>NZ_UTVH01000121.1 GCF_900585905.1 Pseudomonas viridiflava
TGACCTTGCCTACAGGCCAGCACCTGAACCACCTGTACTACGGCAGCGGCCACCTGCACCAACTGAACCTCGACGGCCAGTTGATTAGCGACATGGAGCGCGACGACCTGCACCGTGAGGTCTACCGCACCCAGGGCAAGCTCACCAGTTGCTTTGGCTACGACGCCATGGGCCGCAAGGCCTGGCAATTTGCTTCAACACTGCCGGCCGAAAAACTGTCGCAAGTGCACAACACCGGCATCAACACCAGCCTGCTGGTGGAACACGCCTACAACCCGATCCATCGCCGCTATCAATATGATCCGGCGGGCGAGTTGGTACGCACACTCGACAAACTGCGCGGCGAAATCAAATACGAATACGAAGCCAACGGCCAGCTCCACAGCCGCGAAACCGGCAGGCTCGTCGACAGCGAAGAATTCCGCTACGACGCCGCCGCCAACCGCCTGAACTTCAACACCAGCCAATTCGACCAGGTCAAAGACAACCGCATCAAGCAATGGCGCGATCAGGAATACAGCTACGACCCGTGGGGCAACCTGATTGAAAAACGCAGTGGTCTGAATATGCTGCAAACGTTCAGCTATGACTGTGAGAATCGTCTGGTCAAAGCCGAGACGTTCGTCAACGCTGGCCTGAAAAGTACCGGCAACTACCGCTACGACAGCCTCGGAAGGCGCGTCGGTAAAACCTCAACCATCGAAGGCAAAACCGAACACAAGAACTTCCTCTGGCAAGGCCTGCGCATGCTGCGCGAAGAAAGCCCAGGGCAAAGCAGCCTGTACATCTACGAGCCCGGCAGCTACGCGCCGCTGGCCCGCGTTGACCAAAGCGAAGGTGAAGAGCAGAAGCTTTACTACTTCCACACCGACCAGATTGGTACGCCGCTGGAAATGACAGATGCGGACGGCGAGATCGTCTGGCAGGCGACGTACAAGGCGTGGGGGTCAATCGAGACCCTGGCGGTGAGTAAGGTTGAGCAGAATCTGCGGTTTCAGGGGCAGTACTTTGACGATGAGACAGGGCTGAATTACAACACGTTCAGGTACTACGATCCGTTGGTGGGGCGGTTTATAACGCAGGATCCGATTGGGGTGTTGGGTGGGGATAACCTCTATCGGTATGCTCCGAATGCTGTCGGATGGATAGATCCACTAGGCCTAACTGGATTTTTCTCTCCTTCAAACTTCACTGCACCTTCAGGAAGCGTGCATGCGGTATATCAACAAGTTATTGACTGGGATCTGCCAGTTAATACCCGTAACGGCGTCAGAACGAATTTGGAACTCGCCGCCGAAGGCAGAAGTCCCTTTGTAATTAAAAATGGTAGCTATTCACAGTTGAATCTGCACCATTCTAAGCAAAATGCTCTTGGCTCGCTTTTCGAGCTATCGGCAGATACACATCAAAACTTTGGTAAAACAAATGCATTGCATCCCCATCTGCCAAACCAACACCCGATAAATCCGGTAGATAGGGAATTATTCAATGGTGATCGAGACGCTTATTGGAAAGGGCGAGCTCAATCGGAAACCAATAGACGAAACTCTGGCGGGTCCAGAGGCTCTGCAAACTGTGGGTAGTTAGAATGATTTCAATGAAAGTTGTTAATTTTTGCAAGAGTAAAGGCTGGTGGTTCGACGAAGCAAGCACTGAGTATGAAGTTGAACTTAGAAAGCTGGGCGTGGATATATCCTCTGATTTTTCAGAGTTTTATCTTCACGTCGAAGATGGGCCCACTTTTATTCAAAGAGGAAAAGAGATCTACCAGGTATGCTGGTTTTCTAAAAACTCAGATTATAACCTTGCATTGAAGCGAACACATGAAACCCTTAAGCTCCCTAAGGAGTACCTTCCTTTAGACAGCTTTGAAGCGGAGAGCGGATATTTTTACAACAGTGTTACTGGCGAGGTGATTGAGCTTTCACTGGGAAGAAACTTAATTGATTTTAATCAAGGAAGACTGAAACCGCAGTGGTCGAATTTTAGTGAATTTTTAGAAATGTATTTTGGCTTGTCCTGAAGCCAAAAACTTAGTAAGTACGTGGCTGACGTAGTCCTGACATCAGCCACACATACTATGCTATGCCGGTGCTTTAGATTTCTTGCAAAGGCAAGCCGCCTCAGAGTGGTGGTTTACTTGATAAATCCTGAACAAGCAAAAGCTTTAATATATCAAGAATATCGTAATAAAGCGCTCTTTAAAATTTAGGTCCAGAGAGTGATTGATGGCATTCAGTCACTCTTGATTTTTGCTAATGCGTAGCACAATTTTCAAGAAATTATCTATCTAAAATTAAAAATCGGATAAAAAATACAACATTCTGCATTCTGCATTCTGCATTCTGCATTCTGCATTCTGCATTCTGAGGTAAGTTATGAAAGCGTATAGCATCAGAAAAATAACAGGAAATCACGCGCACTGATGAAGGCTCGTTGACCGACATAACGGCCAGCTCTCTGAAGTGATCAATCGCAACGGCGATTCGATGCGCCACTTCACCTATGGCGATGGCGTGATGACCAGCCACAGCAACGCGCTGGGACTGAGCTGTCACTATCGCTGGGAAACTTTGCAGGGCCAGCCGCGTGTGGTCGAACACTGGACCAGCGATGGCGAGCACTTTCACTTCCGCTACGACGTGAAGGCACGCACCACTTTGGTCACCGACGTGTTGGGTCGCCGGGAAGGCGGCATGACTCACAATGAACAGGCATGACTGCCCGGGCCTCTTCCCGGCTGAAGCCGGTCCCACGTCAGTGGGGAGAGGCCTTGTGTACTTGGTTCTGCCAGTCACGCAACCACTGCAGCCCCTGCGAGGTGTCGCCTTTGGGCCGGTACTCGCAGCCGATCCAGCCGCTGTAGCCGAGGCGGTCGATTTCGTCGAACAGCCAGGTGTAGTTAAGCTCGCCCATGTCGGGTTCATGCCGGTCCGGCACGCCTGCGATCTGGATGTGGCCAACGCCGGCGAAGTCTCGGCGCAGGGTTGAGATGACGTCGCCTTCGACGATCTGGCAGTGATAGAAATCGAACTGCACTTTAAGGTTATCGGCGCCCACCTGTTTGCAGATGGCGTGTGCCTGGTCCTGACGATTGAGGAAAAACCCCGGCATGTCGCGGGTGTTGATCGGTTCGATCAGCACGGTAATGCCCGCCTTGGCGGCTTGTGCGGCAGCGAAGGCGAGGTTGTCCAGATAGACCGCCTGATGGCGCTCGCGCAGCGCCTCGTCGGGCAGCAGCCCGGCCATGACGTGAATCCGGTCGTTGCCCAGTAATGCAGCGTATTCCAGCGCTTTGGCGATGCCAGCGCGGAACTCCGCTTCGCGTCCCGGCAGCGAGGCGATGCCACGCTCGCCCGCTGCCCAGTCTCCTGGTGGGGCATTGAACAGCGCCTGCACCAGGCCGTTGTCGTCCAGGCGTTGCTTGAGTTGCGCAGGGCTGAAGTCGTACGGGAACAGGTATTCCACCGCCGCGAAACCATCGGCTGCGGCAGCGGCAAAGCGATCGAGAAACGCGTGTTGCGGGTAGAGCATGCTGAGGTTGGCAGCGAAACGAGGCATGTGAGAGCTCCAGTCTTTCAGATCAGACGAATGGCCAGATCACCAGGGTCGCGAGGAAACCCAGGGTGCCGAGAATAGTCACCAGCACCGTCCAGGTGCGCAGGCCGTCGGCGACATTGAGGCCGGCCAGTTTGGTGAACATCCAGTAACCGGCATCGTTGATGTGCGACATCGCCAGACCGCCGCCGCCCATGGCCAGGCACAGCAGCGCCAGGTGGTTGGGGGTCAGGTTCAATGTCGCGATCAGCGGGCTGAGGATACCGGCCGTGGTGACCAGTGCAACCGTGGTCGAACCCTGCACCGCACGCAGCAGCAAGGTCAGCAGAAAGCCCAACGCGAGGACCGGCAGACCGGTGGTGCGCAAGGCTTCGGAGACCACCGCGCCGATACCGGTATCCACCAGCACCTTGCCGAATACGCCACCCGCACCGGCAATCAGAATCACCATCGCCACGCCGGGCAATGCCGAGCCAATGACATCGGAGACCTGGGTGCGGCTCCAGCCGCGCCGGGTGCCCAGCAGCCAGGCGCAGAGCAGGGTATCGATCAACAGCGCAACCAGTGGCGCGCCGAGCACCGTCAGCACGCTGCGCAGCATCGACTCGACAGGCAACAGGGTGGTCGCCAGGGTCCCCAGCAGAATCAGCACGATGGGCAGCAGAATCAGCGCGATGATCAGGCCGAAGCCGGGCGCCGGAGCAGGGGGCAGCGACGCCGCCAGGCTGCTGGCGCTTTCTTCGTGGCCCGGTTGTTTCGTCTGCGTGGCTTCGCTGTGGGTCGAGTAGTCGCCGTTGTGCCAGGCCTGCAGGTCAGCGTTGGTGATGTGCGGGCCGTAGACTTCAGCGCGTATGTCATCGGTCATCGGATAGACCTTGCGGGTCATGCGCCCGGCGATGAAATAGCCGACCAGGCTCAACACCGCCACCATCGGGATGCCGAACATCAATACCCGGCCCAGGTCCGCGCCCAACTGGCCGGCTGCGGCCACGGCACCTGGATGCGGCGGCAGAAACGCATGCACTGCCAGCAACGCCGCGCACATCGGCAGCGCGAACAGCAGCAGCGGTTTGCGCGCCGCCCGGGCCACGCCGTAGGCCAGCGGCATGAGGATGATCACGCCCACCTCGAAGAACACCGGGATGCCGACGATGAACCCGGCCACGGTCAGCGCCAGCGGCGTGCGGCGGTTGCCGAAGCGCTTGATCAGGGTCTTGGCCAGGGCTTCAGCGCCACCGGACAACTCAATGATGCGGCCGATCATGGCGCCCAGGGCGATGATGATGGCGATGTGGCCGAGGGTCTTGCCCATGCCGCCTTCGATGGTGGCGACCAGGTCGGCCGGTTTAACCCCGGCGACCAGGGCGACGATGATGCTCACCAGCATCAACGCCACGAATGGCTGAAACTTGTACTTGAGGACCAGAAACAGCAGCAGCGCGATACCTGCGCCGGCAATCAACATCAGCATTAGTGGCGTCATGACTTGAGGTCCTGTTGTTATTGTTGTCCGGCTGCGCCGGGGATTGTCGGGCGCCGTGGCGGCGCCCGATCAATAGTTGCCCGCTACCACTGCGCGCCAAACACGGTGCGCAGTTCTTCCAGCGCCGCCTGATCCAGCGGCGCCGGTTTCGGGTTGCTCATCAGCCACAGGCGAGCGGTCTCTTCCAGCTCCTCAAGGGCATAGCTGGCCTTGGCCACCGAGCTTTCCCAGATCACCGGCCCCAGGCGTTCAAGCATCACGCCGCGCACACTGTTGGCCAGTTGTGCGACGCGCTCGGCGACCTTGGGCGAGCCAGGCCGCTCGTAGTTGATCAGCGGGATCGGACCGACTTTCATCACTTGATAGGGCGTGATGGGCGGCAGGATGTTGTCTGGCTGCCAGACACCGGCCAGGGTCAAGGCCACCAGGTGCGTGGAGTGGGTGTGCACCACGCCGCCCACGCCCGGATTGCGGTCGTAGACCTGGCGATGCAGGGCCAGGGTCTTGGACGGTTTGTTGCCCGAGACCCATTCGCCTGCCAGATTGACCTTGGCGATGTCGGCGGGATCAAGGCGACCCAGGCAGGCGTCGGTGGGGGTGATCAGCCAGCCGTCTTCCAGCCTGGCGCTGATGTTGCCCGCGCTGCCGACGGTGTAGCCGCGACCGTACAGCAGCCGGCCGGTGTCGCAGATATCTTCGCGCAGCTGATTCTCGTGACTCATGACGCGTCTCCCGCCAGATGCCTGAGCGCTTTGTTGAAGAAATCGCGACCGCCGAAGTTGCCGGATTTGAGGGCCAGCGCCAAGGGCTCGGCGCCACTGCTGACGGTGGCCGGAACGCCCGGATCGATCTGTGCGCCGATCTGCAGCAGTTGCACCCCCAGCGCCTGAACCACTGCACCCGACGTCTCGCCGCCTGCGACAACGAAGCGTCGGACGCCAGCCTCCCTGAGGCCTTTGGCGATTTGCCCGAGGGCGTCCTCGACCAGTGCGCCTGCACGTTCCACGCCCAATTGCTGCTGCACGGCTTTGACTTCTTCCGGCGAACTGGTGGCGTAGATCAGCATGGTTTCACCCGCAGACCGAGCGAATGCCAGAGCTTGCTCGACCACCAGGCGACCTTCGGCCAACTCCAGCGGATCGATGCGCAGGGCCGGACGATTGGCTTCGAGCCAGGCGGCAACCTGGCCGTTGGTGGCGACCGACGCGCTACCGGCCAACACCACTTCGCCACCGACGACCGGCTCAAGCCTGGCGGCGTCGATGTCACGTAGCTTGCCTGCCTTGCGGAAATTGCCCGGCAGGCCCAGCGCCAGGCCTGAGCCGCCGGTGAGCAGCGGCAAGTCAGCACAGGCTTCGCCCAGGGTGTACAGGTCGGCGTCGGACAGCGCGTCGGCGATGGCCATGCTCACGCCTTCGGCACGCAGATCGGCAATCCGGCCACGCACGCCGTCAACGCCTTTGGCGATGCTGTCGTAGCGCAGCAGGCCGACTTTCCGGGTGGTCTGCGATTGCAGCACGCGCACCAGGTTGGCGTCGGTCATTGGCGTCAGCGGGTGATGCTGCATGCCGGATTCGCTGAGCAGCTGGTCCTGCACGAACAGGTGGCCACGAAAGATCGTGCGGCCGTTCTCCGGGAAAGCCGGGCACGCCAGGGTGAAGTCGCTGTCGAGCCGCTTGAGCAGCGCCTCGCTGACCTGGCCAATATTGCCTGCAGGGGTGGAATCGAACGTCGAGCAGTATTTGAAGAAGATCTGCTCGCAGCCACGGTCGCGCAGCCATTGCAGCGCAGCGAGGGATTGCTCGACGGCTTCGGCAGCGGGCAGGGTGCGCGACTTCAAGGCGATGACGATGGCATCGGCGTCCAGATCCGCTGCCATTTCAGCGCTCGGGATACCAATGCTTTGCACGGTACGCATGCCGCCGCGCACCAGCATGTTGGCCAGGTCGGTGGCGCCGGTGAAGTCGTCGGCAATGCAGCCCAGCAGCGGGCGCACGGGGGAAAGGCTCATCGAAAACTCCTCAGGCTTGTTCTGGCTTGGCTTTTGGCAGTTCGATGCCCGGGAAAATCTTGATCACGGCGGAGTCGTCCTCACGACCAAAGCCAGCGCTGGAGGCCTGCATGAACATCTGATGCGCAGTGGCCGACAGCGGCAGCGGAAATTTGCTGGCGCGAGCGGTATCCAGCACCAGGCCCAGATCCTTGACGAAGATGTCCACCGCCGACAGCGGCGTGTAGTCGGCCTTGAGAATGTGCGGCACGCGGTTTTCAAACATCCACGAGTTGCCCGCACTGTTTGTGATCACTTCGTACAACGCATCGGCATCGACGCCTTCGCGCAGGCCCAGGGCCATCGCTTCGGCGCTGGCGGCGATGTGCACGCCAGCCAGCAGCTGATTGATGATTTTCACTTTCGAGCCCAGGCCGTGAACGTCGCCCAGGCGATATACCTTGCCAGCCATGCCATCGAGAATGGCCTGCGCTTTTGCGTAGCACTGCTCAGGGCCTGAGGTCATCATGGTCATCTGGCCCGCAGCGGCCTTGGCAGCGCCGCCGGAGATCGGGGCGTCGAGATAGAGGAGGTTCTGCGCGGCCAGGCGCTCGCCCAGCTCAACGGCAAAGGTTGGCGCCACGGTGGCGCAGCCAATCACCAGGCTGCCGGGGCGCAAAGCGGCGATGGCGCCGTTTTCACCAAAAAGAACGGTTTCAGTCTGCTCGGCGTTGACCACCACCGTGATGATCACCTCGCAGGCGGCAGCCATCTCGGCAGGGCTTGCGCAGGCAACGCCACCCTCGCTGGCGAACTGCTCGGTCACGCTCTGGCGCACGTCACAGGCATGCACATTGAAGCCGCTGCGCAGCAACGAACGCGCAATCCCCAGGCCCATGGCGCCCAGGCCGATAACGCCGACATTCTTGTTGGTCATGCTGTCTTCCTCGCAGAGTTGCCGATGCGCGTCAGTGCGGCATTGGTCTGAATTGTTCTGATCTGTGAATCTGATAGTGAATGAGTGATCGGATAATGTGAAGTATTTTTTCATATTCACATGGATTCACAATCTAGTGCCCGTAGAAGCGCACGAGCATCGCGAGGCCGCGATGGCGTTCATCAGTCGGTTGATCGCTCCCAATGGCAGGAGCAGCTTTAGCCCCGAGAGGACGGGTGCATGGGATGAGGTTGCTGTGTCGGGTCTATCGTCTTCCCGGCTAAAGCCGGTCCCACGGGCGCCAAGTCACCCCGGCGTTGCCGCTCAGCAGGGCCAGGGCGACCAGTGCTGAGCGGATGCCCATGATTCAGCGCTGTCCGGCCGATGCCAGCAACAGCTCCACGCGCTGTTTGCGAATGCCGTCGGCAGCCGCTTCGGCCAGAGCTTCGTCGCTGATGATGGTGTCGAACTGTTCCAGCGCGGCGATTTTGTACATGCCGAAAGTGCCGTATTTCGAGCTGGTCGCCACCAGCACGGTTTGCGATGCCGACTGCATGGCCGCCTGCTTGACCTCGACTTTCAGCGCCGACGGTGTCGTGGTGCCGCGCTGCAGGTCCCAGGAGCTGGTGGACATGAAGGCGATATCGGTGGCCAGCTGGCGCAGAGTTGCAGCGGCCAGCCCGCCCACGCTTGAGCGATTGGGATGGTCCAGCAGCCCACCGGTGTGGATCACCTCCACGTGGGTCGCATCGGCCAGCGCAGCGACGATGCCGAAATCATTGGTGACCACGGTCATGCCGGTCAGCGCGACGATGTGCGGGACGATCTCCAGCGTGCTGGTGCCTGCGTCGAGGTAAATCGTCATGTCATTGTGCAGCAGGCCCGCGGCCAGCCGCGCCATGCCCTGTTTCTGCGGCAATTCCACCACCGCCTTGGACTGATGGCTGGGTTCGCTGTGCAGCTGGCTGGCGATGCGCACCCCGCCGGTGACCGAATAGGCGCGTCCTTCCTGTTCCAGCAGCGCAATGTCGCGGCGGATAGTCATGTGCGAGCAGTCGAACATCTCCACCAGTTGATGCACGCTCATGACCTGATGCTTGCGCAACTGGCGCAGCATCAATTCCCGACGCTGGTCGGGGATCATCGGTGTACCGCCCACCATGGCGATCTCGTCTTCGCTGGACATGCATGCTCCCGGGCCGCTAAAAAAACCGCCAGCGTGGGCTGGCGGTCGTGGCATCTTAGCCAATCAGGCCGCGTATGGCAGCTGTCGTGCCTCAGTGCGGCGCATTGGGTGCTTGCGTTTCGCCACGCGTTACCGCCTTGACCAGCTTGCCGATGCTCAGGCCCTGCAGCAGGATCGACGACAGGACCACGATGTAGGTGATGCTCAGCAGCAGATCGCGTTCCGGGCCCAGCGGCAAGGCCAGGGCCAGGGCCACCGAGACACCGCCGCGCAGCCCGCCCCAGGTAAGGATGCGAATGGTGCCGCGGGGCACACTGCGCCAGCGCCGCAGCAGCAGAATGGCCGGCGCCACCGTGACGAAACGCGACAGCAGGATCGCCACCGCCAGCATGCTCGCGGCCGCCAGGTGCGACCAGGAAAACGGCAGCAGCAACAGCTCCATGCCGATCAGCGCGAAGAGCAGGGCGTTGAGCATGTCATCGAGCAGTTCCCAGAAGCCGTCCATGTAACGGCGCGTCATGTCGTTCATCGCCAGGTTGCGGCCCAGGTTGCCGATGATCAGCCCGGCCACCACCATCGCAATCGGGCCGGACACATGCAGCTCGCTTGCCATGGCCGAACCGCCCAGCACCAGAGCCAGGGTCAGCATCACTTCGATCTGATACTGCTCGATACTCTTGATCATCAAGTACACGGCGTAGCCGATCGCGCCGCCGAACAGCACGCCACCAATGGCCTCGTGCACGAACAGCATGGCGGTTTCGCCCACGGACGGGGTTTCGCCTAACTGGGCGATGCCGAGCAGAACGGTAAACACCACCACCGCCGTGCCATCGTTGAACAGCGATTCGCCGACAATCGTGGTTTTCAATGGTTTGGAGGCATTGGCGGTACGCAACACGCCCAGCACCGCGATGGGGTCAGTGGGCGAAATCAGCGCGCCGAACAGCAGGCAGTAAAGGAAGCTGACGTGCCAGCCGAACAGGGCAAAGATCCAGTATGCCAGCGCGCCGATCACCGTCGTGGCGATCAGTACGCCGAAGGTCGCCAGCAGGCCGATGGGCCAGCGATAACTGCGCAAGTCGCCCAGGTTGACGTGCAGCGCCCCGGCAAACAGCAGGAACGACAGCATCCAGTTCATCAGCAGGTCGCCGAAGTCGATCTGGCTGATCAATTGCTGCACGCGCTCTTCCAGGCCGGGAAAGCCCATCAGGCTCAGGCTCTGCAGAATCAGCGAGAAAAGCAGCGCGGTGACCATGACGCCAATGGTGGGCGGCAGGCCGATAAAACGGTAATTCACATAAGTGAGCAGCGCGGTAAGGCAGATAAATCCAGCAGCGAGTTCAAGCATCGGTTTTCCTGTTATTGCGATTCAGAGCGTGTCCGTCGGCAGCAAAGGCCCAGGGCGGGCAAGGGTTGGATGGCCTGCTCCGACGTGCAGACACATTGTTTACTCAGGCGTTTCAACAGCAGGCATTGACTGCCGTCAGCAATGACGGTTGCAACTAATTGCCGGGCGGGGGTGATAACGCTGTCAGCATGACATAGGCTACTTGCGGGAGCCTTTCGCTAGACGCCTAGCTTGCAGTCTGACAATCCCTGTCTGCCCACAATGAAATTCGAACCATAAGGATTCAGCCATGACCGTTGCTTTCTGGTGTGTGCTTGTCGCCATTGTTCTGCCGATTATCTGTGCCGGTATCGCCAAGTTTTCCAGCGGCAAGTTCAATGGCAAACACAATCACAACCCACGCCATTTCCTGAGTAACCTCGAAGGCCTGCCAGCACGCGCCCATGCGGCGCAGCTCAACAGTTTCGAAGCGCTGCCCGGGTTTGCCGCCGCGGTGATCATTGCCCATGTCGCGGGCAATGCGCAGCTGGTCACTATCGATGTAGTGGCGGTGCTGTTCATCACCAGCCGCCTGCTGTACATCATTTTCTATCTGGCAGACTGGGCAGCCTTGCGCTCGCTGGCCTGGCTGATCGGCATGGGCCTGATCATCGGCCTGTTCGTTGCCTCTGCGACACCTCTGCCCGCCTGACGCGCAGTCGGGTCAGTCCTGCGGCTGCACATCTTCCAGTTCGGTCTGGGCGTCCTGCAGCTCCTTGCGTGACTCGGCGAGCTTGTCCTTGCGCTTGTTGATGCGCTCCGGGTCGCCCTTGGTCATGGCCTTGTTCAGGTCGGCCTGGCGGCGGCTGACCTCGCGCTTGGCGTCGAGCACTTTCTGCTCGTGCTGCTTGAGCAGGCTGGCTTCAGTGCAATTGGCTTTGACCTCGCTCAGGGCTTTTTCCAGCCCGGCTTGCTGCGGCTTGTTGCCATCGGCCTTGGCTTGTTCGATCTTGCCGCTGATTTCCTGGCTTTTGGCGAAGCAACCGCCTGAATCGGGCGCGGCATCTGCGGCGAATAGCGGGGTCGCCAGCAGGCTGCAGCAGGCGAGGATCAGTCGTGAAAACACCTTCATATGAACTCCTTTTGAAAAAGCGCCGGGCCTGATGAATGAGTATCCGACGCTTGCATGACTTAAAAACCGGCTATGCCCTGAGCGCGCAGTTGCTCGCTCAGGGCCTGAACCTGCGGATGCTGAAAAAACGCCACCAGTTGGCGGGCGCGACCGGCACCGATGCCGGGTTGTTGCTGCCATTGTTCTGCGTTGCGCATGGCCAGTTCGCTCCAGTGCTCGCCAGCATGACCTTCCCCGGCAGGCGGCAGACCAATAGCCTTTAGCCATGCCGAGAAGGGCCGGGTTCGGGCCTCCTGCAGGCTGGCGAACAGTTTAGCGCTGCTGCGCTCACCCAGGCCGGGAATGTTAGCAAGCTCAGCCTGATTCAGGGTCATCCAGTCGAGCAGGCCGTTGATTTTTCCTGCCTGGATCAACTTTTCCCAGGTCCCCGGCCCGACCCCAGGCAGAGCAAGGCCTTGCTTACCGCTGAGCCATTTGAGTCGTGCACGAAACTGGCTTTCACAGCCTGAAACCGGCTGCCAGCAGCTCAGGTGATGGAAGTCTTCAGCCCTGGGGACCTGCAACTCCTGACGCTTTGGAGCGCGTATCACTACGCTGTCCAAGCGGGGAATGGTCAGGCCTGCCAGGCTCAGTGCAACTTGATCGCCCGGGCGAATGTCCAGCGTTTGCCAGCGCTTGAGCGAGCCGACGCTGATGCGGCTGACCTGGCGGTCGTCCAGGGGCACCGGTTCCAGGTCCAGCACCGGGGTTATTCTGCCGCTGCGACCAATATTGAAATTGACCTTGCGTACATACGCCAGCGTTTGCGCTGGGGGGTATTTCCACGCGGCAATCCAGTGCGGTGCTCGCGCCTGCCAGCGTTGTGCCGGGGGGCGTTTGCCCTGGCGGATGATGACGCCGTCAGTGGCAAACGGCAGCCGGCTTGTGTACCAGTGCTGTCGCCAGCCCTGCGCCTGATCGACACCCTGAATGGGTTGGCTGTAATGCTTGCTGGCGGCAAAGCCCATGGCGCTGAGGCCGTCGAGGCGTTCGATCATGGCCGCCGGGCCATCCGGCCAGTCCCAGACGAACAGGCCGATCTGCCGGGCGGCGGCGGGGCTCAGCTGGTCGCGGGCGAGCATTCCGGCCACCTTGCTGCGGGCGTTGACGCTGCCGTCGCGGGCTTGCACATGGTTACTCAACTCAAGGTACAGCTCGCCCTGCAAGACGAGCGTGTCCTGCCAGGGCAACTGCGCCGGGATCGCCTCAATGCGTCGCGCGTGTGCAGTCCAGTCCTGACCTTTGACGCCATCGCCACGGCTGATCAGGCGGGCCAGCTTGCCCTGTTGGTAAACCAGCGTGACCGCAACGCCGTCGACCTTGGGTTGTACCCAGATGTCGTTGCGGCCTTTGAGCCAGCCGTGCACCTCATCTTCGCGGTGCAGCTTGCCGACGCCGGTATGCGGTATGGGATGGGCAACGCTGCCTTTTGCGGTTTTCAGCGGGTTGTCGTCTGCGGCAGGCTGGGCGAAGCAGGCGCGCCAGGCGTCGAGCTGCTGCCTGGACTGGTCATACAGGTCGTCGGCAATCAGCGAAATGCCCTGGCGGTGATAGCTGTCGTCCCACGCTGCGATCTGAGTTTGCAGGGTGAGGATCGAGCTTCGAGCCTCGGCGGGTGTCCAGTCAGGGCATTGATTGGCACTGGCGCTGACAGTGAGGAGTGTCAGCGCCAGCCCCATGAGCAGGTGCGAAAGTGGCAGCATCGAAGCATCCTTGCTTGAAAATTTGCCCCAAGGCTAGCCGCTGCTGCGAGTGAAGGGTGTGTGCACTGGTTACTGGATCATTCAGCCAGTACCGATGGCCGGACGTGTTGGCGAGGCGACAGCAAGGCATCGGCATCTTTATCGTGCAATGCAACGTCGCCAACAGGTTGGCCGTTATCAAACAAAACACAACGAGCTGATTTGGAACACTTTTCTGTAGGAGCCAACTTGTTGGCGAGGCGACAGCAAGGCATCGGCATCTTTATCGTGCAATGCAACGTCGTCAACAGGTTGGCTGTTATCAAACAAAACACAACGAGCTGATTTGGAACACTTTTCTGTAGGAGCCAACTTGTTGGCGAGGCGACAGCAAGGCATCGGCATCTTTATCGTGCAATGCAACGTCTCGCCAACAAGTGGGCACCAACAAGTGGGCTCCTACAGGTCAAGGTTTGCTGCGTGAAAGCGCGGGGTGCTTTGGCTATATCGACTCAGCCCCGGCCCGCTGGTTTTCGCGCAATACACGCCCAAGGCCTGCAATCGACGCTTCGATCAGCGCTCGTGAGGCTTCGATCTGATGCACGACCGATCTGGCCAAAGGGCGGAATTCCGGGGTGGCGTTGTCAGCCGTTTCATAGGCGGTGGCAGCGGCGCAGGCCAGGTATTCAGTCGCCAGCACGAGGGCGTCTTCTACCTTGATGCCGGGTTGGACGCTGAACAGATTCTGGTCGCCAATATGCATCCCGAAGGGGGTGGCTTTGGTGACGGGTATTTCGGGTGGGTGGGGCGTGGATTGGATCATGGAAACTCCTGTTAAATGAGCCGACACCTCCTGCTGTCAAACAAGTCGGGTGGCAGCCGTACGCGGGTTGACAGACCAGTCAGGAGCCACCTGGCGCACACGAGTGTGCCCCACGTACAGCCGCCATGAAACGACCAACGATCAACGATCTATTGGAGTCTGGCCAGCGGCACGTTACGCCTGAGCGGTCTGTCAAAACCGGTCGCTGGAATCAGCGACGCGAAGGAGGGTAGACCTTGATGCACAGAGCCGCAACGCGCCGAGGAGGATAGCGACAAATTTCAGATCCGTCCTACAACGGTGTGTAGTTTTTATTGGTGAATGTGTCTGGAATAGAGCTTTTACGGTCCATTACAAGCCCGCTAACTGGGTCAATGCGCAAGATGTTTCCAGCCACGAAAACCGTTCGGCTGCCGCGCCGCAAACGAGGGCTTGTTGGCGATCGCGGTGGCGTTGCACCTTGCCCGCGATTCACGCTGTTGTCGCTGTCAATCAAATAGGTGGCGGCTGTTTCGCGGGTTGACAGACCAGTAGAAAGCAACCTGGCGCACACAAGTGTGCCCCACGTACAGCCGCCATAAGATTGCCCGCAGGTGCAACGACCTGCTGACGTTCGCTGGCGCTGCGCTATGGATTCGGTCTGTCAACACCGGTCGCTGCAATCAGCAACGTGAAGGGGATGGACCTTGAAGCGCAGAGCCGCAACGCGCCGAGAAGGATAGCGACGAATGTCGTACGCGTCCTGGGACGTCGGGGAGTTTTTTATTGATGAATATGTCTGCGATACACCTGTCTTCGGTCCATGAAAAAGCCCCTGACGACCTTCATCGCCAGGGGCTTTTTATTGCGCCGAAAACCTACCGGTATTACAACCCGGCAGCCGTGCGCAGGGCGTCGGCGCGGTCGGTTTTTTCCCAGGTGAACGTGGTGAAGGTGTCGTCGCCCACGGTCTTGGTCTGCGGCGTGCGGCCAAAGTGGCCGTAGGCTGCGGTTTCCTGGTACATCGGGTGCAGCAGGTCGAGCATGGTGGTGATTGCGTAGGGGCGCAGGTCGAAGATGTCACGCACCAGCTTGATGATTTTGTCGTCGCCGATCTTGCCGGTGCCGAAGGTGTTCAGCGAAATCGACGTCGGTTGCGCGACGCCGATGGCGTAGGACACCTGAATCTCGCAGCGCTCCGCCAGGCCTGCGGCAACGATGTTCTTGGCCACGTAACGACCGGCGTAGGCGGCCGAGCGGTCAACCTTGGACGGGTCCTTGCCGGAGAAGGCACCGCCGCCATGGCGAGCCATGCCGCCGTAGCTGTCGACGATGATCTTGCGACCGGTCAGACCGCAGTCACCCACCGGGCCGCCAATGATGAACTGGCCGGTCGGGTTGATGTGGAACTGGGTACCTTTGTGCAGCAATTCGGCAGGCAGGCAGTGCTTGACGATCAGCTCCATCACGCCTTCGCGCAGGTCGTTGTAGGACACTTCCGGGTTGTGCTGGGTGGACAGCACGACTGCGTCGATGCCCACCACTTTGCCGTTTTCGTAGCTGCAGGTGACCTGCGACTTGGCATCCGGACGCAGCCACGGCAGCAGGCCGGACTTGCGCGCTTCAGCCTGACGCTTGACCAACTGGTGCGAAAACGCGATGGGCGCGGGCATCAGCTCGGCGGTTTCATTGCTGGCGTAACCGAACATCAGGCCCTGGTCGCCGGCGCCCTGGTCTTCAGGCTTGGCACGGTCGACACCCTGGTTGATGTCGGGCGACTGCTTGCCGATGATGTTCATCACGCCGCAGGTGGCGCCGTCGAAGCCGACGTCAGAGCTGGTGTAGCCGATGTCGGTGATGACATCACGGACGATCTGTTCCAGATCGACCCAGGCGCTGGTGGTGACTTCACCGGCCACGATGGCGACGCCGGTCTTGACCAGGGTTTCAACCGCTACGCGAGCGTGTTTGTCCTGGGCAATGATGGCGTCCAGCACCGCGTCGGAAATCTGGTCGGCGATTTTGTCTGGATGCCCTTCGGACACCGACTCGGAGGTGAAAAGGGAGTATTCGCTCATCTCTACGGGTTTCCTGAATTTTGCCGATGGTGAGTGTCGCCAGCCGGTCGCTGAAAATGGCGGACCTGGATCTGGAAACCATTACGTAAGCCTACATAGAGGCTTTCCCCGGGAACTAGCCCCGCAGCGATGGCCCAACGGGCCAGATCTTCCTGTTCAAAACCCAACCAGAGATCGCCACAGGCCTCCCTGGCCCAGCTCTGGTCGTGGCTACACAATTCTGTCACCAGCAGGCTACCGCCGGGTTGCAGCAGCGTTGCCAGTTGCTTGAGCGCGTCGGCCGGTGCCGCGAAGTGATGGAGCACCATGTTGAGCACCACACAATCGGCGCGTACCTGGGCCGTGTCCAGTGCATCGGCCAGTTTCAGCTCGACGTTAGCCAGCGCCTGCCGGAGGCACTGTTGACGTGCCATCTCCAGCATTGCCGGGCTGTTGTCCAGGGCAATGACCTGCTTGAAGCGGCGCGCCAGGTCCGGCAGGAAACCGCCATCACCGGGGCCGACTTCCAGCGCGGTGGCCTGGGCGCCGAAATTCAGCTTGTCGAGCAGCGAGAGCAGGCTGTCGCGGTACTGGGCGAGCCCGGCGATGAGGTCTTGCTGGGCGCGAAATTTTTCAGCGGTCCGGGCGAAGAAGTCCTGACTGGCGCTGGCTCGCTGGCGATGCACCAGGGCGATGCGCGAACGCACATCCTCGGGCAGCACCAGGGTGTCGACCTCTTCGAGCAGGGCCGCGTGCAGCTTGCCGCCGGGCAGCGCGGTGTGGGGCAGGGCGCGGCGGTAGAAAATCGCGTTGCCCTCGCGGCGCGTCGCCACCAGATCCGCCTGGGCCAGCACCTTGAGGTGATGACTCATGCCCGACTGACCCATGGCGAAGATCTGCGCCAGCTCCAGTACGCCGAATGAATCATTGGCCAGGGCGCGCAGAACAGTGAGCCGCAATGGGTCGCCGCCGGCCTTGCACAAGGCAGAAAGGTCGTCGCAATCGTCGTGGCGGATGGCGGGGACGCGAAGATTCATGGGCCGCAGTCTAGTGAGCGACTGGGCAACCCGCAAGGGCAATATCAAAAAGTTTTGATATTGCAGCCCTGATAAGAATTCCAGCTGCGGGCATAGGCCTTGATCGCCACGCAGGCCGCCAATATCCCCGGCGCAGGGATAAAAACGGTTACAAGCCGCTATCTTTCATTGCTCCCAGACAGTGCCTGAGGGAAAATGCCCGCCTTTTCCAGATCCATTCTTTCCACTTCAGGAGATCAGCGATGCCCAGCCGTCGTGAGCGTGCCAACGCCATTCGTGCACTCAGCATGGATGCCGTGCAAAAAGCCAACAGCGGCCATCCCGGTGCCCCGATGGGCATGGCGGATATCGCCGAAGTACTGTGGCGCGATTATCTGAAGCACAACCCGGCCAACCCGATGTTCGCCGACCGCGACCGTTTCATCATGTCCAACGGCCATGGTTCGATGCTGGTCTATTCGCTGCTGCACCTGACCGGTTACGACCTGTCCATCGACGATCTGAAGAACTTCCGCCAGCTGCACAGCCGCACCCCGGGCCATCCTGAATTCGGTTACACGCCGGGCGTGGAGACCACCACCGGTCCTCTCGGCCAGGGCTTCGCCAACGCTGTCGGTTTTGCCGTCGCGGAAAAAACCCTGGCGGCGCAGTTCAATCGCCCTGGCCACAACATTGTTGATCACCACACCTATGTGTTCATGGGTGATGGCTGCATGATGGAAGGCATTTCCCACGAAGTCGGCTCGCTGGCGGGCACTCTGGGCCTGAACAAGCTGGTCGCCTTCTATGACGACAACGGCATTTCCATCGACGGTGAAGTCGAAGGCTGGTTCACCGATGACACCCCCAAGCGTTTCGAAGCCTACGGCTGGCTGGTGATTCGCAATGTCGACGGCCACGACGCCGACGAAATCAAGACCGCCATCGACACCGCACACAAGAGCAGCCAGCCCACGCTGATCTGCTGTAAGACCACCATCGGTTTCGGTTCGCCGAACAAGCAGGGCAAGGAAGAATCCCACGGCGCGCCGCTGGGTGCTGACGAAATCGCCCTGACCCGCGCAGCCCTGAAATGGGATCACGGCCCGTTCGACATCCCGGCCGACATCTACGTCGAATGGAACTGCAAGGAAAAAGGCCTGGCCTCTGAAGCCGACTGGGATCAGCGTTTCGCGGCCTATGCCGCAGAGTACCCGGAGCTGGCCAACGAGCTGATCCGCCGCATGAGTGGCGAGCTGCCCGCTGATTTCGCCGAGAAGTCCGCTGCCTACGTCGCTGAAGTCAACGCCAAGGGCGAAACCATCGCCAGCCGCAAGGCCAGCCAGAATGCACTGGGCGCGTTGGGCCCGTTGCTGCCGGAATTCCTCGGTGGTTCGGCTGACCTGGCCGGCTCCAACCTGACCATCTGGAAAGGCTGCAAGAGCATCACCGGCGAAGACGCTGGCGGCAACTACCTGCATTACGGCGTGCGCGAATTCGGCATGGGCGCGATGATGAACGGTATCGCCTTGCATGGCGGCTTCGTGCCTTACGGCGCCACCTTCCTGATCTTCATGGAATATGCGCGCAACGCGGTGCGTATGGCTTCGCTGATGAAGAAGCGCGTGATCTATGTGTTCACCCACGACTCCATCGGTCTGGGCGAAGACGGCCCGACGCACCAGCCAATCGAGCAGTTGACCAGCCTGCGCACCACGCCGAACCTGGACACCTGGCGTCCTGCCGACGCCGTTGAGTCGGCAGTGGCCTGGAAGTACTCCATCGAGCGTAACGACGGCCCGTCGGCGCTGATCTTCTCGCGTCAGAACCTGACTCACCAGGCCCGTGACGAAGCGCAGCTGGCCGACATCGCCCGCGGTGGCTACGTGTTGCGTGATTGCGTCGGCGAGCCCGAGCTGATCCTGATCGCCACCGGTTCGGAAGTCGGCCTGGCGGTTCAGGCTTTCGACAAGCTGAGTGCCCAGGGTCGCAACGTGCGTGTGGTGTCGATGCCGTGCACTAGCGTGTTCGACGCGCAGGACCCAGGTTACAAGCAGCAGGTTCTGCCACTGCAGGTCAGCGCACGTATCGCCATCGAAGCTGCCCACGCGGACTTCTGGTACAAGTACGTCGGTCTTGAAGGTCGCGTCATCGGCATGACCACCTTCGGCGAGTCGGCGCCAGCGCCTGCCTTGTTCGAGGAGTTCGGCTTCACCCTGGAAAACATCCTGGGTCAGGCTGAAGAGCTGCTGGAAGACTGACTAAAGCTGGATTGACGCCCTGTGGGAGCGAGCTTGCTCGCGAACGGCTCGACGCGGTGTAGCGAACACACCCCGTCGTATTTTTCGCGAGCAGGCTCGCTCCCACGTGGTTGCGCAATCTGATTTATCATCCAACGAGAACCCCATGCCTCAACCCCGCCCTTACAAAGTTGCACTCAACGGCTACGGCCGTATCGGTCGTTGCGTGGTGCGCGCACTGTGCGAGCGCGGGGCGAAGGCCGGGTTTGAAGTGGTGGCGATCAACGACCTGGCCGACATGGCCAGCCTCGAATACCTCACGCGCTTTGACTCTACCCATGGCCGCTTCCCCGGCAATGTGCAGGTCGAAGGGCACTACCTGCACATCAACGATCACCGCATCAGGGTGCTGCGCAGCGCCACGCCGGAAGCGGTGGATTGGGCGGCGCTGGATATCGATCTGGTGCTTGAATGTTCAGGTGTCTATAACACTCGCGAGGACGGCCAGCGGTTTCTCGATGCCGGCGCGCCGCGAGTGCTGTTTTCCCAGCCGATGGCCAGCGAGGCAGATGTCGACGCCACCATCGTCTTCGGCGTCAACCAGCATCGGCTCAGCGGCAGCGAGCTGCTGGTGTCGGCAGCCTCCTGCACCACCAATTGCAGCGTGCCGCTGCTGCGCCTGCTGGATCAGGCCATTGGCCTTGAGTACATCACCATCACCACGATTCACTCGGCGATGAATGATCAGCCGGTGATCGACGCCTATCACCACGAAGACTTGCGCCGCACCCGCTCTGCGTTTCAGTCGATCATCCCGGTGTCCACCGGTCTGGCGCGAGGCATCGAACGGCTGCTCCCGGAACTTGCGGGCCGAATTCAGGCCAAAGCAGTGCGCGTGCCAACCGTCAACGTGTCCTGCCTCGATATCACCTTGCAAACCGCGCGTGATACCGATGCCGCAGAGATCAATCGTCTGCTGCGCGAGGCCGCCACCAGCGGCCCGCTGAAGGGCTTGCTGGCCTACACCGAGCTGCCCCACGCCAGCTGTGATTTCAACCATGACCCTCATTCGGCCATCGTCGATGCGAGTCAGACCCGAGTGTCCGGCCCCCGGCTCGTCAACCTGCTGGCCTGGTTCGATAACGAATGGGGTTTTGCCAACAGAATGCTGGATGTTGCTGAGCACTTTTTGCACGTCGCAAACCCACAACAGTAAAAACAGGGATTCACTCATGACCGTGTTGAAGATGACCGACCTTGATCTGCAAGGTAAGCGTGTATTGATCCGCGAAGACCTCAATGTCCCGATCAAGGACGGCGCTGTCAGCAGTGATGCACGTATCCTCGCGTCGCTGCCGACCATCAAGCTGGCGCTGGAAAAGGGCGCTGCGGTGATGGTCTGCTCCCACCTGGGGCGTCCGACCGAGGGTGAATTCTCTGCCGAGAACAGCCTCAAGCCCGTGGCCGAGTACCTGAGCAAGGCGCTGGGCCGCGACGTACCGCTTGTGGCTGATTACCTGGACGGTGTCGACGTCAAGGCTGGCGATATCGTGCTGTTCGAGAACGTACGCTTCAACAAGGGCGAGAAAAAGAACACTGACGAGCTGGCGCACAAGTATGCGGCGCTGTGTGACGTCTTTGTGATGGACGCTTTTGGCACTGCCCACCGCGCCGAAGGTTCGACCCATGGCGTGGCCAAGTTCGCCAAAGTTGCGGCGGCAGGCCCACTGCTGGCGGCAGAGCTGGACGCGCTGGGCAAAGCCCTGGGTGCCCCGGCCCAGCCAATGGCCGCCATCGTTGCCGGTTCCAAGGTGTCGACCAAGCTGGACGTGCTCAACAGCCTCAGCGCCATCTGCAATCAGTTGATCGTCGGCGGCGGCATTGCCAACACCTTCCTGGCTGCAGCTGGGCACAACGTGGGCAAGTCGCTGTATGAGCCGGACCTGCTCGACACCGCTCGCGAGATCGCGGCCAAGGTCAGCGTGCCGCTGCCGGTCGATGTGGTAGTCGCCAAGGAGTTCGCCGAGAGCGCCACGGCCACTGTCAAGCTGATCGCCGATGTTGCCGATGACGACATGATTCTCGATATCGGCCCGCAAACTGCACAGCAGTTTGCCGAATTACTGAAATCTTCCAGGACTATCCTGTGGAACGGCCCGGTGGGCGTGTTCGAGTTCGATCAGTTCGGTGAAGGCACCAAAACCCTGGCCAAGGCGATTGCCGAAAGCCCGGCGTTCTCCATCGCCGGTGGCGGCGACACGCTGGCGGCAATCGACAAATATGGCGTAGCGGATCAGATATCCTACATCTCCACTGGCGGCGGGGCATTCCTGGAGTTCGTCGAAGGCAAGGTACTGCCTGCCGTGGAAATGCTGGAACAGCGCGCCAAGGCCTGAGGATAAGGCTGTGCTCAAGGTGATAGAAATGCTCAAGCCAGTTGCCTTGCTGTGCATTGTCGGCTCACTCGCCGCCTGTGCCAGCGAGCCGCAAGCCGCGGAGGTGGCGGGTGAAACCGCAGCGCCGGTCCAGCTCGCCTGTTATCAGGCGAACTGGCAGGCAGAAACCGTGCCGGTGATCTACAAGCGTGGCGGAGCAGCGGTGCTGGAGAAGTATGAATTCATGCCGGACGTCGGGCCGGTGGCCTGTCGCTGAGCAGCAATCAGCAGGTGGTTTGGCAACCTCGGCGCGTGATCATGGTCTTTACAGGGTGGACATCACTCTGAACAAGGAACATCACCATGAAATTCGCTGCCGTGGCCTTGCTGAGCTGCATGATGTTGGTCGGTTGTAGCGGCTCTGGCGCTCGCGCCAAGGCCTGCCAGGTGTTCAGCCCGGCGCCGGTAAGCGGGCCGACGACCCAGAACGATCAGCGGGTCGAGGCGCAGGCGACCGGAGAGCCGGCCGATGACCGGAATCAGGAACAGAACTGCCCCTGAAGACTGAAGCAACCGGCATCTGCCCTGCTTCCCGGGGCAGGCCAGGAGAAGTAATGAAAGGCTTGATTGCCCTTGCGTCATTAGCAGTGCTCGGCGGTTGCGCGATGATGCAGCCTGCGCCAACAGGCGATGCCTGGACCAGTTGGACTTGCGACAGCAAGGCCCAGGTGCACTGGCGTTATGCCGATCAGAGCAGGTCTCTGGTGGATGTGCGCCTCAACGACAGCGAGCAGGTGTTCCAGCTCAAGGCCGAACCTGGCGCGCCGTCCTTGTACAGCAACGGCGTACTCGCGTTCCAGAACAAGGGCAATGAAGGCCTGGTGTACTGGGAAGCGACCAATGATTTGATCGGGCGCGGCTGCAAGTAAGCTTGCTGTAGCAGTACCGATAACCGGCGCACAGCTCTGGCTGTGCGCAGAACTTGAATAGCAGGCGCCCTGTGGCAGGCCTGCACAACAACGATCCTACCGGGAGAAAAACAGACAATGGCACTTATCAGCATGCGCCAGATGTTGGACCACGCCGCCGAATTCGGCTACGGCGTTCCAGCTTTCAACGTGAACAACCTGGAACAAATGCGCGCCATTATGGAAGCGGCCGACAAGACCGATTCCCCGGTGATCGTTCAGGCCTCGGCTGGCGCTCGCAAATACGCTGGCGCGCCGTTCCTGCGTCACCTGATCCTGGCGGCGGTGGAAGAATTCCCGCACATCCCGGTGGTCATGCACCAGGACCACGGCACCAGCCCTGATATCTGCCAGCGTTCGATCCAGCTGGGCTTCAGCTCGGTGATGATGGACGGCTCGCTGCGTGAAGATGGCAAGTCCCCGGCCGATTACGACTACAACGTTGACGTGACCCGTCGCGTGGTGGCCTTCGCGCACGCCTGTGGCGTTTCTGTGGAAGGCGAGCTGGGTGTTCTGGGTTCGCTGGAAACCGGCATGGCCGGTGAAGAAGACGGCGTAGGCGCTGAAGGCATGCTCGATCACAGCCAGATGCTGACCGATCCGGAAGAAGCCGCTGACTTCGTCAAGCGCACTCAGGTCGATGCCCTGGCCATCGCCATCGGCACCAGCCACGGCGCTTACAAGTTCACCAAGCCGCCTACCGGTGACATCCTGGCGATTGATCGCATCAAGGAAATCCACAAGCGTATCCCGAACACTCACCTGGTGATGCACGGTTCTTCTTCAGTCCCGCAAGAGTGGTTGAAAATCATCAACCAGTACGGCGGCGACATCAAGGAAACCTACGGCGTGCCGGTTGAGGAAATCGTCGAAGGCATCAAGCACGGCGTGCGCAAGGTCAACATCGACACTGACCTGCGTCTGGCCTCCACCGGTGCCATCCGTGAGTTCATGGCCAAGAACCCGGGCGAGTTCGACCCGCGCAAATACCTGGCCAAGACCGTCACCGCCATGCGCGATGTGTGCATCGCGCGTTACGAAGCGTTCGGCACCGCTGGCAACGCATCGAAGATCAAGCCGATCTCCCTGGACGCGATGTTCGAGCGCTACGCTCGTGGCGAGCTGGATGCCAAGATCAACTGAGTCAGGTTGATCGAGCATTGAAAAAGCCCGCAGCGATGCGGGCTTTTTTGTGGGCGCTGCAACCGGAAGGCTCTCAGCGCGCGGCTTTCTCGTTGCGCAAGGTCAGCAGCCGCGACGCTTCCTGATAATCGGCCTGGAACGCCTCGCTGCCGATCCATTCGATGGCGGCATCCTCGTCTTCGTCGTGGAACATCCCGCGATAGGTGATCAGCAGGCCCATCATGAAGTCTGTCGCCTGCTCTTCATCTTCCTCGGCAATCACCAGTTCCAGCACCGGGTATTGCAGGAAGACCGCACACATCGCCAGCTGGCTGATCTGGCTGGTGGTCTGCATGGCGCGGAAAAGATCGTCGAAATCGGCAGGGTCGAACCCGTTTTCGACAATATCCTTGAAATCAAAGGTGCTCAGGTCGATTTCCACATCATCGAAAGGCTGGTCGACCAGCGGCGAGGCGAACACCGAGTGCACGCTGTTTTTCGCAGGTTTGTGCGACCGGTTCTGTTTGGCCTTGGCTTTCGCCCGTTGAGCTCGTTTTTGCTGCTTGTCTGCCGACGCCACAGAGCGATTCCTGATTGTAAAATTGAAGTCTGTAGACGACCCCACGTCGCCTGCATCACAAATATTGGGTGCACTTTACTGCGGAAAGGTGCGCTTATGATATAGGAAGTGGCTGCTGCAAGGAGCTTTGCAGTGGCCCTAAGGGCTGGAAAACGAAGAGAGTTGAGCAAATTCGACATACGTCGTTTGTTGAAAGGTGCTGACGACTCAATAGCGGGAAACATCCGTCTATTTCCGAGCATCCCTAAGTTCTTATAATGGAAGAGGGCGTTCAGATTAGTTTGCAGATGCAAAATCTTGCCGCTCACTTTTGCTGCATGGACGTTTTTTTATAGATGTGAGGTCTATTTTGGCCTAGCCTATTATTTTTAATCCTGGGTGAAATATATGTTTGTACTCAAGCCGCAACGGATTGATGTGCGGAGCGATTCAATTGCCACTGCTATTCTTAAAAAGACAGATAATAAATCCCTCTCGGGAAAAACATTAAACAAGCTCGTAAAGGTTGCTAATTGCTCTTTCGGACTTACAATGGCAGAAGCAAAAAAAGTATTTATTAAAAATGAGCAAATAGAGAAAAGCGCTCACTCTGCAAGGTTGGCTTTTGAGCTAAAGAAGGTGGTTTCACAAGTTTCAAACGCTAAAGTAAGAGGCCGGATAGAGGGCTTTATGCGAAACAGTAACTCTGCTGCTGTTGTCCATACGAGAATCAGTGTGTCGGCGCCTGCAATCAACCAAGTGGAGTGCATGAGCGCTGCGGAGTTTGCTGATCAATACGCAACCCGTATCGGTCGAGTAATTGGTGAGGGCGCTGAGGCTATAGTCGTGGAGGATTCAGAAAATGATAATAAAGTCATCAAGATATTTTTTGATGACGTTAAAAGCGATGACATAGTTAATCAGGCCAATTCATTCCGGAAATTTTATGGCGAAAGCTCAGCTCAGATTATTTCTGGAAGAGCTATCCAGATGGATAAAATCAAAGGTGATCCCTTGTCTAACATAACAAGATTCCAATCTGATTCGGTGAATAATTTCATTCTTCTGGTTGAGGAGATGATCACAAAAGGTTGCCCTCCTTCCGACATGTCGGAGGGAAACTTTCTCTACGATAGTGCGGAGGACAAATTTTTACCTGTCGATATTGCTACGTCTAAAGACAATACAGTTGATCGGGGTGGCTTTATGTATATCGTTAATTATATAAACAGTAAAGTTTTCAGTTAAACACGGTATGAGGCACTGGCTGTCAGTCGACACTCGAAATGCTTATCAGGCAGAGTTTCTCTCGTAACCGAACGTCTTGAAATTTTTGTAAAGCACACATCGTGCCTTTGTCACTAACGCCTCGGTGTCAGTCGTCATATCAACTGTTTCATGAAAAATGAAAGCGCTACGCTGGGGCGGACTGTATTGCCGACGCCTCAGTTTGCCTGAAAGAGGCTCTCAAGCTGAAAATTTAAATCTAGTTAAAACGATTGTGCTTTAAATTCGGTGCCGAATTCCATTGGACACCTTTCAATGCCGCTGCCCATGCATCTTGGTCCAGAAATGGACCAGCGAGCACTAAATCGCAGGCAATAAAAAACCCCAAGG
This sequence comes from Pseudomonas viridiflava, assembly GCF_900585905.1. GTDB lineage: Bacteria > Pseudomonadota > Gammaproteobacteria > Pseudomonadales > Pseudomonadaceae > Aquipseudomonas. The sequence goes on from NZ_UTVH01000121.1 coordinate 26,094, forward strand.
AACACATTGTTCTTTGGGGTTTTCGGTATTTTGGTGCCCAGAGACGGAATCGAACCGCCGACACGGGGATTTTCAATCCCCTGCTCTACCGACTGAGCTATCTGGGCAACGGGGCGCATTAAACGTGTTTTTCAGGGGGTCGTCAAGCAGGTTTTTCAAAAAAATCTGAATTATTACCGTCGCTTACGACCCGAAGTGCTGCAAGTGCTTTATTTCTCGGGGGGAACGTAGCCGTCGGCCTTGGCGTATTCCTCGCCGGACAGGTACTTGTCCATCTCGGTCTGCAGGAATTTGCGATCCTCGGCGTTCATCATGTTCAGGCGGCGTTCGTTGATCAGCAGTGTCTGGTGCTTCTGCCAGTCGGCCCAGGCTTTCTGTGAGACGTGGTTGAAGATGTCTTCGCCTTTGGCGCCGGGGTAGGGCGCGCGCTCAAGGCCTGGCAGTTCTTCTTTGTACTTGCGGCACATTACCGTGCGGGTCATGGGGTCTCTCCTGCGTTCAATACGTCGGCTGCGTGTTTCAGCAGTTTCTTCACCGGGGCAGCTAGGCCCAGGCGCGGCGGGGTGGCGAGGTTATACCAGAGCCAGTCGGCCTCGGCCACGTGATGAGCAGACTCCTGCACCCTCACCAGCCAGGGATCGATGCTCAACTGGAAGTGGCTGAAGGTGTGGATCAGGCCCGGGAGTTGCTGGTGCTGGCCCAGTTGCAGCGAGTGTTGCAGCGCCAGGTGCTGAAGGTCATCGAAGTCGTCCAGCTCCGGCAGGCTCCACAAGCCGCCCCACAAGCCGGTTGAGGGCCTGCGATAGAGCAGGATCGCACCGTCGCGGTTGGCGAGCATGGGCATCAGGGTACGCTTCTGGGGGATCTGTTTGCGTGGCTTGGGGATCGGGTAGCGGGTTTCCAGGCCCAGCAAGTGCGCTTCGCAGTGTTTCTCCAGCGGGCAGAGCAGGCAACTGGGCCGGCTGCGGGTGCACAGCGTGGCGCCCAGGTCCATCATCGCCTGGGTGTAGTTGTTGACCCTGGCGTGGGGTGTGAATTTCTCTGCGGTCGCCCACAGTTGTTTGGCCACCTTGGGTTCGCCCGGGTAGCCTTCCTGGGCGGTGAAGCGGGCCAGCACACGTTTGACGTTGCCGTCGAGAATCGGCGCGCGCAGGCCCATGCTCAGGCTGGCGATGGCGCCTGCGGTGGACAGGCCGATGCCGGGCAGCAGCACCAATTTCTCGACTTCACGCGGAAATTCGCCTTCATGATCAGCCACCACGATCTTCGCGGTTTTCTGCAGGTTGCGCGCCCGGGTGTAGTAACCCAGTCCGGTCCACAGGTGCAGCACTTCATCCTCGGGCGCCTCGGCCAGCGCTTGAACACTGGGCAGCGCCTGCATGAAGCGGTCGAAGTAATTGAGCACAGTGCTGACCTGGGTCTGCTGCAGCATGATTTCCGAGACCCAGACGCGATAGGGCGTGATGTCTTGCTGCCACGGCAGATCGTGTCGGCCGTGGCGGTCGTACCAATCGAGTACAGCGCTGGAGAATTGCTCGGGTTGCATTGCTGATCCGATGGGGTGTTGAGGGAGACAGAATTCCTGCAGGAGCCAACGTCTTGGCGATCAGGCTGACGAGGTGTGTCAGGAACATCGCCTCGCGAACAGGGTGAAACGCCACCCCGGTCGCTTCTGCAGGGGGACTTTAGCGTTTGAACAGGCCGCGCAGGGCGTCCTTGAGCTCGGGGCTGACTTTGTCGCCGAGTTTTTCCTCGAGTTTCTCGCTGATCTTGTCGCCAGCCAGCTTCGCCGCAACCTTGCCCAGGCCTTCCTTGTCGAGACGACAGGCCTTGGCACCCAGCTCCAGCGGGCCACGACACTGCACCGGCCACTCGATGCCGACGTAGCGCGGATTGACCTCGCAGGCAGGGTCCGGCATGTCGGTCTTGTCACCTTCGATGATCACGCCCACGCGATAGTCCATGCCCAGCACGCGCAGGTCCACGTCGCCATTGCCGTTGACGGTGAGGCCGGGGATCTTCACTTTCAGGTCCGGGTTGCTGGCCACGCCGTTACGAAACACGAGATTGCCGTCCAGTTGCTGGAAGGGGGTGTCCTTGCCTCGCGGTTCGCCGCTGAGGGTTTTGCGATTGAGCATGGCAATGCCCTGACACAGCTGTTGCTCGATGTTGGCGTTGACCAGTACACCATTGTTGACGATGAAGCTGGCGATGCCGTTGAGGCTGTCGATCAGGGCCTTTTCACTGTTGCCTTTGGCAGTGAGGTCGCTGTTGAGCGTCAGCAGGCCTTTAACCGGTGGGGTCTGGTCCTGACTTTGCAGGACGCGCTCCACCGGCACTTTGCTGAGGCGAGTCTGCATGCTCAGCAGCGGCACATCAGGCCGCACATCGAGGTTGCCCTTGGCGTCGAAGTTGCCGTTGTAGAGGTCACCGCGCAGGTTTTCCAGACGGATTTCGCCATTCTGGGCCATGGTTTTGAGGGCGGCATTCTGAATCGGCAGCTTATCCAGCGTCAGGGTGCCGAAACTGATGTCGGCATCCACGTCCAGCTTGCGCAGGCGCTCCAGTGGCAGCAGCTTTTCCGTGCTCCAGGCAGCCTTGACCGGCTGGTCTGGCAGCGGGGTTGTACCCGCACCGGCGACCGCAGCGGCTTCGCTGGTCTGGACTTCGCTTTTGCGAGCGGCCGAGGCGCCCTTTTTCTCTTCGCTTTCGGCCGGGCGGTAAAGATCGGCGTTGAAGTTGTCGGCCTTGAGTTGCAGGCGCAAGGCTTGCTTGCTGAAATCTTCAAGGGCGATGCGGCCGGTGAACGTGCTGTCGTCGACTTTCAGATTGAGCCCGTCAAGGCTGACGCTGGAAGGCGTGCCGCTCAAGCGCGTGACCATCTCGACTTTGCTCAGGCTGCCTGGCGCCATGGCGGGCAGCGTCTGGCCGACGCTGTCGAGAAAGGTGCGCAGGTCAAACGAGGCGATGGACAGGGCGCCGCTGAGCTGGGGTGTTTTATCCAGATCGCGGGCGCGAAGCTCACCCAGCGCGCGCAGCTGGTTGGCGGATAGCTTCAGGCTTGACCACTCGGCGATGTTGGCGGCCATGTCCACCAGCAATTGCCCCTGGGCGGCGAAGGTGACGGTCTTGCCCTGCAGGGGCTCGCCCGACGCCTCGCCGGACAGGCGCATGTCGCTGAACTGATAGCGCTTGAGGGCACGATCAAAGCGCAGTTCGCCGATCAGCTCGGTCTTGGCGCGCATCTGCGGCTGGGTGGTGCCCAGGAACGCCGTGAGTTTCAGCGGGATGTCAGTGGCTTCGTGGATGGCGCCGGTGCTCAGCTGGATGCTTTCAGCGGTAAGGGACTGGCCCTTGCGCACGTCGACGTATTCAACCCGCGCGTTGTTGACGGTCAGGCTGTCGATGTCGAGGCGGATCGGCTGCGAAGGTTTGTCCGGCTTGCTCGCAGGCGTGCCGGGTTCTGCAGGCACGGCGTCGGGGCTGACAGCTCCGGGCGCCGGCTTGCCAATGTCTTCCCAGTTGCCATGGCCATTCTCGTCGCGGGTAAGGCTCAGGTTGAGGCCTTCGACGCGGACATCGCTCATCTGTACTTCGCGGCGCAGCAGTGGCAGCACGCGCACTGACAGGCCAAGCATCTGCAGATCGGCGAAAGGTTGTGTCGGGTTGCTCAGGGTGGCCACGCTGGCTTCATGCAGCTCAAGGCCCAGCCAGGGGAACAGGCTCCAGCCGATGTCGCCGTTGAGCGTGAGCTCGACGTTGGCCTTGTCGCGGGCCAGCTGGCGAATCTCGTCTTTATAGTCGTTGGGATCAAACAGATGGGTCAGGGCAAAGCCAAGAGCCACGATGATCAGCAACAGTCCGAGAACGAAAAGTCCCAGAATTTTGCCGAACGCTTTCATGAGCGAGTCCTTGTGTTCGAACGTTCAAAATTTGCCCGCGAGTATAACCTCCTCACGCAGGTGCAGGGTTTTGGATACGGTCGCCTGCGCCTGCCCGGTTCATTGCTGCGGGCGCAGGAGCAGCGGTATCTGCAGTTTGCTGGCCAGCGCCTGGACTTCGGGAGGCTCGACCGCTGTCATCAAGCGTAGACCGGCTCCGCTGTCAGCGGCCAGTTTCTGCGCCTGCAGCACCAGTTGTTCGGCCACGCCACGACGTCGGGTCGGGGCCCGGACGCACAGGTGCGAGAGCTCCCAGCATTCGTCCTGGCGCTGGAGATACGCGGCGCCCAGCAGGCGGCCGTTGAGGCGGGCGGCAATCAGTGACTCTTCACTCAAGGCGTGTTCGACCAATTGCAGGGCGTCGGCAAAAGGCCGGATCAACCAGGCGGGCGCATCGCGATAGATCTTCTGTAAATCGCTTTGATCCTGATAAGTAGCCGATTGCAGAAACTCAACATATACAGGCATGAGGTGTCCCTCGACGACGAATGGCAGGGTCGATTGTGCCTCAAACCTGCGCGGCAGGGCACTGACGTCAAAAATAGTGATGTCAAAGTGCTCTTTATCCCCTGCCAAATGATAATCTGCCGCCGTTCATCAACCGGTGCGTCGAAATGTCACGTATTCGGGAACTCTGCCGATAAAACAGTCGTTACCCGAGCTTGGATGCTGTGGGTGGAACGTCGAGACCTTGTGAGCTTCTAATTCTGGGGATTTAACAATGAGTACAAGCACTGCGTTGGGTGGTTCGACCGCTCAGCCTGCGTTCTTGTCCAAAGAGCGCATTATCGCCAAGCCGGGTTTCAACCGCTGGCTCGTACCACCTGCGGCGTTGGCCATCCACCTGTGCATCGGCATGGCGTATGGCTTCTCCGTATTCTGGCTCCCGCTGTCCAAGGCTGTCGGCATCAAGGCCCCGGTTGCGTGTGCACCGGACATGAGCTTCTTCGCACAGATATTTTCGTCTTCCTGCGACTGGCCCATCTCCATGCTGGGCTGGATCTACACCCTGTTCTTCATTTTCCTGGGCTGTTCGGCTGCCATCTGGGGTGGCTGGCTGGAACACGCAGGCCCGCGCAAGGCCGGTGTGGTATCGGCACTGTGCTGGTGTGGTGGTCTGCTGATTTCTGCGCTGGGGATTTATACCCACCAGATATGGCTGATGTGGGTCGGCTCCGGGGTGATCGGTGGTATCGGTCTCGGGCTGGGTTACATCTCGCCGGTTTCGACCCTGATCAAGTGGTTCCCGGACAAGCGCGGCATGGCTACCGGCATGGCGATCATGGGCTTCGGCGGCGGCGCGATGGTGGGTGCACCACTGGCCGCTGCGCTGATGAACCATTTCGCTTCGCCTGAAAGCGTGGGCGTGTGGCAGAGCTTTGTAGTCATGGCCGCGATCTACTTCGTGTTCATGATCGGCGGCGCCTTGTCGTATCGCGTTCCGCCTACCGGCTGGAAACCTGAGGGCTGGACCGCTCCGGTCAAGAAAGCCAGCAACGCAATGATCACCAATCGTCACGTGCACGTGAGTGTTGCCTGGAAAACCCCACAGTTCCGTCTGGTCTGGCTGGTGCTGTGCCTGAACGTTTCGGCCGGTATCGGCATCCTCGGCATGGCTTCGCCACTGCTGCAGGAAGTGTTCGCCGGTAAACTGCTGGGCCTGGATCTGGCATTCAACCAGCTGGACGCCGCTCAACTGGCTTCCATCGCGGCGATTGCTGCAGGCTTCACCGGCTTGTTGAGTCTGTTCAACATCGGTGGTCGCTTCTTCTGGGCCTCGTTCTCGGATTACCTGGGTCGCAAGAACACTTACTTCGTGTTCTTCGCGCTGGGCTTTCTGCTCTACGCGCTGGTGCCAAGCCTGAGCCACATGGGCAGCGTTGCGCTGTTCGTTGCAGCCTTCTGCGTGATCCTGTCGATGTACGGCGGCGGTTTCGCAACCGTTCCGGCCTACCTGGCTGACCTGTTCGGTACGCAAATGGTTGGCGCGATCCACGGTCGTCTGCTGACCGCCTGGGCTGCTGCGGGCATCCTCGGTCCGGTGCTGGTCAACTACCTGCGTGAATATCAGCTGAGCCACGGCGTTGCTCGTGCCGATGCCTACGACATCACGCTGTACATCCTCTCGGGTCTGCTGGTGCTGGGCTTCATCTGCAACCTGCTGGTGCGTCCGGTGGCCGACAAGTACTTCATGACTGAGCAAGAGCTGGCAGTGGAGCAATCCTACGGCATGGACAAAGGCGCGGATCACACCACTGTTCTTGAGTGGAAGGCCAACCCGGGTTCCAAGCCGCTGGTTATCGCCGCTTGGCTGGCAGTGGGCATCCCGCTGGCGTGGGGCGTCTGGATCACCCTGCAGAAAACTGCGGTGTTGTTCCATTAAGCACTGACCTGTAGGAGCGCGCTTGCCCGCGATTGGACCCGTCAGATGACAAATTTGTCGTCAGTCCAGACGCAATCGCGGGCAAGCGCGCTCCTACAACAGCAGTAACTCGTCGTCTTCTCTCTTTCCCCTCTTCTGTTTGCTTCATGCCAGCCGGTTCTGGGCCTATAATGCTCGCCTTTTTCGCCCAATGATTTTGCGGAGCTGGTGATGGCCGAACGTAAGGCGTACGTCGAGCGTAATACTCTGGAAACCCAGATCAACGCTTCGATCAACCTGGATGGCAGTGGAACGGCCCGATTCGATATCGGCGTGCCTTTTCTTGAGCACATGCTTGACCAGATCGCCCGTCACGGGCTGATCGATCTGGATATCAATTGCAAGGGCGACCTCGACATCGACGACCACCACACCGTGGAAGACGTCGGTATCACTCTGGGTCAGGCTTTCAGCAAGGCCATCGGTGACAAGAAGGGCATCCGCCGCTACGGCCACGCTTATGTGCCGCTGGATGAAGCGTTGTCGCGTGTGGTGATCGACTTCTCCGGGCGCCCGGGCCTGCAGATGCATGTGCCGTATACCCGCGCTGTTGTAGGTGGCTTCGACGTCGACCTGTTCCAGGAGTTTTTCCAGGGCTTCGTCAATCACGCCAATGTCACCCTGCACATCGACAACCTGCGCGGCACCAACACCCATCACCAGATCGAAACCGTGTTCAAGGCTTTCGGCCGCGCGTTGCGCATGGCCGTGGAGCTGGATGAGCGCATGGCCGGGCAGATGCCGTCGACCAAGGGCGTGCTCTGATGCAGACAGTCGCGGTTATCGATTACGGCATGGGCAACCTGCATTCGGTCGCCAAGGCGCTGGAACACGTAGGTGCCGGGCGAGTGCAGATCACCAGCGACGCCCGGGTGATTCGCGAAGCCGATCGCGTGGTGTTTCCAGGTGTTGGCGCGATTCGCGATTGCATGGCTGAAATTCGCCGTCTGGAGTTCGACGCACTGGTGCTTGAAGTCAGCCAGGATCGCCCGTTTCTCGGCATCTGCGTTGGCATGCAGGCTTTGCTCGACAGCAGCGAAGAAAACGGCGGCGTTGATTGCATCGGCATGTTCCCCGGCCAGGTGAAGTTCTTCGGCAAGGATTTGCACGAAGACGGCGCGCACCTGAAAGTGCCACACATGGGCTGGAACGAAGTGGCGCAGGCCGTTGAGCATCCGCTGTGGCATGGCATTCCGGACATGGCGCGGTTTTATTTCGTGCACAGCTTCTACATCGATGCCGCCAACAAGCAGCAAGTGGCTGGCCGTGGCCATTACGGCGTCGACTTTGCCGCCGCGCTGGCAGACGGTTCGCGTTTCGCGGTGCAGTTCCATCCGGAGAAGAGCCATACCCATGGTCTGCAGTTATTGCAGAACTTCGCCACCTGGGACGGCGGCCGCTGATGGCCAGGGCCAAGCCGCCGATCCTGACCCTGAGTGCCGAGCACGAACAGCAGGCCATCGACAAACTCAAGCGCCTGTTCTCTCAGCGCTTCGAGCTAGAGCTTGGCTCGTTCGAAGTCGCCGAAGTGCTTGAGCTGTTCACCAGCGAGATTGCCCCGCACTACTACAATCGGGCGATTTTCGACGTTCAGCAGCACCTCAAGGAACGCTTCGAAAGCATTGAAAGCGACCTCTGGGCCCTGGAAAAGAACTGAATAGAAGCAGCTTCAAGCCTTTAGCTTCAAGCGGCAAGAATTGGTGAGTACGCACACTTGCAGCTTTTGGCCTGCAGCTTGCGGCTCTTATGACAAAGGAAAAAGCATGCTGATCATCCCTGCTATCGACCTCAAAGACGGTGCCTGTGTGCGCCTGCGCCAAGGCCGTATGGAAGACTCCACGGTGTTCTCCGATGACCCGGTGGCCATGGCGGCCAAATGGGTCGAAGGCGGTTGCCGTCGTCTGCATCTGGTCGACCTCAACGGGGCCTTTGAAGGTCAGCCGGTCAACGGCGAAGTGGTCACCGCCATCGCCAAACGTTACCCCGATCTGCCTATCCAGATTGGCGGCGGCATTCGCTCCCTGGAAACCATCGAGCACTACGTCAAGGCGGGTGTGAGCTACGTGATCATTGGCACCAAGGCCGTCAAGGATCCTGCGTTCGTTGCGCAAGCCTGTCGCGCCTTCCCTGGCAAAGTCATTGTCGGGCTGGATGCCAAGGACGGCTTTGTCGCCACTGACGGCTGGGCTGAAGTCAGCTCGGTGCAGGTGATCGACCTGGCCAGACGCTTCGAGGCGGACGGCGTATCGGCCATCGTTTATACCGACATCGCCAAAGACGGCATGATGCAGGGCTGCAACATCCCGATGACAGCGGCGCTGGCGGCTGCCACGCGGATTCCGGTGATTGCCTCCGGCGGCATTCACAACCTGGGCGACATTCGCGCGCTGCTCGATGCCAGGGCGCCGGGCATTATCGGCGCCATCACTGGCCGGGCAATTTACGAAGGCACGCTGGACGTGGCGCAAGCTCAGGCGTTGTGCGACGAGTACGCGCGCTAAGCGCACATCCCGGCCGGTCCTGCGGTCTGCAAGCACTTGGAGATTAATCCCATGGCCCTGGCCAAGCGCATCATCCCTTGCCTTGACGTCGACAATGGTCGAGTGGTCAAGGGTGTCAAGTTCGAGAACATCCGTGACGCAGGCGACCCGGTTGAAATCGCGCGTCTGTACGACGAGCAGGGCGCTGACGAAATCACCTTCCTGGACATCACTGCCAGCGTCGACGGCCGTGATACCACGCTGCATACCGTCGAGCGCATGGCCAGCCAGGTGTTCATCCCGCTGACCGTGGGCGGTGGCGTGCGCACGGTGCAGGATATCCGTAACCTGCTCAATGCCGGCGCCGACAAGGTGTCGATCAATACCGCTGCGGTATTCAACCCGGAGTTCGTCGCCGAGGCGGCGCAGCGTTTCGGTGCGCAGTGCATTGTGGTCGCCATCGACGCCAAGAAGGTCTCGTTGCCGGGCGAAACGCCGCGCTGGGAAATCTTCACCCACGGCGGCCGCAAGCCGACAGGCCTGGATGCCGTGCTGTGGGCTAAAAAGATGGAAGCCCTGGGGGCGGGCGAAATCCTGCTGACCAGCATGGACCAGGACGGCATGAAAAACGGCTTCGATCTGGGCGTAACCCGCGCCATCAGCGATGCGCTGGGTATCCCGGTAATCGCCTCCGGTGGCGTTGGCAACCTGCAGCACCTGGCTGACGGCGTACTGGAAGGCCACGCGAGTGCAGTACTGGCGGCGAGCATTTTTCACTTCGGCGAATACACCGTGCCGGAAGCCAAGGCGTTCATGGCCAGGCAGGGCATCGTCGTTCGCTGATACACATCAGGTACGGGGCCTATGCTGGTCGTCCAGGGTTAGTTTCAACATAGGCCTCAACAAAAGCATCGGCCTTTAGGCCAACATCAGTTGTCGTCCTCTCTCCATAACACATCGCTGCGCGGTGCCGAGAACTCGCCCGCAGCGTTTTTCGTCATGCTGCAGAACGTTATCGGCACCGAGCCAGGGGGTATCGTCAGGTTATTTGAAGGCGCATACATATATTGATACCCCTTTGGGTCATCGCACTGCACGCTCTCGTTCGGACCAAATTTGTACAGGTGCACGACGTTTTCCGGCAGGGAGTTGGTGAATCTCACGTTCTGGCCATGTTCGGTACGTCTGAGGGTGACGGCGGGAGGGTTTACAGGCGTGTCGGCGAACAGCTCGACGGTGTGTATGAATGCGTTGCTGTAGTTGTTGGCGCTTATGTCTTCTCCTTCCTTGGCGCCCATCACGCACAGGCTGTACAAGCCCGGCTCACTGCCTATCTGAGCATCAATGTGCGAATGCTTGCCAGCGATCAGTTGGCTATAGCCATCAGGCGCCTGGCAGTGCCTGGGGTTGCGAGTTGTCTTGAATGAGTAGTGAGAGCTGTCGATGCCAAACTTGAAGTTCCAGTTGGCCGGAATGATTTCACCCTTATCATTTCGATGCAGGCGCACATACGTTCTCAGGTAGTCCGGATTGGCTGGGGTGACGATACTGGATGGCTGCATTACGCAGCCTGAATTCGCGGGGCTGAACACGCCGTCGCTAAAGCACGCGTTGAGCATATGAACGGGGCTGGAATAGTTCGTATCAGGCAGCCATGTGGGTTGCCCGTGTTTGACTTCGCATGGCGAGTCCCAGAGGCACTGGCTAGACTCGGTCGCTCCGCGCGTGGTGGTGCCTATGATGCCCACAACCTCATTGGTATAACGGTCAAGCGTTGCGCCGCCAGAACTGCCTGGGAGCACATCCATACAGTGGTGTCGCAGGTTCTGCCGCCCTGCATAAGGCTGTTCAACGATGTCGGCAATTTCATCAACCGTGCACGCCGCTGCCCGCATGGTCTGGTAGGTTGAGGTTTTCGGAGCTGAAACGGTGAGGATGTCCTTGCCACGCAGCTCCGTTACCGGCGAACGGCTTAGCCGCAACGGCTGGATGCCGTCGGCAATGAGTTCAGACAGCGTTATGTCCAATTCGACCAAGGCCAGGTCAATGCCCTGCTGACTGCTCCAATTGACTCGCTTGAGAAGGTAGGTCTTGCGGTCCTTGCGATTGGCCTTGAAGTAGTTGAACTGAACATTGCCTTCAATTTCCAGATCGCTGGCTGCGCTGCCGGTCAATGTGGGCACGCAGTGACCCGAGGTCAGCACGTAGGCGGGCGTATCGAAAGAGTTGAGGTTGGGCGCTTCTCGGGTATCGATCAGCACTGATGAGCAGCCCCGGACTTGTTTCGGATGAGTGAGGTTTCCGAGTCCTGTCCAATGGTTGTAGCGGCCATCGGCGTTGTCGAGCACAACCGAAGGATCCAGCGGCGCCATACCCTCGCCGTAGTCCCGCTTCTCGGCGAATGCGAAGCTGTTGAGCACGCCCGACAGGCAAATGCTCGCCGTCATCTTATTCAGGTTCATGTTTATCATCCTTGATAAATAAAGGTTACGCAGTCATGAGCTCTGCCGTTCTTATTGAACCAGGCACTCATTGTCGGTGGTGGTATATATATATCGCTGAACGCAATCCAGAGGCTGATTGCTGGACAATGCTCAACCCTCGGGGCACTCTCTGGCGGTCGTCGCATCAGGTGTCAGGGGTATGCTTAACGTTTTTTTATCAGCGCTGATCTGCATTACCGCCCTGCTGTCAGTGCCAGCACGGGCCGATGATGCACCGCAGTACTCAATGGTGCTGCTCACCGAAAATTTCCCGCCTTACAACATGGCGGTCGACGGCAAGAATTTCGCTCAGGACAGCAACATCGAAGGGATCGCCGCGCAAGTGGTGCGCGAGATGTTCAAGCGTGCCGGTGTTGGCTACAACATGACCCTGCGTTTCCCTTGGGTGCGGATCTACAAGCTGGCGCTGGAAAAACCCGGTTACGGCGTATTTTCCACCGCGCGTCTGCCGGAGCGGGAAAAGCTGTTCAAGTGGGTCGGCCCGCTGGGCGCCTATGACTGGGTGCTGCTGGCCCGCGCTGACAGCCCCATCGTGCTCACCCGCCTTGAGCAGGCCAAGGGCTATCGAATCGGAGCCTACAAGGGCGGTGCCGTTGGCGAGCGGCTGCAGGCCCTGGGCCTGGGCCTGAACCCTACATTGCTGCTGCGCGATCAGGACAACGCGAGAAAGCTGGTCAATGGCCAGATCGACTTGTGGGCAGCGGGTGACCCCACAGGGCGTTATCTGGCCAGGCTCGAAGGCGTCACCGGCCTGAAAACCGTGCTGCGCTTCAATCATGCCGAGCTGTATCTGGCACTCAATATATCCACACCCGACGAAGTAGTCGGTCAGTTGCAGACCGCGCTGGATGAGCTGCGCGCGCAAGGCGAAGTGGAAAAAATCATCGCCCGTTATCGTTAGTAGCGAGGTTCATCCGCGACCTCTGGTATTTGTGGTGCAGTCTTCGCGAGCAAGCTCGCTGCCACCACACAACGCTTGACTACCTGATTTGGAGTTCTTACCTGAAGGTTATCGGTACAGACCGTTTTTGCCATGGGCCGTCATTGCCTGATTGCTGCGCAGGCTGATCATCTGGCGTATGTCGATCCATTCGATGCCCTGGGCCTTGAGTCTGGGCAGTTCGCGCTCCAGCACGTCGAGGGTTACCGGATAGGGATGGCCGATCATCAATGCCGAGCCTTGCTTGCGGGCCAGTCCGATGGCGCTTTGAAGCTGTCGGGTAATGGCCTCGGCGGTGCGTTCATCGTCGAGAAACACATCCCGCGACACGCTGGCCAGGCCGATCTTCTGCGCCTGCGCCGCGGCCACTGTCTTGGCGCTGGTGCGGCTGTCGACAAAAAACAGGTGGCGACGCTGCAGTTCCGCCATCAGCCAGGCCATGGCCACCGGTTCGGCGGTCATGCGGCTGCCCATGTGGTTGTTGATGCCACCGGCAAACGGCACTTTAAGCAGGGCGGCATCAAGACGGCTTTCCAGTTCTGGCAGGGGTAATTCCGGGTGCCAGGCGAATGGGCCGGTGGCGGGATCCATGGGCATGTGCAGCATGACGATCTTGCCTGCGCGGTGCCCCTGACGAGCGAATTCAGTGGCGTGAGGGGTATCGGGCATGATCGCCAGTGTCACCGGGCCGGGGAGGGCGAGCACGCGCTGATCACGAGCAGGATTCTGCCCGAGGTCATCGATGATCAGCGTCAGGTAGGCACCGCGCGCCACAGCGCCTTGACCCGCAGGCGCTGCAAAAACAGCACTTGCGGCGAGGCAGCAGAGAGCCAGCAACCAGCGGGTCAACATGCAGCGCACCGCCTCAATTGCCCCGCGTGATACTCAAGCCCTTGAGCAGGCTCAGGGCCTGGCTGAGCTGGAAGTCATCATCCTGCGGACGTGCCTTTGCCGTGGCCGCTTTGACGGTCGGTTTGTCCGCGCCGCCATTGCCGTTGCCCAGGTGCCCGAGCAGGTCGGCTTCCTTGTAGTTGTCGCCGTCGGCTTCGCTGGTCACCTTGGCGCGGCGCACGACGATATCCGGGTTGATGCCCTGGGCCTGAATCGAGCGTCCGTTAGGCGTGTAGTACAAGGCGGTGGTGATCTTCAGAGCGCGGTCGTTGTTCAGCGGCAGGACGGTCTGTACCGAGCCTTTGCCGAAACTGTCGGTGCCCATGAGAATGCCGCGTTTCTGGTCCTGCAAGGCGCCAGCAACGATTTCCGAAGCCGACGCACTGCCGCCGTTGATCAGTACCACCAGAGGCACCCCTTCGCTGGCATCCGCCGGGTCAGCCGAGAAGCGCAGTTCGGAGTTGGCAATGCGGCCCTTGGTGTAGACGATAAGGCCCTTGGTCAGGAAGTGATCAGCCACTTCAACTGCTGATTGCAGCACGCCGCCGGGGTTGTTGCGCAGGTCGAGGATCAGCCCGCTCATTTTCTTGCCGTTGTCTTTGCGCAGTTTCGCCAGCGCCTTGCCGACTTCTTCGCCGGACTTGACCTGGAACTGGGTGATGCGGATGTAGCCGTAGCCATTTTCGAGCATCTGCGCCTTCACGCTCTTGACCTGAATGGTCGCGCGCGCAAGGGTCACGTCGAACGGCGTGCCGCCGTCGCGGACCAGCGTGAGGGTGATCTTTTCGCCGATCTTGCCCCGCATCTTGTCGACCGCTTCCTGCATGGTCTGACCCTGAGTCGGCGCACCGTTGATCTTGACGATCAGGTCGCCCGCCTCGATGCCGGCCTTGGAAGCTGGCGTGTCGTCGATGGGCGAAACCACCTTGACCAGGCCGTCTTCGACACCGACTTCGATGCCCAGGCCGCCGAATTCGCCGCTGGTGCTTTCCTGCAGCTCCTGGAAATCTTCCGGGCCCAGGTAAGCCGAGTGCGGATCAAGGTTGCTGAGCATGCCTTTGATGGCGTTTTCCAACAGTGTCTTGTCGTCCACCGGCTCGACGTAGGCAGCTTTAACCCTGTCCATGACCTCGGCGAACGTGCGCAGCTCTTCAAGGGGCAGCGGCGCTTTGGCATTGGCGGTGCTGGCAGCGGCCGAAATGTCGGCAGGAGCAGCTTTCACTTCCGCAGCGTGGGCCAGTGGCGCACCGATAACGACGGCGATAGCCAGGGCCAGCGAGGTGAGGCGGGACAGATACGGCATGTCTAACGAACTCCTGAGTTTGATACCGACTTATCCTTGAGTGCGGCACCATTGGGCCGGATCACTGGGGCGACCCTGCTGACGAATAGCAAAATACAACGCTGTAGCTTCTTGACCGCCACTGTTGCCCACCGTGGAAATGGCTTCACCGGCCTTGACCACGTCACCCGCCGACTTGAGCAGGCTCTGGTTGTGACCATACAGGCTCAGATAACCGTTGCCATGGTCGAGAATGACCAGAAGACCCGAGCCGCGCAACCAGTCAGCGAACACCACCCGACCACCGTGCACGGCGCGCACCTGACTGCCTGCAGCGGCGCTGATCATCACGCCATCCCAGGTGGCGCGCGCGTCATCGCCGCGTGCTTCACCGTAGCGTGCCAGCAGTCGACCATCAACTGGCCATGGAAGTTTGCCTCTGGCCTCGGCAAACGGACCACCGTACGAGACGCCCGCACTGGACACCACCGCGCCTGCAGGTTTCACCGGGCGGCGCGGTGGCTCTGGCGTGTCAACACGAGGGCTGTTCTTGCTGGAATTCTCGGCCTGGGCTTGCGCCTGAGCCTGCGCTTCACGCTGGCGTTTTTCTTCAGCCTCGCGGGCGGCGATCAAGGCTTTCTGCCGCGCTTCTTCAGCTTCGCGAGCCTGCCGGGCGAGGGTTTCCTCAATAGTCTTCAATACTTTGCCCAGTTCAGCCTGATCCTGCTGCCGCGCTTGCAGCTTCTGATCCCGGGCCTTGAAATCCTGATTCAGTTTGGCCAACGCTTTCTGCCGTTCCTGGCGAACGCTGTCGAGCTCTTCGTGCTGGCTTTCCAGCGTGCTCTTCTGCACCAGCAACTGG
This sequence comes from Pseudomonas viridiflava, assembly GCF_900585905.1. Classification (GTDB taxonomy): domain Bacteria; phylum Pseudomonadota; class Gammaproteobacteria; order Pseudomonadales; family Pseudomonadaceae; genus Aquipseudomonas. The sequence continues at coordinate 41,416 of NZ_UTVH01000121.1, forward strand.
GCCTGCTGCAGATCGATGTCTTTTTCCACCCCCGCCAATTGGTGCAGGGTGTCGTTGAAGGCGCGCAGCTGTGCCAGGCGTGCCTGGCTGATGTAGTCGTAATAGGTCAGCGTGCGGGCAAATTTTTCCGGGTGTTGCTGGTTGAGCAGCAGCTTGAGGTATTCCTGGCGGCCGCTCTGGTAGGCGGCGCGGGCCTGAATGGCGATCAAGCGTTGCTGTTCAACGCGGGCGGTCTGCAGTTTGCTTTTTTCCTGGTTTAGCCGCTGCAGCTCGGCTTCGGTCTTTTTTAGTTCCTTTTGCAGGACCTCGACCTGCTTTTCCAGCTTACCCATTTCGGTTTCAGTGCCGCGCAGGTCCTTCTGGACCCCCGCTTTTTCTTCCTGCAGTTTGCCAAGCGCCTTTTGCAGCTCGACGACGTCCTGACGCGCAGCGTCCATCTGTTTCTGGGTTTGCCCACGCTCATCATCGGCGAAGGCCGGATTGAGCAGGCAGATCAAGGCAAGGGTGATCAAGGCGCGAAGCATGAGGGTGGGCGATACCGAGGATTTGTGAGAAAAAATGTCAGGCTAGTATGCCCGGCATGCGTCGCAAAAAAAATGCCTGACAGCCAATGCTGTCCAGGCGGTAACAATTTAAACAGCTGAAAAAAACCGGCATGTCGGACAGGAGCATGCCGGTTCAAAGCTTTAAGCGTCGACCAGAATCGTCGTGCCGGTCATTTCAGCAGGTTGCGGCAGGCCCATGAGCTTGAGCATGGTCGGCGCCACGTCTGCCAGTACGCCACCTTCGCGAACCTTCACCGCGCGGTTGCCTATATAGATGAAGGGCACCGGCTCGGAGGTGTGGGCGGTGTGGGCCTGGCCGGTCTGGTCATCGGTCATCTGCTCGACATTGCCGTGGTCGGCCGTGAGCAGGGCTTCACCGCCGACTTTCGCCAGCGCCTCGGTGATCCGGCCGACGCAGACGTCCAGGCATTCGACTGCCTGAACCGCCGCCGCCATGATGCCGCTGTGGCCGACCATGTCGCCGTTGGCATAGTTGACCACGATGACGTCGTAACGCTGGTTCTCGATGGCGTCGACGATGCGGTCGGTGACTTCCGGCGCGCTCATTTCCGGCTGCAGGTCGTAGGTGGCGACTTTGGGCGAGGGGATCAAAATGCGTTCTTCGCCGGGGAACGGCTCTTCGCGGCCGCCGGAAAAGAAGAAGGTCACGTGGGCGTATTTTTCGGTTTCGGCGATGCGCAGCTGGGTCTTGCCATTGGCGGCGAGGTATTCACCCAGCACGTTTTTCAGGCTGCCGGCAGCGAAAGCCGAGGGCGCGGGGATGCTGGCGGCGTACTGGGTCAGCATCACGTAATTGACCTTGGGCTGACGTGCACGGGGGAACTCGGCGAAATCGTCTTCGACAAACACCCGCGTGATCTCCCGGGCACGGTCCGCGCGAAAGTTCATGAAGACCACGGCGTCGCCGTCTTCCACCCGCACCTTGTCGCCAATGCTGGTGGCTTTGACGAACTCGTCGTTCTCTTCACGCGCGTAAGCTGCTTCCAGGCCGCCAACGGCAGTGGGCGCCTGGAATTCACTGGCCCCGTCGACAATCAGGTTGTAGGCGCAAGCGACGCGGTCCCAGCGATTGTCACGGTCCATGGCGAAATAGCGGCCAATGATGCTGGCAATCCGGCCTTTGCCCAGACGCGCTAACGTGGCGTCCAGCAGGTCGATGGACACCTGCGCGCTGCGGGGTGGCGTATCACGCCCATCCAGGAAGGCGTGCAGATAGATCTTCTCGGCGCCTCGCTGGGCGGCGAGTTCAGCCATGGCAACCAGGTGATCCTGATGGCTATGCACGCCGCCATCGGACAGCAGGCCGAGGATATGCACGGCCTTGCCTGCGCCAACCGCTTTATCCACTGCGGCGCAGATGGTCGGATTGTGGAAGAACTCACCGTCGCGGATTGCTTTGGTCACGCGGGTGAAATCCTGATACACAACGCGCCCCGCGCCCAGGTTCATGTGGCCGACTTCGGAGTTGCCCATCTGCCCGTCCGGCAGACCGACGTCCATGCCCGAACCTGAGATCAGGCCATGGGGCATCGACTGGTACAGGCGGTCCATGACCGGCATTTTGGCAGCCAGAATGGCATTGCCCTCAGGGCTCTCGCTGTGTCCGAAGCCGTCCAGAATGATCAGGACCAAAGGTTTTGGCGTGGTAGTCATAGATCCCACTCGTGGCTGATGAAATTGATTTTGTAGTCAGCCCGCATTCTAGGGGCTGTTGCGCTGCAATTGCGAGCCGCGATGGCGTTGTCACCCGATCCGGCGCCAGGCGCAAAAGCCTTGGGGCGACTCATCGTCGTACGGGCTTTGGCCCACCTTGGCTGCTGTGTATACTGGCCGACATTTTACCGCCCTGGAACTTAACGATGCTTCAGCACCTGATTGCGTTTGCAACCAACCACTACTTGATTACCGGCGCTTTCGTCATTCTGCTGGGCATGCTGATCGCCTACGAATTGAGCAAGGGCGGCCGCAGCCTGAGCACCGGCGAACTCACCAATCTGGTCAACAAAGACCAGGCCGTGGTCATCGACATCCGCTCCACCAAAGACTACGCCGCAGGTCACATTGTGGGCGCGCTGAACTTCCCGCAGGACAAGGTGCTGACCCGCACCGCCGAACTCGAGAAGCACAAGGCCAAGACTCTGATCATCGTTGACGCCGTTGGCCAGCATTCCGGGTCTGTGGCTCGCGAGCTGCTCAAGTCAGGCTTCAATGCGGCCAAGCTGTCCGGCGGCGTTTCGACCTGGCGTGCTGACAACCTTCCTCTGGTGAAATGAAATGGCTGAAGTCATCGTCTATTCCAGCGATTATTGCCCTTATTGCATCCGTGCCAAGCAGCTGCTGCAAAGCAAGAGCGTGGCGTTCGAAGAAATCAGAGTCGATGGCAAGCCGCAAGTTCGCGCCGAGATGACGAAGAAGGCCCAACGGACTTCAGTACCGCAGATCTGGATCGGCTCGACCCATGTCGGCGGTTGCGACGAACTGTTCGCACTGGAACGTGCCGGCAAGCTCGATGCGCTGCTCAACGCCTGACCCCTTCCAACGCTTTTTCCAGACCTGAAATTTAAAAGGACCCGAGATGACTGACCAAGCAACCGCTGGCGCCGTAGCCCCAGAAGACGATTCTCCGCAATTCTCCCTGCAGCGCATCTATGTTCGCGACCTGTCGTTCGAAGCGCCAAAGAGCCCGGCTATCTTCCGTCAGGAGTGGACGCCTACCGTCAGCATGGACGTCATCACCCGTCAGAAATCCCTCGAAGGTGATTTTTACGAAGTGGTGCTGACTCTCTCAGCCACCGTCAATAACGGCACTGAAGTGGCCTTTATCGTAGAAGTCCAGCAGGCCGGTATCTTCCTGATCAAGGGCCTGGACGCAGGCGCCATGAGTCACACTCTGGGTGCGTTCTGCCCGAGTATTCTGTTCCCTTATGCGCGCGAAACCATCGACAGCCTGGTGGTGCGCGGCTCCTTCCCGGCGCTGATGCTGGCGCCGGTGAACTTCGACGCTATGTACGCGCAGGAGCTGCAGCGTATGCAGGCGGCCGGCGAAACCCCTGCTGTCGATTAAGTGCCCTCGCAGTACTGAAAAAGCGCCTATCCAGGCGCTTTTTTTGTGCGCCTTGCCCGCTTTTGTAGGAGCGAACATGTTCGCGAGGAGATCTTGCAGTGGATGCAGGCCCATCGTCTCGCCAACAAGTTGGCTCCTACAGGTCGGCTGTACGCTCGGGAATGTGCAAGCGATTCCCTGTAGGAGCGAACTTGTTCGCGAGACGATCTTGAAGTGGATGCAGGCCCATCGTCTCGCCCACAGGTTGGCTCCTACAGGTCGGGTGTACGCTCGGGAATGTGCAAGCGATCCCCTGTAGGAGCGAACTTGTTCGCGAGGCGATCTTGAAGTGGATGCAGGCTCATCGTCTCGCCCACAAGTTGGCTCCTACAGGTCGGGTGTACGCTCGGGAATGTGCAAGCGATCCCCTGTAGGAGCGAACTTGTTCGCGAGACGATCTTGAAGTGGATGCAGGCCCATCGTCTCGCCAACAAGTTGGCTCCTACAGGTCGGCTGTACGCTCGGGAATGTGCAAGCGATCCCCTGTGGGAGCGAACTTGTTCGCGAGGAGATCTTGCAGTGGATGCAGGCCCATCGTCCCGCTAACAAGTTGGCTCCTACAGGTCGGGTGTACGCTCGGGAATGTGCAAGCGATCCCCTGTAGGAGCAAACTTGTTCGCGAGGCGATCTTGAAGTGGATGCAGGCCCGATGTCTCGCCCACAAATTGGCTCCTACAGGTCGGGTGTACGCTCGGGAATGTGCAAGCGATCCCCTGTAGGAGCGAACTTGTTCGCGAGGCGATCTTGAAGTGGGTGCAGGCCCATCGTCTCGCCAACAAGTTGGCTCCTACAGGTCGGGTGTACGCTCGGCAATGTGCAAGCGATCCCCTGTAGGAGCGAACTTGTTCGCGAGGCGATCTTGAAGTGGATACAGGCCCATCGTCCCGCTAACAAGTTGGCTCCTACAAGGTTTCAGCTCCACGCAGTTTCAGGCGAACCCCAGCTGACGCCAGCCTTCGTATACCGCAACCGCCACCGTATTGGACAGGTTCAGGCTGCGACAACCTTCGCGCATGGGCAGGCGCAGGCGTTGCCCGGCAGGCAGTGCATCGAGAATGTCGGCGGGCAGGCCGCGGCTTTCCGGGCCGAACAGAAAGGCGTCGCCGTCCTCAAAGCTGGCATCGTGAAAGGGCCGCGAGCCTTTTGTGGTAAAAGCAAACAGTCGCGGGCGACCCAGACTCGTCAGGCAGCTCGCCAGATCAGCATGGCGATGCAGCGTTGCGTATTCGTGATAATCAAGCCCTGCGCGGCGCAGTCTTTTATCATCCAGCTCAAAGCCCAGGGGCTCGATCAAATGCAGGGTGCTGCCGGTATTGGCGCACAGCCTGATGACATTGCCGGTATTCGGCGGAATTTCTGGTTGAAAAAGGATCACGTGAAACATGCACGGCTCCGACAGTAAGGATGTTCACCATTCTACCCCTGAAGACGACCCGCGACCGAAAGCCTGGCCCAGGGTTCTGGGGTCTATGGCCATTGTCGGGCTGCTGGTGGGCTTGATGATCGGCCGCTCGACCGAGCCTGCACCCCTTGCGCTGGAGCAGATAGAGGAATTGCCCATCGGCCTGGCATTGTGGTTCAACCGCGATCCGCAGGCTGCCGTGGAGAGCGTAAACGGCACCGTGGCCATGCGCTTTACCGCTGCTGGCCAGCCATGGCGTGGGCAACTGAAGCTGGGCGGTCGGGATGTGCGCTGGAAGCTGGAACGTGACAAGAGGGAGTTGCTGCTGACGTTGCTGGCGGCCCGTCCACTGCATGCGCAGCTGCGCGGCGAAGCATTGGACGGGCGCTGGAGACTGGAGATCAGTCTCCGGGAGCAATAAAAGAGGGGATTCCCCGGCCTGCCTGTACCAAGGTCCCCAAAACGGGTGATACGTTAGCTATTGCAGAGCTCGTGCCAGTTTCGGGTTTTTTGTTTCGAAAACTCTCCCGGTCTGCATCAGGCAGGCCGCAAGCCCATGATTTCAGGGCGCTTCCCTCAGGATTCTGCGCAGAGCCTGCTTCTGGTTTCACGCGCGCATTCCCAGCCATAGCCAACCACCCTACGTTCCCAATGCCTTTTCTTGGTGCGCCATGCTTCAGTGCTGCACGGTTTTGAGTGCTTGCCGAGGGTGGGCCGACAGCGAAATGGCCCTTCGGTTCAGCTATCGCCTCAGACACAGCCCTAAAGTATCCAGGTTTTTGTCCGACAACCTGCCTTGAAACGACTGTTTCAAAGTTTTTTTGTGATCTTTTTGCGACAACCTTTGCCGGGTGATGACAACTGTAACAATCAATCGACTACCTTACTGCGGCCAGTGATTTCGGGGGCTTTACCGCAGCGTGAGTGATGTTTCGCAATTGCCCGACTGCGACCAGGATGTCGTTATCAGGCCATTCCGAGGACCAGTGTTTATGATCTGACGAATGGTAGTGAAATATTTTTTAGGAATTAGCGAAACAGCTAGATACACTCAGCGACGGAGGGATCCGAAAAGGTTTGTGACACATCACCTGAACGTCCGAAAAGAAGCGGAATGATTCTTTGCGGATTGGCCTGATGCTCACCGCCCTGCGACCACCGAACACTCGTCTAGTTATCAGTCATGAGGCGCTTGTTAACCATTGACTCAAAAGGTCGGGTTTGGCGCTAATCGTAAATTCCTGGGTCAGAACGCTCCGGCGTCGGCACCAGGGATATAAAAAATCAAGATTCACGAGGAGCGATTCATGAAGAAGTCCAATCTGGCCCTGGCTGTAGCCTTCGGCGTCATGGCTCAGCAGGCTGGTGCTGCGGGTTTTATTGAAGACAGCAAAGCGTCGGTTAGTTCGCGTACTTTGTACTTCAACGCTGATCCTCGCGAAGGCGCGAGCAATGTAAACCGTACGGAAGAGACTGCTACTGGCCTTAAGTTCGACTACCTGTCGGGCTTCACCCAGGGCACCGTGGGCTTCGGTCTGGACGTTCAGGCTCTGGTAGGTGTTCACCTCGACGGCAGTCGTGGTCACCACGCCGTGAATGGCGGTATCACTCCTAGCGAAGACTTCGCCACCAAAAACGGCGTCGCCACCGCTAAATCGGTTGATGAATGGACTCGCCTGGGCGCCAACGCCAAGGCTCGCTTCTCCAAGACCGAACTGCGCATCGGTAACGCATTGGCACCGAACCTGCCAATCCTGGTCTCCAACGATGGTCGTTTGCTGCCACAGGCTTTTGAAGGTGGCATCGTCTCCTCCAAAGAAATCGACAACGTCACCCTCACCGGTGGTCGTCTGACCCAGTCCATCGGTCGTGCTTCGAGCAACTGGACTGACCTGTCCGTCAACGGTGCTACTGAAAGCAGCAACAATTTCAGCTTCGCCGGTGGCGACTGGAAAGTGACCAAAGACCTGACCTTGCAGTACTACTACGCCAACCTGGAAGACTTCTACAAGCAGCACTTCCTGGGCCTGGTGCACGTTTTGCCACTGGGTGAAGACCAGTCGTTCAAAACCGACCTGCGCTACTTCAACAGCAGCTCCGACGGCAAGAACGGTGATGTCGGCTACCGTTTCAACAATAACGGCGGCTATGCGAAAAAAGCTGGCGAAGTTGATAACCAAACATGGTCTGCCATGTTCACCTACGCCCTGGGTGGCCATGCGCTGATGGCCGGTCATCAACAGGTTGGCGACGATGGCGGCTTCGTGTCCCTGAACCAGGGTGCCGTGACCAAGAACGGCACCACCATTAACGAAGGCAACGGCGGTGGCAGTTTCTACCTGTTCACTGACTCGATGATCAACGGCTTCACCCGCGCCGGCACCAACACCACTTTCGGTCAGTACTCGTATGACTTCGCCCGTGTTGGCGTGCCTGGCCTGAAGGCTGCGGTCGCTTACCTGCACGCTGACGATATCCGTGGCAACACCGCAGCGACCCGTAACCGCGACTTCTCCGAGTGGGAACGCGACATGCGTGTCGATTACGTGATCCAGAGCGGCCCGTTGAAAGGCTTCGGCACTACTGTACGTCACGGCGTTTATCGCAGCGACGGCGGTCTGAGCACTGCTGACACTGATCAGACCCGCGTGATCTTCAACTACACCTACGCTTTCAAATAAGCCGGTTCAGTTGATCAAGGAACCCCGCCCCGTGCGGGGTTCTTTTTGCCTGCGATTTGATGGTTCTTGAGCGTCTGACAGGAAATCTTTCTATTCACCGCCAGGAAGGAACGCACATGGCCGCTCACCATTAGCATCTGCCGGGCTATTAATTCTCCTCAATTGGTCTCCATTACTGCCGCTCCACAGGCGCGCGAGCGTCTAAATGGGGGCCGGCGCGCATGTCCGTTCGTCTGTCACCAACTCAAGCGTGCCGAACTGTTTCAATTTGGGTGATAATTAGTGTCAAACTTATGTCTCAAATCTAATACACAGGTCTTTCAGGAATGGCGACTCCCCCATCGATGGCGCGCGAAGCAGACGAGATTGATCTGTTCGAGCTCGTCGCGGCAGTTTGGGCTCAAAAGGTTTTGCTCATTGGCTTTATCGTCGTTGCGACAGCTGTCGCCGCTGCCTATGCTTTCCTGGCCAAGCCAGTCTACGAAGCCAGGCTCTACCTTGAGCCCCCCACCCTGAATGAAATCGCCGACTTCAACTATGGCCGTACGCGTGACGCTGAGCTGACGCCCTACACGATTAATGATGTGTATGGTGTATATGCTCGTAATCTGCAGGGTGAGTCGCTGCGGCGCGCTTTCTTTGCCGACGTTTATCTTCCCTCATTAACCGAGGGGCAACGTCAGGGATCGCAGGATGCATTGTATTCTGACTTTCTGAATACGCTGACTATCAGTGGTCCCTCCAAGGAGATGCCTGATCGATATTCCGTCGCCGTGTATGGCCATGATCCAGTCGAGGCCACGGCCTGGGTCAGAGCCTTCGCCGCCAGGGCTGGCGCGCAAGCCAAGGAAGAGGTGATTACTAACCTCAAGCGCGAAGCAGAAGTGCGCGCACGTAACCTGGATCAGCAAATCAACACCCTTCAAGAGACCGAGAGTCGTGTTCGCAACGACGCAATTTCGCGCCTGCAGGAGGCATTGACCGTTGCCAAGGCCATCGGCCTCGAAAACCCGCCTATTATCTCTGGAAGCGTTGCGGTAGAGATTACTGCGGCAATGGACGGTCAGTTGACCTATATGCGCGGCACCAAGGCGTTGAGTGCGGAAATCAAAAACCTGCAGGAGCGCAGATCCGATGACCCATTCATTACCAATCTGCGTGCATTGCAAATCAAGCGAAGTTTCTACGAGGCGCTGCGGGTGAACGCGGACAACGTCGCGGTCTACCGTCAGGACGGATCGATAGATGTGCCCGACCGTCCGATCAAGCCCAAGAAAGGTCTGATCATCGCAGGCGGATTCATCGCAGGCGGCATTCTCGGTGTGCTTTTCGCGCTCGGCCGTTATTTAGTCGCGCTTAGACGAAAATCCGTCTACCGCAGCTAGATCCTCGGGCTGTGTGTTGCCCCCATGCTCGCCTTGACGCGAAAATGCGCTGGTCTTTTGGGCTTTACGTCGTGCGCAGCGTGACGAAAAAGCGCCTTGCATCTATCATCTGGCCTTTTAGGGCTTCATTTCATCGCAATGAAGCCTGGCGGTCATCTCGATTCTGGCCAGGGCAGGCCGCAGCAAAGCCTGTCGGCAGAGCGCACGGTGCCCATTGTTTTTGCGAAAATACCCGACGCAGGCTTGTCGGCCGCTGAACTCGCAGCCCGATAAAGATAAGCTGTGTTAGGACTTTTTTCTCCGTTTGCCGGACAGGCAGGGGGGAGTAACCCGGATGTTGAAGGAAATGTTAGGCAGATGACGGTCATCAAACGCAAAGGCATCATTCTCGCAGGCGGTTCAGGTACGCGCCTGCACCCGCTGACCCTCGGCGTATCCAAGCAGATGCTGCCGATCTTCGACAAGCCGATGATTTTCTACCCGCTGTCGGTGCTGATGCTGGCAGGCATGCGCGAAGTGTTGATCATCTCCACGCCGGAGGATCTGCCTTCCTTCCGCAAGCTGCTGGGCGACGGCAGCCAATATGGCATCGAGCTCACGTATGCGGTGCAGCCTAGCCCTGATGGCCTGGCGCAGGCTTTTATCATCGGTGAAGAGTTCATCGGCGATGACGCGTGCTGCCTGATCCTGGGCGACAACATCTTTTACGGTCACCACTTTTCCGAGAACCTCAGCGCTGCCATGTCGCAAAGTTCTGGGGCTACCGTTTTCGGCTACCACGTTTCCGATCCGGAGCGCTTTGGTGTAGTCGAGTTCGACAAGAGTGGCCGGGCGCTGAGCATTGAAGAAAAGCCTACCGCACCGAAGTCCAACTATGCAGTAACCGGGTTGTACTTTTATGACAACCGGGTTGTGGACATTGCCAAGAATATCAAGCCATCAGAGCGCGGCGAGCTTGAAATCACCGACGTGAATCGCGCTTATCTGGAAGACGGGTCGCTCACGGTTGAAATGCTCGGGCGCGGGTTCGCCTGGCTGGATACCGGCACCCACGAATCGTTGCTGGAAGCCAGCCAGTTCGTGCACACCATCGAGCATCGTCAGGGCCTGAAAGTGGCTTGTCTTGAAGAAATCGCATTTGCTCAAGGCTGGATCACGCCTGCGCAGTTGAAGGAGCAGGGCGAGAAGCTCAAGAAAACCGGTTATGGCCAGTATCTGCTGAAGCTGTTGAAAGAGAATGATGGCGTCTAAGGCTGAGTCAGCCTTTGTCGGCTGATCAGTCTGTCGCGTTCCGATAGTAGCCCGCATTAACCTTGGCGAAGCCGCCATGGTCGGTGCGGGTGCTGCTGTCATGAGTGATGACCCGGAACACGCAATATTGGTTGGCAATCCACAAAAATTATCAGGTACCTGAGCGAATGATCAGTTTTCTAGACTTGAAGGAAATCAACCAGTCCTGCCGTGACGAGCTGGTAGCGGCCTGCGCGCGCGTCATTGATTCCGGGTGGTACATCGGCGGCACAGAGCTGCAGACCTTTGAAAGCAGCTTCGCCGATTATTGCGGCACCCAACACTGCATCGGCGTCGCCAACGGGCTTGACGCCCTGGTGCTGGTTATCCGCGCGTGGAAAGAGCTCGGGTATGTGCAGGCTGGCGATGAAATACTGGTACCTTCCAATACGTATATCGCCAGTATTCTTGCGATCTCCGAGAACGGCCTGGTGCCGGTACTGGTCGAGCCCGATCCGGCCACATTCAATATGTGCCCGGTAAAAGCCGAGGCTGCGATTACTGCAAAAACCAAGGCGATTCTGCCTGTGCATTTGTACGGCCGTCTCGCTGACATGCCCGCCATCATGGCGCTGGCAGAGCGGCGCGAATTGCTGGTTCTGGAAGATTCTGCCCAGTCCCATGGCGCCAGCATTGATGGCCGACGTTCTGGCAGCTGGGGGCACGCATCTGGCTTCAGCTTTTATCCAGGCAAGAACCTGGGTGCGCTGGGCGACGCCGGTGCAATCACCACGAACGATGATCTGTTGGCCACCACATTGCGAGCACTGCGCAATTATGGTTCGCACAAAAAGTATGAAAACCTTTATCGCGGCGTGAACAGTCGACTGGACGAACTCCAGGCGGCTTGCCTGTCGGTGAAGCTGAAGTATCTGGATGAGCAGACTGAGCATCGTCGCGTGATTGCTGATGTGTATACCCGCACGATAGCCAATCCCGCTATCCGTACACCTGTAACGACTGCGTTCGATGTTGCTGGCAATTTGAGTCACGTATGGCACGTCTACACAGTGCTCTGCGAGGATCGCGACGCCTTGCAGCGTCACCTTGCTGATCAGGGCGTACAAACGCTGATCCACTACCCCATCCCGCCGCATCATCAAAAAGCCTATGCCGAGTGGAGCGACGCTTCATTCCCGGTATCGGAACAGATCCATCAGCAAATTCTGAGCCTGCCCATTGGGCCGACTCTTTCGCTGAGTGACGCCGAAGCAGTGGTGAAGGCGTGCAATAGCTTCCAATCAGGAACGCTATGAACCTGATTAAAACCAGTTTGCTGAATGGTATTGCTGTCGCTATCAAGATGATCACTTTGTTGGGCCTGAATAAAGTCCTCGCTGTGTATGTGGGACCTTCCGGGTACGCAGCGGTTGGGCAGTTTCAAAATGCTATTCAAATGTTGACGATGTTCGCCAGCGGCGCCATCAATACCGGAGTCACGAAATACACGGCAGAAATCGGAGAGGACGCAGCTCGTCTGCATGTTTTGTGGCGCACGGCGGGGACCGTCGTCAGCATTGGCTCTGTGATCGTATCGATTTTGATCGTGGTGTTTGCGAACCAATTGTCCCTGTGGGCTTTCGGGGTTGATGATTATTCCGGCGTATTTGTACTGTTCGCGGTCACGTTGATCCTGTTCAACTTCAATGCTTTGCTATTGGCGGTGTTGAATGGGAAAAAAGATATAAAGAGGTATGTGATTGCGAATATCGGAGGCAGCGTTTTTTCTCTGGTCGTCACGGGTTTCATGGCCGCTTTTTTTGGTTTATATGGCGCCTTAGCCGCATTTGCCATTTACCAATCGCTCAGTTTCCTCGTCACGTTCATGCTGTGCAGAAAAACGTCGTGGTTTTCAATCAGCTACTTTTTTGGAGCCATGGACAAAGCCACGGTGGTGAATTTGGCAAAATTCACGCTCATGGCGCTGACTGCAGCGATTTGCATGCCCGCTACCAATATTCTGATCAGGCAGCATCTCATTGGCAGTCTTGGCCAGGACGCAGCGGGGTACTGGGAGGCTATGTGGCGATTAAGCTCTGCTTATCTGCTGTTTGTGACCACAACGTTGGGCGTTTATTACCTCCCTCGCTTATCCGAGCTGAAATACGCTGACGAGTTGAAGGCTGAAATTGTTCGTGGCTACCGCCTGATCATACCCGCGACGATTGTTGTCGCATTTTGTATTTATTTGTGCCGGGACTTAATCATCAGCATCCTGTTTACTCAGGATTTCCGACCAATGCGAGAGCTGTTTGGCTGGCAAATGCTTGGGGATACGTTGAAGATTGGCAGCTGGATTTTGGCTTATTTAATCCTTGGCAAGGCGATGTATAAAACCTTCATGGTGACAGAGGTGGCGGCTGCCGTATCGTTTGTATTGCTGAGTCAATACTTTGTAGCGCTCTATGGGCTAAAGGGTGTATCAATCGCCTACGCTGTTAACTACGCATTGTATTGGGCAGTGATGATTCTCTGCACCCGTTATTACTTTGTGAGCGTATGCGGTCCGCGTCCTGCGGCAGCGGGGTAGGGAGTGTTATGCTGACGATCGTCATACCCGCCTACAATCATGAGGCTTATGTCATCGAGTGCTTGGCGGCTGCGAGGGAGCTTGCGCTTCCTGGCGTAAAGGTATTGATCATAGATGACGGGTCTAAAGATGCGACACTCAGTGTGGTCAGGCAGTATATGGCCGAGTATCCATCCGACAGTGTGGACGTTATAGCGAAGTCAAACGGGGGACTGGTGTCTTCGTTGATATTGGCTCTCTCGATCGTCGACACGGCCTATTTTTATATTGTGGCGTCGGATGATGTTCCCATTGCCCAAGGTCTGATGGCGTGTGTCGGCCTATTGGAAAAGAACCCGGATGCACAGTTCTGCATCGCTGGAGGCGTCAACTATTTCCCTGAAAATCCAACGCTGGACAGTCCGGTCTATGGCGAAGGGCATTCGCGTTTTTTTGCACTGCCTGAGTCGAAGCGCTCGCAAGCGTTGTTTCTTGATTATCCACAGCCCATTCTATTGCAGTCTACTGTCTTCAGAACGAGTGCGTTGAGAGCCATTGGCGGGTGGGATCATAATCTGTTGCTGGACGATTATCCTACCTTCGTAAAAATGTTGACGCGCTACCCGGTGGTTGGAAAGGATTTCCTGTTCAAACCTGATACGTGGGTGGTTAAGTACCGTCAGCATGGAACCAATAGCTATAAGAATGTCGAGCGGCATTTTTTCATTGTGAAGCAGATGTTTGACACATTGGCGCCCTACGACCTTCACGCCAAAGCGCTCGGTAAAGTCCTTATATTGCATTTTCTCGGTGCTGTTCGCTCGGGCCAGATAAAAAAAGGCACCCACTTATTAAAAGGGCACAGCGTCCAGGTTTACTGGCAGGCGGCTCTGTATTTAGTCAGGTTTACGGTTAGATATATTTCGGTAAAGATAAAGCGATGAGCAATACAGTCCAGCCCATTCCTGAGCGCAATTCGTCCAGGCCTTGCGCAGAGAGCACCGCTGTAGAAGTGTCACGTCGGCGACCCTGGCATGTGACCACGACTGGCCAGATAGTCGCCTTCTGGCTCATTGCGCTGGTCTCGACGGTCGTCGCCCTGCGTCCATTAGGCCTGGACAAGGATTATCAAAACTACGCCGAGTACTATACATCGATCATTGCGGGTCAAGACGTCAATGTTGAATGGGGGTACAAGCTACTCTCGTGGCTACTCGAGTTTTCAGGTATTGGTTTTTTGGGGGTGCTGTTCGTATATGCGTTTATTGCGGTGTACAGTAAATATGTACTGATTCGAAGGCTTCCAGATGTCAGTGTTGCCAGTGGGGTATATTTTGGTGTTCTTTATTTTCTAATCTTGTTCCCGCTTTGGGAGTTGACGCAGATAAGAAACGCTGCGGCAGTGGCGGTGTGTTGTCTGGCAATTATCGAGGGAAAGAAATCCAAGGCGCTGTTGTATTTTGGGTTGGCGATTCTGCTGCACAATGTCAGTTTCATCGTCGCGGGTCTGTGGTTGTTGCAGCGATATTTTAATACCTTGAAATATTTGATTCTGGTTGCCGGGCTTGTGGTCATTGGTTTGCTGTTGGAGTACATGCCTTACTATGCCTCTTATGCGGCTGATGTGTACGTGGAGAAGTTCAACCCTTTCTCCTTGAAGGTTTTGTTTGTTGTCGTGACGTTTCTGTATGTGCAGTGGTCCCGAACCCGGTCGGCGAAGCTATTTGCCTATTACTCTCTCGGTATGTTGTTTCTGTACTTTACGATGGCCCGGATGCCAGCGGCAGCGGTAAGGGTGGCGGATATTTCGTTGTTTTTTTCAATTTTGGCCCTGTCCGTCACGAGAGGTCCGCTTGATAAGCTTTACAAGCCAGCGGTGCTGATAGCGCTGGGCTCCATGTTTACCTGGATCAGCTATTTTGCCGACGCGAGATTGATAGATCTTTCTGTTATCCAGGTTCCAGGCTTTTAGAAATCGAGGTTTTCGTGAGTAAAGTGGCAGCGGTTGTAGTGGGTTATTTACCTGAGTTGGAAGTGTTGGATAATCTATTACTTTCGCTTGGCAGGCAGGTTGATGTATTGGTGTTTTTGGATAATGGTGGCGGCGCAGAGGTGCTGCGCAATTCTACCGACGCTCGCGAAAAGCTGATCTATCACAATATGCTCGGCAATCAAGGCTTGGGCGCCGCTCTCAATGCAGGGTTTGGTATCGCAGTCGCCGCTGATTGCCAGTACGTTGTCACCTTCGACCAGGACAGCCACGCTCAGCCCGACCTTATCGAACGGTTGCACCAGGCGATGGATAACGCCAAGCGTCTTGATGACAAGGCCATTGCGGTGAGCCCGGCGTTCTTTGACCGTCGTGATGGCAAGGAAATCAATTTCCCTTTTTATACATCCGTCGGTGGCAGCATCAAGCCGGTGTTTGAAAGTGACAATGCTCATGGTCTGGTGAAGGCCGACGCGCTTATCACATCCGGGATGTTTGTTGACGTTCAGGCCTGGGTGCAAGGCATCCAGTATGACGAAGGCATGTTTGTTGACTTCACTGACACCGAATGGTGTTTCCGGGTTCGGGATCGAGGCTACAGCCTGTATGGCTGCCTGGACGTGCAAATGGGTCACGCCCTGTCTGATGCGCCTCCGGTGAAATTCCTGGGGCTCAGCTTTTTCCGATACTCCCCCGTGCGCCGTTATTTTTTCTTTCGTAACACGGTGGCTGTCTGCCGCATGCCGCACACGCCCGCGCTCTGGAAGCGGCGCATGATCACGGCCCTGATGCTTCGTTTCGTCGTCAATCTGATGATTGATACTGATCGCAAGAAGTCGCTCAGCATGATGATTCGGGGTGTTCGCCACGGCGCCAAGGCCAGTCTGGGCCCCGTCCACTGACACCCGCTTCCCAATGGGCCGAGAGGTCGCAGGATTGAGGTAGATTTATGCAACCGCGTTTTTTGGTACTGCTGGCTGCTTACAACGGTCTGCAATGGATTGAGGAGCAGGTCCAGTCGATCCTCGCTCAGCAGGAAGTGTCAGTGACTGTCGCGATCAGCGTCGACAAGTCCACGGATGGGACGCAGGAATGGGCGACTGCGCTGGCTTCGCGTGAGCCCCGCGTGTTCGTGTTGCCATCGGGTGAACGTTTTGGCGGCGCTGCGCGCAATTTTTTCCGCCTGGTGCACGACGCGCCGCTGGCCGACTTTGACTATTTCTCCCTCGCTGACCAGGACGATATCTGGCACCCGGACAAGCTGATCCGCGCCGTGAATGTCATCAACGCCACGCGGGTGGATGGCTACTCCAGTGATGTCCAGGCGTTCTGGCCGAGCGGCGTCGAGAAGACGGTGGTGAAGTCCCAGCCGCAGACGACCTACGACTTCCTGTTTGAAGCAGCTGGACCGGGGTGTACCTATGTGTTCACCCGTGACCTGTTCATCGCGCTGCAGCAGCATGTAACTGGCAAGTTTGCCGAAGTGCAGACGGTCACCCTGCACGACTGGTATTTCTACGCGTTCAGTCGGGCCAACGGTTATCGCTGGCACATTGATGGTGTGCCTTCGATGCGCTATCGGCAGCACGCCAGTAATCAGGTGGGCGTCAATCAGGGCGCCAAAGCGTTCAAGGCCCGGCTGGCTCAGGTCTTTGATGGCTGGTATTTGAATCAGGCGGCGAAGATCGCCAGCCTCGTCGGTATGGCCGATAGCCCGTTCGTGCGAGGCTGGATCGGGCTGGGCCGGCTGCAATTGCTGCGATTGATGAAGGACAGTGCTCGTTGCCGCAGAAGGCCGCGAGACAAGTACGTATTCGGGGCGCTGTGCCTGGCCCTGGCACTGGTGAAACATAAAAAATGAATACACAGCTTTTGATTACCGGCAGCACAGGTTTCGTCGGCAGGCGATTGGTCGACTATCTATCGGCTGATCCGGCCATTGAGGTGCGCACGTTGCTGCGCGCGGCGCCAGTCGGCACGCCTGCCTGCGCTCAGTACTGCGTGCTGTCTGACTTTTCGGCGATTGATCCGCAGCACCCTTCTCTGGTGGGCATTGACGTCGTGGTTCATCTCGCCTCACGGGTTCATGTGATGAACGACACTGATCCGGATCCGCTTGCCGCATTCCGCCGCGTTAACGTGGGCCACACCCTGCAGCTCGCGCGCAGCGCGGCGGCGGCGGGGGTGAAGCGGTTTGTATTTGTCAGTTCGGTCAAGGTCAATGGCGAAGGTACGATCCCTGGCCAGGTCTACCGCGAAACCGACACGCCTGGCCCGGTGGACCCTTACGGGATTTCCAAATGGGAAGCCGAAGAGGGGCTTAAAGCCATCGCCGCCGAAACGGGGCTCGAGGTGGTGATCATTCGTCCCGTGCTGGTGTACGGGCCAGGCGTCAGGGCGAACTTTGCGAGCATGATGAAATGGCTGCGCAAGGGGGTACCGCTGCCGTTCGGTGCCCTGAACAACAAGCGCAGTCTTGTGGCTCTGGAGAACCTGGTGAGTTTCATTCGACTGTGCTCGCTTCATCCGAAGGCTGCTGGGGAAACCTTCCTGATCAGTGACGGCCACGATGTCTCGACCACCGAGTTGTTGCAAAAGCTTGGGCGCGCGCTGCAGCGGCCTGCACGCCTGTTGCCTGTACCAGCCTGGATGTTGACGAACACAGCCAATCTGCTGGGAAAGAAATCCCTGTCGCAGCGCTTGTGCGGCTCTCTGCAGGTGAGTACTGATAAAGCACGCTCATTGCTGGGGTGGACGCCTGCGGTAACGGTAGACGAGGCGCTGAACGAGACCGCCCGGCACTTTCTGAATGAGTCTGTGAAATGAGTTTCTGGTATCTGCTGCCCGTCATCGCGCTGTTGTCATACGGCCTCACCGCGTTGCTGCGCATCTATGCGCTCAAGCGCAGCATCATCGACATCCCCAACGCCCGCAGCTCGCATTCCATCCCCACGCCCAGGGGTGGGGGAGTGGCGATTGTCGTTGCGTTCATTCTGGCCCTGCTTCTGTTGGGCGCTTTCGGGATGCAAGCCTGGCCAGTTCTGCTCGCTTATCTGGGTGCTGGCACCCTCATCGCGGTGGTGGGTTTCATGGACGATCATGGCCACATCGCGGCGCGCTGGCGCCTGTTGGGGCACTTTGCAGCGGCGATCTGGGCGCTGTTCTGGCTCGGTGGGCTCGCGCCGCTGACGATGTTTGGCTACAGCGTCGATCTCGGCTGGTTCGGTGCCGTAGCGGCTGCCTTTTATCTGGTGTGGATGCTCAACCTGTACAACTTCATGGACGGCATCGACGGTCTGGCGAGCTTCGAAGCCATCTGTGCCTGCCTCGGCGTGTGTCTGATCTACTGGCTTTCCGGGCAGGATCAGCTCATCTACGCCCCGCTGCTGCTCGCCATGGCAGTGGTGGGGTTTCTGTTCTGGAACTTCCCCCCCGCGAAGATTTTCATGGGCGACGCGGGCAGCGGATTTCTCGGTATCATCCTCGGCTGCCTGTCTATCCAGGCCGCGTGGGCAGGGTCGGAGTTTCTGTTTGCCTGGCTGATTCTGCTTGGCGTCTTTGTGGTCGATGCGACGTTCACGCTGATTCGCCGACTGGTGCGCGGGGACAAGGTCTATGAAGCTCATCGCAGCCATGGCTACCAATTTGCGTCGCGTCTGTATGGCAAGCACAAGCCTGTCACCCTTGCGGTGGTGGTGATCAACGTCTTGTGGTTGCTGCCACTGGCTATCGGCGTAGGCTTGCACTACCTCGACGGCGTTACTGGCCTGCTGATCGCGTATCTTCCGCTGATCGCCCTGGCCGTCAGGTACAAGGCCGGGGAGCTCGAAGGGGCGGCTTGATGGCTTGGCCTTCAGTACCGAACAGAGCTTGATGCCGATCTGCCAGTGAGTATGGACTTTAAAGATGGAAAGCTTGATGAATGAGGTTCGTGCGCGGTTGCTGGCGCTGCCGCGCAGCAAGAAGCGGCTTTTACAGGTAGCAGCGGATCTGTTTCTGGTCTGGTTTGCGATGTGGCTGGCGTTTGTCGTACGCCTCGGTGTGGACGAAATGTTCAACCCGATAGCCCATCATTTGTGGCTGTTTGTGGTGGCGCCCGTGGTGGCCATCCCGCTGTTCATCCGCTTCGGCATGTACCGGGCGGTCATGCGCTATTTCGGCAATGATGCGCTGATCACTATCTTCAAGGCAGTGAGCCTGTCGACGCTTATCCTGGGGGCGGTGGTCTACTGGTACAGCAACCACCAGGTGGTGATTCCACGCTCCATTCTGTTCAATTACTGGTGGCTGAGCCTGATCATGATCGGCGGCCTGCGCCTGGTTATGCGCCAGTATTTTCTCGGTGACTGGTTCACGGCTGCGCAGCACGTGCCCTTCACCCGGCGCGACAATGGTCTGCCCCGGGTCGCCATCTATGGTGCGGGTGCCGCTGGCAATCAGCTGGTCGCCGCGCTGCGAATGGGCCGTGTGATGAGGCCCGTTGCATTCATCGATGATGATTCCGGTATCGCCGAGAGAGTCATCTCGGGCCTGCAGGTCTATAAAGCCAGGCACATCCAGAAGATGATCGATACCACGGGCGCCCAGGAAATCCTGCTGGCCATCCCGTCTTCCAGCCGAACCCGGCGGCGGGAGATCCTTGAGCTACTGGAAAAATATCCCCTGCATGTTCGCAGCGTCCCGGGCTTCATGGACCTGGCCAGCGGGCGGGTGAAGGTCGATGACATCCAGGAGGTCGACATTGCCGATCTGCTCGGGCGGGACGCCGTTCCGGCTCAGGAGCATCTGCTGGAGCGCTGCATCGCCGGTCAGTCCGTACTGGTGACCGGGGCAGGTGGATCGATCGGTTCGGAGCTGTGTCGCCAGATCCTGATGCTCAAGCCCACGACGTTACTGCTGTTTGAGCACAGTGAGTTCAACCTCTACACGATCCAGTCGGAGCTGGAGCAGCGGGTGGTGCGCGAGTCCCTTTCCGTGCGCGTGCTGCCGGTCCTGGGCTCGGTGCGCGATGAGGCCAAGTTGCTCAACGTCATGAGAACCTGGGACGTCGACACCGTTTATCACGCTGCGGCGTACAAGCATGTGCCCATGGTGGAACACAACATTGCCGAAGGCGTGCTCAACAACGTCGTCGGAACGCTGAATACCGCGCAGGCGGCAATCAAGGCGGGCGTCGCCAACTTCGTGCTCATCTCGACTGACAAGGCCGTGCGCCCGACCAATGTCATGGGCAGCACCAAGCGCCTTGCCGAACTGACCCTGCAGGCGCTCAGCCGCGAAGAGGCTCCGGTGCTGTCGGGTGATCGCGGCCAGCTGCCCTCTGTTAACAAAACCCGGTTCACCATGGTGCGGTTTGGCAACGTGCTTGGGTCGTCGGGTTCGGTGATTCCGCTGTTTCACCGGCAGATCAAGTCGGGCGGGCCTATCACCGTCACGCATCCGAACATCACTCGCTACTTCATGACCATCCCGGAAGCCGCGCAGCTGGTCATCCAGGCCGGCTCCATGGGGTTGGGTGGGGATGTATTCGTGCTCGATATGGGCGAACCGGTGAAGATCGTCGAGCTGGCGGAAAAAATGGTTCACCTGTCCGGGCTGAGCATCCGTTCTGACAAAAATCCCCATGGCGACATTGCCGTTGAATTTACCGGGCTGCGGCCTGGCGAGAAGCTCTATGAAGAGCTGCTGATCGGCGAAAATGTGGTCAGTACAGGCCACCCGATGATCATGAGCGCCCACGAGGATTTCCTGCCTTGGGTGGAGCTTGAGCAGAAGATCTCGGCGTTGGTCTCGGCGGTCTATCAGGATGACTACGATCAAGTCCGCAAGCTGCTTCGGGAGACGGTCAGCGGCTATGCCCCGGATGGCGAAATAGTCGACTGGGTCTATCAGCAGCGTCGCCAGAGCGTCTGACTCCGGTGGCATCAGCCGCGTTTGCGGCGCTGACGGCCTAATCGCGTTTCTTCAATAATGTCTCAAGGACCCGCCGCGCCTTTGCGCCGGGTCCTTCGTGCCTGCGCTCGAAACCGGCGACGATGGCCTCGAAGCGGGCCTTGTCGATCTGGCCGCGACGCCCGCAGCACGGGCACGCAATCCAGCGGTTGCTGAGCTTGACGTCACCCAGCGCTGCCAAGAACGGTTGCTCGCAATTGCCGCAGGCGAGCTTTAGTGCCTGAGTATCGATTAATGCCATGCCAGTCCTCTGAACATCGCGCGGTGAGGGCCAGGCGCTGACCAAGACGCCCCATTGATCACGTGGCTTCTGGCTTGGCCTTGAATTCTACGGCGTAGTATTCCAGGCCTTCGCTATCCAGCGCCTTGTCAGTGATCAGGACGGTGGTGGCATTCACACCCTTCAGCCGATTGGGAAGCGGCGTGGCCCCCAGATTGTATTCGTCGGCAGGATTCTGCTCTCGAAATGGATCGTGCTTCGCGCTATCGCCTTGCACCTCGGCGGGCATATCCCTGGTTTGCAGGCCTTCCTTTGGAGCGCGGTAGAAAGCCAGAATGACCTGTCTGGTGTCCAGATCGAATGCCAAGGCTTCGCCCACGGAGGCTCGCCGTGCATAGTGCTTGGCTGTTTTCAAGGCGTCTTCGGCCTGTTCCGGCGAGGTCGCTTCATTGGAGGTGGCGGTGTAAATACCTTTGCCACCCCCCGAGCGTCCGCCGGTGTATTTCCCGGTATTATCCCCTTCAAAACCTTCCTCCAGCTTCTCAAGCGCGAACCTGGCAGTGCCGTGGAAACCGACAAATTCCAGTGACTTGTCTCTCTTGAGCTGTTCGAACTTGTCGGTATCGACCAGGGTGAACTTCTGACGCTTCTGCCCGACCCCAGCCGCCATGGCCGACGTCAGGCTGCTGACGTGCTTCATGCTAGCCATGGGGTCGGCGTCTGAACGCTTCATGAAACCCACGTTGTTTCGTGCGTCATAGGTCAGGTATCGCACGGAGTCTGGCGCCTGACTGCCGGTCAGGCCCCGCAGGCTTTCCAGCTTGTCACTCATTGGGCCGCTTACAACGGAGGCGCGCAGGGCGTGGCGGAAGTTGGTGATATTAGGACGGATAGATTGCATGGAATTATCTCCGGCTTGAACAAGGGCTAGCCGGCCGATGACATTGGCCGACTTCATCAACGGTTACTTCCTGTGCCTTTCATCGAAGCGCATCTGTTGCAGCTGGCTGCCGGTGAGTGGCGCTGCGCCGGAGCCTATGGCAGGTTTGCGAGGCGTTTGCTGCTGAACGATGACTGCAATCTCTGCGCGCACCTTGGCCGCAGCGCTGAAGAAGTTGTCCACGGCCGTGCAGAAGCCTTCCAGCTCGCAGCCCGCCAGCGTCAGCGAGTAAGAAAGCACCAGGCTGCGCAAGTGCGCATCCAGCCCCAGGGTGCATTCGAAGGTCTTGATGCCCATCAGATTCAGCGCCAGCAGGGCTTCGTATTGCGCCGGACTGAGGTCGTTGGTCAGATGCCAGACGTGGCTGTACAGCACCACGCTTTCGCTGCTTTCGGCTGGCACGAACACTGTGCACAACTCTTCCGGGGTGCGCGCGAGTTGGCATTGGCCATGGGGGTCCAGAACCAGCGCGGGGTCGTCAGGGTTTATTCGGGAAAGCCAGGTATTGAGGGTGCGACGGGCATGCATGAGAAAGTGCTCTAACCAAAGATATTGTTAGCGACGGGCCTTCTCCAGGGCGTCGGATTTGAACCTGTGTGGTCGTGGGGTGCTGGGGAGTTCCCTGTTCTCTGTCCCGGCCGCCGACACCACCCTGCGCGCTCAGAGTGGGCGTCCGTGAACCCTGGCTATATATTCTATTTAGTGCTAACTAAATGAATAAATAAGATTTATAGATATATTAAACGCCTGTTATGGTCGATTCCTAGTGGGCTCCAGGCCCGGTCATGAAGACGACTGTCGAGGGAGCGCGCCATGCGCACAGGTACGTTGAAAAACAGAACATTGCGTCAGGGTCTGACCGCGTTGCTCGCCGCAGCGCTCTGCTTTGGCGTAGTGACTCAGGCGCAGGCAGAGAACCTGCGCATCGGTTACCAGAAGTACGGCACGCTGGTGCTGCTCAAGGCCAGGGGGTCGCTGGAGAAGCGGCTGGCCGAGCAGGGTGTGCAGGTGCAGTGGACCGAGTTCCCGGGCGGGCCGCAGTTGCTGGAAGGCCTGAACGTCGGCTCCATCGATTTCGGTGTGACCGGCGAAACCCCGCCCGTATTCGCCCAGGCCGCTGGCGCTGATCTGTTGTATGTCGCCTACGAGCCGCCTGCGCCCGCCAGTGAAGCGATTCTGGTGCCCAAGGATTCGCCCGTTAGTTCGGTGAAGGATCTCAAGGGCAAGAAGGTCGTCCTGAACAAGGGCTCCAACGTTCATTACCTGCTGGTCAAGGCGCTGGAGGATGCCGGTCTGAAATACACCGACATCCAGACCGTGTTCCTGCCTCCCGCGGATGCGCGGGCTGCATTCGAGCGTGGCAGCGTTGATGCCTGGGTCATCTGGGACCCCTATCAGGCGGCTGCCGAGGAGCAATTGCAGGCCAGGACCCTGCGCGATGGCAACGGTATCGTCGACAACCACCAGTTCTACCTGGCCACCAGGCCCTACGCCGAGAAAAACCCGAAGGTCATTGAGGCGCTGATTGAAGAAGTGCGCGCGGTGGGCGAATGGTCGAAGGCGCATCCCGAAGAAGTGACGCAACAGGTGGCGCCTTTGCTGGGCCTGCCTGCCGATATCACCTTGACCTCGGTCAAGCGCCAGGGCTACGGCGCGTCGTTCCTGAGCCCCGAGGTGGTGGCGTCGCAACAGAAGATCGCTGACACCTTTCACCAGCTCAAGTTGATCCCCAAACCGTTGAAGATCGCCGATGTGGTCTGGACGCGGCCCGCTGCTGTCGCGAAAGCGCCCTGAGCGGCCAGACCTGAGGAGACAACTCCATGAGTACCCCTGCTGCACAACGCTGGATCCAGCGCCTGGCCCCCTGGGCGCTGCCGGTGCTGCTGCTGGTCATCTGGCAGCTTTCAGTCAGCGCCGGCTGGCTGTCGACGCGAATTCTGCCAGCGCCCAGTGCGGTCATCGACGCGGGCGTCAATCTGGTGGCCAGTGGTGAAATCTGGACCCATCTGGCAATCAGCGGCTGGCGTGCCGGAATGGGTTTCGCCATTGGCGGCGGCATCGGCCTGGCGCTGGGCTTCATCACCGGTTTGTCGAAATGGGGTGAACGCCTGCTCGACAGCTCGGTACAGATGATCCGCAACGTGCCGCATCTGGCGCTGATTCCGCTGGTCATCCTGTGGTTCGGCATCGACGAAACGGCCAAAGTGTTTCTCGTCGCGCTGGGTACGCTGTTCCCGATTTACCTCAACACCTACCACGGCATTCGCAATATTGATCCGGCACTGGTGGAGATGTCCCGCAGCTATGGCCTGTCCGGTTTCGCTCTGTTCCGGCATGTGATCCTGCCGGGGGCCATGCCTTCGATTCTGGTGGGTGTGCGCTTCGCCCTGGGCTTCATGTGGCTGACGCTGATCGTTGCCGAAACCATTTCTGCCAGCTCCGGCATCGGCTATCTGGCCATGAATGCCCGGGAATTTCTGCAGACCGACGTGGTGGTGTTGGCCATCGTTCTCTACGCCATTCTGGGCAAGCTGGCCGACCTGGCCGCCCGGGGGCTTGAACGCATCTGCCTGCGCTGGCATCCGGCCTACCAGGTCACCAAAGGAGGTGCGGCATGAGCAGCCTGAAACAGCAATCGCCAGCGCATCTGCTGCGGGGCATTCCACTTGCGGTCAAGCAACTGAAAAAGACCTTCGGCAGCCGCGAAGTGCTGAAAGACATTGATCTGCGCATTCCCGCCGGGCAGTTCGTTGCCGTAGTCGGGCGCAGCGGCTGTGGCAAAAGTACCTTGCTGCGCCTGCTGGCAGGCCTGGACAAGCCCACGGAGGGCGAGCTGATGGCGGGCTCCGGCCAACTGGCGCAAGCGCGGCAAGACACCCGCCTGATGTTTCAGGAAGCACGTTTGCTGCCGTGGAAAAAGATCATTGATAACGTCGGGCTCGGCCTCAGTGGTGACTGGCGCGGCAAGGCCCTGGACGCGCTGGCTGCCGTCGGCCTCGCCGAGCGCGCCAACGAGTGGCCCGCTGCGTTATCCGGCGGGCAAAAGCAACGCGTGGCGCTGGCCCGGGCGCTGATCCATCAGCCACGCCTGTTACTGCTCGACGAACCGCTGGGTGCGCTGGATGCCCTGACGCGCATCGAGATGCAGCAACTGATCGAAAACCTCTGGCGCAACCATGGCTTCACCGTATTGCTGGTCACTCACGATGTCAGCGAAGCCGTTGCCATTGCCGACCGCGTGATCCTGATCGAGGAGGGACGTATCGGCCTGGACCTGCTCATTGACCTGCCACGCCCTCGCGCCCGGGGCTCGCAGCGCCTGGCTGCACTGGAAACCCAGGTGCTGGAGCGCGTGTTGTCACTGCCCGGCACGCCGCCGGCACCCGAACCCGTTTCTCCGCTGCCCACGCAGTTACGCTGGGCTACTTGATTGACCCTTAGACCTCATCCCAAACAGGAAAATCATCATGACTATCAAAGCCATCAACGTGCGTAACCAGTTCAAAGGCACTATCAAGGAAATCGTCCACGGCGATGTACTGTCGGAAATCGACGTGCAGACCGCTTCGGGCGTGGTGACGTCGGTCATTACCACGCGCTCGGTCAAAGAGCTTGAGCTGGTAGTGGGCAGCGAAGTGATCGCCTTCGTGAAGTCCACCGAAGTGTCCATCGCCAAACTGTAAGCCCGATACGCAAAGACAACCCCGGAGGGTGCTGAACCCTCCGGGTTTTTTTGTCCTGCGCGGTCAAAACCTAGCAGTTTTGTCAGGTGTACAACGGGCTCGAATGGGCGATGCTGAAGGCAAGGGTGAGGGCAGCATCTCCGGTTTGTCCGCAGGAGCACTGAGCCTGCAGGTAATCGGGAGTATGTTGCAGGAGCGAGCCCGGTGGGAGCGAGCTTGCTCGCGAAGAGGCTGGTACATCCGCAACAAATTCCGCAGCCACACCACCGCCATCGCGGGCAAGCGCGCTCCTACAGATGGGGGCGGCGCAGGTAATGACGGTCATGTGCTGCTTCGTGGTCGAGCAGCAAGCCTTGTCCAAGGCGGATTTACGTTTTGTAGGAGCCAACTTGTTGGCGAGACAATGTTCCTGAGCAAGCAGGTCTGGCGCCTCGCCAACAAGTTGGCTCCTACAGCATGAATTTCAATTCATACGTCACAGGTCGTCCAAGGAGAGCAGTGCCATGCCCACTTCATCCCAGACACTGCTCTGCCGCTATCACTACGATCCTATGGACCGCCTGGCTGGAACCATCGCTGTCGATCAGCCTGACGCGTTGCGTTTTTATCAGAAGAGCCGCTTGGCAACCGTCATTCAGGGCGCTATTGCGCGCAGTATTGTTCAGCATGAAGAGCAACTGCTGGCTCAGCAGCAGGCCACAGGCTCAACGATTGAAACCACCCTGCTGGCGACGGATCAGCAGCGTTCCGTGCTGCACCTGCTCGACACCCCCGAACCCCGCCCGCTGGCGTACAACCCCTACGGCCATCTCCCGGCCGAGAGCGGGTTTACCAGCTTGCTGGGCTTTAACGGCGAGCATCGTGATCCGGTGACCGGGCATTATTTATTAGGCAATGGCTACCGGGCGTATAACCCGATGTTGATGCGGTTTAATAGTCCGGACAGCTTGAGTCCGTTTGGGGAGGGTGGAATTAACGGGTATGCCTATTGTGCGGGTGATCCGGTTAATCGGTCGGATCCGACGGGGCATAGTCCTTTTAGGTTGGCAGCGCAGATACTTCGCTTTGTTGCCAGACTTAGTCGGCCGCGGGTGCGCCGCAATATTGCCTTTGATGATGCGTTCGACATCATTCGCTCAGGTAAAACCGGCAAGCCTGCTGTTTCGCCTCCGCAATCACCCGCGGTGACACAATTGTCCGCCTCGCAAGCTGGGCCCTCTTCTTCGGCTGCCGGTCGTGCCACGGCGAAAGTTGGGTTGCACGATGCAAAGGGGTTTCTCACAAAGGATGCTGCCACCAAAATGCTAGGTAGAATGAGTAATAATAGAAGAAGAGGATTATTAAGTAGGACCGTTTCATACTACCAAGAAACAGCTGAATTGCACTATGAGCAGTTAAATCAGTATCGCACTGATTCGATAATGATGATGGCGCAGTCTGCGGCGAAGTATGGTCCGCAGAGCCCGCACGTCAAGAGATATGCAAAGTTTGAGACAGAGGCTCGAAAAGCGCTTGATCGTTTTGAACGCGACTATAAAGCCAAGTTTAATGTGGGGATTAAAAAACAATTGGCTATTCGTCGACAGATTTGATTGTTCAACCTGGTCGCTCTCGCTCCCGGCCAGCACACACTCACATTGGCAGATATAATCCAGCATAAGCAACAAATGCCCGCGTGCTTTCACTGCGATTTGATAATTTTTCTTGCGTCTCTAAGGAGCTGTACTAGCGGCATCATGCAAGTAAACAAAATGCTTGGGGCCAGCCCACTTTTGGTGGGAGCAAGCTTGCTTGCGAAAGCGTCAGTCAGCTCAGCACATAACTGCCTGAAACACTGCCTTCGCGAGCAAGCTCGCTCTCACCAGAAACACCGCTATTAAACGGTGTGCAAATACCAGTTGTACTCAAGGTCGGAGATGGAGTGTTCGAACTCTTCCAGCTCGCTCTCTTTGCACGCGACGAAGATATCGATGTATTTCGGGTCGATATATTTTGCCATCACTTCACTGTCGTCCAGCTCGCGCAAGGCGTCGCGCAGGTTGTTCGGCAGGCTCTGTTCATGCTGCTCGTAGGAGTTGCCTTCCACCGGCGCGCCGGGCTCGATCTTGTTGGTCAGGCCGTGATGCACACCCGCCAGCACCGAAGCCATCAGCAGGTACGGATTGGCGTCTGCACCGGCAACCCGGTGTTCGATGCGCACAGCGTCAGCCGAACCGGTTGGCACGCGTACCGCAACGGTACGGTTGTCCAGACCCCAGGTCGGTGAGTTGGGCACGTAGAACTGCGCGCCAAAGCGGCGGTACGAATTGACGTTAGGGCACAGGAAGGCCATTTGCGCGGGCAGGGTCTCGAGCACACCGCCGATGGCATGACGTAACGCGGCGTTCTGCTCGGGATCCTCGCTGGTGAAGATGTTCTTGCCATCGCGATCGAGGATCGAAATGTGGACGTGCAGCCCATTGCCCGCCTGGCCCGGGTAAGGCTTGGCCATGAAGGTGGTGTCCATCTCATGGTCGTAGGCGATGTTCTTGATCAGGCGCTTGAGCAGGACCGCGTAATCGCACGCCTTCAGCGGGTCGGCGACATGGTGCAGGTTGACTTCGAATTGCGCCGGGGCGCTTTCCTTGACGATGGCGTCAGCGGGAATGCCTTGCTCCTTGGCACCTTCGAGAATGTCCTGCAGGCAGTCGACATACTCGTCGAGGTCGTCGATCAGGTACACCTGGGTCGAATGCGGGCGTTTGCCGGAAATCGGCGAGCGTGGCGGCTGTGGTCGGCCGTTCACGTTCTCCTGATCGATCAGGTAGAACTCCAGCTCGAACGCGGCGCAGATGGTCAGGCCCATTTCGTCGAACTTGGCCACAACCTGCCGCAGCACTTCACGCGGATCGGCGAAGAACGGCTCGCCTTCAAGCTCGTGCATGGTCATCAGCAGCTGCGCGGTAGGGCGCTTCTGCCAGGGCTCATTGCACAGGGTGTCGGGGATTGGATAGCAGATCCGGTCGGCGTCGCCGATGTCCAGACCCAGGCCAGTGCTTTCCACCGTAGAGCCATTGATATCCAGGGCAAATAAAGAGGCAGGCAGGTTGATGCCCTTCTCGTAAACCTTATGGAGGCTGGTGCGCTCGATGCGCTTGCCGCGCACCACACCATTCATATCTGCAATCAGAAGGTCAACGTACAGAACCTCAGGATGTTCCTTAAGGAACGCGTTCGCTTCGTTAAGCTGAACGGCACGCGGGGGTACCGACATGATGCAACACCTTTGTTGTTAAAAATATCAATCATCGAGCTTTGCGGGATTCAGTCAATCCGAAAGCCATGATGAAGTCAATAGAGCCTCCCTTTGCCCTGAAAGAGCGCAAAAAGGCAGTTTTTGCCGCAAATAAGGGCGTGTGCCTGACAGCGCAAGACACCGTTAGCCGGGGCTGCAAGAGGGCGTGTTCAAGGTTTTACGCGACAGTTGTGTAAAAAAATGAACAAGGCTAAGCTCGACCGCAACCCAGAACAGCAACAAATACGGGGGTCCCATGTCACGCCTGCCCTTGATCGGCACCCGCGCCTGCCACGTGCAGGACGCTCACCCCGCCAATCATCTCTGTGGCCGCGTACAGGTCAGTAGCGCATTGATGGCGGCCGGCGTGGTGAAGAGGCTGCCTGCGTCCGACTGCCACGTGCCAAGGCTCGCCGCAGCGTCCTTTACCGATTCGCCTTCCATTGTCGAACCCGCTCACTATAGGCGCCAGGCTTGCCGGCTGAAGACTGCCCGAAACCTTTTTGACCCGCTCGCCACCTTACCGTTTATTCGTGCTGCCGTGGCTTTTGGCGAGCCGGTTTCCGGGATTGGCCGCCGTTTCATGCAGGTTCATCCAGCGTTTGCTGGACGCGAGCGTTAGTGCGTACATGAAACAAAACGTTACACGAATACCTTTTCAACCCTATGACGAGCTTCACAACGCGACGCCGATGCGTCAACACATGCCTGATTCGCGATCAGGACTCTGACCACCTGAGGTATTTATGAGTGCCAACCTCGACCAGCTCACCGATTGGTTGAAAGAACACAAGATCACCGAAGTCGAGTGCATGATTGCCGACCTCACCGGGATCACTCGCGGCAAGATCTCCCCCACCAACAAATTCATTGCCGAAAAGGGCATGCGCTTGCCGGAGAGCGTATTGCTGCAGACAGTGACCGGTGACTACGTCGAAGACGACATCTATTACGAGCTGCTGGATCCGGCGGACATCGACATGTTCTGCCGCCCGGACGCCAATGCCGTGTATGTCGTGCCATGGGCGGTGGAGCCGACCGCGCAGGTGATTCATGACACCTACGACAAGCAGGGCAACCCGATCGAGCTGTCGCCGCGCAACGTGCTGAAAAAAGTCCTCAAGCTGTATGCCGATCAAGGCTGGCAGCCGATCGTTGCGCCGGAAATGGAGTTTTACCTGACCAAGCGCAGCGACGATCCGGATTACCCGTTGCAGCCGCCTGTCGGGCGCTCAGGGCGGCCGGAGACCGGGCGGCAGTCGTTTTCCATTGAGGCGGCCAACGAGTTCGACCCGTTGTTCGAAGACGTCTACGACTGGTGCGAGCTGCAAAACCTCGACCTCGACACACTGATCCACGAAGACGGCACTGCGCAGATGGAAATCAACTTCCGTCATGGCGATGCCCTGTCCCTGGCCGACCAGATTCTGGTGTTCAAGCGCACCATGCGTGAGGCCGCGCTCAAGCACGATGTAGCTGCCACCTTCATGGCCAAACCAATGACCGGCGAGCCCGGCAGCGCCATGCACCTGCACCAGAGCATCATCGACATCCGCACCGGCAAAAACATCTTCTCCAATGAAGACGGGACCATGAGCGAGTTGTTCCTGCAGCACATCGGTGGCCTGCAGAAGCTGATCCCCGAGTTGCTGCCGCTGTTCGCGCCCAACGTCAATTCGTTCCGCCGCTTCCTGCCCGATACCTCGGCGCCGGTTAACGTGGAGTGGGGCGAAGAAAACCGCACGGTCGGCCTGCGCGTGCCGGATGCCGGGCCGCAGAACCGTCGTGTCGAAAACCGTTTGCCCGGTGCTGACGCCAACCCTTATCTGGCGATTGCCGCCAGCCTGCTGTGTGGGTTCATCGGTATGGTCGAGCACATCAACCCGAGTGCGCCGGTGGTGGGGCGTGGTTATGAGCGACGCAATTTGCGCCTGCCGCTGACCATCGAAGATGCGCTGGAGCGGATGGAAAACAGCAAGACCGTGGAGAAATACCTGGGTGAGAAATTCATCAAGGGCTACGTCGCGGTCAAGCGTGCCGAGCACGAAAACTTCAAGCGCGTGATCAGTTCCTGGGAGCGTGAGTTCCTGCTGTTTGCGGTTTGATGAGAGATAACTCAAACCTGTAGGAGCCAACTTGTTGGCGAGACAATGTTCCTGAGCAAGCAGGTCTGGCGCCTCGCCAACAAGTTGGCTCCTACAGGAAATTGCATTCCATCGCGAATGGTCATGCAGCATATGGAGTCATGTATGAGTTCCAACAATCCGCAAACCCGCGAATGGCAGGCCTTGAGCAACGAGCATCACCTGGCCCCGTTCAGCGACTACAAGCAGCTCAAGGACGTTGGGCCGCGCATCATCACCCGTGCCAGCGGTGTTTACCTGTGGGACAGCGAAGGCCACAGGATTCTCGACGGCATGTCTGGCCTGTGGTGTGTTGCCATTGGTTATGGCCGCGACGAGCTGGCTGATGCAGCGGCTAAACAGATGCGCGAGCTGCCTTATTACAACCTGTTCTTCATGACCGCCCACCCGCCGGTGCTGGAGTTGGCCCGGGTCATTTCCCAGGTCGCGCCTGAAGGCATGAACCACGTGTTCTTCACCGGTTCAGGCTCTGAAGGCAACGACACCATGTTGCGCATGGTGCGTCATTACTGGGCGATCAAAGGCCAGCCGAACAAGAAAACCATCATCAGCCGGGTCAACGGCTATCACGGCTCGACGGTCGCAGGCGCAAGCCTGGGCGGCATGACCTATATGCACGAGCAGGGCGACTTGCCGATCCCGGGTATCGTGCACATCCCGCAGCCTTACTGGTTCGGCGAAGGCGGCGACATGACGCCTGACGAGTTTGGCGTCTGGTCCGCCGAGCAACTGGAAAAGAAGATCCTCGAACTGGGCGTGGACAACGTCGGCGCATTCATTGCCGAGCCGATCCAGGGCGCCGGTGGCGTCATCGTGCCGCCGGACAGCTACTGGCCGAAGATCAAAGAGATCCTCGCTCGGTACGACATCCTGTTCGTGGCCGATGAAGTGATCTGTGGGTTTGGCCGCACCGGTGAGTGGTTTGGTAGCGATTTCTATGACTTGCGACCCGACATGATGACCATCGCCAAGGGCCTGACCTCGGGCTACATCCCCATGGGCGGCCTGCTCGTGCGCGATGAAATTGTAGCGGTGCTCAACGAAGGCGGCGATTTCAACCACGGGTTTACCTATTCGGGTCATCCGGTGGCGGCCGCCGTGGCGCTGGAGAACATTCGCATCCTGCGCGACGAGCAGATCATCGAGCGCGTAAAAGCCGAAACGGCACCTTATTTGCAAAAGCGTCTGCGTGAACTCAACGATCATCCGCTGGTGGGTGAAGTGCGTGGTGTCGGCCTGTTGGGCGCCATCGAGCTGGTCAGGGACAAAGCCACCCGCGAGCGCTACACGGGTCGGGGCGCGGGCATGATTTGTCGAACCTTCTGCTTCGACAACGGCCTGATCATGCGGGCTGTGGGCGATACCATGATCATTGCGCCGCCCCTGGTGATCACGTTTGCCGAGATCGACGAATTGATTGAAAAAGCTCGCAAATGCCTGGACCTCACGCTGGCGCAGTTGCAAGGCCAGGCTTGAGTGCTGCTGTGGGACCGGTCGGCAGTCCCACAGCAGTCTCATCGTATTCCAGCAGCAGTTCCAAGTCGGCCCCACCGATATGGAATAGACTTAAGGCCACAAGCCACTACCCCTTACACACTGGAGCTGTACACATGAAAAAATTTGGCAAGACCCTCCTGGCATTGTCCCTCATGGGCGTAGTGGCCACCGCTGCGCAGGCCGATGACAAAGTGCTGCACGTGTACAACTGGTCCGACTACATCGCCAAGGACACCATCTCCAAATTCGAAAAAGAGTCGGGCATCAAAGTCGTCTATGACGTGTTCGACAGCAACGAAACCCTGGAAGCCAAGTTGCTCGCTGGCAAGTCCGGCTACGACATCGTAGTGCCGTCGAACAATTTCCTGGCCAAGCAGATCAAGGCGGGCGTCTACCAGGAGCTGGATAAGTCCAGGCTGGCCAACTACAAGAATCTGAACACCGACCTGCTCAAGGCAGTATCGGTCAGCGACCCGGACAACAAGCACGCCTTCCCGTACATGTGGGGCTCGATTGGTATCGGCATCAACCCGGACAAGGTCAAGGCCGCGCTGGGCGCCGACGCGCCGGTCAACTCCTGGGACCTGCTGTTCAAGCCCGAGAACGCAGCCAAGCTGAAGTCCTGTGGCATCAGCTTCCTCGATTCGCCCACCGAGATGCTGCCCATCGCCCTGCATTACCTGGGTTACCCGACCGATACCCAGGACAAGAAGCAACTGGCTGAAGCCGAGGCGCTGTTCCTCAAGATTCGCCCATCGATTGGCTACTTCCATTCCTCCAAGTACATCTCGGACCTGGCCAACGGCAACATCTGCGTAGCGGTCGGTTACTCGGGCGATATCTACCAGGCCAAGTCTCGCGCCGAAGAAGCCGGTGGCAAGGTCAAGGTCAGCTACAACATTCCGAAGGAAGGTGCGGGCAGCTTCTATGACATGGTCGCCATCCCCAAGGATGCGGAAAACGTCGACGGCGCCTACAAGTTCATGAATTTCCTGCTGCAGCCGGAAGTCATGGCTGAAATCACCAACGAAGTGCGTTTCCCCAATGGCAACTCGGCGGCCACCCCGCTGGTCGACAAGGACATCACCGGTGATCCTGGCGTGTACCCGCCGGCTGACGTGCTGGCCAAGCTGTACGCCATCGCCGACCTGCCTGCTGCCACGCAACGCATCATGACCCGCAGCTGGACCAAGATTAAGTCGGGCAAATAATCCCGAGTGCGTCTCGACCTGTAGGAGCGAACGTGTTCGCGAAGCGGTATTTCAGGCACCTATTCATTGAATGTGCCGCCGCCATCGCCAACAAGTTGGCTCCTGCAGGTCCAACGCCCCAACGCATCCAAGCCACTGTCACAGAAAGTTTTTTTGCGATACGCGGTCAACAACGGTAAGTTGCGCCCCCGGTTTTGCGGACCGCGATCTGTTCAGCTCGCCGACACGGGCACCAGACCCCACTCAAAAAAGGATTGTTCACGTGTCTATTTCGTTCCTGGCCAAATCCATGTTTGCGGCGGCGTCCCTGACAGCGGCCATCGCTGCCCAGGCAGCGCCTGCCGTGCATATTTACAACTGGTCCGATTACATCGGCAAAACCACCCTCGACGATTTCGAAAAGAGCACCGGCATCAAGCCGATGTATGACGTGTTCGACTCCAACGAAACCCTGGAAGCCAAGCTGCTCGCGGGCCGCACCGGCTATGACGTCGTCGTGCCGTCCAACCATTTTCTGGGCAAGCAGATCAAGGCGGGTGCGTTTCAGAAGCTCGACAAGAGTCAGCTGCCCAACTACAAGAACCTCGACCCGGCGCTGCTCAAGCGCCTGGAAAAAAACGATCCGGGTAACCAGTACGCCGTGCCGTATCTGTGGGGCACCAACGGCATCGGCTACAACGTCGAGAAGGTCAAGGCCGCACTGGGCGTCGACAAGATTGATTCCTGGGCGGTGCTGTTCGAGCCTGAAAACATCAAGAAGCTGCAAAGCTGCGGCGTGGCGATGCTCGATTCAGCCGATGAGATGCTTCCAGCGATGCTCAATTACCTGGGCCTGAACCCCAATAGCACCGACGCGGCGGACTACAGGAAAGCCGAAGCCAAGCTCTTGGAGATCCGGCCTTATGTGACCTATTTCCATTCCTCGAAATACATCACTGACCTGGCCAACGGCGACATCTGCGTGGCCGCAGGTTTTTCCGGTGACGTGTTCCAGGCCAAGGCCCGGGCTGAAGAGGCCAAGAAAGGCGTGAACATTGCCTACGCGATTCCGAAAGAAGGTGGCAACCTGTGGTTTGACATGCTGGCTATCCCTGCCGATTCACAGAACACCAAACAGGCCCATGCGTTCATCAACTATGTGCTGGAGCCAAAGGTGATCGCACAGGTGAGTGATGAGGTGGGCTATGCCAACCCGAATCCAGCGTCCGATGAGTTCATGGACAAGGATATTCGTGAAGACGAAGCGGTCTATCCACCCAAGGACGTGCAGGCACGGCTCTACGTGAATACCGAGCTGCCGCCCAAGATTCAGCGCGTCATGACGCGCAGCTGGACCCGCATCAAGTCCGGTAAATAAAAGACCTCGCGCCCGGTCATGCAGGCCGGGCAGCAAACCTGTTTGGAGTTTCACCCATGGCAGTTGCCTCCGGCGCCTACAAGAAATCACTCGAAGGCGATCAGCAGCCGAAACAGGTGCTGGTCAAGATCGATCGGGTCACGAAGAAATTCGACGAGACGATTGCTGTGGACGACGTGTCCCTGCAAATCAACAAGGGTGAGATTTTCGCCTTGCTGGGCGGTTCCGGTTCCGGCAAATCCACCTTGCTGCGCATGCTGGCCGGTTTCGAGCGGCCCACCGAGGGGCGGATTTTCCTCGATGGGGTCGACATCACCGACATGCCGCCGTACGAGCGGCCCATCAACATGATGTTCCAGTCCTATGCGCTGTTCCCGCACATGACGGTGGAGCAGAACATCGCCTTCGGCCTGCAGCAGGACAAGCTGCCCAAGGCCGAAGTCACCGAGCGTGTAGCGGAAATGCTGCGCCTGGTGCAGATGACCCAGTACGCCCGACGCAAGCCGCATCAGCTGTCTGGCGGCCAGCGCCAGCGGGTCGCCCTGGCACGTTCCCTGGCGAAAAAACCCAAGTTGCTGTTGCTTGACGAACCCATGGGCGCCCTGGACAAGAAGCTGCGTTCGCAGATGCAGCTGGAGCTGGTGGAGATCATCGAGCGCGTGGGCGTAACCTGCGTCATGGTGACCCACGATCAGGAAGAGGCCATGACCATGGCCGAGCGCATCGCTATCATGCACCTGGGCTGGATCGCCCAGATCGGCAGCCCGATCGATATCTATGAAACCCCGACCAGCCGTCTGGTCTGCGAATTCATCGGCAACGTCAACCTGTTCGAAGGCGAAGTCATCGAGGACATGGAAGGCCACGCGCTGATCCGCAGCCCCGAGCTTGAGCGCAACATTTACGTCGGCCACGGCGTGACCACGTCGGTGGAAGACAAGCACATCACCTACGCGCTGCGCCCGGAAAAGCTGCTGGTGACCACCGAACAGCCTGCCTTCGAGTACAACTGGTCGCGGGGCAAGGTACACGACATCGCCTACCTGGGCGGGCACTCGGTGTTCTACGTGCAACTGCCTTGCGGCAAGCTGGTGCAGTCGTTCGTGGCCAACGCCGAGCGCCAGGGCACCCGGCCGACCTGGGGCGATGAAGTGTACGTCTGGTGGGAAGACGACAGTGGCGTGGTATTGCGCTCATGAAACTACGCAAGATCAAGCGCGCGCTCGGTCGCATCACGCCCAATGGCCGCCAGCTGGTCATTGGCGCGCCATTCCTCTGGCTGTTCCTGTTTTTCGCCCTGCCGTTTCTGATCGTGATCAAGATCAGTTTCGCCGAGGCCGACGTCGCCATCCCGCCCTATACGGAAATCTTCAGCTACGCCGAAGAGAAGTTCCAGGTCGTTCTCAACTTCGCCAACTACGCGCTGCTGACCGGCGATGATCTGTATATCTCGGCGTATCTGGGCTCGCTGAAGATGGCCTTCATCAGCACACTGCTCTGCCTGCTGATCGGTTTCCCGATGGCTTATGCCATCTCGACCGCGCGCAAGGACCTGCAAACGGTGTTGTTGCTGCTGATCATGATGCCGACCTGGACCGCGATCCTGATTCGCGTCTATGCGTGGATGGGCATCCTCAGCAACAACGGCCTGCTCAATGCTTTCCTGATTTGGCTGGGCCTGATCAACGAGCCGCTGCAGATCCTCAACACTAACCTGGCGGTGTACATTGGCGTGGTCTACTCCTACCTGCCGTTCATGATCCTGCCGCTGTATGCCAACCTGGTCAAACATGACCCTACTCTGCTGGAGGCGGCGTCCGACCTGGGTTCGAGCAACTTCAACAGCTTCTGGAAGATCACCGTTCCGCTGTCCAAGAACGGCGTGATCGCCGGTTGCATGCTGGTGTTCATTCCGGTGGTGGGCGAGTTCGTCATCCCCGAGCTGCTGGGCGGCCCGGAAACCCTGATGATTGGCCGCGTGCTGTGGCAAGAGTTCTTCAATAACCGGGACTGGCCGGTGGCCTCGGCGCTGGCCGTGATCATGCTGCTGATACTGATCGTGCCGATCATCCTGTTCAACCGCAGTCAGGCCAAAGAGCTGGAGGGCAGGGCATGAGAGGCTTTCGATTCTCAAACATGATGCTGGTCCTGGGCCTGGTGTTCATCTACGCGCCCATGGTGATTCTGGTCATCTATTCGTTCAACGCATCCAAGCTGGTCACGGTCTGGGGCGGCTGGTCGGTGCAATGGTACGTCGGCCTGCTGGACAACTCGCAGTTGATGGGCTCGGTGATGCGCTCGCTGGAGATTGCCACCTACACGGCCATTGCTGCAGTAGCGCTGGGCACCATGGCGGCGTTCGTGCTGACCCGGATCACCCGCTTCAAGGGCCGCACGTTCTTCGGCGGGCTGGTCACGGCGCCGCTGGTGATGCCTGAAGTGATCACCGGTCTGTCGCTGTTGCTGCTCTTCGTGGCCATGGCGCAACTGATCGGCTGGCCGCAGGAGCGCGGCATCGTCACCATCTGGATCGCCCACACCACCTTCTGCGCGGCCTATGTGGCGGTGGTGGTGTCAGCGCGCCTGCGCGAGCTGGACCTGTCCATTGAGGAGGCGGCCATGGACCTGGGCGCGCGGCCCTGGAAGGTGTTCTTCCTGATCACCATTCCAATGATCGCGCCTTCACTGGCGGCGGGGGCGATGATGTCCTTCGCCCTGTCGCTGGACGACCTGGTCCTGGCCAGCTTCGTCTCAGGCCCTGGCTCGACCACCTTGCCGATGGAAGTCTTCTCCGCCGTGCGCCTGGGGGTGAAGCCGGAAATCAACGCCGTCGCGAGCCTGATCCTGCTGGCGGTTTCCTGTGCCACCTTCCTGGTCTGGTTCTTTACCCGCCGTGCCGAACAGCAGCGCAAGAAGGCCATTCAGCAAGCGATTGAAGAAAGCGCTGCCGACAGCTACAAACAGCCCGACCCCCGCCGCGCGGCTACGCCGGTCTGAAAGGTCGCATCTGGCTTGTAGGCGCTAACTTGTTAGCGAGGCGGTGTGTCAGGCAGGTCGCTTCGCCAACAAGTTGGCTCCTACAGTCGCGATAAGTACGCTGGTGGTTGCTCCAACGAATCACTTGTAGGCGCTAACTTGTTAGCGAGGCGGTGTGTCAGGCAGGTCGCTTCGCCAACAAGTTGGCTCCTACAGTCGCGACACAACGCTGGTGGTTGGATTTGACGAATAATTTGTAGGAGCTAACTTGTTAGCGAGGCGGTGTGTCAGGCAGGTCGCTTCGCCAACAAGTTGGCTCCTACAGTCGCGATAAGTACGCTGGTGGTTGCTCCAACGAATCACTTGTAGGCGCTAACTTGTTAGCGAGGCGGTGTGTCAGGTGCGTCGCTTGCCAACAAGTTGGCTCCTACAGTCGCGATAACGACGCTGGTGGTTGCCCCAACGAATTACTTGTAGGCGCTAACTTGTTAGCGAGGCGGTGTGTCAGGCAGGTCGCTTCGCCAACAAGTTGGCTCCTACAGTCGCGATAACGACGCTGGTGGTTGGATTTGACGAATAATTTGTAGGAGCTAACTTGTTAGCGAGGCGGTGTGTCAGGTATGTCGCTTCGCCAACAAGCTGGCTCCTACAGTCGCGATAACGACGCTGGTGGTTGGATTTGACGAATAA
Organism: Pseudomonas viridiflava; assembly: GCF_900585905.1. GTDB lineage: Bacteria > Pseudomonadota > Gammaproteobacteria > Pseudomonadales > Pseudomonadaceae > Aquipseudomonas. The sequence continues at coordinate 80,286 of NZ_UTVH01000121.1, forward strand.
TTTGTAGGAGCTAACTTGTTAGCGAGGCGGTGTGTCAGGTATGGCGCTTCGCCAACAAGTTGGCTCCTACAGTCGCGATAACGACGCTGGTGGTTGGATTTGACGAATAATTTGTAGGAGCTAACTTGTTAGCGAAGCGGTGTGTCAGGTATGTCGCTTCGCCACCAAGTTGGCTCCTGCAGTCGCGATAAGTACGCTGGTGGTTGGATTTGACGAATAATTTGTAGGAGCTAACTTGTTAGCGAGGCGGTGTGTCAGGCAGGTCGCTTCGCCAACAAGTTGGCCCATACAGCTACGCGGTGCGTGAGCTGATTACAGCTTCGGCACCAACCGCAACGTCCCCTTCGTGTTCTTCGCCACATCCTCCTCACTCAAATGCTGTGGCACGTACCCTCCTTCGATGTAGGTCTGTGCCTGATCGGAATAATGTGCGTCCAACAGCACGCCACTTTGCCCAACCGGGTTGATGCCCAGCGCATGGGCGGGGTCGGCGAAGTCGATCAGGCGTCGGGTCGACGGCCCGTAATTTACAGGCCAGGGCGCAGGGCCGATGCGTGAGGACAGGTTGTTGGGCACCTCATGGCTGCCCGGCGCGGCGAACGGGCCTACGTTGAACAGCTGATCCAGCGGCTTCTGCGTGCCCAGCGGGTGGGCGTGGGTGAGGGTGTGCGCCTTGCCCCACAGCCACTCATCCGCGTTGGCGCCATACAGCGAAGTCAGGTGAGACACCGTTGCGTGCCACGCCACTTTCAGCGTTTCAGCCCGGTTTTCCTCGAACGGCGAGTGGCGATTGTTCCACCACGGCGACTGCGCATCCGCCGCCAGCCGAGGCAGCGCGGCGTCAAGCACGCGGGTCGAAAGCAGCGTTTCGAAAAAGCCGTCGCCGAGCTCGTCATGGAACACTTCTTCGACCAGGTCAGACACAAACTGATTGAACAGTGTGGCGCCCACCGAATCGACAGGGTAGTCACCTTGCCATTCGGCCAGACGCTGCACCAGCGCCTGTTCACGGGGATCGCTGATCACCTCGCGCAGCACCGGCAGCAGCGGTTCCAGCACGCGCCGGGCGTAATCGGTCTGCGTCCCCAGCTGCAGCGCCTGGCTGTTCTCGAGATTCCATTTCACTGCGCGATGACTCAGTTGCTGGTCCAGCTGGCGGCCTCGATCAGGCAGGTTGTAATAGCCAGGGATGGGCATGCCGCCGGGCGAGACAGGCTGGAAATTGGCCGACACGATATAGCCGCGGGCGGGGTTCTCCTCTTGGGGGTTGGCGCTGAAAGGATAGAAACCGAGCTTATCGGCCTGCTCGCTGCTGCCATCGAGCAGGTAATTGGGGTTCACCCCTTCAGGCCGAATCGGCAGTTGCGCGGCGGCCCACCAGCCAATATCGCCGCGGGCGTTGGCCCAGACGATATTGAGACCCGGTGCCTGGATCTTCTCGGCCGCCGCGCGCATCTTTTCCAGGGTGTCTGCGCGGTTCGCTTCGTAGAAACCTTCGAGGACCGGATTATCAGACTCCAGAAACGACCACCACATCGCAATCGGTGTGTCGCCCGCCAGCGGCCCCAGCGCGTCGTTGATGATCGGGCCATGGGGCGAGCGGCGCAGGGTCAGCGTCACCGGGGCTTCGCCCTTGACCGCGATCTGCTGGGTGCTGCGGCTCATGTCGGTCCACTGGCCGTGATACCAGACCTGCTCGGGGTTCTGCGGGTTGACCTTTTCCGCGATCAGATCCAGATCATCATTCTGGAACATGGTCAGGCTCCAGCCGAAATCCATGTTGTGGCCCAGCGACGCAAACGGATTGAGCGGCTGATGATGGCCGTACAGTTCGAAACCCGGCGCCGACAAGTGTGCCTCGTACCACACTGACGGCACCGAAAAGCGAATGTGCGGATCACCCGCCAGTATCGGTTTGCCACTTTGTGTCCGGCTGCCGGACACCGCCCAGGCATTGCTGCCCTCGAACTGGGGCAGGCCCGCATCCTCCAGCGCGGCATTACTGAGATAAGCCAGCTGATTGAGGCTTTTCCAGTCCGCACTCGACAGCGCGGTGGTCGGGTTCAGGACGCCTGAAGGCTGCCAGTCGAGGTCAAAGACTTTCAGGTAGTCAGCGCCCAGTTGATCGCGCACATAGGTCAGCAGCGGTTCGGTACGAAAGGCGGCAGCAAAGCTGTAAGCCATGTAGCCGCCCACGCTCAACGTGTCTTCGGCGGTAAACGGCCGCTTGGCGATGCCCAGCAGGTCAAACTCCAGCGGCCTGGGGTGGCTGTCCTGAAACTGATTGATGCCGTCGAGGTAGGCTTGCAGCGCGCGCCAGGCGGGCGTCTGCTGGTCATGCGTCGCGACGTAGGCATCGGCATGCTCGCGGATGCGCAGGCTGCGCATCAGCCTGTCGGTCGGCACCAGCTTGGGGCCTAGCACCTCAGCCAGTTCGCCTCGCGCCAGGCGCCGCATCATCTCCATCTGGAACAGCCGATCCTGCGCCTGCACATAACCCAGCGTGCGATACAGATCAGCCTCGTTCTCGGCCCGAATATGCGGCACGCCTCTTTCGTCATAACGCACGCTGACCGGCGCCTGCAAATGCGCCAGCGCCACAGCCCCGTCGCGCAAAGGTTGCTTGCCATGGACATACCAGGCCCCGGCGGCCATCACCAGAGCAATGATGAAGGCGAGAATAATCAGGCTGCGTTTCATCCAGCGTCTCGATCAGAGGGCAAAGCCAGCAGGCTACAGATTTGGTGGGGGGTTGAGTAGGTGTTACGTGCGCGGCGTATCCCTTGTCCGCGCGGCTAACCTTGATCTCGCTCGCCGCAACCCCTTGCCACACGTCGACGTACAGCTGAAGATCGCTGCACTGCCCTTCCTTCAGCCCGGAACCTTCATGCCTGCGACGTTCGATCCTTATGCCTTGCGCGCCGGTCTGCCTGCGTTGAGCGCTGCTCGGCCGTGTGACGCAGTGGGGCTGGCCTATCAGCGTTTTTATGGTCTTGCCGATCTCGGTCAGGGTGCGACTGTCAGCTGGCTTGGCCGGATGGATGTTGGGGGCTACGAAATTGTCGGTCAGGTCTGGATGCCTGCGCAGCCCGTGGCGACGTTGTTCATGCTGCATGGTTTCTATGATCACATGGGTCTGTTTCGGCACTTGATCGACTGGGCGCTGGGCAAGGGCTATGCGGTTATCTCCTGTGATTTGCCGGGTCATGGCCTGTCCAGTGGATCGCGGGCCAGCATCAACGATTTCGCCGAGTATCAGACTGTGCTGCATGAGCTGTTTGCCCAGGCCCGGACGCTGCAGTTGCCGCAGCCCTGGCATCTTTGTGGGCAAAGCACCGGTGGCGCGATTGCGCTTGATCATGTGCTTGCGTGCGGTGCCGACAGCCCGGCCCAAGGCGAGCTGATTCTGCTGGCGCCGCTGGTACGGCCGCGGGCCTGGGGCTGGTCGCGCTTGAGCTATTACCTGCTAAAGCCTTTCGTCACCGGCATCGCCCGGCGCTTCAGCGAAAACTCCAATGCGCCGGCGTTTCTGCCTTTTCTCATGGCCGATCCGTTACAGCCGCAGCGTCTGCCGACGGCCTGGGTTGGCGCGCTGGCGCGCTGGATAGAACGCATCGAAGCCGCGCCCGCTAGCCCGCGCAGCCCGATCATCGTTCAGGGTGAAGCCGACATGACTGTTGACTGGGGCCACAATCTGGCCGTGCTCAACCAGAAATTTCGTCAGCCGAGGATTTTGATGATCAGCGCAGCCCGGCATCATCTGGCGAACGAAATACCCGAGCTGCGAGCGCGCTATCTGGCGTTTCTGGACCAGCAGATGCCGTGAGGCTTCACTGCCCCGGCGCCAGGCTCGCGGGGCTTTGACCCACCGCGAGCCCGGCGCGGATGGCGGCCAGGGCGGCCTGGTAATAGGCTTTGCCTTCGGTTGATTCGGCGAAGGTCGAGAATTCTTCCAGCTCCGGATCGGAGAGGTCGCGATAGACGTAGAGCAGGGTGTTGTTCATGTCGCCAGCGATCTGCGCCATCAGCCGCTGGCGCTGGCTATCAAGCATGCCTTGCGCCTGACCGCCGCCCAGCAGGCCGGGGATCATCTGGCTCAGGCCGTCGGCGGCAACACCGGCAATCGCCAGGCTGACTTCAGCGCCGGCCTCCTTGGCGGGCAGCGCCTGGGCGAGGTGGCCGATCAGCAGCTGGCGGGTGGCGTCGGCCTGAATCTTCGGCAGGCCCTGGGCGTTTTTCGCCAGTTGATCGGGGCGGGTGGCGGTGAGTTCGGCGTTGACGATCTTGCGTCCCAGCGGCGACTGGAAGAATTGCAGGGCAGGGGCCGGGTCACGCAGGTTCCGGCGCAGGCGCTGTTCGGCGCGCTGGTCCATGGCCTGGGCGGCAAAGCGCTGATTGCTGTTGTTGACCAGCGCCTGAAACACTGCCGGTGGCAGGCTGTTGCGATAGCGTTGCTGGGCAGCCTTGAGCGCATCGTTGAAATGCGCGCGCTGCTGCGCCCAGCCGGCGACCTGGTACAGCTGGTCGTAGCTGTCTGCCCACGCAGGCAGGGAGCAGCACATCAACAAAACAACAAACAAACGGCGCATAGGGACTCCTGTCGGCAGGCCGCCATTGTCCCGGTGCCAGCGTGGCTTTGTCGAGCCTGACCCCGCTGAAATTTCATCAGCCGCGCCGCTATGCAACGGGCAGGCTTCCCGGCGCGCAGGCGGCTGGATACTATGCGCCATGCAAATCGCCCCCGACCACCCGCTGCTGTTACGAATCGTCGACGACCTCGCTGCGCGGGGCTGGTCGCAGCAGAATATTTTCCTGCCCGACAGCCTGACGCTGGAACTGGCGGCCGAGTGTCGCCAGCGCGCTGCCGAAGGTGAGCTGGCGCCTGCCGCTGTGGGCCGCGGGCCCTTTCAGGAAATACGCGAAGGCATTCGCGGTGATCGCATCCAGTGGATCGAAGCGGGTCAGGCCGAGCCCTGCGATCGTTATCTGGGGTTGATGGACAGCCTGCGTCAGGCGCTCAACCGCGGGCTGTTTCTCGGGCTTGAAGACTTCGAAAGCCATTTCGCACTGTACCCGCCAGGGGCGTTCTATCTGCGCCACGTCGACCGCTTTCGCGACGATGACAGGCGCATGGTCTCGGCTGTGCTGTACCTCAACAACGCCTGGTTGCCCGAAGATGGCGGGCAGTTGCGCCTGTTTCTGGACGACGCCAGCCTGCATGACGTGCAGCCCACCGGTGGCTGTCTGGTGGTATTCATGTCCGGCGACATCCCCCACGAAGTGCTGCCCGCCCAGCGTGATCGACTGTCGCTGACCGGCTGGTTTCGACGTCGCGGCGAAGGCGTGTTTTAAGTCGCTCGACGCTGCAAAAAGTAGCGCCCACAAAAAAGGAGACCCGAAGGTCTCCTTTTTACTGCTTCACACAGGACTAGAACAATACGCGGCTGCGGATCGTGCCTTTGATGTGTTGCAGTTTTTCCTGGGCCAGGTCGGAGTAATCGGCGTCGACGTCGATCACCACGTAACCGACTTTCTCGTTGGTCTGCAGGAACTGACCCGAGATGTTGATACCGTTTTCGGCGAAGACCTTGTTGATCTCGCTCATCACGCCCGGGATGTTTTCGTGGATGTGCAGCAGGCGGTGCTTGCCAGGGTGCGCGGGCAAGGCCACTTCGGGGAAGTTGACCGACGACACGGAGGTGCCGTTGTCGCTGTACTTGACCAGTTTTTCCGCCACTTCCAGACCGATGTTGGCCTGGGCTTCGGCGGTCGAACCGCCGATGTGCGGGGTCAGGATGACGTTGTCCAGGCCGCGCAGCGGGCTTTCGAAAATGTCATCGTTGGAGCGCGGCTCCACCGGGAACACATCGATGGCGGCGCCAATCAGGTGCTTGTCCTTGATCGCGTCGGCCAGAGCGTCGAGGTCCACGACCGTGCCGCGTGCTGCGTTGATCAGGATGGCGCCCTTTTTCATGGCGCGGATTTCTTTCTCGCCGATCATCATTTGGGTCGACGGCAGTTCAGGTACGTGCAAAGACACGATGTCGGCCATGCCCAGCAGCTCGTTCAGGCTCGGGACCTGAGTGGCATTACCCAATGGCAGCTTGGTCAGCGGGTCGAAGAAGAACACCTGCATGCCAAGGCTTTCGGCCAGGACGGACAATTGAGTGCCAATCGAGCCGTAACCAATGATGCCCAGCTTCTTGCCACGGATTTCGAACGAGTTGGCCGCGCTCTTGATCCAGCCGCCACGGTGGCAGGAGGCGTTTTTCTCGGGGATGCCGCGCAGCAGCAGGATCGCCTCGGCCAGCACCAGCTCGGCCACCGAGCGGGTATTGGAGTAGGGCGCGTTGAACACGGCGATGCCGCGCTCGCGGGCTGCGCTCAGGTCGACCTGGTTGGTGCCGATGCAGAAACAGCCGACCGCGACGAGTTTTTTGGCGTTGTCGAACAACTCTTCGGTCAGCTGGGTGCGCGAACGAATGCCGATGAAATGGGCGTCGGCGATCTTTTCTTTAAGTTCGGCTTCCGGCAAGGACTTGGTGTGGTATTCGATGCTGGTGTAGCCAGCTGCCTTGAGAACATCCACAGCGGATTGATGGACGCCTTCGAGAAGAAGGAACTTGATCTTGCTCTTGTCGAGGGAAGTCTTGCTCATCTGCTTAAACCTGTGTCCCGGAGAAAAATGGCAGGAAGTGACGCTGGCGCCTATCGGTCAAAAGCTCGATTAGCGGGGGGCGTATGCTAGCATACGGACCCCGCGAAACCCCATTCCTGGACGTGAACCGTTCTCAGGATGACCATGAATTGTTCGAGAGTTCCGTCGATGAATCTTCCTGCGCTGATAGATGAGCTGAAGACCCTGGTTGAGCCTGGCAAGGTGCTTACCGACGCCGACTCCCTGGAGATCTACGGCAAGGACTGGACCAGACAATACGCCCCGGCGCCGACGGCTATCGTCTTCCCCAAGACCATCGAGCAGGTGCAGGCTGTCGTCCTGTGGGCCAACCGTCACAAGGTCGCGCTGGTGCCTTCAGGCGGCCGGACGGGGCTGTCGGCAGCAGCAGTGGCGGCCAATGGTGAAGTGGTAGTCTCCTTCGACTACATGAACCAGGTGCTGGAGCTGAACCTGACCGAGCGCACCGCGCGCTGCCAGCCAGGCGTCATCACCCGGCAACTGCAGAATCTGGCCCAGGAAAACGGCCTCTATTACCCGGTGGACTTCGCGTCGTCGGGGTCGAGTCAGCTCGGTGGCAACATCGGCACCAATGCCGGCGGCATCAAGGTGATTCGCTATGGCATGACCCGCAACTGGGTGGCGGGCCTCAAGGTCGTCACCGGCAAGGGCGACATTCTGGAACTGAACAAGGACCTGATCAAGAATGCCACCGGTTACGACCTGCGCCAGCTGTTCATCGGGGGCGAGGGCACGCTGGGTTTCGTGGTCGAGGCCACCATGCGTCTGGACCGGGCGCCAAAGAACCTCACTGCCATGGTTCTGGGCACGACTGATTTCGACTCAATCATGCCGGTGCTGCATGCCTTCCACGGCAAGCTTGACCTGACCGCGTTCGAGTTTTTCTCCGACAAGGCTTTCGCCCGGGTCATGGAGCGCGGCGATGTGCCTTCGCCCTTCGACACGCCGTGCCCGTTTTACGTCCTGCTGGAATTCGAGGCGACCACTGAAGAGGTGGCCAACGAGGCGCTGGCGACCTTCGAGCATTGCGTCGAGCAGGGCTGGGTGCAGGATGGCGTCATGAGCCAGAGCGAGCAGCAGTTGCAGAACCTGTGGAAGCTGCGCGAATACATCTCGGAAACCATTTCTCACTTTACGCCCTACAAGAACGACATCTCGGTCACCGTGTCGAAAGTCCCGGCGTTTCTCACTGAGATCGACGCCATCGTTGCCGAGCATTACCCGGATTTCGAAGTGCTCTGGTACGGCCACATCGGCGACGGCAATCTGCACCTGAATATCCTCAAACCCATGGACCTGGACAAGAACGAGTTTTTCGTCAAATGCGCCCAGGTCAACAAATGGGTGTTCGAGACGGTGCAGAAATACAACGGCTCGATTTCCGCCGAACATGGCGTTGGCATGACCAAACGTGATTACCTGACGTACAGCCGTTCGCCGCTGGAGATCGAGTACATGAAAGCTGTCAAGGCGGTGTTCGATCCCAATGGCATCATGAATCCCGGCAAGATCTTCGCGAGCGATCAGCACTGAATCTGTGACGACCCACCACCCGACCAAGGAACCGACATGAGCTATCAGCACAAGTACGTCGACGGCACGAGCATCCACTTCCCCATGGGCAAGGCAGTCTGCGTGGGCCGTAACTACGCCGAGCATGCCAAGGAGCTGAACAACGCGGTGCCTACCGAGCCGTTGCTGTTCATCAAGCCCGGCAGTGCCGTCGTGGCGCTTGAAGGCGGTTTCACGATTCCTGCCGACCGTGGCGGAGTGCATTACGAAGCCGAGATCGTTGTGCTGATCGGCAAGCCATTGAGCAAAAATCCGAGCCGCGAAGAAGTGCTGGACGCCATTTCCGGTTTTGCCCCCGGCCTGGACCTCACCCTGCGCGATCTGCAGACCAAATTGCGCGACAAGGGCTACCCATGGGAAGAAGCCAAGTCGTTCGACGGCGCGGCGGTGCTGGCCCCGTTCGTCTCGGCCGATACCTTCGCCGACCTCACCGATATCGGCATTCGCCTGACCATCAACGGTGAAGTGCGCCAGGATGGCAACAGCCGCGACATGCTCAACCCCATCGTGCCGGTCATCCAGCACATGGCGAGCTGCTTCTCGCTGCAGGCCGGTGACGTGATCATGACGGGCACGCCTGCCGGGGTTGGCCCACTGCAGGCTGGCGATGAGCTGATCATCGAACTGGTTGGCCAGAAGGGTTTCCACAGCAGCGTTCGCTGACGCCAGACCGTTACGCAAGAGCCGCCCACGATCAGCATCGTCGGCGGCTTTTTTATGCCGGTAACGTTCTGTATTGCAGTGTTTGCCGCTTTTTTCACAATTGATCTGGATAATCCCGCGCAGCCAGGGCCGATCGCGGACTGTGCCCTCAGTCGTCTTCATCCGCCTGGAAGCCTTCATGACTCGTTCCTCAATCACCGCCCGACCTCCGTTTCTGGCGCGCGCACGCAGCTATGTGTGGCTGATACTGGTGCTGATCATTGGCTTGGGCGTTGCCCACTTGATGCATTGGGATGATCGCGGCCAGCTGTGGCTGGCCGAGCGCTTCGAAAGCCATGCCGAGCGCAGGGCGAGTGTCTGGTTGCCCGACTACGTGGTTGATGTCGATGCCAGAAAGCTGCCCGGCATGGAGAAGGATGAGGCCTCCGATCTGTCCTACAATCCCGCGACGAGGACGCTGTTTGCGGTAATGGGCAGAAACCCGTTTCTGGTCGAGCTGTCGCTCAAAGGCGATGTCCTGCGCCAGATTGCGCTGGTGGGCTGGAGCAACCCTGAAGCCGTCGCCGTGCTGGAAAACAATTTCATGGCCATCGTCGATGAGCGTCAGCATTCACTGGTGATCGTCAAGGTGACGCCGCAGACCACTTCGTTGAACATTGCCGATTTCCGGCGCTACGATCTGGGCCCTTCCGAAAACCAGAACAAGGCCTTCGAGGGCGCCGCATGGGACCCGCGTCGCCAGCAGATTCTGTTGGGTGCGGAGCGCCCGGCGGCGCTGTACAGCTGGAAGAGCAATGGCAGCGATGTGCTGGAAGGCGATAAACAGAAAGTCGCCACCGATGCCCTGGAGATGCGCAACCTGTCGTCGCTGACCGTCGAGCCGCGCACGGGCCACACCCTGGCGCTGTCGGCAGACTCGCACATGCTGCTGGAGCTGGACGAGGCGGGCAGGCAGGTCAGCTTCATGACCCTGCTGGGCGGTTTCAACGGCCTCAAGGACACGATCCCGCGAGCCGAGGGCGTGGCGCTGGATGATGACGGCAACCTCTACATGGTCAGCGAGCCGAACCTGTTTTATTCATTTCACAAGAAATAGTGGCCGACAGGAGTGCAGACTCCCGGCCTTCACCAGCTGATGGCTCTGCGCCATTAAGCTTCAATTCATATTTGCGTGATAATTGTGCTGTCCGCCACAACCTCGAGTCACCTGAATGCGCCTGCTCTTCTCCCGAAAAATGCTTGTTCCGTTGTTGGTCCTGTTGCTCGCGCTGGCGTTTTTCGTCGGCCGTGAATACCGCGTGCTGGAACGCGCCTCATTCAATTGGCGGGTGTTGTGGCAGGACAACGACGCTCAGGCCATCGGCCTCGGCGATTACCGTGCAGTCATTGAAGCGCAGCCCATTGCCGGGCTTGATTCCGATGTGTCGGCGCTGAGCTACGACCCTGAGCGCAAAAGCCTGTTCACCGTCACCAACAAGAACGCGCAGCTGGTCGAGCTGAGCCTGGACGGTCGCACGCTGAGACGCATTCCCTTGACCGGTTTTGGCGATTCCGAAGCGGTGGAATACATCAGCCCCGGCGTCTATGTCATCAGTGATGAGCGCCGGCAACGGCTGATCAAAGTACAGATCAACGACGACACCACCGCGCTTGACGCCAAGGACGCCGAACAGCTGGTGCTGGGCATAGGTTCAGGGAACAACAACGGCTACGAAGGGCTCGCGTACGACACCAAGGGTCAGCGCCTGTTTGTGGCCAAGGAACGTCGTCCGGTGCAGATCATCGAAGTGCGCGGCTTTCCCTACTCCACGGTGGAAACCCCCAATGTCGAGGTGTCCTCCGATGCCAGGCGCAATGCCGACCTGTTCGTGCGCGATATTTCCAGTCTGCAGTTTGATGAGCGCAGCGGGCATTTGCTGGCGCTGTCCCATGAATCGCGGCAGATCGTGGAGCTGGATATCAAGGGCCGCGCCGTGGGCAACGTGTCTTTGTCCCAGGGCTCCATGGGCCTGAAAAAAGCCGTGCCCCAGGCCGAAGGTATTGCCATGGACGAGGACGGCACGCTGTATCTGGTCAGCGAGCCGAACCTGTTTTACGTGTTCAGGAAGCCGTAATAAGTGGGCCTGGTGGGACCGGCTTCAGCCGGGAAGGCAGTATTTCTGGCGACCCTTTTCTAGGGCTGTACCGGCCTCTTCCCGGCCAAAGCCGGTCCCACATTGCCAGAGGCGCTCAACGTGTCAGCGTCTTGACCCCTTCATCCGTGCCCAGCAGCAGCAGGTCCGCCGGGCGCGCGGCGAACAGGCCGTTGGTGACGACGCCAACAATGGCGTTGATCTGGCTTTCCAGCTCCGGCGGGTTAGTGATGTTCATGTTGTACACATCAATAATGATGTTGCCGTTGTCGGTCAGCACGCCTTCGCGATAAACCGGGTCGCCGCCCAGCTTGACCAGTTGGCGCGCGACATGGCTGCGCGCCATGGGAATCACTTCGACCGGCAGCGGGAAAGCCCCCAGCACTGGCACCAGCTTGCTGGCGTCGGCAATGCAGATGAAGGTCTTTGCCACGGCGGCAACGATCTTTTCCCGGGTCAGGGCCGCGCCGCCGCCCTTGATCAAATTCAGGTGCTCATCGCTTTCATCGGCGCCATCGATGTAGAACTCCAGGTCACTGACGGTGTTGAGCTCGTAAACCGGAATGCCGTGGGCCTTGAGCCGTGCCGCGCTGGCTTCGGAACTGGCGACGGCGCCATCGAAGGCGCCCTTGTGGGCGGCCAGTGCATCAATGAAGCAATTGGCAGTGGAGCCGGTACCGATGCCGACGACGCTTTTGTCGTCCAGCTTGGGAAGGATAAGGTCGACTGCGGCCTGCGCCACCGCCTGTTTGAGTTGATCCTGGTTCATGCGGGCTCCACTGCCTGATCTGAAAATGGCTCTGTAGGAGCGTCCGGGGTGGCGCTCCACCTTGCCCCCGATTTGCGGCCAGACGCCTCAACGTTGAATGTGCTGACGTCATCGCGGGCAAGTGCGCTCCTACAAGAGGGGTCGTGACGTGCGAAAGGCGCGCATTATAGCGACATGCCAGCGCCAAAGCCCCTCAATAAACCCCCTTCAATCGTATGGTCGGGCAGGGATGGGCGGGTTAGACTTCCAGACCTTGCCCCTTTGCCAGTGATGTCGCCCCGATGCTTGAACAGTATGTGAAGAAAATCCTCACCTCCCGTGTTTACGACATCGCCGTGGAAACGCCGCTGCAGGGTGCGCGTCAACTGTCGGAGCGGCTGGGTAATCGGGTGCTGCTCAAGCGTGAAGACCTGCAACCGGTGTTCTCTTTCAAGATTCGTGGCGCGTACAACAAGCTGGCGCAGCTGAGCCCCGAAGAGCTGGCGCGGGGCGTGGTGACGGCGTCCGCGGGCAATCACGCCCAGGGCCTGGCACTGGCCGCGCAGACGCTGGGGGTGGCCGCGACCATCGTGATGCCCAGGACTACACCTGAAATCAAGATCGAAGGCGTGCGCTCCCGTGGCGGCAACGTGGTGCTGCATGGTGATTCGTTCCCCGAAGCCCTGGCCCACTCGCTCAAGCTGGTGGAGGAAATGGGCTTCGTCTACATCCACCCCTACGACGACCCCGATACCATCGCCGGGCAAGGCACCGTGGCCATGGAAATCCTGCGCCAGCACACCGGTCGGCTGGATGCGATTTTCGTCCCGGTGGGCGGCGGCGGCCTGATTGCAGGGATCGCTGCCTACGTCAAATACCTGCGCCCGGAGATCAAGGTCATCGGCGTCGAGCCGGACGATTCCAACTGCCTGCAGCAGGCCATGGCCTACGACGAACGCGTGGTGCTGCAGCAGGTCGGGCTGTTCGCCGATGGCGTGGCGGTGGCGCAAATCGGCCAGTACACCTTCGAGATCTGCAGGCTGTACGTCGATGAAGTGATCACGGTCAGCACCGATGAGATCTGCGCGGCGATCAAGGACATCTACGACGACACCCGCTCGATCACCGAGCCGTCAGGCGCCCTGGGCGTGGCCGGGATCAAGAAGTACGTCGAGCAGAACGAGGCGCGCGGGGAAACCCTGGTGGCTATCGACTCCGGCGCCAACGTCAATTTCGATCGCCTGCGCCATGTGGCCGAGCGCGCCGAACTGGGCGAAGGCCGTGAAGCGATCATCGCCGTGACCATCCCCGAGCAGCCGGGTAGCTTCAAGGCGTTCTGCCAGGCCATCGGCAAGCGCCAGATCACTGAATTCAACTACCGTTATCACACTGACCGCGAAGCGCACATCTTCGTCGGCGTGCAGACCCATCCCGACACCGACCCACGCCAGGCCCTGATTGACAGCCTGAAAGAGCAAGGCTTCCCGGTGGTGGACCTGACCGACAACGAGCTGGCCAAACTGCACATTCGCCACATGGTCGGTGGCCATGCCGAGCGGGTCAGCGACGAAGTGGTGTTCCGCTTCGAGTTCCCGGAGCGTCCGGGCGCGCTGTTCAACTTCCTCGACAAGCTGGGCGGCCAGTGGACCATTTCGATGTTCCACTACCGCAACCACGGCGCCGCCGATGGCCGCGTGGTCGCAGGTCTGGTCGTGCCTGAAGAAGAACGCCACCTGATCCCGGCGGCGCTGGCGGAAATCGGCTACCCGTATTGGGATGAAACCCAGAACCTGGCTTATAAGCTGTTTTTGGGGTGATACCAAATTTTACCCGTGGGATCGTGACTGCACTGGCCTATTTGCGAGCAAGCTCGCTCCCACGAGGTCAGGGCAGCGCCAACCCGATGGGAGCGAGTTTGCTCGCGAAAGGGACGGCACCCATAGGTCAATTTTTCAGTTGAAAATCAGTCCGCGATTTATTGGAGTGCACCAAAAATAATGGACCCTATTACTGGGCTGAAAAGCCTGCACATCGCTGCGATTGCGTTGTTTCTGCTGTGCGCCCTCGGGCTGGCGGCCTGGCTGGTCAAAGGTCGGCGCGCAGGTCTCACCACCCATCACGCGCGCCTGCTGTTGCCGCCGCGGTTGTTTGCCTGGTTGTTGATGGGCCTGTGTCTGTTGGTCATGCCCGTCAGTGGCTGGTGGCTGGCGCATCTTGTCGGGTTGCCGCTGGGTCAGACCTGGGTATTGGCCAGCAGCGTGCTCTACACCGTTGGCGCCTTGAGCTGGCTATGGCTGGTGGCGCGTTTGAATCGACTGCGCATTGATGCCAGCCACGGCAATCTGAAGATAACCCTGGCGTTGGCGATCTTCAGCGTCGGCTGTTTTATTGCCATCGCCGGCCTGTTGGGCGTCAGGCCGGTTTGAGGCTGTAGATAGCGTGGGGCCGGCCGGTAGCATCCACGGCATCAATCGCGCAGCGTGATCACCGGCCAGCCACGGCTTTGCGCCTCGGCACGCAGCTTCGCGTCGGGGTCGACGGCCACCGGGTGGGCGACTTTTTCCAGCAGCGGCAGATCGTTGAGCGAATCGCTGTAGAAATAGCTGTCGTCCAGGGTCAACGCATGTTCCTGCAGCCAGCGATCAAGCCGCGTCACCTTGCCTTCGCGAAAGCAGGGCACATCGGTCGTGCGCCCGGTGTAACGGCCGTCAGCCATTTCGCATTCGGTCGCCAGTAACGTATCGATGCCCAGGCGCGCCACAATCGGCGCGGTGACGAAACGATTGGTGGCGGTGATCACCACCAGCCTGTCGCCCGCCTCGCGGTGCCGGGCAATCAATTCCAGGGCCTTGGGCAGCATGATCGGTTCAATGCAGTCGCGCATGAAGTCCCGATGCCACTGTTCCAGCTGAGCCATGTCGGTGCGGCCCAGAATCTCCAGGGTGAAATTCAGATAGTCAGTCATGTTCAGAGTCCCTGCCAGGTAATCCTGGTAGAACTCGTCGTTGCGGGTTTTGTAGGTGGCGGCATCCAGAATGCCGCGCTGGCACAGATAATCGCCCCAGGCATGATCGCTGTCGCCACCCAGAAGCGTGTTGTCGAGGTCAAATAAAGCCAGACGCATGCGGTTACTCGCTGAAATGCTTGGATAAAGGTGCCCAGAATACGAGGTTTTCACAAGTCTTCACATAACCTGCTAAGCCTCGTTGCTGGTTGGATCGGCTTTGTGGAACAATGCGACGACATGCGTTTGCGAGGTTGTTGCCGTGATCGACCCCGATGGTTTCCGTCCTAATGTCGGGATAATTCTGACAAACGACTCCGGCCAGGTCCTATGGGCTCGGCGTATCAACCAGGATGCCTGGCAGTTTCCACAGGGTGGTATCAACCCGCAGGAGACGCCGGAAGACGCGCTTTACCGTGAATTGAACGAAGAAGTCGGGCTCGAACGCGAAGATGTGCAGATTCTGGCCTGTACCCGGGGCTGGCTGCGCTATCGTCTGCCGCAACGCCTGGTCCGTACCCACAGCCAGCCGCTGTGCATCGGCCAGAAGCAGAAATGGTTTCTCCTGCGCCTGATCTCCAACGAGCAGCGGGTGCGGATGGATTTGACCGGGAAACCGGAGTTCGATGGCTGGCGCTGGGTCAGTTATTGGTATCCGCTGGGTCAGGTGGTGACATTCAAGCGCGAAGTCTATCGACGCGCCCTCAAAGAGCTTGCCCCGCGCCTTTTATCGCGCGACTGACACGGAGTTCGACCCCGAGCCATGCTCAATACGCTGCGCAAGATCGTCCAGGAAGTTAACTCCGCCAAGGATCTCAAGGCGGCGTTGGGCATTATTGTGCTGCGCGTCAAGGAGGCCATGGGCAGTCAGGTCTGCTCGGTCTACCTGCTCGACCCGGAAAGCAATCGCTTTGTGCTGATGGCCACCGAGGGCCTGAACAAGCGTTCCATCGGCAAGGTCAGCATGGCGCCCAATGAAGGCCTTGTGGGCCTTGTGGGTACTCGCGAAGAACCGCTGAACCTCGAACATGCCGCCGATCACCCTCGCTATCGCTACTTTGCCGAAACCGGCGAAGAGCGCTACGCATCGTTCCTGGGTGCGCCTATCATTCACCACCGTCGTGTCGTGGGCGTTCTGGTGATCCAGCAAAAGGAGCGGCGCCAGTTCGACGAGGGTGAAGAAGCCTTCCTCGTAACCATGAGCGCGCAACTCGCCGGTGTCATCGCTCACGCTGAAGCCACCGGCTCGATCCGCGGCCTGGGGCGCCAGGGCAAGGGCATTCAGGAAGCCAAATTCGTCGGTGTTGCCGGTTCCCCAGGGGCTGCGGTAGGCGTGGCAGTAGTGATGCTGCCGCCCGCCGATCTTGAAGTGGTGCCGGACAAGACCGTTTCCGACATCAAGGCCGAGCTGGCGCTGTTCCAGACCGCGCTTGAAGGGGTGCGCAGCGACATGCGGGCGTTGTCGGCCAAGCTGGCCAATCAGCTGCGCCCTGAAGAGCGCGCGCTGTTCGACGTGTACCTGATGATGCTCGACGATGCCTCGCTGGGCAGTGAAGTGACCAACGTTATCAAGACCGGGCAATGGGCCCAGGGCGCGCTGCGCTCGGTGGTCAGCGAACACGTGAAACGCTTTGAGCTGATGGACGATGCCTATTTGCGTGAGCGCGCATCGGACGTCAAAGACCTTGGCCGACGCTTGCTGGCGTACCTGCAGGAAGCGCGGCAACAGGCGCTGGTGTACCCCGACAACACTATTCTGGTCAGCGAGGAATTGTCTCCGGCGATGCTCGGCGAAGTGCCGGAAGGCAAGCTGGTCGGGCTGATTTCAGTGCTCGGCTCCGGCAACTCCCACGTCGCGATCCTGGCTCGCGCCATGGGCATTCCGACGGTCATGGGTGTGGTCGATCTGCCGTATTCCAAGGTTGATGGCATCCAGCTGATCGTCGACGGCTATCACGGCGAAGTGTTCACCAACCCCAGCGAAGCCATGCGCAAGCAGTTCGCCAAGGTGGTTGAGGAGGAGCGCCAGTTGTCCCAGGGCCTCGACGCCCTGCGCGAACTGCCTTGCGTGACCCTGGACGGCCATCGCATGCCGCTGTGGGTCAACACCGGATTGCTGGCTGACGTCGCCCGTGCGCAACAGCGCGGCGCCGAAGGGGTGGGCCTGTACCGCACCGAAGTGCCGTTCATGATTCAGCAGCGCTTTCCCAGCGAGAAAGAGCAGTTGGCCATTTATCGCGAGCAACTGGCCGCCTTCCACCCGCTGCCAGTCACCATGCGCAGCCTGGATATCGGCGGCGACAAGGCGCTTTCATACTTCCCGATCAAAGAAGAGAACCCGTTTCTGGGCTGGCGCGGCATTCGTGTCACCCTCGACCATCCGGAAATCTTCCTGGTGCAGACTCGCGCCATGCTCAAGGCCAGCGAAGGTCTGAACAACCTGCGCATTCTGCTGCCGATGATTTCCAGCACCCACGAAGTGGAAGAAGCGCTGCACCTGATTCACCGCGCCTGGGGTGAAGTGCGTGACGAGGGCACTGATGTGCCCATGCCGCCCGTCGGGGTGATGATCGAAGTGCCTGCGGCGGTTTACCAGACCCGTGATCTGGCACGTCAGGTGGATTTCCTGTCGGTGGGCTCAAACGACCTGACGCAGTATTTGCTCGCCGTGGATCGCAACAACCCGCGGGTGGCTGACCTATACGATTACCTGCACCCGGCGGTGCTGCAAGCGCTGCAAAACGTAGTGCGCGACGCCCACGCCGAGGGCAAGCCGGTGAGCATCTGCGGCGAAATGGCCGGTGACCCGGCCGCTGCGGTGCTACTGATGGCGATGGGTTTCGACAGCCTGTCGATGAACGCCACCAACCTGCCGAAAGTGAAGTGGATGCTGCGCCAGATCCACCTTAGCAAGGCCAAGGAACTGCTCGCCCAGCTGATGACCAACGACAACCCGCAAGTGATCAGCAGCTCGCTGCAGCTGGCACTGAAAAACCTCGGCCTGTCGCGGATGATCAATCCGGGGTCTGTGAAGGGGCATTGAGCCTCAGCGCTGCCTGCGTTCTACTTGCATACCTCAATGTGTAGGAGCCAACTTGTTGGCGAGGCGGCCTATCTGATAAACCGCCTCGCTAACAAGTTAGCTCCTACAAGGTTCAAACCTGCAGCTCTAACTTCCCTAGACTCACGCCACCCGGGCCGAAACTTTTTTCGATGAAATGTCTGCTGCCATCGGCGTTGACGATCAACACGCTGCTGGCACGAGTGCCGTAATTAGCGCTGGCGATAAACGTGCTCGACAGCAGCGTCTCGGTGGCCAGGCCGACGCCGGTGTCGGGCAGTTGGGCGGCGGGCGCCTGAGCGGGGTCACTCAGCAGGGCGATTAATGCTGCCGGATCTGGTTTGTGCAAATGAGCCGCAAGCCCGGCCCTGGTCTTGATCAGCTTCGGCCATGGTGTATCGAGGCCGGCGTTGGAAAGGCCATAAACGCCTTCATCAAGTCGCATAGGCTGCGCATCGCCGCTGTTCAGGTACCAGAGTTGACTGCCATCGCCCAGCAACAGGTTGAACCCGCCGTACTCCCCGGCGCGGTCGGCGACTTGCGCCAGATAATCATCCATCGATGCCTGGCCGCTGAGGAACTGCGCCACCAGCTCACCGCGTGAACGGCGACCCTGGGGTAGCTGCGGGTCGCGGATATTGGTCAGTGCCGCAAAACGCCCGTCGGCGCTGATGCCCAGCCAGGTGCCGCCCGCCTCCAGATCACGACCGGCGTAGACCTGCGGCGCGTCGGCCCACTGCGCCAGGGCCTGGGTGGGGCGGGCGTAGAATTCGTCGCGGTTGGCCGCAACAATCAGCGGTTGTGGATGCGTGGGGCGCCAGGCGAAGACGATCAGACACATGGGGTACTCCTTTTCATGCCCCACTGTACCCATCGGCCGGGCGGACTTCCATCGTGCAGGTAGAGCCCGCGGGCGCGCTCCGGTAACATGCCGGGTCTCTTTTCGTGGCGTCTGCCCGTTGTCTGTTCAGCAGGGGTTTACGTTTGCTGTTTTAGTGTGTCTGGTTCAGTGCTCGCAAGAGCGTTCCAATTCGAGGATTCGCAATGCTGCCTTACCCGCAGATTGACCCGGTGGCGGTGGCTATCGGCCCGCTGCAAATTCACTGGTACGGTTTGATGTACCTGGTCGGCATCGGCGGCGCCTGGCTGCTGGCATCGCGTCGCCTGAACCGCTTTGATCCGACCTGGACCAAGGAAAAACTGTCCGACATGATTTTCTGGCTGGCCATGGGCGTGATCGTTGGCGGGCGGCTGGGCTATGTGCTGTTCTACGACCTGTCAGCGTACCTGGCCAATCCGTTGCTGATCTTTGAAGTGTGGAAGGGCGGCATGGCGTTCCACGGCGGTTTTGTCGGCGTCATGCTGGCGGCCTGGTGGTTCGGCCGACGCAACGGCAAGTCGTTCTTCGAACTGATGGATTTTATTGCGCCCATGGTGCCCATCGGCCTTGGCGCCGGGCGTATCGGCAACTTCATCAATGCCGAGCTGTGGGGCAAACCGACCGATGTGCCATGGGCGATGATCTTCCCGCCGTTCAGCGATCCGGCGCAGTTGCCGCGCCATCCTTCGCAGCTGTATCAGTTCGCTCTGGAAGGCGTGGCGCTGTTTCTGATCCTGTACCTGTTCTCGCGCAAACCTCGCCCGACCATGGCCATTTCCGGCATGTTCGCGCTGTTTTACGGGATCTTCCGCTTCCTGGTCGAGTTCGTCCGCGTACCCGATGCGCAGCTGGGCTATCTGGCGTGGGGCTGGCTGACCATGGGTCAGGTGCTCAGCCTGCCAATGATCATCGCCGGTATCGTGCTGATCTGGCTGGCCTACAACCGCGCTCCTGCCAGCAGGAACGCAGCGGTCTAATACCGAAACGCCGGGCCCGCGCCCGGCGTTTCACTGATGCAGGTGATATATGAAGCAATATCTGGAACTGGTCGCCCACGTCATCAAGAATGGCACGCTGCAGGCCAATCGTACCGGGGTGAAAACCATCAGTTTTCCCGGCGCCATGCTGCGCTATGACCTCAAGGAAGGTTTCCCGGCGATCACCACCCGGCGCATGGCCTTTAAATCGGCCATCGGCGAAATGGTCGGCTTTCTGCGTGGCGTGAACAACGCGGCGGAGTTTCGTGCGCTGGGCTGCAAGGTCTGGGATCAGAACGCCAACGAAAACGCGCAGTGGCTGGACAACCCCTTTCGCCAGGGTGAAGACGATCTGGGCGAAATCTACGGCGTGCAATGGCGCAAGTGGCCTGCCTACAAGCGGATTGATCTGAGCAACCCGAAAGCCATCGAGCTGGCGATCAGTCAGGGCTACCAGCAAATCGCCCAGGCCGAGGAAAACGGTCAGGCCTATGTGGTGCTGTACAAGGCCATTGACCAGATCCGTCAGTGCGTCGACACCATCATCAAGGACCCCGGCAGCCGACGCATTCTGTTCCATGGCTGGAACTGCGCGCAGCTGGATGAAATGGCCTTGCCGCCGTGCCACCTGCTGTATCAGTTTCACCCCAATCAGGAGACGAAAGAGATCTCCCTGACGCTGTATATCCGCTCCAACGATCTGGGCCTGGGCACTCCGTTCAACCTCACCGAGGGCGCCGCGCTGCTGAGCCTGATCGGTCGGCTGACCGGCTACACGCCGCGCTGGTTCACGTATTTCATCGGCGATGCCCATGTCTACGAAAACCATCTGGACATGCTCAACGAGCAGCTCACCCGCGAGCCGTATCCGATGCCTAAACTGGTGATCTCCGATCGCGTGCCGGAGTTTGCCAGGACCGGCGTTTACCAGCCAGAGTGGCTGGAGCAGATCGAGCCGTCGGACTTCTCGCTGGAAGGGTATGAGCACCACCCGGCGATGACCGCGCCGATGGCGGTCTGACAGCAACACGCTTTCTTGTAGGAGCCAACTTGTTGGCGAAGCGGTGTGCCGGTTATGCCGTCTCGCCAACAAGTTGGCTCCTGCAGATCGAGGTGTTCCCTGAATCCTTCAATGCCCATGACTCCTGCCCACATGGGAGTGCTCCACATCAGGGGTCACCACGCTGCCGCTGAGTTCCAGCCGATCCAGAATCCCGCAATGGTCCGGTGCGCCTTCGCTGCAGCGCTGGCGCAGGTCCAGCAGTTGCGTCTGCAGGGCTTGCAGGCTGGCGATGCGGGCGTTGACGTGCTGAATGTGTTCGTCGATCAGCGCATTGACGCTGACGCACTGATCCTGCGGGCTGTCGCGCAAGTGCAGCAGGCTGCGGATTTCTTCCAGGGTCATGTCCAGGCTGCGGCAATTGCGAATGAAGGTCAGCCGTTCGACATGCGCCTGGGTGTACAGGCGGTAGTTGCCGTCGCTGCGGGCGGGTGCTGGCAGCAGCCCTTCGCGCTCGTAATAGCGGATGGTTTCCACCTGGGCGTCGGTGAGTTTTGCCAGCTCGCCAATCTTCATCGTGTCGGTCCTGTTTTAAGTGCTTGACCCTATAGTGGCTACAGGGTGTTCACTTGGCAACAAGCACGTTAAAGGACCGGACCATGAGCCAGCCGACACCCGTTCACGACAATCATCATCACGCCGAGCACGACCCTTCCAGCCACGACCACAGCGCTCATGAGCCTGCGTCTGCATCTGCGCATAACTGCTGTTCGTCGAAAGCGGCGCCTGCCACGGTCAGTTTCGGCGACGCCGATGCCTCTGGCGCGCAGCTGAGCACTTTCCGTATCGAGGCGATGGATTGCCCTACAGAGCAGACCCTTATCCAGAACAAGCTGGGCAAGCTGGCGGGCGTGCACAAACTCGAATTCAACCTCATCAACCGCGTGCTGGGGGTTTGGCACGAGCTGCCTTCCACTGACCCGATCCGCGACGCGATTGCTTCGCTGGGCATGCAGGCCGAACCCATTGAAGAAGGTCAAGAAGCTGCAGCGGCGCCTGCGCTGAAAAAGCCCTGGTGGCCGCTTGCGCTTTCCGGGGTGACCGCACTGGCGGCGGAGGTGATCCACTTTGCTTCCCTGGCGCCGACCTGGGTGGTGGCCATCGTGGCGCTGGTGTCCATCCTCAGCGGCGGCCTGGGCACCTACAAGAAAGGCTGGATCGCGCTCAAGAATCTCAACCTCAACATCAATGCGCTGATGAGCATTGCGGTGACAGGCGCCGTGCTGATCGGGCAATGGCCGGAAGCGGCGATGGTGATGTTCCTGTTCACGGTCGCCGAACTGATTGAAGCCAAATCACTGGACCGCGCGCGCAACGCCATTGGCGGTCTGATGCAGCTCACGCCGGAAGTCGCCACCGTCAGACAAGCCGACGGGCAATGGCTGGAGAAGGATGCGAAAAGCATCGATCTGGGCGCGATTGTGAGGCTAAAGCCCGGTGAGCGCGTTGCCCTGGATGGTGAAGTGGTCACAGGCCATTCGACCATCGATCAGGCGCCGATCACCGGTGAAAGCCTGCCGGTAGAGAAGGGCGTTGGTGACAAGGTGTTCGCGGGCACCATCAATCAGTCCGGCTCGCTGGAGTATCGCGTCACGGCGGCAGCGAACAATTCGACCCTGGCGCGGATCATCCACGCAGTGGAAGCGGCTCAAGGTTCACGGGCGCCGACCCAGCGTTTCGTTGACAGCTTTTCGCGCATCTACACCCCGGCGGTGTTCCTGTTTGCGCTGGGCGTGGCGATCATCCCGCCGCTGCTCATGGGCGCAGCCTGGTACGACTGGATTTATCGCGCACTGGTGCTGCTGGTGGTCGCCTGCCCTTGCGCGCTGGTGATTTCAACCCCGGTGACCATTGTCAGCGGGCTGGCAGCGGCTGCGCGCAAAGGCATCCTGATCAAGGGCGGCGTGTATCTGGAAATGGGCCACAAGCTGGATTATCTGGCGTTGGACAAGACCGGCACGATTACCCACGGCAAACCGGTGCAGACCGATTACCTGCTGTTGGATCCCTCTGCGAGCGAGCTGGCGCCAGCCGTCGCCGCGAGCCTTGCCGGTCGCTCCGATCACCCGGTTTCCCAGGCCATCGCCAAGGCTGCCGAATCGGGCGTGACTGCCCATGAGGTGGGCGCCTTCGAAGCCCTTGCCGGGCGTGGTGTGCGGGGTGAAATCAACGGCCAGATGTACCATCTGGGCAATCATCGCCTGGTGGAAGAGCTGGGCCTGTGCTCGCCACAACTGGAGGCGCAACTCGATGCGCTGGAGCAGCAGGGCAAAAGCGTCGTGCTGTTGCTTAATGCCTCAGGCCCGCTGGCCCTGTTCGCCGTCGCTGATACGGTCAAGGACAGCAGCCGCGAGGCGATCCGCCAGTTGCATGAACTGGGGGTCAAAACCCTGATGCTGACGGGTGACAACCCGCACACGGCGCGCGCCATTGCCGCACAGGTCGGGATTGATTCGGCCGAGGGCAACCTGATGCCAGCGGACAAACTGCAGGCCATCGAGGCGCTGTATGGCCAAGGTCATCGGGTGGGCATGGTCGGCGACGGGATCAACGACGCCCCGGCCCTGGCGCGGGCCGAGATCGGTTTCGCCATGGCGGCTGCGGGAACCGATACCGCGATCGAGACAGCAGATGTAGCCCTGATGGACGATGATCTGCGCAAGATCCCCGCATTTATTCAACTGTCGCGACGCACTTCGGTGGTACTGAAGCAGAACATCTATCTTGCGCTGATCATCAAGGCGATCTTCCTGGCGATGACCTTTGCGGGCGTGGCGACCATGTGGATGGCGGTGTTCGCCGACATGGGCGTGAGCTTGCTGGTGGTGTTCAATGGCTTGCGGTTGCTGAAGAAGTAAAGCCAGCCGGTTCAGCGCCCGATTTTGCAGGAGCGAACGTGTTCGCGAGGCGTCTGTTCGGCAGGCCCGGCCCTTCGCCAACAAGTTGGCTCCTACATTCTCAGGCAGCCGTGGGACGGTATTTATCCCTGCCCCAGGCGATCATCCCTTCGAGTAGTTGCTTGAGCACTACACGTGTCGGTTCGGCCAGGTCCGGGCGGTAGGTGAAGGGCGCGAATTCGTCCATGTACGTGGCTTGCACCAGCTCCAGCTGGACGGCGTGGATAGTATTCGCCGGGTTGCCGTAATGGCGGGTGATGTGGCCGCCCTTGAAACGGCCGTTGAGGACATGGCTGTAGTCGCTGGCCGAGGCGCAGATGGCTTGCAGGTCCGCCGCCAGCGTTGCATCGCAACTGGCGCCATTGAAGGTGCCGAGGTTGAAGTCTGGCAGGCGACCGTCGAACAGGTGCGGGATGTGCCCGCGAATCGAATGGGCGTCGAACAGCAGTGCATAGCCGAACTCGTCTCGCAGGCGCGCAAGTTCTTGCTCCAGCGTCTGGTGATACGGCGTCCAGATCTGCTGCAGATAGGTCGCCCGCTCCTCGGCGTCAGGTTCTTGGCCGTCTTTGAACAGCGGCACGCCCTCGAACAGGATTGACGGGAACAGCCCGGTAGTGGCGCCAGCATAGAGCGGCTTGTCGTCGCTGGGGCGGTTGAGGTCGATGACAAAGCGCGAATACTCGGCGGCCAGGGTGCTGGCACCCAGCTCGGCGGCGAAGTCATACAGCTGCGGAATGTGCCAGTCGGTGTCTGGCAGGCTACGCGCTTCGTCCACCAGGCCCGCTTCCACCGCAGGCGTCAGGCGCAATCCGGCGTGGGGCATGCTGATCAGCAGCGGCACGCGGCCGCGAGAAAACTTCAGAGCGTTGTCCATGAATCTCTCCTATCAAACAACATGCATGCCTTGAATTGAAACGCCATCCTGTAGGAGCCAACTTGTTGGCGAGGCGATTGTTCTGGTTAAGCAGGTCCGACGCCTCGCCAACAATGTGGAACGCCACCCCGGTCGCTCCTACAGGGGCAGCATCACGCGCAAATTTGGGATTCAACACCACTGCGCACGATGCGCTTGTCCAGATCGCCCCCCAGCCAATAGGCCAGATCAGCCGGGCGTTCGATATTCCACGCAACGAAATCAGCGACCTTGCCGACCTCCAGCGAGCCATGGGTGTCACTCATGCCCAGCGCTTTTGCGGCGTTGATGGTGACCCCGGCCAGGGCTTCTTCCGGGGTCATGCGAAACAGCGTACAGGCCATGTTCAGCATCAGGCGCAGGGACAATGCCGGTGACGTACCGGGGTTGAGGTCGCTGGCGATGGCGATGTCCACACCCTGTCTGCGTAGCGCATCCATCGGCGGCAATTGGGTTTCGCGCAGGAAGTAATAGGCGCCGGGCAATAGCACCGCCACCGTTCCCGCTGCGGCCATGGCGATGGCGTCGGCTTCGGTCATGAATTCCAGATGGTCGGCAGACAGTGCCTGATAGCGCGCTGCCAGGCTCGAACCGGCCAGGGACGACAACTGCTCGGCATGCAGTTTCACCGGCAGCCCCAACTGGCCCGCAGTGATGAACACCTGCTCGACCTGGGCCGGGGTGAAACCCAGATGCTCGCAGAAGGCATCGACCGCATCGATCAGGCCTTCTTCGGCCAGAGCGGGCAGCATCTCGCTGCAGACGTGGTGGATGTAGTCGTCGGCACGCCCGGCGTATTCCGGCGGTACGGCGTGAGCGGCCAGACAGGTGCTGCGCACGGTAACGGGGAGGGTGTTGCCCAGGCGGCGGATGACCCGCAGCAGCTTGCGTTCGCTGGCCAGGTCCAGGCCGTAGCCGGACTTCATTTCCACTGTGGTAACGCCATCCTTGAGCAGGTGGCGCAGGCGTTGTTCGGCGCTGGCGTACAACTCGTCCTCACTGGCTGCGCGGGTTGCGCGTACCGTGCTGGCGATGCCGCCACCGGCCGCGGCGATCTCGGCATAACTCACGCCCTGCAGGCGCTGTTCGAACTCGCCGCTGCGGTTGCCGCCGAATACGGTGTGGGTGTGGCAATCGATCAGGCCGGGGGTGACCCAGGCGCCATTGAGGTCGACAACGGCGTCACAGGCTGTTGCGTCGGCCTGCGCCTCGGGGCCGATCCACTCGATCAACGCTCCGCTCGTCACGATGGCCGCCTGCTCGATGATCGAGTACTTGCCTTGAGCCATGCTTGCCACGTGACAGTGTTTCCAGAGCGTTTTCATGTCCAGTCTCCGAGGTTATCGAGGCGGGCGCGACGCGGCAGGCTGCTCGGCCGCTTTCGGTTTGACCCATATGAAGTAAGCCGCAATCAACAGCGCAACCCACCCGGCGCCGACGATCAGCGCGATGCGGTTGTCCGGGAAGTAACCCAGCACGCCGAAGATGAACAGCATAAAGGCGATGGCCGCTGCCGGTGCCCAGGGCCAGAACGGCACCGGGAATTTCAGTTGCCCTGCGTCTTCGCGGCTCATTTTGCGGCGCATGGCCACTTGCGTCAGCAGAATCATCAGCCACACCCAGACCGTGGCGAAGGTCGCAATCGAAGCAATGATCAGAAACACGTTTTCCGGGATGAAGTAGTTGAGCAGCACGCCGATCAGCAGCGCGACGGCCATCACCAGCACGGTCATCCACGGCACGCCCTGTGACGACAGGCGTGAAAAGGCAGCAGGCGCCTGACCCTGGCGCGCCAGGCCATACATGATGCGCCCCGCACCGAACACGTCGCTGTTGATCGCCGAAACTGCCGCCGAAATCACCACCACGTTGAGCAGAGCAGCGGC
Source organism: Pseudomonas viridiflava (assembly GCF_900585905.1). Classification (GTDB taxonomy): domain Bacteria; phylum Pseudomonadota; class Gammaproteobacteria; order Pseudomonadales; family Pseudomonadaceae; genus Aquipseudomonas. Next base: position 106,776 of record NZ_UTVH01000121.1, read on the forward strand.
CCAGGGCAGGCCGAGGCTGGAAAAAATCTGCACGAACGGGCTGTTGGCCTTGGTGATCTGCGACCACGGGAACAGCGACATCAGCACAAACAGCGTCAGCACGTAGAACAGCAGGATGCGCATGGGCACCGAGTTGATGGCCTTGGGAATCGTGACCTGCGGGTCCCTGGCTTCGCCTGCGGTGATGCCGATGATTTCGATGCCACCGAAGGCGAACATCACCACCGCAAAGCAGGCAATCAGGCCGCCGATGCCATTGGGCATGAAGCCGCCATGGCTCCACAGGTTGCTGATGCTGGAGACCGAGTCGCCACTGCCCGACAGGTTGACGCCGAATAGCAGCAGGCCAAGTCCGGCCACGATCATGGCGACAATGGCGCCGACCTTGAGCAGTGACAGCCAGAACTCGGTTTCACCGAAGACCTTGACGTTGCACAGGTTGAGCGCGCCGATCAGGAACACAATGCCCAGCACCCAGATCCAGCGCGGCACGTCGGGAAACCAGAAGCCCATGTAGATGCCGAATGCGGTGACGTCGGCGATACAGACGATGATCATCTCGAAGGCGTAAGTCCAGCCCAGCACGAAGCCGGCCATTGGCCCCAGCCAGATGCTGGCGTACTCGCTGAACGAGCCGGAAACCGGGTTGTGCACGGCCATTTCGCCCAGTGCGCGCATGACCATGAAGACGGCGGCACCGCCGATCAGGTAGGCCAGCAATACCGCCGGGCCCGCCATCTGGATCGCCGCTGCGGAGCCGTAGAAAAGCCCGGTGCCAATGGCCGATCCCAGCGCCATGAAGCGAATGTGTCGAGCTGAAAGCCCGCGTTTCAAACCTTGCTGTGACGTCATTTCCAATCCAATCCAGTTTCTTTCCAGCGAACTGCCAGGTACTCAGGGCGGCAAGGATACCTGCTGGGTGGCGTCGGTCGAATCACTGCGCGCGCCGGTGTCGCCTGGCTGACATCCGCTGTCATGGATGTCTATACGTCTGGATGTTGCCCCTTATCAAACAAAAACATAACGCCGTAACTTGGAATGCTTTTTTAGGAGCTCATGAGCACCGCGAGGCAGCGATAGCAATCTGCCTGATATACCGCTATCGCGGCCTCGCGGTGCTCGGTGGAACGCCACCCCGGACGCTCCTACAGGTCCAATGTTTGCTGCGTGACTAAGCCGATTCGTGTTCATCCGGCCGACGACAACCCTGAAACACCCGCGCCAGCAGCGCCTCGCTTCTGAGCACCTTTGCGCTGCTGGCGATGTCCGGCGCGAGCCAGCGGTCTTCGTCGTAGGGCGGCACTGTCTCGCGCAGCAGGCGCCAGGCCGCGTCGGTGCCCTGGCCGAAACGCTGGGCCTTGAGGAACTCGAAGGCCTGGGCGGCGAGCAGGTACTCGATCGCCAGAATCTGGGTGGTGTTATCCAGCACCTTGTGCAGCTTCAGTGCGGCGTTGGTGCCCATGCTCAGATGGTCCTCCTGCAGACCGGAGGTAACAAAGTTGTCGGTCACGGCGGGCTGCGCCAACTGGCGGTTTTCTGCACACAAGGACGCTGCAACGTATTGCACGATCATCATGCCGGAGTTGACCCCTGGCTGGCTGACCAGAAAGGCTGGCAGATTGCTGATGGTCGGGTTGATCAGGCGATCCAGCCGGCGTTCGGCAATCGAGCCCAGTTCGGCCACCGCAATGGCCAGCAAATCTGCTGCCATGGCCACCGACTGACCATGGGGATTGGCCTGCGAGACCACGCGCCAGGCCTCTGGCGTGCCCAGCAGCAGCGGGTTGTCAGTGGCCGAGCTCAACTCGATTTCAATTTGCCGGGTCGCGTGCACCCACTGATCACGCGTCGCGCCGTGCACCTGCGGAATCGAGCGCACGCTCAATGCGTCCTGGGTGCGGATGCCGCGACTGTTGACGACCATCTCGCTGCCATCGAGCAGACTGCGCAGGTTACGCCCCACGATCTGCATGCCCGGGTGCGGTTTGAGCGCGATGATTTCCGCGTCAAAGGCATTGATCTGCCCGCCCAGCGCCTCGAAACTCATGGCCCCGATCACATCTGCCCATTCGCTCAGGCGCTGGGCGTCGGCAATGGCCAGGCAACTGAGGCCGGTCATGCAGGGCGTGCCGTTGACCAGGCACAGGCCGTCCTTGGCGCCGAGTGCCACCGGGCGCAACCCTTCTGCGTCGAGCGCCTGCCGGGCCGGGATGACCTGGCCGCGATAACTGACGTTGCCCACCCCTAGCAACGCAATGCCGATATGCGCCATGTGCGTCAGGTAACCCACCGAGCCTTGCGACGGTATATAGGGCGTGATGTGGCGGTTAAGCAGGTCGAGCAAGGCCTGCACCACCTGCCGATGCAGGCCTGACTTGCCCTGGCTGTAATTGATGATGGCGGCGCAGATAATCGACCGGGTCTGTTCATCGGACAGCGCCACGCCGACCCCGCAGGCATGGCTGAGCAAGGTGTTGCGCGACAGCTGGCTCAGTTCTTCGCCTTGGAGCGACACGTTGCACAGCGCGCCCAGCCCGGTGTTCACCCCGTAAGCGCGCTCACCACTGGCGACGATGCACTGGACGATGGCCTGGGCGTTGTCGATGCGTGCCCAGGCGCTGGCCGACAGCGCCATCTGGGCGCCATGACGGGCCACGGCGACCACGTCCTGCCAGTGCACGGGCCCTTCGCCGACGATGACCTGATCCAGTGCCGTCATGGCCGCGCTCCTAAACCGTGACTGCGCGCCGCTGCACGAAACGATCAACGTAGTCGTCGGCGGGGGAGTAAAGGATTTCTTTGGGCGTGCCGACCTGAATCAGGCGGCCGTCCTTGAGGATGGCAATGCGGTTGCCGATGCGCACCGCTTCATCCAGGTCGTGGGTGATGAACACGATGGTTTTCTTCAGGTTGCTCTGCAGTTCCAGCAACTGGTCCTGCATTTCGGCGCGGATCAGGGGATCGAGGGCGCTGAAGGCTTCATCCATGAGGATGATGTCGGTGTCCGCTGCCAGTGCCCGGGCCAGGCCTACGCGTTGGCGCATGCCGCCGGAAAGCTGGTGCGGGTATTTGTTTTCGTAGCCTTTGAGGCCGACCGTGGTGATCCAGTGCTGCGCCCGCTCGGCGCAGTGCTCCTTGCTCTCGCCGCGCACTTTCAGGCCGTAGGCGACGTTGTCCTGCACGCTCTTGTGGGGGAGCAAGCCGAAGCTCTGGAACACCATGCTGATTTTCTTGCGGCGAAATTGACGCAGCGCTTCCATGTCGTACTGCAGGATGTTTTCGCCATCCACCAGGATTTCTCCGCTGGTAGGATCGATCAGGCGATTGAAGTGGCGCACCAGGGTGGACTTGCCGGAACCGGACAGGCCCATGATCACGAAAATTTCGCCGCTGGCAATCGACAGCGAGAGGTCGTTGACGCCTACCACGCAACCGGTTTTTTCCAGCACCTCATCCTTGCTGCTGTTGTGCCGGACCATCTCCAGCGCATCTTTGTAGCGGTTGCCGAAAATCTTGAAGACGTTGCGGACCACGATTTTGTCGGGCTGCTGCACGCTCATTTGTTCGCCTCATGTCGTGGTCGGCCATAGGCCTGGGTGATGCGGTCGATGACCACTGCAAGAATCACGATGGCCAAACCCGCTTCCAGGCCACGGCCGACGTTGAGGGTCTGGATCCCGATGAGCACGTCTTCGCCCAGGCCGCGAGCGCCGATCATCGAGGCGATGACCACCATCGACAGCGCCATCATCGTGGTCTGGTTGATCCCGGCCATGATGCTGGGCAGCGCCAGCGGCAGTTGCACGCCGAACAATTGCTGCCAGCGGTTGGCGCCGAACGCGTTGATCGCCTCCATGACTTCGCCATCCACCTGGCGGATGCCCAGGTCAGTGAGGCGAATCAGCGGCGGTGCGGCGTAGATGACGGTGGCGAAGATCGCCGGGACTTTGCCCAGGCCGAACAGCATCAGCACCGGGATCAGGTACACGAAGCTGGGCATGGTCTGCATGATGTCCAGCAATGGCATCAGCACTGAACGCAGGCGATTGCTGCGCGCCGACAGAATCCCCAGCGGAATGCCGATGATCACCGAAATCAGGGTCGCCACCAGCATCAGCGCAAGGGTCTGCATGAGCTTGTCCCACAGGCCGACCGCGCCCACCAGAAACAGCAGGCCGACGATTACCGCAGTGGTGACGATTTTGCGGGTGGCATGCCAGGCAATGCCGCCGACAATCGCCAGCATCAACCACCACGGCGCCAGGCGCAGCAGGCCTTCGAGGTTGACGATGGCCCACAGCAGGGTGTCGGAGATCTGCCGGAACACGTCGCCGTAGTTGGTCACCAACGCATCCACCCAGTCGTTAACCAGGTTGGCGATGGAGAATGTGAAGCTTTCGGGGAACATAAGATGCTCTCGATCAAATAAATGGAGCGTTTTCAGTAAATCGAAAAGCCCTGTAGGAGCGCGCTTGTCCGCGATTATGGTATGCCTGCAACGGATATGTCGGATGACACATCGCAATCGCGGGCAAGCGCGCTCCTACAATGGGTGGCTTGCGCTTACAACGAAGCATCCACCTTTTTCGCCGCGTCTTCACTCACCCAGGCGTGCCAGAGCTCGGGGTGCTCCTTGAGGAAAATCTGCGCCAGCTTCGGCGATTCGATGCGGTCCTTGCTCATTCGGGCCAGGTTCTGGTTGAGCAGGTCGATAGGGATGTTGACCTTTTCCATCACCGCAACCAGCTCGGGCGCCTGTTCGTGGAACGCCTTGGACAGGCCGACCTTGATCTCGATGGTCTTGTTGACCCCGGCTTTTTCTTCCAGACGGACCATGTCGACCTGGCCCATCAGCGGTGTGGGCGACCAGTAATAGGTCAGGATCGGCTCACCCCGCTTGTAGCTCGACAGGATCGCGGCGTCCAGCGCCGGGCCGGTGCCCGGACGGAAATTGGTGTATTTGTCTTCCAGCCCGTAGCTTTTCAGCATCTCGCTGTTTTCCAACTCGCAGGTCCAGCCAGCCGGGCAATTGTAGAAACGGCCCTTGCCGGGCTCTTCCGCATCCTTGAACACTGCCGAGTATTGCGCCAGATCGCTGATCGCTTTCAGATTCGGGGCGCGGGCTTCCAGCTTGCGCTTGGCGTCGCCCTCAATCACGTAGCGCGGCACGTACCAGCCTTCGACCGCGCCCTTGACCGGGCTGCCAACGCCCACCACCTTGCCCGCCTTTTCGGCCTTGTTCCACACCTCGCTACGGCCAACCCACTCTTCGGCAAAGACCTGGATGTCGTTGCTGCTCAGGGCGTTTTCCATGGTGATGGAGTTGCCCGGCAGGCTGTCCACTTCGCAGCCGTAACCCTTGCTCAGGATCACTTGCATCACGTCGGTCAGCAGCATGCCGCTTTCCCAGTTCAGCCCGGCGAACTTCACCGACTTGCCGGATTCGCACCAGCCAGCCGCCTGGCTGATGCCTGCGCCAGAGAGCAGGCCCAGAGAAATCAGGGTGGATAGCAAAGCCTTCTTGGTTTTCATGCAGTGATGCTCCTCGCGAATGGATGTGGGCAGTTTCCAGATCAAAGTAGCCAGAAGCCTGATTCCAGGACACTTGACGGTCCTTTGGGGTGGTCAGTTCCTTCTGCACTGTTGGAGATCCTTTGTGGGTGATTCTGATGTGCGACGTGGGACCGGCTTTAGCCGGGAAGGGGCCGCTACATACGACGCATTTGTGTCGCCAGAAATGCCGCCTTCCCGGCTGAAGCCGGTCCCACGACATCTCCAATATCTCAGATTGCACCGCTCCCACATGACAGCGCTAAACCCTCAACTCCCCACCATCGGCAGATTCAATCCCTTCTCGCGAGCGCAATCGATGGCGATCTGATAACCAGCGTCGGCATGGCGCATCACGCCAGTGGCCGGGTCGTTGTGCAGCACCCGGGCGATGCGTTCGGCTGCGTCGTCCGAGCCGTCACACACAATCACCATCCCTGAATGCTGGGAAAAGCCCATGCCCACGCCGCCGCCGTGGTGCAGCGACACCCAGGTTGCGCCGCTGGCGGTGTTGAGCAGGGCGTTGAGCAGTGGCCAGTCGGAGACCGCATCGGAGCCGTCCTGCATGGACTCGGTTTCGCGGTTGGGGCTGGACACGGAGCCGGAGTCCAGGTGATCGCGACCAATGACCACAGGTGCCGACAATTCACCACTGCGCACCATTTCATTGAATGCCAGGCCCAGTTTTGCCCGCTGACCCAGGCCGACCCAGCAGATGCGTGCCGGCAAGCCCTGAAAGGCGATGCGCTCGCGGGCCATGTTCAGCCAGTTATGCAGGTGGGCATCGTCAGGGATCAGTTCCTTGACCTTGGCATCGGTCTTGTAAATGTCTTGCGGGTCGCCGGACAGCGCGGCCCAGCGGAAGGGTCCTACGCCACGGCAGAACAATGGCCGAATGTAGGCAGGGACAAATCCTGGGAAGTCGAAAGCGTTTTCCACGCCGACCTCCTTGGCCATCTGGCGAATGTTGTTGCCGTAGTCGAAGGTCGGAATGCCCTTCTGCTGAAACGCCAGCATCGCTTCAACGTGCTCGGCCATGGACTGCTTGGCGGCCTTGACCACTGCAGCAGGTTCCGTCAGAGCGCGGGCGCGGTATTCCTCCCACGTCCAGCCTTTGGGCAGGTAGCCATTGAGCGGGTCGTGGGCGCTGGTCTGGTCGGTGACCATGTCCGGGCGCACGCCACGGCGGACCATTTCCGGCAGGATGTCGGCGGCGTTGCCACACAAGGCGATGGAAATGGCCTTGCCTTCGCCGGTGTATCGGGCGATGCGTGCCAGGGCGTCGTCCAGGTCTGTGGCCTGTTCGTCGACGTAGCGCGTCTTGAGGCGGAAGTCGATGCGGCTCTGCTGGCATTCGATGTTCAGCGAACAGGCGCCCGCCATGCCGGCGGCCAGGGGCTGCGCGCCGCCCATGCCGCCCAGGCCTGCGGTCAGCACCCACTTGCCTGTCAGATCGCCGTTGTAATGCTGGCGTCCGGCTTCGACGAAGGTTTCATAGGTGCCCTGAACAATGCCCTGGCTGCCGATATAGATCCAGCTGCCAGCGGTCATCTGGCCGTACATCGCCAGGCCCTTGGCATCCAGTTCGTTGAAGTGCTCCCAGCTGGCCCAGTGCGGCACCAGGTTGGAGTTGGCGATCAGTACCCGTGGCGCGTTGCTGTGGGTCTTGAACACCCCGACAGGCTTGCCTGACTGGATCAGCAGGGTTTCGTCATCGTTGAGCTGAGTCAGGCTGTCGACGATCTTGTCGTAGCATTCCCAGTTGCGCGCTGCGCGGCCGATGCCACCGTAGACCACCAGCTCCCTGGGGTTCTCGGCCACTTCCGGGTCCAGATTGTTCATCAGCATGCGCAGCGGGGCTTCGGTCATCCAGCTTTTCGCGGTGAGCCGGGTGCCACGTGCAGCGCGCACTTCGACGTCTCGGTAGCGGGTCCAGTGTTGGTGATCGGTCACGGCAGACTCCTGCGCGTTCAATGCGCTTGGCTGTACTTGTATGTACAAGCCTATGCAATTGAAATACCAACATTGGAAACCCACCCCTGTACGCGCGAACTTGTTCGCGAGGGGCAGGTGCATCTGACTCATTTATGCTGGATGTGCCGCCGTCTCGCGAACACGTTCGCTCCTACAGAAGGTCGTTCATATTCAGTGGGTTAATAGTCTTCAAGGACGCCCGGGGTCGCTGGATGGCATGGCAGGATTTCAGGGAATGGCGGGGCGATTGGGTGTCGTCCGCCCCACGAGCCAATCCATATACGCGTGTTACTGCGCAGACGCTGTGCCTGTTTCTGGGGCGGGCGGTAACACCTTGGTGCGCAGTGCGATCAGATGACTTTGACCGCACGGCCAATGAACTGGATCGGTCCGGTCGGCTTGCCAATGGGCGAACCAGTGGATTGCTCCAGGGTCAGCTCGAACAGCTGATTGGCTTGCAGGGGCGGCAGTTTATCCAGCGGCACCTGCAGGGTCTGACCGGGTTTTACCAGGCCCAGCGACACCGGCCCCTGCCAGTCTTCGCCCTTGGTCCAGAATTCCAGCGCCTTGTCTGCAGGCACTTCGGCAACGCCCAGCGGGATCAGCTGAATGTCCTGGGAGTTACTGGTCTGAACCACCCAGCCCGGCGCCTTGTCCTGAGGCGCGACCAGCACCACCAGATAAGAGGGCGCAGGTGTGGAGCGTGATTGCGCCAACAGGGTCATGCCCAGTACCAGCGAGGCAGCCAGCCCGGCCCCGGCCAGGCCGCGCCAGACAGACAGGTTGTGCCACCAGCCTCGCGCCTCAGGTTTCGCTGTCCTTCGCGCAGCGCTTGGCTGTGCGCCGCTCAACGCCTCGACGCTGCGCTCGATCCGGGCCCACAGGTGGGCGGCAGGGCTGACCGGTTCGGCCATCTGTGCCAGAGGCAGCAGGCGCTCCTGCCAGGCATCTACGGCTGCGCGCAATTGCGGTTCGTGTTGCAGCCGTTGTTCAACATCCATTCGTTGCCGGGCAGACAAGGTGCCCAGCACATATTCGCCTGCCAGTTCGTGCAGGTCAGGGGGTTGCGTGCCTGAGCCGTTGCTCATCCGATGCACTCCCGTAATACCGTCAGGCTGCGCTTGATCCAGGCCTTGACTGTGCCCAGTGGCGCGCCTGTTTTCTGTGCAATTTCGTGATGCGTATAGCCGTCCACGTAAGCGTGGAAGACACAGTTGCGGCGCACGGGATCAAGTTGCTCAAGGCAAAACTCGATCCGGCCCGGATTTACTCGCCAGTCGAAGCTGTCCACTGTTTCATTCCAGCCTTCCAGGGTCGCCTGGGCCTGTGCCTGCTCTTCGTCGTCGTCCTCGCCCTGCACTTCGCGGGCGTGGTTGCGAAGGGCGTTCAGTGCCAGGTTGCGGGTGATGCTGAATATCCAGCCACGTGCCGAACCCCGGCTCTTGTCGAAACTGGCGGCGCCGGTCCAGACCTTGATGAAAGCGTCATGCACGATGTCCTCAGCCAGGGCGCTGTCGCGCACCAGCCGTTGGGCAACACCGAGCAATCGGGCACTTTCCTGGGCGTACAGCCGCTCCAGTGCCTGCCGCTCGCCTCGGGCGCAGCCATCCAGCGCTGCTTCATAATCAAACAGGGATTGATGAGAGGACAATTCGATACGCCATTGGCAGAGGACGTCTACCCCGGTTTGCACCGGAGCACCCGCGCAGGAGCATAGACCAGTTCCCGCGCGGGTACGTACAGGCAGCGCTTATTTGGCAGACCAGAAGAGGTAGTCAGCCTGGTACTTGACCACTTCCTTGGCGCCCTTGTTGCTGGCGGCGCAGGCGGTGGCCGGTGCTACGCCACCTTTGAGGGCGGTACGCTGGATGTACGCAACGCCCGTCATGGCGCCTTTGCCTTCAGCCGGGTTGGCCTTGACCAGTTGGTAAGGCAGGTTGCCTGCACTGGAGGGTGCCACGGCGAGCTGAGTCCCGGTCACCTTCGAACCGTCTTTGGCTTCCCAGGTCGCCGGTGGGCCGTAGTAGGTGCCGACCTGTTTGCCACTGCGATCATTGAGCACGGCCTTGGGGCCCACGAATGCCCATTCCATCCCTTCAGCGGCATTGGCCTTGGCGCGGCACTCATAGGTGATTTCGCCTACACCGGTGGTTTCCATGCTGACTTTGAAGCCGTCTGGCACGCGAACGGTTTCTGGCAGGTTGCTTTGGGCGAAGGCAGACGGCGCCAGGCAAGTGAAAGCCAGTGCAGCACCGGTCAGGCAGAACAAGCGTTTTGCGTTCATGCAGGCATCTCCAGGTCATTAGTCGCTTGGCAACCAAAACGGCTGCTTACCTGTACTACCCGCGAGCTATCCATCTGGATGCAGTGAATCGAAAATAAATATTCATTTTCTGCAAAACCGGCTGCGCAGGATGACTACGCCAAGGATTGCGGCCAGCCCGGAGCCCATCAATACGCCGACTTTGACCTCATCGATCAGGTGCGCCTGACCTGGAAAGGCGAGGTTGCCGATGAACAGGCTCATGGTGAAACCGATACCGCACAGGACCGCCACGCCATACAGTTGCGGCCAGTTGCTGCCCTCGGGCAGGCTCGCCAGACCCGAGCGGATGGCCAGCACCGCGGCGAGAAACACGCCGATCTGCTTGCCGACGAACAACCCCAGGGCGACGCCCAGCGGAACCGGGTCGATCAGGTTCTGCATCGAAATCCCCGTCAGCGAGACCCCGGCGTTGGCGAAGCCGAAAATCGGCACGATGGCGAAGGCCACCCAGCCGTGCAGTTTTTCTTCCAGAAACAGCAGCGGCGAGCGCGCCTCTTCTTCGGGCTTGCCCAGGGGAATGCACAGCGCCAGCGCAACCCCTGCCAGGGTCGCATGGACACCTGATTGCAGGACGAAAAACCACAGCGCCGCACCCAGCACAATATAGGGCAGCAGGCGCCGCACCTGCAGGCGATTGAGCACGATCAATACCGCCAGGGTCGCGAACGAGGCCAGCAGCATGGGCATGTTCAGGCCTGTGCTGTAGAAGAACGCGATGATGGTGACGGCGCCAAGGTCGTCGAGAATGGCCAGGGCGGCGAGAAACACTTTTAAGGAGGTCGGCACGCGATTGCCCAGCAGCGACAGCACGCCCAGCGCGAAGGCAATGTCAGTGGCCGCAGGAATCGCCCAGCCGGCAAGGGTCTGCGGATTACTCCAGTTGATGGCGATGTAGATCAGCGCGGGCACCAGCATGCCGCCCGCCGCCGCAAAACCGGGCAGGGCACGTTGGCCCCAGGTCGCCAGGCCGCCGGCGAGTACTTCGCGTTTGATTTCCAGGCCGACCATCAGGAAGAAGATCGCCATCAGTCCGTCGTTGATCCACAACTCCACCGACAGCCCGAGCCAGACGCTGTGCAGCGCGGCAAAGTAGGCGGCAGACAGACCCGAGTTGGCGACGATCAGGGCCGCCAGTGCCGCGCCCATCAGGACGATGCCGCCTGCGGACTCCGAGGCCAGGAAACTGGCGAGGATGGCGATGGCGCGTGGGGTTTCTTTTTTGTTGTCGGTCGGCGTCATGGCGGATGTGGCGTCCTTGAGAAATGGTGACCTTACCTGCAGGAAGGGCTGTCTTCGGCGCTACGCTGTTATGCAGCAAACAATGAACCTGTAGGAGCGCCCGAGCACCGCGAGGCCGCGATAGCGGTGGATCAGTCAAACCGCCATCGCGCCATCGCGGTGCTCGGGCGCTCCTACAAAATCGTATTCAGCTCAATCATGCAGCAGCGGCTGGCGCGGGGTGCGTACAGCACCACTTCCAGGAGCTGCCCGGAGGGGTTATCCAGTTGCAGGCAGTCGTGCTTCTCCAGCAGTTGCGGCGGATGCTCGGCCAGGTTGGCGGCCATTTGCTCTGCCGCGCTGAACAGCAACAGCGTAGTCGCCGAGGTGAACAGCCGTTGCGGTTTCAGCACGTCGACCCAGAGCAGGCTGGCGCGGTAGCGATCCGCTGCGTAGATCAGGTTGAAATCGCGGATGGCACCGTCCAGCAGATCACAGTCAACTTCGCTGTCGCCGCTGAACGCGAACGGATCGCCCGGCAATAACGCTTCGCTGCGGGCACCATCGATTTTCAGCGTCATGCCTGCACCTTGCAGCACCGTGATGATCCGTTGGTAGCCTGCGAAGCGGGAGAACCCGCCCGATGCCGGGATGTCGGCAATTGACAGCCTCCAGCCGAAACCCTCCAGCCCGACACCTGCATCCCGTGCGATTTCCTCAGTGCTGCCGCTGCCGTTTTTCCAGGGCATGGCGGTGTAATCGGCTGCGCGCAGAACAGTCAGTTGGCTCATTTGCTGAAGCGTCCTTCAAGGCGATGGCGTGAGCCGGGGTGGATCAGGCGTGCCGCCGTTACGGGCTGACGACCTGACCAGGTACGTCGACGAATCAACAGGCATGGCTCGCCGGGGCTGATCTGCAGCAGTTCGCATTCATCCGCTTCGGCAAGAATCGCCTCGACCACATGCTCGCCTTCGGTCAGCGGCGCCACCTGCGACAGATAGGCGTAAGGCGTCTGTTGCGTGAAATCCTGCTTGAGGTAGTCCGGCGCCACCAGCGCATTGACGTAGCGATCTTCGATCTGCACCGGCAGCTCGTTCTCCAGGTGCACGATCAGCGAGTGGAAGACGCGCTGACCTTCGCGCATGTCCAGTGCCAGCGCCCGCTCCGAGCCTGCGGCTTCCTCGCTCAGCAGGATGACCTTGCAGCTGTGCCGATGGCCGCGGGCGGCGATCTCGTCGGCAATGTTGTGCACTTCGAACAGCGCCGACTGGCTCTTGGGTTCGGCAACGAAGGTGCCAACGCCCTGCATGCGCACCAGCAGGCCTTCGGCCGTCAGCTCGCGCAGGGCACGATTGATGGTCATGCGGCTGAAGCCCAACTGGCTGACCAGCTCGCTCTCCGACGGCACGCGATGGTGAGGTGGCCAGTTTCCGCACTGGATCTGCCGGGCGATCATGTGTTTGACCCGAGCGTATAGCGGGGCCGGACTGTCGCCCATCTGGGCAGCCAATGGCGAAGTGGCAGGCTGGGTCGGCACTGGGCATCCTTTTCAAGTACGGGAGCGGCATGGCGCCGCTTTTGCAGCGCAATGACAGGCGCGAAGTGCGCTCACGCTAACCATTAACCGGGTTGGCGGCAAGCGCGCCGCAGTTTACCGGCCCTGCAAACGTCTGTATATGTATAGACAAATCAATAGCTGCGGGATGCCAATATGTCGGTTTTCTTTGCCGAACGCGCGCTGTTGCCCAACGGCTGGGCTGACAACGTACGCCTCAACATCGGTGCGGATGGCGTCATTCTGCGCGTGGAGGCCGACGCCGATGTGCAGCAGGCCGAACGACTCGCCGGGCCTGTAATGCCGGGCATGGCCAACCTGCATTCCCATGCGTTTCAGCGCGCAATGGCGGGCCTGGCAGAAGTGGCGGGCAACCCCAATGACAGCTTCTGGACCTGGCGCGACCTGATGTATCGGCTGGTGGGCCAGATCAGCCCTGAGCAACTGGGTGTCATCGCTCGCCAGCTGTACATCGAAATGCTCAAGGGTGGCTTTACCTCGGTCGCCGAATTTCATTATGTGCATCAGGACATCAGCGGCGAGCCCTACGCCGACCCGGCAGAGCTGGCATTGCAGATCAGCCAGGCGGCGAGCGCGGCAGGCATCGGCCTGACCTTGCTGCCGGTGCTGTACAGCCATTCCGGATTTGGCGGGCAGGCGCCCAACGCAGGCCAGCGCAGGTTTGTCCATAGTACCGACAGCTACCTCGAGTTGCAGGCGCGCCTGCAGCCGTTGCTGGGTGCGCAACCCGCTCAGCAGGTGGGGCTGTGTTTTCATTCCCTGCGTGCGGTGACGCCTGAGCAGATCAGGCGCGTGCTGGCTGACAGTGATCAGTCCTGCCCGGTGCACATTCATATTGCCGAACAGCAGAAGGAAGTCGACGACTGCCTGGCCTGGAGCGGGCGCCGTCCGGTGCAGTGGCTGTATGAAAATCTGCCAGTGGATCAGCGCTGGTGCCTGGTGCATGCCACCCATGTGGAGCCCGGCGAAGTGAGTTTGATGGCGCGCAGTGGCGCAGTGGCCGGTTTGTGCCTGACCACCGAAGCGAATCTGGGCGACGGTATTTTCCCGGCGGTGGACTATTTCGCCCATGGTGGGCGCTGGGGCATTGGTTCAGACAGTCATGTCTCGCTGAGCGTGGTCGAGGAGCTGCGCTGGCTCGAATACGGTCAGCGCTTGCGCGACCAGCGGCGCAACCGCCTGTATCGCAGCGATCAGCCAATGGTTGGCCGCACCCTGTTTGATGCAGCACTGGCCGGTGGCGCGCAGGCACTGGGTCAGCCGGTGGGGCAACTGGCCGTGGGCCAGCGCGCCGACTGGCTGGTGCTCGATGGCAACGACCCCTACATCGCCACGGCGTCGGGCGACGCAATCCTCAACCGCTGGCTGTTCGCGGGCAGTGATCGACAGATTCGCGACGTCATGGTCAATGGCAAATGGGTCGTGCGCGGAGGGCAGCATGCGGAGCAGGAGCAGAGCAACCAGGCGTTCACCCGTGTGCTGCGAGAGTTGCTGGGTTAGGCAGGTTATTACGCTTTATGCCGGTGTTTCAGCCGCTGAAAATGGGCGGCTTTATCACCGCTTCGCCAACAAGTTGGCTCCTACAGAAATGGGTGTAGCGCATCACCTGTAGGAGCGAACTTGTTCGCGAGGCGGTGTTTGGGCTGATAAAGATGCGCCGGATTCACCACCGCTTCGCCAACAAGTTGGCTCCTACAGAAATGTGTGTCGCGCATCACTTGTAGGAGCGAACTTGTTCGCGAGGCGGCGTCTGGGCTGATAAAGATGCGCCGGATTCACCACCGCTTCGCCAACAAGTTGGCTCCTACAAAAATTTGTGTCGCGCATCACCTGTAGGAGCGAACTTGTTCGCGAGGCGGCATCTGGGCTAATAAAGATGCGCCGGATTCACCACCATTTCGCCAACAAGTTGGCTCCTACAGAAATGGGTGTCGCGCATCACCTGTAGGAGCGAACTTGTTCGCGAGGCGGTGTCTGGGCTGATAAAGATGCGCCGGATTCACCACCATTTCGCCAACAAGTTGGCTCCTACAGAAATGGGTGTAGCGCATCACTTGTGGGAGCGAACTTGTTCGCGAGGCGGTGTTTGGGCTGATAAAGATGCGCCGGATTCACCACCATTTCGCCAACCAGTTGGCTCCTACAGAAATGTGTGTCGCGCATCACCTGTAGGAGCGAACTTGTTCGCGAGGCGGCGTCTGGGCTGATAAAGATGCGCCGGATTCACCACCATTTCGCCAACAAGTTGGCTCCTACAGAAATGTGTGTCGCGCATCACTTGTGGGAGCGAACTTGTTCGCGAGGCGGCGTCTGGGCTGATAAAGATGCGCCCGATTCACCACCGCTTCGCCAACAAGTTGGCTCCTACAGAAATGTGTGTCGCGCATCATCTGTAGGAGCGAACTTGTTCGCGAGGCGGCGTCTGGGCTGATAAAGATGCGCCGGATTCACCACCGCTTCGCCAACAAGTTGGCTCCTACAAAAATTTGTGTCGCGCATCACCTGTAGGAGCGAACTTGTTCGCGAGGCGGCATCTGGGCTAATAAAGATGCGCCGGATTCACCACCATTTCGCCAACAAGTTGGCTCCTACAGAAATGGGTGTCGCGCATCACCTGTAGGAGCGAACTTGTTCGCGAGGCGGTGTCTGGGCTGATAAAGATGCGCCGGATTCACCACCATTTCGCCAACAAGTTGGCTCCTACAGAAATGGGTGTAGCGCATCACTTGTGGGAGCGAACTTGTTCGCGAGGCGGTGTTTGGGCTGATAAAGATGCGCCGGATTCACCACCATTTCGCCAACAAGTTGGCTCCTACAGAAATGGGTGTAGCGCATCACTTGTAGGAGCGAACTTGTTCGCGAAGCGGCGTCTGCGCTGATAAAGGTCGGCCGGATGTTGCATCGCTTCTACTGCGCAGCCTTGCCAATCGCCGCATCGTCCGCGCGCCAGATCAGCTTGGTGGTGTCGTAACCCTGCTGCTGAGCTTCGCTGAGCATCTTCGATTTCACCGAGTTGCTGACAGTCGGTGTGCGTGACAGCAGCCAGAGGTACTTGCGATCCGGGTTGCCAACCACAGCGGTTCTGTAGCCTTCGCTGACATTCAATATCCAGTAGTCACCCTTGGCGACCCATGGCAGCAGGCGGGAAAACCAGTTGTCGAAGACCACCCACAATTTGTCGGTCTTGCCAGGCACCTGAGGCGACGCCGTGCCGGTTGCTTCCTGCCATTGACCCTCAAGGGTGCGGCAGCGATTGGTCACGGCGACATTACCGTCATCCTTGAGCGCGTAGATGGCTTCGGATTGCGCGCAGTTGCGCTGGAAGAACATCGGCAGGCGGGCGACCTCGTACCAGGTGCCCTGGTATTGCTTGAGGTCGACATTGCCTGCGGTGTTCGGCTCCAGGTTCTCCGCCGAGTGGGCAAAGCCGATGGCCAGAAAGCTGGCCATCACCACCAGTGCGAAGCGGGTCAGTAACTTGATCATGGTTATTTCAGACCTTGACCGGTAAACAGCACAACCTTGTCTGCCGCGTACTGCACGCTGATGAAGCTGCTCTGATCGCCCCAGGTGCAGCTGGACATCCCCAGTGCGCCGGTACATTCAGTCGGGCTGCCCAACAGGCGCTCGACCTCGGCCTTGGGCATGCCGGCGGACAGTTTCGAATAGTTTTCCTGATTGATCTTGCTGCAGGCGGCGAGTAAAACGCAGAAAAACAACAACGCTACAGAGCGCAGAGACATGGGTGAAGCTCCTGAACGGGAAGGGGTAACGTCGGGGCGGGCGATCATGCATCATCCGGGCGCTGTCGTGATACCGCAAATTTAGAAGATAGAACCCGTCGCGGGTTCCCTTGGTCGATCTGTCCTGGACGATGGACATGAATGCACTGCTCACCAGACGCCTTCTGCGCAGCCATTGAAAAGGGCGGTTCAGCAAAGCCGGACCGCCCTTTCGTGAAGCTGTTACCAGGCTTTGATTACGCGATCAAGCCTTGTGATAGGCGGTGACGCGCTCGACTTCTTCCTTCGACCCCAGGTAAACCGCTACGCGCTGGTGCAGGCCGTCCGGCTGGATGTCGAGAATGCGCTGATGACCGTCAGTGGACGCGCCGCCAGCCTGTTCCACCAGGAACGACATCGGGTTGGCTTCGTACATCAGGCGCAGTTTGCCCGGCTTGGAGGGCTCGCGGCTGTCGCGTGGGTACATGAACAGACCACCACGGGTCAGGATGCGGTGCACGTCGCCGACCATCGCGGCCACCCAGCGCATGTTGTAGTTCTTCTGCAGCGGGCCGTCTTCACCTGCCAGCAACTCGTCAACGTAGCGCTGAACCGGCGCTTCCCAGTGGCGCTGGTTCGACATGTTGATGGCGAACTCCTGCGTCGTCTCGGGAATGGTGATGTCTTCGTGGGTCAGCACGAAGCTGCCCATCTCGCGGTCCAGGGTGAAACCCTTGACGCCATGGCCCAGGGTCAGCACCAGCGTGGTCTGCGGGCCATAGATGGCGTAACCGGCGGCAACCTGCTGAGTGCCGGGCTGCAGAAAGGCCTTTTCATTCAAAGGCTCGTTCTGGGTCAGGTATTCGTTCGGGCAACGCAGTACGGAGAAGATGGTGCCGACCGGGGCGTTGATGTCGATGTTCGACGAGCCGTCCAGTGGGTCGAATACCAGCAGGTAGGCGCCTTTCGGATACTTGCCCGGGATCTGGTAGGCATTGTCCATTTCTTCGGACGCCATGCCAGCCAGGTGGCCGCCCCATTCGTTGGCTTCCAGCAGGATCTCGTTGGAAATCACGTCGAGCTTCTTCTGCACTTCGCCCTGAACGTTCTCGGTGCCCATGCTGCCAAGCACGCCGCCCAGAGCGCCTTTGGAAACGGCGTGGCTGATTTCCTTGCATGCACGCGCCACCACTTCGATCAGGAAACGCAGATCGGCAGGTGTGTTGTTGCTGCGGGTCTGCTCAATCAAATAGCGACTCAAGGTAACGCGGGACATGGAGAGCTCCGAATAGGGAATTGAAAACCCGCGCAGTTTAGCGCGAGTGGAGACGCAATACTGCCCATCAGACTGGGGCAAGGGCGTTTGAGTTCACGGCTGAGCGATGTGGGGGTGGGAAATATTGCGAGGATGGAACGGTGATGGGCAGTGACACTGCATTATTTGTAAGAGCAGGCTAGCTGGGGAAGGTGGCTGCGAGGAGTGAGGGGCGCGCGCAATGAACAGGTCCCTCTGCGCTGACCCCTTCGCGAGCAAGCTCGCTCCCACCGGATCATGGAGACCCGGCGGGTGAGGTGATCGGCAGTGAACCTGCATTGTTTGTGGGAGCAAGCTTGCTTGCGAAGAAGGCCTGCGAATAAAGGGAGCCGCCCCTTCGCGAGCAAGCTCGCTCCCACCGGATCAAGGAGACCCGGCAGGAGCGCGGTTCTCAATCCAGCGCGTTCCAGATTTCGCTGGCGTACTCGCGAATGGTCCGGTCCGAGGAGAACCAGCCCATGCGTGCGGTATTGAGCACCGCCGAGCGCCACCATTGCTTGGAGTCGTGCCAGTGGGCCTCGACCTTGGTCTGGGCTTCCCAGTACGAATCGAAGTCGGCGCACACCAGGAAACGGTCGTAAGCCAGCAACTGGTCGATCAAGCCAACGTAGCGGTTTGGGTCATCCGGCGAGAACACACCGCCGCGAATCGCCTGCAGCACATCATTGAGTCGGCCCGATGCAGCGGCGTCCTCATAAGCGCTGTAGTCGCCCAGCTGCTTGCGCGCTTGTACCTCTTGCGAGGTCATGCCGAAGATGAACATGTGCTCCTGACCAATCTTTTCGCTCATTTCCACGTTGGCGCCGTCCAGCGTGCCGATGGTCAGCGCGCCGTTGAGGCCGAACTTCATGTTACTGGTGCCTGATGCTTCAAGGCCGGCGGTGGAGATCTGCTCGGACAAATCGGCCGCCGGGATGATGCTCTCCGCCAGGCTGACGTTGTAGTTGGGCATGAACACGACCTTGAGCAGGCCGCGCACGGTCGGATCGTTGTTGACCGTACGAGCGATGTCGTTGGTCAGTTTGATGATCAGCTTGGCCGAGTGATAGCTGGCCGCCGCCTTGCCGGCGAAGATCTTCACGCGCGGCACCCAGTCCGTACCCGGCTCTGCACGTATCGCCTGATACAGCGCGACGGTGTGGAACAGGTTGAGCAACTGGCGCTTGTACTCGTGGATCCGCTTGACCTGCACGTCGAACATCGCGGCCGGATTGACCACGATGCCCAGGCGCTCGTGGATGATCGCCGCCAGTGCGCGCTTGCTGTGCAGGCGCTGATCGGCGAACTGCTTGCGGAACGAACTCTTTTCGGCAAAGGGCTCGAGCTCGATCAGGCGCGTTTCGGCATTGTCGAGAACGTCTGCGCCCAACGACTCCACCAGCATTTCGGTGAGTTTCGGGTTGGCCTGGAACAGCCAGCGACGGAAAGTGATGCCGTTGGTTTTGTTGTTGATGCGCTCCGGGTAGAGCTTGTGCAGCTCAGCGAACACTGTCTTGCGCATCAACTGGGTGTGCAGCGCCGACACGCCGTTGACGCTGTGCGAACCGAGGAACGCCAGGTTGCCCATGCGCACACGGCGGCCGTTTTCCTCTTCGATCAGCGAGACTGCGCGCAGCACGTCGAAGTCGTGGATGCCTTTGGTGCGCAGGGTGTCGATGTGTTGAGCGTTGATCATGTAGATGATCTGCATGTGGCGCGGCAGCATCCGCTCCATCAGGCCCACTGACCAGGTTTCCAGCGCCTCGGGCAGCAAGGTGTGGTTGGTGTAGGCGAGGGTGCCGACGGTGATCTTCCAGGCCACGTCCCAGGCGATGCCATGATTGTCGATCAATTGACGCATCAGTTCGGCAACGGCAATCGAGGGGTGCGTGTCGTTCATCTGGATGGCGGCGTGTTCCGCCAGGTCGAGCAACGTGCCATGCATATTCAGGTGGCGACGCAGCAAGTCTTGCAGCGAGGCCGAGACGAAGAAATATTCCTGACGCAGACGCAATTCCTGGCCTGCCTCGGTGGCGTCGTTGGGATAGAGGACGCGGGAAATACTTTCGGCGCGCACCACCTCGGCAACAGCGCCGAAGTGGTCACCGGCGTTGAACCGCTCCAGGTGCAGGTCTTCGACTGCCCGGGCGCGCCACAGACGCAGGGTATTCACGCTCTTGCCGCGCCAGCCAACCACCGGCGTGTCATAGGCGATGGCGCGCACGGTTTCCGAAGGGCGCCAGACCTGACGCTGCTCGCCCGCTTCGTTGATCAGGGTTTCAACGCTGCCGCTGAAGCCGATGGGGTACACCACTTCCGGACGTTCGAACTCCCAGGGGTTGCCGAAGTCCAGCCAGTTTTCGGTCTGCTCCTGTTGCCAGCCGTCGACGATGGCCTGACGGAACAGGCCGTGCTCGTAACGAATGCCATAGCCGTGGCCCGCGATGCCCAGGGTCGACATGCTTTCCATGAAGCAGGCTGCCAGTCGGCCGAGGCCGCCGTTGCCCAGCGCGGCGTCGGGTTCGAGCAGGCGAATGCGCTCGATGTCCACGCCCAGCTCGGTCATCGCCTCACGCGCCGTTTCCAGCAGGCCAAGGTTGCTCAGGCTGTCATACAGCAGGCGGCCGATGAGAAATTCCAGAGAGAGGTAGTAGACCCGTTTCTGCACCTGGCGATAGATCTTGCGCGTGTGGTCCATCCAGTGCTCGACCAATTGGTCACGGGCGGCCAGCGCTACGGCTTCAAACCAGTCATGCTCAGACGCATGAGCAGGGTCCTTGCCCACCTCATAGGTGAGTTTGGCAAGAATAGCGGCGCGGAAAGCAGCCACTTCAGCGTCACGTACAGGTGGTTCCTGAGACATCGATACGACCTCAAGTAGTCAGACGAATGAAGGATGGTGAACCATGACTGTAGGGCGTCTGCTGAATCTTTTCCCGAAAATTCTTAAAAAGTCAGCGAAACGTCCTACCTTCCAATGCGTAGATTCCACCATCAATGGAGTAAACAACCGCCTTGCATTGATCGTTCCACATGCACCACGTACCCTTGCGCCAGAGCATGAACATTCCTCGTTTCGGGTTTATGATGCCCAACGGCAGAATGATAGAAGCCCCAAAGAATCATCATCACGGAGCACCTATGCAGACCTTGTACCCGGAGATAAAACCCTACGCCCGGCATGATCTGGCGGTGCAGTCGCCGCATGTCCTGTATGTCGATGAAAGCGGTTCCCCGGAAGGTCTGCCGGTGGTGTTTATTCATGGCGGCCCCGGTTCTGGCTGCGATGCCCAGAGTCGGCGCTACTTTGATCCCAACCTGTATCGCATCGTAACCTTCGATCAGCGCGGCTGCGGCCGCTCGACGCCTCACGCCAGCCTTGAGCACAACACCACGTGGGATCTGGTCGCGGATCTTGAGCTGATCCGCGAACATCTCGGGATCGAAAAGTGGGTGCTGTTCGGCGGTTCCTGGGGCTCGACCCTGGCGCTGGCGTATGCCCAGACCCACCCTGATCGGGTGCACGCGATGATTCTTCGCGGCATATTTCTGGCGCGTGCGCAGGATATCGAGTGGTTTTATCAGTCCGGCGCCAGCCGTTTGTTCCCGGATTACTGGCAGGATTACATCGCACCGATCCCTTCTGACGAGCGTGGCGATCTGCTTGGCGCGTTCCATAAGCGCCTGACCGGCACTGACCAGATCGCGCAGATGCATGCCGCCAAGGCGTGGTCCACCTGGGAAGGTCGCGCCGCGACGCTGCGGCCCAACCCGCAAGTGGTCGACCGCTTCTGCGAGCCCCACCGGGCGCTATCCATCGCCCGCATCGAATGCCACTACTTTACCCACAATGCCTTTCTTGAAGAAAACCAGCTGATCCGCGACATGCCCAAAATTGCCCATTTGCCGGGTATCATCGTGCATGGCCGTTACGACGCGATCTGCCCGCTGGACAACGCCTGGGCATTGCACCAGGCCTGGCCCAACAGCGAGCTGCAAGTGATACGCGACGCGGGCCACGCGGCATCCGAGCCTGGCATCACCGACGCACTGGTGCGCGCGGCGGCCGAAGTCGCCCAGCGGCTGCTGGATCTGCCGCCGGAAGAGGCTTGATTGTGCAGGGCTGGCGTTAGCCGGGAACAGGCTGTCGAACTCACTGCTTGTGCGGAGCTTTGAACACGCTTCCCGGTTACAGCCGGTCCTACGGCATTCCTGCCTGGTTTCTGATTCGGGATCAATAAATGAAAGGCTTATTGCAACGCGTGCGCAGTGCGAGGGTGGAAGTCGACGGGCAGACCGTCGGCGCAATCGACCAGGGCTTGCTGGTGCTGGTGGGGGTCGAGCCTCAAGACACTCAGGCCAGTGCCGATAAGTTGTTGCACAAGCTGTTGAACTATCGCGTGTTCAGCGATGCGGACGGCAAGATGAATCTTTCGTTGAAGGATGTCGCTGGCGGTTTGCTGCTGGTGTCTCAGTTCACGCTGGCCGCCGACACTAAAAGCGGCATGCGCCCGAGCTTCTCCAAGGCTGCTCCCCCAGCGTTGGGCCGTGAACTGTTCGACTATTTGCTGACTCAGGCAAACGGTGCTCATGGCACTGTGGAATCGGGCCGGTTTGGTGCAGACATGCAAGTGCATCTGGTCAATGATGGCCCGGTGACTTTTCTGCTTGAGAGTTAAAATCGATCAAACTCATGGCGGCTCCGACTTATTAAGCTAAATATCATTAAATACTTCATCGGAGCTGATGCGTTGTAACGCGCGCTACTGGATAATCGCGCGGTCCGGGCTCCGAGTTCGTGGCATCGTTTGGCAAGCGCAAGAGGCTGAGCCGACACCGCTTGGGGAATCATTAGGTTCTTTTGGAGTCGGAAGAGTGCTCGCCAACCCGGCAATTGACAGCTGGCCGTTGGTTTTTTCATCTGTTTTCGGCGAGGGTTGCTCGTGATTGTTAGTCCCTGTAATGCGGTAAATACACCTGGCAAGCGGTTGCGTAGCGTGCTGTTGGCAAGCTCCGCCCTGATCTCGTTGTTCAGCGCCACCCAGTTGTGGGCGTTCAGTCTTGACGACGTCGCCAACAGAGCGAAGGAGTTGGCCGGGCAGAAGTACGAAGCCCCCAAGAGCAACCTGCCTGCAGAGTTTCGCGACATGAAGTTCGCGGACTACCAGAAAATCCGCTTCCGTGAGGATCATGCCGAATGGGCGGGCGACCGAACGCCGTTCAAGGTGTCGTTCTATCACCAGGGCATGCATTTCGACACGCCGGTGAAAATCAACGAAGTCACCGCCACCAGCGTCGATGAGATCAAGTACGACGCCGCTCGATTTGACTTCGGCGATCTGAAAGTTGATCCCAAGGCCACCGAGAAACTGGGCTATGCCGGTTTCCGTGTCCTCTATCCGATCAACAAGGATGACAAGCAGGACGAAATCATGACCATGCTGGGCGCGAGTTATTTCCGCGTCATCGGCAAGGGGCAGGTTTACGGCCTCTCGGCACGTGGCATGGCCATTGACACTGCGTTGCCATCGGGTGAAGAGTTCCCGCGCTTCACCGAA
Organism: Pseudomonas viridiflava; assembly: GCF_900585905.1. GTDB lineage: Bacteria > Pseudomonadota > Gammaproteobacteria > Pseudomonadales > Pseudomonadaceae > Aquipseudomonas. The sequence goes on from NZ_UTVH01000121.1 coordinate 129,994, forward strand.
TTCTGGATCGAAAAGCCAGCCGCTGATGACAACCATCTGGTGATCTTCGCACTGCTGGATTCGCCCCGTGCAACCGGCGCCTACAAGCTGACCCTGCGGCCTGGCACCAACACCCTGGTGGACGTGCAGTCGCGCATGTACCTGCGTGACAAGGTCACCAAGCTTGGCATCGCGCCGCTGACCAGCATGTACCTGTTCGGCGCCAACCAGCCATCGCGCGTGAATAACTATCGCCGCGAGCTGCACGATTCCAACGGTCTGTCGATTCAGGCCGCCAACGGCCAATGGCTGTGGCGCCCACTGACCAACCCGAAACACCTCGCCGTCAGCAGCTTCTCGGTTGAAAACCCGCGCGGTTTCGGTCTGCTGCAACGGGGTCGCGAATTCGGCAACTATGAAGACCTCGACGACCGCTATGACAAGCGCCCGAGCGCCTGGATCGAGCCCAAGGGTGACTGGGGCAAAGGCACCGTCGATCTGGTCGAAATCCCGACTGCCGATGAAACCAACGACAACATCGTTGCTTTCTGGAAGCCGGAAACCCTGCCGGAGCCGGGTCAGCCTGTCGACTTCAACTATCGCCTGCACTGGACCATGGACGAGAAATCGATCCATTCGCCAGACCTGGGCTGGGTCAAACAGACCCTGCGTTCGGCCGGCGACATTCGCCAGTCCAACCTGGTTCGTCAACTTGACGGCAGCGTAGCGTTCCAGATCGATTTCGTCGGTCCGATTCTCGCCTCCATGCCGGAAGACAAGACGATCCGCAGTCAGGTCACCACCGACACCAATACCGAGCTGGTTGAAAACAACCTGCGCTACAACCCGGTCACCAAAGGCTACCGCCTGACCCTGCGCGTCAAGGTCAAGGACGCCAACAAGCCGATCGAGATGCAGGCCTATCTGCTGCGCGAGAATCCGGCTGAACCGGGCAAGGAACCTGCGGTGCTGGTCGCTGATAAAGCGCAACTGGCTGACGAGAAGAAAGCTGCAGCCAAAGAAGCGGCGAAGAAAGACGTCCCTGCCGACGTGGCCAAGGTGGCCAAGGCTGAAGGCGCGAAAGAGGCTGCCAAGCCTGTTGACACTGCCAAGGCCGACACTGCCAAGGTTGATGCCGCCAAGCCTGCCGACGCCAAGGCTGATGTTGCCAAGACCGACGCTGCCAAAGACAAAGACGGCAATGCTGCCCAGCAGCCTGCCGCTCCTGCTGCAATCACCAATCCGGAACCGGCCAAGACGCTGCAAGTCATGACCGAGACCTGGAGCTACCAGTTGCCAGCCGATGAGTAATTCCATGCCGGTGCCAGAGTCGCTCAGCGAGTACCTGGCGCATCTGCCGATGAGCGATCAGCAACGGGCCGAACTGGCCGGTTGCGCTTCGTTCGCTGAGCTGCACCAACGCCTCTCAGCCCAGCCTGTCGTCAACGCCACCGAAGCCTCGCAGGCTTCGGTGGGCAGCCGACTGACGCTCACGACTGCGGACGAACTGCGCGAGGCTGAAATGCTCGCCGTGGACGCCAACGGTCGTGTCTGCCTCAAGGCCACCCCGCCGATCAAGCGTACCAAAGTCGTGCCTGAGCCATGGCGCACCAATATTCTGGTGCGTGGCTGGCGTCGTCTGACCGGGCGCAGCAACCCGGTGGAGCCCAAGGTGGAGCGTGATCTGCCCAAGGCGCGCTGGCGCACCGTGGGGTCGATCCGTCGCTATATCCTGTTGATCCTGATGCTGGGGCAAACGATTGTCGCGGGCTGGTACATGAAGGGCATCTTGCCGTACCAGGGCTGGTCCCTGGTATCGCTGGACGAAATCACCCACCAGACCTTCGTGCAGACCATGTGGCAAGTACTGCCCTATGCCCTCCAGACCAGCATTCTGTTGCTGTTCGGCATCCTGTTCTGCTGGGTCTCGGCAGGTTTCTGGACAGCCCTGATGGGCTTCCTGGAATTGCTCACCGGCCGCGATAAGTACCGGATCTCCGGCGCTAGCGCGGGTAACGAGCCGATTGAAAAAGGCGCTCGCACCGCGCTGGTCATGCCGATCTGCAACGAAGACGTGCCGCGTGTATTTGCCGGCCTGCGGGCGACTTTCGAGTCGGTTGCCGCCACCGGTGATCTGGATCGTTTCGACTTCTTCGTCCTCAGCGACAGTAACGAAACCGATATCTGCGTGGCTGAGCAGCAGGCCTGGCTGGACGTGTGCCGCGAGACCAAAGGCTTCGGCAGGATTTTCTATCGTCGTCGTCGCCGTCGCGTCAAACGCAAAAGCGGCAACCTCGATGACTTCTGCCGTCGCTGGGGCGGTGAGTACCGCTACATGGTCGTCCTCGATGCCGACAGTGTCATGAGCGGCGAGTGCCTGACCAGTCTGGTTCGCCTGATGGAAGCCACGCCGGACGCCGGCATCATCCAGACCGCGCCGCGTGCCTCGGGCATGGACACGCTGTATGCCCGCATGCAGCAGTTTGCGACCCGTGTCTATGGTCCGCTGTTCACGGCAGGCCTGCACTTCTGGCAGTTGGGTGAATCCCACTATTGGGGTCACAACGCGATCATCCGCATGAAGCCTTTCATCGAGCACTGCGCCCTGGCGCCGTTGCCGGGCAAGGGCGCATTTGCCGGTGCGATTCTGTCCCACGACTTCGTCGAAGCTGCGCTGATGCGTCGTGCTGGCTGGGGCGTGTGGATTGCCTATGATCTGCCAGGCAGTTACGAAGAGTTGCCACCGAACCTGCTGGACGAACTCAAGCGTGACCGTCGCTGGTGCCACGGCAACCTGATGAACTTCAGGCTGTTCCTGGTCAAGGGCATGCACCCGGTTCACCGCGCGGTGTTCCTGACCGGCGTGATGTCTTACCTGTCAGCGCCGCTGTGGTTCTTCTTTCTGGTGTTGTCCACGGCCTTGCTGGCGGTGAACACGCTGATGGAGCCGACCTACTTCCTTGAGCCTCGTCAGCTGTATCCGTTATGGCCTCAGTGGCACCCGGAAAAAGCCGTAGCGTTGTTCTCGACCACCATTGTGCTGTTGTTCCTGCCCAAACTGCTCAGTGTCATTCTGATCTGGGCCAAGGGCGCGACGGGCTTTGGCGGCAAGTTCAAGGTCACCCTGTCGATGCTGATGGAAATGCTGTTCTCGGTGCTGCTGGCGCCGGTACGCATGCTGTTCCATACCCGTTTCGTCCTGGCGGCCTTCCTGGGCTGGGCTGCAACCTGGAACTCGCCACAGCGCGACGACGACTCCACGCCGTGGATCGAAGCGGTCAAGCGTCACGGTCCGCAAACACTGCTGGGTGCCTGCTGGGCCTTGCTGGTGGCTTGGCTGAACCCAAGCTTCCTGTGGTGGCTGGCGCCTATCGTCGGCTCGCTGATGCTGTCGATTCCGGTGTCGGTGATCTCCAGCCGCACCGGTCTGGGCCTCAAGGCGCGCGACGACAAGTTCTTCCTCATTCCGGAAGAGCACACGCCGCCGCAAGAGCTGGTGTCGACTGATCTGTATACCCATGAGAACCGCTGGCATGCGCTGAAGCAGGGTTTCATTCGGGCGGTGGTCGATCCGCAGCAGAACGCGCTGGCTTGTGCGTTGGCAACGTCACGTCACCTGAACGCCGAACCTATCGAGTTCGTGCGGATGGAGCGCGTACGTCATGCATTGGCAGTCGGGCCGGACAAGCTCGATAACCAGGAGCGCCTGATGCTGCTCAGCGACCCGGTGGCACTGGGTCGCCTGCACGAGCAAGTCTGGAGCGAGAACCATCCAGAGTGGCTGGCGGCGTGGCGGGCTTCGGTCGAAGCTGATCCTCACGCACCCTTGCTGCCCCTGCAGCCAATCGTGAAAGAGCTGCAAGCACCGCTCGTTCACGCTTGATTCAAAGCAGCTAAAACAAAACGGCGCCCCGCAAGGGCGCCGTTTTTGTTTGTCCGGAACCAGCCAGTATGGAACCGACGTGGGACCGGCTTTAGCCGGGAAGAGGCCAGCACACCCGCTGCACATGTTGTGTCAGAAGCATTGTCTTCCCGGCTAAAGCGCAGCGCCCCCCGGCCGGTACCACTTGGGCATCAGCACTCTGGCTTGTCAGCCGTGTAACGGCGGGCCGGGTTGATGGCGGCGTCGAACTCGCGCAGCGCCTTGGCGCCAATCAGCAGGGGATAATTGAAATGGCTGCGGTCGACCAGATTGACCTCCACCGTGCGCTTGACGCTGCCCAGACACAGTTCCAGATCGACAACCGGGCGTTTGGCCGGGTCTGTGCCTTCGTCCTCGTCATCACTTTCGGCGCGGCTCTTGATCTTGCTGATGCGCGACACCTTGTGCTCGTAGACCTTGTCGCTGGCGTCTTTGGTGGCCAGGCGGAAGCGCACCCAGTCGTCGCCGTCGCGCTTGAACAGTTCGATATCCTTGGCCGACAGCGAGGCAGTCAGCGCGCCGGTGTCCATCTTGGCCTTGAACGTCTCGCCGATTTCCGCGACCTTGATGTACTCGTAGCGACCATACAGCGTCGGTTCGGCGGCCATGACGGGCAGGGCCAGCAGGGACAGAAGTGCCAGGGTTGATTTCACGGGGGTACCTTCAAGTCAGTAATGCGGCGTAGCGCAAGAGTCATGTCGCGATTTTAGACACCAGGACATGTGTTCGTTCGGTGTGCCCAGCTTATCTGCAATCTCGTGAAACATTTGTCTGCAGCATGCGGATTTGGCGCGGTGGCTACGGGTCTTTATCATGGCCGCCTCCCAGTCGGTCCTCCAAGAGCCCTTATATGCGTCGCGTTTTTACCGGTTGTGTTGTCACGCTGCTGCTGTTGCTCAATACGCTGATCATGATCGGCCCGCTGCTGATGTTCGGTTTGCTCAAGCTGATGTTCAGCGGCCAACTGCGTGACAGTTGCTCGGCGGCGGTGATGTGGATGGCCGAGACCTGGGCTGAGGTCGACAAACTGATTTTCGCCCTGTGCATCCCCACCCGCTTTGAAGTGCGTGGCGACAAAGACCTGCGCAGCGACACGTCCTATCTGGTGATCTGCAATCATCAGTCCTGGGTCGATATTCCCGCATTGATCCAGGCGCTCAACCGGCGCACGCCGTTTTTCAAGTTCTTCCTGAAGAAAGAGCTGATCTGGGTGCCGTTTCTGGGGCTGGCGTGGTGGGCGCTGGATTACCCGTTCATGAAGCGCTACAGCAAGGCGTTTCTGGCCAGGCACCCCGAGCTCAAAGGCCGTGATCTGGCGATCACGCGCAAGGCCTGTGAGCTGTACAAGCGCCAGCCCGTGACCATCGTCAACTACCTGGAGGGCACGCGTTTCACCGTCGGCAAACATGCCGAGCAGCAGTCACCCTACCACTACCTGCTCAAGCCCAAGGCGGGTGGGGTGGCGTTCGTGCTGGCGGCCATGGGTGAGCAACTGGACGCCATTCTCGACGTCACCGTGGTCTACCCGGGCGAGCGCATCCCGGGGTTCTGGAATCTGCTGTGTGGCGACGTGTCGCGGGTAATCATCGACATCCAGACTCGCGACCTGGACCCGGCGCTTTGGCAGGGCGATTACGAGAATGATCCGCAGTTTCGCGAGAAGATACAGGGTTGGGTCAACCAGCTGTGGCACGACAAGGATGCGCGCATTGCCGCGTTGCGGGGCACTGCGCAACCCTGATACCTAGCAGTTTTGCCAGGTAGTCAGGGGGGCGGACTCTCTCTAGTCTAGGAGGTCAGATAGCCTCATCGGGTGCAGGACATGGACACTGTCGAGAAAGAAATCCTCTGCGAGTATCACTATGATCCCCTGGATCGGGTCACCGCTGTCTCTGAGCCAAGACTTGTGCCGAGGCAACGGTTTTATCTGCAGAAGCGCCTGGTCACGCAAATCCAGGGTGCCCACAGCCTGTCGCTGCTGCAGGCGCCCAATGCCTTGTTGGCGCAGCTTGAGCAACTGGAGGGCCAGCAGGCAAGCACTCTGCTGGCTCCCGACGTGCAGCAGTCGGTTTTGTATGCCCGCACGGGCAGCCAGCGGCACGCGATTGGCTACACGGCGTATGGCTTTCATCCATTGCAGCCCGGGCTTTCAGGTTTCCCGGCCTTTAACGGTGAGTTGCCCGATCCAGTGACCGATCATTACTTGCTGGGCAGTGGTGTTCGTGCATTCAACCCGGTTCTGATGCGCTTCAACAGCCCGGACAGCCTTAGCCCTTTCGGCAAGGGCGGATTGAACAGCTACTCCTACTGCGCAGGTGACCCTGTCAATAACAGTGACCCAAGCGGGCATTTTTTGTCGAGACTGATTGACCTGTCCTGGAAGGTTTCTTACATGGTCAAAACATCTGCACCAATTTCCAAGGCAGTGGACGTGGTCAAAACCACTGCCAAAATCACAAGCATGGCACTCAATCGGGCTCCGCTTCCGCATCCTCCTCTGTCTGCCTCCAGGCAGGCGCTCAATGATGCCCTCACCCCACTGCGCAACAAAGCTCAGTATGTGAAGGTTCTGAAAGCAGTCAACCTAAACCTCGGCAGCTATGGCGACAACACTCTCCCCGCGAGTCAGTCCGCGAAGTACGCAGGCCTGGCGAAAGCCGTTGATAGTGGAGCTATCAGCAATACAACCGGCCACATCGACTCTGCGGCATCGTGGACGAGCGTGTTCATCAAAGAAGGAGACCTCAACGGAGTTGTTGGCGCAGTCTTCAACGTCGCAGGGGCCATGATGTCCGGCAACTACGATCATGGATTGATCAAAACCGGTAAGGGCTTGATCAGGGGCGGCTGATACGACTATCACCTGTGCAGCGTGGGGTCAGCTGATCAGCCTTTGGCGCCCCACACGCTGGCCAGACTTTGCAGCGCCGAGCCGCCAGCGCCCTGTTGCCCGAGGTACTGCAGGATCAGCGGCACAAACTGGTTGACCATCGAGCTGTCCATGCCCAGAGCGCTGAACGCTTTGTTGACGTCGCCCATGCTCTGCACATTGCCAAGGGCGCTGTTGAGTGTCGAATTGGTTTTGCCGTTGCCTGCGCTGCCGAGGAGATCACCCAGACCGTTGAGGCTACCCAGGTTGCCCAATGCATTGTTGCCAGCCAGTTGATCGAGGCCGGGTGCCGATTTGCTCAACTGTTTGAAATCGTTGCCAGCGAGCTTGTTCTTCGCCAGACCGAGCAACGCGCCAGTGCCGCCCACCGCCTGTTCGGGCGTGACCTTCAGATTGCTGCCCAGCAGGTTGAGCAGGCCCGCAGCTTCAGTCGCAGCGGTTGCTTTCTGGTTACCGTTGTTGGCGTTGCCAATGGCGGTGGCGGCGTCGTTCAGGTTGAAGGCAAGCGCCGGGCCTGCTGAACAAGCCAGCAGGGTTGCCAGTGCTACACCATAAGAAATCTTCATCACCACAAACCCCTCAAACCAGACTCTCGAATCATGAGCTGCTGGCAACTGCCAGCAGAAACACCTGTTCGACTGTGGTTTGGGCGGCAATGTTCCTTTTATGGGTTCTAGCTCTTGGCCAGGCACGTTGCGAGACCTGATGCGCTGCTCCACGCTGGCGTCAACTTATGCGTTGCACGGTTGTGTAGGAGCCAACACGTTGGCTCCTACAGGTCCTTGCGGCGCCTGGAGGACCGGGAATTCCTCCAGAAATATTTACGCCGCGCTGAACAGCTTGTGCGGATCAATCACAAACTTCTTCGGCACGCCTGCGTCGAACTCGCCGTAGCCACGCGGCGCGTCGTCAAGGCTGATGACTTCGACGCCAACCACGTCGGCGATCTTGATACGGTCCCACATGATGGCCTGCATCAACTGGCGGTTGTACTTCATGACCGGGGTCTGGCCAGTGTGGAAGCTGTGCGATTTGGCCCAGCCCAGACCCAGGCGAATGCTCAGGCTGCCCATCTTGGCGGCAGCGTCCACTGCACCCGGATCTTCGGTGACGTAGAGGCCAGGAATGCCGATCTTGCCAGCCACCCGGACCACGCCCATCAATGAGTTGAGCACTGTGGCGGGTGCTTCCTGTTGTGCGCCGGAGTGACCATGGCCGCGGGCTTCGAAGCCCACGGCGTCAATCGCGCAATCCACTTCAGGCTCGCCCAGCAGCGCGGCGATCTGCTCGTGCAGCGGGGTGTCCAGTGACAGGTCGGCAATTTCGAAACCCTGGGCCTTGGCGTGGACCAGGCGCGTCGGGTTGACGTCGCCGACGATGACCACCGCCGCGCCCAGCAGACGCGCCGATGCCGCCGCCGCCAGGCCAACGGGCCCCGCGCCTGCCACATACACGGTGCTGCCGGGGCCGACGCCTGCGGTGACTGCGCCGTGATAGCCGGTGGGCAGGATGTCCGACAGGCAGGTCAGGTCGCGGATCTTTTCCATGGCTGCGTCACGATCCGGCAGCTTGAGCAGGTTGAAATCGGCGTAGGGCACCAGCACGTATTCAGCCTGGCCGCCGACCCAATCACCCATGTCGACATAGCCATAAGCGCCGCCAGGGCGGGCAGGGTTGACGGTCAGGCAGACGCCAGTGTTCTGCTCCTTGCAACTGCGGCAGCGGCCGCAGGCAACGTTGAAGGGCACAGACACCAGATCGCCGACCTTCAAATGCTCGACGTCGCGCCCGGCTTCAAGTACCTCGCCCGTTATTTCATGGCCCAGTACCAGCCCGGTCTGGGCGGTGGTGCGGCCACGAACCATGTGCTGGTCCGAGCCGCAGATATTGGTTGAAACCACGCGCAGAATCACCCCGTGTTCAATACGCTTGCCCCTCGGGTCCTGCATTTTCGGAAAGGGGATTGACTGGACTTCGACTTTGCCAGCGCCTAGATACACCACACCACGATTGTCAGACATGCTTTCACCTCGATGCTTGTTGTTATGTCGGGTAGAAATGCGCTGCTTTGTTGGGTGTTACAAGCAACGCAGGGATTGCTCTGGGGTACATGGTGTTACCCACGATCTGTAGGAGCCAACTTGGTGGCGAGGCAGACGACTTGATTTATCTGATACACCGCCTCGCCAACCAGTTGGCTCCTAAAGGGGTATTGGGTTACAGCACGACAGTCCTGTTGGCATTGAGGAACACCCGCCGTTCTATGTGGTAACCCACCGCACGGGCCAGGGTCAGGCCTTCGATGTCGCGGCCCTTGGCGATCAGGTCTTCGGGGTAGTGGCTGTGATCCACCACTTCTACACCCTGGGCGATGATCGGGCCTTCGTCCAGGTCATTGTTGATGTAATGCGCAGTGGCACCCACCAGTTTGACGCCCTTGTTGTAGGCCTGGTGATAAGGTTTGGCGCCTTTGAAGCCCGGCAGCAGGGAGTGATGAATATTGATCGCCTTGCCGTCCAGCTTGCGGCACAAGTCAGGCGACAGCACTTGCATGTAGCGCGCGAGAATCACCAGCTCGGCACCCGATTGCTCGATGACCTGCCAGACTTTGCGCTCCTGGGCGGGCTTGTCGGCAGGGTCCAGCGGGAAGTGGTGATAGGCAATGTCATGCCAGCGCGCCAGCGGCTCCAGATCCGGATGGTTGGACACCACCGCGACCACGTCCATGGACAGCTGGCCAATGCGCTGGCGATAGAGCAGGTCATTGAGGCAGTGGTCGGCCTTGGACACCATGATGACGACCTTGGGCCGATAATTGGGCGCCGTCAGCTCGAAGATCATGCCGAAGTCCCTGCCTCGCTCGCTCAAGCCGATGCGAAACCCCTGCTCGTCAAAGCCGTCAGGCTGACGGAATTCGACCCTGATGAAAAAGCGCCCCGATAGGCGATCATCGAAGGAGTGGTGCTCGGTCACGTAGCAGCCCTGCTCGAACAGATAGCGGGTTACCGCGTCCACCGTGCCCAGCAGGCTTGGGCAGTCAGCGGTCAGAATCCATGTGTCGGGGGCGCGGCTCATTGTGTAACTCCTGGGAAATGATTTCCCTGTAGGAGCTCACGAGCAATGCGAGGCAGCGATAACGGTCTGCCTGTTATACCGCCATCGCGGCCTCGCGTTGCTCGTGCGCCCCTACAGGGATTTGTGGCGTCAAGCCTGAACACTCAGGCCATATTCAGCACTGGCATCCTGCAGCCACATCCACCAGTAGTCGGCGAAGCTGCGGCGGATCAGCAGTTCCCAGGTGTCTTGGCCTGTGCGACGGATCACCAGCTGGGATTTGGCAAATACGGTGCCGATGGCCTTGCCCACCGGGAAGTTGTCCGGGTGCACGTCGTAGCTGGTGGACTTCATCAGCACGTCGCGCACGTTCGGGCCACTGAGCTCAAGAATCGACTGGCCGCCACTGACGTTGACGATTGCGATGTGCAAGCCGTTCAATGCATCGCGCAGCGCTTGCTCGACGGCAAATTCTTCACCTATGGGCACGATCAGCAGCCACTCATCGGGGCCCAGCCACTGGATCGAGCGTTCGCCGCTGATCACCACGGCCAGCGCACCGGGCAGCTCCATCCCCAGCGCCTTGTGGATCCCGGCGGCGAAGGCCGGGTCGTGAGCGTCACCCCGAATGGTCAGGTGGCCCAGCAGTTTTTTCTCGCGCAACAACACGCCAGGGTTGCTGCGGCCGTTGCCCACCAGGCTGTCGAGGTCGGCATGAAACAGCGGTGACTCGGCTTTCTCGCCAGTGGCGGGCCGCTGTTGGTATACGTTGGCTGTGGTCATGGGGCACCTGTTTTTCGAATTCGGTTACGTTGCACCGGGCCTGATTCTGTAGGAGCTAGCTTGCTTGCGATCGGCTGCGGAGCAGTCGTGAAAATGGTGCATTCACCATAGTCTGAAAGTCGTTCCGACTTTATCGCGAGCAAGCTCACTCCTACAGGGTAGGCGCACGCCATCAAACGTTCTGCTGTTCACCCTTCGGATCGAAAAACACCGAGGAGACGATTTCGGCTTCGATCACGCTGCCGTCGGCCAAGGGCGCGAAGACTCGCTCGCCCATGCGCTGCAAGCCGCCTTTGACCACGCCCATGGCAAAGGAATAACCCAGCGAGTTCGAGGCGTAGCTCGAGGTCACGTGGCCGACCATGGTCATCGGAATCGGTTGTTTGGGGTCGAACACCAGTTGGGCGCCTTCCGGCAGCCATTGGGTCGGGTTGACCGGCTTGAGGCCGACCAGTTGCTTGCGCTGTTCGCGCACGCAGTCTTCACGGTTCATGCCGCGCTGGCCGATCCAGGAGAAGGTTTTGGTCTTGCCCACGCACCAGCCCATGTTGAGGTCGTCCGGGGTCATCGAGCCGTCGGTGTCCTGGCCGACGATGATGAAACCCTTCTCGGCGCGCAGCACGTGCATGGTCTCTGTGCCGTAAGGGGTCAGGTTGTACTGTTTGCCCGCAGCGATGATCTTCTCGAGTACGCCCATGGCGTAGTCAGCCTGGATGTTGACCTCGTAGGACAGCTCACCGGTGAACGAGATACGGAACACCCGCGCTGGTACACCACCCACCAGGCCTTCCTTCCAGGTCATGAACGGGAAGGCTTCGCGGTCCAGATCAATGTCGGTGACTTCACTGAGCAGTTTGCGGCTGTTGGGGCCGGACAAGGTCAGCGTCGCGTAATGATCGGTGACGGAAGTGAAATACACCTTCAGCTCCGGCCACTCAGTCTGCTGGTAGATTTCCAGCCATTGCAGCACACGCGCCGCGCCGCCGGTGGTGGTGGTCATGATGAAGTGGTTGTCGGCGACGCAGGCGGTAACCCCGTCGTCGAAGACCATGCCGTCTTCCTTGCACATCAGGCCGTAACGCGCCTTGCCCACGTCCAGTTTGGTCCAGGCGTTGGTGTAGATGCGGTTGAGAAACTCGCGGGCGTCCGGGCCCTGAATATCGATCTTGCCCAGGGTCGAGGCGTCGAGCAGGCCCACGCTTGCACGCACCGCCTTGCATTCCCGGGCCACCGCAGCGTGGATGTCTTCGCCGCTTTTCGGGAAATACCAGGGACGTTTCCACTGCCCGACATCTTCGAATTCGGCACCATTTCTGACGTGCCAGGCGTGCAAGGCGGTAAACCGCACGGGCTCGAACACGTGCCCACAATGGCGCCCGGCGATAGCGCCGAACGTCACCGGCGTGTAGTTCGGGCGGAACATGGTGGTGCCCATTTCGGGGATGGAAACCCCCAGGGAACGTGCCGCAATGGCCAGGCCGTTGACGTTGCCCAGCTTGCCCTGATCGGTGCCGAAGCCCAGCGCGGTGTAGCGCTTGACGTGCTCCACCGATTCGAAACCCTCGCGGGTTGCCAGCTCGATGGCGGCAGCAGTGACGTCGTTCTGCAGGTCGACGAACTGTTTGGGCGCCCGCGCGGTGGGTTTTTCATGGGGCACCTGAAACAGCGCCAGGGTGGGTTCTTCTGCGCGGCTCAAGGCTTTCGGCAACACGCCTTCAACCACGTTGAAGCCCGCTTCGCTGGCCGCGCGAACACCACCTTCAAAGCCATCAGCCAGTGCGTCGCCCAAGGCATACACGCCGTTGACCCCGCCGACGCAGACACGTTTCTGCGGCGCCTCGCCCGGCACGAAACCGAGAATGTCTTCACGCCACACCGGCTTGCCGCCCAGGTGAGAAGCGAGGTGAACGATCGGGCTGTAGCCGCCGGAGCTGGCCACCAGATCGCAGTCCAGCCACTCGCCGGGGCTGGTGACGCGATGGCCGCGGACATCAATGGCTGCCACGCGCACAGCGGTCACGTGTTTGGTGCCGCGGGCCTCGATGACGGCGCTGCCAGTGAGGATGCGAATGCCCTTGGCGCGTGCTTCTTCAACCAGCGCGCCGCGTGGGTTATGCCGCGCATCGGCAATCACCACCACCTGCAGGCTGGCGTCGAGCCAGTCCAGTGCCACGCGATAGGCGTGATCGTTGTTGGTCGACAGCACCAGTTTCTTGCCCGGCGCCACGCCGTAGCGCCGCACGTAGGTGGAGACTGCCCCGGCGAGCATGTTGCCGGGCACGTCGTTGTTGCCATACACCAGCGGGCGTTCATGAGTGCCGCTGGCCAGCACCACGCGTTTGGCGCGCACCCGGTGCATGCGCTGGCGTACCTTGCCGATTGGCGCACGGTCGCCCAGGTGATCGGTGAGGCGTTCGTGAATGGTCAGAAAATTGTGGTCATGGTAGCCGTTGACGGTGGCACGGGGCAGCAGCACCACGTTGGTCAGGCTTTGCAGCTCGGCGATGACGGTTGCCACCCATTCGGCGGCAGGTTTGCCATCCAGGCTTTCGCGGCTGTCCAGCAGGCTGCCGCCGAACTCTTCCTGTTCATCGGCGAGAATCACCCGCGCACCGCTGCGCGCCGCTGCCAGCGCTGCGGCAAGGCCTGCCGGACCGGCACCGACGATCAGCACGTCGCAATGGCGGTTCATGGCGTCGTAAGAGTCCGGATCGTTTTCGGTCGGCGAGCGGCCCAGTCCCGCCGCCTTGCGGATGTACTTCTCGTACGTCATCCAGAACGATTGCGGGTACATGAAGGTTTTGTAGTAGAAGCCCGGCGGCATCAGCTTGCCGCCGACTTTGCCGAGGATGCCCATCACGTCAGTGTTGACGTTCGGCCAGCCGTTGGTGCTGCTGGCGACCAGCCCTGAATACAGCGCCTGTTGCGTGGCGCGCACGTTGGGGATTTGCGTGGCTTCGGTGGCGCCGATCTGCAGCACCGCATTGGGCTCTTCGGAGCCTGCGGCGAAGATGCCACGCGGCCGCGAGTACTTGAAGCTGCGGCCGATGACATCGACGCCATTGGCCAGCAGGGCCGAGGCCAGGGTGTCGCCCTCAAAGCCCTGATAGGTCTGACCGTTGAAGCTGAAATTGAGCACCTTGCTACGGTCGATGCGGCCGCCATTGGGCAGTCGGTTGTTCTGGCTCATACCTTGTCTCCCTCGCCGCTGGCTGCCGTGTCGAGCGCCTTCTCAGTAAAACCGGGGCGCGCGCCAATCGGGTAGGTTTCGAGAATCTCGTAGGTGACGGTGTTGCGTGTCGCATTGAAGTACTGACGGCAACCGGCGCCATGAATCCACAGCTCGTGGTGGAGCCCGCGCGGGTTGTCGCGAAAGAACAGGTAGTCACCCCATTGCTCGTCGGTGCAGGCTGCCGGGTCCAGCGGGCGCGGAATGTGCGCCTGGCCAGCCGGGTGAAACTCCTCTTCGGAGCGCAGTTCGCCACAGTGAGGGCAGAAGATGTACAGCATTGATGTTGCTCCTCTTAGTGGGCGACAGCCGCAGCGCCGTGTTCATCAATCAACGCACCGTTGTGGAAACGGTCGATGGAGAAAGGCTTGGCCAGTGGGTGCATTTCACCCTTGGCCAGGCTTGCAGCGAAGACGTTGCCCGAGCCCGGCGTGGCCTTGAAGCCGCCGGTGCCCCAGCCGCAATTGAAGAACATGTTCTGCACCGGGGTTTTCGAGATGATCGGGCAGGCGTCGGGCGTGGTGTCGACGATGCCGCCCCACTGGCGATTCATGCGTACGCGGGACAGCACCGGGAACATTTCGACGATGGCCTGGATCGTGTGCTCGATCACCGGGTACGAGCCGCGCTGGCCGTAGCCGACCCAACTGTCGATGCCGGCGCCAATGACCAGGTCGCCCTTGTCGGACTGGCTGATGTAGCCGTGCACGGCGTTGGACATGATGACGCTGTCGATGATCGGCTTGATCGGTTCAGACACCAGCGCCTGCAAAGGGTGAGACTCGACGGGCAGACGAAAGCCTGCCAGTTTCGCCATATGCCCCGAATTACCTGCGGTCACCACGCCGACACGCTTGGCGCCGATGAAGCCCTTGTTGGTTTCCACGCCGATGCAGACGCCGTTTTCCTTGCGAAAACCGATCACTTCGGTTTGCTGAATGAGGTCTACCCCCAGCGCGTCGGCCGCACGGGCGTAACCCCAGGCCACGGCGTCGTGACGGGCCACGCCGCCGCGTCTTTGCACGGTGGCGCCGATGATCGGATAACGGGTGTTTTTCGAGCAGTCCAGGTAGGGGATTTCGTCCGCGACCTGCTGACCGTTGAGCAATTCACCGTCCACGCCATTGAGCCGGTTGGCGCTGACCCGGCGTTCGGAGTCGCGTATGTCCTGCAGCGTGTGACACAGGTTGTAGACGCCGCGCTGGGAGAACATGACGTTGTAGTTGAGGTCCTGGGACAGGCCTTCCCACAGTTTCATCGCGTGTTCATACAGATGCGCGGACTCGTCCCACAAATAGTTGGAGCGCACGATGGTGGTGTTGCGCGCCGTGTTGCCGCCGCCCAGCCAGCCTTTTTCAACCACCGCGACATTGGTGATGCCGTGCTCCTTGGCCAGGTAATAAGCCGTGGCCAGACCGTGACCGCCACCCCCGACGATGACCACGTCGTAGACTTTTTTCGGTGTCGGCGTGCGCCACATGCGCTGCCAGTTTTCGTGATGGCTGAGGGAGTGCTTGAAGAGGCCGAAGCCTGAATAATGCTGCATGAGTGACAACTCCTGACTCAGCTATAAACCGGAAAATCGCTGCACAGCGCGGCAACCTGGCGGGCGACATTGGCTTCGACGTCGGCGTCACCGAGGTTGTCGAGGATGTCGCAGATCCAGCCCGCCAGCGTGGTGCACTGGGTCACTTTGAAGCCGCGTGTGGTCACCGCCGGGGTGCCGATGCGCAGGCCCGAGGTCACGAAGGGCGATTGCGGATCATTGGGCACCGAGTTCTTGTTGACGGTGATGTGTGCCCGGCCCAAGGCCGCATCGGCATCTTTGCCGGTCAGGCCCTGACGGATCAGGCTGACCAGGAAAAGATGGTTGTCGGTGCCACCGGAGACCACGTCAAAGCCGCGCTCGATGAACACCTGCGCCATGGCCTGGGCGTTATCGATCACCTGCTGCTGATAGGCCTTGAATCCCGGCTCCATGGCTTCCTTGAAACACACCGCCTTGGCAGCGATGACGTGCATCAGCGGGCCGCCCTGACCACCGGGAAACACCGCCGAGTTGAGCTTCTTCTCGATTTCAGCGTTGGCCCGAGCCAGGATCAGGCCGCCCCGCGGGCCGCGCAGGGTTTTGTGCGTGGTGGTGGTCACCACGTCGGCGTAAGGCAGGGGGTTGGGGTACAGACCTGCGGCCACCAGCCCGGCAACGTGGGCCATGTCGACGAACAGGTACGCACCCACCTTGTCGGCGATGGCGCGGAAACGGGGGAAATCCAGGGTTTTCGAGTAGGCCGAAAAACCGGCGATGAGCATCTTCGGCTGGCATTCGACGGCAATGCGCTCGACCTCGTCGTAATCGATCAGTCCGGTGTTTGTGTCGATGCCGTACTGCACGGCGTTGTAGAGTTTGCCGGAGAAGCTGACTTTCGCACCATGGGTCAGGTGCCCGCCATGGGCCAGACTCATGCCCAGGACGGTGTCACCCGCCTGCAGCAGCGCCAGATAAACCGCCGCGTTGGCCGAGCTGCCAGAGTGCGGCTGGACGTTGGCGTAGTCGGCGCCGAACAGCAGCTTGGCGCGATCAATCGCCAGTTGTTCGACCTTGTCGACATGTTCGCAGCCGCCGTAGTAGCGCTTGCCGGGGTAGCCCTCGGCATATTTGTTGGTCAGGCCACTGCCCTGGGCTTGCATCACGCGCTGGCTGGTGTAGTTCTCCGAGGCGATCAGTTCGATATGATCTTCCTGGCGCTGCTCCTCGGCGTTCATTGCGGCGAGCAATGCGTCGTCATAGCCCTGGATTTTATCGTTCTTGCTGAACATCGCGGTTCTCCCAGCGGCGGCGTCGCGCCTGACTCATCGGTAGGGCCGCAGCTGCAAGACCAGGCCCTTTGGCAACGATGGTAGGGCCGGACCAAAGACACCAAATGCCCATGGACGCCACGCAAAGGTGCGTTTACGACATGGGTGGCCGGAAGAGAAAAATACCGCGCGATGGTGCACGTCTGCAGGAGTGAGCGGGTGGCGATCCACCTTGCTTGTGATTGGCCGCGAAGCGGTCATGGAACGGCGGAATGAAGAGTGTCAGGAAAAAATGTGAACACTAATTTACGACTGCTTCGCAGCCGATCGCGAGCAAGCTACGCTCCTACAGGATTGCATGTTCTGTTGGAGCCAGGCTTGCCCGCGAAGGCGTCTTTTAAACGGCTTTACCCGCCACCTCTCCGTCCGCCCGGAACATGCCGCGAATGCCGCGCACTGCCTGGCGAATGCGGTCCTGATTCTCGATCAGGGCGAAGCGCACGTGGTCGTCGCCATATTCACCAAAACCGACCCCGGGCGAGACGCAGACCTTGGCCTCGGCCAGCAGTTTCTTGGCGAATTCCAGTGAACCCAGGTGCGCGTAGGCGGGAGGAATTCTGGCCCAGACGTACATCGAGGCTTTCGGGTTTTCCACCATCCAGCCCAGTTCATGCAGCCCTTTGACCAATACGTTGCGGCGCTGGCGATACTGCTCGGCGATGTCCAGCACGCATTGCTGATCACCTTCCAGCGCTGCAATCGCCGCCACTTGCAGCGGGGTGAAGGTGCCGTAGTCGTGATAGCTCTTGATCCGCGCCAAGGCATTGACCAGCTCGGGGTTGCCGACCATGAAGCCGATCCGCCAACCCGCCATGTTGTAGCTTTTGGACAGGGTGAAGAACTCGACGGCGATGTCTTTGGCGCCCGGCACCTGCATGATCGACGGCGCTTTGAAACCGTCGTAGACGATGTCGGCGTAAGCCAGATCGTGCACCACCAGCACGTCATATTGCTTGGCCAGCGCCACCACGCGTTCAAAAAACTCCAGCTCCACACATTGCGCAGTGGGGTTGGAGGGAAAGCCCAGGATCATCATTTTCGGCTTGGGGATCGAGCCGCGAATGGCCTTTTCCAGCTCGTCGAAAAAGTCCACGCCTGGCACCAGCGGCACTGAGCGCACCTGCGCGCCAGCGATCACGGCGCCGTAGATATGGATCGGGTAGCTGGGGTTCGGCACCAGCACCGTATCGCCCTGATCGAGGGTGGCAAGCATTAGGTGCGCCAGGCCTTCTTTCGAGCCAATGGTGACGATGGCTTCATCTTCTGGATCAATGTCGACGTCGTAGCGTTTCTTGTACCAGTTGGAGATCGCCCGACGCAGGCGCGGGATGCCACGCGAAGTGGAATAGCCGTGCGTGTCTTCACGCTGGGCGACCGTTACCAGTTTTTCGACGATGTGCGGTGGCGTTGGCCCGTCGGGGTTGCCCATGCTCAGGTCGATGATGTCTTCCCCACGACGGCGAGCGGCCATTTTCAGCTCGGCAGTGATGTTGAAGACGTACGGGGGGAGTCGATCGATACGCGCAAAGCGGCGCGGCGAAGTCAGGTCTGCCATGAAGGCCTCGAAAACGTAAGCGCCCGGAACCGTCCGAGCGACGTCGGCCACTGCGGTGGCCAGCGTTGACGATAATGGCGCTGGCGGTGGGTTGTCCAGCGGGGATTTTCGCAGGCCCGGCTTGTAGGAGCGCGCTTGCCCGCGATGCGATTTCAGACTCAGCCTGTTTGTTGTGTTTGCGGACGTCATCGCGGGCAAGCGCGCTCCTACAGGCGCTGTTGCAGGTCAGAGCGCCAGCAATTCCCGCAACCCCAGCAGCAGCAGAAAATGCGCCGGATAAATCGCGTACGCCCAGCGGCGCATGGGTTTGACCCGCAGCGTCAGGCGGCGGCGTAGCAAGGCCAACCCCAGCACAGGTGCCAGCAGGCAGGCGACCAAAGCGCCGATGGAAACCGGATCGCCCCACGCCGCCGCCGCGAACAGCTGGGGCCAGGCGTTGGCGGCAACACAGAGCGCGCCCGGCAACAGTGCAAACCAGAGCGGGCGATGCAGCACAAGAAGGAAGGCCAGTGGCAAGAGCACCCCGGCCAGGCCGAACATCAGGTACTTGTGCAACAGTGCGGCGATCAACAGGGCAAACCCGGCCATGACCCGGGTCAGGGGCAAGCGGTGGCGCCAGCCCTGGGCGATCAACAGGCCCAGTAACAGCGTCGGCAGTACATTCAGTGTCGGCGCGTCGTCCATATAGAGGCGGTAGGGCAACTCGGCCAGTGCGGCGAACACCAGCATCCAGCCCAGGTACCGCCATTGCACTTTCGGGTTCGGAAACAGCGCTGACCGGCGCCCAAGATTGGCGGCAATGGCCAGGCAGAACCAAGGGAACGCCAGGCGCCCCGGCACATAGAGCACGTCGATGGACCAGCCGACGTAGCGCAGGTGGTCGAGGACCATCGCCAGCATTGCCAGCCATTTGAGCAGGTCCAGTGCCTTGTCGCGTCCTGGCAGGTAAGGCGGGTTCGACAGATCCATATGTCTCCGGAAGATTGAGCGCGGATTGGGTATTGGAATGAATTTCCTGTAGGAGCCAACGTGTTGGCAAGGAGGCGATAGAAACGACGCAGCTTTATCTCCCCAGGCACGGTCTGGCGAACACGTTCATTCCAGCCAGTTCGGCGTTTGATTCAACAACCTCATGACCAACCCCTGCGATCTTCGCTACAGTGCGCAGCATAATCAATGACAGGGACCCGGCCATGACCGACAAAAGCCAGCAGTTTGCCAGTGACAACTATTCGGGGATCTGTCCGGAGGCCTGGGCTGCGATGGAACAGGCCAACCATGGCCACCAGCGCGCGTACGGTGATGACGAATGGACCGCACGCGCCTCGGATCAATTCCGTAAATTGTTCGAAACCGACTGTGAAGTGTTCTTTGCCTTCAACGGCACGGCAGCCAACTCGCTGGCCTTGTCTTCGTTGTGCCAGAGCTACCACAGCGTGATCTGCTCGGAGACGGCCCACGTCGAAACCGACGAGTGTGGCGCCCCGGAATTCTTCTCCAACGGCTCAAAACTGCTGACCGCCCGCAGCGAGCAGGGCAAGCTGACGCCTGAGTCTATCCGCGA
This sequence comes from Pseudomonas viridiflava, assembly GCF_900585905.1. GTDB lineage: Bacteria > Pseudomonadota > Gammaproteobacteria > Pseudomonadales > Pseudomonadaceae > Aquipseudomonas. Next base: position 149,826 of record NZ_UTVH01000121.1, read on the forward strand.
AGTGGCGCTCAAGCGTCAGGATATTCATTACCCCAAGCCTCGCGTCGTGACCCTGACCCAGGCCACGGAAGTCGGCAGCGTCTACCAGCCAGGCGAGCTGGCGGCGATCAGCGAGATCTGCAAGGAGCTGAACCTGAACCTGCACATGGACGGCGCGCGCTTTGCCAATGCCTGTGCCTATCTGGACTGCTCACCTGCGCAGTTGACGTGGAAATCCGGCGTCGACGTCCTGTGCTTTGGCGGCACCAAAAATGGCATGGCGGTGGGTGAGGCGATTCTGTTCTTCAACCATGACCTGGCCGAAGACTTCGATTACCGCTGCAAGCAGGCCGGACAACTGGCGTCGAAGATGCGTTTTCTGTCGGCGCCCTGGGTCGGGCTGCTGGAAAACGACGCCTGGCTCAAGCACGCCAGCCACGCCAACCACTGCGCGCAACTGCTGGCCTCGCTGGTCAAGGACATTCCAGGCGTCGAACTGATGTTCCCGGTGCAGGCCAATGGCGTGTTTCTGCAGCTGTCGGCACCGGCCATCGCCGCCCTGACCGCCAGGGGCTGGCGTTTCTACACCTTCATCGGCAACGGCGGCGCCAGATTCATGTGTTCATGGGACACCGAAGAAGCACGCGTGCGGGAATTGGCAGCAGATATCCAACTGGTGATGGGCGCGTAAACCAAAACGCGGTCTCCTGTGGGAGACCCTGTGTCGTGGGACCGGCTTTAGCCGGGAAGAGGGCGGGAAGGCCGACACATCTGCGTCGTCTGACAGACCGACTTCCCGGCTGAAGCCGGTCCCACGACCCACATTCAAGCCGCATTTCATATTCGAACCAGGATTATCCCTGCGCAATCGTCTTCGCAATCGCATCCACTGTGGCATCGACCTGTTCGCGGCAGCGGTCAAGTTCCTGCTGGTGGTGCTGTTTCATCTCGATCTGTTGCGAACACAGATTCAGCGCGGCCAGCACCAGCAAGCGGTCGCCAATCAATGCCGGATACTTGCGCTTGGTGTCCACCAGCGCGGCCCTGAGCATGGCGGTGGCCTGCACCAGGGTCTGTTCTTCCCCCGCTGGCGCCTTGATCGAATAGTCGTGGCCGAGAATCGAAACGACTGTCACCCCCTCCCTGTCGGCGTCGTTCATGCGTTAACCGCGCTGGCGCTGGACGCGCGTTCAACCAGCGCCTGAATGCGGGCAGCCGTCGTGCCTTGCTTTTCTTCCTGCTCCATCAGATTGAGCTGCAGGCTGTCGTTTTCATCCCTGACCTGGGCCAGCTCGGTGGTCAGCTGGGCGTTGGCGGTTTGCAGCTGCTGGTTGTGCTGCACCAGATCGCTGACAAGTTGTTCCAATTGGCTTAGGGATGCTTCCAACATTTTCATTACTCAAGCAGGTTTCAACGGGCGCACACCTTAAAGAAAAGTGCTCGCGCGTGCCAGGCAATAGCAGGGGCAGCGCGAGTACAGTCTCTCGTCGGCAAGTGCATAAAGAGGCCCTGTTGACTGCGGTTTGACGATCTGGTTCCTGCGGCCGGTCTGACCGTTCGTCACGCTGGATCAGGTCGGCCCCGGTTTTTGCGACGAGCGTGGCGCCAGGCCCCGGCGGCGTTGCCTTTCAAGGACTTGTATGGCCTTTTGCCGCCTTTTTACAAGGCTGCGACGTCATGCCACGCCTGTTTTCAACTTCCGCTGCTCAAGTCTCCAAACGGGCGACCGATAGGCATGACATCTCTGAAACATTTCCTTACCTGCCCGCAAGGATTGCGCCTTCCTCACTGGAAAAAACATGTCATTACGCACCATGAACATCGCGCCTCGCGCGTTCCTCGGTTTCTCCATGATTGGCGCTTTAATGCTGATCCTCGGCATTTTTGCGCTGACCCAGATGAGCAAGATTCGCGAGGCCGGTGATGAGGTCGCGCGCAACAACGTGCCGAGCATCCAGAGCCTGGACCGACTGACCGAGATCAGCATTCGCCTGCGCGTGCTGTCCTATCGTCTGCTGATCAACCGCGAACCGGAGATTCAGGAAAAGACCTTCGCCCTGTTCACGTCGCGCAACAAGCAGATCAGCGACGCACAGGCGATTTACGAAAAATTGATCTCTTCCCCCGAAGAGAAGGCGGCCTACAACGATTACGTGCGCTTGCTGGGTGACTACCGTCAGCTGGAAGAGCGCATCAAGACCGCCAGCCGCGCAGGCAAAATCGATGAATTGAGCAAACTGCTCAACGAAGATTCGCTGACCAATTCCGATCAGATGAACGTGGCCCTGGCCAAACTGGTTGAGATCAACGGCAGTGAGCTGAAAGAGACTAACCAGGCGGCTGCCGATCAGTACGCTTCGGCGTTCAACCTGGTGGTCGGCCTGCTGATCATCGCCACGGTGCTGACCATGTTGTTCGCCTGGTTGCTGACCCGCAGTATTACCCAACCAATCGCGGCGGCGCTGGAAGCGGCCGAGACCATCGCCGAGGGCAACCTGACCCGGCCGATCAAGGCCGATGGCACGGATGAGGCTGGCCGTTTGCTGCTGGCCATGCAGAAGATGCAGGAAAAACTGCGCGACACCCTGATGCGTATTTCCGGCTCGGCGACCCAGCTGGCCTCTGCCGCCGAAGAGCTGAACGCCGTCACCGACGAAGGCGCCCGCGGTCTGTCGCAACAGAACAACGAAATCGAACAGGCTGCCACCGCCGTCAATGAAATGACCAGCGCCGTGGAAGAAGTGGCGCGCAATGCGGTCAGCACCTCCGAGGCCTCGAAAAACGCCACGGCGTCGGCAGGCGACGGTCGCGATCTGGTCATGGAAACGGTCAACGCCATCGAGCGCATGAGCGGGGACGTGCAGAGCACAGCCGATCTGATCGGCAATCTGGCTGAGGAGTCCCGGGATATCGGCAAGGTGCTGGACGTGATTCGCGGCCTGGCGGATCAGACCAACCTGCTGGCCCTCAACGCCGCTATCGAGGCGGCACGGGCCGGCGAAGCCGGTCGCGGTTTCGCCGTGGTCGCCGACGAAGTGCGTGCACTGGCTCATCGTACCCAGCAGTCGACGAGCGAAATCGAACGCATGATCGGCAGCATTCAGGGCGGCACCGAGAAAGCGGTCAGCTCAATGCGTCACAGCACCGAGCGTGCCGAATCGACGCTCAATATCGCCAAGGGCGCAGGTCTGGCGCTGGACACCATCAATACCGCCGTGGTGGAAATCAACGAACGCAACCTGGTGATCGCCAGTGCCGCCGAAGAACAGGCGCAAGTGGCCCGTGAAGTGGACCGCAATCTGGTCAACATCCGTGACCTGTCGGCCCAGTCCTCCGAAGGCGCCGCCCAGACCAGCGCCGCCAGCGGCGAACTGACCCGCCTGGCCGTTGACCTCAACAGCATGGTTTCGCGCTTCAGTTTGTAATCGCAGGCAGAGGGAAATAGACCTGTGGGCACCCACATGTGGTGCCCACTTGTGGCGAGGCGTCGGACCTGCGCTACTTGGCACATCGCTTCGCGAACACGTTCGCTCCTACCCGTATTGATTGCGTAGGCAATCAATACTCGATCCGCACATCCCCCTGCGGAATGCTGCAGCACGACAGGATGTAGCCTTCGGCTTCGTCGTCTTCGGTGATGCCGCCGTTGTGTTCCATCTCCACTTCGCCACTCAGCTTCATCACCTTGCACGTGCCGCAGATGCCCATGCCGCAGGCTTTGGGGATCATCAGACCGAGCTTGGCGGCAGCGGAGTGAACCGTTTCGCCGGGCGCCACGCGGATGCTCTTGCCGGTCTCGGTGAATTCAACCTGATGCAGTTCGGCGATGTCCACTTCCGGGGCATCTGCAGCGATGCCTGCCTGCTCCACGGCATCGGCCCGGGCTTCGGCGGGTGTCGCGCCGAAGGATTCCTCGTGGTACTGCGCCATGTTGAAGCCGTTGGCCTGCAGTAGACGCTTGACCGCCGTCATGTAAGGCGTCGGCCCGCAACAGAACACCTCGCGTTCCATGAAGTCCGGCGCCATCAGCTCAAGCATCTTCTGATTCAGATAACCGCGATAGCCCGCCCAGGGCTCACCCAGACCATGCTTTTCGCAGACCAGGTGCAGGCTGAAGTTATCGATACGCGAGGCCATATGTTCCAGCTCGCGGTGATAAATGATGTCCTTGGGCGAGCGCGCGCTGTGCACGAAGACCATGTCGACGTTGGCATTGGTGTCGTAGAACCAGCGTGCCATGGACATCACCGGGGTGATGCCGACGCCGCCACTGAGGTAGAGGATTTTCGGGTTGGGAAAGTCGATGGCATTGAACAGCCCGACCGGCCCGTGTACCGCCAGCTCCTGCCCTTCATGCAGAGTGTCGTGCAGGTAGTTGGAGACTTTGCCCCCCGGCACGCGCTTGACGGTGACCGAGAAACTGTAAGGCACCGAGGGCGAGCTGGAGATTGTGTAGGAACGCATCACCGGCATGCCTTCGATTTCCAGCTCCAGGGTGACGAACTGGCCGGGCTTGAAGAAGAACATGATCGGCTGGTCAGCCATGAAACAGAACGTGCGCACGTCCCAGGTTTCCTGGATGACCTTGACGACGCGAACCAGGTGCCTGCCATTGGCCCATGTCTGGGTGTTTACCGGGCTCAGGAAGCTTTGCGACATGCTCTATCTCCATGGCCGACGGTCGGCCTGATGAGGCGGATTCTGCGTAAGGCGCAGAAGGCTCGTTTACCTATCTGCGACATCGGCGTACTTATCGCGACCAGCCCCCTGTTACCGGGCCTGGCGCGTCGGGAACGGATTCGGCCATGTCGTCCATGGATATGGATGCCTGCGCGCCGGACTCCACACTCGGCACATCGACAAGAACGCACCAAACACCGTATCCGCCACATTCGCCGACCGCCAACGCGTCAGGGTCATGAGGATTTCAACGATGGACGTCACCGCAACCTTGAGCTTGGGCGATCCGCTGGAGCCGGCACGCAGGGCCACTGCCGACATGCTGCAGAACCGCGAGCGCACCTATTCGCTGCCACAACCGTTCTACAGTGATGAGCGCCTGTTTGAAATCGACATGCAGGAAATCTTTCACAAGGAATGGCTGATTGCAGGCATGACCGCCGAGATCCCGGCCAAGGGCAATTACCTCACCCTGCAAATCGGCAAAAACCCGGTGGTGGTCGTGCGCGGTGCCGACGGTACGGTCAATGCCTTTCACAACGTCTGCCGTCATCGCGGCTCGCGCCTGTGCACCAAGGAAAAAGGCAAGGTCGCCAAACTGGTCTGCCCCTACCATCAGTGGACCTATGAACTCGATGGCCGTCTGCTGTACGCCGGCAGCGAGATGGGCGACGACTTCGACATGAAGGACTTCAGCCTCAAGCCCATCAACGTCAAAACCGGTGGCGGCTACATCTTTATCAGCCTGGCGCAAAACCCGCCGGCCATCGACGAGTTCCTGCAGACGCTCAAGCACTACATGGAACCCTACGACATGGAAAACACCAAGGTGGCGGTGCAGACCACCTTGATGGAGAAGGCGAACTGGAAGCTGGTGCTGGAAAACAATCGCGAGTGTTACCACTGCAACGGCTCGCACCCGGAATTGCTCAACAGCCTGCTGGAGTGGGACGACGTCACAGATCCGCGCGCAACTCAGTCCTTCAAGGATCACGTTGCCGAATCAGCCGCTGCCTGGGATGCCGAAAAAATCCCCTTCGCCCACGCCGCCTTCGGGTTACGCAACCGCATCGTGCGCATGCCACTGCTCAAAGGCACGGTCTCCATGACCATGGACGGCCAGCAGGGCTGCAAAAAACTCATGGGTCGTATCCAGAATCCCGACCTGGGCTCGATGCGTATTCTGCATCTGCCGCATTCGTGGAACCACTGCATGGGCGATCACATCATCGTCTTCACCGTGTGGCCTATCAGCGCGCAGGAAACCATGGTCAGCACCAAGTGGCTGGTGCACAAGGACGCCGTTGAAGGGGTCGATTACGACATCGCGCGGCTGCGTGAAGTCTGGGACGCCACCAACGACCAGGACCGCCGCCTGGCCGAAGAAAATCAGCGTGGCATCAATTCCAGCGCCTACCAACCAGGGCCCTACTCCAAGACCTACGAGTTCGGCGTGGTCAACTTCATCGACTGGTACAGCGCCCGCATGCTGGAAAACATGGGCGCCGAGCCAGCGGCTTATTTGAAAGGCGTCGCGGTGAATCACGAGTGATGCCTGTGTAACGATTGGCGGCAGCGGCGTGATCGCCCTGCCGCAGTCCATTTTGCTGGATATCCCCGACAGCGCCTGTACCCGCAATTTTTTATTCCCGCCTCAGTTCACCTAACAGGACTCACGATTGGCCGCGCAGGCTTATGGGCGCTCAGCCTAGGGGGCCGTGCACCCGACTATTGAGCGCTCTTATAAGTCCTTTCAAAGTTGCTTAGCCCCACAGGAGAGTTGCCCTGAGTTCATGGCGTTAATCAGGGTGACTTGCAATGGGTCGGCAATTTCCTACAAAACAATCAGGCGATTTTTCTGGAATCAGAGAGTGGCCAGATGTTGGGCCGATCACACGTTTATCTAAAATCACGGCCTATCTTGTCGGTAGGACAGACGTCCTTGATGAGGCATTAAAGCCAGCTCGAATGTAGGGAAATATGGGCGCCATCGTTGTCTTTCTAAAAGAAACTCTGGAATCGAATCGGGGGCTTTTTGTCAGCGCTGCAGGGATGACTGTTCTACTGAAGGCCTCCGCCATTGCGCCGCCACTTATTCTGGGCCGGATCATTGACAGCCTTGGAATCCGTGACAGTCTGGCGGTTTCCAGCGTGGCGTGGCTGGTTTCTTTTTTGTGCATCGCGATTCTATTTCAGTCCCTGATTAACCCCCTACAAACCTGTCAGCTCGCAACGCTTGTGCAGAGTACTTTGAAAGAAAAGTCGATTCGATGGACGCAGAGTATTCTGGCCAAAGAGTTTGAGGTTTTTTCTTCGCTGCGTTTGGGGCAGCTGATGAAGTCTGTCGAGCGGGGTATCACTGCACACGAAAAGCTGACCAGCTTTTTCATCGTGTCCGGTTTGCCGTTACTGATTGAATTCTGTCTGAGCGCGATGATTTTCGCATGGCTGGGCGGGGCAGGTGTTTTCATAGCTCTGTCGCTAGTCTCTGTCTTATACATCCTGCTCTATCAGCGGCTGGTTAATTGGCGGCGGCCTTATCTGCATGAGGTAAATATCCACGAAGATGCCGTGGCGGCAAAACTGTATGAATGCCTTCATGCCGGTAAGGTCATGAAACTGGAGCAGGCCGTCGACAGTGCGTTGATCCCGCTTTACCGCAGCTATGCAGACTATGCCGACGCGGCGACTAAAGTTGCCAGCACTGGCGCTGTACTGGGGTCGATCAGAATTCTGTATCTGGGGCTGTCTACCGCAGGGCTGTTGGCGTGGGGGGTTCATGATCAGCTGACACCTCTCCCTACGTTAACGGTGGGCGAGCTGGTTGCCGTATTTTCAATGGCCGGAATGTTTCTGGCCAATTGCGCCAACCTGGCAGAGGCCTACCGGGCGCTCGATCAGTTTCTGGCAGACGAAAAGGCACTTCAGCAAGTGCTGGCCCTGGACGATTTGCTTGATGGGCCTCAGTGCCAGACACCCTGTGGTTTATCGACATTGAGCTTGTCTCCAACGCCGCAATCAAAGGCGCCCACGTTAGTGTTTCATCGCGACCAGACAGTCGCCATTGTTGGCCCGAGCGGTGCCGGTAAATCGACGCTTCTGGAGAAGCTTGCGGGAACGGACAGGGCTGAACGGCAGCGCCTTTGGCTCAATGGTGTGCAGATGCGGGCTTGTGATGTTGAGTCGTACTTCAACCAAGTCCGCTACTGCCCTCAGGGTCCGATATTGCTTGAAGGCCTGTTTGCCCACGCGGTGCTGTTTGGGCACAAGATCAATCACGACCTGGATGCGGCGATTGATGATTTTGCACTCAGACAGCTTGTGGACCAGCGTCATATTTCGGAGGGGGCAAAAAATATTTCCGGTGGCGAGGCGAAAAGGCTGTCGTTGTTGCGCCTGATCAACCGACCCGGCGATTTCAACTTGTTCGACGAACCCACCGAGTCGCTGGATCAGGACACTCGACACCGGGTCTGGGACGCGCTTTTTCAGCACTTCCAGCACCGTGGCCTGATCTGCGTGACCCACGATCTGTCGGTACTGCCTCGTTTTGATCGTGTCATCGTCATGAAGCAGGGTGATCTAATTGCTGATGGGCCGTGGTGCCAGTTGCGAGGCCGAGGTGATGTCGCACGGGTGGTGGCTCAGATGAATGGTGGCAGCTTCAAGTAGGCGCTGCTAGCCCAGCGCTTCAGCATTACGTTACCCACAGGCTGCGGTAAAACGCGGTGGTGGGCGGTGCGAGTAGCCTGTGGAAAACTCTTCTCAACTAAAAAGACAAAACAACAAGGCTTGATTCATCCCAAATTGGCTGTTTTTCGTACATCTTTCTGAAGGCCTTGAGATACGGGGCCTGCAGCCACCCGCGAACAAGTTGTCCACAGAAGCGCCAACAGAGTTTGTGGGTAAGTGTGGAATACCTTTTTGCCGACTGAAAAATTATCCACAGCTCAAACCTAATAAAATCCGATAGTTAGCCTGGTCACTTTTTGAGCAGAGGCTTGCAGGCGCCTGTTTTAGAGGCCCGTAGCGAAGAACCAACAAGTTATCCACAGTCAGGCGCACAGATGCCGTGCATAAGTGGCTAAGTGTAATGGTCACCAACGCTGTAGCCGGTCCTATTGGTCTGGAATATCACACAACCTTGCGGCAGGAGCAGCAGCGGCGTCCGTGGCATCGTGCTGTCGCGCAGAAAGCATTGGACCTGTAGGAGCGCGCTTGCCCGCGATTGCGTCAGCAGAGGCGACACATTCAGCTGCTGACAGACTGAATCGCGGGCAAGCGCGATCCTACAAAAACCTGTTCCGTATCAGGTCATGGGGCTTGGCTGCCCGCCGCTCAGAACGAATGGCTGTGCTGCCGGCGGCGCCACTGGCTCAGGCTCTCGGCCAGTTGTGCGGGGCTGTCCAGTTGCTGGCGGCGGGCGTGGCTGAACAGGATCAGGGTTAGCTCGGCGGTGACCAGGGCATCGGCGCTGGCGTTGTGGCGTTGTTCGGCGTGCAGGCCGAAGAACCGGGTCCAGTCATCCAGGCCCGCCTTTGGCAGGTTCGCCTGTGGACAAAGCAGAGGCGCAATCTCGGCGACGTCGAGAAAAGGATGTTCCAGGCTGTAATCCAGGCTTTCCCTGAGCGCACGGCTGAGCATGTGCTGGTCAAAAGGGGCGTGGAACGCCAGCAGCGGGCTGTCGCCGACGAACTCCATGAACGCCAGCATTGCCTGTTCCGGCTCACTTCCCGCAGCAATGACACTGGGCGCGAGGCCATGAATCAGCACGGCCGGGCTGACCTTGTGATCAGTGCGCATCAGGGTCTGCTCGAATTGCTGGCTCAGGTCGACGGCGCCGTCCTCGATCACCACCGCGCCAATGGACAGGACCTGATCACGATTGAGGTTCAGCCCGCTGGTCTCCAGATCCAGCACCACCCAGCGCTGCTGCCGCAAGGATTTGTCGTTAAACGGCGCAGGTTTGGCGAGGTTGCTCAGACGCTGGCTTTCGGCAGGCCCGAGCGTCGGTTTTGGCGACCGTGGCCGCAGCCATTCAAACAGTTTCATAATTGATAACGCAGGGTCAGGCTGGCTTGCAGCCGCTGCGCCTGGCGCAAGGACTCGCGCAGGATGGTGCGGTCCAGGTGATTGAGGGTGTCGGGGTCAATGCGGTTGGACCAGGGCAGATTCTGTCGGCTTTGCAGCTGGTGCTGCTGCATGCGGGTCTGCTGGATGAAGTGATAGGCCTCTTCATACGCGGCGCCATCCAGCGGATCTATCACCTCGCGCAGGACCAACTGGCGCAGGCGTTCCAGGGTGTTGTTGACGCCGATGCCATGGGCCAGCGCCAGCACGCGGGCACCGTCGACAAAGGGCGTCAGGCCCTGGGTCTTGAGGTCCAGAGTGTCCTTGTCGCTGCCTTTGCGCGCCAGCACGAAATCCTTGAAGCGGCCCACCGGCGGGCGCTGGCGCAGGGCGTTGTCAGCCAGCATGCGCTGGAACAGGCGGTTGTCGGCCACTTGGTCAAGGATCTGCTGGCGCAGTTGTTCGCCGCCGCTTTCATCGCCCCAGACCACCCGCAGGTCGAAGTAAATGCTTGAACCCAGCAGGTTTTCCGGTGTGGCCTCGCGGATGAAGGCCGCGAAGCGGCGTGACCATTCTGCTCGCGACAGGCACAGCTGTGGGTTGCTGGCCATGATATTGCCCTTGCACAGGGTAAAGCCGCATTGCGCCAGGTTGTGATTGATCCGCTCGGCAATTGGCAGCAGCAGGCCGCGAATCTGCTCGGCCTCGGCGGCGTCGCGCGCTTCGAACAGGATGCCGTTGTCCTGATCGGTGTGCAGGGTCTGTTCGCGGCGGCCTTCGCTGCCAAAGCACAGCCAGCTGAACGGGACGCCCGGATCACCGCGCTCCTGCAGCGTCAGTTCGATCACGCGGCAGACCGTGTGGTCATTGAGCAGGGTGATGATCTGGGTGATCTGGGTGGATGACGCGCCATGGGCCAGCATGCGCTCTACCAGTTGCACGATGTCACCTCGCAAATTGCACAGGCTGTCGATGCGCGGTGCGGTGCGGATCGTTCGCGCCAGGTGCACGAGATCGACCCGTTGCAGGGAAAACAGGTCGCGCTCGGACACCACGCCACACAGGCGGCCGTCCCTGACCAGGCAGACATGGGCGATATGACGGCTGGTCATGGCCATGGCCGCGTCGAAGGCGCTGGCGTCCGGGCTCAGGTGGAAAGGCGCCTGAATCATGCGGCTGTGGATTGGCTGGCTGAAGTCAACGCTGACGTCGGCGACCGCTTCGCGCAGGTCTCGCAGGGTGAAGATACCCAGTGGTGCCTGCTGCGAATCAATGATCACGACGCTGCCGACTTGCTGTTCATGCATCAGTTTTACCGCATCACGCAACGGCGTGTCGGGGGAGCACATGACCGGATGCCGCATCGCCAGCTCGCCGAGCCGGGTATTGAGCGAATATTGCGTGCCCAGGGTCTCCACCGCGCGCTGCTTTACTTGCTGATTGACCTGGTCAAGCAGACTACTGACGCCGCGCAGGGCAAAATCGCGAAAGCTTGTCGACAGTGCAAACAGCTTGATGAACGCCTGCTTGTTCAATTGCAGGCAAAAAGTGTCTTCGGCGGCCAGGTGTTCAGTGCGGGTGGCGCGCTCGCCCAGCAGCGCCGCCAGCGGAAAACACTCGCCAGTGGTGATTTCAAAGGTGGTCTCGGTGCCACCCCTGGCCGAATGCGGGCGCTCGCCGACGACTCGCCCCTGTTTGACGATATTGAAATGCTCGACGGGCCCGTCGCCAGGCTTGATGATGCTGTCCCCGGCGCCGTAGAAACGCAGCTGGCACTGCTCGACCATATAGGCCAGGTGGGCGTTTTCCATCTGATTGAATGGCGGGTATTTCTGCAGAAACTGCATGGTGCCGTGGATGTTCTGCAACACCGCTGTTTTCCCGGCCTGGGTGAAGGCGTCGGCTTTGCTCATGACCTGTCCGCTTGTTCTTGTTGAGGGCTATGGTCGGCCGCTTGGCACGCAGTGCACATTGGACGTAAGTCTTACGGTGACAAAAACGTTTCTGACTTGTCGTACGTTGGTGTAAAAAGCAGTTACACGACGCCTGGGAGGTGCTCGCTCACGGGCAGGACGCCGAAAAACGCACATCGACATTGCCGGGCAAAGGGTCCGGCATTGCTGTCAGTACAGTGCAAGGGAATGAGGCGGTTATGTTGGATCTCGATATTCTGAGTGAGGAAGAGCGCGAAGCGTTGAACGAAGTCATGCTAGCGCCGCCGTCCAGTTCGGCTCAGCGAGTATTGATCGTGGACGACGACCGCGACATGCGCGAATTGCTGGCTGAAATCCTCAGCCTTGAGGGCATCAGCTGCCTGACCGCGGCAGGCGGCAACAGCGCCATGCACCTGCTGCAGACACATGAAAGCATCACGCTGCTGGTGACCGACCTGCGTATGGCGCCCTGCAACGGCATGGAGTTGATTCGCAACATTCGGGAGTCGGAGCGTGCTTCACTGCCGATCATCATCGTGTCGGGTGACGCTGACGTGCGCGACGCCATTGATGCCATGCACTTGAGCGTGGTGGACTTTCTGCTCAAGCCGATCGTGACCAAACAGTTTGTCAGGCTGGTCAAGCGCGAGCTGGGTGTGGAATGAAGCGGTGAAGTGGCCGACCCTGCATAGGGTCGGCTGCTTTTGGTTAAAACGTTACAGCCTGTGTTTCGCCTTGAACTCCCGACGCCTGCGGTGCAGGACCGGCTCGGTGTAGCCATTGGGCTGTTTCGTCCCCTCGATCACCAGCTCAACCGCCGCCTGAAAGGCGATGTTGCTGTCCAAATCCGGCGCCATAGGCTGATACAGCGAGTCGCCCGCATTCTGCCGGTCGACCACCGGTGCCATGCGCTTGAGACTGTCCATCACTTGAGTTTCATTGACCACGCCGTGCCGCAGCCAGTTGGCGATGTGCTGGCTGGAAATGCGCAGTGTGGCGCGGTCTTCCATCAGGCCGATGTCGTTGATGTCCGGCACTTTCGAGCAACCTACCCCCTGATCGATCCAGCGCACCACGTAGCCGAGGATGCCTTGGGCATTGTTGTCCAGTTCGTTCTGGATCTCTTGCGCGCTCCAGTCGGTGCTGGGCGCCAGCGGAATCGTCAGGATGTCATCCACCGAGGCGCGCTCGCGTTCGGCCAGCTCAGCCTGCCGGGCGAACACATCGACCTGGTGATAATGCAGTGCGTGCAAAACCGCCGCAGTCGGCGACGGCACCCACGCGGTATTGGCGCCGGCAAGGGGGTGAGCGATTTTCTGCTCCAGCATGGCCGCCATCAGGTCGGGCATTGCCCACATGCCTTTGCCGATCTGCGCGCGGCCGGGCAGGCCGCAGCCTAGGCCGATATCGACGTTCCAGTTTTCATAGGCGCCAATCCATCGTTCAGCCTTCATCTGCGCCTTGCGCACCACCGGGCCCGCTTCCATGGAGGTATGGATTTCATCGCCGGTGCGGTCGAGGAAGCCGGTGTTGATGAACACCACGCGCTCGCTGGCCGCCTGGATGCAGGCCTTGAGGTTGACCGTGGTGCGCCGCTCTTCGTCCATGATGCCCACCTTGAGGGTGTTGCGCGGCAGGCGCAGCGCCTGCTCGATGCGCCCGAACAGCTCATGGGTGAACGCCGCTTCTTCGGGGCCATGCATTTTCGGTTTGACGATGTAGATCGAGCGCGTGCGGCTGTTGCTGCGGGTGGTGTCGCCATTGAGGCTGTGCGCCGCCGCCAGGCTGGTCAACAGCCCGTCGAGAATGCCCTCCGGGACTTCGTTGCCGTGCTGGTCGAGGATCGCATCGATGGTCATCAGATGGCCGACGTTGCGGATGAACAGCAGCGAGCGGCCATGCAGCTTCACCTCGCCGCCTGTTGGCGTGAAGTAGTGACGATCAGCGTTCATGACCCGGGTAAAGGTGGCGCCATTCTTGGACACCTGCTCGGTCAGGTCGCCCTTCATCAGGCCCAGCCAGTTGCGATAGACCACCACCTTGTCGTCGGCATCGACCGCCGCGATCGAGTCTTCGCAATCCATGATGGTGGTCAGTGCGGCTTCCATCAGCAGGTCTTTGACCCCGGCCGCGTCGGTCTGGCCCACCGGGCTGGAAGCGTCGATCTGGATTTCGATATGCAGGCCGTTGTGCCTGATCAGCACGGCTGTTGGCGCGCTGGCATCGCCCTGGAAGCCGATCAGTTGTGCGTCGTCCTCAAGGCCGGTGTTGCTGCCACCCTTGAGGCTGACCACCAGCTTGCCGTCGATCAGCTTGTAGGCGGTTGAATCGACGTGAGAGCCCGCAGCCAATGGCGCGGCCTGATCAAGCAACGTTCGGGCGAAGGCAATCACTTTGTCGCCACGTACCTTGTTGTAGCCCTGGCCTTTCTCCGCGCCGTCGGCTTCGCTGATCGCGTCGGTGCCGTACAGCGCGTCGTACAGCGAGCCCCAGCGCGCATTCGAGGCATTGAGCGCGAAACGCGCGTTCATCACCGGCACCACCAGTTGCGGGCCGGCCATGCGCGCGATTTCTTCGTCGACGTTTTGGGTCGTGATGTGAAAGTCCGCAGGCTCCGGCAACAGATAACCGATCTCTTCCAGGAACGCCTTATAGGCTGCAGCGTCGTGAGCCTGGCCGACACGGGCCTGGTGCCAGGCGTCGATCTGCGTCTGCAACTGATCACGTTTGACCAGCAGTGCCTTGTTTTTCGGCGCCAGTTCGTTAATCACCTGATCCGCCCCGATCCAGAAGCCGGCAACATCAAGACCGGTCCCGGGAAGCGCTTCGTTGTTGACGAAGTCATACAGGACTTTGGCGACCTGCAGGCCACCGACTTGAACGTATTCAGTCATTGCACTTGCCTCATTCTGCTCAGCTTTTCTGGGCCCCGCAAAGGGCGCATCGTGTGGTTGGGGACGTCATGTAGTGCGCGAATGTGGATACTACATCGCGGGCCTGCGTGAGGAAATGTACCTGAATATGTCACTTCCTGACCGGATTCTATTGGCCGGTCACGCCTTGGCGACCCATGCCCCTCGGTAAAAACTGTCCGATTGTTTCAGAAAAAACCGCAGGCGGTACACAAATAAGCGCTGCCCGCGTGCCCCTCAGGCATGCCTATACTGCAACCACTGAAGCATTGAAGACATGAGGAGTCGCTTGTGGATCATCTCGTTGTAACAGTGTTTGCCCCGGACCAGCCCGGGCAGGTCGAACTGATTGCCGGATGCGTGGCCGATCACGGCGGCAACTGGCTGGAAAGCCGCATGGCGCATATGGCCGGGCAGTTCGCCGGGATCCTGCGCATCGGCGCGCCGGTCGAGGCCCATGAGGCATTGAAAGCCGGATTGACCGCGCTGGCGGGGCAGGGCATACGCGTGCTGTTCGCCGATGAAATCCTGGAAAGCACGACCACGCGCAAACCCATTGGCATGGACTTGGTCGGCAACGACCGCCCCGGCATCGTGCGCGACATCACCCGGCTGCTCACCCGCCAGGGCGTGAACGTTGAACGCCTGGTCACCGACGTAAGACCCGCGCCCATGAGCAGCGAGCTGCTGTTCCATGCCGAAGCTATGCTGGGTGTGCCCGAATCGCTGTCGCTAGAAGATCTCCAGAGCGAGCTTGAAACTCTGGCCGATGATTTAATGGTGGAGCTTGTGCTGCGCACGGACCTATAGTTTCTCGACAGTTATCCACTCTAACCCTGCGCCTGCTTGTGGATAACCTTGGGAGAACCGCTTGCAGCCCTTGCAGCGCCGCGTCTGCAGCCTTCCGCTCAAAAAATGAACAGAACACTATGTGTAGGAGCCAACTTGTTGGCGAGGCGGTGTGTGGTTCAGGCAGGTGAAACCGTCTCGCCAACAAGTTGGCTCCTACGGGGGTGGGCGGTGGTTTGGTGATTGTTATCCACTTTATCCCTGCGCCTTCTTGTGGATACCTTGGGAGAACCGCGTGCAGGCCTTGCGGTACGGCGTATGCAGCCTTTCGCTCAAATAATCAACAGAACACTATGTGTAGGAGCCAACTTGTTGGCGAGGCGGTGTGTGGGTCAGGCAGGTGAAACCGTCTCGCCAACAAGTTGGCTCCTACAGGGGTGGGCGTTGATTCAGTAACTGTTATCCACTTTATCCCTGCGCCTGCTTGTGGGTAACCTTGGGAGAACCGCTTGCAGGCCTTGCAGCGCGGCGTCTGCAGCCTTCCGCTCAAAAAATGAACAGAACACTATTTGTAGGAGCCAACTTGTTGGCGAGGCGGTGTGTGGGTCAGGCAGGTGAAACCGTCTCGCCAACAAGTTGGCTCCTACAGGGGTGGGCGTTGATTCAATAACTGTTATCCACTTTAATCCTGCACCTGCCTGTGGATAACCTTGGGGGAACCGCTTGCAACCCTTGCAGCGCGGCGTCTGCAGCCTTCCGCTCAAAAAATGAACAGAACACTATTTGTAGGAGCCAACTTGTTGGCGAGCCGGTGTGTGGGTCAGGCAGGTGGAACCGTCTCGCCAACAAGTTGGCTCCTACAGGGGTGGGCGTTGATTCAGTATATCCCTGCGCCTACTTGTGGATACCTTGGGAGAACCGCGTATAGGCCTTGCGGCACGGCGTCTGCAGCCTTCCGCTCAAATAATGAACAGAACTCTATTTGTAGGAGCCAACTTGTTGGCGAGCCGGTGTGTGGGTCAGGCAGGTGAAACCGTCTCGCCAACAAGTTGGCTCCTACAGGGGTGGGCGTTGATTCAATAACTGTTATCCACTTTATCCCTGCGCCTTCTTGTGG
The DNA here is from genome assembly GCF_900585905.1 of Pseudomonas viridiflava. GTDB lineage: Bacteria > Pseudomonadota > Gammaproteobacteria > Pseudomonadales > Pseudomonadaceae > Aquipseudomonas. Next base: position 166,307 of record NZ_UTVH01000121.1, read on the forward strand.
ATAACCTTGGGAGAACCGCTTGCAGTCCTTGCAGCGCGGCGTCTGCAGCATTCCGCTCAAATAATGAACAGAACACTATTTGTAGGAGCCAACTTGTTGGCGAGGCGGTGTGTGGGTCAGGCAGGTGAAACCGTCTCGCCAACAAGTTGGCTCCTGCAGGGGTAGGCGTTGATTCGGTAACTGTTATCCACTTTATCCTTGCGCCTGCTTGTGGATAGCCTTGGGAGAACCTCGTGTAGGCCTTGCGGCACGGCGTCTGCAGCCTTCCGCTCAAAAAATGAACAGAACACTATTTGTAGGAGCCAACTTGTTGGCGAGGCGGTGTGTGGGTCAGGCAGGTGAAACCGTCTCGCCAACAAGTTGGCTCCTACAGGGGTGGGCGGTGGTTTGGTGATTGTTATCCACTTTAACTCTGCACCTGCCTGTGGATAACCGTGGGAGAACCGCTTGCAGCACTTGCCGGGCATGGCCTGCAGTAAAGCGGTCAAAAAATGATCAGCTTCTGCGGCGTACGGTTATCCAGGCGTCCACGCTATAAACCGCCAGCCCTGCCCAGATGAAGGCGAACGTGATGATAGTGCTCGTCGCCAGGTGCTCGTCGAAGACCAGCACGGCCAGCGCCAGTACCAGGGTTGGGGCGATGTATTGCAGAAAGCCCAGGGCGGTGTAGGGCAAATGACGTGCGGCGGCGTTGAAGCAGATCAGCGGCAGCAGGGTGATGGGCCCGGATGCGATCAGCCAGAGCGCGTCGGTTGTGCTCCAGAACGCGGCCTGCTCGGTGTAGGCCGCCGGATTCAGCAGCAGCCAGCCGGCTGCTATCGGCACCAGTATCCAGGTTTCCACCACCAGCCCCGGCAGCGCCTTGACCGGCGCCTTCTTGCGCACCAGGCCGTAGACGGCAAAGGTACAGGCCAGCGCCAGCGACACCCACGGCAGGCTGCCGACTTGCCACAGCTGCTGCGCCACACCGGTTGCGGCCAGGCCCACGGCGATCCACTGCAGGCGGCGCAGTCTTTCGCCCAGCACGAACATGCCCAGCAGCACATTGACCAGCGGATTGATGTAATAGCCCAGGCTGGCTTCCAGCATCCGGCCGTTGTTGACCGCCCACACATACACCAGCCAGTTGCAGGCAATCAGCGAACCACTGAACGCCAGCACGGCCAAGCGCTGGGGGTTTTCCCGCAACTCGCGCCACCAGCCGGGGTGTTTCCAGATCATCAGTAACAACGCGCCGAACAACGCTGACCACAACACGCGATGAGCGATGATTTCAACGGCCGGTACAGCGCTCAGCGCTTTGAAGTAGAGCGGGAACAATCCCCAGAGGGTGTAGGCAGTGAGCCCTAGAATGTACCCTCGTTGCGGGTTGGCGACTGACATGGTGGGTCCTGTTGGCAGGGTGTGGATTCTTTTTGTGTTTGTAGGAAATCCCGAGCGCCGCGGGGCAGCGATAGAGGCGTGTCAGACCTGAGCGCCATCGCTGCCTCGCGGTGCTCGGTGGGACGCCACCCCGGAAGCTCCTACAGATACAAAGTTATTGCATCAAAACAGCTTCAAAGGCTCTTCGTTGAGCGCTGAAAGTTGTTCACGCAGGGCCAGAATCTGTTCGCCCCAGTAACGCTCGGTGCCGAACCACGGGAAGCTGTGGGGGAACGCCGGGTCATCCCAACGCCGGGCCAGCCAGGCGCTGTAATGCATCAGGCGCAAGGCTCGCAGCGGTTCGATCAACGCCAGCTCGCGCGGATTGAAATCGTGGAACTCGTTGTAGCCATCCATCAGCTCGGATAACTGCCCCAGACATTCCTGGCGGTCGCCTGCCAGCATCATCCAGATGTCTTGCACGGCAGGTCCCATGCGGCAATCGTCCAGATCCACAATGTGGAACATCTCGTCGCGCGCCATCATGTTGCCGGGGTGGCAATCGCCATGCATGCGGATGTTCTGATGCTCGGTTGCGGCGTACACATCTTCGACCCGCTTGAGCAGGTCCTTGGCCACTGACTCGTAGGCGGGCAACAGGCCGCGAGGGATGCAGTTGTTCTGCAGCAGAAAATCCAGCGAGTTCTGGCCGAAATTCTTCACCGCCAGGGCTTCGCGATGTTCGAACGGCTTGGTCGCGCCCACCGCGTGGATGCGGCCCAGCAGCTGACCCAGGCGATACAGCTGATCCAGATTGCCCGGCTCCGGCGCCCGCCCGCCGCGACGGGGAAACAGGGTGAAGCGAAAGCCCGCGTGTTCGAACAGCGTCTGGCCGTTGTGCACCATGGGCGCCACCACCGGGATGTCGACCTCAGCGAGTTCGAAGGTAAAGCTGTGTTCTTCGAGGATGGCTTCGTTGGTCCAGCGCTGGGGCCGGTAGAATTTGGCGATCAGCGGCTGGCCGTCTTCGATGCCGACCTGATACACGCGGTTTTCGTAGCTGTTGAGCGCAAGGATGCGGGCGTCACTGAGGAAACCGATGCTTTCAACGGCATCGAGTACCAGGTCGGGTGTAAGTGTTGCAAACGGGTGGGCCATGCGAACTCCTGCGCGCAGCAGGCTGCCGCGTCCGGCCCGTGATGGTAGCGCAGACGGGCGCAAGATGGGGCGTAAGCTTTGTGCGCCATGCGTGGGCACTGCAATCAAATTGTCATGTTTCGTTAGCTGTAACGACATATTGAAGGGTTAGTGTCGCCGCCAATGAGATCGATCTCAGCAGGCGGTATGAAACTGATGCGCTTGGCAATACGGCGTTAAAAACTGGCTCGGGATGCTCACTTAGGCTCCTGAAGTCGGGCGCGACCCCGGTCGCTTCCTCGCCAGTTTTTGCCTTGTCTTGCCTTCGCTCGCGACGTTTCACATCGCCTCCTAGCGAGGTGTTAATGACTGATTTGAAAGCGGTGGCGCGGTTGGCAGGGGTATCCCGGGCGACCGCTGCGCGCGCCTTTGCTTCACCGGATGTAGTGCGCCAGACCACGCGTGATCAGGTGTTCGCGGCGGCCAGGCAACTGGGTTTTCGGCCCAATCGCCTGGGTCGCCAGTTGAGGCTGCAGACCACCAATCTGCTTGGCGTCATCGTGCCCAACCTGCTCAACCCGGTGTTTGCCGAGCAATTTCAGGCCATGGAGCGTGCGGCGCGAGCCAGGGGCTACAACCTGTTGCTGGCGACCACCGATTACAGCAGCGAACGCGAAAGTGCCGTGGTGGAAGAGCTGCTGCGCCAGCGTGTCGATGGTCTGGTACTGACGGTGACCGATGCCGAAAGCAATCGGGTACTGCAAAGCCTGGCCAGTGAGGACACGCCGTTCGTGCTCGCCTATCACCAGCCCGGTAACCCCGATTACAGCGCCGTGTCGGTGGATAACCGAGCGGGCATGGCCCTGGCGACCCGTTATCTGCTCGACCACGGCCATCGCCGGATCGGCATGGTGGCCGGACCTGCGCTGCAATCGGACCGCGCCCGCCTGCGTTACGCCGGGTACTGCGAGGCCATGGTCGCCAGCGGGCTTGCCAGCCTGCCAGTGATCGAAATGCCGGCGCACACCCAGGCCGACTTCGCCGCCATCGAAGCGTTGTTGCGCAGGCCCGATCGCCCCAGCGCGCTGGTCTGCTCCAATGATCTGCTGGCCATCAGTCTGATCGCCGAATTGCGTCGCAACGGTTGGAGCGTGCCGGGCCAGCTTTCAATCATCGGCTTTGACGGCATTGCCCTTGGCGCCCAGATGCACCCGACGCTGTGCAGCGTGGTGCAACCCATCGCCGAGCTGGCCAGCACGGTGATCGAGCAATTGTTGGCGCAGATCGCCGGTGGCGCGCCGACTTCTCACTGCCTGCCTTGCCATATCCGGCCAGGTGAAAGTACTCAGCCCTACGAGGAGATGCTCCATGATCCGCTTTAGTAAAACTCTGGCAGCCCTGCTGCTGTGCGGTGCGGCCAGTCTGGCTCAGGCCGCTGAAACTGCCATCTGTTACAACTGCCCGCCGGAGTGGGCGGATTGGGGCACGCAGCTCAAGGCCATTGCCGAGGCTACCGGCGTGCAAGTGCCGCTGGACAACAAGAACTCGGGCCAGGCACTGGCGCAGCTGGTGGCGGAAAAGGCCGCGCCGGTGGCCGACGTGGTCTATTACGGTGTGACCTTCGGCCTGCAGGCGCAAAAGGCCGGTGTGGTGGGCAGCTACAAACCCAAGGGCTGGGAGCAGATTCCAGCGGGCTTGAAAGACCCGGAAGGGCACTGGTTCGCGATCCACTCCGGCACCCTGGGGATCATGGTCAACGTTGACGCGCTGGGTGGCTTGCCGGTCCCGCAAAGCTGGGCCGACCTGCTCAAACCTGAATACAAAGGGATGGTCGGCTACCTTGACCCGTCGAGCGCCTTCGTCGGCTACGTGTCCGCCGTGGCGATCAACCAGGCCATGGGCGGCACTCTGGACGATTTCAAACCGGCCATCGACTACTTCCAGAAACTGGCGAAAAACTCGCCGATCGTGCCCAAGCAGACGGCCTATGCCCGGGTGCTGTCGGGTGAGCTGCCAATCCTGGTGGACTACGACTTCAACGCCTACCGCGCACGTTACAAAGACAAGGCCAACGTGGCCTTTGTCATCCCCAGAGAAGGCAGCATCAGCGTGCCGTACGTGATGAGCATCGTGGACAACGCGCCGCACCGCGCCAACGCTGAAAAAGTGCTGGATTTCACCCTCTCCGATCAGGGCCAGTCACTGTGGGCCAAGGCGTATCTGCGACCGGTGCGTGAGGTGAAAATCCCCGCTGAGGTCGCCGCGCAGTTCCTCCCCGACAGCGATTACGCCCGCGCCAAAGTGGTGGATTACGCGCACATGGCCGCTGTGCAGGAAGCCTTTGCCGCGCGCTATCTGAGTGAGGTCAAGTAAGTGAGCACTCAGGTCCTCGGAAACCGGAGCTTGCAGTCGGGCAGGCGTGGATTGATCCGCCTGCGCCCGACGGCGGCCTGGGCACTGGCGCCAGCGGCGGCGATGCTGTTCGCGTTCTGGCTGTTGCCGCTGGGGCACCTGATTCTGCTCGGCGGCGAAAGCCGCGATGGCAGCGCCGGGTACTGGCAGGTGCTGACGAGTGCGCAGTATCTGGGCAGCCTCGCGCAGACCTGTGTGCTGGCGCTGGTGGTCACCCTGGCAGCGCTGCTGGTGGGCGGCATCAGCGGTGTGTTCCTGGCCCGGCAGCGGTTTTTCGGGCGCTCGGCGCTGGTGGCGTTGCTGACCTTCCCCCTGGCTTTCCCCGGTGTGGTAGTGGGGTTTCTGGTGATCCTGCTGGCCGGGCGGCAAGGCCTGTTCGCCATGCTCGGCCTGCAGCTGGCGGGGGAGCGCTGGATTTTTGCCTATTCCCTGAGCGGGTTGTTTCTGGGCTACCTGTACTTCTCCATCCCGCGGGTGATCCTCACAGTGATGGCAGCTTGTGAAAGTCTCGATCGCAGCCTGGAAGAGGCTGCGCACTCACTGGGGGCCGGGCATTGGCGCGTGGTCTGTGATGTCATCGTGCCGGGTCTTGCGCCAGCGCTGGTGTCTTGCGGGGCGATCTGTTTCGCCACGTCCACGGGCGCTTTCGGTACTGCGTTTACCCTGGGCACGCGGCTGAATGTCACGCCGGTTGCGATCTATAACGTGTTCACCAATTACGCCAACTTTGCCGTGGCGGCGGCCTTGTCCGTGGTGCTCGGCGCACTGACCTGGGCGGTGTTGCTGCTGGCCCGGCGGCTGGTGAAAAACGCGGGGACTGTCCTGTGAAGCGCACATCACTGTTCATCCTGCAGCTGCTGTTCACCCTGCTGGTCTGCGCTTTCATGCTGGTGCCAGTGCTGCTGTCGTTGCTGGCCGGTTTGACGCGCAATTACTTTCAAGGTGTGTCCAGCGGCCTGACCTTCGACTGGTTGATTCAGGTCTGGCAGGCCTACTCGCCGACGGTCTGGCTGTCGATTCAGCTGGCGCTGGCCTGCGCGGTGTGTGTCTGCGTACTCGGCGTTCCGGCGGCCTACGCGCTGGTGCGGATGAACAACCGCTTCAGTCGGGCGTTCGAGGAACTGATGGTGTTGCCGGTGGCGATGCCGGGGCTGGCCAGCGCGCTGGCGTTGTTGCTGACGTACGGCCAGTTCGGCACTTTTCGCAGCAGTTGGCTGTTTATTCTGGTGGGCCATGTGCTGTTCACCTTGCCGTTTCTGGTGCGCCCGGTGATGGCGGTGATGCAGCGTCAGCAATTGCCGGTACTGGAGGAGGCGGCCGCGAGCCTGGGCGCGGGGCCGATCAAACGCTTTTTCAGCGTGGTGGTGCCCAATTGCCGGGCCGGGATTCTGGCCGGGGTGTTGATGGTGGTCACTTTGTCTCTGGGTGAATTCAACCTCACCTGGATGCTGCACACGCCCATGACCAAAACCCTGCCGGTGGGCCTCGCTGACAGCTATGCCTCGGCACGCCTGGAAGTGGCCAGCGCCTACACCCTTATTTTTCTGTTGATGATCGTGCCGCTGCTGATTGCGTTGCAGGCCATCAGCGCCCGTCTATCCCGTGGAGAGCGTCGATGAGCGGAACCACCATTCGTTTGCAGGGCTGCCGCAAGGCGTTCTCAGACGGCACCGTTGCACTGCATGACCTGGACCTGACCATAGAACCTGGCGAGACCCTGGCTATTCTCGGCCCGTCGGGCTGCGGCAAGACCACCACCCTGCGTTTGATTGCCGGGCTGGAAAGCCCTGATGTCGGGCAGGTATTTTTCGACGACCATGATGTCACCCGGCTGCCCATCGAGAAACGCGACGTCGGCATGGTGTTCCAGAACTACGCGCTGTTTCCCAATCTGGATGTGGCCGGCAACATCGTCTATGGCTTGAAGATTCGCGGCATGTCGGTGGCCGAGCGCAACAAGCGCTGCGCCGAGCTGCTGGAACTGGTGGGTTTGCAGGCGCACGGCAAGCGCAGCATTCACGAGTTGTCCGGTGGTCAGCGCCAGCGGGTTGCCCTGGCGCGTGCCCTGGCGCCGCGGCCCCGGGTGTTGTTGCTCGATGAGCCGCTGGCGGCGCTGGATGCGCAGTTACGTGAGCGCTTGCGCAGCGAGCTGGATCAGCTGTTGCGCGGGTTGGGCATCACTGCGGTGTTCGTCACCCATGATCAGGGTGAGGCCATGGCGCTGGGCGACCGCATTCTGGTCATGGAGCAGGGGCGTGTCGCGCAGCTGGCCACGCCTCGGGAGATCTATCAACAGCCGGCCAACGCCTTCGTCGCCAGCTTCGTTGGCAATCTCAATGCCTTCGTGGTGGTGGAGCGCACGGCGCGTGGCTTGAAGGTGATGGGCGGCGAGCTGCCCTGGGAGGGCTCGACGTTGCCTTCGACGGTATATTGCCGCCCCGAGCATCTGCGCGTGCTGCCGGGTGACGGTCATCTGCAGGGTCGGTTGGTGGGGCAGTTCTTCCAGGGCGCACAAAGCCGCTTGCTGGTGGACGTGGGCGCGCCGCAGCCGGTGCTGGTGGACTGCAGCGATAACCTTGTCCACACCCCCGGCGCATTGATCGGCCTGACGGTTGCGCCGCAAGTGCTGTTTACCCTTTAGGTCGGAATACAAAACTTGTAGGCGCGACCGGGGTGGCGATCCACCGAGCAGCGCGAGGCCGCGATTGCGGAGTATCAGATAGATTGTCATTGCTGCCTCGCGGTGCTTGTGAGCGCCTGCAAGACATGTCGTTCATGCAGGAAGTTATCAATTTGAACCTCTCATTTATCATTGCGCAGATCAGCGATCTGCACCTCAAGGCCGGGCATAAGCTGACCTATGGCGTGGTCGATACTCTGGGCGCATTGCGTCGGGCCGTGGACCACCTGAACGCCTGCGTGCCGCGGCCCGATATCGTGCTGATCACCGGCGATCTGGTGGATTTCGGCCGGGCCGATGAATACGCAGTACTGCACCCCGAGCTCAAGCGCCTGGCGATGCCGTTTTATCTGGTGCCCGGCAATCATGATGATCGCGAGCATCTGCTGGCGGAGTTTGCAGATCAGGCTTACTTACCGATCTGTCCCAGTGTTCCACTCGACTGGGTTGTGGAGAGCCATCCGGTGCGGTTGATTGGCCTCGACACCAGCATTCCGGGCGCCCACGGCGGGCAGTTGACGGGCAACCAGTTGCTCTGGCTCGACCAGCAACTGGCCAGCCGCCCGGAGGTGCCGACGCTGCTGGTGCTGCATCACCCGCCGTTCATCACCGGCATTGGTCACATGGATCGCGAGGCGTTCACTCATCGTGCGGAGTTCGAACAGGTTGTCGCGCGTCATCCGCAGGTTGAGCGCTTGCTCTGCGGCCATCTGCATCGGCCGATGCAACGCCGTTTCGGTGGCAGCCTGTGCTGCATCTGCCCCGGCACCTCACACCAGATCGTACTCGACCTGCGCGAAGACGCTCCCGCGCATTTCAACCTGGAACCGCCTGGCTACCTGCTGCACCGCTGGCATCCAGAGGAAGGACTGGTCACCCATACCGCCGTGTTCGGCGAGTACCCGGGGCCGTATCCGTTTTATGACGGCAATGGGTTGATTGACTGAGTGCTGGCCTTGGAGGCTGGCGACAGTACTGGCCTTGTGGTGCTCGCGTGGGACCGGCTTTAGCCGGGAAGGCGTCATTTCTGACGACTGATTTTTCAGCGTCAGCATTGACCTCTTCCCGGCTGAAGCCGGTCCCACGCCATCTACCTTGCGGCTACGCGCCAATCACGCCGCCGTCCTCTCGGGTGATCACCATGACCGATGAGCGCGGCTTGCCGTTGGGCAGGTGCTCGGGAAAGGTCGAGCCGCCGTTTTCGCCTGGGTGCTGGATGCCGATGAACATCGTCTTGTAATCCGGGGCGAAGCTGATGCCGGTCACTTCGCAACCCACGGGGCCGACCATGAAGCGGCGGATCTCGCCACTGCGCGGGTCGGCGCAGAGCATCTGGTTGTTGCCCATCCCGGCGAAGTCACCCTGGTTGCTGGAGTCGCCGTCGGTCTGGATCCACAGTCTGCCTGCTGCGTCAAAACTCAAGCCGTCCGGGCTGTTGAACATGTTCTGCGCGTTGATATTGCTGGAGCCAGCTTGCGGCGTGCCGCTGTGCACGCTCGGGTTGCCCGCGACCACGAACAGGTCCCACTCGAATGCCATCGCCGAGGCGTTATCGTCGTTTTCTCGCCAGCGCAGAATCTGCCCGTACTGATTTTTCGCCCGAGGGTTGGGCCCGCCGACCGGTTGGCCGTCATCGCCGCGCTTGGCGTTGTTGGTCAACGTGCAATAGACCTGGCCGTCTTTGGGGCTGACCACGATCCATTCCGGGCGATCCATGCGCGTAGCTTTCACCACGCTGGCGGCCAGGCGGGCATGAATCAGCACTTCAGCCTGACTGTTGAACCCTGCTGCCGCGTCCAGGCCGTTCTTGCCATGGCTCAGCTCGATCCACTCGCCGCTGCCTTTTGGCCGGTCCGGGTTGCCGTCACCGTTGTCGAAGCGGGCAACGTACAGCGTGCCGTGGTCGAGCAGATCGCGGTTGGCTTTCGGGTCGTCGTGATTGATCTTGTCGCGGCTGATGAATTTGTAGATGAACTCGCCACGCTCGTCATCACCCATGTACACCACGGCGCGCCCGCCCTTGGTCACCGCTAGGGCCGCATTTTCATGCTTGAAGCGGCCCAGTGCGGTGCGTTTGACCGGGGTCGATTTGGGGTCGAACGGGTCGATTTCCACCACCCAGCCGTGGCGATTGAGCTCGTTGGGATTCTTCGCCAGGTCGAAGCGCGGATCATGCTGATGCCAGTTGATCTCTTTGCTCGCCGCCACCGCGCCATAACGCTTGGCCCCGGCATCGAATGTCTGCCCGGCATCACTGCTGCCAAAACAGTCGGTGAAATTTTCTTCGCAGGTCAGATAGGTGCCCCAGGGCGTCTTGCCGTTGGCGCAGTTCTGGAAGGTGCCAAGGGCCTTTTTGCCGCTGCTGTCGGCAGCGGTCTGGAGCCAGGCGTGACCGGCAGCAGGGCCACTGAGGTTGATCGGCGTGTTGCCGTGGATGCGCCGGTTGTAGCGCGAGTCCTGCACAAACTGCCACTTGCCGTCCTTGCGCTGCACTTCTATGACCGACACGCCTTCGCTGGCCAGGGCCTTGCGCACGTCTTCAGCGGATTGCGGCGCCTTGCCGTGATCGAACAGGTAACGGTAGTTGGTGTATTCGTTGTTGATCGCCATCAGTGCGCGGTCGGGCTGGCCGGGCATGGGGAACAGACTCATGCCGTCGTTGTTGTCGCCAAACTGCATTTCCTGGGCCTCGGCGCTGCCTCTGCCGCTCGGGTCGAATGCAGGACCGCCCGCGTGCAGGGGCTGGCCCCAACTGATCAGTACCGAGGCGGTGTAGCCGGGCGGCAGGCTGATGCTGTCGGCAGTGGCGGTGGCGATGCTGTCAAAACCCAGCAGGTTGCCTGCGGCGGTGCTGACGGTATTGGCAATCGCCGTACGGCTCAGCAGGCCGCCGCCGAGAAACATCGCTGCGCCGCACAGGGCACCGGCGGTGATGAAGCCCCGGCGACTGAGGCCGACCATGTGTTCGAGATCGGTGGCTTGGTTTTCTTCCAACAGGTTCATCATCGCTGCTCCCGGCATAGGTGCCAGTCACCTTAATCAGTGCGTATGACGAAATTGTGTCGAGGGGATGACGCCGCAGCGCTTAAAGCGGCGTGCCCAGCAGCACCAGCGACGGGGCAAATTGCACCTGCACCGGGCTGCCCGCTGTCAGTTCAAGCGCTGAGACCTGAGCGGGCTCTGCCAGGGCGCAGAGGATCTGCCCGCTGGGCAGGTTGATGCGCACTTCACCGGGGCCGTCATCGGCGTTGATGACATCGGCTACCGTGCCGCTCAAGCAATTGTTTCCAGGTGTTGCTGCCTGCTCTGGCGCCAGCAGTTGCAACCAGCCCGCCTTGATCAGGGCAACGACGTCGGTACCTATTTCCAGCGCCAAACGCAGCGTGCTGTCGTGGGTGATCTGGGCGTCGATGAACAGCTCGCCAGTCAGGCGCAGGCGCACTCGGTCATTGTGGCCGTGGGCGGCGATGCTTTCGATACGGCCGAGCAACTGGTTGCGCGCACTGGTGCGCAGCGTCAGGCGGCCGAGCAGGTCAAGGTCACTGCTGTCTTCGGCGGCCTCCAGCACCTGGGCCTGCAAGGTCTGCAACCGTTGATACAAACGCAGCACCCGTTCGCCTTCAGACGAGAGCCTGGCGCCACCGCCGCCGCGTCCGCCCACACTGCGCTCGACCAGAGGTTTCTGCGCCAGATTGTTCAGCTCGTCGATGGCATCCCACGCCGCCTTGTAGCTCAGCCCCGCGCTTTTCGCTGCGCGAGTGATCGAGCCCTGCTCGGCAATGTGCTGCAACAACGCGATGCGCTGAGGGCGGCGGACCATGTGCTGGGTGAGCAGGGTGGGGAGGGGCATGAGGTGCGCGCTTCTGCTGGAGGACACGCGCAGTGTAAGGCATCGTCCCGGCGCAGGCGCGGCTGTGACACCAGAACCATCGGCTGCCCCCGATCCTGTAGGCGCCCAGGAGCAGCGCGACTCGGCGATGGCGGCGTACCTGATACACCGCCATCGCGGCCTCGCGGTGCTCGTGCGCTCCTACAAGATGCCGCAGAACATCGGCTGCCCCCGATCCTGTAGGAGCCCAGGAGCAGCGCGACTCGGCGATGGCGGCGGACCTGACAAACCGCTATCGCGGCCTCGCGGTGCTCGTGCGCTCCTACAGCATGCCGCAAAACCATCAACTGCCCCTGATCCTGTAGGAGCCCAGGAGCAGCGCGACTCGGCGATGGCGGCGTACCTGACACACTGCTATCGCGGCCTCGCGCTGCTCGTGCGCTCCTACAGCATGCCGCATAGCCATCGGTTATCCCCAATCCTGTAGGAGCCCAGGAGCAGCGCGACTCGGCGATGGCGGCGTACCTGAAACACCGCCATCGCGGCCTCGCGGTGCTCGGGCGCTCCTACAGCATGCCGTAGAACCATCGGCTGCCCCGATCGCGTAGGAGCCTAGGAGCAGCGCGACTCGGCGATGGCGGCGTACCTGAAACACCGCCATCGCGGCCTCGCGGAGCTCGTGCGCTCCTACGAGATGCCGTAGAACCATCGGCTGCCCCCGATCCTGTAGGCGCCCAGGAGCAGCGCGACTCGGCGATGGCGGCGGACCTGACAAACCGCCATCACGGCCTCGCGGTGCTCGTGCGCTCCTACAAGATGCCGCAGAACATCGGCTGCCCTCGATCCTGTAGGCGCCCAGGAGCAGCGCGACTCGGCGATGGCGGCGTACCTGATACACCGCCATCGCGGCCTCGCGGTGCTCGTGCGCTCCTACAAGATGCCGCAGAACATCGGCTGCCCCCGATCCTGTAGGCGCCCAGGAGCAGCGCGACTCGGCGATGGCGGCGCACCTGAAACACCGCCATCGCGGCCTCGCGGTGCTCGTGCGCTCCTACAAGATGCCGCAGAACATCGGCTGCCCCCGATCTTGTAGGAGCCCAGGAGCAGCGCGACTCGGCGATGGCGGCGGACCTGACAAACCGCTATCGCGGCCTCGCGTTGCTCGTGCGCTTACCGACCTCAGATCAGAGAGTGGGAGAGGTTGCGCCCAGAGGCTCAATCCCCTGGCTTCGGCGTCCTCGCCAGGCAGTACACATCCACCTGACGCGCACCGGCTCGGGTCAGCAGTCGGGCGATCACGTCAGCGGTGGAACCAGTGGTCAGCACATCGTCCACCAACGCAATATGTTTGCCCTCAAAGACGTGCCCGTCGATGACGCGGAAGGCCTCGCGCAAATTGCGTTTTCGCGCCCTGGCGTCGAGGCCCTGCTGAGCCGGGGTTTCGCGGCAGCGCAGGAGCGAGCGCTGATCGACGGGCAGCTGTAACTGCGCGCCCAGCCAGTCGGCCAGCATCGCGGCCTGGTTATAGCCGCGCTGGCGCAGGCGTTTGCGTGCCAGCGGGACCGGCAGCAGAACGTCCGGACGCACCTGGCCCTCCTCGAAACGGTGCTGCAGAAACTGCCCGAGCAGTTGCGCCATCAGCCGCCCCATGGGCCATTTACTCTGATGTTTGAAGCGCGCGATCAGGCTGTCCAGCGGGAACTGAAACAACCACGGCGTCAGCACCTGTTCGAAAGCAGGTGGGTGCAGCGTGCATTGCGCGCAACTGAGGTCGGCCATGGCCAGCGGCAACGCGCAGTGCTGGCATTGATCGCCGAGCCAGGGCAGCTCGGTTTCGCATGCGGTACAGATCGCATAGGCGGTGTCGGCAAGCTCGTCGCAGAGCAGGCACGACTGTTTGTTTTTTAACCAGATGTAAACCTGATAGGGGCGCTGCGGTTGACAGTGCATGGCTGTTCCTTAACTATGCCGAACTTCCGTGTTACGCCAGCGAACGCCTGACCTTTTGCAATCAGGGGCGAGCCGCTGGCGGTTACCCAAGAATCCGTGAAACCCGAGGATCGCCTGATGAGCGCCAGCACCACCGCCACTTTGCGTCACGACTGGACTTTAGCCGAGGTCAGAGCGCTGTTCGTACAGCCTTTCAATGACCTGCTGTTTCAGGCGCAGACGGTGCACCGCGCTCACTTCGACGCCAACCGCGTGCAAGTCTCTACCCTGCTCTCGATCAAGACTGGTGCCTGCCCGGAAGACTGCAAGTACTGCCCTCAGTCAGGCCATTACAACACCGGTCTGGAGAAGGAAAAGCTGCTGGAAGTGCAAAAGGTGCTGGAGGAAGCTGCTCGCGCCAAGGCCATCGGCTCGACCCGTTTCTGCATGGGCGCGGCCTGGAAGCATCCCTCGGCCAAGGACATGCCATACGTGCTGGAGATGGTCAAGGGCGTGAAGGCGCTGGGCCTGGAAACCTGCATGACCCTGGGCCGTCTCGACCAGGAGCAGACCGAGGCACTGGCCACCGCAGGCCTGGACTACTACAACCACAACCTCGATACCTCACCGGATTTCTACACCAGCATCATCACCACTCGCACCTACAGCGAGCGCCTGCAGACGCTGGCTTACGTGCGTGAATCGGGGATGAAGATCTGCTCCGGCGGCATCCTCGGCATGGGCGAATCACTGGACGACCGCGCCAATCTGCTGATCCAGCTGGCCAACCTGCCCGAGCACCCGGAATCGGTGCCGATCAACATGCTGGTCAAGGTCGCTGGCACGCCGCTGGCCAACGCCGAAGACATCGATCCGTTCGACTTCATTCGCATGCTGGCGGTGGCGCGCATCCTCATGCCGCAGTCCCACGTGCGCCTGTCGGCCGGGCGTGAAGCCATGAACGAACAGATGCAGGCGCTGGCGTTCTTCGCCGGTGCGAACTCGATTTTCTACGGCGACAAACTGCTGACCACCGCCAACCCCCAGGCCGACAAGGACATGCTGCTGTTCTCGCGCCTGGGCATCCAGCCCGAAGCTCGCGAAGAGCACGCCGACGAAGTGCATCAGGCGGCTATCGAACAAGCGCTGATCGAGCAGCAGGGCAGCGAGCAGTTCTACAACGCCGCCGTTTGATGCGTCGTGGGACCGGCTTTGGCCGGGAAGAGGCCGGTACAGTCGCTGAAGATGAGGCGTTAGAAATGACGCTTTCCCGGCTGAAGCCGGTTCCACGACGCCGGTCCCACCACGTCAGTGCCCCGAAGCCAGTTTCACAAGTCGATCCATGAAGGCGGTCCCGCAGACTCCATGAACAGCCTCCCTTTAGGCCTCCTATGTCTTTCGATCTGAGCGCACGTCTTGCCTCCCGTCGCGCTGCAAACCTCTATCGCCAGCGGCCCCTGCTGCAAGGCCCGCAGGGGCCTGACGTGGTGGTCGACGGCCAGCGGTTGCTGGCGTTCTGCAGTAATGATTATCTGGGCCTGGCCAACCACCCTGAGGTCATCGCAGCCTGGCAGGCGGGCGCCGATAAATGGGGCGTTGGCGGCGGCTCTTCGCATTTGGTAATCGGCCACAGCACGCCACACCACGCCCTTGAAGAAGCCCTCGCCGAATTTACCGGGCGCCCGCGCGCGCTGCTGTTTTCCAATGGCTACATGGCCAACCTGGGCACCGTGACGGCACTGGTGGGGCAGGGCGACACCGTGCTCGAAGATCGCCTCAATCATGCCTCGCTGCTCGATGCCGGTCTGCTCAGCGGGGCGCGCTTTTCACGCTATCTGCATAACGATGCGGGCAGCCTGCAGACGCGGCTGGACAAGGCCGTCGGCGATACCCTGGTGGTCAGCGATGGCGTATTCAGCATGGACGGCGATATCGCCGACCTGCCTGCGCTGGCGCGCGCGGCCAAAGCCCGGGGCGCCTGGCTGATGGTGGATGACGCCCACGGCTTCGGCCCGCTGGGTGCCACCGGCGGCGGTATTGTCGAGCATTTCGGCCTGGGCCTGGCGCAGGTTCCGGTGCTGATCGGGACCCTTGGCAAGGCCTTCGGCACTGCCGGCGCGTTTGTCGCTGGCAGTGAAGAGCTGATCGAAACCCTGATTCAGTTCGCCAGGCCGTACATCTACACCACCAGCCAACCTCCTGCGCTGGCCTGCGCCACCCTGAAAAGCCTGCAACTGCTGCGCAGCGAGCACTGGCGTCGGGAGCATCTGGCGAGCCTGATTGCGCAGTTCCGCACTGGCGCGCAGCAGATCGGCCTGACCTTGATGGACAGTGCCACGCCGATTCAACCGATTCTCGTCGGCGATGCCGCACGCGCCATGCAGCTGTCGCAGTTGTTGCGCGAGCGCGGCATGCTGGTCACCGCGATCCGGCCACCCACCGTGCCAGCGGGCAGTGCCCGTTTGCGCGTGACCTTGTCGGCCGCCCACAGCGCCACCCAGGTGCAGCTATTGTTAGAGGCATTGGCGCAGTGTTACCCGCTGCTGGATGCAAGCGAATCGCTGGAGGCTGAGCATGCGTGATCGATTGATTCTGTTACCCGGCTGGGGCTTGGGCATTTCGCCCCTGGAGCCCTTGGCGGCAGCGCTGCACGGGCTGGACGAGCACCTGAGGGTGGAAATCGAGCCATTGCCGGAGCTGGGCAACAGCGACCTTGGCGAGTGGCTCGACGAACTCGACGCAACCCTGGCCGATGACGCCTGGCTGGGCGGCTGGTCACTGGGTGGCATGCTCGCGGCCGAGCTGGCGGCGCGGCGCGGCGAGCGCTGTTGCGGCCTGCTGACACTGGCCAGCAACACCAGTTTCGTTACCCGAGGTGCCTGGCCGCACGCCATGCCGGTGGGGGATTTCGACGCGTTTCTCAGCGGCTGCATCGATGACCCGGACGCCACGTTGAAGCGCTTCAGCCTGCTCTGCGCCCAGGGCGCTGAAGACCCGCGCGGCCTGTCGCGGCTGCTCAAGGCGGGCGCACCTCATGGTTCAACCCATGCGTTGGTGCATGGCCTGCAATTGCTTGAAAAGCTTGATACCCGCGGTGCCCTGCAGACCTTTCGCGGGCCGCAGCTGCACCTGTTCGCCGGGCTCGATGCGTTTGTGCCAGCAGAAGCGGCGGGCGATCTGCTGACGCTGTTGCCAGACGTCGAAGTGGGCTTGATCGAGCAGGCCAGCCACGCCTTCGTGCTGGAAAATCCCCATGGCGTTGCTGCGGCCATCCATGCGTTCCTACATGAGTCCGGTGATGACTGATCTCAGCAATCCACGGCTGCCGGGCGGCCTGCCTGACAAGCGCCAGGTGGCCGCATCCTTTTCTCGCGCTGCCGACACTTACGACAGCGTGGCCGAATTGCAGCGGGCGGTCGGTGCCGAGCTGCTGGCGCGCCTGCCCGCTGATTTGATGGCGCAGACCTGGCTGGACCTGGGCTGTGGCACTGGCCACTTCAGCCGTGCGCTGGCAGCTGCTTTTGCCGGTAGCCAGGGCATTGCCCTGGATATCGCCGAAGGCATGCTGCGCCACGCTCGGCCCCTGGGCGGCGCCCGGCACTTCGTCGCCGGTGACGCTGAGCGCCTGCCCCTGGCCGATCAGGGCTGCGGGCTGATTTTTTCCAGCCTCGCGGTGCAATGGTGCGCGGACTTCGCGGCAGTGCTGGGTGAGGCGCGTCGCGTGCTCAAGCCCGGTGGCGTGTTTGCCTTCGCCAGCCTGTGCACCGGCACCTTGCACGAACTGCGCGACAGCTGGCAGGCGGTGGACGGGCTGGTCCACGTCAACCGTTTTCGCGACATCGAGGACTACCGGCGGCTGTGCAGCGCCAGCGGTTTGCGTGTGCGCAGCCTCGACGTTCGCCCTCACGTGCTGCATTACCCGGATCTGCGCAGTTTGACCCATGAGCTCAAGGCGCTGGGCGCACACAACCTCAACCCCGGCCGCCCCGGTGGCCTGACCGGGCGCGCGCGGCTGCTGGCGCTGATTGAAGCCTATGAAGGGTATCGCCAACCCTCCGGGCTGCCAGCGACTTATCAAGTGGTTTACGCCGTACTGGAGAAAGACCGTTGAGATGTACCCTGAACCCGGGAACCCCATCATGAGCCGAGCGTATTTCATTGCAGGCACTGACACTGATGTCGGCAAGACCACGATTGCCGCCGGTTTGCTGCACGCCGCGCGGCTGAGTGGCCTGAGCACCGTTGCGGGCAAGCCGGTAGCGTCCGGGTGCGTCGCCGGGCCCCATGGCCTGCGTAATGCCGATGCACTGGCGTTACTGGCCGAATGCTCCCTTGCGCCGACTTATGAGCAGGTCAACCCGTTTGCCTTCGAGCCCGCGATTGCGCCGCACCTTGCCGCTCGTGAGGCGGGTACAGCGCTGACCGTGCAGGCGCTGCTTGAGCCGATGCAGGCGTTACTGGCGCGCAATGCCGATTTCACCCTGGTCGAAGGTGCCGGGGGCTGGCGCGTACCGCTGGACGCGCAAGCCAATCTGTCGGATCTGGCCATCGCGCTGCAGCTGCCGGTCATCCTGGTGGTGGGCGTGCGTTTGGGGTGCATCAGTCACGCGCTGCTCACGGCTGAAGCCATTGCCCGCGATGGCCTGCTGCTGGCCGGATGGGTCGCCAATATCATCGAGCCAAAGACGTCGCGTCTGGAAGAAAACCTCGCGACGTTGGCCGAGCGCCTGCCAGCGCCGTGCCTGGGCCGTGTGCTAAAGCTGAAAACACCGGGCGCCGATGCGGTGGCGCAGTATCTGCACCTCGATCTGCTGGATTGATCAGGTTGTGCGCCACTGCACATATTTTGATCACTGCGGTTCGTGCCTTGGCCGTAGACTTGGTGCAAGCAGGGGCATTCGTACATTAGAGGCTTTGTGCCATTAGTCTGAATGTGCAGCAGCCTCACTGCTTTACTGGTTCAATGACCGTGTTCGCTTCCTGAACAGAGGATCGACCCATGCAAATCACCATGAACAACACGCTGTACCCAGGGCTGAGCGCCATGCAGGTCGGGCAGTCGCGCGTCGACCAGGCGGCCACTCAAATCGCCAGCAGCAATATCGAAGTCTCCGGCAGAAGCCAGTCTTCGGATTTCCAGCTGGAAAATCTGCGCTCGGTTGACCGCGCCCAGCGTTCTGATCTGCCCGCCAACATGGTCGAAATGGCCTCCGGCAAGAATCAGTTCGAAGCAGGGGTTGCTGTGCAGAAAGCCAGCGACGAGATGCTCGGCACGCTGATCGACACCTACGCCTGATTCAACCCTCTCTGCCGTGCCACCTGTGCACGGCGTGCTGGCCGACTGTGCCCCACACGGGCCTCGACCCGCCGCAGCGCTTGCTTTCCCTTGACTGGACACACCACAGACGACCTCACGTCTCGGCCTCGCCTGCACGCTTTTTGCGCCCTGGATGATGAACGGTTGCCTTGCCGTGCTTGACAAGATTTCGGCGTAAACGTATGTTTCAAACACCTGTTTGACCGCTAGGCATCCGAGATTGTCCGGTGGCGCGGGAGATTTGCGCAGCGACCGATCGGTCATACATTCCAGGTTTCATCAGCAGAGGTTTATCGCTATGCCTGACTACAAGGCCCCCTTGCGTGATATTCGCTTCGTACGTGACGAACTGCTCGGCTACGAAGCTCACTATCAAAGCCTGCCGGGTTGCCAGGACGCTACGCCGGACATGGTCGACGCCATCCTCGAAGAAGGCGCCAAGTTTTGCGAGCAGGTGCTGGCGCCGCTGAACCGCGTAGGTGACATCGAAGGCTGTACCTGGAGTGAGTCGGGGGTCAAGACACCGAGCGGCTTCAAAGAGGCCTACAAGCAATTCGTCGAAGGTGGCTGGCCAAGCCTGGCCCATGACGTCGAGCATGGCGGTCAGGGTTTGCCTGAGTCGCTGGGTCTGGCGGTCAGCGAAATGGTCGGCGAGGCCAACTGGTCCTGGGGCATGTACCCCGGCCTGTCCCATGGCGCGATGAACACCATTTCCGAGCACGGCACCGAAGAACAGCGTCAGGCCTATCTGACCAAGCTGGTTTCGGGCGAGTGGACGGGCACCATGTGCCTGACCGAACCGCACTGCGGCACCGACCTGGGCATGTTGCGCACCAAGGCCGAGCCTCAGGCCGACGGCACCTATCGGGTCAGCGGGACCAAGATTTTCATTTCCGCCGGCGAACACGACATGGCCGACAACATCGTCCACATCGTGCTGGCCCGCCTGCCGGATGCGCCTGCCGGAACCAAAGGCATTTCGCTGTTCATCGTGCCCAAGTTTGTGCCCGCTGCCGATGGCAGCATTGGCCAGCGCAACACGGTCAACTGCGGTTCGCTGGAACACAAGATGGGCATTCATGGCAACGCCACCTGCGTGATGAACTTCGATGGTGCCACCGGTTACCTGATCGGCCCGGCGAACAAGGGCCTGAACTGCATGTTCACGTTCATGAACACTGCTCGCCTGGGCACCGCGCTGCAAGGCCTGGCTCATGCCGAGATCGGTTTTCAGGGCGGCCTGAAATATGCGCGTGATCGTTTGCAGATGCGTTCCCTGACGGGTCCGAAAGCGCCAGACAAGGCCGCTGACCCGATCATCGTTCACCCTGACGTGCGGCGCATGCTGCTGACCATGAAAGCCTTCGCTGAAGGTACCCGCGCGATGGTGTATTTCACCGCCAAGCAGGTGGACATCGCCAAGTACAGCCAGGACGACGAGCAGAAAAAGCAGGCAGATGCACTGCTGGCGTTCATGACGCCAATTGCCAAGGCGTTCATGACGGAAGTGGGCTTTGAAGCGGCCAACCATGGCGTGCAGATCTATGGCGGCCACGGTTTCATCGCCGAGTGGGGCATGGAGCAGAACGTGCGTGATGCGCGGATTGCGATGTTGTACGAAGGCACCACGGGCATTCAGGCGCTGGACCTGCTGGGTCGTAAAGTGCTGATGACCCAGGGCGAAGCGCTCAAGGGCTTCACCAAGATCGTGCACAAGTTCTGCCAGAACAACGAGGGCGTCGAAGCGACCCAGGAGTTCGTCACTCCGCTGGCTGCACTGAACAAGGAGTGGGGCGAGCTGACCATGAAAGTGGGTATGGCGGCCATGAAGGATCGTGAAGAAGTCGGGGCCGCTTCGGTGGACTATCTGATGTATTCCGGCTACGCGTGCCTGGCTTACTTCTGGGCCGACATGGCCCGTGTTGCAGCCGAGAAACTGGCTGCCGGTACCGGCGAAGAGGCGTTCTACACCGCCAAGCTGCAAACAGCGCGTTTTTACTTCCAGCGCATCCTGCCGCGCACCCGCACCCATGTTGCTGCCATCCTGTCGGGCGCCAGCAACCTGATGGACATGCGGGAAGAGGATTTCGGCCTGGCTTACTAAGCTACGCCGGACTCATCCACAGTCGCTTCTCTTTCGGGGGAAGCGGCTTTTTTTGTGCCGGAGTTTTCTGGTGTGTAGTGGGACCGGCTTCAGCCAGGAAGGGGTCAGCACATCTGTACATGTGTGTCGTCAGACCTCAAGTCTTCCCGGCTGAAGCCGGTCCCGCAGTTTCCCCTCTCAAGGCGATCCCACGTCATGTCCCGGTAGAATAAATATTTCCCGACTGCTGCCGTTACAGACAACGCTTGCTATGGATTCTTCTGAATGCACGTTCGGACGGATAAAGGCACAATGCCATCTTTCAGGTTCTTTACCGAGTACGGGTGGGAGACGTCCCTTTTGTTGCGTTTATCGGCTGCACGCGTGAGTCATTTTCTACCCTCGGTGATCTTGTTGCTGGCGGGGCTGGCGGCTGCTTACGTCAAAGACCTGAGCGTCTTCTTCACCTCCCTGTTCAACGTTTTGCCAACGCTGGTGTTGTTGCTGGGCGGCGCGTATTGCGGCGTCTATCGGCGCCAGCGTGAGCTGTTCCTGATGATCACGGTGTACATCGCCTATTTCCTGCTCGACACGCAGACGGATTTTTTCCGCGACAACGGCAAGGTTCGCGAAGACGCCGCCGTGGTGTTTCATCTGGTGTGCCTGCTATTGCCGCTGCTCTATGGCGTTTACGCGGTGTGGGAGGAGCGGACCCACCTGGTGCAGGACCTGATCGCCCGGCTGGCAGTGCTGCTGGCGGTGGGCAGCGTGGCGCTGGGTCTTGAACAGAGTTATCCACAGGCGGTGCAAATGGCGCTGGCGGAAATACGCTGGCCGGCCTTGCATGGCGCCTGGATGAGCCTGATTCAGTTGTCCTACGTGGCGTTCCTGCTGGCTTTCGTTCTGCTGGTAACTCAGTACCTTTACAAGCCGCGACCACTGCATGCGGCGCAGCTGGTTGGCCTGATCGGCCTGTTCTGGGCGCTGCCGAAAACCTTCATCCTGCCGTTTACGTTGAACATTCTGTGCAGCCAAGTGATGTTGATGATTGCTGCAGGTGTCGCCCACGAGGCCTATCAGATGGCGTTCCGCGACGAACTCACCGGTCTGCCTGGGCGTCGGGCGCTCAATGAGCGGATGCAGCGTCTGGGGCGTCACTATGTGCTGGCCATGGGCGATGTCGATCATTTCAAGAAATTCAACGACACCCACGGCCATGATGTCGGCGATCAGGTATTGCGACTGGTGGCGAGCAAACTGTCGAAAATCACCAGCGGGGGCGGCAAGGCGTATCGTTATGGCGGCGAAGAGTTCGCCATCGTGTTCGCCAGCAAGTCGATTGAAGAATGCCTGCCGCATCTGGATGCCATTCGCGAAGTCATCGCCAACTATGAGATCCAACTGCGCAACCCGGACAGTCGGCCGCAGGATGACCAGAAGGGCCGGCAAAAGCGTGGCGCGGTAGCGGCCACCAGTGTCGCGGTGACCATCAGCATCGGTGTTGCCGAACGCCTTCCCGAGCATCGCACACCCGAAGAGGTGCTCAAGGCGGCGGATCAGGCGCTGTATGCCGCCAAGGGTGCGGGGCGTAACTGCGTCATGGCCCACGGCCAGGGCAGCCGCCGCGGTGCCGTGCGAACCGCCGCGTAAGCTGTCACCGGCCAATGCGACTGGCTTGTGGCTCGTGGGACCGGCTTTAGCCGGGAATGCATCAACCACCTCCCTGATATTCATGGCCAACGAATTCATCGCCTGAAATTACATGTTCGCGAGCAAGCTCGCTCCCACCTGGCCCATCTTTTAGGTGTGACCATTATTGGATAAATGGTCACATGCTGACCCTATGTGTCGCAAATGGTGTTCGGGTACACTCGGTTCATCGACTATCCGATCCTGCACGTTCATCTGCGGGATTCCTCTATCAGGCGCACTGCGCCTGTTTTTGCGAGGTTTGCCATGGCTGACTACAAAGCGCCCCTGCGCGATATGCGTTTCGTCCTCAATGAAGTATTCGAGGTGTCAACACTGTGGGCGCAGTTACCGGCCCTGGCTGAAACGGTCGATGCCGAAACCGTCGAAGCGATTCTCGAAGAAGCCGGCAAAGTGACCAGCAAGTGCATCGCGCCCTTGAGTCGCCATGCCGACGAGCAGGGCTGTAGCTGGAAAGATACGGTGGTGACCACCCCTGATGGCTTCCCACAGGCCTATCAGACCTACGCCGAAGGTGGCTGGGTGGGTGTTGGTGGCAATCCGGATTTTGGCGGCATGGGCATGCCAAAGGTGGTCTCCGCGCAAGTTGAAGAGATGCTCAATTCGGCCAGCCTCGCCTTCGGCCTGTACCCAATGCTGACCTCTGGCGCCTGTGTGTCCATCAACACCCACGCCACTGAATCCCTCAAGGCCACCTACTTGCCGAGCATGTACTCCGGCGCCTGGGCAGGGTCCATGTGCCTGACCGAAGCCCACGCGGGCACGGACCTGGGAATGATCCGCACCAAGGCCGAGCCGCAGGCTGACGGTTCGTACCAGGTGTCCGGCACCAAGATTTTCATTACCGGCGGCGAGCATGATCTGACCGAGAACATCATTCACCTGGTCCTCGCCAAACTGCCGGACGCCCCGGCCGGGCCCAAGGGCATTTCGCTGTTTCTGGTGCCCAAGTTCATGGTCAACGACGATGGCAGCCTGGGCCCGCGCAACGCGGTGTCCTGCGGCTCCATCGAGCACAAGATGGGCATTCAGGCCTCGGCCACCTGCGTGATGAATTTCGACGCGGCGGTGGGCTATCTCATCGGTGAGCCCAACAAGGGCCTGGCCGCGATGTTCACCATGATGAACTACGAGCGTCTGGGGGTCGGCATTCAGGGTCTGGCGTCGGGCGAGCGCTCCTATCAGAACGCTATCGAATATGCCCGTGACCGGGTGCAAAGCCGTTCGCCGACCGGTGCGAAACAGCCTGAGAAGATGGCCGATCCGATCATCGTTCACCCCGACGTGCGTCGCATGTTGCTGACCATGAAAGCCTTCAATGAAGGCGGGCGGGCATTCTCCACCTACGTGGCGATGCAGCTGGACATCGCCAAGTTCAGCGAAGATGACGCCGCCCGCCAGCGCGCCGACGAGCTGGTGGCCTTGCTCACCCCGGTGGCGAAGGCGTTTCTCACGGATGTGGGCCTGGAAACCACGGTGCATGGGCAGCAAGTATTCGGTGGTCACGGTTACATTCGTGAGTGGGGGCAGGAGCAACTGGTTCGCGACGTGCGCATTACCCAGATCTACGAAGGCACCAACGGCATTCAGGCGCTGGATCTGGTGGGCCGCAAGATCGTCGGCAGCGGCGGGGTGTATTACACCCGCTTTGCCGATGAAGTTCGCGAGTTCATTGCGAGCAGTGATGCCTCCCTCGGCGAGTTCACCCGGCCATTGGCTGCTGCCCTGGACATGCTCGATGAGCTGACTCACTGGGTGCTTGACCGCTCGCGGGACAATCCCCACGAAATCGGCGCCGCCTCGGTCGAGTACCTGCACGTGTTTGGTTACACCGCTTACGCGTACATGTGGGCAAAGATGGCGGGGGCGGCACTGGGCAAGGAATCGAGCGAAGATTTCTACGCCAGCAAGCTGGGCACCGCGCGTTTCTACTTCGCAAGGTTACTGCCGCGCATTCATTCTCTTGGTGCTTCAGTACGCGCCGGAAGCGAGTCTTTGTACCTGCTGGACGCGGCGCAATTTTGACGATGGAAAACCTGTAAGCATTTGCTTACGCCACGTAGTGCCATTTTGCCTCTTCCGCTGTGATGGCCTGCGGCGTACTCTAAATCCATGGACGTAGCGCAGGAAGCGCATCAGATAACAGGGACACGTAAGGATGCCTGCCAGGATGGTGGGGCGAAATGGATGTCAGGGAAACAGTCTGCAAAGCCCCGCTTCGGCGGGGTTTTCTTATTGGGCGCGATTAAGCTGAACCTTTGGTGACAATTGCGCTAATGGCGGGTTGCCAGACATTACGGAACCTCTGCCACCGGCCATGGGTCGATTAGCTGTCTGGCTTTTACACGCCACTAATCTGGAGCTATCCCATGGACATCATTCGTATCATCTTCGCCATTCTGCTGCCGCCCGTGGGTGTTTTCATGCAAGTCGGCTTCGCCGGTGCATTCTGGCTGAACATCCTGCTGACACTGCTGGGTTACTTCCCCGGCATCATCCACGCGGTCTACATCATCGCCAGCCGCAAGTAAGCCTGGGGCATTCCCGGCTATGAAGTAATCGCTTCTCGCGGCTCAAGCCGCTCCTGCCTCATGTACTGGCACCCCGGTACCGGTAGGGCGGCTCGCGATGCGACGCTTTACCCCACTCGAAAGCTGTTCACCATCCCCTGCAATTGACTGCCCAGACGCGCCAGCTCGGCGCCCGATGCGGCTGTCTGTTCGCCTGCCGCTGCAGTCTGCTCGGAAATGTCGCGCACGCTGATAATGCTGCGGTTGACCTGTTCGGCCACCGCGCTCTGCTCTTCACTGGCCGTGGCGATCTGTTGATTCATGTCCTGAATGGTCGACACCGTGCGCGTGATCTGCTCCAGCGAGCTACCCGCCCGGCGGCTCAATTGGACGCTGTTGTCGGTCAGGCTACGGCTGTTGTCCAGGGTCGTGGCGACCTGTTGGGTGCCTTGCTGCAGCGCCGCGATCAGCTCTTCAATTTCCTCGGTGGACTGTTGCGTGCGCTGCGCCAGGCCGCGCACCTCGTCGGCGACCACGGCAAAGCCACGACCGGCTTCGCCCGCCCTGGCGGCTTCAATGGCGGCATTGAGGGCGAGCAGGTTGGTCTGTTGCGACACCGACTTGATCACTTCAAGCACGCCGCCAATCTTGTCGCTTTCCTGCTTCAGCAGCCGCATGGCCTGGGTGGATTTGAGCACCTCGTCAGCCAGTTGCTCGATCTGCTCGATGGCGTTCGACACCACCTGATCGCCTTCGCGGGCCTGTTGGTCGGCATGGTCCGCTGCCTGGGCCGCGTCCTGAGCGCTGCGGGCCACGTCCAGCACCGTTGCGGTCATCTGATTCATGGCTGTCGCCACCTGATCGGTTTCCAGTTTCTGATTGTTGACCCCGACGCTGGTCTGCTCAGTCACCGCTGAAAGCTGCTGCGCCGCCGTGCTGATCTGGCCGACACCGTCGCTGATGCCGCCGATCAGCTGGCGCAGGCTTTCGGTCATGGCCTGAATGCTGTGCTGCAACTGGCCCATCTCGTCACTGCGGCGTACTTGCAAATCATGGCTCAGGTCGCCCTTGGCAATGCGCTGCGCGGCAACCAGTGTCTGGTTCAGCGGCGTGATGATTTGCCGGATCATGATCCAGGCGGCCAGCAGGCCGATGAACAGCGCGATGCCGGCGACGCCGGCCAGGGTGGCGCGTGAAAGGTGCGCTTCAGTGTCGCGCTGGCTGCCTTGCAGCTCGATGAGTTCAGCCACCTGCCCGAGCATCCTGTCGCCCAGTGCCTCGAGCGTTTCCTGCGCAGCTTCGACCTGCACCTGCGCGTGTTTGAAGCGGGCGAGCTGGCTGCGGTAATGTTCCAGCGCTTCCCTGGCCGGTTGCAATGCTTTCAGGTTGTCATCGGCCTGATCCCTGGCGATCTGCTGGACTTCCTGCAATGCCTGATCAATGGCTTCTGTCGCCGCGAATTCGAATTTTTCGAGGCCGCTGAAGGTATAGGCCTGTACCTGCATGCGTGCGTTCTGGATCTGTTGCCTGAGCTGAGAGATATTGCTGAATTCATCCAGCCGCTCGCTGTTGTCCTGCTCCTGGCTTACGGCCTTGAGCACTTCGGCCTCAACCTGCGCCACCGTTTCGACGGCAAGCTGCGATTGCTTCTCCAGCCCGGCCATGGCGCCATGACGCACGCTGTTCTCGTCGGTCAGCGCGGCGAAGGTCTTTTCCATGTCCGCCACGGTCTGGCTCTGCTCAGTCAGCAAGTGCTGGCTGGGCAGGTCGTCGTCATCGATATCCCTGCGCAACGTCTTGAGGTGGTCCTCCAGCGCGTTGAGACGGTCGACCACGACGCGGGCGTTGTCCTGGGTGTTCTCCACGCGAAAGGTAATGCGCTCGGCGCGAAGGTCCTTGGTCATGTTGCTCAACTGGCCGATGGCGCTCATCGATTCGGATCGCTCGATCATTATGTCCAGGCCTTGCCAGCCGGTGACAGTGATGGCCATGGTCAATAGCAGAACCAGCCCGAAGCCAGCCGACAGCTTGAGCTTGACGCTGATGTTACCGAGGGTGTGATTGATCCATCCAGACATGGGAAACTCCTGCGGTTAGGCGAAACAGACAGACGCCCAGAGATCGGGGATCTGTGTTGTCAGCGCATCGGCAGGCAAAAGAACAGCGCGACCTGAACCGGCCGTAGGAGAATTCCCGGATGGAAGTGTGAAAGCGGCGACGCAGGGCTTGGTGTGCGGGACCGGCTTCGGCGGGGAAGAGGCCAGCAAATCAGAACAAGCGTCCCGGCATGGCGTGGGACCGGCTTCAGCCGGGAAGAGGCCAGTAAATCAGAACAAGCCTCTGCCAGATGTACCGCTTTCCCGGCTAAAGCCGGTCCCACGACCCGATCCCACGACTAGCTTCAGCCGGGAAGAGGCCAGCAAGTCAGAACAAGCGTCCCACCCTGTAAGACGCGATCAAACGGTGAACTTGCTCACCAGCACCTGCAGGTGGTTGCCCAGGCGCGCCAGTTCTACGCTGGATGCCGCGGTTTCTTCACTGGCAGCCGAGGTTTGCTCGGAGACGTCGCGCACATTGATGATGCTGCGGTTGATCTCTTCAGCGGTGGCGCTCTGCTCTTCTGCGGCGGCTGCGATCTGTTGGTTCATCGCCTGGATCGCCGAAACGGTCTTGGTGATGTTTTCCAGCGAGGTGCCCGCACGACGCGTCAGCTCGACACTGCTGACAGTCAGGTCGCGGCTGTTGTCCATGATCGTGGCGACCTGTTGAGTGCCGCTTTGCAGGCCGGCGATCAGTTGTTCGATTTCTTCCGTCGACTTCTGAGTGCGCTGGGCGAGACTGCGAACTTCGTCCGCCACCACCGCAAACCCGCGTCCGGCTTCACCGGCACGTGCCGCCTCGATGGCAGCGTTAAGGGCCAGCAGGTTGGTCTGCTGGGCAACCGACTTGATCACGTCGAGTACGCTGCCGATCTTGTCGCTTTCACGCTTGAGTTCGTTCATGGCTTCGGTGGAGTTGCCCACCTCAGAGGCCAGGCGCTCGATCTGGACGATGGCCTCGTTGACCACGCGATCACCCTCACGGGCCTGCTGGTCGGCAGCAACTGCCGCCTCGGACGCTTCTTCGGCGTTGCGTGCCACTTCCTGCACAGTCGCGGTCATCTCGTGCATCGCGGTGGCTACCTGATCGGTTTCCACTTTTTGCGAATTCACCCCGGCGCTGGTCTGTTCGGTGACGGCTGACAACTCTTCGGCAGCGCTGGCAATCTGCGTCACGCCGTCGCGGATGCCACTGATCAAGTCGCGCAGGCTGACGGTCATACGCTGGATGCTGCCCTGCAAGCGCCCCAGTTCGTCCTTGCGATTGACGACGAGGTTGCGGCTCAGATCGCCAGCGGCCACGCGTTCGACCACTTCAAGGGTTTCACGCAGTGGCGTGGTGATCTGGCGGGTGATGATCCACGCGGCTATCACGCTGAACACCAGAGCCAGCAACGTGGCGATGACAATCATCTGCACCGACTGAGCGCTTTCTTCGTCACGGGCCTTGTTCTGTGCGTCGATCATGGCGCCGCTGATGTCCATCATCTTGACGCCCAAGGCACTCATTTTCTCCAGCGCCGCCTTGCTCGCGGCCTGAGCGTCGCGATACACGCCGACCGTGGTACGGTAGGCCTTGAGGCCAACCAGAGCTTGCTGCAGGTTCGGCAGGTATTCGGCGGAGAGGCTGCCCGCCAGCGTGTTGATGCCGGTCATGGCCTCGTCGATGGCCTGGTTAGCGTTCTTTTCGAATTCCGGCTTGCCACTGTAGGTGTAACCGCGGACCTGGAAGCGTGCCTGCTGAATCTGTTTGCTGACATCGACAATACTGTTGAACGCCAGAATGTCATCGGCCTTGAGCAGTGCGGCCTCGACCTTGTCAGCTTCATTGACCGCCTTGTCGGCGTTATCGCCCATCTGGCTGCGGCTGGCTTCGCGAGTGGCGATGGCCTGGGTCATCTCGGTGAACGCCTGGCGGTACGCCTTGGCATTCTCGATCTGGCCTTCCAGCAGCTTGATATTGGTTGGCGAGCGCAACAGGTTTTCGGCTTTTTTCAGATCAACGTCGAGCAGGTCCATGGCTTTTATGACGTCCGCTGCGGTTTCAGCGTTGTACAGCGTCTCGTAACGCATGCGGTTGATGCGCAGTACCAGGGTGTGTTCGTTGACGTCGGAGATCGCCGCGACGCGATCACCGCGCGCAATCAGTGCCTGGGTACTGAACCAGGCCGTTGCAGTGATCATCAGGGTCATCAATACGACCAGGCCAAAGCCCACCGCCAATTTCAAGCTGACACTCGCGTTCGCGAGACTTCGTGTAAACCAGCGACTCATGACCCACCCCTTGTTCTGGATTCTGTGCGTGTTCACCTACATCGGCCGTGTCATCACGAACTGAAGCGATTTACTCGACACACAGGAATGGGTCAGAACAGGCGGGCGAGGAGGGCCGAGACAGCGGTTTCGACCCGCAGGATGCGCTCACCCAACTGCACGGGTTGCAGGCCGGATTTGCACAACAGGTCTATTTCGTAAGGGATCCAGCCACCTTCGGGGCCGATGGCCAGTGTCACCGGTTCGCTGACGGCGCGGGGGCAGGCGGGGAAATCACCTGGGTGGCCGACCAGGCCAAGGCTGCCCTGGGCAATCTGTGGCAGTCGGTCTTCGACGAATGGCTTGAGACGTTTTTCAATGATGACCTGAGGCAGCACGCTGTCACGCGCCTGCTCAAGGCCGAGAATCAGCTGCTCGCGGATGGCTGCGGGTTCGAGGAACGGGGTCTGCCAGAAGCTTTTTTCAACCCGATAACTGTTGACCAGAATCACCCTGGGCACGCCCATGGTCGCCACGGTCTGGAAAATTCGGCGCAGCATCTTCGGCCGCGGCAGCGCCAGGATCAGCGTCAGTGGCAGTTTGGCGGGGGGCGCGCTGTCGAGTTGCACGCGCAGTTCGGCTTCATCGGGCTGCAGGCGCAACAGCTCTGCAGTGCCCAGCAAGCCGCCAATGTGGCCGACTCGCAGGCTGTCGCCGATTTCGGCGCGATGCACCTGTTGCATGTGAACCAGGCGCCGATCACGCAGGATGACCCGGTCTGGCGCAACGAAATCGGCATCTTCAAGCAGCAGCAGGTTCACGGCTGTGTCGCGGGGGGCTGGTCCGGCTTTTCCTGCTCAGCCTGATCATCGGGATGATCGCCGCGCTTGGTGATCATCCCGGCACATAGCACGCCGACTTCGAACAGCAGCCACATGGGCACTGCCAGCAGCGTCTGCGAGAAAATGTCCGGCGGGGTCAGGATCATGCCGACCACGAAGCAGCCAATCACCACATAGGGGCGGATCTTTTTCAGGTACTTGACGTCCACCACGCCGATCCACACCAGCAGCACCACGGCCACCGGAATCTCGAAGGCCACGCCGAAGGCAAAGAACAGTGTCATGACGAAGTCCAGATAACTGGCGATGTCGGTCATCATCGACACGCCTTCTGGCGTCACGCTGGCAAAGAAGTGAAAGATCAGCGGGAAGACGAGGAAGTAGGCAAAGGCCATCCCCGAGTAGAACAGGATAATGCTGGAGACCAGCAGCGGCACGGCGATGCGCTTTTCATGCTTGTACAGGCCCGGCGCGATGAAGCCCCAGATCTGGTGCAGGATCACCGGCATTGCCAGAAACAGCGCGACCATCATCGTCAGCTTGAACGGGGTGATGAACGGCGAGGCGACGTCGGTGGCAATCATCGTCGCGCCTTCGGGCAGGAACACGCGCAAGGGTGCCGACACGAAGGTGTAGATCTTCTGGGTGAAGTAAAACAGGCAGCCAAAAATCAGGAAGGTGGCCAGTACGCAACGCAGCAGGCGCGTGCGCAGTTCAGTCAGGTGCGAGACCAGCGGCATTTGCTGGTCGTGTTCCGGAATATCGCTCATGGGGCTCGCGGTGGCAGTGACGAATCGTTGGCGGAAGGTTCGGGATGTGCTGGAGCAGTGTTTGCCGCTGCGGTGCTGGCAGGCGCCGTATTGACCGCTGCAACAGGCACTTCAGGCACCGTGGTCACCACAGGCGGTTCGGTACCCGAAAGCGCGGCCGGGCCGAGATCGCTCGCGGGGGTTACCGCAGGGGTCGTCGGAATCGGCGACACCGCCGGTTGCACGGTCACCGGCTGCTCCGTCACTGGCGCAGGATTGGCCGGGGGGTGGGGCGCCATGATCTTGCGCGCTTCTTCCTCCAGGGACAGGATGTGCTCGTTGTGCAACTGGCGACGAATTTCGTCCGCGCCTATCTCGCGTTCAACTTCCTGTTTGATCGCATTGAAGCTGCGCTTGAGCCGCCCGACCCAGAGGCCTGCGGTGCGCGCGGCACCTGGCAGGCGCTCGGGGCCCAATACCAGCAAGGCGACGAGGCCAACCAGCAGCAGTTCGGAGAAGCTGATACCAAACATTCGATATGACCTAGTCTTTGCGAATTGGCTCTTCGACTTTATGCGCTTGCGCGTCGATGGTATGCGGCTGGTTCAGGGGTGAACCCTGTGGAGCGGCCTGCGGCGGTTGTTGCGGCTGAACTGCAGGCTCTTCGTGCGGCTTGTCGTCATCGTGCATGGCCTTGCGAAAGCCCTTGATCGACTCGCCGACGTCAGTGCCCAGGTTCTTCAGCTTTTTGGTGCCGAAGACCAGAATCACGACAACCAGAATGACGATCCAGTGTTTCCAGTCAAAAATACCCATGAAGCATTCCTCGTAGAAAATTCAATTCAATTGGATTGATGTGGCTCAGTCGGCCGTGCGTGCAGCTTTTTCAGCGTGGCCCGATAAGCCAAAGCGACGATCCAGCTCGTCAAGCACCGCCTGGGGGTGCTGGCCCAGCGCTGCGAGCATGACCATGCTGTGAAACCACAGGTCGGCGGTCTCGTAAATGACATCGCTGCAATCACCACTGACTGCAGCGTCCTTGGCGGCAATGATCGTCTCGACCGACTCTTCACCGACCTTTTCCAGAATCTTGTTCAGCCCCTTGTGGTACAGGCTGGCGACATAGGAGCTGTCGGCAGCGGCGCCCTTGCGCGATTCCAGTACCTGCGCCAGGCGGGTCAAGGTATCAGTCATGTTTCAGTGCCCTGCCGGATAAATAGCTTCAGGATCTTTCAAGACCGGTTCAACCGTCTTCCAGGCGCCGTTCTCGTAGATCCGGTAAAAGCAGCTCTCGCGCCCGGTATGGCAGGCGATACCGCCGACCTGTTCGACCTTGAGGATGATGACGTCAGCGTCGCAGTCAAGGCGTAGCTCATGCAGCTGCTGCACATAGCCGGACTCTTCACCCTTGCGCCAGAGTTTGCCGCGCGAACGCGACCAATAGATTGCACGGTTTTCCGTAGCCGTCAGGCTCAGGGCCTCGCGGTTCATCCACGCCATCATCAGCACGCGTCCGGTTTCATGATCCTGGGCAATCGCGGGCACCAGCCCGTCGCTGTCCCACTTGATCTCGTCCAGCCAGTCTTTCATATCTACTCCGGCAGCCGGGGCGTCTGGCCTCGGCGGGTTAAACAGTGTGCCAGCGGCCAACGCTGCTGGCTATCGACGGATGACCAGGTAAAAGCCTCCTGCGAGCATGATCCAGGCTGGCCACGCCACCAGCGCCACCAGGGCAGTGCCTTCGGTGACCAGGGTCGAGGCCAGCACCGCGCCGCCTGCCAGCAATGCCGCGCCGAGTATTCGCAGGCCCCAGCCATCGTTGCGCTCACGCCACGGTGGTGGCGGATCATGGCGATGCGGCTGGGACATGCGCTCAAGCAGGTCACGGGTCATGTTGGCCAGATGCGGAATCTGCTCGACCTGCGATTGCAGGTTGCCAAGCAGGGTTTTCGGGCTGACCCGCTCGCGCATCCAGCGCTCCAGAAACGGCTGCGCCGTGCTCCACAAGTCCAGGTCCGGGTACAGCTGACGGCCCAGACCTTCGATGTTGAGCAGGGTCTTCTGCAGCAGCACCAGTTGCGGCTGGACTTCCATGTTGAAGCGTCGCGCCGTCTGGAACAGGCGCATCAGCACCTGACCAAAGGAAATATCCTTGAGCGGTTTTTCAAAGATCGGTTCGCACACGGTACGGATAGCGGCCTCGAATTCGTTCAGTTTGGTCTCGGCCGGCACCCATCCGGAGTCGATGTGCAGTTGCGCGACCCGACGATAATCGCGCTTAAAGAAGGCAAACAGGTTACGGGCCAGATAATCTTGATCTTCCGGGGTCAGGCTGCCGACGATGCCACAGTCGATAGCGATGTATTGCGGGGCCCACGGCGTGACCGTGCTGACGAAAATGTTGCCGGGATGCATGTCGGCGTGGAAGAAACTGTCGCGGAACACCTGGGTAAAAAAGATTTCCACGCCGCGCTCGGCCAGCAGCTTCATGTCAGTGCGCTGATCGGCCAAGGTCGCCAGGTCAGTGACCTGCACGCCATAAATGCGCTCCATCACCAGCACTTTCGGGCGGCACCAGTCCCAGTAGACTTGCGGCACGTAAAGCAGGTTGGAGCCTTCGAAGTTGCGCCGCAGCTGGCTGGAGTTCGCCGCTTCACGCAGCAGATCCAGCTCGTCGTAAATGGTTTTTTCGTAGTCGGCGACCACGTCCACCAAGTGCAGCAGACGCGCGTCGGCGGACATCCGCTCGGCGGTGCTGGCCAGCACGAACAGCCACGCCAGATCCTGGCCGATGATCGGCCGCAAGCCCGGCCGCACCACTTTGACCACGACTTCCTCGCCGGTCTTGAGCTGCGCGGCGTGCACCTGGGCCACTGAGGCCGAGGCCAAGGGCGTGACATCAAAGCGGCTGAAGACATCGCAGATGCGCGCGCCGAGCTGTTCTTCAATCAGCTTGATGGCCAGTTGCGAGTCGAACGGCGGGACGCGGTCCTGCAGCAGCATCAGCTCGTCGGCGATGTCTTCGGGCAGCAGGTCGCGGCGGGTGGACAGCAGCTGACCGAACTTGATGAAGATCGGCCCCAGATCCTGCAAGGCCAGGCGCAGGCGTGCACCGCGCGGCAACTCGGTGATCTTGCGCGGCAACAGGCGCCAGGGCATGACGAAGCGCAGCGCTTTGAGCCACCACGGCAACGGGAAGGCAAACAGCAAGTCATCGAGACGGTAGCGGATCACGACACGCTGGATACGAAACAAACGGCGGACGGCAAGCAGTTTCATGCGTTATCGCTGGAGTCAGGGGATTGGGCGAGGCGCTCAAAGCGCGCCTCAAGGCGGTCGAGGTCGAGCTTGATGCGGTCAAGTTCGGCAAAACGTGCTTCGGCTTCGTGCTTGCCCACCAGGGTGCGTGACTCTTCACTCAGGTAATCGGCGAGATTGCGCCGCAGGCTGGTCATGCCTTCGCGACTCCAGTGCGCGCGGCTGCGCAGGTGGTCGCCCAGCAGGGTAGTTGCCACCGGGCCGAGCCAGCGGGAAAGTTCGTATTCCCAGTCCAGCTCCAGGTCCTGGAGAATGCCGAACAACTCAAGCAGAGCGGCGCTGTCGCCGTCGAGTTCGACATCCGGACCGTGCAGCACCGCACTTTTGTCGTCGCTCAAGGCCAGACGCAGCAGGCTGGCGGCAGGCCCGCGCAAGGTGCAATCGGCTTCGACTTCCCAGTGGCTGGCCAGCAGCAGGCCTTCATCGCCCGGCACAATGAACAACCGCAACGACGGGCTGCTGCACTGCACGGCAATGACCTTGCCGGACAGGCGCGCCATGCGCGGCAATGCGGTGCTGTCCAGGCGCAGCACGCGATTGATGCCATGCTCGACGCTGGCGAGCACGCCACTGAACACCATCAGGGTTTGATACCGCGATGCAGAGCGACAACGCCGGAGGTCATGTTGTGATAGGTCACGCGGTCAAAGCCCGCTTGTACCATCATCGACTTCAGGGTTTCCTGGTTCGGGTGCATGCGAATGGATTCGGCCAGGTAGCGATAGCTTTCCGAATCATTGGTGACCAGCTTGCCCATCAACGGCATGAAGGCGAATGAATAGGCATCATAGGCCTTGGACATGAGCTTGTTGGTGGGTTTGGAAAATTCCAGCACCAGCAGGCGACCGCCCGGCTTGAGCACGCGCAGCATCGAACGCAGGGCATCTTCCTTGTTCGTCACGTTACGCAGGCCGAAAGCGATGGT
This sequence comes from Pseudomonas viridiflava, assembly GCF_900585905.1. Lineage (GTDB taxonomy): Bacteria > Pseudomonadota > Gammaproteobacteria > Pseudomonadales > Pseudomonadaceae > Aquipseudomonas. Next base: position 201,462 of record NZ_UTVH01000121.1, read on the forward strand.
CACGCAGTCGAAATGGTTGTCCGGGAAGGGCAGCTTTTCAGCGTCGGCCTGGACGAATTTGACGTTGCCAGCCACACCCAGGTCCAGCAGGCGATCGCGGCCGACCTTGAGCATGGAGGCGTTGATATCGGCCAGCACCACTTCGCCGGTGTGGCCGACCAGGTGGGAAAACTTTTTGGTCAGGTCACCCGTGCCGCCGGCGATATCCAGCACGCGATTGCCGCTGCGTACACCGGACAGCTCGATGGCGAACCGCTTCCACAGCCGATGCATGCCGCCCGACAGCAGATCGTTCATCAGGTCGTACTTGGCGGCGACGGAGTGAAACACCTCCGCAACCTTCTCGGCCTTCTGGCTTTGCGGCACATTCTTGTAGCCGAAGTGAGTTGTAGGTTCGGCATCGCTGCCTTTGCGCGGATCAGTCATAGCGTTCACCGGAATTGAGTGCGGCCATTCTAATCGTCGTGGCCGGCTTTGTCTTGACAAGGCTCATCGCCGACAGTTTCTTCATTCGGGCTGACTGTTATAGTTGCGCCACGATTCATCTAGCGCTGGAGGCGCCAAACCATGGCCCGATTCACGATTGAACGCCCGCATTCCCTGGGCAAGGCAAAAGCTCGCGAGAAGGCCGAGTTGCTGGTGCAGAAGCTGAGCGAAAAGTACGGCATCGAACATGAATGGGACGGCGACACCGTCAAGCTTGAGGGCAAAGGCGCCAAGGGTACTGTGGAAGTCGAGGAGGCTGTGGTGCGGGTCAGCCTGGAGCTGAATTTCTTTCTCTCGGCGATGAGTGGTCAGATCCAGGCCGAAGTGGAAAGCCAGCTGGATAAAGCGCTGGTGGCCTGATCATCGCGGGCAATATTTTCACTTTTAGGAGCGCGCTTGCCCGCGATGGCGCCAGTACAAGCACTAAACTCCCCAACCGACAGGCCGAATCGCGGGCAAGTGGAGCGCCACCCTGGTCGCTCCTACAGATCACCGGTATTTAAATGACGAGACTTCCAACCGCCATCGAGCTGCACAAGGCCTCGAAAACCCTGACACTGAAATACGGCCCCGCTGAGGTCTACCAGCTGACGGCCGAGTTTCTGCGCGTGCATTCGCCATCGGCGGAGGTTCAGGGCCATGGCAAGCCGATCCTGCAATACGGCAAGCTGGGGGTTGGCCTGAGCAAGGTAGAACCCGCCGGTCAATACGCCTTGAAGCTGACCTTCGACGACGGACATGACAGCGGCTTGTTCACTTGGGAATACCTGGACCAGCTGGCGCAACGCCAGGAGGCGCTGTGGAATGACTATCTGCAAGCGTTGAAGGACGCCGGCAAATCCCGAGACCCTTCCGAGCAGGTCGTCAGGCTGATGCTTTGAGCTGCGCCCCTATCGCGATCCTGTAGGAGCCCACTTATTGGCGCCCACTTGTTGGTGCCCACTTGTTGGCGAAGCGGCGTGACTTACACCGTCTCGCCAACAAGTTGGCTCCTACAGAAAAGCGTTCCAGATCAAATCGTTGTGTATTGCTTGCGTTTACAGGATGTAACGCGACAGGTCCTCATCCTTGGCCAGTTCACCCAGGTGACTGTTCACGTAGTCGGCATTGATGCGGATCGGCTCGGCGTCCGGCGCAGTGGCCAGGTCGCCAGCGCTGAACGAGACCTCTTCGAGCAGGCGTTCGAGCAGAGTGTGCAGGCGTCGGGCGCCGATGTTTTCGGTCTTTTCATTGACCTGCCAAGCGATTTCGGCAAGACGCTTGATACCGTCGGCCTCGAAGGTGATGCTCAGGCCTTCGGTCTTGAGCAGTGCGCAGTATTGCTCGGTCAACGATGCGTGCGGTTCGCTGAGGATGCGTTCGAAATCCTGCGGCGACAGCGCCTTGAGTTCAACGCGGATCGGCAGACGACCTTGCAGCTCGGGCACCAGATCACTCGGCTTGCTCAGGTGGAACGCGCCGGAAGCGATGAACAGGATGTGATCGGTCTTGACCATGCCCAGCTTGGTGTTGACGGTGCAGCCTTCGATCAGCGGCAGCAGGTCGCGCTGTACACCTTCGCGGGAGACGTCGGCGCCGCCCACATTGCCGCGCTTGGCGACCTTGTCGATTTCGTCGATGAACACGATGCCATGCTGCTCGACGGCTTCCAGTGCCTTGGCCTTGAGTTCTTCCTCATTGACCAGGCGACCGGCTTCTTCCTCGCGCACCAGCTTGAGCGCTTCCTTGACCTTGAGCTTGCGCGACTTCGTCTTGCCCTTGCCCATGTTGGCGAACAGGCTTTGCAGCTGGTTGGTCATCTCTTCCATGCCGGGTGGCGCGGAGATATCGACCCCGGCGGCTTCGCTGACTTCGATTTCGATTTCCTTGTCGTCCAGCTGACCTTCACGCAGGCGCTTGCGGAACAGCTGGCGGGTGTTGGAGTCGCTGCCCGACGCGGCCTCTTCCTGGAAACCCGTCCGCGCAGGTGGCAGCAGCGCATCGAGGATCCGGTCTTCAGCGGCGTCTTCCGCGCGATGGCGAACCTTGATGATTTCCTGTTCGCGCAGCAACTTGATTGCAGCGTCAGCCAGATCACGAATGATCGACTCCACGTCGCGACCGACATAGCCGACTTCGGTAAATTTGGTCGCTTCGACCTTGATGAACGGCGCATTGGCCAGTTTCGCCAGGCGCCGGGCGATTTCGGTTTTGCCGACGCCAGTCGGGCCGATCATCAGGATGTTCTTCGGCGTCACTTCAACACGCAGCTCTTCGGGCAGCTGCATGCGGCGCCAGCGGTTGCGCAGGGCGATGGCGACGGCGCGCTTGGCGTCATCCTGGCCGATGATGTGACGATTGAGTTCGTGGACGATTTCGCGGGGAGTCATTGACATGATAAGTGACGGTCCTCCAGCTGGGGGTCTGGCAGGCCACGGTTTGACGCGGCCTGACGGGACTCACTCAGCGAGGTCCTGCTCCTCAATGGTGATGTTGTGGTTGGTGAACACGCAGATATCGCCAGCGATATGCAATGCGGTTTCAGCGATTTCACGTGCCGACAAGTCGGTCTTCTGCAGCAGCGCGCGGGCCGCGGCCTGGGCGAACGCACCGCCTGAGCCCATGGCGATCAGGCCGTCTTCGGGTTCAACCACATCGCCATTGCCGGTGATGATCAGCGATGCGTCCTTGTTGGCAACTGCCAGCATGGCTTCAAGCCTGCTCAGCGAACGGTCGGTACGCCAGTCCTTGGCCAGTTCAACGGCAGCGCGCACCAGATGGCCCTGGTGCTTTTCCAGCTGCCCTTCAAAACGTTCGAAAAGCGTGAACGCATCGGCGGTGGCACCTGCGAAGCCAGCGATCACCTGGCCGTGATAGAGGCGACGCACTTTCTTGGCGTTGCCCTTCATGACGGTGTTGCCCAGGGAAACCTGGCCGTCGCCAGCCATGACGACTTTGCCGTGGCGGCGCACTGAAACGATGGTGGTCAAGGGAGAGTCTCCACACAGCGGGGCGAAAATGCCCGGATGAAAACTCATATGGGGGTGGGGAAAGGTATTTCAACCTTGGGGGATGAGTGGCGCCGTGCCTGCTTTCATCGAACCTAAATAACTGTGTGATCGAAAACATACCTGTAGGAGCGACCGGGGTGGCGCTCCACCGAGCACCGCGAGGCCGCGATGGCGGTGTGTCAGGCAGAACGCTATCGCGGCCTCGCGGTGCTCGTACGCTCCTACAGATTCTCTTTAAGGATCGCGCTTGGTTACTTGCTGCGCTGCTGCAACAAAAGGTTACTGAAACCACCGCCCGCCAGCTGCTTCTGGGCCACGGTCAGCTGTTCGCGGTTGCTGAACGGACCGACGAGAACGCGGTACCAGGTTTCTTCCTTGACGGTGCCGGATTCCACGCCCGCTGTCTGGCCCAGCAGGATGATCTGCGCGCGAACCTTGTCGGCATCTTCTTTCTTGCGGAACGAGCCTGCCTGCAAGAAGAACTGCGTCACCGCTGCCGGTTTAGCCACCGGTGGCGGCGGCGGAGGCGTCAGGCCGCTGAGTGCGGCCTGGGCGCGCGCGGTGTCGATCTTGGCAGCCTGTTCAGGCGTGACTGGAGCGACCACAGGTGGCGGCGTTTTCTCCGGCACGGCCTCGTTGGGCACGATGACTTCCGATTCCGGCAGCAGTGTGTAGAAGTCGTACTTGGGCTTGACCGGCGCCGTCGGGCTGGGAGGCGTCTTGTTCGCTTCGGCGATTTTCGCTGCCTTGGCGTCGGCGCGCACCCGTTTGACGTCTTCGCCGCCGGGTTCGAGCTTCATCAGAAAGACCACGAACGCGCCAACGCTGAGGCCGATTGCCAGCCACAGCCAGCCCGGGATCGGCTTTTTCGCTGGGGCCTGGTAGCGGCTGGCGCCGCGCTTTGGAGCAGGTTTTTTCTTCGCGGCAGCCAACTTACATGCGCTCCAGAGTTTCCAGGCCCAACAGCTTGAGGCCTTGCTTGAGGGTGCGGCCAGTCAGTTCGGCGAGGCGCAGACGGCTTTGCTGTTGCTCGGCGTTGTCAGCGCCCAGGATCGGGCAGTTCTCGTAAAAACTGGAGAACAGCCCCGCGAGGTCGTAGAGGTAGGCGCACAGCACGTGCGGCGTGCCTTTCTCGGCCACGTTGTTGAGGATCTCGCCGAACTGCGCCAGGCGTGCAGCCAGGTCCTGCTCCTGCGCGGCCTCAAGAACGATCTGCCCTTTGGTGACGTCAAACGGCGTGCCCAGCTTGCGAAACACACCGGCGACCCGGGTGTAGGCGTACAGCAGGTAGGGCGCGGTATTGCCTTCAAAACTGAGCATCTGTTCGAAATTGAAGCTGTAGTCGCTGGCTCGATGCTTGGACAGGTCGGCATATTTCACCGCGCTGATGCCCACGGCATGGGCGATGGCCCGCAGCTCGTCTTCCGCCACTTCGGGGTTCTTTTCCTTGACCAGCGTGTAGGCGCGCTCGCGGGCTTCTTCCAGCAGATCGATCAGCTTGACCGTGCCGCCGTCCCGGGTCTTGAACGGGCGGCCATCGGCGCCGTTCATGGTGCCAAAACCCATGTGTTCCAGCTGCATGCCGTCATGGACAAACCCGGCACGGCGCGCCACTTCGAAGACTTGCTGGAAATGCAGTGCCTGCCGCTGATCGACGAAATACAACGCGCGATCAGCCTTGAGCACCTTGCTGCGATAGCGCACGGCGGCAAGGTCAGTGGTCGCGTAGAGATAACCGCCACCGGCCTTCTGCACGATCACGGGCAGCGGCTTGTCATCGGCTGTCCGGTATTCGTCGAGGAACACGCACTGGGCGCCATCGCTTTCAACCAGCAGGCCCGCGGCCTTCAGATCGCGGACCACATTGGCAAGATCGTCGTTGTAGGCGCTTTCGCCCATGACGTCGGCTGGGGTCAGTTTGACGTTGAGCAGGTCGTAGACTTGCTGGCAGTGGGACAACGAGATGTCCTTGAATTTTGTCCACAGGCTCAGGCACTCGGCATCGCCAGCCTGGAGCTTGACCACCAGCGAGCGTGCGCGCTCGGCAAACTCGGTGGACTCGTCGAAGCGTTTCTTCGCTGCGCGGTAGAAGTCCTCGAGGTCGGACAACTCATCGCTGGTAGCGGGCTGTTCCTGCAGATAGGCCAGCAACATGCCGAATTGCGTGCCCCAGTCGCCCACGTGGTTCTGGCGGATCACGGTGTCACCGAGGAACTCCAGCACATTGGCCACGCCGTCGCCGATGATGGTCGAGCGCAAGTGGCCAACGTGCATCTCCTTGGCCAGATTCGGTGCAGACAGGTCGACTACGCTGCGTTGCGCCGGGCCTGCCTTGCGCACCGACAGCTGCGCATCGGCGAGAGCGGCGTCAAGGCGCGCCGCCAGGGCCTGGGTATTCTGAAAGAAATTGAGAAAGCCGGGGCCGGCGATTTCCACCTTGCTGATCTGCGGGTCGGCAGGCAGCGCTGCAATCAGCTTTTCGGCCAGATCACGTGGCTTCAGGCCTGCAGGCTTGGCCAGCATCATGGCGATATTGCTGGCGAAATCGCCGTGGGTCTTGTCCTTGGCATTTTCCACCTGAATCGCTGGCGACAGGCCTTCCGGCAAGACGCCCTCGCTGGCGAGTTGGCTCAGGGCTTGTTGGATCAGCTGGCGAATGGTGTCTTTCATGGTGCTCTCTTCGACCGCAAGCGCGGCAGCGCCTGAATGCGCGGGTGGAAAAACTGGGCATTATCCGTGGCTGGAGCCACCTTGCCAACCGCGTTGGCCATGCGGTTTCGAATTACCTGGAAAAAATGAAACACATTCGTGGGGCTGGCCTTAGCCGGGAAGGCAGTATTGCTGACGACACATGTGGGGTGATTGTCACGGCCTCTTCCCGGCTGAAGCCGGTCCCACGCCACAGGGCTGTTGGTCGCAATGGCGGCAGGCTAATACAAATCCACCGGATCAACATCCAGCGACCATCTGACCTGTCGGCCCCCGGGCATCTGCTCCAGCTTGAGCAGCCACGAACCGAGCAGTCGATGCAGTGGCGCGCGGGCACTGGATTGCAGCAGCAATTGCGCACGGTAACGCCCGGCGCGACGTTCCATGGGGGCCGGGACCGGGCCCAGCAGTTCGATCCCGCCCAGATTCATGTCGCTCAGCAGTTGCTCGGCCTCGCTGCAGGCCTCGTCGAGAAACCCTTCGGCTTGCCCCGGTTTGTGCGCTTCGGCGCGCAGCAGCGCCAAGTGCGAAAACGGCGGCAGGCCCGCAGCCCGGCGTTCGCTCAGGGCCTGTTCGGCAAAGGCGAAATAACCCTGCTCGGTGAGCTGGATCAGCAGAGGATGGTCGGCCAGATGGGTCTGAATGATCACCCGGCCAGGCTCCTCGGCGCGGCCCGCACGCCCGGCCACCTGGACGATCAATTGCGCCATGCGCTCGCTGGCACGGAAGTCGCCGGAAAACAGCCCGCCGTCGGCATCAAGGATCGACACCAGCGTGACCCGGGGAAAGTGGTGTCCCTTGGCCAGCATCTGCGTGCCCACCAGAATGCACGGCTGGCCGCGTTGGATGGTGGCGAACAGCTGGTTCATCGCATCCTTGCGCGAAGTGCTGTCGCGGTCGACGCGCAACACCGGATAGTCGGGAAACAGAATCCCCAGGCGCTCCTCGGCGCGCTCGGTGCCTGCGCCCACCGGGCGCAGATCGACTTTCCCGCAGGATGGGCACTGGCGCGGTACGCGCTCGACGTGGCCGCAGTGATGGCAACGCAGCTCGCCCGAGCGCTGATGCACGGTCATCCGCGCATCGCAACGCGGGCAGCCTGACAGCCAGCCGCAATCGTGGCACAGCAATGTGGGTGCAAACCCCCGGCGATTGAGAAACACCAGCACCTGTTGCCCGGCCGCGAGGGTCTGGCCGATGGCTTGCTGCATCGGCCCGGAAATGCCGCTGTCCAGTGGGCGGCTTTTCACATCCAGACGCATGAATTTCGGCTGCTGCGCGCCGCCTGCTCGCTGGTTGAGGCGCAGCAGGCCGTAGCGGCCGGTGTAGGCGTTGTGCAGGCTTTCCAGCGACGGCGTTGCCGAGCCGAGCACGATGGGGATGTTTTCCTGCCGCGCGCGCACCAGCGCCAGGTCGCGGGCGTGGTAGCGCAAGCCTTCCTGCTGTTTATAGGAGCCGTCGTGCTCCTCGTCGATAATGATCAGGCCCGGGTGCTTCATCGGCGTGAACAGTGCGGAACGGGTGCCGATAATAATGTCAGCCTCGCCGTCACGCGCCGCCAGCCAGGCGTCCAGGCGATCGCGATCATTGACCGATGAGTGCAGCAGGGCGATGCGGGCATTGAAGCGCTGCTCGAAACGCGCCAGGGTCTGCGGCCCGAGGTTGATTTCCGGGATCAGCACCAGGGCCTGCTTGCCGGCTTCAAGGGTTTCGCGAATCAGCTGCAGATAGACTTCGGTCTTGCCGCTGCCGGTGACGCCCGCCAGCAGAAAGGCGTGGAAGCTGTTGAAACCGGCGCGAATGGCCTCGCAGGCGGCACGCTGCTCGGGATTGAGCGGCAGCTCCGGTTGCGCCAGCCAGTGCTCGTGACGGGCCGAAGGCGCATGGCTGCGCACCTCGACCTGGACCAGTTGCTTGGCCAGCAGCAGGTTCAGGCTTTCCTTGTTCAGCATCAGTTTGCTCAGCAGCTGATGAGCAACGCCATGGGGATGTTGCGCCAGGGTGGTCAGTGCCTCGCGCTGTTTGGGCGCGCGGGCGATGCGCGAGTCGTCGACGCTGGCGCCAGGCGCCACCTGCCAGAAGCGCTCCTGTCGTGACTCGGCGGGTTCGCCCTGGCGCAGCAATACCGGCAACGCCCAGCTCAGGGTGTCGCCCAGGCTGTGCTGGTAATACTGCGAGGTCCACAGGCACAGTTTGAACAGCGCAGGCGGCAGCGGCGTGTGCTCGTCCAGCAGGGCAATGGCTCGCTTGAGCTTGTCGGCGGGCACTTCACTGTGCTCGGCGACTTCGATCAGGATGCCGATCATCTCCCGGCGGCCGAACGGCACGCGCAGGCGCATGCCAGGTTGCAAGGCGCTGCGCAACACACCGGCAGGGGCGCGGTAGTCGAACAGGCGGCGCAATGGCGAGGGCAAGGCAAGGCGCAAAATGGCGTCGGGCACGCGGTGTTCCCAGTGGTGGCTTTTGGCGATGCGCGATGTTAGCAGACGCGAGCAGGGCGCCGGTGCCGGTCTGCCGGTAAACAGGCGCGTCAGAGGTTTCGCTTGCGTCGATGCAATTGTCTGTTAATATTCGCGGCCTATTTACGTGCGGTATTCGACAATAGTGTTGGATGGCGGCACGCCAGCCCGAGGAAGTACCGATGAAATCCGATATCCATCCAGTTTACGAAGCCATTGACGCCACCTGCAGCTGCGGCAATGTCATCAAAACCCGTTCGACTCTCGCCAAGCCTCTGAGCCTGGACGTTTGCAACGAGTGCCACCCGTTCTACACCGGCAAGCAGAAGACGCTCGACGTCGGCGGCCGTGTTGACAAGTTCAAGTCGCGCTTCGGTGCGTTTGGCGCAACCAAAGCTCCTGCTGCTGCAGAGTAAGGTTGGCCGTCCTGGAAAACCCGATGGGTTTCTCCAGGCTGCTTGAGAAGGCGCCCCTTGTGGGCGCCTTTTTTGTGGCTGCGATCTGGCTACCTGCAGCGCAGGCGTTTTGCCCCGCACCAGAGCGGCTGCCGGTGGCGCAGGTCGCGCGCGTGGTTGATGGCGACACCTTGCGCCTCAAGGATGGCCGCAGCATACGCATGGTCGGCCTCAACACGCCCGAAACCGGCAGGAAGGGTCGCGCAGCTGAACCGTTTGCCGAAGATGCACGGCGGCGCCTGCAGACGCTGGTGAATGAAAGTGGTGGTACCGTCAGCCTGCGCATCGGTGCGCAGAAAAAGGACCGCTACGGGCGCGTGCTGGCCAATGTCTACGGGCGCAACGGCAGCAATCTCGAAGCGCAGTTGCTCGGCGAAGGGCTGGGCTATCTGGTGGCGGTGGCACCCAATGTGGCACTGGTGGATTGTCAGCAAGCGGCTGAGCAGGCTGCGCGAAAAGCCGGCCGCGGTTTGTGGCGCACATCGCCGATGCAGTCGGCTGCGGGGATCAATCGTGGCGGTTTCGCGCTGGTCACCGGCCGTGTCGTCGATGTGCAGCGCAACAGTTCCGGCATCTGGATCGAGTTGTCTGATTCACTGGTGCTGCGAATCGCGCCCGGTCTTGTCAGTCAGTTCGATGCGGATCAGCTGAGCCGCCTGAAGGGGCGGCCTGTCGAGGCGCGGGGCTGGGTGGTCGATCGCTCAAGGCGTGGTGGCCTCAAACCCGGGCACGCGCGCTGGATGATGCCTGTTACCCATCCGGCGATGTTGAACATCTCCCCACCCTGATAATTGCTGAAAAAGACATGATCCCCTGATCCGGACGTCTTTTTGTAGGAGCCAACTTGTTGGCGAGACGGTCTCAGTCACGCCGCTTCGCCAACAAGTTGGCTCCTACAGATCCAAGTTCGCCGAGCGACAGCGCGGCGTCTGGAGGATGGAAGATCTATGGTGAAGGAGCTGGCTAAGCCAGATAACTCCCCTGCTCTAAGCGTAAAGTCGTAGTCCTTACCTATTGACACATGTGACTGGCCAGTCTTGTTAGGACTTTGCATCTTGCGTATCCTCGGCGGTCCGTCTGTCCCACAGTAAAAAAAGCGGAATGCCCTCATGTCTGATTTGAAAACTGCTGCGCTTGAATATCACGCCAATCCTCGTCCGGGGAAGCTGAGCGTCGAGCTCACCAAGCCTACCGCGACCGCTCGTGACCTGGCCCTGGCTTACAGCCCTGGTGTCGCTGAGCCTGTGCGTGAAATCGCCCGTGACCCGGAGCTGGCTTACAAATACACCGGCAAAGGTAACCTGGTAGCAGTTATTTCCGATGGCACCGCGATTCTCGGTCTGGGCGACCTCGGCCCGCTGGCTTCCAAGCCGGTCATGGAAGGCAAGGGCGTTCTGTTCAAGCGCTTCGCAGGCATTGACGTGTTTGACATCGAAGTCGATTCCGAAAGCCCGCAGGCCTTCATCGATACCGTCAAGCGCATCTCCATCACCTTTGGCGGCATCAACCTGGAAGACATCAAGGCACCTGAGTGCTTCGAGATCGAAAAGGCGCTGATCGAGCAGTGCGACATTCCGGTGTTCCACGATGACCAGCACGGCACCGCTATCGTGACCGCTGCCGGCATGATCAATGCTCTGGAAATCGTCGGCAAGAGCCTGGAAGATGCAAAAATCGTCTGCCTGGGCGCTGGCGCTGCCGCAATCTCCTGCATGAAGTTGCTGGTCAGCATGGGCGCGCGCATCGAGAACATCTTCATGGTTGACCGTACCGGGGTGATCCACTCCGGTCGTACCGACCTGAACCAGTACAAGGCGGTGTTCGCCCACGCCACTGACAAGCGCACCCTGGCCGAAGCCCTCGATGGTGCCGACGTCTTCGTAGGCCTGTCCGGCCCTAATCTGCTCAGCGCCGAAGGCCTGAAGTCGATGGCCAAGGACCCGATTGTCTTCGCCTGTTCGAACCCGGACCCAGAAATTTCCCCGGAGCTGGCCCACGCCACTCGCAGCGACGTGATCATGGCCACCGGTCGTTCCGACTACCCGAACCAGGTCAACAACGTGCTGGGGTTCCCGTTCATCTTCCGCGGTGCACTGGACGTACGTGCCAAGCGCATCAACGAAGAAATGAAGATCGCTGCGGCCAATGCCCTGCGTGAGCTGGCCAAGCTGCCAGTGCCTCAGGAAGTGTGCGATGCCTACGGCGGTATCAAACTGGAATTCGGTCGTGAGTACATCATCCCGAAACCAATGGACACCCGCCTGCTGGGCCTGATCGCCGATGCAGTGGCCAAGGCTGCCATCGAGAGTGGCGTTGCTACCCTGCCTTATCCAAAGCACTACCCGCTGACCAGCGTTGAAGATGTGTTCAATGGCTAAGCGCTGATCAGAAACACAAAAAACCCTGCAGCGATGCAGGGTTTTTTTGTGGCTGTGCCGCAGGTTTTTTTGTGAAGCAGTGCTGTCGATCCGTCAGAACAAATCGATCGGCGCCGACTCATCCGCTGGCAACGGGCTGCCCGGTGCGCTGCCACCACCCATTTCGTTGACGCTTGGCGGGGTGTCTTCGGTTTTGAACAGCTCGAAGAACGCATTGGGCGTGCTCGGCGTGGCGGCCCTGCCGCTGATGGGGTCTACCCGCAGGCTGAGAATGCCATCCGGCTCGGCCTGTTGATGCGGTGGCTTGTCCTTGAGTGCGGCGCCCATGAAGTCCATCCAGATCGGTAGGGCGACCGTGCCGCCAAATTCATGACGGCCCAGACTTTCCGGCTGATCAAAGCCCGTCCACACCGTGGTCACGTAATCGGCGTTGTAGCCGGTGAACCAGGCGTCCTTGGATTCGTTGGTGGTGCCCGTCTTGCCTGCGATGTCCGGACGATTCATGGCCAGGGCGCGGCGCCCGGTGCCGCGTTTGATCACATCCTGCAGCATGCTGTTGAGGATGTACGTGGTGCGTCCATCGACAATGCGCGGTGCGATGGCGGGTGCTGCCGGGTCCACAGGCGGTGTGCCCGCAGGCGCACCTTCAGTCGAAGACGTCACCAGCGCCGGCCCGTTGGGCACCGCAACGCTGTGGGTGTCGACCACGGTCTTGGCCTCAACTGCAGGCACGCTTGGCGGATTGGCCTGGAACAGGGTCACGCCGTCGCGGCTGACGATGTTCTGGATCAGATAGGAGTTGACCTTGTAGCCGCCGTTGGCAAAGGTCGCCCAGCCACTGACGATCTCCATTGGCGTCAGCGTCGCGGTGCCCAGTGCCAGTGACAGGTTACGCGGCAGGTCTGCCTTGTTGAATCCAAAGCGGGTGATGTAGTCGATCGAAGTGTCGATGCCCAGTTGCTGTAGCAGGCGGATCGACACCAAGTTGCGCGACTTGTACAGCGCTTCACGCAGGCGAATCGGGCCCAGGAACGTATTGGTGTCGTTCTTGGGGCGCCAGACCTTGTCCAGGTATTCGTCGACGAACACGATTGGCGCGTCGTTGACCAGGCTTGAAGCGGTGTAGCCATTGTCCAGCGCAGCGCTGTAAAGGAACGGCTTGAAGCTCGAACCCGGCTGACGCTTGGCCTGCAGGGCACGGTTGTAGTTGCTCTGCTCGAACGCGAAGCCGCCGACCAGTGCGCGAATGGCACCGTTCTGCGGGTCAAGGGACACTAGAGCGCTTTGTGCGGTCGGGATCTGGCTGAATTTAAGCGTGCCGTTTTCCTGACGCTGCAGGCGCACCAGATCGCCAACTTTTACCACGTCGCCAGGCAGCTTTGGATTGGCGCCCAGGCTGTTGGTATTCAGGTAAGGGCGAGCCCACTTCATGCTGGCCCAATCGACGCTTTCTTCATTTTCGCCATTGCGGGTCAGCACCCGTATGCCTGTCTTGTCGACCTGGCTGACGATGGCGGGCTCCAGGCCGCTGATGGGGCGCTGCTTGCTCAGCTCTTGCGCCCAGCCTTCGCGGGTCATGCCCGGCAGGCGGGTTTCCGGGCCGCGGTAGCCGTGGCGCTGGTCGTAATCGATCAAGCCCTGCTGTACGGCTTTATTGGCGTGTTCCTGAAGATCGCTCGAGACCGTAGTGGTGACGCTGAAGCCCTCGGTATAGGCCTCGCTGCCATAACGACCGACCATTTCCGCGCGTGCCATCTCGGCTATATAAGGCGCGTTAACTTCTGGCGTCGGCACGTGATAGCTGGCGTTGAGCGGCTCGTTCAGCGCTGCCTGATAGGCGCTCTGATCGATTTTGCCCAGTTTGTACATGCGCCCCAGAATCCAGTCGCGGCGTTCCTTGGCCCGTGCGGCATTGGCCAGCGGGTTGAAGCGCGAAGGCGCTTTCGGCAGACCGGCGATCATGGCCATTTGCGCAAGGCTGACGTCACGAATCGATTTGCCGTAATACACCTGGGCTGCCGCTTCGATGCCGTAGGCGCGATTGCCCAGGTAGATCTTGTTGACGTACAGCTCGAGAATTTCATCCTTGGTAAGTTGGCGCTCAATTTGCAGCGCAAGGAGGATCTCGGTGGTTTTGCGGGAAAAACTGCGCTCACTCGTCAAAAAATAGTTCTTTGCCACTTGCATGGTGATGGTGCTGCCACCCGACTGAATGTGGCCGCTTTTGACCAGCTGGGAGGCAGCGCGCATCAGGCTGCCGGGGTCGACGCCGTAGTGATTGGCAAAATTGTCATCTTCAGCCGAGAGCAGGGCGTTGATGAAATTGGGCGGAATATCGGCGAATCGGATGGGAGTTCGGCGCATTTCGCCAAATTCCGCAATCAGTTTGCCATCGCTGCTGTACACCCGCAGCGGGATCTGCAGCTGGATGCTGCGCAGGGCATCGACGGAGGGCAGGTTGGGGCTCAGGTACAGGAAAGCACCGCTCAGGCCGAGCAGAAGGGCGCAGAAAACAGCGACGAGAGACCACCACAAGAACTTCAGCAGGCGTATCAAGGCTTTTTGATTTCCAGAAAAAAGATCATAAAAAAGAAAGAGTTAAGCGTAAACGTTAACAACTGGACACGCCTTGAAGCTTGGTCATACGAAAAAAGCGCTGGGCATTATAAGCATTTTTCGTGGCCTCGCGTTATTTGCGCTACTGTCAAGACTGCCGACAGCGGCGTTGGACAATAAATAATCCGTAAGTGACGGAAACACATAGGAAACAGGTTGTGTTCGAACTCTTCAGCAAGAAGGCCAACACCCTTCTAGGCATCGATATTAGCTCTACATCGGTGAAACTCCTTGAATTGAGTCGTTCTGGCACACGTTACAAGGTCGAGTCCTACGCCGTTGAACCGCTTCCAAGCAACGCGGTTATCGAGAAGAACATTGCCGAACTGGAGGGAGTCGGGCACGCGCTGTCACGTGTTCTGGTCAAGGCGCGTACAAACGTCAAATCTGTGGCGGTCGCAGTGGCGGGTTCTGCCGTGATTACCAAGACCATCGAGATGGATGCCGGTCTGTCCGACGACGACATGGAAAACCAGCTGAAAATCGAGGCCGATCAGTACATTCCTTACCCACTGGAAGAAGTCGCCATCGATTTCGAGGTCCAGGGCTATTCCCTGCGCAACCCTGAGCGGGTCGAAGTGCTGCTGGCGGCATGCCGCAAGGAAAACGTCGAGGTGCGCGAAGCCGCGCTGGCCCTTGCCGGGCTGAACGCGCGGGTTGTCGATGTCGAAGCCTATGCGCTGGAGCGTGCATTCGGGCTGCTGACTGCGCAGTTGGGCAGCGGGCAGGAAAAACTGACAGTGGCGGTGGTCGACATCGGGGCCACCATGACCACCCTGAGCGTGTTGTACAACGGTCGTATCATTTATACCCGCGAGCAGCTGTTTGGCGGCCGCCAGTTGACCGAAGAAATCCAGCGTCGCTACGGCCTGTCGATGGAGGAGGCCGGGCTTGCGAAAAAACAGGGCGGCCTGCCGGACGACTATGTGGCGCAAGTGCTGCAGCCGTTCAAGGATGCCGTTGTGCAGCAGGTGTCGCGTTCCCTGCAGTTCTTCTTCGCCGCCGGACAGTACAACGCGGTCGACTACATCATGCTCGCCGGTGGCACCGCGTCGGTCTCCGGACTCGATCATCTGGTGCAGCAGCGCCTCAATACGCCAACGCTGGTGGCCAATCCTTTCGCCGACATGGCCCTGAACCCCAAGGTCAACGCCGGCGCGCTGGCCAGTGACGCCCCCGCGCTGATGATCGCCTGCGGTCTGGCCCTGAGGAGTTTTGACTGATGGCGCGGATCAACCTTTTACCCTGGCGCGAGCAACTGCGCGAAGAGCGCAAGAAACGCTTCCTCACCGCCCTTGCCTGCGTGCTGGTGGTCTCGGTCGGCCTGCTGTTCCTGATCGACCAGCACCTCAACAGTGAAATCACCGAGCAGGCAGCGCGCAACGCCTTCATCCAGAAGGAAATCGTCCAGCTCGATGAGCGGATCAAGGAGATCAGCGACCTGCGCGCGCGGCGCAAACAATTGCTCGAACGGATGAAGATTATTCAGGACCTGCAGGGCAACCGGCCGATTATCGGCCGGGTTTTCGACCAGATGGCGCGCACCTTGCCAGACGGCGTGTATTTCTCGGAAGTGAAGATGGTCGACAAGCTCATCAGCATCACCGGCGCTGCCGAGTCGAACAATCGCGTGTCCGACCTGATGCGCAATCTGGACGCTTCAGACTGGCTGGATGCGCCTAGCCTCACTGAAGTCAAGGCGACCACGGCGGGTGCCCTGGATCAGGCCAATGTGTTCCAGCTGACCGTGCGTCAGACGCAGCCGTCGATTGAAGGGGGCAAGCCATGAGCCTGTCTGAAACCCTGGAAGGGCTGCGCCGGGTCGACCTCGGCGATCTGGACATCAACAACCTCGGCTCCTGGCCTGCCGGGGTCAAGGTGGTGGCCGGTGCGCTGCTGATGGCTGTGGTGATGGCGCTGGGGTATTTCTTTTACATCCAGGACCTTGAATCGCAGTTGCAGGCAGCCCGTGCCAACGAAGGCACGCTCAAGGAACAGTTCACCAACAAGGCGTTCCAGGCCGCCAACCTGCAGCCCTACAAGGTGCAGATGGCGGAAATGGAAAACACCTTCGGTGCGTTGTTGCGGCAGTTGCCCAGCGACACCGAAGTGCCTGGCCTGCTCGAAGACATCACGCGCACCGGACTGGGCAGCGGCCTTGAGTTCGAAGAAATCAAACTGCTGCCGGAAGCCGCGCAGCAGTTCTATATCGAGCTGCCGATCCAGATCACGGTGGTGGGCGCCTACCACGATCTGGCGACCTTCGTCAGTGGCGTCGCCAGCCTGCCGCGGATCGTCACGCTGCACGATTTCAACATCAAGCCACTGGAGCCGACGAGCCCCGGCAAGCTGCGCATGAGCATCCTGGCCAAGACCTATCGCTACAACGATGAAGGATTGAACAAATGAAGGCGGCGCGTTTGTTGTGCGCCACTGTGGCGCTGGTGAGCCTGGCCGGGTGTGGTGACGACTCGTCCTATGCCGACCTGACCACGTTCATGGACGAAGCGCGGGCGCGGCCAACCGGCACCATCGAGCCGTTGCCCAAGTTTCGTCCCTATGAAGCCTTTACCTACAACGCCGCGAACCTGCGCAGCCCGTTCCAGCCTCCGATCAAGGTGGATCTGGTCAATCGGCAGAAAGGCTCGCGGCTGGTGGCGCCGGATGAAACCCGGCCGCGGCAGTTTCTGGAAGGTTTCAATATCGAGGCTTTCGAAATGGTGGGCACCATGGGCAACGATTCCGGCACCTTTGCCCTGCTCAAGGGCGCGGGCGGGGTTTACCGGGTCAAGGTGGGTGATTACCTGGGGCGCAACAATGGCCGGATCGTCTCGATTGATGACGAAAGCGTCGATGTCGTCGAGATAGTTCCTGATGGCGAAGGGGCGTGGCTGGAGCGGCCGCGCAGCATCCCGCTCAAGGAGCGCACATGAAACAGGTTCAGCCAAGCATGCAAAACACCTTCGGGTTCGCAGGACGGAAAATGATCATGACCAGGTTTCTCTCGATTGTCGGTGTGTCGCTCTGGATGGCGATGCTGGCGCCGCTGGTCCAGGCCGCCAACCTCAAGACGCTTGATGTGGCAGCGCTGCCGGGGGACCGGATCGAGCTCAAACTGACGTTCGATGCGCCAGTGCCTGCGCCGCGCGGCTACACCACCGAGCAACCGGCGCGCATTGCTCTGGACTTGCCGGGCGTGACCAGCCAGCTGGCGGTCAAGAGCCGTGAGCTGGGCAGTGGCAATGCCCGCAGTGTGGTCGTGGTCGAGGCCAAGGATCGCACCCGGGTGATCATCAACATGACCAATCTGGCGCCCTATAGCTCGCGCGTCGATGGCAACAACCTGTTCGTCGTCATCGGCCAGGGCGCAGCAGCGGCCCAGGCCTCGCAGCCAACCACTGCACTGGGCGCCGCGCGGGTTGCCGTGCCGCCGCCTGCTCCGGCGCGGCCCAAGGCCTATGCACCGGTGGCTAAGGCCATTCGCAATGTCGACTTCCAGCGCGGCGAGCTGGGCGAAGGCAATGTCATCATCGATTTGACTGACCCCGGCGTTGCCCCTGATATCCAGGAGCAGGGCGGGCGCATCCGCGTCGATTTCGCCAAGACCCAGCTGCCGGAAAAACTTCGGGTGCGCCTGGACGTCAAGGACTTCGCCACTCCGGTGCAGTTCGTCAATGCCAGTGCAACCGGCGACAAGGCCACCATTACTATCGAGCCGTCGGGGCCTTTCGATTATTCGGCGTACCAGACCGAGAACAAACTGACCATTAGCGTGCGGCCGTTGACCAACGAGGATCTGGATCGTCGCAACGCGGAAAAGCTGGTGTACACCGGCGAGAAGCTGTCGCTGAATTTCCAGGACATCGACGTGCGCTCGGTGCTGCAACTGATCGCCGATTTCACCAGCCTCAACCTGGTCGCCAGTGACACCGTGCAGGGTGGCATCACCCTGCGTCTGCAGAACGTGCCATGGGACCAGGCGCTTGATCTGGTGCTCAAGACCAAGGGCCTGGACAAACGCAAGATCGGCAATGTGCTGCTGGTGGCGCCTGCCGACGAGATTGCTGCGCGGGAACGCCAGGAGCTGGAGTCGCTCAAGCAGATCGCGGAACTGGCGCCCCTGCGTCGCGAGCTGTTGCAGGTCAACTACGCCAAGGCTGCCGACATCGCCAAGCTGTTCCAGTCGGTGACCAGTGCCGAGTCGAAGGTGGATGAGCGCGGCTCCATTACTGTGGACGAGCGCACCAACAACATCATTGCCTACCAGACCCAGGATCGCCTGGACGAACTGCGCCGGATTGTCTCGCAGCTGGATATTCCCGTGCGTCAGGTGATGATCGAAGCGCGAATCGTTGAAGCCAACGTCGGCTACGACAAGGCGCTCGGCGTGCGCTGGGGCGGGTCGACCAATCTCAAGGGCGGCAGCAATTACAACACCTATGGCCTGGACGACAACGGCGACGAGAGGGGCAACACGGGTAATGCGCTGACTTCAAACGTGCCGTTCGTCGACCTGGGTGCGGCCAATGCCACGTCCGGCATCGGTATCGCCTTCGTCACCAGCAACACGTTGCTGGACCTGGAACTGAGCGCGATGGAAAGGACCGGCAACGGTGAAATCGTCTCCCAGCCCAAGGTCGTCACCTCCGACAAGGAAACCGCGAAGATCCTCAAGGGCACCGAGATTCCTTATCAGGAATCCAGCTCCAGCGGCGCCACCACGGTGTCGTTCAAGGAGGCGTCGCTGTCGCTTGAGGTCACCCCGCAGATCACGCCGGACAACCGCATCATCATGGAAGTGAAGGTCACCAAGGATGAGCCGGATTACCTGAATATGGTGCAGGGCGTGCCGCCGATTCGCAAAAACGAAGTCAACGCCAAGGTGCTGGTGGCGGACGGCGAAACCATCGTGATTGGTGGTGTGTTCTCCAATACGCAAAGTAAAGTCGTAGATAAGGTGCCATTTCTCGGCGATGTGCCGTATGTTGGCCGCCTTTTCCGGCGCGATGTGGTCTCGGAAGCGAAATCCGAGCTGCTGGTGTTTCTCACTCCGCGTATCATGAACAACCAGGCGATTGCTGTGAGTCGTTGATTCTGTGCGAAATTTAATACTTGTAGGGCCGATGGGGGCTGGCAAAAGCACCATCGGCCGTTTGCTGGCCAAAGAGCTGCGCCTGCCGTTCAAGGATTCCGACAAGGAAATCGAACTGCGCACCGGTGCCAATATTCCGTGGATTTTCGATAAGGAAGGCGAGCCCGGCTTCCGAGATCGCGAGCAAGCGGTGATTACCGAGCTGTGCGCGGTTGACGGAATTGTGCTGGCGACTGGCGGTGGCGCCGTCATGCGCAGCGAAAATCGCCGGGCGCTGCACGAGGGCGGGCGCGTGGTCTATCTGCATGCCTCGGTGGAGCAGCAGGTGGGGCGCACGGCGCGGGACCGCAATCGTCCGTTGTTGCGCACCGCAGATCCGGCCAGAGTGTTGCGCGAGCTGCTGGAAATGCGCGACCCGCTCTACCGCGAGATCGCCGACCTGGTGGTGCAAACCGATGAGCGGCCGCCAAGAATGGTGGTTATTGATATCCTCGCACGCCTCGCGCAGCTTTCGCCCCGTTAAAGCGCGGGCAGAAATGCGTTATCCTCCGCGACCAGAATTCGACGAGACGGCGAAACGCCGTACGTCATCTTTTGCGCGAGTGCAAACAGGCACTCTTGAGCGCATTCGGCAAATAACGTGGGGATACATGCAGACACTGAAGGTCGAGCTTGGCGAACGCAGCTACCCGATCCATATCGGCGAAGGCTTGCTGGATCGTCTGGAGTTGCTGGCGCCGCACATCGTCGGCAAGCAGGTGGCGATTGTCACCAACAGCACTGTCGCGCCGCTTTACCTTGAGCGACTGACCC
This sequence comes from Pseudomonas viridiflava, assembly GCF_900585905.1. Taxonomy (GTDB): domain Bacteria; phylum Pseudomonadota; class Gammaproteobacteria; order Pseudomonadales; family Pseudomonadaceae; genus Aquipseudomonas. The sequence goes on from NZ_UTVH01000121.1 coordinate 221,460, forward strand.
GCACGCTGGCCGGGTATAACGTGCTGCCGATCATTCTTCCTGACGGCGAAGCGTTCAAGAACTGGGAAACCCTGCAGACCATTTTCGACGGCCTCCTGACCGCTCGGCATGACCGCCGCACCACGGTCATTGCCCTGGGTGGCGGCGTCATCGGTGATATGGCCGGTTTCGCCGCCGCGTGCTATCAGCGCGGGGTGAATTTCGTTCAGATTCCGACCACGCTGCTGTCTCAGGTCGACTCCTCGGTCGGCGGCAAGACCGGCATCAATCATCCGCTGGGCAAGAACATGGTCGGCGCGTTTTATCAGCCGAGCGTGGTGCTCATCGACACCACCAGCCTCAACAGCCTGCCGCCGCGCGAGCTGTCGGCGGGGCTGGCTGAAGTCATCAAGTACGGGCTGATCTGCGACGAGCCGTTCCTGACCTGGCTGGAAGCGCATGTCGATGGCCTGCGCGGCCTCGATCAGGCTGCGCTGACAGCAGCGATTGCCCGCTCCTGCGCGGCGAAGGCGCTGGTGGTGGGGGCGGATGAGCGCGAATCAGGCGTGCGTGCCACGCTGAATCTGGGCCACACTTTCGGCCATGCCATCGAGACGCACATGGGCTATGGTGTCTGGTTGCACGGTGAGGCCGTTGCGGCGGGTACCGTCATGGCGATGGAAATGTCCGCCCGGCTGGGCTGGATCAGCGCCCAGGAACGTGACCGCGGCATTCGTCTGTTCCTGCGGGCCGGTCTGCCGGTGGTGCCTCCGGCGGAAATGAGCGAAGCGCATTTTCTGGAACACATGGCGGTCGACAAAAAAGTCCTTGATGGTCGTATGCGCCTGGTACTGCTGCGCCGCATGGGCGAAGCCGTTATCACTGACGACTATCCACAAGAAGTTTTAAAGGCCACGCTGGTTGCGGATTACCGCACGCTCGTGGATCAGCTTAGAGGTCAATGAAAACATGACGAGTAGTCTGCACGCCGACGAAGCCTTCCTCGGCCATTACAAATTGAGTCATGACCCTTTTGCCGCGCGGGTACCTGGCTTCAAATTCTTCCCTGCCCAGCGCAAGCCGGTGCTGGGGCAGTTGCATCATCTCGCCCGCTACAGCCAGCTGCTGCTGGTGGTCACCGGCCCCAATGGCAGCGGCAAGACATTGCTGCGTCAGGCGCTGGTCGCCAGTACCAACAAGCAATCGGTGCAAAGCGTGGTGGTGTCTGCCCGCGGCGCTTCCGATGCGGCCGGTCTGCTGCGCCAGGTGGCGCAGGCGCTGAACGTCGCTCAGGCAGAAATGCAGAGCGTGCTGTCGCAGATCGTGCAACTGGCGCTGACGGGCCAGGAAGTCTACATCCTGGTCGATGACGCCGAACAACTGGGCGAATCGGCACTCGAAGCTCTGTTGGGTCTGGCTGACGGCAGTCCTGAAGGCAGGCCCCATGTGTTTCTGTTCGGCGAAGCCTCGATTATCGACCGCCTGGAACAGCTGTGCGCTGACTCCGAGGCTGAGGGCGAGCGCTTCCACGTCATCGAGCTGGCGCCCTACACCGAAGAAGAGACGCGCGAATACCTGGAGCAGCGACTGGAAGGTGCCGGTCAGGGCATCGAATTGTTCACGGCTGAACAGATAAGCGACATCCATGAGCATTCTGGTGGATGGCCCGGAGCTATCAATCAGGTAGCGCGGGATTCAATGATCGAGGCGATGATCGCCAGCCGTTCGGCGGTCAAACGCCCTAGCGTGGGATTCAAAATGCCTAAGAAATATGTACTGGCACTGGGTGCTGTGGTCGCGGTAGGTGTACTGGCTGCGGTCTTGATACCTGGCCGTGGTGGCAATACCGGTGCGCCAGCCAACCAGCCGGCCAACTCTCAGGCCCAGCTGCCGCTGGGTCAGGGCACGCCAGGCACCCAGCAATCCAATAACGGTGGCCCGGCCATCGAGTTCGCGGGCAACTCGCAGCCGGTGCCATTGCCGCTGGGGGGGAATTCCCAGCCGGTCATGCGCGGTCCGTTGGCCGAGGCTGCGGGTTCCTCCGACGGCGACGACGATGGTGTGCCGGTCGGTTCGGTCGAGCAGCCGCCTACCGTGACCACCACTGCGCCGCCTGCCGGTGTGCCCGCGGGCCCGGCCGCTGCGCCTGCAGCGCCGCGCTCCTCGATCGCGCCACCACCTGCCGCCACGGCTGCGGTGCCTGCACCAGCACCCGCCAAACCGGCAGTGGCTGCACCCAAGCCCGCAGCACCGGCAGCCGCGCCGACCCAGATTGCCACGGCCAAGCCAGCCCCGGTTCCGGGCGCCAAGCCAGCCGCAGGGGGCAGCTGGTATGGCGCTCAGGCACCGAGCCGTTATGTGGTACAGATTCTGGGCACCAGCTCTGAATCTACCGCTCAGGCGTTCGTTGCCGAGCAGGGTGGAGAGTACCGTTACTTCAAGAAAACGTTGCAGGGCAAGCCGCTCTACGTGATCACCTACGGTAACTTTTCTGACCGCGCCGCCGCCCTGGCTGCCATCAAGGCCTTGCCAGCTAAGGTTCAGGCTGGTAAACCTTGGCCTCGTACTGTCGCCAGTATCCAACAGGAACTCGGCGCAACCCGCTGAAGTCGCAGCGGCCCTATCCGGGCCGCTCACCAGGCATCCCTGATTCCAACCACAAGCGTGCTGCATTGCCAGCGCGCCTTGTAGTGCCCGCAATGCGGGCGCTTTTCGATCGGGCCGTTTTGGTCAGCGCTCAAAAAAGCGCTCACTATCACAGTTAATCGCTGCAAACCTTCATAAATGCGACATGAATTTGCGACTGTTCGTCGTTAAATTTGTGAGGCTTTGTGTCGCTGTGTACAATGACCTCCCTTTTGCTTGTGCAAAGCCGACGTGCGTTCGGCGTGTGAGTAACGGATTGAATTGAAAAGAAATTTGCCTCTCAAGAGGCAGCCTGGTGAGAAAGTGTCTATGAAAGCAGGTCTGTACCATCCAGATGAATTCAAGGATAACTGTGGTTTCGGCCTGATCGCCCACATGCAGGGCGAGCCCAGTCACCACCTGTTGCAGACGGCCGTGCAAGCCCTGACCTGCATGACCCACCGCGGCGGGATCAACGCCGACGGCAAGACCGGTGACGGTTGCGGGCTGTTGATCCAGAAACCCGATGCGTTCCTGCGAGCCGTGGCCAAAGAGCACTTCGGCAGCGAGCTGGGCGATCAGTACGCAGTGGGCATGGTCTTCCTCAATCAGGATGACGCCCGCGCCGAGGCCGCCCGCGAAAACATGAACCGCGAGATTCTCGCCGCTGGCCTGACCCTGATCGGCTGGCGTCAGGTGCCTATCGACACCAGCGTGCTGGGCCGTCTGGCGCTGGAGCGTCTGCCCAAGATCGAACAAGTGTTCATTGGCGGCGAAGGGCTGAGCGATCAGGAGTTCGCGATCAAGCTGTTCAGTGCCCGTCGCCGCTCTTCGGTGGCCAATGCCGAAGACACCGACCATTACATCTGCAGCTTTTCCCACAAGACCATCATCTACAAGGGTCTGATGATGCCGCGCGACCTGACGGCATTTTTCCCTGACCTGAGTGACGAGCGCCTGCAAACCGCAATCTGCGTGTTTCACCAGCGCTTTTCCACCAACACACTGCCGAAATGGCCGCTGGCGCAGCCCTTCCGTTTTCTCGCCCACAACGGCGAGATCAACACCATCACCGGCAACCGCAACTGGGCTCAGGCCCGGCGGACCAAGTTCGCCAACGAACTGATCCCCGACCTGGACGAATTGGGGCCGCTGGTCAATCGCGTGGGTTCCGACTCATCCAGCATGGACAATATGCTGGAACTGATGGTGACCGGCGGCATCGACCTGTTCCGTGGCGTGCGCATGATCATTCCGCCTGCGTGGCAGAACGTCGAAACCATGGACCCCGATCTGCGGGCGTTCTATGAGTACAACTCCATGCACATGGAACCCTGGGATGGCCCTGCCGGTGTGGTGATGACTGAAGGTCGTCACGCGGTCTGTCTGCTGGACCGTAACGGCCTGCGCCCGGCGCGCTGGGTCACCACCAAGAATGGCTACATCACCCTGGCATCGGAGATCGGCGTCTGGGATTACAAGCCCGAAGACGTCATCGCCAAGGGCCGTGTCGGTCCGGGTCAGATCTTTGCCGTCGATACCCAGACGGGTCAGATCCTTGATACCGATGCCATCGACAACCGCCTGAAGTCGCGCCATCCGTACAAGCAATGGCTGCGCAAGAACGCGCTGCGCATTCAGGCCACCATCGAAGACAACGACCACGGTTCGGCGTTTTACAACGTCGACCAGCTCAAGCAATACATGAAGATGTATCAGGTCACCTTCGAGGAGCGCGACCAGGTGCTGCGCCCGCTGGGTGAGCAGGGCCAGGAAGCGGTGGGCTCCATGGGCGACGATACGCCGATGGCGGTGCTGTCCCAGCGCGTGCGCTCGCCTTATGACTACTTCCGCCAGCAGTTCGCGCAGGTGACCAACCCGCCCATCGACCCGCTGCGCGAAGCCATCGTCATGTCGCTGGAAATCTGCCTCGGTGCCGAGCGCAACATTTTCCAGGAGTCGCCGGAGCATGCTTCCCGCGTGATCCTCAGTTCGCCAGTGATTTCGCCCGCCAAGTGGCGCTCGCTGATGACGCTGGAGCGGCCGGGTTTCGAGCGCCAGATCATCGATCTGAACTACGACGAAGGCGTCGGTCTGGAAGCGGCGGTGCGCAACATCGCCGATCAGGCCGAAGAAGCGGTGCGTGCAGGTCGCACGCTGATCGTACTGAGTGACCGCCACATCGCGCCGGGCAAATTGCCTGCACACGCCTCCCTGGCCGTCGGCGCGGTGCACCATCGCCTGACTGAAAAAGGTCTGCGCTGCGACAGCAATATCCTCGTTGAAACCGCCACTGCCCGCGATCCGCATCACTTTGCGGTGTTGATCGGCTTTGGTGCTTCGGCGGTTTACCCGTTCCTGGCGTATGAAGTGCTGGGTGATCTGATCCGTACCGGTGAAGTGCTGGGCGACCTCTATGAGGTGTTCAAGAACTACCGCAAGGGCATCACCAAAGGCCTGCTCAAGATTCTGTCGAAGATGGGCATTTCCACCATCGCGTCGTACCGAGGTGCTCAGCTGTTCGAAGCCATCGGCTTGTCCGAAGCGGTCTGTGAGCTGAGTTTTCGGGGCGTGCCAAGCCGCATCAAGGGCGCGCGCTTCGTCGATATTGAAGCTGAGCAGAAACTGCTCTCGGCCGAAGCCTGGAGCCCGCGCAAGCCGATTCAGCAAGGTGGCTTGCTCAAGTTCGTGTTCGGCGGCGAATACCACGCCTACAACCCGGACGTGGTGAGCATGCTGCAGGCCGCCGTGCAGCAAGGCGACTACAGCAAGTTCAAGGAATACACCGCGCTGGTGGACAAGCGTCCGGTGTCGATGATTCGCGATCTGTTCCAGCTCAAGACCCTCGACACGCCGATGGCCCTCGATCAGGTCGAGCCTCTGACTGAAATTCTCAAGCGTTTCGACTCCGCCGGCATTTCCCTGGGGGCGTTGTCGCCTGAGGCGCACGAAGCGCTGGCCGAGGCCATGAACCGTCTCGGCGCGCGCTCCAACTCCGGTGAAGGCGGTGAAGACCCTGCGCGCTACGGCACCATCCGCAGCTCGAAGATCAAGCAGATTGCCACTGGCCGTTTTGGCGTGACCCCTGAATATCTGGTCAACGCCGATGTGTTGCAGATCAAGGTCGCGCAAGGCGCCAAGCCGGGCGAAGGCGGGCAGCTGCCGGGTGGCAAGGTGAACGGTCTGATCGCCAAGCTGCGCTATGCCGTGCCGGGCGTGACGCTGATTTCGCCGCCGCCGCACCACGACATCTATTCCATCGAAGACCTGTCGCAGTTGATTTTCGACCTCAAGCAGGTCAATCCGGCTGCGCTGGTGTCGGTCAAGCTGGTGGCCGAGGCGGGCGTCGGCACGATTGCCGCTGGCGTCGCCAAGGCCTACGCCGACCTGATCACGATTTCCGGCTATGACGGCGGCACCGGTGCTTCGCCACTGTCGTCGATCAAGTACGCCGGTGCGCCGTGGGAGCTGGGCCTGGCCGAAACCCACCAGACCCTGCGCGGCAACGATCTGCGCGGCAAGGTGCGGGTGCAGACCGACGGTGGCCTGAAAACCGGCCTGGACGTGATCAAGGCAGCGATCCTCGGCGCTGAAAGCTTCGGCTTCGGCACCGCGCCAATGATCGCGCTGGGCTGCAAATACCTGCGCATCTGCCACCTGAACAACTGCGCTACGGGCGTCGCGACCCAGAACGAAAAGCTGCGCAAGGATCACTACATCGGCACTGTCGACATGGTGATCAACTTCTTCACCTACGTCGCCGAAGAAACCCGCGAATGGCTGGCGAAACTGGGCGTGCGCTCGCTGGAAGAGCTGATCGGGCGTACTGATCTGCTCGACATCCTGCCCGGCGAGACCGCCAAGCAGCAGCACCTGGACCTGACGCCGTTGCTGGGCAGCGATCACATTCCGGCGGACAAGCCGCAGTTCAGCCTGGTGGACCGCAACCCGCCCTTCGACAAGGGCCTGCTGGCCGAGCGCATGGTGGAACTGGCCAAGCCTGCCATCGAAAGTCTCAGTGGCGGCGAGTACGCGCTGGACATCTGCAACTGCGACCGCTCCATCGGCGCACGGATTTCTGGTGAAATCGCCAAACTGCATGGCAATCAGGGCATGAACAAGGCGCCGATCACCTTCCGCTTCAAGGGCACGGCGGGGCAGAGCTTCGGCGTCTGGAACGCCGGTGGCCTGAACATGTATCTGGAAGGCGACGCCAACGACTACGTCGGCAAGGGCATGACGGCTGGCAAGCTGGTGATCGTGCCGCCCAAGGGCAGCCCGTTCAAGACCCAGGACAGCGCCATCATCGGCAACACCTGTCTCTACGGCGCCACCGGCGGCAAGCTGTTCGCCGCCGGGACGGCAGGGGAGCGTTTCGCTGTGCGTAACTCGGGTGCCCACACCATCGTGGAAGGCACCGGCGATCACTGCTGCGAATACATGACCGGCGGGTTTGTCTGTGTGCTGGGCAAGACGGGCTATAACTTCGGCTCCGGCATGACCGGTGGTTTCGCCTATGTGCTGGACCTGGACAACAGCTTCGTTGACCGCGTCAATCATGAGTTGGTTGAAATCCAGCGCATCAGCGGCGAGGCGATGGAGGCGTATCGCAGCCATCTGGAGCGTGTCCTGGCCGAATATGTTGCGGAAACCGACAGCGAGTGGGGCCGTAACGTCTGGGAAAACCTCGACGATTACCTGCGCCGTTTCTGGATGGTCAAGCCCAAGGCAGCTTCGCTGAAGTCGTTGCTCTCCAGCACCCGCGCCAATCCGCAGTAAAGCAGCCACGAGCTGCAAGCTTTAAGTTAGAGGCTTGCAGCTCTGTGGGTTGAACAGAATTTGATTTTCTTGCAGCTTCAGCGTGTCGCTTGAAGCTGCCCGAAGAGGCACAAAATGGCCGAACGTCTCAGTAACGACTTTCAATTCCTCGATGTCGGACGCAAAGATCCGAAGAAGAAGCTGCTGCGTCAACGCAAGAAAGAGTTCGTTGAAATCTACGAGCCTTTCAAGCCGCAGCACTCAGCTGACCAGGCGCATCGCTGCCTGGGCTGCGGTAACCCGTATTGCGAATGGAAGTGCCCGGTGCACAACTTCATCCCCAACTGGCTCAAGCTGGTTGCGGAGGGCAACATCCTGGCCGCCGCCGAGCTGTCGCATCAGACCAACACCCTGCCGGAAGTCTGCGGTCGGGTGTGTCCTCAGGACAGACTGTGTGAAGGCGCCTGCACCCTGAACGATGGCTTTGGCGCCGTGACCATTGGCTCGGTGGAGAAATACATCACTGACACCGCGTTCGCCATGGGCTGGCGTCCGGACATGTCCAGGGTCGTGCCCACCGGCAAGCGTGTCGCGATCATTGGTGCCGGGCCTGCAGGCCTGGGCTGTGCCGACGTGCTGGTGCGCGGCGGCGTGACGCCGGTCGTGTTCGACAAGAACCCGGAAATCGGCGGTCTGCTGACCTTCGGCATCCCCGAGTTCAAGCTGGAAAAGACCGTGTTGAGCAACCGGCGTGAAGTGTTCACCGGGATGGGCATCGAGTTCCGCCTCAACACTGAAGTCGGCAAGGACGTGACGGTCGAGCAACTGCTTGAAGAGTACGATGCCGTGTTCATGGGCATGGGCACCTACACCTACATGAAGGGCGGTTTTGCGGGTGAAGACCTGCCGGGTGTGCATGACGCGCTGGATTTCCTCATCGCCAACGTCAACCGCAACCTGGGCTTCGAAAAGTCGCCGGAAGATTTTGTCGACATGAAAGGCAAGAAAGTTGTGGTACTGGGCGGTGGCGACACGGCCATGGACTGCAACCGCACCTCGATCCGTCAGGGCGCGCGCTCGGTGACGTGCGCCTATCGCCGCGACGAAGAGAACATGCCAGGCTCGCGCAAGGAAGTGAGAAACGCCAAGGAAGAAGGCGTGAAATTTCTCTACAACCGTCAGCCTATCGCCATTGTGGGTGAAGGCAGGGTCGAGGGCGTGAAAGTGGTGGAGACGCGCCTGGGCGAGCCCGATGCCCGTGGCCGTCGCAGCCCCGAGCCGATTCCCGGGTCCGAAGAAATCATCCCGGCCGACGCCGTGGTCATTGCCTTCGGCTTCCGTCCAAGCCCCGCGCCCTGGTTCGAGCGGTTCACCATTCAGACCGACAGCCAGGGCCGCGTCGTCGCGCCCGAACAGGCGCAGTACAAACACCAGACCAGCAACCCGAAAATCTTCGCCGGTGGCGACATGGTCCGTGGCTCCGATCTGGTGGTGACTGCGATCTTTGAGGGCCGTAACGCGGCTGAAGGGATTCTGGATTATCTCGGCGTCTGATCGTCGATGCTGTCGCTGAGGGGCCTGCGCGGCAGGCCTCTCATGCTCTGAAACAGGTGCTCGACCAGAGCAGCAACGCCTGTTATTGCCGCTTTCGCCGCTGTCTGCCGCGCGTCAGGTTGGCCCGCCCCGCATTCCCCCTGCCTTTGTGATCACGCTTGTTGGCGTGATCGTTGTGTCACGGATTGTCGATTATATATTGATGCCACACATGCTCCTGAAGCGCGTTAGGGTGCGCCGACGCCTGCCGTGAGATTCACTGTGCGCAGGATGCCCGCTCACAATGTCGCTATAAGGAAATAGCCCATGTCGCAACAACCGCTGTCTGCAAGCCCTCATCTGTCGTTCGACGCAGCCACCTCGTTTTCGCCCAGTAACATGGCAGTGCGAGAGCACCAGGCCCGCACGGAAGCAGACCGAATCATCAATGAATTCGTCGCGCGCTTCACGGAGAAAGATTTCTTTCCTGAAGGTGGTGACGGTCTTTTGTTCGGGATGCTTACCCAACTTTCGCAATGGCCAGCTGATACCTCCATCAGGATCCTTGATGAGGACGGCAATCTGCTCGCTGTTTATATGAAGGGGCTGGACCCAAGCAGTATTCAGCGCAGTGTGCTGCTGACGATCAACGACAAGGACGAATACGTTGTCGCAGACCCTGCGCAGCTCCCTGAGCAGGAGGCGCTTTTTCAATTGATATTCGAACAGCTTGAGGTTGGATCGGCGCTCGGTTATGGAGGCAATTTCCATGGGAGCATCAGCCTGGCGGGGCGGATCGTGACGGTCCGGGAGCAGATTGTTTTATTGGCAGAAGCCAACAGGCACTGGCTGTTTGAGGCGCTGATGGCTGATACCACCAACCTCAGGAGAGATCCCTCGGCCCTTCCGGCCCATTTGGACTCTCTGGCCTATTCAGCCCCAGCGGCCCCTCTGGATTCTTTGGCCTATCCAGCCCGTTCGGACTATCCTTCGGCCCCTGCGATCAACCCATTCCTGCCATTTGGTTTGCTCCAGCCAGCCAACCGGTCGCCAGTGCTGAGCGAGCTACTGGAGCTCCACTGGGGGGTTCCAGTGGCACGTCTCGAAGAACTCCTGGAACGCTTTCCCCTATCGAGCGCGGAGGAAGATAAGTTCCTCGAAACATGGTTGCTGCCCCAGGCGTTTTCGGACGCCCTGGAGGCATCCGTTAACGAGTGGCGCAGCGTGCGCGCCATTGACGGTATCTTGCACTTGCGGCCTTACAACGATGACAGTGACAGGCTGGCGCGCGAAATCACTCGCCAGTTGATGCAGGCTAAAATCCATCGCGATCTGGTGGTGATCGAACCTGGGGTGCGAGGGTATGAGCCAACCGGCCCAGACGACAATGCCCTCGTTCTCTGGCATGACGGCCTGGGTAACTACCTGGCTGAAAATCTGCGCGAAGGGGAAATAAACGGTTTCAAGGAGAGTGGCAGCGACAGTTTTTATCGTGCCGTCAGCTCGCTGCTTGAGCCTCACGAACGGACACTTCTCGGTCTGAGCCATGAACTCGACCTGGCGCGTTTGCGTCAGGTGGTCGCAGACATCGCACTGCAGCGCAACGGTGGATGGTTTGACCTGGCAGGCGCAGACCCAGGCAAGCAACAACTGTTGCCTGACTGGCTGGTGAATGCTTCAGAGTCTGACAGGTCTTGCTGGAATAAAGCCTTCAATGCCTATCGCCAGTCGTTGCTTGAGGCGCAGACACCCGCGCTCCTGGGCGTTGCCCAATATGGCGATCGTGATGAAATACGTGCTTACGCCCGGGCAAGAATTCAGGAGAGATTCACCAGTGACCTAGGGTTGGACCTGGACCCTGACCACGTTGTGGTCGAGACCTACCACAGTGACCCGGTCCCTTTCGAGGGCATCGGCGGCGAAGGCTACGTGGATCCGGCATTTCCACCGGTCGATATCACCTACACGGTCCGACGCCGAACCCTCACTGATCTGTGCCTGGAAAACCTTTCCATCATCGATATCGACTTTCTGCTGAGCGCCCGCACAGTCGACAATCATGGCCAGGTCATCACAGCCCTCACTGCTCGCTATGTCTTCACGCTGGTTCGAGAACTGAACGTCGGTGAGAACTATGTTCGTTTTCTGACCAAGACCTTGTTGCAATCCCCTTCGGGCGATTGGTATCGGGAGCGGTATGCGCATGTCTTACAGGCACAAATGCGCCTGGATGCCATAGAGGCGAAAATGGCCGGTGACTTCAAGCCGCACTGGGACTATCGCGCGTACAGATGGATAGAGGCAATCACCGAGCAGCCGGTGGATGATATGGGTCAGCCCAAGGTAGACGGTCACCCTGTCGAAGTGCGGCAATTGCGTGTCAACGGCGTGCTTCTGCACGGTCTCCTCTTCGTTGGTTCGACCTCAAGTTCGAGCGTTGCCAGCGTCGCAATGTTCTCGCCTCTGGCACCGGATCACATTGCCGTCCGTGAGATCGAGGTCAAGGCGCTACGACCGGCACTCCTGCAAAATCCTCTGTTTCTGGATTACCTGCTCGGCATGGCTGACGAGGAGGCGCGTCCGTCGCTTCGACATTCGTTGACGGCAACGCAATACAATTTTCCGATTGAATATGAGCCTGTCGAGGGGAACTGCTTTCACACCCTGTATGACAATGAGGCGAGGCGTGCGATCAGGGCGGCGGACCAGCAAACGACGTCCAACTGGGAAGCCAACTGGCAGAGTGCCTGGGACCTCACCAAGAGAATCGGAGAGCTGGCGCTGGAGTTCGCGCCGTTCAAGGTCCGCCTTCCAGTGGCCGCTCTGCGCAGTCTTTATGCGCTGTCACAGGGCGTACGCGATAGCAACAATGCGCCTTTGCATTTCACTCAGGCCCTGTTATTGCTGACCGATGGTTTGCCGACATCCACGCGTGCCAAGGTCACGTCCAGGCCACACACGGGCTCCCTGGCGTCAACGATCTCCCCCAAGGCTGCTGTCGCCCACATACCGAAGGGTTTGACGCAGCGTACCGATGGGGTGTTCAAAGGCGTTTTCGAAAAAGCCAATCCAGGTGGGCAGCCCACTTTTTATATCCAGCAAGATGGGCGCGCGTACCGGGTGCGCTATGACACCGAGTTTTCAACCTGGAGGCTGATTGAGTCCGGTCGGCCAAATGCCTACTACCAGCAACCCATCCGTTTCTTCGAGCAGAGAGGGTGGAGCCACAGCGAGGTCGGATTGGCGGGGGGCAAGCCCAACAAGTGGGAAAGACTCAAACAGCAAGCGTCGCACAGGCCCGGCAAAAGCAACGAAGGGGCAAGCGACCCGGCGGGATCACTGATGCCGGTCAAACCAACCACCAGCAGCTCGCGTCCAGGCTACACCGTGAATTTAGAGGGTTTTTTCGACAGCCCCAAATTTGCGAAAATTCAAGACAAGGTGCCCGATAATAATTTGCGCGCCGCCGTCGAAAAAGCCGTGGAAAAGTTTCATCTCGATCGTGCCGGGCATCTTCACCGTTCCCATGCCGGTCGTTTGTCGCTGGACCTCCCCGGAGTCGGAGGCAGCACTGGCAGAGGGGCATACCGGCTGCTAATGGTGCGCGGCAAACAGAAAGGTCATTTGATACCGGACGCCATCCTTGACCCTCATCGAAGAACGAGGGTGTGACCCGCTTGATGGACGTTGTGACAGGCAGCATGTCTGATCAGTTAAGCAGGGCCTAATCGCCCTGATAGATAAAAGGCACGGCGCTTGCCGTGCCTTTTGCGTCCGTGTCTGAGAAAATGCCCGCACTTTTTTACCGGATGCCGACATGACTGCCTTGAAGAACGACCGTTTCCTTCGTGCCCTGCTCAGGCAGCCTGTGGATGTCACTCCCGTCTGGATGATGCGTCAGGCGGGTCGTTACCTGCCTGAATACCGCGCCAGCCGCGCCAAAGCCGGGGACTTCATGAGTCTGTGCATGAATCCGGAGTTCGCTTGTGAGGTCACGCTGCAACCGCTTGAGCGCTATCCGCTGGACGCCGCCATTCTGTTTTCCGACATCCTGACCATTCCTGATGCCATGGGCCTGGGCCTGTATTTCGAGACTGGCGAAGGCCCGCGTTTCAAGAAAACCGTCACCACCCTGGCTGAAATCGAGGCGTTGCCGATCCCCGACCCACGCAAGGACCTGGGTTATGTGATGGATGCGGTCAGCACCATCCGCCGCGAGCTCAACGGCCGCGTACCGTTGATCGGTTTCTCCGGCAGCCCGTGGACACTGGCAACCTACATGGTCGAAGGCGGCTCGTCGAAAGATCACCGCAAGTCCAAGGCCATGCTCTACGAAAACCCCCAGGCCATGCACCTGCTGCTGGACAAGCTGGCGCAGTCGGTCATTGCCTACCTCAATGGCCAGATCATGGCCGGTGCCCAGGCTGTACAGATTTTTGACAGCTGGGGTGGCAGCCTTTCCGACGCGGCGTACCAGGAGTTCTCGCTGGCTTACATGCAGAAGATCGTCAACGGTCTGATCCGCGAGAACGATGGGCGCAAGGTGCCGGTTATCCTGTTTACCAAGGGCGGCGGGCAGTGGCTGGAAAGCATGGCCGACACCGGGGCCGACGTGCTGGGCCTGGACTGGACCACCAATATTGGCGATGCACGTCGTCGTGTGGGTGGCAAAGTCGCGCTGCAAGGCAACATGGACCCTTCCGTGCTGTACGCCAGCCCGCAAGCGATTCGTGCGGAAGTGTCGCGCATCCTCGCCAGCTACGGCAGCGGCGATGGCCACGTCTTCAACCTCGGCCACGGCATCACCCCGGAAGTTGACCCGGCCCACGCCGGGGCGTTTATCGAAGCGGTGCATGAGTTGTCGGCGCAGTATCACGGTTGATAAAGCTTGGTAGGCGCGAACGTGGTGCGAGGCGGTTTTCCGATTTCACAGGACGGATGCCTCGCCAACAAGTTGGCTCCTACAGTGATGTGGGGCTTGCCGAAGCAGCGTTACACGCCGGTCAGTTTCGTATTGCCGCACCGAGAAACAGTCATTTGACTGGAGGGTGTTGTGGCAGTGGATTGGTTTTTTATATATCAATTTCCTGGATGTGATCGCCATGAATGATCGTCAGATCATTGTTCCGGATGACATGAGGCTGCTTTACCAACAGGCTGGCTATGCACCCGCTGTGAAGGTGGGAAGAACCCTCTACTGCGCAGGTCAGGTGGGCCGTACGCCAGATCTTAAGGTCATTGAAGATCCTCAAAAGCAGTTTCTGGCCGCGTGGCATAATCTACGCCTGGTCCTGGCCTGCGGTGGCTGCACGTTTGAAGATGTAGTGGAAATGACGACTTATCATGTCGATATGCACCATCACATGTCCATGTTCAGGCGGGTGAAAGACGAGGTCTTCCCGAAAGGAACCTGTGCGTGGACATGCATTGGTGTGAGTGAACTCGCGCGCCCGGGCCTGCTTGTCGAAATCAAATGCATCGCGGTGCAGCGATGAGTTGTCGCTAAACCCATCTGTATGGCTGACCGTAGATCCGTTCGGAAAACCAACCCCTCGCCAACCGACCGCCCATGGCAGTCGTATGTAGTCTCAAACCTGCGCCGTCACCCCCAGCGGCGGCAGCCTGGCCAGGCGCAAGGCGACGGCGAGGGCGATCAGCAGCAGGATGCCGATAAACAGCACGATGCCGTGCCAGCCGCCGTAATGCCAGCACACACCGCCTGCCGTACCGGCGACGCTTGAACCCGCGTAATAACTGAACAGATACAGCGACGCGGCCTGGCCCTTGGCTTTGAGCGCGCGGCGGCCGATCCAGCTGCTGGCCACCGAGTGTGCGCCGAAGAAACCAAACGTGAACATCAGCACGCCAATGATCACCAGCGCCAGCGGTTCGAATAGCGTCAGGCTGACGCCCGCCAGCATCAGCACGATGACCGCCCACAGCACCTGACGCCTGCCGAGTCGGTCGGCCAGTGATCCGATCTTCGCCGAGCTGTAGATGCCGGACAGATACACCACGGAAAACAAACCCACCACGGCCTGACTGAGGCTGTACGGCTCGGCCAGCAGGCGATAACCGATGTAGTTGAACAGGGTAACGAAGCTGCCCATCAGCAGGAAGGCTTCAAGGAACAGCCAGGGCAGGCCGGCATCGCGGAACTGCATGACAAAGCCTTCCAGCAGGCTGCGCGGCTGCAGTGATCGCGGGCGGAAGTTGCGTGAGGGCGGCAGGATGCGCCAGAACACCGCCGCCGCCATCAGCGCCAGAGCGCCCACCACCATGAGCGCCACGTGCCAGCTCACGTAGTCGATGAGCACGCCGGTAATCACCCGGCCGCTCATGCCGCCGATGGCGTTACCGGCGATATACAAGCCCATGGCCAGGCCGATGTGGCTGGGGTGGATTTCTTCGCTCAGATAGGTCATCGCCACCGCGGCCAGCCCGCTGAGCGACAGGCCCACCAGCGCCCGGGTGATCAACACGCCTTGCCAGCTTGGCATCAGCGCACTGGCCAGGGTAAAAATCGCCGCGCAGAACAGTGCCAGGACCATCACCGGTTTGCGCCCCAGCCGGTCTGAAATCGGCCCGGTAATGAGCAGGCCCAGCGCCAGGGTGGCGGTGGAGACTGACAGGATCAGGCTGCTCTGCGCCGCATTAATGGAGAACTCGCGCGACAGCACCGGCATCATCGGCTGCACGCAGTACAGCAGCGCAAAGGTCGCAAAGCCTCCGGCGAACAACGCCAGGACAGTGCGCATGAACAACGGCGTGTCTTTTTCGATGTAAATGTCGCCCAGGGGAATGTCCGTTTCAGGCGAAGGCGACTGAGCCGGCGAGGAGGGAATGGCGACAGGCTTCACATGGACCTCAAGCGTTGGATGGGCATGGAAAAAGAATATAGCGGGCTAATTATTCTTTCCAATATATTGTTCGACCTGTTTGATAGGTAAAACGACTTGATGGAAAAATCATGGAATTACGCCATTTGCGTTACTTCATTGCCGTGGCCGAAGAGCTGCACTTCGGTCGCGCCGCTCAACTGCTGGGGATTTCTCAGCCGCCGTTGAGCCAGCAGATTCAGGCGCTTGAGCATGAGTTGGGGACGCGGCTGTTCGAGCGTACCAACCGGCGGGTGCAGTTAAGTGAGTCGGGTCGACTGTTCCTCGACGAAGCGCGCCTGGTGCTGGCGCAAGCCGACAAAGCGGCGGACGTCGCCCGTCGTGCACAGGCGGGGGAACTGGGCGAGCTGAAAGTCGGCTTCACCACCTCGGCGCCGTTCACCTCCAGTATTCCGCAGGCCATCTTCGCCTTTCGCCAGCGCTTCCCTGACGTGCATCTGGCGCTGCAGGAAATGAACAGTCGGGAAGTGGCCGCCGGTCTTGAGGATGAGTCCATTCACGTTGGCATCATGCGGCCGCTGGCATTGCCGGAGTCGCTGCGGGTGGTGGAGCTGTTGCGCGAGCCGCTGGTGGCGATCATCAACGCCGACCACCCACTGGCGCAGGGTAGCGATCAGGGTTTGCAGCTTTGCGCGTTGGCGCACGAGCCGTTTGTGTTCTTCCCGCGGACCTACGGCAGCGGGCTCTATGCGCAGTTGTTCGATCTGGCACGGGCAGCAGGTTTCAGCCCCAAGATCACCCAGGAAGCCGGGGAGGTCATGACGATTATCGGCTTGGTGGCCGCAGGGTTGGGGGTCACGGTATTGCCTGCTTCCTACCGACGCATGAGAATCGATGGCGTGGTCTATCGCACCCTGCTCGACCCCGACGCCACCAGCGCCGTGTGGCTGGTGCAGCGCAAGGATCAGCAGTCGCCCAGGGCCAGGGCGTTTGTGCAACTGGTGACACAAAGGGCAGGGCTCGGCTCGCAGCACTAAGGCGATAACGCGCTTGCCTGGACAGCTCTGTTCATGTGCCTTACTTGATCTGCGCCAGATCCCCCCGCAGCGCGACACTTGCGATCAGCGTGCCCGCGCGGCACTGGAATTTTTCCGTGTCCTTGTACAGGCTCCGATTGTCGACGCTAGCGATGTTGATGACGGCGTTGGCACTGGCTTTCTTCGCGGCATTCTGCAGCGTGATCAGTGATGATTGCAGTGCCCAGTAGCAGGCTTCCTCATCTGATTTGTTGCTGCCATTGGTCTTGCGGGCGCTGCTCACGGTGTCCAGTGTGTGCACCTGAGCAGGCAGTGACTCACCTGCCAGATAGAATTTCACACTGCCGTCCAACAGCCCCGCCTCGGTGGCGCGTCGCACTCCTTCACGGAAACTCAGGTAAGTAGCACCTTCGACGCCCTCGTTGACAATACCCAGGGCGTTTACCGTCTCGATGTTCGGGTCAATGGCCAGCTCCTTGAGGATGTTGGCGCGAAGGCGGTTAACCCAGCGGTTGTAGTTGCCGTGGATCTTTCCGTCTGCGTAATCCAGACCGGTGCTGCTGCGGTAGTCGATTTCAAACGACGTCGTTGTGTACGGAATGTCGACTTCCGCGTGATGACGATTGCGAACAGTGATGGCGGCCTTGATCATGCCCGGCTTGACTGACTGCACCACCCACTGCCGATCGTTCAGGGCGGTGATGATGGCGCGGCTCATTTGCCCGTTGTTCAAGCCCATGTCGCTTGAAAAGCTTTCCTTGGCGTTGTACACCGGTTTGTTGGTACAGCCTCCTAGCAGCACAACCAAAGCCGCCAGCGAAATGATGCGGTGGATCAGATTCATTCCCTTTATTCCTCAGTCCGTCATTCACGACCAGCGGCGAAAGATCAACGAGGTGTTGACGCCGCCAAAGGCAAAATTGTTGTTCATCACGTATTCATGGCTCATGGTGCGCGGCGCGCCGCGCAGGTAGTCGAGCTCGCCACAGCGGGGGTCGACGTCCTCCAGATTCATGGTGTGGATGTAGCGGTCGCGGTTGAGCATTTCGATGCAGAACCACGACTCCAGCGCGCCACACGCGCCCAGGGTGTGGCCGAGGAAGCTTTTCTGCGAGCTGATGGGCATGCGCGAGCCGAACAGGCTGCTGGTGGCCAGGGTTTCGGCAATGTCGCCCTGCTCGGTGGCCGTGCCGTGGCCATTGACGTAGCCAATGGCTTGCGGAGGCAGGTTGGCGTCTTCCAGGGCAAGCTCCATGGCCCGGCGCATGGTCGCCTGCTCCGGCCGCGTGCTGTGGGCGCCGTCTGCATTGCTGCCAAAGCCCACCAGTTCGGCGTGGATGTGCGCGCCACGGGCCAGCGCGTGCTCAAGCTCTTCGAGCACCAGCATGCCGCCGCCTTCACCAATCACCAGGCCATCGCGGCCGCTGTCGTAGGGCCGCGGGCTGGTCTGCGGCGCATCGTTCTTCAGGCTGGTAGCGTATAGCGCGTCGAAGACCATGGCTTCGGTCGGGCAAAGCTCCTCGGCACCCCCGGCCAGCATCAGCGGCAGGCGGCCGAACTTGATCGACTCGTAGGCGTAGCCGATGCCCTGGCTGCCGCTGGTGCAGGCGCTGGAAGTGGGGATCAGGCGACCGGTCAGGCCGAAGAAAATGCTGATGTTCGCAGCGGTCGTGTGCGGCATCATGCGCACGTAGGAGTTGGCGTTGAGGCCTTCGGCCACGGAGTTGAGCAGCATGTTGCCGAACGCCATGATCTCGTCGGTGCTGCCGGTGGATGAACCACAGGCCGTGCCCATGCGCCCGTCACGAATGATCGGGTCGTTGAGCAATCCGGCACCGATCAGCGCCTGTTCGGCAGCGCCGACGGCCAGGCGTGATACCCGGCCCATGCTGCGCAGCTGCTTGCGCGTCCAGTGCGAGGGCACGGCAAAATCGTCGATGGGGCCCGCCAGGCGGGTGTTCAGCTCAGTGAAGCGATCCCATTCCGCCATGCGCCGGATGCCGCTGCGGTTGGCGTCGAAGTTGCCAGCGATGCTGGCCCAGTCCCTGCCCAGCGAGGTAATGCCGGCCATGCCGGTGACGACCACGCGTTTCATCAACACAGGCCTCCGTTGACTGCCAGGACCTGACGGGTGATGTAGGACGCTTCCGCCGACATCAGAAAATTCACCGCACCCGCCACTTCTTCCGGGGTGCCCATGCGTTGCGCCGGGATCATCTTCATCAGTTCTTCCACCGGCACGTTTTCGTCGAGCATGGCCGTATCGATCAAGCCGGGCGCGACGCAGTTGACCGTAATCTTGCGCTTGCCCAGTTCGATGGCCAGCGCCTTGGCGGCGCCGATCAGACCGGCCTTCGAGGCGCTGTAGTTGACCTGCCCGCGATTGCCGATCAGCCCCGATACCGACGTGATGCAGACGATGCGCCCTGCTGCGCGACGACGAATCATCGGCATCATGACCGGGTGCAGCACGTTGTAGAAACCGTCCAGGTTGGTACGCAGGACCACGTCCCAGTCATCCTCGCTGAGCGCGGGAAACGCGCCATCGCGGGTCAGTCCGGCGTTGAGTACCACACCGTAATAGGCGCCATGGGTCTCCACGTCGGCTTCAAGAATGGCTTTGCAGGTGGCACGATCGGCCACGTCAAATTGCAGCACGCGGGCCTGACGGCCCATGGCGACGATTTCAGCCTGGACCGCTTCGGCATCGTTGCGGCCATTGCGGCAGTGCAGGATCAGGTCGAACCCCGCCTGCGCCAGGCGCAGGGCGATGGCCCGGCCAATGCCACGGCTGGAGCCGGTTACCAGTATCGAATCAGTCATGCGCGGGCTCCTTGAGCCAGATAGTGAGCAGGTTCCGGCGGGCAGAACACGTTGAGTCGGGCGCAGGCTTCGATGTCCGGCCCGGTCAGACGGCATTCGAACACACCCATGCCATTGTCGTCCTGCAGCGAGCGCAGCGCGTGGATGGTCAACTCACTCCCCACCGGGAAGTGCTCGACATTGCATTCGAATTTGCGGCTGCCCAGCAGAAAGCCCAGCTCGACCGGTTCACCGCGGCGGCGTGCCAGACAACCGGCATAGGCGGCGATGGTCTGCGCCATCAGCTCGATGCCGACCCAGGCGGGCATGTCGCCGTTGGCGCGGTTGAACAGGCCGCCGGGCGTGACGGTCAGGCGGGTGTGAATCTGTTCTTCGTCAAACGCCAGCACCTGATCAATCAGGATCATGTCGCCAGCATGAGGCAGCAGTTCGGCGAGCGGCCAGTCGATCATGGGGCGTCTCCGATAATCACGCTGATGTTGTTGCCACCAAAGGCAAAGGAATTGCTCATCAGGTGGCGCGGGGTGTGTGGCGGCAAGCGCGACTGCGCAGTGGCCCAGTGCAGCGCAGGCAGGGCCGGATCAGCGTCGCCGTCCCAGGCCTGCGGCGGTAGCGCTTGCGCGGTGTTGGCAGGCGCCAGGCTGAGCCAGCAAAAGGCTGCTTCCAGCGCGCCGGCCGCGCCGAGGGTGTGGCCGGTCAGTGGTTTGGTGGACGAGCAGGCCACGCCATGTGGAAAGACGGCGTGCACGGCCAGGCTTTCCATCGCGTCGTTGAGCGGCGTGGCCGTGCCATGCAGATTCAGATAATCGATCTGCGCAGCTTGCAGCCCGGCATCGTCCAGCGCCAGTTGCATGGCCTGGCGGGCACCCAGCCCGCTGGGCTCCGGCGCCGAGATATGGTGCGCGTCGCACGTCGCGCCTGCGCCGAGGAGGGCAATCGAATGCTCGTCGGCAGGCTCGCGGGTCATCAGAAACAACACGGCGGCTTCCCCGATGTTGATGCCGTTGCGGTTGCGTGAAAACGGATTGCAGCGCTGTTGCGAGACGGCTTCGAGCGCCGAGAAACCGTTGATCGTCAGCTTGCACAAGGTATCGACGCCGCCACACAACACCGCGTCGCACAGCCCCATGTCCAGCGCCCGGCGGGCACTTAGCAGGGCGCGGGCGCTTGAGGTGCAGGCGGTGGAGATCACGTAGGCCGGGCCGCTCAGCTGCAGCCACTGGGCGAGGAAGGTTGCCGCCGCGCTCAGCTCCTGTTGCTGATAGTGATAGCTGTCAGGGAACTGCCCGTCCTGCAACCAGTGGCCGATGCCTTTGCTTGCCTCGTCGATGCCAGAGGTGCTGGTGCCGAGAATCACGCCGATGCGGTTGTGGCCGAAGCGCTCGATGGCCTGCCGGATATCGCCTTCGATCTGCAGCGCGGCCGCCATCAGCAACTGATTGTTGCGGCTGCGGTGTGTCGGCAGGTGCTCAGGTATCGCTGGCAGCGCAGCCTTCACCGCGCCCACCGGCAGTACGCGTTCGGGCACCCAGCCGCCTTCTTCGACCATGCCTGAGGTGTCGGCGGCGAAGAGGCGGCGCGCCACTTCTTCGCGGCCACTGCCCAGCGAGCAGATAACGCCCAATGCATTCAGGTAAGCGCTCATGGCGTACCTCCGTTGCTCAACGGGCTCACGCCATAGCTCAGCCTGGCCTGGTCGGGCGCGGTTTTCACACTCAGTCTGAAACTGTCAGCGCTGCGGTATTCGACTCCCCAACGGGCATACAGGATGCGCTGGGTGCCCCGCCGTTGGGTGCTCGGGTAAGTCGCGGGCAACTCGGCATCAGGGGTCAGCGCAAACAGCAAGGCGGCAAACAACTCCCGCGCCTCAGCGTTGGGCGGCAACAGGCCGTCGGCCTGCCATTTGCCGTCAATCAACCGTTGCCGGGCCAGCGGGATGCCCAGTGGGTCCATCAGCGACCAGCGCAGGCCAGCGTTTTCCTGCTGGATCACCAGCAACCAGTCCTGACGCTGATCCGCCTGTTGCCGTTGAATGTGCAGTTGCATCGGCAATTGCAGATGCGGCACCGAGGCAGGCAGCGGTGCCTGGCTGGCGCAGGCGCCGAGCAGCAGTAAACAGGTGAACAACAATGCACGGATCATGACGCGGCTCCAGCCAGAGGTTTGCGCGCCACCACATTGACCAGGGTTTCCTCGCGCTGGCCGATGGGCATGGGTTTGCGCAGCTTGAGTAGTTCGAGCAGGCCGAAATCCCTGGCGCGGCTCCACCACAGGTATGGATAAGACACGTTCTGCGCGCCAAACTGAAAGCCCTGGTCGCGGATCATCTGCAGGTAGTGTTCGGCGCTCTTTTGCACCTGCATCGGATGACGAAACAGCCAGCGGATGACCCAGGTGTCGATGTAGGCTTGCGTGGATTCGGCGAACAGCAGATAGCCGCCCGGCTTGAGCACGCGATAGAACTCCGCCAGCGCCTGTTCCTGCTCCACCAGATGGTGGAACGTCTGGTGGCAGAACAGCAGATCGACGCAGGCGTCGGGCAGTTGCAACGCGGCGCAATCGCTGCCCAGCAACTCGATGTCGATACCCAGGGTGCGGGCTTCTGCGCGGCTGGTGGTCAGGCTGTCCGGGTCGGCGTCCACTCCCAGCAGGCGCGACGGCGCGAACACCTGTGTCAGTTGCCGGAACGATTTGCCCTGACCGCAACCGGCATCGAGCAGTACCGGCTGGCCTGGTGGAGGCTGGTCGAAGAGGCTGCGCAGATCATTGATGGCCACCCGCAGCACGCGGTACTGCCACACGTGACTGCGCAGGAACCACAAGCCGAAGCGGGTTTCTTCGACGTAGCTGTCGCTGAGGAATGGCCGGTTCATGGCGTGCTGCTCGCGCAGATTTCGGACAGCATGCGCAGGCGTCGCCTGGGTTCGCCGACAAACGGATTGCGCAGGTCCCAGGCGTAGCCTGCGAGGATCGAGCAGATCATGCGGCGGATCTCCGGTTTGCTTTGCTGATAGAAAATCACGTCCTGGAACGTGCCGTCGTACCAACCTTCGACATAGGCGCGAAAGGTGTCCACACCGCGCTTGAGCGGCAGTGCAAATTCGCTTTCCCAGTCAACGCTTTCGCCTTGCAACTGGCGATGCAGCACTGCGGCGGCCATGCTCGCCGAGCGCATGGCAATCGTCACGCCGGACGAGAACACTGGATCGAGAAACTCCG
Source organism: Pseudomonas viridiflava (assembly GCF_900585905.1). Lineage (GTDB taxonomy): Bacteria > Pseudomonadota > Gammaproteobacteria > Pseudomonadales > Pseudomonadaceae > Aquipseudomonas. Next base: position 244,273 of record NZ_UTVH01000121.1, read on the forward strand.
CCGCGTTGCCCAGCAGGGCGAAGCCTGGGCCGTGCAGAGTGGTGACGTTGGCCGAGTAGCCGCCGAGGGTGCGCGCCGGGGTGTCCCACACGGCATTCTTCAGCAGTGCCTTGAGGTGCGGGGTTTCATCGACGAACGCGCGCAGGCAGGCGTCCAGGTCCTGGGGGCGGTCCCTGAAGCGTTCCACGGCCGCCACCACGCCCAGCGAGCAGCGGCCATCGCTGAACGGGATCGACCAGAACCAGACGTCGCGATGCTCGGGATGAATGCTGACCAGGATCTTCTCGCGGTCGAAGGTCGCCGGGTCGATGTGGTCTTCGATGTGGGTAAAAACAGCCTGGCGCAGGGGGAAGTTCGACGGCGCTTCAAGGTCCAGAAGGCGCGGCAGCACGCGACCATAACCGCTGGCGTCGAGCACGAAACGTGCCTGCACCTGATACTCGCTGCCATCGTCGCGTTGCACGCTAAGCACGGGCTGCGGGGCGGCGAAGTCAGCGGCGATGATTGCTTCCTGATAACGGATTTCCACGCCTTGCAGCTGTGCCTGGTCGGCGAGCAATTTGTCGAACTCACCGCGCTGCACCTGAAAGGTGGTCGGTTTGCCTTCGCTGAAGGTGTCGCCGAAATCGAACTCGCTGTATTGATCGCGCCAGGCGAATGCTGCGCCGTTCTTTTTCTGTAAACCCGCCGCGTTGACTGCGTCGAGCATGCCCGCCTCTTCGACAAAATCCAGGCAGTGAGACAGCAGGCTTTCGCCGATGGAAAAACGCGGAAACTGCTGGCGCTCGATAATCAGCACGTCGTGGCCTTTGCGCGTGAGCAGCGCAGCGGCAATAGCCCCGGCGGGGCCGGCACCGATGACCACGACCGTGCGACATTCCCTATCAATGATGGGCACAGGATTTCCTTGAGTGTTCATTAGGCAGATTAGAGAGCGAGGGCGTGCGGGCTATGCGCGGCAGGGCAGGCAGCCGGGTCGCCGCAGCCAACACCATCATGCGCCAGCCCCGACATTCGCCGTTTGGCCTCTGACGCCTGCGCGGCTGAAGCCGGTCCCACGCCGTACGGGGGCAGCCATCAAATACACGGCAAATCCTCTGCGGCTTTCCCGGCACTGGCGGGTCCCGCGGTGGCGGGTTTGCGTCGGTCCGCCGCCCAAGGCGCGAGCATGAAGCTGAACGCCAGCCCCAGGCTGACCGACAGGCCGAAATTGCTGATGGCCGGAGTGCCGGAGACGGCCAGCAGGCCGAATGACAGCCAGGTGGTGACGGCGGCCAGCAAGGTGCCCAGCAAACTGACTGCTGCGCCCCCGATCTGCTCGCGCATGAGAATTGCGTAATCGACACTGATCGCGGTTACCAGCAACAGGCCGAACAGGCTGAACAGAGTCAGTGGCTGGCCGAGCCAACCCAGGCTGGCCAGGCTGCACAGCGCCGCCAGCAGCGGCAGGGCAACGATGCGCAGGGCGCCGACGAGACCGAACGGCATCATCAGCAACAGCACGATCAGCACGCAGGACAACAGCTTGAGCTCTGCCGCGCTGATCTGCGTGGCGGCAAACACCCTGTTGAGTTGGCCCAGCCGGTCCACCAGACGCACGCCGGGCAAGTCCTGCGCCTGGGCGCGCAGCAGCGTCGGATTGTTCAACCCTTGCAAACTGACCAGTCCGGCAACGCCATCATCGCTGGCGCCCAGCCACAGCGCGCGCCAGGGCTCCCCCAGCGGGCCGGCCAGCGCAGCGTCGATGTCCACTGGCGGCAGCGCCTGCAGCTGATCCAGCTCGGCTTGCAAGGCGCTGGCGGGCACACCGACGTCCACCAGCGGCTGCCAGTGTGCAGGCAACTGACCCAGCGCAGCGCGGGTGGCAGCCTGCTGCGCAGCCGAGCTAACCAGTTGGTTGAGGGCCAGATAGCCCTGTAGCTCATTGAGATTGACCAGTTGATCAAGGCGCTGGGTCAGTGCGCGCTGGCGCTCCAGCAACTCTTGCTGATCTTTGCCCTGGACCAGGAAGAACTGGCTGGTGGGCTGGAAACCGGTGATCCGCGCAATGTCTTGGGCTTCACCGGTCAGCGACGGCGGTGCCGAAACCCACTGGCGGATGTCGTTTTTTGTCGTCAGTTGCCACAGACCGCCTGCGCAGAACGCCAGCAGTACAGTCAGCAATATGGGCGTGCTGACCCGGCGCAGCAGCTGTTCGCGCCAGGCGAGCAAGCGTTCGGCCAGGTGCAGCGGCCATTGCGCCGGGTTTAATTGAGTGTTGCGCAGCAATGCGGGAAGCAGGCAGACCGAAGTCAGATAAGCGCCCACCAGGCCTGCTGCGGAAAACACGGCGATCTGCGTCAGCGCCGGGAATGGCGTCCAGGCCAGCGCCAGATAACCGATGCAACTGGTCGCCAGGCTCAGGCTCAGGCCAGGTAACGTCAGGCGCAGTGCTGGCCAGCTGTGCCAGGGTTTCAGGCTCCAGCTCTTGGACAGGTAATGCAGCGGGTAATCCACCGCGACGCCGATCAGGCTGGAACCGAGCACCAGCGTCATCACATGCATGTGACCGAACAGCGCCACGCAGGCCACTGCACCAAACAGCATGCCGACCAGCACCGGGACGAAGGCCAGCAACACACGCCAGCGACGAAACGCCAGCAGCAGGAGCAGCAGAATGCCCAGGGTGGCGCCGCCGCCGACCCAGGTGATTTCGCGACTGGCCTGGCGCTGGCCGTCGGCTGCGTAGAGCAGGCCGCTGGCCGCCAGCAGGTGTGCATCGACCTGGGCCGCCTGTTGCCGCGCAGCGCCGAGCAGATCAGCGACCTGCAAGGGCAACTGCATGTCGAATGCATTGCCTCGGGTACGCGCGCGCAGCAGCACCCAGTCCTGGCCATCGGCGCTGGCAATCAGCGCGCCGCTGCCGATGTCGGGCTGCACGTTGGCGTGTCGCGGCATGCCACTCTGGATGCGCAGGGTCAGGCCCAGCCAGTCGTCCTGACCGGCCACCAGGCTGAAACCACTGAAGGGGTCGAACAGGCTCTGCACCCGCTGCTGGATGAACGCTTGCGGGTTGTCGATCAACTGCGCGCGATCCGCCGCTGGCAACATCGCCACGCGGCCCTGCAACAACTGGCTGCGCAACGCGGGAAGATCAGCCTGCAGGTTCCACTGCACCTTGTCGAACAGCCCGCTGGCCTGCCATTGCTCGCCCAGTTGCCTGGCCAGCTCGATGGCGCGTTGACGATCAGCGTGGCCCACCAGCACCAGCAGCTCGCGGTTCAACGGCTCCTGAATGCGCTGTTCCGCGCGCAGCTCAAGGGCATCAGGGCTGCCACCGGGCACCAGTTCCATCAGGTTGGCCGATAACGGCGCACCATTTCGCCACTGCCAGCCAGCCACGGCCATGACTGCCAGCAGCAGGATCAGGAACAGGCGCGGCAGCAGCCGCTCACTGCGCAAAGTCATGCCGCTGCGCATCGTTCAGGGCGGGCGCGCTGGTACTGTCGAGCATGCGCAGCACAGTGCTGTCACCCTGGGTTTCCAGCAGTTCGATGCGTTGCACCAGTTCGCCGCCGGTAATATTGATTTGCCGAAATACCTGCTGCAGCAACAATGAGCGCGGGACCAGGTTCAGCTGCCAGGCGTTGGCATCGCCTGTGAGCTGCAGGTCGAAATCGCGCTGCAAGCCACTGCTGTCGCCCTGCAGAACGGCGAGGAACAGACGGTTCTGCTCGGCACCGGCACTTTTGCCCGGCAGCAGCTGCCAGCCGCCAGGCACCGACGGATCGCGTCGGGCGATACCGGCGGCGTTGATGCGGTAATCCTGCTTGAGCGGCGTCTGCAACAGCCATAACAGGCCGAAATCCCTGGCCAGCACGAACTGGCCTTTGCTGATCAGCGGGGCGGGCAGGGCGCGCAGGTGTTTTTCCTGAATGAACTGACCGCGCACCACCGCAGGTTTGGCCAGTTGATTGCTGAGCTGTTGCAGATCAAAGGCCTGGGCCAGGGGGGACAGGCACAGCAGCGCCAGCAGGAAAAATCCCGAAATGCTTTTCCTGTAGGAGCTCACGAGCAGCGCGAGGCAGCGATGGCGGTGCGTCAGGCAGACCGCTATCGCTGCCTCGCGGTGCTCGTGAGCTCCTACAGGTCTTGGGTTGGCTTTATTCATTTCAGCACCCGCGCGACAGCCTCGGTAAAGACCGCTGGCGAGGCCAGTTGCATCTCCCGGTTCGCAATCAGTACCGCCACCTGGGTGGTGGTGGCGCGAGTCATGCGTTCACCGGTTGCGGCATCGCTGATCAGGTAGTTGATCTTCAAGCGGTTCTCCCATTCCACCAGGCTGGCGCGCACGATCAGGCGTTGCCCGAACACCGCGCCGCGTACGTAGCGCAGCTGGATGTCGATGATCGGCCAGGCATAGCCGGATTCGAGCATCTGCGTGTAGGTGTGGCCGATGTGATCAAGCAGCGCACAGCGGGCGACTTCCAGGTATTTGATGTAGTGCCCGTGCCAGACCACGTTCATGGAATCGACGTCGAAAAACGGCACCAGCACCTCGGTGTCGAGGTGTAACACGCCCGGGCTACGCATGCAGCCTCCAGTGCCGGTCGGCGATGCGTTGCAGGCACAGGCGCAGTTCGCCTTCCAGCGCACGGTCTTCGATCACCGGCGCGAAGTCTTTTGTCAGTTGCACATGCATGGCGGCAAGCGCAGGCGGCAAGGGGCGCGCATCGGCGGCTCTGCCGCGCAGCCAGACACCCTGGTTGGCGGCGATCAAGGTGGCAGCGGCAACCTGCTCGGTCAGCTCCAGCACCCGGATGGCGTCGCGGGCCGCGATGGTGCCCATGCTGACCTTGTCCTGATTGTGGCATTCGGTGGAACGTGAAAACACGCTGGCCGGCATGGTGTTCTTCAGCGCTTCGGCGGTCCAGGCACTGGTGCCGATCTGCACCGCCTTGAAGCCATGATTGAGCATGGCGCGATCCGCTGGCGCACCGGACAGGTTGCCTGGCAGGCCATGGTTATAGCGCTCATCCACCAGCAGCGCGAGTTGCCGATCCAGCAGATCGGCGACATTGGCCACCAGGTTCTTCAGGCTGTCCATGGCGAACGCAATGTGCCCGCCGTAGAAATGCCCGCCGTGCAGCACGCGCTCGGCTTCGGCGTCGATGATCGGGTTGTCGTTGGCGCTGTTGAGCTCGATTTCAATGAATGAACGCAGCCAGTTCAGGCTGTCCGCCAGCACGCCCAGCACATGCGGCGCGCAACGCAGCGAGTAACGGTCCTGCAGACGATGCAGCGGCGCGGCAGGAGCATCAATGGCCAGATCCTGGCGCAGCCACGCCGCCACCTGCATCTGCCCGGGATGCGGTTTGGCCTTGAACAGGCGCTCGTCGAAATGCTCGGGGTTACCCTGCAACGCAATCACGTTCATTGCCGTGATGCGCGTGGCCAACTGCAGCAGGTAGTCGGCGCGGGCGAAAGCCAGGCACGCGAGGCCGGTCATGACCGCCGTGCCGTTCATCAGCGCCAGCGCTTCCTTGGGGCGCAGCACCAGTGGCTGCCAGCCCAGCTGGCGATGCACGTCCAGCGCCGGGCGGCGCTCGCCGCGAAACATCACTTCGCGCTCGCCGGAGAGGGTCGCCGCCACATAAGACAGCGGCGTCAGGTCACCGCTGGCGCCGACCGAGCCTTCTTCCGGGATCAGTGGCAGCACGTCCTGATCGAGAAACGCCTGCAGCCGCTCAAGCAGTTCCACTCGCACCCCGGACACGCCGTGACACAACGATTGCAGCCGCGCCGCCAGCACCGCTCGTGTGGCCTGCGCGTCCAGCAGTTTGCCCAGGCCACACCCATGGAAGGTGTAAAGGTGACGCGGCAGTGCTTCAACGTGCTGCAGCGGCACCGCCACGACACAGGAATCGCCGTAGCCGGTGGTCACGCCATAGATCACGCCCTCCTTGTCCAGCAGGGAGTCCAGAAACTGCGCGCCTCTGGCGATGCGCTGGCGATAGTCGGGATCGTCTTGCAGGGTCGTCCTGGCCTGGCGGTTGGCCACGGCCAGCACGTCCTCGATCAGCAGCGCGCGTTCGCCGAAAGTGACCGGCTCAAGGATTTGATCTGTCATCGGACTTCCAGAAAGGGTAGAAATTGAACCACTGTTGCGGCGCCTGCAGGCAATAGTGGCCGAGGCGATCGGCGTAACGCTGGGCGTAGCTGGCAATGACTTGCTGACGGTCGCTGCGGCGCCATTCGATGGCGTCGGCGAACGGTTCCAGCGTCACCTGATAGCCGCCCGGTTTTTTCAGGCAGAACAGCAGGTTGATCGGACATTTGAGCAGGCCTGCCAGCAACCATGGGCCTTGCGGCAATGCCGCCGGGGCGCCCAGGAAATCAACCCGCGCGTTGCGCCCGCCGTGCAACGCCACACGGTCGCCGGCAATCGCCAGCCATTCGCCCTCATCGAGGCGCTGGCTCAGTTGCAGCATGACGGCAGGGTCCAGCTCGCTGACCTGAATCAGCCGCAGATTGGTGGCCCCCGCTTCCCCCAGCAAACGATTGAAACGCTCGGCGTGCTTGGTGTGCACCAGCACGTTCATGGTGACTTTCTCGCCCAGTTCGGCCAGCGCCCGACACACCTCAAGGTTGCCCAGGTGGGCGCCGACCAGCATTTGCCCGCGCTCGCCGCGAAGCTGGTTACGCAGCAGCGCCGGGTCGACAATTTCAATCTGTTCCAGGCTCAGCTTGCCGTTCCACACGTCGAGCTTGTCCAGCAGCGAATCGGCGAAGGCCATGAATTGGCCGAACACGCGCCGATGTGTGGGCATCAGTTCAGGGCGCGCGCTCCAGTGCGCAAGCCGCCGCTGATATTCCCACGCGCTCTTGCGGGCCTGACGGCCGAACAGGAAAAAGTACAGCACGATGCCATGCAGCACCGGGCTCAGTAGACGTCGGCCCAGATGGCGGACGCCCCAGGCGGTGAGTTTCATCAGCAGAAAACTGCCGCGCTCCTGATGCGCCGCCCAGTGTTTTTTCTGTGCGTCTTCGCTCATGGCAACCACCGTCGCCAGAGGATCAGCGGCAAGCGCCCGAGCATGCCGAAGAACAGTCTGGTGTGCATTCGGGTGATCAGCGCGTTGTCGTGAAACAGGCGGAAATGTGACAGGCCGTCCTGGGGGTAATCCACCTTGACCGGCAGCCAGTGCATGGGCTGGTTACGCCAGGACAGGCGCACCAGGATTTCCGAATCGAAGTCCATGCGTCTGCCCAGCTCTACGCTGTCGATCAGGTGCAGCACAGGCGCCAGCGGGTAGACGCGAAAGCCGCACATGGAATCCTTGATCTGCAGCGACAGGCTGTTGACCCAGACCCAGAAATGGGTGAGATAGCGAGCGTACAAGCGGCCTTTGGGCACGCTGGCGTCGAAGTGTGGATAGCCGCATATCAGCGCATCCGGCTGCTGCCGTGATGCCTCGAGAAACAGCGCCAGGTCTGTGAGGTCATGCTGGCCGTCGGCGTCCACTTGCAGTGCATGGGTGAAGCCAAGGCGCCGGGCCTCGCGAAAACCGCTCATGACGGCGCCACCCTTGCCCTGATTGGTCGTCAGGGTCACCAGAAACACCGCATCATGCTCTGTCAGCTGGCGCAATACGGCGGCGCACGCGGCGCTGCTGGCGTCATCCACCAGCACGCAGGGCAGCCCGGCGGCGAGCACCGCCGCAACCACCGCAGGCACGGCTCGTTCGTGATCGAACACGGGAATGATCGCGCAGGGGTTATGCATGACTGAGCCTTGGTGTGGGGGAAGGCAGGGGTGGCGAACAGCTCCTGTTTGCGGCGCGGCTGTTGCGACGCAAGCGCTTTGTCATAGGCAATTCCCCGTTCTGCAGACGCCGCGCTTTTGCGCAGCAGACACGGAGCCCGTAGGAGCACACGAGCATCGCGAGGCCGCGATAGCGGTGTAGTGCACAGACCGCTATCGCGGCCTCGCGGTGCTCGTGCGCTCCCGCAGAAAAGTATTTCAAATCAGAAAGTTGTGTTTTTTTAACTGAAAGCGCGCTTGCCCGCGATGGGGCCTGGCTTTTCAACTCAGGCATCGGCCACCTCCAGCACGATGCGGCCGCTGGAGCAGGCGGCGGTGTCGCGGGTGAAGGCGAAATACAGTTTGCCGCGTTCGGCGTCGAAACGCAGGGTCAGTTCAAGCAGGTCGCCTGGGCGTACCAGTTGCTGGAACTTGATCACTTCCATGCCGGCAAACCTGCCGGTAAAGCCCAGCAGGCGTTGCCCGAGGGACATCGCCCAGTCGATCTGGACCACGCCGGGCAGCACTGGCGCTGTGGGGAAGTGACCACTGAAACAGGCGAGGTCAGGCGGCACGCGCAGTTGCAGGCGCCATTGGCCCTGATCAAACGCTTCGGTGATGACCTCGGGCGCTGCGCCACGCGGGGCAGCCAGCAACGCGTTGATCTGCACTTGCGGCAGCTTGCCCTGGGCGTTGACCGGCAACTGGCTGAGCAGGCGCCAGCGGCGGGGCAGGGCGATGGCTTCGCAGTGGGCGCTCAGGTGCTGGCGCAAGGTTTGCGTCAGCGTGCGACGGCCAATGTCACGCAGTGCGTTCAGCCCGCTGGCGCTCAGTACCGTCAGCGCCCCCAGTGAGGCGCGGTTGCCCTGCACCACGCCAAAGCGCGCTTCACCGACCCAGTCGTGCAGGCCGAGGGCCTGCTCCAGCGCAGCCAGCGAAATACGTTTCTCTTCCAGCTTGACGATCCGGTCGAGCCTGCCGAGCAACTGGAAGCGGCCGTCTGCGCTCATGCGCACGGCATCCGCCGTCTGCTCGACATGACCAGGGGGCATGTAGCTGGAGCGGATACGCAAAGCGCCATCGGCATCCTGACTCAGCTCGACAGCGTCGAATGCCTGCCACAGCGCATCGCCCTGACGCCAGGCAATACCGCCGGTTTCCGAGCTGCCGAAGATCTCCGTCGGCCACTGGCCCAGGCGCTGGTGCAGGCTGACGGCGGCGGACTCGGGCAGCGCGCCCCCGGAGGAAAAAACGCGTCGCACGGCGCGCATCTGCGGCCAGTCAAGATTGTCACCCATGCGCTTGAGCAGGGCCGGGCTCGCCACCCAGGCAAACACCGGATGCTCGCGGCTGGCACGTTGCAGCTCTTCGGCAAAGGGCAATTGCCTGCGCACGAAGCAGCGCCCGGCACTCAGGGGCCACAGTACGCGAAACAGCAAGCCGTAAATATGCTGGGTCGCCACGCTGCCGATGATGCAGGCGGTGCCCAGTCCGGCTCCCCACAGTTGCTCCAGCCCCAGGACCTCGTTGGCCAGCTGGCGCAGGCTCTTCTCGATCAGTTTCGGCTCGCCGCTGGAGCCTGAGGTGCACAGGCTCAGCCGACAGCTGTCCAGATCAAGCAAGGCGGGCAGCAGCGGTTCGCCGTGCAGTTGATCGAGCTGGCAATCGCCCGGCAGGTCGGTCAGCCAGGCATCGACATGGTGCACCCAGCGTGCGCGTGTCTGCGCCTGCAGGTCCGCAGGCAGCAGCACGCTGATGCCCGCGCGCCATGCGGCGAACAGGGCGATTGCCAGCTCGCCGGCATCTTCCAGGTGCACTGCCAGCCGCTTGATGCCACGCGCTTGCAAGCCTGCCGCCGTGCTGAGCACCTGCGCGCAGAACGCTGCATGGTCCAGCGCCGGGCCGTGCGTCACGCAGCGGTCTGGCTGCGGGGTCAGCAGCAGGTGTGAAGGGTCAATCCAGTCAGCAGCCATCCGGTTCATGTATTCCATTTCATGCCGCGCCCTCTGACCTGGCAGCGGATCAGCCATTCGCCTGCGAACAGCAGGCCCATCAAAACGTACGAAATCAACCCGGTGTACAGCGTCCACCAGGACAGCGGTGCCCACAGTGTCAGGCCAGCAGCGATCAGCCCGTTGGCGAGGAAAAACCAGCACCAGACCTGTGTCACACGTCGGGTGTAGCGCACGGCCACCCCCGGCAGCACCGGTTCACTGAGCCGGGCCAGGCGCTCGACTATCGGCGGCCCCTTGATCAGGCTGCTGCCGAACAGCCCGAGCATCGACACGCTGATCAACACCGGGTACCAGCGCAGCAGGAGCACGCTGTCGAACACGCCCAGCAACAGGCAGAAAACCAGGGCGATGATGGCCGGGAATAAAGTGCCAGCCCGCTTCTGCGCAGTCGCGATCCGGGCCAGCCACAACCCGCCGAGCAGTAACGCAAACTGCCAGGGCGCGAAATGGGCATGGCCGTAATACACCGCAAACGGATACAGCACGCCTGCCAGCACCAGACACAGGCCTGTCAGCTGCTTCATGCGGCAGCGTGGACCAGACGGTAGACCGCCTCGACGACATCGTTGACGGTGCGCACGGCCTTGAACTCCTCGGCGGCGATTTTCTTGCCGGTCTTGCGTTTGATGTGGTCGATCAGGTCGACGGCATCGATGCTGTCAATCTCCAGATCCTGATACAGATTGGCGTGCAGAGTGACTCGCTCGGGTTCAAGTTCGAACAGCTCAACCAGCGCATGGCGCAAGGTATCGAAGATGTCGTCACGGGTTTGCATGTCAAATCCTCAAGCCGCTTGGCGCGTGCTGACGTAGGCCGCAAGGCTGTCGACGCAGGTGAAATGTTCGCGAGTGTCCTTGGCGTCCGCATCAATCCTGATGCCGTAGCGTTTCTGGATCGCAAGACCCAGTTCCAGCGCATCCACCGAGTCCAGGCCCAGGCCTTCGCCGAACAGTATCTGGTCGTCGCCGATGTCGTGCGTACTGATGTCTTCCAGGCCCAGGGCGTCGATGATCAGCTGTTTGATGTCGTTATGTAGATCGCTCATCCAGGCCGAGCTCCGTGATGAAATAGTGATGCAGATGATCGTTGAGCTTGCGCGACGCCACGGGCGCCGGGCCGAGCGCAGCAAAGGCGTGTGGTTCTATATCGGCTCCGACGCGCAAACTGAAGTGCACCCGGCGAAACGGGATGCGATACCAGGGTTCGGCCTTGGTCAGTGTCGTCGGGTTGACCTGAATGACGACCGGCGTGATCAGCGAGGCACCGCGCAATGCAATCGCCGCCGCGCCGCGATGAAACTGCGGCGCCTGGCCGGGCTGCGTCCGCGTGCCTTCGGGAAACACGATCAGGGTCTGCCCGGCGCGCAGGCAGTCGGCCGCGTCGTCGAGCATATCCGCGCTGCCGTCGTTACTGATGTAGCCGGTGGAGCGCACCGGGCCGCAGGTGAACGGGTTTTGCCACAGGCTGTGCTTGACCACGCAGTTGGCGTCGCGCACCAGACCGATCAGAAACACCACATCGATCAGCGAAGGGTGGTTGGCAATGATCATCTGCCCCGGGCGACCCAGGCGTTCGGCGCCCTGCACCTGGTACGTGAGCACGCCGCAGCGTGCCATGCACTGGATGAAGAGCCAGAACAGTCGGCTGATGGTGCGTCGGGCCTGGGCACGTTTGCTGGCGACAGCGCCGGGCAGTACACGGAGCAACGGGAAGAACACCAGACGCAGACACAGGCCGCCCAGCCCGAACAGGGCAAAACACAGCGCGGTGGCCAGCAGGCGCCAGTAGTAGGCGTCCTGACGTTTATTCACAGGTTGCGTTGCCAGGTCCATAAGCGATTCATCCATGGGTGTTGGCAGGTACTGCAGCTGCTGTTGAGTGTTCTCAGCAGGCTCAGGGCATGCGGCCATTCACTGTGCTGCAAGCCTTCGTCGGCGCTTTGCAGTGACAGTTGCCACTGCCTGCCCGGCGTCAGCAGCAGGCTGACGGCATAAGGAAACGGTACATCATCGATCCAGCCCGAATAAGCTTGCGGCGGTTGCTCTTCAGTCACGATCAGCAGCACCGCTGGCGCGCCTTCGGCCAGCAGGGCGGCGGCTTCGAAGGCACCATGTTCCAGACCGTCCCCGGCGGCCGCCAGCGCGGTCATTTCGCTGGTTTCGCCGCGCATGATCGACCACAGGCCGATGACCGCATTGTGTACCGACAGGCTGAACTGGGTCGGTGACAGCGGTTGCGCTGCAGCCACGTCGCGCAGGATTTCAAATGTTCGCGGTGTTTCACCATGACGTGAAACGAATACCAACGGCAGCCGGTCATACCCTTCAGCCAGTGGCCAGCCGACCGCGAACGCCATGCGCGCCATCCGGCCCAGCCTGCGCCGCTGCATGGCCGGCAAAAAGGATACGTCCGGTGCCTCATCGCTGACGTTCAGCAGCGTCGGCTGCCGACACCAGCGCTGCCAGTCCTCAACGCTCGCAAGCCCTGGGGCCCACGCGCGCCATTGTGCGATGTTGAAGGTGATCAAAGGCTTCGTCCCGCCCGTGCGGGCTGCTGCTGGCTGCAATGAACTGAATGCCCGGCCCGTACTGGCTGTTTGCGGGCAAACGGCGCGTATTATCCCGATGGCGCACCTGTGTAGCAATTTGTAGCGAATAAAAAGTTCAAATCAGTTTTAAACGGATGGATTTTTTACGCCCGAATTCATGGACGCTCGCCCTTGTCATCCGTATTGCCATAGACTCCACCGCACTCTCATTTCCCTGTACTCACATCAGGCACCAGGAGATCGGCTCATGCGGCGGGTGGTATTCAATCAGAAAGGCGGTGTAGGCAAGTCCAGTATTGCCTGCAATCTCGCGGCGGTCAGCGCCCATGAAGGTTATCGGACGTTGCTTGTCGATCTTGATGCCCAGGCCAATTCGACCCAGTACCTGACCGGCCTCACCGGTGATGACATTCCCATGGGTATCGCCGATTTCTTCAAGCAGACGCTGTCCTCCGGGCCTGTCGCGAAGAAGAACCAGGTGGATATCTACGAAACGCCGTTCGATAACCTGCATGTGGTCACTGCCACGCCGGAGCTGGCTGATCTGCAGCCCAAGCTTGAGGCCAAGCACAAGATCAACAAGCTGCGCAAACTGCTGGATGAGCTTGACGGCGATTACGAGCGCATCTATCTCGACACCCCGCCAGCACTGAATTTCTATGCGGTGTCTGCACTGATCGCTGCCGATCGCGTGTTGATCCCTTTCGACTGCGACAGCTTTTCCCGTCAGGCGCTGTACGGGTTGATGAAGGAAATTGAAGAGCTGCGTGAAGACCACAACGAAGCGCTGCAAGTGGAAGGCATCATCGTCAACCAGTTCCAGCCGCGCGCCAGCCTGCCGCAGCAGATGCTCAACGAACTGATTGCCGAAGGCTTGCCTGTGCTGCCGGTGTACTTGAACGCCTCGGTAAAAATGCGCGAATCCCATGAGGCCAGCCTGCCGCTGATCCATCTCGATCCCAGGCACAAGCTGACCCAACAGTTTGTCGAGCTGCATCATTGGCTGGAAAGCCGGCGGTAGCGCCAGGGCGTCGCGCCTTGCAGTCATGGCTGGCAAGCCTGTTTCATGCCCTGGTTGAGGTGGCCGACCATGACGAGTGCCCGCTCTGACTGGTCGGCGGGAATATCGATGGTCGCCTCCATGTCTGCAGCCAGCTCCTGCTGTGTGGCGATCAGGCGATTGCTCCCCGGCGTGCAGGCGCATTGCACCTGATGACCTTCGGTCGCCACGGCAATGTATTCGTTGATCAATGTCGGGTTGCCCTGGGCAATGAAACCCACCTGGCGACACCCCGCGCACCAGACTGCATCGCCCATCCGCGCCAGCCTGCCAAGGCCCTCGACCTGTTCCCCTGATGTCCTCAACACCACGCCACCGCGGGTGGTTGGATCGCCTTCCCTGACTGCATACACCATCGTTTTGCTCCCTGTACCTGTGGATGAAATGACAGCGTAGAACGCCGAATCGTAAAGGCGCGGGCTGAAATGACGATTCGGACCCTTCCTACAGCAGCAGCTGTAAATCCACAGGCAATGCGCGTGAGCCTGAAAGTGTACGGGCTGCTTCTCGCTTCGCTGTATCTGGCAGCAACAGGCGTCTGCGCCTAGCCTTGGGCTGAACCTCAGTCACGGAGCACGGCATGGAAACCCTGGGTGTGTTGGGCGGTATGAGCTGGGAATCCACGGCCAGTTATTACAAACAACTGAACGAAAAGGTGCGAGACGCCAGAGGCGGCCTGCATTCGGCCCCGCTGATCGTGCACTCCGTCGACTTTGCCGCTATTGCGGCGCTGCAGAAGGCCGGCGAATGGGACGCAGCGGGCGCCCTGCTGGCCCACGCCGCACTGGGCTTGCAGCGCGCAGGTGCCAAGGCGCTGCTGCTGGCGACCAATACCATGCACAAGGTTGCCCCCGCCATCGAGGCCGCGGTGGATATACCGCTGTTGCACATTGGCGATGCCGTTGGCCAGGCGCTGCAGGCATCTGGTGTGACTCGCGCCGCACTGCTGGGCACGCGCTTCACCATGCAGGAAGATTTCTACCGCGACCGCCTGGCCCGGCAGTACGGCATTCAGGTGCTGCTGCCTGACGCCGATGCCATGGTTGAAATTGACCGGATCATCTTCGCCGAGCTCTGTCGCGGCGAGTGCCTGCAAGCATCGCGTGACTATTACCTTGCAGTGCTGGAACAGCTGCGCGACAACGGCGCTGAAGCGGCCATTCTCGGTTGTACGGAAATCGGCCTTTTGCTTGCAAGTGCAAGCAGCCCGCTGCCTTTGATTGACAGTACGCAGGAGCATGTTGCCATGGGCTTGCAATGGCTGTTGAGCGACCAGTGACTGTGTTTTTTTTTTCGTCATTGCGAATCAGTGTTAAATACATACGCGCAAATTGACAGTGCGCGTGCGACTTTAATAAAGAATGATCCTACAAAAAGAGTAGTAGGTAGGAGGCTTCTTACAGTCTTTAAAGAGACTTCCCGAGTTTAAAATTATTTTTTCTGTTTTCTTTCCGTGTAGGCGGGGTTTTACTGTCTTCTATTCATTTGAATAGTTGCGATGTCATTTGTCTGTCGATACCGTTTTCTCAGGTTTTAAATCATTGTTTTTCAATTCTGAGGTGTTCGATATGAAAGTGGTTTCGATGATGAAGTGGGGCCTGTTGGCCCTTGCCGTTAATGTCACTGTTGTGCAGGCGGGCCCCAAGGTAGGTGTGACGTTTAAAAATCTCGGCTCGGAGGAGGCGTCTTACCATGCGGTGGGGCCGAATGGGGCGTTGACGCATGTCAATGCGCAGCCAAAGCCTGAGTCTACGGTTCGGCCGAACGAGATCAACTTTTACGAAGTTACAGGTCCACTGTCTCCCTACGCCACTAGCGCTGACGTGGAATACCGAATCGGCAGCAAGGTGTGCAAGTTCCGAACGGCGTATGTAAAGGCCTCCCGCGTGCCGCAGTGGGCCAAAAGCGCGGTGGAGCAACA
Organism: Pseudomonas viridiflava; assembly: GCF_900585905.1. Taxonomy (GTDB): domain Bacteria; phylum Pseudomonadota; class Gammaproteobacteria; order Pseudomonadales; family Pseudomonadaceae; genus Aquipseudomonas. The sequence goes on from NZ_UTVH01000121.1 coordinate 259,600, forward strand.
CGGTGCCCGTTGTAATGCAAAAATTACTTCGGTCAATCACGCGACCCACGAGTGGGCTGTTGAGTTCACCATGCGATAAGGAAATGCCATGAGCTGAGTTCCATGTCGGACAGGCCCAGGCCTGCCCGACATCAACTCGGATCATTATTCCAACAGTGGAGGTTATGAATGATTAATCCAGTTAATACCCCTGCGCTTGCAAGTTGTCATCGCGTGGTCGGGGTACCTGAAGCTGAGTTCGATAGGCCTGCTATCAAAAGTGGGGCGCCAAGCCAGGCTCAAGGCACGTCCGATACGTGCAGTGTTTCAACCCTGGCCAAACAACTGGCCGAAAGTGCCGTACGTGCTGAAGCTCGCGAAAAGGAAATGAGCCCTGCGCAGCTGCGCGCCTATGCGATGAGGATGCTGGATCAGGTATCGATATGTGGACCTGAAGGTATGGCGCAGCGTGCTGCAGAAGTGCCCGACACCGATGATCCTGAATTGCTGGAGCGCGCCAGACAAGCCACTAGCTACCTGTTCAGTGCGTGCCGAGGAGATACCACCGCAAAAAACCCTTTCGCAGGCCTTACCCGCGAGCAGGTTACACTCATTGCCTATGACGATGCCGGGCCGTACACCAAGAATGAAAGGAAAGCGGCGATAAGTCTCGGCAGAGAGATGGAGGAGCAATGGCGGGCAGGTTTATCTGCGCGCTCCGACGAGGAAAGCAGACTGTTCGGTACTCGAATCGGGTTTCATACCGAATGCCTCAGGCACCATAAAAGCCTGCCACTCATCGAGCAGGTTAAATATGGTGGGCTGGAGTACGAAGCCCAACTGGCCCGGTGGATTGCCGAAGAGGTTCAGGGGCTGGAACCCGACGACCGCCTGCTGACGCTGTTCGAAGTCCTCGCCAGGATAGGGTTGCCCGAGTTCAAGAAAAAACACGAGGAGGCGCTTGCCGGTGAAGCTGTCCGGGCACCGGGCAAGGCTATGAACGCGCCAGCTGCCGAAGCACAAGAAGCAGGGCCCAAACAGCTAGCATCGGAAAAATCAACGCTAACTGATGAGCCTGCAGCCATCAAGACGAGCAGCTTATCTCCAGATGTTTTCCCCAGTCCGGTGGACGCTGCGCGTAGCCAGTCATACCGGCCTGCTCGTTGAACGGGTCGCTCAATACCTGTTGCAGGCGCCGCACCTCTTCGTAGTTACCGTCCTCTGCCGCATCAATGGCCAGCTGCGCCAGGTAGTTGCGCAGGATGTACAGCGGATTGACCGCATGCATCCGCGCCTGGCGCTGAGCCGGTGTGCCGTTGTCTTCACGATCCAGGCGCGCCAGGTACTGTTCGCCCCAGGCGTCGAAGCCTTTAAGGTCGACGAAGTCGTTGCGCAGTGCTGCCAGCGCCGTTTGCGCCGGGGCATCACCCAGGCGACGGAAGAACAGCGTGTAGTCGACGCCGCCGCTCTGCATCAGTTTCAGCAGTCCATTGAGCAACTCCTGATCGCTGTCTTCAGCACTGAGCAGGCCCAGGCGCCGGCGCATCAAGTCCAGGTAATGAGCCTGATACAGCGGCAGAAACAGGCCGATGGTCTCGCGCAAGGCGTCCACGCTGATGAAAGGCGTCAGGGCCTGCGCCAGCGCGCTGAGGTTCCACTGCGCGATGGGCACCTGATTGCTGTAGGAATAGCGGCCTTCATGGTCGGAGTGGTTGCAGATGAAGTTCTGGTCGAAATCATCGAGAAAGGCGAACGGGCCAAAGTCGAAGGTGATGCCCAGAATCGACATGTTGTCGGTGTTCATCACGCCATGGCAGAAGCCGTACGCTTGCCATTTGGCAATCAGCTCGGCGTTGCGCTCGACGATTTCGCGGAACATGGCCAGATGCGGCTCGGTCTGCTCCATGCACTGGGGGAAGTGCGCGGCAAGCACGTGATCAGCCAGCTCCTTGAGCTGCTCCGGCTGCTTGGTGTAATAAAAGTACTCGAAGCTGCCAAAGCGGACATGACTCTGCGCCAGACGCAGCACGGTGGCGCCGCGCTCCTGCTTCTCTCGCCAGACCGGTGTGCTGGAGCCAATCACGCACGCCGCCCGACTGCTGGGAATGCCCAGCGCAGCCAGTGCTTCGGAGGCGAGAAATTCGCGAATCGAGGAACGCAGGACTGCGCGGCCATCACCCATGCGCGAGTAAGGCGTCTGCCCGGCACCCTTGAGGTGCAGGTCCCAGTATTGCCCGGCGTCGTTGCAGATCTCGCCCAGCAACACGCCACGGCCATCGCCCAGGCGCGGGTTGTAGGAGCCGAACTGGTGACCGGAATACACCATGGCTCTGGGATCAGCCTCGGCCCACAGTTTGTGGCCGCTGAAGATTTCAGCGAACAGCGGCAGTTGCGCCTGCGCAGGGTCGATATCGAGCAGGGCCAGCGCGGCATCGCTGCTCACCACCAGACGTGGGTCGGCGAGGGGTTCGGGTAACACCGAAGTGGAGAACGCGTCGCCCAGACGGGCGAAACGGTTGTCGAAAGTCAGTTCGTCGAGGGCTTTCAAAGGCCATCTCCCACAGAATGTCCGACTATTCTGCTGGGTTATTACCGAGGCGTCCAGTTGCTGGCCTGCGGCGTGGGTTTTATCTGACCAGTCGCAAGGGGTCGACTGCCACCACCCGTAGGAGCGCGCTTGCCCGCGACAGCTGTTGTCAGCCGACTGCGGTGTCTGCCGGAAAACCAATCGCGGGCAAGTGCGCTCCTGCGGAACTTCGCGGACGCAAATCAGGACGGCGCGGATCGCCATTGCGCAAAGGGTCTGGATGCGCTGTCAATCCAGCCTCAACTCAGGTGGCTCGGGCTTGTCTTTTGCCGCCGGGGTGACCGGTTCAGTAGGCGCAATCTTCAATGGCCCGGCCGGCTCGACCGGTTTGTCTTCGTTGGGCACCAGTTTGTATTCCTGGCCCTGAGTGTTCTTCAGGTAGATTTCCATCTGGCGGAACGAAATGTTGATGTGCTGCTTCTTGAACTCCTTGTTGATGAACCGATTGATCTCGTCCAGCACCGGGTTGCGGTCGCCCAGATCGCGTACATGCATGCGCAGCTCGTGATCCAGCGTGCTTTCACCGAAGTTGAGGAAGTAGACAATAGGCTCCGGGTCCTTGAGCACGCGCGGGTTGTCGCGGGCGGCCTGCAGCAGCAGGTTGCGCACCAGATCGAGGTCTGACCCGTAATCGACGCCCAGCTTGAGGGTCACCCGGGTGATGGTGTCGGTCAGCGACCAGTTGATCAGTTGCCCGGTAATGAACGTCTTGTTGGGGACGATGATGTCCTTGCGATCAAAGTCGGTAATCGTCGTCGCGCGGATACGAATCTTGCTCACCGTGCCCGACAGGTTGCCGATGGTGATGGTGTCGCCGATCCGCACCGGGCGTTCGAACAGGATCATGATGCCGGAGATGAAGTTGGCGAAGATTTCCTGCATGCCGAAACCCAGGCCCACCGACAGCGCCGCGACCAGCCATTGCAGCTTGTCCCAGCTGACGCCCAGCGCCGACAGGGTCGAGACGAAACCGATGCCGGCGATGGTGTAAGACAGCAACGTCGTGGTCGCGTAAGCGCTGCCTTGCGCCAGGTTCAGCCGCGACAGCACCAGCACTTCCAGCAAGCCAGGCAGGTTGCCCGCCAGCACAAAAGTGATGCCAATGATGACCAGCGCGCCGATCATGTCGCCGAGGCTGATCGGCACCATGCTCATGGTGGCGCCGGTGCCGCTGGTGTATTCGTACAGGGTGATGTTGTCCAGGTACGAGAACACCGTGATCAGGTCCGACCAGACCCAGTACAGCGCGCCGATGAAGCCCGCCAGCAAGGCCAGGCGGATCAGGCGCAGCGATTGCTGGTTGACCTGTTCGATGTCCAGCGTGGGTTCTTCGATGACGGTATCGCCATCGCCGCTTTCCTTGGCTGCCTGCCGCTTGGCCAGTGCCCGTTGGTAGGCCAGCCGTCGTGCCGCGACGCCCAGGCCGCGTACGAACGCGGCTTCCACCACCAGCCAGAACATCAGCAGGTAGAGCGTGTCGATCAGGCGGTCGCTGAGTTTCAGCGCGGTGTAGAAATAGCCGAAACACACGGCCACGAACAAGGCGATGGGCAGGGCAGTGAATGCCAGCCCCACCGCCTTGCGAAACAGCGACGCGTTGTGGTGGGTTGGGCTGGTCAGCAGCAGGCGCCCCAGCAGCCAGGCCATCAGCGCGTAGCAGGTCAGGACCACGCCGATCCCGAGGACGTCATCAGCCAGTGCTGCCGGTTGATGCTCGGCAACGGCCACCACCGCTACCAGGGCCAGTACCACCAGCCCCAGCCTGCGTATCCAGCCCTGCAGGAATTGCACTTGCACCTTTTCCCAGCGGAAATGCAGCTGCGCCACGCCACCCGGCGCCAGGATGCGATAGGCGGTGTAGAACACCAGCCACGCCAGCGCAATCTGCAGCAAGGCTTCGCCCAGATTGGCGTTTTGCCCGCGAGCGTCGATCTGCAGCGCATAGCCGCACAACGCCAGTGCCAGCGCTACCGGCAGGGCCAGCAGCACGTTGATCAGCAGCGCCAGCGGCGTTTGCCACTGGCTGTCACGTTTGAAGTGGCCGATATCGCCGTGCAGCCTGTTGAGTTTGTTGTACAGCGCCTTGCGCCGCCAGGTCAGCAGGCCGATCAGCAGCAACAGCGGCGTAAACAACAGCGGCCGCTGGGTCAGGCCGTCGCTCAACTCACTGACGCTCGACGCCCAGGGCAGCGTCGCCACCTGCTTCTTCAGGCGTGGCCAGATGCCCTGAAACCATTCCAGGTCCAGCGGCTTGTTGCTCGGGATCCAGAACATCTGCTCGTCCAGGGTCGAACGCAGGCCGATGGCCGTGCTGACCAGTTCTTTCTGGTTGAGCTGCAAGGTGATGGATTCGTTGAGCAGCGCGCTCAATTCGCGGTTCAGACGTTCCAGCAGGTCGCTGCGGGTAACTGCCAGGTCCAGCAGGGTCTTGCGCAGTTGCGGGGTGATTTCTTCCGGCGGCTGGGTGGCGAGGAGTTTTTCCACGTAGGCCACCGGGCTGCTCATCTGCTCGCGCTGCTGGTTGACCTCGAACTGGTACAGGCGGATGTCGGCGATTTCGTCAGCCAGGCCTTTGTCCAGCTGGAGGTGCGGCAATGACTGCTTCTGCTTGTAGAGGATTTTGGACAGCAGCAGGCTGCCGCGCAGGACGTTAATCTGCTCGTCCAGCGCCTGATCGCTCTGGGTCAGGTTGTCCAGTTGCTGTTTGGTCTTGAGGTTCTGCTGGGTCAGCTCATTGAGGCGGTCGGTGCCGCGCAACAGGTAATCGGACAGCTTCAGATTGGCCGCGCTTTCGGTCGCCAGCAGGCTGCTGCCACCCGCTTTCTGCGCCTCCAGGGACAGCTGGGTCACGGTTTCCTGCGACTGGGCCCGGCGCTTGTCGTTGATCAGCGTCTGCAGCTCCTGTATTTCCTGCTCCTGGCGGCTGACTTTCTCTGCCAGCAGGTCATGCTGGCTGTTGCCCAGGTCCTGCAACTGGCTATTACCGGCCAGCTCCTGACGACGCAGGATGTTCAACGCATTGATCGAGGCCAGTTCAGCATTGAGCAGGTTGCGCTGATCGGCGTTGACGCTCTTGCCGTTATCCTTGCCCGCCTTGAGCGTGGCGTTGATCTGCTGGATGCGCGTCTGGTTGTTGCTGATTTCCGCCTGCGCCCGTTCCGGCCGGGTCTGCGCGGTGATGACCATGCTGCTGGCATCGCTGAGGGCTTTTTGCAGCTCGCCCTGTTGCGTGCTGCGCTGGCTGAGTGTCTGCTCCAGTTGCGGGACGTCCAGGCTGCCAAAACGCTGAGCCACGGCAAGCGGCTTGGTGCTTTTGAGGCGAGTCAGTTCGCGCTGGTTTTCGACGATCTGCTTCGGCGCATCATTGAGTTGCTGCTTGAGCGCTGCCAGTTTCTGCTCGTAGTCGCGCTGGCTGTCGATGAACGCCAGGGTCTGTTCGAGGACTTGTTGCAGTGCTTTCTGATCGGCGTCAGGCAGTTTGCGCTCGGCGATCTTCTCCAGGCTTTGCTGCACGACCTCTCTGGTTGGCGGGTCTGCAGCCAGAGCAGGGAAGGAAGACAGGCAAAGGCTGATGAGAAGGGCGGCAAAAAAGGTACGCAAGGACAAGATGGACACCGGTCAAACTGATCGAATAGAAGGACATACTAGAGGAACAACCCCGGTCCCGGGGTGCTTCCTTCGGGGAATCTGACGCCGACTTTGAGGATCTTGTTCCCGTCCATCACGGCAACTGTCCAAATAGTTCCATTCCATTCGATCTGATCGCCGACCACCGGCTCGCCCCGGTTTTTCTGCACGATGAACTGCGCCAGCGGCATGTTGCCGTCTTGCCCGTCCAGTTTCAGGCCGTACAAGGCCGCCACTGCGCCAAGCTGGGCGTCGCCTTCGAGGACGAAATCGCCGAAAAAACGCAGATCCAGGCCACGTTGCGGCGCCTGGCTGAACAGCTTGCCCAGCGCCGGAAGGTCGTGCTCATGGCCGATGACGCACAGCAGGTCGCCCACTTCCAGGGTGGTACTGCCAGAAGGGTGGAGCAATTGCTGACCACGGAACAGGGCGGCGATGCGCGTACCTTCGGGCATCTTCAGTTCGCGCAAGGCCGCGCCGATGCACCACTTTTCCGCGCCCAGACGGTAAACGAACAGCTCCCACTCGCTGGTGACGTGAACTTCCAGCGGCGAGCGGGAGATGGGCGCAGGCTCAGGCGGTACGGTGACTTTCAGCAGCTTTGCGACCCAGGGCAGGCTGGTGCCTTGTACCAGCAGCGAGACCAGCACGATGAAGAACGCCAGATTGAAATACAGCTGGGCATTGGGCAGATTCGCCATCAGCGGGAATACGGCGAGAATGATCGGCACCGCGCCACGCAGACCGACCCAGGCGATGAAAGCCTTTTCGCGATTGTGAAAGGCCTTGAAGGGCAGCAGGCCAACCACGACCGACAGCGGCCGCGCCACCAGAATCATCCACAGCGCCAGGCCCAGCGCGGGGATCGCGATCGGCAGCAGGTCGTGTGGCGTGACCAGCAGGCCGAGGACCAGAAACATGCCGATCTGCGCCAGCCAGGCCATGCCGTCGAGCATGTGCAGGATGCCGTGACGGCTGCGTATCGGCCGGTTGCCCATCACCAGGCCGCAGAGGTAGACCGCCAGAAAGCCACTGCCGTGAATGGCGTTGGTCAGGGCAAACACCACCAGGCCGCCTGCCACCACCAGAATTGGATACAACCCGGTGGCCAGATGAATGCGGTTGACCAGTTGCAGCATCACCCAGCCGCCGCCCAGGCCGATGATGCCGCCGATGCCGAATTCGCGTATCAGGTGGCCCAGCAGGCTCCACTCCAGGCTGGTCTGGCCGCTGGCGAGCATGCCGATCAGGGTGACGGTGAGGAACACCGCCATGGGATCGTTGCTGCCGGATTCGATTTCCAGGCTGGCGGTGACCCGCTCGTTCAGGCCCTTGCCGCCCAGCAGTGAAAACACCGCCGCAGCGTCGGTGGAGCCGACAATGGCGCCGATCAGCAGGCCCTGGATCATGTTCAGGTTGAACAGCCAGGAGGCGACCATTCCGGTCAGCACGGTAGTAATCAGCACCCCCACCGTGGCCAGGGACAACGCTGGCCACAACGCGACGCGGAAGCTCGATACCCGCGTGCGCAGGCCGCCATCGAGCAGAATCACGGCCAGCGCCAGGTTGCCGACCAGATAAGCCGTGGCGTAGTTGTCGAATATGATCCCGCCGCCGTCCACGCCTGCGACCATGCCGACCGCGAGGATGATCACCAGAATCGGAATGCCCAGGCGCGACGACAGCGAACTGACCAGGATGCTTGCCGCTACCAGCAACGCGCCGATCAGGAACAGGCTGTTGATGGTGATGGCATCCAAGGGCAATTACTCCATATATGACGAGAAAACAGAATGAGCGCACGACGTGACCATGCAGTCGGCGTGCCAAGGATTCTAACCTGTTGAATTGGCTGGCTGTCAAAAAAGCTTGAACATCGCCCTGCACTAAATAGATAGGCCCCTACCGTTAACGCTGCTTGGTTAAGTGGATGACTTGTTCACCTCATGGAAGAAACGTCATGCCTACCAATGTACCCGCAACCCCGCTCGACCCTCTTGCGCTTACCGATGAGCTGCGCCTGAGAAAAATTGCCCGGCTGTGCCTCGACGATTACCCGGATATTCGTGGCACGGCCTATGTGCTGGCGCTGGCAATCCTGAAAAAGCATACGCGCCGACCCCTCACGCCGGACAAGGTCTACTGGCACCGCTTCAGCAGCTCCGCCAGTAGCCCCCGCACATTCACCGGCTGGGAGCATTCAGGCACACCTGTCGAATCGATGACCCTGGTGGAACTGGTGATTCATCGTTACCGAGTCCGGGATCAGGACGAGATCGACGACCTGCAGTTGTACGGCGGGTTTTACACCGACGATGCGAAGCACGGGACCTATGACGAGCGCAATGAGGTCGCCATGCTGCCGCAGGACGTCTTGCGTGAGTTCTGGGCGCTGGACTTCAGCAACGCCTACCAGAGCAAGGTGGAGCAATTCTGGGGTGCCCAGCGGGACAACGTTCGCACCCTGAGCAAGGCGCACGTGCTTGCCGCCGCCGGTCGGGACTGGCGAGCTGGCGTGTTGCCGGAAGACAAGTACAGGTGCGTGCTCCAGGCTGTGGGCGCCGCGCCTTCAGCCGTCATGAGTCTGAGCACCCTGCGCGCCCGTGCTGCAGTACCAAAAGGATTCAGCTGGCGCAGTTTTGATATTGGCGAATACCTGGCGCATGACATCGTCCGGCTCGTCGAGCCAGGGGGCAGCCAGATACTCTACGTGCCCGGCGAAGCGCAGGCATTTCATTGCTTTGAAAGCGACCTGCAGCTGCGCGCCTGGGTGCTGGATCGCTGCTCGAGCGCGTCATCGCGCACTGCGTTCACACTGCACTTTTTCCCCTCGCAGAGCGCCAAGGACCATGACGGTGGTGGGTTTGACCGCTGGATCGGACAGCTGCAACGCAACGAGTGGTCTGAGCAGAAAGTAATCAACCGACTGGACCGGGTCATCCGCGCCGACGTGTTTGAGCACCTTGGCGATCTGGCCCGACGCAACATGAAAGTGCAGGCCCGGGAGCTGACGTCCAATGCCAGCCTGCGCAAGCAGATCCTGATCGGTTACCTGAACGCCTTTCTCAAGCTGGGTGGGGCTTTCGGGCCCTTGGGCTGGCCTGTTGCACTCACGCTGATAGGTGCCGGTCTGGTCAACGTCGGCCTGCAAATTGATCAGGCGATAAATGGCGCAACGCCGGGCCTGCGCAAGGCGGGTGTGCTGGGCGCAATTTTCAATTCGATCTTTATTGCCTTCAATCTGCCCGTTCTGGCGCAGGCGGGCAGCGTCACGTCTGTCGAAGAATGGGTGCCTGCCGAAAGTGAAGAGGTGCTGACGCCGTTACAGGGCAACGTGACCCTTGGCGATGAAGTCTCCAGCGAAGCAGGCGGGCACATGCGTGCCGTTCATGTTCTGGACAATGGCCAGACGTGGATCGAAATCCGCGGTTTGCCCTATCGGGTCATGTACAGCGACCCGCTCAAGTGCTGGACCGTTGTCGATCCGCTGAATCCGTTTGCCTTCCAGGGTGTCCGGCCGGTGCGGCTCAACCCGCAGGGCGAGTGGCAGCTGCTGGAAGCGCCAGGCCTCAAGGGCGGCACCCCGATGGAGGTGCCCGGCCCGTCAAGCGGATTGACGCCGCAGCCCGTTCTCCAAACGACCAGCTCGCCGTTCTGGGATACCTACATGCAGTTTGATCCGGCGCAAGAGGAGCAACTTTCGACAGTTGCGCTCAATCGGCAGAAAGCGATTGTGGACGAGACAATCAAGAAGTTCGATATCGATCCCGATTCTTCAGGCGGTTCCGACACAGAATCCAATGCCGATGAATATGTGGCATACAAGCTCAACGGTGACCGGGTTCTGGTAGATGCCTGGGGTAGCGAGCACCGGGTATTCAAGATAGGCGACGATTATGTGGGCGGTCGCGTGACCGACTATGCCTGCTACGATGATATGTTCAATCCGTATCTGCGCACGGGCAAGCGCAATTACATGAACCAGGTGCAGTTGATCGAAGAGTTGATCGAGGACCTCGAGAACCTGGGCATGAGTAACGACGTGGATCTGTATCGCGGCGGTAGCGGCAAACGGGGTACGTCGGGCCTGGCCTTTCGATCCGGGCAGATCAAGCCTGGCGACATTCTGGTCAACACTGATTTTATGTCTTTCAGCGAGAACCCTTACATTGCCCGGGTGTTTTCCAGCAGTCAGGGCGGGCTCGATTCGAAATTGTTCAAGCAGCAAATGGAACAGGGCAAGGCGCTTACCTTTGACGATACGTCAGTGGTCTTCCATCTGCCGCGCCATTCGTACATGTCGGCAACACCCGTCGCCCCGTTTTCCGGAGACTGGGAGGAGGCAGAGTCGCTCTTCCAGCCGGGAAACTATTTCAAGATCGACAGCCTTGAGGACGTGGTTGGCGAGCATTACAAATTCATCAAGGTACAGCTGCGCCAGGTCTATTCCTCGCCATTTCGTGACCCCGCAGCGTCAGCGCGTATTTTCGACCTGCGTACTGGTGCGCCGTTTGTGCGTGCCGATTACGCGAAAATGCTGGGCCCTCAGGGCGCCGAGCTGGTGGCGAAGTTTTTTCCCGAGGATTGACACTCGCACTGCATAACGCAGGCTGGAGGCGGCTCAGAACCACTGCTCGCGCATGGTCAGGCAAGTGTCATCGCGGGCGTCGAGAATTGAGAGTTCGTGATTGCAGCCCGGTATTTCCCACGTCAGAAAGTACCGGGCTGCCTGCAGCTTGCCCTGGTAGAAATCGCTGTCTGCAGGGTTGCCGCTTGCCTGGCTCTGGTGAGCGCAAATGGCCTGCTCCAGCCAGCGCCAGCCGATGACCGCGTGGCCAAATACCTTCAGGTACAGCGCTGCGTTGGCCAGGGAAGCGGCAAGGTTGCCTTGGGCAAGATCGCTCAACAGCCCCAGGGTAACCGCTTGCAGGCGCGCCACCAGCTGCTCCAGCGGGAGGCGCAGTGGGTCAAGGCTCTGGTGAGCGCTGGCGCGCTTGAAGGTGTCTGCCATCAGGCGCAACAGTTGCTTGAGCCCGGCACCGCCGTTCTGTGCCAGCTTGCGCCCCAGCAGGTCCAGCGCCTGAATGCCATGGGTGCCCTCATGAATCGGATTCAGGCGGTTGTCGCGGTAGTACTGCTCGACCGGATAATCGCGGGTATAGCCATGGCCGCCGAGAATCTGGATGGCCAGTTCGTTGGCCTTCAGGCAGAACTCCGAGGGCCAGGATTTGACCACCGGTGTGAGCAGGTCGAGCAGCTCCTGAGCCTTGTTGCGCGCTTCTTCAGTTTCGCCGCTGGTGCTGTCGTCGAACAGGCGGGCGGCATACAGGCCCAGGTCGAATGCGCCTTCCACGTAGGCCTTCTGGGTTAGCAGCATGCGCTTGACATCGGTGTGCTGAATGATCGCCACCGGCACGCTGTCCGCCCCTTTGCTCTCAGGCAGCCGACCTTGCGGGCGCTGGCGTGCGTAGTCCAGTGAATACAGATAGCCCGCGTAACCCAGCATCACCGCGCCCATGCCGACGCCGATACGGGCTTCGTTCATCATCTGGAACATGCAGCTCAGACCCTGATGCGGCTTGCCCAGCAGATACCCGACGCACTGGCCGTTATCGCCGAAGTTGAGCGCAGTTGACGTGGTGCCGCGCCAGCCCATCTTGTGGAACAGACCGGCAAGGATAACGTCGTTGCGCTTGCCCAGGCTGCCATCGTCATTGACCAGAAACTTGGGCACGATGAACAGCGATATGCCTTTGACCCCGGCTGGCGCGTCCGGCAGCTTGGCCAGCACCATGTGCACAATGTTTTCCGACAGCTGATGATCGCCGCCTGAAATGAATATCTTGTTGCCGCGCAGGCGATAGCTGCCATCGGCAGCCGGTTCGGCGCGGGTGCGTATATCAGCCAGTGATGAGCCAGCGTGGGGTTCGGTAAGGGCCATGGTGCCGAAGAAGCGTCCGGCGATCATCGGCTGCAGGAATCGCTGCTTCTGTTCGTCGCTGCCAAAGCTCTCGATCAGGTTGGCAGCGCCCATGGTCAGGAACGGGTAGGCTGTGGAACTGGCGTTGGCCGCCTGAAAATGGGCAAAACAGGCCTGGGACAGCAAGGTGGGCAACTGCATGCCGCCGTCTTCGAAATCGCGCGTGGCGTTGAGAAAGCCCGCTTCGAGGAAGGCGTCCACTGCCGGTTTGACCTCGGGGATCAGGATGGCTTCGCCGTTCTCGAAGCGCGGCTCGTTTTCGTCCGCCTTGCGGTTGTGCGGAGCGAAATACTTTTCGGCGAGGGTGCGCGCGGTTTGAATCGCCGCGTCGAAGGTTTCCCGGTTGTGCTCGGCGAAACGCTCGCGCCGCGTCAGCGCCTCGGCATCCAGCACTTCATATAACTCAAAAGCCAGATTGCGCGAACACAGCAGCGTCTCGGACATGGTCCTGATCCCCTATCATCGGAAGGGTGAGTCTAGGCGGCAGGCGCCAGGCTGCACAGGATGATTGATGGCAGTGATGGCGCAGGCTAGCCGTGCCTGCAATGGTGCAGCGGCTGGCGCCAGAGAGGGTGAGGCCCGCGCGCGCCGTTCCCGGCTGAAGCGGGTCCCACAAGGCTTGCGCAGATAAAAAAAGAGAGCCGAGGCTCTCTTTTTATTGGCAATCACTCCATCAGCCAATCGTCATCAAACTCGCATTACCCCCCGCTGCAGCGGTGTTGACGCTAAGGGCGCGCTCGATGACCAGGCGCTCCAGGGCAACGTTGGTTTCACCGTGGGACAAGCCGTTGACGCCGACGATGGCGCCAGGGCGCTGGGCCACCTGCTCGCAGACTGCACGCAGCTGGTCCGAGTCGCCGTGATGCAGCACCGCGTCGATGTGCACCTCGTCGCGGGTCCAGTCGGCGACCAGTTGAATGCGCGCCTGCACCTCTTTCGGCAGGCGCCCACGCAGTGGCTTGCTGCGCTCGTTTTCAAGCCAGATGGCGCTACTGCCAACTGCCAGCACTGCTGCCAGTTGCGTCAACAGATCGCTGTCGCTGTCAGCCAGACACAACACGCGTTCACGCGGCAGAATGCTGTAGCTGTTGCGCTCCCCGGTCGGGCCTGTCAGCAGGCGCGTGATCCCGCTTTGCGACTGACTGGCAAACTGACTGCACAGCTCACCCAGTTGCGCTTGCTGATTGCTGGCTGCCCAGGTTTTCAGCGCGTGCAAGGGCTGGCTCATGGCGTCACGCATGCGGGTATCCGGTGCGCTCAGTACATCGACCCGGGCGAACGATTGTTCAATGGCGTCAGCCGGGCGCGTCGACAGCAGGCGATACAGGTACAGCGGGCCGCCTGCTTTCGGGCCGGTGCCGGACAGGCCTTCGCCGCCGAAAGGCTGCACGCCGACGACAGCACCGACGATGTTGCGGTTAACGTAGACGTTACCCGCGTTGACGTTATCGATGACCTTGGCGATGGTCTCGTCGATGCGGGTGTGCACGCCCAGGGTCAGGCCATAACCGGAGGCATTGATCTGCTCAATCAGGGTATCCAGCTCCCGGCGCTTGTAGCGCACCACGTGCAGCACCGGGCCGAAGATCTCGCGTTGCAGTTCGTCGAAGCTTTCCAGTTCGATCAGTGTCGGCATGACGTAAGTGCCGCGCTTGATTTCATCGTTGTCAGCGATGGCGACCTGATAGACCGCACGCCCTTTGTCACGCATGCCCTGAATATGCTTGTCGATGCCAGCCTTGGCGTCGGCGTCGATCACCGGGCCGATGTCCACCGACAGCCGCTCGGGGTTGCCCAGGCGACATTCGGCCATGGCGCCCTTGAGCATTTCGATGACCCGGTCGGCCGAGTCTTCCTGCAGGCACAGCACGCGCAGTGCCGAGCATCGTTGCCCGGCGCTGTCGAAGGCCGACGAGACGACGTCGATGACCACCTGCTCGGTCAGCGCCGAGGAGTCGACGATCATCGCGTTCTGACCACCGGTTTCGGCGATCAGCGGGATCGGCCGCCCCTGAGCGTCCAGGCGCCCGGCAATGTTGCGCTGCAGCAGGCGCGCCACCTCAGTGGAGCCGGTGAACATCACGCCTTTGACACGATCATCGCCCACCAGCCGTGCGCCGACGGTTTCACCGCTGCCCGGCAGCAGTTGCACCACACCCTGGGGAATACCGGCTTCCAGCAGAATGCGCACGGCCTGAGCCGCTACCAACGGGGTCTGCTCGGCGGGTTTGGCCAGTACCGGATTACCCGCAGCCAGCGCTGCTGCCACTTGCCCACTGAAAATGGCCAGCGGGAAGTTCCACGGGCTGATACACCCCACAGGGCCTAGCGGACGATGCGCGTCATTGCTGAAGTCATTGCGCGCCTGCTCGGCGTAATAGCGCAGGAAATCCACTGCTTCGCGTACTTCGGCGATGGCGTTGGCAAAGGTCTTGCCCGCTTCGCGCGCCAGCAGGCCCATCAATGGCTGGATGTCGGCCTCCATCAGGTCCGCCGCGCGGGCAAGGATCGCCGCACGTTCGGCAGGCGGTGTCGCCTGCCAGATAGGCCCACTGCTCAGCGCACAGAGCAGCGCGTTGTCGACGTCTTCGAGCGTGGCGTCCTGCACATGCCCGACCACGTCGCGCAGATCGGAGGGGTTCAGCAATGGTGTGGCTGCGCCCTCACTGACGGGGCAGCCGAGCATCGGCGCAGCTTTCCAGTCGGTATGCGCAGTGGCCAGCAACGCCGCGGACAGCGAGCCCAGGCGATGCTCGTTGGCCAGGTCGATGCCACTGGAGTTGGCGCGCGCCGGGCCATACAAGTCGCGTGGCAGCGGGATCCGCGGGTGGGGCAGGCCGAAGCCACCTTCCTGGGTGGCCATGCGCTCAATGCTGGCAACCGGATCGGCCACCAGTTCCTGAATCGAAATGGACTGGTCGGCAATGCGATTGACGAACGAGGTGTTGGCGCCGTTTTCCAGCAGCCGACGCACGAGATAGGCCAGCAGTGTTTCGTGGGTGCCAACCGGCGCGTAGACGCGGCACGGACGATTGAGCTTGCCATCGGCCACCTTGCCGACGACTTGCTCATACAGGGGTTCACCCATGCCGTGGAGGCACTGGAATTCGTACTGGCCGGGGTAATAATTCTGACCCGCTATATGGTAAATAGCCGACAACGTATGAGCGTTGTGCGTGGCGAACTGCGGGTAGATGACTTCCGGCACCGAGAGCAGTTTGCGCGCGCAGGCAATATAGGAAACATCGGTGTACACCTTGCGGGTGTAGACCGGATAACCCTCCAGGCCCTCGACCTGGGCGCGCTTGATTTCGCTGTCCCAGTAAGCGCCCTTGACCAGACGAATCATCAGGCGATGACGGCTGCGGCGGGCCAGGTCGATGACGTAGTCGATGACATAAGGGCAGCGCTTCTGATACGCCTGAATGACAAAGCCGATGCCATTCCAGCCGGTCAGTTGCGGTTCGAAGCACAGGCGCTCCAGCAGCTCCAGCGAAAGCTCCAGGCGGTCGGCCTCTTCGGCATCGATGTTGAGGCCGATATCGTATTGCTTGGCCAGCAGGGTCAGTGACAACAGGCGCGGGTACAGCTCGTCCATGACGCGTTCGTACTGGGCGCGGCTGTAGCGCGGGTGCAGGGCCGACAGCTTGATGGAGATGCCGGGGCCTTCATAGATGCCGCGGCCGTGGGAAGCCTTGCCGATGGAGTGAATTGCCTGCTCGTAGGAGGCCAGATACTTCTGGGCGTCATGTTCGGTCAGTGCGGCTTCGCCAAGCATGTCGTAGGAATAGCGAAAGCCCTTGGCTTCGAAGCGGCTGGCATTGGCCAGGGCTTCGCCGATGGTTTCCCCGGTGACGAACTGCTCGCCCATCAGGCGCATCGCCATGTCGACGCCCTTGCGAATCATCGGCTCGCCGCTCTTGCCGATGATGCGGCTCAGCGACGAGGTCAGCCCGGTCTCGTTATGGGTCGAAACCAGTTTGCCGGTGAGCAGCAGGCCCCAGGTGGCGGCGTTGACGAACAGCGAAGGGCTGTTGCCCAGGTGCGGCTGCCAATTGCCGGTGCTGATCTTGTCGCGAATCAGCGCGTCACGCGTACCCTTGTCCGGGATGCGCAGCAGCGCCTCGGCCAGGCACATGAGCGCCACGCCCTCCTGGGACGACAGCGAGAATTCCTGCAACAAGCCCTGCACGATACCGGCCCGGCCACCTGTGCTCTTCTGATTGCGCAGCTTCTCGGCAATCGAAGCGGCCAGTTTGTTGGTGGCGTCGGCCATGGTGCCAGGCAGGCGCGCCTGCTCGATCAGCATCGGCACCACTTCAGGCTCAGGGCGACGATAGGCGGCCGTGATGGCAGCGCGCAGCACGGACTGCGGCAGGATGCTTTCGGCAAACTCCAGAAACGGCTGATGCAGTGCGTCGGCAGGCAGCTCGTCAGCGTCGTCGGCGTCCTTGCTGGCAGTGCCATCAAGGTCGGACAGGGTCGCACCACCTTCGAGCTTTTCCAGGTAATTGAAAATCGCCTGTTTGATCAGCCAGTGCGGAGTCCGGTCGATGGACTGCGCAGCGGACTTCAATCGCTCGCGGGTCGGGTCGTCAAGTTTGACACCCAGGGTGGTGGTCGCCATGTGTTGCCCTCATGTGTGCCACTTGAACGTGGCCTCGGTTTGTCGGCCAAGATTAACGGCGAGTTCGGGGAGGTGCAACCGAGTGCAACCTGTTTTCATGCAAATAATTTATCGGCTGGCTGTGGTTGTCTTTCGCTGCACCAATGAGGGTCTGAATAACGCGATCCGGCCCGATTCAGGCCCTTTTCATGAGGGTCTAGCGCGCCTGCTCGAATCATTCTGTCACTTTGAGGTGCAACTTTTTAATCGACGAATGGTTGCACCTGATGGGAGAGGTCAATAGGATGCGTCGCAATGTCGCATCAGCGACAAAGCATTGTCTTAGCCATCATGTCGCCTGGCTCAGGCCATGGTGCAGGTATCAACGGCATGATTTCTCCATAACAACAACGACAGGCAGACCAGGTATGAGTGTCAGCAACCCCACTTTGATCACCTTTGTGATCTACATCGCGGCAATGGTATTGATCGGCCTGATTGCCTATCGCTCGACCAACAATCTTTCCGACTACATTCTTGGCGGGCGCAGCCTGGGCAGCGTCGTCACTGCACTGTCGGCCGGCGCTTCGGACATGAGCGGCTGGCTGTTGATGGGCTTGCCCGGGGCGATTTACATGTCCGGGCTGTCGGAAAGCTGGATCGCCATCGGCCTGATCACGGGTGCCTACCTGAACTGGCTGTTCGTGGCCGGACGCCTGAGGGTGCAGACCGAACATAACGGTGATGCGCTGACGCTGCCGGACTACTTTTCCAGCCGTTTCGAGGACAAGAGCGGATTGTTGCGGGTGATTTCGGCGGTGGTGATCCTGGTGTTCTTCACCATTTACTGTGCGTCGGGGATCGTTGCCGGTGCGCGACTGTTCGAAAGCACCTTCGGCATGTCCTACGAAACGGCATTGTGGGCTGGCGCTGCCGCGACCATTGCCTACACCTTCGTGGGCGGCTTCCTGGCGGTCAGCTGGACTGACACGGTGCAGGCCACGCTGATGATCTTCGCCCTGATCCTCACGCCGATCATCGTTCTGCTGGCCACCGGTGGCGTCGACGCCACGTTTCTTGCCATCGAGGCCAAGGATCCGGGCAGCTTCGACATGTTCCGCAATACCAGCGTCATCGGCATCATTTCGTTGCTGGGCTGGGGCCTGGGTTACTTTGGTCAGCCGCACATCCTGGCACGCTTCATGGCCGCCGATTCGGTGAAATCAATCGCCAGCGCGCGACGCATTTCCATGGTGTGGATGATTCTTTGCCTGTGTGGCACTGTCGCTGCAGGCTTCTTCGGCATCGCTTACTTTTCTGCTCACCCGGACGTTGCCGGGCCAGTGACCGAAAACCCTGAGCGGGTGTTCATCGAACTGGCCAAGCTGCTGTTCAACCCATGGGTCACTGGCGTATTGCTGTCGGCCATTCTGGCGGCGGTCATGAGCACCCTGAGTTGCCAGTTGCTGGTGTGTTCCAGTGCTCTGACGGAAGACTTCTACAAGGCATTCCTGCGTAAAACGGCTTCGCAGAAGGAGCTGGTGTGGGTGGGTCGCGGCATGGTGCTGTTGATCGCGATCATTGCCATCATGCTGGCGGCCAACCCGGAAAACCGTGTTCTTGGTCTGGTGAGCTATGCCTGGGCCGGTTTTGGCGCTGCATTCGGTCCTGTGGTGCTGATTTCGGTGGTCTGGAAAGGGATGACCCGCAATGGCGCGCTGGCAGGTGTGCTGACGGGAGCGATCACCGTGATCGTCTGGAAACATTTCAGTATCTGGGGGCTGTACGAAATCATCCCTGGCTTTATCCTCGCCAGCCTGGCCATCGTGGTGTTCAGTCGGCTGGGGAAAGGGCCTTCGGCGGGCATGAAAACGCGTTTCGAACTGGCTGAGCAAGAGTTCAGGGCGGCGACCCGCTAACAGGCCTCGACGCCTCCCGGCTATCACGGAGCGGCCTTGTGGTCTTCCGTGGGCCGGGATGCACAGTGTCAGGTCCTGTTGTGATCGATATCCAGCTTATAGAAGGTGGCCTTGCCGCCTTCGCTGCTATAACCATGGTTATCCTGCACGTAAACCCCTGCCTTGAAATACAGTGGCTTGTTGCGCCAGGTTTCGCTGATGGATTTGCTCCAGTCCTTGCCGCTGGCTTTGACGCTCAGCTTGCCACCGGGGCTCAGATTGATTCTGTACTTGAACTTCTTGTTCAGCGGTACCCCTTCGGCAATCTTGTAGACACGGCTCTCGTCGTCGTCATAACGATTGCGCACCTTGGCGAC
This sequence comes from Pseudomonas viridiflava, assembly GCF_900585905.1. GTDB lineage: Bacteria > Pseudomonadota > Gammaproteobacteria > Pseudomonadales > Pseudomonadaceae > Aquipseudomonas. The sequence continues at coordinate 278,654 of NZ_UTVH01000121.1, forward strand.
GATGTCGCCGGTCTTGGTGTCCTCCTTGTACTGATACTCGACCTTCAGCATCGGCTCGGTGCTTTGAAAGGCGTGAATCTGGCCGATAACCAGTTTGCCGGTGGACGGCACTTGATTGACTTCAAGCGTCGCGCTCAGGTAGTTGTCGGCGTCAGGGTACATCCAGTTGTGCAGGGTGCCGTCGGACCAGGTTTCGCGTAGTTCGCTGCGTGGGTACTTGGCGTTTTCCGTGCGGGTTCCAGTGACTGGAGCCCAGAAAAAGATGGCTTTCGATGTCGAGCGAAAATATTTGCCGTCGTACCCTTTTTTAAGCAGTGATGTTTCGATGGTCTTGGGGGGCGAGCTCACCGGGATACTGAGGTTCCACGAAGCCATGTCTACCATTGTCTCAATCTTCCACTATTCTGCATTTCCAGTATCAGGCGTCTGAGTCGAGCCTTCGCGAGTCAGTTGTTATACGTTCTCAATAACATCCTGTTAATACGAAAATGCCGAACGGATGACGTCAAACTGCTGTCACTTTCTCTGCAGGGCAGGGTTTCAGGGGGCTGTAGAGATTGACCGTTTGTCGGTTGGGCTGAACTTTCCCGTGCGCGAAGCCCTTAATGGCTCTCGATTTCATCTGTAGCCGACTGGCGTTAAGCTGTTCGGGACTAAAGGTGCCTTAGTTTCTGGCGTAGTACCAAAAAGAGAAGCAGCATGGAATGCGTGCAACCTAAACCTGGTGATGGAAGTTCTGTTTTACTGGTCGTTGATGACTATCCGGAGAATCTGGTCACGATGTGTGCCGTCCTGAAAAGACAGGACTGGTGCGTCGTTACTGCAAGCTCTGGTGTCGAGGCCCTGGGTGTCCTGCTGGAGCGGGAAGTTGACCTGGTTCTGCTCGATGTGCAGATGCCGGGCATGGATGGCTTTGAAGTCGCTCGCCTGATGCGGGGCAGCCAGCGAACGCGGCTGACGCCGATTATTTTCCTTACTGCCAACGAGCAGTCTCAGGATGCGGTGCACCGTGGCTATGCCAGTGGTGCCGTCGATTACCTGTTCAAACCCTTCGATCCCAACGTGCTCAGGCCCAAAGTGCAGGCCCTGCTGGAGCAACAGCAGAACCGTCGCACCTTGCAGAAGCTGACCCAGGAACTGGAAGGGGCCAGGGCGTTCAACGCATCGGTGCTGGACAACATCGACGAGGGCATTCTGGTGGTCGATGAGGCAGGGCTGATCAGCTTTGCCAACCCGGCGATCTGTCGCCTGCTCGGCGCGCGGGTCGAAGCGCTGCGCGGCACCCGGGTTATCGACTATCTGGCCGAACCGCATGTGGTCGACTGGGCGCAGTCCAGCTTCTACCGCCATTATCGCAGTGCCGATATCTACCGCTTGCACGATGCCGTCCTGCGCACTGCTGACGGGCGTCAGCTGCCGGTGGCATTGTCCTGCGCGCCGCTGCCGGTCGAGCAGAAGGCTATGGTGTTCAGCATTCTCGACATGTCCGTGGTGCGCAATCTGTATCAGCAACTCGAACAGCAGGCCGTCACCGACGCGCTGACCGGGCTGCTCAACCGCCGTGGTTTCTATCAGGCGGTGGAGGGCACGTTGCTGCGCAGTGAGCAGGCGGGGCAGTTTCTGGTGTTGCTGTACCTGGATCTGGACGGGTTCAAGAAGGTCAACGATTCCCTCGGTCATGACGCTGGTGATCAGGTGTTGCTGTGGGTGGCGCAGCAGCTCAAGGAATGCATGCGCCCCTATGATGTGTTGGCACGCATGGGCGGGGACGAGTTCACGGTGGTCATCGATGGTCTCGATTTCCCCGAGCAGGCCGCCAAAGTGGCGGAAAAACTGATCGAGCGGGTTTCAGTGCGTCGGCAGGTCGACGGCGTGGACATCACCCTGGGTGCCAGCATCGGCATCGCCACCTTCCCGGATTGCGGCTCTACCCTGGACGGCCTGCTGCGCGCAGCGGACATCGCCATGTACGAAGCGAAACGGGCAGGCCGTCAGCAGTATCGCTTCTACGATCAGGAAATGAATGGCCGCGCCCGCTCGCGTCTGATGCTCGAAGACAGCGTGCGCAGTGCCATCGACGGCCAGGATTTTTCCATGGTCTATCAGCCTCAGGTGTCTATCGCCGACGGCCGCCTGCGCGGCTTCGAGGCGTTGCTGAGGTGGCAGCATCCAAGTGCTGGCGACGTGCCGCCGGGGGTCTTCATCCCACTGCTGGAAGAAACGCGCCTGATCAATCGTCTGGGCAGCTGGATCTTCGAGCAGTGCGCCGAGCATCGACGGCGTTGCAAGGATGTGTTCGATTCAACCATGGTGCTGAGCATCAGCGTCAGCCCGACCCAGTTCAGCATGCCAAACCTGGCGGCCGAGTTGCGGCGCGCGATGCAGCGCTTCGGGCTGGTGCCGGGGCAGCTTGAGGTCGAAATCACCGAGGCATCGCTGGTGCAGAATCTGGCCCACAGCCGCAACCAGATCCGCCATCTGCATGACATCGGCATCAGTATTGCGCTGGATGACTTCGGCGTCGGCGATTGTTCCCTGGCGCACCTGCGCAACCTGGACATCGATACCCTGAAAATCGACCGCCATTTCATCAGTGGCATGCTCACTTCGCCCCGTGACAGGGCGGTGGCGCGCAGCATCATCGACTTGTGTCGCAACCTCGACGTGCTGGTGATTGCCGAGGGCGTCGAGACGCTGGAGCAATACCAGTGGCTCGCTGACAACGGCTGTCAGTTGATTCAGGGCTTCCTAGTGGCGCGGCCGATGCTGGCCGAGGATGCCGTGCAGTTTCCGGTGATGTTCGACTGGCAGCGGTTAAAGCAGCAATGAGTTGGGTACACTGGTGTTTTTCGCAAGTGTATGGCTATTCATGACGGTATTGACCCTTGCACCTCTCAAATACCTGCAGGCCTACCCGCCAGCGCTGCAGGACCAGGTCCGCCAGCTGATCGCTCAGAACAAGCTAGGCGAGTACCTGCAGCAGCGCTATCCCGAGCGGCACGCCGTACAGAGCGACAAGGCGCTGTATGCCTACGCGCTGGCGCTGAAACAGGAGCACCTGCGAACCGCGCCGACCATCGACAAGGTGCTGTTCGACAACCGCCTGGACCTGACGCATCGCGCGCTGGGCCTGCACACGGCGATTTCGAGAGTGCAGGGTGGCAAGCTCAAGGCCAAGAAGGAAATCCGCGTGGCCTCGTTGTTCAAGGACGCGGCGCCTGAGTTCCTGAAGATGATTGTGGTGCACGAACTGGCGCATTTTCGCGAGTCGGATCACAACAAGGCGTTCTACAAACTCTGCGAATACATGCAGCCGGGCTACCACCAGGTGGAGTTTGACCTGCGGGTGTACCTGACCTGGCGGGACATGGCGGGCAAGTAAGCCGCCACTGCACGAATCGAAAACCAGACAAGGCCGCGCAACGATGGATGTCAGCAAGACCAAAAGCAGTTTCTACCGTCGCCTCTACGTGGCGTACCTGATCGACAGCGAAACCGCCAGCAATGTGCCTGCGCTGGTGGATATCACCGGCATGCCCCGGCGCACTGCCCAGGACACCATTGCAGCGCTGGCAGACCTGGACATCGAGTGTGCGTTCGAGCAGCAGGACGGCGCGCGCAATCATGCAGGCCAATACCGAATCCGGAGCTGGGGCGCCATCGACAGGCAGTGGATTGCCGCCAATCTGGCGCAGATCAAGGCGGTCCTCGGCTACCCCTGAGCGATCACTCCAGATCGCGCCGCATGCCAATGTGCGGGATATCATCTTCCAGATACACCTCACCGACCGGCTCGAAGCCATAGCGGCTGTAATAGCTCTGAAGGTGTGCCTGCGCGGACAGGTAAATGGGCTGATCGGGCCAGGTTTTCTCGGCGTTTGCCAGCGCCTGTTCCATCAGTTGATGACCCATGCCGCGGCTGCGGATTGACGGCGCGGTCACGACCCGGCCGATGGTCACGTCGCCACCTTGCTGAATCGGGTCGAGCAGGCGCAGATAGGCCACCAGTGTTTCGTCCTGCCAGGCCATCAGGTGACAGGTATCGCCCGTCAAATCCATACCGTCGAGGTCCAGATACACGCACTTCTGCTCGACCACGAATACTTCTGCGCGCAGCTTGAGAATGGCGTAAAGCTGCTCTTTGCCGAGGTCGGTGTGATGTCTGCAGATCCAGGTGATAGGCATGTGGCTGACTCGAAGGGGAACGTGCCGCGAATTCTAAACGCATCCCGGCCGATACCCAACAAAACAGTCGGAACCATCGCCCCGAGAATGCTTCAGAGGGGGTGCCGACCAGCCGATGACAGCTTTGTGACACGGTCGACACTTTCATATCGCAGGGGCCAGTTGTGAAACCTGCGTAATCAGCTTCAATCAAGCCAGGCGGCTGTTCGACCGTTGTGCGCAAACGCTGACGACATTATCCGGGCCCGGCCCGTCTCAGGGAAACGAGTATGACGCGCGTGCTTCGAGCCTTACGGATGCTGGGTATAGGGGTGCTGGGTGGCCTGCTGGTGAGCCACGCGTGTGCCCATGATAAATTGCGTCTGGTTGGCGACGCGTGGCCGCCGTTCAGCGATGCTTCGCTGCTCAACAATGGCCTGGCGACGGATCTGGTGAGCACGGCGCTGGCCAGGGCTGGCTACGCCACTGAGTACGAGCAAGTGCCCTGGGCGCGGGCGGTACTGGGTTTGTCCCAGGGCCGTTACGACATTCTGGTTAACGCCTGGTTAAACGACGAGCGCAAGGAGGTCGGCGTTTATTCGGCGCAATACCTGCTCAATCGTATCCGCCTCCTCAAGCGGGCGCGCTCAAGTGTCCAGTATCGCGACCTGAGTCAGCTGTATGAGCGGCCCATCGCCGTGGTTCGCGGTTACGCCTATTCTCCGGAATTCGACAACGATCCCATGCTGCATAAAGTCCCGGTGGGCAGTTTTCCTGTGGCTTTGCGCATGCTGCTGGCCGGGCGCGTCGATCTTGCGGTGGAAGACGAATTTGTCGCCCGTTATCACATGGCCGCCGAACCTCGCAGCGTGCGCGACAAACTGGAGTTCCTGCCCAAGTCACTGGCCGAGAACAGCCTGCATATTCTGGTCAGCCTGAAAAATCCCGAGCATGCCGAGATCATCGCCGGTTTTGACCGTGAGATAGCGGCGATGAAAGTCGATGGCACGTACGCCGAGATTTTCACCCGGCATGGTCTGTAGCCGGTAGCGTGGGCGCCTTGATCAGGTGCCCCGCCAGTGTTCGCAGCGGGCCCAGCTGGCGGCAGATCAAAGCCAACTGCGTCTGCACCAGCCGCTGGCTTTCATCGAGTTCGTCGGGCATTTGCTCCAGCTCGCTGGCCAGGGCCTCTTCCGCGTCACTGTGAATCGCCACCGCTTGCTTCTCCGCCAGACCCTGGGCGATTTCGTCGATGCTGGCCGCCAGCGTAGTGCCGGCGCCGTCGATCAGATGCTCGCGGACCTCGCCGGGCAACTGCGTATCGCGATGCGCGCCCAGGCCCGACAGATAGCTGAGCAAGGTGTGGGAGAGCACCAGAAAGCGAAAGCCGACGTCGGCCTCCTTGCGGAAGTGTCCTGGCTCCATGAGCATGTTGGCCAGGGTCGTGGACAGCGCCGCGTCGGCGTTGTGTGCATTGCGGCGGGCAAGGCGATAGGCCAGGTCATCGCTTTTGCCGTTGGCGTACTGCTGCATGATCTGGCGCAGGTAGATACTGTTGCAGGTCAGCGTGTTGGCCAGCACCTTGTTCAGGCGCCGGCCCTGCCAGTCCGGCAGGAACAGGAACACCGCCAGCCCCGCGATCAGGCTGCCCAGCAGGGTATCGAACAGGCGCGGCAGAAACAGGCCATAACCGTCGCCCACCTGGTTGAAGCAGAACAGCACCATGATGGTGATGGCCGCAGTGGACAGCGTGTAACGGGTGGTGCGATTGACGAAGAACACCACCCCGGCGATCACTGCGCACATTGATTGCAGAATCGGGCTGGTCACCAGATCGAACAGCACCCAGCCGATGGTCAGGCCAATGGCGGTGCCGATGATCCGCTGACCCAGTTTGCGTCGCGTGGCGCCGTAGCTGGGCTGGCAGACAAATACTGTGGTGAGGATGATCCAGTAGCCCTGCGATGGATGAATCAGGTGCACCATCGCATAGCCGACCACCAGCGCCAGTGGCAGGCGCAGGGCGTGGCGGAACAGCAGCGATGTCGGCGTCATCTGCAGGCGCAGGCGCGTCCAGGCATCCTTGAGGTTGCGTGGCGAACGGTCCAGCAGCGAGCTGTCGGTGGCGTCGGCCACGGCATCAGGGTTACTCGCGTCACTGAGCAGGCGATCCAGGGTTTCCAGGTTGTTGGCCAGCGCTCGCAGCGAGCGCAGCAGCCCGCGCCACGCCGGATTGCTCTGAATGCGCAGGTGCTCCAGCGAGGCGCGCAGGTCTTCCATGGCGTGGGCGAAGCTGTCGCCGTAGACGAACGGCTGGCGCAGTTGAATCGACTCGGACAACGCCTGACACGCCACACCCTGCTGGCGCAGCAGGCGCTGGCAGCGGAACAGTACATCGCTGTGGAAGAAGGCCTCGGCCAGCGAGTTGTAGGGGTAATGCGATGAACTGGCGCGCTCGTGGATATCCTGAGCGATGAAATACAGCTTGAGGTAACGGCTGACCTTGGAGCCTGGGCGGCCGTTGCCAACCCGGTGCAGGATGATTTCCTTGGTGGCGTTCAGCGCGGCCACCACCCGGCCGTTCTGCTGTGCCAGTTCCAGACGCCGCGCTTCCACGTCCAGTTGGCGAATGGGCTCGAACAGACTGGATTTGAGCTTCAGGTACTGGCCCAGTTCACGAAACAGGCGAGCCAGCGCCTGCTGCACCGGCTGGTTGGAAAACAGCATCTGCCACAGCACCGACAACAGTCCGTACCACGCCGCGCCTGCCACCAGCAGCATGGGTTCATGCCAGAAATCCAGCACTTGGCCACCGCGCTGATCGACGCCAATCATGGTGTAGACCGAGAGAATCAACGTGCCGTAGGCAATCGCGCTGTAGCGCTCTCCCAATGCCCCGAGCATAGTCAGGCAGAAGGCCGCCAGCGCCAGGGAGCAGACGAACAGAATCGGGTAGGGAAACAGCAACTCGACGGCCAACGCCGCGACGCTGAAGCACACCAGCGTCACCGCCAGCGCATTGAGGCGGCCCTGCCAGCTGTCATCGGTCTCGGCCAGCGCGCTGGCGATGATCCCCAGAAACAGCGGGATCAGCAGGCTCATTTCGTTCTGATACCAGCACAGCGCCATGCTGCCGGTCAGCGCAATGAAGACGCGAACGCTGTAGCTGAACTTATCGAGCGCCCACAGACGTCGGAGCGTATGACGAAGAGATGTCGAGGCCATAGGAGAGCTGGTTCACGAATGATCAATGCAGAAGTGGATATGTACAGGCCTGAGACGAATCTGTACATCTGCGGATCGAGATTTATTCGGTCCCACGTCAGGTAGTGGCTCTGAATTCCCAGTCAGACAAACTGCGCTGCCGCGTACCCCGACGCCCAGGCCCACTGGAAGTTGAAGCCGCCCAGATGGCCGCTGACATCCAGCACTTCGCCGACAAAATACAGGCCGGGCGACTTCAGCGATTCCATGGTCTTTGACGACACTTCGCGCGTGTCGATGCCGCCCAGGGTCACCTCCGCCGTGCGATAGCCTTCCGTGCCCGCCGGGACCACCTGCCAGTCCGCCAGCCTGTCGGCGATATCGGCCAGCTCGGCATGGGTGTACTGCTTCATCGGCTTTGACACGAACCACTGCTCGGCGATCAGGTTGGCCATCTTTTTGGTGAAGATGTCCCCCAGCAGGGTTTTCAGCTCGCTGTTGGGTCGCTCGGCCTGCTGCTGGTTGAGCCAGGCTGGCACATCGTGATCGGGCATCAGGTTGATCTGCACGCTGTCGCCGGCCTGCCAGAACGATGAAATCTGCAGGATCGCCGGGCCACTGAGGCCGCGGTGGGTAAACAGGATGTTCTCGCGAAAGCTTTCGTCGTTGCAGCTCACCAGACAATCAACCGAGGTGCCGGACAGCTCGGTGCACAGCGTCTTGAGCTGGTCGGTGATGGTGAACGGCACCAGGCCTGCGCGGGTCGGCAGCAGCGTATGGCCGAACTGTTTGCCGACCTGGTAGCCAAAGCCGGTGGCACCCAGCGTCGGGATCGACAGGCCGCCCGTGGCGATCACCAGAGACTGACAATTGAGAGGGCCCAGGGTCGTGTGCAGGGTGTAGCAGTGTTCGGACTTGTCGATCTGCTGCACCGAGGTGTCCATGTGCAACTCGACGCCGGCCTGGCTGCATTCATCCAGCAGCAGCTCAAGGATGTCGCTGGACTTATTGTCGCAGAACAGCTGACCCAGCTTTTTCTCGTGATACGGCACGCCGTGTTTGCCCACCAGAGCGATGAAATCCCACTGGGTGTAACGCGCCAGCGCCGATTTGCAGAAATGCGGGTTCTGCGAGAGGAAATTGGCCGGCTCGGTATACAGGTTGGTGAAATTGCAGCGCCCGCCGCCGGACATGAGGATCTTCTTGCCGGGCTTGTTGGCGTGATCGATCAGCATCACCTTGCGGCCCCGGCCAGCGGCGGTCAGCGCGCACATCAAACCTGCGGCGCCAGCGCCAATGATCACAACGTCAGTAACGGGCAAAGCGAGTTCCTCGGGAGTAAATTGACACACTATTTTGTAGGAGCCAACTTGTTGGCGAGTTGCGTGTCAGACTCGACGCCTCGCCAACAGTGGGCACCAACAAGTGGGCACCAACAAGTCGGCTCCTACAGGTCAGCGGGGGATTACAAAATGCGAACGCGCAGCGATTTGCCTTTGATCTTGCCGTTGTTCAGGCGCTCCATGGCCTGCTTGGCGACGCCGCGTTCAACCGCGACATAGGCCTGGAAATCAAAGATCGCGATCTTGCCCACCTGGGTACCTGCGATCCCGGCGTCGCCGGTCAGCGCACCCAGAATGTCGCCAGGGCGCAGCTTGTCCTTGCGGCCGGAGCCGATGCACAGCGTGCTCATGGTCGGCACCAGCGGCGCGCCGCCCGCACTTTTCAGGCTGTCGAGCTGATCCCAGCGCAGGGAGGCCTTCTGGATGTCTTCGATGGCGCGCGCACGCTGGCTCTCCGAAGGCGCCACCAGGCTGACTGCAATGCCGGTTTCACCGGCACGACCCGTACGGCCGACGCGGTGAATGTGCATTTCCGAATCACGTGCCAGCTCGACGTTGATCACCATGTCCAGCGCATCGATGTCCAGACCGCGAGCGGCGACGTCAGTGGCGACCAGCACCGAGGTGCTGCGGTTGGCGAACATTGCCAGCACCTGATCACGATCACGCTGCTCCAGATCGCCATGCAGGCCGACGGCAGAAATGCCCTTGGCGGTCAGATGGTCGACCACTTCCTGGCATTGCTGCTTGGTGAAACAAAAGGCCACGCAGGACTGCGGACGGAAATGGCCAAGCACCTTGACCACCGCATCGAGGCGATCTTCCGGCGAGATCTCATAGAAGATCTGTTCGATCTGGCTGTCGGCATGCAGCGCCTCGACCTTGACGGTCTGCGGGTCGCGCATGAATTTGGACGACAGCTGCTTGATGCCCACCGGATAGGTGGCGGAAAACAGCAAGGTCTGACGCTTGCTCGGGGTCTGGCCGATGATGTCAGCGATGGCGTCATAGAAGCCCATGTCCAGCATGCGGTCGGCTTCATCGAGGATCAGAGTGTTGAGGCCATCGAGCACCAGCGAGCCTTTGCGCAAGTGTTGCTGGATGCGCCCCGGGGTGCCGACGATGATGTGCGCGCCATGCTCCAGCGAGCCGATCTGCGGGCCGAACGACACGCCGCCGCACAGCGTCAGGACCTTGATATTGTCTTCGGAACGGGCCAGACGACGAATTTCCTTCGCCACCTGGTCGGCCAGTTCGCGGGTCGGGCACAGCACCAGCGCCTGACAGCCGAAATAGCGCGGATTGATCGGGTTGAGCAGGCCGATACCGAAGGCCGCGGTCTTGCCGCTGCCGGTCTTGGCCTGAGCGATCAGGTCCATGCCCTTGAGAATCACCGGCAGGCTCTGCGCCTGAATCGGCGTCATCTGGGCATAACCGAGGGACTCCAGATTAGCCAGCATGGCGGCGGACAGAGGCAACGTATTGAAAGCGGTGTTAGTCACGACGATGGACCTGCAAAACAAAATGTCGCGCAGTGTATCAGGTCGCAGGGCTATCAGGCTTCCTCCCGCATGACGTGGGACCGGCCGGGCGGCGCTCCCACGTCATCATCCACAAAAATTCTGCGCTAAGTAGCCGTCGCCTTCACGCCCCGCGCAGGCAGTTGCAGGAAAATCCCCGCTGCCAGCATCGCCATCACGCCGACGGTCATGAAGGTCAGCTGGAAGGCACCCAGTACGCTGCTGACCTCACCTGTGGCCACCTGATCGGTAAAACCGCCCAGCAACGCCGCCGCGCAGGCCACGCCGAAACTGAGCGAGAGTTGAGCCACCACCGACAGCAGGCTGTTGCCGCTGGCGGCACTGGCGTCGTCGAGGTCGATGAGGGTGACGGTGTTCATCGCCGTGAATTGCAGCGAATTCACCCCACCCAGAAAGCCCAGATGCACCAGCAGCAGCCAGTACGGGGTCTGCGCGTCCACCAGCGCCAGGCTCGACAGCAGCAGGCCGAGCAATAGCGTGTTGCCGGTGAGGATGGTTCGGTAGCCAAGACGATCGATCAGCCAGCGCGCCACTGACTTGGCAAACATTGCCGCAGCGGCCAGCGGCAGCATGCTCATCCCGGCCTGCGACGGGCTGTAGCCCAGCGCGACCTGCAGCAGCAGTGGCATCAGAAAGGGCAGTGCGCCGCTGCCCAGACGGGCGAACAGGTTGCCCAGGATGCCCACCGCGAAAGTGCGCGTGCGAAACAGTGAAGGCGCAAACAACGGTGCTTCGACGTGACCGGCGCGCAGCCAGTAGGCAGCCAGACAGCCAAAACCGCCGAACAGCAGCATGACCACGCGCAAGTGCGGCAGATGCAGCTCACCCAGGCCTTCCAGCGCAATCGTGATCAACACCATGGCTGCGCCGAACAGGGCAAAACCGACGCCATCGAACCGCGTGCGCCCGCCGCCAGCCAGGTTGGGGATGAAGTGATGCACCGCATAACAGCCCAGGATCCCTACTGGAATATTGATCAGAAAGATCCAGTGCCAGCTCAGGTATTCCACCATCCAGCCACCCAGGGTCGGCCCCAGCAACGGGCCCAGCAGGCCGGGCAGGGTGATGAAGCTCATGATCCGCACCAGCTCGGAGCGCGGGTAGGCGCGCAGCACGATGAGCCGGCCGATGGGCAGCATCAGCGCACCGCCCAGCGCCTGAACGATGCGTGCGCCGATCAGCACGTTCAACGTGGGGGAGACTGCGCACAGCAGTGAGCCGAAGGTGAACAGCAGGATCGCGCTGAAGAAGATCTGCTTGATGCCGAAACGGTCGGCAATCCAGCCGGACGCCGGAATCAGCAGCGCGATGGTCAGCATGTAGGCAATGACCACCGACTGCATGCGCAGCGGGTCTTCTGCCAGTGATCCAGCCATGGACGGCAATGCGGTATTGAGAATGGTGCCGTCCAGGCTCTGCATGAAGAAGGCGATCGCCACCACCCAGGGCAGCCAGCGCAGGGTTTTTTCGTCCAGAAGCGGGGTTGAGGTGGGCATTGGGGTCCTCGATTTTTTTGCTGTTTTCGCAGGTCGCGATTGATGCGAGCCAGATACATCGCCTTCGCAGCCTGCGGCAGCTCTCATCAAACACAATGCAACTGCCTGGTTTAGAGCACGTTTTGTAGCAGCCAACTTGTTGGCGAGACGGTGTCAGTCACGCCGCCTCGCCAACAAGTTGGCTCCTACAGTTCAATGTTTGCTGCTCTACGGGCGATTGGTGCTGCTACAGCGTCAGCGTCAGGCGGCTGATCAATGCGCCGGGCAGCTGGCTTGAGGCTGTCTGTCGCTGACTATAGGTACTGGTGGAGAGGATGAGTTCCCGCTCTTTGGTCAGTTCTTCCAGCGCGCTGCCCAGCAGGCTGAAAACGCTGTCGTCGAAGCGCATGGTGCTGACCGGTGCCTGAATCTTGCCGTCTTCGACCCAGAAGGTGGCAAAGCGGGTCATGCCGGTAAGCCGCGCCGCGGCCTGATCCGAGTAGTTCAGGTACCAGAGGTTGCCGATGTACAGGCCGGTGCCGAGTTTTTCCAGCACCTGATCCAGCGCCAGACCACCCGCCGCCATGCTCAGCGAAGCGGGGGACTCCCAAGGCTCTGCGCCATTGGCCTGCAGACAGTATTCAGCGGCACTGGCCGACCCCACCAGGGTTTCCCGGCCGGCGCCCGCGACGATCAGTGGCAGGTCCCGGCGTGGGTGACCTTCGCTGGAAAATGCCGGAGAGAGCGAGCCGCTGACCTGCTCGGTCAGGTTCACCAACGGGCTCAGGCAAGCTTCGCCACTGTACAGCCGTTGCAGCGCGCTGGTCTTGGTGGCCAGAGCCTGCGCGGAGAAACCGCCCCAGCCGAGCATGCCAATGATCTCGTCCATGGCCGCTGGCGCCAGATACGCGCGGTATTGTCCCGGCGTCAGGGTTTTCGAGGGCTTGCCCAAATGGTCCAGTTGCGCGCGTGCAAGCTGGAAACGGCGCGCGAACGCAGCCTCGTCCCACTGCTCACCTGCATAGTTGGCCTTGACTGCCTGGCCATTGGCGTGAAACAGGCTCCAGTCGAAATTGAAACTGTTGGCTTCGTGCCAGCCCAGCGCCCCCCAAGAACTGGCAAACCCGCGATACAGCGGCCCGGCGGCATAGAAACCCACCAGATCCAGGCCTGCGCCGAGGGCAGCAATCTGTTCCACCACCTGTGCGCTGTCCGGCAGCGGCGAGCGCTGCGCGTGGCTGCTGTGCCAGGCCTCGGTATTGGGCTGCAGGTAGGGGTCTTTATCGAGCGAGGTCAGGGTGGCACGCAACTGCTGCAGGCCACCCAGCAAGCGCTGCGCGTCCACGTCGCCGTCGCCACATAGCGTCAGTTGCAGGTCGGCGTGGCGTTCGTGCTCGATCAGCTTGAGCGTAACGCTGGCTTGCTGCACATGACCCGCCTGGCGCACGCGGGCGTGATTGAAGCGGATGAAGTCCGACTCTTCGGCGTTGTAGGCCAGGGTGAAACGTTCGTCTGCAGCCAGGGCACCGTTGAGGGTGGCGACCAGGGCTTGAAACTGTTGCTGATGGGACATCAGGCCTCGCCTCCAAAAACATCGACGTGCTTGAACACGCAGGCAGGCGAGGCGTGACCGACACGCACCACCTGGTTGGGTTCGCCCTTGCCGCAATTGGGCGTGCCGAGGACCTTGAAAGTGCTGGCGTCGCCCACGGCACTGAGGTTTTTCCAGAACTGCGCCGAAATCGCCCGGTAGTTGGGGTTTTTCACCACCCCTTTGAGCTCGCCGTCTTCGATCAACTGGCCCCACTCGCAGCCGAACTGGAATTTGTTGCGGGCGTCGTCAATTGACCACGAGCGGTTGGTGGACATCAGTACGCCGTGTTCGATGTTGCCGATCAGTTGTTCGAGGGGCTGGTCGCCAGGCTCGATGTTGAGGTTTGCCATGCGGTCGATGGGCGGGCGGTTCCAGTTGCAGGCGCGGCTGTTGGCGACCCCCGGCATGTCCGCGCGATATTGCGACAGCGCGCCGCCCAACGGGCGTTCCAGCAGGCCGTTGCGAATCAGAAACTGCTTGCTCGCTGCAGTGCCATCGTCGTCGTGACTGTAACTGGCCAGTTGCTCGGGGATGTCCGGGTCGAAGGTCACGTTGAGCAGCTCCGAGCCATAGTGCAGATGGCCGAAATCGCTCGCCTTGACGAAGCTGGTGCCTGCGTAGTTGCGCTCGTCGCCGAGAATGCGGTCCAGCTCCAGCGGATGGCCGATGGACTCGTGGATCTGCAGGATCATCTGGTCGGGCATCAACAGCAGGTCGCGGGGGCCATTGGGGGTGTTGGGCGCCATGATCAGTTGCAGCGCCTGATCGGCCACCTGAGCGGCGGCCCCCACCAGGCCGCAGTTGGCGATGACTTCCATGCCGCCCTGCTGGCCGAAGTTGTCGCGCCCCAGGCTGCGGGTCTGGCTGTCACTGCCGTCGTAGGCAGTGACGGTCATGCCGGGATAGACAAAACGCTGCGCCTTGCGGATCTGCGCACCGGCGCTGTTGAGGTAAATCTGTTCGACGTTTTCCAGGCCCAGGCTGACTTGCCAGTTCACCAGCCGGTCATCCCTGGGCACCGCGCTGGACTCGTTCATCAACAGCTGGATGCAGTCGCTCAGCGGCGCAAAGGCATCCTGCACATGGGGCGACAGGTAGTCGGCGCGGGCCGTGGCCACTGCATGATCGCTGAGGTCGAGCAGTGCGTGGGGGGCAAGCCTGCGCGCCTGCTCTTCGGCCCGCTGCAGCGCCGCCTGCAACCCGCGCTGGGAGATGTCGCGGGTGGCAGCGTAGGTCTCGACGCCATTGAGCCGCACCGTCAGCATCGCGCCTTCATCGCTGCTCAGATGCGGCGGTTCGGCAACATTCTTGCGCACGCATAAATGCTGGCTGGTCTGGCGCACGTAGCGCAGGGAAAAGAACTGGGCGCGACTCTGCAGGGCGGCAAACCGCTGCGAGAGCTGGGCGGAAAGATCGAACATGCAGAGTGGCCTCAATGTCGGGAAGTTACAGTGGGCAGCCCTTGGCGCGCAGGATGGCGTCGAAACGGTCCGGATCCAGGGTGCCAGCTTCGATGGCCGCCAGAGTGGCCTGTTCACGCGCCAGCAGGTCCTGGCAACGCACCAGCAACTCCGGCAGTTCGGCACGGGCGGCAGCGACTACGCCGTCGCCGTCGCCGATCATCAGGTCGCCGGGCATGACCAGCATGCCGGCGCAGGAAATCGGCACGTTGATCTCGCCGCCGCCGTCAGTGCTCGGGCCGCGATGCACGCCGCCGATGGCGTAGGCGGGCAGTTCGCCGGTTTGCCATTCGTCCAGGTCACGCAGCGCGCCGTTGATGACCACGCCGACGATACCGGCCTTGAGCGCCATGGCGCGCATGATGCCGCCAAACACTGCGCGGGTCAGGTCGGCGCTGCCGTCGATCACCAGCACATCACCGGGACGCGCCATTTGCATGGCCTTGAGGATCATCAGGTTGTCGCCCGGACGCACGCGCACCGTCAGCGCGCTGCCCAGCATCGGCGCATTGCCGTGGAACGACTTGAGGCCCAGACCGCCAACATTGCGGCCCAGACAATCGCTGACCGCCGCTGCCGGGATCTTGCTGAACGCGGTCAGCCATTTCGGGTCAAGGGGCTCGGCGTTGGGGTTGATCAGGTAGCCGGTGGGCCATTTGCTCGAAGAAACGACATCAAACATGGAGTAAGCCTCGTGGCCAGTCATTGCCGGCTTGTGGATTTTTGCGGGGAGGTAATGGCGCTAGATTAGGCCTGTGGCCATGTCAGGAGCAAGCGCGGGAGTGCCCCGCGCTGTCGTGCAGCAACCACGGATCTGTAGGAGCCAACTTGTTGGCGAGACGGCGTAACTGACATCGTCTCGCCAACCAGTTGACGCCTACAGAAAAGCAGTCCAAATCAGGAAGGTGTGTTTCGTTTAACGAGAAGGAATTCAGCCCCCCGACAACGGCCGGGAGGGCTGCACATTTACTGCGCCGTGCGGCTGACTTCGCGCACCGGTGTGCCACGCGCTGGTTTGTCGCCTGCCACGTAGTAATCGGCATTGCTGCGCGGCAGCGGGGCGCGGCCACGGATCTTGTCGGCGATTTTCTCGGCGATCATGATCGTCGGCGCGTTCAGGTTGCCGGTGGTGATCAGCGGCATGATCGAGGCATCTACCACACGCAGACTCTGCATCCCGTGCACACGACCCTGGCCATCGACCACGGCCATTTCATCGGTACCCATCTTGCACGAGCATGACGGGTGATAAGCCGTTTCGGCGTGTTCGCGGATGAACGTGTCGAGGTCTTCGTCCGACTGGGTTTCGATGCCCGGGCTGATTTCGCGACCACGGTACGGGTCCAGTGCCGGTTGCTGCATGATTTCCCGGGTCAGGCGGATGCCGTCGCGGAATTCCTGCCAGTCCTGCTCGCTGGACATGTAATTGAACAGGATGCTCGGGTAGTCGCGCGGGTTCTTCGACTTGACCTGGACCCGGCCGCGACTTGGCGAGCGCATCGAGCCGACGTGGGCCTGGAAACCATGCTCTTTCACCCCCTTGCTGCCGTTGTAGTTAATCGCCACGGGCAGGAAGTGGTACTGAATATTCGGCCATTCGAAGTTTTCGCTGGAACGGATGAAACCGCCCGCTTCGAACTGATTGCTGGCACCGATACCGCTGCCCAGGAACATCCATTCGGCGCCAATGGCCGGCTGGTTCCACCACAGCAGCGACGGGTACAGCGAAACCGGCTGGGTGCAGGCGTACTGCAGGTACATCTCCAGGTGGTCCTGAAGGTTCTGGCCGACACCGGGCAGATCGTGAACCACCGGGATGTCCAGGGCGTTGAGCACCTCGGCGGGGCCGACGCCGGAGCGTTGCAGAATCTGCGGCGAAGCGATGGCGCCGCCACACAGCAGCACTTCCTTGCGAGCGCGGGCTTCGATCCGGGTGTCACTGTCGCCCACCAGATAAGCCACGCCGTTGGCACGCTTGCCGTCGAACAGAATGCGGTCGGTCAGGGCATGGGTGACGATGGTCAGGGTCGAGCGTTTCTTCGCTTCGTCCAGATAGCCACGCGCGGTGCTGGCGCGACGGCCATTGGGCGTCACGGTGCGGTCCATCGGGCCGAAACCTTCCTGCTGGTAACCGTTGAGGTCGTCAGTGCGCGGGTAACCGGCCTGCACCCCGGCTTCGACCATGGCGTTGAACAGCGGGTTGTTGCCCGCTTTCGGCGTGGTCACACTCACCGGGCCGTCGCCGCCGTGGTAGTTATTGGCGCCGATGTCGCGGGTTTCAGCCTTGCGAAAGTAAGGCAAGCAGTCCAGGTAGCTCCAGTCTTCGAGCCCGGGGTTTTTCGCCCAGCCGTCATAGTCCATGGCATTGCCGCGGATGTAGCACATGCCGTTGATCAGCGAAGAACCGCCCAGGCCCTTGCCGCGACCGCATTCCATGCGGCGGCCGTTCATGTAAGGCTCAGGCTCGGTCTCGTACGCCCAGTTGTAGCGACGACCCTGCAGCGGGAAGGCAAGGGCGGCAGGCATTTGCGTGCGGAAATCCAGACGATAGTCCGGGCCGCCAGCTTCCAGCAAGAGAACGCTGACGCCTGCGTCTTCGGTGAGACGGGCTGCCAGCGTGTTACCGGCTGAACCGGCCCCGATGATGATGTAATCGAATTCCTGGGACATTTCTGTTCCCTCTAAAAAATGTTTGAAGTCACGCGATCTCTGTAGGAGCGACCGGGGTGACGATCCACCTTGTTCGCGAGGCGGTACATCTGTTTACGCAGGACCATCGCCTCGCCAACAAGTGGGCTCCTACAGGGCCTGGGGCGGCAGTTAAATTGCCGCCCGCCAAGTTGTCGGCTAGAACACCGAAGCGTAATCACCCAGCTCAACCTGAACCGACTTGATCCGCGTGTACTGCGCCAGCGAGCTGATACCGTTCTCGCGGCCGACGCCCGATTGTTTGTAGCCACCGACCGGCATTTTCGCGTCGGACTCGCCCCAGGCGTTGATCCAGCAGATACCGGCTTCAAGCTGGTGGATGACGCGGTGCGCGCGGTTCAGGTCCTTGGTGACGATGCCGGCCGCCAGACCGAACTCGGTGTCGTTGGCGCGGCGGATGACTTCGTCTTCGCTGTCGTAGCCGAGGATGCTCATGACCGGGCCGAAGATCTCTTCCTGCACGATTTTCATGTCGTCGCGGCAGTCGGTGAACACCGTTGGTGCAACAAAGGCACCTTTGGCCAATTCACCTTCGTTCAGTCGTTCGCCGCCGATCAACAGGCGCGCGCCTTGCTCTTTGCCCGAGGCGATATAGCCCAGCACGTTTTCCATGTGGGCGAAGCTGACCAGAGGACCGAAGTTGATGTTTTCGTCTTCCGGGTTGCCGATGCGAATGCGCTTCACGCGTTCGACGATCTTCGCTTCGAAGGCAGCCTTGAGGGCGTTGGGCACAAACACCCGGGTGCCGTTGGTGCAGACCTGACCGGAGCTATAAAAATTGGCCATCATCGCGATGTCGGCAGCGCGATCGAGGTCGGCGTCGTCGAAGATGATCAGCGGCGACTTGCCGCCCAGCTCCATGGTCACTTCCTTGAGCGATGAGCCCGAGGCGCTGGCCATGACTTTCTTGCCGGTGGTGACGCCGCCGGTGAAGGAAATCTTTTCAATGCGCGGGTGCTCGGTCAGCCAGCTACCGACTTCGGCGCCGGTGCCGGTCAGGACGTTGAACACGCCATCGGGAACGCCCGCTTCGGTGTAGATTTCTGCCAGTTTCAAGGTGGTCAGCGAGGTGACTTCGCTGGGCTTGAAGATCATCGCGTTACCGGCCGCCAGGGCTGGCGCCGATTTCCACAGGGCAATCTGGATCGGGTAGTTCCAGGCGCCGATACCAGCGACCACACCCAGCGGCTCGCGGCGGGTATAGACGAAGGAAGAGGTGCGCAGCGGGATCTGCTCGCCTTCGATGGCAGGCACCAGGCCTGCGTAGTATTCCAGCACGTCGGCACCGGTGACGATGTCGACATATTTGGTCTCGGAGAACGCCTTGCCGGTGTCCAGGGTTTCCAGCGCGGCCAGTTCATCATTGCGCTCACGCAGGATGTCCACGGCACGACGCAGGATGCGCGAACGCTCCATGGCGGTCATGGCTGCCCAGATTTTCTGGCCGCTTTCGGCGCTGACGACGGCACGTTCAACGTCGTCTTTTGAGGCGCGCTGGACCTTCGCCAGCAGTTCGCCGTTGGCAGGATTGATGGCGTCGAAGGTTTCGCCGCTGCTGGCGTCCACATAACCGCCGTTGATGTAAAGTTTTTGCTGCTCGAAACGGGCCATAAAGTCCTCGCAAATTCTGGGTGGTTGGCGATGACTGTCGTCATGCCGCGGGCCTGTGAGCCACGCGGTGAAACAGTCGTCTGCTGCGTGTTGCGCTGAATTTGAAACAACTCAGCCAGATGCTTTCGCCAATTGGAAATCCATGTATTCGTAGGCGATCTGCTGCGCCTGTTCAGTATCGAAAGCATCGCCGGACAACGCGCCGCGCAGCCATAAACCGTCGATCAACGCTGCCAGCCCACGGGCTGCGCTGCGCGCCTGCTCCAGTGGCAATACCCGGCGGAACTGGCAGCACAGGTTGGAATACAGACGGTGATCGTTGATCCGCTGCAACCTATGCAACGACGGCTGGTGCATGCTGGTGGCCCAGAAGGCCAGCCAGGTTTTCATCGCCGGGCCGTTGACCTGACTGGCGTCGAAGTTGCCTTCGATGATCACCTGCAGATGTGCCCTCGGGCTGTCATCGGTCAGCGCCTGGCGCCGTTCCCGGACATTGCTGATCAAAGCGTTCATCAGGTGCCGCATGGTGGCAGCGATCAGGCCGTTCTTGTCCTGAAAATAATGGCTGATGATGCCGTTGGACACGCCCGCCAGCCGGGCAATCAGCGCGATGCTGGCGTCGCCCATGCCTACCTGATCGACCGCGCTGAGCGTGGCCTGGATCAGTTGCTGGCGGCGAATGGGTTGCATACCGACCTTGGGCATTACTCAATCTCCTCGCTCGCCTGACAGGTGCTGTGCCGATGAAGGCTGCACCAGTCTAAAGATTTTTTATTGAACGTTCAATCAATAAAAAAGAGGCGTGTGCTTTAGAGAGCCTGGGGTGCTGATGTCAGTTGCATGAGCGAACTTGTTCGCGAGGCGATAGATCAGGCGGCGCAGGTCAATCGTCTCGCCAACAAGTTGGCTCCTACAGGGCGATTGCGTTCACCCCAGGTTTTTACCCAGCAACGCGTGATACAGCTCACTGTCACCCAATATGCCCACCACCTGTGTGCCTTCCTGCAGCACCAGTTTGTTGCCAGTGTGATAACGGATCTGCAAGGCGTCGCGCATGCCGATGTTGGAATGCACCAGGGTCGGCTTGCGCGCAAGGCTTTCCACCGGCTGGCCGGGTGCCCAGTTTTGCAGGTCCAACTGAGCGCCGCCCTGACGCGCGCCTTTGATCGTGTTGCCGTCGG
Source organism: Pseudomonas viridiflava (assembly GCF_900585905.1). Taxonomy (GTDB): domain Bacteria; phylum Pseudomonadota; class Gammaproteobacteria; order Pseudomonadales; family Pseudomonadaceae; genus Aquipseudomonas. Next base: position 298,936 of record NZ_UTVH01000121.1, read on the forward strand.
CCAGGTCCAGCCAGGAGTCGACGCTGGGGTCCAGGCACACCGAGCCGTTGAGCCGTGTGCAGTTGTCCAGCGTGCGCATCAGGCTGCGGCCGCACAGCACGTTGAGCGGGTTGGTGTGAGCAACGAAGGTGCGCACGTAGTCATCGGCCGGGTTGAGCACGATCTCTTCCGGCACGCTGTATTGCACGATACGGCCGTCCTTCATGATCGCGATTCGGCTACCCAGCTTGAGGGCTTCGTCGAGGTCGTGGCTGACGAAGACGATGGTTTTGTTCAGCTTGCTCTGCAGGTCGAGCAGTTCATCCTGCAGGCCCTGACGGATCAGCGGATCGAGGGCGGAAAACGGCTCGTCCATCAGCAGAATGTCGGCGTCCATGGCCAGTGCCCGGGCCAGGCCGACACGCTGCTGCATGCCACCGGAGAGCTCGTCGGGCTTCTTGTTGCGCCACTGCGTCAGGCCCACCAACTGGAGCTTTTCATCCACCAGCTTGCGCCGCTCCTTTTCCGGGCGCCCCTGCATTTCCAGGCCAAAGCTGATGTTTTCCCGCACCGTCAGCCAGGGCATCAGGGCGAATTTCTGAAACACCATGGCGATACGCTTGGTGCGCATCAGTTTCAGTTCAGCGGGTGTGCAGTTGGCAATGTTGATCTGCGAGCCTTCATGCTCCACGTACAGCGCGCCACGGCTTACCGTGTTGAGGCCGTTGATGCAGCGAAGCAGGCTGGATTTGCCTGAACCGGAGAGCCCCATCAATACACAGATTTCGCCTTTTTCCACGGTCAGTGTGGCTTTTTCGACGCCCACGATCTGCCCGGTCTTCTTCAGGATCTGATCACGGGTCATGCCTTCATCAAGGAGCTTGAGCGCTTCGCGCGGGTCTTTGGAGAAGATGACGTCGACGTTATCGAACTTAATGATGCTCATGCGTCAGCCCTCACCTTGGCTTCGGGTTGTTTGCAGATCCGGTCGAGCATGATCGCCAGCAGCACGATGGCCAGACCGGCTTCGAAGCCTTGGGAAATGTCAGCGGTATTCAAAGCATTGACCACCGGTTTGCCGAGACCGTCGGCGCCGACCAGGGCAGCGATGACCACCATCGAGAGTGACAGCATGATGCACTGGGTGATACCGGCAGCGATGCTGGGCATGGCGTATGGCAGCTCGATACGGGTCAGCAACTGGCGGCGCGAGGAGCCGAAGGCTTTGCCAGCGTCGAGCAGTTCCTGGGGCACGTCGCGGATGCCCAGATAGGTCAGCCGGATCGGCGCGGCGATGGCGAACACCACAGTGGAAATCAGGCCAGGCACCACGCCGAGGCCGAACAGTGTCAGGGTCGGGATCAGGTAAACGAACGTAGGCACGGTCTGCATCAAGTCCAGCACCGGGCGCATCACGGTGTAGAACATAGGTTTGTGCGCCGCGATGATTCCCAGCGGTACACCGATAACGACGCAGACCAGGGTGGCGAACAGCACTTGCGCGAGTGTTTCCAGGGTCTGATCCCAGTAGCCCAGGTTGAGGATCAGCAGAAACGAGACCACCACGAATGCGGTGAGGCCCCATTTGCGTTGAATGAAGTGAGCGAGCAGGGCAATCAGGCCGATCAGCACAAACGGGTTGAACCAGGTCAGCGCGAACGTCAGGCCATGGATCATGGTTTCCAGCGATGATGCGATGGCGTCAAAGGTGCTGGCGCCATGTTCGGTCAGCCAGTCGACGAACGCCGCGATGTATTCACCCAAGGGGATTTTATGATCTGTCAGCATGGTTTCGATTGTCCGCTTGAGGGGTAATTAAAGAGCAACAGGCGGGTGTGCCCGCCTGCCTGCCGGATTACTTCGTCAGCTTGGCTTTTGCGGCCTCAAGCCCAGGTTTGCCATCGAAGGTGGTCACGCCCGCCAGCCAGGTGTCGAGCACCTGCGGGTTGGCCTTGAGCCAGGCCTTGGCGGCTGCGTCCGGCTTCTGCTTGTCGTCCAGCACCTTGCCCATCAGCGTGCTTTCCATCTCGAGGGTAAACGCCAGGTTTTTCAACAGTTGGCCGACGTTGCTGCATTCCTGCGCGTAGCCTTTGCGGGTATTGGTGTAGATGGTTGCCTGACCGAAATTGGGGCCGAAAAACTCATCGCCACCGGTCAGGTACTTCATTTTGAAGCGGGTGTTCATCGGGTGTGGTTCCCAGCCCAGGAACACCACTTCCTTGTTGCGCTTGCTGGCGCGATCGACCTGGGAAAGCATCCCCGCTTCGCTGGATTCTACGACCTTGAAGCCAGCGTCCTTGAGACCGAAGGCGTTCTTGTCGATCATGCTCTGGATCAGGCGATTGCCGTCGTTGCCGGGCTCGATGCCGTAGATCTTGCCGTCCAGTTGCTCTTTGAATTTGGCGATGTCGGCAAAATCCTTCAGGCCCTTGTCGTAGAGCGCCTGGGGCACGGCCAGGGTGTACTTGGCGTTCTCCAGATTGGCGCGGAGGGTGTCGACTGTTCCGGCTTCACGGTAGGGCTTGATGTCGTTTTCCATGGTCGGCATCCAGTTGCCCAGGAAGACATCCATGTTCTTGCCATCGGCCAGAGACTTGTAGGTCACCGGCACGGAAATCATCGTGGTCTTGGTCTTGTAGCCCAGCGATTCGAGGACGGCGCTGGTCACTGCAGTGGTGACTGTGATGTCAGTCCAGCCGACGTCGGAGAAATTGACCGTCTTGCACTGCTCGGGCTCCGCAGCCTGTGACAGCATCGGCAAGCCCAGCGCAACAGCCAGTAGCAACGATTGTGAGCGTTTCATGAAGGGACTCCCTTGGGTATTTTTCTTCTCGTCACCAGCTTTGCGGGCTGGCGCGGTTAGTGTGTTTCAGGCTGTTATCGAAGCGTTCGGCCGGGCTCTTCACTGCGGTTGGCGATCAAGACGCCAACGATCATGTAGCAGCCCAATTCAAACGCCTACAGGGGGCGTCGTAACCAGTACACACAGGGTCGCATCCAGTGTTGGTGACGTCGCATACAGGTTTTTTTCGTGTGGCAGGCCTGCTTTGCGGCGTGAAAGCGGCCAAAGGCGGCATAAGCCGTGATGCCTGCTTCCAGTAAACACTGGCGACGCAGGTGGGGGGGGCATGTGTGTCATTGCGCGACGCCACAAACGCCGTAAAAGCCTGAAATGTGCGTACCCGGCGGATAACCGAAGCAGCGTAGCCGCTGCGGTAGCCCGGGCTTACGGCCCTTAAACACCCGCCACGGTGGTTTTGGAGGGCCATTTGGGAGTTATGTTCCCCGTCTCGCGGGTATTGGTGATCTCGTGGGACTGGGTTTGGCCGGGAGGCGTAATGATTGGCGCCGCAAATGTAGCGAATGTACTGGCCTCTTCCTGGCGAAAGCCGATCGCCGCCCGAGCGGTCTCGTGTCAATTCGCGTTGCCCGTTCGACTGCGCACTTATTGACCATGTGCTCAGTTGCCGCCACCTTATGGCGCAACGCGACGGGATTGGCTTTTCAGCTCCGAATACCCGTGCGTTGAGTGACACTCCCTTGTCATCCCTCGCTCCGAGCCCGCACACAAGTGCTACCGAACTGCTCATCCGCCCTGCCTGCGCGGGCCGTAGCCGATGTCGACGTCGCGTATCGACAACCGCAGTCGTTGCCGACTAGACGTATCGCGACGTCGTTTTCAGGAGTTGTTGAATGTTCATTCATGTTTAGGCATGGCATTTGCGTTGTCCGTTTAAAGCCCTGCATCGCGCAGGGCAATAACAAGAGCCTGTGCCTGGGCCAACAACCGGTTAGTGAGAGGAGATAGCGTGATGACATCATTCAACGTCGGGGCCCAAACCCAGAATCATGCCCCCCAGTCCATCGGCTTTCTGCTGTTGGATAACTTCACGCTGATCTCCCTGGCCTCAGCGGTCGAGCCCCTGCGCATGGCTAACCAGCTTTCCGGGCGCGAGCTGTACCGCTGGACCACGCTGAGTGCCGATGGCGGCCAGGTCTGGGCCAGCGATGGCCTGCAGATCACTCCCGACGCGGCGATGCACAACGCCCCGACCCTGGGTACTGTGATTGTCTGCGGCGGCGTTGGCATCCAGCGCACCGTGACCCGTGAGCACGTGAGCTGGCTGCAAAGCCAGGCACGCCAGTCGCGTCGGCTGGGTGCGGTCTGCACCGGCAGCTGGGCACTGGCCTGCGCCGGTCTGCTGGATGGCTTCGATTGCAGCGTGCACTGGGAATGCCTGGCCTCGATGCAGGAGGCCTTCCCCCGCGTGGCCATGAGCACCCGCCTGTTCACCCTGGACCGCAACCGTTTCACCAGCTCGGGTGGCACCGCGCCGCTGGACATGATGCTGCACTTGATCAGTCGCGACCACGGGCGCGAGCTGTCGGCTGCGATCTCGGAGATGTTTGTCTACGAGCGCATCCGCAACGAGCAGGATCACCAGCGCGTGCCGCTCAAGCACATGCTGGGCACCAACCAGCCAAAACTGCAGGAAATCGTCGCGTTGATGGAGGCCAACCTCGAAGAGCCCATCGATCTCGATGAACTGGCGGTCTACGTGGCTGTTTCCCGGCGCCAGCTGGAGCGTCTGTTCCAGAAATACCTGCACTGCTCGCCGTCGCGTTATTACCTGAAATTGCGACTGATCCGCGCGCGGCAACTGCTCAAACAGACGCCGATGTCGATCATCGAAGTGGCGTCGGTCTGCGGCTTCGTCTCCACGCCGCACTTTTCCAAGTGCTATCGCGAGTACTTCGGCATTCCGCCGCGTGACGAGCGGGTCGGTTCCAATACCGCGCAGCAGGTGGCCATGTTGCCGATCCCGCAGACCATGGTCATGGCGCCGCTTTCCGGGCCGCTGTCGGCGTTGAGCCAGGCGCGTAACGAGTCCACGTTCGCCAGCGTACGGCTGTAGCGCTGGCAGGTCGCGGGGGGCTATTGGTCAGGCCGGTACTGCGCCAGTGCAGGCAGTAGCCGCTGATCGATGGCCTGGCGCACGGTCGGCAGAATCGTCGCGCTACCGGTGTACAGTTTTTCGACCAGGCGACGCAGTGCGTTCGCCCGGTCGTCGTCGAGGCCCTGGATGGCAAGGCTGCACGCCTGCTCGACCGTCGCGCCGCCGGGAATGGCCCAGCCAATCCCTCTCAACTGGCTGATCAGGTCATCTTCGTCAATCAGGTCGGCATGCATCATCGCGAGCGCTCCAAGGGTATCAATACAAGCAGATTCTGCTGATGGACTCGTCAGGCAGCAACTGATGTTTGGCGGCATGTCCGGTATGCCTATGAGCGGGTCGTTTTCGGACCCTGGCCGAGGCACCTTGAGCCGCGCAGTCTTCGCCGGAACACATCCCTCGTCGTGTTTTGCTAAACTGCGCAGCCTTCGAGGAGCTCTCATGAATTACCGCCACGCCTTCCATGCCGGCAACCACGCCGATGTACTCAAACACCTGATCATGACGCGCCTGTTTGCCCTGATGGCACGCAAGGAGCAGCCGTTTGCCTATATCGACAGCCACGCCGGGCTGGGGCTTTACGACCTCAAGGGCGATCAGGCCAGCCGCACTGGCGAATACCTTGAAGGCGTTGCCCGCCTCTGGAATGCGCCTGACCTGCCTGCGCTGGCGGCAGACTACATGCAGGTGCTGCAGGACATGAACCCCGATGGCGAATTGCGCTATTACCCCGGCTCGCCGGAAATCGCCCGCCGTTCGACCCGCGCCAACGACCGCATCCTGCTCAACGAAAAGCACCCTGAAGACGGGCGCCTGCTGAAAGAAAACATGAAGGGCGACCGTCGTGTGGCGGTGCATCTGGGCGAAGGCTGGCACGTACCGCGCGCGTTGCTGCCGGTGTCTGAAAAGCGCGCCGTGCTGTTGATCGATCCGCCCTTCGAACAGCTGGATGAAATGAAGCGCTGCGCAGTGGCGCTGAAGGAGACCATTGGCCGCATGCGTCAGACCGTGGCGGCGATCTGGTACCCGATCAAGGACCCGCGCCTGCTCAGACGCTTCTACCAGGACCTGGCCGAAACCGGCGCACCGAAGTTGCTGCGTGTCGAGCTGTATGTACACCCCCTCGATACACCTGCCAGCCTCAACGGCTCAGGCCTGGCCATTGCCAACCCACCCTGGGGCCTGGAAGAAGAGCTGCGCGAGTTGATGCCTTATCTGGCCCAGACCCTGGGGCAGAGCAAGGGCGACTGGAAGATGGACTGGCTGATAGCGGAATAGAGCGACACAGCGGCAGGGTGGGACAACCGGCGTGGGACCGGCTTCAGCCGGGAAGAGGCCAGTGTGAGCACTGATAATCTCAGGGTGTAACGTCCGACGCCTTCCCGGCTAAGCCGGTCCCACGGGATCGACAGGCTTCAGTTGCCCGCCAGACTCGGTGGCATGCAAACGCCAGTGCCACCAATGCCGCAGTAGCCGTTGGGGTTTTTTGCCAGGTATTGCTGGTGGTACGCCTCGGCGAAATAAACAGTCGGCGCTTCAGCAATTTCGGTGGTGATTTCGCCCAGGCCAGCCTTGGTCAGCTCTGCCTGGTACAGGGCTTCACTGGCTTTTGCCGCAGCCAGTTGTTCATTGGTGGTGCAGTAGATGACCGAACGATACTGCGTGCCGATGTCATTACCCTGGCGCATGCCCTGGGTAGGGTTGTGCAGTTCCCAGAATAGCTTCAGCAGTTCCTCGTAGCTGACCTTCTCTGGCTCGTAGACCACCAGCACCACTTCCGTGTGGCCGGTCAGGCCCGAGCAGACTTCTTCGTAGGTCGGGTTGGGCGTGTGACCGCCGGCATAGCCGGCGACGGTGCTGACCACGCCTTCTTTCTGCCACAAGCGCCGTTCAGCGCCCCAGAAGCAGCCGAGGCCGAAAATGGCAAATTCCACTGCGCTGGAAAACGGGCCCAGCAATGGGTTGCCGTTGACAAAGTGAGTTTCCGGCAGCGACATGGGGGTTTCGCGACCTGGCAGGGCCTGGTCAGCGGTAGGCAGTACATTTTTGTTCACAAGAATTTCCGAGCGCAAAGCCATGAACCTTATCCTCTAGATGGGGCACGGATGGAGGTGTCCGTGGACATGCCCTGTTGGAGCCTACGTGTTGGCGAGACGTCAGGCCTGCCTAAGCGGCATCACCGCCTCGCCAACCTGTTGGCTCCTGCGCAGGCGGCGTCGTGTCGTGTCGTGTGGAGCTAGTGTGCCCCAAACAGGCGGGCAGGGGAAAGTCTGTCAGGCCGACGGTCCGCGAGGGTAGCGGCGCAGTTTCTCGATCAGCTCGGCGCCGCGGATCGGTTTGTCGAACAGATAGCCCTGACCGACATCACAACGATGGCGGCGCAGAAAGGCCAGCTGCGCGGCGGTCTCGATGCCTTCGGCGACCACTTTGAGCTTGAGATTGTGGGCCATGGCGATCACCGCCGAGGTGATTTCCATGTCGTCCTGGTCATCCGGAATATCGCGGATGAAACTGCGATCGATCTTGATCACGTCGATGGGGAATTTCTTCAGGTAGCTGAACGATGAATAGCCAGTGCCGAAGTCGTCCATCGCCAGTGATAGACCCAGCTTTTTCAGCGAGTCCAGCTGTTGACGGGTGTCTTCGGTGGCCTCAAGCAGCAGGCCTTCAGTGAGCTCCAGCTCCAGCAGCGCGGGGTCGAGCTGTTCTTCCTTGAGGATCGCAGCAATGGCGCCCACCAGTTCCGGGTCGGAAAACTGCTTGGGCGAAACGTTGATTGCCACCTGCAGATTGCCGAAGCCGGAGGCGGTCAGTTGCTTGCTCATGCGGCAGGACTGGCGCGCCACCCATTTGCCAATCGGGATGATCAAGCCGGTTTCTTCGGCCACGCTGATGAACTGGTCCGGCCGGATCATGCCTTTCTCCGGGTGGTTCCAGCGCAGCAGCGCCTCCATTCCGAGCAAGCGGCCACTGAGCAGGCACAGTTTGGGCTGGTAGAAAACTTCAAGCTCGTTCTGCGTCAGCGCGCGCCGCAGGTTGTTTTCAACAAACAGTTTGTAGCTGGCCTCGGCGTTGAGCGCTTCGGTAAACAGCTGAACCTGATGCTTGCCGTTGGCCTTGGCCTTGTGCAGCGCCAGCCCGGCATTTTTCATCAGTGTCTGCGGGTCGCGGCCATGCAGCGGGGCGCAGGCCAGACCCACGGAGCCGGTGACACTGATCAGTTGGTTATCGACGAATATCGGCTTGTCCAGAGTCGCCAGCACCTGGCTGGCAATGGTCTGTCCGGCCTCGGCGCCGGTTTCGTCCAGCAATACGGCAAATTCGTTACTGGCAAAGCGCGCCAGCACATCGCTGGGGCTGAGGGTATTGCGCAAGCGCCGGGCCAGGCTGATCAACAGCTTGTCGCCAGTCTGGTGGCCAAGGCTGTCGTTGATCCGCTTGAAATTGTCGATGTCCACCAGCAACAGACTCATGGGCGTGTCGCAGTCGCGGGCGAAGCGTTCGTCGAGGTTACGAATGAACGCTGGCCGATTGCCCAGATTGGTCAGGTTGTCGGTGTAGGCCAGACGCTCGATGCGCTGCTGCGCGAGCTTGCTCTGAGTGATGTCTTCGTAAATGCCGATGTAATGGGTCAACTCGCGGTTGTCGCCATACACTTTGGAAATCGACAGCTGGCCCCAGTAGGGTTCCAGGTTCTTGCGGCGACTTTTGAACTCGCCCTGCCAGCTGTTGCTCGTGCTCAGGCTGGAGTTCGCTTCCTGCAGCAGGTGGTTGAGGTTTTCCAGCGCAGGCAGCTCAGACAGCTTGTGGCCGTGCACTTCTTCGGTGCTGTATTGGGTGATCGCCGTGAAACTGGGGTTGACGTATTCCACCACGCCGTCGCAATTGACCAGCAGAAAGGCGTTGGCACTTTGTTCCACCGCGCGCTGGAACAGATGCAGGGCGCTGGTGGCAGTACGGCGGTTGTGGTTGTTGATCACCTGGGCAAACTGATCGGCCAGCTCGCCCGCGAAGGCGATCTCGTCGGACTGCCAGGGCCGTGGCGTTCCGGTCTGCTCAAGGCAGAGCACGCCCACCACCTGACCATCGACCCGGATACTGGCGTCGAGAATGGCGCTGACCTTGCGCAGTTGCAGGTTGTCGGCCAGTTCCCGGGTGCGCGGATCGGCCAGAGCGTCGTTGGCGTCGATGGCGCGACTGTTGTGCAGCGCCTGTAGATAGCTTGGGTACCGGCTGACGTCGATGCTGTGTGGCAGACAGAAATCGCGGGTATCACGCTGGTACTCGGCAATCGGCTCAAGACGCTGGTCAACCAGATGCCACATGCTGGCGCAGGCGACGTCATAGATTTCGCACGCGCTCTTGGTGATCAGTTGCGCCGCTTCCTGCAAGGCGTTGCTGGCGCTGTAACGCTGGCGGGCAAGGTGCAGGATCAGGCCCTGCTGAGCGCGTACGCGCTCCAGATGTTCAAACTGTTCGCGCTGCGCCTGCTGATTGAGCTGCAGCGCAATCTGCAGGCGCGAATTCTGGGTTTCAAGATCAGGGTTGTTGTGCAGTTCGCTTTCGGCCAGCAGATCACCCAGCACCATCAGGTAACCGCGCAGCAAGTGACGGTTGTGCTGCTTGTAGCCTTCGCCGATCTCGATTACAGCCAGTGGGCCACGGCTTGTGTGCAAGGTGTAGCGCACACTGTAATGGCTGGACTCGGTCAGTTGCGCCTGAATGGCGTCATGCAGTTGGTAGCGCGCTTCTGGCTCCATCAGGCTGGCATAGGGTGAGCCCAGCAGGGCGCAGAGCTCCACGGCCGCCAGGCCGAACTGTTTTTCGCAGTTGGGATCAAGGTAAAGCAGCGCCCAATTGGCTTCATTCAGCCGTTCGAAACGCAGCATGCCGAGCCGCGAGGGCACCGGCAATTGCGTGACTACCTCGGCCGCCGTTCTACCGGCGGCATCGGGTTGGCTTTTCATGAAGAAACTCGCTTCCGAAATACTGATCGCGTGCGGGACAGGCCCGTTATGACATCGGGTGTCGCAAGGTTGCATCATGCAGCAGTGGCTGACAAGTCAGCGCGCTGGCTTAGTGCTACAAATGTTTCGGCACCAAACCCAGGATCTGTAGCGCTGCGCGCGAGATGGCTCTGGATCAATGGTTTAGCAGCGTCGGGCGGGGAAGGAAAAGGGCCGTGTGATTTTGTGTCTGCTGAACGCAACAGGCAGAAAAAACCCCGCCAATTGGCGGGGTTGAGACTGCTCGGTGGCGCGGGACCGGCCGGTCCCACATCAGCGACTTACAGCAGAACAGTACGAATGTCGGCGAGGATGTCGCTCAGGCGCTTGGTGAAGCGTGCTGCGGCGGCGCCGTTGATTACGCGGTGATCGTACGACAGCGACAATGGCAGCATCAGCTTGGGCTGGAACGCTTTGCCGTCCCAGACTGGCTGCATGGTGGCCTTGGACACGCCGAGGATCGCCACTTCAGGCGCATTGACGATCGGCGTGAAGCCGGTGCCGCCGATGTGACCGAGGCTGGAGATGGTGAAGCAGGCGCCCTGCATTTCGTTGGCCGACAGTTTTTTGCTGCGGGCTTTCTCGGCCAGCACGGCGGCTTCGGCAGCCAGCTGCAGCAGGCTCTTCTTGTCGACGTCCTTGATCACCGGGACCAGCAGACCGTCCGGGGTGTCCACCGCAAAGCCAATGTTCACGTACTTCTTGCGAATCACCGCTTTGCCGCTTGGTGCCAGCGAAGCGTTGAAGTCCGGCAGTTCCTTGAGCAGGAAAGCACAGGATTTGAGCAGCAGCGGCAGGATGGTCAGTTTCACGCCCGCTTTCTCGGCGACCGCCTTCTGCGCCACGCGGAAAGCTTCCAGATCGGTGATGTCGGCCTGGTCGAATTGCGTCACGTGAGGAATGTTCAGCCAGCTGCGGTGCAGGCCGGTGGCGCCCAGTTGCATCAGGCGGGTCATCGGCACTTCTTCGATTTCGCCAAAACGGCTGAAATCGACTTCCGGGATCGGCTGGATGCCCATGCCGCCGCTTGCGCCGCCTGCTGGAGCTTCCTTGGCCTTCTGCATCATGGCCTTGACGTAAACCTGGACGTCTTCTTTCAGCACACGGCCATGTGGGCCGGTGGCGCTGACAGCGTTGAGCTCAACGCCAAACTCGCGAGCCAGCTGGCGAACAGCCGGGCCTGCGTGAACCTTGGCGCCGTCTTTGGCCGAGGCCGTCTGGGCGGGTGCGGCGGCGGGTGCGTCTGCCTTTGGCGCAGAGGCAGCGGCTGGAGCAGCTTCAGCCTTGGCCGGTGCCGCTGGCGCGGCAGCTGGTTGCGCCGGAGCGGCAGCAGGTGCGGCGCCTGCGACTTTCAGTTTCAGGATCAGGTCGCCGGTGCCGACTTCGTCGTCCAGCTTGACGCTGATGGCTTCAACAACGCCTGCGGCTGGAGATGGAATCTCCATGCTGGCCTTGTCCGATTCCAGGGTGATCAACGATTGATCGGCAGCGATGGTGTCGCCGACCTTGACCATCAGCTCGATGATTTTGGCTTTGCCTGACGAGCCGATGTCCGGCACGTGGATGTCCTGCACGGTTTCAGCAGCAGCCGCAGCAGCCGCAGCAGGTGCGGCGGCAGGCGCCGGAGCCGCTTCAGCAGGCTTCTCGGCCGGTGCAGCCGCCGCAGGGGCAGCGGCTTCGGCTGGAGCTGGGGCGGCTTCGCCTTCAACCTCCAGTTCGAACAGCTCGTCGCCTTCTTTCAAGCGGTCGCCCAGCTTCACTTTCATGGCCTTGATGACGCCGGCCTTGGGAGCAGGGATTTCCATGCTCGCCTTGTCCGACTCCAGCGTCAGCACGCTCTGGTCGGCTTCGATGCGATCACCGACCTTGACCATCAGCTCGATGACTTCACCTTCACCGTTGCCGATGTCGGGTACGCGAATTAGCTCACTCACAATGTCTCTCCTTCGGAGAACCTGTTCACTCTCGATTGCGCCGGGTTAGTCAGTTGCGACAAAACAGCCTTCGATGCTCATTTACCGTTCATGGAGAACAGTAGATTCCGCATCTTGAGCTGCCTTGTCGCTCCCTCTTTCAGCGCGTTAAACGATCTCGAAGCAGACTCTTAACAATCCAGTGGGTTGCGTTTCTCGGGATCGATGCCGAATTTGGCGATGGCTTCAGCCACCACTTTCGGTTCGATATCGCCACGGTCTGCCAGAGCTTCCAGAGCAGCCAGCACCACGAAGTGGCGGTCGACTTCGAAGAAGTTACGCAGTTTCTTGCGGCTGTCGCTGCGGCCGAAACCGTCAGTGCCAAGCACCTTGTATTCCCGGGTTGGAACCCACTGACGGATCTGGTCAGCGAACAGTTTCATGTAGTCGGTCGAAGCGATCACCGGACCCTTACGGCCAGTGAGGCATTCTTCAACATAGCTCAGCGCTGGCTTCTGGCCAGGGTGCAGGCGGTTGGTGCGCTCGACGGCCAGGCCATCGCGACGCAGTTCGTTGAAGCTGGTGACGCTCCAGACGTCGGCACCGATGTTGAATTCGTCACGCAGGATCTTCGCCGCTTCGCGTACTTCACGCAGGATAGTGCCCGAGCCCAGCAGCTGGACGTGGTGCGCTGCTTCTCTGGTGTCCTCTTCGAGCAGGTACATGCCCTTGACGATGCCTTCCTCGACACCCGCCGGCATGGCTGGCTGGGCGTAGGATTCGTTCATCACGGTCAGGTAGTAGAAAACGTCCTGCTGTTCTTCGAACATCCGGCGCATGCCGTCCTGGATGATCACCGCCAGCTCGTAGCCATAAGTCGGGTCAAAGGTGCGGCAGTTGGGGATGGTCGAGGCCAGGATGTGGCTGTGACCGTCTTCGTGCTGCAGGCCTTCGCCGTTCAGGGTGGTACGGCCGGCGGTGCCGCCGATCAGGAAGCCACGGGTGCGGCTGTCGCCAGCGGCCCAGGCCAGGTCACCAATACGCTGGAAACCGAACATCGAGTAGAAGATGTAGAACGGAATCATCGGCTGGTTGTGGCTGGAGTACGAAGTACCGGCGGCAATGAAAGAGGACATGGCGCCTGCTTCGTTGATGCCTTCTTCGAGAATCTGGCCCTTCTTGTCTTCGCGGTAGAACATCACCTGTTCTTTATCGACTGGCTCGTAGAGCTGGCCGACGGACGAGTAGATGCCCAATTGGCGGAACATGCCTTCCATGCCGAAAGTGCGGGCTTCGTCCGGGATGATCGGCACGATGCGCGGGCCGACTTCCTTGTCCTTGACCAGTTGCGAAAGGATGCGCACGAAGGCCATGGTGGTGGAAATTTCGCGGTCGCCAGAGCCGTCCAGGATCGCCTTGAGGGTCTCCAGTGGCGGCGTCGGCAGGCTGAAGCTTTCGGCGCGACGCTGTGGCACGAAGCCGCCCAGCGCAGCACGACGCTCGCTCAGGTAACGCGCTTCGGCGCTGCCTTCTTCTGGTTTGAAGAAGGGCAGGGCTTCGAGCTGGTCATCTTTGACCGGGATGTCGAAACGGTCACGGAAGTGACGCAGGCTGTCGACATCGACCTTCTTGGTGTTATGCGCAGTGTTCTTGGCTTCGCCAGCACCCGTGCCGTAACCCTTGATGGTCTTGGCCAGGACCACGGTCGGTTGACCTTTGTGGTTAACCGCGTGGTGATAGGCCGCGTACATTTTGTACGGGTCATGGCCACCGCGGTTGAGCTTCCAGATTTCGTCGTCGGACAGATCGGCAACCATCGCCTTGAGTTCTGGCGAGTTGAAGAAATGTTCGCGCACGAACGCGCCGTCTTTGGCTTTGTAGTTCTGGTACTCGCCGTCGATGACTTCGTCCATGCGACGTTGCAGGATCCCGTCGACGTCCTTGGCCAGCAGTGGGTCCCAGAAGCGGCCCCAGACCACTTTGGTCACGTTCCACTGAGCGCCACGGAACACGCCTTCGAGTTCCTGGATGATTTTCGCGTTGCCGCGTACCGGGCCGTCGAGGCGTTGCAGGTTGCAGTTGACGACGAAGATCAGGTTGTCGAGTTTTTCACGACCGGCCAGTGCGATGGCGCCCAGGGATTCCGGCTCGTCGGTCTCGCCGTCACCCAGGAAGCACCAGACTTTCTGCTTGCCTTCCGGGATGTAGCCGCGGTGCTCCAGGTACTTCATGAAGCGCGCCTGGTAGATCGCCTGGATCGGCCCCAGACCCATGGAAACAGTGGGGAACTGCCAGAAATCCTTCATCAACCACGGGTGTGGGTAGGATGAAAGACCGTTGCCATCGACTTCCTGACGGAAGTTGTTCATCTGCTCTTCGGTGATCCGGCCTTCCATGAACGCACGGGCATAGACGCCTGGCGATGCGTGACCCTGGAAGTAGATCAGGTCGCCGCCGTGCTCGTCGGTCGGGGCCTGGAAGAAGTAGTTGAAGCCGATGTCATACAGTGTTGCGCTGGACGCGAAGCTGGAGATGTGACCGCCCAGGTCCGGGTCATTGAGGTTGGTCTTGACCACCATGGCCAACGCGTTCCAGCGGATCAGCGAGCGAATGCGGCGTTCCATGAACAGGTCGCCAGGCATGCGTGCTTCGTGCGTCACCGGAATCGTGTTGCGATAAGGCGTGGTGATGGCGTACGGCAGCTGCGAACCACTACGGGTGGCCAGCTCGCCCATACGGGTCATCAGGTAATGAGCACGGTCTTCGCCTTCTTTGTCGAGAACCGATTCCAGGGCGTCCAGCCATTCCTGGGTTTCGACGGGATCGAGGTCTTGCATGGCTTGCTCCAGGGCGGAAAGGCTTCCAGAATCGGTTGCCTGAGTGTTTGCGCCTGGCCTTGTGGGCAGACGAAATAAATTCTTGGATGACCGGCGGTTGATCCGGCGGCGTGTAGTTTTACTACAAATCGTCAGCCATTTCAGCTTTTCGAGTGGCAGGGCCGGTAGTGGAACTACAGTAGGACTCATGAAACAAATAGGACGGATACTGAGATACCGGGTTCCTGATGGTTAAAAAGACACACAAAATAAACAAATTTGCTGCTGGGTGCCAAGAAGATGATTGTCCCGGCAATTTATGACTTTTGTACTACAGTCGGGCAAGCGTCGCGCAGGGTAGCCTGATGCCATCCGGCCGTACGCATGCCGATTCAGGATAGACCATGAGCCTACCTTCGCTGACCGACATTCCGGCCATTCTGCTGCCTTTAGTCTCCCGCGCGCAGCAGACGTTTCGTACAGCACTTGCCGATGCGCCGGACGGTGCGCTGGCCGTTTTCGAGGCCTGGCCCGAGGCTCGGCGTGCAGCTTTCGATCGCGTCTGCGCGGCCAGTGATTTCGTTGCCGATCAGGTCTGCCGTGACCCGAACATGTTGCTGGAACTGGCTGATTCCGGCGTGCTGGAGCGCCGTTTCACGCCCGGCGAGTTACGCGACCAGCTTGCGGCGGCGCTGGATCAGGCAGCCAGTGAAGACGAACTGGGGCGTAATCTACGTCGCCAGCGCACGCGTCAGCAAGTGCGGATCATCTGGCGCGACCTGAGCCGTCAGGCCGATCTGGTGGAAACCTGCCGCGACCTGTCGGACATGGCCGATGCCAGCGTCGACCTGGCCTACCGCTGGCTTTATCAACGCCACTGCCAGCAGTTCGGCACTCCCACCGGACGACGCAGTGGTGACGCGCAACAGATGGTCATTCTCGGCATGGGCAAGCTGGGCGCGATGGAGCTCAACCTCTCGTCGGACATCGACCTGATCTTTGCCTACCCCGAAGGCGGCGAGACAATCGGCGCCAAGCGTGCGCTGGACAATCAAGAGTTCTTCATCCGCCTGGGGCAGCGGCTGATCAAGGCGCTGGACCCGATCACCGTCGACGGTTTCGTCTTTCGCGTCGACATGCGCCTGCGCCCTTACGGCTCATCCGGGGCGCTGGTGCTGAGCTTCAACGCTCTGGAGCAGTACTACCAGGATCAGGGCCGCGACTGGGAGCGGTACGCCATGATCAAAGCGCGGGTGGTGGGCGGCGATCAGGCGGCTGGCGAGCAGTTGCTGGACCTTCTGCGGCCGTTTGTCTATCGCCGCTATCTGGATTTTTCTGCCATCGAAGCCCTGCGCACCATGAAGCAATTGATCCAGCAGGAAGTCAGGCGCAAGGGCATGGCGGAAAACATCAAGCTTGGCGCCGGTGGCATCCGCGAGGTGGAGTTCATTGCCCAGGCGTTCCAGCTGATTCATGGCGGACGTGACCTCAGCCTGCAGCAGCGCCCGTTGCTCAAGGTCCTGGCAACCCTTGAAGGCCAAGGCTACCTCCCCGCAGCGGTGGTCGATGAATTGCGTCAGGGCTACGAGTTTCTGCGGTACACCGAACATGCGATTCAGGCCATCGCCGATCGCCAGACGCAGATGCTGCCCGACGCCGAGACGGATCAGGCGCGCATCGCGTTCATGCTCGGTTTTGCCGATTGGCACAGTTTTCATGAGCGGCTGATGCATTGGCGCGGGCGGGTGTCCTGGCATTTTCGCCAGGTCATCGCCGACCCCGACGCTGATTCAGACGATGAGCAGGATGAGGCTGAAATCGCTGTAGGTGGTGAGTGGCTGCCGTTATGGGAAGAATCCCAGGACGATGACGCCGCCTGCCGCCAACTGGTGTCAGGCGGCTTTGCCAATGCCGAGAAAGCCCTGAAACATCTGAACGATTTGCGCAACAGCTCGCAGTTGCGCTCGATGCAGCGGTTGGGACGTGAACGGCTGGACGCCTTTATCCCCCGGCTGATGGCCCAGGCAGTCGAGCACGATGACCCCGATCTGGTGCTGGAGCGGGTGTTGCCGCTGGTGGAGGCGGTCGCCCGGCGCTCGGCTTATCTGGTGCTGTTGACGGAAAACCCTGACGCCTTGCGGCGCTTGCTGACCTTGTGCGCGGCCAGTCCGTGGATCGCCGAGCAGATCGCGCGCTTCCCGCTGTTGCTGGATGAACTGCTCAACGAAGGCCGCCTGTTCAGCCCGCCCTTGGCGCCGGAACTGGCCGCCGAATTGCGCGAGCGGCTGACGCGCATCCCCGAAGATGACCTGGAGCAGCAGATGGAAGCTCTGCGCCACTTCAAGTTGGCGCACCGCCTGCGCGTCGCCGCATCGGAAATCACCGGCAGCCTGCCATTGATGAAGGTCAGCGACTATCTGACCTGGCTCGCCGAAGCGATCCTTGAACAGGTGCTGGCGCTGGCCTGGCGGCATACTGTTGCGCGGCACGGCACGCCGTCGCGGCCTGATGGCAGCTTGTGTGACCCCGGTTTTGTCATCGTCGGCTATGGCAAGGTCGGCGGCATCGAGCTTGGGCATGGTTCGGACCTGGACCTGGTGTTCATTCACGATGGCGACCTGCAGGCCGAAACCGACGGCGCCAGACCCATCGACAGCGCCCAGTTTTTCACCCGTCTGGGGCAGCGGATCATCCACTTGCTTACCGCGCAGACCAACTCCGGTCAGCTCTACGAAGTGGACATGCGCCTGCGCCCTTCGGGTGCCTCCGGTTTGCTGGTCAGTTCGCTGGGGGCCTTTTCGCGTTATCAGGAAAACGAAGCCTGGACATGGGAACATCAGGCGCTGGTGCGGGCGCGGGTGCTGGTTGGCAGTCATGAAGTCGGCACGGCTTTCGAGCAGGTGAGGGCGTCGGTACTGGGGCGCGAGCGTGATCTGGCGAAGCTGCGTCAGGACGTCAGCGAGATGCGCGCCAAGATGCGTACCAGTCTGGGCAGCAGAGCCACCGCTGCCGGTACTGCCGCCAATGCCTTCAGTGCGGCAGCGCCGTTTGACCTCAAGCAGGATGCCGGTGGTATCGTCGATATCGAATTTATGGTGCAATACGCGGCTTTGGCGTGGTCCCGGGAACATCCGGCGCTGCTGCGTTACACCGATAACATTCGTATTCTGGAAGGGCTGGAAGAGGCCGGCTTGATGGCGGCCAGTGACGCCAGCCTGTTGCGTGAGGTTTACAAGACCTATCGCTCCGCTGCCCATCGTCAGGCGCTGCAAAACCAGGCCGGG
Organism: Pseudomonas viridiflava; assembly: GCF_900585905.1. GTDB lineage: Bacteria > Pseudomonadota > Gammaproteobacteria > Pseudomonadales > Pseudomonadaceae > Aquipseudomonas. Next base: position 316,889 of record NZ_UTVH01000121.1, read on the forward strand.
GTGGTGCCGGGCGACCAGCTTGCAAGCCAGCGCCGCGACGTGATGCGCATCTGGGGCGAGATGGGGTTGAGTTGATCTGAGGTCCCTCAGCCCTGTGGGACCGGCTTTAGCCGGGAAGGCGGCATCCCTGATACAGAGGATGCACCGGATGTACTGACCTCTTCCCGGCTAACGCCGGTCCCACGTCATGCATCTGCACTCTATAAAGCTATGACAGGGAGGCGTCAGGGTGTGTGGGAACGTCACGCAGTCTGATCGGCCTCCCTGATCGTTTCTGACCGTTTTGGATGAAGCATGAAAATTCTGATCGTTGGGCCCAGCTGGGTAGGCGACATGGTAATGGCGCAAACGCTTTTCCAGTCCCTGAAGCAGCGCCATCCTGGATGCGTGATCGATGTGCTCGCGCCAGAGTGGAGCCGTCCGATTCTTGCGCGCATGCCGCAGGTGCGTGCGGCCTTGAGCTTTCCGCTGGGCCATGGTGCGCTGGAACTGGCGACCCGCAGGCGCATCGGCAAGTCCCTGAAGGGCCAGTATGATCAGGCGATTCTGTTGCCCAATTCGTTGAAATCGGCGCTGGTGCCCTTTTTTGCCGGCATCGCGAAACGTAGCGGCTGGCGTGGCGAATTTCGTTATGGCTTGCTCAACGATGTGCGCACTCTGGATAAGCAGCGCTATCCGTTGATGATCGAGCGTTTCATGGCCCTGGCCTTCGAGCCGGGCGTCGAGCTGCCGCGTCCTTATCCCAAACCCGAATTGCGTATTGACCCGGCGACCCGCGCTGCCGCGCTCACGCGATTCGGCCTGAGTCTTGACCGCCCCGTGCTGGCCCTGTGCCCCGGCGCCGAGTTCGGCGAATCCAAGCGCTGGCCCGCCGAGCATTACGCCGAAGTGGCACAGGCGCGCATTCGCCAGGGTTGGCAGGTCTGGTTGTTTGGCTCGAAAAACGACCACGCGGTGGGCGAAAGCATCCGCGAGCGGCTGATCCCGGGGCTTCGCGAAGAGTCGGTCAACCTCAGCGGCGAGACGTCCCTGGCCGAGGCCATTGACCTGCTGTCCTGCGCCGATGCGGTGGTGTCCAACGACTCCGGTCTGATGCACGTTGCTGCCGCGCTCAATCGCCCGCTGGTGGCGGTCTACGGTTCGACCTCACCAGGCTTCACGCCACCTCTCGCCGATCAGGTTGAAATCGTGCGCCTGGGCATTGAATGCAGCCCCTGTTTTGATCGCACCTGCCGTTTTGGTCACTACAATTGCCTGCGCCTGCTTGAGCCGGACGCCGTCATTCAAGCCTTGGGCGCCATGAGCAGTACGCCGGTGGAGGTCGTCTGATTTGCGTGTCTTGCTGATCAAAACCTCGTCCCTGGGCGATGTCATCCATGCGCTGCCGGCCCTGACCGACGCAGCGCGGGCGATTCCGGGCATCCGCTTCGACTGGGTGGTGGAGGAAGGCTTTGCCGAAATCCCTGCCTGGCACCCGGCGGTGGGCGAGGTCATTCCGGTTGCCATACGGCGCTGGCGCAAGCATCTCTGGCAGACCTTCAGGTCCGGCGAATGGCGGCGTTTCAAACAGCGTCTGCGCGCTACGCATTATGATCGGGTGATCGACGCTCAGGGCTTGTTGAAAAGCGCCTGGCTGACGCGCTATGTTGCGGCGCCCGTTGCCGGGCTGGACAAGGACTCGGCCCGCGAACCCCTCGCCAGTCGCTTTTACGATCAGACGCATTCAGTCGCGCGTGACCAGCATGCGGTGGAGCGGCTGCGGCAATTGTTCGCCCAGGCGTTGGGTTATACAGTGCCTGCAGGCCTGGGCGATTACGGCCTGGACCGCCGGCGTCTGCCGGGCGAACACGCCGAAACGGCGCCCTTCGTGCTGTTTCTGCATGGCACTACGTGGGACACCAAACACTGGCCCGAGCTGTACTGGCGCCAGTTGGCCGAGCGCTTGGGCGAACAGGGTTTGCAGGTGCGTCTGCCGTGGGGTAACCCCGCCGAAAAAGCCCGTGCCGAGCGCATTGCCCATGGGCTGGCGAATGCCCAGGTGCTGCCAAAACTGAATCTGGCGGGCGTCGCCCAGGTCTTGGCCAGTGCGCAGGCCTGTGTTGCGGTCGACACCGGGATCGGCCATCTGGCCGCAGCGCTGGACGTGCCGACGGTGTCGCTGTTCGGGCCGACCAATCCGGGCCTGACCGGCGCCTATGGCCAATCGCAGGTGCATCTGGGCGCCGACTACCCGGGCTGCGCGCCTTGCCTGCAAAAGAAATGCACCTACCAACCGACGGATGAAGATCGCCGTCAGCTGGATCTGAAACGCGAGTGGCCAGTGTGCTTCACTCGTTTGAATCCCCAGCGCGTGGCAAGCCAGTTGGGTTTGTTGCTGGCAAAGGAAGCAGGCTGATGCAACTGGCTTTTGTGCTCTATAAGTATTTCCCTTTCGGCGGGCTGCAGCGCGACTTCATGCGCATAGCGCTGGAGTGTCAGCAGCGCGGCCACCAGATCCGGGTCTACACGCTGATCTGGGAAGGTGACGTGCCGCCTGGTTTTGAAGTGCTGGTGGCGCCGGTCAAGGCGTTCTCCAATCACCGGCGCAACGAAAAGCTCAGTGCCTGGATGGACGCGGACCTGGCCAAACGGCCGGTGGACCGCCTGATCGGTTTCAACAAGATGCCGGGGCTGGACGTTTACTACGCCGCCGACGGCTGCTTCGAAGAAAAGGCCCAGACCCTGCGCCACTCGCTGTACCGGCAGTGGGGCCGCTATCGCCATTTCGCCGAGTATGAGCGCGCCGTGTTCGCCAGTGACGCCAGGACCCAGGTGCTGATGATTTCCGAAGTGCAGCAGCCGCTGTTCATCAAGCATTACCAGACGCCGCTTTCACGTTTTCACCTGTTGCCGCCGGGCATTGCCCAGGATCGCCGCGCGCCCGCCGATGCGCCGCAGTTTCGTGCAGCGTTTCGCGAGGAATTCGCGCTGGCCGATGACGACCTGTTGCTGGTGCAGATCGGCTCGGGCTTCAAGACCAAAGGTGTTGATCGCAGCCTCAAGGCGCTCGCGGCGCTGCCTGCCGAGCTGAAAAAACGCACCCGGCTGTTTGTAATCGGTCAGGACGACCCCAAGGTCTTCCAGCTGCAAAGCGCAGCGCTGGGCCTGGGTGATCGCGTCACCTTCATGAAGGGGCGCAGCGACATTCCACGCTTTCTGCTGGGGGCCGATATCCTGATTCATCCGGCGTACAACGAAAATACCGGTACCGTGTTGCTTGAGGCATTGGTGGCTGGCCTGCCAGTGCTGGTCAGCGCGGTGTGCGGCTATGCCCATTACATCACTGAAGCCGACTGCGGCCGGGTGCTGGACGACCCGTTCGAGCAGGCGCAGATGGATCAGTATCTGGCGGCCATGCTGGCTGACGATTGCGCCCGCGGGCAGTGGTCACGCAACGGCCTGGCCTTTGCCGACAGCGCCGACCTTTACAGCATGCCGCAACGTGCGGCCGACGTGATCCTGGCGGAGCATTACCCATGAAGCTGTTTCTGGCGCAACCGTTCAAGACGCTGTGGGCCGGGCGTGATGCCTTCGCCGAGGTCGAGCGGCTGGACGGCAAGGTGTATCGCGAGCTTGAAGGCCGCCGCACGTTGCGCACGGTAGTGGACGGCCGCGGCTACTTCGTCAAGATCCATCGAGGCATCGGCTGGAGCGAGATCGGCAAGAACCTGCTCACCGCCAAGTTGCCGGTGCTGGGTGCGGGCAAGGAATGGGACGCGATCAAGCGCCTTCATGAAGTCGGCGTGCCGACCATGACGGCCGTGGCCTACGGCGAACGCGGCAGCAATCCGGCGGCGCAGCATTCATTTATCGTCACTGAAGAGCTGGCACCCACCGAAAGCCTGGAAGACATCAGCATCAACTGGCGCAACGAGCCGCCCGAGCCACGCCTCAAGCGCGCCTTCATCGCTGAAGTGGCGCGACTGGTGGGGATGATGCACCGCGCCGGGGTCAATCATCGTGACTGTTACATCTGCCATTTCCTGTTGCACACCGACAAACCGGTGACCGCTGACGACTTCCGCCTCTCGGTGATTGACCTGCACCGGGCGCAGATTCGCGCGGCCATACCTGCGCGCTGGCGCAACAAGGACCTGGGCGCGCTTTATTATTCGGCGCTCGACATCGGCCTGACCCGTCGCGACAAGCTGCGTTTTCTTCAAGGCTACTTCCTCAAACCGTTGCGCGAGATCCTCAGCGAAGAGGCGCGGTTGCTGGCGCTGCTTGAGCGCAAGGCGCAGAAGCTGTACCAGCGCAAACTGCGTTACGGGGGCGCACTCTGATGGCGGGCTGGATTCTGGAGCCCGAGTTTGCGTCGCTTGCCGAGCATTTTGGCAGTCTTGACGCGGTGTTCGCCCTCACCGGTCACCAGTTGACCCGCGACCCTCTTTCCGAAGTGATCCGGGTTGAGCGTGGCGGGATCAATTATTACGTCAAGCGCTACAACGGCGCGGGCAAGGGGCTGCGCCGCTATCTGGGCAAGCCCAGGGTCAAATCCGAATGGCAGAACCTCAAGCGCTTCGCCAAATGGGGCATCCCCACCGCTGAAGTGGTGGCGTGGGGCCTTGAGCGCAATGGCATGGCTTATGAGCGAGGTGCGCTGATCACCCGCGAGCTGTCCAATACCGAAGACTTGTCGGCGATAGCCAAGCGCAATGATCCACGGCTCAAGGATCGTGCCTGGGTGGACACGGTCAGCCGTCAGTTGGCCCTCGGCACTCGCGCCATGCATGACCGCCGTTTCACCCACAATGACCTCAAGTGGCGCAATCTGCTGGTGGACGACGATGCCCGGTTGTTCTTCATCGATTGCCCCAACGGGGCGTTCTGGCGGGGTTTCATGTTGCGCTATCGCGTCACCAAGGATCTGGCCTGCCTGGACAAGGTCGCCAAATATCACCTGTCTGCTACTCAGCGGTTGCGTTTTTATCTGCAATACCGGCAGCGAGCACGATTGAACGCCGCGGACAAAAAACGCATCCGCCATGTCATCAGTTTTTTCGAGGGACGCGAATGAGCGTTTTCATCGCCAGTGCCGAACAGCCGTTGCTGGAGCGTCATGGCCTGGCCAGTTTTCAAGCGCTGTGGGACATGCAGCTCGATGCAGTTGACGAGCCCAACACCGGACGTGGCGGCTGGAGCAGCGTGTTCCGGCTGGATCTCGATGGCCAGGGTTTCTACCTCAAGCGCCAGAGCAACTATCAGACGTATACCCTGCGTCATCCGTTGGGCGAACCTTCGTTCTCGCGTGAGTTTCGTAACATCAGTCGCTACCGCAAGCTCGGCATTCCAGCGCTGCAGGCGGTGTTCTATGGCGACCGTCGGGTCAATGGCGAGCGTCAGGCGATTCTGATGACCCGCGCGCTCGATGGCTGGAATGACCTCTACACACTGCTGGCCCGCTGGAACGAGCTGCCTGCCGGTGAGCGCAGCGCGGTGCTTCTGGCGTGCGGAGAACTGGCGCATACGCTGCATCAGGCCGGGCAGATCCATGGCTGTTTTTATCCCAAGCATATTTTTCTTCAGGCTCAGGACGGCCGCTATCAGGCTTGCCTGATCGACCTGGAGAAGACCCGTCCGGTGATCTTTGGCAAACGCGACCTGGCCAAGGATCTGGAGCCTTTGTTTCGACGCGCATCGGTATGGGGCGACAGCGAGCGGCGGGAATTTCTTGCGGGGTATCTGCACGTGTCGCCCGACAACCGCGAGGTCGATGGGTGGGCTGCGCGACTGGGTCAGCGTGAGCAACACAAACGCGACCTCCACTATCGCAACCAGAAAGGAGAGCGCTGATGCGTTTGTCCGAGCTGAAGAACAGCGGCCGATCTCCGCAGTTGCCGCTGAGCCTGATGCTGGCCGATGCGGCGGGTCCGGCCGAGCTGCAACTGTTGACCCTGCTGCGTGTATTGCCAGGGCAGCGCTATGTGGGCGCAGGCGTCTGGCGCGGCAGGCCGGTGCTGGCGAAGTTGCTGGTGGGGGCCAGAGCGGCACGGCATTTTCAGCGTGAGCGTGACGGTGTGCATCTGCTGGCCGGGCAGGGCATGACCACACCGTTACTGCTGGCCGAAGGTCTGGAAGAGAATGAAGGTGGCTGGCTTCTGTTCGAATGGCTGGACGACGCACCGAGCCTGGGCGACCTGTGGGGCGAGGTGGAGCATTTGCCTGTGCTGGCCGATGAGCAGCAGGCAGTGCTCGCCGACGCGCTGACAGCCATCGCGTCGCTGCACGCCAAAGGGTTGTGGCAAGCCGATCTGCACCTGGACAACCTGCTGCGCCATGCAGGCCAGGTTTACCTGATCGACGGCGCAGGCATCTGTGTCGAGCAGGCGGGCAAGGCGCTGTCCCGGCCCAAAGTGCTGGAAAACCTCGGGTTATTCTTCGCCCAGTTGCCCAAGCCGCTGGAGCCCTTTATCGAAGAGTTGCTGGTGCATTACCTGTTGAGCAATGGCGAGCATGCCTTGCCGATGGAAGCACTGCAGAAGCAGATCGACAAGGCCCGCGAGCAGCGGCTCAAGGACTTTATCGACAAGACGGGCCGTGACTGCAGCCTGTTCAGCGTGGTCGACACGGCCTCCCGCTTTCAGGCTGCACGACGCGAAGAACTCACCGCGCTGCTGCCGGTGCTCGACCAGGCGGATGCGCTGCTGGAAAGGGGGCATATCTACAAGACCGGGGGCTCCGCCAGCGTCGCCCGTGTCGACATCGACGGCCGCCCGCTGCTGATCAAACGCTACAACATTAAAAACTTCAGCCATTGGCTCAAGCGTTTCTGGCGCCCGAGTCGGGCCTGGCATGCATGGCGCGAGGGTAATCGTCTGGCGTTTCTGGGTATCGCCACACCCAAGCCGCTGGCGATGCGGGAGCAGCGGACGATGGGACTGCGCAACAAGGCCTACCTGATCACCGAGTTTCTGGACGGGCCGGACATCATCGCGCACTTCGCGCCGCATGTTGCCGATGCCCAGGTGCCGGAGGCCGAATTGATGGCGCTCGATGCGCTGTTCAACCAAATGATCGAACAACGTATCAGCCATGGCGACCTGAAGGGACACAACCTGTTCTGGCATGCCAATCGCTGGACCCTGATTGACCTGGATGCGGTGCAACAACACAGCTCGGCCGCATCTTTCGCCACTGCCTATGCCCGCGATCGTGCGCGCTTCTTGCGCAACTGGCCGGCGGACAGTGCGCTGCACCAATTGCTGGAGCAGCGCTTGCCGAAGAGCGAACAGGCCTGAAGCCTGTTCGCAGTCGGGCGCTGATCAGATGACTCGAGTCAGATTCATGGCCTCCAGCGCCATGATCAGAGCGTCAATGTTGTCGTAAGGCGTGAGGTGCACGCCTGTCCAGCTAGGCCGGGTCACGAAGAGCTTACCCTGGGCGTCAGTCGACACCGGGGTTCGATACACAAGCCCGTCACGCGACCGATGCACAATTGTCCGCACACCGTTGCCCTCGTGCTCCAGCATAAACATGCCGGCCTGGCTCAGTCGCCCCCCTGTCGGCAAAGGCGTTAACGGGCCAAATACCTCGGGCAGGCGCGCTGGCGTCGGGATTTCCACCCGATAATCACCCTTGATCAAAACGGCATCTCTACCCAGACCAAACCTGAGCATCTCGCCCTCATCAAGCGTCACGCTAATAGCCTTTCCAGGCGCTACATCAACCACGTTGAGGCCGATCCCGCCTTCCAGTTCGGCAATGCCCGGTACGAGCTTCTCGAATGTATTGGAGTGACTGTTGCCCACCAGTGCAATCCATTTATGGGAGCCCATCACCTCCTGATGCTTGCGTATCGTGCGCGAGGCAAAATAATTCATCATTTGCTGGCGGCTGGTGTGGGTCCTTCTTGGCAGCCCCTTGAGGTGATAACTCGCTGAGCAGTCGAGCGCGCGAATTTCCAGGCCGTGTTGCCGGGCTTTCAGCACCAACTGTTCGAAGGTATACAGCCCGCTAGGATCGGTATGATGCCCCTGGTCCAGCTTTTTCAATGCGTAAAGCAACGTCTTGCTCATCTCGCCTTTTTCAAGGAACCGGTCCAGATCCACCTGATGCAAGTCGGTCAGTAAATGCTCCATGTACAGCGTCCTGACATTTTGTCGGGTCAGCTGCGGCAGGTTGTCGATAATGAGTTTCTTGCTGGCAATGGAAAAATGGGCCTCTCCCACCACTACCCCATCGGTATGCTGGTAAAGCGTTTCAAGGAACTCAGGCAAGGCGACCTGCGGCGATGGCGCAGGCAGCGGCGCGCGTGCGGGCTGCTCGATGCTGTGGATACTGCGGGCGTCGGCCTGCAGTTTTCGGCGTCGTGCAAAGAACTCGCTGCGCACCTTGTCCAGGTCCGGGTGAGACAGAAAGTAATGTTCGTCCAGGCCCTTGCGCTCGACATTGGCCAACCGATTCAGGATGCTTCGGCCCTCCATCGCGACTTCGTAAGCAGGATCTGCCAGCGATTGTTGAATGGCATTGAGCGGGCTGTCGTCTGCCCACTCATCCGGCGCAATACGCTGCCAATCGGCACCTTCCTCCCAGCGAAACCCGTACTCGCCTGCCCAGCGTTCGCTCGCATCAAGGCTTTGCCTGCCCGCCTGATCAGCATGCAGGGCTTCGTCCAGAAAGGTGACCTTGGGGAGGGGGGTTGCGACCATCAAAGGGTTGACATAATCAATGGTGAAATCAGTGCGTGCATCCGGATTCCTTGTCTTTGCGGCGCTGATGCGAGCTGTGCGCCCCACTGCAACGTCCCGGACGTGGACGCTCGGAACGCCTTGCAACTCGGCAAGGCCAGGCAGTTGACCTTGAGTGGTCGCCAGCTTCTCATCCACCAGCGCTATCCAGCGTCTTGACGGGTCGCTTGCTACATCGCTGGAAAGAAGCGTGTGGCTGAAGAAACCACTCATTTTCTGTGGTGCCGCAGCATCCTCTGCTGCGCTGATCACCGGGTGGTTAGCCAGGGGATAACTGACCGATGAATTGAGCGGGCGTATTTCGATGCCATGCTTGTGGGCAGCTTTGATCAGATGGTAGTAGTCGTACTCATGGGAGAGATTGTCTAACGCGCCGTCGTTCAGTCCTCTGAGATGGTGTTTGATCTCGTGAGAACCCGAACGGGTTCGGCTGCCCATTCGTTGGTAGCGTGCAAGCTTTGCCAGATGCTTGTCGCTGAACAGGTGTTCGAGGTAAATGATTTCCACGCGCTGCTGCGCCAGCAACGGCATGTTTTGAATGAGCAGTCGTTTGCTGGCGACTGATTTCGCCGATTCGCTCAACACCACGCCTGGGTTGTGTGCGAACAGTGCAGGTAGCATCGTCTCGATGGTCGTGTCTGCCGCCAGCATGGGCAGGGCAGGCCTGGGTGGCGGAACGGCGCCACGGTAAAAAGCGTTGGCATCGCTGTAGAGTTTTTCCCTGAGCGAGGTAAAGGTCTGACGCCACTCACTGATGAACGTCTCGAAGTAGTCTTCCAGGCCCAGGTCAATTGCCAGCGGATCGTAAGGCTGCTTGCTGACGATCTGAGGCAGGGCTGCTCGCATCGACTCAGGCATCTCGTACGCGCTGACACGTGCGCTGACGGTGCCCGCGCCTTCCTCTGGCAATGGCTTGTACGGCGCATCATCCAACCCGCCGCCCATCAGCCGAGGCCGCTCAAGCAGCTTCCACTCACCATTGGCGGCCAGTTGCACAGGCCGCCTGCCGGAGAAGGCAAAAGGATTGGCAGGATCGATAATCTGCCAGCAACGCAGCTGGGCGTCGTACTGCACCTGCCAGGTCTTGCCTGACAACTCGATGTAACATTTGCCATCAAGCATGCTGACGCCGTTGGCGTGGCCTGCGGTCATAGGCGTTGCGTTGTGCAATGTCAGATTGACCGACACCTGCGGCATCCCGCTGCCGGTGGTTCCCGTTGCAGAGGCCGGGTTTGCATCAACCGCACGCCAGCTACCGCCTTTTTGTCGAGCGACATATTTCTCGGTTGGCAGTGCGTGCGCCGAGCCCGGCTGCCCGCGGGTGAAGACCTGGGCGTGTCCATCGACGGAGGGCGGCCCGAGCAGCAAGGTTTCGTTTTCAATCCGCGCAGGCAGGAGGTTTTCGTAGCGAGGCAAGGAATCGGTCTGCGGCAGTGGGCGCAGTGCCACGCCGGGCCGGGGATCGCGCTCCAGCCGATGGATCAGACCACCGAAGCCTTTCATCCCTGAATGCAGGTCGCCGGCGGCCCCCAGCGAATTGAGCATCGAGCTCAGTAGGTAGGCAGCGGCGGTATCGCTGTCGCCTTCGCGCAGCGCCTGGAATGCGCGCACGGTATCGTACATGGCGAGCATTACCCCCACTGCAAAGCTCGCCGGGATGAAGGGCAGAGTCACCAGCGTCGCAGTCACCTCGACAGTAATCCATACCAGTCGAGCGATCATGTCGCTGCGCCCTTTCGTGGCTTCGCTGATATCGCGAATCGAGCGCTCGAGCGGGCGGTTATAGCAGATGTCGGTGAAGTCGCTGATGGCGTCTCGCGGGATGACGGGTGGCTTGTTCGCCCTTCCCTGGGCCATGTCATTGAGGAAAAACGACAGGATTCTGCCAGCCTTCACCCGACAGCGATCCTTGTAGTAGTCAATCATGCCGGGCGTTTTCAGCGAGCTGGTGAAGCTGCCAAAGGTCCTGAACTCCAGGCCGTCGGGCGCTTGCGGGGTGTACAGCAGCGTGGAATAGCGAATGCCGGTTGGCAGTACCACCAGGCAGCCCTGCACCGTTTCCACATGTGTCAGCGAAGCTGCAGAGATAACCAGCTGATCAACGCCTTTGAGCCCGCTGCCAATCAGCGGTTTGTCGACATGTATCTGCAGCGGGTAAAGCGGGTATTGCCTGCGATGGGTGGAGCCGCTCAGGTGGGCATGCTCGATCGAGGTTTTAAGCCAGCCGTACTGAAGGGTGTCGATATGCCCTTTGAGGCAACTGCGAAGCGCAGCGGCCTTCATTTGCAATTGAGTCATCATGACGCAGGCGGTGCGTCGGTAGTCGTAGCCTTCCTCGTCAGCGTCAAGCAAGGTCGCTCTGATCATTGCACTGTAGTCGTCGCCAAGCCACTTGCCTCTGACCGATCCGGCCACGCGCTCCGGAGTCAGGGCGCTCAGGTCAATGCCCGGCGGCCCCCTGAACGTTGCCTGGGTGTCGGCGCTCGATTGGGTGAGGCTGAAGCTGTCGTCGTAGCCATTGAGCAGCATCTGGGTATAGGAAAGCGTTTCGCGTTCGGAGCTAATGATGATCTGGTCAGGGTCGACTTGACCCACCGGCAGATCCAGCAGTCGGCTGATCTGCTCGCTGGCCCTCTGATGCACATAATCGTGGAATGGCTGCACGCGGCTGTGGGCTTTTGCCTGATAATTGCCGAGCGCACCGAGAGCGGCGTCTTCAAGCTCAAGCAGTTGCTGGCGATCGGCACGGCTGGCGTTGCGATACCAGTCGGGGGTGTGCCGCTGCTGCTCCAGTAGCGCCAGGCGTATGTGTTCATCGCTGATCCGTTGCAGCCCCGCGTTGGCGTGCGCAACCTCTGTCAGCTGCACGAAGTCCTTTTGCGGATAGGGTTTCAACCTCAAGGCTGCCAGTGTCTGCGCGAATTTTTCACGCGGTCCTGCTTCCACTTGCTTGAGCAGGTAGTCACTCGATTCATCAGAGGCGGTCCAGGCAACCAGCTCATGCACCAGTTGGGTCTGATTATCGAAGGCCTGGAAGCTGTTGCCCTGCGGCTTGTCGACAGCGAACAGGATCAGGCGCTCAGGCCGGTCAGCGGACGTCCGCTTGCAGAAAATCAGCAACTTGCCCATCAAATGGCCGTCCAGCATGACTTGCTGAACGGCCAGACCTCGCTGGGATCTGCCGGCGTCCATACAGGCTTCAATCGTTGCGAAATCATGCGGGTGTATGTGCCCCTGCATGTGCGCAGCAGTGGCAAGCGCTCTGATTTGCCTGTGGGTCAGCGTGTTCATCAACCGCTGATTCTGCGCGTTGGCGTACGCCTTGCGCTGAAACTCGGCAAACAGCAGGCGCGGATCAAGTTCTTCGATCAAGGCGGCGAGGTAACCCGGCGTCAAGCCCGCATGGGCAGCGCCAAGGGGAGCGTCATCCAGCGTGAGGGTCGTGTCGGCGAGAAATGCTGATCCAGCCGTTCTATCCCCAGGGTGCAGGCCACACAGTGCCAGCTCCACCAGTGAACGTGTGACGGTGTAGGTTTCGTGGGTCAGTGGCAGCGTGCGTCGGGTGCTGACATTGAGCGCGTCGGGATCTATCGCATAGCCGAGATCATTGGCGATGCGCGCACGCAGTTGCGCAGCGGCATACTTCTGCGGCGAAGCAGCGGCGCCCAGCGCGCTGAGCATTGTATTGCGAGCCTGATCGTGTTGAAGCAGGCGTTGATTGTAAATCTGTACGTCGCGCTTGCTCGCCGTCTTGATCCAGTCTGGGAGGCTACGCCTGTAACGGCTTTCCAGGGACGCCATTTCCCGCAGCTCAAGCATGGCCGAAGGCCCCAGCAGGCCATGCAGACCGATGGCGTCCTGAAGCCTTGCCTGAGTGCGCTTGCGATCAGTGCCTGAAGGCGTGGAACAGGCATGCGCGATATCGTCGCGCTGTTTGTTCAGCAGACTTTCCAGAGCGTGCACGAAGGGGTCTCCGGTGACTGGTTGCAGCCGCAGATCAGCCCTGGAAAACGCCTCGATAAACATGTCCGGGTCGCTATCGAATGGCGCGAGCCAGTCCTGGCTGCGCAGGGACATGCAGTTGATCAGGGCGTGTTTCGATACAGGCTCGTTGAGCCATTGCATCAGTGTCTGCGCCATCTCGGTCTTACTGGCAAAACCCATTGCGCCGACACCGGGCAAAACCAGTAACACATGGCCTTGCGGATGCGCCATTGCCAGAGCACCGGCAAGCTCGACCCAGAGCTCGTCCTGCATCTGCACCTGCAGGGAGAAATTTTCAGCGGCGTGGCCAGCGTCCTGGCCTGCCGATGAGGCCGAGGGTGGAAGGCAGTCAGTAAAGTGCGCTGCGATGTTGCGCTCGTGAGATTTGAGACTCAGCTCGTCGCGCAGTGCTCGACTCATGGCGGCCAGAAAAACCGTGTAACGGTTCTCGCCTTCCGCGGACGTGGCTGCCCAGAACTGGTCGATGCGCTGCAACAGGCTTGCCTGCTGCGTGTTCAGGGCGTTCGCGTTCTGATCAATGATTGCATCCAGCAGCGTACCGTCGACTGCTGGCAAGTGCTCCAGCTCAGCCCTCAGTCGGGTACTGAGCTCGCCCAGCCTTTTCAGCGCCAGAGACGCGGAGGGCAGCGTATCCAGGGGATACGGTGCAGGGGAGGTGAATGTTTGCATGGGTTCTTCCTTCAGCGCTTGAGCGCTGTATTGATTGAGGCGCCAGGGCCATTGCTTGGGCGTCACTCAATCAAAGGTGGAGCAGGGCCGGGCAGTAGATAATTATCGGGGGCGGATGGGCGCCGCCTTTATCTGCAATTCAGAAACATCCTACGGAGCCTGTGCCCGGCGCCGACTGACAATGCCAAGGGTCTGCGTGCAGAGTCCTACCCTCGTTTCGTTCAGGACCTACCCATGCCCACCGCTGCCAATCGTGCCTCGTTTACCTTGGAAATCCCCGGCGTGGAGCATGATCTGCAAGTGCTGGCCTTCGAAGCCCGGGAGGCCATCAGCCGACCGTTCAGCGTGCGCCTTGAGCTAGTCAGCGAACATCCGCGCTTCACCCTCGAAGCGCTGCTGCATCGGCAGGCTTTTCTCGCCTTCGATGGCAGTGGCAGTGGCAATGGCAGCAACGGCATGCACGGCGAGATTGCCGAGGTCGCTCAGGGCGAGTCCGGGGAGCGCTTCAGCCATTTCTTCATCCAGCTGGTGCCCCGCCTCAGGCGCCTGGAACATCGCCGCAATCAGCGCATTTTCCAGAACCACAGCGTGCCCCAGATCATTGCCGAGCTACTGGGCGAGCACCGCATTCTCAGCGACGAATTCACCTTTAAACTGCGCGAGCCCTGCAAGCCGCGTGATTACTGCACCCAGTATCAGGAAAGTGACCTGCACTTCATCCGCCGACTGTGCGAAGAGGAAGGCCTGCACTTTCACTTTCAGCACAGCCGCGAGCGCCATCTGCTGGTGTTCGCTGATGACCCGATTCAACTGCCTGTAATCGAGCGACCCGTGCCGTATCAACCCGGCAACGGTCTGGTTGCCCAGACAGCGGTCATCCGCCGTTTCAGTCTGCGTCTGGCCGCGCGCTCGGGCAAAGTGAGCCAGCGTAACTATGATTTTCGGATTCCCCGGGTCGACCTGCTCAGCAGCGCTTCGGGTGAGGGCCTTCAGGAACTTGAGGATTACGGCTATCCCGGCGCCTTCAATGACCGCCGCGATGGCGACGGGCTGGCGAAAAAAGCCCTCGAGCGACACCACAGCGATGCGCGTCTGGCCAGTGGTGAAAGTGATCAGTGCGCGTTAGTCAGCGGGCACTTGTTTGAACTCGATCATCCCAACCCGGAGTGGCAGCAGCAGTGGTTGCTGACCTCAGTGGTCCACGAGGGCAGGCAGCCGCAAGTGCTGGAGGAATATGCCTCGCAAGCCGACGCCTCGGGTGGTTTTACTCAAGGCTATCGCAACCGTTTTGAGGCCATCCCCGGCCAGGTCGCGTTCCGCCCGCCGCTCAGGCATTTCAAGCCAAGGGTGCTCGGCAGTCAGCACGCGGTAGTGACCGGGCCCGTTGGCGAGGAAGTGCATTGCGATGAATTCGGCAGGGTCAAAGTGCAGTTCTTCTGGGACCGCAGCGGCCAGCACGACGACAGCTCAAGCTGCTGGCTGCGGGTGGCAACCGGCTGGGCCCACGATCAATACGGCACCAGCATGATCCCCCGGGTGGGCATGGAGGTGGTGGTTGGCTATTTCGAAGGCGACCCGGACCAGCCCTATGTTCAGGCCTGCCTGCCCAACGCGGCCACAAGACCACCCGTCAACCTGCCGGCACAGAAAACCCAGACCCTGCTACGCACTCGGAGTAGCCCCGGCGGTGATGGCTACAACGAACTGCGCATCGAAGACCGCAAAGGCCAGGAATCCATCGCTATCCGCGCCCAGCGCGACTGGGCCGAACATGTGCTCAACGATCAGTCAATTCAGGTCGACAACCAGCGCAAGGTTCAGGTCGCCGGGCTCTCCAGCCATGAACTCCACGGCGAAGAACACCACTTGACCCATGGCCAGCGCAAAACCCGGGTGCTGGCCGATGACTCGCTGACCATAGTCGGCAATCAACACATCAGCGCAGCCAACCATCTGGTCAACGCCGCGCAGCAGGTTCACCTGGCGGCGGGTATGCACGTGGTCATTGATGCGGGTATCAGTGCAACGATCAAGGCCGGGCCGCATTCGATCACCATCACGCCTGCGGGAATTTTCAGCAGCGTACCTATCCTCCTGGGCGGGGTGCCAATGCCGGGCATCCCCGCCATGCCAATGTCTCCGATCGCGCTAGCGCCCGCCACACCTGCTTCAGCGGGTCCTGCGGTGATTCCGGGGCAGCAAATCAAAGCCATCATGAAGGGCGCCGCATTCTGTCAGCGCTGTGATGACGCTCGGGAGGCGACGCAGTGACTCGCTACGCGGCAGCCTGCGCCAACCCGCTGGCGGACGATTTTCCCTGGCAACTCACTGTCGGGTTATTGCTGGACGCCCTGGAGGTCAAGGCGTTACTCACGCAGATCTATCAATGGTCGCCAGCACCCGAGCTTGATGTCCTTTACCAGCAGACGCAGTGGGCCGGGATTGGCCAGCTCTCACCTTGTCTGGTACGGGTCCGCAGTAGTGAAGATCCGGTGTTGCTGCAGTTTCTCGCCAATGTCGAAAAGCCATGGGGCTATCTATGGGTGTGCGAAGGGTCATGGTCGCAATTGGTGGCACATGTCCGCTGGTTGACCAGCTTCAGGCCGCCAGTGGGAGATGAAATGTACCTGCGCATTTCCCAACCGGCCGTGGCCCATGCCTTGTTTGCAGATGAGCATTGCCCGGGCGTTGACCTGTTCGGCCCCTGCCGGGAGATCATCGTCGCCCCGCCTGTGCCAGGTGAATGGAGGCGTTACAGGCGTTCGGGCGCGACGGTCAATCCTCAATACAGTACCCCCTATGTAGCCAGCGACGCCCAGTGGTCGGCGCTGAAGGCGGTTGCTTCAGACCAGTCTGTTGCAGCGTTGTATCAACACATGCAACGGTTCTTCCCCACGTACCGAGCGGATCTCACCGCTGCCCAGCGTTTTCAGCACCTGCGTGCATTGGCGCAGCAGGCAGTCGACAAGGGCTTCAGCGCTGAACGGGAAATCTGGTTGTACGCCAATATCTTCGGTTTTCTGGGGGACTCGGTCCTTGATCAGCACCCGGATATCCGGTCATTGCTTGAGGACGGCGCGTTGACACCCTTTGAGCGCGTTAATCAGGCCGCCACTGTGGCGGCAGAGCGAAGCGTCGGGTAATAGTCGGCAGCCACGAGTAGTTGCGCAGTGTTTATCTTTCGGTCCGCTGCGCCTCGGTAAATCGAGACGCCAAGTTCTGGGCCGGGCGTTTTTGCTTTAGCGCTCGAACGGTCTGGCTCAGGCGCTGCAGTTTCTCGCTGGGTCTGGCCCACTGCTCGGGTGGCAGGGGTGCAGACCAGTCCTGCATGGCGGGCGGGATGACGGCTTGGCCGATGCGTTTGATGCAGCGGATTTCCCATTCCGTCAGGTAATTGGGCAAGGTCCACAGCGTCAGCACGTGGTACAGGTACCACCAGAACGGATAGAAAAAGCCGACCTCCCGATCCTTGCGGCGCCGTCGCATGCGCTCGCGGGCGTTGTAGAAGGTATGGACGCCTTCGTGGGGCGGGTCGTCGGGGTTCTGCAGGTCGA
>NZ_UTVH01000119.1 GCF_900585905.1 Pseudomonas viridiflava
TCAATATCGGTCTGCCCGATGTGCGCATGACCCTGCCGATGCTGGAAAGCCTGCTGGACAAATCGTTGCTTGGACGGTTCGATCACAGCCACGGCAAACGCTTTCGGCTGCTGGAAACGACCCGTCTGTACGCCCATGAAAAACTGGTGCAGCTCGATGACCTGGATCGCCTGTCGCGCGCTCATGCCAACTGGGCCCTGAGCCTGCTCGACGAGGCCAGGCTGGACCTGGACCGGTTGTCCCATGACGCCTGGACTCGACGTTACGCGGTGGAGATC
>NZ_UTVH01000117.1 GCF_900585905.1 Pseudomonas viridiflava
CTGAACGTCTGCAGCATATTCAGACCGCTGCGTTTTTCGATCAGGTTGCCCCACGGATCGTAGCTGTATTCCTGGTCGCGCCAGTGTTTGATGCGGTTGTCTTTGACCTGATCGAATTTGCTGGTGTTGAAGTTCAGGCGGTTGGCGGCGGCGTCGTAGCGGAACTCTTCACTGTCGATGAGCCTGCCGGTTTCGCGGCTGTGGAGCTGGCCGTTGGCTTCGTATTCGTATTTGATTTCGCCGCGCAGTTTGTCGAGTGTGCGTACCAATTCGCCCGCCGGGTCGTATTGGTAGCGACGGTGAATCGGGTTGTAGGCGTGCTCAACCAGCAGACTGGTGTTGATGCCGGTGTTGTGCACTTGCGACAGCTTTTCTGCGGGCAATGTTGAAGCAAACTGCCACGC
>NZ_UTVH01000116.1 GCF_900585905.1 Pseudomonas viridiflava
ATCCCGAACTCAGCAGTGAAACGATGCATCGCCGATGGTAGTGTGGGGTTTCCCCATGTGAGAGTAGGTCATCGTCAAGATTAAATTCCAGAACCCCTGATCGCTTACGCGTTCAGGGGTTTTGTTTGTGCGCGTGGAAAAGGTTGGTAATTTGCGACTAGCCGTGGGATCGGCTTTAGCCGGGAAGAGGCCAGTACAGCCGCTAAAGATGAGGCGTTAGAAATGACGCCTTCTCGAAGAAAATGGCACGCCCTTATGCCAGAATTGCGCCGAGTATTTAGGGGCTTTTCTATGCATCTGCAGCATGCATGGCTATCATGCGAGCCTTATTGCAGGGCGACCTATAAATGCTGAAGTTGTTGAAGCTTCTGGGTGATGGACGATTCCATTCCGGACAGGATCTGGGCGATGCGTTCGGGGTGAGCAGGAGTGCTGTGTGGAAGCAGCTCCAGCAAATGGAGGCCGAGTTCAATATCAAGGTCCATAAAGTCCGCGGTCGCGGCTACAAGCTGGAGACGCCGATTTCCTTTCTCGATGCCGCTGAAATTACCGCTTCTATGGGCGCCGTAACCGGCTGGCCGGTGATCGTCCATGACTCGCTAGGCTCAACCAATGCCACTGCGGTCAAGCTTATAAGCGAGCAAATGCCTGCACCCTTCATCGTGGCGGCGGAGCGTCAGACTGCGGGCCGGGGTCGCCGCGGCCGTAAGTGGGTAAGTCCTTTTGGCGAAAACATTTATTACAGTCTGACGCTGCGTATCGATGGCGGGATGCGCCAAGTCGAGGGCCTCAGCCTGCTGGTAGGTCTGGCGGTGCTGAAGACGCTACGTGCAGCGGGCGTTCAGCAAGCGGGTCTGAAGTGGCCTAACGATGTACTGGTCGGGCAACGCAAGATCGCCGGCATCCTGCTGGAGCTTATTGGTGATCCGGCTGATGTGTGTCACGTGATCGTCGGTGTGGGAATCAACGTCAACATGACGGATGCGGCTGAGGTGGATCAGCTGTGGACTTCAGTCAGGCTGGAGACGGGTGTGCAGGCAAGTCGCAACCGGTTGGTGGGTGAGCTGAGCAGTAATATCCATGCCTACCTGGTCGAGCATCAGGCACGAGGCTTCGCTGCTTTCAAGGCGGAGTGGGAAAGTAACCATCTCTGGCAGGGGCGTGCAGTGGATCTTCTGACGGGGGCCGATGCCGTGCAGGGCACTGTGCTGGGAATTGATTCGCAGGGTGCGCTGCGCCTGCAGGTTGGGAGCGAAGAAAGAGTGTTCAGTGGTGGTGAGCTCAGCTTGAGGCTGCGTGATGATACTTGAGCTCGATTGTGGAAACAGCTTCATAAAGTGGCGAGTACTCCTTAGCGCCTGCTCGACGATCCTTTCGGGTGGCGTCGTGGACACTGACCAAAAGCTGCTGGATGTTCTGGGTGAAATAGATGGCCTCAACCTGCGTCACAGTCGCCTGGTGAGTGTGCGTAACGCTGAAGAAACGCAGAAACTTACCGATGCAATAGCCCATGCGTTCGGGGTCAGGACCATGACTGCAGGCTCGGCTGAAGTGCTGGCTGGGGTGCGTAATGGTTATGAGGATTACCAGCGACTCGGCCTGGACCGCTGGCTTGCGCTAGTGGGGGCTTACGTCAGTGTGGGCAAGCGCTGCATGGTGCTGGACCTTGGTACGGCGATTACGTCGGACTTTGTCGATGAGAGTGGGCAACATCTTGGCGGATATATCTGTCCAGGCATGCCTCTGATGCGCAACCAACTGCGTACGCACACCCGGCGTATTCGTTACGATGACGCAGCCGCGCAACAGGCGCAGAGCGCTCTGTCCCCTGGCAGGTCGACGGCGCAAGCCGTTGAGCGGGGTTGTACGCAGATGATTCGTGGCTTCGCCGTTGCGCAGCTGGAAGTCGCGCAAGAGCACTTGGGTGATGACTTCGTTGTTTTCGTTACTGGAGGCGACGCTGACATGGTCGCCGACGTTCTGCCTGGTGCCAGGATAGTCCCCGACCTGGTTTTCATCGGGCTCGCATTAGCCTGTCCATTGCCTTGAGGTTTGTATGCGGTGGTTATTTCTTTTACTGCTCATGTTGAACGGCTTGTACTACGTCTGGCATCAGCAGGAGGCACCACTGCGAGCCAAGGAAGTGCTGCCGCTTTCGTTATTGCGTGCCGAGCAGCGCAATATTCATTTGTTGAGTGAGTCTCAAGGTGGCACTCGCCAGGGCGCTGCCGGTCGCGACTCACGGGATGAATGTCTCTATCTGGGAGGCTTCGCCCGAGCGGATCAGGCGAGGGCGATCGAGCAACGGCTCAAGAGTCTGGATGTGCAGTCCGACCCTGACCTGGTAGAAGCGGCTGAGCCTTCGGCATACTGGATCAGGATCACCCCCGAGAGTCGACGGCTGGTGAGCGACAACCTCCTGAAAAACCTGACAGAGGATTTTCCGGAGCTAAAAAACAGAATTATGTCGTGTGCGGGCATTGCAACCTCGGGATAGTTTGCATATGATGGCGCCCGCTTCGCAGTGCGGGTCTACAAGCCAGCTGCTGCCTTGCATGAGTCAACGTTTGTAACCTCAGGTTTTTAATGAGAAAAAGGTTGACAGAAGGGTAGCATGAGTTGAGAATGCTGCCCTGTTCAGGAGGGGTTCCCGAGCGGCCAAAGGGATCAGACTGTAAATCTGACGTCTACGACTTCGAAGGTTCGAATCCTTCTCCCTCCACCATATTCAAAAGCTGTGCAGCATGTCAGGCGGGTCAAGGCGGGTATAGTTTAGTGGTAGAACCTCAGCCTTCCAAGCTGATGATGCGGGTTCGATTCCCGCTACCCGCTCCAGTCTGCTGTATCGCGTGAAGTTCTGCTCTTGTAGCTCAGTTGGTAGAGCACACCCTTGGTAAGGGTGAGGTCAGCGGTTCAAATCCGCTCAAGAGCTCCAATATAAAGGCAGATATGCAAATATCTGCCTTTGTTTTACCGGTCTGGCATATGATGCTCGGCCAGGTTTCGGTCCCGCGTTTGCGGGCTGATTCTTCAAGAGCCTGGAGTCCAGGGTGCGTGATGTGGTTGTTGTCTTGCGCCCGGTTCGACAAGGTTGTTGAAAAATTTCTGTTAGGCTGGCATAGTGTTCGGCCTGATTTTGCTTTTAGGTCAGTAGCTCAATTGGCAGAGCGACGGTCTCCAAAACCGTAGGTTGGGGGTTCGATTCCCTCCTGACCTGCCAGATTCACTCGATTGTATCTGGCTTTCTTTTCACAGGATTACCGTAGATGACTCTCAAGGCTGAAGCCCAAGAATCTCGCTTCGATCTGCTCAAGTGGCTGGTTGTGGTCGCTCTGGTGGTCGTTGGGGTGGTCGGTAATCAATACTACTCGGCTCAACCAATTCTGTATCGTGTTCTGGCACTTCTTGTGTTGGCCGGCGCTGCGGCGGTTATTGGTTTGCAGACGGGTAGGGGCAAGGCTTTCTTTGTTTTAGCTAAAGAAGCTCGTGCCGAAATTCGCAAAGTCGTATGGCCGACTCGCCAAGAAACCACGCAGACCACGCTGATTGTCGTGGCTGTTGTACTGGTTATGGCGTTGCTGTTGTGGGGGCTCGATTCCCTGCTAGGCTGGCTTGTTTCCTTGATTGTTGGCTAAGGGTGTCCCGTGGCTAAGCGTTGGTACGTAGTGCATGCTTATTCGGGTTACGAAAAGCATGTTATGCGCTCGTTGATCGAGCGTGTGAAGCTGGCTGGCATGGAAGATGGCTTCGGCGAGATTCTGGTCCCCACTGAAGAAGTGGTGGAAATGCGTAACGGCCAGAAGCGCAAAAGTGAGCGTAAATTCTTTCCTGGCTATGTGCTGGTTCAGATGGATATGAACGAAGGTACCTGGCACTTGGTCAAGGATACCCCTCGCGTCATGGGCTTTATCGGCGGTACTGCTGACAAGCCTGCGCCTATCACTGATAAAGAAGCTGACGCGATCCTTCGTCGCGTAGCTGACGGCAGCGACAAGCCGAAGCCGAAGACACTGTTCGAGCCGGGTGAAGTCGTTCGCGTCACTGACGGTCCGTTCGCGGACTTCAATGGCACCGTCGAAGAAGTTAACTACGAAAAAAGCCGGATCCAAGTGGCTGTGCTTATTTTCGGTCGTTCCACTCCGGTGGAGCTTGAGTTCAGTCAGGTCGAAAAGGTCTAGCTGGGCAAGAATCCCATACCCCGCAGCCATAGGCTGTGGGGTTTTTTCGTCACTGGGATAAACGTGCTAGTAACCGGGGAGCCTTTATTGGCGTTCGAACCCGTAATTGGAGTGCCTCATGGCCAAGAAAATTACCGCTTACATCAAGCTGCAAGTAAAGGCCGCTCAGGCTAACCCAAGTCCGCCGGTTGGCCCGGCTCTGGGTCAGCACGGCGTGAACATCATGGAATTCTGCAAGGCCTTCAACGCCCGTACTCAGGGTATTGAGCCAGGTCTGCCGACTCCAGTGATCATCACTGTCTACAGCGACCGTAGCTTCACTTTCGAAACAAAAAGCACCCCTGCTTCGGTTCTGCTGAAGAAAGCTGCTGGTCTGACTAGCGGTTCGGCACGTCCGAACACCGTTAAAGTTGGCACCGTGACTCGTGCACAGCTGGAAGACATCGCAAAAGCAAAAAATGCGGATCTGACAGCTGCTGACATGGAAGCGGCCGTGCGTACCATCGCCGGTTCCGCTCGTAGCATGGGCCTTAACGTGGAGGGTGTGTAATGGCTAAGCTGACCAAGCGCCAAAAAGCTATCGCGGCAAAAATCCAGCCGGGCAAGTCGTACAACTTCGTCGAAGCTGCTGCGCTGCTGGCCGAGCTGTCGACTGTCAAGTTCAGCGAGTCTGTTGATATCGCTGTGAACCTGGGTGTTGACCCGCGTAAATCTGACCAGGTTGTTCGTAGCGCTACTGTGCTGCCACACGGCACTGGCAAGACCGTTCGCGTTGCGGTGTTCACCCAGGGCCCAGCTGCCGAGGCCGCACTGGCTGCCGGCGCTGATCGCGTTGGTATGGACGACCTGGCTGCCGAAATGAAAGGCGGCGACCTGAACTATGACGTAGTCATCGCTTCCCCGGACGCGATGCGTGTTGTAGGTCAGTTGGGTCAGATCCTCGGTCCTCGCGGCCTGATGCCTAACCCTAAAGTCGGCACTGTTACTCCTGACGTCGCAACCGCCGTCAAGAATGCCAAGGCTGGTCAGGTTCGTTATCGTACCGACAAAAACGGCATCATCCATACTTCAGTTGGCAAGGTCGGTTTCGACGCAGACAAGCTGAAGGAAAACGTTGAAGCACTGATCGCTGATCTGAAGCGTATCAAGCCTGCTTCCTCGAAAGGCATTTACGTCAAGCGCGTTACCTTGAGCACCACTATGGGCCCAGGCCTGGTGATCGACCAGGGTTCCCTGGAAGCGTAAGACGTCTTTGGCGCGCACGTCGCGCCATTGAAAAAATTGGGGTCCCTGCCTGGCGGGGGCTATCCAAGACCGTAGGCGGCGCAAGTCTTAAAATACAAGCCTACGCAGATGGTGCTCCCGGTTCCTTACCGAATCAGACACCAAAACGACATCCGGTTTCGGCCGGATGAAACGGTAACAAGCAGGAGTTAAACCCGTGGCAATTAATCTCGAAGACAAGAAGGCCATCGTCGCTGAAGTCAACGAGGCTGCCAAAGCTGCTCTGTCCGCTGTCGTGGCTGATGCCCGTGGTGTGACAGTAGGCGCTATGACCGGACTCCGTAAAGAGGCTCGTGAAGCTGGCGTATACGTACGTGTTGTACGTAACACCCTGCTCAAGCGCGCCGTTGCTGACACTCAATACAGTGTCCTCAGCGACGTGTTCACAGGCCCGACCCTGATCGCTTTCTCCAACGAACATCCGGGTGCTGCTGCCCGTCTGTTCAAAGAGTTCGCCAAGGGTCAGGACAAGTTCGAGATCAAGGCAGCTGCGTTCGAGGGCAAGTTCCTCGCAGCTAACCAAATCGACGTACTGGCAACACTGCCGACCCGCGACGAAGCCATTTCGCAGCTGATGAGCGTGATTCAAGGCGCTACCAGCAAGCTGGCTCGTACTCTGGCTGCAGTTCGCGAGCAAAAAGAAGCTGCCGCAGCCTAAGGCTGAGTCACTTCTCTCGCGTATTTTTGTTTATTTCGATGGCCGCGTAGGCCGTCCCCCAATTCAGGAAATACAGCAATGTCTATCTCCCAAGACGATATCCTCAACGCCGTAGCTGAAATGTCGGTTCTGCAGGTTGTTGAGCTGATCAAAGCTTTCGAAGAAAAATTCGGCGTTTCCGCTGCCGCTGCTTCTGCCGGTCCAGCTGCTGCTGCTGCCGTTGTTGAAGAGCAAACCGAATTCAACGTCATGCTGCTGGAAGCTGGCGAGAAGAAAGTTAACGTGATCAAGGCAGTACGTGAACTGACCGGCCTGGGCTTGAAAGAAGCCAAGGCTGTAGTTGACGGCGCTCCAGCCATGGTTCTGGAAGCAGTTGCGAAAGACGCTGCTGACAAAGCCAAAGCTACGCTGGAAGAAGCAGGCGCTAAAGTCGAGCTGAAGTAAGCATCGACTTGAGTGTCCAGCCCAAGCGTTAAGCGAAAGGCTGATGGCTGGTGGCTCTTGCCACCGGCCTTTTTCCGTTATAGATGACTGGCTGGGCCGGCATCGATAACGTGCAGTATCCACCGACGACGGTGGCGCAAACCATGGGGTTTGCACGATTTTCTGGCTGCTCCCGTCGGGAGGAGCCAAACAAGCAGGTGACCAAGCTGGGGAACGCTGATGGCTTACTCATATACTGAGAAAAAACGTATCCGCAAGGACTTTAGCAAGTTGCCGGACGTAATGGATGTGCCGTATCTCCTGGCCATCCAGCTGGATTCGTATCGCGAATTCCTGCAAGCGGGAGCTACCAAAGATCAGTTCCGCGACGTCGGTCTGCATGCAGCCTTCAAATCCGTTTTCCCGATCATCAGCTACTCCGGCAATGCTGCGCTGGAGTATGTAGGTTATCGCTTGGGCGAACCGGCATTTGATGTCAAGGAGTGCGTGCTGCGTGGTGTGACTTACGCGGTACCTCTGCGCGTAAAAGTCC
Source organism: Pseudomonas viridiflava (assembly GCF_900585905.1). GTDB lineage: Bacteria > Pseudomonadota > Gammaproteobacteria > Pseudomonadales > Pseudomonadaceae > Aquipseudomonas. The sequence goes on from NZ_UTVH01000116.1 coordinate 7,097, forward strand.
GTCTGATCATTTTCGACAAAGAATCGTCGAACAAAGCGATCAAGGACATCAAAGAGCAAGAAGTCTACATGGGTGAAATCCCCCTGATGACTGAGAACGGTACCTTCGTAATCAATGGTACCGAGCGCGTTATCGTTTCCCAGCTGCACCGTTCCCCGGGCGTGTTCTTCGACCACGACCGTGGCAAGACGCACAGCTCCGGCAAGCTCCTGTACTCCGCTCGCATCATTCCTTACCGCGGTTCGTGGCTGGACTTCGAGTTCGATCCAAAGGACTGTGTATTCGTCCGTATCGACCGTCGTCGCAAGCTGCCTGCATCGGTATTGCTGCGCGCGCTGGGCTACACGACCGAACAGGTCCTGGATGCGTTCTACACCACCAACGTCTTCCATGTTCAGGGCGAGAACCTGAGCCTGGAGCTGGTGCCACAACGCCTGCGCGGTGAAATCGCTGTCCTCGACATTCTCGACGACAAGGGCAAGGTTATTGTCGAGCAGGGTCGTCGGATCACCGCTCGCCACATCAACCAGCTGGAAAAAGCCAATATCACGCAGTTGGAAGTGCCGCTGGACTACGTCCTGGGCCGCACCACTGCCAAGGTCATCGTGCATCCGGCAACCGGCGAGATCATTGCCGAGTGCAACACCGAGCTGAACACTGAGATCCTGGCGAAGATCGCCAAGGCTCAGGTTGTTCGCATCGAGACGTTGTACACCAACGATATCGACTGTGGTCCGTTTGTCTCCGACACGCTGAAGATCGACTCCACCAGCAATCAGCTGGAAGCGCTGGTCGAGATCTACCGCATGATGCGCCCAGGCGAGCCGCCGACCAAAGACGCAGCCGAGACCCTGTTCAACAATCTGTTCTTCAGCCCTGAGCGCTACGACCTCTCTGCTGTCGGCCGGATGAAGTTCAACCGTCGTATCGGTCGCACCGAGATCGAAGGTTCGGGCGTGCTGTGCAAGGAAGACATCGTCGCGGTCCTCAAGACCCTCGTTGATATCCGTAACGGCAAAGGCATCGTCGATGACATCGACCACCTGGGTAACCGTCGTGTTCGCTGTGTAGGCGAGATGGCTGAAAACCAGTTCCGCGTTGGCTTGGTACGTGTAGAACGTGCAGTCAAAGAGCGGCTGTCGATGGCAGAAAGCGAAGGCCTGATGCCTCAGGATCTGATCAACGCCAAGCCAGTGGCTGCGGCGGTGAAGGAGTTCTTTGGTTCCAGCCAGCTCTCGCAGTTCATGGACCAGAACAACCCGCTGTCCGAGATCACCCACAAGCGTCGTGTGTCTGCACTCGGCCCTGGCGGTCTGACCCGTGAGCGTGCCGGCTTTGAAGTTCGTGACGTACACCCGACTCACTATGGTCGCGTATGCCCGATTGAAACGCCGGAAGGTCCGAACATCGGTCTGATCAACTCGCTGGCAGCCTATGCTCGCACCAACCAGTATGGCTTCCTCGAGAGTCCGTACCGCGTGGTGAAAGATGCACTGGTTACCGACGAGATTGTCTTCCTCTCGGCAATTGAAGAAGCGGATCACGTCATCGCCCAGGCATCTGCCGCGATGAACGACAAGAAAGTGCTGATCGACGAGCTGGTAGCCGTTCGTCACCTGAACGAGTTCACTGTCAAGGCGCCGGAAGACGTCACCTTGATGGACGTTTCGCCGAAGCAGGTTGTGTCGGTCGCCGCGTCGCTGATCCCGTTCCTTGAGCACGATGACGCCAACCGTGCGTTGATGGGTTCGAACATGCAGCGTCAGGCTGTTCCTACTCTGCGCGCTGACAAGCCGCTGGTAGGTACCGGCATGGAGCGCAACGTTGCCCGTGACTCCGGCGTTTGCGTCGTGGCGCGTCGTGGCGGCGTGATCGACTCTGTGGATGCCAGCCGTATCGTGGTTCGTGTTGCGGATGATGAAGTTGAAACCGGCGAAGCTGGTGTCGACATCTACAACCTGACCAAGTACACCCGCTCCAACCAGAACACCTGCATCAACCAGCGTCCGCTGGTGAGCAAGGGTGATCGCGTTGAGCGTAGCGACATCATGGCTGACGGTCCGTCCACCGATATGGGTGAACTGGCGCTCGGTCAGAACATGCGCATCGCATTCATGGCGTGGAACGGCTTCAACTTCGAAGACTCCATCTGCCTGTCCGAGCGTGTGGTGCAGGAAGACCGCTTCACCACGATCCACATTCAGGAACTGACCTGTGTGGCGCGTGACACCAAGCTTGGGCCTGAAGAGATCACTGCAGACATCCCGAACGTGGGTGAGGCTGCACTGAACAAGCTGGACGAAGCCGGTATCGTTTATGTTGGTGCCGAAGTTGGCGCTGGCGACATTCTGGTCGGCAAGGTCACTCCGAAAGGCGAGACCCAACTGACGCCGGAAGAAAAACTGTTGCGCGCTATCTTCGGCGAGAAGGCCAGCGATGTTAAAGACACCTCCCTGCGCGTACCGACCGGTACCAAGGGTACTGTCATTGACGTTCAGGTCTTCACCCGTGATGGTGTCGAGCGTGATGCGCGTGCCCTGTCGATCGAGAAGTCCCAACTGGACGAGATCCGCAAGGACCTGAACGAAGAGTTCCGTATCGTTGAAGGTGCGACCTTCGAACGTCTGCGTTCCGCTCTGGTTGGCCGCAAGGTCGAAGGTGGCGCTGGCCTGAAGAAAGGCCAGGACATCACCGACGAAGTGCTCGACGGTCTTGAGCATGGTCAGTGGTTCAAACTGCGCATGGCTGAAGATGCTCTGAACGAGCAGCTCGAAAAGGCTCAGGCTTACATCGTTGATCGTCGCCGTCTGCTGGACGACAAGTTCGAAGACAAGAAGCGCAAACTGCAGCAGGGCGATGACCTGGCTCCAGGCGTATTGAAGATCGTCAAGGTCTACCTGGCTATCCGTCGTCGTATCCAGCCGGGCGACAAGATGGCCGGTCGTCACGGTAACAAAGGTGTGGTCTCCGTGATCATGCCGGTCGAAGACATGCCGCACGATGCCAATGGCACGCCGGTGGATATCGTCCTCAACCCGCTGGGCGTACCATCGCGTATGAACGTCGGTCAGATTCTTGAAACCCACCTGGGCCTCGCGGCCAAAGGCTTGGGCGAGAAGATCAACCGCATGCTTGAAGAGCAGCGTAAAGTCATTGACCTGCGCAAGTTCCTCAACGAGATCTACAACGAAATCGGCGGCCGTCAGGAAAGCATCGACGACCTGTCCGACAAGGAAGTACTGGATCTCGCCAAGAACCTGCGTGCCGGTGTGCCAATGGCTACTCCGGTGTTCGACGGCGCCAAGGAAGTTGAAATCAAGGCAATGCTCAAGCTGGCAGATATGCCGGAAAGCGGCCAGATGCAGCTGTTCGATGGTCGTACTGGTAACAAGTTTGAGCGTCCGGTCACCGTTGGCTACATGTACATGCTGAAGCTGAACCACTTGGTGGACGACAAGATGCATGCGCGTTCCACTGGTTCTTACAGCCTGGTTACCCAGCAGCCGCTGGGTGGTAAGGCTCAGTTCGGTGGTCAGCGTTTCGGGGAGATGGAGGTGTGGGCGCTGGAAGCATACGGCGCGGCCTACACTCTGCAGGAAATGCTCACAGTGAAGTCGGACGACGTGAACGGCCGTACCAAGATGTACAAAAACATCGTGGATGGCGATCACCGTATGGAGCCGGGCATGCCCGAGTCTTTCAACGTGTTGATCAAAGAAATTCGTTCGCTCGGCATCGATATCGATCTGGAAACCGAATAACACGTGACGCGAATCGAGGGTGGGTCGGTATGACTGCCCTCTGCTCCGCCAGGAGGAAAGGCCTTGAAAGACCTACTGAATTTGCTGAAAAACCAGGGTCAAGTCGAAGAGTTCGACGCCATCCGTATCGGATTGGCCTCGCCGGAGATGATCCGTTCGTGGTCGTTCGGTGAAGTTAAAAAGCCGGAAACCATCAACTACCGTACGTTCAAGCCTGAGCGTGACGGTCTGTTCTGCGCCAAGATCTTTGGCCCGGTCAAAGACTATGAGTGCCTGTGCGGTAAGTACAAGCGCTTGAAGCATCGTGGCGTGATCTGCGAGAAGTGCGGCGTTGAAGTTGCACTGGCCAAGGTCCGTCGTGAGCGCATGGCTCACATCGAACTGGCATCGCCGGTTGCTCACATCTGGTTCCTGAAGTCGCTGCCTTCCCGCATCGGCTTGCTGATGGACATGACCCTGCGTGACATCGAGCGTGTTCTCTACTTCGAGAGCTACGTCGTGATCGATCCAGGCATGACCACCCTTGAAAAAGGTCAGCTGCTGAACGACGAGCAGTACTTCGAAGCGCTTGAAGAATTCGGTGACGATTTCGATGCCCGCATGGGTGCCGAAGCTGTCCGTGAATTGCTGCACGCTATCGATCTGGAGCACGAGATTGGTCGTCTGCGTGAAGAGATTCCGCAAACCAACTCCGAAACCAAGATCAAGAAGCTGTCCAAGCGTCTGAAATTGATGGAAGCCTTCCAGGGCTCGGGCAACCTGCCTGAGTGGATGGTCCTGACCGTTCTGCCGGTTCTGCCGCCAGATCTGCGTCCATTGGTTCCTCTGGATGGCGGTCGTTTCGCGACGTCCGACCTCAACGATCTGTATCGTCGGGTGATCAACCGTAACAACCGTTTGAAGCGCCTGCTTGATCTGTCCGCTCCGGACATCATCGTGCGCAACGAAAAGCGCATGCTGCAGGAAGCTGTCGATGCGCTGCTCGATAACGGCCGTCGCGGTCGCGCCATTACCGGCTCGAACAAGCGTCCTCTGAAATCCCTGGCTGACATGATCAAGGGTAAGCAGGGTCGTTTCCGTCAGAACTTGCTCGGCAAGCGTGTTGACTACTCGGGTCGTTCGGTCATTACCGTGGGCCCGACCCTGCGTCTGCACCAGTGCGGTCTGCCCAAGAAGATGGCACTTGAGCTGTTCAAGCCGTTCATCTTCGGCAAGCTGGAAATGCGTGGCCTGGCCACGACCATCAAAGCTGCCAAGAAAATGGTTGAGCGCGAGCTGCCAGAGGTCTGGGACGTTCTCGCTGAAGTCATCCGCGAACACCCGGTGCTGCTGAACCGTGCGCCAACGCTTCACCGTCTGGGTATTCAGGCATTTGAACCGGTACTGATCGAAGGTAAGGCCATCCAGCTGCACCCTCTGGTCTGTGCTGCGTACAACGCCGACTTCGACGGCGACCAGATGGCTGTTCACGTACCGTTGACGCTGGAAGCCCAGCTCGAAGCGCGTGCGCTGATGATGTCGACCAACAACATCCTGTCGCCAGCCAACGGTGAGCCAATCATCGTTCCTTCGCAGGACGTTGTACTGGGTCTGTACTACATGACCCGGGAAGCGATCAACGCCAAGGGCGAAGGTCGGGTATTCGCGGATCTGCAGGAAGTTGACCGTGTGTTCCGCGCTGGCGAAGCCGCGCTGCACGCCAAGGTCAAAGTCCGCATCCAGGAAACCGTCAACGACCGTGATGGTGGCAGCGTCAAGAACACTCGTATCGTCGACACCACTGTCGGCCGTGCACTGCTGTTCCAGGTGGTTCCGGCCGGCCTGTCGTACGACGTGGTCAACCAGCCAATGAAGAAGAAGGCGATCTCCAAGCTGATCAACCAGTGCTACCGCGTGGTTGGTTTGAAAGAGACCGTGATCTTCGCTGACCAGTTGATGTACACCGGTTTTGCCTACTCGACCATTTCGGGTGTTTCCATCGGCGTTAACGACTTCGTTATCCCGGATGAGAAAGCGCGCATCATTGATGCCGCCACCGACGAAGTGAAAGAGATCGAAAGCCAGTACGCATCGGGCCTGGTGACTCAGGGCGAGAAGTACAACAAGGTGATCGACCTCTGGTCCAAGGCGAACGACGAAGTCTCGAAAGCGATGATGTCGAACCTGTCCAAAGAGCGCGTCATTGACCGTCACGGCGTCGAAGTTGATCAGGAATCCTTCAACTCGATGTACATGATGGCTGACTCCGGTGCTCGAGGTTCTGCTGCGCAGATTCGTCAGTTGGCCGGTATGCGTGGTCTGATGGCCAAGCCGGATGGCTCGATCATCGAGACGCCGATCACCGCAAACTTCCGTGAAGGTTTGAGCGTACTTCAGTACTTCATCTCCACTCACGGTGCGCGTAAGGGTCTTGCCGATACCGCGTTGAAGACCGCTAACTCCGGTTACCTGACTCGTCGCCTGGTTGACGTTGCGCAGGATCTGGTGGTTACCGAAGTCGACTGCGGCACCGAACACGGTCTGCTGATGACGCCGCACATTGAAGGCGGCGACGTGGTCGAGCCTCTGGGTGAGCGCGTGCTGGGTCGAGTCATCGCCCGTGACGTGTTCAAGCCAGGGACTGAAGAAGTCATCGTTCCTGCCGGTACGCTGGTAGACGAGAAGTGGGTTGAGTTCATCGAGCTCAACAGCATCGACGAAGTGATTGTGCGCTCGCCGATCAGCTGTGAAACCCGCTATGGCATCTGCGCCAAGTGCTACGGCCGTGATCTGGCTCGTGGTCACCAGGTGAATATCGGTGAAGCGGTCGGCGTAATCGCTGCCCAGTCCATCGGTGAGCCGGGTACACAGCTGACGATGCGTACGTTCCACATCGGTGGTGCAGCAAGCCGGACCTCCGCAGCCGACAGCGTTCAGGTGAAAAATGGCGGTACTGTCCGCCTGCATAACCTCAAGCACGTCGAGCGCGTGGACGGCCATCTGGTAGCGGTATCGCGTTCCGGTGAGTTGGCCATTGCCGATGACTACGGTCGTGAGCGTGAGCGTTACAAGCTGCCGTACGGTGCTGTGATTTCGGTGAAGGAAGGCGACAAGGTCGACGCAGGTTCGATCGTGGCCAAGTGGGATCCGCACACTCACCCAATCGTTACCGAAATGAAAGGTACCGTGACCTACGTGGGCATGGAAGAAGGCATCACGATCAAGCGTCAGACAGACGAATTGACCGGTATGACCAACATTGAAGTACTCGACGCCAAAGACCGTCCAGCAGCGGGCAAGGATATTCGCCCGGCCGTGAAGATGGTGGGTGTCGATGGCAAGGATCTGTTGCTGCCAGGTACTGACGTGCCTGCCCAGTACTTCCTGCCGGCTAACGCCCTGGTGGGTGTGGCGGATGGTGTGCAGGTCGCGATCGGTGATGTTATCGCTCGTATCCCGCAGGAAACCTCGAAAACCCGTGACATCACCGGTGGTCTGCCGCGTGTTGCCGACCTGTTCGAAGCGCGTCGTCCGAAAGAGGCGTCGATTCTTGCTGAAGTCAGCGGCACCATTGCCTTCGGTAAAGAAACCAAAGGCAAGCGTCGTCTGGTGATTACGCCGAACGATGGCAGCGATCCGTACGAAGAGCTGATTCCGAAGTGGCGCCACCTGAACGTCTTCGAAGGCGAACAGGTTAACCGCGGCGAAGTTATCTCCGACGGTCCGAGCGATCCACACGACATCCTGCGTCTGCTGGGTGTGAGTGCGCTGGCCAAGTACATCGTCAACGAGATCCAGGACGTTTACCGTCTGCAGGGCGTGAAGATCAACGACAAGCACATCGAGACGATTCTGCGTCAGATGCTGCGTAAGGTTGAGATCGCCGAGTCCGGTGATTCCACCTTCATCAAAGGTGATCAGATGGAGCTGACTCACGTTCTGGTAGAGAACGAGCGTCTGGGCGCGGACGAGAAGTTTGTGTCCAAGTTCACCCGAGTGTTGCTCGGTATCACCAAGGCGTCGTTGTCCACTGAATCGTTCATCTCGGCGGCCTCCTTCCAGGAGACTACCCGTGTACTGACCGAAGCAGCGGTAACAGGCAAGCGCGACTACCTGCGCGGGCTGAAGGAAAACGTCGTGGTGGGTCGTCTGATCCCGGCCGGTACCGGTCTGGCGTATCACAGCGAGCGCAAGCGTCGCCGTGAAGTTGACAAGCCAATGCGTGTCAGCGCGAGTGAAGTCGAAGCAGCATTGACCGAAGCGTTGAACTCAAGCGGTAATTGAGCGTAGGGCCCTGGTTCCTTTTTCAGGCGAAGTCGCGGCGAAAGCCGGGATTTCGCATGAAGGAGGGCCGGGGCTTTGCCTTGACTGGGGGCGAGATCCTCTTTAGACTCTTGTACCCCTAAATTTGGCGGGACTCACGTCCGGCCATTTTGCTTTTCTTGCAAGACAATAGCGTCGCAAGACAACAGTGGAGCTAGTAGATGGCAACTATCAACCAGCTGGTACGTCAGCCGCGCAAGCGTATCGTCGAGAAATCCGACGTACCTGCGCTGCAGAACTGCCCGCAGCGTCGTGGCGTATGCACACGTGTGTATACCACCACGCCGAAAAAACCAAACTCGGCATTGCGTAAAGTCTGCCGTGTGCGCCTGACCAACGGTTTCGAGGTTTCCTCGTACATCGGTGGTGAAGGTCACAACCTGCAAGAGCACAGCGTGGTACTGATTCGTGGCGGTCGTGTAAAAGACTTGCCAGGTGTTCGTTATCACACCGTTCGTGGTTCTCTGGATACTTCCGGCGTCAAAGGTCGTAACCAGGGTCGCTCGAAGTACGGTACCAAGAAGCCGAAGTAGTCTTCGGGTTCCTGTGACAAAATGCAGATTTCTATTTTTCTGAGTCGATAAGAGTAAGGTCGGGCGCAACCCAAGGGTTGGTGGTCCCGAGCTACCTGAAGACCGTTTGAGGGCTTATCCATGCCAAGAAGACGCGTAGCAGCCAAGCGCGAAGTGCTTGACGATCCAAAATACGGCAGCCAGATCCTGGCCAAGTTCATGAACCACGTAATGGAAAGCGGCAAGAAAGCCGTTGCCGAACGTATCGTTTATGGCGCGCTGGAAAAGGTTAAAGAACGCAAGAACAGCGATCCCCTGGAAATCTTCGAGAAAGCTCTCGACGCCATCGCTCCGCTGGTCGAAGTGAAGTCGCGCCGTGTAGGCGGTGCTACTTACCAGGTTCCGGTCGAAGTTCGTCCGTCCCGTCGTAATGCTTTGGCAATGCGCTGGCTGGTAGACTTCGCGCGCAAGCGCGGTGAGAAGTCTATGGCTCTGCGTTTGGCTGGTGAATTGCTGGACGCCGCTGAAGGCAAAGGTGCTGCAGTTAAGAAGCGTGAAGACGTGCACCGTATGGCTGAAGCCAACAAGGCTTTCTCGCACTACCGCTTCTAATTTTAGCGTCACTCATTTTGCGAGGGCTTTATGGCTCGTACTACACCGATTAATCGCTACCGTAACATTGGTATCGTAGCTCACGTGGATGCTGGTAAAACCACCACCACCGAGCGCGTCCTTTTTTACACTGGCAAAAGCCACAAGATGGGCGAGGTGCATGACGGCGCCGCGACCACAGACTGGATGGTTCAGGAGCAGGAGCGTGGTATTACCATTACTTCTGCTGCCATTACCGCCTTCTGGAAGGGTTCCGAGAAGCAGTACAAGGACGAGCACCGTTTCAACGTCATTGACACCCCGGGCCACGTTGACTTCACCATTGAAGTTGAACGTTCCCTGCGTGTACTCGACGGCGCGGTTGTTGTGTTCTGCGGCACCTCGGGCGTTGAGCCTCAGTCGGAAACCGTATGGCGTCAAGCCAACAAATACGGCGTTCCACGTCTTGTTTACGTCAACAAGATGGACCGTGCTGGTGCCAACTTCCTGCGCGTGATCGGTCAGATCAAGCAGCGTTTGGGTCACACCCCGGTGCCAATCCAGTTGGCCATCGGTTCCGAAGATAACTTCCAGGGTCAGATCGATCTGCTGACCATGGAAGCGATCTACTGGAACGACGCCGACAAGGGTATGGTTCCTGTTCGCAAGCCTATCCCTGCAGAGTTGCAGGAACTGGCTGACGAGTGGCGCAACAACATGGTTGAAGCTGCGGCTGAAGCCAACGAAGAGCTGATGAACAAGTACCTCGAAGGTGAAGAACTCACCAACGTGGAAATCAAGGCTGCTCTGCGTCAGCGTACTATCGCTGGCGAAATCGTCCTGGCTGTTTGCGGTTCCTCGTTCAAGAACAAGGGCGTTCCCCTGGTTCTCGATGCTGTGATCGACTATCTGCCGGCACCGGTTGATATTCCTGCCATCAAGGGTACTGACCCGGATGACGAGACTATCGAGCTGGAGCGTCATGCCGACGATGCCGAACCGTTCTCTGCTCTGGCGTTCAAGATCGCTACCGATCCGTTCGTTGGTACGCTGACCTTCGTCCGTGTTTATTCGGGCGTGTTGAACTCCGGCGACGGCGTCATCAACTCGGTTAAAGGCAAGAAAGAGCGTGTGGGTCGTATGGTGCAGATGCACGCAAACGCCCGTGAAGAAATCAAGGAAGTGCGCGCTGGCGACATCGCGGCCTTGATCGGCATGAAGGACGTCACCACAGGTGAGACTTTGTGCAACGCTGACAAGCCAATCATCCTGGTTCGCATGGATTTCCCGGAGCCGGTTATTTCGGTTGCGGTAGAGCCTAAAACCAAGGACGACCAGGAAAAAATGGGTATCGCTCTGGGCAAGCTTGCTCAGGAAGATCCATCTTTCCGCGTTAAGACCGATGAGGAGACTGGTCAAACCATCATCTCCGGCATGGGCGAGTTGCACCTGGACATCCTGGTTGACCGGATGCGCCGTGAGTTCAACGTCGAAGCCAACATCGGTAAGCCTCAGGTTTCCTATCGTGAGCGCATCACGAAGAACTGTGAAATCGAAGGCAAGTTCGTTCGTCAGTCCGGCGGTCGTGGTCAGTTCGGTCACTGCTGGATCCGTTTTGCTCCTGCTGACGAAGGTCAGGAAGGTCTGCAATTCGTGAACGAAGTAGTGGGTGGTGTTGTTCCTAAGGAATACATCCCGGCTATCCAGAAGGGTATCGAAGAGCAGATGAAGAACGGCGTTGTTGCCGGTTATCCGCTGATCGGCCTCAAGGCTACCGTGTTTGATGGTTCCTACCATGACGTCGACTCGAACGAGATGGCGTTTAAGGTGGCTGCTTCCATGGCGACCAAGCAACTGGCCCAGAAGGGCGGTGGTGAGCTGCTTGAGCCAGTCATGGCGGTAGAGGTTGTTACGCCTGAAGACTATATGGGTGACGTGATGGGCGACCTTAACCGTCGTCGCGGCATGATCCTGGGTATGGAAGATACGGTTTCCGGTAAAGTGATTCGTGCCGAGGTTCCGTTGGGTGAGATGTTCGGTTATGCGACCGACGTCCGTTCCATGTCCCAAGGTCGCGCAAGCTACTCTATGGAATTCAAAAAATACAATACAGCGCCGTCGCACATCGTCGAAACTGTAACCAAAAAACAAGGCTGATTCAGCGCCTTTAGGCTAGGAGTTAATTGTCGTGGCTAAAGAAAAATTTGATCGTTCCCTTCCGCACGTCAACGTTGGCACCATTGGTCACGTTGACCACGGTAAAACCACACTGACCGCTGCTCTGACTCGTGTTTGCTCCGAAGTTTTCGGTTCGGCTCGTGTTGATTTCGACAAGATCGACAGCGCACCAGAAGAGAAAGCTCGCGGTATCACCATCAACACTGCTCACGTTGAGTACAACTCGGCCGTGCGTCACTACGCACACGTTGACTGCCCAGGTCACGCCGACTACGTGAAGAACATGATCACTGGTGCTGCCCAGATGGACGGCGCTATCCTGGTTTGTTCGGCTGCTGATGGTCCGATGCCACAAACTCGTGAACACATCCTGCTGTCCCGTCAGGTAGGCGTTCCGTACATCGTGGTCTTCCTGAACAAGGCTGACCTGGTAGACGACGCTGAGCTGCTGGAACTGGTTGAGATGGAAGTGCGCGATCTGCTGAGCACTTACGACTTCCCGGGCGATGACACTCCAATCATCATCGGTTCGGCTCGTATGGCGCTGGAAGGCAAAGACGACAACGAGATGGGCACCACTGCCGTCAAGAAGCTGGTTGAGACTCTGGATAGCTACATTCCACAGCCTGAGCGTGCTGTCGACAAGCCATTCCTGATGCCAATCGAAGACGTGTTCTCGATCTCCGGTCGCGGTACTGTTGTGACTGGTCGTGTTGAGCGCGGTATCGTCAAGGTTCAGGATCCACTGGAAATCGTTGGTCTGCGTGACACTACCGTCACCACCTGCACCGGTGTTGAAATGTTCCGCAAGCTGCTCGACGAAGGTCGTGCTGGTGAGAACTGCGGCGTTCTGCTGCGTGGCACCAAGCGTGACGACGTTGAGCGTGGTCAGGTTCTGGTCAAGCCAGGTACCGTTAAGCCGCACACTCAGTTCGAAGCTGAAATCTACGTACTGAGCAAGGAAGAAGGCGGTCGTCACACTCCGTTCTTCAAAGGCTACCGTCCACAGTTCTACTTCCGTACTACCGACGTAACCGGTAGCTGCGAACTGCCGGAAGGCATTGAGATGGTGATGCCAGGTGATAACGTGAAAGTTAGCGTTACCCTGATCAAGCCAATCGCAATGGAAGATGGTCTGCGTTTCGCAATTCGTGAAGGCGGTCGTACCGTCGGCGCTGGCGTCGTAGCCAAAATCATCGCGTAAGCAATGATTTGATAAAAAGCCCCCGCTTGCGGGGGCTTTTTTATTGGGTTGACACTGGGTCAGCCCATCTATAGAATTGCGCCTCCTTTTAACGGGCGTATTGCGCTCGGTGGGAACAGCAATCTGGAGTCTGAATCCAATGCAAAACCAGCAAATCCGTATCAGGTTGAAGGCTTTTGACCATCGCCTGATCGACCAATCCACCCAGGAAATCGTGGAAACCGCGAAACGTACTGGTGCTCAGGTGCGTGGTCCAATTCCACTGCCGACCCGTAAAGAGCGGTTCACCGTTCTGGTTTCTCCGCACGTCAACAAAGACGCGCGCGACCAGTACGAGATCCGTACTCATAAACGCGTTCTGGACATCGTTCAGCCAACGGATAAAACCGTTGATGCGCTTATGAAGCTTGATCTTGCGGCCGGTGTGGAAGTGCAGATCAGCCTCGGCTAAGACTTGGGTCTTAGTCGTGTAACGCTCTGAAATGGGCGGCCATAGCGGGTGAAAGCCCCGTACACTCATGAGGTTTACAACATGACTATTGGTGTAGTCGGTCGTAAATGCGGTATGACCCGTATTTTCACCGAAGAAGGTGTCTCCATTCCGGTTACGGTCATTGAGATCGAGCCGAATCGCGTCACCCAGTTCAAAACTGAAGAAACTGATGGCTATCGTGCAGTGCAAGTCACTGTCGGCGAGCGTCGTGCTTCGCGTGTTACAGCTGCTCAAGCTGGCCACTTCGCCAAAGCGAACGTTGCCGCTGGTCGTGCCGTCATGGAATTCCGTCTTGAAGAAGGCGACTACCAGGCAGGCGATCTGATCAACGCTGAAATCTTCGCCGCTGGTCAACTGGTTGATGTAACCGGTCAGTCCAAGGGTAAAGGCTTCCAGGGTACGATCAAGCGTTGGAATTTCCGCGGGCAAGATAACACCCACGGTAACTCCGTATCCCACCGCGTTCCAGGCTCTATCGGCCAGTGCCAGACTCCTGGTCGTGTATTCAAGGGCAAAAAAATGTCCGGTCATATGGGCGCTGAGCGCGTGACCGTGCAGTCCCTGGAAGTAGTGCGCGTGGACGCTGAACGCAATCTGTTGTTGGTCAAGGGTGCTGTTCCTGGCGCTACTGGCGGCAACCTGGTTGTACGTCCGGCAGCCAAGGCTCGCGGTTAAGGGGAAGCTGACATGCAATTAAACGTAAATGACGCTCAGGCCATCGAAGTTTCCGAACTGACATTTGGCGGCGAGTTCAACGAGACACTGGTTCACCAGGCAGTCGTGGCCTACATGGCTGGCGGTCGTCAGGGCACCAAGCAGCAGAAAACCCGTTCCGACGTTCGTGGTGGCGGCAAGCGCCCTTGGCGTCAGAAAGGTACTGGCCGTGCGCGTGCCGGTACTATCCGTAGCCCAATCTGGCGTGGCGGTGGTACTACATTCGCAGCTCGTCCACAGGATCACTCGCAGAAGCTCAACAAGAAGATGTACCGCGCCGCAATGCGCTCCATCCTTGCTGAACTGGTTCGCACTGATCGTCTGGTCGTGGTTCAGGACTTCGCTGTTGAAGCACCGAAAACCAAGGATCTGCTGAACAAGCTGACTGGCATGGGCCTGACTGACGTCCTGATCGTGTCTGATGCTGTTGACCAGAATCTGTACCTGGCTGCTCGCAACCTGCCACACGTTGATGTACGTGACGTGCAAGGTTCCGATCCAGTTAGTCTGATCGCATACGACAAAGTGTTGATCACTGTGTCGGCCGTGAAGAAATTCGAGGAGCTGCTGGGATGAACCAGGAACGCGTATTTAAAGTTCTGCTTGGCCCGCATGTTTCCGAAAAGGCTACGGTTCTTGCAGACAAAAAAGGTCAGTTCGTTTTCAAGGTTGCTACTGACGCAACCAAGCTGGAAATCAAGAAGGCCGTCGAAAGCCTGTTCAGCGTGAAAGTAGAGCGTGTTACTACCCTGAATGTTCTGGGTAAGAGCAAGCGCACTGCTCGCGGTCTGGGCAAGCGTAATGACTGGAAGAAGGCAGTTATCTCCCTTCAGCCAGGCCAAGATCTCGATTTCAGCAGCAGTGCTGAGTAAGGAAGGGGTGCATCATGGCAATCGTTAAATGCAAACCGACTTCCCCTGGCCGCCGTTTTGTGGTCAAGGTGGTCAACCAGGAGCTGCATAAAGGCGCTCCTCACGCACCGCTGCTCGAGAAAAAATCGAAGTCTGGTGGTCGTAACAACAATGGTCGTATTACTACCCGTCACATCGGTGGTGGCCATAAGCAGCATTATCGTCTGGTCGACTTCCGTCGCAACGACAAAGATGGCATCTCTGCCACTGTCGAGCGTATTGAATACGATCCAAACCGTACTGCTCACATCGCACTGCTGCTTTACGCAGACGGCGAGCGTCGCTACATCATCGCCCCTAAAGGCGTAAGTGCTGGCGACCAGCTGATCGCAGGTGCTTTGGCTCCAATCAAGCCGGGTAACGCTCTTCAACTGCGCAACATCCCAGTTGGTAGCACCATCCACGGTATCGAATTGAAGCCGGGCAAAGGCGCTCAGATCGCTCGTTCCGCTGGTGCTTCGGCTCAGCTGATCGCTCGTGAAGGCGTGTATGTCACCCTGCGTCTGCGTTCGGGTGAAATGCGCAAAGTGCTGTCCGAGTGCCGTGCAACGCTGGGCGAAGTCTCGAACTCCGAGCATAGCCTGCGTTCCCTGGGTAAAGCTGGTGCCAAACGCTGGCGTGGCGTTCGCCCAACCGTTCGTGGTGTTGCCATGAACCCGGTTGACCACCCACATGGTGGTGGTGAAGGTCGTACCTCTGGTGGTCGTCATCCGGTATCGCCGTGGGGCTTCCCGACTAAGGGCGCGAAGACTCGTGGTAATAAGCGTACCGACAAAATGATCGTCCGTCGTCGCAAGTAAATAGAGGGATACGACAGTGCCACGTTCTCTGAAAAAAGGTCCTTTTATTGATCTTCACCTACTGAAGAAGATCGAAGTGGCGGCGGAAAAGAACGATCGCAAACCGGTGAAAACCTGGTCGCGTCGTTCGATGATCCTGCCACAAATGGTCGGTTTGACCATTGCAGTGCATAACGGTCGCCAACACGTCCCCGTTCTCGTGAACGAAGACATGGTCGGCCATAAACTAGGCGAGTTTGCCGGTACCCGCACTTATCGTGGGCACGTGGCAGACAAGAAAGCCAAGCGTTAAGGGGTAAGGAACGATGGAAGTAGCCGCTAAGTTGTCGGGCGCTCGAATCTCCGCCCAGAAAACCCGCTTGGTCGCCGACCAGATCCGCGGGAAGAAGGTGGGCGAAGCGCTCAACCTGTTGGCTTTCAGTAACAAGAAAGCTGCCGAGATACTGAAGAAAGTGCTGGAGTCGGCTGTAGCCAACGCCGAGCACAACGAAGGCGCAGACGTTGATGACCTCCGGGTCTCCACCGTTTTCGTCAACGAAGGGCGTTCGCTGAAGCGCATCATGCCGCGTGCCAAAGGCCGCGCTGATCGCATCGTCAAGCGGTCTTGCCATATCACTGTCAAGGTTGCTGACAAGTAACGGAGTCGAAGAGATGGGTCAGAAAGTACATCCCATTGGCATTCGCCTGGGAATCGTCAAGGAGCACACCTCCGTCTGGTACGCAGACGGTCGGACTTATGCGGACTATTTGTTCGCTGATCTGAAAGTGCGTGAGTACCTCCAAGACAAACTAAAAAGCGCGTCCGTAAGCCGTATCGATATCCATCGTCCGGCTCAGACAGCACGTATCACCATCCACACTGCTCGTCCGGGTATCGTTATCGGGAAGAAAGGTGAAGATGTTGAGAAACTGCGTCAGGACCTGACCAAGCAAATGGGTGTGCCTGTGCACATCAATATCGAAGAAATCCGCAAGCCGGAGCTCGACGGTATGCTGGTTGCGCAGAGCGTAGCTCAGCAGCTGGAGCGTCGCGTTATGTTCCGTCGCGCTATGAAGCGCGCTGTACAGAACGCAATGCGCATTGGTGCCAAAGGCATCAAAATCCAAGTGAGCGGTCGTCTCGGCGGTGCTGAAATCGCACGTACTGAATGGTATCGCGAAGGGCGTGTGCCATTGCACACCCTGCGTGCCGACATCGACTATGCCAACTACGAAGCTCACACCACTTATGGTGTGATCGGTGTAAAGGTTTGGATCTTCAAAGGCGAAGTAATTGGTGGTCGCCAAGAAGAACTGAAACCACAAGCACCTGCGCCTCGTAAAAAAGCTGCTAAGTAAGGGGTACGCCAAATGTTGCAACCAAAGCGTACGAAGTTCCGCAAGCAGATGACTGGCCACAACCGTGGCCTGGCATTGCGCGGTAGCAAAGTCAGCTTCGGCGAATATGCGCTGAAGTCTGTTGCTCGTGGTCGTCTCACTGCCCGTCAGATCGAGTCAGCGCGTCGTGCACTGACCCGTCACGTTAAGCGTGGCGGCAAGATCTGGATCCGTGTATTCCCGGACAAACCTGTCACCAAAAAGCCCCTCGAAGTTCGTATGGGTAAAGGTAAGGGTAACGTGGAGTACTGGGTTGCCCAGATTCAGCCAGGCAAAGTCCTGTATGAAATCGAGGGTGTTTCTGAAGAGCTGGCGCGTGAGGCTTTCGCCCTGGCCGCTGCAAAGCTGCCGCTCGCCACCTCCTTTGTTAAACGGACGGTGATGTGATGAAAGCGAATGAACTTCGTGAAAAATCAGCACAGCAGCTGAACGAGCAACTGCTCGGCCTGCTGCGCGACCAGTTCAATCTGCGTATGCAGAAAGCAACTGGCCAGTTGGGGCAGTCTCACCTGCTCTCGCAAGTTAAGCGTGACATTGCTCGCGTGAAGACTGTGCTCAACCAGCAGGCAGGTAAGTGATCATGGCAGAAGCCGAAAAAACCGTCCGTACGCTGACTGGCCGTGTTGTCAGCGACAAGATGGACAAGACCATCACCGTTCTGATCGAGCGTCGCGTCAAGCACCCGATCTACGGTAAATACGTTAAGCGTTCGACTAAGCTGCACGCGCACGACGAAACCAATCAATGCCACATCGGCGACAAAGTCACGATTCGTGAAACTCGTCCGGTAGCCAAGACCAAGTCTTGGGCGCTGGTTGATATTCTCGAACGCGCTGTGGAAGTCTAAGGACTAGGGGTCGGAGAAATTATATGATTCAGACTCAATCCATGCTCGATGTGGCCGATAACAGCGGCGCACGCCGCGTTATGTGCATCAAGGTGCTGGGTGGCTCCCATCGTCGTTACGCTGGTATCGGTGACATCATCAAGGTTACCGTCAAGGAAGCAATTCCTCGCGGTAAGGTGAAGAAAGGCCAAGTGATGACTGCTGTTGTAGTCCGCACGCGTCACGGCGTTCGCCGTGCAGATGGCTCTATCATCCGCTTTGATGGCAATGCTGCTGTTCTGTTGAACAACAAGCAAGAGCCGATCGGCACCCGTATCTTTGGGCCAGTGACCCGTGAACTTCGTACTGAGAAGTTCATGAAGATCGTCTCGCTCGCCCCAGAAGTGCTGTAAGGAGATCCGACATGCAAAAGATTCGTCGTGACGACGAGATCATCGTGATCGCCGGCAAAGACAAAGGTAAGCGCGGTAAGGTGCTCAAGGTTCTCGCTGACGACCGTCTGGTCGTTGGTGGGATCAACCTGGTGAAGCGTCATACCAAGCCGAACCCGATGTCGGGCGTACAGGGCGGTATCGTCGAGAAAGAAGCGCCACTGCACGCTTCCAACGTCGCTATTTTCAACGGTGCAACCAACAAGGCTGATCGCGTTGGTTTCAAAGTTGAAGATGGCAAGAAAATTCGTGTCTTCAAGTCGACCCAAAAAGCGGTTGATGCTTGAACACTGCTAGGTAGAAGACCATGGCACGACTAAAAGAGATTTACCGGAAGGAAATCGCTCCGAAGCTTAGGGAAGAACTTAAGCTCGCGAACGTGATGGAAGTTCCGCGCGTTACCAAAATCACCCTGAACATGGGTCTGGGCGAAGCGATCGGTGACAAGAAAGTCATCGAGCACGCTGTAGCCGACCTGGAAAAGATCACCGGTCAGAAAGTCATCGTGACTTACGCTCGGAAATCCATCGCGGGCTTCAAAGTCCGTGAGGGCTGGCCGATCGGCGTCAAAGTGACTCTGCGCCGCGATCGTATGTACGAATTCCTGGATCGTCTGCTGTCGATCTCCCTGCCTCGGGTTCGCGACTTCCGCGGCCTGAATGCCAAGTCCTTCGATGGTCGTGGTAACTACAGCATGGGCGTTAAAGAGCAGATCATTTTCCCGGAAATCGACTACGACAAGATCGATGCTCTCCGCGGTCTGGACATTACCCTGACCACCACTGCCAAGAACGATGAAGAAGGCCGCGCGCTGCTGCGTGCGTTCAAATTCCCGTTCCGCAACTGATTGGAGTAGGAAAATGGCTAAGAAGAGCATGAAGAATCGTGAGCTGAAGCGTCAGCTCACCGTTGCCAAGTTCGCCACCAAGCGTGCAGCGCTCAAAGCAATCATCGTTGATCTGAACGCAAGTCCAGAAGCACGTTGGGAAGCTACAGTAGCCCTGCAGAAGCAGCCACGTGATGCAAGCGCTTCGCGCATGCGTAACCGCTGCCGCCTGACTGGTCGTCCGCACGGTGTTTATCGCAAGTTCGGCCTTGGCCGTAACATGTTGCGTCAAGCAGCCATGCGCGGTGACGTACCAGGTCTGGTTAAAGCCAGCTGGTAACACGCCTCTCTCGCAAAGGTTCCGCTCAGCGCGCAAGCGATTGGTCGGAATCGAGCCTGAAATTGAATCAAGCCCCTTTTGGGGCTTGATTCATTTCCGGGGTGCGCCTAGAATTGCCGGCTCGCCTGAGCCCGTGTTTTTCATTTGCCCGGAAATCTCGGCGACAAGCTGTAGCCGCAAGGCTAATTATTTTGTATTAGGAGCGTCTAGCCCATGAGTATGCAGGACCCGTTAGCGGACATGCTAACTCGTATCCGTAATGCCCAGATGGCTGAAAAGCCCGTCGTAAGCATGCCGTCTTCCACCGTGAAGGTAGCTGTAGCCAAAGTCCTGAAGGACGAGGGTTACATTGCGGGTTATCAGATCAGCAGCGAAGCAAAACCGTTGCTGTCTATCGAGCTGAAATACTTCGAAGGCCGTCCGGTCATCGAAGAAGTGAAGCGCGTAAGCCGTCCAGGTCTGCGTCAGTACAAGTCCGTCGATGATCTGCCAAAAGTTCGTGGCGGTCTCGGTGTGTCTATCGTCTCCACCAGCAAAGGTGTGATGACGGATCGTGCTGCGCGCGCTGCCGGTATCGGCGGCGAAGTGCTTTGCACAGTGTTCTAAGGGGGGATAAGCATGTCACGCGTAGCTAAGAACCCCGTTAAGTTGCCAGCAGGCGTCGAAGTCAAACTCGTCGGCCAGCAGCTTTCGGTGAAGGGTGCCAAGGGTACTCTAGATCTGAATATCCATTCGTCCGTCGAGATCGTTGAAGAAGCTGGTGAGCTGCGTTTCGCTGCTCGCAATGGCGATCAACAGACTCGCGCAATGGCCGGCACCACTCGTGCACTGGTTAACAACATGGTCCAGGGCGTAAGCCAAGGCTTCGAGCGTAAGCTCCAGCTGGTCGGTGTTGGTTACAAAGCGCAAGCAAAAGGCACAGTGCTGAACCTGGCTCTTGGCTTCTCGCACCCAGTGGATTACGAACTGCCGGAAGGCATCACCGCTGAGACTCCGAGCCAAACCGACATCCTTATCCGCGGTATCGATAAGCAGTTGGTTGGTCAAGTGGCCGCTGAGATCCGCGACTTCCGCCGTCCTGAGCCGTACAAAGGCAAAGGTGTGCGTTACGCAGACGAAGTCGTCCGCCGTAAAGAAGCCAAGAAGAAGTAGGGCATAGCTAATGACCGTCAAAAAAGTTACCCGACTGCGTCGCGCTCGCAAAGCACGCCTGAAAATGCACGAGCTGGAAGTCGTGCGTCTCTGCGTGCACCGCTCTTCGCAGCACATTTATGCCCAGGTCATTTCGGCCGACGGCAGCAAAGTCTTGGCGAGCGCCTCGACTTTGGACAAAGAACTGCGTGATGGTGCCACTGGCAACATCGACGCGGCCACTAAGGTTGGCCAGCTGGTTGCTGCGCGTGCGAAAGCCGCCGGCGTATCACAAGTGGCTTTCGACCGTTCTGGCTTCAAGTACCACGGCCGCGTCAAGGCGCTGGCTGATGCTGCTCGTGAAGGCGGGCTGGAGTTCTAAGTTATGTCAAATAACGACCAAAAACGCGACGAAGGCTACATTGAGAAGCTGGTTCAAGTTAACCGCGTTGCAAAGACTGTAAAAGGCGGCCGTATCTTCACTTTCACCGCGTTGACCGTGGTAGGTGATGGTAAAGGGCGTGTTGGCTTTGGCCGTGGCAAGTCACGTGAAGTGCCTGCTGCGATCCAGAAGGCGATGGAAGCTGCTCGCCGCAACATGATCCAGGTTGATCTGAATGGCACTACCCTGCAGTACGCAATGAAGTCCGCCCATGGCGCTTCGAAGGTGTACATGCAGCCTGCTTCTGAAGGTACCGGTATCATCGCTGGCGGCGCAATGCGCGCAGTGCTGGAAGTGGCTGGCGTTCAGAACGTATTGGCCAAGTGCTATGGCTCGACTAACCCGGTAAACGTGGTTCACGCCACCTTCAAGGGTTTGAAGGCTATGCAATCTCCTGAATCTATTGCTGCCAAGCGCGGCAAAAGTGTCAAGGAGATCTTCTGATCATGGCTACCGTTAAAGTAACGCTGATCAAAAGCATGACCGGTCGCATTCCTAACCACAAATTGTGTGTTAAAGGTCTGGGTCTGCGTCGCATCGGTCACACTGTAGAAGTGCTGGATACTCCCGAGAATCGCGGGATGATCAACAAGGCTTACTACATGCTGCGAGTCGAGGGTTAATCGATGAAACTCAATGATCTGAGTCCAGCGCCGGGTTCCCGTCGCGAAAAGCATCGTCCGGGCCGTGGTATCGGTAGTGGTTTGGGCAAGACCGGTGGCCGTGGCCACAAAGGTCAGACCTCCCGCTCCGGTGGCACCATCGCTCCGGGCTTCGAAGGCGGCCAACAGCCGTTGCATCGTCGTCTGCCCAAGTTCGGTTTCGTTTCCCTGAAGGCCATGGACCGCGCAGAAGTGCGTTTGTCCGAGCTGTCGAAAGTGGAAGGCGACATCGTAACTGTGCAGTCCCTGAAGGATGCCAACGTGATCAACCAAAACGTACAGCGTGTGAAAATCATGCTGTCCGGTGAAGTTAATCGCGCTGTCACCATCAAAGGTATCGCAGCCACCAAAGGTGCGCGTGCGGCTATCGAAGCAGCTGGCGGCAAGTTCGAGGAATAAATGGCTAAGCAAGGTGCTCTCTCTGCGCTCGGCAAAGGCGGTATGTCTGAACTCTGGGCTCGTCTGCGTTTTCTGTTCCTGGCGATTATCGTCTACCGAATAGGCGCACACATCCCGGTTCCAGGTATTAACCCTGACCGACTCGCAGACCTGTTTCGACAGAATGAGGGGACCATTCTTAGCTTGTTCAACATGTTTTCCGGCGGTGCGCTGGAGCGGATGAGCATCTTTGCACTGGGGATAATGCCGTACATTTCGGCATCGATCATCATGCAACTGATGACCGCCGTCAGCCCACAGCTGGAGCAGTTGAAGAAGGAAGGGGAAGCTGGCCGTCGCAAGATCAGCCAGTACACCCGCTACGGCACCGTGGTCCTGGCCCTGGTTCAAGCTATCGGCATGTCCGTTGGCCTGGCCGGTCAGGGCGTCGCGTTTTCTGCAGACATCGGCTTCCATTTCGTTGCGGTCACCACTTTTGTGGCGGGCGCGATGTTCATGATGTGGCTGGGCGAGCAGATCACCGAACGCGGTGTGGGTAACGGTATCTCGATGTTGATCTTCGCAGGTATCGTCGCCGGTCTTCCGAGGGCAATAGGGCAGTCTTTCGAGTCTGCGCGTCAGGGTGACATCAATATCTTCGCCCTGGTTGCCATCGGTTTGCTGGCAGTAGCGATCATCGGTTTCGTGGTGTTCATTGAGCGTGGTCAGCGTCGTATCGCTGTTCACTACGCCAAGCGTCAGCAGGGCCGCAAGGTTTTCGCTGCGCAGACCAGCCACTTGCCGTTGAAAGTGAACATGGCCGGCGTTATTCCGGCTATTTTCGCAAGCAGCATTCTGCTGTTCCCGGCTTCGCTGGGTGCCTGGTTCGGTCAGTCTGAAGGTATGGGCTGGTTGCAGGACATCTCGCAGTCGATCGCTCCTGGTCAGCCGTTGAATATTCTGCTGTTTAGTGCAGGGATTATTTTCTTCTGCTTCTTCTATACGGCGTTGATGTTCAATCCGAAAGACGTAGCGGAAAACCTGAAGAAGTCCGGTGCCTTTATTCCGGGCATCCGTCCAGGTGAGCAGTCGGCGCGCTACATTGATGGCGTTCTGACCCGTTTGACCATGTTCGGTGCTCTATATATGACGGCCGTCTGTTTGCTTCCCCAGTTCCTGGTGGTTGCAGCCAACGTACCGTTCTACCTTGGCGGGACCTCGTTGCTGATCGTTGTTGTGGTTGTGATGGACTTCATGTCCCAAGTACAATCGCACCTCGTTTCGCACCAGTACGAATCCCTGATGAAGAAAGCCAACCTGAAGGGCTACGGCAGCGGCATGCTGCGCTGAAGCATCCATAAGGTTCGAGGAGCTGGTAATGAAAGTTCGTGCATCGGTGAAAAAGCTGTGCCGCAACTGCAAGATTATTCGCCGCGAAGGTGTTGTTCGAGTAATTTGCAGCGCGGAACCACGTCACAAACAGCGCCAAGGCTGAGTGTGATCTGTGCTTAAGCCCAGCAGCTAGTGCGCTGCTGGGTTGATTATTTGTTATTACAGCGATATTATCTCGCGCCCTATTTCTTGGCTTCCGGGGCGTAGGTAGCTGTCAATTGGAGTCCCACTGAATGGCCCGTATTGCAGGCGTTAACATTCCAGATAACAAGCATACTGTTATCTCGCTGACCTACATCTATGGTGTTGGTCGCACCACTGCACAGAAAATCTGTGCAACCACCGGGGTCAACCCGGCGGCGAAGATCAAAGATCTGAGCGACGAGCAGATTGAACAGCTGCGTGGCGAAGTGGCGAAGTTCACCACTGAAGGTGACCTGCGTCGCGAAATCAACATGAAAATCAAGCGCTTGATGGATCTGGGCTGCTACCGCGGCCTGCGCCATCGTCGTGGTCTTCCAGTACGCGGTCAGCGTACCAAGACTAACGCGCGTACTCGCAAAGGTCCGCGTAAGCCGATCCGCAAGTAATCGCACCAGCGCAACGACAGGAATTTAGTCATGGCAAAACCTGCTGCTCGTCCTCGTAAAAAAGTTAAAAAGACGGTGGTTGATGGCATCGCCCACATCCACGCTTCTTTTAACAACACAATCGTCACCATCACCGATCGTCAAGGTAATGCGCTTTCCTGGGCTACCTCCGGCGGTTCGGGTTTCCGCGGTTCACGTAAGTCCACCCCGTTCGCTGCTCAAGTAGCTGCTGAGCGTGCTGGTCAAGCTGCGCTGGAATACGGTCTGAAGAACCTCGACGTTAACGTCAAGGGTCCAGGCCCAGGTCGTGAGTCCGCTGTCCGTGCTTTGAACGGCTGTGGTTATAAGATCGCCAGCATCACCGACGTGACGCCAATCCCGCACAACGGGTGCCGTCCGCCGAAGAAGCGCCGCGTGTAATCCAGGAGACTGTAAAAAATGGCTCGTTACATTGGTCCAAAATGCAAGCTTGCTCGTCGTGAAGGCACCGATCTCTTTTTGAAGAGCGGCGTTCGTGCGATCGAATCCAAGTGCAACATCGAAGCAGCTCCAGGCATCCACGGTCAGCGCCGCGGTCGCCAGTCCGATTACGGTACTCAGCTGCGTGAAAAGCAAAAAGTTCGTCGTATCTACGGCGTCCTCGAGCGTCAGTTCAGTGGTTACTACAAAGAAGCTGCCGGCAAGAAAGGCGCTACTGGTGAGAACCTGCTGCAACTGCTCGAATGCCGTCTGGACAACGTTGTATATCGCATGGGCTTCGGCTCGACGCGTGCAGAATCCCGTCAACTGGTTTCGCACAAGTCGATCAGCGTCAACGGCAAAACCGTTAACGTTCCGTCGTACCAGGTTCGTGCTGGCGACGTGGTTGCTGTCCGCGAGAAAGCGAAGAACCAACTGCGCATCGTTCAGGCTCTCGATCTGTGTGCCCAGCGTGGCCGCGTAGAATGGGTAGAAGTAGACACTGAGAAGAAGTCGGGCGTTTTCAAGAACGTTCCTGCTCGCAGTGATCTGTCAGCCGACATCAACGAAAGCCTGATTGTCGAGCTCTACTCCAAGTAAGGGCTAGAAAATAGGTGCATCCATGCAGATTTCGGTAAATGAGTTCCTGACACCCCGCCACATTGATGTGCAGGTTGTCAGTCCAACCCGCGCCAAGATTACGCTCGAGCCTCTCGAGCGTGGTTTCGGCCATACCCTGGGCAACGCGCTGCGACGCATCCTGTTGTCCTCCATGCCCGGCTGTGCAGTAGTCGAGGCCGAGATTGACGGTGTACTCCATGAGTACAGCGCCATCGAAGGTGTACAGGAAGATGTCATTGAAATCCTGTTGAACCTTAAAGGTCTGGCTATCAAGCTGCACGGTCGAGACGAAGTTACGCTGACCTTGTCGAAGAAGGGTTCGGGGGTGGTTACCGCTGCCGATATTCAGCTGGATCATGATGTCGAGATCGTTAATCCCGATCACGTAATCGCTAACCTGGCGTCTAACGGCGCCCTGAACATGAAGCTCGTTGTAGCTCGTGGTCGCGGTTATGAACCAGCAGACTCGCGTCAGAGCGATGAAGACGAAAGCCGCAGCATCGGTCGCTTGCAGCTCGATTCTTCGTTCAGCCCGGTTCGCCGTATCGCATACGTGGTGGAAAACGCCCGTGTCGAACAGCGTACCAACCTGGACAAACTGGTTATCGATCTGGAAACCAACGGTACTCTGGATCCTGAAGAGGCAATCCGCCGCGCTGCAACCATTCTGCAACAGCAGTTGGCTGCGTTCGTCGACCTCAAAGGTGACAGCGAACCAGTGGTAATCGAACAGGAAGACGAGATCGATCCGATCCTCCTCCGTCCGGTTGACGATTTGGAACTGACTGTACGCTCGGCCAACTGCCTCAAGGCGGAGAACATCTACTACATCGGCGACCTGATTCAGCGCACCGAAGTAGAGCTGTTGAAAACTCCAAACCTTGGCAAGAAATCCTTGACTGAGATCAAGGACGTCCTGGCTTCGCGTGGTCTGTCCCTCGGCATGCGCCTCGACAACTGGCCGCCGGCAAGTCTCAAGAAGGACGACAAGGCGACTGCCTGATCGTCGTAATCACCGAACGTTGTGTTTGGTAAGGAATGAACCATGCGTCATCGTAAAAGTGGTCGTCACCTGAGCCGGACTAGCTCCCACCGTAAGGCCATGTTCCAAAACATGGCGGTGTCGCTGTTCGAGCACGAGCTGATCAAAACTACATTGCCGAAAGCTAAAGAACTGCGTCGCGTTGCTGAGCCGCTGATCACTTTGGCCAAAACAGACAGCCTGGCTAACCGCCGTCTGGCTTTCGACCGTACTCGTTCGAAAGAAATCGTTGGCAAGCTGTTCAACGATCTGGGCAAGCGTTATGCAACTCGCGAGGGTGGCTATCTGCGCATCCTCAAGTGCGGTTTCCGCACTGGCGACAAAGCGCCTATGGCGTACGTCGAGCTGGTTGATCGTCCTGCTGGCGGTGAAGCTGTATCCGCTGAGTAAGATGTCAGTCTGAACAAAAAACCGGGCCTTGTGCCCGGTTTTTTGTTTTCTGCATTGTCTGAATGCTGCGTGGGTACAGGGTCATCATCCGTATGCTGTGCCGGGCGTTTGAGGGGGATTGTCGACAGGGCTTTGGCGTAACGTTGTTATAAGTCTAAGTGATAAACAGAACCGCCCTCATTTGGGCGCTTTTTCGTAGATGAATGGCGGTTTTTCACGACTTTCGATCACTTTTTGTCGTTTAGGCAGTGACCCGCGCAAGCGCTTGGTTCAGACTACCTACTTTGACGTACGGAGATGTGGGGCGATGCTAGGCCACCCAGAAGTAATCGATTATCTCAATACGCTGCTGGTGGGCGAGCTCGCGGCGCGTGATCAATATTTCATCCACTCGCGGATGTACGAAGACTGGGGTTTTACCAAACTCTATGAGCGTATCAATCACGAGATGGAAGAAGAAGCACAACACGCTGACGCCCTCATGCGTCGTATCCTGATGCTGGAAGGTACGCCGCGCATGCGTCCCGATGATCTGGAAGTGGGCACCACGGTGCCTGAGATGTTCGCCGCCGATCTTCGTCTTGAATACAAGGTACGAGCCGCCCTGTGCAAAGGCATCGAGCTCTGTGAGCTGCACAGGGACTATGTGAGCCGCGACATGTTGCGTATCCAGTTGGCGGACACTGAAGAAGATCACACCTACTGGCTCGAGAAGCAGCTGGGCCTGATCAAGACTATCGGCCTCGAGAATTACCTGCAGTCGCAATTCTGATTGCTCGTCTGGTTTTCAGGCTGGAATGAAAAAGCCCGTCACTCGCAAGAGTGACGGGCTTTTTGTTGGCCGCTGATATCAGGCTTTGTCGCGCGCCAGCAGAGGCTTGAGGTAGTGACCGGTGTAGGACTGTTTCATCTCCGACACTTGCTCAGGCGTGCCGACAGCGATGATCTGCCCACCTTTGGAGCCGCCTTCCGGCCCGAGGTCCACCAGCCAGTCTGCGGTCTTGATCACATCCAGGTTGTGTTCGATGACCACAACCGTATTGCCGTGATCGCGCAGGCGATGCAGTACATCGAGCAATTGCTGGATATCGGCGAAGTGCAGGCCGGTGGTCGGCTCGTCGAGGATATACAGCGTCTTGCCGGTATCGCGCTTTGACAGCTCGCGGGAGAGCTTCACCCGTTGCGCCTCACCGCCAGACAGCGTCGTCGCTGACTGTCCCAGCTTGATATAGGACAAGCCTACATCCATCAGGGTCTGCAGCTTGCGCGCCAGCGCCGGGACCGCATCGAAGAACTCACGCGCTTCTTCGATGGTCATCTCCAGCACTTCGTGGATGTTCTTGCTCTTGTATTTGATCTCGAGCGTCTCGCGGTTGTAGCGTTTGCTCTTGCACACGTCACAAGGCACGTAGATGTCCGGCAGAAAATGCATTTCAACCTTGATCAGGCCATCGCCCTGACAGGCCTCGCAACGGCCGCCCTTGACGTTGAACGAGAAACGCCCTGGCCCGTAGCCACGGGAGCGCGATTCAGGCACGCCTGCAAACAGCTCGCGAATCGGCGTGAACAATCCGGTGTAAGTCGCCGGGTTGGAGCGCGGCGTGCGACCAATCGGGCTTTGATCGATGTCCACGACCTTGTCCAGATGCTGCAGGCCGTTGATGCTGTCATGACTTGAAGCTTCCAGCGTTGTCGCGCCGTTGAGTGCTGTGGCGCTCAGTGGGAACAGCGTGTTGTTGATCAGCGTCGATTTGCCCGAGCCGGATACCCCGGTCACGCAGGTCAGCAGGCCGATGGGGATCTCCAGGTCGACGTTGCGCAGGTTGTTGCCACGTGCGCCCTTGAGGGTCAACTGCAGCTTTTTATTGCGCGGCGTACGCTTGGCTGGCACCTGAATCTTGACCCGGCCCGAGAGGTATTTACCCGTCAGCGAGTCAGGGTGAGACATGACCTCCTCAGGCGTACCTTCGGCAACGATGTGCCCGCCATGTATACCCGCTCCTGGGCCGATGTCGACGACATAGTCAGCCAGACGAATGGCGTCTTCATCATGTTCGACCACGATCACCGTATTGCCGATATCGCGCAGGTGCTTGAGGGTGCCCAGCAGGCGGTCGTTGTCACGCTGGTGCAAGCCGATGGAGGGTTCGTCCAGGATGTACATGACGCCTACCAGGCCTGCGCCAATCTGGCTGGCAAGGCGAATACGCTGAGCCTCACCACCGGAGAGGGTGTCGGCGCTGCGGTCGAGGGTCAGGTAGTCGAGCCCGACGTTGACCAGAAACTGCAGCCGCTCGCAGATCTCTTTGAGGATCTTGCCGGCAATTTCTCCTCGACGGCCTGGTAGCGTCAGGACGTTGAAATACTCGGTGGCGTCGCCAATCGGCATGTTGGTGACGGCCGGAAGCGTCTTCTCGCCGACCCACACGTGACGCGCTTCGCGACGCAGACGCGTGCCTCGGCAATCAGGGCAGGGCTGGGTACCGAGGAACTTGGCCAGCTCTTCGCGGACGGTGGCGGATTCGGTCTCCCGATAGCGCCGTTCGAGATTGGGCACGATGCCTTCGAACGGGTGGGCACGCTTGACGATGTCACCGCGGTCATTGAGATAGCGGAAATCGACACTTTGCGAGCCGCTGCCATTGAGTAATGTTTTCTGGATGTCGGCAGGCAGTAGCTTGAATGGCACTTCCAGGCTGAAGCCGTAGTGCTTGGCCAGTGAGCCGAGCATCTGGAAGTAATACACGTTGCGCCGATCCCAGCCGCGTATCGCACCCTCGGCCAGGGTCAGTTCGGCATTGACCAGACGCTTGATGTCGAAGAATTGCTTGACCCCCAGACCGTCGCAGGTCGGGCAGGCGCCAGCCGGGTTGTTGAAGGAAAACAGCTTGGGTTCCAGCTCGCTGATGGCGTGGCCGCAGATCGGGCAGGCGAAGCGCGCGGAGAAGATCATTTCTTCTCCCGGCTCGTCGTCCATTGGCGCGACCCAGGCGATACCGTCAGCCAGCTTCAGCGCGGTTTCGAACGACTCGGCCAGACGCTGCTGCAGGTCTGCACGGACCTTGAAGCGGTCAACCACGACATCGATGGAGTGCTTCTTCTGTTTATCCAGTTTGGGCAGCTCATCGAGCTCACACAGGCGACCGTCGACGCGAGCGCGGACGAAACCCTGAGCGCGCAGCTCTTCGAACACCGACAGGTGCTCGCCTTTGCGTTCACGCACCACGGGCGCGAGCAGCATGAGTTTGCTGCCCTCGGGCTGCGCCATTACCAGGTCGACCATCTGGCTGACGGTCTGTGCCTCCAGCGGGATGTCGTGATCCGGGCAGCGAGGCTGGCCCACCCGCGCATACAAAAGACGCAGGTAATCGTAGATTTCAGTGATGGTGCCCACGGTGGAGCGCGGGTTGTGAGACGTTGACTTCTGCTCGATGGAGATCGCCGGCGACAGGCCTTCAATGGTGTCGACGTCGGGCTTTTCCATCATCGAAAGAAACTGACGGGCATAGGCCGAAAGCGATTCGACATAGCGGCGCTGGCCTTCGGCATACAGCGTGTCAAATGCCAGCGATGATTTGCCGGAACCGGACAGCCCGGTGATGACGATCAGCTTGTCGCGTGGCAGGGTCAGGTCGATGTTTTTCAGGTTGTGGGTTCGAGCCCCACGAATCAGGATCTTGTCCAAAATGGCCTCGCGCGGCGGGCGTCGGAAACGGAGGAGTATACGGTTAAATACTGTATGGATGCACACTATCTGCGCAGTTGCGTAGCGCTACATGAAGAGTCTGTCATCTATACGCGGCAAAGCGTCGCGATATACCCCGTCAATCGATGGGACTGGTAGAATCGCCGCCGGTTCACACGAGGTTTTTCCATGCACGATCTCCACAGCGAACGAATGAGCGGCGGCGAGACCCGTGCGGCAGGCGGTCTTGCACTGGTATTTGCGTTCCGCATGCTCGGCATGTTCATGGTGCTGCCAGTGCTGGCAACCTATGGCATGGACCTGGCGGGAGCGAGCCCGGCTCTGATCGGTCTGGCCATCGGCGCCTATGGCCTGACTCAGGCCTTTCTGCAGATCCCCTTTGGGGTGATTTCCGATCGCATCGGCCGCCGCCCGGTGATCTATTTCGGTCTGCTGATTTTCGCGCTCGGCAGTGTGCTGGCAGCCAGCGCGGATTCGATCTGGGGCGTGATCGCCGGTCGCGTGCTGCAAGGCGCAGGCGCCATTTCTGCGGCGGTGATGGCGCTGCTGTCCGACCTCACCCGCGAGCAACATCGCACCAAGGCCATGGCCATGATTGGCATGACCATCGGCTTGTCATTCGCCATTGCCATGGTGGTCGGGCCGATCCTGACCAGTGCCTTCGGTTTGTCCGGGCTGTTTCTGGCCACCGGTGCCATGGCGCTGGTGGGCATCGTCATCGTTGCATTTGTAGTGCCCAAAACCACCAACACCCTGCAGCACCGCGAATCCGGTGTCGCCCGTCAAGCCCTGGGCCCGACCCTGCGCCATCCGGACCTGTTGCGCCTGGATTTGGGTATCTTCGTGTTGCACGCGATGCTCATGTCAAGCTTTCTGGCGTTGCCGCTGGCCCTGGTGACCAAGGCGGGTCTGCCCAAGGAAGAGCACTGGTGGGTCTACCTCACAGCACTGCTGATCTCATTTTTCGCAATGATTCCGTTCATCATTTATGGTGAGAAAAAGCGTCAGATGAAGCGCGTTCTCATCGGCGCCATCAGCGTGCTGATGCTCACTGAGCTATTCTTCTGGGCGTTCGGCGATACCTTGCGAGCACTGGTCATCGGGACAGTGGTATTCTTCATCGGCTTCAACCTGCTGGAAGCCTCGCTGCCGTCATTGATCAGCAAGGTTTCACCGGCGGGCGGAAAAGGCACGGCGATGGGGGTTTATTCCACCAGCCAGTTCCTTGGTTCGGCCGCAGGTGGGATACTTGGCGGCTGGCTGTTCCAGCATGGTGGGCTTGATGTCGTGTTTCTGGGTGGTGCTGCCATGGCCGCCATCTGGCTCGTCGTCGCAGTGACCATGCGTGAGCCGCCTTATGTCACCAGCCTTCGCCTGCCGTTGACGCCTGATGCCCTGCGTGACGCCGGGCTCGCGGACAGACTCAAGGCGGTAGAAGGCGTAACGGATGCGGTAGTGGTTGCTGAAGAGGCGGCCATCTACATCAAATTGGATACAAAACTATTGGATCGCGCGTCTCTGGAGCGAATGGTCAACCCAGCGACCGACGCGCGCGAAGCCTAGGAGAACGTTATGGCCCGTGGGGTTAACAAAGTCATATTGGTCGGTACATGCGGCCAGGATCCCGAAGTTCGCTACTTGCCTAACGGTAATGCCGTGACCAACCTGAGTCTGGCGACCAGCGAGCAATGGACCGACAAGCAATCCGGTCAGAAGGTCGAGAAGACTGAATGGCACCGTGTGTCGATGTTCGGCAAAGTGGCCGAGATCGCCGGGGAGTACCTGCGCAAGGGTTCGCAGGTTTACATCGAAGGCAAGCTGCAGACACGCGAGTGGGAAAAGGACGGCATCAAGCGTTACACGACTGAAATCGTCGTCGACATGCAGGGCACCATGCAGCTGCTGGGCGGCCGTCCTCAGAACGATGGCGCTCCACAGGGTCAGGGTGGCGGCAACAATTACCAGAACTCGGCCCCACGCCCGCAGCAGTCGCGTCCTCAGCAATCGGCGCCGCAATCCCAGCCGCAACGCGAATCCCGCCCGGCCCCGCAACAGCAGGCGCCGCAACCGGCCGCTGATTTCGACAGCTTCGATGACGATATTCCGTTCTAGGATCTAGCGAGCACGTCGCAGCTCAGTCAGAAAAGCCCTGAATCTTCAGGGCTTTTCTCGTTTCTGGCAGGCGTGTTTGTCAAGCGGCTGCACTGAGTGTCGGCGTGGGGGGCGCTTAGACTGGCAATGTCGCGGCGATGGCGGGGTCGTAACGCCCGTCGAGTTGAACGAACAGCACACGGCAGCTTTTATCGGTGCGGTTTGACCAGGCGTGATTGGTACCGCGCTGCACCACGACGCTGCCGGGTTTGAGCATCACCTCGGTGTCGTCGAGCACGATGTGGAGTTCTCCTTCGATGACCACGCAGTAATCCACGGCCTCGCTGCGGTGCATCATGGGATGCGGCGAATCGTCTTTGACCGTCAGCCCGTCGGTGTAGTTGACCTGCTCGAACAGATCGGCGATCCGGGTTTTGTGTCCGTCCAGGTAGGTAGCATCGGGAGGCAGATCGACGAAGCGGATGCGGCTTCCGCCTGCAGGGGCGTTGTGCATGACCTCGCCAGCGGTGGGGTCGGCGCCGTTATCAATGGGCGCAGGCGATGCTGAGGTCTCCCAGACTTCATGAAAGATCAGGCCGGGGATCGCTTCCATTTCAATCACGGAGGGCAGTGGACCATTGCTGAATGCTGTGGACCTGCCGTCTTCATGGTGTCCGGTGACGACGCGATGGATGGCGGGTAAAGTCATATCTGTCCTTCTCCTTGGTCAAGTGCCAAAAGCTGGCGTTTGAAACTATTACGGCTGCAGACCATGTTGGCAACCCCGGGGGTGAGCTTGACGCTGCTCGTGAGACCCCGAAAGAAAGCTGAAAAACGATGGAACCGTTTTGAGGGCAATGACCACTCACCATTCAGATCAATACGAGACCAGTTCGATGATGGCTGATCCATCCTCCAGCGCGCACGAAGCGGACGCAGGCTCACGCGGGGCGCTGGGCTGCGCTTTGACCTGGAGGTTGAAAGGATGCGCCGTGCTGTTGTTGATCGGCATCGTCGCGCCAGTACAGGCGGCTTTTTTCAGCGGGCGGGATTTGCAGGTGCCGCTGAGGGAAATTCGCCAAGGCCAGCCATTGACCCTGGGACAGATGCAGGCGCTGGGTTATGTGCAAGGGGTGTACGACGCCAACGCGGGCTTGTTGTTTTGCAGCAGGGAGGATGTCGACGCAGGGCAGGTGGTCAAGGCCGTCAATGTCTATCTGCTTGGCCATCCCGGCTTGCTGGAACAGCCAGCCAGTGTCGGGCTGACGGCGGCAATGATTGCGCAATGGCCTTGTCGGCGAAGCCAGTAAACCTATTTGAATACTTTTATTCACTGGAAGTGGTACGTTTTTACACCGGTTCTGCTGGGTCTGCTGATAATGGCAGTGGGAGTGGAATAAATGTTAATGGTCGCGGAGGTGTGGTGGTCTCCGAATAGTTATGGTAGAAAAGTTATAGGAAACAGGCATTCATAAAACTGTCGCATACCACGGTTACTATCGCCTGCCCTGTCGTGGAAAGTTTGACCCAAGGTCGCTTTTGGGATGCTGGAAGGCTCTAGCTTAATGCTTTCAGCGGACCTCGACATAAACTGAGCATTATATCGCGCAACACTGAAATATAACTTTCAACTGAACTTTGTTCCCCTGTCCCGGTCTACTTTACGCGGACTTTTTCAAGCGACGCATCCCCTCTGAATTCTCTTCCAGCTGTATGTGGAGAGTAGAAGTGTCCTTTGAAATGGTACGGCCGAGTTGTGCGCCCTGTGCAGTTTGTCGAGTGCAAACTGTGTATCAAGGGGGGCCGGGACACTGGATGTTAGTGCGAAGAGGGTATCCCACATGGATAGACGTGAGTTCGATGCGGACCTGAAAGAAATTGCCTACTTTGGCGATTTCGTTGACCTGCAGTATCTGGCTACCAATACGGCCCCCTTGAATATCGACCTCCTGCTGGTCGGCGAGACCGGCACAGGCAAGGACACGCTGGCTCGACAGATTTACCGTTTGTCGCGAAGACGCGGCGCCTTTGTGGCAATGAACTGTGCGGCTATTCCCGAGAGTCTGGCTGAAAGTGAACTGTTCGGAGTGGTCAGCGGCGCGTACACCGGCGCCAGCAAATCCCGCAGCGGATACGTTGAGGCGGCTCAGGGCGGTACGTTGTATCTGGATGAGATCGATAGCATGCCGCTGTCGCTGCAAGCCAAGCTGCTTCGCGTCCTGGAGACCCGGGGTGTGGAGCGCCTGGGTTCGACCGAGTTCATCCCCGTGGACATGTGCGTGATTACGTCGTCGCAACGGCCGCTGGAGCAGTTGGTCGAGGAGGGCACCTTCCGTCGCGATCTGTATTTTCGTCTCAGTGTGGTCAGCATTCAGATGCCGCCCCTGCGCGATCGTCGCGAGCAGATCATCCCGTTGTTCAACCGCTTCCTGACCAAGCAGGCGATGCTGGTGGGACGACCGGCACCGGAACTGACGCCTGAAGTGACCCAGCAACTGCTGGCGCACTCCTGGCCGGGCAACATCCGCGAGCTCAAGTCCAGCGCCAAGCGGTTTGTCCTGGGCTTTTCGCCCCTGGCCCAGGCGTGCTCGCCGGAACCCATGCAGCTCAAGGCTCAGCTGCGGGTCATCGAGCGAATCATTATCGACGAAGCGATGAAGCGTCATCAGCAAAGCGTTGAAGCCGCCAGTTTCGAACTCGGCATTCCGAGTCGCACCCTTTACCACCGCATCAAAAGCCTTTCGGCCTGATACCGCGCTCGTCCTGGCTCCTCCTCGATTTTTCCTTCCTTTTCCGGTTATGCGCCTGGCGATCTGTGATGGCGTTCCACGCCCCGCAGACCAGCCGTATGGCCCGAATTCAACGTCCTTTGAATAAAAGTGGAACTGCTTTCGAGCTTGTGTCCACTCATTGAACAGGACTGGCGAGCAACCGAGCCGGCCTGGATTTCTAACCCATCATCAATTTGAGGTACAGGAAAATGCCATTTGATCCAATCAATAGTGCTTACGGCGCCTTGGGTGGCGCTCAGAACACCTTCCGTGACCTGACCGCAGGCATTGGCGGTGGTTACGAGTCTAACGCAGATGACAGTTCCGAGGATGTGGCTGACGCTGCAGCAAGCAATCAGGAAAAAACCTCCAGGGCAACCATCGCTAAGATGGATAAGGATACCTCGGTTGGTATCGACCAAATGCGCGTTCAGAGTGAAATCAAAGCGATGAATAGCTTCAACAAAACTTCTGACACAATTCAGTTCTGATCATCTGGGCGGTGGCCGTGTCTGTTGGCGAGCACTGACACGGTTCCGCCACTCATCTGAAGTCTGCTTCCAGAAAAAGGACGTATTGGTATGAATGTTTCTCTGAATCTCGATAGAGGTACGTTAGGCCTCGGTAGCCCACAGCAGGCGGCTCCCTCGAACAGTGTTGGTGGTACCGGGCGCCCGCAGGACCGTGAATCAGCGCTTAATGCCCTGGTGAAGTCGATGACCGATCCCAATGGCAAGGTCAATGGCGACAATCCGCTGGTCAAGCTGCTGACTGAAATACTGCAGAATATCGAGAAGAAAGCTTCTCAAGCTCAAGGTGGTGGTCAGGCCCCAAGTGGTAACGTCCCTGGTGACGGTACGCCGCCCAAGAGCATGTCGCCCGATCAGTTGAAAGACTTTCTTTCCCAGCTGCTTCAGATGCTTAGCGGCAGTGATGGCGCTGGCGCTGGCACTGGCGGTAATGGTTTTGGCGGAGGTGCTAGTAGCAATGGTCTGGGCGGACCAAGTGGTGGCGCTGGCGGTGCCGGCGGCGCAGATGTTCTTTCACAACTGCTTGGCCTCCTGACTCAGGAAAAACTTGGCAGTTTGCTGCAGCCATCCACTGATGGCGGGGCGACTTTCGAAAAGGGTGACAAAGAGTTGCTCAAAGAAGTCGCCCAGTTCATGGATCAATCGGGTGCCTTTGGAAAGCCTAATAATGCTGATGGCAACGTCAAGTCATGGGTTGACGAACTTAATGAAAAAGGTAAAAACGGCGAGCCTGATGACAAGCTAAATCCTGAGGAAGCAGACAAGTTCCTGCTAGCGCTCAAGATGTTAGGTGAGCAGGCAGCAAGCGGCGCTGCGCCGGCTTCAGGCATGTTGGCCAACAGCGGTACGCCGATGTCTTCTGGGGAAGGCAGCAGCGCCGGCGGTGGCTTCGGCGGCGGCTCTGGTGGTGGTTTCGGTGGCAACGTTGGCAATAGCGGCGGTTTCGGCGGCGGTCAGAATATAACCATAAGCGGTAGCGCTGAAGAAATCAGTCAGTTGCTCCAAGGCCTGGGCGCTGGCGGTGCTCAAGCCCAGGCAGTGCAGGAAGACGCCAGGAACACAGCGGGTTCAATCATGAACAAGCTGTTCAGCTGATAACCGAGACGGAGGTCGATATGTCGATTGGGAAACTGGAAAACAGCTCGGCCTCTGCCACGGCGTTCAAGCCTGAAGCAGTACTGGATGAGCCGTCGCAAGGCGACGCGGACTGGTTCAAGGCGGCCATGCAAAGGGCCGAACCTGCGCAAGGTGCAGGTGCATTTTCGGAACAGGTGATGAACCCTCTGACCCGCAAGGCCACGTCCCTGGAGGACATGTCCGAGCGCGCGGGCAAGGCTCTGCGCGAGGCTTCGCTGAACGCGGATCCGAAGAAATTTCTGGAAGCTACCAGGGCCCTGAGTTCCTACTCCTTGCAAACTCAGCTGTCGGTAAAAATGATCAGTAAGGGCTCGCAAGCGTTGGACAAACTCACCAACATGCAGTGATGGGCGGGCTGATGAGGCACTTTTTACGATATTTGAGCTTGATCGGGCTGGCGCTGCTGCTGGCGGCCTGCGGAGATCAGATCGAACTGCACGGCAAGCTCTCTGAAAATGATGCCAATGATGTGATTGCCGAGCTATCGAGCAAAAACATTGATGCCAGCAAGCGCATTAACAAGGAAGGCGTCAGCGTTCTGCTGTCTGCCTCTGACATCAATCGGGCGGTGCGGGTGCTGGACGCGGCAGGTTTGCCGCGGCGCACGCGTACCAATCTGGGCGAAATCTTCAAGAAAGAAGGGGTTATTTCCACGCCTCTGGAAGAGCGCGCCAGGTATATCTACGCGCTATCTCAAGAGCTCGAGTCAACGCTGTCGCAAATCGACGGCGTGATTGTGGCTCGCGTGCATGTCGTGCTGCCTGAGCGAGTGGCCCCTGGCGAGCCGGTTCAGCCTGCTTCGGCAGCCGTGTTCATCAAGCACACTTCGAGTCTGGACCCGGATATTGTCTTGCCACGCATTCGGCGTATGGTCGCCAGCAGTATTCCTGGCATGGCCGCGGCGGTGGACAACACGGAAAAGCTTTCAGTGGTGTTTGTCGATGCCCGGGCTTATCAGGAGCAACAGGTTCTGGTTCATTACGGGCCGTTCATGGTGCCCGAGGAAAAAGTCGGCACGCTCAAGACGATGGTGTTAGCCGGTGTGTTGGGCATTGTGTTGTTGTTTGCGGGGCTGCTTCTCTGGCTACGCCCGACCTGGCGCAACAGGCTGCTGGGGCTGGTGGGCATGGGTCCCGCCGCGAAAGCGCCAGGTACGGCAGTGGGTCGGTTCGACGAGCGCGGGGCATGAATCCGCAGTTGGCCGAGCAATGGGTGCAATGGTGGGCGCGCCCTTGGCAATGGGCCGACCCCAGCTGGTCTGAGGTCATCGGCGAACAGCAGTTGAGCGATGTTCAATTTGCCTGGTTGTCAGCCGTACACCCTGACCGCCTCGGGGTGGCATTCGGTATAAAGTCCTGCAGCCCGGCTGTGCCTGATCCATTGATCGCCGACTTTATTCAAGCCAGAGAGCGGCGGGAGTCGTTGCTGGCCGTTGTCGAGCATCTCTGCACAGCGCGGGCAACGCGACCTCTCCCTGATGAAAACCTGCGGCCATGGTGTCGCAGCGTTGCCAAGGCATTACGACCGGGCAGCTGGCTGCGTGACGAAAATATCGATCCGTTGCAGTTGTTGGCCCAATGGCGCGGCGAAGTGCAGTGGCAGCGTTTGCGCCTGTTATGGCCGCGCGATGCTGCAGCCGCTGTGACGGCATCGCCCTGCGCTGAGCCCAAGCGTCTGGATATGCTCTGGCGTGCAGCCTTGCAACGTGTTCTGGAGGACCCTGATGTTCATTCGCCGCACGCTTAGCCTCGATCCGGAGCAAGCCAGCCTGGCTGAGCGCTTGCTGCCCCGCGAGTATTTTCGCAATGTGGTGCTGGCCAATGAACACCTCGCACGTGCTCATGCGCAGGCCGAGGCAATGCTTGCCGACGCGCGGGCTCGGAGCGAGCGCGTGCTGGCTGATGCCCAGGCGGAGTTCTGGGCGCGCGCCAATGTGTTGCTCGATGGCTGGGAGGTTGAGCGTCAGGCCCAGCGTGAGGCACTGACAGAGCAGGTCGGCAGTTTGCTCGGTGAGACGCTTGCAAGTCTGCTCGGCACACTGTCCCAGCAAGAGCGCGCACTGGCGCTGGTACGTCAAATCGCCCAGAGCCAGACGCGGCCCGTGCGGGCCACCCTGCGCTGCGCGGTGGATCTGCATGACGCCGTTGGTCTGTGGCTTGAGCAACAACCGCATTCACACTGGCAGCTCGAACGTGACACCGGCCTCGCTCCCGGAGCACTCTGGTTGACCACCGAGAGCGGAGATTTCAGCCTCGATTGGGAGCAGCTGCGCCAGCGTGTCCTCGACCTGGCCTGATTCGGGAGGTCGCTAAAGCTATCGACTGATCATTGTCATCTATGAAGGAACTGATCTGCCCGGCGTGACCACTCATCGAAAGTGACCCCACTTCGAGAGAGCGCGCCATGACAACTACTGCCCTGGAAAGAAAACTGGACAACAATTTCGACCGAGCCACTCGCGGTTTTGATGCGGCGACTGAAGCCGCGACCGACGATCCCGGCGCCGAAAGCCTGCAGGCGGTGTTTGAAGAGACGGTGCGCATGTCCTCAGCCAACCACGCGCTGGGCGAGGCGATGAAAGCCAAGCATGGCATTACCAAAGCGGTGCTTGATGGCTTCCAGTGAGTTATTCACCCAGCTCGATGCCTGCCGCCGCGAGGTTGGCGGGCTGTTCGAATGCTGGGTGGACGGCGTCAGCATTCAGGTAGATAACCGCGGTGGTCTTTTCTGCCGGGCCGTGCTGCCCGAGGGCGCTGGCACGCATAATGATCAATTGGCACCGCTTTTGCGCCTGGCCGAAGCCAGCCTGATGGGCGACACGCCTATCGCGCTGGCCTACGACCGTCAACTGCAGCGCGCCTGCCTGGTGCGCTGGCTTGACGCTGATGTCGACACTGCTCATCTGGTGGCCACCATTGAAGATCTGGCCAACCAGCAAGCCGCCTGGAGCATGGTCATTGCCCAGCAGACCCCGCCCAGATCGGCCAGCCGGTCAACCCTGCCCGCATCGCTGGGTCTGGGACTTTTACACAGAGGATTGATGAATGGGTAGAACAGCCTGGACCTGCTTGCCGCTAATGGCCGCGATGCTCTGGGCCACGCCCACATTTGCCGTCGTACCGGAACAATGGCGCGACACGCCGTACGCTTATGAAGCCAAGAATGCCCCATTGAGCCAGGTCCTCAAGGACTTTGCCGAAAGTTTTGGCGTGAAGCTGGAGATGGAAACAATCACTGGAACTGTCAATGGGCGCATGCGCAGTGAGAGTCCTGAGGCGTTTCTCGACCGGCTCGCCCTGGAACATCAGTTTCAATGGTTCGTTTACAACAATACGTTGTATGTCAGCCCGCTTGATCAGCAGCAATCCACACGCATCGAGGTGGATGAGAAGTCTGTCGACGATTTGAATCAGGCGCTGACTGATGTTGGCTTGCTGGACCCACGCTTTGGCTGGGGCGCCTTGCCCGAGCAAGGCGTTGTGCTGGTGCGGGGCCCACGTCGGTACGTGGAATTGATCGAAGAATTCAGCAAAAAGCAGCAGAGCCGGGACGAAAAACAGGAAGTCATTTATTTGCCTTTGCGCTATGCGAATGCCGCCGACCGGCCGATTAAATACCGCGGTGAAAGCCTGAAAATCGACGGTGTTGCCACGCTGTTGCGTAATTTGCTGGAGCGTCGGCCGTCGATGGGAGGCGGCCTGAACGCTGACGCGCTGCGCTCAGGCACGATGTCTCTGCCAGGCATGGGCGGGATTAGCAGCGGGTTTGGCGCTGATGCGAGCAACTTCCCACAGTTATTCGATGACTCTGCTGCGAAAACCTTCGGCACCAGCAATTATGTGCCGCCTACCCAGGATGAACAGCGCTCCACGCGCTCGCGCAATCACATCCGGGTCGAGGCAGACGTGCGCAACAATGCCGTGTTGATCTACGACGATCCAGAGCGAAGAACCATCTACAAAGACCTGGTGGAGGAGCTGGACAAGCCGCGCAATGTGATCGAGATCGACGCGATCATCGTCGACGTCGACCGCAACCACATGGATGAGCTGTCCAGCGACTGGGGGCTGAGTGCCGGCAACTTCAATAGCGGCGCCAACATTGCCGAGAATGGCCGCAGCTCCACCATGTTCGTTCAGGATCGAGACAAATTCTTTCTGGGCCTGCGCGCACTGGAAGGCAAGGGCGCGGCCACCGTCATCGGCAATCCTTCGATCCTGACCCTTGAAAACCAGCCGGCGGTGATTGATTTCAGCCAGACGGAAGTTCTTGAAGCCGTCGGCGAAAGGGTGGCCAATTTCCAGCCCCTGACTGCTGGCACCAGTTTGCAGGTGATTCCGCGCTCGATTACCTCGCCGGACGCCAAGAATCAGATGATTCAGTTGGTGGTGGATATCGAAGACGGGCAGATCCAGGAGTCTAATATTCGTGCCGAGCAGCCCTCTGTGCGCAAGGGCAACGTCAGCACTCAGGCGGTAATAGCTGAAAAAGCGTCGCTGGTCGTGGGTGGATTTCACGTCTACGAAAACAATGAGCGGCGCAAGCGAGTGCCGTACCTGAGTGCCATACCGATCATCGGCAAGCTGCTGTTCACCGCACGTGAGCGCAGTGAATCTACCCGCGAGCGGCTGTTCATCCTGACGCCGCGGCTGATTGGTGATCAGGTCAACCCCATGCGCTATGTCGACTACGCCAACCCTAACCTTGTGCAAGAACGTCTAGACAAGATCAAGCAGCGGCGAGAAGGGGCTGAGCGTCCTAACCGCATGGTAGTGACCAAGGCCCTCGCCGAGATGATCAAGGGCACAGTGCCCGCTGGCTACAAACCCGCCGCCATCCCGCTGCGCCCGGAAACCCTGTGTGAAGCCAACCCTGCGTTGCAGCTCGATCCACGGCGTGCGCAGTGGTACGCCGGCGATGAAGGCTTTGGCGTGGCAGTGGCCCTGGTGCGCAACCTCTCGGACAAGCCCGAGCGCGTTGATGAAGCCAGTTGTGGCGGGCGCTATGGCCTGGGCGTGAGCGTCTGGCCGAGTGCCTGGGTGCCGCCGGGTGGTGAGGCTGAGGTGTTCATTGCCTTGCGTCCGCCCAAGGTCAACAGTGGCGCGCCGCAACGTCGTTCATTGATTTCTACTGTGGAGGTCAGCCAGCCATGAAAGCTGTCTTGCTCGCTGTCGCCGTAACCTTGCTGGCCGGTTGCTCCTCATTTGGCCACCGCGGGTGTGCCAAGGAGGCCTGTGACCGGCCTGTTTCCAACGATCGCGAGATCGTTATCTGGTGGCCGTCGGATATGCGCGACGGCCTCGGCCTGGAGGATGAACAGGTCGATTTCACTCGAGTGCCCCTGGAGGATTAAAACAATGCCCG
Organism: Pseudomonas viridiflava; assembly: GCF_900585905.1. Classification (GTDB taxonomy): domain Bacteria; phylum Pseudomonadota; class Gammaproteobacteria; order Pseudomonadales; family Pseudomonadaceae; genus Aquipseudomonas. Next base: position 49,090 of record NZ_UTVH01000116.1, read on the forward strand.
CTCGTAATACTGACAAGGCGCACTTTTACGCCGAGGTGGTGGCAGGACGCCCTGCGATCTGGGAAATCGCCGCTGGCGTAGCCTTTTGTACCCGGCGTGAATGCCTCGACTGGGGCCTGGCCCTGCAGGTCGATTGGCACAGCCTGGGGCCATCACAGTTGGGCGAAGCGCTGGAACGGCGCTTCGATGACCCGGAGCGTTACAACGATTACTTTCTGTTTCTGGATTCGCGCCGTGATTTCGTGGTCTGGCACTGTTTACCCGGCGAACTGAACAGCGCCGCGCTGGATGAAATCAGCGCGCAACAGTTGCGCCTGATGGGGCTGGAGCATCTGGGCGAGGGGCTGGCGCGGCATTGATTCCTGCCACGCCATGCAAGGCGCCTCTTCACTGAAACGGAGCAGATTACATGACTACCCCCCACGTAGACCGCTTGCTTGCAGCGCTGGCCATTCAGGTCGGCAGCCCGCTGATGTTCAAGGACGGTCTCTGTGCCCTGGCCGACGACCAGGGCCGGGAGCTGGCCAACATCGAGGTCCCGGCACCGGGCGACGTGGCGTTCGTTCACGCTCGTCTCGATCTTGGGCAAACCCGGCGCGGCCTGCACGAACATTTGCTGCGGCTCAACTTCAAGCCTGAGCAGTTGGGCGGATGCTGGCTGGCGCTGGATGCGCAGGATACGGTGCGTTTGTGTACCCAGCAGGACCTCAGCGTACTCACCGAGTTGAGCTTCAGCCAATGGATAATGGGTTTCGCTGAGCGCCTTAATACCCTTCGCAGCACGCTGGTGCGCTAGCGCCTTCGACTCTTTCACTTACCAAGCCCTCGCTGGCGGTTGCCTTAAGCAGCCGCTGGCTTTTTCGTGGGCGTGTTACGCAGCAAACGATGCGCTGTGGGACCGCTTTAGCCGGGGAGGCGGCGGTTTTTCCTGCACATTTGCAATGGATGTGCTGGCCCTTTCCCGGCTGAAGCCGGTCCCACGTCAGTTCAGACAGTTATTTATGCTTGATGAGAGAGGAGGGTGGAGAACAGGCCCGAACGGGCCGCATTGCGCGGCGGCGTTCGGCCTGGAGAGGGTTAGTAAACGGCCGGTTTCTGCTGCGCGTCATCATTGCTGGCGTATCTGACAGGTTCCTGCTTGTTGTTGCCGCTCAGGGCATCAAAACCTTTTTCGGCCAATGCAGAACCTGCACCTCTAGCCAATTCTGGCGCAAGATCTTTGGCTACATTTTGTAGCGCTGGGAGTGCGCGTGCTGCTGCGGCGGCGATTGCTGGTGCGACCATGGTGTTTCTCCTTTCAGGGTGGGTACAACAAGGTTTGGGTTAAACATTTGGATCACCTCAGGCGTAGCGCCTGTGGTCGGATATTGAATGATCATCAGACGGCGCCCGTCGTGCGCGGCCCGCTGCCGGTGTTGGCACTGTTGGCACGATCGCCGCCAGTGGCGTCGCCTGGCTTCTCTCGGCCAATGTCACCGCTGTTACCGTGCAGTTTTCTCTGGTTGAGGCTGCCTGTGATGGCAACGTCCTGCATGTCATCGCGCACCTCTTTGCTGACCAGGGGCCGCACCATCAGGCCACCGGGCGTCACGTTGATGGGCTTGTGCTGCTCGACGTCGCTGTATTTGAGGTCCATCGACGCCAGGACCACCGAGGACGTGACCGAAGCGTTGCTCTTTGCGCTGATTCCAAAGCTGGGAGTGGCCTTGGCGTCAGCCTGAGTCGCGCCGCGCAGCAGCGTTAAACGCTTGATGCGCACGTTGTCGTCGTTGCTCAGGGCTGCCCGGAGTTTTTTCTGAATGTCGGGATCCTGCGCACTCAAGCTGGCTTCGATGCTTTCCAGAACCTTGGGTTTGAGCTCAAGGGTCAGCTCCATGGACGTCGGGCCCTGGTTTTGCGCACGGAGTACCATTTCCCGCAGGACCGGGCTTTTACTGACGAACGCGGCAATCGCGCTGGCATTTTCCGCTGACGTACGCGTGCGCCAGGGCGCCGAGTTGCCAAGGATGCCGCCTTTCTTCAGTTGCGGCCCGGTGCTGACGTACTTGTGCTCGCCTGACGCCAGCAGGCGACCGCCGGTCTTGGCCAGCGTGTTGTTCTTCACCAGTTGCTGCACGGTATAGCGCAGGGTCTGTAACGCTTCATTCTCGTGAGGCAGGTGATCGAGCTGGCTGACCACACTGCGCAAGGCAGCAAGATGGCCATCCAGGTCCGGCAGTTTCTCGCCGGCATCAATGGCCTTGGTGGCTTTTTCCAGCAGCGCCGAGGTGTCTGCCGCTTTGGTATTGGCTTGCATTGCCACAGCCAGCGCGTGAGCATCGTCCAGCACCTTGGCGGCAGAGGCGTTGGCGGGCAGCCCGTCGACGGCAGCCTGTAACGCAGCGACCTGGGCTGCCTGTTTGGGCAACTGAGTGTGCAAGCGCGGCAGCAGGGTCTTGAGCTCAGCCAGGCGATCGTGCGCTGGCCGCTCTGAGGCAGAAGTTGCGGGGGGGACGAAGCCTCCCAGAGGTGCTGCCTTGAGGTTTGCCCCTTCTAGCGCAGGGCCTGGCGCGCAGCGTTCCAGATCAGCCAGCAGTGTCTCGCGATCTTTGAGCGCCTGGGCAATCTTCTTGTCTTTGAGCACCTTGCCCAGTGCCTTTTCAACGTCATGCAGTTGCGGTGTAGTCACCGCCTTGCCGGGCTTGAAGTTGAATGTGAATTTGTCGTTTTTGCCCCGGTCCAGCGCAAAGTTCACGCTGAAAATGTCAGGCAGGACTGTCTGGCTTATGGACACGCTGTTTTTGACGCCCACGTCGTTGGCGGTCGGGTCCGCGTACACGACGCCGTTTGTGGCTACCCCGCCGCGGGTGTAAGCGCCGGCACTGGCGGCGGTAAATACGCCTCGTGCCTGTTTGCTGGCAAAGGCATCCTGACCTTCACCCTTGTGAGTCGTGACGCGCGTATTGCTGTTGGTTAGCAGCGTGACGTCGGCGTTGACCCCCGCAGCAAAGCGCATGAGCAGCCTCATGAGTTTACTGTCGGCACTGCCTGCCACCTGATCGCCGAGGTTGATACGGCCCAGGTCGACGGCAGCGCCCGCGTTCAATGTTTGCTGGAAGGCAGTGCTTGTTTCCAGTGTTCCACTTTTGCTCTGCCCCAGGCGATACAGGTCGGCCAGCGACGCACTGGGGTCTAGCAGGTTTTCCATGACGTTAGCCATGCTGGCATTAGAGGCAGATACCCAGCCAAGGATCGCATTGCGACTGTGGCTCGCCTTGAAACTTATGTCGGCACCGTACAGCTGCGCCGCACTGCTGGGGTTACCGCCCGGACCTGTGCCCAGCAGCATGGATCTGACTGCAGCGGGGCCATAGAAAACACCGATGTTGAAGAAGCCGTTATTGCTGTGGGTGTTCTTCAGACCCAGCCAGGTGCTGGCGTCGCTGCCTTCTGTTTCCACGCTGATGCCGTGTTCGCGGCCAAAGCCAAAGTTGAAGTACAGGCCACCGCCGTCTGGTGCCAGAGGAATGAAAACTGCAGGTGTGGTCAGGGTTGCGCCCTTGCTGCGCAACAGGGCCGTTGCGTCGCCGACCTGCAAGTTCCCCCAATGATCCCCAATGGTGCGCAAGTCATCCGAGAAGGAGCGCGTGGTGTTGTAATTCAACCCATGTCTGCCGGTGAGCTCGCGGGCCACGGTATCGCGTGCCTGCTGAAGCTTCTCAAGTTCGACATGGCTAACGATGCCGTTGTCGCTGAATAATTTGATATCGCTGTTTTCCTGCGCAAGTCGCAGGCCTTGCAACTGATCCAGAGTGCTGCTGGTGCCAGGCTTGGCGTCCTTGAGGCTGGCGTGGGTGATGACGCCGTCTTTGTTCACCCGTTCGAGCAAGTCGCCGATTTGGTGAAGCGTCTGGGCGTCATGCAGGATGCGGTCTTCCAACAGGCTGCTGTCGCTCTTGTTGCGCCCGATGTTGTCCCGACCTGGCCTGAAATGCCGCGCGGGCAGTGTCAAGCCCAGGCTGATCAACTCCTTGAGTTTGAGCCGCGCCTTGCTGTCGGCGTCAAGACCGCTGTTGTTCAAGGCATTGGCCAGGACGATGACTGCGCCGCTGGGGATGGCGCCGGGTACTTCCGGTTTGAGCGCGGTGCCACGCTGATCCAGCAGCTTGTGAATCTGGCCGAGACGAATCAGGGCCTGGAAGCTGCTGGTGTCGATGCCTTCATGCAAGGCCTTGAGCTGCTTGTGCAAACGCTTCTGCTCGTCGGCGGCAGGCTGTTGAGTGCCCGCGTCGTTCTTCAGCCGGGCGATCCCGTCAGTCAACGAAGCACGTGCCTTGCGGGGCTCGACGAAGTCGGTATACAGCCGTTGCGACTGTCGATAAATCGGATTCATCCCTGCACGTCCGCGCGCGGCGGAGGTGATCGCATGAAGGCTTCCCGCCTTCAAGTTCTGCATGACGCTTTCACCGGTAAGCGCCTGTCTGAATTGCTCGACACTGGTGGTGACTGTTTCTATCGGATGAAGGTGGTACTGATAGGATTCGCTCATTTTGCGAAACCCTTCGGCAGCATTGTTGAAGATATTCTTGACCGCTCCCATGCGCACGTTATCGGTGGTCGAACCGAGCATGGTGGTGATTGCCGTACCATTGGCATTGCCAATTTTGCTGGTCTTCTGGTTATTCGCCTGCATCGTCTCCCATTGGCTGTTGGTCTTGGGGTTGGCCTGTGCCTTGGCCGGGCGCAGTACCAGCGCGCCAACCCGGTCGTAGGACAGCTCGATAAGATGAGGCGGCCTGGGCTGCGCTGCCTGGGCGTTGCTGTTCGGCATGCCTTGCGGCGCCAGGGTGATCGCAAACACTGGGCGCTTGTTGGGCCCCATCTCCACCTTGCCGATGGCGACAGTGGCGTGTGCCAGCTCGGTAGCACTCAGGCCGACACCGGGCATTTTTGCCAGGGTGGCTTTAATCTGCTCTTCGAGCACGTCCACGCCATCTTTGCTGGACAGGTCGGTGGTGCCCGGTGAAATCGGCCTGCCGACCGTTTGTACCGGCTGCGGAACAGGCACGGCAGGCGCCGCAGGCACAGTCGCCAGGGCAATGCCATCTGCAGTTTCAGTTGCCACAGGCGTGGGCGCTGCGCCAACAGGTGCGCGGGGTTGCAACCCCGCAGGCTTCCAGTTCGCGGTCTTGCCGTGATGGCTCTGGGTCCACTGATCGTGGGTCAACCGGTATAAATTGCCTCCTGCTGACACGTACAGATGCCGAGCCTGATCAAGCGAGACACTGGTGACTGGCAATGCCTCGCCTGCGGCATCGCGCGGCAACGGAATATCGACACTCAAGCCGTCGATGCTGGCTTTGAGCTTGGCAAGCTCGCCATCTTCAGGCTTGGTCAGCAGTGCGAAGTTCTTGTCATCGAGCACCGCGCAGTGGCTGATGCTTTCCTGGCTCAGGGTCCGGCTCAGCTCCGCAGCGGTCGAACGCCCCAGCGCTACCGGGTCGCCATTGCCCAGCTTTAGTTTGGGCTGCGCGAAGCTGGCGTCCATCGCCTTGGCTTTGCCTTCATGAATCACATAGGCCTTGTCGTCAAGGCCGCGCAAAAGCTGGCTGACGTTGCGAATACTGAGCTTGTCCCAACGCTGCGTGGTTTCGTTCCAGCCACACAGCTCGCCGGTTTTGGTCATGCCCAGCGCTGCGCCACCGTGCAGGCGCACCTGCGGGTCATCGGCGGTGATGCGCTCGGGCAGGCCTTTCTGGTTGACCAGGTGCATCTGCTCGCTCAGCCGCCAGCCGGGCTCCATTCTGCACTGGGTCGGTTTTGTCTTGTCGGCGGTCGGGGTGGGCTGGACCAGCGGCGTGCTGTGGCGCAAGCCCACGCCGTCGCGGATCACCGCCTTGAGCGTGCCGCCGTCGGCAATAAAGCCTTCAATCGCAGCCTTGTCAGCCGCATCGACGCCGATGGCCTGATGGAAATGCGGCTTGACCTCCTGCAGCTCCATGGTGGGCTTTGACTGCCAGTCATCGTTGAGCAATTTGTGATGCAGCCCACCGTCCTTGTCGAGGACAAACAGCGTCTCGCGACCATGCTGATAACTGCGCGCCAGCAGGCCGACGCGCTGTACCTCGATAGGTGTGCCGTCGGGCTTGACCAGGCTGAGCTGTACACTTTTTTTGCGATCCGGGCCTTCGGTGAGATGAATGTTGCCGTCGCGTGTCAACTGGACCTGGTGGGTGTCAGTTGCGCTGTGGTCGCGCCAATCGTCTTTTTGATGATAAACAATCAACTCGCCGCGCTGGTCCAGAGACAGCCGCGAAACATCATGTTGTTCAGGCTGCGCGCGCGCCCAGCGCTGGTTTTCCCGGTCAAAGCTGTACAGCGTGCGCCCCATCAACGTGTGCTGGACGTTGTGTTTGTCGGTGTAAATGCCACTGCTTTCGGCCTGATGCCCCCTGCCCGCCGGTTTCAGTTCGTCAGTCATGGGCATGGGCATGGACGACTTCAGCGTACTGATCACCGCGTCGCTTTGCTGCAACTGGTGGAAGTGGTTGTCCTGGTCACGCATCAGGTAGCCTTTCATTCCGACGCCTGCTTCTTCAGCGGTAAGGGGGCGAATATCCTTGTAAGTGCCCTCTGCGTTGAGCTTCTGGGTAACCGCGTGTGCGGTGATCGAGTTGACCATCTCCAGCCCAGACGCATCGCGCCGTTGCGGCTCGCGCATGAGGTCGGCGTGCCACGTCTGCTGCTCATGCTTGCCCACATCGCGCTGTCGGGCGCGGAACAGCCCGGTTATTTTGCTGCCTGTGTTGACCAGTGAGTTCGCCACACGCACGTGGCGTGGGCGCTCTTCGACCTGATTGAGCCTGGGTGCTTTTTTCTGACCGTGCAGCGGCGGCGCCTCTGGCGGCGGCTGCTGAACTGTCTGAGTGCGACCAAGGAGGCGCGACAGTGAATTCACCATTCCAGTAATACTCGTCCCGGGGCTGATAGCTGCTGTGTGGCGCACAGCGCTGAAACGGTTCCCCAGGCTCTAGAAAAGGCTTCTTCATGCGGTCGGCATCCTCGTCAAAGCATGTCGATATCGTTGGCCAGGATGACTTCACGTTTGGCCTCGTCGTCCAGTTGCTTGATCACGCCGTAGATCTGCGCCACTGCCTGCAGGGTGTCGCGCGGGATGAAGCGCCCCTCGGGTACGCGGTACAGCACCCGCGCCAGCCAGACGCATTGCACCACCGGAATGCGCTCGCGCTTGGCTTCGTCGATCAATGCCAGCGCGCCTTGATCAATATGCTTGCAGTGAATGCGCGGCAGGGCGGTCTTGCCAGGCTTGTAGTACAGGGCGACCGCATAGTGGGTCGGGTTGACGATCAGCACGTCGGCATCCTTGACCGGTTTGGGCGGCGCCTTGGCGGGCTGATTGAGCAGTTCGTGGGCGAGCTGGCGACGGTGGCCCTTGACCTCAGGGTTACCCTCGGAGTTTTTGTACTCCTGCTTGATGTCCTCCATGCTCATGCGCAATTGTTTGGCGTGGAAATATTTCTGGATCGCGAAGTCGGCGACGGCGAGCACCAGCAGCAGGCTGCAGGTGACCCGCAGAATCCTGTGAAACAGCGTCGAGAGGGCGTGCCAGTAGGTCACCAGGTCGGTGTGTACCAGGCTGACCAATGTGCCCAGTGCAGGCGCCACGATATGCCACATCACGGTCGCAATGATCACCGCCTTGACCACCCCGGACAGCGAGGTGGTGAGGCTACGCATGGTGAACATCTGCTTGAGATGGCTGAACGGGTTGAGCTTCTCCATGCTCGGCTTGAGCGCCTCGGGGGCGAACAGGAAGCCAAACTGCACCCAACTGCCCACCAGACGCATCAGCATGGCAACGCCCACGCTGAGCGCGGCAAAGGCGGCCACCAGCCACACGCCTTGAGTCACCAGTTCGCCCACGTTGCGCATAAAGGGTTGATCCATGCGCGTCATCGACAGGGTCATGAGTGCCTGGAATTTTTCCATGCTGATATCGGCCATGCCCAGCGTGATTTCACTGACCACAAACAGAATCAGCAGCTTGGGCAAGTCCTGGCTCTGCGCGACCTGACCCTTGTTGCGGGCGTCGCGAATCTGCTTGGGCGTGGCGTCCTGGTTCTTTTCACTCATGGCGCATGCTCGGCGGGGCCGGGGACCATCAGCAACAGGGTATGGCGCACGTCCTTGATCAGTTCCAGACGCTCGATGCCCAGGTCCAGCAGGGTCGGCAGATACACCACGAGGAATGCCAGCCCGATGATGCATTTGGCCGGCATGGCCAGCACGAAAACGTTCAGCTGCGGGCTGTAGATACCGATCAGGGCCATGGCGGCTTCCACCAACAACAGCAGCGCGATGAACGGCGCCGAATACAACAGCAAGTGGGTGAACGTGTCCTGAATCAGGCCCAGATAGACTTCGAAGCCCTGAGCTTGCAGTGAGGGCCACCAACTCGTCGCGGGCCAGATCTGGTAGCTGTCCCAGATCACCTGCATCAGCAGGGGCAGGCCGCCGATGATGATCAGCAGCATGATCATGGTTTCCTGGAACAGCTGCGACAGGGCGGTCACGTCAGTGCCCAGTGCCGGGTTGAGCTGGCCGCCACTCAATGCGCCGCGCTGATTGTCGAGCAGGACGCCCACGGCACTGAACAGGAAAAAGGGCAGGTAGAGCACCAGCCCCATCAGGGTGCCCAGCATCATTTCCTTGAAGATCAGAAAGAAAATGCCGCTCCACGATTCGCCCAGCCGACTCAGTTCCTGACCGATGCCCGGCGCCGGAATCAGCGACAGGGCCGCCAGCACGGCGTAGCGGGGCAAGCCTTTGAGATGCTTGAACAGGAAAGCCGGGACGAGAAACATGCACGGATAAAGGCGCGCCATGGACAAGGCGATACCGTTGAGCAGCTCATAGGCGAACTGCGCGTCGTACATGCTCAGCCCTTCCCGGTCTGGGCAATCATGTTGAAGGCCATATTGGTCAGTTGAATCAGCTCGACGCCGATCCAGCGGCCGGTCATTGCCAGCGTGACGCCCACTGCCAACAGCTTGAGACCGAAAGGCAGCGTCTGATCCTGCACTTGCATCAACGCCTGCACCAGCGAGATCAGAACGCCTACGACAACCGCTACGATCAGCGGCGGCGCGGTCAGCAGGACTACCAGGATCATGCCCTGCTTGAACAGGTTCAAGGCTTCCATCGCGACCTCACATGTAGGAGTAGAAGAGGCTGTCGAGCAAGCGCGTCCAGCCGCTGACCACAACGAACAGGAGGATTTTCAACGGCAGGGAAATGGTCATCGGCGAGACCATCTGCATGCCCAGTGCCAGCAACAGATTGGAGATCACCAGGTCGATGACGATGAACGGGATATAGATCAGAAAGCCGATCTCGAACGCGGCCTGCAGCTCCGACAAGACGAAGGCTGGAATCAGCAACAGCAAATCTTCACGGCTGGCGGCCTCGGCCATTGCCTTGGGCCACATGCGCAGGGCGTTCTCGTGCAGATGGGTCAGCACGTCAGGCTCTACGTTATGGCTCATGAAGGCCTGAAGAGGCGCCAGCAACGCCTGTGCGCTTTTACCCAGGCCCTTGGTGTCGCTCAATTGAAGCGGGTGTTCCTGGGCAATCGTGGCAATTTCAGAAAACACCGGCGCCATGACGAACAGCGTGGCGGCCAGGGCGATGCCATACAACGCCATGTTCGGTGGTACTTGCTGTACGCCGATGGCGTTGCGGGTGATCAGCAGCACTGAGGCGATTTTCAGAAACGACGTACACACCACCAAGAGGAACGGCAGCAGCGAGAGTGCGCCGAGAAACAGCGCAAGCATGATCGGATTGGCTTCATTGACCGTCATCCGCGCTCGTCCAGCTGGGTGATCTGCAAGCCGAGTCGACCTTCAACGTCCACCAGTTCCCCTTGCGCCAGGCGCCGCTCGCCGTAGTAAAGGCCAGCTAGCCCCGGCGTGATGCCCGGTACTTCAAGAATCGCCCCGGGCGACAACGCCGCCAGCTCGCCGAGAGTCAGACGAATCTGCCCGCAGCGCAGGGTCAAGGGCATTGCCAGGTCGGCAAAGGCCTGTGTCGCTGTCGCAGGCTGCGCAGCGTACGGCTCACGCTCGGCGTAGTCGGCGTGATCCTCTTCTTCAGCCTCGCTGTAAAACGGGTCGGCATCCGCACTGGCCTGCTCCTGATAAGCGCTTTGGCCATCGCCTTCATCGGTATAGCCGTCGTCATCCGCCCAGGCATCGGTATGCTCTGCAATCGGCTCTTCCAGCTCATCACGGTCTGCCACCGTCGTCTCCTCGATTTCCAAAACTTCCAGTTGCAGGCGGTCTGTCTGTTCCCCGACACGGACCTGCACAAGGCGCGGCCCCATGTTCACTACGCCGAAGCCGGCCGTGTCGAAGTCAGCTTCGGTGGGGCAAATCACGTCGCCTGGTCGCAAGCTTGCAAGCTTCTGGCGGGGCAGACTCAGGCTGCCCAGACGCAACGCAAAACTCAGCGTCAACCCTGAGTGGTCGGGCGGCGGATTTGCGTTCCATACCGGTTGTTCCAGCCAGTAGGCGAGGGCCTCGGCAGAGAGGGCGAGGACGCTGTCGATGCGCCCTTCATCCAGTTGCAGGGTCAGCTCGCAAAACACCCATTCGGTGGCTGACGGGTCGAGGTCTGTGGAGGGCTCAAGCGTGCCCAGTAGCGGGCTCAGGTCCGCGGACAGGCCGGCGTTGTAGAGCGGCCATAGCCAACTGTCTTCGGCACTGGCGTTGATGAACGCCGGACAGCTCGACAATGCGTTGAGCACCGGCTGCGCGGCACTCAAACCCAGTGGCCCCAGCGCGCTGTCGAACCACTGCAGTGAATCCGCAGTCGGCGCGCGACGACTTGTCTTCAGCGTCAGGCGTACAACCTGACCTGACACGGCAAAAGGCATCCACCGCTCAGCCGCCAGGCGTCGCGCGGTAAATGCCTGAGCCTGGCTGACCTGGCGCAGGTGCAGCGTCTGTGTATTCATGCGAACCCCCGGTGCCGTACGCTGAGCTCAACCGGCTGGCTCAGCGCACGGCTCAGGTCGTCCTGGCAGCGCGAGTGATTGGTGCGTAGATGTTCAGCGGCATGGGCCTCGGCGCAATCGAGCTCAATGTCCCAGCCGCGAGGCGAGCGGCCGCGTGCATTCATGCCGATGCGCCCCAGGTTGGGCATGAACAGGGTGGCTTGCAGCGCCTGCCCGGTGCCGGGCGGCAGGCGTACGGCGAGGTCGTCTACCAGCTGGCCCCAGGCGGCAACTCCGACCGTGCCAGCACCTTCGGTTGGAGCCGCGAAGGCGCCGCCGCTGTAACCGCCTTGCCCCATACCGCCCATGCCGCTCAGCGGTGCCAGCAGTTGCTGGAAAAACAGACCATCGGCGATTCGCTCCGATTCGCCGTGGCGAGCCTTGGCGGAGTCGCGGCCATGCCTGTCAGGCTCTTGGGTGCCGCGTGTTTGCGGTCGGGCCGTGAGGTTCTGGGCCTGGTTCCTGTCCCGCGAAGTGTCGCGCTGAGGCTCGTGCCGCTCCGGCTTGGTAGCGGGGCGATGATCCAATGGGCTGTTTCCAGGGCTGCTGAGATTCATGTCGCCTCCTGTGGCAAGCGTCTTAGGCGAGGGTTTCGCGCAGGCAGGCCAGTTTTTCCAGTGCGCGCTGGCTGGCGCGCAACTGGGCCTGGGTTTCACTGACTTGTACATGCCGGGCGTCGAGGTCCAGGTTCAGGCGCTGGACATGGATGCGCAGCTCGGTTTGCCGGTCCATGAGGAATTGCTCACGTTGATGCCATTGCTGAATGTCATTGAGGCTCATGACCTGACCTTCACATTGCGACGCCAGCGTCTTGCGCTCCTCTTTTTGCTGGCGCAAGTCTTCGGCGCGGTCGTTTTCGGCCTGCTCCATTGCAGCCTGGGTCTGCTCGACCTGGCGCTGGGCTTCACGGCAGCGGCGTTCCAGGCTGTGCTTGCGCAACTCGCGCAATGGCGTGAGCAGGGTCACCACCTCGACCAGGGCATCGCGCTGCGGATCGGCATCCGGCGCCGCTTCTTCGACGGCGGGTCTACGGCGCATGGGCAGTCAACGCATACAGTTGTTCGAGGGTGTCCTGCAGGGCCAGCGGTTCGCGCAGGTCCTGTTGCAGGAACTGGTTGATCTGGTCATGCAGTTGCACGGCGCAGTCGGTCATTGCATCGTTGCCAGCGGTGTATTCACCCAGGCGCAAGAGCATTTCCACCTGCTGATACGCCGCCAGCAAACGGCGCAACGTGATGTTGCCGCGCTGATGCTGCTTGTCGGTGACGCTGCTGGTGATCCGGCTCAGGCTGGCCTGCACGTCGATGGCCGGGTAATGGCCGCGCTCGGCCAGTTTGCGCGACATGACAATGTGCCCGTCGATCAGCGAGCGAACTTCGTCAGCCACCGGGTCATTCATCGAGTCCTGCTCGATCAGCACGGTGTAAATCGCCGTGATCGAGCCCTGCTCGCTGCGCCCGGCACGTTCCACCAGGCGCGGCAACAGGGTATAGACCGAGGGTGGCAGACCTCCGCGACCCAGGGGTTCGCCTGCGGCAATGCCAATCTCGCGCTGGGCCCGGGCGAAACGGGTCAGCGAGTCGATCAGCAACAGCACGCGCTTGCCGCTTTGCCGATAGGCCTCGGCAATGGCGGTGGTGGTGAAGGCGGCGCGGGCGCGCTCCATGCTGGAGCGGTCTGAGGTGGCGCACACCAGCACCGAGCGGGCGCGCAGTTCGTCGTCCAGCTCATGATCGAGAAACTCGCGCAGCTCGCGGCCGCGTTCGCCGATCAGGCCGAACACGATGACGTCGCACGGCATGTTGCGCGCCAGTTCTGCCAGCAGGGTGGTCTTGCCGCAACCGGCACCGGCGAACAGGCCGACGCGCTGACCTTCGCCCAGGGTAATCGCCGCATCGATGGCGCGCAGGCCGGTGGGCATGGCGTCGACAATACGTGGGCGCTGCGTGGGCGGAATGGCGTCGCAGATGACCGGCTGGGTCGGGCGATGATCGCCGGGCAGAGCGAATGCGCCGTCACCCTGGCCATCCAGGCGCCGACCGAAACCGTCCAGCACGCTGCCCAGCAGGCTGTCATCAACGCTCACTGAATGCACCACGCCCAGCGGTTCTATACGCGCACCCTGTTCAATGCCTTCGGGCGTGCCCAGGGCGCTGAGCAAGGTGCAGTCTTCGGTGAAGCCGACGATCTCCGCCAGCATCGCCTCGCCACCGGTCTTGTAGACGCGGCACAGGTCGCCAATGCGCACAGACGGCAGCTGGCATTCCAGGAGAATACCGTTGACGGCACTGACCCGCCCGCTGACCACCACCGGCGAGAGCTTGTTCAGGCGCGCACGATAGGCGTGTGCCCATTCCTCCAGCGGGACGGGGTGAGCCATCGCTGTGCTCACCACTTGACCTCGTAATGCTCGTCACCATCGAACTCGACGCTGTTCTTGTCGATCTTGGTCAGGCGCAGGCCGTCCACCTCGTCGCCCAGAAACAGGCGACGATTATCACCCAACACCACATGGGCTCGCTTGCCGCTGGCGATCTGGACGATTTCAAAAGGCAATTTGCGACCAAAGGGTTTGACCTGGTCGAGCACTGCCACTTCGCTTTTCTGCTGTTGGCCGAAGCGTTCGAGCATGCGTTTGTACAGCGCCAGTTGCTCAGGGGTTAACGAGCCTTTGAGCACGACGCCGTCGGCGGTGGTGGTCACGCTGACCGTATCGCGCAGTTCGCGCTCGCGCAGCATGGCTTGCAGTTTTTCGGCGGTGTCCCTGGCGCTCAGCGCTGTCGGCTGGCGGGGCTGCACGGCCGAACGTGAAGGGCTTTCGCTGATAGGGCCCGGCGTGGTCAAGGCCCAGGCACTGCCGGCCAGCGTCACGACGATGCCGGCGATGAACAGCCGCTTGTGCAGCGCCGGGCGCGTGGCCGGGCGCTGCGGCGCAGGGTTTTCCTGCGCCTGCGCGTTCGCATCGCCAAAGGCTGCGTGCGCCGATGCCCCTTCGGGCCTGGCTTCGACCACCGCTGGCCACTGCGCAGAGCTGGGCATGATGCTCAGCTGCACGGTGCCCAGCTGGAACGTCTGTTCGGCGATCAGCGTATCCAGGCTGTCGCAGGTCTTGCCCTGCTCGTCGAGCAGCGAGCCGTCTTCGGCTTCCAGGCGCCAGAGGTCGCCGTTGCGCGTCAGGCGGCAGTGGCGGCGGGCGATGCCAGGGTCCTGCAACAGCAAGTCATGCTGCTCGTCACTGCCGACCAGCCAATGGTCGCCAATCAGGGGCAAGGCCGCACCGCGATGCAAGCCGTTCAATACGCGTAGTTCGTACATCACTCACTCCTCGATCGGGTAGGCAAAGTCATGCCGCGTGCTCGTCGGCGATGGTTTGCAGTTGGTCTTCCAGGTCCAGACGACCGAGTACCTTGACCTGTGCCGAACTGTTGAGCTCGGCGAAAGACAGCACGGGTATCTGATGGAATTCATCCTGCAGCAGGGTGCGCAACGGACTGCGCAGATCTTGCGCGACCAGCAGCACCGCCTTTGCCCTGGAGCGACGCGGGAAGGCCTGGCGCAGCTGATCAACCAGCTGCTGGCTGGCCTCGGCGGGCAGGGCAAAGAAGGTTTCGCTCTGGGTCTGGCGCTGGCTGTCACGCATCAGGTGTTCGCTTTCCGGCGACAGCAGCCAGACCTGCAAGCCTTCCGGGCCGCAGTACTGGTGGAAGATGAGGGACTTGAGGGCGATGCGCACGTAGTCAGTCAGGGCGCCGACTTCACGCTCGTGCTGGCCGTGTTCGATCAGCGCTTCGGCAATCAGACGGATCGCCCGCAGGGGCACGCACTCACTGGCAAGGCGCTGCAAGACGGCCGAGAAGCGCGCCAGGGGCAGAACCCGCTGCATTTCCTGGGCAAGCTCCGGTTGATCGCGCTCAAGCCAGCTGAGAATTGCCTTGCTTTCCTGCAAGCCGATGAACTGCGGACCACACGCCTGCAGCGCGCGAAACATGCGTTCCACGATCAGTTGGCTGGCAGAGGTGGGCTGCAACTCGGGGTCGTGCAACATCGGGTCATTGCCGGGAATCCAGAGCAAGTCACCTTCTTCGCGAGCGACGCTACCGGCGTGTGCATTGATCGGCTCTGCCGCGAGCAATTGCCGTTCAACGGCTATGTATTCCTGAGTGAAGGTGGCCCTGATCATCGGCACTTCGTAGACCAGAAAGCGGAACTCGTCGCTCGCCAGATGCCCGGCATATTCAATGTCGAACGAGGGCAGGGTGATCCCGAATTGCGCGACCAACTGGTTGCGCCGCTGACGAATCTGACTGATCAAGGCCAGAATTTCAGTCTGATCCTGACCCGGATTGAATTGCAGCAGAAATGTACGGCAGGGGAAAAACTCGCGGATATCCCGCTCGCCATTCTCTTCCGGCGGCACATAGGCGGCCACGGCCTGCGCCTTCGGGCTGCGACTGCGCATCAGGCATACGCCAAGCGTGCCGACCAGAATCGAGATGATCACGAAGACCATCGTCGGCATGCCCGGCAACGCGGCAAAGCCGAGCATGGCCACCGAAGCGATAACCAGCGACTTCGGTTGCGCACCCAGTTGCTTGGCGATGTCACCGCCGATATTGGAGTTCTCGTCGCTCTCCTCATTGGGCACGCGAGTGATGATCATGCCCGCCGTGATCGAGATCAGCAGCGCCGGGATCTGTGCGATCAGACCATCACCAATGGTCAGAACCGAGTACAGGTGCATGGCGTCGCCCGCAGCCATGTCGTGTTGCATCACGCCGATCGAAATGCCGCCAATCAGGTTGATTGCGACAATGATCAAGCCAGCGATGGCGTCGCCGTTGACGAACTTCATGGCGCCGTCCATGGCACCGAACAGCTGGCTTTCCTTGCCCAGATCAGAGCGGCGCTGGCGTGCCTGGTCAACGGTGATCAGGCCGGCGCGCAGGTCGCTGTCGATGGACATCTGCTTGCCGGGCATGGCGTCCAGGGTAAAGCGCGCGCCCACCTCGGCGACTCGCTCGGAGCCTTTGGTGATCACCAGAAAGTTGACCACGGTGAGGATCAGGAAGATCACCATGCCCACGGCCAGGTTGCCGCCGACGACGAAGTTACCGAAGGCTTCGACGATGTGTCCGGCGTCTTGTTCGAGCAGGATCAGCCGAGTGGTGGCGATGGACAGCGCCAGGCGGAACATGGTGGTCAGCAGCAGCACCGCCGGGAAGGTCGAAAATGCCAACGGCCTGGGTAGCTGCATCGCCAGCATGATAAGCAGGCAGGACACGCAGATGTTCACCGCAATCAGCACATCGACCAGCCCGGTGGGCAGTGGCGTGATGAACATGAAGACGATGCCGATGACGATGATCGCGCCCGCGACTTCCGAGCGTTTAGAGGCGGCTATGGCGATCCGGGTCAAGCCATTGAGTACGACATTCATAAGCGGCTACTCCGATCTGGCATGGCTTTGCGCTCAGCCTCTCCCAATTCCTGCATGATCAATTTGACGTTGCGCAGTGAGTTACCGCGCAGTTTGTCCTCGGGAAAGTCAGGCCACAGCGCTCGCGGAACAGACTGATCAAGCATCAGATGCAGGCTATTGAGAAAGGCATGGCGTGCGGTCATCGACTGGCCGCTGATTCGCTCCATCAGTGAGCGGGTCCCGCTGACGTTCATCGACTGATTGGCGAGCTGCATCAGCTCTCGCAAGAACTGCAGGCTGGTAAAAGTGGTGGCGGGGTTCTTGGCGGCCATGCGGCTGACCAGATCCGAGCAGTTATGCACCAGATTGTTGAGCTGGCTGGAGCGCCCAAGGACCTCCATCAATGACAGCAATTTTCTCTGTTGCGGCAGCTGCGAGAGGCTGGCGATGTCGTCGGCTAAAGCCTGTTGCAACGCGCGTAGCCCTTTGGTGAAGTGCTCTTCACCGCACAGATGCAGCAGTGCCTCGGTGAGGTTGGCCAGCGATGGATTCTTGACCAGATGCTGGTAGAAAACCTTTCTCAGGTTATCGCGCAGTTCGCAGTCCTTCACGGTGCGAGCCAGTGCCGGGGTGATCACCAGGCCAGTTCTGATTTCCTCGCCGTGCTCGGCATTCAGCGCTTCCAGGTGCGCCTCAGCCAGTTTCGCTTGCGGGTTGTTACCCTCGCCCTTTTCGTTGTCCTGACGAGCCACTTCGCTAAGTAGCAAGTGAGTCAGCAACGCACCGTCGTCCTCGACCATCTTCTTGACGGATTTCTGCTCGCGCAGTTGCTGGCGTGTCCTGGTCAGCAAGGATTTGACCTGGGCACCGGTATAGTTGCCCATTCCCTGTAGCAGCTGTTGCTGCTGATGCGCACTCAGCGGCTGGCTATGGGCGTTGTTACTTGAGTTCAAGTGGACTTCGCGCTGGCCCAGAGGCTTGCTTTGGGCAGCAAGTGCGGCATTCAGCAAACCGGCCAGACGCACGGACTCATGCTGATGCGCGCTGGGCGCAGCGGCTTTTGCTGCGGGCGCAGCTGCCGGCTGTGGCGTCGCCGTATGCACAGAAGCAGCGGGTAGAGAGTTTATGCGGTCGAGGGACATGGGCCGGATACGCGTCTGGAGAACACCTCTCTGTGTGGTCGCAGAGGCCATCCGGTTCCATGTCGATGGCAGAGCAAAAATAAATCAAAGTGCCACTATTTAGCTTTGCAAGATGTTGCGGAGCTTTCCGTGAGCACTTGCAAGAGCTTGCGCGGAAATCACCCTCGCTTGTTGAATAAATCGATATAAAACAAAGAGTTGAAAGGTCTGCAAAGACTGGCACAGGATTCGCTATAGAACTCTTAGCATCGCCGTGAAGCGCTCACGGCGAATGACCTAAGGGATTATTCAGTATGAATGCCATGAATCAGAGTTTGTTGCCCACGCGGAACGGCACCTCCTGCTTCGCTCAGTTGACCCAACAACAACTTCAGAAACTGCAGAACTTCATACACAAGCGCGTCATCAATCAGGAGGATGCCGAAGACATCCTGCAGCAGACCTTTGTCGAAGCCTTGAACGCCGAAAGCCGTTTTCTGCAGCAGTGCAAACCTGAAACCTGGCTGTGCGGCATCGCGCTGAACCTGATTCGCAATCACTTTCGCAAGCTCTACCGTCGGCCTATGCATGTAGAGTTCGAAGAGCAACTTGCGCATGTCGAGCCCGATATGGATATTTGCGGCCACATCGAAAGTCGTCGCGACCTGGAACGTACCGTCAAAGCGATTGCTGTACTGCCGGCGATCATGCGTCACACGCTGGAAGTCACGGTCGAGACCGAGGGCAGCTATCAGGACGCTGCAGACGCCCTGGGTGTCCCGATTGGCACCATTCGTTCGCGGCTGTCCAGGGCGCGGACGCAGTTGCGCGATAATCTGCCAGACGGGTTTCGTGCGTGAGAGGTGATCATGTCCAACTTAAAGACCGGGGGGCTGCGCCAGGTTCGGCCTGGGCTGGCGCCCATGCCCTTGCGGGCGGCTCAGGATCACCTTGATCAAGCCATGCAGCAGGCAGGCCTGAGCGCCTGGCACGGAATGCCCAGTGCCCACGCGCTGGCCTTTCAACAGTTCGCCGAGCGGCGTCGTCTGGTCTTTGGCGTTCGCAGCAGGCCTCCGGACACCGCACAGCTGTCGGTCGATGGGCGGCCACTCTGCGAGATTGATGGGCTGGCGGGTTTCAGCCAGCCCGAGATTGCGCCGCTGCCCAACTCCATGCCCGCTGCGACGGATATTGCCCTGCCGGCGGTTTTGCTCAGCAACCATCGTCTGCGCCAGATGATCGCGCAGGGCGAGCTGTTAGCCATGGGCGGCGAGCGAAACGGCGTGCAGAGTCTGCAAGTGCTCGGCGTGGGCAGCCACATTTTTGCCCTTCAGGCGCGCCGCGAAAGCCCTGAGCAATGGAGTCTCTGGCAAGGTCAGAGGCCTGTGGCCCTGAGTGTCTGCCAGGCTGAAGCGACCTGCAGCGCAGGCGCGTACGAGTTGTTGCTACTGGCCCCTTTGCTTGATTGCGCAGGCCCCACCTACGCTGATACGCAAATCTGGAACACGGCTTATCGCCACAGTGTCGGTGAAAGCCCTGAGCGCTTTGAACCGGCGTGCGCCGAGCTGGCCGGGCGCATCGAGATGATCCTCGATGCGCTTGATGACGATGCCGCCGGCATTGCACCGCTTGAGCACGATATCAGGCCGCGTCCTAGTGGTCTGGCAACCGAAGACTTCCCCGCCATGCTGTTCCTGCCTCATCCAGTGGGTGAATACCCCGCGCAATGCCCGATCGCCGATCGCAACGAGCTCTTTGGCTTGCTCCGTGCGGTACACGAGGCTGGCCTGGCCCTCGACATCGATCCGGGCTGGCGCGACCTTAACGCCTGATCAACGGCATGCAACGTTTTCGCCTGTGGTGACCACACAAGATCAAGTGGGTGACGCAAGCGGAGATGTTGGCATGAAAATCAAGTGGTGCCTGGCGCTGGTTCTAGTGCCTTGTCTTGCTCAGGCGGTCGGTCCGTCGCCGAGCGCCTGTGCGCAGGCGTACGGCTCCGTGAAGCAACGCCTCGCCCAGGCCGTCGCCGAACAGGACGACATTGCTGCCCTCGACGCGAGACGCAAGATCACCGCCATTGTCTCGCAATGCCAGGCGGCCCAGCGTCAGCGCCGGTACCTGGAAAACACTCAGGCGCTAGAGCGCAGTGTCGAGCTGAAGCGGCAACAGCAACGACGCACAGACCAGCGGCTGCGCACGCAGCGGCTCGACCAGCAGCGCATTGAACAACAGCGGCTGCGCACTAAGCGGCTCGATCAGCAGCGCGTTGAACAACAGCGCCTGCGCCAGAAACAGTACCAGTAACGTCTCGAAAACCAGCGTGCCATCAGACATTGATGCCCGAAAAATAGCTGTCGCCTAGAGGAAACATCATGAATACCAGCGTAAATGCACCACTCTCCAGACCCGATATCAGCTTATATGGCAACTCCGACCCAAAGCCTATGGACTTGAGTCTCAGTCGCCTGTCGGAGTCCATCGGCGGCAACGCCGGGGGCGGACAAAGCCCGATCAGTTTTGGCGGTCCGGATGCAACGTCTGGCGCCAGTCAGAACTTCATGCGGCCGAGCCCGGAAAACCTCACCGCAGACAAGACCGCGGGCGGTGCGCAGGGCGGCGATAACGACATCAGCAAAATTCTGGAAAAGATCGTGCAATTGCTCCAGGAGCTGTTCCAGAGCCTGATGCAGAAACCTGGCGAGGGCGAGGAGGGTGAAGGCGGGCCTGCGCCGGTGGGCAAGTCGTCAGGTGGAGCACCTGCCCAGGCCCAAGCGCCATCTGGCGCAGGCGGTGGCGGCGGTGGCGGTGCACCCGCAGCCGGTGGGCCGACAGGCGCGCCGCCGTTTGCGCAAAAGGCTGCGGTCACCGACGGCGCGGCTCCCGCTCAGGGCTCTCCAGCTCAGGGTGTCGCAGGCATCGAGGGCGCCAGCGGTCTGCATCTGCCGCCTGCCATGGCCAAACACGAAGAGGCCATTGGAGCCGCTGCCAAAGCATCCGGCCAGCCGGCCAATGTCATCGCCGGGATGATGTGGGCCGAGTCGCGTGGC
The DNA here is from genome assembly GCF_900585905.1 of Pseudomonas viridiflava. Taxonomy (GTDB): domain Bacteria; phylum Pseudomonadota; class Gammaproteobacteria; order Pseudomonadales; family Pseudomonadaceae; genus Aquipseudomonas. Next base: position 69,736 of record NZ_UTVH01000116.1, read on the forward strand.
AACTCGGCAGCCAGCACTGTCAACGGCGGCAATGGCCAATCCGACTCAGGGTTGATGCAGGTCAACAGCGCGACTGCAGCGGAAGTGCAAAGCAAACATCCAGAGCACTTCAACGAGAACATGACGGCCGACGAAAAGAACATCATGACCGGCGCGCTTTATCTCAAGGATCAGCGTGAAGCCTTTGGCGGCGACATGAATTCCGCGCTGCGCGCCTACAACTCAGGCGCCAACACTGTGAATCGGGACGACCCTTCGGATGTCTCCAAGACCGGCCTGGGCGACCCGAACTACGTTGCCAACGTCAATAACTTCGCTGAAATCATCGGCTCGGGCAAAGGGCAGTTGCCCGCATGACGCGACAGCGCCGAATGAAGGCCGGCCAGCTGGGCGCATTGCTGGCGGTCTTCGGCGCGCTGGCCGCCGAGCCTGCCTGGGCCGGGCCGCCTACGGCGTACCGGCAGGTGGCCGAGCACTATGGCGTCCCGCCGCAAGTGCTTTATGCCGTGGCACAGACCGAAAGCAACACGCAGCTGCGCATAGGTTATTACCCCTGGCCGTGGACGCTTAACGTCAAAGGCAAACCCATGCGTTTCGAAACCCGCGAGCTGGCTTGCCAGGCCGTGCTCAAGGCCATTGCCGAGAAAGGCATCTATGCCGTGGATATCGGCCTGACCCAGCAAAACTGGGGCTACGTCGGCCGCACGCGGTTTCGTGAACCCTGCGATGCGCTGCACCCGATCAATAACCTGCAAAGCGCTGCGCTGCTGTTGCGCCAGTACTACAAGCAGACCGGAGACTGGGTCAGTGCAGCCGGTATGTACCACCGCCCGGCGGGTGGCGAGCCTGCACGGTTGTACCGGAGCAAGATTCAGGAGCGCCTCAAGGGCATGGTTGCCGAGCGTTGACCCGCAGTACTGTTAACTACCTTCGAACGGGAGGCCGGTTGTATGGCCTCCCAGCCCAATCTGCATCTACCGGATTTGTGTGATCACAGCTTGCAGGTCAGGGCTTACGATCTGACCGACTGATCCGTAGCAGGTACCGCGTGGCTGGGGTGTCACAAACCCTCTCAGTTGTACATTGGGACGGTAAACAGGAGTATTGGCCTGGACAACAACGGTTTTGGCGTGCTGCATGGGCGTCTGGCTGAGCAGCGGGAAATGGGCGCAGGCGTCGATTTTGGCATGACGGCTGGGACAAACGCTTGAGGGGTGAGCTTTGGCGGGCAATCGCCACAGGTCAGTGACAGGCGCGTGGGCAATAGCCAAAGCAACGGCGGTTCAAACGATTAGAACCTTGCGTGTATGCGGGGCAGTGTGGTTAAGCGGATCACGCAGGCCCTCTCGCCGTTGGTGCAGCAGCACCCGGGACTCCGCTGGCAACAAAACGATCGCTGGATGGTATGGCGGCCCCACCGAGAAAATGAATGAGGGCGGCGAGCTCCTTACCAAAGAGTCGACCACGGGCATGAGCTGCCAGCACCCCAATGACGACCTCATCTGCCCTGCACCGCGAATGGCTGGGCGGGGCACAGGTCAGAAGACTGCCCTGTCCCTCGTCCAAGTCCTGGTTTCAGTCAGTTTTGTCGGCGCTGGCGATCACATCCTGACCCTCGGCATCCAGTTGCGCACGTCATTGCTGCGGTAATCTTTGACGCAAGCCGCTCAGCTGGCTTGGAGTGATGCTGGAGGCCTCGCTGTCTCGCTGTACATTGGAAGCGTCAGCGCCTTCACTTGCAGTCAGCAGCGTTTGGCGGGCTGCCATGGTCGGTGTGCCGCTGGATGCGCGTGCCTCGTTCAGCTGTAGATTCAAGGCTTTCGCAGTATCAGGGTCGATAACTCTGGCGCCCCGACGCCCCTTGTACAGCTCATCGTTCAACTGGCGGATCAGATTGTCACTTCCCAGCAGACCCTGCCGGCGACTTGGCAAGGCAGGGGCGGTCGCAGCAGGTGGAGGCGTCGTCTCTCGCCCCTGAACTGGTTTGGCTTTGTCTTTGGCCAGTTTGCCCATGGGCTCGTTGACTGTTAACCAGTGATCCTCATAGAAGTTGACAAATTCGTCCTTGTCGAACTTGAACTGCGGACCCTGTGGTGCGATGGGGGGTGTGGGTATGGGGGCCGGTTTGTTCATCATGCGCTTAATTGAATCAGGCATATGACCGCGTAACTCCCTGCCCGCTGCACTGAATGGGCTCTTGATCTTATTCCCAAGCGCGTTTGCCTCTACTCGCACCTTGCCCTTCGCCAAGGTGGCATGGGCGGCGAGACGAGCTTTTGACATGTCTTTGTAATCCCCTTGCGCTATGGACTTTTCCGCCAGACTATTCACCATGTGCTCGTACATGGGCGTGCTGTTGAAGTCACGATCCATCTTCATTATGTTCGCGCGCGCTGCATCCATATCTGCCTGTTGCTTGTGCTCGGCTGCTGCAGCCTCCTCTTGCGAGAGGGGTGCGGGTTCAGGCTCGGCGGCATGAGCAGACGCGCCGGTTTCAGTCTGCTTTTCATCCCTGAGGGCCTGTGTGTCAGGCAAGTTTGCCAAACGCTGATCATGCATGATGTCAACGGGCGGCAAATCACGCGCGTCGTCGAGCAGGACCTTATCCATACCGCCGGCTTCGCTTTCAAAAAAGCGGTGGGGGCGGAAACACAGCGCCACGAGTTTCAGTGCGCCGTCGTGGGGCATGAAGTTGGCCAGCAGAATGCCTTCCCGTTGATTCAGCGTCGTGCCAACGCCAAACTGGCGTACTGGAATTTCTCTCGCCGGGTTTTCCATAAACAAGTCATTGCGCAGGGTTCTGTAGGCCGCATCGGCCAAGTCCTTTTGTGTCGAATTGCCGTGCAGACGCAGGCGCATCAGAGATTCTTCGCTGCGTTGGGTGATGCGTTTTCTGAGGTCGCTCTTTGCTGCGTTTTTGGTGGGCTCAATGCCCGACGCTTCGGTGTTATGAGCCCCATCCAGCTGCGTATGATGGCTGACAGGAGAGAGTGAGCGGTTGACTTGCATGGCTATTCCTTCCGCGGGAATCAGAGAACTTGAAACCTTAGTGGTTGGTTAGCTGATGCGGTTCCTGATTTAAAATTTGAAAGATATCAGCGGTTTGCCTTGCCTGCTGTGACATTGACAGCCCCGCTGCAAGCACAACTTCCCTTTTCAGCCTCACACCTGATTGATCTTGCTGGCACTGGTCACTTGCCCGTTCCAGATCATTTCGTCGTGTGCAGCCTAAATGATCGAGGCCACCGGGCGGGGTGTCATCAGGGTACGCAAGACCTGGCCGGGGGCGCGCACGGACTGGTAACGCAGGCTTGTCATTACACGTGTAAACCGGACCCGCGTGGCCCCAGGATAATCAGCGGGAAGCTAGCCATCAGCGGCACAGAGGCAGGGCGGGAACCGTTATCGACAGAGGACCACTAAGGGCCTGAAACCACGCAGAGCTGCCCGGGAGTAAGGACCCGCTAGCCTATTGGCCGGACCTCGACCGCCCTTGGCTGGACTGTCTCAATTGCCGCTGTCTTCAGAGGCACCACCGCCACTATCAGAGGGACTCATGTTCAACCGTCTTTCATCTCACTCGAACCACATTCCGGCTTCTGCCCCCAATGCGAGCATCACCAGCGATGCCCCCCATTTACACGGTTCACACGACCTCCAAAATGAAATAACCAAGGCGCAACAGGATTTTGCAACCGCCCGTAAAGCTGCTTACGCACAGCATGCCTCAGGCACTCTGCCGCTGAACCAGAAACTGGTTGAAGCCCGCATGCAGTATAAAACTCGAATCAATCAGCTCCGTGCCGAGTTTGGCGAACCTCTTCGTCCTGTGCCGTTACACGTCGATAACGACGACGATAGTTTCAGCTACGGTGAATTCAAAGTGCTTGAACACTGTGCTCGATTTATTGGGGGCGAGGTATTTTCCGACTTTAATCAGGTCAGCCTGTACAAGGATGAAGACCTTGATGATGGGGTGGAGGGGCAGACCTCTGTAGTACATCCAAACTTCGAAGACATGGACTTCATCCCCTATACGGAGAAAAGGGCTGAGGTCAGCATCGCCTCAGGGCAGTCTTTATCAGCAAGCATCGCAGTGCTGGTGCATGAGTTTTCGTTGCACCTGATCGGCAACATGCGCTTGGCCGAACTCGGCGAACCCATACAGCCGGAGGAGGCCGGACATCACACCTGCCTGCGCGCCAACAGCGATTTTCATAAGGCAATGGTTTCAATCGAACGCAACTGGGAAGATGTTCAGGCATTGGCTAAAAGAGTCGGGGAGGACGTTAGCTGGGATGAGGTGAAAAGCTCTTATCTTCATGATATTGGCATGCAACTTGGTACGTATCATACGTACCTTGGCCTGGGGCTGGACGGTGCTGATCACGTCACCGATGAGTACATGGCGGGCACGATCGAGGAGGATAAGCTTGGCCCTGAGGCACGCTTTGGCCTGGAAACCAACCTGTTCTGGCGAGATCTTCGCGCTGCCTGTGAAGATGACACGCCACTGGCGGATATAAAGAACAAGATAAGTGAATATATCGCACCAAAAGACGCTTTCCGAGGTTTCCCGGGTCTACAAAATATTTAATTTAAGGGCGTTCTTTTAATCGATTGGCTCGCAGATGTTCAGGTCAATTCAGAGCAGGCTCAGCGACCTCCCCCGGTGGGAGTGAGCTTGCTCACGAAAGCGGCATTCAGGGCGGTGAAGATGGAGCGGCTGCCCCGGCCCCTTCGTGAGCAAGCTCACTCCCACAACTCTGCCTCTTATTGAGCATGTTCACTCACACAAATAACCGCCTTATGTGAGCCTTTACACCTGATTGATCTGGCTGACGCTGGTCACTTGCCCGTTCCAGATCATCTCGTAGTGCGCGGTCTGAATGATCGAGGCCACCGGGCGGGGCGTCATCAGGGCCCAGCACAGCTGACCGGGGGCGCGCACTGACTGGTAACGCAGGCCCTTGTGGCCCTGGTCGCGCAGTTCGCGGCCCAGCAGATGACCATGGCTGTAATCGTCGGGGTGGTAAATGGGGTCGCTCATCGGCACTGACGCCGCGTCGAGCAGGCCGGTCTCGTTGAACACGCAGGACAACCCGCGAAACACAAAGCGCTCGTAGTTCAGGCCCTGCACCCTGGACCAGTAGGCGTTCTGGTGATAACGCACCTCGGCCAGCGCCGTGTCCAGGGTGTCGGCCAGATAGAGCACGCCGTAACTGCCATCGCTGAACCGTGAGCCTTCGGCATTGACGTGGGTGAAGGGGGCGGTGGCGTAGGAGCAGCCGGTAATGCCGAAGGGGATTTGCGCAACCGGGATCAGCTCCAGGCGCCCGGCCTGATTGAGCAGCCTGGGATTGGTCAACGCCTGGATCTGATAAAGCGCTTCGAATTCATCCGCATTGGCCACGTCATCGAACAGGTCGATGGGCGGAAATTTCGAATTGACCAGCCGATAGGCCCGCTGCTGTTCGCGCGCAAGCTTTGCTAACTGGCGAACCTTTACCATAGGCCTCCCCGCAGCACGTCAATACGACGAAAAGTTTCGTACAGCGAAATCATGTCGCCTTGGGCCATGATTTCCAGGGGCGTGCGGCCGTTGAAGAACTCGTTGTGGTTGACCATGGCCGGGAAGCCATAGACGTTCTCGGGGTTGTCGAACACCAGGCGCAGAGCGGCATGGATGTTTAGCACGAAGCTGATGCGCTGCATCTGATCAGCGTCCAGGCTGACCGACCAGGCGGGGTCCTGTTGATTGGCGCGCGCATGGGTGCTGCGCGAAATCCGTAAAATACGGCAGGCCTGATCATTCGAGGCCTGCCACTTTTCCAGAATCGCCACTGCCGCCCGCAAGCCGGTGGCGCATTGCTCTTTGGTAAAAATCTGGGGATTGGCAACTGCCGACACAGCAAATACCTCGAAATAATCTGTAGACACATTAACAGTTAAATGTAGTCTACAGATTAACAGTGCGCCAAGCGAGTAGCGTACCGCGCTATTTCAAGACCTGTAATCAAAGACCCAGATCGGACAGGCCCGGGTGATCATCCGGGCGACGACCCAAAGGCCAGTGAAACTTGCGTTCCGATTCCTTGATCGGCATGTCGTTGATGCAGGCGAAGCGGTTGGCCATCAGGCCATTGGCAGCGAACTCCCAGTTTTCGTTGCCATAGGAACGGAACCAGTTGCCTGAGTCATCGTGCCATTCGTAGGCGTAGCGCACGGCAATACGGTCATCGCTGAACGCCCAGAGCTCCTTGATCAGGCGGTAGTCCAGTTCTTTGGCCCATTTGCGCGTCAGGAAAGCCTTGGCCTCTTCGCGGTTGCTCGCAAACTCGGCGCGGTTGCGCCACTGCGTGTCTGGCGTGTAGGCCTGCGCGACTTTTTCCGGGTCGCGCCCGTTCCAGCCATCTTCGGCCAGGCGGACTTTTTCAATGGCTGACTCGCGGGTGAACGGCGGCAGGGGTGGACGGGTTTCCTGGCTGGATGACATGGCAGTACCTCGGGACGGTCAGGTGGGGTGGGCGGATCTTTTGCGTGTGGATTCGAGCAGCAGTTGCGCCATGTGCCGCGCGTTGTCGGCGGCGTCAGGGTCGCCGATGACCAGCGCGAGGGTAATTGCGCCATCAATCAACAGCAGCAGCTGCCTGGCCAGCGGCTCGGGCTGTTCAACCTTGAGCGGCTCGCACAGCTCAAGCAGGTACTCCAGAAGCTTGAGTTTGTGGGTTTTGGCCAACTGGCGGATGGGGTCTGCGGGGTCGCCGATTTCACCTGCCGTGTTGATAAAGGCGCAGCCCCGGAAGCCTTCGGACGCGAACCAGCCTTTGAGCACATCGAACAGCGCAAGGATGCGCGCCTCGGCGCCCTGAGCCTTGTCGGTTTCGGATCGGAGCCAGTGCATCCAGCGCACATCCCGGGCGCTCAGCGCCTGTACGGCGACATCCTCCTTGGTGGCGTAGTAGCGATAGATGCTTTTGCGCGCCACGCCGGATGTGCGCACCAGCAGGTCCATGCCCATGGCGTGAATGCCGTTGCGGTAGATGAGCTGTTCGGCGGTGTGCAGGATTTTGTCCTGCACACCAATAGTGGTTGATGTCGTCATGGCGGCGAGGGTAGAACGATCGTTCTACCATCGTCAAGCTGTTTCAGATCTGCAAATCCTTGGCCGGGATTGCGTTCTTGCGTTCGGTGGGCCCAGGAGTCGCTGCAGTCAAGGTGATCGGCACTGATTTGGCAGCGGGCACCCTGCTGCGCTCGGCGTAATGCCAGAGCGGAATCAGCGGGTTGCATTCCGGGTAGTACGCGGCGCTGCACCCCTGGGGGATGTCGTAAGCGATGATCTGCATCGGCCCGACCTGACGCGGCGTCTGCGGGTCGATGGCAGTGGTCAGCATGACCCATTCGCCGGCCGCGAAACCCAGGCGGACAATGTCGCTGCGGTTCATGAAAATCACTGTGCGCGTACCACTGACACCGCGAAAGCGGTCGTCGTAGCCGTAGATCGTGGTGTTGAACTGATCATTGCTGCGCAGCGTCATCAATTGGAGGACGTCGCGGCGATCTGGCCCGATGTCGAGGTCGTCGTCTTCATCCAGCGTTGCCGGGGCGACGAAGCGGGCGCGTCCGCTGTCGGTGTTCCATTCGCGTTGCGCCGCGGCGACAGGTTTGTGAAAACCGCCGGGCTCCCACATGCGCGTTTCCATGTCGTGGAAGATGGCCGGGTAGACGGCCGCGATCGCCTGGCGAACCTGGCTGTAGTCGCGGCGCCAGCCTTCCCAGTCGATGCCTTCATTGCCGCTCAGTGTGGCCTGGGCCAGCCCGGCAATAATCGCGTTCTCGGCCCGCAGCTGTTCATGGGCGGGTTCGCCGATGCCTTTCCAGCCACGGATACAGCCGGTGCTGTCTTCGGTGCTGTAGCTCTGTGGCTGACCGTCCTGGCGATCGATTTCAATGCGGCCCAGGCACGGCAGCAGCCAGGCATTCTTGGCGGCGACAAGATGAGTGCGGTTGAGTTTGGTCGCAATCTGTACGCTCAGCTCCAGGGTTTTCCACGCCGGTTCCATGCGCGAAGTATCCGGAATGGCGCGCAGGAAGTTGCCGCCCAGGCCAATGAAACCGCGCACGCTGCCATCGAGAATGCCTTCGCAGGTTTCCACTGTGGCGCGGCCTTTGTTCTCTGGCACCTTGAAGCTGAACAGCGATTCGATCTTGTCCACGGGCACTTTGCCGGGGTCTTCAGTGATGCCGACGGTGCGCTGGCCCTGCACATTGGAATGGCCACGCACCGGGCAGATACCGCTGCCCGGCTTGCCAATGTTGCCGCGCAGGAGCAACAGATTGACCAGCATCTGCACGGTGTCGACGCCTTTGCGATGCTGAGTGATGCCCATGCCGTAGATGATCATTGCCCGCTCGCTGCGGGCATAGGTGGTCGCTGCCGCTTCCATGGCGGCGCGACTCAGGCCTGAGCGGCGTTCCAGGGCATCCCATTGCGCATTGCGCACGCTGCTGGCGAACTCGGCAAAACCTTCGGTGTGCTGGGCGATAAAGGGCTCGTCGATGATCGGCGCCTCGCCTTTGACCAGCGCGGCCTTGTCCATCTCGAACAGCGCCTTGGCGATGCCGGTCACCGCCGCCATGTCGCCGCCGATTGCCACCTGATGGTATTGCGTGCTGATCAGGGTCGAGTCCGGGCCCAGCATCTGCACTGGCGACTGCGGATCGACGAAACGCTCAAGGCCGCGCTCGCGAATCGGGTTGAAGGTCACGATGGGCACATTGCGATCCCGCGCATCCTTGAGGTCATGGAGCATGCGCGGGCTGTTGCTGCCGACGTTCTGGCCGAAGAAAAAGATGCAGTCGCTGTGCTTGAAGTCTTCCAGGGTCACCGTGCCGACCGGCACGCCGAGGCTCTCCTGCAGGCCGACCGAAGTGCTTTCGTGGCACATGTTCGAGCTGTCCGGCAGATTGTTGGTGCCGTAGGCCCGGGCGAACAACTGATACATGAACGAGGCTTCCAGCGAAGCCCGGCCTGAGGCGTAGAAGGCGACGCTGTCGGGCTCAAGCGCGCGCAACTGCGCACCGATTTCGCGGTAGGCCTGCTCCCAGCTGGTTTCCTGATAGCGATCGCTTAGCGGGTCATAGCGCATGGGGTGAGTCAGGCGGCCATGCTGCTCCAGATCATAGTCACGCCATTGCAGCAGTTCGGTGAGACTATGGCGGGCAAAAAACGCCGGGCTCGTGCGGTTCGAGGTCAGCTCCCAGGCGGTGGCCTTGGCGCCGTTTTCGCAGAACTCCAGCGGGTGGGTCTTGCCGGGCTTGGCCCAGGCGCAACTAACGCAGCCAAAACCCCCCGGTTTGTTCTGCCGGGTCAGGGCATAGGCACCTTTGAACGGTGCCTGCTCGCGCCAGAGAATGGTCATGACCGATTTCGCCGAGCCCCAGCCGCCTGCGGCATCGGAATAAGGGCGGTAACGTGGCTGCAGATTGATAAGCATTGAACGTGGTACTCCCTGGCGAGCGAAATTCGTCGGCTGGCCGTCTAGTGCAGTTAGGACGTGGCCTGCGGGAGAAAGGTTCGTTGTGGTTTCACCAACGGTAACGGGTGCAATTACGGCCCATGACCGAACTTGTCAGGCCAATGCGAATCCATTTCTCTTGGCCTGATTGCCTGGCCCGATTCAGTCGCCCAATGCCATAGGGAGCGCCCCGCGTTTTGTTCAACTTCAAGTCGTTCGCGTTAATGTGCCTGTTGCTGTGTGCCGGCAGCCTCAACGTTCAAGCTGCCGAGCCAGCGGCCGCTCCGGCAGCGCCTGCAGCAGCACCGGCCGCAGACGCCCCGCAGGAACCTGCCGCGCCGGAAATCCTGACGCAGGGCGGTCTGCTGGGCGCCATCAGCACCAGCATCGACGATGTGCAGGGCACACTGTCTCTGGACGGCAAACTGCTCGACACCTGGCGCCTGCGTGCCGACCGCGCAGCCAATGAGCTGGACAAGTTGGTGAGCAAGCCCTCGGAGCGCTCGAAATGGGAAGTGACCGGCGACTTCCTGATCCTGTCGTTTGTCTGGATCGGCTCCTTTGCCCTGCTGACCACCCTGGGCGGCTTTATTGCGCTGCGTTTGAATCGGCGGCCTTTCCTGCAAGTGCGCGAGCGCAGTCAGGCGTTGCTCAACTACGTCCTGCCGTACACGTTGCCGGCGATCATCAGCCTGCCATTGACGCTGTATGTCAGCCACATGCTGCCCCTGTCCGTGGGCCGCGCCCTGGCGCTGTGCCTGGCCTACGCCACCAGCAGCGGCATCGTGTCGACCTCGGTGCTGCTGTGCGTGATCGTCATGTTCAATGCCGGGCACAAGCGCGCCGCAGTGCGTGTGATCCGCAGGTTCTGCCCCAAGCCGTTGTTCGTCATCGGCTTCATGGCCGCACTGAGTGATGCGCTGACCAGCCCGCAGATTGCCCGCCAGATCGGCAACAACGTGACCACCAGCGTCGCCGTGTTAACCGGGCTGTTTGCCTCGGTGGTGTTCTGCATTCTGGTGATCAAGGTGCGTCGCCCCATCGCCCACCTGATTCGCAACCGCCCGCTGAGCAGCCGGCTGGCCCGCCCGGCGCTGCAGGAATCGCTGAAGATTTTTTCCAATCTCTGGTACTTGCCGATCCTGCTGATGATTCTGGTCTCGGCCATCAGCCTGATCGGTGCCGGTGAAGACAGCCAGAAAGCGCTGCGTTGCGCGCTGTTCACCACCGTGCTGCTGATCAGCACGGTGTTTCTGAGCACCGTGTTCCAGCATCTGTTCCGGCCTTCACAGCTGGAGGGCCGTGGCGGCCGCGTCTACAAGGCGCGTTTGCTGAGCCTGGTGCACGCTGTCGTAAGGATCGGCCTGGCTGTCGCCTTCATCGAAGTACTGGGCCGCATCTGGGGCTTTTCGCTGTTCGAATTCGCTCAGCGCAACACCCTGGGCCGGGCGATCAGCGACTCTTTGAGCAGTATCGGGCTGATCCTGCTGGTGACCTGGCTGTTCTGGGTGGTGCTCGATACGGCTATTCAGGAAGCGCTGAAAACCCCGCTGCATCATCGCTCCTCGCGCCAGCCCAGCACCCGGATCAAGACCATACTGCCGCTGCTGCGCAATGCGATCAAAATCGTCCTGGTGGTGATTTGCGCCATTACCACCATGGCCAACCTGGGCATCAACGTCGCGCCGCTGCTGGCCGGTGCCGGGGTGGTCGGGCTGGCCATCGGTTTCGGTTCCCAGCAACTGGTGCAGGACGTGATTACCGGCCTGTTCATCATCATTGAAGACACCTTCTCCATCGGCGACTGGGTGGTGCTCAGCACGGGCCATTCGGGCACTGTCGAGAGCCTCACTATTCGCACCGTGCGCCTGCGCGACGGCAAGGGTTTTGTGCACTCGGTGCCGTTCGGCCAGATCAAGGCGGTGACCAACCAGTCCCGTCAGTTTGCCTACGCCTTCTTCTCGGTACAGTTCACTTACGACTCCAACATCGACAGTGCGCTGTCGCTGATTCGCGAGGTGGGCCAGTCGCTCACTGATGACCTTTTGCTCAAGAGCAATCTGCAAGGCCCGCTGGAAGTGTTCGGTGTCGACCGCATGGATCTCAACGGCGTGGTGTTGACGGCGCAGTTCCGCACCTCGTCCGGTGGCCAGTACGCCGTCGGCCGTGCGTTCAACGAGCGCCTGAAAAAGCTTGTGGATAAAGCCTCGGATGTTCGTTTCGCGCAGACTTATCCACAAACCGTGATCAGCCCGCTGGCGGCGCCAGCGACGCAACTGATGGTGGATGCCGACGCGCCGCCCGCATCCGGCAAGGGCAATCTGGTCAACCCCGACGGCTCGGAAAGCCCGCCGGTTCAGCCCAGGCCCTGACGCCTGAACCCGGCGCTCAGCGCAGCAGGCGCTCGCGCAGCCGGGCCATCGCTTCCGGGTCCAGTTCGAGCCAGTACTGCGGTTTGCCAGCAATGACAGCGGCGGCAGGGATGCCGTCGCGGTAGACCAGACGGCTGCCGATCAGCGCCGGGACTTTGCTGCCCGGCAGCAGAGTGCCCACCAGATTCAGCGGGTCGACCCCGCTCAGGCTGATCAGGCTGCCGTCCAGCGGGCGGTTGCGGATTTCCCGTAACACGGGAATGGCTTCCGGCAACGCAAACTGCTCACCGGCCAGGCCACTGACAAAGCGTCCGCCACGGATTTCGCCGCGCGCCTCCAGGCGATGAAACGTGCGCAGCAGCTCGCGCCAGCTCGGTAGCCAGTCGGCCTCGCGCTCCAGCAGTCGCCAGAACACTACGCCGTAACGACGCAACAGGGTCATCGCGATGTGCTCCAGCGTTGGCGAGGCATGGCCGCGACGTTGCTGCTGTTCGAGGTTGTCGGCTGGCGGCGCGCCGCGTAACAGCGCCCAGCGTCCCGCATCGTCCATGCCGCCGATGAGCGCGCCCCGGCCGCGTCGGCCGCTGTAAGCCGAGCGTTTGCTGGCGGGAGTGATCAACGCCCGCAGCCCGGCAAAACTGTCGGCGTTGACCAGCCCGGCGGCGACCAGCTCCTGCAGGGCAATTTCCAGCTCCGCGCGCAGCAGGTGCGCTTCGCTGACCAGTTCATCGAAAAACAGCGCGCCCTGGCTGGCAAGCGCGGCGTGCACCTTCTGCGCCTTTGGCGACAGTTCATCGACGTGCGGCTGGCCGATCAGCCCGCGCCACAGCCCGACCTGGCTGCGCGGCAGCAGCACCACCGGTGTGCCACGGGACGCTACCACGCCGGTCTTGTTGCTGGCCGCCAGCCGGGTCCAGACCACTTTGCCGCTGCGGCAGATCTCGTCCAGCCAGCCCGGCGAATAATCCTTGAGGCGCGCGGGCAGCAGGTCGCTGTCCCAGGCACCGGCCGCTGCACTGAAGCCTTCAAGTTGCGCAATCACCTGGCCCAGCGCGGCCTGACCTTGAGGTTGCGTGGTTGCCGACAGGTGCTGCCAGTCGAACAGGAAACGCATGAAGTCCTGTAACGAAACCGGCTCTATCTCTCGGCGCAGACGTTTTACGGTGTAACGATGGATGCGCGCCAGCAGGTGCCGCTCGCACCATTGATCATCGCTGGCGCCGGGGCTGAAGCGGCCGCGCAAGACATAGCCTTCATTCTCCAGCCGCGCCAGCGTCTGGCTGACATCGCTGGTGTTCAGGCCCAGCGGCCGGGCGATGTCTGCCACGCTCATGGGACCAACGCCGCTCAGCCGGGCGCGCACCAGTTCAACCATGGCCTCATCACGTTGCCAGTGCTCATCGAAGCCGGGCAGGGCGCATAACGTCGGCTGCATGTGCGCCTGTGGATAAATCGCCTGGGCGAAGGTCAAGCGTTCCAGCGCCACCCAGAGCGCCTGTTCAGGGCCGACTTGCAGGCGCGTGGCGCGGCCCGAGCGCGCCAGTTTTTGCAGCCAGCCCGACCAGTCGGCTCGCGCCAGGGCTTCTTCGCCCGTCACCGCGCCGAGGCTCATCAACGCTTCGTGCATTTCATCCAGGTTCTGCGGCTGCGGCGAGGCTTCTTCGCTGACGGCGAGAATGGCGTCGGCATCCAGCGCACCCATATCGTCGCTGGACTGCGGGTCGCTCCAGCGCCGATTGAGCACAGCCTGGGTGCGGCGCTCTTCCAGCGGCGCGTCATCGAGAAAGGCATAAGGCCGGGCGTTGAGTATCTCTGCGGCCAGCGGCGAGGGCGCAGGCAGATCGCGGGCGATCAGGCGCACCTCGCCGTTCTCCATGCGCCGCAACAACGCCAGCCAGCCCTCGGCATCCAGGGCTTCGTGCAGGCAGTCCTCCAGCGTCTGCTCGATCAGCGGGTGGTCCGGCACATCGCGCTCGCCGACGATGTTTTCCAGGCACGCGATCTGATCCGGGAACAGCGTGGCAATCAGGTCTTCACTCTTCATCCGCTGCAATTGAGGAGCAACCTTGCGCCCCCCGGTATAACGCGGCAACGCCAACGCGGTGCCTGCATTCCAGCGCCAGCGCACGCCAAACAGTGGCGCGTCGAGGACCGCCTGAATCAGCAGATGCTCGGCGCTGTTGGACTGCAGATAGCGCCAGACCTCATCAAGCTCGAAGCTGTGGCTGGTGGACAGCGACAGCACGATGGCGTCTTCACTGGCGGCGGCCTGCAATTCGAAATTGAAGGTGCGACAGAAGCGTTTGCGCAGCGCCAGGCCCCAGGCGCGGTTCAGCCGACTGCCGAACGGGGTATGAATAATCAGCTGCGTGCCGCCGGACTCATCGAAAAAGCGCTCCATGATCAGCGTGTCCTGGGACGGCAGGGCGCCCAGCACCGAGCGGGTCCGGGCCAGGTAATCGACCATCTGTTCGGCGCTGGCCAGGTTCAGCCCCAGGGTGTCCATCAGCCAGTCGATGCAGGGCTGCAACTCGCCAGGATGGGCGCCCAGCAACTCGTCGACATGGCCCTGCAGGCGTGCCACGGCAAATGACAACTCGTCGCTGCGCCCGGGCGCCTCGCCCAGCCAGAACGGAATGGTGGGCGGCTGGCCGTGGGCGTCTTCGACCCGCACCTTGCCAGCGTCCAGACGCAAAATGCGATACGAGGTGTTGCCCAGCTGAAAGATGTCCCCAGCCTGACTCTCGACGGCAAAATCTTCGTTGACGGTGCCGATGTTCAGCGCTTGAGGTTCGAGCAGCACGCTGTAATCGGCGTTGTCCGGGATGGTACCGCCGCTGGTCACCGCCGTCAGCTTGCTGCCGCGCCGTGCGCGCAGGGTGCGGGTCAGGGCGTCGCGATGCAGATAGGCGCCGCGCACGCCCTGACGCCCGCTATAGCCGTCGGCAAGCATGCTCAGCAGGGCCTGGAAATGGGCGCTGTCCAGCTCGGCGTAGGGCGAGGCCTGGCGGAACATCTGCAGCAGCGCGTCTTCCTGCCATTCCTGGCAACTGACTTCGGCGACGATCTGCTGCGCGAGCACATCCAGCGGGGCTTTGGGGATGCGCAGGATGTCCAGCTCGCCCCGGCGTACGCAGTCGAGCAGCGCAGCGCATTCGATCAGATCATCGCGGGAGGTGGCGAACAGGCGGCCCTTGGGCGTGCCGCCAACGTGGTGGCCGGATCGCCCGACCCGCTGCAAGAACGCGGCAATGGAGCGCGGCGAAGCGATCTGGCAGACCAGGTCGACGTCGCCAATATCGATGCCCAGCTCCAGCGATGCGGTGGCGATCAGTACCTGCAAATCGCCACGCTTGAGACGTTGCTCGGCGTCCAGCCGCTGCTCTCTGGCGAGGCTGCCATGGTGCGCAGCCACGGCCTCCTTGCCCAGGCGCTCGCTCAAATAGCGCGCCATGCGTTCAGCCATGCGCCGGGTATTGACGAAAATCAGCGTCGTGCGGTGCTCCCGGGCCAGCACGGCGAGCCGGTCGTAGACCAATTGCCAGACATCGTTGGCCATGATCGGCCCGAGGGCCACCGGTGGCACCTCGATACCCAGATCGCGAGGGCGGGCGTGACCGATGTCGACAATGGCGCAGGGCCGCGTGACGGGATCGGCACCGACCAGGAAGCGCGAGACCCGCTCGATGGGTTTCTGTGTTGCCGACAGCCCGATGCGCAACAGCGGTTCACTGCACAGCGCCTGCAGCCGCTCAAGGCTCAACGCCAGGTGGCTGCCGCGCTTGCCCGCGGCGATGGCGTGAATTTCGTCGACGATGACCGTGCGCGCCGTCGCCAGCATGCGCCGCCCGGAATCCGAGCCGAGCAGTACATACAGCGATTCGGGGGTGGTCACCAGCACGTTCGGCGCGGTCTTGCGCATGGCCGTGCGCTCTTTTTGCGGCGTATCGCCGGTGCGCACGGCAGTGCTGATGCGCAGCCCCGGCAACCCCATGTGCTGCAATTGTCCGGTGATGCCTGCCAGCGGGTTCTGCAGGTTGATCTGAATGTCGTTGGACAGCGCCTTGAGCGGCGAAATGTAGACCACGAAGGTCTGCTCCGGCAGCTCGCCGCCGTTGGCCAGGCCTTGATGCACCAGGTCGTCGAGCACGGCAAGGAACGCGGTCAGGGTCTTGCCCGAACCGGTGGGCGCGGCGATCAACGTCGACTGACGCGCCTTGATCAACGGCCAGGCCCGGGCCTGCGCGGGGGTAACAGCCGGGAAGGTGTCACGGAACCAGGCGCTCACGGCCGGGTGAAAACCTTCGAGTGCGGGGTCGGGAATGAGGGGCAGATTCATGCCCGATTAATGAGGGTGCACGGGTGAAGATGCAAGCGCCTCCGGTCGGCAGCGCCATGGCTGTCGGGCCTTGCCCATTGACCCGGAAACTTCCCACGGGCCGCAACGGTTGGGCGTCAGGCGGCAACGTGATATGTTTGCAGACGTTTCAAATTTCACTTCATGAATTCGATACCGAGCCTGCTGACTTTATGCGAATGCGCCTTATGCTGTTGGGCGGCGGGAATGCCCTCGGGCAGGCGCTGATTCGTCTAGGTGCCGAGGAAGACATCAACTTCCTGGCACCACGTCCACCGCAAGACGGCTGGGACGCGGCGAGTCTGACGCAACTGCTCGACGATACCCGCCCCGATGCGTTGATCAACCTTGCCTACTACTTCGACTGGTTTCAGGCGGAGTCGGTACCTGCGGCGCGCCTTGCGGCCCAGGAACACGCCGTCGAACGCCTCGCGCAACTGTGTCAGCACCACAACATCGTACTGATGCAGCCTTCCAGCTACCGGGTCTTCGACGGCTCGCGGGCCACGGCCTACAGCGAAAAGGACGAACCCATCCCGCTGGGCGCACGCGGTCAGGCCCTGCTGCGTATCGAGCAGAGTGTGCGCGCCAGTTGCCCGCAGCATCTGCTGCTGCGCTTCGGCTGGCTGCTGGACGACAGCGTCGATGGGGTGCTGGGTCGTTTCCTGAGCCGCGCCGAATCACCCCAGGAGCTGTTTATGGCGGATGACCGCCGTGGCAACCCGACACCGGTGGACGACGCCGCCCGGGTCATTCTTGCCGTGCTCAAGCAGCTCGATTGCGAGGCGCCGCTGTGGGGTGTGTATCACTACGCCGGCCACGAGGCGACCACACCACTGGCGCTGGGGCAGGCGGTGCTCACCGAGGCGCGGCTGCTGCATCCGCTGGCGGTTGAGGCACCGACGGCCCAGGCCCACGCCGCCGGTGCCGACGTCAGCGACGAGCCGCAGCACGCCGTGCTGGCCTGCAAGAAAATTCTTCATACTTTCGGCATCAAACCCCGCGCCTGGCGCGCAGGGCTGCCGAACCTACTGGATCGTTATTACCGTCATGTCTGATGCTCCTGTCCTTATCACCGGCGGTGCGGGCTTCATCGGCTCGCATCTGGCCGATGCGCTGTTGGCCAGGGGCCACGCGGTGCGCGTACTCGATGATCTCTCCACCGGCAAGCGCAGCAACCTGGCGCTGGACAACCCGCGAATCGAGTTGATCGTCGGCGATGTGGCCGACGCAGCGCTGGTTTCCCGCTCGGCCGAAGGCTGCAAGGCGGTGGCGCATCTGGCAGCGGTGGCGTCAGTGCAGGCGTCGGTGGACGACCCGGTGCGCACCCATCAGAGCAATTTCATCGGCACGCTGAATGTCTGCGAAGCCATGCGTCAGGCGGGTATCAAGCGCGTAGTGTTCGCCTCCAGCGCTGCGGTTTATGGCAATAACGGCGAAGGCGAGGCGATCAGCGAAGACATCCCCAAGGCGCCCTTGACCCCTTACGCCTCGGACAAGCTGGCCAGTGAGTACTATCTGGAGTTTTACGCCCGTCAGCACGAAATGCAGCCTGCGATCTTTCGTTTCTTCAATATTTTCGGGCCGCGTCAGGACCCGTCATCGCCTTATTCAGGTGTGATCAGCATCTTTGCCGAACGCGCGCAGAAGCGCCTGCCCATCGCAGTGTTTGGCGACGGCGAGCAGACCCGGGATTTTTTCTACGTCGGGGATGTGGTGAAGCTGCTGGTGCAGGCGCTGGAGCTGCCGCAGGTTGAAGCGGGCGCGGTGAACGTCGGCCTCAATAGCGCCACGTCGTTGAACCAGTTGCTGGCGGCACTCGCTGAAGTGGTCGGGGCGGCGCCTGTGGTGACTTACCAGGCTGCACGTTCGGGTGACATTCGGCATTCCCGTGCTGATAACGGACGGTTGCTGGCGCGTTACAACGTTGACGAGCCTACGCCGCTCAATGTGGGGTTGGCGAGGTTGTTGGGGCGCTGATTATAAAAGCCGTGGGTGAGTGAGTGTGAAGCTGGCGTGTGGCTCAAATTGAAGGCGCGCTTATGGCATCTGCGGCACCTCCACTCAGCCTGCCGACGCTCTATTCGCGGTGTCACGCATATGGCAGCGTTGCGATTGACACCCTGCGACAGTCGCAGATTTGTTGTAGGAGCGCACGAGCACCGCGAGGCCGCGATAGCGGTGTATCGGAAAGACCGCTATCGCGGCCTCGCGGTGCTCGTGCGCTCCTACAGGCCCCATATAAGGTGGGGGATCGCGCGCCACGGTGCAATTGACTTTAAGCATTGGTCGTCGCGCCAATAAGATCCACCAAAATCAAAACTTGTAACCCACCCCCACCATATAAACCCACGGATCAATATCCACATTCACCTTGGTCTTGCCCACGCTCAGCGCTGACGGCCCATCCACAGTGGCTTCGGTGTCGATATCCACATACCAGACAGACGCATTGACCAGCAAGTTGTCAGTCAGCATGTAGTCCATGCCCACCTGCGCAGCGAGGCCGACGGAGTCTTTCATCTTCAGGTTGCTGAAGCCCTGACTCTTGCGATTGCCGGTCAGGTCGGTGTCGAAGAACGTGGTGTAGTTGATGCCGACGCCCGCGTAGGGCTGAAACTTCGACGACGCCTCCATCGGGTAGTACTGCAACGACAGCGTTGGAGGCAGTTGTTTGACGTCCGCCAGCTTGCCATCCAGTCCCGGGCCCAGGCCCTTGACCGAGATTGTGTGGCTGAACGGCGTGGCGGCCAGCAGTTCCAGACCGATGTGCGGCGTGATCATGTAACCAAACGTCAGGCCCAGCTGGTTTTCACCATCGGCGGTGGCCTTGGTGCCAGCCACTTTGCTGCCGTCAAGCTTGATTTCGCCGCTGTCTTCGTTGGGTTCGACGTGGGCCACGCCTGCGCGGACGATGAAGTCGCCCGCCTGGTAAGCCTGGGCGGCGAGGGGCACGCTGAGCGCCAGCGCGAAAAGGGAAGCGCTGAGCAAGGTCTTGTTCATGAGGGCTCCAAAGGCGATAGAATTTTCTGGCGCCAAGGGTACTCAGTGTCTAAACCGCGGCTTTGACCCAGCTCAATGAAATCGCA
Source organism: Pseudomonas viridiflava (assembly GCF_900585905.1). Taxonomy (GTDB): domain Bacteria; phylum Pseudomonadota; class Gammaproteobacteria; order Pseudomonadales; family Pseudomonadaceae; genus Aquipseudomonas. The sequence goes on from NZ_UTVH01000116.1 coordinate 89,075, forward strand.
ATGAAGCCTTTAAACGACTAGGGTCCGGACAGACGGGCTGGTTCAACGGATCACCGACTTTGCCTGCAGCAGGCTTATGTATCGGGCAACTCATAAACCAGAATCTGATCGGCCTCCATGCTGTACCCGGCCTCGGCCAGTTCGCTCGATGAGGCCTTCACCTGCATTGGCCCTTCGATCCAGTAAGGCTGATACAACTCATCGACCTTCACCCCCAGCTCACTGGTGACGTGCACGATCTGGTTCGACGGCGGTGGCGGCACGTGGATGCAGGCACCGAAATACGGCACCAGCAGAAACTCGATGACGCGGCCTTCTTCACTCACTTCCAGCGGTACGATATAGCCGGGCAAGCGCACCGTCTGCCCGTCCAGCGCCTTGACCACCGGGGCGTGGGGCGCCTGCTGATGCGCGGCGGGTGCAGCTTCCACCGACAGCGCATCGGAGAGTTTCGACAGGTCATGCATCGGTGCGGTGATCGGTGCGATCTTGGGTGCGTTCGGCGGGATCATGTCTTCCCAGGTCAGGACCCTCGCCTCGGCTGCCCACAGCGGGAAGCTCAGCGACAACAACACCATCAGCCACAGGCGGCGCATGTTCAACATCCTCATAAACGGATCGACAAACCATCGGCCAGCGACTGCCGATAAGCACGCCACGCCGGTATCACGCCCATCAGCAGCGCGGCGCCCAGAATGCCAGCCAGCAGCGTCCATTCATAGGCGCTGGGCAGTGACAGTGGCAGGAATAACCCATAGTTGCTCTGCACATAGCCTTGCGCAGCGGCGATGACCGCATACAGCAAAACCAGACCGCTGACCACGCCTGCCAATGCCAGGGCAAAGGCTTCCAGGATCAGCAACGTGGCGACATGCCACGGCCGGGCGCCCACCGAGCGCAGAATAGCCATCTCGCGCCGGCGTTCGTTCAGGCTGGTCAGAATCGCAGTGAGCATGCCGATCAAACCCGTCAGCACCACGAACAGCGAGATCACGAACAAAGCCTTTTCCGCCGTGCCCATCAGGCTCCACAGTTCTTGCAGGGCAACACCCGGCAGAATCGCCAGCAGTGGTTCGCCGCGGAATTCGTTGATTTGCCGCTGCATGGAAAAGGTGGCGATCTTGCTGTTCAGGCCCAGCATGAAGGCAGTGATCGCCTTGGGCGTGAGGTCCATGTTGCGTGCCTGATCGGCGGAAATCCTGCCGCTGCCGTGGGCAGGCACGCCGTTCTGCCAGTCGACATGTATGGCCTCCATGCCGCCCAGGCTGATGTGCAAGGTGCGGTCCACCGGCGTGCCAGTGCGCTTGAGAATGCCCACCACCGTGAACGGTTTGTCATCGTGCTTGACCAGACTGACCGCCGCCACGCCGTGGGCCAGCACCAGCTTGTCGCCGAGGCTGTACTTCAGCGCATCGGCCACTTCCGCGCCGAGTACCACCTCGAAGGGATCGTTGGCAAAGGCCCGGCCCTGGGCCAGTTGCAGGTGTTGCTGGCGGCCGAACTGATAATGCTCGAAGTAGCTCTGGTTGGTGCCCATCACCCGATAACCACGGTGGGAGTCACCCAGGGAAATGGGGATGGCCCACTTCACCTGTTTGCTTTGCGCGATTTCCTCGTAGCTGTCCCAACGGATGTTGTTGGTGGCATTGCCAATGCGGAACACCGAGTACAGCAGCAGATTGATCGAGCCGGAGCGGGCGCCCACGATCAGGTCGGTGCCGCTGATGGTGCTGGCGAAACTGGCGCGGGCTTCGGTGCGCACTCGCTCCACCGCCAGCAACAGGCACACCGACAAGGCGATAGCGAAAGCAGTCAGAAATGCAGTGAAGCGGCGGTTGGCCAGGCTGGCCATGGCTAGACGAAACAGATACATCTCAAACCTCTGTGGCGACGGCGGCGCGATTGAGTTGCGCCAGCGACAGGCTGCGGTCGAACAGCGGTGCCAGGCTCTGGTCATGGCTGACGAACAGCAGGCTGCTGCCCGCTTCACGGCATTCGGCGAACAGCAGTTTGATGAAGGCTTCCCGGGCGTCGGTGTCCAGCGCCGAGGTGGGTTCATCGGCGATGACCAACTGTGGCTGGCCGATCAATGCCCGTGCGGCGGCAACCCGCTGCTGCTGGCCGATGGACAGAGAATCCGCACGTCGGCCGAGCATTTGTGGGTCATTCAGGCCCAGGTGAGCCAGCAGAGTGACGGCGGCTTTTTCCACGCTGCCGTGGCGCTGTGTGGCGCGTTCGGTGCGCACTTTGGAGAAGTGACAGGGCAGCTCGACGTTTTCCCGTACCGAGAGGAAAGGCAGCAGATTGAATTGCTGGAAGATATAACCGGTGTGGTCGACCCGAAAGCGATCACGTGCGCCCGAAGACAGCTGCGTCAGCTCATGGCCCAGCAAACGGATGCTGCCACGGTTGGGTGTCTGCACGCCGCCCAGCAAACCCAGCAAGGTGGTCTTGCCGCTGCCGCTCGGGCCTTTGAGGAACAGGGTTTCGCCCGCTTCCAGCCGAAACGCCGGGATGTCCAGCAGTTGCGCCTGCCCTGGCCAGGTAAAGCCCAGGTCAGACAGTTCGATGAGTGCTTGAGTCATAGCCGGAGTCGAGCCTGCTGAAAAATGGAAAGCAAAGGACCGGGCACGCCCGGTCGGTGTTCATCATCAGTAGAGTTTCAGGCTCGAATTGCTCGGCCGCACTTCGGCACCCGACTGACCTTTTGGCGAGATGATTTGCACATTCAGTTTTTCGGTGGCCGGGAATTGTTTGAAGATGTTCGACAGGTCGAGCTTCTTCAGCACGGCCGGCACCTCGCATTTGAAGGCGTAACGGCCGTGGATCTCGCTGTGTTCATGCTCGTCATGATCTGCCGATGCGGCGCCTTCGTGATCATGGTCGGCGTCGGGCTTGTCGCCGAACAGCGGGCTTTCCAGCGTTTGCGAGGTCACGGTGCACTGGGCTGCTTCCGGGACGCTGAACAGCGCATGGGGCTTGAGCAATGCATCTTTGGCGGCAACCAGTTTGGCCTTATCTTCAGCGCTGCTGGCCTGATGCTCGAAGCCGACGATGTTCATGGCCGGGCTGTCCAGTTCGAATTCCAGAGTGGTGCCTTCCAGGACAACGTCCAGCCGACCTACACCATGCTCGTGGGCGCCCAGGCTTGAGTGCTCATGATCGTGATCATGCTCGGTGGCCGCTTGAGCCATGGCAAATGGAAGCAGGGCGAGGGGCAGAGCGAGAAGCAGACGGCGCATGGAACGGTCTCCGAACAAAACTGGGCTATGGATCGTTATGTAATCTTATAACAGTTGTTCCCGCAGGCGTGAGCTGCAATTCAGATTACGGATGAAGATTGCGCCATCTTCGCCACGCAGGAGCTGCCGCAGGCTGCGAATCACGATGTATCAGGAATGACTCATCACCCGGTGGGAGTGAGCTTGCTCACGAAGGCTGCGGCACATACGCCGAAAGCTGAATGAACCCACACCAGCCCCTTCGCAAGCAAGCTTGCTCCCACTTTGGGGGTGGAATCGCATCACCCGGTGGGAGTGAGCTTGCTCACGAAGGCTGCGGCACAGGCGCCGAAAGCTGAATGAATCCACACCGGCCCCTTCGCAAGCAAGCTTGCTCCCACTGTGGGGGTGGAATCGCATCACCCGGTGGGAGTGAGCTTGCTCACGAAGGCTGCGGCACAGGCGCCGAAAGCTGAATGAACCCACACCGGCCCATTCGCAAGCAAGCTGGCTGCCACTTTGGGGCTGGAATCGCATCACCCGGTGGGAGTGAGCTTGCTCACGAAGGCCGCAGCACATACGCCGAAAGCTGAATGAATGCACGCCGGCCCCTTCGCAAGCAAGCTTGCTCCCACTTTGGGGCTGCAATCGCATCACCCGGTGGGAGTGAGCTTGCTCACGAAGGCTGCGGCACGGGCGCCGAAGCTGAATGAACCCACACCAGCCCCTTCGCAAGCAAGCTTGCTCCCACTTTGGGGCTGGAATCGCATCACCCGGTGGGAGTGAGCTTGCTCACGAAGGCTGCAGCACAGGCGCCGAAGCTGAATGAATCCACACCGGCTCCTTCGCAAGCAAGCTTGCTCCCACTTTGGGGCTGCAATCGCATCACCCGGTGGGAGTGAGCTTGCTCACGAAGGCTGCGGCACAGGCGCCGAAAGCTGAATGAATCCACACCAGCCCCTTCGCAAGCAAGCTTGCTCCCACTTTGGGGGTGGAATCGCATCACCCGGTGGGAGTGAGCTTGCTCACGAAGGCTGCAGCACAGGCGCCGAAAGCTGAATGAATCCACACCGGCCCATTCGCAAGCAAGCTTGCTCCCACTTTTGCATATTGTTGGCGTAATCCCGTGTCGTAATCTGTGCGAGCATGACCACTGCGAACAACAGGAGGCACTCATGCTGCGTATTCGTGGAACCGTCGGCGACTGGCCGGTGGATTTAACCCTGGAGCTGGACGACGCCGACTGGGCGCAACTGGGGGCGCAACTCAAGGTCGCCAAAGCGGATACCTCGCCAGCAGCGGTCAGCAAACCGGCGAGTCAGGACGACACGATCTGGAACATCACCCAGGATCTGTTGCGCAATGCCGGGCAGATCAGCGGGCCACAACTGCTGGAGCAACTGGAAGGGCTGACCGGCAGCACGGCGGCAGGCAAGCGCTTGCTGGTGCGCTTGCGCCATAGCCCGCAGGTCAGGGTCGAGAGCGGGCAGGATGCGCCGCTCTACAGCTGGATCAAGACAGACTAGTACAGCGCTGCAAACAACTTGCGGCGATAGGCCGTGACCAGCGGATGATCATTGCCCAGCAGGTCGAATACTTGCAGCAGTGTCTTGTGCGGCAGGCCTTCAGCGTAGTTGCGATTGCGGATGAACAGCTTGAGCAGGCCATCGAGCGCGGCTTCGTACTGCTGGCGGGACAGTTGCTGCACTGCCAGCTGATGGGCGGCTTCATCGTCCTGCGGATTCTGCGCCAGACGCGCCTTGAGGTCAGCGGCATCGGGCAGCGCTCCGGCCTGGGCCAGGAACGTCAGCTGGGCCTTGGCACCTGCCAATTCGGCCTTGTGCTCGTCACCCTTGACGGCGTCCAGTACTGCAGCAGCTTCGGTCAGCTCGCCGCGTTCAGCCAGGCAGCGGGCATACAGAATCAGCGCAGCCGCGTTAGTGTTGTCGTCAGTCAGGATCTGTTGCAGCACGGCCTCAGCTTCAGCGAAATGGCTTTCGGCGAACATTTCCTGGGCCAGCTTCAGTGGGTCGGCAGCGGCGGGCGGCGGCATCACTACGTGTTGCTCGAGCACCTTGCGGATTTCCGACTCAGGCTGGGCACCGGTGAAACCGTCGACGGGCTGGCCATCCTTGAACAGCACCACTGTGGGCAAACTGCGAATGCCGAAACGCGCGACGATGTCCTGCTCGGCGTCGCAATCGACTTTCACCAGCAGCAGCTCACCCTGATAGCTCTCGGTGATCTGCGCCAGCAGCGGCATCAGCACCTTGCACGGCGCGCACCACTCTGCCCAGAAATCGACCAGTACTGGCTGGTCGAATGACTTGTCGATCACCAATTGCTGAAAGGTCGCGGCGGTAGCGTCGAAGATGTAGCTTGAGTCCTGGTTCATTGCGAATCTCGGGGATCTGGATGGCGCCAACTATAAAGGTCGCGCGGGCATGCGCAAAGCGGCGAGTGGAAGCACTGCCTGCACGAGCGGTCGGGGTTGGCGTTACAGTTTGGCTTTAGCCGGGAAGGCCAACTGACGGACGCAGAAGATGCATCAGTTAATCTGGCCCATTCCCGGCTTAAGCCGGTCCCACGAGGTTACGGCGCCGGTTCGAACTGCAGGGGGCCCAGTGCCTGAGTGACAGGCTGATTGATGCGTTGCGAGGGCAGGTGCAGGATCAACTGCCCGGATTTGCTGGCACGACCGCGCAATTCAACCCGCGCGCCAACCGGGAAGGCTTCCGGGTTGAAACGCAGCTGGAAGGGCAATGACTGATTGTTGCCCTGCAGCGTGGTGCTTGTCAGCAGCTTTTGCGGCCGTCCGCGCTCGTCGATCACCAGCAAGGCCAGCTCGACTTCAGCCCCGCTGGGCACCCCCAGCAACTGGCCGCTGAGCTCGCGCTGGAAAGGTTGCAGCGGGCCTGGCCCGGCAGGGAGCTTGATGGCCGCCTGAACAGGTTTGGCGGGCACGGGCGCTGGCGGCTCATTGCTGCTGCAGGCAGCGAGCAGGCCAGCCAGGCCCAGCAGGATCAGCGGTCTGAGGGTCATGAAACAGCTCCAGCAAAAAACAAAACGAAAGACGGCATTCGCGCCCGACCCCGGACGGTTCAGGCAGCAAGAAGCTTCATAGAGAGTCGCGTAACACGCAGTATCGCTTAAACAGCGGCGCCTGCGCGTTTATATACCGCAAAGCCCGAGACTTGTCTTGCCAGCGAGATGCGCTACCATGGCGGCCCTTCCTATTTTTGTTGCCTGCCACCATGCACTGTCCCTTCTGCGGTGCCAACGACACCAAAGTCATCGATTCGCGATTGGTCGCCGAAGGCGAGCAAGTGCGCAGGCGTCGCGAATGCCTGGCGTGCGGTGAGCGTTTCACCACCTTCGAAACCGCCGAGCTGGTGTTGCCGCGCCTGATCAAGCAGGACGGCAGCCGTCAGCCCTTCGATGAAGAAAAGCTGCGCGCCGGTATGCAGCGTGCGCTGGAAAAGCGCCCGGTGAGCGTCGAACGCCTGGAAGCGGCGCTGGCGCACATCAAGCACACGTTGCGTGCGACCGGTGAGCGTGAGGTCAAATCCCTGGTGGTTGGCAATCTGGTCATGGGCGAGCTGCAGAAACTCGACGAAGTGGCCTACATCCGCTTTGCTTCTGTTTACAGGCGCTTTCAGGACCTCAACGAGTTTCGTGAGGAAATCGATCGCCTGGCTCGCGAGCCCGCCAAAGAGTGAATGTTGCGTTGACTGAGCAGACTGCGCTGGACACCCATTACATGGCGCGCGCGCTTGAGCTGGCGCGCAACGGCCTGTATTCAACCCACCCCAATCCCCGCGTCGGTTGCGTCATCGTGCGTGACGGGCAAATCGTTGGCGAAGGCTGGCATGCGCGTGCAGGCGAGCCTCACGCCGAAGTCCATGCACTGCGCCATGCCGGCGACAAGGCCCGCGGCGCCACCGCGTATGTCACGCTTGAGCCCTGCAGCCACCATGGTCGCACCCCACCCTGTGCCGATGCGCTGGTCAACGCCGGTGTCACGCGGGTGGTTGCGGCGATGCAGGACCCCAACCCGGAAGTTGCCGGGCGTGGCCTGCTGCGCCTGATGAATACGGGTATCGCGGTGCAGTGCGGCGTGCTGGAAGACGAAGCCCGGGCGCTGAATAAAGGCTTTATCAAGCGCATGATGCATGGCCTGCCTTACGTGCGGGTCAAGATGGCCATGAGTCTGGACGGGCGCACCGCCATGGCCAGCGGTGAAAGCCAGTGGATCACCGGCCCGGCGGCGCGTTCTGCGGTGCAGCGCCTGCGGGCTGAGTCGAGCGTGGTGCTGACCGGCGCCGATACCGTGCTGGCCGACAACGCGCGGCTGACCGTGCGCCCTGACGAACTGGGCCTGAACGCTGAACTGACTGCGCTGGCGATGACCCGTCCGCCATTGCGCGTACTGATAGACGGTCGCCTGCGGGTGCCGCTCAGTGCGCCGTTCTTCCAGGCTGGCCACGCGCTGGTGGTGACCTGCGCCGCTGCGTCGGCACGCGAGCGTTATCAGGATGAAGGCCATGACCTGTTGGCGCTGGCAGGCAGCGATGCTCACGTCGACTTGCGCACATTGCTCGTCGAGTTGGCGGGCCGTGGCGTCAACGACCTGTTGATCGAAGCCGGGCCGCGTCTGGCGGGGGCGTTTACGCGTCTGGGCCTGGTGGATGAATTCCAGATTTTCATCGCAGGCAAGTTTCTCGGCTCTTCGGCCCGCCCGCTGCTGGACCTGCCGCTGGCGCAGATGAGCGAGGCACTGGAGCTGAACATCACGCAAATGCGCGCGGTCGGAGATGACTGGCGAGTCATCGCAATACCTAAGCCCGCGCCCGGCGTATAATTTCGGCCTTTCGCTTAGCGAGCTGGCTCTGTTCTCCTGGAGGACCCATGTTTACCGGCATTATCGAATCCATCGGCAGCATCCGCGCCATCACCCCAAAAGGCGGCGACGTCCGCGTTTATGTGGAAACCGGCAAACTCGACCTGAGTGACGTCAAACTGGGCGACAGCATTGCAGTCAACGGCGTCTGCCTGACCGCTGTGGAACTGCCTGGTGATGGTTTCTGGGCCGATGTCAGCCGCGAAACACTGACCGTCACCGCGTTCGTCGACCTCAAGACCGGCAGCCCGGTCAACCTGGAAAAGGCATTGACGCCGACCACGCGCCTGGGTGGCCACCTGGTCAGCGGCCATGTCGATGGCGTGGGCGAAATCGTCTCTCGCGAAGAGAACGCCCGTGCTATCCAGTTCAAGGTGCGCGCGCCTCGTGAGCTGGCCAAATACATTTCCCACAAGGGTTCGATCACGATCGACGGCACCAGCCTTACCGTGAACGCCGTTGACGGTGCCGAGTTCGAGTTGACCATCGTCCCGCACACCCTGGCCGAAACCATCATGGCCGAGTATCGAGTGGGGCGTAAGGTCAACCTTGAAGTGGATCTGCTGGCGCGTTATCTGGAGCGTTTGCTGATGGGCGACAAGGCCGCCGAGTCCTCGAAAGGGCAGGCTGGCAGCATCAGCGAAAGTTTTCTGGCCGCCAATGGCTACCTCAAATCCTGAATTGAAGGGGGTGCCGCGTGGCGCTCAACACGATTGAAGAGCTGGTCGAAGACATTCGCCAGGGCAAGATGGTCATCCTCATGGATGACGAGGACCGCGAGAACGAAGGCGACCTGATCATGGCCGCCGAATGCGTCAAGGCCGAGCACATCAACTTCATGGCCCGCTATGCCCGCGGCCTGATCTGCATGCCGATGACCCGCGAGCGCTGCGAGACCCTCAAGCTGCCGCTGATGGCGCCGCGCAATGGCTCGGGTTTTGGCACCAAGTTCACGGTGTCCATTGAAGCTGCCATCGGTGTGACCACCGGCATTTCCGCCGCCGACCGCGCCCGCACAGTGCAAGCTGCAGCGGCGAAGGACGCCAAAGCCGAAGACATCGTCAGCCCTGGGCATATCTTTCCGTTGATGGCTCAGGCGGGCGGTACGCTTGCTCGTGCTGGCCACACCGAAGCGGCCTGTGATCTGGCGCGCATGGCCGGTTTCGAGGCCAGTGGCGTGATCTGTGAAGTGATGAACGACGACGGCACCATGTCTCGTCGCGCGGAATTAGAGGCTTTTGCTGCCGAACACAGCATCAAGATCGGCACGATTGCCGACCTGATCCACTACCGGATGATCCACGAACGTACCGTTCAGCGGATTGCCGAGCAGCCGATGGACAGCGAACTGGGCCAGTTCAACCTGGTGACCTATCGTGATTCGGTAGAGGGTGACGTACATCTGGCGCTGACCCTGGGCAACATCTGCGCTGAAGAACCGACGCTGGTGCGGGTGCACAATATGGACCCGCTGCGTGACCTGCTGATGGTTCGTCAGCCCGGTCGCTGGAGCTTGCGCGCCGCCATGGCTGCGGTATCTGCGGCGGGCAGCGGCGTGGTGCTGTTGCTCGGCCACCCGCTGGATGGCGACACGCTGCTGGCGCATATTCGCGAAACATCCGGCCAGCAGCCGATCAAGATGCCGACCACTTACAGCACCGTCGGCGCCGGTTCGCAGATCCTGCGTGATCTGGGTGTGCGCAAAATGCGCCTGATGAGCGCGCCCATGAAGTTCAATGCGATATCCGGTTTCGATCTGGAAGTTGTAGAATACGTGCCCTCCGAATAAAGACGGGCGGATGATGCGCTTCGTGGCGCGTCACTGCACCGATCCGGTTCGTGGCCTAATATCCCTAAAGCGCGCCTCAAGGCGTGCTTGCTCTTTAATACGAGACTTACACGAATGACCCTGAAGACCATCGAAGGTACCTTCGTCGCTCCCCAAGGCCGCTACGCTCTGGTAGTTGGCCGTTTCAACAGCTTCGTCGTGGAAAGTCTGGTGAGCGGCGCTGTTGATGCACTGGTGCGCCACGGTGTGCCGCAAAGCGACATCACCATCATCCGTGCGCCGGGTGCCTTCGAAATTCCGCTGGTGGTGCAGAAGGTTGCCCAACGCAGCGAATACGCCGCTATCGTCGCCCTCGGCGCGGTCATCCGCGGCGGCACCCCGCACTTCGAGTATGTGGCTGGCGAGTGTGTCAAAGGTCTGTCCCAGGTTTCCATGGAGTTCGGTGTGCCGGTTGCATTCGGCGTGCTGACCGTTGACACCATCGAGCAGGCCATCGAGCGTTCCGGCACCAAGGCTGGCAACAAAGGCGCTGAAGCTGCGCTGTCCGCCCTTGAAATGGTAAGTCTGCTGGCGCAGCTGGAGGCCAAGTGATTTCTGACGATAGCGATCAGTTCAACCCGCGCGACCCCAAGCCTGCAGACGCTGGCAAGCCGTCCAAGAGCGTCAAGCGTCGCGAAGCCCGTCAACTCGCGACCCAGGCGCTTTATCAGTGGCACATGGCGAGTCATCCGCTGAATGAAATCGAGGCGCAATTTCGTGTCGACAACGATTTTTCTGACGTTGACGGTCCGTATTTCAGCGAGTTGCTGCGCGGCGTGCCGACCTGCAAAGACGAAATCGACGCTGCTCTGACGCCGTGCCTTGATTTGACCCTCGAAGAGCTGGACCCGGTTGAGCTGGCGATCCTGCGTCTGTCGACCTACGAGTTGCTCAAGCGCATCGACGTGCCGTATCGCGTAGTGATCAACGAAGGCATTGAGCTGGCCAAGGTCTATGGCTCCACTGACGGACACAAATTCGTCAATGGCGTACTGGACAAACTGGCGCCGCGCCTGCGTGAAGTTGAAGTGAAGGCTTACAAGCGCTAGAACTTGGGCCGCGCAACATTCTGTAGGAGCGAACTTGTTCGCGAAGCAGTGTGTAAGGCGCAGATTATTTGCCTGAATGTACGCTTCGCCAACAAGTTGGCTCCTACAGGGGGAATGTGCTCACCCTGTAGACCGGCTTCAACGCACAATCAGAGATCCCAATGGGCGAGTTTGAGCTGATCCGCAATTACTTCGCCGCAGCGCCGTGTGCGCAGGCGGGCGATGGCGTTGATCTGGGGATTGGCGACGACTGCGCCTTGTTGTCGCTGCCGTCGGGCCAACAGCTGGCGATCTCTACCGACACGCTGGTCAGCGGGGTGCATGTTCCCGACGACTGCGATCCTTTCCTGTTGGGCCAGCGCGCGCTGGGTGTTTCGGCCAGCGATCTGGCAGCCATGGGCGCCGAGCCTGTGGCGTTCACCCTGGCGTTGACGCTTCCTGCCGTATCCGCAGATTGGTTGCAATCCTTCGCCGAGGGTCTCAATCAGATGGCGCAACGCTGCGGCTTGCGCTTGATCGGCGGTGACACCACCCGTGGCCCTTTAAGCCTGACGCTGACCGTATTCGGCAAGGTTCCGCGCGGGCAGGCGTTGACCCGAAGCGGCGCGCAGCCTGGCGATGTACTTTGTGTCGGCGGTGCGCTGGGCGATGCAGCGGGCGCATTGGCGCTTGTGTTGAACCAGCGCACCACTGAGGCGTCTATCGCTCAGGCCTTGCTGGCGCGCTACTGGTCGCCGCAGCCTCAGTTTGCCCTCGGCCTGGCGCTGCGCGGCAAGGCCAGCGCGGCGCTGGATATTTCCGACGGCTTGCTGGCGGACTGTGGGCACATTGCCCTGGCCTCCAGCGTGCGGTTGGTGATCGAGCAAGATAAGCTGCCTGTTTCCGATCACTTGTTGACCTTTGCAGGGCTTGAGGACGCGCAGCGGGCAGCGCTGAGCGGGGGGGACGACTACCTGTTGGCATTCACTCTGCCGCCAACCCATTTGCAGACGCTGCTTGATGCGGCCCTGCCCATTCACGTGATCGGTCGTGTCGAGGCCGGAGAAGGCGTCGCGCTGGTCGACGCCAAAGGTCAAGACGTTGCCGTCCAGGCACGCGGATACCAACATTTTCGGGAGACACCGTGACAGATCATCCAAAGCAGGTCCCGGCAGAGTTCGTCCCACCCTCAGTGTGGACCAACCCATGGCATTTTCTGGCCTTCGGCTTCGGTTCTGGCACCCTGCCCAAGGCGCCGGGCACCTGGGGGTCGATCGTCGCGCTACCGTTCATTCCTCTCTGGCAGATGCTGCCGGACTGGGGCTACTGGCTGATGCTGGGCATCACCATGCTGTTTGGCTTCTGGCTGTGCGGCAAAGTGGCTGACGACCTGGGCGTGCATGACCACGAAGGCATTGTCTGGGATGAAATGGTCGGCATGTGGATCACCTTGTGGCTGGTGCCTGAAGGCTGGGGCTGGTTGCTGGTGGGTTTCCTGGTCTTCCGCTTCTTTGACATTCTCAAGCCATGGCCGATTCACTGGATTGATCGCAAGATGAGTGGCGGCGTCGGCATCATGCTCGACGATGTGCTTGCCGGGGTCTTTGCCTGGGCGGCGATGCAAGGGCTGGTCTGGCTTTGGGCGTGGATCTGATCAAATACATATATGTAGGAGCCCGGAGGTTACGACGGCCGCGATGGCGGTGTGTCAGGCAGGTCGCCATTCCTGCCCCGAGTGAATCCTGTAGGAGCGCACGAGCACCGCGAGGCCGCGATGGCGGTGTGTCAGCCAGAAGGCTATCGCTGCCTCGCGTTGCTCGGTGGAACGCCACCCCGGGAGTTCCTACAGGGTCAGCACTTTATAAAGCACTGTTCTAACTTCCCGATGAGTTTGGGCGACAATTCGGCATAAGCGTCCGTGAAGACGTGCTGTTACAATGTCCGCTTTTCGAACGTCCATTCCTACAGATCAGGAGCACCCGGTGCCCGTCGCCTTCGTAGCCGCTTCCAAGCTGCCGACCCCTTTTGCCGAATTCACCATGCATGGCTTTCTTGAACACGCCACCGGTCGCGAGCACCTGGTGCTGAGCCTGGGTGATGTGTCCGATGGCGCTCCCGTGCTGGGCCGGGTGCACTCCGAATGCCTGACCGGTGATGCGCTATTCAGCCAGCGCTGTGATTGCGGTTCGCAGCTGGAGGCAGCATTGCGCGCGATTGCGTCTGAAGGCCGTGGCGTGCTGCTTTATCTGCGTCAGGAAGGTCGCGGTATTGGTCTGCTCAACAAGGTGCGCGCTTACGCGCTGCAAGATGGCGGTGCAGACACTGTTGAGGCCAATGAGCGTCTGGGGTTTGCCGCCGATCAGCGCGATTACGCCATCTGCCTGCCAATGTTGCAGCATCTGGGTGTGCAGTCCCTGCGCCTGATGACCAACAACCCGCGCAAGGTGAAAGCCCTCACCGACATGGGCATCACCGTCGCCGAGCGCGTGCCGCTGCACACCGGCCACAACCCGCACAACAAACTCTATCTGGCGACCAAGGCTGGCAAGCTCGGCCACATGATGGGCAACGAACACCAGGGCGAAACCGACCGCGCGTGAGCTGCAACGACACCCGACGCCGCTTGGCCCTCGCGTGGTAGTGGATTTGTTTGTCGATTTGTCGTGAAGGTGATTCAGGGCTTTAGTGGGTGCTCTTTAACGCGAGGCTGATGCCTGAATTGTAGTCCCGCTGCTTTGCACCAGTTGCTTAAATACCCTGAAGATTGAGCGAGCCAAAGCGCAAGGGCTTTCAAAAAAAGCTTTGGCTCAGGGCTGTAATTTGGAAAGGACAGGGCGATTATGACGAAGACCTATCCTTGGGGGTCATAAGTCAGAGCGTGATTCTCTATGCAGGCATCCATGGTGGCGAGCGATTCCCAGGCGGCCTGTTGCTCGGCGATGAATGTCTCAAGCTCTTCGGAAAGCGAACAGATTTGTCTGTGGTTTTTGAATGCCCAGTCGATTGCGTCCTGATTGTTTGAAATTGCGATCAGTTCTTTGAGGGCCTTAATTTGATTCACTTCGGGGCCACGCAATATGTCGCAGGTTATGAAATAGGTTTCGATTATTTTATAGGGCTGCTGATAAAGGCCGACAAGCCGTTCCTGGTACCGGTGATTAATACCTGTATTGGTAATCGCTTTATGTAGTTGCTTGCCTCGCGCACTGCTTTTTTTTACGAGCTTGGCCATGGTTTTGTAATCTTGGGAAGCAATGGCCTCGTTGAGATTGGTATTTCGAATGGTTTGCCGCGTTATCAGCGTGTAGAGCTTTTTGTCGACGCTTTGGGCGGAATCTTTCTTCAGGTTGATACGGATTCGGCGCAGTAGCGAGTTGCCGATGCTGAAACAGTTTTTTTGCGTTAATCCAGTCTTCAGCGTTGAGGGGCGATTGGCACTCTGGGCCAGGCTAAGTGCCAGCCGCGATAAACGGGGGGGGTTGATGGGGGGAGGCATTACGCTTCGCACGATGCGGGGCAAGTTGGAAGTGACGGCAATTGGCATCTGTGGCTCTCTTTTAGTTATGTCCAGGCTCTTTCAGCGTGAGGGCAAACCTGCGACGTTGTAATCGTCGCAGGCCGGGTTATTCATGCGTTTTTGATGGACTCAAGTGACTTGTTGACGGCAAGATTCTTCAGGGTGTAGGTAAATTGATCTGTGCCCTCAGGTAGGGCGCGGTTGAGCATTTGCGTCAGCTGCTGTTTTTTCTCACTTAGGCTGAAGAATTGTGAATTTTCATAGATTTTTGCTAGATTTCGGGTCTCAAAATAACAATCAATAGCGCGCTTCGTGAGAGGGTGCTCCTCGGGCAGTTGACCTAGCTGGAAGACGCGCCCGCTTTCGATTAGATTAAGCACTTTCTTTCGCAGCGACTCCATTTCTAGAGAGTCGATAACTGAGATAGGTGCCATGTTCGATATGTACAAATCCGTGCCCACTTGACCTGGCTGGAAGGTACTCCCGTTTTCGATTAGATAAGATATTTTACTGTGCAGGCACTCTATTGCTATAGACCCAATAGCTGGGTTAAGTAGCATGTTCGCTGGGAACAATGACCGCTCATGGCGATTTGATGGTGATGCATCAGCAGTGCTGACGCCGCTAAAGCGCTCTGGATCACTGTGACTTCTTTCGAGAGGTGTGGGCGCTTTGTGGCGTTGTTCTGCTGCCTTATATGGGTCGTCCAGAGTCGGCCTCTCGTAGCCGGGGCGGCCAGTTGAGGGCACGGCGAGGTCGCTCTCGGACTTGGCTACGCTTATGCTTGAACCCGACAAAGGGTGGCCGGAGTTTGGGCTGCCCCATAGAAAGCTCTTTAGCGGGGGCAATGTTGAGTTCAGGCTGGCGCTGGTGTTACCTGTGGTGTTGACTGTTTTAGCGAGTGCAGATGTTTGCGCAGGGGTAGGTGCGTCGGCCCTGGTTTGGTGGGAAGTGAGGGCGGGGTTTATTGTGCCAATCATGGTCTTTACCTTTAAATGAAATGCCCACAAGACTGACGCGAGAGAAGCGCGGCAGCTTTCAAAAAAGGCTCTGGATGGGGCCCGATCTTCAGGCAAAAAAAAGACGCTCATCGAGAGCGTCTTTTTTTGTCCGGCACGTTCAATCAGCCAATCAACACCAGTCGCTCGTTGATTGCCGCTTCGATGCCGGCTTCGTCCAGGCCACATTCGGCCAGCATCTGCGCCGGTTTGGCGTGTTCGACGTAGGCATCCGGCAGGCCCAGGTGCAGCACTGACTTGAGAATGTTTTCCCGCGCCAGGAACTCGCTGACTGCGGCGCCGGCGCCGCCCATGATCGCGTTTTCCTCCAGCGTCACCAGCAACTCGTGGTTGGCGGCGGCATCGCGAATGAGAGCTTCGTCGATGGGTTTGACGAAGCGCATATCGATGACTGTGGCGTCGAGCCTGGCAGCCACCTTCAATGCTTCGCTCAGTTGCACGCCAAACACCAGAATCGCTACACCTTGGCCCTTGCGACGGACCACGCCCTTGCCGATATCGACCGGGCTCAAGCCTGCATCGATTGTGGCATTGGGTCCGGTGCCGCGTGGGTAGCGCACGGCAGCCGGGCCGTTGTGCAGGTAGCCGGTGTTGAGCAGCAGGCGCAGTTCGTTTTCGTCGCTGGGTGTCATCACCACGATGCCGGGGATGCAGCGCAGGTAAGACAGATCGAAGCTGCCGGCATGGGTCGGCCCGTCTTCACCCACCAGACCCGCGCGATCAATGGCGAACAGCACGTCGAGGTTTTGCACGGCCACGTCGTGAATCAGCTGATCGTAGCCGCGTTGCAGGAAGGTGGAGTAGATCGCCACCACCGGTTTGGCGCCTTCGCAGGCCATGCCTGCCGCCAGGGTGACAGCGTGCTGCTCGGCAATCGCCACGTCGAAATAGCGCTCGGGGAAGCGCTCGCTGAAGTCGACCAGGTCCGAGCCTTCTTTCATCGCCGGAGTGATGCCCACCAGCAGTGGGTCCGCTTCGGCCATGTCACAGATCCACTGACCGAACACGCCCGCGTATTTCGGCCCGCCGATTTTCTTTGGCACGATGGCAGGTGCATCCACCGGTTCAAGCTTGGTGATCGCGTGATAGCCAATAGGATCGACTTCAGCGGGGGCGAAGCCTTTGCCCTTCTTCGTCACCACGTGCAGGAACTGCGGGCCCTTGAGGTCGCGCATGTTGCGCAGGGTGGCGATCAGGGTGGGCAAGTCATGGCCGTCGATGGGGCCGATGTAATTCCAGCCCAACTCTTCGAACAGCGTGCCGGGGACCAGCATGCCTTTGGCATATTCTTCGGTGCGTCGAGCAATTTCCCAGGCGCCGGGCAGGCGTGACAGCACTTTCTTGCTGCCTTCACGCATGCTGCTGTAAGTACGGCTGGAAAGAATCTTGGCCAGATAATTCGACAACCCGCCGACGTTGCGCGAGATCGACATGTCATTGTCGTTGAGGATCACCAGCATATTGGCGGCGACTTCAGGCGCGTGGTTCAGCGCTTCGAACGCCATGCCTGCAGTCAGCGCGCCATCGCCGATCACCGCGATGGACTTGCGCTCGCTGCCCTGCAGGCGTGCGGCAATCGCCATGCCCAGCGCGGCGCTGATGGAGGTGCTTGAATGGCCGACGCCAAAGGTGTCGTACTCACTCTCGCTGCGCCGCGGGAAGGCCGCGACACCGTCTTTCTGGCGCAGGGTGTTCATGCGCAGACGGCGACCGGTGAGGATCTTGTGCGGGTACGCCTGATGGCCAACGTCCCAGACCAGCCGGTCATCCGGCGTGTCGAAGACGTAATGCAGGGCGATGGTCAGCTCGATGACACCCAGGCCGGCACCGAAATGTCCGCCGGTCTGACCAACGGAATAGAGCAGCTCCAGGCGCAATTCATCGGCCAGGTCTTCCAGCTCGGCTTCGCCCAGGCGGCGTAGGCCGTCCGGCGTGTCGGCACGGTCGAGCAATGGCGTGTTCGGTCGCACGCGGGGGAAGTCTTTGAACGTCGTGGGCATCAGGCGAATCGTTATAAGTAAAAGAAGCGGCAGTTTACCTGATGCATCGCATGCTGCCCATGAAGCGCAGTGGTCGATGCCTGGTTAAACCGGTGAGACACCCCTCTCTGACCGAGTGAATCAGAGCGGGTTCGGAGTAATGCAACGCGAAGGCGCTTCAGTTGCGACGCTCGACAATATATCGCGCCAGCTCGCGCAGCGGGTCGGCGGATGCGTCAAAAGGCCGCAGGGCGTCAATGGCCTGATCGCGCAGTTGCAAGGCGTAGCTGCGCGCGGGCGCAAGGCCCAGCAGCGCCGGATAAGTCGGTTTGTCGCGGGCGATGTCGGCACCCTGGCGTTTGCCCAGGGTCGCGGTGTCACTGTCGACGTCGAGAATATCGTCCTGCACCTGAAAGGCCAGGCCAATGGCGCGGGCGTAGACCTTTAGCGCATCAAGCTGCAGCTGGTCGGCCTGACCGCTGGCCAGTGCACCCAGCTGCACGCTGGCTTCGATCAGTGCGCCGGTCTTGTGCCGGTGCATCAATTCCAGGGCCGGCTGATCCAGCTTGAGCCCGACCGAACCCAGATCAATTGCCTGCCCGCCGACCATCCCCGCCGGGCCCGCCGCCTGAGCCAGCACGTTGACCATTTGCAGACGAATATCCGCGCTCTGCGCACTCAGCTGCGGCGCCAGCAAGGCGGTGAAGGCGAGGCTTTGCAGGCCGTCACCGGCGAGAATCGCACAGGCTTCGTCAAACGCCTTGTGGGTGGTGGGCTGGCCCCGGCGCAGGTCGTCGTCATCCATGGCCGGCAGATCGTCATGCACCAGGGAGTAGGCGTGGATCAACTCCAGCGCGCAGGCTGCGCCGTTGGCGTTTTCAGCCTCGCCACCCAGCGCTTCGCAGGCGGCGTAGGCGAGCAACGGGCGCACGCGCTTGCCGCCGTTCATCACGCTGTAGCGCATGGCCGCGTAAAGCCTCGCCAGCTCGGGCGAGGGGGCTGCGAACAAACCTTCCAGCGCCGCATTGACGCGGGCCTGACTCAACGCCAGATAGCTTGCGATCATTCGGCTTGTTCCGCGTCGAAAGGCTCTTCCACCAGCTCGCCGTCACGCTCGAGCAGCACCTGAACCTTCTGCTCGGCCTGCGCCAGCGCGCCCTGGCAATCGCGGGTCAGGCGAATGCCCTGCTCGAAAGCGGTCAGTGAATCTTCCAGTGACAATTCGCCGTTCTCCAGCCGCTCTACCAGCGTTTGCAGATCAGCGAGAGACTGTTCGAAATCCAGTGCAGCTTTCTTGCGGGCCATGGGCGCTATTCCGGTAGAGGTTGAACCGGCGCGACACTAGCAGAGCCCGGCCTCAGGGGCAAATGGGCGGGGTCCCAGGGCTGTTTTACCGCGAGGCTGCGTTACTCGACACTCATCTGGAACAAACAAACCTCGTGTCTCCTGCCTTGTCACGCAGCAGAGCAGATTCCGACGCGGCCGCGATGAAGCGGGAGCAGACCCTGGGCCGCCCCGCGAGTCAGAAATCGCCGCGCAAGGTCAGCATGTAGCTGCGCGGATCGCCGAACTTGGCAGCCTGCGCTGCAAATGGGTCTGTGCCCGCAGTAGAGCAGTATTGCCTGGCCAGTCTGCGGGACCCACTGACCCCTTCTGACCACGCGCTGTGATCAAGGTCGTCCATCTTGACCATCACATGCTGTATGGGGGTTTTTTGATATCCCTACGCATCAAGCGCGTGGATGAAGGCCACGTGCTGCGGGTGGCGCGCGGATGCAAACACAATGTCGTGAAGGATGGGGAAAGGTACGTTCGCTCCCTGCGAATACTGCGTGTTCAAACCACTTCATGCTTCGCAGGTCAGGCATAACGCTGAAGATTTACATCTGCTCATGCCATGTGCTCGGTTAAAGCGTGCAATGCTTTGAGGTGATTGTCGATGGATAGTGTTTGTGCACAGTCGATCAAGGGCCCTCTGTGTTTGCCTTGTATGCTGGCGAGGCCTTCAATGGCCTGGGTTTTGGTTTCTTCATCATTCATGTTTGATGTAGCATTAACTAACACGTCACGTTGACTGTCGGTGAGGTGCGCATTGCCCCTTCCTAAGCTTGCTATGGCCTCGGCTTGGTTAGCTTCATTTTCCATGGTTACTGCCGCATCAACTAACTTGCTACGTTGACTGTCGTTGAGGTGTGCGATAGCTTTTGTTAAATTTGCCATAGCCCAGCTTTTTTCTGTCTCATCCTCCATTGCAAGCGTAACCGTTACCAGCTGGTCGCGCTGGGGTAAGGTAAGCGACCCGATTGCTGTGCCTAGATTGGAAATGCCAATCGCTTTATCTTCATCGTTCATCTCCATCATGGCTTCAAATAGTGAGGTATGTTGATCCTCTGTGAGACATTCCTGGTTTTTAATCAACCCGGTCAGCGCATCACGCCTGTGCTCTTCTGCCGTCAATGCCAGTGTGGCGCTCACCAAACGGTCCCTGTCACGGCTATTGAGGTGTGGCAAGCCATTGGCGAGCCCCTCGATGGCACGACTTAAATGTGCTTGCGTTGGAATGGCTAACGCGTCATTGACCAAGTTGTGGTGCACACGATCACCCGTAGGAGGGGGCAAGGATTTGAGCTGTGCGCCGCACGCGTAAATAAATCCCGCCTTGTATTGATCAGTAAAGTGCGCTGTTTTTGAGGTTAATTGAGCGAGTACTGCAGTGTATTGAGTGTTATCAAATTTGACCAGGCTATGGGTAAGTTCACTGATAACCCGAGCTCGACCATCAAGGTCAGTTAGGGAAAAGGCGGCCTCTATCAATGAGTTCTGTTCTGCTGGGTGCATTGAAGCCAGGTGAGGGCCTAAAGCATGGAGTGTATCGGTAAGAAACTCTTCATCTTCAATGGTTAAGGCCGCTTGGGCGAGCCTCGTATATTGAGAAGGTTTCAGGGCGTTGGGCTGCTGGGCCAGCCCGCAGATAGCATTCCGGCTATGATCGGCGTCCTCAAGAAGCAAGGTGGTGTCGAACAACGCTTTTTTCCTATCATCATGCAGCGAGTGCAAGCCTTTTCCGAAATGCAGAATGGCCAGACTTTTAGCGTCGTTTTCCATCTTCAGGATGGTGTCTACCAAGTCGCGATGTTGTTCAGGATCAAGCACATGCAGCCCTGAACCCATGCTGCCTATCATGTCACCTATATACGCTTCCAGGTAGGGTTCATCAAACGTGATCGCGAAATCAACAAGTGCCTTGCGCTCTGCCTTGCTTAATGCGGGCAGCCGACTTGCCCATTCAACAAGAGCTCCCAGCTTGTGGACGTCATGATGATCCGAAAGCGCCATGTTCAAGGCCTCCCTCCTTCGGGTTGGATTAACCAGTTGGAGAGTTGAAAGAGCACAGGTGCTTAGGCTTTCAAGAGGCAATCCATGTACGGCATCAAAAATTTTTTTATTCAGTTCACGTCTGGATACGTTTTTTTTATCATTTACGATAATCGCACACATGTGCTTGTTTGCCGCCATCAATGCTTCAATAGTCCTCGCGCCCTGAAGCATATTGCGATTGGCTTGTACTTCGCGGCTTACAGCTTCTTGTAGCTCTACAGGCAAATCAGCTAACCTGAAGGGCGATATGGGCACTGCCGGCCGCGGGGTTCCAGGTGCTCGGTGTTTGGTTGCAGCCACCGTAGTTGTTTTTTTTGTGCCGGCATCAGGGGGCAACCTATTGACCTCGCCTGCGGACCCGTGATCTTGATTCGTAGGCGGGTGCAGTATGGTGCGTCCACCTGGAAACTGGATGGCCATATACGTAACTCCTGTCATTAAGATTAACCATCTTGAGTGGCAAACCCTGCCATGGAGTTCCAAAATGCAGCGGTGAGCGCACCTGGCCTACCTGCTGCGGCCGTGACACCGCTTAGGCACTGGCCTGCGGCGGGGTAGGTTACGCTCTAGCCAGTCCAGGCTGGCTGTCACGCCCTTGCCGGCTGGACTGAAGCCGAGCCGGTTGATCGGCAGTGACCTTGGCGGTATTAGCCAAGCGCGCGTATTGAGATAGCGCTCGCGCTGCAGATCATGCTTTTTGGTATCAAGC
Source organism: Pseudomonas viridiflava (assembly GCF_900585905.1). Taxonomy (GTDB): domain Bacteria; phylum Pseudomonadota; class Gammaproteobacteria; order Pseudomonadales; family Pseudomonadaceae; genus Aquipseudomonas. Next base: position 110,654 of record NZ_UTVH01000116.1, read on the forward strand.
CAGATTCGGGTTCCCGTAGGCCTACTCGCTTGCCCTGTCTATTTCTAAAGCAAGTCGGCATCAGCAGTAGAAAAAAGGCTTGCGTTGGTTTTTGGTTCCGTTGCTCCCCAAACCCCATTTTCAAGCTGCACAGGTCTGCCCTGCGACCTGTCACTGGGCCAGGGCTTTTCAAGCGTAAGAAAACTCCTTCAGATATTTGCGTAATTCATTACGGCTTTCCCCTACAGCGCCCGCAGCTTGCGGCCACGCATGTCGCTACCGTCTTCAGCGCACTGCGAGCCTTTGTTGCGCCGAGTGTTCTGGAGGACTGCTCCAGGTTTTTGATCGACTTGATTGGGGGAGCTTTCAATGCAGCGCATACAGGACATACGCACCACGCTTCAGGTCAGCCAGGCGGATTTCGCCAAGGCACTGGGTGTGTCTGAAGACCTTGTCACTCGCTGGGAGCAGGGCAGTGCCGAGCCCGATATTCCTTCGCTCAGGCATATCGCAACGCTGCTCGGCACCAGCGCCGATGCCTTGATGGAGTACGACCTGAGCGGCCGCAGGATGGCCTCCAGGCACTGGTTCCCCGGTGACCATCCGCTAATGGACGGCTACTGGGGTTACCTGGGCCTGCAACTGCCGGGTCGCGACAATTGCACCTGGTACCCGATCAGTCAGGGCGAGCATGCGCTGATCGGCGACGCACTGGGCGTAGAACATGACGAGCCGCAGTGGCTGGTGGTCAGCACGCTCAATAATCGCAAGCTGGTGATCAATCCCGAGCTGATCCGCCGCATCCGGCTGGTGAGCGACGACCCGGCTGATCGCCCCCACGACGATGCCTGGGAAATGGGCTGGGACGAGGCGGCAGGCATGTTGCCGGAGCTGTACCGCGCGCTGAACGAGTACTATCTGGACGACTACGCGTTCAGGGCCTGCAACTCCCTGGAAACCCAACGCCTCATCCCGAAGCTCATCAGCCGCTACGACCTCGACGAAAAAACAGTGACGCAGCTGACCGCCAGTTGCTCAGTCCACCTGGCCAGCGGCGCCACTGTGGTGCTGCGTGTCGCCAACGCCGACCTCTACAACTTCGTCCTCGACGCCTACAGTGGCATGCCTCTGGGCATCAACCTCAGCGGCCCTGACACCGGTGAGCAAAACGTCTTCTCGCCGATGCATGTAGCGCTGGTGGAGATCCCGTTGCTGCAGTACGAAGAAGCCGAGAGTGAGGCTTCGGCGGAGATGGAAGAGAGCGAGGCTGGCTACGCATAGGCAGGAGAGTGTGGCGGCATGGGCTCATCCATTACTCTAACAGCCGGTCAGACAGACGAGGCTGAGAGTGATCTTGTTTGCGCGAGGGATACACGTCACCAGACGATGGGCTTGTCGTTCCAGTCCCAGAATGTCCCGCTGTCGGCCGGTCCGTGTGCGCCTGCCAGGGCAATGATGCGATCCGCCGAGAACGCCGGTGCGAACAGCTGCCCATCCGGTACATTCCCCTGGAATGGCTGAGACAGCTGCGTGTCCGTCGTGCCTGGGTGGATGGCCAGGACGGTCGAAGCCGGGTTCAGGCGTTTCAATTCGATGCTGGCCGTGTGCAGCAACTGGTTGAGCGCTGCTTTACTGGCCCTGTAGCTGTACCAGCCACCCAGGCGGTTATCGCCGATGGAACCAACTCTCGCGGAAAGCGCCACGAAGGTAGCAGGTTGCTTGCGCAATAACGGGAGCAGGTGCTTAAGCATCAGGATCGGCGCAAAGGTGTTGGTTGCGAAGCTTGCTTGCAGGCTCGCGAGTGTCAGCTGTGCCAGGCCCTTCTCTGCTTTTGCGCCGTCCTGATGAAGAATACCCAGGGTGCTGATGACGAGGTGCAGATGCTCGCATCCCTCAAGCGTCTCGCTCACAAGTGTTTCGAGGGATGGCTCGTCGCGCGCATCGCAGTCGACTCGTTTCAGGCGTTGGCCATGGTGTTCGGCAAGGGTTGCCAGCTCTGTGGAGGTGGTGGCCTTTCGCGCCACAGCCCAGACTTCGGCCACATCGTCGCGAGCGAGTAACGCCGCGCACAGTGCCAGGCCGATACCTCGGCTGGCGCCGCCGATCAGCACGTTAGCCTTGCTGTTCAGTCCGGGTATCAAATTCATGGGGCACCTTTGGGAGCATGGCTGAAGTCCATATCGACTTCGGGGCAAGGCATTACGTTCAGGTCAGTGTTTGTGTGCAAAAAGGAAGGCGTCGCCGCAGGCGTTTGATCGACTGCAGAGACGTAGAATCTGGAAGGATTTGAATCACCTGAGAGGCATCTCTGAAAAATGGCTTTTCGAAGAGCATTTATAGCGCGACCTGAGTACGATTGGCCGACTCGAAACGGGGTTGGGATGAAAATCTGCTATCGAAAAGACAGGTGTGGGGGCGGCAGGGTGGACAAGGTTGATGAGCAGATTATTGCGGCCCTGAAGGATGACGCCAGGGTCAGCCTGGCGCAGCTTGCGCGACAGGTGCACAAGTCGCGCACGGCGGTGGAATCGCGTGTCCAGAAGCTGATCGACAAGGGCATCATCCTGGGCTTCACCATCAATGTGGCCGAGGACGAGGAGGCGCAGCAATCGGCGTTCCTGATGCTCAGGCTCAACGGCAGCAGCTGCCATCTGGTGTTCCCGCAGATCTACCAGTTTCGCGAGGTGGTGCATGCCTACTCGCTGTTTGGCGATGTCGACATGATGCTTGACGTCAGATACCGCAACTTTGAAGAACTGATGGTCTTCAAGGAAAACTTGCTGAGAATCGAGCAGATCAACGAGGTGGTGGTGAACCCGGTGCTCAAGGCCTGGCGCTAGGCGTAGCCACCACCTGGTCAGGCGGTGGCGGATTCAGCGCTCAGGCGTGGTCGTGAACCGTTTCGAGAAAGTGGTGATTGAGCGCCGGCATTCGCTGACGCAGGGTGTCCACCAGCTCTTCGATGACCGCCTGGTTGAACGCCAGTGACGTGTCGTCATGCCCCAGCACCACCACCAGCAGGCTGGATGAATCCTTGGTCAGCCTGAAGTCGTGGGCATCGGCGTCCACCTTGCCGATGCTTGCCAAAGGCACGTCGCCACAGGTGTAGACAATATCCCCTGCCGGAATCTCGACAGTCTTCTTGGCGAACAGCGGGCGGAATGCCTGTGGCTTATCAGAGCGCATGACGTAAATATCATCCTGCTGATGATAGGTGTGCACACCGATGCTCACCCCGTGCCGGATCGCCACGGCGTTATAGGCATCGACAATGTTATTGATGGGGTGCACGCCCTTGGCGATGAAGCGGCGCAGCAGCTTTTCGTTGGCACTGACGGTATTTTCATAACCCAGCTTTCTGAGCTGTTTGGCAAAGCCGTCATAAATCAGGTTCGAGTCCAGCTCGTTCAGGTGCGACGCAACGTGATTGAGGTTGCTTTGCAGGACGCTGACGAAGCTGGTGTCGTCAGACACCGTGATGTCTTCGATCACGGCGGCACACGCATTATTGATACCCAGATCACTGGCGGACTTGCGGATGATCAAACGACTGTTCATAGGCTTAGCACCACAATTTTGTGCGTAGATGGGCAGTACTGAGATCGAGCTGCGACGGCGAAGCGTGCTGTAACCAGAACAACCCCGGGCAGGTGGCGAAGTCGATGGTGATGGGCGTCGTGTCGCCGGGGCTGATGAAATAGCGATGCCCGCAATAGGCTTCGTCGGCCAGCGCGCTCTGCACGGCGTGGGCGGCGGGTGTTTCGAAAGGACGACTTTCGTCGGAGCAGAAAAACCCGATGCGGCCGTGGCTGGTCTGGCTGACGGTGTCGGCGGGGCGCTGATGGCCCAGGTAACTGTCGATGGCCAGGGACAGCAGGTCGGGTTGATACACCTGTTGGAACAGCAGCGGCGCAATGCCGCCGTGCAGCCTGCCACCGGCCTCGATCATCACCGGGCCGTCTTCTGCCCAGATGATTTCCATGTGAATCGGGCCAATATTGATGCCCAGCGCGGCCGCAGCTTTTCTGGCGTAGTCGATCAGCGGCTGCAGTTCGGCGGCCTGCGGGTCGAGGGTGTCCAGGCTTTCGTAGATGAACATGCTGCCGTTTTTCTGAATCTTGTTGTACTTGCACACCGAGGCAATGACGTATGCGCCGTCGAACGCCACCATGTCCACCACGTATTCCGGGCCTGCAATGAACGACTGCACGATAAAGCCCAGGTTGATTTCCCCGAGGTCGTTTTTCTGTTCCCACGCAGCGTTATTCAACGCGTCCTGCACGCCGCTTCTGCCCTGGGCAAACACCACGCCCTCAGTGGCGGCCGAGTTCAGTGGTTTGATGACATAAGTGGCCGAGTCCTCCAGCCCATCGACCACCTCGGCAATCCGCGAGCGCGAGCTCAGCAGTTGCGAAGTGATGTGCGCCAGGTTGTGGTTTTTCAGCGCCTGCTGCATGGAAAACTTGTTGCGCCGCAGGTCGCTGGTGAGGCGGCTGTTGCCGGGTATATCGAGGACCTCGGTCAGATAATCGGTGAGGTAGATCGCGGTTTCGCAGCCAGCGATGACGGCGCTGATCGACAGAGTTGCCAGCGTGGCCACCAGGCTTTCGTCCCACTCGTAGACTTCCTGGAAATTCTCCCGGATCAGGTCATTACTGAAATGGCCGGGCAGCGTGCTTGTGGAAATAACGGCAATGCAGTTGACGCCTCGGGCGTTGAGCAAGGGCGCGTAGAGTTTGCCGGTGGAGAAGGGGTCGACGATCAGTACGGTTTTCAAGCAAGACATCCTTATTCAGCAGTGGCGGCGCGCGGGACAGCCGGGGTGAGGTTCCATGCCAGCACGGCAACGGCCAGCAGAGCAGCAGAGACAATCATCAGCAGGCGTGCGCCTTCGAGCCCCAGAAAACCGGAGGTGGTGAAGAAGGTCAGGATCATCGGCGCAGAGCCACTGACCAGCAGGTAGTAGAGCGAACTCTTGGCCGCGATCACGTCGGCGATGCGCGCGTTGGGGGCCGACTCGATAAGGGTTTTCCGCAACTGGATGCGCAGGCTGTTGATGCAGAAGCCCAGCAGAAAGGCAGCCGCCATCATCACGTACAGATTCTGCAGATAGACGATTGCCACGTCGGCCAGGATCACCAGCAGGATGGCGCTGTAGCTGCTCAGCCTGACTCGCGGCAACACGGCGGCGCTGAATGCACCCAGGCCTGCAAGGCCGCTGGCGACACCAAACAGCGTCGCGTTCCACTCATTGAGCTTCTGGAACACAATGGGCACCAGGCTGTTGAACGCGCCGATATGGAACCCAATCATGCTCAAGACGATGATCAGGATGTAAAGGTTACGCGGCAGGCTCAGTGGCGGGGCAGCGCTGACCTCGGCCGAGTGCTCCGACGCGTCGGTCGCGGGCGTCGCGGTGACAAAGAGAATGGCCGCCAGCGACGCAATTGCGCCCAGGCTGATGATCTGCAAGGTCTGGTTGACCGAGAACATGTCGACAATCACCCCACCCAGCAGCGCACCACCAAACGCGCCGATCTGGATCGACGTCTGCATCAAGCGCGCCGAGGTGTCGCTGTTGGTCAGGCCGGCCAGCACCAGCTTGGTGTTTTTGGACTCCAGGGTGCTGATGGTGAAGTAGTCAGTGACCCCCACCACGAAGGCGATGGCCAAAAAGCCCACCGGCAACAGCGCCGCATTGGTAAACGACAGCCCCAGCACGGCGGCGAACGCGATCAGGCGTATATAAAAGAGGCGCTTCATGCTCAGTTCCAGGGTGAAGAACTTGCCGATGTACTGTTCGCACACGTAAGGCACCACAGTCGCCACGCACAACGTCGCGCCCACCAGGAACGTCGAACCGGTGGTCTCAAGGCCAAACCAGACCATGGCAATCACAATCGCCATGTCCAGCCCGGTAAACAGCGTCACGATTGAATAAAAAGCGGTGAGTGTCGTTTTATTTGTCATGGGAACCATCAGCTGTAGCGAGAAAGTTTAAGTAAGGCCACGCACCGCTCGGTATCACCGACGACGGTACTGATCTGGTTTCTGACGCGCACGATGGGCAGCGACTTCTTCTCCAGGTTGCAGACCTTGTACGTGTTGTCGTGCCACGGGCAGATCACGCTCTGCCCTTCAGCCGTCACTTCGCCCATGTGCAACGGGCCGCCGCGATGGGGACAAGTGGTGGGCAGCAATTGCGTTGCATAGGCGTGCCGGGTAAGAAAATAAGTTCGCTCCTCTACCGCTACATAGTTGGCGTGGGCGATGTTCAGGCTGATGGCTCTCATCGGGCTGCGTCCTCAAATGGCCGTAACGGTATAGGTGCAGGATGGGCTGGTGACGTAGGTGCCATGAAGCATCCCTTTGGGAATCACCACGCCTTCACCCGCCCTCAGACGCACAGTCAGTTCGGGGCTGGCGATGAAATCCAGCTCGCCCGACTCGACCCAGAACAGCTCGTCGTTGGGGTGTGTGTGCAGCACTGAAAGTTCGTGTTCAAGCTCGGTAATGGTCAGGTCAACCGGCTTGCGACCCTGAAGCGCTGTGGCCTGGGCGCGATGCTCGTCCATTTCGTCATGCCATTTGATATGGGCGTAGAGTTCTTCGTCGGCGATGTCCTGAAGCAACTTGAACTCTTCAAAACCGCGAATCAGATCAGGGATGATCTTGTTGCCGAACTGCTTGATCATCGGAATGATCAAGCGCTGCAACGCCATCCTTCCGTGATGCACATCAATGTGCGAATGCTCGTCGAAGTACTCAGTGGAGACACGGCCATTGAAAACAGTCTTGATCGCGCGGGATTGATGCTTTGTCGTCAGCGCCAGCGTCGCTTCGGTGTAATACATGGCCCCGATATAACGGAACAGCTCACCATGGTTGGCCGATACATAATGGAAGTAGTTAGTCAGCGATAGCGAACTGGCGGTGTAAAACTGCCAGTAATGGTGCACATGATGGGGCATGCTCAAGTCCTTGAGCATGTCTTCAAAAATAGTGCTGTGCTTCTTTTTGTCGACGCCGTAGCCATATTCATCGATCAATATCTTGAACAACTCGCTGGTGAAAACACCGCAGTTACCCAGCACATTGCGAGCCATGGCCGACGCTTCGCTGAGGAAATCCCCCGCGCATTGAGTCATGAAAAACCGCACGGCTCGTTCCGGCTGGCGGCTGGTGGTTAACTGCTCATACAGCCTGGACTCGGACTGGGCGACGTCATCCAGCGCCTTGTCGGTGTGGGCGATAAAAGAGTCCAGGCACCAGGGCCCATTGATGTGCACCTCTTCCTTGAGCCAGTTGTACAGATAGTGTTCCAGCAGCGGGCGGATCTTCTTGCCGCTGGCAACTTGCCGGGGCTCATAGAAGTTCTTGAACTCTTTGAGGTCCAGCGCCATCGGTGCCTTGGGCAAGAACACCAGATCCTGTTCATAGATATTCAACAACAAACGCTGAGCCAATAAGTGCTGGCTGTTGGCAAGCTGATCGCTGGTCAGACTGGTACTGATGATCGTATCAGTGACATCCTGCGGTCTGGAGGGCCGCTGATAGGGGCTCGCCGCATAAAAGCTGCGCGGCTGAGCGAAGGCATTAGCGCTGCAATAATGAGTCAACGCCTCAGCATCTGCACTTAACAAGAAGTTCGCCGCATCATCGGAAAGCTTGTTTGTCCATAACATGAGAAGTGGTTTCTATAAGAGGATTTGATGGAGAAATCCTATAGCGTAGTTTTTGCTACCGACAGATTAGAAACTCGGCGCGCTGGTAGTGAAAATCACTAAATACATAGGAGGATTTTCCTTTTTCACGCGATTGGTTGGATTTACTCAGGCGACCCCTCTACAAGGGTGCGCGCCAGGGGCTGGCGTTTAGCAGCGCTCAAACAGCTGGAGAAATAAGATGACAGTCAAGTTTCTGATCTTGCCGGGCCTGTTCAACTCGGGCGAAACCCACTGGCAGTCGCACTGGGAGCGTCAGTTTGCGGATCTGCACAGAGTCCAGCAGCAGGACTGGGAAACCCCGGTCGCCGAAGACTGGGTCATGCGCCTGAATCAACAAATAGCCGCCTGCGACGCGCCTGTGGTGCTGGTCGCCCACAGCCTGGCCTGCACGCTGATCACCCTTTGGGCCCAGCAAAACCCCGACACAACCCGAGTGCGCGGCGCCCTGCTGGTAGCCCCAAGCGACACCGAAGCCGACAGCTACCCCTCCGGCACCACAGGCTTCACGCCCATGTCGACGCAACGCCTGCCGTTCCCCAGCATCGTCGTCGCCAGCACCGACGACCCCTACGTCACCCCAACCCGAGCCAAAGCCTTCGCCCAGGCCTGGGGCAGCGAACTGGTCTGGCTGGACAACGCCGGCCACATCAACGGCCAATCCGGATACGGCCCCTGGCCCGAAGGTTTGGCGTTGTTGGGCAGACTGACCGGGGATTCGCGGTTCTAGCTTTGCGTTGGCTGCTTTTAGGCTTATCGGCACTGGATGTGAATACGAGAGGAGCAATGACGTGACATACGATGAAAAGCGCATTGATGACGCTGTCCTGGCCCTGTTGACCGCCTTCAGCTTCAACGACGGAAATGCCTGGAAAGGGTTCGATTTCGAAGTGATGAATCGCCTGCACGCGCAGGGCTTGATCTCCAATCCCGTGGGCAAGCAAAAATCCATCTGGATAACCCCGGAAGGGCAGGAGCGCGGGCGGCAGATTGCTGAGGAGTTGTTTGGGCGGGCGGGGTCATGAAGGGCGTGAGTCAGCGTCGGCTGAGCGATTTCGCTAATAAGTGACGCGTTGCCGCGGGATGGTCGATGCAGGCCACTCGTCGCTATCCTCGCCTCAAGCGCTCAAGCGCTCAAGCGCTCAGGCATCCTCCATCTGGGCGTTGAAACGGATCTGACCTTCAATCTTGAATTCAATCACACCGGTCGCACTGAAAATCACCCTGCACACATCCACGGTACGCTCTGTATTCCAGTTGACAGAGTAAATGAGGTTACAGACGCGCTCAGGAGTACGCTGGCGGAAGGTTACAGGCAGCGGTACAAGAACCTTGCAGTTCATATCGAACAGCCCAGGAGCGCTCGTGCATGGGCTGCGTACTGCATCAAAGAATATGACATCACGGGCATCAAGCTGACGACTGAACGTGGGCGAAAAACCCGTCCGGACTATGCTGCTCGAAAGCTAACGCAGGACGGGAAAGCTTTCTACGAGAATATCAGTGCCTGGCTTGGTGAGTAGTCGCCAGCGACCCCCGGCTTTAGCAAACGCGTTGTATCAGACTGAGGATTCCGGCCTAAACGCCAGCGCCTTCAGTGGCGAACGCAAGCCCTTCGAGACATTTTGAAGTGCTTTTCCGGCAGATGCAGTGATGGCCGCTGAGCGGTTGGACGACCTTTCGGCTAACCTCGGATAATGATGCAGTTCTCCCTGTAGACCGGCTTGCGTACGCTGGCGGTGTTGGAAGCAGTTAATACCCCCTTCAACGAAGGGCCAGACGTCCGAAAAACGCCCGGAAAGAAGAGTCACAAAGCCAGCTCTTCTGTATAGTCGCTTGCTCTGACGTATGGATGGGAAGCCTATGAGTCACCGCGTAGTTGAGCTGCACTGCATTATGCCGATCGCGAACCTGCCATCAGTGCAGCAACACGGAATCCTTAGCCATGACAGGGCTTCGAAGCTGCCTCATGCCTCGGTGGCAAAGCAAGAGATCCAAGATCGCCGCGTGGGTAAGACGGTTCCAAACGGACTGCGCCTCCACCAATATGCGAATCTATATTTTTGCGCGCGTAACCCTATGCTTTTCTTGCGTAAGCCACAACACACGGATCTATGTGTCGTGAGGGTAAATCGCAACGTGCTGAATCTTCCAGACGTGGTGATAAGTGACCAAAATGCAGCATCAGATTGGGTGCGCTTCCATTCATATCCGGCTGGAATGAACAGCATCAATTTTGATTACGTATTCGCTGACTCTTGGCAAGATGAAGATCAGCGGACAGGCTGGCAAAAAAAAGCAGCCAAATGCGCAGAAGCCTTGGTGCCCGCTTCAGTGGCACCAAGCTACATCACTGGAGTCTACACTTGTGATGTGCAAACGAAGCAAAAGGTTGAGTCTGTTCTTGCGGGATTGGGTTGGAATCTAACTGTGACGTCAAACCCGCATCTTTTCTTTAGGTGACCAGAGTGATCAGAGTTCTGATAGGAGACATGTTCCAGAGCGGCGCTCAGACGCTAGTCAACACTGTGAATTGTGTCGGCGTTATGGGGAAGGGAGTGGCGCTTGAGTTCAAAAAGCGTTGGCCTGGACTCATGCAGGACTACGAGAAGCGATGTGCTCATAAACTGGTAGAACCCGGCGTACCCTATATTTACAACGATATGTTGGGCACTTCAATCGTAAACTTCCCTACAAAAGGGCATTGGCGATCAGCGTCACGATTGGCTGACATTCAAAATGGCTTGGACGTATTTGTGAAAAACTATAAAGCATGGAACATCACTTCGGTCGCATTCCCTCCACTAGGATGTGGAAACGGCGGCCTGGAGTGGGAGCTAGTAGGTCCTATTATGTATAAAGCACTTTCAGACATAGATATACCTGTCGAAATTTTTGCCCCCTTCGGGACACCCGCAAATCAGCTTACGGCAGCATTCCTAAGTCCTTCACAATCCCGCCTTTTCAGCGAGGAGAATCACAAAGGATCGAAGAATCAAAAAATCAACCCCAATTGGTTCGTCTTGCTGGAAGTCCTATATCAACTTGAAGAGCAAAAATTTGCTCCAAAAGTGGGTCGAACTATTTTTCAGAAAATATGCCACGCGGTTACTGCCCTAGGCGTCCAGACAGACTTGGACTTTAAGAAAGCCAGCTATGGTCCATTTTCCGAGCAGGTTCAAAAGCTGCTAGGTAGCCTCGCTAATGCCAACCTGATAGCAGAGACACAGCTAGGTAGAATGAACTCGCTGACCACCGGCCCGGAGTACCTTAAGGCCAGAGAAAAATATAAAGACATACTAAATACAAATAGCCAAAGAATATCCAAAACTGTGGACTTATTCAGCAGGATCAAAAATACCGAGCAAGCTGAAGAGGTGGCGACTGTATTTTATGCAGTAAGTAAGATAAAAGAAGATCAGAAAGTAGCGACAATACCGGAGCGTGAGGTTTTTGAGTTTGTACTTGCCTGGAAGAAGGCGTGGAATACTGATGCAAAAAAAGAAGCAATAGCATCCTCCATTCGTAGCCTTTCTATGCTGGGTTGGATAAGGGTGAGTTCCAGCGACTGCCTACCAGTCCCCGAGATTTCTATGGCGTCCTGTCAATGACAGTGTTATGCCTGCCTTGAGTCTGCAAACCGTGCAGTAAAGGCTCGTATGCGGGTTCAAACCCCCAAGTACCAATTTGGAATTAAAAAAGCACTTAACGTTCGCCGTAAGTGCTTTTTTTTGTGCCTTTTAGGTTTAAGTTGGTTTAGCAAATTTTCGGTGACCGTTGATCCTGTCATAAAGCATGGAGAATGTATTGATGTCACTGAGAGGCTCTGATTCATTAGCCGTTGCTTGGCTCAACACGGCTACAAAGCTCATAAGTACGCAGCTCCACATAAAAGGCTATGTCAACGTAGAGCCACCTGCAAACGCTATGAAGATCTACCTATCCCTATGATAGGCAGCCCCCCTTCCAATACCGGGATATTACTGGCACGACCCTGTTTTCAAAAAAGCAGCGATCTCTTCTACAAAGTCAGTCTGGGGAGTGTAGCTTTGATCCCTTATTGTAACCTTGACCGTATTACCGTCCTGCTTTCCGTAAGCTCCGTCCCAAATATAGCTGTGGCCTATAAAATTCTCGCCAAAATAAACGACGAAGCCATCACCGTTGCCATAGAGTTGACTGGAATGAATTGGAGGACAACCCGGACCCTTCATTTCCTGAGCAAGGGACTGGTAGATCTGACCAACTGAGCCATTCACAGTAACTGTCTTGCTTACTGGCGAGTTATCAATCCCTTTCTGAGTAAGGCCGTAGCTGCAACCCGTCACAGCAGCGGCAGTGAGGACTGGAAAGACCATGCATTTCAGAAATATCGCGAGTGTAAAACCTTTGGATTTGCGCAGACTTTCTGAGTTAACACCCTCATTCATGCCACGCACTTGCGCCTTCCTTGAATCAGTAATCATGTAGCAGCCCTCTTTCCGAATCCTTTGGCTATCCAGGCAATGCTGAATCCAATGAGATAGAGCAGGCAGCAAAAGACGAACCAAGCGCCTGCCAGTTGAGCAATCGTGGATACACGCTGATTACTTACCTCAGCGATGAACTCAGCATGCTGAGCATTGCTCTCCTCAATCCTGGCAAGACGCTCGGATACCGGCGTTTGCATCAAAACATCACGAATCAATCGGTTCGAACCCCTTGCAGGCTCCTCAATCGTTTTGATATCCGCTAGTTGGCGGTCGATCCAGTGCTGATGGTCCCGGTTTAGCTTTTCATCGCTAGGGATGTACGTACGGTAGACATACACCGGGGCCAAAATCAGTACGACGCAACACACCAACCAGAGTCGCTGCCAGCCGTTCATAAAGCATCACCAGACGCTTTTTCGCCTGATTCACTGGAGACGCTGGCTTTAGGGGTAAAACGGTTTACCAATGTTTCAGCGGTTGGCACACGCAGCTCCTTGCAGGTGATGGATCTGTATTACACGATGAGCATCCAAGCGAAATACAGGAAGATGCTAATCATAGTATGTCGACCCATAGTATGCAAAAAGCGAGATTTGGTGAATGCCTATCTCACCAAATCAATGTGCGCTCGTCGCAATCTTCGCCAGCAATGTGCGCCGAATACGGCTTGAGCTTGGCCTTTCCCAGGAAGAATTAGCAGAGCTCGCAGGTGTTCACCGGACCTACGTCGGGATGCTCGAGAGGAGCGAGAAAAATGTCACGATTTACAATATCTGGCGGCTTGCATGCGCTCTTCAGGTCGAGGCAGCAGACCTTTTGATCGCGCCTAAATAATCATTACCAGAGACATTCATCGTCGATCGCGGACCGTTTAAAGACAGCGCTACCGAAATCCAGTCACCAACATCGAAACCCTAAGGACGGTCGATGTTACCTCCGGCTTACCGGCTCAAATTGGTGGGCTCGACCGGCGCGGGGTTTGGCGGTAATGTCTTGCTAGGAGGGCGTCACCAATCTCTCATCAAGTACAAGAACTCATTTTCGACAGGAAGGAAGGCTCTTAGGCCGACCATCAGGGAGCAGGTATGCGAATCGAAAAAGTCAGGGTTGAGGGATTTCGACTCCTTCAAGATATTGAAATCATGTTGGAGGTTAATTCCACTGTCATCGTAGGGCGCAATAATTGCGGGAAAACCTCGTTTACTGACATTTTCGATCGCTTTACCGGAGAGACCGGGGCGCGGTTCCGTCTTGAAGACTTTTCGCCTCCCCAGCGCGAGCGATTCTTCAATGCAAAAATGCTCAGAGAAAAAGCGGCAAAGCCCGAAGATGTGCTTGCTGCTTTGCCAATAATCGCTCTCACAATAACCATCCGCTACGATAGGGCAATCCCGAATTTAGGACCTCTTTCACCTTTCGTCATCGACTTGGATGTCGACTCCACCACAGCCATTGTGCGTATCGAGTATCGAGCTACGCTGGCAAGCCTCCACACTCTCCTTGACGTGCCACCCGGGCCCGATGGGGTAGAACCTAGAACCCACTTTTTCCGTTCTTTGCGCGGGACATTGGCCAAGGCATACGCCGTCCATGTGTCTGCGATCGATCCCATCGACGATACCAATCGACGAGATTTTGAGGGTACCGCTACACTGGCAGCCTTACTGCAATGCAATTTCGTTCGAGCGCAAAGAACCCTGGACCATGCAAAGCACGGTGACGCCGATGTAATTGGGAAATTGCTCAGTGCGCTATTCAAGACTGCTTCTGCACCAACCGCTGCGGCTGGAGATCAAGACCTGGCGGCGAAGTTGAAGGCGTCCGTCGAAGACATCGAGCGCGGAATCCAAGGCAACTTCGATGAAATGTTAAAGAAGCTGCTACCAGCCATGGAGGTATTGGGCTTTCCGAGTCTCAACGATACTGAGCTCAGGCCTGAGACTTCATTGAATGTAGAAGCGCTTCTTTCGGACCACACAAAAATAGTCTACACAGGAACAGATGGAGTACATCTGCCAGAGGGCTATAATGGCCTCGGTACTCGAAATCTGATCTATATGCTGCTGCAGCTCGAGAGCTTTCATAAGGCCTACCGGGCCAAGGCAACTCGGCCAGCCACGCATCTAATCTTCATTGAAGAGCCTGAGGCCCATCTGCATCCACAGATGCAAGAAGTCTTTATTAGCCAACTGAATGCTGCCATTGGAAAGCTGTCGGCGAGCTATCCTGAAGAGGCTGCGTGGAACGTTCAGTTCATTATCACTACGCATTCTCCTCATGTTGCAAACGAGGCTTCCTTTGAAGCGGTACGGTACTTTCTCAATCAGTCGCCGCGACAAGCAAATACTCGTCAGACGAAGGTCAAAGATTTCAAGAAAGGAATGAGCGGCATTTCTCCCGACGATCAAAATTTCCTGCATCAGTACATGACGTTGACCAAGTGCGATCTGTACTTTGCAGATAAGGCCATTATGGTCGAAGGGACAACTGAGCGGCTGCTGATGCCCCGTCTGTGCGAATTGGTTGATAAATCACTCGACGAAAAATATAAGCTAGCCAGACAGTATGTGACCTGCGTCGAGGTGGGCGGCGCATACGCGCATATTTTCTATCCACTCCTTGATTTCCTCGAACTCAAAACGTTGGTGGTTACCGATTTAGATTCAACAAAGCCAGTTGTAAAGCAGAATAAGAATGGAAAAACGATTACGACTTGGGACAAATGTCCGGTGGCAGAAGGCGAGCGGACGTCGAATGCAGCCGTTAGGGAGTGGTTTCGTCCTTCGGATATTGAGGATAGGGAAGGCTGGCAGATTACTCCTGCTCAGCTTATTGCCAAAAGTGCCGAAGAAAAAGAGAGCGGTTATCGTCGGATTGCCTATCAGATCGCAGAAAACCCAGACACCAACATTTGTGCCCGGAGCTATGAAGACGCACTTGTCTTAGCAAACCCTGATCGATTTCAATGGCCCAAGGAAGAAGATGAGGCAACTGAGGCTTGGGACATCGCCAAAGGGCTAGCTAAAGCAGATACAGCTTTGCGTTTCGCCATTCGTGAAAAAGCCTGGACGCCACCTCGTTACATCCGAGAAGGTTTGGCATGGCTTTCTGCGCCTCCTCCTCCTCCTCCTCCAGTACAGAGCCCAGACGCGCCTGCCAATGAGGAGGAAGTATGACTGAGTCAGGAGAAAACCCCGCACTCGTTGCTGCCCAAAAGGCCGAGAGAGAGATCAATGAAGCCCTTGATGCGGGTCACAGCTTTCGTCTCGAGGCTGGTGCTGGGGCAGGCAAAACGTATTCCCTAGTTGCAGCCCTCAAACGATTGATTGCAGAGCGAGGCCTAGCCCTCGTTCAAGCTGGGCAAAAGGTAGCCTGCATCACCTACACCGAGGTTGCCCGGAACGAGATTGCCCAAGAGATTGAGGATCATCCGGCCATTCTGGTTAATACTATCCATGGCTTTTCGTGGGCATTTTTGCGCCAGTTTCAGAAGGCGCTGCGTGGCCTCGTGGCGCAGATGGATGATCGCAAAGATAAAATCGAACAGGGCGGAGGGGTGGGTTCAAAGCCTGTGAGCTATGACCTAGGGTTCTTCGGCGTTGATATGGAAAAAGTCACTCTGAGTCACGATGATATCCCGGTGATGATGGCCAAACTTCTGCATCAGGAAAAGTTTCGACGTATCTTGAGTCAGCAGTTTCCGGTTATTTTTATCGATGAGTATCAAGATACCCATACTACATTCATGGAGGCAATTAAAGAGCACTTCTTGAAGCCTGCTACAGGACCTCTAATTGGCCTTTTTGGCGACCACTGGCAAACCATTTTTCGAAATGACTATGAGCTTGCTAAGTATCCGATCAAAGAGATAGCCAAAGGCTCCAATTTTCGATCGGTGCCAGCAGTGGTAGATGTGCTGAACAAGCTACGTCCTGAGTTGTACCAAGCAGTTCATGCGCCCGAGGCAAAGGGCGAAGCACGTTTTTTTCATACCAATGGCTATGAAGGTGAGCGAACTAATGATAGGAATTCCAAAGAGGATTTGTTACCTGATCTAGCCCGACGCAATCGCGAAGAGTTGATGCGGCGGCTACAAACCGAGGGTTGGGATTTGAGCAGGACGAAGGTTCTGATGCTCACGCATAATGTACTTGCTGCCGAGCAGGGCTATCCCAACCTTGTTGAAGTATTCAAAGGTCGCAACGATCTGTTTGCGAAAAAGGAAGATCCGGCAATCAAATTTTTTGCAGAGGCCGTTGAACCTATATGTGCAGCATACGCGGCATCACGCTACGGTGATATGTTCAGGACTTTGGGCTCCGGTCCCACCATAACAAAGCATGAAGATAAGGCCTGCTGGCGTCGAGACATGGATGCCCTCCAGAAGCTACGTACCGAAGGCACGATCGGACAGGTCATTGATCACCTGAAGTCGACGGGACGTCCACAACTACCGGACCGGGTATTGCGGAGGGATGAAGAGCTTAGAGCATTGCATGGCGAGCCAATACCTGAGGATGCCTCCGCGCTTCAGCGGTACAGCAAACTACGGGATATCTCATACTTAGAAGTGGTCGAGGTGGTGAGATTCATCGAAAAACAGACCTCCTTTGCCACACAGCATAGCGTTAAGGGTGCCGAGTTTGAGAATGTCCTTGTAGTGTTGGGAGGTGGCTGGAACCATTACAACTGGCCCCTGCTCCTAGAACTCATAAACACCAAATCGCTAAATAGCAAAAATACGCAGGGTTTTTACCGGGCTCGTAATCTTTTTTATGTATCCATTTCTCGGCCTATGACACGGCTAGCAGTGCTTGCCACGCAAACTTTGCCTACGGCCGCCCTGGATGGAGCAATCAAGCTGTTTGGGCGCGAAAATGTAAAGGACGTTTACAGCGTGAAATAGCTGGTTCCACGGGCAAACATTTTTCCTTTAGACTTTATCGGGATTATGGGCTGAGGTATGGGCTGAATCCATGGCCCTGTAAAATAGCCTTTCTTTACAAAGGGTTGCTGCATTAAAAAGCCGGCTTGTGGCCGGCTTCTAAAGAACAAACCCAATCTGCTTTTGACAAACCGCATTCGCCTTCAACAGGTGCGCTCATCAAGTGGCGCTATAGGATGGCCGCGCGCCAAGGCGCTGCCGCAGGCGTCGGGGTGGGTGTGCCTCGGGCCGGGTGGCGCGCAGGATACGGGGGTTGGGCGGGGTTGCCCAGTGTTGATCGCGATAAAGTCGCGCGGGCTTAGCGAAAGGGCAGTGCGTGGCGCTTGATGTTGACGGTGGACCACCAGAAGACCCAGCCGAGGACGCGGATATGTTGCTGGCTGATCTGTTCGGCGCTGAACAGTTCGTCGGGGTATTCGCTGCTGTTGTGGCTGCGCAGGCGCAGGCCGTTGCCGGGCAGGCGGTAGAGGTATTTCACCCGCAGCAGGCCGTCGTGTTCCAGGGCGTACATTTCGCCGTCGATGATGCGGGTCATGCCGCGATCAATGCCGATCAGTGAGCTGTTCTGGATCTTGTCGGCCATGCTGTTGCCGTTCATGGCGATGCAGAAGGCGTTGTCCGGGTTGATGTCCATGCTCTGCAGCATCTTCAGCGGCAGGCGGATTTTCTTGCCCTGGGCTTCGCTGATCAGTGGTGAACCGGCTGCGCATTCACCTTCCTTAAGCACCGGGATTTCCACGTCGCTGCGCAATGTGCTGCGGGCGGTACGGCACGGGGTGATCGGGCCGACGCCACTGCTTTCGTTGGCCGAATCACAGGGGTGCTTGGGGCCTTCGCCGGTGCGCAGCCAGCGCGGGTTGACGGTCAGCAGTTCTGCCACTTCTTCCAGCCGCGCCATGGGGATGCCGCGCTTGAACCAGTTGTTCACATGTTGCGGCGTGACCTTGCGGTTGGCTGCAAAGTCCGTGGCTGAGAGGTGGCACTCCCGGAGGAGGGCGCGTAGTCGATCACCAGATGTATTCATGGCAATGAGTTTACGGCGCTGAGGGCCTTGATTAAATAAACGAGGTGTTCAAATGAGCGCTGTGTCTGATTGCGCTGTACCCCACGGACTACGTGGCTCTCAGGGTTTTGTAGGCGGATTCTGTCATCGCCGGTTTCAGGCTAAACGTGGCCACGAATGTGCGTTCCCGAATGTCGGCAGCAAGCGCTTTGTTTAACGGGTTTAATGGCGAGGGTGCGCTGTTGAGCAAGTGTTTAATGAAAAACCACTGTTTCCCAGAGGAAACCTGGTAAGGCTTGAAAAAACGACGAGCGGGATGCAGGCGGGGGGTGCGAGGAGTGAGCGGAGCACCTGAAGGCAGGCGCTCCACTGACGAGGCAGCTGTCGATCAGCCTTTGAAGGCTTCAACCGACTTCATGATCTCGGCGCGGGCCGCTTCAGCGTTGCCCCAGCCTTCGATTTTTACCCATTTGCCTTTTTCGAGGTCTTTGTAGTTCTCGAAGAAGTGCTTGATCTGCTCCAGCAGCAATGGCGGCAGGTCGGTGTATTCCTTCACGTCGACATAGATCTGCGACAGCTTGTCGTGAGGGACTGCGATGACTTTGGCATCGCCGCCGCCGTCGTCGGTCATGTGCAGGATGCCGACCGGACGGGCGCGGATCACCGAGCCTGGCGTGACCGGATAAGGCGTCACCACGAGCACGTCGAGGGGGTCGCCGTCGTCGGCCAGGGTGTTGGGGATGAAGCCGTAGTTGGCCGGGTAGAACATCGGCGTAGCCATGAAACGGTCAACGAAGAGGCAATCGGAATCCTTGTCGATTTCGTATTTGATCGGCGCGTGGTTGGCCGGAATTTCGATCGCGACGTAGATGTCGTTCGGCAGGTCTTTACCGGCCGGAATTTTGCTGTAGCTCATTGGGCATTGCCCCCCTTGATTGACCATTCGGCTTTGGCGGGTGAGGCCAAAAAGTGGGCCGGATTATAGGCATATTTCTGTTACGGGTGCCACGCGAAGCATCGGCCTGCGGGGCTGCAGGCATTAGTCCCGGATTGCGTCACAAGGTTCATCGACGGGCAGTGCGCGCAGGCGCTTGAGCGGGTCCTGGCGATAGAACGCCTGCAGTTGCTGATACACCGCAGGATAAGCCTCGGCGAGCAGGTCCGGAGCGCTGAAGAAGTATTCACTGGTGACGGCGAAGAACTCGGCAGGGTCTTCAGCGGCGTAGGGATCGATGGCGGTGTCGGCTTCGGGGTTGGCGTCGAGCTGGCGGTTCATGTCGTCGAACGCCTGTTGCATCACGCTTGCCCACAGGCTCACCTGCATGTCGCCATGCAGCGGTGGCAGGCCGTTGGCGTCGCCGTTGAGCATGTCCAGCTTGTGCGCCAGCTCGTGGATCACCAGGTTATAGGCATCCCAGCCGCCGCTCGACACCACGCCGGGCAGGGCGAGGATTACCGGACCTTGCTGCCAGGCCTCGCCGCTGTGCTCGCCGTCCCACTCGTGTTCGATGCCGCTGGGGTCGCGATGCCGCTGCGGGCTGACGAAGTCATCGGGGTAGATCACCAGCTCGTGGAAACCCTGATACCAGTTAAGGTCGCCGAGATTGAGCAGCGGCAGTTGCGCTTGAGCCGCGAGGCGCAGACGCTGCTGGTCGTCCAGCTCGACGCCGGGCAGGCAGGAGAGGTGCTTGTCCTGCAGAAACAGCACGCAGTTTTCCAGCAGCAGGGCGTCCTGCTCGGCGCTCAGGCCATCGAGGATCGGCAGGCTGTGACGCACTTGCTGCCACAGCTCGGGCGCCACGGGGTTTTTGTTCAGCCGCCGTTGCCGTCGCCAGTGGCTGAACGACCACATGGTTTAGCGGGCGTCCACTGAACGCGTCATGCGGCTGCGCACCACGCCAATGATCATCGGCAGCAGCGAAATCAGGATGATCGCCAGCACCAGCAGCGACAGGTTTTTCTTGATGAAGGGCACGTTGCCAAAGTAATAGCCCAGGGTCACCAGGCTGCCGACCCAGAGCACCGAGCCCAGCACGCTGAAGCCGACGAAGCGCGGGTAATGCATTCGGCCAACGCCCGCCACAAAGGGCGCGAACGTACGAATGATCGGTAGAAAGCGCGCCAGCGTTACCGTTTTGCCGCCATGGCGGTCGTAAAACTCATGGGTGCGGATCAGGTAGTCGCGACGGAAAATTTTCGAATTGGAATTCTGAAACAGTTTTTCGCCGACCGTGCGGCCAATGATGTAGTTGGTGCTGTCGCCCACAATAGCCGCCAGCATCAGCAAACCCGCGAGCAGCACCGGGTCCATCGCGCCCCCGGCAGCGACCGCACCGGCGATGAACAACAGCGAATCGCCTGGCAGAAAGGGCATTACCACCAGACCGGTTTCGCAGAAAATCACCAGAAACAGAATGGCGTAGACCCAGGTGCCGTAGTTGGTCACCAGCAGGTCGAGGTAGACGTCCAGGTGCAGAATCAGGTCGAGCGGGTTGAAATCCATGTATGACACCAGTCTCAGTGACCCATAGGGTCGCGTGCGGAAGCGGCTGCTTGAAAGCGTAGGCGGGCGATTATAGAAGGAGATTGCGTCGCCAGGGGGATAGCGTCGGCTAGTCTTTCGGTAGTGAGTGTAACGGACACAGCCTTGGTAGCGCCTGAGCAGCGCGAGGCCAGGATAGCGGTGTGCCACATCGAATTCGTTGGATAACCACTGATTTGCACCGACGTGTACCTGTAGGCGCGCGCTTGCCCGCGACTGCCTCAGCAGGGGCAATATATTCAACGGCCGACTAACCGAGTCGCGGGCAAGCGCGCTCCTACAGGATTCTCAGGGCGCGACAGCAACGAAAGCATTCAGCCCTCAGGCCCTGCCAGCAGGAAGTTGCCTTTGGTGTTCAGCGGTTCATCGCAGTCGACGCTCTGCAGCTGCGCATCATCCTTGAGGCTGACCCCGGACAGCTGGCGCTTGCAGGCTTCACGCATCAGATAAAGCAGGCGATGGGCGGCCAGTGCGTAGCTCAAGCCTTCAAGCCGCACATTGGAGATGCAGTTGCGGTGCGCGTCATTGAGGCCGACTTTGGGGCCGTAGGTGAAATACACCCCCAGGCTGTCAGGCGAACTGAGGCCAGGACGTTCGCCGATCAGGATCACCGACATCTTCGCGCCCAGCAGTTCGCCGATTTCATCTGCAATCGCCACCCGGCCCTGCTCCACCAGCATCACCGGGGACAGCGTCCAGCCCTCGGCGCTGGCCAGTTCGTCCAGGCGCGCCAGAAACGGCACGGCGTGGCGATGCACCGCGAGGGCTGACAAACCATCGGCGACCACCACGGCAATATCGACGCTGCCGCGCTGCGCAGCGGCGTGATCACGCAGGGTTTGCACCGAAGCTTCGTCCAGTCGGCGGCCTTTATCGGGGCGCTGCAGGTAGCTGTCGCGATCCGCTGCCGCGCTGTGCAGCAACAGCGTGTCGCGCCCCTTCGTCTGCAGCTCTCCACTCAAGGCGCTGGCATCGAAGGGCAGGTGTACGGCATCTCTGGCCTGGGCGTGGGCGTACTGAAAATCCAGTTGCGCGCGGGTGGTCAGGCTGGTGCCGGTGCGGCCCAGGGCGATGCGCGCCGAGGTCAGGCGGCGCAGTGCCAGCCAGGGATTGTCGACGCTGTCGGCCAGGGTATCGGTCAGCATCTCGGTCGGAGTGTCGGGCATATTCGAGGCCTCGGTCATGACAGCTGCGCCAAAGCCTGACGGAACGCGGGCGGCAGGCTGTCGCCGAAGCGCACGCGGCCATCGGCCTGAGTGAAAATGCCCATCTTCGCAAGCCACGCTTCGTATTCCGGCGCGGCGCGCAGGCCAAGTGTCTGCCTTGCATACAGCGCGTCATGGAAGGACGTGGTCTGGTAATTGAGCATGATGTCGTCAGAGCCGGGGATGCCCATGATGAAGTTGATCCCCGCGACGCCCAGCAGCGTCAGCAGGGTGTCCATGTCGTCTTGATCGGCTTCGGCGTGATTGGTGTAGCAGATGTCGCAACCCATGGGCACGCCCAGCAGCTTGCCGCAGAAATGATCTTCCAGCCCGGCGCGGATGATCTGCTTGCCGTTGTACAGATACTCCGGGCCGATGAAGCCGACCACCGTGTTGACCAGAAACGGCTTGAAATGCCGGGCCACAGCGTAGGCGCGGGCCTCGCAAGTCTGCTGGTCAAGGCCATGGTGGGCGTTGGCCGACAGCGCGCTGCCCTGGCCGGTTTCGAAGTACATCAGGTTGTGGCCCAGGGTGCCCCGATTCTGGCTCAAGCCGGCGTCGTAGCCTTCCTGCAGCAGCTTGAGGCTGATGCCGAAACTGGCATTGGCCGCCTCGGTGCCGGTGATGGACTGGAACACCAGATCCACCGGCACACCGCGATTGATGACCTCGATGGAGGTGGTGACGTGGGTCAGTACGCAGGCCTGGGTGGGGATGTCATAGCGCTGAATGATCGCGTCGAGCATCTGCAGCAGGGCGACGATGGACGAGGTGCTGTCGGTGGCCGGATTGATGCCGATCATGGCGTCGCCGTTGCCGTACAGCAGACCGTCGAGAATGCTGGCAGCGATGCCTGCCGGTTCATCGGTCGGGTGGTTGGGTTGCAGGCGAGTGGACATGCGTCCGCGCAGGCCCATGGTGTTGCGAAAGCGGGTGACCACGCGGATCTTCTGCGCCACCAGCACCAGGTCCTGCACGCGCATGATTTTCGACACGGCGGCGGCCATTTCCGGGGTCAGGCCAGGGGCAAGGTCACGCAGGCTGGTTTCGTCGGCCTGATCGCTCAACAGCCAGTCGCGAAAATCCCCTACGGTCAGGTGGCTGACCGGGGCAAAGGCCTGTTTGTCGTGGGTGTCGACGATCAGTCGGGTGACTTCGTCGGTTTCATAGGGGATCAGCGCCTCTTCAAGGAAGTGCTTGAGCGGGACGTTCGCCAGCGCCATTTGCGCGGCCACACGCTCACCATCGTTGAGCGCAGCCACCCCGGCCAGAAAGTCCCCCGAGCGCGCCGGGCTGGCCTTGGCCATGACATCCTTGAGGCTGTCGAAGCGATACGTCAGCGCACCGACAGAATGAGAAAAGCTTGCCATACACAATCTCCATGACGCCCCGGTTCAGCTGTGGGGTAAGACACAATCCCAAGCAATTAATACTCCATCGTGGCGCAAGGCGCCAATGGCCGGGGCCCGGGCGGGGTGAGCGGCGCGGCGCGGGGCATTTTGTGAACCAGTCTGGCGCACCCGTTGCTGGCACAGAACCAAGTGGGACCGGCTTCAGCCGGGAAGGGGTCGGTGAAGGCTCTGCATCTTTATTGTCAGGAGCGCCGCTTCCAGGCTGACGCCTGTCCCACCAGGCCTCCGAACGATGCGTTAAAAGTCAGTGGCCTGCGAAGAGGCCACTGGTCAGTCAACCAGACTTAGAAGAAGCCCAGCGGGTGGGTGTCGTAACTCACCAGCAGGTTTTTGGTTTGCTGGTAATGCTCAAGCGCGACTTTGTGGGTTTCGCGGCCGACGCCGGATTTCTTGTAACCACCAAATGCCGCGTGGGCGGGGTAGAGGTGGTAGCAATTGGTCCAGACCCGACCGGCCTTGATCGCCCGGCCAACGCGATAGGCGCGGTTGATGTCGCGGGTCCACAAACCGGCGCCGAGGCCGAACTCGGTGTCATTGGCGATGGCCAACGCTTCGGCTTCGTCCTTGAAAGTGGTAACGCTGACCACCGGCCCGAAGATTTCCTCCTGGAACACGCGCATCTTGTTGTTGCCCTTGAGCAGCGTGGGCTGGATGTAATAGCCGGTCGCCAGATCGCCCTCGAGTTTTTCCACCTTGCCCCCCGTCAGCAGCTCGGCGCCTTCGCCCTGGGCGATCTCCAGGTAGGACAGGATCTTGTCGAATTGCTGCTGCGAGGCCTGTGCGCCGACCATGGTGTCGGTGTCCAGCGGGTCCCCGCGCTTGATCTTCAGTACTTTCTGCAGCACCACTTCCATGAACTGCGGGTAGATCGACTCCTGCACCAGCGCCCGCGATGGGCAGGTGCACACTTCGCCCTGGTTGAAGAATGCCAGCACCAGCCCTTCTGCCGCCTTGTCGATGAACTCCGGTTCGGCGCTCATGATGTCTTCAAAGAAGATATTCGGTGATTTGCCGCCCAGTTCCACGGTCGACGGGATGATGTTGTCGGCCGCCAGTTTCATGATGTGCGAACCCACCGGGGTCGAGCCGGTGAACGCGATCTTGGCAATGCGCTTGCTGCTGGCCAGGGCTTCACCGGCTTCGCGGCCGTACCCTTGCACGACATTGAGCACGCCCGGCGGCAACAGGTCGCCGATCAGTTCCATCAGCACGCTGATGCCCAGCGGCGTCTGCTCGGCGGGTTTGAGCACAATGCAGTTACCGGCAGCCAGCGCTGGCGCCAGTTTCCAGGCCGCCATCAGCAGCGGAAAATTCCACGGGATGATCTGCCCGACCACGCCCAGCGGTTCATGGATGTGATAGGCCACGGTGTTGCCGTCGATTTCCGCCGCGCTGCCTTCCTGGGCGCGCAGTACGCCTGCGAAGTAACGGAAATGGTCGACTGCCAGCGGGATGTCGGCGTTCAGGGTTTCGCGCACGGCCTTGCCGTTGTCCCAGGTTTCGGTGATCGCCAGCATTTCCAGGTTCTGCTCGATGCGATCGGCGATTTTCAGCAAGGTGAGCGAGCGCGCCTGCACCGAGGTTGCGCCCCAGGCATCGGCTGCGGCATGGGCGGCGTCCAGCGCCTTGTCGATGTCTTCGGCGGTGGAGCGGGGGAAGTCGGCAATCGGTTTGCCGTTCACCGGCGAGGTATTGGTGAAGTACTGGCCTTTGACCGGCTCGACGAACTGACCACCAATATAGTTGCCGTAACGGGTCTTGAACGTGACCACAGCGCCATCGGTTCCGGGGTGTGCGTAACGCATGCTGATTGCTCCTGATTTTGTTGTGGGAGAGCTGCCACGACAGTAGCCCTGAATCGTACGGTTGTTCAAGCGTAGAGCAAGCCTGCAGGATTTGCCGGGCGGGATAGGTGGGGGCGTGGGACCGGCTTCAGCCGGTAAAGCGGTATTTGCGGCCATGACATTCAGCGACTGTACTGACCCATTTCCGGCTGAAGCCGGTCCCACCTGAACATTGGCGCCCCGACAAACACTGAGTGCCATTTCACCCTCCCTGCGCTAACCTGCGCGGATGTTTTAAGAGGTGGTCATGCATATTCATATCCTTGGTATTTGCGGCACGTTCATGGGTTCGCTGGCGGTGCTCGCCAAAGAGTTGGGGCATCGGGTGACCGGCTCCGACGCCAACGTCTATCCGCCGATGAGCACGCAATTGCAGGCTCAGGGCATCGAATTGACGCAAGGTTACGACCCGGCCCAGCTCGAACCGGCGCCTGATCTGGTGGTGATTGGCAACGCACTGTCCCGGGGTAACCCGGCCGTGGAATATGTGCTCAATAAAGGTTTGCCGTATGTGTCCGGGCCGCAATGGCTGGCCGACCACGTGCTGCAAGGGCGCTGGGTGCTGGCGGTTGCCGGCACTCACGGCAAGACCACCACCAGCAGCATGCTGGCCTGGGTGCTGGAACACGCGGGCATGAGCCCCGGCTTCCTGATCGGTGGCGTCCCGCAGAACTTCGCCGTGTCGGCGCGTCTGGGCGACACGCCGTTTTTCGTGGTCGAGGCAGATGAATACGACAGCGCCTTTTTCGACAAGCGCTCCAAGTTTGTTCATTACCGCCCGCGTACCGCGATTCTCAACAATCTTGAGTTCGATCACGCCGACATCTTTCCCGATCTGCCTGCCATCGAGCGGCAATTCCACCATCTGGTGCGCACGATTCCGAGCGAAGGCCTGGTCATTCACCCCACCACCGAACCGGCGTTGACCCGCGTCCTGCAGATGGGCTGCTGGACGCCAGTGCAAACCACCGGCGAAGGCGGGCAGTGGCAAGCGCGCCTGCTGCGTGAAGACGGATCGCAATTTGAAGTGATCTTCGAGGGTGAGCCGCAAGGCATCGTCGACTGGGGCATGACCGGTCAGCACAACGTGGCCAATGCGCTGGCGACCCTGGCTGCCGCGCGCCATGTTGGCGTGGTGCCAGCGCTGGGGGTTGCGGCCCTGAGCGCGTTCAAAAGCGTGAAGCGGCGGATGGAGAAAGTCGCTGAAGTACGCGGCATCACTATTTATGACGATTTTGCACATCACCCGACCGCCATCGCCACCACGCTGGATGGCTTGCGCAAGAAGATAGGCGACGCGCCGCTGATTGCGATCATCGAGCCGCGTTCCAACTCGATGAAGCTGGGCGCGCACCGCGACGGTCTGCCGGAAAGCGTGCAGCAGGCCGATCAGGTGATCTGGTACGCGCCTGCCAATCTTGGTTGGGATCTGCTGGCGACGGCTGAGCAATGCTCGGTCCCGGCGGTGGTTTGCGATTCTCTTGAAGGCATCATTGCGCGGGTCAAAAGCCAGGCCCAACCCGGTACCCAGGTGGTGATCATGAGCAACGGCGGCTTCGGCGGTCTGCATGGCAAACTGGCCGAGGCGCTGCAATGAACGGCCCTGAACGCATTACCCTGGCCATGACTGGCGCCTCGGGGGCGCAATATGGTTTGCGTCTGCTCGATTGCCTGGTGCGGGAAGATCGCGAAGTGCACTTCCTGATTTCCAAGGCCGCGCAACTGGTCATGGCCACCGAGACGGATGTGTCGCTGCCCGCCAAAACCACCCTGATGCAGGCCTTTCTCACCGAGTACACCGGCGCGGCTGCCGGGCAGATTCGGGTGTATGGCAAGGAAGACTGGATGTCGCCCGTGGCGTCCGGCTCCGGGGCACCTGCCGCGATGGTGGTGGTGCCGTGTTCCACCGGCAGCCTGTCGGCGATTGCCAGCGGTGCCTGCAACAACCTGATCGAGCGCGCCGCTGACGTGACCCTCAAGGAGCGCCGCCAGTTGATCCTGGTGCCCCGCGAAGCGCCGTTTTCCAGCATCCACCTGGAAAACATGCTCAAGCTGTCGAACATGGGCGTGGTGATCCTGCCCGCATCGCCGGGTTTCTATCACCAGCCGCAGACCATTGATGATCTGGTGGATTTTGTCGTGGCGCGGATTCTCAACCTGCTCAACGTCCCGCAGGACATGCTGCCGCGCTGGGGCGAGCATCATCTGAGCGCTGATGAGTAAGCTGCTGCTGATCGCTGTGGCGCTGACGATAAGCGGCTGCGCCACCGCCCGCACCTTGAGTGCCGCCCAACCGGGTGCGCCGTTGGTGTATGCTGGTACGCGGCTGGACCTGTATGCCATGCAGGGCGGCTGTTGCGCGATGGACCGGTTCGGCGCGCAGGCGCCGAGCTACCCGGGGCTGGACCTGCCCGGCAGCGCGCTGCTCGATACGTTGCTGCTGCCGCTGTCCTTGCTGACTGCGGCAGGCGTGGGGTTCGGGGCGTCGGGCGGGTTGTGAAGCCAGGCGAGACGGTGATTCAGGCCAAACGCCTCGCCAACAAGTTGGCTCCCACAAAAAAGCGTTACTCGCACTCTATTTGCTATTGCTTGTCACAGCGCAGGTATCAAGGTTTCGGGGGCACTGTAGGAGCCAACTTGTTGGCGAAGCGGTGTTTCAGACAAAACGCCTCGCCATAGAGTTGGCTCCCACAAAAGGCGTAGTTCGCACTTTCAGGCAGTCACTTGCCCAATCGGCGCAACTCATCCGACTCCACAATCCGCACCCCTGGCTGTTCTTCCAGTGCCAGGCGCCACAGCGCGCGGCCCAGGGTGCAGGCTTCGATGGCGCCGTATTTGCCGGGGATCAGCTTTGCCAGCGGCCCGGCGATTTGTTCGGCCAGACGTTGCTCGCTGCGATTGCCAACCAGCAGCGAAGGACGCGCCAAGGTCAGTTGCGGCCAGCCCTGGGCAATCAGCGCTTGCTCCATTTCCCCCTTGATGCGGGTATAGAACACACTGGAACTCGCATCGGCATTGATGGCACTGATTACCAGCAGATGCTTGGCGCCCATTTCCCGGGCGCGGCGGGCAAAGGCGAGCACCAGATCCAGATCCACGGCTTTAAAGGCCTCCTGCGAACCCGCCTTCTTGATGGTGGTGCCCAGGCAGCAAAAAGCGATGTCAACCTGCCCACTCAAGCCCGGCAGCAGCGCACTCAGCTCGCCCACGGGATTTTCAAGCCGGGGATGCTCCGGCACTGGTTTGCGCGTGGGCGCCAGCACGCGGCTGACAGTGGGTTCGTTGAGCAGGCGATCCAGTAAGTGTTCGCCAGTCAGGCCGGTGGCCCCGGCCAGCAGGATGTGTTGCGGCGTCAAGTACATGACAGTTCTCCCTTGATGCCGAAAGCTTAGCGGCTAGCGGCTGTGCTCGCTTCCGTGCGTGTAGTCGACGTGGTCAATGCGCGCTGCGCCTGGTTCTTGCGCAACAGACTCCAGCGTTTGATCACGCCTTTTGGGGCCCAGATCTGCGGTTCCGAGGCTTCGTAATTGTCAGCCAGTTCGCGTTCGGCGACAACGGCCTGGGCATCGCTGAATGCCTTTTGCAGGTCGTCGGTTTCCACCAGAGCCCGGGCGAAGAGCGCGTCGCCGAAATACGTGAAGTCCGCTTCTTCCGAACAGCCGAAGGATACACGGTCAGCGCGTGATGCGGTCATGATCAGCGTGCGCTCGTCTTTCAGTGCCGGAATGAAGCCGCCTGAATAGCAGGACGAGATCACAATCACCTTGTCACGATTTTTCAGCGGAGCCAGCGCGGTCGCCAGTTCATCGGCAGGCAGATCGGCCAGCTCCAGGCGTGGCTGATCCAGCACCAGTTCATGCTCGGCGGTGCCGTGGCTGGTGAGGTAAACGAAAATCAGGTCTTCCGGGCCGCTGCGCCGGGCCAGTGTCTGCACCGCGCGGGTGATGCTTTCCCGGGTCGCCAGCGGTCGGTCGCTCATGTGGTCGCGATGGTTGACCAGCGTGATCTGACCGACAGCGCCAAATCGCGAGGCCAGCAGGTTGCTGACGTAGTCGGCTTCGCGCATGAACACGCTTTGCTTGCCGTCGCCGCCCACCACCAGGCTGAACAGTTCGACGGCAGGCGTCGAGGCAGGCACGCTTCCCAGCGCTTTCTCCAGCAAGGGGCCCTGCGCCAGAATGCCTGCTTCCAGCGCATCTGGCAGCAACGCGCCTGCGGCATCACGGATCAACTGGCCGTTGGCCCAGGTGCCACTCAGCGTCGGGCCTTGCGCAGGGGTCAGCACGCCCTGGCCTTGATAGACGTCGTCTTCGAACTGACCGACATAGACACTGCCATCCACCAGGCGCAGGCGGCCCTGGCCGGTAAAGCGCCAATTGGCGAATTCGCCCTGATAATGGCTGCCATCGGCGCCGATCAGTTCGCCCGGCCCATTAAGGGCTCCTGCCTTGAACTGCCCGACCCAGACATCGCTATCACTGTTTTCGTAGCGGCCGCGGCCATCGAGCTGATTGTTGGCGAAGCCGCCTACGTACTGGTCGCCATCGGCGCTGGCGAAACTGCCGTTGCCTTCCAGTTTGCCGTCGACGAAATTGCCGCTGTACTGGTTGCCGCTGGCATCGCTGCGCAGGCCTTCGCCGTTGGGTTTGCCCTTGGCAAAGCCGCCCTGATACTGGCTGCCGTCTTCGAGTTCGATGCGGCCAAGGCCTTCGAAACGGTCGGCCTTGAAGCTGCCCCGATAGGTCAGGCCTTTTTCCTTGAGCGTGCCTTCGCCTTCGCGTCGGCCCTGCCTGAACCCACCCACGTATACCGCGCCGCTGCTGGTCAGGGTGCCCTGGCCCTCGAACAGCCCGTTGACGAAACCGCCCTTGTAGATGTCGCCATTGCTGGCATGCCACTCGCCGGGTCCCTGCCACAGGCCGTCGTGGAACTGGCCGGCGTACCAACTGCCATTGGGATAGTCGATGCGGCCCTGACCCTGCAGCAGCCCGTTGATCACATCGCCCCGATAGCGGCCGCCATCGGGCAGGCGTGCGTCGGGAGGGGACAGCGATTCGCCGTCACCGCAGGCGGCGAGGAGCACAGACATAGCCAAAGGAACAAGCGCGCGCATGGTCAATTCCGAATAAAAGGTGTCTGGCGGGCGCAGAGGAAGGGTTCAGGCGGGCGCCTGCTGCACAGCCGATGGGAGTATGACGCAGCGAAGGAGAGCGAAGAAACAGTCTGTAACGACTGTTTCTTGTTTGACGCGCTTACATGAAGCACATCGACAGCGGTTCAGCGATGAACGCAGGTTTTTCCTGGCCTTCGATTTCCAGAGTGGCCGTGGCTTTGAGCAGCCATTGCCCCGGCTTTTTCTCGCTCACCTGGTTCAGCGTCACTTTTAGACGAACGCGCGAGTCGACCTTGACCGGTTGAATGAAACGCACACTGTCGAGCCCATAATTGATCACCATCTTCATGCCTTCAGGCATGACCAGCAGGTCTTCCATCAGTTTGGGCATCAGTGACAGTGACAGAAAACCGTGGGCGATGGTGCTGCCAAAAGGCGTCTGCGCGGCCTTGACCGGGTCGACATGGATGAACTGGAAGTCGCCGGTGGCCTGGGCGAACAGATTGATGCGTTGCTGATCGATGGTCAGCCAGTCGGAACATCCCAGTTCCTTGCCGGCGTAATGCTCGAGTTCGGCCAGAGGTACAGAAGGCATGGTGTCTTTCCTTGATCTGCTGGTGATGAAGGTCGCGTGCGTGGTGCAAGATCAGCAGAGCCCTGCGGGTTGGTCAAGCAACCTTCAGCGGCACGAATGCTCGCCTATAGTTGTAACCGGGTGTTTATAATGGCCCGGCCAACTCGCCGGAGCTTTTCATGTTGCTTAGAGGCCTATCCTGGCTGGTGCTGTTCCAACTGCTCGGCACGGCCCTCAATCATTTGCTGCTGTCGATGCTGCCCGGCCCCATCATCGGCCTGGTCTTGCTGCTGGCGTTTCTCATGCTGCGCGCCGAGGTGGGCGAACCCATCAGCCAGGCGGCCAGCAGCCTGTTGCGCTACCTGCCACTGCTGCTGGTGCCGCCTGCCGTTGGGGTGATGGTCTACGCCGCAGCGATTGCCGAAGATTTCTGGGCAATCGTCGGTGCGCTGGTGCTGTCGCTGGTCATCGCGCTGACCTTCGCCGGCTGGCTGATGCAGTACCTGATCCAGCGCCAGGCGCGCCGCCGGGAACCGTCATGAGCCCTGACTGGCAGGGTGCCTGGACGTCGGTGATCCATCACCCGCTGTTCGGCCTGGCCATTACCCTGGGCGCCTACCAACTGGCGCTGGCTGCGTACGAAAAAACCCGATGGGTGTTCCTGCAGCCCGTGCTTGTGTCGATGCTGGTGCTGATCTGCGTGCTGCTGGGCAGCGGCGTCAGTTATGGCGAGTATCGCAAGAGCACTGAAATCCTCAGTATCCTCCTGGGCCCGGCCACTGTTGCGCTGGCGGTGCCGCTGTACCTGAATCTGCGCCGCATTCGCCAGTTGCTCTGGCCTGTGGTAATTACCTTGCTGGTGGGCGGTACCTTCGCCACCGGGCTGTGTGTCGGGCTGGGCTGGTCGCTGGGCGCTGACCACATGATCCTGATGACGCTGGCGCCCAAGTCAGTGACCTCGCCGATTGCCATGCTTGTGGCCGAGCAGATTGGCGGCGTGGCGGCACTGGCGGCGGTCTTCGTGCTGATCACCGGGGTGCTGGGTGCCATTTTCGGCCCCGGCCTGCTGTCACTGATCAAGGTTGAGCATCCTGCTGCACGCGGTATGGCGCTGGGGTTGGCCGCCCATGCCGTGGGCACAGCCGTAGCGTTGCAGGAGGGTGAAGAGTGTGGCGCGTTTGCGGCGCTGGGGATGAGTCTGATGGGGGTCGCGACGGCGCTGTTCCTGCCGTTGGCGGTTTCGCTGGTCGTTTAAGGGTAACTCTGTATGACATTGCCACTGTTTGCGCTCAATACCGTGCTGTTCCCGGGTTGCATGCTTGATCTGCAGCTGTTCGAGGCGCGGTATCTGGACATGATCGGCCGCTGCATGAAGCAGGGCGAGGGGTTTGGTGTGGTCTGCATTACCGAAGGTCAGGAAACCGGCGCCGCGCCGGACGGCTTTTCGGTGATCGGCTGCGAGGCGCTGGTGCGCGACTTCAAGACTCAGGACAACGGCCTTCTGGGCATTCGGGTCGAGGGCGGCCGACGGTTCCGGGTGCTCAGTACCGAAACCCGGCGCGACCAGTTGCTGGTGGCGCAGGTGCAGTGGCTTGACGAAGTCGATGAGCGCCCTTTGCAGGAAGAAGACGCTGATCTCTTGGCACTGCTTGAAGCCCTGGCCGAGCACCCGATGGTGGCGGCATTGAACATGGGTGTGAGCGCCAAAGGGCAGTTGGCGCTGTCCAATCAGCTGGCCTATCTGCTGCCGTTCAGCGAAGAGGATAAGGTGCGCCTCCTGCAGGTGGATGATCCTGAAGACCGCCTGGATGCCATTCAGGATCTGCTCGATGACCTGCAGGGCGATCTGCAGGGCGATCTGCAGGTCTAGCCGAACTCAGTACTTGTAGCGCAGCACCGCATGGGGCAACGAGTGCAGGGCAAAGGCGGCAAACAGTGCCACCAGCGCTGGCAGCACCAGCCACCAGATACGCACCGGCAGCGCGGGCAGGGAAGAATGACGCTGCACCACGGTCAGGCTGATGGCACAAAAGGTGAACGCCAGCAGCATCCCGGCCAGCACATCGGTGGGCCAGTGCACGCCCAGATAGACCCGTGACATCGCAATCGAGATCGCTGGCAACCCGCCGAGCATCAGCCAGGTCAGGCGCAGGCGCACCGGTTGCCCGCGGCTGGCGAGCACCGCCAGGGTCATGAAGAAAGCGAACGCTGCCGAGCTGTGCCCGCTGGGCATGCTGTAGGTGGTCAGCGGCTCCAGCAACACTTCCGGTCGCTGGCGGGCAAACAGCCACTTCATCGTGCCATTGGCGCACGCCGTACCCAGCATGGTGATCCCGGCGAACAACGCATGACGCCACTGGCGCGTTACCAGTAGCAACAACAGCAACAGCGCGGCGGCGAACAGTTGGGTACGAAAGTCGCCAAGCCCGGTGACGACGATGACGAACTGGTCGGCGACGGTGCTGCGGTGCTCCTGAATCAGCGTCATGATGCCGTTGTCGAACTGGGTCAGGTGCGGCCAGCCGAAGAAAATCGCTGCCAGCAGTACAGTGCTGGCCAGAGCAATGAATTTCGGTGCATGGGTGCGATTGCGCAGGCTGGTCTGGATGCTCACGCCAATCAGCACGGCCAGGCCGCCACCGACCGCCGCCGCCTGCGGCCAGAAACCCTCCGGCAGCGGCAGGCGCACCGCAGCACCAGCGGCCCAGCCGGGCAGCAGATAGGCGACTGTCCAGCCTGCGGTTGCCAGTACGCTGACAGCCGCGAAACGCGGGAACGGCATATCGAACATGCCCGCAACCATTGGCAGCATCGGGCGCAAGGGGCCAATGAACCGGCCGACCAGCAGGCTGGCGATGCCGTAACGGTGGAAATAGGTCTCGGCGCTGCCGATCCACTCCGGATGGGTGCGCAAACCGGGCAGGTTACGGATGCTCTGATGGAATCGGCGCCCGAGGAAATAGGACACCGCGTCGCCCAGCAGTCCGCCGGCAAAACCCAGCAGCAGGACCTCGCCCAGTGGCAGGATACCGCTGCCCGCAAGGGCCGCGACGGCGAACAGCACCACAGTACCGGGCACGATGATCCCGGCGATGGCCAGGCACTCGGTGAACGCAATCAGGAAAATGGCCACGCTCAGCCATGAAGGATTGGCCGCCAGCCAACTGGTAACGCTGTCGAGCCATGGACCCATGGGTCAGTTTCCTTGATCGAGTAGAAAGAAGTCGCGGCCTTCGACCTGACCGCGTCGCAACGGGTTCCGCGTGCAGAAGCGGGCGAATTGGGCGTCGACGAAGCGGTACATGAGGTGTTCATCGCGGCCTGCCGGTATGCC
This sequence comes from Pseudomonas viridiflava, assembly GCF_900585905.1. Lineage (GTDB taxonomy): Bacteria > Pseudomonadota > Gammaproteobacteria > Pseudomonadales > Pseudomonadaceae > Aquipseudomonas. The sequence continues at coordinate 144,801 of NZ_UTVH01000116.1, forward strand.
CAGCCGGGTGGTCTGAATGATACTGACTGGCGTCTGGTTGACATCTTCGACATACAGTAAATGTGCATCGAAACGTTTCGCATCCCACACCGGCACTTTCAGTCCCAGCGCCTTGCACAGCAAGGTCTGCCCGGCACACAGGCGCTCGGGCGGGCGCAGGGCGCCACTGGCATCGGGGTTGTTCAGTTGCATCTGCGCCAGGCTGTTTTCGTCGCACAGGGCGTCGACCCACGGGTAGGCGGACTTGATCAGCACCGCATTGCCAGGCCCCTGGGCGCTGAAGTTGATCGAGTCGCCGCCGCGGGCGTAATACATGTAAATGTGGCCGCCATCGAGAAACAGCGCCTTGCGTTTCTCCGTGTAGCCGAGCGAGGCATGGCTGCCTTTTTCGTCGCAGTAATAGGCTTCGGTCTCGATGATCCGCGCGGACAGCCACAACTCGCCGACCTTGTGCCGGATTACCTTGCCCAGCAGGGCGCGAGCAAGAACTTGGGCGTCGCGGTTGAAAAAACTGTCGGGCAGGGCAGTGGACATGGCGGGATACATGAAAAGGGCAGGCACTGATCATAACAATGCCCGGCTTAATTGCAGCTGAATGTGACAATTTCATGTCTGCCGTTGACGCAGCAGGCTGCGTGTCAGGCGCATGGGATGTATTGGATTTACTGTCGTCACCGCGAGCAAGCTCGCTCCATATCGTCTGGCAAGGCGCGCGGTGGGACCGGCTTCAGCCGTCAAAGGGCCAGTTATTTTGCCTGCGGGGCAACCATCCGCCCGCGACCGCTGTCGTTAGCGCCGCTCGGCAGCTATAATCGACGGCTTTATTCTCTGCCAAGACTTCTGAGACCATGACTGAGTCCGTTCTTGACTACATGACCCGCCTGGGTCGCGCTGCCCGCGAAGCTTCCCGGGTAATCGGTCGTGCCAGTACCGCGCAGAAAAACCGTGCCCTGCTGGCGACTGCTGCTGCGCTGGATGCTGCCCGCAGCGAGTTGTCCGCTGCCAATGAGCTGGATGTGGCTGCCGGGCGTGCCAGTGGTCTTGAACCTGCCATGCTCGAACGCCTGACGCTGACGTCCGCGCGTATCGACAGCATGATCGTCGGTTTGCGTCAGGTGGCGAATCTGCCTGACCCCGTCGGTGCAATTCGTGACATGAGCTTTCGGCCATCCGGCATTCAAGTGGGCAAGATGCGCGTGCCGCTTGGCGTTGTCGGCATCATCTACGAGTCGCGTCCGAACGTGACCATCGATGCCGCCAGCCTGTGCCTCAAGTCCGGTAATGCCACCATCCTGCGTGGCGGTTCCGAAGCCATTCACTCCAATCGTGCCATCGCGGCCTGCGTGCAGCGCGGTCTGGCTGAGGCCGGGCTGCCAGCGGCCGTGGTCCAGGTGGTGGAAACCATCGATCGCGCTGCGGTCGGCGCGCTGATCACCATGCCCGAGTATGTGGACGTCATTGTGCCACGCGGCGGCAAGGGCCTGATCGAACGCGTCAGCCGTGATGCCCGGGTGCCCGTGATCAAGCACCTGGACGGCATCTGCCATGTCTACGTCAGCGCCCATGCCGACCTGCCCAAGGCCCAGCGCATCGCGTTCAACGCCAAGACTTACCGCTACGGCATCTGCGGCGCGATGGAAACCCTGCTGGTCGACCAGGCCGTGGCAGCGGATTTCCTGCCGTTGATGGCGGCTCAGCTGCGCGAAAAGGGCGTCGAGCTGCGCGGTTGCCAGCGTACCCGCCAGTTGATCGACGCCATTGAAGCCACGGAAGAAGACTGGCACACCGAATACCTGGCGCCGATCCTGTCGATTCGGGTCGTCAACGGGCTTGATCAGGCGATTGAACACATCAACCACTATGGCTCGCACCACAGCGACGCCATCGTTACTGATCATCAGGGTCAGGTCCGCCGCTTCATGGCCGAGGTCGACTCCAGTTCGGTGATGATCAACGCGCCGACCAGCTTTGCTGACGGTTTCGAATACGGGCTGGGCGCCGAGATCGGCATTTCTACTGATAAGCTGCACGCTCGCGGCCCGGTCGGCCTGGAAGGCCTGACCTGCGAAAAGTACATTGTGATCGGCGACGGCCAGTTGCGCGGCCAGGAGCAGGCCTGACTTGAGCGAACCTTTGCAGCACGCGGCAACGCCTGCCGATGCTGTCGTCGAGGCCGCGTCGGCCTTGCCCAGGCGTATCGGCATGTTGGGCGGGACGTTCGACCCGGTGCATATCGGTCACTTGCGCGGCGCCCTGGAGGTTGCTGCGCTGCTTGAACTCGATGAGTTGCGCCTGACGCCTAGCGCCAGGCCACCTCATCGCGACACACCGAGCGTCAGCGCCGAGGACCGTCTTGCCATGGTTCGCCGCGCAGTGGCTGGCGTGTCGCCCTTGACGGTGGATGACCGTGAACTGAAGCGGAACAAACCGTCGTACACCATCGACACCCTGGAATCGATGCGCGCCGAACTGGCCGCAGCGGATCAGTTGTTCCTGTTGCTGGGCTGGGACGCCTTTTGCGGTCTGCCTGCCTGGCATCGTTGGGAGGAGTTGCTGGAGCACTGCCATATCGTGGTGCTGCAGCGCCCGGACGCCGACAGCGAATCGCCGGATGCCATGCGCAATCTGCTGGCGGCGCGCGCGGTCAGTGATCCGAAGGCCCTGAAAGGGCCGGGCGGGCACATTACATTCGTCTGGCAGACACCGTTAGCGGTATCTGCCACCCAGATCCGCCAACTGCTGGCCAGCGGTAAATCGGTACGTTTTCTGGTGCCAGACGCCGTACTGGCCTATATCGATGCGCACGGGCTGTACCATGCGCCGAGAAACTGAGGGAGCGCCCTGAACGGCTTTGATTGCCAAGCGTTTGGACGGTCCCATACACACGAGTTGAAGAGTTTTATATGACAAAGCAGAAAATGAGCAGTGAAGAAGTCATCAAGATCGCTATTGCAGCCCTTGAAGACGTCAAAGGTACCGACATCCTGACGATCGACGTGCGCGACAAGACCAGCATCGCCGATTACATGCTGATCTGTACCGGTACCTCCAACCGTCAGCTGAACGCACTGGTCGACAGCGTGCGTGACAAGGTCAAGGCCGCAGGCCTGAAATCCTTGAGCGAAGAAGGCAAGGGCGACAGCGACTGGGTCCTGCTGGACCTGGGCGACGTGATCGTTCACGTGATGACTGCTGCGGCACGTCAGTTCTATGACCTGGAGCGGTTGTGGAAGGGCGCTGAGTTGAGCCGTTCGGGTGATGGCAAGCACCACAACCCTGAAAACACTCATGAGCATTTCCTCAAGCTCAACAAAGATCAGCAGTAAGAGGCCGGAGTGCGTCTGCGTCTGATTGCCGTTGGTTCGCGCATGCCCAAGTGGGTGGAAGAAGGCTGGCACGAATATGCCAAGCGTCTGCCATCCGAGCTGGCGCTGGACCTCGTGGAAATTCCGCTCAATACCCGTGGCAAGAATGCCGATGTGGCGCGCCTGATCCGTCAGGAAGGCGAGGCCATGCTGGCAAAAGTGCAGCCGGGCGAGCGGATCGTCACCCTTGAGGTCCATGGCAAACCCTGGAGCACCGAGCAGCTGGCTGTGGAGCTGGAACGCTGGCGGCTCGATTCGCGCACGGTTAACTTCATGGTCGGCGGCCCCGAGGGGCTGGCGCCGGAAGTGTGTGCACGCAGCGAGCAACGCTGGTCGTTGTCGCCGTTGACGCTGCCGCATCCGCTGGTGCGCATCCTGATCGGTGAGCAGATCTATCGCGCCTGGACAGTTCTGTCCGGGCACCCTTATCACAAATAGCATCGCGCGCTCATGTCCCAGCCGATCCGCCTAAAAGACCACGAGAAAGACGCACGTCTGGTGCGCGGACGCGTCGTGTTCGGCGCTGTGGCGGTGGTGCTGCTGATTTGCGTGCTGGTAGCGCGGCTGTATTTTCTTCAGGTCATCCAGTACGACTACCACTCGACCCTGTCAGAAAACAATCGGGTCCATGTGCAGCCGATTCCGCCCAGCCGGGGCCTGATCTTCGACCGCAATGGCGTGGTCATCGCCGATAACCGGCCCAGCTTCAGCCTGAGCATGACCCGCGAACGATCGGGCGACTGGCAGCAGGTGCTGGACACCATCGTCGAAGTGCTGGAACTGACCCCGGATGATCGGCTGATCTTCGAAAAACGCATGAAGCAGGGGCGGCGCCCGTTTGAACCGGTGCCGATCCTGTTCGAGCTGACCGAAGAGCAGATCGCCCGGGTTGCCGTGAACCAGTTTCGTCTGCCGGGGGTAGAAGTCGTGGCACAGCTGGTTCGCCACTACCCTCAGGGCGCGCATTTTGCGCACTCCGTGGGTTACATGGGGCGGATCAACGAGAAAGAGCTGAAATCCCTCGACCCTGTGGCGTACAGCGGCACCCACCACATCGGCAAGACCGGCATCGAGCGTTTCTACGAAAACGAGCTGCATGGTCAGGTCGGTTATGAGGAAGTCGAAACCAATGCCCGCGGTCGCGTGCTGCGGGTGTTGAAACGTACTGATCCGGTGCCTGGCAAGGACATCGTGCTCAGCCTCGACATCAAGCTGCAGGAAGCCGCTGAAGCAGCACTGGGTGGCCGACGCGGTGCGGTGGTTGCCATGGATCCACGCAATGGCGAAGTCCTGGCGATGGTCAGCGCGCCGAGCTTCGATCCGAACCCGTTTGTCACCGGTATCAGCTTCAAGGCCTATGCCGAGCTGCGCGATTCCATCGACCGCCCACTGTTCAATCGTATTCTGCGCGGCCTTTACCCGCCGGGTTCGACCATCAAACCTGCGGTGGCGATTGCCGGGCTCGATGCAGGTGTAGTGACCTCAGCCAACCGGGTGTTCGATCCGGGTTATTACCAGCTGCCCAATTACGACCACAAATACCGCAACTGGAACCGCACTGGCGATGGCTGGGTGGATCTGGATACGGCGATCATGCGTTCCAACGACACCTACTTCTACGACTTGGCCCACAAGCTGGGCATTGATCGGCTGTCCAGCTACATGAACAAGTTCGGCATCGGTCAGAAAGTGTCGCTGGACATGTTCGAAGAGTCGCCAGGCCTGATGCCTTCCCGCGACTGGAAGCGGGCGACGCGTCGACAGGCGTGGTTCCCCGGCGAAACACTGATTCTCGGTATCGGCCAGGGCTACATGCAGGCAACACCCCTGCAATTGGCCCAGGCCACTGCGCTGGTGGCCAACAAAGGCGTGTGGAACCGGCCGCACCTGGCCAGGACCATTGAAGGCAAGCCGCCGGTGGATGAGAATCCGATGCCCGACATCGTCTTGCGCAACCCGTCGGACTGGGCCAAGGTCAACCACGGCATGCAACAGGTGATGCATGGCGCGCGTGGCACGGCGCGCAAGGCAGCCATCGGTTCGCCCTACCTGATTGCCGGCAAAAGCGGTACCGCGCAGGTGGTGGCCATCAAGCAGGGCGAAAAATATGACCGCTCCAAGGTCCAGGAGCGTCACCGTGACCACGCCTTGTTCGTAGGCTTTGCCCCGGCTGACGACCCGAAGATTGTGGTCTCGGTCATGGTCGAAAACGGCGAATCCGGTTCCGGCGTGGCCGCGCCAGTGGTCCGTCAGGTCATGGATGCCTGGCTGCTGAACCCCGACAAGACCCTCAAACCTGAATATGGCGGCGTCAAACCCCCGGACAACAGCGGCGTCAGACCCGTGGAGGCTGCGACCAGTGCCAGTGAAGAGTAATTTCGACCGCATCCTCTCCAGCGAAGATGTGATGCGGCGCCGGGCGACATTCCTGCAACGTATCCACATCGACGGCCCGCTGCTGATTCTGCTGCTGACCCTGGCTGCGGGCAGTCTGTTCGTCCTTTATTCAGCCAGCGGCAAAAACTGGGACCTGCTGATCAAGCAGGCCAGCTCGTTCGGTATCGGGCTGTTGTCCATGGTCATCATTGCCCAGCTGGAGCCTCGGTTCATGGCGCGCTGGGTGCCGGTGCTATATGTGGTCGGCGTGCTGTTGCTGGTGGTGGTGGACGTCATGGGCCACAACGCCATGGGCGCCACGCGCTGGATCAACATACCCGGGGTGATCCGCTTTCAGCCGTCGGAGTTTCTCAAAATCATCATGCCGGCGACCATCGCCTGGTACCTGTCCAAGCGCACCTTGCCGCCGCACCTCAAACACGTGGCGGTGAGCCTGGCATTGGTCGGCGTGCCGTTCATTCTCATCGTGCGTCAGCCGGACCTGGGGACCTCGTTGCTGATTCTCGCCTCTGGTGCCTTCGTGCTGTTCATGGCCGGCCTGCGCTGGCGCTGGATTCTCAGCGTGCTGGCTGCTGCCGTGCCGGTGGCCGTGGCGATGTGGATGTTCATCATGCACGACTACCAGAAGCAGCGCGTGCTGACCTTTCTCGACCCGGAGAGCGACCCGCTGGGCACCGGCTGGAACATCATTCAGTCCAAGGCGGCCATTGGCTCCGGTGGCGTGTTCGGCAAGGGCTGGCTGCTGGGCACCCAGTCCCACCTGGATTTCCTGCCGGAGAGCCACACCGACTTCATCATTGCCGTGCTCGGCGAAGAGTTCGGCCTGGTGGGCATCTGTGCGTTGCTGCTGATCTACATGCTGCTGATCGGCCGTGGTCTGGTGATCACGGCTCAGGCGCAGACGCTGTTTGGCAAATTGCTGGCAGGGGCATTGACGATGACATTTTTTGTTTACGTTTTCGTCAACATCGGTATGGTCAGTGGCTTGCTGCCCGTCGTGGGCGTGCCGCTGCCCTTCATTAGCTATGGAGGAACTTCGCTGGTGACGCTACTGTCAGCCTTTGGAGTTTTGATGTCGATCCATACACATCGTAAATGGATCGCGCAGGTTTGATTAAGGTGAAGAATTCAATGCAAGTAGTGCGCAACTGGGCGCGATATGCTCCGGTGGTCGGTCTGGTTGGCATGCTTGGCTCCGTTCAGGAAGCACTCGCGGGCGATTACGACGGTTCGCCTCAGGTCGCCGAATTTGTCGGCCAGATGACTCGAGATCACGGCTTTGCCGGTGAGCAGCTGATCGATGTGTTCCGCGACGTTGAACGCAAGCAGGCGATTCTCGATGCGATTTCGCGGCCAGCCGAGCGGGTCAAGCAGTGGAAAGAATACCGCCCGATGTTCATCACCGACGCGCGCATTGCTCGCGGCGTGGACTTTTGGCGTCAGCACGAGGCAGCGCTGAGCCGGGCCGAGCAGGAGTACGGCGTGCCCGCCCAGGTCATCGTCTCGATCATCGGCGTTGAGACCTTCTTTGGTCGCAACACCGGCAACTACCGGGTAATGGATGCATTATCCACGCTGGGGTTTGATTACCCGCCGCGCGCCGAGTTTTTCCGCAAGGAATTGCGCGAATTTCTGCTGTTGGCACGCGAAGAACAGATCGACCCGCTCACCGTCAAGGGCTCCTACGCCGGTGCCATGGGCCTGCCGCAGTTCATGCCGAGCAGCTTTCGCGCATACGCGGTGGATTTTGACGGCGACGGTCACATCAATATCTGGACCGACCCCGATGACGCCATCGGCAGTGTCGCCAGTTATTTCAAACAGCATGGCTGGGTCGCAGGCGAGCCAGTTGTAAGCCTGGCCAGCACCCGCGGCGAACGCGTTGCCGAGGGCCTGAGTCCGGGCATCGATCCGGTCAAGACCGTCGGGGAGTTGCGAGTGTTGGGGTGGTCGAGTCATGATGCGCTGCGCAGCGACCTGCCGGTGACTGCCTTCAAGCTTGAAGGCGCCAACGGGCCTGAATACTGGATGGGTTTGAAGAATTTTTATGCAATCACTCGATACAACCGCAGCGTGATGTACGCCATGAGTGTTCATCAGCTGTCTGAACTGTTGGTCAAAGCTCGGGGCGCCAAGTAATGCGGGCATTGCCGATCGTTACGTCGATGAAACTGATGGCCCTGGTTTCGGTGTCAGTGCTCATGGTCAGTTGCTCGTCGCCTTCGACATCGTCGCGCCCCGCGCAAAAGGTCAGCCGCGGCGGATTGTCCTCGCCGCCGGGCCTTGATATCAATCGTGCCCACAAGGACGGTGCGCCGTGGTGGGATGTCGACATTTCGCGTATTCCGGATGCGACGCCGAGCCTGCACACCGGCCCTTACAAGGCCAACCCTTATACAGTGCTGGGCAAAACGTATTTCCCGATCCAGGATTCACGCACCTACGTCGCCTCCGGCACTGCGTCCTGGTACGGAACCAAGTTTCATGGCCAGAACACCGCCAACGGCGAAGTGTATGACCTGTATGGCATGAGCGCGGCGCACAAGACCCTGCCGCTGCCTAGTTACGTGCGCGTGACCAACCTGGACAACCACCGCAGCGTGATTCTGCGCGTCAATGATCGCGGGCCGTTTTACTCGGACCGCATCATCGATTTGTCCTACGCAGCGGCCAAGAAGCTCGGTTATGCCGAAACCGGCACCGCACGCGTGAAAGTCGAAGGGATCGACCCGCAGGTCTGGCTGGCGCAAAATGGTCGGCCTGCGCCGCTGTTGCCCAATCAGCCACAGGTCATGCCTCAGGCCGCCGCGCCGGCATTGGTCGCGTCGGCAGGAACCATCGAGCAATACACGCCGCCGCCACAGCAACACGCGGCGCCGACCGTGCCTTATCAGGTTGACGCAAAAAAAAACGGTTCCGCACCAGCCTCTGGGCTGTATCTCCAGGTGGGCGCCTTCGCCAACCCGGACGCTGCGGAGCTCCTGAGGTCGAAACTGAGCGGGATGGTACGGGCCCCGGTTTTCGTGAGCTCGATCGCGCGCAATCAACAAACGCTTTATCGGGTCCGGATGGGGCCGATCAACACGCAGGGTGAAGCCCAGCAAATGCAGAACAGCGTCAGGTCGGCCAATCTTGGTCAACCCAGCGTGGTCACACTGGATTGATGCCTGACGCGTCCCGGCTGTTTGCGGGGCGTCACAGTTTGCGGTTGTCTGCCGGACCCATTGCCATCAGCAAGCGGCGGGCGTCACCGTTCATGAGTCGCCGGAGCATTTGGCGGGCTCATGAGCCAGGTTGAACCTGGCACCGCCGGTCATGTGAAGTGCGCGCACTGTCGCTGGCCCGTTAAGCTTTGCCCGTGAGGGCATGTTTGCCCATTAGCAATTTCGAGAGACGGATGAACATCACCACCTTTGCAAAACGTTTGTGCCTGCTTGTCCCGCTGATCATCACGCCGGCTGCCTGGGCCGCTGAACAGATGACACCTTCCGCGCCACAACTGGCCGCCAAGGCCTACGTGCTGATGGATGCCAGCAGCGGTAACGTCCTGGTCGAGAACAATGGCGACCAGCGCCTGGCGCCTGCCAGCCTGACCAAGCTGATGACGGCCTACATCGCGACCCTGGAAATCCGTCGCGGCCAGATCGGCGAGAACGATCCGGTGACCGTCAGCGAAAACGCCTGGCGCACCGGCGGTTCGCGGATGTTCATCAAAGTGGGCAGCCAGGTCACCGTCAGCGACCTGCTGCACGGGATCATCATCCAGTCCGGCAACGACGCCAGCGTTGCACTGTCCGAGCACATCGCCGGCAGCGAAGATGCCTTCGCCGACATGATGAACAAGACGGCTGCAGACCTGGGCATGACCAACAGTCACTTCATGAACCCTACCGGCCTGCCGAACCCTGAGCATTATTCGTCGGCGCATGACATGGCGATCCTGGCTCGCGCAATCATCCATGAAGACCCGGCTCACTATGCGATCTACTCGCAGAAAGAGTTCTACTGGAACAACATCAAGCAGCCCAACCGCAATCTGCTGCTGTGGCGTGACAAGACAGTCGACGGTCTGAAAACCGGCCACACCGACGAAGCAGGCTACTGCATGGTGTCTTCTGCCGTACGTGACGGCATGCGCCTGATCGCGGTGGTGTTCGGCACCAACAGTGAGCAGGCTCGCGCTGCCGAAACCCAGAAGCTGCTGACCTACGGTTTCCGCTTCTTCGAAACCCAGAACTTCTACCAGAAGGGTGCCGAGCTGGCCCAGGCGGCTGTCTGGAAGGGCACCGAGCGTCAGGTCAAGGCTGGCCTGGGCGAAGACCTGAGCATGACCATGCCCAAAGGGCAGATGAAAAAGCTCACCGCCAGCATGACCATGAACCCGCAGCTGATTGCGCCTATCGCCAAGGGCGATGTGATTGGCAAGGTTGAAGTGAAGATGGAAGACAAGGTGGTGAAAACCGCTGACCTCATCGCGCTCGACGCCGTTGAGGAAGGTGGCTTCTTCCGCCGCGTGTGGGATAGCATTCGCCTGTTCTTCTTCGGCTTGTTCAACTGAAAACCCTACACCGCTGACCCATACGCGCCCGCTCATATCCTGAGCGGGCGCGTTTGTGTCTTCAGGGCTTGTGAGGACCTACTGCCATGACAGATTCTGACGTCAAGTCGCACGAAATCAAATTCCCCTGCGATGACTACCCGATCAAAGTGATCGGTGACACCGGTGTAGGGTTCAAGGACAGCGTGATCGAGATTTTGAGCAAATACGCCACGATCGACATCAAATCGCTTGCCGAGCGTCAAAGCAGCAACGGTAAGTACACCACCGTTCAACTGCACATCGTCGCCACCGGCGAAGACCAGTTGCGCGACATCAACAGCGCACTGCGAGCCACCGGCACCGTGCACATGGTGTTGTGATGGCGTCTACGCTGGGCGTTCGCGAGCTGGGTCTGGTCGATTACGAGCAGGCCTGGCACGCCATGCAGCGCTTTACCGACCAGCGTGGCAAAGACGCTCAGGACGAGATATGGCTGGTGCAGCATGCGCCGGTGTTCACCCAGGGCCAGTCCGGCAAAACCGAGCATTTGTTGCTGCCGGGTAATATTCCCGTGGTACAGGTCGATCGTGGCGGCCAAGTGACTTATCATGGCCCGGGTCAACTGGTCGTATACCTGCTGCTGGACGTCCGACGCCTGGGCTTCGGTGTGCGGGAGCTGGTGACCCGGATCGAAACCAGCCTGATCGCCTTGCTGGCCAGTTACGCCGTGAATGCCGCCGCCAAGGCTGATGCACCAGGGGTGTATGTCCAGGGCGCCAAGATCGCTTCCCTGGGTCTGCGCATTCGCAACGGTTGTTCATTCCATGGTCTGGCGCTTAACGTCGACATGGATCTTGAGCCCTTTCGCCGCATCAACCCCTGTGGTTATGCCGGGCTGGCGATGACCCAGCTGTGCGATCATGCAGGCCCGATTGAATTTGCCGAGGTAAGTGCCCGGCTGCGCGCGCAGCTCGTCAAGCACCTCGACTATGCTGAGCAGACGACCCTAACGGGCGGAATCGACTGATTATGACTACTGCCACTGATACTGCAGATAATGCCGTGCAAACCTTGATCCCCACGCTCGACGTTTCCGAGCGTGCGGCCCGTCCGAAAGTCGAAACCGGTGTGAAGCTGCGTGGCGCGGAAAAAGTCGCGCGTATCCCGGTGAAGATCATTCCGACGGTCGACCTGCCTAAAAAGCCTGACTGGATTCGTGTGCGTATCCCGGTCTCGCCAGAAGTCGACCGTGTCAAACAGCTGCTGCGCAAGCACAAACTGCACAGCGTGTGCGAAGAAGCGTCCTGCCCGAACCTGGGTGAATGCTTCTCCGGCGGTACGGCGACGTTCATGATCATGGGCGACATCTGCACCCGTCGTTGCCCGTTCTGTGACGTGGGCCACGGCCGCCCGAAGGCGCTGGACGCCGACGAGCCGGTGAACCTGGCCGTAGCCATTGCAGACCTGCGCCTCAAGTATGTGGTGATCACTTCAGTGGACCGCGACGACCTGCGCGACGGCGGTGCTCAGCACTTTGCTGACTGCATTCGCGAAATCCGCAAGCTGTCGCCCAACGTGCAGCTGGAGACCCTGGTCCCTGACTACCGTGGCCGCATGGACGTTGCACTGGAAATCACCGCCGCCGAGCCGCCTGATGTCTTCAACCACAATCTGGAAACCGTGCCGAGGCTGTACAAGGCGGCGCGCCCTGGCTCCGATTACCAGTGGTCGCTGACCCTGCTGCAACGCTTCAAGCAGATGGTGCCGCATGTGCCAACCAAGTCCGGGCTGATGCTGGGCCTGGGCGAAACCGACGAAGAAGTGATCGAAGTGATGCAGCGCATGCGCGAGCACGACATCGACATGCTGACCCTGGGGCAGTACCTGCAGCCTTCGCGCAATCACCTGCCGGTGCAGCGTTTCGTGCACCCGGACATCTTCGCCTGGTTCGCTGAAGAAGGTTACAAGATGGGCTTCAAGAACGTGGCATCCGGGCCGCTAGTGCGTTCCTCGTACCACGCTGACGAACAGGCAAAAACAGCCGTCAATGCAATGGGCTGACGCTGCGACTGACGTGGGACCGGCTTTAGCCGGGAAGAGGCCTGTATATCCACAACATTTGCGTCGTTGGAAATACAGCCTTCCCGGCTGAAGCCGGTCCCACGAGTTGCCTGTGTCTCAAGGCTTGCGCAGACTCTGCAGCAATTCCTGCGTCGGATACCCATCCGCCGGCCAGCCCAATGCCTGCTGGGCGCTGCGAATGGCTTTGCGGGTATTGGCGCCGATGATGCCGTCCGGGTTGCCAGCGTCGTAACCCCGAGCGGATAACAGTGACTGCAACTCCATACGTTCAGAGCGGCTGAGCGGCAGGTCATCGCGCGGCCAGCTGCCTACCACGTAGCCACCACCCTGGAAGCGTCCCGCCAGCAGGCCAACGGCCAGCGCGTAAGATGAGGAATTGTTGTACTTGAGAATGGCGCGGAAGTTGTCCATCACCAGAAAGGCTGGGCCCTTGTAGCCCGCTGGCAACAACAGGGCGGCCTGTTGCTGCAGGGCAGTGGCGGGCAGGGCAGGGCTGTCAGGCAGCGTCACGCCCAGTTGCTGCCATTCAGCCAGGCTCTTGCGCGTCGACGCATCGGCCAGCGCGTAGTCAAAGCCAGTGCCAAGCCGCACCTCATAGCCCCAGGGCTGACCTTTCTGCCAGCCTGAGCTTTGCAGGTAGTGGGCGGTTGAGGCCAGTGCATCAGGGGTGCTGTTCCAGACATCACGGCGACCGTCGCCGTCGAAGTCTACCGCGTGGGTGTTGTAGGTCGTGGGGATGAATTGCGTTTGCCCCATGGCGCCGCCCCAGGAGCCTATCATCTGCTCGGGGGTGATATCGCCTTGCTGCAGAATGTTCAGCGCGGCCAGCAACTGGTCCTGAGCAAAGCCGCGACGACGACCTTCATACGCTAGCGTCGCGAGGGAACGGATGACCGATTGCGAGCCCTGGAATTGACCGAAATTGCTCTCCATGCCCCACACCGCCACCAGCGCATTGCGGTCCACGCCATAACGCTGTTCGATCTGTTGCAGCACGTCAGCGTTCTGATTGAGCAGCGCCTGCCCCTTGCGCACCCGCGCGTCGGTGATGGCGCCATCAAGGTACGCCCATACCGGGCGGGTGAACTCTGGCTGGCTGCGGTCCGCGCGAACGACGCTCATGTCAGGCGTCACGCCCGCGAATGCGCGATCAAAGATGTCTGGCCGGATGCCCGCGCTCAGGGCCTGGGCACGGAACGTCGCTTGCCACTCACCAAAAGTCATGGTCGGCAGGATGTCGAGGTTGTCGTCCACGGCGAGGGCAGGCGTCGGCGCGGCGATGGGCGTCGTGGTCGCTTTTGGCAGCGGCGTGGCGTCGGCGGCTGTGGGTTTTTCCGCGCACGCAACTAACAGGATGAAGCTGGAGGCGGCGATCACTTGGCGAAACTGCCAACGTCGGGAAACACAAGAGGGCATGCTGGAATCCGAGGCATTACAGGTAGATGCAGACCTTAACATGACTGTAGCGTTAAAGCGCCTCGGCCTGAATGTGACGATGTTTCCGATCGAACTGTAGGCGCGAGCTTGCTCGCGATAGCTGCATTTCAGCGGCTGAGGATCTTGCGGCGGCGCCGCCCTGATCGCTGGCAATCTGGCGTGCGCGACAGTAATGGCTGCCTGCCGGACACCGCGCCTTATTCAGCAGGCAATGCCAGCCGCTGACCCGCCATCAATAGCGACAGTCGGCTCAGGCTACTCCAGGGGGAACCGATCGCCTGGCCTTTGATCTGCGCATCGATTCGTTGAGCGTCCATCAGCAGCTCATTCCAGCGCTTTGCCGAATAACGTTGCAGCGCTTTGCTCATCAGCGGTTTGCGTTTGTCCCAGATGGGCGGGCGGGCCGAGCTGAACGCCTTGTCCAGAGGCACCCCCTGACTGAATTGCAGCGCCAGATTGGCCAGTACCCGCAGCTCACGGGACAGCGCCCAGAGGATGACCGGCGGCTCGACGCCCTCGCCGCGCAGGCCTTCCAGCATGCGCAGCGCGTGCGCCGCTTCGCCGTTGAGAATCGCGTCGGTCAGGCCGAAAACATCGAAGCGGGCGCTGTCAGCGACGGCGGCCTGAACGGTCTCAACGGTGATCTGGCCCTCGTCGGCCATCAGTTTGAGCTTCTCGATTTCCTGCGCGGCAGCGAGCAGATTGCCTTCCACCCGGGCGGCGATGAGTTCCACCGCATCCTGGGTCGCGCTCATTCCAGCCTGGGACAGGCGCTGGCGAATCCACTGCGGCAGCTGCCCGCTATCGACCGGCCAGATCTGCACGAACTGTGTCTGCGCGCCATCAATGAGCGCCTTGCCCCACTTGGTTTTCTGCGCACTGCCATCAAGTTTCGGCAGGCTGATCAGCAGCAAGGTGTCTTCGGCCGGCCGCGAACAGTATTCCATCAACGCCGCTGCGCCTTTGTCGCCGGGTTTGCCTGAGGGCAGGCGCAGCTCCAGCAGGCGACGCTCGGCGAACAGCGACATGCTCGCGCCCGCCTGGAGCAGCGTGCCCCAGTCAAAGCTGGCGTCAGCGCTGAACACCTGACGCTCGTCGAAACCCTGGCGCCGCGCCGCTGTACGGATGGCATCAGCAGCCTCCTGACAGAGCAGCGGGTCGTCGCCGCTGACGATATAAACGGGCACGAGGGTGCCCTGCAGATGCTTGCTTAGTTGGGCGGGAGTCAGTTTCATAAGGGCGCTTGGGCAAACGTCGGGGCCAGCAATGCGCTGGCCCCTGGCGTCTTAGCGGGAAGGAATGTCAATCGGCGACTGTTGTGGCGTCTCGTCGCGGATGCGCTGGGCAGCTTCCAGTGCGTCGGCTTCAGCCTTGGCAACGGCGTCAGCCTTGGCCTGCAGCTCGTCGAGCTGTGACGGCGTCAGCTGTTGCAGCTGCGACATCAGCTTCTGAATCAGATCGTTGCGCATCTCGTTGCGTACCTGTACGGCCTGCATATCGGAGCCAATCAGGTTGTTGCCGTCGTGCACATAAGTCTTCTGCAGCTCGACTTTTTTCTCAAGCAGCTGACGGTCCTGCATGCCGCGAATCTGGTAGGTCAGTGTGTTGGTCAGCTCGTACTCCACCGAACGGCTGGAACCACTGGAGCTGACGCTGCGCTGGTCTTCCTGCTCTTGGGTGATGATCAGCTTGTAAGGTGCACCGGTGTAGAGATGCACGCCGCTGCTTTCCAGCACCTGACGCAGTTGAACAACGGTTTTGCCGTACGAGTCACGGGCGCTGACGTCCAGTTCCTTGATCGACAATTGGTTGCTGCCGGTGCCACGCAGCTGGAAGCCGCAGGCGCTCAACAGCACGGCAAGGCCAATTACCAGCAAATTGCGTTTGATCATCTTGATGCTCCCCTTGAATCCATTTGGGCCGACAGCGTCGACCCAGGAAATATGTTCAGCGCCCGGTCAACAGGCGCCAGATGCCATCAGCTGGCAACGATATTGACCAGCTTGCCCGGTACCACGATCACTTTGCGGATGGTCAGGCCATCGATGAAGCGCAGCACGTTTTCATTGATGCGGGCAGCGGCTTCCACTTCTTCGCGGGTGGCGCTGGCCGGCATTTCAATCTGACCACGCAGCTTGCCGTTGACCTGGATGACCAACTGCAGGCTGTCCTGCACCAGAGCGGTCTGATCCAGCACCGGCCAGTTGGCGTCGATCACAGGCGTGCTGTGCCCCAACTGCTGCCACAGCTCATGGCTGATATGCGGAGTGATCGGTGCGAGCAGCAAGGTGACGGTCTGCAGACCTTCGTGCAGCAGTGCACGATCCTGGGCCGATGCCTGGGGTGCTTTTTCCAGCACGTTCATCAACGTCATGACCTGCGCGATGGCCGTGTTGAATTTGTGGTGCTGACCGACATCCTGGCTGGCTTGCCTGATCGCCTGGTGGATGGCGCGGCGAATGACTTTCTGGCCATCGTCCAGGGCGGCGATATCAAGCGCTGCAGGCAGCCCTTGCGCCACATGGCTCTGGGCCAGGCGCCAGACGCGGCGCAGGAAACGGTGCGAGCCTTCGACGCCGGAGTCGGACCATTCGAGGCTCATGTCAGGCGGCGACGCAAACATCATGAACAGGCGGCAGGTATCGGCGCCGTACTGGTCGATCATCGATTGCGGGTCGACGCCGTTGTTTTTCGACTTGGCCATCTTTTCCGTGCCGCCGATTTCCACCGGCAAGCCGTCACTGATCAGTCTGGCGCCGATGATCTTGGCCTTGCTGTCGCGCTCGAGCTCGACGTCAGCCGGATTGAACCAGGTCTTGCTGCCATTGGCTTCGAGACGATAATAGGTTTCGGCGATGACCATGCCCTGGGTGAGCAGGTTCTTGAACGGCTCGTTGGAGCTCAGCAGGCCTTCGTCGCGCATCAGCTTGTGGAAGAAGCGTGCGTAGAGCAGGTGCAGGATTGCGTGCTCGATACCGCCGATGTACTGATCCACCGGCAACCAGTGATTGGCTGCAGCCGGGTCAACCATGCCGCCCTGATACTGTGGCGAGGCGTAGCGGGCGAAATACCACGAGGACTCGACGAAGGTGTCCATGGTGTCGGTTTCGCGCTTGGCCGGTGCGCCGCATTTAGGGCAGCTGCACTCGTAGAATTCGGGCATGCGTGCCAGCGGCGAACCTGCGCCGTCCGGTACCACGTCTTCGGGCAATACCACGGGCAGCTGGTCTTCCGGGACCGGAACGTCGCCGCAAGTGTCGCAATGCACAATCGGGATCGGGCAGCCCCAGTAGCGTTGACGGCTGATGCCCCAGTCACGCAGGCGGAACTGAGTGCGCGACTGGCCGAGGTGTTTGTTGCTCAGGGCGGCTTCGATGGCGTCGAACGCGCTGGCGAAATCCAGACCGTCGAACTCTCCGGAGTTGATCAGCGTGCCATGTTCGTTATAAGCGGGCTGCCATGGCGACGGTGTTTCATCGCCTGCGCTGGTGCGTACGACTGGCTTGATCGGCAGGTTGTATTTGACGGCGAATTCGAAGTCCCGCTCGTCATGGGCCGGAACCGCCATCACCGCGCCGTCGCCGTAATGCATCAGGACGTAGTTGGCGACCCAGACCGGCAGCTTTTCACCGCTCAGTGGGTGCTCGACGAACAGCGAGGTCGGCAGGCCTTTCTTTTCCTGAGTGGCGACGTCGGCTTCGGCAACGCTGCCGCTTTTGCATTCGTGAATGAACGCCTGCAGCTGCGGATCGTTCTGCGCTGCCAGGGTAGCCAGCGGGTGTTCTGCGGCCACGGCGACATAGGTCGCGCCCATGAGGGTGTCCGGGCGCGTGGTGAATACTTTCAGTGCGCCCGCTTCGCCGATGGAGGCCTGGTCATAGGGGAACTGCACTTCCATGCCGCGGGATTTGCCGATCCAGTTGCGCTGCATGGTCTTGACCTGCTCAGGCCAGCCCGGCAGCTCGTCCAGACTCTCCAGCAACTCGTCGGCATAGGCCGTGATCTTGAAGTAGTACATCGGGATTTCGCGCTTTTCGATCAGCGCGCCGGAGCGCCAGCCGCGGCCGTCAATGACTTGCTCGTTGGCCAGTACGGTCTGGTCGACCGGGTCCCAGTTTACGGTGCCGTTCTTGCGGTAGATCACGCCTTTTTCGAACAGGCGAGTGAACAGCCACTGCTCCCAGCGATAGTAGTCAGGCTTGCAGGTGGTGACTTCCCGCGACCAGTCGATGGCCAGGCCCAGGCTCTTGAGCTGGGTCTTCATGTACGCGATGTTTTCGTAGGTCCATTTGGCGGGGGCGACGTTGTTTTTCATCGCCGCGTTTTCCGCCGGCATGCCGAACGCATCCCAGCCCATTGGCTGCAGGACATTCTTGCCCTGCATGCGCTGGTAGCGGGCGATCACGTCACCGATGGTGTAGTTGCGCACGTGACCCATGTGCAGCTTGCCGCTGGGGTAAGGGAACATCGACAGGCAGTAGAAGGTGTCCTTGCCTGGCTGTTCACTGACTTCAAAAGACTTTTGCTCGTCCCAGAATGTTTGGGCGGCGGCTTCGATTTCGCGGGGCTGATAGAGTTCGTGCATGGCTACTTTTTACTGAAGTTGGTGACCCTTGACCTCTTCGTTGCATCGCCGAGTCAGGTCGGCACCGTGTGCGTGGCAGAGAAGAAATGCCTGCGCGGTGCGTCCCGGCTGCAGAGAGCGGAAGTGGAATTACAGGAAGCGCCGTAGCATACATGAGCGCCGACTATCGAGGGAAACCCTGATTGGTCGAGAATGCCTGCCGGACGGCTCGCCGCCGCCGTTTGTCGCAGCAATGCGCCGGTTTTGACAGCGCCGCTAAGCTTAATGGCGAGGGTATGTCCTATCTTCGACGAGGTGAGCCGATGACGCAGTCGCAGTACACAGCAACGACCTTCGAGCTGTACGAACGCTTGATCAACTGCCTGGGCCTTGCGCTGGAAACCGCAGACGTCGCTGTACGCCTGCGTGATGAGCGCCTTGATGAGCTTGAATTGCGCGGCTTGAGTGGTGCCGAGGTCGAGGTGATCCAGGCCTGGCTGACCCGTTGCGCCAGCAAAACCGGGCACCAGTGGGCGCTTGCGCAGGCCTCTGCCCGGGCGGGTAAGGCCGTTCTGCAAAGGGCGGTGCCGCCAGCACACAAAGCGTCAGATGCGGGCAAGGTAGTCTGGCTCAAGGATCGCAAGAAATGCCGTGCACTGATAAACCCCCGGCACAAGAGCGGCCCGCTGTTCAGGCGCTGACTCAGATATTGTTGTTGGCGATCATTCCTTTTAGGCTGCGGGCATCTTCCGGAGATGCCTCATGCCGTTTCGTTATTTGCTCAAATCCCTGCTGCTGCCGCCTGGTATTTTCTTCCTGCTGTTGCTGCTGGCTTTTTATGTACGCCGCACCCGGCCGCGCCTGGCGATGGTCTGTTTTGTCTTCGCACTGGGTGGGCTGTGGGCAATGAGTCTGCCTGTCGTCGTGGAGTCTGCAGCGCGAAGCATTGAGCAGATCCCGCCGCTGCCGCGCAGTGAGTGGGCGACGCTGGCCCAGCGCGCCGATGCGATTGTGGTGCTGGGTGCGGGGCGCGAGCGTAACGACCCGAGCTGGGGCAGCGATGCGCCGTCCGATGCAGCTGTGGAGCGCATGCGCTATGCGGCGCGTCTGGCCAAGGCATCTGGCCTGCCGATTCTGACCACCGGCGGATTGCACTATGGCGAGCCTCCCAGCGAGGCCGCGATCATGGCGCAGTCGCTGGAAGAAGATTTCGGCGTGCAGGTGCGCTGGCAGGAAGGCCTGAGCCGCACCACCTGGGAAAATGCCACCATGACCGCTGCCGTGCTGCAGCCACTGGGCATCAAGCGTGTGGTGGTGGTTACCCAGGCCGCGCACATGCCGCGCTCGCAATGGAGTTTCGAGCAGGCAGGTTTCAGCGTGGTGAGCGCGCCGGTCGGTTTTATTGGCGTCGACAATGCCCGGGTGTTCGGTGGCTGGTTGCCTGAGAGCAAATCAATGTGGCAAAGCGGACAACTGCTCAACGAAGCGGCAGGGCTGCTGATTTATCCCCTGGCTTATCCCTGACCAAGGCTGAGCATTGGATCTGTAGGAGCGCCACCCCGGCTCCTACAGAAAAGCGTGAGGATCAGACAGTTCTGGATATCCGGCTTGCCAGCAGCGCCCAGCCGATCAGCAGCACGCAGACAATCGTCAGTGGCCACGAGCGCCAGCGCAGGTAAGGTGTCAGCTCCTGCATCGGCACCACTTCGCCATACATCACGCCGCGTTCGAACTGCGGGATTCGGGTGGTGATCTTGCCGTATGGATCAATCAGAGCGGTGACGCCATTGTTGGTGGAGCGAATCATCCAGCGGCCGGCTTCCAGCGCCCGCATCTGCGCCATCTGCAAGTGCTGCAGCGGGCCAATGGAAGTGCCAAACCAAGTGTCGTTACTCACCGTAAGCAACAGATTGCTCTGGGCTGACAGCCCCGCAGCGAACTCCGGATACACCACTTCATAGCAGATGAACGGCGCAATCCGGTAACCCCTGGCCTGCAACATGGCCTGATCGCTCGGGCCACGGGCGAAGTCTGACATGGGCAGGTCGAAGAAGGCGATCAGGCCGCGCAGCAGGTCCTGCAACGGCACGTACTCGCCGAAAGGCACCAGCTTCTGTTTCATGTAAGTGCCGTCGCCTTCGCCGACCACGGTGATAGCGTTGTAATAACGATTGCTGCCGTCTCTGGCCGACTGGCGCAGGGGCACGCCGGTAATCAACGCGGCGCCACGGTCCGCAGCGAACTTGCCCATCATCGACAGGTAACCCTCAGCTGACTCCTTGAGCACTGGCACGGCGGTTTCCGGCCAGATGATCAGGTCCGCCTGTTGCGAGCGGAACGTCATGTCACGATAGAGCGCCAGTTGCGCGTTCAGCTGATCGGGGTCCCACTTCATCTGCTGCGCGATGTTGCCCTGCAGCGCCGCGACTTTCAGCGGCGCCCCGGCGGGGGAGGTCCATTCGTGGTGCTTGAGTGCCAGGCCGGTCACCCAGGGCGCCAGCAGCAACGCAGCGCCCAGCGCGAAAAAGGAGGGTCTGGAGCGCAGCCGAGACAGGTTGCACAGCAGGGCTGCAGTCAGCGCGAGAGCAAACGAGACCAGCCACATGCCACCCAGCGGCGCCAGCCCGGCCAGCGGGCCGTCCAGCTGGCTGTAACCGGAGTACAGCCAGGGAAAGCCGGTGAGGAACCAGCCCCGAAACGCTTCCTGCGCCAGCCACAGCGCGGCGAACGCCAGGGCATCGGCCAGTGGCGCCTCGTTGCGTCGTATCCAGCGCGCCCAGAGCCAGGCGGGCAAGGCGAAAAACCATGCCACGCAGGCAATGAACAACAGCATCAGGAACCCGGCCAGCAGCACTGATGCGCCGCCGAAGTTGTGAATGCTGACGTAGATCCAGCTGGTGCCGCCGCCAAACAGGCCGAACCCGAAGCACCAGCCACGGCCCAGTGCCTGACGGGGGCTCAGGTCGCGCAGGCCAAGATAGAACAGGGCCAGCGCCACCAGGGCCAGTGGCCAGATATCGAAGGGTGCCAGTGCCAGCGTCGTGAGAGCGCCGGCCACCACAGCCAGCAAGTTACCGGGCCAGCCGGGGCGGGTGATCCAGCGCATCTACATTCCTTAAAGCAATCGCGTTACGAGCGGGAGAGAGGGCTTACACGCAGCAAATGTATGCGGCGGCTGTCGGCATTGAGAATGCGGAAGCGATACGCGCCGATTTCGGTGATCTCGTTGCGCTTGGGCAGGTGCCCGAAAGCGCTCATGACCACACCGCCCACCGTGTCGAATTCGTCATCGGAGAACTCGCTGTCGAAGAACTCGTTGAAGGTGTCGACTGGCGTGAGGGCCTTGACCAGGAAATCACCACTCGGCAGCGGCTTGATGTAGCTGTCTTCCTCGACGTCATGTTCGTCTTCGATATCGCCGACGATCTGTTCGAGAACATCCTCGATGGTGACCAGACCGGCAACACCGCCGTACTCGTCAATGACGATAGCCATGTGATTGTGGTTGGCGCGGAACTCGCGCAGCAACACGTTCAGGCGCTTGGACTCGGGCACGAAGGTGGCGGGGCGCAGCAGCTTGCTGATATC
The DNA here is from genome assembly GCF_900585905.1 of Pseudomonas viridiflava. Lineage (GTDB taxonomy): Bacteria > Pseudomonadota > Gammaproteobacteria > Pseudomonadales > Pseudomonadaceae > Aquipseudomonas. Next base: position 166,774 of record NZ_UTVH01000116.1, read on the forward strand.
GCCGTCGCCGCCATTTTCCTTGAGGATCAGCGGCAGCAGGTCCTTGGCCAGAAGTACGCCAAGCACGTCATCGTGGCTCTCGCCGATTACCGGATAGCGCGAATGCGCAGCGTCGATGACCGCTGGCAGAAACTCCCGTGGGCTCTGGCTGGCCTTGATGCTGATCATTTGCGAGCGCGGCACCATGATGTCGCGCACTTGCAGGTCGGCGACCTGAATGGCGCCCTCGACAATGGCCAGCGCTTCGCTGTCCAGCAACTTGTTCTGATGGGCTTCACGCAGCAGCTCAAGGAGCTCCTGGCGGTTTTTCGGCTCATGGGCAAAAGCCTGGGTGAGCTTACCCAGCCATGACTTCTGCCCGTTGCTCGATCGATCTTCGCTCATAGCCCTTACTCGTTGTCCTTGCCGGTTGTTTCTAAAAGTGGGGTGTCGTCGCCTTCATCGTCTGCGTAAGGGTCGGGATAGCCCAACTCCTCAAGCAACGTTCGTTCCAGCGCTTCCATTTCTTCGGCTTCTTCATCGTCGAGGTGGTCAAAACCCAACAAATGCAGACAGCCATGGATAACCATGTGCGCCCAGTGTGCGTCCGCTGCCTTGTCTTGTTCCCGAGCCTCTCGGGCGATCACCGGCGCGCAGATGACCAGGTCACCCAGCAGCGGGATATCCAGCATGTCGTCAGGCACATCGGCGGGAAACGACAGCACATTGGTCGCATAGTCTTTGTGTCGCCACGTGTGATTCAGCTCCCGACCTTCAGTTTCATCCACCAGTCGGATAGTCAGCTCGGAGTCGGCGCTGCGCGCGCGCAGGCCCATTTCACACCAGAGGCGGAACTGGGCGTGGCTCGGTACGGGCGCCTCACTGGCAACTTGCAGGTCCAGCTCAAGCATTGCGTTGGCTGTCCCGATAAGCGTCGGCCTTGGCCTGCTGTTCGTCGGCCACCCGAGTCTCGAACCGCTCGTAGGCTTCGACGATGCGCTGCACCAGCGGATGACGCACTACGTCCTTGGGCTTGAAGTGGGTGAAGCTGATGCCCGGCACGTCCTTGAGCACTTCGATGACGTGATTGAGCCCCGACTTGGTGCCTTTCGGCAGGTCGACCTGGGTGATGTCGCCGGTGATCACCGCCGTGGAGCCAAACCCGATACGGGTCAGAAACATCTTCATCTGCTCGACAGTGGTGTTCTGGCTTTCGTCGAGGATGATGAAACTGTTATTCAGCGTACGACCGCGCATGTAGGCAAGCGGCGCCACTTCGATAACCTGCTTTTCGATCAGCTTGGCGACATATTCGAAGCCGAGCATCTCGTAGAGCGCGTCGTACAAGGGGCGCAGGTAGGGGTCGATCTTCTGGGACAGGTCACCAGGCAGGAAACCGAGCTTTTCACCCGCTTCCACAGCCGGACGCACCAGCAGGATGCGACGAATCTGCTCGCGCTCCAGCGCATCGACTGCGCAGGCCACTGCAAGGTAGGTCTTGCCGGTGCCCGCCGGGCCGATACCGAAGTTGATATCGTTGCCGAGGATTTCCTTGACGTAGCGCTGCTGATTCAAGCCGCGCGGGCGAATCATGCCTTTTTTCGTGCGCAACGCTACGCCGGGGTCGGCGGCAGGATGGTTGTCCAGCTCCTCGACGCCTGACTCCTGCAGAAACAGGTGAACCATGTCCGGCGACAGTTCGGTGCTCTTGGCTTCCCGATACAATCGACGCAACAGGTGTTCGGCGGAGGTGGTGTGCTGGGGATCGCCAAGGAGCTCGAACTGGTTGCCGCGATTGCGGATCTCGATATTCAGGCGCTGTTCGATCAGGCGCAGATTCTCGTCCAGTTGCCCGCACAGATTTGCGAAGCGATGAGCCTCAAAGGGTTCGAGGGTAAAACGAAGTGGTTCGACTTGAGCGTTCAAGGTCGTTATTAGCCGCCCTGGGCAATTGAATTGTAAGAAGGATAACCCCAGTGACGGGCGTGTGAAAGCTCTGACTTACTAAAGGTCGTGTGAGGTTTTTGCTATCTGCCTTGTAGTAAGCTGCCGCAGGCTGCGATTGCAGTCCTTTTGCAATCGCCGCCTTCCCGGCTGAAGCCGGTCCCACGTCCAGGTCTGCGTTTATTGGAGCAGCGACCCACGTAGCGAGTGCGGCTGAGCGTCGTCGATGTGGACATCGGCGAACTGGCCAATCAGGCCGGGATTGTCGCACCGGAAGTTGACGATGCGGTTGTTCTCGGTACGGCCCTGCAACTCGCCGGGGTCTTTTTTCGAGTAGTCGGTTACCAGAATGCGTTGAGTACTGCCCACCATCTGTCGGCTGATCTCGAAGCCCTGCTGATTGAGGCGGTGCTGCAACGCTGCCAGACGCTCCTTTTTCAGCGCTTCGCTGGTGTCATCCTTGAGGTCGGCCGCCGGAGTGCCGGGGCGCGGGCTGTAGATGAATGAAAACGAGAAGTCGAAGCCGACATCGGCGATCAGCTTCATGGTGTTGTCGAAATCCTTTTCGGTCTCGCCCGGGAACCCGACGATGAAGTCCGAACTGATGCTGATGCCCGGCACTGCGGCCCGGAGCTTGCGCAGTTTGGATTTGTATTCCAGCGTGGTGTGGTTGCGTTTCATCGCTGCCAGCACCCGGTCCGAACCCGATTGCACCGGCAGGTGCAGGTGCTTGACCAGCTCGGGAACCTCGGCGTGGGCCTGGATCAGGCTGTCGGAAAATTCCAGCGGGTGCGAGGTGGTGTAGCGAATGCGGTCGATGCCATCCACCGCAGCCACCACGCGGATCAGATCGGCCAGGTCCGCCAGACCGCCGTCATGGGTGGCGCCGCGATAGCCGTTGACGTTCTGTCCCAGCAGCGTCACCTCGCGCACGCCGTTTTCCGCCAGGTGAATCACCTCGGCCAGCACGTCGTCAAACGGGCGGCTGACTTCTTCGCCCCGGGTATAAGGCACCACGCAGAACGTGCAGTACTTGCTGCAGCCTTCCATCACTGAAACGTAGGCGCTCGGGCCATCGACACGGGGCTCGGGCAGGTGATCGAATTTTTCGATTTCCGGGAAGGAAACGTCAACCTGCGGCAGGCGGGTGATGCGCGCGGCATCGATCATTTCCGGCAGACGGTGCAGGGTTTGCGGACCGAAGACCACATCGACGTAAGGCGCGCGATCACGAATGGCGGCGCCTTCCTGGCTGGCTACGCAGCCACCGACTGCAATCACCATTTCCGGGTTGGCCAGCTTCAGTTCGCGCCAGCGCCCCAGTTGGGAGTAGACCCGGTCCTGGGCGCGCTCGCGGATCGAACAGGTATTGAGCAGGATGACGTCGGCATCTTCCGCGCGGGCGGTGACTTCCAGGGCTTGATGTTCGCCCAGCAGATCGACCATGCGCGAGCTGTCGTACTCGTTCATCTGGCAACCGTGGGTTTCGATATAAAGCTTCTTGGCCATGCGTCCATCATCAGGTGGTTCAAAGAACCGCGCATTATAGTGGCAGGTGGCGTCGCTTCCTAGCGTCGTCTACTGAACGGCCGTGCTATAGTGCGCGCCCTCTTTTATATCCTCGATTCCTACCCGCCCTTTATGACCAAACGCGAAGCTCCAATCTACAAGGTGATTTTTCTCAACCAGGGCCAGGTGTTCGAGATGTACGCCAAGCAGATCTATCAAAGCGATCTGTGGGGTTTCCTTGAGGTCGAGGAATTTGTCTTCGGTGAGCGTACGACTGTCGTGGTTGATCCGAGCGAAGAGAAGCTCAAGGCCCAGTTTGAAGGTGTGGTGCGCAGCTTTGTGCCCATGCATTCCATCGTGCGCATCGACGAAGTCGAACGCATTGGCACGCCGAAAATCAGCGAAGCCCGCGGGACCAGCAACGTCATGCCTTTCCCGATGCCGATGCCTGACAAGTAACAGGCCTGGCCTGCGTTCTCGCTAGGCGCTGTGCTTGTTCTGCGCTTCGGTAAATCGGGACGCCAGGTTCTGGGCCGGGCGTTTTTGTTGTAACGCTCGAACGGTCTGGCTCAGGCGCTGCAGTTTCTCGCTGGGTCTGGCCCACTGCTCGGGTGGCAGGGGTGCAGACCAGTCCTGCATGGCGGGCGGGATGACGGCTCGGCCGATGCGTTTGATGCAGCGGATTTCCCATTCCGTCAGGTAATTGGGCAAGGTCCACAGCGTCAGCACGTGGTAAAGGTACCACCAGAACGGATAGAAAAAGCCGACCTCCCGATCCTTGCGGCGCCGTCGCATGCGCTCGCGGGCGTTGTAGAAGGTATGGACGCCTTCGTGGGGCGGGTCGTCGGGGTTCTGCAGGTCGA
>NZ_UTVH01000115.1 GCF_900585905.1 Pseudomonas viridiflava
CCGGGTCGTATTGGTAGCGACGGTGAATCGGGTTGTAGGCGTGCTCAACCAGCAGACTGGTGTTGATGCCGGTGTTGTGCACTTGCGACAGCTTTTCTGCGGGCAATGTTGAAGCAAACTGCCACGCCTTGCGGCCCATGGCGTCGTAGCCAAAGCAACTGGTGAGCTTGCCCTGGGTGCGGTAGACCTCGCGGTGGAGGTCGTCGCGTTCCATGTCGCTGATCAACTGGCCGTCGAGGTTCAGTTGGTGCAGGTGGCCGCTGCCGTAGTACAGGTGGTTCAGGTGCTGGCCGGTAGGAAGGGTCAGCGTGGTCAGGTTGCTGAGCGGATCGTATTCGTAGGAGAGGGCGCCTTGCGGTGTCGTCTCTTTAATCAATCGGCCTAGCAGGTCGTAGGCAAAATCCAGTTTTTCTTCCGATACACCAAGCTGTTTGCCAGCGGCAGTGGGATCGCGTTCGATGCTCAGCAATCGGTCAACATCGTCGTAGGTGTAATCCTGACGCGCATCGCTGTTGACCTTGGCCAGCAATCTGCCAATCCGATCACGCTCATATTCTGTTGTACGTTGTGGTCGTTCGCCACGCTCGCCGTAGCCAATTTCCTCAACCTGGGTCAAATGCCCTCCCTGGTTGTAGGCGAAACGGCGGGTGAGGTTGTCGATGCGCTGTTCTTCGATCAAGCGATCCGTGGCATCGTAAGCAAAGCGGTAGGCGGCATTGTTTTCGTTGACCAGTGCCGTCAGGCGAATGGCCTTGTCGTACTCGTAACGAATGTATTGACCCTTGGCGTCCTGACGGCTATTTGGCAGGCCGCGAGCGGTACGCAGCAGACGCGTGGTCTGGCCTTTGCCGTCGGTGTGTGTCAGCACCTGGCCGAGGGCGTTGTAGATAAAGGTCTCGGCGGTGCCGTCTGGATGGTTGATGCGCAGCACTTCGCCATCAGGCTTGCGCTCAAGGGTGGTGGTCTGGTTCAGGGCGTCGGTGACGGCGACCAAGTGCTGGCGCTCGTCGTAGCGGTAAAAAGTGCTTTTGCCCGAACAGTCCTGAAACCGCTCGACCTGGGCCAGGTTGTTCCACCACAGGTATTTGGATTTCAGCGTCGCATCGATGATGGTGTGGGGCAGGCCATCTTCGCTGTTGAGGTACTCGGTGGTGTGACCGAGGGGATCGGTTTCGCCGATGAGGTTGCCCTTGTTGTCGTATTGCGCTGCCCAGATGCTGCCGTCCGGGTACTGCACCTGTTTGACCAGCGAGGTCAGGTGGTGATGCTGATAACGGGTGGTGCGGCCCAGCGGATCGGTCTCTTCGATGAGCCGCGAATATTGGTCGTAGGCCAAGGTGATGACGTTGCCGTCGGGCAAGGTCAGGGCTGTCATGTTGCCGTTGGCGTCCAGGTCGATCTGGTAGCGCTCGCCACCGAAATCGCTGCTGGCCACCACGCGATAATCTGCGTTGTAGTGCACTTCGGCCTCACGACCCAACACGTCAGTGACCCAGGTGGTGCGTGCTTGCAGGTCGTAGCGGAAGTGAAAGTGCTCGCCATCGCTGGTCCAGTGTTCGACCACGCGTGGCTGGCCCTCTAAAGTTTCCCAGCGATAGTGGCAGCTCAGGCCCAGCGCATTGCTGTGGCTGGCCATCACGCCATCGCCATAGCTGAAATGACGCATCGAATCGCCGTTGCGATTGATCACTTCAGACAGCTGGCCGTTATCGTCGTAGCGATATTGCACGAGGGTTTCGACGGCTTCGTTATTGACCACGCGCTTGACGTCAGTGAGCCGCCCCAGCGGATGCTCGTAGTGCAGATGCACGCGCTGCTCGCCGGTGGCCGTTATGTCGGTCAGGGTGCCTTCATCCGTGCGGGTGAAGTGCAGGTAGTGGCCGAGGGCGTTTTCGATGCGTTGCAGCGGGATTTCGGTGTTGTCGTCGGGGACTTCGCCGAAGTAGAAGAAGATGTTGTCCAGCGTCTGCAGCAGGTAATGACCACCTTCGCTGCGCACCAGATAAACCTGCTCGTGCGGGTTATAAATGCGCTTGCCGGGTTCCAGCGTGACGAAGGGGACGCTGCGACCCTGATTGTCGGTAAGGTAGATGAACTCGCCGCGCCGACGCAGGCTCTGCTCCCAGGGCAACACCCAGCCACGCCCCAGCACGCTGTCCACGGTCAGGTCGCTGGCGTAAAACCTCGACCACTCGATAGGCATCAGGCCGGGCAGTGCGAAGTCGATTTCATCATTCAGCAGTTTGCGGCCTT
>NZ_UTVH01000113.1 GCF_900585905.1 Pseudomonas viridiflava
CATTTGTTCTGAATGAGCATCTGGCGCGCTCATTGTTATACATAAATCCGTCTCGCCACTGATCGTGCCCATCGCTCCGCGTGGGCATGCCTCCCGTGACGCTCCGCGTCACAAATGGCACAGATTGCGGATTCAGTGAGCCGAGCGCATGACGTGGATAACGCTGGAGCTTGGGCACGCATCTGCGCCACATTCAAGAGCGGACGCGGAGCGTCCTGAGCGGCATTCCCACGCGGAGCGTAGGAACGATCAGCGTGATCTCAAGCACGCCGATCATGCCCATGCTTGTGCTCAGCGTTATACCCGAGTCTTGCTGCGACCACGGACTGTGGGAGGCGGCTTGCCGGCGATGCTTTTTCTGAAGCGACCTATCAGTGACTGAACTGACGTCATCGCCGGCAAGCCGCCTCTTATCAAACAACCTGTAAATTACTGAAGAAGCGCGATTTTGTGGGAGCGGACTTGTCCGCGAATACTGCGTTTCAGACGCTGCATCTTCGTCGGCGACACCTGCTTTCGCGGACAAACGGGACGCCGCCCGGTCCGCTCCCACGACCGTTTTCGCCCCTCGACGAATCACGCGGATGAAGCAAAGTGAAGAAACTGCTCCGCTCTGGCCCAGACTTTCTCAGCGCTGTCTTTCCCATCGTTCATCATAAATTCGGTTTGTGCCACTAGATTGCCTGTAACGATGATAATCTCGTCATATCGTATTGGCTGTATGCGCGCCGTGAAGGATGCGCGGCCGTTTTCTGGAGCCCGTTATGTCGGTCCAACAGCGTAACAATGTCAAAGTCATGGGCGAAGGAC
>NZ_UTVH01000111.1 GCF_900585905.1 Pseudomonas viridiflava
GCCCCTGGCGTCGCGGATACGTTGACCGTTGGCCCAGATGCCGCTCTGCACCGTGCCGTCGGCCGCGGTCAGCACGCCTTTGCCTTGATAGGTGTCATCGGCAAACTCACCGACATAGGTGCTGCCGTCCGGCAGGTGCAGCTTTCCCTCGCCTGCGAAGCGCCAGTTATCGAAGCTGCCCTGGTAGCGGCTGCCGTCGGAACCGAGCAGTTCGCCCTCGCCGGTCAGCGCGCCTTCCTTGAATTCGCCGCTCCAGACGTCGCCGTCACTGTTTTCATAGCGACCCTGGCCGTCGAGCTGACTGTTGCGAAAGCGGCCAACGTACTGGTCGCCGTCCGCGCTGGTGAAACTGCCGTTGCCCTGCAAC
>NZ_UTVH01000105.1 GCF_900585905.1 Pseudomonas viridiflava
CATTGAGCACGCCCTGCTCATCCGCCAAGCTGCCGCCTTCGCTCAGGAACTGGCATCGGCACCACGCGCTCTGCCTTCTGGAACCTGGCTTTTCATTCGCCAGCCAAGGCATGGAGCCTGCATTCGATGACCCGGAACGTCCTCACCCCTCGCGGCCACATGGCCAATCTGGTCGCCTGTGCGCAACGCGCTGACCCGCTGGACGCCGCAGGCATGTGCCCGCTGCGCAGCCAGACCCTGCAGCTACTGCCAGTGCGTTACGGCCTGGTCGAAGAGCTTGATCCCTCGACTGAAATACAGATGCCCTACACGCTGCAGTCCCATCCGTTGGGCTTTCGTTTGCTGCGTGATGGCTTTCTGTATGTGATCGACAGCGCCAGCGGGCATCTGCACGAATACCGCACCGAGAACGGCTCAGTCAGCAGCCTGCTGTTCAAGGGTAGCGAGGTGCGTGCCTTCCCTCGCACGAAGGTGCTCGAAACCAATCCAGCCCTGATATTTTCCCGCCGCAGCATTCTGCACGTGGCTTTTTCCGAAGTGCAGTGGACCGCCGTCAAGTGCGCTCAGGTGCTGGACGTGGCGGCTGAGCGCGATCACTTCATGCAGCGGGTCAGCTTTGAGGGAGTCGACAGCGGCAAGGGCCGGGACCTTATCGAAGATTCGCGCATGGCGGTGTGGCTGGCGGAGAGCAGCGGCGCCTGGGCGGACAAGCCGGACGCTCAGTCAAACCAGATTCCTTATGCCTGGGAGCACGCGCCGCTGTATCGGCAGACAATTATCGAAGAACTCACCAGCCAGGTGGACGCGGCGCACAAGCGTGATTTTCTGTTCCTGGCGCTGCGTGATGATGTCGGCGTGATGCGCGATCTGGCCGCCCATCAGAACCAACTGGTGGGCGAGCTTGAAAGCTGGGCAGCCACTGGCGAGGTGGAACGCGATTACCTGCTGGGTTGTTACATCGAATCACTGACGCATGTAAATGACGCCTTACTGGCCGAACGCGCGGCCAGCGATCCTGCGCTCAAGGCGCTGCTGGAGGATCTGGAGACACTGCCCGAGCCTGAGCGCAGCGAGACGCGCAGGACGTTGCTGGAAGTCGCCAACGAGCACGGCGCTTTTCGGAAGATTCCCAACATCAACAGCCTTAACCTGCCTGATGATTTGCGGACCCGGATTAACAAGATTCCCGCCAATGTAGAGCCGTACTACATTCATGCCGGACAGACCAAGCGCACTAATGTCCTGCAACAGTATTATCTGGAACAACGCTTCGCAGAGACCCATCCGGATTTCATTGCGCGACATCAACAACCTTTATGGCAGCTATATAGCGAGATCGAGCCGAGTGTTGAGGACCTGCTGTACGGCGCAAAATTCGGCCAGCGCGGCATCAACGGACTGATCGATCGTCCGCGCATGGACGCCTTTCTCAAGCAGCAGCGGGCGATCTTGCAGCCCCTGAACGAGCAACTGGAGAAGATCACCCAGGATCGGGTCGACCTGCTGATCAGCCATCGCCTGCACCGCGCCCTCTGGTATTACGACATTGCAGACAGCGATCAGGTGGATCACGCCCTGCTCACCGAATACGCCTGCCTGAGTGATATCTGCCGCAGCGACAGCGCCACCCAGCAAGTGCTGGACTGGCTGAACAAGCGCCCGACGGCGATTCAGCCGATGTTCTACGCCCTGCCCCTGAGCGTGCAAACCGAGCTGGGCGTGCAGTTTTCGATGTTCACCAACGCAGGCTGGGCGCTGCTCAAGAACACCCCGGACTGGCTGCAGCGCCTTCAGCAATGGGGCGCTGGCCAAGTGCTCGACAGCGAACGCTTGTCGCCTGCCACCCAGGTCAACGTCGGCGCCGCCTGGAGCACCCTGGCCCCGGCCTTGAACATGGGCATCCAGCAAGCGGTGCAGGCTTTTCTGCAACAGATGGACAACGGCCAGTTGCCCGACATGGACACGCTGTTTCGCAGCCTGCCGAAAGCCGCAGGCGTGGCGATCCTCGACGCTGCGCGACAGGAGCAAGTGGTGTTTCAGGTGGCCAGCGCCGAGGACCTGGAGCAGCTGGGCAAGACCGTCGGCGCGGTGCACAAGGAACGAAAAACCCTCAGCCAGCTGCGCAACTACGCCCGCGAGCGCCGGGTCGCCGACCGCTCCTGGCACCTGAGCCAGGACGCCAGCATCGTCAAGACGCTGCGGCGTGAATCGCAACTGAAGCTCGACGAACTGGAGCAACAACTGGCCCGATCCATGAGCCCCCTCGCCGAGCTGCAAGGGGAAACGACTCATCTGCAAGCGCCCGCCCCCGGCAAACCCGGCCTGGCGCTGGTCTTCCCGCC
>NZ_UTVH01000106.1 GCF_900585905.1 Pseudomonas viridiflava
CAACCTGCCGCCGTCCCTGCGTTCGCTGATCGGACGCCTGCAGATTCCGATGCTCAAGGTGGCAGTGCTCGACAAGAGTTTCTTCAGTCGTGGCAGCCATCCTGCCCGTCGTCTGCTCAACGAGATTGCCACTGCGGCGCTCGGCTGGGGTGGACGTGACGATTATCAGCGCGATTCGCTCTACCTGCGGGTCGAACAGATCGTTCAGCGCCTGCTCAATGACTTCGTCGACGACACGGCGATCTTCTCCGAATTACTCGCTGACTTTCTCGCGTTTACCAGCGACGAGCGGCGCCGTAGCGAAC
>NZ_UTVH01000103.1 GCF_900585905.1 Pseudomonas viridiflava
GTACTGCAGGTTGGCGTCGTAGAAGCGCGCCAGATAACGGGCTTCCACCTGATTGTTGCGCTTGCTCACCAACTGGTTGTAAGTGTCGAGCATCACCACCACGTCAGGCCGCGCCTGCATCACTGCGTCCAGGTTGTCGTAGACGGTCACCGAGGCGAACTCTTTCTTCAGCGAGCCGGTGAGCCAGTCGATGGCCAACTTCGGGTCGGAGCTGTTGATGAAGGCGTCACGAATGCGCGAATCCAGTGCAGGATTTCGCGCAGAGCGCTGGGCAACGGCATGATAGTTGTTCAGGTACTCGAGATTACTGACGGTGTTCTCGCTGTACAGCACGCCGACCGACTGCGAATACTGAAGGCTGG
>NZ_UTVH01000102.1 GCF_900585905.1 Pseudomonas viridiflava
CAAGATGACCATGCAAGTGCTAGGGGCTGTAGCTGAATTCGAACGTGACTTGTTGATTGAACGCACGCAACAGGGGCTCACCCGTGCCAAGGCTGAAGGCAAGAAGCTGGGGCGTCCTGTAGCTACTGATACCACAGCATCTGTTCAGGTAAAGAAGGCATAAAACATGACACAGACTCAGGTTGCTGCTGAGCTCGGTATTGGTATCGCTACAGTTAAGCGTCACTGGAATAAGGTCTGTGTAGTGGTCAACTGATCCCGACACGACGTTAAGTCTTTTTTCGGACTGAGCGGGTGGTAGCCCATTGTTGAAC
>NZ_UTVH01000100.1 GCF_900585905.1 Pseudomonas viridiflava
TTGTTCACACAAACTTTACCTTAGCCCGGACACACACCAGTGAAAGAGGTGCCCGGTCTATATTTCTATCACATACCCATATTTTTAAAGAACGATCTAATCAAAGACTAGAAATCAACATTCATCATCGCCTCACTCATCGGGCGTGGAATGCTCATTTCTAAGCTTTCAAACAGAAGCAGTAAGTGGTGGAGCCAAGCGGGATCGAACCGCTGACCTCCTGCGTGCAAGGCAGGCGCTCTCCCAGCTGAGCTATGGCCCCGTATTTCTACAGGCGTTTCCCACACAAAATTGGTGGGTCTGGGCAGATTCGAACTGCCGACCTCACCCTTATCAGGGGTGCGCTCTAACCAACTGAGCTACAGACCCAATTTCGAGCTTGTAGCCGCTAGCGTGAGCTATCAGCTTGGAGCTTAAAGCTGCTTCTAATCGTCTTCTTCAATGAATCAAGCAATTCGTGTGGGAACTTGCGAAGCAGCTGATGTCTTCGATTAAGGAGGTGATCCAGCCGCAGGTTCCCCTACGGCTACCTTGTTACGACT
>NZ_UTVH01000098.1 GCF_900585905.1 Pseudomonas viridiflava
GTTGGGTGTAGAAGCCGGGGATTTTGTAATCGGTGCCGACAAACAGTGCGCCCTGAGGACCAAGGTGCTGGCTCAAGGTGTATTCCGGCAGATTACGGGCCTGCTCGCGCAGCATGCGGTAAACCACAGTCGCCAGGGACTCGCTGCGCAGAATCTGACGCGCCTGAGCCACAAGCGGATCATTCAGCGGGTAGCTGAATGGCTGCTTCAGCAAACGATCAAAATGGGTGTTCAAGCCGTTCTGTACCGCTGTATTGCCGGTATAGCGCTGAGACCACT
>NZ_UTVH01000046.1 GCF_900585905.1 Pseudomonas viridiflava
CTCTTTTAACTGGTGCGCTGAATAGATCAGCGACTTATAACGCAGGTCTAGATCAAGAGTCAATTTATTGGCAAAATTAAGACCCGCCGCCACTCTAGCTAGAATAAGCTGACCGTCGGCAGAGGAGAGAATCGGAATATGCTCTTTCATAACCCACTGCTCAGAAGGTCTCCTAATAGACCTAACTAATACTGAGTAATTTTTACCTTCTGGCCTTAATTTACTGTTATCTGCTGAAAATGCATACTTTCCGCAATATGTTAAAAATGCATCTAGCCTAGAAATCGACGCTGTAGGCATCAAATCCAA
>NZ_UTVH01000058.1 GCF_900585905.1 Pseudomonas viridiflava
GGCCAGTGCAGCAACACCGGACAGGGTTTTTCTTGAGCTGTCCGCCTCGCTGTCGCGCCGTGTGCCTTGCAGGGTGCTCAGCTCTGCGACCGCGTTGAGCATCTTGTCACCCAGATCCTCCAGTGTTTCCTGACCTGCCTCGGTCTTGACCTGGATGACCTTGAACCGGGTCAGCTGCTCCCGATACTGCTGCAAGGCCTCATTGGCAGGCACCAGCGCCTGAATATTTTCATCCGCCTGATCCTGCGAGATTTGCTGCATTTCCTTGAGTGCTTCGTCAATCGCGGTGACAGCTGCGGTCTCATCAGCTTCCTTGCCGGTGAAGGTGTAGGCCTGCACTTGATAGCGGGCAATCTGAATCTGATGCTTGAGTTGCGAGAGGTTGGTGAACTCGTCCATCCGCTCACCGTTGTCCTGCTCCTGACTGACCGCTTTGAGCACTTCCGCTTCTACC
>NZ_UTVH01000043.1 GCF_900585905.1 Pseudomonas viridiflava
TTTTATGCCGGCGAGGCGGGCAAGTTGATTTTTACGGCAGTGCTTTTTGCGCAGACCTTCGCAGGTGTGAAGCCATTGGCGCCGATTGCAGTATTCGGCGTGTTCATGTTGACCCAGGTGGTCAACTGGTTCGCTCCCCTGCTGATGAGAACAAGACTTTCGTGACCTTAGGGCGTTTGAAGCACACATGGCAGAGCAAACAGCTTCGGGCTATATCCAGCACCACTTGCAGAACCTGACTTTCGGTCAGCTACCCGATGGCGGCTGGGGTTTTGCCC
>NZ_UTVH01000030.1 GCF_900585905.1 Pseudomonas viridiflava
CCACTGACCCGTCTGCGTGCCCAGTTGTATCGCATCCAGCAACAGGCCAAGTACGACTCGCCCTGCGCGTTGCAGATTGCGCAGGTGATCGGTGAAGCGGATACGCTGATGGCGCGTTTCCGAGGCCTGCTGCGCATCTCGGAACTGGAAGACCGGCAGAGGCGCTCTGCCTTTGAAGAACTTGAACTGCGTACGCTGTTGCAGGAACTCCACGACTTTTACCTGCCGTTGGCCGAAGAAGACGAGATCACTCTGCTCCTGAAGATGGAAGAAACGTTGCCGACG
>NZ_UTVH01000041.1 GCF_900585905.1 Pseudomonas viridiflava
GCTCCAGCCCTTCCAGATCGGGAATACGGGCGACGGTGTCGCCGACCGGCACCGCCGCCAGTTCCAGCTCGGTCAGGGGCACGTCGACGTAGCTCAACTGGCTGTCGACCTTGCAGGAGCGCGGGATGCCTTGGGTCAGCAGGGCGATGAACCGGACGTCATGGCGTACTCCCAGCGCATTGAGCACCACGATGCGGGCACGACCGCCGACCCGGGTGCGCCCCCCACAGGCGGCTTCGAAACTGAGCAGCGGCAAGGTCAGCTCACGCCAGCTGATAGGCCCCAGGTACCACTCGGGCGCGCCTGGCTCGGCGCTGCAGTCCTGATAGTCGATCAGTTCTGCAACGGCCACATTGGGCAGCAACAGGTGGCGG
>NZ_UTVH01000040.1 GCF_900585905.1 Pseudomonas viridiflava
GATCGTATCAGGCGAGTATTCTGGCAATCAGTAACTGAGGCTGCAGCCAACCTGATCGTGCCCATCGCTCTCGAATGTGACACACATCTGCGCCACATTCGAGAGCGGACGCGGAGCGTCCTGGGAGGCATTCCCACGCAGAGCGTGGGAACGATCATCATCGTATTCCTTCAAGAGGACTTGTGTATAACGATGAGCGCAGAGCGTGGGAACGATCACTGTGTGTCGGATCGTGCCCACACTCTGAGTGGGCAGGCTGACCAATCGATCCCTCAATTCCCGGCTCAAGCTGGCATACT
>NZ_UTVH01000060.1 GCF_900585905.1 Pseudomonas viridiflava
CACTGAATGGCTGACCATGCGGGTCGACGGCTTCCAACTGACAACGCTTGAGGGTGTCCTGAAACATCTTCAAGGTCAGCTCGATACCTTCACGCATCGGGCGAATGCTCTCGTCGTCCGGACTGGACAGCTCGATACCTCGCTCCAGACTGTCGATGATCGGCAGCAGATCACCGGCAAATTTTTCCAACGCAAACTTGTGAGCCTTTTCAACATCCTGTTCAGCGCGGCGGCGGACATTCTGCAGATCCGCAGCCACTCGCAGGGATTGGTCCTGCGCGGCAGCCAGTTGCTCTT
>NZ_UTVH01000097.1 GCF_900585905.1 Pseudomonas viridiflava
GCCCTCAAGGTGCCGCCACACTCCATCGAGGCCGAACAGGCTGTACTCGGTGGTCTGATGCTGGACAACAACGCCTGGGAGCGGGTGCCCGATCAAGTCTCGGATGGCGATTTCTATCGACATGACCACCGCCTGATCTTCAGGGCTATCGCTCGTCTAGCCGACCAGAACAGCCCGATCGACGTGGTGACGCTGGCCGAGCAACTGGACAAGGAAGGGCAGACCTCGCAGGTCGGCGGCCTTGGCTACCTTAGTGAGCTGGCCAAGAACACGCCGTCGGTTGCCAACATCAAGGCTTATGCGTAAATCGTTCGCGCGCGGGCAACCCTGCGGCAATTGATCGGCA
>NZ_UTVH01000007.1 GCF_900585905.1 Pseudomonas viridiflava
ACCTGATAGGTGAAACTGTCCGGTCCGTTGTAATTGGCGTTTGGCGTGTAGATGTACGTGCCATTGCTGTTGAGCACCAACGTGCCGTTGGCTGGACTTTGAGTGGCGCTAAAGGTGAGGGTGTCGCCGTCAATGTCGGTGGCGACCAGCGT
>NZ_UTVH01000039.1 GCF_900585905.1 Pseudomonas viridiflava
GCTTGATCACCTCCTTGATCTTGTCTTTGGTTGAATCGAGCACACTTTTGCTGGATCCACCAACGCTGCCGCCGTCGGATGCACCGTCTGCTTTGGCATTTTCCAGATTCACTTCAGTGGTCTTCTTATCATCGTCCGTGGTGGCAGTAGCAGTAGCTGTAGCCTTCTGCGCCTCCTGATTCTTCACTGTCAAAGACAGCGAGCTCGAGTAAGCCCTCAGCGTGGACGTATTGATGGTAACCATGGCGATCTCCTGATTGTCTGCGAACGGTATCGGCCGACTCGTAACATTCTGAAGCATTTAATTGATAATAAATGAATCAGCGTCCAATCCTGCCGGGAAACGCGTGCGATAGGCCTGAAGATCAGCCGCGCTGAGGGTTGCCTGGAAC
>NZ_UTVH01000101.1 GCF_900585905.1 Pseudomonas viridiflava
GACCAGCACAACCATCAGCAGGTTGCAGATGAAAGATCAGCGCTTAGCGCAGGACCGGATCGAACTTGAAGCGACGGCCGACGACCAGTGCAACAACAAAAAGGCTCGCGAACACGCCAGCACCTATTTTTGCCGCGGTACTCAAGGCCTGAGCCTGAAGGGGAAGCAGAAGATCAACGGCAACCGCCATAAGTGCCAGGATCATGAAGGACAAAGCGGATTTCGACATGGCTACTCTCTCGTGAAGGTGGGCTATGTGTGACGGTTTCAGAAAACCCAGCGCTGGTCGGCGCGTGGAGCCTGCAGGTTTTCCTGAGCGTCATTGGTC
>NZ_UTVH01000032.1 GCF_900585905.1 Pseudomonas viridiflava
AAAAAAAAAAAAAAAAAAAAAAAAAAAAAAAAAAAAAAAAAAAAAAAAAAAAAAAAAAAAAAAAAAAAAAAAAAAAAAAAAAAAAAAAAAAAAAAAAAAAAAAAAAAAAAAAAAAAAAAAAAAAAAAA
>NZ_UTVH01000045.1 GCF_900585905.1 Pseudomonas viridiflava
CTCTCCTTTGCGCTGGAGATGTTCATTGAGCGCGTTAACGCCAGCCTGCCCAGCGTAAGGCTTTTCGTTACCCGCCAAAGCGGTACTGCCTTCATGAGCACGCCAGTGATAAAGCACATGAGGAATGTGAATGATCTGGCTGCGGTCCAGCCTTTCTATGCACCGCAGTGCCAAATCGTAGTCCTGTGCGCCTTCAAATCCAACTCTTAACTGTCCTGCTTCGTTGACCAGATCTCTACGATATACACCCAGGTGGCAAACCATATTTTGCGAACGGAATAGAT
>NZ_UTVH01000090.1 GCF_900585905.1 Pseudomonas viridiflava
GTCGAATCCATCCTGGTAGAAAACGGTCAGCCGGTTGAATTTGACCAGCCGCTGTTCACAATCGTTTGAACCGGGGAGAGCCTGCGATGTTGGAAAAAGTTCTGATCGCCAACCGCGGCGAAATTGCCTTGCGCATCTTGCGTGCCTGTAAGGAACTGGGCATCAAGACCGTCGCTGTACACTCCACGGCAGATCGCGAGTTGATGCACCTGGGCCTGGCAGACGAAACTGTCTGTATCGGTCCGGCGCCAGCCAACCTGTCCTATCTGCACATCCCTGCAATCATCGCGGCCGCCGAAGTCACCGGCGCCACGGCGATTCACCCGGGCTATGGC
>NZ_UTVH01000026.1 GCF_900585905.1 Pseudomonas viridiflava
TGAAGCTGATGCATGAACAGCAAGTGGGCAGCATCGTGATCGTTGATGAGCGTCAGGCGCCGCTGGGGATTTTCACCCTGCGTGATCTGCGCGAAGCAGTCGCCGATGTCTCTACGGACTTCGGTGCCGAAATCCGCCACAGCATGAGCCAGTCACCCTTTCACCTCAGCCCCGACGCAAGCGCATTCGATGCGGCCATCGCGATGACGGGGCGGCACATTGCCCATGTGTGCCTGGTCAAGGATGGACGCCTGTGCGGCGTTGTTTCCGAGCGGGATCTGTTCTCCCTGCGACGGGTCGACCTGGTGCATCTGGCGCGCACCATTCGCAATGCGCCACGCATCGGAGCGCTGACCGGAC
>NZ_UTVH01000044.1 GCF_900585905.1 Pseudomonas viridiflava
GTCCAAGGCGGACGAGCGTGGTTCCATTACTGTGGATGAGCGCACCAACAACATCATCGCCTACCAGACTCAGGATCGACTCGACGAGCTGCGCCGTATCGTCTCGCAGCTGGATATTCCGGTACGTCAGGTGATGATCGAGGCGCGAATCGTCGAAGCCAACGTCGACTATGACAAGCAGATCGGCGTGCGCTGGGGCGGGCGAACCGACCGGTCGCGCAAGTGGAGCGTGGGCGGTCTCGACGATAACGGCGATGAAGCAGGCAACACGGGCAACGATCTGACGGCCAAC
>NZ_UTVH01000005.1 GCF_900585905.1 Pseudomonas viridiflava
TCGGATGTTGCAGCGCGGTCAGTACCACCAGCGTGTCCATCGGTGCATACAGCTCGATGTAATCGCCTGCCTTCGAGTTGTCAGAGACAAAGTGCAGAGTGCCGGTTTCGTCGACGTTGACCCGGCTGAACAGATTGAGGGTCATCAGCAGGTCTGACAGCCCCAGCCCCCACTTGCCCAGCGCGACCAGCAGGTTGTCGACGCCGTTGCGAAAGAAGCCGTTGCGCAGTTCCTGATAACGGCCCTGACCATACTTCTCGGCCACTTCCTGAGCGTTGAGCACACCGCCAATGC
>NZ_UTVH01000107.1 GCF_900585905.1 Pseudomonas viridiflava
GGGGGTGTTCCGTCAAAAGCGGGCGCCTGGTCGCACAGACTGTCCGTTTTTACGCAATCAAATGAAGCCCGGATGCGCGGCCGCCAGCAACTCCTGGGTGTACGGCTGCTGCGGCGACTCGAATACCGCGTGGCTGGGGCCTCGCTCGACCACCTTGCCGTCCTTGACCACGATTACATCATGGGCCAAGGCCTTGACCACCGCCAGATCGTGGCTGATGAACAGGTAGGTCAGGCCGTGTTTCTCCTGCAACTCGCGCAGCAGGGCGACGACCTGCTTCTGCAC
>NZ_UTVH01000069.1 GCF_900585905.1 Pseudomonas viridiflava
CTCCAGGTCTGCCCGCCGTCTTCGGTGCGGCTGGCCAGCACGCGGAGATGGGTTTCACCGGCATAACGCAGCAGCGCCACAGCGCGCTGCCCGTCCAGCGGCACAACGGTTGGCTGCAACGAGTTCTTGCCACGGCTGATGCGAAACTTGTCGATCACATCGCCGTCCGGGCTCAGGTACAGGTACTCGGCAAACTTGCCGAGAAACTCGTGATACACCGGCAGACCGATCGAGCCGTCGGCGTGGAACACCGGCGCAGCGCGCACCAGGGTGCTGAT
>NZ_UTVH01000022.1 GCF_900585905.1 Pseudomonas viridiflava
CTGTTGCACGCTGTCTGAATGCCAAAGGTGGCCGACGAGCAGGCCACGTTCATATCGAAACCATAACCTGCGATACCCAGCGCTTCCTGGATCTCGATGGAGACCGCCGGGTAGGCGCGCTGCAGGTTGGAACAGGCAACGATAACGCCGTCGATGTCTGCGGTGGTCTTGCCCGCTCGTTCCAGCGCCTGTTTTGCCGCTGCGACGCCCATTTCGCACAGAATCGACCACTGATCGTTGGAACGCTCAGGCAGGTTCGGCTTCATGCGCTGCGGGTCGAGGATGCCCTGCTTGT
>NZ_UTVH01000038.1 GCF_900585905.1 Pseudomonas viridiflava
GGCGACGCGCCGACGGGCCTTCCATGGCCCAACGGCGCTCGCTCGGCATCCATGCCGAGCGCACCCCACCACAACGCCTGCACTCAGCCTCCCGACGCGTGTTTCGAGGTGTTCATGAGATCGTAGCGTTGCACTTTAAATGGCACATGCGGGCTGGTGACGTGGGACCGGCTTTAGCCGGGAAAGCGGTGTGTCAGGTGGCTTGCTATCGCGAGCATGGTGGGTTGTTTGCTGTATTGCCACCCGCACTTGCCGAACACATGGTCAAGTTCTTTGGAGAACGCTCTCAGGGGGGAGGCATTGGCGATGGACTTCTCGACTGCACCCCGCAGGTCCGCCAGCAGATTGGGTTTACGGCACCGGCAATGGCATGCGCATGATCGTTTTCGGTGGTGTAGATATCTGTCCAGGAGCGAGTGGGCAAATCTACCTTGCCTCGAAAATAGTCGATCTACTTCTTAAATGGGAGAGAGCCACTAGATAAGGCTATCCAAAGAAACTTCACTAATTTAAAAGCAAAAAGAAAAATCAGGCACTAGAATGGCTCGCCATTACTGATAGTGGCACCATGGCTTAAAAGGAGTTTTCATGATTACCGTGCAAGAGTTTGAAGAGAAAGTTTGGGAAATTGAAGGTGTTCGCCTGATCGTCCGCGGCAGTGAAAGAAGCCAAGTCGAAGACTATGATTTCCAAAATGCCGCTCAAGGCGGTTGGAGTATTACTAAATGGATTACCTCTCGAATTGCGCCACGGTTGAACGGCTTTGAAGCCATCGTGATCATGGGGAACGGCGAGGAGCCCAATGGCAGGACATTGATGCGCAATGTCAAAGCTTCTTACCACGTGCAGTTATAATTATCTGAATAAATCAAATCGCTCGGCCTTACTCGCTGCCGCCATGGCATCGCCCATAGCGGCAGCGAGTTGGCATGTCGGCATACCCAGGTAAGCTTCATTAGGCGATTCTGGGACTCCTCCAACCCAATCATCTAGTCAAGTAGGTGTTTGATTTGATCGTCGAGGTATCCATATACACTTCGACAGGTTTTCCAAGCGTTTGCGCCTAATTATCGACGCTAAATCTAGCGGCGCGAAGCAGTGCTAGCGTTGTGTCAGCTAAACCGCTATCGCGGCCTCGCGGTGCTCGTGCGCTCCTACAGTATTCGGGGTTGCGGATTCGGTTGATCTGATGACCCGGAAATACTACGGTGCCTGGCGGCTACTCTCCCAACCCCCACCCAACGCCAGAAACAGGTCGATCTGCCCCATCGCCACCTGTGTGTTCGCAGCGGCCAGCTGGGCGCGGACGTCGGTGTAGGTGCGGGTCGCTTGCAGGTCGGCGAAGAATGAGGTGCGGCCGGCCTGGAAGAAGCGGTGGGTCTGCTCGGCGGCCTGTTCGGCTGATTGCGCAGCATCTTCCAGGGCGTCGCGGCGTTGCAGCAGTGCGCTGTATTGAGTCAGGCCGGTCTGGGTCTCGCGGATGGCATTGAGCACCACGCCGTCAAAGCGCGCCAGCGCTGCCTGGCTGCCGGCTTCAGCCTGATGAATGCGGGCGCGGGAGCCGTTGGAGGGCACGGTCCAGTTCAGCAAAGGGCCAAAGCCCCAACGGTTGGCGGCCGGTTTGCCGAGGTTCTCCAGAAGGCCGACGGTGCCGACCGATGCGCCGATGCTGATGTCCGGGTACAGCTCGCCGGTGGCCACGCCAATTTCGGCAGTGGCAGCTGCCAGGCGCCGTTCGGCCTGGCGCACGTCGGGGCGGCGCTTGAGCAGCGCGGCGCCGTCGCCTACTGGCATGACCTGGGCGATGTGCGGCAGCTCGTTGCAGGCAGCGACGCCGGTAGGCAACTGATCCAGCGGCCTGGCGAGCAGCATCGACAGGCGAAACAGCCCGGCCTGACGCGCAGCTTCGTAGCGCGGCAGCTCGGCGCGCAGGGACTTGAATTGCGTCTCGGAACGCGTGACCTGGGTTTCATCGCCACGTCCGGCGTCGCGCAGGCGTTGCGTCAGGGTCACACTCTGCTCCTGCAAACCCAGCGATTGCAGGGCAATGTCGTGTTCTTCATTGGCAGCGCAGACCTGGGTGTAGGCGCGCACCACGTCGGCGACCAGCGTGATCCGCGCCGTATCGGCAGCGGCCTGGGCCGCATCAACATTGGCGTTGGCTGCTTCGATGCCGCGTTGCAGGGTGCCGAACAGGTCAAACTGATAAGACGTGCTCAGGCCGACATCGCCAACGTTGGCCACCGGCACCTTGTCAGCGAGCAGAAACGCTTCGCCGGACTCCTGCAGGCGCTGGGCACCGAGCTTCGCGCCGCTGCTGAAGCCTCCGGCAGCCTGGGCCTCGGCGGTCTGATAACGCGCCCGTTGCAGGTTGGCGGCGGCGACCCGCAGGTCGCTGTTGGAGGCCAGGGCCTGTTGCACCAACCGGTCAAGACGCGGGTCCTGGTACAGGCGCCACCAATCTGCCGGCACTGGTGCAGATACGGTATTGACCGTTTCACCGGCCAGTTCACCTTGCAGGTCGGCGCGATTGAGCGCAGCGTCCGCTGGCAGCTGATAATCCGGCCCCACCACCTGGCACGCCGACAGCAGCGCGCCAGCCCCGAACAATGCCGCCAGACGGCCAAGGCTGGTCATCGGCGCGCCTCCTCGGGATGCGCGTCATCGATGATCGAGACGGTGGCGGTGCGCCCGGCGATCATGCGGAAGTTCTCCGGCACCTCATCAAAGGCGATGCGCACGGGAATGCGTTGCGCCAGACGCACCCAGCTGAAGGCCGGATTGACGTTGGGCAGCAGATTCGAGCCGCTGCTGCGATCGCGGTCTTCGATCCCGGCGACGATGCTGACCACGTGCCCGCGCAGGCGCGCGCTGTCGCCGATCACCCGGATGTCGACGCTTTGCCCGATGTGAATGCCGTCCAGTTTGGTCTCTTCAAAATACCCGTCGATGTGGAACGAGGCGCCATCGACCACCGACAACACCGCCCGGCCTGCGGTCACAAACTCGTGAGGGCGGGGTGCGCGGTCGTTCAGGTAGCCGTCGACCGGGCTGCGGATCACCGAGCGATCCAGGTTCAGTTGCGCGCCATCGACGGCTACTTGTGCCGCCTGCAGCGCCGACAGCGCGCGGGCCTCGCGGGACTGGCTTTCTTCGAGCTGTTCGCGGGCGACCAGGTTGCCCAGACCACGGTTGCGCCTGTTTTCGCGCCGCGCCTGCTCCCAGCTTTCATGCCGCTCGGCGACTGTCGCCTGAGCCTGGCGCAGGGCCAGGCGGAAGCGATCCTGGTCGATGGTGAACAGCACCTGGCCTTTGCTGACCAGCTGGTTGTCACCGACGTCGACCTTTTCAATCAGCCCGGACACATCCGGAGCGATCTGCACCACATCGGCGCGGATGTGGCCATCCCGGGTCCAGGGCGCGTACATGTAGTACATGACCATGCGCCACACGACGATGGCAGCGAAGGTCACCACGAGCAGAGTCAGGACCACGCGGCCCAGGGTAAGCAGAGGTTTTTTCATTTCATCAAATATCGACTGAGCGTATCCACGGCGCCAAGCAGCAAGGCGTAGAGAGCGGTATTGAATAATGCCCGGTGCCAGACCAGGCGGTAGAAGTGGGCCCGCGACAGCAGCGCGTGTACCCCGAGAAACAACACATAGGTGATGCCCATCAGCGCCAGAAAGGTCGGGACGAATACCCCGCTGATGTCCAGGTCGCCAATCATAGGGATGCTCCGTCGAGCCCGTAGGGCGGGAGTTCTTCGATGTCGCCGCCAGCGTTGACGATCTCGACGCCGGGCAACAAGGCCAGACGCAGGCCACTCAAAGCGTGCAACAGGTGCAGGCGTGCGCTGCTGTCACCGAGCGCCGGTGCATTCAGGGCGCGGCGGGCGCGGTCCATGGTCATCAGTAGACCTTTCGGCGCGGGCAGCCGTTCGCGGTGGTCCAGGCACGCCTGAAAGTGGCCGCCGACTTCATCCACCACCTGGCGCAGCATGACCTGCTGGGCGGCGTGCACTCTGGGCAGCCAGGCCAGCAGATCGAGCAGATTGAGCGCCACGCGCAATTCGCGCAACGCCACGCCAGTGTCTTGCGCGGTAACGGTCAGGCGCGGCAGATGCTGCATCAGGCGGTCGAGCATCTGTGCGCCCATGGCCCGGTGCTCGGCGAGAGTGGCTGGCGCAGTCAGCGCAACGATGTCGCGCCAGCTGAAGCGGGTCAGGCGCTTGGCCGCCAGCTCGACGCCGAACGGGCGCATGATCAGCGTCCAGACAAACGCGAACAGCAAGCCCACAGGCCCTGCCAGATTCGAATTGATGAAATTGAGAAAGTCGGCGTCGTAGGCGCTCTGGATACTGATGAAGGACGAGGTATTGACGATGGTCAGCAGCGTGCCCAGATAGAAACGCGGTTGCACGGTGAGCGTGCCGACACAGATAAACGGCACGGCGAAGGCCAGCACCAGCATCGGAAAGTCGTGCAGGTTGGGCAGCACCACGAACAGATAGAGGCTGGCGAACACCACTGACAGCAATGTCCAGAAGAAGAACCGGTAGATCTGGGGGGCGGGATCGTCCATAGCGGCAAAGAAGCTGCAGGACACTGCCGCCAACGCCACCGCTGCGGCGCCATCGGTCCAGCCCAGCAAGATCCATAGAAACGAGGCAACGATGATCGCCAGCACCGAGGTCAACACCGAATAGAGCATCAGCCCACGATCGAGAAAGGGCGTGATCCGCGCCAGACGCCAGTGGCGATAAACGGCGCGCCAGGGTGTCTGGTCGTCACTTTTGATCGCCCGCTGCAGCGAGCGGCAGTCCTGCCACAGGTCGATCCACTCACCCAAGCGGTACAAGGCGTTGGACAGCAGCAGCGTCTGGCGATCGTCAAGCTGTTCCGGGTCGGGCTGCAACCGCGCAAGTTCGACGTGCAACGCTTGCCATTGCTCCAGGCTGACGCCGCTTGCGGTGTCTTGCAGCCAGGCACGGGTCTGATCCAGCAAGGGCGCCAGCACCTGGAGCTGTAGCGGCGTGCGACGCTCCAGCGCCCACAAGGCGTCGTCGAGGGCGTCAATCACCGGCAGCAGGTGGATCATCCGCCCGCGCAGTTCCTTGGCGTTACGCACTGTCTGCTTGCGTGCGCCTTCGTGGGGCAACTGGCCGATCATCAATTCGAGGGTATTGAAGGTGGCGACCATTGCGCCGCGCAAGGCGCCGACGTCCTCGGCCTGGGCGGTGCGGCTCAGAAAGCGCTCGCTGTAGGCGGTGGCATCGCTGAACCACTTGTCCGCTGCGCCCTGCATCACCGGCGCCAGACGCCGCGGCCAGAACATGCTGCCCACCACCGCCGCACAGATGATGCCGAGGAAAATCTCCTCGGTGCGTGATACCGCGATGTCGAACACGGCCTGCGGATTGTCCACCACCGGAAACGAGATCAACGGCATGGTGTAGCCCGCCAGCATCAGCGCGTAGCTGTTGGCGGTGCGCAAATGCAGCGAGAGGAACAATAAAGTGCCGGTCCACAGAGCAATGATGATCGCCAACAGAAAAGGGGTCTGCACGAACATCGGCACGATCAGTACCGACGCCGCCGCGCCGGTCAGCGTGCCCGCCGCGCGATACAGGGCCTTGGAACTGGTCGGGCCAACGAAGGGGCTGGAGACGATGTAGACCGTCGCCATGGCCCAGTAAGGACGTGGCATCTCCATCAGCAGCGCGATGTACAGCGCCAGCATCGACGCGGCGAAGGTGCGCACGCCATAGAACCAGTCCCGGCCGGGCGGTACGCCTGCAAGAAAGTCTTTCACGAGACGTGCGCACCGTCGCCGTTGGCGGCGTCAGCAAAGGCCTGGAACACGCGCAGCGTGGCGTGCAGATCGGCCTCGGACACACCTTTGAGCACGTCGCGACGCAGGCGCAATAGCTCTTCTTCAATGGCCAGCGCCAGGCGGCGGCCATTGTCGGTCAGGCTCAATGACTTGGCCCGGCGATCAGTCGGGTCTTCGGTGCGGCACACAATCCCTGCGCTGCACAGCTGATCCAGCAAGCGCACCAGCGTCGGGCTCTCCATCCCTGCGGCCTGTGCCACGGTGACCTGATTCACCCCGTCGCCCAGGCGCAGGATCATCAGCAGCGGCGCAGCGCAGGCCTCAGACACACCAAAGCGCACCAGCGTAGTCTGGCAGATGCGGCGCCACTGCCTGGAGGCCGCAACCACACCACTGCTGACGCTCTTCTGCAGGAAATCGAGAGACATGTACAACCCGGACGTTTCGTTAGGAAGGATATTGTTGGTAACAATACTATTAGCTTGCTAACTATAATCCTGTAACAACTGCTTACAGTCAAGGGCTGTCCGCTGGCTGGTATTGCGCTCCGTGCTGAATGGAATCAGCCCCTAAAAACAGCCCGATTGGGGGTGTTTGAGGACAAATGTACGCAAAAAAGCAAAATAGTTCATACCGTTCGTCGGTACTGTTTTATAAGTTTTTCGCTTTATTTGATGCCGCCGGGGAACTTCTTCCAAAAAAATGGCGTGACCGCTTTTGTGGGTTTCCCAGACGTTCCGCAGCTTGCAGCCCTGCCGAGCATTTTCGCCGAATCCGCTACTGTAGTGGCTAAATAATAGCGATTAATGGGGGTGGATATTTTTTTGACGCCAAAGTTCCGTTACCCCTGCTCAAGATCCGAAACAGCAACGCCGATAAAGAGGATGAAGCCAACGGGCAGCGTAAATGTCCGCTCAAACCTTTGTCGGTGCGCTGGCCGCACCTTGTGAGTACGCAATGATCGATCTCGCCGTTTGGAACCTGTCCATTCCTGTTGGCATTCCGTCCGCAACCATTGATACCCCCAAGCTGGTCCAGGGTTATCAGGATGGATTCTTCAAATCAGGCAATACGCTGTTCTTCTGGGCACCGGTAACGGGCTCACGCACCGAAAACGCCAAGTTTCCACGGACAGAACTTCGCGAAACCACCCCTGATGGCAAGTTGTACAACTGGAGTTACACCCAGGCTGATAACTTCCTGCGTGCGGCGTTGACCGTCAACCAGGTGCCTTCGACCGGCAAGATCGTCATCGGTCAGATCCACGCCTTCAAAAGCACCGAGCCGCTGCTCAAGGTTGAGTACCAGTACAAGGAAAAACTCGGCACCGGCAACATCGTGGCCAAACTGCGCCGCGGCCCGGACTCAGAGATCGAAGTCATCAACATTGCCTCCGGTGTGCCGCTGAACGTGCGCTTCAGCTACAGCATCCACCTGACGCAATCAGGCAACCTGACCATCAATGCTGCCGATGCTGTGCTCAACGCCAAGCTTGATGCGGGCTGGAAAGACAAGCTGCTGTACTTCAAGGCTGGCGTCTACACCCAGGACAACACCGGCTATGCCACTGAAGGCGGCGCTGCAACGTTCTACAAGCTGACGATCAATCACAACAAGAAAACGTGAACACGCAACGAATGACCTCGCCACTGGCAGGAGCGTATTCACGCTCCCGCCCGTTGGAGACCCAGTGCAAAAGTCTCAGTTGAGCCCCAGCTTGCCGCGCAACGTGGACAGGTCTTCAGCCAGTGTGTTGACCGGCCCCACCAGCGCTTTGCGATCATTCTCCCTGACTTTGTCGTAGGTTTCGAAACCGCCGCCAGAGGTCTTGTACTTGGCCAGGATCTTGTCCACGGTGGCAAAGTTCTTGTCCACTTTGGCCACAAATGCCTTATCCGATTGCTCGATTTGCGGGCGGAACAGATCGACGATTTTCTTCGCGCCGTCGATGTTGCCCTGGAAGTCATACAGATCGGTGTGGCTGTAGCGATCTTCCTCACCGGAAATCTTGGTCGCCGCCACTTCCTCCAGCAAGGCTGCAGCGCCGCCGACGACTTTCTCGGGCGGGAAGGTAAGGCCTTCTACACGGGTTTGCAGGTCCTTGACATCAGTCAGCAGCTTGTCGGCAATGGCGCCCTGATCCTTGGTGCTGTTCTGCGCAAACAAGGCGTACTCCAGGCGATGAAAACCGGTGAAGTCTTCGGCATTGACGCCTGCTTCGTGGTCGTCGACGCGCGAATCGATGGAGGCGTCCAGGTCACTGAACAGTTCGGCCATCGGCTCGATTTCTTCGTAGAACACCCGAGTTGGCGCATACAGCTTCTTCGCCGTGGCAAGGTCGCCTTGCTTCACGGCAGCGGTAAATTTCTCGGTGTGGCTGACCAATTCACCGATCTGTTCAGACACATAGATTTTGTAGTCCGACACCGGGCCTACCAGGTCCAGTGGCGCGGTCGCGGCGAACGCCGGGTTGTGCAGCAACCCTGCGGTGAGCAACAAGGCAAAGGGCAATCTTTTCATGAGTCGTTTCCTGTAGAAGGGATCGGGATCAGGCAGTTCTGGAGTCGGTTTTCGCCGCAGCCTGGAGCAGTGAACGGCCGATGAAATCCTGGTCGCTGGTCACGCCCGGCAAGGTGAAGAAATAGCCGCCACCCACCGGCTTGAGGTATTCCTCCAGCGGCTCGCCATTGAGGCGGTTCTGGACGGTGATAAAGCCTTTTTCCAGGTCCGCCTGGTAACAGATGAACAGCAGCCCCATGTCGAGCTGGCCATTCTTGTTGACGCCGTTGGAATAATTGAATGGCCGCCGCAGGATCAGGTTGCTCTGGGCCTGGGCCGTGCGCGGGTTGGCCAGGCGGATGTGCGAGTCGAGCCGGGTCTTGTGGCCCTGGGGGTCGGCAGCATAGTTCGGCACATCGCTTTCGACCTTGCCATCCATGGGCGCACCGCTGGTCTTGACCCGGCCGAAAATCGCTTCCTGCTCTTGCAGCGGCGTGCGATCCCAGCGCTCGACAAAGTTGCGGATGACGCGCACCGCCTGGTAGCTGCCGTTAGCGGCCCACGCCGGTTCGTCACTGCCCGGCTGCACCCAGACCAACTGGTTCATGGTCTGCGCATTATTGGAGTCAGGGTTGGCCGAGCCGTCACGAAAGCCTAAAAAGTTACGCGCGCTTTCGGCCGGTTGCCCGGGCTTTTTCGGGGCCTGCGCCGGTACGGTGCCTTCCTGTTTCCAGCGCACCAGCAACAGGTCAGGCAGGTTTTTCACGATGTCGCGCAGGGCGTGGATGTTGCTGTCGGCGCTGTTGGCACAGAACTGGATGCTCAAGTCACCATGACAGCTGTCAGCCTCCAGGGCATCGTTGGGAAAACCGACCATGCGGCTCAGGCGCAAGGGCTTGACCGGCTGCAGGCCGAAGCGCTCATCGAACAATGATTCGCCCACCGAAACCGTGATGGTCAGGTTGTCCGGCGTCACCACCGGGCCGAGGATGCCGGAATCCGGGGGCGGCAGCTTGGGATCGAGCTGCGCCACCGGGCCGCCGGTCATCAGGAAGGCGATCCGCTCGTTGAGGGTGCGAAACAGGCGTTCCAGATCGTCGCGATCGGCCGCCAGCACGTCGAACGCCACCAGCATGCCCGAGGCCGGGCGCGGGTTGACGATGCCGCTCTGGTGCAGGCCGTGGAATGCGTTGCGGTCTTCGGTCTTTTCGCTGTTCGGCGCTTCGGTGACCTGCGGCGCGGCGGCCAGGGCATTGCCGCTCAGGCTGCTGCCAGCCAGCGCCGCACCGGCTGCGCCGAGGCCGAGCAATACACGACGGCGCTGCACGGATTGCGGCGCGTTGCTGTTGTCTGAGTCGTTCATGGCTAGGGTCTTTTCTCAACATCTTCTGTTTGAAAGGGGCTGCGCCTGCCGCTGATCGCTCAGCGCCCGGACAGGCCCAGCGCTGCGTCGATCTGTTCAATGGCCTGCGCCAGCGCTGTGGCCTTGTCGGCAATCAGTGCGCGTTGCTCCGGGTTGACCTGGTCGTAGGGCGTGTAGCCCGTGTCCGTCTGCAGGCCGTCCAGTTCGGTGTCCATGGCGGCGCTGGCCGCATCGATTTTCTCCAGCAGGGCGCCTGCGCTTTTGCTCAACAGCGGGCGCAGCAGGTCAACGACTTTGCGAGCGCCTTCAAGGTTGGCGGCGAACCCGTTGAGGTCACTGTGGCTGTAGCGTTCCTCTTCACCATTGCTGCGCACTTGCGCCAGATTGCGCAGGTTGCGCACGACGATGGCGGTCAGCTGCTGCGGGGCAATGCTCTGGGCCAGCAACTGCTGCTTGAGACTGGCAACGTCGCTGCGCAGTTGTTGCGCCACGGCGCCGAGGCCCTCCAGGCTGTGCTGCTCGAACAGGGCGTATTCGATGCGATGAAAGCCGCCGAAGCCAGGGTCCTGCTCGCGTTTTTCGTAGTAATCGGCGCGGGCATTGATCGCATTGTCCAGTTCCGCCAGGCGCTGGGCTGCCGGGGCCATGCGCTGATAGGCCGCACGGGCGGGCAGGTAGGCGGCCTGGGCGGCGCTGATGTCGCCCGCCGCGATGGCTTGTTGCAAGACGTCTACCGCCTTGATCAGCGCCGAACCCTGCAGGCTCAGATAAACCCGGTATTCCGACAGCGGGCCAATGAACGCGACCATCGACGGCGGTGCCTTGGTGCTGGCCTCCGATGCCGCCGTTGGTGTCACGTGCAGCGTGCCGCGCGGGTTGCTTAGCAGGCCACAGGTAATCGTGTAGTCGCCCGGCTGCAGGTTCGCATTGATCACCTGGCTCAAACCGGGCGCGATGTTTTCCCGTTCTTCAATCACCAGCACGCCGTCGAGGATTTCCCACTCAACTGCGCGTTCCGAGCGGTTGACGATGCGAAACGCATGCTTGCCTGCCGGTACCGTCAGGCTGTTGGGTTCGCAGGCGTGGCCTTGAATGGTTACCAGGGTTTCGGCGCTGTTGTTGGCGGCGCGCTTTTTCGTCGCGTTCTGGGACGCGAGGTAGAACAGCCCGCCCGCGGCGAGCATGATCACCACCGAGCCCGCAACGGCCAATCGCAGCGCGCGGGGGGGATTGGCTTGTGGTTCAAGCCCAGTAGGACGATTCGACATGGAAGCCCTTATTAGATGAAGAAGTGCGAGTGAGCCGTCGCTCGACAGACCTATTTTTGATGCGCTGCACCCGCCAGCGTCGGCTGCGGCGCTTGCCCCGGCGGCTTGAAAAACAGCGCCAGGGCAATCAGCAGGTACGTGACATAAACACCGAGGGTGCTGACGGTGGGCGCATCCTGATAGCCGAACATGCCTGCCAGCACAGCGCCGACCGGGCCATCCATCGGCAGCGTGGCACTGATGTCGAACACCACGCCTTGCAGGTGATTCCACAGCCCGGCCTCATGCAGCGCCTGCACCGAATTGGCCAGAATGCCTGCCGCTACCACGAGAATGAACAGCCCGGTCCAGCGGAAGAACAGGCTCAGGTTCAGGCGCATGCTGCCGCTGTAGATCGCAAAGCCGATGCCTACCGCCAGCAACAGACCGAGCAGGGCACCCACCGGCGCGCCTGGGCCTTGGCTTTGCTGGAACACGGCCAGCAGAAAGAACACGGTTTCCAGGCCTTCCCGCGCCACCGCGAAAAACACCATGGCAATCAGCGCGTAGGTCTGGTTTTTCGAACCCGCCAGGGCGGTGTCCAGAGATTGATGCAGTGCATGCTTGATCGAGCGTGCGACCTTGCGCATCCAGAACACCATGGAGCTGAGGATTGCCACCGCCATCAGGCCGATGACGCCTTCGAACAGCTCCTGTTGCTTCTGTGGGAATTCGGCGCTGACCAGTTCAAGACCGCCGCCCACCAGCAGCGCGACGGCGACTGCCAGAAACACCCCAACCCAGACCGCAGGCATCCACTCGCCACGCCCGGTCTGTTTCAGGTAACTGGCAATAATGCCGACGATAAGCGCGGCTTCAATCCCTTCGCGCAGCATGATCAAAAATGGAACGAGCATGTTTCACCAGGGCTAATATGGTGGGCGGATCGATTTCAGCGTCGCTGACAACGGAGGCGCCTGAAATAATGCGTAACATAATGATACGCATTATTGAATGCGAATATAGTTGTTTTTCCAGCAGGGGCGTGATTCTGGTTTTTGTTCAGGTTTGGTTCAGGATGGCCGCGACGGCGTTATGACTCTTCGTCTGGCAGATGTACGTCTGCCAGACGACCTGGAATCTGTAGGAGGCCCCGGGGTGGCGCTCCACCGAGCAGCGTGAGTCGGCGATCACGATCTGTCTGACCCACCGCTTTGGTGGGAGCGGGCTTGCTCGCGAAGGCATCGCAACAGGTGCGTGTTACGGCGCCTCGCCCAGCAGCGCATAGGCCAGCTTCACTCGCGCTTCATTGGGGTAATTCTTGTTGGCCAGGATCACGACGCCCCGAGCCTGGGCGGGAATCAGCGCCACATACCCGCCAAAGCCATTGGTGGAACCGGTTTTGTTGATCCACACGTTTCGCTGCGCGGGCTGGACCGGATCCAGCGGCTTCGCCGGTTGTGTCTCATAGGCCATGCTATTGGCGTTGCCTGCCAGCAGGGCCTCAAGTTTCGCCGGATACGGGTACTGCTCCCAGATCAGGTCTTGGATCACTGGGCCAAAGGTGAGGTAGCCGACGTGGGTCTGGGTCAGTGCTGTTGCCAGCGGCTCGCCCAATGGCTGCGGATTCAGGTTGGCCTCGATAAAACGCACCATGTCCTTGCTGCTGGATTTCACCCCGTAAGCCTCACTGCCCAGCACGCCACCTTTAAGGCGGATGGGAACGTCTTGCTTGTCATAGCCTTGGGCATACAACGCCTGCTTCTCGGCGGGAATCGAGTAATGCGTGTTGGTCAACCCCAGTGGGCTGAACACGTGCTGCTGCATGGCCGACTCGAAGGGCATGTTCAGCGCCCGGGCCGTCAACAGGCCCAGCATGCCGATGCCCGGGTTGGCGTACGTGCGCTGGCTGTCGGCGGGGTATTGGGGTTTCCACGCCTTCAGGTAATCGATCAACTGTGCTTCATCGTCCACCGCATCCGGCACCTGCAGCGGAAAGTACCCGGCCGAGTGCGTCGCCAGTTGGCGCAAGGCAACCTCGCCGAAAGGCGTCCCTGCCAACTGCGGGAGGTACTGGCTGGTGTTGTCGTTGAGGCTCAGCTTCGCGCTGGCTTGCGCATAGGTGGCCAATGTTGCGGTAAAGGTCTTGCTGATGGACCCCAGCTCGAACAATGTGTCGCTGCTGACCGGCTGGCGGGTGTCCCTGGAGGCCATGCCGAAGTTGTAAAACTGCTGCCGCCCGTGGTCGGTAATCGCGATGGCCATGCCGGGGATGTTGTACTGCTGCATGACCTGGCGGGCGGCGACTTCAATACTGCCTGGCGAGAGCCCGCTGGCAGCGCTGCTCAATGACGTCAGGCTCAGGCAGCAGGCGAGCAGAAGAGGGGTGTAAGCGTGCATTGATGTGTCCTTGTCAGTCCATTTGGCGGGCACATAAATACTGCCAGCAGGCACGCCAATCATTAAACACTTTGTCGCAATGTGTGTACCAGCAGCTCGACGAAGCGCTGTACAGCCGGGCTTGAAACCTGGCCGGTGCGGGTGATCAGACCTATGTCACGGCTGACGCCAGGATGATCAACGGGAACGCACACCACATCTGCGCGGCCTTCGTCGGCGGACTCCGGTAGCAGCGTCATGCCCAGTCCCTGGCGCACCAGTGCCAGTACGGTAGACATGTAGTTAGCTTCCAGTCCGGGTATCAGCGTCAGGTTTTCCCCGGCGAACAGTTGCTCGACCCGTTCCCGCACGCTGCTGTCGCGCCCGGTGAGAATCAGCGGGTGCTCGGCCACTTCGGCCAGCCTGACAGCAGCTTTATGTGCCAGCGGATGAACGTTTGGCACGAACAGGGCAAGGCGGTCGGTCATCACTACCTGAAACGCCAGACCGTGACCCATGCGCGCACGCACGCCCAGGCCGAAGTCGACTTCACCCTCGCGCACCATGGCGTCGATGCGTTGCGCCACCACGTCGCGCAGGCGCACCTCCACACCGGGGTACTGTTCGCGAAACAGCCGCAGCACCGGTGGCAAGGCGCTTGAGCACATTGAGGGCAGGGCGGCGAGGGTCACCACGCCTCGACGCAATGCCGCCAGATCACGCGAGCCGTTGACGATGTTGTCCAGGTCCAGCAGCAGCTTTTCCATCGGCTGCAGGTTGTTCTGCCCGGCGGCCGTGAGCTGCACATGCCTCGGGCTGCGCTCCAGCAAGGTGATCCCCAGCCAGTCTTCCAGTTGCTGAACCTGCACCGTTACTGCCGAGGGCGACAGGTTCAACTGCAACGCCGCCTTGGCAAAGCTGCCGCTGTGGGCCACGGCGAGAAAGGCGCGGATGTGCTGAATCGAGTTTTTCATTTTGTTTTTCCGAACGCAGGCTGCCGAACATTTCAATTTACAAATCTTAGCGGTGTTTTCAATACTCGGTGAAAACAACAACAGCTCGTCCCACCGTTTCAGCGGGCAGGGACGACAATCAGGAAGTGCCTCCATGCTCGCCACTATCGGTGTCATTACCATTCTCTGCCTGCTCGCTGCCGTCATGAGCAAGCGCCTGTCTCCTCTGGTTGCCCTGATCGCCTTGCCGGTCATTGCCGCGTTGATCGCAGGTTTCGGGCTGCAGACCAGCGGCTTCATCATTACCGGTATCAAAAACGTTGCTCCGGTGGTGGGCATGTTCGTCTTCGCGATCCTGTTTTTCGGGGTGATGACTGACGCCGGCATGCTCGATCCGATCATTGATCGCATCCTGCGCACGGTGGGCACGCGGCCGACTCGTATCGTGATGGGCACCGCCCTGTTGGCGCTGCTGGTTCATCTGGACGGTTCCGGCGCGGTGACGTTCCTGGTGACCATCCCGGCGATGCTGCCGTTGTATAACCGGCTGGGCATGGACAGGCGGATTCTGGCGTGCGTCACCGCCATGGCCGCCGGGGTCAACTTCTTGCCCTGGACCGGCCCGGTGCTGCGCTCCTCTGCGGCCTTGCACGTGCCAGTTGCGGACCTGTTCCAGCCCTTGATTCCAGTGCAGATCGTGGGGTTGGCGTTCGTCTTCTTCTGCGCCTGGATGCTGGGCCGACGCGAGGAAAAGCGTCTGGGCCTGGGCGCTGGCGCTGCGGTGGACGTGGTGCCAAAGCGAGTGCTGGCCGAGCATGAGGAAGTGTTGCGGCGCCCCAGGCTGTTCTGGGTCAATCTGCTGCTGACCATTGCGGTCATGGGCGTGATGATTTCCGGTCTGGTTGATCCGGTGGTGATGTTCATGCTCGGCACCGTCGCGGCCTTGTGCCTCAATTACCCTGATGTTGACGCCCAGCGGGCGCGCATCGATGCCCACGCGAAAACGGCGCTAACCATGGCCAGCATTCTGCTGGCGGCTGGGGTGTTCACCGGCATCATGCAAGGCACCGGCATGCTCAAGGCCATGGCGGAAGTGGCGGTGGCGCAGATTCCGGCGGGCCACGGCAAGCTGATTCCCATGGTGGTGGGCTTCCTGTCCATGCCGCTGAGCCTGCTGTTCGATCCGGATTCTTTTTACTTTGGCGTCATGCCGGTCATCGCCGAAGTGGGCAAGGCGCTGGGCGTGAACCCTTTGCAGGTGGCTCAAGCCTCGCTGCTGGGCGTGCACACCACTGGCTTTCCGGTCAGCCCGCTGACCCCGGCCACCTTTCTGCTGGTGGGCCTGTGCAAGATCGAGCTGGCCGACCATCAGCGCTTCACGATTCCTTTTCTGTTCGCCGCTTCGGTGTTGATGACCCTGACTGCGTTGCTGCTTGGCGTGTTCTGAGCGCGAACCTGACCTGAGTGATTAGCTATGAAAACCCTACGCATTGGATCCGGCGCCGGTTATTCCGGCGACCGCATCGAGCCTGCCGTTGAACTGGCTCGCCACGGTAATCTGGATTATCTGATTTTTGAGTGCCTGGCCGAGCGCACCATCGCTCTGGCGCAGCAGGCGCGGCTGGCCGACCCCCTGGCCGGGTACGATCCGCTGCTGGGCGAACGCATGCGCCGCGTGCTGCCGTTCCTTGGCGCCGGTTCATCGCGGCGACTGCGGATCATCACTAACATGGGCGCGGCCAACCCGCTGGCGGCGGCCACGCAAGTGCGCCGTATTGCCGCCGAGCTGGGCCTGCATGGTTTGAGGGTCGCGGCGGTGACCGGAGATGACGTTCTCGCCGCGCTGCTCGAAAACCCCCAACAGACACTCGATAACGGCGCCAGCCTGGCCTCGTTGGGCGACCGGCTGATTTCTGCCAACGCTTATCTGGGCGCAGAAGGCATCGTCGAGGCGCTGGCCAGCGATGCCGATGTGGTGATTACCGGGCGCGTTGCCGATCCGTCGCTGTTTCTCGCCCCGCAATTGTTCGAATTCGGCTGGGCGGCGGATGACTGGTCGTTACTGGGCAGAGGTACCGTCATTGGCCACCTGCTCGAATGTGCCGGGCAGATCAGTGGCGGTTATTTTGCAGATCCCGGCTTCAAGGATGTGCCGGATCTGGCGCGTCTGGGTTTCCCCCTGGCTGAGGTGGATGCCAGCGGTGGCGCGGTGATCAGCAAGGTGGCGGGTTCGGGTGGGCGGATTGACACGGCGACCTGCACCGAGCAACTGATCTATGAAGTGCATGACCCGGCGGCTTACTTGACGCCTGATGTCTGCGCCGACTTTTCTGCCGTGACGTTTGCTGCGGAGGGGCCCGACCGGGTCCGCGTCAGCGGCGCCGAGGGGCGGGCGCGTCCGCAGAACCTGAAAGTGTCGGTGGGTTTTCTCGACGGCTGGATCGGTGAGGGGCAGATTTCCTACGGCGGGCCTGGGGCTCTGGGGCGAGCGACCCTGGCGCGAGATGTGGTGCTGGAGCGTCTGCAACTGACGGGTGTCGTTTACGAGGAGGTACGCGCCGAGCTCATGGGCGTGGATTCACTGCATGGCGGCCAGCTGGGCGCAAGGGCCGTGGCCGAACCCTGGGAAGTGCGTCTGCGGGTAGCCGCTCGCTGTGTCGACAAGGCTCAGGCCCTGCGCATCGGCAATGAAGTGGAAACCCTTTACACCAATGGCCCCTATGGCGGCGGCGGGGCGACCAAAGGCTTGCGGCAGGTGGTGGCAGTGGCTTCACTGTTGGTCCCGCGCTCGGCTGTTCGGCCTGTCGTCCATCTGGAGGATGCATCATGAGCGGCCCGGTCTCACTGCGACAACTGGCTCACTCGCGCACCGGCGACAAGGGTGACACGTCCAACATTTCAGTAATTGCCTATCGCGCCGAAGACTACCCGCGTCTGTGTCAATGGCTGACCGCCGAGCGCGTCGCTGCCCATTTTGCCGAGCTGCTTGATCCGGCAGCGGGACCTGTGCGGCGTTACGAGTTACCCGGTGTGCATGCGCTCAATTTCGTACTGCCCGGGATCCTGCGTGGTGGCGTCACCCGCTCGCTGGCGCTGGATGCGCATGGCAAGGCGCTGGGTGCGGCCCTGCTGGACATCCAGCTCTAGCGAAACGCCGCGATCACTTCACCCATGCTGCACGCCGGTGCGTTTGAGCAATTGCTTGCAGCGTTCGGAGAGGTGCACCACGCGCAGGTGTCTGCCTGCCTTGCTGTAGCGTTCGCGCAAGGTCTGCAGGGCCGTGACTGCCGAATAGTCGACAAAGCTCAAGTGCCTGCAGTCGAGGGTCACACTCAGCGGATCATCAGCCGGCGTGAACTGGTTGAGAAAGCGCGTGGTGGAGGCAAAGAACAGCGTGCCGTGCACCGTATACAGCTTGCTGCCGTCAGCCTCGACACGGGTGTCAGCGTACAGTTCGCGCGCGTGCTGCCAGGCGAAATTGATCGCGGCAATGACGATGCCAAACAGCACGGCGGTGGCCAGATCGGTCAGCACGGTGACGATCGTCACCGCGATGATAGCCAGCACATCATTGGTCGGGACCTTGTGCAGGACCCGCAACGATGCCCAGGCGAAGGTCTGCTGGGCGACGACGAACATCACGCCGACCAAGGCTGCCAGCGGGATCTGCTCGATCAACGGCGACAGAAACAGCACGAACAGCAGGATCATCACCCCCGCGACCACGCCCGACAGGCGCCCTCGGCCGCCGGAGCTGAGGTTGATCACCGTCTGCCCGATCATGGCGCAGCCACCCATGCCGCCGCAGAGCCCGGACGCCATGTTGGCCACGCCCAGCGCCACGCATTCGCGGTCCGGAAAGCCGCGACTTTCAGTGATTTCGTCGGTGAGGTTAAGGGTCAGCAAGGTTTCCAGCAGGCCGACCATGGCCATCAGCAGAGCATAGGGTGCGATGATGCGCAGGGTGTCCAGGTCCCAGGGCACCGCAGGCAGCGTCAATTCCGGCAGGCCGCCAGCGATATGCGCCATGTCGCCCAGGGTGTGGGTCGGCAGATCAAACAGGTACACCAGCAGGCCGACGCCGAGAATCGCGATCAGCGCCGGGGGCACCGCTCGGGTCAGACGCGGCAGCAGGTAGACAATCGCCATGGTCAGCGCCACCAGGCCCATCATCAGGTAGAGCGGCACACCGCTGAGCCAGTGTTCACCGACTTTGAAATGCTCCAGCTGCGCCATGGCAATGACGATGGCCAGGCCGTTGACGAAGCCGAGCATCACCGAATACGGCACCATCCGCACCAGTTTGCCCAGCCGCAGCAGGCCGAACAGCACCATGATCAGCCCCCCCAGCAGCACGGTGGCCAACAGATACTGGACGCCGTGCTGCACCACCAGTGCGACGATGACCACCGCCATCGATCCTGCCGCGCCGGAAATCATCCCCGGCCGACCGCCAAACAGCGCGGTCAGGGTACAGATAATGAATGCACCGTAGAGTCCCATCAGCGGGTTGAGGTGGGCGACCAGAGCGAAGGCGATGCACTCGGGCACCAGGGCGAAGGAGGTGGTGAGGCCGGCCAGAACATCGGCGCGTAAACGGGCTGCTTTCATGGGGTACCTGAAGTGCATGACGGCGTTTGGGTCGTCAAATTCGCAAAAAGGGGCGATGTTACTGAATGTAAGTCAGTGCGACCAGCTGCCCCGGACCGGAGGGCGGGCACATTGAAGTGGACGGTGTGACTCGATTACAACCTGTTGGCGACTGCTATATGCTGACCTGCCATGCCGCCGAGCGATGCTGTTGCGATGACCGTCGTATCCCCTTTGCAAGCCTATCACCACGCCATCGAGCAATCGGGGTTCGTCCCGGACGCGGCGCAGCTGCAGGCCGTGGAGCAATTGCAGGCCTGCTGGCAAGCCCTGCACGAGGCGCCCAAATCTGCCCGTGGGGTGTATCTCTGGGGGCCGGTGGGGCGGGGCAAGACCTGGCTGATGGACCAATTTTTCGAGAACGTACAGGTCCCGGCCAGGCGCCAGCATTTTCATCACTTCATGCGCTGGGTACACAAGCGCATGTTTGCACTGATGGGTACGTCGGACCCGCTCAAGGTCGTGGCCCGGGAACTGGGGCGCGACGTGCGGGTGATGTGCTTCGACGAACTCTTTGTCACCGATATTGGCGATGCGGTGATTCTCGGCGGGCTGCTGCAGGCGATGTTCGAGGCCGGTGTGGTGCTGGTGTGTACTTCCAATCAACCCCCCGCGCAGCTGTACAGCCAGGGGCATAACCGCGAGCGTTTCATGCCCGCCATTGCCGCTATCGAGCGCCATATGCAGGTCGTGGCGGTGGACGGTGACGAGGATCATCGGCTGCATCCGGGGGTGCTGCATCAGCGCTATTTCGTGGCGCAGTCCCGGTTGGGCGAGGTCGCGCAGCGCAGCGCGCTGGCGGCGGTGTTCGAGCGGCTGCAGGGGGATCGAAGCACCCGTGAGGGTGCAGTGCCGGTGGGCCATCGCAGTATCAACAGCGTCAGGTACTGCGACGCTGCGTTGTGGTGCCGTTACGCTGACCTGTGCGAGCAGCCGCTGGCAGCGATGGACTTCATCGAGCTGTGCGACCGTTTTCCCGCCATCCTGCTCAGTGACGTGCCAGCGCTCAGTGCGCCGCAGCGCGACAGCAAGATCGCCCGCGGCACTGAAGATGCGGTGTACCAGGTGGCTGCGGGTGATCGCCAGTTGCCACAGTTGTCGCCCCATGACGATGGTGTGCGCCGATTCATCGCCCTCGTGGACGAATGCTATGACCGCCGGGTGCCGCTCTATGTCGAAGCGCAGGTGCCCATGGCCGAGTTGTATACCGAAGGCTATCTGTCGTTCGCTTTCCGCCGCACCCTCAGTCGCTTGCAGGAAATGCAGCTGCAGCGCTTCGGCCAGTAATCAGCGGCGTCTGCGCTGCGCCAGCACATGCTTGAAGCCTTCGAATACCAGCACCACGACGGCCATCCAGATCGGCAGGTAAGTCCACCATTCATCGCGAGCAATACGTTCCCCCAGGATCAACGCCACGCCCACCAGCAGCACCGGCTCGACATAACTGAGCAGGCCGAACAGGCTAAACGGCAGCAGGCGGCTGGCCACAATATAGCTGACCAGAGCAGACGCGCTGATCAGCCCCAGTAATGCAATCAGGGCATACAGGCCTGGCGATTGACCGGTCACTGAGGCGTCGCCATTGACGATGAAGAACAGGCTGAGCGGCAGCATCAGGCTCATGTCGAACCACAGCCCGCCGAGGTTATCGAGCGCCAGTTTGCGGCGCAAAACGAAATACAGCGGGTAACCCACCGCCACCAGCACGGTCTCCCAGGCGAAACTGCCCTGGCGCAGCAATTCATGGCCGACGCCAATCAGCGCACAGCACGCCGCGACTTTCTGCAGGTACGACAGGCGTTCGCCGTAGACGATGCGACCGGTGAGCACCATGGTCAGCGGCAGCAGGAAGTAACCCATGGACACTGCCAGGCTGCGGCCATGCAGCGGCGCCCACATGAACATCAGTAATTGCGCGCCCAGCAGTATGGAAGACAGCGCCATGCCCAGGAGCAAAGCCGGTGTGCGACAGATTCGTGCGGCGATCTTGCGCACCAAGTGCCAGTCGCCGCCTACCAACAGAAAGAGTGTCACGCAGGGCGCGGTCAGCAGCATGCGCCAGCCGAAGATTTCTTCACCACCGAGCGGTGCCAGCAGCGAGGTGTAGAAATACATCACTGCAAACAGCACTGAGGCCAGAACGGATAACACCACGCCTTTGTACACTGCGGCCTCTCTGGTCGTGGGCTATTTCAGGGCAGCCCGAATCAAACTGGTGCGTAGTTTAGCGGCGTTCTGGGGCGAATGCGCTGGTTGTGATCACGCGGCGCATGGCCGGGCCGTTTTCAGCGATTTGGTTGCGCGATGATTTTTGTTAGGCTGCGGCGTTTGCTGACATTCTGGTCCAGCGCATTGAAGGGAGCGAGCGCGCATGACGTCCATCAGTACCGCGGCACCTGTGGTCCCTGGCCGGGCAGAACAGTTTTCCACTCGTGTGGCATTTTTCATCGCCGGGGTGGGCATTGCCGCCTGGGCACCCATGGTGCCCTACGTCAAGGCGCGGGTCGGGCTTGATGAGGGCACTCTGGGCCTGCTGCTGCTTTGTCTGGGGGTGGGCTCAATCATCGCCATGCCGCTGGCCGGTGCGCTGGTGGCACGCATCGGGTGCCGCCGGGTACTGCTGATCTCCACGGCCATCGTTTGCCTGTGTCTGCCGTTGCTGGCGACCATCAGCAGCCTGCCGTGGTTGATCGCGACGCTGTTCATCTTCGGCGCCGGCATGGGCGCGCTGGATTGTGCGGTTAACATTCAGGCGATCATTGTCGAGCGGGCCAGTGGCAAGACCATGATGTCCGGCTTTCATGGCCTGTTCAGCCTTGGCGGCATCGTCGGCGCGGCAGGCGTGGCGGGCGTGTTGAGCCTCGGCGCTTCGCCGCTGCTGGCCATGCTCGTGGTGGTGGCGCTGGTGCTCGTTGCGCTGCTCAAGGCAATGGCCCACTTTCTCGATTCCCGCAGCCAGTCCAGCGGTCCGGCCTTCGCCATTCCACGTGGAGTGGTGCTGTTCCTGGGGCTGTTGTGCTTCACCGTGTTCTTGTCCGAAGGCGCCATGCTCGACTGGAGCGCGGTGTTCCTCAGCGAGATGCGCGGGGTGGAAACGTCCTATGCCGGGCTTGGCTATGCGGTGTTCGCGTTGACCATGACCCTGGGCCGTTTCTTCGGCGATGCCATCGTGCGCCGGATCGGCTCCAGCCGGGTCATTATCATGGGCGGCCTGTGCGCCGCAGTCGGCTTGGCGCTGGCCACGCTGCTGCCGTTCTGGCAAGCGACGTTGCTGGGCTACGCGCTGGTAGGTGCCGGGTGTTCCAACATCGTGCCGGTCTGTTACAGCGCGGTGGGGCGGCAAAAGAGCATGCCGGAAAGTGTCGCCGTGCCTGCGCTCACGACCCTCGGTTACGCCGGGATTCTGGTCGGCCCTGCGGCCATCGGTTTTGTGGCTCATGCCAGCAGCCTTGAATCAGCCTTCATGATCCTCGCGGTCATGCTGCTGGCCGTGGCAGTGGCTGGCAGCAGGCTCAGGGGTTGAGTCTCATTGGGCTTGCGGCGCCAAGCTGAAGCCCTTTGGCAACTGGGCGTCAAATTCGGCGACCACTTCCCGGGTCAGGCTGACGATGTCTTCCACCCGCTCCATGCCTGCGCCACTGCGCCAGCTGGCCACAATATCCATGGCCGGGGGCAGCGGCACGCCTTTTATCAGCGTCAACACGTCGTGGCTCAGTTCACCGCGTACCAGTGCCGCCGGCATCGCGCCGATGCCGAAGCCGTCGCGCACCAGGCGGGTAATGGCCGAGGCCGAATTCACGCAGTTGATCCGCGGCGTGATGATATTCGCCGTGTGCAGCATGTTGAGAATGTCCTGATGCGGTCGCGAGTTGCGCGAGAACGTCACGATGCGCTCCTGCGACAAGTCCTCAAGGCAGGTGTAGGTGCGGTCGTAGCGCGACCCGGTGGCCACTGTCCAGTCCATTGGATAACGGGTCAGTAATGCATTGCGCACCGTATCGAAGCGCAGCATGTCGGTCTGGAAAATGATGTCCTGATAACCTTTTTCCAGTTGCGAGCACAGGTTGCTGGCCGTGTCGGCGGTCAGCTCGATTTCCAGATTCGGGTAACAGCTCATCAGCCGTGTTACCAAAGGGCTGAGCCAGGTGTGTATGACCGTATCCATGGCACCGATGCGAATCCTGCCGCGAATCTGCGCCGGGTCACGAATGGCCGCCTTCATGCCCTGCAGGGTGTCCATGATGTGCTCGGCATATTCCAGCACGCGCACCCCTTCTGATGTCAGCGACACACCTTTGGAATCGCGCACAAACAGGCGCACGCCCATTTCATCTTCCAGCGCCGCGATACGGCTGGAGATGGACGCCTGGGTGCTGAACAGCTTTTCCGCCGTCAGCCGAAAGCTTTTCAGGCGCGCAACCCAGACAAAGGTTTCCAGAAACTTGAGGTTCACCGGGTGGGCTCCATCAGGGTGAAAAGTGCGCCGAATTCGAGCACGGCGTGGCTGCGGACGTTAACAAAGGCTCGTGCAAATTGCAGGTTGTGTGCCAGCGGCGATAAAGAAAATCTTATGAGGCATAGCGGTTTTTTCCCGTTGGACGTGGGTGCGAGTGCTGCCGAAAGATTGCGTTGCAACTGGACCCGAGAACGATAGCCGCACACGCAGGACGATCATTTTCGATGAGCCGTGACAATAAGAATGCTGGATGAGAACCACTGGGACCGCGCTGCTGCGGTGTCTGACCGGGGGTTGGCTTGATACCTGCCTGCTTTTAGCCAGCCTGCGCTGCGCTTGTCCTGGCGTGACGCCGGACCAGGCCGAACTGTTCTCACCGGATCACAATAAAGAGACAAACTCATGCAAACCGCTATTAACCTCTGGCCGCTCCTGGGTGTGCTGGTCATCATCATTGGCTTTGTGCTGCGCTTCAATCCGATGCTGGTGGTGGCACTGGCAGCAGTCGCCACCGGGTTTGCCGCCAGCATGTCGCTGGAAACCATTCTCGCCACCATCGGCACCGGCTT
The DNA here is from genome assembly GCF_900585905.1 of Pseudomonas viridiflava. Classification (GTDB taxonomy): domain Bacteria; phylum Pseudomonadota; class Gammaproteobacteria; order Pseudomonadales; family Pseudomonadaceae; genus Aquipseudomonas. Next base: position 23,952 of record NZ_UTVH01000038.1, read on the forward strand.
CATAAAAACCCGGACCTTGCCGCTGATCATCCTGTTACCCCTGGCGGTGATTGGTCTGCTGGAGCGCCATGGCCTGCGGTTGCACTCGCAGAACTTCATAGCCCGATTCAAAAGCGCGACGGTGGGGCGCCTGCTGATCGGTTATCTGTTCATTCGCGAAACCGCTGCGGCCGTCGGGCTGACCAGCCTGGGCGGCCACCCGCAGATGGTGCGGCCGCTGCTGGCGCCGATGGCAGAAGGCGCTGCCGAAGCGCGTTTCGGCAAGCTGCCAGAAGCGCTACGGCTCAAGCTACTGGCGTTGTGCGCGGCGACTGACAATGTCGGGCTGTTTTTCGGCGAGGACATTTTTGTCGCCTTTGGTGCCATCGCCCTGATGCATACCTTTCTGCTGGGTTCGGGGGTCGACGTCGAACCCATTCATATCGCGCTGTGGGGCATACCCACTGCCATCTGCGCGTTCGTGATCCACGCAGTGCGCCTGCACCGCTTCGACCGCCAACTCAATCGCGAGCTCAAGGCCCTGCCATCAGCGGTCGCAGCCAGCGCTGTACAGGAGGCAGGGAAATGATTTTCTCCATTCAATACCTGTACTGGCTGGCCGGGGTGATCCTGGCGATCACCGCCGTCATGACATTAAGCGATCGCAGCAACCCCAAACGCTGGAGCACCGGCCTGTTCTGGGGGCTGTTTGCCGTGGCTTTCCTGGTGGGCGAGCGGCTGCCACCGGTGCTGGTGGGCGTTGGGGTGCTGGTGATGGCCGCCATCGCCGGGTTCGGCGGCGTGGGCTTCGGCAAGCACCAGGAACTGCCCGACAATGCCCGCCGCGCCAGCGCCGAACGGCTGGGCAACAAGCTGTTCATCCCCGCGCTGGCCATTCCGCTGGTGACGGTGATTGGCGCGGTGCTGCTCAAGAACGTGACCTTTGGCGGCGTTGCGCTGCTGGATCCGGCCAATACCACGTTCGTCTCACTGGGCCTGGGCTGCCTGATCGCACTGGCGCTGGCCTGCTGGCTGACCCGTGACACGCCCGTGCAGGCGCTGCGTGAATCACGGCGGCTGACTGAAGCACTGGGCTGGGCGTTGGTCCTGCCGCAGATGCTGGCGATGCTCGGTCTGCTGTTCAATGACGCAGGTGTGGGCAAGGCGGTGGCGCATCTGGCCACGGCTTACATCAACCTCGACTTCCGTTTGGTGGCGGTGTCGGTCTACGTGCTGGGCATGGCGTTGTTCACGATTGTCATGGGCAACGGTTTTGCCGCGTTCCCGGTGATGACCGGCGGGATCGGCGTGCCGGTATTGATCGGCATGTATGGCGGCAACCCGGCGATCATCGCCGCCATCGGCATGTTTTCCGGCTACTGCGGCACGCTGATGACGCCCATGGCGGCCAACTTCAATATCGTTCCGGCGGCGTTGCTGGAGCTGCCCGACAAGTACGCGGTGATCAAGGCGCAGATCCCGACCGCGCTTCCACTGTTGCTGGTGAACATCCTGCTGTTGTACTTTCTCATGTGATGACAGCGGATGGTTCGCTGATCAATACGCCTGCGAGGTTGCAGGCGTTTTTTTTTGCCCGAAACAAGGGGTGTGTCCAGTGCAAGGAGCCGCCATGTCTGGCGTAGAAATCATTCCGGCTTATCGCCACGACTGCGCCGCGGTGGTGGATTTCGTCATGCGCGCCCGTGCGCTGATGTTTCCGCTGCTGGCCTCGGCTGCCATGCCGGCTGATCTGCAACACTTCGCCAGGGTCTATGGCGAGGAGGGCGACGGCAGGTTCCTGATCGCCCATGACCAAGGTGAAATCGTCGCGACGGTTGGCTATCTGCCGTACGACCAGCGTTTTGCGCAGCTCGATTACAGCGGCAACCGCGTAGTCGAAGTGGTGCGCCTGTTTGTTCGTCCCGACTACCGTCGCACGGGGCTGGCGACCACGATCTGCGATGCCCTCAGGGGCTGCGCGTATGAACAGGGCGTCGACGTCCTTTACCTGCACACTCACCCCTTTCTGCCGGGCGCCATCGGCTTCTGGCAACGTCAGGGATTTTGCGTCACCGACGTGGAAGACGATCCGGTATGGCAAACCACCCACATGGAATGCCGGTTACAGCGCTGCGTCACGACCTGAAGCGCAGGACCTGGCTGCCGTCGTAAGGGTCGGTGAGGTAGTGGGCTTCGACGCCGAAGGTCTGATGCAGCAATTGGCAGGTGAGCACTTCGAATGGCGGCCCCAATGCGATCAACGCGCCTTTGTCCATCACCGCCAACCGATCACAGGCCAGCGCCTGATTGAGGTCATGCAGGGCAATCAGCGTGGTGACTGACAGCGACCTGACCAGCCCCAGAATGCTCATCTGATGCTGGATATCCAGGTGGTTGGTGGGCTCGTCCAGCAAAAGAATCTGTGGCCGCTGAGCCAGGGCGCGGGCGATGTGCACGCGCTGGCGTTCGCCGCCCGAAAGGCTGTGCCAGGCACGCTTGCGCTTGTCGGCCATGTCGACGTCGATCAGCGCCTGTTGCACGATGTCATCGTCGGCGCCTGACCAGGGCGACAGCGCCGACAGCCAGGGCGTGCGCCCCAGCTCCACGGCGTCGAGCACGCTGATGGCGTCTGATGTTTCTGCCTGCTGCTCGACCACGGCAATCAGCTGCGCCACGTCCCGACGCTTCATCCCGGCGAGGGCGATGCCGTTAAGATGAATGTCGCCACTGGCAGGGGCGCGGATACCCGACAGCAACTTGAGCAAACTGGACTTGCCCGATCCGTTGGGGCCGATCAGGCCGAGGGTTTCACCACGGCGCAGCTGCAATGCGATGTCGCGCACAATGGGCACGCCCTTGATCGACCAGCTCAGCCCCGCGCAGGAAAGCACATCGTCAGTGCCCACCAGTGGCTGCGAATGATTCATCGACCCCCCTTGGCCTTGATCAGGATCACGGCAAATACCGGCGCCCCGATCAACGCAGTAATCACCCCAACCGGCAACACCTGGCCCTTGATCGCGGTGCGTGACAGCACGTCGGCAGCAATCAGGAACACCGCACCCGCCAGCGCGCTGACCGGTATCAGCCGACCATGACGCACCCCCACCAGCAACCGCGCGGCGTGGGGGATCACCAGCCCGACAAAGCCGATGGAGCCGACCAGCGAGACCATCACTGCGGTGACCAGGGCGACAGTGGCGATCAGCGTGACCTGCACGCGCCGCACCGGTATGCCCAGCGCGGCGGCCGAGTCACTGCCGAACATGAACGCGTCCAGCGCACGCCGATGCCACAGGCAGATGCCCAGGCCGATCAGCACCACCGGCACCGCCAGCGTCACCGAGTGCCAGCGCACACCGCTGAGGTTGCCCAGCAACCAGAACATGATGCCCCGGGCCTGTTCGGAGTTCGCCGACTTGGTGATCAGGAACGAGGTCAGCGCGTTGAACAGCTGCGAACCGGCAATCCCGGCCAGAATAATCTGGCCGCTGCCACTGACCGCGCCGGTACTGCGCGCCAGCAAGGCCACCAGGGCAAAGGCGGCGATGGCACCGGCAAAGGCCCCCGCAGACAGGGAGATCGCTCCCGCGCCAACGCCAATGATTGCCACCAGTACTGCGCCGGTGGATGCACCTGCGGAAATGCCCAGCAGATAAGGATCGGCCAGCGGGTTGCGCAGCAACGACTGCAGCACCACGCCGGAGATGGCCAGACCGGCGCCACAGGCAGCCGCCACCAGCGCCCGGGTCAGGCGGTAGTTCCAGACGATGCCTTCATCAATAGGATCGAGGACGAAACCGGCGCCCCACAACTTGTTGGCCAGCACCTCAAACACCAGCGACAGGCTGATGGGCGTCTCGCCGATGGCAATACCGGCAACGATCGCGGCCAGCAGGACGGCGAGCACCCAGGCGCTGTGCTGGCACACTTTGCGCAGCAGCCGAGCGGCGAACACTACCTTCATCGAGGCAGATCGAAGTGGTCGATGGCACTGGCCAGCTCATCAATGCCGTCGAAGGTGCGGATGGTTGCTTCCATGGCTTGAGCATCAAGAACCACAATGCGGTTGTGCTTGACCGCATCCATGTTGCGGGTCACTGGATCGGTCTTGAGAAACTCCAGCTTTTTTGCCACGTCGTCCGCCGGGAAACGCCGGCGATCCATGCGTGCCAGCACCAGGATGGTCGGATTGGCCTTGGCGATGGTTTCCCAGCCCACGGTCGGCCATTCCTCATCGGACTGAACGATGTTGCGCAACCCCAGCGTGTCCATCATGAACGCCGGGATGCCTTTGCGCCCGGCTACATAAGGATCGACCTTGAGATCGGCACTGGAGAACCAGAACAACGCCGATGCCTGCTGCAAGGCCTTGTTTTTAACGCTGGCCTGGGCCTTGGCCAGACGCCCGCGAAGCTCGGCATTGAGCTGCTCTGCCCGAGGCTGCACGTCAAATATCTGCCCCAGCTGGTCCACCGTCTTGTACAGGCTGTCCACCGAGAACGGGCGCAGGCGGGTGCCGTCGGCGCCGACCAGATTGTCTTTGCCTTCACAGTCGGAAGGCATGAGGTAGGTAGCGATGTTCATTTCGCTGAACTGCTGGCGCGTACCCACGACACCCTGCGGGCCGACCATCCATTCGAATTGCACGGCGACCAGATCAGGGCGCTTGTTGATCACCGCCTCGAAGCTGGGATCGTTGTCGGCCAGACGCGGAATATTGGCGTTCTGCGCCTTGAACGGTGCCAGAACGTCGTTGAACCACAGCGAGGTGCCAACCACTTTGTCGGCAAGCCCCAACGAGTAAAGGATTTCAGTGGCTGACTGGCCAATGGTCACGGCTTTGCCGGGGGCCTGGGTAAATGTCAGCGGTACGCCGCAGTTGTCGAGGGTCAACGGGTAGTGGGCAGGACTGGCAGCGCAGGCTGCTGCTGAAAACCCCAGGCTGGCGAGCAGCACGGCGTAACGAGGCAATGACATGAAACGATCTCCATTCGAACGGATGGCCGGACGATGGTGCTCAGGCTGGATATACATCACGCCCGCTGCCTGTGGCTCAGCGAGTCGAATCATGCGCGCTGGTTGTGTCGCGATGATGGATGTCCGCCCCGGACACCCCGCCGGTGGATCAATGTTCAACCCGATGCGCACGTCGCCGGAATTGCCGGTGGCCGTTGCTGCATAGGTGTCGACTGTCGGCAGGTCTCCTGACTGGCGCATCATCGCCGCGCTCGCGCCTTCCCGGGTACGGACCCAGTGGCATTAATGGAGCGGGGCTCAGCGCCTACAGTTGCGGGGGCAGTTCCGGTTGATGGCTCGCAAGCCATCGCGGATTCCCTATTAATCCCGTTTGGAAACCGACGGTCGGCATGGTAATGGATATGCCGGGGGAAGGGGGATTTTCCTCTGCCGCGAACATTTTCCATCGTACATCGCGCGCCCGAAGCGCATTATATAGGCGCCTTGCGGCAGCACTGGACGACGCCCGATGGTGAACCTTATCGCCGGATAGCCGGTCGATAGTGCAATTGAGCCCGGGCCACCAGGGTCCGCTTCAGCTTTTCGGAGACATTTACCTGTGATATCGACTCAACGCATCGCCTGGCTCAAAGCCTGGGGTGCACACGGATTTACCGCCACCGGCGTAGTCATCGCCTTTCTGGCAACCATCGCGTTGTTCGACGATCAGGCCAAAGCCTGCCTTCTCTGGCTGGGTCTTGCGCTGGCAGTGGACGGCGTTGACGGCTCCCTGGCGCGCAAATTCAACGTGCAGTCGGTATTGCCCGGCTTTGACGGGTCAGTGCTGGATCTGGTCATCGACTACCTGACGTATGTGTTCATTCCGGCATTGTTCATTTATAGCTACATCGAATTGCCGCCTTACACCTTGCTGTTGAGTACCGCAATCATCCTGGTGTCCTCGCTGTTCTGCTTCTGCAACCTGGAGATGAAGAGCAAGGATAATTACTTCCAGGGCTTTCCGGCCGCCTGGAATGTCGTCGCGTTGTGCCTTTACATCATTCAGCCAACGCCCTGGATCACGTTCCTCGCCATTATCGGCCTGGCGCTGCTGACGCTGACGCGGATGAAGTTCCTGCACCCGTTTCGAGTGCGCCGCTTCATGCCCGTCAACATAGTCGTGACCACGATCTGGCTGATCTGCAGCGCTCTGCTGATCATCAATCATCCGCATAATGGCCCGATCGTGATGGGGCTGTGGCTGACCATGTCTGCCTATTTCATCGGTATCTGCCTGTGGCGCACATCGCTTGAATACTGGGGCAAGTGGCGCGCCTGAAGCGCTGTCGCGACATAGCCGTACATGATCTGCCTGCCAGGCGCTGTAATCGCTGGCAGGCAGCTTCGTTCTACCTGCCTCACACCGAATCCCCAGCGTTTCCTTCCCCGATAACGACTATCACGCGCAGTGATTTCTGCTCCAACAGCCGCCGGCGTAACCTTTGTTCATTGCCAGAATAAAGCCGACCCGGAGGCCGCCATGAAACTCTCTAACGCTATCGCCCTTGCACTGATGGTCGCCGTTGTATCAGGTTGCTCGACCCATCATCCTGTGGAAACGCGTCCCTACTCGGCTGAAGAAACCCGTCAGTTAGCTCTCGAAGACCTCAATCGTCGCGGTTTGTCGTTTGATGAATACCAGCGTGCAAAAGCGCAAATGCAGGCTGAACCCCAGATGCAGGCGGTGCGCGCCTTCGATAGTAATGGGGAGGCCAGTGCTGAAGTCGCTCCGATGGCGCGCAATCGTCAAGGCTAAATGAAGCCTTACAGTCCTGCGTAAAACGTTAATACGAAAAACTGTACCGCTGCAACTTTCCCTCAACTGTGCGGATGTTTCCCATGGTCGATTGGATAGGGTGAAGTCTTGCTCGACTCACTGCGTGGATGCCCCGATGCCATTGTCCTTCGACCTGCTGCTGGCGTTCGCACTGTTCGCCTTTGTGACTTCAGTTACCCCCGGCCCGAACAACATGATGCTGCTGGCCTCCGGGGTGAATTTCGGTTTCACCCGCACGCTGCCGCACATGTTCGGGATTTCGACAGGTTTCTTCAGTCTGGTACTGGCTGTCGGGCTCGGGCTGGGCGCTGCGTTTCAAGCCTACCCGATGCTGTACAGCGTGCTGCGCTACGTGGGCGCTGCGTACCTGTTGTACCTGGCGTGGAAGATTGCTACCGCGCATAGCGCGTCGGATGAATCCGGCGAACAGGGTAAACCTCAGACGTTTCTGCAGGCTGCGGTTTTTCAGTGGGTCAATCCGAAAGCCTGGGTGATGGCCGTCGGTGCGATTACGACCTATACGCCGCTGCAGGGTTATTTCACCAACGTGCTGATCATCTCGGCAGTTTTTGCCCTGATCAATGCGCCCAGCGTGTGTGTCTGGGCGGTGTTTGGCAGCCTGTTGCGCAATGTGCTGCGCAATCCGGTCTGGCGCAGGGTGTTCAATCTGCTGATGGCCACCTTGCTGGTGCTGTCGCTGTATCCGATGCTCAAGTGAGCTTGCTGCGCTACAGCGCCAGGCGCAGGTGCCCGCCGGCCTGTTTCTGCCGCGCCTGAAGCCGGTGCTGCAGGCCCAGATAAAAATGTTCGAGGCCTTCGCCAAGGCGCTGTTGCAAGATGTCTTCCAGCTCACCGCCCTGGTCGTTGTCGGCATAGCTGATCTGGCTGTCGATGGCGAAGATGCCCTGCAGGACTTCCTGGCATTTGAGTGCCGACAGCACCGGTTTGAGGGCGTAATCCACCGCCAGCATGTGGGCGATGCTGCCGCCGGTCGCCAGGGGTAAAACCACCTTGCCGTGCAGCGCCCGCTCCGGCAACAGGTCCAGCAGTGTCTTCAGCGCACCGGAAAACGACGCCTTGTAGACCGGCGTACCAATTAAAAGCCCGTCCGCCTGCTTCACCGCTTCGATGAAAGCCAAAACCTGCGGGCTGTCAAAGTGAGCGTAAATCAAGTCCTGCGGGTCGAAATCCCGAATACGGAGAGCGGTCACATCGACGCCCTTGGCGCGCAGCCAATGGCCCGCGTGCTCCAGAACGACACCCGAACGGGATTTGATGGCGGGGCTGCCTGACAACGATACGACCAGCATGCGCAATTCCTTGAAGGTAAGTCGAGGTGACGAAGCAGCATGTGTGCCAGTCGCCTTTTCCATCGCAAGCTACTGATTCGTCAGACTTTAGACGTGATCTTCTCAGACCGATGGGGCAAGCTGCTGTGGGGCGATGGGGGTAACTGTTGATCGGCTGTTGCTCAAACTACAGTTGGTAGCTGAGTCGGTGTGCGGGTGCAAATTGGCCGCGCTGTTGCTCAGCTCACGCGGGTACTCCATTATCTGCCTGCCAATTCATTCGCCGTTCAGCAGGAGCACCCATGAGTACGCAGTCGAGAGCCAACGTGGTCATTTCAGAACGTCTGGCGCAAACCCGCGCGTTGATGAGCCGCGAACGAATCGACGCCTATCTGGTGCCCTCTGCCGACCCGCACTTGTCCGAATACCTGCCCGGTTACTGGCAGGGGCGCCAGTGGCTGTCGGGCTTCCATGGCTCGGTGGGTACGCTGGTCATCACCCAGGACTTCGCGGGTCTGTGGGCGGACAGCCGCTATTGGGAGCAGGCCACCAAGGAGCTCGCAGGCAGCGGTATCGAGCTGGTCAAGCTGCAGCCGGGCCAGCAAGGCGCGCTGGAATGGCTCGCCGATCAGGCGAAGGCCGAAACGGTGGTGGCAGTCGATGGGGCCGTGCTGGCGGTGGCGTCTTCGCGCACTCTGGCCAGCAAACTGTATGAACGCGGTGCCAGGCTGCGCACTGATCTGGATCTGTTGACCCAACTGTGGGAGGACCGTCCGGCTCTGCCTACTCAGGCGATATTCGAGCATTTACCGCCGCAGGCATCGGTAAAGCGTACCGACAAGTTGGCGCGCCTGCGCGAAACCATGGCAGAGCGCGGCGCCAACTGGCACTTCATCGCCACCCTGGATGACATTGCCTGGCTGTTCAACGTGCGTGGTGCTGATGTTTCTTATAATCCCGTGTTCATTGCCTTCGCCTTGATCGGGCCCAAGAGTGTCAGCCTGTTCGTCGATTCCGCCAAGATCGGCAGCCAGGTGCGTCGCAGTCTGGAGCAGGATGGCGTGACGCTGCTTGAGTACACGCAAATTGGCGCTGCGCTGCGGGAAGTGCCAAAAGACGCACGCATGCTGATTGATCCGGCGCGGGTGACCTGCGGCTTGCTGGATTATCTGGATGCGGAGATCGTACCGATCGAGGGCTTGAACCCCACCACCTTGTTCAAATCGCAGAAGAGCGATGCCGATGCGGCACATATTCGCCAGGCCATGGAGCAGGATGGCGCCGCACTGTGCGAGTTCTTCAGCTGGCTGGACATCGCGTTGAGCGAGCGCCAGGCCATCACCGAATTGACCATTGATGAAAAACTGGGGGAGGCCCGACAGCGTCGTCCCGGTTACATCTCTGCCAGCTTTGCCACCATCGCCGGGTTCAATGGCAATGGCGCGATGCCGCATTACCGGGCCACGGAAGAGGAGCATGCGCAGATTGAGGGTGATGGCCTGCTGCTGATTGATTCCGGCGGCCAGTACCTGGGCGGCACCACAGATATCACGCGAATGGTGCCAATCGGTACGCCCAGCGCCGAGCAGAGGGGGGACTGTACGCGTGTGCTCAAAGGGGTCATCGCGCTGTCTCGTACTCATTTCCCCAAGGGCATTCTGTCGCCGCTGCTCGACGCCATTGCCCGCGCGCCGATCTGGAGTGATGGCGTCAACTATGGGCATGGCACAGGGCACGGCGTGGGTTACTTCCTGAATGTACACGAGGGGCCGCAGGTGATTGCCTACCAGGCGCCAGCGACGCCCCAGACTGCAATGCTGCCGGGGATGATCACTTCGATCGAGCCAGGCACCTATCGGCCTGGACGCTGGGGCGTGCGCATCGAAAACCTGGTGATCAACCGCGAAGCGGGAAAGAATGAGTTCGGCGAATTTCTGCGGTTTGAAACCTTGACGCTCTGTCCCATCGATACCCGCTGCCTCGATATCGAGCGCTTGAACGAAGAAGAGCGCGCCTGGCTCAATGACTATCACGTCGAGGTCAATCGGCGCCTGAGTCCACTGCTGCAGGGCGCGGCGTTGCAATGGCTGCAGACGCGCACTGTTGCGGTGTGAATGCCAGGGTGGCGCGTGTTCAATCGCGCCATTCGCTCGCCCGATTATCTCAGTCTTGCGCCGGCTTCTTGCAGATGATGATCATGCTGCGGCTGGTGTAGCCGGCCGGGTTAAGCCCAAATGGATAGTCCCCAGGCTCAGCTGAGGCCTCGCCGGATTTGGCAATGACCCGGTACTTTCCCGAGACGCAGGAATCAGCGGCCATTTCGTAGCATTTCTCCCAGGAGGAGGAAAGCCCCGAGCAATTGATGTGAATCCCGCGCTTGGTCTGTTTGACGGGTGCGGTTGTCGCTGCGCAGCCTGTAATTATTAGTGTCGCCAGCGCTAAAAAAATGTACTTCATTGCCTTCCTTAGTTCGGCCTTGCTGCCATCAGTGCCACGCCTGGATATGATCACTGCCTGATGATATCGACATTCGCTCGGCTCAGAGGTTTGAACACTGTCAGTGCTAAACATGGCTTAGTAAGCCGCTAAATACCAGCGTGTTTTCATTACAGTCGACGATCCGGGCTTAATCAGCGGGCACCAGCTGCGGTGTATCGCGCTTGGCGGTCAGGGTGGCACCTGCTGAAGCAAGGATGATTGCGACGATGGCCAGCCATTGGGTCAGCGACAGATGCTCATGCAGAAACAACATGCCGGAGACAGCGCCGAATGCGGGCTCCATACTGGAAAAAGTGCCGAAAGTGCGCGCAGGCATCCGCGTCAGTGCGACCATCTCCAGGCTGTAGGGCAGGGCGGTAGACAAAATGGCGACGCCGATCGCGGTCGGAATCAGGCTGATGTCCAGCAGCGCGGCACCCGCGTGGACGGCTCCGATCGGGGCAATGAACAGGGCGGCAATCATGACCCCCAGCGCGGCGGTCTGGATACCGTTGTCTTGCCCGGCCTTTTGCCCGAACCAGATGTAACCCGCCCAGCAGACACCCGCGCCCAAGGCGTAACCTACACCCGTCAAGTCCAGGGCCGTGCTGTTCCCACCCATGGGGATCAGCAACCACAGGCCGAGGACCGCCAGCGCAATCCAGACAAAATCCAGAGGCTTGCGCGATGACAAGAGCGCCACCGCCAATGGCCCGGTGAACTCCAGCGCAACGGCGATCCCCAATGGGATGCTGCGCAGCGACATATAGAAGAGGAAGTTCATACCCCCTAGGGCGATTCCGTAGATCAATACCGTGCCGAGCGACTTGGCAGTCAGGCTCGCGCGCCATGGGCGCAGCACCAGCAGCAGTATGACAGCAGCGAAGACCAGCCTCAGCGTGGTAGTGCCCTGAGCGCCGACGATGGGGAAAAGTGTCTTGGCCAGGGACGCGCCAGTCTGGATCGAGGCCATTGCAATCAACAGCAACCCGACCGGAAACAGTATCGAGGTCAGGGGGCGAGCATTGGGGGTCATTGAGAGAGGGTCCGAAGTCGGTACATATATAGAAGGGAAACGCCGCATATGATGATCGATATAAGCGGCCTGGGCAATATAATGCCCAGTCTTGGGGGTCTTCTTCTATAGGTGAGCGTGTAAGGCGGTGAAAACGCTGAATTCTGCGAATGTGATATTTAGGGCTTGACGGCCTCGCCAATCTCTCTATAATTCGCACCTCTTCTGACGCAGACAGAACGAAAAACTTGTTGTTAATCAATAAGTTGGACGGTTCGGTTGGCGAAGAAGAGGTTTCGATGAGGTTGATCGAAAGCGGTGAAAAAAGGCAGTTGACAGCAGGTTGTAACGCTGTAGAATTCGCCTCCCGCTAACGAGCAACGTGATGTTGATCGAAGCGCAAGTGGTTGAAGTTGATAAGGAAACTTTGA
>NZ_UTVH01000042.1 GCF_900585905.1 Pseudomonas viridiflava
GAGCTACATTGAAGGCATCGACATTCTGGCCAACATGCGTCTGTGCGCCAACGTGCCGAGCCAGCACGCCATCCAGACCGCACTGGGCGGCTACCAGAGCATCAACGACCTTATCCTCCCGCCGGGCCGCCTGCTGGAGCAGCGTAACCGTACCTGGGAATTGCTCAACGACATTCCCGGCGTCAGCTGCGTGAAGCCGATGGGGGCGCTGTACGCCTTCCCGCGCATTGACCCGAAGATCTGCCCGATCCACAACGACGAGAAATTCGTGCTGGACCTGCTGCTGTCGGAAAAACTGCTGGTTGTGCAAGGTACCGCCTTCAACTGGCCGTGGCCGGATCACTTCCGCGTGGTAACCCTGCCTCGCGTGGACGAGCTGGAGCAGGCCATTGGCCGCATCGGCAACTTCCTGAAGGGTTATCGCCAATAGGCCACCACTGTATGTGAT
>NZ_UTVH01000009.1 GCF_900585905.1 Pseudomonas viridiflava
CCCCAGACACTGAGGGTTCCACTGTGTGGACTATCAAGCAAAAAACCAACCTGTGGGCATTTACCGGGTTCGAGTATTTGTTGCGACTGCTCTGTATTTAGAGACGTTTGACGGATTACTTTCCCGTCCCGGTCAAACCAGATTTCTCCGCACAATGTATCGCCGTCATAGCACAACTCGTAGGTACGCTCAGCAATGACATCATGTTGCGCAGCCAAACGCCCGTGACCATCATAGATGTAACGCGCCACCGACTGGCCTTGTGCATTCTTGACGTGAAGCAATTGGCCGTTAGGACTGTAGCCAAAAGTGTTTCCATTTGAATCCTCTGTCAGAAAACCATCCGCATTCCATTTTAGAGAGTGTTTCGAATTTAAACCCGAATCTGTTTCGATCGCCACACAGCGTGTCGGATTATTT
>NZ_UTVH01000019.1 GCF_900585905.1 Pseudomonas viridiflava
CCGGGTCGTATTGGTAGCGACGGTGAATCGGGTTGTAGGCGTGCTCAACCAGCAGACTGGTGTTGATGCCGGTGTTGTGCACTTGCGACAGCTTTTCTGCGGGCAATGTTGAAGCAAACTGCCACGCTTTGCGGCCCATGGCGTCGTAGCCAAAGCAACTGGTGAGCTTGCCCTGTGTCCGGTAGACCTCACGGTGCAGGTCGTCGCGCTCCATGTCGCTAATCAACTGGCCGTCGAGGTTCAGTTGGTGCAGGTGGCCGCTGCCGTAGTACAGGTGGTTCAGGTGCTGGCCTGTAGGCAAGGTCA
>NZ_UTVH01000017.1 GCF_900585905.1 Pseudomonas viridiflava
TTCATGGGTTGCTCCGAGTCAAGCGGGCCGGGGGCTGGCTGATCTGGAGCCTAAATGATCTAAGAATTTCTAAATAAATAACTTTTGAGCATTAGCTTAGAAACGGTTTTTGTCTCTTTTTTGAGAATGCAAAACGGGCAATCCGCACATTCACGTCTATTCTGCATCTGCCAACTGGCTCACATCGCTGGCGCAGGACAGTAAAACGGGCGATTTGTTCACGCATGCGCCCCTGTGGGGAGTGGTTCACGAGGCAAAACCGACCTTTTAATGACCTGAAAAACC
>NZ_UTVH01000120.1 GCF_900585905.1 Pseudomonas viridiflava
GTTCTATGCCCGGCTGCAATGGGCGGGCGGGCCGGGGCGGCTCGACGATTCGTATCTGTACACCCTCGACCTCTCAAACGGCTGGATGCTTTGGGACACCTGGCGCTCCGGTGAGACCGGCGCATTCGCCAACGCATTTGCGCATTTGGTGTTGCCCGTGCTGGTACTGGCCTTTCATTCCATGGCCGGGATCTGCCGAATGACTCGCTCGGCGTTGCTGGGCGAAATGGGCAAGGAATACGTGGTCACCGCACTGGCCAAAGGCGCAGGGCGTGGCCGAGTGCTGTTG
>NZ_UTVH01000074.1 GCF_900585905.1 Pseudomonas viridiflava
GCGACACCCTCACCTTTAGCGCCACTCAAAGTCCAGCCAACGGCACGTTGGTGCTCAACAGCAATGGCACGTACATCTACACGCCAAACGCCAATTACAACGGACCGGACAGTTTCACCTATCAGGTGGCCGATGCTGACGGCGCTGTCGTTACAGCAGTCGTCAATCTGGTAGTAACCGCGGTGAATGACGCGCCCAACTCCGTGGGCAGCATTGCTGCGCAGGCGGCTAACGATGGCGCAGCGTTTTCCCTGGGTACTGCAGCTAACTTTGCCGACCTGGATGGTGATGTTCTTTCGTATACCGCTGCTGGTCTGCCTTCGGGTTTGAGCATTGATGCCAATGGCCTGATCACGGGCACCCTCGCTAATAACGCTTCACAGCAAGGTCCGAATAGT
>NZ_UTVH01000035.1 GCF_900585905.1 Pseudomonas viridiflava
GTTCTACACCATGACCGAGCACTTGATCCTGCCTGAGCCTGTGGTGATGTCGAAAACCACCTGGACCAAGCTCACGCCCGAGCAACAGACCCTGGTGAAGAAACTGGCGCGCGAAGCGCAGATGGAAGAGCGCAAGCTGTGGGACGCCGCATCGGCAGCCGATGAAGCCAAGCTCAAGGCCGCAGGTGTGGAATTCATCACCCTGACCCCAGAGCAGAAAAAAGCCTTTTATGACGCGACCCAGCCGGTTCGTGACAAATACGGCGCGCCTTACAAGGATCTGATCAGCCGTATCGAAGCGGTCCAGAC
>NZ_UTVH01000084.1 GCF_900585905.1 Pseudomonas viridiflava
TGCTGGCACCCATGCCGACCAGACGCGCTGCCTGGGCAAAGGACAGCGTGGAGGGATCGCGCTGTTCCAGTGCCGTGAGCTTGTCGGGCAACGGCGCAACGATGGCGCGCAGTTCGTGCAAAGCCTCACCCATGCGCACCGTGCCGCTCTGGCAGTTGTCCACGCGCCGGGCCAACTCCTTGATACGCTGATCACGCAAGGCAGCCGCCTCGTCACGCTCGGCGTCGAGCTTGCGCTGACGCTTGGTATGGGTCAGGAACATTCCCAGGGTGACTACCCAGAGA
>NZ_UTVH01000034.1 GCF_900585905.1 Pseudomonas viridiflava
GCCCACCTGTGGGGATGACCGGGGTGGAGATCCACCCTGCTCGCGATAGCGATATTCAGGCTTAGGATTATGTAACGCATGTCCCAGCGTCATCGCGGGCAAGCGCGCTCCTACAGCCTTCAGCAGTCCCATTATTCAGCGCGACGCTGTGATCTCAAGTTCTCAATATCCTAGCTTCGCGCTCGACATGAAGGACTCGCTATGTCGCTGACACGGCGCTGTCGCGAAGCGAGCCTGTAACTGTAGGAGCGCGCTTGCCCGCGATGGCGGTATTGCAGACGCTGAAGATTTTGCAGACCAATCCGCCCACCTGTGGGAATGACCGGGGTGGCGACCCACCTTGCTCGCGATAGCGATATTCAGGCTTAGGATTATGTAACGCATGTCCCAGCGTCATCGCGGGCAAGCGCGCTCCTACAGCCTTCAGCAGTCCCATTATTCAGCGCGACGCTGTGATCTCAAGAACGCAGTCGAACGCGCGTTGCCCCGCCACAATGCCAGAGCGAAGGTACCCCTGCGCATAGTGGTTTCCACACTTTGCCGTAACAAAAGGGGGAGCCTTCAGGGCGAAACCAGAACTCAAAAACGCTGCAAGTTCTGTTGAAGCCACACGATCAAAGCATTCCGCCGTCAGGCTCACGCTTTACGCAATGTCTTCTGCCGCAAGATGTAAATCGTCACCCCCACCGCAATCACCACCATCGCGATGCACAACCAGACGATCTGCACCAGATAGCAGGACAAGGCGATGCTGAACCACAGCGACGCGATCGCCAGAACCTTGGCCTTGAGCGGCATGCCGCGGCCTTCCAGGAAATCCTTGATCAGCGGACCAAAGCTCTTGTGGTTGACCAGCCAGTTATAAAACCGCGGCGAGCTGTGCGCGAAACAGACGGCGGCGAGCAGCAGGAAGGGCGTGGTGGGCATGATCGGCAGAAAGATCCCGATCACCCCCAGCGCGACGCTCAGCCAGCCCACCCCCATAAGCCCGTAGCGCACGAAACGATTACGACTCGTGTGCGGTTGAACCACAGAGGCAGACTCAGTGGTGGCGAGGCTTGAGGATCGCCGGTTTTTCATCCGGCGCCTGACACAGCAGATACAGCGCAGTCAGCGCCTCGGGAATCTGCACGATCATGTCGTCCATCAGATTGGCGTCCTTGGCGATGTCCTCGAACTCCGGCTGCTCATCGAACAGGCCGGAACCGACCATGATCGGCAAGAGCATCTCGCTGACTTCTTCTTCGGCGCTTTCGAACCAGGCGCTTTCGCGCAGGAACACACCTTCCATGAAGCCGATGCACCAGCCACGCAGGTCGGAATCGTCCGGCTCATCGCCCAGATCCAGATCGCAAGGCAGCTCGAATTCCTCATCAGACGCCAGCTGGCGGGCAATGTGTGCCTGCAGCTGAATCAGCGTACCTTCGATTTCCTGGCGCTGAGTGTCGTCCGTGTAATGCGGCTCTTCGGCGAACAGGGCGTCGATCCACTCACGCTCCGGCACGCTTTCGGCGCAGATGGAAAGGGCGGTCAGGTAGCCATGAGCGGCCACGTAGTCCAGTGCCTCGTCATGCAGTTCATCTGCATCGAGGAAGACTTGCAGGCGGGATAATTGCTCGGCGAGGGACATTGACAGGCTACCTTGGAAATAAACGATGCTGAATTCTAGGCCCTGCGAGCCTCTGGCGCCAGCATGGACTTGGGCTAAAGCGCTGCGGCTTAATTTCGACCGCTTATATCCCGGCGCCCTTTGCCTCTGAGTCGTCGGGTATACTGCGCCGCTTTAGCAGTGCAGCAGGACAATCTGGGGTTTTCTATGCTCGAACAGGCACAACGCGTACTCAAAGACATCTTCGGCTACGACAGCTTCCGTGGTCGCCAGGGTGCCATTATTGAGCGTGTGGCCAACGGCGGTGATGCGCTGGTTCTGATGCCTACCGGTGGCGGCAAGTCGTTGTGTTTCCAGGTTCCTGGGCTGCTGCGCGACGGTTTGTGCGTGGTCGTGTCGCCGTTGATCGCGCTGATGGACGATCAGGTTGCCACCCTGGACGAGCTGGGCGTATCGGCGGCGGCGCTGAACTCGACGCTCAACGCCGAACAGCAGCGCGAGCTGGCCAATCGCATCCGTCAGGGCGAGATCAAGATGCTTTACCTGGCCCCTGAGCGGCTGGTTCAGCCACGCATGCTGGCGTTTCTGCAAACCCTGAAGATCGCCCTGTTCGCCATCGATGAAGCCCACTGCGTTTCCCAGTGGGGCCACGATTTCCGGCCTGAATACCTGCAACTGGGGCAGCTGGCGGAACTGTTTCCGGACGTGCCGCGCATTGCACTGACCGCCACCGCCGACAAACGCACCCGCGAAGAAATCGTCACGCGCCTGCATTTGCAGAACGCTGAGCGCTTCCTGTCCAGTTTCGACCGCCCCAACATCTTTTACCGCATCGTGCCCAAGGAACAGCCACGCAAGCAGCTGCTGGCGTTTCTGTCGGAGCGGCGCAGCGATGCCGGGATTGTCTATTGCCTGTCACGCAAGAAAGTCGACGATGTCGCGGCCTTTCTTTGCGACAACGGCTACCCGGCGCTGCCTTACCATGCCGGTCTGCCTTCGGAGACGCGCGCCGCCAATCAGAAGCGCTTCCTTAATGAGGAAGGCCTGATCATGGTCGCCACCATCGCGTTCGGCATGGGCATCGACAAGCCCAACGTGCGTTTCGTCGCGCACATGGACCTGCCCAAATCCCTGGAAGCCTATTACCAGGAAACTGGTCGTGCCGGACGCGACGGCCTGCCCGCAGATGCCTGGATGGCTTACGGCCTGCAAGATGTGCTGATGCTCAAGCAGATGCTGCAGAATTCCGAAGGCGATGAGCGGCACAAACGTCTTGAACATCACAAGCTGGATGCGATGCTGGCCCTGTGCGAGGAAACCCGCTGCCGTCG
This sequence comes from Pseudomonas viridiflava, assembly GCF_900585905.1. Classification (GTDB taxonomy): domain Bacteria; phylum Pseudomonadota; class Gammaproteobacteria; order Pseudomonadales; family Pseudomonadaceae; genus Aquipseudomonas. Next base: position 2,941 of record NZ_UTVH01000034.1, read on the forward strand.
TCAGACGCTGCTGGCGTATTTTGATGAAGACATGCCCAAGCCCTGTGGCCATTGCGATAACTGCGTCGATGGTGTGCAAACCTGGGACGCCACCGAACCGGCGCGTCAGGCCCTGTCAGCGATCTACCGCACCGGTCAGCGTTACGGTGTCGGCCACTTGGTAGACGTGTTGCTGGGCAAATCCAATGACAAGGTACAGAGCTTCGGCCACCAGCACCTCTCAGTGTTTGGTGTTGGCAAGGCGCGTTCGGAAGGCGAGTGGCGGTCGCTGTTCCGCCAACTAGTGGCGCGCGGGCTGGCCGATATCGACCTGGAAGGGTACGGCGGCTTGCGCCTGAGTGACACCTGCCGCCCGCTGCTGCGCGGCGAAGTGACCCTGGAACTGCGCCGCGACCTGAAACCGCAGACCACCGCCAAAAGCGGCTCCGGCAGCCCGGCCAGCCAGCTGGTGCGCGGCGAAGAGCGCGAACAGTGGGAAGCGTTGCGCGCGCTGCGGCGCAAGCTGGCGGAAGAACACGGCGTGCCGCCTTACGTCATATTCCCGGATTCGACCTTGCTGGAAATGCTGCGCAGCACGCCCGCGACCATGGCCGACATGGGCCGGGTCAGCGGTGTCGGCGCGCGCAAGCTGGAGCGTTACGGCGAGGCCTTCCTTGAGGTGCTGAGCGGCAATGCCGAAGCGCCCAAAGTGGTCGCCGACGTGCGGCATGAGCTCATCAGCCTGGCCCGTGCCGGCATGACCCCGGTGCAGATTGCCGGTCAGTTGCAGTGTTCGGAGAAAAACGTCTACACGATGCTGGCCGAGGCCGTCGGTCGTCAGCAGCTGTCCCTGGAGCAGGCGCTGGACCTGCCGGAAGACCTGCTGGGTGAAATTCAGGACGCGTTCCTTGATGGCGAAGGCGAGTTGCCGCCGGTGGCGGCGATCGCCGAGCTGTTCACCGGGCGCGTGCCGGAAGGTGTTCTGTATTGCGTGCGCGCCGCGTTGCAGGCTGAATTCCAGGTCTGATGACACTCGCAAGTGCTGTGCACGCAACCCCTGACCCGGCAACTGGGAGGCGCAGGCTTGCTTGCACCTCGGGTCCATGCTTAGCTGACTAATAATTAGTTCGGATTGCGAGTGCTCTATGCCAATGACGGATGAACATCGCTTCGGCATGCAGTTGGCGCACATGTCCCGCGGCTGGCGCGCCGAGCTGGACCGGCGGCTGGCCGAGCTGGGTCTTTCCCAGGCGCGCTGGCTGGTGTTGCTGCACCTGGCACGCTACGAAACCCCGCCGACCCAACGTGAGCTGGCGCAGAGCGTCGGCGTTGAAGGGCCGACACTGGCTCGCCTGCTCGACAGCCTGGAAGGTCAGGGCCTGGTGCAGCGTCATGCTGTGCTTGAGGATCGGCGGGCAAAGAAAATTGTTCTCTGCGACACCGCGCTCCCCCTTATTCAGCAGATTGAAGCCATCGCCACGGCACTGCGCGTCGAGCTGTTTGCCGGTATTGATGAAGAAGAGCTGCGGGTGTGCATGCGGGTTCATACGCGAATCCTGGCGAACCTCGAAAGATCCTGAAGCAGATCCGCTTCTTCTCGCTCATACTTGCAGCCAGGTCCACGCCAATATTTTGATCAGGCACGCAAGCCTGCTCCGGTTTCCATAAGGGTTCGTATGCGCAACAGCTCTCAGGCGGCTTCACCATCGGGATGTGTCGGCAAGGCGCCTGTGCGCGGTGCATTGCTGGGCGCTGTTGCCTGGGCATCTTTACTCTATTCAGGCTGGGCGGCGGCGCTGGGAATGGGGGAGATCACCCTGCATTCGGCGCTCAATCAACCGCTCAACGCCGAGATCGAACTGGTTGAAACCGGCGCCCTGAATGCCGAAGACGTGGTGGCGCGTCTGGCTCCGGCCGAAGACTTCGCCCGCGCCGGGGTGGAGCGCGTTTTCTTCTTCAACGATTTGCGCTTTACCCCGGTTATTCGCGGCAATCGCGGCGTGATCAAGGTGACTTCAAGCAAACCGGTCACCGAACCCTATCTGCAGTTTCTGGTGCAGGTGCTGCGTCCAGGCGGCGATATGCTGCACGAATACACCTTGCTGCTGGACCCGGCCACGTCAGATGCCGGTCGCGCGGCAACCCGTGGAGTCGCCAGCCGCGCTGCGGCAGCCCAGGCCGCCGAACCTTCGCGAATGCCCGTGGCACCTCCGCCAGCGGTGCAGGTCAAACACTACGAAGTGGTGGGGGGTGACACCCTCAACGCCATTGCCCGACGCATGCAGGGCAGCGGGTCCGGCGCATCGGCCAGTCAGTTGACGGAGGGCATCAAGATCCTCAATCCCCAGGCATTTCCCAATGGCGAGAACACCGCGCTGAAGGTCGGTCAGAGCCTGCTGTTGCCCGACGCGGCGACGTTGACCGGCAGCAATACGGCACCACCGTCGAACCCCACGACGCCTGCACAGCCTTCCAGCGAGGCGCAACGCGGGGCCGAACAATTGGCGGCTGCCGCTATCGAGAATCAGGTATTGAGCAAATCGGTGGAGGACCTGCGCAACCAGCTGCTGGGGTTGCAGCAGTCTATCGACGCCAAAGACAAGCAGGTGACGGGCCTGCAGGCTCAGCTGGCCGCACAGCAGACCCAGCCAGTCGAGCCCGGCGCAATAGAAGCGTCAGCGCCGGTTGCCGCCGCTGCGCCTGATGTTGCCCCGGTAGCGCCGGAGGTTGTCAGCCCCGCCGCGCCGGATGAATCGCCGTTCTCGCCCTTGTTGTTGGGGGCTGTGGTCATCCTGCTTTTGCTGGTACTGGCATGGTCGGTGCAGCGCAATCGCCGCAAGCAGGCACATGCTCAAACAGTGAGCGCCGATACGGCATTGATCAAACCTGCTCGCGGCCAGGGCACTGCCGCCGCCGAGCAGGCGCCAGTGGTCGCTGCACCGGTTGTGGCAGCGCCGGTACCGGCACCCGCCGCGACATCACGTCCTGCCGCGCCACGTCCGGCGGCGGGCAGCAATGACGCGCTGGACGGGGTCAGCATTTATGTGGCGTACGGCCGATTCGGCGAAGCGTTGGGCATTCTGCGCGAGGCACTGGTCCGCCAGCCCGAGCGCATCGACATCCGCATCCGTATCCTGGAGCTGCTGGCCGAGCAGGGTGATGCTGCCGGATTTGTGCAGGAACAGCCGAGCGCGCGCGAGCACGGTATCGATGCGCAGCAGGTCGAAGAAATTCGTAGCCGCTATCCGCAGTTGCAGCGGGCCGAATCGCAGCACGCTGCCAGCGCCGCAGCCACTCCCTCGGCCGCTGCAACAGCAGCGTTGGCGATGCCCATGAGCGCAATGGCAAGCTCAGAGACGCTGGCCTCCACCGAGCCTGGACAACTGGATGAAAGCGCTGCAGCTTCACTCAACCCCGAGCCGGCTGACGAATTCCAGTTGAACCTCGACGATCTGTCCATGGACGCTGACTGGGACCTGGTCGACCCGTTTGAAAAGCCGCAGGTTGTCCGCGCAGCACCGCCCGTGGTGGCCGCGAAGGCGGAGGACGCCGGGTTTGCTTCCAACCTGACCGAACTGCCTGGCGTGGAGGAAATTGCCGATGAACGCTACCTCAGCGATTTCCCGGAAGAGCAGATGATTGTGGAGTCCAACAAGGATGCACTGGATGATGCCTTCCTCGACGGCTTCATGGATGACGCGGGTGAGTTCGATCTGCTGGACCTCGACGAAGAGCCCTTGAGCAAGATCAATCAGGCGCAGGTGCTGATTGATGACGGTGATGTCGACGCTGCGCGAGCGCTGCTGCTGGAAGTGATCGAAGAAGCCGATGAGGAACATCAACAGACGGCGCGGGACCTGCTCAGCCGGTTGTAACATCACGTTGTTTCTGATCGAGAGAGGCGAGGCGTCATGTCCACCACCAAACCGGAAGTGACCATTATCTATTGCACTCAGTGCCAATGGTTACTGCGTGCGGCATGGCTGGCGCAGGAGCTGTTGAGTACATTCAGCGACGATTTGGGCAAGGTTTCTCTGCAGCCCGGTACGGGCGGGGTGTTCATCATCAATTGTGATGGCGTGCAGGTCTGGGAGCGCAAGGCGGACGGTGGCTTCCCCGAGGCGAAAATTCTCAAGCAGCGGATCAGGGACCAGATCGATCCGCAACGCAACCTGGGGCATAACGATACTGCGGCGTCTGATCCTCGCTGACTGGCGATGAAGCAGCTTACATCGCGAGCCGGGGGACGTTGTCACCGCACTGCCACGCAGCGGTCATATTGATTTCACTGCCATGGTGCACGCTCTTGCAAACTCTGCAGGAGCTTGCCCATGACCAGTGCCCAGATTGCCAACCCCGGCCGTAAGCAACGCGTTCGCACCCTGTGGATCTCTGACGTGCACCTTGGGACTCGCGACTGTCAGGCAGAGCATTTGTCCCGCTTCCTCAAGGGCTATCACACCGACAGAATTTATCTGGTCGGCGACATTATCGATGGCTGGAAGCTTCGGGGCGGCATGTACTGGCCGCAGGCCCACACCAACGTCATCCGCCGCCTGCTGACCATGAGCAAGCGTGGCACCGAAGTCATTTATGTCACCGGCAACCACGACGAGTTCCTGCGCCGCTACTCCAAGCTGATTCTGGGCAACATTCAACTGGTGGACGAGGCCGAGCATGTCACCGCTGATGGCCGCCGTCTGCTGGTCATCCATGGCGACCAGTTCGACGTCATCACCCGCTACCATCGCTGGCTGGCCTTCCTCGGCGACTCGGCCTACGAATTCACCCTGACCCTCAATCGCTGGCTGAATCACTGGCGCGCAAAGTACGGTTACGGCTACTGGTCGTTGTCGGCCTACCTCAAGCACAAGGTGAAAACCGCAGTGAGTTTCATCAGCGACTTTGAGGAAGCCATTGCCCATGAATGCGTCAAGCGTGGCCTGGACGGCGTGGTCTGCGGGCACATTCACCACGCTGAAATGCGCACCGTAGGGGGCGTTGAATACCTCAACTGTGGCGACTGGGTGGAGTCGTGCAGTGCCCTGATCGAACATCTCGACGGCACCATCGAGCTTTATCGTTTGGCCGATGCGCATTTACCTGCCACCCCCGCGCAGCTACAAACGACGGAAACCGTCAGCTGTCGTGGGACGGGCTTTAGCCGGGAATAGGCCAGCAGGTGCTAATGATAGGGCGCGTACCTGACGCCTTCCCGGCTGGTCTCAGGGTTCAGCGCCCTCAGAACGGCACCTTGCCCAGGATCATGTCGCGGTACATGACGAAGTCGCCCAGCAGGCTGTAGAAAGGATGCTGAAACGTGGCGGGGCGGTTTTTTTCGAAGAAGAAGTGCCCAACCCAGGCGAACCCGTAACCCGCCAACGGCACCAGCCACAGCAGGCCCCAATTCGAGCTGCCAACCGCGAAAGCGAGCAGAAATATCACCAGGCTGGTGCCGACAAAGTGCAGACGTCGACAGCGGCTGTTCTGGTGCTCCTGCAAGTACCAGGGGTAGAAGTCGGCGAAACGGGTAAACGATTTGGCGGTGTCCATGGCTGGATGTCCTGAACGCTGAGCGTCACAGCCCTGCCAATACAGGGCGGCCGTTCAGCTGCCATTAAACGCCTCTTCGCTCAATGACGCCAGAAGGCGGGAATGCAGAGCACCAGCACCGTAATGATTTCCAGCCTCCCCAAGAGCATGCCCAGGGACAGAATCCATTTTGCTGCATCCGGCAAGGTGGCGAAGTTGCCTGCCGGGCCAATGGTTTCGCCAAGCCCTGGCCCAACGCCCGACACCGTGCTGGCCGCGCCAGTGAGGGCCGTCATCCAGTCCAGGCCCAGCAGCGACAGCAGCAGGGCGATGACGCAGATGGTGATGGTGAAGAAGAACGAGAAGGTCAGGATCGAGCGAACGATTTCGTCATCCAGCCGGTGGCCGTTATACGTCTGCTTGAGCACGGCACGCGGATGAATCAGCTGGTTGAGGTTCGCCTTGAGCAGGATGTACGCGACCTGAAAGCGGAATATCTTCACGCCCCCGGCGGTTGAGCCTGAACAGCCACCGATAAAACCCAGATAAAAGAAGAACATCAGCGCGAAGTTGCCCCACAGGCTGTAGTCGCCAAGGGCAAAGCCGGTGGTGGTGACCACCGATGTGACGTTCAGGGCGACGTGGCGCAGTGCGTCATACCAGGGCAGATCGGTGGTGGCCCAGTACCACAGCGTCATCACCACCCAGGTGGCCAATAACAGCCCGAGCAGGCCACGCACCTGTTCGTCACGAAACAGCGCGCCCCGGTTGCCGCGCAAGGTAGCGACATAAAGGGTGAAGGGCAGGCTGCCAAGGATCATCACCACAATCGCCACCCAGTGCACCGCAGGCTGTGGCCATTTCGCCAGGGACTGGTCCGAGGTGGAAAAACCGCCGGTGGAGATCGCCGACATGGCGTGGTTGATCGCATCGAACAGACTCATCCCGGCGGCCCAGAACGCCAGGCTGCCCAGCGTGGTGAAACCGACGTAGGCCAGCACGATGTACTTGGCGACCATGTGCGAGCGCGGCATGACTTTTTCGGAACGGTCGGAGGATTCGGTCTGGAACAGGCGCATGCCGCCGATCCGCAGCAGTGGCAGAATCGCCACCGCCATGCCGATGAAGCCGATGCCGCCCAGCCAGTGCAGCATCGAGCGCCAGATCAGAATCCCCGGCGACATGCTGTCCAGGCCGCTGAGCACAGTGGAGCCGGTGGCTGTAATGCCGGACATGCTTTCGAAGAACGAGTCGGTGTAACTGATGTGCTGGGTCAGCAGAAAGGGCAGGGCCGCGAAAACGCAGACCACGATCCAGCTGGAGACCGTCAGCAGATACATGTCCCGGGGGCGCAGATGTACATGTTCGGGGCGGCCGGGCACGATCAGCACCAGACCGGCCAGGAAGGTCAGCAGGCTGGCCCACAGAAACGAGCGCAGGTCTTCAAGCCGTTCGAAGATGACCAGCGTGATCATCGGCACGACCATGGCGATGGCCAGAGTAATAAGGAATATGCCGATGATGAAACCGATGATGCGCAGGGTCGGCAAAGCCATGTAGTCACTCTGACCGGGTCGGGGAAGTGCGCCATTCTACCCGCGACCGGCGGCAAGTAAACCGCAGCGATGCGACGTGGTTGGTAAGTAAACGCCTGCCGGGTTCGTTATCCGGGTACACAGGCTCTAGAATGGCCGATCAATTTTCAGGAGGTAGCCCATGCAAGCGCTCGATGTTCTGCTCAATCGTGTTTCGGTCCCGCGGCTGATTGATCCGGCCCCGGACGCTGCCCAGCGCGAAGTAATGTTCGGCGCCGCCTTGCGGGCGCCGGATCATGGGCAATTGCGGCCCTATCGTTTCATTTCGGTAGAGGGCGCGGCGCGCGAGCGGATGGGTGATCTGCTGGTGCAGGCCCTGCAGGCAGGCGGCGGCGATGTCACCCCGCAGGCGCTGGAGAAGGCGCGCCTCGGCCCGTTGCGCGCGCCGCTGGTGGTGGTCGTGGTGGCCTGTCTGCAGGAGCACCACAAGGTGCCGAAGACAGAACAGTTGATCACTGCCGGGTGCGCGGCCCATGGCGTCTTGCTGGCGGCCTACGCGCTGGGTGTCGGTGCGGTGTGGCGCTCCGGCGAGTTGTCGTATTCGCCGGTGGTCGCCGAAGGCTTTGGCCTGGTGGCTGGCGAAGAAGTGATCGGTTTTCTTTACCTCGGCACGCCGCAGAACCCGCCACGGGTAGCGGCCAAGGTCGCGGTTGCCAGCCACGTCAGCGAGTGGCAAGGCTGATCCCTGGTCTTTGCTAGATCCTAGGCGCCGACAGTTGCCGCATCGGCGGGCAAATCAAGTGTGGCAATGAAGCCGCCCTGGGGGTGATTGCTCAGGATCAGGTCACCACCGTGGCGCTGCGCGGCCCGGCGCGCAATTGCCAGACCGAGGCCGTGGCCGGGCGCGGTCTGACCGGGCGCGCGGTAGAAGGGCTCGCCCAATTGCAGCAGATGTTCAGGGGCAACCCCGGGGCCATGGTCGCGCACACTCAGTTGCAGGCGCTCGCCTGATCGTTGTGCCTGGATCTCGACGGGCATGCCAGGAGGGTTGAAGCGCAGAGCGTTGCGCAACAGGTTGTCAGTGGCCCGCTCGATCATGTCGGGCCAGCCCTGTAGACGCAGGTTGTCTTCGACGTCAATGTTGATCTGCTGGTCAGTGCCGTCCAGTTGCGTGTCATTCCTGAGCCGCAACAGCAGCGCCGCAAGATCAATCACCTCGGTACTGCTCAGTTGCGCGTCAAGCCTGGCCAGAGCGAGGATTTCACTGATCAGCGCTTCCAGGCGGTCGCATTCACGACTCAGGCGCGGCCAGAGTTTCTCCCGTTCCGCCGGTTCTGCGCGTTCCGCCAAGGCCAGCGCGATACGCAAGCGGGCCAGGGGCGAGCGCAACTCGTGAGACACATCACGCAGCAGTTGGCGCTGGCTGCCGATCAGGCTCTGCAGGCGCGCACCCATGCGGTTGAAGTCGGTGGCCAGCACGCCGAATTCATCGCGGCGATTGGCCAATTGCGCCAGGCTGTTCTGCTGATAGGTGGTCTGGCCAAGGTCGTGCACGGCACCCCGCAAACGGCTCAACGGGCGGGTGATGGACAGCGTCACCATCAGGCTGAACAGGGTCAGCACTACCAGCGCAATGCCCAGCGCGCTGAGGGGCCACATCAGGCTGTCGCGATGCCAGGCGTCCAGCGCCGGATGCGGAACCCGATAGATCAGCAGGTAGGTTTCCCCGGTTTTGTCACTGGTGTATTCAGCGGTCAGACGCCGCCACGGCAGCGGCCGGGGATCATCGCCCTGACGCGCTTCAAGGGCTTCGGCCCGCGGTGAAACGGTGCCACGCACCACCGGGTCGCCGCTGTCATTGAGGACCTGGACGTCGATATGGTGCTTGCGCTTGATGCCCTGCAGATAGTCTTGCGCGGCGTCCGCCCCCTGACTCTCGTAGCGCTCGGTCCAGGCTTGTGGCAACTGGCTCAGCAGCGGATGGCGGCTGAGGATCCAGGCGTCTTGATTGAGCATGTGGCCGAGCAGGATCGACAGGCCCGCAACCAGGGCAATGGCCAGCCAGAAGCTGGCCAGGATACGCCAGAACAATGAACGCACGGCAGAACCTCGAATGAAGAAACCCGGCACGCCTGGGGCGTACCGGGTTCGATTGAAGCAATAGCTTACTGGGCTTTTTGCGCCTTTTGCGCTTTCCATGCTTCGAATTCGGCACGCTCAGCCATTTTCGCATCACGCTCCTTTTTCATTTCGTCGAATTCCTTTTGCTGCTCGGGTTTGAGCAGGGCGCGAATGTCGCTGTCAGTCTTGCCGCGACGAGCATCGAGCTCATCTTTCATAGCCTTCTGATCGGCGGCGGACAGCTTGGCCAGGTACTTCTCGGTCACGTCCTTGCGGTCGTGCATCTGTGCACCCATCAGGCGACCAATCTGCTGACGCTGCTCGCGGGTCAGGTCCAGCTGTTCGAATGGACCACGCTCGTGGTGCATGCCCATACGCGGGCCTTCAGGGCCAGGGCCGGGGCCGTCGACCGGTGGCATTGCCATTGCCACGGTGGGCAGGGTTGCAGCGAACATCAGAGCGATCAAAGTCTTGCGCATGGTGTATCTCCTTGTCTCGAATCCGGCTCGTTGCCGGTTGAGGCCAGTTTAGGGAGATCAACGTCAAGCGCGGTCAGGGGACTGTAAAGGCTGGGTAAAGAGGGCGGGGAGAAGTGATTGATTTCAAGCTGCAAGAGGTAGCGCACGCGTGCTTCATAGCCCTCTTGCAGCGTGCAGCCTGGTCATCAGACTGCGTAGTAATAACCGCGGCTGCGCAGCGCAACGATGCGCGGGCGGCCGTCAGGGTGTGGGCCAATTTTCTTGCGCAGGTTGCTGACGTGCATGTCCAGGCTGCGGTCATACAGGGTCAGCTTGCGGCCCAGGGCCAGTTGCGCCAGCTCCTGTTTGTCTAGCGGTTCCCCCGGCTGGCCCAGCAGCGCTTCAAGCAGGCGGCTTTCTGAAACCGTCAGCACCAGCTCCTGATCGTTGATGATCGCCACGCCACGCACCGGGCTGAAACTCAGATCACCGACTTCCAGCTGCGACGAGACGGCGGCAGGGTGGCTGCGGCGCAGAACGGCGCGCAGGCGTGCGGTCAATTCACGGGGGTCGCAGGGTTTGGCCAGGTAATCGTCGGCGCCCAGCTCCAGGCCGAGGATACGGTCCAGCGGTTCGCCACGGGCCGACAGCATCAATACTGGCAAGTCCGGGTGGTTGCTGCGAAGTTGTTTGAGCAGTTCCAGGCCACTGCCGTCGGGCAGCATGACGTCCAGCACCACCGCCGCGGGCGAGGTGTCAGCCAGCGCTTTCCGGGCGCTGCTGCCATCGTGGCAAGCGCGCACCAGAAAACCTTCCTGGCTCAACCAGCTGCTCAGCAGCTCACACAGCTCCACGTCATCATCAATCAGTAACAGCTCGCTCATTTCGCCCTCAATTCAGCCACTGTCGACGTTGCTTGCGTCCGCCCCGGGCAAAGAAACCGCAAAGAAGAGCTATCAGCGCCACTCCGCCTCCCGCCACGAACCATTGTTGTTGCTCGGTGAGAATGCGCTGAGGCTCGGCCGCCAGCGCTTCTTTGAGTTGCAGTTTGAGCCGTTGGTTCTCCTGACGCAGACGCGCCAGCTGCGCACTGTCGCGCTCGGCGTCGCCATCGTGCAGCTGCGTTTGCAATTCCTCACGCTTGAGTTCACTGCCCTGCACGCCCTGTTGAAGATCGCCGCCTTGCCTGACTGGCGCCGACAGCGACGGTTGACTGGCAGGCGAGGCGCCTGATTCTTCGGCCTGGGCCAGGGTGGTGAACATCGTCATTACAGCTACCAGCAGACATGACCGCATCTGAACTCCTGTATCAACACAGTGTTTTTATCGAACATTCAGCAGGTTGTCGGCAGCATGCGGGGAATGATGAGGGTCATGACGTTCGAGCGCCTGCCCGACGAGGGCGGGAACCAGGGCGCAACCGATGTGAAGCCTGACCGCTTTGGGCAGCGGTCAGGACCTGTGCAGACCCTAGGGCAGCACTTGCTTGAAGGGTTTGACCACCACCGAGGCGTAGACACCGGCTGCGACGAACGGGTCCGCTTCAGCCCAGCCCTTGGCCGCACTCAACGAGTCGAACTCGGCGACGATCAGGCTGCCGGAGAACCCCGCAGTACCCGGGTCGTTGCTGTCCACTGCAGGGTGTGGCCCGGCGATGACCAGACGGCCTGCGTCCTTGAGCGCGACGATGCGGTCAAGGTGCGCGGGGCGGACGCTGAGGCGTTTTTCCAGCGAGTTTTCGACGTCTGTGGAAATGATTGCGTAAAGCATGTCAATCCTCGGGTTTGGTTTCAGTAGGTGGAGTGGCCGGGTCGCTCATGTGTCGGGACAGGTAAATGCCCTGGCCCACCAGAAACAGCAGGGTCATGCCCAGGCTGCCGAACACTTTGAAGTCGACCCAGAACTCTTGAAAGGTGAACGCCACATACAGGTTGGCCGCACCGCAGAACAGGAAGAAAATGATCCACGCGATATTGAGCTTGAACCAGATCGCCTGCGGCAGGCTGATGGCGTGGCCCATGATGCGCTGGATCAGCGGCCGATCACCGATGAAGTGACTGCCGGCGAACGCCAGTGCAAACAGCCAGTTGACCACCGGCGCTTTCCATTTAAGGAACGTTTCACTGTGGAAGGCCAGCGTCAGGCTGCCGAACACCAGACAGGCAACCAGGGTCAGCCACTGGCTTTTCTCCAGCTTGCCCTGCTTGATGAACAGGATGCCGTAGACCACCAGTGAACTGACAATCAGCATCGCAGTCGCACTGAAAATACCGCCGAGCATGTAGGTATCGCCGAGGATATCTATCGCGCGGGGTTCGGTTTTGTAGACGATGAAAAATAGCAGCAGCGGGATGAAATCGATCAATTGTTTCACAATGGCAGCCAGAAGCAGGATGTGGCGGCATAATAACAAACATCAATGACAGCGAAAGCGCCACCTATGAATGTTGACCTGCACTGCCACAGCACCGCTTCAGATGGTGCGCTCGCGCCTTCGGTTCTGGTTGCGCGGGCCCACGAGAACGGCGTGCGCCTGCTTGCCCTGACCGACCACGATACCCTCGAAGGGCTCGAAGAAGCCCGTGCGGCGGCGCTTGCGCTGGATATGCAGCTGGTCAACGGGGTCGAGCTTTCCTGCACCTGGGGCGGTGCGACGATCCACGTTCTGGGCTATGGCTTTGCCATGGACGCGCCGGTTCTGCTGGCGGCAATCGCGCGTTTGCATGAAGGACGCTGGTTGCGCGCTGAAGAAATCAGTCGCAAATTGGCGATCAAAGGTATGCCTGGGGCGCTGGAAGGAGCTCGCGCCATCCAGCAGACCCTGGGCGATAGCGGCAATGCGCCTGCCAGGCCGCATTTCGCCGATTTCCTGGTGCAGCAGGGTTACGTCAGGGATCGCGCCGAAGCCTTTCGCAAATGGCTGGGCGCCGGCAAGCTCGGCGACGTCAAGCAGCACTGGCCGACGCTGGAAGAAACCGTCGCCACGTTGCGACAGTCCAATGCCTGGGTCAGCCTTGCGCATCCGTTGCATTACGATTTCACCCGCAGTAAACGGCGTAAACTGGTGGCCGAATTCATTCAGGCTGGCGGCCATGCCATTGAAGTGGTCAACGGTCTGCCGCCTGCCGAGCAGGTGGGGACGCTGTCGATTCTGGCCCGTGAGTTTGGCCTGCTGGTGAGTGCTGGCAGTGATTTTCATGGCCCTGGCGGCTGGTCCGAAATCGGCGTCTATCGCCCGGTGCCTGAAGACCTGCCACCTCTCTGGTCGCGGTTCAAACATGATCAGCCTACTGCTGCCTTCTGAACAGGAAGATACCGTGAGTCAATTTTTCCAGGTCCACCCGGAAAACCCCCAGGCGCGCCTGATCAAACAGGCGGCGGAAATCATCAAGTCCGGCGGGCTGGTGATCTATCCCACTGATTCCTCCTACGCATTGGGTTGCCAGCTGGGCGATAAAAACGCCATCGAGCGGATTCGCCGCCTGCGTCAGCTCGATGACAAGCACAACTTCACCCTGATGTGCTGCGACCTGTCGCAACTGGGGTTGTTTGCCAAAGTTGACACGGGTGCCTTTCGCGCTTTGAAGGCGCACACGCCGGGGCCATACACCTTTATTCTCAACGCTACGCGCGAGGTGCCCCGGCTCATCCTGCACCCGAAACGGCGGACCATCGGCCTGCGCGTGCCGCAGCATCCGATTGCCCAGGCGCTGCTCGAAGCGCTGGGCGAGCCGCTGATGAGCGTCAGCCTGATCCTGCCGGGTGAAAGCGTGCCGATGAGTGACCCCTACGAAATGCGCCAGATTCTTGAGCATTCGGTCGACCTGATCATCGATGGCGGCATGGGCGGTATTTCCGCATCGACGGTGATCAACCTCACCGGCAGCGAGCCGGAGGTGATTCGCGTTGGCTGTGGCGACCCGACACCCTTTGGCGTCGTGGCCTGATGACCACCCTGGCGGTGCCCGACAGCCAGGCCGACGCCCAGCAGGAACTGCCTTTCGCCATGGTTTACGGGCAGGCGGTGCTACAGATGCCAGTCGATCTGTACATCCCGCCTGACGCCCTGGAAGTGTTCCTTGAAGCATTCGAGGGGCCGCTGGATTTGTTGCTGTACCTGATCCGCAAACAGAACATCGACATTCTCGACATCCCCGTGGCTGAAATCACCAAGCAGTACATGGGCTATGTCGAGCTGATGAAAACCGTGCGCCTGGAGCTGGCCGCGGAGTACCTGGTGATGGCCGCCATGCTGGCCGAAATCAAGTCACGCATGCTCCTGCCGCGTTCGGCCGAGGCGCCGGAAGAAGAAGACGACCCGCGCGCCGAGCTGATTCGTCGTCTGCAGGAGTACGAGCGATTCAAGGCTGCCGCTGAAGGCATCGATCAGTTGAGCCGTGTCGGGCGTGATGTCAGCGTGCCGAAACTGGACGCGCCGGAGGCGCGGGTGCGCAAACTGCTGCCCGATGTCAGCCTTGATGAGTTACTGATGTCCATGGCCGAGGTGCTGCGCCGCGGCGACATGTTTGAAAGCCACCAGGTCAGCCGCGAGGCGCTGTCGACGCGCGAGCGCATGAGTGATGTGCTGGAACGGCTCAAAGGTGGCGGCTTTGTCCCCTTCGCCGAGTTGTTCACGGCCGAAGAGGGGCGTCTGGGCGTGGTCGTGACGTTCATGGCGGTGCTGGAGCTGGTCAAGGAATCACTGGTGGAATTGGTACAGAACGAGCCGTTCGCGGTCATCCATGTGCGGGCGCGAGCCGAATAAGAGCAGATTCATGAACCTCAACGAACCCCGCGAGCTGGCGCAACTGCTTGAAGCTTTCCTGTTGGCCTCCGGCAAGCCGCAATCTCTGGAGCGACTTTACGAACTGTTCGAGGAGGGCGAGCGGCCAGAGCCGCCCGTATTCAGGAAGGCCCTGCAACTGCTGGGCAAATCCTGCGACGGGCGCGCCTTCGAACTCAAAGAAGTGGCGTCCGGTTATCGCTTGCAGATTCGCGAAAAATTCTCGCCCTGGGTGGGTCGCCTGTGGGAAGAACGGCCGCAGCGCTATTCCCGGGCGATGCTGGAAACACTGGCGCTGATTGCTTACCGACAGCCCATCACCCGTGGTGAAATCGAGGATGTGCGCGGCGTTGCAGTCAACAGCCAGATCGTCAAAACGCTGCTTGAGCGCGAGTGGATCAGGGTAGTCGGCCATCGCGAAGTGCCCGGCCGCCCGGCGATGTTTGCCACCACTAAAAGCTTTCTCGATCACTTCAACCTGAAAAACCTCGACGACTTGCCGCCGCTGGCCGACCTGCGCGAGATGGAGCCCGATCCAGTGCTCGAATTCGACGACGCGCCAGTGCCGGCGCACCTGCAGGCGCTGGCCGACGCCAGCATTGACCCGGATGCCGAGCCTGAGCCGGTCAAGGATGAAACCAGCTTCCGCAGCTTATTGGTCGAACTCGACTCGATGGAACAGGGTCTGAAGATCGACTTCGATGATTTGCTGCCGGATGACCCAGATGAAAAATCCAGAGACGACGCGGACCCGGCGTAGAAGCCAGCGTGCTGGCGAAGCGATTTACCTGCCTCAACGCCTCGCCCGCACGTTGGCGCCTGCAGGCCGTGGTGAGTTCAGTCTATGAGCAGCTCAAAAAACCCCTGCATCAGCCTGTGCAAGTTCGACGATGACATTTGCCTGGGCTGCGGTCGTAGCAAGAAAGAAATCAAGAGTTGGAAGAAAATGGACAAGGACGAGCGGCGCGACGTGTTGACCCAGGCCGCTGCGCGGATGAAAGCCTTCAAAGGCGCCAGTCGGCGGAAAAAGAAATAGACCGTACCTTTTCAGCTAGCCTCTGATGCGCAATGTGTCGCGTGAGCGTATGATTCGCCCCCGTTTGGCGTGCAATAAGCGCTGACGCTTTCAGAATCATGCCTCACGGCTATCCACAGCCCAGGCAACAGGCCGCGCCGGTTCTCGGCGTGCCCTGAATCGACACACCGGGAGGTGCCCAGATGAGTGAACAAGACAAGCAGGACAGCCAGGAAATCGGACCCGCAGGTGAAAAACTGCAGAAGGTTCTGGCGCGCATCGGCGTGGGCTCGCGCCGCGACGTTGAAGCCTGGATCAGCCAGGGCCGAATCAAGGTCAATGGCAAGGATGCGACCCTGGGTCAACGCGTTGATCTGCACGATGCAATCAGCGTTGACGGTCGCGTCATCAAGCGCGAAGAGGCCGCCGAAACGGTGCGCCGCGTGATCATGTACAACAAGCCCGACGGCGAGATCTGCACCCGCGACGACCCTGAAGGTCGGCCGACGGTGTTCGACCGCCTGCCGCGCCCGAAAGAAGGCCGCTGGGTCAATATCGGCCGCCTGGACATCAATACAACTGGCTTGCTGATGTTCACCACCGATGGTGAGCTGGCCAACCGCCTGATGCACCCATCGTTCGAGATGGATCGCGAGTACGCGGTGCGGGTTCGGGGTGAAGTCGACGACGACATGCTGCTGCGTCTGAAGAACGGTGTGATTCTGGAAGACGGCCCGGCACGTTTCACTGACATCCAGCAGGCGCCGGGCGGTGAAGGCTTCAACCACTGGTATCACTGTGTAGTGATGGAAGGTCGCAACCGCGAAGTTCGCCGCCTGTGGGAATCCCAAGGCTTGGTGGTAAGCCGCCTGAAGCGCGTGCGGTATGGTCCGGTTTTCCTCAATTCCGATCTGCCGATGGGTCGCTGGCGCGAAATGAGTCAGCAGGAAGTTGACATTCTGAGCGCTGAAGTGGGCCTGGCGCCTGTGGCACAGCCACAGATGAATGCCAAGACCAAGGACAAGATGGAGCGTTTGCAGCGCCAGTCGTCGCGTCCGCTGGGCAAAGGCGAGCGCGTACGCACCCTGCGGCCTGCCAAGGATGCGGCACCGACCGGCGAGCGCGCCCCGCGTCAGCCCCAGGTGACTGGCAGCGAGCGTGATCGGCCACGGGGTGATTCGACGCCGCGTCCGGCTGGTCGTGGTCAGCGCAGCGATTCCGGCACCGGCAAACCGGCGCCGCGTGCTCCGCGCCCGGCCAACGGTCGTAGCGACACCCGCAGTGACAGCAGCCGCGGTACACCAGTTGCCGAGCGTCCAGGTGACGTCAAGCGTCCGGCCAAGCCGTCGCCGAAGCGCCCGGGTATCTCCCTGGTCGATGACGCACCATCGGGCAAGCGTCGGGGTCCGCCGTCCGGTTCCGGTCAGCGCCCAGGCTTCGGTCGCCGCAAGCCGCAATAATCTGCAGCAATCTTAGCCAAGCCTGTAAAAACGAACGCCGGTCCATGGATCGGCGTTTTTTATGCGTAACGTTCAGTTCTTGTGACAGTTGTACGCGCGTTCTTCCGCGGTTTTGAACTAAGCCATAAGGCCAGGTTGAAGAAGCGGAGGCAGGTTATTTATGCGCACAGGGATGTTCGCGCTGGCGTTGGGTTTGCTGGCAATGAGGTTTCTGCCGGCGCTGCCAGCGGTCTGGCTGCTGCTCTGCATGCCGGTGGTGGCCTTGATGCTGCTGCCGTTTCGGACCTATCCGCTGGCCTTTTTCCTGTTCGGTCTGGCCTGGGCCTGTGTATCGGCGCAGTCAGCCCTCAACGACCGCCTGGCGCCTGCACTGGATGGACAGACGCTGTGGCTGCAGGGCAACGTCGTCGGCCTGCCCGCGAAAGCCGAGGGCGTGGTGCGCTTCGAACTTGAAAATGCCACCTCTCGGCGATCGCCATTACCGCAGCGCATGCGCATTGCCTGGTACGGCGGGCCCGACGTGCGCAGCGGCGAGCAGTGGCGCCTGGCGGTCAAGCTCAAACGCCCTGGCGGCCTGGTCAACCCTGATACCTTCGACTACGAAGCCTGGCTGCTGGCCCAGCGCATCGGCGCCACGGGCACGGTGATTGACGGTCAGCTGCTGGCGTCTGCGGGGCCAGGCGTGCGCGATGCCTTGCGCCAGCGCTTGCTGGCGGTGGATGCGCAAGGCCGTGAAGGCGGCATAGCGGCGCTGGTACTGGGTGACGGTTCGGGACTGACGCGTGATGACTGGCAAGTGCTGCAAGACACCGGCACCGTGCATCTGCTGGTGATTTCCGGCCAGCATATCGGTTTGCTGGCAGGTGTGGTCTACGCCCTTGTTGCCGGTCTGGCGCGCTGGGGGCTGTGGCCGCGCGTCTTGCCCTGGTTGCCTTGGGCGTGCGGCCTGGCCTTTGCAGCTGCACTGGCCTACGGCTTGCTCGCCGGGTTCGAAGTGCCGGTGCGTCGCGCCTGCGTCATGGTTGGCATGGTCCTGCTCTGGCGCCTGCGTTTTCGCCATCTGGGGGCCGTGCTGCCGTTACTGGTTTCGCTCAACTTCGTGCTGATTGTCGAGCCGCTGGCCAGTCTGCAGCCGGGTTTCTGGTTGTCCTTCACCGCCGTTGCGATCCTCTTGCTCATCTTCGGCGGGCGTCTTGGCGCCTGGAGCTGGGTGCACAGCTGGACACGGGCGCAATGGATGATTGCCATTGGCCTGTTGCCCTTGCTGGTGGCGCTTAACCTGCCAGTCAGTGTGAGCGGGCCCCTGGCCAATCTACTCGCCGTGCCTTGGGTCAGCCTGGTGGTGCTGCCACCCGCCCTGCTGGGCACCTTGTTGTTGCCGGTGCCAATGCTGGGGGAGAGCCTGTTGTGGCTCGCCGGTGGCGCACTGAACGTCCTGTTCATTGTGCTCAAGGCCACCGCCGGGTGGCTGCCCGCCTGGATACCTGGTTCGGTACCGGGCTGGGCCTGGGCAATGAGTGTGGCAGGCGCGATCCTGTTGCTGCTGCCCAGTGGCGTGCCGCTACGCGCGCTGGGCTGGCCACTGCTACTGCTGTGTGTGTTCCCGCCGCTTAAAACCGTGCCCCACGGCGAGGTCGAGGTCCTCCAGCTGGACGTAGGGCAGGGGTTGGCGGTTTTGCTGCGCACCCGAAACCACGCACTGCTGTATGACGCCGGGCCACGCTTCGGCGAATTCGACATTGGCCAGCGCATTGTCCTGCCCGCCATCCGCAAGAGCGGTGTGCGCCGCCTCGACCTGATGCTGCTCAGCCACGCCCATGCCGATCACGCGGGTGGGGCGCTGGCGGTCTTTCGAAACGTCCCTGTGGCCAGGGTGCTGGGTGGCGAGCAGCAAGGGTTGCCTGAGGAACTGGGTGTTGAGCTTTGTGAGAATCATCTGAGCTGGGAGTGGGACGGTGTACGATTCACCACCTGGCGCTGGCAAGAAGCGACCGAGAGCAATCCGGCATCCTGTGTGCTCAGGGTTGAGGCCATGGGCGAGCGACTGTTGCTGGCCGGGGACATTGACGCCGACGCCGAACGCGCCTTGATCGACAGCGGCTTCGATGTGCGCGCCGATTGGCTGCAGGCGCCTCACCACGGTAGCCGCACGTCCTCTTCGACGCGCTTCCTGCGCGCGGTGGCGCCGCGTGGGGTGCTGATCTCCCGCGGTCGCAACAACTCGTTCGGCCATCCTCATCCCCAGGTGATGGCCCGCTATCGCTGGTTTGGCATCGATGCCCATGACAACGCCGAGCTGGGCGCTATCGGCCTGCGCCTGGGTACCTTTGGCGAGCCCTGGTCGCAAAGGGCCAGCAGGCGCTTCTGGCGTGATCCGCAAGGATATTGATCGCAGGCTTCTGGCGCGCTGCCGACGCTATGTTAGAGTGGCGCCACTTTTTGCGAGGGAGTCGGCACTGTGTGGGAGCTGGTCAAATCTGGCGGCTGGATGATGCTGCCGATCATTTTGAGTTCAATTGCCGCAGTCGGCATTATCATCGAACGTTTGTGGACCCTGCGCGCCAGCCGGATCACGCCGCCTCATCTGGTGGGCCAGGTCTGGCAGTGGATTCAGGAAAAGAAGCTCGACCAGGATAAGCTCAAGCAGCTACGCGCCGATTCGCCATTGGGCGAGATCCTGGCGGCTGGCTTGGCCAACTCCAGGCATGGTCGCGAGATCATGAAGGAGTGCATCGAGGAAGCTGCGGCTCGGGTCATCCATGACCTGGAGCGTTATCTCAGCGCCCTGGGTTCCATCGCCGCCATGGCGCCGCTGCTGGGTCTGCTCGGCACGGTGCTGGGCATGATCGACATCTTTGGTTCCTTCAACGCCACGGGCAATACGGCCAACGCCTCGGTGCTGGCGGGGGGTATTTCCAAGGCGTTGATCTGTACCGCTTCGGGCCTGATCGTGGCAATTCCGGCGATCTTCTTCCACCGTTACCTGCAAAGCCGGGTCGATGAACTGGTGGTGGGCATGGAGCAGGAAGCGATCAAGCTGGTCGAAGTGGTGCAGGGCGACCGCGAAGTCGATCTGAATGCGCCGAAGATTGACCTCAAGGCTCAGGCCCGGGGCGAGGGGCGCAAGAAGTGAAGTTTCGTCGCCGCAAGGCCAGGGAGAACATCGACATCAATCTCGTCTCACTGATTGACGTGGTGTTCATCCTGCTGCTGTTCTTCATCGTCACCACCACCTTCACCCGCGAAACCCAGCTGCGGGTCGATCTGCCGCAAGCCGTCACGGGTACGCCCGAGACCGATGCCGATCGCAAGCACCTGGATATCACCATCAATGCCGACGGGGTGTTTTCGGTCAACAGCCAGTTGTTACCCAAAAACGATCTGGCGACGCTGGTGGACGCTCTGCAGCGCGAGTCGGCCGGGGACACCAGTCTGCCGCTGTCGATCAGCGCCGATGGCAAGACACCGCATCAGTCGGTCATCACTGCCATGGACGCCGCGGGTCAGCTGGGCTTCAGTCATCTGCGCATGACCACCGTTGAAGCCAGCCCGGCCAACTGAATGAGCTTCTCTGATCGTCTGCTTCATGCCTGGTACCACGGCCACCCGGCGCTGGCATTGTTGCGACCGCTGGAGTGCCTGTATCGCCGGGTGGTGGAGCGCAAGCGAGCGCGCTTCCTGGCCGGGCAGGGTGATGTTTATCGGGCGCCGGTCCCGGTGGTGGTGGTGGGTAACATCACTGTAGGCGGCACCGGCAAGACGCCCCTGATCCTGTGGATGATCGACCATTGCCAGCGCCGCGGTCTTCGCGTCGGTGTGGTCAGCCGTGGGTATGGCGCCCGACCCCCTTCTTTGCCGTGGCGTGTCAGGTCCGAGCAGGGTGCTGAACAGGCCGGTGACGAACCGTTGTTGGTCGTGCAGCGCAGCGCAGTCCCTCTGGTCATTGACCCGGACCGGGGCCGGGCGGTGCGCGCGCTGCTCGATACAGAGCCGCTGGACCTGATACTGTCCGACGACGGCATGCAGCATTATCGTCTGGCGCGTGATCTTGAGCTGGTCCTGATCGATGCAGCCCGCGGCCTGGGTAATCAGCGTTGTCTGCCCGCCGGGCCGCTGCGTGAACCTGTGCAGCGCCTGCGCAGCGTCGATGCGTTGCTGTACAACGGCGCCGGGGCCGACCGCGACGACGGCTATGGTTTTGTCCTCAAGCCGGCGGCGCTGGTCAATCTGCGCAGCGGCCAGCGCCAGCCACTGGACTTCTTCCCCGCCGGGCAGGCACTGCATGCCGTGGCCGGGATCGGCAACCCTCAACGTTTCTTCAATACCCTCGAAGGGCTACACTGGCGACCCATCACTCATGCCTTTGCCGACCATGCGGTGTTCAGTGCCCAGGCGCTGAGTTTCTCCCCTGCATTGCCGGTGGTGATGACCGAGAAGGACGCCGTGAAATGCCGCGCCTTTGCCGCTGATGACTGGTGGTACCTGGCGGTGGATGCCGTGCCGTCGGATGCCTTCGTCGCCTGGTTTGATTCGCAGTTGTTACGCCTTTTGCCATGACTTGCTCAGGATTTCCTATGGACACCAAATTACTCGACATCCTCGCTTGCCCGGTCACCAAGGGCCCGCTCAGGCTCAGCGCCGACAAGACCGAGCTGATCAGCAAAGGCGCTGGCCTGGCCTATCCGATCCGCGACGGCATTCCGGTGATGCTGGAGACCGAAGCTCGCACGCTGACCACAGAAGAGCGCCTGGACAAATGACCACGCTGTTCACCGTGGTCATCCCGGCGCGCTACGGCTCCAGTCGATTTCCCGGCAAGCCCCTCAAGGAAATTGCCGGCAAGCCAATGATCCAGCACGTCTGGGAGCAGGCACGCAAGAGCAGTGCTGCCAGGGTCGTGGTCGCCACTGATGACTCGCGCATCGTCGAGGCCTGTCGGGCTTTCGGCGCCGAAGTATTGCTGACCCGCGAGGATCACAATTCCGGCACCGATCGTCTGGCCGAAGTCGCGACGCAGCTCGGGCTTGCTGCCGATGCCATTGTGGTTAACGTTCAGGGTGATGAACCCATGATTCCGCCGGCCGTTATCGATCAGGTGGCGAAAAATCTCGCGGCGCATCCCGAGGCGCTGATGGCGACCCTGGCGGAACCCATTGGCGACGTTGCGGCGCTGTTCAATCCCAACGTGGTCAAGGTGACGAGCGACATCAATGGCCTGGCGCTGACCTTCAGTCGCGCGCCACTGCCCTGGGCGCGAGACGCTCTGGCCAGGGATCGCGACCAGTTGCCGACAGGTGTGCCATACCGTCGGCATATCGGCATCTACGCGTATCGCGCAGGTTTTCTGCACGACTTTGTCAGCTGGGGACCCTGCTGGCTTGAAGACACCGAATGCCTTGAGCAACTGCGCGCCCTGTGGCATGGCGTGCGCATCCATGTGGCCGATGCACTGGAAGCACCGCCCGCCGGCGTCGACACGGCCGAAGACCTTGAGCGCGTGCGCCGCCTGCTGGAGGCTTGATCTTGCAGGTTCAATCCGGGGTTTCGCTCAAGGCTTTCAACACCTTTGGCGTCGACGTCAAAGCGCATTTATTCGCCCAGGCCCATGACGACAACGATGTCGGTGAGGCGCTGGCGTACTGCGTCGAACATGATTTGCCACTGATGGTGATTGGCGGCGGCAGTAATCTGCTGCTGACTGCGGATGTCCAGGCGTTGGTGCTGCACATGGCCAGTCGTGGTATTCAGGTGCTCGAGGATTCGGGCGAGCAGGTCATCGTCGAAGCGCAGGCCGGTGAGCCCTGGCATCCCTTCGTGCTGGCGTGTCTGGAGATGGGGCTTTATGGTCTGGAAAATCTCAGCCTCATACCCGGCACGGTGGGTGCGGCGCCGATGCAGAACATCGGAGCCTACGGCGTCGAGATCAAGGATGTGTTCCATAGCCTGACGGCACTCGACCGGGAGACCGGACAGACGCGGGAATTTCTGTTGCAGGACTGCGCCTTCGGCTACCGCGACAGCGTGTTCAAGCGCGAGGCGACGCGCTGGTTGATTCTGCGGGTGCGTTTTGCCCTGCATCGTGACGCCAGGTTGCATCTGGAATACGGCCCCGTTCGCCAGCGCCTGGCAGAGCAGGGCATAGACCAACCCACACCGCGTGATGTCAGTGCGGCGATCTGCGCGATCCGCAGCGAAAAATTGCCGGATCCCGCTGTGCTGGGCAACGCTGGCAGTTTCTTCAAGAACCCGCTGGTGCCTGCCGAACTCGCCCAACGCCTGCGTCAGCAGCATCCTGCGCTGGTGGGTTATCCGCAGCCAGATGGTCAGGTCAAGCTCGCAGCTGGCTGGCTCATCGAACAGGCCGGGTGGAAGGGGTTTCGTGATGGCGATGCCGGTGTGCACCGTTTGCAGTCGCTGGTGCTGGTTAACTACGGCCAGGCAACGGGCGCGCAATTGCTCGCCCTGGCGCAGCGCATTCAGGCCGACATTGTCACGCGTTTCGGCGTCGAGCTGGAAATGGAACCCAATCTGTACTGATTATCACGCCTGACAGGAGCACCCATGGCCCCAGGGGTTTGTGCCGTAGTGCTGGCAGCCGGAGAGGGCAGCCGCTTCCAGGCGGTTGCCGGGCAAGGCCAGAGCAAGCTGCTGGCCCACTGCGCGGGTCGCGATGGCAGCGAGCGTCCGGTACTGGAGCACGTGTTGGTCAATCTGCAAGGTGTGGTCGACAGGATTGTGCTGGTGACGCGGCCTGATTGTCCTCCTGTCGCCGCGCTGGCTCGGCACTATCACTGTGAGCTGGTGTTGCTGGCCTCCGCCGGAATGGGCGACAGTATTGCCTGCGCCGTTGCTACGGCGCCTGATCACGATGCCTGGCTGATCGTCCTTGGCGACATGCCTTTTATCCTGCCGCAAACCCTGCACGAGGTCGTCGGATCGCTGCGCTGCGACAGTATCAGCGCGCCAGTGTTTGCTGGTGAGGCGGGTCATCCTGTGGGCTTTGGGCGCCACTACGGTTTGGCGTTGCGGACACTGAGCGGTGATCAGGGCGCGCGCCGCCTGTTCCGCGAGGGTCGTGTGCAGCGCATAGCAGTCGATGATCCTGGTGTGCTGTGGGACGTAGACGTGCCGCAACGGCTGATTTTTTCGCCATCTTCACGTGCGGTGTCGTTTTAGGGGCTCCCGCGCTGGCGCTCCACCGATCAGTTCGACGCAGCGATAGCGGTCTCATCTGACACGCGCTACTAATCTATCGACAGACCCAGGCCCAGACGCCACACAAAGAAAAGCCCCGCTTGCTTGCGCAGGCGGGGCTTTTCATTCAGCGAGGATCAAGCGAGCGGTTTAGGCTCTTTGCTCTCTTCCTGCGCGTGAGGATGTTGCTCTGCCACTTCGTTGGAAGCCTGCAGGTTCTCGTCAACAACCGGTGGGGTAACGGCTGGTTCAGCTTCGGTCACTGTCGAGGCCGGCTGGGCAGCAGCGGCTTCTTCGGCTTCCTTCTGCAGACGCTTGCGACGACGCACTTCACGTGGATCGTTTGGCGCGCGTCCGTTGCTGCTTGCCAGCACCGGTTCGGCTTCAGGCGCTTGAGGACTGACAGGTACAGCAGCTTCAGCTTCCGCCGTTGGTGCCGTGACGACAATTTCAGGCGTCGCGTACTCGGCACGCTCTTCTATCAGCGCAGTTTCAGCTACCGGAGTCGCAACAGGCAGCTCGGCCGATTCAGTGGCTGCAGCCTCTTCATGGGCCTGGGCAGGCTCTGCCACTTCCTCAAACTGCGGCGCCGGTGTGAACGGCTCTGGCGTTGGCGTGAACGGTACGACGCGCTCAGCGTGGGGCGCTTCGAACAGCTCGCTTTGCGCAGCCATGGCAGGCGCTTGTGCAGCTACCGGTGCTGCGTGCTCAGGAGTGGCCTCCTCGGCGGTTGGCTGCACTTCTACATCCGGAGCACGTTCGGCCTGAGGTTGCTCATCAGCTACCGGCGTTTCCACCACTGGCACTTCAACGGCCAAAGCCTCGCTCGCCGATGCATCACGTGCGGGTGCTTCAACCGCTGCGGCTTCGAACGCTGGCGTCTGAATCGACGGTGTCTCTATCACTGGCTGCGATACGAATGACGAGTCAGCAGAGTCAACGGTGGCGTTTGCACGCTCCGCCTGCTGATGCGCTTCGGCTTCGGCGGGGGCGCTGACGGCGCTGCCAGCGATTGCCGCGCTAACGGCCAGACCGGCAGCCAGATCGGCGTTGTTGCCTTCGGCAGCCTCTTCATCGGAACCTTCAGTGCCTTCAGCACCTTCGGAGCCTTCGATTTCATTGCCGTTGGCATCACGCTGACGCTCGCGACGGTTGCTGCGGCGACGCTGGCCACGGGAGCGGCGGCGAGGGCGATCACCCTCAGCGCCATCCTGCTGCTCGTCATTTGCCAACTCTTCGTTCGGCAGTGTCTCTTCTTCTTCGCTTGCTGCAGCAACCGGAGCCTGTTCGGTACGAGGCTGGCGCTCTTCACGAGGCGGTCGAGGCTGACGTTCTTCACGCGGTGCGCGTTCCGGGCGTTCTTCGCGCGGCAGGTCAACAGCCGGAGCGGCGTCAAGGGCTTCACGCAGTTCACGTACCGGACGATCTTCGCGGGATTTGCGGTCTTCGCGCGGGGCGCGGTTTGCGCGAGGTGCACGCTCTTCACGGGGTGCGCGGGCCGGACGTTCTTCACGTGGCGCTGCGCTGGTGTCTTCAGTCGTTTCACGCGCGGCACGCGGCGCACGCTCTTCACGCGGGGCACGTTCCTCGCGGGGCGCGCGCTCTTCACGTGGAGCACGTTCAGCACGTTCTTCACGAGGCTTGCGTTCTTCGTCGCGACGGGTATTGCGACCGCGGCTTTGTTGACGGCCGTTACGGCGTTCTTCGTTGCGCGCAGGGCGCTCGGCCGCCGGTTTCTCGACAACCACCGGTGCAGCAGGCTCTTCCTTGCTGGCAAACAGGCTCACCAGGGATTTGACCAGGCCCTTGAACAGGCTCGGCTCGGGAACAGGCGCTACCGGAGCAGGTGCAGCAGGTTCGACCGGGACCGGCGCATTGGCGCGCGCTGGTGCAGTCTTCACTGCAGCTTCCTGGCGAACCAGGGTGCGGGTCGCGGCAGCGGCTGGCGCCACTTCCTCGACTTCGGCTGCGGCCGCAGCGATTTCATAGCTGGTCTGGTTGGTGTGCGCTTCCGGGCTGTCATCACGCAGGCGCTGAACTTCGAAATGCGGAGTTTCGAGGTGATCGTTCGGCAGGATGATGATGCGAGCGCGGGTGCGCAGTTCGATCTTGGTGATCGAGTTGCGTTTTTCGTTGAGCAGGAACGCGGCAACCGGGATCGGCACTTGCGCGCGGACCTCAGCGGTGCGGTCTTTCAGCGCTTCTTCTTCGATCAGGCGCAGGATCGCCAGCGACAGTGATTCCACATCACGAATGATGCCGGTGCCGTTGCAGCGAGGGCAGACGATGCCGCTGCTTTCACCCAACGATGGACGCAGGCGCTGGCGCGACATCTCCAGCAGGCCGAAGCGGGAAATACGCCCGACCTGAACGCGGGCACGGTCGGCTTCCAGGCTTTCGCGGACTTTTTCTTCCACGGCGCGTTGGTTCTTGGCTGGCGTCATGTCGATGAAGTCGATGACGATCAGGCCGCCGATGTCGCGCAGACGCAGTTGACGGGCGATTTCTTCCGCCGCTTCAAGGTTGGTCTGCAGCGCGGTTTCTTCGATGTCGCTGCCTTTGGTGGCGCGCGCCGAGTTGATGTCGATGGATACGAGGGCTTCGGTCGGATCGATGACGATGGAGCCGCCGGAAGGCAGTTCGACGACGCGCTGGAAGGCGGTCTCGATCTGGCTTTCGATCTGGAAACGGTTGAACAGCGGCACGCTGTCTTCGTACAGCTTGATCTTGCTGGCGTACTGCGGCATCACCTGGCGGATGAAGGTCAGGGCTTCTTCCTGGGCTTCGATGCTGTCGATCAGCACTTCGCCGATGTCCTGGCGCAGGTAGTCGCGGATGGCGCGGATGATGACGTTGCTTTCCTGGTAGATCAGGAAAGGAGCGGAACGATCCAGCGACGCTTCCTTGATGGCGGTCCACAGCTGTAGCAGGTAGTCGAGGTCCCACTGCATTTCTTCGCTGCTGCGGCCCAGGCCGGCAGTGCGCACGATCAGGCCCATGTCGGCAGGCGCGATCAGCCCGTTCAGCGCTTCACGCAGTTCATTGCGCTCTTCGCCTTCGATGCGGCGGGAAATGCCGCCAGCACGGGGATTGTTGGGCATCAGGACCAGATAACGACCGGCCAGGCTGATGAAGGTGGTCAGGGCTGCGCCTTTGTTGCCGCGCTCTTCCTTTTCGACCTGAACAATGACTTCCTGGCCTTCGCTCAGGACGTCCTTGATATTGACGCGACCTTCAGGGGCTTTCTTGAAGTACTCGCGGGAGATTTCCTTGAGGGGCAGGAAGCCGTGGCGCTCAGAGCCGAAATCGACAAAGGCAGCCTCAAGGCTTGGTTCGATGCGAGTGATCCGGCCTTTGTAGATATTGGCCTTCTTCTGCTCACGGGCGCCGGACTCGATGTCCAGGTCATACAAGCGCTGGCCGTCTACCAGTGCAACGCGCAACTCTTCGGGTTGAGTTGCGTTAATCAGCATTCTTTTCATGTAGTACCGTCGGTTTCCGGGCTGCCGGAAACGGCGTTCGGCACACACGACTTCTCACGGTCGGTGTCAGGGCGCGTCAGGAGTGGTTGGCCACTCCAGTGTCTAGCGAATGACCACCCGCGAGGGGTGGAATCGCGACGACGTTTCCTGCTTGCTGGGATGACAGAAAATACACCCTTCAGCACAAGCTTTGTCAGGAGGAGGAATCGACCATCGGCAGCGGACGAGATGAAGCGTCTGAAACAAGCCTTGTGCTACACAGTCCGATGGTTGTGCGTCTCCACCCTACACGTATCCTTGATAATTCGGGTGCTGCCGCGCGCTGAATCCGCAACGGGTTGGCATTTACCGCGATCTTCTCCAGAGAAGGTCGCGCATCATGGCTTGAGGCGTTGTTTCCGAAACATTCGCTCCGGTCGGCTGCAAACGACTGCACTTTGTGAACTGGCCGTGAATTATTAGCTCTGAAGGCGAGTGAAAACTCTGCGATCTGGCGTGTTTCAGGCCTCATGTCACCTGCGCTTGTTGCGTCTGTAGCCGCTCCGTTGTCACCGAAAGCCCCGTAGGACGGCCTCGCGTCCTCGTGAATTGCGTAGGGCAGGGCCGGTCGTAAACCGTTTGTCCGCTGTCCAGACCGCTTTTGGCGGCGTTCGCGACTATAGCAGCAATCATTAAGTGCTTCAAATCCATAAAAAATTGTTATGATTTGCGCCATGACAAACACCACCCCTCCAACCCCCGGCGTCCAGCTGGTAGAGGTTGCGCCGGAATATGCCGGTCAACGCATCGATAATTTTCTGGTCACTTTCCTCAAAGGTGTGCCCAAGACGCTGATTTATCGCATCCTGCGCAAAGGCGAGGTGCGCGTGAACAAAGGCCGCATCAAGCCTGAGTACAAGTTGCAGGCTGGCGATATCATTCGTGTGCCGCCCGTACGCGTGCCCGAGCGAGACGCGCCCGTACCCGTGGCTCAGGGCCTGCTGCAGCGGCTGGAGGCGGCCATCGTCCATGAAGACAAGGGCCTGATCGTGCTGAACAAGCCGGCCGGTATCGCGGTGCATGGCGGCAGCGGCCTGAGTTTCGGCGTCATCGAGGCCTTCCGCCAGTTGCGCCCGGATGCCAAGGAGCTGGAGCTGGTGCACCGCCTGGACCGCGACACGTCCGGGCTGCTGATGATTGCCAAGAAGCGCAGCATGCTGCGCCATCTGCATGAAGCGCTGCGCGGCGACGGTGTGGACAAGCGTTACATGGCGCTGGTGCGTGGTCGCTGGGATACCGCGCAGAAACGGGTCAGCGCGCCACTGCTCAAAAGCAACCTGCGTTCCGGCGAGCGCATGGTCGAGGTCAATGACGAAGGCAAAGAAGCATTGACGATCTTTAAGGTGTTGCGCCGCTTCGGTGATTTCGCCACGCTGGTGGAGGCCAAACCGGTCACCGGGCGCACTCATCAGATTCGAGTGCACACCTTGCACGCCGGGCACGCGATTGCCGGCGACACCAAATATGGCGATGAAAACTTCAGTCGCGAGATTCGTGATCTGGGCGGCAAGCGTCTGTTCCTGCACGCCTACATGCTGACAGTGCCGCTGCCCGATGGTGGCGAACTGAAGCTTGAGGCCCCGGTTGACGAGATGTGGGCAAAGACTGTGGAGCGTTTGAGTGCGACGTGACCATGACTTGCGAAAGTATGACCTGCTGATTTTCGACTGGGATGGCACCCTGGCCGACTCCATCGGCCGAATCGTTCAGGCGATGCGGGTTGCAGCGCAGTTGAGCGACAGGCCTGAGCGAGACGAGCTGGCAATCAAGGGCATCATCGGCCTGGGCCTGCCGGAAGCGATCCGCACTTTGTACCCCGACATCGGCGCTGCTGACCTGATCAGTTTCCGTCAACACTACGCCGACAGTTATATGGGCATGGACCACGAAGCGCCTTCGCCGCTGTTCGCCCATGTGCGTGAAACCATCGAACAGTTTCGTGCCGACGGCTATCAGTTGGCGGTGGCCACCGGCAAGGCGCGACGTGGTCTTGATCGTGTGCTGGGGGCTCATGGCTGGCTCGACTGGTTCGACGTCACCCGTGCCGCCGATGAAACCGCCAGCAAGCCGGACCCGTTGATGCTGCACGAGATTCTGCAACACTGCGGCGTGGGCCCAGAGCGCGCGTTGATGGTGGGCGATTCTTCTTTTGATCTATTGATGGCACGCAATGCTGGCATGGATGCTGTCGCAGTGGGTTACGGCGCACAGTCGCTTGACTCGCTGCGCCAGTACCAGCCGCGTCTGGCCATCGAATGTTTTTCCGAGTTGCGAACCTGGCTTGCCGGGCGCAGTGATCAGTCTTCCTGGGTGGGGTAGTAAATAAATGACGGATGAATGGAAGGCGCCAGCGGCCGGTGGCCCGGATGAGCCTGTGAGCGCGACTGGCGATCAGAAAAGCTGGAAGCTGCTGGAGAAGACCCTCCTGGCGGGCATTCAGGAACAGCGTCGCTCCCGGCGCTGGGGGATTTTCTTCAAGCTGGTAACGTTCGCTTATCTGATTGCAGCACTGTTTCTGTTCACCCCTGCGCTGGACTTCGATAAAAGTGCGGCTAGCAGCACGAGCCACACCGCGCTGATCGAAATTGAAGGCATGATTGCCGATAAGGAGCCAGCCAGCGCCGACAATATTGTCGGCAGCCTGCGTGCGGCCTTTGCCGACAAAAACACCAAAGGCGTGATTCTGCGCATTAACAGCCCGGGCGGCAGCCCTGTGCAGTCGGGCTACGTGGCGGACGAGATCCGTCGTCTGCGTGCCGAGAAGCCAGCGATCAAGGTCTACGCGGTGATCAGCGATCTGGGCGCATCCGGTGCTTATTACATCGCCAGCGCTGCCGATCAGATCTATGCCGACAAGGCCAGTCTGGTGGGTTCCATCGGCGTGACGGCGGCGGGTTTCGGTTTTGTCGGCACCATGGAGAAGCTGGGCGTCGACCGGCGCACTTATACCTCCGGTGAGCACAAGTCATTTCTCGATCCGTTCCAGCCACAGAAAGCTGAGGAAACTGCATTCTGGCAGGGTGTCCTGGACACCACCCACAAGCAGTTCATTGCCAGCGTGAAGCAGGGTCGAGGCGACCGGCTCAAGGACAAAGAGCATCCGGAGCTGTTCTCCGGTCTGGTCTGGACCGGCGAGCAGGCCCTGCCGCTGGGTTTGATCGACGGCCTGGGCAGTGCGAGTTACGTGGCGCGGGAAGTGATCGGCGAGAAGGAAATGGTGGATTACACCGTCCAGGAGTCGGCCTTTGATCGTTTCTCGAAAAAACTGGGCGCCAGTGTGGCGGATCAGATTGCCATGTGGGCCGGTTTCAAAGGGCCTGCGTTGCGTTAAGCGGTCTGGCGGGAATGTCAGAAAACCCGACCACTGGTCGGGTTTTCTGTCTGTGTGTTCAGGGCAGCGTGATGCCTTCCTTTATTAGCATGTCCACCAGGCGGATCAGTGGCAGGCCGACGAGGCTGGTGGCGTCGCTGCCTTCAGTGCTGCGAAACAGGCTGACGCCAAGGCCTTCGGCTTTGAAGCTGCCTGCGCAGTCGTAGGGCTGTTCGGCGTGCAGGTAGCGCTCGATGCTGGCGGTGTCCAGTGTCCGCATGTGAACCACAAAAGGGACGTGATCGGTCTGGTACTGTCCGGTATGGCTGTTGAGCAGCGTCAGGCCGGTGAGAAAGGTGACGCTTGACCCGCTGGCGGCGCTCAGCTGCTGCCGCGCGCGCTCGAAGGTGTGAGGTTTGCCAATGATCTGCCCGTCAAGCACTGCGACTTGATCGGAGCCAACGATCAGGTGCTGCGGGAACCTGGCGGCCAGTGCCTGGGCCTTGGACCGGGCCAGGCGCCTTACCAGGGTCTCGGCGCTTTCGCCTGACTTGGGGCTTTCGTCAATGTCCGGCGAGCTGCAGGTGAAGGGCAGGCGCAGGCGGTTGAGCAACTCGCGGCGGTAGGGCGAGCTTGAGGCGAGGACCAGGGGCAACATGCTGTTCTCCGGGGTGGGCAGGTGGCGGTATCGCACCTTGGAAGGCATCAGCCGACATTGTGCAGGTTTTAGCCCTGAATTTCCTTTGACATGCCTAGGGGTCGTCCCTAGAATGCTGCGCCTATGTTGAATGACCCGATTCCACCTCACGTTGACCCGCGCAAATTGGCTGATCGTGGCACCACCCTTCAGGGTGAAGTGTTGCTGGCCGATTTGGAGAGACTCTGCGACCCGATTGCCGACAATGTCGGTACGGTGCAGGCCAGATTCATTTTTGAACGTGACGAACGTCGTTCAGTGGTTATCCACAGTGCGATTGACGTTTCGGTCAAGATGGTTTGCCAGCGTTGTCTTGAGCTGGTGACCCTGCCGATCCACAGCGAATGCAGTTATGCCGTGGTGAAGGAGGGTGCGAATACCCAGTCGTTACCGAAAGGTTATGACGTGCTGGAACTGGGCGAAGATCCTTTGGATCTGCTGGCATTGATCGAGGAAGAGCTTCTGCTCGCCTTGCCCATTGTGCCTGCTCATCATCCGGAAGAATGCCAGCAACCGGCGGGTCTCGATGAGCCCGAACCGAGCGTGGACGAGGTAACGCGGTCCAACCCGTTCAGTGTATTGGCGCAGTTAAAGCGTGACCCAAACGTTTAGGAGTTAATCAATTATGGCTGTTCAGCAGAACAAAAAATCCCGCTCTGCCCGTGACATGCGTCGTTCCCACGACGCGCTTGAGGCGAGCACTCTGTCGGTAGAAAAGACCACTGGTGAAATTCACCTGCGTCACCACGTATCGCCGGAAGGTGTTTACCGTGGTCGTAAAGTGATCGACAAGGGCGCTGACGAGTAATTTCTTGTCCGCTCCGATCATCGCGATCGACGCAATGGGCGGGGACTTCGGTCCCCGCAACATTGTCCAGGCAAGCTTCGCGTGCCTGGCTGCTACGCCCTCGCTGCACCTGACCCTTGTTGGTCAAGCCCCTCTGATTGAAACATTCGTCGCCCAACATCGTGGTGTGGATCACTCACGCCTGCGCATCGTCAATGCCAGCGAAGTGATTACCATGGAGGAGCGGCCTTCCCAGGTGTTGCGTGGCAAGCCGGATTCCTCAATGCGGGTGGCGCTTGATCTGGTGGCGAGCGGCAGTGCCCAGGCATGCGTCAGTGCCGGCAATACCGGAGCGTTGATGGTGCTGTCGCGTCTGGTGCTGGGCACGTTGCCGGGCATTGATCGTCCGGCCATGGTTGCCGCCATTCCCACTCGCATGGGTTACTGCCAGCTGCTGGATCTGGGCGCCAACGTCGATTGTTCTGCGCAGAATCTCTATCAGTTCGCGCTCATGGGGGCTGTGGCTGCCGAGACGCTTGGCGTTGTACGGCCCAGAGTGGCGCTGCTTAACGTTGGCACCGAGCAGGTCAAGGGCAATCAGCAGGTCAAGCTTGCAGCCACCCTGCTGCAGGCTGCTGCGGGTATCAATTACATCGGCTTCGTCGAAGGTGACGGTTTGTATCGTGGCGAAGCCGATGTCGTGGTGTGTGACGGTTTTGTCGGCAACGCTGTACTCAAGTCCAGCGAAGGCCTGGCGAGCATGATTTCAGCCCGCGTCGATGCGCTGTTCAGGCAGACACTGCTCAATCGCGCCGTCGGGCTGCTGGCCAGGCCGCTGCTCAGGCGCCTGCAGACCGACCTTGCCCCGGCCCGACATAACGGCGCCAGTTTTCTAGGGTTGCAGGGGATTGTGGTCAAAAGTCATGGCGCGGCCAGCATCCAGGGCTTTCAGAGTGCCATACAGCGCGCGTTGATCGAGGTCGAAGAGAATCTTCCTCAGTGCCTGCAGGGTCGTCTTGAAGCGCTACTGTAGGTGATCAAAGGCGACGATCAGGGTGCGGGTCCGCTAGAATGTGACGCCGCTGACTGGCCGGTCATCAAACTGGCCATTCGCGACACATGAATTTCTCGCGTTCGGCTGCGGCCGGGCGTTTATTTTGACGACCATATTCAGGGGCTTGTTTTATGTCTGCATCCCTCGCATTCGTCTTTCCGGGTCAAGGATCGCAGTCGCTCGGCATGCTTGCCGAGCAAGGCGCGCAGCATCCGTTGATCCTCGATACTTTCGAGCAGGCGTCAGAGGCGCTGGGCTACGACCTGTGGAAGCTGACTCAGGAAGGTCCCGCCGAGCGGCTCAATCAGACCGACAAGACTCAGCCCGCGATCCTTACCGCTTCGGTTGCCCTGTGGCATGTCTGGCTTGCCGAGGGCGGCGCGGTGCCGGCTTTCGTTGCTGGGCACAGCCTCGGTGAATACAGTGCGCTGGTGGCCGCGCAGAGTCTGGCGCTGGACGACGCGGTCAGGCTGGTGGAGCGTCGTGGTCAGTTGATGCAGGAAGCGGTACCGGCCGGGCAGGGCGGCATGGCGGCCATTCTCGGCCTGGATGATGCCGAGGTCATCGCCGCGTGCGCCGAAGCGGCTCAGGGTGAGGTGGTCAGCGCGGTCAATTTCAACTCGCCGGGCCAGGTGGTGATCGCCGGTTCCGCCGAGGCAGTCAAACGTGCCATGGAGCTGTGCAAGGCGCGTGGCGCCAAGCGCGCACTGCCGCTGCCGGTCAGCGTGCCTTCCCATTGCGAATTGATGCGCCCGGCGGCCGAGCGGTTCGCCGAATCGATCCAGGCGATTGCCTGGCAGGCGCCACAGATCCCTCTGGTGCAAAACGTCAGCGCCAGCATCGTGACCGATCTCGACACCCTGAAAGCTGATCTGCTGCAGCAGCTGTACAAGCCGGTACGCTGGGTCGAGTCGATCCAGGTCCTGGCCGACAACGGCGCTGTGCAGTTGGTTGAATGCGGCCCGGGCAAGGTCCTGGCCGGTTTGAACAAGCGTTGCGCCGAAGGCGTGACCACTTACAACCTCGATACCCCAGACGCCTTTGCCGCCGCACGTGCGGCACTGGCCTGATTAGGAGAGCTTGCATGAGCCTGCAAGGTAAAGTTGCACTGGTGACTGGCGCCAGTCGTGGTATTGGCCAGGCCATCGCCCTGGAGCTGGGGCGCAATGGCGCCGTCGTGGTCGGCACGGCAACGTCGGAGTCAGGTGCCGAGCGTATCAGCGCCACGTTCAAGGAAAACGGCATCGAAGGCTTTGGCCTGATGCTCGACGTCTGCAGCGCCGCGTCAGTCGAATCGGTGTTGACGCAGATTCAGGAACGAGTCGGCGCACCCTTGATCCTGGTCAATAACGCCGGCATCACCCGTGACAACCTGATGATGCGGATGAAAGATGACGAGTGGAATGACGTCATCAACACCAACCTGAACAGTCTGTTCCGCCTGTCCAAGGGCGTCCTGCGAGGGATGACCAAGGCGCGCTGGGGTCGTATCATCAGCATTGGTTCGGTTGTGGGTGCCATGGGCAACGCAGGCCAAGTAAACTATGCCGCTGCAAAAGCAGGGCTGGAAGGTTTCAGTCGCGCACTGGCGCGTGAGGTGGGTTCGCGTGCGGTCACTGTCAACGCAGTGACTCCTGGTTTTATCGATACTGATATGACCCGTGAGCTGCCACAGGCGCAGCGCGATTCCCTGACGAGCCAGATTCCTCTGGGCCGTCTGGGGCAGGCTGAAGAGATTGCGCACGTTGTCGCTTTTCTGGCCTCGGAAGGTGCAGGCTACGTTACCGGGGCTACAATCCCCGTCAACGGCGGCATGTACATGTGACCGTCCGGGTCGAAAAAATGTAATACGGGCTGTCTAAAATCCGTTATAAAGCTGAAATCTATTGATGGGCAGAAGGCAAATGGGTGCAGTGGAATTGCGTTTAGCTTGAAATTCGCAAAACCTCTTCTATACACTTACCCATCGGCCAGCTGCCCGAATTTGTCCACTAGGAGTTAAAACACGGTATGAGCACCATCGAAGAGCGCGTCAAGAAAATCGTAGCCGAACAACTTGGCGTCAAATCTGAGGAAGTCGTGAACACTGCTTCTTTCGTTGAAGACCTGGGTGCCGACTCCCTTGACACCGTTGAGCTGGTAATGGCTCTGGAAGAGGAATTCGAGACTGAAATCCCTGACGAAGAAGCCGAGAAGATCACCACTGTACAAGCTGCAATCGATTACGTTACTGCCCACCAGGCGTAACATCTCGTAATCGTCGCTGCTGTCATGGGAAAAACCGCACTGCCTCCTGGCGTGCGGTTTTTTCTTTAGAACGATGTCCTGTGTTGTCAATGAGAGAAGAGGAGAGTCCTGTGTCGCGTAGACGCGTCGTGGTCACCGGTATGGGTATGCTGTCGCCATTGGGCACGGACGTGCCGAGCAGCTGGCAGGGTATTCTGGCCGGTCGCAGTGGCATTAACCTGATCGAACACACAGACCTTTCGGCTTACACGACCCGCTTTGGCGGCTCGATCAAAGGCTTCAACGTTGAAGACTATCTGGCGCCCAAAGAGGCTCGCCGGCTGGATCTATTCATTCAGTACGGTCTGGCGGCCAGCTTTCAGGCTGTACGCAATGCCGGGCTTGAAGTCACCGACGCCAACCGTGAACGCATTGGCGTGGCCATGGGTTCGGGCATCGGCGGCCTGACCAACATCGAAAACAACAGCCGCTCGCTGCATGAGCAAGGCCCGGGGCGCATTTCTCCCTTCTTCGTGCCTGGCTCGATCATCAACATGATTTCCGGCTTCCTGTCGATCCACCTGGGTGCGCAGGGGCCCAACTACGCCATCGCCACCGCCTGCACCACCGCAACCCACTGCATTGGCATGGCTGCGCGCAACATCGCCTACGATGAAGCCGACGTGATGATTGCCGGGGGCGCGGAGATGGCGGCCTGCGGCCTGGGCATGGGCGGCTTCGGCGCGTCCCGTGCGCTGTCTACCCGCAACGATGACCCGACTCGCGCCAGCCGTCCCTGGGACAAGGGCCGCGACGGCTTCGTACTGTCCGATGGCGCCGGTGCGCTGGTGCTTGAGGAGCTGGAGCATGCCAAGGCTCGCGGCGCGACGATCTATGCTGAACTGATCGGTTTCGGCATGAGCGGCGACGCTTACCACATGACCTCGCCCCCGGACGATGGTGCTGGCGCCGCGCGCTGCATTCGCAATGCGCTCAAGGATGCCAAGGTCAATCCAGACCAGGTTCAGTACATCAACGCCCACGGCACCTCGACGCCAGCAGGCGATCTGGCTGAAGCTAACGCGATCAAGAGCGTATTCGGTGATCACGCCTACAAACTGGCAGTGAGCTCCACCAAGTCGATGACCGGGCATTTGCTGGGCGCTGCGGGTGCTGTTGAAGCCATTTTCAGTGTGCTGGCCATCAACGGCCAGGTGGCGCCGCCGACCATCAACCTGGACGAGCCGGGTGAAGGCTGTGATCTGGACTTCGTCCCCCATCACGCGCGCGAGATGCCGATTGACGTGGTGATTTCCAACTCCTTCGGTTTTGGCGGTACCAACGGCTCACTGGTGTTCCGTCGGTTCGCGGAGTAATGCAGGACTGGGTCGATGGCCGTCCGGCGCAGCAGCTTGGCGTCAAGGATCGCGGGCTCGCCTACGGCGACGGCCTGTTTGAAACCATCGCTGTAAAGGCCAGGCGGCCAACGCTTTTCGACGCTCACCTGCAGCGGTTGCGCACCGGGTGCGAGCGCCTGGCGATCCAGGTCGATCAGGCGCGGCTCAAGGCCGAGATGCAGGCCTTTGCCGCTGAACTCGGTGATGGGGTGATGAAACTTATCGTTACCCGCGGCGACAGTCAGCGTGGCTATGCCGCTGATCCACAGGCCACGGCCCGGCGCATTCTTCAGGGCGGGCCTGCTCCAGCTTATCCATGTGCCCACGCCGAGCAGGGCGTCAGCCTGTTTCCCTGCAAGACACGGCTGGCCGAGCAGCCCCTGCTGGCCGGGCTCAAGCATCTGAATCGTCTGGAGCAAGTGCTTGCGCGTGCCGAATGGCAGTCCGTCGAGTTTGCCGAAGGCCTGATGCGCGACACCTCCGGCAGGCTTATCGAAGGGGTGTACAGCAATCTGTTTCTGCTGCGCGACGACGTCCTGCTGACGCCCGACCTGAGCCGCTGTGGCGTGGCCGGTGTCATGCGCGGGCAGTTGCTTGAGGGGGCTGCGAGCCTGGGAATGTCGGCAGTCCAGCGTGACATCGAGTTCAGCGAGCTGGCCCATGCCGACGAGGTGTTTGTCTGCAACAGCGTGTACGGCATCTGGCCGGTGATTGCCTGCGAACAGCATCGCTGGCCGGTTGGGCCGGTCACCCGTAAACTGCAGCGATTGGCTCTCGATATGATGGATGTCGCTTAGTGATTCGAAAATTTTTGCTGTTGCTTGAGACAGGCCTAGTCCTGGGCGGGCTTGCGTTGGGTGTTGCCTGGTGGCAGCAGGATCAGGCCCTGCATCAAGCGTTGAATGTGACCCAGGAGCAGCTGCTCGACGTACCTGCGGGTTCGACACCGGGCGGGCTCCTCAACCGCCTGCAAACCGAGGGTGTGATCAAGGACGCGTTCTGGCTGCGCTTGTACTGGCGTTTCAACCTGGCGGGGGAATCCCTGCACAGCGGCGAATACCGCATCGCGCCGGGCATGGACGCGCAGGCTCTGCTGGCACTGTGGCAGCGCGGCGAAGTGGTGCAATACAGTCTGACGCTGGTCGAGGGCTGGAGTTTCCGCCAGGTTCGCGCGGCCCTGGGCAAGCAGGCCAAGCTTGAGCAAACGCTGGGCAGCCTGACGGATGCCGAGCTGATGGCGAAGATCGGCCATCCGGATATGTTTCCAGAAGGCCGTTTTTTCCCCGACACGTACCGCTATGTGCGCGGCATGACTGACGCCGAAATACTCAAGCAGGCCTACAAGCGTCTTGAGGATGTGCTTGACGAGGAATGGAATAAGCGTGCGGCCGAGGCGCCGTACAGCAACCCCTATCAAGCGCTGATCATGGCGTCGCTGGTGGAAAAAGAAACGGGTGTGCCTCAGGAGCGCGGGCAGATTGCAGGGGTTTTCGTGCGTCGTCTGCAACTGGGCATGTTGCTGCAGACTGATCCAACCGTGATCTATGGCCTTGGCGAGCGCTACAACGGCAAGCTGACCCGCGCGCATCTCAAAGAGTCGACGCCTTACAACACCTATGTTATTGCCGGGCTGCCGCCGACGCCGATTTCCCTGGTCGGGCGCGAGGCCATTCACGCCGCGCTCAACCCGGTGGATGGCCGCAGCCTTTATTTCGTTGCGCGCGGCGACGGCAGCCATGTGTTCTCCGCCACGCTGGATGAGCACAACGCGGCAGTTCGAGAGTTCCAACTCAAGCGCCGCGCCGATTATCGTTCAAGCCCGGCCCCGGTCGTGCCAGCCACCCCGGCAGAGCCAACCCCTGAAGTGGCACCCGATCCTGCCACTGCGCCCTCTGGCGAGCAGAGCGCTGAGCAGCCAGGTGAGCAGAAAACCCCATGAAGATGAGCGAGAACTGTTTGTGAGCGGCCTTTTTATTACCCTTGAGGGCCCGGAAGGTGCCGGTAAAAGCACCAACCGCGACTACTTGGCTCAGCAGTTGCGCGCCCATGGCAAAGACGTGGTGCTCACTCGCGAGCCTGGCGGTACGCCATTGGCCGAGCGCATTCGCGAGCTGTTGCTGGCGCCCAGTGATGAGGCCATGCATGCCGACACCGAACTGCTGCTAGTGTTTGCGGCGCGGGCTCAGCATCTGGCGCAAGTGATCCGCCCGGCCTTGGCGCGCAACGCCATCGTTTTGTGTGATCGGTTCACCGATGCCACCTATGCCTATCAGGGTGGTGGTCGCGGCCTGTCTCATGAGCGCATCGGCGCTCTGGAAACGTTCGTTCAGGGCAGCCTGCGGCCTGACCTCACCCTGGTGTTTGATCTTCCTGTGGAAGTGGGTCTGGCCCGGGCCAGCGCTCGCGGTCGGCTGGACCGTTTCGAACAGGAAGGCCGAGTGTTCTTCGATGCCGTGCGCAGCACCTATCTGAGGCGCGCGCAGGCACAGCCTGAGCGTTATCGTCTGCTCGATGCAGCGCAGTCGCTGGCACAGGTTCAGCTATCGCTGGACGCGCTGCTGCCCCAATTGCTGAGTCTGGCCCGTGGCTGAAGCCTATCCCTGGCAGGACTCGCTCTGGCAGCAAATGGCCGGACGTGCCCAGCATGCCCATGCATATCTGCTGCACGGCCCGGTTGGCATTGGCAAGCGGGCATTGGCCGAGCGTCTCATGGCCAGCCTGTTGTGCCAGCGCCTGAACGGGTTGCAGGCGTGCGGCGAATGCAAGTCCTGCCTGTTGCTGGCCGCTGGCAGCCATCCGGATAATTACGTGCTGGAACCGGAAGAGGCTGACAAGGCGATCAAGGTCGATCAAGTCCGTGATCTGGTCAGTTTCGTGGTGCAGACCGCGCAGATGGGTGGGCGCAAAGTGGTGCTGATCGAGCCGGTGGAGGCGATGAATATCAACGCCGCCAATGCGCTGCTCAAGAGTCTCGAAGAGCCGTCCGGCAACACCGTGCTGCTGCTGGTCAGCCATCAGCCCAGTCGTCTGCTGCCAACCGTGAAAAGCCGTTGCGTGCAACAGGCCTGCCCGTTGCCCAGTGAGCAGGCGAGCCTTGCGTGGCTGGCCACTGCGCTGCCGGACAGCAGCGAAGCCGAGCGCATTGAATTATTGAGCCTGGCCGCCGGATCGCCTCTGACGGCGGTCAGCCTCAAGGCCCAAGGCGTGCGCGAGCAACGCGCTCAGGTTGTGGATGGGGTGAAAAAGCTGCTCAAGCAGCAGCAATCGCCGACGCAACTGGCCGAAGGCTGGAAGGATATTCCGCTGTTGCTGCTGTTCGACTGGTTCTGCGACTGGTCGCATCTGATCCTGCGTTACCAGTTGACCGAAGATGAACAAGCGCTTGGTCTGGAAGATATGCGCAAGGTGCTGCAGTATATGGCGCAGAAGTCGGCTCAGAGCAGGGTGCTGGCCATTCAGGACTGGATTCTGGCGCAGCGCCAGAAAATCATGTCCAAGGCCAATCTCAATCGTGTTCTGCTGCTTGAAGCCTTGTTGGTGCAGTGGATGGGGCTTGCTGCTCAACGTCAGGATTAATCGCTTTCCCGGGAGTTGCCATGAGCTTGCCGCTGAACCCAGGTCCTCGTAACGGCATATTGTCCCTGACCATCAAGGACAGGCCGGTGCTCTACGCGGCTTACATGCCATTCATCAAGAACGGCGGGCTTTTCATCCCTACCAGCAAGAGCTACAAGCTGGGTGACGAAGTGTTCATGCTGCTCAATCTGATGGATGAACCCGAGAAGATTCCGGTCGCGGGCAAGGTCACCTGGATCACCCCCAAGGGCGCTCAGGGCAACCGTGCAGCAGGCGTCGGTGTGCAGTTCAACGACGGCGACAGCACCGCCCGCACCATGATCGAAACTTATCTGGCCGGTGCTTTGAAGTCCGACCGTCCCACTCACACGATGTAATAGTTGCCTGACTGATGCTTGTAGATTCCCACTGTCACCTTGACCGACTCGACCTCGCCGAGCACGCCGGCTCCCTTGATGCCGCGCTGGACGCCGCACGCGCGAGAGGCGTCGGGCATTTTCTCTGTATCGGCGTCAGCGCTGACAATGCCGCAGCGGTAAAGTCGTTGGCCGAGCGCTACGACGATGTGGACTGCTCGGTGGGCATCCACCCCCTTGATGTGAGTCCGCAGCAGACGCCTGCACTGGACTGGCTGCTGGGTGAGCTGGACCATTCGCGGGTGATCGCCATCGGCGAAACCGGCCTTGACTACCATTACGAGCCTGAAGCGGCTGATATTCAGCAAGCTTCGTTTCGCTTGCACTTGCAGGCTGCGAACATCACCGGCAAACCGGTGATCGTGCACACCCGCGGCGCTCGCGCCGATACCCTGACCCTGCTGCGCGAGGCCGCGCTCCCCCAGGGCGGTGTGCTGCACTGCTTCACCGAAGACTGGGAGATGGCCAAGGCCGCGCTGGACTTGGGCTTCTATATCTCGCTGTCAGGTATCGTCACCTTTCGCAATGCCGACGCATTACGCGATGTCGCCCGCCAGGTGCCGGCCGATCGTTTGCTGGTTGAGACCGACTCGCCTTATCTGGCGCCCATCCCCTATCGCGGCAAGCCCAACCTGCCGCAGTACGTGCGTGAGGTTGCCGAGTTTCTGGCAATGCTGCGGGGCGAGTCCTACGAGCAGTTCGCCGAGATGACCACTGCGAATTTCGCTCGCCTGTTCCCTTTGGCTCACCTGCCGCGCCCCTAGCGGAGGCATCGCCTACAGGCAAAAAAAACCCGGGTTCTGGGGGGTGAATCCGGGTCAAGACCATTAGGAGTAAACAAAGGCGCGTCATCCATCGGCGCCTTGCCGCCTCCGCGCTCTCTCTGGGGGAGGGGGGAGATGCCGAAGCGACACATTAAGTATCGACCAGTCTCGGCAGGCGTCCAGCCGCTTTTGTGCGTTTTTTAAACAGTTTTGGAATAGCGCCGCTGCTGTTGAGTCCACCCTGGTGAACTTCGGGGGCTCGGCTTGGGCCATCCCCGTTGACAGCATGAACCTGACCACGATCGGATGATCCGTGCAATTTCGCGCCAATTAGGCATAATGACCGGCTTCGATTTTGAGCCCTGCAGACCTTCCCATGCAAAAAGAACCTCGTAAGGTCCGTGAGTTTCGACGCCGCGAGCAGGA
Organism: Pseudomonas viridiflava; assembly: GCF_900585905.1. Lineage (GTDB taxonomy): Bacteria > Pseudomonadota > Gammaproteobacteria > Pseudomonadales > Pseudomonadaceae > Aquipseudomonas. Next base: position 45,192 of record NZ_UTVH01000034.1, read on the forward strand.
AATTCTCGACACCGCACTCAAGCTGTTCCTCGACGAAGGTGAAGACAGCGTCACTGTCGAGATGATTGCCGACGCGGTCGGTATCGGCAAAGGCACCATTTACAAGCACTTCAAATCCAAGGCCGAAATCTATTTACGCCTGATGCTCGATTACGAGCGCGACCTGAACGAGTTGCTGCACTCTGCAGACATGGAAAAGGACAAGGAAGCGCTGTCCCGTGCCTACTTCGAGTTCCGCATGCGCGATCCGCAACGCTACCGCCTGTTTGATCGCCTTGAGGAGAAAGTCGTCAAGGGCAATCAGGTGCCGGAGATGGTTGAGGAGCTGCACAAGATTCGTGCTTCGAACTTCGAACACTTGACCCTGTTGATCAAGGGCCGGATCAACGAAGGCAAGCTTGAAGATGTACCGCCGTATTTCCACTACTGTGCCGCCTGGGCACTGGTGCATGGCGCGGTGGCGCTGTACCACTCGCCGTTCTGGAGCAATGTGCTGGAAGATCAGGAGGGCTTTTTCCAGTTCCTGATGGACATCGGCGTGCGCATGGGCAACAAGCGCAAACGCGACCCTGAGTCGCTTGCCGACGCACGCCCCGAGGCCGCTGCAGAGCTGGCAACGGCCGCAGACGCCAAAGCGTCGAAGTAACTTTTTCGTTCCCTTCGCTGCTTTATCAGGCTTCACACCACGGTCTGGCGCGGAAGCTGCATTCAACGACCATTCGCCGGTTTTCCGTCACTGGCATCTGGGAGGAAGTAATGCGTAGCCTGGTTATGTTACTGGCGCTGTTGGCGTTGAGCGGGTGCATGAGTGTCAGTGATATGGCCCAAGGCACCCGCGATCAACTGAGTGATGCCGGGATTCTCGATCACGGTGAAACCCGGCGCATCAGCAATTGGCGGGTGCAGGCGGATTCTTTCATCTATATAGCTCAGGGCGCATTCGTACCGCCGCATTCAGCGCCTAACCCGCGTCAGAACGTCGTGGCCGAAGAGGCGTTCAACGGCTTTATCGAATACTTCCCGATGGTCCGCCGCGCCCGCGCACCGCTGGGGCTGGACGAGGCAATGACCGAAGCCCGCGGTTTCGGCGCCCACTATCTGCTCTACACCCGTTTCGCCAAGGCAGATGACCGAATCGGCACCACGGACGAGTGGTCCGATCAAGAGGCGGTGGATCGGCTCGGCATCGACAATGGCGTCATCCAGATCATGCTGATCGAAACCAGTACGCGTTATTTGATCGATACGGCCCGGATTCGTATTCGTGGCGGTTTGCTGACGTTTTACGACAACAAGCCCGAAGATTTGCTAGGACCCCCGCTTGAGGAATACGCTCGCAGCCTGTTGGGATTGAGTCGCTGAGGAGCAAGGCATGAGTGGTCCGGGCAAGGCCAACGATCTATTTGCGCAGATACCCAAGGGCAAAGGCTTGCCGCCGGTGCATCTGTGGAATCCTGAATTTTGTGGCGATATCGACATGCGTATCGCCCGCGACGGCATCTGGTATTACCAGGGCACGCCGATCGGGCGCAAACCCATGGTGCGGCTGTTCTCCACCATCATGCGCAGGGATGGTGACGATTATTACCTGATCACACCAGTGGAGAAGGTGCGCATACAGGTAGACGACGCGCCGTTCGTGGCGGTGTCCGTGCAGGTCTCGGGGGAGGGCGAAGAGCAGTTGCTGCGTTTCGTCACCAATGTGGACGACGAGGCCGAAGCAGGGCCGGAGCACCTGCTGCGGGTCGTGACCGATCCGCAGACCCAAGAGCCTGCACCCTACCTTCATATTCGCGGCAACCTCGAAGCGCTGATCCATCGCAATGTGTTCTATCAACTGGTTGAGCTTGCTGTTGCTCGGGAGTGGCAGGGCCAGCGTTGGCTGGGTGTCTGGAGTGGCGGCGAATTTTTCCCGTTGGGCCTTGAGCCCTGATGGACACCTGAACCGCAATTGCCTGGCCGGTACTGCGCGGTTAAAGTGCCGCTCCCGTTTTATATGAGGTTTTTGCATGAATCAGTCCTTTGATATTGCCGTTATCGGCGCTACCGGTACTGTCGGCGAAACCATCGTCCAGATTCTGGAAGAGCGCGACTTTCCTGTCGCCAATCTGCATTTGCTCGCCAGCATCGAATCGGCCGGGCACTCGGTGCCTTTCCGCGGCAAGAACGTGCGTGTGCGCGAGGTCGACGATTTTGACTTCAGCAAGGCGCAGGTGGCGTTCTTCGCCGCTGGCCCGACAATCACCCTTGGCTATGCCAAGAGGGCCACCGCTGCTGGCTGCTCTGTCATAGACCTTTCGGGTGCACTGTCGCCCGAGCAGGCCCCCGCGGTGATTCCGGAAATCAACGGCACGCTGGTCGAGTCATCGGGTAAACCGTTCCAGTTCAGCAGCCCGAGCCCATCAGCCACCGCGCTGGCCCTGGTCCTTGCGCCGCTGCGCGAGGTCCTGAATATCCAGCGAGCGACCATTACCGCCTGCCTGGCAGTCTCCAGCCAGGGGCGCGAAGGGGTGGCGGAACTGGCGCGGCAGACGACTGAATTGCTCAATGTCCGCCCGCTTGAACCACGCTTCTTCGACCGCCAGATGGCGTTCAATCTGCTCGCTCAAGTGGGCGTGGCGGATGCCGATGGGCATGTGCCGCTGGAAAAACGTCTGGTCGCCGAGTTGCCAGAGTTGCTGGATCTGCCTTTACTCAAGGTCTCTGCCACTTGCGTGCAGGCACCGGTGTTCTTCGGCGACAGCTTCACCATTTCCCTGGGGGCTTCGGCGGCTGTTGATCTGGCTGCGGTCAATCACGCACTGGAATCGGCGCCGGGCCTCGAGTTGGTGGAGGCAGGTGATTATCCGACAGCAGTTGGCGATGCCGTGGGTCAGGACGTGGTTTATGTAGGGCGGGTGCGGCGAGCCATCGACGATCCGCACGAGCTGGTTCTGTGGGCGACGTCCGACAATGTTCGCAAAGGCGCGGCCCTCAACGCTGTGCAGGTGGCTGAAATGTTGATAAAAGACTATGTCTAAAAGATACTTGGCGGCAATTTGAAGAATCATTCTAGCCAGGCGTGCCCTCGAAGCTCCTGAGATGAGTAACTTTTACCCTTCTCGGATGCCGAGGAATTTTTTAACAAGGAATGGGCTATGGTTCAGGTTCGCAAACTGGTTTTAGCAATCGCCGCAGCTTCGGCGCTGTCATCTGGCATGGCGCACGCGCTCGGACTCGGGGAATTGTCCGTCAAATCGACCCTGAACCAGCCGCTGGTAGCCGAAATCGAATTGACCCAGGCGCAGGGTCTCAACGCTTCTCAGGTGCAGCCAAGTCTGGCGACTACCGCAGATTTCGCTCAGGCGGGCGTGACCCGTCAGGCGTTCCTCAATGACCTGACGTTCACACCGGTGATCAATGCCAGTGGCAAGAGCGTGTTGCGTATCACCTCCACCCGCCCGGTGCGCGAGCCCTTCGTCAAGTTTCTGGTGCAGGTGCTGTGGCCCAACGGCCGGTTGCTGCGTGAGTACAGCCTGCTGCTGGACCCGCCCAAGTATTCACCAGAGGCTGCCGCTGCGGCGACGGCAGCCGCCGCTGCACAGGCACAATTGCCCACCACTGCGGCGACTGCCCCGGCGCCCGCGCCCGAGCCTGAACCAGCGGTGACCCCGGACGTTGCAGCGACCACGCCAGCGACCCCGGCGCCCGCTGCGGCTGAGGCGAAAACGGCGCAGTACACCACCAGCAACAATGACACGCTGTGGGAAATTGCCGAGAAGGTTCGCAATGGCGGTACCGTGCAGCAAACCATGCTGGCGATCCAGACGCTGAACCCTGACGCGTTCATCGGCGGCAATATCAACCGCCTCAAGAAAGGTCAGGTGCTGCGTCTGCCGACGCCGGACCAGTCGACCAACCTGCCGCAGCCGCAGGCTGTTACTGAGGTCGCCGCACAAAACCAGGCCTGGCGTCAGGGGCGTCGATTGCCCAGTGGCACGCGCCAGATCGACGCCACGCGCCGTGATCGCGCCGGTGCTGCGCCCGCTCAGGTCGACCCCAGGGACAACCTCAGTCTGGTGTCTGCCAGCAATGCGCCAAAGGGCAAGGATGCCGCCAATGGCGACCTCGCCAACAAGCTGGCGGTAGCTGAAGAGAATCTGGATACGGCGCGGCGCGACAACGCCGAGCTGAAAAGCCGTATGGATGATCTGCAAAGCCAGCTGGACAAGATGCAGCGACTGATTCAGCTCAAGAGCGATCAGATGGCCAAGATGCAGGCCGCCGGTGCAACGGTTCCACCGGTTGCTGCCACTGCCGCCGACCCGGCAATGCCTGCAGCGCTGGTTCCAGCGCCGGGTACGCCCGAAGCGGCTGCCAAACCGCCGGGCGAGATAGCCCCCGAAGACGCGCTGCCTGCCGGTGCTGCACAAATCGCGACGCCCGCTGTGGATCAGCCGCTCGTGGTTGATCCGGCAGTCGCGCAGGAAAGCGAAGCCGACAGCGCCTTCAAACAGCTGCTCAGCAACCCCATCGTGCTGGGCATCATTGGTGGGGCGGTGGTCTTGCTGCTGCTCTTGCTGATGCTGTTTCTGGCGCGTCGTCGCAATGCCAAAGCCGAGGCCGAGAAGCATAAGCGCATGGCTCGTGCTCTGGCCGAAGAATCCGAGTTCCACTCCGACATGGACATGGAGCAGCCTCAGGCCAGCTTTGACGGTCTGGACGTCGCTTCGCCAAGCGTGAGGATGGGGGCGGCAGCGGGTGCTGCAGCTGCTAGCGCCAAGGAGCGTCCGGCCGATCCCTTGGTGCAGGCAGAGATTCACATCGCCTACGGCCGCATGAATCAGGCCATCGAGCTGCTCGAGGAAGCTATCCAGCAAGATCCGGAACGCGACGATATTCGTCTCAAGCTGATGGAAATCTACGCCGAGCAGGGCAATTCGAAAGCTTTCGCCGCCCATGAGCGCAATGTGGTGGCGCGGGGAAAGCATGAAGCTGAGGTCGAGCAGCTGAAGAGTCGTTACCCGACCATGATGACCGCAACCGTTGCAGTTGCGGCCGCAACGGCTACAGCGGCTGCGGTTGCCGCGCAGCTGGATGAACAATATGTTGAGCAGTTGTTGCGCGACGAACCGGAACCGGAACAGGCGGTCGAGCCTGAACTTGAAGCAGAACGTGAGCCCGATTTTGAAACTGATCTGGAGCTGGACTCCGAGCCTGAACTTGAGCCTGAAGCCGCACTGACGCCCGACCCCGAACCTGATCTGCAGCTGGAGCCTGAACCTGAAGTCGCGCCTCTGGTTGCAACCCAAGCGCCAACGCCCGAAGCAGATGAGTTCGAGCATGATTTCGACCTCAGTCTGGATGACCTGGAAGAGGCTTCTCCCGAGCACGTGGTTGATCTCACCGCGGCCCCAGAGGATCAAGCGTTCGAGCTGGACGCTCCTGTCAGCACGCCGGAGCCGAGTTTCGAGTCGTTACTGCAGCAGCAGACGGACGCAGCGAAGGCTGAGCCGACCGATGATCTCGCCGATTTTGATCTGGACCTGGCTGAAGACGAGCCTGCGCTGACCACTGAGGACGATTTCCTTCTCAGTCTGGACAAGGAGCCTCTTGATCTGGGCGCCGCCGCGCCAGCGGAGCCTGACGCTGAGCACGACCTGGATCTGCCAGACGATTTCGACTTATCGCTGGCGGACGAACTGGACACCGATCCAGCCGCCCAGGCGTTCGCTTCTGAAATCGAGGACGTCAACGCCGAGCTTGAGCGTCTGTCGCAGAATCTGGAGCATCCGCCCATGGCAGCGCCTTTCGAGGCGCCGACCTTTACCGCCGATGACATGGCGGCCATGGACGATGAACCGGAATTCGACTTCCTTGCCGGTGCTGACGAAGCGGCGACCAAGCTCGATCTGGCGCGTGCCTACATTGAAATGGGTGACAGCGACGGTGCGCGTGACATTCTCGATGAAGTGGTCACCGAAGGCGACGCCGGGCAGAAAACCGAGGCCCAGGAAATGCTGGCACGGCTTGTCTGACGCAACAGTGTCTGAGTGCAACGGCCGCTTTTGCGGCCGTTTGCATTTATAGCTGTCAGGCCATGGCGCCTTTGCTACCGGGCACTATAATGGCCGCCATTTTTTGCAACCGGCCGACGCGTAATGCACGGCTTACACTTTTTTGGCGAGCATTCCATTGGCAAATATAGATAATCCGGCAGCCGAAGCCGCCGCCGAAGGTTTCTCCCGCATTGCGTTGGGTGTCGAGTATAAAGGCTCGCGTTATTCGGGCTGGCAGCGTCAGGCGTCCGGTGTGCTGACAGTGCAGGAGACGCTGGAGGATGCGCTGTCGAAAGTCGCTGATTCGCCCGTTTCCCTGATGTGCGCCGGGCGCACGGACGCGGGCGTACATGCCTGCGGTCAGGTGGTGCATTTCGACACTCGGGCCGAGCGCTCGATGAAGGCCTGGGTCATGGGCGCCAATATCAATCTGCCTCACGACATCAGTGTCAGCTGGGCCAGGGTCATGCCTGCCGAGTTCCATGCCCGCTTCAAGGCGATTGCCCGGCGCTACCGTTACGTGATTTACAACGACCAGATTCGTCCAGCTCATCTGAATCAGGAAATCACCTGGAATCATCGCCCGCTGGACGTCGAACGCATGGCGGCGGCCGCCGCTCATCTGGTCGGTACTCATGATTTCAGCGCCTTTCGCGCGGGCCAATGCCAGGCCAAGTCGCCGGTCAAGCAGCTGCACCATCTGCGCGTGACCCGACACGGCAAGATGATCGTGATTGATGTGCGGGCCAACGCGTTTCTGCATCACATGGTGCGTAACATTGCCGGTGTCCTGATGACCATCGGCACCGGCGAGCGGCCAGTGGAGTGGGCTCGGGAAGTACTGGAGAGCAAGGTTCGTCGCACAGGTGGCGTCACTGCGCATCCGTTTGGCCTGTATCTGGTGCAGGTGGAGTACCGCGACGAGTTCCCACTGCCTGAGCGTTATGTCGGCCCGCACTTTCTTACAGGCTTTGCAGAACTTGGCGGCTGACGCGTTGAACGGCATTTGTTAACATCCGGGCCTTTCCCGAAAGGCTTGAGGTTCTTTACATGTCGGCCGTTCGCAGCAAGATCTGCGGGATTACCCGCATAGAAGATGCATTGGCCGCTGTCGAAGCAGGCGCTGACGCCATTGGCCTGGTGTTTTATGCCAAAAGCCCCCGGGCCGTGAGCGTCCAGCGGGCGAGGGCGATTATCGCGGCATTGCCGCCGTTCATCAGCACTGTAGGGTTGTTCGTCAACGCCAGCCGTTGCGAGCTCAACGAAACCCTGGATGCCGTGCCGCTGGACATGCTGCAGTTTCATGGCGATGAAACGGCGGAGCAATGCGAGGGCTACCACCGGCCGTACATCAAGGCGCTGCGGGTGCAGGCGGGCGACGATATCGCTGCCAGTTGCCGGCTGTACGCAGGCGCCAGCGGCATTCTGCTCGATACCTATGTGGCAGGGGTGCCGGGCGGTACCGGCGAGACCTTTGACTGGGCATTGATCCCGAACGGGTTGAGCAAACCGATCATTCTCGCTGGCGGCCTGACCTCGGCCAACGTTGCTCAGGCCATCACTCAGGTGCGGCCTTATGCGGTGGATGTCAGTGGTGGGGTCGAGAGCGGCAAGGGTATCAAGGATCGCGACAAAATCCGGGCGTTCATGAGCGCTGTCAACGGTTGCTGATGTTGGCTGGCAGGTGGATGTGACGGCTTTCCGGCCAGTGCCGTCCATAAAGGCACCGTCCTCAAGGGCAACCGCGACGACGCAGCCGTGGATGCGGGCCGCGAACATTGAATTTTTACAGACGTGGTGAGCGCGCCTCGCCATGTCTGCTGTAACAAGACTGCAGGCGCGACGTCAGGCAGGCCAGGCGCCGTGCAGGCTGACGCGTGCTTGCAGTCACTCACGAATGAGTCAAGGGCATGCGCAGGGCGATGAGTCGTCAGGCGTGCAAGCCACCGGAACTGGAGAAATAAAAGCATGAGCAACTGGTTGGTAGACAAGCTGATCCCTTCGATCATGCGTTCCGAGGTCAAGAAAAGCTCGGTACCTGAAGGTCTCTGGCACAAATGTCCGTCCTGCGAGGCGGTGCTGTATCGGCCTGAGCTGGAAAAGACCCTGGACGTCTGCCCCAAGTGCAATCATCACATGCGTATCGATGCGCGGGCGCGTCTGGATATCTTTCTGGACGAAGAGGGTCGTGCCGAAATCGGCGTCGATCTTGAACCCGTGGATCGCCTGAAATTTCGTGACAGCAAGAAGTACAAGGATCGCCTGGTCGCGGCCCAGAAGCAGACCGGTGAAAAGGACGCGCTGATTTCCATGAGTGGCTCGCTGCTGGGCATGCCGGTTGTGGCCTGTGCCTTCGAGTTCTCTTTCATGGGCGGCTCGATGGGCGCCATCGTCGGTGAGCGCTTCGTGCAGGCAGCCAACTACGCGCTGGAAAAACGCTGCCCGATGATCTGCTTTGCCGCCTCCGGTGGCGCGCGGATGCAGGAAGCGCTGATTTCCCTGATGCAGATGGCCAAGACCTCGGCGGTGCTGGCACGTCTGCGCGAAGAAGGCCTGCCGTTCATCTCGGTGCTGACCGATCCTGTGTACGGTGGTGTGTCCGCCAGCCTGGCCATGCTGGGCGATGTGATCGTCGCCGAGCCAAAGGCGCTGATCGGTTTCGCCGGCCCTCGGGTTATCGAACAGACCGTTCGTGAAAAATTGCCGGAAGGCTTTCAGCGCAGTGAATTCCTGCTGGAGCACGGCGCTATCGACATGATTATTCACCGTCAGGAGTTGCGCCCGCGTCTGGGTAACCTGCTGGCACAGATGATGAGTCTGCCAACACCCAAATTCGTCGCGCCAGTCATTGAGCCTATCGTTGTACCACCGGCGCCCGCCAACGTATGACGCCTGGGACACTCGGCGAGTGGCTGGCCTATCTGGAGCAGCTGCATCCCAGTGCCATTGACATGGGCCTGGACCGCTCGCGGCAGGTCGCCGCGCAGTTGCGGCTGACCCGCCCGGCGCCCAGGGTCATCACCGTTACAGGCACCAACGGCAAAGGCTCGACATGCACTTTCCTGGCTTCACTGCTGCGGGCCGAGGGTCTGAAGGTAGGGGTGTACAGTTCGCCGCACTTGCTGCGCTACAACGAGCGCGTTCAGGTGCAGGGTGTCGAAGCCACTGATGCCGAGTTGTGCGCGGCATTCGCCGCTGTCGAGGCGGCCCGCGGTGAGGTCAGCCTGACCTATTTTGAGATGGGTACCCTGGCTGCCTTTTGGCTGTTCGAACAGGCGGCGCTGGATGTGGCGGTACTCGAAGTCGGGCTCGGCGGGCGGCTGGATGCGGTCAATCTGATTGATTCAGAGCTGGCGATAGTCACCAGCATCGGCCTGGATCACGCCGACTGGCTTGGCGATAGTCGTGAATCGGTTGCGTTCGAGAAGGCAGGGATCTTCCGTCAGGCACGCCCTGTCGTCTGTGGCGATATTTATCCGCCCGCGCCTTTGCTGGCCCGTGCGGCTGAACTGGAATGCCCGCTGATGTTGCGCGGCCGTGATTTCGAGCTGTCGCTGACAGCTGATGGCTGGCACTGGCAGGGGCGGAACCGTCAAGGGCAGCAGGTCGTCCTTCGCGATCTGCCGTTGCTGGATCTACCGATGGAGAACGCGGCGGTGGCACTGCAGGCGTTCGCGCTGCTGGACATTGCCTGGCAGCCCGCGCTGATCCGGCGCGCACTGCTCGATACGCGTATCGTGGGGCGCCTGGATCGTCGTTCGGTCACTTGGCGCGGCCGCGAGTTGAAGCTGCTTCTGGATGTCGGCCACAACCCCCATGCAGCGGCGTTTCTTGCCCGGCGCATGGCGCAACGGCCGGTGGCGGGCAAGCGCTTGGCGGTGTTCGGGCTGTTGGCGGATAAAGAGCTGCCAGGCGTGGTTGGCGAGCTGGCGGCGAGCATTGATGATTGGGCCGTTGCTGCGCTGGCGACGTCCCGCAGCCGGCCAGCGGCTCAATTGCAGGCCGCGCTTGAGAACCTTGGCGCTGAAGTAGCGTCCTACCCCAGTGTCGCGCTGGCGCTCGTGGCTCAGTGCGAGCAGGCAACGACCGACGACGAAATCCTGGTATTCGGGTCTTTTTACTGCGTAGCCGAGGCCCTGGAATGGATCGCCCGGCACGCCAGAGAGGAAGCTGCAAATGGCTCTGCTGGATAACGTGTTCAAACAGCGTATGGTCGGCGCTCTGGTGCTGATCGCCGTGGCGGTGATCTTCCTGCCCATGCTGTTCACGCGTGAGGATGAAACGCGCCACGTTCAGGTCGATACGCCTGCCGCGCCCCAGGCGCCTGCGATGGCCAAGGTGCAAGTGGATCCGGTAGCAGTTCCGGAGCCGCAGGTATTGCCTGTGGAGCCTGAGCCCGGCGCTGATGAAGCAGTGGACAGTTCCGCTGCGCCGTCAATGCCAATCGCACCGGCGCCACCGGCTGCCAAGCCTCAGCCTGCAAAGTCCGCGGCGCCTGCTGCGCCGGTGGCCAAGGTACCGGCGAAACCTGCAGCGCCTGCAACAGCGCCTGCCGCTGCTGCGCCGCCCGCTGCTGCGACTCCCCCTGTCGCTAAAGCTGCAGCGCCCAGCGGAGTAGACGCCAATGGTTTGTCTGTCAGCTGGTCGGTGCAGTTGGCGAGCATGTCCAATCGAGCCAATGCCGATAACCTGCAGAAGACCTTGCGCACGCAGGGCTACAACGCCTACATCCGCACTTCTGGTGGGGTCAACCGGGTGTTTGTCGGGCCGCTGATCCAGCGCGCCGAGGCAGACCGCCTGCGTGATCAGCTCGACAAGCAGCAGAAACTCAAGGGTATCGTGGTGCGTTTCCAGCCTGAGCAGGGCTGACAGAGGCCTATCAATCGCAGCCTGCCGGAAATCCTGCTTACCGACAGGCTGGGGCTCTGCTAAAATCCGCCGCCTTATCTGTTCGCAGGCTCAAACGTGCCCTTTACCCCGGTCGACTGGGCGATCCTCGGGATCGTCGCTATCTCCGCACTGATCAGTCTCAAGCGCGGCTTCGTCAAGGAAGCGTTGTCGCTGGTGACATGGATCATTGCAGGTGTCGTCGCCTGGATGTTCGGCGCCGGGCTGTCGCTGTATCTGGTCAGTTATATCGAAACCCCGTCGTTCCGCGTCATCGCAGCCTGTACTATCCTGTTCGTCGCCACCTTGCTGGTCGGCGCAATGATCAACTTTCTCATTGGGGAACTGATTCGTGTCACCGGGCTTTCCGGCACCGATCGCTTCCTCGGCATGGTCTTTGGCGCAGCGCGCGGAGCCCTGCTTGTCGTTGTTGCGGTCGGGCTGTTGAGCCTCGGCCCGGTGCAACAGGATCAATGGTGGCAGCAGTCGAGGCTGGTGCCGCAGTTTCTCATGGTCGCTGACTGGTCGAAAAACCTGATTCTCGGGATGTCCAGCAAGTGGCTCGCCAGCGGCATCAGCATTCCTGCTGAGCTGCCGTTCAAGGATCATCTTCTGCCGGCCACACCGCCGCAGGAAGTGCCCGGTAAATCCAGTACCACTAAGTAAGGGGTTGTGTCGCATGTGTGGCATCGTCGGTATCGTCGGCAAGTCGAACGTCAATCAGGCGCTGTATGACGCGCTCACCGTCCTCCAGCACCGCGGCCAGGACGCTGCCGGTATCGTCACCAGCCATGATGGCCGTCTGTTTCTGCGCAAGGACAACGGTCTGGTGCGTGATGTGTTTCATCAGCGTCACATGCAGCGGCTGGTCGGCCACATGGGCATCGGCCATGTGCGTTACCCCACCGCTGGCAGTTCTACCTCGGCCGAGGCGCAGCCGTTCTACGTCAACTCGCCGTACGGCATCACCCTGGCGCACAACGGCAACCTGACCAACGTCGAGCAGTTGGCCAAGGAGATTTACGAATCCGACCTGCGCCACGTCAACACCAACTCCGATTCTGAAGTGTTGCTTAACGTATTCGCCCACGAGCTGGCGGTGCGCGGCAAGTTGCAGCCTACCGAAGAAGATATCTTCGCGGCAGTGACTGACGTGCACAAACGCTGCCGAGGTGGCTACGCCGTGGTGGCGATGATCACCGGTTACGGCATTGTCGGTTTCCGTGATCCCGATGCCATTCGCCCGATTGTCTTCGGTCAGCGTCACACCGACGAAGGCGTCGAGTACATGATCGCGTCCGAGAGCGTGTCCCTGGACGTGCTCGGTTTCACGCTGATCCGCGACCTTGCGCCGGGCGAAGCGGTGTACATCACCGAAGACGGCAAGCTGCACACCCGCCAGTGCGCCACCAACCCGAAGTACGCGCCGTGCATTTTCGAACACGTCTATCTGGCGCGTCCGGATTCGATCATCGACGGCATTTCGGTGTACAAGGCGCGTCTGCGCATGGGTGAAAAGCTGGCCGACAAGATCCTGCGCGAGCGCCCGGATCACGACATCGACGTGGTTATCCCGATTCCCGATACCAGCCGTACTGCGGCCCTGGAACTGGCCAACCACCTGGGCGTCAAGTTCCGCGAAGGTTTCGTCAAGAACCGCTACATCGGGCGCACGTTCATCATGCCCGGGCAGGCGGCGCGCAAGAAGTCCGTGCGCCAGAAGCTCAACGCTATCGAACTTGAATTTCGCGGCAAGAACGTGATGCTGGTGGACGACTCCATCGTGCGCGGCACCACCTGCAAGCAGATCATCCAGATGGCGCGGGAAGCGGGCGCCAAGAATGTTTACTTCTGCTCGGCCGCTCCGGCGGTGCGTTACCCCAACGTCTACGGCATCGATATGCCGAGTGCTCACGAGCTGATTGCCCATAACCGCTCCACCCAGGACGTGGCCGACCTCATCGGTGCCGACTGGCTGGTGTATCAGGACCTCAACGACCTGATCGAGGCTGTCAGTGGTAGCAAGAAGATCAAGATCGACAACTTCGATTGTTCGGTCTTTGACGGCAAGTATGTGACTGGCGATATCGACGCCCATTACCTGAACAAGATCGAGCAGGCGCGTAATGACGCCTCCAAGGTCAAGACTCAGGCCGTGAGTGCGATCATCGATCTGTACAACAACTGATATCGGGATTGGGCATATGACGCAGGAATGGGATGCAGGTCGGCTGGACAGCGACCTTGAAGGCGTAGGCTTTGACACACTGGCGGTACGTGCCGGTCAACACCGCACCCCGGAAGCCGAGCACGGCGACCCGATGTTCTTCACCTCAAGCTATGTTTTCCGCACGGCTGCCGATGCAGCTGCGCGGTTCTCCGGCGAGGTGCCGGGCAACGTCTACTCGCGTTACACCAATCCGACGGTGCGCTCGTTCGAGGAGCGTATCGCCGCACTCGAAGGTGCCGAGGAGGCCGTCGCGACGGCGACCGGCATGGCCGCGATCATGGCCGTGGTCATGAGCTTCTGCAGCGCAGGCGACCATGTGCTGGTGTCGCGCAGTGTATTCGGCTCCACCATCAGCCTGTTCGAGAAGTACCTGAAGCGTTTCGGCGTCGAGGTCGATTACGTGCCCCTGGCCGAATTGTCCGGCTGGGATGCGGCAATCAAGAGCAACACCAGGATGCTCTTCGTCGAATCGCCTTCCAATCCTCTGGCTGAGCTGGTGGACATCGCGGCCCTGGCAGAGATCGCCCACGCCAAGGGCACCTTGCTGGTGGTCGACAACTGCTTCTGTACGCCCGCGCTGCAGCAGCCATTGACACTGGGCGCTGATGTCGTCGTGCATTCGGCCACCAAGTTCATCGACGGCCAGGGTCGCTGCATGGGCGGGGTCGTGGCTGGGCGTGGCGAGTTGATGAAGGAAGTGGTGGGTTACCTGCGCACGGCCGGGCCAACGTTGAGCCCGTTCAATGCCTGGATTTTCCTCAAGGGCCTGGAAACACTGAGCCTGCGCATGCGCGCTCACTGCGCCAGCGCCCTGGAACTGGCGCAATGGCTGGAGCAGCAGGACGGCATCGAGCGGGTTTACTACGCCGGGCTCGAAAGCCATCCCCAGCACGCCCTGGCCAAGCGTCAGCAGAAAGGCTTCGGCGCGGTCGTCAGCTTCGAGGTCAAGGGCGGCAAGGATGGCGCCTGGCGTTTTATCGATGCGACGCGGCTGATTTCCATTACTGCCAACCTTGGCGACAGCAAGACCACCATTACGCACCCGAGCACGACGTCCCATGGTCGCCTGTCAGTGGCGGAGCGCGAAGCGGCCGGTATCCGCGACAGCATGATCCGGGTCGCGGTGGGGCTGGAAGAGGTTAGCGACCTCAAGGCCGATCTGGCGCGCGGGCTGGCAGCCTTGTGACCGACTGGGAGCTGCCACCCGCCAGCGTCAGTCGCGGGCGGGTGGCGTTGGTGACAGGCGCAGCGCGGGGCATCGGGCTGGGCATCTCGGCCTGGCTGATCAGCGAAGGCTGGCAGGTGGTGCTACTGGACGTCGACCGTGCACGTGGCGCCAGGGTGGCCGACGCCCTGGGCGATCATGCCACCTTCGTTGCCACGGACGTCGCCAGTGAAGAGCAGGTGGCGGCCAGCGTTGCCACCGTCATCGGCAGGTTTGGTCGCCTTGATGCGCTCGTATGCAATGCGGCGATTGCCGATCCACACAATCCGCCCCTGGAAAGCCTCAGTCTGGCGCACTGGAATCGCGTGCTGGGCATCAACCTTGGCGGTCCGATGTTGCTGGCCAAGCACTGCGCGCCCTACCTGCGTGCTCATGCGGGCAGCATCGTCAATCTGACGTCCACACGCGCCCGGCAGTCTGAACCCGACACTGAAGCCTATGCAGCGAGCAAAGGCGGCCTGCTGGCGATGACCCATGCCCTGGCTGTCAGCCTCGGCCCGGAAATCAGAGTCAATGCCGTGAGCCCTGGATGGATCGATGCGCGAGACCCGTCGGTACGAAGGGCAGAGCCGCTGTCCGAGGCCGATCACGCGCAGCATCCGGCGGGGAGGGTGGGGACGGTAGAAGACGTGGCAGCAATAGTTGCATGGTTACTGTCACGCAATGCCGGTTTTGTCACCGGGCAGGAATTTGTGGTCGATGGCGGCGTCAGTAAAAAAATGATCTATCAGTAGCCTCACCCGGCTTCAGGTTTAAAGCTGCAAGATACAGCGAGCCTTTGGGTTCGCTTTTTTGCTTTTGGCCGACAGCTTGAAACTTGCAGCTCGAACCTTCTTTGAAAAAAACTTCAAGCAGGCTATTGACTTAGGTTCGTTAGGTGCGTAAATTTCGCGGCCTCAACGAAGCAAAGGGTGATTAGCTCAGCTGGGAGAGCAGCTGCCTTACAAGCAGCGGGTCGGCGGTTCGATCCCGTCATCACCCACCACTTCGTGAGTTTCTGCTGATAAAGCAGAATGGGTTGCAGAAGCAACTTACGGATGTAAAAAAAGTAACACCGGACGAAAGTCCACCGACAAGCAGCGGTAGTTCAGTCGGTTAGAATACCGGCCTGTCACGCCGGGGGTCGCGGGTTCGAGTCCCGTCCGCTGCGCCATACATAGCTTCAAGGCCCTTGAACTCCTTGAAGCGAAAGAAAGCGACCTTAACGGGTCGCTTTTTTTTGCCTGAAAATTGATGGTGTCATCAATCGCTTATTCAGCACTCACCACTTCATTTCGCCTTTGGCCACTTTGGCACTCAGTTCCAGGGACGATTCGTCGACCAGATTCGGATACTGGGCGTCTATCTCGGCAATCCCCCGGAAGGAAATACCCCGGCACGATAATCGCCGGCTCGAGCTTTTCGATGGTTGCCAGTGTCGCCAGCCAGTCCATGTGGGACTTGGCGCTCTGGGTATCGGCCATCCAGACATGAATGTTGTTGGGTAGCCGGGGTGGCGTTGTTGCCGACGTATCTGGCAGCGCCGCTGATACGGCAAGGTCAGCTGACCGCGCTGTTGCAAGAATACGAGCCGCTGCAACTGAGTATTTTTGCCGTCTACGCGTCGCGCAAGCACACGTCCTCGGCCCTGCGCGCCATGCTCGATCTGCTTGCCCTGCGTTTCCCGGCGGAACCGGCCTGGGACGGGGAGCCGGGATCGTCGGGCGCAAAATAACGCGCGGCGCCGGATGCCTGAGACGCGCCTTCCAATGCGGTCTGTTTGTCGTTCCGAGGACGTCCCCGCAATCTGCGCGTTGATCCTGCGCCTGCCTTGTTGCAGACTTACCGACGTTTTCCAGTCCGCAGTCTTGCGGACCGTTTATGCCCAGGATACTTGATGCCTAACTCAGTTAACTTCCGTACCGCGTGCTGCGCCCTTGCTTTGCTGGCAGTTGCGGGCTGTTCCTCGAAGAAAACCGCAGTCTACGAGCATGAGAATTTCGATGACGCGGGAACGTTTTCCAGAAACTACCCGGTCAGCGATTCCGCCTCCTGCGAAGCGGCCAGGCGTGCGCTGCTTAGCCAGGGTTACATCATCACCAGCAGTGACCCCAAAGTGGTCAGCGGTAACAAAAGCTTCCAGCAAACCGGCGACACCCATATGCAGATCAGCTTCAACGTGGTCTGCGCCGCCGACGATGCGTCGGGCAAGACTTCCACGGTTTTTGCCAACGCCTTGCAGGACCGTTACGCGCTGAAGAAAACCAACAACTCCGCCAGCCTCGGGGTTGGCGTGCTGGGCTCGGTGTCCATGCCCATCGGTTCGACAGACGATTCCATGGTCAAGGTGGCCAGCGAAACCGTGGCCTCGGACAAGTTCTACGACCGCTTCTTCATGCTGGTCGACAACTTCATGCCGCCTGAAGCGAAGAAAGCCGCGAATATCAAGGACGTGCCCAAGGCCAACCTGGGTGTGCCCGAGCCTGTAGCACCTGCCGCAGCGAAGCCAGCGGCATTGGTCGCGCCGCAGCCGGTGGCAGAACCCGCAGCCGAATCCAGCCAGCCAGTGCCTGCTCCAGCGCCTGCCGAGTCATTTCAGCCTGAACCAGCCCCCGCCGACCCTGCGCCTCAGCCCGAGCCCGAGTTGCAGCCAGCCCCGTAGCGCTGCTCGCTGCTCGCCCTTTCGCGAGCAAGCTCGCTCCCACTGACCTGATTCAACCTGCCAATGCCGATCAGGTGGGAGCGAGCTTGCTCGCGAAGCAGTCGGCACAGAATCTTTAATCACCGCGTCACTTTTCCTTCACTGCGGCACTTTAAGGTAATGGTTGTGGTCAGTGAGACACACCATTAAAGATCAGCCGCGAGGGCGCGCAATATGGACGAGTATCAAGAAGAAGTACTGGAATTCAAGGCATTCGAGCTGGACCCGCCAGAACCTGCCGACGACGCCACCGAGCTGTAACGGCTTCAGTCCAGGCTGCGCTGGCTGCGGCGGAACGCCCCGGGTGTTTGCCCGCCCCAGCGCTTGAACGCGCGTTGAAAGGCCTCTGCCGAGGCAAAGCCCAGTAGGTAGGCGATTTCCCCGAACGCAAGCTCAGTGTCGCGGATGTAGGTCATCGCCAGATCGCGACGGGTTTCGTTGAGGATGTCGCGAAAACCGGTGCCCTCCTCAGCCAGCTTGCGACGCAAGGTCCAGGTTGGCAGTTTGAGCCGCGCAGCGATGTCGTCCAGATCAGGTTCCATCCCCCCATTCAATAACGGCCCCAGCAGGCGGCTGATACGTTCGCGCAAGCTGCGGGTGCGGGTGAGCTGCAGCAGCTCGGCTTCGCACAGCTGCAGCAGGTGGCGCCAGGTGCTCGGGCAGTGCTGCGGGTTGCGCAGCGCCAGCGTGGCCTGGCCCAGGCGCAGCTGGTTGGTGCTGGCGTTGAAGGTCAGCGCCGAGCCGAGCCCGGCGTAGGCGGCGAGGTAGTCCGGCGCGTCGAACTCGATGTCGATTTTTTCGGCGAGCACCCGGCTGCCGCACAGGTATGACAGCTGTTGCAGCCAGCCGGTCAGTATCGAATCCACCACAAAGCGGTTGTAGCCGTTGTAGGGACTGATGGAGTAGAACCGCAGCCAGGCGCCTTCGGCGTCCTCATGAAAGCTCGATTGGCCACGGTAATTGGAGCCGTAGAGGGCTTCAAAACGAATCAGCGTGCGCGCGGCCTCGCGTACATTGGGCGCCTGCGCGGCGGTGACGCCTGCCAGCCCAGCCTGGCTCATCCGGCTCAACTGGCCCATGCGCAGCCCCAGGGCTGGCTGACCGGTGAGCTGGATCGCGGCGTGCCCCAGGCGCATGTAGCGCGGGATCGACAGCCGGGCACCCGCTTGGGCCAGGCGTACGCTGTCCAGGCCGAACTGCTCCAGCAACGGCTGCGGGTCGCACTGATAGCTGAGCACCGCGTCCGCCAGGCTGTGGACGAAACCCACCGATAGATCGCCAAGCCGCGTGGGCGAGGGCGTCATGCTCATAGCCAGATGTTGATCATGCGCGCACCGCGATGGGTTTTGTCATCCGGCGCGGGCTCGACGATATGGCGACCTTCGTGGCTGACGAAGCTGTGCCCGGAGCTGCCCTGATCCCACAGTTGCCCGCGCATGAACACGCTGACCCCGGCGCGTGCAGTGCTCAGTGGCGCATGGCTGGTCAGCGTCAGGCGCTGCCAGGCTTCACTTTCGCTGACGTGCTGACTGTCCAGCCCGGTTTCGCTGACCACTTCAGGGGTGCGATAGCCACGCCAGGGCTGGGTCCACTTGCCACTGCCAATCACCAGCGCGGGCACTGCGATCAGCTCGGCGCCCTGTTTGTTCAGGCTGGCGTAGTTGCGCGGGTACCAGCTGTCACTGCCTATCAATATGCCCAGGCGCCCGGCCGGCGTGTCGATGACCTGCAAGCTGTCGGCAGCAGCAGGGGAGATGTGGCTGTGGCGATAGGTCATGGGAAACAGCTGGCGCTGCGGCTGGCCGATGGGCGTGCCGTCGCGGCCGAACGCCACGCTGCTGTTGTACAAGGGGCCACTGCCGGGTTTCAGTTGGCCGTGGACGACGGCAGGTTCGGGCAGCACGATGGAGCCCGCCACCAGCGTGACTCCAAACTCCCTGGCCAAGCCGCCAAACAGCGATTGGTATTGCTCGGCCATGGCCGACGCCTTCATCCGCCAATGCGCGTCGTCGAGCCGCTTGCCGCTGCCCGCCGAGAGCAGCGCGGAGAGGAACTTGAGGGGGTTGCTCAGCGACACCCAGGTCATCGCTTCGGTAAGCGTCGGTGCCTGATACACCTGGTTTTTCTCGCCGCTTGCAAACAGCCAGGTGCCGACGTGTTCGGGCAACACGACGATGGTGCGCTCATTGAGCAGGCCACTGTCGCGTGCCTGTTGCAGATAGGCAGCGAGCTTGCGATGCAGGCGCTCGGTGCTCTGATAGTCGGCCGGGAACAGCTCGGGCTGGATACCCAGCAGATTGCCACGCGTTCCCGGCTGGCCTTCATCAACCGCCAGCTGGATGCGCAGATCCGACAAGTAGTGGCCCACCGGGCGCTGTTGGGTCCAGTAGCCGTAAGCCACGAGCGCTGCTGTCAAAGTGACGCCGAAGATGATGGTGAAAAATGTACGCATAAGGTGAGAAATGCTGTCGATCCCAAGGGTGGCTGAATCCTGAAGGTGCCGAGACTACGGGAAAACAACGGCTTAACGAACTGTTTTCCATCACGCTGATTGGATCCCAAAACGCACCTTTACCTGTTGATTAATCGTACCCGGCAGCGCTCAGGCTGTTGATCAGTTCAGGCGATGCACGATACAGCGCCACGTGGCCGCGCATCAGGATTTGCGCGCTGCGCCGGTAGGCTGCGCTCTGGATCTGCAACTGCTGATCGAAGCGGCGCGCCACCACGGTAGTGTCCAGCCTGCCAGCCGGGTTTTCGATGCTGACTTCGATGTCTGTGTAAGCCTCGCCGGGTTGGGTCACTCCCTGAGCAAGCGCGTGCGCGGTGGTCCCTGGGATCAGGCATGCGGCGGCAAGGCAGCAGCCACCGGAAACGGCCATGGACGAATGGCCGGTCTGTGGCGTGAAGTAGCGCACGGCGATGTTGCCGCCCTCGCGTGGCGCGCCAACAATGCAAACTTTGGGCACGGTTTCACTGCGTTCAATCTCCGCGCGACTCATGAGCTCGCCATCACGCCGTCGCAGGCCCATTTTCAAGCCTGCGGCCACCCACACCTGTTTCAACGCTGCCATGAACACGGCATCCGCTTCAAGCTCGGCAACGGGTTCGTGACCGGTCTTGCCAAAGCTCGCCGCGTCAGCGATCACCATGGGCACTGCGACGTCAACACATGACACCTGATGGCCACCCAACACATCCACCACCGCACCCGTGGGCAACAACGCGCCGGTCTTGTTACCTACCGGCGATTGCAAAAACAGATCAACGCTGGGGAAGGCGCCGAGGACGCCAGGAATCTCGGCGCAGAGGTAATGGCCCTGCACGTTGCGGCTCATGCGCGCCAGGGTCAGCACGCCGGTGTTGGTGTTGCGGATCTCTATGTCACAGGCGCCGGTGGCCGGGGCCTGGATCAGTCCGCAGTCGATGGCCCACAACGGCAAGGCGGAGGACATGTTGCCGCAATTGACACTCCAGTCGATGTCCGCGTGATCGCTCGCCAGCTGCGCCAGGGTGCTGACTATCTGTTGATGGCCTGCGCGGTTTTCGATTCGCGCCAGGAACACCTTGTTGCTGGTCGCCGGTCCACGCCCCAGGCCAGTGGTCTGCTTGTTGCCTGGCAACTGCCCGGCGAGCGGCACGCCCATCAGATGACGCAGCAGCTCGTCACGCAGCGCTTCATCCTGCGGCAATAACGATTCGAGGATGACAACGCCCGTTGAAGTGCCGCCGCGCATGTAATGCAGCGGAAATTCAACCACGCCCTGGTGCTGGCGGACGTGAAACCCTTCAAGGCTGGTGATGCTGGCGTTCAAGATGTGCTCCCTTGCGGGCGGCAGGGCCCGTTATTGCAGGGTTAGTGGTCTGCGCAAAATCGCCTACAGTCTAGGTGCTGAGACGGGCCTCGCTAAATGAAATGTGCGCAACTGAGCCAGGTGATGACGCAGGGCAAGGCGGATGAGATAAACGCGCACACAATGATCATTAACTTGTCACTTAAGGTCATTGAGCGCAATGCGTGGCGTCTTTATTGTGGTGCGCTGAACAGGCTATTGCGCCTGAATAATTGACGACTGCCCAAGGCAGCCGCATCCGTGACCTGCCCGATGGAGTATTTATGGCCGCCGCTCATTACCCGCACCTGCTCGCGCCGCTGGATCTGGGTTTTACCACCTTGCGCAATCGCACTCTGATGGGGTCAATGCACACCGGTCTTGAAGAAAAACCAGGCGGTTTCGAGCGCATGGCGGTGTATTTTGCCGAACGAGCCAGCGGCGGCGTCGGGCTCATGGTCACCGGCGGCATTGCCCCCAATGAAGAGGGCGGCGTCTATAGCGGCGCCGCCAGGCTGACCAGCGAAGCAGAGGCTGCACAGCACCGCATTGTCACGCAGGCGGTACATGACGCGGGCGGCAAGATTTGCATGCAGATTCTGCATGCCGGGCGTTACGCCTACAGCAAGAATCAGGTTGCACCCAGTGCGATCCAGGCGCCGATCAATCCGTTCACGCCTCGTGAGCTGGATGAGGCGGGGATCGAAAAGCAGATCGCCGACTTTGTCACCTGCTCGGTTCTGGCCCGCAGCGCTGCTTATGACGGCGTCGAGATCATGGGTTCCGAAGGCTACTTCATCAATCAATTCCTGGCCGCTCACACCAATCACCGCACCGACCGCTGGGGCGGCAGTTACGAGAACCGCATGCGCTTGCCGGTGGAAATCGTTCGCCGGGTAAGACAAGCCGTTGGCGCCGATTTCATCATCATCTTTCGCTTGTCGATGCTTGATCTGGTGGAAGGCGGTAGCAGTTGGGAAGAAATCGTGCAGCTGGCCAAGGCCATCGAGGCCGCAGGGGCGACGCTCATCAATACCGGCATCGGCTGGCACGAAGCCCGGATCCCGACCATTGCGACCAAGGTACCGCGGGCGGCGTTCAGCAAGGTCACGGCCAAGCTGCGCGGATCAGTCACTATCCCGCTGATTACCACCAATCGCATCAACACGCCTGAAATCGCCGAGCAGATTCTCAGCGAAGGAGACGCCGACATGGTGTCCATGGCGCGGCCTTTTCTGGCTGATTCGCAGTTCGTCAGCAAGGCCGCTGCAGGGCGTGGCGATGAAATCAACACCTGCATCGGCTGCAATCAGGCGTGCCTGGATCACACCTTCGGCGGCAAGCTGACCAGTTGCCTGGTCAATCCGCGCGCCTGCCATGAGACCGAGCTCAACTATCTGCCGACCGCCCATGGCAAGAACATCGCGGTGGTCGGCGCCGGTCCCGCAGGTCTGGCGGCGGCCAGCGTGGCCGCCGAGCGCGGACATCGGGTCACGCTGTTCGACTCGGCCAGCGAAATCGGCGGGCAGTTCAACATCGCCAAACGGGTGCCGGGCAAGGAAGAGTTCTTTGAAACCCTGCGTTACTTTGGCCGCAAGCTGCAGACCACCGGTGTCGACGTGCGCCTCAACACCCGCGTGGCACTGGCGGACCTGCTGGGCGCCGGTTACGACGACATTATCCTCGCTACCGGCATTGCCCCGCGCATGCCCGCCATCCCCGGCATTGACCACCCCATGGTGCTGAGCTACCTGGACGTGATCCTGCAGCGCAAGCCGGTGGGGCATCGGGTGGCAGTGATTGGTGCCGGTGGCATCGGCTTTGACGTGTCCGAGTTTCTTGTGCATCAGGGCGTCGCCACCAGCCTGGACCGCGCCGCCTTCTGGAAGGAGTGGGGGATCGACGTGACCCTCAAGGCGCGTGGTGGCGTGGCGGGTATCGAGGCGCACCCTCACGCGCCCGCGCGTCAGGTTTACCTGCTGCAGCGCAAGGCGAGCAAGGTTGGCGATGGCCTGGGCAAGACCACCGGCTGGATTCATCGCACGGGCCTGAAGAACAAGCAGGTGCAGATGCTCAACAGCGTCGAGTACCTGCGAATCGACGACGCGGGTTTGCACATTCGTATTGGCGAAGGCGAGGAACGATTGCTGGCGGTGGACAACATCGTCATCTGTGCGGGCCAGGATCCGCTGCGCGAGTTGTATGACGGTCTGAGCGAGGCGGGGCAGGCGGTGCACCTGATCGGTGGCGCCGATGTGGCCGCGGAGCTGGACGCCAAGCGGGCGATTGATCAGGGGTCAAGGCTCGCGGCGCAGTTGTGAACCATCTGATTGATTGCTGAGGCCAACCCAGTGCGGCAGGCGTGATGCAATGCGCTAAACTGCCGCTCTTTGCCTTTGGCCTTCTCGTGTCTATTCCTGCTGTTGACTGGCAACCTCACGCGCCGCTTCAGATACTCGATCTGCCCT
The DNA here is from genome assembly GCF_900585905.1 of Pseudomonas viridiflava. Classification (GTDB taxonomy): domain Bacteria; phylum Pseudomonadota; class Gammaproteobacteria; order Pseudomonadales; family Pseudomonadaceae; genus Aquipseudomonas. Next base: position 68,553 of record NZ_UTVH01000034.1, read on the forward strand.
GGCTTGCCCAGGCGCGGGTTGAGGTGGCTGTGCTGCGACTGGACTTGATTGACCCGCTGATCAGCGGCAACAAGTGGTTCAAGCTGACGCATCACCTTGACGCAGCCCATCGTGCGGGTGCCGAGGGCGTCATCAGCCTGGGCGGTGCGCATTCCAATCATCTGCATGCCCTGGCGGCGGCAGGCAAGCGCTTTGGCTTCACAACTGTCGGCCTGCTGCGTGGCCATGCCGTGCAGACGCCCACCACGCGGGACTTGCAGGCCTGGGGCATGGAGTTGCACTGGCTGGGTTATGGCGGATATCGGGCGCGGCACGAGGCGGGTTTCTGGCAACCGTGGCGAGCGCAGTACCCCCATTTTCATCCTGTGCCCGAGGGCGGTGGCGGGTTGCCCGGTGCGCTTGGCTGCGCAGCGCTGCTGCCCATGGCGCGCAGCCAGTTGAGCACCCTGGGCTGGGACGATCATGACGGCTGGTGGCTGGCTGCCGGGACCGGCACCACCCTGGCGGGTCTGGTGCTGGCGCAAGGTGGATTGCAGCCGGTCTATGGTGCGCTGGCAGTGCCGGATGGCCATGGCGTCGAGGAAAATATCGCCGCTATCCTTGAACAGCACAGCGCGCTTGCCCGCGATGGCGGTGGTGTGTCTGCTGAATGCGCGGCGGATTTACCGGCCTCTTCGCGAGCAAGCTCGCTCCCACCGATTTCGTTTTCGCACGATGATTCTCCATCACCCCGCTGTAGGAGCGCGCTTGCCCGCGATGGCGGTGGTGTGTCTGCTGAATGCGCTGAGGATGCACCGGCCTCTTCGCGAGCAAGCTCGCTCCCACCGATTTCGTTTTCACACGATAATTCTCCATCACCCCGCTGTAGGAGCGCGCTTGCCCGCGATGGCGGTGGTGTGTCTGCTGAATGTGCTGAGGATTTACCGGCCTCTTCGCGAGCAAGCTCGCTCCCACTGATTTCACTTCTACGTCCGTCGTCTGGCTTTCATCTCATCGCCGCCAGTCGTGGAGGGTTTGGCAAGGTGGACCCGCAGTTGCTCGCGTTCATTGCTGAAAGCGAATCCCTCTGCGGTATTGCGCTAGATCCGCTGTACACCGGCAAGGCTTTGCTGGCGCTGCACGATGAGGTTAAGGCTGGCCGCTTCGCCCCCGGCACGCGCCTGATCTTCGTGCATACCGGGGGACTGCAAGGGCGTCGCGCCATGGCGCTTTCATAGCGGTGGCATGAATCCTGCGCTGTTGGTCAGCGGTGCGTCGGTCCTGAATACGCGGAGGATACTTCTGGAGTGAGCCGCCGCAGGGACTGTCCCGATAATCGATAGCTTCCTGATGAATGTCGAGGTCAGCATGACGAGCAACGCCACACAGCAGGTCAGCCCGCAAACCCTGAAAAAGGTAATCGTCGCTGCGGCCATCGGTAATTTCGTCGAGTGGTTCGACTTCGCCATCTACGGCTTTCTCGCCACTGCCATTGCCCAACAGTTCTTTCCCAGCGGCGACGCCAGCGCGGCGTTGCTCAAGACCTTCGCGGTGTTTGCCGTAGCCTTTGCCTTTCGCCCGTTAGGCGGGGTGTTTTTTGGCATGCTGGGTGATCGTATCGGCCGCAAGAAAACCCTGGCGATGACAATTTTGTTGATGGCGGCGGCCACCACCCTGATCGGGCTGCTGCCTACTTACGCGGCCATTGGCGTGATGGCGCCGATCCTGCTGACGCTGATTCGTTGCGCCCAGGGTTTTTCGGCGGGCGGCGAGTACGCCGGCGCCTGCGCCTACCTGATGGAACATGCGCCCAGTGATCGGCGGGCGTGGTACGGCAGCTTCGTCCCGGTGTCGACTTTCTCGGCCTTTGCCGCTGCGGCGGTGGTGGCTTACGCCCTCGAAGCATCGCTGTCGCCTGAGGCCATGGGCAGCTGGGGCTGGCGCCTGCCGTTTCTGATCGCGGCGCCGTTGGGCCTGGTGGGGCTGTATCTGCGCTGGAAACTGGATGAAACCCCGGCGTTCCAGGCCGTAACCGAGGAGCGTGACGTGGCCCATTCGCCCCTCAAGGACACCCTGCGCAATCATGGCGCGGCGATTTGCTGTCTGGGCGCATTCGTTTCCCTGACCGCACTGTCGTTCTATATGTTCACCACCTATTTCGCCACCTACCTGCAAGTGGCGGGCGGTCTCAGCCGTGCCACGGCGCTGCTGGTGTCGCTGATCGCGCTGCTGTTTGCCGCCGCCATCTGCCCGCTGGCAGGGCTGTATTCGGACAAGGTCGGCCGTCGCCTGACCGTCAAGACCGCCTGCGCGTTGTTGATCGTGGTGGTGTTGCCATCGTTCTGGCTGGCCAGTTCGGGATCGTTCGCCGCCTCCGTCGTCGGTGTCATGCTGCTGGCGGTGGGTGCCGTGCTGTGCGGCGTAGTGACAGCGGCCTTGCTCTCGGAAACCTTTCCAACCCGCACCCGCTATACCGCATCGGCAATCACTTACAACATGGCGTACACCATTTTCGGGGGCACCGCACCACTGGTGGCGACCTGGCTGATCAGCACCACGGGCAGCAACCTGTCGCCTGCGTTTTATCTGATTGCGGTGGCGTTGCTGGCGCTGGCAGGCGGCCTGGCGCTGCCGGAAACGTCCCGCATCTCGTTGCACGACGTGGCCCAGAGCGAGAAGGGCAGCGCTGTGAGCGCCACGGCCTAGCAGGCCAATCGGGAAATGCCTGCAACAAAATGTGGCAGCGGTGCACTGAAAAATGGCACATTGGCGGGCCAGGTGCCGCTGACACATCTTGCAATCAGGAGTCGTGGCACGTCCTCTCGTTACCCGGATGATTTTCATGGACGTCAGCAACACTTCTTCCACCGCGACTGCGATTCCAGCCCCGGCGCCAGCATCCAGCACCAGCAGCCCGCTGGTCATGCGTATCATCGGCGCGGTGGCGCTGGCGCATCTGGTCAATGACCTGATTCAAGCGGTCTTGCCGTCGATCTACCCGCTGCTCAAGGCCAGCTACGGGCTGACTTTCACCCAGGTCGGCCTGATCACCCTGACGTTTCAGATCACCGCCTCGCTGCTGCAACCCTGGGTCGGCTATTACACCGACCGCCATCCCAACCCGCTGGTGCTACCCGTAGGCTCGCTGTGCACGCTGCTGGGTATTCTGATGCTGTCGATGGTTGGCAGTTTTCCGATGATTCTGCTGGCGTCGGCGCTGATCGGCATCGGCTCCTCGACCTTCCATCCCGAGGCCTCGCGCATTGCCAGGCTTGCTTCCGGCGGACGCTTTGGCCTGGCGCAATCGACGTTCCAGGTGGGCGGCAACACCGGTTCGGCCTTCGGTCCGCTGCTGGCGGCGGCGATCATCATTCCGTTCGGCCAGGGCCATGTCGCCTGGTTTGGCCTGGTGGCGCTGTTTTCCGTCGGCTTGCTGTACGCCATCAGCCGCTGGTATCGCGCTCACTTGACCCTGTTCAAGCTCAAGCAGGGCCAGGCCGCCAGTCATGGCCTGTCGAAGGCGCGGGTGACCGGCGCGCTGGTGGTCTTGGCGTTTCTGATTTTTTCCAAATTTTTCTATATGTCCAGCATCACCAGCTATTTCACTTTTTATCTGATCGAGAAATTCGACCTCTCGGTGGCCAGCTCCCAGCTCTACCTGTTCCTGTTCCTCGGCGCTGTGGCCGCTGGCACCTTCTTCGGCGGGCCGATTGGCGACCGGATCGGGCGCAAGGCGGTGATCTGGTTCTCGATCCTTGGCGCTGCGCCATTCACTCTCGCGCTGCCTTATGCTGACCTGTTCTGGACCAGCATTCTCAGTGTGATCATCGGCTTTATCCTTGCCTCCGCCTTTTCCGCCATCGTGGTCTACGCCCAGGAGCTAGTGCCGGGCAATGTCGGCATGATCGCCGGGATTTTCTTCGGTCTGATGTTCGGCTTTGGCGGGATCGGCGCGGCGCTGCTTGGTTATCTGGCCGACAGCCACGGCATTCTGTTCGTTTATAAGCTGTGCTCCTACCTGCCGCTGCTGGGGATTCTGGCGATCCTGCTGCCGCGCACAAAAAAGGCTCAGTGACGAGCAGGCTCAGGCAGGTCAGGGCGCTTGGGGGGCTGTGTGGGAACGATCGTTTGCCGCTGCCCCGGCCTTTCGCCCATAATCTCCGTCTTTAAGCCGCATCGCCAATCTGCAGGAGCCCCATGGAGCAATTTCGCAATATCGGCATCATCGGTCGCCTGGGCAGTGTTCAGGTGCTCGATACCGTGCGCCGACTCAAGAGATTCCTGCTGGAACGCCACCTGCACGTGATTCTGGAAGACACCATCGCCGACGTGCTGCCGGGGCACGGCTTGCAGACATCCTCACGCAAGATGCTCGGCGAAGTCTGTGATCTGGTGATCGTAGTGGGGGGCGACGGCAGTCTGCTGGGTGCGGCCCGGGCGCTGGCCAAACACAACACGCCAGTGCTGGGCATCAACCGCGGCAGCCTGGGTTTTCTGACCGATATTCGTCCGGACGAGCTGGAAGTCAAAGTCGCCGAGGTACTCGACGGCCATTATCTGGTTGAAAACCGCTTCCTGCTGCAGGCTGAAGTGCGCCGCCACGGCGAGGCCATCGGCCAGGGCGATGCCCTCAACGATGTGGTTCTGCACCCCGGCAAATCGACGCGGATGATCGAATTCGAGATCTACATCGATGGCCAGTTCGTCTGCAGCCAGAAGGCCGACGGCCTGATCGTTGCCACGCCGACCGGCTCTACCGCCTACGCGCTGTCTGCCGGCGGCCCGATCATGCACCCCAAGCTGGACGCCATCGTCATTGTGCCGATGTACCCGCACACGCTGTCCGGGCGGCCCATTGTGGTCGACGGCAACAGCGAGTTGAAGATCGTGGTGTCCAAGGACATGACCATCTACCCGCAGGTGTCGTGCGACGGCCAGAACCATTTCACCTGCGCGCCGGGCGATACCATCACGGTCAGCAAGAAGCCGCAGAAGCTGCGTCTGATTCATCCTCTTGATCACAATTATTACGAAGTCTGTCGCACCAAGCTGGGCTGGGGTAGCCGACTTGGTGGTGGAGGCGACTGATGCTCGATCCCGCGCGTAGCTACGATCTGATCGGTGACGTGCATGGATGTGCCCACACGCTGGAGAAGCTGCTTAGCCTCATGGGCTACCGCTTTGTGGCCGGTGTCTGGCGTCATCCCGAGCGCATTGCGCTGTTCCTCGGCGACATCATTGACCGTGGCCCGCTGATACGCGAAGCACTGCATATCGTGCGCGACATGGTGGTGGCCGGTCATGCCCTGTGCATCATGGGCAATCATGAATTCAATGCGCTGGGCTGGCACACGCCTGCACCCCCCGAGAGCGGCAAACAGTTCGTCCGCGAACACTCTCTGCGCCATGCCAGACTCATGGGTGAAACCCTTGATCAATTCGAGCGTTACCCGGCGGAATGGGCGGAGTTCGTCGACTGGTTCTACGAGCTGCCAATGTTCATGGACGCCGGGCGCTTTCGGGTGGTGCATGCCTGTTGGGATGCCAGCCTGGTTACGCCGCTGCTGAGCATGATGGGTGGCGCCTGCATCAATCGGCAGTTTGTCCAGGCGTCGGCGGTGCCCGGCAGCTTCGCCTGTGCCGTGTTTGATCGCCTGCTGCGCGGCACCGATATGCGCCTGCCCCATGGCATGACCCTGACCGGCGGTGATGGCCTGACCCGGGCGTTTTTCCGCACCAAGTTCTGGGAAGATGATCCGCAGACCTATGGCGATGTGGTGTTTCAGCCTGACGCGCTGCCCGAGGGCGTGGCCAAGACACCGTTGTCTACCACCGAAAAAAACGCGCTGCTGCGTTATGGAGCCGACGAGCCGATGCTGTTCGTCGGCCACTACTGGCGCAGCGGCATTCCCGCCCCGATCCGGCCGAATCTGGCCTGCCTGGATTACAGCGCCGTACTTTACGGCAAGCTGGTGGCGTATCGACTCGACCAGGAAACCTGCATCGACCCGGATAAATTCGTCTGGGTGGATGTTGAACGTCCCGAGGCTGTCTGATGAGTCCTGTTGCCGTATTGCGTCTGCCCCTGAGCACCGACCTCAGCGGTTTCGTCAGCCTGCTCAATCGCCTGCGCGTGCCCCATCGGGTCAGCGAGGAGGCGGGCGAGCAAGTGCTGTGGGTGCCGGATACGCCGCAACTGGCTGACGATGTTCGCGCGTTGTATCAGCAATACCCGCAAGGCGATGAACATTACCAGTTGCCGCCTGGCGAGCAGACTGGCCAGGCGCCGGGGCGCGGCTTTGTTCAGCAGTTGCGGCAAAGCCCGATCACCGCCCTGGTGCTGCTGGCCTGTCTGATCGTCGGTGCCATTACCTTGCTGGGGGAAAATCTTGAAGCCGTGCGCTGGCTGACGTTTCTTGATTTCCGTGCGCAGGGTGATTACGCCACGTTCGTGCCACTGGCCGACAGCCTTGCCAGTGGCCAGTGGTGGCGGATCGTCACGCCAATGCTGATCCATTTCGGCATCCTGCACCTGGCCATGAACGCCCTGTGGTATTGGGAATTGGGGCGTCGCATCGAGTGGGGCCAGAGCGGCTGGCAGCTGCTGGGCCTGACGCTGTTGTTCAGTGCGGTGTCCAATGGCGTGCAATATCAGGTCAGTGGTGCCAGCCTGTTTGGCGGTTTGTCCGGGGTGCTGTATGGCCTGCTGGGCCACTGCTGGATCTTTCAGCTGCTGGCGCCTAACCCCTTGTATCGCCTGCCGCGTGGCGTGCTGGTGATGATGCTGGTCTGGCTGGCGTTGTGTCTGTCTGGCCTGGTGAGCCTGCTCGGGTTTGGCGAAATCGCCAACGGCGCCCACGTCGGCGGCCTGATTATCGGCTGCGTAACCGGTCTGATCGGCGGGGCGATTGCCCGGGTCAGGGCGTAATATTTCTCATGCATTTAATTTGAGAGCTGGAGCACGGCATGTCCTCTTTTGCTGAAATGATTGAAAACATCACCCCCGATATCTACGAAAGCCTGAAACTGGCCGTTGAAATCGGCAAGTGGTCCGATGGCCGCAAACTGACACAGGAGCAGCGCGAACTGTCCTTGCAGGCCTTGATTGCGTGGGAGCTGCACAACCTGCCAGAAGATCAGCGCACCGGCTACATGGGCCCGCAGGAGTGCGCGTCGAAATCCGCGCCGGTGGCCAACATTCTGTTCAAGTCGGATGCCATCCATTGATCGAGATTGGTCGTGGAGCAGTCAACAAGATGGCGGCGCGCCTTGAAGCTTCCCAGGTTCACTACAGCTTTCGCCTGGGAGACGCTGAAATCCCCGTCAATCCGCTGATCGGCAAGACCGTGCGCCTGGAGTATCTCGGCGCCATTCATTGCAGCCATTGCGGGCGCCGAACCAAGACCAGCTACAGCCAGGGTTACTGCTACCCGTGCATGCTCAAGCTGGCGCAGTGCGACCTGTGCATCATGAGCCCGGAGCGCTGTCACCATGAACACGGCACCTGCCGTGACCCGGCATGGGGCGAGCAATTCTGCATGACCGATCATGTGGTCTATCTGGCCAACTCGTCGGGAGTCAAAGTCGGTATCACCCGCGCCACCCAGCTGCCGACGCGCTGGCTGGATCAGGGCGCCAGCCAGGCGTTGCCAATCCTGCGGGTCGCTACCCGGCAACAGTCGGGTTTCGTCGAGGACCTGCTGCGCAGCCAGGTGGCCGATCGCACCAACTGGCGCGCCTTGCTCAAGGGTGATGCGCAACCTGTTGACCTTGCCGCGATCCGCCAGCAAATGTTCGACAGCTGCGGTGAGGGCCTGGTCGCGCTGCAAGAACGATTCGGCCTGCAGGCCATCCAAATGCTGCATGACGTCGAACCGATCGAAATCCGCTACCCCGTCGAGGCGTACCCGACCAAGATCGTCAGCTTCAATCTGGACAAGAACCCGATCGCCGAAGGCACCCTGCTGGGAGTCAAGGGCCAGTATCTGATCTTCGACACCGGCGTGATCAATATTCGCAAGTACACGGCCTATCAGCTCGCCGTGCATCAGTAAGAGGTTTCATCCATGCGCACCGAACAACCGCAAATGATCTACCTGAAGGATTATCAGGCGCCCGAGTACCTCATCGACGAGACGCACCTGACGTTCGAATTGTTCGATGACCACTCACTGGTCCATGCGCAGTTGGTCATGCGTCGCAACCCGGCGCACGGCGCGGGCTTGCCGCCGTTGGTGCTGGACGGCCAGGACCTTGAACTGCTGTCGGTGCGCCTGGGTGATGTCGAGCTGAGCGCCGCCGACTACCAGCTGACTGAAGACCACCTGACCCTGCAGCCACTGGCCGAATCGTTCACCATCGACACCAGCGTGCGCATTCACCCGGAAACCAACACCGCACTGGAAGGCCTGTACAAGTCCAGTGGCATGTTCTGCACCCAGTGCGAGGCCGAGGGTTTTCGCAAGATCACTTACTACCTCGACCGCCCGGACGTGATGAGCACGTTCACCACGACCCTGAGCGCTGACAAGCATCAGTTCCCAGTGCTGCTGTCCAACGGCAACCCGATTGCCAGCGGTCCGGAAGGCGAAGGTCGACATTGGGCGACCTGGGAAGATCCATTCATGAAGCCAGCCTATCTGTTCGCGCTGGTGGCCGGTGATCTGTGGTGCGTCGAAGACACCTTCACCACCCAGAGCCATCGCGAAGTGGCGTTGCGCATCTATGTGGAGCCGGAAAACCTCGACAAGTGTCAGCACGCCATGACCAGCCTGAAAAAATCCATGCGCTGGGACGAAGAGGCCTACGGTCGCGAATACGATCTGGATATCTTCATGATTGTCGCGGTCAACGACTTCAACATGGGCGCCATGGAGAACAAGGGCCTCAACATCTTCAACTCCAGCGCCGTGCTGGCCCGCGCCGAAACCGCGACCGATGCCGCGCACCAGCGGGTCGAGGCCATTGTTGCCCACGAGTACTTCCATAACTGGTCGGGCAACCGCGTGACCTGCCGTGACTGGTTCCAGCTTTCGCTCAAGGAAGGCTTCACGGTTTATCGCGATGCCGGTTTCTCCTCGGACATGAACTCGGCCACGGTCAAGCGCATTCAGGACGTGGCGTACCTGCGTACCCATCAGTTCGCCGAAGACGCCGGGCCCATGGCTCACGCCGTGCGGCCGGACAGCTTCATCGAGATTTCCAATTTCTACACGCTGACGGTGTATGAAAAGGGCTCGGAAGTAGTGGGTATGCTTCACACCCTGTTGGGCGCTGCAGGCTTTCGCAAGGGCAGCGACCTGTACTTCGAGCGGCATGACGGCCAGGCCGTGACCTGCGACGACTTCATCAAGGCGATGGAAGATGCCAACGGCGTCGATCTGACCCAGTTCAAGCGCTGGTACAGTCAGGCGGGCACACCACGGCTGGCGGTGAGCGAAGCCTACGATAGCGCGGCGGGCACCTACAGCCTGACCTTCCGTCAAAGCTGCCCGACCACACCGGGCCAGCCAGGCGAAAGCAAGCTGCCGTTCGTGATTCCGGTCGAGCTGGGCTTGCTAGACAAACACGGCGACGAAATCCCGCTGCGCCTGCAAGGCGAAGACGCGCCAGGCAGCAACAGCCGGGTGATCTCGGTGACCGAAGCCGAGCAGACGTTCACCTTTAGCGACATCGCCGAGCAGCCTCTGCCGTCGTTGTTGCGTGGTTTCTCCGCACCGGTAAAACTCGGTTTTGCCTACAACCGCGATCAGTTGATGTTCCTCATGCAGCATGACACTGACGGCTTCAATCGCTGGGATGCAGGCCAGCAACTGTCGGTGCAGGTGCTGCAGGAACTCATCGGCCAATACCAGAAGGGCCAGCCCATGGTCCTTGATCAGCGTCTGGTGACTGCCCTGGGCACCGTGCTGGCCGACACGGCGCTGGATCAGGCGATGATCGCCGAAATGCTCTCTCTGCCAGGGGAAGCCTACCTGACTGAAATCAGCGAAGTGGCTGATGTTGACGCCATCCACGCGGCTCGCGAATTTGTGCGCAAGCAGATTGCCGACAGTCTTTTCGACGCCCTGTGGACGCGTTACAGCGCCAATCGTCAGCTGTCGAAAGCCACGCCGTATGTGGCCGAAGCGCAGCATTTCGCCCGTCGGGCCTTGCAAAACATCGCGCTGTCCTACCTGATGCTCAGCGAGAAACCACAGGTCCTGGCCGCCACCCTTGAGCAGTTCGACAGCGCCGACAACATGACCGAGCGCCTGACAGCGCTGGCCGTGCTGGTCAATTCGCCGTTCAGCGAAGAGAAGGCCAAGGCGTTGGCCGTGTTCGCCGAAAACTTCAAGGACAACCCGCTGGTCATGGATCAATGGTTCAGCGTACAGGCAGGCAGCGCGTTGCCCGGCGGCCTGGAGCGGGTCAAGGCGTTGATGCAGCATCCTGCGTTCACTATCAAGAACCCCAACAAGGTGCGTGCGCTCATCGGTGCGTTTGCCGGCCAGAGCCTGATCAACTTCCACGCGGCGGATGGCTCCGGCTACCGCTTCCTGGCCGATCTGGTGATTGAGCTCAATGGCTTCAATCCGCAAATCGCCTCGCGTCAGTTGGCGCCGCTGACGCGCTGGCGCAAGTACGACAGTGCCCGCCAGGGGCTGATGAAGGCCGAGCTGGTGCGTATTCGTGATTCCGGCAACCTGTCCAGCGACGTGTTTGAAGTGGTCAGTAAAAGCCTGGCTGATTGAAGGCTGCGCGCTTGACCAAAGCCGTTCACTTGCGTGAGCGGCTTTTTTATGGCGTTTTCCAAGGGCGTTTCACGTAAGGCATTTCTCGTGTGGATTCGAGACGTTTCATACGTGGAGTGACAGAGGCGTCCTGCAGAAACGTCCTGCAATAATGCTCATCCTCTTGCCATGTGCCGCGCAATCTCTTCTGGCTGCCGGTTTCATTCTCTAAAAGGCATGGGTTGCGCTAATGGACGGACGGAAAACGCTGGTACTACTGGGGCTGGTGGCGTGTGCAGGGCAGGCATTGGCCAGTGCACAGGTGACCAATGAACAACGGCTGCAAGTTGGCAGCGTCGAGCTGAGCCTGGGCGCCGGGCTGCTCAATGGCCAGTCCCAGGAAAAGGTCTATGACCAGGGTTATAAGGTCAGTCAGCTCAACTGGGACATCAAACAGGTGCCGACCTTGCACTTGGGTGTGGCGTTTCAGCCACTCGACTGGCTGACCCTGGATGCCCGTGGCTGGACGCGCATGAGTGGCGGAAATAGCCGTATGCAGGATTACGATTGGGACATCGGCGGCGGAGACTGGACGGACTTCTCCGACCATCCCGACACGCGTCTGAAACACGCCTGGCAAGCAGATCTGTCGGCAACGGCATGGTATGTCAAACGCGAAGACATCGCCCTGGGCGTGCTGGCAGGCTACCAGCGCACGCGGTTTGACTGGCAATCCCGAGGCGGCAGTTATGTTTACTCCGACTACGGTCATCGAGATTTGATTGGCGATTTCCCTGCTGGCAAGAGGATCATCAGCTACCAGCAAACCTACACCACGCCTTATCTGGGTCTGGTAGGTCTTTACAATGTTCGCGACTGGAGCCTGGAAACCCGTTTCAAATACAGCCGGTGGGTCAAGGCTCGGGATTTTGATACCCATCACACGCGAGAGACGACCTTTAGTGGCAGCAATGGCGACAAGGGCCGGATGTACAGCGTTGCCGCCGCTGTGTCGTACAACTTCAATCCCCAGCTTTCGGTGAAGGCCGGGCTGGAGCACCAGGCTTACGCTGAATCCAAGGGCTATACAAAGATGAACGAAATGGCCGACGGTTACCGCTCGCGCACAGAGCCTGGCTCGAGCTCGCAGTCCAACCGCATGACGATATCCAGCCTGGCGCTAGCTTATCGTTTCTGACACCGGGGCTTGGTGCGGGGGCCTGACCTGGCTGCGGTTTGACCTGGTCGTTGGGGTTCAATCGCAGCCAGTGTCCGTTCCGAAGGGTAACGGCGGAGGCCTGCATCACCTTCGCTGATAGTGGCCTAATCACATAGCAGGGCGTAACAAAAGATAACCAGATGTCGATTGTCACGGCTTTCCAAAGCTGGATAGGATAGGTCGGCTTCCACAACGCCACGGCTAGAGCGCTTGTTCCCTTCAGCCGGAGGTCGATCTAATAAGAATAATGGCAAGGGGAATGCTTCATGAGTGAGCCTGTCAGTCGGCGCACGCAATCTGCCAGGCATTCGGCTGGCGACCTGTCTCGGTCTGCGGGCAAGACACTGCCGACCGTCTTGCTGCTGCTTGCAGGTGCGCTGTCTTCTGCAATGGCCTCCGAGCCCCCACCCGCAGACATCGAGGCAAAACAGGCCACGACGTATTCCATCGAGTCTTCCCGTGCATCGCGCAGCCTGCTGCTGGACGTCGCCCATGCCGGTGGACGGCTGGTGGTGGTCGGCGAACGCGGGCATGTCCTTTATTCCGATGATCAGGGCCAGACATGGACCCAGGCCAGCGTGCCAACGCGACAATTGCTCACGGCCGTCTACTTTGCCGACGACCTGCACGGCTGGGCGGTGGGGCACGACGCACAGATACTTGCCAGCAGCGATGGCGGCGTCAGCTGGACCCGACAGTTCGAGGATCTGAAGCGCGAGGCGCCGTTGCTGGATGTCTGGTTCAAGAACGCCTCCCTGGGTTTCGCAGTCGGTGCCTATGGCGCGCTGCTGACTACGCTGGACGGCGGCCAGCATTGGCAGGACGTCAGCGCCCGACTGGACAACGAAGACCAGTATCACCTCAACGGGATTGCCGAGGTCCAGGGCAGCGGGCTGTTCATCGTCGGTGAGGCCGGGGCAATGTTCCGTTCGGCAGACGACGGTGAAACCTGGGAGAAGCTTGAAGGCCCTTACCAGGGTTCACTGTTTGGCGTGGTTGGCACAGGTCAGCCTGCCACCTTGCTGGCTTATGGGCTGCGCGGCAACCTGTTCCGCTCCACTGATTTCGGTGACACCTGGAGCCCGGTGGAATTGAAGGCCACGCGGGGGCCGCTTGAATTTGGCCTGGCCAACGCGACCGTGCTGGCGGATGGCTCGGTAGTGCTGGTCGGCAATGGCGGCAGGGTCATGCGCAGTATTGATGGCGGCCAGACTTTCGACGTGTACAACCGTCCCGACCGGATTTCGCTGTCAGGGGTGACCGCCAACGCGCAGGGAAATCTGATTCTGGTCGGGCAGGGGGGCGTACGTGTCAGCTCGCCAACAGGCGCCGGGTCGACCCAACAACAATAAGAATGATCAGGCGGAAATCACGGCATGAGCAATCACAACAATCAACAGCACGCTGACGAAAAGGCAACTGTTCTTGAACGCCTGATCTTCAACAATCGACCGGCCGTGATCGTGGCGTGCCTGTTGGTCAGCATTTTCCTGTTCTGGCAGGCCACCCTGATCAGGCCTTCCACCAGTTTTGAAAAGATGATCCCTCTGGATCACCCGTTCATCCAGAAAATGATGGAGCACCGCAGTGATCTGGCCAACCTCGGCAACTCGGTGCGTATTTCGGTGGAGGCGCTGGACGGCGATATTTTTTCCAGCCAGTACATGGAGACGTTGCGCGAGATCAACGACGAAGTGTTCTACATTCCCGGTGTTGATCGCTCGGGGTTGAAATCTCTCTGGAGTCCCAGCGTACGCTGGACCGAAGTCACCGAAGAAGGTTTTGCGGGCGGGGAAGTGATCCCGCAGAGCTATGACGGTTCGGACGACAGCCTCGATCAACTCCGCAACAACGTGCTCAAATCAGGGCAGGTGGGCCGGCTGGTGGCCAATGATTTCAAGTCCAGCATTCTCGATGTACCGCTGCTGGAGTCTTACCCGAACCCTGACGATCAGGGCACGCTGATCAAACTCGACTACCAGCAGTTTTCCCATCAGTTGGAAGAAAAGATCCGCGAGAAGTACCAGACGCAAAACCCCAACATCAAAATTCATATCGTCGGCTTCGCCAAAAAAGTTGGTGATCTGATCGACGGCCTGTTGATGGTGGTGCTGTTTTTCGGCGTCGCCTTTGTCATCACTCTGGTGCTGCTGATCTGGTTCACCCGCTGCATTCGCAGCACCATTGCCGTACTCAGCACCACGCTGATTGCGGTGGTCTGGCAACTGGGCCTGATGCATGTCGTCGGCTTTGGCCTGGACCCTTACTCGATGCTGGTGCCGTTTCTGATTTTCGCCATCGGCATTTCCCACGGCGTGCAGAAAATCAACGGCATCGCCCTGCAGTCCAGTGATGCCGACAACGCCCTGACCGCGGCACGGCGCACGTTTCGTCAGTTATTCCTGCCGGGGATGATCGCCATTCTGGCCGATGCCGTGGGCTTCATTACCCTGCTGATTATCGACATCGGCGTTATCCGCGAGCTGGCCATCGGTGCGTCCATCGGTGTGGCCGTGATCGTGATCACTAACCTGATTTTGCTGCCGGTGGCGATTTCCTACCTGGGTATCAGTAAGAGAGCGGTGGACCGCAGCAAGAAAGACGCCGTCAGTGAGCACCCTTTCTGGCGCCTGCTGGCGAATTTCGCCAGCCCCAAAGTCGCACCGGTGTCCATCGCGCTGGCGTTGCTCGCCTTCGGCGGCGGGCTTTGGTACAGCCAGAACCTGAAGATCGGCGATCTCGACCAGGGCGCCCCGGAGCTGCGCCCGGACTCTCGTTACAATCAGGACAACAGTTTCATCATCAACCATTACTCCACCAGTTCCGACGTACTGGTGGTCATGGTCAGGACACCACGCGAAGGCTGTTCGGCCTACTCGACGCTGTCGGCCATCAACGAGCTGACCTGGAAAATGGAAAACACCCCGGGCGTGCAGTCGGCGATTTCTCTGGTCACTGTGTCGAAACAGATGATCAAGGGCATGAATGAGGGCAACCTGAAATGGGAGGCTTTGTCGCGTAACAAGGACGTGCTTAACAGCTCCATCGCCCGCGCCGACGGCTTGTACAATAACGACTGTTCGCTGGCACCGTTGTTGATTTTCCTCAACGACCACAAGGCCGAGACCCTTGATCGTGCGGTGCATGCCGTGCAGGAGTTCGCCGTCCAGAATAACCGTGAAGGGCTGGAGTTCATGCTGGCTGCGGGCAATGCCGGGATCGAGGCGGCCACCAACGAAGTGATCAAGCGTTCGGAGCTGACCATTCTGGTGCTTGTTTATATCTGCGTGGCGGTGATGTGCATGATCACCTTCCGCTCTTGGGCCGCCACATTGTGCATCGTGCTGCCGCTGGTGCTGACCTCGGTGCTGGGCAACGCGCTGATGGCGTTCATGGGGATTGGCGTGAAAGTCGCGACCTTGCCAGTGGTGGCACTGGGGGTCGGGATCGGGGTCGACTACGGCATTTACATCTACAGCCGTCTGGAAAGTTTCCTGCGTGCGGGCCTGCCGTTGCAGGAGGCGTATTACCAGACCCTCAAGTCCACCGGCAAGGCGGTCCTGTTCACCGGGCTGTGCCTGGCGATTGGGGTCTGTACCTGGATCTTCTCGGCGATCAAGTTCCAGGCTGACATGGGGCTGATGCTGACGTTTATGCTGTTGTGGAACATGTTCGGCGCGTTGTGGCTACTGCCTGCGCTGGCGCGGTTCCTGATCAAGCCGGAAAAGATGGCAGGCAAGGTGGGCAATTCACTGTTTTCTCATTGATCACCGGCTGACCTGACACATTTTTCTGTAGCAGCCAACCTGTAGGCAAGACGGTGTCAGCCATGCTGCTTCGCCAACAAGTTGGCTCCTACAGGTCGCATATTAGTCAGGTGACGTGGTAACTCCCACGGGATTTGGGTTTATGCACCAGGTGCGGCTTATTCCTGACCCAATACCACGCTCAAAGCGTTGCGCGCGTCATCCAGCTGTACCAGCGTGGCGTGGCGGGCACCGAGGGCGTCACGGTTTTCGATGGCGGTAAGGATCGCCTTGTGGCGCGGCAACGCCAGTTCATGAAGATTGGGTCGTCGATTGGAGTGCTTGAGCGCCTCACGCAAGGCCAGCGACAACATGTTGCACAGGTGCGCAAGCAGATCGTTGTGGGTGGCATCGGCGATGCGACTGTGGAAATCCAGATCCGGTTGCAGCAGCGACTCAGGGTCAGGTGCGGCTTCCATGCGTTGATACGCCTCACCAATCGACGCGATTTCCTCGTCAGTGGCATGTTGCGCAGCGAGGGCGGCGACGGCAGGCTCGATGACCGCACGGACGCTGGTCAGCAGGTTGAAAAATTCATTTTGCGGTGTGCTCCGCATGACCCAGTGCAACACATCCGGGTCCAGCAGATGCCATTCTCGACGGGCCTTGACCACGGTGCCGACCCGCGGCCTGGAATACACCAGCCCTTTGGCCACCAGCACCCGCGTGGCTTCACGCAGCACTGGGCGGCTGACCGCGTATTCCTCGCAGAGCAGCGCTTCAGCCGGAAGCTTTTCATCGGGTTTGAAACGCCCGGCGACGATCTGCATGCCCAGTTCCTGGACAATGCGGGCATGCATGCTTTTACGTTCGGAGGGCTTTCGGTAATCCATGGTGGCGCAAGTCGATCCTGGACGGGGAGTGCGGCGCATCATATCACCGGCGTTGCGCCGAGAGAGGCGTGGACCGGCTAAAGCCTGGAAAGCGGATTTCTGACGCTTAGGATTAGGTGACCACAAAGGCCTCTTCCCGGCTGAAGCCGGTCCCACGGATTGCATTCATCCAGTGGGACCGAGCTCTGCCAAGGTACTTTGCCTTTGCACTGAAATGGGTCCTGCGGTGAAGGCAGAGCAGTATCAGTGAGAATGTCGCGGCACGTCCGATCCGCGCATCCCCACCAGAAAATCAAAATCGCAGCCTTGATCTGCTTGCAGTACGTGCTTGACGTACAATTCGCGATAACCGCCCACCAGCAATGCCTGCGGCGCTTGCCAGTCAGCCAGGCGTGCAGCCAGCTCGGCGTCGGAGATATCCAGATGCAAACGGCCCGTGGCGCAGTCGAGTTCGATCCAGTCGCCTTCCTGCACCACCGCCAACGGGCCGCCCGCAGCGGCTTCCGGGGCGACGTGCAGCACCACCGTGCCATACGCCGTGCCGCTCATGCGCGCATCGGAAATACGCACCATGTCCGTCACGCCCTGGGCCAGCAGTTTGGCAGGCAGGCCCATGTTGCCGACTTCAGCCATGCCCGGATAACCCTTGGGACCGCAGTTTTTCATCACCATGATCGAGGTGGCGTCGATGTCCAGATCCGGATCGTTGATCCGCGCCTTGTACATGTCGAAATTTTCAAACACCACAGCGCGGCCGCGATGCTGCATCAGCGAGGCAGTCGCCGCTGAGGGTTTCAGTACCGCACCGAGCGGCGCCAGATTACCGCGCAGCACACAGATGCCGCCGTCGGCGCGGATCGGGTTGTCCAGGGCGCGAATCACCTCGTCTTCGCCGTAAATAGGGGCATTGCAGGTGTTTTCGCGGATCGACTTGCCGTTGACGGTCAGGGCGTCAGGATTGGGCAGCAGATTGGCTTCGTCCATGCGTCGCAGCACCGCTGGCAAGCCGCCCGCGTAATAGAATTCTTCCATCAGGAAACGCCCGGACGGCTGCAGATCGACGATGGTTGGCATCCCTCGCCCCATGCGGGTCCAGTCATCCAGTTCGAGGTCGACGCCAATGCGCCCGGCGATGGCTTTCAAATGGATAACAGCGTTGGTTGAGCCGCCGATGGCAGCATTGACCCGGATGGCGTTTTCAAATGCCGCCTTGGTCAGAATCTTCGACAGGCGCAGGTCTTCATTGACCATTTCCACTGCGCGCATGCCGGACATATGCGCCAGCACATAGCGGCGCGAGTCTACCGCCGGGATCGCTGCGTTGTGGGGCAGGGACGTGCCAAGCGCTTCGGCCATGCAGGCCATGGTCGACGCTGTGCCCATGGTGTTGCAGGTGCCTGCCGAGCGCGACATGTCGCCTTCTGCCGCCAGGAAATCGTCCAGGGTGATCTGGCCGCCTTTATAAGCCTCGTGCATCTGCCAAACCACTGTGCCGGAGCCGATGTCCTTGCCCTTGTGCTTGCCGTTGAGCATCGGCCCGCCGGTAACGACGATGGCCGGAACATCGCAACTCGCGGCCCCCATCAGCAGCGCGGGCGTGGTTTTGTCGCAGCCGGTGAGCAGCACCACGCCGTCAATCGGGTTGCCACGGATGGCTTCCTCGACGTCCATACTGGTCAGGTTGCGGGTGAACATTGCAGTCGGGCGCAGATTGGATTCGCCGTTGGAGAACACCGGGAATTCCACTGGCCAGCCACCGGCCTCGATCACGCCACGCTTGACGTGTTCGGCAATCTGGCGGAAGTGAGCGTTGCAGGGCGTCAGCTCGGACCATGTGTTGCAGATACCGATAATCGGTTTGCCCTGAAACTGGTGGTCGGCAATCCCCTGGTTCTTCATCCAGCTGCGGTACATGAAACCGTTTTTGTCGGCAGTCCCGAACCATTGGGCGGAACGCAGGGGCTTCTTATCGGCATCAGACATGATCGGCTCTCTTATTGTAAGACTTAATGGCTTTTATGCTGGATAAAGTAAGCCGAAAATGTGCGTATTGGAAGAGTTGTTAGCCAAATAGTAATACTATATAGTCGATTTTCAGTGAGGGACGACCGTGGCGGCAGCTTCCATCAGCCGCAAGCCAGAGGCGAGCTCCACTCCATAACAAAAACAATTGGAGACCGCACATGAGCCAGGAACTCAGGCTTATTCGTCGCATCACCTTGAAACTCATTCCCTTCCTGATCCTGCTGTACCTGATCGCCTACGTTGACCGCTCTGCCGTGGGCTTTGCCAAGTTGCAAATGGGCGCAGACCTGGGCATCGGCGACGCCGCGTACGGTCTGGGCGCGGGACTGTTTTTCATTGGCTACTTCCTGCTGGAAATCCCCAGCAACCTGATGCTCGAACGCTTCGGCGCCCGACGCTGGTTCGCCCGCATCATGATCACCTGGGGCGCCATCACCATCGGCATGGCCTTCGTCCAGGGGCCGCACAGTTTCTATGTCATGCGTTTTTTGCTCGGCGCGGCTGAAGCGGGTTTCTTCCCAGGCGTGCTGTACTACATCACCCAGTGGTTCCCTGTGCGTCATCGCGGCAAGATTCTTGGCTTGTTCATCCTTTCCCAACCCATTGCCATGATGATCACCGGACCTGTGTCCGGCGGTTTGCTGGGCATGGACGGCGTGCTCGGGCTGCATGGCTGGCAGTGGCTGTTCATCGTCATCGGCACACCTGCAATCCTGTTGACCTGGCCGGTCTTGCGTTGGCTACCGGATGGCCCGCAGCAGGTCAAATGGATGGATCAGGCGGAAAAGGACTGGCTCGCCGGTGAGTTGAAAAAGGATCTGCAGGAGTACGGCCAGACGCGCCACGGCAACCCCTTGCACGCGCTCAAAGACAAGCGGGTGTTGCTGCTGGCACTGTTCTACCTGCCGGTAACGCTGAGTATCTATGGCCTGGGGTTGTGGTTGCCGACGTTGATCAAGCAGTTTGGCGGTAGCGATCTCACGACGGGTTTCGTGTCATCGGTGCCTTACATTTTCGGCATCATCGGGCTGCTGATCGTGCCGCGCAGCTCGGATCGTCTCAATGACCGCTACGGCCATCTGGCCGTGCTCTATGTACTGGGTGCGATCGGCCTGTTCCTCAGCGCCTGGTTGACGGTCCCGGTGGCGCAGCTGGCGGCATTGTGCCTGGTGGCTTTCGCGCTGTTTTCCTGCACGGCAGTGTTCTGGACCTTGCCCGGTCGCTTCTTTGCAGGCGCCAGCGCCGCCGCCGGTATCGCGCTGATCAACTCGGTGGGCAACCTGGGCGGCTACATCGGCCCGTTTGTGATCGGTGCGCTGAAGGAATACACCGGCAACCTGGCCTCGGGCTTGTACTTCCTGTGCGCCGTGATGGTCTTCGGCTTACTGCTGACCGGCGTCGTCTACCGCCTGCTGGAGCGCAAGCATGTGCTGCCCGCCCGTGACTTTGCCGCCAGCGCTCGCAGTCGTCAGACCTGAGCAATCCTTTAAAGGCGCTGACGTGATCGAGACGTGCCTGCCACGACGTTTCGCCACAAGTGGGCGCCAACAAGTGGGCACCAACAAGTGGGCACCAACAAGTGGGCTTCTACAGACTCAATGCATCGAGGGTATTTGAATGAACCTGGTCCAATTCGAACTCAACAACGGTGAACGCCGCGTCGGCCTGGTCGACGGCGATTCGATTCGCGAAGTTAAAGGCGCCCTGAGCGTGCGTGATCTGGCGCTGCAGGCCATCGACGCAGGCATTGGCCTGGCGCAGCAGGTCGACAGCCAGGGCTTCGGCGATAGCCACGATTACGCGCAGTTGCTGCAGGCCTTACGCATCTTGCCGCCGCTGGATCACCCTGATCCTGCACATCTGCTGGTCAGCGGCACGGGCTTGACTCACCTGGGCAGCGCATCGGCGCGGGACAAGATGCACCAGCAGGCTGGCGACGAAGCAGCCATGACCGACACCATGCGCATTTTCAAGTGGGGCGTGGAGGGCGGCAAGCCTGCGGCAGGGCAGGCGGGGGTGCAGCCGGAGTGGTTCTACAAGGGCGACGGCGGCATTGTCGTGCGCCCGGGGGGCGAGTTCGCGCTGCCACCCTTTGCCGAAGATGGCGGCGAAGAGCCAGAGCTCAGCGGTTTGTACGTGATTGGCAATGACGGTAAGCCTTATCGCCTGGGGTTTGCCATTGGCAACGAATACTCCGATCACATCATGGAACGGCGCAATTACCTGTATCTGGCTCATTCAAAATTGCGTGCCTGTTCGTTCGGCCCGGAACTGCGCGTCGGCGACCTGCCGCACAATCTGGCGGGCACCAGCCGGGTGATCCGCGACGGTGCGGTACTGTGGGAAAAAGAGTTCCTCAGTGGCGAAGCCAACATGTGCCACAGCCTGGAAAACCTTGAGTACCATCATTTCAAATACAGCCAGTTCCTGCGTCCGGGCGATGTGCACGTGCATTTCTTTGGCACGGCGACCCTGTCCTTCGCCGACGGCGTGCGGACCCAACCGGGCGACCGCTTCGAGATCAGCCAGGCCGAGTTCGGCAAACCGCTGGTGAACGGGATCGAAAAAACCGAAGCTGCGTTTTTGCCGGGTGGGATTGGCCAGTTGTGACGGCAAGGCGCTGAGATGTGCAGCGCATGAAACATGCGCCTTCTCCAGCAAGCTCGCTCCCACGAAGTTCCACCGACTACACAATTCTGGTGGGAGCAAGCTTGCTCGCGAAAGCAATTGCAGGCCAATAACAACAAGGAAGTGCACTCATGACCATCAACGCCACCCTCGACGCAGACGCCTTTGAAGACAGGATCTACCGCAAGGTCAATTGGCGGATTATCCCGCTGTTTATTCTCTGTTTTCTGTTTGCCTATCTCGACCGGGTCAATATCAGCTTTGCCAAGTTGCAGATGCAGAGTGATCTGGGGTTCAGCGATACGGTCTATGGCCTCGGTGCGAGTTTGTTCTTCGTTGGCTACTTTCTGTTTGAAGTGCCCAGCAACATGCTGCTGCACAAGATCGGCGCCAGGGTCTGGATCGCCCGGATCATGGTCACCTGGGGAATTACTTCGGCCTGCATGATGTTCGTTCAGAACGAATTCTGGTTCTACACCCTGCGTTTTCTGATCGGCGTGATGGAGGCAGGTTTCGTCCCCGGCGTGCTGTATTTCTTCACCCAGTGGTACCCCAGCAACCGTCGCGCCCGGGTCAACTCCTATTTCAAAAGCTCGATCTGCCTGTGCGGCATCGTCGGCGGTCCGATTGCCGGCCTGATCCTCGGCCATTTCAACGGCGTGCTGGGCATGCCGGGCTGGCGCTGGCTGTTCCTGCTCGAAGGCATTCCGTCAGTCCTGCTCGGCGTCGTGGTGTTCTGGTTCGTCTGTGACCGCATCGAGGACGCGCCCTGGCTCAGCGCTGAAGAGAAAACCGTTGTGCTTGCGCGCATGGCCCGCGAAGTCAAACCGCACACGCCGCAGACCTTCAAGGACATCTGGAAGCACCCCGCTACCTACGTGATGTCAGTGATCTACCTGTGCCTGGTGATGGCGCTGACCGGTCTGCTGTTCTGGATGCCGCAACTGATCAAGAGCGCAGGAGTGGCCGACACGCTGGATATCGGCCTGCTGACCGTGATTCCCTACCTGGGCGCCGTGGTTGGCAACCTGTTGATCGGCGCCAGTTCCGACCGCCATGGTGAGCGGCGCTGGCACATGGCGGGTTGCGCGTTACTGACGGCAGCGGGGTATCTGGTCTGTGCGCTGTTCCCTGGCCAGTTGCTGCCCCTGATGATCGGCATGACTATGATCCTCACCGGCATCATTGCCTGGATGCCGATTTTCTGGACCATCCCGCCGCGTTTCCTCAGCGGGCTTGCAGCCGCCGCCGGGATTGCCCTGATCAACTCCATCGGCCAGCTGGGCGGCATCATCGCGCCGTTCATGGTCGGCCGGGTCAGGGATCTGACAGGTACGGCAACGCCTGCCTTGTACGTGCTGGGCGCCGTCTGCGTACTGGCCACCGCGCTGATTATCTGGGGCATCCCTGACCGGTATTACCTGCGTGAGACCACCCACGACAAGCCTAGCGCCGATGCCGTTGAGGCGACGGCTTAAACTCGAAGGTGGTTTTGGCCTATCATTCGCCCTTTTGCACAGACGAAGACTGCCATGACCACCTCCCCGACGACCCTCAGCGACGCCCTGAAAGACGCCACCATGCTGGAAATCGACGGGCTGCATGCCTGGGACTTTTTCCTCGGCGACTTCCTCACCCTAGAATGCATGGACGGTCGCGAGCGCAAGACCTGGCGCTTCAGCATGGCCCAGGTTGATGCCGCCGCCTTCGATCAGGCCGAGCAATGCTGGCTGATCAGCGACGATACTCGCCAATACCGCATGAAATGCCTTGAGGCATTCACCCCCAGCAAGGACGACGAGGAAGACGACGCCCAAGCGCCCTCGGCGCAATAAAACCAATCAGGGGCAGGCACTGTCATAGACCTGATTCCGGCGTCTACGGCACGCCACACTATTCTCTAGTAAAAGGCATTGCCCATGACTCGTAAACTTCTGCCATGGCTGGCACTGACCAGCGCCATGAGCGTCTCCCCGACACAGGCGCAAAGCATGACTGAATACGACGTACTGATTGGTTCCTACACCCAGGGTTCGAGCGAAGGCATCTACCGCTACCGCTTCAACAGCCAGACCGGCCAGCTCGACAGCAAGCCGCTGCAAGTGATCCAGGCCCACAATCCTTCCTGGCTGACCCTGTCGAAAGACGAGCGCCATCTGTTCGTTGTCAACGAAAACGGCCCCGGCGCCAAGGACCCGGTGGGCAAGGTCAGCAGTTACGCCATCGACGCAAAGACGCATCAGTTGACCCTGATCAATCAGGTGTCGAGCCGTGGTGACGAGCCGACTCACTCCAGCCTGAGCCCGGACCAGCGCTTTCTGTTCGTCTCCAACTACGCGGTGCAGCCCGATCCGGGCGGCGCGCTGGCAGTGATTCCGGTGGGCAAGGACGGCAAGCTGGGCGACGTGGTGCAGGTGAGCGATGACCACGGCGCAAGCAAGGTCAACCCGGAGCGTCAGGCCTCGTCCCATGTCCATTCGGCGATCCCGACCCCGGACGACAAGTATCTGGTGACCAGCGATCTGGGCGCCGACAAGATGCTGGTGTTCAGCTACGACGGTGGTCGGGCCAAGCCTCTGCAGCCAGCGAAGAACCCCAGCGTGCAATTGCCAGCCGGCAGCGGGCCGCGTCATCTGCTGTTCAGCGCAGACGGCAAGCACGCCTGGCTGACCCTGGAGATGGTCGCTCAGGTGGCGGTATTCGATTACCAGGATGGGGTCTTTACCCAGACGCAGCTGGTGGACCTGAAGGACAAGGACACGCAACAGAAAGTCGGCGCGGGCGGGCTGCACGCTTCGCCGGATGGCAAGTTCCTGTATGTCGCCAATCGCGGTGAAGCCAACCAGCTGCTGGTGTTTGCCGTCGACGCCAAGGGGCAACTCAAGGAAGTGCAGCGCCGCTCTGTAGAAGGGCTGGAGCCGCGTGAATTTCGCTTCGACCCCAGCGGCCGTTTCATGCTGATTGCCAATCAGAAGAGCAATCAGATCGTCACCGTCAAGGTTGATCCGGCCACAGGGCTTTTGGGCGACACCGTGCAAAAAGTGAATTTCGATTCGCCGTCGGACTTCCGTTTCCTCAGCGGCAATTGAGTGAGGCTGGCTCAAACCCCCGTATGGCGCGGGTTTGGGCCAGTATCAATTGAAGTGATATGAGCTAGTGCTACAAAACATTTCGGTCGAGGCGGCCGTACGGGTAAGTTAAGTCATCGCCGCAACGGCACTGCCGCTTTCGCGAGCATGTTCGCTTACCCAGGTTTTTGCGACCCCTGATCATCAGGCATCAGACCACGCACATTCTGCCAGTGAGCCTGCTCGCGAAAGCGTCAGCGACATCCCCATTGGCCCGCGTCCGGCAACGAGCGCGGGTTTTTTTTTGCCTCACTGGCGCTATCGCTGCCTCGCGTTGCTCGTGAGCTCCTACTGGTTTGTTACTTGCAGGTGGCGCTCCACCGAGCAGCGCGAGGCAGCGATGACGATGGGTCAGGCAAACCATCTGTGCTGATCATTTCACCATCACCGCTCTGAACAACGCAGACTCGACAAACCGTTGCAGCCAGCCGCGCAGGGCGGGGTAGGGGCTGGTGGCGAACCACTGCGGGTCGACGGCGCCGAACTGGCGGATGAAAGGCGCCAGGGCGACGTCGGCGAGGGTCAGGTGGCCGGTGATCAGAAAATCCCTGTGCTGCAGGCGCGCCTCCAGTTTGCTCAGGAACACCTCACCCTGCGCTCGATAGTATTGCTGTGAATGCTGGGGATGGCGCACGTGGTATTTGTACCGATCCAGGTGCGCCTTGAACACCTGATCGTTTTCTTCAATCAACGCCTGAATCGTCCGCCGCTCTTCGCCGTTGTCGATCAGCAGCCAGTTGTCCGGATCGTTCTGCGCCAGCGCCCAATGCATGATGTCCAGGCTCTGCTCCAACACCCGATCACCGTCGACCAGCACCGGGACTGTCCCTTTGGGCGAGTACTCCAGCATGCGCGCAGGTTTGTGCTTCAGGCTGACTTCCTCGATCTGCACCGCGCAGCCCGCGTAATGCAGGGCCATTCGGGCGCGCATGGCGTAGGGGCAGCGACGAAATGAAAAGAGGGTTGCCGTCATCAGCCGCTGACCTCGACTGTGCTCAAGCCATTGCCCTGGCGGCGCACCTGAATCTGCACCGGAATGCGCTCATGCATTTCCTGCACGTGGGAAATCACCCCGACCTTGCGGCCTTGGGCCTGCAGGCCATCAAGCGCGTCCATGGCCAATTGCAGGGATTCCGGATCGAGGCTGCCGAAGCCTTCGTCGATGAACAGTGATTCGATCTTCAGCGTACTGGACGCCATCGATGCCAGGCCCAACGCCAGCGCCAGCGAGACCAGAAAGGTTTCGCCGCCAGACAGTGAATGTACCGAGCGCAGTTCGTCGCCCATTTCCGTGTCCATCACCAACAGACCCAACATGCTGCCGCCGCGCTTGAGGCGATAGCGGCGCACCAGTTGCCGCAGTTGCGCGTTGGCGTGATGCACCAGCAGGTCAAGGTTGTAAGCCTGGGCGATCTTGCGGAAGGTGTCGCCGGTGGCCGAGCCAATCAAGGCATTGAGCCGCGCCCAGCGTTGCCATTGCTCATAGGCTGTGCCAATACGCTCGGCCAGCGCCTGATTGGCGTGTCGGCGGCGCTGATCTTCGCTTTGCTGTGCACGCAATTCGGCGCAGTGCTGCTCGCTGGCGCTCAGTGCGGCCTGCAGCTGGAGCAATGTTTCGTCCAGCCGCGTCGCATCGATCTCCCCGCGCTGTTCGGCCTGATGCGCCTGCAGGCGCTGTTGCCGCTCGCCCAGCCGCACGCTGGCCTGCTCAACCGCCTTTTCATCGTTTTGTAGCTGGCGACGCAATTGGCTGACTTCGTCGTCCTCCACTTGCAGTAGCCCGGCCAGGGCCTGGTCATCCAGTTCGCTGTGGCGGCTGCGCCATTCACGGATGCGCGTCTCCAGCTCGCTGCTTTCCTGCTGCAGGGTCTGCAGTTGCTCCTGACGTGCCTGCAGTTCGGCAGCGAGCTGGATCAACTGGCTGCTGACCTCCTGCAATGCCTGTACCGCGTCGGTTTCCGCGGATCTGGCCTGATCCACCGCGCCGCTCAATTGTTGCTGCCACTGCTCGGCACTGGCGTGGCTGCCGAGTCGCTCGGCCAGGCCCTGCCGGGTAGTGGCCTGTTGCTCGGCCAGCACCCCGCAGCGCTGCTGCAGGTCCTGCAACTGCTGCTGGCGGGTCTGTTGCTGGAAGTCTTCCTGTTCGATCTTCTGTTGGCGCTCGCGCTGCTCCAGCAGTTCATCGCGTTGTTGTTCCAGTTGCTGCAGGCGCTCAGTGACCTGCTGATCGAGCTTCATCACTGTCGTTGCTGCATCGGTGCGCAGGCCGTCCAGCTGTTCAGCGGGCAGCAGCGCAGCAAATGCATTGAGCTCTTCATCCAGCCGTTGCTGATCGGCGTCCAGCGCACGTTGCTGATCGGTCAACAGCTGCGTTGCGCTCTGGCTGGCTTCATGGGCTGCCAGCACTTGCTGCTGTAAGCGCGCGGCTTCTTTCTGCAGGTCGAGCAGTGCCTGCTGGCGCTGTTCATCCTGGCTGATGCTGTGGCTCAGTTGCGTCAGTTGATGCGTGAGCCAGTCATCGCGTCTGGCGGCGTCCTGATCCAGCAGGCGCTGACCCAGTGGATGGGCATCGAGCAACGGTTGCAGCGCTTGCTGGCGAGCGGCCAACTGCTCCTGCTGCTGCAGAAACTCCTTCTGCTGGGCGATCAGGCCGCCCACCGTGGTGCGCAGCTCGGCCAGGGTTTCCTTGAGGCTGTCGACCGCTTTCTGCGCGGCGCCTTCCTCGTTTTCATCGTGTTGCGCCAGGCTTTGCAGCAATACCTGAGGCTCATGCCAGGGGTGTTCGACGCTGCCACACACCGGGCAGGGCTGCTCATTCTGCAATTGCTGGCGCAGCTCTTCGACGCTGGCGCTGCGGGCCAGGCGCTGACGTTCCAGTAACTGGCGCGTGACGCTCAAGGTCTGCTCGGCCACCTGTAGCTGGTTCTTCGCCTGCAGCCCTTCACGGTTGAGCTGCTCGCGCTGTTGCTGGGCGTGCTGCTGTTTTTCCGCCAGTTGCACGGCATGCTGTTGCAGCTCCTGCTGGCTGGCCCAGTGCCGGGCCAGCTCCTCAACGGAACGCTGCTGTTTGCGATTGTCCTGCAACAGGCTGCCGAGAATCTGGATCTGCTCACCGACCGCATCGGCTTCGGTGTCCGATTCGCGATACAGCCGCTCCAGAGCACTGCGATGCTGCGCCAGTTGCTCGCTGGTGCTGCTGGCCCGCTGCTGCAATTGCGGCAGTTCCGCCTGGCCTTGCCTGAAGCGCGCGCCGGTCTGCAGCACATTATTCAAGCGGTCGCGATAGACGTGCCAGGCTTCTGCCAGTGGCGCCAGGGGCTGGCTCTGCTCCAGTAGCGTGGCAGTCTGCTGCAGCCGTTCAGCGACTCGAGTCTGCTGCTCCTGCAGCTGCTGCAGCGTGCTCTGCCCCTGGGTGCAGGTCTGTTCAGCCACGGCCTTGAGCTCGGCGGCTTTGGTTGACTCCTGTTGCAGGCGTGCAAAGTCATTCTGCATCTCGAATGCCTGGCGCAGCAAAGGCGCAGCGTCGCTGGCCTGCTGTTGCGTGCTGAGCAGCGCGGCCCGGGCTTGCTCATGGGCGTCGTGCAGGCCGGTCTGTTGCGCGATCAGTTCGCTCTGGCGGGCACGTTGCTGATCGACTTGAGCACTCAACGGCGGCAGCTGCGCGAGCAGCTGCTGATGACGGATGAACTGATGCCGCTGCGGCGCCAGTTGCTCCAGTTGTGCCAGCTTGACGCGTTCGCCGTCATGGCTGTGCCACTGCGCCTGGGCCTGTTGCAGCTGCTCGGCGGCAGTGTCCTGTTCGGCTTGCAACTGCTGCAGGATTTTCAGCCACTGCTGTTGCAGCTCCAGGCTGCGCAGCTCGGCCTGCTGCGCCTTGAGTTGCGCTTGCGCTGCGTCAAAACCCTGGTCCAGCGCCGCCCGTGCTTCGTCATCCAGGGGCGTGATTGCGCCAGCCATGGCCTTGAGTTCTTCGTGGGCCTTTTCTGCCTCTTTGCTCTTGCTGAAGGCGCGGCGCCCCAGTTGGCTGTAAATGGCGGTATTGGTGAGTTTTTCCAGCAGTTCGCTACGCTCGCGGTCATCAGCCTTGAGAAACGCACTGAACTCGCTTTGCGCCAGCATCACTGCGCGGGTGAATTGCTCGAAGTTGAGCCCCAGCCGCGCTTCGATCATCTGTTCGAATTCACGCTTGCTGTGGCTGCTGAGAATCTGCTCGCTGTCCAGATCCGTCAGCGTCTGGCGGCTGGCCTGAAGCTTTTTCGCTGCGTTGTCCCGGGCCCGGTTGGTTTCCCAGCGTGCGCGATAGCGACGTTGGTCGATGCCGACGAAATCCACTTCGGCATAACCGCTGCCAGTGCCGCGGCGCAGCAGGGTGCGCGGGTCGTTGGTGCTGATGTCGCCGTCGACTTCCGGCACTTTCGACTGGCCGATGTTGCTCAGCCGCGGGATCGCGCCGAACAACGCCAGGCACAACGCGTCGAGCAAGGTACTTTTACCGGCGCCGGTGGGCCCGGTGATGGCGAACAGCCCGGCACTGGCCAAGGGTTCGGCGGTAAAATCCAGTTCAAATGGCCCGGCCAGGGAGGCGAGGTTTTTCAGGCGGATGGCGAGAATCTTCATGGCTGTTCGCCCTCCAGCTGGACGTCCTGCAGCAGCGTGGCGAAGTCATTCAGCGTCTGCTCGTCCACCTCACTGCCGTAATTATCCAGCCAGGCGCGGCTGAACAGCTCCTGCGGGCTGAGCTGGCCCAACTCGATCAGCGCCTGCTCCTGTTCGCCGCCTTCGCTGCCACCGCGTCCGGCGTATTCAGCACCGATGCGCACCAAGCGCACCGCTTTGCCCTGCAACGCGCTTTCGATCTGGTTGCGCAGGTCGGGCTGCGGTTCATCCAGGCGCACGCGCACTTCCAGCCAGGGCTGACGCTCGGTGTCGGCCAGCAGGTCGATGTCCGGCAGGTCCTTGAGTTGCAGCAGCAACTCGGCCAGGGGCGCCGGGCCCATGCGCTGCAAGTTGACGGCGCGGGGGATCAGCAGGGTTTCGACGCTGCGAAGCTGGTCGCCCTCGCACTCGATTTCAAGAATCTGATGGGGGTAACCGATTTCGGAGAATGACAGCGGGATCGGCGAGCCGCTGTAGCGAATGCGTTCCTCGCCGTTGACCCTTTGCGGTTTGTGCAGGTGGCCCAGGGCCACGTAAGTGATGCTGGCGCCGAACAGGCTGGCGGGCAGGGCTTCGGCGTTGCCTATGATCAGGCTGCGTTCGGAGTCTTCCGACACCGAACCGCCCGCCATGTGCGCGTGGCTGATGGCAATCAGCGCCTGGCCTGGTTGGCGTTTGGCGTCGGCGGCGGCGATGAGCATTTCATGCACGCGACCGATGCCGCGCAGGTAATCGTCACCCAGCGCGGCGCCGGTGACCTCCGCAGGCCGCAGAAACGGCAGCGCCAGGCACCAGGCCTGAATGTCACCGCTGGCATCAGGCAGCGGCAGCAGCAGACGCTCAACGTCCAGAGTGCCGTCATCGAGCCACAGCACCCGGCCCAGCGCGTGGGTACGCAGGCGGCGCATCAAGGGCGCAGGCAGTTCGATCCGCGAGCCGGAATCGTGGTTGCCGGCAATCATCACGATGGTCAGGTGTGGCTGTTGCTCATGGGCGTTGACGATGAAATCGTACAGCCGCTCCTGGGCTTTGACCGGCGGGTTAACGGTGTCGAAAATGTCACCGGCGATGAGCAGCACATCGGGCGCGCGCTCGGCCAGACGCGCCAGCAGCCAGCTGAGAAAACTGGCGTGTTCAAAGTCCCGCTCCTGGCCATGAAGGTTCTGGCCGAGGTGCCAGTCGGAGGTGTGGAACAGTCGCATGGAGGTACCTTGTTCGGATCAGCGTGTGGATAGACAGGCACTGAACGGTTTGATCTGGAATGAATGTGAGGCCCGGCTGTGGGACCGGCTTTAGCCGGGAATGGCCACACAGCCAATACATGTCTATTTGAAACTACATCGCTTTCCCGGCTAAAGCCGGTCCCACGTCTGGTCTCACTCTATTTCGGATACAGCGGCGGCAGGCTCTGTTCATCTGTCGGGTCCTGAATGTGCTCGGCGGCGGGCAACGTGCGTACCGCTCGCCACAACGGGTCGCCCAGCCAGAGCTGGCCGATCTCGCTGTACAGCGCGCCGTTGAGGCCGTCCAGTGCGTCAGACAATGGCACGAAACGCGCCGCCATGTCCGCCAGGGTTTCCGGCTGTTGACGGGCCCAGGCGTCCAGCGCCTGACGCGTGGCCTGTGGATCGTTGGCCTGACAGGCGCGCTTTAGGTCATCGAGCACGCTGCGCGGGCTCGGGCCAGTCTGCGCCGTGCGGGCGACAGCCGGCTGCCAGCGCGCACGCCACCAGAGCACGAAACCCACCAGCGAGGTAAAGGCAAAGAACAGCGTGCTCATCTGCCACGGCCAGACCGGCGGGCCGATGATTGTCACGCCGTTCTGCTCGCTGCTGACCGGCATGTCCACGGCCAGGCTGGGGTTGACGCTGATCTGCAGGGTGCGGGCGGGCAGGGTGCTGTGTTCCAGGTGATCCTCGAGGGTATTCCACCAGATCAGATCGACTGCAGGCAGGTCAATGGCGCCAGGCCGATTGGGCACCAGTGCCTCGCGTTCTTCGCGGCTACCGATCAGGCCGCGCTCGCTGCTCAGGCTGGCCAGCTTGGGTTGGTCCGGATAACGCCGCAAGCTGCTGACTTCTGTCGCGGGCAGCGGCGGCAGTTGCGCGCCTGACAGGCCTTCGACCTTGAGCGTGATGGTGCGCGTGAGCGAATCGCCCACCTGACTGTGGCCCGGCTCCGGGCTCCAGCTCTCACTGATGTTGACGCTGCGCGCCGGTATCCAGGGCGCGTCAGCGGGGTAGTTGGCGGGCTTGGCCTTGACCGTCAGCGGCAGTGGTGGCGAGCTTACCCGCATGACTTTGCCCGGCTGCGGCCCGAACGGCGTGCCCGGTTCGTTGCTGGAAGAGGCGCCGCCATCGGGCTGAACCAGTGTCGCGCTGAAGGTCTGTGGCGGTATCACCAGCGTGCCGCTCTGCTGCGGGTACACCGCGTAGCGCATCTCGATCACGCCATGGCGAATGCCGTTGATGAGTTTTTCATAGGTGCGCGAGTCGCCAAGCTTCTCCACGCGCGCATCCGGGATCTCCAGGGGGCTGAGGTTGCTGTCGTCGAACAGCGACACCGAATGATAGACCCGCAGGGTCAACACGGTCTGGGCCTGAACGTAGACGCTGTTCTTGTCGACGCTGGCCTCGACGAACACCGGCGCCTGCTGGCTGGCCTGATTGGGGTCGTCACTCTGCATCACCTGCAGGGTGATGGGCTGGCTTTTCAGCTGGCCCAGTTGCAGGGCTGGAATCTCCACCGAGCCTGTCTTCTTGGGCAGCAGGGTGATGATCCAGCGGGTGGTGGCCTGGTTGCCGCCGTCCAGCGTATTGAGGCGGTTGATCTGTCGCGTGCCGCCGACGTCGAAGCTACTCTGCAGCGCGCTCAGGTCCGGCTTGCCGAACTGGGTCACGTCGCTGGTCTCCAGGGTCAGCTCGACGGTTTCCCCCGAGTTCAGCCGCATCCGGTCGACACTGGCCGCCAGCTCTGCGGCCTGAAGCGGCGACGCAGCAAGCCCGAGCAGCAGACTGAGCAGAAGTGAGTGGAGGCGACTCATGGGGCTTTTTCCTGACGCTGTTGCTGTTCGTACCAGAATTTACGCCGCAGCAGCTCACCCGGATCGTCCGGAATCTGCCGTAGCCATTGCTCCAGCGCCTGCTGCCGTTCGCCATTGATTGCGCTCTCTGCGGGCCGGATGGGCGGGCGCGTGGTTTCTTCATCGCCCAATGTGGAACCCGGTGGCGTCGACGTGCGCCCGGCCTGTTTGCCGGGCGCTGCATCCTCAGTGTTCTCGGCGGCAGATTCGGGGTTCTGCGGGTCGTCGCTGTGCTGCGAATTGGCGGCCTGATGTTGTGCGTCGTCGGCCGGTTTGCCGTTTTCACTGCTGTCGTTGTCTTCCCGGTCCTCGGCGTCCTGTTCCTGGTTGGCCTCACTGGCGCGGCTGCGTTGTTCGATCAGCTGATGCACAAGCGACTTGTTGTGCTGTGCGGCCTGCAGTTGAGGCTGGCGTTCCAGCGCCTGTTCATAGGCATCCACAGCGGCTTCAAGTTCACCACTGCGGGCCAGGGCATTGCCGCGATTGTAATGGTCTTCGGCGCCATTGCCCGCCGCGAAGCGCTGAGCGGCAGCGGCATAGTCGCCCGCTTGATACAGCGCCACGCCTTGCCACTGCCGGTTTTCGAAGCGCTGCGCCGCTTCGCCAGGACGTTGCTGCTCCAGTAACTGCTGGCCCTGCTGATCGGGTCGCAGCCACAGGTCGGCAACATCCAGCGCATAACTGTTCTGTGGCAGCAGGCACAGCAGCGGCAGGCACAGCAGCCAGCCCTTGCGCCCCGCGCAGGCGGCCAGAAGCAGCAGCGGCAGCAGGAACCAGTAGCCCTGATCGGTCCAGCTGTCGAGCTGGATCAGTTGGCCGTCGTTCTGCACCACCTTGGGGCCATCGAGCAGACCCAGTTCGCGCAAGTCTTCGTCATCCATGCGCAGCGCGCGATACTGGCCGCCCATCTGCGTGGCGAAGTCAGTCAGCGCGGTGCTGTCCAGTCGTGGCAAGAGGATCGCACCCTGGCTGTCCTTGAGCAGGCCGCCGTTTTCCTGCTCCACCGGCGCACCTTCAGCGGTGCCGACGCCCAGTATCAATAGTGGTGGCGCCTGACCCACCAGCGCCTGGCGGATACCCTGACGCTCCTGCTCGTTCAGTGACGAGCCGATCAGCAGCAGACGGCCGCGACCCATCCCACCCTGCTTGAGCAGGTTAAGCGCCTTCTGCACCGCCAGATCGGCACGATGCCCAGCCTGAGGCATGATCGAAGGCTTGACCGCGTCAAGCAGGTTACGGATGGTCAGCAGATCGTCAGACAACGGCACCAGCGTGTGGGCGCTGCCCGCGTAGACGATGATTGCGGTCTGGGAATCGCTGCGCGCCTGTAGCAGATCGATCAGCTTGCGCCGCGACTGCTCCAGCCGCGTGGGCGGCGTGTCGGTGGCGAGCATTTCCGGGGTCAACTCCAGCAACACCACCAAGGGGTCGACCGGCTTGTGACTGAGTTGCTCGATCCGTTGCCAGCCCGGCCCGAGCAACGCCAGCGTTGCCAGCAGCCAGGCCAGACCGAGCACGATCCAGGGTTTTTTGCTGTTGCCACCGCGCCCACCACTCAGCAAGACCGCGTGGAAGTGCGCGGGCAGGATCATCTGCCAGCGCCCGGCGCGTTTCTGTCGATGCCAGAGCTGCCACAGCAGCCAGCCAAGCAGCGGCAGCAGCAGTAACCACCAGGGGCGGAACCAATGGGGCCAGAGGGCGATCATGGCTTGCGCCTCAGGCGTCTGACCCGCTGCCGCCAATGCTGGCCGTCAGGCATGAAACGCTGGCGGGTAAAAAAGCGGTGCAGGGCACTATTGGGCCAACGCTCGTCGATCACCCTCAACACACTTAAGAGCATGGCCATAGCCAGCGGCCATTGGTACAAGGCATGCACCGGGCGCACCTGGGTTTGTTGCTGCGCCACGGGTTCCAGCGCGTCCAGGGTCTGCCTGATCTGTTCCAGCTGGTCGCCGTTACGGGCACGGAAATACTGGCCGCCGGTGACCTGCGCGATTTCCTTCAGGCTCGGTTCATCCAGATCCAGGCTGGGATTGAGCCCGAGCATGCTCAGTGAGCCTTTCTGCTCTGGATCGGCGCCGATGCCGATGGTGTAGATCCTGACGCCTTCCTCAGCCGCCAGCCGTGCGGCGGTTACCGGGTCGATCTGCCCGCCATTGTTGGCGCCGTCGGTCACCAGCACTAATACGCGACTCTGCGCCGGGCGCAGGCGCAGACGTTTCAGCGCCAGGCCGATGGCGTCGCCAATGGCGGTGTTTTTACCGGCGATGCCGATTTTCGCTTCGTCCAGCCAGGTCCGCACGGTGCGCCGGTCAAAGGTCAGAGGCGCCTGAACGAACGCCTGGCTGCCGAACAGAATCAGGCCGACCCGGTCACCCTTGCGACCCTGGAGGAAGTCGCCGAGCAAGTGTTGCACCAGCACCAGGCGACTGACTTCGTCTTTTTTCCAGTGCATGTCCGGGTAGTCCATGGACCCCGACACATCCACCGCCACCAGCAGATCGCGGCCGCTGGAAGCCAAAGGCAGTGGTTCGCCAAGCCATTGCGGGCGCGCGCTGGCGACCAGCAGCAACAGCCAGATCAGCACGAACGGCAACTGCTGCCGCCAACCGGGCAAATGCGCCCGGGCCCTGCGTCCGACCAGGCTTTCCAGGTCAGCGAGAAAGCTGACTTTGAGCGCCGCCTCGCCGCTGTCGGCTGCGGGCAGCAGGGCGCGCATCAGCCAGGGCAATGGCAGCAGCAGAAAGACCCAGGGCCAGGCGAACTCAAACATGTTTGCGGATCCAGATATCAACCGCCTGGGTCAGGCCATTGATGGCCTTGTCGTCCAGCTTGCATTCGGGCTTGTAGGCGCCTTCCACCAGAATCATCCAGCGCGTCAGCCCGGCAGCGGGACAGCGGTTGTCGAGAAACGCCAGCCACTTGCGACCGTTGAGGGTGTGGCTCTGGCTGTACGGATAGTGGTTGCGGCACAGGCGCTTGAGCAGGCCATTGATCTGCTGCAGCCAGGCGCCGGCCGGGGCGCCGTCATAGGGCTTGGGCATCTGCGCCAGCTCGGCGAGGGCGGCAGTGCGCAGCGGGTCCAGTGGTTGTTCAAGTGTCTGCCCACGCTTTTTCAGCGGCAGCCGATGACGCAGGCGCCACAGACCCCAGCCAGCGACAGCGATGAGCAGCAAGAGCAGATACCAGCCCGGCGCCAGCGGCCACAGCTCAACCGGCGCCGGAGCGATCAGCGGCTGCAACTGATCCAGCGGGTTCATTTGCGCTTCACCGGGCGCTGGGCGCTGAGGTACTCGCGAAGCTGCTCGACCATTTCCTGTTGGGTGCTCAAGGGCATCAACAGCACGCGCAGCTTCTGCGCCAGCAGCTCCCAGCGCGCCGAACGGGCCTCACCCTGGGCGCGGTAGGTCTGGCGCAGTTCAGGGTTGAGCGTATCCAGCTCCAGCTGCGCGCCACGTTCGGCGAAGCGCAACAGGCCCGCGGCCGGCAAGGCGTGGTCCAGCGGATCGGACAGCGGCAGCAGCAACAGATCGCAGTGGCGCGACAGCAGACTCAATTGTTGTTCGGCAGCGTCGGACAGCGCGCGCTCGTCACACAGCACGATCACCAGGCTGCCGGGGCGCAGCACCTCCCGCGCGCGGCGCAGGGCGATGCCAAGGGCGTCACGATCAGCCGCGGTTTCGGTGTGCAGCGACTGATTGACCCGCACCAGCCGGTTCAGCAGTTGCAACAGGCTTTGCTTGCTGCGCCGGGGTTTGATTTCGTAATGCTCGTGGTCGCCGAACACCAGACCGCCGACCCGGTCGTTGTGAATCAGCGCGGCCCAGCCAATCAACGCCGCCGCCTGGGCCGCAAGCACTGACTTGAACATCAGCCCGGAGCCGAAGAACAGGCGCCGGCTCTGCTCGACGAGAATGAAGATCGGCCGCTCGCGCTCTTCATGAAACAGCTTGGTGTGGGGCTCCTGGGTGCGCGCCGTGACACGCCAGTCGATGCTGCGCACATCGTCGCCAGCCTGATAGACCCGCACCTGATCGAAGTCGACCCCCCGGCCGCGCAGTTTGGAATGGTGCAGGCCGATCAGCGGGCTGCGCTGGCTCGGTGTGGAGAACAGCTGCACTTCGCGCACGCGATGGCGCATTTCGATCAGCTCGGTGAGGCTGACGCGAATGCCGGGCTGGGCGATCAGGGGCGGCTGCATGGGTTCACGCGACGGCAACCACATCGAGGATGCGCTGAATCACCCGGTCCTGGTCGATCCCGGCAGCTTCCGCTTCGAAGGACAGAATGATGCGATGACGCAGGACGTCGAACAGCACGGCCTGAATGTCTTCAGGGCTGACGAAGTCGCGTCCTGCCAGCCAGGCATGCGCTCTGGCACAGCGGTCCAGAGCGATGGAGCCACGCGGGCTGGCGCCGTAGGAAATCCACTCGGCCATTTCGACGTCGAATTTGGCCGGGGTGCGCGTGGCCATGACCAGCTGCACCAGGTATTCCTCCACGGCGTCGGCCATGTACAGGCCGAGAATTTCCTTGCGTGCGGCAAAAATCGCCTGCTGGCTGACCCGGCGCTCCGGCTTGGTTTCGCCGTTGAGGGCTTCGCCTCGCGCCTGCTGCAGGATCTTGCGCTCCACGGCAGCGTCGGGGAAGCCAATCTTGACGTGCATCAGGAAGCGGTCGAGCTGGGCTTCAGGCAGCGGATAGGTGCCTTCCTGCTCGATGGGGTTTTGCGTGGCCATCACCAGAAACAGCGGCGACAGCTCGTACGTGCTGCGCCCGACGCTGACCTGACGCTCGGCCATGGCTTCGAGCAACGCTGACTGGACCTTGGCCGGTGCCCGATTGATTTCGTCTGCCAGCACCAAGTTGTGGAAGATCGGCCCCTGCTGGAAGACGAAGCTGCCTGTTTCCGGCCGATAAATCTCCGTGCCGGTGATGTCGGCCGGGAGCAGGTCGGGGGTGAACTGGATGCGATGAAACTGGGCTTCGATGCCCTCGGCCAGTTCCTTGATGGCTTTGGTCTTGGCCAGCCCCGGTGCGCCTTCGACCAGCATGTGACCATCGGCGAGCAGCGCGATCAGGAGCCGCTCGATCAGTTTTTCCTGGCCGAGGATCTGCGTGGAAAGAAATGTTCGCAGCGCAACGAGCGCTTCACGATGTTCCATCGATGACGGTTCCTGGCAGGTGAGCAGCGGCGTTACGTGGCGCCGACGCTGGGGGCGATACTTTAATCCATCGCGGGGGGCGGCGACTAACGGGCTTGGGGTTTTTTTGGCAATTTGAGGATTGGGGCACGTAGGTGTGCACGATTGCTTCGTTGAGAGGGGGCATATCCGTTGTTGCGGTGATGGATGGATTTGGTTGCGCTTTTACAGCGCATCACTTTGAAAAGAGCCGGAAGCCGGCCCAGCCAAAGGTAACCAAAAGGCTCTTGCCCCACCACTGGTTGCCTCGCTATGGCTCGGCATACCCTTAATCCGACATTTCTGCGTGGGGCCGCCGCAATGGGCCATCCATGGCCCGGTGCGGCTAAACCGGCATCCACTGCCGGTTCACCCCACGCAGCAATATCGAATGCCGGCCTGCGTGGTTTGACGGGGCGCTTAAGATCAAGATCAAAAGCGAAAGCTAAGCTGCCTTTAGCCGGTAGGAGCTCACGAGCATCGCGAGGCAGCGATGGCGGTGTGTCAGATAGATCGCTATCGCGGCCTCGCGGTGCTCGTGCGCTCCTACAGGTCACGCGTAATTGACTGAAACAGGTCGGCTGTCAGGCCGGCACGCTTTTGATCTTGATCTTGGGCGCCCCGTTAAACCCCGCTGGCCGAACGCGGATCTTGAACAGTGGGCAACCCGGCAGGACGCCGGGTTAGCCGCACCGGGTCATGGATGGCCCATTGCGGCGGCCCACGGTTCAGGATCTGCGGGCGGTTACACCGAGCCAAGGCGAGGTGCCTAGGGGTGGGGCAAGCGCCTTTTGCCTACTTTTGGGCCTTCAAAAGTGAGGCGCCGTAAGGGCGCAAACAAATGCAGCCGTCACCCCAAAACTGGATATGTTCGCAACGTTCACTGCGAAATCAGGAGTCACTCAACTCACTCACATAATCCCCCACACCCCCAAGAATAATCACCAGCGTCTCCTCAACCTCCTGCAACTCATCCGCTGCCATCGAGTGACTGATCTCATAGACGCTATGTCCCTCCAGCGCCTTGCCATCATCTGCCTCAAGCTCAACCAGCAGACGCTCGGCACTGAGTGTCACCTTGAGCTGCGCAACCTTGTGCACCTTGTCGTCGCCCACCGTAATCTCGATATCCTGCTCGTCAGGGAAACGGGTCAGCGAAAACAGATCGCCGTTTTCGCCATGGCAGCAGAGCAGCGCCATGTCGTCGTATTCGTCGTCGCATGGATTGACAATAAAGCTGGCAGTCTTGATGTGCATGGCGATTCCTCGCTGAAAAAACGGGTGCGGATGATTTTGCCAGCGATTGACCGCCATTGCCCATGAGTTTCCTGCAGGCCGATGACCGAATATGTCGCAGCACCGCAAGCAACAGGCGCCTCGCTGTCGTTAAGCTGGGCCGCAGATGGACGGTAGCGCGATTGCCCTACAGCACCCGTGGCTTTTCTTGTTATTGCAGCAGCGAAACCGAATGTGACGAGTCGTTCGCGGCAAGCGTTAGTTCTTTGGCTTATGCTGTGTCACTGCCGCTCCACCCAGGCACAGCATGTGCAGGCAACACTTCCTTCAAGCTTCCTTCTAAAAAAGCACAAGCGGAGTACCTCAGATGGCGTTCTTCACCGCAGCCAGCAAGTCTGACTTCCAGCATCAACTGCAAGCAGCACTGGCGCAGCACATCAGTGAACAGGCACTGCCACAAGTGGCGCTGTTCGCTGAGCAATTCTTCGGCATCATCTCCCTGGACGAACTGACCCAGCGTCGGTTGTCCGATCTGGCCGGCTGCACCCTTTCAGCCTGGCGTCTGCTTGAGCGTTTCGAACACGGCACCCCGCAGGTGCGCGTCTACAACCCCGATTACGAACGTCACGGCTGGCAGTCGACCCATACTGCTGTCGAAGTGCTGCACCACGATCTGCCATTCCTGGTGGATTCTGTGCGCACCGAGCTCAACCGCCGCGGTTACAGCATTCACACCCTGCAGACCACGGTATTGAGCGTGCGCCGTGACAGCAAAGGCGAGCTGCTGGAGTTGTTGCCCAAGGGCACCACCGGCGAGGACGTGCTGCAAGAATCGCTGATGTACCTGGAGATCGACCGTTGCGCCAACGCCAGCGAACTCAATGTGCTGGCCCGCGAGCTGGAACAGGTGCTGGGCGAAGTCCGCGTGGCAGTGGAAGATTTCGAACCGATGAAAGCCAAGCTGAACGAGCTGCTGGCAGGCATCGATTCGGTGCAATACGGCGTTGATGAAGGCGAAAAGTCCGAAATCAAGGCATTTCTGGGCTGGCTGGTGGATAACCACTTCACCTTCCTGGGCTACGAAGAGTTTCAGGTCAGCAACCAGGCCGAGGGCGGCCAGCTAGTCTATGACGAGTCATCCTTCCTCGGCCTGACCAAGCGTTTGCGCGCCGGTTTGAGCGCAGATGACCTGCACATCCAGGACTACGCCGTCAGTTATCTGCAAGAGCCGACGCTGCTGTCGTTTGCCAAGGCCGCGCACCCCAGTCGCGTGCACCGTCCGGCCTACCCGGATTACGTGTCGATTCGTCAGATTGATGCCTCGGGCAAGGTGCTCAAGGAATGCCGTTTCATGGGCCTTTACACCTCGTCGGTGTATGGCGAGAGCGTGCGTGAAATTCCGTACATTCGCCGCAAGGTCGCGGAGATCGAGCGTCGTTCAGGCTTCCACGCCAAGGCTCACCTGGGCAAGGAACTGGCTCAGGTGGTTGAAGTGCTGCCTCGCGACGACCTGTTCCAGACGCCGGTGGATGAGCTGTTCAATACCGTGATGTCCATCGTGCAGATCCAGGAGCGCAACAAGATTCGCGTGTTCCTGCGCAAAGATCCGTATGGCCGTTTCTGCTACTGCCTGGCGTATGTGCCGCGTGATGTCTACTCCACGGAAGTGCGCCAGAAGATTCAACAGGTGCTGATGGAGCGCCTGAAAGCCAGTGACTGTGAGTTCTGGACGTTCTTCTCCGAATCGGTACTGGCGCGGGTGCAATTGATCCTGCGCGTCGACCCGAAAGTCACCCTGAACATCGATCCGGTACAGCTGGAAAACGAAGTGATCCAGGCGTGCCGTTCGTGGAAAGACGACTATTCCAGCCTGGTGGTGGAAACCTTCGGCGAGGCCCATGGCACCAATGTGCTGGCCGACTTCCCGAAAGGTTTTCCGGCGGGCTACCGCGAGCGCTTCGCCGCGCATTCGGCCGTGGTCGACATGCAGCACCTGCTCAACCTGACTGACGCCAAGCCGCTGGTCATGAGCTTCTATCAGCCGCTGTCCGGCGACAAGGCGCAGCTGCATTGCAAGCTGTACCACGCCGATACGCCGCTGGCACTGTCGGATGTGTTGCCGATTCTGGAAAACCTCGGTCTGCGCGTGCTCGGCGAGTTTCCTTATCGCCTGCGCCACACCAATGGTCGCGAGTTCTGGATTCACGACTTTGCGTTCACGGCCGCTGAAGGCCTGGAAATCGACATTCAGCAACTCAACGACACGTTGCAGGACGCCTTCGTCCATATCGTGCGCGGCGATGCTGAAAACGACGCCTTCAACCGTCTGGTACTGACCGCTGGCCTGCCGTGGCGAGACGTCGCCCTGCTGCGTGCCTATGCGCGATACCTGAAGCAGATCCGTCTCGGCTTCGACCTCGGCTACATCGCCAGTACGCTGAACAACCACACCGACATCGCGCGCGAGCTGACGCGGCTGTTCAAGACCCGCTTCTATCTGGCACGCAAGCTCAGTGGCGAAGATCTGGACGACAAGCAGGCACGCCTTGAGCAGGCGATTCTGTCGGCACTGGACAACGTTCAGGTGTTGAACGAAGACCGCATCCTGCGTCGCTACCTGGACCTGATCAAGGCCACTCAGCGCACCAACTTCTATCAGACTGATGCCAATGGCCAGAACAAGAGCTACTTCAGCTTCAAGTTCAGCCCACGGCTGATTCCGGAACTGCCCAAACCGGTGCCGAAGTTCGAGATTTTCGTCTATTCACCTCGGGTGGAGGGCGTGCATCTGCGTTTCGGCAACGTGGCCCGTGGTGGTTTGCGCTGGTCTGATCGCGAAGAAGATTACCGCACCGAAGTACTGGGGCTGGTAAAGGCCCAGCACGTGAAGAACTCGGTGATCGTGCCGGTCGGCGCCAAAGGTGGTTTCCTGCCGCGTCGTCTGCCGCTGGGCGGCAGCCGCGATGATATCCAGGCCGAAGGTATCGCCTGCTATCGCATCTTCATCTCCGGTTTGCTGGACATCACCGACAACCTGAAAGAAGGCGAGCTGGTGCCGCCTGCCAACGTGGTTCGCCACGATGACGATGACCCTTACCTGGTGGTGGCAGCGGACAAGGGCACCGCGACCTTCTCCGACATCGCCAACGGCATTGCCATCGACTACGGCTTCTGGCTGGGCGATGCCTTTGCTTCGGGTGGTTCGGCCGGCTACGACCACAAGAAAATGGGTATTACCGCCAAGGGCGCGTGGGTGGGCGTGCAGCGTCATTTCCGTGAACGCAACATCAACGTTCAGCAGGACAGCATCAGCGTCATCGGTATCGGTGACATGGCTGGCGACGTGTTTGGCAACGGCTTGTTGATGTCTGACAAGTTGCAACTGGTGGCTGCATTCAACCATCTGCATATCTTCATCGACCCTAACCCGGAGCCTGCCAGCAGCTTCATCGAGCGCAAGCGTCTGTATG
Organism: Pseudomonas viridiflava; assembly: GCF_900585905.1. Classification (GTDB taxonomy): domain Bacteria; phylum Pseudomonadota; class Gammaproteobacteria; order Pseudomonadales; family Pseudomonadaceae; genus Aquipseudomonas. Next base: position 110,510 of record NZ_UTVH01000034.1, read on the forward strand.
ACCTGCCGCGCTCGGCGTGGACCGACTACGACACCAGCATCATGTCGGCCGGTGGCGGCATCTTCCCGCGCAGCGCGAAGAGCATCGCCATCACGGCGCAGATGAAAGAACGTTTCGACATCAAGGCCGACAAGCTGACCCCGACCGAACTGCTCAACGCCTTGCTCAAGGCGCCGGTGGATCTGTTGTGGAACGGCGGCATCGGCACTTACGTCAAATCCAGCGAAGAAAGCCACGCCGATGTGGGCGACAAGGCCAACGACGCGCATCGGGTCAACGGCGACGAGCTGCGCTGCAAAGTGGTGGGCGAGGGCGGCAACCTGGGCATGACCCAGCTCGGCCGTGTCGAGTTCGGCCTCAATGGCGGCGGCTCCAACACCGATTTCATCGACAACGCGGCGGGGGTTGACTGCTCCGACCACGAAGTGAACATCAAGATCCTGCTCAACGAAGTGGTCCAGGCCGGCGACATGACTGAAAAGCAGCGCAACCAGCTGCTGGAGAGCATGACCGACGAAGTGGGCAACCTGGTGCTGGGCAACAACTACAAGCAGACCCAGGCACTGTCGATGGCCGCGCGTCGGGCCTACGAGCGGATTGCCGAATACAAGCGCCTGATGGCTGACCTCGAAAGCCGCGGCAAGCTGGATCGCGCCATCGAGTTCCTGCCTGCCGAAGAGCAGATCAACGAGCGTGTCGCAGCCGGTCACGGCCTGACGCGTCCGGAGCTGTCGGTGCTGATTTCCTACAGCAAGATTGACCTCAACGAGGCGCTGCTGGAGTCTCGCGTACCCGATGACGATTATCTGGCCCGCGACATGGAAACTGCGTTCCCGCCTTCGCTGGGCGCACGATTCTCCGGCGCAATGCGTCAGCACCGCCTCAAGCGTGAAATCGTCAGCACCCAGATCGCCAACGATCTGGTCAATCATATGGGCATCACGTTCGTGCAGCGGCTCAAAGAGTCCACTGGCATGAGTGCGGCTAGCGTGGCCGGTGCTTACGTGATCGTGCGAGACATCTTCCATCTGCCACACTGGTTCCGTCAGATCGAGGCGCTGGACTACAAGGTTCCGGCCGAAATCCAGCTGGCGCTGATGGATGAGCTGATGCGTCTGGGGCGTCGTGCCACACGCTGGTTCCTGCGCAGCCGTCGCAACGAACTGGACGCCGGGCGTGATGTGGCGCACTTCGGTCCACACATCGCGACCCTTGGGCTGAAACTCGACGAGCTGCTGGAAGGCCCTACCCGGGAAGTCTGGCAGACCCGTTATCAGGCGTATGTCGAGGCAGGCGTGCCGGAGTTGCTGGCGCGGATGGTTGCCGGTACCAGCCACTTGTACACGCTGTTGCCGATCATCGAAGCGTCTGACGTGACCGGGCAGAATGCCGCCGACGTCGCCAAAGCGTACTTTGCGGTGGGCAGCGCGCTGGACGTGACCTGGTATCTGCAGCAGATCAGTAGCCTGCCGGTGGAGAACAACTGGCAGGCACTGGCGCGCGAGGCCTTCCGTGACGATATCGACTGGCAGCAGCGGGCGATCACCATTTCGGTCCTGCAGATGGCCGATGGGCCGCAGGACATCGAAGAGCGTCTGAATCTGTGGCTGGAGCAGCACAGTGCGATGGTTGATCGCTGGCGTGCCATGCTGGTGGATATCCGTGCCGCAAGCGGAACGGACTACGCCATGTATGCGGTGGCCAACCGTGAGCTGCTGGACCTGGCCATGAGCGGGCAGACTACCGTGGTTTGATGGTTTGACTCGTTGGTAACGAAAAACCCTGCATCGTGAGATGTGGGGTTTTTTGTTGGGTCGGCTAGTGGTTTTTGTGTGTATTCCGTTTTTGACGTAATGGCTTATTTCGGTTGCGCTTTTACAGCGCGTCACTTTTGAAAGAAGCCCAAAAGTAACCAAAAGGCTCTTGCCCCACCCCTGGGCACCTCGCCTTGGCTCGGTGTACCCGCTCGCAGACCTTGGACCGTGGGCCGCCGCAATGGGCCATCCATGGCCCGGTGCGGCTAACCCGGCGTCCTGCCGGGTTGCCCACGCTTCAAGATCTGCGGTCCGCCAGCGGGGTTTAACGGGGCGCCTAAGATCAAAATCAAAAGCGTGGCGGCTTGACAGCCGACCTGTTTTTTTTGAGTGATGCGTGACCTGTAGGAGCGCACGAGCACCGCGAGGCCGCGGTGGCGATCTATCTGACGCACCGCATCGCGGCCGCCGTAACCTCCGGCGGCTCCTACGAATATCCTGAGATCACACAAATCCCGTAGGAGCTGCCGAGCACCGCGAGGCTGCGATAGCGATTAATCTGACACACCGCCATCGCTGCCTCGCGATGCTCGGTGGAGCGCCACCCCGGAAGCTCCTAGCGGATAAGGCTGCATTGCTTGTGCTTTTGCTTTTGCTTTTGCTTTTGCTTTTGCTTTTGCTTTTGATCTTGATCTTGATCTTAAGCGCCCCGTTAAACCACGCAGGCCGGAATTCGATGTTGCTGCGTGGGGTGAACCGGCAGGGATGTCGGTTTAGCAGCACCGGGCCATGGATGGCCCATTGCGGCAGCCCCACGCAGCAATGTCGGATTACGGGTATGCCGAGCGACAGCGAGGCACCCAGTGGTGGGGCAAGAGCGCTTTGGTTACTTTCGCGCTTTTCGAAAGTGATGCGCCGTAAGGGCGCAACCAAAAGCAGCCATTACCTCAACAACGGATATGCACCCAAGAGTCTGCCATCCCAATAAAAAACCCCATCACAAGGACGGGGTTCTTTTTAACGCATGGTTTCGCTATTACGCTTGAACCACCGGAATCTTCGCGTTGGCCGCGACTTCGCGGAACTCGGCGATCTGATCGAAGCTCAGGTAGCGATAGACATCCGCTGCCATGGTGTCGATCTGCCGCGCGTACTCCATATACTCCTCGACCGTCGGCAGACGACCCAGGATCGACGCAACGGAGGCCAGCTCGGCCGAAGCCAGGTAGACATTTGCGCCATCGCCCAGACGGTTCGGGAAGTTACGGGTCGAGGTCGACACTACTGTCGAGTTCGGCTCCACACGTGCCTGGTTACCCATGCACAGCGAGCAGCCCGGCATTTCCATGCGCGCGCCAGCTTTGCCGTATATACCGTAGTAGCCTTCCTCGGTCAGCTGGTGAGCGTCCATCTTGGTCGGTGGCGACAGCCACAGGCGGGTTGGCAACTGGCCTTTGACCTTGTCGAGCAACTTGCCCGCAGCGCGGAAGTGGCCGATGTTGGTCATGCACGAACCGATGAACACTTCGTCGATCTTCTCGCCAGCAACGCTGGACAGCAGACGCGCGTCATCCGGGTCGTTGGGGGCGCACAGCACAGGCTCGTTGATGTCGGCCAGATCGATTTCGATGATCTCGGCGTACTCGGCGTCGGCGTCAGCCACCATCAGTTCGGGGTTGGCAATCCAGGCTTCCATCGCTTGAGCACGACGCTCCAGGGTGCGCACATCGCCGTAGCCTTCACCGATCATCCAGCGCAGCAGGGTGACGTTGGAGGTCAGGTACTCGGTGATCGACTCTTTCGACAGCTTGATGGTGCAACCGGCGGCAGAACGCTCGGCCGAAGCGTCGGACAGCTCGAAAGCCTGTTCGATACTCAGGTCATCAAGACCTTCGATCTCCAGGATGCGACCGGAGAAGGCGTTCTTCTTGCCTTTCTTCTCGACAGTGAGCAAGCCCGACTGAATGGCGAAGTAAGGAATGGCGTGAACCAGGTCACGCAGGGTGATGCCAGGCTGCATCTTGCCCTTGAAGCGCACCAGGATCGATTCCGGCATGTCCAGTGGCATGACGCCAGTGGCCGCAGCAAACGCCACCAGACCGGAACCGGCCGGGAAGGAAATGCCCATCGGGAAGCGGGTGTGGGAATCGCCGCCGGTGCCGACAGTGTCAGGCAGCAGCATGCGGTTCAGCCAGCTGTGGATAATGCCGTCCCCCGGACGCAGGGAAACGCCGCCGCGGGTCATGATGAAGTCAGGCAGGGTGTGGTGCGTGGTGACGTCGATCGGCTTTGGATACGCGGCGGTGTGGCAGAACGACTGCATGACCAGATCGGCGGAGAAACCCAGGCATGCCAGGTCTTTGAGCTCGTCGCGGGTCATCGGCCCCGTGGTGTCCTGGGAGCCCACGGTGGTCATTTTCGGTTCGCAGTAGGTGCCGGGACGCACGCCTTTGCCTTCCGGCAGACCGCAGGCCTTGCCCACCATCTTCTGCGCCAGGGTATAGCCCTTGTCGCTTTCAGCCGGTGGCTCGGGCAGCTTGAACAGGTCGGTGGCAGGCAGGCCGAGTTCGGCACGCGCCTTGTCGGTCAGGCCGCGGCCGATGATCAGCGGGATACGGCCGCCAGCGCGCACTTCGTCGAGCAGGACCGGGGTCTTCATTTCGAAGGTGGTCAGGACCTCGTCAGTGCCGTGCTTGCAGACCTTGCCAGCGTGCGGGTACAGGTCGATCACGTCGCCCATGTTCATCTGGCTGACGTCGAATTCGATAGGCAGTGCGCCCGCGTCTTCCATGGTGTTGTAGAAGATCGGCGCGATTTTGCTGCCGAAGCAGAAACCGCCTGCACGCTTGTTCGGCACGTAAGGCACGTCGTCACCGAAGAACCACAGCACCGAGTTGGTCGCGGATTTGCGCGAAGAACCAGTACCTACCACGTCGCCGACATAGGCAATGGGGAACCCTTGGCCGCGCATTTCTTCGATCTGCTTCATCGGGCCGATGGAGCCTTGCACGTCAGGCACGATGCCTTCACGGGCCATTTTCAGCATGGCCAGGGCGTGCAGCGGGATATCAGGGCGCGACCAGGCGTCTGGCGCAGGGGAGAGGTCGTCGGTGTTGGTTTCGCCGGTGACCTTGAACACGCGCAGGCTGATCTTGTCAGCCAGGGTCGGACGCTTCTTGAACCACTCGCCGTCAGCCCAGGACTGCATCACGGCCTTGGCGTGAGCGTTGCCGTTTTTTGCTTTTTCGGCGACGTCATGAAAAGCGTCGAACATCAGCAGCGTGTGCTTGAGCTGCTCTGCGGCGACCGGCGCCAGTTCGGCGTCGTCGAGCATGTCGACCAGCGTGACGATGTTGTAGCCACCCTGCATGGTGCCGAGCAGTTCGACGGCGCGTTTCTTGTCGATCAGTGGCGAAGTGGCTTCGCCCTTGGCCAAGGCAGCGAGGAAACCAGCCTTGACGTAGGCAGCTTCGTCAACGCCTGGTGGAATGCGGTTGGTGATCAGGTCGACAAGGAAAGTTTCTTCGCCCGCCGGAGGATTCTTCAGCAGCTCGATCAGGCCTGCGGTTTGTTCGGCGTTAAGCGGCTGGGGCACGATACCCAGGGCGGCACGCTCTTCGATGTGTTTACGGTAGGCTTCAAGCACAGTATTACCCTCATCAGTGGTCCCAAATGGGTGTCCGGGACGCTCATCCAGGAGAAGCCCGGCACCTGCACGACGAAACTTTTAGAGTTCCTTGGCCAGGTGAACCGGCGATTCCTTACAGAAGCTGTTTTCAAAGTTTTACGCCTGCAGGACGGCTGATGAGTGTTGACGAGGGCTTGAAACCTGCGTCAACACCGGACTGCTGGGTTACTTGACTGTGCTCGTGACGCTTTGAAAACAGCTTCCAACGGACATTGGCGCCTTGAAAGGCTCGCTGATTCTACGGCAAAACTTCGCTGAAGGTAAGTTGGCCCCACTTCTTCGGGGGTGATCCTTGTTAGACAAAAGGCTAATATGCGCGCTTGTTTCGCCTGTCGTTGCCTTGCCTGCCATGCCAAATCAAATCATCAAAACGCCCTGCGTCGGCCTTTGCTCCACCGTTTACGGGGATATGGTGTGCCGTGGCTGCAAGCGTTTCCATCATGAAGTGATTCACTGGAACGGCTACGACGAGGCGCAGAAGCGCGCGGTCTGGCTGCGCCTGGAGCAACTGCTGGTTCAGGTCATGACGGCCAAGCTTGAAGTGTTCGATGCACCCAAACTGCGCCAGCAGCTGGAAGTGCGCAAGATTCGCTTTGTGCCTGCGCAGTCAGAGTATTGCTGGGCGTACCAACTGATCGCCCGGGGTGCGCGGGTCATTAGCAACATCGAAGCCTATGGTTTGGCATTGTTGCCCGAGTTTCGCGACTGGCCGCTGCCGGATCTGCGCGACGCCATTGACCGCGAATTCTTTCTGCTGTCAGAGGCGCATTACGAGCGTTACATCGCCCCTGGCTTTCTCAAGAACGCCTTTGGCAGCTAGCCGCCCCGCGATGCCTGCCTGTGAACCTGTTGATACGCCCCCATTCTGGAGTGCCCGATGCCTGAATCCATTGACCCACGGCCGGTCGACGCCACGCTCGACGCCACCGGTCTGAATTGCCCCGAACCGGTGATGATGCTGCACCAGAAAGTCCGCGACCTGCCAGCGGGCGGGCTGCTCAAAGTGATCGCCACCGATCCCTCGACGCGCCGCGACATCCCCAAGTTCTGTGTTTTTCTGGGCCATGAATTGGTCGACGAGCAAGCAGCGGACGGCACCTTTCTCTACTGGATCCGCAAGAAGCTGGACTGACAGGCCGGGTGCTCTACACTGCGGCCGACCTCACGGAGTACACCATGCGAATTGTTGCCGACGAAAATATTCCTTTGCTGGACGCTTTTTTTGCCGATCTGGGCGAGATCCGGCGTTTGCCCGGCCGTGCCATCGACCGCGCGGCGGTGGCCGAGGCGGATATTTTGCTGGTGCGCTCGGTGACGCCGGTGACCCGCGCCATGCTTGAGGGCAGCCCGGTGCGCTTTGTCGGCACCTGCACCATTGGCACCGATCATCTTGATCTGGGTTACTTGCAGCAGGCCGATATCGCCTGGTCCAGCGCGCCGGGCTGTAATGCCCGGGGCGTGGTGGACTATGTGCTGGGCAGCCTGCTGACCCTGGCCGAAATCGAAGGCGCCGACCTCGCCGCACGCACGTACGGCGTCGTCGGTGCAGGTCAGGTGGGTAGCAGGCTGATCGAGGTATTGCGCGGTCTTGGCTTCAAGGTGCTGGTCTGCGATCCGTTGCGGCTGGCGGCTGAAGGCGGTGACTACGTCGGTCTGGATGAAATCCTCCAGCGCTGCGACGTGATCAGCCTGCACACGCCGCTCAATCGCAACCGGGCGCACCCGACCTGGCACCTGCTGGATGAGGCGCGCCTGCGTCAGCTCAAACCAGGCGCCTGGTTGATCAATGCCAGCCGTGGCGCCGTGGTGGACAACACCGCGCTGCGCACTGTTTTGCTGGAGCGAGACGATCTTCAGGCGGTGCTGGACGTCTGGGAGGGTGAGCCGCGGGTCAACACTGAGCTGGCCGACCTGTGCATCATCGCGACCCCGCACATCGCCGGCTACAGTCTCGACGGCCGGCAGCGCGGCACGGCGCAGATCTACCAGGCCTTGTGTGCGTATCTGGGTCAGCAGGCCGATATCCAGCTCGCCGATCTGCTGCCGTCACCCTGGCTGGCGCAAGTGACGCTGGACAGTCGTGCTGACCCGGCCTGGGCCTTGGCCATGCTCTGCCGTGGCGTTTACGACCCGCGTCGTGACGATGCCGACTTTCGCCGCAGCCTGGTGGGCGAGGTCAGCCAGCCCCTGGCGTTTGACCTGCTGCGCAAGCATTATCCGCCGCGCCGCGAAATCGAGGGCCTGGGTGTGCGTCTGATCGGGCGCAACCCGCAGCTGGAACAATGGATTGCAGCGATAGGCGCGGTAGTGCTGGCTCAGGATTGAAAGCGCACATGCAGGCATGAAAAACCCGACTGATGTCGGGTTTTTATTAACGTTGGCAACAGGCTCAGTCCTGTTTCTCCGGGATGACCCAGTTGTTGTCGCATTCCTGACAGGCCGCCTGCACCATTTCTTCCGTGATCACGACTTCCCGGCCGTTTTCGTCGAGGAGCGCGCCACCCACGGGCAGCTCCGGGTTCGTGCGGACTACGGGTACTTCTTTGGTGCTGTCTTGCAAGCTCATGGCTTGTCTCCTCTATCGGTAATCACGGTTTTGCTGCGCTGTTGCTCAAGGTCTCGGGCTGCCTTCAACACTACGGCGGCAATATGACGGTGGCTTTTCAGCGCAGCGACGCCCAGGTGAATTGCAGCAGAATCCACCCGGTGCTGTCAGCCCCATTTGGTAAAAAAACGGGTTGATGAGGCGCTCGAGCCGCACCAAGTAGCTGACTGCCATCACTCAGCAGAGTTCACCTGCACTAAATCGGCAATTACTCCAAGGACCCGCGTAAGCTGCTGTTTCAGCCGCCACCGCAGGTCAGTTTTCATGCCTTCAGTCTTTTCCCGCCGCCAGCGTCAGGCCATTCGCCTGGCAGCACAGTTCATTGCCCCTTATCGCTGGCAGACCCTGGGCGCACTGGTGGCGCTGGTGGTGACTGCGGGCATTACGCTGTCCATCGGCCAAGGCATCAAAATGCTGGTGGATCAGGGCTTCGTCACCCGTTCGGCGCACTTGCTCAATCAGTCCATTGCCCTGTTCATGCTGCTGGTCATGGGGCTCGCGGTGGGTACGTTCGTGCGGTTCTATCTGGTGTCGTGGATTGGCGAGCGGGTCGTGGCGGATCTGCGCAAGCGGGTCTTCGATCATTTGATCAATCTGCATCCAGGGTTCTACGAGAACAACCGCAGTTCGGAAATCCAGTCGCGCCTGACCGCTGACACCACCTTGCTGCAGTCGGTGATTGGCTCGTCCCTGTCGATGTTCCTGCGCAACGCGCTGATGGTCATTGGCGGCATCATCCTGTTGTTTTTCACCAATCCCAAGCTCACCAGTATTGTGGTGGTGGCGTTACCGCTGGTGATTGCGCCGATTCTGATGTTCGGCCGTCGTGTGCGCAGCCTGTCCCGGGAAAGTCAGGACCGGGTCGCCGATGTCGGCAGTTATGTTGCCGAGGCACTGGGCCAGATCAAAACCGTCCAGGCCTATAACCATCAGACTCAGGACAAGGCGCGTTTCGCCCGTACCGCCGAGGACGCGTTTGAAACGGCGCGCAAGCGAATTCTGCAGCGCTCATGGTTGATCACGCTGGTGATTGTGCTGGTTCTGGGGGCGGTGGCGGTGATGCTCTGGGTGGGCGGCATGGACGTGATCGAAGGTACGATCACCAGTGGTGAGCTGGCTGCGTTCGTGTTCTACGCCCTGATCGTGGGCAGTGCGTTCGGCACCCTGAGCGAGGTCATCGGTGAGCTGCAACGGGCGGCCGGAGCGGCGGAGCGGATTTCTGAACTGCTGCGTGCCAAGAGCCTGATCACGCCACCTGCCAGCGGTCTGTTACAGCTGCCTGAGCGGGTCAGTGGCAGGCTTGAGCTGGAAACAGTGAGCTTTGCCTATCCTTCACGACCTGATCAGCAAGCGGTGAATGAGCTGAGCCTGCGCATTGAGCCGGGGGAAACCGTGGCGCTGGTCGGGCCGTCCGGTGCCGGCAAGTCGACCCTGTTTGACCTGTTACTGCGTTTCTACGATCCGCAGCAGGGGCAGATTCTGCTTGAAGGTGTGCCCCTCACGCAGCTTGACCCGCAAGACTTGCGGCGCTGCTTCGCGCTGGTGTCGCAAACGCCCGCGCTGTTTTTCGGCAGCGTTGAAGAAAACATCCGCTATGGCAACGCTGGCGCGACCCGGGAGCAGGTCGAGGCGGCGGCGCGCATTGCCCACGCCCACGAGTTCATTCTGCAGATGGCAGACGGGTATCAGACTCATCTGGGCGACGGCGGCCTGGGCTTGTCAGGCGGCCAGCGCCAGCGCCTGGCCATTGCGCGGGCGTTGCTGGTGGACGCGCCGATACTGCTGCTGGACGAAGCGACCAGCGCGCTCGATGCACAAAGCGAGTATCTGATTCAGCAGGCATTGCCGGGCCTGATGGCGGGGCGCACCACCTTGGTCATTGCTCACCGGCTAGCAACGGTGCAGAGCGCCGACCGTATCGCGGTGATCGATCAGGGGCGTCTGGTGGCAGTGGGCACGCATCAACAATTGATTGCCAGCAATGCGCTGTACGCGCGGCTGGCAGCCTTGCAGTTCAATGCTGCGGGGGATTCAGGGCGCTGATCAGCGCCGGGTACCGGGGCTATCGATCAGCGCGATGCAGGCGAAGACTGTCAGCGGTATTCGCACAGATAGGCAGTGTCAACGCTCACCTTGAGCTGGAATTTGCTGTTGGCCGGGACGTTGAACTGATGGCCACTGGTATAGGTTTCCCAATCGGTGCTGTCGGGCAGCTTCACGCTCAGGCTGCCGGAGATGACATGCATGATTTCCCGCTGGGCGGTGCCGAACTCGTATTCGCCAGCGGCCATCACGCCGATGGTGGCCTGGCCTTCGGTCTGGGCGAAGGCGATGGATTTGACGGTGCCGTCGAAGTATTCGTTGACTTTGAACATGGCGATTTTCCTCGATAAGGGCTGAGTCAAGGGTGACAAAGGTGCCGGGCAGTATGCCCAAGCCCTTTGCCCTCGTCATCCGCTTTACGCCGCGTCAAGTGCTCAGTTGGACAGAATCAGCGGCAGCAGCCGCGCCGTATTGCGCGCATCGGTCAGCGCCCGATGCTGCTGACCGTTGAACTGCATGCCGGCCAGTTGCAGCGCGCTGTTGAGGCCGGGCTCGCGTTGCAGTTGCCGTGCCTGGGCAAAGCGCTGCTTGAGGTTGACGTGGGGCAGGCTGCTCAGCAGGCTGGTCAGTTTGTGCTGACGCCACTCCTCTTCCAACTGCTGGCGATCATAGTCACCCCAGCTCGACCAGCCCACCATTCGCGCCTGATGATGGCTGATCCAGCGCTCGAATGCGGGCCACACGGTGGTCAGCGGGGCAGCGCTGTCGATGTTCGCCTGGCTGATGTGGGTCAGTTTTCGGCAGAAGTGGGTCAGCAGCGGGCGCCTCACCGGGCGCACGAAACGTTCGAAATGATCCAGCTCGCGTCCGTCCTGGTTGACCAGGGTGGCACCGATTTCGATGATTTCCATTTCTGCCACCGGCCAGCCGCCTTCTTCGGTCGTAGCCTCCAGATCAATCACCAACCAGTGCGGCATGTGCAGCTCCTAACCCAAGATGTAATTCCATTACGCGGCGAAGCGTAGCCATATTCGGTCGCAACCGTCCATGAGCTTCACGCGCTTGCTGCCTGACCCGATGAGCGGGCGGCGGCTGGCGGCGCGGTGCCGACACTACATCGACCACCCAAGCAGGCATCGGTGCCCCTGGCGTGGACCTGCACGTGGTCATTTATTTGGGAGCAGGTGCTTGCGGGGGCGTGCGAGCCAGCATAAATTGCGCCCGCACACCTTGTTTATCGGCGCTTGCGCTGGCAATTGGTGGCAAGGGCAGGGATGATGGCACCCGGCGATGATCGAGCCACTATCCCTCCTTTTGGCTGATTGTCCTATTCATCAAAAACGTCTAAGTTCGTTTAATTTTCAGGGGTGCGCAGTCTTGAGTTTTTTGTCTGTGCGAGTGTGTTCGCGAGTTTTACTGGGAGCGGCGACGTCGCTGTTGATCCTGCCGGCCTGTGCGGCGCAGGTGGTCAAGATCGGCGCTGCGCATTTTCCGCCCTATACCATCCGCCCGGAAAAGGGCGCCGATACCGGCCTGCTGCCTGACCTCATCGTGGCCCTGAATGCCGTGCAGCACGACTACGAGTTTGTCATCGTGCCGACATCGATCCCACGCCGGTTTCGCGATTTCGAGCAGGCACGCATCGACATCGCTATCTTCGAGAACCCCGACTGGGACTGGAAAGACGTGCCGCACCAGACGGTGGACATGAAGCTTGAGGATGCCGAAGTGTTCGTCGCGCGCAAGGCGCCGGGACGCGGGCAGGCTTATTTCGAGAATCTGCACGACAAGCGGCTGGCCTTGTTCAGCGGCTATCATTACGCATTCGCAGGGTTTAACGCGGACCCCAAGTACCTGAGCAGCAACTACAACACCACGCTCACCTATTCCCATGACAGCAACCTGCTGATGGTGCTGCGCGAACGTGCCGATGTGGCGCTGGTCACACGCTCGTACCTGAGCGATTTCATGGCGCGCAATGAAACCGAGGCCAGTCAGTTGCTGGTCTCGGAAAAGGTCGATCAGACCTATCGCCATTATGCGCTGCTGCGACCGCAGGCACCTTTGAGCGCCGCACAATTCCAGGCAATGCTCCAGCTATTGCGTGATAACGGTCAGATGCTGCATATATTTCAGCGCTTTCGCATCGCTGTGCTGCCGTTGGTGACCAACCAGGCCATTGCCGAGCAGCCGGTGCAGGCAGAGCGCTGAAGGGCTGGACGACGGCAATCATCGTCCAGCGGTGATCAACGGTCTTTGGCTTCCTTGGCGTCCATCTCGGCATTGCGCTCGTGGACGCGCTTGAGTTGTTCGTCACTGAGGGGCAGTTTCTGCGCTGATTGACGCAGCACCATCAGGCCACCCACGATCGAGCCGATTGCAACCAACAGAATTAACCAGGCATACCAGGGCATAGGGCTCTCCTTTTTAGATAACCGTTTGAGCGCATAGCGCGCTCAATGGTTCAAGTATAGGCCCATGCCCGGTGGTGACTCAGCGCCCGGTGAGCATTGCATCGGCCGGAGCATCGGCGCGTGACTGGGCAGTAAGGCTGAAGTAAACGAAGCCCACCAGCATGAAACCCAGGAAAATCATGCCGATCAGCGCGTTGAACCAAGCCATGGCGACCAGGCACACCAGCGCCAGGGCCAGCGCGATGCCGGGCACCAGCGGGTAACCGGGGGCGCGGAAACTGCGTTCCAGGTCCGGTTCGGTCCTGCGCAGCTTGAACAGGCTGAGCATACTCATGATGTACATGACGATGGCGCCGAACACCGCCATGGTGATCATCGCTGCCGTCAGGGTCATGCCGCCGAGGTTGATCAGGCCATCGCTGTAGATGGCAGCGATGCCGATCAGGCCGCCTGCGATGATGGCGCGGTGCGGGGTCTGGAAGCGTGACAGTCTGGCCAGGAACGAGGGCAGGTAACCGGCCCGCGCCAGGGCGAAGAACTGCCGCGAATAGCCCAGGATGATGCCGTGAAAACTGGCGACCAGGCCGAACAGGCCGATCCAGACCAGCATGTGCAGCCACCCGGAATTGTCGCCGACCACCGCTTTCATCGCCTGCGGCAGCGGGTCATTGATATTGGCCAGGGTGCGCCAGTCACCTACACCACCGGCGAAGAACATCACACCCATGGCCAGAAACACCAGGGTCAGGATGCCGCTGACGTAGGCCTTCGGGATGGTGCGCTTGGGGTCCTTGGCTTCTTCGGCTGCCATGGCCGCGCCTTCGATGGCAAGGAAAAACCAGATGGCGAAGGGGATGGCGGCGAACATGCCTGCAATCGCGGGTGCGCCAAAGGTGTCCGAGCCCGCCCAGCCATTGAGGGCGAAATTGCTGAAGCTGAACGCAGGCGCCACGACGCCCATGAACACCAGCAATTCGGCCACTGCCAGCACGCACACCACCAGCTCGAACGTGGCGGCCAGTTTCACCCCGAGAATATTCAGGGTCATGAATACAATATAGGCGCCCACCGCAGCGTGTTTCGGGTCCAGCCCCGGAAACTGCACATTCAGATACGCGCCAATGGCCAGGGCGATGGCCGGTGGAGCGAAGACAAATTCAATCAGCGTCGCCAGGCCTGCGATCAATCCACCTTTCTCGCCGAAGGCCCGACGGCTGTAGGCAAAGGGCCCGCCAGCGTGGGGAATGGCGGTGGTCAGCTCAGTGAAGCTGAAAATGAAACAGGTGTACATGGCCGCCACCATCAGCGATGTCACCAGAAAGCCCAACGTACCGGCGACACCCCAGCCGTAACTCCAGCCGAAATATTCTCCGGAAATCACCAGCCCGACCGCAATCCCCCATAGGTGCAGCGTGCCCAGCGTCGGCTTGAGTTGAGTGTTCATGCATGTCTCCCTGAGGTCGGTATCATTGAAATATCCTGTTGCAGACGCCATGCCAGCCAGCGAACCACCGTCGTATTGGTCCAAAAACAGGTCGTTTGCAGAATGCCTATGGTGCGTCGACGCCACCTCGGGCCTGCTTTGGTGCAGGCTGCTGGTAGCCGTGTCCGCTTCAGGGCGTCAAATGGGGCGAGAGAATCGATTCAGTCGGGCGGTTCGCTTACCGCCAGCGGGTCGCTTGGGCTACAATGCGCGCCGATTTCGACCTACCAGAGAACCCGCCATGTCCGTCTGCCAGACTCCTGTCATCGTCGCCCTGGATTTCCCGACCCGTGACGCCGCTTTGCAACTGGCTGACCAGCTGGACCCGAAGCTGTGCCGGGTCAAGGTCGGCAAGGAGCTGTTCACCAGTTGCGCTGCGGATATCGTTGAAACCCTGCGGGAAAAGGGCTTCGAGGTGTTTCTGGATCTCAAGTTTCACGACATCCCCAACACCACCGCCATGGCAGTCAAGGCGGCTGCCGAGATGGGCGTGTGGATGGTCAACGTGCATTGCTCGGGCGGCCTGCGCATGATGGCGGCCTGTCGTGAAGTGCTGGATCAGCGCAGCGGCCCGCAGCCCCTGTTGATTGGTGTGACCGTGTTGACCAGCATGGAGCGCGAAGATCTCGCAGGCATTGGTCTGGACGTCGACCCGCAGGTCCAGGTGCTGCGTCTGGCCGCACTGGCTGAAAACGCCGGCATGGACGGCCTGGTCTGCTCGGCGCTGGAAGCCCAGGCATTGAAGGCTGCGCATCCGTCGCTGCAACTTGTAACCCCCGGTATCCGCCCAAGCGGCAGCGCCCAGGATGACCAGCGCCGCATCCTGACCCCGCGCCAGGCACTGGATGCAGGTTCGGACTACCTTGTCATCGGCCGCCCGATCAGCCAGGCCAGCGACCCGGCCAGGGCGTTGGCAGCGGTGATTGCGGAGCTGGGGCAGGGCTGAAGCGGGCATTTCGTTTGATGTCGCGCGCGCTGTAGGAGCGCGCTTGCCCGCGATGGCGGTGTGTAAGGTGAATTGCTATCGCGGCCTCGCGCTGCTCGTGCGCTCCTACAACGCCCTGCTGCCCGCGATGGCGCTGTCTCGCAGCGGACATGCACGTGTAGAAGCCATCGCGCGCGCTGGCGGTGTGTCAGGTGAATCGCTATCGCGGCCGCGCGCTGCTCGTGCGCTCCTACAAAGCCCTGCTGCCCGCAATGGCGCTGTCTCGCAGCGGACATGCACGTGTAGGAGCCAACTTGTTGGCGAAGCGGTATGGCTGATACCGCCTCGCTCGCCTATTCGCAAAGGCGCTGTGTCAGGCATGCCACCTTTGGCAGCCTTCAAGCAGGTCTAAAGCTGCAGCGCCAACCGGCGTTCGTAGCCGATGCGGCCTTTATACGCCTCGCCGGTATCCACCCAGCCCTGGCTGACATACACCTGCAGCGCTGCCAGGTTGTCGGCGTCCACCGACAGCATCATTTGCCCAAGATCCGGCCACAGCCTGCGGGCAGCGTCCGGCAACTGCTGCAGCATGGCCTTGCCCAGCCCTTTGCCCTGCACGCGATGATCAATCTGCAAGGCATGCAGCGTCGCCGAATCCGGCGCCGCCCAGTCGGGCAGAAACTCGCCCCGCTTGAGCAGGCAGAAGCCCACAGGCTCATCGTCAGCCAGTAATGCAAAGCCTGCAAGGTCAGGGCTGGGCCTGACCAGCAAGGTATTGAGCGCGCAATAAATATCCCCGGAGAAGGGCAGCTGTTCCGGCAATACCTGCAAGCCGTCCAGTAGCGCGCGCTGTGTTTCGGTCAAGGTCTGGTAATTCACGACTCGGTTTTTCATTCGCACCGTCTGACACAAAAAGTAGGCGGCGCGCAGTATGCCTCAGTGGGCGCTGGCTGTGCGCCGGTCGATTCCCACCGGCTGGCCAGCGCCAGCCAGCGTTCGGCACGCCGCTCTGGTTCGGCGACACAAGTACTTGAGCGCTATCGCATTTTTATCCGCGCTAACGGGTTGTAACTTCGCGTCAGACCGGTACAATGGCGCGGCTTGCCGAGAGGTGAGCAGCGTTATGGCGACCCCATCGGTCCCTTCGCATCGATTAACCGTTAACCTGGTCAGATCCGGAAGGAAGCAGCCACAGCGGTGACATTGAGTGCCGAGGTGTGGCTGGTGGGGGCGCCACCTTATCTCTACTCGCTGTCAGGCGAGTGTCTGCGACACCTCAAAAAACCAATCGATGACTCCATGATCCGCTCAGGCGATTTTGCGCCTGCGCGCCCAGCATTTGCCGTCCATGGCGCATGCCGCTCAGTGGCTGGCACACACCAGATTCGCCAGCCGTGCGGCGATGTCTTCGCGGCGGAAAGGCTTGGCGAGGATTTCGAAATCTGCAGCCTGGGCCGGGCTGATGTTGGCGTAGCCGGTGATGATCAGGATAGGCAGATCGTTGCCCCGTTGGCGCAGCTGTTGTGACAGCTGCACGCCGGTCTTGTCGGCCATGACGTAATCGGTCACCAGGATATCGGGCCTCAGGCCGTCATCGAACATCTGCAGGGCGGCGGCGGCGGAAGCGGCTTGCGTCACGCTGTAGCCCAGGTCGCGCAGCACCAGGGCGGTCGTGTTGCGTACCAGATCGTCGTCGTCGACCAGCAACACGTGGGAGGAGCCCGACATGGCGGGGATCTCGCCCGGTTTCGGTCCGGGCAGCAACACCGGGCCTGTGGCGACCGGCAGCCAGACGGTGACCTCGGTGCCCGCGTCGGGTTTGGAACGAATATCGAAGCCGCCACCTGATTGCAGCGCCAGGCCTTGCACCATCGACAGGCCCAGACCAGTGCCCTTGCCCACACCTTTGGTGGAATAGAAAGGGTCGACGCAATGTTTCAGCGTCTCATGATCCATCCCGCAGCCATTGTCGCGCACCACTAATCGTACATATCCCCCCGCGCCGAGGCCCGCAGCGCTCGGCGCGGTGACCTGCTCGGCATGGGCGGTGATGGTCACGCGGCCGTCTTCACTGATGGCATCACGGGCGTTGACGGCCAGGTTGAGTATGGCCAGTTCAAGCTGGTGCGGGTCGACGAACACGGCAGGCAGGCTGTCGGGGATATTGATATCCACCGAAATCATCGGGCCCAGGGAGCGGGCGATAAGGTCGGTCAGCTCGCAGACCAGATGTTCCAGGCCGATGGCCTCCGGTTGCAGCGTCTGCCGCCTGGCGAAGGTCAGCAAGCGGCCCACCAAGGTGCGTGCGCGATCGGCTGCCAGCAGCGCGCCATCGATCAGGCGGGTCGAGCGCTCCTCATCGACGCGGCGGCGGACCAGCTCCAGCGAGGCGATGATGGGCGTCAGCAGGTTGTTGAAGTCATGGGCAACGCCGCCGCTCAATTGGCCGACCATTTCCATCTTGCGTGACTCGTGCAACTGCGCCAACGCCTTTTCACGCTGCGCGAGCATGGTCACCACGCGCTGTTCAAGGCTTTCGTTGAGGTCGCGCAAACGCGATTCGGCGCGTATGCGTTCTGTGATATCGACGCAGACGCAAAGCACTTTCGCCGACTGGCCATGTTCATCCAGCAGCGGCGTGACATGGTGCTCGACCCATACCGAGGAGCCGTCAGGGCGTTGATAGCGCAGGGTGGTTTCAAACGGGATGCCGCTTTCAATGCCCATATCGCTGCCGGGCGGGCCCATCCGACGACCATTGAGTACTGCGATGTCGGGCAGATGCAGCCCCAGCAACTCGTCCCGCGTGCGGCCGACGATGTCGCAGTAGCGATCGTTCAAGGTCTCGAAGTGCCAATGCTCATCACACACTGCAATACCGGCGCTGGCCTGTTCAAACATGGCCGACAGCTGTGCGGAACTGGAGCGCAGGGCCAGCTCGGCGCGCGCGTGGCTGATCCACAGCCAGGCCTGCTTGGCAGCTTCCTGCACCAGATACAGCTCGTTGTCGCCAAACGCCTTGGTGGTGGAGGGCTCTACAGTGAGTATCGCTTCCAGCTTGCCGTGAGAAATGACCGGGATGTGGAAAACGCAGATCGGCTCGTCGACAAGGTGATGAGTGATAGGCGTGGAGGGCGCAAAGGTCGAATGACAGGCTGACCCGTAAAAGACTGGCGTGCCCGCACGCAAGTCCGACCAGAGGACTTCCTGCACGTCTACCTGGGTGAAGCTGCCAGCTTCGGCGCGCGCTTTCAGGCTGGCGCCATCGTCATCGATCTGGATGAACGAGATGTGCAGCGTCTGCAATTCCGCCCTGAGCCCATTGAGTACATGACTTTCGATCAGGCCGGGGTCGGAAATCGAGGGCAGGGTCTGTCCCAACTCCACAAGAAACACCTGACGGCGCTCAAACTGCACGCGCTCGGTGGTCTCGGAGACGATACACATGACACCGCCGATCGAGCCGTCGGCTTCACGCACGGCGGAGTAGGAGATGTCGAAATACACCGTTTCGCCCAGGCCGCTACGCTCGATGTAGAACGGGCGGTCCTTGGCCGAATAGGTCTGGCCGGTTTCACGCACGCCGCTCAACAGCGGTTCCAGGTCATCCCACAACTCGCCCCAATGCTCAACGGCCGGGCGGCCGAGCGCATGCGGATGCTTGTCGCCGATGGTGGGCGCATAGGCATCGTTGTACAGGGCGACATACTGCGGGCCCCAGAACACCACGACCTGCACCTGGGCGGGCAGGACGGTGGTCATCAGGTTTTTCAGGCATGTGGGCCAGCCTGTAGGGCAGCCCAGGGGCGAGTCCTGCAGAGCAGTGGTTTGCAGTAGCGAGCCGATGCGTCCACAGCCGTTGAGAAAGCTCAGTCGGCTAGCTTCGGCACCGGCTGCTTCATTGCTGTCAGGTTGTTCCATCGACTTGAGCGCTCTAATGAAGTAAGTCGGAGCTTGCACTTAGAGGCGCAATATGCGGATGCGTTCACTTCCTGCGCCAATTAAACGGCATCGCCAGCGCGCATGCCCATTACAGGCACCGCGACGACTCAT
The DNA here is from genome assembly GCF_900585905.1 of Pseudomonas viridiflava. Classification (GTDB taxonomy): domain Bacteria; phylum Pseudomonadota; class Gammaproteobacteria; order Pseudomonadales; family Pseudomonadaceae; genus Aquipseudomonas. The sequence continues at coordinate 129,475 of NZ_UTVH01000034.1, forward strand.
TTATGACTGGCGATTGACGCTTAGGCTCTGTACGAAAAGGGCTGCGCTCGCCTGCTTTTCGTACAGAACCTAGTGGATGAATCCATTCAGCTTTCGAGTGTGCCCGTCAGCAGCAGATGCTCGACGTCGGCCTGACGCTGGTTCAGCGCGCCCAGGTAATCAATCAGTTCTGCTGCGCGGCTGCCGCGCAAACCGGCAGTGGTGATCTGGCCATCGCGCACGTAGGTATAGAGCCCGGAAACGGCAAAGGCCTTGAGCTGGGCGACATGTTGCGCCTGACCTGCCAGCGTGGCCTTGAAGACGGCGCTTTCAAAGAAGCGGCGGCGTGCCAGTGGGGTGGCGAAAGCGATTTCCATGATCACCAGCTCCGCGCGCGCGGCATCGGCGAAATGCGCGACATTCGGCGCTGGCGGGTGCTGGTCGTCGTTGACGAATGGGGAGCACAGGTGCAAACGCAACTTGAGCACTTCGTCAGCGCCCGCCAGTGCCGGGCCCATCTCCTGGCTCAGATATGCCTGCAACTGGGGCAGGCTGCTGCGCGGGCTGAAGTGCACGTGGATACGGTCGAGGGTATCAAGGCCATTGAAGGTCTCGTCATCCAGCGTGTTGACCAGCGTTTGGGAGCCCCTGGGCAGGTCGTAGGCCAGGGTTTCCTCGAACATGTTCTGCTCGTCGGAAAACAGGATCGGGCTGGCGGCCTGGAAAGTCTTTTGGTCAGGTGCGGATGCAAAGCCGATTTCGACCCCCCCATCCAGTTCGTAATCGGCGATCTCCTTGACGCCTTCGGCCAGCGGCCAGAGGTGGGCATCCTGATTGCGCGAAAAATGGTGCTGGATGTACAGGCCCAGCCCCGGCAGGCGTGAGCACAGCGGGCCATGAACGTCGCGCCAGTAAGTGGCAAAAATATCGTGAGGCACGCGCTCGCGGCGCTTGACCGTGGTGTAGCTGTTGATTTCGATCATGGACAGTGTCTCCTGAATGAGAAATTTATCGACACTGTTGTGAGTGAGCATTTGCGCAGTCGTTCAAGACTTTATTGGCGGCGTCTGGCCGATATGCCCTGTTCCCGTGGCTGAGCGGATCAAGCACGCAGATAGTGCGCCAGGCTGTCATGGCCACTGACAATCAGCTCATGAATGGACGCCTGCAGCGTCTCGCTCAGGGCGGGATCGCGCACATCAAAATGCGCCTGCCAGTGCACATGGCACGCCGGCTGACCCTTCATGGCACTCACCTGAATGCTCGCGCGGTAGTTGTCGACGGGCAGTGGCGACTGTTCAAAGCAGTAGGACAGGCTCATGTTGCCGTCGTCCAGGGCCAGCAATCGTTCGCGCAGCAGTGCGTTGTCGGCCAGCTGCAGACGCCGGATGACGCCAGTCGCGGATTCCGTCTGGTTGCCTTCGAGGCAGCTTTCAGTGATCGCGGGATGCCATTGCGCGATAGCGCCAAACTGGCGCAGCACATGCCAGGTTTCTGCTGCTGCGGTGTCGATAATGGCGCTGTAGATAACAGACGGCATGGGTTGTTCGCTCTCATGTCAGAAAGGAAAGGAAAGGGCTGATGGTCAGTCCCATCAGCCTGGCAGGCTCAGCCTTCGAACTGGTGGTAAACCTTGGCGATGACTTTCCAGCTGCCGTCGATTTTCAGCAGGGTCAGGTAATCGTTGTAGTCGGCGCCGATGGCGTCTTTTTCCATGTCGACACGTACCACTGCAGTGGTTGGCGTCATGGCCAGCACGTCGAGGCGAGTGGCAATGTCCGGTGCGGCGCCGTTGTTTTCGACGAAGCTGTACAGATTGCTGATGGGGCCACCGAGCAGCGTGCCGCTGGTGAAGCCGTACATGACGGCGTCGGCGTGGAAGGCGTCGGCGATGGTTTTGCTGTTGCCTGTGCGCAGGCCCTCAACGTACTGACCGGCGGTGGCGATCACGGCGTTGTAGTCCTGGGTGGGTACAGCCTTGATGTTCTTGCTCATGGGTGTTTCTCCTGTTTTGGGCTGGGTTGCAAACTGCCGGATGGGAGGGTTTACCAATCCTGGCGGGTGGGGGAAATGATCAGGTCGTTCACCGTCACGTTTGTCGGCTGGTTCAACGCATACACCACGGCGCGGCTGATGACCTGAGGGTCGATGGCAATTTCATTCAGGCGCTGGGCCGTCTTGCGGCCCTCAGGGTCGCTGACTTTGTCGGCCCAGCCGGTGTTGATCACGCCGGGGCTCACGGTGTTGACGCGGATGCCGTGGTGAACGCCGAGTTCTTTGCGCATTGACTCGGTCATCGCCTGGACGAAAAATTTGGTCGCGCTGTAGACCCCGGCACCTAGGCCGACCTGGTGCCCGGCGACAGAGTCCATGTTGAGAATCTGGCCGCTCTTCTGCCCGATCATCAGTGGCAGCACTGCGGCAATGGTGTTGAGGTAGCCCTTGATGTTGACGTCGATCATCTTGTTCCAGTCCTGGACGGCGACGTCGACCCAGTTGGAGAACAGCATCAGGCCTGCGTTGTTGATCAGGATGTCCACTGCGCCGTACTGCGCCTGGGCGAAACGGGCCAGCGCATGCGTCGCTTGCGGGTCAGTGACGCAACTGACCACTTCATGACCTGCGGCGCGCAGTTCGCTGACCAGACGGTCGAGGCCGTCCTGGTCGAGTGCTGCGGCCACTACGCGTACTCCCTGGGCGGCGAGGTCGCGGACGGTGGCAGCGCCGATACCCGAGGAGGCCCCGGTGACGATGGCGGTTTTATGCTGCAGATAATTCATGCTTGAACCTGTGTGTGGGCCGCACCGTTGGCGGCGTTCGATGGCGGGTTGTTGTGTCGCGACGCTGATCGGTTGCGATGCTGGTCAGTACTGACCCAGCGGCCAGTCGGTGTAGCCCTTGGCACCACCGCCGTAATAGCTCTCGCGCGCAGCGATGGTCAGTTCGGCGCCCATCCGCAGGCGCTGCACCAGATCGGGGTTGGAGATGAACAGACGGCCGAAGGCCACGGCATCGATCCGACCTTGCGCGCGCCGCTCGATGGCCATCTCCAGGTCGTAGTTGTTGTTGCCGATGAACGCACCTTCGAACTGGCCGCTGAGGGCATCCATGTCGACGCCTTCCGGCACTTCGCGGGAGGTCGCAGTTGCCCCCTCGACGAAGTGCAGATAGGCCAGATTCAGCGTGTTGAGTTGGCCGATCAGGTAACCGTGCAGGCCCATGACGTTGCTGTCGGGCGGCGTGTTGCCAGCGTCGGGCGTCACCGGCGACAGGCGAATGCCGACCCGATCACTGCCCCAGATGTCGACAATGGCTCGCGTCACTTCCAGGGTCAGGCGCGCGCGGTTTTCAATCGAGCCGCCATATTGATCGCTGCGCTGGTTGGTGGAGTCCCGCAGAAACTGGTCCAGCAGGTAGCTGTTGGCGGAGTGCACTTCCACGCCGTCGAAACCGGCGCGCAGGGCATTGCGTGCGGCCTGTCGGTATTGTTCGATGATGCCGGGGATCTCGCCGGTCTCCAGCGCTCGGGGCATTGAGACAGGGACAAAGCCATTGGCGGTGTAGGTGTTGCCTTCAGCCTGGATCGCCGAAGGCGCCACGGGTGCGGCGCCATCTGGTTGCAGATCGACGCTGGAAAAGCGCCCCACGTGCCAGAGCTGGCTGACGATCTTGCCGCCTGCGGCATGCACGGCGTCGGTAACTTTGCGCCAGCCAGCGACCTGTTCATCGCTCCAGATTCCGGGCGTGGCGGCATAGCCCCGGCCCTGAGCGGAGATGTTGGTGGCCTCGGCCACGATCAGGCCTGCCGTCGCGCGCTGGGCGTAATAGGTTGCATGCAGGTCGCCGGGGATGCCGTCTTCGCCATAGCGGCTGCGGGTTACTGGCGCCATCACGATGCGGTTGGCCAGTTGGAGGGCGCCCAGGGTGGTCGGGGAAAACAGATCGGTGCGGGTGCTGTTGTCAGTCATTCGATGCCTCGTAAAGTGTTGAATTGGAACTAGTAGACCAGTCGTCTACAAAAGTGGCCAAAAAAAAGCCCGTGCTACTGCAGCAGGCGTTTGCTCATGATCATCGCTCTATCGAACGGCTCGGTGGACTTGTTGACCTTGACCAGCAACGATGCGCCGAGCCAGAGCTGATAAAGGGATTGCGCGAACGCCACGCTGTCGCCCTGGGCATCGATGCTGCCATCAGCCGTGCCCATTTCGACGCAGGTGGTGATGCGCTGAATGATCTGCGCGGTGCCGGTCTTGAGGACGTGGCGCATGTCCTCGGACAGGTCGCAGACCTCAGGACCCAGCTTGACCACCAGGCACTTGCCCTCAGGGACATCCGTGCCCTGGGTTTCAATCCAGTAATCGAAATACGCCAGCAAACGCTCGGCGCCGCTGCCGGGGCGCGCCATCAACGCGTCGACCCGCCCCAGGTACTCGGTGAAATACTCTTCGAGCAGCGCCTGGCCAAATTCTTCCTTGGACTTGAAGTAGTAATAGAACGACCCTTTCGGCACCCCGGCCACGCTCAACACCTCGGCCAGGCCGACGGCGGTGTAGCCCTTGGTGGTCATTAGCGAACGGGCCACATCGATGATGTGCTGTCGCATGTCCTGCGCTGGTTTTTTCATTGGGATGCCTTCATGGTGTGCGCAGCCTAACTGGAAATAGACCAGTCGTCTACAAGACTTTGCCAGTGGCTGATTTTCACCTCGTATCAACGGCCAGCGGTGGAATGTACAGATTCCGCCCAGGCACCTTTGCTGTGCATGATCCCCATCTAGCCTTCCAGACCTGCGCCTTCGCCCTGTTGCGCCTTGATGAATTCAATGAACGCCCGCAGCGGGGCGGGCAGGTAGCGTCGGCCGGGGTAATAGAGGAACGGGCCGCTGAACGGCTGCCACCAGGGCTCGAGGATCGGCTCCAGGGCGCCGCTGTCGAAATGCGGCCGCAGCCATTCTTCGAACAGGTTGACGATGCCCAGCCCGTCTATCGCTGCCTGCACCGCCAGGTCAACGGCGCCGCCGATGCGCACCAGCAATGGTCCGCCGGGATCAATCAAAAGGGTTTCGCCCTGCCGCGAATACTCCCAGAGCGGCACTGTCCCGCTGGGGAATTTGCCGCGCAGACACGCGTGCTGCAGCAAGTCCTGGGGATGTTGCGGCCGACCTCTGGCATCGAGATAGCCAAGCGAGGCCGCGGTGGCCATGCGCTGCACCCGAGGCCCGATGGGCAGCGCGATCATGTCCTGTTCCAGGCGGTCGTCATAGCGAATGCCCGCGTCACAGCCGGTGGCGAGGGTGTCAACGAAGCTTTCTTCGACCATCACTTCAAGGTGGATGTCGGGGTAGGCCTTGAGAAACGGTGTGATGATCGAGGGCAGCACCAGGCGCGCAGCGCTCATGGGCACGTTGAGTTTCAGCGTGCCGGCGGGACGGTCGCGAAAATCGTTGATCACATCCAGCGAGGCGTCGACCTCGGCCAGCGCAGGGACGATGCGTTCGAGCAGCCTGCGCCCGGCCTCGGTCGGAACAACGCTGCGGGTTGTGCGGTTGAGCAGGCGCACGCCAAGGCTGGCCTCGGCGCGGCGGATGGCGTCGCTGAAGCTGGAGGCTGACTTGCCACTCTTTCTCGCCGCCTCGCGAAAACCGCCTGCCTTGACCACTGCCACGAAGGCCTGCAGATCCTGAATATCCGTCATCATTGTTCTCTGCCCCGTACAACCCGTGCCGATTGCACCTCATTATCAGACACAGGGTCAACGCCTATAGTGGCCTGACACACTATCGAGGTACATCACATGAGCAATGCCCACACCGCTGGCAGCTATTTATTGGGCGACCGCAAGGTCAATCGAATGGGCTACGGCGCCATGCAGCTGGCTGGCCCCCAAGTCTTCGGCCCGCCCAAGGATCCCCGCGCTGCCGCCGCAGTGCTGCGTGAAGCGCTCGCGGCCGGGGTCAACCATATCGACACCTCGGACTTCTACGGCCCGCACGTCACCAATCGGCTGATACGCGACACCCTGCATCCCTACGCCGATGACCTTACCATCGTCACCAAAGTGGGAGCGGTACGCGGCGCTGATGCGTCATGGAACCCGGCGCAAGAACCGGCCGAGTTGATCCTGGCCGTGCACGACAATCTGCGCAATCTGGGCCTTGATGTGCTGGATGTGGTCAATTTCAGAGCCTGGGGCAATCAGCTGGGGCCTGTCGAAGGCTCCATTGAAGCGTCGTTCAGTGCGCTGGCAGACTTGCAGCGCCAGGGCCTGATTCGTCATCTCGGGGTGAGCAACGTCACGGCGGCACAGGTCAGACAGGCCCAGGGTATCGCCGATATCGTCTGCGTCCAGAACCATTACAACCTGTCACATCGGGATGACGAGCCGTTGATTGCTGAACTGGGCCAGCAGGGCATCGCTTACGTGCCGTTTTTCCCGTTGGGCGGTTTTTCGCCGCTGCAATCCGAGACGCTGTCGCGAGTGGCTGAGCGCCTGCAGGCCTCACCGCTTTGCGTGGCGCTGGCGTGGCTGTTGCAGCGGGCGCCCAATATCCTGTTGATACCGGGCACCTCGTCAGTGGCGCACCTGAAAGAGAACCTCGGCGCAAGCGAGCTGGTGCTGCCACCAGAGTTGCTGGCCGAACTGGATGGCGTCGCCTGATATCAGCTGTCAGCTCTGGCAGAAGCGAATGCGGTTACCAAAGGGGTCGTAGACCTCCAGCACCTTGCCCCAGCCCTGTTCGACGATGTCCGGGCGACCATAGCCGTAGTTTTTGCCGAGCAGTTCGTCGCGCAACCCCACGATGTTGTGCATCGGCACGAACACTGTCGAACCCGGGCTGGCGTCGCCATGGTGTTCAGAAAGGTGCAAACGCAGCCCGTCGCGAATAATGCCCAGATAAAGCGGCAGGTCGGCCGCGAAACGATGCTCGAATTCGACACTGAAGCCAAGAAAACCGAGGTAAAACTCCCGCGCCTTGGTTTCGTCGAAGCTGCGCAGGATGGGCACTGGACTGTCGAAGCGGATGCCCGCAGCGTTGCTCGTCAGCAGTGCTGATGCGGTATTCCAGTCGTGATGCCCCAGTTGCTGCGCCACCAGCTCGAGTGCGGCGCTGTGGGACAGTTCGTGACCCTGGGCGGCCAGTGAGGCACGCAGGTTTTTGGCCATCTGCTTGGCGTTTTCAGTACTTACAGTAGCAATCATCAAACCTCCTGATGTCGAAGCGCGCGGCTGCTCGCGTTGCCAAACCTCGACTCAAGAAAGTGATGGGGTCTGGAGTCTGCAACGATGCTTTCACCTTTCCTGGTCAGGAGCGAGCGGCAGGCAGCATCAGCCTGGCGCCGAGGATACACAGCGCCTGAGCAAGGGGAAAGTCGAAGTGGGGCCATGGCCAATACGCCTGAGTCTGGACAGCGGCCTACACGGCGCCTTATTTTCGCTGGCTATCGAACAAGGAGAAGCTGCCATGTACCGGCTATTTGGCGCAAAAGCATCCGGCTCGGCGGCCATCGAGATCGCTCTCGCGATGTGCAAGGTCGATGTCGAACTGATCACTGCCAGTTCCTGGCAGGGCGGCAGTGGCAGCGATGAGCTCAAGAGCCTCAACCCGTTGATGCAGGTGCCGACTCTGGTGCTGCCGGACGGGACGCTGCTCACGGAAAGCGCTGCGATCATGACCTGGTTGGGGCTGGCTCACCCGCATTCCGGGCTGCTGGCGCGGGCTGTCAGCGAGCGTGCCACACAGCTGCGCAGCCTGGCGTACATCGCTGCCAACTGTTATGCCGCTATCGGCGTCATCGACTATCCGCAGCGCTGGCTGCCCGGTGCCGGGGAATATGACCTCGAACAGCTCAGAATCGGCGCAACGGCGCGGCTGCACCAGTGCTGGGATACGTTCAGCGATATGTTCAGCAGCCTGGCCTGGCAGCCAGCAAAACCTGGCGCTGCGGAAATTCTTGCCTCGGTGGTCAGCCAGTGGAGCGGCGCGCGAGAGCATCTGCGTGTTTCCCGCCCCGATTTTTACCAGACCCTACTGCAGATAGACGCCCATCCGACGGTAATGCCCGTTTTGCGACGGCACTGGCCTGCCACCACAGGGTGACGCGTGTCAGCGAAACGCTGCGCGCATTCGCTCGATGACTTCATCAATACCGGGCCCTTCGACCGGCGGCGGCACCGGGCGCTCGCCGAATTCGCGCCAGATAAACAGTGTCAGTTCGGCACCGTCAGTCAGCGACAGCGCATTTTCCGCGCTGGCAAAGTCCTGCAGCACACGGTATCGCTCATCTTGCCAGAACAACGCTTCAACCCAGGCATACACCGGGATCAAGTGAAAGTGAAATGGATAATCCGGCGCGTGGCCGAAGCGACTGATGTAGAGCCAGTTGGGCTGCAACTGCTGCTCGATGATCAGCTGCGTTTGGGCTAAAAGCCCGCCCAGCTCCGCCAGCGCCTCGGCGGGCAAACCGGCCAACGAATTGACCGGGGCCTTTGCGCCCAGCATCAGATAACCGGGCAGTGCGCTGGCCATGTGATGGTTGATCCGCCAGTGGCGAGTTTCATGAACGATGAACGGCCGGTCAGTCACTGCTGTTTTCATCAACTAATTCTCGTAGGGGTCGATACATCACTTGGCACACTCCATCCGGGCTCAAGCCAACTACGCCCGTCACCGGGATAGCCAGACAGCCGCAGTGCCATGAGACATGACTATAAAGACAGTCATCTTTATCTATTGGGCACCTTGAACCTGCGCGAATACTGTCGCTCCATATGGATAGAGGCCTATTGCCACATCAGGCTTGCCGTTGCCTTGCCTGTCCATGTTGAATCCACCTTTCCTTGAGCGCATTAGCATGAATAACTCGCTTTCTCTGGCGACACGTATCGGGCTGGGCTTTGCCGCTATCGTGTCATTGCTCATCCTGATCACTGCCGTTGGTATTCAGCGAGTGGGGTATATCGATTCGACACTGGAAAACGTTGCTGAAAATGCGGCAAAAATTCAGCGTTACGCTATCAACTTTCGTGGCAGCGTGCATAACCGGGCGATTTCGCTGCGTGACGCAGTGCTGGTCAATAACGATCAGGACCTTGAGCGCCACCTGGCTGAGGTCAGCAATCTCGAAAAGGCTTACGTTGATTCCGCCGTGCCCATGGATCAGTTGTTTGCCGGGCCCAATGCCAGTGCGCAGGAGCAGCAGTTGCTGCGCAGCATCAAGGAAATCGAGCAGCAGACCCTGGCCTCGACCAAAGCCGTAGTGGCGCTGCGCCGCGCTGGCGATATTGCTGGCGCCCAGGCGTTGTTGCTGCGCCAGATGTCGGGTGATTACAGCGAATGGCTCAAGCGCATCAACGCGTTGATCGACTATGAAGAAGCGGCGATCAAAGGCCAGCTGGGTGATGTGCAGGCGACCGCCAGTCAGTTCCGCGGCCTGATGCTGCTGGCCACGGGTGTCGCGCTGCTGCTCAGCATTGCGCTGTCGGTGTTCATTATTCGCTTCGTGAAGAAGACTCTGGGCGCCGAGCCGGTTGACGTGGCGCAGGCGATTCGACGGCTGGCGGCAGGGGATTTGCAGCAACGCATCGCCACCGATTACCCCGACAGCGTGATGGGCGTGTTGCGTACCGCGCTGTCGCGTCTGTCCGAGACCATCACCGAGGTACGCCAGGCTGCGCATGAAGTCAGTCAGTCGTCGACCCTGCTGTCGGCCGCCTCATCGGCGAACAATGGCCAGATCAGTGTGCAGACTCGCGAAGCCGAGCAGGTGGCTACGGCGATAACCGAGATGGCGGCAACCGTCAACGAAGTCTCGGGTTACGCCGCCCAGGCCGCCGATGCTGCACGTCAGGCCGATGTAGAAGTGGAAACCGGTAACGGGCTGGTCACCGGCACCACCACAGCGGTGGAAAAACTGGCCGCAACGCTGGTGCGGACCACCGCTACCGTCGAGCAGGTCTCGCGCCACAGTGAACAGATCGAAGGCGTGATCGAGGTGATCAACGCCATTGCTTCGCAGACCAATCTGCTGGCGCTCAACGCGGCCATCGAAGCGGCCCGTGCTGGTGAGCATGGTCGTGGTTTTGCGGTGGTGGCCGATGAAGTGCGTTCGCTGGCCACCCGTACGCAGCGTTCCACCCAGGAAATCCAGGAGATGATCAGCACCCTGCAAAGCGGTACGGAAACCGCCGCGCAGACCATGCGCGACAGCTGCGAGCTGGTCAACGATGCGGTGGCCCAGACCCGCCATGCGCAGGACGCGCTGTCGAAGATCAGTCAGGAAGTGGGTGCCATCAATCACATGAATGCGCAGATCGCCAGCGCTGCCGTGCAGCAGAGCGCTGTGGCCGAGGATGTGTCGAAAAACATCAACTCGATTCATGAATCCACGATTGCGTCCGCCAACGGCTCGCGCCAGGTCGAAACCGCCAGCCAGGAACTGGCCCAACTGGCCGATCGCCTGACACAGAAAGTGGCGTTCTTCAAGGCTGGCTAACAGCAGTTTTTCAAGCGCCGGGTTTGCCGTAGAGGCCCGGTAGCTTGCAGCTTTCAAGCAATCATCTATAGTCGCGCAGGGCACTTAACTGGCAGTCTGCTGTCAGTACTGCGCGACTTACCGGGATGTTTGCGCGCCCGCAAGGCGCGGTGGTCAGTCTGCCCGGGCCCGCAGGTAACAAAAGGGGCCACACTCGCACGGATTGCGATCTGAACTGACTGTCCTTTTCCCGGTTGACACCTATGCGCTTGCTACTCGATCCGCGTCATGACATTGATGCCGCCTTGCTCTCCTATCGCCGTGTATTCTGGGCTCTTGCACTGTTCAGCGGGGTCATCAACCTGCTGGTTCTGGTGCCTTCGCTGTACATGATGCAGGTCTACGACCGCGTTCTCACCAGCCGTAACGAAACCACCCTGTTCATGCTGACCCTGATCGCTCTGGGGTTGTTCATGTTCAGCGGTTTGATCGAGTGGGTGCGCGGTCAGGTGATGATCCGCATGAGCGCGGGGCTCGACGATGCCTTGGGCGAACGCGTTTTCGACGCCACCTTCGCCCGCAGCCTGCGTGAACACAACGCCAACCCTGCACAGGTGCTCAGTGATCTGGCCTCGCTGCGTCAGCTGATTACCGGTCAGGGCCTGATCGCTTTGCTCGATGCGCCGTGGCTGCCGATTTTTCTTGTCGTTGCGTTCATTTTTCACCCCTGGTTCGGTGTGCTCACCCTGGTTCTCGCGCTGGTGCTGATTGGCCTGGCGCTGTGGGGCGAGCTGGCGACCAAGGTGCACCTGGGCGAAGCCAATCGCCTGAGCGTGCACTCGGCCACCTACGTCAACAGCACGCTGCAGAACGCCGAGGTCATCCAGGCACTGGGCATGCTGGGGCCATTGCGTCAGCGCTGGAGCCTGTGGCAACAGCGGATCATCGCCGCTCAGGCGCGAGCCAGCGATCACAGTGCGCGAATCACTTCGGCGACGCGCTTCGTGCGGATTTCCGGGCAATCACTGGCACTGGGTCTGGGCGCCTTGCTGGTGCTCGAAGGGCAACTGTCGGCGGGCATGATGATTGCCATGTCACTGTTGCTGGGCCGCGCGCTGGCGCCGGTGGAGATCGCTATCGGTTCGTGGAAACAATTCACCTCGGGCCGCCTGAGTTACCAGCGTCTGAGCCAACTGCTGGAAAAACATCCGCGCGAACGTGCGCGCATGCCCTTGCCTGCGCCGACCGGCGCCATCCGCCTTGAACAGCTTTATGCCGGGCCACCGGGTGCGCAGCAACCGACCTTGCGCGCCATCAATATCGCCCTGAACAAAGGTGAAGTGCTGGCAGTGATCGGCGCCAGCGCCAGCGGCAAGTCGACCCTGGCTCGCGCGCTGGTAGGGGTGTGGCCCGCCATGGGCGGTTCGGTGCGCCTGGACAGCGCCGAGATCAGCCAGTGGAGCCATGACGCCCTGGGCCCGCACCTGGGTTATCTGCCCCAGGACATCGAGCTGTTCGATGGCACGGTGGCTGACAACATCGCCCGCTTCGGCGAGCAGAATGCCGACAAGATCATCGAGGCCAGCCGCCATGCCGGCATCCACGAGATGATTCTGCGGTTTCCCAAAGGCTACGACACGCCGCTGGGGCCTGGCGGGCTGGGTCTGTCCGGCGGCCAGAAGCAACGCCTGGGCCTGGCGCGGGCGTTGTATGGCAACCCGGCGCTGATCGTGCTCGATGAGCCCAACTCCAATCTCGACGAGGCGGGCGAGTTGGCCCTGATCCAGGCGGTCAAGGCCCTCAAGGCGGCGGGCAGCACAGTGATACTGATCACTCACCGGCCGAGCATTCTCGCGGTGGTCGATCACATTCTGTTGCTCAAGGACGGAACGCAACAGGCATTCGGCCCGCGTGACCGGGTACTCAAAGCACTGATGCCAGCGGAAAAACCGGCTGCGGTCGCGGCGGAGACAAAAAATGCGTGAGATCAACCCTGGCACCCCCTCGGTGCGCGGCGAACAGGCCATGAGCCTGCGTAACGCCCAGGCCAATCCCAACGCAAGCACTGACGCCAGCGCTGCAGCGCGCTACGGCGTGATTTTTCTGTGCGTCGCGCTGGGCAGCTTTCTGCTCTGGGCGTGTCTCGCGCCGCTGGATCAAGGCGTGGTTGGCAGCGGCACCGTGGTGGTTGCCGGTGAGCGCAAAGCGGTGCAATCGGCAGTCGGTGGCGTGGTCGAAAAGCTGCTGGTCAACGACGGCGATCGCGTTACTCAGGGCCAGTTGCTGGTTCAGCTCAATACCCTGCAGGCGCAGTCGCAACTGGATGTCACCCTGGGCAAGCTGCTCAATGACCGCAGCATCGAAGCACGCCTGATCGCCGAGCGTCTGGGCAAACCGGACATCGAATGGCCCGCCGAATTGCTGGAGCATGCCCAGGAGCCGCGAATCAAGGCGGCCATGGCGCTGCAAAGCCAGCTGTTTGTCACCCGTCGTGCCGAATTGGGCAGCCGCCTGAAAATCATCGAACACGAAATGGCCTCGCTGCAGCAGCAGTTGCAGGGTTACGAGGGCGTCAAGCGCAACTATGACGCGCAGATGCAGTTTCAACAGCAGGAGCTGGAAGGCTTGCGTGATCTGGCTCGGGAAGGCTACGTGCCGCGCAACAAACTGTTCGAAGCCGAGCGCAACGCTGCACAACTGGCCGGGCAGATCGCGTCAGGGGTTGGCGATGTCGGCAAGACGCGCCAGGCGATCAACGAAAGCCGTCTGAAGATGTTGCAGACTCAGCAGGAGTTTCGTCGCGATGCCGAGACTCAGCTCAGCGAAGTGGCTGCCGAGGCGTCGGGTTTTGCCGATCAGATTCGCGCCCTGCAATTTGAAGTGCAAAACGGCGCCATCCGCGCGCCGGTGGCCGGGCAGGTCATGGACCTGAGTATTCATACCGTGGGCGGCGTGGCGCAAGCCGGGCAGAGTCTGATGCAGGTGGTGCCGCTGGATGCGCCCATGGCCATTACCGCGCGTTTCGAGCCATTGATGGCGAACAAATTGCGCCCTGGTTTGCCAGTGAATGTGCACTTCACCGCCTTGCAACGGGTCGACACGCCAACTGTTACCGGCACGGTCAGCACGGTGTCGGCGGATCAGTTGATCGACGAGCAGACCAAGCGTCCCTATTTCTCGGCCAAGGTCGAGATCCCGGCTGAAACCGTGGTCTCGCTGCACAGCGCCGGGCTGCTGGTGCGCCCCGGCATGCTCGCGGATGTTACCGTCGTGACCGGCGAACGCACGCTCATGAACTACCTGATGAAACCCTTGCGCGAACGCCTGCTCGCCGCGTTCAAAGAGGAATGAGCATGACTCATCGTTATCGCGCCGGCAGCTGCCTGTTGCTGGCTCTGTGCGCCGGCTGGGTAGCGTTGCAACCTGTTGCGGCCGCTGCCGCCGGGCTAAGCCTGACCGCCGCCTACGACGCCTCGCGGATGAATGACCCGACGCTGAAATCAGCCGGTCACAGCTTTGATGCCTCGCAGCAGGAGGAAGCCATCGGCTTCGGCGGGCTGCTGCCGCAAGTGTCGCTGAGTTCGCGCTACGGTAGCGGCGGGCGTACTGATGGCGGCAGCGACAACGGCTACGTCAACAGCAACGATTACCAGGCCAATAACATGACCCTGGCCGCGCAGCAGCCGCTGTATGACAAGGGTCGCTGGGCGGCCTATCAGGAAGGCAAGGCGCGCGGTCGTTTGGGCGTGCAGCAGTTCGATGCAGCGAGCCAGAGTCTGTATGACCGCGTCGCCAAAGCGTATTTCGACGTGGCCAGGGCCGAGAACGAGATCAAGCTGATTGCTCAGCAGAAGACAGCGATCAACGGGCTGGTCGTGCAGAGCCAGAAGCTTTACCAGTCGGGGCAGGGCGCGGTCACGGATATAGACGAAGCTCAGGCGCGTCTTGACCTGGTGGTGGCGCAGGAAGCCGAAGCCCAGGCGCGGAGGATTGCGGCCATGCGTGCGTTATCCGGGCGCGCCAGCGTGCCGATTGACGATATCCAGCCGATGCGTGAAGAGCTGGCTGCCAGCAGTCCGATCCCCACGGAGCAGGATTTGCCTTACTGGACCGCCATCGCCCGCGACGCCAGCCCCGAGCTGGCGGCGCGTCTGGCCGCGATGAAAGTGGCCGAAGCCCAGGCAGACAGCCAGCGCGCCGGGCACTACCCGACGCTGTCGCTGACCACGCAGATGACCCGTCGCGAAACCCGGCAGTATCAGGACCTCGATCCGCGTCAGGACACTTACTACGTGGGCGTGCAGCTGGACATCCCGCTGTATCGCGGCGGCTCGGTGCGTGCTTCGGTGGCTAAGGCCGAGGCGCAGCTGGCGGGCGCGCAGTCCGATTACGACGTGCAGCGCCAGCAGTTGGCGGAAGACATCGAGACCGATTACCTGGGTGTGGTTGCAGGTTTTGCCAAGAGCAAGGCCATGCAGCGGGCGGTTGAGTCCAACCAGCGCGCATTGACCTCGACCGAAAAGGGTTTCCAGGGTGGCGTACGTTCCACCACGGATATCCTTGATGCCCAGCAACGCGTCTTCCAGGCGCGCCGAGACCTGCTGACCAACAAACTCGACATGCTGCAAAGCTACGTCAGCCTC
Organism: Pseudomonas viridiflava; assembly: GCF_900585905.1. GTDB lineage: Bacteria > Pseudomonadota > Gammaproteobacteria > Pseudomonadales > Pseudomonadaceae > Aquipseudomonas. Next base: position 144,569 of record NZ_UTVH01000034.1, read on the forward strand.
CACACCCACACCGGGTTGATGAGCCGGGCGGTACTGGAGCAGGTGCAGAATCTGTTCTGACTTGCCGACAGGCCCCGCTTCCCAGGGGTTCCTTCGCTCTGGCGTTGTGGCGGGGCGACGCCCCGCCACAATGCCTGCACTCAGCCTCTCGACGCGCGTTTCGTGATGTTCATGAGATCGCAGCGTTGCACTTGAAACGACAAATCCCTGAGGCGAATGAAAACTTGTAGGAGCCCGGGGTGGCGTGCCACCGAGCACCGCTATCGCGGCCTTGCAGTGCTCGGTGGCACGCCACCCCGGTCGCTCCTGCAATTGGAAGCAACGATGGTGGTCTTGAGACACTGAAGGTCTATCGAGATGATGGGCAATGCAGCGCCCTGGGTTCAGGGCGCTGCATGCGGTTCAGGCGGGGTGTCAGGCGGTGAAGTCGCTGGCGTGCAGTTCCTTCACGCCGACCAGTTCGATTTCAAAGGCTGCAGTGGCATCGGCGTTGAGGCTGCCGTACAGAATGCCATCGGCGAAGCGCATCTGGCCAGTTGCGTCGGTGGTGTCGAAGGCATTGCTGCCAATGAACTTGAACGCATCCATCGCGCCGGTCAACGGGTTGGCATCCAGGCCGGTGAAGTCCAACTGGTCACCTTCAGCGGTCTTGAAGCCACTGATGACATCACGCAGTGCGCCAGTACCCATGTCCGCCAGTGAACCGAACACATAGGTGTCAGCCCCGGTGCCGCCGGTCAGGTGGTCGGCACCTGTGCCGCCGATGAGACGGTCGTTGCCCGCCCCACCCAACAGGGTGTCATTGCCCGCGCCGCCGTTGAGCACGTTGGCACCGCTGTTACCGGTGAGAACGTCGTCAAACGCGCTCCCCGTCAGGTTTTCAACGTTCTTGATTGAGTCGAGACCCGAGCCGATGGTGTTCTGCTGCGCCGAAGTGGAGAGGGTGGCGGTGATCCCAGCCAGTGCACGCTCGAAGGAAACCGTGTCGTTGCCGTCACGGCCATCCATCAGGTTGTCGCCGACGCCTGCGTAGATGACGTTGTCCAGCGAGTTGCCGACGCCGTTGACGACACCTGGGCCGTCCAGATAGAGATTTTCTACCCGGCTGGCCAAGGTGTAGGTCGCCAGCGTGCTGTGCACGCTGTCGATGCCGCCGATCACCTGGTCGTTGTTGGTCTCGATCACGCTGTCGCCAACGTTGTCGACGTAGTAGGTGTCGTCGCCATTGCCGCCGCTCATGCTGTCAGCGCCTGCGCCGCCATCGATCACGTTGTCAGCACCGTTGCCGGTGATGAAGTTGCGCAGGTCGTTACCGGTGCCGTTGATGGAAGACGGGCCGGTCAGGACCAGATTTTCCAGATTGGCACCCAGTGTCCAGCTGACCGACGATTGCACGGTGTCGATCTGGGCAGGCGAATCGTTGGTTTCAATCACGCTGTCGAACGCGTTGTCGACCACATAGACGTCGTTGCCGTCGCCACCCATCATGATGTCGGCGCCAAGGTCGCCGTTGAGAATGTCATTGCCCGTACTGCCCACCAGCGTGTCTTCCTGATCGGTACCGAAGATCATGCCGCCTTCGTTCTGCGCGCCGTCAAAAATGTCTTGCACGCTGTTGTTGTCAGCAGTATTGCCCTTGAAGCCCAGGTCACCGGCGATGTAATCGGCCAGACGCTGACCGACGATTTCCGCCGACTCTTCATGCAGGTGCCAGACGTCGTCCGGGTACACCAGCGGATCAACTTCGTGACGCAGGGGCAGGTCGGTGTAGTCGACTGCCATCTTGACGTCAGCGCGTTCAGCGGCAATGGCCTCTTGCGTGGCGCGCACATAGCCAACGCCTTCCACAATGCCGTCGATTTTCTCTTGCGAATAACCACGGGCACGCGCGGCTTCAACGTTGTAATGACCGGTTTCCATCATGTAGACGTCAAAGTCGCCCAACTGCGCATGCAGATAGTCGAACACGGCCAGTGTTGCGGTTTTGTATTGCGCTGCAGCCGCCTCCTTGTCAGTGGAGCGGGCGATTTCCTGAGCGGCTTCTTCGCCCTGACCCCAGATGATGCCCATCTTCACGTTGTCGATGGCTCTGAGTTCGGTCAGTTGGTCACGCAACAGTGCAACAGCACGCAATAAGGCCGGGCCTGGTTCGTTGGTGTCGGTCAACCACCAGCACAGCTTGAGTTCTTCTGCGCCGAGGGTCGAAACACCGTTGACCGTGCTGCCGCCTACGGCGATGTCGATACCGTTGCCGTCAGCGTCGTTGAACTGGCTGCGCACGTCATAGCTGGTATACGCGCTCAGATCCTTGACCAGGGCGGAGGTGCCGGACTCGTTGTCATCTTCAGTCATGCGCAGCAAACGGGCGTTGGACTGGCCGAGGGTCGGCAGGTACAGAATGTCCTGCTGGGCACGCTCGCCGAAGACGAAATCGTCAGCGGTCAGGGTGTTGAGGTAGTTGCCGCTCAGGGCGATCTCGAAGCGGTGACCTTCTGCGTCAGCCTGGCTCGACTTGATATAAGTCTTGTCGCCCGCAGCGTTGAGGCTCAGGTACAGGGTGTTGTTGCTGCCATCACCCAGGCCGAGGAAGCCCAGACCCGAGACATCAATCTTGTCCACGCCCACGGTGAAGTCATACACCGTGTCAGTGGCCGTGACGCCGCCTGGGTTGTAGTCGCGGTAGCTGTCGGACACGTTGGTGTAACGGAAGGTGTCAGCACCCGGGCCGCTGTACAACGAGTCACGACCTGCGCCGCCATCGATGATGTCGGTGCCGGACCCTGCATAAATGGTGTCGTTGCCGCCCAGACCCAGAATCAGGTCGGCGCCATCGGTGCCAGTCAGGGTTTCGCCATTACCGGTACCTACCACGGTGTTACCCGGGGCGTCGGCCACGGTCAGCGCGAAGCTGTCGCTGACCGATGCGCCTGACGGGTCGGTGGCCTTGATCAGCACATCGTAGTTGCCTGACGCCAGGCTGTTGGGCGTGCCGCTGAAGGTCATGGTCGCCGGGTCGAAACTCAGCCATGACGGCAACGGGCTGCCGTCAGACAGCGTCGCGGTGTAGGCCAGCAGGTCATTGTTGCCATCGGCAAAGCTGTCGCTGGTAACGGTGTAAGAGAACGCCGTGCGCTCGGTGGCATTCTGATCCAGCAACGGAATCACCACCACTGGCGCAACGTTGGCCGGTGGGGTCTGGTCAGCGAAGACGAAATGGCTGCTGTTGAGGGTGCCCACCAGGTTGCCTGCCAGCACCACTTCAAAGCGGTTGCCGTCGGCATCGACGGTGTTGTCCTTGACGTAAGTGCGGTTGTTCGACGCGTTGTAGGTCACCTGCAACGTACCGTTAAAGCCGTTGCCGAGACCGGTGTAACCCAGCGTGCCGAGGTCGATCTTGTCGGCGTTGACGTCGAAGTCCTGAATCAGGTCGCTGCTGCTGGTGGTCGCGGTGCGATAGCTGTCCATCTTCGAGGTGAAGCGGAACACGTCTGCACCGTCGCCGCCGGTGAGCTTGTCCGAACCGGCACCGCCGATCAGGACATCGTTGCCCGCGCCACCGTTGATGGTGTCGTTGCCGGCGCCGCCGAACAGTTGTTCATCGCCAGCGGTGCCGGTCAGGATGTCACTGTTGGGCGTGCCATTGATGATCGATGGAGCGCCGGGTACGTCCTGCACCGCCAGGGTGAACACGTCGTTGACCGTGGCTTTGCTGCCATCAGTGGCGGTGATCTGCACGGCGTAGTTGCCCGATGCAGAGTTGCCAGGCGTGCCGCTGAAGGTGCGGGTGGCCGCGTCGAAGGTCAGCCAGCTTGGCAGCGGACTGCCGTCGGCCAGGGTGGCGCTGTAGCTCAGCGTGTCGTTGTCCGGATCGGTGAACGCGGTGGCGGGCACGACATAGCTGAATGCCGTGTTCTCGGTCGCGGTCTGGTCCAGCAGCGGCGTGGCCACGATAGGTGCATGGTTGACCGTAGTTGGCGTGGCGAACACGAAGTTGGCGTTGGTCAGGGTGTTGATCAGGTTGCCGTTGAGCGCCACTTCAAAGCGGTTGCCGTTGGCGTCCTCGGTCAGGGACTTGATGTAGGTCTTGTCGCCCGTCTCGTTCAGGACCAGATACACGCTGCCGTTCTTGCCGTCAGCCAGACCGGTGATGCCCAGTGCCGACAGGTCAATCTTGTCTGCAGTGACGTCGAAGTCGGTGATCAGGTCGCCCAGGTTGGCGCCGCCAGCGTTGTAGTTGCGATAGCTGTCCAGCACGTTGGAGAACACAAACGTGTCGGCACCAGCGCCACCGCTCAGGGTGTCCATGCCCGCGCCGCCATCGAGACGATCATCGCCTGCAGCGCCAGACAGGCTGTCATTGCCAGCCAGACCCAGCAGCGTATCGGCGGCTGCCGTGCCCTGCAGGGAATCACTGCCAGCCGTGCCGGTCAGCACGCTCTTGAAGATGAAGTTGTCGGCGGTCAGGGTGTTCACCAGATTGCCTGACAGGATCAGTTCGAAGCGATTGCCGTCGGCATCGGCATCGTAATCCTTGATGTAGGTGCGGTCGTTGCTGGCGCTGTAACTGACCTGCAAGGTGCCGCCACGGCCATTGCCCAGACCACTGAAGCCCAGACCCGTGAGGTCGATCTTGTCCTGAGTCACGTCAAAGTCGGTGATGGTGTCATCGAAATTGGTCACCGCATTGCGATAGCTGTCCGACTGGCTGGAGAAACGGAATACATCCGCGCCTTCGCCACCGGTCAGTCGGTCGATGCCAGCGCCGCCGACCAGGATGTCGTTGCCTGCGCCTGCGGTAATGATGTCGTTGCCTGCCGCACCGTAGAAGATCTCGTCGACGCCGCTGCCGATCAGTGTGTCGTTGCCGTCGGTGCCCTGCACGACCACCACGGGCACGGTGTCGCTGACAAAGCTGCCGTCACCATAAACCAGGGTGTCGCCCTTGGTGGTGTGGCTGATGTCATTGCCGATGATGGCGTTGCGGTCAGTGCCGTCTTCATTGCGCTCCGCCACACCGTAGGTCGATTTGTCGCTACCGGTGATGGTGTTGCCCTGAATGGTGTTGTCGCTGCCGTTGAAATACTTGCCGGATACCCCAGCGGTGTCGTCGTAGGACTGAATGATGATCTCCGGCACGCCGCTTTTCAGCGAGTTGTTGCTGATGGTGTTGTCGATGATGTCGACGTTGTTGCTGCCGTACAGGCGCACGCCGGTGTTGCCGTTGTCGTGGATGTCGACACCGGTGACGGTGATGTCGCTGGACAGCTTGATCAGGATGCCTTCCGCACCGTTGCCATAGACCGCGCCGCCGCTGATGGTGACGTTGCTGGGCGAGGGGATGTTCTCACTGCCACGCTGTACTACGATGCCGGTGCTGCCGTTGCCGTACGAGACGTTATTGATCAGCGAAAAATCGTGGGTGCTGGTCACCACGTTGAAACCGTGACGGTCATTGTTGTAGGCAATGTTGTTTTCGAACACGCTGTCGCTGAGGTAGTCGGCGACGAAGCCGTCCAGACCGTTGCCATGGGACACGCTGTTCTTGATGACCATGTTGACGGTCTGTTCGTGCGGGTCGAAACCGTAGCCCGAGCAGTCCTTGATCTCGACGCCATCCAGCGTGACGTTGGAATCGTAACCTTCCTTGCCCGGGATGAAACCGTTGAACCAGCCGTCGATCTTGCCGGTGGTGTTGTCGCGGTTGCCGTCGAGTGTCAGGTTGCTCAGCCCGAAGTCATGCGTTTCTTCGCCGTAAGCGGAACGCACGATACCGGTGATCTTGGTGTCCGAACCATCGGCCACTTTGATGTTGGAGACGCCCATGCCGTCGCCATACATGTACACGTTGCTCTTGAGCATGAGGCAACCATCTGAAGGTTCCTCTCCGCCGCTCACGATGAAGGTGCCAGGCGGGACGTAAACCTGTCCACCGCCTGCTGCGGCTGCTGCGTCGATCGCACTTTGAATGGCGGCGGTGTCGTCCGTGACGCCATCTCCTTTGGCGCCAAAATTCAATACGTTAAAAATCATGCACTTATCTCCGGTATCAGGCTGAAACTACTGTGCGTGCCAAAAACCAAACGACGAGCACGTTGATATGACCTGCGGAAGCTGAAAAGTTGTAACCGTGCGTCGGGAAAGCGTCAATTTTTTTGCTATATCTCATTGAATTTATCAAGAGCGCTCATGCTGAAAGACGTTTTATTGACGCCATTATCAGCGTTTGATTTTCAGGTCCGGACGGCTGTTGGCTGAAGGTGCATGTGGGCAACTGAAGTCACCATCACGGCGGGCCTTCAGGGCATGGGGTCGGTGACGGCAAGGGGTGGCAATAACCGCTGCTTTGACTGCCCATCAGGTGTACGCTGGCCGTCTGTGTTTGCTTGTTCTGCAGGTATTTTCGACACTTAACTCATTGAACTTAATTGCGGGACGTAGACCATGCGATTGGCTGACTTCATTATTGAAAATATCGAGCCGATTCTTCAGCGGTGGGAAGATTTCGCCCGCTCAATGACGCCTGCGGCAGACGGGATGGATGCAGAGGCCTTGCGTGACCATGCAGAGCAGATGTTGCGCACCATTGCAGCGGACTTGAAAAAACCGCAGAGCGAAGCGGTGCGTATGTCCAAGTCCCTGGGCAAAGGGCCGTCATCCATCAGCGACACGGCGGCTGAAATTCATGCCGACATCCGCTATGCATCCGGTTTCACCATCGGCCAGATGGTTGCCGAATACAGGGCCTTGCGCACCAGCGTGCTGGTGCTGTGGAGACCCGCTGACAGCGAGTGGGAAGAGCACAATGTAGAAGACATCATCCGCTTCAATGAAGGGATTGATCAGGCGCTCGCTGAATCGGTGGTCACCTACACCGAGGCTGTGGACGCTGCTCGCAATGTCTTCCTCGGTATCCTCGGTCATGACTTGCGCAGCCCGCTGGGGGCAATCTCGCTGGGTGCTGAAGTGTTACTGCGCGGTGGCGATTTGTCGCCCAAATCCACCAAGAATGTCACTCGCATCCAGACCAGCGTCATCCGTTCGATCAAGATTGTCGGCGATCTTCTGGACTTCACCCGCACCCATCTCGGTGCTGGCATCCCGGTCCGCAAACGGCGTGAAGATTTTACCCAGGCCTGTGCAGACATGGTCGAGGAAGCTCGCGAGTACCATCCCGGGCGCTGCATCGAGCTGGACGCCGAACCGGGTGTTGAGAGTCATTTTGATCGACCGCGCATGGAACAGGTCATCTCCAATCTGCTGGGCAATGCGCTCAAGCACGGTGACGCCAACGAGCCTGTTACGGTGAGGCTCCAGGCTCAGGACAGCTGTGTCGTGCTCTCGGTGCACAATGCCGGGCCGCCCATTGACGAGGACGCCAAGGCCAGCATGTTCAACCCTATGGTTCGCCAGCTCAAAGCGGGAAACGCTGAATATGGCTCGGGCGCGGGACTGGGTCTGGGCCTTTATATTGCCAGTGCAATTGTGGACGCCCATGAAGGCAACATCGATGTGGTGTCCACCCAAGGCAGCGGCACGACATTCATCGTCCGTTTGCCTCTGGTTGAGCACGAACCCGGCTAGCCGCCAGGGCGCAGCGCCAAGGAATAAAGAGTAAAAAAAAACGGGGCATCACAGTGATGCCCCGTTTTTGTTGCAGTGGTGGATTACTGGTTGCGCGTGACTCGCCAGATGGTATTGGCAAGGTCATCGGCGATGATCAGTGCACCTTTGGGGTCCACGGTCACGCCCACCGGACGACCACGGGTCTTGCCTTCTGCGTCGCGAAAGCCGGTGGCGAAATCGACAGGCTCACCAGCCGGCCGGCCATTGCTGAACGGCACGAAGATGACTTTGTAACCCACCGGGTTGGGACGGTTCCAGCTGCCGTGCTCGCCGACAAATGCGCCGTTGGCGAATTTCTCACCCATGGCCGGCTCGGAGAAATCGACCCCCAGCGCGGCGACGTGAGAGCCCAGGCTGTAATCAGGCTTGATCGCTGCGGCCACCTTGGCCGGATTCTGCGGCTGCGCCCGGGTATCGACGTTCTGGCCCCAGTAGCTGTACGGCCAGCCGTAAAATGCACCTTCTTTCACCGAGGTCAGATAATCCGGCACCAGGTCCGGACCAAGCTCATCGCGTTCGTTGACCACTGACCACAGCTGGCCGGTTTCAGGCTGGATCGTCAGCGCAGTCGGGTTGCGCAGGCCGGTTGCATACGGCCTGTGGGCGCCGGTGGTGGCGTCGATCTGCCAGACCATGGCGCGATCGATCTCCACTTCCATGCCGCGCTCGGTGACGTTGCTGTTAGAGCCGATGCCGACGTACAGATAACGGCCGTCCGGGCTGATGGTCAACGCCTTGGTCCAGTGGTGATTGATTTCGGCTGGCAGGTCGGTGACTTTGGTCGGCGCTGCGCTGGCCTTGGTCTGGCCATCCTGATAGTCGAAGCGCAAAAGAGCGTCCTGGTTGGCCACGTACAGTTTGCCGTCGGCGAAGGCCAGACCGTAGGGCGCATTGAGGTTTTCAGCAAACACGGTCTTGAGCTCGTACTTGCCGTCACCGTCAGCATCGCGCAGCAGGGTCAGGCGGTTGCCGCCCTTGACCTGGGTATTGCCCTTGGCCTTGATCACGCTGGCGATGACATCCTTGGGTTTGAGCTTGGCAGCACTGCCGCCGCGCCCTTCGGCCACCAGAATGTCGCCATTGGGCAGCACCAGGGTTTGCCGCGGGATCGCCAGATCGGTGGCAATCGCGGTGATGCTGAAACCTTCCGGTACAGTCGGCTTCTGATCGCCCCACGCCTTGGGCTCGGCAATTTTCATGCTCGGCAGCAGGCCGCGATCAGGTGCTGGCAGTTTTGGGTCCGGGCCGCGTGCCTGAGTAGGTTCGCCGTCGCCGCCACAGGCGCTCAACAGCAGCGCCACGCTCAACATTGTCAGTGCGCTTATATGCTTCATTGCGCATCCTCCGAACGCAGATTGCTCAGGCCTGTCCACGTGGCGATGCAGGCCAGGGCGGTGACGATCACCGACAGCACCAGACCGCTCGGCATCACGGCCCAGGCGTCTTTGGCGTGCTCGAAGGCATTGATCAGCCCCAGTCCCCACGTCACCAGTAATAACAGGAAGTACAGGACCGGGCGCCCCGCCTTGTGGTCGGCGCGGATCAGGTTGACCAGCGCAAACAGCAGCGCCAGACCGCAAAACAGCAAACCACCGGCAATCAGCCAGGCAGCAAAATTGCTCCACTGCACTTGATACGTCTGAAAGTAGGCAATGTCACTGAGCAATGCGCCGAGGAACAGCGGCACGGTACCGGCCAGCAAGGTCGCGTGTAACGGGCTGGGCGTTATTCGGTAGAGCGGGTGGGCGGAAGTGGTCACGACAACTCCTTATCATTTTGCGGCTCAGGTGAGGCACTGTGCACAGGCACGAGCTCGTCAAGTCGCGCTGACTGCGCATAAAGAAGGATCGTACCGTGGTAGCGATAGTTCAGTGTTCTGTCACTGAAATATCCGGAAACATTGGCCTTTGACGCCGTGGGAGTTCGCGCTGCGGTCGGCGGCAGTAGGGCCGCGAGCTACCGTCTGTCACCTGCGCGGGATGCAGGGTCGGGTCTGGCGGACCAAAGCAGGGTCCCATTTGCCATGAGGAAACAGCCATGAAACACAAGATCACCGCTTTGATGCTTGCAGGGTTACTCGGAGGGACTTCGTTGCTGGCCATCGCTGCCGATAATACGCCCGCCACCCCCAACGCTGGCCCCAGCCTCAACGCAGCCGAGCCGCAGAAAGGCGCCGACCCCCGGGTACAGGGCGGTGACGCTGGACGTCAGGGCGCTGCAGGCTCCGGCGACGCAGCACACGGCTCCACCGGGAGCGCCACGGGCGGCACCACTGGCAGCGGCTCGATGAAAAACGGCGCTGGCGGCGGCGATGTGCCGCGTACCCAGGGCAATGGCGCCGTGAATGGCACCCGCGGTTCAGGAGAATGAACAGAGGTCAACGGTAGACAGCAGAAGGCCGGTGCAATACCGGCCAGTGGGAGGAGGGCGCCTGATTACAACTGGCAATCAGCGGTCAGCCCGCGCTGCGGCTCGGATCGGCACTTCGCGGGTAGGTGCGTTCTTCTTCGAAGGTGCCGTCTTCCTTGTGGATTTTCAATGAAGCGGTCTCGTCGGCAAGAAATGCCTGCGCCAGATGAATAAGCTCGTCCTTTGTCCCGGCGGTCTTGGACGGCAGGGCCGCACCTTCCTTCTTGAGAGACCAATACGTCGCATCTTTGGTGATGTGGTAATTGTCCATTTTCAACTCCTTGCTCACTGACATTCGAAAGCTACCTGGCGCGTTCGCGCGCGGTCTATGTATAGAGAGGCATGCTGTCATGACGGAGTTCCACCTTTGTGTAGGTCGCATTTCACATCGTGCCCATGGCCTGCCTCTTCCCGGCTGAAGGCAGCCCCACGACATCTCGCACTTGCAGGGCGATTTCCTTTCTCGATACTGGCCACTAGTGGCCTTGAAACCATTGCCTGTTTCGCCTATCACAGCTGTGGCCGCCCGCTTGGGTGGCAAAATAAGGGAGAGTTTGAATGGCCTCTATGCAAAAGATTTTCTGGTACGGCACCCCGGGCGGCGACGAATTTTTCAGTCCTTTCGACCTCAATGTCATCTACGGCGGTGCCGGTGACGACTACATCCAGGGTCGGGGTGACAGCGTGCTGATCGGTGGAGCCGGTTCAGACAGCCTCAACGCCAATGGAAACGCCGTCCTACGCTACGCCTCCATCAGCGACAGTAGCGGCTCGCAAATCGACTACATCGATTATTTCGCCAAGGAGGACCGCCTTGACCTGACCGCATTGGGTATTTCAGGCATTGGTGACGGCACTCACGGAACCGTTCAGCTCATCAGTACGACGGAAAACGGCAATTACCGGACAATTCTCAGAAGTTACGACGTCGATGAAAACGGCAACCACTTTGAGCTGCTTCTGAGTGGCAATTACACCCTGACCAATGCCAACTTCCAGCGCCTGATTGCAGGCACCGATACCTACGAAGGCGTGGTAGGCACCTCCGCTGGCGCGGAAACCCTGATGGGCTATAAGGGGCGCGACAATCTGTGGGGGCTTGCCGGCGATGATCGTCTGGTCGGCGGCGAGGGTGGCGACAACTTGACAGGCGGCAGCGGTGCCGACGAGTTTGTCTTCAGTTCGACACTGGACAGCATGCGCACCTCTACTGGTGCTGCCCACCTGGCTGGCCGCGACCTGATCACCGATTTCAACGCCGCCGAAGGCGATCTCATCGATCTGTCTTCCCTGGGGTTCAGTGGCCTGGGCGATGGTTTCAATGGCACCTTGAAGGTCGTGGTCAGTGGCGCAGGTACGCGGATAGCGCAGACTGCGTTGAAGTCGCTGGAAGCGGACGCTGACGGCAATCAGTTTGAAATCCTGTTCGCCGGTGATCTCAGGGCGGACCTGAACCGCGACACGGTGGATTTTGGCAACACCAGTGGGCCCAGGATCATCACCACGCTGAATCGTGATGACATGGATGTACTTGGCACCGGCGGTAACGACAGGCTGGCCGGTGGGGTAGGCAGTGACCAACTGTTGGGCTTTCAGGGCAACGACATCATCAATGGTGGCGCTGGTGATGACGTCATGGCCGGTGGTATGGGCAAGGACACCCTCAGCGGCGGCGGTGGTCGCGATACATTCGTCTATTACCGGATGACGGACAGTTTTCGCACGGCCGATGCCAGCCATTCGGACCTGATCACCGACTTCGAAAGCGGGGACCGTCTGTTCATTCTCGATCTGGGTTTTGACCGCACAGGCAATGGGCGCGACGGCAGCTTGAAGCTCGACTACAACGCAGAGCAGGACCGGACGTATCTGCGCTCGTTTGAAGCCGACGCCGACGGGCGCTTCTTTCAGATCGCCATGAGCGGCAACCAGACGAATGTTCCGGTGCTTTATGACGGCCTGTACCTGGACGAAGCGCCGATCTCCATCATCGGGGTCAATCCGGCCGAGCCTGTGGCCTGGTAAACACAATGTCGTGGGACCGGCTTCAGCCGGGAAGGCGCAGGGTCTGCTACATAGATATAGATGTGCGGACTGCGCCTGCCTCTTCCCGGCTAAAGCCGGTCCCACGACATCTCTCAAAGCGTCATCACTGACCCACTGAAATTTGCATACTTGCGGCTACAACGATGCAGCGCGATCATTTCACTACTGGCAACTGCTGGCCTTCGAACCATCTTCTGTTTTGCTTATCACAATTGTAGCCCCCAATATGGGTGGATAATCAGGGAGAGTTCCAATGGCAGCTAAACAGAAAGTTTTCTGGTATGGCACGGCAGGTGTTGACGAGATTGCACCTTACGCCAATGACAACGTCATCTACGGCGGTGCCGGTAATGACTACCTGGAGGGTAACTATAGCGGCAACAATGTGCTGATCGGCGGGGCTGGTCAGGACATGCTTTTGCTCTACGGAAGTACCGTCATACGTTATGCGTCCATCAGCGACAGTTATCGAAACGATCGCGGGTCGCAAACCGACGACATCTATTTTTTCGACAAGGCCGACCGCCTTGACCTGACCGCGCTGGGCATTTCCGGCATCGGCAATGGCACTCGCGGGACCGTTCAGCTCGTCAGCAACGTAGATGAAAACGGCTACCGGACTACGAGTCTTAAAAGCTACGACGTTGATGAACACGGCAACCGCTTCGAGCTCCACCTGAATGGTAATTACACCCTGACCAACGCCAACTTCCAGCGCCTGATTGACGGCAACGATGCGGGCGACACCCTTATCGGCACCTCGGAGGGTGCCGAGACCCTGATGGGGTACGAGGGGCGCGACACCTTGTCGGGGCTTGCCGGCGATGATCGTCTGGTGGGCGGCCTGGGCGTTGACACGCTGACTGGCGGCTCTGGTGCCGATGAGTTCGTGTTCAGTTCAGTGTCCGACAGCATCCGTACTCCGACAGGTTCAGCGCACACGGGCGGTCGTGATCTGATCACTGATTTCAACGCCGCCGAAGGCGATCTGATTGATCTGTCCTCTCTGGGGTTCAGTGGCCTGGGCAACGGCTTCAATGGCACCTTGAAAGTAGTGGTCAACGGCGTAGGCACGCAGACAGCGCTGAAGTCGCTGGAGGCGGACGCTGACGGCAATCAGTTTGAAATCCTGTTCAGCGGCGATCTCAGGGCGGACCTGAATCGCGACACAGTGAATTTCGGCGACACCAGCGGGCCCAAGGTGGTCAACACGCTGACCCGGGACAACATTGACGTGGTCGGCACCGCTGGCAACGACATCCTGACGGGCGGCTATGCCGATGACCAACTGGTGGGCTTTCAGGGTGACGACGTGATCAATGGCGGCACAGGCGATGACGTCATGGCCGGTGGCATGGGCAAGGACATCCTCAGTGGCGGCAGCGGTCGCGATACATTCGTCTATTACCGGATGACCGACAGTTATCGCACGGCGGAGGCCAGCCATTCAGACCTGATCACCGACTTTGAGAGCGGAGACCGTCTGTTCGTGCTGGATCTGGGCTTTGACCACACTGGCGATGGGCGCAATGGCAGCTTGAAGCTCGACTACAACGCAGAGCAGGACCGGACGTATCTGCGCTCGTTTGAAGCCGATGCCGACGGGCGCTTCTTTCAGATCGCATTGAGCGGCAACCAGACGAATGTTCCGGTGCTCTACGACGGCCTGTACCTGGACGAAGCGCCAATTTCCATCATCGGCGTCAACCCGGCTGAGCCTGCGGCCTGGTAAACACCATGTCGTGGGACCGGCTTCAGCCGGGAAGAGGCAGGTACAGCCACCACATGTATTGCTGACCCGACGCCTTCCCGGTTAAAGCCGCTCCCACGATGCCAGCGCCTGAGAACCATTGCTGGTTTTGCTGATCACAATTGTGTCCGAGTACGGTGACTGAGCGCCAGCTTCCATCATGGGAGTGCAACGTGGCGAGCAGGTTGTCCGGTAAACCGTGCGCCCCGTATTCGCGAAACATCCAATGACTATCGCCCCCCGCGTGAGAGCAAGCAATTGGCAAGCAATGACTTAGACACATTCGATGAGCATGAGCTGGCCCAGGTGCGGCGGTTCAACAAGAAGCTTGGCTGGATGCCGCGCTTTCGCATTCGCAATAAAGTCACGCCGGTGGTCATTCAGACCTTGCTGCGTCTTGGTCAGATCGGCGGTACGGCCAAGCTGGCCAGGCACGGGCTGCAGGCGCAAACAACTACAGTCGGTGTCGACGGCACGTCGGTGCCGGTCCGCATCATCCGGCCGAAAGGCAACCCCAAAGGCGTGGTCCTGGATTTTCACGGCGGCGGCTGGGTGATCGGCAATGCGCAAATGAACGACGATCTCAACGTGGCCATGGTCAACGCGTGCGAGGTGGCGATTGTTTCGGTGGATTATCGTCTGGCCGTATCGACCCCCATCGAAGGGGTGATGGATGACTGCCTGTGCGCGGCGCGCTGGCTGCTGGGTGCAGACAAGGAATTCGCCGGGCTACCCGTCATCGTCATTGGCGAGTCGGCGGGCGGGCATCTGGCCGCAGCGACCATGCTGCGCCTCAAGGCCTGGCCCGAGTTGCTGCAGCGGGTGAGCGGGGCGGTGCTGTATTACGGCGTCTATAACCTGACCGGCACCGCAAGCGTACGTGCAGCAGGGCCAAAAACTCTGGTGCTGGACGGCCCCGGCATTGTCGATGCACTGCGCCTGCTGACGCCGGGCTTGAGTGACGAGGAGCGTCGACAACCGCCGCTGTCACCGCTGTACGGGGACTTCAGCGATTTCCCGCCGGCGCTGATGTTCGTCGGTGAGCTCGATCCGTTGCGCGACGACACCCTCGAAATGGCTGCGCGCTGGGAGACTTCGGCGAGTGTCGACATGCACCTGCTGCCGGAAGCGCCACACGGCTTTATCCACTTTCCCACCGCGATGGCGGGCAAAGTCATTCGCTACAGCCACGCCTGGATGATTGAACAGCTCAAGGCGTTCAAGCGCTAAGCGCTTTTAAAAAACACAATCAACTTTCTGCCGTCGCCGTGCTCGAATCTTCACTGGCTTGTGCCGCCAGCTTCAACCGGTCCGCTTTGCTGATGTATCTGTCCTTGTTCACCGGCGCCAGTTTGGCGCTGGCTTTCTTGGCATTGGCTTTCAACATCTGGTTGAGTTTCTTGCGACGATTCATAGGTGTAACCCGGCTTTTCAATTTCGCAAATCATATCAGCTTAAATAAAGGCGGATCTCAAAGGATTCCGAATCGTCTGCCGATACAGACTCGTCGAATAACTGCTTGGCTGACCGCTCTATGAGCACCTGCTTTACGCTCGGTGAGCGCCGCGCCATCGGCAGAACGTTCAGCGGTTTCGTTCGACTTTCCCGCTCAATGCATTGCAGGTCGCAATTTGATGATTAACGCAGTTGATAATCCTCTTCACAAAGCCTTTCACATGCTGGTGCAGGCCACCGTTAACTCGGCAGAGTGCGAAAGTGGATTCCTAGTCGGGCGTGAGGGGGGGCAATGGCGATTTCTGTGCGGGTATGGTGAAAGTCAGACGTCCGCGCCGGAAATGCCAGACCCGTCATGGTTGCTGGAAGCATTCAAGAATCGCGAAGTCACCATCATCAACGATGCCCTGGGAGAGACGGCGCCCGCGTTGTTTTACGGCCTCAGGGCTTTGGGCCAGGCCTTTCTGGTAGGCGTGGCCATTCGTGACCGGCAAAGTGATCTTGTGGGCGTGGTGTTTGTCAGCAGTCCGGATGAGCGGCAGAAGCTGAGCGCGGCGCAGACCTATGCGCTGCAGACTCACGCGGCAATCATCAGCGAGGTTCTTCAGGCGCGCGCCTGCAACATTCCTCAGCTCAATGATCCGTCGATTGAAAGGCTGCGCCTGCTGGAGTCAGTGGTTGTCAATGCCAAGGATGCGATTCTGATCACCGAAGCCGAGCCCATCGGTCTTCCAGGCCCCAGAATCGTGTACTGCAACCCGGCGTTTCTGGAGACCACAGGATTTTCTGCAGCCGATGTCATCGGCAAGACGCCCCGGATCCTGCAATGCGAAGACAGCAGCCGCAAGGTGCTTGACCAGATTCGTGCCTCCCTGGCGCTGTGGCAGCCGATCGAAGTTGAACTCATCAATGCACGCAAGGACGGCAGTCGGTTCTGGGTGCAGTTGAGCATTGTGCCGGTAGCCAACGAAAAAGGCTGGTTTACTCACTGGGTATCGGTGCAGCGCGATATCACCGAGCGCAAGGAAGCCGAAGCCCTGCTGCGCCAGGCGCGCGCCACCCGTGAGGAGAAAATCGCGCTGGAGACACGACTGCTTGAGCGGGAACGCATTGAACAGGAGCTGTCATATGCGGCGTTTCATGACAGCCTGACGTCACTGCACAATCGCGCTTACCTGATGTCCCGCCTGCTGGGTATGTTTACCGAAAATGGTCACGGCCGTACGCCCTGCGCGACGGTGCTGTTTCTGGATCTTGATCGCTTCAAGTTCGTCAACGACAGCCTGGGGCATCGGGCGGGTGACCTGCTGCTGAAGGTGGTGGCCCAGCGTCTGCAACAGTGTGCAGGCGAAGGCGCCGTGTTCGCACGGGTCGGCGGCGACGAATTCGCCATCCTCCTGCTGGGCGCCAACCATGCCGAACGGGCGGTCCCGCTGGCGCGGCAGATCGTCGACAGCCTGAGTCTGCCGGTGGTGATCGACGGCAATGACATCTTCACTTCCTGCAGCATCGGCATTGTGTCGGCAGACGCCACCCACGTCTCGCCCGAGGACATCCTGCGCGATGCAGACGTCGCGATGTACGCCGCGAAGAAACAGGGTCGCGGGCTTTGGGCGATTTTCGATGCCTCGATGCGCAAAGCTGCCGTGGATGCATTGCAGATGCAGATTGCGATCAAGCAGGCTGTCGCTCGACAGGAGTTTCAGGTGGTCTATCAGCCCATCTATCACGTGATTTCGGGTGAGATCAGTGGCGTGGAAGCGCTGGTCAGGTGGCTCAATCCGACACTGGGTCATGTGCCGCCTGACATATTCATCGGTATCGCAGAAGAAAACGGCGTTATCCATGAACTCGGCGCCTGGGTCATGGCCAGGGCATGCAGCGATCTGCAGGGCTGGAAAAAGGAATTTCCCGGCCTGAAGCTGCATTTGAACGTCAACGTTTCAGGTTATGAACTCAATCGCGCGGGTTATGCGGAACAAGTGACCCAGGTTCTTGCGCAAACAGGCACCCCCGCTCGGGATCTGCAGATTGAAATCACCGAATCGGTGTTCCTGCATGAGCCTGACGCGGTGGCAAAGGTGCTGGCGACCATTCGAAACCTCGGCGTCAGGGTGGCCCTCGATGATTTTGGCACGGGCTACAGCTCGCTGGGTTACATCGACCGATACCCGATCGACGCAATAAAGATCGATCGCTCGTTTGTCTCCAGAATGATGTCGTTCGAGCGCAGCGAGGCGATTGTCGAAAGTATTCTTTCCCTGGGCAAGGCGCTGGATGTGGCGATCACTGCCGAAGGTGTGGAAACCCTGGCCCAGCTGCAGTTGCTGAAAAAAATGCGCTGCCCCTACGTGCAGGGCTTCCTGCTCAGCCCACCGGTCAACGCCGACGAGGTGACCACCTTGCTGCAGGCCTGGACGGTGAAATGACGGGAACAAGCCGAAAGCTCGGAACCACGCCCTGCATGAGCTTCTGGCTATAGAGCAGCGACAACACTATCGAAGCAGCAGGGGCTAGTTGCGCTCACCGCCCTCCAATTGCACGTAGCGCCGCTGGATGCGCTGTAATTCCCCCGATTGGCGCATTTGCTCCAGAGCAGCGGACCAGGCGGCGACCCGAGTGTCATCGGAGTCAGGGCTGAAGGCTATGTACAGCACGGAGCGGTAGATTTCTACGGGGATCTGGCGCAGGGTGCCGGGCGGGATTTTCAGGCGGGCGCTATAGTGGGCCACGCCTGCATCGGTATCGCCGACGATGATGTCGGTGCGGCCCGCCAGGAGCATGCGATAGAGCTGCAGATTTTCAGTCGCACTGCGGTCGACATTGTTGAAGCCCATGGCGCGCAACGTGTCCGGCACCAAACCGGCGTGGCGCGTGGTGATGCGTGGCGCGTGCAACAGTTGCTCCATCGAGTTCACCGGCGGTGTGTCGGCCAGCTGATAGGGGTGAATGGCGTCTTCGGCGATAGGCCCGACCCACTTGTACAACGCATCGCGTTCAGCCGTGCGAAACATGGAATACATGATGGTCTTGGGTCGGCTTCTGAGCACACTGCTGGTGCGCATGCTGGGCAGCACCGCAATCTCGAAATCATCGCCGGTCAGCCGCATGATCGCCCGCACAATTTCCGTGGTCATGCCGGTCAGCTGGTTGTTTTCCTGAAAGTTGTACGGCGCCCATTCCTCGGTGACAATCTGATACTCCCCGGCCGCGGCAATGGGGCCAGACAGCAGGCAAAGCAATAGGCTGATGAGTATCGGGTTTTTCACGTTTCCTGCCTGGCGAACTGTCCGTTGTTCAAGAGTCGATCCAGTTAACTGCAAGGCAAGCATAGACCCTAAAGAGCGGGCCCCGGCAATACTTGATAGCACATTGAGTAGCCGGGCGATGCCCTGCCTGAAACGGTGATGGAATGATGACCGGACGCGATTTTGTGTGCGGTCAACCAACTGCTGCGTCGCGTGCGGCCCCCAGGTCCCTGACGTGGGGGCTACGGCGTCTCGGGTCGCGGCCGACCCGAGGGGTTCGCCTTACTTGGCAAACGCGTATTCGCCGCCGCTTTCCAGCGCCTTGCGGTAGGCCGGGCGAGCCTGCAACCGGTCGACCCATGCGACTACATTCGGGTAGGGCTGCAGCTTGCCCTGGGATTTGGCGAATTCGCCGATGAAGCTCATCTGGATATCGGCGCCGCTCAGTTCTTCACCCAGCAGGTACGGGGTCAGCCCCAGCGCTTCGTTCAAATAGCCCAGATAGTTGCCCAACTCCGATTCGATACGCGGATGCAGGGGAGCACCGGCATCGCCCAGGCGCCCGACGTACAGGTTGAGCATCAGCGGCAGGATGGCCGAACCTTCGGCGAAGTGCAGCCACTGCACGTATTCGTCGTAAGTGGCGCTGGCAGGGTCCGGCTGCAGTTTGCCCGCGCCATGGCGGCGAATCAGGTAGTCGACGATGGCGCCGGATTCGATCAGCACATGGGGGCCGTCTTCGATGACCGGCGATTTGCCCAGGGGATGAATGGCTTTGAGTTCAGGTGGCGCGAGATTGGTTTTCGCGTCGCGCTGGTAGGTCTTGATTTCGTAAGGCAGGTCGAGCTCTTCAAGCAGCCAGAGAATACGCTGCGATCGTGAGTTGTTGAGGTGATGAACAGTGATCATGCAAGCTCCGCTGTGTAAATGACTGGTCTAGAACCAGACTGCGCGGGCGCCAGGGAGTGCCATGAATGTTCGCAACGCTGGCGGGGCTTGTAATCAACAGCTGAAGCCCCCTGGGGACAGGGGACCTGACCGTTCTATGGTGAAAGTTGGCATGCGCGCCGACCTGCGAGCCTCCGTGGGACCGGCTTCAGCCGGGAAGGGGCCGCTACATATGCAGCGTCAGTAGCCTGACAAATCGCTCGCGACTGGATCCCTTCACGTCACTCCTGGGTGATAACGCCTGTCATCGCGGTATACCGGCTTTGCGTGTTCTGCAGCTTGTCGAGAACTTCATCAGGGGTGGATTCGCGGAACACCACCATGTGCCCGACATCCTCGCCGCCCTCGGTGACGCGTTCGATGTCGTTGATCATCCAGGTTTTCAGCTCGTCGACACTGATGCCGAGTTGCTCCGCCACCTGTTGATGGAATCGTTCCCCGTCGTGCTGGTTGAATTGGTCGTTGTTCATGACATCGGCTCCTTCACTGATTGTCAGGTTAAGGCCGCGCTGGGGGAGCACAGTTCAGTCGATTACGCTGGCGGGCTACGGCAATAAATTGACGCCCAAGTGCCGTCGAGCGGCTGAAAACTTCATTCCGTCGGAATCCGTCAGAAATGCTGCGCGCGCGTCTAACAAAAAACGATTTTTCCGGTCCAACCAGTTCGCCGAAACCGGTGCGGCAACCGGATCAATGGCCTTCAGTATCCAGGCAGGAGCAATGCATGACGCAAATTTTCGATATCCGTAGTTATGGCGCCAAAGGCGACGGCATTACTGATGACACTGGCGCGATCCAGAAGGCTATAGATGCTGCGTCCGCTGCCGGAGGCGGCAAGGTTTATGTGCCGGCCGGCACGTGGGTGGTCTCCGACGGCGACGCGTCCGGTAACGCGCTGGCGCTGAAAAGCAACGTCACCCTCACAGGCGACGGCGCGGGCGATAGCATTCTCAAACTGGCTGATGGCGCAGGTGCAGGCACCACTTCTCTGCTTG
The DNA here is from genome assembly GCF_900585905.1 of Pseudomonas viridiflava. Taxonomy (GTDB): domain Bacteria; phylum Pseudomonadota; class Gammaproteobacteria; order Pseudomonadales; family Pseudomonadaceae; genus Aquipseudomonas. The sequence continues at coordinate 165,043 of NZ_UTVH01000034.1, forward strand.
GCGTGGTAGCGGGCAGCACGGTACGCGACGCCGGTGTCAGCAACCTGGGTCTGGACGGTAATCAAGCCAACGCCAGTGGCGAAATCAGCGGCTGGTCGCACAGCGGCGCCAGCAGCATCGGCAACCTGCTGCTGGACGGCGTGACGGCCTCGGATTTCAGCGGTCGCGGTTTCGACCTGACCGGTTCGGCCGTCAACCTGACGGTCCGCAACAGCACCGCCAGCGGCAACACCCTGGACGGCTTCGGCATCGGCGGCTCCCTGCCTGCGTTGACCTTTCAGGACAATCGCGCACTGGACAACGGCGCCAGCGGCATCAACGTGGCGCTGGGCGGCGTAGCGCTGTCGCTGACCGATAACATCGCCTCCGGCAATGCTGGTGACGGTATCTACGTGCACGATGAAAGCGGCGTCGACACCGGTTTCTTCAGTGTGATCGGTGGCGATGTCACTGATAACGCAGGCGATGGCGTGCGAGTGCGCGGCATCGAGTATGGCGGCGTGTATCGCCTGGACATCAGTGGCAACGGCGGTTCCGGCGTCAACCTGCAAGGCACCACGCACATCGAAGTGTCTGACAACGTGATCCACTCCAATGCGCAGACCAGCGATGTGCCTGAAGTGGCGATCCGTACCCTTGACGGCGACAACGCGACGCAGAATTTCGTCTACGACAACCTGATCACGGGTGGCAAGGGATCCACCTGGGGCGTGGCCGAGATCCCTTCGGACACTGCTGCAGCTGAAGGCAGCGTGATTTTCGGCAATGTGATCAATGGCACCCAGGCCGGCGATATCAACGCCACTGGCAACGCCAGCCAGGTTTACAACAACAGCGATGTATTGATCATGCGCGGCAGCGCAAACGCTGACACGATGATCGGCAGCCGCTCGGATGAGTTGATCAGCGGTGGTGTCGGCAGGGATCGTATCGATGGCGGCGCGGGTGATGACGTCATCAATGGCGGCGCAGGTGCAGATCGCCTCAGCGGTGGTACCGGCAGCGACGTTTTCCGCTTCACTTCCGTCAGCGACAGTTATCGCACCGCCACCTCGTCTTTCAGCGACCGCATCGTCGACTTCAACGATGCCAGTGACCGTCTGGACCTGACCGCGCTGGGCCTGACGGGCCTGGGCGATGGTCACAACGGCACCCTGAAGGCGACGTACAACGCCAGCACCAACACGACCTACCTGTCCAGCCTGGACGCCGACGCCGATGGCAACCGTTTCCAGGTCGGGCTTAGCGGCAACCACCTGAACACCCTCGGTGCGGATAATTTTTTCTCTGCCATCACCGGCACGGCCTTCAACGACCAGTTGCAGGGCACCAGCGCCGATGACGTCCTGATCGGCGGCGCAGGCCGCGATACCTTGCTGGGCGATGGCGGTGCAGATCGTCTGCTGGGCGGCAGTGGCGGCGACACGCTGACCGGCGGCGCTGGCGCTGACACCTTTGTGTACACCCGCCTCAGCGACAGCCTGCGCAACGATGCCAGCGGCAGCTATGCCCAGCGCGACCTGATCGTGGATTTCAACAGCAACGGTCACGACCGCATCGACCTGACGGCGCTGAACTTCACCGGCCTGGGCAATGGCTATGACGGCACCCTCAAGGTGGTGTTGAACCTGGCGGGTGACCGCACCGCACTGAAATCCCTGGAGCCGGATGCCGACGGCAACCGTTTCGAGTTGCTGCTCAATGGCAACCATCTCTATGACCTGACCGCCACCAACGTGCTGTTCGCCAACCCGGACGACACGCGCACCGATTCTTCGCAGCCGCTGACCTCGGTTGATCGCAGCGGTACGGCGGGCGCCGATACCCTGTATGGCGACTGGGGCAACGACACCCTGTTCGGCCTGGCTGGGGATGACGTGCTGGCAGGCAGCGTCGGTGACGATTTGCTGGTAGGTGGCGCGGGCAGCGATCGCCTCACCGGCGGCTCCGGCGCTGACACCTTCCGCTACGATCTGATCAGCGACAGCTATGCTGGCGCGTCCGACCTGATCACGGACTTCACTGTCGGCCGCGACAGCGTCGACGTCTCGGCTCTGGGCTTCACCGGCCTGGGCGACGGCAGCGACGGGACGCTGAAGGTCAGCTACAACGCTGGCAACGACCGCACCTACGTGCGCAGCAACGAAGCCGACAGCGCCGGCCAGAAGTTTCAGGTCACGTTGGCAGGCGATTACAGCCACACCCTGACTGACGATCAGTTTGTGTTCAGCGCGGGCAACCCTGCTGAGATCCAGATCGTGGGAGTGGGCCCGCAGACCGACCTTATGGCGTGATCTGACGGCTGAGAAAAGCGGTGTCTGCCCTGGCAGATGCCGCTTTTTTTTGTCCGCCGTAAATCGGCTTCACCGGTCCCACGGGACACATTCAAAACCCTCATCGAAGCCGCCGAGCGGGCTACCACTGCCGGTGACTACGCTTCTCTCTGATGGATTTCCATGCTGAAGATGCGAGCCTGCTGATCAAGCCGGGCATGAGCGTCACCGGCAAGGCGCAGATCAGGCGTGATTTGTCGCCATCGCGGAATATTTCAATGAGAGTTTGGTGGGCAGTCAGGGCAGAATGCAGGTCATGGTGATGGGGTGCTAGTGATCATGGAAACGTTGCTGCATGGAACTGACGTTGATGGGCTAACCACAGAGATCACACGCAGGGCCTCCAGTGTTTTTCGACAGATATCGGGGCGCTGGTTGTGTGCAGTGGACCATCCCTGTGGCACCGCATTGCTGGACTGACGTTGATCTGCAACGCACTGGCTGTTTTTTATTCATCATGCTCACCCACTGCTCTTGTCCCCGTGCGCGTCTTGCGTGTGGGCTGAAGAGCTTTTTGCTGCTGCTTTCTACGGGACGGTTTCATGACTCTGCAATTCAACGTTAAGGATTTCGGCGCCAGGGGTGACGGGCGCACGACGGATACAGCAGCGATCCAGGCAGCCATCGACGCAGCTTCCGCTGCTGGCGGCGGCGAGGTTTATATTCCTTCCGGCACCTACATTGTCAGCGGTAACGGCAGGCCTGCCGAAGGCGCGCTGATGATCAAGAGCAACGTCTTCATCAAGGGCGACGGCATGGGTGACACGGTGCTCAAGCTGGCTGATGGTTCGGCCCAGGCGCTGACCGGCATCATCCGCTCGGCCAGTGGCGAGTCAACCCATGACTTTGGCGTCAGCAACCTCACCCTCGACGGCAATCGGGAGCACACCACCGGGAAAGTGGACGGCTGGTACAACGGCTTTCTGCCGGGCAAGCCCGGGCAGGATTCAAACGTCACCCTGAGCAGTGTCGAGATCCGCGACTGCTCCGGTTACGGCTTTGATCCCCATGAACGCACGGCCAACATGCTCATCGAAAACAGCGTGGCGCATGGCAATGGCCTCGACGGTTTCGTCGCCGATTACCTGATTGACAGCACCTTTCGCAACAATCTGGCCTACGGCAATGACCGTCACGGTTTCAACATCGTCACCACCACCCATGACATGGCGCTGCTGGACAACGTGTCCCGCGACAATGGCAGTGCCGGGATCGTCGTCCAGCGCGGCTCGGAGAACATTACCTCGCCGTACCACATCACCATCAGCGGCGGCGAGGTCTATGGCAACAAGGGCGAGGGTGTGCTGGTCAAGATGTCCAATGGCGTCGACATCAGCGACATTGATATCCACCACAATGGCACATCCGGCGTGCGGGTCTATGGCAGCAGCGATGTGACGGTGCGCGATAACCTGATCCACGAAAACGCGCAGCAGAACGCCGTGCCTGAAGTGCAGATTCTGCCCTTTGACGATCGCGCTGGCAGTTCCGGGCAGATGTATCCAGTCGACAAGGTCATCGTCGCTGGCAACACCATTGCAGGCAGCGACAAGAGCACGTTCGGCGTCGCAGAAACCAACGGCCAGGCGGGCGACACCTCGATCTACGACAATACCTTCGCGCACCTGGCGCAAGGCACGACCTCGCTGCAGGGCACCGGTGACCATGTCGGCAGCAACGTGCTGATGGCGACCCTGGAAGGCGGGCAGGGCCCCGACACCCTCAGCGGCAGCGCCAAGGCCGACTCCATCAACGGCAAGGACGGCGCCGATACCCTCAATGGTGCGGCCGGGGCCGACGTGCTGTGGGGTGGGGCAGGGGCTGATCGTCTGGTGGGTGGCAGCGGCAACGATGTGCTGATTGGCGGCAGCGACGCCGACACGCTGTTCGGCGGTGCAGGCGCTGATCTGTTTCTGTTCACGTCGAGCACCGACAGTTATCGCACCGCTACTGTGGGCAGTGCCGATCGCATCGGCGATTTCGACATGCGCAAAGACATGATTGACCTCTCCGGCCTGGGCTTCACCGGGCTGGGCGACGGTCATGGTTCGACGCTGAAACTGACCACCAATGCCGAGCATACGCGCACCTACCTCAAGGACCTTGACCCGGACCTTCAGGGCCATCGCTTCGAGTTGGTCCTGGATGGGGATTTCAGCGCCGGTATCGACTCGTCCGCCCTGATCTTTGCCGATCGGCCGGCGCTGTTGTCCATAGCGGACTCGACGCTTGCGGCCATCGACGTGGTGGGCGTAGCCCCCGATCATCCTGCGGCCGGTTTTGCCTGACCCGGCAGACTTCAGGGCAGCGCTTGCTGCCCTGAAGTCAGGTTACAGGCGGATGTCTTCCGGGCCTTTGATCAGCGCTTCGATACGCGTCCCGGTGGCGCGTTCTTCGTTGCTGAAGCCGTCGTAGTCGGCCAGAGTGCCAAAGCGGATGCCGGTCAGCTTTTCAATCTGAATCACACTGCGCTGGTACGTGCGCAGTTGGCCGAAGATCAGGTCCAGCTGCCCCAGCTCGCGGCTCTGGTCGATCATGTAGGCGCTTGCCGAAGGTTTCCCGTCGTCGCCCACGTAAGCGACCACCTTCCAGAATGCCGTGGGAATCTTAACGCCGCGGTAGACCCGATCATCTTCTGCAAACACTGGCCCGGTAAAGACCGTTGCTCTGGCTTTCCAGCGTTTGGTGTTGTCGAGAATGTAGTTTTCCAGTTCCAGCCAGGTCTTCTGATTGAAGGCACTCATCTGCGGCGAGCAGTTGGTGAAGTGGAAGGTGTCCTTATTGGCAACTTCGGCGTCGTCGCCCCAGTTGGGGTCTTGGCGCCGCACCAGATGACCGCGATCCAGGCCGTTGTCGGCGTAGAGCTCTTCGCCGATCTGAGCGCTGAGCGGCAGGCGGCCGTCGTACGACCAGGCATCGTTGGTGCGCGGGACTTCGACTTGCGCCTGCCCATCGATGTTGACGCCGACGTACCGCGCGATCCGGCGCGAACGTGACATGGTGATGGAGAAGTGGAGGTAGTCCAGCCGTGTGCCGCCGCTGTCCAGTACTGACAGATCGTCGGCTATCGACTCATCTGCGGTTGGCCATTCAACGACAAAATTGCCCAGGAAGTCATCGGTATAGCCCTCTCGCTTTTCCAGCTCCTTGGCAGGCGTGACATGCCGGGAAGCTCTGGCTTCCATGAGGGTGGTCGTCACGTGGCCAGGCACCAACGGGCGCAGGTCGGCAAGTCGCGGCCGGTGTGAAAGGTCAATTTTCGGTTTTGATACTGGCATATACGCTCCATGCAGGCATTGCAAAAGGCTACTGCATCACAGAGGCATGACAATTGATAGGATGCGCGAGTCGTTTGCTACCGCGCACTGACTGCAAGGGGCACGACTGTACTATCAGAGGAGAGTCTGCATGTTCAACCACATCATGGTCGGATCGAACGACATCGAACGTTCGAAGCGTTTTTACGATGCACTGCTGGGAATGCTGGGCGCAGGTGAAGGGACGCTCTCCAAGGCCGATACCGGTCACTCGCGTCTGTTTTACAGACACGATGGCAACACCTTTGGCCTCAGCGAGCCGATCAACGACAAAGTCGCCACGCCAGCCAATGGCGGCACCATCGGCTTCACTTGCACCTCGCCGGAACAGGTACAGCAGTTTCACGATGTCGCCGTGGCCAATGGCGGCACGTCCACCGAGAGCCCGCCAGGCCTGCGCAACGGCAGCTCGGGCGCCATGCACCTCGCTTACGTGCTGGACCCGGATGGCAACAAGCTGTGCGCGGTTTATAAAGTGAAGTAAGAAGAGGCACGAGGTCGCTGGGGCTTACAGGCAACACGATGCGTGTTGCCTGTAAGCCACTATCTGCAGGAGCCAACCTGTTGGCGAGGCGGCGTTTCAGGCAAAACGCTTCGCACACGTGCATACCGGTAGGGCAAGTTTGCTCGCGGAGTGGTAAGCACGGTCTTGCCTTTTCATCGGCTCAAACGCCCCCCCTTCTTGAGCAAGCTCACTCCCACAGAGGGCCGCAGTGTGCTGTTTCATATGCGGCGCAGATTATCGGCGCTGACGGTATTTGCAGGCGCGAGGCACCGCTTTTGCCACTTGCCGGTTTTTTTAATCTGCATGCACCGTCCACGCCACAAGGCGGGCGACCATGGGGCGTACGATCAGAATGCAGACAAAGGCCGACGGCATGGCTACGCGGTAGGCATTCATCACATTTTCCATGTAATGTCCGTTCAGGCCGAACTCGGCGAGGGTGATCACCAGCGACATCAGGAAAGCCATGATCGTCGCCATGTACAGCGCGAAGACATAGGCCGTCGCGTGTTTCGGAATCCTGAATGTGCTTTTTTTTCTGGTCATGTCGGTTGTCATCGTTTCTCTCGGTCGCAGGTCGTTAGTGAGCGTGGGCTAACCTAACAAGCTGGAAACGGCGGAACCAGCCTGTTTGCGCTTGATTCATTGTTAAGCAAAACCAACGAATAACAGCGCCGGGTAGCCATGGACATTCTGGGTTTGATCAACACCTTCATCCGCGTGGTGGAGACCGGCAGCATCGCCGCAGCCGCCCGCGCTCAGGGCATGAGTGCGGCAGCGGTGAGCCAGAGCCTTGCGCGGCTTGAGACGCACCTGGGTGTGCGGTTGCTTTCACGTACCACGCGCAGGATGGCGCTGACTGAATGCGGCACCCGTTATTTTGAAAAAGTGCGTCATATTCCCCACGACATAGCTGTCGCTGCGCAAGCGGCTGCTGTTGCGTCCGAGCCAAGGGGAACGCTGGTGGTTGCCACTTCGGCGGCGCTGGGGCGCCATGTTCTGGCGCCGCTGCTGCCTGCGTTCAAGGCCGCTTACCCGCAGGTCAGTGTCGAGATGAGGGGCAATGATCGCAGCGTTGATCATCGGCTGGAGGGCGTCGATGTCAGCATTCGCATCGGCGCGCAATTGAACGACCGGCTGATCGCCCGGCACATCGCCTCGCGGCCGTTCGTGTTCTGCGCATCGCCTGCCTACCTTCAGCGCGCAGGTGTGCCCGCCACGCCAGACGACCTGCAGCAGCATGCCTGCCTGCTATTGCGCTATCCAACCGACGGGCGTCTTCTGCCCTGGTATTTCGTGCGCAACGGCGAGCGCTTTGAAGCGAAGGCCAACCCCGGTTTTGTGTGCGATGACATCGACATGCTCGCGCAGATTGCCGTGCACGGCGGCGGCATCGCGCGGCTGGCAAGTTTCATTGCCAAACCACATCTCGACAGCGGCCGACTGTTGCCCTTGTTCGAGTCCGGCGCACCCGGCAGTGCCCGCGCCGAGTCCGAGCCAATGGACATCTATGCCTGCGTCACTGAACGTTCGGCGTTGAGTGCCAAGGCGCGGGCATTCATCGGCTTTGTCGAAGCGGCGCTGCAGGTTGATTCGACCGCTGGCACCGCCTGAGCTGGCTGGGCGGCACATGGAAATAAATGTAATCTGCCAGGCGCCTACAGCGGGTTCTCCCGTTAACCCCACATAACTACAACAATTGAGGAGCCATCCATGCAACCGATTCGACTCGGTCTGGTGGGCTACGGCAAGATCGCCCAGGATCAGCATGTCCCGGCGATCAGTGCCAATGCTGCGTTCAAACTGGTGGCTGTTGCGACGCAAGGGCAGCCGTGCGCCGGAGTGGAAAACTTCCGGTCGCTGGCCGAACTGCTGGAAAAAGGCCCGCACGTGGATGCAATCGCCTTCTGCACGCCGCCCCAGGGGCGATTCGCGCTGGTGCAGCAGGCGCTGGCGGCTGGCAAGCACGTGCTGGTGGAAAAACCGCCCTGCGCCACGCTTGGCGAAGCCATGGAACTGGTAGCTCAGGTCGGCAGACAAGGTGTCAGCGGTCTGTTCGCCTGGCACTCCCGCTACGCGCCAGGTATTGCTGCTGCCCGTGACTGGCTGGCCAGCCGGACCCTGCAGAGCGTGCAGATCGACTGGAAGGAAGACGTGCGCAAATGGCACCCAGGCCAGGCCTGGATCTGGCAGCCCGGCGGCCTGGGCGTGTTCGATCCCGGTATCAACGCCTTGTCGATCGCCACACACTTGCTGCCGCTGCCGGTGTTCGTCGAAGCTGCCGAGCTGCGTGTGCCGGACAACTGTCAGTCGCCGATTGCCGCCAGCATCAGGATGTCCGATGCCCACCAGCTCGACATACGCGCCGAGTTCGACTTCGACCATGGCCATGACGAGCTCTGGAGCATCGACATCCGCTGCAGTGAAGGCACGCTGCGCCTGGATAACGGCGGCGCAGTGCTGACCATCGACGGTGTACCCCAGGCCGTGTCGGAGGAGGGCGAGTACGCTGCGGTGTACCGACATTTCCAGCAGTTGATCAGCGACAAGGCCAGCGATCTTGACCTGCAGCCATTGCGGCTGGTGGCTGACAGCTTCTTTGTCGGCAGCCGCACCCTGGTTGAGCCGTTTTACGACTAGCGTCCTGCACGGCAGGCGCATGCTGCCGAACTGCCGCCTGCTTCATCGATTCACCCTAGAGCGCCACCTGCTGTCGATCCGGCACAGACGCTCAGCGCTGGCGCAGCCCGATCAGGCGCGCTGTGCAGATTGCGTCCCAGGCAGCCGGATCTCGAACTTCGCGCCGCCCAGCGGTGACGCGGAAACCGTGATGCTGCCGCCCTGGCATTCGATTGCCCGGCGGCTGATCGCCAGGCCTAGGCCGAAGCCCCCGGTGTCGCGATCACGGCTTCTGTCCATCCGGTAAAAGGGCTCGAACACGCGCTCCTGCTCGTGCGGGGGAATGCCGATGCCGTCATCTTCCACGGTACATACCAGCCCAAGGTCGAGATGGGCCTGCGCGCTGACCCGAACCTGTGCGTTGCAATACCTGGTCGCATTACTGACCAGGTTCTGGATCGCTCTTGCGGTAAGGCGCGGGTCCAGCATGAATCGGTCGAGGGCAAGATTGAAGTCCAGCGTCAACCGGATCTGTCGCGCCTCTTCTTCGTCGATAAAACCGCCCAAGACGCTGTCGAGGTAGGCTTGAAGTGACACTTCCTGCCATTCGGGGCGTTGATACGGCGATTGCAGGCGCGTGTAGGAAAGCAACTCATCGATCAGCGCATCCAGTTCGCGGACATGGCCCAGCATCTGCTCGAGGCGCATTCTGGTCGGCGCCTCCAGTGGGTCGGCCATGACCAGCGCCATGCCGAACTCCAGCCGCGACAGCGGCGTGCGCAGTTCATGGGAAACGGCGTTGAGCAACTCCTGCTGCTGATTGAGCAGGGCTTCGATGTCCTGGGCCATATTGTCGAAGACCTGGGCCAGCTCGCCGATGTTGGAGCGCGGCGAAATCCGCGTGCGCGCTGCCAGATCGCCTCTGCCCAGCAGCATCGCCGTAAGCTTGAGGCGCTGCAGGTCGCGCCAGTGCGGCCAGGCCCAGATCGACAGGCAGGCCAGCAGTGCCGCGCCAATCAGAATGTTCATCAGCCAGTAGATGATGTTGATGTCCACGGGCGAATCCGGCGACACCAGTTCAATGACGTGTTCATCGTGAAGCCGTGTCAACGCAGTGCCCCATTCGCCATAGTCGCCCCGGCGAACGGCATTGACGCCTTTGCGCAGGGTCGCTCTTTCGCTGTCGCTCAGGCTGGGGTCGCTCAGTGCGAGGAGGCGTAACCGCAAGGGTGCAATGTCCGCCTGCAACTCGCGCGCAAGCGTCGGCCACTCGGTGTCCGGCGTCTGGCTGAAACGCGCCTGCACCAGCCGCAGAATGCCATTGGTCTGCTGCTGGTTGTACGTCACGGTGCGCTCGTCAAACAGCTTCAGCACCAGCTCCGGCACGGTGTACAGCGCAATGCCGTAAGTCACCAGCATGATCAGGTACAGCCGGGCGAGCATTTTGAACATGGCGGTCGATCAACTCTGGCAAGGTGGAAAAGGTACGGGGCGGGCAGGTGAACGGCTACTCATCCCACTCGCACCGGCTCAGCAGGTAGCCCTTGCCCCAGACGGTCTTGATCTTGCGCGGCTCGGCGGGATCGTCCTCGAACTTGCGCCGCAGCTTGGAGATGGCGACATCCACCGAGCGGTCAACGCCATTGAATTCTATGCCGCGCAACTGCTGGATCAACTGATCCCGGCTCAGGACCTCACCCACGTGAGTGGCCAGCACCAACAGCAGATTGTATTCGCTGGCCGACAGTTCTACGTCCCGATTGCGCCACTGCACCTGACGCTCAGCTTGCTCAATGACCAACTGGCCGAGCACGATATGCTGGTGGCTGCCGCGCTGGGTTGCAACCGCGTTGCTGCGCCGCAGCAGCGTCCGAATGCGGGCCAGCAGCACGCGAGGTTCACAGGGTTTGGCGACGTAATCATCGGCCCCGGTTTCCAGCCCCAGAATCTGATCGTCGCTGTTGTCACGGGCGGTCAGCATGATGATCGGCAGCCCCGGTTGCTCATCGCGCAGTTGTCGGCACACATGCAGGCCATCGAGCCCCGGCAGCATCAGGTCGAGGATGACCAGTTCGGGCTTTATTCGCTGCAGGCCCGCCAGCGCATGGTCGCCCCGGCTGATCACGGCCACGGCGTAGTTGAAACGGTTCAGGTAGGCGGCAATCAGCTCGGACAGCGCAGCGTCGTCTTCGACAAGCATAATCCTGGTCATTTTTTATCCTGGTCATTCATGGTCGAGGCGTTGGCCGGCGGCCCCGACAGAGGTGCAGCATAACCAGACCCGCCGCGTTGCGTGCGCAGCCTTAACACTTATTAACATCTTCCCAACACTTGATTACATGCCGCGAGCATGGGGTCTTTAGCATGAGTGATCTTCCGGGGAACGCCATCATGCTGTGTTTTTTTCGTCCGAGACTACCTCTCTTGCTGTCAGCGTTCGGTCTGGCCGCGCTGACCGCCTGCAGCGAACCTGCAAAGCCGCCGCAGCCGCCGCGCCCTGAAGTGAGCGTTGAGACCGTCAGGATTGAGCCGCTCATTCTCAGCAGCGAGCTCAATGGTCGCCTGGTCTCTCCCCGCACTGCCGAGGTCCGGGCACGGGTGGCGGGCATTGTGCTGCAGCGGGTTTATCAGGAAGGGACCGACGTCAAACAGGGCGATGTACTGTTTCGCATCGATCCTGCGCCATTGATGGCGGATGTCGACAGCGCAGAATCGGCGTTGAGCAAGGCGCAGGCAACGCTTTATCAGACTCGATTGCAGTCCGAACGCTACCTGGAACTGAGCAGAATCGACGCCATCAGTCGCCAGGAATCCGAAAACGCACGCGCCGCTTTCCTGCAGGCTCAGGCGGATGTGGCCGCCATGAAGGCGGCGCTCAAGCGCGCAAAGCTGAATCTGGGTTATGCCACGGTCACTGCGCCGATTGCCGGGCGCATCAGCAAGGCCATGGTCAGCGAAGGCGCTCTGGTCGGGCAGGGCGACGCCACTGCGCTGGCAACCATTCAGCAACTGCAGCCGATCTATGCCGATATCCACCAGTCCACCCGGCAAATCAGCGAACTGCGCAACGCGTTGCGTCAGGGGCAATTGCAACAACTGACCCAGGGGCAGGTGACGGCGACGCTGCTTCAGGAGGACGGCAGTGTTTACCCGCTCAAGGGCAGGCTGCTGTTTTCCGATCTGACGGTTGATCAGAGCACCGGCCAGATCGTCCTGCGCAGTGAGTTTCCCAACCCTCAGGGCGAGCTGCTGCCGGGCAGTTTTATCCGTGTGCAACTTGATCAGGCAAAAACGGCCGAGGGCATCACCATCGCCCAGCGTGCAGTGCAACGCGATGCTGCGGGCAAGGCGCTGGTGCTGGTGGTGAACGCCGAGAGCAAGATCGAGGAGCGTCCGGTTGAGCTGGGCAGCACCCGGCGCAATCGCTGGGTGGTGACGACGGGCCTCAAGGCGGGTGATCGCGTGGTGGTTTCCGGGCTGCAGCATGTGCAGCCTGGCAGCGTGGTGAATGTCGCAGAGCACAGCGCTCAACCCACTGCCGGGGAGCCAGAGTGATGTCGCGGTTTTTCATTGATCGGCCGGTATTTGCCTGGGTGATTGCGCTGTTTATCGTACTCGCAGGGCTGTTGGCGTTGCCCCGTTTGCCAGTCGCCCAATACCCCAGCGTGGCTCCGCCGCAGATCGAACTGACTGCCACCTATCCAGGCGCTTCTGCGCAGACGCTTGATGACAGCGTGGTCAGCCTGATCGAACAGGAACTCAACGGCGTCAATCACCTGCTGTACTTCAGCTCCAGCAGCAGCCAGGGCATGGCCACCATGACCATCACGTTCCAGCCGGGCACTGATCCGGAGCTGGCAAAGGTGGATGTGCAGAACCGCCTGAAGGTGGTGGAACCACGCTTGCCCCGCGCCGTGACGCAGCAAGGGATGCAGATCGAGGAAACTTCCGCAGGCTTTCTGATGATCGCGTCGCTGACCTCGGTGGATGGCCGGCTCGATGAAATAGGCCTGAGTGATTACCTGACGCGCAACGTGGTCAACGAACTCAAACGTCTGGATGGCGTCGGCAAGGCCCAGCTGTTTGGTGCCGAGCGTGCCATGCGAATCTGGATCGATCCGCAGAAACTGGTGGCATTCAATCTGACACCAGCCGATGTCAGCCTGGCGATTTCCGAACAGAACGTGCAAGTGTCGGCGGGCAGTATCGGAGATCTGCCGTCCACGGCTGATCAGGAGCTGACCGCAACGGTCATGGTCAAAGGCCAGTTGAGCACGCCGCAGGAATTTGCCGCCATTGTGCTCAAGGCCAACGCCAATGGCTCGACTGTAACGGTGGGTGATGTCGCGCGGGTTGAAGTCGGCGCGCAAAGTTACAACTTCGCCACGCGTCTCAATGGCAAGGCGTCAGTGGCTGTTGGCGTGCAATTGGCCCCGGCGGCCAACGCCATGAGCACGGCTACGCAGGTGCGGGAAAAGCTGGATGAGTTGTCGCGCTATTTTCCGCCCGGGGTCAAATATGACATCCCCTACGATACTTCGCCTTTCGTCCAGGTTTCGATCAAACAGGTCATTTACACGCTGATCGAGGCGATGGTGCTGGTCTTCATTGTCATGTTCGTGTTCCTGCAGAACCTGCGCTACACGCTGATTCCTGCCGTTGTCGTGCCGGTAGCATTGATGGGAACCTTTGCAGTGATGTACCTGCTGGGCTTTTCCATCAACGTGCTAACGCTGTTCGGCATGGTCCTGGCCATTGGCATTCTGGTGGACGATGCCATCGTTGTGGTGGAGAACGTCGAGCGGCTGATGGCCCGCGAAGGGCTGTCGCCGAAAGACGCCACGCGCAAAGCCATGACGGAAATCAGCAGCGCCATTATCGGCATCACCCTGGTACTGACGGCCGTGTTCCTGCCGATGGCGTTCATGCCTGGCTCGGTTGGCGTCATCTATCAGCAGTTTTCCGTGTCCATGGCGGTGGCCATTCTGTTTTCGGCGTTCCTGGCGCTCAGCCTGACGCCAGCTCTGTGCGCCACAGTGCTGATACCTGTTGCACTGAACGCGGATCACGAGAAAAAGGGTTTCTTCGGCTGGTTCAACCGTCGTTTCGAGGGTTTTGCCGCGCGTTATGAAGGTTGGGTGAGCATCGCCGTGCGCCGGGTCGGCCGTTGCATGATGGTATTCCTGGCACTGGTGGGCGTGCTGGTTTTGCTGTTCATGCAGTTGCCTTCTTCGTTTCTGCCCGTGGAAGACCAGGGCTACACGATTACGGATATTCAATTGCCCCCTGGCGCCAGCCAGAATCGCACCGTGGAAGTCGCCAGACAGATCGAAGCGCATAACGCCCGGGAGCCTGGCATCGCCAATACCGTCATGATCCTGGGGTTCAGCTTTTCCGGCAGTGGGCAAAATGCTGCTCTGGCGTTCACCACCTTGAAAGACTGGTCCGAGCGGCCTGCGCAGGATTCGGCGCAGTCCATTGCCGACCGTGCCAGTGCCGCCTTCTCCCGACTCAAGGATGCAATGGTGTTCAGCCTGCTGCCGCCGCCGGTTGAAGGCCTGGGCACCTCGGGTGGTTTTGAGCTGCAGTTGCAGGATCGTGGCGCCCAGGGCTATGCGGCCTTGCGTCAGGCCCGAGACGAGCTGTTGAGTCGGGCCGGTGCGAGCAAGATTTTGCAGAACGTGCGCGAAGCCTCGTTGCCAGAGACGCCTCAGGTGGAGATCGAAGTGGATCGTCAGCAGGCCAACGCCATGGGCATTTCCTTCGCTGACGTCGCCAGCCTGCTGTCTGCGTCGCTGGGCTCGGCGTATGTCAACGACTTCCCCAATCTTGGCCGCATGCAACAGGTGATCGTGCAGAGCGAAGGGGCCCGCAGACAGCAGGTCGAAGATCTGCTGCGCCTGGAGGTCAAGAACAATCAGGGCCGCATGGTGCCCATAGCGGCGTTCGCCAAAGCCAACTGGACCCGGGGGCCTGCACAGCTGACTCGCTACAACGGTTACCCGGCCGTGAGCCTCTCCGGTGAACCTGCGCCGGGCTACAGCACCGGCGCTGCCATGGAAGAAATGGAGCGCCTGAGCGCAACGTTGCCATCGGGCTTCGCCTTGCAGTGGACCGGTTTGTCATTGCAGGAACGCATATCCGCAGGGCAGGCACCGTTGCTGCTCGGCCTGGCGCTGCTGATGGTGTTTTTATGCCTGGCAGCGCTGTACGAAAGCTGGGCCATCCCTGCTGCCGTACTGATGGTCGTACCGCTGGGTATCATCGGCGCGGTTCTGGCGGTGACATTGCGCGATATGCCCAACGATGTGTTCTTCAAGGTGGGGCTGGTCACCATCATTGGCCTTTCGGCGAAAAATGCGATCCTTATCATTGAGTTTGCCAAGAGCCTGCACGATCAGGGTATGGGCCGGATCGAGGCGAGTATCAAGGCGGCTCGGCTGCGCCTGCGCCCCATTGTCATGACTTCTCTGGCGTTCATTCTCGGCGTCATGCCGCTGGTGGTTGCCTCCGGGGCCAGTTCGGCCAGCCAGCAGGCCATCGGCACTGGCGTTGTCGGCGGGATGCTCACTGCAACGCTGGCAGTGATTTTCGTACCTGTATTTTTCGTCCTGGTGATGGGGCTGGTGGAACGCGTCGGACCCGCCAGGGCTCAGAGCGATGAACCATTGTCGCCCGGGCAGGGTCACTGAGTCCGTCTTGGAACGCTCTGCCGTGAAGACCTCGGGCGTCGAGCCTGATCTATTGATAGAAGGATAAATGGCGTTGCCGGGTATAACTTCAAACCGCTGGCTGGTGTTGCTGGCGGTCATCATGGCTTTTCTGCCGATTGTGCTGGACATGACCATCCTCCACGTCGCCGTGCCGTCGCTGACACTGGGGCTGCAGGCGACCGGCACCCAAGTGCTGTGGATTATCGATATCTATCCGTTGCTGATGGCCAGTCTGTTGATCCCCATGGGCACGCTGGCGGACAAGGTAGGACACCGGCGCATGCTGCTGTCAGGGCTGATCATCTTCTGTCTGGGCTCGGTTCTTGCGGCCTATGCGCCCAGCGCGGCCTTATTGATTGGTGCGCGGGCGTTCATGGCAGTCGGTGCAGCCATGGTGATGCCGTGCACCCTGGCGGTGGTTCGCCAGACATTCGACGATGAAGGTGAGCGTGCCACTGCGCTTGGCATCTGGGGCGCGGTGGCCTCGGCGGGCGCCGCCGTCGGGCCTCTGGTGGGCGGCGCGCTGCTGGAACACTTCTGGTGGGGCGCGGTGTTTCTGGTCAACGTTCCGGTGATGCTGGTGGTCTTGCCGCTGGTCATTGCCTACATCCCCCGGCGGCCAGTGACCGGTAGCGAGGGCTGGCCCGTCGGGCAGGCGCTGATGCTGATCATCGGCATCATGGCAAGTGTCTATGCGCTCAAATCCGGCCTCAAAAGCGGCGGCTCCCTGGCGTTGAGCGCCGGTTGCTGTGTGCTCGGGCTGTTCATGCTTGGCTGGTTTGCGCGCAAGCAGTTGCGCTCGGCCCGGCCCATGCTCGACCTGGGGCTGTTCGCGGTGCCTGCCATTGGCGCGGGCGTGGCCATGGCGTTCGTTGTCATGGGGGCGCTGGCGGGGGTGGAGCTGACTCTGGCGCAGGAACTGCAGTTCGTATTGGGGCTCACGCCACTGGAGGCCGGGCTGTTCATGTTGCCTTTGATGATCGGCTCGGCCGTCGGCGGGCCTTTTGCAGGCAAGCTCGTGCGCGCCATTGGCCTGCGCTGGCTGGCCACACTGTCGCTGTTGATCTCCAGCGCGAGCCTGGCCGGGCTTGCGGTCAACGGCCTGGGCAGCGGCGGGGTGGTTGTGGTGATGCTGCTGGCTGCGCTGGGGCTGTCACTGGGGATTGGCATGACCGCCTCATCGGTGGCAATCATGAGCAACACGCCGGTGGAGAAGGCCGGCGCAGCGGGCGCACTGGAGGCCACCAGTTATGATCTGGGTTCAGGGCTGGGCATCACGGCCTTCGGTCTGCTCATGGCATCCAGCTACGAGCGATCCATCAGCGTGCCTGAGGACCTCCCGCCCTCGGTCGCGGACATGGCCGTGCACTCGATTGGCGAGACGATGATTGCGGCCAGAAGCCTGGACATCGATCAGGCGCAGCAGCTGATTACTGCGGGCAGGGTGGCGTTCAGCGCCTCGCACGGCAGCGTTTTACTGACTGCTGCCGGGCTGATTGCAGCCCTGAGCGTGGTGGTTTGCCTTGTGCTGCGCGGCCATCAGCGCCGTACCCCTGCAGCCTGAAGTGAAACCAGGCGCGCCGGAAACGTTTGAAATGCCCCGGCCAGCTCGCCACAATCGCGCCCGTTCTGACTATTGCGTGTCAGGAGCGGCTGTGGAAAACGTAGCGATGAACCAACAGACATTATCCATGCGCCTGGAGCGCGTGGCGGCGCAGGTGCCAGCGGGTGCGCGGCTGGCCGATATCGGTTCCGATCACGCCTACCTTCCGGTGGCGCTGCTGCGCCGTGGCGTCATCAGTGCAGCGGTGGCAGGCGAAGTGGCGATGACACCCTATCAGGCGGCGTTGCGTACCGTCGCCGAGAACCAGCTGGATCAGTGCATCACCGTGCGCCTGGCCAATGGTCTGGCGGCCATCGAGCCGCAGGACGCAATCACCGCCATCAGCCTGTGCGGCATGGGCGGCGAAACCATTCGGGACATCCTCGACCACGACAAGACGCGCCTGAGCGGGCATGAGCGCCTGATTCTGCAGCCCAACGGCGGCGAGCTGCCACTGCGTCGCTGGGTGATGGAAAACAGCTACCGAATCCTGCACGAAGAAGTGCTGCGGGAAAACCGTTTTGACTACGAGATTATCGTCGCCGAGCGCAGCGGCCTCGTCAGCTACAGCGCCCAGGAACTGTACTTCGGCCCCCTGCAGCTACAGGCACGCAGCCCAGCGTTCATTGCCAAATGGCAGCGCATATTGCGCCTGAGACAGAAGACCCTCACTCGACTCGGCCTGGCACGACAGGCATTGGCCGGAGACAAGCGGGCTGAGATTGAGCAGCAAATTGAATGGATAAGTGATTTGTTGTAGCAGCCAATAAGCTCTCAGTACGTGCCATGGAACGCTGGATTTGCTCGCTAGCTTTAGGAGTGAGGTTGCTCGCAATGGCGATTAACCTCACCCACCATTCCCAGCCTTTGGCAACTCCCACAGATACCAGGCCTGCCGCTGCCCATCACCCACGCAACTCCAAACGTAAACTCTCCACACAGAAATCCACGAACGAGCGCACTTTCGAGGAACTGCGGCGGCCTTGCAGGTAGACGACGTGCACCGGTTCGGGGTTGATTTCGAAAGTGTCGAGGATGCACTGCAGTTTCCCGGTGTTCAGGTGTTCGCGTACCTGGTAGGAGGCGATCTGGGTCAGGCCCCAGTGCTGGAGCGCGGCGCTGATGGCGGCGCTGTAGGAGGTCACGCTGAGGCGGGAGTTGACGTCCACTGAATGCTCGCGCCCCTCGATGCGGAATTGCCATTGCGGCGGGCGTTCCGACGCCGAGCTGGAGATGGTCGAATGTTCGCGCAGCTCATCCGGGTGTTGCGGCGTGCCGTGCTCGGCGAGGTAGGCGGGGGAGGCGCAGATCATTCTGCGCACGCTGCCGACCTCGATGGCGGTCAGCGACGAGTCCGGCAGCGGGCCGATTCTGACCGCAACGTCGATACCTTCATCCAGCATCGGCATCACCCGATCCACCAGAATCGCCCGCGCCTGTACATCCGGGTACTGGCTCAGGAAACGGGTCAGTATCGGCGTGACGTGCAGGGCGCCGAACATCTGTGGCGCGGTGACCTTGAGCATCCCGCGAGGCTGTGCGTGGACCCCGGCGGCTGCATTTTGTGCCTCATCGAGTTCGCCCAGCAGGCGCCGACAGTCAAGTGCAAACCCCTGGCCTGCTTCAGTCAGGCGCATGTTGCGGGTTGAACGCACCACCAGCAGCACCCCCAGCCGAGCTTCCAGCCGCGCCACTGCGCGAGTCACGGTGGCTGTGGAAAGCCCCGACTGGCGCGCCACAGCGGCGAAGCTGGCGTGCTCGGCCAGGGCGGCGAACAGCGACATTTCCTGAATACGGTCCATTAATCCGGTCTCGACAGCGTGGGCCGCGAGCATCTCTCAGCATTGCAATAACTGCAATGATGAATTGAGTTTGCTGGTGATTCTAAGCGGGATGCGCAATGCATAGGATGGTCACCATTCAAACCACTCGAGATGTAGCCATGAAACCAACCGACCTGTCCGCCGTTGCGGATCACCCTGACGTGTTGCCCCAGGCCAGCCGCCGCAACGTGTTGCTGGCGTCGGCAATCGGCGCTGCCTCGCTGTTGGGCGCCTCACTGGTCAACGCCGCTGCCGGCGCAAAATCCACCCCTGCCACAAAGGAAGCCACAATGCCTGCCAACGATGCTGTTCGCGTGACCTTCAATACCCAGAAAGTGGGCGATGTCGAGGTGTTTTACCGCCAGGCGGGGCCCGTCGACGCGCCGGTCTTGCTGCTGTTGCATGGCTTTCCCAGCGCCAGCCACATGTTTCGTGACCTTATCCCGCTGCTGGCAACGCACTATCGTCTGATCGCCCCGGATCTGCCCGGCTTTGGCAACACCAAGGCGCCGCCACGTGGGCAATTCGATTACAGTTTCGACAATCTGTACAAGGTGATCGAAGGCTTTACCGAAGCCCTGGGGCTGAAAAAATACAGCCTTTATCTGTTCGACTACGGCGCGCCCACCGGTCTGCGCCTGGCAGCGGCGAACCCTGAAAAAGTGACGGCCATCATCAGCCAGAACGGTAATGCCTACCTTGAGGGCTTCAGTGATCAATGGGATCCGTGGCAGGCGTACTGGCGTGACCCGTCGGCGGCAAATCGTGAAGCCTGCCGCCCTTCATTGTCAGCGCAGACCATCCGCGACTGGCAATACGGCACGGGCTCCGATCCGCACAAGCTGTCGCCTGACGGTTACAACCTCGACATCCTCTACATGTCGCAGCCGGGAGCCGAAGACATCCAGCTGGACCTGATTCTGGACTACCGCAGCAACGTCGCGGCCTACCCGGCGTTCCAGCAGTACCTGCGCACGCATCAGCCGCCATTGCTGGCGGTCTGGGGCAAGCATGATCCGGCTTTCATACCGCCGGGTGCCGAGGCCTATCGCCGCGACGTGCCAAAGGCCGAAGTGCATCTGCTGGACGCAGGGCACTTCGCCCTGGAGACCCACGCGCCGGAAATCGCAGGCTACATCCGCGAGTTTCTGGCCCGTGTGCTGTGAGGCTGTGCGTGCCACTCGCGATCAGCTGCCGCGATAGGTCGAGAAGCCGTAAGGGCTGAGCAGCAATGGAATGTGATAGTGCGGCACTGAGCCGTCGACGTTGAAAATCACCGGCACTTCAGGGAAGAAGCTGGCGGTGTCGTGCTTCTTGAACCACTCGCCTGTCTTGAAGGTCACGCGGTAGGTGCCTTTCTCCAGCGCCTTGCCTTCGGGATAAAGACCGGCGATGCGGCCCTGCTCGTTGGTCACGCCCTGGTTAAGGGTCTGCCAGCCCTGGCCTTGCTGTTTTTCCAGGGTGACGCTCAGGTCAGGCGAAGGCAGGCCGTCCTGCAGGTTGAGGACGTGCACGCTCAGCGGGTTGCCGGCGGCCGTTGCCAGGGAGCACAGGCCACTGAGCACAGCGCCAGCGATCAGGTTTTTCATCAGGTTCATGGTGTTTCTCCGAATGTCTTTCAGTGAGAGGTGGGTAGAACCCGGGCGATGCCTTTCAGCGCGCAGCCTTCATCGCCGCTCGCACCGCCCGCACCGGCAACGCCAATGGCGCCGAATACCTGGTCGCCGGTCTTGAGCGGCACGCCACCGCCCAACAGCAGCAGCTCGCTGACGGTGTTGAGGTTCTGCGCATCAGGGTTGCTGCGTGCACGCTCGGCCAGCAGGCCTGTCGCGGTTTTGGTCGACAGCGCGGTGAAAGCCTTGCGCTGAGCGGCCAGGGTGTTGTGCGGGCCGACATTGTCATCACGCTGAACGGCGACCAGGTTGCCGCCGCGATCAACCACCGCGGCCACCGCCGTCTTGCCCTCGGCGTGGCAGGCGGCGAGGGTGGCATCGAGCAGGGCGTTGGCCAGCGAAAGGCTGACATCCGGCCGCTGGACGATAGCCTGGCTGTCGGCCCAGACTGGGCTTGCGGCCAGGGCAATCAGTGAAAAAGCAGCACTTCGGATCAACATGCGGTCCTCCCGGATCGGGCTCGGTTGAGCCAGTGGCGGCCATGATGCGCAATCGATGCGCACAAACCGATTGCGCCTGGATTACCAATTTGTAATGAGGCCAGAGACCCTATCGGCTTAGGCTATGTGGCTGGACTATGGGCTTGGGCCGGAGGACAACATGCGCATCCTGGTTGTGGAAGACGAAGCAAAGACCGCCGATTACCTGCGCAAGGGCCTGGGCGAATCCGGTTATGGGGTGGAAGTGGCCCTCAATGGCCTCGATGGCCTGCATCTGGTGCAGGAAAGCGAGTTCGACCTGATCATCCTCGATGTCATGTTGCCGGGCCTGGATGGCTGGCAGTTGTTGCAGATCATTCGACGCAAGTGGCAGACCCCGGTGCTGTTTCTGACCGCCCGAGATGCGGTTGAGGATCGGGTCAAGGGGCTTGAACTGGGCGCTGATGATTACCTGGTTAAACCCTTTTCCTACGCCGAGCTGCTGGCCCGGGTGCGCACGTTGCTGCGGCGCGGCCCGCCCAGAGAAGTGGAGCAGTTTCAGGTGGCGGACCTGCACCTGGACCTGCTCAAGCGCAAGGTCACCCGGGAGGGCGGGCGCCTGAGCCTGACCAACAAGGAGTTTGCCTTGCTGCATTTGCTGTTGAGCCGCGAGGGCGAGGTGCTTTCCCGCGCGCTGATCGCCTCACACGTGTGGAACATGAATTTCGACAGCGACACCAATGTCGTCGACGTTGCCATCCGCCGCCTGCGCGCCAAGGTCGATGACCCTTATCGCGTCAAGCTGATCCATACCGTGCGGGGCATGGGTTACCGTCTGGAGGCGCAACCATGACGCTGTTGCCGCGCACGTTGAGCCTGCGCCTGGCGTTGATGTTTGCGCTGGTCAGCGTGCTGCTGTCCGGGGCGATTGGTTTTTACCTGTATCAATCGCTGCAGCGCGAAGTGGCCTGGCGCGATGACCAGGCGTTGCTCGGCCGGGTGCAGCGCATGCAGGCGCTGATTCACGACAGCGAGAGTATCGAGGCGCTCAGAGCCAGGCCGCAGTTGTACGAAAACATGCTGGGCAATCGCGATAACGTGTTGTGGATCGTCGACGCCGCCGGGCAGTTGCTGATCGACGTCAACCCGCTGGCCCTGCCGCTACCGCAGTTGCCGCCCACGTCAGCGCCGCAGCTGGGTGACAGCCCGGGCAATCCGGCCCTGCGCCTGGCGTGGATCGATGTGCCGGGTGCCGAGCGCGGTCTGACCCTGATCGCGGGCAAGCTGGTCGATGAGCGCGAGCAGATGCTCAGCGCCTATCGTTTCAAGCTTTGGCTGGCTTTGTCAGTGGGCGCGGTCATGGCGTTTCTGCTGGGCTGGCTGGTCAGCCAGCGTGGCCTGCGCGCGGTGCGAGCGTTGGCGACGCGTGCGGCGGCCATCGATGCGCGCAATCTGCACCTGCGTCTGCACGAGTTCGAGCAGGTCAATGAACTGAGCGCTTTAAGCCACGCCCTCAATCAGATGCTGGCGCGGCTGGAAAACGGCTTCCTTCAGCTGTCGCGCTTCAGCGAGGACCTGGCCCATGAAATGCGCACGCCGTTGAGCAATCTCATGGGGCAAACCCAGCAGGCGCTGGGGCGGGGCCGTTCGGCTGAGGAGTATCAGGACTTGCTGGTGTCCAGTCAGGAAGAGTACGAGCGCCTGGCCCGGATGATCGACAGCATGCTGTTCCTGGCCCGCACCGAGCAGCCCAACGCCTCCATTGCTCGCGAACCGGTCGATCTGCAGGCGCTGGTGGCGCAGTTGTGCGAGTACTTCGAGGGCATGGCGCAGGAGCGCGGCATCGAGTTGATCAACCACTGCGTCGGCACCGTGCAGGCAGATCCGCATCTGCTGCGTCGGGCGCTGGCCAACCTGCTGGCCAATGCCCTGCGCCATGCGCTGCCTGATTCTCCCGTGACGATCAGCAGCGTGATCAGCCCAGGCGCCGTCACCCGGCTCGCGGTGCATAACCTCGGCGAGCCGATTGCCTCGCAGCACCTGCCGCATCTGTTCGAGCGTTTCTATCGCTGCGACCCCTCGCGAAACCAGCCCGGTGATTCCGGCGGGCTGGGGCTGGCCATCGTGCACTCGATCATGCAGGCCCATGGTGGTCAGGTGGAGGTTGCGAGCAGCAAGGCAGGGACGACATTCACCTTGTCGCTGCCGATTATTGACGTACAGCCGCCGCTCTGACTGCTATCAGCAAGGTGCAGGTCTCGACATTGGCAGAGCGAGCGGCTAGGTTTCAATCTCTTGAATCCGTTAGGCAGGGCTCATCTTGACCCGACTTGAACACCTCCAACTCATGGCTCGCTACAACCTGTGGATGAACGACAAACTCCTCGTTGCCGCAGCAGGTCTTCCGGCCGCGCAACTGATTGCCGAGCGCCAGGCTTTCTTTGGCTCGATCCTCGGCACGCTGAATCATCTGCTGGTCGGGGACATCATCTGGCTCAAGCGTTTCAGCACGCATCCGGCAGGGTGCAGCGCGCTGGCGCAGGTGCGCGCCTTGCCTGACCCGCAAACCCTGCGCCAGACGCTGTGCGCCAGCCTGGATGATCTGGCGCCAGTGCGCAGAATGGTTGACCAGACCATTTTCGACTGGGCCGCTGGCCTGCACGAAAATGATCTGGATGTCGCCCTGACTTACGTCAACATGGCGGGCGTCGAGGCGACCCGGGACTTCCACGCGCTGTTGCTGCACTTCTTCAATCACCAGACTCATCATCGCGGCCAGGCCACAACCCTGCTGTCCCAGGCCGGGGCGGACGTCGGTACCACCGACCTGATTGCGCTGGTGGAAGATATTTAACGCGCCAGGGCAGGGCGCTCCAGGGTCAGCCAGCGCTGGACAGAGGGGCGCTGCCACTGAAGCCGGGCATACTCCACCAGCAGCGTCGGCACCTGGTCGCCATTGAGTATCAGCCTGTTGAGCATCAGCGCCAGATCGGTATCGGCGATGGTCCAATGGCCGCACAGGTAATCCGAGTGATTGTCTAGCAGCGTTTGGGCTGCGGCGATCAACTTGCGTGCCGCGCATTGCGCCGACGCTGACAGTGGCGCAGCTTTAATTCCGTAAAAAACCACCTGTGTCGAACGCTCGCTCCTTATCGGTAGCAGGTCGCTGCGCAGCCAGGCCTGAACCTGCCTGGCTTTGGCGCGTGATGCCGGGTCTGTCGGATAGACCCTGGTCTGCGGGAACAACTCCTCAAGATATTCGCTGATGGCCGATGATTCCGTCAGGGCAACCTCACCATGCACCAGAGTCGGCACCCGTTGTGTAAGGGACACGCGGGCGTAGCTGTTGCCCAAATGCTCCTCCGCCTCAAGGTTCACCCTATGCATCTCGAAATCAATGCCTTTTTCCAGCAGCGTTACGTAAACCGACATTGCATAGGGGCTGGTCAGTTGGGAATCCACGTACAGGCGAATCGGTGTATGCGTCATGCGGGCAAGTCCGGAAGGTGAGTCTGCACACTACGCACGTACCAGGCTGGATAGAAATCGCGGTTTTTCATCGGCCCATTCCTTGCTGGAATATTGCTATCCGCTTCTTGCTGCCAAAAGCGCAATCGCGCACATTGGCGGCAATCGCAGCGCGCTGCACTGGACACCCAACCGATGAGGACACCCCATGACGCAGCTGGTCTGGCTTGCGCAACACATGCAGCACAGCGACACCCTGGCCGAGCGGCTTTATCGCCAATTCGACTACGAATATGCCGACCAGACCCTGCAGCAGTGGCAGCGGACGTTTGCCGAAGGCCAGCTTGATGGTCGCTGGGAATGCCTCATCGCGCTGGATCAGGGTCAGTTGCTGGGGTGCGCTGCGCTGGCCCGCGACGACCTGGCACTGCGCCCGGAGCTGACCCCCTGGCTGGCGTGTGTGCTGGTGCAGCCTGAGGCTCGCGGGGCGGGGCTCGCCGCACAGTTGATCGAAGCCATCTGTGACCGCGCCAGAGAGATCGGCGTGAGCACGTTGTACCTGCATACCCACGACCAGAACGCTTACTACGCCAGACGTGGCTGGGAACCACTTGAACCTTTCGAGGCCTGGGGCAAACAACACTGGCTGATGACGCGTCGGCTATAGTGATGGGGCACCGCCATTGTCACGGTGCGTGTGACAGTCTTCCCACATCGTCAGTCGAAACGTCTCAGGCCCGCCGGATAAGCGGGATAAAGGCCCCTTCATCTCAGCCGATAGTTTTTTCATGACCCCATTCAACTTGATGCGTCGTCCAGCCCGTCCATGCCTTCTCTGCGAGGCTGCTCGATGAACACCCTGTCGGCCAGTGATCGTGCGCAGTTGCTGCGCGAGGCCACTGCGCAATTCTGGCAACACATTATCCCCATCGTACAAATCGCTTTCGGCATCCACGTCGTGCTGTTCGTGTTGTTTGGCTTGCTGCAGGTGCCGCTGCTGGTGGCCGGCAATGCGCTGAGCATCGCGGCTTACGTGGTCTGCCTCATGGCCATCCGCGCCAGGCGTTACACCTTTGCCGGGGCGCTGATGAGCGTAGAGATCATCCTGCATGGGGCGCTGGCGACGTGGGTACTGGGCTGGAACAGCAACTTTTATTTTTACCTGTACTGCCTGGTGCCCATCATTGCCTTCAGTTTCCAGCACGCGCGTCGCTGGCGGTTGTGCTTCAACCTGGCAATCATCGTGGTGCTGGTTGGTGGCTTTGTCCTGCGCCGGCGCATGGGCATCGAGGCGGTGGTCAGCGCCCAGATGCTGGAAGTCTTTGCCATCGCCAATGTCTCCATCGCAACCTTGCTGCTGTTGCATGGCACCGCACTGTCGGTGCGTTTTGCCCGTTCGATGCAGCTCAATCTGTTCCACAGCGCCAACCGCGACAGCCTGACCAATCTCTATACCCGCCGCCGGGTGCTGCAGGGCGTACGTCAGCTGGTCGATTCGGTACCGGCGGCAATCATTCTGCTGGACATTGACCATTTCAAACTGATCAACGACCGCCTCGGGCACGAGAAGGGCGACCTGATCCTGCAGCGGGTGGCGGAGGCCATCAACAGTAACGTGCGTGCCACCGATGTCGCCTCGCGCTGGGGCGGCGAGGAGTTTCTGGTGTTGATGCCGGATGCGACCGAAGACGCCGCGCGGATGGTAGCTGACCGGATTATGCTGCACATCCGCCAGTGGGTCGGCCAGGTGGAGCCCACACCCTTGAACGTCACGGCGACCCTTGCCATCAGCCAGATCCGCCCGGGTGAGAGCTTCGAAAAAGCCTTGGCGCGCGCTGATCAGGGGCTGTACCGGGGTAAACAGCAAGGCCGTGACCAGGTGGTCATGGCCTGCTGAGTGCAGATCAGGCATCAGGCAATGGGATGCTGTTCAAGCCATTTCCCGACGTCGAACGACGGGCACGCCTTGATGAATTCGTTCGGGGTGATTCTGCCGTCACGGTTCTTGTCTGGCGACAGATCGCGATGGCCCAGTATCCGGACGTCTGGGTAACGCCGCTTGAGTTGCGCCAGCAAGCGTTTCAGCGTGGCGAATTGCTCGGCGGTGAAGTTACTCTCGGGCGTGTCATGAGCGTTGACGCCACCGGCCAGGCAAATGCCGATTGAGTTGGCATTGTGCCCGCGCACATGTGCGCCAACGGCTGTTTCCGGGCGGCCTGTCTCCAGTTCGCCAGTGCGGCGGATCACGTAGTGATAGCCCACGGTGTCAAAGCCGCGCTGGATATGCCAACGGGTAATGTCGCCCACGCCGATGTCCTGGGTGGGGCGGGTGGCAGAGCAGTGGATCACGAGCAACTCAGTGCGGGTGCGCTCCACTGGCTGATAAGCAACAGGGGTCATGTTCATGCTTTGCGTTCCTTGCAAGGTCATTGGAGCCTTCAAGGAATACGCATATGGCCCTGCCATCAAGTCGGCCGTTGCGGGCGTCGGCCGACAGCTGATTCAGCTGATCATGTAGGAATTGCAGTGCATTGGTCAGATCGCCCAGGGGCGTCTGGCCACGGGCGATCATCGCCTCATCCCGCTCCTTGAGGCCGTCCAGCTGTTCCAGGCCATGAATCCGGGTGATCAGGCGCAGGATCGAAGCGGTGTCGTAAACCGTGTGGTCCACCGTGCCCTTGCGTGCGAACGGAGAAATGACCAGCGCCGGTATGCGCGAGCCGGGGCCCCAGCGATCCCCCTGGGGCGGCGCGACGTGGTCCCACCAGCCGCCATTCTCGTCGACAGTGATCACCACCACCATGTTGTCCCACTGCGGGCTGGCACGCAGCACCTTGATCGCGCGGTCAAGGTGCCGGTCGCCGGCGGCGACATCGGCGTAACCGGCGTGCATGTTCAGATTGCCCTGGGGTTTGTAGAACGTCACCGCAGGCAGCTTGCCCGCTTCGGCGTCGGCGAAGAAGGTGTTGCTGCCGGATTCATCGCCCAGGCCGCCGTCGCGCAAACGTTTTTTGCGCTCCTGTGGATGCTGCGGGCCTTGCTGCTCGAAGTAATTGAAGGGTTGGTGGTGGTATTGAAAATTGGGGATCTTGGGAATGCCGGTGGAGTCCTTGAACTGGTCAAGCGTGACCTGCCAGGCGCCGGCATACCACGCCCAGTCAATGTTCTTTTGCGACAGCTTGTCGCCAATGTGCTCGTGGTGCTGTGGCACCAGTACGTTGGGCAAATCCGGTTTGGAATAATCGGGCTTTTCCGGGTCGCGCAACCAGGTTGGCCAGTAGGGCGGCGCCAGAGTATTCACCGCATAGCCATCCGGCGTCAGTGCGCTGGGGCCGAATTGTGGCGGGCCGGTCATGGCGCTGGCGGGTGACTGCGGCAGCGGCTTGAGGCGCGAGTCGGTCGGGTCGTCGCTCTCAAGCGTGGCGATCTGTGACTTGGCCACCGAGCTGGCGGCGGCCGGATACACCGGCGCAGTGGCCGCGATCAGATACTGGTGGTTGAGGAACGAACCACCGAAGGCGCCCTGGAAAAAGTTGTCGCAGAGCACGAACTCCTTCGCCACATCCCACAGGCGCAATGAATAGCGGGTTTGGGCATAGTGCCCCATGGTCAGGCCACCGGCATCGGCCCAGGCGACGAACCGGTCATTCTTGCCGCCGTTGATCTGCATCTGGTTCTGATAGAACACATGCCACAGGTCGCGGGTGACCAGGCTCAATGGCAAATCTTCGCCGCCTGGGCCTTTCAGGGCGAAGGGCGCGTTGGGCAGGTTTTCCTGAAACTGAGTACCCGCCGGGTAACTGACTCCGTCGACGCTCTGCGGACCCAGCTGCAGCACGCCGCCCCAGGCTGGGGGCAGCGTGCCAAGCACTGAGCCATCCCGATCGCGTTGGCGATAATCGTCAGGCTGCAGAGCGGAAAGAGGTTTTTCCACTCCGGGAAAATTGCCGAAAAGGTTATTGAAACTGCGGTTCTCGGCGTAGATGACCACCACGGTCTTGATGTGGTCACGCAGGGCGCGGTCCAACTCCGTCCCGCTCAGTTGGGCGACAGGTGCAGCGCCCGGTTTTTGTTCGGCACTGGCGTACCCGCTCAGGCTCATGCCCGCGCCCAGTGCCGCCATGCCGCCGAGGAACCGTCGGCGACCGGTATCAGTCTTCGAGGCGTCGTCTGTCTTGTCGCTCATGAGTCACCTGCCTTCGCCAATATGTTGCTAAATGTTACGAGCAAAGGTAGCGGGGATCTGTGACGCAATTGCTACAAACGGTGGGAACGGTCAGCGACCGGCCATCGTTCACGGCATGTCGTTAAGGGGAGCGGAATACCGATCGATGATTTGCTGGATTTCCCCGGAGACTTTCATCCGCACCAGCGTGCGCAAAATCTGTTGCGTGGGCAGCGCAGGGTCGTTGCGCACAATGCAGCCGGCAGGTTGTTCATTGATCAGGGATATCGCTTTGAGCTGCCTGTTGCTGGGCAACTGACGGTTAAACCAATCCAGCGCCAACTGATTGGAAACGGCGTAGTGGTAGCGGCCCGCCGCCAGCTTGCGCAGGACCTGCTCCTGGCTTCGGGCGTCTTCACGGATCCATTGATGGCCATTGAAAAGGGCTTGCAGTTCGGGATAGTTGTAGCCCAGCACGGTGCCGATGGTTTCGTTGTCGAACTGCGCTGGATAGGGGCCCGCAGCGGTGTCAGCGGACGCGACCAGCAAGTCGCGCTGGTGCAGGATCGGCAGGCTCCAGAGAAAATCGCCTGACAGGTTCGCTGCCCACGCCTGGGCGGCGTAACAGCGGATGTCGACATCCCCCCGCTCCAGCGCTGCCTGTACCCGCAGTCTGGGCAATACTCTGTACTGGGCGGTGCGGTCCATGTGCCGGGCCAGGCTCTGCATGATGTCAAACAGTATCCCGTTGACGGGTTGATAATCCTGCAGCTCGATCAGTGGCATCGACCAGCTGTCGGTCACTGAAAATTTCAATGTGGCTTCAGCCGCCCTGGCTGGATGGACAAACAGCACAAGCGCGGCCAGCAGTATCCGGTATCTACCCATGATGGTCCCTCAAATGCCCCTTGGACTTTACGCCGCGAACAGCGGCCGGTCTGGGCTCAGCCCTGCGTGCAGGGCATCCGTTTGCATAGCTTAGTCATATAAGACGAGCACACCAGATGCAATTTCGCCCCTGCTCCGCTAGCATTGGCGGTCTTGTGCTTTCAGTTGCGACGGTTTTCGATGAGTTATCAGGTTCTTGCACGCAAGTGGCGTCCGCGCTCGTTCCGCGAAATGGTCGGCCAGACCCATGTGCTCAAGGCCCTGATCAACGCGCTGGACAGCCAGCGCCTGCATCACGCCTATCTGTTCACCGGTACGCGAGGAGTGGGCAAGACCACCATTGCGCGCATCATCGCGAAATGCCTGAACTGCGAAACCGGGATTACTTCGACGCCTTGTGGCGTGTGTTCGGTCTGCCGCGAGATTGACGAGGGGCGCTTCGTCGACCTGATCGAGATCGATGCCGCGAGCCGGACCAAGGTCGAAGACACCCGCGAGCTACTCGACAATGTCCAGTACGCGCCCAGCCGCGGTCGCTTCAAGGTCTACCTGATCGACGAAGTGCACATGTTGTCCAGTCACTCGTTCAACGCGCTGCTCAAGACCCTCGAAGAACCACCGCCGTACGTCAAATTCATCCTCGCGACCACCGATCCGCAGAAGCTGCCAGCCACGATCCTCTCTCGCTGCCTGCAGTTCTCCCTGAAAAACATGACGCCGGAGCGGGTGGTCGAGCATTTGACCCATGTGCTGGGCGTCGAAAACGTGCCGTTTGAAGACGACGCGCTGTGGCTGCTCGGACGCGCCGCCGACGGCTCCATGCGTGATGCCATGAGCCTCACCGATCAGGCGATTGCCTTTGGTGAAGGCAAAGTCATGGCCGCTGACGTGCGGGCGATGCTGGGCACGCTGGATCATGGCCAGGTGTTTGACGTACTGACCGCTCTAATCGATGGCGATGCGCGTGGCCTGCTGGAGGCGGTTCGCCATCTGGCCGAACAGGGGCCCGACTGGAATGGCGTGCTGTCGGAGATACTCAACGTGCTGCACCGCGTGGCGATTGCCCAGGCGCTGCCCGAGGGTGTCGACAATGGTCATGGCGACCGCGACCGGGTGCTGGCCCTGGCTCAGGCGCTGCCAGCCGAAGACGTGCAGTTCTATTACCAGATGGGGCTGATCGGCCGTCGCGACCTGCCCCTGGCGCCTGATCCCCGTGGCGGGTTTGAAATGGTCCTGTTGCGGATGCTGGCGTTTCGTCCCGCTGACAGCAGCGACGCTCCGAGGCAGCCGCTAAAGCCAGTGGGAATCAGCCAGGCCACAGTTGATTCCTCAGGTGCCGTGGCGGTCGCGGCGACAGTCGCGCCGAATACACCAGCCGTCACCGAGGCACCGGTGGTCGAGCCGGTTACCACGCCTGGCGAGGATGCTCACCCGGCCGCGCAATTGTCCGCTGAGCCTGAAGCCGTGGCCGAGCCTGAGACGGTGGCGCACGTCGACCTGCCATGGAATACGCCCAAGTCGGCAGCCTCGGCCGCACAGCCGATCTCCGAGGCCGAGCTAGAAGAGCAGGCGCCTCCGGTTGACGAGCCCGTTCTCGATACCGTGTCGGAGCAGCCAGATCTCACCCCCATGCCTGGGCCCGCCCCCGCCAGCCCGGTGCCCGATGCGCCAGAGGTTGACGCTGCGGCGCAGGACTCGCCCGAGCAGCCCGTTACGGCAGCCATGCTTGAGGCCATTCCCGACGCCTACGTGCCAGCTCCGATGGACCGTGACGATGAACCGCCTCCGGACGACGATTACGTCGAGCCTGACGTCGATATCGATCCGGCGGCCTACAGCTATCTCGATGAACTGGCGCACGAAACCGTGGGCGAGGAGGTCGAAGAAGCTGAACCGGCACCTGCGTTGAAACCCGCCACGGGGCTGGCTGCGCAATGGCTGGAGATTTTCGACAAGCTGCCCATTTCCGGCATGACCAGCAGCATCGCATCCAATTGCACCTTGATGGCGATGGACGGCGATGCCTGGCTGCTGCACCTGGACCCGGGCCACAGCGCACTGTTCAATGCAACCCAGTTGCGCCGCATCAACGATGGCATCAACCAGTTCGCCGGGCGGACCATCAGCCTCAAGGTCGAGCTGGTCAAGCCCGAGCAGGAGACCCCGGCACAGGCGGCGTCCCGGCTACGGGCCGAGCGTCAGCGCCAGGCGGAGGCTTCAATTCACGCTGATCCGTTCATCCAGCAGATGCTTGAACAGTTTGGCGCAGTGATTCGAGAAGATACGATCAAACCCGTGGACGCCCAGGCGCCTGCGGCTCATTAACGACGGCATGGCACCTGCGGGTGTCGCGCCAGGTCAATACGCAACGTTCGAGGAGATACTCCATGATGAAAGGTGGCATGGCTGGTCTGATGAAACAGGCGCAGCAAATGCAGGAAAAGATGGCCAAAATGCAGGAAGAACTGGCCAATGCCGAAGTCACCGGCCAATCCGGCGCAGGGCTGGTCAGCGTCGTGATGACCGGCCGCCACGACGTCAAGCGCATCAATCTGGATGACAGCCTGATGCAGGAAGACAAGGAAGTGCTGGAAGACCTGATCGCAGCGGCCGTCAACGACGCCGTGCGCAAGATCGAGCAGGCCAGCCAGGAGAAGACAGCGGGCATGACGGCGGGCATGCAACTGCCACCGGGTATGAAACTGCCCTTCTGATCGGGTAGTCGATTGGCGCTGCTGGCGGCAGGGTCAAGAGCGCGCTTGCCCGCGATGGGTGGGTGACAGCCGCCAAAGCGCCACTGGATGTATCGCCCCTTCGCAAGCAAGCTTGCTCCCACCTGTAGGAGCGCGCTTGCCCGCGATAGCTTCAGGTCAATCGACCCGCACTTCCAACCGAACGCCCACCGCACATCACGGTCTGCTCTGCATACACACTGATTTATTAGCAGGAGCCTTCCCATGACCCAAGAATTGATTCTCAACCAGCGCATCGTTCTGGCATCGCGCCCGACAGGTGCGCCGACGCCTGAGAACTTCCGTCTGGAGCGCGAGGCGCTGCCTGATCTGCAGGAAGGACAAGTACAGTTACGCACGCTATATCTGTCGCTGGACCCTTACATGCGCGGGCGCATGAGTGATGCGCCATCGTATGCCGAGCCGGTAGAGATTGATGCGGTGATGGAAGGCGGTGCGGTCAGCATCGTTGAGCAGTCGCGTAATCCGGATTTTAAGGTGGGCGACCGGGTGGTAGGCCAGACCGGTTGGCAGACTCACAGCATCAGCGACGGCGCTGGCTTGCAGATCGCTCCAAAGGACTTGCCCAGTGACTCCATGGCGGTCGGCGTGCTCGGCATGCCAGGCATCACCGCTTACATGGGCTTGATGGATATTGGCCAGCCAAAGGCAGGAGAAACCCTGGTAGTCGCAGCCGCTTCCGGCGCAGTAGGGTCTGTTGTAGGTCAGGTGGCCAAGCTTAAAGGCCTCAAGGTGGTCGGCATTGCGGGTGGCGAAGAAAAATGTCGCTACGTGCTTGATGAACTGGGCTTCGACGCTTGCGTCGACCATAAAAGCCCTGACTTTGCCGAGCAGCTGGCCCAGGCCTGCGGCGGTGGCATCGATGTTTACTTCGAACTGGTGGGCGGCAAGGTATTCGACGCGGTATTGCCTCTGCTCAATCCCCGCGCGCGGATCCCGGTGTGCGGGCTGATTGCGCAATACAACGCACAGGGCGTGGCAGAAGGCGACAATCAGCTGCCGCTGTTGATGCGTACCCTGTTGACCAAACGCGCGAAAATGCAGGGCTTTATCGTCTTCGAAGAATACGGTGACCGCCTGCAGGAGTTCTTCACCGAAATGACGCCACTGGTCACTCAAGGCAAGGTCAAGTTCCGCGAAGATGTGGTGCAGGGCCTGGAGCAGGCGCCCGAGGCCTTCATCGGCCTGCTGGAAGGGCGCAACTTCGGCAAGCTGGTGGTACACGTCTCGGACGCGTGACTTCAAGGCTTGATTGACGCTGTATACGGGGCGCGGGTATAAACCGCGTCTTGTGTTTTTGTCGGATTTTTCTCCATGAGCTTCAGCCCGCTGATTCGCCAACTGATCGACGCCTTGCGCACGCTGCCCGGCGTCGGTCAAAAAACCGCGCAACGGATGGCGCTGCAACTGCTTGAGCGCGATCGCAGCGGCGGGTCGCGACTGGCTGCCGCGCTGAGTCAGGCAATGGAAGGCGTTGGTCACTGTCGGCAGTGTCGCACCTTGACCGAGGACGATCTTTGCCCGCAGTGTGCCGATAACCGTCGCGACGATACGCTGCTGT
Source organism: Pseudomonas viridiflava (assembly GCF_900585905.1). Taxonomy (GTDB): domain Bacteria; phylum Pseudomonadota; class Gammaproteobacteria; order Pseudomonadales; family Pseudomonadaceae; genus Aquipseudomonas. Next base: position 198,883 of record NZ_UTVH01000034.1, read on the forward strand.
GCGTGGTAGAAGGCCCTATGGATGTCTATGCGGTCGAGCAGACGGGTTATCGGGGCCGCTATTTTGTGCTCAAGGGGCATCTCTCGCCCCTTGATGGCCTGGGGCCTGAAGCCATCGGGATTCCCCAGTTGCTCTTGCGCATCAGCGAACAGAGCAGTTTTACCGAAGTCATCCTCGCCACCAACCCCACGGTTGAGGGCGAAGCGACCGCGCATTACATCGCTCAACTGCTGACTGACAAGGGCCTGATCACCTCCCGGATCGCTCACGGCGTGCCGCTGGGTGGCGAACTGGAACTGGTGGACGGCGGCACCCTGGCGCACTCGTTCGCCGGACGCAAGCCAATCGCGCTATAGCGCCCGCCCAAGGTTTCGATCCCCGTAGCGGATTTCCAGCCGTCCTGACGCCGCGCTGTTGCGCAGTAAATATGGACTTGCAGGCACCACAAGTGGGCACCAACAAGTGGGCACCAACAAGTTGGCTCCCACAAAAACCTCCATGCGCGAAGGCTCGTCACTGCGCGGTCTTAACTGGCCTCTTCGCGAGCAAACTCGCTCACACTGGCAGAACTCATTACGCTGCCTTACTCGGCAAGCCCGAAGCGGGTCAGGCAGAAAGTCGGAATCTGCAGGTCGGCAAGTCGTTGCGAGCCGCCCAGTTCCGGAAGGTCGATAATGGCCGCTGCTTCGTGGATTTTCGCACCCATGCGGCGGATCAGCTTGGCAGCGGCGATCAGGGTGCCGCCGGTGGCGATCAGGTCATCGAACATGACCACCGAATCACCGTCACACAGACTGTCGGCGTGAACTTCCAGGAAGGCTTCGCCGTATTCGGTCTTGTAAGCCTCGCACAGGACGTCCGCTGGCAACTTGCCCTGCTTGCGAAAGAGGATCAGGGGTTTGTTCAGTTCATAGGCCACGATGGAGCCGATCAGAAAGCCGCGCGCGTCCATCACCCCGATGTGGCTGAAATCAGCCTCTATATAGCGCTGCACGAAGCTGTCCATGACCATGCGGGTCGCTTTCGGCGACTGGAACAGCGGGGTAATGTCGCGGAATATGACTCCCGGTTTAGGGAAGTCCACGACCGGGCGGATAATGGCTTTGAGGCTTTGTTCGTCGAAAATCATCAGAAGTGGTCCAGGGCAGGGCGATTGCAATCAATGCGCTAGTCTAAAGGCCCTTGCCGGGAATCGCACCTTTTCAGCTGTCGATTGCTCCGCCAGCCAGGGCGCAGAGCTGGACCGAATCCAGAATGTGAATCTCTTTGCCTTCGGCTGAAATCAGTTCGTTCTGTTGAAAACGGGTGAACACGCGGGAGACCGTTTCCACGGCCAGACCCAGGTGATTACCGATTTCGTTACGTGACATGCTTAGACGAAACTGACTGGCCGAGAATCCGCGAGCACGGAAGCGCGCCGACAGGTTGACCAGGAAAGTGGCAATGCGCTCATCGGCGGTCTTTTTCGACAGCAGCAACATCATCTGCTGATCGTCACGGATTTCCCGGCTCATCACCCGCATCAGTTGCCGACGCAGTTGCGGCAGCTGCACTGACAACTCGTCCAGGCGGTCGAAGGGAATCTCGCAGACTGAGGTGGTTTCCAGCGCCTGGGCCGAGACCGGGTAGGCTTCGGCGTCCATCCCGGACATGCCCACCAGCTCGCTGGGCAAGTGGAAGCCGGTGAGCTGTTCCTCACCGCCGTCGCTGAGGCTGAACGTCTTCAATGCGCCGGACCGAACAGCGTACACCGAACCAAAGGTGTCGCCCTGACGAAACAGGAATTCGCCCTTTTTCAATGGACGGCCGCGCTTGACGATCTGATCCAGGGCATCCATGTCGTCAAGGTTCAGCGAGAGCGGCAGGCACAGCGACGCAAGGCTGCAATCCTTGCAATGGGCCTGGGGAGCAGCGCGCGACTTGACTGGCTCAGACATTGTTTCAATCCTTGTGGAAAACACACATGAGTCATAAGGGTAACCCATCGTCCTCGATGCAGACAGTGCGCGCCTGCCAGTCTGACCAATCGGCAACAGGCGGCTTATATCGACCTCCCGGTGTGTAGCAACCCCTGTTTCGCCACGCTCGTGTCAATTGCGTTACAGATCAAGGAGATTTCCCACAACCAGCGCCTCGCCAGGCGCATTGATCGTGCAGCAATGGCCGGTAAGCTTGAGAGCGGAATCAGTGGACGATTCCGCTAACCAATCAATGAAAGGGATTTCAAATGAAACAGATGATTCATGCCCTGCTCGGGGGCCTTATGCTCGCTGTGCTCGCGCCTGTTGCCCAAGCCGCTGTGATGACGCCAATGAACTGGGTGTTCAGCTCGGATCCGCAATACCCCTGGACGGAAAAAAGCGACAGCGGCGAGGAGGAAAGCAAATCACAGCTGCACCAGCGCTCCCGGTTCCTGATCGACGCACAATATTCGGACATCGCCGATTTCAGAGCGGCTCATGGCGGTGCTCGCGCCGTGCCGGTGATGATCAACGGGGATATGACGGCCTATGGTCACAGCTCTGAGCGCAACGTTGTCTTTGGCTTGCTCGATGAAAAGCTTGAGGGCCTTTATGACTATGGGCTGGGAAATCATGACTACGTCAACAATGTCGATGATTGTTTTTTGAATCTGTGCGCGGGCGACAGCATCGGCATGTTGATCAAAAGGTACTGGTCCAGCGGCGACATGGACCTTACTGCGCGTGACGTCGGTGGCGTGTTGACCTACTTTGGCAGCCTTGCGTATTCCAGGGCGTTTGGGGATGTTCACGTCATCCAGCTGAACAATGAGCCGAGCTATACGGTTGATTTTGACGCAGGCTCTCTGCTCACCTTCAACCGCAAGTCGTTCAGGATCTCGGATTCGTTCGAGTGGCTTGAAGCCAATCTGGCGAGTGCTCGCGCGGCAGGGAAGATTATCATCGTCAACATGCATGATACTCATGACTGGAAAGGTGGCGTGCCTGACCGACAACGCTTCAGGGCACTGATAGAACGCTTTGGTGTGACAGCAGTGTTTGCAGGGCACCTCCATAATGAGCCGGGTGAATACTTTTCCAGTACGGCGTTTGGTTCCGTGCCAGTGTTCCTGAGCGGATCAGCGTCAGAACAAACGTACCTGACGGCTGATTTTTCCAGCGACCTGAAAACCCTCACTGTCAGCGTTGTTCGCGACAATGACTGGCGCGCACGCACAGTAGAATCGGTGGTCAATGTTCGTCGCTGATACGCCTGACTGATTTCGCTATTATCATTCAGGCAGCGCTCACCAACGCTGTCTGATCTGGCGATAGTCAGTCATGACGTGCGGCATTGGCTGCTGCTTGATACCGTTGAGATGAACAGAAGAGGCATACATGGGCACCAGGCGACAGGCTGGAATCGAGGTTGATCAATGCGCGCAACTCGCGCAGGAAAACGGCTGGCTATGGACCCCCGCCAGGGCACACAGCGCCGGTGGCGTAGCGGTACTGATTCTGGCACACGGCGCCGGTGCGCCAATGGACAGCGATTTCATGACCGACATGGCGACGCGACTTGCCGATCAGGGTGTCAGCGTGCTGCGTTTCGAGTTTCCCTACATGGCGCAACGACGCCTCGACGGCCGACGTCGCCCACCCAGTGCGCAGGCGCAGTTGCTCGATTGCTGGCGCGACGTGCATGCCTCGATACGACCTCATGTCACGGGACGGCTGGCTATCGGCGGCAAGTCCATGGGTGGCCGCATGGCGAGCCTGGTGGCTGACGAGCTTGGTGCGGATGCCCTGATTTGCCTGGGCTATCCATTTTATGCAGCGGGCAAACCGGAAAAACCCAGGGTCGCGCATCTGGCAGAACTGGCCACGCCGACGTTGATCGTTCAGGGCGAGCGCGATGCTCTGGGTAACAAGGAGGCGGTGGCGGGCTATCGCCTGTCAGACGCCATCGAGCTGCTTTGGCTAACCGCCGCCAATCACGACCTCAAGCCCCTGAAATCGGCAGGTGTGAGCCAGGAGCAATGTCTGGTGGAGGCAGCCCGACGTATCGCGTCCCGGGTCTGTGCCGCTTGATCATCGGCACAGCAGATCAAACGTACCCCCGGTCACGGCAAAGTCCATGGCCGAAATGCTGAATTCGAATGTGCCCCTGAGTCTGAGGTTGGCGACGTCAGCCTCGATCAGCGTCATCCTGCCTGCCTGAAGCTGCGCCGAGTGATAGATGACGCTACGCCCGTGCGGGGTCTGACTGAACACCACCTTGATGCGCGGGTGACTCGGCAGGCGATAGGTGCCTGGCGTGAGATCGTAATCAATGAACAAACCGATGCTGGCTCGTTTGCTCCCCACCTTGCCATCGGCCACTACCCGCCAGATCCAATGGTCAGGGATCTGCGAAAGCTCCGGGCGCAGCTTTAGCCCGGCGGACATTTCTGTCACCAGAAACGGATGCTGATTGATCTGCGCCTGAAAAGTGCCCAGGCACGGGCTGGGCGGTTTACGGCGTTTAAGGGCGGCGTCCATGTGCCGGGCTCCTGCGCATGTCGGGTTGCATCGGGAAGGGCGCTGCATCACGCAACGTCCGCAAACGTTTAGCCTGCCATCAGGCTGACTCTTCAGCGCAGGCCAACACCCAGGGCTTGTGCACTGTGCTTGAGCTTGACGTCGCTGCCGGTGACCAGATTCTTGCCGGCATACCATTTGTGCCCCAGCAGATTCTGTGCAACCACGGAAGTGGACCAGTACCGGGAGTTGCCCATGGGCCAGCGATTTCCAAAGGCCGCGTGCACCTGATCCAGCTCGGCTTTGCTGGGGAGCCTGACGCCCTTGCTGCGTGCGGCGGCGGTTATCTGCGTATGGTTGCCGCTTCCGAGTCCCAGGCAATGGATGACACCGGTGACCGTCAGCGGGTAACTTTTTGTTCTGCCGTTGGCATCGATAACAGTAATTGCGGCAAGCCCGTTGCCGCGCACCGAGGCCAGACCGGTGTCATCGACGAAAGCGATATTCTCGTCGCTGGAGCTGTAGCGATAGGGCGGCTGACCGCCGCTTGCCACGCGCTGCACTGCGCTGTTGGCAGGCAAAACTGGCAATACGCTGGATTGGGGGATGATGTAGGCCTTGCCATTGAGTATCACTGGCGACGTATCAAACACCAGCTCTGTTGAGCCTGGCAGTATCTGCAGGGTGAGGGTCGCCGAGCGCTGTTCACCGCCGTTGCTGCGATGGATGCTGTAGAAAATCTCGACGGTTTCCCCGGCATTGACCTCCACCAGCGCAGAGGGGAACGCCAGGGCGATTTCCTGGCCTGCTTCCCCGGCATTGATTCGTTTCTCCTTGCTATCTCCGCCCTTGGGCCCTAGCCACTCGACTACTACGCGGTCGCCGACCGCCAATCGCGCACCGGCGCCCACCAGTACCGTGGCGCCCTGGGCTGCATCCGGGTCGAGGGTAGCGCCGTCTGCTTCTTTGACCACGGGTAATGGCAGATCAGGCACCGGCTGCAGTTGCAGCAGTACGCCGATCGATTGGGCATCCATCGAAAGATTCCCCGCCAGGTCAGTCACTGTGTAATAAACCGCCGCTTCCACGTCGCCGATGGCGAGCAGAAACGCTTGCGAGAAATTCACCATCACCCGCTTCAAGCCCATGTCATTTCTGCCCACCACCACCGTGGGGCCGGTAACGCCGCCCCAGTAAGTGCGGATTACATCGCCTTCTTGCATGTCCCTGTACCCGGCAATCGTCCCCGGCAACACGTTGCCCAAGACCTGCAGTTCATCTGTAGTCAACCCGTTCTCAACGCTTGCGGGGAAAAGCATGGGCGCAAGCAACGGGTCGCCGGGGGCGGTGCGGTCGATTGTGATGGGGGCCGGTAGCGAGTCCGTCTGCACGCCGTTTTCCAGATTCACCAGACGATAAGCCAATTGATGCTGCCCGGCGTTCAGGACATCCACCGCAATATCCAGGGTCAGGAGTTCGCCGGGTTTGTCATCAGCTTGAATCAATTTAACCAGGCCGATGGGCTGCTGATCCCACAAGAGCTGGTAGCTGGTGTTAGGCACGACGATCGCCCATACAGGAAACGTTACAGCAATAGGGGCGTTCAGGGCACTTACCGGCAGTAGCCCCTCGCTGTTGAGACTTACTGCTACAGTAGGCGGTAAAAGAGTCGTATCAGGTACATCAGGTATGTTTATGGCAATAGAGTTGTTCATAGCTAAACTCGAAATTAGTGGCTGTAAAATGCCTTCCGCACACACTGAGCGGGAGGCAGTAATGATCGTAATTACCAGTGGCAGCCGCTGGCAGGCCTGCTCATATTGATACGGACTCGCGTTGTTCTGGAAGTTGCCGGACTTTGATTGCTCTCGGGGGCCGGAATGACTTTGAAGTGAGCTTCACCCCAGCCGCGGCAAATCATCTTGAGGTGGGTGGCGGGCACGATGAATGTATATCCGGTAACAATGTCGTTCGCGTCGAGCTCCCGCTCGCCAGAAAAGTTTGCAGCCTCAACCGGATTGTTTTCGTTGTCGAAAGCGATGAAGGTTAGTTGCACGATCTGATTTCGTTGAATGTTGAGGTACGGCGCGATTTTAACGGGTGCGCCGTCCGGGTTTTCGATTGGGCCGACTACGCCATTGTCATTAGTGATAAACGTCGGTCCGTCCAGTCCGCTCGTGCCACCCGGTGTTTCAGATATGGACCTGACAACCACGTTTTGGGACAACGCGTTTGCCGGGTTAGGATTGCCAAAACGGGTAACAGAATAACGCACTGATATGGTCGCGCCTGTACCCTGTTTTTTCATCATCGAGTTGGGGATCGTAATGGTCAGGTCCCGTTGTGCGCTGACATCGCTATCCTTGATCTGATACCACTGTGGTATGAACTCCTGACCCCAATACAGGTTCAAGTCGTCACTGACTTGCAAATCATCTTTCCATGCAATGATTGCCCGACCATTGAGTTCGTAATCATCCTCGTCGATGAAGTTATCATCGGCGTTGGGGTTGGTGATGCTGGTGCCCTGGATGATAGCTGCATCTAGTTGTTCAGCAACCGGCAAGGTCAGAAATACCTCTATAGCGTTAGCCATTGAACGGCCTACGGGTTGTCCATCACGCTGCACGCTGTAGGTGATATTGGGCCTGCCTTCCGGGAGCACGGCGATAGTTTCGTAAGGCACCGTGATCGACAGTACAACAGCTTTATCTTCATTGCCTGCAGGCAGCACAAGTGGCAGTGACGAATTATCCTCGCCCCAGTGCAAAGTAATCAAATCCAGCGCTGCCGCGTCCGGGTAGTGCGGGATATCAACGTTGACACCCGCTTTCGCCTCGGCATAGTCGATCAGGCTGCCCAGGGCCGGATCGATTACGGGGGCCGGGAAATTGCTGGGCACATCCTTGAGCATCAACTGAACAATGGCGCCCAGTGACTGGGCAGATTCGTTCCCTGCACGATCAGTCACCGTGTAGCTGACGATGCCATTGAAGTCCCCCAGGCTTTCCAGAAACGCTCTGCTGTAAATAACATGCACTCGCTTGAGTCCCATATCGTCCTTGGTGACGACAGCCCCCGGACCTTCGACAGTTCCCCAGAACGTGCGCACCACATCCTGCTTCCTCATACCGGTATAACTGCCAACCTCGATTTCCAGATGGTCGCCCAGTTGGGTCAGTTCAGCGGACGTGAGGCCGCCTTCTACCTCCGGTGGCAACTTGATCGGACCCAGTTGCGGTCGGCCCGGCGGTGTAAGGTCGACTTCGATACGCACCAATAATGAAAAATCGACAGTGCCATTTTCGCTATTCAGAGTGTGATAACCCAAGGCGTGAACGCCCTCTACCAGAAGCTCTGCAGGAATGACCAAAAAGAGGTCGTCGCCTGGTCGCTCACTGCCGATGGTTTTTGATTCGCCAGCCAGTTTGTCATTCCACATAAGCTGATACCGGTCACCGGGGTTAGCGACGTCCCACACTTTCAGCTCAACCTTGATGGGCTGGACCAAAGCACTGACCGGTAACAAGCCTTCGTCGTCCGCGTCGTGAAACGCGGCGGGCACAAACGGCGCCTCCAGATCTCTGGGATCCTGGAAGGTACGAGCATAATTAGTTGTAGGATATTTCGCTTTAGTATTCATTTTTTGCTCTCTCGAAAATATTGGATGATCGCTATTCGCCCCGTCATAAAAGGCGGCGGCAACAATGTAAATAGTCAAAGTCTTGATAAATCAGCTGTCGCTGTAAGACTCCGCCTCTTTGTGCGTCTCCATTTTTAAGTAATCGGGTTTTCAGGTTTGTGTCAATAGCGCGGAGAGTAAAAAGATATTTTTTCGGTGATCGATGTTTCATCTGTTCGGAAATATTCAGAAATGCGGTCCTACACAGTCTTGTAGTCCGTAGTACCTTTCCTGCAAGTATTAGAGAGGGGTCTGACAATCCTTAAAATAACCACTTGCACGCTTGTTTTTGCTCGGCACTTAAAGTGGGGCTCATTTTTTAGTTGGGTTGTATGTGATGTTGAGAGAGACAAGTAAGTTGACGGGCTGCACGCTGACGATGCTGGCGGCTTTTATAAGTGGTTACACGGATAATAGTTCGGCTGAGCCGGCATTTCACGTGCAAGGTATTCAAGGCAATGACGCAGTTGTCGCTGGTATGCCCGGGCCTAGTGAGGTGGATGAGAATGTCGTCATCGTCGATAAGGGGACTTATAATGTTGATGCCTCAGCGGCGCCTGTAGAATATCAGGTGTGGAATCAGGCGGTGCTTAATGTAAACAGTGGTGCGGTAACGCATTCAATTACAGCCAACGAGAATGGTAGGGTTAACATTGACAGAGCGACGGTTGACGGCGGTGTGCAGCTGAACTGGGCGCATGCAACTGTTATTTCCAGCGTCATCAATGATCGATCCGGATTCGGGTTTTCCGCGGCGGCAGCCAAAAAGGATGGTGTTTTCCAAGGCGGCTCTCGAGCCGAGATCAGGGGCAGCAGCGTATCGGGCGTGCAGATCGGCGTCGCTGTGGGAGCATCGAGCTTTGTCTCGATCGCGGCCTCGCAAGTTTGGGGGCACGCAAATTCCGACTCATCCGCACCGCAGGAAGGGCTAGGTATTAAGGTTGCTAACGGTTCAGTGTCGGTCAGCGAACGCAGCTATGTGGAAGGAGCGACTCGAGGCATAAGCATCATCGATTCAAAGAGGGGCGGGTACAACGGGCCCGACAGCGATAACCGCGTAATAGTGGACAACTCAGTGATCAGAGGCGTCGAGGGGGAAGCAATCAAGGTCCTCACCGACGAAGGGGACCCTACCGACATCCTTATTCGCAACGGCTCCGAGCTGCTCGCCGGTAACGGCACTTTGCTGGACGTAGAGGGCATATCAACCACCCGTTTTACAGTCGACAACAGCGCGCTGGTTGGCAACCTGGTTGCGGATCAAACCAGCAACTTGCAGGTAGTCCTGCAAAACAACGCCCGGCTGACTGGCAATATCGTCAACAGCAACAGCCTGGCGCTCAAGTCGGGGGCAGGATGGATCCTGGCGGCTGACAATCAGCTCAATACTCTGGACATGCGCGGCGGGCATATCAGCTTCGGTGAAGGGTCGTTCAAGACGCTGACCGCGCAAACCCTCGCCGGGCACGGCACTTTTGCCATGCGTATCGACCTGAATAAAGGCGAAGGCGATCTCCTCAAGGTAGAAGGGCAGGCGACCGGCGACCATCGTCTCAACGTTAGAAATACCGGGGCGGAGGTGATCAACGCAGACACCCAGCCGTTGCTGGTGGTGGACACTGGCGGCGGCGATGCGCGGTTCAGCATGGTGGGCGGCCGTGCGGATCTCGGGGTTTACTCCTATAGCCTGGAGCAGATGGGCGATGACTGGTTCATCGTCGGGTCGGGCAAAACCATCAGCCCGTCCACGCAAAGCGTGCTGGCGTTGTTCAATGCTGCCCCAGGTATCTGGAACAGCGAGTTGAGCACACTGCGCAGCCGCATGGGCGAGGTGCGGGGCAAGGATCAGGCCGATGGCTGGATGCGCGCCTATGGCAGCCGTTTCAACGCCAGCACGGGTGACGGCGTCGATTATCGCAACACCCAGAGTGGCCTCTCCTTTGGCGCAGACGCACCGCTGCCGGTCAGCATCGGGCAACTGAACCTGGGCGTCATGGCGGGTTACAGCAAGAACAATCTGGATCTCGATCAGGGCACCAGCGGCAAGATTGGCAGTTACTATCTGGGTGGATACGCAACCTGGCTGCTGGAGGACGGCTATTACCTGGATGGCGTGGTCAAGCTCAACCGTTTTCACAACGAGTCCAGGGTTGCCATGAGCGACGGCGCGAACGCCAAAGGGTCCTACAGCAGCAGTGGCGTCGGCGGCTCGCTTGAGTTCGGTCGGCATATCAGGTTCGGTGAAGACTACTTTGTCGAACCCTATGCGCAGCTCACCAGCGTCTGGGTCCGGGGCGACAGGTATGCGCTGGACAACGGCATGCAGGCCAGCAACAAACGCACGCAGTCTGTGGTGGGCAAACTTGGAACCTCAGTGGGGCGCAGCATCAGGCTTCAGGATGGCGGCGTGCTGCAACCGTATGTGCGTGTTGCGGCGGCGCAGGAGTTCTCCCGCAACAATCAGGTCAGGGTCAACACCTCGCGGTTTGACAATGATGTGTCCGGTTCCAGAGCCGAACTGGGGGCAGGTGTGTCGGTCACGCTGTCCGAACGTTTGCAGTTGCATGCGGACTTCGACTACATGAAAGGCAGCCGTGTAGAGCAGCCATGGGGGACGAATGTCGGCTTGAAACTGGCGTTCTAAACTCCGCAAGGAGCGAGCGTCGGCGAAGCAGCAGAGGGTCTGTATGCTCTCCAGCGCAGCCGGTGCTGCTGGTCGTACGCAAAACCCGGTGAGCATTCATCGGGTGTTTGCTTGTCAGGTCACCCGTTGGCGCCACGCTGCGGCGCAATCCGGGTGAAGGTTACCTCCGGGATCGACGGAGCAGGCTCGGGCTTGACAACCACTCGCGCAGTCTCGGAGGTGCCGATCCGAAAGGGGCCGCGATGCACTTCGTAATAGACATCCACCGGGCCGTACTGCTGGTGATTGATCAGCGGATACGCCAGGCACAGAACCCGCACCGTGCTGTCCCTGGTGATGGTCCGCAGGTGAATCGTGGTCGAGGATCTGTTGCGGCCCCAGTAGAAAACCAATATGTCGCCAAAGCGCATATGCGCCGAACCGGGAATGTTGACCGTAATGCCCAGCTGCGCCTGCTCGTGACTGATCACGTAAGGTTTGACGTAAGGCAGCCTTGGCGCTTTCAGGTGGCGCGAAATGTTCAATTCTGGATGTTGAATAACAGAAGGATTATCCACTGGTGTCACGGGTAAAGCCTCGTTTGAAAGTCCGGTGTTTCGCTCTTGCCTTGCAGCGGATTGATCGCTCCCGGTGGCGGGGCGGCCAATAGAGTTGGAGGGCTTTTGTTGGTCGTCGGTGAACGTGCCGTTCATCTATTCTTCCTGGATAACAGAGGGATATATCGGTCTTCTTGAGCACGCTGAAGTGCCGCTCCATGGCGTGACTGGCGCGTATTTAAGAGGGTTGACTGAATAAGGTCAAGTCAGACGATTCCGAAATATGGGTAATGCATGCACAACTTTTTGTGCGTGTCAGAATGCATTAAGTGGAAGCCGTTATATCGCGATTTTTCGTACATATAAGTTATAAATGTCCCGCACTCAAGTGAGTGCGGGGCATTAAGGTTTTAGGTTGTTTTGAATGTCTTCTTTAAATCAGCGTTGCAGTGTCAGCTCCACGGCTTGCGCCAGAATGGACTGATTACCTGCCCGGTCGGTGACCTGGTAGGTGATCGTGATCCTGTCGCTGTCCAGCCCCTCCATGAAAGCGCGCGGGAATGAGAGCTCGATGGGCCTGGTGGTCAGGTTGTCCTCGCGTACTCGGTAGTTGGGCCTGGAGCACAGGGTCTGAATCACACATCGAGGGTATCAGCCAAGTCTGTTACTTGCAGCAATCCATCAACGGGATCAGCTGCAGGCACGATCGGAGCGATGAACAAATTTTCCTGAGTAGAGCGTTTCATTTTTTATTCCTCGAGCTGCGCGCCATCTGACGTGCAGCACTATTTAATGGGCAGAAGTCTCCAGTGGAGTGGGTGATGTGTCACGTCCTGTCTGGTTTAAGTGACTTCCACTCTCGAACTAATAGAAGCCCGCTCACCCTGTCAACGCTCTGTACGTTCAATAAGCTTGGCGTGTGCGATATATAGTTAGTTTCAGACTTTGCCTACGCACAACTTCCCCAACTTTGTAGGCGCTTCTTAAAGCCGTTCGGCCTGTCTACCACGTGCGCGCAAAACACAGGCGATAAAAAACCCTGCCAGGGCAAACCCGGGCAGGGTTGCAGAGTGCAAACATGGCTCAGCGATTAAAGCGCTCTACCAAGGAGTACTGTGCATTGGCCGTACCCGTGAGTTCTTCGCTCAGGGCGGCCGAGCGTTGGGCTTCTTCCGAGGTCTGGTCGGCGAGGTGGGCGATGGTGGCAATATTGCGGCTGATCTCTTCGGCGACCGAGCTCTGCTCCTCGGTGGCGGCAGCGATCTGCGTGGTCATGTCAGTGATATTGGCCACGGCTTCGCTGATGCCCACCAGCGCCTGGTCTGCTTCCAGCACCCTGGCGACGCCTTCTTCTGCCTGGCGGTGGCCGGCGTTCATGGTCTGCACAGCGGCGTTTGCAGTGCCTTGCAGCTTGGCAATCAGGCCATGGATCTGCCCGGTGGATTCGGTGGTGCGCTGGGCCAGTTGTCGCACCTCATCGGCAACCACGGCAAAACCACGGCCCATTTCCCCGGCGCGTGCGGCTTCGATGGCGGCGTTGAGGGCCAGCAGGTTGGTCTGGTCGGCAATGCCTTTGATCACGTCGACGACGCCGCCAATTTCGTTGCTGTCCTGAGCCAGTTGGGTCACCGTCAGGCCGGTCTCGCCTACAGCGCGGGAGAGCCGCTGGATCGCGTCACGGGTCTCCCCGGCGATGTCACGACCTCGACGCGTCAACTGGTTAGCCTGCTGGGTGGCGTCGGCGGTGCGCTGGACGTGGCTGGCGACTTCCTGAGTGGTGGCCGCCATCTGATTGATCGCGGTGGCCACCTGCTCGGTTTCCACCCGCTGACGCTCCAGACCGGCGGAACTGGCGTGAGCAAGGCTGTCTGCCTGCTGCGCCTGGCCGTTGAGCTGTTCGGCGGTGTCCTGCAAACGCGTGAGGCAGGTTTTCATCCGCGCTTCCTGACTCAGGATCGACATTTCCAGACGCGCCTGCGGGCCTCGGCTGTCGGTATACATCTGCGCGATCAACGGGTCGGAGGTGGTTTGCCCGGCCAGACGCAGCAGGCGCTTGATGCCGCGCTGCTGCCAGGTCAGCCCCAGCAGGCCGAGGGGCACTGAAAGTCCGGCCGCGAGGGCGAAGCCCCAGGGGGAATCGAGCCAGGCGCCGATGAGAAAACCCAGTTGGCTGACCAGAATGAATGGCAGCCAGTCCTGCAATACGGGCAGCCACTTGTCCCGCCCTGGTACGGCAGATTTACCCTTGTTGAGGCGCTGGTAAAGTGCCTCGGCACGCTGAACCTGCTCGGCGCTCGGCTTGACCCGTACCGACTCGTACCCGACCACACGCTGGTTGTCGAAAATCGGCGTCACATAAGCATTGACCCAGTAATGGTCGCCATTCTTGCTGCGGTTCTTGACGATGCCCATCCACGGCAAACCCTGCTTAAGGGTGGTCCACATGTGTTCGAACACGGCAGAGGGCACATCAGGGTGGCGAACGGTGTTGTGCGGCGCCTTGAGCAGCTCCTCTCGGGAGAATCCGCTGATTTCGACGAAGGCGTCATTGCAGTACGTGATCACGCCGTGGGCATCTGTGGTGGAGATCAATCGCTGTTGTGCAGGGAATGTCCGTTCGCGTTGAGTAATGGGCTGGTTGTTACGCATGTGCTGTCCGATCCGCTGGGCTTGGTGACGTTATCGACAAAGACCACAAAAAATTTAGCGGTATTTGACGCTCGATCTCACCCTGGTTAAGCCGGCCAGCGGTTCAGCGATCAAACATAGGGTAAGTGAAGAGCCCGAAATGCACCAGATTGACGCCGAAGTGAGTCAGCACTGCGGCAGGCAGACCGCCCCGATAAAAGGCAATGCCGTAGCCGACACCGGCGAGTGTGGCCAACAATGCCCATTGCCAGCCTGCACCTGCATGGGTGAGGCCGAACAGCGCAGCCGTCACGCCAATAGCCAGCGCCGGGCCATGGCCAACCCGTCGCAATAGCCTCTGCAGGCCGCCTTGCAGGTAGGCGCGAAACAACAGCTCCTCGGTCAGGGTCACCAGCAACAGGTTGTTCCACAGCCACGACGAGCTGGGCTGCGGCCATTTCGGGGCCCAGCCGATTACGCCCAGGGCCATGGCGACGCTCATGCAGAGCGCGGCAGTCAGCGGCAACGTCAGCAGGGTCGCGTTGGCAGCCTGACGCAGGGTGACAGCCGTCAAAAGCCACGGGCAAGCCAACAGCAACCACATGCCGATCAGCGGTTTGTCCAGATTGAGGAACATCGAAAAGGGCGCGGCATTGGGACTGAATCGCTCGGCGGCGATGACCCGGCCATTGAAAAACCCAGGCAGCCAGTGCGTCGCCAACCCCAGCGCGAGGAGAATAAACAGGCCATGACCGCAGCAGATAACGGCGCGCAGCTTGAATTGAGTGACGCAAATCCCTGCCATGATCAGCAGGCCCAGTGTCACCATCGCAGGCAGGCCAAGCTGGCCGACCCCCAGTGCCATGCAATAACCAATGACCAGCAGCGCCAGGCTGATCCAGCGTAACGCCGGCATGGGGGTTCCTTGATTTCAGGGTTCAGGATGCGGCAGCCCGCTTAACGGCAGCCAAGGGCGGCAAGCTTCCCTGATCGGGTGATTAAAAAGCCACCGCTTTTGTCAGTTTTATCCTAAAGAATGTTTTGTAGCATGTTTCCTGCGGGCAGAAAAAAACCGCTTGCGGGCAAGCGGTTTCGCGACAGCAGCCAGGGGGCAGGTCAATCCAGCGCCTGGACCTTGCGTGGCGCCATGAAGTACATCCAGATCAAGGCAATGAAATACATCGCCGGGATCATGGTGAACAACACGCTGTAGTTGTTGTGGGTAGCGGTCAGTACGGCACCGACGATCTGGGTCATGAACATTCCGCCAATGGCTGCGCACATGCCGCCAAAGCCGAACACCGTGCTCATCAGATGTTTGGGCGTGTAGTCCATCACCAGACTCCAGATATTGGCGGTCCAGGCCTGATGCGCACCCACCGCCAGAGAAATCGCCAGCACGGCCACCCACAGCCCGCTCGCGTTGGCGGCGAAGACCACACTGCAGATAGTCAGGGCAAACATCAGCATCGACAGTAGGCGGGCCGAGCTGGGACGCATGCCTCGGCCGATCAGCCACGAGGACAGAATGCCGCCGCCGATGCTGCCGAAGTCCGCCGTCAGCCAGATCAGAATCAGCGGTATCCCCATTTGCGTAACGCTGATGCCCAGGTTGTATTGTTGATTGAGAAACGGCGGCAACCAATACAGATAGAACCAGAACACTGGCGCCGTCAGCGAGTACGCCAAGGCGAATGCCCAGGTGCCGCGCATTTTGAGGATATGCGAGAAAGGCACCTTCACCGGCTCAGGTTCCGCACCCTGATTGATGTAGTCCAGCTCCGTCTGGCTGACGCTCGGATGCTCTTCCGGGTTGTAGTATTTCAACCGCCAGATCACTACCCAGAACAAGCCCATCAAACCCATGCCGATGAACGCCGCCTGCCAGCCCCAGACCGTCAGGATGAAGGGCAGCAAGGCGGGCGTGAGCATGGCGCCGACGTTGGTGCCAGCATTGAAGATTCCGGTGGCAATGGCCCGCTCACCTGCCGGGAACCAGAGCCGCGTGGTTTTAACGCAGGCCGGGTAATTGGCGGCCTCGGTCAGGCCGAGGATAAAGCGGCAGACCATGAAGCCGGTGGCCGAGGTGGCCAGGCCGTGAGCGCCGGTGGCAACGCTCCAGAGCAGTACAGCGAGGAAAAACGCGCGTTTGACCCCGACGCGGTCGATGAATCGACCCTGCAGCAGAAACCCTGCGGCATAGCCCACCTGAAACCAGAAGTTGATATTGGCGTAATCCATCGCCGTCCAGCCCATCTCCCTGGCCAGAATCGGCTGCATGACGCCCAGCGCTGCGCGGTCAACGTAGTTGAGCGTAGTGGCGAGGAACACCAGGGCAAGCATGCCCCAACGCACTTTGCCGACGGCCAGGGCGCCGCGAATCTTTTCGCCCATGCTGGCATGAGGATGGGCGACGTCAGCCACCTTCGTGCGGGAGTGTGTGTGGATCATGGTCAAACCGTCCGTTCAAGGATTCAGGCGCGGGCCTGTATCGAACTTAAAAAGCATCGCGAATCGCGCTCGTTGGCCGGCACGCCGGGGCGGCAGCGCCAAGGCTGATTTCGCGAGGGCTGGAGTTTAATCAGGCTGCGGATGAACCGATATGCGTTTGTGCGCATGCACCACGATTTACTGCACGAGAAGGTATGCGCATCAGCGTCGGGTGCTGACCCTTCAGGCACGGACGGGGTAGGGAGGCATAGACGGAAAGCATAGGCAGGTACCTTTTTTTAAAATTGTTATGGGCGTTGCATCGGGTGTGGGTCGTGAGCTGACTCAGGGGCAATGCCCAACGCTGTCAGCGCCATGACGGCCTTTGTCCAACAAGGTGTCGGTGATGTTGCGCACGGCAGTGTTCAGCGTCAATCCAGGGTCTCGGCTTTTGGGCGATTATCGAACGTTAAACTAACCATCTGGTACATTTTGATTTGCGATGGCATGTTGGCGGGAGAATAATCCTGCTGTCCCGAGCCGCGTGCTTTGTTGTATTGCACTGCGCCAGGCCTGCGGTCCGAAGACGTCGCGATTTCACAGGAGCCAGACATGCATCGTTCGATTGCCACCGTTTCCTTGAGCGGTACCCTGCCGGAAAAACTGGAAGCGATTGCCGCCGCTGGTTTCGACGGTGTCGAAATCTTCGAGAATGACCTGCTCTATTACGACGGCAGTCCGCGTCACGTGCGCCAGATCTGCGCCGATCTGGGCATTGCCATCACGTTGTTTCAGCCCTTTCGTGACTTTGAAGGCTGCCGCCGTGATCGCCTGGCGCGCAACCTTGATCGCGCGGAACGCAAATTCGATCTGATGCAGGAGCTGGGGACCGATCTGGTGCTGGTCTGCAGCAACGCCGCCGCTGATTCGCTGGGTGAAGAAAGTGTCTTGCTCAATGATCTGGCACTGCTGGCGGAACGGGCGGGCGCCCGGCAACTGCGCATCGGTTACGAAGCCCTGGCCTGGGGGCGCCATGTCAACACCTGGGAGCAAGTCTGGCACCTGGTTCAGCAGGTGGATCATCCGGCGCTAGGTGTGTTGCTCGACAGTTTTCACACCCTCTCGCTCAAAGGCGACCCGAACGCCATCGCGCAGATTCCGGGGGACAAGATTTTCTTCGTGCAGATGGCCGATGCGCCGATTCTGGCCATGGATGTCATGGAATGGAGCCGACATTTTCGCTGTTTTCCCGGGCAGGGTGAATTTGACTTGCCGGGTTTTCTCGCGCCCATTCTGCAAACCGGTTATACCGGGCCGCTGTCGCTGGAGATCTTCAACGATGGATTCCGCGCCGCGCCGCCAAGGGCCAATGCGGCCGACGGCCTGCGCTCGCTGCTGTATCTGGAGGAGAAAACCCGGCTGCTGCTGGAGCGGCAGAACCAGCCTGCGGCCGAAAACCTGTTGTTCAGCCCGCCACCTGCGAGCACCTATAACGGCGTCGAGTTTCTCGAGTTTGCAGTCGACGATGCGCAGGGTGCGCGTCTGGCCAACTGGCTGGGCAAGCTCGGCTTCGCCCGGCTGGGGCGACACCGTTCCAAGGCGGTCAGCCTGATGGGGCAGGGGGATATCAAAATCGTGCTCAACGCCGAACCGTATTCCTTCGCCCACAGTTTCTTCGAGGCCCACGGCCCGTCGCTGTGTGCAACCGCGTTGCGGGTGGAAAACGGTTCAGCGGCGCTGGAGCGCGCCCAGGCCTTCAAGGGCCACCCCTATCGCGGTCTTGTGGGGCCCAATGAGCGGGAGATTCCGTCCGTGCGCGCCCCGGATGGCAGCCTGATCTACCTGGTCGAGCCGGCCCCGCAGGGGCAGTCGATCTACGACAGCGATTTTGTGGTCGACTCCAAAGCCAGCGGGTTCGGAGGCCTGCAACGCATCGACCACATGGCCATGGCGTTGCCTGCCGACAGCCTTGACAGCTGGGTGTTGTTTTATAAAAGCGTGCTGGATTTCGAGGCCGACGACGAAGTGGTGCTGCCCGACCCTTACGGCCTGGTGAAGAGCCGTGCCTTGCGCAGCCGCTGCAGCACTGTGCGCTTGCCGCTCAATATCTCGGAGAACCGCAACACCGCGATTTCCCACGCATTATCGAGCTATCGTGGTTCGGGCGTGCATCACATTGCTTTCGATTGTGTCGACATCTTCGCTGAGGTCAGTCGCGCCAAAGAGGCAGGCCTGAAGCTGCTGGACATCCCGCTCAATTACTACGACGATCTCGCTGCGCGCTTCGATTTTGATGATGAATTCCTCAGTGAACTGGCTTATTACAACGTGCTGTACGACCGTGACGCCCAGGGCGGCGAGTTGTTTCACGTTTACACCGAGCCGTTTGACGAGCGTTTTTTCTTCGAAATCCTGCAGCGCAAGAATGGCTATGTGGGTTATGGCGCCGCCAACGTCGCAGTGCGTCTGGCGGCAATGGCAAAAACACGCAGCAGCGCTGCGCGTCAGGCCAGGCTGTGACCCATCTGGCGCAGTCGTTTTGAGCCTCGCGGGCGGACCCCTGACTGTGTAAAGCACAGCACCGCCCCGATTGACCGCGGTTACCCATCCAGTATGAAATCCATCGACGACAATGGCACGATCGCCCCTTCCCGGGTAGCGGCGACGGGGCGTAAGAACAATCCGGAAAAAACCCGCGATGACATCCTTCAGGCGGCCATCACCGAATTCGTCGCTCAAGGGCTGTCCGGCGCACGGGTTGATGCCATTGCCGAGCGCACCAAAACCTCCAAACGGATGATCTATTACTACTTCAACAGTAAAGAGCAGCTGTACGCCGAGGTGCTGGAGAGGCTCTATGGCGATATTCGCCGCACGGAGAGCGGGCTGAATCTGGACGCCCTGGAGCCCATGCAGGCCATCGAGCGGCTGGTGGAATTCACCTTCGACCACCATGATCGCAATGTGGATTTCGTGCGCATTGTCTGTATCGAGAACATCCATAACGGCGAAAACGTCAAGCAGTCGCCGACCATTCGCGCGTTAAGCCAGAACATCGTCAGCATTCTCGACCACATCCTGCGTCGCGGTGAGCGCGAGGGGGCGTTTCGTCACGGCGTGGATGCCATTGATCTGCACTTGATGATCAGCTCGTTCTGTTTCTATCGGATATCCAACCGGCATACGTTTTCCGAAATATTCCAGATCGAGTTGGTCAACGATGACATCAAGGCTCGCCACAAGGCCATGCTCTGCGATTCGGTCACCCGCTACCTGCGCCCCTGAACCCTTCGCGAGCAAGCTCGCTCCCACGGATTTGGCGGCTGGCAGATATCAAGTGGGAACAAGCTTGCTTGCGAAGGCTTAGGTCCGCTCAGCTCGATGCTGCCTGCGACATACCCTTCGCGAGCAAGCTCGCTCCCACGGATTTGGCGGCTGGCAAATATCAAGTGGGATCAAGCTCGCCTCCACGGATTTGGCGGCTGGGAGATGTTCAGGTGGGAGCAAGCTTGCTTGCGAAGGCGTAGGCCCGCTCAGCGCGATGCTGCCTGCAACTTACCCTTCGCGAGCAAGCTCGCCTCCACGGATTTGGCGGCTGGCAGATGTTCAGGTGGGAGCAAGCTTGCTTGCGAAGGCTTAGGCCCGCTCAGCGCGATGCTGCCTGCAACTTACCCTTCGCGAGCAAGCTCGCCTCCGCGGATTTGGCGGCTGGCAGATGTTCAGGTGGGAGCAAGCTTGCTTGCGAAGGGGTAGGCCCGCTCAACGCGATGCTGCCTGCGACATACCCTTCGCGAGCAAGCTCGCTCCCACGGATTTGGCGGCTGGCAGATGTTCAAGTGGGAACAAGCTCGCTCCCACGGATTTGGCGGCTGGGAGATGTTCAGGTGGGAGCAAGCTTGCTTGCGAAGGCGTAGGCCCGCTCAGCGCGATGCTGCCTGCGGGCCAATATCTCACTCACCCATGCTCGCAAAATGATCCTGCATGCGTTCGGCATTGGCAGCCCGACCACTGAACAACTCGAACGCCTTGACCGCTTGGAATACCGCCATGATGCCGCCGTCCAGAGTGCGGCAGCCCAACGCGCGCGCATGTTTGAGCAGTTCGGTTTCCAGCGGGAAGTAAATGATTTCCGCCACCCAGAGCCGCGGGTGCAGAAGAGCTGGCGGCAAGGGCGTGCCGGGTAGCTTGCGCATGCCCACCGGGGTGGTATTGACCAAGCCGTCAGCCTCGGCCATCGAGCTCGCCAGGTCATCACCAACGGTCGCCCGATCCTCCCCGAAATGCGCATTGAGGTTGTCCACCAGGCCTTGAGCGCGGGCCTGATCGACTTCGAAGATGCTCAGCCGCTCGACCCCCTCGGCCAGCAGGGCATGGGCTACTGCGGCACCAGCGCCGCCAGCGCCCATCTGCACCACGTTGCGCCGTGCTACGTCTTGCAGGCCCCGGCGAAAACCTTCGGCAAATCCCAGGCAGTCCGTGTTGTGACCGATACGCCGACCGTCCTGGAACAGCACGGTGTTCACCGCGCCGATGCCCCTGGCTTCCGGCGACAGCTCATCCAGCAGCGGGATAACCGCCTGTTTGCAGGGGAAAGTGATATTCAGCCCGGTAAACCCCATGTGCTGGGCACTCGTCAGCAGATCGGGCAGGGCGGTCAGATCCATCTTCAGCGCATCGAGGTCCAGCAGGCGGTACAGATAGCGCATGCCTTGGGCGTCGCCCTCGCGTTCATGCAGTGCAGGAGTGCGCGAGGCCTGAATACCCGAGCCAATGAGCCCGGCGAGAATGGACGGTTTAGAAATGGCAGTCATGACGATCGGCTCTTGTTAGATGCCAGCCCTGCATCGACAACAGGTGGCTGAAACGGAATGTACCAGACGGTTAGTTTCCCGTAACAGCCAACAGTGTCTGGCTGGCGGCAAATCGTTCGTTTATCGCCCTTTATAAAGCGGGGCCCGAATACGCAAGCCCCATCGTCGGCGACAGTCGTGCTCCTGCATTCGGGCTGCCCCCCACAACTGGCGTGTCAACTGCAGGTTCAGGAGGCGATCAATTGGCGCAGCACATAGTGCAGGATGCCGCCTGCCTTGAAATACTCCACTTCGTTGAGGGTGTCGATGCGGCAGAGAAGGTCCGCTGTTTCCTGGCTGCCGTCTTCACGGGTGATGGTCAGCTGCAGGTGGATGCCGGGCTTGAGTTCGACGCCAGTCAGGCCACTGATGTCCAGTGTCTCCTTGCCAGTGAGGTTCAGGCTCCTGCGGCTCTGGCCAGGTTCGAATTGCAGCGGCAGCACGCCCATGCCCACCAGATTGGAGCGGTGGATACGTTCGAAACTCTCGGCGATAACCGCTTTGACGCCAAGCAGGTTGGTGCCCTTGGCCGCCCAGTCGCGGCTCGACCCTGTGCCGTACTCTTGCCCTGCAATCACCACCAGGGGCGTGCCCTTTGCCTGATAGCGCATGGCGGCGTCATAAATCGACAGCTTCTCGCCAGTCGGCACGTGCAGGGTATAGCCGCCTTCTTCGCCGCCGAGCATTTCGTTGCGGATGCGGATGTTGGCGAAGGTGCCTCGCATCATCACCTCATGATTGCCGCGCCGTGAGCCATAGGAATTGAAATCCCGCGCTTCGACGCCTTTCTCCCGCAGATAAAGCCCGGCCGGGCTGTCGGCCTTGATGTTGCCCGCCGGAGAGATGTGGTCGGTGGTCACCGAGTCACCCAGCAACGCCAGAATGGATGCGGCCTGAATGTCTGCGATCACTGGCAGCGCGCCGGCAATGTCGTCAAAGAAAGGCGGGTGCTGGATGTAGGTCGAGTCCTCCTGCCAGACATAGGTCGCCGCCTGTGGCACTTCAATGGCTTGCCATTGCTCGTCACCGGCAAAAACTTCGGCGTATTCCTTATGGAACATCCCGGTATTCACCTCGGCCACCGCAGCGGCGATTTCCGCCTGGCTCGGCCAGATGTCACGCAGGTAAACGGGCTGGCCGTCGGCACCCTCGCCAAGGGGTTCGCGGCTGATGTCAGTCTGCACGTTGCCAGCCAGTGCGTAGGCCACCACCAATGGCGGCGATGCCAGCCAGTTGGTCTTCACCAGCGGATGCACGCGGCCTTCAAAGTTACGATTGCCGGAGAGCACTGAGGCGACGGTCAGATCGGACTGCTGGATCGCAGTTTCGATGGCCTCCGGCAGCGGGCCCGAGTTGCCGATGCACGTCGTGCAGCCATAGCCGACCAGATTGAAACCCAGCGCATCCAGGTATTGGGTCAGGCCGGCAGCGTGGTAATAATCAGTGACCACTTTCGATCCGGGCGCCAGGGAGGTCTTGACCCAGGGCTTGGTTTTCAGCCCTTTTTCCACGGCTTTTTTAGCCACCAGACCCGCCGCCATCATCACGCTGGGGTTGGAAGTGTTGGTGCAGGACGTGATGGCAGCGATGACCACGGCGCCATGTTTCAGGCGATAGGTCTGACCCTCGTACACATATTGCGCTTCGTCTGAGACCTGATCGGCATTGCCCACGGCGACACCGCCACCGCCCTCGCTTTCCAGTCGGCCCTCATCTTTTTTGTTCGGTTTGAGCTGCAGACTCAGAAAATCGTTGAACGCCTGCGCGACGTCAGGCAGCGCGACGCGGTCCTGCGGACGCTTCGGTCCGGCCAGGCTGGCTTCGACGCTGTCCATGTCCAGCGCCAGGCTGTCGGTGAAGATTGGCTCCTGACCCGGCAACCGCCACAGGCCCTGGGCCTTGCAATAGGCTTCGACCAGTTTCACGGTCTGGTCCGGACGACCGGACAGACGCAGGTAATCCAGGGTCACGTCGTCCACCGGGAAAAACCCGCACGTGGCGCCGTATTCCGGCGCCATGTTGGCCAGGGTCGCGCGATCAGCCAGTGGCAGCTCGGCAAGGCCGTCGCCATAGAATTCGACGAACTTGCCGACCACGCCTTTTTTGCGCAGCATCTGCGTGACCGTCAGCACCAGGTCGGTGGCGGTGATCCCTTCGCGCAGCTTGCCGGTGAGCTTGAAGCCGATGACTTCCGGGATCAGCATCGATACCGGCTGGCCGAGCATGGCCGCTTCCGCTTCGATGCCGCCCACACCCCAGCCGAGCACGCCGAGGCCATTGATCATGGTGGTGTGCGAATCGGTGCCCACCAGCGTATCCGGGAACGCGTACGTGCGGCCTTCTTCTTCCCGGGTCCACACCGTGCGCCCCAGGTATTCAAGATTGACCTGATGGCAGATGCCGGTGCCCGGCGGCACTACGCTGAAGTTGTCGAAGGCACTCTGGCCCCAGCGCAAGAACGCATAGCGCTCTCCGTTGCGCTGCATTTCGATGTCGACGTTCTGGCCGAATGCGTCAGGGTTGCCGAAACGGTCAACCATCACGGAGTGGTCGATCACCAGATCCACCGGCGACAGCGGGTTGATCCGCTCCGGGTCGCCACCGGCTTTGGCCACCGCTGCGCGCATGGCGGCGAGGTCTACCACCGCCGGTACCCCGGTGAAATCCTGCATCAGCACGCGGGCGGGTCGATACTGGATTTCCCGATCCGAGCGACGTTCGGTCAGCCAGGCCGCGAGGCCTTTGATGTCCTCATGCCTGACCGTCTTGCCGTCTTCCCAGCGCAGCAGGTTTTCCAGCAGCACCTTGAGGGACATGGGCAGTTGGTCAAGGCTGCCGAGGGTTTTCGCCGCCTCGGGCAACGAAAAGTAGTGGAAAGTGGTGGTGTCGATTTCCAGGGTCTTGAGGGTTTTCAGGCTGTCGAGAGAAGGCATGAAACAACTCCTTGGCGCGTCCGCACGGCACGGACTGGACAAATGAACGCTGCGGCAGGCTGACAATCGGGCGACAACCCGCAGGTTGCTGTGTCGCCTGCACTCTTGATGTGTACAACACTGACCTGTCGGTCAAGCCAGTGGTTCCTGATTCGGCTATCATGCTCGCCTTTTGCGTCTCCGGGGTTAAACCGGGTATCAGTCTTCCTGACTGGGCCAGGGCAGACGTGCAGTGAGCGCTTGCGTTCACTGGTGAGGAGCTATCGATGAACACCCTTTTCATGCATTGCCGCCCGGGTTTCGAGAGCGAAGTCTGCTCGGAAATCGCCGAGCATGCCGCGCGCCTGAACGTCTCCGGCTATGCCAAGGCCAAGACCGGAGCGGCGTGCGCCGAATTCATCTGCACTGAAGAAGACGGCGCGCAACGCTTGATGAACGCTCAGCGCTTCTCCAGGCTGATTTTCCCGCGGCAATGGGCGCGGGGCGTGTTTCTCGACTTGCCCGAAACCGACCGCATCAGCGTCATCCTCGCCCACATGGCAGGCTTCGCCACCTGTGGCAGCCTGTGGCTGGAAGTGGTGGACACCAATGACGGCAAAGAGCTTTCCACCTTCTGTCGCAAGTTCGAGGCACCCCTGCGCAAGGCGCTGACCCAGGCCGGCAAGCTGGTCGATGACCCTCGCAAGCCGCGGCTGCTGCTGACCTTCAAGAGCGGCCGTGAAGTGTTTCTCGGCCTGGCCGATGCCAACAATTCGGCGATGTGGCCCATGGGCATTCCGCGCCTCAAGTTCCCCCGGGAAGCGCCTAGCCGTTCTACCCTCAAGCTGGAAGAGGCCTGGCATCACTTCATCCCCAGGGATCAGTGGGACGAGCGTTTGTCCGGCGACATGACCGGCGTCGACCTTGGCGCAGCGCCCGGTGGCTGGACCTATCAACTGGTGCGACGGGGCATGCTGGTCACCGCCATCGATAATGGCCCGATGGCCGAAAGCCTGATGGACACCGGGCTGGTGCAGCACTTGATGGCCGACGGCTTCACCTACAAGCCCCGCCAACCGGTGGACTGGATGGTCTGTGACATCGTCGAAAAACCCGCCCGCAACGCTGCGCTGCTGGAAACCTGGCTGGGGGAGGGCCTGTGCCGCGAAGCGGTGGTCAACCTCAAATTGCCGATGAAACAGCGTTACGCCGAGGTCAGCCGACTGTTGCAGCGCATCGAGGAAGGGTTTGAAGCGCGGGGCATCCGGGTCGAGATCGGTTGCAAGCAGCTGTACCACGATCGCGAAGAAGTCACCTGCCACCTGCGTCGTCTGGACGGCAAGCGCAAGGGCTGATCGTGCGTCTGCTCATTTCTGTCGCCGGGCAGGGATCGCCCTCGTATAATGCCCGGCCTTGCCCATCCGGCCATTTGTGAGCCTATGTACCCGATCCCTGAAATCGAATCCTTCCTGCTCTGCCGCACGCCCGACAGCTGGGTGCAAGCGGCCCTGTGCAACCTCGACATCCTGCTGATCGATCATGCGAACAACGAAAAGAAGGCGGCCGGGGCGGCTTTTCAGTTCATGTTTCAGTACAACGACAAGTTCGATCTGCTGAGCAAGATGTCACGTCTGGCGCGGGAGGAACTGCGCCACTTCGAGCAGGTGTTGAGCATCATCCGCAAGCGCGAGATCCCCATGGCCAACGTCAGCTCGGCACGCTATGCCGGGGCGTTGCGCAAGTTGGTGCGTAACCACAACCCCTACCGTCTGACCGATGCGCTGGTGGTGGGCGCCATCGTCGAAGCCCGCTCCTGCGAACGCTTTGCCTGCCTGGTGCCACATCTGGATGATGAGCTGGCAGCGTTTTATGGCGGCCTGCTGAAATCCGAAGCGCGGCATTTTCAGGATTACCTGAAGCTGGCTTACACCTACGGCGACAAAGCCGATGTCGACGCCAAGATCGAAGAGATCCGCTTGGCCGAGCGCGAGCTGATCGAAAGTCCGGATGAGGAGTTTCGGTTTCACAGTGGTGTGCCGGTGGTGGTCTGAGCAACCGATGTATATCGCTGTCGTGGGACCGGCTTCAGCCGGGAAAGCGTTATTGGTGACTAATAAAACTCGCGGCCTCAACGGATCGTCGTGGGACCGGCTTCAGTCGGGAAAGCGTTATTGGTGACTAAGAGAACCGCGCGGCATCAACAGCATTTCGGGTGTTCTCAGGTTCTGGTTTCGCCCTGACGGTCGACCCCCTTTGTCATGGCAAAGGGGGGAAACCGTTGTGCGCTGGCGTACGGCCCCCGCTTCACGGGGGTTCCCTCGTTCCGGCACCGTGGTGTGGGCACGCGCCGACGGGCCATCCATGGCCCAACGGCGCTCGCTCGGCATCCATGCCGAGCGACCCACACCACGGCACCTCCACTCGGCCTCCCGACGCGCGTTTGGTGGTGTTCTCGAGATTTTTGCAAGCGGCGTGAGCTGCCACTGTCGACCGTCAGGGCGAAACCAGAACCTGAGAACACCTCAAATATCACTGATGTCACTTGTAAATGAGTTGGCCCGCAATGCCGGTGCGTCAGGCCAGCCGCCATCGCGGCCTCGCGGTGCTCGTGCGAGGTTTTGGTTCAGGCGCTTTTGGCGGAGTGTCAGACCAATACGCAGCGAAGGCGGTGTGCCCGAATATCCGTAGCTGCCGAAGGCAGTGCGTCGGGCGAACACACGTTGCCTTAATAATGCCCCCTCCACCCATCCGCCAATTAGCAAGCCAGCTAATAAAAGCTTTGCCATTTGCTGCCTGGGCAGTAATATCGCCACATTCTCTGCTTAGGCAGCTATTTTGGTGGCTTCATGAAACATTTCAGTCCGGATACTCAGCAATCCACAATCATGGGCATGCTGATCGGCCGTACCAACACCCTCAAAGATCGCCTTCTCGACCAGCAATTGCTGCCTTACGGCATTACGTCATCGCAGTTCAAGGTGTTGATCATCGTGGCGCAGTTTGCTGCCGATACACCGGCCGAATTGTGTCGCCACCTGTCCCTGGACAGCGGTTCGATGACGCGGATGCTGGACCGGCTGGAGCAAAAACAGTTGATCGCGCGCACCCGCTCGGCGACTGACCGGCGTCAGGTGCAGCTGGCGCTGACGGCCGAAGGCAAAGCCATCACTGACCGCCTGCCGCAGATCGGCGCCGACGCCATGAACACCTTGCTCAGCGTGCTGGAGGCGCACGAGGTGGCGAGTCTGGAACGGATACTGACCAAGGTGCTGCTGGACGCCAACGACCCCATCACCATCGCCCGTTTGAGCTTCAAACACACAGGTGCCCAATGAACGCCTTTATCTGGCCGGTCCGATGCAGCCTGCTGGTCATCGCGCTGAGCGCGGCCGGTTGCGCCAATTACAGCGGCCTGAATCCGCAGGCCACGCTCCTGGACGCCACCCAACTGCACAGCGCGCAAACCCTGCAGAACATTCAGCTGTCCGCTGCTGCATGGCCCCAGCGTGACTGGTGGAAAAACCTCGGTGATGCGCAGCTTGACGGCCTGATCAATGAAGCCCTGCGCGACAGCCCCGACATGCAGGTCGCCATGGCCCGCACGCATCAGGCCATGGCGTCGGCAGACGCCGTCGATGCAGCACAGTCGGGAAGGGTGGATGCCGATGCCAGTGTCGGCCGCTCGCGACAGGCGCGTGATCAGGATCCTGCCGGACAGGGCAGGAGCTACAGCACCTTGCGCAGCCTGGCGGTCAGCTTCGATTACAGTTTCGATTTATGGGGCGGTGATCGTGCTGCCTGGGAAGCGGCACTGGGCCGGGCTCGTGCCGTTGAAGTCGATGAGCAGGCAGCGCGCCTGACGCTGGCGGCCAGCGTGGCGCAGGCTTACAGCGATCTCGGGCATGCCTACATCGTGCGCGACCTCGCCAACGAAGACCTCAAGCGCACCGGGCAATTGCTCAAACTGGGCGACCAGCGCCTGCAGTCCGGGATCGACAGCCAGTACCAGTATCAACAGACCGAAAGCCTGGAAGCCAACTCGCAGGAAGCATTGATCGACGCCGAAAAAAATCTGCGCAGCGCGAAAATCGCCCTGGCGGTGTTGCTTGGCAAGGGGCCGGATCGTGGTCAGGAGATCACGCGGCCTGCGCTGCTCAAACCGGCAGTCGTGGCCTTGCCTTCGAAGCTGCCAGCCGAGTTGCTCGGCCGCCGTCCGGACATCGTCGCAGCACGCTGGCGCGTCGAAGCGGCGAGCAAGGATATCTATGCAGGCAAGACCCGCTTCTATCCCAACCTCAATCTGAGCGGGGAAGCCGGGGTCGAATCCTTGCTGGGCGACGCGATGTTCGGTTCCGCCAGCCGCTTCTTCAATGTGGGGCCGACCATCTCCCTGCCGTTGTTCGATGGCGGCCGGTTGCGCGCTGACCTTGACGCCCGCGACGCGGACTACGAACTGGCTGTGGCGCAGTACAACAAGACCCTGGTGCAGGCGTTGGGCGATGTCAGTGACGCAGTAGGTCAGTTGCACGCCATCGATGGACAGATCCAGGCCCGCCAGCACGCCACCGATGTCATTCAGCGTTCGTTCGACACGGTGACCCAGCGCTATGGCTCGGGCATCGGCAACTACCTGGATGTGCTCACCGTCGAGCAGCAGCTGCTGCAGTCGCAGCGCCAACTCGCTGTTCTCAACGCCGAACGAATCGATTTGTCGATCCAGCTGATGCAGGCCCTGGGCGGTGGTTTCGAAGCCGAAAACCCGTTGCAGGCCACCCCGTCAACTGCTTCGCTGACTAACTCAAGGTAATCGTCATGGCCACCGCCGCTAGCGAAAACACGTCTGCAAACACTGAACAAGCAAACAAACCCGCCGAAAACGGCAAGAAAGACAGCAACCCGCGCAAGCGCAAGCTGCTGCTGATCGGACTGGCGCTTGTCGTCATTCTCGGCGCCCTGGGCGTCTGGGCCTGGTACGAGCTGTATGGCCAGTGGAATGAGAACACCGACGATGCCTATGTCAACGGCAACGTAGTGGAAATTACCCCGCTGGTGACTGGCACTGTGACCAGCATCGGTGCCGATGATGGCGACCTGGTAAAGGCCGGTCAGGTGCTGCTGCAGTTCGACCCCAGCGACGCCGAAGTCGGTCTGCAGAGCGCCGAGGCCAATCTGGGCAAGACCGTGCGCCAGGTGCGCGGCCTGTATAGCAATGTCGATGGCATGAAAGCGCAACTGGCGGCGCAGCGGGCTGAAGTTAAACGGGCTCAGGACAACTACAGCCGTCGCAAGAGTCTGGCGGCAGGCGGGGCGATCTCCCAGGAAGAGCTGTCCCACGCCCAGGACGATCTGATCAGCGCGCAAAGTGCGTTGAGCAATGTTCAGCAACAACTGGCGGGCAGCGTGGCGCTGGTGGATGACACCAACGTGTCGTCCCACCCCGACGTCAAGGCTGCTGCGGCGCAGTTGCGCCAGGCCTATCTGGCCAATGCCCGCAGCACGCTGATCGCGCCGGTCACCGGTTACGTCGCCAAGCGCACCGTACAACTGGGTCAGCGCGTGCAGCCTGGCACTGCCTTGATGGCGGTAATCCCGCTGGATCAGCTGTGGATCGATGCCAATTTCAAGGAAACCCAGTTGGGCAAGATGCGTATCGGCCAGCCTGTGGAGATCGAGTCGGACCTGTACGGCGATGACGTCAAGTACAGCGGCACCATCGACAGCCTTGGCGCCGGAACCGGCAGCGCGTTTGCCCTGCTGCCTGCGCAGAACGCCACAGGTAACTGGATCAAGATCGTGCAGCGGGTGCCGGTGCGCATCCACATCAATGCCGATGAGCTGGCCGACCATCCACTGCGCATCGGTCTATCTACCGTGGTCAATGTCGATCTGCACGATCAGACCGGCCCGGTGCTGGCGCAACAGCCGCCCAAGCAGGCGTCGTTCAGCACCAACGTCTACGAGCGCCAGCTGGCCGAAGCTGATGCCCTGATCGCGCGACTGATCCACGACAACAGCGCAGCGACCGGCAAACCTGCTCAGCGCTGATCCGCCAATCCGGTTGCTGCGACGCTGTGCGCAGCCGCCTCACGTATTCAGGGATTTGCGATGAGCGCCAACGCACCCGCTTCATTTACCCCGCCCAGCCTGCTCTTGTGCACCATCGGGCTGTCGCTGGCCACGTTCATGCAGGTCCTCGACACGACCATCGCCAATGTCGCGCTGCCGACCATCTCCGGCAATCTGGGCGTCAGCTCGGAGCAGGGCACCTGGGTGATTACCTCGTTTGCCGTCAGCAACGCCATTGCCTTGCCGCTAACTGGCTGGCTGAGCCGCCGCTTTGGTGAAGTGAAGCTGTTTCTCTGGGCCACGATCCTGTTCGTCGTGGCATCGTTTCTCTGCGGGATTTCTCAGTCGATGCCGGAGCTGGTGGGCTTTCGCGTGTTGCAGGGGGTGGTCGCCGGGCCCTTGTACCCGATGACCCAGACGCTCCTGATTGCGGTGTACCCGCCAGCCAAACGGGGCATGGCCCTGGCACTGCTGGCCATGGTGACGGTGGTGGCACCGATTGCCGGGCCGATTCTTGGCGGCTGGATCACCGACAGTTACAGTTGGCCGTGGATCTTTTTCATCAACATTCCCATCGGCCTGTTCGCCGTCGCAGTGGTGCGCTCGCAAATGGCCAAGCGGCCGGTGGTCACCAGCTACCAGCCGATGGACTACATCGGCCTGATCACCCTGATCATCGGCGTTGGCGCGCTGCAAATCGTCCTCGACAAAGGCAATGATCTTGACTGGTTCGAGTCCAACTTCATCATCATTGGCGCCCTGATTTCCGCCATTGCGCTGGCGGTTTTCGTGATCTGGGAGATGACCGACAAACACCCCATCGTCAACTTGCGTCTGTTTGCCTTTCGCAACTTCCGCATCGGCACGATGGTGCTGGTGTGTGGCTACGCTGGCTTTTTCGGTATCAACCTGCTGCTGCCGCAATGGTTGCAGACGCAGATGGGTTACACCGCCACCTGGGCAGGCCTGGCCGTGGCACCCATCGGCATTTTGCCGGTGTTGATGTCACCTTTTGTCGGCAAGTACGCGCACAAGTTTGACCTGCGGCTGCTGGCCGGGTTGGCGTTTCTGGCGATTGGCACCAGTTGCTTCATGCGCGCCGGGTTCACTCGCGAGGTGGACTTCGAACACATTGCCCTGGTGCAGTTGTTCATGGGCGCAGGTGTGGCGCTGTTCTTTATGCCGACGCTGAGCATCCTGCTGTCGGATCTGCCGCCCAATCAGATCGCTGATGGTTCAGGCCTGGCCACGTTCCTGCGCACCCTTGGCGGCAGCTTCGCCGCCTCGCTGACCACCTGGATCTGGATTCGTCGCGCTGACCAGCATCATGCCTATCTGAGCGAAAACATCAGCACCTTCGACCCGGCGACCCGTGAAGCACTCAACGCCCTCGGCGGCGCTAGCCCGCAGGCCTATGCGCAACTCGAACAGGTGGTCAATGCGCAGGCGTACATGATGTCGACAGTGGATTATTTCCATCTGCTGGGCTGGATTTTCATGGGGCTGATTCTGTTGGTCTGGCTGGCCAAACCGCCGTTCACTGCCAAGGCCGGGCCGGCTGCGGGGGGAGGGCATTGAGGGTGTTTGGTGGGTTTGGATTGGCGCGCTTTTGATTGTGTGGCGTCAACAGAATCTGCGGGGCTGTTGAGCTCTGGTTTCGCCCTGACGGTCGACCCCCTTTGTCATGGCAAAGGGGGGAAACCGTTGTGCGCTGGCGTACGGCCCCTGCGAAGCAGGGGCCGGACGTCAGCGATAACGGTTTTGGTTACTTTTGCCTAGACAAAAGTGACCCGGCCGTCAGGACGGAACCAGAGCTCGCAAGCACCGCAAATGCCGTTGGCGGCTCATGGTCGAAAGCACGTGAACTCAACCTTTAGGCGACACCATGCCAGAGGACCCGCGTTCGCAGCCCTCGCCAGCGCCTACAGGGCGGGCACAGCCACAAAATCAAACGCTTCCAGCTGAATCCCTCGTTCATCCACCTGCACCGCCCAGCCCTGGTGGTCCCAGTCGCCGAGCACGATGCGTCGGGCGGGCTGGCCATCTATCTGCAGCTTGTGAATGGCCGGCCGGTGGGTATGGCCGTGGATCAGCGTGCGCACGCCATGCTGCGCCATAACCTGTGGCACTTCCTCAGGCGTCACATCAACAATATCGTTGGCTTTCAGCCGGGTCTGCGAGCGGCTCTCGCTGCGCAGCTTGCGCGCCAGCTTGTGGCGAGTACTGACCGGCAGATGCCGCAGGATGAACAGCGTCAATGGATGGCGCAGGTAACGGCGCATGCGGATATACGCCTGATCCCGCGTGCACAGACTGTCGCCATGCATCAGCAGCACTGGCTCGTCGTTTAGCGTGATCACGCTGGGATCGGGCAGCAAGGTGCAACCGGCAGCCTTGCAGAAAGCACGGCCAATCATGAAGTCGCGATTGCCGTGCATCAGAAAAATCGAAGTGCCGCTGTCGCTCAGTTCGCGCAAGGCCTGGCAGATCGTGCGCTGGAAGGGCGACATTGCGTCGTCGCCAATCCACGCTTCGAAAAAATCACCGAGGATATACAGCGCCTGAGTATCGCGGGCCCGGCCCGCGATCAGTTCCAGGAACGCCCGGGTAATATCCGGGCGTTCTTCCTGCAGGTGCAGATCGGAGATCAGCAGTATCACTCAATGATCTCGGCTTTCTCGATGATCACGTCTTCAGTCGGTACGTCCTGGTGGCCGGATTTGCTGCCGGTGGAAACGCCCTTGATCTTGTCAACCACGTCGGTGCCTTCGATTACTTCGGCAAACACGGCGTAACCCCAGCCCTGGGTGGTCTTGGCGCTGTGGTTGAGGAAGCTGTTGTCGGCAACGTTGATGAAGAACTGCGCGGAGGCCGAATGCGGCTCCATGGTGCGGGCCATGGCGACGCTGTACTTTTTGTTGGGCAGGCCGTTGTCGGCTTCGTTCTGAATGCTCGGGCGCTTGTCTTTCTTTTCTTTCATGCCCGGCTCGAAACCGCCGCCCTGGATCATGAAGTTACCGATGACGCGGTGGAAAACGGTGTTTTCGTAGTGGCCTGCGTTGACGTATTCGATGAAGTTGGCCACGGTCAACGGTGCTTTTTCGGCATTGAGTTGCAGAACGATGTCGCCGTGATTGGTGCTCAGTTTTACTTTGGACATGAGAAAAGTCGCCTTTTGATATTCATGAATGAACGCGGTACACAACCAGACGCGCAGTTTAACGCGATGGCTACAGGATTCTGCCGAGTTTTTGCCTCGAGGGTTTTTGCATCGGCTGCTATAGCTGCCAGACAGCTTGGGCTATGATAAGCGCTTTGATTTAGTCGGCCTACCCTGGCCGCGCACTTGTATTGTCCAAGGATCCTATGAGCAAGCCCACTCAAGACCCCGCTGCGAATTCAAAGGCAGGCCCTGCGATTCCCACCAATTTCCTGCGTCCGATCGTGCAGGCCGACCTTGACTCAGGCAAGCACACGAAGATCGTGACGCGCTTTCCGCCCGAGCCCAACGGCTACCTGCACATCGGCCATGCCAAGTCGATCTGCGTCAACTTTGGCCTGGCGCAGGAATTCGGCGGCGTCACGCACCTGCGTTTCGACGACACCAACCCGGCCAAGGAAGACCAGGAATACATCGACGCGATCAAAAGCGATGTGCAGTGGCTGGGCTTTGAGTGGGACGGCGAAGTGCGCTATGCCTCGCAGTATTTCGATCAATTGCACGACTGGGCCGTGGAGCTGATCAAGGCGGGCAACGCGTATGTCGATGATCTGACCCCCGAGCAGGCCCGCGAATATCGCGGGACCCTGACCGAGCCGGGCAAGAACAGCCCGTTCCGCGAGCGCAGTGTCGAGGAAAATCTCGACCTGTTTGCGCGCATGAAAGCGGGCGAGTTCGACGACGGCGCTCGCGTTTTGCGCGCAAAGATCGACATGGCGTCGCCGAACATGAACCTGCGCGACCCGATCCTGTATCGCATTCGCCATGCTCATCACCACCAGACCGGTGACAAATGGTGCATCTACCCGATTTATGACTTCACCCATGGTCAGTCGGACGCGATCGAAGGCATTACTCACTCGATCTGCACCCTTGAGTTTGAAAGCCATCGTCCGCTGTATGACTGGTTCCTCGACAACCTGCCGGTGCCGTGCAAGCCGCGCCAGTACGAGTTTTCGCGCCTCAACCTGAACTACACCATCACCAGCAAGCGCAAGCTCAAGCAACTGGTCGACGAGAAGCACGTGTTCGGCTGGGATGACCCACGCATGTCGACGCTGTCGGGTTTTCGTCGCCGGGGCTACACGCCGAAGTCGATCCGCAACTTCTGCGAAATGATCGGCACCAATCGGTCCGATGGCGTGGTCGATTTCGGCATGCTGGAATTCAGCATCCGTGACGACCTTGATCACAGCGCGCCACGCGCCATGTGCGTGTTGCGTCCGCTGAAAGTCGTGATCACCAATTACCCGCAAGGCCAGGTCGAGACGCTGTCTCTGCCGCGCCACCCGAAAGAAGACCTGGGCGTCCGCGAACTGCCGTTTTCCCGCGAGATCTACATCGACCGCGACGACTACATGGAAGAGCCGCCAAAAGGCTACAAGCGCCTTGAGCCTGCTGGCGAAGTGCGTTTGCGCGGTAGCTACGTGATCCGTGCCGATGAAGCGATCAAGGATGCCGAGGGCAATATCGTCGAGCTGCGTTGTTCCTACGACCCCGAAACCCTGGGCAAGAACCCCGAAGGCCGCAAGGTCAAGGGCGTGATCCACTGGGTGCCGGCGGCTGAAAGCGTCGAGTGCGAGGTGCGCCTGTATGACCGTCTGTTCCGCTCGCCGAACCCGGAAAAGGCCGAAGAAGGCGCTACCTTCCTCGACAACATCAACCCCGATTCGCTGCAGGTGTTGAGGGGCTGCCGTGCCGAGCCTTCCCTGGCGCAGGCACAGCCGGAAGACCGTTTCCAGTTCGAGCGCGAAGGTTATTTCTGCGCCGACATCAAGGACTCGAAACCTGGTCAGCCGGTATTCAACCGGACTGTAACGCTACGCGATTCGTGGACCTGAGGGGCGCACGTGCTTTCGATCTACAACACGCTCACCAAGAGCAAAGAAGTCTTCAAGCCGCTGGATGGCAACAAGGTGCGCATGTACGTCTGCGGGATGACCGTGTATGACTACTGCCACCTTGGGCACGGCCGCAGCATGGTCGCGTTCGATCTGGTGACCCGCTGGCTGCGCTTCAGCGGCTACGACCTGACCTACGTGCGCAACATCACTGACATCGACGACAAGATCATCAATCGCGCGCGGGACAACGGCGAGTCGTTCGACGCCCTGACCGCGCGGATGATCGACGCGATGCACGAAGATGAAGCGCGGCTCAACATCCTCAAGCCGGACATGGAACCGCGTGCCACTGACCATATCGCGGGCATGCACGCCATGATCCAGACCCTGATCGACAAGGGTTATGCCTACGCGCCGGGCAATGGCGACGTGTATTACCGGGTCGGCAAGTTCCTCGGTTACGGCAAGCTGTCGCGCAAGAAGATTGAAGATCTGCGCATTGGTGCGCGCATCGAGGTGGACGAATCCAAGGACGATCCGCTGGATTTCGTGCTGTGGAAGGGCGTCAAGCCCGGCGAGCCGAGCTGGGATTCGCCGTGGGGTCCAGGGCGGCCGGGCTGGCACATCGAGTGCTCGGTGATGTCCACCTGCTGCCTGGGGGAGACCTTCGATATTCATGGCGGCGGCAGCGATCTCGAGTTCCCGCACCATGAAAACGAAATAGCCCAGAGCGAAGCGGCAACCGGCAAGACCTACGCCAACGCCTGGATGCATTGCGGCATGATTCGGATCAACGGCGAGAAGATGTCCAAATCGTTGAACAACTTCTTCACCATTCGCGATGTGCTGGAAAAATACCAGCCGGAAGTGGTGCGTTATCTGCTGGTTTCCAGCCATTACCGCAGCGCGATCAACTACTCCGAAGACAGCCTGAAAGAATCCAAGGGCGCGCTTGAGCGGTTCTATCATGCTCTGCGTGGTCTGCCGGTCGCAGAGCCTGCGTGTGGAGAAGCCTTTGTCGAGCGTTTCGCTGCCGCGATGAACGATGATTTCGGTACGCCGGAAGCTTGCGCCGTGCTGTTCGAGATGGTGCGCGAGATCAACCGCCTGCGTGATACCGATTTGCCTGCTGCCGCAGGCTTGGCGGCACGTTTGAAGGAACTGGCCAGCGTGCTTGGTGTGTTGCAGCTCGAAGCTGATGACTTTTTGCGCGCAGGCGCTGAAGGTCGTGTCGATGCAGCGCAGGTTGAAGCTTTGATCGAAGCGCGCCTGGCAGCAAGGGCTGCCAAGGACTGGGCTGAATCGGACCGCATCCGCGATCAGCTCACGGCGATGGGTGTCGTGCTGGAAGACGGCAAGGGCGCAACCACCTGGCGTTTGGCGGATTGATTTAGCAGAAGGCTCAAAACTTTTGGGCGCCATGTCGTGGGACCGGCTTCAGCCGGGAAGAGGCCCTTACACTCAGCGCAAATGTGCCGTTTGTAATGCAGCCTTCCCGACTGAAGCCGGTCCCACGTCAGATTGCAAGCCCACAGGGATCGCCTTCCAATTCAACCCTGTCGTGCCCGCAATCGCTTGTACAGCGTGTTGCGGCTCATGCCCAGACGTTTGGCCAGCAACGATATGTTGCCTCCCGCTGCCCGCAGCAGCTCATTCAGATCCTCGCTGTCCTGCAGCTCACGTGCGCTGGCGGTCGTTGTCTGCAGCTCGTCGGATGCCAGGCCCAGGTCGGCGAAGAAGTCTTCCGGCAGGTGCTCGGCGCCGATGATGTCCTGATCCGCCAATGCCAGCGCCACCTGAATCACGTTGCTCAACTGGCGCAGGTTGCCGGGCCAAGGGTGGCGCTCGAACAGCTCCAGCACCTCAGCGCCAAAACCTCGAGTCTGCTCAGGCTCGCGATGCTGCTCCCAGAGGCGCTGGACCAACGCTGCCTTGTCTGTGCGCTGGCGCAGTGGCGGCAGGTGCAGGCTCAGGCCGTTGATGCGGTAGTACAGATCCTGACGAAACAGACCTGACTGCACGTCTTCACGCAGGTTGCGGTTGGTCGCACAGATCAAACGCACGTCTACCGGATGCAGCTCACTGCTGCCCAACGGCTGCACGCAGCGCTCCTGCAGCACTCGCAGCAGACGCGCCTGAACCGATAACGGCATGTCCCCAATCTCATCAAGAAACAACGTGCCCTTGTCGGCCTTGCGGATCAGGCCGATGCTGCCTTTGTGATGGGCGCCGGTAAAAGCGCCTTTTTCGTAGCCGAACAATTCCGACTCCACCAGCTCGGCTGGAATCGCTGCGCAATTGACCGCAACCAGTGGGCGCGAGTTGCGCGAGCTGGCCTGATGCAATGCCTTGACCAGGACTTCCTTGCCGACACCCGTCTCACCATGGATCAGCAGCGCGATGTTTTTTTCCAGCAGCCGCTCGCCCTGGCGCACTGCCTTTTCCACCTGGGCATCACCCAGACCGACTGCTGACAGCGGCACGCCTTCGTCGATCGGTCTGGTGGGTGCCGGCAACGGCTGCACCGGTGGTGAATTGCGTTTGGGTCGACGCAGCAGGCCATGAAAGCGGTTGTGTCCCGATGCCTGAAGGGCGAAGGGCACGCCTTCAGGCTGGTTGAGCACGAACGCAGTCGGGTTGTTGAACAACGCCTCCACCGTGGTCCGGTTTAGGCTCAGGTTCAGGCCGAGCAGGTTGTCGGCGCGGCGATTGGCGCTGACGATGCGCCCGCTCTCGTCGAAAATCAGCAGACCGGCCCATTGGCTGTCGAGGTTGTTCACCCCAGTGTTGAAGGTCAATTGAAAGTGGCTGTGCTGAAACTGGTCGAGGATCAGCCGGTTCTCCACCGACTGACTCATCATCTTGACCATGCCCAGGGTGTGCGACGGCGGCAGGAAGCTGTCGCTGGACACGTCCAGCACCGCGATGATTCGGCGCGAGGCATCGAAGATCGGGGCAGCCGAGCCGGTCATGAAGCGATTAGCCTTGAGAAAATGCTCATTGTGCTCGATGTGCACCGCCTGCTCGCACACCAGCGCAGTGCCGATGGCGTTGGTACCGGTATCGCGCTCGATCCAGCTTGCCCCCGCCATGAAACCCTGACTGTGGGAGGGCTCAGTGAAGCGCTGCGCGCCCCATGAATTGAGCAACTGACCTTGTTGATCAGCGAGCAGGATCAGGCAGTTCGAATTGCTCAGGATGTTCTCGTAGAAGGGCAGCACCTGCTGATGGGTGGTCTGCACCAGTGCCTGATGGCGTTCCAGCAACTGGCTGAGCTGGTCGGCCGGCAACTGCCCGAAACAGGGTTTGGACTGGTGATTGAGGCCGTGCTCGCGGCAACGCGACCAGGAGTCTCGGATAATCGCGTCGTGGCTGATCGAAGGGTTGGGTCTGGCCATGGGGTGGAATCCTGCAAGAGCGCTTTTTATTGTTTTTTTATTTCTGGCACGGGCGTCCCGGCTCGTAGCGTCTGCCCAGTTTCACTCAGAACTGTTCAAAGTCAATGCTGCAAGTGTTCATCTGTTCAGGCTTTGCTGTTCATTTTTGTTCAGCACTGAAAAGCCTGGGTGAAGGCGGTTTTTCGCGACCGCTCTGGCGCAGGGGTTTGCAACCAGGCGTGCCGAAAATACGTGCCTGGCACGCTTATCGCTAAAGACCAGGCACTCGAAAAAATATTCGATTGCGCGCAACGCCTCTAATAAAAACTGACAAGAAGGGTACGCCATGTCTTTAACGCTGGAGCACGTCAGTCGTGCTGTCGACGGCCAAACCTGGATTGATGATGCCTCGCTCAGTTTCGAGCCGGGCTCCTTCAATGTGCTGCTGGGACGTACCTTGTCTGGCAAGACCAGCCTGATGCGCTTGATGGCCGGGCTGGACAAACCGGACAGCGGACGCATCCTGATGAACGGCAAGGACGTCACCCAGACGGCGGTACGCCATCGCAATGTGTCGATGGTCTATCAGCAATTCATCAACTACCCGAGCATGACCGTGTTCGAGAACATTGCCTCGCCGCTGCGCCAGGCGGGCGCCTCGCGGGAGGTGATCGAAAGCCGGGTGCAGGAAACGGCAAGGATGCTGCGCATTGAGAAGTTCCTGCAACGCCATCCTCTTGAATTGTCCGGCGGCCAGCAGCAGCGCACCGCCATGGCGCGCGCGCTGGTCAAGGATGCGGAACTGATCCTGTTCGACGAGCCGCTGGTCAACCTCGATTACAAGCTGCGCGAGGAGCTGCGTCAGGAAATGCGCGAGTTGTTCGCGGCGCGCCACACCATCGCCATTTATGCCACCACCGAGCCCAATGAGGCGCTGGCACTGGGTGGCACCACCACTGTGCTGCATGAAGGCCGGATCATTCAGAGCGGCAAGACCCCTGAGGTGTATCACCAGCCCAACTCGGTGCTGGCTGCGGAGCTGTTCTCCGAACCGCCGATCAACCTGATGCCAGGGCACATCAAGGGCAACGAAGTGAGTTTCGCCAACTTCGTGCACTTTCTTCTCAATGTCGACCTGCGCCGCATCGGCGATGGCCAGTATCGTTTCGGCGTGCGGCCCAGCCACCTGAGCCTGGTGCCCTCCAACGATGACGACCTGGAGCTGGCAGTCACTGTGGAGCTGGCGGAAATCAGCGGCTCGGAAACCTTCCTTCACGTGCGCAATGAGCATTTTTCCCTGGTGCTGCATTTGCCGGGCGTGCATGCCTACGACGTCGATGCGCCGATTCGGGTGTACATCCCGACCCATAAACTATTCGTGTTCGACGAGCACGGTCGCCTGATTCAGGCGCCCGGCTTGCGCATGGCGAGGGTTGCCTGATGGCCGAGATACGTTTGCAGAACCTGGCCCACAGTTACAGCAAGCAGCCGGCTGGGCCGGAAGATTATGCCATTCGCGAGATGAGCCACATCTGGGAGCAGGGTGGTGCCTACGCGCTGCTGGGGCCGTCCGGCTGCGGCAAGTCCACCTTGCTCAATATCATTTCCGGGCTGCTCAGCCCGTCTGAAGGCCAGGTGATGTTCGACTCCCGCGTGGTCAACGACCTGTCGCCGGAGCAGCGCAACATCGCTCAGGTTTTTCAGTTTCCGGTGGTGTACGACACCATGACGGTGTTCGACAACCTGGCCTTCCCGCTGCGCAATCAGGGCATGGATGAAAAGAAGGTCCAGATCAAGGTCAACGAAATCGCCGATGTGCTCGACTTGCAGCCGCTGCTGAAAAAGAAGGCCAGCAACCTCACGGCCGATGAAAAGCAGAAAGTCTCCATGGGGCGCGGGCTGGTGCGCGATGACGTGTCGGCGATCCTGTTCGACGAGCCGCTGACGGTGATCGACCCGCACCTGAAGTGGAAGCTGCGGCGCAAGCTCAAGCAGATTCACGAGCAGTTCAACATCACCATGGTTTACGTCACCCACGATCAGCTGGAGGCGTCGACCTTCGCTGACAAGATCGCGGTGATGTATGGCGGCGCGATTGTGCAGTTCGGTACGCCTCGTGAACTGTTCGAAAAGCCATCCCACACCTTTGTCGGCTATTTCATCGGCAGCCCAGGGATGAACCTGATTGACGTGACGCCGCAACCTGGCGGCGTTGGTTTCGCCGACGTGCGCCTGCCACTGTCTGCTGCGCTGCAGGAAAAACTGGCCAGCACCCGCTGGACCAGTCTGAAAGTCGGCATTCGCCCGGAGTTCGTCCACGTCTGGGACGGCCCTTACGATGACGCCCTGTGCGCTGACGTGACCTACGTCGAAGACCTAGGCACCTACAAAATCATCACCCTCAAGCTGGCAGGGCAGTTGCTCAAGGTTCGTCTGCAGGAGGACAAACCGGTGCCGCAAGGCCAGGCCTGGATCAGCTTTCCAGGGCAATGGCTGATGCTCTATGCCGACGATTATCTGCTCGAAGCCGACCCGGTCAGCGAGGTGTCCCATGCGTAAGGTGCATAACAACAAGGCCTGGTGGCTGGTGCTGCCGGTATTTCTGCTGGTGGCGTTCAGCGCCATCATTCCGATGATGACGGTGGTCAACTATTCGGTGCAGGATATTTTCGACCAGTCCAGCCGCTATTTCGTCGGCACCGACTGGTTCCGGCAAGTGCTGCAGGATCCGCGTCTGCATGACTCTTTGCTGCGCCAGTTCATCTACTCGGCGTGCGTGCTGCTGATCGAAATTCCGCTGGGTATTGCCATCGCTCTGTGCATGCCGACAAAAGGGCGCTGGTCGACGATCTGCCTGATCGTCATGACCATCCCGCTGCTGATTCCTTTCAACGTTGTCGGCACTATCTGGCAGATTTTCGGCCGTGGTGACATCGGCTTGCTCGGCTACACCCTGAACAACGTGCTGCACATCAATTACAACTACGCCGCCAACGCGTCCGATGCCTGGGTGACGGTGCTGGTGATTGACGTCTGGCACTGGACGTCACTGGTGGCGCTTTTGTGTTACTCGGGCTTGCGGGCGATACCGGATGTCTACTATCAGGCTGCACGCATCGACCGTGCCTCCAACTGGGCCATCTTCCGCCACATCCAGCTGCCGAAAATGAAGAGCGTGCTGCTGATCGCCGTAATGTTGCGCTTCATGGACAGTTTCATGATCTACACCGAGCCGTTCGTGCTCACCGGCGGCGGGCCAGGCAACTCCACGACCTTCCTCAGCCAGACCCTGACCACCATGGCGCTGGGGCAGTTCGACCTGGGCCCGGCGGCGGCGTTTTCGCTGGTGTATTTCCTGATCATTCTGTTGGTGTCGTGG
The DNA here is from genome assembly GCF_900585905.1 of Pseudomonas viridiflava. Taxonomy (GTDB): domain Bacteria; phylum Pseudomonadota; class Gammaproteobacteria; order Pseudomonadales; family Pseudomonadaceae; genus Aquipseudomonas. The sequence continues at coordinate 240,932 of NZ_UTVH01000034.1, forward strand.
GTGTTCTACACCGCCATGACCCACAGCGAAAAGAATTGAGGTCCCGCCCATGAGCCTGCGCAGAAGCCTACCGCTGTGGATCTACCTGCTGTTTTTGCTGGTGCCGATCTACTGGCTGGTGAACATGTCGTTCAAGACCAACACCGAAATCCTCAACGGCCTGACCCTCTGGCCACAGGATTTCACTCTGGCTAATTACAAGGTGATTTTCACCGATGAGAGCTGGTACAGCGGTTATCTCAACTCGCTGTACTACGTGTGCCTCAATACCGTGATATCACTGAGCGTCGCATTACCGGCAGCCTACGCGTTTTCACGCTATCGTTTCCTCGGCGACAAGCACCTGTTCTTCTGGTTGCTGACCAACCGCATGGCGCCACCGGCGGTTTTTTTGTTGCCGTTTTTCCAGCTGTATTCGTCCATCGGCCTGTTCGACACGCATATTGCCGTGGCCTTGGCGCATTGCCTGTTCAACGTGCCACTGGCGGTATGGATTCTGGAAGGCTTCATGTCCGGCGTGCCCAAGGAGATTGACGAAACGGCGTACATCGACGGTTACAGCTTTCCCAAGTTCTTCGGCAAGATATTTATCCCGCTGATCGGCTCGGGCATCGGGGTCACCGCGTTTTTCTGCTTCATGTTTTCCTGGGTCGAACTGTTGCTGGCACGTACGCTGACGTCGGTCAACGCCAAGCCCATTGCGGCAGTGATGACTCGCACGGTGTCGGCATCCGGCATCGATTGGGGAGTGCTGGCAGCGGCCGGTGTGTTGACCATTCTGCCCGGCATGCTGGTGATCTGGTTCGTTCGCAATCACGTGGTCAAGGGCTTTGCCCTTGGCCGTGTCTGAGGAGTCGAGAATATGGAGTGGATGTCCTGGACACTGCCCACTGCGGCATTCTTCGGCAGCATCGCGTTGCTGCTGGTGGGGATGACAGTATGGGAATTGCGCTCGGCCAGCATTGAGCGTCGCGGCTTTCTGCCGATTGCCACCACCCGTGGTGACCGGCTTTTCATCGGGCTTCTGGGGAGCGCCTATCTGCATCTGCTGGTGATTGGCGCAACCAGCTGGAACATCTGGGTCGCTTCGGGCATTTCCCTGGTGTGGCTGTTGGTGGTGATGCGTTGGGGTTAGGAGGCCGTCGGGCGCCATGACCGCAGGTCAAAGCCCGACAGCTGTTGAAAGAGCTGGATTACATAAGCAACAACACTTGAGGTGTCTATGTTCAATAAGAAAAACAAGCTGCGACATAGCGTGACGTTGGCGACCATGGTGATGCTCAGCGGGTTGAGCGTCGCGGCATGGGCGGATCAGTACGAAGACGCCGCGAAGAAGTGGGCGGCCAGCGAGTTCAAGCCGAGTACGCTCTCCGATGCCGAGCAACTGAAAGAGCTTGAATGGTTCATCAAGGCTGCCGAGCCGTTCCGCGGCATGGACATCAAGGTCGTCTCCGAGACCCTGACTACCCATGAATACGAGTCCAAGACCCTGGCCAAGGCGTTCACTGAAATCACCGGTATCAAGATCACTCACGACCTGCTGCAGGAAGGCGACGTCATCGAGAAGCTGCAGACGGCCATGCAGTCGGACAAGAGCATCTACGACGGCTGGGTCAATGATTCGGACCTGATCGGTACGCACTTCCGCTACGGCAAAGCCATGTCGCTGACTGACATGATGGAAAGCGCCGAAGGCAAAAAGGCGACCTCGCCAACCCTGGACCTCAAGGATTTCATCGGCACCTCGTTCACCACGGCGCCGGACGGCAAGCTCTACCAGTTGCCCGATCAGCAGTTCGCCAACCTGTACTGGTTTCGTGCGGACTGGTTTGAGCGCGCCGACCTGAAGCAGAAATTCAAGGACAAGTACGGCTATGAACTGGGCGTTCCGGTCAACTGGTCTGCCTACGAAGACATCGCCAAGTTCTTCAGCGAAGACGTCAAGGAAATCGACGGCAAGAAAGTCTACGGGCACATGGACTACGGCAAGAAAGACCCGTCCCTGGGCTGGCGCTTCACCGACGCCTGGTTCTCCATGGCCGGCAGCGGCGACAAGGGCCTGCCCAATGGTTTGCCGGTGGACGAATGGGGGATTCGTGTAGAAGATTGCCACCCGGTCGGCTCCAGCATCACCCGTGGCGGCGATACCAACGGTCCTGCCGCCGTATTTGCCACGCAGAAATACATCGACTGGCTCAAGGCGTATGCGCCGCCAGAAGCTGCCGGGATGACCTTCTCCGAATCCGGGCCGGTGCCTTCCCAGGGTAACGTCGCGCAGCAGATTTTCTGGTACACCGCATTTACCGCTGACATGACCAAGCCAGGGCTGCCGGTGATGAACGCCGACGGCACGCCGAAATGGCGTATGGCGCCGTCGCCTAAAGGGCCGTACTGGAAAGAAGGCATGAAGCTGGGTTATCAGGACGTGGGTTCGTGGACCTTCCTCAAGTCTTCGGACGAGAAGAAACGTCTGGCGGCCTGGCTCTACGCTCAGTTCGTGACCTCCAAAAGCGTATCGCTGAAGAAGACCATTGTGGGCCTGACGCCGATTCGCGAGTCGGATATCAACTCCAAAGAGATGACCGCCCTGGCACCGAAGCTGGGTGGGCTGGTGGAGTTCTACCGCAGCCCGGCACGCGTGCAATGGTCGCCTACCGGCACCAACGTGCCTGATTATCCAAAGCTGGCGCAGCTCTGGTGGAGCCACGTGGCCGAAGCCGTGACGGGCGAGAAAACCGCGCAGCAGGCGCTGGATGGCCTGGCCAAGGACCAGGACGCGATCATGACCCGCATCGAGCGCTCCAAGGTTCAGGACGCGAGCAAGTGTGCGCCGAAGATGAACCCGGAAACCTCGGCTGAAGAGTGGTACAGCAAGGCCGAACAGAGCGGTGGCAAGTTCCTCGCGCCGCAACGCAAGCTGGCCAACGAGAAACCCAAGGGCGAAACCATCGCCTACGCCGACCTGCTCAAAAGCTGGGAGGCGGCAAAAAAATAACCCTGGCCTGAAATGAAAAACGGCACCTTGCGGTGCCGTTTTTTTTCGCCTTGAGTCTGGATTCAGGCGTGCAGCGACTCGGCCGCGTACAGCGTGTTTTCAAGCAGGCAGGCGCGCGTCATCGGCCCGACGCCGCCCGGCACTGGCGTGATCCAGCCAGCGCGGGGCAGGGCGGTGTCGTAGACCACGTCGCCCACCAGCTTGCCGTCTTCCTGTCGATTGATCCCGACGTCAATGACGATAGCGCCTGGCTTGATCCATTCACCTTTGACCAGCCCGGGCTTGCCAGCGGCAACCACCACCAGGTCGGCGCGGCCGACATGGCCCGCCAGGTCCCTGGTAAAGCGGTGGGTCACGGTAACCGTGCAACCGGCCAGCAGCAACTCCATGGCCATCGGCCGGCCAACGATATTGGAGGCGCCGACCACCACCGCATCCAGGCCATAGAGATCCACACCGGTGCTCTCCAGCAGCGTGATGATGCCTTTGGGGGTGCAGGGCCGCAGAAGCGGAATGCGCTGCGCCAGACGGCCGACGTTATAAGGGTGAAAACCGTCGACGTCCTTGTCCGGGCGAATTCGCTCCAGCAGCAGGGAAGCATCCAGGTGCGCGGGCAGCGGCAACTGCAGCAGCACGCCGTCGATATTGGCATCGTCATTGAGGCGATCGATCAGCGCCGTCAGCTCCGCCTGGGTGGTCTGCGCAGGCAGGTCATAAGCCTGGGAGAGGAAACCGACCTCTTCGCAGTCCTTGCGCTTGTGCGAGACATAGACTTGAGACGCAGGGTCGCTGCCCACCAGAATCACCGCCAGGCCCGGCGTGCGCAGGCCTTGCTCGCGACGTTCAGCGACACGTTTGGCGATCTGTTGACGCAGGCTGGCTGCGATCGCTTTGCCGTCGATAAGTTTTGCAGTCATTACGCGTGATTAACCATCGAAAGGGATCGGAAAAGAGCGCGCATTCTCGCATGCCACAGCGCAGGGGCAAAGGCGCAAGCGCCGCATATTCACCTAACCCCTTTATCTAAATGAATTTTTTTTCTAAAAGGTGTTGACGACCCCAAGGCTCGTCTATAAGATTCGTCGCACTTGTCGGGCACAACCCAGCACTGGTTAAGCTAGCACTGGTTGTTAGGGGTGATAAGTCAGGCAGAGTTGCAAATTGACTCGGTGTGATGAGAAGCCTTTTAATTTGTAGTCGTTAAAGAATGCAGATTATATAAGTGCCCGTAGCTCAGCTGGATAGAGCATCCGCCTTCTAAGCGGATGGTCGCAGGTTCGAGTCCTGCCGGGTGCGCCATTAACGGCTGCTTTGGCACAAGTAAGATGTCACGGTTACAACGCAATATGGTGGGCGTAGCTCAGTTGGTAGAGCACGGGATTGTGACTCCCGTTGTCGAGGGTTCGATCCCCTTCGTCCACCCCATATTCAGAAAGGCGCCAGACTCATAATCTGGCGCCTTTGCTTTAAAGATTGACTGCGGATGTGGTGGAATTGGTAGACACACTGGATTTAGGTTCCAGCGCCGCAAGGTGTGAGAGTTCGAGTCTCTCCGTCCGCACCATGAACAAAGCGTCAGGCCTGCATTGCAGCGCTGACGTCGTAAAAAAGCCGCCCTGTGCGGCTTTTTTTGTTTCAGGATTATGGTTTTTTCGCCCCGCCTGTCGGTCAGTGATGCTGAATCGCCTGGCGGGGAGGTAGCAAGCAGAATGGAATCGACGTTTCCGGGCGGCGCAAACGCCTTGTGCAGGCCCGTGCCAGAGGCGTTTCGAACAGTCAGTGCGTTGTCGGTTGTCGTTGGCTGTGCGTGGGGTTCCCTTCTATATTACGCGCCCTTTTTCAGTAGGGTGACTTCTTGAGTTTGACCCACTAGAATGCATGCCCTTGATTCTGGGGTCGGAAACGGCCGGCTAACGTCTGTGCAACGAGGAATATCCATGCAAGTTTCTGTTGAAAATACTTCCGCTCTTGAGCGCCGCATGACCATTGGCGTGCCTGCCGAACGCATCGAGACTGAAGTCAACAAGCGTCTGCAGCAGACCGCACGTAAAGCCAAGATCCCGGGCTTTCGCCCAGGCAAAGTGCCGATGAGCGTGATCCGCCAGCGTTATGAAGATGGCGCGCGTCAGGAAGCGCTGGGTGACCTGATCCAGGCGACCTTTTATGAAGCCGTGGTCGAGCAAAAGCTGAACCCTGCTGGCGCACCGGCTGTAGAGCCGAAGTCCTTCGAAAAGGGCAAGGACCTGGAATACGTCGCCACGTTCGAAGTGTTCCCCGAATTCACGGTTGCCGGTTTTGACTCCATCGCCGTCGAGCGTCTGTCTGCCGACGTCGCTGACGCCGACCTGGACAACATGCTGGAAATCCTGCGCAAGCAGAACGTTCGTTTCGAAGTGGCCGATCGCGCTGCCCAGAACGAAGATCAGCTGAACATCGATTTCGTTGGCAAGGTTGACGGCGAAGCATTTGCTGGCGGCTCGGCCACCGGTACTCAGCTGGTACTGGGCTCGGGTCGCATGATCCCGGGTTTCGAAGACGGTCTGGTTGGCGCCAAGGCTGGCGACGAGCGCGTTCTGAATCTGACCTTCCCGGAAGACTACCAGAACCTGGAACTGGCTGGTAAAGCCGCCGAGTTCACCGTGACGGTCAACACCGTTTCCGAGCCAAAGCTGCCTGAGCTCAACGAAGAGTTCTTCAAGCAGTTCGGCATCAAGGAAACCGGCATCGACGGTTTCCGCGCCGAAGTTCGCAAGAACATGGAGCGTGAGCTGCGTCAGGCCATCAAGTCCAAGGTCAAGAATCAGGTAATGGACGGCTTGCTGGCTGCCAACCCGATCGAAGTGCCCAAAGCGCTGCTGGAAAACGAAGTCAATCGTCTGCGCGTGCAGGCTGTTCAGCAGTTTGGTGGCAATATCCAGCCTGATCAGCTGCCCGCCGAGCTGTTCGAAGAGCAGGCCAAGCGTCGCGTTGAGCTGGGCCTGATCGTTGCCGAAGTGGTCAAACAGTTCGAGCTCAAGCCTGATGACAGCCGCGTACGCGAGCTGATCCAGGAAATGGCTTCCGCCTACCAGGAGCCTGAGCAGGTCGTGGCGTGGTACTACAAGAACGATCAGCAGATGAACGAAGTTCGTTCGGTTGTGCTCGAAGAGCAAGTTGTGGATACTGTTTTGCAGAAAGCTAGCGTGACCGAGAAATCGGTCTCCTACGAAGAAGCGGTCAAGCCGGTGGAAGCTCCAAAAGCCGACTGATTTGTCTCTCGTTCGAAAAACACCCACAAGCCAGCCTTCGCGCTGGCTTGTGCGTATTCAAGAAATGACTATTTGGGAGTGAATGCGAGACATGTCCCGCAATTCTTATATTCAGCAGAACTCTGACATCCAGGCCGCTGGCGGCCTGGTCCCGATGGTTATCGAGCAGTCCGCCCGTGGCGAACGCGCCTATGACATCTATTCACGTCTGCTCAAAGAGCGCGTGATCTTCATGGTTGGTCCGGTCGAAGACTACATGGCCAACCTGATCGCGGCGCAGCTGCTGTTCCTTGAAGCGGAAAACCCGGACAAGGATATCCATCTCTACATCAACTCGCCGGGCGGTTCGGTGACGGCGGGCATGTCGATCTACGACACCATGCAGTTCATCAAGCCGGACGTGTCGACCATCTGTATCGGTCAAGCGTGCAGCATGGGTGCATTCCTGCTGGCTGGCGGCGCAGAGGGCAAGCGTCACTGCCTGCCCAACTCGCGCATGATGATTCACCAGCCACTGGGCGGTTTCCAGGGTCAGGCGTCGGATATCGACATCCATGCCAAGGAAATCCTGCATATCCGCCATCGCTTGAACTCCCTGCTGGCGCATCACACCGGTCAGAGCCTCGAAACCATCGAGCGCGATACCGAGCGTGACAACTTCATGAGCGCAGAGCGTGCGGCCGAATATGGCCTGATCGACTCCGTGATCAACAAGCGTAAAATGCCTGCCTAAGCGGCTCAAAATGTGGGGGGTCGGCTTTGCTGACCGCCTGCGGACTTGAAAAAGCCCGCAATAGCCTTCATCTTGTGTTGCAAGCCTACCGGATTGGATCGATCGAATGACTGACACCCGCAACGGCGAGGACAACGGCAAACTGCTCTATTGCTCCTTCTGTGGCAAAAGCCAGCATGAAGTGCGCAAATTGATTGCCGGCCCCTCGGTCTTTATCTGCGACGAATGCGTCGACTTGTGCAATGACATCATCCGCGAGGAGGTGCAGGAAGCACAGGCCGAAAGCAGCGCGCATAAATTGCCTTCGCCTAAAGAAATCAGCGGCATCCTTGACCAGTATGTGATCGGTCAGGAGCGTGCCAAAAAGGTTCTCGCAGTAGCGGTGTACAACCACTACAAGCGACTCAATCAGCGTGACAAGAAGAATGACGACGTCGAGCTGGGTAAAAGCAACATCCTGCTGATCGGGCCTACGGGTTCGGGCAAGACGCTGCTGGCCGAAACACTGGCGCGCCTGCTCAACGTACCGTTCACTATCGCCGACGCCACCACCCTCACCGAAGCCGGTTATGTCGGTGAAGACGTGGAAAACATCATTCAGAAGCTGTTGCAGAAGTGCGACTACGATGTGGAAAAGGCCCAGATGGGCATTGTCTACATCGACGAAATCGACAAGATTTCGCGCAAGTCCGACAACCCGTCCATCACCCGCGACGTATCGGGCGAGGGCGTGCAGCAGGCTCTGTTGAAGCTGATCGAAGGCACTGTGGCTTCCGTTCCTCCGCAAGGTGGACGCAAGCATCCACAGCAGGAATTTCTGCAGGTGGATACGCGCAACATCCTGTTTATCTGTGGTGGTGCGTTCTCCGGTCTCGAGAAGGTCATTCAGAATCGCTCGACTCGCGGCGGCATCGGCTTCAACGCTGAAGTTCGCAGCAAGGAAGAGGGCAAGAAGGTGGGCGAATCCCTGCGTGAAGTCGAGCCTGACGATCTGGTCAAGTTCGGTCTGATCCCGGAATTCGTTGGTCGTCTGCCCGTGCTGGCGACCCTGGATGAGCTGGATGAAGCGGCTTTAATCCAGATTCTGACCGAGCCGAAAAACGCGCTGACCAAGCAATACGCCAAGCTGTTCGAAATGGAAGGTGTGGACCTCGAGTTCCGCACTGACGCCCTGAAGTCGGTCGCCAAGCGTGCGCTTGAGCGCAAGACCGGCGCCCGTGGGTTGCGCTCCATCTTGGAAGGCGTTTTGCTCGACACCATGTACGAAATCCCCTCGCAGACCGAGGTGAGCAAGGTGGTGATCGATGAAAGCGTGATCGAAGGTACTTCCAAGCCGTTGCTTATCTATGAAAATAGCGAGCCGCCGGCGAAGGTTGCACCGGACGCTTAAGCGACAGCTGCATGTGTAATCGAAGGGGCCTTAGGGCCCCTTTTGCATTTGCGTGCCCAAGGGTTGTTTTTTCAGGCATCTACCCCCATCTTGGACCCATGCTAATTCCAGTCCACGGCCGTACGGCCGCCGTAGAGGCGAAATCATGAAAACGACCATTGAATTGCCTCTCTTGCCATTGCGCGATGTAGTGGTTTATCCGCACATGGTTATCCCGCTGTTCGTGGGGCGCGAGAAGTCTATCGAAGCCCTTGAGGCGGCGATGACCGGCGACAAGCAGATTCTGCTCCTCGCGCAACGAAATCCTGCCGATGATGATCCGGGTGAAGATGCCCTTTACAGCGTTGGCACCGTCGCAACAGTGTTGCAGTTGCTCAAGCTGCCTGACGGCACGGTCAAAGTGCTGGTCGAGGGCGAGCAGCGTGGTTCTGTCGAGCGCTTCATTGAAGTCGACGGCCACTGTCGTGCGGAAGTGACCCTGATTGATGAGGTCGATGCACCTGACCGCGAATCGGAAGTGTTCGTGCGCAGTCTGCTGGCCCAGTTCGAACAGTATGTTCAGCTAGGCAAGAAAGTCCCTGCTGAAGTGTTGTCTTCGCTCAACAGCATTGACGAGCCTGGGCGTCTGGTCGATACCATGGCGGCCCATATGGCCCTCAAGATCGAGCAGAAGCAGGACATTCTCGAGATCATCGACCTGTCGGCCCGTGTCGAGCACGTGTTGGTCTTGCTGGATGCCGAGATTGACCTGCTGCAGGTCGAGAAACGTATCCGCGGTCGCGTTAAAAAGCAGATGGAGCGCAGTCAGCGCGAGTACTACCTGAACGAGCAGATGAAGGCCATTCAGAAAGAGCTCGGCGACAGCGAGGAAGGGCACAACGAGATCGAGGAGCTTAAAAAGCGCATTGATGCAGCGGGCCTGCCCAAGGACGCGCTGACCAAGGCCACTGCCGAACTGAACAAGCTCAAGCAGATGTCGCCGATGTCGGCCGAGGCGACCGTTGTTCGGTCCTACATCGACTGGCTGGTGCAAGTGCCCTGGAAAGCTCAGAGCAAGGTGCGCCTTGACCTGGCGCGTGCCGAAGCCATTCTCGACGCTGACCATTACGGCCTGGAAGAAGTCAAAGAACGTATTCTCGAATACCTCGCCGTGCAGAAGCGGGTGAAAAAGATTCGTGGTCCGGTGCTGTGCCTGGTTGGGCCGCCGGGCGTGGGCAAGACGTCACTGGCCGAATCGATTGCCGGCGCTACCAATCGCAAGTTTGTGCGGATGGCGCTGGGTGGCGTTCGCGATGAGGCGGAAATTCGCGGGCATCGTCGAACCTACATCGGCTCTATGCCGGGTAGATTGATTCAAAAGATGACCAAGGTCGGCGTGCGCAACCCGTTGTTCCTTCTCGATGAGATCGACAAGATGGGCAGCGACATGCGCGGTGACCCAGCTTCCGCTCTGCTGGAAGTGCTCGATCCGGAGCAGAATCACAATTTCAACGACCATTACCTGGAAGTCGACTACGACCTCTCTGACGTAATGTTCCTGTGCACCGCCAACTCGATGAACATTCCTCCGGCACTGCTGGACCGAATGGAGGTGATTCGTCTGCCGGGTTACACCGAAGACGAGAAAATCAACATCGCAGTCAAGTACCTGACGCCCAAGCAGATTCAGGCCAATGGTTTGAAAAAGGGCGAGATCGAATTCGACGAGGAAGCGATTCGCGACATCGTTCGTTATTACACTCGGGAAGCCGGTGTTCGCAGCCTTGAAAGACAGATCGCCAAGGTCTGCCGCAAGGCGGTTAAGGAGCACGCGCTGGAAAAACGTTTTGCAATTCGTGTCACGGCAGAAATGCTTGAGCATTTCCTCGGTGTGCGCAAATTCCGCTACGGCCTGGCAGAGCAGCAGGATCAGATCGGCCAGGTCACTGGCCTTGCCTGGACTCAGGTGGGCGGTGAGCTGCTGACGATCGAAGCGGCCGTTGTGCCGGGCAAAGGTCAGTTGATCAAGACCGGATCCCTGGGCGACGTGATGGTTGAATCGATCACTGCTGCCTTGACCGTGGTCCGCAGCCGGGCCAAAAGCCTGGGCATCCCTGTGGACTTCCACGAGAAGCGCGACACGCATATTCACATGCCTGAGGGCGCGACGCCCAAAGACGGCCCTAGCGCTGGCGTAGGCATGTGCACGGCGCTGGTTTCGGCATTGACACAGATCCCTGTGCGTGCGGACGTGGCGATGACCGGTGAAATCACCCTTCGCGGGCAGGTTCTGGCCATCGGTGGGCTCAAGGAGAAGTTGCTGGCGGCGCATCGGGGCGGTATCAAGACGGTGATCATTCCGGAAGAAAACGTGCGCGACCTCAAGGAGATTCCGGACAACATCAAGCAGGATCTGCAGATCAAGCCGGTTAAATGGATTGACGAAGTCCTGCAAATTGCGCTGCAATACGCGCCGGAGCCGCTGCCCGATGTGGCGCCGGAGATGGTTGCGAAGGATGAAAAGCGCGAGTCTGACTCTAAGGAGAGGATTAGCACGCATTAGTCTGGACGGCCTTCCTTGACAGCTTTTTGGAGCCCTTGATATAAAGCGGCTCTTCTTAGCGTCTGTAGGCCTTTCAGCGCTCGTTTTGCCATACCAAAAACTTAGAAACATACTCAAAAATTGAGATAAGGGGACTTAGAGTGAACAAGTCGGAACTGATTGATGCTATCGCTGCATCTGCTGATATCCCGAAAGCTGCTGCTGGCCGCGCGCTGGACGCAGTGATCGAATCCGTCACTGGCGCTCTGAAGGCTGGCGACTCCGTTGTATTGGTCGGTTTCGGTACTTTTTCCGTGACTGATCGTCCGGCGCGTATCGGTCGCAACCCTCAGACGGGCAAGACGCTTGAAATCGCCGCTGCCAAGAAGCCAGGCTTCAAAGCCGGTAAAGCTCTGAAAGAAGCTGTCAACTAAGTTCTCCAAGCCTTTGCCCAACCGATCGGGATTCAATCTTTGTCGGCAGCGCAGCGGTAGTGCGGTTGGTTTTATCGGCCTGACACACATGAGCCGTATTTGCCCGCCCCGTCCGCTTCGCCAGTAACGAGAAGGCGCATCCTCGGATGCGCCTTTCTTCTATCCGCTTTCTACCCACGCTCAGCGGTTGGTTAGTCAGTACAACCGTTTTGGGGGACGCATGCTGCAAAACATCAGGGACAATTCACAAGGCTGGATTGCCAAGACAATCATCGGGATCATCATCGCCTTGATGGCCTTGACCGGTTTCGACGCGCTTTTCACGGCGACCAGCACCAGCCAGGACGCCGCAAAGGTCAATGGCGAAGAGATCACCAAGAACGAGCTCAATCAGGCGATCGACATGCAACGTCGCCAGTTGATTCAGCAACTGGGCCGGGATTTCGATCCTGCTCTGCTGGATGAAAAGATGCTCCATGACTCGGCCCTCAAGGGCCTGGTTGATCGCAAGTTGCTGCTTCAGGGCGCGTCTGACGCGAAGTTCTCTTTTTCGGAAACCGCGCTGGATCAGCAGATTCTGATGACGCCAGAGTTTCAGGTGGATGGCAAATTCAACGCTGATCGCTTCGATCAGGTTATCCGCCAACTGGGGTTCACCCGTCTGCAGTTCCGCCAGATGCTCGCTCAGGAAATGCTGATCGGTCAGGTGCGCGCCGGTGTTGCGGGCAGTGCATTTGTCACTGATGCCCAGGTCGAGGCGTTCGCCCGGCTCGAAAAGCAGACCCGTGACTTTGCCATGCTCAAGCTGGCTGCCGATTCGTCTGCGGTCAAGGTGACCGACGATGAGGTCAAGGCGCATTATGACGAGCATGCCAAGGAGTTCATGAGTCCCGAGCAGGTCACGCTGGACTACATCGAGCTGAAGAAGTCCGCTTTCTTTGACAAGGTTCAGGTCAAGGACGAGGACTTGCAGGCGGCCTATCAGAAAGAAATTTCCAATCTTGCCGAGCAGCGCCGCGCCGCGCACATCCTGATCGATGTGAATGACAAGATGACTGACGAGCAGGCCAAGGCGAAGATCGAAGACGTGCAACAACGCCTCGCCAAGGGTGAAGATTTTGCGGCCCTGGCCAAGGAGTTTTCGCAGGACCCTGGTTCGGCTTCCCGTGGCGGTGACCTGGGCTATGCCGGCAAGGGTGTCTATGACCCGGCGTTTGAAGACGCGCTGTATGCGTTGAACAAGGATCAGGTCTCGGCGCCTGTGCGCAGCGAGTTTGGTTGGCACCTGATCAAGTTGCTGGGCGTTGAAGCCCCTTCGGTACCGACATTCGCCAGCCTCAGGGAGAAGCTGACCAATGAACTGAAATCCGCCCAGGTGGAGCAGCGTTTCGTTGAAGCGACCAAGCAGCTCGAGGATTCGGCATTCGAAGCCTCCGATCTGGCTCAGCCTGCCCAGGAACTGGGTTTGAAGGTGCAGACAACTGCGCCATTCGGTCGTGAAGGGGGCGAAGGGCTGACGGCCAATCGTGCCGTGATCCAGGCCGCGTTCAGCCCGGAAGTGCTGGAAGAGGGTTCCAACAGCAACGCCCTGGAGCTTGATCCGGAAACCGTTGTGGTCGTGCGTTCGAAAGAGCACCGGATGCCTGAACAGTTACCTCTGGAAAGCGTTGCCGCGTCCATTCGCGCCAAACTGGTCAAGGACCATGCGAGCGAAGCGGTCAAGGCACGTGGTGAGACGTTGCTGGCGAGCCTGCGTGAAGGCAAGCCCGCGCCAGCCGGCAAGCAGGACTGGAAAGTCATGGAGGCAGTTACCCGCAGTCAGGAGGGGGTAGAGCCCGCTGTTCTGCAGGCGCTGTTCCGCATGCCAAAACCGGACACCAAGGACAAGCCGGAGTACAGCAGCCTGACGCTGGCTGATGGCAGTTTCATGATTGTTCGCCTCAACGGCGTCAATCAGGCTGCCGCGCCAACTGACGCCGAGAAGCAGCAGTACCGCCGCTTCCTGGCATCGCGTGAAGGTCAGCAGGATTTCGCGGCTTACCGTGCCCAGCTGGAAAGCAAGGCGAAGATCGAACGCTACTAAGGTTTGGTTCTGCGCCAGAAAAAAGGCCGCTCACTGAGCGGCCTTTTTCGTTTCTGCAGGTAGCGCGGCGATCACAGCCGGTGGCCGCGATCAGCGCCTGGCCTCGCTGGCAAAGGCGCGCACTGCCTCCACTGCGTTATGGGTGCCCTGGCTGATTCTGACGATAACCTCGCCAGCCTGATCCGCCAGATCGACCCCTTTGCTGGCGTTGCTGCGGGTGTTGTTCATGCTGACAATAGCCTGTTGCGTCTCGCTCTGAATCATGTCGATCATTTCCGAGATCTCGGTCGTGGAGCGGCTGGTGCGTCCGGCTAGCTGCCGCACTTCGTCAGCCACCACGGCAAAGCCGCGGCCCTGATCGCCCGCCCGGGCGGCTTCAATCGCCGCATTGAGCGCCAGCAGATTGGTCTGCTCGGCGATGCTGCGAATGGTGTTGACGATCATCGAAATCTGTTCCGAACGCTCACCCAGCTGGGCAATGATCTGCGAGGAGGACTCGATATTGGTAGAGATCTGGCGCATTTCGGTGGCAGCCTGATGAATGACGTCAGTGCCCTGTTCAGTGACCTTCTGGGTTTGCACCGATATGTGGTACGCCTGAGCTGCGCTGCTGGCGTCACGTTCGTGCTGTTCATTGCGCGCAGTAATGTCGGATGCGAACTTGATCACTTTGCACAATTTGCCACTGGCGTCATAGACCGGGTTGTACGTCGCCTCAAGCCACAGCGCATGGCCCTGGCGTGACTGGCGCTTGAATTGCCCACTGAAGAACTCGCCCTTGTTCAAGCGTTGCCAGAAATCCCGATATTCGTCACTGTTGATCAGGTCGGGCGGGCAGAGCATGCGATGGTTTTTGCCAACCAGTTCAGCTTCGCTGTAGCCCACAAGGCGGGCCAGGTTCTGGTTGGCGCGCAATATCTGGCCATTGAGATCGAATTCGATGACGCCCATGGCGCGGTCCAGCGCTGCGAGCTTGCTGTCTGCCTCGCTTTCGGCCTGGATTCGGGCAGTCACGTCCATTGCGTATTTGACGATTTTCAACACCCGGCCACTGGCGTCTCTGATTGGGTTGTAGCTGGCCTCAAGCCAGACCTCGCGACCGCCGCTGGCCACCCGCTGAAAGGTTCCAGACACAAACTCGCCGCTGCGCAGGCGTGACCAGAGCTGGTTGTACTCGGCACTGCGCACATGGGCCGTAGTACAGAACACTTTGTGCTCCTTGCCGATCACCGCATCAGCCTGATAGCCCATGGTCTTGAGGAAGTTTTCATTGGCAGTCAGCAGCACGCCCTGAGTATTGAACTCCACGGTGGCCATCGAGCGCTCGATGGCCTGCAACAGGCTGGATTGTTGATCGACGGTGCGCTGAAGGGCTTGCAGTTCTTTTTTCGATGAATTGAAAAACATGGAATTGGCTCGGCAAGGATGCGACGTTGGTTCCTTATTCTTGGATGGGGGGGGCCTGGGTGGCCCGCATGCGATTCCGTCTGCATGGGCGCATCATAAGTGGCATTGTGCAATCTGGGTAATTTATTGTACGGGTCAGACGCTTTGTACAAGTTTGTTTAAATTGCCCTTTTTTCAGCACGATTACTTTGCCTGATCAGTCGATGTGCAGAACTGGCTGGCGTGCGCTGCTGTCACAGCGAGCTAATATGGCCCGCTGCGTTTGGGCTGATTGATTGAGGAGCGTGGCATGCGGATTGGATTGGTCGGATATGGCAAGGGTGGGCGCTATTTCCATGCGCCTTTTATCGCCAGCGTGCAGGGGGCGACGTTCGTCGGCGTGGTGACCCGCTCTGCTGAGCGGCGGCTGGAGCTGGCGCAGGATCATCCGGGCGTGGCAGCGTTCGACAGTCTTGCCGATCTGGTCGCTGCGGGAATTGACGTGGTGGCTATCTCGGCGCCCATGGCAGCGCGCCCGGAATTGATCCTTGAGGCCATCGAACTCGGTGTCGCCGTCGTCAGCGACAAGCCGTTTGCCGCTGATGAGGTGCAGGCCCAGCTGCTGGTCGATGCAGCCGAACGCAAAGGCGTGCTGCTCAGCGTTTATCAGAACCGGCGTTGGGACTCGGATTTTCTGACCCTGCGCGGCCTGATCCAGAGCGGTGAGTTGGGCGAAGTCCGCCGCTTTGAATCGAGCGTCGAGCGTTATTCCCCGCGTTCGGTGGGCAAGGCCGCAGGGGGTGGCATGCTGCGTGACCTCGGCAGCCATCTGGTGGACCAGGCACTGGTGCTGTTCGGGCCGGTGCGAAGCGTTTACGCAGAGCTGCAGTTTGCGTCACCGGAGCAACCTTACGACCATGATTTTTTCATTTCGCTGAACCATCACAGCGGTGTGGTTTCTCATTTGCGCGGCAGTTGTCTGCAAAACTGTGCCGGGCCACGTTTTCGCGTCAGTGGGACAGACGGCTGTTACAGCGTCGATGGGCTCGACGGCCAGGAAGCTGCCTCGCTGGCTGGCCTGACCCCACTGTCTGAAGGTGACAACTGGGGCGTGGAACCACAGGCGCGCTGGGGCCGGTTTGAACAGGGTAGCGAGCAGCGGCCGGTGCCTTCGCTGCGCGGCTGCTGGCCTGAGTTTTATGGCCAGCTAGCCCGAGCGCTGAAGGGCGAGTGCGGTAATCCGGTCGACCCGCAGGATGCCGTGGCATCGGCGCGGGTGCTGGATGCCGCGCGGTTGAGCGCGCTGCAAAGCAGGGTTGTTACCCTTTAATAAAAACGCCCGGAGGCGTCGAGAGCAAAGCTCCTCCGGGCTTTGAAAACCGCTGCGCAATCTGCCCACCGGGGCGATTTGTCGGCTAATCGACCCGAGTTCAGCAAATAGGTTGCCGACTGCCTGATGCGGCCTTAGACTGCCGCCCCTCGTAAATTGAGTGCCAGGTGGCGCTTGGAGACTATGGCGCTTTTACGGCATCGCAGAGCCGCTCCTTAATTCGCCTTAATGCACGTTTTTTTGATAGAGAAATCAATGACAAAGGACAAGTTGCTGGCCATGCCGGCCGATGACTACATGAATGCCGAACAGCATGCTTTCTTCGTCGAGCTGTTGCAGGGCATGAAGGTTGAGATCCACGAGCGTATCGAGCAGAGTCGCATTGCTATCGAGAGCCTGGACACCCCGGCAGATCCCGCCGACGCCGCTTCGGTCGAAGAAGAGCGTCACTGGCTGGTAAACGTGATTGACCGCGATCAGCGCATGTTGCCGCAGCTGGAAATGGCGCTGTCACGCATTGCCGATGACAGCTTTGGCTGGTGTGACGACAGCGGTGAGCCGATTGGTCTCAAGCGTCTGCTGATCAGCCCGACCACTAAATACTGCATCGAGGCGCAAGAGCGTCACGAGCAGATCGACAAGCATCAGCGTCAGGCCTGATGCACCAAGCCCGGCGAGGTCAAGGCCTCGCCGCTTGCGCTAACGTGGCTTTCGCCGCATGGCACATGCTGTGACTTTCAAAACCCCCAAGGCGTGCAACACGCCGAAAGCACCCCGTTCAGGCCTCGACTGGATGCCGCGCTTTACAACTAAGGAATCATGGCGAAATGCCGTTATGTAGCGTCTAATGCGATCAGAATAATGATAAGCATGCGCGGAGTAACAGCTGATGGTCGCAAATGGATCTGTGGGCAACACTTCTTCGAATACGCCTGTTGTAACAAACTTGCCGCGCCGGTGGCGGGTTCCTTTGCTGCAGAGCATCGTCCTCCTTGCGTTGCTGTTCGGCAGCAGCTTGCTCGTGTTACCTCTGTACTTTGTCGTTGCGCCTCTGTTGCTGGTGGTCTGGCTCCCCACGCTTGTGGCTCGCAAGCCGCCCTCCATTGCTTCCGATTCGGCGGTTGATATCAGCCGCCTGACCCGCGACCTGTCGCGCACCACCAGCCACAACGCGCTGTCAGCGGCTGGCGTCGCGTTCTCGGTCAGGCAACTGGCCGCCAAGGTCCAGTCACAATTGGACGCGGCGCAAAAGATTGTCACCAGCGCCGACGCGATGATCGCGACGGAGCAGCAAACCGCGCAATCAAGCCAGTCAGCCTTGAGCGCTGCGATGCAGGCGCGGCAGAGCAGCGAGGCGGGGCGCTCGGTATTGACTGATTCGATCACGCGTATGCACCAACTCAGCCAGCGTGCGGTGGGCAGCCGTGAGCTGATCGAAGCCTTGAGTCAGCGCAGCGAGGATATTCAGCGCGTGACCCAGGTCATTCAGTCGATTGCCAGCCAGACCAATCTGCTGGCCCTCAATGCCGCCATTGAAGCTGCACGTGCGGGGGAGCATGGGCGTGGATTCGCGGTGGTGGCCGATGAGGTACGCGGCCTTGCTGGTCGCACCGCGAGCGCCACCGAAGAGGTCGGGCAAATGGTCGCCGACATCCAGCAGCGGACCGGCCAGGTGGTCGAGCAGATCAGGCAGCTATCCAGCGACCTGGACAGCGGTGTGACGCAAGTTGAGCTCACGGGTCGGCATCTGGAAAACATTGCCGAGCTGGCGGTCAGCGTCGAGGCGCAGGTCGGCGGCATCGCTCAGGGCGCTCAGCTCAATCAGCAACAACTGTCGGATCTGTTCGTCGCCGTTGAGCAAATGCGCAGCGACCTTGCCATCAGCGATGAGCAGACCCGTAAGCTGGCCGAGTCGGCCGTGCAGATGGAAAGCCAGGCCGAAACCATCAGCGAGCGGCTCGCAGCGGTGAGTCTTGATGATTATCACCAGCGCATTTATGACCTGGCACGTGAGGGCGCGGCATTGATTGCGGCCAGGTTCGAGGCGGATATAGATGAGCGGCGCATCACCCTGGAAGACTTGTTCGACCGCAACTATGAGCCTGTCGCCAACAGCAGGCCGGCGAAGTTTCAGACCCGGTTCGACCGTTACACTGATCAAGTGCTGCCCGCGATCCAGGAGCCACTGCTGGCCCGTCATGACGGTCTGGTTTTTGTCATCGCCTGCACCCCGCAAGGTTATGTGCCCACCCACAATGCGGCCTTCAGTCACCCGTTATCCGGAGACGTCGCTGTCGACATGTTACGCAGCCGCAGCAAGCGCAAGTTCGATGATCGCACCGGTATTCGCTGCGGTAGTCATCAGCAGGCTGTGTTGCTACAGACCTACACCCGCGATACCGGGGAATTGATGCACGACCTGTCAGTACCCATCATGGTCAGACAGCGCCATTGGGGTGGTTTGCGACTGGGGTATAAACCGCAGAAGTGATGAACTGCCTATTGATTGAATCGCGCGCCCGGCAATGTTTTATCAGTTGTTTCGGTGCTGGTGAGTTGGCCGTCGCAGAAGTAGGAGGAGTCTGAAAGTTTCGTAGTCAGGTTGACGATCATGTATCGCTGAGCAAGCTGAGGGTCAATGACATTTATTGATTCAAATGCAGCTTGAATTTTTCAGCTGCGCCAACAGGCGGATATGTGATGAAAAATACATGGAAAGTATTGCCCACAACCGACGCCTTCAACGGAACGGCACTGGGCGTAACCGTGCGCCTCGGCGTGTTCTTTGATGGCACGGGTAACAATCGCTACAACAGTCAGATCGGCGCGGATTGCCGAGCGATGGCTGGGATCAACAAGAACAGGCACATCGCCGAATGTGCCGGTCGACACGACGATGCAGACAGCAGCTACAGCATGGAACTGAGCAATATTGCGAAGCTGGCGGGTGTCTACAGTCATCGTCCGGTGCCTGCCAATCCGGGTGACGGACTCAAGGCCTACTGGCCGATCTACATCAGCGGGGTGGGCACGCTGTCGGGCGGCCGCGACTCCTTCTGGCCGGGGCAGAGTTTTGGTCGAGGCAGAACAGGCGTCATTGCCAAGGTCGCCAGTGCGGTGGAAAAAGTGGGCGCTCGCCTTGAGTCGTTCTCCCTGCACAACCCGGGCTGTGTGATAAATGCCCTTGAGCTGGACGTTTTCGGCTTCAGTCGCGGAGCTGCGGCGGCCAGGCATTTTGTCAATGAAGTCCTCAAGCAGAAGATGGGCGGCCTTGAGGGGGTGCTCAACCGTCGTACTGTGGCACTGGGCCCGCAGTTTTCCTGGGTCAGTGGCAGTGTGCGCTTGAAGGTCATCGGGCTTTTCGACACGGTTGCCGCCATCGGTGGTATCCGGGATCTGGCCAATCTTGGCGATGCCCGCAATGATCGGATCAATCTCTATCTGCCTCCAGGCTGTGCCGATCAGGTTCTGCACCTGGTGGCGCGTGATGAGGCTCGGCACAACTTCTCGCTCAACAGCGTGATGCCCCATTGGTCACGGGAGATCGTGCTACCCGGCGCGCATTCCGACATTGGTGGCGGCTACCCGGCGCAGATGGTGGAAAATGTCGTCATGACACGCCCGCACTGGAGCCGTGTCAGTTGCCGGACGCCGGTGATGACGACCGGTGCCTGGCAGCGGGCACAGCGTGATCTGGCGATGATTGACGCCGAGCGCTGGCTGGATCCCGATGATCCGCATGCCTCACTTTCGGTGACGTTCAAGGAGCGACGCACAAGCGGCACGTGCAAGAGGTTAAGCGTCAAGTCGGTGATGGCGGCAGTGTGTATGCAGCGCCAGGTGTTTGATCAATTGTCACGGGTGTACCTGCGCATCATGCACACGTTGTGCACCGAGGAGGGCGTCCCGTTCCTGCCGCTGCCCCAGACCCGTGAGCATGCATTGATGGGGGAATTGCAACCGGTCGCCGCAAAGCTGATGGCGTATGCCAGGGGCGGTGAGTACGCGCTCAGTGAGGAAGAGGAGCTGATGCTGCGCAGGCGCTACATCCACCAGTCAGCCCACTGGGGCGCCTTGGTGGAAAGCCGTCGAATGCTCGCCGACGCATTTTTCGTTCACGCCCCCAGGGATGGCGGCAGAATGCGTTATTTGAATCAGAATAGCTAAAAGCTGTCGCCAGTGATATTGCGAAACGCCCCCTCACTGGCTTAAGGGAGGGGGCTTCCAACACTGGATGCTGGCGATAATCATGACAGGCGAGTGCAGACAGCCGTCAGTTTGAACCGTGCAGCAAAGCATTCAGTTCGTCTACTATGGGCGCCCATTCTGCGTCCTCGCGCAGCTGTTCCTTGAGAAAGCGTGCCTGGGTTTCGCTCCAGAATTGGGCATCGGTTAACTTCACGCCCTCGGGCAGTGGGCCATGTTTCTCAGCAAAAGCGTCGATGCTGGCCTGATCGGAGGGCAGCCCCAGTTGGTCGAACAGAGTTTCCAGAGTTGGTGTGGTGGTATCCATGATTTCTCCCGAGGGCGCTGAACCCGCTGAATGATTGCACAGTGGAAACTGCGTAAAGCATAGGAGCCCGGACGCCCGGCGAGAGTTCGCTGTATTTTGCTCAGACGTTCAATGCACCTGCGTCCACTGCGTTCTTGAGGTCCTGGGCGGCCTCGCGCGCGGCAGCGGCGGCCAGCTCGGCCGTCTTGAACCAGCGGTCTTTTTCTACCTGATAGTAAGTGATAGTGTGCGCTGCCTGTTTGGCGCGCATCACGATGACGGCCTGGTACTCACCTGCAACTTCTCTGGATTCACCCCAGACAAAGAACTCGCCGATATCAAATTCCGTCACTTGCTACCTTCCTGTGGTTGACTGGTTACAGATGTGCGCGTTGAAGCTGCCGCCGCAGCGATGTTCAGCGGCGTGAGTATGCCAGCTGTGGGCGCCGCACGGGGCGCTTTAGTCGTCGCCAGGGGCGGCGGCGCTGGCTGCGAATGAAAGGGTTGACGGCTGAAATTGTCATTAACCACGTCAGGGTGCGCATCGCATGTAGGCGGCGGGCACCGGCAGCCGGTAGAATCGGCGGCACGCCAGCGTACATCTCGCTGTCTCGTCGATTCTGTGCATGATCACGCATTCGCAATGCCGTGTCGTGCAGTGCCGTTACAGGCCGCTCAGGGTGCCGGAATGGCAGACCTGATGAACTACCAAAATGTCGTCGTTTTTTCAGCGCCTGATCGTCTGGCGCAATCATATTCATGTGGGGAGTTTTAACTTTGGCAGTAGGTACTCTGGAGACTCACGCGCTGTTCGTGCTGGGTGATCTGCGGGCAATGCTTGTTAAGCAGTTTCAGTCCCGTTTCGTTTATATCTGCGAGCAGTCTGCCGAAGGCATCTACATCGCCGAGATCGATACCGAAACCGCGCTGGTGGTCGACGACAAGCCGCGCCTGGAACTGAAAGTGGGTGATCATTTTCGCGCCGCCGTTTTGGCCAGTCGTGAAGGCGGCAAGCTGGAAATCAAATTTCGCGAGCTGAAAATGACCGTTTACGGCCTGGGTGAATATGCCTACGTCGACATTGCCGAAGGGCACGGCATCGTGTTCAAGGAAGGCCAAGGCGTTCTCATGGTGTTTGCCGCCCACGAACAGCTGCAGGGCGGCCTGACCAAGACTTTGAAAAGCGCAACGACCAAGGCTGCGAAATGGCGCAAGGGCGAACTGACCTTCAAAGCCAGCGAGTAAACTTCGGCGCGCTCACGTCAGCTGCCCCCGGACGTGCCTGAACTCTCACCGCTGCTCACCTCGGCGGGTACGTCATCGCCAGCCATGCGCTTGCGAAAGAGCCCGGTGCGTGCCAGCAGCAAAGTGGTTACCGGTACAGTGATGGCGAGCAATACCGGAATCAGCCATGCATGGATCACCGGTGTGGACTTGAGTGCCGAAAAATAAACGATCGACGCCAGTGCCACGCACCACGCGCCCAGTGTCGAGGCCAGTGCGGGCGGGTGCATGCGCTGGAAAAAGTCTTTGAGCCGCAATAAGCCCATTGCACCGGTGAAGGCGAACAGGCTGCTGGCAATCAACAGCGATGCGGTGAGCCACTCGACCCAGAACGGTAGAACCACAGGCGAATTCATTCGATGACTTCTCCGCGCAGCAGGAATTTGGCCAGTGCGAACGAGCCGACGAAGCCGAAGAGCGCGATCAGCAGCGCCGCTTCGAAGTAGGTGTCACTGGCGTAGCGAATGCCCAGCACCAGCATCATCAGCATGGCGATGATGTACAGGTAATCCAGTGCCAGAACCCGGTCCTGAGCCGAGGGCCCCTTGAACAGGCGGATCAGGGTTAAAACCATGGCGAGCGCAAAGATGAACAGGCTGACCAGAATCGCATTATCGAGCAGGGCACTCATTGGAAAATCTCCATCAGCGGACGCTCATAGGTGGTCTTGAAGTGTTCGATGAATTGCGCTTCGTCGACTTTCAGGTCGAACACGTGCATCAGCAGCACACTTCGATCCAGCGCCAGTTCCGACCACACTGTGCCGGGTATCACCGTGGTGATCATCGCCAGCGCGGCCAGTCCATTGGCATCGCGAAGCTCCAATGGCACCTTGACGAACACCGAACGGGGCGGTTTGCGTTGTGCGTTCCAGATCGTCCATGACACGTCGATATTGGACAGCACTACATCGCGGCCGACCAGCAGCAACAGGCGGACTATCACGCCCGGACGACGAATGCTGACCGGCAGCGGCCGCAGCGGCGCCATCAGCAGCGGCGCAAGAAAGCCCAGCAGCAGCGCCAGGATCAGGTTGCCGGGGCTGACCGAGCTATTGAGCACCAGCCACAGGACGGCCAGTGCCACCGAGAACCAGGGTGCGGGGAAATACCGGCTCATGGCTGCACCGCCGAGATGCCGGTGTCGCTGACCGGGCCGGGCAATGTCCGGGTTGCCATGACTGACTGAATATACTGCCTGGGCTCATGCAGGGCGGCTGCGGTGTCACGGGTGTAGCGCAGCAGTGGCTCGGCCTGGAACGTCAGTGCGATGCACAGACCAAGCAGAATCACGATGGGCAGGCATTCATAGCGCCGCAGCACGGGCGAGGGGCGTTCCTGAGGCGTCCAGAAACGCTGGATACCGATTCGCGAAAACGCTAGCAGCGAGGCCAGTCCGGAAAATATCAGCAGGCCCACCAGCATCCAGGCGGCGTTGTCGACAGGCTCGTTACGCACCACGTCCAGACCCAGCGGGTTGAGCAGGGCGCTGAGCAGTGACAGTTTGCCAATGAAGCCGGAGAGCGGCGGCATGCCGATGATGAGCAGGGCACAGGCGATGAAGCTCAGGCCGAGAAACGCTACCGTCATCGGAATCACCTGGCCGACGACCGCTTTCTGCTCTTCGTCCAGATTGGTGCCGGGTGGCGGGTGCAGCGCCTCGAGGGTCCGTGGCAACTGGTCGGCGTCCTCCTCCAGCGGTATCTCATTGGCCGAGCGCGAGCGCTCGATCAATTCGGCCAGCAGGAACATCGCACTGAGTGCCAGCGTGGAGCTGACCAGATAAAACAGGGCACCTGCGGTGAGGCTGGGCTGCGCGAAGCCAATGGCCGACAACAGAATCCCGGCCGATACCAGAATGCTCAAGGCGGCCATGCGCTCCAGGCGCTGGGCCGCGATAACCGCTACTGCCGCAGTGACAATGGTTGCCATGCCGCCGTACACCAGCCAGTCACCGCCGAAATACGCGGAAGGCCCCGCCTGGACCGAGAACAGCAGGGTCCACAGGCGCAGCAAGGTATAGATGCCGACTTTGGTCATGATGGCGAAGATCGCCGCCACCGGCGCGCTCGCCGCTGAATAAGCCGGCACCAGCCAGAAATTCAGCGGCCACATGCCAGCCTTGGTCAGAAAGGCCACCGCCAGGATCGCCGCACCGGCGTGCAGCAAGCCCAGGTCCGACTCCGGAACCAACGGAATCTTGACGGCAAGATCGGCCATGTTCAGCGTACCGGTCACGCCATATATGAGTGCCGCGCCGATCAGAAACAGCGAGGACGCCAGCAGATTGATCGCAATGTAGTGCAGGCCGGCCGAGACCCTGGCGCGGCCCGAGCCATGCAGCATCAGACCATAGGAGGCGGCCAGCAGCACTTCGAAAAACACGAACAGGTTGAACAGGTCTGCGGTCAGGAAAGCGCCATACAGGCCCATCAACTGTATCTGGAACAGCGCATGGAAGCTGGCGCCTGCACGGTCCCAGCGGGCGAGGGCGAACATCAGGGCGCAGACGCCGACGATGCCGGTCAGCACCAGCATCATGGCTGACAGGTGATCCACCACCAGCACGATGCCAAAAGGGACTTCCCAATTACCGGGCAGGTACACGCCTATCGACCCGGTGGTGCCGGTTTGCTGGACCCATATGAACAGGGTGATGGAAATGCCAAGACCGAGCAGGCTGGACGCCAGATTGATGTGGGCCTTGAGTGGCCTGTGCTTCTCGCCGAGCCAGAGCATGATCGCAGCCGTGAGCAGGGGCAGCAGAATCGGTGCCACGATCAGTTGGTTCATCAGCGTCATTCCCGCGGCTCCCGGCCATCCACATGGTCAGTGCCGGTCAGCCCCCGGGATGCCAGGAGCAGCACCAGAAACAGCGCGGTCATGGCGAAGCTGATGACGATGGCTGTCAGCACGAGCGCCTGCGGCAGGGGATCGGTGTAGTTGAACAGGTCCTGCGGGACGCCATCCTTGATGATCGGCTCGCGGCCGATAAAGAGGCTGCCCATGCTGAAGATGAACAGATTGACGCCGTACGACAGCAGGCACAGGCCCATGACCACCTGGAACGTACGCGGCCGCAGGATCAACCAGACGCCCGATGCGGCCAGCACCCCGATAGCGATTGCAATGACCTCTTCCATCAAATGATTCCTTGTTCAGCGGGCGGCGCGGCGACGGGAGCGGGCACCGGCCTGGGTAGCGCTGTCGGGCGATGGCCACGCACAGACTGGTGCGCCAGCGCGGTGAGAATAAGCAGGGTCGAACCCACGACCACGGCATACACGCCAACATCGAAAAACAGTGCGCTGGCGACGTGAATGTCGCCTATCAACGGCAGATTCAGGTGGGCGGTGTGGGTGGTCATGAACGGATAGCCCATGAACATCGAGCCCACCCCGGTGCAGATGGCGAACAGCAGGCCGGTGCCCATCCAGCGCAATGGACGCAGGCTCATCTGCGCCTCCACCCACTGAGTCCCGGCGACCATGTACTGGAGGATGAAAGCGACCGACATCACCAGCCCGGCGACAAAACCGCCACCGGGTTGATTATGACCTCGCATGAACAGGTACATCGACACCACCACGGCGACCGGCAACAGCAGCCGTACCAGAACGGCCGGCACCATCATGAACCCCAGCGCGGTGTCGCTGGCAATGCGCGGGTTGACCAGATCGGTGACCACGTCCGGCGCCAGCAAGCGTTGCTGGGCGGGCAGGGCAATGCTTTCCTTGGGGGGACGGAAGCGGCGCAGCAAGGCAAAGACCGTCAATGCCACCGCTGCCAATACGGTGATCTCGCCGAAGGTGTCAAAGCCGCGGAAGTCCACCAGCATCACGTTGACCACGTTGCTGCCACCACCCTCGGGGACCGCGCGGCTGAGGTAGAACGAGGAAATGGCATTGGGCGTTGCCCGCGTCAGCATGGCATAGGACAACAAAGCCATGCCGCCGCCCACCAGCACCGCGAGGATAAAGTCCCGGACCCTGCGACTGCGTGCGCGCAGGCGGGCGGCTGCCGAGGGCGCGACGTTTTCGTTGCGCCGGGGCAGCCAGCGCAGGCCCAGCAGGATCAGCACCGTGGTCACCACCTCGACCACCAGTTGCGTCAGGGCCAGATCAGGTGCGGAAAACCAGACGAAGGTCACGCAGGTCATCAGGCCGCAGACGCTGACCATGACCAATGCCGCAAGCCGATGGTATTTGCCCTGCCAGGCAGCGCCCAGGGCGCAGGCAATCGCGATCAACCACAGGGTGACGAAGACGCCGGAGCCCGGGATTTTCGGCCGGTCGCCCCAGGTCAGGCCACTGAAATACATGGGAATGAAGCCACCGATCAGCGCCGCCAGCACCACCATGAACAACTGCGGCTGCAATCGTCGGGTACTGACCCGGCCTTCGAAGCGTCGTGCCCAGCGCGTGACCACCACCAGTGAGCGCTCGAACAGCCGTTTGCCATTGAGGCGCTGCACCAACGGCGGCCCGTTGAAACGCTGCTGGCGGAACGACTTGCGCAACAGCAAGTAGAGCAACGTGCCGCCAGCCATGGCAATCAGGCTCATGATCATCGGCGCGTTCCAGCCATGCCATATCGCCAGGCTGTAATCGGGCAGCGTGCCACCCACCACCGGCCTGGCTGCAGCCGCCAGCAAGGGTGCCACTGACTGCGCCGGGAAGATGCCGACAACGACGCAGGCAATCACCAGGAACTCCACCGGCGCGCGCATCCAGCGTGGCGGCTCGTGGGGGGTGTGCGGCAAGTCAGTCGCCTTGGGGCCGAAGAACACGTCAACCGTGAAACGCAGGGAATACGCCACGCTGAAGGTACCGGCGATGGTGGCGATGACCGGTAGTGCCATTTCGACCCAGGCTGACGAACTGATGAACACGGTTTCGGCGAAAAACATTTCCTTGGACAGAAAGCCGTTGAGCAACGGCACGCCCGCCATGGATGCACTGGCGACCATGGCCAGGGTCGCGGTATACGGAATCATCGTGATCAGGCCGCTCAGGCGGCGAATGTCGCGGGTGCCGCTCTCGTGGTCGATGATCCCGGCGGCCATGAACAGCGAGGCCTTGAATGTGGCGTGGTTGAGGATGTGAAACACGGCTGCCACTGCGGCCAGCGGGCTGTTGAGGCCCAGCAGCAGGGTAATCAGGCCGAGATGGCTGATGGTGGAATAGGCCAGCAGCCCCTTGAGGTCGTTTTGAAAAATCGCCGCATAGGCGCCAATGATCAGCGTGCAGGCGCCTGCGCCGCTGACCATCCAGAACCATTGCTCGGTGCCGGACAGGGACGGCCAGAACCGCGCGAGCAAAAACACCCCAGCCTTGACCATGGTTGCCGAATGCAGATAGGCCGAGACCGGGGTGGGCGCTGCCATGGCGTGGGGCAGCCAGAAGTGGAACGGGAACTGCGCGCTTTTGCTCAGCGCGCCGATCAGAATCAGCGTCAGCAATGCCGGATACAAGGCATGAGCACGTATCACGTCGCCTGCGGCCAGTACCCGGTCCAGGTCATAACTGCCGACCACATGCCCCAGCAGCATCACGCCGACCAGCAGTGCAAGGCCGCCAGCGCCAGTGACCATCAGCGCCATATAGGCGCCACGGCGGGCATCGGCACGGTGGTGCCAGTAACCAATCAACAGGAAGGAGAAGACGCTCGTCAGTTCCCAGAAGAACACCATCTGGATCAGGTTGCCGGAAATGACCAGCCCCAGCATCGCGCCCATGAACGCGAGAAACACTGCGAAGAAGCGCGGCACCGGATCGTCTGGAGACATGTAATAACGCGCATACAGCGAAACCAGAGTGCCGATGCCCAGCACCAGCATTGAGAACAGCCAGGCGAAACCGTCCATGCGCAGGACGAAATTGAGCCCCAGACTGGGCAGCCAGGTGAATTCCTGGCGAATGACCCCACCGTCGACAATTTGCGGGTACCACAACGCCACTTGCAGCGCGCCGGTGATCGCCACCAGCCCCGCGAGCAAGGATTCAGCGTTACGTGCGTTGTGCGGCAAAAAAGCCGCCAGACAGCTGCCGATGAATGGCAGAAGCAGTAGAACTATCAGGGACATAGGCTTCTAATCTGCAGGCAAATGCCAAGGATCATACGTGCTGGGTGGTTGAACACCAAACACCAAGGTGTCGCAGAATCCTACAGACCCTGGAATGAAATGCCTGTTCCACTCAAACGCGTGCCGCCTTCAGTCGGCTTCTTCCAACCGGGATGCACTGCGCTCCTGCGCTTGCGGTGGTGAGTTGCGCCGTTTCATTTCGCTGACGATGACCCCGGCAATGATCAAACCGGCGCCGATCAGCGCAACGCCCGGCAGGCGTTCCCCGGCCAGACGGCCGACGATACCGGCCCAGACCGGTTCGCCTGCATAGATCACCGTCGCGCGTGTCGGCGAAACGGTCTTCTGCGCCCAGTTCATTGCCACCTGGATCACCGCGCTCATGGCCCCGAGCCCGATTGCGCTGGTCAGCAGGAGCCAGGAAAAGTCCGGCAATTGCTCGCCAGTGGGGACAATCATCAAAAATGACAGGATCGACGCGGTCGCCAACTGCACCACCGTGACGCGGCGCACGTCCACCTTGCCACCATAGGCGCTGATCATGATGATCTCGGCGGCGATGGCAACGGCGCTGATAATGGTGGCGATTTCTCCGGGGCTGAACGCTATTGAAGCGCCGCCCGGGCCAGACAGCAGCAACAGGCCGCTGAAGGCCAGGGCAATGCCCAGGCTGGGCATCAGGCCAGGGCGGCGGCCCAGCACCAGCCATTGCAACAGCGGCACGAAAGGTACATAAAGCGCAGTGATGAATGCCGACTGGCTGCTCGGTATGGTTTGCAGGCCGATGGTCTGCAGGCCGTAGCCCAGCATGATCGCCGCGCCGATCAGCACGCCGGCCCTGATTTCCACCAGCGTGATTGCGCGCATGACTTTGAGCGAGAACACCCCGACAATGAGCGCCGCGGCAGCGAAGCGCAGGCCGACGAAAAACATCGGGCCACTGACGGTCATCGCATGTTTGACCAGCAGGAAGGTTCCTCCCCACAGCACGGTGATCAGTATCAGCACAATTTCAGCTTTGCTGATCTGTGGAATGTAGGAGACAGGTTTCATGGACTGCATCAGCCTGGTGAATAGTATTGCGCATTATAATGCGCAAGTTCAGGTGGAGAGTGAAAAATATTGAGCAGTGATCCTTCGCAGCGAGCACCGGTGCTGCAACACGTCAGCCAGAATGTGCGCAGGCTCCGGCACTCCGTGCGCATGAGCCAGAGTGCGCTGGCGGAAAAGTCCGGAGTCAGCCGCCGCATGCTCGTGGCCATCGAAGCGGGGGAGAAGAACGTCAGCCTGGCCACGCTCGATCGCGTTGCCGAAGCGCTGGACGTGGCCTTCAGCGATCTTATCCAGGCGCCTGAGCACCGCGATCCCAGCCGAATCAACGAAGTGGCGTGGGCTGGTTCGAGTGCCGGCAGTCGCGCCATTTTACTGGCCAAGGCGACTGCCCGGCGCGAGGTTGAGCTCTGGGAATTCTGTCTGCAGCCGGGCGAAACCTATCGTTCAGAGGCCGATCCGGACGGCTGGAGCGAGCAGGTGTATGTTGTTCAAGGCCTGCTGACGATCAATTTGCCTGGCAGTAGCCGGACGCTGGCAATGGGGGAGTTTTTCATGTTCGCCAGCAATCAGGCGCACAGTTACACCAATGACGGCGAGGCGGTCGTGCGGTTTGTGCGCAACGTCGTGCTCTGATCCCGCCACACAGCGTTTGAACTGTTGCCGGGCGCACAGTGAAACGACAGTTTGTCTGTTGCCGCCAGGTGCCGTTGCGCAGCTTTCAAGGGCGGTGGCGGCCATCGCGTCGGCATGAGCTGTGCAAGCCGACGTTTTTCACACTTAATACCTTGAAGGCGACGTGCAGTCATGACCCTCCCGACGGCTCCTGTTCAGACGGCTGACTTCCTCATCATCGGCGGTGGCCTCAGTGGCACCCTGCTTGCGGCGCAACTGCTGCGCCAGCCTGGCCGTCGACGCATCCTGATCGTCGAACTGCGCGCTGAGCTGGGCCGCGGCGAGGCTTACAGCGCAGTTGAGCCTGGCCATACGCTCAATGGCAACGCTGCCAGGATGAGTATTGATCCGGACAGCGCCAATGACCTGACCGAATGGCTGACCGCTTATATTGACGCAGGCGGCTGGCCCGAATCGGTCGAACAGCAGGTGCCCGTCGCCGAGTTGTTTCCACCTCGTGGGGTATTTGGACTCTATGTGCAGCAGCGTCTGGCCGAGGCGCAAGAAGCAGGGGCCCGCCAGGGCTCAAGTGTCGAGCATGTGCGTGGCGAGGTCGTGGACCTGCAGGTCGACAGTGGACACGTGCGTGCAACCCTGGCCGATGGTCAGTCGTTGCGAGCAGATTTTGCCGCGCTGGCCACTGGCATGTACGCGGCCGCGCGAACACCACAGCGTCAGTCCAGCGGGCTCAATGCGGCGGCCATGGACCCCTGGGGTGTCAGCGCCATGACCCGGCTTGATCCGATGGCGCGGGTGATGATCATTGGTTCCGGCCTGACCATGGTCGACGCAGTGGTGTCTCTTCAGCAGGCAGGGCATCGAGGTCCGATCAGCATCTACTCACGTCATGGGCTGTTACCCCAGGTGCGCCGCCAGCCGCCGGCCTGGCCGGATTTTCTCAGCGAAAATCCCGACATCCGCAGCCCCCGGCAATTGCTCAGGGCGCTGCGTGAACAGTGCGCTCTGGCGCAAAGCCTGGGTATTGACTGGCAGGCACCACTGGACACCGTCAGGGCCAATATCGGCCGACTGTGGCATCAGGCGAGCGATCTTCAGCGGCGTCAGTTCGTGCGCCATGTGCGGCCGTGGTGGGAAAGCCATCACCATCGCTCGCCCCCGCAAAGCGCAGCATTGCTGGCAAGCCTGGTAGCGCAGGGCCGCGTCATGGTCGAGGCGGCCTCCATGCAGGGCGTTGAAATTCTGGCCACCGGGCAGTTGCAGATTCGCCTGCGCTATCGGGGCCAGAGCCAGGTTTGCAGCGTCATTGGCGATGCGCTGATCAATTCCACCGGCATCGAATATGACTGGCGTCGCGTGGATCGCCCGCTGCCGCGACAGTTGCTCGCCCGTGGCCTGGTCCAGCCAGGCCCGCTGGCACTGGGCATCGCCGCTGATCGCGACGGTGCAGTGCGCGATGCGCAGGGCGTGGTCTCGTCCCGTTTGTTCGCCCTCGGGCCGCCTTTGCGCGGCATGTGGTGGGAAAGCACGGCGGTCACCGACGTGGCGTCGCAGGCCAAGGCACTGGCGCAGCGACTGGCCGCCCTGCGGGACTAAGCGGGCGGCGGCTTCAGGTCAGACCGACAGCTGCACCAGCTGCTGGCCCTGCAGGTTTTCGCCGGCTCGTCGTTTATTGACTGCCAATTCGCCAATCCTGATCAGGTGCGTACGTGTGATGTTGCGGGTCAGCCCCAGCAGGGCGGCAGTGTGCACCTGATTGCAGTGGCTGAAACGGTACGCGGCGCGCAATAGCGCATCCTCGACCTTTTCGTGCAGGGCGCCTGCCTGCTCTTCGAACAGCTTCTGAAAGGCACGCTGCAGCTGCGCGTCAGCGCTTTCATCTACCGAGGCCTCGTTGCCACGCTCGATACGCAGGCTCGACAGCCGCAGGTCGTCGTGGCGGATCAACCCGTCGCGGCAGATCAGCAACGTGTGATGGATGACGTTTTCCAGCTCGCGAATATTGCCCGGCCAACCGTAGCCAAGCAGTTTGCGCTCAGCCTCGGCCGTCATGCTGATCGCGCCGCAACCCAGACGCTGGCTGTAGACCCCGATGAAGTGCTGGACCAGCGGCAGAATATCGCCGGGCCGCTCACGCAGCGGTTGCAGCTCCAGGTTGACCACGTCGAGGCGGTAATACAGGTCTTCGCGGAAGTGGCCGGCATTGATGGCTTTCTCCAATTGCACATTAGTGGCGGCGAGCACGCGAACATTGATGGGAATGCTCTTGCGCGAACCCAGGCGCACCACTTCGCGTTCCTGCAGGACGCGCAGCAGTTTGACCTGAATCGGCAGCGGCAGATCGCCAATTTCATCCAGAAACAGCGTGCCGCCATTGGCCTCCTCGAACCAGCCTGCCTTGGCGCCCACTGCGCCGGTGAACGCGCCTTTTTCGTGGCCAAACAGTTCGGCTTCCACCAGCGATTCGGAGAACGCCCCGCAATTGACCGCCACGAAAGGCTGGTCGCGTCGGGCACTCAACGCATGGACGTGCCGGGCCACCAGCTCCTTGCCGGTGCCGGTTTCACCGATAATCAGTACGCTCGCATCACTGGGTGCGACTTGCCTGAGATGGGCCAGTAGCGCTTTGGACTTAGGGTCTTCAAACACTTGCGCGGTGGCACGTATGGAGGTTGCCAGCGCCGGATTGGGCGGCAGGGTCAGTAGCTGCATCAGTACTTACTTCCTTTTCAGGGCGTGTTCGCCGGTGTAGGCTGCGGCTGGACTCCGGCGTGGCGTCGCACTAGCGTTGCGGCGGCAGGTCGTTGGCGATCATTTCGCCGAACGGGCCGGTCAGGTTGGTCAGTCCGTTGCCAGCCAGGCTGCGATAGGGCTCCGGCAACAGCGGGAATACCAGTTCGGCAAAGCGATAGGCTTCTTCCAGATGCGGGTAGCCAGAGAAGATAAAGCTCTCGATGCCCAGGTCAGCGTATTCCTTGATCCGCTCCGCCACTTCCTGCGGGTTGCCCACCAGCGCGGTGCCGGCACCGCCGCGCACCAGGCCGACGCCTGCCCACAGATTCGGAGCGATTTCCAGGTTGTCCCGGCGTCCGTCATGCAGCGCCGCCATGCGTCGCTGCCCCTCGGAGTCAAAGCGCGAAAACGATTTCTGCGCGGCGGCGATGGTCTCATCGCTGATGTGCTCAATCAGGGTTTCGGCGGCTTTCCATGCTTCTTCGCTGGTCTGGCGCACGATGACATGCAGGCGGATACCGAACTTGACGGTGCGACCCTTGCGCGCTGCACGCTCGCGCACATCCGCCAGTTTTTCTGCCACCGCTGCTGGCGGTTCTCCCCAGGTCAGGTAGACGTCGACCTGCTCGGCGGCCAACTCGTGGGCCGCTTCCGACGAGCCGCCGAAATACAGCGGCGGGTAGGGTTTCTGCACCGGCGGATAAAGCGCCTTGGCATTCTGTACCCGCAGGTGTTTACCTTCGAAATCCACGGCTTCGTCTTGCAGTACGCGACGCCAGATCCGGAGAAACTCATCACTGACTTCGTAGCGTTCGCTGTGATCGAGAAAGCTGCCGTCGCCACGGTTTTCATCAGGATCTCCGCCGGTCACCACGTTGATCAGCAGGCGCCCGTTGGACAGTCTGTCCAGGGTCGCCGCCATGCGTGCCGACACGGTTGGGGAGATGATCCCGGGGCGAATTGCAACCAGATACCTCAAGCGCTCGGTCAGTGGCACCAGCGCCGAAGCGATCACCCAAGAGTCTTCGCAGGAGCGGCCGGTGGGAATCAGCACGCCGTGATAGCCCAGACTGTCGGCGGCTTGGGCCACTTGTTTAAGGTAGTTGAGAGTGACCGGGCGCGCGCCTTTGGTGGTGCCCAGATAGTGGCCGTCGCCGTGAGTGGGGAGAAACCAGAAAACATCCATGAAAACCCTCGGGCGCGAAAAAGCGCGGCTGTGTGTGTTGGATGGCTGTTGTTGAGCCAGCAATGGCAACCGTTATAAAGCTTTCGAGTTATTCCTCAAAATAACCGATTAAGATATTTTTATATCTTAATCGAATATAAGTTGGTTTCAGGAATATCCCGTCCAGCCGCTTTGCAGCCTTCGGCAGCTGGTACGAAACCGTGCTTGCCATGCTTATAGGGCGCGCGTTGGTCTGGCCATTCTGACACCCATCACCCCGCCGAAA
The DNA here is from genome assembly GCF_900585905.1 of Pseudomonas viridiflava. GTDB lineage: Bacteria > Pseudomonadota > Gammaproteobacteria > Pseudomonadales > Pseudomonadaceae > Aquipseudomonas. The sequence goes on from NZ_UTVH01000034.1 coordinate 274,779, forward strand.
CTTTCAGCCGTTGCCCCCAGTCACTGCTTGATAACTCAAAAAGGAATCAGGCTATGGCTAGGGCAATCTGGAAGGGCGCGATCAGTTTCGGGCTGGTGCACATCCCTGTGGCGCTCGTTTCGGCGACGTCTTCGCAGGGCGTTGATTTTGACTGGCTGGACAAACGCAGCATGGAGCGGGTGGGCTACAAGCGTATCAACAAGGTCACCGGCAAAGAGATGACCAAGGAAAACATCGTCAAAGGTGTGCAGCACGAGAAGGGCCGTTACGTGGTGCTGAGCGAAGAAGAGATCCGCGCTGCCCATCCCAAGTCGACCCAGACCATCGAGATATTCGGCTTCGTTGACGGCAAGCAGATCCCGTTGCAGAACATCGAGACGCCGTATTATCTGGCGCCGGACAAGCGCGGCGAGAAGGTCTATGCGCTGCTGCGTGAAACCCTGACGCAGACCAAAAAAGTCGCCCTGGCCAACGTCGTCCTGCACACCAAACAGCATCTGGCCGCAGTAATGCCCCTGGAATCGGCCATGGTCTTGGTGTTGTTGCGCTGGCCTGCCGAAGTGCGGGGCCTGGACACACTTGAACTGACCGAAGCGGTGACGGACGTGAAGCTCAACAAGGCCGAGCTGGCCATGGCCAAGCGTCTGGTCGAGGACATGAGCGCAGACTGGACGCCCGAGGATTACCGAGACACGTTTCAGGAGCAGATCATGCGTCTTGTGGAGACCAAGGCGCGGGAAGGCAAGATTGAGGACGTCGAGACCGATAGCGGTGAGGATGAGCGCAAAAGCGCCGATGTCATCGACCTCACCGAGCTGCTCAAACGCAGCCTGGCGGGCAAGGGATCAGTCAGCCGCAAGGCGAGCAAACCTGCCGCTGCAAAAGAGCCGGAGGCTGAGAAGAAGGCTCCGGCCAAACGCCGCGCGACGCCGCGCAAGAAAACCAGCAAAGCGTCCTGAACGTCACACCCACCGCGCCAGACCTTGCGGTTTTACCGCAACGCTGGCGCTCGACAGTACGTTCTCAGCGCGATTCGCGGGTGTTGGCGCGTTCGGCAGGGTAGAAATTGCCTTCTCTGTCCAGTTTTTTCAGCAGGTGGCGCACGGTGCTTTCGATGGCAGCGACTTCGCTGCGGTCGTCGACGTTATCAAGCTGCACGTGCAACCGGCGCGTGTTCTGGTCGTGCGTCCCTTCGCTGAGCATGTCGTGGGTGAATACCTGCTCGCCGCGCCACAGGCACAGGCCGGTTGGCTCATCTTCGGCTGGATCGCCGCCCAGCCAGATTTCGTTGATGGTTCGCAGGTCAGCGGTTGCCAGTTGGTCGACGTCGGTGGATCGGTTCATGTCTGTGGCCTGTAATGAAGTGATACAAGTCTGACGCATGCGTGCCTGAGGTCGTTCAACCTGAATCGCACGCTGGCGCGCGCTATCGGCCATTCGGCTCAGCGATTGACCAGCTTTGCCGGTAGCGCCACCACCAGCAAACTGCTGAGGATCAGGCAACCGGCGAAGAACCACATGGCGCCCGCGCTGCTGCCGCTGAGATCAATGGCCAGGCCCATCAGCGAGTTGCTCACCAGCCCGGCGATATTGGCCAGCGAGCACGCCAGGGCGAACCCGGTAGCGGCCGCGCGGCCTTTGAGGAAGGTGGCGGGCAAACTGAAAAATACCGGGACCGCGCCGATGATGGTCGCTGATGCAACGGCAAACAGCGCGACCGTAGCGACCAGATTCTGGGTAAAGAACGTGCTTGCGGCCATGGCTGCCGCGCCAATCAGAAAGGGCACGATGATGTGCCAGCGGCGCTCGCGCTGGCGGTCGGAGCTGGCACCGATCAGCAACATGCCAACCAGTGCGGCCAGGCTCGGCAGCGCGGTCAGGATACCGATCTGGAAGGTGTCGACGACTCCGGCGTTGCGAATCAGGGTCGGCATCCAGAAGCCCATGGCGTAGGCGCTCAACAGAATCGAGAAGTCGATGCCCCCCAGCATCCACACTTTCAGATTCAACAGCCCGTCGCGCAAGCGATGCTTGCTGGCCGTCGCATCGGCATCGTCCTGGCGCAGCTCGCCCTCAAGCATTGTCTTTTCTTCGGCATTCATCCATCTGGCGTGGTGATAACTGTCGGGCAATGCCCAGAGCGTGAGCACGCCCAGCACGATGCTGGGAAGGGCTTCCAGAATGAACAGCCACTGCCAGCCGCGCAGGCCTGCAGTGTGATCGAAGTGGCTCATGATCCAGCCCGACAGCGGGCCGCCGATGATGCTCGACAACGGCAGGCCGATCATGAACAGGGCGATGATGCGCCCGCGTCGATAGGTAGGGAACCAGGTGGTCAGGTAGAAGAGCACGCCTGGCAGAAAGCCGGCCTCGGCAACGCCGAGCAGAAAGCGCACGACGTAAAACTGCAGCGGCGTGGTCACCAGCATGGTGCAGGCCGACAGCACTCCCCAAGTGATCATGATCCGGGCTATCCAGACTCTCGCACCGACCTTCTCCAGCACCAGATTACTGGGTACCTCGAACAGGATATAGCCGACAAAGAACAGCCCTGCGCCCAGGCCGAATGCGGTTTCGCTGAACTGCAACTGGTCGAGCATCTGCAGCTTGGCGAAGCCAATGTTGATGCGGTCCAGATAGGCTGCCAGGTAGCACAGGCACAGGAACGGAATCAGCCTCCAGGTGATCTTGCGGTACAGCGCGCCAATCGGCTCGGATCGGGTTGCTGCAGGTCTGCCAACAGTTGCTTGGGACATGATGTTCTCTTGGCGCATCAATCAGTGCTCGGCGCACACGGGAGGCGCCAGGCAAGGATTACCGGCCGGTCAAAGGATTCGGTAGAGCAGGCGTTCAGCGCGGACCCGGCTGACCCGGCGCAGAAACGTGCGCACGGCCGGCGGATATTCGCTGAGTGTGTCGAGCTCGTCGTATCGGCCGACCCGCTGGGTATCATCCATCAGATGACTGATCTCGGCCTTGCGCGGCGCCAGCCATTGACCCTGAGGATCGTCAATGAGCAGGCCGTTCTCCAGATCGAGATTGAAGGCCCGAGGGTTGAGGTTGTTGCCGGTCAACAGTGTGTAGCGCTCATCGACCCACATGCCCTTGAGGTGGAAGGTGTTATCGCCGTCTTTCCACAGGTGCAGGTTCAGCTGACCGCGGGCGATGGCGTCCTGATGTTTGTGGGCAAACCGGCGCAGGCTGATTTCGTACAGGTAGGGCAAGGCCGAAATGACTTTGAACGGCTCATCGACCGGGATGAAAAAGTCGTTGGCGGTCTTGTCGCCAATAATGATGTCGACCGTCACCCCCCGCTTGATTGCGCGATTGATCTCCCGCTTGATGGCCAGGGGCACGTTGAAATACGGCGTACAGATGGTCAATTGGGTCCGGGCGGCAGCAATCAGCTCCAGAATCACCCGATTGAGCGGGTTGCGCGGGCCCACCCCCAACAGCGGGATGATCCGCAGCTCACCGTTTTCGCGCACCCCTTCGCTGGTGTCGTAGCTGACTTGCTTGAGGTGATTGCGAAAGGCGCGAATTTCACTGCGCAGGCTGCGCGAGGAAGGCGGCGACGGCAGGTCAAGGCGGTGCACGGCAGGCGATGAGAGGATGTCGCGCTGCACCATGCTCTGGAATGCGTCCGCCAGCGCCTTGTTGTGCACCAGGTGGTAACGGTCGAGGCGATACTTGTCCAGCTTGTGCAGATAGACGTTATTGATGCTGGCGCCGCTGTAGATCAGCTCGTCATCCACCACGCTGCCTTTGAGGTGTAGCACGCCAAACAGCTCGCGGGTCTGCACCGGCACACCATAGACCGGCACCTCGTGTTCGTATTCCAGATGCTGCGCCTGATACCAGGTCGAGTTGCCGGGCTGGCGTCCGGCACCGATCAGGCCCCGTTGCGCGCGGAACCAGTCCACCAGTACCACAACGTCCAGTGCAGGGCGCGCCGCTTTGGCAGCATAGAGCGCATCGAGGATCTCCTGACCCGCCTCGTCCTGTTGCAGATACAGAGCGACGATGTAGATGCGCTGGGTCGCCGCCGCGATTTTTTCCAGCAGGCAACGGCGATAATCGGCAGCGCCGGGCAGAAGGGTGATGGCATCGGCGGCCTGGGAGAAACCGCGTAGCGTTGCAAGACTGGAACGACGGAAGGTGGACCGCATAAGCCTCTCGAAGGGTTAAAGCAACAGGCTGCGAGCTTACACCAGTGCAACTGTCAGGTCGTGGGTGTGATGCGCTCGACAGGCGGTGTCGCAATTGACACCCGCAGGGTAAACGCGCAAGTTACGCGAACCGTAAATCGATTACGAATAATTACAATAAGGGCGCGCAAGCTGACACGCCGGAGTAGTCTGACCCGATGAATATGTATGGCCTGCAACTGATCTTCGGTGATTTTCTCGCCCGCAGCGTGCGCGGCATCCCCTGTGCTCCGCCTGCTGGAACGTGACCGCCAAAAGCCGCCACTTCACTTTCCAGCAAGGAACTGCACCATGACTGATGTTCACACTGATCTCTACGAAAATCCGATGGGCCTGATGGGCTTCGAATTCATCGAATTTGCATCCCCGACCGCCAATACCCTTGAGCCTGTGTTCCAGATCATGGGCTTCACCAAAGTGGCGGTGCATCGCTCCAAAGCTGTGGTGCTCTATCGCCAGGGCGATATCAACATCATCCTCAACAATGAGCCCCACAGCGTCGCGTCTTATTTTGCTGCCGAGCATGGGCCTTCGGTTTGCGGCATGGCGTTCCGCGTTCGGGACGCCCAGAAGGCGTACAACCGCGCGCTGGAGCTGGGCGCGCAGCCAGTGGAAATCGCCACCGGCCCCATGGAGTTGCGCCTGCCGGCGATCAAGGGCATTGGTGGTGCGCCGCTTTACCTGATCGACCGCTTCGGTGAGGGCACTTCGATTTACGACATCGATTTCAACTTCATTGAGGGCGTGGATCGTCATCCCCAGGGGGCAGGGCTCAAGTTCATTGATCACCTGACCCACAACGTGTATCGCGGGCGCATGGCGTATTGGGCGAACTTCTATGAAAAGCTGTTCAATTTTCGTGAAATCCGTTTTTTCGACATCAAAGGCGAGTACACCGGCCTGACATCCAAGGCGATGACTGCGCCGGATGGCATGATCCGCATCCCGCTCAACGAAGAGTCGTCGAAAGGGGCAGGGCAGATCGAAGAGTTCCTGATGAAGTTCAACGGCGAGGGCATTCAGCATGTCGCGTTCTTTACCGATGATCTGATCAAGACCTGGGACGCATTGAAAGCCATTGGTATGCGCTTCATGACCGCGCCACCCGAAACCTATTACGAAATGCTGCAGGGCCGACTGCCCAATCATGGCGAACCGGAAGCCGAGTTGAAAAGCCGGGGTATCCTGCTCGATGGCACCTCTGATGGCGGCGAACGTCGTCTGTTGCTGCAGATATTTTCGGAAAACCTGATGGGGCCGGTGTTTTTCGAGTTTATCCAGCGCAAGGGCGACGATGGCTTTGGCGAGGGCAACTTCAAGGCATTGTTCGAATCCATCGAACGCGATCAGGTCAGGCGAGGCGTGCTGGCGCCAGATGTTTTGGTGAGCTGACTTTGTGCGGCAAGCAGGATTGCGCGGCTGTGCTGAATGACGCCTTCGCAAGCAAGCTTGCTCCCACTTGAATATCCGCCACTCGCCAAATCCGTGGCAGTGAGCTTGCTCTTTTCTAGCCTTCGAACAAGCCCGTCTCGCCGCCCATTCTTGTGCTGATGATGCGGGCCGTGGCGCGCAGTTTTTGTGCTGCCTCGGTCTGTCGTTTGCCGTTGAATACCGACGCGGAGCCGACTACGGTGATCACTCCGGACAGCGAGCCGCCCATGCTCAGCAACGGTGATGAGACCGCGTTCACTCCCGCCATCAATAACCCCTGAATCTGATGCACGCCGGTTGTACGGATGTCGGTCAGATGCTTTTCCACGTCATTCAACTGCGCGGCGCCGAGATGAGCGGATTCGGCCAAGCGCAAGGTGGCGGTTTCGCGCGGGTCAAGAAACGCTTGGAAGACCAGCCCGGTGGAGGATGTCAGCAGCGGCAGTACCGAGCCGATCTGCGTCACCAGTGTCACTGCACCGCTTGAGCGCTCGACATAGACCACGGTAGGGCCCTTGTTGCCCCAGACGGCCAGAAAACAGGTTTCATTCAACTCGTCGCGCAGGCTGACCAGGTGCGCTGCGCTGACCTTCAGCACATCCAGATGACCCACCGCTGCCAGACCGACCTGCAGCGCTTCGCGGCCGAGCCCATAGTGATTACTGGCGCTGTCCTGTTCGGCAAAGCCACTGGCGATCAGCGCCTGCAGGTAGCGATGCACCTTGCTGGCCGGCATGTCCAGGTGATCGGCCAGCTTTGACAGGGAGGTAGAAGGCGCCAGGTCTGCGAGCGCCTTGAGCACGCCCATGGCTACTTCAGCGGCTTGCACCTTTTGCACGCGGGCGCCTGCGGGGCTGTCGAGGTCTGGGTTCATTGGGTGAGCCATTGCCGGTCTGGAAAGGCTGCTTTATAGCTTGACCAGCCTGTGAACTCAAATTACGTTATGCGTAATCATGTTATTCCCTGTGTAATTTCGCCGTCTGCATCCAATAATAACCAGAGGTCGAAGATGTTCACTTCTCAGCCCGCCGACGCCCTCAGCTACCAGTCCGGTTTCGGCAACCAGTTCAGCAGTGAAGCCCTGCCTGGCGCCTTGCCGGTGGGGCAGAACTCGCCGCAACGACACACGCTGGGGCTGTACGCGGAGCTGCTGTCTGGCACAGCGTTTACAGTGCCTCGCGCGCAGGCGCGGCGCACCTGGCTGTATCGGATAAGCCCCAGCGCTACGCACCCGGCGTATCAGCGTCTGGATCGGCAGATTGCCGGGCGCGAGCTGGGGCCTGTCACTCCCAATCGCTTGCGCTGGAGCGCTTTTGACTGCGCAGCCGAGGCAACCGACTTCATCGACGGTCTGCTGCTCATGGCGGGCACCAGCGCTGCTGATCAGGCCGACGGGGTGAGCATTTATACCTACTGCAGCAATGCCTCAATGCAGCGTGCGTTCTACAACGCCGACGGCGAATGGCTGATCGTGCCGCAATCCGGGCGCCTGCGGCTGGTGACCGAATTAGGCCTGCTGGACATCGAACCGCAGGAAATTGCGGTGATCCCGCGGGGCATGAAGTTCAGCGTGCAGCTGCTTGATGCAAGTGCGCGGGGCTATGTTTGCGAGAATCACGGCTGCGCGCTGCGCCTGCCCGATCTGGGGCCGATTGGCAGCAACGGGCTCGCCAATCCTCGAGATTTTCTTACGCCTTCGGCGTGGTTCCACGATTACAACGAGCCGGTGACACTGGTGCAGAAGTTTCTCGGTGAGCTGTGGGCAACCTCCCTGGATCATTCACCCTTCGATGTGGTGGGCTGGCATGGCAACAACGTGCCGTACAAGTATGACCTGCGCCGGTTCAATACAATGGGGACGGTGAGCTATGACCATCCCGATCCTTCGATTTTCACTGTGCTGACCGCCCCCGGTGCAGTTGAAGGTCAGGCCAATATCGACTTCGTGATCTTCCCTCCGCGCTGGATGGTGGCGGAAAACACCTTCCGCCCGCCCTGGTTTCACCGCAACCTGATGAATGAATTCATGGGCCTGATCGCCGGTGCCTACGATGCCAAGGCGCATGGTTTCATGCCCGGCGGGGCGTCGCTGCACAATTGCATGAGCGCCCACGGCCCGGATAACGCGACAGCGGAAAAAGCCATTGCTGCAACCCTGCAGCCGCACAAGATCGATAACACCATGGCCTTCATGTTCGAAACCTGCAAGGTGCTGCGGGCCAGTCAGCAGGCGCTGCAATGCGAACAATTGCAGCCTGACTACGATGCCTGCTGGACCGCCATGGCGAAGACATTCAACCCGTCCATCAACAGGGAAGGCGCGCAATGACTGCATCGGCAATCAGTCGCAGCTGGGTGACTTCGGCCAACGGCCACGCCGATTTCCCGCTGCAGAATCTCCCCTTTGGCGTGTTCAGTTGCGCGGATTCACCCAGGCGTGGCGGCGTTGCCATTGGTGACTGCATTTTCGACCTGCAAGCGGCGTTGAATGCAGGTTTTTTCAATGGCGCGGCGCGCGGGGCTGCCGAGGCGGCGGCGCGTGATCAGCTCAACGACTTTTTCGCTCTGGGTGCTCGCGCGCGGCAAACCCTGCGTGATGAACTGCTGCATCTGCTTGATGAACACAGCCCGCAACGTGCGCGTTTGCAGAGCTGCGTCAACCTGCTGCTGCCGATGGACAGCTGCCAACTGCACATGCCCGCGAGGGTGGGCGATTACACTGATTTTTATGTCGGCATCCACCACGCCATGAACGTCGGCAAAATGTTCCGTCCGGACAATCCGCTGCTGCCCAATTACAAGTATGTGCCGATTGCCTACCACGGCCGCGCCTCGACCCTTCGCGTGTCCGGTCAGCCTGTCAGGCGGCCCAGCGGCCAGGCGTTGGCGCCCGGGGAGCACGTGCCACAGCTCACGCCGACTAAACGGCTCGATTACGAGCTGGAAATGGGTGTGTGGATCGGCCCCGGCAACCCCGATGGTCAGCCCATCCGAATCGCCCAGGCGGCGCAGCACATTGCCGGGCTGTGTCTGCTCAACGACTGGTCGGCGCGTGATCTGCAGGCCTGGGAATATCAGCCCCTTGGGCCTTTCCTTTCCAAAAGCTTTGCCACCAGTATTTCGCCCTGGGTGGTGACGGTCGAGGCCCTGGCGCCTTTTCGCAGCCCTCAGCCGCCAAGGCCTGAAGGAGATCCGCAGCCGCTGCCCTATCTGTTCGATGAAGCCGATCAGGAAGCGGGCGCACTGGACATCGAACTGCACGTGCTGCTGCTGACGCGGCGCATGAAAGAGCAGGGCATCGGTGCCCATCGACTGGCCAGCAGCAACACCCTGAACATGTACTGGACCGTGGCGCAGATGCTGGCGCATCACAGCGTCAACGGCTGTCTGATGCAGCCCGGTGATCTGTTGGGCACTGGCACGCTGTCAGGCCCTCATTCCGGGCAGCTTGGCAGTCTGCTGGAAATCACCGAGGGCGGTAAGCACGCTATCGATCTGCCTGGCGGCGAAGTGCGACGTTTCCTGGAGGCGGGTGACGAAGTGATCCTCAGGGCCCGCTGCCAACGCGAGGGCAAGGTGTCCATAGGATTTGGTGAGTGTCGCGCGGTGGTGCTGGATTGAACTCTGTCAATCAGGCGCCATTGCTCTTTGTAGGAGCCAACTTGTTGGCGAAGCGTAGGGCCTGATTCAACAGTCAGGACGCCTCGCCAACAAGTTGGCTCCTACAGGTGCTCATCTATGCGCAGGCCAGAATTTGTTCCAAACCCATCCACCAGCGATCCACTGCGGGGCAGAAACCTGCCCTGGCGCTCACCCTGACGTTTGCCGTCGGCGTAGCTCAAACGGCCATTGACCCAGACGCCGTCAATCCCTTCGGCAGCGCGCTGCGGATTGTTGAAATCCGCGACATCGCGCACGGTTTGCGGGTTGAACAGCACCAGATCGGCCCAGTAGCCTTCTCGAATCAGACCTCGCTGCTGCAAGCCGAAACGGGCAGCGGAAAGCCCGGTCATCTTGTGCACTGCGGTGTGCAGCGGGAACAGCCCTCTATCCCGGCTGAAATGGCCAAGCACCCGGGGGAAGGCGCCCCACAGGCGTGGATGCGGAAAGGGATCTTCCGGTAGACCGTCGGAGCCGATCATCGTCAAGGGGTGTGCCATGATGCGTTCGACGTCGCCTTCATCCATGCCGTAATAGACCGCGCCCGCTGGCTGCAGCTTGCGTGCCGCGTCCAGCAGCGAGAGCTTCCAGTCGGCGGCGATGGCCTTGAGATCGCGTCCGCCCTGGTCCGGGTGTGGCGTCGACCAGGTGATGGTGATGCGGAAGGCGTCGGTTACCTGTTTCAGGTCCAGGGTCGACGAGCTGGCCGCGTAAGGGTAGCAGTCGCAGCCCACCGGCTGATGCCGCGCTGCCCGTTCCAGCGCCGCCAGCAAGTCCGGGCTGCGGCCCCAGTTACCCGCGCCTGCGCATTTCATGTGTGAAATCACCACTGGCGAGCGCGCATGGCGGCCGATGTCGAAGGCTTCGGCCATGGCCTCCAGCACCGGTTCGAACTCGCTGCGCAAGTGGGTGGTGTACACCGCCCCGAAGGCGGTCAGCTCTTCTGCCAGTTGCTTGACTTCAGCTGTTTCGGCCGCGAAGGCCGAGGCATAGGCCAGGCCAGTGGACAAGCCCAGTGCGCCGTTTTCCAGGCTGTCATGCAACTGCCTGCGCATGGCGGCGATCTCATCCGTGCTGGCGCTACGCAGCAGGTCATCCATGTGATTGCTGCGCAACGCGGTGTGGCCGATCAGTGCCGCAACATTGACGGCGGGCCGGGCTTTTTCGACGGCTGCGCGATAATCGGCAAAGCATGGATAGACAAAGGCAGCGGCGTCGCCCAGCAGGTTCATCGGGTCGGGGGGATTGGCGCGTAGCGAAACGGGTGACGCGCTGATGCCGCAGTTGCCGACGATGACCGTCGTCACCCCCTGACTGATCTTGGGCAGCATGTCCGGCTGGCGAATCACGACCGTATCGTCATGAGTGTGAACGTCGATGAAACCCGGTGCCAGCACGCGGCCTGCAGCAATCACCTCTGCGCTTGCCTCGGTACCGGCCAGATTGCCGATACGCTGAATCAGGCCGTCGGCAATCGCCACGTCGGCGCGCACGCCGGGCGTATCGCTGCCATCGATGATCAGCGCATCGCGAATGATCAGGTCATACATCATGGTTCAGTCTCCCAGCGGCATGCCGTCTTCGCCACCGCGGTAGTCGTCCAGCGCCAGTTTGATCCGGCGCAGCCGTTCCTGATTGTCTTCAGGGCTCAGCAGCGCCAACTCGGTGGCAAACACGTCGATGGTCAGCAGCATGCCGTAGCGTGCAGCAGTGGGTTTGTAGATGAAGTTGGTTTCGGCGATCTGCAAAGGCAGTATCACTTCAGCCAGCTGCGCCAGGGGGGAGCCGGGCAGAGTGATGGCCAGGACCCGGGCGCCATAACTGCGCGCCAGGGTGACGGCATCCAGCAGTTCCGGAGTACGGCCGCTCAGCGAACAGACGATCAGGCTGTGCTGCGGGCCCAGCGTGGCGGCGATCAGGCGCATCATCACCGGATCTCGACAGGCCGCAACCGGGTAGCCCAGGCGCACCAGTCGGGTTTGCAGCTCCTCGCTGCACAGGCTGGAGCAGCCGCCCATGCCAAACGTGTGAATCATCCGGGCGTCGGCGAGGCAGGCCATTGCAGCGGCGAAGTCGGCTTCTGCGAACCCCGCCAGATGCTGACGCAGCGTGGCTTCGATATCGCCGACAATCTGGCTGAAAAACGCTGATTGCTCGGGCGCCTGCTCCGGGTTGAGGAAGCGGCTGCCGACGCCGCTGGCCTGAGCCAGTTGCAGGCGCAGGTCACGCAGGTCGCGGCACCCGATGCTGCGGGCAAAGCGCGACAACGTCGCGCTGCTGACTTGCGCCCGGCTGGCCAGCTCATCCAGGCTTGCGCTCGCGGCAAAGTTGATGTCGCTGAGCAGAAGCCTGGCGATGCGGCCTTCACCGGCGCTGAGGGAATCCTGACGTGCGCGGATCTGATACAGAATATCCACTCAGAGCACCTGCGCCAGGCCCAGGGTGAAGGCAAAGGCGACGACTGAAATCAGCGTCTCCAATACCGTCCAGGTTTTGAAGGTTTGCGCTACGGTCATGTTGAAATACTCCTTGATAAGCCAGAAACCGCCATCATTGACGTGGGAAAAAATCACCGACCCTGCGCCCGTCGCCAACACCAGCAGCTCCGGATGTGGATAGCCCAGGCCCATGGCCACCGGCGCGACGATCCCCGAAGCAGTGGTCATCGCCACAGTTGCCGAGCCCGTCGCTACCCGCATCAGCGCCGCGAATAACCAGCCCATGAGCAGGGGGGACAAGTGAAAGTCCTGAGCCAGGCCAACAATCTGACTGGTCACGCCACTGTCGACCAGAATGCGGTTCAAGCCGCCACCGGCGCCGACCAGCAAGGTAATGCTGGCTGTCGGCGCCAGGCATTCATTGGTAAACCTCAATATCGAGTCGCGATTGAAACCCTGGGCGATACCCAGCGTCCAGAAACTCAGCAAGGTGGCGAGCAGCAGCGCGATCACCGAGTTGCCGATGAACAGCAGAAAGCCATTGATAGCGCTGCCCGGTGCGCTGATCAGGTTGGCCCAGCCGCCCAGCAGCATCAGCACCACGGGCAGCAGGATCGTCGCCATGGTGAGGCCGAAGCTGGGCAGCTTCGCTCGCGGTTCACGATCGAGAAACTGCCGCGCCAGCGGATTCTCGGCAGGCAAATGGATGCGCGGAACGATGAACTTTGCATACACGGGCCCCGCGATGATTGCCGTCGGAATGCCGATCAAAATGGCGTAGAACAGGGTTTGCCCTACTGACGCCTGGTACGCCTGAACCGCCAGCATTGCCGCCGGGTGTGGCGGCACCAGCGCATGCACCACCGACAGTCCGGCGACCATGGGCAGGCCGACCATCAGAATCGACACCCCCACGCGCCGCGCCACCGTGAAGGCAATCGGCACCAGCAGCACGAAACCGACCTCGAAGAACAACGGCAGACCCACCAGAAAAGCGATGCACACCATCGCCCAATGCGCGTTGCGTTCGCCAAAACGGTCGATCAGGGTGCGCGCTACCTGCTCGGCACCACCCGATTCAGCCATCATTTTGCCGAGCATGGTGCCCAGCGCAACCACCAGCGCAATATGGCCCAGCGTCTTGCCCACGCCTGCCTCGTAGGAGGCGACCACCCCGCTGGCGGGCATGCCGGCAACCAGCGCCAGGCCCACCGAAATCAGGGTAATCACGATGAAGGGATTGAGGCGATAACGCGCGATCAGCACGATCAGGGCGATGATCGCGACGGCAGCGTAGACCAGCAGTGAAATTCCAGGGGAGGCGGGCATGGCAGCAGTTCCTTGCAGAGTAGATAGGCACAACAGCAACGGGCAGAGCCGTCAGCGTTTGGGCAACTGGAAAGTACTCGGCAGAAACGAAGCAAAAAGGTGGTGCAGGGTGGCAAGAGCGCGATCACAGGCAGTCATTATTTTTATCTCTGTTTTCGTGGTGAAAATAAATTACACGAAATAACAAATAAAAATCAAATAGTGAAACTAGTTTTCAGGGCTGCCATTCCCCTCGCTTGTAATGCCTGACTGGTCATGGTTCACAACGGGATTTCGTACCAGCCCAGAAACAGATCCAAGGCTGACTCAATTACCTCAGTCTGCTGCTCGGCGCCCAGGACCGGCCTGTTGAAGGTGACCTGGGGCCAGAAAGAGAAGCCCTTGAGCAGCCCGTGCATCTGTGTCGCTGCAAAGGTCGGATCAGCGGGTTTCATGCGCCCGTCGGCCTGGGCATCACGGATCCACGCGGCGAAGGTTTCTTCTCGTTCGTCCAGACGAGCCAGCCAGATCTGCGCGCGTTCCGGGGAGTGTATCGTGGCACCCAGTGCCACTCTGGCCAGATCCAGGCAGTTGGGGTCAGACAAGGTCTCCATTTTCGCTTGCAGCATCCCGCGCAACTGTTCGCGCAACTGGCCGCCGGGGCGGTACAACGAATCCGGAATCTCGCCGATGCGGCACCACAAGCGCTGGAGGATTTCGGCGAACAGTTCTTCCTTGCTGGGAAAGTGGTTGTAGACGGTGCGTTTAGACACTTCAGCCCGCGCCGCAATGCGATCCATGCTGGTGACCTCGAAACCGGTGTCGCGAAACTCGGCAATGGCCGCTTGCACAATGGCTTCGCGTTTGCGGTCGGTGAGGCGCTGGGGAGCAGTCATAGGTCTCGCTTCAAACAGTCGTTTAGAGAAAATTACACTAAGCAGTTTACTTGTCACCACTGATGATGCAAGCTTAAAACTACACCGTGTAGTGTAATAGTCGGTAATACATTATCGTTCTTTCCTCTCGTGCAAAGCGGGTGGATGATGGGCAAAGCGGCAACCCCCAGGAGTCAGCACACCATGGCCAAGATCACAGCGCAGTCCTCAGCCCAGCCGTTACCCACCCTGCAAAAGCACGAGGGCCGCTATCGCAACCCGGTTGCCATGAGCCGCATGGGCTTTTTCAAGACCCTGGGGATCTTCTGGAATATGACGTTCAAGAAACCATCGGTTACCCGCCCTGCAGGGGAGATCCCGCTGCAGCCCCTGTCGCGTCAGCAACTGCTCGCTGCGCCGGACTACACGGTCTACCGCCTTGGCCATTCCACGGTCCTGCTGAAAATGCGCGGCGTGTTCTGGCTGACTGACCCGGTATTTGCCGAACGTGCATCGCCCGTGCAATGGGCCGGTCCTCAGCGCTTTCATCAACCGCCAATCAGCCTCGACGAGCTGCCGCCGATCAAGGCGGTGATTCTGTCGCACAACCACTATGACCATCTCGATCACATGGCGATCAAGGCGCTAGAGGCCAAGACCGAACATTTTCTGACCCCCTTGGGCGTGGGCGACACCTTGATGCAGTGGGGTGTGCCTGCGGCCAAGGTCCGCCAACTGGACTGGTGGCAATCCACCGAGGTTCATGGCATGCAGTTCGTCGCCACGCCTTCACAGCACTTTTCCGGCCGCACGCTACGCGACGCAAATCGCAGCTTGTGGGCGTCCTGGGTCATGCATGACGAAAACCAGCGAATCTTTTTCAGTGGTGATACCGGATATTTCGATGGCTTCAAGACCATCGGCGAGCAATACGGCCCCTTCGATCTGACGCTGATGGAAACCGGGGCTTACAACGCGCAATGGCCCGATGTGCACATGCAGCCGGAGCAGACTCTGCAGGCGCATCTGGACGTGCGCGGGCGCTGGTTGCTGCCCATTCACAACGGCACATTCGACCTGGCGATGCATGCCTGGCATGAACCGTTCGACCGCATTCTGGCGCTGGCCTGGGAGCAGAATGTTGCCATCAGCACGCCGCAGATGGGTGAGCCTTTTTATGTGCAATACCCCAGTCGCGGCAATGCCTGGTGGTTGACCGTGGAAGGTGTCGGCGACGTGCAGGGGCAAGAGACCGGTGGGTTTGAGTATCAGCGACGCGATGCTTGATGAGGCCTGCGCCGCGAGCTGGGCCCGGCCAGTCCCGCCCGTCTTCACTTCTAATTAACGGCGCTTCTCGGCCGCCGGTGTGCCAGGCGTTTCCTGTTCGCCACCTTGCTCGTTAATCCGCTTGTTCTGCTCGCCGACTTTTCCGGCGTTTTCCGGTTTATGGTCAAGGTCCTCGCGTTTCGATTCCTGGTCTTTCGGTTGCTCAGTCATAACGGCGCTCTCTTGTTATCGGGAGGGGGTGGGTTGTCATCGATAGATGATTGGGCAACGGCAGTAGGGTAAAAATTCGAAATGCTTGTGCTTGAAAGTGGATGATGGGCGCGGCGTGGCGAGTCGCGTTGGACATATCCCGCAGCATCTCGGTGATTTCGGGCCGCGGATGATTAGTCATCGGGGTGCGAAGGCGGGCGGTGTACCTGTTCGATTCGCGGCAACGGCTGATAGTGGTTGCGCTTTTACAGCGCCTTACTGTTGATAAAGCCGGAAGCCGGCCTTCAAAAGTGAGGCGCCGTAAGGGTGCAACCCCCAAAGCAGCCGTTACTGCGCCAATGGATATACGCACAGAGTTTCCCACACCAACAATGTCAGCCCCGCCAAGGTCTCAACCACAACGCCAACCCCACCAGCAACACCGCGCCATACGCACAGCTCAACCCCAGCTGCAGCCAGATATCATCAATTGGGTGCAGCATCAGCGCTGCCAGCAGCATCGCCGCGGCGCCCAGGGTCCATTGACTGCGCCAGGGCACAACGTGCAGCAGACCCTGACGTCGCATCAGCAGCAGGCCGGTGACCATCGCGCCGATCAGGGCGGCCAGGGCAATGCCGGTCAAGCCGAAGAAGTACGGCAGTACGCCCAGTAGCAGGGCATTGCACAGGCTGCCGAACAGCTCGCAGTCAAGCGGCATGCGCGTATCGCCCGCGGCATAGGCATACCGGGCCAACAGCGCGTTCCAGGCGCCGAACATCAGCGGTACGGCGAACCAGGCCAGCAGTTCCGGCAACGGACCGCCGTGAGCGAGGCTGGGCAGCAGCAGGACCACCAGCGCCGCAGAGGCGCCAATCAGCCCGGCGATGGCAGGCAGCGTCAGCAATGTCGCCGTGCTCAAACCCTTGCTCAGTAACAGCAGGCGTTGCTCGGCTGCGCTGCCGCTCATCAGACCGAGCAGCACCTGATTCAGGCTCATCAGTGCAATCAGCGGCAGATTGATCAGCTTGCGCGCCAGGTTGACCCAGGTCACTGCGCCTTCGCCGAGCAATGACGCAACCACGCGTTCAAGTAACGCGAGGCCCTGACTGGCCAGATTGCTGCTCAGCAACGGGCCGATCCGGCGCAGCAGTTCGCCACTGGCGCCGGGCTCGTGGTGCCAGCGCCAGGGTCTCCAGCCCAGGCGATACAGGGCGGGCAGCAAGGCGCCGGGCATCAGCAGACTGCCCGCCACGCAGGCCGTCGCCAGACCCACGGGCGTCGCGCTGTGCTTTGCAATTGTCAGGTAAAGCACCGGAGGCAGGTTGAACAGCAGCGAACCGAGGCCCGCCATGACGAAGCGCGAGCGTGCCTGCAATGGAATGCACAGCAGCGCGTGAAGCAGGAAACCCGGCGCACACCACGCCAGCCAGCGCAGGCCGTTGCTGGCCAAGGCTAGCCCGTTTTCGTCCAGCCCGGGCCCGACGCCGTGTACCCACAGCGGGGCGCCCAGGTTGAGCAGCAGCGCTATACCCAGGCCCGTCACCAACAGACGAGGCGCCAGCGCACCCAGCCAGCGCTGTTGCGCAGCCTCGTTGCGGCGCTGATACAACGGCAACGCGGCAGCACTCAGCAGCCCGGCGGCCAGCGCCATGCGTATCGCCTCGGGGAGAAACATCGCCACCAGAAACGCATCGCTTTGCGCCCCCGCGCCCCAGGCCGCGACCAACAGCCATTCACGGGCGAAGCCTGCGGCCAGACCGGTGAGCGTGGCCAGCGTCAGCCACAACGTCGAACCCAGCATGCGCGTGCCTTAATGGAACAAAGTGAACAGGCCCTTGCCGCCCACCTTGTAGTTGAGGTTGCGCACTCGCTCGCCTTTGATCTCGGCGTTTGGCCCGCTGACGATGGCATACGGCGGGATGGGCTTGGAGACCACGGCAGCACCGCCCACGACAGCGCCTTCGCCGATGTCGGCCCCGAAGGAAAGCAGCGCGCGGCTGCAGATCCAGGCGTAATCGTGGATGTACACCGGACCGCCCACGGCCCAGAACTCCGGCGCCTGCAGGTCATGCCCCCCGGCGATGATCAATACGTGGGAGGCAATGGTCACATGGTCACCGATGATCAGCCCGCCGCGGGCGTCCAGCTGACAGTGCCAGCCCACGGTGCTGTCGTCACCGATGCGCAGGCCGTCAACACCCAGCACTTCAGTGTTGCGCCAGACGCTGGAGCCTTTGCCGATCTTCGCGCCGCCAATGCGCAGCCAGAGCAGGCGCAGGGTATGGCTGGGGATCTTGCAGATGAGAATGTTGTAGGCCTGCTCCCAAGTGCGCAGCAGGCGGTCGCGCAGGGTGGGCCAGTTAATGCCATACAGCGGGATCAGCCCGCCTTTGGTCTCGCTGGCCAGCAATCGATAAAAGCGCCGCGCCAGCGGGTGTTCAATCCGCGGTTCGATGTTGAGGTAGCTGATGAAACACAGGGTGCGGCCCTTGTGCGGGGTTTCAAAGCACACCTCGTTTTCCAGCATCCATTCATAAGCACTGTGCAACTCTTCGCTTTCGACCCCCATTTTTCGCGCGTAGGCAGGCAGGTCCAGACGCAGGTCATGGGAGTGCAGCATGCGATGTTTCATGGTCGTGATTCCTGCTCGGGTGATGCTTGCTGGACGGCTGTCCGGGTTTTCAAACGCCTGGCTTCTTGCAGGTTGATGCCCAGCATCAGCCAGAACAGTGCGATCAGCACGCTGGTAAAACTGAAATAGTGGTCGAACAGGCCGCTGGTCAGGGCCGCCAGCAGGCCGGTGGTGGTGCCCAGCCAGATGGCGTTGTCGTGGGTCAGCGTGATGAACCCCTGTTGCGGGCGGATTTCACGCCACCAGCTGACAGTCACCGCGATGAACAGCAGCATGCCGGGGATGCCCATTTTGTAAATGAAGTTCAGCCACAGATTGGAGATGCCGAACAACGTCATCCCCGGCACCGGTGGATCGATCTTGAAACCGATGCCCAGGGGAAACAACGCCATGGCGTCGGGGAAATGGCTGTATTCGAGGAAGCGGATGGCGGTGCTGGTGTCATCACTGCTGAACAGCGCAAAGATGCGATCCTGCAACGGCGGGTAGAACATCAGCAATAACGCCCCGGTGACGCCACCGCCCATGAGCACGCGCCCAATAAACGGCACCCGCTTGCGCGCCATCCACATCATCACCAGCACCAGGCTGACCAGCGCGCCGCGAGAGCCGGTCAGCAGCAGGCCGATGCTGCCCAGGATCGCCACGGCAAAGCCCAGCGCCTTCGGCCGCCCGCTGCGGGTCATGCCAATGCAGAACGCCAGCGGCACGATCAGCGCCATGGCGCCGCCGGCAACGTTAGGATGCATCCACGGCGAGCCCATGCGGCTGGCCAGGGAGATCAGGCTGTCGTCAAGCACATCGATGCCGCCATAGCCGAGGCTGGCCAGCACCGGAATAATGTCGGCCGCCGAGCGGTTCCTGAGGAACACGGTAATCGACAACACCAGCAACAGCAGCGTGCCGAGCAGCAGCGCGCTGATCATCTGTTCCCGGTATTTCTGCTTTTCCAGCAGGCGCGGCACCAGAAACAGCGCCGACAGGTTGAACAGCCAGCGTGCCCAGTTGATGGGCCCGTTGCCCGCGGCGCTGATGCTCAATTGCCCGGCAATGAGCGGCACCGCGCTGTAGACCATCAGCGCGATGAGCAGACGTTCAGTGCGCAGCAGCGGTTGCAGCGGCGCCGGGTCGCTGAACATGCGCTGCGCCAGGTACGCGACCCAGACCAGCATTAACAGGGCTTCGGAAATCGTCGTGCGGATACCGATGGTCACTGTCGAGTAGGGCAGGAAGGTCGCCAGCACGCCGAACAGCAACAGCCCGAAACGCGGATGCCGGATCACCGTGGCGATGCCTGCCACGCCGATCATCGCCGCCAGCACCTTGCTCGCTGGCAGCAGCCAGCACAGCACGCCGAACAACAACGCGAAGAGCAGGCCGACGGGCATCGCCAGTGGCATCAGCGCAATTCCTCGATCAACTGGTCGAAGCGCTGCTGAAAGGCCGCTCGGCCATAGCGTGCCGCCCAGGCTTTCAGGCCCTGTACGTCTTCTGTCGGCGTTGTGGCCAGTTCGCCCATGAGGGTAATCAGAGCGGCCGTGTCTGTGGGCGAAAAACGCGGGCTGTCGGCGGCGGTGACTTCGTCCAGGGATGAACCGCTGGCGACGGCCACCGGTGTGCCGACGCTCATCGCTTCGACCACCGGCAGGCCGAAGCCTTCGGCGTAGGACGGCTGCCACAGGCGTTCGGCCCGGGCGTACACCGCGTGCAGTTCGGCTTCGCTGATGTCACTGAGAAAATGCAGCCCCGGCAAGGCTCGCAGCCCCTGGTGCAGATCCTGTGCGGAGCCGATCAGAATCAGCTCGGGCAGGTTGCCGTGATGCACTCGCGCGCTTTGCCAGGCATCAATGAACCAGGCCATGTTCTTGCGTGGCTCGCGGGTGCCGACACACAGCCAATAGCGCTCGGGCAGGTTCCAGCCTTGCAGGCTGGCGGGTTCGCCACTCCAGCCGGTAACCAGCCCCGGCAGCACTCGCAGTTTGTCGCGGCTCTCGGGGAACAGGCGAGCGCATTCCTCGGCCGTGAACTGCGACGGCGTCCAGATGCGGTCGGCCACCCGCACCGAGTGGCCAATGGACAGGCGATCGGTCACCCCGTAAATGCGCGCCTTGAGCCTGGAACCGTGGCTGTTGGCAAGCGTGAGCTGGAACAGGTCATGAAGTTGTAGCACGTAACGCATGCCCTTGGGTTTGCGGCCCACCGGCAAGCCCATGTTCATGTTGCAGATGTAGGTCTGCACCTCGGCATCGCGCAACGCGCCGGGCAGGAACATGGCTTCGAAGCGCAGACGTTCGGGCAGGCGGTGCACGCCATTGAGCGGCGTGCCCCAGGAGGGGCAGTGCGCCAGGCGGCGAATGGGGTGGTCCAGCGGTGCGACGCTGAACAACTGCACCTGGGTCGCCGGGTTTGCCCGCAACGCTTCTTCGATGGCCAGGTTCTGTCGACCGATGCCGCTGTTGGGGTAGCTGGTGGCAGGACGGTAATCGAGGCCTACACGCATGGACGCAGCTCCTTGTCCTTGTGGGGTTGCACGGGTAGCAGCCGGGCATAAATGCGTTCGAGGCGGACGGCGGAAGACGCCCAGTCATGATGCGCCTGCACGAAGCGTCGCGCGGCCTCACCGATCTGCGCCAAACGCGCCGGTTCGTTCAGCGCCTCGACCACGATCCGTGCCAGCTCATCGGCGTCGTCGCTGCCCAGGTAATGCTCGCCGTTGACCACCGCCAGGCCGGAGGCGCCCTGGGCCGTGGTCACCACTGGCAACCCTGCAGCCATGGCTTCGAGCACCTTGAGCTTGGAGCCGCCACCCTGACGCAGGGGCACGAAAAACAGCGCCGTGTTGCGCTGCAAGGCGCGCAAATCGGGCACAAAACCTTGCCATTCGATACGCGGATCAGGCCAGCGCTCGCGCCAGCTGTCAGGCAGGGCGAAGCCGCAGATGGCGAACCGCACGGTGGGTGACTGTTGCCAGATTTTCGGCATGATTTCTTCCATCGCCCACTCGATAGCATCGACATTGGGCCCGTATTCGTAGTTGCCGATAAACAGGATACGGTTGCAATAGGGGTCGGATTTGACCTCGGCGTAATAGCCAGAGTCGACGCTGTTCACCACCACTGCCGTGGCCTGACCGCTGAGGCGGCTGATCTCCTTGGCGTCGTCTTCAGTCACGGCGATCAACTGCGTGGCTTGCGCGAATACGCGTTGTTCCCAGTTGCGATACCGCCAGCGATCATAGTGGGCGAACAGCCCGGCCCAGGCTGGCAAGCGGTCATAGCTGGAGGCGCCCATGGCAGACTCGACGTTGTGCTCGGTGAGCACAAACGGTTTGCCCGACTGTTTAAGCGGTTTTTCCAGCGCCTGGAAGCCGTAGCTGTGTTGCAACTGAATGATGTCCCAGGGCTCCTCCAGCAGGCGCGCGAAGACTTCACTCAGGTGCGGCGCGTAGCCGTTGACGCAGGCCAGCATGGGCGCCGGTGCGAACGCCACGGCGAGCAGTGTTCTGAGGCTCTTGAGCGGGCGACGCTGGACCACAATGAGGCGCTCGAGCCAGGGTTCGAGGGCATCGCGACTGGCCTGTTCGACCGGATTCTTCGACTGCACCAGCAGCGTGATCCGGTGCCCGCGCGCCGCCAGGTGGCGCAGCAGGTGGTATTCGCGGGTCTTGCCACCACTGGTGGTAGGCCACGGCATGTAAGGGAGTGTCCAGAGAATTCGCATGCTCAAGGTTTCCATTCCAGGATTTGCAGGGACGGCTTGAGGGCCAGGCTGACCCCCGAGACGCCGCTCAGCTCGATGCGCGAGCCATCGAGTGGGTCATGAAGCACGGCTGAGGTGATCGCCGGAAAATGCAGGGTGGTGCCACTGGCACTCCAGAACATCAACAGGCGGCTGCCATCGCTGCGCGACCAGGGCACGGCGTACAGATCGCTGGGCACGGACGCCACGGCCGGTGGCTCGGCGGGCTCCAGGCGCGGGCCGGTGATGGTGAGGAAATTGCGCAAGGCGGTGTAGACCGGTTTCGGTTTGCCTGCAAGGTCAAGCAGGCCGTACGCCTGATCGCGCGCGCTGGCGCGGGCATCAAGGTCGCTGAGGTTGAACAGGAAGATACGCTGGTAATCCAGTGCACTCATCAGGGCCAGGCGGCGCAGGGTGTAATCGGCCTGACCTTGCAAACCAATGACCGCCTGCATCTCAACCGGGCCGTCATAGCTTGACCAGCCCCATTCGGTGGCCCAGACCTGTTGTACGCCGTTGCTGTGCAGCAGCTCATTGACGGTTTTGGCCCGCACCAGAAAGTCCCGGTCCGGCGGTGAATCACCTTCCGGGTACTCGGAGTAGGGATGGTAGGCGGCGACTATATTGCGTTTGCCCAGGCCTGCGTCGAGCAGGGTTTTGAGCATGTAACCGGGCGTGCTGTGCATCTGGCTGTAGTAGGCCATCCCGGCCGTGACGAGGGTCTTGTCTGGCGCGGCGGCGCGAATGGCGTCGGCCGTGGTGGTCAGCAGCCGGTCATAGGCAACCGGGTCTTCCCTGGGCAGCCAGATGATGTTGGGTTCGTTCCACACCTGCCAGTTGTCGACCTGCGGATAGCGCTTGACCAGCGTGACCATGCGTGCGGCGAACAGGTTGAAGTCCTGCGGCGGATACTGATCGCGGCTGGGGACACCTTCCGGCGCACTGCTGGCGTAGGGTGCGGAGCCGACCATGTAGGCCAGGATGTTGTAGTGGTGGGCTTTCATCGCTGCCATCGCGCCGTCGAGTTCGCTCAGCGCGAATTTATCCCGCACCGGCTCGATGATCGGCCAGTGGAGGGTCAGGCGTATCCAGTTCAGCCCCAACGCATCCAGCTGGTTCATCTGCTCTTTGTAGATCGTCGGAGAAAAATACTGAAACTGCGCGTTGACCCCCAGAAAGTCCTGCCAGACCACCGCGCGCGGTGCGCGCAACACGGTCTCCGCTTGCGCATCGCCGGGCAACGCCGCGTTGAGGCAAATACTTGCCAGTAACAAACCTGCTGCAGCTCTCATGTCAGTTCGCCTCACACGCCTGTTGGAACAGCTGACGAAAACGCTCCGCGGTCTGGCTCCAGACACGCTCACGGCCCAGGATCGCCGCCTGTTGTGCCCATTGCCCGGCGCGCTCGGGCTGGCTGCACAGCTCGCTCAGAGCGCTGGTCAGCGCGGCCACGTTACCCTGCGGGAAAATCATGCCGTTGCCGTGGGACACCTCTTCGGCAAACGAGCGGGCATCCGAGGTGATGACCCCACGCCCGCATGCCACCGCCCAGGACAACGCGCCGCTGGTGCCGCGCAAGGTGCCAAGCAGCTTGAGTTTGCTCGACTCCCGGTACGGCAGGACCATCACATGATGGGCCTGGATCACCTGGGCGATGCGTTCAGCGGGCAGGTCCAGGTCCCAGTCGATCAGGTCGCTCAAGCCCAACTGCCGAATCCGCAGGCGCAATTGGTCGAGATAGCTGCCGGAAGGGCCGAACGCCATCTCCGGCTCGCTGCCCCCGGCCAAGGTCAGGCGCACGCGGGCGCGCAGCTGCGGTTGTTGGGTGAACAGCTCGGCCATGGCGTCGAGCAGGTCTTCGATGCCCTTGCCGCGATAAATAAACCCGAAGTAGAGCAGCCGCAGCGGCTGCAGGGGCGGCAGCGACGCAGGCGCAATGGCCAGGTTGCCATGGGCGATGACCGCCATTTGTTCAGGCTCAAGGCCCATGCGCAGGCGCAGCGCGGTGCTGCCTGCTTGAGTCAGCGTGATCAGCCGGGTCATCTGCCGCGCCAGCTGGCGTTCTTCATGCAGGCACAGGGGGTCGGCGAGCACGGTGGCGATTTCCGGCAGTGGCGAGCGCAGTGAACTGGCCAGCGACAAGGGCCAGGGCAGGCTCGCCCGACGCCACACCAGACGCTCGGGATCATGCACCGTTGCCGTCAACGGCAGGGCAGGGAAGCGCTGACGCAGGCTGCGCAAGGCGTGGAATTCGGCCAGCCGCCCGCCGCCGATTTCGGCGTGCACCAGATCAATGCCGCGCCAGTCTTGCTGCGCCACGCGCTCAACCGCCAGGGCCTGATCATTGCCGATGCCGGCCAGTGGCGTGCTGACCTGGACGTCAAGCGCTTCCAGCGCGCGTTTGAGGTAGCCCGCGTAATCGGCGATGCCGTTCTGCTCGGGGGGCAGTGGTGCGAGGAGGGCGATGTGCATGTCAGCCTCGGCTCTGGAAACGCTTGAGGAAATCAAGCACCCGCTTGGGCACTTTGTAGCGGCGACGGTTGATGATGATGCCGTCGACTTTCTTGAACGCGGTATTAAGGGTGGCGAGAACGTTTTCCAGCATGGGCACTGTGGTCTCTTCGGCCTTGACGACCAACAGGATCAGATCGGCTTCGCGCAACAGGGCAAAGGCATCCTGGTTGGTGAAGATACTGGCCGCATCGATCAATACGATTTCCCCAGGCGCCGCTGGCCCCGGCCCTTCGCGGCGCACCCGATGGCCTTGCTCGCCGAGCAGCTGGGCCAGGTGATCAATGATGAAGGTCACACCTTCGCCGACCCGCGATGAGGTGAAGCCCAGCGCCAGACCTTTTTCGGCCACCTGGCGTAGCGGCAGAATGCCGTACAGGCGGTGCAGGCTGGCGGTGAACGCCGTGTTGCGCACGTTTTCCGTGGTGCCCAACTCCTGCAGGCTGGTCCAGACCGGCACGCCGAAGCGGGTTTCGATCTTGTCGCCGTCGTGAATGCGCTGATCCAGCAGGTAGAAAAAGTACAGCGCTACCAGGCCCACGCCGATGCTCAGCGGCAGGGCCAAAAGCAGCATCAGCATGCTTTTCGGGAACACCCGGCTCGGGTTGTAGGTGGCCTCCTCGATCACGGCAATGTTGCTGATCTGGCTACGGTCCAGCTCGCGATCGATGCGGGCTTTTTCCAGGCTGCTGCTGTACAGCGCGAAACTTTTCTCGGCAGCGTCCAGTTCTCCTTGCAGGCGCGACAGCTCCGGTTCCAGGTTCAGCGCCAGCTGGCGGTCCTTTTCCCACTGCGCCAGTTGCAGCGTCTGTTGCGCCAGTTGGGTCTGCAGGCGCGCGTAGCTGGCTTGCTGATCGGCCAGCACGTTTTGCATGCGGTTGTAGATCGGGTTCGGGGTGATGCTTTCCGAGCGCTGGATGGTTGGGTCCTGCTGGCTCAGCAGTTTCTGCAGGTTGGCGATCTCCTGATTCACCGCTATCACCGGCGGGGCACCTTCCTTGAACGAGCGCAACAGTTCCTGGCGCTCAACTTCCTTGCCGTTGATGCGAATTTGCAGGTCCTGACGATTAGGGTTCAGGCTCATCTCGCGTCCGGCGCTGACGGTTTTCGCCTGCTTGCTCAGTTGATCCAGCAGTTTGTCGATACCCGCCTTGGTCGAGGCAATCGAGCGCAAGGTGTTGTTACGCTCGGTGGTCAGGTCATTGAGGCCCTGGGAGGTATCGGCCAGGCGCTGGGCAATGCTGACGGCGCCCAGCTGGTTGAGATAGGTCTGGATCTGCTGTTTGTAACCGAGAATGCGTGCCTGGGTGGCTTTGACTTCGGTTTCGTAAAACTGATAGAGGCTTACGCGGCCCAGCACGCGGGTGCGCTGCTGCTCGTACTCGGTGATCCAGGTCTCCAGCACGTCCCTGGCCACGGCCGGGTCATTCCAGGTGAATGTCAGTTCCATCACCGAGGAGCCAGGGTCGTGGGACACCTTGAAGTTCTTGCCCAGGTCTTCGGCCAGGCGTTCCTGTTGCGAGCGCTTCTCCACCAGTCCCACCAGTTGCAGGGCGCCGCGCGCCACATCAATGACTGAGGCGACAGTGTCCTTGAGCAGGTTTTTCAGTGACGCGAGAACGCCGTGCTCGCCTTCGGCACTGGAGACCTGCGCGAGGTATTTCTCGGCGACGGTGCGGATGATCGGCCCGCCGATGAGCATGCGTTCTTCATCGAGAATCGGGTCGCGCTGTGCGCTGGGAATGACAATCGCCTGACGGTCGGCGAATTCGATGGGCACCGTACTGCTGTCACGGCCGGGCTTGACCAGCAGCAACGCGGTGGACTCATAGCGATTGGGCAGCAGAAAAGCACCCAGCACGATGATCACGAAAGTCACCAGCACAGTGATTTTGACTTCAGCCTTGAAGATGAACAGCAGGCGCAACAGGTCGCGCAGTGAACGGATATTGATCATGTCTTTTCCCTGACCCTAGTTTTCGCTGCGCAGGTTGTAATTGACGCCGAAACCCAGTGATTTGGCGAAAGGGATCAGTTGGTTGAAATACAGATTCACACCGTCGACGCGGTCACCGGTGGCCGATTTGGGCACGAACACCACATCGCCGCGCTGCAGCAGGACCGGACCGCGTGGGCTGCTGCTGTCGGCCCAGAGCAACTTGCTGTAGTCGAAGAAGTAGGTCTTGTAGAGGCCGTTGTCCTCCTGGCGCAACAGCGCAACCAGGGTGGCGTCGCCGTCGGGTGCGACGCCGCCGGCGCCCATCACGGCCTGGGCCAGGGTGGTGGCAACCGTGGCCGGTAGCGACACCGAGTTGCGCACCGCGCCGCCAACGAACACGGTATTGCCCGGCGATTGCGAGATGTTGATGGTCATCGCCGTTTCCCGGTAGACATCCTGCAGCTTGCCCTGCAAATGCGCGGTCAGCTGCGGCAGCGTCATGCCTGCTGCCTGCACGGAGCCGATATACGGGTAGCTGAACGTGCCGTCACTGAGCACCTGGAATAACGTCAGCTCGTAAATAGAGTTGGCGGTGAACGCAGAGATCGACGGTGCTTCCCCGGTATTGCGCACGATGCGCAGGGTGTCGCCGGGTCGGACCCGCTGCGGCGGCAGCGGCTTGCCCGCCAGCGCAAGACCCGCGGCCTTGCCCGCTTCGATCTGCGCCTTGTCATCGGGCAGGCCGACCCGCGCCGCGGTGTTGCAGGCGCCAAGCGCCAACAGGCCCAGCACCAGCAACAGGCTTCTGGCGACCCCCAAACTGCTGTCTTGCATGAACGACTACTCCCGCTGCGGGTAAAACAATCAGATCAACCGGTGCTGCGTATCAGGGTGTCGCGTCTTGCCCGCTCAGCTGGGCGTTAGCGGTTCAGCCACGCGGCCGTAAACGTCGGTGAAACGCACAATGTCGTCTTCGCCCAGGTACTCGCCGCTCTGCACCTCGATCATCACCAGGTCGATGACGCCCGGATTGACCAGCCGATGGGTATGGCCAGGTTTGATG
Organism: Pseudomonas viridiflava; assembly: GCF_900585905.1. Classification (GTDB taxonomy): domain Bacteria; phylum Pseudomonadota; class Gammaproteobacteria; order Pseudomonadales; family Pseudomonadaceae; genus Aquipseudomonas. The sequence continues at coordinate 302,059 of NZ_UTVH01000034.1, forward strand.
AACGTCGACTCATTGGTGTCGAGCATGAATTCACGCTCGCTGTTGGTGACCCGGGCCATGCCGCTGACCACGATCCAGTGCTCGCTGCGGTGGTGGTGCATCTGCAGCGACAACGATCCTTGCGGACGGACGACAATGCGTTTGATCTTGAAGCGCTTGCCTTCCTCTAGCACGGTGTAAGTGCCCCAGGGCCGTGTCACGGTGCGGTGCAGGCGATAGGCGTCGTGGCCCTGGCGCTTGAGTTCCTGGGCAATGAACTTGACGTCCTGGCTGCGCTTGCCGTCGGCAATCAGCAGCGCATCGGGGGTGTCGATGATGATCAGGTCATCAAGGCCGACGCCGCCGACCATGCGTTTGGAGTCGATGTAGCAGTTGCTCACATCGTGCAATACGGTGGGGCCATTGCACTGGTTGCCGTGGGCGTCGGCGGGTGCCAGCTCGCGCACTGCCTGCCATGAGCCCACGTCGTTCCAGCCCATCTCGCAGGGCACCACCGCGACCTTGCTGGAGCGCTCCATCAGTGCGTAATCAAACGAAATGTCCGCTGCATGGGCAAATGACTCGGGGTCCAGCTCGACCTGCAGTTCGTGGTTGCCTGCTTTGCTCGGGCTCACGGCAAGGCAGTGATCGACGGCCGCGAGCACGTCCGCAGCGTGCTCGCGCAACTGCTCAAGCAGGGTGTCGACGCGCATGCAGAACATCCCGGCGTTCCACAGATGCAGGCCGCCATCGAGATAGCCCTGGGCCGTGGCCTGGTCAGGCTTTTCAACGAAACGCTGGACCTGAAAACCTTCCGCGCTCAGTGGCTGACCTTTTTCGATGTAGCCAAAGCCGGTTTCTGCCTTGGTCGGCGAAATGCCGAAAGTCACCAGCCAGCCCTGATCAGCCAGACGCTGTGCGGCCTGAACCGCGCGGGTAAATGCGGGCACATCGGCGATCAAATGGTCGGCAGGCAATACCAGCAGTTGCGCATCCTCGCCGTACAGCCTGGCCACATGCAGCGCGGCGGCGGCAATGGCCGGGGCGGTGTTGCGGCCGAAGGGTTCGAGAATGAAATCCAGCTCCGCCCGTGTCTTGTTCAGTTGCCGATAATCATCGACGGTGCGGAAATACACCTCGCGGCTGGTGACTGTCAGCAGACGTCCTACGCCCGGCAGGCTGGCGGCGCGGGTGAAGGTTTTCTGCAGCAGGCTTTCGCCATCGCGCAGACGCATGAAGGGCTTGGGCATTGCTTCACGCGAGACGGGCCACAGACGGGTACCGGCGCCGCCGGAGATGATGCAAGGGATGAGAACGCCCATCAGTAAACCTCTCGCGTGAAGAGCACTGCAGGCACAGTGCGCAACAGAATGTAAATGTCGAACCAGACCGACCAGTTCTCGATGTATTCCAGGTCGAACTCGACCCGTTTCTCGATTTTTTCCACGGTATCGGTTTCACCCCGGAATCCGTTGATCTGCGCCAGGCCGGTGATCCCCGGCTTGACCCGATGACGTGAGGTGTATTCCTTCACCGCCTGCTCGAACAGGATGCCGGCGGCCTTGGTCGCGGTGGCGTGGGGGCGCGGGCCGACCATGGACATGCTGCCAATGATCACGTTGAACAACTGCGGCAGCTCATCCAGGCTGGTGCGGCGGATAAAGCGACCGACTCGCGTGATCCTGGCGTCGCCACGGGTTGTCTGCTGCTCGGCTGTGGCATCAGCCTGGTGGTGATGCATCGAGCGAAACTTGCACACCTTGATCATGCGGTTGTTGTAGCCGTAGCGGTTTTGCCGAAACAGCACGGGGCCTCGGGAATCCAGCTTGATTGCCAGGGCGATGGCCAGCATCAGGGGCGAGAGCAGTATCAGGGCGAGGGCCGCCAGCATCAGGTCTTCAATGCGCTTGAACAACGGCGACCAGCCGGACAGCGGCACGTCGGAGGCGTTGAACATCGGCAGATTGGCCACTTCGGTGAGGCGGTTGTGGGTATGACGGAAGGCAATCATGTCCGGCACCAGGAGCACATTCACCGGGTAGCGGCGCAGCTCGCGGATGATGTGATCCATACGGTTTTCCGCCGACCACGGCAGCGCCACCAGCACCTGGGTGACTTTTTCTTCGCGGATCAGGCGTTCCAGGTCGTTGCAGTTGCCCAGCAGCGGCAGGCCAGCCACGGTCTTTGGCAGTCGACGAATGCGATCATCGATGAAGCCGCTGACGCCGGAGCGGATGTCCTGATTGTCCAGCAGGTACTCGGCCAGGCGCTGGCCATTTTCCGTGGCCCCGAGGATGACAGCGTTCTGCAGGAAGAATCCTTTTTGCATCAGATGCTTGAACAGCACCAGCAGGAACAGCCGCTCGACGATGAACAGCGCCAGACTGCTCAAGTACCAGATCACCAGATGTTCGTTGGCGATGTAGTCGAAAAAAGCCAGGGACTGGTGCATGAACAGCAGCAGGCAGAACGCCGCCGACCAGGCCAGGATAATCAGGCGAAAACGCAGGGCGTTGCTGAACAGGGCTTCGGAATACACCCCCAGTACCTGAAAGATCAGCACCCCCAGCAGGCCGAAAAATAGTTGCACGGCAAAATAGCCATGCGGCACGTCGCCGGCATTTTCGCGGGACAGCAGCAAAATAAGCAGGCCAGGCAGGATGCAGGTCAGGCCGTGCATCAGACGGATGCCAAACAGAAAGTAGACAATCAGGCTGGTCTTGGTTTGCAGGAGGCTGTCAACAGGCTGCAATCGCATATCGCTTCCTCGCTTCATTGTCGGTCCGTGACGCCCTGGCTGGCACACGCATGCGCATCGCACCTTTAAATGGGAAAAACTGAATGCATTCGAATGCATCCAGTCTTCCGGCACCCGCTCGCCGATCTGTCCACACTCCGCATTTCTGATATCGGCACTGCGGGTCTAATACTTTAGTGATGTAGGCATCCTCCGTGATTGTCGTTGAAAAGGCTGGGAAATAACGATGTAGTGGAGTAAAGCCGATGAACCAGCCAAAGTCATTTTTTGCTTCAAAAATCCCTGTTTTAGATGATTCATATGAGGGTGGCACGGCCAGCCGTGGCGGCATCTTCGGCCAGCGTTCACGGGGGCAATAAAGGCACAAAGGCCAGCATCCAAAAAATTATCGGCATTGGCCCGGTCTTTTCCCGTGCGCCGAGGTCAACATCTTTCGCAACGAATTATTGGGAGCAGGCAGCGATGACACGACGGGCTTTATTGATTCTGCATGGCAAGCAGGCGCTTAACGAAGAAGTGCGTGAAGCGGTCGAGCGCAAACGTGACGAAGGCTGGGAGCTGGATGTGCGGCTGACCTGGGAAGGTGGCGATGCCCAGCGGCTGGTCAGCGAAGCGTTGGCGGCGGGGCATTTGCAGATCATTGCTGGCGGCGGCGACGGCACATTGCGTGACATCGCCGAGGCCCTGGCGCTGTCAGGCAGCGAAGCCGAGCTGACCATCATGCCGCTGGGCACGGCCAATGATTTTGCCCGTGCTGCCGGTGTTCCTCTCGAACCCGGCCCGGCGCTGGACCTGCTTGCCGCACCCGCGCGCGCGGTGGACCTGGGGGAGGTGGGCGGTAAGCTGTTCATGAACATGGCCACCGGCGGCTTTGGCAGCCAGGTGACGGCTAATACTTCCGAAGACCTGAAGAAAGTCCTCGGCGGCGCGGCGTATCTGTTCACCGGCCTGACCCGGTTCAGCGAGCTGAGTACGGCCTATGGCGAACTGACCGGTCCGGATTTCCATTGGAGCGGCGACCTGCTGGCGCTGGGCATTGGCAACGGACGCCAGGCGGGCGGCGGCCACGTGCTGTGCCCATCGGCGCTGGCTGACGACGGCTTGCTGGACATCAGCATTCTGCCTGCGCCGCAGGAACTGGTGGGTACGCTCAAAGGCTTGCTGGAAGGCGGGCTGGGGATCGACAACATGTTCATTCGCGCGCGTCTGCCCTGGGTGGCACTGAAGTCGGCGCAGGGCCTGGATATCAACCTCGATGGCGAGCCATTGACTGGCGAAAACCTGCGCTTCACTGCGCGCCCTGCGGCGTTGAAGGTGCATTTGCCTACCGACTCGCAACTGTTCAGCGACGCGCCACGCCTCAGTCGTCCAGACTGATAATGCCCTCGCGGACACAGAACAACACCAGACCGGCCACGTCGTGAATCTGTAACCGTTTCATGATTTGGGCGCGGTGGGTTTCCACGGTCTTGATGCTCAGGCCCAGGCCCGCCGCGATCTCTCGGGTTGATTTGCCGCGGACCACCAGGCGAAGTATTTCCAGCTGGCGAGCAGTGAGGTTGTGCGTGTCTGCAACTTCCCCAAGCGGCGGAGCGGCGCCCGTCAGCGCCTGCTGGATCACGGTGTGGGCAATGGCAGGGCTCAGGTAGCGGTCGCCATTGCGCAGCGCATCCAGCGCCTGCGCAAGCTCGGTGGCAGTGGTGTCCTTGAGCAGATAACCGTGAGCCCCCGCTTGCAAGGCACGCATGACCAGTGCGGAGTCAGTGTGCATGGACAGGATCAGCACCTTGCTGCGCGGCATGCACCGTTGCAGTTTCTCTAACGCATCCAGGCCGTTGACCTGCTTCATCGAGATGTCGAGCAGAATGATGTCCGGGTCAAGCGCGGCAGTCAGTTCGCTCAACTGCGCACCATCACTGGCTTCGCCGATCACCTGATAGCCAGGGATGTCAGCCACCAGCGCACGTACCCCTGCACGGATCAGCGAATGGTCATCGATCAGCAGCAGGGTGCAGTGGCTCATCAACCAGCGCCTGTGTGTGCACGCTCATGGGTGCGTGGCGCCCACGGGAACAGCACATCAATCTGCGTGCCGGCGCCTGGAGCGCTGTACAGCTGCCAGCTGGCCCCCAGCAGGCTGGCACGCTCAGTCATGCCCGCCATGCCGCGCTGTCCTGCACTGGCCGGATCGGATAACGGCGAGAAGCCCAGACCATCATCACTGATGTGTAACTGCAGGCCTTCGGGCAGGCGCTGAACACGCACCAGCAGATTCTGCGCCTGGGCATGGCGGAGCATATTGGTGACCGCCTCCTGAGTGATTCGAAAGGCCGCTGCTGCCATCGCCTGGGGAATGCCGGCCAGCTGCTGCTTGCACTCAAGGCTCCAGCCCACTTGCGTATCGCTCAGAGTCCGCAGCAGATGGCCGCGCAGGCTCGCTTCGAGGCCCTCGCTGGCCAGCTGCCGCGGATGCAGCGTGGCCGATACGTCGCGCACCTTGGTCAGGGTTTCGTCCAGCGTGTCGATCAGCCTGGCGCTGTGTGGCGCGATCTCCGCTGGCAATCGGCGGTCCAGCCACTGCGCCTGCAGCTTTGCGGCAGTGAGCATCTGGCCGATGTCGTCATGCAGCTCGCGGCTCAGACGATGGCGTTCGATTTGCTGCACGTGCAGCATCCGTTCGGCCAGTTCCTGCGGCGTCAGCGTGATCGTGCATTCCAGCTGCCGCAGGGCCATCAAGGCGCTGGCAATCAGCAGCAGATCAAGCACCAGTAGCAGCCCGGGAAACTCTGCAGACTCAAGGTACACCCAGACACTGCCTGCCAATGCCGCAGCGCACAACGCGATGTTGAGCCACAGCGCCTGGCGAGGGGTCATGTGCCGGAATCTGGCGTACGAGAAGTAGGGGCGCATAGCGTCTGTATTCACTGGATAGTTAACACTCAATACCACGCTACAACGGACATCGGCCGGGCCCGATCGTTGCCCTGCGGACCCGATATCGAGTGTGCTGCGCAGCCATGTCAGGCATTTAAGCATGCCTTCGGCTGTGCATTCGGGATTTATGCGCGCATTTGAGGGGATGACCTGACATGGCTTTCGCTTTACACCCGAATGGATGCGCAGGTGTATTGAAAGCGCCCAGCAGAAGGGATCTTGCCAGAGCCGGTGCCGAGAATCAGCCCCCGCTAGCTGCTGCGCTCACTGGCGTCATGCGCCTGCAGACGCGTGCCCAAAGGCTGCCGAGCGTTGCTGGTAATCAGGCGTTCGAGGCCACAGGTGGAAGCGAAGCGGTCAAGCAGTTCGCGCTGCTCACTTTCGTCCAGGGGCAACTGGCCGGTGCGCAGGTCGATCAACTCCAGCTGCCAGGCAAGCAGGGTCAGGCAGCGCTCGAGTGTCTGCAATGCTTCAGCGGTCAGGCTGGCCTCGGCAATGACACTGCGCAACTTTCGAGTGAACTCGGCGGTGCAGGGGATGTGCGCCATATCGGCATCTTCGGACAGCTTGCGCAGGGTGCGAAGCAGGCAATGCACCGCGTCCTCGTCGCCGCTGATCAGCTCCAGGTGCGCCACGCATTCCTGGCAGATGTACAGCAGCCGTTGCGACTCATCGAGAAATTCGCCATGGGTGGCGTGCCAGTCATTGCCGTTCAGCATGGGTGACTCCATTGAGCATGGATCGCGACGGTATTGCGCCGAAAATGGATCGCAGAACGTTAATGCGACTGCGGGGCTGATGTCTGTAGGCTTTGTCTGATTGTTGCCCAGCTCGATACGTTCCAAAGCCACCATCCGTCGCCATTCCGTTTATTCCCGACCAGCGCCATGCGACGCCCGCAGTGACACGACCGTCACTTTCAGCGGTTGTAAACGGCAGGATCTTTGCTGCTGCCCGTGAAGCAGACAAGGGCACGACTCCATTTATTAATGCGAATGCCGTCACAGTAATGGCTCACGCACGGGGCGCAAATCAGGTCTGCCCTGAGCCCTTCTAGGGGGAACCCTTAGGGCGCGTCATGCTTGAGCTGCAGGGGACGCAAACGTTTGCGTAAAAGGTCCGGGTTTGCGGGGCGAACCGGCAGTCAATGGTGGCCTGATGCTTAAGTGCCATTATTTGCTCCGTCAGGCGTTTAATGGCATTAACGTCCGACCGATTGCAGCCGATAACAGCTTTGCAGACTTACTGTGACCCACGCTTCAGGAGCTATAAATGGCTGGCATTCTCGACTCGGTAGATCAACGCACACAACTGGTGGGCGAGAACCGCCTGGAAATCCTCATGTTCCGCCTGGCGGGTCGGCAGTTGTTTGCAATTAACGTATTCAAGGTTCAGGAAGTGCTGCAGCTGCCCAAGCTGACCCTGATGCCGCAACGTCATTCCTTTGTCTGCGGCGTGGTCAACCTGCGCGGGCAGACCCTGCCGGTGATCGACCTGTCCCAGGCCATCGGCATGAAGCCACTGGTGCCAGGGCCTAACAGCACGATCATCGTCACCGAGTACAACCGCTCGGTGCAGGCCTTCCTGGTGGGCGGCGTCGACCGCATCGTCAACATGAACTGGGATGCGATCATGCCGCCGCCTGCCAGCGCAGGTCGTCAGCATTACCTGACCGCGATCAGCAAGGTCGATGACCAACTGGTTGAAGTCATAGACGTAGAAAAAGTCCTCGCCGAGATCGTGCCCTACAACGCCAAGGTGTCCAGCGAGAAGCTGGAAGATCCCATCCTTGCCGCTGCAGTCGGCCGGGAAATTCTGCTGGTCGATGACTCCAAGGTCGCGCTCAGCCAGTTGCGCGACACCCTGTCGCAACTGGGGCTCAAACTTCACGTGGCCAGCGACGGCCTCAAGGCCTTGAACATGCTCAAGGCGTGGGCTGACGAAGGTCATGTCATGACCGACAAGCTGCTGATGGTATTCACCGACGCCGAGATGCCGGAAATGGACGGTTACCGCCTGACTACCGAAATCCGCAACGACCAGCGCCTGCGCGAGCTGTATGTGGTGCTGCATACATCGCTGTCCGGCAGCTTCAACGAATCCATGGTCAAGAAGGTCGGTTGCGACAATTTCCTTTCCAAATTCCAGCCCGACAAGCTGGTAGACGTGGTCCGCGAGCGCCTGGTGATGGTTCAAGGCTGATTGCTGACTGCCTCTGGCGATCAGTCGTGGGGCTGCGCTGAAATCCAGACGCCCTGTCATCTCGCGGTACACACGGATTTGTAGGAGCCAGCGCCATCGCGGCCGTCGTAAACTCTGGCGGCTCCTACGAGACCCGAGCATCCCACAATATCCGTAGGGGCTCCCGGGCACCGCGAGGCAGCGATAGCGTTTCACCGGACACCCCGCCATCGCGGCCTCGCGGTGCTCGTGCGCTCCTACAAGATCCACGCGAGGCTGCGATTGGCGTGCTGTCCTCGCTCAACCTCCACGTCATCCCAGCGCCAAGTTCGTATAAGCTTGCGGCCTCAATCCTCCGGTGATCCCTGCCAGACAAGGAACAGGTCATGCTTCATCTTTGCGCGCTGTACCGTTTTCCGCTCAAATCCGGCAAGGCCGAAGTGCTTGAGCAGGCTTCATTTGACGAACTGGGAATGGCGGGCGATCGGCGCTGGATGCTGGTGGATGAGGCCAGCGGACGCTTTCTGACCCAGCGCGCCTTGCCGCAGATGTCGCAACTCTCTGCGCGCTGGAACCTGGACGGCGGCATTACGCTGTCGGCGCCCGGATTCGATCCACTGGCCATCCCCCTTGCGCAAAACAGCGAAGGCAATCTGCGCGGCATCACGCTGTGGCGCGACTCTCTGCGCGTGCCGGATGCCGGCGACGCTGCGGCAGCGTGGGTCAGCGCCTTTATCGGCAAACCCACGCGCATGGTGCATGTCCCTGCCGAACGCGCGCGCCGATTGCCCAGCGGCTATGGCGAGAGCGCTGACCGGGTGGGTTTTGCCGACGGCTTTCCTTTGTTGCTGATCGGTCAGGGCTCCCTCGACGAGCTTTCCGGGCGGATCGGTCGCCCTCAGGAAATGCTGCGCTTTCGTCCCAATCTGGTGATATCGGGCGCACCAGCCTTCGCTGAAGATGGCTGGAAACGCCTGCGTATCGGCGACCTGGAATTTCGTCTGCTCAAGCCCTGCGCTCGTTGCATCCTGACCACCATCGACCCTGCCACCGGCGAGCGCAACGCCGATCGCGAACCGCTGGCCACGCTCAAGACCTATCGCGAACATGATGGCGAGATCCGGTTCGGACAGAATATGGTCAGCGACGGTCCCGGCACGCTTGAGGTCGGCATGCCGGTGACCCTCCTGGAGTGACCGCGCCCGTATTGCCGGGCGCCTGAGTGTCACCTGCCATTCCCACACATTGCGGAGCTTGCCATGACAACAACCATTCTGGTGCTGGTCGAAAGCGTCAATGATTACCTGCCCATTCTCGAACACTGCGGCTATCGGCTGATTCTTGCGCCCAACAAGGCGTTGCGCGCGCAAGCCATCGCTTCCCATGGTGGTGAAATAGACGTGGTACTGACCCGTGGCCCGCTGGGGCTGTTCGCCGATGAGATGAGCCAGTTGCCGCAACTGAAAATCATCTGTGTGCTGGGCGCGGGCTACGAGCAGGTTGATCTGCTTGCTGCCCAGGCCCGTGGCATCATCGTGACCAATGGCGCCGGGGCCAATGCGCCGACCGTTGCCGACCACGCCATGGCGTTGCTGCTTTCCATTGTGCGCGACATCCCCCAGGCAGACGCTTCCGTGCGCCGCAACGAGTGGCGCAAGCTGACCCGGCCATCCTTTGCGGGCAAGCGAATCGGCATTCTCGGTCTGGGCGCGGTGGGCATGGCCATCGCCCGGCGGGCGGCGGGTTTCGACATGCAGGTCAATTATCACAGCCGCAATCAGAGGGCTGACGTGGACTACACCTATTGCGCAACACCGCTGGCGTTGGCCGAGCAGTCCGACTTTCTGCTCATCGCCACGCCGGGCGGTGCCGATACGCAGCACTTGGTCAGCCACCAGGCGCTGACGGCGCTGGGGCCGCAAGGTTTCATCGTCAACATTGCCCGCGCCAGCGTGATCGACACCGCCGCCCTGGTCGAGGCGCTGCAGGAGGGGCGAATTGCAGGGGCCGCGCTGGATGTATTCGACGATGAACCACAGGTGCCGGACGTGCTCAAGGCCCTCGACACAGTCGTGCTGACCCCTCACGTGGGCGGCCTGTCGCCAGAAGCGTCGCAGGCCACGGTGCAATTGGTGGCCGACAATCTTCAGGCTTTTTTTGCTGGCACGCCGGTGTTGACGCCAGTCACGGCATAGGCAGTTTGGCAGGCGGCGTTACAGCCCTTCGACTTCTTTTTACAGTGCTCGCGAGCTATCTTCTGCTTTCATGCACGGCGACGAGAGAGGTGCGAGATGCTGAGCCGTATGCTGGGGCGGGTGTTGCGCGGGCGTGGCGCCACTGAAAACAGACTGATCTGGAACCACAGGGCGGTGGCGTTCGCGCCGGTGGTGATCAGCTTGCGCAGTCCGGCGTTCGAGTCCATGGCGCCGATTCCGCAGTCTTACGTGGGCTCGATCGGCGGTGGCAAGCTGTCACCCGTCTTGCACTGGAGCGGCGTGCCTGATGGCGCGGTAGAGCTGGTGCTGGTGGTTGAAGACGCGGATGCGCCGGTTCCGTTTGCCTTCGTCCATGCCATTGCCTGGGGTATTCCCGCGCGACTTGACGGCTTACCGGTGGGGGCGCTGAGCAGTGCGTCCCGGGGCTTGTTGCAGATGGGCCGCAATACCTTCGGCAACACCGCCTACATCGGCCCGCGACCACTGACCGGCCACGGCCCGCATCGCTACAGTTTCCAGTTGCTGGCGCTGGATCGCAGCCTGCAATTCGCCAGCCCGCCCAACCGCGCCCAGCTGCTCAAAGCCATTGACGGCGCCGTTATCGGGCGCGGTCGCCTCGATTGCATTCATGAGCAGGCCTGAGCGCCTGACTTCGGCAAATCAGGGATGCAGTGGCGGGATATAGCTCAACGTGGTGCCCAACGCCCATAGCAGAAACAGCACCAGCGGCGTGTGCACCAGCAGCTGCACGAATGAGAAGCCGATGAGATCCCGCGCCTTGAGCCCCAGCACGCCGAGCAACGGCAGCATGTAAAACGGATTAATCAGGTTCGGCAGCGCTTCTGCCGCGTTATAAATCTGCACTGCCCAGCCCAGGTGATACTGCAGGTCATTGGCGACCTGCATCACATAAGGCGCCTCGATGATCCACTTGCCACCCCCCGACGGGATGAAGAACCCCAATACTGCCGAATAGACACCCATCAGCAATGCGTAGGTATCGTGGGACGCGATGCTGGTGAAGAACATCGAGATATGGTGCGCCACGGTTTGCGCATCAGCCCCTTTGACGGTGGTCATCAGGGCCGCGATGGAGCCGTAAAGCGGGAACTGGATCAACACGCCGGTGGTGGTCGGCACGGCACGGGTTACGGCATCGAGAAAACTGCGCGGGCGCCAGTGCAGCAGCGCGCCAACCATGAGGAACAGAAAGTTGTAGGTGTTCAGCCCGGAAATCGCGGTGATTGCAGGTTTGGTCGAGAACTCGTTGAAGATCCAGCCCGAGGCGAGGATCACCATGAGGATGATCAACAGCGGGCTGTATTCCAGCCATTCGCCGGGCCGGGTGCGCGCGGGCAGAGCAGGCAGGCTGAAGGCCGGATCGACACCACAGGCCGCTGCATCCTTGGCACTGTTGGGTCCCGGCGCCGTGGCATAGGCAACCACCAGCGAAACCACCACCAATGCCGCCAGCATCACACCCGATTGCCAGAGAAAAATGGTTTCGGTAAACGGAATCACGCCAGTAATCGCCAGGATTGACGGCGGCAGGCTGGCAGGGTTGGCCTGCAATTGCGCGGCCGATGAAGACAGGCCCAGGGCCCATACCGCGCCCAGTCCGAGATAGGCCGCGGCACCGGCTGCACGATAATCCATGCGCAAATCGGTGCGGCGGGCGAGGGCGCGCACCAGCAGGCCGCCGAAAACCAGTGACAGGCCCCAGTTGAGCAGCGACGCGACCATGGAGATCAGCGCCACCCAGGCCACCGCTGAGCGACCGTTTTTCGGGATCCGGGCGAGGCGGTCGATAAGCCTCACGGCGGGCGGAGAGCTGGCAACCACGTAACCGCCGATGACCACGAACGCCATTTGCATGGTGAACGGAATCAGGCTCCAGAAGCCGTCGCCGAAGGCTTTGGCTGCATCGGCAGGCTTGGCACCCAGCGCCAGCGTTGCCACGGTAACGATGACCACGGCCAAGGCTGCGAACACCCAGGAATCGGGGAACCAGCGCTCGGCCCATCGGGCGCAGCGCAGGGCGAAACGGGCGGAGCGACTGTCTTCGATGTCGGCGGCCACGAGGTATTCCTTTTTTAATTGTTATGGGATGCAGCGGTGAAGATCGGGGCCGTCAGAAGCTCATTTCGATCACGTCGTCCGGCACGATCAGTTTGCCTGCGGTTTTGGCGACGATTTCGTCGATGCTCACCCCCGGCGCAGTTTCACGCAGGATGAAAGCGCCGTTTTCGATCTCCAGAAACGCCAGGTCAGTCAGCACCTTGCGGATACAGCCCGCGCCCGTCAGCGGCAGGCTGCAGCGTGGCAGCAGCTTGGACTCGCCGTCTTTCGAGGCGTGGGTCATGGTGACGATGATGTTGTCGGCGCCTGCCACCAGGTCCATGGCGCCGCCCATGCCCTTGACCAGTTTGCCGGGGATCATCCACGAGGCAATGTTGCCCTCGACATCGACTTCAAAGGCACCCAGCACGGTGAGGTCGACGTGGCCGCCACGAATCATGGCAAAGGACTGCGCCGAGTCGAAGATCGAGGCGCCTACCCGAGCGGTCACCGTCTGTTTGCCAGCGTTGATCATGTCGGCATCGACGGTATCCTCGGTGGGGAATTCGCCCATGCCGAGCAGGCCGTTTTCCGATTGCAGCATGACGTCGATGCCTGCCGGGACGAAATTGGCAACCAGCGTTGGAATGCCGATGCCGAGGTTGACGTAGTAGCCGTCCTTGAGTTCGCGGGCGACGCGTTGAGCCATTTGTTCGCGGGAAAGTGCCATGGTCTGGGGTCTCATTATTGTTGTGGGTCGCTGGCATCCAACGGGCACTGGGCCTGCTCAGGCCTTCTTTAGGGTGCGCTGTTCGATGCGCTTTTCGAAGGTGCCTTGAATCACGCGGTCGACATAGATGCCGGGAGTGTGGATCTGCGCTGGCAACAGCACGCCGGGCTCGACGATTTCTTCGACTTCCACCACTGTGATGCGGCCTGCGGTGGCAACCACCGGGTTGAAGTTCTGCGCGGTATGACGATAGATCACATTGCCGAAGTGGTCGGCTTTCCAGCCCTTGACGATGGCGAAGTCGCCGGTAATCGCTTCTTCAAGGATTACGTTGCGGCCGTTGAACTGGCGGGTTTCCTTGCCGTCGGCCACGGGTGTGCCGTAGCCGGTGGCGGTGTAGAACGCAGGAATGCCGGCGCCGCCTGCGCGCATCTTTTCGGCGAGGGTGCCCTGCGGCGTGAGTTCGACTTCCAGTTCGCCGCTGAGCAATTGGCGCTCGAACAGCGCGTTCTCACCCACATAAGAGGAAATCATTTTTCGGATCTGCCGGTCTTCGAGCAGGATGCCCAGACCGAAGCCGTCGACGCCGCAGTTATTGGACACCACGGTCAGGCCCTTGACCCCCATGCGCTTGATCTGGGCGATGAGATTCTCCGGGATGCCGCACAGGCCGAAGCCGCCGCACAGCACCGTCATGTCATCGGTCAGCCCGGCGAGGGCCTCTGCATAAGTCGACACGCGCTTGTCGAGTCCAGCCATGATGATCCGCCTTTTATAGTTGTTGCCGACAGCAGGCCTGTCGGCGGAGCGTGAACGCATCTTCGCTTGAGGGCAGTATTTTGTTAATTTTGTTTTTCTGATGGATTGATAAGAAAAGCAAATATATGAAAATCAAGCAGCTTCGCGCGTTTCTGGCAGTGGCGCAGCACCTGAGCTTTGCCCAGGCAGGCGAGCACCTGCATCTGTCGCAACCTGCCTTGAGCCTGACCATCAAGGGCCTGGAAGAAGATCTGGGCGGGCAATTGTTGAGCCGCACCACGCGCACGGTCAGCCTCACGCCGGAAGGTGAAACCCTGCTGCCACTGGCCCGGCAACTGCTGGCGGACTGGGACAACGCCGAGGAACTGTTGCGCCAGCGCTTCACCCTGCAGCTGGGCAAGGTCTCCGTGGCGGCGATGCCATCCTTCGCTGGCAACCTGTTGCCGGGCGCGCTCAAGGTGTTTCGTGAGCGTTACCCCAGGGTCAATATCGCCGTGCATGATCTGATCAACGAAGAAGTGCTGGAAATGGTGCGCCACCGGCGGGTAGAGCTGGGTATTGGCTTCGAGCCGGAGTCGAGCAATTCGCTGGTGTTTACGCCGTTCTATACCGACCGCTTCGTCGCGGTGGTGCCACAGGGCTCGGTGTTGGCAAAGCGGGCGCAAGTGACTTGGCAGGATTTGCTCAAGGAAGACTTCATCGCCCTGCAACGCCCCTCTGCAGTGCGCCTGCTGCTGGAGCGGCATCTGCTGGCACAGCATTGCAAGTTGTCGGTGGCATTCGAGAGCCATCAACTGGCGACGGTGGGGCGCATGGTCGCCAGCGGCCTGGGCGTCAGTGCCGTGCCTTCATTGTGCATCCAGCAAATGCATGAGCTGGGCGCGCACTGTGTTGCCTTGGTCGACCCGGTGATCGAGCGGCGCATTGGCCTGATGATGCTGGCCGATCACAAATTGTCCGCTGCCGCGCAGGCCCTGCGTGAAGTGCTGATCGAACACGCCCAGGCGCAGGTGCCGTCACTGCTCCTTTGAAGCGTGCGGGCTTTGCCTGGCGAGATGCCGGTCATCAATCCGACCGAACTCGTGGGGGGTGCCCGCTTCAAATCAGTCTATCCATCAGCAATGCTGCGAGGGCTTCATGAACACATCTGGCGACGACAACCAGGCCACACCAACTCCCGATCCTGACGAACAGGGCCGTTCGACCTCCGATAACGACGTGCGCAAGACCGATGACAACGAAGTCGAAGTGGATGATCCGGATGTTGCCGGTGATGACGCATCGACTGCGCCGAGCTGAGACGGCTGCCGGATGGGGCAGTCGGTTACCGCGCAGGCGCTGGGTATCCATCTGGGCAGCGACGATGAGGCCGGTCTGTTCAAATGGTTTATCGCCAGCTTCCTGATGGGCAAGCGTATTCAGTCTGAGATTGCCGTACAGGCGTATCGGGTCATCGTCGACCAGCATGGCTGCGCGACGCCCCACGCTCTGGCTGCGTGTTGCCATCGTCAACTGGTGACGATGCTGGGAGCGGCGCGGTACGTGCGTTACGACGAATCGACCGCAACGCGTCTGTCTTCACTGGCGCGCAAGCTGATTCAGGAATACGACGCCAGCGTCGTTGGTATTCGCCGCCGCAGTGACAGTCGCGCCAGTTTTGAAAAGCGCCTGCTCGAATTTGACGGTGTCGGGCCCAAGACCGTTGAGATCTTTATGGCCCAGGCCGGTCAGGTGCTGTATTGAGCAGTGCGCCTGTGGCGTCGATCAGGATAGGCTGCGCCGGTTGGAGCCTGCCACGACAGCATTGGCCGGGTTTCCCCGAGCAGGGCACGCACCTGCAGCGTTACGCGTCAGTCTTTCCCTCGGTGGAAATCAACAGCTCGTTCTATCGCCCGCACCGGCCGCTGACCTATCAGCACTGGGCTGAGAGTGTGCCAGCGGGTTTTCGCTTCGCAGTGAAAATGCCCAAGGCCATCACCCATATGCTGCGTCTTGCCAACTGTGAGCCATTGCTGGACGACTTTCTCTTTCAGTGCGGTCATCTGGGTGAAAAGCTGGGCTGTATCCTGGTGCAACTGCCGCCTTCGCTGGCTTACGATGCAGCCATGGCGAGTGTCTTCTTCATGGCCCTGCGTGAGCGTCATCAAGGCCCAGTGGTGATCGAACCGCGCCACGAGAGCTGGCTTGGCGCCGATGCGCTGCTGGCTGAGTGGCGCATCAGCCGGGTTGCTGCCGACCCTTCGCCGATGAGCCTCGGCCACTCGCCTGGTGGCTGGCCGGGCATTCAGTACTGGCGTCTGCACGGAGCGCCACGGATCTATCACAGCGCGTATGAACGGCCCCGATTGGAAAAGCTGGCGCAAACTCTGCTGGCGGCCGCGCGGCAAGGTATCGACAGTTGGTGCATCTTCGACAATACCGCCAGCGGCCATGCCGTGGCGGATGCTTTGCTGTTGCAGCAATTGCCGGGGTTTCAGCCTGCAGAGTGATCGCCTGACCGCGATTCAGTCGTTTTGCCCGTCGTCGATTCAGCGCTGGCCCGCAACAGCTTCTGAATGGCTTCGCTGTAGGCCTGGCGACCCACCCGCATGCTGTTGTTGTGGGACGCGCCTGGCACCAGCAGTAATGCCTTGGGCTCTTGCGCTGCTGCAAACAGCTGTTCACTGAAGCGTGCGGGCACGTACCGGTCGTCCGTGCCGTGCACGATCAGCAGCGGCATGTGAATGTCCGCGATCTTGTCCACCGAGTCGAATTTCTGCGACAGCAGCCAGCGCACCGGCAGTGAGGTGTACTGGGTGCTCACGGCAGTGGCGACGTCGGCCAGGGTGGTGAAAGTCGACTCGATGATCAACCCGCGTGCCTGTGCCGGTTCCTGGCTTTGATGGCGCTCCCGGCCGAGCTCAGCCGCCAGTTCCACTGCCACTGCGCCACCCAGTGAATGGCCGTAGATCAGTCGCCGTGCCGGATCCGGCTGCAGCAGCTTCAACCGTTCCCAGGCGATGCGCGCGTCTTCGTAGACGCTGCTTTCCGAGGGCAGCGGCCCGCGACTCTCGCCAAAGCCTCGATAATCAATGGCCAGCACCGAGAAGCCCAGCGCGTGCAGCTCTTCAATGCGAAACAGTTGCCCGGTCAGGTTCCAGCGCGAGCCATGCAGGTAGAGGATTGCCGGGGCGTCCTTGCGGTTCGCTGGCCACCACCAGCCGTGAATGCTCTGCGCCAGGCCAAAACCTCGCGCCTTGAGCTCCAGCTCCTTGACATTGGCGGGCAACCCGCTGTACCAGCTGGCAGTCCCGGGCTCGATGCGAAACACCAGTTCTCGCTCGGTGCGTTGCAGCACGTTACAACCCACAGGCAGACCCACGACGATCACCAGCATGCAAGTCCATAACCACCAGCGTGCCTTCAGACGGGCCAGCGAAAAAACCATGGTATTTACTCCCTGACTGCCGCTCGAAAGGCCAAATGTAACGGGTTGGTCATAATCCTCCCTCGCAGATCGGTAACAACATATTGCCGATGCGCATGCGTCATAACTGAAAGTGATCGCCAATCAGCTCGATCATGGCCTCGCCCGCCGCACCTGTCCCGCCTGGGGCGGCCACCAGCTTGATGTCGTGTAGGGGCAGGGCAGGCAGACCCTCTTGCTCGGACAGCATGCGCATCTGCGGGCTGAGGCGGGAGCGATCAATGATGCCAATGGCCAGGCCTGCGCAAATGGTGGTTTCCAGCGCGCTGGCACTGGCACTCATGACGACCATGCGCCAGGAGCGGTGAGTGCGTTTCAGGGTTTCGATTGCTACCGCGCGATAGGGGCAGCCTTTACCGTGCAGTGCCAGCGGCAGTGGCTTGCCCTGAGGCAATTGAAAATCGTGGGCCGCCACCCACACAGGCTCAGTGGTGCCGAAGCGGCGCACGGCCAGCGGGCTGCCTGGGCCATCCACTTGTTCCACCAGCACTGCCAGATCAAGCTGGCCGCTCTGCAGGCGTGCGTCCAGGCGTCCACTGGAACCTGTCTCGACTTCCAGTTCGATCTGCGGGTAAGTCGCCGACAGGGGCCCGATCAGCCGGTGCAGCAATGCGGCGGCGTACTCCTCGGAAATACCCAGGCGCACCCGGCCACTCACCGCTGGCCGGCTCAGTGCAGCCAGGATCCGGTCGTGCACGTCCAGCAGCTCGGCACTCTGCATGGCGAATCGGCGTCCCAGGGCAGTCAGGCTGACGGTCTGGTTGTCGCGCTCCAGCAGGCGTCCGCCAGCGATCTCTTCCAGGCGCCTGATATGCAGGCTGACCGCCGACGGGCTGCGGTTGAGAAAGGTGGCAGCGGCGAGAAACTGCTGGAAGCGCATGACCGCCTGGAAGGTGCGCAGCAATTCGATATCCAGCGTGGCTTGCATGGTTCAGATTTCCTGCATGACTGATGTACTTAATATCGTTTGATTGGATCACTGAGGTCATTCTTACTACCCGGACTCACGCACAGCAAGGAATAAATCCGGATGAATGCCCTGCAGCCCGATTCAGATCCCCGTTTGTTTTCCACGGCAGCGATGGTCAATCCACTGGCACGCTGGACCGGCTATGCACTCCTGCTGGGAATGGTGCTGTGCTGGAGTTCAGGATTCATTGGCTACCGCTACGCGACGCAATACGGCGGCGTCTTGGTGGTGACCTTCTGGCGCTTTCTGTTCACGGTGGTGCTGCTACTGCCGTTTGTATTCGCCTCTTTGCGCCAGGTTGGCTGGCCCGCGCTGCGACGACATGCCTTGCTGGGGGTGCTGGGCATCGCCGGGTACATCGCACCGCTGGCCAAATCGATTGAAGCGGGGGTTGCCCCGGGCACCAGCTCGCTGATAGCCAATCTGCTCCCGCTGAGCATTGTGCTGATGGCGGGGCTGGTTCCAGGGCAGCGCACACGCGGGTGGCAGTGGCTGGGAGTCGCCGTTTGCCTGAGCGGTATGCTGATCGCCAGTATCGGCACGGTAGAACTGGCCAGCGCGCCGGTGTGGGCATATTGCCTGCCGCTGTTGGCGGTGGCCTCACTGGCGGTGGCAACTATCCATGAAAAGCGCAGCGAGCCGGTTCAACTACCAGCACTGACCGGGTTGTTCATACAGGTGTGTGCCACGCTGCCGGTTTTCGCACTCCTGGCGTGGCAGGAGGGTTCATTACAGCCGACCCTGGCGCCAGGGTTTGCGCTGGCGGCTGCATGGCTGGCGATTGCGGGAACGCTGGGCGGCTACGGGTTTTATTGGCTGTGTCTGCGCCGCTTCAGCATTCAGCGCATCAGCGGCGCGCTGTTTCTGACCCCCGGTATAACCATGATCTGGGCGTGCCTGCAGTTTGGCGATCCGTTGACCGCCAGCGCGCTGATTGGCGTGGGATTGACGTTAATCGGGCTGCCGTTGCTGCGCCGGTCAGTCATAGTGCGAAAGCCATGATGCAAAAGGCCGCCCGGTTTTGAGCCGGGCGGCCTTGGGTGTAGCTCTGCTCCTTGACGAAGCCGGGATGCGGTCGGTTACGTCAGAATCGCGATCAGGATGATGATCGGAATTGGAATACCGAGGAACCACAAGAGTAATGAGGGCATGGTTTATCTCCGGGCTTAAAGAGCCGTTGTTGTAGTGGTGGTGTAAGGGCGCTGTTCCAGGTAGGTCACTGCATCGCGACGTCGGCCACCATAAATGGCTGCGAAGCTGGCGAAGAATGCGCCGCACAGCAGTGAGACGAACATCCACAGGGCAGTGATCGCGGCCACTCGCGCAGCGGTGTCAGCAGCTTCTTTTGCAGCGGTGGTTGCATCATCTATGGCTTTGCGGGCCTGGCCATACACCTCATCGACGCGACGTTCTGCATCCGCCTGGCTGAGGTTGGTACGTTGCGCGATCAACTTGGCAAGGTAAGTGCGATCTTCAGCACTCATGTCGCCACCGTTGCTCAGCGTGCGGCTGAAGATACGCATCACCACCGTGTGCGCAGCGTCATCATTGACTGCCGCAGGATCATCGGTGCGGAACAAGTTATCAACGAAGTAACCGAAATCCTGGCCACACATGCTGCTGTTGGCTGCGGCACCGCCTGCTGCGCTACCGGCTACCTGGGTCACAGCGCTTGCAGCGCCGGACGCAACGCTTGCACCGGCCTTGACGCCGCCACCAACGATGCTGCTCACGGAGCCTGCGATTAGCGTCGCTGCCACTAGGGTCGCAATAGCCCACGACAGGAAACCGTGCGCCGTATCGCGGAAGTACACCTCATCGCCATGCATGTTGGCCCACTTCACCCGCAGACGACCGGCAATATAGCCACCCATGCCCGAGGCGATGATTTGCGTCAGCGCGAGCCAGACGATGGTTGAGATGCCAAGACCCTTGGCGCTCATGCCTTCGTCCGCCCAAGGTGATACGGCAGAGAAACCGAGGCCGAAGCCCAGCAGAATGAGAATCAGAGACAGCGCTGCAGCAGCAGCGGCGCCTGCGAAAATGGCACCCCAGGAAACCCCGGAATGATTGCTTGAATCTTGAGCGGCAGGGTAAGTGTCAGCAGTTGAGATCATTATTGTTTTGCTCCTTGAAATATTTTTACAGCCTCGCTTCCACCCGTGCACCCACCATGCCATAACCGGACTTCAAGTAAATATCTTAAAATTCAATAGGTTAACCAGATTAGGCGAATTCTTGTTCATGCAACTTGCATGGAAACCACCGTTGTTACAGGCGTTCTGCATGAATTGGCCAATTGTGGGGGGGGGGCTGCGAAATCATGCGACCGACAGCCAGGGAGCCTTTGCAGAAGGCGACGGTAATCCGTCATACCTGTCGTCGATCCCCGGCAGCTTCGCTTATAGTGTTCACGCGCTTGTAATTTCATTTCTTCAAGAGGTTATTACTCAATGTTCTTGAACCGCCCCCTGGAAGAAAAAGACATCCCAGTCGTGTGCGCACTGCCGCAGAATGTCGACGAGCTGTTTTACATGTTTCCTCGTGCCACCTGGCCCCTGACGCCGCCTCAGTTAATGGATGCCTTGCACAACCACTCCGATTCGACGGTGGTGGAAATGGATGGAGAGGTGGTGGGCTACGCCAATTTTGCCCGCAGCGATTTCCGCGGCCGCTGTTCACTGGGCAACGTCATCATCGCGCCCAAGGCCCGTTCTCGTGGTGTTGGCCGCTACCTGATCAGTTGCATGATGGAGCTTGCCTTTGACAAGCATGAGGCCAGTGAGATGACAGCCTCCTGTTACAACCACAATGTGCCTGGTCTGCTGTTCTACCCCAAGCTGGGCTTTCGGCCTTATGCAATCGACGAGCGGCGGGACAAACACGGCGGACGCGTGGCGCTTATTCATCTGCGGCTGCCACGAGGCGACGACTGACGTCCGATGCCAAACCGTCAGTCCGAAAAACCCGAGCGGCCATGCCCTGACTCGGGTTTTTTTATACCGGTTAGTCGCCGTTACAGCAGGGGTTTGAAGTTTAAGTTCTGATGAATCGTTTTTGCTATCAACCGCTGTAAATCCATTACCAGACGTGTCGTAAATGAAGAAAAATCGTCGTTGCCGGATTATCAGCCGTGGCGTATAAGGACTGGAGTGCCACTACTTTATAGTCACCTTTAAGCCAGGTTTCTGATTACACCGTACGTCATGTGGCCGAAGCTGGTATGTCAGCTGTTCAGTGATGAAAACTATAATGTCAAGGAGAGCCCCATGAACCCTTACAGACTGTCCCCGCTTGAACTGAGAAGTATTGTTGAAGCTGCTTTTCTGCCACTTCGTTGCACCTGCACTTCTTCAGAAGACGATTCCCTGACGGTGCAGATCGACGACCCAAATTCTGATCACGCGCACCTGCTGGTCACCGGAATTTCTCTCGAGCGGCTCAATACCACTCGCGGTATTTCCGAACTGGTCGCGCAGTTGCGCCAAGACCTTGCTCACCCGCGCCACCAGCAGGGTCGGATGCGGGCGGCTGGCTGAGGTGCCACGACGATCCTCATGCGCCTGTCACTGCCGGTCCGTGCAATACGGATCGGCAGGGTAGATGCTCGAGTGACAGGGCAAATCAGGGAGTGGAAGCAAGGTCTATCCAAACGCAAAACCGCTATGCGTGCTCAGGCAAGACAGCGCGTACGCCAATACATGAGCGCAGCTTCGTAACTTCGCCATCTTCGCAATAAACTATCGCAAGCATGAACAAGCAAGCGCCTGTTTCAATATCAGAAAGGGTCTGACACTCGTGTTATTTTATTGGACTACTGCCGACGGCTGCGTCAACGAACTGACCTTATAACGCTCAGTGCAGTAAGCGACGATGTTCATTTTCGAACAATAACTTGAACCGCTCTTCATTCGGCTCTGCCACCGTATAGTGGTCTTTGATGGGCCCCGCTTCAATCCGGCCTTCCAGTGCAACGCGAATAACTGCTGACTTGCACAGATAATCTGGCACTTCACCAATAATGGTCAGTTCGCGCAGGCTGCGGCCATTCTGTTCGATGGTGGTCAGCATCACCCTGCAGGTGGCCTGCATCGGAATCGGGCCGAACAACGTGTCGCGCGAGTAATCGATTTCGGCAATGCCAGAGCGGTTTTTCTTGTCAATGTTCATGTTGGCGACCCCAGCGTCCATCTCGATAGCACATCTGTATTCATTGACGGTACAGCCAGCCGATAAGTTCTGCCCGAAGATACAAACGGGATGAGCCGTCTATCGGGAAATTGCGCAAGCGCTCACAAGGGCAGCAGATGCCTGCCTGCCGGTGATGACCTGAGAGGGGGAGAGGGAAATAAAAAACGGCGCCACAAGGGACGCCGGGAGCCAGATGCGATCAGCGCAGTCTGGTTTGAATGCGGGGGTGTCGCGACTGGATCATTGTGGCTCTTGATTTGGCGCAAGCTCTGCCTGGATACGTTTGTAGATTTCTTCCCGGTGCACGGAGACATTCTTCGGTGCGTTAATGCCCAAACGGACCTGAAGGCCCTGAACGCCGAGAATCGTGACGGTAATTTCGTCACCAATGTTTATGCTTTCGCCTACTTTGCGGGTGAGTATCAACATAATCGTTTCCTTGATGGCCTCTCAGCAGGAGGCTGGCATGTGCCTTTACGTGGTAGTGGTTGCCGAGTACATCCAAAGCGTCCATCAATATGACGTTACAGGTGCGAATTTAATTCCCTCGGTACATTTTCTGTCATCAAGATCGGTTACCGGCTCGATGAGCGCGCCAATTCTGCCTGTTTTTATCGGCAAAAGCCCGTATTTAGCGGAGTCGGTATCAACCTTAACCCCCTTTATGGCGTGCAGCGGCTTGTCACTTCGCTTTTCCATACTGCTCGCGCGATCCGGCGCCGCGTCTGGGGCGCACGATCCACGCCGCTTTGAGCGTAAGCATAGCTGTCAAAACGTGGAGGCGGTTTCCGAAAGAACGGCAGGTTGCGACTGATTGTCACGTAGGCCGTTGGACGTGATCAGGTCGGAAAAACCAGCCTTCGAGGGAGGACAGTGACCGCGAACAGAAAAATGTTGCCAGGGGTGATCGCGACGGTGCCGTCGCGATCACCCGGTCAGGCGTCGTTTAAACGACCATGGACAGCAGCAGGATGAAGATCAGGCCCACCACCGAGAGGATGGTTTCCATCACAGTCCAGGTCTTGAAGGTTTCTGCCACAGTCATGTTGAAGTACTGCTTGACCAGCCAGAAACCGGCGTCATTGACGTGGGACAGGATCAGTGACCCGGCGCCCGTGGCCAGCACCAGCAATTCCCGGTTGACGCCAGGGATCAGGCCTACAACCGGTGCCACGATGCCAGCACCGGTAATGGTCGCGACAGTGGCCGAACCCGTGGCGATGCGAATGACTGCGGCCACCAGCCAGGCGAGCATTATCGGGTTGATCTGCGCCTGTACCGCCATGTTGCCGATGAGGTCGCCCACACCACTGGCCACCAGCATCTGCTTGAAGCCACCGCCGGCGCCAACGATCAGTACAATGGCAGCAACCGGCGTCAGGCTCTGGTCGAGCAGTTTCATGATCTTGGTGCGATCGAAGCCGCGCGCAGTACCAAAGGTGTAAAACGCCAGCAGCAAGGCCGCAAGCAGTGCAGTAATCGGGTGCCCGATGAAGTCCATCCAGATGCGGAAGGAGTTGCCTTCCGGCAGCACCACGTCAGCGAAGGTCTTGAGCAACATCAGGAAAACCGGCAGCAGAATGGTCACCAGCGTGATGCCGAAACCCGGCAGGTTGCTTGCACTGGACTCCTTGCCGATCTGCTCCATCAACTCCTGGGACGGGGTGCCCGGCACGTAGTGGGAGATCCACTTGCCGTAAATCGGGCCTGCGATGATCGCCGTTGGCAGTGCGATCAGCAGGCCGTAGAAAATGGTCTTGCCGATGTCGGCGCCGAAGATGCCAATGGCCAGCAGCGGCCCCGGATGCGGCGGAACCAGGCCATGAACGGCAGACAGGCCGGCCAGCAGCGGAATGCCGATCTTGACGATGGACACGCCGGTGCGGCGGGCGACGATATAGACCAGCGGGATCAGCAGGACGAAACCGATCTCGAAGAACAATGGAATGCCCACCAGGAACGCCGCGAACATCATTGCCCAGTGAACTTTCTGTTTGCCGAAGACGCGGATCAGGGTCTGTGCGATCTGATCGGCACCTCCAGAGTCAGCCATCAATTTGCCAAGCATGGTGCCAAGGCCAAGGATGATGCCGACGAAACCCAGTACGCCACCGAAGCCGTCCTGAAACGCCTTCATGACTTTTTCAACCGGCATGCCGGAGGTCAGGCCCAGGAAGCCTGCGGCGATGGTCAAAGCAACAAACGGGTGAACCTTGAATGTGGTAATCAGCAGCACAAGGCCGACGATGGTAACCACCGCGTCTAATAGCAGGTACGTCTCATGGGTCATACCGAACATGGGATGTCTCTCCGGGTTCTCTTTATTGTTAATGGAGCAAAGGCTGACTGCTGTCGTTCCACTGTTTTCACTGCCTGTCTGCAAAGACAACCCAGCAAGACAGCGCTGTCTTTCGCGTTTACGCCGTTAGCTGGCTTTCGACGCTTTCCACCAGTCTGCCGCCTGGGTGCCAATGACGCTCACCGGCTGACTGGCGTCAACCACCAGCGTGCGGTCTTCATCGTAGGGCGGTTCAAGGGTTGCAAACTGACTGTCTACCAGGCTCGCCGGCATGAAATGCTCTGGACGATGCGAGCAACGCTCGGTGGCCATCTCTTTGGTCAGTTCCAGAAAAACAAAGCCCAGGCCCGGCACAGCGGCGCGGAGCCTGTCGCGGTAACTGCGTTTCAAGGACGAGCAGGTCAGCACCGGATGTTCGCCATTGCGCAGGGCAGCGGCCATCTCTTCACCCAGCTTGATCAGCCAGCCGGCTCGGTCCTGATCATCCAGCGGATGACCTTCGCTCATTTTCTTGATGTTGGCAGGGGGGTGAAAGGCGTCGCCCTCGATCAGGCGACCTCCGCTCTTCTCGGCAATATCAGCGCCAACGACACTTTTGCCGCAGCCTGAAACGCCCATGATCACGAGCGCGGAGATAGAAGAATTCGCAGTTGTCACGATAGGCCACCTTTGCTGAAGACAGCGCTGTCTTTGTGAACTTGCACAAAAGCACAGCCAGAGCTGCTTCCAGTTCTTGTCATTGTTTTGAGTACATTCATGATCTTCGGACTCCGCTGAGCGTCGTCTCACTGCATGCGCCATGACAGAAGGATTGTCACAGTCCTGAAGACAGCGCTACCTTAGAGCCCATTCGCCATAGTTGGCAACCCCTCAGGCTCCTCACCCGGTAGTTGGCAACGCATGACACGCATTGGTTCCCGATCCACTGGTCGCCCCACGCTGAATGAAGTCGCGCGCCTGGCCGCCGTGTCACCCATCACTGCCTCCCGTGCCTTGCGCGGGGTCAGCACTGTCGCGCCGCAGCTGGTGGAAAAGGTACGCTCGGCGGCCGACGCGCTGGGTTACGTGGCCAATCCGGCGGCGCGGGCGCTGGCGTCGTCCCAGAGCCAGACGGTGGTCGTGCTGGTGCCGTCTCTGGCTAACCAGCTGTTCATCGAAACCCTGGAGGCGATCCAGCACGTTTTGCGTCCGCGCGGCCTCGAAGTAGTGATAGGCAATTACCATTATTCCCCGCAGGAAGAGGAAAACCTGCTGCGCAGCCATCTCGCCAATCGCCCGCGTGGTCTGTTGCTGACCGGTTTCGATCACACCCCAGCATTGCGCCAGCTGCTCGCGGCCAGCGGCGTGCCCTGCGTGCACATGATGGAGCTCGACACCGTGCGCGGCGCCTATTGCGTTGGGTTTTCCCAGATGCAGGCGGGTGCAGAGGCCGCCCGCCATCTGCTGAGTCGCGGGCGCCGACGCCTGGCCTACATTGCTGCGCAACTTGACCCGCGGGTGATTCAACGTGGCGAAGGCTTTCGTCAGGAACTTGAAGCACAGGGGCTGTACGATCCGGCGCTGCAGGTGATGACGCCGCAGCCTTCGTCCATCGGGCTCGGCGCTGAACTGTTCATGACGTTAATGAAAACCTGCCCGGATGTGGACGGCGTTTTCTTCTGCAATGACGATCTTGCCCAGGGCGCGGCGCTGGAGGCGTTGCGCCAGGGCATCGCGATTCCTCAGAGGGTGTCACTGATTGGTTTCAATGATCTGCCGGGCTCTGCGCATATGGTGCCACGGCTGACTTCCATCAGAACCCCGCGACAGGAAGTAGGGCAGCGCGCCGCGCAGTTGCTGCTGGGGCTGATCGACGGGGTGGCGCAAAAACCCCAGGTTGACCTGGGGTTCGAACTGGTGGTGCGGGAAAGCTCCTGAGCGCTGATCAGTAGCCGTTGCGTTTGAGCAGCGTTTCCATGCTCTCTTTGGCGGGCCGCCCGTAAAACTTCAACAGCTCGGCAGTGCGGTTGGTGAAGAAACCGTCCGCGCCGTCCTGGCTGACCTGTTTGAAATCCACTTCATCGTCGACCGTGTAGGGATGTATCACCATGCCTTTGTCGTGGGTGGCGTTGTTCATCCAGGGCTTCACCAGATCCATGTAGCTCTGATCGCCGCCGTGGGCGAGCTTCACCGAAGGGCCGGTGCCGATTGCGCCGTTGGCTTTTGCCCAGTCGATCCAGGCCATGAATTCCTCCTGGGTCTTTGCTTCCTGCGAGCCGTAATAGCTGGCCTTGTCCTTGAAACCTGAGTCCTTGAACGGGACGCTGGACTTGGGTTCGATGGAGCCTTCGCCAATCCACAGCAGCAGCACTTTCGGCACCTGCGGCATTTCTTTCTGCAGCAGCTTCAGGCTCGTTTTTTCAAAGGTCTGCAACACTACGCGCCCCGGCATTTGTGCAACGCTGACACGGCCTGGCGCAGCCGCCGGGCGGGAACTCAGCCAGCCGCGTTTCTCCAGCGTTTTTTTCAGGTCCGCTTCGATGCCCGGAAACTGCCCTGGCGCCTTGGTTTCGATATACAGGCCAGGCTTGTTGGCGCCGCCTTCAGCGATGTCGATCACTTCATCCAGGGTCAAAATCTGCAGGCCGGCGTAGCTGCTGCGCGCCCGATCCGGGTACGTCTTGTTGAACCAGGAGCCAGCGTCCAGTTCTTTCAGTTCCGCCAGGGTGAACGTATTAACGGGGTCCGCGACGCGCTTGGGAAATACCGTGGCGATGTTGGTCGTGCGCTCCAGCGTGTTGTCGTGCAGAGCGATGAGCACACCATCTTTGCTGCGCTGCAGGTCCAGCTCCAGATAATCCGCGCCCAGGTCCCTGGCCAGAATGTAGGCTGGAATGGTCTCTTCCGGCGCATCGAATGACGCACCCCGGTGCGCGACCACGGCTGGCCAGGGCAGGCCGATCTTCGCACTCAACGCCTTGCCCGGCGCTTCTGCCGCCATTGCCGGGCTGGCGGCCAGGATCAGGCCCGACAGCACACCGGCCGCCAGCAAAGCGGCCAATGGCCGGGTCAGAGGCCGCATGTTTGAAATTCCTTTGCGCATGATCGGGATAATCCTTCTTCTGGGGGGGGTGGGCAGCCGGGGTGGCGATTGCAGGCAACCGAGCAAATCATAGCTTCATTGCACCGATGTTATGCAAGGCGCTCGCGGCCCTCACGGCACGCACCAACAAAAATGCCAGTCAGGGTTAGCTGACTGGCATCTTGTTCAGCGCTTGAAGCGCAGGTCAGAGGTCATCGAAAAAACGCTCGTGCCAATCCACCAGCGGCTGCGGGGCATTGAGTTTCTGTCCGTAGATCACCGAGTAAGACAATACGTTCTGTACATACTGGCGGGTTTCATCGAACGGAATGCTCTCGACCCAGACATCAAACGCCAGGTGATTGGCTCCCTTGAGCCACTGCCTGACCCGGCCTGGACCCGCGTTATAGGCGGCGGAGGCAAGGACGCGGTTGCCGTTGAACTGGCTGTGCACCTGGCTCAGGTACGCCGCGCCAAGCTGGATGTTCTTGTCCGGATCCAGTACCTGCTGGGGCGAAGCCAGGGGGATGCTGAATTTTTTCGCGGTTTCTTTCGCCGTCGCCGGCATCAGCTGCATCAACCCGCTGGCGCCCACGCCTGAACGGGCATCATCCATGAACGCGCTTTCCTGGCGGGTGATCGCAAACACCCAGCTTGAATGCAGCCCGCGTACGTTGGCCTCTCGCACAAGTGTCTCGCGGTGGGCCATCGGGAAGCGGATGTCGAGGTCGTCCCAGTACTGCGCCTGGCTGATGGTGCGGATCGCCGGGAAGTACCACTTCAGGTCGTAGGCCAGCTTGGCCTGGGCGACCATTTCGTCGCGGTTGAAATGGCGGCTGACGTGGTACCACTCGCGGCGCCCGTCAACGATCTGGCCGCGGGCGTGAAATTCCAGCGCACGCCGCACACCTGGGGTGTTGCGTACCTTGTTGATCAGCGCCTGGCTGAGCACCAGCGGTTTGTTGTTAAGTTGATACGGGCTCTGGGTGCGGTCAGCCGCGAGAAAACCATAGAAGTCACGCTCCTTGGCGACGTCCTTGTACAGTGCCGGGATCAGCGGATTGCGCGGCTGTGCCAGCTCCAGCGAGCGCGCCTCCCAGTACTTCCAGCGATTGGTATCGGCCAGGTCCTTGGGCAGGCGACGTGACAGTTCGTAGGCGTCCTGCCATTGACCCAGGCGCAGCAACAGGCGCAGGCGCCACTCGGTGACCGTGTTGTCACGCAGCTCCGGGTCGTACCTGGTCATGACTTCCAGCGCGCGCCCATCGTAGCGCCGCGCCAGCGTCAGGCCGATC
Source organism: Pseudomonas viridiflava (assembly GCF_900585905.1). Taxonomy (GTDB): domain Bacteria; phylum Pseudomonadota; class Gammaproteobacteria; order Pseudomonadales; family Pseudomonadaceae; genus Aquipseudomonas. The sequence continues at coordinate 330,956 of NZ_UTVH01000034.1, forward strand.
TCCTTGGCGATCTGCACTTGCTCTTCGCGGGAGAAATGCATCCTCGCCGAGTAGCCGTCAAGCATCTCCAGGGCTTTTTGTGGGTCCTGCTTCGCCAGTCGGCGCAGGCCGAGCCCGACCACATCGGACATGGCTTCATCAACCGGCGTGAACTGTCCGGGGTTGTTGAGCATCTCCGGTTTTTTCGCGATATCCAGCAGTAGCTTGCCCTGCGGCGCAAGGCTGTTGAGGCTGTTGACCAGGGTGGTGGCCAGTGTGTAATTGCCCGCAGTCGCCGCGAGCTTGGCGCGCTGCCAGCGTTTCTGCTCCGGCAATTGGCCGTCAGCCGCCCACTGGGCGAAAAAGCCTTCGCAGGCATCTGGCAGGCTCTTGCCGGTCATCCACAGTTTTTCCGCGCTGGCGTAGCCTTCGGCTTTTTTGCCATGGCCCAGCAGGTACTGGCCGTAGAGGCAGTCCAGCTCGGTGAAATTCATTTTCGGGTCGTAATACTGGACGAAGGGCTGCCAGTCGCCGCGCTCGGCGAGCCAGCGCAACCAGCGCAATTTCATCCAGTTGGCCTGAGGCAGGTCGCCGTGTTCGGCGAGGAATTTCTCGATCTCTGCGTTACTGGCGCCTTTGAGTCGCGCCGTCAGCTCGTCATAAGCCAGATAGGGCTCAAGCGGATAATCGGCTAGCGCAGCGGCGTAGGCGCGATACGGGCCGGTGTCGCCCTTGGCCAGCGCGCGCTTGGCCTCGTCGTAGTACTGGCGTTGCAGGCTGAGATCGACCGCCTGGACGGATTGCGCCGCTGTGGCAGTGAGAAGCAGGCAAGAGAGTAAGCTGAACAAGCGACTGCGCATGAGACTTCCGAGCAGATGAATCGTGGAAAGTGTCGCTAGCTTAGCCTTTTGCCAGCGTTGCGCGAAAGCATTGCCGACAGCGATACGCACTTGGAAATAAATGAGCGCTATAAAGGGCCCGAACGCCGACGGTCGGGGCTGCGCCGTCGTCATTGAATCCGACATCTGCCAGCTATCTCAGGTAGAATGCGCGCCCAGTTTTTGGAGAAGCTCATGACCCTGCTCAAATTCAGCGATGTGTCCCTTGCTTTCGGCGCGATGCCGTTGTTGGACAAGGTGTCCTGGCAGATCGCCCGTGGTGAGCGGGTGTGCATCATCGGCCGCAACGGCACTGGCAAATCCAGCATGTTAAAGCTGGTCAAAGGTGTGCAGAAGCCCGATGAGGGTGCTGTCTGGCGCGCGCCCGGCCTCAAGATCGGCGAGCTGCCGCAGGAACTACCGGTCGCCGATGGGCGCACTGTGTTCGATGTCGTCGCCGAAGGGCTGGACGGAGTTGGCGCCTTGCTCGCCGAATATCACCACCTGAGCCAGAACATCGTCACCGACGCTGATCTGGACAAGCTCATGCATGTGCAGCAGGACCTGGAAGCCCGCGACGGCTGGCGCCTACAGCAACTGGTCGACAGCACCCTGAGTCGCCTGCAACTGCCCGCCGACAAGACCCTCGCCGAGTTGTCCGGCGGCTGGCGTCGACGCGTGCTGCTGGCCCAGGCGCTGGTGTCGGAGCCGGACCTGCTGCTGCTCGACGAACCGACCAACCACCTGGACATCGGCGCCATTGCCTGGCTCGAAGAGGCCTTGATGGGCTTCCAGGGCGCTGTGCTGTTCATCACCCACGACCGTTCTTTCCTGCAGAACCTGGCCACTCGTATTCTTGAGCTGGACCGCGGCGGCCTGATCGACTGGAACGGCGACTACGCCAGTTTCCTGGTGCACAAGGAAGCCACCCTGGCGGCGGAAGAGACCGCCAACGCGCTGTTCGACAAGCGGCTGGCCCAGGAAGAAGTATGGATTCGTCAGGGCATCAAGGCGCGCCGCACCCGCAACGAAGGTCGCGTGCGTGCGTTGAAGGCGCTGCGCGTCGAGCGTGGCGAACGCCGCGAGCGCACCGGCAAGGCCAACATCCAGCTCGACACCGCTGACAAATCCGGCAAGCAGGTGATGGTGCTGGATAACGTCAGCTTCGCCCACCCGGGCGGGCCGATGCTGATCAAGGACTTCTCCATGGTCCTGCAGCGCGAGGACCGTATCGGTCTGCTGGGCGCCAACGGCACCGGCAAGACCACGCTGCTCAAGCTCATGCTGGACAACCTGCAGCCTACCAGCGGCTCGGTTGATGTCGGCACACGCCTGGACGTGGCCTATTTCGACCAGTTGCGGCATCAGCTGGATCTGGAAAAAACCGTTATCGACAACGTCGCCGAAGGCCGCGACTTCATCGACATCGACGGCCAGAGCCGCCATGTACTCAGCTACCTCGGCGACTTCCTGTTCAGCCCCCAGCGTGCCCGCACGCCGGTCAAGGCCCTCTCGGGCGGTGAACGCGCGCGTCTGCTGCTGGCCAAGCTGTTCAGCAAGCCTGCCAACCTGCTGGTCCTCGACGAACCCACCAACGACCTCGACGTCGAAACACTGGAGTTGCTTGAAGAAGTGCTTTTGACCTTCAAGGGCACGGTGCTGATGGTCAGCCACGACCGTGCATTCCTCGACAACGTGGTCACCAGCACCCTGGTGTTCGAAGGCGAAGGCAAGGTGCGTGAATACGTCGGTGGTTATCAGGACTGGCTGCGTCAGGGCGGTTCGCCGCGACTGCTGGGCGTCACAGACTCAAAGTCAGGCAAGGCTGAGCTCGCCACTGCAGTCATCGAGTCCGTACCTGTTGCCGCCAAGGACATGCCGGTCGCCAAGAAAAAGCTCAGCTACAAGCTGCAGCGAGAACTTGAGGCGCTGCCTGCGCAGATCGATGAAGTCGAAGGTCAGATCGCTGCATTGAACGCGGAAATGGCTGATGCGGGTTTCTACCAGCGTCCTGCCGAGCAGACAGCCGCAGTGCTGGCGCAGCTGGAGAACCGTCAAGCGCATCTGGACGGTCTGCTGGAGCGTTGGGCCGAGCTGGATGCCTGATAGCGGCAGATGAAAAAAAGCCCGGATCATTGATCCGGGCTTTTTGTTGCAGCCTGTTGCTGTACCGCACGTCGCCTGGCTTACTCTGCCTTTTTCAGGCGCACTGCCAGCACGTCGCACGGCGCGCCGTGCAGTACGTCATTGGCGGTGGAACCGAGCAGCAACGCCAGCCCGTGACGGCCGTGGCTGCCGATCACGATGAGGTCGCAGTTCTGCTTTTGCGCCAGTTCGTGGATTTCCTGACGCGGCTGGCCGTAGACCAGGTGGGCATCACCAATGTGGGTGTCAGGAAAATTTTCCTTGAGCGCCGACAGTTTTTCCTTGGCCTGGTCGAACTGCTGTTGTTGCAACTGGGACAGGTCCATCGGTACGTCTCCGCCGAAGGCCATGGCCACCGGTTCTACGATGTGCACCAGCGACAGTTTGGCGCCATTGCGCTCGGCAATCTCGCGGCCGCGGGCAAGCACAGGGTTGCACTCGTCGGTGAGGTCAACGGCGACCAAGACATGTTCATACTTCATAAGGAAGTCCTCCGGAGGGTTGCAATGGATTCAGTATGGCTCTTTAAAGCCCTTCTGGGCAGGCCATTGTTTTCATCCATGGTTAAGCGGACAAAAAGGCAGCGAGCAATATGACGTTCTGGATAATTCTGTCAATCATTGGTGTGATGCTCAGCCCCCTGGTCTGGCTGCGCCAGTCGCGTCAGCAGAACGGCAGGATGGCCTTGCGCATGGAGGCGCGGCGTATGGGGCTGGCCATGCAGCTCACCGCTCAGGACTGGCCGCACTGGCTGCCACGTCAGCCGCCCAGCCCGTGCGCGCAGTACCACCGGCCACGGCGCAGTCAGCAGGCGAAGGCGTGGGCTTATTGGCAAACCGAAGAGGGCGTCTGGCTCAATCGTTGGCGAGAGACCTGTGCGGAGCCACTGCTGCTGGCCCAGTTCGCCACCTTGCCAGCGGATGTCTTCAAGGTGGAAGCGGATCAGCAGATGATTACCCTGTGCTGGGCGGAACGCGGCGACTCGCAAGACCTGCAGCGCATTGCCGCCGTGCTCAAGGCCCTGGCATAAGCCGTTCGCGCTTGAATCGCAGGCATTAAAAAGCCCGATAACAACATCGGGCCGGGGTTGGCCAGGCAGGCCGTAATTCGCAAGTGTCGATGTGCAAGGCGTCGACGCAGGCGGGCGGGGCCCGGCGCTGCAGTGGGATTAATGTAGACCCATCTGTTCATTCTGTCGCCGTTGCGGTGCACTATTCTTTTTGGTGCGCTTTTGTGGTGCGTTTTTTTTGTGTTCCTGTGTCGCGCAGGCTTCCATAAGCACAACGAATAGGCTGCAATCATAAATGATTCTGGCCTGTGCCCAGCCAATGCGCGCTCGACGTTTGCCTGCTTTTATTGATGCTTGGTCGAATTGACAATTGCCTTGAATTGCATGAAGGTGTCGTACCCAAATCAAACGGGCGTATGAATTGAGCGTTTGGTAACAAGACAGTTCCTACGAACCCCGGCTACTGCATCGACGGGTGTGCCTGAAGGTTGGCCATGGTAGCGACGTTCCGTCGACGCCATGGCGTTCCCCCAGCGTCCGGTGTGTATTGTTCAGCTTCCATATCGTGGAGATCAGTTGATGATTTACGAAGGTAAAGCCATCACCGTTAAGGCTCTTGAGAGTGGCATCGTCGAATTGAATTTCGATCTCAAGGGTGAGTCTGTCAACAAGTTCAACCGTCTCACCCTCAACGACCTGCGTCAGGCCGTGGATACCATCAAAGCCGATGGTTCGATCAAGGGTGTGATTGTCACCAGTGGCAAGGACGTGTTCATCGTCGGCGCTGACATCACCGAGTTTGTCGACAGCTTCAAGTTGCCCGACGCCGAATTGTTGGCGGGCAACCTCGAAGCGAACCGGATTTTCAGCGATTTCGAAGACCTGAACGTACCCACCGTCGCGGCCATCAACGGCATCGCTCTGGGTGGCGGTCTGGAAATGTGCCTGGCAGCCGACTACCGCGTCATGTCCAGCAGCGCGAAAATCGGCCTGCCGGAAGTCAAGCTCGGGATCTATCCCGGGTTCGGGGGCACGGTTCGTCTGCCCCGCATTGTCGGCGCCGACAATGCCATCGAGTGGATTGCCGCAGGCAAGGAAAATGGCGCTGACGATGCGCTGAAAGTGGGTGCCGTTGACGCCGTCGTCGCGCCGGAAAAACTCCGCGAAGCGGCCCTGGACCTGATCCAGCGCGCCATTTCCGGTGAGTTCGATTACAAGGCCAAACGCCAGCCCAAGCTTGAGAAACTCAAGCTCAATGCCATTGAGCAGATGATGGCATTCGAAACCGCCAAGGGCTTCGTCGCCGGTCAGGCCGGGCCAAACTACCCGGCGCCTGTGGAAGCGATCAAGACCATCCAGAAGGCAGCCAATTTCGGGCGTGAAAAAGCGCTGGAGATCGAAGCCGCCGGTTTCGTCAAAATGGCCAAGACTTCTGCTGCGCAGAGCCTGATTGGCCTGTTCCTGAATGATCAGGAGCTGAAGAAAAAAGCCAAGGTCTACGATGAGGCCGCCAGAGACGTCAAGCAGGCGGCCGTACTCGGCGCTGGCATCATGGGCGGTGGTATTGCCTACCAGTCAGCGGTCAAGGGTACGCCGATCCTGATGAAGGACATTCGTGAGGATGCCATTCAACTGGGTCTGAACGAAGCGTCGAAATTGCTCGGCGGCCGTGTCGAAAAAGGCCGTTTGACGGTGGGCAAGATGGCTGAAGCGCTCAATGCGATTCGTCCGACCCTGTCCTACGGTGATTTCGGCAATGTCGACCTGGTGGTTGAAGCCGTGGTCGAAAATCCCAAGGTCAAGCAGGCCGTGCTGGCTGAAGTGGAAGCCCAGGTTGGCGAGCACACCATCCTGGCCTCCAACACCTCCACCATTTCCATCAGCTTGCTGGCTCAGGCCCTCAAGCGCCCGGAAAACTTTGTCGGTATGCACTTTTTCAATCCGGTGCACATGATGCCGCTGGTTGAAGTGATTCGCGGCGAGAAGTCCAGTGAGCTGGCGGTGGCCACCACCGTGGCGTACGCCAAGAAAATGGGCAAGAACCCGATCGTGGTCAATGACTGCCCGGGCTTTCTGGTCAATCGCGTGCTGTTTCCCTATTTCGGCGGCTTCGCCAGGCTGGTCAGCGCTGGCGTCGACTTCGTGCGCATCGACAAAGTGATGGAAAAGTTCGGCTGGCCCATGGGACCGGCTTACCTGATGGATGTGGTCGGTATCGACACCGGGCATCACGGCCGTGACGTCATGGCCGAAGGCTTTCCGGACCGCATGAAGGATGACCGTCGTTCAGCCATCGACGCGCTATATGACGCCAAGCGTCTGGGGCAGAAGAACGGCAAGGGTTTCTATGCCTATGAAACCGACAAGAAGGGCAAGCCGAAGAAAGTGGCGGACGCCGCTGTGCTCGACGTACTCAAGCCGGTCATCTACGAGCAGCGTGAAGTCTCCGACGAAGACATCATCAACTGGATGATGATCCCGCTGTGTCTGGAAACCGTACGCTGCCTGGAAGACGGCATCGTCGAAACAGCCGCCGAGGCGGACATGGGCCTGATCTACGGTATTGGTTTCCCTCCATTCCGTGGCGGTGCGCTGCGTTACATCGATTCCATCGGTGTCGCCGAGTTCGTTGCCCTGGCCGACCAATATGCTGATCTGGGCGCTCTCTACCAGCCGACCGCGAAGCTGCGTGAAATGGCCAAAGCTGGCCAGAGCTTCTTCGGTTAAGTGCCTTTCAGGAGTGAATGTATGAGTTTGAATCCAAGAGACGTGGTGATTGTCGATTTCGGTCGCACACCCATGGGCCGCTCCAAGGGTGGCATGCACCGCAATACCCGCGCCGAAGATATGTCTGCGCACCTGATCAGCAAGCTGCTGGAGCGTAATCCCAAGGTCAACCCGGCAGAAGTCGAGGACGTCATCTGGGGCTGCGTCAATCAGACCCTGGAGCAGGGCTGGAACATTGCCCGCATGGCCTCGCTGCTGACGCAGATCCCGCACACCAGCGCCGCGCAAACTGTCAGCCGCCTCTGCGGTTCGTCCATGAGCGCGCTGCACACGGCTGCCCAGGCCATCATGACCGGTAACGGTGATGTCTTCGTGATCGGCGGTGTCGAGCACATGGGGCACGTCGGCATGATGCATGGTGTCGACCCCAACCCGCACATGTCGCTGTATGCCGCCAAGGCCTCGGGGATGATGGGCCTCACGGCGGAGATGCTCGGCAAGATGCACGGCATCACCCGCGAGCAGCAAGATGCGTTCGGCGTGCGTTCTCATCAGTTGGCGCACAAGGCCACACTGGAAGGCAAGTTCAAGGACGAAATCATCCCTATGCAAGGGTATGACGAAAATGGCTTCCTGAAGACGTTCGACTACGATGAGACCATCCGGCCGGAAACGACTCTGGAAAGCCTCGCGGCGTTGAAGCCTGCCTTCAATCCCAAGGGCGGAACCGTGACAGCCGGCACTTCGTCGCAAATCACCGACGGTGCGTCGTGCATGATCGTGATGTCGGCGCAGCGCGCACAGGACCTGGGCATCACGCCCATGGCAGTGATTCGCTCGATGGCCGTTGCGGGTGTGGACCCGGCAATTATGGGTTATGGTCCGGTACCTGCGACACAGAAAGCGCTGAAGCGCGCCGGTCTGAGCATCGCTGATATCGATATTTTCGAGCTCAACGAAGCCTTCGCCGCACAGGCCTTGCCAGTGCTGAAAGATTTGAAAGTGCTCGACAAGATGAATGAGAAGGTTAACCTGCACGGCGGCGCCATCGCCCTGGGGCACCCGTTTGGTTGCTCCGGAGCCCGTATCTCTGGCACCTTGCTCAATGTCATGAAGCAAAACGGCGCCAGTCTCGGTGTTGCTACCATGTGCATCGGGTTGGGTCAGGGTATTGCGACTGTCTTCGAACGCGTCTGACACGTTCGTCTGACACAAGCCGGGGCCAGGTGCCCCGGCTTTTGTATTTTTGCCAAAGCCGATTCGACTTTTTTCGCGAGGACAGCGACATGCAGCTAGAACCCGGTCTCTACCGCCATTACAAAGGCCCCGAGTACCGCGTCTTCAGTGTTGCCAGGCACTCTGAAAGCGAAGAGGAAATGGTGTTTTATCAAGCGCTGTACGGCGATTACGGCATGTGGGTACGCCCGCTGAGCATGTTTCTGGAGTCCGTCGAAGTTGACGGCGAGCAAGTCCCGCGCTTTGCTTTGGTTCGGGCTGAGCCGAGCCTTTTTTCCCGGCCGTGACAGAAGATCAATCACCACCGCGTGCTTGACCTCTCCTTTCAGCCACTATATATAGCGGGGCCTGACAGGTTCCGACCGTCTTTCATTTTTTCAGTATTCAGGAATTTTCTGATCCATGGGCAAATCGCTGGTCATCGTGGAATCCCCGGCTAAGGCCAAGACCATCAACAAGTATTTGGGCAACCAGTACGTGGTGAAGTCGAGTATCGGCCATATCCGAGACCTGCCCACCAGCGGTTCGGCTAGTGCCAACAAGGAACCGGTCAAACGCGGCAAGGCTGCGGTTGGCGAGGGGCCTGTGCTGACGCCTAAAGAGAAGGCGAAAAAGCAGCTCGTGGCGCGCATGGGCGTAGATCCCGATCAAGGCTGGAAAGCCAAGTACGAAATCCTTCCCGGCAAGGAGAAGGTGATCGAAGAGCTGCGCCGGCTCGCCAAAGACGCTGACATCATCTATCTCGCGACGGACTTGGACCGCGAGGGGGAAGCCATTGCCTGGCACCTGCGCGAAGCCATAGGCGGCGACGACAGCCGCTACAAGCGCGTGGTGTTCAACGAAATCACCAAGAAGGCCATCCAGGAAGCCTTCTCCAGGCCGGGCGAGCTGGACATCGACCGCGTCAATGCCCAACAGGCCCGTCGCTTCCTCGACCGGGTAGTGGGCTACATGGTTTCGCCCCTGCTGTGGCAAAAGATCGCTCGCGGCTTGTCTGCCGGGCGTGTGCAGTCGGTTGCGGTGAAGCTGGTAGTAGAGCGTGAGCGTGAAATCCGCGCTTTTAACCCTGAAGAATACTGGGAAGTGCACGCCGACCTGGGCACCGCCAAAGGCGCCAACGTGCGCTTTGAAGTGGCTCGGGAAAACGGTGAGGCGTTCAAGCCGCTGAATGAAGCCCAGGCCATGGCTGCGCTGGAAAAGCTCAAGTCGTCCAGCTACAGCATCGCCAAGCGTGAAGACAAGCCGACCAGCAGCAAACCGTCGGCACCTTTCATCACCTCGACGCTGCAGCAGGCTGCGAGCAACCGTCTGGGTTACGGCGTGAAGAAAACCATGATGATGGCTCAGCGCTTGTATGAGGCGGGCTACATCACCTACATGCGTACCGACTCCACCAACCTGTCGGCCGATGCCGTCAGCATGGCGCGTGATTACATCGAAGCCGAGTTCGGCAAGAAATACCTGCCGGAATCGCCCAACGTCTACAGCAGCAAGGAAGGCGCGCAAGAGGCGCACGAAGCCATTCGTCCTTCCGATGTCAATACTCACCCAAGCAAGCTGACCGGCATGGAACGCGATGCCGAGCGGCTGTACGAGTTGATCTGGCGTCAGTTCGTCGCGTGCCAGATGCCGCCTGCGCAGTACCTGTCGACAACCGTGAGCGTTGCCGCTTCTGGCTTTGAACTGCGTGCCAAGGGTCGCATCCTGAAATTCGACGGCTACACCCGTGTGCTGCCGCAGATGACCAAACCGGGTGACGACGATGTGTTGCCGGACATGGCTCAGGGCGACAGCCTCAAGTTGATCAAGCTCGATCCGAGCCAGCACTTCACCAAGCCCCCTGCGCGATACTCCGAAGCCAGTCTGGTCAAAGAGATGGAAAAACGCGGTATCGGTCGGCCTTCAACCTACGCCGCGATTATCTCGACCATTCAGGATCGGGGCTATGTCGCACTGCATAACCGCCGTTTCTATTCGGAAAAAATGGGCGACATCGTCACCGAGCGCTTGTCCGAGAGCTTTTCCAATCTGATGGATTACGGCTTTACCGCGGGCATGGAAGAAAACCTCGACGACGTGGCTCACGGCGAACGAGACTGGAAGAACGTGCTGGACGAGTTCTACGGCGACTTCCGCAAGAAGCTGGAAGTGGCCGAAGCGCCCGACAGCGGCATGCGCGCCAACGAGCCGGTGATGACTGACATTCCGTGCAAGGTGTGCGGTCGGCCGATGCAGATTCGTACCGCCTCCACCGGCGTGTTCCTCGGTTGCTCCGGCTACAGCCTGCCACCGAAAGAGCGCTGCAAGGCCACCGTCAACCTCATCCCGGGAGACGAGATCGCCGAAGATGACGAGGGTGAGTCCGAGTCCCGGGTGCTGCTGGGCAAGCATCGCTGCCACATCTGCAGCACCGCCATGGATGCCTACCTGCTGGATGAAAAACACAAGCTGCACATCTGCGGCAACAATCCGGATTGTGTAGGCTTTGAAGTGGAAGAGGGCACGTACCGCATCAAGGGCTACGAAGGCCCGAGCCTGGAGTGCGACAAGTGCGGCAGTGAGATGCAGCTCAAAACCGGCCGTTTCGGCAAGTTTTTCGGCTGCACCAACCCTGATTGCAAGAACACGCGCAAGCTGTTGAAAAGTGGCGACGCGGCGCCGCCGAAGATGGACCCTGTGAAGATGCCGGAACTCAAGTGTGACAAGGTGGACGACACCTACATCTTGCGTGATGGCGCGTCAGGTCTGTTTTTGGCGGCCAGTCAGTTCCCGAAAAACCGCGAAACCCGGGCGCCGCTGGTCATGGAAATCGTCCCGCACAAGGCCGAGATCGATCCCAAGTATCACTTCCTCTGTGAGGCGCCACAGAAAGATCCGGATGGCCGTCCGGCTGTTATTCGCTACAGCCGTAAAACCAAGGAGCAGTACGTACAGACCGAGGTTGAAGGCAAGCCGACCGGCTGGAAGGCGTTCTACGACGGTAAGGCGTGGAAGGTCGAAGACAAGCGTTGATCAAAACGCCTGACTCAATACCAAGCCCTCGGTATGCTGATGCTCCGGGGGCTTGGTCGTTTCAAGCCCGAATTTTCTGTCCGTGTCACGGAGGCTGTCGCCATGGCTCACGAACTCTATACTCGCACCAATCAGAAGATTTACTTCGCCGGGCTCGCACTGGAGGCCATGGGCAAAGCGCAAGAGGGCAAGGCGATGAACGCCCAGGCGCTGCTGCAGGCAGAGCGCGAGTGCGCACTTTTTCACCTATATGGCGCGCTACTGGGGCTGTGTCACGAGATTGCAGGCTATTACCGGCTGCCACAGGCGAATGCTTCGCGCCCAGAGCAATTGCTCACGCAGGAAGTGCTGGATGCCCTGACAATACCTGAGATGGCCGAGCTGGTTGAACTGGCTCAGCATCGCGAAACCTGGCTGGCCCAACTGCTTGGCGCTTATAACGCGCTATTCAAGCCACCGCAGGCGCCGCGCAAACCCAAAGGGGATGTCACCCAGCCGCTGATTGTGGCAGTGAATCTGGATGAGCAAACAGCGCCCGAGTTGACGCGCGAAGAGCTGGAAAGCTGGCGTCAACAGCTCAAGGGGCTGGCCATTCGCTTCAGAGAGGGTTTGAGCGAGTGCTGACGCAGCGTTAGAAGGGCAGTGATGGATGGACTAGGGCCTGAGCTCGACTCGCTGCTACAATGCAGACCTTAAGTGGAGTACTACCCTGATGCCAACATCGTTTCTTGAAATTGTGGAATTACCTGACGGCCGAATCGAGCTCCGTCGAGCCGAAGACGAAGGATCATTGGTTACTCTGGATTTCTCTGCAGATGCCAAGGAGTTTCTGCAAGGTCAGCACGTGGAAATTGCAAAAGCCATGTTGAGCGTAGGCGTGCAGATGGCTGGACGCCTGGCCGAGGGCGAGCTGGAAAAAGACGACGGTTCGCGCATTCTGCACTGAACCCGTTCACTCCAGACTTACCCCAGACGAATGTTCAGACTCTGTGCCTGACCCAGTTTCGCGGCGTTGATCAGTTGTTGCCGTGATGTCGCACTGATCGGATTGACCCAGCTAACCACCGTATGGCTACGGCCCAGGCGAAGTGCTTCGCGTGCCAGCTCAAGGGCGCTCTGCGTGCCACGCGGTTGCAGTAACAGGATGCGCTCACGATTGAGCCCTGCATCGCGCAGCCAGCTCTGGGTGAGACTCGAAGGCGGCGCAATCAGTGTCAGCCATCGCTCCCCCGTGTCCTGACTCAATTCCCGCAGGATTGGCGCCAGCAGATTCAGGCAGCTCCCGGCTGCACCCCTTAATGACAGCTCGCTGAAAACCTCAGGTTCATTGTTCCATGATGGCTGTGCTGCTTCGGCAAGCATGGGCGCGATAGGTTGCGCCATGAAGGCTTCAAACAGCGAGAGTTGTGATTGGGGTGCCTGGACGAACTGCATACTGTCTCCTAGCGGCGTATGACGCCGACGCTCAAGCCTTCGATAACCAGTTCCTGATCTTTCAGATTGACTTCGATGGGCGCAAAGTCCGGGTTTTCTGCCAGAAGCCAGACCTTGCTGCCTTCACGCTTGAATCGTTTGACGGTCACTTCGTCACCGATCCGCGCCACCACGATCTGGCCATTGCGAGCTTCTCGAGTGGTGTGCACGGCAAGCAGGTCGCCATCCAGAATACCGACGTCCTTCATGCTCATGCCGTGCACCCTTAGCAGGTAATCGGCGCTCGGATGAAAAAACGCAGGGTTGATGCTCAAGGATTCTTCAATGTGCTGCTGAGCCAGGATCGGCGCACCGGCTGCAACGCGACCAATGATCGGCAGGCCACTGTCGTCCGCCTTTGCTTCAAAGCCAGGGATGCGGATGCCGCGGGAAGCGCCTGGCGTCATTTCGATCGCGCCTTTGCGCGCCAGGGCCTTGAGGTGCTCTTCAGCAGCATTGGGGGATTTGAAGCCCAGTTCCTGAGCGATCTCGGCGCGTGTCGGCGGGTAACCGTTGTCATCAAGGCAACGCTTGATGAACCCCAGGATTTCGGCTTGGCGTGGCGTCAGTTTGATCATGTGAATCGCTCTGGCTTTTTATACAGTGACTGGGATTATATACAGTAAAAGCCGCTTGGCAATCGCCGTTTTGCGACCCTCGGGCGCAGAATACCGATTATGGGCCTGCCGAGGGTTTGCGCAGGGGGCTACAGGCCTTAATAGATATGGTTAAATACGCGCCATTGCCCACCACCCACGTGACTTCAAGCTTGACAGTGACTCAGTTTGAAACGTATGTTTCAAACGAGTGTTTGTCAGGCAGAGACCTTATGGCCCAGTCAGAAACCGTTGAACGCATCCTTGATGCTGCCGAACAGTTGTTCGCCGAAAAAGGCTTTGCCGAAACGTCGCTGCGACTTATCACCAGCAAGGCCTCGGTCAACCTGGCGGCAGTCAATTACCACTTCGGTTCGAAGAAAGCGCTGATCCAGGCGGTTTTCTCGCGTTTTCTCGGGCCATTCTGCGTCAGCCTCGAGCGCGAGCTGGAGCGCCGTCAGGCAAGACCCGAGCACAAGCCGACGCTGGAAGAACTGCTTGAGATTCTGGTCGAGCAGGCGCTGGTGGTGCAGCCCCGCAGCAACAATGATCTGTCCATATTCATGCGCCTGCTGGGTCTGGCGTTCAGTCAGAGCCAGGGCCATTTGCGGCGTTACCTGGAAGACATGTACGGCAAGGTATTTCGCCGCTACATGACGCTGGTGAATGAAGCTGCGCCGCGCATCCCGCCCATCGAGCTGTTCTGGCGGGTGCACTTCATGCTGGGGGCTGCGGCATTCAGCATGTCCGGTATCAAGGCGTTGCGGGCTATTGCCGAAACCGATTTCGGCGTCAACACGTCCATCGAGCAGGTGATGCGCCTGATGGTGCCTTTCCTTGCTGCAGGCATGCGTGCAGAGACTGGCGTCACCGACACTGCGATGCTCAGCGCCCAGCTCAGGCCGCGCAGCAAGACCAGCGCCCCAGCGGCTATCGCGGCCAAGGCCTGAGCTACGGCGCACGTTGCACCTGGCTCGATGATCAAGCACCATTGTCCGGATTGAATATCGGCAATGGTGTTTTTATATGAGTTGTGGCCTGCAAGGCTCTTTGATGGTTGATGTCGCGGGCACCTGGCTGACGGCTGAAGATCGCCAGTTTCTCCGCCAGCCAGAGGTGGGTGGCCTGATCATATTCGCCCGCAACATCGAACATCCGCGTCAGGTTCGTGAATTGAGCGCGGCCCTGCGCGCCATACGCCCGGATCTGCTATTGGCCGTGGATCAGGAGGGCGGCCGGGTTCAGCGGCTGCGCCAGGGCTTTGTGCGCCTGCCTGCCATGCGTGCAATCGCTGACCAGCCGCAGGCTGAAATGCTGGCAGAACACTGCGGTTGGCTGATGGCCACCGAGGTGCTGGCGGTCGGCCTTGACCTCAGCTTTGCGCCGGTGCTGGATCTCGACTACGGACGCAGTGCGGTGGTCGGCACCCGTGCCTTTGAAGGCGATCCGGAGCGCGCGGCGCTGCTGGCGGGTGCGTTTATTCGTGGCATGAACGCCGCTGGCATGGCCGCTACGGGTAAGCATTTCCCCGGGCATGGCTGGGCCGAGGCTGACTCCCACGTTGCTATTCCCACCGATGAGCGCAGCCTGGAACAGATTCGCGCCCACGATCTGGTGCCCTTTGCCCGCCTCAGTCGTCAGTTGGCAGCGGTAATGCCTGCTCACGTTATTTACCCGCAGGTGGACGCGCAACCAGCCGGATTCTCCCGTCGCTGGCTGCAGGAAATCCTGCGCGGCGAACTGGGTTTTGACGGCGTGATCTTCAGCGATGACTTGTCCATGGCTGGGGCCCATGTGGTTGGCGATGCTGCGAGCCGTATCGAAGCTGCGCTGACGGCGGGCTGCGACATGGGTCTGGTGTGCAACGACCGGGCAGCTGCTGAGCTGGCCTTGAGCGCCGCACAGCGCTTGAAGGTCACGCCGTCAGCGCGCATCGCCCGGATGCGTGGGCAGGGCGTCCCCAGCACTGAATATCGTCAGCATCCACGCTGGCTTGCGGCACTGCACGCTTTGCGCGCTGCCCATCTGATCGACTGAGGAATTTTCATGACTGTTTACGCAATTATCGGTGGCACCGGTCTGACGCAGCTCGATGGCTTGAACATTCGCCAGTCTCTGCCAGTGAACACCCCCTACGGCGCGCCTTCCGGAGAAATCCAGATCGGCGATTACGCAGGTCGGGAAGTGATGTTTCTCGCGCGCCACGGGCATCCGCACCGTTTTCCTCCGCATCAGGTCAACTATCGGGCCAATCTCTGGGCGCTGAAACAGGCAGGCGCTCAGGCGGTGCTGGCAGTCAATGCAGTGGGCGGCATCCATCCTGACATGGGCACTGGGCATTTTTGCGTGCCCCATGACGTGATTGATTACACCAGCGGCCGCCAGCACACCTATTTTGCCGATGATCTGGAGCAGGTTACGCACATTGACTTCAGCTATCCCTATAGCGAAGCGTTGCGCCAGCGGCTGATTGCAGCACTGGCAGCCGAAGGTTGCGCGTTCAGCGCGCAGGGCGTGTACGCCTGCACCCAGGGGCCGCGCCTGGAAACCGTGGCGGAAATCATCCGTTTGGAGCGGGATGGTTGCGACATCGTCGGCATGACCGGCATGCCTGAAGCCGCCCTGGCTCGCGAGCTGGAGCTTGAGTACGCCTGCCTGGCGCTGGTGGTCAATCCGGCAGCCGGTAAATCTTCGGCGGTGATCACCATGGCCGAGATCGAGCAGGCGTTGCACGCGGGTATGGGCAAGGTGAAGGCCACGCTGGCGCGGGTGTTGAGCGCAGTCTGATTGAAGCGACACGTGGGACCGGCTTTAGCCGGGAAGACGCCATTGGCGGCGACACATCGGCTGAGCCTGCAATGCAGCCTTCCCGGCTAAAGCCGGTCCCACAGCCCAAGCCGCTACTTCTTGTTCTTCTTCGCCTGCACCGGCAATGGTGCGAACAAGGCGGCGAGGTCCTCGCTTTGCAGCTTCCAGTCGCCGGTGACGCGGCCGTCCAGTACGCCTGAAGCCAGCGCCGATTTCTCCTGCTGCAAGCGCTGGATTTTCTCTTCCACCGTGCCGCGGGCAATCATCTTGTAGACGAAGACTGGCTTGTCCTGGCCGATTCGGTAGGCCCGGTCGGTGGCCTGGTTTTCTGCCGCCGGGTTCCACCACGGGTCGTAGTGAATCACGGTGTCGGCAGCCGTAAGGTTCAGCCCGGTGCCGCCAGCTTTCAGGCTGATCAGGAAAATTGGCAGCTTGCCCGCCTGGAACGCCTGTACCGGCGTGCGCCGATCACGGGTCGAGCCGGTCAGCAGGGCATACTCGATGCCCCGTTGCTTCAGTTCCGCTTCAATCAGCGTCAGCATCGAGGTGAACTGCGAGAACAGCAGAATCTTGCGACCTTCGGCCAGCAGCTCTTCGAACATCTCCATCAGGCTGGCCAGTTTTGCCGAGGTGCCCTGGCGTGGGTTGGCCGGCGCGCTGTTGACCAGGCGCAGATCGCAGCACACCTGCCGCAATTTGAGCAGTGCTTCAAGAATGATGATCTGGCTGCGCGCGACGCCCTTGCGGGTGATCTCGTCGCGGACTTTCTTGTCCATGGCCAGGCGCACTGTCTCGTACACGTCGCGCTGCGCGTCGTTGAGCTCGACCCAGTGAATGATTTCGGTTTTCGGCGGCAGCTCGGTGGCCACCTGTTCTTTGGTGCGGCGCAGCAGGAACGGCTTGATCCGGGCGTTCAGGTGCTGCAGGCGCTCGAGGTTGCCGTGTTTTTCAATGGGGTTGCGGTAGTTGCTGTTGAATTCTTTGCTGCTGCCGAGCCAGCCCGGCATCAGGAAGTGAAACAGCGACCACAGCTCACCCAGGTGGTTTTCCAGCGGCGTGCCGCTCAGGCACAGGCGCTGAAGGGCCTTGAGGTTACGCGCCGCCTGGGCAGCCTTGCTGTTGGGGTTCTTGATGTACTGCGCTTCATCCAGGATCAGGGTGTGCAGCGACAGCTTAGCCAACACTTCTTCATCGCGAGGGAGCAGGGCATAGGTCGTGAGAATCAGATCGTATTCTTGCAGTTTGTCGAAATCGGCGTGTCGATTGGCGCCATACAGCGCCAGTACGCGTAACTGCGGAGTGAAGCGCTCGGCTTCGTCCAGCCAGTTGGGGATCAGGCTAGTGGGCATCACCGCCAGTGCCGGACGATCCAGACGACCGGCCTGTTTTTCCATGAGCAAATGCGCCAGGGTCTGCAGGGTCTTGCCCAGGCCCATGTCGTCGGCCAGCACGCCGCCCACTTCCAGCTCGCGCAGCGACTGCATCCAGCTCAGGCCTTCGTGCTGATAACCGCGCAAGGTCGCATTCAGGCCCTCAGGCACAGCCACCGGGGCATTCTTGATGTTGGCCAGGCGGTCGGCAAACTGGCGCAGACGATCGCCACCTTGCCAGCTCAGCGGTAAATCATCGAGCTCGCCCAGGCGAGTGGCGTCCGCATTGTTCAGGCGCAGCGTGTTGCTGCCTTCCTCGCGCCAATAGAAGTCACCCAGGGTCGCCAGCACCGGTTTCAACCGACCGTAGGGCAGGGCAATCTGCACCGGCGCGCCGCCGTTCTGGGTGAAGTGGTTGAGTTGCACCAGCAGTTGTTCATCGTCGTTGCGTTTGGCAATACCGGCCGCGCTCATCAGTTCCGGATGACTGCGCAGCAGGTTTATCAGAATCGGCAGCAGGCTCAGGCGCTCGCCATTGACGATGATGCCCAGCTCGAGATCGAACCAGTCACGCTCAGCCTCTTCGTCGATCACCGCATACCAGTCGTCAACCGGCGTTACGTCAAAGGCAAAGTCATCAGTGATGACGATCTCCCAGCCCTGTGCTTCCAGGCGTGGCAGATCGTTGAGGACAAAGTGCAGCCAGGCCTTGTCGTTGGGCAGGTCGAACATGTCGCCAGCGCTGTCGGGCAGGGCTTTGCTTTGGCGGGTAGCAAGTCGAAAGCCCAGGTCCTGCAGGGCCTGGCGCTGTTGACGCTCGATTTCGCCCTGGCGACGAATGCGCAGGGTTTCAGTTTCCAGATGCTCGATGATGTCGCTTTTCTGGTTGACCAGATCGCTGCCCAGAGAGCTGATCAGAATACTGACATTGGCCGTACCGGTGGCGTAATGCTTGCCGTAGCCGAAAGCCAGGGCGGCACGATGTTGAATATGGCGCTGCATGCGCCCGTTGCGCGGCTCGTAGGCGCTGAATTCGATGCTGGCGAGCATGAGGCGCGGGCGGGGAATTAGGTCGTCGATCAGTCGCTCGGGCAATGCCGGTTTCTCTTCGGGCAGGGCCGGGCGAGGAATATCGACATCCAGTGCAGCGCGCAAGGCGTTCTGGTTTTCCGGCGCTTGCAAGTAAAACAGTGCCGCCGCGCAGTGTTTGCAGTTTTCCCGCACGGGGCAGGTGCATTTGCACACCAGAGCATTCTTGAACCGCTCGGGGTCGCGGAATTTCAGCGACTGGGTGTACAGCTCCGTGCCAGAACCGCGACACGCGGTGCGCACCGAGTCCGGGTTGAGTTCCTCGAGCATGACGCGTTTCTGATACGCATAGTCGTACCCCCGCTCGATGGTCTTGGCGGGAAACAGCAGGGTCCAGCGCGAGGCGAGGACTTTTTCAAGATTGGACGACACAGTTCAGGACAGCCCTACGCCGTAGCGATGCTCAAAAGGGGCAAGCGGCGCGCAATGCGTTGCTTGGTTGAATTGTTCAGGGTTCAGAGCGGCGATACCTTGATCAGCATGGCCAGGCTTCCGTGGTCCATGTAGATCAGCGCGCCGTTTTTTACCCGGGTGGTCTGCTTCATCCGCTCACTGCTGGTCAGTACGCCATGGTCATCGAGCTGGTTGACCCAGAAGTCTGCCGCGATATCGGTGAAGCGCGCAATGGCGATGCTCAGCGTGCCTTCTACAGGGAAATGCCCCAACTGCTGCGGGCCATCACTGATGGCGACCTTGCTTGCCTCGGCACTCAGGTCCTGTTGCCAGGCGCGATGCAGCAACACCTGATAACGACCACTGGCGTCGAGCTTGTCGGCCAGATCCTTGAGGGCGATGCTGCGCTCGCTTGGCGCCTCGATTCGCTGCGCGCCCGCCGCCCAGTTTTCAGGCGCAAACTGGCGAGTCGCCGCCGGTTCGCCCTGCTGCCGAAACAGGATCATTTCGACCTGGAAGGCGCCATCGGCAAACGCCGGTGGCGCGATCAACACCAGCAGCAGAACAAGTGAGTGCAGCACGCGCATCAGTGCATCCTTCAAACAGGTTTCGGGGTCAGACGCTCGAACAGCGCTTCAATGGTATTGAAGCGTTCTTCTGCGCGTTCCATCGGCACCATGAACTTGAACAGCGTGGCACCTTCGAACTTGTAGCGATTTGGCTGGCTCTGAATCAGCTTGATCAGGGTCAGCGGGTCCACCGGCGTTTCGGCAGCGAACTCGATGCGCCCACCCTGCGGGCCGCCGTCGACCTTCTTGATGCCCAGTTGCTCAGCCTGAAGCTTGAGCAGGGTGATGCGCACCAGGTTCTTGGTCGGTTCCGGCAGCAGGCCGAAACGATCGATCATTTCCACCTGCAGGTCTTTGAGGCTGTCCTCGTCGGCGGCATTGGCAATGCGCTTGTAAAGGATCAGCCGGGTGTGAACATCCGGCAGATAGGCCTCGGGAATCAGTGCAGGCACGCGCAGATTGATTTCCGGCCCGCCGCCCAGGGGCTGATCCAGGTTGGGCTGTTCGCCCTTGCGGATGGACTTGACAGCACGTTCGAGCATTTCCATGTACAGCGTAAAGCCCACGGCCTGAATCTGGCCGCTCTGGCCGTCGCCCAGCAACTCGCCTGCGCCGCGGATTTCCAGGTCGTTGGTCGCCAAGACAAAACCCGCCCCCAGATCCTGCGTATTGGCGATGGCCTCAAGGCGCTTCTCGGCGTCAGGGGTGATCTGCTTGCGGGGTGGCGTCAGCAGGTAGGCGTAGGCCTGGTGGTGACTGCGCCCGACACGGCCGCGCAACTGGTGCAACTGCGCCAGACCGAACTTGTCGGCACGTTCGATGATGATGGTATTGGCGCTCGGCACGTCAATGCCGGTTTCAATAATGGTCGAAGCGATCAGCACGTTGAAGCGCTTGTGGTAGAAATCGCTCATTACCTGCTCAAGATCGCGCTCGCGCATCTGCCCGTGACCGATGCCGATGCGTGCCTCAGGAACCAGTTCGGCCAGGTCCGCAGCGCATTTCTCGATCGTCTTGACGTCGTTGTGCAGGTAATACACCTGTCCACCACGCAGCAGTTCGCGCAGCAGCGCTTCTTTTACCGTCGGCTTGTTCTGCTCCATGACGAAGGTGCGCACCGACAGGCGGCGCGCCGGTGGCGTGGCGATGATCGACAGGTCACGCATGCCGGAAACGGCCATGTTCAGGGTGCGCGGGATCGGCGTGGCGGTGAGGGTCAGAATGTCCACCTCGCTGCGCAGCGCCTTGAGCTGTTCTTTCTGGCGCACGCCGAAACGGTGCTCTTCGTCGATGATGACCAGGCCCAGATTCTTGATCTTGACGTCGTCTTGCAGCAGCTTGTGGGTGCCAATGACAATGTCGATCTTGCCTTCGGCCAGATTCGCCACCGCTGCATTGACCTCTTTGGCAGACTTGAAGCGGCTCATGACTTCCACGGTCACCGGCCAGTCGGCAAAACGGTCGCGGAAGCTATTGTAGTGCTGCTGGGCGAGCAGGGTGGTGGGCACCAGGATCGCCACTTGACGCCCGCCGTGCACGGCAATGAACGCGGCGCGCATGGCCACTTCGGTCTTGCCGAAACCGACATCGCCGCAGACCAGCCGGTCCATGGGTTTGGGCGCCAGCATGTCGGCACGCACGGCTTCGATTGTGGTCTGTTGATCGGGTGTTTCTTCGAACGGGAAACCCGCGCTGAACGTAGCGTAATCGGCTTTCGGGTCGGCAAATGCGTAACCTTCGCGTGCCGCGCGACGGGCATAGATGTCCAGCAACTCTGCGGCAACGTCACGAACCTGCTCGGCGGCTTTGCGCTTGGCTTTCTGCCAGGTTTCGGAGCCCAGCCGGTGCAGCGGCGCGAGGGCATCGTCGCTGCCGGTGTAACGCGCAATCAGGTGCAGGTTGGCCACCGGCACGTACAGCTTGGCGTCTTCGGCATAGGCCAGCATGAGGAATTCGGCGACTTGGTTTTCGACCTCCAGTGTTGCCAACCCGAGATAACGGCCAACCCCATGATCAATGTGCACCACCGGCGCGCCTTCGCGCAGCTCGGTAAGGTTTTTGATCACGGCATCGTTGTTGCCACCGTCGCTGCGCTTCTCGCGGCGACGACGTTGCATGACCCGCTGACCAAAAAGAGGGCTTTCGGCGATCAGGGCAATGGCAGGCTGCTCGATCAGCAGGCCATCGTCCAGCGGCGCGATGGTGATTGCAAGGCGGTCCTTGCCGACGACAAAGTCATCCCAGCTGTCAACCGTTTTGGGGCGCAGTTTGAGGCGCTCCAGCAGTTCGAGAAGCACTTCCCGGCGCCCGGCAGACTCCGCCGTGAACAGGATGCGGCCATCGAATTCGTCGATGAACTTCGCCAGCGCCGCCAGCGGTTGGCTGGCTTTGGCTTCGATGGCGAGCTCGGGCAACAGCTGCGCCGGGAAACGTTCGCGGCCACCGCCTGCATCGACGTCCTGCTGGCTGACGACCACCCGCGGCCAGTCCTTGAGGCGGGCGAAGCACTCTTCCACCGGCAGGAACAGCTCGGCGGGCGGCAGCAATGGCCGCTCTGGATCGACGCGCCGTTCTTCGTAACGATTGCGCACGTCGTTCCAGAAGTTCTCTGCCGCCTGTTCGATGCCCGGCAGGGAGAACACTTGCGTGTCCTGAGGCAGGTAATCGAACAGGGTGGAGGTTTCTTCGAAAAACAGCGGCAGGTAGTACTCGATCCCGGCCGGCGTAATACCGCTGCTCAGGTCCTGAAAGATCGGGCTGCGACGGAAGTCGACGTCAAAGCGCTCACGAAAACGCGCTTTGAAGCGGGTGACTTCGTCTTTCTGCAGCGGGAATTCCCGTGCCGGCAGCAGACGCACCGATTCGACCTTGTCGATGGAGCGCTGATTTTCCGGGTCGAAGGTGCGCAGGGTTTCGATTTCGTCATCGAACAAATCGATCCGGTAAGGCAGTTTGCTGCCCATGGGGAACAGGTCGATGAGGTTGCCACGCACCGTGAACTCGCCATGCTCGTAGACGGTGTCCACGTAGCGGTAGCCGCTGGCTTCCAGGCGCGTGCGCATGGCCTCGATGTCCAGCGTCTGGCCGACGTCCAGCACCAGGCTGCTGCCGAGCAGAAACTTCGTCGGCGCCAGACGATGTAGGGCGGTGGTGATGGGCACTACCAGAACGCCATGGTCCAGCTCGGGCAGCCGGTAGAGGCTGGCAATACGCTGGGAAATGATGTCCTGGTGGGGCGAAAACAGGTCGTAGGGCAGGGTTTCCCAATCAGGAAAGTGCAGTACGGGCAGCGCCGGTGCGAAGAACTTCAACTCCTGTTCGAGCCGCTCGGCACTCTGGCTGTCGGCGGTCAACAGCAGCGTGAAGCGCTTGGCGGCACTGGCCGCCTCGGCAATCGCCAGGCTCAGGGCGGCACCGGGCAGGTTACCCCAGTGTTGTTTGCCTGCAGCAGCAGGTAGAAGCGGTAGACGCAGAACGGGCACGGAAGATTGAGCTCCAAGCGTTGCGACAAAGCCGGCGATTGTACCGGGCGAATGTGGTGGCTGTCAGGTTCAGACTGCGTCAGCTCGCAGAAATGCCCGCCAGAGCTTTTCTGTTTTGCCCGGGAACAAAATGTAGTGAGGGCTGATCTGAGATCGGCGCATTGCCTATAAACAAGGGCGGCGGCATAATGTAGCCCCTTTTTTCAGCCCCTACATGTGGAAGGTTCCCGTGACTCAGAAGCCCGACCAGTGTCTTGGTGAATGGATCGATCGTGAAGCACTCGCTGAGGCGATGATCCCGCTTATCGGTCAGCTCTACCGCAATAATAATGTGGTGAGTTCGATCTATGGCCGCAGCCTGATCAACCGTTCAGTGATCGCGATTCTCAAGGCTCACCGCTTTGCGCGTCACCGTCAGTCCGATGCCAGCGAGTTGTCTGTGCACGAGACTTTCCCTCTCGTGAAGGCGATGAGCGAGCTCAAGCTGGGAGCCGCTTCGGTGGATCTGGGCAAGCTGGCCGTCAAGTTCAAGACCGAGAGCAATGGTCGCAGCGCCGAGCAGTTCGTGCGTGAAGAACTCGCCGAGCTGGTCGGTCAGCAGAGCTCCACGCCGCGCAAGGGCACGGATGTGGTGCTGTACGGTTTCGGCCGTATCGGTCGTCTGCTGGCGCGTATCCTGATTGAAAAGACCGGCGGTGGCGAAGGCCTGCGTCTGCGCGCAATCGTGGTCCGCAAGGGCGCCGAAAACGATCTGGTCAAGCGCGCCAGCCTGCTGCGTCGCGATTCGGTACACGGCTCGTTCGACGGCACCATCACCATTGATGAAGCCAACAGCACCATGACCGCCAACGGCAACCTGATCCAGATCATCTACGCGAAGAACCCGACCGAGGTGGACTACACCCAGTACGGTATCGAAAACGCATTGCTGGTGGACAACACCGGTGTGTGGCGTGACGCCGAAGGTCTGGGTCAGCATCTGGCCTGCCCGGGCATTGATCGCGTTGTTCTGACCGCGCCTGGCAAGGGCAAGTTGAAGAACATTGTGCACGGCATCAACCACGACCAGATCACGGCCGAGGACAGAATTGTCTCGGCGGCTTCCTGCACCACCAACGCCATCGTGCCGGTGCTCAAGGCCGTCAATGACAAGTTCGGCATCGTCAACGGCCACGTTGAAACGGTTCACTCGTACACCAACGACCAGAACCTGATCGACAACTTCCACAAGGGCGACCGTCGTGGTCGCAGCGCCGCGTTGAACATGGTCATCACCGAAACCGGCGCCGCTACGGCTGCAGCCAAGGCGCTGCCGGAACTGGCGGGCAAGCTCACCGGTAACGCCATTCGCGTACCGACGCCTAACGTGTCCATGGCGATTCTCAACCTGAACCTTGAGAAGGCCACTACTCGCGAAGAGATGAACGAGTACCTGCGCTACATGGCGCTGCATTCGGACCTGCACAAGCAGATCGACTTCGTCAATTCCCAGGAAGTGGTGTCCACTGACTTCGTTGGCTCGCGCCATGCTGGTGTCGTCGACGCTGAAGCGACCATCGCCAACGATAATCGCGTTGTTCTGTACGTCTGGTACGACAACGAGTTCGGTTACAGCTGTCAGGTGGTGCGTGTGATGGAAGACATGGCGGGCGTCAACCCACCCGCGTTCCCTCGCTAAGCTGCAGTAGCTGTAATAAAAACGCCCCGACCGGGTAACCGGTCGGGGCGTTTTTTATGGCGTGCGCTGCGCCGGCCTAGTGGGACTGGCCTCTTGGGCCAGCCCCACACGCCTGGCTCGCGTCACTGACTGGCAGCGACAGCGCCAGGCGCTTCCAGCTTTTGCCCACCCTTGCGAAACAGCACCAGCGTCGCGATCAGGCCCAGCACGGCAGCGCCAGTCAGCCAGATGCCGGGTGCTGCCTTGTTGTCCAGCACGTGAATCAGGTAGGTACAGGCCGCCGGGGTGAAGCCGCCGAAGGTCGCAGTCGCCAGGCTGTAGGCCAGAGAGAAGCCGGTGGTTCTGACTTCCACTGGCATGATTTCGGTCAGGGCCACGACCATGGCGCCGTTATAGGAGCCATACAGGAATGACAGCCACAGCTCGACCATCAGCAGATTGCCGAAACTGGGGTGCGCCACCAGCCAGTTCAGTGCTGGATAGGCGGTAGCAATGGCCAGCACTGTAGCGCCGATCAGCAAGGGTCTGCGCCCGATGCGATCGGAAAACGCGCCCATTATCGGTAGCCAGATAAAGTTGGAGATGCCGACACACACCGTCACGATCAGGCTGTCGAGATCTGACAGGTGCAGCTCGTTCTTGCCGAAGGTGGGTGTGTAGGCGGTGATCAGGTAAAACGTGACAGTGGTCATGACCACCAGGGCCATGCCGCCGATGACGAGGCCGAAGTTCTGGCCAATGGAGCGTACGACTTCACGCAGGGTAGGGCGATGGGTGCGTGCTTCGAATTCCGGCGATTCTTCCAGCGAACGGCGGATCACGAAAATCGCGGGTACGATCAGGCAGCCAATCAGGAACGGCACGCGCCAGCCCCATTCGCCCATCTGCTCCGGGCTTAGCCAGTGGTTCAGCCCCACGCCCAGCAAGCCTGCGAATACCACTGCAGCCTGCTGGCTTGCAGACTGCCAGCTAACGAAGAAACCCTTGCGGCCCGGAGTCGAGATTTCTGCCAGGTAAACCGACACACCCCCCAGCTCCACGCCCGCGGAGAAACCTTGCAGCAGCCGACCCAGCAGTACCAGCAGCGGCGCGGCGACGCCCAGCGTGGCGTAACCCGGTACGCAGGCAATCAGCACGGTACCGAGCGCCATCATTGCCAGGGTGATGATCAAGCCTTTGCGGCGACCGTGGCGGTCAATGTAGGCGCCCAGGAAGATGGCACCCAGCGGACGCATGAGAAAGCCTGCGCCGAAGGTGGCCAGTGACAGCATCAGCGAAGCGAAAGCGCTGTCAGCGGGGAAAAAGGTCTTGGCGATGGCAGTGGCATAAAAGCCATATACCATGAAGTCGAACATCTCGAGAAAGTTACCGCTGACAACGCGAAAGATCGCTTTGCCGTTGCTGGTTGTAGAGGCCATTTCAATTACTCGCTCAGGCTCATCGGCTTGAAATCCGTTGTCGTTATCGTCCGTCGTCACCACTGCGAAACGCGTCCGGCAGCTGATGCATTTGTAACAATATGTGTAAATCTAGTCTGGGACAACTGCCAGGGCGTTTTACCTGCGACCTTTTGTGCCTTGACATCGCCTGCGAATGGAAGATCTGCGTCGCGTAAAATCTGCAGTTGCTGCACAATTGCGCGGCTTATCCCGCCTGAATTTTTTTGCCTGAGTGCCGATAAGGGCTTCATCAACAAGCGCTTGGGGTGGTTGCCAGGCACAGACAAAAGTGGCCTTCGACGCGACCAAGGGGTAATGTTCGCAGCCTGAGCGCAGCGTCAGACTGCGCCACGTGATTACGCCAGAGATGCCAGAGTGGCGCCTCGGCCAGTTCTAAAGGAGTACGCATGGCTGTCTACAACTACGACGTGGTGGTGCTGGGTTCCGGCCCCGCTGGGGAAGGCGCGGCAATGAACGCCGCGAAGGCGGGGCGCAAGGTTGCCATGGTTGACAGCCGTCGGCAGGTCGGCGGCAACTGCACGCACCTGGGCACCATCCCGTCCAAGGCATTGCGTCATTCGGTCAAGCAGATCATTCACTTCAACACCAACCCGATGTTCCGGGCAATTGGCGAGCCGCGCTGGTTTTCCTTCCCTGATGTGTTGAAGAACGCCGGTATGGTGATCTCCAAGCAGGTGGCCTCGCGTACCGGCTACTACGCGCGCAATCGTGTCGATGTGTTCTTCGGTACCGGCAGCTTTGCTGACGAAGGCAGCATCGATGTGGTCTGCGGCAATGGCGTGGTGGAAAAACTCGTCGCCAATCAGATCATCATCGCCACGGGCTCGCGGCCCTATCGCCCGGCAGATATCGACTTTTCCCACAAGCGCATCTACGACAGCGACACTATCCTCAGCCTTGGCCACACCCCGCGCAAACTCATCATCTACGGCGCAGGCGTGATCGGTTGTGAATACGCCTCGATTTTCAGCGGCCTGGGCGTAATGGTCGAGCTGGTGGACAACCGCGACCAGTTGCTCAGTTTCCTTGACTCGGAAATTTCCCAGGCGTTGAGCTATCACTTCAGCAACAACAACGTGATGGTGCGTCACAACGAAGAGTACGAGCGGGTCGAAGGCCTGGATAACGGGGTTGTCCTGCACCTCAAGTCCGGCAAGAAGATCAAGGCCGATGCCTTGCTCTGGTGTAATGGTCGCACCGGCAATACCGACAAGCTGGGCCTGGAGAACGTCGGCATCAAGGCCAACGGTCGTGGCCAGATTGAGGTCGATGAAACCTATCGCACCAGCGTGCCGAACATTTATGGCGCCGGAGATGTGATCGGCTGGCCAAGCCTGGCCAGTGCCGCTTATGACCAGGGGCGTTCAGCCGCCGGCAGCGTGGTGGATAACGGTAGCTGGCGTTACGTCAACGATGTGCCGACCGGGATTTACACCATCCCGGAAATCAGCTCCATCGGCAAAAACGAGCACGAGTTGACGCAGGCCAAAGTACCTTACGAAGTGGGCAAGGCGTTCTTCAAGGGCATGGCCCGCGCGCAGATTTCCGGCGAACGGGTGGGCATGCTGAAGATCCTGTTCCATCGCGAAACCCTTGAGGTGCTGGGCGTGCATTGCTTCGGTGACCAGGCGTCGGAGATCGTGCACATTGGCCAGGCCATCATGAATCAGCCGGGTGAGGCCAACACCCTCAAGTACTTCGTCAACACCACTTTCAATTACCCAACCATGGCCGAAGCCTATCGTGTGGCTGCCTACGATGGTCTGAACAGGCTTTTTTGAGCGACTCCGGCCGGTGGCCTGAGCCGGCCGGGGAGACCGATTTCAGCGATTCCCGAGGGTGGCGCTGGCCAAACCGGGAAAGTCTGTAATCAGGCTGTCGACGCCAAAGTCGGCGAGCCTGCGCATCAAGGCCGGCTCGTTGACCGTCCACACGGACACATGCAACCCCTGGCGCTGGGCTTTCTGCTGGCGCTCGGGGGTGCACAGCGTCCAGTTCAGTGCGAGATACTGGCAGCCGTAACTCTGCGCAACTTTCAGCGGGTCAAGCCAGGCATATTCGGCGACCAGACCGCGGGAAATATCCGGGGTCAATTCAAGTGCCGCGCGCAACACTTCCCGAGAACTGGAGGTGATCGTGACCTTGTCGAGCAGGCCATGACGCTGCGCCATTTCCCGAATGGCCAGAACCGTCGAAGCTGCCCGTGTGCGCGACGCGCTTTTCACTTCCAGTTGCCAGTGCTCAAAGTCGCACTGTTCGAACAGTGTTTCAAGGCGCGGAATCGGGCAGGGGGTGATCCAGCCAGGCCCACCCTTGCGCGCATCGTAGGTGACCAGATCGCTGGCAGCATGCTCGATGACCTTGCCACGTCGGTCGGTGGTGCGTTTCAGGGTCGGATCATGGATCACCATCAGCTCCCCGTCCCGAGACAAGTGCAGGTCCAGTTCACAGCGGCGCACGCCATGCTTGAGGCATTCCTGAAAACTTGCCAGGGTGTTTTCCGGTGCTTCGCCTTTGGCGCCGCGATGGCCGTAGATAAGGGTCACTTTTACTCCTTGTGGCCGTTTAGGCGCTGGTCGTCTGGACGTTGCAATGTCAGGTAACAAAAGCTCAGGTTCTAGACCTGGCGGCGAGTTCGGCGTCGGTAGCCTGCTCCAGCGCCTGACGCCGCAGCGCGGCTTGTCGTTGCAGGATGTAACGGGCCAGCAACTGGCGCTGCGAGTCCGGCATGTCGACGAACTCGGTCACGATTTCGAAGCGGCCGTCGTTCAGCGTTCTGCATTGGGCAACCCGGGCATGCAGCATCAGCGCTGAAGCCTGAGGCATGAGCACCATCTTGATCGACAAATGCGCATTCGCTGTGAACGGCTCGGCGCTGTTGAACTGCAAGCCGCCTTCGGAAATCACCACCGGCTGCGGCGCGCCGAGTTTGCCCAGTGCGGTTTGCGCCACCACCTGGCCGAGCAGGTCGATGCGCTTGCTCAGCGACTGCAACAGGCTGCTCAGCACCCGGTCGCGCTCGTCCAGCTGGCGCAGCAGATGTTGCGATTCGAACTCGTTGATGTGCAACTCGCTGAGCAGGTCGAACAGCGCAGATGTCTCTTGCATGGCCCGGTGGCCAGTGGGGTCGCTGCTGGACAGCAGGTTAATTTCCAGTGCGACGCTGTCCTCGATACGGTAGTATTCGCGGCGTTGTTCTTCGTCTGATGTCGTCATGGCAAACCCATGTTAGCAGCGGTTGTTTGAATGCTTCGAGTGTAAAGCTGCATGCCAAGGCCCGCCACAAGGACGTTCCCTTTCCTCCGAACAAGCCCCTAAATGTTCAGACCTCTTTTTGTTTTCATCGGCACGCGTTATACCCGCGCAAAACGCCGTAACCATTTTGTCTCATTCATTTCGCTGACCTCCATGATCGGTCTCGCCCTCGGTGTAGTGGTGATGATAGTCGTGTTATCAGTGATGAATGGGTTCGACCATGAAATGCGGACTCGCGTTCTGGGCATGGTGCCCCACGCCACTATTGAGTCGGGTGAGCCGATCAGTGGCTGGCAGGGTCTGGCCGACAAGGTCAGGCAAAACCCCCAGGTGCTGGCCGTGGCACCGTTTACCCAGATGCAGGGGCTGCTGACCAATAACGGCAGCGTGCAGAAGATCCTGCTCAACGGCATCGACCCGGCGCAGGAGCGCAACGTGTCGATCATCGACAGGTTCATGAAGCAGGGCAAGCTGGATGATCTGACGTCCGGCGCCTTCGGTATCGTGCTGGGCGACAAGGCTGCCACCAAGCTGGGTGTCGGTGTCGGCGACAAGGTGACCTTCGTGGCCCCTGAAGTGACGGTCACTCCTGCCGGGATGTTTCCGCGCATGAAACGCTTCACCGTGGCAGGGATTTTCCATGTGGGCGCTGGCGAACTCGACGGCTATCTGGGCCTGACCAATCTCGATGACCTGGGCCGCCTGCACCGCTGGAAGCCTGATCAGGTGCAGGGCTTGCGGCTCAAGTTCGATGACCTGTTTCAGGCGCCGCGCATCTCTTATCAAATTGCCCAGCAGCTGGGCGAGCATAATTACTTTTCTCGAGACTGGACGCGCACCCACGGCAACCTTTATCAGGCCATCCGCATGGAGAAAGCCATGATCGGCCTGTTGTTACTGCTGATCGTTGCGGTGGCAGCCTTCAATATCATTTCCACCCTGGTCATGGTGGTGAACGACAAGAAGGGCGACATCGCGATCCTGCGTACCCTGGGCTCGACGCCGGGGCAGATCATGGCCATTTTCATGGTCCAGGGCACCGTGATCGGCGTGGTCGGTACGTTCATTGGCGCGGTGGTCGGGATGATTGCGGCGCTGAACGTCAGCGCGGCGATTTCCGCTCTCGAAGGCCTGATTGGCCACAAGTTTCTCAATGCCGACGTGTACTTCATCGACTACCTGCCGTCGCAGCTGATGGCTGAAGACGTGTTCATGGTCTGCGGCGCGGCATTGATCCTGAGTTTTCTCGCCACCCTGTATCCGGCCTGGCGCGCAGCGCGCACGCAGCCGGCGGAGGCGTTACGTTATGAGTGAGTCGGGCATGAGTGATAAAGCAGTCTTGAGTTGTCGCAACCTGGGCAAGTCCTACGAGGAAGGCCCGGAGTCAGTGGTGGTGCTGTCGGGGCTGCAACTGGAACTGTTTCCAGGTGAGCGCGTGGCGATTGTCGGCAGCTCGGGTTCCGGCAAGAGCACGCTGCTCAACCTGCTGGGCGGTCTCGATACGCCGTCCGAGGGCAGTGTCTGGCTGGCCGGTGAGGAACTCTCCGCGCTGGGGGAAAAAGCGCGGGGCATGCTGCGTAATCGCGCGCTGGGTTTTGTCTATCAATTTCACCACCTGCTGCCCGAGTTCACCGCGCTGGAGAACGTCTGCATGCCGCTGCTGATTGGCAAGACGGCCATCCCGCAAGCCCGCAAGCTTGCCGCGGCGCTGCTGGAACGCGTTGGGCTGGGCCACCGTCTGGCGCACAAGCCATCGGAACTGTCCGGGGGTGAACGCCAGCGCGTGGCCATTGCCCGGGCGCTGGTCAACCAGCCGGGGCTGGTGATGCTCGATGAGCCGACCGGCAACCTCGATCACCACACCGCGCAAGGCATTCAGGACCTGATGCTGGAGCTGAGCACATCCTCGCGCACGGCCTTTCTCGTTGTCACCCACGACCTGAATCTGGCGCAGCAGATGGATCGAGTGCTGCGTCTGGAAGGTGGGCGCCTGGTCGCAGGCTGATGCAGTCCACCCGGTGCCGCTGATCGCGCCGGGTGGTCATTTTTAGCGGTATTTTTTCCCACGGTGCTATGCGAATGTTCAGACCGTTATCAATCTTCATTGGCACGCGCTATACCCGCGCCAAGCGCCGCAATCATTTTATTTCGTTCATTTCCATGACCTCGATGATCGGCCTCGCCCTGGGTGTGCTGGCGATGATCGTGGTGCTGTCGGTGATGAATGGCTTTCAGCGGGAAATGAGTTCGCGCATTCTCGGCATGGTGCCCCACGCAGTGATCGCCGGTGTACAGCCGCTTGACGACTGGAAACCGGTCGCCGCCGCCGCGCTGAAAAATCCGGAAGTGGTCGCCGCCGTACCCTTTACCGAAATGGACGGCATGCTGTCTTACAAAGGCGCCATGCAGCCGATCCAGATCAGCGGTATCGATCCGGCGCGGGAGCATGAGGTCTCCATCGTTGCCAGTCACATCGTTCAGGGCAAGCTTGCCGACCTCAGGCCCGGCGAGTTCGGCGTTGTCCTGGGCGAGCTGAGTGCGCGTCGCTTTCGTCTTAATGTCGGCGACAAACTGACATTGATCGTGCCGGAAGTCAGCAGTGCGCCTGGCGGCATCACCCCCCGCCTGCAACGCCTCACTGTGGTGGGCATCTTCAAGGTGGGTGCCGAGCTGGACGGCTCCATGGGCCTGGTCAACGTGGCTGATGCTGCCGAGATCAAACGCTGGCAGCCCAATCAGGTACAGGGCGTGCGTCTTGCGTTGAAGGACCTGTATACAGCGCCACAAGTGTCCACTGCAATTGCCAGCGGCCTGGGCGCCGATTATCGCGCTGATGACTGGACGCACACCCAGGGCAGCCTGTTCAGCGCCATGAAAATGGAAAAGACCATGATCGGCCTGCTGTTGCTGATGATCGTCGCGGTGGCGGCCTTCAACATCATTGCTACGCTGATCATGGTGGTCAACGACAAGGGCGCTGACATCGCCATCCTGCGCACCATCGGCGCCACACCGCGGCAGATCATGACGATTTTCATGGTGCAGGGCACCGTTATCGGTATTGTCGGCACGCTGATTGGCGGCGTGCTCGGCGTACTGGCAGCCATCAATGTCAGCAGTCTGGTGGGCTGGGTCGAGCGGGTCAGCGGCCAGCACATCTTTACGTCCGACGTGTATTTCATCAGCAATCTGCCCTCTGAGTTGCAGCTTGGGGATGTGGTGCTGATCTGCAGTGCAGGCTTTATTCTCAGCTTCCTCGCCACGCTGTACCCGGCCTGGCGCGCCGCGCAGATACAGCCGGCGCATGCGCTGCGCTATGAGTGAGTCTGGGTGCGGGGCAGGGGGGGTGTGAGAAGGCTGAAACATGACCCAGCGTCGGCTCAGCCTGTGGACCGCATCACTGTCCGTCTGACCTTTTATCACCTGGAGATTGCCATGTCGTCTGCCTGCCGTGCGGGATCCTTTGCGGCGTTGTTCGGGTTTAGTCAAATGGTTTGCGCCTCGCCTGTCGCGAATCTGCCATTTGGTCATGCTGCGCCTGCCGCCCAGGCTTCGCGCACTGTCGAGCTGACGCTGGGTGATATCTATTTCGAGCCCAAAAGCCTGGACGTCAAGGCGGGTGAAACCGTGCGTTTTATTCTGGTCAACAAGGGCCAGTTGTTGCACGAATTCAATCTGGGGGACGCCGCCATGCACGCCGCTCATCAGCAGGAAATGCTGGCCATGCAACAGAGTGGGATGCTGACGCCCACGGGTATGCAGCACCACAATATGCCACATGGTGATCACGGCATGACCCACGACGACCCTAACAGCGTGTTAGTTGAACCTGGCAAGACCGCCGAGCTGACCTGGACATTCGCCAGGGCCGATAACCTCGAATTTGCCTGCAATCTGCCCGGGCACTACCAGGCCGGGATGGTCGGCAAACTGACCGTCACTCATTAGTCGCTCAAAACCCTTTAAACCGGGCGCTCATCCGCCCGCTTCACGTGATTCAGGTACCGCCATGCATCCCGCAGCCGAACATTCGCCGCTGGGCAAGTCCAGCGAATACATCGCCACCTACACGCCGTCTCTGCTGTTCCCCATCCCGCGCGCGGCGAAATGGGCCGAGCTTGGGCTGACCGCCGAGACACTGCCCTATCAGGGTGTGGATTTCTGGAACTGCTATGAGTTGTCCTGGTTGACGCCCTCCGGCAAGCCTGTGGTCGCGATTGCCGAGTTCAGCATTCCGGCTGATTCGCCGAACATTATTGAATCCAAGTCGTTCAAGCTCTACCTCAACTCGCTCAATCAGAGCGTGTTTGTTGATCGCGTTGAACTGACGGCAGTGCTGGTCAAGGACCTGTCTGCCGCCGCAGGCAAGCCAGTGGGCGTGCGTATTCGCAGCCTTGCAGAGATTGAAAGCGAAGGTGTGGCCACGCTGCCCGGCGATTGCATCGACGAACTGGACGTGACCATTCACAGTTATGACCGGCCGCAGCCGGAATTACTGCGCTGCAATGCGGATGTGATCGTCGAGCAGAGCCTGCACAGCCATCTGCTCAAATCCAATTGCCCGGTGACCAGCCAGCCTGACTGGGGCAGCGTGGTAGTCCAGTATTGCGGGCCGCAACTTGATGCGGCCAGCCTGCTTGCCTATATCGTCAGCTTCCGTCAGCACTCGGATTTTCACGAGCAGTGCGTGGAGCGTATGTTTCTGGATTTGCAGCGGTTGCTCAATCCGCAAACGCTGACGGTTTACGCGCGCTATGTGCGCCGTGGCGGGCTGGACATCAATCCCTACCGCAGCCTGCAACCCATCGAACCGGACAACCGCCGGCTGGCGCGGCAATAAGCAGGCAATAAAAAGCCCGTCATCGACGGGCATTTTTTTGTCTTCGACTCAGATACCGATATTGCCCAATGTCACGACGATGTTGCGCAGCGTGCCAGCAATGCCTGGATGATCAAGCTCGAAACGTTCAACGGCCAGGTTGACCCCGTCCGATACGCTGGCGTCGTGGGTAACCGATTCCAGCTCGATTTGCGACTGAATTTGCTGTATCAGAGCCTGCAGATCCTCGCGTTCGACTTCAGTCATCGGCGGGTTTTCTTCCAGTTGCGCGCGCAGGGTATTGAGTTGTTCTTGCAGTTCGCGGGCGGGCATGACGTGCTCCTTGTTAGATAGTCTGTCCCATTGACCCCGGCACATGGCCAAAGGTCCTTTGCGGGTTTGTTCAAGACTAATCCAACCGCGCAATACTTTCCTGATCTTGTGTGATCAGAGACGGCCCTTTCAGGGTTTTTCGCCCTTGGTTCTACGCAGGGCGATGTCAGTCAGGCAGTAGCCAAGGTCGTCCAGCTGGTCGATGACCGAGTGCACGCCCAACGCATATAGCTGCAGGGTCGCCTTGGCACGACGATGCTCGCGCTGGGCATCATCCAGCGCTTGCCATTGTGTGGGAGAAAGCCCGCACAGCGAGCCACAAGAGGCCAGCCCAATGGTCCACAGGCCGGCATTGAGCCCAGCCTCCAGCAGGCGCGGCTCGCCACTGACCAGCACGCAGCCGTCGAGACGGCTGACCCCAAGTGTCATCAATGCCTGCCAGCAGGCGTCCGGGGCGGGCCAGCGTACACGGCCTGAAGGTGCCGCCTGGACCAGGTGTGCGAGCGGTTTGGCCAGCGTCAGCCCGACGTGTTCGGGCAGTTCGTCCAGCCATGCACTGGGAATGCCTTGCTGTTTCAGCGTTTGCAGCGCTTTCAGAGCACCCGGCGTCGCCAGGCTATGTTCATCGGCGATCTGCGCCGCGCGGCCAGCTTGCGCGCCGAAGTCCACCAGGCAGCCACTGAGGCCGAACAACACAGCGGTGAAGGAGGGCGAGGGACGAGTCACGGGCGCCAGCATGGTGATATCTCTGAAATAACGCTGAACCTACGGCGCATTTGTTACATTCAGATGACGGCTCCTGTGCGTTTAAGCGATTTGTGATTCTTGCAGACCATTCGCCATCAACTGCCTAATTCAACCAATATGGCTTTATACTGGCGGCCTTGAGTGTGGGGGCGTAGCACCCGCGTGATCATTACCAGGAGTGTCAGCTATGCCCGTGACCGGTGCAGGTCTGTTGAATCGTCTTACCCGACTGTGTGTCTGCGCTGGCATCGCGCTGGCGCCACTGGCAGCCCAGGCGGCCGAAGAAGACCCGTGGGAAGGCGTCAATCGCGTTATTTTCCGCTTCAACGACACAATCGATACCTATGCGCTCAAGCCCATTGCGCAGGGCTATCAATACGTGGCGCCACAGTTTGTCGAAGACGGCGTGCACAACTTTTTCAATAACATCGGCGATGTCGGCAATCTGGCCAACAATGTCTTGCAGGCCAAACCTGCTGCAGCCGGGGTGGACACTGCGCGGCTGATTTTCAACTCCACGTTCGGCCTGCTGGGCTTCGTTGATGTGGGGACCCGAATGGGCTTGCAGCGCAGCGATGAAGATTTCGGCCAGACGCTGGGCTACTGGGGTGTAGGCAGCGGTCCTTTCGTCATGCTGCCGTTGTTCGGCCCTAGCACGGTGCGTGACGCGATCGCGAAATATCCGGACACCTATACCTCGCCGTACCGTTACATCGATCACGTACCAACCCGCAACACAGCGTTGGGTGTCAACCTGGTCGACACCCGCGCCAGCCTGTTGTCTGCCGAGCGTCTGATCAATGGCGACAAGTACATTTTCATCCGCAACGCTTATCTGCAAAACCGCGAATTCCGCGTCAAGGATGGCCAGGTGACCGACGATTTCTGATCGATCACCCGGCAAAAATAAAGGCGACCTGCGGTCGCCTTTATTTTT
Organism: Pseudomonas viridiflava; assembly: GCF_900585905.1. Lineage (GTDB taxonomy): Bacteria > Pseudomonadota > Gammaproteobacteria > Pseudomonadales > Pseudomonadaceae > Aquipseudomonas. The sequence goes on from NZ_UTVH01000034.1 coordinate 366,951, forward strand.
TGCTTTGTGAACCAGTTCCGCCCGGAATCATTCCATGGCGAGGATGCGCAGGCCCAGCCGCTGTGTTCCTTCTTCTTCTTCCATGACCCACACTACTTGTGTTCTGGATTGAAGCCCCTCGAGAGCGGCATGCTCCGACTGGATTACAACCTTGATTATGTCACCCACGTCGAACTTGCGCGCTGCCTCCAGTTGCATCCCAGAGCCAGACAAATCAATGCATACAGCCGGGATTTCCTCGCCAGCATGGATCAGCCTAACGTCCGCATCCACGCGCATACGGATAAAGTCCCGCTTTTCCTCGTAGTTCCGATCGTTGACGCTCATGTACTACCCTTCGTTTTCGTTGCGAAATTAATGGTTCTTATAACCTTGGGCGATTTACGGTGTAAAGACGCGCAGCATGCGTGGCAGCATGCTTGAAACGCCCGGCGGATGGGAGTACCGTCTGCGCCTTGAAGGGCACCTCTGACGCCTGCGCATCTGATCAAAAGTCTGGTCGCAGGTTCCGGAGAGGCTAGAAGCGAATCCAGTATGCAGCCGTGAACCGGGTGCTTACGCCAACCTACTCTGGCGCCGTTTGCCCACATGCAGAAAACCAGTGCCACCCTGCTGATAATCGATGACGACGACGTCGTACGCGCGAGCCTCGCCGCCTACCTGGAAGACAGTGGCTTTGGCGTCCTGCAGGCAAGCAATGGCTTGCAGGGCATAGCGCTGTTCGAGCAGGAAACGCCTGATCTGGTGATCTGTGATTTGCGCATGCCGCAGATGGGCGGCCTCGAGCTTATCCGTCAGGTCACTGCCATCGCGCCGCAGACGCCGGTTATCGTGGTGTCCGGTGCTGGAGTGATGAGCGATGCCGTGGAGGCGTTGCGTCTGGGCGCTGCCGATTACCTGATCAAGCCCCTGGAAGACCTGGCCGTGCTGGAGCATTCCGTGCACCGAGCCCTGGATCGCGCGCGCCTGCTGCAGGAAAACCTGATCTATCGGGAAAAGCTTGAAGCCGCCAACCGTGAGCTTGAAGCCAGCCTGCACCTGCTGCAGGAAGATCAGGATGCTGGCCGCCAGGTGCAGATGAACATGCTACCGGTCAGCCCCTGGTCCATTGCCGAGTTCGATTTTGCCCACCAGATAATTCCGTCGCTGTACCTGTCGGGGGATTTCGTCGACTATTTTCGCGTCGACGAGCGTCGGGTGGCGTTTTACCTGGCGGATGTGTCCGGGCATGGCGCGTCTTCGGCATTCATCACTGTGCTGCTGAAGTTCATGACCACGCGCCTGTTGTTTGAATCAAAGCGCGGCGGTACCTTGCCGGAATTCAAGCCCTCTGATGTCCTAGGCCACATTAATCGTGGGCTTATCAGCTGCAAGCTGGGCAAGCACGTGACCATGGTCGGCGGTGTTATTGATGAGGACACGGGCAAGTTGACCTACGCCGTTGGCGGCCATTTGCCGTTACCTGTGTTGTATACGCCCGGCGAGGCGTATTATCTGCAGGGTCGTGGTTTGCCTGTCGGCTTGTTCAACGAGGCGACTTATCAGGACCACGAAATTGATCTCCCCGAGACGTTCAGCTTGACCCTGCTGTCTGATGGCATTCTGGATCTGCTGCCCGGTGATACACTCAAGGAGAAAGAGGCCGTGCTTCCTGAAATGGTGAAAGCGGCGGGCGGCAGCCTGGATGGTCTGCGCCAGACTTTTGGATTGGCCACACTCGGGGAGATGCCGGATGATATCGCCTTGCTAGTGTTGAGCAGGAACCTTTAATGAGTACCGGTAGAATCCAGTTCGCCGAGCAGGAAGGCACGTTCGTTCTCAAGTTTGTCGGAGAAGTGCGCCTGACGCTTTGTTCGGCCTTGGATGCGACGATAGAGCGCATCTTCACGGCGCTCAACTTTTCTGCGGTGGTGATTGACCTGACCGAAACCCGCAGCATCGATAGCACTACGCTGGGGTTGCTGGCGAAGCTGTCGATTCTGTCGCGGCAGAAAGTGGGCCTGTTGCCTACGCTCGTCACCACTCACGAAGACATTACCCGCCTGTTGCAATCCATGGGTTTCGATCAGGTATTCAATATCGTTGACCGGCCCATTCCCTGCCCGGAATGCCTGGCCGACCTGCCATCGCAGGATCAATGTGAAGAGGTGGTCAAGGCCAAGGTTCTGGAGGCGCACAAGATCCTCATGGGGCTCAACGACTCAAACCGCGAAGCCTTCCATGATCTGGTCAACGCCCTGGAGCGTCACTGACCGGCGCTGAATCGCAGGCAGTAAAAAGGGCGGCACCCGTGAGGATGCCGCCCTTTTTCATGCTCAGACTTTGGCGCTGAGCAACGCTTCCAGTTTTTCCTGGTCACGGGCGAACTGACGAATACCTTCAGCCAGCTTTTCAGTGGCCATGGCGTCTTCGTTCGAAGCCCAGCGGAACTGGCTTTCGCTCAGCGTCTGACGCGCTTCGCCGCCATTGCCTGGCGCCAGTTTGCGCGCAAGCGTGCCATTGTCTTCGGCCAGCTTCTGCAGCAGGTCCGGGCTGATGGTCAGGCGGTCACAGCCAGCCAGTTGTTCGATCTGGCTCAAATTACGGAAGCTGGCGCCCATGACGACAGTCTTGTAGTCATTGGCTTTGTAGTAGTTGTAAATGCGGGACACAGACTGCACGCCTGGATCCTCGGCACCAACGAAGTCCTTGCCTTCTGCCTTCTTGTACCAGTCGTAGATGCGGCCCACGAATGGCGAGATCAGGAACACGCCAGCGTCAGCGCAAGCCTGCGCCTGGGCGAACGAGAAAAGCAGCGTGAGGTTGCACTGGATGCCTTTCTTTTCCAGGACCTCAGCAGCGCGGATACCTTCCCAGGTTGACGCCAGCTTGATGAGAATGCGCTCACGGCTGACGCCGGCCTCTTCGTACATATCGATCAGACGCTGGCCACGCTCGATGCACGCGTTGGTGTCAAAGGACAGACGAGCATCCACTTCGGTGGACACGCGACCCGGCACCACCTTGAGGATTTCCTGGCAGATGGCAACGGCGAAGCGGTCCGATGCCAGACCGATGTCACCATTGCTGCCGCCGAATGCCTGTTTCAGGCGCTCGGCATTGCTGTCGCTCGACCCAGCCTTCAGCAGCAGGGAAGGGTTGGTGGTGGCATCTTGAGGCTTGAGTTTCTCGATCGCGGCAAAGTCGCCGGTATCAGCGACAACAGTGGTGAATTGCTTGAGTTGTTCCAGCTTGGAAGTCATGAGTGTGCTCTGTCCTGTGCGATTTGATGACATTACCCGAGCGCCGCCGCCCACTCAAGGGCGCGCAGGGCAGGACACTGCATTGGCACAACAATGACCGCTGCCCGGAGCGCGAAAGCCCGATTCAGACTGTTTGGAGCACTGTTCAGGCTGCTTGTTCCCTTTTAACGACCGTCCAGCAGGCTGGCGGCCTGATCCAGCAGCGCCAGCGGCTCTGGATGCTTGTGGATATCCACCGACAACAGCTGACGGAAGCGGCGCGCCCCCGGAAATCCGGTGCCCAGCCCCAGCACATGGCGAGTGACGTGATGCATGCTGCCGCCGGATTGCAGATGCGCCGCGATATAGGGCCTCATCGCTGCCAGCGCGGCGGCGCGAGAAATCACCGGCTCGCTGCTGCCGAACAGTTGTTGATCGACTTGCGCCAGCACATAAGGGTTGTGATAGGCCTCGCGACCCAGCATCACGCCATCGAAAACCTGCAAATGTTCGTGACACTGTTCCAGCGTCTTGATGCCGCCGTTGAGGATGATTTCCAGTTCCGGAAAATCCTGCTTCAACTGCGCCACGACGTCGTAACGCAAGGGCGGAATATCACGGTTCTCCTTCGGCGAAAGCCCCTCAAGAATCGCGATCCGCGCATGTACGGTAAAGCTGTTGCAACCCGCGTCCCGTACCTGACCAACGAAGTCACACAACTGCGCATAACTGTCCCGGCCATTGATGCCGATACGGTGCTTGACCGTTACCGGAATCGCCACCGCATCGCGCATCGCCTTGACACAGTCAGCCACCAGTTGGGGATGCGCCATCAGCACGGCGCCAATCATATTGTTCTGCACCCGATCACTTGGGCAGCCAACGTTCAGGTTGACCTCGTCATACCCGGCTGCCTCAGCCATCCGCGCACACGCCGCCAGATCCGCCGGCACACTGCCCCCCAACTGCAACGCCAGCGGATGCTCCGCCTCGTCATGCTGCAGAAACCGATGCTGATCACCGTTCAGCAAAGCACCGGTGGTCACCATCTCGGTGTAGAGCAAGGCGTTGCTGGATAACAGGCGCAGGAAGAAACGGCAATGGCGGTCGGTCCAATCCATCATGGGCGCCACACTGAAGCGCCTAGAGGGCTCAGGCCTCGTATTCTGTGGCTTTGAAGCTGTTTTAACGGTGTTCATAGTCAACGTGTTTTGTACCGATTTTCGGGGGTTTTGGGGCATTTTTACCAAGCGGTTGGTACAATGTACCAACCGAAACAGAGCTTGTACCAATTCTCATGGCAACGATCAGATCACGCAAAAAGGCCGACGGCACAGTCAGCTACACCGCTCAGATCCGCATCAACCGTGACAAGGTTACAGTCTATCAAGAGACCCAGACCTTCGCGCGGAAACAGGCTGCACAGGCGTGGGTGCGCAAGCGTGAATCAGAACTGGACGAACCGGGCGCCATTGAGCGAGCAAGCCGCAAGGGCGCCACATTCAAAGAAATGGCCGACCGTTATCTGGTCGAAGTCGAGAAAGCCCGACCCCTGGGCAAAACCAAAAAAGCCACGCTCACGGCCATCGGTGCCAGCTACTTCGGCAAGCTCACTGACACCGAAATCAACACCCAATGCCTGGTCGACTTCGCCCTCTGGCGCATGAGCAAAGAAGGTGGTGGGGTTCAGCCACAGACCGCCGGTAATGACCTGGCGCACCTCGGCGCTGTTCTGGCGATTGCCAAAGACGCATGGGGCTATCAGGTCGACCCCCTGGCCATGGGCGGCGCCCGGCGAGTCCTACGCAAGCTGGGCTACAACCTGAAAAGCCGGGAGCGTGACCGCAGGCCGACGCTGGACGAGCTGAGAAAGGTGCTGACGCATTACCAGGACATGCAACTGAGACGCCCGACGGCCACCAATATGCTGAAAGTCGTGGGCTTTGCCCTGTTTTCCACTCGCCGCCTTGATGAGATCACCCGCATTCGCAGGGCAGACGTAGACGAGGCTGGCCAGCGAGTGCTGGTGCGCGACATGAAAAACCCGGGGCAGAAGATAGGCAACGATGTCTGGTGCTACCTGCCGGACGAAGCGTGGCAGATACTTCAAACCATGCCAAAGGCCGGCGACGACATTTTCCCCTACAGCCCTGAATCCATCTCCACGTCCTGGGCGAAAGCCTGCAAGTTCCTGGAGATCGCAGATCTGCACTTCCACGACCTGCGCCATGAGGGCGTCAGCCGCCTGTTTGAAATGGGCTGGGATATCCCCCGGGTGGCGAGTGTGTCCGGGCACAGGGATTGGAACTCGCTGAGGCGCTACACCCATCTGCGGGGCGAGGGTGACAAATACGCGGGGTGGGAATGGCACGACAAGATCGTGCGGGCGCCCGTCCAACTGGGCGCCGCATCAATGAAGTGGCTCAGTAGGCGCGTTTTGAGCCGTTGAGGGGTGAGCCGTTGAGCGAGTTGTGCTCTTTCACCGCGGCCGCGTGCTGTACATCCAGGTAGGCGGCCAGGTCAGTCAAGTGGATGCCTTTGGCCGACTTCTGGCTCGGCTCCAGACGAGTAATGGGCAGCTTGATCTGACCGCTCATTACCTTGCGCTGGAACATCTCCGGCGTCAGATGAGTGAAGTAATCCCGGCAAACCCGCTCCAGCGGGATAATTGCCTGGCCGTCGTACTGGGCCATCAAAAAAAATGCAGTGTTCATGATGAACCTCTGACGGGTGATCGACGTGGTTTGTTAAGCCTGACCGCTTCACGCTCAGCCATGAATGCCGCCCACTCCAGCGTTTTGCGCTGCTGACGTATCCGGCTGCAGCGTTGGTGCTTACGGGTGGAACGCGCCTTGCCGCAGATATCGCAGCGGCTGGGCAAGTCCAGCTTGGTCCCGGCCATTGCTGGGCGGGTGCGTGTGCCTGAACTCATCCTTGCCCCCTTGTAATAAGGCGGGCCAGTGCGGCGGCCTGGCCGTAGGATGCCAGCGCGTTGAGAGGGTAAGTGATACTGCGACCGTCCTCAGCGCGCAACGTGGCCACGTTGCCATCGATCTCTTCGATGACGCCTGTACGGGCTTCGAGACGGTACTCCCGGCCGCCACCGGCAAGAGCCACGTAGCTGACCTGGTCACCGACAGCCAGCGTGGGTGTGGTAGCCTCTGCGTCGCCACCTCGGGGTTGATTCACATGCATGGTGCTTCTCCTTTGGGGTAGTGGGTGTCGGGGAGTTGCCGCTCCTCGACACCGTTTCTCAGGCCGACGTGGCCATGTCCTTAACAATCGCCTCAATCACTTCCTCCCGGCTTTTCGCGTAAGCGAAAGGCAGCGCACCACCTGGGCGTGTAATGGGGTAGCGCGTTTCCGGTAACCGGCATTCGGCCACGGTGTAACCGCTGTCCGTGATCCAGCAGCGGGGGATGACCTGGTTGTCCCGATCCCGCTTGCATGACCAATTCACGGTTGATGCCTGCGCAAGGCTTCCCACACCGCCTCACCGTCCTGAATGTAGGTATGCACTTCCTGCTCAGGGCTGTTATCCAGGCGCAGCACAGCGATGCAGTGTTCGAACAACGGGCTGTCCAGACTGCGCAGCTCGGTCAGGTCAAACGGATAGCGACGGCCGTTGTACAGACCCAACAGAAAGCGCCCGACGACGCCACTTTGGCCCGTATCGCGCTGGGCGACCGGCACCAGACGCAGCAAGGCATCGACACCCGCCGCGCGAATGGCCGGTCGCTTTGCCCGCAGTTGCATCTGCTTTTGAAACGCGTCCATGGAAGGGTTGTTGCGCATGGTGCTTCTCCTTGTGGTACTGAAAATCAGGCGTTGCCGCGCCTGAGGTATTACGCGCCCTGGAACACCCAGCAGCGCACGGTTAACGACTTGTTGAACATCGGATTGCACGCGCTCTGCGAAGCCCTGACCGCGCTGTAAGTCGGTCTGTTGGTTTCCAGCAGCTTGCGGCTGCGGCACTCGCTCAACAGCGTGCGCAGCGTTTTCAGGTCGGCCAGGTTCTGGCGATGCAGGCTGGCCAGCTCGGCGAGTTCGTTGAGGTTGATCGCGATCAGTTTCGGGTCGTTGCTGTGATTGACCTGTGGGCCGTCGCCCAGGCTTTCGAGGTAGTCATAGACTTCCCAGAATTCGGCCACTAACGGATGATCGGCGCTGATCGCAGTCTGCCGCTCCATGCCCATCGCGGTCAGCGCCTGGTGCGTAGCGTCGCGCTGGCTTTCACTCAAGGGGCAGACCAGGCTCAGGCAGTCCACCAGAGCCATGATCTGGCTGTGATTCTTGATAATCCGCTCAACGCGGATCTCCTTCAGCTTGCGCAGCTGCTGCTCGTGAACCAACACCCGTTCGGCAAACCTGCCCAGTACCTGGGCCTCTGCCCGAACCGCCATCAACAGAAAGTGGCTCAACTGCTCGACGGGTATCAGATTGAGGTTGTCCGCCGCTGCGCGGCTTTCGGTGGTGACGTCCGGCCGGGCAAAGTGAGTTTTTATGATTCGTGTCAGGATCGCCTCGGATGCGCTGACATCGGCGTTCTGGCTGATCGCAATAGCGCCGCGAAACGGCGGCTCATAGGTTTCGTTGCCGCTGGTTTTCATGCCTTTGGTGCCCAGCGTGCCGCCGCCAAAAAAGTCCTTCAGTTCGTCCCAGTCAAAACCCTTTGCGTGCGCCTTGTCCGGCTCGTTGCGGTCGCCCTCGATCAGCACCACCGGCATGTTGGAAACCTGGCCCATTGCCCGCTGACGCCCCGCGCGTGTCGACTTCGACGGGTCAAAGCCTTCGTGCTCGCGGCCCAGCAACTTCCACAGAAAGGTCAGCAGCGTGGTCTTGCCTGCTCCGGCTTCACCGGTGACCTCCAGGAAAGGAAAGGATTTGTACTGCCCACGGATCTGCTCGGCGAACAGCGAACCGAACCAGAACGCCAGGGCCACAACGCCCTTTGCGCCAAAACACGTCCAGAGCATCGGCAGCCAGTCGTTGCGGTAGTGCTTGCCGTCACGCTGAATGTGCATGCCAATCGACTTCTGCAACGTCTTCAAACGCAGCTTGCCGAACTCGAAAAAGTCTTCCTTGTTCACCTCGTTGACCATCCCGGCGCGCACCGCGATGTCGCCGAACACGTAGCACAGGTGCTGTTTGCTGTAGCCAATGAAGTCGATGGTCTCCACGGTTTTCAGGCCGTAGAGCTGGTCTTTCATGATCTTGTCCAGCTGCTGCCCGCTGCCGGTGAACACCGCACCGGCTGCCATGCTCAACAGACGCTTCTTGAATTCGCTGGCCGCAGCCAGCTGGCCACCCGTAAACGTGTTCTTGACGCTGCCGCTGTCGTGAGGGAAGTCGACGCGAAAGTAGTACCAGGACTCGTCAGTGACCTCATTGCGCTGGAAGTACAGGGCCTGGGGATAGCAGTTGGCAATCTCCACCACGCCGCCGCACTGACGTAACGCTTTTTGCCGACGCTGCTCGTCATTGAGCAACTGATCCTCATGCCGCTCAGACGACTCCAGCGCCGTCATCGCCTTGTTGAATTTCTCCAGGTCCATCTTGAACCAGTACAACCGGCTGTCGAAGCCGAAGTGAAATTCATGCCGCTCGCGCCAGTCGTACATCAGCACGCCTTTTTCCGCCGCGCTTTCGGCAATCAGCAGCGAGCCATGATAACGAGCAGCAGCCAGGTCTTTCCTGACCTGCTCGGCGCGTTGCGCCTCGTCATCGATAAATTTCCAGCGCTGGTGCAGGTCATTCCAGTCCACCTTGCGGCTGTCCGGTTGCGGGATCTGCGCCGCTTCGCAGGGGTAGCCCAGCGCTCGCGCCATGCGTACCCAGCGCCGGGTGTAACGATGGGCCCCGGGCTCGTTGTCCAGCGCCCAGACCAGCTTGGGTAGTTTGCCGCCACGCAGCCGGGCAAGCTCCTTCAACGACTCTTCCGGGAACGCCCCGGACGACATCGCCGAGACGGCCTGCAGGCCGTTGTGCACCAATGAGATCGCATCAAAGATGCCTTCGACTATCCACAGCTCCTTCACCTCCAGCAGCTCGACGCAGGGCGGGCACCACCACACGCCGCGCGGGCTGGCGCCGGGTTTGAACCGCGCCTTCATCTTGCCGAACCGCTGCGGCCGATCGATCAGCCGCTCCCAGTAACCCCCTTTCTCCAGGGCAAAGCGCACCGTCGCGCTGCCAGCGTTCAACTCAACCGAGAAATAGCTTTCTTGGGTAAACCACCCCTGAATCAGATCAAGGCTGAAACCGCGAGCAAACTCCAGATACGCCCTGGCGGTCGCATTAGGCTGCTGCTCAGTGGCCGGTGCACGCTTGCTCCAGTCGTTGAACAGATCCTCATAAATCTCTTTGACGTGCCAGGTCTGGCCACACTTGCCCCGACTGCAGCGGATCACCCACGGATCATCGTGAAAGGTGTACAGCTCCTTTTTCCGGCACGCCGGGCACTCGCCCTCGCGCATGTACTTGCCAGCCTTGTGCTTGAAGCCATAGTCGTTCTGCAGGCGCTGCAAAATATCGGCGCGTAGATCGTTATTCATCATCGGGGGCTTATTTCACTTCGCCGAGACTGTGTTTAAGGGCGCCAATCAAACGTTTTTGCGCCGCCATCACCGGGAAGGCCGCGAGCAGCGAACCATGCCGCAAACCTTCGGGGATCATGCGAAAGCGGTCGTCATACCAATGCTCGTTGAACTGCAGCGCGTACTGGCATCGCAGGGCTTGCAGCAGCGACTCGGCCTCTGTGCGCGCCAGTTTCGCGTTGATCGCAATGTTGACTTCCATGGTCCACCTCGGATTACAGGCAAAGCTCACCCAAACCCATGGCAAGCCGGGCAGGGCGCTGACGATTAGAAAGGGGTTATCGAGGGTGCTGCTTGTGCTGGGAATTGCCGGGTTGGATCAGGGCTTGCGTTGCTGATCTGGTATGTACCGGCCAGCCCTGATCAGCCCGGACATCAATCAAGTGCACCACGGCCCGCCCGGGGCTGGCGCCTGAACCTACGGCTGCCCGCTTGCCCTGGTTGATCATCTGCAGTTCACTCCACGCGTGGTGCACCAAGCGTTGCGCCATGAACACCGGCACCTCCAGCGCCGTAGTCATGTGGCGCACGCAGTTCTCATAGAGCACATCAGAATCCACCAGGTGCTGCGCTTCGTGACGCTGCAGAAAGGCAAACGCGGCACGTTGCATGCTGCTGCGATAATCGTGATCCAGCTGGTCGTGGTTCATTTCGCGCACTCCATTGAGTCGAGCAGGTCAGGTTGATCGTGGGTGGATTTCATCGCCGCGCGGCGCAGGGCGATGTCGGCCAGTGGCAACCTCACCGCAGGGTTGGCCATGCCACTGGGGCTCATTTCGTGGGTCATCTCAAACTCCGCACGCACCGACCAACCGCAGGCCTCGTTGGTGCACTGCAGATAGGCCACACGCAAAAAAATGTGCGTGCCCTCGCTGGTGCGAATACGCATACGGCCAAAGCAATGAGGGCAGACCAGCTTGTAGGTGCTCATGACCGACGCCCCCTACAACGCGTGTGTTGCCTGGAACGCGATACTTAACGGTGCCATCGCGCTGCGGATACCGAGCCGGATCTGGTCGACCTGGCTATCGTCGCTGGCGGTGGTGACGACACCCTTGAGCGCGTCCAGCCGTTGTTGCGCCATCAGCAACACGTCCAGTAATTGCAGCCTTTCTACTTCAGGAATGGGTTTCATATGGGTTCACTCAAAATTGATAAATTCGGGGGGCAGCAAACAGGGCTCACTGCCTTGGGGGGGATTTGCTGAACAGCTGGATGGTGGCCAGCACTTCGGAGTGCCGCGCTGACATATACCGGCTGTGCGCGCCAAGAATCGCCTCGGCTTCGCCTTTCTCTACCACCTCATCCTCCAGCGCCTTGGCAATGATCTGATCGACATAGCCACGCTTCGCAGCGGCCTGTACCGAGCGGCTATAGAGGTCGACGTTGTCCAGGGTCTCAGGCCGGGCCAGGGGCACGAACATGCCGCCGTACAGGGCAGCGATGTATTCCGGTAGGTGGGCGGTGCCTGAATCCTGCTCAAGCAAGCGGATCTGCTCGTCACTGAGCGGGCGGCTGCCGGCGTTTTCGTAGACGTGATTATCGAACTTCTTGAGCTCATAGCCGAGGCGGGCAGCCGCACACTCGCGCCCTCCGGGGTAGGCGCAAATCACAGCACTCATCACTTGCCGCTTGGTGGTTAGAAGAGGGCGTTTCATGTTCTGGTTTTCTCCCCTGTGCACTGCTTTTAGAGTCGCGTCAAACGACCTCAGGGTTTGCATATGAATCTGCTGCATCGGTGAGGATGCCAGGTAGCACCTCGGTCCCAATCAACACGGAGATGTCCCTCAAGATGCGGAACGACAAGCGACCTCGCGGAAGCGTGTCGTGTCCCGCCCAGCGCTGCACAACCTGAGTGACCGTGCGCGGTTCATAGCCGTGACTGATCGCGAACTGGCGAAAATTGCTTCCATGCTCAATCAGCCGCGCTTGAATCTGGCGCTTTTCCATGGATTGGCTCATGGTTGAAGTGTTCCTAGTTGGTTAAGATGTACCTGTTTGTTCGCAGTATACGCACCAAATCGAGTGCGTCAACCGGATATTATGAAAAAATGAGTATAGCAACGCGCCTGCGGAGTGTTCTTGAAACAAAAGGCCTATCCATCAAAGAGGCTTCAGATCTCGTAGGAATTCCCTACAGGACGCTACAGAACTATCTCCTTGATGAGCGCGAACCCAATACAAAGGCGCTCGCGGCGTTGCGTACTCATTTGGGTATAAGCATGGATTGGTTGCTGACAGGGGAGGGGGAGACGTTCCTAGGTGCAACGCCGGGGACCGAGTCTCCCAAGACCGCTAATGCTCAGGAAAAGACTCTCCTAGAGCTGTATCGCTCGTTGGGGGATGCGGGCAAGCGGGAGCTGCAGATCGTTGCAGAAGAGAAGAAACGTCTCGTGGATTTTGAACGCCGTCTCAAGGATTTGACGGAAGCCCTTGCCGATACCAAACGGCCAGCATAATGTGTACCCATTAGGTAAAGTGATGTTAGAGTACCGTTATTAGCTATGTGCTGTTGAGGTGCATGATTGAAATATAAATAAGGTATTATGTCTTGTTGTTACATAAGGAGTGTGGTCTTGTCTCTAGCAAATAATAGTGTTGCTCTGATCAAAAAGGATTTGAAAGTCGCAGATCTTCAGTTCGATCCCTTCAATCCTAGGTTTGCCATTGAGTTGGCTTCGGGGCCGTTGGATAAATTATTAGAACGGATGATACGGGATGAGCGGCTACAGGAGCTAATGCAAAGTATAGGTTTGCAGGACTATTTTGATGGTGAGCCGTTACTAGTGACTGAAACTGAGCCAGGTAAGGGTAAATATCATGTAGTTGAGGGTAATCGCCGCCTGGCTGCTCTTAAGTTGTTAAATGGTGAAATCAACCCTACAAAGCCATTGCCGACTATTACTGCCATTCGTGCTGAAGCAGATTATAAGCCTTCAGAAGTGCCTTGTATAATTTTCCCTGAACGTAAGCAAATACTGCGTTATTTGGGGTTTCGACATATTACAGGTATTAAAGCTTGGGGGCCGCTGGCAAAGGCTAGATATCTAGAGCAGCTAAGAAATGATTGGTATCCCGATTTAGAAGAATCTGATCAGCTGCGTCAGCTGGCTAAAGAAATAGGTAGTCGCGCTGACTATGTGGGCCAGATGCTCGCGGGATTGAATTTATATAATATAGCTAAGGAAAACAATTTTTTTAATCTTCAGCATGTTACTGAAGAAAAAATCGAGTTTACCTTGCTTACCACTGCTCTTAGTTATACAAATATTGTAGAGTTTCTTGGTTTGGATAGTCGTCAAGATCTAGAAGCAGACAATCTGGCTCGCGATAACTTAAAGGATCTTTTTACCTGGCTTTATGCTCAAGATCAGAAAGGAGACACCATTGTCCCTAACTCCAGGAATTTAAAAGAGTTAGCCAAGGTGGTGGCAAGCCCAGCTGCACTGGAAAAGCTTAGGAAGAATGGTGAGCTTTTTGAGGCTTTTATTCTAACTGAAGGTCCGCAGCTGGCTTTCAGTAAGCTGCTTTCTGAAGCAAATAAAAAGCTTTCTTCCATATATAATATGATACCCAGTGTTCCGGAGATAAACTCTACGCATGATGCGCAGATTGACGAAATTATTGTGCTGACAAGAAGAATTAAAGTTCTTATTCGGGCGGAAGTTAATGAGTAAGACTACAGCGAAGAAAAAGGCCCTGCCAAAAAAGATCCTTGCTGATCTTGCAGAATACCCTAGGTTAAATGATGTTTTCGTATGGAGCGACTACGTAGAAATAAGATGCTTCGTTCATCCTGATGGTTCGTTTTCACGCAGCGCACTGAGTGAAACCACCGAAGAGATGGAGGAGGTTATCGGGGATACGGATTTAGAAGTGCCGGAAGACGAGCTAGAGGAGGATGGGGAGGAGGAAAATCAACCCGACGATGAGGAGATATCTCCTCCTGAGAAGCAAGATAGGCGATCGCGGAAAGCCGCAGAGGTTTTTTCCCACATTCGTGTCCGGTCAGTGCTCTTTGGAGAAGAACTGTATCCCTTCATAATTGATGATGACTCCAAGTCTATTTCTCTAAAAGACAATTTGACTGATTGGCATCTTACATATATTCAACTTTTAATATCCTCCGCCTTACGCTATGTTCCACGTACTCGACGTCAAGAAGTTACAGATAAATTTGAGTTGGTTAGTCATGAGATATTCAAACAGCTTATGCCAAGTGGCTGGGAGGTTCATCAGTTTGGGAAAAATTCTTCAACCCGTTATACCGGCCATTTATTCGACAAGCTCACGGCTTTAGCAGCTGATGTTCGAGGCGTAATCACATGCTTGAGAACAGACTTCGACGAGAACGACAGAGGTGATGGCGGGCTGGATCTTGTAGCTTGGCATCCTATGGGTGATGTTCGTAGATCAATGCCGATAGCTTTTGCACAATGTGGTTGCACAGCTGATAGCTATGGACCAAAGACCTTGGACGCATCGCCCGCTATGCTGAGTGGAAAACTATCAGTCTCCCATAATTGGGCAACGTATTATTTCATGCCTCAGGCGCTACATAATGGAAGCGACTGGATTGGTTTTAAGAAGTTCGGAAGCGCGATCGTCCTTGATCGTTATCGAATCATGAAACTTGCTCACCAATACGCTGTTGTAGCATCCACTCTTTATGTGCCTGCTCTTATCTCTGAGGCTAGAGCGTTATCCTATTCTTAGTCCCATATATCTGGCAAAGCGCCCGCTACCGCTTCGAATAGCGGTGGCGGCACCGCATTGCCGACCACGGTGTAGCGCTGAGTTTGAGAAGCATATTTTGTGTCTGGAAAAATTAAGTCTCCAAACCCTTGGAGTCTCGCCGCTTCTCGGTAACTAAAGCGTCTGGCGGGCGCTTCATGAGCAAATGTCCAGACGTTATGCTCCAGCTTGGTCATTGGAGGGCTCATCGGATGTAAGGGCATGTGTCTTGGATTAGCCACTATCGTTCTGGATGTTTCGTCCCATCCATTTCGTCTATCTCTTGAAAGGTAGTACCAGTGAAATGGAAGACTATAAAACTCGCCCTCTGGCCACTGAGGCATGTCTTGGATGGCATCACGAATTGTAACTTTCGGTAGCGGCTTTTCGATGCCATGAGTAGGAGTGGGGAAGTTGTACTCAGTGTCAAAATCATTTCTGATGCCAACGATAAAAATCCGGCGCCGCTCCTGGGCTACTCCAAACTCTGCGGCATTCAAGACATTTGCCTTAACACGATACCCTGCTTCTGTAAAAACCCGCAGCTGCTCTTCGAGCAGATGCCTGAAATTCTTACGAATCATCCCTGAAACATTTTCTACAATAAATGCTTTCGGTCGAATCTGCGTTAGCGCGCGAGCGAACTCCAGATAAAGCGTGTTAATTTTTTTATCCGGATTCCGAAGGCCTCCTTGGCTAAATCCTTGACATGGGTAGCATCCGACTAACAGCTCTGCAGCTGGGAAGTGTTCGATACTGGCGATGTTAGCGCGGATGTAGTCGGTCTCAGGGTGATTGGCAAGATAGACCTCACGAGCGTAATGCATGATGTCGTTCGCCATGAGCACGTCAAAGCCCGCGCGGAGAATCCCCGCGTCAGACCCACCACATCCCGAAAATAATGAAACAGCTGTTGGCATTCGTATTCCCCTTGAGCGCGGGAGATTATACGGATTCGCAACGGTTAAAACAGACCCACTCCGAATTAAGCTCTCAGATTTTAGTGGCTATGGGCCTCCCTTTTTCGCTGTTCCCGCTCCACCGCCCGCTTAGCGCTCTTCTCACTCGCATACAACCACCGCAGTCGCTTCGGCCTGGTCTGATCGCCTGCGGTTACCTTCTTCTCCTTCCCGGTCTGCTTGTCGCGGTAGAACGCGATCACTCCGGTGTAATCCCCGCTGTTTTCCTCCGCCAGGCCTTCGACGGTGTCCTCGGGTAGCTTGCTCTCCAGCTCCAGGCTGACGGCGTAGCCGCTGTCGGCGCTGAGGGTGTGCTGCACGTTGCCGCCGTACCAGATGATTTCATCTATCTCGGGTTTAACGCCTTGCAGCGTGTAGGTCAGTTCGGGGATGAGGTCGGGTCGGCCTCGGGCGAGGGTGTAGCTCAGGGTCGCGCTGCCGCGCTGCAAGCGGTTGAACTCAGCGCGGGCTGCGCGCAGCGCGGACTGGCGGTCGCTGAAGGTGTGGCGCAGATCTTTCAGGTTGTCGCCGCCACCGGCAATCGCTTCCTGCTTTTTGGCGCTGTTGACGTCGTAGAAGTACGCGCGCACGCCGTCAAAACTGTCACGGTCGGCGTGCAGGTAACGGTGTTGATCGCCGTCGCCTCGGGTCAGCGTGATGTGCGGCAGCTCGGCGCCGCTGACGGCCTTGCCGCCACCAGCGGGCAGGCACACCAGGCAACCGGCCTTGACCGTGACCACCGCGTCGAACTCTTCGCCGAGGCGGCTGATCAGGTTGGCGTCGGACTCATTGGCCTGGGTCAGCTGCAGAATGGGCAGCTTGGCCAGGTCGCTGGCCACGCTCACGGCCAATGCGTTGCCCAGGGCGATGTCGCTCAATACGCCGCCCAGGGTGGCGTTGCTCCAGCTGCGCTCGCGTTTGCTCTTCAGTCCCTTGCGCAGGTCCGCCGAGCGTGCGCGAATACTCAATACGTCCGGTGCGCCGCTGTGTTCGATTTCGTCCACCGTGTAGCTGCCTTTGTCGACCAGGCCGGTGTCACTCCACCCCAGCCACAGCCGTACCACGGCGCCCTTGGGCGGGATGGCCAGCAAGCCGTCGTGGTCGCTGAGGCTGATGCTTAACTGATCCGCCTCGATCCCGCGATTGTCAGTCAGGTCCAGGCTCATGAGTCGCGGGCTGATCAAGGGCGCGATGTCTTTGCCATCAACGGTGATGCGATACGCGGGCACCGGGTAGGCCGCATCGCGGCGGTAGCGCTCGGCCAGATCGTCCAGGTACGCCGTGGCTGTGGACAGGGCAGCGTCAATCACAGCAGCTTCCTCATGATGTTGACCCCTGCACTGGTCGCAGCACCCAACAGATCGATGCGGTCGTCATCGATGCGCTTGAGGCTTAGGGTGAATTCGATGCGCCGTGGTGTGCCGTCGCGAAAGAACAGGGTTTTGCTTTCGCTCAGGCTCTCGATCACCCAAAGCCCATAGATGCGGCCGCTGCCTTCGACCATGGGCCATGCCTTGCCGGTGTTGGCCATCAGGCGCAGCGCATCGAGGCTCAACGCCGTGCCCGCCAGCTCCGGCAGGATCACCCCGGGCAGGGTGATGGCGTCATCTCCACGGCCGACAAACTGGCGTGCTGCAGGGGCACCGATCCGCGCGTTGCTGGCGTGGCGCCAATCGGTCTGCCGCTGCAGCTCCTGGTAAGCGGCTGTGGACAGGCTGAACACGAACATGCCCAGGGCAAGCATCATGGGCGTTACTCCAGGTCAGATAATTGGCTGCGCCGACGGGCGTCTTTTTCACGGGCGATGCGGGCCAGCTCCGCACGCACGGCGCGGCCGATGGCCTGGGCGTCCATGCCGGGAGAGGTCTGGATATTGATCTCGTAGGTATCATTGCTGGAATACGCCGAAGCCTGCGCCGCGCGGACGGGCGCTCGGGTGTCCACGGTCAGTGATGAGGCGGCAGTGGCCCAGTCAGGCATCTGTGAAAAGACTGCAGCGCCTGCGGCGGTCAGTTGTTTGCTCATACGCGCCACCGCATTCAACGGCCCGTTCTGGCCATCCTCAAGGCCCTGCGTCAGACCTGCCATGGTGAAGCCGCCCAGGGCGGCAAAAACCCGCGATGGGCTGTGGATGCCGAGCTTTTCCTTGAACCAGCCGATGGTTGAATCGCCGATTGAGCTGATGGCGCCTTTGATATGCCCCATTTTGGCGAGCAAGCCGTTGACCAGCCCGTTGATGATCATGCCGCCGAACTCGGTGAAGCGGTTGGGCATGTCCACCCCCAGGTAACTCAGCACGCCAGCGAAAGCTTGGTAAACCAGGCCTAAGGGGCTGAAGTTGACGATGGCTTTAACAATGCCTCCCAGCCCGTCGTTGAAACCTGCAGTGATTTCCGCCCAGGCGTTGGTGAAATAGGTTTTCACCGCGTCCCAGTTGCGATAGATCAGAAAGGCCGCTGCAGCAATAGCGGTGATCGTCAGGCCGATGGGGTTCATCATCAAGGCGCGGCCGATCCAGAGAATGGCTCGGCCTACGAACGGCAGCACATTCTTGCCCAGGCTCCAGAACGCGCCAATCAAACTGGGCAGCCTGATACCCACTTGCGCCAGGAGCAAACGCAGCACGATGAAGGGCCCAAAGACAGTGGCGAGGCTGATCGCCAGCGTGCCCATGACCGCCATGAACGCGGCTGCTCCGGCGGCGATCTTGACCAACTGCGCCGCCAGCTCAGGATTTTCGGCTAGCCAGCTTTTTACGCTGCCGACAATTTCGGTGACACGTTTGGTCAGGCCGCGCAGGGGGCCGTCCTGTTGCTCTTGCACCTGGATGCCCAGATCCTCCCAGGCACTGTTAAGCGCACTGAGGTCGCCCGCCAGGTTGTCGGCCATCACCTTCGCGGTCTTGCTGGCTTCACCCTGGGCCTGTCGCAACGTCCCGATGAAGCTCTGCAGCTCGCCTGAACCGGCCTGCTTTATCAGCACCTGAAGGGCGCTTACCGCTTCTTCGCCCGCGATGTTTTTGAGCAGGCCTGCGCGGTCCGCGTTGCCCAGGTGTTTGGTCTTTTTATACAACTCGGTGAGTATCTCAGGCATCTGACGCATGTTGCCTTTGGCATCTTTGGCGCTGATCCCGAGCTTGGCCAGCGCTTTTGCCGCCGCTTTGGGGGGGGAACTGAGACGGTTGAGGATGGCACGCAGGGCGGTGCCGCCCATGCTGCCTTGAATCCCCGCGTCACCCAGCTTGCCTGCCATCGCGGCAACGGTTTCGATGTCTTGCCCGACACTGCTGGCCACCGGCGCCACGTACTTCATCGTTTCGCCAAGCATTTGCAGGTTGGTGTTGGAACGCGTGAAGGTGCCGACCAGAATGTCGCCCACGCGACCCATGTCCGATGCCTTGAGGTTGAGCCCGGTCAGAATGTTGGAGGCGATATCAGCAGTTTCAGCCAGCTCTGCGCCACCGGCTTTGGCCAGGTCGAGCATGCCGGGCATGGCGTCCTTGATGGCCTTCGGGTCAAAACCCGCCATGCCGAGGTAGCCTTGGGCGTCAGCGGCCTGGCCTGCCGTGAACTGGGTGCTCGCGCCAAGCTGCCGCGCCTGATCACGTAGCGCCTTGAGTTCAGGCGATTCCTTGTCCAGCCGGGTGAGGGCCTGCACTTTGCTCATGCTGGCGTCGAACTCCAGCCCTGGCTTTATCATTCGGGCACCGGCGTACAGCATGCCGCTGCCGCCCGCGATGCCCGCCGCGCCGGTGCTTGCCAGGCTGCCGATAGCACCTTTTGCTTGATCATATTGAGCTTTGGCCATGGCCATTTTTTTCTGCTGCGCCGTTGCTCGCCGCAGGCGTTGTTCCTGCTGGCTGATCACCCCGTTGGTGGCGCTTATTCGCGAGCGCAGTTCGCGCTCTGCCTGGCTCAGCGAGCGCGTACTGATGCCCGCGCTGTTGAGGCGGGCGCGCAGCGCCTGCAGCGTGCCTTGCTGGCTGGTGTGTTGCTGTTTGAGTGCCTGGGCGGCTTTGACAGCGGCTTGAAAATCCCTGGTCAGCGCCTTGGTCGGCGCACCGGTTGCGGCAAGCTGTTGTGACAACGCGCGGACCTTGCCACGAGCGGCGCCCAACGCCTGCTCAGTCTGCTCGGCTGCAGCACGTTGAGTGCGCCAGGCGCTGACGTCCTTTTGCTGGACATTGAGGTCTTTGAGGCGGGCGCGCGCCTCTTTCAGTGAGCGAGCCACCCCGACGCTGCCGTGGTGGATGGCTTTCAGCGGGCCACTGGCCTTGTCGATGGCGTTGAGCAGCACCCGGAGCTTCAAGTCATTCGCCATCGCTGCTACTCCGCAATCGCGCGCGCTCGCGCCAGGCCATCAATTCATGCAGGCCCAGTTGATCCATATCACTTGGCGCCCAGTGGAACACCACCGCCAGATCGGCCATGGCGTCTTCTACGCAACGAGAGATGCGTCCGTCTTCACCGATTTCTGCAATAAAAAACCGGAGATCTTGCTGCCGCACGCCAGCAGATCGGCAGGGTCCATACCCGCTGCGTCCTGGGTAGTAAGGGCCGGGGTGGTGATGCGAGGCAGTATTTTGATCAGGGTGGCCACGTCCATGTTGAGCAGCTCAACCAGGTGCACTCCGCGCAACTCGCCCGCATTGGGCTTGCGCAAGGTAATGCTGTCGATGGTGGTCCTGCCTCGGGTGATTGGTGTGTCGAGGGCGACAGTATTGTCGTCAATCGGCGCAAGTTCGGCTTCGGTGGCATCAGTGTTCATGGGTGGCTCCAGTGTGGGGTAAGTTCAGGCCCAGGGCGGGGGCTGGGTGGTCAGATGCCAAGGGCGACACGCTGCTTCTCCAGCATGTCCACGCCGTCGACCTTCTCGATGAAATTGAGCAGGTCGATCTCGATGATTTCTTCGTTATCGACGATGAGTTTGTAGTAGGTGCAGGTGGTGGTGATGCTGTGTTCGGTGTCTTCACCCGATGCAGCGTCGCCCATCTCGATAGTTTCGTGTCGGCCACGCATCACGACCTCCACTGCGCTGATCTCTTCGGTGTCGTCCTGCTGGAAAGAGCCGGTGAAGCGCAGCCCGATACCCGATGCGTTGACGGCGCCAAATTGCTTGAGCACGATCAGGTCCAGCCCACCGGTTTTCCACTCGAACTGGATGCCGTCATCCGAGAAGCCGAGATCGGCCTTGACCGGGCCGTTCATGCCGCCGCCGCGATAGGCTTCCATCTTGCGGCCGAGCGGGGGCAGGGTGACGGACTTGACCACGCCCAGGTAGCTGTTGGCGTCGTTGAACAGGTTGAGGTTTTTCAGTTTGCGGGGCATGGCCATGGTGCGGTTCTCCTTTGCGTCGAGGCGCGATCAACGCTCTGTGTGGTCGTCCTGGTTCAACTGTTGACCTTGCTGGCGAAGTCGATCAGGTAGCGGTCAGTGATGCGCTGGCGCAGTGTGAGGTCCTCCAGCGGCGGCACCGGGGTGTAGTCGTAGTCCAGGAACAGCTTCCCGGCCTTGAGGGTGTCTTTGTCGTTGGCGTCGTCCGGGTACCAGCACCTGCCGCCGATCAGGTAGCCTGCTGAAACCATCTCGCGGAACTTGGCGTTGACCCCTTCGATGATGTCCCGCACCAGAGAGGCATGCATGGGCTTGTCCACGGCCCACATGTGCGCCTCGGCCATGGTGTCGGCCAGGATCTGCGCAGTACGGGTGTAATTCTCGAAAGCAAATAGCGGGTCTTCACTGGTGGTGCGGCTGCCCCAGAAACGGAACCCGCCTTCGTTGATCAGCGTGGTGACTTCGTTGCTGTTGAGGTAGTTGGCGTCAGTCGCCGGGTTCTGCAGATCCCAGAACACGTCAGCGCTGATACCGGTGACGCCATTGACGGCAACGTTGGACAGGGTTTTGTGCCAGCCCACCTCCTGATCGATCTTGGCCCGCAGGCCCAGGGCGCGGGCAACGGCTGAGGCGGTGACAGTCTGGCTGGAGGCGGTGTCCCAGCTCTGGAATTCCGGCCAGATAACCATGGCTTCCCGTGCACCGAAGTTGTCTCGGTACGCGACCACGTCTTCCTTGGTCTTGCAGTCCCAGGCGCTGACGTAAGCGAAACCGCGCAGCTGCTGGGCCGTCGACACCAGCGCGGTGGCCACGGGCAGGCTGTCGAGGCCTGGCACGCCGAGTATGCGCGGCACCATGCCCACGCGGGCCTTTGCCGCCAGCAGCGCTTTCATCCCGGTGTACTTGCCCTCTGCGGTGGTGGTGCCGATCAGAGCGCTGGTGGTCTCTTCTGCGCTGGCCCCTTCCTTGACCCGGACAACAATGGTGTAAGGCCTGGTCTGGTCGGCAATGGCCTGCAGGCTGGGCGCCAGGGTGCCTTGGCTGCCTGCCTTGCCCACAGCGCGCTGGACGTTGGTCACAAGAACCGGCGTGTCCAGGGGGAACGCGGCGGGGTCAGCGTCTTCGCCGGTGCAAACCATGCCGATCACGGCAGTGGGGATGGTGCGAATGGGGCGGGTGCCGTCGTTGAGTTCGATGACCCGCACGCCATGAAGATAATCGGCCATGGATGTGCCTGCGCAGTGTTTGAAATGACAGTGCACAGGCTGCCGCGCGCGCGGCGGTTGCGCGAGCGCGCGAGCTTGTGGGGCCGCGCTTTACAGGCTTTTGAGCAGGGCTGCGTGCTGCAGATACTCATTAACCCAGGCTGGTCGCACGGGGCGTGATTTGATGAACGGGAAGTCCGGGTGCTTCGGCCAGTCACGCAACGCCTGGACGTAATCCAGAAGTTCACTGGCCTGGGCTGCTGTGAGCGTGGTGGGGCGATCAGCCTCCGTTTCGTCGCGGTGGCGCTCACGCAACCACCTGACAGACTCAATCTCACCGTCACGCCACTGCCGCCCTCGGGCAGACAACAGCTCTATGGACGGCGGCGGCGGATCAATCAATATCGGCCTGCCGCGCTTGTCTGCTGAAATGCATCGGCCGGCTGTTTCACCATCCAGCAGCGCCTGCCATTGCTCCTCGGTGATTTCGACACCGCCATTGTCACTGGACGAAAAGGCGAAGCGTTTATCTTCACTCACCCATTTTGCAAAGACGGGTTTCGACAGTTCAGCCATCGCTTTCATTTGTTCACCCAACCGAATGCACGCCAGTAACAATTTGAATAGGTAGAGCCACCCACGTAATTGTCTCCCCGCGTCAACGTACACATGTTCTGGGCAATAAAGCCGGTGCTGGTAATGTCAGTTATCTGCCAGATGGTCATCGTCAGCGCCTCCGCGACTGTCCTGTCATAGGGCACAACAAAAGGTAGGCCGTAGAATTCTTGCGCGAAGGTCACGCTGACTTTATCGGTGGTCACGGCAGCGACACCCCAGCACTCCAGCAAGCCGCCGGGCGAGTATCGATAACCGTTAGCTGTCTTGGATTGCCGGAAGTCATAGTTTGTCTCAAGACTTGCGGTGGAATCCGTGATCAACCATTCACTGTCGGTAATCGCCACAAACCTTGCAGACTGACCCGATTCAATCCTGTAGAAGGCCGGACGAAGTCCGCCCTGGCTTTGAATAATGGTGCCGGGCAACGGCTCAATGCGCCCACCGACCGAGGTCGCCATGATGTTGAAACTTCCGCCTATGGGCACGCCCAGCGCCGATGGTCTGGGCAGTGACAGGGTGTGATTGCCGCCGAACAAGACGAGGCCGCCTATTTCGTCTGGCGCGAGACTTCTGCTCGCCAATACCAATGAGTTCATCGAGAAGCTGCCTGAGCGACTTTTGACGAACTCCGTGGTGGCGATTCTAGGACTGCTATCTGAAACCGGTGGCGTGGGTGCTTTGGGTACGCCGGTCAGGACAGGCGATGCCAGCGGTGCGAGCCCGTCCGTGATATTGCGAAAGACCAGGTCAGTCGCACCCAGGTTTATTGCGCCGTCTGTTGCCAGCAGCCACAAACTGTCAGCGTTGATCTGGCCATGCTCGACGGTCACCAGCAGGCCGGGCGTTACTTTCTCTGCGTTGTCGGCATCTGCGGATCGCTTCCAGGCGTCGGGACCGGCGACATAGATGCCGTTGTGTTTGCCTTGAGCCTGATTCTTGACCAGGACTCGATCCCCCGCCACCAGCGCGACGGCGTCAATGGTTTGCAAGCCTGCCAGGGCGATGTTGGCAGTCGTGGCCACTCGCACGGATTGCTTGCTGTCGAGCTTATAGAGCTGTTGCTGGATCTGGCTGTCGACATAGCTTCGGGTGGCCAGCACCACGGCAGGATCGATCTTGAGCGAGATATTGCCTGCGCCGGACACGATCAGGTTCATCCGCACCACTTGCGTGCGGCCTGATCCTTGTGACAGCACGGGCTTGAAACTCGGCGCGCAGTTGGCAACGGCGACCAGGTCGCCATCGGCGTCGTACAGGCCGATTTCACGTATCCACTTGCCGCCCTCATCTGCCGGGATGACCTGCTCGGCAATGATCACGGCCGTATTGACCGGATCGATCTTGAGTTGATTCAGCGGCCGTCGGCGCCACTCATTGATCAGCCGGGTTTGTGCGGCATCAGGGATGGGGTCGGTGCCGTTGGCATCGCCCACCCCCAGTTCGGTGATGTTCCAGGGAATGCCAAGCGCGTCGGCATTGGCCTGTTTGGCCATCCCGACGTGGGTCAGGATGGCGAAAAACTGGGAGTTCTGGTCAATCATGAATGCACGTCCAGGGTGTCTATGGAATGTTCACGGCCTACCAGGCCGAAGCTGCCGCCGACTTCGATGTCAGCCAGGATCGGTGGATAGACGTCGATTTCATCGCCCTCGTAAAGGCAGGCGGACAGGTAGAGGTGGCCGGTGCTTTCCAGGCTGATGGTCAGGCCGGTGAGATGGCGGGTCAGCGGCTTGGCGTCATTGATGAGCCACACCAGCTCCTGATACATCTCTTCGGTAATGCCGGTTTCAAGTACGCCCACCTTGAGCGCGAACGTGGCACGCGGCCCGACCGGCTCCGTTTGCCACCACTCGACGATCTCGATCAGGTAGCCCAACGGTTCGACGACACGGCGCAAAGACCCGATGGTCCCTTTGCGTGAGTGGATGTAATAGGCGCTGCGTATGGCGGTGCGCTTGGTAGGTTCAGACCACGCGCTATCCCAGCGATCGACTGAGAATGCCCACGCCAGGTACGGCAGCAGGGGCAGCGGGCAAAGGTCGGGGTTGTACAGCGTGCGCAAGGGAATCGGTACGCGCTGGATCTGGGCCAACGCCTGCGCGGCTTGTCGCTCCAGCGGAGTCGAGTTGCTCGGGATAAGCGGCACGTCCGCCATCACTCCACCCCCGGGGCCAATTCAACCCCTGTGCAATACGGGGCCTGGTACTGAGTGGCGACGATATCGGCCCAGTCCTGCAGCACCACCTTGCGTACGCCTTCCACATGCAACGAGGCGTGAATGATCGACTCAGACACTTCCAGGCCCAGGCGTCTGCGCTGGTGAACGAACATGAGCAACTTCGCTTGGGCCGCTGCAACGATCAGCTCGCTCTCCGGGCCGGACGTCGACAGAAACAGCGTCGCCTTGACGCGGTAGTTGATGACCTCGGCGCTCTGCACCGTTAGCCGGTCTGCAACCGGGCGGCGGTCTTCATCACTGAGATAAGCCGCAACCTTTGCCAGCAACGCGGGATCGGCAATGCCATCCCCGAGGATTGACTGGACGGTGACCACGGCCTCGGCAGGCTCCGGGCTTTCTGCTGTGGCATCTGCTACCTGACCATCGGCAGAGCGTGCGTGGAAAATGTAGCTGTTGCGCGGGCCTGCAGTGCTCAGGCCTTCCCACGCCATCTGTGTGCGCTCGCGCAAGCTGTCATCGCCTTCCATTCGCAACGGAGTTGGCGGCGTGGTTGAGGGATCGGCGGGCTGGATGACCAGGCGCTCGACGTTGTAGTTGGCGGCGAGCTGATCCAGGTCGCTGCCCTTGGCCAGGGCCAGCATGTTGGCCACCGAGGCTTCGTTGACGCGCTGGCGCCAGAGCGTTTCGCGATAGGCATTCTCCTCGAGCAGTTTGGTCAGGGGCTCTGACTCCCGCTCAAGACGCGCGGCAATTTCAGCTTGTTCTTCCTCGGGCCACAGACTGATCGCATAGGCCTTGCGCTCGGCGAGGATCTGCTCGTAATCAATCTGCTCGACCACTTGGGGCGCTGGCAGCTGGTTAAGGTCAATCACCGTGAATGAATTCATACGCTGCCCCCCAGGTGCAGAGGGACGCTCAGGCTTAGCGGCTGGTTGCTGTCGACGATGCTGCCTTCGATATCGAGCATCGACGCGCCCTGCAGTGTGGTGCCGTGGAACTGCACGCGGCTGAGGCTGATGCGCGATTCCCAACGCATCAGCGCCATGACGGTGGCTGCGTAGACTTGCAAGCGGGTGATGTCATTGAAAGGGTGGTCCACCAGCTCGGGCAGCAAGCTGCCATATTCCCGGCGCATGACCCGCGTGCCGATGCGCGTGCTGAGGATGTCGCTCATGGACTGGGCGATGTGCTCGACGTTGCCAATCGCGCCACCGGTATGCCGATTCATTGCGGCGCTCCCGTCACGCCAGGCCCCGGCATGACGCCGCCGTGTGGGTGCTTGACCAGGCTGATGCCAGCTGCGACCACGTCGACCGAGACGCTGACCTGGCCAGTGACGTCCTGGTTACCGGTCTGGGTGTAATTGCCCTGGTGCGTAATGTCGCCAACCAGGCTAATGCCACCAGGGCTGGTCAAACGGGTGGTGCCGCCCTCGGTCAGAACCGCGTTGAGATGATGCGCGAGGCTGTCGTATTCGATAACAGTGCCATCCCGGTAGGTAATCCGATGCAGGCCTTCACGCTCGCCATTGGCCGAGAGCTCGTCGCTGAACAACCCGGTCAATACCACGCCATTGCCGAGCTGCCCCGAAGGGCTGAACAGCAGCACTTGCTCATCAACGGTCGGAGGGTTCCACACCCGGTCTGCACCAGCCCGCAGCGCAATCCACGGCAACCAGCCCGTGGTCAGCTTCCCAGTGCTGACCTGCACACGCGGCGGCTGCATCTGCACCGCCGCGACAGTGCCGAGGCGGATGAGGTTTTCGATCAGGCGGGCGAGGGTGGCTAGGCTGGTCATGGCGGTGATGGTGGCGCTGCGCACGATCTGCTGCATCAATCGAAGTTTGTATGGCACAAACCTACAAGCTGGCACTATTATCGAAGCATCGAAAAAGGGACTTTTTAGAATGCCAGTCAAAGCTGATGTTAAAAAGCTGCACCGTATTATGGACTTTTCCAAAGTCGTGCAAGTTTTCGAAAAGAAAGAGCTGTATTTTGCGAACCCTAGCTCCTGGGATGATCCCTACGAAAGACATATTCAGCACTCAAAAAATCACGCGATTTTTGCTCAGTGCTGGAGCCGCCGACCGATTTCTGACGCAATGTGGCGCATATACTCACAGCATGGCATGGGGGTAAGAGTCACGACTACTGAAGCTAAAATTTTACAGGTGCTCGGAGCGTCATCCAAAATAAAAAAATACCGTTATCGAGTTGCCCAGGTTAAATATATGACTCAGCGCGATCTTGTGTTGCAGGTAAAAGAAATTGCTTTAGGCTTGAATGAAAAATTTGATATTTCTAAAGCTGTTAATGCTCTTTATATGAAGCGCGATGCGTTTGAGCATGAAGTAGAGTGGCGAGCAGCTTTATTTTCAAAATCAGAAAGTAG
This sequence comes from Pseudomonas viridiflava, assembly GCF_900585905.1. GTDB lineage: Bacteria > Pseudomonadota > Gammaproteobacteria > Pseudomonadales > Pseudomonadaceae > Aquipseudomonas. The sequence goes on from NZ_UTVH01000034.1 coordinate 394,187, forward strand.
CGCCAAAGACCAGAAAGGGTTCACCATCCCGGTCGATCCGCATTTTTTCATTGATCGAATTCTTTTAGATCCTAGGGCTCCAGATGAGCTAGTCGATGCTTTCAAATATTATTTTGAAAACAAGCTTAACTACCAAGGCTCTGTACAAAGATCTTCATTGTATAAGTCTCCGGAATTTATAACGGTAAACGAAATTGGTGTTGATGAGCTTTGATTTTTTGTATTTCTAGAGCGTCTCATTTTAGAAGCATCACCGAGATTATGATTAGCATGAAAGCCATTATTAGTATGATAATGTTGGCTTTTTTGTTGAGCTCGTCTATTGCAACGTTTGTCTTTTCCGTGTTTAGCACGTTGTCCGATAAGGATTTTTCTAATAGCTTGTTTTGAGAGTCTGCCGATGGAGGTGCGTCGAAATCTGCAGATGTTTTATCAGCGTGGACGGCGATCAGGCTACCGCCAGCGCCCGAGCATGCCAGTAGGATAGCCTGCCCAAAAATTTCAAAGTGACTAACGATGTCTGAGGGCATCGTTTTACTGTCGACGAAAAAATAAAAGTACTTGGGGTACAAGAGTTGGTATACCAAGCCAGCGGTAATTAAAACAAGCCCTTTGATTACCCGGGCCTGCCTTATGTCGAGCAGCATGATGAATGCGCCGAAGCTGCCGAAAATGGCTAAATAGGTTGCAGCTCTAGGCGCGTCATGCTCACCGGCAATAGGTGCGCCAACTAAAAGTGCAGAATAAGCTACGATGTTTATGGCAATAATTACGAAGTTTAATTTTTTTCGCATTTGGCAGTCCATGCTAGATATAGCTGAGCGATCATAAATCGAGGGTTCACTGCAGCAATACGTGTTGAGTCAGATCACAGTATACCGTGGCGAATGATTTCCAACTCAGCTTGGGGGCGGGCCAATGATCTGTCGCCTATCGCAGTGACCGGTAGAGATGATGGTTCTGCCCATTCCCCCAAGCCTCTGCTCACGGAAATGCACCCTGTAAGCAGCAATGACAGGCTGAGCTCGGCCCGGTCGTTGTCGCCGGATGGCGACCGCGAACCGATTTGGGCGGCGTTACTTCACAAAATTCCATGGGTATATTTTTTGGAGTGGAGTAGGATTAAATCCTACTCATATGGGAGGTGCATCATGCGCAGCACTCAACAATTCAGCATCACGCTGCCCAATTTGATGGCTGACGTGGTCAAAGCAAAGGTCGCAACCGGAGAATATGCCACCGAAAGCGAGGTAATCCGCGACGGCTTGCGTGCACTGCTGGCCCGTGATCGTGCTCTGGAAAGCTGGCTTGCTACCCAGGTCGCCCCGGCTTATGACGCCGTAAAAGCTGACCCCTCGCGTACGCTAAGCATCGATCAGGTGCGCGCCCGGTTGGCCGCTGAGCATCAGAACGCGACTGAACAACCGTAATGGGTTATGCAGTTGAGTTTGCACCGGAAGCGTTGGATCAGCTCGCCGCGCTGTATCGCTACATTGCCACAGCGGCTTCGCCTCAGATTGCCCGGCGTTATACCGATGCCATCGTGACCCATTGCCAAGAGCTTGAAACGTTTCCGCATCGGGGAAATCTTCGGGATGACATCCGCCCAGGTCTGCGCATCACCAACTATCGCAAACGGGCAGTGATCGCGTTTGCCGTTGATGCCAGCCAAGTGGTTATTCTGGGCATTTTTTACGGTGGACAGGATTTCGAACCAGCGCTGCTTGAGTTGGACGACTAGCCCAGCCGAGCATCGACACTACTTGCGTCATTGAGATATTTGCTCAAACATGGCATCACGGATCAGCTCAAGATCCGCAGCAGTGAAGCCCAGAACCTCTCGTCGGTCATATTTCACGTCAGGGGCGCCGCGTTCGGCTCGATCTTTCAAGCCGTAGTGGTGCACCCTGGCGATGCGGCCAATACGCCCGGTGAATCCTACGGTAATGGCATTACTGTCGCCGTGGACCTTCAAGAATTTCGCCCCACGCAGTTTCCGAAACATCTGCACCTTCCGCTTAACGCGCCCCTGCTTCCCCCGCAAATCGCGCGGTTTCCGTGGGGCGTATTTGCTGCCGTCCGGATTACGCTGAGCACTGATGCGCTGCTGCTGGCTGCGGCGCAGGGCCTGGCCGATGGTGCGAGCCAGTGTGTTGCGGGCGGCAGGTTCGAGCTGGTTCAGCAGGCCACCGGCCCAGCCTTCCAGGGTCTCCAGGCCGTTGCTCATTTCGGCACGTTCCATTCGCTGCCGGTGCCTTGGGCGCCGGGTATCCAGCCGGGGTCGAGGAAGGAGGCCACGCGTTGCGGTTCGCCAGAGTGGCGCAGGGTGGTGTTGCCGTCTGCGTCCTTGGCCGCGACCACGCGCTCTGTCAGCGGCAGCGTCAGGCTGAGGTCGACCTTGCTGTTGTCCAGGATGTCGGCTTCAAACTGGATGCCGTCGGCGGCCTTGTTTAGGTTCTCCAGCAACTCGGCCTGATTAACGCTCAGCCAGCCCAGCAGCGGCAGCATGACGCTGTCGGGGTGGCCCGCGAAGTCGGTGAGGATGACCTGCAGGTCAAAGCTGTATTCAAACGACAGGGAGCTGGCCGCCGTGCAGCGGATCTTGCCGTTGTCGATGAAGATCAGCAGCCGGTCGGCGTTGTGCTTGAGTTCGGCGACGGTGGCCAGCAAGTGGGTGCGCAGGCTTTCGGGTTTGTTCATGGCTGGCCCTGTTGGTGTTTGAAGATCATGTCAACCTGGCCTGCGCATTCGGCCCAAGCGGCCTCGATGCTGTCCTGGTCGGCGAGTTGATCGCCGTTATTGAGCGGACTCGTCGCGGGCAGGGTGCAGGGCACCACGGCTGGACAGCCACTGACGATAAGCGTCGGCGCCGGTGAGGGCGGGGCGCTGGCGCAACCGGCGAGCAAGCTCAGGCAAAGGCTGTGAAGCCCAGTCGCGTAGTTCGGCGTTTTCACGTTTCAGTGCCTCAATGGTCTGTTCGCGCTTTGCCAGGCCTTGGCGCAGTTGATCCTGTAGCCTGCGCAGCGCCGCCTGGGCATCGCGTTCGTGTCTCAAGGTGGCATGCAGGGTGGTGAGGCTTTCGCCAAGCCTGGCGGCCTCTTCGCGGGCGGTCTCGGCGGCTTTGGTTGCCAGTTCGGTGTTCTGGCCAGCGACAGTGATGCGTTGTTCCTGGGCCCATATCAGCAGCACTAGCGCGCCGAGCAAGGCGATGCCGTACAGCACCTGGCGCAGGCTGCTCACCCGCGATACCAGCCCAGCCGGTTCATGGCGGCGGCGTCCAGTTGCTCGACGGGGCCGCGCATGATGATCACGCGCAGATCTGGGTCGATCAGGCGCAGCGCTTCGCCCAGCCGCTCCATGTCGCGGTGTTCGGTGGCGTGGGGCACCACCAGCAGGTTGCCGTCCTGCACCTCCAGTTTGCGCACCGCTTCGAGATCAATCATGCCGCCTCGGCCTGGCCGCAGGCGCAATCCGCGTGCCGCTCATAGGCGCGCTGCAGCTTGATGTCGTAGAGATTGCGCTTGTAGGCAGGGCCGTTGAAGAGCCTGGCGAACTCCGCCCATTTCCGCGCCTTAAGCGCTTTGTGTAAGGCCGAGTCGGTCTGGATGAAGCGCACGAATGCTCCCAGCTGTTGAGCTTCGCTGACCTTCATGTCGTCGACGAAGGTGTGAACGTTCGCGTACCCCAGCCGCTGCCAGTGCATGCCCATGATCTGGAACGCGCCCCAGGACGCTGACTCCAAAGCGGCAATTTCATCGATCAGACGAGCCTGGCTTAGCCGTTGATGCTCGGCGCTGCCACCCGCGTAGCCGCCGGGTTTGGGGTTGACGATGGCGGGGTTGGCCGTGGCGAGCTGATCCGCGTGACGCTTGAGTTGCTCAGCGTCGTCGGTCGCCTGCCTCGGCGTGGAGAGCTGGCGATACATGATGTGCCGCTCGAACAGAATTACGGGTTTGCTATTGGCCAGGAAGCCATTGCCCTTTGATTCCACTTCGTTGACGGCATAGAGGCTAGCCAGCGGCACCTCAAGCAACTGCGCTGCGTGTACAAGGTCAGCGTTCTTCAGCAGCGTGTCGCAATCACCTCCCGCCAGGCTCTGCAGGGTTTTGCTCCCGGCAATGCCGTCGGCCACCAAACCAACGCGCAATTGGTAGGCACGCACGGCGGCCTCCGTGGCGTCACCATAATCGCCGTCTACCAGCAGCGTGGCGCCGTTTGCGTTCAAGCTTTTCTGCAGCATGCGTACTGATTGCGAGCGGTTACCGAAGCTCAGCGCGCTCATGGTTGTTCTGCCTTGCGCGTGAAGAACTTTTTCGCGGCTGCCCGGGTGCTGTCGACGCCCAGCAGAGCAATGACGCCGCCGAAGAAGGGGGCTGTGGAAATGGGGATACCCAGCAGTGCCAGGCCGTGACTGGCGGCCAGCGCCAGGGCGCCGCACAGCGGCGACTCAATGAGTACGCGGCGCAGCGTGCCACCGCCGTAAATGATGCGCAGGGCGGCGATGACCAGGCTCAACGCGCCTGTGTAGAGAGTTGGCCAGTTGTGTTCGAGCCAGGCCGCGAGCCAGGCCCAGGTTTCAGGACGTTCAGGCATGTGTTTCATTCCATATTCCAGAGCAAGCAAGCGCGTGGATTCGATGCCGACTGATCAGTCCCACAGGTTTATCGTCTGCCGCTGCGCCACGGTGGTTTGCACGGTGGGCATGTGTACGGTCAGCCCTTGGGGCAGGACGGGGCCGCGGTCAGCCAGCCCGGGGTTGGCGTCGAGTACTGCCTCGGTGACACCGGCGGTGCGCCCGTAGTGACGCCAGCACAGCGCGTCGACGGTATCGCCCTGATGGGTGCGCAAGGTGGTGGTCATCAGATCAACTCCACAGTGGTGCGGCTGTTACCCAGGAAGTCGCGAATGGCCCAGCGCTGGTCGCGCCGGTATTCGTCGATGCTCGATGACAGCTCATCCGCGTGCTGCTTGCCGCTGTTGGTGGTGTCGTAGGAACGGTAACGTTCGCAGACTTCAGCGCCGGTGGCGGCTTCGATGGCGCGACGGTAGAGGTGCACCAGGACGGGCACGTCGTTGATCCGTTCGCTTGGCACATTCACCAGTTCGGCATGGCCTGCAGCTTGCTGAGCTTCACTCCATGCGCTCAGTTCGCGGTTGACGCTGATGGCTGCAGCAATGGCGGCTGTCTCCAGGCGCGGCGCGGTGACGCTGGCATCGATGCGCAATGTGGCGCGCAACTGATCAAGATCAATCGAGGGCCAAAAGGTGTCGGTGTTGACGTGGCCGCTGGTGACGCTGCCGCTGGCTACGAATCCGCTCATGGAACAGCACTCTGAATAAGTCGCCGGTGATCGGAGCTTCACGTTCAGCAGGAGCGATCTGACCGTTGCGCTCCGAGCCGGCGGGGTGCGTGGGGACGCTCGGTTAGCTGCCGGTGGCAGCGTGTTTTTTCAGCAGGCGCTCGGCCCGCTCCAGATCTTTCTTGCCACCGCAGGCGTCGTGCAGGGCGATGGCTTTTTTCAGCAGGTCCACTCCGGCCTGCAGCTGGCCGGGTTGGCTGGGGGCCTCTTCGCTGATGCCATTCAGCGTGGCGCGGCCCATGGCGAGAAACAGCTTGGCGCGAGCCTGGTCGGGCATGTCTTCGCCGTCGGTGAGGTCTGCGGTGCGCTGCAGGATTGCCAGGTCAAACGGCTCACCGACCTTTTGAGCCTTGAACGCGGCCGTCGCCACTTCCTCGGCGACCAGGCAGCCCAGCGTGCGGGCGAAGCGGTCTGGCATGACCATCTTGTGTTTGAGCACATAGGTTGCGATATCGAGGCCGCCGACGAAGTCGCCAGCGTCGAAGCGCCAGACCATCACGGTCGTCAGCACTTCGTCTTGCGCGCCCTGGCCGCCTTCCAGCACACCTTGCACGTAGCATTCATAGCTGGGCAGCAACTGGCGCTTGAGTTCGGCCTTGCCTTGGTTCGACTGCACCTGTTTCAGGCGCAAACGATCCTGCAGCAACTGGTTGAGCTGATGCTCGTAGGCCGTGGCACCCGCCATGGTCTGGGTGGGTTCGGTGGCTGCCGCCTCGATGGCAGCCGTGACACGTTCGAAGTGACGACGGCAGGGATTACTCATGACGTGCGCCTTATACCAGGGTGATGTTTTCGGCCATGGCCGCACAGCCGAGGTCTTCGATGACATAGCTTTCGTTGACCGACTCGAAGTTTTCGATGCGGTCGCGCTTGGCGTTGTCGACGACAGTGCGACGGCGGGTGTTTTCCTGCCAGTAGATCGACAGGTTATCCAGGCGGGTCACCAGCAAACCATTGGCCGGGAAGTGCGGCACGCGAACGGCGGGCAGGTTGCCGAGGCGCTTTTGACTGGTGACGATATCGGCAGCCAGCATTTCGGTCGGCGCCTGGACCTTGTTGATGATCGGGAAGTATTTGTCGGCCAATAACTGGCGGCCGCAGATCACCACCAGTTCAGTGTCTTCCTGATACCAGGGGTCAATAAATTCATTGACCATGCTAACCACCAGGGCGTCGATGTTTTCAAAATCCTTGCCCGCACCGATTTCGATTTTGCCGCTTTCAGGCACGACCTCAGCCATGACGCGCGAAGGATTCTCCAGACGCATCTTCTGCAGCCAGCCGATGTTGACGTCCTGCAGCAGCGGATTGGTGACCGGGTTGGACGTGGCGGCGCGGCTGATGCCGTTCCAGCCGATCATGATGCGGTTAAGCGCCTGCGCCTTAATGATCGCGTCCCGGATGCGCGCCTGAAAGTCTTTGAACTTGGCCCATTGGTCCAGCTTCTGGTAGCGCAGACTGGTGTCGAAGTTGGTTTGCGTGCAGGTGTACCCACGATCGTCGAGGCCGTTGGGGTCTCTGGGTTCGCGGTCTTTGGCGGTGGTGTCGGTGGTGCTGGCAATAGTGCCGTCGATGCCGATCCCGATTTTTTCCCCGGACTGTTCCGACACGCCGTAGACATTGATGGCGCTCAAAAAGGCGCTGGATTCCTGAATCCGGGTTTCCAGGGTTTGGGCAACACTGGGCGCTGCGGTGAATTTGGTGGTGACGTCAGTCACGCCGTGCAGCTGCGCCAGTTGCTGCAGGTAGGCGTTGAACAGTACTCGGGTGTCGTTACGCATGGTGGTCGTCCTTCATGATTCGGGCTGTGGCGGGGCTGACTCAGCAGTCGGTCACGACCAGGTCTCTACCGCCGGTGACGGGCGGCCGCATTTTATGGCTGTGGTCCTGGGTGATAGAGAGCCTGTTTTTCAGCTCTGCGAGTTCAGTGCTGACGAGGTCGATCTGGGTTTTCAGCGTTGCCGAAAACTGTTTCTCGGCGGCCATCTGCTCGGGCAGATTCTGGACATGCGCTGCAATGGCTTCGACCGCTTCGCCGATCTGGGTGAAGTCGCTGTCGTCTTTGGCCTGCTTGCCCGTCAGCAGGGCCTGTACCTTGCTGAGCAGCACGGCGCCAATGCTGGGCTTCTCTTCGATTTCCTCGAACTGCAGCTCTGTTTCCAGCGCTTCGGTGAACATCGAGGTCGCCGAGTAGTGGCGGTCCTTGAACGGGCTGGCGTCAGGTTTCTGCGCAGAGAACGCCAGCACGTCAGTGCCCAGGCTGGCGGGCGAGTCAGTCACGGCCAGACCGACCATGTAGGCCTCGCCGGTATCGGCGAAGCTGTCGTCGATTTCGATGGAGGTGTAGATCTTCTGCCGCGCCTTGTTCAAAGCGATGAGTTCGGCGGTCGGTTCGACTTGGGCAAATAGGGCGAGCTTCTTCTGGCCATTGATGTCGACCTCTTCTGTTTTAACCGCGAGCACGTCGCCGTAAGCCTTGAACGGGCTGTCCGGCAGCAGGCTGCGGAAATGCTCCAGCCAGATGCGGGCGCCGTAGGTGGCGGGGTTAAAGTTCTTCGCTGCCTGCTCCAGCCAGCTGCGTTTGATGGTGCGCTTGTCCGAGGTAGCGCCCTCGACGGCAACACGGAACCAGTTGCTGCGAAATTTCTTCATGTCCCAATCCTCAGTGCGTGGGGCGCCTGCCGGGTTGAGCAGGGCGTTGCAATGAAGGCATGGTCGTCACGGGCGCGCGCGGCGGCAACGGGGCGGGACTGTAGGCGGGGGTTGCACAAGGGGCGGGACTATTGAGTCGCAGCCCTGGACGGCAGCATCTCGGCTATGAAGACGAGTGACCTGCTGCCCATCGACCCGAGACGCCAATCCAAATTCTTGTACTGGATGGGTTGGCGCATCTGTGAGATCGCCGAGGCGACGGGCGAAAAGGAAAAAACGCTGCACAGCTGGAAGGCCCGGGATCGATGGGACAGGGCGGACAATGTCGAGCGTATCGGCGGCGCCCTGGAAGCGCGCCTGGTGCAGTTGATCCTCAAGGAAAGCAAGACCGGCGGCGACTTCAAGGAAATAGACCTGCTGCACCGCCAGCTGGAGCGCCAGGCGCGGATTCAGCGCTTCCAGGGCGGCGGTACCGAAACCGACCTCAATCCAAACCTCGCCAAACGTAACGAAGGACCAAAGAAAAAAACGCCTAAGAATGATATCAGCGAGGACCAAATCGAGCTGCTGCGCGAGGCGTTTATCGACGGCTGCTTTGATTACCAGAAAGACTGGTATCGGGCAGGCAATCAGCGCACCCGCGTCATCCTCAAAAGCCGACAGATCGGCGCCACGTATTACTTCGCCCGGGAAGCGTTTATCGATGCGCTGGAGACCGGGCGTAATCAGATTTTCCTGTCGGCTTCAAAGAATCAGGCCTACTTGTTTCGCGGCTACATCCTGGCGTTCGCCCGGGAAGTCATCGGCGTGGAGCTCACCGGTGACCCCATTGTGCTGCCCAACGGCGCCGAGCTGTTTTTCCTGGGCACCAATGCCCGTACCGCCCAGGGCTACCACGGCAATTTCTACTTCGACAAGTTCTTTTGGACGTTCAAATTCGAAGAGCTGAACAAGGTCGCCTCGGGCATGGCGATGCACAAGAAGTGGCGCAAAACCTACTTCTCGACGCCGTCGAGCATGGCCCATGAGGCGTACACCTTTTGGACGGGCGAGCGCTTCAACAAGGGCAAACCTGCTGCGCAGCACACGAAGGTAGACGTATCTCACAGCGCTCTGCAGCAGGGGCGACTCTGTGAGGATCGGTTGTGGCGGCAGATCGTCACGATCCTTGACGCGGAGCAGGGTGGTTGCGACCTGTTCGACATCGAGGAGCTGCGCCGCGAGTACAGCCCGGAGGCGTTCGCCAATCTGCTGATGTGCGACTTCGTCGATGACGGGGCGAGCATCTTCCCGCTGACGCTGCTGCAGTCGTGCATGGTGGACAGTTGGGTCGAGTGGGCCGAGGACTACAAACCCTTCGCCATGCGTCCGTTCGGGGACCGTCAGGTGTGGGTCGGCTATGACCCGGCGGAGACGGGCGATTGTTCGGGGCTGGTGGTCGTCGCGCCGCCCCTGGTGCCTGGCGGCAAGTTTCGCGTGCTGGAGCGTCACCAGTTTCGCGGCATGGACTTTGCCGCCCAGGCTGCCGCCATCAAGGGCGTCTGCGACCGCTATTGGGTGACCTACATCGGGATAGACGTCACTGGCCTGGGCAGCGGCGTGGCCCAGCTGGTGCGCCAGTTCTTCCCCGGCGTCACCACCTTCAGTTACTCGCCGGAAGTGAAAACCCGCCTGGTGCTGAAAGCCTACGACGTCATTCACAAGGGCCGCCTGGAGTTCGACGCGGGCTGGACCGACATGGCTCAGTCGCTCATGGCGATCCGCAAGACCATCACCGGCGGCGGGCGGCAGTACACCTACACCGCTGGCCGCAACGACAACACTGGCCATGCCGACTTGGCGTGGGCGCTCTTTCACGCACTGCACCACGAACCGCTTGAGGGGCAGACGACTGCCAATACTGGGCGGATGGAGATTTTTTGATGTCGAAACGCCGCAGAAAGAACAAGCAATCTGACAATACGTCCGCCGTGGCCACGCAGGAATTCATCCCTGTCACTGACACCAGGATGGAGGCGTTCAGCTTCGGTGAACCGTCACCGGTGTTGAGCGGGCGAGAAGTGTTCGATTACCTGGAGTGCTGGTTTAACGGGCGCTGGTACGAGCCGCCGCTGTCGCTTCATGGCCTGGCGCGCTCAGTGGGTTCCAGTGTGCATCTGCACTCGGGGCTGATGTTCAAACGCAACTTGTTGAGCAAAACCTTCATTCCGCATCGGCTGCTGTCGCGCGCGGCGTTCGAACAGTTCGCTTTGGACTTCCTGTGCCTGGGCAACGGCTATCTGGAAGCACGCCGCTCGATGCTAGGCCCAGTGCGCGAACTGGTGCCGCCGTTGGCCAAGTACATGCGTTCAGGAAAGGACGGGCGGCAGTTCATGGTTCAGGGCTGGAAGGAGGAGCACGAGTTTGAGCCTGGCACGGTGTTCCATCTGCGGGAAGCGGATCTGCACCAGGAGGTGTACGGCTTGCCTGAGTGGATCAGCGCCTTGCAGTCGGCGTTGCTGAATGAGTCGGCCACGTTGTTCCGACGCAAGTATTACGAAAACGGCAGTCACGCGGGTTTCATCCTGTACATGACCGATGCTGCGCAGAATGAGGCCGATGTCGATGCCCTGCGCAAGGCGCTTAAGGATTCCAAGGGGCCTGGCAACTTTCGCAACCTGTTCGTGTATTCGCCCAATGGCAAAAAAGATGGGCTGCAGATTATCCCGGTCAGCGAAGTGACGGCCAAGGATGAGTTCAATTCGATAAAGAACCAGACGCGGGACGATGTGCTGGCGAGTTTGCGTATACCGCCGCAGCTGATGGGGATAGTGCCGCAGAACGCGGGTGGGTTTGGGTCGATCAGAGAGGCGGCGCAGATTTATGCGGCGAATGAGCTGGAGCCGATTCAGGCGAGGATGATGCAGGTTAATGAGTGGGTTGGCGAAGAAGTTGTGAAATTTAAATCGTATGTTATTGAGGGGGGGTAACGCCCCTTGTTAATAGATGCTCCCGTTTTATGTCGGTTCGTTCAACGAGTATCGACAGAGATGTGGATCGGGCCGTGTCGGTGATTTGCAGTATACGCAGTCGTAATGATTTCTCGGCTCCCTGGGATGTAGCTATTCTTTTGTTTTCCTCGATGCCCCCAACTCTAGCGCGCCAAAATCAATGATGCTTGGCTTAGTTAGGATTTCGGTTTCGTGAATGTCGAGATAGTTTATGTCTCCATTCAGATCGCCGGAGATGGTTATAAGTACCTTGGATTCAAATTCTACTTCTACGCACTTGCTTATGCCTCCATGTGAGACGTAGTCGCCGTCGTAAGGATCTTCCCCAGACAGAGAAAACTCTCCGGTGACCTTAATGGAAATAATGGCATCCGCTTCAAGGACTACATACTCTGGCTTTCTAACAATTACACGAAATTCATAGCTCTGGAACTCGAAGGATGAGAGTTTTGCGCTGCAACCATCTGCTTCCCAGTAATGAAAGGCATCAGCCTCTTGATAGGGTGTGTATTTTTCCAACTCAAACTCTAGGCTGCATTCTATTTTTTCAATAAATTCCGGAGCTTTATTGTCTATTAGTGTTTGGTTTAGATTTACTAATAAATCGAATACCATTTTAGGGTCGGATCTGTTCAGTTGTGCTAACGCTGTGGCCAAATCTTTTTCATAAGTGAGAAACCTCGATGTATCACAAAAACTCTCCCAGTCTTTATCATCAGCTACAGCCAAAACCTGATAGCCATTACTTAAGGCCCATCCCTCTACGGCGAATAAAGTAATTGCGTCGGGGAATTCATTTTTCTTTTTTCCTGTCTCAGCAAACGGAGGGCAATTTGAAAAATACTTCTCAAGTATTTTTGAAAGGCTAACGTGGTTTTCGGAGTGTATTACTAGTGCGCCAGTTTTTTCAATAAAACTGTCAAGCCTTTTTGTCGCAAGTGATTCAATTATCTCGTCTGAGATTAATATTTCTTTTGCTTCAGTTAAAGCGCTACCATCGAAAAAAAGATGTTCTGATGCTTCCCGCAAGGATTTTTCTAATGATAAGCGTGCTGTTTTGATGTGACGCTCTAGGTGGCTACTGATCTCGCTTTTTATTACATCCGGAAGTATGTATATATACTTGCTGTCTTTAAATTGAGTCAGACTTCCCAGCAAGCCTTGCTCTAAGCGCAGGCCCAGTCTTTCAAAAATTGATGTGTCAATTAATAGTGCGTCATACTTCGAGCTATCTTCGTCTGCGCTCACGTGGGCTCCATCAGGCTCATGGTTTGTTCTATTTTTTATAGCGAGACTCCCGTATGTTTTTCGAGTTTTTGTTTTATCAAACCTTTGGCCAGCTGAGCAAGTAAATCAAAAGTGAAGCCACTCGCTTTCAGGGCACCATCTTTTGTTAAACTCCAAATTTTTTCGTCTCTGACTGAGTCAGCAAAGTCGTGGCCGATAGGCGTGAGTCCCGAGAATATATACAAGCCGCCAGCATTTCTTGGTTGTTCAAAGAGACCACTACGGATAGCGAGCTTGAGATGATACTCGACTTGATCTGGGGTATATCCGTCGATCACCATATCGGTTTCAAAATTTTCATAAGAAACTAAATCGTTCGGCCCTTGGTGGTCACTTTCTACTTCTAAAACAACTCGTCTCATGAGATCCATTTCTCTTTGCATCTGCCCCTCCTGACATTTCCTCTGGCTGCGCCCGATGCGAGCCCAAATTTTGATACTACAGTGCAAATTGTCTCTCTGCATGGCGCTCTAGGACTTTTTACTCCGGCAATACGAATTGCGCTAGCACCTAATAATGATTGTTTCTTGAAACCTGCGCGTCTTAGCTCGGCGCGCGCCGTCGTCCCCCCACCTCGCCTGCGGGCTAAATGGGTCCTTTTTTCTGCGCCCCTGCATCTGGCCCAGACCAAGGCTGATCGGTGGTTTGCTTAGGTATTGCCCTGGGGCGATTCCCTGCAGATCCCTGCGCCTCAGCGTTAAACCATCCATAGGCGCAGCAGCCCGGTGGCGACCATTTTCAGGAACGCCATCGGAAAAAAGTAATTTAGGTATTTCGTCATCCAAACCGGGCTGCAGGCCATGGAATGTAAGGGTTTCAGGGATTACTCAAGAAAGTAATTTAAAGTAATTTTTTAGGTAATATTCATGCAACTTATTGATTTTATTGAGAATGCTCTTTTCTCAAAATTACCCTATTGAGGAGTAATTCAATTACCTAAAAATTACTTGAAAATTACCTTTCCGTTTTTAGCTGAAAGCCTTGTGATCAAAGGGCTGTAGACACATTCACTGCCTTGGCTTACTAAAATTACTCCTTTCCGACGCCTTCCTGAAAAAAGGCATTTTCCCTTGGCGTTGGCTGTCTACGGCTGCTCACTCACCTGAAAATACGACCAAAGGAACACTCATACGCAGGCGGTCGCTGCCACTTGGGACGGTTGTTGGTGCAGTTCGGGATTGGAGCGACATGACAAGGTGCGACGGGAAGGGCGAGGTGTGTTGTATGACCCGGCGGAGATGCTTCTGGGGAAGGGTGGTACAAAAATGGTACGGGCTTTGGAGATCGACGCTGAGAGGCGCGTATTACATGGCCTGCAGGATTAGCAATTCCAATCCATCATGGGGGCTACGCTGAAGCGCCTAGAGGGCTCAGGCCGCGTATTCTGTGGCTTTGAAGCTGTTTTAACGGTGTTCATAGTCAACGTGTTTTGTACCGATTTTCGGGGGTTTTGGGGCATTTTTACCAAGCGGTTGGTACAATGTACCAACCGAAACAGAGCTTGTACCAATTCTCATGGCAACGATCAGATCACGCAAAAAGGCCGACGGCACAGTCAGCTACACCGCTCAGATCCGCATCAACCGTGACAAGGTTACAGTCTATCAAGAGACCCAGACTTTCGCGCGGAAACAGGCTGCACAGGCGTGGGTGCGCAAGCGTGAATCAGAACTGGACGAACCAGGCGCCATCGAACGCGCCAGTCGCAAGGGCGCCACATTCAAAGAGATGGCCGACCGTTATCTGGTCGAAGTCGAGAAAGCCCGACCCCTGGGCAAAACCAAGAAAGCCACGCTCACGGCCATCGGTGCCAGCTACTTCGGCAAGCTCAATGACACCGACATCAACACCCAATGCCTGGTCGACTTCGCCCTCTGGCGCATGAGCAAAGAAGGCGGTGGGGTTCAGCCACAGACCGCCGGTAATGACTTGGCGCACCTTGGCGCTGTTCTGGCGATTGCCAAGGCAAAAGAGGCTTCTACCGGAGGTGCAACAAATGACGAATTAATTCGTGAGGGTGCACGTGCACTGCTGGCCCGTGATCGTGCCTTGGAAAACTGGCCCAGCTTACGATGCTTGGGAAGCTGACGCCTCGCGTGCGCTGAGCGCCGATCAGGTGCGTGCCCGGTTGGCCGTTGAGCATCGGAATGCGACTGAAAGATCGTAATGGGTATGCCGCTGCTCGGTGTTCCTGATGGCGCACATCGCCCAGCCAAAAAAAGCATTGACCCGCAGCTGTCAGGACGGTTAACTGTATATCCATACAGCTAGCACATTCAAAGGTTGCATCATGAACGTTACCATTCTGGGTCCCTTGTCGGCCGGGGGCATCAGGCTCCCGATTTATTCGCTGCAGGAGCTTGCCGGTTTGCCTTCACCGGCAGCGAGCCGCCCTGAGACGCAGGCGTCGTTGGCGGAGCTGTGTAACGTTCATGAGCCTCATGTCTATCTGTCGAGAATCCAGGATGACAGCATGCAGGACGCGGGCATATTCAGTGGTGATCTGGTGGTGGTTGATCGCAGTCTGTATGCCGAGCATGGCGACATCGTGGTGGCTGCGCTCAATTCCGAGCCGGTGTGCAGGCGCCTGCACATGCTTGACAACGTCTTCAGCCTGCATTCTGACAACCCGAAGTACCCGCCGCGTCAGGTGACAGAAGACGACGATCTGGTCATCTGGGGCGTGGTCAAGCACAGCATTCACAGCTTCGTATAGCCAGCCTTGGCGCGCTTCATCAGCATCAGCGTCTGATCGACAAAGGTGGCGTGCGGGGAGGGATGACCCGTTTTGATTCTATGGACTCGAAGGCACAGGCCAGGCTCAGCAGTTGCGAATCGTCATAAGCCCGGCCTGCGAACGTGAGACCCACTGGCACGCCGATATCGGCCATCAAGCCCATGGGTACGGTGACAGTCGGTACGCCCAGGTGGCGAATGGCGAGGTTGCCATTGGCGACCCACACGCCGTTGCTCCAGGCGATATCCGCCGAGCGCTCGTTAACGTCAGCGTCTGCCGGGCCGACGTCGGCCACTGTGGGGAAGAGCACGGCGTCGAGGCTCAGGCCGTCCATCCATTGGTCCAGGTCGATGTGACGCGTCTGCTCAAGGCCGCGCAGGCCGTCTGCCAAAGTGGGGATCTCGTTCCACGGAGTAATGCCGCGCTCGGCCATCCGCACGTATTCGTCCATGCCTGCGGCGAGGTCGTCTTCACGGTTGGGCAGGGTGCCCGGGTCGTGAGGGAAGATCTTTGTACCGTCGACATCCACCAGACGATTCAACTGCGGGTCATTGTTCGCCCTTAGAAAGTCATCGAACGCCCAGGCCGACAGGTCCCACAGTTCATGGTGCAGAAATTCTTTTGAGACCAGCCCCCGGGTGAACACCGTGGGTGCGCCGGGGCGATCGCCTTCGCAGTTCGACACCAGCGGGAAATCCACTTCGATCACCTGCGCACCCGCTGCCTCCAGCGCCTTTCGCGCCTGTTGCCATAGCTCGATGACGGAAGCGCGGGTGAAGATGCGCTGTCCTGTGGGGCCGCCGATGCCGGGTTTTTCTGCGCTGCCTGCTTCTGCGTCGGCGTTGATGTACATGCGCGGGACGCCAAATCGCTTGCCTGCCAGGGCCTTTGCGTCGACTGCGAGGTCGTGATAGGCTGTTGGACGGACCGAGTCGACCCTGGGCATTGGCACCCAGGGTTGCATGCGCCACAAATCGCCGCGAGTGTCGGCGTCTTCGGCAACGATCACGTCGAGCACTTCCAGCAGATCGGCCATGGTACGGGCGTAGGGCACCACCACATCCATGGTCGGCGTCAGCGGCCAGTTGCCGCGCACCGATATCACCCCGCGTGACGGTGTGTAGGCGCACAAGCCGTTGTTGGAAGCCGGGCCACGGCCGCTGGACCAGGTTTCTTCGGCCATGCCAAAGGCGGCGAAGCTGGCGGCTGTCGCGGTTCCGGCACCGTTGGATGAGCCGGAGGCAAAAGGCGCGGTCAGGTACTTGGGGTTGTAGGGGCTTTCAGCACGCCCATACACGCCGCGCTGCATGCCACCGTTGGCCATGGGCGGCATGTTGGTCTTGCCCAGGCAAATAGCCCCGGCAGCGCGAAGCCGGCCAATGGTGAAGGCATCGCGCTGGGCTACGAGGTGGGCGAATGCCGGGCTGCCAGAAGCGGCGGTCAGCCCTTTGACCAGATAACTGTCCTTGGCGGTGTAGGGGATGCCATCGAGGGGACCCAGCAGCGTGTCAGCGGCGCGGCGAGCGTCAGAGGCCTGAGCTTCCTGCAGCGCGTTTTCATTGCGCACCACCACGGCGTTGAGCGCCGTTGCAGAGTGCGGCGGGTCGTACGCATCAATCCGGGCCAGATATGCCTGTACCAGTTGCACTGCAGTCGTCTCGCCCGCTTCAAGCGCCGCCCGCAACTGAGCGATGGAGACCTCGGTGACTTCGATCATTGGCTCACTGGCCGGATTTTGTTCGATGGGGGTGTTCATGCCGGGTTGTCATCCACTGCGTCGGGCTGAAGTAAGGGCACAAGTTTATGGACAGCGCCTGCTCGCCGCCAGCCCGTTGCGCGATACAAGGCAAGTTAATAAAGGCCGTTGCTTTCAGTCAGTAGAAAGCGGATCCAGCTCACAGGGGTTGATCAGTGCAGCGCGCCAGCACCCACAGCAATGTCGTGGTCAACACGCAACGCGGTGCTGGCCATGATGCGCAGGGCCGCAGTGACCTGCTCGGCGCTCATGCTCGCGGCGCCGGGGAAGCGCGCGGCCTGTTCGGGCAGATAAGGAATATGGACGAAACCGGCGCGGGCCTGGCTGGAATCACGCAAGGCGTGCATCAGGCCGTAAAACAGGTGATTGCAGACAAAGGTCCCGGCGGTTTGCGAAACACTGGCGGGTATGCCGCCTTCGCGTAGGGCCAGCAGCATCGCCTTGATGGGCAGCGTGGAAAAATAGGCGGCAGGTGCACCCTCGACCACCGGCTTATCCACCGGCTGCTGCGCCGCATTGTCCGGTATGCGCGCGTCATCGAGGTTGATGGCAACGCGTTCCAGCGCAATATCCACCCGTCCGCCAGCCTGGCCCACGGCGATGACCAACACGGGCTGCAGGTCGTCGAGAATGGCGTCCAGCGCTGCGAGTGATTGATGGAACACACAGGGCAGCTGCCGGCTGACCAAGCGAAACCCTGGCGCGATATCGCAGCCGTCCAGGGCCTTGACCGCTTCCCACGCCGGGTTGATGGTTTCGCCATCGAAGGGCTCGAAGCCGGTCAGCAGAATCGTCTTGCTCATGTGCGCTCCATGTCTGTTCAAAAGGATCAGGGTCAGGGCCTGCAGGCCCTTCAGAACAACGCCTGTCAGATCAACGTCGGCGGCTCGGTGCCATAGCGACGGCTGGTGACGTGGTTCAGGCCAAGGGCGAGCAGGGCGAGGACCCCACCGACAAACCCGATCCAGGCGGCCCCCAGATAATGCACCACCACGCTGCCCAGCAAAGCACCGGCACCAATGCCGACGTTGTAGATCGCCGAGTGCATGGCCGAGGCGACGTCAGTGGCATCGGGCGCCAGGAGGATGACCTGGGATTGCATCTGAATGCCGAAGCACAGCATGGCCAGCCCCCACAGGGCGAAAATCGCCACCAGGGTATACAGGTTCCACGATCCCCAGAGCATCAGGGTCAGACAGATACACAGCGAACCGATGGCCATGGCGGTCAAATGCTTGAAGCGGGCATGCAGTGCACTGAAGAAAAACGAGCCGAGCAGGCCGGCCAGGCCGAACAGCAGGAGCAGCCAGGTGGTGGTGGATTCACTGAAGCCTGCCACGGTCTGCACAAAGGGTTCGATGTAGGTATAGGCCGTGAAGTTGGCGGTCACCACCAGCGCGGTGATGGCAAACAGCGACACCAGCGCCGGACGCTTGAACAGCACCGGCAGGCTCTTCAGGCTGCCACTGTTCTGGCTTGGCAGCAGTGGTAGCTTCTTATGCAGCAGTAGCCAGATAAGCGCCGCCACCAGGCCAATGGCCGCAAACGTCGCTCGCCAGCCAAGGCCTTCACCCAGCACGCGACCAATCGGGATCCCCAGCACCATGGCCAGTGAGGCGCCCATGGACAACAGGCTTAGTGCTCGGGCGCGATTGCCCTCGGGTGCCAGCCGGACCGCCAGTGAGGCCGTGACCGACCAGAACACCGCATGCGCCAGGGCAATGCCCAGGCGACTGAGCATCAGTACAGTGAAGTTGGGCGCCAGGGCAAGCACCGCGTGGCTGATCACCAGGGTGCCAATCGCCACCTTGAGCAGCAGGCGTCTTTCAACGTTGCGGGTCAGCAGCATCATCGGCAGCGACATCAGCGACACCGTCCACGCATAAACGGTCAGCATCGGCCCGACCTGGGCGGCGGTCATGTCAAAACTGCCGCCAATGGCGCTGAGCAGGCCAACCGGTGCAAATTCAGTGGTAACGAAGATGAAAGCCGCAACCGCCAGTGCACCTACACTGATCCAGCTGCCTTGTTGGGTGTCGGCAGGGGTACTCATGAGTCCTCGCAATAGCTTGTCAGGCAAGTGCGAGGTCATCGCACCTGCCGGGTGTCTGTCGGCATGCGCCGGCAATGTGGTCCGGTCGGGCCGCTGTCGCGATTAGAGCAGTCAGCCCGCCGCCGTTACAGCTCTTTTTTCATGTGCCGTTCGATCTGCTCCAGCGACTTGCCTTTGGTTTCCGGCAGGCAGAAGAAGACAAAGAGCAGAGAGCCAACGTTGATCACCGCGAAGATAAAGAATGTCGGGTTGCCCACGGCAGCGAGCGCCATCGGGAACAGAAATGCCACCAACGCGTTGAACAGCCACTGCATCGATACTGCAGTACCGGTCATCAGGCCGCGAATCTGCGCCGGGAACAGTTCCGACATCAGCAGCCAGTACACCGGCGACACGCACATTTGCATGAACAGCAGAAACAGCAGGATACAGGCCAGCGCGGTATAGCTCTGGGTCAGATTCTGCGGCATGAACTGCAGCACGCACCCCAGGGCAATCTGCGCCAGTACCACCATCACCAGGCCCGTCATCAGCATGTGACGACGGCCATAGCGGCCGATCGCCCAGATGCCGAGCAGGGTCGCGATGACCGAGACTACGCCGTTACCGATCGTGGCGGTCAGCGCGGCATTGGTGCCCATACCCGTGGTCTTGAGAATGATCGGGGTGTAATACATGAAAGCATTCACCCCGGTGAACTGCGCCGTGAAGCCCAGACCAATGCCAATCAGCAGCAACTTGATGATCCAGCCCTGGCGCAGCAGCTCCTTGACAGGTGGCCGTTTGCGCGCGTTCTCGCGTTGCGCTTTCATTTCGTCCACTTCACGCTTGGCCTCTTCAGGCGTATCACGCAACGTCTCCAGCACGTCCCGGGCGTCGTCGTAACGGCCTTTGGCAGCGAGCCAGTGCGGCGATGCCGGCACGAAGAACGTACCGATCAGCAACAGCACGCCGGGCACCATGGCCACGGCAAGCATGTAACGCCAGATGCCCGGCGTGTGCAGCAGTGCGGCCATCACCGCACTGAGCACGTAAGCCAGCAACTGGCCGCTGACAATCATCAGCTCGTTACGGCTGACCAGCCTGCCACGTCGTTTCGGGCCGGCGATTTCGGCAATGAACACCGGCACCGTGGCCGAACCGCCGCCAACGGCAATACCGAGCATGAAGCGGGCGGCGATCATGAATGAAATCGACGGTGCGATAGCGGTACCCAATGCGCCGGCAATAAACAGCAGCGAAAGCAGGCGCAAGGTCACGCGACGACCAAAACGGTCAGAGATGTAGCCACTGGCGAGGGAGCCGAACGCGGCACCGACGATCAGCGAAGCCGTTACCAGGCCTTCAGTGAAAGCGGTCAGCCCGAGACCGCCCTGGTCAATGGGCAGCGTCATGAACGGCAGGGCGCCAGCGATGATGCCGGTATCGTAGCCGAACGCCAGCGCGCCCATGGTTGCGACGAGTACCGAGATGAAAATCAGCCGTCGTGGCGACATCTGTTGCCTGCTCGGCTGGGCGGAAGATGTGGTCGTATTGCTAGACATAACCTGGTAAATCCTTTGGCTTGACTGAGACGGCCGGAGCTGATGAGCGAATAGCGGTGCAAGGATGCACGCGAACGCGGGGCCGGGCCGCAAGTGTGTGCCTTAGGGGGTGTCGAGCAGTCTGAGTTCCGTAAAAAGTATCTGGATGTTGCAATAAGATTAATCGTTTCAGCCTGCGGCTGGGGCTAAGCTGAGAATTCCTGCGTCCAGCAGACTAAGGGGGAGACCTCGGCTGCCCGAACATCACCCCTCAAAGAATCGAAGAAATGATCTTCGGCCGCTCTGCCTTCTTTAGCGGCGAATGCGCGCCATGGTCAGGGCATCGGTGAATTGCCCGTCGCGGATGGCGTAATCGCGAAGCAAACCCTCAGTCTCGAAACCAAGCTTCTCGTAGAGGATCACGGCGGCTTGATTGTCGGCATACACCGTCAGTTCGACACGGTGAAGCTTCATCCAGTTGTCGGCGACTTCCAGCAGGGCCGTCAGCAATTGCCGACCAATCCCCTGACCTTGCCAGTTCTCGGCTATGGCCATGCCCAGAGCGCCACAATGACTGCGACGAATGCGGCTGAACTGTTCAAGGGAGCCTTGCCCCACGACGATGCCATCGTGCAGAGCCACCAGACTCACGCGCCGTTCATTGTCGGCATCCAGCCGTTTGCGCCAGATATCGGCGGACTGATAAGGCATCTGCAGCACCTGCCTGGCGACGGTCGGCGCGTTATAAAGCGCGCAGACGCCCGCAACATGAACATCGCTGAAGCGTTCGAGGGTAATGGAGGATGACGCGACGCGCATGGGCATTCATTCCTTTAAGTGCAAGTGCGGCTGCTCAGTATAAGGCAGGCGCCGAGACCGGCTGCAAGGCTTCAATGGCCGACCTGCAGGGTTATCTGGTCTGGACGGGTCGGATATCGGGACTAAAATGCAGAGTGGCAGTTGCCACTTATCTTTGAGGCAAGCAAACTCGGACATCTTCTTCCGCCGGTGCGGTTGATCACTGTCATCGGATGACTTATCAGTAGTAGTCAATGCCCCCAAGCTCACACCCAGATCAAACCAGCACAATGCTCCCCGGTGGCGAAATGGGGGCTGCGATCAGAGCCTACGACTGGTCGTCCACGCCGTTGGGCCCGATTCAGCAATGGCCGGGCCCACTGCGCTCATCGCTGAGCCTCATGCTCAACTCTCCGGAGAGCCTGTACCTGGTCTGGGGCGCGGAGATGACATTTCTGTTCAATGACGCCTATCGACCGATTCTCGGCCCGCGCCTGGAAGGCGCCTTGGGGCAGACGCTCACCACGTTGTGGGCCGATGCCTGGGATCAGGTCAAGCCGATGTTCGAGCGGGCCTTCGCCGGCGTGGCCAGCCGGTATGAAAACCAGCCGATCGCCATGGCCCGTTACGGGTTGCCGGAACAGACGTGGTGGACGTTCTCGCTGACGCCGTTGTATGACGAAGCCGAGCAATCGGTGCTGGGTGTGCTCGTTCATACCGTCGAAACCACTGCGTCGGTGCGTATCAATCAGCAGTTGATCGACAGTGATCAGCGCTATCGGGAACTGTTCAGCGGCATCGACATCGGCTTTTGCGTGATGGAAGTTGCCTACCTGCATGACCGTCTCGTCGATTGTCATTTCGTCGAAATCAACGCAGCCTTTGACGCCATGACGGCGCTCAAGCAGCAGATCAGCCAGAGCATGCGTGACCTGGCCGAAGGCGGTAGCGCGCCGTGGCTTGAAACCTATGCACGCGTGGCGATGGGCACTGAGCAGGCCAACCATGACGTGCCTGCTTTCCAGGTCACTGGCCGCTGGTATGACGTCTATGCCTACAAGGTGCACGGCCACGCGCCGAACCGCGTAGCGTTGTTGTTCAAGGATGTCACCCGTGCGCGTGCACTGGAGGCCGCGTTGCGCGAGACCGAAGAATTCAACAGCCGCGTGCTGGCCAGCAGCAATGATTGCATCAAGGTCATCGATCTGGCCGGCAACCTGACGTTCATGAGTGAAGGCGGCATGCGCACCATGGAAGTCAGTGACTTCAACACAGTGCGCGGTTGTCCCTGGCCCGACTTCTGGCTCGAGCAGGGGCATGACGATGCTCTGAATGCACTGGAGTGCGCCAAGGCAGGCAAGCACGGGCGCTTTCAGGGTCATGCCAACACGTTCCTGGGTAATTCGAAATGGTGGGATGTTCAAGTCACACCCATGTTCGACGCCCAGGGTGAGGTGGAAAAGATCCTCTGTATTTCTCGGGATATTTCTGCCACACGCAAGGCGGAAGAGGAGCTGCGCCGCCTCAACGTGACCCTTGAAGAGCGGGTGCAAGCGCGTACTCAGGACCTTGATCGGATCTGGCGCCTGTCCACCGACATGATGCTGATTGCGGAATTTCAGGGCGATATCGTCGCCGTCAACCCGGCCTGGACTCAGGTCCTGGGCTGGAGCCAGGAGGAGCTGGTCGGTCGTTCGTTCATGGGTCTGGTGCATCCGGAAGACGAGTCCAGCACAGCCGATGCAGCAGGAGCGCTGGCTGGGGGCGCGAGCATTCCCAGTTTCGAAAATCGTTATTTGCACAAGGACGGCTCGTATCGCTGGATTTCCTGGACCGCTGTGCCCGATCACGCCTACATCCACGCCGTGGGGCGCGACATCCAGGTCGAACGTGAAGCTGCCGAGGCGCTGCGCAGGACTGAGGCAGCGCTGCGTCAGTCCCAGAAAATGGAAGCCGTTGGCCAGCTGACCGGCGGCGTCGCCCACGATTTCAACAACCTGCTGACAGTGGTCAAGGCCTCGACGGATCTGCTCAAACGCAGCCTTGATGAAGATCGTCGACGTCGCTACATCAACGCGATTTCCGATGCCGTCGACCGCGCCAGCAAACTGACTGGGCAGCTGCTGGCCTTCTCGCGCCAGCAGACCCTGCGTCCGGAAGTGTTCGAGGTCGGCAAAAGCGTGCGAGCCATTGGCGAAATGATCGGTGCGCTGACGGGCGCGCGCATCTCGGTATTGATCGAGTTGCCTGAAATACCCTGCTATATCTGCGCCGACGCCGGGCAGTTCGACACAGCCCTGATCAATATGGCAGTCAACGCCCGGGATGCCATGGATGGCGAGGGCACCCTGCGGATTTGTGTCGAGCGCGCGGCAGAACTGCCGGCACAGCGAACCCATCCGGCGACCGACGGTGACTTCGTGGCTGTTTCCCTGATTGATACGGGGGCAGGCATTGCCGCCGATCAAATGGAACGTATCTTCGACCCGTTCTTTACCACCAAGGATGTGGGCAAGGGCACAGGTCTGGGCCTGTCCCAGGTGTTCGGTTTCGCTCGGCAATCAGGCGGTGAAGTGATCGTCGAGAGCCAGCTGGACCACGGCAGCAAATTCACCTTGTATCTGCCGCGCTCTACCGATGCCATCCAGATTGATGCGACACAGCCGGAATTACCGTCGGAGGTGCTCCGCAGTGGCGACGGTGCCCGGTTGCTGCTGGTTGAAGACAATCCGGAAATCGGCGAGTTTTCCAGCCAGACCCTGCGCGAGCTGGGCTACGAAATTCTCTGGGTGAGGAATGGTATTGAAGCGCTCGCCGCGCTGGCTGATCGCAAGGCGAATTATCAGGCCGTGTTCTCTGACGTCATGATGCCGGGAATGAACGGTGTTGAGCTCGCGCTCGAAGTCAAACGCCGCTACCCGTTGCTGCCCATTGTTCTCACCAGCGGCTACAGCCCGGCCCTGGCTCAAGGCAACTCCCAAGGCTTTACGTTCCTGCAGAAACCCTACTCGGTGGAAGCCCTGGGGCGCCTGCTGCGCAACGAAATCAACGCTCGGCAGCCTTGAGCTTTTGCCCGCGATGGCGGTGTTACTGACGCGCCGCCATCGCAACCTCACGTTGCTCGCAAGCCCGTGCAATCCTGGGTCTGACCTGGGCCGATTGTACGGCTATGGCGGCGCAGGCATGATCGGGTCTCCTTTGATGTTTTCTTTCAGGGCCTGCCCATGCCAACTGGCGATACCGATTCAATCATCCGACATCTGCACCCGGCCAGCGTCGACGAGCCTTGGGCGCGTGAATTTGCCCAGTCCATCGAAGTGCCTGCCAGCGCCCGGCAGCTGATGCTCAGTGGCGTCGGCCCGCAGGTTATTGATGCCGCCGCGCCGCCAGGCTCGATACAGGCCTACGGCGACACGGCGCAGCAGACCCATTGTGTGATCGAGCAGATCAAGGCGACTTTGCACAGCCATGGCTATGCGCTGAGCGACATTGTCACCATGCAGGCCTTGCTGGTGGCACCGCCAGGAGGCGACGGCGTGGCCGACTTCACCGGGTTTTCGCAGATATACAACCAGTACTTCGGCACGGCCGCGCAGCCCAACGTACCAGCACGTACCCGCGCTCAGGTCATCCGCCTGGTGCCGCCGGGGTGGCTGGTGGAAATTACCGCGACGGCAGTCAAGGCGGGCTGAATATCAAGGCTGCCCCGGGGGCTTCTGATTCAGCAGCTCGATCTGCTCGGCAGGCAACAGTTGGCGCAGCGTCTTGTACAGCACGCGGGTTTCCAGCAAGTTCCACACTCGCAACATGGTTTCCAGCGCATCCAGCGGTTTGCTGATGAAGTCCCGCGCGCCCAGTGCCAGGGCGCGCACGCGTGTTTCGCGGGTCGCATCAGCGGTCAGTACCAGGATCGGCAGATAGTCATGGGGTGAGATGCGCCGACCCAGTTGTTCGAGCACGGCAAAGCCATCGAACTCTGGCATGTGCAGGTCGAGAATCACCAGGTCAGGTTCGAAGCTGTTGAACAGCTCCAGGGTGTGAGTCGGTTGCGTCGTGCTGAGAACGTTGTGCAGGCCCTCACGTGCCAGCAGTTGTTCCATCAGTTCGAGGTTGGGGCGCTGGTCATCGATCAACAGAATACGAAGGTCCTGGCTCATGGGTGCTCCGACAGGTACTGATCCAGGTGCTCGAAAAATACCCGGACATTGATAGGCTTGGTCAGCACTGCGGTGGCCCCCGCTGCGTTGAGTGATCTGACCGTAGCGGGGGTGGCGTCGGCGTTCAGCATCAGGATCGGCGTGGCCGCAGTCTGTCGCGCAGCGCGCAGCCGACGCAGTATCTCCAGCCCGGAGATATCCGGCAGGTTGACGTCCAGCAGAATCAGGTCAGGTGCGTGACGAAACGCCAGATCCAGCCCCGGTTCGCCCTGCGTGCTGGAGAACAGCTGAATCGCGCTGCGCCGCTGTAACAGGGTTGCAATCAGCGTCTGGCTGGAAAGATTGTCGTCGATGCACAACACACTGGCGCGATAGAGCGGCGGGATCGTTTCGCCGTCTCCCGTCAGGGCCGGGGATGGTGGGGCAGGCATCGGAGTTTCACTTCTGACAAAGATGCAAGGCAATTCAAAGGTAAAAGTGCAGCCCGCCCCCGGTTCGCTGGTGACGCTCAGGTCACCTTGCATCATGTCCAGCAGGTTCTTGCTCAGCGCCAGACCCAGCCCGGTGCCTTCGACGCGATGATCGGCGTTGAGTCGTTCGAAGGGTCGAAACAGCTTGTGCAGCTGGTCTTCGGCGATACCAGGCCCGTCGTCGCTGATGCTTACCGCCATGCGTTCACCATGGCGGCTCACCGCAACACTCACCACGCCGTCGGGCCGGTTGTATTTGATCGCGTTGGATAACAGGTTGAGCAGCACCTGCATCAGGCGCTGACGATCGGCGACCACGCCATCCGCTAGGAGAATCGGCGGTAGCGGGGCGAGCTGAATCTGCGCGTCGGCCGCCATGGGCGCTACCAGTGCCAGTGCCTCCTGCAAAGCGCCGGCCAGAGCGATGGGCTCCAGCGTCAACGGTAGGCGGCCCGACTCGATGCGGGCAATGTCGAGCACCTCATTGATCAGGGTCAGCAGGTGCTGACCGGCACGCATGATATGACCAACCTGCTGGCGCTGACCGGGCTGGGCGTCCATATCCAGCAGTTGGGCGAAGCCCAGAATCGCGTTCAGCGGCGTGCGCAGCTCGTGGCTCATGCGCGAGAGAAACTCGCTCTTGGCCCGGCTGGCGCGCTCGGCTTCTTCACGCGCAGCGCCGAGGGCAATCTCGGCCTGGTGGCGATCACTGATGTCGCGGGTGACTTTGGAGAAGCCGCGTAGAGTGCCACTGCTGTCGTATTGCGCGCTGATCACCACGCTGGCCCAGAAGCGGCTGCCATCCTTGCGTCGTCGCCAGGCTTCTTCCATGAAATGACCTTTGCTGCGGGCGGCGCGCAACGCCGCTTCAGGCCGCTGCGGGCACTGCTCCGGAAGGTAGAACACCGAGAACGGCTGGCCGATGATTTCCTGCTCGCTGTAACCCTTGATGCGTTCGGCACCGACGTTCCAGGACGTGACCCGCCCCTGGGCGTCCAGGGCAAAGATGCCGTAGTCCTTGACTGCATCGATGATCAGCCGCAGGCGTTCTTCGTTGTCGCGCAAAGCGCCTTCACGTTGCGCCAGCAGATGACCCGCTTCCACCAGTCGCGCACCCAACTGGCCGATTTCGTCGCTTTCCGGCGGTTGTGGCAACAGTGGATGGCCCATTGCGAGCAATTGCGCGTTGCGCTGCACATGCTGGACCCTGCTGACGATCCCTCTGGACAGCAACAGCATGGCAATGATGGCGCCGAACACGCCGCATAGTGCCGCCAGCCACGTGGCAAAGACCAGATGTTGGCGTGTTTCTGCCGCTGCCGTGCTGCGCTCGGCCAGCAGCGTCGCTTCACGGTCGCGCATGGCCGCGATTTGCTCGCGCAGGGTGTCGAGCACCTGCTTGTTGTGCAGCAGGATGACAGTGATCTGCGCCGCATCTTCGCGATTGCCTTCACGCAACTGGGCCAGCACCCCGAGTTTGGTACGGATCAGCGGCACCATTTGTTGCAGACGGGTGCGCATCTCGCTGTCGCGCACGTTGCTGTCCAGTCGCTGCAGGGCGGCATGGATCTGCGGGCCGGTCTGGGTGTAGACCGGCAGAAAGTCATCGTGCCCGGTGAGTAAATAGCCGCGCTCGCTGGCCGCCGCTTCTGCGAGCAGAGTGTGCACGGTCTGGATATCACCCTGAACCAGCAGCGCACGCCGTACATCTTCTTCGGCCCGGGCGGTCTGGCGTTCGCCGAAGTAAATCATCATCAGCGATGACATCAGGATCAGCAGCGGCAGAAAGATCGCCACCAGTGATTTACCCCGCAAGGGTAGGTCAGCCCAGCGGTTCATGACCAGTTGCCGTCAGGTTGCGCCACCAGCCCGAGAGCAATCCCGCGAACGGCGGCCTGGGTACGATCAGAAGCGCCGAGCTTGCCGATCACCCGTTCAACGTGGGCCTTGACCGTGCCGGTAGCGATGTCCAGTTTTTCGCCGATCTCGCGATTGCTGAACCCACCTGCCACCAGCCCTAGTACCTGGCGCTCACGCTCGGTGAGGTTTTCACGCACCGATGCACCGGGTACGCTGCGCGCCGCGATGCGTCTGAGCAGGCGTGCGCTCATCGCGCTGTCCAGGGCATCTTCCCCGGCCGCCACCTGGCGCAGGGCGCCAATCACTTCGTCGCGGCTGGCGTCTTTGAGCAGATAGCCTGCGGCGCCTGCGGCAATGGCCGCTTCCAGGTGGTCGGGGCTGTCGTCCATGGTGAAGATCACCACTTTGAGCCCAGGCATGCGCTCCTGCAGCAGCCGCGCTGCACCAAGGCCGTTGAGAATCGGCATGCGCACGTCAAGGATGACGATGTCCGGGCGCAATTGTGCGCACAATTCCAATGCCTCCTGGCCGTCGCTGGCCTGACCGACGACGTCAAATTCAGGGTGCCCGGCCAACAGCGAGACGAAGCCGGCGCGGGTCACTTCATGGTCATCTGCCATTACCAGACGCACTTTAGTCGTCATGCTTTGCCCCCTTTGTAACGCAATGGCACGCTGGCGCCCAGGCGCGTGCCAGTGCCGCTGTCGCTGTCCCAGTAAAAATGCCCGCCTACCAGATGCGCGCGTTCGTGCATAGCGGTCAAGCCCATGCCTTGGGTGGGATCGCTGCTGATGCCGGAGGCGCTGAAACCCCTGCCATGATCTTCAATCAGGACCGACACCTGATCGTCCTTGACCTGCAGCGCCAGACGGACGCTGCAAGGACCTGCGTGCTTGAGAACATTGTTGATGGCTTCCTGGGCGATGCGGAAGAGGGCGATTTCCACTGCGTCCGGCAAGCGTTCTGCATAGCGCTCGCTCCAGCTCACGCTATGGCCCGCCGCTCGCAGGCGATCTGCTTCCTTGTCGATAGCCTTCAGCAGGCCGAAGTCGTCCAGCACATTCGGACGCAGGCCGCTGATGACCTGCCGACCTTCACCCACGCAGCGTTGCGCCAGTTGCAGAATAGTGGCCAGTTGCGCCTGCAGCGTGTCGGGAAGCGTCGGGCACTGGCTGGCAAAACCCTGCAGCTGCTGATGCAGGCCCGCGAGCGTCTGCGCCAGCCCGTCATGCAGGTCGTAGGCCACCCGTTTGCGCTCGTCTTCCTGGGCGGTGAGCAGGCGATGCACCAGTTCCGACATGGTCCGCTCGCGGGCGGAAAGGTCATTGAGCAGGCGGCTGTTCTCAAGGTGAGCGGCCAGCAGGGTCGCCAGCAATTGCAGCGACTGCAGATCTTCGCTGTCGGGGCTGGCAAGGCTGACGCTGTTGCCCAGCAGCAGCGCAGCGAAAGGCTCGCCCTCGGCGTTGAGCAGAGGCAGATGCAGCGCGCAGGGTATCTGCGCCGTAGGCTGTGCCTGCCACTGTGGCATCGCAGTTTGCCGGTTCAGCAGCGCGGCGAGAGCGTCAAGTTGTTGCAGGTCGCCATGTGTAGCGCCTGCCTGTGCGGGCGCCGCCTCGCTGGCCCATTCCAGCAACAGGCCATGATCCATGGCGAGAAAGGCACACGCGCGTTGCAACACCCGCTGGCGCATCGCTGCCAGCGTCAGGCGAGTCAACTCCTGACCGGTGTCTACCAGCAAGCGCAGGCGTGCGGCGCGATTTTCCCATTGCCGGTATTGACTGCGCAGGGCGAGGGCGCTTGCGGGATCATCGCATGGAGGTGAGTGCATGAGGGTTCCAGCTCCGCGCAGGCATTGCGCTAGTGACGAAGCCGCTATTAGACCTGTTATCGACGCCCGGTTGCCATCTGCCAGATGGCATAGGCAAGTCGCTCCAAATGGCTGATGGCCGAGACGCGGATGCCCGGCACAGTGGCGACATTGAAGCCAATAGGAAACTGTCAATGAAACTCAACGCCAAGCTGTCAGCCGTGACCCTGCTGGCCGTGCTGTCCATCCAGGCCGCTTATGCCGTGGACAGTGCGCCGGTCAAGCCCTACACCTACACGGCGGTGGCCGAACAGCCGACCAATGCCCAGGACCGGGAAATCGCAGGCCTGTTCGACCGCTGGAACAATGCACTGCAGAGCGGGGACGCTGATACTGTCACCGGCCTCTATGCCAGGAACGCAATTCTGCAGCCCACCGTGTCCAACAAGGTGCGCACCAGCCACGAGGAGATCAAGGATTACTTCGAGCACTTCCTCACGCTCAAGCCGGTTGGGGTGATCAACTATCGGCAGATTCGGCGCATGAACGAAAACAAGGCCGTCGATACCGGCGTCTATACTTTTACCCTCACAGAGGCAGACGGCAGCAAGCGCCAGGTGCAGGCCCGCTATACTTTTCTGTATCAGAAAATTGATGGCAAATGGCAAATCCTCAATCACCATTCTTCGGCCATGCCCCAGCAGTAAAGCCTGTTGGCAAGGTGCACCCGCTACCAACAGCCAAGTCTCAGCGCTGTTCTAGCCTCCGCTCGTCAGTCGGGCTGCACTCTGCTCGCCGCGGGATTTCCCAGTAAGGCAGCCCAGGCGTGCTGGGCGCTCATGCAGAGGTAAACATGATCAGCAATGAGAAAGAAATGAACAATGACCCTGGCTTC
Organism: Pseudomonas viridiflava; assembly: GCF_900585905.1. Taxonomy (GTDB): domain Bacteria; phylum Pseudomonadota; class Gammaproteobacteria; order Pseudomonadales; family Pseudomonadaceae; genus Aquipseudomonas. The sequence goes on from NZ_UTVH01000034.1 coordinate 424,532, forward strand.
GATCCTGATTCGCCTGATCTCAAAGATCCGCAGGTAGACCCTGTAGGCCCGGCCAAAGCGCCACAGGGCGATCATGATGTTGAGTCCGACAAGCGCGTCGACGACGAGCAATACCCGCCTTATGGCAAGCCATAGCCCCAGCCGTCAGGCACTGAGCAGAAAGGAACTGGATTCGGTAGTGCTTTTGATTGATTCGGCGGACAGCGGGCGACTCAAGAAAAAGCCCTGCGCCTCCTGACAGCCGTAGCCTTTTACCAGGTCCATGCATTTGAAGGTTTCGATCCCTTCGGCCACTGTTCGATAGCCCAGGCTGTGGGCCAGCTGGAAAATAGACTGCGCGATGATGCGATTGCGCGGTTTGTTTTCCAGGTCGGTAATGATCGACTTGTCCAGCTTGATCACATTGGCTGGGATTTCGTGCAAATAAGCGAAATTACTGTAGCCGCTGCCGAAGTCATCGATCGCCACATCGACGCCCAGGGCGCGGATTTCCGAAAGCTGAGTGAGCACGGTAGCGCTGGCCCGGATCCACTCACCCTCGGTGATCTCGACTTCAACCCGACGGGCATCAACGCCGTGTTTGTCCAGGGATGCGCGCAATGCATCAGTGATGTCTATGTGCTGAAAATCCAGTGCCGACAGGTTGAGTGACACCTTGGATTCGGTGTCTTCCCACAAGGCGGCGTTAGCCAGGGCGTTATCGATGACCCAGCGGGTAACGATGCTGATCTGCCCGGATCTTTCAATCAACGGGATGAATTCCGCTGGCGAGACCGGGCCATACTGCGGATGATTCCAGCGCAACAGGGCTTCCGCGCTTACCTGTCGACCATCTGACAGGCGAAAGCGTGGCTGGAACACCAGAAAAAGATCGCAGTTGGCCATGGCAGCGGCCAGGCCGTGGATCAGACTATGGGCCCGGCTCGGTGCGCAATTGGGGTTTTCGTCCCACACGGCCCAGTCAATACCATCTGTGCCAGCCCGGTTTACTGCGCTCCGGCCTTTGCGCAGCAATTCGCCGATGGACTGCGTGCCGTCCTCGCAAGTGGCAATGCCCAGACGTATGCCTGGCTCTGTCGATATGGAGTCCTCGGCGCAGGGCTCGCACACCAGTTCACCCAGCGCCGCGATGAGTGCATGCTTATTGGCTGGCAGGGTCGGCAGCATGAGGCAGAAATGGCGTTCGTCGATGTGATAGGCCACCAGGTCGCCGCCAAAGGTTACCTGCAGCTTCTGCGTGATCAGCGATGCCTTGTCAGCGATCAGGCTGCTGCCGCCCGGCGTCAGGTCTGCAGCCCATTGGCTTTCCACCACTTCGATGACGGCCAACAGGCGGACCGGCGCGTCAGTGCTGGACCATGGCACAGCGTGGTCGGTGACCAACTGACGCAGATTCGGCATGCCGCTGACCGGATGCCGGGTCTGGGTTTGCTGGCGCTGCTCGATCTGCGCAATGACCATCTCGGCCAGATCCTGCAGCACCAGCGTTTCAGCATGGCTGAGCTGCTGCGGCCATTTGTCGATGATGCACAGGCTACCAATAGCATGGCCTTCACGCGTGATCAGTGGCGCGCCTGCATAAAATCGAATGCCGTTACCGGCCGTCACCAGAGGATTGGCCATAAACCGCAGGTCAGTGCATGCATCCACCACCTGAAAGACCCCATCCTGTTGGATCGTATGGGCGCAGAATGACTGGCTGATAGGGGTCTGCCGCGGCTCGAAACCGATCTGGGCAGCGAACCACTGCCGATCCTGATCGACCAGCGAAACCAGGACAGTGGGTACGTCGAAATAGGCTGCTGCAAGCCGACATATGCGGTCGAAATTTTCGCTATTGGCTGTTTCCAGCCACTGGACAGCGCGAACAGCGGCAAGGCGTTGTTGCTCGGCTTCGAAGAATTGATTCATGTAGACGTCCAGTGCAGCGGCATATGATGTAAAAGGCAGGCGTTATGCCATCATAGCTGCGATGCACCGTGTATCGGAAAGTTTCTTACGAACGGTGAAAGGAGCGGTCCGATTCCGGTGCTGAAAAGACATGAAGGCAGACCGGGTATCGGCCTGCCTTCAATTATCTTTACACCTGCGTGGAGGTCATCCGATGTGCAGGGCACGCATCATTTCAACAGATCCGCGCCCAGCTGGAAGGCGACCCATAGCGCAAGCCCGGTGGCGAACAGCAGGGCAATATTTTCGAAGAGGTTGTTGCGGTACTGTTTTTCCAGCAGCGACTTCTGGTTGGACATGATCAGCAGGCCCAGCGAGATGATTGGCAGACCGATGATGTTCAGCGCATTGACGCCGATGGTCAGCGTCACGAAGTCAGGCATGCCAGGCAGCGACCATACCAGCGGGGTGACCAGAATAAACAGCATGAACCACTTGTGCATCGGGTCCTTGTGGTACTCCTTGCCATAACGCTCGCGACGCTGCGGGCGGATGTGCTGGAAAGCATCAGTGATGAGCATCGGGAATGCAGTGGTTTTGCCAGCAATACTGGCAAACAGTGTCGCGAACACACCGACGAAGAAGATGTACCAGCCCGCCGGGCCAAAGAACATCTCCAGCGCTTTGCCCAGATCCTGCAGGGTGCTCACTTGCAGGCCATTGGGCCTCAAAATTTCAGCGCCCACTACCCAGATCGCCAGGTTGATGATGATGCCGATGAACACTGCAAACAGCAGGTCATTGCGCTGAATGCGTTTGTGCTGAGGACCGACCCAGCCTTTTTCGCGCATCACGTAAGGGTGGACGAAGTTGGCGATCGAGCCTGCAACCGCACCGATCACTGAGACCGCGACCAGCAGCGCGCCGTGAACGCCTTCATCCGGAGGGATGCTGAAGCCGATGGTGCCTTTCAGAATACCCATCATGTCCGGTTTTGACATGACCGCCAGGGCAAGAAACGCCAGCGTCATCAACGCCAGCAGGCCTTTCATCACGCCTTCGATCATGGTGTAAATGTTACGGCCGACCAGCAGCCAGACTGCAATCACTACAGCGAACGAGCATAGCAGTGGCTGATTGATGTGCAGCAGCATAGCCAGCGCTTCACCAGCGCCCTTGATCATGTAGGCATTGATCAGATGCCCCATGAGCAGTGCATAACCCAGCATGAACCAGGCAAATATCGGATGAAGTTGGGCGTAGCCTTCGAGGATGCTCATGCCCTGGTTATTGCAGAGCTGGAACCGGGCGATGATGTTGACGATGAGGAATCTGAGCAGCAACGAGACCGCCAGCACCCACATCATGGCGTAACCATAGTTGGCACCCGCCACCGAAGAAGTGATCAGATCGCCTGCACCCAGCCACGACAACACCGCGATGATGCCCGGCCCGAGCAGCTTGGTGGCCTTGGCAAGCATTGACTCGCGCACGCCTGCTGATTTTTTATCGACGGAGCTGGAGCTCGCCATAGATGTATCCCCATTGTTATTTTTAGTGAGACACGGCAAGTCGAACATATCGTCAGACATCGTACAACGGGAGGCGGCTTGGGATTTGTGTGCAGATATTTCGATGAGGCTGTGACGCTAAAGCGTCCAGAACCATTGCAGTTGTGGGGCGATGTAGAGGAGGTCTCGCCGTCAGGCGGGAGAGGTCGCTGCCGCCTGTTCACGGAAAAGAGGTCGGCAGCGAAGGTCGTGTTCCTGACCTGTGCGACTAGCCGCCATCGGTGTCGATGTCGGCGTCTTTATCACCCGTCACGGGTTGCGGATTGCTGCGCTGGGTGTGCGGCTTTTCTTCAGGCTCGTAATCAGGGACGTAGGGGTTATCTGATGACACTTCGCCCGGCTCGACCTGCCTGTCATCCCCAGCCTGCGGCTTGAAGGGGCTGGCGTCACTGGAAGCACCGTCTTCGGGCGCGCCATCCGGGTCAATGGAGGGATCGTTGCGGCCAATGGTGTCCTGGCTTGATTCGCTCATGTTCACCTCTGTTTGCTGGTTTGCGATGGGTTACCAGAATTCGAGAGGTGCAGTTGATGATCTGTTCGATCCATTCGACGACCGGCCGTGAGCCAGGCAAAGGCCTGGCGCACATTCGTGGCTGTCAGTGGTAGAGCCGCTGCGCAGGCAGCCAGCGGGCAAACGCGCCGCCTTCGACCCATGCCCGCGCTGCGGCGATATCGGGGGCGAAGTAGCGATCCTCATCGTAGTGCGGCACTTCGCTGCGAATCATCGCCAGCACTTGAGCCAGCTTTGGCGAAGTCTGCAGCGGCGCGTGCAAGTCCACGCCCTGGGCGGCGCTCAGCAGCTCGATGGCGACCACGGCGCTGCTGTTGCCCGCCATGTCCAGCAGACGTCTCGCCGCGAAGGTCGCCATGGACACGTGATCTTCCTGGTTGGCCGACGTTGGCAGGCTGTCCACTGACGCTGGATGGGCCAGGGTTTTGTTCTCGGAGGCCAGCGCGGCAGCGGTCACCTGAGCAATCATGAAGCCGGAGTTGAGCCCGCCTTCCCTGACCAGGAACGCTGGCAGGCCAGACAGCGCGGGATCCACCAGTTGTGCAATGCGCCGCTCTGACAGCGCGCCTATTTCTGAAATGGCCAAAGCCAGCACGTCCGAGGCCATGGCCACCGGTTCGGCATGGAAGTTGCCACCTGACAGCACATCGCCGTCAGCAGCGAACACCAGCGGATTATCCGACACCGCATTGGCTTCGCGCAGAAACACGTCGGCTGCAAAACGCAGATGGTCCAGACAGGCGCCCATCACCTGAGGCTGGCAGCGCAGGGAGTAGGGGTCTTGCACGCGGCTGCAATCGGCGTGTGATGCACGGATCTCACTGGTCGCCAGCAGCTCGCGGTACAGCGCTGCCACGTCGATTTGCCCCGGTTGGCCACGCACGGCCTGAATCCTTGAGTCGAATGGCACATCGGAGCCTTTCAGCGCGTCGACGCTCAAGCTGCCGGCGACGACCGCAGCGCTGAACAGTCTCTCGGCGGCGAAGAGCCCGCGCAGGGCCAGAGCGGTGGACACCTGGGTGCCATTGATCAGTGCCAGACCTTCCTTGGGCCCCAGCACCATGGGTTGCAGCCCGGCCAGCGCAAGGCCTTCGATCGCCTCCATTTCGCGACCCTGATGACGCACCCGGCCCACGCCGATCAGCACCGCCGACAGATGCGCCAGAGGTGCCAGGTCGCCAGACGCGCCCACCGACCCCTGGGACGGGATGCAGGGGTAGACCTTGGCGTTGTAGAGCGTCTCCAGGTGTTGGATGACCTCCCAGCGAATGCCGGAAAACCCTCGTGCCAGCGAACCGATCTTCAGCGCCATGATCAGGCCCACACTGGCGTCGTCCAGCAGCGGGCCAGTGCCAGTGCAGTGTGACAGCAGCAGGTTGCGCTGCAACCTGGCCAGTGATTCGGTGGGGATCGAGGTGCGCGCCAGCAGCCCGAATCCGGTATTGATGCCATACACGGTGCGCTGATTGGCGATTATTTCGCTGACCATGCGGGTGCTGGCGTCGACCTCTTCGCGAGCGCCGGGATCAAGCGTCACTGGCGACTGCTGCTGGTAGATGACACGCAGTTGATCGAGGTCGAACTGGCCTGGCTGAATCTGAAGGGGGGCTGACATAGTGCGGGTTCCTGCCTGGAAGGTGGAGTGTGCCAAGCGCTTTGGCCATGCCCGGCTCGGCTTTCAAAAAAATGCTGCTCGGATCCGGAGGGGTTGAGTCGTACGATCCTGTATATACAGGCAAAGCAAAAGCCGGGCCATTACCGCTGATCGCGCTAACGTCCAATTTAGTGGGGTTCGTGGCCAGTGAAGCAACAGATGCTGTCACCGAAAGTTGCACCACGGGTGTGCAGTGCGCCGGTCGTTGAGGTGCGCGGGAACGCCGGCGTGGGGGTGGATTGAGCCTGTGCTGTGGCGAGTAGCGCGGCAGGCTCCGCGCTACTCGCTCGACTGCATGTGCTGACTAGCGGGGAGCGCTCAGCGCCTGTGTGACCTGGGTGATGTTGTTCTGCAAATGAGCCAGGGGATCGTCACCCTCGCTGGCCAGGACCAGCAGCTTGCTGCCTGCCGCGGTGATGGCGGCAGTCACCGCTTCAGGAGGTTGGCGATGGTCCAGCACCAGCGCGACGTCGTTGTCCTTGAGGCTCTGAGTCAGTTGTTGCACGGCCTCTGGCGTCCATTGATCGTCCGCCAGCACCTGGGTTGCCGCCAGCTCCAGATTGAGCCCACTGATCAGGTAGCCGAAATGGCCAGACAGGGTCACGACGCTCAGGTTGTCTGCCTTGGCCAGGGCCGTTTCGCTCTCGGCATTGAGTTTCAGCAACTGCTGTTTGAGTGCCGACAGATTGGCTTCAATACGGGGTTTGGCTGCTGGCGCCAGGCGCACCAGATCTGCCGCCGTTACATCTGCCATGCGCCCGAGGTTGTTACTCGACAGCCACGGCTGGCTGCCCAGGCCGTCAGCGCCCTGTCCAGGCTGCAAAGCGATGCCAGGCAAGGCGCCGTCTACCGGGCGCGCAGCGTCGATCTCGACGATACGGATATTGCTGCGGCGGGCATTGGTGTACAGCGGGTCATCCGGCCAGATCGAGCGCAGGCCAATGACCGCATCGGCTTCCAGCGCCAACGTGCGCAGGGCCTCAACGCCACGGCCGGTGAAATAAGCGGTCTGACGTGAGCCCGGAAGATTGGCGGGAGCGGCGCGTTCCAGCTCCACGCCGCTGTCCTTGAGCAGGATCTGGCCAAGACCATAGGTCACCGGCAGGCTGGCCAGTATGTGCACCGCAGGTTGCTTGTCGGCCGCCGTCGCGCTGACGGCCAGAGCGCTGATAACCAGCGCCAGAGTGAGTTTACGCAGCATTTATCCAATATTCCCTTTCAGGCTGGGGACAGTGCCCCGAGCAATGGCGGCCAAGGCGAAAGCGATGCCGGCCACCAGGATGATCGCGGCGCCCGAGGGCACCGGCAGGTCGAACATGATCGGCAGCAAAATCCCGCACAGCGTACTGACCGTGGCGATCGCCACCGACACCCAGAAAAACCCTTTCAACGACTGGCTCAACAAGCGGGCAGCGGCGGCAGGAATCACCAGCAGCGCACCCACCAGGATGGCGCCAATCACCTTGACCGCAGCCACCGTGATCAGCGTCACCAGAATCACGAACAGATAATCCAGCGTCTTGACCGCCACGCCACGCACCGCTGCCAGCTGCGGATTGAAGCTGGCCAGCATGATGCGGTTGTACAGCGGCAGACTCAGGCCCAGGACCAGTGCCCCGACCACCGCCAGCACCAGCAGGTCATTGCCGTTGACCGTCAATACCGAACCGAACAGAACGTTTTCCAGGATGTGAATGTTGATCTTGCCCGCCAGAATCAGCAGCAGGCTTGCGCCAAACGCCAGGGACACGGAAAGAAACACGCCGATCAGGGTGTCCGGCGCCAGGCCGGTGCGGTTGCGCAGATAGTTGAGAACGATGCCGAACAGCAGGCAATAGCCAAACAATGCGCCATAAGGGCTTGTGTAGGGCTCGCCCAGCAGAATACCCACTGCCACGCCGGTCAGCGCCGCGTGGCCGACGGCCTCGGAAAAAAACGCGAAACGTTTGACCACCACCAGCGTGCCAAGCCCGCCAAGCACGGGACCGATCAGCAGCCCGGCGATCAGTGCGTTGACCACAAAGCCGTAGGCCAGGGCTTCCGGCAAGTAACCCGACGACGCCAGGCCTTGTATGAAAAGACGAAACTGTTCGTAGTCCATTACGCGATGCCCCCGTTGTTATTCTCGACACTGCGGGGATGGGCTGAAAACAGTGTCAGCAGCCGCTCCGGGGTCAACGCGGTAGCGGCCGGCTCGTCGAACAGCACGCGGCGGTTGAGACCGGTGACATGATCGGCCAGACGCTTGACCGCATCCAGATCGTGCTCGATCCACATCACTGTGATGCCAGCCTTGCGCCAGTCCGCGAGCAGGCGCTCAAAGACCTGGATTCCGGCTTCGTCCAGCGCTGACATGGGTTCGTCCAGCACCAGCAGTTGAGGGGCCGGGATCAGGCCTTGAGCGAGCAGCACGCGCTGGCGTTCGCCGCCGGACAGCGCCCCCATGCGCCGCTTGCGCTTGTCCTGCATGCCGACCCGTTCCAGCGCTTCGCCAATGGCGTGCGCGTAACGTTTCGACAGGCCCAGGAACGCAGGGCGGCGCTGACACATGGCAGCCATGAAATCATCCACGGTGATCGGCAGGCCGCGATCGAACTCCAGTGCCTGTGGCACATAGCCGATCAGGCCCGGTGCGGCGGGCCACTGCAGGCTCAGCTGACCCTGATGAGGCATCTGCCCGAGCAAGGTTTTGATCAATGAACTCTTGCCCCCGCCATTGGGCCCCACCAGTGCGTGGATGCTGCCAGGGCGAGCCTGGAAACTGACGTTGTCGAGGATGACCGTGCGGCCCAGGGTCAGGCTGACGTCGGTAAAAGTGATGCCGGGGCCATTGCCCTCGATGGCGATGCGTTCGGCAGCGGTCATGCACCGGCCTCCTGAATGGCACGCACGACGGTGTCCAGGTTGCCAGCCATTTCCTTCTCGTATTTGTCGGCGGTGTATTCGCCGTAGGAGATGTGCGACAGCGGGTACAGCTTGACGCCCGATTCACGCTGGATGGTTTCGACGTAGGTTGACGGGAAGTCCATCTCCGAAAAGATCACTTTCACGTCCAGCTCGCGCAGTTGGTCGATGGTTTTCTTCAACTGGCTCGGGCTTGGCTCGATGCCGTGGGCAGGCTCGACCACGGCGGTGACTTCCAGACCGAACTCGCGCAGCAGGTAGTCGTACGCCGCATGCACGGTGGCCACGCGCAGATCGGCATTGGGCGCTTTGGTCAGCTTGGCCAGGGCGTCGGCGCGCATCTGGCGCAGGCGCTTGCCATAGGCGCGGGCATTGGTGGTGTAGGTCTTGGCGTTGTCCGGGTCAAGCTTGCCCAGCTCGCGCGCGATATTGTTGACCTGAGCGATGGAAGCGCTGATCGACAGGAAAGTGTGCGGGTTGACCACTTTCCCGGCGCCCCGGGCGGCGACGCCGGTGGCAGCCAGCAAGGGCACATCGGCGTTGGCCTCGATGACCGGGATGTCAGGCTTTTCACTGGCAGCAATCATGCGGTCGGCAAAATCGTCATGGCCCACGCCATTGAGCACCACCACATCCAGCGAGCCGATGCGTTTGATGTCGTCGGCCCGAGGTTCATACGCGTGGGGATTGAAACCGGCCGGTATCAGCGGCACGACGTCGGCCTTGTCGCCCACGATGTTGCTGACGTAGCTGTAATAAGGGTGCAGCGTGATGCCAATGCGCAGACGTTTGGCATCAGCGTTGGCCAGCGGCGCGAGGAGCGTAGCCAGCAGGCCGACCAGAACAATCCGCAACAGGGGGCGGCGCTTGAAAGAATTGGACATGGGCAAGCAGTCTTCTTTTTAAAGTGAGTGCGGAAGGGGCGGGTGCGGCGTGTCAGTGTTTGTCCTGACGGGTGACACCAGCGTCGAACTGGGCGACCACCTGCTGCCAGCCTGCGGCAATCAGGGCCTTGTCGCTGAGGTCGGCCGCGGCAACCAGCGCCGGACGCCGGTTGATCCAGACGTCCGAACCTTCGCCGGCTGCAGTGGCGCGCAGCAGAAATGAGCCGGCGACGGCGTTGTTCTGGCTCAGTCCCAGGTAGGACCCGCCCTGCATCTGCCAGGCATGGCCGCCGCGGCTGACCGAGCTGGCGTCCTGAGCAAACGGCGCCAGGCCCTCTTCGGCGAGCTGTTGCGGGGTCACCGGTGTCTGCTGCTCAGTGCTGAGCAGACGGATTTCGTCGAGTGTGACGCGCAAGTCGGCATAAATGCCTTGCTCGGCTGCGGTCAGGTCGCGCCGCGCATCCAGTTGATGAGCGGCAACGCTGTGGACATCCTTGCTCTCGCCATGCCAGCCGATAACCAGAGCGGCTACCAGCAGGATCGTCAGGCACAGGCCCAGCACATATAGGGTTTCATGACCTGCCCCCGCCGGGCGCACGATCTGCTGCGTCGGCGTGCTCATGGTGCGCCGATATCCGCTTGGTCGATTTCCACCACGTGGCCCGGACCTGCGTCGAACAGCACGTAAAACTCCGAGGCGGGTTTCTTGAAGGTCACTGTGGAGTCATCGCCCAGCTTGCCGGGCACCAGAATGGTCTCGTCATAGCCGATCACATCGAGAGTCACTCCCGGCGCGCCACTGCCGTCGGAGAAACCGCCGGTGCAGCGGATCTGTTCGTTTTCGATCTGTTTGCATTCACACATCGGGTTGTGGGCCAGTGCCGGTGCACTCAAGCCGGCCAGCAGCAACGCGCTTATGCCGAGCCAGCGCTGGCGGGTTTTACCAATCATGGTTTGACTCCTTGTTTTTTCAACCACGCAACGGTGGCGGGGGAGGCTTTGGAGAGGGGGATGGACGCCTGATGCATCGAGCCGTCCCAGCCTTCCATGGTGATCCACAGGTCGGAATCAGGTGCGGTGCGCTCGGGGATTTGCATGAATGCGCTCATGCGGTAGGGCGTGCCGAAGAAAATCACCCCGGCAGCGCGCAGACTGCGAGGTTTACCGATGCGCAAATAGGTGGCCTTGACCTTGTCGACACAGGTGGCACACAGCGCGGCGTTGAAGGTTTTCATGTAGCCGGAGGGGCCGTCGAGGGTGGGCGCCTGTTCGCGCATTTCCGCCAGACGAATGCTCCAGGGGCCGACTGCAACGTCGCCGATCTCGCGCAGGCCCAGGCCGTTGTCGCCGCGAAACAGTGCCATGTCGGCGAAGTATTTGGGCATGAAGCCCAGCGGGATCAACAGCAGCAGAATATTGATGTGAAAACGCCATTTGCGCCACAGGCGACTCAGGGCCGAAGGCGGAGTGACGACGACGGCCTTGTTCACAGCGTGTTCTCCGGTATCTCGCGGCTCATGGGCGCCAGCGCTGGCTGCGGCGTGTGCGGCGCCTGCGCCCTGGGATTGCGCCTGAGCGCATTGATCGTTGCCAGTGCCGTGCGCTTGCTCCAGATCAGCAGGCCGCTGAGCACCATCATGCTCAGCAGCAGGCCGAAGAAGGCCCAGATCAGCTTGATCCAGATGCCGCCGAAATCACCCGTGTGCAGCGGGCGCATGGATTCGGTGACGAACTCCAGCGACGAGCGATCGGAAAGCAGGTGCGAGGTGGCGATTTCGCCGCTATAGGGATTGATCTCGGCTGTCTGGAACATCAGCGGGTACCAGCTGCGACCTGCAATCGTCATGTTGCTGTAGGCATTGAGCGGCAGGCTGACGACGCTGGGCTCCAGGCCGGGAATTTCCTGCCGGGCGATTTCGATCGCCTTGTCCAGACTGATGGTCGGCGCCGGGCTGCCATCGGCGGTCAGTGGCACGCTGGCATGGGGGATCACTGACGCTACAGGCGACTGGCTGGAAATACTGATCTGGTTGTCGAACAGAATGGCCTGGATCAGAAACCAGGTGCCGGTGATGGAGATGACGGCGATGAACCAGATTGACCAGATCCCGCTCAGACGATGGAAATCACCCCAGAAAATACGTGCGCCCTGGCCGAATCGCAGAGTCGGTTTGAAGAAGCTTTTCCAGAATTTCTTGTACACCACCAGCCCGGTGACCAACGAGGCCAGCAACGGCAGGCCCAGCATCGACACCAGATACCAGCCCCAGGAAAATCCATTGGTGAAAGGCACCAGCCACCAGCCATGCAGCGCGCGGGTAAAAGCGCGGAAGTCGAAGGACGGCGCAAAACCCTGAACCACCCCGGTATAGGGGTTGGCGTAGGCAGTGGCTGCGCGGCCATCGGGACGGGTGACGTTGACGTTCAGGGCGAAGTAATCGCCATCGGGTTCGGTGATTCTGCCGATAATCAGTTGCGGCTCATTGCGCTCAATGCTCTCGCGTACCTGCTCGAAACTCAGGCGAGGCGCGTCGTCAGCCGGTTGATTGGCGCGCATTTCCGGGTTGGTCAGCCACATGATTTCCTTGCTGACCACGGCCAGCATGCCGGTCACGCAGACGATCAGCACGAAGAACCAGATAGGCAGCGCCAGCCAGCTGTGCACTAGGAACCAGATTTTTGAGCGGGACTTCTTGGACATGGAGTAACGGTCTCGATTCTCGGTTTGAAGCAGTCCGGGGGCGCCTGCGCGGTGTGGCGCCAATCAGGATCAGGTCGCAGCATTCACAGCGCGACTGTCGCATAATACTAGGACGGATGAGAATCAAATACCCTCAATGTTAATTCTCATTACACATTTAAATCTTGTATCTAAATGTGTTGAGAACGGCTGAGCTTCTCTGCGCCGGGACGCGCAGGTGGCGGGATCGATCGTGGGACCGGCGTTGGCCGGGAAGGCCGGTTTCAGGGCCAATGAAACGTATCGCCTGCAATGGCCTCTTCCCGGCTGAAGCCAGTCCCACGCCGGTCCCACGTCATACCAGGCGTGTCAGATCACCTGAGTGATGGCCTTGCACACGGTGTCAACGTTGTTCTGGTTCAGCGCGGCAACGCAGATGCGACCGGTGTCCAGGGCGTAGATGCCGAACTCGTTGCGCAGGCGGTGCACCTGTTCGGTGGTCAGGCCCGAGTATGAGAACATCCCGGTCTGGCGCGCGACGAAACTGAAGTCCTGGCCTGCGGCGTTGTCGGCCAGGCGCTCGACCATCGCCTGGCGCATGGCCTTGATTCGCACGCGCATTTCCCCCAGTTCCTGCTCCCAGGTGGCGCGCAGTTCAGGGTTGTTCAGCACCGCCGCGACGATGGTCGCGCCGTGGGTGGGCGGGTTTGAGTAGTTGGTGCGGATGACGCGTTTGACCTGCGACAGCACGCGCGCGGTCTCTTCTTTCGAATCGGTCACGATCGACAGCGCGCCGACACGCTCGCCATACAGCGAGAAGGATTTGGAAAACGAACTGGAAGCGAGGAAGGTCAGGCCGGATTCGGCAAACAGACGTACGGCGACCGCATCTTCTTCGATGCCAGCACCAAAACCCTGGTAGGCCATGTCGAGAAATGGCACGTGGCCCCGGGCTTTGACCACTTCCAGGACTTTTTTCCAGTCCTCCAGTGTCAGGTCGACGCCGGTGGGGTTGTGGCAGCAGGCGTGCAGGACGACGATGGAGCCTGCTGGCAGATTCTGCAGGTCTTCGAGCATGCCGGAACGGTTCACGTCATGACTGGTCGCATCATAGTAACGGTAGTTCTGCACCGGGAATCCGGCGGTTTCAAACAGAGCGCGATGGTTTTCCCAGCTTGGGTCACTGATGGCGACGACCGCATCAGGACGCAGCTGCTTCAGGAAGTCAGCACCAATTTTCAGCGCGCCAGTGCCGCCCACAGCCTGAACGGTCAGCACCCGGCCGTTGGCGATCAGCGGCGAATCGACGCCCAGCAACAGTTTTTGCACCGCCAGGTCATACGCGGCGATGCCGTCAATCGGCAGGTAACCACGAGGAGCGTGCTGAGCGACACGAATGCTCTCTGCCTCGGCGACGGCGCGCAGCAGGGGAATTCGGCCTTCTTCATTGCAATACACGCCCACGCCAAGGTTGACCTTGTGGGTTCGTGTATCGGCGTTGAATGCTTCGTTGAGGCCCAGGATAGGATCGCGTGGTGCCATTTCGACAGCGGAGAACAGGCTCATTATTGTGGCGGCTCTGTGTGAGGGGTAGAGGGGACCCGCTCTGATCCGGATGCGCCAGAGCGGTGCACAAACGGGGAGTCAGTATAGAGGCCATCGCGTATGGCGGCGACAGCGCGGCAGGCGTTTTTTCAGGTTTTTTGCCCGCGCTCGGCCACCGTCAGTCAGATTGCAATTCAAATCGTCTACTGCGCACGAGGGTCGGGTTGAAAGGTAACGATGTCGACTCCATCTGTATTCCCATCACTTCATATCATGTACGACTGATCCTCAATCGGATCAGGCGACGGCCTGTCGCTGTGTTTGCGCGCCAGGTCTTGCGCACATCACCCTTGTGCCCGCTTTGTACACATTACCCAGAGGTACGTTATGTCCGAGTTTCAGCTGGTAACCCGATTCGAGCCGGCTGGTGATCAGCCAGAGGCCATTCGCCTGATGGTCGAAGGGATTGAGGCCGGGCTGGCGCACCAGACGCTGCTGGGTGTGACCGGCTCAGGCAAGACGTTCAGCATCGCCAATGTCATCGCTCAGGTGAAGCGCCCCACGCTGGTGCTGGCGCCGAACAAGACCCTGGCGGCGCAGCTGTATGGCGAGTTCAAGGCGTTTTTCCCCAACAACGCGGTCGAGTACTTCGTCTCTTATTACGACTACTACCAGCCCGAAGCCTACGTGCCGTCATCGGACACCTTCATCGAGAAGGATGCGTCGATCAACGACCATATCGAGCAGATGCGGCTGTCGGCGACCAAGGCGCTGCTGGAGCGCAAGGATGCGATCATCGTCACCACGGTGTCCTGCATCTATGGTCTGGGCAGCCCGGAAACCTACCTGCGCATGGTGCTGCACGTGGATCGCGGCGACAAACTCGATCAGCGCGCATTGCTGCGGCGTCTGGCTGACCTGCAGTACACCCGCAACGACATGGATTTTGCCCGGGCAACTTTCCGTGTGCGCGGCGACGTCATCGATATCTATCCGGCAGAGTCGGACCTGGAGGCCATTCGCATCGAGCTGTTCGACGATGAGGTGGAGAGCCTTTCGGCGTTCGATCCGCTTACCGGCGAGGTCATTCGCAAGTTGCCGCGCTTCACCTTCTACCCCAAGAGTCACTACGTCACGCCCCGGGAAACCCTGGTGGAGGCGATGGAAGGGATCAAGGTGGAGCTGCAGGAGCGCCTGGAATATCTGCGCAACAACAACAAGCTGGTGGAAGCCCAGCGTCTGGAGCAGCGCACGCGCTTCGACCTGGAAATGATTCTTGAGCTGGGTTACTGCAACGGCATCGAAAACTACTCGCGCTATCTGTCCGGGCGTCCTTCCGGCGCGCCGCCACCGACGCTGTATGACTACCTGCCAGCTGACGCGCTGCTGGTGATCGACGAGTCGCACGTCAGCGTGCCCCAGGTGGGCGCCATGTACAAAGGCGACCGCTCGCGCAAGGAAACCCTGGTTGAATACGGTTTCCGGCTGCCGTCTGCGCTCGACAATCGACCCATGCGCTTCGACGAGTGGGAGGCGGTCAGCCCGCAGACTATTTTTGTTTCGGCGACACCGGGCAATTACGAAGCCGAGCATGCAGGGCGCGTGATCGAGCAGGTGGTAAGGCCCACCGGGCTGGTGGACCCGCAGATCGAAATTCGTCCGGCGCTGACCCAGGTTGACGATCTGCTTTCGGAAATTCACAAGCGCGTCGCGCTGGAAGAACGGGTGCTGGTCACCACGCTGACCAAGCGGATGTCGGAAGACCTGACGGATTATCTGGCGGACCATGGCGTACGCGTGCGCTATCTGCACTCGGACATCGACACCGTTGAACGGGTCGAAATCATTCGTGACCTGCGCCTGGGCACGTTCGATGTGCTGGTGGGGATCAACCTGTTGCGTGAAGGTCTGGATATGCCCGAAGTGTCCCTGGTGGCGATTCTGGACGCTGACAAGGAAGGCTTTTTGCGCTCCGATCGCTCGCTGATCCAGACCATCGGTCGTGCTGCCCGTAACCTCAATGGCCGCGCCATCCTGTATGCCGACCGCATGACCGGCTCCATGGAGCGGGCCATTGGCGAAACGGACCGGCGCCGCGACAAGCAGATCGCCTTCAACCTGGCCAATGGCATTACCCCGAAAGGCGTGGTCAAGGACGTTGCCGACATCATGGAAGGTGCCACAGTGCCGGGTTCGCGCAGCAAGAAGCGCAAGGGCATGGCCAAGGCGGCTGAGGAGAGCGCCAAGTACGAAAACGAGCTGCGTTCACCCAGCGAAATCACCAAGCGCATTCGTCAACTGGAAGAAAAAATGTACCAGCTGGCCCGCGATCTGGAATTCGAAGCAGCTGCCCAGATGCGCGACGAAATCGGCAAATTGCGCGAGCGCCTGTTGACGGTGTAGCAGTGTCGCTGGCTGTCTTTTCAGGCATGACGCGGGACCGGCTGACGCGGGACCGGCTTTAGCCGGAAATAGGGCTGAACAGCCGCCGAATCTCTGGCGTATGAGGCGCAGCTTTCCCGGCTAAAGCCGGTCCCACGTCAGCAGGCCTGGCGCCCCTGTGATCTGGCTCATCCTGCGACGCTGGAGCCACAACCCCCGCGCCTGTTAACATTCGCGGCTTGTTCGACCTATCTGGAATTGTCCATGACCACCGTTCGTACCCGCATCGCGCCATCGCCTACCGGCGACCCCCACGTCGGCACGGCCTACATCGCGCTCTTCAACTACTGCTTTGCCAAACAGCACGGCGGCGAGTTCATCCTGCGCATTGAAGACACCGATCAGTTGCGCTCGACCCGCGAGTCCGAACAACAGATTTTCGACGCGCTGCGCTGGCTCGGCATCGAGTGGAGCGAAGGCCCTGACGTTGGCGGTCCGCACGGTCCTTACCGGCAAAGCGAGCGAGGCGACATCTATCAGCAATACGCCCGCCAGCTGGTCGAAATGGGCCACGCCTTCCCCTGTTTCTGCACCGCAGAAGAGCTTGACCAGATGCGCGCCGAGCAGACCGCTCGCGGCGAAACACCACGTTACGATGGCCGCGCGTTGCTGCTTTCCAAAGAAGAAGTGGATCGGCGGCTGGCTGCGGGCGAGCCCCACGTGATCCGCATGAAGGTGCCCAGCGAAGGCGTCTGCGTGGTGCCTGACATGCTGCGCGGCGAGGTCGAGATCCCGTGGGATCGCATGGACATGCAAGTCCTGATGAAGACCGACGGACTGCCGACCTATTTTCTCGCCAACGTCGTCGATGACCACCTGATGGGCATTACTCACGTACTGCGCGGCGAAGAATGGTTGCCATCGGCGCCAAAACTGATCCTGCTGTACGAGTATTTTGGCTGGGACAAACCGCAGCTGTGCTACATGCCGCTGTTGCGTAACCCCGACAAAAGCAAGCTGTCCAAGCGCAAGAACCCGACATCGGTCACCTTCTACGAGCGCATGGGTTTCATGCCCGAGGCCATGCTCAACTATCTGGGACGCATGGGCTGGTCCATGCCGGACGAGCGCGAGAAGTTCTCGCTGGAAGAAATGGTCGAGCACTTTGACCTGTCGCGGGTCTCCCTCGGCGGGCCGATCTTCGATATCGAGAAACTGTCCTGGCTTAACGGTCAGTGGTTGCGCGACCTGCCGGTCGACGAGTTCGCGACGCGGCTGCAGACCTGGGCGCTGAACCCGGACTACATGATGAAGATCGCGCCCCATGTGCAGGGCAGGGTGGAGACCTTCAGTCAGGTTGCACCACTGGCCGGTTTCTTCTTCGCGGGTGGCGTTGCGCCCGACGCCAAGCTGTTCGAGCACAAGAAGCTGTCCCCTGATCAGGTGCGTCAGGCGATGCAGCTTATTTTGTGGAAGCTGGAGTCGTTGCGTCAGTGGGACAAGGATGGCATCACCGGCTGCATCCAGGCGGTGGTCCAGCACCTTGAGCTCAAACTGCGTGACGCGATGCCGCTGATGTTTGCCGCGATCACCGGTCAGGCCAATTCGGTGTCGGTGACCGATGCCATGGAGATTCTCGGCCCTGACCTGACGCGTTATCGCCTGCGTCAGGCCATTGATCTGCTGGGTGGCGTCTCCAAGAAAGAAAACAAGGAATGGGAAAAGCTTCTTGGCGCCATCGCCTGAGGCATTACCTGCGCTATCAGCCTGCCGGTTTTCCGGGGGCTGATGGTAAGTGTTTGTATTACCGACAAAAAACTTTGGAAAATGTAAAAAATAAATTTGACAGTGCTGCGGCTCGCGCTTAATATGCGCCCCGTCCACTGATGTGGGGCTTTAGCTCAGCTGGGAGAGCGCCTGCATGGCATGCAGGAGGTCAGCGGTTCGATCCCGCTAAGCTCCACCAGATTTAGAGCTTCAAGGCTCGGCTACACTGCCTTGAAGTAATGCACGACAATCGGAACCAGCAACCAATTGTCAGCATAAAGAAGGTTTTGTCCCCTTCGTCTAGTGGCCTAGGACACCGCCCTTTCACGGCGGTAACAGGGGTTCGAGTCCCCTAGGGGACGCCATTTTAAAATGCATCATGTGAAAGTGATGTGAGCCGCGAGGCGATAAATCCGGGGCTTTAGCTCAGCTGGGAGAGCGCCTGCATGGCATGCAGGAGGTCAGCGGTTCGATCCCGCTAAGCTCCACCAATTTGCCAGGGTTCGTTTTAAACGAATCTGCTCGAAGGTTTTGCGTCCCCTTCGTCTAGTGGCCTAGGACACCGCCCTTTCACGGCGGTAACAGGGGTTCGAGTCCCCTAGGGGACGCCACGATTGCTCGCTCTGCGAGACCAAGGGTCATTCGATTATTGAATGGCCCTTTTGTTTTTCCGGCGTTTGATAAAACGCGCCACCCTCCCGGATTACTCTCCTCTCTTTTCGGCGCTTGTCTGATGCATCGCTATCGCGGCTTCTTTGCCGAGCTACAACGTAGCTCGGGCTGAAATGCTTTTCTGTAGGCGCAAGCTTGTTGGCGATGCGATGGCCGTTTGCAGTCATGAAGTCCGCTTCGCCAACACGTTGGCTCCTACAGGTCCACCGTATGCCGTGGGGCGGGCGTACCGGTCGCCCACCGCTCCTTCGTCGCTTTGGTTACACTCGCTCGCACATACTCCCCGCAACGCAGGAGCAAGCATGGTCTGGGATCTGCCAACCCCCTTTGTGATTGACCTCACTGTCACTGCTGACGATATCGACGGCCTGGGACACGCCAACAACGCGGTCTACGTCAGCTGGCTGGAACGTTGCGCGTGGCGCCATTCTCAGCAGTTGGGCCTGGACCTGAATGAATATCGGCGCATGGATCGGGCGATGGCAGTGGTGCGCCACGAGATTGATTACCTGGCCAGCGCCTATCTGGACGACGAAATGCAAATGGCCACCTGGATTACGGACTGGGACCGAAAGCTGAAGATGACCCGGCAGTTCCAGCTTTGTCGTGCCAGCGATGGTCTGACCTTGTTGCGCGCACAAACCACATTTGTCTGCATCGAGCTGTCCAGCGGCAAGCCCAGGCGCATGCCTCCCGAGTTTATTGCTGGCTATGGCGCCGCCATGACCGGTGATCAGGTTCCAAATGCGCCGGGCACCCCGTAAACTGCCGGACTTTTTTCGAGTGTGACCCATGCAAATTGCTCTGGCGCCCATGGAGGGGCTGGTTGACGATATCCTGCGCGATGCCCTGACGAAAGTCGGTGGCATCGACTGGTGCGTGACCGAATTCATCCGGGTGTCCGAGCGCCTGATGCCGGCGCATTACTTCTATAAGTACGCCTCAGAATTTCATACCGGTGCGAAGACCGACGCCGGCACGCCTCTGCATTTGCAGTTGCTGGGTTCGGACCCGGTCTGCCTGGCTGAAAATGCCGCCTTTGCCTGCGAGCTCGGTGCGCCGGTGATCGATCTCAATTTTGGCTGCCCGGCCAAGACCGTCAACCGCTCTCGTGGCGGGGCTGTACTGCTTAAAGAGCCAGAGCTGCTGTACTCCATTCTCGAACACGTGCGCCGCGCCGTGCCCAAGGCCATACCGGTTACGGCCAAGATGCGCCTGGGGTTCGACAACACCGATCTGGCACTGGATTGTGCCCGTGCTCTGGCGGACGGCGGCGCCGAGCAGATCGTGGTGCATGCGCGCACCAAGGTGGATGGGTACAAGCCGCCCGCGCACTGGGAGTGGATTGCGCGCATCCAGGACGTGGTCAGCATCCCCGTGGTCGCTAATGGCGAAATCTGGACCGTTGATGACTGGCGTCGCTGCCGCGAAATCTGTGGCGCCCGGGACATCATGATCGGCCGCGGTCTGGTGGCACGCCCAGACCTGGCCCGGCAGATTGCTGCAGCGCAGAAGGGCGAGGAGGTGCTACCGCTGACCTGGTCCGGGCTGCAGCCTATCCTGCGCACGTTCTGGCTGCAGTGCCTGGAAAAAATGACCTTGATCCAGGCCCCAGGCCGACTCAAGCAATGGCTGGTGCTGTTGACCAAGAGCTACCCGGAAGCGACCGTACTGTTTGATCTTTTGCGACGTGAAACTGATTGCCAACGGATCAGTGTCCTGCTGGGTGTAAGCGCCGACGAACGGTCATGAAAAATCTCAAAAACGTCTCTTGAAATGCGTCTGGTCGACCCTAGTTTGGGGATTGCGCGATGCCGAAGTCGGGTCGCGCAAGCAACCACTCGCTGATAACAGGAGAATGATCATGACTGCTGCATTTTCTTTGGCACCTCTGTTCCGTAGCTCCGTCGGCTTCGACCGCTTCAACGACCTGTTCGAGACGGCTGCACGTAACGACAGCACCAGCGGCTACCCGCCTTACAACGTTGAAAAACTTGCGGATGAGCGCTATCGCATCGTTGTCGCAGTGGCGGGCTTTCGTGAGGAAGATATCGACCTGCAGGTGGAGAAGGGGGTGTTGACCGTCGCGGGCAACAAGCGTGACAGCGACGCTCAGGACGATAAGGCAGGTAATGTAACGTACCTGCATCAAGGCATTGCGCAAAGGGCGTTCAAGCTGTCGTTCCGCCTGGCTGATCACATAGAGGTGCGTGGCGCAGGGCTGGCAAACGGCCTGCTGACCATCGACCTGCTTCGGGTAGTGCCCGAGGAGGCCAAGGCCAAGCGCATTCCGATCAATAATCAGAAAGCACTGGAAAACTGAGTCTGTTCGCAACTCGTGTTGCATCGAGAGAAGGCGCCCCGACAGGGCGCCTTTTCTTTTGCCCATGCGTGGGGGCATCCACGTCGTGCAGCAAACAATGACCTGCGGGATCGGCTTTAGCCCCGAAGGCGGCAGTTCTTCCTGCACATCTGGACTAGATGTACCGACCCTTTCCCGGCTAAAGCCGGTCCCACGCAAAAGTATTTCAATTCAGCTGATTAACCGGTCTGCGCATCCAGTAATGCCATGAACGCTCTGGCGGCATTGGACAGCGTGCGCTCGGTATGCAGGATGTAGCCCAGCTGACGCTTGAGCTGAATGCCTGGCAGTGGAATGCGTGCCACTTGCTCGTCCAGCATGGTGCGCGGCAGGACACTCCAGGCCAGGCCAATGGAGACCATCATCTTGATGGTCTCCAGATAATTGGTGCTCATGGCAATATCGGGTTTCAGGCCTTGGGCTTCACACAGGCCGCTGACAATATGGTGAGTAAAGGTGTTGTTGCCAGGGAATACCGCCGGGTAGCGCACCACATCCTGCAGGGAAACCGGGCCGCTGTTGGCCAGCGGATGCTCAGGCGCGG
The DNA here is from genome assembly GCF_900585905.1 of Pseudomonas viridiflava. Taxonomy (GTDB): domain Bacteria; phylum Pseudomonadota; class Gammaproteobacteria; order Pseudomonadales; family Pseudomonadaceae; genus Aquipseudomonas. The sequence goes on from NZ_UTVH01000034.1 coordinate 445,898, forward strand.
CGACGAAATCCAGCAGGTCCTCCCAGACCGGCACGGCCTGCACCAGCGTGTGCGGATCGGGTGCCAGCGTGATGACGGCCAGTTCCGCGCGGCCGTGGAGTATGTCTTCGTAGGCCACTTCCGAATCGAGAAACTGGATGTCCAGGGCGACCTGCGGATACAGGCGCGTGAACTCGCGCAATATCGGCGGCAATCGATGCAGCCCGATATGATGGCTGGTGGCCAGGGTGAGGCGACCTGTCACTTCACCAGTAAGGTTGGTCAGCGCGCGGCGGGTGTCTTCCATCACGTTGAGAATCTGATAGGCCCTGGGCAACAAGGCTTTGCCTGCCTCAGTCAGGCTGACTTCCCGACCCAGACGGTCGAACAGGCGCACCTTGAGTTGCTGCTCAAGCCCGGCGATACGCTTGCTGATGGCAGGCTGCGTCAGGTGCAAGTGGTCGCCGGCGCCGGAGAAACTCCCTGTTTCGGCAATGGCAATGAAAGCGTTAAGGTTGGCCAGGTCCATTTCAGATTCCTGTTGGTTATCCAAAGCATGAAAAATATGAATTTGAGTTATTTAAACATATTCCCTAGCATGTCCGTACAAGCCAAAGGGTCATCGCTGCGATTACCCAGGGCATAGAAACAAATAGAACCCGCTGATGAGGATTCGCTGATGGCCGGCAAAACGCTCTACGACAAGCTCTGGGATGCTCACGAAGTGAAAAAGCGCGATGACGGATCGTCGCTGATTTACATCGATCGTCACATCATTCATGAAGTGACCTCGCCTCAGGCTTTCGAGGGACTGCGTCTGGCGGGCCGCAAGCCATGGCGTATCGACTCGATTGTCGCCACACCTGACCACAACGTGCCGACCACCCCCGAGCGCAAGGGCGGTATCGAGGCCATTGCCGATCAGGTCTCGCGGTTGCAGGTGCAGACGCTGGATGACAACTGCGATGAGTACGGCATCACCGAATTCAAGATGAACGATGTGCGTCAGGGTATCGTGCACGTTATCAGCCCGGAGCAGGGCGCCACGCTGCCGGGGATGACGGTGGTCTGCGGCGATTCGCACACCTCGACCCACGGCGCATTCGGCGCGCTGGCCCACGGTATCGGCACTTCTGAGGTCGAGCACGTGCTGGCCACGCAATGCCTGGTCGCCAAGAAAATGAAAAACATGCTGGTTTCGGTGGAAGGCACATTGCCGGTGGGCGTGACAGCCAAGGACATCGTCCTCGCCGTGATCGGCAAGATCGGCACCGCCGGTGGCAATGGCCATGCGATGGAATTTGCCGGCAGCGCGATTCGCGATCTGTCAGTGGAAGGCCGCATGACCATCTGCAACATGTCCATTGAAGCGGGCGCCCGTGTCGGCCTGGTGGCGACGGATGAAAAGACCGTTGCCTACGTCGAGGGCCGTCCTTTCGCACCCCAAGGCGAGCAATGGGACATGGCTGTAGAGGCCTGGAAAGACCTGGTGTCCGACCCGGACGCCCACTTCGACACGGTCGTCAGGCTCGATGCTGCGCAGATCAAGCCTCAGGTCAGCTGGGGTACGTCGCCGGAAATGGTCGTCGCCGTCGATCAGAACGTGCCCGACCCGGCGCAGGAAGCCGATCTGGTCAAGCGTGGTTCCATTGAGCGGGCACTGAAATACATGGGCTTGAAACCGAATCAGGCGATCACCGACATTCAGCTCGATCGCGTGTTTATCGGTTCCTGCACCAATTCGCGCATCGAAGACCTGCGCGCTGCGGCGCAAGTTGCCAAAGGTCGCAAGGTCGCAGCGACCATCAAGCAAGCCATCGTGGTACCAGGGTCCGGGCTGGTCAAGGCGCAAGCCGAGAGTGAAGGTCTGGACAAGATCTTCCTCGAGGCCGGGTTTGAATGGCGCGAGCCCGGCTGTTCCATGTGCCTGGCCATGAACCCCGATCGCCTGGAAAGCGGTGAGCACTGCGCATCGACCTCCAACCGCAATTTTGAAGGGCGTCAGGGTGCCGGTGGTCGTACTCACCTGGTCAGCCCCGCCATGGCGGCGGCAGCGGCGGTCAATGGCCGCTTTATCGATGTTCGCCAATTGATTCAGTCTTGAGGAGCCCCGCATGAAAGCCTTCACTCAGCACACCGGCCTGGTCGCGCCTCTGGACCGAGCCAATGTCGACACCGACCAGATCATCCCCAAGCAGTTTCTCAAGTCGATCAAGCGCAGCGGTTTCGGCCCCAACCTGTTTGACGAGTGGCGTTACCTGGATGTCGGGCAGCCTTATCAGGACAACTCCCGGCGCCCGCTCAACCCTGATTTCGTGCTCAACAATCCACGCTACCAGGGCGCCAGCGTGCTGCTGGCGCGGGAAAACTTCGGCTGCGGCTCCAGTCGCGAGCACGCGCCATGGGCACTGGAGGAGTACGGTTTCTGCGCAATCATCGCGCCGAGCTTCGCCGATATTTTCTTCAATAACAGTTTCAAGAACGGCTTGCTGCCGATCATTCTTGCCGAGGCTGAAGTGGACGAACTGTTCCGCCAGGTTGAGGCCAGCGAAGGCTATACGCTGAGCATTGACCTCGCCTCGCAGACGGTCACCCGCCCGGATGGCAAGGCCATCGGCTTTGAAGTCGACGCCTTCCGCAAGCACTGTCTGCTTGAAGGCCTGGACGATATCGGCCTGACGTTGGTGGATGGCGAGGCCATTGCCAGCTTCGAAAGCCGCCATCGCACCAGCCAGCCCTGGCTGTTTCGCGACTGATTGGCTGAAGCCGGTCCCACGTCGGTTATATGTTTTGCGTCGCAGCGGCTTAGACCTTAAGCCCGCCCGGATCAATGTTTTATCGAGGATGTTATGAGCAAGCAGATTCTGATTCTCCCAGGTGACGGCATTGGCCCGGAAATCATGACCGAAGCGGTCAAGGTGCTGGAGCTGGCCAACCAGAAATACCAGCTGGGCTTCGAGTTGAGCCACGATGTTATCGGCGGTGCGGCCATCGACAGGCATTGCGTGCCCTTGGCCGACGAAACCCTGGAGCGTGCCCGCGCTGCTGACGCGGTACTGCTGGGCGCGGTGGGTGGCCCCAAGTGGGACGCCATTGCGCGGGACATTCGCCCGGAACGCGGCCTGCTGAAAATTCGTGCGCAGCTGGGCCTGTTCGGCAACCTGCGTCCTGCCATTCTCTATCCGCAGCTGGCCGACGCTTCAAGCCTCAAGGCTGAAATCGTCTCCGGCCTGGACATTCTCATCGTTCGCGAACTGACTGGCGGCATCTATTTCGGCGCCCCACGGGGCAGCCAGATTCTGGAAAACGGCGAGCGTCAGGCCTACGACACGCTGCCTTACAGCGAAAGTGAAATCCGCCGCATTGCCCGCGTCGGTTTCGACATGGCGCAAGTGCGCGGTAAAAAGCTGTGCTCTGTGGACAAGGCCAATGTTCTCGCCTCCAGCCAGTTGTGGCGTGAAGTGGTTGAAGAGGTGGCCATGGATTACCCCGATGTCGAGCTCAGCCACATGTACGTCGATAACGCCGCAATGCAGCTGGTGCGTGCACCGAAACAATTTGACGTGATTGTCACCGACAACCTGTTTGGCGACATTCTGTCCGACGAGGCGTCCATGCTCACCGGTTCTATCGGCATGCTGCCCTCGGCCTCGCTGGATGCCAACAACAAGGGCATGTACGAGCCTTGCCATGGCTCGGCCCCGGACATTGCGGGCCAGGGCATTGCCAATCCGCTGGCGACGATCCTGTCGGTGTCGATGATGTTGCGTTATAGCTTCAACCTCACCGCGCCTGCGGATGCGATCGAAAAAGCCGTCAGCCTGGTGCTGGATCAGGGGTTGCGCACAGGCGATATCTGGTCGCCGGGCAACGCGAAGGTGGGCACGCAGGAAATGGGTGACGCTGTAGTCGCCGCGCTGCGCAATCTGTAATATCTCGGGCCCGCTGCGACATTCAAGTCCAGAGTAGCGGCCCACTTTTTGTAAAGGTGTAGTTGCGATGAAACGTGTAGGTCTGATCGGTTGGCGCGGCATGGTCGGTTCCGTGCTCATGCAGCGGATGCTGGAAGAGCAGGATTTTGATCTGATCGAGCCGGTGTTCTTTACCACCTCCAACGTCGGGGGCCAGGGCCCGGCCGTGGGCAAGGACGTGGCTGCGCTGAAGGATGCCTACAGCATCGACGAGCTGAAAACCCTCGACGTCATTCTGACCTGTCAGGGCGGCGACTACACCAATGAGGTGTTTCCCAAACTGCGTGAAGCCGGTTGGCAGGGTTACTGGATCGACGCGGCGTCCAGCCTGCGGATGCAGGACGATGCGGTTATCGTTCTCGATCCCGTGAACCGCAAGGTGATCGACCAGCAGCTTGATGCCGGGACAAAGAACTACATCGGTGGCAACTGCACTGTCAGCCTGATGCTGATGGGCCTGGGTGGTCTGTTCGAGGCCGGTCTGGTGGAGTGGATGAACGCCATGACGTACCAGGCCGCTTCCGGCGCCGGTGCGCAGAACATGCGTGAACTGATCAAGCAGATGGGCGCCACTCACGCGGCGGTTGCCGATGAGCTGGCGAACCCGGCCAGCGCGATTCTGGACATCGACCGCAAGGTGGCCGACGCCATGCGCAGCGATGCCTTCCCGACCGAAAACTTCGGTGTGCCCCTGGCGGGCAGCCTGATCCCATGGATCGACAAGGAACTGCCCAACGGCCAGAGCCGTGAAGAGTGGAAGGGCCAGGCGGAGACCAACAAGATTCTCGGTCGCTTCAAGAGCCCGATTCCGGTTGACGGCATCTGCGTACGCATCGGCTCCATGCGCTGCCACAGCCAGGCGCTGACTATCAAGCTGAATAAGGACGTGCCCATCGCGGACATCGAAGGTCTGATCAGCCAGCACAACCCATGGGTCAAGCTGGTGCCTAACCATCGCGAAGCGAGCATTCAGGAACTCAGCCCGACGGCTGTCACCGGCACCATGAGCATCCCGGTAGGCCGTCTGCGCAAGCTGAACATGGGTTCCCAATACCTCGGCGCGTTCACCGTCGGTGATCAGCTGCTGTGGGGCGCGGCCGAGCCGCTGCGTCGCATGCTGCGGATCCTGCTGGAGCGTTGATTGCCAGCGTTTGTGGTTAATGCAAACTTTGTGGGAGCGAGCTTGCTCGCGAATAGAATAAAAACCGCCTTTGAGGCGGTTTTTTTTCGCCCTGAGATAGATAAGAAAAATGACAGCCCTTCATAAAATCCCACATTATGGGATACGAATTTACATATTGAGATAATTGTTGTTTAAGGTTTATAGTCAGCCCGCACTCACTGCAAAAAAATAATAGGTGAAGCGAATGCAGGCGCAATTGATCGCGCTCGATTGGGGGACGACCTCACTGCGAGCTTATCGACTCGGCGAACAAGGTCGGGTTCTGGAGCAGCGCTCGTTCAGCGCAGGCATCATGCAATTGCCTGATACGCCTCGAATGGTCGCGGGTGTCATGTGCGGAGATGGCTTTGAGCTGGCCTTTGACGAAGCCTGTGGCGACTGGCTTGATGCCCAGCCCGATTTGCCGGTCATCGCCTGTGGCATGGTTGGCAGTGCTCAGGGCTGGCGCGAAGCGGCTTATCTTGAAACGCCTGCCAGCGTGGCAGGTCTCGGTGCAGCCTTGCAGGTGGTGCGCAGCCAGCGCGGTGTCGAGGTTCACATCATCCCCGGGGTACTGCAGCGCTCGGCACTGCCCAACGTCATGCGCGGTGAAGAAACTCAGGTCCTGGGTGTGCTCGCCGGTTTGCCGGTAGCCGACGCCCTCAAATCGGTACTGATTGGCTTGCCTGGCAGCCACTCGAAGTGGGTGCAAGCCGCTGATGGCTGCATTGTCCATTTCGACACCTTCATGACCGGCGAAGTGTTCGCCGCGCTCAGCAACCATACGATTCTCGGGCGGACCATGGTGCCCGGCGACAGCTTCGACGAAGCGGCGTTTGATCGCGGGGTCGCGGTGGCCCTGTCTGCCGAGGGCACGGCGGGGCCGCTGTGGACCATATTCAGCTGCCGCACCCTGGGCCTTACCGGTCAACTGTCTGCCAGCGCCCAGCCCGATTATCTGTCTGGCCTGCTGATTGGTCATGAGCTGGCGGCTCTGGCAGCCCTGCAGCGTTCCCTTCATTCGCAACTGCCCGCCGTGATTCTGCTCGGTGGCGAACAGTTGTGCCTGCGATATTCACGTGGGCTCAAGACGTGTGGTTTTACTCAGGTGACGGTGGCCGAGCAGGCGACCGAGCGTGGTCTATGGCAAGTGGCGAGTAATGCCGGCTTGCTCGCATCTACTGGAAAAGAGGTCTGAACATGCTCAAGCAAGCGCTGATTGAAAACGGCTTGATCGCCATCCTGCGTGGTCTGCGCCCGGAAGAGGCTCCTGCGGTTGGCGATGTGCTGTACGAGGCCGGTTTCCGTGTCATCGAGGTACCGCTTAATTCTCCGCAGCCCTACGACAGCATTCGCCTGCTGCGTCAGAGCCTGCCCGCCGATTGCCTGATTGGCGCGGGAACAGTACTGACCGCTCAGCAAGTGAATCTGGTCAAGGAAGCGGGCGGTCAGGTGATCGTCATGCCCCACAGCGATGCCAGGGTGCTGCGTGCGGCCAAGGAAGCAGGCTTGTTCCTCTCCCCAGGCGTCGCAACACCCACCGAGGCGTTTGCGGCACTGGCAGAAGGTGCGGACGTGCTCAAGCTGTTCCCGGCCGAGCAAATGAGCCCGGCGGTGGTCAAGGCCTGGCTGGCCGTGCTGCCGGTTGGCACCGTGTTGATTCCCGTGGGCGGTATCAGCCCGGATAACATGGGCGTGTTCCTCGAAGCCGGTGTGAAAGGCTTTGGCCTGGGCTCGGGGTTGTTCAAACCGGGCATGAGTGCTGCGGACGTTGCCGAGCGGGCCAGCGCTTATGTCAGTGCCTGGAAGCAACTCACCGAGCGCTTCTGAGACCGTCAGTTCGAGACACCAGAGCGCCCAGCGCGCCACTTCCAACAAGAGAATTGCACACATGAAAATCACCAGACTCACGACATTCATCGTTCCGCCGCGCTGGTGTTTCCTCAAGGTCGAGACTGACCAGGGCATCACCGGCTGGGGCGAGCCGGTGGTCGAAGGCCGCGCGCACACCGTCGCGGCGGCGGTTGAAGAGCTGTCCGATTATCTGATTGGCAAAGACCCGCGCAACATCGAAGACATCTGGACCGTGCTCTACCGTGGCGGCTTCTATCGAGGTGGCGCGGTGCACATGAGCGCCCTGGCCGGGATCGATCAGGCGCTGTGGGACATCAAGGGCAAGCACCTTGGCGTTTCGGTCAGTGACCTCCTGGGAGGGCAGGTGCGGGACAAGATCCGCGTGTATTCCTGGATCGGCGGCGACCGCCCGGCCGATACCGCTCGGGCGGCGAAAGAGGCGGTGGAGCGAGGTTTCACAGCCGTCAAAATGAACGGCACCGAAGAGCTGCAATTTCTCGACACCTTTGACAAGGTCGACCTGGCTCTGGCCAACGTCGCTGCCGTGCGCGACGCGGTGGGGCCGAATGTCGGCATCGGCGTCGACTTCCATGGCCGGGTGCACAAGCCCATGGCCAAGGTGCTGATGAAAGAGCTGGACCCGTATAAGTTGATGTTCATTGAGGAGCCAGTGCTCAGCGAAAACTACGAGGCGCTCAAGGAGCTGGCGCCGTTGACCAGCACGCCGATTGCGCTGGGCGAACGACTGTTCTCGCGCTGGGACTTCAAGCGCGTGCTCAGCGAAGGTTATGTCGACATTATTCAGCCCGACGCATCTCACGCGGGCGGCATCACCGAAACCCGCAAGATCGCCAACATGGCCGAAGCCTACGACGTCGCGCTGGCGCTCCATTGCCCGCTGGGGCCTATTGCCCTGGCCGCCTGCCTGCAGCTGGATGCCGTGTGCTACAACGCCTTCATCCAGGAGCAGAGCCTGGGCATCCACTACAACGAAAGCAACGACCTGCTGGATTACATCAAGAATCCCGAGGTGTTCGATTACGACAAGGGCATGGTGAAGATCCCCAACGGGCCAGGTCTGGGCATCGAGATCAATGAAGAGTACGTCAAGGAACGTGCTGCGATCGGCCATCGCTGGCGCAACCCGATCTGGCGTCACGCCGATGGTAGCTTCGCGGAATGGTGATGGTCTGAAGCTGACGCAGTATCTGTAGGCGCCAACACGTTGGCGCCTACAGTGCATCACAGTTTTCACCGACCTCAATAAACATAAAAAGAGGCACCCCATGCACACCCGCACTCTTGAAGGCGCGGCGTCTTTAGTCACGCCTACGCGCAAGCGTTACTTCATCATGGTCCTGCTGTTCATCACCGTGGTGATCAACTATCTGGACCGCAGCAACCTGTCGATTGCCGCTCCGGCATTGACCAGCGAACTGGGGATTGATCCGGTTCATGTGGGTCTGATCTTCTCCGCATTCGGTTGGACCTACGCGGCGATGCAATTGCCCGGCGGCTGGCTGGTGGATCGCGTACCGCCGCGCATCCTGTACACCGCGGCTTTGCTGCTCTGGTCTATCGCAACCATCATGCTCGGCTTTGCCGCCAGTTTCATCGCGCTGTTCGTGTTGCGTATGGCCGTGGGTGCGCTCGAAGCACCTGCGTACCCGATCAACAGTCGCGTGGTGACCACCTGGTTCCCCGAACGCGAGCGCGCCACCGCCATCGGTTTCTACACGTCTGGGCAATTTGTCGGGCTGGCGTTTCTGACCCCGGTGCTGGCCTGGCTCCAGGCGACCTATGGCTGGCACATGGTGTTCGTCAGCACCGGTGCGGTGGGCGTGGTCTGGGCACTGATCTGGTACATGGTGTATCGCGAGCCCCGTGATTTCAAAGGCGTCAACGAGGCTGAAATCCAGTTGATCCGCGAGGGTGGCGGGCTGGTGGACATTCAGACTGATGTCGCCAGGGAAAAACGCGGTTTCAGCTGGGTTGACCTGGGCATCGTGCTGACCAGACGCAAACTGTGGGGCATCTATCTGGGGCAGTTCTGCCTGAACTCGACGCTGTGGTTCTTCCTGACCTGGTTCCCGACTTACCTCGTGAAATATCGCGGCATGGACTTCATCAAGTCCGGCTTACTGGCTTCGTTGCCGTTTCTCGCGGCTTTCGTCGGCGTGCTGTGTTCGGGTTTCTTCTCGGACTGGCTGATCCGTCGCGGCCACACGGTGGGCTTTGCGCGCAAGCTGCCGATCATTGCCGGTCTGTTGATTTCGACGTCGATCATTGGCGCCAACTTTGTCGACTCGACACCGCTGGTGATCGCGTTCCTGGCATTGGCGTTCTTCGGTAACGGCCTGGCGTCGATCACGTGGTCGCTGGTTTCCACTCTGGCGCCAGCGCGTTTGCTGGGTCTGACGGGCGGCACCTTCAATTTCATCGGCAACCTGTCGGCGATTGCCACGCCTATCGTGATTGGCTTTCTGGCCACCGGTGATTCGTTCGCACCCGCCATCACCTACATCGCCGTTCTGGCATTGATCGGTGCGCTCTCCTACATCCTGCTGGTGGGCAAGGTCGAGCGCATCGAGCTCTAACGGCTGGCATGCAGATTGGCTGGCGACGATAATGGCGCCAGCATTTTTGATTGATAAGGCCTGACATGTCGCAAGCTCCCGACGATACCCCAGGCATTGCCGCCAAAGAGCCGGCGCCGACTGGCACCCAGACACTGCTGCGCGGCCTTGGCGTGGTGCAGGCGGTGGCAAGCGGAGCCCGTGATCTCAAGGAAATTGCCCTGCGGATCGGCACCACGCGCAGCACCACGCATCGATTGGTCAGCTGCCTGGTGGATGAGCGCTACCTGCGGGTATTGCCGCAAGTCGGCTATCTGCTGGGGCCCAAGCTTATTGAGCTGGGTTTTCAGGCGCGCGAAGAAGTGCCGCTGGCGATGCTGGCCAGGCCTTATCTGGATGAGCTCTCACAGCTCACCGGAGACACAGTGCACTTGGCGGTACGTGATGGTGACGACGTGCTTTACCTGCACAAGAATCCTGGCCGCAATGGCCCTGAGATGCGCTCGCGGGTAGGGCATCGCATGCCATTGGCGCGTACCGGCATCGGCAAGGCGTTGCTGCTGGGCAGCCCGGAAAGTGAGTGGCAGCGGCTGTATCTGGCCAGCCTGCCGCAATCGGCGCCTAACCCGTTATGGCCGTCCCATCAGGAACAATCGTGGGAGCAGGTGCGCGAGCGGATGCTGGAATATGTCGCAGGGGGTTATGCATTCGATCTGGAAGACAACGAGCCTTCGATCCGTTGCGTGGCGGCGCCGGTGCGGGATGCGAGCAAGCAGGTGGTTGCCGGTATCAGCATCGCCAGTACCGTACCTTACATGCCGCTGGAAAAGATGGCCGAACTGGTGCCGCTGATCAGGCAGATGGCGGCGAGGTTGTCGGCTGAGCTGGGAGGGTAAGCTAGTGGATGTAATCCCGTGGGACCGGCTTTAGCCGGGAAGGCACCCTTTCAGACAACGGAAAGGGTAGGGATATACCAGACTCTTCCCGGCTAAAGCCGATCCCACGTCGTCATCCCCACAGGTATTCACACCTGCAGGGATAGTCGGTTCATTACGCCTTCAATGTCGCCATGTCGATCACGAAACGATACTTCACGTCACCCTTGATCACGCGCTCGAAGGCGTCGTTGATGTTGCGGATGTCGAGCATTTCGATGTCGCAGGTAATGTCGTGCTCGGCGCAGAAATCCAGCACTTCCTGGGTCTCGGCCAGACCACCAATCAACGACCCGGCGAGTACCCGGCGCTTCATGACCAGATTGGCGCCATGCACTGGCGGGTTGATCGGTTCGATCAGGCCTACCAGGATGTGCACGCCGTCAAAACGCAGGGTTTCCAGGTAGGGGTTGAGGTCGTGCTGGACCGGAATGGTGTCGAGCAGGAAGTCAAAATGGCCTGCAGCGGCCTGCATCTGGGCGTCGTCGGTGGAGATAATCACATGATCGGCGCCCTGACGGCGGCCTTCTTCGGCTTTGCTCGCCGAGCGGGTGAACAGTGTCACTTCAGCGCCCATGGCTTTGGCAAACTTGATACCCATGTGACCGAGGCCACCCATGCCCAGTACGCCCACTTTGTGGCCTGCCTTCACGCCGAAGTGCTTGAGCGGCGAATAAGTGGTGATACCTGCACACAGGATCGGCGCGGCGCTGGCGAGATCGAGTTTGGCCGGGATTCTCAGCACGAAGCGTTCGCTGACTACGATGCTGTTGGAGTAGCCGCCCATGGTCAGGCTGCCGTCGATACGATCTTTACCGGCATAGGTCGGCGTCATGCCGTCCAGGCAGTACTGCTCAAGATCAGCCTTGCAGGCATCGCAGCTGCGGCAGGAGTCGACCATGCAACCAACGCCGACGATGTCGCCGACTTTGTATTTGGCAACACTGGCGCCCACAGCGGTGACCTTGCCGACGATCTCGTGGCCAGGCATCAGCGGATAGGCGGCAACACCCCATTCGTTACGGGCCTGGTGGATGTCGGAGTGACACACGCCGCAGTACATGATGTCGATGGCCACATCGTCAGCACGCGGATCGCGGCGTTCAAAATTCATGGGGGCAAGGGGGGCGGTCGATGATTGGGCCGCATAGCCGATAGCTGTATACATGATGAACCTCGCAAGGTGGTCTGAATGTGCGGACCATTCTGCGCCTGGGCAGTCCTCAGAACCATGAACATTCCTCCGTGACTCATGCCTAATACTCCGGTTTTTTTACGTCCGATGTTGCTGAATCGGGCATATCTGCGATGATGCAGCTGTCTAATCCTCTGTCTGGTGCTCCATGTCGCTGTCTCACCAATCCGATGTCAACGCCACGCTGGTGGCCTTGATCAAGCCCCTGGCCACACGACCGGGCTTCGTGCCGACACGCCTGCCAGAGGTCAACGTGGTGTCGCTGTCCAGCTATGTGGCGAGCAGCCCGCAGATATACGAGCCCAGCCTGATGATCATTGCTCAGGGCGGCAAACTGGCGAGCCTCGGTTCGCGCACACTGGATTACGGTGCGGGGCATTACCTGGTTCAGGCGCTCTCGGTGCCGTTCATGTGTGAAACTTTCGCCACCCCCGAGGCGCCTCTGTTCGGCGTCTCGGTGGCGATTGACCGGGTGATGCTGGGCGAGTTGGTGCAGGCCATGGGGCCGATGCCGAATCAGGTGGTAGAGGCGCAGACGCCGGAGTCAATGACATCGGCCGTGCTCGATGCGCCGATGCGCGAGAGCGTCGAGCGCCTGTTGCGCTGTCTGCATGATCCGCTGGAGTGTCAGGTGATGGGGCAGTCCAGGTTGCGAGACGTACTCTACGCAGCATTGCGCGGCCCTCAGGCGGGGGTGCTGAGGGCACTGGTTGCGCAGCAGAGTCATTTCTCCCGGGTCGCTGCGTCGCTGGCCTATCTGCACAGCCACTATGCCGAGCCACTCAACGTCGAGACCCTGGCACGGCAGGCGAACATGAGCGCTTCGACGTTTCACGAGCATTTCAAACGCAGCACGTTGCTGTCGCCGGTGCAGTACCTCAAACGCCTGCGCCTGCTCAAGGCACAGCAGATGCTGATTACCGAGGGCATGGGCGTGGCGCAGGTTGCGCACTGTGTTGGCTATCAGAGCACCTCGCAATTCAGCCGCGAGTACAAACGCTATTTTCAGCGCAATCCGGGTGAGGAGGGGGTGCAGTTGAGGATTACGGCGTGATCATGCGTCAGTATTCTCAACACCTTGAGCGCTCACTGCACGCTGCCGCGCCAATGCAGGCCTTGTGAGTTAGGGAGCTATCGTCATGGCAATTTTCATTGCATGAGCTGACAGGTTTCAAATAGATAAGGAGTACACAAGCAAGCGTGGGAACAGTGATGCATCACACAAAACGCCATCGCTGCCTCGCGCTGCTCGTGAGCTCCTACAGGGTCATGTCTGGAATCGATTGCGGCCTTTGTAGGGTAATGCCGCGATCTCAAGAACACTGCAAAATCGAGCGTCGGGAGGCTGAGTGGAGATGCCGTGGTGTGGGTCGCTCGGCATGGATGCCGAGCGAGCGCCGTTGGGCCATGGATGGCCCGTCGGCGCGTGCCCACACCACGGTGCCGGAGCGAGGGGACCCCTGCGAAGCAGGGGCCGGACGTCAGCGAAAAATGGTTTCCCCCCTTTGCCGAAACAAAGGGGGTCGGCCGTTAGGACGAAACCGGACTCACCAGAATCGCCGAAGCCAATGACACCGCGCCTTTTCAAACGCGACGCCGTTAACTCATAGATCAGCCTTCACATATTCGGATACGTCGGCCCGCCGCTGCCTTCCGGGGCCACCCAGGTGATGTTCTGCGAAGGGTCCTTGATGTCGCATGTCTTGCAGTGCACGCAGTTCTGGGCGTTGATCTGGAAGCGCTTTTCGCCGTCTTCCCTGGTCACCACCTCATACACACCAGCTGGGCAATAGCGCTGCGCCGGTTCATCGTAAAGCGGCAGGTTGGTGCCAATGGGAATGCTCGGGTCAGTGAGCTTCAGGTGGCACGGCTGTTCTTCTTCATGGTTGGTGCCCGAAATGAACACCGAGCTGAGTTTATCGAAGCTCAGCTTGCCGTCCGGCTTTGGGTAGTCGATTTTCTTCGAGTCGGCCGCCAGCTTCATGCAGGCGTAATCCGGCTTGTTGTCATGCAGCGTGAATGGCAGCTTGCCGCCGAACAGGTTCTGGTCGATGAAGTTGAACGCGCCACCCAGTACTGCGCCGTACTTGTGGATCGCCGCGCCAAAGTTGCGGCTGGTGAACAACTCATCATGCAGCCAGCTGCCCTTGAATGCATCGACGTAGCTGTTCAGAACGTCGCCGCCTGCACCGCCCGCCAGTAGAGCGTCGGCCAGGCAATCCGCCGCCAGCATGCCGGACTTCATTGCCGTGTGGCTGCCCTTGATCTTGGCGAAGTTCAGCGTGCCGAGGTCGCAGCCGATCAGCGCGCCGCCGGGGAAGACCATTTTCGGCAGCGAATTCAAACCACCCTTGGTGATGGCGCGGGCGCCGTAACTGATGCGCTTGCCACCTTCCAGGTATTGCTTGAGCACAGGGTGGTGCTTCATGCGCTGGAATTCGTCAAAGGGTGACAGGAACGGGTTGGCGTAAGACAGGTCGACGATAAGACCAACCACCACCTGGTTGTTTTCCAGGTGATAAAGGAATGAGCCGCCAGTGTTCTCGGTGCCCATGATTTCCATCGGCCAACCGGCGGTGTGCACCACCAGGCCGGGTTCGTGCCGGGCAGGATCGATTTCCCAGATTTCCTTCAGGCCGATGCCGTAATGCTGAGCATCGGCATCGCTGTCAAGCTGGAAACGCTTGATCAGTTGCTTGCCAATGTGGCCACGGCAGCCCTCTGCAAATAGCGTGTATTTGCCGCGCAATTCCATCCCCGGGGTGTAGAGACCCTCCTTGGGCTGGCCTTCACGGTCAACGCCCAGATCGCCGGTGATGATGCCGCGCACCACGCCGCTTTCGTCGATCAAGGCTTCTTGAGCCGCGAAGCCCGGATAAATCTCGACGCCCAGGTTTTCAGCCTGCTGGGCGAGCCAGCGGCACAGATTGCCCAGGGAGATAATGTAGTTACCTTCGTTGTGCATGGTGCGGGGAACGAACGCACCCGGCACTTTGCTCGACGTCTCGGCATTTTTCAGAATGTAGATGTCGTCACGCTTGACCGGCGTGTTGAGTGGCGCGCCCAGGGCTTTCCAGTCAGGGAACAGCTCATCCAGCGCACGGGGTTCGAACACCGCGCCGGACAAAATGTGAGCGCCCACTTCGGAGCCTTTTTCCACCACGCAGACGCTGATTTCCTGACCGGCATCGGCAGCCTTCTGTTTCAGGCGGCAGGCGGCAGAAAGCCCGGCGGGACCGGCACCGACGATGACGACGTCGAATTCCATAAATTCGCGTTCCACTGGCTATCTCCTACTCAAGGCTCACAGTATTTTTTATAGGTCGCGGCTTGTTAACCGTCTTGGCCGACGTGCGGCTGTGAAGCGGGCGCGCGCAGGTTCGATTGCGGCGCATTATATCTACACCACCTGGCAGGTCCAATACAAACGTTTGTTTGAAATGGCCGCAGCCCCGATAAATCCTAGAGGGGGGGCTCATGACTGGCAGTTTTGTCGTATTGACCACAAATCAGGTTGCGGTCAAGATACGGGCGGTTTTGCGCTCGCCGTTGGCTTTTCAGTGATCGCTGGCGACGAGCGCGCTGCAGACAAATCCAGGTTAATGATTGCGCGGTGCGAAGTTTACACACCCGTATGCCCCAGATGTTCGGCATCTGGCGTTTTCCCTGTTTCAGGCGCCCCGTTTCCTGTTCAAAAAGGGCGTTGAGAGAGGGGATCATTCGTTCTGTACCGATACGGCGCTCGCGAGAAGTGATCCTGCCGTTCCTGCTGAGGTATATCAGCCGCCGGGCAAGGCCGGGCGGCTTTCTTTTCACCGGAGAGTAACGAGGAATCCATGAAGGTTCTTGTAGCTGTCAAACGAGTGGTCGACTACAACGTCAAGGTTCGCGTCAAGGCGGACAACTCCGGCGTCGATCTTGCCAACGTCAAAATGTCGATGAACCCCTTCTGCGAAATCGCGGTGGAAGAAGCTGTGCGCCTGAAAGAGAAGGGCGTGGTGACAGAGATCGTCGTCGTGTCCATCGGTCCGACCAACGCTCAGGAGCAATTGCGTACCGCCCTGGCGCTGGGTGCCGACCGCGCGATCCTCGTCGAGTCCACCGAGGAGCTCAATTCTCTGGCCGTGGCCAAGCTGCTCAATGCCGTGGTTGCCAAAGAACAGCCTCAACTGGTGATCCTCGGCAAACAGGCGATCGACAGCGACAATAATCAGACCGGCCAGATGCTTGCTGCCTTGAGTGGCTACGGCCAGGGCACTTTTGCCTCGAAGGTCGAGGTCAGCGGTGATTCGGTTGCCGTGACCCGTGAGATTGACGGCGGCGCGCAGACCGTTGCACTCAAGTTGCCAGCCATCGTTACGACCGACTTGCGTTTGAACGAACCGCGCTACGCGTCGTTGCCGAACATCATGAAGGCCAAGAAAAAGCCACTGGAAGTGCTGACACCGGACGCTCTGGGTGTTTCCACGGCTTCAACCAACAAGACCCTCAAGGTCGAAGCGCCGGCTGCACGCAGCGCAGGTATCAAGGTCAAGTCGGTGGCTGAACTGGTCGAGAAACTGAAAAACGAAGCGAAGGTAATCTGAACATGACTATCTTGGTAATCGCTGAACACGACAATGCAACGTTGGCCCCGGCGACGTTGAACACCGTCGCTGCCGCCGCGAAAATCGGCGGTGACATTCACGTGCTGGTGGCCGGTCAGGGCGCTGCTGGCGTGGCAGAGGCTGCATCACGCATTGCGGGCGTTTCCAAAGTGCTGGCGGCCGAACATGCTGCCTACGCCCATCAGCTGCCGGAAAACATCGCGCCGCTCGTGGTCGAACTGGCCAGCGGCTACAGCCACGTGCTGGCTGCGGCCACCTCCAATGGCAAGAACGTTCTGCCGCGTGTGGCAGCCAAGCTGGATGTTGACCAGATATCCGAGATCATTTCCGTTGAGTCGGCCGACACGTTCAAGCGTCCGATCTACGCCGGTAACGCTATCGCAACCGTGCAATCGACTGCTGCCGTCAAGGTCATCACCGTGCGAGCTACCGGGTTTGATCCGGTGGCTGCAGAAGGCGGTTCAGCGACCGTCGAGGCTGTTTCGGCGGCGCATGATGCGGGTCTCTCTAGCTTTGTCGGCGAAGAGCTGGCCGCGTCCGATCGTCCGGAGCTGACTGCGGCGAAGATCGTGGTGTCTGGCGGTCGTGGCATGCAGAACGGCGACAACTTCAAGCATCTCTACACCCTGGCCGACAAACTCGGCGCTGCGGTGGGTGCCTCACGTGCTGCTGTCGATGCCGGCTTTGTGCCCAACGACATGCAGGTCGGTCAGACTGGCAAGATCGTTGCGCCACAGTTGTACATTGCGGTCGGTATTTCCGGCGCGATTCAGCATCTGGCTGGGATGAAAGACTCCAAGGTGATCGTTGCGATCAACAAGGATGAAGAGGCGCCGATTTTCCAGGTAGCGGACTACGGGCTGGTTGCAGACCTGTTCGAAGCCATCCCGGAGCTGGAGAAGCTGGTTTAATCCAGACGCTTCACTTATAAAGAGACCCGTTCGTCCGTTCCTGATCATTGGCTGCCGCCCGTGGTCAGGGGTGAGCGACGGGTTTTTTATTGGCCGCGATTTCGCTGCATCGAGAAAGGATCGACCATGGGACAGCCAGGCTGGCTGCGTTGCACACTTCTTCTAGGCCTGCTGGGCACGGCAGGTCTCGCTGGCGCCGCCGGCAAGTGCGAGCGCCTGATCGTCAGCGGCAGCCCGGATGCGCCGCCGTATCTGTGGCGCGACCCGCAGGACCCGAAACACCTCATGGGCGCCAGCGCCGATCTGTTCAAACAGGTCGCGCAGCAACTGGGCATCCGCGCCGAGGTGCTGTACGCCGGCAAGCGCAGCCAGGCCCAGGAGGAAGTGCGCAGCGGTCGCATGGACATGTTGATAGACGCTTCGCTCAGCACTGCTGGCCTTGAGTCACTGGACTACGTGCACCCGCCGCTGATTCAGAACGAAATCATGGTCTGGGCGCGGCATGACCAGCCGCTGGCGCTGGCCAGCCTCGAGGATCTACGCGGGCATTCGGGGGCGGCGTCCGAGCGTATTCGGCTGACTTCCGCCTTCGATACGCAGGTCAATGCGCAGCTCTCGCTGGCCCGCTTGCCGAATCTGACCGAGGCCTTTCAGAAGCTGATGCTGGGCCAGGTGGATTATGTGCTCGCCAGCCGCTATGCAGGCAGTGCCATGGTCGAGGCGCTTGGGCTGTCCGGGGATTTGCAGATGCGTGCGCAACCTCTGGACCGGCCGGGGTTGTACCTGGCGCTGTCGTTCAATTCCGCCTGCAATGATCCCTGGTTGCGCGGACAGCTTGCGCAAAAGATGACAGAATCGGCCGCCTCCGGGCTCTCGGACGAAATGGTGAGGCGTAATCAGGCCATCTGGAAAACCCAGTTGCTGCAGCCCGCCAACGTCAGCGCCCCAAACAAGTAGGAATGGTTTTTGTGAGTATCCGCCTTTTATTTGCCGCTGCTGCCGTACTGGCACTGGCTGGCTGTGCCAATGATCCGGCACCCCTCGAACAGATGAAACTGACCGAAAAAGCGCTGGCTCAGGCCAAGGCAGTGGGTGCAACCGGCGAAGAGCCTGACCTGCAGCTGGCCGAGTCGAAACTGGCCCAGGCGCGTGCCGACATGAGTAGCCAGTCGTATAAGGCTGCGCGGATGCAGGCCGAGCAGGCAGAGCTGGATGCGCGTCTGGCGGAGGCCAAGGTGTTGAGCGAAAAGCGTCAGGAGCAGATCAATCAGCTTGATACCCGGCTCAATCGATTGCGCAAGCAGCTGGGGGAAGGCCAATGAATCGTCTCTCTGCTATGTTCGTCGCCGGTTTGATGGGCACTTCACTGGCTGGTTGCGCAGCTCATCAGAACAGCGAGCAGGCGCTGCAGCAGGCAAGCTCGCAATTTCAAAGCGTCAAGGAAGACACCGATGTGCTGCGCGCCGCGCCCAGGGATGTCGTGCGTGCAGGCGAGTTGCTGGGCAAGGCCGAACGTCTGTCGAGCTACCTGGGCAGCCGTGACGACGTGGTTCATTACGCCTACCTGAGCCAGCGCTACAGCGAAATCGCTCAGCAGCACAGCCATCTGACCCTCGATGAAGAGCGGCTGACCAAAATGGAAATGGAGCGTCAGCGCCTGCAGCTGGCGTTGCGCGAGGCCAAGCTGGCAAGTGCCCAGCAGCATGGGCAATGGCTGGAGGATCAGATCGTGAGCCTGGCAACCACCCAGACTGATCGTGGCCTGGTGATGACCCTGGGCGACGTGCTGTTCGATACCGGCCACACCGAACTGAAAAGCTCCGCCAACCGGACCGTGCTCAAAGTGGTGCAGTTCCTTCAGCTCAACCCCAAGCGGGTCGTGCGTGTTGAGGGCTACACCGATAATGTGGGTGACGAAAAAGAGAACCTGCGTCTGTCCCGTGAGCGAGCGCAATCGGTGGCCGACGTGCTGACCGATCTGGGCATCGATGAAAAGCGCATTCAGGTGCAGGGCTACGGTGACCAGTACCCGGTTGAGGCCAATGCCTCGGAGCGGGGCCGGGCGAAAAACCGTCGGGTAGAAATCGTCTTTTCCGACGCGACCGGTCTAATCGGCACCCGTCGATAGGCCGCTTGTCAGTCGACGGCCTTGCTGCCGTCGATTGCGGCCTGACATCCATGCTCCCGGCGGCATGTTGCCGTTCATTGACCTGTCAGTACGTTCCAGTGCTAGCCTTGAATGAAACTGCCCCGGTACACTTCGTAACTGTTCTGGTGTCTACTTCATCTGCTTCCATAAGAACAACGTATTGCTGGCTGGAAAAGGGACTGTTGCATGACCAACCTTTTGCTCTATCAGAAAATCGCCCAGCAATTGGCGGAAGATATCCGCCGCGGCGTTTATCAGCCAGGCGAGCGGGTGCCTTCGGTGCGCAAGATGAGCTCGCAGTTGAACGTGAGCCATGCCACCGTCTTGCAGGCTTACGCGAATCTGGAAGATCAGGGGCTCATACGCGCCCGTCCTCAATCCGGCTATTACGTCCACCAGACCCCTGCGCTGACCGCGCCAACACCCGACATCGCGCGCG
Organism: Pseudomonas viridiflava; assembly: GCF_900585905.1. Taxonomy (GTDB): domain Bacteria; phylum Pseudomonadota; class Gammaproteobacteria; order Pseudomonadales; family Pseudomonadaceae; genus Aquipseudomonas. Next base: position 465,676 of record NZ_UTVH01000034.1, read on the forward strand.
TAGAACGGCCGGGGCTGGTCACTCGCAGCAGCATTATCCAGCAGGTGCTGACCGAATCGCGGCGTGAAGGGGTCTTCCCGCTTGGCGCTGCCGTACCTCACGTGGATTACCTGCCGGTGCGGGCATTGCACCAGCAGATTGCCAAGGTCACCCGTTTTCAGAGCCCTCGGGCTTTTAGCTACATGTTCAGCCCGGGTTTCGAGCCGCTGCGTCGACAGGTGGCCATTCGAATGCGCGATGCGGGCGTGGTGGTGGACCCGTCGGAAGTGGTCATCACCCATGGCTGTGTCGACGCGTTGCAGATGGCCCTGCGTGTCCTGACCCGGCCGGGCGACCTGATCGCTGCCGAGTCGCCGACCTATTATGGGCTGCTGCAATTGGCCGACCTGCTGGGCCTGAAGGTCATCGAGATACCCAGTGACCCGCAAACAGGGATCAGCGTTGAAGCTCTGCAACTGGCGGCGAACCAATGGTCGATCAAAGCGCTGGTACTGACGCCGCGCCTGAGCAACCCGCTGGGTGGCACCATGCCCGAGGAGCGGCAAAAGCATCTGTTGCGTCTGGTGGCTGACTTCGATATTCAGGTCATTGAAGACGACATCTATGGCGAACTGATGTTTGAGCCAGGCCGGGTCAAGTCGCTCAAGGCCTTTGACCGGCTGGGTCGCGTCATTTACTGCTCCAGCTTCTCCAAGACATTGTCGCCTGGTGTGCGCATTGGCTGGATCATTGCCGGCAAGTACCAGGCCGAGATCCAGCGTCTGCAGACGTTCAGCACGCATTCGGCCTGCAGCGTGACGCAGATGGCCGTCGCGGCGTATCTCGAAAACGGTGGTTATGACCGCCACCTGCGTTTTATCCGGCTTGAATACCGCAAGAATCTCAGCGCCTTCCAGCTGGCAGTGCAGCAACATTTTCCCGAAGGCACGCAAATGAGTCGACCCGTTGGCGGGTTCATTCTCTGGGTCAGTCTGCCGGGTCGAGTCAACACTCAGGAGTTGCACATTCGCGCGCTGGAGCAGGGCATCAGCATTGCACCGGGGTTGATTTTCAGCAACACCGAGCAATTCAATCACTGCATCCGGCTCAATTGCGGTGTGCCGTGGAATCGCGAGGCCGAGCGAGCATTGATGACACTGGGTATCCTGGCCAGACAGTTATGCCAGGAAACGTCTCAATTGCTGTGATGTCACAATAGTCTACGCCGCCACCTAGTGGATTCAGCGCGGCGTGTTCTTGCAGTGTGCCAGGGGTCTGTTAGCAGGCCTGCCAATTGTCTTCAGTCGATGCCTGTAGCCTATGAATATTTTTCGCTGTGCCGGATTGATTGTTGTGTGTCTCCTGAGTGCCTGTGATGGTCGCGATGAGCCTGCGCCCAAACCCAGGGTCGCTGAGGTGGTCCCTGCGCGAGTCGAGGCGCCTGCGGCCGCTGAGGTGAAACCTGCCGAGGTCAAGAAGCCTGCGGTAGCGATGGTGGCGCCTGAGGTCAAAGCGCCTGCTCACGATCTGGCCCCCAGCGATCCTGTGGTGCCGGTTACCGCTGCTACTGCCGCAGCGAAGGCAGCGGGCAGACCCAGCCGCGCCGAGTCGGAAAAGACGGCAGCCACCGGTGCTGCGCCTGCGGTGGGCCGCAATCGCAAACCGGCTGACAGCAAGTCAGTTGCACAGAGCAAGAAAGTGTTGAAGGAAACCAGCCGCAAGAATGCCAGGCTGGACCTCAGTCTGCCTCCCGAGCTGGCCGACGAGGCCAAGCCTGCCAAAGCCGCTGCGGCCAAGCAGCGCAATCCGATCCTGCCACCCATGTTTGGTGGCAAGGATGGCGGCTCGGGTGAGCCGTTCGAGCTCAATGGGCGTCTGCTCAATAACGAAATGCAATTGCAGATGCGCAACGATAATCGACGCGATGTTGAAGGCGCCGCGCTGGATTTCAAATTCCGCCAGTAACATCGGCATGTCAAACGCCTGTTTCAGCGAGTATTATTGCCGCTTCGACTTCAACTTCAGGGTGTTGGTCATGGACTGCCGCTCAGGGTGTGGCGCTTGCTGCATCGCGCCTTCAATCTCTTCCGCGATCCCCGGCATGCCCGCAGGCAAGGCTGCGGGAGAGCGGTGCCTGCACCTTTCTGTCGACATGCTCTGCGCGATTTTTGGCCTGCCTGAGAGACCGGCTGTCTGCAGTCAGTTCAAGGCGGCCGTGGACGTGTGTGGCGACAGCCAGGGCGACGCCATTCGGCTGATCACCTGGTGGGAGGAAGCTACGGCTGTTGCCTGACCGTCTGACCTTAAGTCCATTGGGCTGGAACTTCACATAACAAGGAATAAAACGATGAGTTCGCGATATCGAATGGCAGTGATCTGTGGTTTGACGGCCTTTATCTCGGCCACCGCCCAGGCTGAGGATTGGCAAGTCGTCAAGGATGAGGACGGGATTCAAATATCCCTGGCGTCAGTGGCAGGCTCTAAATACAAGGCGTATCGCGGCGAAACCGTGATCAACGCCAGTATCGCTAAACTGCGTGGCCTGCAGGAAGATGTCGCATCCGCTTGCAAGTGGATTCACGAATGCAAGTTGCAGAAAGTGCTCAAGCAGGAAGGTGGCAAGGTCTGGACCTACAGCCAGTTCAATACGCCTTGGCCAGTCACGCCTCGCGACTCGGTGATCCTGGTGACAACAGAGGAGGGTGCCGATGGCAGCCTTACTCGCCGGCTCGTAGAGCAGCCAACGTTCATACCCGAAGAAAAGGGCTTTGTTCGAGTCAGTGAGGTCGAGGGGTTCTGGAAGTTTGTGCCTCAAGGGCCAGGCAAAACCCAGGTCATCTATCAGGTTCATACCGAGCCGGGCGGGAGTGTTCCGTCATGGCTGGCCAACAAGTTCGTGGTGGATGCTCCGTTCAATACCTTGAAAGCCTTGACGGAGCGCGCTGCGAAGTAATCCGCGTGCGCCACTGAGCAGGTTTGAAAGACGCAAAAAAGGGCTGCCACTGGCAGCCCTTTTTTGTACGGCGCAGCAAACTTACTTGCGCTCTTCCAGCGGTACGATGTCGCGTGATACATAGCCGGTGTACAGCTGGCGTGGACGGCCAATCTTGTAAGGGCTGGAAAGCATTTCTTTCCAGTGGGAAATCCAGCCGACAGTTCGCGCCAGGGCGAAGATGACAGTGAACATGCTGGTTGGAATGCCGATGGCCTTGAGGATGATGCCCGAATAAAAATCCACGTTCGGATACAGCGAGCGCTCAATGAAGTAAGGGTCGGTGAGTGCGATCTCTTCCAGACGCATGGCGAGTTCAAGTTGCGGGTCATTGGTGATGCCCAGCTCCTTGAGCACTTCATCGCACGTCTGTTTCATTACAGTGGCGCGTGGGTCGCGGTTCTTGTAGACCCGGTGACCGAAGCCCATGAGCTTGAACGGATCGTTCTTGTCCTTGGCCTTGGCGATGAATTTGTCGATGTTGGAAACATCGCCGATTTCATCGAGCATGGCCAGGACCGCCTCGTTGGCGCCGCCGTGTGCCGGGCCCCATAGCGCAGCGATACCTGCCGCGATACAGGCGAACGGGTTGGCGCCCGAAGAACCTGCCATACGCACGGTAGACGTCGAGGCGTTCTGCTCGTGGTCGGCATGGAGGATGAAAATCTTGTCCATGGCCTTGGCCAGCACCGGGCTGATCGGTTTGATCTCGCACGGTGTGTTGAACATCATGTGCAGGAAGTTTTCCGCGTAACTCAGGTCGTTGCGCGGGTACATCATGGGCTGACCCATGGAGTACTTGTAGACCATCGCTGCCAGCGTCGGCATTTTGGCCACCAGGCGGATCGCCGAAATCTCGCGATGCTGCGGATTGTTGATGTCCAGGGAGTCGTGATAGAACGCCGAAAGGGCACCAACCACACCGCACATTACCGCCATCGGGTGGGCGTCGCGGCGGAAGCCGTTGAAGAAGGTCTTCAGTTGTTCGTGAACCATGGTGTGGTTCTTCACCACTACCACGAACTGAGCCTTCTGCTCGGCGGTGGGCAGTTCGCCATTGAGCAGCAGGTAGCAGGTTTCCAGATAGTCCGATTGTTCGGCCAGTTGTTCGATCGGGTAGCCGCGATGAAGCAGAATTCCGTTGTCGCCATCGATATAGGTGATCTTCGATTCGCACGATGCGGTCGACATGAAGCCTGGGTCGAATGTGAAGCGTCCGGTGGCTGTGAGGCCGCGTACGTCGATAACGTCGGGACCTACGGTGCCGGTCAGAATTGGCAGCTCGACGGGGGCTGCGCCCTCGATGATCAACTGCGCTTTATTATCAGCCATGTGGCCTCCTGTTTATGCTTCGAATCATCAGACAGACCCCCCACGCAGGGCCCGCACCACTATAGTTAGATAAATTCTAAAGTCAATTTGCCTAAAGTCGTGTTCCAGAAGGGTTTGAGGGGTGCTTTTGCCTGCGACAATCTGTCCATTTACGCTTTTTGTTCAGCGAGCGCAATCACCTATTTGAGGACCCTCTCCGCGTTGTCATTAGTCACCTAACTGTCTATACTCGGCATCCGACCGCCAGGGGCTTCAGGGCCTGATTTAAAGGTGGTCGTCACTCTCTGGGTGGTGGGTACCTGACCAGTGCACTTCCCAATAATTTGCCCTGATTGTTAGGGGCTCTTCAGTGTGAAAAAAGCCGTGAAAAGCCAACGACCTGTAAACCTAGACCTAAGGACCATCAAACTCCCAGTCACTGCTTACACGTCCATTCTTCATCGTATTTCCGGAGTGATTCTCTTTGTCGGCCTCGTCATCATGCTTTACGCATTGGACAAGTCGCTGAGTTCTGCGGAAGGTTTCGGTGCGGTGAAGGCGTGGCTGACCAGTCCGCTGGCCAAGCTCGTGATATGGGCCCTGTTGTCCGCCCTGCTGTATCACCTGGTGGCGGGTGTTCGCCATCTGATCATGGATGCGGGCATCGGTGAGACGCTGGAAGGCGGCAAGCTGGGCTCCAAAATCGTTATCGCCGTGTCCGTGGTGGTAATCGTGCTGGCGGGAGTATGGATATGGTAACAAACGTCACTAACCTGTCGCGTTCGGGCCTCTATGACTGGATGGCGCAGCGTGTATCTGCGGTCGTGCTCGCGGCTTATTTCATCTTCCTGATCGGATACCTCGTTGCCCACCCGGGTCTCGACTACGCCCATTGGCATGCACTGTTCTCCAATAACTGGATGCGCATTTTCAGTCTCCTGGCCCTGGCTGCCCTTGGCGCTCACGCCTGGGTTGGCATGTGGACCATCGCTACCGACTACCTGACGCCGATGGCGCTGGGCAAGTCAGCGACGACTGTGCGTTTCCTTTTCCAGGCGGTATGCGGCGTTGCGATGTTCGCTTACTTCGTCTGGGGTGTGCAGATTCTTTGGGGTATCTGATCCATGGCTAACATTAATACGCTTTCATTCGACGCCATCATCATTGGTGGCGGTGGTGCGGGTATGCGCGCTGCCTTGCAACTGGCGCAGGGCGGTCACAAGACTGCCGTGGTCACCAAGGTATTTCCGACCCGTTCCCACACTGTATCTGCCCAGGGCGGCATCACCTGCGCCATCGCGTCAGCCGACCCAAATGATGACTGGCGCTGGCACATGTACGATACCGTCAAGGGTTCCGACTACATCGGTGATCAGGACGCTATCGAGTACATGTGTTCAGTAGGCCCCGAAGCCGTGTTCGAGCTCGAGCACATGGGTCTGCCGTTCTCGCGTACCGAACAGGGCCGCATCTATCAGCGTCCTTTCGGTGGCCAGTCCAAGGACTTCGGCAAGGGCGGCCAGGCTGCACGTACGTGTGCCGCTGCCGACCGTACCGGTCACGCACTGCTGCACACGCTGTACCAGGCCAACCTGAAAGCCGGCACTGTGTTCCTCAATGAATACTATGCAGTGGACCTGGTGAAGAACCAGGACGGCGCATTCGTGGGCATTATCGCCATCTGCATCGAAACCGGTGAAACCTCGTACATTCGCTCCAACGCGACCGTGCTGGCTACCGGTGGCGCGGGCCGTATCTACTCGTCTACCACCAACGCCCTGATCAATACCGGTGACGGCATCGGCATGGCGCTGCGTGCAGGCGTGCCGGTCCAGGACATCGAAATGTGGCAGTTCCACCCGACCGGTATCGCCGGTGCCGGGGTACTGGTGACGGAAGGCTGCCGCGGTGAAGGCGGTTACCTGATCAACAAGCATGGCGAGCGTTTCATGGAGCGCTATGCGCCCAACGCCAAGGACCTTGCCGGTCGTGACGTGGTTGCGCGTTCCATGGTCAAGGAAATCATCGCCGGTAACGGCTGTGGTCCTGACGGCGATCACGTGATGCTCAAGCTCGATCACCTGGGTGAGGAAGTGCTGCACAGTCGTCTGCCAGGGATCATGGAGTTGTCCAAGACCTTCGCTCACGTCGATCCTGCTGTCGCGCCGATTCCTGTCGTGCCGACCTGCCATTACATGATGGGCGGTGTTGCCACCAACATTCATGGTCAGGCGATCACTCAGGACGCTGCTGGCGTCGACCAGATCATTCCGGGCCTGTTTGCCGTAGGCGAAGTGGCCTGCGTATCGGTACACGGTGCCAACCGTCTGGGCGGCAACTCGCTGCTCGACCTGGTAGTGTTCGGTCGTGCCGCCGGTCTGCACCTCGAGCAGGCGCTGAACGAAGGTGTCGACTATCGTCGCGCTTCGGAAACCGATATCGATGCTGCGCTGGAACGCCTCAGTGGCATCAATAACCGTACCGAAGGCGAAGACGTCGCCTCCCTGCGTAAAGAGCTGCAAAGCTGCATGCAGAACTACTTCGGTGTATTCCGCACTGGCGAATACATGCAGAAGGGCATCGCCCAGTTGGCCGATCTGCGTCAGCGCATCGCCAACGTCAAGATCAACGATAAGAGCCAGGCCTTCAACACGGCCCGTATCGAAGCGCTTGAATTGCAAAACCTGCTGGAAGTCGCTGAAGCTACCGCGATTGCCGCAGAACATCGTAAAGAGTCCCGCGGCGCTCACGCCCGTGAAGACTTTGAAGACCGCGACGACGAAAACTGGTTGTGCCACACCCTGTATTTCCCGGGTGACAAGCGCGTAACCAAGCGTGCCGTGAACTTCTCGCCAAAGACTGTTCCGACTTTTGAACCCAAGATTCGGACTTATTAAGGGTGACCGATATGTTGCAAGTCAGTGTTTATCGCTATAACCCTGATCAGGACGCCGCGCCGTTCATGCAGGAGTTTCAGGTCAATACAGACGGCAAGGACATCATGGTCCTGGACGTGCTGGCCCTGATCAAGGAACAGGACGAAGGCTTCTCCTATCGTCGTTCCTGCCGTGAGGGTGTTTGCGGCTCCGATGGCATGAACATCAACGGCAAGAACGGCCTGGCGTGCATTACGCCGCTGTCCGCCGTGATCAAAGGCAGCAAGCTGGTGGTGCGTCCGCTGCCAGGCTTGCCGGTCATTCGTGACCTGGTTGTCGATATGAGCATCTTCTACAAGCAGTATGAGAAGGTTAAGCCTTACCTGCTCAACGATACGCCGGCGCCAGCCATCGAACGCCTGCAGACCCCGGAAGAGCGTGAAAAGCTCGACGGTCTCTACGAGTGTATTCTGTGCGCCTGCTGTTCGACATCCTGCCCGTCGTTCTGGTGGAACCCGGACAAATTCCTGGGTCCGGCCGCACTGCTGCAGGCTTATCGTTTCCTGGCTGACAGCCGCGACAACAAGACCGAAGAGCGTCTGGCTTCGCTCGATGACCCGTTCAGCGTATTCCGCTGCCGTGGGATCATGAACTGCGTCAACGTGTGTCCAAAGGGCCTGAATCCAACCAAGGCTATCGGTCACGTGCGCAGCATGCTTCTACAGAATGGCGTCTGATTTGACAGTCACACCGTAATGCCGTAGTACCCGTAACCGCTGCGGCGCAGGCTTCAACCGGCGCCGTAGTTCTAACCTGAGCAGCAGCCAATAAGGCTGCGGCTCTTATTTTGAAGTAATAAGACCAGCAGGGGCATCCGGGCTGGTACCCGGACTATCTGCGTGATCCTTGGTGACTTGATACAGTCGCTGCACATGACTATCTCAGGTTTGCTGGAGTGTCTTCGCCGGTGGTGTCCCCTTACCGAGGGTGACCAAGCATGCAAGAAAGCGTGATGCAGCGCATGTGGAACAGTGCCCACCTTTCCGGTGGTAACGCTGCCTATGTGGAAGAGCTCTATGAGCTCTACCTGCACGACCCTAACGCTGTGCCAGAGGAATGGCGCACCTACTTTCAGAAGTTGCCGGCCGACGGCAACTCTGCCACCGATGTATCGCACTCGACGATTCGCGATCATTTCGTGCTGCTGGCCAAAAACCAGCGCCGCGCTCAGCCGGTGTCCGCCGGGAGCATGAGCAGCGAGCATGAAAAGAAACAGGTCGAAGTGTTGCGGCTCATCCAGGCTTACCGTATGCGCGGCCATCAGGCAGCCCAGCTCGACCCGCTTGGGCTGTGGCAGCGCACCGTGCCAGCTGACCTGTCGATCAATCATTACGGATTGACCAACGCTGACCTGGATACCACTTTCCGTGCTGGTGACTTGTTCATTGGCAAAGAGGAAGCGAGCCTACGTGAAATTCACGACGTCTTACATCAGACATATTGCCGCACCATTGGCGCCGAGTTCACTCACATCGTGGATTCCGAGCAGCGCAACTGGTTCATGCAGCGTCTGGAAAGCGTTCGTGGCCGTCCTTCGTTCTCCGCCGACATCCAGAGCCACCTGCTCGAGCGCGTAACCGCGGCCGAGGGCCTGGAGAAATATCTGGGTACCAAATATCCGGGTACCAAGCGTTTCGGCCTGGAAGGCGGTGAAAGCCTGATCCCGATGCTGGACGAACTGATTCAACGATCCGGCTCGTATGGCACCAAGGAAATCGTCATCGGCATGGCCCACCGTGGCCGTCTCAACGTGCTGGTCAACACCTTTGGCAAGAACCCGCGCGATCTGTTCGACGAGTTCGAAGGCAAGAAGAAGGTCGAGCTGGGCTCCGGTGACGTCAAGTATCACCAGGGCTTCTCGTCCAATGTGATGACCGCTGGCGGCGAAGTTCACCTCGCCATGGCGTTCAACCCGTCCCACCTGGAAATCGTTTCTCCGGTGGTCGAAGGTTCCGTTCGTGCCCGCCAGGATCGCCGCAACGATCCCAATGGTGACAAGGTTCTGCCTATTTCCCTGCACGGTGATGCTGCTTTCGCAGGGCAGGGCGTGGTCATGGAAACCTTCCAGATGTCGCAGACCCGCGGCTTCAAGACCGGTGGCACGATCCACATCGTCATCAACAACCAGGTGGGTTTCACCATCAGCAACCCGCTGGACTCGCGCTCCACCGAGTACGCCACCGACGTTGCCAAGATGATTCAGGCGCCGATTCTTCATGTCAACGGCGATGACCCTGAAGCCGTGGTGTTCGTGACCCAGTTGGCCATTGATTACCGCATGCAGTTCAAGCGTGACGTGGTCATCGACCTCGTCTGCTATCGCCGCCGTGGTCACAACGAGGCCGACGAGCCGAGTGGCACGCAGCCGTTGATGTACCAGCAGATTACCAAACAGCGCACCACCCGTGAGCTGTACGCTGAAAGCCTGATCAAGGCTGGCGTGCTGGATGACGCTCGCGTACAGGCCAAGATCGACGACTACCGCAATGCGCTGGACAACGGTCTGCATGTGGTGAAGAGCCTGGTCAAGGAACCGAACAAAGAGCTGTTCGTCGACTGGCGTCCGTATCTGGGCCATGCCTGGACCGCACGTCACGACACCCGCTTCGATCTCAAGACCCTGCAGGAGCTGTCAGCCAAGCTGATGGAGCTGCCAGAAGGTTTTGTGGTCCAGCGTCAGGTGCAGAAAATCTACGAAGATCGCCAGAAGATGCAAGTCGGTGGCCTGCCAATCAACTGGGGTTACGCCGAAACCATGGCATACGCGACCCTGGCGTTTGAAGGTCATCCGATTCGCATGACTGGCCAGGACATCGGCCGCGGTACGTTCTCGCACCGTCATGCCGTGTTGCACAACCAGAAAGACGCCGGGACTTACATCCCGCTGCAGAATCTGTATGCCGGCCAACCGCGTTTCGACTTGTATGACTCTTTCCTTTCGGAAGAAGCAGTGCTGGCCTTCGAATATGGCTACTCGACCACCGAGCCCAATGCGCTGGTGATCTGGGAAGCCCAGTTCGGCGACTTCGCCAACGGTGCGCAAGTGGTTATCGACCAGTTCATCACCAGCGGCGAACACAAGTGGGGCCGTCTGTGCGGTCTGACCATGTTGCTGCCCCACGGTTACGAAGGGCAGGGCCCGGAGCACTCGTCCGCACGTCTTGAGCGTTATCTGCAAGGGTGTGCCGAGCACAACATCCAGGTGTGCGTACCGACTACGCCAGCGCAGATCTATCACCTGCTGCGTCGTCAGGTCATTCGTCCACTGCGCAAACCGCTGATCGTGCTGACACCGAAGTCGCTGCTGCGCCACAAGCTGGCTGTTTCGACCCTGGAAGATCTCGCCGAAGGTTCGTTCCAAACCGTCATCCCGGAAATCGATACCCTCGATCCGGCCAAGGTGACACGTCTGGTGCTGTGTGGCGGCAAGGTTTACTACGACCTGCTGGAAAAACGCCGTGCCGAAGGCCGTGAAGATATCGCCATCGTGCGTATCGAGCAGCTGTACCCGTTCCCGGAAGATGACCTGATGGAGGCCATCGCGCCTTACACCAACCTGCAGAACGTAGCGTGGTGTCAGGAAGAACCGATGAACCAGGGCGCCTGGTACAGCAGTCAGCACCACCTGCGTCGCAGCATGGGCAATCACAACCGCAATCTCGTGCTCGAGTATGCCGGTCGTGACGCGTCCGCCGCGCCTGCGTGTGGTTACGCCTCGATGCACGCCGAGCAGCAGGAAAAACTGCTCCGGGATGCTTTCACTGTTTAACGCCTTCGTGCATTAGAAACCGAATTAAGGAATTACAGATAATGGCTATCGAGATCAAAGCCCCCTCTTTCCCGGAATCAGTTGCCGACGGCACCATTTCCAAGTGGCACAAGCAGCCGGGCGAAGCGGTAAAACGTGACGAGCTGCTGGTCGACATCGAGACTGACAAGGTCGTACTCGAAGTGCTGGCCGAAGCTGACGGCGTGCTGGCATCGATCGTGAAGGGCGAGGGCGAAATCGTCCTGTCCAATGAACTGATTGCAACTCTGGACGCGGGCGGCACTGCTTCCGCTGCTCCGGCTGCCGCCGCTGCTGCTCCAGCTGCTGCCCCTGCTGCAGCTACTGCTCCGGCCGGTGCTGACGAAGAAGATTCGGTGGCTGCGCCTGCTGCTCGCAAAATTGCTGAAGAAAACGGCATCAATCTGGCCAGCGTCAAGGGCACTGGTAAAGATGGTCGCGTCACCAAGGAAGACGTGGTGGCCGCTGTTGAAGCCAAGAAATCCGCGCCTGCCGCTGCCCCGGCTGCCAAACCAGCTGCCGCTGCTGCTCCAGTGGTTGCAGTGGGTGATCGCACCGAGAAGCGCGTACCGATGACTCGCGTGCGTGCCACCGTTGCCAAGCGTCTGGTTGAAGCTCAATCGAACATGGCGATGCTGACCACCTTCAACGAAGTTGACATGACGGAAGTCATGGCACTGCGTTCGAAGTACAAGGATCTGTTCGAGAAGTCCAACAATGGCGTGCGTCTGGGCTTCATGTCGTTCTTCGTGAAGGCCACCACCGAAGCGTTGAAGCGCTTCCCGGCAGTCAACGCTTCGATCGACGGTTCCGACATCGTTTACCACGGCTACGCTGACGTGGGTGTTGCTGTATCCAGCGACCGTGGCCTGGTGGTTCCGGTGCTGCGCAATGCCGAACAGATGAGCCTGGCTGAAATCGAAGGCGGCATCGCTGCATTTGGCAAGAAGGCCCGTGACGGCAAGCTGTCCATCGATGAAATGACCGGCGGTACGTTCACCATCACTAACGGTGGTACTTTTGGTTCGATGATGTCGACACCGATCGTCAACCCGCCGCAAGCGGCAATCCTGGGCATGCACAACATTCTGCAGCGTCCGATGGCGGTCAATGGTCAAGTGGTGATTCGTCCGATGATGTATCTGGCGCTGTCCTACGATCACCGTCTGATCGATGGCAAGGAAGCAGTGACCTTCCTGGTCACCATCAAGAATCTGCTGGAAGATCCGGCGCGTCTGCTGCTGGATATCTGATTCAAGGGCAGCTGCAAGCCTCAAGCGTCAAGCTGCAAATGACTGCAGCCTGGCGCCTGCGCTTGGGTCGTCGCAATACTCTAATGAACAGGCTGCAGCTCGTCTGTAATGCATCACGGATCAGCTTGCAGCTTGCAGCTTAAAGCTCGCAGCTAAAGAGGAACTCTTTTCTATGTCCCAGAAATTCGACTTGGTAGTGATTGGCGCAGGCCCTGGCGGTTATGTTGCCGCCATCAAGGCTGCGCAACTTGGTCTCAAGACTGCCTGTATCGAGAAATATCAGGACAAGGAAGGCAAGCTTGCCTTGGGCGGCACCTGCCTGAACGTTGGCTGCATTCCGTCCAAGGCACTGCTGGACAGTTCGTGGAAATTCTACGAAGCCAAGAACGGCTTCGCGATCCATGGCATCTCGACCTCCGAGATCAGCATGGACGTGCCAGCCATGGTGGGTCGCAAGGCCAATATCGTCAAAGGCCTGACCGGCGGCGTTGCCAGCCTGTTCAAGGCTAATGGCGTGACCACGCTGCAAGGTCATGGCAAATTGCTGGCCGGCAAGAAGGTTGAGCTGACCGGTGCTGATGGCACGGTCGAAATCATCGAGGCAGACCATGTGATCCTCGCTTCCGGCTCCCGTCCTATCGACATTCTGCCTGCTCCGGTGGATCAGAAGGTCATTGTCGATTCCACCGGCGCGCTGGAATTCCAGCAGGTTCCGCAGCGTCTGGGCGTGATTGGCGCTGGCGTGATCGGCCTGGAGCTGGGTTCGGTGTGGGCACGTCTCGGTGCTCAGGTGACAGTGCTGGAAGCGCTGGAGAAGTTCATTCCAGCGGCTGACGAAGCGGTGTCCAAGGAAGCACTGAAGACTTTCAACAAGCAGGGCCTGGACATCAAGCTCGGCGCCCGCGTGACCGGTTCCAAGGTCAATGGTGAAGAAGTCGTGGTCAGCTACACCGACGCCGCAGGCGAGCAGTCGATCACTTTTGATCGCCTGATCGTTGCCGTGGGCCGCCGTCCGGTCACCACTGACTTGCTGGCCGCTGACAGCGGTGTTGACCTGGATGAGCGTGGTTTCATCTATGTCGATGACTACTGCACCACCAGCGTGCCGGGCGTTTACGCCATTGGCGACGTGGTTCGCGGTCTGATGCTGGCGCACAAGGCGTCCGAAGAAGGCATCATGGTTGTCGAGCGCATCAAGGGCCACAAGGCGCAGATGAACTACAACCTGATTCCTTCGGTTATCTACACGCACCCGGAAATCGCCTGGGTGGGCAAAACCGAGCAGACCTTGAAGGCCGAAGGCGTTGAAGTTAACGTCGGCACCTTCCCGTTTGCAGCCAGTGGCCGTGCCATGGCCGCGAACGACACCGGCGGTTTCGTCAAGATCATTGCCGATGCCAAGACCGACCGCGTGCTGGGCGTTCACGTGATCGGTCCGAGCGCTGCAGAACTGGTACAGCAGGGTGCAATCGCGATGGAGTTCGGCTCCAGTGCCGAAGACATCGGCATGATGGTCTTCTCGCATCCGACCCTGTCCGAAGCATTGCACGAAGCTGCTCTGGCGGTGAATGGCGGCGCCATCCACATCCAGAATCGCAAGAAGCGTTAAGACAACAAGAGAAACCACGACGGACTGCCCGTCGTGAGCCTGCGTTCAAGGCTCACCGCGGAATGTCCGCCGGACTCGACCTCCGGACGCTTCCTGAAGGAAGTGCCTGAGTAGCGGTCACAGGTGGTGCGGCACGCCAGACGTGCAGCACCGAATGCGCAGTACCTAACGAAGACGGTAATAAGCATGAATCTCCACGAGTATCAGGGTAAGCAGCTGTTCGCTGAGTACGGCCTGCCAGTATCCAAAGGCTACGCAGTAGACACCCCGGAAGCGGCAGCAGAAGCGTGCGACAAGATTGGCGGAACCGAGTGGGTCGTCAAAGCCCAGGTTCACGCCGGTGGTCGCGGCAAAGCGGGCGGCGTGAAGCTGGTTCGCAGCAAAGAAGACGCTGCAGCGTTCGCTCAGCAGTGGCTGGGCAAGCGTCTGGTGACTTACCAGACTGACGCCAATGGCCAGCCAGTGACCAAGATCCTGGTTGAGTCCTGCACTGACATCGCCAAAGAGCTGTACCTGGGCGCTGTAGTGGACCGTTCGAGCCGCCGCATCGTGTTCATGGCGTCCACCGAAGGTGGCGTGGACATCGAGAAAATCGCTCACGACACGCCTGAGAAAATTCTCAAGGCCACTATCGATCCACTGGTGGGCGCTCAGCCATTCCAGGGCCGTGATCTGGCTTTCCAGCTGGGTCTGGAAGGCAAGCAGGTCACTCAGTTCGCCAAGATCTTCACCGGTCTGGCCAAACTGTTCCAGGATCACGATCTGGCACTGCTGGAAGTGAACCCGCTGGTGATCAAGGCTGACGGCGATCTGCACTGCCTGGACGCCAAGATCAACATCGACGCCAACGCCATATACCGTCAGCCAAAGCTGAAGGCTTTCCACGATCCATCCCAGGATGATCCGCGCGAAGCCCACGCTGCCAAGTTCGAACTGAACTACGTGGCGCTGGAAGGCAACATCGGCTGCATGGTCAACGGTGCCGGTCTGGCCATGGGTACCATGGACATCGTCAACCTGCATGGCGGCAAGCCAGCCAACTTCCTTGACGTCGGTGGTGGTGCAACCAAGGAACGCGTTACCGAAGCGTTCAAGATCATCTTGTCCGACACCAATGTCGCGGCAGTACTGGTCAACATCTTCGGCGGCATCGTTCGTTGCGACATGATTGCCGAAGGCATCATCGGTGCAGTGAAAGAAGTCGGCGTGAAAATCCCGGTGGTTGTGCGCCTTGAAGGCAACAACGCTGAACTGGGCGCCAAAGTACTGGCAGAAAGCGGTTTGAACATCATCGCGGCTACCAGCCTGACCGACGCTGCTCAACAAGTTGTCAAAGCTGCGGAGGGCAAGTAATGAGCGTCCTGATCAATAAAGACACCAAAGTAATCTGCCAGGGCTTCACCGGTTCGCAGGGTACTTTCCACTCCGAACAAGCCATTGCCTACGGCACCAAAATGGTTGGCGGCGTGACCCCAGGCAAGGGTGGCACCACGCACCTGAACCTGCCAGTGTTCAACACTGTCAGCGAAGCTGTAGAGAAAACCGGCGCAACCGCCAGTGTCATCTATGTTCCAGCGCCATTCTGCAAGGACTCCATCCTTGAAGCAGCGTTCGGCGGCATCAAGCTGATCGTCTGCATCACCGAAGGCATCCCGACCATCGACATGCTGGAAGCCAAGGTCAAGTGCGACGAGCTGGGCGTAGTCCTGATCGGTCCTAACTGCCCAGGCGTTATCACCCCGGGCGAGTGCAAGATCGGCATCATGCCAGGTCACATTCACTTGCCAGGCAAAGTAGGCATCGTGTCGCGTTCCGGCACCCTGACTTACGAAGCTGTGAAGCAGACCACTGACGCCGGTTTCGGCCAGTCGACCTGCGTCGGTATCGGTGGTGACCCGATTCCGGGTTCGAACTTCATCGACATCCTGAAACTGTTCCAGGAAGACCCGCAGACCGAAGCGATCGTCATGATCGGCGAGATCGGCGGTTCGGCTGAAGAAGAAGCGGCTGCCTACATCAAGGCACACGTGACCAAGCCGGTTGTTTCCTACATCGCTGGTGTGACTGCTCCTCCGGGCAAGCGCATGGGCCATGCTGGCGCAATCATCTCTGGCGGCAAAGGCACTGCAGACGAGAAATTCGCTGCGCTGCAGGACGCAGGTGTAAAAACCGTACGTTCGCTGGCAGACATCGGCAAGGCCCTGGCTGAGCTGACCGGTTGGGAAGTCAAAAAGTAAGCATTTTGCTTGTTTGATTGATTGACCTGCAAAGGCCACCTTCGGGTGGCCTTTGTGCGTTTCGGGTAGTGGTTTCGCGCCCGTCGTAACCTCCGGCAGCTCCTGCGAAATTCCGAGATCACCCAACTTGTAGGAGCGAACGTTCGCGAAGCGATGTGGCTGACACTCCGCTTCGCGCGCGTCTTAACCTCCGGCAGCTCATGCGAAATTCCGAGATCATCCAAGTTGTAGGAGCGAACTTGTTCGCGAGGCGATGTGGCTGACACTCCGCTTCGCGCGCGTCTTAACCTCCGGCAGCTCATGCGAAATTCCGAGATCACCCAACCTGTAGGAGCGAACTTGTTCGCGAGGCGATGTGGCTGACACTCCGCTTCGCGAACAAGTTCGCTCCTACAGATCCGCGTATCTCAAACAAATTTGCACGCGGCCCTGCGCATCAAGGTCGGAGTGCGGGTAGGCCGAGCGCTATAAGGCGCAACCAGAATTGGCGGTCACGCTGCAAAGGTATCCATGACCATGTCCCAAAACCACGCGTTCATCGGTCATGCCGCCCTCTATTAGTGCAAAAACAGCGCAAATTGGTTAGGCTAGCTGCCGTTTTGTGCCTCGCGACGCCCACAAGGCATCGTTGCACACACGCTGTCCTAAAAGGATCGGCAAGAATTTCCCCCACTCAGCGGGAAATCGCCCCCCAATTTTCCGATTCCGAAGTGTGGTTTCTCAAATGAAAGTGTTGAAAGGTCAGGACATCCTGGCACTCGGCTTCATGACCTTCGCCCTGTTCGTCGGGGCTGGCAATATCATCTTCCCGCCCATCGTCGGCCTGCAGGCAGGGCCCAATGTCTGGATTGCCGCCCTTGGCTTTCTGGTCACCGCAGTAGGCCTGCCGGTGATTACGGTCATCGCCCTGGCGCGCGTCGGCGGCGCCATGGATGCGCTCAGCAGCCCTATCGGCAAAGTGGCTGGGAGCGTGCTGGCGGCGGTCTGCTATCTGGCGGTAGGGCCGCTGTTCGCCACACCGCGCACGGCCACCGTGTCATTTGAAGTGGGGCTTGCGCCCATCACCGGTGACAGCGCAACTGCACTCTTTCTCTACAGCCTGGTGTATTTTCTCGTGGTGTTCTGGGTCTCGCTTTACCCAGGTCGACTGCTCGACACCGTAGGCCGCTTTCTTGCGCCGCTGAAAATCATCGCCCTGGCTGTTCTGGGAATTGCCGCGTTCGCGCTGCCAGCCGGGGAGGTCGGAGTGGCAGAGCCTGCCTATCAGGCCGCGCCGTTTTCCCAGGGCTTCATCAATGGCTACCTGACGATGGACACGCTGGGCGCGCTGGTATTCGGCATCGTTATCGTCAACGCCATTCGCTCCCGGGGGGTTGAATCGCCGCGATTGATTACGCGTTACGCGATCATTGCCGGTCTGATCGCGGGCCTGGGGCTTGCGCTGGTATACATCAGCCTGTTCCGCCTTGGATCTGCCAGCCATTCGGTGGCAGAAGGGGCAAGTAACGGCGCCGCTGTATTGCACGCTTACGTGCAACACACCTTTGGCTCGCTGGGTAGCGGATTCCTTGCCGTGCTGATTTCCCTGGCGTGCCTGGTCACTGCGGTAGGCCTGACCTGCGCCTGTGCCGAGTACTTCGCCAAGGTGCTGCCGCTGTCCTACAAGACCCTGGTGATCATGCTTGCCGGGTTTTCGCTGCTGGTATCGAATCTGGGCTTGACCAAGCTGATCCTGTTTTCGATCCCGGTGCTGACGGCGATCTACCCGCCATGCATCGTTCTGGTCGCCTTGAGCTTCTGCAAGAGCTTCTGGCACTCACAGGGTCGAATCGTCGCGCCGGTGATGCTGACGGCGTTTGTCTGCGGCCTGATCGACGCGCTCAAGGGTGCAGGCCTGGCCGAACAAATGCCTCGCGTGCTGGCTGACTTGCCGCTGAGCGAGCAGGGGCTGGCGTGGCTGGTGCCTTCACTCATCGTGCTGGTCATAGCCTTCATCTGTGATCGGGTGCTGGGCAAGCGCAGTGAGGCGCTGGCCTGATCGTCAATGGGGCAGGGCGGGCAGCGGTTGGCTGACCAAAACCGAGACAAAATAAAGCCCGCATCAGCGGGCTTTATTGTCTGAAAACGTCTCAGCTTACTTGGTTGTTGCGGGATCCTGGGTCTTGCCAGCAGCTTCCTGCGAACGCTGTTGAGCGGCTTCCGCGTTTTTCTGTGCGGCTTCCTGGCTCTCTTTGGCAGCGTCGTTCACTTTATCCTGAGCTTTCTGCATGGACTCCTGGGACTGTTCGGCGGCCTTGTTGGCGTCTTGTTGAGTGTTCTCGGACTTCTTGTCGCAAGCGGCGAGGCCGAGGGTGGCAGAAAGCATCAAGGCATAAGCCAAAGTATTGCGCATGGGGTGTTTCTCCTTATTGATTAGCTACGAGGCTAAGAACGCTGAGCGCTGACTTAAGTTCCAGTCAATCTGCCGACCCTTTCAATTTGTTTATCAACCTCTTAACGCGGGGCCGGGCAGGGCGTCAGGGTTCTGGCAGTGACCCGTGGGGATTTGCCGGTTGGCAGCTGCGTTCATGGACGCCTTGCCGCGATCAGCGCGATCGCGCGTGGTTGCGCTCTTGAAATCCGCAACCTCGCCCCCACCTTGTTGACAACCCGCCCTTCGACGCCAGCGCCGGAGGGCTTATGCCATCTGATTGGAGTTTGATGACCATGAGTGTGGAAACTCAAAAGGAAACCCTGGGCTTCCAGACCGAGGTGAAGCAGCTGCTGCACCTCATGATCCACTCGCTGTATTCCAACAAGGAAATTTTCCTTCGCGAGTTGATCTCCAACGCTTCCGACGCAGTGGACAAATTGCGTTTCGAAGCCTTGGCCAAGCCCGAGTTGCTTGAGGGCGGTGCGGAGCTGAAAATCCGCGTAAGCTTCGACAAGGAAGCGAAAACCGTCACGCTTGAAGACAACGGTATCGGCATGAGCCGCGAAGATGTGATCACCCATCTGGGTACCATCGCCAAGTCTGGCACTGCGGATTTCATGAAAAACCTGTCGGGCGATCAGAAAAAGGATTCGCACCTGATCGGTCAGTTCGGCGTGGGCTTCTATTCGGCCTTTATCGTTGCTGATCAGGTTGAAGTGTTCACCCGTCGCGCCGGCCAGCCTGCCAGCGAGGGCGTGCACTGGTCCTCGCGCGGCGAGGGCGAATTCGAAGTCGCCAACGTCGAGAAGGCCGAGCGCGGTACGCGTATCGTGCTGCACTTGAAGGGCGCCGAAGACGAGTTTGCCGATGGCTACCGTCTGCGCAACATCATCAAGAAGTACTCCGATCACATCGCTTTGCCTATCGAGCTGCCGAAAGAGCAGGCCGCCGCCGAGGGTGAAGAGACGCCAGCGGTGGAGTGGGAAACCGTCAACCGTGCCAGCGCGCTGTGGACTCGTCCGCGCACCGAGGTGAAGGACGAGGAGTATCAGGAGTTCTACAAGCATGTCGCCCATGACTTCGAGAACCCGCTGACCTGGAGCCACAACAAGGTCGAAGGCAAGCTTGAGTACACCTCGCTGCTGTATGTGCCAGCACGTGCTCCGTTCGATCTCTATCAGCGTGAAGCCCCTCGTGGCCTCAAGCTGTACGTTCAGCGCGTCTTTGTCATGGATCAGGCCGAGTCTTTCCTGCCGCTGTACATGCGTTTCGTCAAGGGCGTGGTCGATTCCAATGACCTTTCGCTGAACGTCTCGCGGGAAATTCTGCAGAAAGATCCGATCATCGATTCGATGAAGTCGGCATTGACCAAGCGTGTCCTCGACATGCTGGAAAAACTGGCGAAGAACGAGCCTGAGCAATACAAGGGTTTCTGGAAGAACTTCGGTCAGGTCATGAAAGAAGGCCCGGCAGAAGACTTCGCCAACAAGGAAAAAATCGCCGGTCTGCTGCGCTTCGCGTCTACCCATGAAGACGGCGGTGAGCAAATCGTCTCTCTGGCCGAGTACCTGGCGCGCGCCAAGGAAGGCCAGGACAAGATTTACTACCTGACCGGCGAAACCTATGCGCAGGTCAAGAACAGCCCGCACCTGGAAGTCTTCCGCAAGAAAGGCATCGAGGTGCTGCTGCTCACTGACCGCATCGACGAGTGGCTGATGAGCTACCTGAGCGACTTTGACGGCAAGAGCTTCGTTGACGTCGCGCGGGGCGATCTGGACCTGGGCAAGCTTGATTCCGAAGAGGACAAGAAGGCTCAGGAAGAAGTCGCCAAGGATAAGGAAGGGCTGGTCGAGCGCCTGAAAAACGCGCTCGGCGAGGCTGTCAGCGAGGTGCGTGTGTCCCATCGCCTGACCGACTCGCCTGCCATCCTGGCCATTGGCGAGGCCGATCTGGGCATGCAGATGCGCCAGATTCTGGAAGCCAGCGGACAGAAAGTGCCGGATTCCAAGCCGATCTTCGAGTTCAACCCGGCGCACCCGCTGATTGAAAAACTCGATGCCGAGCAGAGCGAAGAGCGCTTCGGCGATCTGTCGCACATCCTGTTCGATCAGGCCGCGCTGGCAGCGGGGGACAGCCTCAAGGACCCGGCCGCTTATGTGCGCCGCCTGAACAAGTTGTTGGTAGAGTTGTCGGTTTAAACGTCGAACCACAGCAAACCCGCTTCGGCGGGTTTTCTGTTTTATAGGGTTTTGTAATCTCCAGGAGTCATTGATGAGCAGCAACATTACTGTGCAGTCCGTTGGCTATCAGATCGACGGGCAGGAATACGAGAGTCGTCTGGTGTTTGATTCCGGCGACGCTACCGGCTCGCGCCCGGGTTTGTTGATGGCGCCAAACTGGATGGGCGTCGGTGAGGGTGCCGAGAAGATTGCCCAGGCGGTCGCCGAGCAAGGCTATGTGGTGTTCCTGGTCGACCTCTACGGCAAGAACATCCGTCCGAGCAACAACGATGAGGCAGGCGCGGCAATGATGCCGCTCAAGGATGATCGCGCCTTGCTGCGCAAGCGCATGCAGGCGGCCCTGGATCAGCTGTTGGCACAGACTGGCGGTGGCCGGGTTGATCCGGACAAGCTCGCCGCATTCGGCTTCTGCTTCGGTGGCTGCTGCGCATTGGAACTGGCGCGCACGGGCGCGAACCTGCGTGCGACGATCTCGTTCCACGGCACGCTGGATACCCCGAATCCTGCGGATGCGAACAACATCAAAGGCGCTGTACTGGTGCTGCACGGCGCGTCGGATCCATTGGTGCCTAAAGAGCAGCTGCCAGCGTTTGAGGCTGAAATGAATGCCGCCGGTGTTGATTGGCAGCTACTGAGCTATGGCGGCGCTGTGCATTCCTTCACTGACCCGCACGCGCAGACGCCAGGCATGATGATGTACGATGAAAAGACCGCCAAGCGCGCCTTCACGTCGATGCATAACCTGCTGGATGAAGTGTTCAAGGGGTGATGTTGGCGGTGTGAACTGCTCGGTTAATCGGGTGGGGGCAGTGCAAGGTTGCTCATGCACGGATTAGAGTGCTCCCATTCCCGGCAAAAGCCGGCCCCTGGGTCAGTCCCACAGGTCAGTCCTAGATATGCTGGTCATGAAAAAACGCCCCGTAGGGCGTTTTTTTCAAGCGTAACCAGCAGCCGGATTTACTTGCCCTGCCAGCGCTTGAGCACCAGTGTTGCGTTGGTGCCACCGAAGCCGAAGCTGTTGCTCATGACCTGATCGATCTTGGCATCTTCGCGGGTCTTGAGCAGGATCGGCATGTCGGCAATTGCCGGGTCCAGCTCGTCGATGTTGGCCGAACCGGCGATGAAGTTGCCTTCCATCATCAGCAGGCAGTAGATCGCTTCGTGCACGCCAGCGGCGCCTAGGGAGTGACCCGAGAGGCTCTTGGTGGAGCTGATGGCCGGTGCGTTGGTACCGAACACTTCACGCACGCCTTCCATTTCCTTGGCATCGCCAACCGGAGTGGAAGTGCCGTGGGTGTTGAGGTAGTCGATAGGGCCCTCGACCGTGGACATGGCCATCTGCATGCAACGAATCGCGCCTTCACCGCTTGGCGCGACCATGTCGTAGCCGTCAGACGTGGCGCCATAGCCAACGATTTCAGCGTAGATTTTGGCGCCGCGAGCCAGTGCGTGCTCCAGCTCCTCGACCACCACCATGCCGCCACCGCCTGCGATCACGAAGCCGTCACGGTCCTTGTCGTAGGCGCGGGAGGCTTTCTCCGGCGTTTCGTTGTACTGGCTGGACAGCGCGCCCATGGCGTCGAACAGGAACGACTGGCTCCAGTGCTCCTCTTCACCACCACCGGCGAAGACGATGTCCTGCTTGCCCATCTGGATCTGCTCGACCGCAGTACCGATGCAGTGAGCACTGGTGGCGCAGGCAGAGGAGATCGAGTAGTTCAGGCCCTTGATCTTGAACGGAGTCGCCAGGCATGCCGAAACGGTGCTGCCCATGGTGCGGGTAACGCGATAAGGGCCGACACGCTTCACGCCTTTTTCACGCAGGATGTCCAGCGCTTCCATCTGGTTCAGCGTCGACGCGCCGCCGCTGCCGGCGATCAGGCCGGTGCGCGGGTTGGACACTTGCTCATCACTCAGACCAGCGTCAACGATGGCGTCTTTCATGGCCAGGTATGCATAACCTGCAGCGTGGCCGACAAAGCGATAGATCTTGCGATCGATCAGCTCTTCCAGGTTGATATCGATGGAACCGGATACCTGGCTGCGCAGGCCCATTTCGGCATATTCCGGGTTGAAACGGATGCCCGGGCGGCTAGCACGCAGGTTGGCGGAGACGGTCTCTTTGTCATTGCCCAGACACGAAACGATGCCCAGACCAGTGATAACGACGCGGCGCATGCGGATACCCTTAGAAGTTGTCAGTGGAGGTGAACACGCCGACGCGAAGGCCTTCGGCGGTATAGATTTCGCGACCGTCGACGGTCACCGAGCCATCAGCAATGGCCAGGTTCAACTTGCCTTTGAGGACGCGTTTGATCTGAATGTTATAGGTGACTTTCCTGGCCGTAGGCAGGACCTGGCCGAAAAACTTCACTTCGCCGGAGCCCAATGCGCGCCCGCGGCCTGGCAGGCCCTGCCAGCCAAGAAAGAAGCCGACCAGCTGCCACATGGCATCGAGGCCCAGACAGCCTGGCATGACCGGATCGCCTTCGAAGTGACAGGCAAAGAACCAGAGGTCAGGATTGATATCCAGCTCAGCAACCAACTCACCTTTGCCGTACTTGCCACCCTCTTCGCTGATGTGGGTGATGCGATCAACCATCAGCATGTTAGGGGCGGGCAGTTGCGCGTTACCTGGGCCGAACAGCTCGCCGCGACTACAGCGCAGCAAGTCTTCCCGGGTAAAGGCGTTTTGTTTGGTCATGCGAGCTCCTCAATAATCTTGTGCGACAGGGCAGGGCGTCGTGTGCCCGGCAAGCCGATCCTGGCGGAATGATTCGCCTGGGGTCTGCCGTCAGCCTACTCATAGACTGTTGCGTTGTAGTGAAAGTCACAGCACAAGAGGAATCAAAGTACACTTGTGCACTGAAATTTGCCACCCAGCCGAAGCCGATGGTCGATTTGGCTGACAAGACTGCCGCAATTTAACAATTATCGCCAGTCGCAGATGCCCCGGGGGGCAGCCATCGCTGCAAAATCTGCTGCAAGTCAGCCCGTTTGAATGGTTTCGCCAGGTAGTCACTCATGCCAGCGCGCAAGCAGGCGTCGCGGTCGCCTTGAAGCGCGTTGGCCGTCAGGGCAATGATCGGGATCTGTTCCATGCCCGGGAGCAGACGGATATGGCGCGTTGCTTCATAGCCATCCATGACCGGCAATCGACAGTCCATGAAGATGGCGGCGTATGACGTGCTGGCAGCGGCGCTGACGGCTTCGGCGCCGTCTGTCGCCACGCCGACGTTGTAGCCCAGGCTGTTGAGCATGGCTCGAATCACCGTGCAATTGACTTCGTTGTCTTCCACCAGCAACACGCTGCAGGGCTCGCCGTCGCTCCACTCGGTGTCGAGGCTGACCTGCCGTGGCGGCTGTGCTGCAGGAGGGAGCAGGGTGAGGGGCAGTTCCAGGGTGAACAACGAGCCGCAGCCTTCAGCACTCTGCGCACACAAGGTGCCACCCATGCGCTCTGCCAGCGTGCGCGCGATGGGCAGGCCCAGGCCCGTGCCGCCATAGCGTCTCGAGATCGAGCTGTCAGCCTGCTGGAACGCATCGAACATCGACTCAAGGTGCTCCTCGCGAATGCCGATGCCGCTGTCGCGCACATGGCAGGTAAAGAGGATGCGGTCTGCATCCAGGGTCTGGTAGCCGGCTTCGACGGTGACGCTACCCGCTTCGGTGAATTTCAGCGCGTTGCCGATGAGGTTGACCAGAATCTGCCGGATCCGCGTCGGATCACCCTGCACCCGAAGTGTTTTCAGCGCCGGTGGCAGGATGAGCTCAAGGGTCAGATTGCGCTGCTGCGCGTCCAGGTTGAATGGCTGACAGGACGCGGTGACCAGCTCGCCAGGAATGAACGGAATGTTTTCCATTTCCAGGGCGTTGCGCTCGAAACGCGAGAAGTCGAGGATGTCGTTGATGACGCGCAGCAGGTGTTCAGTGGACTCGGTAGCCAGCGCCGAGTATTCGGCCTGCTCATCGGTCATCTGCGTGGTCTCCAGCAACTGCAGCATGCCTAGAACGCCGTTCATGGGCGTGCGCAGCTCGTGGCTCATCATCGCGAGAAAATCCGACTTGGCGCGGTTGGCCTGCTCGGCTTCTTCCCGGGCTTGAATCAGTTGATCGATGGATCGCTGCTGTTCGCGGCTGGCCTTTTCCAGGTTCGCCGCCAGGTTGTTGATGTGCCGGGCCAGGTCCCCCAGTTCCGCATCATCCGGCACTGGCAAGGGCGCGTGGTAATCCCCGGATTGAATGGCTTTGACGGCGTCGCCCATGGCGCTGATTGGCTGCGACAGGCTGGCAGCCAGGCGTCTGGCCAGGATAAAGGTGAATAGCAGCGCAAACAGCGCCAGCACCCCGGCCTTGAAGAGGATTTCCTGCTGGCGCTGACTGAAGGCATCGTTGGACATGCCTACCAGCACGCGGCCCAGATACTCCTGCCCGCCGCTGAACGTGTCTTCCGGACCGCTCACAAAATCATCGCCGGAGCTGGCCTGCCGCGAGCGGATCGGCGCCTGAAATATTTCCACCTGCTTGGGATGATCGCCGACACCCTCACCCTGCTCGACATACACCAGCACTTTATTCAGGCTGTCCTGGACCTCGATGAAGCGCACATGGGGGGTAGACAGCGTCGCCCGCATCAAGCCCCTGAGCGCTTCATCGTTACCGACGATGACGCCATATTCGGAAGCAGGCGCCAGCTGATTGGCGATCAGTTGCCCGGTGTGATTGAGCTCCTGACGCAGGTCCTGGATACGCACGAAGGTAAAGAAGCAGATCAGCAGCAACGTCAGCAGCAGCGCCGGCCCCAGGCTGATCAACTGCGTGCGGGTATTGATGTCCCACTGCTGGCCGAGCTTCATGGCAGGTGCACCTCTGGCCGATGGCGCAGGCGTGCGGTCCTCGGAACTGCGGGGAACGCGGCGATGAAACGCTGCGCTGTGGTCAGGTAATCCATATGTATGTTTTCGCTGCCTGCGCCATGGGTGACGCGCATGTTAACCGAGACACGCGCCATTGCCATGCCGTCTGATGCCACTTAATGTCACTGGCCGCTGGCGCAACCGGCCGTATAATGCGGCCATTGCCAGATCAGTTGGCCCAGGGTGGATTTTTTTATGAATACACAGCAACCCGTTGCGGTGCTTGGTGGCGGCAGTTTCGGTACCGCAGTCGCCAATCTGCTGGCGCAGAACGGTCATCCGGTCCGTCAGTGGATGCGCGATCCCGAGCAGGCCGAGTCCATCCGTGTCAACCGGGAAAACCCGCGCTACCTCAAAGGTATCAAGGTGTTGCCGCTGGTTGAGCCAGTGACGGATCTGGCCGCCACGCTGGACGCCTGCGAACTGGTGTTCGTAGCCCTGCCGTCCAGCGCGCTGCGCAGCGTGCTTGCTGCACAGGTTCAGCGCCTGAGCGGCAAGATGCTGGTCAGCCTGACCAAGGGTATCGAGGCGCAGACGTTCAAGCTGATGAGCCAGATCCTCGAAGAGATTGCCCCCGATGCGCGCATCGGCGTGCTTTCCGGGCCGAACCTGGCGCGGGAGATCGCCGAGCACGCGCTGACCGCCACGGTGGTTGCCAGCGAAGACGAGGCGCTGTGCCAGCAGGTTCAGGCCACGCTGCACGGTCGCACCTTTCGCGTGTATGCCAGCACTGACCGGTTTGGCGTGGAGATGGGCGGGGCGCTCAAGAACGTCTATGCGATCATCGCCGGGATGGCGGTCGCCCTGGACATGGGCGAGAACACCAAGAGCATGCTGATCACCCGCGCGCTGGCCGAAATGACCCGCTTTGCCGTGAGTCAGGGCGCCAACCCGATGACCTATCTGGGCCTTGCCGGGGTGGGCGATTTGATGGTCACCTGCTCGTCAGCCAAAAGCCGCAATTACCAGGTGGGTTTCGCCCTGGGCCAGGGCCTGAGCCTGGACGAGGCGGTCAATCGTCTGGGCGAGGTGGCCGAAGGGGTCAATACGCTCAAGGTGCTCAAGGCCAAGGCGCAGGAGCTGCAGGTCTACATGCCTCTGGTCGCAGGCCTGCATGCCATTCTGTTCGAGGGCCGCACGCTGGCTCAGGTGATCGAACTGCTGATGCGCGCCGAACCCAAGACCGATGTGGATTTTATTTCCATGACCGATTTCAACTGAACTGCTCGCCGGGAGAATGGCTTGAACGACTCGACATTGATGCAGCGCGAATCCATCGTCCTGCGCATCATCTGGATGCTGCTGTTTCTGGTGATCTGGCAGCTGGCCGTGGTGCTGCTGGCCGGGGTTGTGCTGGTGCAACTGGGCTACCGCCTGATCGATGGCGCGCCCAGTGCGGGCCTGATGAACCTGGGTGACAGCCTGAGCCAGTACCTGGCGCAGATCGGCCGCTTCGGCAGTTTTCACAGCGACCAGAAACCGTGGCCGTTTGCCGATTGGCCGGCGGCGCGGGTGCCTGATGGGGAGGTGCCACACGCCGCTGCACCGGTGGTAGCGCCTGTCGTGGAGCCAGTGCGCAATGAGGCGCCCAAGTCATGAAGGTCTGGGTAATGCGCCACGGCGAAGCCCAGGGCAGGGCGCGCACCGATGCCGAACGCGAGCTGACGGCCCACGGTCGCGATGAAGTGCTGCAAAGCGCGACTCATCTGATCGACAAGCCTGCGCCGCTGATCATCGCCAGCCCCTACGTGCGCACGCGGCAAACCGCGCAGCTGGTGCGCGAGGCGCTGGGCCTGAGCGGCGAAATCGTTATTGCGCCGTGGCTGACCCCCGAAAGCGACCCCGATCAGGTGTTGCGCACACTTGACGGTCATCTGGCCGAACATGTTCTGCTGGTCAGTCATCAGCCCCTGGTGGGCGCGCTGATCGGCCTTGCCGTGCACGGCCATCGCCAGCAACCGCAACCCATGAGCACTGCCAGCCTGGCGGAACTTGAAGGCGAGCTGCCACTGGCCGGGGGCATGCAATTGCTGAGCATACGGCACGTCTGACCCTGGCTTGACGGGCGCGCTCTGGCGGTACACGGACGACACACGATTCAACAACCAACAACAAGGACTGACCATGAGCCTGTGGCATACAACGCCTGATCTGAACCAACTAAACGCCAACAGCAAAAACACGATTCTGGAATGGCTGGACATACGTTTCGAATCCTTCACGGACGATTCGCTCACCGCCAGCATGGTGATCGACCACCGCACCCACCAGCCCTACGGCCTGCTGCATGGCGGGGCGTCTGTGGTGCTGGCGGAGTCAGTGGGTTCGTCTGCCAGCTACCTGTGTATCGACACCAGTCAATACTTCTGCGTCGGTCTGGAGGTCAACGCCAACCACCTGCGCGGTCTGCGCAGTGGTCGGGTGACGGCCGTGGCGCGCCCGGTGCACATCGGTCGCACCACCCACGTCTGGGATATCCGCCTGACCAGCGAGGACGGCAAGACCAGCTGCATTTCCCGCCTCACGGTAGCCATTGTGCCACTGGGTCAGCAGCCTACTGAGCGCTGACTTCCATGCTGACGCCTGTCGCGCCCCTGCTGCCCGGCTTGCATGACCGGAGTGCCGTCTGCGATGGCAGTTCCAGTCATTGCCGAGCTGGTCCGGCGCTGCGCACAATTGCACCTGGCTCTCTCCTCTGATTCTTCCCCTCTGGATGTCCGGGTATGTCGCAACAGGTGTTTTTTGCCCACGCCAACGGTTTCCCCTCTGCCACCTACGGCAAGCTCTTTAACGCCCTTGGCTCGGACTATTGCGTCAGTCATCTGGAGCAGCATGCTCACGACCCGCGCTTTCCAGTGGATGACAACTGGCTCAATCTGGTCGACGAGCTGATTCATCACCTGCGTGAGCTGGCGCAACCGGTCTGGGGGGTTGGTCATTCCCTGGGCGGGGTGTTGCATTTTCACGCCGCTCTGCGTTGCCCCGAACTTTATCGCGGGGTGGTGATGCTTGATTCGCCAGTGTTGACGCTGGCCGATCAATGGATGATCCGTGCTGCCAAGCGCTTCGGTTTCATTGACCACATCACGCCAGCCGCACGTACCCTGGGGCGGCGCGATGCCTTTACCGATCTGGAAGCGGCGCGGCGCTATTTTTCCAGCAAAACGCTGTTTCGCCGCTTCGATCCGGAATGTCTGGAGGCCTATCTGCTGCACGGCCTGCAGAGTGATGGCGAGCACCTGCGCCTGCGTTTCGATCCCGCCACCGAGATCAGCATCTACCGCAGTGTGCCGCATACCCGCCCAGGCCAATCGGCCCAGCTCAAAGTGCCGCTGGCCATGGTGCGCGGCGAGCAGAGCCGGGTGGTGATGCGCCATCACGCGCGCTCGGTCAGACGCCTGCCGTTGGGCGAATACCTGTCGATGCCGGGCGGGCACATGTTCCCCCTCGAACAGCCGGATGCCACCGCGCAGTTGCTCAAGTCACTGTTCAATCGCTGGGCCGCCGGGGCTGGCACATGAGCCGTCCGGTCGAAGAGGTGCGCCTGACATTGCCGCACATCGAGCTGGCGGCTCATCTCTATGGCCCCGAAGATGGGCAGCCGGTGATTGCCTTGCATGGCTGGCTCGACAATGCCAACAGCTTTGCGCGTCTGGCGCCCAGGCTTGAGGGTATGCGCATCGTTGCCCTTGATCTGGCCGGGCACGGCCATTCCGCCCACCGCCCGGCAGGCGCCGGTTATTCGCTGCCGGACTACGTGTTCGATGTCGTGCAGGCGGCCGAACAACTGGGCTGGCAGCGTTTTTCATTGCTGGGGCATTCTCTGGGCGCGATTATTGCGGTGTTTCTCGCCGCTGCACTGCCTGAGCGGATTGAACGCTTGGCCTTGATCGATGGCCTGACGCCGCCCACTGGCGAGGCCGACCTCGCGCCGCAGCAACTGGGCAAGTCACTGCAAGCTCATCTGCGTCTGCAAGGCAAGCCCAAACCGGTCTATCAGGATCAGCAACAGGCGGTGCGTGCGCGCATGAGCGGCGCCATCGCCGTGACTGAGGACGCTGCCCAATTGCTCGCCCAGCGGGGTCTGATGCCAGTGCCAGGCGGCTATACCTGGCGCAGCGACAATCGCCTGACCCTGCCTTCGGCGTTGCGTATCACCGAGCAGCAGGCCCTGGCATTTGTCGAAGCGATTCGCTGTCCGACACATCTGGTAGTAGCTTCGCAAGGACTGTTGGCGAGGCATCATCAGCTGCTTGAGCGGCTGCCTTTTTGCGTCACAACCCTGGCCGGGGGGCACCATCTGCACCTCAACGACGAGTCGGGCGCCGACGCTGTTGCAGACTGTTTCAATCGCTTCTTCAGCGCGCCTTGACTTGCGGCAGGCAACTGCCGACGCTGGGCGGGTTGAAACAGGAATAATCATGATGGATCTATGTACTGCTGTCGCACGTTGCAACATGCCTTGTCCTCCCGCTCCGGCGTTGCTGCGATGAATGCGCTCCCGCGCTTCATCAGCCTGATCGCCGTGTCCACGCTCAGCTCATTGTTCGCAGCGTCGCTGTGGGCCGCCGATGTCCCCGGCAGCCAGGATTTGCCAGACGTGCCGCGGTTGCCCGACGCGGAAATAGTCGATTATCGCCCGGCAACCGAGCTTGAACGGGTCTATCCCCTGGGCGCCATCCGCAAGATAAGTGGCCAATTGCGCTTCGATGGCCAGGTCAGTGCGCGTGGTCAGGTCACCGGGGTGACCTATCAGTTGCCGCCCGAGCGTACCTCCGCCGAAGCTTTCACGGCAGCACGTGAGGCGCTGCAGGCTCAGGGTGCAGAGCTGCTGTTCTGGTGCCAGGCACGCGATTGCGGCGAAAGCAGCCTGTGGGCCAATGAAGTCTTCAGCAATGCCAAACTCTATGGCGGCGATGAGGAGCAGGCTTATTTGCTGTTGCGCCTCGCGGAGCCAAAAAGCGACACGCTGGTAGCGTTGTACGGCATTACCCGTGGTAATCGGCGTGCCTACCTGCACGTCGAGCAGTTCCAGGCCGCGGCCCCGCTGGGCGAGTTGATGCCCACCTCGGCCACACTGGTGCGGCAGTTGAGAAGTACCGGCAAACTGGTTCTGCCCAGGTTGACCGGGGCGCCTCCGGATGCGTGGGTAACATTGCTTTCCCGGGGTCTGAATTCGGACGGCAGCCTGCGCGCCACGGTTTCCGGCGCCAACGCCGAAGCGTGGCGTCAGGCGCTGATCGGCAATGGCGTGCGCGCGGCCAGGCTGGAGGCAGGTGATACCCATACGCCAGGGCTGGTGATCGAAGTCATCCGCTAAAATAGGCAGTGTTTGTGCGGCCAGGCCTGACGTTGTCATGCCTGGCCGCTATGCTTGACCTCTGTTTGAGCCTTATATCGGGAAGTCCATGTTCAACAACGATCGCCTGTTGGTGCAGATTCTGCTCCTTGCGTTGCTCGGAGCCTGTGTCTGGGTGATGGCGCCGTTCTGGTCTGCATTGTTCTGGGGTGCGGTGCTGGCGTTCGCCAGTTGGCCACTGATGCGCCTGCTTACCCGCTGGTTTGGCGGCCGCGAATCCCTCGCCGCCCTGGTCCTGACCCTTGGCTGGATGCTGCTGGTGGCAGCGCCCCTGGTGTGGCTGGGGTTCAATCTGGCCGATCATGTGCGTGACGTGACCCTGTTCGTCAAAGACGTCCAGGTCGATGGTTTGCCCGATCCTCCCGCCTGGCTGGCGGGGATTCCGCTGGTGGGCGACCGTCTGCTGGCATTCTGGACCAGCATCGATCAGCAGGGCGCGGCGCTGATCACCACCATCAAGCCTTATCTGGGGCAGGTAGGTAACTGGCTGCTGGCGCGCAGTGCGCAGATTGGCAGTGGCATGATCGAGCTGACGCTGAGTCTGGTGTTCGTGTTCTTTTTCTATCGCGATGGTCCGCGGCTGGCCGCTTTCGCTTACCGATTGCTGCACCGGCTGATCGGCGACCGCGCCGGGTACTATCTGGATCTGGTGGCTGGCACGGTGCAACGGGTTGTCAACGGCGTGATCGGCACCGCAGCGGCGCAGGCGGTGCTGGCATTGATCGGCTTTCTGATTGCAGGTCTGCCGGGGGCACTGGTGCTGGGCATCATGACCTTCATGTTCAGCCTGATCCCCATGGGGCCACCGCTGGTGTGGATTCCAGCCACAGCCTGGCTGGCCTGGAAGGGCGAGTACGGCATGGCGGTGTTCCTCGGCATCTGGGGCACTTTCGTCATCAGTGGTGTCGACAATGTGCTCAAGCCTTACCTGATCAGCCGCGGCGGCAACCTGCCGCTGGTGATCGTGTTACTGGGTGTCTTCGGCGGCCTGCTGGCGTTCGGCTTTATCGGCCTGTTCATCGGGCCGACGCTGCTGGCGGTGGCCTACAGTCTGGTTACCGACTGGGTGCGTGCCGACCCGGCCAACAAGGCCTGAAGCGACGCTTCATCCACCCGTTTGCGTTTTTTGCGCATCCGGGTGCCTGGCTGCGGGGTCAAGGGTTTCCGGCATCTTCAGCAGCAGTATGAAGGCCAGCGCAGCAATCCCCGCCAGGGTCAAAAACGCAGCGCTGTAGCCAGCCTGTTGAACCACCAGCCCGGCCAGACCATTGCTCAAGGCGGCGCCCAGACCGAATATCGTCGAAATCACACCCAGGCTGACGTTGAAGCGGCCCGTACCTGTGGTCAGGTCCTTGACCACCAGTGGAAGCAGGGCGCCAAACAGCCCTGCGCCAATGCCATCGAGCAACTGCACGCCTACCAGCCAGAACGGATTGTCGGACAGCACATACAGCACGCCCCGAATCGGCAGTATCAAAAAGCCTGCCAGCAACAGCGGTTTGCGACCCCACACATCCGCTTTGGCACCCACTAGCATGGCGATGGGTACCATCACCAGTTGTGCTGCGACAATGCACGCCGACGTCAACGGCGTCGCCAGGTGCAGGTTGACCTGCGCCAGCTTCTGACTGACCAGGGGCAGCATGGCGGCATTGGCCAGGTGGAACAGGGCGCAGCAGATTGCAAACAGCAGCAATGAGCGATTGCCCAGCAGCACTTTCAGACCGGAAGGCTGCGCGTGCCCGGCGTGTTGCAGGGCGCCGCTTTCAAGCCCCCGGGCAACGTCGTGATCGATGGCTGCCGCGTCCAGGCGACTGACCGCCACCACGCTGGCAATCGCCATGGCTGCCATCAGGTAGAACACCGCGATGGGGCCGAACAGGTAGGCGAAACCACCCGCCAGCAGGGCAGCGCAGGCATTGCCGGCATGATTGAAGGTTTCGTTGCGCCCGGTGCGTCGTGTAAACGCCTTCGGCCCGGTCACCCCCAGGGATATGGCAGCAATGGCCGGGGCAAACACCGAAGCGGCGATTGCGCTGGCGGCCTGGGTCAATGCCACCAGGCTGAATGATGCGGTGAAGGGCAGGATCAGGCAGCTGGCGGTTACCAGCAATGCCGCCGCGATCACCATGGCACGCTTGCGCCGGGTGCGGTCGATCAGGGCGCCTGCAGGGGCCTGAGTCAACAGACCGGCGATGGCGGCGATGGTCATGACCAGGCCGATGCTGGCCGGGTCCCAGTGGTGCACCGCCAGCAGATAGATCGACAGATAAGGCCCCAGGCCGTCACGCACGTCGGCGAGGAAAAAGTTCAGGCCATCCAGGGCGCGGTTATTACGTGTTTGGCTGCTGGCGTCCACAGGCTGTTCCCGATGATGAGCATAGGCGCGACGACCGCGCCCCTGACGGTGGTTGGAGTGACACATCCTGAAAAGGTTTTATGCGGGGCTGCTGTGTGTGCTCACGGGCGCCTCGCCACAACCGCCGCCCGCCGTGCCCTTGCGGTTAAAGGGCTTTAAATTTATTGGAATTTGCTTACTCGGTCATGGGTCATAGCGACATAGCGCAACGATCAGTACGGTGGCATTGCCGTGCTGACGTTGCCCGCAATCGCTGGCAGTTAATGGAGCGGCAATGAATCAGGCAGTGCTTGAGAAACAGACAGACCGTGGACAGCTGCAAAGCATCATCGGAGGCCTGTCCGATGGCGTTTTGCTCATCGAACAGGACCAGACCATTCTGTGGGCGAACGAAGCGGCGCTGACGATGCACGGTGTCAGCAACGGCCGGCAATTGGGCCGCAACCTCAAGGAATATGCGTCGCGTTTCAGCCTTCGCTATCGCAATAACCACGCTGTTGCCCTGGAGAGCTACCCCATCAGCCGTGTGGCTGCGGGCGAGTTGTTCAGTGACGTGGTTGTGGAGGTCAGACGCGTCGACGACGAAGAGCAGTGCTGGGTGCACCGCGTGCGCAGCATGGTGCTGGATGATCGTGCCGGGCAGCCGGAGCTGATGGTGCTGATCATCACTGACGCCACTGAGCTTGCCAATGCCGAGCAGCGTTTCGAAAAAACCTTTGCGGCCAACCCCGCTCCGGCAGTCATCTGCCGTCTCAGCGACCTGCGCTACATCAAGGTCAATCAGGGTTTTCTGGAGATGACCGGTTACAGCCGGGACCAGGTCATTGGCCGTTCGGTCTACGAACTGGACGTGCTGGAAAATGCCGAGCGCAAGGATTTAGCCATCGCCCGGCTTAACGATGGCGGCACCATCCCGCAAATGCAGGCTGAGCTCAAGCTACCGGACGGTCGCAACAAACTGGTGATCGTGGCCGGCCAGCCGCTGGACGTTAACGAAGACGACTGCATGCTGTTTTCCTTTATGGACATGGACCCGCGTCGCAAGGTCGAAGCGGCGCTGCGCCAGAGTGAAGAGCGCTTTGCCAAGGCGTTTCGCCTGACCCCGGTGCCGACCCTGGTCTGCAACGCCGAGTCGCAGTTTGTGGTGGAGATGAACGATGCGTTCATTTCCACCACCGGGTATACCGAGCAGGAGCTGACAGGGCTCTCGGTGGAGGAAATAGGCTTCATCGAGGGCGCAAAAACCTGTGCAGGCCTGTTTGACCAGTTGAAAAGACGCGGCCACATCGAAGGCATCGAGATTAAAGTGCGCAAACGCGGCGATGAGGTCATCGATTGCGTGCTGTCAGGAGACACCGTCGTCATTCAGGACACGCCTTGTTACCTGCTGGTGCTGCTGGACATTTCCGAGCGCAAGCGTTCCGAGATGGAGTTGATTACCTCAATTGAAGAGGTGATGCAGGATGCTTCCTGGTTTGCGCGTACGCTGATCGAGAAGCTGGCCAACGTCAAGAAAACCAAGGCGCCGCAGTTGCCTGGCAATTCGCTGATGGACCTGACAGCGCGTGAGAAGGATGTGCTGGGGCTGATCTGCGAGGGCCTGGCCGACAAGGAAATCGCCGCTCGGTTGAAGCTGGCGCCCAATACCGTACGCAATCATGTGGCGACCATGTACTCCAAGCTCGGCGTGCACAGCCGCGCTGAAGCCATTGTATGGGCGCGGGATCGCGGGCTGTTCGCCGCCGACAAACGTGCTAAAACCAACTAGCCACAGGTACGAATGCACTAGTTCATTCAGTGCATTTTCATCTGGGCCGCGTCTGCCGCGTTATTTACCCTTACGTTCCACTAATGGGCGCAATAATGGGCAGACACTTGCAGATTTCAACGGCTTTGGTTAACTGGGACGAGTTGCTGTGAACTGGCTGTCACAGGTTCGTCATCTGATTGAAGGCAGCTTCGTCCCGCTGGCGTGCGAGTGCGTCATTGGTGCGGATGCGTCAGTGACCGTACGCATTTTCGACCGCGAGTCCGGACGCGTCGATCTTATCGTCAGCGGCGTTGCAGTCAACACTCTCAAAACGCGTCAGGACGTGGCCGATCTGATCAGCGAGCTGCGCGATGAATTGATCGCCGTCACCGCGACTCGGCCCGCTATTGAGCCATCCTCACAGGCTTGAGTGCCACTCCAGCTTTTCACGGGCCGGCTTGCTGATCTCGTCAGGCTGGCCGACCATTTCATCGTACACCGTTTGGGTAATCAGAAATAAAGGCACCGGAGGCACCCCAGTCAGGTTCTTGCGCGCTTCTTCGATGGAAGCGATGTGCAGCGTCTTGCCCTTGGCGTCGACCACTGGCTGGGACGCGCCATTGATCAGCACATGCATCACGTAGGAACCGCCTTCGACGGTCACCAGGTTTATTTCGTCGATTTCGCTTGCTTTCACATGCGAGGCCAGCTTACTCAAATCCATAACGTCACCCAATTCTGCTCGCGTGGCCAGCGACTGCCTGCCTGTCAGAGTTCGAGGCGGCGGCTGACCTTGAGTTCAATCTGAATCCGCGCATCGGGCAAAATGATCTGCCTCGACGAGGGGTCGCCCATGGCCGCCTGTTCACAGGCACGACGCAGGCGCTCGGGGAGATGGCGCGGATGCGTGGCGGCACTGATTACAAAAACGGCGCGGCTTTGAGGGCCGCGCCGTTGGGCTGACTGCAATCAGTCTCAGCCGATTGGCTGATCGCTCCACTCGCTGTTCACCAGGCGTTTGAGGCCCAGCGGGTTGGCGTTCTGCAGCGCTTGCGGCAACAGGGCGTCAGGGTAGTTCTGGTAGCAGACTGGACGCAGGAAGCGATCAATCGCCAGCGTGCCCACCGACGTACCGCGCGCATCCGAGGTGGCCGGGTAGGGACCGCCGTGCACCATGGCTTCGCAGACTTCGACGCCCGTCGGGTAGCCGTTGACCAGAATCCGGCCGACTTTCTCTTCCAGCACTGGCACCAGCCACTGATACTTCTGCAGATCGCTCTGCTCGCCAATCAGGGTGGCGGTCAGTTGGCCGCGCAGGCCCAGCAGCGCGCTTTTCAATTGGGCATCGTCGGCCACTTCGATCACCAGCGTAGTGGGGCCGAATACTTCTTCCTGCAGCAGCGGATCGCCGTTGAGCAACAGGCTGACGTCGGCCTTGAACAGTTGCGCCTGCGCCTGCTTGCCTGCCTGCGCCTGACCGGCAAGATGGGTCACGCCCGGGTGCGACAGCAGATGCTCGACGCCCTTGCTGTAGCTGCGCAGACCACCCGCGTTGAGCATGGTTTGCGGCGCCTGGCTGCCCATGTGCTCTTTGAGCTGCTCAAGGAATGCCGAGAAAGATGGCGAGCTGATGCCGATGACCACGCCTGGATTGGTGCAGAACTGACCAGCGCCCATGACCACCGAAGCGGCGAGGTCCCTGGCAACGGCATCGCCGCGCGCAGCCAGCGCATCTGGCAGCAGGACCACTGGGTTGATGCTCGACATTTCAGCAAACACGGGAATGGGCTGCGGGCGTTCTGCAGCCATTTTGCACAGGGCGTCGCCACCACTGAGCGAGCCAGTGAAGCCCACCGCCTGGATTGCCGGGTGCTTGACCAGACCTTCGCCAACGCCGCTGCCGAAGATCATGTTGAACACGCCTTTGGGCATGCCGGTCTTCTCTGCGGCGCGAATGATTGCGCAACCCACCAGATCCGCCGTCGCCATGTGGCCGCTGTGCGCCTTGAATACCACCGGGCAGCCGGCGGCCAGTGCCGCAGCCGTGTCGCCACCGGCGGTAGAGAAAGCCAGTGGGAAGTTGCTGGCGCCGAACACCGCGACCGGGCCTACGCCGATGCGGTATTGACGCAGGTCGACGCGCGGCAGCGGCTTGCGATCCGGCAAGGCCAGGTCGATGCGCGCGCCCAGGTAATCACCCCGGCGCAGCACTTTGGCGAACAGACGCATCTGGCCACTGGTGCGGCCACGCTCGCCCTGAATACGGGCGGTGGGGAGTGCCGTTTCCTGGCAGACCACGGCGACGAAGTCATCGCCCAGCTGATCCAGCTCATCGGCGATGGCATCGAGAAACTCTGCGCGACGCGCAGGGCTCAGCTGACGGTATTCCAGGAAAGCATCTTTGGCAGCCAGCGCCGCTGCATCGATTTCAGCGTCGGTGGCCTGGTAAAAACTGTATGGCAGCGCTTCGCCTGTGGTTGCGTCGAGGCTTTTGTGCTGAGGCTCGCCAAGGGCGCTGCGGCCGCCTGCGATGAAGTTATGGCCGAGAACATTAGGCATCGGTGTCTCCTGTTTTTATTTGCGGGTTAATCAGGCGGGTGCCTGTCGAGAGATCTGCCATCCCTTGCCACAATACAGAGCCCGTCGGCAAAGGACATCATTCGACACGGTTGACAATAATCGTTGACAGTCATCGTACAACCACGCTGGACGTGGCGCAACCGTGATCGGGGCGGCGCACCGGTCGTGTGCTTTCACGCCAAACACTGAAACCCGACCCCGGCTTTGATTGCGCTGGCATTGCTTTCTGGTAGGGTACGCGGCAGTCAAAAAGAAGGAGCTTTGGATGATTGAGCCGAAGGTGCCGGGAGCATCGGTTGTACCGGCCCCGGAAACAGACAGGGTTGCCGTGGCAGCGCCCAGGCAGCGACGTGCACCCAAGGGCGAGAAGCGCCGCGAAGAATTGCTCGATGCTGCGCTGCAGGTGTTCTCTATCGAAGGTTACAGCGGGGCTTCAGTAGCGCAGGTCGCCGCCATCGTGGGTATTTCCGTCGCCGGGCTGTTGCACCACTTTCCCAGCAAGATTTCGCTGTTGATGGGCGTGCTGGATCGTCGCGATGAAGTCAATCGCCGGATCGCTCAGGAGGTGCGCACGGACAGCTCGCTTTCCGGCCTGCTCAACGGGCTGCGTGCCATCAACCGTTCCAACGCCACCGCGCCCGGTGTGGTGCGTGCCTTTACCATTCTCAATGCGGAAAGCCTGGTCGAGGGGCATCCGGCCTGGGCCTGGTATCAGGAGCGCTACGAGAAAATCCACGCGCACCTGCTCAGCCAGTTCACTGATCTGGTGAAAACGGGGGAGGTGAGGGCTGACGTTGATCTGGGGGGCGTGATTCAAGAGATTCTGGCCATGATGGATGGCCTGCAGATCCAGTGGCTGCGCTTTCCGCAATCGCTTGATCTGGTGGAGCGTTTTGATACCTACATCGCGCGGGTCGATGCAGCAGTGCGGGCTCATCCCTGAGCCCTGATTCATCCTTGCGTCAATCTACTGCTTACTCAGTGTCGGTGTTCTGATTCAGAACGCCGCCAGTCTTGACCACTGGCGATTCACGCAGCGTCGAGTTCAGCGCCGAGCGTGGCAGCGGGTTGCTGGTGGTGGTCGACAGTTGCTGACGGAACGAGTTGGTCAGCTTCGCATTCAAGCGAATATCGTCAGACGCAGAACCTACCGACAGGTTGAAGCTGTCAGCGTCAACGACCCACTGCTTGCTCTTCTCGTCGAAGTAGGCGAGCGAGCGATCATTGAGTTCAATGGTCACGCGCTTGCTTTCGCCCGGCTGCAGGAACACTTTCTTGTAGCCCTTGAGCTCCTTGATCGCGCGTTCCACTTTCGGGCTCTGCTGGCCAACGTACAGCTGGGCCACTTCCGAACCACCCACCTTGCCGGTGTTGGTCAGGTCGAACGACACCTTGATCGGCGCGTTGCCTACGGTCACACCCGGAGTAACGCTGATGTTGCTGTAGCCGAAGGTGGTGTACGACAGGCCGTAGCCGAACGGGTAGAGCGGCTTGATGCCTTTCTTCTCGTAGCCACGATAGCCCAGGAACAGATCGTTCTTGTAGTCCATCGTTTCAATCGAGTTGTCGTTGGCAAACTTCGGGAAGCTCGCGTAGACAGGGTTGTCTTCGATGTTGCGTTCGATACTGATCGGCAGCTTGCCCGACGGGTTGACCTTGCCGTACAGAATCTCGGCCAGTGCCTGACCGCCGTTCTGGCCAGGGTAGAACGCGTGCAGCGCTACCGGAACCTGATCGATCCAGTCGCTCATCTTCAGACCGGTGCCGCCAAACATGGTCACGACGGTGTTCGGATTGACCTTGGCGATGCTCTGAATCAGCTCGCTCTGGAACTCGGGCAGATCGAAGCTGTGGTCGAAACCTTCACCTTCGTATTCGCTGCTGTTACCGACGGCAACCACAACGGCGTCATACGCGGACAGGTCCTGCGGCGCGTTGAGCGATGCCCAGCTCATCTGCACGCCTACCAGGCCGCCCATGGTCGACAGGTAACCGGCACGGCGCGAGTATTCCATCTTCACGTCGTAGGTTTTGCCTGCTTCCAGTTCGATCTTGGCGAACTCGGGAATGGTCGGCGGAATGCTGTTGCCCGGGATCGGGTTGCCAGCGCCGTTGTCGATGATTTTCTTGCCGTTGACCCACAGACGGATTGCGCCGTCAGCACGCACCTTGAACACCTGCTCGCCGCTCTGCGTCGGGGTGATCTTGCCGCTGTAGCGGATCGAGGTGGACGACGTGTCGCCGTTCAGCTGACCCGAGGTCGAACCTTTGTTGCTGTATGGATCAGCGCTGCCAGTGTTGCTGTCGAACGGCAGGTCGCTGTCGTTGGCCCAGTCCAGGTCGATCTGCTTCTCGGTACGGGTAACCGCTGCATCGCCCGACCAGTTGGTATTGGCGAAGTATTCGGCTTTGAGGCCCTGAACGTCGTTGCCAGCGCTGTTGGTGCTGCTCCACACCGTGGTCGTTGGGTCCAGCGACAGGCCGTCGATGAAATCAACCTTGGCGTTCGGCGCCAGTTGCTGCAGACCGCTCAGCTCGCTGATGTAGTTGGCTGCCATGACGTTGGCGCTACCGAAACCGGTAGGCGGCGCGTACTTGGCCAGGTTGCCGACCACAGCGATTTTCTTGACGCTCTTGCGGTCCAGCGGCAGCAGATTGTTCTGATTCTTTAGCAGCACGATGCCTTCGCGCGCAGCATTCAGAGCAACCTTGTTGCTGGTGGAGCTGTTCATGTTGTGTGCAGTCAACGGCGCTTTGCTGTCGAACTTGTACAGGTAGATCTGCTTGAGGATGCGGCGGACCTTGTCGTCAATGGTCGCAGGGCTCAGCTCGCCGCTGTCCAGGAAAGGCTTGAGCACCTTGCTGTTCATCTGGTAGCCCATCATGTCCAGATCGGTGCCCGCCTGGGCAGCGTCAAGGCCATGGACCACGGCGTTGTAGTCGCTCTGTACGAAACCTGGATAGCCCCATTCTGTTTTCAGAATGTCGCGCATCATGTGGTCGTTTTCGCAAGCGAACTCGCCATTCACTTTCTGGAAGGCGCACATCATCATGGCGACTTTGCTGTTTTTCGACGCAGATTCGAAAGGTGGCAGAGTCATCTCGCGCAGGACGCGCTCAGGGATGGCCTCGTCCAGCTTGAAGCGGCTGCTTTCCTGGTCGTTGGCTGCGAAGTGCTTGGCGTTGGCCCAGACACCACGGGACTGAATGCCGTTGATCACACCCGGGCCAAGGCTTGCACCCAGAAACGGATCTTCACCGGAGAGGTATTCGAACGCGCGACCGCCGTAAGGCATGCGGTACAGGTTGACGCCCGGGCCGGTGACGAACTGATAGCCGCCGGTTGCGGTGTCATAACCCAGTGCACGACCCAGGTCGATGGCGCGACGCGGGTTGAAGGTTGCAGCCAGGTTAGGGCCGGACGGATAAACCACGCCCTGCGCATTGCCTTCGCTGGTGTAACGAACGCCAACGCCGCCGTCAGCGCCGTGGATCTGCGGAATGCCATATTGGCTCAGTGGCTTGACGTCCCAGCCGCCAGTGCCGCCGATATAGGCCAGTTTTTCTTCCATGGTCATTTTGGCCAGGGTTTTTTCCGCCGCTTTTTCGGCGCGGCTTACCTTGCCTTCATCGAGCGCCGGGCTTGTTGCAGCGTAAGCCTGCGAGACCGCCAGTGCCAGCAGCGCGAACGCTGATGAGGCCCTGATCATTTTACCTGTGTTCATTTGAATCTCCGACAACTGTCATTAAAAGGCACTGTGTAACTTGCTGGGGTGCCGTTATATTTTTTACGGGCGAACGTGCGCCGTTTTTGCAACTTTCGAACGTCACGTTCGCTGCAATTAGTTGGTGTTTTTGAATGTTTTTATCTTATAAAAGTTATTATGTTTTAGCATTCAAAGCTCCCCTAAGCACCGCCGAATGATGGCACTTTGGAATGCATTGGCGGGATAATTAAGGCAATTCTTTGCAGGATAAGTCAAACAAAAAGGTGAAATTTTGTGTTTTTTTGCTTTTTTGGCTCGATTTAGGAACTCTTCCTAAACCTACTGGTCGATGGGTTTAAGATTTTTCAGCTGTTGTCGCCGTCGTGATTCCGGCGCAGTCTGAATTATCCATTAGTTGCTCGAACGGCCTCACTGATCTTGAGGCTTTTTTTGTGACTGTTTAATTAAGGTTTTCCTGGAGTAGTGTTTATGAAATTGCCTCTGATGGGTGCAGGTCTGGTATTGGGTTTTGCTCTTTGCGGTTCCGCCTTTGCCGCTGAAGCGACAGATGCCGATGCCAAGTCCGGCGCCACTGACTCCACCGTGCTGACCCAGACTCAAGACGCCAAAGCGACAAAAAAGCTGCAGACTCAGAACACCAAAGGCGGCCGTCCGCTGACAGAAACCACAAACAATTCGCAAAAACCTGCAAAATGACGGTCTAACGTCTTTGGTCGCAGCCTCCCCATGCCGGGGGAGCGCTGCCAGCCTTGTCCCTTCGATCTGTACAGATACCTGCCGCCATGTCCTTGACCCCCGTCGACACCTCCCGATTGCTGATTCCCGATGCCGAGCAGGTGTGCGTCTGGCTGGCGGAAAATGCCGGGCTCAAGCCGGTGGATCTGGAGCGGGCGCGGCGTCTGGCGCTGGAGTCGGAAGGCACCGAATTGTTGGGTCTGCTGACCCGTTTGGGGCTGGTTTCCGAGTTCGAACTGGCCCGCGCCTGGGCAGCATTGCTCGAAGCGCCGCTGGTGCTGGCTGAAGCCGCGCCGCCGTTGCTGGATCCGCTGCCGCCGCTGACCGAGCGCTTCATGCGCCACTATCAGATCGTGCCTCTGGGCTGGAGTGACAACGGCCTGCGAGTACTTGCCGCCAACCCGACGTTGCTCTATCCGTTTCAGGCGGTTGCCTACGCGTGCCAGGTGCCGGTGCTGCTGTCCATCGGCCCGCGCAATGAAGTAGAAACCCTGATCGAGCGTTATTACGGTCAGGGCCGCTCGGCCATGGGCACGCTGATTGAAAACCTTGACGAAGACGGCGGTTCGCTGGAAGACATCGAGCACCTCAAGGACATGGCGTCCGAGGCGCCGGTGATTCGCCTGGTCAACCTGATCCTGCAGCGTGCGGTAGAGCATCGCGCCTCGGACATTCATATTGAACCGTTTGAAAGCCAGCTCAAGGTGCGTTACCGCATCGATGGCGTGCTGCACGAGGCCGAAGCGCCGCCATCCAGCTCCTCGGCTGCGGTGATTTCCCGAGTGAAAATCATGGCCCGTCTGGACATCGCCGAGCGCCGTCTGCCACAGGATGGCCGCATCATGCTGCGCATCCAGGGCAAGGAACTGGATTTGCGCGTCTCCACCGTGCCCACCAGTTTTGGCGAATCGGTGGTGATGCGTTTGCTGGATCGGCAAACCATCAACTTCGACTTCCCCAGCCTGGGCTTTGATGGCGAGCGCCTGGACGAATTTCTTGAGGTGCTGGAACGACCCCACGGCATTTTGCTGGTCACCGGGCCAACCGGCTCGGGCAAGACCACCACCCTTTATACGGCGTTGTCGCGGCTTAACACCGCCGAGCGCAAGATCATTACCGTTGAAGACCCGGTGGAATACCAGCTCGAAGGCATCAATCAGATTCAGGTCAAACCCGCCATCGGCCTTGATTTTGCCGGTGCACTGCGTTCCATCGTGCGTCAGGACCCGGACGTGATCATGATTGGTGAAATGCGCGACCTTGAAACCTGTCGTATCGCGATTCAGTCTTCGCTGACCGGTCACCTGGTGCTGTCGACCCTGCACACCAACAGCGCGGCGGCGAGTATCACCCGCCTGCTCGACATGGGCGTCGAGAGCTATCTGATTGCCTCGACAGTGAACGGCATTCTGGCCCAGCGTCTGGTGCGACGGCTTGATCCGGCGACGCGGGAGGCTTTTGAGGCTCCGGCTGAGTTGATCGCCGAGCACGGGCTTGATCGCTTCACTGACGAACGTCCGATCATGCTCTATCGCCCACAGGCTGATGCGCCCGGCGGCGGCTACCGCGGACGTAGCGCCATCACTGAATTGCTGGTCATGAACGAAGAGCTGCGCAGTTTGCTGATGCGCCATGCCGATGCCGCGACGCTGGAACAGGCCGCCCGCCGCGGCGGTTTGCGCACCTTGCACGAAGAAGGCTTGCGTCAGGCAGTGGCGGGTGTGACGTCGCTGGAAGAGGTATTGCGCGTGACCCGAGGTGAGGGCAATTGAGCCTGTTCAAGTATCGCGCCCTAGATGCCCAGGGCGTCGCGCAAAATGGCACCCTTGATGCCAAGGATCAGGAAGCGGCCGTCGCTGCCCTGCAAAAGCGCGGTCTGATGGTGTTGCAGGTCGACAGCGCCGGTTTGGGCGGGCTGCGCAAAGCCCTCGGCGGCGGTCAGCTCAATGGCGCGGCGCTGGTCAGTTTTACTCAGCAACTGGCAACCTTGCTCGGTGCCGGGCAGCCGCTGGAAAGGTCACTGGGGATTCTGCTCAAGCAACCCGGACAGCCGCAGACCCGTGCCCTGATTGAGCGCATCCGCGAGCAGGTCAAGGCCGGGAAACCCTTGTCGGCCGCGCTGGAGGAAGAGGGCACGCAGTTTTCCTCTTTATATATCAGCATGGTTCGCGCTGGCGAAGCGGGCGGCGCGCTGGAAAACACCCTGCGCCAGCTCAGCGATTACCTTGAGCGCAGCCAGTTGTTGCGCGGCGAAGTGATCAATGCGCTGATCTACCCGGCCTTTCTCGTGGTGGGTGTGCTCGGGTCGCTGGCCCTGTTGCTGGCGTACGTGGTGCCGCAGTTTGTGCCGATCTTCAAGGATCTGGGGGTGCCGATTCCGCTGATCACTGAGGTGATTCTGGGGCTGGGCGAGTTTTTGAGTGCCTATGGGCTGGCGGTGCTGGCCGGTCTGATCGCGCTGGTGTGGCTGCTGATCGTGCGTCGCAAAGACCCGGCCCGACGCGAGCGGCATGATCGTCGGGTGCTCGGCATTCGCATCATTGGTCCGCTGTTGCAGCGCATTGAAGCAGCGCGTCTGGCGCGCACCCTCGGAACGCTGCTGAACAATGGCGTGGCGTTGCTGCAGGCGCTGGTCATCGCTCGCCAGGTCTGCACCAACCGGGCGTTGCAGGCGCAAGTGGCCCAGGCTGCCGAATCGGTCAAGGGCGGTGGCACGCTGGCCAGTGCCTTTGGCGCCGAGCCGCTGTTACCAGACC
Source organism: Pseudomonas viridiflava (assembly GCF_900585905.1). GTDB lineage: Bacteria > Pseudomonadota > Gammaproteobacteria > Pseudomonadales > Pseudomonadaceae > Aquipseudomonas. Next base: position 510,616 of record NZ_UTVH01000034.1, read on the forward strand.
TGGCGCTGCAAATGATTGAAGTGGGTGAACAGGCCGGTGAACTGGACAGCATGCTGCTGAAAGTTGCCGACGTTTTTGATGTCGAATCCAAGCGCGGCATCGACCGCATGCTGGCCGCGCTGGTGCCGACGCTGACCGTGGTCATGGCGGCAATGGTGGCGGTTATCATGCTCGCGATCATGCTGCCGCTGATGAGCCTGACCAGCAATATTTAAACTTTGAGGATCCATCGCAATGAGCCGTAAGTCTTTTAAATCCCGCGCACAGCGTGGCTTCACTCTGCTGGAAATGCTCGCCGTGATCGTGCTGCTGGGCATCGTCGCTACCATCGTCGTGCGCCAGGTGGGCGGCAACGTCGACAAGGGCAAGTACGGCGCAGGCAAGGCGCAACTGGCGAGCCTGAGCATGAAAATCGAAAGCTATGCGCTGGACGTAGGTTCGCCACCCAAAAGTCTGCAGCAGCTGGTCGAGAAATCCGGCAACGTCTCCGGCTGGGCCGGGCCTTACGCCAAGCCTTCTGACCTGAAAGACCCGTTTGGCCACGCGTTTGGCTATCGCTTCCCGGGTCAGCACGGCACCTTTGACCTGATCTTCTACGGCCAGGATGGTCAGGCCGGTGGCGAAGGTTACAGCGCCGACCTGGGCAGCTGGGAATAATGAACAGGTCTGCAAACCGCGGCTTCACCCTGATGGAAATGCTGGTGGTCATCGTTTTGATGAGCATCGCCATGGGTCTGGTGGGCTTTGGTCTGCAGCAAGGTTTGAGCGCCGCCAAGGAACGTCAGGTGGTGGGGCAGATGGTCAGCGCGTTGCGAGCAACACGGGTCAAGGCCATCGTGACCGGGCAACCGGCGCGCACGGTATTTGACCTGCACAGCAAGGCGTTTCAGGCGCCCGGCCAAGGCGTGCAGCACTGGCCGAGCGAGCTTCAGGTCACGCTGCAGACCGCAGCGGAAATGGGTTCCACGGTGGAGTTTTACCCGGATGGAGGTTCTACCGGTGGCAACCTGATGCTGGTCAACGGCGACCGTCGCTGGCGTATCGACGTTGGTTGGCTGACCGGCAGCGTGCAGTCCAAGGCGCTGCCATGAGGCGTGGGCATCAGTCGGGGTTTACCTTGCTGGAAATGCTTGCTGCGCTGACGGTGATGGCGGTGTGCAGCGGCGTGTTGCTGGTGGCATTCGGGCAGAGTGCGCGCTCGTTGCAGCAAGTGTCGCGCAGTGACCGTCTGAGCCATGCGGCGCGCACGATTCTTGATCAGGAAGCAGCGGGGCCACTGCAGAGTGGCACACAGCGAGGCGTGCTGGCAGGCAAGATCAATTGGCAACTGGACATACGACAGCAACCCACCAGACTCGGTCAGCCGCGTCTGTATCGGCTGGACCTGACGGTCAGCGAGGATCAGCGCAAAGCGCAGTTCAGCACCTTGCGCTTGCGCAGTGCCACTGACAAGGCTGGCACTTGAAGCGCGCGGCGCAAGGCGGTTTTACGCTGCTGGAAATCCTCTTCGTGCTGACGCTGCTGGGCGTGTTGATGGCGCTGGTCGGGGGTGCGCTGCTGGGCGCCAATCGTGCAGTGCTCAAAGCGCAGCGCTACACCGTCAGCCTGGACGAAATGCGCGCCGCCCAGGGCTTTTTGCGCGGTTCGATCAGCCAGGCATTGCCACTGGATACGTCGGAAGACGACAGCGAGGGCAGCGGTTTTTTCATCGGTTCGGCCCAGCGCTTGCAGTTCGTGGCGACGTTGCCGGGCGAGCTGGGTGGCGGCATTCAGTTGCACACGTTGCAGGTAAAAGACCGTAACCTGCAGATCGCTTTCGAGCAGGTGCAGAGCACGGCAAATGGCACCACCGCCAAGCCCTGGGGCGAACCTCAGGTGCTGGTGCATGGGGTTGACGAGCTTCAGCTCAGTTATCGCGGCGTCACTCCCAAAGGCGAAGCCACCGGCTGGCTCAGCGACTGGCCCTGGCCAGGGCGCCTGCCTCGCGCGGTGCGCATCGACGCCAGGGTCAAAGGGCCGGTGCCGTGGTTGACCGAAGTGGTAGCCCTGCGCCTGGATTTGTCTGGCGGGGCGGGTGGCCAATGAGTCGGCAAAAAGGCGTCGCGCTGCTGCTGGTACTGTGGGTTCTGGCGCTGCTAAGCGTGTTGCTCGGCGGTCTGGCCAGCTGGGTGCAGCTGGAAAGCCGTCAGGCGTTATGGCAGCGGCAGCACACCCAGGCACTTTTCGCCGCTGAAGCCGGGATGGCGATGGCGATTCAAGGGTTGAGTGATCCGCAGCAAAAGAAGCGCTGGATTGCGGATGGCCGGGTCATTTCATTGCGGTTTGATGATTCGCAGCTTGAGCTCAGCATCCGCAGCGAACGCGGCAAGCTGGATTTGAACAGTGCCATCGCTGGAGATATCGCCCGTCTGGCGCAAGCCTGCGGTGCGAACAAGGAGCAGGCCGGGGCGATGGCCCAATGGCTGGAAAGCCATCGCGGCGACGGTTCGCCGCCGCTGCGCGTGATTGAAGAGGTGCGGCAGTTGCCGGGCATGACCCAGGCGCTGTACGTGCGGATGTTGCCGGAGGTGACCCTGTGGAGCGGTCTGGATCGACCCGATCCGGCTTTTGCCTCAGGATTGCTCAAGCGCGCGCTGAACCTGCCGAATCAGAGTGCAGTGGGCGCCGATCCTGGCGAAATGTTGGTGATCGACAGTCGGGCACAACGCTCCGGGGGCTTTCATGCCGAACTGCAGGTCACCGTTTTATTGAGCCCATCGGAGGGAAGCGCACAGCCTTACCGGGTTTTGCGTTGGCAAGAATGAAGAGTTTACTTAACGCGCGGGCCACCGTGCCCGCGCCGGTTCAGGCCCTGGCCGAACGCATCGCCCAGCAATGGCGCGGCAGCACTCTGCAACGCGGCTGGCAGTGGTGGCTGGCGGAGCTGCGTGGTTGCCTGCCTGAGAAACTGCAGCGGCTGTTGATTCATGAAGCGGCCGAGCAAGTTCATGTCTGGCCGTTGGCAGCAACACCGGCGATGTCAACGCAGGCTCAGCAGATTTTGCTGCTGCCACCTTCGATGGTGCTGGTGCAAAGCCTGCAGCTGCCGCTGGCGGCTGCCCGCGATCTGCAAACAGTGGTGGGCTACGAGCTGGATCGTTTTACGCCGTTCGACGCCTCGCAATTGTATTTCGTCGCGCGCCTCAACAAGCGCAGCGGAGCGTTCATCGACGTCACGCTGGTGGCGATTCTGCGCGAGCGTCTGGACCAGATTCTCAACGAGTCCGCTGAGTTGGGCCTGCGCCCGAACGCTGTGGACATCGGCCACGACGCACCATCACGCCTGCGCGTCGACCTGCTGCCAGCACCGCTGCGCCCGCGCCAGAAACGCAGCAGCCTGGGCCTGCAGCGCAAACTGCTCTGGCTTTGCGGCGGTTTGCTGCTGGTGGCCATGCTGCTCTGGCTCAACCATCGACAGAACCTGCTCGAACAAATGCAGGCCAGTGTTCAGGCCCAGCGCGCCGAAGTGGCGCAGATTCAGAAGATCCGCCAACAGCTGACCAACACCCGCGGCGCCGCCAATTACCTGATCCGGCGCAAGTCGGCGCAGCCCACCCTCGTCGCGCTGCTCAACGAGCTGACGACTTGCATCCCGCGTGACACCTGGATCGACCAGCTGGAAATCAACGACAGCGCCGACGTCTCCTTCTCCGGCCAAAGCGCCAAGGCCAGCGCCCTGATCGCTCGGGTCAAGGATTGCCACAGCCTGGAAAACGCCCAGTTTCAAGGCGTGATCCAGCCCGATCCGCAGACTGGCAAAGACCGCTTTTCCCTGCGCGCTCACTTGCATCAGGAGGCCGCTGATGCGCCGACCACTGACACCCCGTGAACGTCGCGGCGCCGCACTGCTGATCCTGGCGCTGGTCCTTGCGCTGGCCTACTGGCTGCTGATTGACAGCTGGTTCGCCGGGCCTTTGCGTGACATCAATGAGCAGGCCGATCAGCTGCGCGAGCAGCAACAGCGCTACGCCAGCCTGCTGCTGCAAGGCGATGCGCTGAAAGAACAACTGGATCAGGCGCGCAACGATCCGGCCAGCAGTACCAGCCTGTTGCCCGGTGATGATCCCAGCGCTGTAGCGGCCGATCTGATGCAGCGCATCGCTGATCTGGTCAGCCGTCAGGCCAGCCTCGGCGCAGGTTGCGCGCTGACCCAGCGCATGCCGATCACCCCTGAACAGGACAGCGCCGAACCGTATCGTCAGGTCAAGGTCAGCCTGACCCTGGAATGCGCCATCGAGCCCTTGACTGCCGTCCTGCATGAGCTGGAATACCAGCGACCGTTTCTGTTCGTCGACGAAATGAGCCTGCGCCGCGACGCCAACGCGCCGCTCAAAGGCGGCGCTGGCAAGCTGGTAGCGCATCTGCTGGTGCGCGGTTATCTGCAACCGGCAGGCTCAGGTGATTCAGAAAACCCGGTTAAGGCCGACACCCCTGATGATGCCGATGAAGCTGGTGACGATTCTACGGACGACGTCGACGAAACGGCTGCTACGAGCAAGGCGGGCAACAACACCGAATCCGGCGAAGCAGACGAGGAGGCCGAAGAATGATCAAGTCACTGCGCGCCCCCGAGCTGTTGCTCATGGGCCTGGCACTCGTCCTGGTTTTACTTATCGCCCTGATCACCAGCGGCGCTGCCGACTCCCCCGACTGGTTGCCGGAAGGCACCCCGCGCGATCTCGCCGACAGCGGCGACAAGACCCATGTCGCGCCCAAAGCCAGCCTGCAAAGCCTCTCGGCCACTTGGCAGGCGCCGCTGTTCAGCACCGACCGCACAGCTGATCGCTCCACTGCCAAAGCCCAGGCGAGCAATCTTGCCGGGCTGACGCTGACCGGCGTCATGATCGACGGCGACCTGCGCGTGGCGCTGATCAAACGCGCCGATGGTCCACCGCTGAAAGTTCATCAGGGTGAGGCCTTGCCCAATGGCTGGACGCTGGAAAAGCTGACGCCGACCCAAGCCGATTTTTCTTCCGATGGCCGCACCCAAAGCCTGTCGCTTCGTGCGCTGCGCTTGCCGCCGCCCTCGCAAACACCCCCTATTTCACTTCCCCGCGAGTCCACTCCGTAAATGGCTACTTTCTCAGGCGTTCGTCCCGGCGCAACTTTGCGCACCCCCTTGCTGTGCCTGGCCACTGCCGTCGCCCTGGCCGGTTGCAGCACGCCCGCGCGCACGTTCGAGCAGGACAACGACATGCTGCGCGAGGCCCTGCAGGGCACTGGCTCACAGCGCCCGCCGGTGGACCCGCGCAGTGAAATGGCTGCCGCTCAGGCGCAGCAGGCCCAGCCGCAGTCGCAAACAGCGACCGCGCCGACACGCCAACTGATTCGCGGCAACCAGCAATTCATCCGCAAGCCGGGCCCGGCGCCGGCGGTACGCGATGGCGAAACCGGCGACATCGTTTTCAACTTCACCAACCAGCCCATCGAAGCTGTGATCAACAGCATCATGGGCGATCTGCTGCACGAAAATTACAGCATTGCTCAAGGTGTGAAAGGCGATGTCAGCTTCTCCACCTCCAAGCCGGTGAACAAGAAGCAGGCGCTGTCGATTCTGGAAACCCTGCTGTCCTGGACCGATAACGCCATGATCCGCCAGGGTGATCGCTACGTGATCCTGCCCGCCAGTCAAGCGGTGGCCGGCAAACTGGTACCGGAAATGGCGGTGTCGCAACCCGCTGCCGGTATGTCGGCGCGGCTGTTCCCGCTGCGCTACATCTCGGCCACCGAGATGCAGAAACTGTTGAAGCCTTTCGCCCGGGAAAACGCTTTCCTGCTGGTGGACCCGGCACGCAATGTGTTGAGCCTGGCCGGTACGCCGGACGAACTGGCCAACTACCAGGACACCATCGACACCTTCGACGTCAACTGGCTCAAGGGCATGTCGGTAGGGGTATTCAGCCTGCAGCGCGCCTCGGTGGGCGAGCTGATGCCCGAGCTGCAGAAAATGTTCGGCCCCGACAGCGGCATGCCGTTGGCGGGCATGGTGCGTTTCATGCCCATCGAGCGCACCAACTCGGTGGTCGCCATTTCCTCGCAGCCTGATTATCTGCGCGAAGTCGGCCAGTGGATCAGCACCATCGACGAAGGCGGCGGCAACGAGCCGCAGATGTACGTTTACGACGTGCGCAACATGAAAGCCTCGGACCTGGCCCGCTACCTGCGCCAGATCTACGGCACCGGCGCCATCAAGGACGACTCGGCCGCCAAGGTTGCCCCCGGCTTGCGCACCCGCTCGCTGTCGTCCCTGAGCGGCGGCGGCAGCTCCAACGGCATGAGCAACAGCTCGGGCGGCCTCGGCGGTTCGGGTGGCTTTGGCGGTGGCAACAGCAGCGGCGGCATGGGCCTGGGCGGTAACAGTCAGAACATCAACAGCAGCGTCAGCGGCAGTGGTGACGAAGAGCAGCAGTCGGAAAGCGACGACAACCTGGCCAGCGAAGGCGAGGGTGAAGGCGAACAGGGCGGTTCGGGCAACGGCTCGAAAGGCATCGATGCCAGCACCCGTATCACCGCGCAGAAAAGCAGCAACCAGTTGCTGGTGCGCACGCGCCCGGCGCAGTGGAAGGAGATCGAATCGGCGATCAAGCGCCTCGACAACGCGCCCCTGCAAGTGCAGATCGAAACCCGCATTCTCGAAGTCAGCCTGACCGGCACACTGGACCGGGGCGTGCAGTGGTACCTGGGGCGTCTGGCCGGAAATTCCGCCAACCCGACAGCCGTCGCCGATATCGCAGGCAGCCAGGGCGCCTTGGGCGCTGGTGGGGCAGCGCTGGGCAGTTCGTCGTTGTTTTACTCGTTCGTCAGCGACAACTTGCAAGTGGCCTTGCGCGCACTGGAAACCAACGGTCGCACTCAGGTGCTGTCGGCGCCTTCGCTGGTGGTGATGAACAACCAGCAGGCGCAAATTCAGGTCGGCGACAACATCCCGATCAACCAGACCACGGTCAACACCAACGTGTCCAACACCACGTTGAGCAGTGTCGAATACGTGCAGACCGGGGTGATCCTCGACGTGGTGCCGCGCATCAATCCGGGTGGTCTGGTGTACATGGACATCCAGCAGCAGGTCAGCGACGCCGACACCAGCTCGATCACGGCCACGCAAACCAATCCGCGCATCTCCACCCGCTCGGTGTCGACCCAGGTGGCGGTACAAAGCGGGCAGACCGTGCTGCTGGGCGGGCTGATCCAGCAAAACAACACCGATAGCGACACCTCGGTGCCGTACCTGGGCAAGATCCCCGGCCTTGGCTGGCTGTTCGGCACCAACAGCAAGTCCAAGGGTCGTACCGAGCTGATCGTGTTGATCACGCCACGGGTCATCACCAGCAACAGCCAGGCGCGTCAGGTGACTGATGATTACCGCCAGCAGATGCAGCTGTTGCGGCCTGACGCATTCAGCCGCAAAGCCGCCACCAACTGAGCGGCGGCAAGGACGCCCCATATCCCATCAGCGCCGGTCTGCCGAGCAGACCGCGCCCGTCGAGGTCATGATCCATGCTGAACGTGTTTGCCGTAATGATGCTCGCGCTGTGCGGGCTGGCTCAGGCCGCAGAACCGCTGCAGAACGACCTGCCGCTTGCCTACGTGGCGCAGGCCGACAGCGACAGCAAGGACCGACCGCTGATTATTTTTCTGCACGGCTACGGCGGTGACGAAAACGATCTGATGAGTTTTACCCGGGTCCTGCCCGCCACTTACAACTACCTGTCAGCGCGAGCGCCAAGCGAGACCGGGCAGGGCGGCTATCAATGGTTTGCCCAGCGCCAGGACTCTGCCCGCTACGATGGCGTCACTGCCGACCTGAAAAGCAGCAGGCTTCTGCTGGCGCAGTTCATCGAGCAGGCGACGCGCAAGTACCATACGCAAGCGTCGAAGGTGTATCTCGTGGGTTTCAGCCAGGGCGCGATGATGAGTTATGAACTGGCCTTGCGCGAGCCGCAACTCGTGGCCGGTTTTGCAGCACTGAGCGGGCACATGCTGCCAGTGTTGCAGGCCGAGCTGAAGCCCGACCCGGCGCGGCAGAAGCTGGCGGTGTTCATCGGCCATGGCAGCCTCGACACGCTGATCCCGCTCAAGGGCGCCAGTGATGCCCAGGCTTATCTGCAAGCCCAGGGCATCAGCCCGCAATTTCATGCCTATTCTGGTCTGCCCCATGGCGTCAACGAGGCCGAAGTACGAGACCTGAGGGCCTGGCTCGAACAGGTCATCAAGGCCGGATAAGGGGCTCAGTGCCCCTTGTGATCAGCGGCTACCAAGACGTGCGGCTGGCCCAGGGGATGAGTCTGGGCGTTAAAGAAGCTCAGCTCGGTCTCGAGGCCTGCAAACAGCTGCTGATAATGGCGCTTCTGCGACTGAATGAACGCTGCGCTACGCGGCGGGATTGAAATGGCGATGCGAGCTGGCCGCGCCTGACGGATCGCTGCCAGGATATGAGCGTCCTGCTTGCCCAGTGCATGGCCGAAAATACACAGGCCGCCGCTGTGCCGGGCCAGTTGCGCGTGGCAGAACGACAGGTAATCCGACGAGCGCACGATCTGCATTTTCTCCGCGCAACTGCCTTCGCTGACAAACAGCGGCACGTCATCCAAAGCGTTGATGGCGAAACTGCCCAGCAGGGTACTTTCCGATGACTCCAGCTTGCGCACGCTGCCGTCCAGGTTCTTCACCAGATGCATGCCACCGTGCAGGTACAGCATGCGGGTGGCAGCGCGCTGCGTGGCGTGCATATCAAAGGTGGCGTCGGCATTGAACAAGTCATCGAACGCCTCGGGCTGATGCATCACAGCCCAGTAGCCCAGCAGGTCGTAATTGCTGGAATACACGCTGGTGTAGCGCTGCAACTCGGTGTTGAGGTGCGCCAGGGTATCGGTCTTGATCAGCCGCCAGGGGATGTGCACTGAGCGGATCGCATGGATCAGTGCTTCCTTGATGGCGAAGTAGCGGTTGCGCGGTGACGACGAACTGATGGTCAGTGCGGCATTGACTCGCATGGCCGACTTCAGTGCACTCAATACCGGTTCGAAATTATTCGTCTGCAGCGCGCTGAAAACGGCCAGTTCAGTGCGGCTCATGGGATTGCTGCGGGTGGTCTGGGACAGGTCGAACAGCGAGTCGTAGGCAAAGCCTTTCCATACCGCCAGACTCGCGCCGTTGCCCATCAGCAACCCCCAGCCGTCTTGCCCTGTGGCCTGCAGGTCGTTCCAGTCGGCCAGAGTGGCGTCGATATCAGTCAATTGCATCATCTCGCTTTGTCGCAGGTTCGAAGATCGCTGCCAATGCAACGTCGGCAGGGTAAGCCCGGTCATCTTATAGAAAGCGGCAGCACAATGGACCGGCGATATCGAATGCTGGCAACTAGACCACGGCAACCGTCTGCCGACAGGCCAGGCTCAAGCGGGCGCCGCCCAGTTCGCTGCTGCCGATGTCCAGGGTGAAGCCGTGCAGGTTGACGATAGCGGCGACGATGGACAGGCCCAGACCGAACCCCCCCGGCTGGGCGGTGCCTTCGCTGCGATAGAAACGCTGGAACACGGCCTGGCGCTCATGTTCCGGGATGCCGGGGCCAGAGTCCTGCACCTCCAGAGTCGTGCTGTCGCCGGTGGCTCTGGCCCCCAGAATCACCGTGCCGCCTGCAGGCGTGAACTTGATCGAATTGCTCAGCAGGTTGGCCAGCGCCTCAAACAGCAATGCGTGATCCCCCAGCAAGGGTGGCAGCGGATCGTCGATGCGCAACTGCAGGCTGACGCCGCCTTCTTCCGCCAGGGGCAGGTAGAAGTCGTGCACTTCCTGCAACAGCGCGCCGGGCTGCAGCGCGACGAAGGCCGAGCGCCGCTGGTGGTCTTCGATTTCGGAAATGCGCAACAGGCCACGAAAGCGCGCCATCAGCGTGTCGGCTTCAGCGATGACCTGATCCATCTGCGTAGCCACCAGGGAGTCTTCCGGTGACTGCTGCTGAATGCGATAGAGCTTGGCCCGCAGCCGGGTCAGGGGCGTGCGCAGATCATGGGCGATGTTGTCGCAGACCCCCTTGACCTCGTTCATCAGTTTTTCGATGCGGTCGAGCATGGCGTTGACGATCACCGCCAGCATGTCCAGTTCATCGCGCCGCGCCGACACTGGCAAACGGCAGCTGAGGTCACCGGCCACGATTGCTTCAGCGCTGGCCTGAATGCCGCGAATCCGCTGCAGCGGACGACGGCGCAACAGGTGCCACCCGGCAATGCCCGGAATGATCGTTAATGACAGGCCCCAGAGCAGGGCACGCAGGATCAGGGTAGTCACGGCTGACAGCGAGCCGTTGTCACGCACCAGCAGCAGCCAGTGGCCGTCGCGGGTCTGGCTGACCACGGCATCGCAGGTGTCGCGGGGCATGTGCGGGTCTTCCGAGTCCACGCAGTTGGTCAACTGGTGAATGTTGCCGTCCAGCGGCAGGCTGGCCGGGACCGACCGGATCGGGCCGTGCAAGGGGCGCAGGTTGGCGTCAAACAGGCCGTAGGCGTCCACGGCGCGCATGTCGAAGGCCATACTGGCGGTCAGCGCCTCGATCAGCTCCTGGCCTTCAAAGCGGGCGAACAGTTGCTGACGCTGCATCAGCGAATGACGTGCCAGGCTGCCGAGATAGCCGCTGACTTCCCATTGCACCACACCGATGAGGATGCAGCTCCAGGCGACAAAGAGGAAACTGTACAGCGCCAGCAGGCGGCTGCTGGAAGAGCGCCAGCCGTTAGACGGGTTCAGCAATGACATAGCCCGAGCCTCGCACGGTGCGAATCAGTGGTGTCAGGCCGGGCGGGTCGATCTTTTTGCGCAGGCGACCGATGTGCACATCGATCAGGTTGGTCCCGGGGTCGAAATGATAGCCCCAGACCTCTTCGAAAATCATCATGCGGGTAATGACCTGGCCACAGTTGCGCATGAGAAATTCCAGCAGCTTGTACTCGGTGGGCAGCAGCGTCAGCGGGCTTTGCCCCCGGCTGGCTTCGCGGGTGATCAGGTTCAGTTGCAGATCGCCCACCGTCAGCAGGGTCTCGGCAGCACTGACCGGGTTGCGACGGCGCAGCAGCACTTCGACCCTGGCGGCCATTTCATCGGACGCAAAGGGTTTGGCCAGGTAATCATCGCCGCCGGCGCGCAGGCCGCGCACGCGTTCGTCGACATCGGATAGCGCGCTGATCATCAGGATCGGCGTGGCAATGCCCTGGGCGCGCAAGGTGGTGACGATGGCCAGGCCATCCACCTCGGGCAGCATGCGGTCCAGGGTGATCAGGTCGTAATCGCCGCTCACGGCGCGCTCCAGACCTTCGCGGCCATTATTGACCCAGTCCACTTCCAGGCCGTGGTTGCTCAGTTCCGCGACGATTTCCTGTGCCGTGACGGCGTCGTCTTCGATGGTCAGAATTCGGGTCATCTTGTCTGCCTGAAGGAGTACGGCGAAAACGTCATTCTGGCGGAAAACACCTGAACGGATTCTGAAAACTTCTTCATCTCACCCTGGCTACTTGCCTGGACGTTTCACCGACTGTCCGCCGGAAGGATCGAAACACTGGCTGGTGTACAGCGGACTCTGGCATTGCGACACGGCAGTGGGCGGCGGCGGCCGGTTGCGCTGGTAGAGCTTGTAGCTTTCGGTTTCGTAGACGATGACTTTGCGCCGCCCGCTGACCTTCAGGAACTCAGTTGCCTTCAGGTTGATCTTGTGCGCGTGGTCCACCGGCTCGCCGTTGCGCAGCATTTTTGCCGGGCCCTGGCGCTGCCGTACAGCATCGGCACTGCTGTCGCTGCAGGGCACGGCGGCAAAACTCACCTGACCTTGCGCCGAGGTGCATTTGAAGATGTCGCCGTGCGCGGTATGAGCCAGGGTCAAGGCGGCGAGGGCCAAGGTCAGTGAAGTCCATCTCATCGTGTGTCTCCCGGGGGTGGCGCAAGGCTACCAGTTGCCACTGCGCGCCGCCAGACGCGCGACGCCGTTTCAGGCGACCTCAACCTTTCACCAAAGCGTTATCCAACCGTCACTTCATGTTCACCCCACTGACACGGGCCGCGCCTACTGTCAGTTGCAACCCGAAGGCAACCGAATCGAGAAGCCCATGACCCGCGCCATCCACGTCGAGCATCTGAACAAGACCTTTGCCCGCAAACCGGCGTTGATCGATCTGGAGTTGTCTATACAACACGGCGAAATGGTGGCGCTGATTGGTGCCTCGGGCTCGGGTAAGTCGACGCTGTTGCGTCATCTGGCGGGCCTGGCCTGCTGTGATCGTGACAAGGGCGGCCGGGTCGAAGTGCTCGGCCGCGAAGTGCAGGCCGGTGGCCGCCTCAATCGCCAGGTGCGCAAGCAGCGGGCCGATATCGGCTACATCTTTCAGCAGTTCAACCTGGTCAACCGCCTCAGCGTGCTGGACAACGTGCTGCTCGGTTGCCTGGGGCGCATGCCCGCCTGGCGCGGCAACCTGGGACTGTTCAATAAAGAAGAAAAACAGCGTGCGTTGCAGTCGCTGGATCGGGTCGGCCTGCTGGACCTGGCGGCCCAGCGTGCCTCGACGCTGTCCGGTGGCCAGCAGCAGCGGGTCGCCATTGCCCGGGCGCTGACCCAGCAGGCGGAAGTAATCCTCGCCGACGAACCGATTGCCTCCCTGGACCCTGAATCGGCGCGCAAGGTCATGGAAATCCTCGCCGACATCAATCGTCGCGATGGCAAGACCGTGGTCGTCACCCTGCATCAGGTCGATTACGCCACGCGGTATTGCCCCCGGGCGGTGGCGCTCAAGGCCGGACGCATTCACTTCGACGGCGATGGCCGAACGCTCAGTGCGCTGTTTCTCAATGATTTGTACGGGGCAGACGTCGACGCCTGTGCGCTGCCGCCGGATGCCGTTGCGATACCTGCCAGGGCGCCGCGTCTGGCGCTCGCACGTCCCTGATTTGCACACACTGATCTGCACACCTGCAGACACCCCACCCATCCTTGTTGGAGTGCTTCCATGTTGAACCGTATCGGTCATCTCGTTGCGTCTGTCGTGCTGCTCAGCAGCTGCCTGCTGGGCACGGCCCAGGCCGACGATAAAGTCATCAATTTCGGCATCATGTCCACCGAGTCTTCGCAGAACCTGAAAAGCGTCTGGCAGCCGTTTCTGGATGACATGGGCGAGAAAACCGGGCTGAAAATCAACGCCACATTCGCCTCCGATTACGCCGGGCTGATTCAGGGCATGCGCTTCAACAAGGTCGATGTCGCCTGGCTGGGCAACAAGGCAGCGATGGAAGCCGTGGATCGTTCCAACGGCGAGATCTTCGCCCAGACCGCTGCCGCCAATGGCGCGCCGGGTTACTGGAGCGTGATCATTGCGCGCAAGGACAGCCCGATCAATTCGGTCGAGGACATGCTCAAGAACGCCAAGACCCTGACTTTCGGCAACGGCGATCCCAACTCCACGTCGGGCTACCTGGTGCCGGGTTATTACGTGTTTGCCAAAAACAACGTCGATGCCGCCACTGCGTTCAAGCGCACGCTCAATTCCAGCCACGAAGTCAACGCCTTGAGTGTTGCCAAGGGCCAGCTGGATGTCGCGACCTTCAACACTGAAAGCTGGGACCGCCTGGAAGTGACCCAGCCCGACATGGCCGCCAAGCTGAAGGTGATCTGGAAATCGCCGCTGATCCCGGCAGACCCGATGGTCTGGAGCAAAGCCCTGTCGGACGAGAACAAAGCGAAGATCCGCGAGTTCTTCGCCGATTACGGCACCACTGACGAAGAAAAGGCTGTGCTCAAGGGCATGCAACTGGGCCGCTTCCTCAAATCCAGTGACGACCAGTTGCTGCCGATTCGCCAGCTGGACCTGTTCAAGCAACGCACCGAAGTGGTCGCCAGCACCACCTTGAGCGCCGACGAAAAAGCCAAGCGCCTGAAGGACATCGACGTCGGCCTGAGCAAGCTGCAGGAACGCCTGACCGAGCTGGACAGCAAGAGCGCCGCGAAGGCTGGTTGAGCGACCCGGGCGCGTGCCTCGCGCGCCCATCCCCTCAAGTGAGATCCGATCATGACAAGCACCACCACGCATACCGCGTACAGCCAGGCCGTGGGCAAACGCAGCTGGCTGCAGTACCTGGGCTGGGGGTTGCTCATCGCCATGCTGGCCTGGGCCTGGCAGGGCGCCGAGATGAATCCGCTGGCGCTGTACCGCGACTCGGCGAATATGGCGACGTTCGCTGCCGACTTCTTTCCGCCGGACTTTCACGAATGGCGCTCCTACCTCAAGGAGATGATCGTCACCGTGCAGATCGCGCTCTGGGGCACGGTGCTGGCGATTGTCTGTTCGGTGCCGCTGGGCATCCTGTGCGCCGAGAACATCACGCCATGGTGGGTTCACCAGCCACTGCGCCGGGTCATGGACATGTTCCGTTCGATCAATGAAATGGTCTTCGCGATGTTGTTTGTGGTCGCTGTCGGCCTGGGTCCGTTTGCCGGGGTGCTGGCGCTGTGGATCAGCACCACAGGCGTACTGGCCAAGCTGTTTGCCGAGGCCGTGGAGGCGATTGACCCCGGGCCGGTGGAAGGGGTGCGTGCCACCGGTGCCAGCGCCTTGCAGGAAGTGATCTACGGGGTGATTCCGCAGGTCATGCCGCTGTGGATTTCCTACGCGCTGTATCGCTTCGAATCCAACGTACGTTCCGCCACGGTTGTGGGCATGGTCGGCGCCGGAGGCATCGGTGTGATTCTCTGGGAGAACATCCGGGCCTTTCAGTTCACCCAGACCTGTGCGGTGTTGCTGGTAATCATCTGCGTGGTGAGCGCCATCGACATTGTTTCCCAACGCTTGCGCAAACAATTCATTTGAGTGGAGGAGTGCCCGAAGGCGCTTTTTTTAGCCATGGACATGTCTAGACAACACGCTGAGCCGGTGTACCTGGAGCTGGCCAATATCCTGCGCAGCGAGCTGATGGCTTACACGGCAGGCGATTACTTGCCTGCCGAGGTCCAGCTGGCGGCGCGTTTTGACGTCAAC
This sequence comes from Pseudomonas viridiflava, assembly GCF_900585905.1. Lineage (GTDB taxonomy): Bacteria > Pseudomonadota > Gammaproteobacteria > Pseudomonadales > Pseudomonadaceae > Aquipseudomonas. The sequence goes on from NZ_UTVH01000034.1 coordinate 525,660, forward strand.
CGCCATACCTTGCGTCGTGCCATAGACGAGCTGGTGCGCGAAGGTGCAGTGCTTCGGCGCCAGGGCAAAGGCACGCAAGTGCTGCAACGGCCATTGATTTACCCGATGCGCGCCGACAGTGCCTACAGCCAGTCGCTGTCGGCTCAGGGTATCGGTGTCGACGCCAGCCTGTTGCAACGCCTGGCGTGCCTGGCCAGTGGCGAAGACGCCGAGCATTTGTTGCTCGCGGAGTACGCGCCGCTGGTCGAGTTGCACACCTTGCGCAAACTCGATGGCCTGCCGGTCAGCCTGATTCGCCATCGCTTCTGCGCCAGCCGCAGCGCGTTGCTGGCGGGCTACAAGCGCGGCTCGTTGCGCCAGTACCTGGCCGAGCGCGACCTGCCGCTGACGCGTTCCCTAAGCCTGGTAGGCGCGCGCCTGCCAAGCCGCGAGGAGGCTGACCTGCTGATGATGCCGCGTCATTTGCCGGTGCTTACCGTGCTTACAGTTTCTCGCGACAGCCGCGGCCAGCCGGTGGAGCTGTCGCGCTCCACCAGCCGTTCCGACCGTTTTCAATATCAGTTCATCGCCTGATGGAGATGCCCCGCATGAATGCTCAAGAACCTGTAACACCGCCTTGCGACCCTGAGATCGCGGCACGTCAGCGCTGGATAGGCGTGCTTGCCTGCGCTGCCGCAGCGGATCTGCACGCCCATGAACCGGCCCTGCGCGATGTCGATTATCAACTGATCCGCGCGCCGGAAGTCGGCATGACGTTGGTGCGCGGCCGTATGGGCGGCACCGGGGCGGCGTTCAACGTCGGCGAGATGAGTGTGACCCGCTGCGTGGTACGCCTGGCGGACGGGCGCACCGGCTACAGCTGCCTGGCTGGCCGTGACAAGCCCCGCGCCGAACTGGCGGCGCTGGCCGACGCGCATCTGCAAGGCAATCGGCAGCAGCACTGGCTGGCGCATTTGATCGAGCCACTGGCCGCTGCGCAAGCTCGCCGCCGGGCGACGCAAGAAGCCCAAACCGCCGCCAGCAAAGTTGAATTTTTTACCCTGGTCAGAGGAGAAGACTGATGAGCGCAGCCTTGTTGCAACCGGCTTTTGCCGATCAGGTTCTCGACGCCCAGCGCAGCTTCCGCGCCGCGCTCAAAGCGCTGGCCGGGCCGGGTGTACTGCACACCTTGCAGGCGGCGCAACAACTGCCAGCGCTGGTGGGCCTCGACAACGCAACCCACGCCCTGTGCCTGACTCTGCTGGATATCGACACGCCGCTGTGGCTGGCGCCAGCGTTTGACACGGCACTGATTCGCGCCAACCTGGCGTTCCACTGTGGCTGCCCGATCGTCAGCGAACGCCAGCACGCCCGCTTTGCCTTGCTCGATCAGAGCCAGCTGGACGACCTGGCCGGGTTCGAGCTGGGCAACGACCGCTACCCGGATCAGTCCTGCACCTTGCTGGTTCAGCTGCCAAGCCTGGCCGGTGGCCGCGTGCTGGGCTGGCAAGGGCCGGGTATCGAGCGGCTTAACCGCGTTGCGCTGCCATTGAGCGAAACCTTCTGGCAACAGCGCGAGGTGCACAACAATTTCCCCCGTGGCCTGGACATGTTTTTTCTGGCCGGCAGCGATCTGCTCGGCCTGCCGCGCAGCACCCGCGTGGCCGCCACTGCACAGGAGCAACGCTGATGTACGTCGCAGTCAAGGGTGGTGAACAGGCCATCGATAACGCTCACCGTTTGCTGGCGCACAAGCGTCGGGGCGACACCGCGGTGCCCGAGCTGGATGTCGAGCAGATTCGCCAGCAACTGCCGATGGCGGTCGCCCGGGTGATGACCGAAGGTTCGCTGTACGACGAGCAGCTGGCCGCGCTGGCAATCAAGCAGGCGGCGGGGGATATCGTCGAGGCGATCTTCCTGTTGCGTGCCTATCGCACCACCTTGCCACGCTTTGGCGCCAGCCTGCCGATCGATACCTCAAACATGCAGCTCAATCGGCGCCTGTCGGCGACTTTCAAGGACGTGCCGGGTGGCCAGTTGCTCGGGCCGACCTTCGACTACACCCATCGGCTGCTGGATTTCACCCTGCTGGCCGAAGGCGAGTACCCCGCGCCGCAGGTGCAGGAGCAGGCAGCGCCGGAACCTTGCCCGCGAGTGCTGGGCCTGCTGGCCAGGGAAGGGCTGATCAAGGCCGAAGCAGACAGCGATGCGCCGGTTGCCGACATGACCCGCGAGCCGCTGGAATACCCGGCCAGCCGGGCCGAGCGCCTGCAGGCACTGGCGCGCGGCGATGAAGGTTTTCTGCTGGCCTTGAGTTATTCCACGCAACGCGGCTATGGCCGCAACCACCCGTTTGCCGGGGAAATTCGCATCGGCGAAGTCCAGGTGTGGATCGAACCCGAAGAGCTGGGCTTCCCCATCGCCCTGGGTGCCATCGAAGTCACCGAATGCGAAATGATCAACCAGTTCATCGGCTCTGCCACGCAGCCGCCGCAGTTCACGCGCGGTTATGGCCTGGCATTCGGCCACGCCGAGCGCAAGGCCATGGCCATGGCGCTGGTGGACCGCGCCCTGCGGGCTGAGGAATTCAACGAGGAGATCCAGTCACCCGCGCAGCAGCAAGAGTTCGTCCTGGCCCACTGTGACAACGTCGAGGCGGCCGGTTTTGTCTCTCATCTGAAGCTGCCGCATTACGTCGACTTCCAGTCCGAACTGGGCCTGATTCGCACATTACGCGCCGCCGCGCACAAGGAGTCTCAGCCATGAACGCTTACCAGCAGGCCCAGCCGCAGCGCGACGAGGCCTATAACTTCGCGTATCTGGATGAGCAGACCAAACGCATGATCCGCCGCGCCCTGCTCAAGGCCGTGGCAATCCCCGGTTATCAGGTGCCGTTCGGTGGCCGCGAGATGCCGCTGCCCTACGGCTGGGGCACCGGCGGCATGCAGCTGACGGCGGCCATTCTGGGCGCCGAGGACGTGCTCAAGGTGATTGATCAGGGCGCCGACGACACCACCAATGCGGTCTCGATCCGGCGCTTTTTCGCCCGCACTGCAGGGGTCGCTACCACCGAGCGAACGCCTGAGGCGACAGTCATCCAGACCCGCCACCGCATCCCGGAAACGTCGCTGCACGCTGATCAGATCATGGTCTATCAAGTGCCGATTCCCGAGCCGCTGCGCTTTATCGAGCCCTCGGAAAACGAAACCCGGACCATGCACGCCCTCAATGACTACGGGGTGATGCACGTCAAACTGTACGAAGACATCGCCACCTACGGCCATATCGCCACCAGTTATGCCTACCCGGTGATGGTCGATGAGCGTTATGTCATGGACCCATCGCCCATCCCCAAATTCGACAACCCCAAACTGGACATGAGCCCGGCCCTGATGCTGTTTGGTGCCGGTCGCGAAAAGCGTTTGTACGCGGTGCCGCCGTTCACCCGGGTGGTGAGTCTGGATTTTGAAGATCACCCGTTCGAGGTTCAGCGCTGGAGCCACAGTTGCGCCATTTGCGGCAGCGCCGACTCCTATCTGGACGAGCTTATCGTCGACGATGCCGGGACCCAGCAATTCGTCTGTTCCGACACCGATTACTGCGCCCAGCGCGTAGTTCAGCAGCAGGAGGCAGGCCGATGATCAGTGCCAACGTGAAGATCGAAGCGGCTGCCGATAGCCAGCCATTGCTCAGGGTTCGCGACCTGACCCGACTGTACGGCCCCGACAAGGGCTGCCAGGGGGTTGATTTCGAGCTGTACCCCGGTGAAGTGCTGGGGATTGTCGGCGAGTCCGGTTCGGGCAAATCCACCTTGCTGTCGTTGCTCAGCGGCCGCTGCCCGCCGGATCGCGGCGCCATTGCCTACCGCGGCAAGGACGGTGGGGTGCTGGATCTGTACAGCGCCAGCGAGGCGCAACGACGCACCTTGCTGCGCACCGAGTGGGGCTTTGTCGAACAGAACCCACGGGACGGGCTGCGCATGGGCGTGTCGGCCGGGGCCAACATCGGCGAACGCCTGATGGCCCAGGGCGCACGCAATTATCAGCAACTGCGTGATGCCGGGATCGACTGGCTGACCCAGGTGGAGATCGATCCCGCGCGGATCGACGACCTGCCGCGCACCTTTTCCGGCGGCATGCAGCAACGTCTGCAGATCGCCCGCAACCTGGTATCCAGCCCTCGGTTGGTGTTCATGGACGAACCCACCGGCGGGCTCGACGTGTCGGTGCAGGCGCGCCTGCTGGACCTGATGCGCGGCCTGGTGCGCGAGCTGGACCTGGCGGTGGTGATCGTGACCCATGACCTGGCAGTGGCGCGATTGCTGGCGGATCGGTTGATCGTCATGCGCCGCTCGCGGGTGGTGGAAACCGGCCTGACCGACCAGATTCTGGATGATCCGCAGCACCCGTATTCGCAGTTGCTGGTGTCTTCGGTGCTGCAACCATGATGTGCCTGTCGAGGGATGTGCCTGTTGAGGAGTATTCGATGAACAGCATAATCGAGGTTCGTGACCTGGCGAAAACCTTCACGCTGCATCAGCACAACGGTGTGGTGCTTAACGTCCTGCGCGGCCTGAGTTTCAAGGTGCGTGCAGGCGAATGCCTGGTGCTGCAGGGCGATTCCGGTGCGGGTAAGAGCACCTTGCTGCGCACGCTGTATGGCAATTATCTACCGGCCAGCGGCAGCATTCGCGTGCAGCATGGCGGGCAATGGCTGGAGCTGGTGGGCGCCGAGCCACGGCAGATTCTGGACGTGCGGCGCCAGACTATGGGTTATGTCAGTCAGTTTCTGCGGGTCATCCCCCGGGTGTCGAGCCTGGATGTGGTCATGGAACCTGCGCTTTCTCGCGGCTGGTCCAGAGCCGACGCCCAGGCGCGCGCCGAAAGCCTGCTGGCCCGGCTAAACATTCCACAGCGCCTGTGGCAACTGGCGCCGGGCACGTTTTCCGGGGGTGAACAGCAGCGGGTGAATATCGCCCGTGGCTTTATGGTGCCCTGGCCTTTGCTGCTACTCGATGAGCCGACAGCGTCGCTGGATGAGCGCAATCGCCAGGTGGTGCTCGACCTGATGAGCGAAGCCAAAAGCGCAGGCGCGGCGCTGATTGGCATTTTCCACGACCGCAGCGCTCGTGAGGCGGTTGCCGACCGCCATCTGGACATGACGCCGCTGCAACTGACCGCCAGGGAGCTGCTGCAATGCTGAGCGAAATGATTCTGACCAACGCCCGAGTGGTGGCTGCCGACCAGGTGTTCGACGGCACTGTGGTGCTGCGTGACGGCCTGATTACCGAGGTGCAGAGCGGGCGCAGCCATTTGCCTGCCGCCCAGGACCTTAACGGCAGCTTCCTGCTGCCGGGGCTGGTGGAGTTGCACACCGATAACCTGGAAAAACACCTGTCGCCGCGTCCCGGTGTGGACTGGCCTTCGGCTTCGGCGGTGCTCAGCCACGATGCGCAGATTATCGCCTCAGGCATCACCACGGTGTTCGACGCCTTGTCCATCGGCGACGTCAACCCCAAAGGCAAGCGCATGCAGCAATTGCCGACAATGATCGATGCCATCGCCCAGGCCAGTGCAGCCGGCCTGACCCGCGCCGAGCATCGCCTGCATCTGCGCTGCGAGGTGTGCCATCCGGACACCCTCAGTGTGTTCCGCGATCTGGTGGCGCAGCCGCTGGTGCAGCTGGTGTCCGTGATGGACCATTCTCCCGGCCAGCGGCAGTTCGCGCTGGAGTCCAAATACCGCGAGTACTACATGGGCAAGTACCACTTGTCCAACCAGCAGATGGAGGAATTCATCGTCCTGCAGGTAGCCAATTCCCGTGAGTACAGCGACCGTTACCGGCGTGCCATCGTCGACGATTGCCTGCAGCGCGGGCTGTCGGTGGCCAGCCACGACGACGCCACCCTGGCCCATGTCGAGGAATCAGCCGCTTACGGCATGAGCATCGCCGAGTTCCCCACCACCCTTGAGGCTGCCCAGGGCTGTCGCCGTCTGGGCATGAGCGTGTTGATGGGGGCGCCGAATGTCGTGCGCGGCGGCTCGCATTCAGGCAATGTGGCGGCGGTCGATCTGGCGCGGCTGGGGCTGCTCGACATACTGTCCAGCGACTACTACCCGGCGAGCCTGCTGCAGGCCGCGTTCGGCCTGGCCGGGCAGGGCGAGCACTGCTCCCTGGCGCAGACTGTCGCCATGGTCAGCCGTGCGCCTGCGCTGGCAGCGGGCCTGGCCGATCGCGGTGAAATTTCAGTCGGCTTGCGCGCCGACCTGGTTCAGGTCCGAACCGTCGACGCGCTGCCGGTCATTGAGCAGGTCTGGCGGCAAGGCAAGAGGGTGTATTGATGGCAGGCAGGTTGATCTATCTCATCGGCCCGTCCGGTTCGGGCAAGGACAGCCTGCTGGACGCGGCGCGCGATGAGCTGAACCGGCGCGGTTGCCGGGTGGTGCGGCGGGTCATTACGCGCTCGGCAGAAGCCGTGGGCGAAGCGGCGCAGGCAGTGTCGGTGGAGCGTTTCCTCGACCTGCAGGCGCAGGGCCAGTTTGCCCTGAGCTGGCAGGCAAACGGGTTGCATTACGGCATCCCGGTTGAAATTGACGAATGGCTGGCGCAAGGGCTGGACGTGCTGGTCAACGGCTCGCGCGGGCATCTGCCGCAAGCGCGTCGGCGTTATCCGCACTTGCTGGCGATCCTGCTGACCGTGGATGAAAGCACCTTGCGTCAGCGCCTGTTGGCCCGAGGACGCGAATCGGTAAGCGACATCGAGGCGCGGCTGCAACGCAATGCCCGCTTCGCGCGGGAGTTGCTGGCTGATGATCCCGGGCTGTGGGTGCTGGACAATTCCGGCTCGCTGCAACATACCGCTGATCGCCTGCTGCAACGCCTCGCGGGCGCCCAGGCATGCGCCTGACATTATTGGGTACGGGTGACGCGCGTCAGGTGCCGGTCTACGGCTGCCAGTGCCGCGCCTGCGAAGCCGCGCAGCAGGACACAGCCCTGCGGCGACGCCCGTGCTGTGCGCTGGTCGAATGTGGCGATCAGCGCTGGCTGATCGACAGCGGCCTGAGCGATCTCACCGAGCGCTTTGCGCCCGGTAGCCTGAGCGGCATTCTGCAGACCCATTACCACGCCGATCACGCTCAGGGCCTGCTGCACCTGCGCTGGGGCCAGGGTCTGGTGATACCGGTGCATGGCCCGGCAGACCCGGAAGGGCTGGCCGACCTCTACAAGCACCCGGGCATTCTCGATTTCAGCCAGCCCTTCGTGCCATTCGAAACACGGCAATTGGGCGAACTGGCGGTGACAGCACTGCCGCTGCTGCATTCCAGGCCAACCCTTGGCTACCTGCTGCAAGGCGAGGGCAGGCGTGTGGCCTACCTGACTGATACCGTGGGCCTGCCCGAGGCCACACAGGACTATTTGCAAGGTCAGCCACTGGATGCGCTGATCCTCGACTGCTCACTGCCACCCCAAGCGCAGCCGCCGCGCAACCACAATGACCTGACCCTGGCGCTTGCAACCATCGCCTGCCTGCAACCGGCCAAAGCACTATTGACCCACGTCGGTCATACCTTCGACGCCTGGCTGCAGGAGCACCTCCATGAACTGCCCGCCCAGGTGGTGGTGGCACGCGATGGCATGCAACTCTAACGCGCGGTCGCGCCCTGGATTGCATCGAACCTTCGTCGCGCGAGGGTATTCAAAGCTGACAGTCATCCTCGCTGCGAGGGTGTGCACAGCAATGGAGAATCCTGATGACAACGCAGCCTTACGGCACCACCGCGCCGGAGCGCACTGAAGTCGACGCCTTGCCCGGTGCCACGCTTATTCAATTCGGCACTGACGGGTGCGGCCACTGCACCGCTGCCGAGCCGCTGATCAACCAGGTGCTGGCGGATTACCCGGCGGTGCGTCAGCTGAAAATCGAGGACGGCAGTGGCCGTGCGCTGGGGCGTTCATTTCGGGTCAAGCTGTGGCCGACGCTGATCTTCATGCGTGACGGCGTCGAGCTGACGCGTCTGGTGCGGCCCACCAGCGTCAGCATGATCGAGGAAGCGTTCGAAGGCTTGGTGGCGCAGGGCTGATCAGCCGCCGGTCATGTTCATGAAACGCACCACTTGCACCTCGTCATTGACGCTGAAGTTGTGGCTCCAGGGCTTGAGCTGCATGGCGTCGATGATGGCTTTTTCCAGCTTCTCCGGCTGGCCGGGGTTGGCCCGCAGAACAGCCTTCAGGTCGGCAGAGTGCTCGTTGCCCAGGCACAGCAGGAGGCGCCCTTCAACCGTCAGGCGCACCCTGTTGCAGGTTGCGCAGAAATTATGGCTATGGGGCGAAATGAAACCGACGCGGATGTCCGGCGCTTCGGCCAGACGCCAGTAGCGCGAAGGACCCTGAGTCGACTCGGTGGACTGAATCAGGGTGTAGCGCTCGGCAATCCGCTCGCGTACCTGATCGCTGGAATAGAAGGATTCGGCGCGGCTGTGATCGCTGATCGCGCCCAAGGGCATCTCTTCGATGAACGAGATGTCGAGCTTGCGTTCTATCGCGAACGCCACCAGGTCGTTGATCTCGTGATCGTTGCGGCCCTGCATCACCACGCAATTGAGCTTGGTGTGGACAAAGCCTGCCGCGTTGGCAGCGTCGATACCGGCAATCACCTTGGCCAGATCGCCTGTCCGAGTCATCTCCTTGAAGCGCGCCGGATCGAGGCTGTCCAGGCTGATGTTCAGTCGGGAAACCCCGGCATCGAACAGCGGCTGCGCCAGGCGGTCGAGCTGGGAGCCATTGGTGGTCATGCACAATTCGCGCAGGCCGGGCAGGGCGGCGATCTGTTCGCAGAGGCCGACAATACCGGAGCGCACCAGGGGCTCGCCGCCCGTCAGGCGAATCTTGCGCGTGCCCAGCGCCACGAAACGCTCGGCAACCTGATAAATCTCCTCCAGCGACAAAATCTGCTGGCGCGGCAGAAAGGTCATTTCTTCAGCCATGCAGTACACGCAGCGGAAGTCGCAACGGTCTGTCACTGACATCCGCAGGTAATCGACCTTGCGTGCAAAGCTGTCCATCAGCGTACGCTCTGACATTTCCACCTTCTCAACTCTCGACGGCAGCCAGGAACAGGCGCTGCCGGTGTGACGTTATACGTTTTGCGAAACGCGCGGTGCAGCCGCTGAGGTATCCGGGGTCACCGGCTGGCGGCTATAAGATACATAGTAAGCCAGACCGACAAACACCGCGCCACCAATGGCATTGCCCAGAAACACAGCGACGAAGTTCTCGAAAAACTGCTGCCAGCTCAAGGCATCAGCAAATATAGCGGCAGGAATCAGAAACATATTAGCCACGACGTGCTGAAACCCGATGGCGACGAATGCCATGACCGGGAACCACACGCCGAGGATCTTGCCGGCCACATCCTTGCTCGCATAAGACAACCAGACCGCGAGGCACACCAGCCAGTTGCAGCCGATACCGGAAATGAACGCCTGGCTGAAGTCAGCGTTGACCTTGGCGTGGGCAATCGCCAGGGTTTTAGCCAGGTACGCGCCTTCGGTCAGGCCTAGCAGGTGGCCGAAAAAATACGCCACGAACAACGCGCCTGCGAGATTGGCCATCGTCACCAGCAACCAGTTGCGCGCCACTGCCGCGAGCGGAATGCGACCGGCGAACATGGCCATCGGCAGGCTCATCATGTTGCCGGTGAGCAGTTCACCGCCCGCCAGAATCACCAGGATAAGGCCGACGGGAAACACTGCAGCCCCCAGCAGATTGCCCAGGGACGCCCACTGCGCCGGGATCATCGTGCTGACGTGGATGTCGAGCAAGAAACCAAGGGAGATGAACGCACCGGCGAGAAACCCCAGAATCATGATTGAAAGCACCGGCAGGTGGGCTTTTTTGGCGCCGGCTTCAATGGTCAGCTCGGCAATCTGTTGCGGCGTATTTACGGACATTTCAAAGACTCACGCTGTGTGAAACCGCAGGCCGGGTCGCCTGCGGTCAGTCACCAGAAAAATGGAAGTTCAGCGTCCAGTCTGAATGTGCGGCCAGCGCCTGGCGGGGCCGACGAAGTCCTGGGTTCAGGGTTGGGTTGCGCGCGTTGCGTTTGCACGCAGGTGCGTGGAGCCGCAGAAGGAAGCCTGCGCTGCCTGAATTAGTAAGCACGCTAACTGAGTCGAAATGCCGCAGTCCAATCGCTTGTCCCGATAGGTTCATCGACAAGCTCAATGACCCGCCTGCAGCCCTTGTATGGCGTGGCTTGCACAGTCCTGCGGTCATGCCTGGGGCTGCCTGGTTTTTGCTCTTTCGATACTACGCTCGTAGCGCTCCAGCAGCGGTTGAATGCTCACCCCGTGCAGCAGAATGCTCAGTGCTACGACCGACAGCGTCATGCTGGTGGCAATTTCGGCGACGTCATCGGGCAAGCCATGACCCAGGGCGAAACACAGGTAGAACAGGCTGCCGATACCACGAATGCCGAACCAGCCGACCAGGGCTTTCTGCCGACCATTAAGCAGCCGTGGGCTGATCAGCAGCCATACGGCAAGCGGGCGGATAACGCAGAACAGCACCAGCCCCAGGCCGACGGCGCGCCAGTCCCAGTACAGGGCCAGGGAAGCGCCGAGCAGGGTAATCAACAGCACCTCCATCGAACGCTCAATCAGGCTGGAAAAAGCCATCATGTCGCCCATCATGACCCCAGCGGCCAGCTCCTGAGCGCTCAGGTCATCTTCCTCGCCTACCGTTGCACGCTCGGGCGTGCCGGTCAGGTGACCGATGACCGGTTGCGCCAGGTGTTCAGCGGGGACTTTGGACTGAGTAATCTGGGCTTCAGCCTGACGCAGCCCCAGCCCGGCAGTGAACACTGCAAGAAAACCAAAGGCGCCAAGCGCATCAGCGGTGACGTAAGAGATCGCAATCAGCGCCAGCGCGAGGAAATCATTGGGTGAAGTGGTGCTGTCGGCGTTCTTGATCCGCAAATGAATCATCAGGTGGCCAACGCCACGGCCCATGCCGTAGCCGATCAGCAAGCCCAGGGGTACGCCCCAGACCAGATTCTTCAGCGCCCAGTGCTGGGTCCAGTTGAAATCGCCGCCCGCATTGGCCAGAAACATCAGCGCAAAGATCACGAACGGGAAAGCAGTGCCATCGTTCAGCCCTGCTTCGCCAGACAAACCAAAGCGCAGGCGGTCAAAATCCTGTGCGCTGTTGACCTGCACCAGCGATGCCAGCACGGGGTCGGTTGGCGAAAGCATGGCGCCGAGCAACAGCGACAGGCCCCAGGACATGCCCAGCAGGTAATGGGCGGCAACGGCGGCGCCGGCGATGGTCGCCAGCATCACCGGCCCGGCCAGCCAATAGGCTGAGTGCCAGGCCTTGCTGCGAAACGGCAGGCGTAATTTGATCCCGGTGCTGAACAGGGAAAACAGCACAGCCGCTTCGGTCAGCCGTTCAAGCCAGCCAGCGGACTCGCGAAAATCCATGTCCACCACGTCCAGACCCCCAGGGCCCAGCGCGAAACCAAACGCCAGACACACCGCCGAAGTGGTCACGGGCATCCAGCGCAGATACGAAGACGTCAATGCGAGCAGCATCAGCAATACGCCGAGCACGCTCATCCAAACCAGAAAAGTCATGGGCTCCAGATCTCAAAACCATACCCCGCAACGGTGGGGCAATGGGGGTGTGACTGTTCTGGTTCGGGATAGTTGAAACATTTGGTTGCATAGGTGGATGAGCGACAGCGAAGGCCCAATCAAAAACCACGAATCCGTTTTCTGTAGGAGCGCGCTTGCCCGCGATTCGGTCTGTCAGTTGATGAATATATCGCCTGTGCTGAAGCTATCGCGGGCAAGCGCGCTCCTACGCAAGGGTTTTCCAACTCAGCTAGCTATGTCCTAGCGCTCTACACTCCTGTTCCAGCGGGCATTCCACTGGGGGCGAGTCTGGTTGACCTGATCCCAGTCGATGGTCACGGCGGTTTCCAGGTACGTGTTCATGGCCTGCACCTGAGCACGAGTCTTGTCGCTGGTGGGGGTGGTGGGGTTGGATGGAATCTGGTCGCCGAATTCCAGAGCAGGCGCCTGGGCCTCGGCGGTCAGCAGATACGCGGCCAGTTTCTGCGCCAGTTCCGGCTGGTCGTTTTTGGCGATGGTGCACTCCGCCACATTGAGGACCACGCCGCCTTCTTTGGGTGGAGCGTACTCCACCGACACGCCTTTTGCTTTCAGCGCGCTGACCTGGGTGGGCGTCAGGGGGAACAACGCGGCTTCGCCGGTCTGGACCATCTCGGAGATCTTCGCTGAGCTGGCAATGTATTCCAGCACATTGGGGCCAACGGTCTTTGGCCACGCAGTGAAGCCGGGTTCGACATTGCTCTCGTCGCCGCCCTGAATGCGGTTGAACATCAGGAAGCCGTGCAGACCGAAGGTGGACGAGGCAAGAGACTGGAACACCACCTTGTCTTTGTACTTCTTGTCGGCCAGGTCCATCCATGAAGTCGGTGGCGCCCAGCCGTTGTCACTGAACATCCGGCTGTTGTAGGCCAGCCCGGTGACACCCAGGCTGACTGCAGCGGCTTCATTTTTGATTTTCGCCTTGGCAGGCAACTGAGCCAGTGATGCGCTCGGCTGCAGCGGATCGCACAGGCCCATGGAAATGGCCCGGTACATGATGCCGTCGTCGAGGAACATCACGTGCATCTGCGGGTTGTCCTTGCTGGCCTGAACCTTGGCGAGGATGTCCGAAGACGTGCCGGGAACGATCACCACCTTGACGTCATTGGCTTTTTCGAACGGTGGCAGCACCTGATCGGCGTAGAGACGCTCCATGGTGCCGCCATTCATGCCCAGATAAAGCGTGGTCTGCGCCTGAGCAGGCGTGGTGGCAAGCAAGACGGTCAGCGGCAGGCCGCAGAGGGCGAAACGGTTGAAGTGCTTCATGACAGTGACCTTCCTGTGAACATGGGGGTGGGGACAGTGGACTCGAGCAAGGGTTGCTGTTGTTGCGACAGAGGTTTGAAGCGGCGGATGGAAAACGCCTCCAGAGAAATCACCGAACGACCCGTGCACACCCATTCTGCAAGGGCCTCACCTGCCGCCGGGCCGATCTGAAAACCGGCGCCTGCAAACCCGAAGCCATGCAGCAGGCCTGGCCGGGTGGCGCTGGGGCCGAGCACCGGCTCGCGATCCGGCAAGTAGCCTTCGGTGCCGCTCCAGGTGCGGATGGCATGGGCACCGGCCAGTGCCGGGTACAGCTCGACGGCGTCGCGCAGGATGTCCAGCACTGCCGCCTGCCCCGGCCGGGTGCGGGTCGGGTCGAGTGCAAAACCCTGACCACCGCCCAGCACACAGTTGCCACGGGCAACCTGACGCGCATAAATGCCGCCGCCTTCTACGCCGGTGCTGACGTCCATGAACAGCGGCAGCGGTTCGGTGACCAGCATCGCCGGATGCCCGGCCACCATCGGCACCGGCTCGTCGAACTGCGCGGCCAGGCTGGCGGCCCACGCCCCGGCGCAGTTGAGCAACCAGGGCGCGCGCAGGCTCAGGCCGTTGCTGCAGCGCACCAGAAACGCTGAACCATCGTGGCTGACTTCGATCACCTCGGCCTGCTCGATCACCTGCGCCCCGGCATGCTGAGCCGCGCGAGCGAACGCAGGCGACACCAGGCGCGGGTTGGCGTGACCGTCGTCGGCGCACAACGAAGCACCCACGGCGATATCGCCTGCCCAGGGAAAGCGCGCGCGCAATTGTTCACGGTCAAGCAATTGCAGCGCCAGGCCGTATCCCTGAGAGGCCTGAGCATAGGCGCGCAGCGCGTGCATGTCCTGTTCGCTGCGCGCCAGCTTGAGATGGCCGGAGCGCCGGTATTCGCCGTCCGTACCGATCAGCCCGCGCAGGCCGCCCCAGATTTCATGGGCCCGTTGCGACAGCGGCAGTTGGCTCAGCGGTCGACCCTGGCGACGCACGCCGCCATAGTTGACGCCGCTTGCGTGCGAGCCACAGAAATCCCGCTCCAGCAAGACGACGCTCTGGCCTCGGTTCGCCAGCGCCAGCGCGGCAGAGCTGCCGACGATGCCGCCGCCGATAATCAATGCGTGGGTTTCCTGAATCAGGCTCATGGTCGGGCCTCGATGCCAAAAGGCAGCGGCTTGATCGGTGCCTGCCCGCGCAACCGGCCAATGCCGGGCAATTCACGGCCGCTGCACTGAGCGATGATTTCCGCAGCCGCCAGGCCGCACATGCGTCCCTGGCAGCGGCCCATGCCAACCCGGCACATGGCCTTGACCCGGTTGATTTCCCAGTGCCCCTCCTTGACGGTCGCACGAATGTCGCCTGCGCTGACGTCTTCGCAACGGCAGATCAGCGTGTCGTCAGGCACCTGCAGGGCCCAGTTGTCGGGGAACGGAAAAGCGGTTTCCAGGCCTTGGCGAAATCCCTCAATGCGCTTCAGTTGTTTCTGCAACAGCGCGATGCGGGCGGCGTCCACCGGCTGGCCGTTGTCTGCCAGCAGCGCCAGTGCCGCCAGCTCTCCGGCCATTTCGGCGGCGTCGGCACCCATGATGCCTGCACCGTCGCCGGCCAGGTAAATACCTGCGACGCTGCTGCGCCCGGCTTCGTCGCGGCGGGGCAGCCAGGCGCGATTGAGCGTGCTCCACTGAAATTCGCAGCCGAGCAGGTCAGCCAATTGGGTTTCGCTGCGCAACGCGTGGGCGAATGCCACTGCGTCGCAGGCGAGCGTTTGCACCTGCGACTGTCCCTGGCGTCGGAATTGCACCGCGCTGACCCGGGTTTCGCCATCGATGCGTGCAAGCGTCGCGCCCTGATGCACGGCGATGCCACGTGCACTCAGCCAGGCGCGAAAGTACAGCCCCTTGGCCAGCGTCAACGGTTGCCGGGCCAGCGCGGGCAGGGCGCGGCACTGTGCCGAAAAAGGCGCGCTGTCGAGCACCGCCAGCACCCTGGCTCCGGCTTTGGCGTACTGGTAAGCAACCAGATACAGCAGCGGGCCGCTGCCGGCGAAGACCACGCCTTCGCCAATGGCGCAGCCCTGATACTTCAAGGCGATCTGCGCCGCGCCCAGGCTGTAGACCCCCGGCAATGTCCAGCCTGGCACGGGTAGCACGCGATCGGTGGCGCCGGTGGCGACGATCAGGTGCGAATAGTCGATCTGCCCGGCACCCCCTTGTCCGATCACATCCAGCTGACGATCCTGAGCATTCCACACCAGTGTTTGCGGGCGATAGTCGATGCTGCCCGCCAGCGCGTCGATGGCGGCGTGGACCGACTGCGCTTTACTTGCCTCGAAACCATACAAAGCCTTGGCCGAGCGGCGAAAATTTTCGGGTTGGCGGCGATAGATCTGACCGCCGCCGCGCAGGCCTTCGTCCACCAGGCAAGCCTGCACACCATGGCGCTGCAGAGTCTGCGCCGCGCGGATGCCGGCGGGGCCGGCGCCAACAATCACCACATTCGTCGGGCTCATGACTGGCGTCCGGGGTCGCGGCGCACGTCCAGGCCCTGTTCCAGCAGCGTCGAGCAGGCGCGTACGCGGCGGCCGTCGCCCAGGCGTACCCAGCAATCCTGACACGCGCCCATCAGGCAGAACCCGGCGCGCGGCTGGGCGCTGAAATCGCTGCCGCGCAGGTGTTCGCTGCGCGTCAGCACGGCGGTCAGCAACGTGTCGCCTTCCAGGCCGCTGGCGGGGATGCCGTCAAGGGTGAAGGTCAGCGCAGGCCGGTCATGTTCGGCCAGACGTTTGAGCAATGCCATCAGTGCGCTCCAGGCCAGGGAATCAATGTTTGCCCACCAGCACCCGATCCAGGCCGTAAACCCGGTCGAGAATGATCATGGTCAGCGCCGTCAGCGCAATGACCAGCGCCGAGACGGCTGCCATCATCGGGTCGATGGATTCGGTTGCGTACACATACATACGCACCGGCAGTGTCTGCGTGGCGGGCGAGGTGACGAAGATCGACAGGGTCACTTCGTCAAAGCTGTTGATGAATGCCAGCAGCCAGCCACCTGCCACGCCGGGCAGAATCATTGGCAGGGTGATCTGGCGAAACAGGGTGAAACGGCTCGCGCCCAGGGATTCGGCTGCCTGTTCGGCACTGCGGTCGATGCCGATGGCTGCGGCGATTACCAGACGCAAGACATACGGCGTGATGATCACCACGTGGGCCAGCGTCAGCCAGAAGAAGCTGCCGTTGACCCCCATCAGCGCAAACAGGCGCAGCAGGGCAACACCTAGCACCAGGTGGGGAATGATGATCGGCGACAAAAACAGGCCATTGAGAAAGCCGCGGCCGGGAAACTGATGGCGGGTGATCGCCAGTGCGGCAGGCACTGCGATCACCGTCGCCAACGTGGCGGCGACAAACGCCAGAATCAGGCTGTTATAGAACGAGTCGACAAAGTCGGCACGCTCGAAAATGGCCCGGAACCAGCGCAGGGAGAAGCCCGAGGTCGGCAGGCTGAGGGTGTTTTCCGGGGTGAATGCCACCAGGCAGACCACCACCAGCGGGGCCATCATGAACACCACCACAAGGGCGTGAAACGAGAGGGCCAGCGTACCGTTTCTAGACATCGGTCATTCCCCCAGGGTTTTCTTGTAGCGGCCTTCGACCATCCGGTTCCAGGACAGCATGACCAGCAGGTTGACCAGCAACAGCGCCACCGCGATGGTCGCGCCCATGGGCCAGTTCAGTTCCGAGAGGTATTGGTCGTAGACCACGGTGGCGACCATCTTCAAGCGGCGTCCGCCCAGCAGGCCTGGGATCGCGAATGAACTGGCCGACAGACCGAAGACGATCAGCGTGCCGGACAGCACGCCAGGCATGACCTGGGGCAAGACCACCAGACGCATCACCTTGGCCTGGCTCGCGCCCAGCGACAATGCGGCGTGTTCGGCGGCGGGGTCGAGTTTCTGCAGTGACGTCCACACCGGGATGATCATGAACGGCAGCATCACGTGCACCAGCGCGATGATGACGGCGAACGGCGTGTAGAGCATTTTCACCGGTTGCCCGCCCAGCGCCTGGATGGCTTGATTGATCAGCCCGTCGGCGCCCAGCAGCAGGCTCCAGCCAAAAGCGCGCACCACCACTGAAATCAGCAGCGGAGTGAGAATCAGGATCAGGAATATCGAACGCCAGGGCGTGCCCATGCGACTGAGGATGTAGGCCTCTGGCACGCCAATCACCACGCACAGCAGGGTCACCAGCGCGCTGATCCAGAACGTGCGCAGGAAGATTTCGTAGAAGTAGGAATCGGTCAGCACCGCCACGTAGTGGGTCAGGGTGTACGCGTCGCTGTTGACCCCGAGTTCATAGTCGAACACGTTGAACGACAGGATCAGGGTCAGGGCTAACGGCAACAGCAGCAAACCGGTGAACAGCGCCAGCGCCGGTGCCGACAGCAGGTAGCCACGGGCGCCGCGCCGTAGCGCGGTGGCAAGGCTCACGAGCGCACCTCGTCGGCAGCCAGTACCCGCAGCAGGTCGGCGTGCCAGTCCATGCCCACTTCAGTGCCCTCGGCCATGGGCGCGTCACCTTCGTTGCGGCGCACCACGGTCAGCTCGCCGATGGCCGTTTCGATGCGGTAAAGCCACTGGCTGCCGAGGAAGTATCGGGTGACCACCTTGCCCTGCAGGCGTCCGCTGCCTGCGGCCACCAGGTCGATCTTTTCCGGGCGCAGGCTGAGGGTCAGCGCGCCGTCTCCTGGCGTCTGTCTTACCTGAGCGACGCCCTGCGCATCGAGGTCACCTGGCAGCATGTTGGCCTTGCCGACAAACGAGGAAATAAAGCGCGTACGCGGATGTTCGTACAGGGTGTATGGCTCGTCGATCTGGGTGATGCGCCCGGCCTGCATGACCACCACCCGGTCGCTGATGGACAGCGCTTCGGCCTGATCGTGGGTCACCATCAGGGTGGTGATGCCCACTTCGCGTTGAATGCGGCGGATCTCGAACTGCATTTCTTCGCGCAGATTGGCGTCGAGATTGGACAGCGGCTCATCAAGCAGCAAGACCGGCGGCTCGATCACCAGGGCCCGGGCCAGTGCCACGCGTTGACGCTGGCCGCCGGACAGCTCTCGGGGATAACGCTGGGCGTGTTCAGTCAGGCGCACCAGCGCCAGGACGTTGGCGACCCGCCGCTGGATGTCTGCGGCGGCCACCTTGCGCATGCGCAGGCCGAAGGCAACGTTCTGCGCCACGCTCATATGAGGAAACAGCGCGTAGCTCTGAAACACCACGCCGAGGCCTCGGCTGCTGGGTTTGGCATGGGTAATGTCGCGACCGTCGAGCAGGATGCGGCCGTCGCTGACTTCGACAAATCCGGCGATCATTTGCAGCGTGGTGGTCTTGCCACAGCCGGACGGCCCGAGCAGGGAGACGAACTCGCCCTTGTCCACCGCCAGATGGGTAGCGACGACGGCGTCGATGGCGCCATAACGTTTTGACAAACCTTCAAGCTGCAAAAAAGCCATGGCTGCGTTCCACCTTTCTTCACGCGCGCAGAAAGCGCAGTTGTGTTAGGGCAGATGCGAAATGAAAAGCGTGTCGCGGGTGCAATGGACGTGGGTGCTCGCTTCTCGAGTCGGCTACCCGCTGTTATTCAAATCGCCCTGTGGACCGAGATTAAGTCGAAGACTAGGATGGGCGGAAGCAAGAATTTCACTGGGCGGTATGTTTCTTCGATTTATTCCACTGAGCAAAAAAACCAGCGTGGAGCTGCAGAATGAATTCCAGTGAGCGGAATAAAAACGACAAAGGTGTGGGTGTGGGTGCGGTATCGCGAATGTTTGCGCTGTTGCGTTGCCTGGGTGATGGCGCCGATGGGGGTGAGCGCGTCACGCAATTGGCGCAGCGCGTGGGCCTGTCGCAACCCACCACCCATCGACTGCTGCGCAATCTCATGGACGAGGGCATGGTTGAGCAGGACCAGCGCAGCAAACGTTATCGCCTGAGCATCGAGTTCTTCGCCCTGGCGGCCAAAGCCGGCAGGAGCGGCAACCTGCGGGACGTGGTGCGCCCGAGCATGCTACGCCTCGGCGCATCGCTGGGGGATTCATTGTTTTTACTGGCGCGCAGCGGTTTCGATGCCATCTGTCTGGACCGCAGCGAAGGGCCTTATCCGATCCGCACGTTCACCGGTGACATCGGCGGTCGTGTCGCCCTGGGCGTGGGGCAGGGCAGCCTGGCGATTCTGGCGTTTTTGCCGGAAGAAGAACGTGACACGGTGATTCGCTATAACTTGCCGCGCCTGAAGGATTTCCATCTTTATGACGAAGTCTTTCTGCGCTCCGAAGTGGAAAACGTTCGTCGCCAGGGCTATGCGGCGCGCAACACCGGCGCATTGCCGGGTATGGCCGGGCTGGCGGTCCCGATCTTTGACCGGGAAGGTCGCTCGGTGGCGGCCTTGAGCGTCGCCACTATTGCTGATCGCCTGGGCCCCGACCGCCTGCCCGCAGTGGTGGAGTTGCTCAAACGCGAAGCGGCACTCATCAGCGCACGCATCAACCCCTTCGATCCGGCACTGCAGCGGCCGAGCCAGTTTTTCGGGCAAACGAACTGATCCTCGATTTTAGCTGGCGCGCCAGACAATGGCGCGCTTGTGATATCGATCAGCGGCCTTAAAGATGTCAATGCGCCAGCCGATGGCATTAGCAGGTGCATTACGCGGCCCGCGCCGGTAACTGCGAGCACACGGAAGTCGACATTTTTATCTGATCTGCGCGCCGTCGCCGATCATCCCCCCGAGGTGTTCGTTAATGGCTAAATCCCTTCGATTGCAGATATTGAGCCTGCTCGGTGGCAGTCTGGTGCTGGTCCTGTTGATTGCATTGACCTGTTTCCATTTCCTCTCCAGCAATGTGCAGTCCTATCAAGGGCTGCTCGACGGCCCGTTGCGCGCGTCACAACTCGTGGACGAAGCCAACCTGCAGTTCAAGACCCAGGTGCAGGAATGGAAAAACGTCCTGCTGCGTGGCAAGACGCCTGCCAACCGCGACAAGTTCTGGGCGCAGTTCGAAACGCAGGAACGCCTGGTCCAGGATGCCCTGGGCAAGCTCAAGGCGGTGCCAGGCATGTCAGCCAACGTTACCGCCCAGGTGCAGAAGCTGATGGATGAGCACCGGGCGCTGGGCGTTGCCTATCGCAGCGGTCGTGATGCGTTCATTGCCGCAGGCGGTGATCCGGTGGCGGGCGATGAAGCCGTGAAGGGCGTTGACCGTCCTGCCAGCGAGCAAATGAGTCAACTGGTTGAGCAATTGCGCCAGAACAGCTCGCAGCAGTCGGCCCTGATCAGCGCCGCCGCCGACCGCACCATTCTGCTCGGCTCGCTGATCATGCTTGCTTCGGCTCTGCTGGTCGGTCTGCTCGCGCTGTGGGTAGTCAACCGCAACCTCATCGCCCCGATCCGTCTGTTGATCGACTATGTGTCCCAGCTCAGCCACGGCAAGTTCGGCGAGCGAGTGAACATCAGCCGCCAGGACGAGCTGGGTCGCCTGGCAGTGGCGGCCAACATCCTCCGCGACTTCCTCGCCGACACCTTTACCCGGCTCAAGAGCAGCACCTCGGAGCTTGATGTTGCCGGTAACGAATTGAAATCCATTGCCACGCTGATGGCCCAGGGCACCGCCGAGCAGTTTGAACGCACTGACCAGGTGGCCACCGCCATGACTGAAATGTCGGCCACGGCGCAGGAAGTAGCCCGTCATGCCGCCCAGGCTGCCCAAGCGGCGGATGATGCTGACCGCCATGCCCAGGAAGGCGGCAGGGTGATGAAGTCGACCATGGGCACCATTGATCTGATGCGCAACGAGATCAGCAACACGGCTGGCGTCATTCAGCGACTGGAGCACGACAGCGTGCGCATCGGCAAGGTTCTGGAAGTGATTCGCGGCATCGCCGAACAGACCAACCTGCTGGCGCTCAATGCGGCCATTGAAGCAGCGCGTGCCGGTGAAGCCGGACGTGGCTTCGCAGTGGTGGCCGATGAGGTCAGGACCCTGGCGCAGCGCACTGCGGTATCCACGGCAGAAATCAACCAGATCATCAACTCCGTGCAGACCGGCGCCAGTGACGCGGTGGTCGCGATTCAGGGCGGCCAGGCGCGCAGCGAAGAAAGCGTCTCGCAGGTGACCAATGCCAGCGAAACACTGCTGCGCATCACCTCGGCAGTGGAGGCCATTCGCGACATGAATCGCCAGATTGCCACTGCTGCTGAAGAGCAGACCTCCGTGGCCGAGGACATTTCGCGCAATCTGACCGAGATCACAGCCATCGCCAGCACCAATCAGGACAACGTCAAGCGCACCCAGGCAGCCAGCAATGACCTGCATGATCTGTCGCTGGGCCTGAACGGCGTGATTTCCCGTCTGAGCGCGTGACACAAGGTCTGATTGCAAAGCGTTGCCGGCGTCGGCAATATCCGAAAAATCGGCCGTTCGGCCGCATCAGGTTGAACGGGCAGTACGCGTAGATGAAGACTGAAGACAGGGGAGATTTCCACCCGGCCAACGCGCTTGAGTTCCCGACTGACAGCACCGCCGAGCGCCTGCAGCTGGCGCTTGATGCCCATGCCATCGTCGGTACCTGGGTGTGGAATGTGCAGGACAATCGCGTCGTCGGCGACGAACTGTATGCGGCGTCGTTCGGCATCACGGCGCAGGAAGCTGGCGCAGGCTTGCCCCTTGAACAGGTGATAAAAACCATTCATGGCGAAGACCGGCCGCGCGTCGAACATGAGATCAGGCTCGCACTGGCCCGTGGCGGCGCTTACCAGTGCGAGTATCGCGTTCGGCGTGGCGATGGCGATTACCGCTGGGTCCAGGCCAGGGGCCGGGTCGAATACCACGTCAGCGGCAAACCGTCGCGGTTTCTCGGCGTACTGCTCGATGTCCACGCGCGGCGCCTGGCTGAAGCGGAACGTGACCGCAGCACCAGCCTGCTGCGCACGCTCATTGCTGCAGTGCCCGGCGTGGTCTTTGCCAAAGACCGCGAGGGCCGCATGCTGGTGGCCAATCACGGCACCACCGAGCTGATTGGCAAACCCCCCGAGTTTTACATTGGCAAGACCGATTTCGAGTACCTGGAAGACAAGGATCAGGCCCGGGTCATCATGGCGACCGACCGTCGCATCATGAACGCGGGTGTTGCCGAGGAGGTCGAGGAGCACGTCAAGCTGGCCGACGGTTCTGACGCCATCTGGCTGTCATTGAAGGCGCCGTTGCGCGACGAAGCAGGCCAGATTGTCGGCCTGATCGGCTCATCCATCGACGTCACTGCTCGCAAAAAAGCAGAAGCTGCGGTGCAGGAACTCAACCTGACGCTGGAGCAGCGCATTGTCCAGGCCATCAGCGAGCGTGAAGCGGTGGAAGATGCCTTGCGTCAATCGCAGAAAATGGAAGCCGTGGGGCAGCTCACCGGCGGTATCGCCCACGACTTCAATAATTTGCTCGCAGGCATCTCCGGCAGCCTTGAACTGATGCACATGCGTCTGGGGCAGGGCCGCGTCGCCGATGTCGATCGCTATCTGCAAGTGGCGCAAGGTGCGGTGCAGCGCGCTGCAGCGTTGACTCACCGTCTGCTGGCGTTCTCCCGGCGCCAGACGCTGGCGCCGATTGCGACCAATGTGAACCTGCTGATTGCGGGCATGGAAGAGCTGATTCGGCGCACGGTGGGGCCTTCCATCGACATCAAGGTGCAAGCCGCCGCCGATCTGTGGACCACGCTGATCGATCCGGCACAACTGGAGAACGCGCTGCTCAATCTGTGTATCAATGCGCGTGACGCCATGCCCCATGGCGGCCTTATTCTGATCGAAACCCTTAACGAACGGCTGGATAAGCAAAGTCACCTGGGGCACGACTTGCAGGCTGGCGAATACGTCGGCATTCGTGTCACCGACACCGGTTGCGGGATGAGCAGCGAGGTCGCCAGCCGGGCGTTCGAGCCATTCTTCACCACCAAGCCGGTGGGGCAGGGCAGCGGTCTGGGGTTGTCGATGATTTACGGCTTTGCGCACCAGTCGGGTGGGCAGATCACGATTGATTCCACCCCGCAACAGGGCACTACCGTGTGCCTGCATTTGCCACGCCACGCCCAGGAGGCGGCGCCTGCGCCTGTCGCCGCGCCGGTGTCTGGCGCCGTGCTTGCCGGTGATGGCGAAACGGTGCTGGTGGTGGATGACGAATCGTCAGTGCGTTTATTGGTGACTGAGGTCTTGGGCAGCCTCGGCTATGTGGCCATCGAGGCCGCTGACAGTCTGGCCGGGCTGCGCATCCTGCAGTCGGACGTGCGTATTGATCTGCTGGTGACGGATGTCGGCCTGCCTGGCGGTATCAATGGTCGCCAGATGGCGGACGCCGGGCGCCAGTCTCGCCCCGAATTGCCGGTGTTGTTCATCACCGGCTACGCCGAAACCACAGTGCTCGATAAATGCCATCTGGAGCCGCGCACCGACGTGCTGACCAAACCCTTCGCGCTGGAAACTCTCGCCGCAAGAATGAAAATCCTGATCAAGACGGGCGGGTGAGCTCCTGGAACTCGTGGGAACGGCATTAGCCGGGAAGGCTTGATCACTCGCCCAAGAGAAATCTGCTGTTCGCGCTGGCCTCTTCCCGGCTAAAGCCGCTCCCACGAGCCGGTCCCCTCCCTTCACTGCGCTCCAAACATCGCCGTCCAGTAAATCCCCGCGTCGCTCTTCGGGTCCACGGCATAGGCGGCGCCCAGTTCGTGAAAGCCAGGGTTCATCAGATTGGCGCAATGGCCGGGGCTGGCCAGCCAACCGTCGACGACCTTGCGCACATTGCCCTGGCCTGCGGCAATGTTTTCGCCGATCTGCTGGCCGCTGTAGCCTGCCAGCTCGGCGCGGTCGCCGGGCATGCGGCCGTCGCGGTCCATGTGGTCGAAGAAGTTATTGTTGGCCATGCCCCGGCTGTGGTTTTCCGCCGCCGAGGCCAGTGCCGGCTGCCAGCTCAGGGGCGTGGTCGCGCTCATGGCCTGTGCGCCGCACTGCTGCGGCTGGGCACGCGCGCTGTTGATCAGCGCCAGCAGCTTCTTGCCCTCGTCCTGCGAGTTGCCCAGCCGCGCGGTCAACAGCGGGCGAGCGAGGACGATACGCCAGTCGCGCCCCTCACGGCTGACGCCGATGTCGACAAATTGCGGATCAAGCACCACCCGGCAGAAGCTTTCCTGAATGGTGCCCATGGCTGACTGGGCGTCGCCTGGCCCGGACAGGCTGATGGCCTGTACATTGACCATCGGGTACGTCGCGCGGGCCATGGCTTGTTGCAGGTCAACGGGGCTGGTAGCCGACAGTACCAACCGGGTGTCGACGTTCAACGGCGGCAGTTCCTGAAAGACTTGATCGCCGCAGCGCTGGGCCTGATTACGGAAGCTGTTGATGGCGTCGACCAGCTGCGACTCCTCCGACGCCACCGCGTTGGCGGCGAACATCCATCCCAGAGACAAGGCGGCAAGGCGCTTGAATAATGAAGTAAAGCGCATGTATGTCTCCTTGAACTGTCTGCGCCCATGATGCGCGAATTCTCTGCGGGCCGCGAAATGCGTTTTCATCTCGCGCCTCCTTTGAGGGCGCCTGCGTGTGCCAGTTCAGTCGGGTAGAGCTGCAGTGCTGGCCATCCAGCGCAGGCGAACCGGCGCTGCGGGTCATTACTCAGAAGTTGGCCTTGAGTGCGTCCAGCCCACCTTGATAGACACCCTGGAAAATCGCCTCTGCTTCGGCGTCCGAGACGCCTTGCGGGGTGAAGCTGCCAGACCAGGTGATGACCGATGCCTGCTCACCCGCCGCCGCAACCTGCAGTGTCGCCAGGTAATGGGTTACCGGAAACGGGCCGCTGACGATGGAATAGCTGTACGTACGATTGGCTTCGTCGAAGGTCTGCAGTTTCTCGACGATGACAGCGCCGTCTTCAGTGGTCAGGGTGCGCACGCGGCCACCTTCGGACGCTTCGCTGCTGGCAATGAAGGGCAGCCAGTCGGGCAGCGACTGAAAACCGCCTACCAGAGTCCAGACGGTGGTTGCGGGTACGTTGACGCGCAGGGTTGCTGAGGCTGTTGCCATGATGTTCGCTCCATGTCGGCGCTGGGGGGCAGCGCGGTTGGCGTTAAGGTACAGGCAGTGCCTTGGGACAGGACAGCGGCCAGTGGTGAAAAAACTTTCATGCGCAGCGGCAAACACGTCAGGGCTATTCGTTGATCGCCATGAAAATTTCCTCCTTGCGATAAGCACCGGTGTTGCCCTCAAACGCCACTTTCAGCAAGCCTGCGTTGCCATTGGCGCGAGCCAGTACTTGCCGATTGGTGGTGCTGTTGGCCGGGTTCGCCAGATAGTCATCGACCCTCATCCAGCAGGCATGTTCAATCTCGTCGGTGTCGAGAATGTTGATCGTGCTGCTCAGTGGCGTCAGGCGGCAGTAGAAGTGCATGTTCGACTTGCCGAATTCGTAAGGGTGGCGCGTGGTGAAACCGATGATGGACTCAAAGCGGGCTTCGATGCCGGTCTCTTCCAGCACCTCGCGCACGATGCCACTTTCGATGCGCTCGCCGGCATCGATGTGCCCACCTGGCAGGTTGAACCCGGCGCGGCCGCGCTCCCTGACCACCAGCACTTCGCCCTGAGCATTCATGACAATCGCCCCGGCGCCCAGAATGTGGGTCGGCACGAAGGGCACGAAGGTTGAGGGCGCGGGCTGACGCACCAGCGTCAAGCTGTCGGGCAGGCAGCTGTGAAAGGCAAAGCCATACTCGACAAACAAAGGGATGGCCGCGGAGCGGGGCAGCGGCAGGGTGATCCAGGCGAGGCCCTTGTCTTCACGCTGCAGATAAACCAGCAGACCCTCAAGCGCTGCACGCAGTGGCGCATCGTGTTCAGGTAGGGTCAGTGGATCGATGATCACGCCGTTGAAGGCGTTCAGCTGGTATTTCATGGCGCGTCCTGAAAAAGATCCCGGCGGCAGTCTATGCCATGGCCGGGATCGTCTTCCAGTCGCTGGCCGTGCGCGCAGTCAGGCTGCCACGCGTGGCCGTGGGCGGTTACAGCTTGAAGCGGCTGACCAGGGTGTTGAAGGAGATTGCGAGGTTGGACAGTTCCTGAGTCGATGCATTGGTCTGATGCGCGCCAGCGGCCGTCTGGGTCGACAGGTCCTGGATATTCACCAGATTGCGGTCCACTTCCCGGGCCACGTTGGCCTGCTCTTCCGACGCCGTGGCGATGACCACGTTGCGCTCGTTGATCTGCGCGATGCCTTCGGCAATCAGTTCCAGCGCCTCACCGGTGGCCTGGGCCAGGGTCTGGGTGTCAGTCACCAGTGACTGGCTTTTGCCCATGGCACGTACCGCCTGGTCCGCGCTGGACTGAACAGCGTTGATCATGCCTTCGATTTCACCCGTGGACGCCTGGGTCCGCGCTGCCAGCGCGCGCACTTCGTCGGCCACTACCGCAAAGCCGCGACCCTGTTCGCCAGCGCGCGCCGCTTCGATGGCAGCGTTGAGCGCCAGCAGGTTGGTCTGTTCGGCGATCCCGCGGATCACATCCAGCACCTTGCCAATATCGCGGACCTGCACGGCCAGTTCTTCCACCATGGAGGTTGACGCTGCGATCTCGGTGGTGGCGTTGTTGATCGCGGTGACCGCGTCGCGGGCTTTATTGCGGCCGTTGCTGGCCTGCAGGCTGGTGGAGCGGGAGGCTTCTGAGGTGGACACGGCGTTGCGCGCCACTTCCTCGACCGCCGAGGTCATTTCCGTCACTGCGGTTGCCGCCTGCTGAATCTCATCGTTCTGCCGCAGCAGGCCACGACTGCCGTTATCGGTGACGGCGCTCAGCTCTTCCGACGCGCTGGCCAATTGGCCGGAGGCGCTGGCGATCTGCGTAATCGTGGTTTTCAGGCTGGTTTGCATGTCGTTGAGGGCGCTGAGCAGTTGACCTGCTTCGTCGCGCCCGGTGCTGACAATATTCTGGGTCAGGTCGCCGCTGGCGATGCGCTGCGCACTGATCACTGCGGTGGAGATCGGCCGACTGATCACCCTGCTCATGAACATGCCAAGACCGAAAGCAGCAATGAATGCCAGGGCGATCCCGGTGTACAGCGATGTCGTGGCATTTGATTCCATGCTCGTAGCCGACTGGGAGCCCTCGACGACCTGGCGGTTGTTAGAGGCCACCATGGTGCTCAACTCAGTCATGACCACCTGGTAACTCTTTTGCACGTCGCCCAGCAGGAGGTCGCGACCGCCATCCAGATCGCCGCCCAGAATCAGGTCGACGGTGCGTTGCACCAAGGCCTGGTAGGCAGGCCAGTCACGGTCCATCTGATCCCCCGCCGCGCGCTCGTCATCGGCCAGTGGCGTCTTGCGGTAGGCAGCGTAGGCGGTCTCGGCAGCCAACTGATTGGCTTTCAACGAGGCCACATATTCATCTTTAACGCTTTGCGGCGACTTGGCCGCAACGGCTGCAAGCAGCCGGTAAAGATCCCGCGACTGCGCAACGGTGTTGGTTTTGGCTTCAGCGGTCTTGGAGACCGACACCAGATTATTACCGAACACGTCCTGCAGACTGCCGCCCAGTTGCGCCACGCCGCGGCTGCCCAGAACGCCAACGCCTAAGGTAATCAAAGCGCAGAGGCCAAAGGCTGTCAGCAGTTTGGTGGACAATTTTGCATCGTTGAGCCAGCTCATCGGTTGCTCCAGCAATGATTGGATGTGCCTGAAAGATTCGCGCCCCCTGTTGTGATGAGCACCTGCCAACGTCATCGGCGGTGGGAAATTTTTCTGAAGGGTTCGCCGATGCTGCGGCGGATGTTTCATTGTCGGTATGACAAGCTACACATTTGGTAATCGTTCGTAGATAATAACGCTTCCCATTTGTCGCCGGACTTCATCACGTGTACATCCCCATGCGCCGCGTTTCATGCGTCATGCTCGCTTTCGGCTGTGTCATGACCCCATTGGGTGCCCAGGCCGAACAAGGCGCGACCGAGCTTCCCGCCACTGACATCCAGGCCGCAGGCACTGTCGACAGCAGCCCCTACGTGCGTTCAATCGCCAGCACCGCGAGCAAATCCGAGGTGCCGATCAGGGATGAGGCGCAGTCGGTCAACGTGGTGACCCAGCAGACCCTGGATGATTACCAGGTGAAATCCCTGGACGACGCGATGAAGTTCGTCAGCGGCGTGTCCCAGGGCAACACCCTGGGCAACAGCAAGGACGCACTGGTCAAGCGTGGTTTCGGCACCAACGATGACGGCAGTATCCTGCGCGACGGCATTCGCTCGGTCGTCGGCAAGAACCTGGGCGCCACCACCGACCATGTGGAAGTACTCAAGGGTCCTGCCTCATTGCTGTATGGCGCGCTGGAGCCCGGCGGGCTGATCAATGTCATCAGCAAGCAGCCGGAATATACCCGCAGCACGACCATCACCGGGTCCGGCTACAGCGAAGGCGGCGGCACCTTCGGCATCGACACTACCGGGCCGGTTGAAGGCACCGGCCTGGCCTATCGGCTGGTGGCCGAGCGCGGTCACGAGGATTACTGGCGCAACTATGGGGTGAGCGAGCACACGCTCGTGGCGCCTTCCCTGAGCTGGGTCGGCGAGCGCGCCAAGCTGACCCTGGCTTATGAGTACAACGATTACGCCTCGCCGTTTGATCGCGGCACGGTATTCGCCAATGGCAACCCGGCAGCGGCCAGCTACAAGGACCGCCTCGACGAACGCTGGGCCAAGACCGTGGGGATCAGTGAGACCGCCACTGCAAAGTTCGAGTACCAGCTCAGCGACGACTGGAAGACCCGCGTCACCTATGGCTGGAACAACGACCGCTACAGCCTGGCGATTGCCCAGCCGTTGACGCTGACCGGCAATTCGCTGAATCGACGTGCCAACGGCGCACACTACGATTACGAAACGCGCTACAGCAGCATTGATTTCATTGGTGAACAGCAGATATTCGGCCAGCGTCACGACATTCTGGTGGGCATTGATAATGAGGTGCTCGACAAGTATCGCGGCAAGGCTTACCGCAATCTCGCCAGTGCCAATCGAAGAATCGATATCGCCAATCCGCAGTACGGCAACCTGGCCGAGCCCAGTACCATTGATGCTGCCCAGAGCAACACGCGCAATCAGCTGACCTCGACCTCGGTGTACTTCAAGGACAACTGGCACCTGAACGAGCAGTGGATTCTGGTCCTGGGCGGGCGCCAGCAGCATTACGATCAGTTTGGCGATCAGGGCACGGGCGCCTCTCACATACCGATTCGTGATGACAATGGCGATGCGTTCACCCCGTTCGTAGGCCTGGTATATCAGCCCACTGAAGCGCTGGCGCTTTACGCCAACTACAGCCGTTCGTTCGTGCCCAATGAAACAGCTGAAAACGCGACGGCGAGCACTACGTTCGATCCGGAAGAAGGCCGTAGCTACGAGATTGGCGCCAAGTACACTCCTTCCGACCGCCTCAACGTCAATGTCGCGGTGTTCGATATCGTCAAAAAGAATGTCGTGAACAACTTCACGGTCAACGGCAATACAGTGTCCGAACTGACCGGCAAAGCGGCTTCGCGCGGCCTGGAACTGGACGTCACGGGGCGGCTGGCGCCGCGCTGGGACCTGATCGGCACCTACGCCTACACCCACACCGAAGTGCTGGACGACCCGATCAACGAAGGGGAGCGGCTGGCCAATGCGCCGATGCACACTGGCAGCCTGTACCTGAGCCATCATCTGGCGCTGCCCGAGCCAACCGGGCAATGGCACGCCGGTGCCGGCGCACGCTACGTCGGCGAGCGGGCAGGGGATGCCGCCAACAGCTTCTTCATGGACAGCTACACCGTCGCCGATGCTTTCCTGCGCTGGGACCTGCCGACCAAAGACTACAAAACCCGCCTGCAACTGAACGTCGATAACCTCTTCAACAAAGAGTACTACCCGTCCAGCACCGGCAGCAGCGACCTGCAAGTCAATGTCGGCGCTACCCGTACCGCGCGTTTGACCGCGAGTGTGAGTTTCTAGGCCGTATCGATAGAACACGCCCCGCTGGCAACGAGTGGCATTGCCAGCGGGGGCTGCCTTATTTAGCGCAATGGCCCCTGGCGCACAGTTCTTTGACGGTGGCGTCAGTGATGGCTTGCATGCCCGCTTCGGCGATCACTTTCCAGTCGTTCTCGGTCACTACCTGCATGGAATCACGCTTGTCGGTCACCAGCACGATGGGGCTCGTCATTGCGGCGCTGGTGAGGGTCAGGCGCGCCTTGTTGTTGGCGGCAACCGAGAAGAAGCCTGGCGAAAACCACGACCAGAATTCGGTGATGCGCACCGTGACTGCCTGGGCGTCGCCGTTTTTCTCGGCCGCTTCAACAACCTGATACCCTGCCTGGCGATACCCTTGCGCCACACTTCTGGCGACCAGCTGCGAAACGGTGATCCCTTCAGGCAGCAGCACATCGCCCAACGCCATGCCGTAGCCGTTGCGTTTGCGGCCAATGGCACGACTGGTGATCGACGCGTCGCCGATTTCTTCAGCGTTCTTCAGCGAGGGGATGTCCGCGCTTGGCGGCTTGACCATGAACTGGCGCTCGTCCAGTGCCGTGATAGTGATTTTCTGGCCGTTACCATTTTTGCCCTGGGGCGTTTGCACTTCGACGACAGAACGGCTGGTGGCACAACCGAACAGCAACGTAGACAGCATCAGCAGGGCGGCGATTCTCAGGTGTTTCATGACAGCTCCAGTCAGTGTGCCTGCGCAACGGCAGGCTTTCCTTGGTATAGGCAGTAAAATGTTAAGTGATATCAATGTGCCTTATTTTGGCGGAGGCATGATGTCCAAAACCCACCACCGACACAAGTGCCAGCGCCGATTGTTTTTCTGCTCTCATGTATTTGCGCTCAACAGTGGCTGATCCGGTAAAGCCATTGGGTGAATCACGCCACGCAGTGAACCAATGCTCTAGCGCAAGGCTCGAAGCTGCACACGCACTCAATGAGGTAAAACACGATGTTCAAAACTATCGCCTGTGGTCTGTTGTTGGCTTCCACTTTGGGTCTGGCTGCCTGTGACTCCAAGTCCGAAGACAAGACTCAGGAAGCTCAGCAGCACGCTGAAAAAGCGCAGGACAAGGCCAGTGACGCTGCCAAAGAGCAGGAAAAGGCCGCTGATGCCCACGCTGAAGCCAAGGAAGCCAAGGCCGAAGAAGACAAAACCTTCGTGCCCACCAGCCAGGTGCCGGAAGCGAATCAGACGCCTGCCAAGAACTGACCCGTCCCCCCGCGCTTGCCACTGCAGGATCAGGCAAGCGCGCGGAAGGATTGGACTAATGGATCGCCTGCCCGTCGTCCTAAGCTGAGTGCCGTTGAAGAATTCTTCTTCGCGGCAACCTCAAGGGCAGGGCGATCAACATGTCGAATATTCTGAATAAAGTTGTCGTTGTCACCGGTGCCAGTAGTGGCATTGGCGAGGCGACCGCGCGGCTGCTGGCGCAGCAGGGCGCTCATCTGGTTCTGGGCGCACGTCGCGTCGAGCGCTTGCAGCAGCTGTGTCTCGACATTCAGGCCGCTGGCGGCAGCGCGCATTATCAGGCGGTGGATGTGACTCAGCGCAGCCAGGTTCAGGCGCTGGTGGATTTCGCCCTTGAGCAATACGGGCGCGTTGACGTCATGATCAACAATGCAGGGGTGATGCCGCTGTCTCGCCTCGACGCATTGAACGTGGCCGAGTGGGATCAGATGATCGACGTCAATATTCGCGGCGTCCTGCATGGCATCGCTGCCGCCCTGCCGCCGATGCAGCAACAGCGCAGTGGGCAGTTCATCAACATTGCTTCCATCGGTGCGTACGCTGTCAGCCCCACGGCAGCGGTGTACTGCGCAACCAAATACGCGGTAAGGGCCATTTCCGAAGGCTTGCGCCAAGAGGTGGGCAGCGATATCCGCGTGACCCTGATTTCTCCCGGCGTTACTGAGTCAGAGCTGGCAGAAAGCATTTCTGACGAGCGCGGCCGCGCCGAGATGCGCGAGTTTCGTAAAGTGGCGATCGCCGCCGACGCCATTGCCCGGGCGATCGCCTATGCCATCGACCAACCTGCCGATGTCGACGTCAGCGAACTGATCGTGCGCCCGACTGCAAGTCCGTATTGATTGAGCCTGGTCAGTATTTCCGACAGCAGTCGATGGCCGCCAGCTATTCGCTGGACCCTGTTAAAACGCGGATCCGTAGGAGCGCGCTTGCCCGCGATGGCGTCCGTTCAGGCATCGGATATGTCGGCCTGGAAATCCAATCGCGTGTAAGCGCGCTCCTGCAGGTCGGGCGTGCTGTCCGGATCTGATAGGCGCTGCCGCGTCAGCGCCGTGCCACTTCGTGGTTGACGCACTGCTCATAGTAGGTTTGCTTGATCGCTGCGGGCTTGAGGCGCGATGTGCTTTTGTAGGTCTGCTCGGTAATGCCCATCGCAGTCATGCGCATCCAGGGCTGCTTGAATTTACGCACCTGCAGTTTTTTCCGGGCCCCGTAAAGGGTTACCCCAGCCAGTTTGAATGTCTGCGCATCGGCAGCGATGCCAGCGCCCCAGGTGCATATCGAACGACTGCTTTGCGTCAAGGGTTGCGCCTGCGCCGCCAGTGAGGCGACGGACAGGGCAAGCGTGGCGACAGACAAGACAAATTTGCGCATGAAACCCGCACCTAACCTGCTGAAAAGGAAGCAAGTTTGCCTGCGCCGCTGAAGGCTAGGGGCCAGCTTCTGCGCATATTTCAAAGTATTGCCGGGCGTCCGCAAAACTTCCCGGATTATTTGAAATGCCGAGTGACAGCATTGGGTGCGTTGGGCACGTCCATGTTGATTTTGCGGTAGCACGCTTCGGCAAAGCTGTAGACCGAGAATGCAATCAGCCCGAGCGCCACCACCATCAGCACCAGGCCTCCGGCGGGCAGGTCCTGCAAACCATTGAGTGCGTCTTTCATGCCGGGAGGGTGCATAGCCTGATAACTGGAACCGCTGATTGCCAGCAGCGCAGCAATCTCGATAAAGGCGACGCCTCGAGCGATAAGGCCGAAGCGCGACACCGGGCGAACATAACGCATGACATCTTCATCGGCTTCAAAGTACTTCTCGAATGACGCCTTCCAGCCTTTGATGATGTGCGCAATCCCGACGCTCAGCGGCACCAGCGCCATGAGATAAACCAGCAGATTTGAATGATCCCAGGACAGCACTGTAGCCAGCAGGTCCTTGGTTTGCCCGCCCGAGCCCCCTGAGCTTTTCAGCGCGCTGATCAGCAGCCCGAGCGCGAAAAACGCCAGAGCGCCATAGGTGACGCCGCCGACCATCAGGCCGGTGCGGATAACCAGGCCTTTTAGCTCACGGCCATGGTGGTCGACGTCCTGGGTTGCCTGCAGCACGCGCCAGGCGGCAAATGCCAGCAGGCCAATGACCAGAATACCCACCATGACATTGCCAAAGGGCTGGCTCAACAGCGCTTCCAGACTGCTGTGGCTGTCGGCAGGTTGTGATGAACCCTGGGCTGCCAGCAGCGCGAAGATACCGATAATAAGAAAAACCACACCACGAGCGGCATAACCACTTCGGGCCAGCAGAACCAGACCACGTTGGGTCGACATAAGCACAGATTCCTGTAATTGAGATACAGGAACAGACCGGGCAGGTTCGCCGGGGTTCGATGGAATTACCCGGCGATGGATCAACTGTGAACCGGGTCGCCGTTCAGCCTGCTGCAGCGATGACCGACACCGGATAAATGGCCGTGTAGGCGCCACCATCAACGCTCAACGCACGGCAGTCGACCCCATAGACATGAGCAAGATTTTCCGGCGTCAGGGTGGTGCGGGTAGGGCCGCTGCAGTGGACGTGGCCCTGGTGCAGCATCAGGGTGTCATCGGCGTAGCGGCTGGCCAGATTCATGTCATGGAAAATCGCCAGGGTGACGATGTTTTCCTTGCGCGTGTAGGCATTGACCGCATCGAGAATCTGCAGTTGATTGGCCAGGTCCAGCGCTGAAGTGGGTTCGTCGAGCAGTAGCAGGCGAGGGCTGCGCACCAGTGCCAGCGCGAGGGAAATCATCTGCCGCTCGCCGCCGGACAACTGCCCTGGCTGACATTCGGCAAAGCGCTGCAGGCCGAGCAATTCGAGCATTTCGCTGGCCTTGCGCTGTGCATCCTTGCCGGTCGCCCAACCGCGAGCGCTGCCATGTTGCGCCAGCAGGAGCAGTTCGTAGGTGGACAGGCGCACGTCGAGATGAGCGAGATCCTGGGCCACATACCCAATCAACTGCGCCCGCGCTGTGGGTGAAGCGCTGAGCAGTTCGACGCCGTCGATGGTCGCCGAGCCTTTGGCTTTTGTCAGCCCGCACAGGCCCTTCATGAAAGTGGATTTGCCCGCACCGTTGGCGCCCAGCAGGGCCAGCGTGCGCCCCGCCGATGCCTGGACAGCGAGGCCGTCAAGGATGGTTCGGCCATGGATCGTGACGCGGTAGTCGGCGGTGGCGAAGCTCATCGGGATGTCAGTCTCCGGTCGCGCAGAATAAGAATGATGAAGAACGGCAGACCGATCAGCGACGTCACCATGCCGATGGGCAGCACCGCTCCCGGCACGATCAGCTTGCTCGCCAGTGACGCCAGGGTGACGAAGATGATGCCGCAGGCGATGGTGACGCCGATGGTGAAGCGCTGATCTTCACCCACCAGCAGGCGCGCCACGTGGGGCGCCACGAGCCCGACAAAGCCGATGATGCCGACCACCGAGGTGACAGCCCCCGCCAGCAGCGCGGCCAGCATCAGCATGACGGTGCGGATGCGCCGTACCGGGATGCCGAAGACCACGGCCTGCTCGCCAAAGCTGCGCAGGGCGGTCAGTGCCCAGGCCTGGATCAGCACCACGGGAATGGCGATCAGTGCAATGACGGCGCACAGGGCGACTTTGTTCCAGGTCGCATGCAGCAACGACCCCATGAGCCAGAAGACGATGCTCTGCAACTGGTCAACGCTGGCGATGTACTGCACCAGGCCCAGCAGTGAACTGAACACGAAGTGCACCGCGATGCCGAGCAGGGTGATGGCTTGCAGGCCGACGTGGCCCCGGGTCAGCAGCAGAATGATGCCGACGGTCAGCAGCGAGAACAGGAAGGCATTGGCGGTGACCAGCAGGTCGGCGCCAAAGCCTGGCAGCGCGTGGCCTAGGGAAAAATTGAACGCCATGGCCAGGGAGGCACCGAAACCGGCTGCCGACGAAATCCCGAGGGTGAAGGGCTCGGCCAGTGGATTGTCGAGAACGGTCTGCATCATCAGGCCCGCCAGCGCCAGGCAGGTGCCCGCCAGCACCGCCATCAGAGTCATTGGCATGCGCAGCTCCCAGAGGATCACGCGGGTGCTGGTGTCGACGCTGTCGGGTCGCAGCAGGCCGCTCAGGGCCTGGTCGAAGGTCAGGGTGCCGGAGCCGACGATCAGGTCGGCGATGAAGGCGACAAGGGCGATCACCAACAGGCTGACCAGCAGGATGCTGCGGCGCCAGACGCTGTGCGCGTAGCGTGTCTGGTAGGTCGAACCGGTGTCGGCCGGGGTATTGAGGGTGCGGGTTGTCATGGTCGGGGGTCGATTACCGGTTGGCAGGCGCAGGCGCGAAAAGGATCGCCGGAACCGCCTTCAATCCGGTCAGGCCGAAGAGCGTTTTGAGGCTGGCGGCAGAGTCCAGGCTGGCGGCGCTGTCCGGGTAGAACGCCTGGCTCAGGTTCTCCATGGCCAGAATATTCCAGCTGCTGGCGTAGAACTGGTGGTAGATGCCATACACCCGACTTTGCTGGCTGGCCTTCAATTGCGCGAAGCCAGGGCGTTGCTGCAGCAGGCTCAGGGACTTGTCGATGGCCTCGCGGCTAACGCTGGCGCCGAAGCCGAACGGCGGCGACACCGAAGCGTTGCCGGGGAACTGCGTGCCACTCATGACGTACACGTCGGGCTGTTTGCCGAGGACGGTTTCAAGGGTGACATCGCCTGTAGCGCCGGGCAGCAGACTGGAGCCCAAATTGACGCCGCCCGCCGCCTGCACCAGCTTGCCCCAGTAGACATCGCCGTGGGTGAAGCAGCAGGCAGAGGCGCCGCCCTGACCAGCCTTGGCCTCGACGAAGACCAGCGGTTTTGCCTCGTGAACCGCGGTGATGGCGTCGATTTTCATCAAGCGGCTCTGGTAGAAGTCCAGATAGGCCTTGGCTTCGTCTTCGCGATTGAGCACTTTGCCCAGCAGGGCGACGGTTTTCTGGCTGTTGGTGACCGGGTCCAGATCGCTGTCGACGAACAGCACCGGGATGTTCAGCGCGGCCAGCTTCTGCGCCACGCCGGCATTCTCCAGCGAGGTGCGGGCGCGGGTCTGGAACACCAGCAGGTCGGGGCGGGCAGCCACCACCGCTTCAAGGTTGAGATCGCCGTCATCGCCGAATTTCATGTCCGTGGCGCGGTTGGCCGAATCCGGCCACTGGTTCTCGAAAACCTTCCAGGTATTGGGGTCGGAGCGTTTGACGATGTTGTTCCAGGCGACGATGCGCTGAAACGGGTCGGCGCGGTCCAGCAGGGCGAGGGTGAACAGGTCGCGACCATCCTGCAGGACGATGCGCTTGGGCTCTTGTTTGATCTCGACCTGACGGTCAGCCAGGTCGGTTACCTTCAACGGATAAGTGGTTGCCAGAGCCAGCGTCTGCCCCGCCAGAAACAGGCCGCATGTGGCCGCCAAGTGTTTGAGAAAATGCATGGAGTCGCCTGTGTCTGTTCATGACGGCGTACCGGCCGCCAGAAGGACGACAGATCAGCCATGAAAAAGTGGCGACAGGGTAACGGAATTATTCTCATTCGTCAGGTTTTGGCAGTGACGCGTTTCGTGGGCAACGCCATCGCTGCCTCGCGTTGTTCGGTGGAGCGCCACCCCGGTCCCTCCTGCGGAATAGGCGCATTGAAGCGCATTGGCCTTCGCGAGCAAGCTCGCTCCCACAAATGTTGCGCCACTACAGTTGTGCAGAGCTGCCGCAAATCCGGTGGGAGTGAGCTTGCTCACGAAAGGGCCGGACCTGCCGCCAAATGTCTCGGGCCTGAACCAAATGCCTACGCGAGCAAGCTCTCTCCCACAAATGTTGCGCCACTACAGTTGTGCAGAGCTGCCGCAAATCCGGTGGGAGTGAGCTTGCTCACGAAAGGGTCGGAGCTGCCGCCAAATGTCGCGGGCCTGAACCAAATGCCTTCGCGAGCAAGCTCGCTCTCACCAGGCTCCGTGGGGCACCCATGTCACTCTGCCAGTAGCACCGCTGCATCGAAGCCCATGCGCAGGTTGCCCCAGTGACGGCCTTCGAAGAAGAACGGCACGTCGATCTCGGTCATGATTTCGCCGGTATCACGCAGGTAGGTTTGCAGCAGGAAGCGTTGCGTGTTTTTCGCTGCGCGCAAACCTATAGGGTCGGAGAACATCCTCTTGTTGCGGCACACGGGCAGGTCGGTCGCGCGGTCGCCGGTAGGCGGTTTCGACACCCAGCTGTTGTTTACCGGGCAGTACCCTTTGTTGTCGACAATAAAAGTCACCTTGCCGCCGCGAGTGCCCTTGGTCAGCTTGTCGCATTCTTCCTGGCAGATCTGGGCGAAACGTTCGGTGTAGCTGGTCATGAACTGCTTGGGGTCGGTCCCGGCGATGGGTTTGTAATTCTGATCGAACAGATTGACGCCGCTCCTGTGGAGCTCGCCCAGACGCGTCTGCAGAACGTCGCGACACGCACTGGCGCGGGAGATGGCCGCATCGAGATTGCCGTGACCGAGCACGAACTTGCCCAGCAGTGCCTGGACCCGCTCGGCGACGCCGGAGAGGTCACGGGTGGCAGTCGCCGAATGTTGCATGCGCTGATCGATGGCCTGGCTGTCGGCGTAAATCTGGGTGACGCGGTCGTTGATTCCGGTATTACTCTCGGCAAACTGTTGAATGTGCCCGGCGATGTCCGCCAGTTTGCCGTTGGTGGACTCGAAGTCCACGATCATGGTTTCGAAATGGCCAGTGGCGCGCTCCACCACTTTCTGGGTTTCCCGTGCGTTGTGGCTGATCTGCGTGGTCTGCTCGTGGGTAGAGCCCACCTCAAGCAGCATGGCGTCGATGTTCTGCGAAATATCGTCAGTCGCCTTGCTGACGTTCTGCGCCAGGGTGCGTACCTCGTCGGCCACCACGGCGAAGCCACGACCGCTTTCCCCGGCCCGGGCGGCTTCGATCGCTGCGTTGAGCGCCAAGAGGTTGGTCTGCGAAGATATCTTCTGGATCAGGCCAACGATGGATTTGATGCTCGACGAGCGTTGATTCAAGGCCGCAACCAGTGTGCTGAATTCAGTCAGGCTGTTGGCGATTTCGCTGATGTTGCCGGTCACTTCCTGCAGCTCTGAATAGGAGTTGCGGGCCATGCTCAGATTTTGCGAGGTGGTGCTGGAGATGCCCTGGGTCTGTTGCGACACCTCCTGAATATTGCCCACGGCCTGATTGCTCTGGTCCATGACTTCCTTGGCAAAGCGCGCCTGGTGGGTGGCGCTGTCGCTGGAATCGCTGATGTTTTTCAGTGAGCGCGCCGACTCCACGGCAATCTGCACGGTCAGTGCCTGAACGTTGCTGATGATCTCTCGCTGCTTGGCCAGGAAACGGTTGCAGGTACTGGCCAGATCGCGGATTTCGTCGTGGGTCAGTAGCGGCAGGTCTTTGGACAGGTCACCTTCGCCATTGGCGATTTCCTGCAGGGCGGCTGTCATTTGCGTGACCGGGCGCACGATCAGGTGCCGGAAATACCAGACCATGAAGCTGACCAGGCACAAGGTGAACAGCGTGCTGACCAGAATCGCGTTACCCAGATTGTTCAGGCTGCCTTCGATCTGTGCCAGCAGGGTCGGGTCCAGTTGCGCTTTGCGCAGCATTTGCACGATATCGGCACGAATACTCAAAGCAATCCAGTACAGCAACGCGCTGACCGCAACCAGCAGAAAAAGGCTCGACAACTTTTTGGTCAAAGTGTCGAAAAACTGCTTTTCGACAGACTCGTACAAAGCCTTGAACATCAGCATTGCGCTGCTCCTGGATCGGGTAATGAAAAGAATTCAATTCTAAACTTCGACCGCGCAGGCCAAAGCTTTAATAGCGCTTTGTTTCGAGTGCGGCTGTCCCGCATGTGCCGGGGTATCTCGTTTTGCCTTGACCCTCGCCTTGGGCACATGTTTTGCCAGATATACAGGCACAGCGGGAGTACATCCTGGACTATCGGTGAGGCAAGACGCGGCGGCATATTAGGCTCAATGGCGGCTAATCGCCACTATTGTGTGAGCGCGCCAATGCCCGCTGAGGGTTGTGATGCCGCGCTCGCAACCAAGACTAGGATCATTCGATAATCGCACGATTTATTTTTTCTCAGCGAGGGGCACGAGTTTTAGTTTTCATGGCTATTTTTTGAGTTATCGCTGCAGTTGGCTGCATCTTCGTCTGCTGTGTACCAATCTAGCGTGAGATTGCTATAAACCAACGCTCCTGGGTATTGACCAAATTAACCGGTTAGTACATTTTTCGCTGGCGACTGCGTGTTAATTCCACCGCGCTGTCTCGTTATCAGAACAACAATAAAAAACGGAGAACTTCCATGCGCCTTGCCGCTTCAGCTTTTCAATGTGTCGATTTGCCTGACGGCAGACCTCACCCTCTCGCGCTTTGCCCCTTTCTGCTCAATGCCGGTGTGGTTCGGGTAAGCAAGTCTTAAGACGCCGGGATTTATCTGAGGTCATGACACGTGACAAAAATCGTCGCTCTGTATTTCAAGCTTCTCAAATTGCTGATTGTCCTGTGCATGCTCGGCATGGTGCTTCTGGTGTTTGGCAATGTGGTCCTGCGTTACGCCTTCAACTCCGGCATTACGGTGGCTGAAGAGCTCTCGCGCTGGCTGTTCGTGTGGATGATATTTCTGGGCTCACTGGTGGCCTTGAAAGAGCGCGCGCACATGGGCCTGGACAGCCTGGTCAAGCGTCTACCGACATCGGGCAAACGTGTTTGTCTGGTGCTGGGGCATGTGCTGATGCTCTACATCTGCTGGCTGGTGCTCAGCGGCAGTTGGCAGCAAGCAGTCATCAACCTTGACGTGGTTGCACCGGCGTCCGGCTGGTCGATGTCGATTTTCTACGCGGCGGGGCTGGTCTTCGGTGTCAGCGCCATACCGATTCTGCTCTACGACCTGTATGCGCTGCTGACTGGCAAGCTCGCTGACGACGAACTGGTGATGGTCAGCGACGGCGATGGCGAAGAGGTCTTGCCCACCGGCAAAGATGGCGCCGCGTCGGGGAGGGCGCAGCCATGACCCTGTTTATCTTCCTTGGCTCGTTGATCGGCACCATGGCGCTGGGTATACCCATTGCCTTCGCGCTGCTGCTGGTCAGCGTTGCGCTGATGCTGCATCTGGACCTGTTTGACGCCCAGATCATCGCCCAGAACCTGCTCAATGGCGCGGACAGCTTCCCGCTGATGGCGGTGCCGTTCTTCATGTTGGCGGGCGAAATCATGAACGCCGGCGGGCTGTCCCGGCGTATCGTCAACATCGCCCTGGCGCTGGTGGGGCACAAGCGCGGCGGGCTCGGCTACGTCGCCATTATTGCCTCGTGCCTGCTGGCTTCGCTGTCCGGTTCTGCCGTTGCCGATGCCGCTGCCCTTGCGGCGTTGCTGGTGCCGATGATGGTCAATGCCGGGCACAACCGCGCGCACTCGGCGGGGCTGATCGCTGCGGGCGGAATTATCGCGCCGGTGATACCGCCGAGCATTGGCTTCATCGTGTTTGGCGTCGCATCGGGGGTGTCGATTTCCAAGCTGTTCCTGGCCGGGATCGTGCCGGGGTTGATGCTGGGCATATCTCTGGCCGTGGCCTGGTGGTTTGTTTCGCGCAAGGAAAACGCCGCGACGGCGCCCAAACGCAGCGCGGCAGAAATCATGCGTGCAGTGGTCGAAGGCAGCTGGGCGCTAGGCCTGCCGCTGATCATCGTGTTTGGCCTCAAGTTCGGCATTTTCACCCCGACCGAGGCCGCCGTGGTGGCAGCGGTGTACGCGCTGTTCGTGTCGCTGGTGATTTACCGCGAGCTGAAGATCAATCAACTGTACGAACTGATTCTGTCGTCGGCCAGGACCACCGCCGTGGTGATGTTTCTGGTCGCTGCGGCCATGGTCTCGTCGTGGTTGATCACCATTGCCGAACTCCCCGAGCAACTGGCTGGCGTGCTTGAGCCCTTCATGGGCAACCCGACCATACTGTTGCTGGTGATCATGTTGCTGGTGATCGTGGTAGGCACGGCCATGGACATGACGCCGACCATTCTGCTGCTCACCCCGGTATTGATGCCGACCGTGGTGCTGGCCGGCATCGACCCGGTCTATTTCGGCGTGCTGTTTATGATCAACTGCGCCATCGGCCTGATTACCCCGCCCGTGGGTACGGTGCTCAACGTGGTGTGCGGCGTGTCTAAAATCAGCATGGACGAAATCATCCGCGGCGTCTGGCCGTTCATGCTGGCGCAATTTGCGGTGTTGTTCCTGCTGGTGCTGTTCCCCTCGCTGGTGTTAGTGCCGCTGAAGTTTTTCACCAGCTGACGTCCTGAGCTGATCTGTAACTCGACCTCTAAAAACAATATGGAGAGTGATATGCAAACACTGATCAAAACCTTGCTGGCAGGCGCTTGTGCAACCAGCCTGTTGTTTGCCAGCCTGGCGACCCAGGCGGCCGAGATAAAGGAGCGCACCCTGCGGTTCGCCTTTCAGAACGTCAAGGAGCACCCGCAAGGGCTGGGCGCGCAGAAGTTTGCCGACCTGCTGGCGCAAAGCAGCGGCGGCAAGATCAAAGTGAAACTGTTTCCGGGTGGCACTCTGGGCGGCGACGTGCAGACCGTGTCGGCGCTGCAGGGCGGTACGCTGGACATAACGGTGCTCAACTCCGGGATTCTGGCCGCGCAGGCGAAGGATTTCGCCATGCTGGACTTCCCGTTCCTGTTCAACAATATCGAAGAGGCCCACGCTGTGATCGACGGACCGGTGGGGCAGAAGCTGGCGGCGCAACTGGACAGCAAAGGTCTGATCGGTCTCGGTTACTGGGACCTGGGCTTTCGCAACGTCACCAACAGCAAACGCGCGGTCAACACCCTGGAAGACATGCAGGGCTTGAAGATCCGCGTGATTCAGTCGCCGATCTATCTGGATACCTTCTCCGCGCTGGGTGCAACGCCTGTGCCCATGGCATTTCCCGAGGTTTATACCGGGCTGGAGCAGGGTGTGATCGACGGTCAGGAGAACCCGCTTACCGTTATCCAGGGCAGCAAGTTCTACGAAGTGCAGAAGTACATTTCCATCACTGGCCACATTTTCAATCCGCAATCGCTGGTCATCGGCAAAAAGACCTGGGACCGTCTCAATGACGATGAAAAGGCACTGATCAAGGACGCTGCCGCCAAGGCACAGACCTATCAACGTGAAGTCACCGCCACCGGCATGGCCGCGGCCCGTGGCTATCTGGAGCAGAAAGCCGCAGTGAATGACCTGTCTGTCGCCGAGAAGGATCGCTTTCGCCAGCGCGTCCAGCCAGTCATCGACAAATACGCCAAGGAACTCGATGGTGATCTGGTGAAAATGATGTACGAGGAAATCGCCAAAGTTCGCGCCGGTTCCTAGTTCACTTCGGCCGTGGCTGATAGCAAGCGGCAATTGCAGCAGACATAAAAAAACCGCTGACCCCCAATGGCGTCAGCGGTTTTTTTTTACGCTTGAATTACTTGCGCTCAGGCAGCGCGTAAGCAATGACGTAATCGCCCCGATCCGGCGACTGGCGTGCGCCGCCTGCGGTGATGACCACGTATTGTTTGCCGGTTTTCGGCGACACGTAGGTCATGGGTCCGCCCTGGCTGCCGACTGGCAGGCGGGCTTTCCAGGCTTCTTCCCCGGTGGCGGAGTTGAAAGCGCGCAGGTAGTAATCCTGAGTGCCGGCGATGAACACCAGGCCGCCCTGGGTGGCCAGGGTGCCGCCGAGGGTCGGCATGCCGATGGGCAACTGCAGGCCCATTTTGATACCTAGGGGGCCAGTGTCCTGAACGGTGCCGACCGGAACCTGCCAGGCGATCTTGCGGGTTTTCATGTCGATGGCGGTCAGGGTGCCGAATGGCGGTGCCTGGCAGGGGATGCCGGCAATCGACAGGAAGCGGTTCTTGTTCACCGCGTAAGGCGTGCCCTTGAGCGGCACTGCGCCCATGCCGGTGTTCAACGCTTCACCCCCCGCCGACGCCTTGGCATCCTTCTGCTGCGGCACCATCTGGATCCACAGGCCCAGACGCATGTCGTTGACGAAGATGAAGCCGTGCACCGGATCAGTTGAAATACCCCCCCAGTTCATGCCGCCCAGAGAGCCTGGGAAACTCAGGGATTTGTCAGTGCCAGGCGCGGTGTAGAGACCGTCGTAACGCATCTGCTTGAAGGCGATGCGGCACAGCATCTGGTCAAACGGTGTGGCGCCCCACATGTCCGACTCGCCAAGTTTTCGGGCGCCGATCTGCGGCATGCCCACCGACAGCGGCTGGGTGGGTGAGTAAGGCTCGTTCGGGACGTTGGCCGGCTTGACCGGCAACTCCTTGACGTCGGTCAGGGGCTGCCCGGTGGCGCGATCCAGAACGAAAATCTGCCCGGCCTTGGTGCCAATCACCACGGCTGGCACCTTGCTGCCATCAGCCTTGGTGAAGTCCATCAACGTGGGCTGCATGGGCAGGTCGAAGTCCCAGAGGTCGTTATGCACGGTCTGGTAGACCCATTTCTCGGCGCCCGTGTTGGCGTCCAGTGCGAGTACCGAAGCGCCGTATTTGTGATCCAGCGCCGTACGCTCGACGCCATAAATGTCGGTGGACGAGCTGCCCATGGGCAGGAACAGGGTGTTCATGGCCGGGTCATAGGACATCGGCGCCCAGCTGTTGGGCGTACTGCGCACATACGTGTTATCGCCCGTCGGG
The DNA here is from genome assembly GCF_900585905.1 of Pseudomonas viridiflava. Lineage (GTDB taxonomy): Bacteria > Pseudomonadota > Gammaproteobacteria > Pseudomonadales > Pseudomonadaceae > Aquipseudomonas. The sequence continues at coordinate 569,675 of NZ_UTVH01000034.1, forward strand.
GCCTGACGGTCCTGAGGATTGCCGGGGTCGAACGCCCAGCGCATGGCGCCGGTGAGCACATCAAAGCCGCGAATCACGCCGCCGGGCATGTCGGCCTGAACGTTGTCGGCCACTCGGCCGCCCACCACCACGGTGGTGCCCGCCATTAACGGCGCCGATGACAACTGATAGTAGGAGTCCGGTACGTTGCCCAGCCCTGGCTTCAGATCGACTTGACCGTTGTTGCCGAAACCCTGACAGAACGCGCCAGTGTCGGCGTCAACGGCAATCAGCCGCGCGTCAATGGTGTTGGTCAGCAAGCGACGCTGGCAGTTGGCGCCAGGCGCAGTGGCTATGGCGGTGGGCGCAGTGCTGCCTCCAGCCGGCTGCGGCAGCGCGGCGCTGGCATCGAAATAGGCCAGCCCGCGACAGCGCTGCCAAACCTTGCTCTGGGCGTTGATGTCGTTCTTCCAAAGCTGTTTGCCGCTGTCGGCGTCCAGCGCAATGATGTTGTTATGCGGCGTGCAGATGAAGACTTTATCGCCGACCTGCAGCGGGGTGGTCTGGTCTTCCGCACCATTGCCGTCGCTGATGGCGACGTCACCAGTGTGGTAAGTCCAGACCGGCACCAGGCTGGCGACGTTGCTGCGGTTGATCTGGTCCAGCGCGGCAAAGCGATTGCCGCCTGCGTCATTGCCGTAATGCGCCCAGTCCTTTTGTGCGGTGGCCGGATCGACCGCCGTGAGGCCGGGTCCTGTTCCGACTGGCGATACCGATGCATGCGGCTGGAACATACCCCAGATGCCAGCGGCGACAGCCAGCGTCAGCCCGGCGGCCAGGGCGTAACCGCCACGACCGGCATTGAGACCGTTGTTGCGACGCAGCGTAGGATAAACCAGCGCCACCACCAGGCTCAGTACCGCCAGCGCGAACAGGCGCGAAACCTGCGGCCAGAAAATCAGTCCGGCATCCAGCAGCGCCCAGCCCAACGACAGTACCATCACTACTGCGAACAGCCAGGCGCCTGCCAGGCGTTGCTTGAACAGCAACACAGCGGAGCCGATCAGGCCCAGCCCGGCCAGCACAAAGTAACCGCTGCCTCCCAGGGTGACGAGGTAGCCGCCGCCCGCGCTAAAAAGCAATCCGAACAGCAGCACCCCCAGCGCCGCCACCCAGACGGGCCAGCGAAGCATTGAGGTGGGAGGTTTAGGCGTAGTCATGGGGCAAGTCCTGTAAGCATGAGCTTTGTTCTGGCAATCAAAAGCGGCCTGCGCGCTGAGAAAAACAGCCGATGGCAACAATTAACTATCTGGTTAGTTTTGTAACCCTAGCAAAAAAGCCCGCCCCGCGACAAATTGTCCGACCCCGCCCTGGGGCTATCGATGAAAAACGGCTGCATTATCCAACCTTGAACAAGCGCTTAGAATCCGTCATCAGTCTGACGTAAGATGCTGCTTCATTGCCCATTGTAAAGGTTTGCGTCTCATGCGGTTAGCTGCTTTGGTTTTCGGTGTTTTGGTTTCGATGAGTGCTGTTGCTGACGGCGCTGTTCAGCCGGCGGTGAAATGGACGCTGCTGGATCAGAACGATCAGGCCTACACCCTCAATGACGAGGTAAAGGTATTGCTGGTGGCGCGCAGCATGGCTGCCGCGAAAATGGTCAACGCAGCGCTGGAAGATCAGGCCCAGGGGTATCTGGACGCGCGGCACATGGTTTATGTCGCGGATATCGAAAAGATGCCGTCGCTGATCAAGATGGTGGCAGTACCGGCCATGCGCTCAGCGAAATTTCGCATCATGCTCGATCAGGATGGCCGCGTGGCGTCGCGTTACAACGGCGATCGCGACAGCGTGCAGTGGCTGGAACTCGAGAACGGTAAAGTTACGCGAGACGTGCGCTTCACTGATGCTGACAAGCTGCGCCAGTCGGTGGCCGAGCGCGCGCACTAGAAAACTGCCTTGCTGCGCAGCCCGATGCGGAAGGCGAGGGCATGCGCACAGGGAGGTCAACGGCTGATGGCGGCTTTCTGAAAGATCAGTTGCATGTAGCCAGCGATCATCTGGCTGTCGCCGTAGACCTGCGACAGATGCTGCTCGGCATTGGACAGGTGGGTGTACAGACGCTTGCTGACTTCCGCCTCGCCGTACAGCGACACGAAGGTCGACTTGCCTTCGTCCTTGCCCTGATCCTTGTCGCTGTCAGTGGATGTGTCACGCAAATCGTCGTACAGCTGGAAGGCCTGGCCAAGCTCGAAGGCAAAGCTCTGCAGCGCAGGCCGCGACTTCTCGTCACCACCGCCCACCAGCCAGGCCATGTCCATGATCGCGCCGAACAGCACGCCGGTCTTGAGGCTGTTGGTCAGAGCGATCTCTTCTGGCGAGCGGTTGCGCTGGCCGTCACGCAAGTCCTGAAACTGGCCCAGCACCAGGCCCTGCATGCCGACCGCGTTGGCGAGAATTTCCACCAGTTGGGTTCTGATCGCAGGTTGCAGATCGCTGATCGCGGCGACCACACCAAAGGCACGACTGAGCAGTGCCACGGCGGTCAGGATGGCCACGTCCTGGCCAAATTCGATATGCACGGTCGGGCGACCGCGTCGCAGTTGGGCGTCGTCCATGCAGGGCATGTCATCGAGCACCAGCGACGCGGCATGAATCATCTCTACCGCGCAGCCCAGTTCCAGCGCCTGATTGCCTTTGCTGCCCAGGCCCTGGGCAGCGAGGATCAGCAGGATAGGGCGCATCCGCTTGCCCGGCGCCAGGGTGCTTTCGCGCATGGCGCGGGCCACCAGGTCGCGCTGATTGCCGTTGTCGGGCAGGAGCTGATCCAGCCGCTGGTCAATTGCAACCCGTACCTGTTTGAGATGTTCAACGAAGCCGTTATCCAGAGTCGTGCCTAAATCCATTGTCATTGCTGATTCCACCTTGCTCAATACGCTTCACAATACGACAGTTATCGAGGTTTCGCTCCGGGCCGGCTGAAACGGAACGACTTGGATGCCGGGTGCGTCAATCAGACCATCCTGTACATGGGCTGTACAAGTACGGTTATCGTGTATAACTATAACCTGAATCATTCAATCACCACGACCCTGCTGAATGATCCGGGATAACGGAGCTTTAATGAACAAAAGTGATCTGAGTCAGCGCAAGGACGATCATCTGGACATCGTACTGGACGCGCGCAGCACGAGTCATGGCTCAGGCACTGGATTGAGTGCATTCAAGTTCGAGCACTGCGCGCTGCCGGAACTGAATCTGGACGACGTTGACCTCAGCGCGTCGCTTCTGGGCATGCCGCTGCGGGCACCTTTGCTGATCAGTTCGATGACCGGCGGGGCAGAGCGCGCCGTGGCGATCAATCGGCATCTGGCCGAAGCGGCTCAGGCGTTGGGTATCGCCATGGGCGTGGGTTCCCAGCGCGTCGGTCTGCAAAGCGGCAACGATCAGGGGCTGACCCGCGAGTTACGCAGGTTAGCGCCCGATATCGTGTTGCTGGGCAATATAGGTGCTGCGCAATTGCTCGGGCAGGGCGGTCTTGATCTGGCGCGCCGCGCCGTGGACACACTGCAGGCCAACGCCCTGATCGTCCACCTCAACCCGCTGCAGGAGGCAGTCCAGGCCGAAGGCGACCGCAACTGGCAGGGTATTCTCGAGGCCATCGCCCGCACGGTCGAAGGTGTCGGCGTGCCGGTGGTGGTCAAGGAAGTGGGCGCAGGTCTTTCGGCTCAGGTTGCTGTGGCGCTGGCGCAGGCGGGCGTGCAGGTGATCGATGTCGCCGGGCAGGGCGGCACCAGTTGGGCCGCCGTGGAAGGCGAGCGCGCTGGCCGACCCGCTGATCGGGAAGTGGCCATGGCGTTTGCCGACTGGGGGATTCCCACTGCTGCCAGCGTAATGAGGGTGCGCCAGGCATTACCGGACATTACCCTGATCGCGTCAGGCGGGATTCGCAACGGCGTCGACGCTGCCAAAGCGATCCGTCTTGGCGCTGATCTGGTCGGTCAGGCCGCTGGCGTATTGCGCGACGCGACGATTTCAACTGCAGCCGTCATCGAGCATTTCGAAATCGTCATTCGCCAGCTGCAGATTGCCTGTTTCTGCACCGGTTCAGCTGACCTCAAGGCGCTGCGCAGCGCCAGGCTGCTGACGTCCGACACCAGGGATATTGCACTGACATGAGCCATTTCGGTGTGGTCTCACCCGGTTTTTACAGCCATTTTCAAGCGTTTCAGGCCCTGGCTATGCAGTTGCTGGACCGTGGTCATCGAGTCACCTTCTTTCAACAGGCAGACGCGCGCCGCTGGCTGAGTGATCCGCGCATCGGTTTTCGTGCGCTGGGTGCGCTGAGTCATCCGCCGGGCAGCCTGGACGCGACCCTGAAACGCGCCGCACGTCCCGATAATCCGCTGGGTTTGCGCCGGGTCATCAACGATCTGGCGGCCAGCACCGCCATGCTCTGTGCCGAGCTGCCTGGCGCCTTGGGCGCAGAAAGAATCGACGCGCTGCTGTGTGACCAGATGGAGGCGGCAGGCGGCCTGGTGGCCGAGGCACTGGGCTTGCCTTTCGTCTCGGTGGCCTGCGCGCTACCGATCAATCGCGAGCCGCAATTGCCGCTGGCGGTGATGCCGTTTGCCTATCGCACCGACGAGCGCAGCCTGCGTGTGGTGGAAGGCAGTCGCAAAGTGTACGACTGGCTCATGCGCCCCCTCAGTAAAGTGTTGCATGATGCTTCGGAACGGCTTGGGGTTCCGCCCCGTGATGGCCTGGAGCATTACCTTTCTCCGCTGGCGCAGATCAGCCAGACCTTGCATGGCCTGGATTTCCCCCGTAAGCATCTACCCGCGCATTTTCATGCCGTCGGCCCACTGCGCGGCGGTCAGCTTGTCGCCAACGGGCAGTGGCCGATCGATCCGAACAGACCTTTTATATTTGCCAGCCTGGGCACGCTGCAAGGCAACCGGCTGGGCATGTTCAAACAGATCGCTGCTGCGTGCCGCGTCCTAGATGCGCAATTGCTGATTGCCCACTGCGGTGCGCTGGACAGCCATCAGGAGCAATATCTGCTGCGCAAGGGCGCGACCTGGGTCACCGGTTTTGCGCCGCAGCAATGGGCGCTGGAACGCGCCGATGCAGTGATTACCCATGGCGGCCTGAACACGGTGATGGATGCCATCGCCGCCGGCACGCCGATGCTGGTGATGCCGATTGCCTTCGATCAACCGGGCGTGGCGGCGCGGGTGACGTATCGCGGCGCGGGCGTGCAGGTAAGCCGTCGCGCCCGGGCCAGAACCCTTTCTGCGCAGCTGCAGGCGGTGTTGGGGCAACCCCGCGAACCGCTACAGCGGCTCGCCGATGAATTGGGCAAGGCCGGTGGTGCCGCCAGGGCCGCCGATATCGTCGAGCAGGTCATGGCCACGGGCCAACCGGTACTGGCCGAGGAGTTCGCATGAGTCATGATCTGATTCTCGCTGGCGGTGGCCTGGCCAACGGTCTGATTGCCTGGCGCCTGAAACAGACTCGGCCGGATGTGCGGGTGCTGTGTATCGAGGAGCAAATGCACCTTGGGGGCGACCATACGTGGTCGTTTCACGCCGGTGATCTGGATGCGCCGCAGCAGCAATGGATAAAGCCTCTGATCGAGAAAACCTGGGCCAGCTACGACGTGCACTTTCCAGCGCGCTCGCGTCGTCTGCACAGCGGCTACGCCAGTATCACTTCGCAAAGTTTCGCCCGGATCATCGAGCCCGCGCTGGGGGACACGCTGTTGACCGGGCAACGCATCAACGAGCTCAGCCCCACGCATGTGGTGCTCGACACCGGCGAGCGCCTGACCGCCAGTGCAGTCATCGATGGCCGCGGCGTGCAGCCAAGCAAGCACCTCGTACTCGGGCAGCAGGCGTTTCTCGGGCAACTGTTGCGTCTGCACGCGCCCCACGGCCTCAGCGCACCGATCATCATGGATGCCCGCGTCGCGCAGGGCGATGGCTATCGCTTTGTCTACGTGCTGCCGTTCTCTGCCGACACGCTGCTGATCGAAGACACCCATTATGTGGATCGCCAGTCCTGTTCGCCCGAGCAGTTGCGTCAGCACATCGCCGAATATGCACAGCAGCACGGCTGGGCGGTGGCCGAGTGTCTGCGCGAAGAGCAGGGCGTACTGCCGATTACCCTGGCGGGGGATTTCGATGCGTTCTGGGATCAGGCGCAGGGGCAACCCCGTTCGGGTCTGCGTGCCGGCCTGTTTCACTGCACGACGGGCTATTCCTTGCCCCACGCCGTTCGTCTGGCGGACTGGGTAGCACAGCAGGACAAGCTCGATGCGCTGTCGCTGAGCGCGGGTATTCGCGCTTTTGCCTACCAAGAGTGGCAGCGACAGGGCTTTTTCCGCCTGCTCAACCGCATGCTGTTTCTTGCCGGTCGACCGGAAAATCGCTGGCAAGTGATGCAACGCTTCTATGGCCTGTCAGAATCTCTGATAGGTCGCTTCTACGCGGGTGACACCACCGCACTGGACAAACTGCGGGTATTGACCGGCAAACCGCCGGTCCCCATGGGGCAGGCGGTAAGCGCCGCGCTCCGTTATCTGCCACGGCATTTCGAGAGTTCCTTATGACCCAGGCAAAAAAGGCGATTGTGATTGGTGCCGGTTTCGGCGGTTTGGCGCTGGCGATTCGGCTACAGGCCGCTGGTGTGCACACCACGCTGCTGGAAAAACGCGACAAGCCCGGTGGCCGCGCCTACGTCTATCAGGACCAGGGCTTCACCTTCGACGCAGGCCCGACGGTCATTACCGACCCCAGCGCCATTGAAGAACTGTTCAGCCTGGCCGGCAAGTCGATCAAGGATTACGTCGATATGCTGCCGGTGGCGCCGTTCTACCGGCTCTGCTGGGAGGACGGTACCGCGTTTGACTACGCCAATGATCAAGCGTCGCTGGATCGGCAGATTCATGCCCTCAACCCCAAGGACGTCGCCGGTTATCAGCGCTTTCTGGCGTACTCCAAAGCCGTCTTCGAAGAGGGCTATCTGAAGCTGGGCGCGGTGCCATTCCTGTCCTTTCGCGACATGATCCAGGCCGGGCCGCAGTTGGCCCGTTTGCAGGCGTGGCGCAGCGTCTACTCGATGGTTTCGCAATTCATCGAAAACGACAAATTGCGTCAGGCGTTCTCGTTCCACTCGCTGCTGGTAGGCGGCAACCCGTTTGCTACCTCGGCGATCTATACCTTGATTCACGCACTGGAACGCCAGTGGGGAGTGTGGTTTCCCAAGGGCGGCACCGGCGCGCTGGTGCAGGGCATGGTCAAGCTGTTCGAGGACATCGGTGGGCGCGTCGAGCTTAATGCCGACGTGGCCAGCATTGACGTTGCCAACGGCCGCGCCACAGGGGTGCGACTGCACGACGGCCGCCATTTCGAGGCCGATAGCGTGGCCTCCAACGCCGACGTTATGCACACCTATGAAAAGCTGCTGGGCGGCCATCCACGCGGTGTGAAGGAAGGCGCGCGGCTGCGTGGCAAGCGCTTCAGCAACTCGCTGTTCGTGATCCATTTCGGCTTGAAGAAACCGCAACCACAGCTGCAGCATCACACCGTTTGTTTCGGTCCGCGCTATCGCGAACTGATCCAGGAGATCTTCAAGGGTAAAACCCTGCAAGAGGATTTTTCACTGTATCTGCATGCGCCCTGCATTACCGACCCGAGCCTGGCGCCGCCGGGTTGCTCCAGCCATTACGTGCTGTCGCCAGTGCCCCACCTGGGCAACGCCGACATTGACTGGGCAGTGGAAGGACCGCGCTATCGCGACAAGATTTTCGAATATCTGGAACAGCACTACATCCCCGGTCTGCGCGAAGACCTGGTCACTTGCCGGATTTTCACCCCGGCAGACTTCCGCGATGAGCTGAATGCTCACCTGGGTTCGGCGTTTTCCCTGGAGCCGGTGTTGCAGCAAAGCGCCTGGTTCCGCCCGCACAATCGCGATGCAAACCTCAATAACGTCTATCTGGTCGGCGCCGGTACCCACCCCGGCGCGGGCGTGCCCGGTGTCATCGGCTCGGCCAAGGCCACTGCCGGGCTGATGATCGAGGACCTGCATTGATGAATGCAGCAGAGCGTGACCAGCAGCTCATGGACCACGCCACGCAGAGTATCGCGGTAGGCTCCAAGAGCTTTGCCGCGGCTTCGCGCCTGTTCGATCCGGTCACCCGGCGCAGCGCGGTGATGCTCTATGCCTGGTGTCGGCACTGCGACGACGTCATTGATGGTCAAGACGCCGGGCACTCGGCGACGGTGGTCAGCGCCGACGAAGTGCATCAGCGTCTGGCCGATCTGGTCGCCCAGACCGAAGCGGTTTACGCCGGTCTCCCGGTGCAGGCGCCTGCCTTTGCCGCGTTCAGGGATGTGGTCGAGCGCCACGGCATTCGCCGCGAGTATGCACTGGCTCATCTGGCCGGCTTCGCCATGGACGTGCAGCAGCGCGAATACCGCACGCTGGATGACACGCTGGAGTACTGCTATCACGTTGCCGGCGTCGTGGGACTGATGATGGCGCAAGTGATGAACGTCAGTGACGAGCTGACCCTGGACCGCGCCTGCGATCTTGGCATGGGCTTTCAGCTGACCAACATCGCGCGCGATATTGTCGAAGACGCCAGCGTCGGGCGCTGTTATCTGCCCGCCGACTGGCTGGACGAAATGGGTATTGCAAAAGACCAGTTGGCGGCACCGCAGCATCGGCAGGCATTGGGTGTGCTGGGGCAACGCCTGGTGGACCTGGCCGAGCCGTATTACCTCAGCGCTGAAGCCGGGCTGACAGACTTGAGCGGGCGCTCCGCCTGGGCAGTGGCCACCGCCAGTGGCGTCTATCGAGAGATTGGGGTGAAGGTCAAGGCTGCAGGCGCAAGCGCCTGGGACGCGCGGATTTCGACCTCCACCGCAGACAAGCTGCGATTGGTGGCGCTGGGCGCCTGGCGCGCTCTTACCTCCCGCGGTCGGCAGTGGCCGCCACGTCCGGCGAATCTTTGGCAGCGTCCAGGTCCTGTTTGTGCAGAGGGCCGTCATGCAGCGCCCGCAACTGCGCCCGAAGTCGGGTGACCGAAGGCGCGTAGATAAAGCCGAATGAAACGCAGCGGTCCTTGCCGGGCACTGCGTGATGCATCAGATGCGCCTGATAGAGCCGTTTGAGATAGCCCGAACGCGGCACGATCTTGAAGGGCCAGCGCTTGTGCACCAGGCCATCATGCGCGATGAAGTAGAGCAGGCCGTAGGCGGTCATGCCCGCACCTATCCACTCCAGCGGATGCCAGCCGCGAGTGCCCAGGGCAATCAGGGCGATGGCAACGCCAGCGAAGACCACGGCGTATAAGTCATTCTTTTCAAACCAGCCGGTTCGCGGTTCGTGATGGGAGCGGTGCCAGCCCCAGCCCCAGCCGTGCATGATGTACTTGTGGGCGTAGTAGGCGAACACTTCCATGCCGATCACGGTGGCGATAAAAACCAATGCGTTGACGATCATCCGGTTAAACCTGAGCGAAGACTTCTGATGGACTGCGGGCAGTCTGCGAATGTTCTCGTTGTGTCATGGATGATGCCTGCGCCGGGATCTGCGGAGCGGGCATCGACGCGGTAAAAGGCGCCAACGCTCATGTTACAGGATGCCCCCGGCGAGGGCTGCAATTGAATGGCCTGGGCGATGTGTTGCAACGGGGGGAAATGGCGAGTCATAGCGTCGCAGTTCAGGCTGGAGAAACGGTACGCGCCTTTTTGAATGTGTTGCGGCAATAGTATTCGCGGCGATGCTGAACTCTGGTTTCGCCCTGACGGGCGACCCCCTTTGCTACGGCAAAGGGGGGAAACCATTTTTCGCTGGCGTCCGGCCCCTGCTTCGCAGGGGTTCCCTCGCTCGGCATCCATGCCGAGCGCACCCCACCCCGGCACCTCCACTCGGCCTCCCGACGCTCGATTCGCGGTGTTCTCGAGATCGCAGCGTTGCGGTTAAGCCCGTTGACACGTCTCCGCACATTTCAATGCGCATACCAGTTGCCTGCAAGTTAATGACAGCCACGCCTGTTCCAGCCGGGCAGAGCCGCTCTGCAGGCGGGCCGGTCGCCGCCGGTGCTGGCGCACTATCGCCGCGTCAACCATGGCATGCAGGTGCTGTATCCCAGCCGTCAGGATCAGCCGCTGGCGGTATCGGCATTCATTGCACTGGTACTGAAGAAGCCCGTTAGCGCGGCTTTTTCAAAGTCGATTGTTCACACCAGCCAGCCAACCGCACGCCTGGCGGGTCGCGCAGCAGGATGACTGAACTTTAGCTCGACGCGAACTTCCACTGTGGGCACATCCGATTATCCGACCCCGGCGTCAGCCATTGAGGGTGGCGGGCCGTTGTCTGCCCTGCAGGGACCTGCACATGAACGCCACGAGCCATAAAACCAGCCACACACTGCGCCGCGCAGTCACCGGTCCAATGCTGTTTCTGTTCATCCTGGGCGATGTCCTCGGGGCAGGGGTCTACGCGCTGGCTGGCACGATAGCCGGGGAGGTGGGCGGCGCGATCTGGGTGCCGCTGCTGATTGCCCTGTTTTTTGCCATGCTCACAGCCGGTTCCTATGCCGAGCTGGTGACCAAATATCCCCATGCTGGCGCAGCGTCGGTCTTTGCCGGGAAAGCGTTTGGCTCGCCGCTGATTTCCTTTCTGGTGGGTTTTTGCATGCTGGCGGCGGGGGTCACCAGCGCTGCTGGCCTGTCGCTGGCGTTTGCCGGGGATTACCTGGCAGCGTTCATCGACGTGCCAGCGCACATTGCCGCGTTGCTGTTTCTGATTGCCATCGGCCTGCTCAATGCCCGGGGCATCAAGGAATCCCTGGGCGCCAATCTGGTAATGACGGTGGTGGAACTGACTGGCCTGATTCTGGTGGTGGTCGCTGCGGCCTGGTTTTTCGGCTCCGGCGAGGCGGATCTGAGCCGCGCACTGGAATTCAAGCCAGGGGTCAGCCCAGTGATGGCGGTGCTGGGGGCGGCGTTGCTGGCGTTCTACTCATTTGTTGGTTTCGAGACCTCCGCCAACCTCGCCGAGGAAATCCGCGACGTGCGCAAAGTCTACCCACGCGCCTTGTTCGCAGCGTTGCTCACTGCGGGTGCGGTGTACATGGCTGTAGGTGTCGCGGCCGCCACGGTGTTGCCGGTGGAGCAACTGGTGAATTCTTCTGCGCCGCTTCTGGAAGTGGTCAAGGCCTCCGGGTTGGGCATCCCGTCACGCGTCTTTGCCTTCATCGCCTTGATTGCAGTCGCCAATGGCGCGCTGCTGACCATGATCATGGCCAGTCGACTGACGTATGGCATGGCGTGTCAGGACCTGCTGCCTGATGCGTTCGCCAAGGTGTTGCCGGGCAGGCGCACGCCCTGGATCGCCATTATTGGCACGACGCTGGTGGCGATTGCGTTGACCCTGACCGGCACGCTGGCCGTGCTGGCGCAAACCGTGGTGCTGTTGTTGCTGTTCGTGTTCATCAGCACCAACGTGGCGGTGCTGGTGCTGCGCCGTGACAAAGTGGCCGAGGATCACTTCCGCGTGCCCACCTGGGTGCCGGTGCTGGCTATCGTCTCGTGCCTGGTACTGCTCAGCCAGCAAAGTCTGGAGACCTGGCTACGCGGCGCGGCGCTGCTTGCCGTAGGTATGCTGCTGTATGCCTGCAACCGCGGCGCCAAAGCCGTTGCGGCCCACGGCTGATGGCGGTCAAGCGCTCCGCGCGCAGCCTTGACTCCGTTTTGCGCCGACTGCGCGAGCTGGAGCGCAGCCTGGATGCGCTGCAGAAGCACGAAGCACGTCAGGTGGAGGCGCTCGAGGGCCATCAGACGGTGGATGCCGAAGACGCCATGGCGCTGTCCTTCAACAAGATTCGTGGCCATATCTGCAGTATCGAAGAAACGCTGAAGGCGATTGCCGAGGCCACCGGTGAAGTGCCCAAACGCTAGGGGCTGCTCCCGTTCATCGCACGACGCATGGCGAGCGTTGGGCTCGCGGTCGAACCGCAACAGACCCTAGGCAAATAGCCATGGCCTGCTGCCAACGAGCAGATTAGAATCGCCGCCTCGATGAGCTTTGCACCAGAACGGGCGCAACATCGGTCATGTTTTGGGGACAGCAATGGCGGACACCCGGGCGAAATTCGCCGAAGGCTCGATTGCGCGGCACATTCTGGTCATGAGCAGCACCAGTGCGCTGAGCCTGTTCGCCGTGTTTCTGGTCGACATTCTTACCCTGGTCTACGTTTCCATGCTGCACGCTCCGGTATTGCTGGCGGCAGTGGGGTTTGCCAAGGTGCTGATCTTTTTCAGCAGCGCCTTCACCAGTGGCCTGATTATCGCTGCCGCGACACTGCTGGCTCAGCGCATCGGCCATCATGCAACACAGGCAGTGTCGCGCTTCACCAGCAGCCTGTTGTTGATGGTCTTATTGGTTTCAGGCCTGTGCGCGACGTTGCAACTGCTGATGATCGTCCCGATCATCCACCTGTTGGGCATCGACGCGACCATCTACGAAGCCGGGCGCGAGTTTATCTGGCTCACGTTGCCATTTTCGGTACTGCAAGCGGTGATGCAGATGACTGCGCAGATACTGCGCTCGGCGGGCGACAGCCGTCGCGCCTTGCTGGTGGTGCTGTCGGGCGCTGCAACGCTGGCCATTGCCGACCCGTTGCTGATTTTTACCTTTGACCTCGGCCTGCGTGGCGCCGGGCTTGCCTACGGTCTGTCAGCGACGGTGGCTGCCTGTCTGGGCCTCTATTGGGTGCGCAAGTACGTCGGCATGGCCGCAGCAGTCAGGTTCAAGATGCTGCGCCTGCATGTGCGCAGAACCTTGCGCATCGCATTTCCAGCCATGGTTGCCAACCTCGCCACCCCGGCAGGTCTGGCTTATCTGATCTCCTCGGTGGCACCCTACGGCACCTCGGCGATGGCGGCGATGGCGGTGCTGGACCGGGTGATGCAGTTCTCGTACTGCGCATTTTTTGCGTTTCCGGGCGCGTTGGCGCCAGTGTTGGGGCAGAATATCGGCGCGCAGCAGGATTGTCGGGTCAGGGTGGCCATCACTTTTTCCCGCAAACTGGTGATGGGCTATGGTTTGGTGGTCTGGTTGCTGCTGATTCTTTCCTGCAGCAGCGTGGCTGATTTCTACGGCCTGGAAGGCGAAGGCCGCGCTTTGTTCAAGGCGTTCTGCCTCGTTGGCGGCGGTTTGTGGATGCTTATCGGCCTGGATTTTGTGTCCACCTCAGTGTTCATCACCATGGGCCGCGCCTGGCTGGTGGCGATGTTCGCCTGGCTGCGTTCAACCGTGGCGACAGTGCCGTTCGTGTTTGCCGCCACCCATCTGGTGGGCAGCAGTGGCGCGATGCCGGGGATGCTGACGGGCAATGCCCTGATCGCCCTGGCCTCGACCTGGACCGCCACCGTTGTTGCGCGAAAATTCTTCAGCAGGCGAGATTTGCCTGCAAGCGTTGATCATTGAATGAAGGTGCAATCGGGTTTTTATGTCAGTTAACCAATCAGGGATCGAGGCCGGTGCCGACAGTGCGCCGAAACGTCGGCGCGCGCCCAAGGGGGAAATGCGCAGGGCAGCGCTGCTCGATGCCGCGACGCAGATTTTCGCCCGCGACGGCTATACCAGCGCGTCAATGCGTGATGTCGCAGCACTGGCGGGCATTACCACAGTAGGCCTGCTGCATCATTTTCCCAACAAGGAGGCGTTGCTGGCCGCGCTGCTGGAGCGCAGGGACCAGCGGGTCACGTCTCGCTTTCACGAGTTGACCACCGAGCTGACGCTGCAGGGTTTCCTCAAGTTTTTGCGCTTGAGCATGAGCTTCAGCATTGAGGATGCGGCGGAATGCCAGGCGTCGTTGCTGATGAACACCGAAAGCCTGTCGCCGGCGCATCCGGCCTGGGCCTGGCACATGGAACGCTTTCACATCACCCATGAGCACGCGCGGGGGCATCTGACGGCGCTGATCGAGGCGGGAGAAATCCGTGCCGATATCGACATCCATGCACTGGCCCAGGAGATCTTTTCGGTGATGGACGGCTTGCAGATTCAGTGGCTGAGAAGCCAGGAGGAGGTCGACGTAATGGCAGTTTTCGACATCTATGTGCGACGTCTGGGGCGGGACATCCAGGCTCATCCCTGAGCCTGGATACGTTGCTCAGTAAGCCTGTGAAGCGCTGACCTGCACTGCCTTGCGCAGGGGCAACGGCAGCGGGTTGCTGTCGCGGGTGGTCAGCTTTTCCGGGAACAGGGTTACCAGCGTGCGGTTGAGGGTCAGGTTTTCCGAATCGGCACCCACCAGGATCTTGAACTTGCCTGCATCGACATCCCAGCTTGCGGTCTTGTCGACGTAGTAGGCCAGGGAACGCGAATCGATCGGGATGCTGACTGTCTTGCTCTCGCCGGGCTGCAGGTACACCTTGGTGAAGCCCTTGAGTTCTTTCTCCGGACGATCAACCGCTGGCTTGACCGGCTGCACGTACAGCTGCGCCACTTCAAAGCCGGCCTTGTCACCGGTGTTGGTCAGGGTGAACTTGACGTCAATCGTCGCGCCAGGCGTCAGCACGTTGGTCGACAGCTTCAGGTCGCTGTAGCCGAAGGTGGTGTAGGACAGGCCATAACCGAATGGATACAGCGGCTTGGCGTGCTTCTTGTCGTAACCGCGGTAGCCCATGTACAGGCCTTCGCTGTAGGTCATTTCAGTCAGCGCGTTGCCGCCACGGTAGGCTGCCGGGTCCGGATACGACGCGTAGCTCGGGTTGTCCTCGATCTTCTTGTCGATGGTGACAGGCAGTTTGCCCGACGGGTTGACCTTGCCGAACAGAATCTCCGCCAGGGCCTGGCCGCCTTGCTGACCCGGGAACCAGGCTTGCAGGGTCGCGCCGACCTTGTTGGCCCACGGTTGCATGTCTGCAACGCCGCCGCCGTGCATGACCACGATGGTGTTGGGGTTGGCCTTGGTGACATAGCTGATCAGCTCAGCCTGTTGGTCCGGCAGTTCAAAACCGTGGTCGGAGCCTTCGCCTTCGTGCTCGTAGTTGCTGCCGGTGGCCACCACCACGGCGTCATATTTCGACAGGTCTTTCGGTGGACGCAATGCCGCCCAGCTCATCTGCACGCCCGTCACGCCACCCAGAGCGGGGATGAAGTTGCCCTGCACGCGCTTGTATTCAAGCTTCACGGTGTACTGTTTACCCGCGGTCAGCGCTGCTGTCTTGCCGGAAGTGGTGATGGCATTGACCACGTCGGCTGAGTACGGCACGCCATCGCTTTCGACCACCAGCTCATCGTTGACCCATAGTTTGTAAGGACCGTCTGCACGTATCTTGAATACTTGCGGGCCAGAAATCGTCGGCTTGATCTTCGCGGTGAAGCGTGCGGAGAACGCGCCTGGGGAAGGGCTGAAACCGGCCACCGCAGTGGTGCCTGCGCGGGTGACGTTGGTCCCGGTGGTCCAGTTCAGGTTGACGCCCGGCTCAACGCGAGTGACGACCGGATCACCCGAGAGACTGGTGTTGGAGAAGTACTCGGCTTTGACCCCGGAGTTGCTGATGTCGTTGTTGCCGGTGGCTGGCTGGAACCAGGTCGCGCTTTCCGGGTTCAGGCTCAGGTCCGACAGGTAGGTGACGTTGGTGCTTTTCGACGCCAGTTGCTGCAGGCCGCTCAGCTCGGTGACATAGCTGTTGGGCGGCGAATTGGCGGTGCCGAACGGCGAAGCTGGCGCGTCGTGAGCCCAATTGCCGATCACGGCGATAGTGGCCGAACGATCCAGCGGCAGCAGTGGCTTGCCAGCAGCGGTATTTTTTTCATTGCGCAACAGAACGATGGATTCACGCGCCGTGTTCAGCGAAGCGCGCATGCCGTATTCAGGATGGTCCAGCGTTTTGGCGGTATTGATGTTTTCCTGGAAGTCGTAGCTGACAATCGCTCGCAGGTTGCGCTTGACCTTGTCATCAATAACGTTCTGGGTCAGCTGGCCGCTCCAGATGTAAGGCAGCAGGTTGGCTTCGGTGAATTGCAGACCCGACGGCATGTCGATGTCGGTACCGGCCCAGGCGCCCTTGAACGCATCATGGATGGCGTTGAAGTCGCTGATGACGGTGCCTTGATAGCCCCATTCGCCCTTGAGCACTTCAGTGATCAGGTGATGGTTTTCGCACGCATAGTCGCCATTGACCTTGTTGAAACCGCACATGATCGAGGCGACGTTGGCGTTCTTGACCATCGACTCGAAGCCCGGCAGGTACAGCTCGCGCAGGGTGCGTTCGTCCGCGATGACGTTGACCGCCTGGCGGTTGGCTTCCTGCTCGTTGGCCAGGTAATGCTTGCCGCTGGCCTGGATGCCCTGAACCTGGATGCCGTTGACAATGGCGGGAGCCAGCACTGCACCGAGGAACGGGTCCTCACCGCTGACGTACTCGGCGGCACGGCCGTTGTAAGGCGTGCGGTACAGGTTGACGCCGGGAGACAGCATTTGCTGGCCGCCGGAGATCCGCGTTTCATAGGCGATGGCCAGGCCGAATTCCTTGGCCCGGTTGATGCTCCAGGTGGCCGCCAGTGCAGATTGCGACGGATACTGCGCGCCAAAGGTCGCGTTGTTGACGTGTACGCCCATGGACGAGTCGTAGGCGGTGGTGCCCTTGATGCCCCATTTGAGCAACGACGGGATCATGTGGCCGTCGTTGACTCGGGTGAAATTGATCTTCTCGGACTGGCTCATGTTGTCGAGAATCGAACTGACCCGCGCCTCGACATCGTTGCCGGTGGCCGGGGTGACTGCGGCGATGGCGAGGTTGGCCTGGACGATGCTGAAGGTCAGCAGGCTCAGGCCCAGTGTGTGCTTGAACACTGACAAGGCAGGCGTCCTTCTGGTGGTGGCGAGGGTGGTGTGAACGTCACGCGGGTTCATGGTTTTTGCACCTGCACAGGGGCGTCGTCGGTTTCAACCGGTGCGTCGAGCAGTGTCGCGGCGCCGGTTTTTGCCGGCGCGCTGATATTGGCGGCACCGGACAGTTGGTCGCGTTTGGCTTCCATCTGCTCGCGAACCTGTTGCTGTTCGGACGGCGTGGAAGGGGTGGAGGCCATTGAATCAGCGGCGTGCGCAGCGGCGTGCGCAGTCAAACTTTGCGCGCACAGCATGGCAGCGGTAAAAAAGAACCACACGGGTCTGGTCATCGATCGTATCTCGATTGGCGAACATAATAAGAGAGTGACAGGTGTTGCCGGTACTGCGTTTAACCGAACTTGGGTTCCCCAGCAAGAGTTGAAAGTTCGGCGATGTCCGAAATATTTGTTGACGGCTATCAACAAAATGGTGACACAGCGCCAGTGTGAGGGTTTTCCAAGATTTTGCAAATCTTACGCTAGGGAAAGCAGAGATCTATAGCCTCTCCTAACGCGAGTTAACGTCAATAAAAGTCTTATTTAGGGTGTTTTTTTAGGTAAAAATCATAAATAGTAGATATTTATTGCTTTTTAATAAACCTAATTGTCGTTAGGTTTACTGATCTGTTAAGCTTTTTTTCGTCGTGGTTCAGTGCCTGTTCAATAAAGGTCAGTTAATGTTTTCCAGGTGCGCGATGTCTTACGCATCAGTCGTCTTTAAAAAGGATTTTGAAGCGATCACTCGACGCTGATGTTGCGAGTGTGAGTGGGTATGTACACTTATGGCGTTGGCGTGGCGTCAGTTTAAAGTCGTTGAGTGGGAACTCTTTTAGAAGTGTTTCGTTTTCCTTTAATCATATTCAGTGAATTATGCCGCCCTTGGACATTTCCCCATTGTTAATTACCGACCTCAGGCACGCGTGCCCGTGGCTGGCGGAAATTCCGGGCTCAAGCGTGTCTAACTGGAGCGGGCGCGACGTCTGGGTACGGTTTGCACAGCCTGGAACGCGCCGTGTTCTGATCAGCACAAGGGGTTGGTGGTGAGTGATGCCCAATGGCTGGACCTTGCCCTGCTGAAAACGGTCCGCGCCCTTAACAGAAAAGAGGCGCGGAGATTGACGTTCGGACAGATTTATATGCAGCTGCTTCGCGCCCATCCACATGTGCCGTCAATCGCGCACTGCGTGGTGGCCGTCGATGCCCTGGTCATGGAGGGCTTGCTGGTGTCCGCCAGGGTTCTGGAGCAAGACCCAGCATTTCCCTACACCCAGCACATCATCAGTGGCTTGACCGAGGTGGCGGTAGCGTCTCTGGAATGCATTGAAAGCATCGGTGCAGGTTTTTTCGCCGGGGCTAGCCACGCCTGAAGGGCATCGCATGAGACCGGTTGGAACATCGAGAGGCTGCGTTAACGATGTGTCAGGTGAAATGCAATTGTCCTGGCACCGGCTTTAGCCGCAAGCCGGCATAACCAATTCAACGCATGCTTGGGCTGCTACTACCTTTTTCCGGCTAAAGCCGGTCCCACGAGGCAAAGAAATCGCGTTGAATATAGAAGATGGCTATATGATATCTATTGCTGCTCTAGGCAACAGGCTCGTTACTTTCCAATGATAAATACCAGTCTGCATAAGGCGTATTGGCCGCTTTATAGCGATTGAAGTCCGGACTACCATCCTTCCACCAGACCGGCCCGCGCTCGCCCAAGGCTACTTTCGCGGTCTGCACGCGTGCCCGTGCAGCTTCAAGTTGCGCATCATCTTCGGCGTTGTTGGCTGTTTTGACAGCTCGGCGAGCGCTCATCAACTCATTGACCAATAGTGTGCGCTGCTCTTGGTCAATCGTTGGGTTGGTGCAGCGCCATAACTGGCCCTTAACCACAAAATAGCGACCGTCAGGGGTTACCGGCGGCGGTTTTCGTGACTTGGCCATGATCAGCGAACTCGGCTGCAAGTCAGGTAAACCGGCAGCTGTACCCGTGTGGCGGCTGCTGAGTGGGCGTGAAAAAGCGCGGCTACAGGAACCTCTGGAAAAGCGGCCTCAACCACTGCCATCCCGCCCAATGCGATCAATGCACTTCTCATCACGATATACGCCGCTACTTGTCATAGGCATAGAGAATCTTGACCTTGAGCCTGGCGATTGATTCAAGAACACACATAACTGCACATTGGATCCATAATTAAAGTTAACCCTGGATATGAAAATTTCTCGACGACCTGTCCATCGTCGGATAGGGTTTGGAAATCCCCTGTTCTTGGTGTCTCATGCCGCCGAGCTTTTAAGGATGATAGAACGATGGCCCTGGATGAGCATTACTTTCAAGATTTCAAATGTGTTGCCTGCGGTTGTGAACCCTTCGAAACCAGCGGCAAAGCGCTCAAGAATGTTTTCGAGATCGAAGATCTGATTGATGAGCGCTGCACAAGTTGTGGCCATGCGATGAGTCTGGTTGATCTGGAAGCCATGACCCATTACGCGGAAGTGCAAATGATCAGGTCACTGTTCTGTTCCAAGTAGCGCATGGGTTGAACTCGTCGCCTTGGCGTCTACACTGTCGACGTTCAGGAACACGACCCCAATGCACGTTCAGGACCAACGATCATGAGTTTTTTGCGACCCCGATTCATTACCTTTGACTGCTACGGCACGCTGACCAACTTTCACATGGGCACCATGACCCGCGAGCTGTTCGCCGATCGGGTTGCCGCAGGGCAGATGGATCAGTTTGTCAGAGACTTTTCCGCCTATCGCCTTGATCAGGTGAAGGGTGACTGGATGCCTTACGACGACATCATCAAAACGGCGCTGTCGCGTACCTGCAAGCGCTGGGGTATCGAGTACCGGGGAGAAGGCCAGCTTTATTACGATGCGATCCCGACCTGGGGCCCGCATGCGGATGTACCTGCCGGATTGGCAAAAATTGCCGACAAGATCCCCCTGGTCATCTTTTCCAATGCCAGTGACGGCCAGATCATGAGCAACGTTGCCAAGCTTGGCGCGCCGTTCCACAAGGTCTTCACCGCCGAGCAAGCGCAGGCCTACAAGCCACGGCTGGCGGCTTTCGAGTTCATGCTGGACACCCTCGGCTGCGGCCCGCAGGACATTCTGCATGTGTCATCGAGTTTCCGTTACGACCTGTTCCCGGCCCATGACATGAACATCAAAGACAAGGTGTTCGTCGCCCGTGGTCATGAGGTCCCTGCCAACGAGTCTTATGGCTATCGACAGATCACCGACATCGGCGGGCTGCCTGCGCTGGTAGGGCTCTGACTAAGCCCAGACGAGCGCGCGCAGCGTCAGCATGCCAAAGCGTCGCCGGGCTGCAGTGCGGCGTTCAATACCGCTTCAAGGTCGGCAACGCCGAAGGGTTTTCTCAACACCACAGCGGATTTTCCCACTGCCCGTTCAATGGCAGCGGTTTGCGAGTAGCCGCTGGCGAAGATGATCGGTAGGTCCGGGTAACGTGCGCGGACCACCTCGGCCATCTGCGCGCCGTTCATGCCGGGCATGGCGAAGTCCACCAGTAGAATGTCCGGATTGATGCTGTCCAGCACAGCAAGGCCGTCTTCCGCGCTTTCTGCCGCGGTGACACTGAAACCCAGCGCCTCAAGAGTGGTGGTCAAAAACAGCCTGACATCGTGATCGTCATCGACCAGCAATATGCGTCTTGCCTGGAAGTTGGCGGCTGGCGACGAATCCGCTTGCAGTGCCTTGACCTTGGGTACGCACTCGATTGAGGGCAGCCACACGCTGACCACGGTGCCATGGGGTTTGTTGTGCGCGATGCGTGCTGTGCCGCCAGCCTGTTTCGCCATGGCGTAGACCTGACTCAGGCCCAGGCCCGTACCGCGACCGGTGCCCTTGGTGGAATAGAAAGGCTCGAAGGCACGTGCTGCAACGTCGGCGGTCATGCCGGTGCCGGTGTCGGCCACGCGGATCTCCACGTACTGGCCATGGGGGAGGTCGGGGTCACCATCGACGCGTTGTTCGCGAGCCGTCACCACCAGTTCACCGCCCTGGGGCATGGCATCGCGGGCATTGATCGCCAGGTTGAGGAACGCCATTTCCAGCTGGGTGGGGTCCGACGATACGCTCAAGTCCTGTTGGCCGGCGTCAATGCTGACCCGCACCAGGGGGCCGACGGAGGTCTGCAGGATTTCATCCATGCCCGCCACGAGCCCGACGATGTCTATAGGGCGCAACTCGAACTTCTGCGCGCGGGAGAAGGCCAGCAGTTGCGCCGTCAGCTTGGCACCGCGCTCGGTAGCCTGCATGCCGTTGCGCGCCAGCCGGGCTACCCGTTCGGGGTCATTGGGCATCCGCAGAATCAGGTCGAGGCTGCCGTGGGCCGCCTGCAGCAGATTGTTGAAATCGTGAGCCAGGCCGCCCGTCAATTGCCCAACGGCCTCCATCTTGTGGCCCTGGCGCAAGACTTCTTCGCGGCGCAGGTCCTCGCTGATATCGCGGCCGACGGTGTAGAAAATTCCGCTGTCAGCGCCTTCTCCGGGCACCGCTGACCAGGCGTACGAGATCGGCGTGCCGTCAGCCTTGAGTAGCCGGATGTGTACCTGATGCACTGGCTGGCCGGATTGCAGGGTGGCGACTGCATCGAGGGTCAACGCCAGATCGTCGGGGTGAACAATGTCAAGGAAGGGACGCTCCAGCAACGACTCCAACGACCGCTCCAGCTGCCGCGACCACGAAGGGTTGATCGAGCTGAAATAGCCATCGAACGACGCCGCGCCAAACAAATCCCGGCTCATCTCGAACAGGCGGTCACGTTCACGCTTGGCATTCACCGCCTCCTGGCGCTCGTTGCTCACGCGGCCGGTGATTTCGCTGCAGACGCAGAATAAGCCGGCAATATCATTGCGGTCATCCGGCACCGGTGTGTAGGAAAAAGAAAAATAAGCCTCTTCCGGGTAACCATTGCGATACAAGGTCAGCGCGAAGTCATCAAGGTTGACGGACTCACCCAGCGCAACGCGACTCATCAACTCGCCAACAGCGCCCTGGGCTTCCGGCCATACCGTAAAGAACGGCTTGCCGAACGCCTGCGGGTGGCGGGCACCGAGAATAGTCGCGTAACCGTCGTTATACAGCAGGATCCGTTCCGGCCCCCAAGTGACGTGCATGGGCTGGGCGGAGTTGAGCATCACTCTGATCAGGGTCGTCAGTGATTGGGCCCAGTGCTGTGGCTCGCCCAGCGGGCTCTGCTGCCAATCCTGCCCGCGAAGAAGATCGCCAGCCGCCCCGCCTCCCTGAAAGTTCATTAAATGACTGGAGCGAATCGAAGGATTCAATACGGCACACCTCAACTAAGGGACGAGCGGTAGACAACTAGTGAGTGCAAGGCCAGACCGGTGCGGGCGTTGATCGGCCGATCTTACGCCAGTTAATTAAGGGGCTGTAAGATAAAACTTCGGCGGCAAAAATGATCGCGATTAACCGGCTGCGGTAAGCGTCAATGATTGGCAGGAGCGTCCCGGCCAGAACGCTGGCTTAGAGCATCTTCGCAAACAAATAGTTCGCGTGAGTTTCATTCTGTAGAGCGTAAAGAGGAGTACCCACATGGGTGTAACCCTGTCGTGGGTAAAAGCTCAGCGCTCGCTCGTTTCCGACCCAGACGGTCGCCCACAGCCGGGACGCGCCCATTTGCCGGGCACAGTGTTCGGCCTGTGAAAGCAACTGCTGGCCAATGCCATGGCCGGTAAATCGTTCCTGAACGTACAGCCTCTGCAATTCTGCAGCCTCAGCGCAGCCAATCAGCGGATGATCCCTGTTCATGGCAATCTGGGCGAAACCCACGAGATGTTGCGCAACTTGCGCGACGATTATCGTGACAGTGGAATCCGCAATAAGGGCTGATACGGTCTTCGGCGTAAACATCTCGACTGCGGCTTGTGCGATGGACTCGCGTATGCCTTCTGTCGCGTAGGTGTCCAGAAAGACCTGCATGCCCAATACGCTGATACACAGGGCATCCTGCGCAACAGCAGGGCGCAATGTGAGCCGCTCGGTGGCGTCTGGCGCTGGTCCTCGCTGCCCGGATCTGCTGGATGTCATGACACTGTTTTTTCAGACTTGCCCGCCAGCGCCTGCACAATCTTGTGTTTCAGGTCGCTTTCAGTGAAAGGCTTCTGTACCACCACCGCGCGCTGGAGGCCCAGCACATCGGTGTCGGCGTAGCCGGTGATGAACATTACCGGTAGCGTCGGAAACACCTCCGCGACCATCGCGGCCAGTTCGCCGCCGGTCATGCCAGGCATCGCATAATCGGTCACCACCAGTTCGATCTCTGAGGTCAGCTCCGCCATGGCATTCACCCCGCTGGCGGCCTGGACAACCTGATGCCCGAACGACTCAAGCATCATCGCCGTGACATTGCGCACGGCATCGTCATCATCCACCAGCAGAATTCTGCAAGGCGCATGCTCGCCGGACTCGCTGGCCTGGGGCAGGGCGTCGATCACGTGATCATCGTCATGCTCGACCATAGGCAGATACACGCTGACCGATGTGCCGACGTTCAAGGCCGTTTCAATCTTGACGCCGCCGCCAGACTGCTTGGCGAAGCCGAACACCTGCGCAAGACCCAGGCCCGAGCCCTGGCCCACCGGCTTGGTGGTGAAGAACGGCTCGAAGGCTTTCTGCAGGGTTTCGGCATCCATGCCGCTGCCGCTGTCGCTGATGGAAAACATCACGTAGTTGCCCGGCTCCGGATCTTCCGGGCGAGTTGGCGCTGCCACGACTGTCTCGTTTTGCGTGAGCAACTGCAGCTTGCCGGTGCCCAGGGTCATGGCGTCGCGGGCGTTGATCGCCAGGTTGAGGATGATCATCTCGGTCTGGGTAGGGTCGGCGGCGGCCATCCACAGGTTGTCTGCCAGCGACATCTCGACCCAGACGCTGGCTCCCAGCGCCTTGCTCAACAGGTTCTGCATGCCAAGGATCGTGGCATTGAGGTCCACCGGCCGAGGCTGCAGGCGCTGGCGTCTGGAGAAGGACAGCAGCTGTGCGGTCAACTTGGCGCCACGCTCGCCCGCGTCCTTGATATGTTGCAGGCGGGTTTCCAGCTTTTCGGTCTTGCCCCGCTGATACTCCCGCGACGCGAAAGCGGCGCTGGTGAGGATTACGGTCAGCAAGTTATTGAAATCGTGGGCGACGCCGGCCGTCAACTGACCGACCACTTCCAGGCGCTGTAGCTGCTGCAGGGTGGCCTCGACCCGTTCGCGCTCGGCGATCTGTTCCCGCAACTGGGTGTTGGCCTCGGCCAGCTCTTCGACCACTGCACGCTCTTCAGTGATATCACGCACTGCGGCATACATCAGGCCGTTCTCGGGCACGATGGTCCACGACAGCCAGCGATAATCGCCGCTGGCATGGCGCATGCGGTTGACGAAGCGGGTCGACACATTACCGCTGGCAATGCTCTGGGTTTCCTTGACAGTGGCGTCCAGGTCCAGCGGGTGGATCAGCTCCCACAAGCGGATCTTGCTGATGTGATCCCGTGACCAGCCCAGCGCCGACTCCCACGCCGGGTTGAAGGCAATCGGGGTCATGTCGAATTGCAGCACGCCCAGTAACTCACGGGACAATTCCCAGGTGCGGTCGCGTTCCCGGGTGCGTTCCTGGATGCGCTCGCCGAGGGACTCATTGAGCTGGACCAGTTCCTCGGTCGCCACTTTGCGTTCGCTGATGTCCTGCACCACGCCGAAAAACCTGACGCAGCGGCCGTCCTTGAACTCCGCGCGGCCCACCGAGTGCAGCCAGCGGACCTTGCCGCCGGGGAGCAGCACCCGGTACTCGGCATTCAGGCCGACGTCTTCGCGCAGCGCCCGGTCGATTTTGCTCTGGAACGGTTCGCGGTCCTGCGGGTGGCACAGGGCGATCACTTCGAACAGGTTCAGATGCCCCACCGGCGGCAGTTCATACAAGGCGCGGGCGCGTTCGTCCCAGATCACTTTGTAGGTGTCCAGATTCAGCTCCCAGACGCCCATGTCGGCAGCCTGAATCGCCAGGCGGGCGCGGGCCTCGACCACCTCCAGCGCGGTTTCTGCCGCCTCGCGCTTTTCCCGTTCACGCACCTCGAGTACCGCGCGGCGGAGGGTCTTGGGCAGCATTTTCAAGTTTTGCTTGAGTACATAGTCGACCGCGCCAAGGCCCATGGAATCCATGGCCTGCTGGTCGCCGTACATGCCGGACAGGAAGATGAAAGGCGTATCCGCCGCCATCTGCGCGCAGACTTGCAGCACTTGCTGGCCGGAGGACGACGGCAGCAGGAAGTCGGAGATGATCACATCGAACTGACGTCGCTCCAGCGCCTGGGCTGCGCCCTGATGATCGTGCACGACCACAGGGATGATCTCCAGACCATCCGCTTCCAACAGCAATAGCGTCAACTCGACATCATGAGCACTGTCTTCGATAAGCAGCAGATGGATGGGCGCAAGGAGCATGGCTGTATCGGGTTCTCTTCTATGTTACGCAGGGATCTGTCGGGTGTTACTGCATCAGCTTCTCGGGCGTCTGACTACGCGTGTCGAGCCAGGCGGCGGCTCATTGAGCACGGCCCAGAATACGCCAAGGTCGGAAATGGCACCGACGAACTCCTTGAACTCGACTGGCTTGACCACGTACGCATTCACCCCCAGTTGGTAGGCACGGTCGAGGTCTGGCTCCTCCCGTGAAGACGTAAGCATGACCACCGGGATGCTGCGCAGCTCTTCAGTCTTGCGTACGTTTTCAAGCACTTCCAGGCCATCGACCTTGGGCAGCTTCAGGTCCAGCAGCAGCACTGCAGGGTTACCGGCGACGCGCTCAGCGTGGGCGTTGCGACGGAACAGGTAATCCAGCGCTTCAGCGCCATCGCGGACCACCACAACGTCGTTTGCCAACTGGCTGCGTTCCAGTGCGACCAGGGTTAGTTCCAGGTCGTTAGGATTGTCTTCTACCAACAGAATCGGTTTCAGCATGTATGGTCCTCAATCACGATCAGCAATCGGTGCAAGTGTCTTTCTGGGAAGGGCAAAGCTGAAGGTGGCTCCCTTGTTCAGTTCACCCTCCGCCCAAACGGTGCCGCCATGCCGCTCGATGATCCTTCTCACGTTGGCCAGGCCGATGCCAGTGCCTTCGAATTCTTCCATGCGGTGCAGCCGCTGAAACACACCAAACAGCTTGTTGGCGTATTGCATGTCAAAGCCGACGCCGTCATCACGGACACTGATGACTATATCGTCACTGCGCTCCAGGACATTGATCTCGATGTGTGCAATGTCTTTGTTGCGGGTGTACTTGATCGCATTTGATATCAGGTTGCGCATGGCCAGGTGCAGGAATGCCGGGTCCGCCACCACAATGGGCAGGGCGTCGAAAGTCCACTCGATCTGGCGGCCTTCGTAGTCCGGCTTCATCTCCGACTGGATCGAGGCCACCATTGCTGACAGATTGACGTCCGCCAGGTGCATGGCTGAACGGCCCATCTGGGAAAAGCTCAGCAGGTTATCCACCAGGGTGCCGGCAAAGCGCGCCGAGTCGCCGATGTTGCCCAGAAAGCGCATGCCGCGTTCGGTCAGATTGGTGCCTTCCATATCGCCGAGCAAATCGGCGTAACCGGCGATGTGTCGAAGCGGCGCGCGCAGGTCATGGGACACGCTATAGGAGAAGGCTTCCAGCTCTTTATTGGAGCGTTTGAGGTCAGTGGTCAGTTGCGCCAGTTCCTCTGCCTTCCTGAGGACAATGCCCAGCACCGCCAGACGAAGCTCCTGCACGCCGTCGATTGCGCTGGAATCCCAAGGCGTCGAAAAGCCTTCTACCGTCTGCTGCCATTGCTCAAAACTCTGCCGCGGGCTCAACGCGCCACTGTCAGCGATGTCCTTGTGCGGCCTGCCTGCCCATTGCACCACTTGCGACTGCTCGGGCTTGAACCAGATCAGGTAGTGCGGGTGGATTTCCGAAATGGAAACGGCAAGGATGCCGCTGGCATCGGCATTGAGTCCGCTGATGACCGGTACGTCTCGGCCCGCGTTATCAGTCACGAAAACTTCCGGCTCGTGTCGCTGGCCCAGCCAGTCGGCCAGTCGCATCACCTGTTCGGCAGATGGCGTCTGGCCGTAGACATCACAACCACTGGCCGACACCACGGCGGCGCCCGCCGCGCCAACAAAGTCTGTGAAGGTCTGCGGCATGGCGCGCAGGCCCAGATGGACGCTGTCGTGGTCGGCAATCGCTCCCAGCAGTTGCACAATACGCTGGCGTATTTCCAGCATTCGCTGGCTGCGCACATGGGCTTCCCGGGTTTCCACCTGCAGCGATAAGACCCGGCCCAGCAGCTCGCAGGCGGTGCGGATCTGGAAGCTGACGCTGTGTGGCTGGCTGTGATGGCAAGACACCAAGCCCCACAGTCGCCCGTCGACGACGATGGAAATCGACAGCGAAGCCCAGGTCTGCATGTTGCGCATATATTGCAGATGCACCGGCGAGACGCTTCGGAGCGTGGCGAAGCTGAGGTCCAGTGGCGCGCCTGTCATCGGATTGGCCGCTGGCAGCAAGGGTGAGGGCGTGTAGTCGGCGTCCTCGATCACCCGAAGCCGGTTGGAGCAATACAGCTCCCGCGCCTGGGCCGGGATGTCCGAGGCCGGGAAGCACAGCCCCAGATAGCTGGCGTAACCGACGTCTGCCTGCTCGGCATTGACCAGCCCGTTACCTTCCAGATCGAAGCGGTAAGACTTGACCCGGCCGAAACCGGTGAGGCGCTTGATCACGCGCACTGCGCGCTCGCACAGCTCATCCACGGTTTCCAGATCCGAGGCGCCGCTGATGAACGAGCGCACCAGGGGATACAGACCGGTATGGGGCTTGGCGGCTTGTGGCACTGGCTGAAATTCGGCAATCAAAACCTGGTCGTAGCGATGCAGCATCAGCGCCAGGGGCTGTTGCTGGCGCTCGCCCGGCAGCGTCTCACCTGGGAGTAGATAGACATCGCCGACATGATAGGGCTGCGCCTGATCTTCATCCTGCTCGCTCAGTTGATCGACAAAAGCCGCCCCGTGTTGAACAACGTCATTAAACGGCCTGCCGAGCAACGCATCGCTGTCAACGCCCAGCCACTGCAGGAGATTTTCGCTGATCTGGCAAATAACCAGTCCCGGCTCCTGCACCACCATCAGAAAACCCTGTGGCTGGATGCTCCCCGGAATGCGGATCTGCTCGCGCGCGCAATTGGCAAGGGCGGCCTGGAAAGAATCGAGGGGTTCGGGCGTATTCAAAATGACCGTCCTGAGGGCGGGAAAGCGAGCGGCGGGAGGTGGGCAGAAAGCCGGAAATCAGCAATGGTTAAAAAAATCGACGACACAGTATCAAATTAATCCACAAAATAAAGCCAAAAAACTGACGAGCTGTATACCTTGGCTTCGATCTTGACATCGGTTGAATAATTCCTTGCCGACGAAAGATTTTAATTGGAACGAATATTTTTCTCCATGTGTCGAAGCTTGCATTGACGTACTGCAACGAGCGACGGATATGGACAGCTGGCACAGCAAATCACTAGGCCTTGGATCGACGGTGTATACCCGCCTGAAGATGCTCGACGAGCTGCGCCACCAGCTCTGCCCGCTGGCAACTGACCCGTATACGTTGATGATCGACGTCTTGACGGCTGAAACCGTTGCCCTGTTCTCCCCGGCAAACGCCATTCTGGGCAAAGCATTTGGCGCTAGCGTCTGTGCGCGGCCCGAAGGCAGTGCGGTTGCGCTGATTGATCTTGGTTTCCAGCCGCTGCCTGCCAATGAGATGAACGCCACTATCTTCAGTGCCGTGATTATCTAACCGCCGGGCACCACCCTCGTTAATGTAAGCGGCACCGCCCCCAGCCATCATACGGAGGGCAGGAAGGGCAGTCCGAACGCTGCAGATATCCGGAAATATTTTCTCCGCGCGCTTGACTATCTCAATCCAATCAGTAACATAGCGCTCATTCCGCGATAGCTCAGTTGGTAGAGCAAGTGACTGTTAATCACTGGGTCCCTGGTTCGAGTCCAGGTCGTGGAGCCATCTTTCAGTGAGCTGCAAACTTAGCGCGATATCAGATTTAACGCTGATTACATGCCGGGCCTCATGCAGTTCCCTCTCGCTACAAACAGCTTTCTCATCTAGCGCTCAGCTTCTTGTGATGAACATAGAGGCACATGCGCTATTCTCTGTTGCTCTCATTTCTATCGACCAGGGCTGGCATCGCTTCCTGCTCGGCCATAAAGCGCGTCCTGTGCCAGTCCCATCCGCGATACTCCGATTTATTAGTCCTCCTGTTGGGTTTGCAACCCTGCCAATCAGACTGCCCAGCCTGCTATTTATAGCGGAATGGATCGTGTGCCCTTGAGCTCAACCCACTGAGGCTGTCAGACGAAGCAATATTTGCTGTAGGAATTCCGATACCCGGCCGTACGAAAAATTGACGTCAATCCTGTGTCACTTTATTGTCGCTGCTGTTCGATGATGGCATCGTGATACTGCAAGGACGCGTCGTGTATCTTTTTCCTTTTCGTGCAGCCCTTATTCTTTGGGTTGCCCTGTTACCTTTTCAGGCATTCGCCGCCACGCCTGGCGAGCAGGACCTCATTCGTGACCGCCAGGATCGCCTGCTTGAAGAGCAGCGTCGCCGTCTCGAAGACCTCAAAGACTTGCCCGGCAAACAGAGCGTACCCGTTGCACCGACGACGGCAGAAGAGGGCCGTTGTTTCACCATCCAGCGCATTGAACTCAAAGGCGCCGACTCCTTGTCGGCCGCCGACCGTGAGCGTCTGATCAAGCCGTATCTGGGCCAATGCCTGGGTGTGGCGCAGCTCAATGATCTGCTCAAAGTCATCACCAACCACTACATCGATAAAGGCTTGGTCACCACTCGGGCGTACCTGCCACAGCAGGATCTTTCGAAGGGCGATTTGCAGGTGTTGGTCGTCGAAGGCGCCCTGGAGAAACTGCGCAGCGATGCGGCCAGCGGATTGTCACAGCGTGAGCTGGCGATGACCTTTCCCGGTCAGGAAGGGCAACTGGTCAATCTGCGCGAAATCGAGCAGATGGTTGATCAACTCAATCGTCTGCCATCTAACAAGGCGCAGATGGAATTGATGCCGGGCCAGCAAGTGGGCGGCAGCGACGTGGTGGTCAAGAACACTGCGCAGAAACCTTGGCGTGCCACGCTGTCGCGCAGCAACGACGGCCAGCGCAGCACGGGTGAACAACAGTGGGGCACAGGGCTGGAGTGGGACAGTCCGTTGGGGCTCGCCGATCAGCTTGGCTTGCGCGGCGGACATGATGCGATCAGCGATCACCAGCAAACCTCGCGTAACGGCCTGCTGTCCTACAGCTTGCCGTGGGGCTGGTGGACCTTCAGTTATTCGTACAGCGTCAATGAGTACCGCTCGGTCGCCAAGGCGCAGGGCATATCCTTCAAGCAGACCGGTGACAGCCAGAACCATCAATTGCGCGCTGAGCGAGTGATCTATCGCGATGCGCTGAGCAAGACCTCGCTCAGTGCCGGGTTCGCTCACCTGGTTAGCAATAACTACATCGAAGACAGCAAGTTGGCGCTGAGCAGCAATCGCCTGAGCGAAGCGCAATTTGGCATCAACCACGGGCGGCGGGTTGGTTCGGCATTCGTCAACCTGGATCTTGGCCTGCAACAGGGCATTGGCGCGTTGGACGCTCAGGGAGACGGCCATCCCGGCCCCGGCGAGCCGGACGCCCGCTATCGCAAATACACTGGCACCTTGAGTTATCTGCACCCATTCCAGCTGTGGGGCGAACAGTTGACCTTCAGCAGCCTGGCCACCGGGCAACGCAGTGAAGACGTGCTCTTCAGTCCGCAACGCACAAGCCTGGGCGGTTCCTCCTCGGTGCGTGGCTACAAGAATCAGTTTCTGTCCGGCGACAGCGGCGGTTACTGGCGCAACGAACTGCGCCTGAGCCGGCCAGTAACCCTCGACTGGCTGCGTCCTGCGTTTGCCGAGTACGGCGCAGCTGCAGGTTATGACCAGGGCGTGATTCGCAACGACCGATACAACGGCGACGAGCATGGTCGCCTGTCCAGTCAATCGCTGGAGCTGTTCGCCCGAGGTCAGCATATCGCCGCCTCAGTGACCTTTGCCCACTCCCTGGAACGGCCTGACGTAATCGAGCGCGAGTCGCCGGTCTATCTGCACCTGGATCTTTTCCTCTAATTACGCCGCCCCACGCCACACTGCCGAGGTTGTCTACATGGACGTTCATCAACTGGCTCTGCTGAGCCGTCAGCCTTCTGCAGCCCTGAGCGAGCGCCGTAACTTCTGCGGCATGCCCAAGCGCGGCCTGGCGTTGATCCTGGCCAATGCGATGTTCTGGCAGCCGTTGCTGGTGCAGGCCGAAGGCATCGTGGTCAGCGGCACCACCAATACCAGCCTGAACCAGGCGGGCAACGGCGTGCCAGTCGTCAATATCGCCGGGCCGAACGCCGCTGGCTTGTCCCACAACCAATACCAGCAATACAACGTCGACAGCCGCGGGGTCATTCTCAACAACGCTACCAGCCAGACCCAGAACACCCAGCTGGGCGGCATTATCGTCGGCAACTCGAACCTCAATGGCCGCGCCGCCAACGTCATTCTCAACGAGGTGATTGGCGCCAATGCCAGCCAGCTCAAAGGCTACACGGAAGTGGCCGGGCAGTCGGCGCGGGTCATCGTCGCCAACCCATACGGCATCAGTTGCAACGGTTGCGGCTTCATCAATACCCCGCGCGTGACGCTGACCACGGGTAAGCCGACGCTGGACGGCAATGGGCAACTGGATCGCTTTAACGTACAGGGCGGCGAAGTGTCCATCGACGGTGTGGGGCTGAACGCAGGTAACGTCGACCAGTTCGACATCATCACCCGCAGCGCGAAGATCAACGCCGAGCTGCATGCCAATAAGCTCAACATCATCGCCGGGCGCAACGACGTCGACGCCAACACTCTCAACGCCACGGCGCTGGCTGACGATGGCAGCGCGAAAACGGAACTGGCCATCGACAGCTCGGCACTGGGCGGCATGTATGCCGGTGCGGTAAAGCTGGTGGGTACTGAAGCGGGCGTCGGCGTGAAGCTGGCCGGCAACCTTGCCGCCAGCGCAGGTGATATCCAGATCGACGCCAATGGCAAACTGACCATGGTGCAGGCCGCGGCCAGTGGAGCAATTTCCGCTAAAGCCGCCAGCGCGGAAATCAATGGGCCCGTTTACGCAGGGTCGTCCACCACGATTTCCACGACCGGCGACCTGGCTGTGCGGCAGAACATTGCGGCGCGGGATGTCGTGAGTTTGTCGGCAGGCGGCCAACTGACCAACGCGGCGATCATCGAAGCCGGAGTCAATGCCGACAACAGTCGCAACGCAATGGGTGACGTGATCCTGTCAGCCAGCTCGCTGACCAACACCGGCAGCGTGACCGCCAGCCGCAACCTGCAAGCGAACGTCAGTCAGACCCTGACCAACAAAGGCGCAACCCTGAGCGGTCAGGCCAGCACCGGTATCACAGCGGGCACGCTGGACAACCGCCAGAGCGGCAAGGTCCTGAGCCAGGGCGGTACGGTGGCGTTGAATGTCGACCAGCTACTCAACGAGAAAGGCACGATCACCAGCGCCGGTAAGCTCACTGTCAACGCTGGCACACTTAATAACAGCAGCGGGCGGATCAGCAGCGATGCGTATCTGGTGCTGAGCGCAAACGGCGCGGTCTTGAACCAGCTGGGCGAACTCACCAGCGCAGGCTCTACGACCTTGACCGCCATGAGCCTGAGTAATGGCGACGGTCAGATCATGGCCGACCGCTTCCTGAGTCTGGTCGCGACCGATTTCGTCGACAACCAGGCGGGGACGCTCGGGGCGGGCCTTGGTCTGGACATCAAAGCGGCAAGTATCGATAACCGCGGCGGCACCCTCGTTACCGACGGCAATGCCAAGTTGGCCCTAACCGGCACCTTTGATAATCGCGCGGGCGGTAGCTTGCAGACCAAGGGACGAGCAGATGTTTCCAGCCTGAGTCTGAACAATCAGGGTGGTTTCATTCGGGCTCAGACGGGCATGCAACTGCTAGTGGATTCTCTCGACAACAGCCAGATCGGCCTCAGCGGTTCAGGCATAGGTTTGATCTCCAGCAATGCCGGTCTTGAACTGGTAGGCATGCAACTGGACAACCGCAGCGGCCAGCTCAACGCCAAAGGCCCTTTGCAGATCACCACCGGCACCGTGCTCAACGACCAGGGCCGTATCGCCAGCCAGGCCGGTCTGGTCGCCGCGATTGAAAGCCTGACCCAGAAGGGCGGCGAACTGGTTGCCACAGGCGACCTGACCTTGACAGGCAAGACGCTGGATAACCAGGCAGGCGGTCTGGTCGGCTCGACGAAAGCAGTGAAGATCACCGTGGACACCGTCGACAATCGTGGCGGCGAGATATCCAGCGATACAAGCCTGGACATCATTGGGCAGAGCCTCGACAACAGCACCGGCGGCAAGGTTTTCGCCGGTACGACGCTGGGCCTTGCGATGGCCAACGTGATCAACAGTAACAAAGGGCTGTTGTTCGGCGACACGGTCGCGCTCACTGGCGCGAGCCTAAACAATACCGGCGGCAGTTTGGCCGCGCAGAAACGCCTGAACCTCGATCTTGCAGGCGTGCTGGATAACAGCGCTGGCCTGCTGAGCAGCGAAGGCACATTGACCGTCAAGGCCGGCTCTCTAATCAACACTCTGGGTAGTGTTTCCAGTGCCGGTGCGTTGCAGGTCACTACTAATGGCGCGTTAAACAACCAGCAAGGCTCGATCACTACGGACGCTGGTCTCGTGCTCGTCACCGGTAGCCTTGATAACAGCAAAAAAGGGTCGTTGGCTGGCAAGGGCGCCACACGAGTCGAAACAGGTCTGTTCGACAATAGCCAGGGTGGTTACCTGACCAGCAGCGACACGCTGCAACTGACCGCAGCCAAGGTTATCAACCAGAGTGCCGGGCGTATTGCCAGCGCATTAGCCCTGGCCGCCAGCGTCACCAGCCTTGAACAGCAGGGCGGCGAGCTGTTCAGCAATACTGCCTTGAGCCTCGATCTAAACGGTGGCCAACTTAACAATCAGGGCGGCCTGATCATGGCGCCCGGCGCATTGCTACTGAAAAACCTCAAAGGCGTGGACAACCAGAATGGGGAAATTTCCAGCGAGCAATCCTTTGATCTGACCGCCGAATCACTCGACAACAGCGGCGGCAAACTGCTCAGCAACCAGACTCTTACGCTGGTGGTAGAAAAGGCCCTGCTCAACCTCAAGGGCAATATTTCTGCGGCCGCCTTGAGCACTTCCAGCGATAACCTGGACAACACCGAAGGCCTGATCAGCAGCCGTGGTGCTTTGGATCTTACAGTCGACACCGCCCTGACAAACATCGAAGGCACGGTCATTTCCGACGGTGATCTCGAGTTGAATGCGAGCTCCGCGAACAATGCCAAAGGCCAGATTGCCAGCAAGCAAAACCTGAATGCCAATGTCGGCCGCTTTGAGCAGCTAGGCGGTGAGCTGGTAGCACAAGGCTCGCTGACCTTGACGGGCAAACAACTGGTCAACGGCGGCAATGGCTTCGTGGGCGCGACCCAGGGGCTGAGTCTCATCGTCACTGACGTGGATAACCGTGGCGGTGAGATATCGAGTCAGGGCGCGATTTCCTTGAGCGGCCAGCAACTGAATAACAGCGACGGCGGTCGGGTACTGGCGCAGCAAGCGTTGACCCTTGACATGGCCCAGGCCATCAACCGCGCGGGCGTTCTGCAGTCGTCCAAGGCAGGTCTTACCCTGACCGGTGTGTCGCTGGACAATGCCGGAGGTCACATCTCCGCGGTTCAAGGTATCAGCATTGATCTATCTGGCGTTCTGGAAAACAGTAAGGGGCTTATCAGCAGTGAGAACCAGCTAACTGTCGAGGCCGACAGTCTGGGCAACGCAGCGGGCAGTATCTCCAGTGCAGGCAAGCTGACGCTGAAAATTGCAGGAGCCATCAACAACGACAGTGGTGCGCTGGTCACGGATGACGCACTCGATCTGAAGAGTGCCAGTCTGACCAACCGCCAAGGGGGCAATATCAGCGGCAAAGCGTTGCTGAACCTCCACACTGGCGACTTCGACAACAGCAAGAAGGGCCGGGTAACCAGCGGCGACCAACTACTGCTGACGGCGGCCAGGCTGATCAATGGAAGTGAAGGCAGCATCGGCAGCAGCAAGGCGCTGGTCGCCCGCGTTACGTCACTGGATCAACAAGGCGGTCGCCTGTTCAGTAACACGTCTCTGAGCTTGGACCTGAATCAGGGCGAGTTGAACAATCAGGGCGGTTTGATCAATGCGCCTGGCACTTTGCTGCTTAAGAACCTCGGGACTGTCCTCAACCAGAACGGCGAAATCTCCAGTGCTGAGGCTTTCACTTTGTCCGCAAAGGCTCTGGATAACAGCGGCGGCAAACTGCTCAGCAACCAGAACCTGACGCTGCGCATCGCTCAGGCGCTGGATAACGTCAAAGGTACGATTGCCGCTGCGAGACTCGAGATAGAAGCTGACACGTTAAACAGCAGCGGCGGCACGATCACAAGCCGTAACGACCTTGCTCTTACCGTAACCGGGCATGTCAACAATCGCGACAAGGGGCTGATCAACAGCGGTGGCGCTTTGGTGCTGACAGCTGCCAGCCTGGATGCAGGCAGTGGCGGCGAGGTGTCCGCCCCGGGCGACATGACCCTGACCCTGGATGCGTTGTCTTTGGATACCGGTCGCCTGATCGGTGACGCGGCGGTGTCCATTGACCTCAATTCGGGTGACCTGAGCAATCAGGGTGGCCTGATCACCGCCAAAGGACCGCTGACCATCAAGCGGCTCCGTGACCTTTACAACCAGGGCGGCGAAATCTCTATCGACCAGTCTTTCACGCTGAGCGGTCGCAACCTGAACAACAGCGGCGGCAAGATCATCAGCAGCAACCTGCTGACGTTAAATGCCCCCACCTTGAATAACCAGGGCGGCCTGTTTTCCGGCTGGGAAGGTGTGACCGTCACAGGCAGCACCCTCGACAATAGTAGTAACGGCACGGTATCCAGCCGCAATGGCGACGTGAATGCCACCCTCAGCGGTGCGTTGCTTAACAGCAATGCTGGTGCGCTGGTCAGCCAGAAGGCCCTAACTGTCGGAGCGGGTAGTCTCGACAACTCCAACGGCATCCTGTCCAGCGGCGCTGGTCAGGTGATAACGGTCACCGGCCTGCTGAACAATACCCAGAACGGATTGATCGACAGCGGCGAGAGCCTGGTTATAAAAGCCGACACGCTGAATAACAGCGCCGGTAATGTCACCGCGCAAAAATATGGCACCGTCGAGGCCCGCACGCTGGATAACAGCAGCGGTAATTTCAGCAGCAAGGGCGCCATGACCGTCGATCTGCTGGGCGAACTGGTTAACACCCAAGGCAAGCTGGCCAGCGGTGGCGTAATGTTGCTGCGCCGCAGTACCCAGATCAACAACCGGGGCGGCCAGTTGGTCAGCCAAGGTCTGATGACCCTCAATACCGGCAGCCTGGATAACTCCAGCCGGGGCACGGTAGCGGCCAACAGCAGCCTGATTCTCAACGCGACCCACAAGGTTTTCAACAACGCAGACGGACTGATCTATAGCCAGAACGCTGACCTGCAACTGACAGCGTCCGCCATCGACAACGCTCGCGGCACACTTCAAAGCCAGAGCACGCTGAATGTGTATGTTTCCGGCGACATCGACAACCAGAGCGGCCGCATCATTGCCCAGGCAGGAACGCTGGACGTCACAGCCGCCAACCTGGATAGCCGCGGCGGCGTGCTGTCCAGCCTGCAAGGTGCGTTTACAGCTACCGTTACCGGTGTGCTGCGCAACGGCTACGACCTGACCAACAACCGACAGGGCGGTGTGATTCAGGCGCATACCATGAACCTCACGGCGCTGGGCGGCTTCGATAACAACGGCGGCCGCATCTCGGCCCGTACTGGCGATGCCCTGATCACCACCGGCAACTTCGACAACCGCAGCGGCGGCTTGTACGGCAAAGGCTTGATACGCGTCATCGCTCGCGAGTTCGACAACAGCGCAGGCGGACAGATCGCAGCAGGCCAAATCGATCTGCGACTGAGCGGGGGGCTGAGCAACCAGACCGGCATCGTCGAAAGCGACAGTACCCTGGCGGTCGCAGCCACTGCGGTTGATAACCAGAATGGACGACTGCGCGCACTGGGCGCTGCTGGCAAGACCGACTTCCAGATTGGCAGCCTGTTCAACAACACCAATGGTGCAGTGGACGTCGCAAACAGCGACCTGACCCTCAATGCACCGAGCTTTCTGAACAGCGGTGGCAGCCTGCTTCACACCGGCGCCGGCACGTTCGACATTTCTACCGGCAACATTACCAATGCTGGCGGCAGCATTGTCACGCAAGGCGGCCTGACCCTGGCCGCTGACAGTTGGACTAACAGCAGTGTCATCCAGGCTGGACGCCTGACCGTCAATGTGGGGACTTTTCATCAGACAGCCAGCGGGCAATTGCTCGCGTCCACATCATTTATCGGGTCTGGTGGGAACTGGACTAATGATGGGTTGCTGGGCAGTGATGGAACGATGAGCTTGACCTTGGGGGGAGCTTATTCAGGAAGTGGGCGGGCGACCAGCCTGGGCGCTTTTGACCTGAAGGCTAATCGCCTAGCTTTGACCGCGCCTGCCAGCCTGGCTGGGGGTGGACGAACTTACATTGATATTGATGGGATACTAGAGAACAAAGGGCGGTTGACCTCGGCCGCAGATTTAATCGTCACCGCAGGCGGCGTTACAAACGATGGCACTCTTGGCTCCCGACAAAAGCTCACTATCAACACGCCGAGCGTCGTCAACAAGGGGCTGATGTTCAGTGGTGCAGACATGGCGTCGAACTCAACCAGTTTTATTAACCAACAAGGTAGTGTATACGCGCTCGGCGACGTTGCCTTTCAGGGCCTTAATACGCGCCAAGCAAACCAAGTACTAAATATATCCGGTTCGATTGAAAGTGGCGGGAAACTCACGATCAATGCCGATAACTTCGAAAACCGTACAGAGGGTGGCAGCTCAGAAAGTAATTTTGCAGTTGGACGGACGTTGGTGTCCGGCTTTATTGCAGTGGAAACAACAGGTGTCAATCGCGGATTATATACGTATAACTATATTGCCAGAGAGACCTTTCAAGGAGGTCAAGATAGCGATTCCAGCGCATCTTCACTTATCGCCTCTGGTGCGGATTTTGTCTTCTCAGGCGAAACATTTCTGAATGCAAAAAGCACTATAAATGCGACTGGAAATATAGTTATTCAATCAAATAATTTTAAAAACCTAGGCGCGGTTAGCGGTTCTATTGAAAGGACCAGAACCTATACGAAAGTGGCTGGCCCAGGTGCTCCGGATATTTCTGCATATAATCAGCGCAATAATCCTGCTTTTCCAAATGTATACTTCGTAGCTTCGAACGGTGACATTAGGCTGGGTAAGCCTGTTTGGCAGGAGGTTCGCCGGGGCGGGCGAGAGATAGATCATACTTCTTGGCTGCTGACTGTGAAGGATCTGGAAACGGGCAGGGTATATGGCGGCGAAGGCGATCTTCCCCTAGGCTTCGGATACCCGCGCGGCGAGACTCCTACATCGCAGTATGATCCGTCAAATTTGTTGCAATTGCCGTCAGAGCTCCTAGCAATGAAGTTGCTCAGCGACGTCGAAGTAGCAAAAGACGGTTCCGGAAATGCGGGTCGCTCAGCTGTAATTCAGGCCGGCGGAAATGTGTCCATTACTGCTACCCAAGAGTTGCAAAACAGCGTTATCCATCAGGATTACACAGCCAGCGCGGGTGCTAGCAAAGTTCAAAACACAGGTGTTTCTGGCGTCGGTACCACAGTCATTAGAATCAACGCCCAGCTCCCACCAGATCTGGCTCAGCAGCAAGTCAACCCGCTGACATTGCCCGGTTTCAGCATGCCGACTGGCCAGAATGGACTGTTCCGGCTAAGCAGTCAGTCCACCAACGCTACCAGTGCCGGTGATACTCCGTCGCCAAGCTGGACGTTGGGCAAGGCAGCCGTTTCGGTGTACCAACGCGACCATGACGTATCGCTTGCCCCGGCGCGCGTTACTGAGTTGGGTACGCTCGCCCAGCTTACCGGTTCTACTCGCCAGCTAGGGACGACGGAGCGCGTGGGCGCAGCTTTCGAAACCCAGGCATCCGCATACGACACCAGCGCACCAAACACCCCAGGCAATGGCGGCCTGCTGATGCCAGCACGCAGCTCCGGCTTGGCAAACGGTCCCGCAGCAGTGGGCCGGGTGCAAGGTTTGCCAAGCAGCAGCGGTACGTCCAGGCCTCAGAAATACCTGATCGAAACCAATCCGGTATTGACCGAGCTGAAACAGTTCATGAGCTCGGATTACCTGCTCTCGAAGTTGGGCTATGACCCAGACACGAGCGCCAAGCGACTGGGCGATGGGCTGTATGAGCAGCGTCTCGTGCAGCAGGCTGTGGTCGCCAGAACCGGTCAGGCGTTCTTAACTGGGCAGACGTCCAATGAAGATCAGTTCCGCTACCTGATGAACAATGCACTCACCAGCAAGGATCAGCTGAATCTTGCGGTTGGCGTGTCGCTCACTTCGCAGCAAGTGGCTGCATTGACCCACGACATCGTGTGGCTCGAAGAGCACGAAGTGAATGGCGAGAAAGTCCTGGTACCCGTGCTCTATATGGCACAGGCCAATAACCGGCTCGGCCCGACCGGAGCACTTATTGCCGGTAACGATGTCTCGCTCATTGCAGGCAAGAATCTGGAAAACGTCGGGACCATTCGTGCGAGCAACAATCTGTCCGCAGTGGCTGGCAACGATCTGGTGAACAGTGGCTTGGTAGAAGCTGGTAACCGCCTGGACTTGCTGGCGGGCAACGACATAGTCAACAAATCGGGCGGGATTATCGCTGGCCGCGACGTGAGCGTTATTGCCATCGGCGGTGATGTTATCAATCAGCGATCTGTCACAACTGCCGTGAGCACTGGCGGTGCGGGTAAACTCGCCGACTATGCCGACACCGCCGCTCGTATCGAAGCGACCAATGACATGAGGATTTCCGCAGGTCGCGATGTCAGCGTCATTGGTGGCGTGTTACAAAGTGGTCGCGATACCGAAATTAGCGCTGGTCGCGATGTAAACCTGGTTTCTGCTCAAGTCGCCAACAGTGATCTTCGCAGCAATGCCGTGACGCAGCTGTCAGCTGAAGTTGCGTCAGGACGCGATCTGAAGATTGATGCCGCCCGAGACGTCAATGCCATCGCCAGCGAGATCTCGGCCAAACGAGACATCGCCGCCAGTGCCGGTGAAAACCTGACCATCAGCTCGGCGGCGGATGAGTATCACTACCTTTCCAAGAGCAAAAAACTCACTGTCCAGAAGGACAATGTCCATCAAGTTTCAACGGAGATGGAGGCGGGCCGGAATGTCACATTGGTCGCTGGTCAGAACCTGGCCGTTATTTCCAGCCGTATCACCGCAGCTAACGAAGCCTACTTGGTAGCAGGAGACAACCTCGACATCCTCGCGGCGCAGGACAGCGATTACTCACTGTATGACAAGAAGAAAAAAGGCTCTTGGGGCAAAAAGGTAACCAAGCGCGATGAGGTGAATGATGTCCGTAACGTAAGCAGCGAGATCAAGACTGGCGGCGATCTCTTGCTGGTCAGTGGCGGTGATCAGCGGTATCAGGCTGCGAAGCTTGAGAGTGACAAGGATCTGATCATACAGAGTGGCGGGGCGGTAGCGTTCGAAGGTGTGAAGGACGTGCATCAGGAAAGTCATGAAAAGAGTAAAAGTGATCTGGCCTGGAATTCCGCAAAAGGCAAAGGGCGCACCGACGAAACGCTGGTCCAGAGCGAGCTGGCTGCCAAGGGCGAACTGATTATCCGCGCAGCGCAAGGGTTGACGATAGACGTCAAGCAGGTCAATCAACAGACCGTAAGCCAGACCATTGATGCGATGGTAAAAGCCGATCCGCAGCTTGCTTGGTTGAAGGAAGCGGAAAAACGCGGGGACGTAGATTGGCGCCAGGTGAAGGAAGTGCACGACTCCTTCAAGTACAGCCACTCTGGGCTCGGACAAGGGGCGATGCTGGCCATCATTATCGTCGTGACTGCACTGACAGCAGGCGCAGCAAGCCCCGCATTAGGTGCTGCGGCAGGTGCCAGTGCAGGCTCCGGTACTGCCATGGCGGCGGCTGGTAGTTCGGCAATGGTAACCGCGGGCACCGCGACGGGCGTGGCCGCAGCAGGGTGGGGCAACGTCATGATCACAACCGCGCTTTCTTCAATGGCGGGCACTGCGGCGGCAAGCACAGTCAATAACAGGGGTAACATTGGGAAGGTGTTTGAGGATGTAACCAGTGC
The DNA here is from genome assembly GCF_900585905.1 of Pseudomonas viridiflava. GTDB lineage: Bacteria > Pseudomonadota > Gammaproteobacteria > Pseudomonadales > Pseudomonadaceae > Aquipseudomonas. Next base: position 611,074 of record NZ_UTVH01000034.1, read on the forward strand.
CGATGCGCTGAAAGGCTACGCAACAGGAGCTGCAATTGCAGGTTTTGGTGCGGCATTTACCAACGGCTGGGGCCGAGAGTTAACGTCCGACGGTAACTACAAAACGGTGAGCTACGCTGAGCGAGTCAAGGCATATACTGCTAATACTGCGCTTAAAGGTATTTTGAACGGCTCAGACAAAAAGTCCTGGTTAGCCATCGCAGGCACCGGTGCAATGACCGAAGTGTATGAATATTCGGTTGGTCGTGGGCCTGATGTAAGATCAGGTGTAGACAGAGGCGTAGAGACGGAATATACCCCGCTTGAAGGCGGATATGTACCACAGATTGCTGAGGGTGGGATCATAAGGGAAGGGAAAAACATTGGCCTAAATAGCACAATAAATTGTGATAGCTTTTATTCGGTCTGTCATGGCACCCCGGTCAGCAATATATTGAACCAAGTGCCTGGCTTTAATGGCTTCGCTACTTTGCATGACGGCTGGATGATAAATTTGGCAGCTTACAAAAAAGCCGATATGTCGCTTTTTGAAAACTTAGGCAGCATGCCGCCTGCATTGCTTGTCAATTACGGTTCGTTGTATGACAAGTACTTTACGGCAATTGAGTCGGAGAAAAAACGTGATAACAAATAAATGGATATTAGCTTTATCGCTATCTCTCTTGGCAGGCTGCGCACCGTCGCACTCTCACTGGGAGAATGGAATGAATTACCTGATAGGTACTCAGTTTGATCCCCGTGTGCACAAAGATTGCACGCGAGGCTGTGGTAAAGTCTACTGGTCGCCAGTAAATAAAGAAAAAAAATTTGATAAAGTCGTGGACGAAAGTGCAGGTAAACGGTACTACATCACTTGGATCAGAGATTGTCGGTACTCGGTGCTGGTTTCTGCGGACCAGATAATAAGGTCGTGGCGGTATGAAGCGGCGAACGTGAGCGGGTGTTATGTCTTCTGAAATGCGGAGAAATCAGTCTTGATGTTCTACCTCGCTCAGCGTTTCCCCTTAGCTCGACACTTGTTTGCGTAATAGCAACGTTTTTTGGGGATATCAAACGCGAGACCCTAGGAAAAGCCTGTTCTATTAGTGGGTGCAACTATCTACCTGCAGTTTCAGACACCAACATGGTGCACAGTGGCTGGTAGAAGATGGCAACGCTTGGGCTTGCTGGCAGGCAGGCAATGACATGGCATGCGGTAGCGGGGCCAAAAGCGCAATGAGAAGGCTGCTAACCTTTGGCCGAGGCCCGTTATGTGTAAGCCTTGCCACCCGCCGTACTGAAACGACCATTTCATGGTTGAAAAGGCTGCTTGTCGCTGACTTGGCTGACCGGCTGCAATGGCTGGTCCCTAGAATAAGTTATAGGCTTGCCTGCTAAAACTCGCCTTCAAGCTAAAAAGCTAGTGGATGGTATTCATCAGGTTCGAAGCCTTGGCTTGTTTACGCTAATAGTTGGGTAAAGAGTTGTTTTTCACCTTGGCATCTTCTTCAAGTCGGCGACAAATATGCACCCTAGGACCTGTTTGTTTAGGGTATACCCAAATCATCACCAGTCAAATGCCTTTTTTGTACCAGTTTAGCTGTGTTACACACCTTAATTGGCACGTTATCTAAAAACCCGCTCAAACTGGTACAACTTCGTAACCCCATCTGATCAACGATGAGCGGTTGCTCGGCGTCGTTAAGCCGTCGAGTACCCATTCCTCAACAGACGTCGGAGTTTTCAGATCATCGTGGACCGCTCCCCAATTTAAGGCACCGTTTGGCCCCTGATTATCCAACGGTCAAATCTCCCTAGATGTCGCGCTTAAACGTCCGCTCGCTAACTGCCGGAGGCACTTCATCGCTGGCATCACCTGAAGCGCTGTAGGTGTTCCGTCTATCTATTCCCCGCCTTTCATCCGCCTCGCCAGCAGGTAGATCCCTAGCCCTGCCAGCGCGCAGGCTGCGCCTATATATCCGGTACTCGTCCAGCCCAGACCGGCGGTGATGGCCATGCCGCCTAGCCAGGGGCCCAGGGCGTTGGCCAGGTTGAATGCCGCGTGGTTGGACGCGGCAGCCAGGCTCGGTGCTTCGTGGGCGATGTCCATCAGGCGAATTTGCAGCGGTGCGGCCAGGGCCACCATGCTGCCTACCAGGCCGATACTCAGGATCACGCTCCACAGCGAGCCTGCGGCAAACGGGAAAAACAGCAGTACGGCCATTGACCACACCAGCAATACGCCTACCGCACGGAACTGCAGGCGGTCGAACAGCTTGCCGCCCGCGATGTTGCCAATGATCCCGCCGACGCCGAAAGCCGCCAGGGCGAAAGGGATCCATTGTGGCTTAGCCCGAGTGACTTCCAGCATCGTCGGCGCCAGGTAGCTGAACACGCAGAACATCCCCGCGAAACCGACTGCGCCGATCGCCAGCGCCATCCACACCTGCGGTTTGGTGAAGGCGCGCAGTTCCTTGCGTGGATCGCTGCGGGGTTCATCGCGACGGTCAGGCACGTAACGCCAGACCAGCACCAGGGTGCAGATCGCTATCGCCCCGACCAGGGCAAATGCCGATCGCCAGCCGAAGTACTGACCCAGCAGCGTGGCGATGGGGTTGCCCAGCAACATCGCCAGGGTCAGGCCCATCATCACTCTGGCCACTGCGCCTGCGCGTTTATCGCTGGGCACCATGCTGGACGCGACCACGGCGGCGATGCCGAAATAGGCGCCATGGGGCAGGCCGCTGATGAAACGAAAGGCAATCAGGCTGCCAAATGTAGGGGTGAACGCCGTCGCCAGATTGCCTGCGGCGTACAGCGCCATCAGTAATAGCAGCAGGTGCTTGCGCAGCAGCCTGGCGCCGAGGATAGCCAGCAAAGGCGCGCCGACCATGACCCCGAGGGCATAGGCGCTAATGGCATGGCCCACTTGCGGCTCGCTCAGGTGCAGATTACTGGCGATGTCGGGCATCAACCCCATGATCGCGAATTCGCCGGTGCCAATCGCAAAGGCGCCTACGGCCATGGCGGCTTCCATTCTGGCCGCGGTGCGCGCGGGCAATAGGGGCCCGGGATTGTGTTGAATAGACATGCGTTATGGGAATCTCAAGATTTGAAAATAACCGCCGATGAACCGGCCGTGACAGGTGAAGGGTTCTAGAGTTTGCCAGGACCCGGGAGTTCCGGAGATTGCACGGGTATCAGGCCGCTGCCGGAGTGGAACCTTTGACCAGTGGCGCGCGAAATGTCATTTTGCACGCCATAGATTCTGTACTGTGCCAGGCGTCCTTGAACGAACGCGCGCATCATGTATCAAAATGCACCTGAAGACGTCGCGAATCTTTTGCGCGCTTTGTAGAGGACCCTTACATTTGCTCGATGCACTCCTCACGCCGCCTCGCGCTGAGCCGCAGCGTCCCCAGGTTTCCCAGGTCCTTGCCGAGCTGCGCGTAGCCACCGGGCATAATCACAGTCGGCTTGAGCGGCGTCTGCCGTTCATGTCAGCCGATCTGGACATCGCGTGGTACGGCCGGTTGATGCAGGCCTATTACGGCTTCTATGCGCCGCTGGAGCAGCAGCTTCAACAGGTCGAACACCTTGATTCGATAATTGGCCCAACGCGTTACAAGGCTTCGGTGCTGCATCAGGATTTGCAAGCGTTGGGGTTGTCCTGCGATCAGATCCGGCACCTGCCACGCTGTGGAAAATTGCCGGTCACTGACAACCGGCAGCAGATCATTGGCGTGCTGTACGTCATTGAAGGTGCCACGCTTGGTGGCCAGATCTTGCGGCGCAATGCCCGCGACCAACTGGGGCTCGAAGAACAGACCGGCGCTGCCTTCCTGGATGTTTACGGCAAGGCCACCGGTGTGATGTGGAAAAGCTATCTGGCGCATCTAGCCGCAATAGATGCACCTGAAGAGCGTGCACTGGTTATTCAGGCGGCCCTGGATGTATTCGCCTGTTTTGAGGATTGGCTGGATCGGTCCGGGGTTTTGCAGCCATGAGCAACGACGAGCAATTATTCGATCAGATGCTTGCCAACTGCGACCGTGAGCCCATCCAGATCCCGGGCGCAATCCAGCCCCATGGCGTGTTGCTGGTCATCGACGAAGCGAGCTGGCGAGTCGGGCAACTGAGTGCCAATGCCGATGTGCTGCTGGCATCCCCCGCAGCTCGGCTCGCCGGGCTGAGCATTGAACAGGTCCTTGGCCCGGGCGGCGCTGCTCAAGTACGCGAGGCAGCCACGTTCGTGTCCCTTGACGAGGTCAATCCACTGCCAGTGCTGCTGGACGGCAGGCAGGTGGATTGCATCATGCATCGCCACGACGGCTTGCTGTTGCTTGAATTCGAACTCCCCAATCAGCTGCCTGTCAGCGATGCGCCGTTGCTGGACCGTGGGTTGGGTCGCGCGCTGACGCGCCTGCAGGCTGCCAGAACGCTGGCTGATCTTTACCGGATCAGTGTTGCCGAGATTCAGACGCTGACGGGTTACGACCGGGTGTTGATTTACCGGTTTGAGCAAGAAGGCCATGGTCAGGTGATCGCTGAAGCGACCCGCCCGGGCATGGAGCTTTATAACGGCCTGTTTTTCCCGGCGTCCGATATTCCGGCGCAGGCGCGGGAGTTGTACCGGGTCAACTGGCTGCGAATCATTCCTGATTCCAGTTATGTGCCGGTTCCGCTGGTGCCGCTGCTGCGTCCTGACACCGGCGAGCCGCTGGACCTGACCCATGCCTACCTGCGCAGCGTTTCGCCGATTCATTGTCAGTACATGAAAAACATGGGCACTGCATCCTCCATGAGCATTTCCCTGCTCAAGGAGGATCGCCTCTGGGGCCTGATCAGCTGTGGCAATCGCACGCCAATGGCCGTGCCGCACGCGTTGCGCGCGGCGTGTCAGGCCATCGGTCAGGTGCTGTCGATGCAGATCTCGGCGCTTCAGGAGATCGAGGCGCAAGCCCAGCGCAACGCGAAGCAGTCTATGTTGCTGGAGCTGGCGCAGATCATGCGCGCTGCCGATGACCAGGATGTGCTCGAAGCGCTTTGCGAGTCTGCACAGCAGCTGATGGCGCTGGTGGATGCCTGCGGGGTGGCGGTGCTGGTGGGGGACAGGCTGCATCTGGCCGGTCACTGCCCGAGTGCCGAACAAGTGGCCGCGATTTACCAGTGGGTGCGCACTCAGGCGTCTGGCGTGGTCGAATCGTCCAGTCTTGGCGCCGAGTTCCCTGACGCGCGAGGGTTCAGTGAGGTTGCCAGCGGGCTGCTCAGCTTTACCCTGCCCAAACCGGTGGACAACGCCGTCATGTGGTTTCGTCCCGAGCTCAAGCAAAGCGTCGATTGGAGCGGCGACCCGCGCAAGGTCGCGGTGCCTGCCACAGATGAGCCCGGCAGCCGGGCGCAGTTGCAGCCGCGTCAATCCTTTGCGCTGTGGCAGGAACAAGTTGACGGCAAGGCGCGCCGTTGGGACAGCGGCGATCTGTTTGCCGCCACGGACCTGCGCCGCTCAGCCCTTGAAGTCGATCTGGCGCGCCAGGTTCTCAAGGAGCAAGAGGCCGTGCGCGCCCGGGATGAACTGGTAGCAGTGGTTTCCCATGACTTGCGCAGCCCGCTGACGATCATCGTGATGCAGTGCGGGATGATGCAACGACTGCTGGCGGGCGACACGGGGCAGTCGTCGAAACGCATCGATTCGGCGATTGAAACCCTGCAGCGCGCCACATCGCGGATGACCAATCTGCTGGAGGATCTGCTCGACACCGCCAAGATCGAGGCCGGGCGCTACTCCATCAGCCCGCAGGTGCTGGAAGTCAGTCAGATCTTCGAGGACAACTATTCGCTGCTGGCGCCGCTGGCGCTGAACAAACAGATTGATCTGCGTTTTGCCACCGAGCCGGATCTGCTGATCATGGCTGACCCTGAACGTCTCTTTCAGGTGCTGTCGAACCTGGTCAGCAATGCCATCAAGTTCACCCCGAAAGAGGGCAGCGTGGCGATCAGCGCGGCACGCGACGGCGCATTCGTCCGGGTGTCCATCAAAGACAGCGGGCGAGGAATTTTGCCGGAACAGTTACCTCACGTGTTCGAGCGCTATTGGCGGGTTCGCGAGGGTAATCCCAATGGCACCGGACTTGGGTTGTACATCTGCATGGGCATCGTCAAGGCCCATGGGGGTGAATTGCATGCGACCAGCGAACCGGGGCAGGGCAGCCAGTTCGTCTTCACGATTCCGCTGGCAGGCACTGCATCGGCAGTCTGCGATTGACCTGTCAGTCATTTATTTCCATAAATATCCGCGCCAGATTTGGATAACGTCTGGCGCTTGTATATTCTCTGGACGTCAGACAGCTGCGGCAGCGTATCGCGGGCCAGGGGTGTGATGCTGAATCTTCGCCCGCCGTCGCGCTTTTCTCTCCGACGCAAGGAAACCCGATGAGTACCGCAAGCACGCCGCTTTCCGGCGTCAACCAGCCGCTCAAGGGCATCGCGCTCATTTTGCTGGCGACATTTCTGTTTTCCAGCCACGACACCATCTCCAAATACCTGTCCGGTTTCTATCCGATTTTCATGGTGGTGTGGGTACGTTACGTCGTGCATACGATGCTGATGGCGGGTATCTTCATGCCCTCGGCTGGCCTGCGTGTGTTGCGCACCAAGCGCCTGAAGCTGCAGATACTGCGCGCGCTGTGCCTGCTGGGCACCAGCCTGCTGTTCACCACCGCACTGATGTACATCCCGCTGGCCGAGGCCACGGCGGTCAACTTTCTTGCGCCGTTGCTGATCACCGCGTTGTCGGTGCCGCTGCTGGGCGAGCATGTCACGCGCAAGCAGTGGGCGGCGGTGCTGGTAGGCTTTGTAGGGGTCTTGATCATCGTTCACCCCGGCGGCGAGCTGTTTACCCCGGCGAGTCTGCTGCCGCTGTGTTCGGCTATGTGCTTTGCCTTCTACCAACTGCTCACGCGCATGGTCAGTGCCCATGACAGCCCGACCACCAGCAATTTTTTTGCCGGGCTGTTCAATAGCCTGGTGATGACGGCCATGCTGCCGTTTTTCTGGACACCTCCAGAAATAAAGCATCTGCCGTTCATGCTCGCGCTGGGCACCTGTGGCATGGTTGCTCACTTGCTGCTGACCCAGGCCTTCCGCTTTGCCGCACCGGCAATGCTGGCGCCGTTCAGCTATTGCCAGATCGTATTCGCCGGATTGCTCGGCTATCTGGTTTTTGACCACGCGCCGTCCCTGAGCGCGCAATTCGGCATCGCCGTGATCTGCCTGAGCGGCCTGGCGGCTGCATGGCAGCAACGCATCCGAGGGTAGGCCGCTGGCGTTGGCGCGTCGTTGCCTGACCCTCTTGAAACTTGATTCGCTCGAATGCAACTGGAGAAAATCGCTATGTATCCTGATGTACAACTGTTCATCGACGGTCAATGGCAAGCGGGCCAGGACGGCCGCATCCAGGCTGTTATCGACCCTGCCACCGGGCAGCAGCTGGGCACTGTCGCTCATGCCGGCATTGTCGACCTCGATGCCGCGCTGGCCGCTGCCGAGCGTGGCTTTGCGGTGTGGCGCAATACCTCTGCCTATGATCGCTACAAGATGATGCAAAAGGCCGCGCAACTGCTGCGCGAGCGCGCTGATGCCATTGCCCGCATCATGACGCAGGAGCAGGGCAAGCCGCTGGCTGAAGCCCGCGCCGAGGTGCTCTCCGGCGCTGACGTGATTGACTGGCTGGCCGAGGAGGGCCGTCGCAGTTATGGCCGCCTTGTTCCGTCGCGCAACAAGGACGTCGAGCAGAAGGTGGTCAAGGAGCCTGTGGGCCCGGTCGCGGCGTTTACGCCCTGGAACTTCCCGATCAACCAGATCGTGCGCAAGCTGTCGTCGGCGCTGGCCGCCGGTTGCTCGATCATCATCAAGGCGCCGGAAGAAACCCCGGCATCTCCGGCAGAACTGATTCGCGCGTTTGCCGACGCCGGTGTGCCTGCTGGTGTGATCGGCCTGGTGTATGGCGACCCTGCGCAGATTTCGTCCTACCTCATCGCCCACCCGGTCATCCGCAAAGTCACCTTCACCGGCTCGACTCCGGTGGGCAAGCAATTGGCCGCGCTGGCCGGTCAGCACATGAAGCGCGCAACCATGGAGCTTGGCGGGCACGCGCCTGCGCTGGTTTTCGATGACGCCGATCTCGATCTGGCGTCTCGGGTTCTGGCCATGGCCAAGTTCCGCAATGCCGGTCAGGTCTGCGTCTCGCCCACGCGCATACTGGTGCAGCGTAGCGTTTACGAGGCGTTCATCGAGCGCTTTGTCGGTCTGACCCGGGAGATCAAGGTCGGCAATGGTCTGGAGTCGACCACCACCATGGGACCGGTCGCCAATGAGCGCCGCATTCCAGCCCTGCAGGCCCTGGTGCAAGACGCCACGGCGGGCGGTGCAACGCTGAATGCAGGCGGGCGCGCCATTGACGGACCGGGCTACTTCTTCGAGCCTACCGTGCTCAGCGGGCTGAACGCGAACATGCGCATCATGAACGAAGAACCGTTCGGCCCGGTGGCGCTGATCGTGCCGTTCGACACCCTGGAGCAGGCCATTGCCGAATCCAACCGCGTGCCGTTTGGCCTTGCGTCCTACGCCTTCACCCGCTCGATGAAAACCGCTCATGCGCTGAGCACCCACATCGAAGCGGGCATGTTGTCGATCAACCATCAGGGTATCGGCCTGCCGGAAGTGCCGTTTGGTGGCATCAAGGACTCAGGCTACGGTTCCGAAGGCGGCACCGAGGCCATCGAGGCCTACCTCAATACCAAGCTGGTGACTCAGTTCAACATTTGAAGCCGGCGTAACGAAAATCGGCCGCGAGCTCCGTAAGGGGCTGGCGGCCGATTGCTTTGAGCTGTGCTCGGAGCGCTTAGTCAGCGGCCTGCAGGCCGTGCTGCTTCATCACCAGATTCTTGTCCTTCTTGTACTGCAGCGCCACTGCTGGAGGCGGGTTGCTCTTGCCGGTTTCTATCCATTGGCGAATGCGGCTGGCGTCGGCGAAGTGGGTGTACTTGCCAAATGCATCGAGAATCACCATCGACACTGGCCGGTTGGCCATGCTGGTCAGCAGCACCAGGCAATGCCCGGCCTGATTGGTGAACCCGGTCTTGGTCAGCTTGATGTCCCAATTGTTCTTGCGCACCAGGTGATCAGTGTTGCTGAAGCCCAGGCTATAGGTCGGCTTGCGGAAGGTGACGGTCTTTTCCTGCGTAGTACTCAGCTCACTCAGCAGCGGATATTTGCGTGCGGCCAGTACCAGCTTGGTCAGGTCGCGGGCGGTGGACACGTTGTAGATCGACAGCCCGGTGGGCTCGACGTACACCGTGTGCTTCATGCCCAGGGCCTTGGCCTTGTTGTTCATCGCCAGGATGAACGCTGCATAACCACCCGGATAACTGTGCGCGAGGCTGGCTGCGGCACGGTTCTCCGACGACATCAGGGTGATCAGCAGCATCTCCCGCCGCGGCAGCTCGCTGCCCAGTTTGACCCGGGAGAACACACCCTTCATTTCCGGGGTCTGGGAAATATTCACCGGTATGACTTCATCCATTGACTGCTTGGCGTCCAGTACTACCATGCCGGTCATCAGCTTGGTCACCGAGGCGATGGGCACAATGACGTCGGGGTTGCTGGAATACAGGACTTTGTCGGTCTGCAGGTCGACCACCATGGCGCTGCCGGAAGCCAGGTGCAGCAGCGAAGGGTCACGATTGAGCGGGTCGCTGGCGAAAGCGCTGGTGGAAAGTGTCGGGCCTGCAAGTGCAAATAAAAGGCCCAGAAGGGGAAGACGAATGTTCAAGAGCGAGGCTCGCAATGATAAGGGCTGTGCCTGATTGCACAGGGGCCTGTAAAAAGAGGCTGCATTTTAGGATCGGCTCCGGGCCGCTGTCGATGGGCGTTGCAGGATGTTTCATCAATAAAACGTGGGTACAGGGAGGATCGCGTCTTTTACCGACGATAGTCGTGGTATCCACCGCTGGCAGCGTTTAGCATTCCAGCCATCTAGCGCAGCGGACACAGACCGAAGGAGTCGAGCAATGCCCAAAGGGTTGATCAGCAAGGATTACATCGTTCTGGTGGTAGCTGCAGGCGTGGTCGCCGTATTGCTCATGGTGGCCGGCTTCTTTTCGAAGCCGTCCGACTGGGCAGGCTGGGTGCAAGCCACAGCGCTGATTGTCGGCATGATGGTGGCCATCGCCATTCCCGGCATTCAGCGCAGTCAGGAGGCCGAGATCAGGCAAAAGGCGCTGCGCGATAGCGAGACAGGCTATGCCCGGCGCATGCAGTACCTGTGTGGCGAGCTGGCTGAACTGCTTGGCAAGATCAGCCTGGGTCTGGTGCATCTGCGGGCTGCGGATCGCCACCGCTTGCAGAACGTGCTGAGAGATTATCTGCACCGGCTGTTCGAGTCTCACCGCCAGGACCTCAACGACGATCGAGTGGTCATCGCCTACGAACTGCGGCAGGTGGCCAATGACCTGATCGACGAACTGGAGAGCGGGCGCTCGGATCGGGTGGTGTTCATGAGCCTAGAGAAGCGTCTGCAGAAACTGACGCACCGGTGCCAGGTCAACGCCGCGATGGCCGAGCGACTCTGACCCTGGTCAGCCGTTCATCTCGCTGTCGTCGAACGCCAGCGAAGTCGCCTGAGCCGCGTTCAACGAGGCGAACGGGCCACTGACCGGCTCGCCGTCCTGCACCAGATACCAGCAGGCAAGCAGGCCCTGAGCGCGAAGCTGCTGGGGCACGGCGCTGCCAACGACCGACATGATTTTAACTGTTTGCATCACGACCTCCGTAAACCATGGCGCTACTTTACGGGGCCTGCCGGGGTGACAAAAATTAACGTGCTCGATAGTCGACATTGACGAGGGCAGCGTTGCGCTGCACCCCGATTGTTTGCGCAGCCTTGATACGGGCGCCCAGTCTGCCGCGTCCTCCAGGTCATTTCAGCAGGCGAAAAAAAGCCCCGGCGTTGGCGGCCAGGGCTGATTGTAATGGGCTGTTACCAGCGACCGCGCTCATAGCTGCGTTCGTAATAGCCACGGGGCGGGCCATAGTAGCCGCGCGGTGGGCCGTAATAACCCGGTGGCGGGCCATAGACGCGTACCGGTGGCGGCGCGATGACCTGATAGCCGGGCTCGTAATACACCACGCGGGGCGGCGCCTGCACGTAAACCGGTTGCTGGACGTAAACCGGCTGCTGCTGTTCGACATACACAGTGCGATCACGACCGGATGAAACGGCAGAACCCACCACGCCACCCACAATCGCCCCGACCACGGCCGGGCCAACCCAATTACCACCGCCGCCATGGGCGTTCGCCTGGCCGGCCATGGCCAGTGCAGCTAACAACAGCGCAACCTTGGGAATTTGACGAATCATGACTGTTCCTCGACTTTCAGCCCGTTGTCGCCGGCCTGCATTACGCACAGGCACTGCCACGGGATACCTCTTAAGACAGCGTCTTGCGCATAATCTGCGAAGCCGCTGAGTAAAGTTTATGTAAGCCTTGCGCAGCCTTTAACTGACCATTGTGCCTCATCGGGCGGATATTACTCCGCCAGCCTGTGCTTGCCCAACACCGCTGGTAGGAAACCGCTCATCCTGTCAGGCGTCGGTGGCTGAGGGCGATTCCAGCCGGGCCAGGCGCTCTTCCAGCGCCGCGATGCGCGCTTCCAGCTCGTCCATGCGCTCGCTGGTGGCGGGCGCCGATGAGGCGCGATCCGGCTGATGGGACTTCGCTGTCAGCAACTGCTGCAAATCATCGGCATTGCCCAGCGCATGCATGTAGCGGTCTTCGCGTTGCCCGGACTGACGCGGCAGCAGAGTCGCGAAGGTGCGGGCGACCAACCGTTCCAGTTGATGGCTGACCTGATCGGCATCTTCGAATTCATGCATCCGCTGGCTGCGGGTCAGCAGCTCGTTGACCGTCTGCGGCCCGCGCAACAGCAGCAAGCCGACCAGAATGACCTGTGCCGGAACCAGCTCCAGGGTCTTGTCGACACGCTGTTCCCAGCGATCTGCCCGGCTGCCCATGACCAGGCGCACCAGGCCCCGGCCTTCAAGCGCCCGCAGACTATGGCCGACTTCACCAGGGTTGAGCGTCATCACCGGCTCGCGGCTGGTCTTCTGATTGCTCGCGGTGACCAGCGCGTTGAGGGTCAGCGGGTAGGTTTCCGGGCTGGTGGCCTGCTTCTCGATCAGGCAGCCCAGCAGGCGCACCTCGATGGCATTGAGATTCAAGGCGTGCGTGGATTCGGTATCGGGAGGAGAGGACTGCTCTGTAGACATGGTGCGATTCCATGGGCGGAGGCGGGTGAACAGTCTAGTGGACTGGTAACCCGCCGGCCATTTGCACACGCTTAAAAAAGCGAATGAGCCTCAACAGAGGCTGTCGCCTCGTGAACGCAGCACGAGGCGCCTGACTGCGGAGACTTAAATCTTGAAACGCGCAACCATGCTCTGCAAATCACTGCCCAGTCGGGCCAGTTCTACCGTCGATGCGGCGCTCTGCTCGGTTGCCGAGGCAGACTGGTCCGCAATGTCACGCACGCTGAGCACACTGCGGTTGATTTCATCGGTCACTGCGCTCTGTTGCTCGGCAGCGGCGGAAATCTGCTGGCTCATCTGTTCAATCGTGCCGATGGACTGATTGATCTCGATCAAGGCCTGTTCAGCCTGACGCGCCAGTACCACGGTGCCCTCGGTGCGTTGCAAGCTAGCGTCCATCAGCCCTGACGCAGCACCCGTGCCCTGTTGCAGGGTCTGGATCAGCGCTTCGATTTCAGTGGTGGAGTTCTGGGTACGTTGGGCCAGCGAGCGCACCTCGTCGGCCACCACGGCGAAACCGCGACCCTGCTCACCGGCTCGTGCGGCTTCGATGGCGGCATTGAGCGCGAGCAGGTTGGTCTGCTCGGCGACGGCCTTGATCACGTCAATCACGCTGCCAATCTTGCTGCTGTCTTCGGTCAGGCGCTGCATGGCATCGCCCAACTGCCTGACCTCAGTGGCCAACTGGCCAATTTCCCGCGTGGCGTGCTGCACCACACTGCTGCCATGCGCCGCACGTTCGCTGGCCTGTTTGGCGGCCCGCGAGGCGTCTTCGGTATTACGCGCCACTTCCTGAACGGTAGAGGCCATTTCGTTCATGGCGGTGGCGACTTGATCGACTTCGTTTTTCTGCAGGTTGACGCCTGCGCTGGTCTGCTCGCTGACAGCAGACAACTGCCCGGCCGCGTTAGCGATCTGCGTGACACCGTTGCCGATGCCGCCGATCAGGCCGCGCAGCGAAACGGTCATGTGCTGCATGGTGTTTTGCAACAGACCCAGTTCGTCCTGACGGGGCGTGCTGGTGTCGTGGGTCAGGTCGCCGTCAGCAATCCGGCGTGCGGCAATGACCGTGTCATTCAACGGCAGGGTGATCTGTCGGGTGATCAGGAACGCGGCAAAAATACCCATCAGCAAGACCGCCAGCGCGACACTCAGCAACTGAACGACGGCGGTGTCCTGTTCTTTCCTGGCGCTGACAAGCTGCTGTGCCGCCAAATCATCGGCCACAGCAGCGGTTGCGATGGATTGCTGTTGCAGGTTGCCGCGAACCTGATCGGTTTGCTGAAGCATTTCCGAGATCGACGTCATCAGCACCTTGTACTGTTTGAGGGCGTTGAGCGCCGTATCGACAGCGGCGTTCGCCTGGCTTGGCAATTCGCTGCGGGCAGCCGCCACCTGAGCGATCAGCGCGTCGGCCGAATTATAGGTGGCTTGACGGTTATCGGCTGTCGGCACGCTCAGATAGCGGCGAAATATCAGGCGGAAATTGGTCATGCCGTTACGCAAGTCGCCAGCGATCTTGACCTGCTTGATGCCGGTTTCATCAGGCGCCCGCAATGTGTCGTCAATGGTCTTTTGCAGCAGATTTTCGAATGTGGCACTGACATCCTCAGAGACCTTGATCAAGGGCTTCAAGGCGTCATCGACTTTCTGATTGATGCCGACCAATTGATCAAACGTCTGCTTCAGGCCGTCAACCTGCTCCTTGATATCACGCAGCCTGGCCAGGTTGCTCGATGTGGCGAATACCCCGATGCCCTCATTGACACTGCTGCTCAGGGTGTCCAGCGCTGCGCGGTACACTTGCACGCCGGCAGCACTCGGTCCGGTGGCATAGGCCTGGGCGGCGATACGGGCGTTGAGGACGTTAGCCTTGATCTCGGTGACCTTGCCGCTCTTGCCAAGGCGCTCGCTCAGCAGATTGGTGCTGGAATAGCCGATCGCGGTGACGGCGAGCACGCCCAGCAAAATAGCAGCAAAGCCCAGCCCGAGCTTTTTGCCGACGTTCAAGTTATCCAACCATTTTGCGCTCATTACCGGTGTGCCTTTGATTTTCAGGATGCCCATGGATCGGCACTCAGCCCGCTAACTTGATTGGTTGCGCGATAACAATTAGCGTGCAAGGTAATAGCGAAAGTCGTAAGAGCCCCGGACTGCGTAGCCTGCAGCCTTGATTAATATTTATTTAAGTTGGCTCAGTGCACTTTTTTCCGATGGCTGGACGTCTGGGATTGAAGATTTTTGTGCCCCAGCAGAGGCAGAAATCCTGTTCGGGGGGCGGCTCAATGAGAGATGTGACTGGAGTTATTTCCACGGCAGCGGTGGCGCTTGCCTCACATTGCAGGCCTATAATCGGCGCACTTTCGTTCAAGGAGTTGTCATGACCATTTCCCTTTACGCCACGTCCGTTCCGGTTTTCCAGCACATGCTTGGCGCCCTGAGCGCCATTCTGGACAAGGCCGAAGCTCATGCCACACAGAAGAACATTCAACCAGAAGCCCTGCTGCAGGCGCGTCTTTACCCTGACATGCTGAATTTCACCCGCCAGGTGCAGATTGCCGTGGATTTTGCCAAGGGTGCGTCGGCGCGTCTGGCGCAGATCGAGATGCCCAAGTACGAAGACGACGAAACCAGCTTTGCCGAATTGCAGGTGCTGCTGCGCAAAACCCTGGAGTTCATCGGCAGCATCGAGCCTGCGCAGATCGACGGCAACGAGGCCATCGAGATCGTGCTTCGCCCTGGCACGCCGAAGGAAAAGCGCTTCACCGGGCAGACTTATCTGCTCAGCTACAGCCTGCCGCAGTTCTTCTTTCACGTGACCACGGCCTACGACCTGCTGCGCCACAATGGCGTCGAAATCGGCAAGCGCGATTTCATGGGCACGGTCTGACACACCGCTGAGAGGCCGTGATCGATGCCTCATACGGCATCGGTAAACAGCTTCTGACGGGCACCCTCGGTAATCGCTACGATGCCGGGGTGCTTGACTTTGCGCTCCACTGATATGGCATAGAATGACTCGGTGACCGCATCGGTCTGACCGAGCAGCTGAACGCCATACTGCTCCTGAACCTCGTCGGCGATCACGCTGGGGGCGATAAAGATGCCGCTGCCGGACTTGCCAAAGGCTTTCATCAGCGCGCTGTCGTCAAACTCGCCAACAATCCTGGGCTGCACTTTCAGTTCCGCGAACCAGCGCGTCAGTCGGCTGCGCACCACGCTGTCCTGACCCGGGATCAGCAGCGGTGCGCCCTGCAGGCCGTGAGGGAAGTTCTCGCCGTAACGCTGTGCCAGCTCAGCGGTGGCAAAAAAGCTGATACCGCATTCACCCAGTTTCTGGCTATAGCCTTTGATGTCCAGGTGCGTCGGCATCGGGCTGTCCGAGATCACCAAATCCAGACGCTGAATGGCGAGGTCGGCCAGCAGACGTTCGAGTTTGTCTTCCCGGCAACTGATGCGCACCGGCTCACTCAATTCCATGGTCGGTGCGATCAGGCGATAGACGATGGACTTGGGCACCACATCCGCAACGCCAACGCGAAAAAGAATTTGCTGCTCATTGGGCTGCGCCCGCAGCATCGATTCCAGCTCGTTGCCCAGCTGGAACATCTGTTCGGCGTAGGGCAGGGTCAGGCGCCCGGCTTCGGTCAGCTCCAGCTGGCGGCCGACACGCTGGAACAGGTCAACGCCCAGGCTCTGTTCCAGCAGGCTGATCTGACCGCTGATGGTCTGCGCAGTGAGGTTCAACTGGCCGCACGCACGCACGATGCTTCCAGTGCGGGCGACCACCCAGAAGTAATGCAACTGACGATAATTAAGCATGGCAGACCTCGATTCGTTATCACCGAAGTATAACGCTTGAAAATACGAATTTTCCTGATGTTTCAATCTCTCTAGAATCCCTCCACAGACGCCGGAGCCTTTTCAATCTCCGGCCATCCCGAGAGGCAACCCATGAACAAATCCATCTTTGCTGTATTGCTGACCGCGCCGCTCTTGTTATTGTCTGGCTGCGATCAGATCGAAAACTCTGGCAAGCAGTTGCTCGGCACTGCCACCGATTCCGCGAAACAGGCGATCGACGATACCCACAAGGCCGCCACTCAGGCCCTGGACGATGCAAGGCAAGATCTTTCGATGGGGAAACCCGAGGCTGAGCCGAAAGACAAGGATGGCAAGCAGGACATTTAACCTACCCAGCGTTTTTATCTACTGACTCAATCAGGGCATCGCACATGGAATACCTGTTAGAACTCGCTTCAAGTCCAGCGGCATGGATCGCCCTGGCCACGCTGGTGGTCATGGAAGTCGTGCTCGGCATCGATAACCTTATCTTCATCTCCATCCTGACCAACAAACTGCCTGCCCACCAGCAGCAGAAAGCGCGTCGTCTGGGTATCGGCATGGCGCTGTTCCTGCGTCTGGGCCTGCTCAGTACCGTGGCGTGGATCGTGCAGTTGACCGAGCCGGTCATCGAAATTCTCGGCCAGGTCTTCTCCTGGAAGGACATGATTCTGATCGCCGGTGGCCTGTTCCTGGTCTGGAAAGCCACGACAGAGATTCACCACAGCGTCGATATCAAGACCGAAGAAGAGAAGAAGCTGGAAAGCACCGTCACTCTCAGCATGGCAGCGGCCATCGGCCAGATTCTGGTGCTCGACCTGGTGTTCTCCATCGACAGCATCATTACTGCCGTGGGCATGACTGAACACTTGCCGATCATGATCATCGCCGTGGTCTCGGCCGTCATCGTGATGCTGGTTGCGGCTGAGCCTCTGGCCAAGTTCATCAACGACAACCCGAGCGTGGTCATGCTGGCGCTGGGCTTCCTGATCATGATCGGCATGACGCTGATCGCCGAAGGCTTTGGCGCCCATGTGCCCAAAGGCTACATCTACGCAGCGATGGCGTTCTCGGCCCTGATCGAAGGCCTGAACATGCTGTCGCGGCGGGCTAGGCTGAAGAAGGAAGCCGCTGCCCAGGCCGCCAAGGTCTGACAGTCAGCCTGAAGGCGTAGCGAAAAAAAACGGTCGGTAGGGATATTTCCTACCGACCGTTTTTTCGTTTCTGAGGTAATGCGCTGGCGTCCTTACAAATCGCTCTGGATCAAGGCAGCGCCGCGTGCGGACGGCCTTTGACCGGCAGCTCGGGCTCGGCAGGCTTGGATGCAGGCGGGCGGCGCTGATGGCGTCGCGTAATGCGCAGCACGCCCCACAGCATGGCGGCGGCAACCGCCAGCCATCCGGCGATCAACATCACGATAGTCATTCCCAGGCTCATGCGTCCTCCACGGACCGGCTTTGTTTGCAGTCTGCACAATCGACAGTCTAGGCATGAGCATGTTGCGGTCTGTTGACCAATGGTTTGCGCAAACGGCTGATTTGCTCTATGGAACGTGACGCACCGCACATTGAGGCTATACCCGACCGGTGCGTCATCCTATGATCATGCCCGGGCTGAACCGGTGGGTCGTTCGGCATTTGGCAGAGTGAAGAAAAGATGTTGTCCAGGTTGTGTGTTGCCCGTCGAAAAAACGTGTGGCTGCTGATTGCGTTTGCACTGGCGCTGACCGGCTGTGCTTCGGCACTGTCGCCTGAGGTCAAGCGGCTGCCGGAGCGGGTAGAGCTCAACAACGTGCCGTTCTTTCGCGGCAATGCGTACCAGAGTGGCCCTGGCGCACTGGCGAGCACGCTGGCGTATCAGCGTGTGCAGATAACCCCGGGGCTTCTGGACAAACCACTTCAGCTGCCGGGGGGCGAGGCTGCGCTTGAGCAGAATATGGTCAAGGCCGCGCGACAATATGGCTTCATGGTTTACCCGCTGGACAAGGACCTGCCATCGTTGCTGACCCAGGTCTCCGCAGGTTTCCCGGTGCTGCTGCGATATGCCGACGGGCTGATGTTGACCGAGCCGCGCTATGCGGTGCTGGTCGGATTCAACCGCAACAAGCAGACGGTGCTGCTGCAGTCCGGAATGAACCGGCATCGGACGATGAGCTTCAGCAGCTTCGCGTCGGCGTGGGCAGACGCCGACAGCTGGGCGGTACTGATCCAGGGGCCGCGGCAGTTGCCGACCAGTGTCGACGCGCAGCGCTGGAAAAACGCGGCGCAGGCCCTGGCGGATGCAGGGCAGGAACAGGCAGCGGGTGAAGCACTGAAAACCCTCGGTCAGCGCTGAGGGCTCCACGTTGCTACCGACCTCTGCCGGTCAGAAGCCCAGGCGGTCGCGCAGGCTGTAATACCAGGCGCCCAGCGCGGTCAGCGGGGTGCGCAACAATTGCCCGCCGGGGAACGGGTAGTGGGGCAGTCCGGCAAAAGCGTCGAAGCGCTCGGCCTGGCCACGCAACGCCTCGGCCAGCACCTTGCCCGCCAAATGGGTGTAGGTCACGCCATGGCCGCTGCAGCCCTGAGAATAGTAGATGTTGTCGCCCAGACGCCCGACCTGCGGCAAGCGCGACAGGGTAAGCAGGAAGTTGCCGGTCCAGGCGTAATCAATCTTCACGTCCTTGAGCTGCGGAAAGGCCTTGAGCATATTCGGTCGGATGATCGCTTCAATATTCGCCGGATCGCGGGCGCCGTAGACCACGCCGCCGCCGAATATCAGGCGCTTGTCAGCCGACAGACGATAGTAGTCCAGCAGGTAATTGCAGTCTTCGACGCAGTAATCCTGCGGCAGCAAGGTGCTCGCCAGCTCATCGCTCAACGGCTCGGTGGTAACCACTTGAGTGCCGCAGGGCATGGATTTGGCAGCCAGTTCCGGTACCAGATTGCCCAGGTAAGCGTTACCGGCGACGATGACAAACCGCGCCTTGACCCGCCCGGACGCGGTATGCACCACAGGGATGGCGCCGCGCTCGATGCGCAGCGCCGCCGACTGCTCATAAATGGCGCCGCCCAGTGATTCCACTGCAGCCGCTTCGCCCAGCGCCAGGTTGAGCGGATGAATGTGACCACCGCTCATGTCCAGCAGGCCGCCAACATAGTTTTCGCAGCCCACCACTTCACGAATGCGGCGTTGATCCATCATCTCCAGCTGGCTATGGCCGTAGCGTTCCCACAGACGCTGCTGCGCTTGCAGATGATCCATCTGCTTGCTGGTGAGCGCCGCAAACACGCCGCCGTCCTTGAGGTCGCACTGAATCTGATAACGAGCAACGCGCTCACGAATGATCGCCGCACCCTCGAATGCCATTTGTCCCAGCAACTGCGCCTGAGCAGGGGGTACGCTGCGCTCGATCACGTCAATGTCGCGGCTGTAACTGTTGACGATCTGCCCGCCATTGCGTCCAGAGGCGCCGAAACCCACTTTCGCCGCCTCCAGCACCGTCACGCGAAAGCCGCTTTCCAGCAGAAACAGCGCACTGGACAGGCCCGTATACCCGGCACCGATGATGCAGATATCCGTTTCCACATCGCCTTGCAGCGCAGGTCGGTCCGGAGCAGGGTTGGCGGAGGCCGCATAATAGGACCGCGGGTAAGAGGTGTTCGCCATCCTTCAAGCTCCGTTTAAAATATTTTACGAATGGGCCGATCCTACCGGAGATCAAAAAAGTCCACCAGCCAGCCGGGAAACAAAGCCGAAAAGCGCCCGGGAGAAAAAATATGCATATTCATGGAGTTAGCGCGAAAAAAGGTGTTGACACACATTCCAATATCCGTAGAATGCCGACCCACAGCAGGCACGTAGCTCAGTTGGTTAGAGCACCACCTTGACATGGTGGGGGTCGTTGGTTCGAGTCCAATCGCGCCTACCAAACAAAATCCGCTCTGCTGGGCGGTCTAGAAGGGCTCACCGAAAGGTGAGCCCTTTTTTGTTGTCCGAAATTTGCGCACATGAGCACCCTTGCTGCACGCGAGGTCAGCTTTGATCTTCATGCAAATCAGCGTCATTACATGACATGTCTGGTAGCGCTCCTGCTGGAGGGCTGGACTGGCACCGTCACCGGATATCACCTCTATTACCCAAGCCGGCGCCAGCACAAACCGGCTTTTCGTCTGCTTCTGGATGCCCTGCGTGATCAGTCGGGTCGTTGACGGCTATGGGCCTTCCAGCCAGAACAACCAACTACACGCTCAAAGTCGCCTGGAACATAGGCATTTGGCGCCGTGTTCAACAAAGCAGCGCGATTGACAAGCTCTGTTGGTTGGTGAAATATTTCGTTACAATTCATTTATATGACCATACAACACAGCGAATCGGTCAATGCATGCTTTGTCCAACGATACATGTTTGCCGCTTCACCAACCTCATGCCCCGTTGGCCCTGCAGACCGCAACCAACCACCCGCGCCCTGGCGAAGCTATTCCCACAGAGGCGACGATTTCAAACCAATACCGACTGTCGACTGATACCGAGCGCAAGGGGGTGGATGCGCCGGTCAATGATGGTTTGCTGGAACGTCAACAAGGGCGCGACACGTTTGTCCATCGGCCTCAGTTTCAGTCCTCACTGTTTAGATTCTTCACTTTCCAGGCAGCCGCCGGTGAGCGGTGTATACCGGAAAGCCGCATTTTCTCCAGCCAGCCCTTATCGACACCTCTAAAGGTCGCCCAAGCTTTGGCATCATCCGCCGACGCGCTACTGCTTTACCCAATCTACGAAAAGCGCTGTGGCCACGTGGTGGCTTATGGCGAAAAAACGCTTCCTGCTCAGTCCGTAGGCGAGGTGCATTCTCAGTTATTGAAAATTCCTGTCAGCAGCCCGGCAGTCATGATCGAGCAACTGGCGCGTGACTGCGCCGACACCCTACTAGAGTGGCGTTACATAGCACCAGACTATGAAGTCTCTGCCTTTCCTGACGTGGATAGTGCACGCGGAAGCGCCCACACGTTTTTTAGTTTGTTGCGTGCCTCGTCAAGCGTCACGACTCGAACCAGTTTTTCAAATGCTGAGTGCAACCTCAGCGCCAGCCCAACTGAGATATTTTCATGACTACCCTTGATCTACAGCTTCTAATGACCGCGCTTGTGAGCGTTTTGGTGCTGGTCGCACTGATCGTGTCACGACTCAAGATGCACCCGCTTTTGGCCCTGATGGTAGTTTCTGTTGGTGTGGGCTTTGCCACCCAAATGCAGCCTGAAAGTATCGTCGCTCACTTGATCACCGGTGCCGGAAAGACACTTGGAGCAGTTGGGATCGTAATCGCGCTTGGCGCGATGCTAGGCAAAATCCTGGCTGATGCTGGCGTCACGGAGCAACTAGCCGAGGTCATACTGAAGCGCACATCGGATCGCATGATACCTTGGGCAATGATGCTGGTTGCGTTTGTCATTGGCATACCCATGTTTTTTGAGGTGGGTTTGGTGATCATGCTTCCGCTGATATTCAGTGTGGCGCGAAAACTGGAAAGCCAAGCTCGCTTCAAAGGCTCGGCGTATGTGTATGTGGGTGTCCCAGTAATTTCGGCGCTCGCCGCTATGCATGGCATGGTACCGCCGCACCCAGGCCCGCTGACGGCCATTGCCGCGCTTAAAACCTCAGTGGGGCCCACAATGCTCTACGGCTTCATCGCGGCTATTCCAGCAATGATTCTGGGCGGTCCACTTTACGGCGTGTTCATTTCGAAGCGCATGACCACCAGGCCTGATCAGACATTACTCGATCAGTTCACTCTGGCCGAGAAAGCTGACAATCAACCCCGCCCCGGCATTTGGCTCGGCGTATTGGCAGCCTTGCTACCGGCGATCCTGATGCTGATCAATGCCGTCGCCGAAATGGTGCTATCCAAGGGGAGTGCGGTGCTGCAAATGGCCAGTTTCCTCGGCAACCCGCTGATATCGATGCTCTTAGGCGTGCTATTCGCCGGCGCAAGCCTAGTACTAGCGCGCGGTGGCGACGCCGAGAAAGTGCGGGATTCGCTTGGTAAAAGCCTCAAGCCTATTGCCTCTATCATCATGATAATCGCAGGAGGTGGGGCATTTCAGGAGATGCTTACCAGTGCCAAGGTAGGCGATGCTATCGTTCACCTGACCCAGCAGTCTGCGTTCCCTCCATTAATCTTGGGTTGGCTGATTGCGATGTTACTCTCGGTCTCTACCGGCTCAGCAACTGTGGGCATCGTGGGTGCTGCAGGCTTGCTGGCGCCCCTCGCGGGTGCTGATCCCAGCCTTAACTTGCCTTTGTTGGCATTGTCGATCGGTTGCGGTTCGCTGTTTTTCAATTATGCGAATCATGCAGGCTTCTGGATGGTAAAGGAGTCTTTTGGCATGACAATGGGTGAAGCAACTAAGACTATCTCCGTGGTTCAATCCATTGTATCTGTAGTCGGATTGTGTGTGGTTTTGATCCTGAATGCGGCTATTACGGTGAGTTGAGTGGGATTTTCCTCAACTTCCTTAGCCTGCTGGAAAAGCACCAGTTGGCCGCTGGTATTCTCGGCGTGCGCCGAGTTCTACCAAGAACAAGGACGGCAAACGCGATCCGGAAATGCACCAGACAAAGAAAGGCTCACATTGCTGTCGACGATGAGTTTGGGCTGATGCACAGCGCGGGGCACTGCGGCCAACGTCGCGGACATAACCCAAGTCGATAAACTGCTACACGGTGCTGAGAACGTGGTCTGCGTCGATGCAGGCCATACCGGTGTAGACAAGCGCGAAGAGCATGCGGGACGCTACGTCATCTGGCAGATTGCAGCACGGCGCAGCACCTACAAAAAACATGGCAAACGCAGCGTATTGTACAAAGCGCTACGCAAGATCGAGAAAGCCAAGGCTCAGGTTCGCGCCAAAGTTGAGCATCCATTTCGAGTGATCAAGCGCCAGTTTGGTTATACCAACGTGCGCTTCCGGGGCTTGGCTCAGATGGTGACGCTATTCGCCCTGTCGAACCTCAGCAGTCTAAAATAGCGACCTACTTCAGACCCTCCCTAAGCAAAGCCATGTAGTTACTCTATAAATCATGCGGTTATCCCTCGCCACCAGTCACCTTGACATGATGGGGGTCGCTGGTTCGAATCCAGTGTAAGCGCGCGCCGGTTTTGGTACCGCTTGGCGCTATTTTTGGCACTCTGCATGTTGGATGAAGTGATCATTTTTCGCGCAAATGTTGGCACCGTGCCTTGGGCGCTGAAGCTACGCGCTAACAAACCAGCTGGGCGATGATAGGCGTTTTTCAGAGGCTGGGAAGTTTGGCGATGTAGGCCAGTCACGCAAGGCAAATCTATATGCTTGAAGCTCCATGTAGTGTTTGCTGCTCAATGTGGTGCTACGCCCGGCTTCCAGCTCATCTCGGTACAACATCACCATCGAGTCAGTTCCGGCAATGACGCGCTCGCACCAAAGCCTTTTACGGCGAGCCAATTTGTCATGGCTTGGCGGGGAAGGTTTCACCGCCTCCGCCACTCCCTTGTCGTTAGCTTATGTGTTTATGGAACGGTTCACGTGGCGTGGACCACTCATCTCTGATGCTTTCGTCAAGAGTCTGAGATATGACCCCAATCAGAGGATATGACGCCTCTCGTTTCGCTCGACCTGTAGCACATCCGTCTGCGTCGGAAACACATGCTCCTGCTCCTGCTCCAGCTCATGCAAGCGGGGCAGCCGGTAGGTCGGATCGCCCTCACGACATCCCTTCACAGATTGTTCGAGGAGGACGTCCACCGATAAAAGTGGGCAGCTTCAAGCTGCCCAAGGGAATCAGCAAAAATCGGGCGGCCCAATGGTTGAAACCTATCGGGGAAGTGACCGAGGTGGAAGCTGATGACGCTAGAGCATCTTCGGACGATGATAGTCGGCGTTACAGCTATCGAGCCCGGGACCCTGCAGAGGAGGGAGATATCCCGGATCGCGAAATTGAAATCATCGTTGATGTTCACAGTAGTGGCCAGCTTAAACAGCTCCGCGCATTAACACCCGCTAGTTCAGCACTGGAAGCTGAACGCTCACATTTTGCCAAGATTGATTTCGACTACTTGCAGTCCCCACGCAAAACCTTAGAGGGGCTAGAGCAAAAGCTTCAGCGGCAGGCAGCATCGAAGCGAATGGCTACTGATAACAACAATTCGATTACCGACGAACTGGCGAAACGTATCGAAGCGAATGAAAAAATTGTTGAAGATCAAATCAAACGTAATGAAAAGCTGCTTGAGCTGGTAGATCAAATTAGTTTTTGAATATTGTGTAGGTCTGCGCGGAGTGCTATCGGAATGGCGCGCTGGGCTTATCGTCATCAGCCCAGGGAAGCCGTAAATGATCCAGGTTTCTGCGCACTCACATGTTATGGGGCGGCCCCGATCACCCAGGAAGAAGGGGCGCGACAAGCTTGACCGCTCCATCAGATCCTCGATTGGAGGATGCTCCGGGTAATGATGAGCCAGAGCTATATCGCGAAGGGTCGCGAGCCTTGCTGAACTCCTTGGTCAGATAGTCCGACGTCACCGACGTCCAGTGATCCTTTGGATGGCTTGGCGAAAGCGGTGTTCAGGGGGCTCCTTGGCGCGGCACTTTTCGTCGAGCTTGGAGTGGATGTAGTACTCGATATCCTTTCCGGCTAAGAACCGAATGCCGTGGCTAAGGCCGACGGTAAGGTCAGGTTAGGGATATCACCGACGATACCGATACCGTATTTGGTCATTTGCCTGGTCTGGACTTTCTCCAGGTCGACCAGTGCAATTGAATTCCCAAAGCCTTTGTGCACAACGGACATCGGGCACGGATAACCTCAGGCGGACGAAAGTTTCATCATTACCAGCCCGCTCACGATCAGGACGGTCGCCAGAACTCGCAGCGCATTGACGGGTTCGCCCAACACCACGATCCCTATGATGAACGCCCCAATCGCGCCTATTCCGGTCCAGATCGTATAGGCCGTACCGAGGGGCAAACTTTTCATCGCGACTGCCAGTAAACCGAAACTCAAAGCCATCGTGACAAATGTGATCACCGAGGGCGTGAGTCTGGTAAAGCCATCGGAGCTTTTCATGGCATAA
Organism: Pseudomonas viridiflava; assembly: GCF_900585905.1. Classification (GTDB taxonomy): domain Bacteria; phylum Pseudomonadota; class Gammaproteobacteria; order Pseudomonadales; family Pseudomonadaceae; genus Aquipseudomonas. Next base: position 636,348 of record NZ_UTVH01000034.1, read on the forward strand.
GCCCAGACAACTTCCAGAATTCCCGCAAACAACAGATAAACCCAGGCCATTTTCAGGCTCCTTGCATCGGGTCGTCCCGCGTATCTGCCCATTGTGGGGAGGTCGTCCTCAGGTCGAGTGTAACAAAGCCTCGGCAACGCAATACCCATTTCACGTAGCAGCAATCAACTGAGCCCCCTGGCTTTTGACATTCCCCACGCTTTTATCGACTTTGTACCATTCGAAATCTGCTACCGGACGGCATGCCTCCCGGGCAATTTCTTCGGCCCTGGCTGGCGAAGTCTGCGGGTCGAGCCATTCGCGAGCATGCTCAGGTGTGAGCACAAGCGGGCGCCGGTCGTGGATGTCCAGCATCCCCTGATCGCTGGCTGCAGTGATGATCACGAAGCCATCCTCGTCGCGCGGTTCCAGACCTGGCGTGACCTGGGCCAAAGCAGCGAAGAACATCGGCGCCTGGCTCTTCAGGCGAATGAAGTAGGGCTGCTTCTTCTTCGCATCATCAGGGTCCTTCACCCACTCAAACCCGCCATTCGCGGGTGCGAGCACTCGGCCATTCGGCCACAGCTGCTTGAAGAACTTCCCCGTTATCACTGTTTCAACCCGGGCATTGATGGGGTCTGGTCGCCTGCCTTTGGCTCAGAGGGGCGCCCACCCCCAGCGCACCTTGTTCACGCTCAGGCCGTCTTCCGTCGATCGGATGATCTCTACCCGCGTGGTGGGTGCGACGTTGTACCGCTCGATCGGCCAGAGATCGTAACCATTGATCACCAGCTGCTCTGGGGCGAGCTCCTTGAGGTAGTGGTCCATCGATTCGTAGATCGAATAGCGTCCGCACATGATGTCACCCGTCGAAATGTCCTGCACATGAGATTGACCGCAGGCTGTGCAGAACGCTAACTGTATATACATACAGCTAGCAACTCACAAGGTTCACGCCATGAACGTCATCATTCTCGGCCCCATACGGGAGGGGGGCCTGAAAATCCCGCTCATCTCATTCAAAGTACCTGCTGGATTTCCTTCACCGGCCGCTGACCACATCGAGCAGGATGTTTCCCTCGACGAGATGTGCAACGTTCGCGCACCCCACGTCTACATGGCCAGGCTTCAGGGCGACAGCATGCAAGGGGCCGGTCTGTTTTGCGGAAACCTGATAGTCATCGACCGAAGCGTGACTCCCAGGGATGGCCAGGTTGTCGTTGCCGTGCTCAACGCCGAGCCATTATGCAAACGGTTGCACATGCGCGACGGCATCGTTGTCCTCAAGTCCGAGAACAGCAAGTACGCGCCACGCTACGTGATGGAAGGTGATGATCTGATCATATGGGGCGCGGTAACACACTGCGTGGCTACCCTTGAATAAGCCTGCGTCGGTATTCGCGCTGATCGACTGCAACAGCTTTTACGCGAGTTGCGAGCGTGTGTTTCGCCCTGATCTGGCGAAGACGCCCATTGTCGTGCTGAGCAACAATGATGGCTGTGTGATCGCCCGAAGCTACGACGCCAAGCCCTTCAGCAGCAACTATGCGCTGTAGTAAGTTACGTGGAATGCTTTTTGGCCCAAGGCACTGTTGCGCTGCTGCCGGGCCAGCCCCAGGCGATCGCCAATGCCGCTCTTCAGCAGCGCCTGTATGCCATTCGGCTTGAAAGCCAGCTCAAATGGAACTGCTCGGGAGTTCATGCCACTAAAAAATTTATCATCAAGGTCAGCACCCAAAGGAAAATAATGGATCCAATTAGAGGCGCCAGTGCCTATACCTCCCAGCCCAGTTCAGCACATCCCGCAGAAGCCGTCCAAACCGCAGCCGAAGCGCATCCCTCAGGCCACGCCCGTTCACTGACCATGGCCATGTTAAGCCATCATGCCCAAGATGCCCTTAACGCCAAGGAAATGCGGGGGAGTGAGCAAGAAAAAGAGCTAGTCAAGTTCGTCAAAGACGCAATTCGCCGCGACCAACTGCGTATTTCTCCCAATCAGCCACCGAACGGGATCGCTCAGTTTGGGATGCGGCGCAATCAAGAGGTGTTGGTGGTTCAGGCAAAGTTGAATGAGCGGTCGGAATATGACGTACTAAGTATTGGGTTTAAAGGAAGCTATGGAGACCCCCTCTCCTTAAAACTGGCTGTACCAACTTCCATACTAAAGAGTTCCAGTGTAAAAAAATCGACGCACTATCAACTACATACCATGTGGTACCGGCGCTCAAGGGCGGAGCCGAGCATTGACGGCAATGCTTTTCATACCAGTTTATTCGAAGCTTACACAAGTATGCACCAAGCACTCGATAATGCATCAACGCTTGTGAGTTCTGGTCATCTGTGGACGGAGCACCAATCCGACGCAGACATACTTGCACCCTTGGTAAAAAAAAGAGCGAATCAACGCCTACCATTGCATGTGCACACGATAAAAGAATTGGGCGTCTTTATTGAAGCCCAGCAACCCAGTGTCGCACGCCTAATAAAACGCCTACAGGAGCTGCCCGCTACGGAAAATATAGGGTTGCGTTCTGATATTGAGCGCATGGTATATGGCATAGTTTATAAAATAGAAGATTCAGCGGCGGAACATCAGGTGAATATCCACTTAGATGTCGACGCATTAAAAGACTTAGGTTGCTCTGGAGGGCATGCTGATGTGGTAGGGAACGCTGGAAATTCAGTGCCAAATGAAAAAATCGGCTTCGCTAGTCGCACCGATAGGAATGATATGCTATTCATTCGTCCCGGGGATCCAGATGCTATTAGAGTTGCTGAAAAAATGCTAAACGTCCTAGAAAAAGGCACTTTCTTATTGGATGCTGGTAGCTCACCCGAAATTGCTCAGATGGCCAAAAGCTGGACAACTGGAACGCGCTTTCTTACAAGCCTACTTAAATCATTGGCGACAAGCGATCCTGCCGCCTTGGGCAGAGACGTGACCAGTACAGAAATGATGAAACGCTTTACCATGGCAGATGTTCTTTGCAAGCAGCGCGACACGGTACAGGCCCATGTCAATACGCTTATCAGCGTATTAAATGATAAAAGCTCGTCGCAATCAGAAAAAAATGACGCAAAAATAATCATTGCCGGAATTTCTGAAGTTTATCGAAGTTGCGCTCAAATGATTGAAAGTTACGTGAATTTGTGCGTGTTTTTGCCGCAAATAGAGCATGCGCATCAAGGCGGATCCGAAATGGTAGACGAAATTTGCAAAAGCATATTTGGGAAAAGTTTGCCTGCAGCTGGAGCAAACACATGGCGAGCAACGACGTTAAACATTCCCGATGAATTACAAATGCACGATCTGTCACCTCAAGATCTGGAAAACGCTATGAGAACCGGCTTTGCTAAACTAAGACCGCTAGTGCCCGAAAAATTGCTATAGCATTAAATCTAAAATTGAAAAATTAATCGTCTCAACATTAGTAAATGTCCGAACCGGTACATCGATACTCTCGTAGGTTGATCAGCCTCGTTTGGTGTCCGCACGGCACAGAACCAAGAGTCTGGTAAGCGTCCCCTTAACCTTCCATTCCACTTAAATGGCGATATGAGCGAGCGGGTGATGACCATCATCGAGTCCATGGTGCCCGCCGTTCAGGTGTACAGCATCGACGAGGCCTTCGCCGACCTGACCGGCATGCCCGGTGACCTCACCGCATTTGGACGCAAGATCCGTGGGGCGATCTATCAGCGCACGGGCCTACCGGTGGGCGTGGGCATCGCACCCACCAAGACGCTGGCGAAGCTGGCCAACCATACGGCCAAGCGCCTGCTGGAAAAGACCGGAGGTGTGGTGAACATCTGCGACCCGGTCAATCGCGACTGGGTGCTGAAGCGCGCCGACGTCGGCGACGTGTGGGGCATCGGCAAGCGCATGAAAGCCCACCTCGAGAGCATGAACATCAAGACCGCCATGGACCTGGCCAATGCTGACGCATGGATGCTTCGGCAGAAATTCAGCGTAGTGATCGAGAAAACCGCACGGGAGCTGACAGGCACCTCCTGCCTGGAGATGAGCGAAGCGGATCCGCCTAAACAGGAGATCTGCAGCAGCCGAATGTTCGGCAACCGCAGCTCGTCATAAATAAAAAGAATAAAAGACACGCGACTGACATGAATTTTTTCGCTATGCTTTTAAGTGATAATAGAATTTTCTTAATGCAATAACAGTCTTAAAAAGCATGACGATATTTTTTGCCGGATCAGATAGTTGACTAGCCTGTTGACACCGGAATGAGCCGGTTTAGTTGTCAGGGAGTATGAAATGGGTGATTGCAGCTGTAAGGAAAATGGCAAAGGAAGCCAGGGCGAACACGTACCTGATTATTCAACCGTAGGGTTTGGTGCAAACGCCGCTCCAAACGTCAAGCTTGATGGTGTTCTCGCTTTAAAGATGTCGGTCTGCGTTGGCGCAAGCTACAATCCTTCAAATAACCAAATATGTTTCACTATCCCCATTTACGGTGATTATTGCATCACTTCACCGGTTTCGATTCCGGTGGGCGGGCAGCTGAAGGTGTGCGCTGAAACCTGTGGGAATTATTTTCCAACAGGATTGAAGGCCACTGTTTACCTCAATGGTAACGTCTTGACTTCAGTGACATTGTTTGGCGCATGTTGAACTGATGAGTGTCGGGAGGTTAAAGCTCCCGAGTACTGCCTAATAATTGAGTCGCGCGGGCAAGACGCCAAGTTAAAAGATGTCTAAATCAGGTGTCAGGTAAACCTCAAGCCCGCAGCGACAATAGCAGTGAGCACACTTGTTAAACCCGACCAGGTGTCGGGTTTTTTTTGGCCCGCAGAAAAGCACCAGCCCGCGAAGTGATGGGCCCAGGGTTCACCACTGCGCTAGAACCCACATGCCGCTCTGGCATAAGCAATCGCGGCCAGCGCTGCCTCCGTTCCTCTTCAGAATTTTCTGCCTTGGACGACAAACTCTGCACATTCCTGAGCGTCGTGAGTTTTTCATGAAGAAGATCGCTGTCCTGATGTTTGCCGTTCTGTTCCTTGCCGGATGCGCCAACCAGAAATTCAAACCCGAATATCGTACTCAGATCCATACCGTGAAAATTCTTCCGGTGGTATGGGCACCCAAGCAAATGACTTATATGGGGCGTGAGCAGGCGTGGGGTGCAGCATTAGGCGCAGGCCTGGGGGCTGGTGTGGGAATGGCAGCAGGTGCATCGAACCTGGCCAAGGCTGCGCTGGGTGGGGCCGGATTTGCCGCAGGTCTGAAGGCGGGTGACTTGGCGTCAATGTCGACGGTTGATGCGATTCTTTACAACATGGAGACGGCGGATATTGACCTGGGCGAGCTAGTAAAAAAGAGTTTCGAGGAGCAACTGACCGCCACTGGCCGTTTTAAGATCGTGGCTGAAAGCGAGCCGGCCGATGCGCAGATCCAGTTGACCGTCCTGAACTGGGGGTTCGCGCTGACGCAAGGTTTCAGCAGTGTGGTGTACCCGACGATTGCCGTGAGCGGTGTCATGAAACGTGGCGACGAATTGATTTGGCAGCGCAATGAACCGATCACTGCATTCAACGGCGCCAACACCTATGGCTACACGCCGTTGCGCTATCGTACTGAGCCGGAGCTGCTGCGTACTGCGTTGACAGGTGTTTCGAAAATCGTGGATGGCTATCTGGTCAAAGACTTGAACGAGTGATCGAAGCGGTTTCGCTCAGCTGGGCTGGTTTGACAGGGCTCACCGAAAGGTGGGCCCTTTTTCGTTGTCTGCGAGGTACTCATCTCCCAACTGAGATCGTGGGTATACGGGTTTTGGAACCAGATAACTGAGTTTGGCCACAGAGGCATGCGAATGGTAATCGATACTATTCTCATAACTGAGATCGACTCGTCTCTTCCAGAAAGATGAGTGCGTCTCGACGCTTATCACCTCTGAGGGCATCCAAATGAGCCTGACTACCGTCAATCAAGTACTTCATTCCTTGGGTCGCCGCGACCGCATCGGTCAATTGGGCCTGGACAGCAACGGCTGTGCCGCCCTGATTCTCGCCGATGGTGCGGGCGTGCATTTCGAATGGTGCGAGGCCGAGCAGGCGTTGCACCTGTACAGCCCTTTGACCGATCAGCTATCGGCCACTGAACCGCCGACAAAGGCTGCGCTGTATAGGGCATTGCTGGGCATGAACTGTCTGGCGAATGGGCCGGTAATCGCCATGCACCCTGAGCAGGAGCGCTTTTACGTGCAGATGCGCTTTGCTGCCCAGGAGCTGAGCGTGCAGGCCCTGGATCAGGCCATTGACCGGTTGACCGCCCGCCGTCATAGCATCCGCAAGCAGCTGTCCCGACAGGGCATGGCGCTCTGAGCTGACCCTGTCGTCATCCAAACTGCCGCTATCAAGGAATTGCCCACATGACCTTTACCTTACCCTGGCCTCGCCTGGGCCATACGCCTGCTCGCGCCAGCACTGACCTGGAACTTGCTCCCATCCGGCAGGGCGTGCGCCTGGCGCACAGTCACCCCATCGCCTCAAGCCGCGACCGGCATGAAAGTGCGGCGCCATCTTCCCGGGTTGGCGCCCGGCTGGTGAGCGGCACACTGCATCGGTTAACGACGATGGCCAAGGGAGCCAGCCAGCTCATGCCCGCAACACTGGGCGGCCGGGCGGCCTATGATCGCCTGCCCACCGAGGCGGTGGGTACTGAAGTGATTGACCCTCCAGCCACAGGCGCGCGCCCACCCGCGGCGTCTTATGGGGAGCTGGAGGAAACCCTCAAGAAGGATGTCAATGACGTACTCACCAATAGCTTCAACTGGCAGAAAGCAGGCACCGAAGCGGGCAAGGCCCTGGCACGCGGCGCTGTGGCGGGAACGGCAGTGTACGGCGCCTACACCACGGTCGACGCGCTGATCCAGGCCAAGGCGCCTGCCGACCAGCAAGGCACCGCGCGCGGCCTGACCGCCATGGGCATGCTCACGCCGGTGTATCAGGAAGGCAAGGAATTGCTCAACGGAATGCGCGAGGCGCTGACCACCGGGGCCAAGCTCAGCTATGCCGAAGCCCTGGAAAAAACCCATCTGCGTCGCCAGTCGCAGAACGCGGCTTACCTGGCGACCTTGCCCGAACACATCCAGACCAGCTGCCGCAAGATTGATATCTTCCTGCTGCAGGCTTTCGCCGCCGCCAAGAAAGGCGACAAGGTCAATTACGGCCTGATACGCGGCATGATGCACTGGCGCCAGGATTTTATGATCGGGCGGCCCATGAACACCCAGGAAGTTCAGGCCATCAAGACCGATGCCGGCCGCGTCGATCTGCTGGCGCGTATGGACACCCAGTTGTATCGCTACCCACTTGAGTTGCGCGACAAACTCAGTGGCTTCACCCTGGGCATCGCGGCCCGTTCCCTGCAGCGGGAACTGCCTGCGGCGTTCAAGGCAGATGCAAGCTTTGACCTGCTCGCCTGCAAGGACAGCGATGATTGGCACCGCTGGGCCGAGGTGCCCTCTGTCAACAAGCAAATGATGATGCTGGCAGGCGCACCTGGTACGGGCAAGAGCCGCTACGCCGAGCACGTATTGCCTGAACTGTTGGGCCTGCCGGTACAAAGCCTGGTCATGCCGGATAAACAGGCCGGTGGCATAAATTCACTGATGGCCAAGGAATGGTCGGCACTGGAACAGGATGAGTTCGTCACAGCCGACACCGATGCCATGGGCAAAATAGGCCTGTTGCTCAACCGCGCCGGTTGCACCAACCCGATTCTGCTACTGGATGAAGCGGACCTGGACGACATGGACGGCATCAAGCGCCTGACCGACCCGAGCCGCAAGCAACTTGAAGCCATTGCGCTGGAAACCCTGCTGGACTTTTCCAACGTGACCATCCTGATGGGCACCAACGCGTTGCGCCGCGGCGCCAATACCCCTGTTGACGGCGGTGCCGGCGAGCTGGAACCGGCCCTGGCCGACCGGCTTGAAATGGCAGTGTTCAACGGGACCGATGCGTTGACCAAGCGGGAGGCGGCAATCAGCGCTTACCACGGCTGGGCGGGGCTGTATTGCTTGCCGGTCAAGGGCGGCGAGGGGGCTTTGCTTGATCGCGATCAACAGAACCGTTTGCAAGGCCTGTTCAAGGGGTGCCTGGATTACATCGTGCAGTGGCACCACGAGAAGGCCGAAATCCCCGGGGCCCGCATGCAGGTGCCGGTCGCTTCAGTGGTTAATTTCATCGCCTGGCGGTTGATGGCTGAGAAACATGGACAGATGCCAGAGCTGCGGCCTGAGCAGATCCGAACCTACATCGACCAGTTTTATGCATTGCGCACCCAAGGCCCGAAGGCTGAGCAAACAGCGCAAGAGGGGGTGGAAGTGGTTGCGGAGTCCTCGCGTATGGCTGAAAGAAATGCGTAGTGGCCTTCATCAGCCATTCCGCGCGCCAGGGTGAAATGAGCGGGGGACATGACTGCTACCGAGTCGATGGCTCGCCGTCGGGGTCTGCGGCATCCATAAGAATAAGTTGCGTACTGTGAACACCTGAAGTTAAAAAGGTATTCACGGATGTTGCCATGGGTTGGCAGATCATGAAAGGGCCTAACGTTTCAGTGAAATCAATTCATTTTCACTGCACCGAAGGCCCGCCCTATAATCGGTTTCAATTAAAGTTCATATGAACTCGTATGCCTCTCGACAGCAGGACGTCAGCTTCCAATGAGCCACGCATTCACTTTCATGATCAAGAGCATTCGCTTTGACGAGCATTACCAGCCGTCCAGGAACACGCGAATCACCACTAACTTCGCCAACTTGGCCAGGGGCGCGAGCCGCGAGGAAAATCTGCGCAATACGTTAACGATGATTGATAATCGCTTTAACGCTCTGGCGCACTGGGACAATCCCAAAGGTGATCGTTACACCGTCGAACTCGAAATAATTTCTGCCGAAATGAATATGTATGCCGAACAGGCCGGCCAGGCCATTCCTCTGATTGAAGTATTGAAAACGACCGTGGTTGACCGGCAAGCCAATGAACGCATCGACGGCATTGTCGGCAATAACTTCTCGTCTTATGTGCGCGATTATGACTTCGGTGTGCTGTTGTCGGATTACAACAAAGGGCAGTCCCCGTTCAGCACCCCCAATGGTTTTGGCGACCTGCACGCCAAGTTGTTCAAGTGTTTCGTGAACTCGGACACCTACCGGGAACGCTTCAAAAAGCCACCGGTTATCTGCCTGAGTGTCTCAAGCAGCAAAACCTATCAACGCACGGAAAACCAGCATCCAGTCCTGGGGAGCGAGTACCAGCAAGATGAATATTCGCTGACCGATGAGTACTTCAGGAAAATGGGGTTGCAGGTTCGCTACTTCATGCCTCCCAACAGCGTCGCGCCCTTGGCGTTTTACTTTTCCGGGGACTTGCTGGGCGACTACACCAACCTGGAGCTGATCAGCACCATCAGCACCATGGATACGTTTCAGAAAATCTACCGGCCGGAGATCTACAACGCGAACTCGATGGCAGGTGAGTCTTACCAGCCCAGCCTCAAGCACCAGGACTATTCGCTGACCCGGATTATTTACGATCGCGAAGAGCGCAGCCGCCTGGCAATCGAACAGGGCAGGTTTGTTGAAGAGCACTTCATCAAACCCCACAAGGCTGTTCTTGAACAGTGGTCTGCTCAATACACGCTTTGACTCATTCAACCTGCAAGGTCATTTCTCATGAAAAAACTGCTACCGACTTCAACGGCTGGCAGCCTGCCCAAGCCTGCCTGGCTCGCACGACCTGAAACACTGTGGTCGCCCTGGAAGCTGCACGACGCGGAACTGGTCGAAGGCAAGCAAGACGCCTTGCGTTTGTCGCTGCAAGAACAGCAACACGCCGGTATTGATATCGTCAGTGATGGTGAACAAACGCGCCAACACTTCGTCACGACCTTTATCGAACACCTCAGCGGTGTTGATTTCGAAAAACGTCAAACCGTCAGGATTCGCGACCGCTACGACGCCAGCGTACCAAGTGTGGTGGGCGCTGTTTCCCGACAAAGATCAGTGTTTGTCGACGATGCCAGATTCTTGCGTCAGCAAACAACGCAACCGATCAAGTGGGCGCTGCCAGGCCCCATGACCATGATCGATACGCTTTACGACGGCCATTACAAAAGCCGCGAAAAACTGGCCTGGGAATTCGCCAGAATTCTCAATGAAGAAGCCCGAGAGCTCGAAGCGGCGGGCGTCGACATCATCCAGTTTGACGAGCCCGCCTTCAACGTGTTCTTCGACGAAGTAAACGAATGGGGAGTGGCCACCCTGGAACGCGCTATTGAGGGTCTCAAATGTGAGACGGCTGTGCACATTTGTTATGGCTACGGCATCAAGGCCAACACCGATTGGAAAAAAACCCTGGGCTCGGAATGGCGGCAATACGAAGAAGCCTTCCCCAAGCTGCAAAAGTCCAGGATCGATATCGTCTCGCTGGAGTGCCATAACTCCCATGTTCCCATGGACCTTATCGAGCTGATTCGCGGCAAAAAAGTGATGGTCGGGGCCATTGATGTGGCCAGCCATGCCATTGAAACACCCGAGGAAGTGGCCAACACCTTGCGCAAGGCCCTGCAGTTTGTGGATGCCGACAAACTCTACCCCTGCACCAACTGCGGTATGGCCCCATTGCCCCGCGAGGTGGCAAGGGGCAAGTTGAATGCATTGAGTGCAGGCGCGGAAATCGTTCGACGAGAACTCTCCAACACTCGCTGATGAGGTAGCGGTGCGCTGAAAAGCATTGGCGGTCACGCCACTGAATCTCTGCCGGCGGGCGCAGTCGGATCTACTTTAGGGGAGTTTGCTCATGGCGATTGTGCTCAAGACACTGGAAGGAAGCGACATCCCGGTTGATCATCGTCGAGAGGGTCTGGACAGGCTGTTTGCTGTCGAGGGTGCCGACGGCTCGGTTCGTTATTTCGAGTCGGGTGAGGAGGCGGCCCATCTGGTCGCGCAGCTTCACGCTCGTGAGGTAGATCAGGCAACGTGAAGCGCGGCAGTTTGCGCATCCGCTAGCCTGCTCGGACCTGCACACGGGCCTCCCTTGCATACCGGGCCCTGCGCATCCCGACAGGGTCAGCATCGAAGGCGCGCAGGGTTCATTCGCGCGCCTGCTGACTTAGAACGTTTCAGTGCCGGGCGGTAACAGCCCGGGGGGTATATGTTCCCGCGCTCTGATGATCAGCCCGTCACGAACCTCGTCAGCGTAATCCGCCAGCTTTTCTTCCGCCGTCTGCAGTACACGACACATCTTGAGCAGGGCCCAGGCATCAGGTTCGTTACCCGCCAGGCTCAAACGCTCGGCGATCCGCATCAACTCTACCGCCGACCATTTCAGATCTGCTGCCGAGCCTGTCAGGTCCCGTCGCAACTGCTGGTTCGGTTTGTTAAGTGCCATTTCGCCTCCATGCTGAGAATGTCGCGGGTAAGCCTCAATAAACCAAGGCGCCCGTCATTTTGGCTTGAGTATCGTAGTTGACGCTACCTTTCTTGTGCGTTTGCGGAACCTCAAATACGGCGCCGACCACACATCATGCTAGTCCAGTATTTCAGGAGACAGTCATGATCAGTTCAGTATCGGGTTCCAACCCGGCGCGGATGCCGACGCCCGCAGTCCCTGTCAATGCCGAGCAGCATGAGCCTCAACACACTGACGCTGGCGAGACAAAAGTTTCATCTGCCCCCGCGTCACCGGAGCAGTGCAATCCGGAGCGCGCGCGTTTGGGGAAGATGGTTTACACCCTCACGCATCGCAGGCATGGCGAAATGACGTTGACGCGCCAGCCCAAAGATCCCGCAAGTAGAGAGGTGAAGTTTGATCTGGCTTTACACAGCCCGTCGGGCGAGGAGAGTCGCAGGCCGCAGCCTGTCGTTGTTTATGTTACCGAGCAGGATGACGATCACTTCGGTCAGTCAACCCTTGGTTATGGCGATCTATTCTTCCCTCGCGAAATGCAGGGCAAGGGCATGAGTTACGCGTTTCACCGAGCACTGGCGGATGCGGGAGAATTACTGGGTGTCGATAAGGTGGCGATCGAGAACGTAGTGTCACCTTATCTCAAAGCGGCCTGCAGCAAGATGGGCATGGAATTTGGCGGTAATGGAGGCAGTTATAACCTGTCTCCAAAAGAACTGAAAAAGAACTGCGACGCTATCCTGGCGCAAAGGGATTGGAGCATCGAGCCCGAACAGGCATCACGCACACGATTGATGCCGGCATCCATTGCAGAGCTGGCCGACCCCAGCGCAGACTTGGGTGCGCAAGGCAGCTCGGGGCGCCCATAGCGCAGGGGTGTGCGCTACCTGCATCACACGCGCGAGCGTCAGCCCTCGACAAGCCGCTTGATCTCGCTGACCTTGAGATCAGCAGGGGAGTCGCGATTGAGCCGGGCCAGCAAGACTTGCACGATCCTGTTCGCCCGAACAGTCATCTCGGCCGGTTCAATGCCGTCGAATTCGTAAATGCGTCCTGCAATGGCGTGGGCTAGATTGCTCGCGCCCGCGCCTTCATAGCCCCACGCATAGCCACCCTGGTATTGAAACAGATCACGCCTGGTGGGCAGGAGCTCAGCTGCGGTGCCTTGCGAATGGCGATACAACGCAACGCCTGCACCCTCGAGGATCCTCAACAGGATCGAAGCATTTTCGTGCACATCAGCCTTGCCGACTGAAGAGACATCAGGGGCGTTGCGAGTATCCAAATCCTCGAGCGGGGGTCTGTTCATAACGCTGATCCTGTTGGCAGTTAGCGGGAGAGTGAGCTGGCCGTGGAGACCATATCAGTCATGCCCCACGATGAGAAGTGGGTTGCGAAGGGGCGATTGCATCATTCGCCAGGCGCTGCTCAAACGTCTGACGGTCGTCGGTTTCGACACCGCGATCCACGAAGAAGCCAACTCGCATCAAGTGACGGTGACTTTTACGACTGCACAGTACGCGCCCTCGAATATCAGGCATAAAAAAGCCCGGCGTTGACCGGGCTCTTGATTAGAACGGCCATTATGCCGCGATAGCAGCGCCGCTCAACGACTTCTTGTACTGCGCCTTCATCTCTTCCATCTGTGCCCCGAGCTCATCCAGTCTGGCTTTGCCGAGCAGCTTATTGGCTTGAGGGAACATCTCGGTTTCCTCTTCTTCAATATGATGCTCAAGCAGCTCTTTCACCACTTTGACGCGGCCTGAAAACTCAGGGGTGCCTGGTTCGGTGTTTTTGAGGTCAGGCAATACCAGCGCATCAACAGTGCGATGCTCTTCCTTGGCTTCGTAATACATGATGTCTTGTTCTTTACCGCCAGCTTCCTTGAACGCCGGGTACAGGATTTCTTCCTCAAGCTTGGTATGAATGGTGATTTCCATCTCCAGCTTGGCGAGCAAGTCGACACGTTTTCTGACGGCGCGCTCGGTGGATTCGGCCAGCTGCGAAAGGATGGCCTTTACGCGTTCATGGTCTGCTTTCAATAGTTCGACAGCGTTCATCAGTAGCTTCCTCGATCATCACGTTGGGTGCGGGCCGGTCTGACGCCAGCGCCGTTGGGTTCTAGAGGGAGAGTGCATGGCCTGTGCCAACTAACGGGTATTTTAAATACGCTGCCAAATCAACCGGATGCAAAACAAACGCCTGTCTGCGTTCGGGCTTTTTGCATGAGTTATAGAATTGAGTAGTGCATCTCGCGGTAGTCGGATGAATGGCGGCTGAAGGCATACATCCCTTGGCGGGCCTGCTATTAACGGAATTACATTGACGGTGTTACACGGGCTGAGCAAAGAGTCGCGCCACTGTAAGACAGGCAATAAAAAAGCGCCGTACGTTTACGCAGCGGCGCCTTGATCGGGTTATCGAAAGTCAGCCTGTCAACGTTTCAGGACTGTACCCTCAACATCAATTTTTTAGTGGCTGGGGTGAGTGGCCTTGCGGCCGGCGACCAGCCAGGCCAGCAAACCAATGACCGGTACGAACACAATGACCAGAATCCACAGGCATTTACTTTCTCTCGAGCTGGCAGTCTTGATCACCCGCATGACCGCCAGAAACTCAAGCACCACCAGGATCGTACAGATGCTGATCCACAGATAAGGCGCGTTCATCATTGATGCCAGTATGTTCCAGCTTTCGGGATTGCCCATGATTCTTACTCCTTGACCGTTAAGCGTTAGTCCCAGGCGTTCATCAAGGGTTCATTTAATTCTTCGCGATGACACTCCCTGAATGGCGGAACTGGCGGCACGTCACATCTGCTGGCTGTCCGGGCACATGGCTGAAAACGGCGTCCGCTCGGCAGGTGAGGCATGAGGGAACGCCGAATGTGCACAATTTCCTGAAACATCCTGAACCAATCAAGCCTGAAACCCGACCCTGTACGGTGCAGCCCAGACGGGTGGAGAAGGGTGATGACGATAAGCCAGCATGATGAGCGCCGAACTACCAGTGGTCACGGCCGGTTTCGCTTTTATTGAAAACGGCGTATAGCTAAGGCTCACCTATTTGTATAGCAAGGAGCTTTCAATGTCTGAAGTACAGTCTGAATTCCAGCAGAGCCCCTCTAACAACCTGTTGGACGTCCGTCATGATGAGCTGATGGCTCATTTGAAGGATCAAGGCAAGCAGATTGATTGGCTGCTTCAGTTTCTGGTCAAGTTCGTCGTGACCACTCCTGTGGAAATTGGCATCACCCTGTCAATTGGCGGCAACCTGGTGACCGGCCAGCTGATTTCCCATGATGCTTACTTCAAGCAGCTGGCAGAAGACATGGCAGCGCCTTTTGGCCAGTTCGAGAACGGCGTTGACGAGTCGATGAAGCAGATCATCATGTCCTTCACACCTGGCGAGTCAGCTGAGGACACCACCGCGTTCCACTTTATTCATCTCAAGGATTGCAAAACCTATTCCAGCGATCAGAGTGCAATTTGCGCCGAAGGTGTTCTGTGGCGCGGCAAGATTGCTTCAGTGGACGGCTTCACTATCGGTTTGCTGACGCGCAACTGATCATCGTCCTGCTTGATCGAAATCGAGCCCCGACAATTGTCGGGGTTTTTATTGCGCTGGCGTTGCTATGACCGCTCATCGGACGTCGTTGGGAGAAGTGGACGTTACCTTGTCATACAAGTGCACGGGAGCGTTTATCTAAACGCCCCCACGTACTAAAGGCCCTACAAAATGACCACCCACGATGATTTCAATATCCAGGCGAACGCACTGATGTGTGAGCTGAACGAAGCCACCAGTGCGCTCATGGGAATGGTAGGCAGGCATCATCCGACCGGTTCGATCTGGGCTGCTGCTGCCAGACGGCAGAGCCGCTCATACTGCACATGGAGCGCGTTTATTCAGCAGTCAGCAACCTACGGCGCCAGCCTGGGTTGAATGACCATTATGACTACGCTCACCAGGTTTCTCGTCACCTACCTGTTCCACGGCCAGTCCCGTCACTGTGATCTCGAAATCCAGGGCATGACGCTGGATGTGGCTGACGCCACACGGCATTTATTGCAACTTCATTTCGGTGATGCCGAAGTCGGCCTGATGATGCCGCCAGCCGATGCAACTGCCGAGCAAATCGTCGATCAGGCAAAGTTGTTGGGTATTTCGAGCGTTTATCCCCGCGCGCTGGGTTGAGTCCATCCCTTGGTGCTAATGCGCACGACTGCTGATCAGCAGCCCGTTGATGCATGAACGCCGGGAAGATGAGGGCCCTGAGGCCCTCGTCCAGTGCGTTACGAGGCTGTCAGGACAGCCATGACTCCACCGTGTCGGAGCCGTGTTCCGCTTTCCACTGCTTCAGCGTCTTGTGGTTGCCGCCTTTGGTTTCGACCACTTCGCCTGTTTTCGGATTTTTGTAAACCTTGACCGAGCGAGCCTTGCGCGCAGGTTTAACAGGGGTGCTTGCATTTTTGCCCGGCTTTTGAACTGCAGGCTGGCCAACAATGGCAATAACGTCTTTGAGACTTTTGCTGTACTCACCTAAAAGGGTGCGCAGTTTGGTCTCGAATTCAATTTCCTGCTCCAGACCCTTGTCGCCCTTCATGGCTTCCAGGGCCGCTACTTGCTCAGCCAGGTGGCGTTCGAGTTGACGGTATTCGGCGAGTTTGGACATAGGTGCTCCGTAAGCATAGTGATGTTAAGTACTGTAGATCACGCCCCGAATTTTGCTAACCCCGGCACGCGTTAAATAGCGGTCAGGGTAATGACCGGCCGATGCCAGGGAAAGTTCTAATTGTTTGCCGTAAGGTTATTCAACATCGCGCGCCGCTTTTGATTCTAAAAAACGCTGGTCGTGATCGGGAGGTGGCAGGCGCGCAGCGTCATAGCGGCCAAACAAGTGATAACGGTTCAGTGCGATCTTGTCATACATCCAGTCGCGTAACGTGCCCGGGATAATTCGCGCCAACGTCAGCCAGCACCAAGGCGCAGGCAGGCGGGCCAGAATCTCGAACATGGCTGCCGAGCGGACGAATACTTCGTTGCGAGCAATGAAAACGATGGTGTTGAATTTGTCTTGCGGCAACCCGGCCCACTTCAACAGTGCCTGCCCTTCGGGCGACTGGACGGCGGCCAGCTGAACGCGATGAGCCGGGTCATGCGCAATGATGAAACGCGCCCAGCCATTACACAGCTTGCATGTGGCGTCGAAGAGTACAGTGGCATCGCCAGGACGCAAGAATGGAGCAGGGGGTTTGAGTGCTGTTGTCATCGGGCCTGTTTTCCTTGTGGTTGATTCAGGCAGTAGTTGAATATCGATGGCTACCCTGAGGCGCATGAATACCATTCCAGTCTTCAGCCCAGGTCTCAACAATGCGCCCGGCATTGCGTTCTGACGAGGCGCGCTATAATCAGCGGGCTGACGCTGGTTACACGGCCTGTTAGCGAAAACCTTCTCGGTATCTGACTATTTGACGGTTTCTTGCGCGTGATTTGAATAAGCTACTTGCACCGCTGTGCACGCGCCGTGACTATAGCCGCTTGCAGTTTCAGGTTTTGGAGCTTTCATGAGTGTTCCGCCCTTGGCCCATGACCGTAGGCATTTGAATGATGTCAAAGATCCCGCTGCGGGGTCGAGCGCCAGCGTCGAATCCTGGTCGGTGGCGTATTCTGGCGGCGAGTCTGTCGCCGTCTTGCTCGCTGCAATCGAGGATTGCCTTGGCGAAGTGCCTTGGGCGGTGTATGCCGTGGGTGACCCCATGCACCTGCTGGGGCATGGTCAGAGCCACATGCGCTGGTCAGTCAGTATCGCCAACGATCGTTTTGATGATTTCTGCCGCGAGCATGCCTTGCAGCGCTGGGCAGCGGGCAAGGGTGAGGGCGTGCTGGCCTGGTTGCTGGCCCCGCACAGTGAAACCGATAACGTGGAACTGGCGCGCCTCGCCTTGCGCCTGGGCACGCGGTTGCAGACCGACGCCCTGGCCAGGGCCCAGGTGACCCAGCGCGTGCTCTACGAAATCACCTACCTCGCCAGCTCAACCCGCGATCGAGGTGCGTTTCTGGAAGGGGTCCATCGCCAGCTGGGCTCGCTGATCGACGCCGAAAACTTCTATCTCGCCCTGTACGACCCACGGGACGACAAGATTACCTATCCCTATTATGTCGACATCACTGACTCCGAAGCCTTGCAGCCGGAAGCCTGCGAGTACCTGGACCGTGCGCGTCTGTCGATGACCGGTTACGTGCTGACCAGTGAGCAGCCGCTGTTCGTCAATGCCAGCGCAATCGAACGTGCACAGGCGCAGAAGCGCTTCTACTGCGTGGGTCACAAGCCTGAGTTCTGGATGGGCGCGCCGTTGAAAAACGCGTCAGACGAAGTGTTCGGCATGCTGGCGATGCAGGTGTATGACGTGTCGCGGATGTACAGCGCCGAAGACCGCGCGCTGTTCCTGGTGGTCGTGCGTCACGTCGCCATGGCGCTGGACCGCATCCTGCATCGGGCCGATCTTGAGCGCACGGTGTTGCTGCGCACCCAGGAACTCTCAACCCTCAACAATGCGTTGCGCCAGCAGGTGGCCGAGCGCGAGCGAGCCGAGCATCTGCAGAGCGCGCTGTTTCAGATTGCCGAACTGTCGAGCCAGCCAGGCGACATGGCCGAGCTGTTTCACAGCCTGCATCTGATTCTGGGCGAGCTGCTGGTGGCGCTGAACTTCTATATCGCCCTGTTCGACAACGCGACAGGCGAGGTGACCTTTCCCTATTACGTTGACGAACACGAGGCACTACGCCCTAGCGCCCGTCGCGGCCAGCGCGGCCTCACCGAGTACGTGATCCGCCAGCGCCGGGCCTGCCTGATTGATCACGACGAAACCACGCGGCTGGAAGCCAGTGGCGAGATCGAAGCAATCGGGCGTGGCAGCAAGTCGTATTCCTGGCTGGGCATCCCCCTGTTCGACGGCGATGACGTGCGCGGCGTGCTGGTGGTGCAGAGCTATTCGCCGCTGGTGCGTTACTCGTCCCGCGATCAGGAGCTGCTGACCTTCGTGTCCCGCCACATTGATACGGCACTGTCACGGCGCAGTGCTGCCGAAGCGGTGCATACCGCCAATCTGCGGCTGGAAGCGCGGGTCCAGGATCGAACGCGTGAGCTCGATCATGCCAACGCCAAGCTGCAATACGAAAACTCCCACGATGCGTTGACCGGGCTGTCCAATCGCAGCCACCTGCAGCAGCGCTTGCACGCCGCCTGGCGTGAGTTTCATGGCAGCGGCAAGCAACTGGGCGTGATGTTCATCGATCTGGACCGTTTCAAACTGGTCAACGACAGCCTGGGGCACCATTTTGGCGATCAGCTGCTGATTCAGGCCGCCGACCGGTTGCGCGGCTGCATGCGCGAGGACGATTTGCTGGCGCGGCTGGGCGGCGACGAGTTTGCCGTGCTGGCTGCAGGATCGCCGCTGGAAGTGGTGATCGGCGTTGCCGAACGCATACTTGAAGCCTTCGACCTACCGTTTTTCATCGACGGCCATGCGGTGTTTTCTTCATGCAGCATTGGCGTCGTGGGTGCCGACAGCCAGTTTCATGAGCAGCCGGCGGATTTATTGCGCGATGCAGACATCGCCATGTACCGGGTCAAGAACGGTGGACGTGACAGTTTCGCGGTGTTCAATCAGGAGCTGCGGCGCGAGGTGTCCGATCAGGTAGAGCGCGAAGGCGCCTTGCGCAACGCGCTGAAACGCACGGATGAACTGGTGCCCTATTTCCAGCCGATCGTGTGCGTCAGTACCGGCAAGCTGCTGGCGCTGGAAGCGCTCATTCGCTGGCGTCAGCCGGATGGCCGTATCATGGCTCCAGGCCAGTTCCTGCCTGCGCTGGAAGGGTTGCGGCTGATCGGCCGTCTCGACCAATACATGCTGCATTGCGTGGTGCAGATACTGGCGCATCCCGGCAACGAGCACTGGCCTATGGTGCACGTCAATTGCTCCAGCTACAGCATCACCCGCCCGGAATTCGCAGGCGAAGTGCTGGCGCTGCTGAGCCGCTACAACGTTGCGCCGTCGCGGCTGTGCCTTGAGCTCACTGAAGGCGCGCTGGTTGCCGAACCGGAGCTGGCGCGGCAATCGATGAAGCAGCTGGCCGATGAAGGCATGTCGGTGGTGCTGGATGACTTCGGCGCCGGTTTCTCGTCCCTGAGCTACGTGCACCAGTATCACTTCAGTGGTTTGAAGATCGACAAGTCGTTCACTCTGGAGTTGACCACCAGTGCCCGCAGCCGGGCGATCGTGCGCGCCATCGTGCGCATGGCTGAATCCCTGGACCTGACGGTGGTGGCCGAGGGCGTCGAGGATCAGGCGACACTGGAACTGCTGCGCAATATCGGCGCCGGGCACGCTCAGGGTTATCACTTCTCCGTGCCTTTGCCGGAAGATCAGCTCACCCGACAGAGCTGGTGGAGCGGCAACCAACCGTCATAAACGGCGCTGGATTGCCGCCATTCCTGAGGTTGCACGCCGCAGCCTTCGGCGCGAGGGCTCTGGCGCGCAGGTTCTTATCCTGCCTGGCGCCTGGCACCAGTCTTGCTTGGGTAGACGGGTAATCTATCGTCTCAGGAGGTGATCAATGAATTTCGCCGGTATCGGGGCGCTGCACAGTCTGGTCTCCCAGGTGGTGTCGCGCAAATCCCCGGACGACGTCGCCACAGATGCTTTCACGGTACCGGTCAATGCGCCGGGCACTGTGCCAGCTGTGGAGAGCGTCACGCAAAAAAACGCGGGCCAGCAGAGCTCGGGCTTCGAAGAGGCCTTAGCCAAAACGCTGTTCAATCTGAAGACCTCTGCGCAGCCCGTTGAGGGGCAGGCCCCGTTCATGGCTGCGGCCAACGACAGTAACCTGGCGGCCAGTGATTCGGCACTGATCAGCCAGACCGCCGTCGAGTCTGAGTTCAGTTCCACTCAGCAGCAGTTCATGGACTTTCAGAACCAGACCCCTGCCGAACGCATGCGTGAACAGCTGACGGGTGTCAGCAAAGAGGAATATGAAGCGTTGTCGCCCGAGCAGAAACTCGACGTCGACAACAAGCTGCAGGCCGCTCTGAAACAACAGCAGCAGGAATCCACCGCTGACGTGAACGGCAAGATTCTGGCGGCCAGGCTGGCGCTGGTTTAGCACCTGTCCTTGAGCGACCTGGCTGCCGAAACAGCCAGGGTCGCCTCACTCTCCATCACGCCCGCGGGTGCGATCTAATTGCCTACCTGATGCCGATACGGCAGATCCGGGCCAGTCCGGGTGCAGGTAACCGCCGCCGCCCTGATTGCGAAGTCGAGCATTTCTGCCAGGGTTTCCTTGCGCAGCGTCGGCAGGCTGAGCGGATCGTCCAGCTGGCGTTCGGTGAGGAAGGTGATCAGTGCCGCCTGGAAGGTATCGCCGGCACCCACGGTGTCGGCGGTTTCAACGGCAACGGCGGGCGCAGACCATCTGCCATGCTGACGAGTGAAAATGGTCGCGCCGGCTCGGCCCCGGGTCAGCACCACCAGTTGACAGCGTTTGCCCAGCCAGCTTTGCGCAACGGCCTCTGGCGACTGCGTCGGATAGAGCAGCCCCAGATCCTCATCGCTGACTTTGATGATGTGGGCATGCTCGGCAAACGCCGTGATCTGCTCGCGCCAGCGGTCGACGTCCGGCGCCGGGTTGAGTCGCACGTTGGGATCCAGAGTGATCAGACGCCGCCCGCTTTCCCGGGCTACCAGCGCCAGCAGGGTATCGGCAATGGGCTGCACCACCAGCGAAAACGAGCCGACATGAATGCCGCGCACGCCCTCATCCAGCTCAGGCAGATGCTCCAGGCGCAACTGGCGGTCTGCGCAGCCGTCGCCCCTGAAGCTGTAGTGAGGTGAGCCGTCGGCGCCAACTGCGACCATCGCCAGTGTCGTCGGGGCCTCGAAGTCATGGAGAAAATCAGCTCGCACCCCCTCGGCATCAAGCACGCTGCGCAGGCGGCGTCCCAGGTAGTCCGTGGACAGCCCGGCAAGGAAGCCCGCGTCCACGCCCAGACGTCGCAGGCCTACTGCCACGTTGAATGGCGAGCCCCCGGCGATGGCCTGAAAGCCCAGCGTGCTGGCCTTGCCTTGAGTATCGGGTTGACTGAAAAAATCGAATAGCGCTTCACCACAGACCAGAAACATAAAGGCTCCCTAATTGAATTGACGCCTGCAAGCTTAGGCCAGCTGGCTGCGGTATCGCTGATAAACACTGTGATACGCCGCGACACTGTGCGCCTCTGGGCGAGTTGCACTGTCGGCGTCGAGGCTGACGCAGCGGGCGCAGAGGCTTTCAAGCGTCTCTGCATGCGCCCCGCGTTGCGCATGGCACCATGCCGCCTGAATGGCCGCGCCCAGCGCTGGCGCTTCGGTGTGCTCGGTGCAGATCACCGGGGTGTTCATGATGTCCGCCACCATCTGGCGCCACACCGGGCTCTTCGCACCGCCACCAATCAGGCGGATTTGCGCTGCCTCGATGCCACTTTCGCGCAACAGGTCAAGGCCATAGCGCAGGCCAAAGGTAACGCCTTCGACCACTGCCCGGCACAGATTGGCCTGGCTCAGGTTGGTGGCATCAAGGCCCAGGATGCTGCCGGTGGCGTGGGGCAGGGCGGGCACACGCTCACCATTGAGAAATGGCAGCATAGAGACGCCCTGCGCGCCGATGGGCGCTGAACTGACGGCGGCGTTGAAGGCGGCCAGATCGAGGCCGAACAATTCGCGAATAGCGCTGGTGGCGTTGGTCAGATTCATGGTGCAGATGAGCGGCAGCCAGCCCCCGGACGACGAACAGAAGGCCGCCACCGACGGCTGCTCACTGATTGGCGGGTGTTCGGCGAAGGCGTAGACCGTGCCGGAAGAACCCAGGCTCATGGTGATCGCGCCCGGGCGTATATTGCCGGTGCCGATGGCGCCCATCATGTTGTCGCCACCACCGCTGGACACCTGCGCGCGCGGGTTGATGCCCAGACGCTGCGCCACGGCCCCGAGGATTTCGCCCACCGGCTGACTGGCTTCGATCAACTCCGGCAGCGCCCGGCACAGGCGCCCGCTGGCGTCGATATGCTGCAGCAGCTCAAGATCCCAGCCGCGTCGGCGAATATCGAAGTAACCAGTGCCCGAGGCATCGCCGTACTCACTGCAACAGCGCCCGGTCAGCCAGTAATTGAGGTAGTCATGGGGCAGCAGGATCTTGTCGATACGCTGGAAAATCTGAGGGTGCTGCTCCAGCGTCCATAACAGCTTGGACACCGTGTAGCCAGGCGCGATGGCCACGCCCAGGCGTTGCACCGAGCCGCTTTCGCCGCCCAGCCAGGCCAGCAGGCGATCGTTTTCCGCGCTGGTTTCGGTATCACACCAGAGCTTGGCCGGGCGCAATACCGCGCCTTGGTCATCGAGCAGCACCAGGCCGTGCTGCTGACCCGAGACGCCGATGCCAAGAATCTGCTCGCCATCAATGCCAGCCTCGGCGATGGCGCCGGCAATGGCCTGCTCGGCGGCGCTGATCCATTGCGCCACATCCTGTTCACGCCGGCCATTGGCGGCGCTGATCAGGCTGTGGCTGGCCGCGCCCTGACCGAGTACTGCGCCGCTGACCGCGTCCAGGACAATGGCTTTGGTGCCTTGGGTGCCACAATCGATTCCGAGAAACATCAGCCACCTCAGCCGTGGTTTGCCAACAGGTTTTCCAGCGTTTGACTGACGCCCAGCTGTTTGAGGCTGTTGAGGTTGCTTTCAAACGCTGCCACGAACTCGGCAGATTGCGGGATGGCCGCACCAAAGATCTCTTCTACCGCGAGCAGACGCTGGGTCACCAGCACATCATCGGCGACCAGGCCTTTGCAGAAGTCAGCCCGGGGATCGACGATCTTGTACGCCACGCCGTTTTCCCCTTCGCTGCGCTGCAGGTAGAGCGCCCAGGCGGCGACCACCAGCGCGGCGCGCTGCAGGTTGCCTTGATCGAGGATCAGCCGGTTGAGGGTGGGCACCGTGAACTTGGGGAATTTCGACGAACCGTCGGAGCACACGCGCTCCAGTTGATCGGCGATGGCCTGATTGGAAAAGCGCTCGATCAGCGTGTCCTTGTAGCCTTCCAGGTCAATGCCGGGTACCGACGCCAGCTGTGGCGTGACATCCAGGTCCATGTAGCTGCGGATGTAACTGACAAAAAGCGGGTCGTTCATGGTCTCGTGAACGAAGCGATAGCCCTTCAGTGCACCCAGATACGTCAGCGCCAGATGACTGCCATTGAGCAGCTTGATCTTCATTTCTTCGTAGGGCGTGACGTCATCGGTGAACTGCACGCCGACGTTTTCCCAGGCCGGGCGACCGTTGACGAATTTGTCTTCCAGCACCCATTGCACGAAGGGCTCGCAGACCACCGGCCAGGCGTCGTCGATGCCTTTCTCGTCGGCCAGCTTGAGGCGGTGGGCCGCGCTGGTCATCGGCGTGATGCGGTCGACCATGGCGTTGGGGAAGCTGACCTGCTCGGCGATCCAGTCGTGCAGCCCGCTGTCGCCCAGCGCCGCGAATGCCAGCAACGCCTTGCGCGCCACGGCGCCATTGTGCGGCAGGTTATCGCAGGACATCACAGTGAAGGCGGGCGTGCCTGCTTCACGGCGTCGTGCCAATGCGGCGCAGAGCAGACCGAAGACCGTGCGTGGCGCCTGCGGGTAGGCCAGATCGTGTTGAATCTGCGGCAGATGAGCCATGAACTGGCCGTTGCTGTCGTCGATGCAGTAGCCGCCTTCGGTGATCGTCAGCGACACGACGCGAATGTCCGCGCTGGCCAGCTTGTCGATGACCGCCTGGATATCGTCCTCGGCCAGCAACATGTGGCTGATCGAGCCGATGATGCGGGTTTCGGTGTCGTCGGTGTCGCCCAGCTCATAGAGCGTGTAGAGGTAGTCCTGGCCTGCCAGTGCGTCGCGCACGCCGCGATCTTCGGGGCGCAGACCGATGCCGCAGATGCTCCAGTCGAGGCCTTCGCCCTGATTCATCAGCGCGTCGGTGTAAAACGCCTGATGCGCGCGATGGAAACCGCCGACGCCGATGTGCGCGATGCCCTGGCGGGTAGTGGCTGTGGTGTAGGCAGGCAGCTCAATGCCTGCGCCCAGTTGCGACAGATTGTGCTGATTGAGTTTCATGGCACTCTTCTCCGAGACTTAAGCGACGGCTTGCAGGGCGCTGGCGATAACCAGGCCCTGGGCGTCGAACAGATGACAATGGGCGCTGTCGAGGTGCAGATTCAAGGTCTCGCCGTACTGGCTGGCCAGGTCGCCGCGAATACGCATGGTCAGCGACTCGCCCGCGCGGGTGCGCACATGGCAATAGGTGTCGCTGCCCAGGCGCTCACTGACGTCAGCGATCACCTGCATCTGGCAATCACCCTCGCGAGCCAGATTCAGATGCTCGGGACGAATGCCCAGAGTGACCGGATCGCCGACGCTCTGCTGCGCGTTGGTAAAGGGCAGCTTGATGGTGGTGCCGGCGTCCAGGGTGACTTCGCAGCCGTCCGAGTCAACCCGGCTGACCTTGCCTTTGAGAAAGCCCATTTTCGGGGTGCCGAGGAATCCGGCGACGAACAGATTGGCCGGGTGGTGGTACAGCTCAAGCGGCGAGCCCACCTGCTCGACCTTGCCGCCATTGAGCACCACCACCTTGTCGGCAAGGGTCATGGCTTCGACCTGATCGTGGGTGACGTAGATCATCGTCGCCTGCAGCTCTTTATGCAGCCGCGACAGTTCCAGCCGGGTTTGCACCCGCAGGGCTGCATCGAGGTTGGACAGCGGTTCATCGAACAGGAAGATTTTCGGGTTGCGCACGATGGCGCGGCCGATGGCGACGCGCTGACGCTGCCCGCCCGAGAGCTGTTTCGGCTTGCGTTCCAGCAGCGGCCCGAGTTCAAGGATGCGTGCGGCTTCGTCGACTTTCTTCTTGATCTCGGCTTTATCGCCGCCCGCCAGATCGAGGGCGAACGACAGGTTTTTGCCCACGGTCATGTGCGGATACAACGCATAGGTCTGAAACACCATGGCCAGATCACGCTTGGCCGGGGTCACCTGGGTGATGTCACGGCCATCGAGTTCAATGGTGCCGGACGTCACATCTTCAAGCCCGGCGATCAGCCGCAGCAGGGTGGATTTGCCACACCCCGACGGGCCGACAAAGACCACGAATTCACGATCCTTGACGTCCAGATCGATGCCTTTGATGATCTGGTGGCCGTCAAAGCCCTTCTGCAGGTTTCTGATGCTGAGGTTAGCCATGATGGCCTCCGTTCTTGTTCTTCGAATGTTCAGAAATGGTTCAAAACGACGCCCCTGTAGGAGCGCACGAGCATGGCGACGCCGCGATGGCGGTGTATCAGGCAGGCCGCTATCGCGGCCTCGCGGTGCTCGGACGCTCCTAAAGGTAAAGGGTCTTCTGGATTAATCATTTGACAGCGCCGAACGACAGGCCGCGCACCAGTTGCTTCTGGCTGATCCAGCCAAAGATCAGGATCGGCGCGCAGGCCAGGGTCGAGACCGCCGACAACTTGGCCCAGAACAGCCCTTCAGGGCTTGAGTAAGAGGCGATCAGTGCGGTCAACGGCGCAGCATTGGACGAGGTCAGGTTGAGCGACCAGAACGCTTCGTTCCAGCACAGGATCAGCGACAGCAACGCGGTGGAGGCCAGGCCGCCTTTGCAGATCGGGATCAGCACCTTGAAGATTTCCTGTCGGGTACTGGCGCCGTCCAGACGCGACGCCTCAAGGATTTCGCCGGGAATGTCCTTGAAGTAGGTGTAAATCATCCACACCACGATGGGCAGGTTGATCAGGGTGTAAATCACGATCAGGGCGATGCGCGAATCCAGCAGACCGAATGACTTGGCCAGCAGGTAAATCGGCATCAGCACGCCCACCGGCGGCAGCATCTTGGTGGAGAGCATCCACAGCAACGTGCTCTTGGTCCGTTTGGTCTCGAAGAACGCCATGGAGTAGGCCGCCGGGACCGCGATCAGCATGCACAGCAGGGTGGCGCTGAAGGAGATCAGTACCGAGTTCCAGGCAAAGTGAAAGTAGTCACTGCGTTCCTGGATGTGCAGGTAGTTTTCCAGCGTCGGGGTGAAGATGAACTGTGGCGGCGTGGCGAACGCATCGATTTCGGTTTTGAAGCTGGTCAGCACCATCCAGAAAATCGGGAAGAAGATCAGTGCTGCGATCAGCCAGCAAAGGGTGCCCAGCAGCACACTTTGCACGCGTCGGGATTGTTTGAGCGTCATCATGGGGCGGCCCTCAGGACTTGTCGGTGAGGTTTTTGCCAATCATCCGGATCAGGATGATTGCAGCAATGTTGGCAATGACCACCGCGATCAGGCCGCCAGCGGACGCCATGCCGACGTCGAACTGCAGCAGTGCCTGGTTGTAGATCAGGTACGCCAGGTTGGTTGAAGCGAAACCCGGTCCACCGTTGGTGGTGGTGAAGATTTCAGCGAACACCGACAACAGGAAAATAGTCTCGATCATCACCACGACCGCGATGGGCCTGGCCAGGTGTGGCAGTGTCAGGTGCCAGAAAATCGCGATGGGCCCGGCACCATCGAGGCGCGCGGCCTCCTTCTGCTCCTGGTCAAGGGACTGCATGGCCGTCATCAGAATCAGAATGGCGAACGGCAGCCATTGCCACGACACGATGATGATGATCGACAGCAGCGGGTAGTTGGCCAGCCAGTCGATCGGTTGCGCGCCGAACAGCTTCCAGACTGCAGCGAGGATCCCCGACACCGGGTGAAAAATCAGATTTTTCCAGATCAGCGCGCCCACCGTGGGCATGATGAAAAACGGCGAGATCAGCAGCACCCGGACAATGCCGCGGCCGAGAAAATCGGTGGCCTCCAGCAGTGCAGAAATCAGCACACCCAGCACGACGCTGATCAGCAGTACGCTGCCCACCAGCAGCAAGGTATTGGTCGCACCGGGCAGGAACCCGCTGTCGGTGACGAAGTAATGGAAGTTCTCCAGGCCGACGAATTCGTTTTCCCCGGGATTGAGCAGGTTATAGCGGATCAGCGAAAAATAGACGGTCATGCCCAGCGGAACGATCATCCAGACCAGGAGCAGCAATACCGAAGGGCTGACCAGAAACCAGCCTGGTTTGGTAACGCTGCCGCGGGCCTTGTCGTGTGCGCCGGGCACGGCTTCGCGAGGAGACACGTGTGAGGTAGTCATGATATGGGCAATCCTGAATGACGCGAGTCAGCGAGTGCCGAGGGGGCTTGTGCCCCTCGGCCGACAGTCAATAACGACTATTTCTTCGGATAACCCGCTCGCTTCATGTCACGTTCGGTAGCTGTCTGGGCGTTGGCCAGAGCGGCGTCGGCTGTCGCTGTACCCACCAGTGCGGCAGAAAACTGCTGGCCTACCGAGGTGCCAATGGCCTGGAACTCGGGGATGGTGACCAGCTGGATGCCGACATAAGGCACCGGCTTGAGCGTTGGCGCTTTCGGCGTCACGGCCTTGAGCGATTCCAGGGTGATGTTGGCAAAAGGCGCGGCTTTCTTGTACGCGTCGGTGTAGGTCGAGGCGCGGGTGCCAGGCGGCACATTGGAGACGCCATCTTTTTCGGCGACCAGGGTTGCGTAGTCTTTCGACGTCGCCCATTCGGTGAAGGCCTTGGCGTCGGTCTGGTTCTTGGCACTGGTAGGGATTGCCAGAGCCCAGGAATACAGCCATGCCGAGCCTTTGTCGGTGACTTCGTGGGGCGCGTAAGTGAAGCCGACGCTGTCAGCCACTTTGCTCTGGCTCTTGTCGGTGACAAACGAGCCAGCGACGCTGGCGTCTACCCAGATGGCGCACTTGCCGCTGTTGAACAGCGCCAGGTTCTCGTTGAAACCGTTGCTCGACGCGCCCGGCGGGCCTGACTGCTTCATGGTGTTGACGTAGTAGTTCAGCGCGTTTTTCCACTCCGACTGGTCGAACTGCGGCTTCCACTGCTCATCGAACCAGCGCGCGCCGAACGAGTTGGCCACGGTGGTGATCAACGCCATGTTCTCGCCCCAGCCAGCCTTGCCGCGCAGGCAGATGCCGTACTGCTCTTTGGACTTGTCGGTGAGCTTATCGGCAAACTCGGCGATCTGGGTCCATGTCGGGCGTTCAGGCATGGTCAGCCCGGCGGCCTTGAACAGGTCGGTGCGGTAATAGGTAATGGAGCTCTCGGCGTAGAAGGGCAAGGCGAATAGCTTGCCGTCCACTGACAGGCCGTCACGCACTGACGGGAATACGTCGTCCAGCGCATAGCTGGCGGGGAGGTCTTTCATCTCCTGCAACCAGCCCTTGGCACCCCAGAGCGACGCTTCGTACATGCCGATGGTCAGCACGTCGAACTGGCCACCCTTGGTGGCGATATCCGTGGTCAGGCGCTGGCGCAGCACGTTCTCTTCGAGTACGACCCACTTGAGCTTGATATCGGGATGCTGTTCTTCGAAGGTCTTGGACAGCCGCTGCATGCGGATCATGTCGCTGTTATTGACCGTGGCGATGGTGACTTCGCCTGCCGTGGCGGTGGCGCAGAGTGTTAGACAGGTACTGGCGAGCAGAACTTTTGCAGAGGTCTTCATTTATCACTCCTCTCTCAGAGCCTGGGCAATGAGAGGTCAGTTATTGTTTTTGTTACTTCCGCATGCAGGGAAGTTGTGTTGATTACACCGGGCGCGGGCACGAATGGCAAATCCTGCACAGCACTCAAACCAATACTATTTTGCACTGGGCTCTCGGGCTGTGGTTGCCGTAATGTGCGCTGAAAAGCCCTGCGCCGCAGGCTGAGCGTAGCGCACGTGCGCTAGAGCTGCGTGAATTCAGTACAGGTTTTGCTCGGTAAGGCGCTGAACCGCCAGCCGCCGATAATGCGAAGGGGTCATGCCTTTGAGCTGCTGGAAGCGTCGGTTGAAATTGGAAATGTTGTTGAAACCTGACTCGAAGCAGACATCAGTCACGGGTTTATCGCCATCAGCCAGCAGCTCGCAGGATTTGCTGATGCGCAGACGGTTGACGAATTCGACGTAACAACGGCCGGTGGCCTGTTTGAATACTCTGGAGAAATAGGTCGGCTTCATCCCCAGGTAAGCGGCCACTTCTTCCAGCGGCAGCTCACGGGCGTAATGGGCGAAAATGTAGTCCACTGCGCGGTTGGTGCGGTCGACGCTGTGTTCATCCGCCACCGGCGTTGAGTGGGTGGCCGATAACAGTTGGTAGTCTTCGCTGGTGGCAAGCAGTTCCAGCAGGATGAGAAAATGGCCCAAGCGGGTGACGCCTGTCGAATCGGCGATTTTCTGCATGAGCCGGGTCGCCTGACTGATGGTGCGCCGGCAGCGAAACTCAATGCCATAACTGGCCCGCTCCAGCAGCGGGGCGAGGGTCTTCAGCTCGGCGAATACATGGTGAGCGCTCTCAAACAGCTCATCGGTGAAATTCACCAGCATGTCGCGCTTGTGCACATTCTCCTCGTCCTCGATCTGGCTGATCCAGTTATGGGGCAGATTGGGGCCAGTGAGAAACAGCGAATGCGGATTGAAATTGCCGATGTAATCGCCGATGAACACCTTGCCGGAGCTGGCGACGATCAGGTGCAGTTCGTATTCCTTGTGAAAGTGCCAGCGCACCAGCGGCGAGGGAAAACCATGTTCGCGGTAAATGATCGACAGCCCCTCGTGGTCGTCCATCAATTCGTAGGAGGGGTCGGTGACTTTTGTTGTTTTTATCATCGTATGACCGATCTGGGGTTACCAGGCGATTAATGAGAACTGTTTGATAGGGCCCGCTGGGCAAAGTTCGCTGACCGCTTGCAGCAGTGGTGCATCCGCGTGATCAAGGCATGTAATTGCGAGATTGTATTGGTAGAAAATCGTTATAAATGAATGGGTTGGGATCTATATTTAATGTTTAATTAACCTAGTGAACGTGACATGCGCCTCGTGTAAATTAAGCTAAGGTGAAGTATGCTTTCCAATGGATAACCCACTGATTTTATAGGTATTGTATATTCAGGCTCAGAATTTTAGAGAGGTCAGCACTGCGGCGAAGGCGTCGTGTCAGACATTACGCCATCGCTGCCTCGCGGTGCTCGTGAGCTCCTACAGAGATGCCTCAGAAATGACCCAAAAGCTCGCATCGCCGCCCGACTGTTGGAGCTCCCAGGGTGGCGTTCCACCGAGCACCGCGAGGCAGCGATTGGCGATGTGACAGGCAAAACGTATTCGTCAACTCACTGGGCTTATTTACGGTTCTTCGCCTCAATCCACTGCGCCATGTACTGCGTGCTTTTGTGGTGATGATGGCGGAGCATGGCGCCGGTGAAATTTGCCGTGCGATGCGCTGGCAGGTGTGCACGCAGCTCGGTTATGCGGGCAATCAGGCTGTCGCAGTGTTGCCGATGGGTATACCGCGCAGTGAGCAGGTCCAGGCCTGCCTGCTGCGCATGCTGCCAGCGAACCTGATCCTGGTACAGATTCACCGCAGCCTGGGCGATCTGGGCGGCATTATTAGCAATGGCGCCAGGCCAGGGCAAACCGCCGCTCATGGCTTCGGCGCCAATGTCTGTGGTTATCGAAGGCGTACCACAGAGCATGGCGTCGATCAGCTTGCCCTTGATACCGGCGCCGAAACGCAAGGGCGCGAGGCAGATGCGCGCCTGCGACATTACCTGCAACGCGTCTTCTGCCCAGTTCATCACATGGAAACCCTGGGCGGCATTGTGCAGTGCGGTGGCTTTGGGCGGCGTGTAAGCGCCGTAGACATGCAGCTGGGCCTTGGGCAATTGCTGGCGTATCAACGGCCAGATCGAGGTTTTCATCCAGAGCACCGCATCCCAGTTCGGCGCGTGGCGGAAGTTGCCGATACTGAGAAAGTGCGCGCGTTCGGTGAAGCCTCTCATCTGTTCAGGGATACCCTCGACCATCAGTGGGCACCAGTGCAGCAGTGACCCTGGCAGCCTGAATTGCTCCGTCAGGAGGCGCATTTCCGCGTCGGACGTCATCAGGCTCAGGTCACAGCGGTAAAGCGCCGCCACCTCGCGCTGTGCCAGATCGGCCGTCGCCATGGCGGTAAATATTTCATTGTCCTCATGAATGAATAATTCTTGAAAATCATCAGCTTGCGCATTGTTCTTAAGATGGTTTTTAAGAATGTCATGACGGGCATGCCGCAGGCTTTGCAGGTCTGAGGTTTCAAGCACGCGTAGTGCGTGTGGGCAGTGTTTCTCCACCCGCCAGCCGAACTGCTCTTCGATCATGAATTGATCGAACAGTACGATGTCAGGTGCAAGCTCGCTGATGAACCGGTCGAAGCTGCTGTTGTTCAGCTCGATGCTGACTTCATCAATGCCCAGGCAGGCCAGGTCAGCCTTGTGTTCGCCTTCGGTGGCCGGGCTGGCGAAGGTGATGCGCCAGCCTTGCTCGAGAAAACACTGGATCAGCTGCATGACGTGGCCGCTGGCCGCCGAGGAGCGAGGCTCGGGCCAGACGTAACCAATGATCAAAACCCGTGTTGACGACTGTGCGGACGCAGGTTGCAAAGACACATTAACCAAGGATGGATTTGACCTTGTCGCGCAGCTGATCAATGGAAAACGGCTTGCCGATGCTGTGCATGCCGACCCCGATGTCGATGTTCTCGGCGTAGCCGCTGGCAAACAGTACCGGGATCTGCGGGTACAGCTTGCTGGTTTGGTCCGCCAGCTCTTTGCCGCTTATGCCGGGCAGGCCCTGATCGGTCATCATCAAACTGATGATTTCGAAGTTTTCCTTGAGCACTTCCAGCGCTTGTTCAGCATCCTCAGCCTCAAGCACGGCGTACTCCAGCTCTTCCAGAACATCAACGATCAGCATGCGGACGATGGCATCGTCTTCAACCACGAGGATGGTGCTGGGGGTGGCAGACATGGGCGAATTCCTTAAAAAGTACTGTTAGTCGGGCGCGCGACATGCGGCCGCTATTGAGTAAGCTGGTTTGCGCTGAAGTTCCGCTTTGGGGCAACCCGCGCGCATGCCCCATAGCTTTTACAGCAATCTGCACCGGCAATGAGCTGACCACGACGATCCAGATCAAATAAATGTCAGAAATTTCAGCAATCTGTGTCGGAAACGGGAGTGTTTTGCGCGAGTTTACGGCAGAATTCATGGTTTGAAGAATCACTTGGGTTAATCATGAATCGTCCGTCTACCCTCGATGAGCAACGTTTTCGTAAATTACTGGGCCGTAACGTCGCTTTGCCACTGAGCGTGGGCGTCATCAGCGCAGTGTTTTTCGTTGGTCTGATCAGCTATCTTCTCTCGGTGATCCAGTGGGTCGAGCATACCGACCGGGTGATCAATAATACCAATCGTGCGTTGAAACTCTCCATTGACATGGAAACCGGTATGCGCGGATTTCTGCTCACCGGCGAGGAACGCTTTCTTGATCCGTACGAAGTGGCCAAGCCTGCGATCACCTCAGAGCTCAAAGGGCTTGAGGCGCTGGTCCAGGACAACCCGGCGCAGATCGATCGTTTCCGTCGCATCCAGGCGCTGCAGGACAACTGGAGCGAGTTTGCCGCAGAAATGATCAATTTGCGCCGTCAGAACGCAGATTACGGTGCGGAGCTGAGGGCGGGGCGTGGCAAGCGCCTGACCGACGAAGTTCGCAACCAGTACGAACAGGTGGTCGCGGTCGAGCAGCAATTGCGCCAGTCGCGCAATGCCGACGTTACTCATACCACTGTGGTTTCGGTCAGTCTGTATCTGTTGTTCGTGTTATCCGTCAGCGCGATTCTGGCCTACATCGGCCGCCGTGACATGATGGCGCTGTCGACCACGTACGGCGACAACCTCAAGCGTCAGGAAGAAAACGCCGAGCGCCTTAAAAAAGTCGCCTGGCTGCGCAATGGCCAGAGCGAACTGGCCGAGCAGGTGTTGGGCCAGCTGACGCTGAACGCCCTCGGGCGCAACGTATTGCAGTTCTGCGCGCACTATGTAGGCAGCGTGGTGGCGGCGATTTATGTGCGTCAGGAACACGGCGGGCTCAAGCGCGTCGCCGCCTATGGCTTCTCCCGCGATCAGGAGCAGCAGGAGCAATCGCTCTACAGCGGCGAGGGCATCGTGGGTCAGGCTGCCCAGCAGGATCAGATCATCCGTCTGGACGACGTGTCCGATGACTACTTCAAAGTTTCTTCAGGCCTCGGTGACGGCAGCCCTCGCAGCGTGCTGGTTGTCCCCACCAGCAACGACGACCAGGTCAATGGCGTGGTCGAGCTGGGCTTTTTGCGAGCCCTGACCGATCAGGACGTGGAATTTCTGGAACTGATCGCTGGCAACATTGGCACCTCCATCGAAGCGGCACGTTATCGTCAGCGGTTGCAGGAAGTATTGGCTGAAACCCAGCAGCTCAACGAAGAGCTGCAAGTGCAGCAGGAAGAGCTGCGCACCGCCAACGAAGAGCTTGAGGAGCAGTCGCGCATACTCAAGGAATCGCAGGTTCACCTGGAGACCCAACAGGCTGAGCTTGAACAGACCAACGAGCAGCTGAGCGAGCAGGCACAGATCCTGGCCGATCAGCGTGACGCTCTGGATCGCAAGAACGAAGAACTTAATATTGCTCAGGTCGAGCTGGAAGCGCGCGCCGATGAGTTGCAGCGTTCCAGCAAGTACAAATCCGAGTTCCTCGCCAACATGTCTCACGAGCTGCGCACGCCGCTGAACAGCTCTTTGATTCTCGCCAAACTGCTGTCGGAAAACCCCACCGAGAACCTCACTGCCGAACAGGTCAAATTCGCCGACTCGATTTATTCGGCCGGCAACGATCTGCTCAACCTGATCAATGACATCCTCGATATTTCCAAGGTGGAGGCGGGCAAGCTCGACGTACGCCCGGAAAACACCAGTGTGGTCAGATTGGTGGACGGCCTGCGCGGTCTGTTCGAACCGCTGGCGAAGGAAAAGCGCCTGGATTTTCAGGTCGAGGTGCAACCTGGCACGCCGACGCTCCTCTACACCGATCGCCAGCGTCTGGAGCAGATTCTCAAGAATCTGTTGTCCAACGCCCTCAAATTCACCGAAAGCGGCAGTGTCAGCCTGGTGGTGTCACGCCAGCCCAACGGCGGCGTGGTGTTCTCTGTGCGCGATTCCGGCATCGGCATCGCGCCTGAGCACCAGCAGGTGATTTTCGAAGCGTTCCGTCAGGCCGACGGCACCACCAACCGTCGCTATGGCGGTACTGGCCTGGGCTTGTCGATTTCCCGCGACCTGGCCAATATGCTGGGCGGGTCCATCACGGTCACCAGTGCGCCGGGGCAGGGCAGTATCTTCACCTTGACCATGCCGGAGCAATACGTGGAGCAGGGCATCGAGCTCAGCCGCAGCGCGCCGGTGATCGCCAGCCTGTCGGTACCGCCGACGCTGACTGCCGCGCCGTCAGCGCCTCCCGCGGCAGCGGCCCGGATGGCGCCGGCGAAGCTCGGTACGCCGACGGCCAGCTTTGCCGATGACCGCGACAAGCTACCCTCCACCAAACGCTGCATTCTGGTCATCGAAGACGAAGTGGCGTTCGCCCGGATTCTCTTCGATCTGGCCCATGAGCTGGATTATCACTGCCTCGTGGCCCATGCCGCCGATGACGGCTTCAATCTGGCGGCCCAGTTCGTGCCGGATGCCATCCTGCTGGACATGCGTCTGCCGGATCATTCCGGGCTGACTGTGTTGCAGCGTCTCAAAGAGCTGGCGCCCACCCGGCATATCCCGGTGCACGTCATTTCCGTCGAGGACCGCCAGGAAGCGGCGATGCACATGGGCGCAGTGGGCTATGCAGTCAAGCCCACCACCCGTGAAGAACTCAAGGATGTCTTCGCCAAACTGGAAGCCAAGCTGACGCAAAAGGTCAAGCGCATCCTGCTGGTGGAAGACGATGCCCTGCAGCGTGACAGCATTGCCCGCCTGATTGGCGACGATGACATTGAAATCACCGCCGTCGGTTTCGCCAAAGACGCCCTGGAGCTGCTGCGCGTCAACATCTACGACTGCATGATCATCGACCTCAAGCTGCCTGACATGCTCGGCAACGAGCTGCTCGAACGCATGGCCACCGAGGAAATCTGTTCGTTCCCGCCGGTGATCGTCTATACCGGGCGCAACCTGACCCGCGATGAAGAAGCCGAGCTGATGCGCTACTCGCGCTCGATCATCATCAAGGGCGCGCGTTCCCCGGAACGCCTGCTGGACGAAGTGACGCTGTTCCTGCACAAGGTGGAATCGCAGCTCTCCAACGAACGGCAGAAGATGCTCAAGACCGCCCGCAGCCGCGACAAAGTATTCGAAGGGCGGCGGATTCTGGTGGTCGATGACGATGTGCGCAACATTTTTGCCCTGACCAGTGCGCTGGAGCACAAGGGCGCAGTGGTCGAAGTAGCGCGCAATGGTCTGGAGGCAATCGCCAAACTCGATGAGGTCGCGGAGATTGATCTGGTGCTGATGGATGTGATGATGCCGGAGATGGATGGCTATGAAGCGACCACCGAAATTCGCAAGGACCCGCGCTGGCGCAAGCTGCCGATCATCGCGGTGACCGCCAAGGCGATGAAGGACGACCAGGAGCGCTGCCTGCAGGCCGGAACCAATGATTACCTGGCCAAGCCTATTGATCTGGACAGGCTGTTTTCACTGATACGGGTCTGGCTGCCAAAAATGGAACGCTTCTGACCCGTTAAGCCCAAATTGAGCACTCTCCCCAAAGTGGCAGGTTCCGACATGTCTGTAGACAAAAACACGGACATCGAAATACGGTTGCTGATTGAGGCAATTTATCTCAAGTACAGCTACGATTTTCGCGACTATTCCGGCGCTTCGGTGAAGCGCCGGGTCTTGCATGCCCTGCGCCAGTTCGATTGCGCCACCGTTTCGGCCCTGCAGGCCAGGGTGCTGCACGATCCGGCCGCGTTCATGCAGTTGCTGCAGTTCCTGACGATTCCGGTCAGCGAGATGTTTCGCGACCCCTCGCATTTTCTGGCGATACGCCAGGAAGTAGTGCCGATCCTGCGCACTTACCCGTCGATCAAGATCTGGATTGCCGGCTGCAGCACCGGTGAAGAGGTGTATTCCATGGCCATTCTGTTGCGCGAAGAAGGGTTGCTGGAGCGCACGATCATTTATGCCACCGACATCAATCCGCATTCACTGGAAAAGGCGCAGCAAGGCATCTTTTCCATGGAAAGCGTGCGCGCCTATACGCAGAATTATCAACGTGCAGGCGGCCAGTCCGCGTTTTCCAACTATTACACCAGTGCCTACGAACACGCGATATTCGACAAGAGCCTGCGCGAAAACGTGACATTCGCAGACCACAGCCTGGCCACCGACAGCGTGTTTTCGGAAACGCAGTTTATTTCCTGTCGCAACGTGTTGATTTATTTTAACAAAAAGCTTCAGGATCGCGCATTCGGGTTGTTCCACGAATCGCTGTGCCACCGGGGTTTTCTGGTGCTGGGCAGCAAGGAAACCCTGGATTTTTCGTCCTACGGCAATAAATTCGACTCGCTGGTCAAACAGGAACGGATCTACCGCAAGTCATGAAAACACTCTTCCCTGACAGCGCGCCGGGTGAGCAATCACTGCCGGTGGTCGATGCTATTGTGGTCGGCGCCTCTGCTGGAGGCGTCGAGGCATTGCTGCGGATATTTTCCGGTCTGCGTGTCGGTTATCGGTTGCCTATACTGACCGTGCTGCATGTGCCTGACGAGCGTCGCAGCCAGCTGGCTCAGGTGTTCCAGGCGCGCTTGTCGATCCCGGTGAAGGAGGCCGACGACAAGGAACTTATCGCCCCTGGCACGTTGTATTTCGCGGCGCCGGGTTACCACCTTTCCGTTGAGTCCGATTTCACCTTGTCCATGAGCCAGGAAGAGAAGGTCTACCATTCCAGGCCCAGCATCGACATTCTCTTTGACTCTGCTGCCCAGGCCTACGGGCCGCGGCTGGCTGGCGTGCTGTTGACCGGCGCCAACAGCGATGGCGCCATGGGCCTGTTGCAGGTCAAGTCCTGCGGTGGCATGACGGTGATTCAAGACCCGAAACAAGCGCAGGCCAGTGCCATGCCTGAAGCAGCGCTCGCGCGACAGAGCCCGGACTTTCTGTTGCCTTTAACTGATATTGGCCAATTGCTGGTCGCTCTGGAAGGAATCGCATGCTGAGTCACATCACCGCCAAGCTGCTGATCGTCGACGATCTGCCGGAAAACCTGCTGGCACTCGAAGCCCTGATCAAGCGCGAAGACCGTGAGGTCTATCAGGCCCTGTCCGCCGACGAAGCGTTGTCGCTGCTGCTGCAGCATGAATTCGCCCTGGCCATTCTCGACGTGCAGATGCCGGGCATGAACGGCTTCGAGCTGGCCGAGCTGATGCGCGGTACCGACCGGACCAAACATATCCCTATCGTTTTCGTCAGCGCCGCCGGGCGTGAGCTCGATTACGCGTTCAAGGGCTACGAAAGCGGCGCTGTGGACTTTCTGCACAAGCCGCTGGATATTCACGCCGTTAAAAGCAAGGTCAACGTCTTCGTTGATTTGTATCGCCAGCGCAAGGCGATGAAGTTGCAGGTTGATGAGCTGGAGCGCAGCCGCCGCGAGCAGGAGCAATTGCTGGCCACGCTGCAGGTGACCCAGAACGAGCTGGAGCATGCCATCCGCATGCGCGATGACTTCATGTCCATCGTGTCCCACGAGGTGCGCACGCCGCTTAATGGCCTCATCCTCGAAACCCAGCTGCGCAAGTTGCATCTGGCCAAGGACAATGCCGCAGCCTTCACCATGGACAAGCTGCGAGCCATGGTTGACCGGGATGAGCGGCAGATTCAGAGCCTCATCCGCCTGATCGAAGACATGCTCGACGTCTCGCGTATACGCACCGGCAAGCTGTCGATCCGCCCTCACGCTTTCGACCTGGCGGAAATGGTCAGTAATCTGATCGCAAGCTTTGCCGCACAGATCGCGTCTGCTGAAGCGAGCATCACTTTCAAGACCGAGGCTCCGGTGATCGGTGTCTGGGACGAGTTTCGCCTCGAGCAGGTGGTGGCCAACCTGTTGACCAACGCGCTGCGCTACGGCGCGCGCAAGCCCGTCGAGGTACGCGTGTACGCCGAGGGCGGTCAGGCCAGGATTGAAGTCCGGGATCAGGGCATCGGCATCAGCAGCGAAAATCAGAAGCGCATCTTCCAGCAGTTCGAGCGGGTCGCGGCCAGTCATGCCACCCATGGCCTTGGTCTGGGGCTGTTCATCTCCGAGCAGATCGTCGCCGCCCATGACGGCCAGATCGAGGTGCAGAGCGAGGAGGGCAAGGGTTCGCTGTTCAGGGTCTGCCTGCCAATGTAATGCATTGAGCCAGAAGGCAGATTTCACCGAACCTGACGCAACCTACGGCAGGCGCCATGGTCGTAAAGGCAGCTATTCAAATACGAAGGCAAACCAATGAGCTCTGATGCAGAAAATGTCGTACTCATCGTCGAAGATGAGCCGCTTATCCTGATGCTGCTTGCCGACTATCTGTCAGGCGAGGGCTATCGGGTATTGCAGGCGGAGAACGGTGAGCAGGCGTTCGAGATCCTGGCGACCAAGCCTCATCTGGACTTGATGATCACCGACTACCGCCTGCCGGGCGGGATCTCCGGCGTGATGATCGCCGAGCCTGCCATCAAGTTGCGACCGGAACTGAAAGTGATCTTCATCAGCGGCTACCCGGCTGAAATCATCAATTGCGGCAGCCCGGTCACCGCCAATACCCCTATCCTGGCCAAGCCGTTCACCATGGAAACCCTGCATTCACAGATCGAGAAACTGCTGGCCTGAGCCCGGCAAGTGATCTGCCCGGGCGTCAGCTAGCAACGGACCCGAGTCTCAGGCGCCTGTGTCATGAATCATCTCGCGGACCTTTGCGGTCAGATGATCGAAGGCAAACGGCTTGGTGATCATCTCCATGCCATCCTCCAGAAAACCTGCCCTGACCGCTGCATGCTCGGCATAGCCCGTGATGAACAGAACCTTCAGGCCAGGCCGCAGCTGGCGGGCGATCTCCGCCAGTTGCCGGCCGTTCATGCCTGGCAGGCCGACATCACTGACCAGCAGATCAATACGTTGCCCCGATTCCAGGATGGGTACCGCGCTGGCCGCCTCGCCAGCCTGTAGATAGGTGTAGCCCAGCTCTCCGAGTACCTGACAAACCAGCGCTCGCACGGCAGGATCGTCCTCGACGATCAGGACCGTTTCACCCTCATTGGCAGGGGCTGCGCTGGTCGCAAAGATCTCTTCGTCCTGGACGGGGATACCCTTGAAGCGGGGCAGGTACAGCTCGACGGTGGTGCCACTGCCCACTTCGCTGGTGATCGACACATGACCGCGTGACTGCTTGCTGAAGCCGTAGATCATCGACAGCCCAAGCCCGGTGCCCTGGCCAATCGGCTTGGTGGTGAAAAACGGATCGAACGCGCGGCTGATCACGTTTTCCGGCATGCCGTAGCCGGTGTCGCTGACGCTCAGCACCACATAGTCGCCCGGCAACAGATTTTCGTGGGCATTGGTGAAGGACTTGTCCAGCGTGCGGTTGAACGACTCCACGACCAGCAGGCCGCCATCAGGCATGGCGTCGCGGGCGTTGAGCACCAGATTGAGCAGGGCACTCTCCAATTGATTGGGGTCTGCCTCGGCAGTCCACAGGATTTCCTGCAGGTGCAGCTCCAGACGAATGCTTTCATTGATGCTGCGGTGGAGCAATTCGCCCATGGAGTGAATCAACTGATTCATGTCCACCGGCTTCGAATCCAGAGACTGACGTCGGGAGAACGCCAGCAGGCGATGGGTCAACGCTGCCGCGCGGTTGGCGGAGGTGACACCGAGATCGATCAGGCTGTCCAGATCATCGGTTTTGCCCCGGGCCAGGCGCCTGCGCAGCAACTCAAGGCTGCCGATGATGCCAGTGAGCATGTTATTGAAGTCGTGAGCGATACCGCCGGTGAGTTGGCCGACGGCTTCCATTTTCTGCGACTGGCGTAGCACTTCTTCGTTATGCCGAAGTTGCGAGGTGCGCTCCTCGACCTGCTGTTCCAGTGTCTCGTTGAGACGGCGCAGCTGCACTTCTGCCTGTTTGCGCTCGGTGATGTCCGAAGTCACGCCGACCAATGAGCTGACGCGGCCATTCTTGGCCCGGATGGCGCGGGCGCGCACGTCTACCCAGTTGAGTGAGCCGTCAGGCCAGCAGTTGCGATACTCGATGATGAAATCGTCGCCGCTGTCCAGGCTCTGCTGCAGGGTGGACTGCACCCTGGGCTGGTCTTCGGGATAAATCGACAGCAACCAGTCTTCATAGCTGAAAAGCGCACCCTCCATGCGGCCATAGTGAGCGCGGGTGATATCGGAGCATTCAAGGGTCAGAAACTCTGCCTCGAGCTGCCAGGTGCCAAAGCTGCCAGCCTTGAGCACATTCTGCAGACGCTGCTCGCTTTCCAGCAGATCCTCCATGCGTGCTCGCGCGTCGTACTGGCGGCGTCGGCCACGAATGGCAGTGGTCACCAGGCTTACCAGGGTGGCGGGATGAAAAGGCCGCTCCAGGAACGTAACGTTGCCCAGTTGCGAACCCAACTGGATGGACGGGTTCTGCTCGGGGCCGTCATGGCGGGTCAACAGCACAATGGGCAGATCAGACCAGGACGGCTGCTCTTTCAAAGTGCGCATCAATGACGAGACGTCCATGCCGCGCAACGCTTCATCGGCGATGATGGCCATGCCCGCGCCGAGTCTCAACTCGGCGTTGAGGTCCACCAGGTTATGAGCGACCAGGGCCGGAAAACCGGCCTCCTGGAGAATCATCAAAGCGATCTGGCTGTCTCTACCTCGTGGCGCAAGTATTACGGCTCGTTCCGATAGCAGTCCTGGGGTGCTCACGTTTCGTCATCCGCCATCAGCGGAGTGGCTTCGCCGGAATAGTTGGGCACGCCCGTCAGCACGCCCTGGAATTGAGCGAGCGGCGCGCCGATTCTCAAGCCGTTATGGCTGATACGGTATTCACGGATGGTCGATTCGTGGGTGCCGGTGCGCTTCTTGATGATGGACATCGCCCTGCGAACCTGGCCAAGCGCCTCGAAATAGCGCAGCAGAATGACCGTATCCGCCAGGTAGGTGATGTCAACAGGCGCACGCATGTCGCCCACCAGCCCGTGCTGAGCAACGGTCATGAAAGTGGAAGCGCCCTGGCGGTTGAGGTACAGCAACAGCTCATGCATGTGCAGCACCAGCGCGTTCTCTTCCGGCATTGCGGCCTGATAGCCGTTGATGCTGTCAATGACCACAGTCTTGATCTGGTCCTTGTCGACACACGCACGCACCCGGTGGGCAAATTCACCGGGTGAGAGCTCAGCCGCATCGACCTGCTGGATTAGCAGATTGCCACTGTCCTCCAGCGCCTGCAGATCAATGCCCATCTTCAGCATGCGGCTGTACAGCAGGCCCAGTTCTTCGTCGAAAATGAACAGCGCCACGCGCTCGCCGCGGGCGACCGCCGCCGCTGCGAAAACCATCGAGATCAGCGACTTGCCAGTACCGGCAGGGCCCAGAATCAACGTGCTGGAGCCGCTGTCGATACCACCACCGAGCAACGCATCCATTTCAGGCACGCCGCTGGAGGCAACGCTGCGCTCAACCGGGTTGCGATGTTCGGCAGCCACCAGGCGCGGGAACACATGGATGCCATCTTCCATGATGGTGAAGTCGTGCCAGCCGCCGCGGTATTTCTGCCCGCGGTACTTGACCACACGCAGGCGACGACGCTCGGCACCATAGCCTGGAGTGAGCTCTTCAAGGCGAATAACACCGTGGGCGACACTGTGCACGGTCTTGTCCAGGGCTTCGGTAGTCAGGTCGTCGAGCAGCAGCACAGTGGCGTCAAAGCGTGCGAAATAATGCTTGATCGACAGAATCTGCCGACGGTATCGCAGCGAGCTTTGCGCCAGCAGACGAATTTCGGACAGGCTGTCAATCACGACGCGGGTGGGCTTTACGCGCTCGACCACGTCAAAAATCTGTTTGGTCGCTTCGCCCAGTTCCAGATCAGAGGAATACAGCAGGCTCTGCTGATTGTCGGCGTCGAGCAGACTTTCGGGCGGCGTCAGTTCGAAGATGACGATATTTTCGTCCAGCTCCCAGCCATGGGAGCGGGCACCGTCGCGCAGTTCCCGGTCAGTTTCAGACAGGGTGATGTAGAGGGTCTTTTCGCCCGCTTGGGCGCCTGCGCGCAGAAAATGCAGCGCTACGGTGGTTTTGCCGGTACCGGGTTCGCCTTCCAGCAGAAAGACGTGGCGCCGGGAAAGGCCGCCTGCCAATACGTCGTCAAGACCCACGATGCCTGTTGCCGCTTTTGATGTAATCAAGAATCGCCCTCTTGCGACCTTAGGGGTTGGCAGGCCAGTCACTGGCCGTTGCGCTACTTCGCCATTATGCGCAGCTGATAAAAACGTGCGTCACTACGGACCGCCCGAAAGGGTGACCGTTCATAGTTTTCAGTGATGATGCCTCGATATCAGGCTTGAAGTCCGGGAAATGTCATGACTGCTGCACAGTGCGTGCGGACGGATTGATATAGTCCGCAGCTCAACTCCGTTTGCATGACAACAAGAATACTAGATCGAGGGTTAAATAGTGGCCAGTTACCAGTCTTTTTTAGTCGAGCTCAGCGATCAGGTCGCTCACGTGCAGATTAACCGGCCAGACAAGCTCAATGCCATGGACGCCGCGTTCTGGACCGAGATCATCGATATCTTCCACTGGGTCGACGAAACCGACGACGTCCGTGCGGTGGTCATCAGCGGAGCCGGCAAACACTTCTCGTCGGGCATAGACCTTGCGCTGCTGGCTTCGATTGCCAGTCAGCTGGGCGAGGACGCCGGGCGCAATGCCCGGGCGCTGCGGCGCAAGATCCAGCAGATGCAGGCTTCGTTCAGCGCCGTCGACCAGTGCCGCAAACCGGTGCTGGCGGCGATCCAGGGCTACTGCCTGGGCGGGGCAGTGGACCTGATCAGTGCCTGCGACATGCGCTACTGCACTGAGGACGCAAGGTTTGCCATCCGCGAGATCGACATGGGCATGGCGGCCGACGTGGGCACCCTGCAGCGTCTGCCGCGAATCATCGGTGACGGTATCATGCGCGAGCTGGCGTACACCGGGCGCACGGTCGAGGCGCAGGAGGCCTGCCGCATCGGGCTGGTCAACCGCACCTTTGCCGACACCGAGAGTCTGCTGCAGGGCGTCTTTGCCATCGCCCGTGAAATCGCGACCAAGTCGCCGCTGGCGATCACCGGCACCAAGGAAATGATCGGCTACATGCGCGATCACCGGGTGGACGATGGTCTTGAATACATGGCGATCTGGAACGCGGCCATGCTGCAGTCCAACGATCTGAAAGTGGCCATGATGGCGCAGATGAGCAAACAGAAACCGGTGTTTGAAAATTAGTCGAGAATCAGAAGGAGTGTTTATGTCAGGCCCTAGTCGCTGGACCACCGCTGTGCTGGATGTCGCCACACCAGGCGGGTTGGCTGTCGTCCACAGTGATCAAGGTTTTTTGATCGACGGCAACGGCACGTTGTTCTCTCGTGAATGGCTCAAGCGCCAGTCGCTGCCGGTGGGTAGTGAGCATGGCATCGGGCATTTTGATGGCGAGCCGGTGTATCTGCTGGTGCTCGACGCCCCGGCTACGCCTGAAGGTTGCAGCTGGCAAGGTTTGCGGCAGTTCATGCTGGCCGGTGACTTCGATATCTTCCAGATGCTGGGCTATGCCGCGCAGGTCAGTACCTGGGCCCGCGAGCATCGCTTCTGCGGCAGTTGCGGCAGGCCAACGGTGCAAGTGGCCGGGGAGCGCGCGATGTACTGCGAGCATGACAACCTGCGCCTGTTTCCGCGTATCTCGCCGAGCATGATCGTGCTGGTGACGCGCGGCGACGAAATCCTGCTGGCCCGTTCGCCACGTTTTGTCACCGGGGTCTACAGCGCGCTGGCCGGATTCGTCGAACCCGGAGAATCGGCAGAAGACTGCGTGCATCGCGAGGTGATGGAGGAAGTGCAGGTCAACATCAAGCACCTCAAGTACATGGGCAGCCAGTGCTGGCCGTTCCCGCACTCGATGATGCTGGGCTTCCATGCCGAATACGACAGTGGCGATATCGTGCCGCAGCCGGGCGAGATCGAAGACGCGCGCTGGTTTCACATCGACGATCTGCCGATGCTGCCAGCCAACCGTTCAATTGCGCGCTTCCTGATCGATGCTTACCTGGCCCAGCGCTCAGGCGCCGCCGAACCAGTGCTGCCAGGCTAGCCGCACTGTCAGGCAGAGCACGACAGTGATGAATACCGGCCGGATGAACTTCGCGCCACCGCCAATCGCGGTGCGCGCGCCAATCGCGGCACCCACCATCAGCGCACTGCCCATGCTCAGACCGATCAGCCAGTCCACCTGACCCGAGA
This sequence comes from Pseudomonas viridiflava, assembly GCF_900585905.1. GTDB lineage: Bacteria > Pseudomonadota > Gammaproteobacteria > Pseudomonadales > Pseudomonadaceae > Aquipseudomonas. The sequence continues at coordinate 681,288 of NZ_UTVH01000034.1, forward strand.
AGATGAACACCGAGAGCGCGGCAGCGTTGCTGACAAAGTTCATGCTGCGCGCCACGCCGCTGGCCCTGACCAGATCCAGCGGGTACATCAACAGTGTACTCACTGTCCAGAAGGCGCCAGTGCCGGGACCCGCCACGCCGTCATAGAAGCCCAACCCGAGACCTTGGGGCAGCTGCCATTTCTTCTTGATCGGCGCATCGCTATTGAGCGGCGCCTTCGGGGTGCCGCCGAACAGCAGATACAGGCCGCAGCCAAACACGATCACCGGCAGCATCTGGTTGATCCATTCCGCTGGCAGGTAATGCGCCACCACTGCGCCGATCAACGCACCGATGGCGGTGCCGATCAAGGCCCGCAACCACTGCTTTGGATAGAACAGCTTGCGCCGGTAAAAGGTGAAACTGGCGATGGCCGAGCCGAATGTAGAGCTGAGCTTGTTGGTGCCCAGGACCAGGTGCGGTGGCAGGCCTGCAGTCATCAGCGCCGGTGTGGTGAGCAAACCACCTCCGCCAGCGACGGCATCAATGAAACCTGCAACAAAGGCCACAACGGCGAGCACCGCAAGGGTGCTCAGGTCGACACTGAGTTCAAAAGGCATGGTAAGGGCTTATGGCGGCTGGGCAGAATGGCTGCCCGGAAGCCGGCATATTACCGAATGTGTAGAACAGTGTCTGCGGGCAGCGAGGGAGCATGACACCACCAGCGCTGCGCCGGGTTCAGGACAGAAATCCGCCATCCACGTTCAGCGCCACGCCGGTGGTGTAGCTTGACGCCTCGCTCGCCAGATAGAGCACCGCGCCTGCCATTTCACTTGGGGCAGCGACGCGTTTGAGCGGGATCTGCTGCAGCGCCATGTTCAGAATCGAATCATTCTTGACCAATGCCGAGGCGAATTTGGTGTCGGTAAGGCCAGGCAGCAGGGCATTGCAGCGTATACCGAACGGCGCGCATTCCTTGGAGAACACTTTGGTCATGTTGATCACGGCGGCTTTGGTCACCGAATAGATGCCCTGAAACACGCCTGGCGATACCCCATTGATCGAAGCCACGTTGATGATGCTGCCAGCGCTGTGCTCGCGCATCAGCTTGCCGGCCTCCACCGACATGAAGAAGTAGCCACGGATATTAACGTCCACGGTCTTCTGGAAAGCCCCTGGGTCGGTGTCCAGCACGTTGCAGAACTGCGGATTGGTGGCGGCATTGTTGACCAGGATATCCAGACGCCCGAACTGCTCGCGAATACGCGCGAACACAGCAGTGATCTGTTCCATTTCGCCGATATGGCAGGCCATTGCAGTGGCCTGGCCGCCGTCGGCGATGATCGCGTCGGCGACCTGCTGGCAGCCCTCGATCTTGCGACTGCTGACGATGACATGGGCGCCCTGTTGCGCCAGCAGACGGGCAATGGCCTCGCCGATCCCCCGACTGGCACCGGAAACGAAAGCGATCTTGCCGTCGAGGTCGAACAGCTGGGTTCTGGACATAGTGGTTTCCTTGTCACGTCAGGTCAAAGCGTGGAGTGGTTGATGACCTTGAGGCTCATCTGCTCAAGCAACGTGTTCATGTGGATGAACTGAGCGAAACGTTTGTCCCGGGTCTGGCCATGAAAAAAACGGTAGTAGATCTGCTGTACGATCCCGGCCAGACGAAACAGGCCGTAGGTGTAATAAAAGTCGAAATTGTCGATACGAATGCCTGAACGCTCGGCGTAGTACTCGACGAACTGGCGGCGGGTCAGCATGCCGGGTGCATGGCTTGGCTGGCGTCGCATCATCTGCACCGCAGCAGGGTCGGCGGCCTCGATCCAGTACGCCAGGGTGTTGCCCAGGTCCATCAGCGGATCGCCCAGTGTGGTCATCTCCCAATCGAGCACGCCAATGATCTGCATCGGATCATCGGGATTGAGCAGCACATTGTCGAAGCGATAGTCGTTGTGCACGATGGCCGCCACCGGATGGTCCGCCGGCATCTTGTCTTTGAGCCAGGCCTGGACTTCGGCCCACTGCGGCGCGTCGGGCGTCCGGGAATTCTCGTAGCGCTCGCTCCAGCCACGAATCTGGCGTTCGACATAGCCTACAGGCTTGCCCAGATCAGCCAGGCCGCAAGCCTGATAATCCACGTGATGCAGGTCCACCAGGCGGTCGATGAAGCTCTTGCACAGCGCTTGTGTGCGGGCAGCGTCCAGATTCAGCTCGGGAGGCAGGTCAGCGCGCAGGATGATGCCGTTGATCCGCTCCATCAGATAAAACTCGGCGCCAATCACTGATTCATCAGTGCAATGCAGCCACGCCTTCGGGCAGTAAGGGAACGCGTCCTTGAGCTGATTGAGGATGCGGTATTCGCGCCCCATATCGTGGGCTGAACGTGCTTTGTGGCCAAAGGGAGGGCGGCGCAAGACAAATTCCTGCTCTGGGTACTTCACCAGATAGGTCAGGTTAGAGGCTCCGCCGGGGAACTGGCTGATCTGTGGTGAGCCCGCAAGACCTTGCAGGTTCGCTTTCAGGTAAGGGTCGATGAGGGCAACGTCGAGTTCTTCACCGGGACGGACTCGGGTGGATTGATCAGTAAGCGCCATGCTTATCCCTTCTGCTTATTATGGAGCCCGTCGATCATTGACTAATCGCATGCGGCTAACAAGTTGGCGGTGGTGTTATAGCTTGCGGTGTTGGCGCTGAATCATCAGCCCTGATGCCTGCGCGCGCTATTGATTGGTCAAGACGCAGGGCGACAGCAGGCGAAAAAAAACCGAAGCACTGGCGGCTTCGGTTTCAGTGGCTGACGTTGTGATCAGGCCGGGAACAACTCGCTGAGCTTCATCGCCAGCATCATGTCGCCTTCAGCGCGCAGCTTGCCGCCCATGAAGGCCTGCATGCCGTCGGTTTCGCCGCTGACGATGCCTTTCAGGGTTTCGCTGTCCATCACCAGCGTGACCTGGGCATCCGGGTTTTCACCTTCCTGCAGCTCGCAAGTGCCGTCCTTGACGATCAACGAAAAGTGCTCGGATTCATCGATACGAAAACCGAAGACCAAGTCCAGGCCCGCTGCGGCAGCGGGGTTGAACTTGGCTTTCATGGTGGTAATGGCGTTATTCACAGAAGTCATGTTTTTTTCCTTGTTGAAAAGCGGGTTGAAAAGCGCGCGTCGGAGTGTGAGGGCTCATCGATAGGTGATGAGTTGCGGTGAATTCATCAGCTGTAAATGGGTGTGATCGTTGAATGCTGCAAGGGATACTTCGCCGCCCCTGAACTTGAGCTGGCTGAGCGAGGTATTGACGATGTGCCAGTTGAGCTCGAACGCCTGCAGCGCGGGCATGTGCGTGATCAGGTGGAGCAGGGCAGTGATGGTGCCGCCTGAGGTAAACACGGCAATTCGTTCTCCCGCACGGGCCCGTTCCAGCAGGCGCGCCAGCCCGGCCTGCACCTGGGCCACGAACGCAGCCCAGCTTTGCAGGCCTGGCACGTCGTATTCGCCGCTCAGCCAGCGGGCCACGATCAAAGCAAACAGACGCTGGAATTCACTGCGGTTGTCGCCCGCATTGCGCATGGTTTCCAGAGCACCGGGCTCGTCGTCCATCATTGCTGGCAGCAGGGAACGGATGGTCGCATCGGCATCGAATTCGTCGAAGGCGGTGTCGACCTCAAGGCTGGCAGCTGATAACCCGGCGGCGCGCAGGGCCTCGAACGTGAGCTCGGCGGTGTGTTGCTGGCGGCGCAAATCACCGCTCACGCAGCGATCGAAGCCTGAGCCGAGTCGCACCAGATGGTCCCCGAGCACTTGCGCCTGGCGAATGCCGATCGGTGACAACACGTCGTAATCATCGGCACCGAAGGAGGCCTGGCCATGTCGAATCAGGTAGATGCTGCCCACGTCCATCGAGTCCTGCAGCGTTGAAGTTTTGCGAGATTAGGAGGATGGCGCAGGCGTGTCAACGGAAAAACATACGCTTGTTTGAATCGCTTGGTTGAAACGATTGTCGACTGGTCGCCAGCAGATCGCGTCGGTATGCTGAGGCCCATCCGCGACCCCCGCATGGCGGGGCGCAAGCCAACTGAGGAGTCACTGTGGAGTTTTTAGCCGATTACGCCAGCTTCCTGGCCAAGACGGTCACCCTGGTCATCGCGATCGTTGTCGTGCTAGTGGCTATCGCGTCGATGCGCGGCAAGGGTCGGCGCCGTACCTCCGGGCAACTGCAAGTCACCCGGCTCAATGATTTCTACAAAGGGCTGCGCGAGCGTCTTGAGCAATCATTATTGGGCAAGGCCCAGCTGAAAGTGTTGCGCAAGGAGCAAGGCAAGGCGCTGAAGAAAGAGAAGAAGGCCCCGGCAGCGAAGTCCAAAGTTTACGTGCTGGATTTCGATGGCGACATCAAGGCATCTGCCACTGAAAGCATGCGCCACGAGATCACCGCGCTGCTGACCCTGGCCACCGACAAGGATGAGGTTGTGCTGCGTCTGGAAAGCGGCGGTGGCATGGTCCACAGCTACGGGCTGGCGTCCTCGCAACTGGCGCGCATCCGCCAGGCCGGTATTCCGCTGACAGTCTGCATCGACAAGGTTGCCGCCAGCGGCGGTTACATGATGGCGTGCATCGGCGACAAGATCATCAGCGCACCCTTCGCCATCCTGGGATCCATTGGCGTTGTGGCGCAACTGCCCAACGTCAATCGGCTGTTGAAGAAGCACGACATCGACTTCGAAGTGCTGACCGCTGGCGAGTACAAGCGAACGCTGACGGTATTTGGCGAAAATACCGAGAAAGGACGGGAGAAATTTCAGCAGGACCTGGACATCACCCACGACCTGTTCAAGAATTTTGTCGCCCGTTATCGTCCACAGCTGGCGATTGACGAAGTGGCGACCGGTGAAGTCTGGCTGGGCATGGCGGCAGTGGACAAGCAACTGGTCGATGAACTGATGACCAGTGATGAGTACCTGGCGACCCGGGCGAAGACGGCTGACGTTTTTCATCTTCATTACGTGCAGCGCAAGAGCCTGCAGGAGCGGATGGGCATGGCCGCCACCAGTTCCCTGGACCGGCTGTTGCTGGGCTGGTGGAGCCGATTGACCCATCAGCGCTTCTGGTAAGCACTGTTGCCTGCGGCGACGCGCGAAAAAAAACCGGGCCACTGACGTAGTCCGGTTTTTTTTGCTCAGGTTTTACTTCAGCGTCTGCGAAACAGCGGCAGTGGCTCGTCGGTGGCAGCCTGATAGGTCACTGAAAAATCCTTGAGACCTTCCAGGGCTTCATGAGGGTCCTTGTCGGCGCGAACGGCAAACGCGTCGAAGCCGCAGCGGCTCATATAGAACAGTTGATCACGCAGCACATCGCCAATAGCCCGCAACTCGCCTTTGTAGCCGTAGCGATCACGCAGCAGGCGTGCGTTGGAGTAGCTGCGCCCGTCAGTGAACGCGGGGAAATTCAGCGCGATGACCTGGAATTTGTGCACGTCATCCACCAGCTCTTCGGCTTCTTCGTCGCTGTCCAGCCAGACACCCAGGCCGCCATCGCGGGCTTGCAGGGCATGGCCGTGCTCGCGCCAGAGCGACAGCGGCACGATCAGGTCGTCGCAGTTGGGCAGCTCATCGAAGGACGTTTCCTTGGGCAGCAGGTGCCAGGTTTCATCGATGACCTGGTTGTTCTTAATGATTCGCTGCATAGACGCGCTCCTTGAAGGGATCGATGCCGATACGTTGGAAGGTGTCGATGAAGCGTTCGTCTTCGTTGCGTTTCTCGACATACACGTCAATCAACTTCTCGATGACGTCAGGCATGGCGTCCTGGGCGAAGGACGGCCCGAGGATCTTGCCCAGGCTGGCGTCGCGGCTGGCACTGCCGCCCAGTGAAACCTGGTAGAACTCCTCGCCTTTCTTGTCCACGCCCAGAATGCCGATGTGGCCGACGTGGTGATGACCGCAGGCGTTCATGCAGCCAGAGATGTTCAGGTCCAGTTCGCCTATATCGAACAGGTAATCGAGATCGTCGAAGCGGCGCTGAATCGACTCGGCAATGGGAATCGACTTGGCGTTGGCCAGGGAGCAGAAATCCCCGCCGGGGCAGCAGATGATATCGGTCAGCAAACCGACGTTGGGGGTGGCAAAACCCTGCTCGCGCAGTTCGCCCCAGAGCGCAAAGAGCTGGCTCTGCTCGACGTCGGCGAGAATGATGTTCTGCTCGTGAGAAGTACGCAGTTGGCCAAAGCTGTAGCGGTCAGCCAGATCGGCGACGCTGTCGAGCTGCTTGTCGGTGATGTCCCCCGGCGCAACGCCGGTGGGTTTGAGCGACAGCGTCACGGCGACGTAGCCCGGCTTTTTGTGAGCCAGGGTGTTGCGCGTGCGCCAGCGGGCAAAGCCCGGGTGCTGTGCATCGAGCGCCGCCAGTTCGTCGTTGTAGGCGGGCAATGCCTGGTACTGCGGGTCAACGAAGTGCCTGGAGACCCGATGCACTTCGGCATCGGTCAACGTGGTCTGACCGCCGCGCAGGTGGACCATTTCAGCCTCGACCTTTTCGGCGAACACTTCCGGGGTCAGCGCCTTGACCAGAATCTTGATCCGCGCCTTGTACTTGTTATCTCGCCGGCCATAGCGGTTGTAGACCCGCAGGATGGCGTCGAGGTAGCTCAACAGGTCTTGCCACGGCAGGAATTGATTGATGAACGCGCCCACCACCGGCGTACGCCCCAGGCCGCCGCCGACCAGCACTCGGAAACCGAGCTCGCCCGCGTCATTGCGCACAGGTTCCAGCCCGATATCGTGCACTTCAATAGCGGCGCGGTCGCTGGCGGCGCCATTAATGGCGATCTTGAACTTGCGTGGCAGGTAGGCGAACTCAGGGTGGAAGGTCGTCCACTGCCGAACGATTTCACACCATGGCCGCGGATCTACCACTTCATCGGCCGCAACCCCGGCGAACTGGTCAGTGGTGACGTTGCGCAGGCAGTTGCCGCTGGTCTGAATCGCGTGCATCTGCACGGTTGCCAGCTCGGCCAGAATGTCGGGAATGTCTTCCAGGGCGGGCCAGTTGAACTGCACATTCTGCCGTGTGCTGATGTGTGCGTAGCCCTTGTCATAATCGCGGGCGATTTTCGCCATCATCCGCGTCTGGCGTGACGTCAGTTGGCCGTACGGCACAGCGACACGCAGCATCGGTGCGAAGCGCTGGATATAGAGGCCATTTTGCAGGCGCAGCGGGCGGAACTCTTCTTCGCTGAGTTCTCCTGCCAGGTAACGGCGGGTCTGATCGCGGAACTGCTTTACGCGGTCCTCGATGATCCGCTGGTCGTACTCGTCATATACGTACATATCGGTCCTGTCTCAGGCAATTGCCACGGTAAATCAGCGCGCACGGCCGCGCACTCCCTACGGAGCCGGGGAAAGATACCAGTTTGCGGTTATGCGCAAAAGTAGAGTTTGAGTATATGTAAAGAACCAAAAGTACTAAGCAAACAGCAAAGCTACGATAACCCTGCTTGTGATGCGGGCATCTCTGGACTTAACTGAGCATGTCGAGGAAATACACCCCTCGACGCCGCCGTGCAGCCACTATAAAAAAACAGACAAGAGGCGTTAATTGATGAGCAACCATTCCAAACTGTCCAAGCCTGAGAGTCATGTCGACCGCTGGGCCATCCTGTTTATTGTCATTCTGGTAGTTGGCGTTGCGGTGTTCTGGATGGGGCATGGCTGACCGGCTGATCAAATCATCCTGTCCACTTGGTCTGGGTAGTGACTGCACTGACAGCTGCCCGTGTGTGGGGGCACGCGGCCCCGCGCCTCAGCTCAGTTCCAGCCAGATCGGGGCGTGGTCTGAAGGTTTCTCCATGCCGCGCAGTTCATAGTCGACGCCTGCCGCCTTGATCCGTGACTGCAAAGCCTGGGAGGTCATGATCAGGTCAATCCGCAGGCCCCGCTTGGGTTGATCTTCGAAGCCGCGACTGCGGTAGTCGAACCAGCTGAACTGATCAACCACTTCGGGGTACAGATAACGGAAGCTGTCTACCAGACCCCAGTTCTTCAGGCGTGCCATCCACTCACGCTCTTCGGGCAGAAAGCTGCACTTGCCGGTCTTCAGCCAGCGCTTGGCGTTGTCTGCGCCAATGCCGATGTCGCAATCTTCGGGAGAAATATTGACGTCACCCATCACGACCAGCGGCTGATCATTGCTGAAGCGTGTTTCCAGCAGCGTTTGCAAATCGTCGTAGAAGCGTTGCTTGGCCGGAAACTTGGTGGGGTGGTCGCGGCTTTCGCCCTGGGGGAAATAACCATTCATGATGGTGATGGGCTGGCCATTATCGTCAGCAAAAGTGCCCCAGATAAACCGCTTTTGAGCCTCTTCGTCATCGCCTTCGAAACCCTTGTGCAGCGCCAGTGGCATCTTGCGTGAGAGCAGGGCAACACCGTAATGGCCTTTCTGTCCATGGAAATGCACGTGATAGCCCAGCGCCTCGACCTCGGCCTGAGGGAACTGCTCATCCGACACCTTGGTTTCCTGCAGACCGATGACGTCGGGTTGATGCTTTTCAATCAGCGCCGCCAGCTGATGAGGGCGGGCACGCAGCCCGTTGATGTTGAAACAGACGATCTTCATGGCGGCTCCGGAGCAAAAGAGGCGATGCTAGCCGACCCGTCGCTTGATCGCCAGCGCCAGGGGCGAGCGCGAGGTGTCAAAGCGGACGCCGGCCTGTGCAAACGGCTCAACCGGGTCGGCTGCGCAAGGTCGGTGGAACTGTCGCGTCGGGCCGGGACTCGAAGGCCTACAACAGCAAGGCGGCGCCTTTCGCGTGGTCATTCAGAGGTTTGCTTGATGTCAGAATCGTTTGCCACCCCGGCTGAAGTCCGCGAGCTCGACAGCGGCTACTCGAAAGAGACCCGCGCCCTGCTTTTTCAAGCCTACCGGGACGATTCGGCGTTTGCTTACCTGTTCAATTCGCGTCGGGCAGGTTTTGACCAGCGCGTTCGGGCGACCATCAAGGCGCTGGTCAAGCAGCATTTCCTGCAAGATTTGCCCGCCATCGGCCTGTTCATCGACGATCGGCTGGTGGCAGTGGCCCTGGTGGCGCCGCCGCAGCGTCGCCTGGGCATCACTGAAAGCTGGGCCTGGCGTCTGCAGATGGTGCTCACGGCAGGATTCAATTGCACTCGGCGTTACCTGGAATACCACAACGCCGTAATGGCCTGCCTGCCCACCGAATCAGTGCACGTATTGCCGCTGATGGCCGTTCACAAGGTCTTTCACAGCGACGCACTGGAAGAGCAGCTATTTGCCGAAATTCAGGCCTGGTGCGGGCAGGATGCGGCTTCCCAAGGCGTGGTGCTCGATACCAGCAGCCGTCGAGATCCTGCGTTCTTTGAACGACAGGGTTATCAGGAAATCGGCGAAATCGATGTAGGACCTGTACGGGAGCGCGTGTTCTTTCATCCCAACCCCAAGGTTTCATTGAGCGCCGAGCTGTAAGCGCATGATGCCGATGGTTATTCCCGGTTCCGGTGATTGTCGCCGCGCGTGTTAGCATTTGGCCCATGAAGCTTTTCAAATCGTACGCCAGTGGTCTGGCTCTGAGCCTTATCTGCGCTTCGGTTTACGCCGAGGCGCAACTTGACGTGCGTGTCTCGCCAGCCAATCCGCAGCTCAAGGCCAACGTCGAGGGCTACATTGGTGCGCCTGGCGAGCGCGATGGGGAAAGTCTGAAACACTTCAGCCTTGGCGCTGAGGAGCAGGCTCAACGCGCCGCTCAGGCCCTCGGCTATTACCAGGCCAGAATCGACAGCGAAGTGCGTACCCACAAAAATCAGCCGCCTCGCCTGATCATGACCATTGACTCCGGTGAGCCTGTCCACCTGCGCACGGTGGATATCAGAGTGCAGGGCGAAGCGGCATCGCTCAAAGCTTTTCGAGTGCCCAAGGGCAACGTGTTGCAGAGCGGTGCGGTGCTCAATCACGGGCACTATGAAGATGCCAAGCGCCTGATCCAGAACCAGGCGTCTCGTTACGGGTTTTTCTCCGGGCGCTTCACCAGCCAGCGCCTGTCGGTGGATCCGGCCGCAGGTGTCGCAGACATCGAGCTGGTTTACGACAGTGGCCCGCGTTACACCCTGGGCAAGGTCAGCTTCAGTGGTGATGCCCCGTTCGATGATGATCTGTTACGGCGCATGGTGCCGTTCAAGGAAAACACGCCCTATGATTCCGAGCTGATTGCCGAGCTCAATCAGGCGATGCAGACCAGCGGCTATTTTGAAGGTGTACGCGTGGATGCCGCGCCAACGGCCGCCGTCAACCAGGCGATCCCGGTGACGGTGCAGCTCGACACCCGCAAACCCCGCACCATGGGCCTGGGCCTGGGTTACTCCACTGATGTGGGGCCGCGAGGCAAGGTCAACTGGACGCGGCACTGGGTCAACCCACAAGGGCACAGTTACGGCATCGAGAGCGAATTGTCTGCCCCTCGGCAGAACATCGGCCTGTGGTACGACGTGCCGCTGGATCCGCCCCTGACCGACAAGCTGCGCTACGCAGGCGGGTATCAATATGAGGAACTGGCAGGCACCGATACCCTCAGCAAGCTGCTGACCGTCGGGCCGGAATGGCACAGCAGGCTGCCCAGCGGGTGGGAACGGGTGATATCGCTGAAATGGCAGCGCGAAGAGTATCAGCTGGGCAACGATTCCGGCCTCAGCACCTTGCTGATGCCTGGCATCAGCTACTCGTTCCTGCGCAGCGACAACCGAATCGACCCTAACCGGGGCTACCGCATCCAGTTCGACGCGCAGGCGGCCAAGGAAGGGCTGATGTCTGATTCAAACCTGCTGCACGGCAACGTGCTGCTAAAGGGCTTGACCACGGTGTGGGATAACCACCGGTTCCTGGCGCGCGCCCAGTTGGGCGGCAACGCCACCAATGGCTACAAGTCGATTCCGCCATCGCTGCGTTTCTTTGCCGGGGGTGATCAGAGTGTGCGGGGTTATGACTACCAGACACTGACCCCGGAGAACTCCGACGGCGATCGTATCGGCGGACGCTACATGATCGCAGGCAGCCTGGAATATCAGTACACCATCGCCCCGAAGTGGCGCGTGGCGACGTTTGTCGATCAGGGCAACTCGTTCAACAACCTCGATCTTGCGGACTTGAAAACCGGCGTCGGCGTCGGTATCCGCTGGGTTTCGCCGGTGGGGCCGCTGCGGCTTGATCTGGCCCATGCGCTGGATGACGACGGCGGCGTGCGTCTGCACTTTTCCATGGGCCCTGAACTATGAGCCCCGCTGTGTTGAACAATGCCAACTGGCGTAAGTCGCTGAAGGCAGTGGGGCTCGCAGTGGCGGCGCTGCTGTTACTGGTGATCACCGGCCTGTGGCTGATACTTGGCAACCAGGCTGCCGGGCGCTGGGCGCTGGGGCAGGTGCCTGGCCTTGCGCTGGATAATTTTTCCGGACATCTGGGCGGACAGTGGCAAGCGGATCATCTGAGTTGGCAGGATGGCGCCACCCTTGTGGAAGTCGATCACCCACGATTGGAGTGGTCTCCCGGTTGTCTGTTCAAGCTGACGCTGTGCATCGAGCGCCTGCAGGCTGAGCAGGTTCGTCTGCAACTTGCACCTGCCGCGTCCACCGAACAGAAACAACCGCTGCAGCTGCCCGACCTCAAGTTGCCGCTGGCTCTGCGCCTTGGCGACGTGCGCATCGGCAGCCTTTTGCTGGATGGCAGCGAACAGCTACGTGACCTGCAATTGGCAGCGCACTGGACCGCAGCCGGTCTGCATATTGATAACCTGCACCTGCAACGTGACGATCTGGCGCTGGATCTGGCCGGGTTGCTACAGCCCTCCGGCCAATGGCCGCTGCAGGCGAAGGGGCTGGTGCGTTTGCCGGATGTCGACGCACGGACCTGGATGCTCACCCTCGATGTACAGGGCAACCTGCTGCAGACACTGACTCTTGAAGGCATTAGCAGTGGTTATGTGCAAGGACGCCTGAGTGGCGAGCTGCAGCCCCTTGCCGACAATCTCCCTGCACAGCTGACGCTGGTCGCCGATGCATTCATGGCAGGCGCTGCATTGCCCGAAACCTTGCAGCTCGAACAACTGAAGCTGCAGGCTAAAGGAGACCTTGCGGCGGGCTATGAAATCGGTGGCACGGCGACTCTGCCGGCCGAGCAGGGACCTGTCAGCCTCAAGCTGGACTGCCGGGTGGATGGCAGAGGCGCGCAGGTGAGGGCGCTTGAGCTCGATGCCGGACCCAAACAGCGCGTGACGCTCAGCGGCACGCTTGACTGGCAGCAGGCCCTGCGGGCCGATATGCGGGTCAACTGGCTGGATTTCCCCTGGCAGCGTTTGTATCCGGTGGCAGATCAACCCCAGGTCACGTTGCGTCAATTCGCAGGCGAAATTTCTTACACCGACGGTCAATACCTGGGCAACTTCGACGCCCGGCTGGATGGTCCGGCGGGCGCCTTCAGCGTGGTCAGCCCCTTCAGCGGGGATCTGACGCAGCTTTTTTTGCCACAGCTTGAAATGGTGGCTGGCCAGGGCAAGGCCAGCGGCCACTTGAATCTGAAGTTCGCCGATGGCATCGGCTGGGATACGGCGCTCGACCTCAGCGCGATTGATCCGGCTTACTGGGTCGCGCAACTGCCTGGCACTCTGGCCGGTCCGCTGCGCAGCAAGGGTGAATTGAAAGATGATCGTCTGAGCCTGCAAGCTGATCTGGATCTCAAGGGCCGTCTGCGCGGGCAGGCGGCAGCGCTGCAGGTCAAGGCCGAAGGAGCCCAAGGTCGCTGGAACGTCGAGGCCCTGCAGGTTCGTCTGGGGGATAACCGGATCGATGGCGATGGCAGGTTCGACCAGCGCTTGCTGGGCCAGCTCACGATCAACCTGCCGCGGTTGGGCCAGTTGTGGCCTGGCTTGCAGGGCAACGCGAAAGGTCGTGTGGACCTGGCCGGTAGCCTCGATGCCCCGCAAGGCCAGCTGAGCCTGCAGGGCTCGCAACTGGCCTTCGACAACAACCAGCTGCGCCGACTCACAGTGTTGGCAACCGTCGACAGCACGCAGCGCGGCAAGGTCGAGATCAAGGGCGATGGCATCCAGGCAGGCGATACGCAGTTGGGGACGTTGGCAGTCAACGGTCAGGGTGATGTCAGGCGTCAACAGCTGCAGCTTGATCTTCAAGGGCCGCTGCTGAAGCTGAACATGGCGCTCGATGGCGCCCTCGACAAAGGCAACTGGCGCGGGCGTCTGGCGTCGGGTGCCGTGCAAAGCGGCGGTCAGAAATGGCAACTGCAGCAACCAGCCAGTCTGGAGCGGCTGGCCGATGGCACACTCAACTTTGGCGCCCACTGCTGGTTGTCCGGCGCGGCAAGCCTTTGCGGGGAAAATCAGCGTCTGCAGCCCGAACCCCGCCTGCGCTATCACCTGAAGAATTTCCCGCTGGACAGCCTTGCCCAGTGGTACCCCAAGGATTTCGCCTGGCAAGGGGTGCTCGCTGCCGACATCCAGCTTGATGTACCGGCGGCAGGGCCAAACGGCCAGATATCGATCAACGCCAATGGCGGTGTGTTGCGCCTGCGGGAAGCCAATCAATGGCTGGATTTTCCCTATGAGAGCCTGACGTTCAGCAGCAAGCTGACCCCGCGCCAGATCGACAGCCAGCTTGATTTTCGCGGCGGCAAGCTTGGCGCGTTGCGTGTCACGGCGCGTATCGATCCGCTGAGCCAGGACAAGGCGCTGCGGGGGGACTTCAGCCTCAGTGGCGTTGATCTTTCCATCGCCCGGCCTTTCGTGCCGATGGTGCAAAAGATTAACGGTCGTCTGAATGGCAGCGGTCAGTTAGCGGGCACGCTGCTGGCGCCGCAGGTCAATGGCAGCCTGCTGCTCAGCGACGGCGAAGTGTCGGGCCCCGAATTGCCGATGGATGTGCAGGACTTTCAGCTGCGAGCACAAATCGCTGGCGAGCGTGTGCAACTGGACGGCAACTGGAAGAGCGGCGCCAGCGGGCAGGGTTCACTCGCTGGCAATATCGGCTGGGGTCAGGCCCTGGTGGTGGACATGGCGGTAAAGGGCTCGCGCCTGCCGATTACCGTCGAGCCTTATGCAAACCTGGAGGCTGCGCCTGACCTGAAGCTGTCGATGCAGGGCGGCAAGCTGGCGGTCTCGGGCAAACTGCTGATCCCCAAAGGCACCATCACCATTCGCGAGCTGCCGCCATCCACTGTGAAACTGTCAGGCGACACGGTCATTGTCGGCCAGCAGACCGAGGAGGGTGCGCCGCCCATGCCGCTGGCGATGGACATCGATGTTCAGGTCGGCCAGGAAAAACTCGCGTTCAGCGGTTTCGGCCTGACCGCTGATCTTGCCGGGCAGGTACATATCGGCGACAACCTCGACACCCGCGGTGAACTCAACCTGAACAACGGTCGCTATCGCGCCTATGGCCAGCGCCTGACCATTCGCAAGGCGCGTCTGCTGTTTGCCGGTCCCGCGGACCAGCCTTATCTGGACGTTGAAGCGATTCGTCAGACCGACGATGTCATTGCCGGTATCCGCTTGACCGGCAGCGCCGAGCAGCCAACGACAACGGTGTTCTCCGAGCCTTCCATGAGTCAGGAGCAAGCGTTGTCTTATCTCGTGCTGGGTAGACCGCTGAACAACACCGGGGAGGACAGCAACATGATGGCGCAGGCAGCACTGGCCCTTGGCCTTGCGGGCAGTGAGTCCACCACCGGCAAGCTGGCCAGCGATCTGGGGATCAAGGATTTCGAGCTGGATACCTCGGGCAGTGGCGAAAAGACCAACGTCGTCGCCAGTGGCAAAATCACCGACAAGCTCAGCCTGCGCTACGGTGTAGGTGTATTCGAACCTGCGAACACTATTGCGCTGCGTTATCTGCTGAGTAAACGTGTGTATCTGGAAGTTGCCAGCGGCCTGGCCAGTTCCCTGGATATTTTTTACAAGCGCGATTTCTGATGGTAGCTGCGAGCTAGGTTGCGCGCCGCATTCATGGTTAAACTCAGCGCTTCACTCAACCCGACGAAAAGGAATATTTTATGGCTCAAGTGACTCGCAAGGGCGATCCAGTGCAAATCAGCGGTGAGCTGCCGAAAGTCGGCGCCGCTGCTCCCGCGTTTACGCTGGTCGGTGGCGACCTTGCCGATGTGACCCTTGCCGACTTCGCCGGCAAACGCAAAATCCTCAATATATTTCCCAGCGTTGACACGCCAACCTGCGCAACGTCGGTGCGTAAATTCAATGCGCAGGCCAGTGACCTGAAAAACACGGTAGTGCTGTGCATTTCCGCTGATCTGCCATTCGCGCAAGCCCGCTTCTGCGGCGCGGAAGGGCTGGAAAACGTGAAGAATCTGTCTACCATGCGCAGTGCCGGATTCATGCAGGACTACGGCGTCGCCATTGCCGAAGGCCCGATGGTAGGCCTGACTACCCGCGCAATGGTGGTGCTGGACGAGCATGACAAAGTGCTGCACAGCGAGCTGGTGGCCGAAATCGGTCAAGAGCCAGATTACACCTCGGCCCTCGCCGTACTTAAGTAATACCCGGCAACACTTCAGCGGCCTGAATATTTTCAGGCCGTTTTCGTTTACGCTTCAGCTGCTTAACAAATGCCATGCCAAGGTAAATTGCCGGTAAAGGCGCTTTGCTTGTCATCGGTCTGTGCTTATTGTTCAGTCCTCTGAAGAAGCCCCATCCGCAATGGTTGATTTATTCATGCACTCGTCTGGCCCCCGTAGTTCCCGTCGCTGGCTGCTTAGCCTCTTGGTCCTGTTGCTGATCGCCGTGGCATGCTGGTGGCTCTGGCCCGCTTCAGCGCCGGGTAAAGGCGCAGAGCACAAATCGGCAGATGCAGCGGCGCGCCCAGGTTTCGGCGGCTCGACGGTGCCGGTGCCGGTCCGTGTTGCGCCCGCGGTAGTGGGTGATTTTCCGATCTACTACAAGGCGCTGGGCACAGTCACCGCCATGAACACCATCAACGTGCGCAGCCGGGTCGGTGGCGAGCTGGTCAAAATCAATTTCCGCGAAGGGCAGATGGTCAAGGCTGGCGACCTGCTGGCTGAGATTGATCCACGCAGTTACCAGATTGCCCTGCAGCAGGCCGAGGGCACGCTCGCGACCAATCAGGCGCTGCTCAAGAACGCTCAGCTGGATGTAAGACGCTATCGCGGTCTGTTTGCCGAGGACAGCATTGCCCGCCAGACGCTGGATACCGCCGAATCGCTGATCAATCAGTATCAGGGCACCATCAAGACCAATCAGGCCGCCGTGGGTGATGCCAGGCTCAATCTGGAATTCACGCGTATTCGCGCGCCGATCACCGGGCGGGTTGGCCTCAAGCAGCTGGATGTCGGCAATCTGGTGGCGGCCAATGACACCACTGCGCTGGCAATCATCACCCAGACCAAACCCATCGACGTGGCATTCACCTTGCCGGAAAAAGACTTGTCGACGGTTATTGCTCGCTATCGCAGTGGCGACAAGCTGCCGGTTGAAGCCTGGGACCGTGGCGACCTTAAACAGCAGGCGATAGGGGTGTTGGCCAGTCTCGACAACCAGATCGACGTGGCCACTGGCACCCTGAAGTTCAAGGCCCGCTTTGAAAATCAGGACGAAGTGCTGTTCCCCAACCAGTTCGTCAACGCCCACCTGCTCGCTGACACCTTGAAACAGGCGATTCTGGTGCCGACTGCTGCCGTGCAGTTCGGCACCAACGGCACTTTCGTGTACGCCCTGGAAGGTGACAACAAAGTGAAAATCCGCGTGCTCAAGACCGGTCCCAACGATGAACAGATGACAGTGGTCAATGAGGGGCTTGCTGCGGGTGACCGGGTTGTTCTCGAAGGCACCGACCGTCTGCGCGACGGCAGCCCCGTTGAGGTGGTCAACGACAGCAAGGACGTACCCGCCAGCCCCGGGCAGCAGCTGCAAGGCAAGCCGGGCAAGGGCAGCGATGAATCGGCGTCGGTCGGCAAGGCGGAAAACCACCGCGCATGAACATCTCCCGTCTGTTCATCCTGCGCCCGGTGGCCACCACGCTGAGCATGCTGGCCATCGTGCTTGCTGGCCTTATCGCCTACAAGCTGCTCCCGGTGTCGGCTTTGCCGCAGGTCGACTATCCGACCATTCGGGTGATGACCCTCTATCCTGGCGCCAGCCCTCAAGTCATGACCAGCGCAGTCACCGCACCGCTGGAGCGTCAGTTCGGGCAAATGCCGGGGCTGACGCAGATGGCATCGACCAGCTCGGGTGGCGCCTCGGTGATCACGCTACGCTTCAGTCTCGACCTGAATATGGATGTGGCCGAACAGTCCGTGCAGGCGGCCATCAACGGCGCCACCAATCTATTGCCGACGGATCTCCCGGCACCGCCGGTGTACAACAAGGTCAACCCGGCAGACACCCCGGTGCTGACCCTGGCGATCACTTCGAAAACCATGTTGCTGCCCAAACTCAATGATCTGGTCGATACCCGCATGGCGCAGAAGATCGCCCAGATCAGCGGTGTGGGCATGGTCAGTATCGCGGGCGGCCAGCGCCAGGCTGTGCGCATCAAAGTCAACCCGGAAGCACTGGCGGCCAACGGTTTGAACCTGGCGGATGTGCGCACGCTGGTGGGCGCCTCCAACGTCAACCAGCCCAAAGGTAACTTCGACGGCCCGACCCGGGTCTCGATGCTCGATGCCAATGATCAACTGCGCTCGCCCGAGGAATACGCCAACCTGATCCTGTCCTACAGCAATGGCGCGCCATTGCGCCTCAAGGACGTGGCGCAGATCGTAGATGGTGCCGAAAACGAGCGTCTGGCGGCCTGGGCCAATCAGAACCAGGCAGTGCTGCTCAACGTGCAGCGCCAACCCGGTGCCAACGTCATCGAGGTGGTGGATCGCATCAAGGCACTGCTGCCCAGCATTACCGACAACCTTCCGGCCGGTCTGGACGTCACCGTGCTGACCGATCGTACCCAGACCATCCGCGCCTCGGTTACCGATGTGCAGCATGAACTGCTGATTGCCATCGTGCTTGTGGTGCTGGTGACCTTTCTTTTCCTGCGGCGCTTCAGCGCCACGATCATTCCGTCCATTGCAGTGCCGCTCTCGCTTATCGGCACCTTTGGGGTCATGTACCTGGCCGGGTTTTCGGTCAATAACCTGACCCTGATGGCGATGACCATCGCTACCGGATTTGTGGTGGACGATGCCATCGTCATGCTGGAGAACATTTCCCGCCACATCGAGGAAGGCGAGTCGCCCATGCAGGCGGCGCTCAAGGGGGCCAAACAGATCGGTTTCACCCTGGTGTCGCTGACCATTTCGTTGATTGCAGTCTTGATTCCACTGCTGTTCATGGCCGATGTCGTGGGGCGGTTGTTTCGCGAATTTGCGATTACCCTGGCGGTAGCTATCCTGATTTCCCTGGTGGTGTCGCTGACCCTCACGCCTATGATGTGTGCTCGCCTGCTCAAGCGCGAGCCTGAGCCTGAAGAGCAGGGCAGGTTCTACCGGGCCAGCGGCGCCTGGCTTGACTGGCTGGTTGAAGCGTACGGCAACAAATTGCGCTGGGTGCTCCGGCATCAGCCGCTGACGCTGCTGGTAGCGATTGGCACGCTGGCGCTCACCGTGATGCTGTATCTGATGGTGCCCAAAGGATTCTTTCCGGTGCAGGACACCGGGGTGATCCAGGGCATTTCCGAGGCACCGCAGTCGGTGTCCTTCGCTGCGATGAGCGAACGTCAGCAGTCGCTGGCGGCCATTATTCTCAAGGATCCGGACGTCGCCAGCCTGTCGTCCTACATCGGTGTCGACGGCGATAATGCAACGCTCAACAGCGGCCGCCTGCTGATCAACCTCAAGCCCCACAGCGCACGTGACCTGACGGCCATGCAGATCATCCAGCGGCTGCAGCCACAGCTGGACAAACTGGCAGGCATACGGCTGTTCCTGCAGCCGGTTCAGGACCTGACCATCGAAGACCGTGTCAGCCGCACCCAGTATCAATTCAGCATGTCATCGCCCGACGCCGAGCTGCTCAGTCTGTGGAGCAGCCGTCTGGTGGATGCGCTGAACAAGCGCCCGGAGCTGACCGATGTCGCCAGCGACCTGCAAGACAAAGGCCTGCAGGTCTATCTGCTGATTGACCGCGATGCGGCGAGTCGCCTTGGGGTGACTGTGGCAACCATCACTGATGCGCTTTACGACGCCTTCGGTCAACGCCAGATTTCCACGATTTATACCCAGGCCAGTCAGTACCGCGTGGTCTTGCAGGCGGCATCAGGCAACGAGCTGGGGCCTCAAGCGCTGGAGCAGATACACGTCAAGACCAGTGACGGCGGGCAGGTCAAGCTGTCGAGTCTGGCGCGGGTCGAGCAGCGTCAGGCGCAGCTGGCGATTGCCCACCTAGGGCAGTTTCCGGCGGTAATGATGTCGTTCAACCTCGCGCCTGACGTTGCGCTGGGCGCGGCGGTGGAGGTGATCGAGCAGGTACAGCGGGACATCGGCATGCCCGTGGGCGTGCAGACCGAGTTTCAGGGCGCGGCCCAGGCGTTCCAGGCGTCGCTGTCCAGCACCCTGCTGTTGATCCTGGCCGCCGTGGTGACGATGTACATCGTGCTGGGGGTGCTGTACGAAAGTTACATCCACCCGATCACGATCCTGTCGACCTTGCCCTCGGCAGCTGTCGGCGCCTTGCTGGCGTTGCTGATCAGCGGCAATGATCTGGGCATGATTGCCATTATCGGGATCATTCTGCTGATCGGCATCGTCAAGAAGAACGCCATCATGATGATCGACTTCGCCCTGGACGCCGAACGCAATCGCGGTGTCGATCCTGAAACCGCTATTTATGAAGCCGCGCTGCTGCGCTTCCGGCCGATCCTGATGACGACGATGGCGGCGCTGTTTGGCGCCATACCGCTGATGCTGGCCACCGGTTCCGGTGCCGAACTGCGTCAGCCGCTGGGGCTGGTGATGGTCGGCGGGCTGATGCTGAGCCAGGTGCTGACCTTGTTCACCACCCCGGTGATCTACCTGTACTTCGACCGCCTGGGTCGGCGCTGGAGCCGCAAGCCGGACGCCGCCGACAACGCTGAGCGGGCAGACGCATGAACCTGTCCGGGCCGTTCATTCGCAGGCCAGTGGCGACGCTGCTGCTGAGTCTGGCCATCATGATCCTGGGTGGGGTCAGTTTTAGCATGCTGCCAGTGGCGCCTCTGCCGAACATGGATTTTCCGGTGATTGTGGTCTCGGCCAGCTTGCCTGGGGCCAGCCCGGAAATCATGGCCTCCAGCGTCGCTACGCCGCTGGAGCGCTCGCTGGGGTCGATTGCCGGCATCAATACCATGAGCAGTCGTTCCAGCCAGGGTTCGACCCGGATCATTTTGCAGTTCGACCTTGACCGCAACATCGACGGCGCGGCTCGCGAGGTGCAGGCCGCCATCAATGCGGCACGTAACCTGCTGCCCAGCGGTATGCGCAGCATGCCGACCTACAAGAAGGTCAATCCTTCGCAGGCGCCGATCATGGTGCTGGCACTGACTTCCGAGGTGCTGCAAAAGGGTCAGCTCTATGATCTGGCCTCGACCATCCTCTCGCAAAGCCTGTCCCAGGTCAGCGGCGTGGGTGAGGTGCAGGTTGGTGGCAGTTCGTTACCCGCCGTCCGGGTGGAGCTGGAGCCGCGGATGCTGGATCAGTACGGCGTGTCGCTGGACGAGGTCCGCACCGCGATCACCGCCGCCAACGTGCGCAGGCCCAAAGGGTCGGTGGAAGACGATAAGCACAATTGGCAGGTACAGGCCAACGATCAGCTGGAAAAAGCCGAGGATTACGAACGCCTGATCATTCGCTATCAGGATGGCGCCTCCTTACGCCTCAAGGACGTCGCCAATGTCAGCGATGGTGTGGAAAACCGCTACAACGCTGGTTTCTTCAACGAAAAGGAAGCGGTCCTGCTGGTGATCAACCGCCAGGCGGGTGCCAACATCATTGAGACCGTAGCGCAGATCAAGGCGCAATTGCCGGCGCTTGAGGCCGTATTGCCCGCCAGCGTCAAACTGGACCTGGCGCTGGATCGCTCGCCGGTGATCAAGGCGACCCTGCATGAGGCGGAGATGACCCTGCTGATCGCCGTGGTGCTGGTGATTCTGGTGGTTTACCTGTTTCTCGGCAGCTTTCGCGCCTCGCTGATCCCGACCCTGGCAGTGCCGGTGTCGCTGGTGGGCACTTTTGCGGTCATGTACCTGTATGGGTTCTCGCTCAATAACCTGTCGCTGATGGCGCTGATTCTGGCGACCGGGCTGGTGGTCGACGATGCCATTGTGGTGCTGGAAAACATCTCCAGGCACATCGACAAGGGCGTGGCGCCAATGCAGGCGGCCTACCTGGGGGCCCGCGAAGTGGGCTTCACCTTGCTGGCGATGAACGTTTCGCTGGTGGCCGTGTTTTTATCAATCCTGTTCATGGGCGGTTTGGTCGAAACCCTGTTCCGCGAATTCTCCATCACGCTGTCGGCGTCGATCATCGTGTCGCTGCTGGTTTCGTTGACGCTGACGCCGATGCTTTGCGCACGCTGGCTCAAACCTCATGTGCCAGGCAGCGAAAACCGCTTGCAGCGCTGGAGCAATCACGTCAACGAGCGGATGGTGGCCGGTTATGACCGCAGCCTGCGCTGGGTCATGCGTCACCGCCGCCTGACGCTGTTAAGCCTGTTGCTGACCATCGTCGGCAACGTCGCGCTGTATGTGGTGGTGCCCAAGACTTTTCTGCCGACCCAGGACACCGGGCAGTTGATCGGTTTCGTCCGTGGGGATGACGGTTTGTCGTTCACCGTCATGCAGCCGAAGATGGACGCTTTTCGCAACGCCATTCTTGCCGACCCTGCGGTCGACACCGTAGCGGGCTTCATCGGTGGCAACAATGGCTCCAACAATGCCTTCATGCTGGTGCGCCTCAAACCGGTGTCGCAGCGCAAACTGACCGCCGAACAGGTGGTTGAGCGTCTGCGCAAGGAAATGCCCAAGGTGCCGGGCGGTCGCGTGTTTCTCACCCCTGATCAGGACCTGCAGCTGGGTGGCGGCCGCGAGCAGACCACCTCGGCGTATCAGTACATCCTGCAGAGCGGTGACCTGGGCGAGCTGCGCACCTGGTACCCGAAGGTTGTGGCCGCATTGAAGACCTTGCCTGAACTGACAGCCATCGACGCCCGGGAAGGGCGCGGCGCCCAGCAAGTCACGCTGATGGTCGACCGTGACGCCGCCAAGCGCCTGGGCATCGACATGAACATGGTGACCACTGTGCTGAATAACGCCTACAGCCAGCGCCAGGTGTCGACCATCTATGACAGCCTCAACCAGTACAAGGTGGTGATGGAAGTCGATCCACGATTCGCTCAGGACCCGGCGACCCTTGAGCAGGTTCAGGTCATTACCGGGGACGGCAATCGCGTGCCGCTGTCGAGCATCGCCCATTACGAACGCAGCCTGGCCGATGATTCGGTGTCCCATGAAGGCCAGTTTGCTTCGGAAAACATCTCTTTTGATCTGGCCGAAGGCGTCAGCCTGGATCAGGCGACAGTCGCCATCGAACGTGCGGTGGCAGGCGTCGGCCTGCCGGGTGACGTGATCGCGAAAATGGCCGGTACCGCCGACGCCTTCGCAGCGACCCAGAAAAGTCAGCCTTGGATGATTCTCGGCGCTTTGCTTGCGGTGTACCTGGTGCTGGGCATTCTGTACGAGAGCTATATTCACCCATTGACCATCTTGTCGACGCTGCCATCAGCCGGTGTTGGCGCCTTGCTGACCATATACGTGCTGGGTTCGCAGTTCAGTCTGATTTCCCTGCTGGGGTTGTTTCTCCTGATCGGCGTAGTGAAGAAGAACGCGATCATGATGATCGATCTGGCGCTGCAGCTTGAGCGCGACAGTGGCATGAGCCCGGCAGAGTCGATCCGTGTGGCCTGCCTGCAACGCCTGCGCCCGATCCTGATGACCACCGTCGCCGCCATTCTGGGTGCCTTGCCGCTGCTGCTCAGCAATGCCGATGGCGCGGAAATGCGTCGCCCGCTGGGCCTGTGCATCATTGGCGGGCTGATCTTCAGCCAGGTGCTGACTCTTTACACCACCCCGGTGGTTTACCTTTATCTCGACCGTCTGCGCCATCGTTTCAACCATTGGCGTGGCGTGCGTACCGATGCTGCTCTGGACAATCCGCTATGACTGCTGACCTGCAACTCAAACCCTTCAGGCCCAGGCTTGCCCGATCCGTAGGGGCGGCGCTGTGCGTGGCGCTGCTGAGCGCCTGCGCGGTGGGGCCGGACTACCACAAGCCGCAACTGGCCGCACCGGCGCAGTTCAAGGCTGCCGAGGGCTGGCGGCAGGCGGCGCCCAGCGATGCCATGGCGCGCGGGGCCTGGTGGGAAATCTACGGCGACGCGCAACTCAACGGGCTGGTGGAAACCCTCAATCGTTCCAACCAGACCGTGGCGCAGTACGAGGCCCAGTACCGTCAGGCCCAAGCGCTGGTGCGCAGCTCGCGCGGCGCGTTCTTCCCGACCCTGGACCTTTCCGCCGGCAAAACCCGCTCCAGTCAGGGCACCGGCAGCAGCAACTCAAGCCTGAGCAGCGCCAGCAGTGGCATTCGTGATACCTACAACACGCAACTGGGGGTCAGCTGGGAGGCAGATATCTGGGGCAAATTGCGTCGTGGTCTGGAGGCCGACCGGGCCAGCGCCCAGGCGAGCCTCGCCGATCTGGCGGCGATGCAGCTGAGCCTGCAGTCCGAGCTGGTGCAGAATTACCTGCAATTGCGTGTCATCGATGAGCAGAAGCGGCTGCTGGAAGCCACTGTCGAGGCCTATCAGCGCTCACTCACTCTTACGGAAAACCAGTATCGCGCCGGAATTTCCGGGCGCGATGCGGTGGCGCAGGCAAAAACGCAGCTCAAGAGCACTGAGGCAGACCTGATCGACCTGGTGTGGCAACGCGCGCAATTCGAGAACGCCATTGCCGTGCTGATGGGCAAGGCGCCGGCCGATTTCAGCCTGGCCACCCGCACCGACATTCCGGCGCTGCCCGTGATTCCCTTGGCGTTGCCTTCGCAGTTGCTGGAGCGGCGCCCGGATATCGCTGCAGCCGAGCGTTCGGTGATGGCTGCCAACGCCAATATCGGCGTGGCCAAAGCTGCCTATTACCCTGACCTGTCCCTCAGCCTGAGTGGCGGCTACAGCAGCAGTACATTCTCCAACTGGATCAGCCTGCCCAATCGCTTCTGGTCGGTGGGGCCGCAGCTGGCGATGACACTGTTCGATGGGGGTCAGCGTTCCGCAGAAGTGGATCGCAGCGAAGCGGTCTACGATCAGACCGTGGCGCAATACCGGCAGACGGTGCTCAGCGGGTTTCAGGAAGTGGAAAACTATCTGATCCAGCTCAAGGTGTACGAGGACGAAGCCGACGTGCGCGCTGAAGCGCTGGCGGCAGCGCGGGACTCATTGCGCATGACGAGCAATCAGTACAAGGCAGGTCTGATTGGTTATCTGGATGTGGTCAACGTACAAGCCACAGCACTGAGCAATGAGCGCAGCGTGTTGACCTTGCTGCAGAGCCGGCTGATTGCCAGCGTACAGTTGATTGCCGCGTTGGGTGGCGGCTGGGATGCCCGGCAAGGGCTGGATATTGACGCCCAGCCTTCGCGCGCAACAAACAACTGATCCGTGGGACCGGCTTTAGCCGGGAAGGCGGTAGTTCTACCTTCACATCTACAATGGATGTACCGACCCTTTCCCGGCTAAAGCAGGTCCCACGTATTCCGATTCAGACAGTTATTGCTGGCGAGTAGATATTCAAGCGTAACCAGCGCTTCACCCTGATGCATCGCTTTCACGAGCAAGCTCGTTCCCACGTGTGTTGCCTTCGCCTCCGGGTTTGGAAGCGAATAGTATCATTACGCCATTATTCGGATGGGCGAGCAGATATTTTTCCACTCAAACAGGTAGAATCGCGTTTTTTGACTGGGCATGGATAAGCTCAATTATCCAGGTCGCGGTTCATGTTGATCGGTAGCTACGCTCCATCGTTGGTGCTGGTGTCTGTGCTTGTCGCTGTTCTATCTTCTTACACTTCACTGGATCTGGCCGGGCGCGTCGTGTCGGCCAAGGGTCGCGCTGCGGCGATGTGGGGCTGCGGCGGTGCGCTGGCATTGGGTATCGGCATCTGGTCCACCCATTTCATCGGCATGCTGGCCTTCGATTTGCCCATCGAGCTGGCGTTCGATCTGCCCATCACCTTGCTCTCGCTGCTGATCGCCATCCTTTCTTCAGGGCTGGCCTTGTGGCTAGTGAGCCAGCCGAGTCTGCTGCCGGCCCAGCTGGCGCTAGGGGCGCTGTTGATCGGCGCGGGCATCAGTGCGATGCATTACACCGGCATGGCGTCCCTGCGCATGTATCCGGCCATCGACTATCACACGCCTACCGTGCTGGTCTCACTGGTCATCGCGGTGGCCGCTGCGGCCATTTCCCTGTGGATCGCCTTTCGCCTGCGCGAACAGACACCCTACGTCGCGCTGGCCAGGGGGGCATCGGCGGCGGTCATGGGCCTGGCGATTGTTGGCATGCATTACTCCGGCATGGCGGCGGCCCGATTCAACGACGGCAGTTTCTGCGGTGCGCTGGTCAACGGCATCGGTAAAAACGGGCTCGACTCGCTGGTAACGGTCACCAGCCTGGCGGTGTTGACCATCACCTTGCTGGCGTCGATCCTCGACAGCCGCCTGGAAGCACGTACCGCTGAGCTTTCCCGCTCCTTGACCGAGGCCAATCGGGGGCTGACCCACCTGGCATTGCACGACACCCTGACCGGCTTGCCCAACAGGATCATGCTGGCAGAGCGCATCGGTAATGCAATGCGCCAGGTTGACAGCCAGGGCGGCAGTTTTGCGCTGATGTTCATGGATCTGGATGGCTTCAAGACAGTCAATGATGCGTTCGGCCATCACTTGGGCGACCAATTGCTGCACGAGGTCGGCTTGCGTTTGCGCAGCAATCTGCACCAATTTGACACCCTGGCGCGCATCGGGGGCGACGAGTTCGTGCTGCTGGTGGAGATCGATGCCGCCAGCGACGTCGCCGCCATTGCGGCACGACAGGTCCGGGTGATCGCCGAACCGTTCGAGATCACCGGGCAGATCGTGCAGATATCCGCCAGCATCGGCATCAGCCTGTACCCCGGCCATGGCCATACTCAGGAAGAGTTGCTGATGAACGCAGACGCGGCGATGTACCACGCCAAAGGGCTGGGCAAGAATGGCTTCAGCCTGTTTGACTGTTCGATGAATACCGATGCGCGTACCCAGCTTGAACTGCTGCACGATCTGCGCGTGGCGCTCAAGTGCAACCATTTCTGCCTGTTCTACCAACCCAAGTTCGACGCCATCAGCCGCCAGCCGGTGGGTGCCGAGGCGTTGCTGCGCTGGAATCATCCGCAAAAGGGGCTGCTGCTGCCGGACGCGTTCATCGGTCTCGCCGAGCGCACAGGGCTGATCGTCAGTATCGGCGAATGGGTGCTGGACGAGGCATGCAGGCAAATGCGCATCTGGGCCGACATGGGTTTTGGCCACTGGCGCATCGCGGTCAACCTGTCGACCATTCAGTTCTGTGATCCGACCTTGCTCGACACCGTCGCCAAGACCCTGCAACGGCACCGTCTGCCCGCCAACAACCTGACTCTGGAAATCACCGAAACCACGGCGATGAATGACACCGACGGCAGCCTGGTGGTGCTGCACAAGCTGGCCGCCATGGGCGTGGACCTGTCCATCGATGACTTTGGCACCGGGTATTCCAGCCTGATGTACCTCAAGCATTTACCCGCCAACGAAATCAAGATCGATCGCGGCTTTGTGCGCGACCTGGAGCATGACAGCAACGACGCTGCGATCATTTCCGCCATCGTCGCCGTCGGTCAGGCGCTGAACCTGCGCATTGTCGCCGAAGGGATCGAGAACGACCGCCAGCAGAGTTTCCTCACGCGTCTGGGCTGCGATGCACTGCAGGGCTACCTGCTCGGGTTGCCGTTGCCTGCGGATCGATTCATGGCCGACATTCGCGCGGCCGAGGCAAAAGCTGCACGGGACGTGTAGGCTTGGGGCGGCCGCAGACGCGGCTGTGCATCCCCTTACATTCTGGACGTTGTGAGAAACATTATGGATAAGGTTCTTCTCATCACCGGCGGCTCCCGTGGTATCGGCGCCGCCACTGCATTGCTGGCCGCCACGCAGGGCTATCGCCTCTGCATCAACTACCTCAGCGATCATCGCGCTGCCGAACGCGTGTGCAGCGAGGTGCGCGCGCTGGGCGCAGACGCCTTCACCGCGCAGGCGGATGTCAGTAACGAAGACGAGATCATTCGCCTGTTTGCGCGGATAGACGCCGAGCTGGGCCCGCTGACCCATCTGGTCAACAATGCCGCCACCATTGCCCAGGCCACGCGCGTCGAGGAGATGACCGAGTTTCGTCTGTTGAAGATGATGATGACCAACGTGGTCGGGCCGATGCTGTGCAGCAAGCATGCCTTGCTACGAATGTTGCCGCGCCACGGCGGCAGCGGCGGCAGCATTGTCAATGTGTCGTCGGCGGCATCGCGCATTGGCGCACCGAATGAATATGTCGATTACGCCGCATCCAAGGGGGCTCTCGATACGTTCACCACCGGCCTGGCGCGGGAAATTGCAGGGGAGAGCGTGCGGGTCAATGCCGTGCGGCCTGGGTGCATCTTCACTGATTTTCACATTCTAAGCGGGGATGCCGATCGGGTTCGCAGGCTGGAACCGGGCATTCCCATGCAGCGCGGCGGCAGGGCCGAGGAGGTGGCTGAGGCAATTGTCTGGCTGCTGTCGGACCAGGCTTCCTACGCCACCGGGACCTTCATCGATTTGGCTGGCGGACGCTGACTCCGCGCCGACCACCTGCGCGCCTCGACGCGCAGGTGGTCGCGTTGCTCACAAATGCGCAGGCGGCTCGTCAGCGGGCGGATCACCCACCGGTGTCGGAATCACCGGCGGCATGGTTGGAGGCGGGTCGCGCTCGGGAGGGGTGCCCGGCAGTTCCGGGTCATCGATCATTGGATCGGGTGTCTCGAGTGGGATGGGTAATGTCATTTTGTCACCTCTTGCGATGGTGGGTAGGCAGTGCAATGGACTCCCCAGGCCGATGATTAATTCCAGTGCTGTCGTAGCCTCTCGACGTGCTGGTTCCAGCCACGTGCCAGGGCCTTGACCCTGATGCTAACGCAGTAAGCTCTTTGAACTTTTCCTCGCCGCAAGCGTTCGGAACCCAGTAGGCCAGGTTCTGTGGTTGTGGCCAGACCGGCCGAAAATTCTTGTTTGGGCAGCCTGCGTCAAGCTGTCCTGCCATCGTCATTGCACGGAAGCAACGGAGCGCCCTATAGGGCGTGAGGAGTGAGGCTCGATGAATGTGACTGCTGATCAACCCAATGGCCCGGATTCACTGGCCCGTAACGTTCCCCACCCAACCCGGCCGCTGCCGTTGACCCAGGCGTTGCAATTGCCACGCATCGTGATCGAAGACACCACCCCGGTGATTGATGGCGGCCAGTTTGCCGCCAAAGCCATCGTTGGCCAGCCGGTTACTGTCAGCAGCAAAGTTTATGCTGATGGTCACGATAAGATGGCGGTGCAGATCAGCTGGCGTTCGGCTGGCGAGGAGCAGTGGCATACCGCGCCCATGGTCGAGCTGGGTAATGACAGTTGGGTCGGTGAATTTGTCCCGACTGACGTCAATCGTCATGTTTTCCAGCTGGAAGCCTGGATCGATCAGTTCGGCAGTTATCGCTACGAGCTGGAGAAGAAATTCAGCGCAGGCGTGGGCATCGAGCTGGAGTTGACCGAAGGGCGCCTTCATCTTGAACACGCGGTCGAACGCAGTCAGAGCGACCTGCAGCAGCAGATCCGTGACGTGCTGTCCCAGCTTGAAGGCGCAGACTCCGATGGCAAGGTCGCCATCCTGCTCAACAGCGACACCGCAGCGCTGATGCGCCAGGCGGACAACCGCGCGTTCCTCAGTCGCAGCATCGAATTCCCGCTGGAAGTGGAGCGCGAGCTGGCCCAGTTTGCCAGTTGGTACGAGCTGTTTCCGCGCTCGATCACTGACGACAAGACACGTCACGGCACCTTCAAGAACGTGCACTCGCGCCTGCCCATGATCCGTGACATGGGCTTTGACGTGCTGTATTTCCCGCCCATTCACCCTATCGGCCGCGCCCATCGCAAGGGCCCGAATAACTCGCTGACCGCCGGGCCGGACGATCCTGGCAGCCCTTACGCCATTGGCAGCGAGGATGGCGGCCATGATGCCATCCACCCGCAGCTGGGCAGCCGGGAAGATTTCCGCGAGTTGGTGGCCGCCGCCGCAGACCACGGTCTGGAAATTGCCCTGGATTTCGCCATTCAGTGTTCCCAGGACCATCCGTGGCTCGAGCAGCACCCGGGCTGGTTCACCTGGCGTCCGGACGGCACTATCCGTTATGCCGAAAACCCGCCGAAGAAATATCAGGACATCGTCAACGTTGACTTCTACGCCGCCGACGCGATCCCCAGTTTATGGCTGGAGCTGCGTGATGTGATCCTTGGCTGGGTCAAGGAAGGGGTGAAAATCTTTCGCGTCGATAACCCGCACACCAAGCCGTTGCCGTTCTGGCAGTGGATGATCGACGACGTGCGCAGCCAGCACCCGGACGTGATGTTCCTCGCCGAAGCGTTTACCAAACCGGCGATGATGGCGCGTCTGGGCAAAGTCGGGTACTCGCAGAGCTACACCTATTTCACCTGGCGCAACAGCAAGGCCGAGCTGTCGGAATACTTCACCCAGTTGAATGAAGCGCCATGGCGTGATTGCTACCGCCCGAACTTCTTCGTCAACACGCCGGACATCAACCCGCCGTTCCTCCACCAGTCAGGGCGCGCCGGGTTTCTCATCCGCGCAGCGCTCGCGACCATGGGTTCGGGTTTGTGGGGCATGTATTCAGGTTTCGAGCTGTGTGAATCCGCGCCGGTGCCGGGCAAGGAAGAGTACTTGGATTCCGAAAAGTACGAGATCCGCCCACGCGACTACACCGCACCTGGCAACATCATTGCCGAGATCGCCCAGCTCAACCGTATTCGTCGGCAGAACCCGGCGTTGCAGTCGCATCTGGGTCTCAAGCTCTACACCGCCTGGAACGACAACATCCTGTTCTTCGGCAAGCGCAGCGCTGACGGCAGCAATTTCATTCTGGTCGCCGTGAACCTGGATCCGTTCAACGCTCAGGAAGCCCACTTCGAATTGCCGCTGTGGGAAATGGGCCTGGACGACGAGGCTGCGACCACGGGTGAAGACCTGATGACCGGCCACCGCTGGACCTGGCATGGCAAGAACCAATTCATGCGGATTGATCCGTCTTATCAGCCTTTCGGCATCTGGCGTATCCAGTCCTCGAATCAGTAACAGGTAATCACCATGGCAAAGAAACCCAAGAGCGCGGCCTTTATTCAGGATCCGCTCTGGTACAAAGATGCAGTGATTTACCAGGTCCATGTGAAGTCGTTCTTCGATTCCAACAACGACGGCATCGGCGATTTCCCCGGCTTGATTTCCAAGCTGGATTACATTGCCGAGCTGGGCGTCAACACCATCTGGCTGCTGCCGTTCTACCCGTCGCCGCGCCGTGACGATGGCTATGACATCGCTGAATACAAAGGCGTGCACAGCGACTACGGCACCATGGCGGACGCCAAGAAGTTCATCGCCGAGGCGCACAAGCGCGGTTTGCGGGTGATCACTGAGTTGGTGATCAACCACACCTCGGACCAGCACCCGTGGTTCCAGAAGGCGCGCGCCGCCAAGAAAGGCTCCAAGGCGCGAGACTTCTACGTGTGGTCCGACACCGACGACAAGTATGACGGCACGCGGATCATCTTTCTCGACACCGAGAAATCCAACTGGACCTGGGACCCGGTTGCCGAGCAGTATTTCTGGCACCGCTTCTACTCGCACCAGCCTGACCTGAACTTCGATAACCCGCTAGTCATGGAAGCGGTACTCGACGTGATGCGTTACTGGCTGGACATGGGCATTGATGGCCTGCGTCTGGATGCCATTCCGTACCTTATCGAACGGGACGGCACCAACAACGAAAACCTGCCCGAAACCCATACGGTCCTCAAACAGATCCGCGCCGAAATCGACGCCAACTACCCGGACCGCATGCTTCTGGCGGAGGCCAACCAGTGGCCGGAAGACACCCAGCTGTATTTTGGCGACACCAAGGGTGATAACGGCGACGAGTGCCACATGGCGTTCCACTTCCCGCTGATGCCGCGCATGTACATGGCGCTGGCGCAGGAAGACCGCTTTCCGATCACTGACATTCTTCGGCAGACCCCGGAAATCCCGGCCAACTGTCAGTGGGCGATTTTCCTGCGCAACCACGATGAGCTGACCCTGGAAATGGTCACGGATCGCGAGCGCGATTACCTGTGGAATTACTACGCCGCTGACCGCCGCGCCCGGATCAACCTGGGTATTCGCAGGCGTCTGGCGCCGTTGATGCAGCGTGATCGACGGCGCGTGGAATTGCTCAACAGCATGCTGCTGTCGATGCCGGGCACGCCGACGCTGTATTACGGCGATGAGATCGGTATGGGCGACAATATCTACCTGGGCGACCGCGACGGCGTGCGCACGCCCATGCAGTGGTCGATCGACCGCAACGGCGGTTTCTCTCGCGCCGACCCGGCGAGCCTGGTGCTGCCACCGATCATGGACCCGCTGTATGGCTTCCAGTCGGTCAACGTCGAAACCCAGAACAACGACCCGCATTCGCTGCTCAACTGGAATCGACGCATGCTTGCCGTGCGCAAGCAGCAGAAGGCGTTTGGCCGCGGCGTGCTGAAGATGCTGTCGCCGAGCAACCGCCGGATTCTGGCGTATACCCGCGAATACACCGGGCCTGATGGCAAGACCGAGATCATTCTCTGCGTCGCCAACATGTCCAGCGCTTCACAGGCTGCCGAACTGGAGCTGTCGCCATATGCAGGCACAGTGCCTGTGGAGATGCTCGGCGGCAGTGCATTCCCGCCCATTGGCCAGTTGTCGTATCTGCTGACACTGCCGCCATATGGTTTCTATTGGTTTCTGCTCGCCTCGGAAAACCAGATGCCCAGCTGGCATGTGGAACCTGCGCAGAGCATGCCGGACTTCCCGACCATGGTTCTGAAAAAACGCCTCGAAGAATTGCTGGATGAACCCCTGCGCAGTGCCATCGAAGAAGATTCCCTGGCGCTGTACCTGCCCAAGCGACGCTGGTTCGCGGCCAAGGACAAGGCCATCGAAAAAGTCCACATCGCCTATGCCGTTCGCTTCGGCGATGCCGCCAACCCGGTGTTGCTGAGCGAGATCGAGGTGACCGCCGGTGACCACCAGGGCCGCTATCAGTTGCCGTTTGGCCTCTTGGCCGAAGACGACATCAGCAGCGCGCTGCCTCAACAGCTGGCCCTCTCGCGGGTTCGCCGGGGTCGTCAGGTGGGTCTGATTACCGACGCCTTCACCCTGGAAACTTTCATTCGCTCGGTTATTCACGGCATGCAGGTGGACACCGTGATCCCGAGCGACGACGGCGAGATTCGTTTCGACCACACGGCGCAGTTGCAGGCACTGGGCCTGAACAGTGAATCCGAAGTGCGCTATCTCTCGGCCGAGCAGTCCAACAGCTCGGTGGTAGTGGGCGGAGCCCTGGTGCTGAAGATGATCCGCCGGGTCAATCCGGGTATCCATCCGGAGCTGGAAATGGGCGCGTTCCTGACCAACGCTGGCTACAAGCACATCTCGCCGCTGCTGGGCTCGGTGGTGCGCGTCGGCAACGATGGCGAGCATCACTTGTTGATGATCGCCCAGGGTTACCTGAGCAATCAGGGCGACGCGTGGGAATGGACGCAGAACAATCTGGAACGCGCGGTGCGTGACGAGATGTCCCACGCTATCTCCGGTCAGGAGCAGCACTACAATGCGCTGCTTGAACTGGAAGACTTCGCAGGCAATCTCGGACGTCGTCTGGGCGAAATGCACCAGGTGCTGGCTGCGGCCACCGACAACGCTGATTTTGCCGTTGAAGTGACCAGCGCCAAGGACACCCTGACGTCCGGCAAAAGCGTCGCCGCGCAGCTCGAACATGCGTTCTCTCTGCTGGAGCAGAACACTTCGGCGCTCGACGCGGCTGATCAGCAGTTGGTCAAAGACCTACTGGCCAATCGCAAAAAGGTCATGGCCCACGTGCAAACGCTGGCCAAGCGTTCCGTCGGCGGCCTGCGCATTCGGGTACACGGCGACCTGCACCTGGGCCAGGTGCTGGTGGTGAAGGGCGATGCGTACCTGATCGACTTCGAAGGCGAGCCAGCGCGTACGGTGGAAGAACGCCGGGCGAAGTTCAGCCCGTTCAAGGACGTCAGCGGCGTGCTGCGTTCGTTCGACTATGCCGCGGCAATGGCTGTGCGCAGCGCGCAAGCGGTCGACACCTCACCCGAGGCGACTGCAGCGCGCCAACGCGTGGCTGACAAATACCTGAGCCAGGCGCGTGAAGCTTTTATCGGGGGCTACCGTGAAACCACCACCGAGTTGGCTCACGCGTGGAAAGACGATAAGGGTGAGCAGGCCGCACTGGAACTGTTCACCCTGGAAAAAACCGCTTATGAAGTGGTCTACGAAGCTGAAAATCGCCCGACTTGGTTGTCTGTGCCGTTGCAAGGTTTGCGTGGGTTGCTCAATCTTTCTGATGGAGAGTCTTGATGAATGCGCCTGATATATCGAATGGCGGCGCTCGAGTGATGCCCGCCACTGTAGACATGGACGCTTTGATCCGTGCTGAACATCGTGATCCGTTTTCCATTCTTGGCCCCCATGGCGATGGCGGCAGCGGGCAAATCATTCGCGCCTACCTGCCCAACGCCTTGAGCGTGACGGTGCTGGCCCGTGAAGGCGGACATGAGCTGGGTGCGCTGCACATGAGCGATGTGCCTGGCTTCTTCGCCGGGCACTTTACCGACGCACAGCCTTACCTGTTGAAAATCAACTGGGCGGGCGGTGAGCAGATCACCGAAGACCCCTACAGCTTCGGGCCGCTGCTTGGTGAAATGGATCTTTATCTGTTCGCCGAAGGCAATCATCGCGACCTCAGCAGCTGCCTGGGCGCGCAGCTGACGACCGTTGACGGTGTGCAAGGCGTGCGGTTTGCCGTTTGGGCACCCAACGCCCGCCGCGTCTCGGTGGTGGGCGGTTTCAACAATTGGGACGGTCGTCGCCACCCCATGCGCCTGCGCCATCCGACCGGTGTCTGGGAAGTGTTCGTCCCGCGCCTGCAGCCGGGCGAGCTGTACAAGTTCGAAATCCTTGGTGCGCACGGCATCCTGCCGCTCAAGTCCGACCCCATGGCTTTGGCCACCACCTTGCCGCCCGACACTGCGTCGAAAGTCAGCGCACCGCTGCAGTTTGAATGGCAGGACGATGCCTGGCTGCAGTCGCGGGGCGAGCGCCATGCCAGCAACGCGCCGTTGTCGATCTACGAGTTGCACGCCGGTTCATGGCAGATGGAGCAGAACGAAGACGGCACTCAGCGTCAGTACAACTGGCGCGAGCTGGCAGATCGCCTGATCCCCTATATCAAGGAGCTTGGCTTCACCCATATCGAGCTGATGCCGATCATGGAACACCCGTTCGGGGGGTCGTGGGGCTATCAACTGCTGGCTCAGTTCGCACCCACCGCGCGTTACGGCTCGCCGGAAGATTTCGCTGCCTTCGTCAACGCCTGTCACCAGGCCGACATTGGCGTGATTCTCGATTGGGTGCCTGCACACTTTCCCACCGATACCCACGGCCTGGCGCAGTTCGACGGCACCGCGCTGTACGAGTACGCCAACCCGCATGAAGGCTTCCACCAGGACTGGAACACGCTGATCTACAACCTGGGGCGCACTGAAGTCCATGGCTTCATGCTTGCCTCGGCGCTGCATTGGCTCAAGCACTATCACATTGACGGTTTGCGTGTGGATGCGGTGGCGTCGATGCTGTATCGCGATTATTCGCGCAAATCCGGCGAGTGGGTGCCTAACCGCTTTGGCGGGCGTGAAAATCTGGAAGCCATCGACTTCCTGCGTCATCTCAACGACGTGGTTGCACTGGAAGCGCCAGGTACGATGGTCATTGCCGAAGAGTCCACATCGTGGCCGGGGGTCAGTGCTGATACCCAGGAAGGGGGGTTGGGCTTCAACTACAAGTGGAACATGGGGTGGATGAACGACACCCTGAAATACATGGAAGAAGACCCGGTCAACCGCTCCCACCACCACAGCCAGCTCAGCTTTGGCCTGGTGTATGCGTGGTCGGAACGCTTCATCCTGCCGATTTCCCACGATGAAGTGGTCCACGGCAAGCACTCGCTGATCGACAAGATGCCGGGAGATCGCTGGCAGAAATTTGCCAACCTGCGCGCCTATCTGTCGTTCATGTGGACCCATCCGGGCAAGAAGCTGCTGTTCATGGGCTGCGAGTTCGGCCAGTGGCGCGAGTGGAACCACGACGAGCAACTGGACTGGTACCTGCTCCAGTACGCCGAACACATTGGCGTGAAAAAGCTGGTGAGTGACCTCAACCGCATTTACCGTGAGGAGAAAGCGCTGCACGAGCAGGACGCCGATCCGATGGGCTTCCAGTGGGTCATTGGCGACGACGCTGCCAACAGCGTGTTCGCCTACATGCGCTGGAGCAAGGAGGGCGAGCCACTGTTGGTGGTGGTCAACCTTACCCCCGTGCCGCGTGAAAACTACCGTATCGGCGTGCCCCATGCAGGCAACTGGAGCGAACTGCTCAACAGTGATGCCGAAATGTATGCGGGTTCCAACATGGGCAACGGCGGTGGCGTGCACACCGAGGAGTTACCAGCCCATGGTCAGCCGGTCTCACTGGCGCTGAACCTGCCGCCGTTGGCGGTGCTGATTCTGAAGCCGAAGAAGGCCGAAGACTGAGGCTGTGCAGCGAGGCCGCAAGGTCTCGCTGCTGTCATTCGCTGTGCCCAAGGCCGGTTGCGTTTCGCTTCCGGCCTTTTTGCTTATTGGTCGCCTCGTCGCGACCTCACCAGGTCATGCTCACTCCCATGTTGCCCGCCACTCCTCTCGAATGGCTGTCGTTGAGGCCCGTGCTGTAGTCAGCACTCAGGTGCAGGCTCATTGAGTTCGAAAGCCGGGTGATGACGCCAACGCCGAGGTCCGCGCGGGTGGCGCGATGAGACGTCTTGATCCGATCTGTTTGATCGAAAGTCACCGCGTCCGAGCCCTGGAAGTCATGCCAGAGGTTGGCAGTGGCGAAGGGTTCCACGATCACGCCCTTGATCTGACCGCGCCGTTCAAGACGCGCGCCCAGACGTGCGGTATTCCACCGTTGCGTATCGAATTCGACTGAAGAAATGCCGTCGTGCTGGCGGTCGAGTGTGACGCGGCGGCTGACAAGCTGCGCCTGAGGTTCAACCACCCAGCCTGCGGGCAGCGCAAGCGGATAGCCGCTTTCCAGCGACAGCGTTACAGCATGCCCGGTGGTGTCAATGCTGATTCCCCGGTCAGATCGACTATGACCCTCCAGCCTTGTGGCCATCGCCACCGCGTCGACATACCAGCCTGCCGGGTCCGTCAGGGTCCAGTACAGGCCGAGGTTGTCGGCGTCAAGCTTGAGCTGGCCGGTTCTGCGATCCTCAAAACCCCCGGCAAACCCCTTGACCTTGCCGTCGAGGCGACCTTGCCCGGCGAACACCCCCAGACGCTGGCTGCTGCCCGAATCATGCAAAGCTGCGTAAAGATCATGCCCCACCTGGTAACCCTCGATATTCGCATCCAGTGTCGGGCTGACGTTACCGGACCAGTGTTGATTGAAATCGCTGCCGTACAGCCGTCCCCAGCCCGCCGGTGCCAGGCCCGTACCAGTGAGCGAGGACTGATCGCCACGGCGCTCGTGGAAGGTGCCCAGGGATGTCAGGGTCAACGTGGCGGCGGCTGCAGGGACGACGGCATAGTTAGGCACTTCCGGCCGATACAGCGGAATCGGAGCTGCGCCCGTTTGGGCAACGGGCAAGGAGGGCGTCCCTGGCGCGGCGACCGGCGCGAGGGTGGCTGGCAGTGCCGGGACAGGTGCTGGCTCGCCCGGAACAGCGGGTTCTGCCGGGTCTACTGGCGGATCATCGGGCGTCGCGGGGGCGGGCAGGGCCGCAACGGTCGAGCGCAAGAACCAGCTCTGCTCTGATCCCGCCGTGACGCCGCCCTTGAACAGGAAGTAGTCATAGGCGCCTGCCGACAACGTGTGGGCCAGGGAAAACGCCGAATTTTCGCTTGTGGCGCCATTGCTAGCCTGCACGACCTGGATACCGTTTTGGCGGGTGGCGGCGCCTGTACCCCCGACATTGGTCACTTCGATCTGCGTGGTGCCCGACAAGCTGCCCTGGCTGACGACCAGTTTGTCACTGGGTGCGGAGTCATCACCCAGTACCGACCTCAGCAAGAGTCGGCCATTGCTGCCCGCATAGCTCCCGTTCACCGTGAGGGTATTACCGACAGCGGCGCTGGTCGTCAGGTCGACGGTGCCTGCGTTGTTCAGTGTTGCCCTTTGTTCAGGCGCGAATGAACGAACAATCCCGGCAGCCGATGACAGTGTGCTGCGTGGGTCGACATTCAGTACACCGGTAGCGCTGGAAGTATCGCCAAGCACCAGTTCGCCGTCGAGGGTCATCAGGCTGCTTTCGCTCAGGTCGATACGCTCCCAATTGCTGTAGCGACCAGGCATCGACGTGGATACCGCGCTGAAAACAAGCAAGTCGTCGCCTGGGCCGCCATCCAGCAGCGACGTGGCACTCAAGGTTGTTTCATCCAGATTGGTCAGATTCGCCCGGTCATTGCCATCGGCCATCATGATGGTGCTACGGATCAGGCCGCCGTTACGCCAGTTCAGGACATCATCGCCAAAGCTTGCACGTATACCGCCACCCACCTCGCCGCCGGAGATCGTGATGGTGTCGTTGCCGCCACTGACACTGATCGCCCCGCCGATGGTGCCTGCAGACAGGATGATGGTGTCCTTGCCAAACCCTGTGACCAGGTTGTTGACGATAGTGCCTCCTGACATATCAAACAGATTGTCGTCCAGCTTCATGTCGACACGGCCGATGGTGCCACCTGTCATCCGGGCGACATCGCCGTCTTCGAACGCCGATGTGATAGTCCCGCCGGTCATGACGAAGTTATCTCGGCCATTGCCTTGAGTCAGCGTGCGCAACGTACCGCCACTGATAAAAAAGTCATCAATGCCTTCGCCCTGATTAACGTTGCCGGTCACGGTCCCCGATGTCAGGCGAAACGCGTCATTGCCCGCACCTTGATTGAAGTTGCCATCCACTCTTCCCGAGTCCATCTCGACGCTGTCGCTGCCTGCGCCAAATGAAACGGAACCCAACACTTCGCCCGTTCCGCCTCGGGGGAAAATCAATGTGTTATTGCCTTCAGGTTTACTTAGCGGGCGGCTGGTTCCACTGTCGCAGACTTGCAAAGTAGAGGCGATGGTGGCGTTGAGGTTGCAGTCTGCCTGAGCCTGGAGCGCCAGTAGATTAAGGGATGTTGCAGTGATGAGGCGAAGGGCAGAGCGCCTGGCGTGTCGCGAGAAATTGTCCATAAGTGTACTCCCTGCGCGATTCAGAGGGGCCACTGCTCATCTCACTGCCGTCGTCGATCGCGTGATAAATATCTCGGTTAATAGTGCGATCTGGTAGTTATTTACCGACGGCGTATCAGCAACTAACTGACAGTAAAGAACGCAACCATCGACCCGTCAAGACTATGAGGGGGCGCTGGTTGCCGATAATTAGTTGTTATGCGGAATCGCTATTGCCAGTAACTAGTTGTTATGCGCAAGCGCGATTAAAGATGCACTTCCACTGTCAGTGGGAGATGGTCTGACAAGTGCGTCCAGGGTTTGTTGCCCAGAATGCGTGGCGCGTGGCTGGTGGCATTACGCAGATACACGCGATCCAGGCGCAGCATCGGGAACCGCGCCGGATAGGTCTTGGCCAACACGCCGTGATTACGTTCAAACGCCTCGTGCAAGTAGTCGCAACGCGCCAGGCGCTTGTTGCCCCGCAACTGCCAGTCATTGAAGTCACCGGCGATGATCACTGGGGCATGAGCGGGCAGGGTGTCGAGCAGTTTGCACAGCAGGTCCAGCTGCAACTGCCGGTGGCTTTCCAGCAGACTCAGGTGCACGCAGATGGCGTGTACCTGATCATGCCCTGGCACTTGCAGGACACAATGCAGCAGGCCGCGGCGTTCCGGGCCGGTAATCGAGATGTCGAGGTTGCGGTATTCCAGAATCGGGTACTTGGACAAAATGGCGTTGCCATGGTGGCCGTTCGGGTACACCGCATTGCGACCGTAGGCAAAGTCACTCCACATACTGTCAGCGAGGAACTCGTAATGTGGCGTTTCCGGCCAGTGCTCATGGCGGGACGCGTGTTTGTCATGGCTGCCCTGGACCTCCTGCAGAAAGACCAGATCTGCTTCGGTGCTGCGTACGGCTTCACGCAGTTCCGGCAGGATGAAGCGCCGGTTCAGGGCGGTGAAGCCTTTGTGGGTGTTGACCGTCAGCACGCGCAGGCGGTGGATGTCCGGGGCGTCAGTCACGTCCATGACGTCGGCGCACGGTACCGTCTCAAGTGGGTCAGCGGAATCAGAGGGCACGCGCAAGCTCCTAAAGCAGAATATGTAGATCCGACTGGCTGACGCAGCGGCAGTTCACCCGTCTGCGCCGCCAGGACTAAAGGCGTGGGCGCCGTGACAGCATCCAGGTGAGGCCAAAACCGGCCAGTGACAGCAGTGAGGCGAAAAAGAAGATCGAAGCATATCCCAGCCCGAGAGCAATGGCGCCCATGATTGGTCCTGCAATGGCCAGTGCCAGATCGAAAAACACGGCATACGCACTCAATCCGGCGCTGCGACTGGTGGCCGGGACCCGTTTGATGGCTTCGACACCCAGCGCCGGGTAGACCAGCGACAGGCCAAGCCCGGTCAGACCGGCTCCTGCCAGCGCAAACTCGGTGCCGGGTGCCAGCCAGAGCAACAGCAGCCCCAGGGTTTCAATGCCCATGCACAGCATCGCGCTGATGTAGCCGCCGAGGCGATTGATAGCGCCGATGAACAACAGGCGTGCAGCAATGAAACACACGCCGAACACGCTCAGGCACCACGCGGCGCCTTCCCACCCCCGGCTGACATAAAACAGGGTGATGAACGTGGTCATCGTGCCGTAGCCGATCGAGGCCAGGGTCAGGCTGGCGCCGTAAGGTGCGATGCGGCCGAACACGGACCAGAACGGCAGTCGCTCGCCCTTGAGCACTGCAATTGAAGGTTGCTTGCGAATCACCAGCAGGGCCAGCGATGCCATGGCCGTCAAGGCGATGCCGAGCGTGAAAAAGCCCCACTCGCGACTCATCAGATAACCCAGTGGCGCGCCGATGGCGATGGCGCCGTAGGACGCGATGCCGTTCCAGGAAATCGCCTTGGCGGTGTGTTCCGCACCCACTTTGCCAATGCACCAGCTGATGCTGCCTACACCGATCAACCCCTGGGACACGCCAAGGAACAGGCGCGACACGATCAGTATGCCCAGGCTGATGGCTGGCCATGGCTCCAGCAGTGCGGCTATCAAGGTCAGCCCACCACTCACGGCGATGCCCACCATGCCGTACACCACGGCGCGCTTGGTACCAATCGTGTCGCAGATGCGTCCGGCCATTGGCCGACTGAGCAGGGTCGCGAGGTATTGCGAGCCAATCGTCAGCCCGGCCACCACGGCGCTGAAGCCAAGCTGGTCATGCACATAGCCTGGCAGCACAGCGATGGGTAAACCGATGCACAGGAACGCGACGAAGGTATAGAACACCACGGAGATGATCTGCAGAGTGACCATCAACGTGTTGGGCTGGGCAGTGGGAGAGGGCGGCGGGCTGGCGGGCATGAGGCTCGTTTCGCGATGGCGGTCGGCAGGGTGTGGGCCCATCATCACCCGCACGGTGAACAAAGGAAAGCAGGCTAACGACAGCTTTTCATCCGGGCGCAAACAGCAATTGATGTATTTTCCGATGAGTCATAGGATGACTGAGAACAGCTCATAAAAATAAGGATACAACGTGAACAAACCTCTTCTGATGGCTGCTGCGGCTGCCTGCAGTTTCGGCATGCAAGCCAGCGCCGCTACCTTCGCTTACATCTCAAGCCCCGGTGACGGCATGATTTCCCAGTACCTGCTGGATGAAAGCAACGGCAAGCTGAGCCTGGTGGAGCAGGTCAAGGCGGGCGACATGGTCAACCCCATGGCGATCACCCCCGACGGCAAGGTGCTGTTCGCCGCGCTACGGGTCAAGCCATTTCAGGTGGTGGGTTTCAGTATCGATCCCAAAGATGGGCGTCTTACCGAGTTATCCCGAGGGCCTCTGGCCGAAAGCCTTGCCTACCTGGCGACCGATCGCAGTGGACGGTTTCTCATGGGCGCTTCCTACGGCGCTGATGCCATTACCGTGCAGGCGATTGACGACGCTTACACGCCGGCCGAAAAAATCCATCACTACAAGACCGGGCCCCACGCGCACTCGCTGCGCACCGACCCCAGCAATCGGTTTGCCTATGTCGGCAATCTGGGGGCCGATAAAGTGCTGCAGTTCAGCCTCGACGCAAACACCGGCGAGTTGAGCCCGATCGGCAGTGGCTCGGTCAGCGTGCCGGCGAAAACCGGGCCGCGCCATTTGGCCTTTTCACCAAACGGTAAATATCTTTACGTGGTCGGTGAGATGAGCGGCACCGTCACCGCCTTCGCCATCGACGACAAGACCGGCGCGCTGCGCGAAATCGGCATTGCCAATGGCGTGCCCGCCCGCCTCAAACTGGTCCATGGCGAAGTTCGCGATGCCAGCAACAATGATTTGAAAGACGACCCGACGCCTCGAATCTGGGCCGCGGACCTGCGCATGTCCCCCGACGGCCGCCTGCTGTTGATGACTGAGCGCACCAGTAATTCGGTGTCGGCCTTTGCAGTGGACGCTGCCAGTGGGGCGCTGACGTTCCTCGACAACTACGCCATCGAAGAGCAGCAGCCACGCAATATTTCGTTCTCCCCCAGCGGCAAATGGCTGCTGACCACCGGTGAGAAAGCCAACCGGATCGGGGTCTATGCAATAGGTGAGAAGGGCGCGTTGACGCGCGTCAGTGAAGCGCCTTCAGGCAAGGGTGCGCTGTGGATTGAGACGTTGCAGCTGAAGTAGCCAACGTGGCGTGGCAGGCGCGACACCAGCGCTGCCTCGGGCGGGGCGGGGTGAGCCCGATGCCCGCCAAAATCCGCTGCGCCGCCTTGCAGGTGTGACAGGCGTGATATTCCACCTTGCGCGCGATGCGTTAACAGCGCCGATGCTTTGGTCGACTGGCCTGACGCTATCGCGGGCAAGGGCGCTCCTACGGTTCATGGGACGCAGCGCCGGGGATTTCGTCAGATCAGGGAGTGATTAGTTGAACGCTGCAGTTGGCGAAATATCTTAGTTGAATATCGATCGCGATTTTAGTACGGTCGCGTCATTCAACAACGGCGTTTTTAGTTACGGAGCAGGAGGTCATGGATGAGGGTGTTAGTTGCCGTTACTTGTTCGTTCTTACTTGCAGGCTGTGGGTCGATGGCGCCTTCGCGCACTAGCGCCAGTGTGCCGGTGGTCATCAATTACCT
Source organism: Pseudomonas viridiflava (assembly GCF_900585905.1). Taxonomy (GTDB): domain Bacteria; phylum Pseudomonadota; class Gammaproteobacteria; order Pseudomonadales; family Pseudomonadaceae; genus Aquipseudomonas. The sequence goes on from NZ_UTVH01000034.1 coordinate 724,102, forward strand.
GGCGCCGTCATTCAACAGCGAGGATGGCACGGTAGACGTATCGGTTGGCATTTCCAACACGGCCCGCTTGAGCCTGAAAAGCGTGCAGATCGATCTGGACGCCTACGACGCCTCGGGTGCTCTGCTACCAGACGCCATTGGCAGGATCATGTTTGAAGGGCCCTACGCACGCGGGGCGAGCGTGGGTCCGACGGTGTTCGAGCGAGTGTGGACACGTTCAGACATTCGCTGCCTTGAGGTCGTCTCGGTTCGTGCTACCGCCATGGACTACTCCACGCAGAGCCTGGTCGGAAAAGACGCCAGCGACCTGGTGGAGAAAAAATACCGCCACAGCTGCGCGGCGGATTAGCCAGGGCCTGCCAAGGCGGGTGACCTGATGGTCCTTGCGATGGTTCGCTCGCCTGCAGCCTCAACCCAGCTGGGTCAGGCCATAGCGTGCAACCAGCGCCCGATAGTCGGCGATTTCCTTCGATATCCGCTCGCTGATCTGCGCAGGACTCTGTTCGGCATGAGTCAACAACAGATTTTTCTGCAAGGCCACATAGTCGGGCGTTGCCTGGATCGCAATGATCTTCTCGCGCAGAGCCTTGGCGGTCTGGGCGGGCATACGTGCCGGGGCAAACCAGCCGTACCAGCCGATGATGTCGATTTCCGGTGTCTTCTGCTCGATGAACGTCGCCACCTCGGGCCAGGCTGGCAGCCGCTGTTTGCTGCTGACAGCCAGCACCCGCAGATTCTTGCCCAGGGTCGCTTTGGTACCCGCCAGGGTAATCGCGGCGGCCAGTGACTTGTTGTCCAGATCGTTGATCAGCGAGATCGGAGATTTGTACGACTGCGGGCGGATGGCCACTTCCTTGCCACGGGCCAGCATCAGGCTGATCAGGTGCGATTGCGAGCCATACAATACCGAACCAATATCGCGGTATTCCGGGTTTTTCGAGACCCAGGCGAGATAGCCATCCAGGGTCGTAACCGACGTCGGCACGGCAGGTCCGACGGTCAGGCAGTAAGTGTATTCACCCATGATCGCCAGGGGCTCGAAATCATTGAGCGGGTCATAATTCAAGGCCCGGTACATGCTCGGGAACAGCACCATGGAGCTTGACTGGGCCTGCAACAGCGTCATGCCGTCGGGTGCCGCGTCCTTGACCGCTTCCGTAGCCGCCAAGGTGTTGCGTGAGTCCATCACATCCAGCCTGTAGCCAGTATGGAACTGCTGGTCCAGCAGACTAAGCGCTGTGTTCGCAAGTAAGCCGCCGGTTGCCCCGGTACCGAGGCCGAAGACCAATCGCCCGGTGCTGGGCGCACTGTGGGCAGTGCTTATTGGTGAGAGGGCTGCGCTTATTGCCAAGGCGCCAGACCCGAGCAAAAACTGTCTGCGGTTGAACATCTTCATATCCTTGCTTTACAGCTTCCGTTGAGGGTTTACGGCCCCTCGTTAGTTCGTGCAAAACCCGGGTTGGAACTAAAGCGGGTTTTAACAAATGCAACTTAATGATGCGCTGAAAGTTCCTGCTGAAGAATCGTTAACTGACCAGCGGTGATGGCTTTTTGTCATTCCAGTTGCTGAAGCTTCAAGTACTGCGCCATAAGCCGGTAACGCTCACCCTCCTGGGTGATACGCTCGCGAAACCGAGCCGGGTCCATATTCAGTGGCGTGAGATAGAGCTGACGCCCCAGCGCTGCATATTCAGGCGTTGCTTTCATTCGCGCCGCGTCGTCGCGCAAGGTTGTCAAAATCCCCGCCGGAGTCGCGGCCGGCGCGAACCACGCGAACCAGGCGCAGAAGTCCATTTCGGCCAGGCCCAGCTCGGCGAACGTCGGCACATGAGGCCAATAATCCAGGCGCTCGCTGCGGGTTATCGCGATTGAACGCAACTTGCCGCTGTTCCAGATGCTGGCATTGCCATTACAGGCGGTCGTCATGCCTGCCGCTATGGCGCCGCTGGCGAGATCCTTTAACAGCGCCAGTGAACCTTTGTAGGCGCGCGGCCGGACAAGCACGGATCTGGCACGACTCAGCATCATGATGGCGAGGTGGCCGTGAGAGCCATGCATGGCGAAGCCGATGTCAGTCTGATCAGGATTGGCCGCTACCCACTCCAGATAGCGGTCCAGGGTGTTCACGCTGGCGGGTACCGCTGGCCCTACTGTCAGGGAAAAGGTCAGCTCCCCAAGCGCCGCTACGGGCGCGAAGTCGTTCAAGGGGTCGTAGCCCAGGTTCTTGAACGCGTTGGGCAGCAGCACCAGCGAGGTCGACTGCGTCTGCAGCAACGTGAGCCCGTCCGGAGCGGCCTTACGCGCCATGATGCTGGCGTCCCGGGAGTTGTGCCCCTCCTGGAATTCAAATGCGTACTTGACCCTCGAATACGTGTTCAGGATTTGAAGACAGCCGTCACCCAATTCGGTACCTATCGCGCCGGGAGGGTAGCCAAAAAGCAATCGGCCCTGAGCCGACTCTCCAGCACTGGCGTGGGGCAGAATCGACGCCAGGCCCATCAGGCCGGTGGCGGTCAGAAATTGTCGGCGGTCAATCATCTCGTGCTCCTTGAGCGAACTCAGTCCATCTTGCTGATGCGATAGGTGTCCACCAGCGCACGATAGGCCTGGATCTCTTCGCGCATGCGTGCGGTTATCTGCGCTGGTGACTGGCTCACCTGGGTCAGCAACAACTGTTGTTGCAAGGCTGCATACCCGGGCGTTCGCTGCATCAGGGCAATGCGTTCGCGCAACGGTTGCAGGATGCTCGCCGGCGTCGCTGCCGGAGCGAACCAGCCAAACCAGCCGGTGATGTCCATATTGTCGATGCCCTGTTCAGCCAGTGACGGTAATTGAGACCAGTAACTCAAGCGTTGCCTGGAGGTGACACCAAGCACGCGCATCGGCGTGCTGCCGTCGACACTCAAGCCATTGCCCGGCGCTAGAAAAGCCGCGGCCAGATTGCGGTCCTTGAGGTCCTGAATCACGGCTTTGGTGGAGCTGTAAGGTTGCACCCGTACGGCAGCGCCGCTTTCCCTGGCCAGGATCCGTACGGCCAGGTGGCCGAGGGAGCCATAAATGGAAACACCGACGTTGCGTGCATCCGGGTTATCGGCGACCCAGTGCAGATAGTGAGAGAGCGTGGTGACCTGACGAGGCACCAGCGGACCAACGGCCAACGCATAGGGAAAATCACCCATCAGCGCCACGGGAGCGAAATCGGTCAGCGGGTCGAATTCGAGATGCTTGTACACGCTGGGAAACAGCGTCAGCGAGGATGAAATCACCTGCAGCAGCGTCTCGCCATCTGGCAGCGCGCTGCGCACCGTGTCGCTGGCGTTGCGTGTGTTGCGACCCTCAATGTTATCCAGGCGATAGTCGGCATCCAGCAAAGGCAGGCAGCCCGCGGCCAGACGACTGCCACTGGCACCTGCCGGGTAACCAAAGATCAGGCGTTTGCTCGCCGTCGCGGGATCTGCGGATGCGTAGGCCAGAGTTGGTGAGGCTACGGCTGAGCCGAGTAACGACGCCGCCGAGCCTTTTAGAAACGTTCTACGGCTGATCATGGCGTTCCCTCCTGTTTGGCGGCTGGCGATTCAATTGCGCAGCTCGATGATGAATAACTGCCAGAGCCGCGCCAGAATCTGTTGCGCCAGGCTTTGTGGCGTGGCCTGCACCTCTATCTGCCCGCGCAGTCGCAGTGGCAACGCCGAGCCCTGGGCATCACGCACCAGAAAGTTGACCCGATGCTGCGCCACCACTGGCACTGACCTTTCGGCGGCATTTGCCTGAGTCGCTATCGGGCCGCCGTAGCGCGAGCTGAGGCTGTCCGGGGTGATGAATTCCGTGGCGGTGGTCTCCATCGACTGCAGCACCACCCTGCGCGAGGGCAGGCTGGGATCTTCAGGCAGGAACACACCCTCGGCGCCTTGCTCCAGCCGGGCCAGATCACCGGCAGTGGCAAAACCGCTGACATCCTGTGCCTGACCATGCAGAACACGGCCCAACGTCGTTTGCGGGCGCACCCATTGGCCTGCGTCGAGGCTGGCAGGCATATCGACCAGCAGGCCACTTTGCGGTGCGCGCCACTCAAGCATCTTCGAGCGCTCCGCCAGGCCCTGCAGGTCAGCACGCGCCTGCAATTGCTGTTGCAGCAGCACGGTGGTTTCAGCGCGGTCCTTCAAGTCGCCGCCGACACGGTCCAGGCGTTGCGTGGCAATGGTCAAATCCAGTTCGGCTTTCGCCCGCTTGCTGTCCAGCTCTGGCGAGTAGAAACGCACCAGCAATTCACCGGCCTGGACCGAGACGCCGGGCTGCATGAACAATTGCTCGATCCGCGCGTTTTCTGGCGCTTGCACCGGCACTTCGCCAGCCCAGCCCAGTACTGACGGAATGGCCACTCGCCGGTCCAGTGGCAGGATCAGCCCCAGCAGGAGCAAACCGCCGATGCCGCCCAGCACAATGCGCCTGCGCCAGGCGATTGCATTGCGCAGGCGCCACCAGTGCGCGCCAACACGCATCAGGCGACGACCGATGAAATGCCACAGCGTGTACAACAACAGCAGCACCCCCAGTGCCTTGAACAGCGTCTGATAGGCAATCCAGGCAATCGTGCAACTGAGCGTGATCTGGTAAAGCCATACCCCTGCGCCATAGGTGCTGAAAAACAATGCCCGACCTCGACTTACCGGCTCCGGCGCAGGTTCGATGGCGCCCCACAGGACGCGGCCCAGCATCCACTGGCCGTAAGCCAGTGCCCTGGGTTGCAAGTTGTCAATGCGCAGGGCATCGCTGAGGAAGTAGTAGCCGTCAAAGCGCGACAACGGGTTGAGGTTGATGACCAGGCTGGTCAGCCAGCTTGACGTGGCGATCACGAACGCCGTGCTGCGCGCCGGTCCCTCGGGAAATATCGCCCAGGCCAGGGTTGCCAGGCCCGCTACAAAGGTCTCGGCAAACACGCCACCGGCGGCAATCCACATGCGCTGGCGATGGTTGTCGAGGCGGGCCACGTCGCTCATTTCGGTGTACAGCATCGGCAGGCCCATGAAGATCGAAATGCCCATGCTGCCTACCCGACAGCCGCTTCTGACCGCCATGTAAGCGTGCCCCAGCTCGTGCCAGATCTTGAGGCCAGCCAGTGCCACGCCATAGGCGAGAAACCCGGCAGGGGAAAAAAAATCGCTGAACGTGCCGACGAACTGGTCCCACTGGCGACTCGTCAGGTACAGACCCAGCAAGGTGAGCACACTCCAGCCGATCAGCACAGAGCGCTGACCAATGCCATCGATGGCTGGCATCAGAAAGGTGATCAGCCGATGGGGGTTCCACAGCGGCAAGCGGAATGCCAATAAGCGGTTGACCCTTGCGCTCATGCTTTTGCCAGCCATCTGCTGCCGCTGCCCGGCGAGTCGTTGCAGGGCCTGGCTGCCCGTCGGTTGCAGCAAATGATGATCACGCAGAAAACACAGCAAGCCGTCCAGCAGATCTTCGTCCAGCACCGAGTTGCGCGCGGCGCAGGCCTGGCGCAGGCCTTTGACGGTGCCGCAGTGCCACAGCGACAGCAGGCCGACGTCGTCTTCACCAATCAGAAAGAAACGGTGCTGTAGCGGGTCGTACAGGCGCCAGCGAGGCAGGGATTCGCCGACTGACGTGACCGGTTCCAGGCGCAGTTCCTGGCGCAGCGCCGGGAGCAGGGCATCATCGCTGACCATTTCACACCCCCAGGAACTGGCGCGCCGCAGCAATAGGGCGGCGCAGCAACTGAACAATCAGCGGCGCATGGCCGCCGTAGACCCGAGCCGTACCGCGCGAACCGATACGCGGTAATTCGCTGCCTTCACCTGCCGCCATCAGCGTATAGCTGGTGGTGCCCGCGGCATTGGTTTTCGGCGTATAGCTCACCGAGACCAGGCGTGCCGAGATGCCCCCCAACGGCGCGCTCTCCAGGTAAATGCTGACCGGGTTATCCCGCGCCAGCTCGATGGCGTTGGCAGTGGACAGGTCGACGCGATACGCGATGTGCTGCGGGTCGGCGACTTGCAGGATTTCTTCGCCCACCATGACCGAGCGACCTTCCCAGTCGCGGCGGTCGCTGTATACCGCCAGGCCCTCGGTGGGGCTGTCGACGCGGGTACGCTGCAAGACTTCCAGCGCATAGTTGTAGCTGACCCGCGCCAGATCGTGTTCGGCAGAGGCAATGGCCATCTCATGGGCGGCGTCCGCATCATGGAAGGCTGCGGCCGCCGTGCGGCGATCCTTGGCTTCGGCAACGGCCAGTTGCTGCTGAGCGAGGACCATTTCATTGCGCGGCTGGATGTCTTCGAACTGAACCAGCGGCTGCCCGGCGACCACTGCGGCGTTGGGCGCCACCAGCACATTGCGGATAACCCCGTTGATGGGTGCGGTCAACACAAACGGTCGGTCGGCCACCACTTCCACCGGCGCCATCACGCTCAGACGCACCGGAATGAACGCCAGCCCCAGCAGCACAACGGCGGCGATGCCTGCACTGCGCCTGGACACAGGCAACCGGCGCATGAATGAGCGCCGTGGCGCCAAGGCTTTCAGGGCGTGGCTGTACGTCGCGCCGAGGCGCTGCAACAAGAGCTTTTCACGCGGGTTGAACGGCTCGACGCGCAGAAACAGGCATCCACTGCGCGGCGATCCCTGATCCTGGGCCAGAGGTAGCCAGAAGCCCTGTCGCAGCGCGAACTCCGCCATCACGTCGTCGTCATCGCCAGCCGGATCAAGCTCCAGCGCAGCGGCGGTGTCTAGCTGGCCGCCTTGCTGCCATCGCTGCAACTGGCGCTGCAAGGCCTGGGCAAGGGGCGTGTGCCGATCAGCCACTGGCAAACCCGAAACGGTTCGCAACGTCCAGCCAGCGTTGGGCCGCGTTGTGCTCCAGGCCATGGCCTGATCGTAGGGCACCAACTGACGTAACGAGTTGACCAGGTGAAAAAACAAGCGGTCTTCGTCCGCCTGCTCGCGAATTTCAGCTTCCAGGGTCAACAGGTGCAGGGCGGCATTGTGGGCGCGGTCAGTATCGCTGGGCAAATTGGGCGGCAGTTGCACCGTAATACTCATTGCCGGGCCACTCCATCGCGGACAAAACTGGCGCTGCCGCTCATCCCCGGAATCACCTGCGCCGCAGGCCGGGTGCTGAAACGGCCAATGATCTTGATGGTCTTGCTCACCGGATCGACGGAAGGCAGCAGGCGGTCGACCACTGCGTCGGCAACCTCGCCGGTTTCATCGATGCGGAAACGGAAAGGCGTGCCTGGCGCCAGCCACTGCAGCCATTGCGAGGGCACGATGACATCCAGCTCCAGCCCCGAGGTGTCGACAATACGCAGTAAGGGCTCGCCCAGCGACGCCGACTCGTGCAGCCGCAAGTGACGCTCGACAACCCCGCCATTGAACGGCGCGCTGATGCGGCAGCCTTTGATCTGCGCATTCAGCGCTTCGACTTCGGCCTTGGCCTTGTTGAGCTTGGAGACCGAAATCAACAGGTCGAACTTGCCGATGGAGTTGAAGCGCTCCAGCTCTTCATTGGTCTCCACAGTTTTCTGTTCCACCTGCATGGCGGCCTGTGCAGCGCGAAGTTCGGCCTGGGGCCGCTCGCAATCGAACTCCACCAGCAGGTCGCCTTTCTTGAATGAAGTGCCTTCGGCAAACGGCATCTTGATGATCTGCCCGGTGACCGCCGCCGACAGCGTCGCTTCTCGCACGGCGCGTATCAGGCCGCGCGCCTGGGGTGTGTCACTGGCTGTCGCCAGGGGTACGCCGCCCGGTTCAGCGCCTGGAGCAGGCAGGCGCACAGTGCCTAGCGTCTTCAACGGTTCGGCCACCGCAGGGCCTTTCGGCGCGGGCACGGCAGGCCTGAGTAGCGGCGTGACGGGCGCTGGCTCTGCTGCCTGCGACATCGGGAAAATGGCGTTCAGCGAACACATCGTCGCTGCGCCCAGGATCACTATCTGACGCAGGTAATTCATAGCGCGGCGCTCTTGAGTGGCTCGGGTTCTGCCATGGCGGGCAGGGTGCTGGCGCGCTCGCTCCAGTAGTGTTCGAGCTTGCCAGCAATCGAGGAAATGCTTTCGTCCTCGCGGATGTCGAAGTCGAAGTTATCCAGGCCCATGGAGGCATACAGGTTGGCGTAGGCGTTCTGCACATCCGCGTATGCAGCGTCGTAACGAATTTCGGCCAGAATCGCGTTCATTTCTTCACGTACCACGGCCTGCTGGCTGACCGTGCGGGCCTGGAAACCACCCCGTGACAGGTTGAGGATGTGACTCTGAACTTCTTCAGCGCTGCGGATGGTGGTCAGCTCCTGAGAGAAACGGATGAAGCGCACCCGCGAGACGTGAATCTGGGTCATGACCGCAAGAGTCAGGGCCAGTTGCCGCTGCTCGATCACCTTGCCTTCCGCTTCCAGAGCCTGCTTCTGCATCGGGTAACGGAACAGGTTGATCAGGTTCCAGCTGATCTGGCCGCTGTAACGCATCCACTTGTCGTTGTAGAGGTATTCGTTGGAGTCGTAGTTGAGGCCGATGATGCCTTTAAGGCTGGGCAACGCGCGGATCAGCGACGCGGTCAGCTCGTTGGCATTGATCCGCTGGCGATAACCGCCTTCGCGCAGCTCTGAACGGAAACGCAGGCCGACCATCATCATTTCGTCAGCCGAACCCGGCAGCTCCGGCACGATGTCGGTGCGGTCGGGCAGCACCAGCGAATAGCGGGTGTCCGGGCGCAGGTTGATAAGTGCCGCCAGCTGGTTCTTCGACAGCGAGAGTTCGCGTTGCAGCTTCTGCACGTCACCCTGAACCTGCAGCAGATCGCGCTGGTAGGCGAGTACGGTCATCGGCGGCACCAGGCGCCTGGCTTCTAGTTGTTGTGTCTGTAACAGCGCCTTTTGCGCCAGCGCTTCCAGGTCCACCAGCTGCCTGAAAGTGCGGTCGGCACTCACCGCGCGCCAGTAGGCGGTGCGCACGTCTTCCTGAATGCGGTTGATGACCTTGCGCCGCCGCTCGGCGGCAATCAGTTTCTCGTCGGCCGCCTGCAGGCCGCGAACGTAAGACAGGCCGAAATCAAGGACGTCCCAGCTGGCGGTCAGGTCAGCGGCATTGGACTGTTTTTCCGACGAGGTTGACGGCTCCAGGGATTGGCGGCCGCTCAGCAGCGACCTGCTGCTTGAACCCGCTTCGTTGTCACGACCGTTGTAGCTCAACGAGCCGACAATAGTGGGAAGCATGCCGGTGCTGCTCAGGTCGAGCTGGCGCTGACGAAACATCTCGTCCATCAGCTCGATCTTCTGATCCAGGTTGTATTTGAGCGCGCGGGCCATTGCTTCATAAAGGGAAATCGGGCCGCTGACCGGCTCTTCTGAAGCAATGGTGGCATCGATCGCGGCCTTACTGCGTAGGGCCTGGGCATCAACGTCCAGCGGCTGCGGGATGATTGTGCAGGCAGTAACCGCCAATACCAGACCGACTAATAAACCCTGCTTGAAGTGTGTGATGGGGTGGTGTGAAAGTACGTACCTGTACATGTAACTTCCCTCAGACTACCACTCGACTTCTCGAGCGCTTGCTCTGGATTTAGTTCTAGCGTAGACAACCTTAGTTGGTGTGCCTGTACGCTGACAAAAAATTGTTTCGCCTGATCAGCAATTCGGCTGCGATACAAAGATCTGGAGGGGCGCTCGTCGAGTCTGTACTTAGTTGGCCTGGAAAACAGTTGTTCCGAACCCCGGTCAAACGGCGATAACCCCGCAACCACAAGGGGTTGCAGGGTTGCGGGGTAGCTCATCCGATCGCTGGATTCGGATGAATGGCAAGCGCCCAGGCTTATCCCGCCAGCAGTTTGCCCAGCGCCTGGATCTGCTCTTCCCGTATCGCACTGGCTCTTGCCAACTGCTGGCTCAAGGTTTGCGGTACGACGATCGCCTGTTCGGCTTCGGCAGGCGCATCCTGTGCCTGGGGTTGAGCTTCCCCCTGACCGATGGTCGCGGCGCTAGTGCGGGAATCGTCGATCGCCGCCGTTTGCGCACCTTGCTGCATTTGCTCGACCTGCAGAGGCTGGCGGTTGACCTCGTTCAGGTCGCCAACCGCCTCCGACACGGGTGCGCCGCCTGAAGAAATCTCGGTGCTTGAGCTCAGCGGGCTCAAACCCTGGACGAAGTCCTGCATAGGTCGTGCGTTACCGAGGGTCGTGAGGCCATCCAGACGCTTCACTCCGTTTACCGCATCGAGTATGACCGGATCGTAATTACCATCGCGAAACGCATTCATGGGGCGAATCGTGTCAGCAAAAGGCTGCAGGGTTGGTGCGGGCGAAGCGGATAGAGAGAAACCGTTGGCCGCTACCAGACTGGCAGGCAATGGATCGACCGGTGCAACCACGATGGGCGCTGGCACGTTCACAGTGGGTAGCACCACTGGCGCGCTGCCATTGCCTGACGTCGCCGTATCGGGTGCGGGTGCCTGAGTGGGAGCGGGTGCTGCCACACTGTTGGCAGCATTGACCGTCAGACTCACCACCGCGACGGTAGTGGCGCCATCAGCGTCGGCAACCTGATAGGCAAAGCTGTCCGGCCCGCTGTAGTTCGCATTCGGGACATAGACAAACGTGCCATCGCCGTTGAGCACCACGACGCCGTTGACCGGGTTTTGCGTGACGCTGAAAGTCACCGCATCACCGTCAATGTCTGTAGCTGCCAGCGCGCCGTTGATCGGAGTGTCCGCTGGTGTGGTCACCGAAATGCCCGACGTGACAGGCGCCGGGTTGCTCGCGTTGAGGGTAAAGGTCTGGCTGGTGCTCAGGCCGCTGGCGTCGGTTGCCGTGACAACGACGAAGTAGACGCCATTGTTAGTTGCACCTTGTTGCGAGGCGTTGCTGAGCAACGTGCCAGAGATCAGCCCGGTTGCATCAATGCCCAACCCTGCTGGCAAGCCGGTCGCCGTGTATACCAGCGTCTCACCGTTCTGATCAACGAAGTTTGCCGCCGTGGCCAGCGAGAAACCTGCGCCATCATTGGCGGCTTGAGTGGTGATGGTTCCAACCGGGGCGGGGGCGCTGTTTACAGCACCAATCAGCAGGCTGACGGTCGCCGTCGCCACGCCGCCATCGGCGTCCAGCACCCGATAAGTGAAGCTGTCGCTGCCACTGTAATTGGCGTTTGGCGTGTAGATGTAGGTGCCGTTGCTGTTGAGTACCAGCGTGCCGTTGGCCGGGTTTTGCGTAGCGATGAAGGTAAGTGCGTCGCCATCAATGTCAGTCGCCACGAGCGTTCCGTTAACGACGGTGTCTTGCACCGTGGTAACAGTTGAACCAGCAGTGGTTGGCGCAGGGTTGATCACGCTCAGGTTGAACGTCTGGCTGACGTTAAGGCCGTTAGCATCGGTAGCAGTGACCACCACGGAATAGATGCCATTTTTGTTTGGGCCCTGCTGCGACGCGTTATTAGCCAGCGTGCCAGTGATCAAACCGTTCGCATCAATGCTCAAACCTGCTGGTAAACCAGCGACGGTGTACGAAAGAACGTCGCCATCCAGATCGGCAAAGTTGGCTGCGGTATCAAGTGCAAAACGTGAACCATCGCTTGCTGATTGGGTGGTGATACTGCCGACTGAGTTGGGAGCATCATTAACTGCGGTGACTACCAGATTGACGACTGCGGTAACGACGCCGCCATCGGCATCAGTGACTTGGTAGGTAAAGCTGTCCGGGCCGTTGTAATTGGCGTTTGGCGTGTAGGTGTACGTGCCATTGCTGTTGAGCACCAACGTGCCGTTAGCTGGGTTTTGAGTGGTGCTAAAGGTGAGGGTGTCGCCGTCAATGTCAGTTGCAACGAGCGTTCCGCTAATGGGTGCGTCTTCGGCAGTCGTTATGCTGATGCCTGAGGTGCTAGGCGCAGGGTTGCTGACGTTCAACGTGAATGTCTGGCTGACGCTCAGCCCATTTGCATCAGTCGCAGTCACAACAACCGAATAGATGCCATTGTTATTCGGACCCTGCTGCGATGCGTTATTGGCGAGGGTGCCGGTGATCAGGCCGTTCGAATCAATGCTCAAACCTGCTGGCAAGCCAGCGACGGTATACGAAAGAACGTCGCCATCCAGATCGGCAAAATTGGCTGCCGTACCCAGGGAAAACGCTGCGCCATCGTTGGCCGCCTGCGCAGCAATGCTGCCCACGGAGTTGGGCGCGTCATTCACCGCGGTTACTACCAGATTGACGACTGCTGTAACGACAGCGCCGTCAGCATCGGCCACCTGATAGGTAAAACTGTCCGGGCCGTTGTAATTGGCGTTTGGCGTGTAGATGTACGTGCCATTGCTGTTGAGCACCAACGTTCCGTTGGCCGGGTTTTGAGTGGTGCTGAAGGTAAGGGCATCGCCATCTATATCAGTCGCAACGAGCGTCCCGGTAATGGGTGCGTCTTCGGCAGTCGTCATGCTGATGCCTGAAGTAACAGGCGCAGGATTACTCACGTTCAACGTGAACGTCTGGCTGACGTTCAGCCCATTTGCATCAGTCGCGGTCACAACGATCGAGTAGATGCCGTTGTTGTTTGGGCCCTGCTGCGATGCGTTATTGGCGAGGGTGCCCGTGATCAGGCCGTTCGCATCAATGCTCAAACCTGCTGGCAGACCAGCAACGGAATAGGAAAGAACATCACCATCCATATCAGCGAAATTCGCTGCCGTACCCAGGGAAAACGCTGCGCTATCGTTGGCCGCCTGCGCAGCAATGCTGCCCACGGAGTTGGGTGCGTCGTTGACGGCTGTTATAACGAGGCTGACAACAGCGGTGACAACAGCGCCGTCAGCGTCAGTGACCTGATAGGTGAAACTATCAGGTCCGTTGTAATTGGTGTTTGGCGTGTAGATGTACGTGCCGTTGCTGTTGAGCACCAACGTGCCATTTGCCGGGTTCTGGATTGCACTGAAAGTGATGGCGTCGCCATCAATGTCAGTCGCAACAAGCGTTCCGCTAATCGGCGAATCCTCAGCAGTCGTTGAGCTGATGCCTGAGGTAACAGGCGCAGGATTACTCACGTTCAACGTGAATGTCTGGCTGACGCTGAGGCCATTTGCATCAGTCGCAGTCACAACGACCGAATAGATGCCGTCACTATTCGGACCTTGCTGTGAAGCGTTATTGGCGAGGGTGCCAGCGATCAGGCCGTTCGCATCAATGCTCAAACCCGAAGGCAGACCAGCAGCGGTATACGAAAGAACATCACCATCCAGGTCGGCAAAGTTAGCTGCAGTACCCAGGGAGAACGCTGCGCCATCGTTGGCCGCTTGCGCAGCAATGCTGCCCACGGAGTTGGGGGCGTCATTCACCGCGGTTACTACCAGATTGACGACCGCTGTAACGACAGCGCCGTCAGCGTCAGTGACCTGATAAGTGAAACTGTCTGGTCCGTTGTAATTGGCGTTTGGCGTGTAGGTGTACGTGCCGTTGCTATTGAGTACCAGCGTGCCGTTAGCCGAGTTTTGAGTGGTGCTGAAGGTAAGGGCATCGCCATCGATGTCGGTTGCAACGAGTGTTCCGTTAATGGGTGCGTCTTCGGCAGTCGTTATGCTGATGCCTGAGGTAACAGGCACAGGGTTGCTGACGTTCAACGTGAATGTCTGGCTGACGTTCAGCCCATTTGCATCAGTCGCAGTCACAACAACCGAATAGATGCCATTGTTATTCGGACCCTGCTGCGATGCGTTATTGGCTAGCGTGCCAGTGATCAAACCGTTCGCATCAATGCTTAAACCCGCTGGCAGACCAGCTACGGTATACGAAAGAACGTCGCCATCCAGATCGGCAAAATTGGCTGCCGTGCCCAGGGAGAAGGCTGTGCCATCGTTAGCCGTTTGCGCAGTAATGCTGCCCACGGGGTTGGGCGCGTCATTCACGGCTGTCACAACCAGACTGACGACTGCTGTAATCACAGCGCCATCAGCATCGGTGACTTGGTAGGTAAAACTGTCCGGGCCGTTGTAATTGGCGTTTGGCGTGTAGGTGTACGTGCCGTTGCTGTTGAGCACCAACGTGCCATTTGCCGGGTTTTGGATGGCACTGAAGGTGATGGCGTCGCCATCTATATCAGTCGCAACAAGCGTTCCGCTAATCGGCGAATCTTCAACAGTCGTTATGCTGATGCCTGAGGTAACAGGCACAGGGTTGCTGACGTTCAACAAGAACGTCTGGCTGACGTTGAGCCCATTCGCGTCGGCTGCAGTGACAACTACTGAGTAGATCCCGTCGCTATTCGGACCCTGCTGCGATGCGTTATTGGCGAGGGTGCCAGTGATCAGGCCGTTCGCATCAATGCTCAAACCTGCTGGCAGACCAGCAACGGAATAGGAAAGAACATCACCATCCAGATCAGCGAAATTCGCTGCCGTACCCAGGGAAAACGCTGCGCCATCGTTAGCCGCTTGCGCAGTAATGCTGCCCACGGAGTTGGGTGCGTCGTTGACGGCTGTTATAACGAGGCTGACAACAGCGGTGACAACAGCGCCGTCAGCGTCAGTGACCTGATAGGTGAAACTATCAGGTCCGTTGTAATTGGTGTTTGGCGTGTAGATGTAAGTGCCGTTGCTATTGAGTACCAACGTGCCATTTGCCGGGTTCTGGATTGCACTGAAAATGATCGCGTCGCCATCTATGTCAGTCGCGACAAGCGTTCCGCTAATCGGCGAATCTTCAGCAGTCGTTAGGCTGATGCCTGAGGTGACAGGCACAGGATTGCTGACGTTCAACAAGAACGTCTGGCTGACGCTAAGGCCATTCGCGTCAGTTGCAGTGACAACCACTGAGTAAATACCGTCGCTATTCGGACCTTGCTGCGATGCGTTATTGGTGAGGGTGCCAGTGATCAGGCCGTTCGCATCAATGCTCAAACCTGCTGGCAGACCAGCAGCGGTGTACGAAAGAACGTCGCCATCCAGGTCGGCAAAATTGGCTGCCGTGGCTAGGGAAAACGCTGCGCCATCGTTAGCCGCTTGGGTAGCAATGCTGCCCACAGAGTTGGGTGCGTCGTTTACGGCTGTTATAACGAGACTTACAACAGCGGTGACGACAGCACCGTCAGCATCAGCCACTTGGTAGGTAAAACTGTCCGGTCCGTTGTAATTGGGATTTGGTGTGTAGATATACGTACCGTTGCTGTTGAGTACAAGCGTGCCGTTGGCCGGGTTTTGAGTGGTGCTGAAGGTAAGGGCATCGCCATCTATGTCAGTCGCAACGAGCGTCCCGTTAATGGGTGCGTCTTCGGCAGTCGTTACGCTGATGCCTGAGGTGCTAGGCGCAGGGTTGCTGACGTTCAACGTGAATGTCTGGCTGACGTTCAGCCCATTTGCATCAGTCGCAGTCACAACGACCGAATAGATGCCGTCACTATTCGGACCTTGCTGTGAAGCGTTATTAGCGAGGGTGCCCGTGATCAGGCCATTGGCATCAATGCTCAAACCCGAAGGCAGACCAGCAGCGGTATACGAAAGAACATCACCATCCAGGTCGGCA
>NZ_UTVH01000029.1 GCF_900585905.1 Pseudomonas viridiflava
GGGATTGATCAAGGCGATTCTGGTGATGATCGCGACGCCCTTCGTGGCACCTTTCATTGGCTTGAACAACCCGCGCAGCGCAGTCATCTTCGGCGGGTTGATGGGCACGTCGAGCGGTGTGGCGGGCGGGCTTGCGGCCACCGATCCGAAGCTGGTGCCTTATGGCTGTCTGACTGCGGCGTTCTACACCGCGCTGGGTTGCCTGCTGGGGCCGTCGCTGCTGTTCGTGATCATGCGCGGGCTGTTGGGATAGTCGGGGCACACCTCAGGCGCCGCTGTGCGCTTGAGGTGCGTTGCGGTCAGGCCGAATG
>NZ_UTVH01000061.1 GCF_900585905.1 Pseudomonas viridiflava
GCACTGGAGCTACGACGGCAACTATTACTTCCTGTCGAACAACTGCGCGGTGGAGAACCTCAAGCTGCTTCGCAGCGGTACGCACAACCCCAAGCTGGTCGGTCTGGACAGCATCCTGCCCAACGGCTTGCTCGAAGTGCTCAAAGGGCGTGGTCTGGCTGATACCAGCGTGCTGGACGATCCCAAGGAAGCGTTACGGCTTGGCTACCGCTTCGATTCCTATCGCGACCGCTATCAGGCCATGTTCGAGGTGCTGAAGAAGCAACTGCCGATCCGGCAGACCAC
>NZ_UTVH01000020.1 GCF_900585905.1 Pseudomonas viridiflava
GGCTTGACCCACTTGCGGGTATGGAAATTCATGTTCACTCCTGAACGTCTTCGATAAGAGAACCGCATGATGGCAGAGCCAGCCACTCGCGCCCATGCCTTGACCCATTGTGACTGTATATCGGGGCAATTGACGCCCCGCGACCCACATGAAAAAACAGCACACCTAATCCGTTGTGCGCCAAGAATATTCCGGCAGGCACCGATCCAGACGCCCGCCAGCCGACAGAAAACCTTGGGAAGAATCGCCAGCGCAGCTATACTGCCCTCCGTTTCAAGCGGCCATCCACGCTGATGCCGTTCCCGCCACCTGTCCGAGGGGCGCTGCAGCAGGTTCTCCCTGTCAGGC
>NZ_UTVH01000036.1 GCF_900585905.1 Pseudomonas viridiflava
AAATTCCGTCGTGCGTTTTGGTCTTTCGCCTCGCTCGCCGTAGCCGATTTCCTCGACTTGGGTCAGATGCCCGCCCTGGTTGTACGCGAAACGGCGGGTGAGGTTGTCGATGCGTTGCTCTTCGATCAGGCGATCCGAGGCGTCGTAGGCAAAGCGGTACGCGGCGTTGTTTTCATTGACCAGTGCAGTCAGGCGAATGGCCTTGTCGTACTCGTAGCTGATGCGCTGCCCTTTGGCATCCTGACGGCTGCTTGGCAGGCCGCGAGCAGTACGCAGCAGGCGTGTGGTCTGGCCCTTGCCGTCGGTGTGGGTCATCACCTGGCCGAGGGCGTTGTAGGTGAAGCTCTCTGCGGTGCCGTCCGGGTGGTCGATGCGCAGCACTTCGCCGTCGGGCTTGCGCTCAAGGGTGGTGGTCTGGTTCAGGGCATCGGTGACGGCGACCAGATGCTGGCGTTCGTCGTAGCGGTAAAACGTGCTTTTGCCCGAGCAGTCCTGAAAGCGCTCGACCTGCGCCAGGTTGTTCCACCACAGGTATTTGGATTTGAGCGTGGCATCGATGATGGTGTGGGGCAGGCCATCTTCGCTGTTGAGGTATTCGGTAGTGTGGCCCAGAGGATCAGTTTCGCCGATCAGGTTGCCCTTGTTATCGTACTCTGCGGCCCAGACGCTGCCGTCCGGATACTGCACCTGTTTGACCAGCGAGGTCAGATGGTGATGCTGATAGCGGGTGGTGCGGCCCAGCGGATCGGTCTCTTCGATGAGCCGCGAATATTGGTCGTAGGCCAAGGTGATCATGTTGCCGTCGGGCAGGGTCAGGCCTGTCATGTTGCCGTTGGCGTCCAGGTCGATCTGGTAGCGTTCGCCGCCGAAATCGCTGCTGGCCACCACGCGATAATCGGCGTTGTAGTGCACTTCGGCCTCACGACCCAACACGTCAGTCACCCAGGTGGTGCGCGCGTTCAGATCGTAGCGAAAGTGAAAGTGCTCGCCATCGCTGGTCCAGTGTTCGACCACGCGTGGCTGGCCCTCTAAAGTTTCCCAGCGATAGTGGCAGCTCAGGCCCAGCGCGTTGCTGTGGCTGGTCATCACGCCATCGCCATAGCTGAAATGACGCATCGAATCGCCGTTGCGATTGATCACTTCAGACAGCTGGCCGTTATCGTCGTAGCGATATTGCACGAGGGTTTCGACGGCCTCGTTGTTGACGACGCGTTTGACGTCAGTGAGCCGCCCCAGCGGATGTTCATAATGCAGATGCACGCGCTGCTCGCCGGTGGCGGTGATGTCGGTCAGCGTGCCGTTATCTAACCGGGTGAAGTGCAGGTAGTGGCCGAGGGCGTTTTCGATGCGTTGCAGCGGGATTTCGCTGTTGTCGTCGGGGACTTCGCCGAAGTAGAAGAAGATGTTGTCCAGCGTCTGCAGCAGGTAATGACCACCTTCGCTGCGCACCAGATAAACCTGCTCGTGCGGGTTATAAATGCGCTCGCCGGGTTCAAGCGTGACGAAGGGGACGCTGCGACCCTGATTGTCGGTAAGGTAGATGAACTCGCCGCGCCGACGCAGGCTCTGTTCCCACGGCAACACCCAGCCACGCCCCAGCACGCTGTCCACGGTCAGGTCGCTGGCGTAAAACCTCGACCACTCGATAGGCATCAGGCCGGGCAGTGCGAAGTCGATTTCATCATTCAGCAGTTTGCGGCCTT
>NZ_UTVH01000118.1 GCF_900585905.1 Pseudomonas viridiflava
GTTCAACAGTTCGTGAACCTTCTCGGCAATCCGCGTCTCGTTGGGACGTTCGCGCTTGGGCTTCATGCGCAGGCCGAACGCGACATTGTCGAACACGGTCATGTGGCGGAACAGCGCGTAATGCTGAAACACGAAACCGACGTTGCGATCACGCACGTCATGGCCGGAGACGTCTTCACCGTGGAACACGATGCTGCCGGCGTCCGGGGTCTCCAGGCCTGCGATGATGCGCAGCAAGGTGGTCTTGCCGCAGCCTGACGGGCCAAGCAAGGCGACCAGTTCGCCACTCTGGATGTCCAGATT
>NZ_UTVH01000024.1 GCF_900585905.1 Pseudomonas viridiflava
CTACGATCTCATGAACACCTCGAAACACGCGTCGGGAGGCTGAGTGCAGGCGTTGTGGTGGGGTGCGCTCGGCATGGATGCCGAGCGAGCGCCGTTGGGCCATGGAAGGCCCGTCGGCGCGTCGCCCCGCCACAACGCCGGAGCGAAGGAACCCCTGCGAAGCAGGGGCCGGACGCCAGCGCATAACGGTTCCCCCCTTTGCCATGACAAAGGGGGTCGACCGTCAGGGCGAAACCAGAACTCGCAAACACCTCACGTTTTGTTGGCAGCACCCGATCAAAAGCAAAAAACCCACCATGCCCGCGATAGCAAGACAGCTGACACACCGCTTTCCCGGCTAAAGCCGGTCCCACGTCACCAGCCCGCATGTGCCATTTAAAGTGCAACGCTGCGATCTCATGAACACCTCGAAACGCGCGTCGGGAGGCTGAGTGCAGGCGTTGTGGTGGGGTGCGCTCGGCATGGATGCCGAGCGAGCGCCGTTGGGCCATGGAAGGCCCGTCGGCGCGTCGCCCCGCCACAACGCCGGAGCGAAGAAACCCCTGCGAAGCAGGGGCCGGACGCCAGCGCACAGTGGTTTCCCCCCTTTGCCGTAACAAAGGGGGTCGACCGTCAGGGCGAAACCAGAACTCGCAAACGCTGCAGGGTTCGTTGGCGACACCCGATTAAAAGCAAACAACCCTCCTTGCTCACGTTAGCAAGCCACCTCCCGGCTAAAGCCGGTCCCACGCCACCAGCCCGCATGTGCAAAAACACATGTTTACCACGCCAAATGAACCCTTTCCCGGTTCCACTGCCTTAAGTCCTCATCATTGATCTCACTGGCAGGCATCCCCATGCGCACTCTCGAACTTGCGGGCAAAACGGTTCCGGTTATCGGCCAGGGCACCTGGCACATGGGCGAGCGCGCGGACCTGCGCTCGGCTGAAATTCGCGCGCTGTGTCAGGGCATCGAACGCGGCATGACACTGATTGATACCGCTGAAATGTACGCCGACGGCGTCGCTGAAGAAATCGTCGGCGAAGCCACAGTGGGCCAGCGCGACAAAGTGTTCCTGGTCAGCAAGGTCTACCCGCACAACGCCAGTCGCCAGGGCATCCCGGCAGCGTGCGAACGCAGCCTCAAGCGTCTGCGCTGCGATTACATCGACCTGTATTTGCTGCACTGGCCAGGCTCCTATCCGCTGGAAGAAACCGTCGAGGCGTTCGAGCGCCTGCGTGAGGTGGGCAAGATCGGCCGCTGGGGGGTGTCCAACTTTGACGTCCCGGACATGCTGGAACTGGGCAACGGCGACTGTGCCACCAACCAGGTGCTGTACAACCCGGAAGATCGCGGCATCGAGTTCGACCTGCTGCCGTGGGCGGCCAGCAACGCCCTGCCGCTCATGGCCTACTGCCCGATCGGTCAAGGCCAGGCGGGCAATCTGCTGCACCATCCGGCCCTGCACGAGGTCGCGGCGCGCCACAACGCAACCCCGGCCCAGATCAGCCTGGCGTGGGTGCTGCGCCAGAGCAACATGATCGCGATTCCAAAGGCGGTCACCCCCAGCCACATCGAACTCAATGCCGCCGCTGCCGACTTGATCCTGACCTCACAGGACCTGGCAGACATCGATCGCGCCTGGCCGGTGCCGACCCGGAAGCTACCACTGGCAATGGTGTAAGTGCGGGCGACGCCATCCTGCGCAACAAACAGCAACATCCCGCCACAAAACTGTCATAACCGCTTGCCATGATGCGCACTTCGTCCTGCTGCCAGGGACAAGGCGCACCACGGCCAGCGAGCAGTCATGAACCCAAGCATCGTGCAGAACCATCAGGATTCAGACCTGTTCGGCCTGCTCTACGGTTTCAGTTTCAAACCTGGCGAAAGTGGCCGCGAAATCGGTTCTGCGGCCGCTCTGCAATGCCTTCAGTCAAGTGACAGCAGCGACGAATTCATCTGGCTGCACTTGAACCTGGCCCATGCAGGCTGCGAACGCTGGATGAAAACCAACCTGCGGTTGCCTGAAGAGTTCTTCGAAGCCCTGCACGAAGGCTCGCGCTCAACCCGTATCGAACATGTCGACGCCGCACTGCTGGCGGTGGTCAACGACGTGGTGTTCGATTTCAACATGCTCTCCACTGACATCTCGACCCTGTGGGTCTGCACCCATCGCAACCTGATGATCACCGCGCGCCTGCAACCGCTGCGCTCGGTGGACAAGCTGCGCTCTTCGGTCAAACGCGGCGAACACTTCCGCTCCCCCCTGGAGCTACTGGTCCATCTGCTGCGCGATCAGGGCGAAGTGCTGACCCAGTTTCTGCGCAAGACCAGCCTGAGCGTGGACAGGATCGAAGATCAACTGCTGTCCCAGCGCCTGAGCAACAATCGCTCGGAACTGGGCGCGATGCGGCGGGTGCTGGTGCGCCTGCAACGGCTGCTGGCGCTCGAGCCCGGCTCGCTGATGCGTTTGCTGCATCGTCCGCCGCACTGGTTGCTGGAAGCCGACGTACAGGAGTTGCGCCAGTCCACCGAAGAGTCGGCACTGGTCATCAGTGACCTTGTGGCGCTGGGCGAGCGGATCAAACTGCTGCAGGAAGAAATCGCCGCCAACCTCAATGAACAGAGCAGCCGGACGCTGTACACCCTCACCGTGGTCACTGTGCTGGCGCTGCCGATCAATATCGTGGCTGGCTTTTTCGGCATGAATGTCGGCGGCGTGCCGCTGGCCAGCGATCCGGAGGGCTTCTGGATTCTGGTGGCGATCGTGGCAACCTTCACCTTGATCGTTGGCCGCTGGGCATTTCGCAGGAATCGCGATCAACAGTAGACCCCGGCCAGCCTGACACTATCTTTAGACCGGTCATCTGAAAAGTCTGACGATTTGCATGCTGGCTGACCTGTGTAAGAACTCCGTAACATTTTGTAATGAACATGGCTGCCAACCCTACGCATACAGGATTGCGCACATGGCTACCAGCACCCTGGCCCCGGATTCAGTCGAACAGGTCAACTCGTCCAAGCCTCAGTTGCATCGCAAATCCAGCCCGCTGACCATGGTGATCTTCTTCGCCATCCTCGCCAGCGGCCTGGCCTTCACGGCTTATAGCCTGATGCAGGACGTCGAGGACATGGGCACCACGGTCACGACCTGGACGCCCTTTCTGTTGCTGGGCGTGGCGCTGCTCATTGCACTGGGGTTCGAGTTCGTCAACGGCTTTCACGACACCGCCAACGCCGTCGCTACAGTGATCTATACCCACTCGCTGCCACCCGGCGTTGCCGTGGCCTGGTCGGGTTTTTTCAACTTTCTCGGAGTGCTGGTTTCCAGCGGCGCGGTGGCGTTTGCGATCATCGCCCTGCTCCCCGTGGAGCTGATATTGCAGGTCGGCTCCGGCGCAGGCTTTGCGATGATCTTTGCCCTGCTGATCGCCGCCATCATCTGGAACCTGGGCACTTGGTGGCTGGGCCTGCCCGCGTCGTCTTCGCACACCCTGATCGGCTCGATCATCGGCGTCGGCATCGCCAATGCGCTGATGCATGGGCGTGACGGCACCAGCGGCGTGGACTGGTCGCAGGCCACCAAGATTGGCTACTCACTGTTGCTGTCACCGCTGGTGGGCTTTGGCTTTGCCGCCTTGCTGCTGCTTGCCATGCGCCTGTTCATCAAAAACCGTGCGCTGTACAAGGCGCCAGAAGGCAACGCGCCACCCCCGTGGTGGATTCGCGGCCTGCTGATTGTGACCTGCACCGGCGTCTCCTTCGCTCACGGCTCCAACGACGGACAGAAAGGCATGGGCCTGATCATGCTGATTCTGGTCGGCACCCTGCCCATGGCCTATGCCCTGAACCGCACCATGCCAGCGGATCAGGCGACCCAGTTTGCCGCCGTGGCTGAAGTCACTCAGCAGGCCCTGAGCCGCAGCGCACCCTTGCCCGCGCCCGCAGACCCGCACAAGACGCTGTCAGAGTATCTGGTCAGCAAGCAGGCAACCCCCGAGCTGATCCCGGCACTGGCTGTCATGGCTGGCAAAATCGGTATTCAGGTCAAAGGCTACGGCTCGCTGTCCAAGGTCCCTGCCGAAGCAGTGGCCAACGTGCGTAACGACATGTACCTGACCTCCGAAGCCATCCGTGTCATGGAGAAGAACAAGGTCGGCAACTTCGATGCGGACACTCAGGACAAGCTCAAGCTGTTCAAGGATCAGATCGACAGCGCCACCCGCTTCATCCCGACCTGGGTGAAAATCGCCGTGGCCATAGCCCTGGGCCTTGGCACGCTGGTGGGCTGGCGGCGCATCGTCATCACCGTGGGCGAAAAGATCGGCAAGACGCACATGACCTACGCCCAGGGCGCGTCAGCGGAAGTCGTCGCGATGCTGACCATCGGCGCAGCGGACATGTACGGCCTGCCCGTGTCCACCACCCATGTGCTGTCATCCGGCGTTGCCGGTTCCATGGTCGCCAACGGCTCGGGCCTGCAATTGCGCACCCTGCGCAATCTGGCGATGGCCTGGGTGCTGACGCTGCCTGCGGCGATCCTGCTGTCGGGCTCGCTGTACTGGGTGTTCGTGCAAGTCTTCTGATACGCGCGACAAAAAAGGCCAGGCACGTTCAAGTGCCTGGCCTTTTTGCGTTTCAGTCGCGTGACGCCAGGTTTCAGCTGACCGCTTCAGGCTGACGACGATCACGCGCCAGGCGCAGGCCGGAAACCACCCAGCGTTTTTCCGGGTGAAAAAAGTTGCGATAGGTCGCCCGCGAATGTCCGGGCGATGTGACGCTGGCGCCACCGCGCAGGACCATCTGATTGATCATGAACTTGCCGTTGTATTCGCCTACTGCGCTGGCAGCCGGGCGAAACCCGGGGTAGGCGCTGTAGCTGCTCTGCGTCCATTGCCAGGCGACATCGTCCACCTGCTCCAGCAAGCCCGCCACCGCAGCCGCTTCCCATTCGGCTTCCGTAGGCAACCGTGCATCGGCCCAATGGGCGAAGGCTGCCGCTTCGTAATAGCTGATATGGGTCACCGGCGCGTCAGGGTCGACAGGCTCCAGGCCGCGCAAGGTCATCCTTTGCCAGCCATGTGTCTGGTCGTGCTGCCAGTACATCGGCGCGTCCCAGGCGTTTTGCTGGACCACGCTCCAGCCCTCCGACAGCCACAACCCGGCTTGCACATAGCCGCCTGCGGCCATGAACTCCAGCCATTGGCCGTTGGTCACCAGGCGGTCGCTGATTTCGAACGACTGCAGGTAGGTGGTGTGGCGCGGGCCTTCGTTATCGAATGCAAATCCATCGCCCTGATGGCCTATTTCGGTCAGGCCAGCCTTGAGCGGCTTGAATTGCCCCGCGCGGCCGCCTGTGTCTTTTTTCCAGTTCAAGTCATAGGCCGGTTTGAGGAACGCCAGGCTGAACAGGTGAAGAATGTCCATGAGCAAGAGCTCCTGGTGTTGCTCTTCATGGGCCAGCCCCAGCGCTACCAGCGCGCTGACGGTCTCAGCAGCGTCGCTTTGCAGCAGACGCTCCATATGCTGATCGACATGGGCGCGATAGGCCATGACCTGATCGATCCCAGGCCGGGTCATCAGCCCGCGCTGCGGTCTGGGTTGACGAGGTCCGAGGGCTTCATAGTAGGAATTGAACAGGTAGCTGAAGGCCGGATCGAAACAGGTGTATCCGGGTACATGTTCTGCCAGCAGGAAGGTTTCGAAAAACCAGGTGCAGTGCGCCAGGTGCCACTTCGCCGGGCTGGCGTCGGGCATTGACTGCACCACCATGTCCTCGGGGCCAAGAGGCTGCGCCAGGCTGCGGCTACGCTGGCGAACGCACTGGTAGCGCTCGAGCAGAGGATGGGCGGCCAAAGCCAGGTTGAACTCGCGGGTGGGGCTGATCATCGGAACATCTCCTGCGTGCCGCGGCCTGTGTGTTCAGGTGTGCGGCGTCGAGCACTGCGTGAAAAGCTGCCGCCGGCCAGAAGCGGGTCGGCATCACAACGGAGCCCGTCATCGTCAACGCAATGTTAACGGGCAAAGACTTCGATATTGGCTGACGCCATAATGTTCCCTCCATATATCCGAACGAGTGGTACATATAATCGACAGGCAAGCTTCGGCTGCGCGACCACGTGCCTTCACTTAGCGCAGGGAACGTTTCACCCCGTTGTGCATCCGAACACTCTAAGCTTTTGGCTCAAAGATTCCCGAGGGACTGCAATGAATGATCTGCCACGCCTGCTCGACGCCTTGTCCCTTGCCCAGACCGATGGCCAGCAGGCCGTGATCGCGACGGTGGTCAAGGTCGAAGGCTCGGCCTATCGTCGGCCCGGCGCGCGCATGGTAATCCCGCAGATCGGCAATGCCACCGGCACCGTCAGCGGCGGCTGCCTGGAAAGCGATGTCAGCAAAAAGGCCTGGTGGCTGACCGCTAACGGCAAGCCGGCGATGCGCACCTACAGCACCGGCGAAGACGACGATGAGCTGGAGGACGCCGAGCTGAGTTTCGGCCTGGGCTGCAACGGCACGGTGCACATCCTGTTTGAACGCACCTGCGCGGCCAGGCCATCGTTGGCTGTGCAGGTGTTGCAGTGGGTGCAGACCCATTCGCGCCCTGCCGCGCTGGCCACTGTTATCGCCAGCACTGTCGAAGCACAGGTGGCCATTGGTGATCGGGTGGCCGTCAGCGCAGGCGATCAACACGCACCCGATCAGTGGCAGCCAACCCTGCGCGAGCGCGGCCTGAGCCAGGTTATCAGCGCAGACCTGCAGGCCATCCTGCGCAGCGAAAAATCCGCCATCGGCCACTACGACGCCGGCAATGGCGCCGTCGAGGTGCTGCTGGAATACATTGCGCCGCCGCGGCGACTGGTGATCTTCGGTGCCGGCCACGACGCCGTGCCGCTGGTCAGCATGGCGCGCCTGCAAGGCTGGCATACCACGGTAATCGACGCGCGCAGCCATTTCGCCCGTGCCGAGCGTTTCATCGATGCTGATCAAGTGCTCACCCTGCCCTTGCAGCCTTACGCAGGCATGCAGACGCTGATTGACGACGCTGCCGTGGTGGTGATGACCCACAGCCTGAGCCAGGATCGATACTGGTTGAGCCAGGTCCTTAACCTGAACCCGCGCTACATCGGCCAGCTTGGCCCGCGCAGCCGCACCGAGCGCCTGCTGGATGAAATGGCCGACCCGGCGCGAGCGCTGCCCGCCTTTGCCAAACTGCATTTTCCGGTGGGCCTGGATTTGGGCGGTGACACGCCGCACAGTGTGGCGCTGTCGATCCTGGCCGAAATCAATGCCGTGCTCAATCAGCGCCAGGGCGGCATGCTCAAATACCGCCAGGCGAGCATTCATGCCGCCGACGCGCTGATGCCCGGCGAGCCAGGCCTGCTGCAGCTGGGAGCCTGAGTCAGGCGTAAACAGGCACCTGGTCGCACCAGGCAAACCCATAGACTCGTCAGGTCTTGTTCATGAGCAGTAAATACCCGGTCCGGGAATGGGCGCCGCATGAAAGGCCGACCATGCCGGGCTCGCCTTCCACGCCATTGCACTCGACGCGAAAACGCTGGGCCTTTGCGCTGGTGGGCGTGATCGTGGCGCTGACTGGCGGGCTGGGCAACGCGCTGGTGATCGCCAACCTGCCTTATCTGCAGGGTTCGCTGGGCGCCACAACGGCGGAAATTGCCTGGCTGCCCGCTGCCTACATCATGACTAACGTGTCGATGAACCTGGTGCTGGTCAAGTTTCGCCAGCAGTTCGGCTTGCGCACCTTCACTGAAATGTTTCTGGTGCTGTATGCGCTGGTGACGTTTGCCCATCTGTTCGTCAACGACATCGATTCGGCCATTGCCGTGCGCGCCGCCCATGGCATGGTCGGTGCGGCGCTGTCGACCCTGGGCTTGTACTACATGATTCAGGCGTTCCCGCTGAAATGGCGGCTCAAGGCGCTGGTGCTTGGGCTGGGCACCGCGCAACTGGCGATCCCGCTGGCGCGGCTGGTCTCCGAGGACTTGTTGCAGATTGCCGAATGGCGCGGCCTGTACCTGTTCGAGCTGGGCATGGCGCTGCTGTCACTGGGGTGCGTGCTGCTGCTGAAGTTGCCCCCAGGCGACCGCTTCAAGGCGTTCGAGAAACTCGACTTCCTCACCTTTGGCCTGCTTTCGGTGGGCTTTGCCCTGCTCTGCGCGGTGCTGTCTCTGGGGCGCATCGAGTGGTGGCTGGAGGCGCCATGGATCGGCGTTGCATCTGCGGCCGCCATCGCCCTGATCCTGGCGGGCCTGGCCATCGAACACAACCGCAGCAATCCGCTGCTGATCACCCGTTGGCTGGGCAGCGGCGCGATCCTGCGCCTGGGCCTGGCGGTGATTCTGTTTCGGGTGGTGCTGTCGGAGCAGTCGGTAGGCGCGGTGGGCCTGCTGCAAACCCTGAACATGGGCTCCGAACAACTGCACGATCTGTACGCCGTGATGTTGCTGGGCAGCGTGGCCGGGTTGGCGGTCAGCGCCTGGACCATCAACCCGCAGCACTTGATCAAGCCGCTGCTGATTTCCCTGGCAATGATCGCCGCTGGCGCCTGGATGGACAGCGGTGCGACCAACCTCACTCGCCAGTCGAACATGTTTCTGAGCCAGTTCCTGCTGGCCTTCGGCGGCACCTTCTTCCTCGGCCCGACGCTGGTACTCGGCGTCAGCGGCGTTATCGCCAACCCGCGAAACATGGTCAGCTTCTCGGTTCTGTTCGGCATCACCCAGAATCTGGGCGGGCTCATCGGTTCAGCGGTGTTCGGCACGTTTCAGATCGTACGCGAGAAATTTCACTCAAGCGTTCTGGTGGAACACCTCACCCTGATCGACCCTCTGGTGCAGTCGCGTTTGCAAAGTGCCAGCGCCAGCTACGCTTCAGCGGTAGCCGACCCTGCGTCACGCAGCGCATTGGGCTTGCGGGCCATCGCCAGCAGCGCGACCCGGGAGGCGAATATTCTGGCCTATAACGATGTCTTCATGCTGATCGCTCTGGTGGCGGTGCTGACCATGATCTGGATCTCGGCCCGCACCCTCTGGCTGAAAATGACCACACAACCTGTTGCCGTTGCGATTGCTACGCCAGCAGCGGTGCAACCCCCTTCGACTAATCCCAGCGGCGCTCACTCCTGATGAATTCACCGACCACGCCCCCCACCGACAGCGACAAGGACGCCACCGCCTCTGCGGTCAAGGCGCAGCCAGCCTCAGCGGGGCCGCCACCAGCGCCTGTCACGTCGCCTGCCACCAGCAAACCGCGCTCAACCCGCGCCCGCGTCATTTCTTCGCTGATCTTTGGCAGTATCGCCCTGGCGGGTGTGCTGATCGTGTTGTACGCCTGGCAGTTGCCGCCGTTCGCCAGCCCTATCGAAAGCACCGAAAATGCCCTGGTGCGCGGCCAGACCACGATTATCGGTCCACAGCTGAGCGGCTACGTCTTCGAAGTGCCGGTGCAGGACTTTCAATTCGTCAAGGCGGGCGACTTGCTGGTGCGCCTGGATGACCGCATCTACCGCCAGCACTTGGATCAATCCGTGGCCCAGCTGGCGGTGCAGAAAGCTGCGCTGGCCAACAACCTGCAGCAGCGACGCAGTGCCGAGGCCACCATCGCCCAGCGCAAGGCGGCCCTCGACAACACTATCGCTCAGGGCCGCAAGGCCAGCGCCGACCTGCGCCGCAATCAGGCCCTGGTGACCGATGGCTCGGTGTCGAAGAGCGAACTGGACGTCAGCCGCGCCGCCGACGCCCAGGCCACTGCCGCAGTGGCCGAAGCCCGGGCGGCGCTGGACATCGCCCGCGAGGATCTGCAATCGGTCATCGTCAACCGTGGCTCGCTGGAGGCGTCGGTGGCCAACGCAGAAGCCGCCATCGAACTGGCCCGTATCGACCTCAGCAACACTCGCATTCTGGCGCCACGGGACGGTCAGCTGGGACAGATTGGCGTGCGCGTGGGCGCCTACGTCAACTCGGGAGCGCAACTGATGGCGCTGGTGCCACAGTACCTGTGGGTGGTCGCCAACCTGAAGGAAACCCAGATGGCCGACGTGCGCCTGGGCCAGCCAGTGACTTTCACGGTAGACGCTCTCAATCACCATAAGATGCACGGCCGGGTCCAGCGCATCTCCCCTGCCACCGGCTCGGAATTCAGCCTGCTGCCGGCCGATAACGCCACCGGCAACTTCGTCAAGATTGCCCAGCGCATACCCGTGCGCATCATCGTCGAGCCGGATCAGCCGATGCTCGACCGCCTGCGACCGGGAATGTCGGTGGTGGTCAGTATTGATACCAGCGCCGATGGCGAGGTGCCGCCTGATCCACAGCTGCGCTGATCAGGCAAGCGCCAATGAATGTGCACGGATGTGGCAAGGACATGCAAAAACATCCTCGATCCGTGCAGGTTTGCCGGTTGTGCTTTGCAAATTTGCGCTGTTAGCATCCCGAACATCATCTCTCGTAACACTCAAATAAAAACGAACAGGGAGTTTGTAATGACTGCATCTGCTTTACCTGCCTACGCGGCGTACGCCGCCGACAGTCTTCTGGCCGAAGTGCGCAACCACATCGGCTACCTCACGCTGAACCGTCCTGGCGAATTGAACGCCCTTGACCTGAACATGGTGCGCGGCCTGCAGGCGCAGCTGGACGCCTGGGCCACGGACGACGGGGTCTACGCCGTGGTGCTGCGCGGCGCTGGCGAAAAGGCCTTCTGCGCCGGCGGCGATATCCGCTCGCTGTACCACAGCCATAAAACCGGCGACCGCCTGCACCGGGATTTCTTTATCGAAGAATACGCCCTCGACCTGTGCATCCATCGCTACCGCAAACCGGTGCTGGCGCTCATGGACGGCTTCGTGCTGGGCGGCGGACTGGGCCTGGCCCAGGGCGCGGACCTGCGCGTGGTGACCGAACGCAGCCGCCTGGGCATGCCGGAAGTGGCCATCGGTTATTTCCCGGATGTCGGCGGCAGCTACTTCCTGCCGCGCATCCCTGGCGAGCTGGGTATCTACCTGGGGGTGACCGGTGTCCAGATCGGTGCCGCCGATGCCCTCTATTGCGGGCTGGCCAACTGGTATCTGCCCAGCGATGCCATCGCGCAAATTGAACGCAGACTGGACACCCTGAAATGGCGCGCGCATCCCCTCAAGGACTTGCAGAGTGCCGTGGCCAAAGTCGCTACCCAACATCTGGCGTCACCGCCGCTGGAACAGCTGCGCCCGGCCATCGACCATTTTTTTGCCTTGCCCGACATCGCCAGCATCATGGAGCAATTGCGCGAGGTCAGCATCTTCGAGAGCCGCAGCTGGGCGCTTGCAACCCTGGAGCTGATGCAGAGCCGCTCGCCATTGTCCATGGCGGTGACCCTGGAGCTACTGCGTCGCGGGCGCCATCTGCCGCTGGAAGAATGCTTTGTGCAGGAGTTGCTGCTGGACAACCAATGGTTCGAGCACGGCGACATCATCGAAGGCGTGCGAGCGCTGATCATCGATAAAGACAAGCAGCCGCACTGGAATCCGCCCACCGTGCAGGCCTTGAAGCCTGACCAGGTAGCACGTTTCTTCAACGGACCGGGGAACTGACTGATGCACGATATCGAACTGAGTGAAGAACAGGTGATGATCCGCGACATGGCGCGCGACTTCGCCCGCAACGAGATCGCCCCCCACGCCCAGGCCTGGGAAAAGGCAGGCTGGATCGATGACGCACTGGTCAGCAAAATGGGCGAGCTGGGGCTGCTGGGCATGGTGGTGCCCGAGCAATGGGGCGGCACTTACATCGACTACGTCGCCTATGCCCTGGCGGTGGAAGAAATCTCTGCAGCCGACGCCGCCACCGGCACGCTGATGAGCGTGCACAGCTCAGTGGGGTGTGGGCCGTTGCTCAATTATGGCAGCGAAGAGCAGAAGCAGACCTGGCTGGCGGACCTGGCCACAGGTCGCGCCATCGGCTGTTTCTGCCTGACCGAACCCCACGCCGGCTCCGAAGCGCATAACCTGCGCACCCGCGCCGAGCTGCAAGGTGATGAGTGGGTGATCAACGGCGCCAAGCAGTTCGTCAGCAATGGCAAGCGCGCCCGCCTGGCCATCGTCTTCGCCGTGACTGACCCGCAATTGGGCAAGAAAGGCCTGTCGGCGTTTCTGGTGCCTACCGATAATCCGGGCTTCGTGGTGGACCGTTCGGAGCACAAGATGGGCATCCGCGCATCCGACACCTGCGCCGTGACCCTGAACAACTGCCGCATCCCAGCCAGCAATCTGCTGGGCGAACGCGGCAAAGGGCTGTCCATTGCGCTGTCCAACCTGGAGGGTGGTCGCATCGGCATCGCCGCTCAGGCCCTGGGTATCGCCCGCGCCGCGTTCGAGGCGGCGCTGGCTTACGCGCGGGAGCGGGTGCAGTTCGACAAACCCATTATCGAGCATCAGAGCATCGCCAACCTGCTCGCCGATATGCACACGCGCATCAACGCCGCGCGCCTGCTGACGCTGCATGCCGCGCGCCTGCGCAGTGCGGGCCAGTCGTGCCTTTCCGAGGCCTCGCAAGCCAAGCTCTTCGCCTCGGAAATGGCCGAGTGGGTCTGCTCCAAGGCGATCCAGATTCATGGCGGTTACGGCTATCTGGAGGACTATCCAGTTGAGCGCTACTACCGCGACGCCCGCATCACCCAGATCTACGAAGGCTCCAGCGAGATCCAGCGTCTGGTGATTGCGCGGGAACTCAGGCATTACCTGACCTGATGCCCTGAGTTGCTTGAGTTGCCTGAGGGCAGGTTGAAGCAACCCGCCCTCGCAGACCCGGCGACGCCGGGGGCCCCGCGCATCAACTGAAGCGTCGGCGACCCAACGAGCACACCAGCAATGCCACCGAATCGGCGTTACTCAGAATGACCCGGCTGCGTATGGCGGCGTTGGCGAGAAAGACCTGACGCGCCTGGTCCAGCGTGTCTTGACCGGTAATGCGCAGGACTGCCTGCTCGCCCCGCTCATCCCAATCGCTTGGGTCGGGCCACAGGCGCTTGTCCATGCGCACGAACAGGTCCGAGGGGGCAGCCAGGTGGGACAGCGTTCGCGTCTGCAGATGCCAGAGAAAGGGCTTGAGGGTGTCATCGGGCGCAATGGGCTCAGCCAGAAGATCCAGGAATGGCGCACTCGCTTCCAGATACGCGATGTCGTGGGTGCCGTTGATCTGATGGGAAAGCTCATGGATAAGCGACGCTGCTCGACTGTGGTTGCCAACGTTGAACCCCGAGTGCGTGACCGCGCCCAGAACCAGGCGAAACGGCGGCGTTTCAAAGAAACGGTCGGTGAGGAAAATGCGTCTTTTAGGGTCAGCGTCGGCCACAAAAGCCTTGGTCGACTCCTGACCGGGCTTGTTGGTGCCCACCACGTAACGCTTGGAATTGAAGCCCGAAAGAGACGGATCGGTGAAACCGATGTACAGATCAGTCACGGTTTTTTTGATCGCTCTGCGCAGGGCCGGGGTGACTGTCTGAACGCCGAAGAAATCCGCAATCAATTGCTCGGACCTCGGATGGAGCCCGGTCCGGCCGGCGACCGGGCTGAGGTTGAACAGGCAGTCTTCGAGGTAGCGGATTGCCTGTTGCCGCGCATCACAGATCATCACTGCACGGGGGTGATACCGCTGGCGGATCTGCTGGATACCTTCGGCTTCCACCATCAGGATTTTATCCACCTCAACGCGGGTCGAGGGCGAGCGAAAATGCGTGAGCAACCCTCCTCCGCCGCGCAATCCCCAGTCCAGATCCAGCGCCCACTGCTGGCTTTCGTTCAGCTTGATTCGGGGCCCGCGCCCCTGCGCGCCGACGATGAACCAGTGGTCCTCGAATGCTTGCACGCGGTATACCTGACCGGCGACTGCAGCGTACTTCTCAAGGGTGACAGGGTCGCGATAGAGGTTGTAGAGCGCGTCCCTCTGCAAATCCGTCAAGGCGATGTCATGGGCCTCATAGGCCCGCAGTCGCGCTTTGAGCTCAGGCGTGAGTTGGGCGTTGCGCCACGAAAATTGCGTCAACACAGGCTTCAGTGCCGGCTCTTCGTCCGCCGCAGCTTCCTCCGTCTCGTTGAGATCCAGTGACCGCCGAAAGGCAATCAATACCCCCAGCCCTGCAGTGAACTCCGCCGCGGCCTTACCCCAGTCCTGATCAACGGCGGCGTGGGCGAAGTCCTTGAACAGAGACTGACCCTGCCAAATGGCAATCAACAGCCCGATCTGGCCTGGCAACAGCATCAAAACCTGTTCGGCACTCAGCGACATCAGATACACGAAGGACTTCCAGTCAGCCTGGGCGGTGGTCACCGACTGCTTGCGGCTGAGCGACTTCAACGTCCGGACGGTCTCGTCATACAGAAAATGCATTATGTTACCGGTCTGCGGTGAACCGGCCAGCTGCACCTGTGCCGGTCGACCGAACGGCACATCGTAGAAGCCCTCGGTACTGAACGGGATATGCGCTTCAGTGAAGCCTGCGTAGTCGTAGCGGCTACGCACTTGTGCGTCAACGCGATCGAGCACCAGGGCCTGCAGGGGCTCGCTGCTGCGCAGGTCTTCAAGCAATGCAGCGGGCGTGGCGTATTCTTTGAAGCAATAGGCCTCGTTAAGCAGCGCATGCAGCACGATCGGCCCCTGTCGGGTGTCCACCGGGCCTATGACGTACATGCCGCTTGCCGTATCCGGGGTCATATCCGGCGCTGGCAACAATTGCAGGGGACGCAGCGTGATCTCCTGGCCCATGGCGGGTTGTCGGGCGACGCTGTCGGGCATCTCGATCAGCGCTTCAAGATAACGGTAGGCCCGCTCGCTGAGGTGGCGCTTGAGCTTCATCACCAATGCAGTCAGCAACAACATCGAAGGCATCTGCGTGATGAAACGCTGACGACGCACTTCATAATCCGGATTCTCTGGCGCAAGCGTGCTCTTGAGCATCGCCTGATAGGCCATGCCTATATCAAGCCTTCGCACCAGTTGACCCACATAACCCGGGGTCAGCCCAGGCGGGGCCTGGACGCCGGACGGCACCGAGACAGACATCGTAGCGCCGTGAACATCGGAAAAATGATTCAGGGCAAACGCCGTCAGGGACTCGCGGTTGACCAGCGTGGCTGCGGCCAGAGACGAGGGTACAGACCCCGCAGGTACGGGCGCCGCCACGTAGCGGGTAAAGGCCACCGTGACGCTGTCCGGGTCCAGTGCCGCGTGTGGAAAATCCAGCTTCAGTTGCCTGACCAGTGCTTCCCGGGCGAACGCCCTGATCGACACGATCCCGGTCAGGAAATACGTGGACGGCGTGTTGACCGGGTAGTAACGCTTGCACATCGCCCTCAACGCCAGCAGGTCAGCAAGCGGCGCGGCGCTTAACCATGGTGGCATCTTCGCCTGAAGAAGCGTGCCCTGCGCCGTGCGGTACACCTTGTCCAGAGCGGGGGGCCGGCGACCGGTGCCCAGAGCCTGGCGAAAGAAACTGACGAGCAAAGGCGCCGACATCTGCCTGGGTCGGGCGACCGCGACGGCGCGTTCAAGATCACTGCGCTGGCGGGCATCTTCGGCCGCCTGCAGCGCAGAAATGAAATCACCTTCGATGAGCCTTTTCTCCAGGGTCAGGCCGAAATTGACCGGTTGCTCCAGACGGTCACAGACCAGGGCCTGGTCTGCTTTCGCCAGCAGGTCCAACCACTGGTCCCGCGTATTGGCGCTGAGCAGCCGGGCATTCAAAAGCGACTCCAGCAGGGCAAATGACCCGACCTGTTCCAGGCCTTGAGGGGACGACCAGAACACCACGCCGTCGTCCGGGCGGTCGGGCTTGAGCAACACCAGCGCATCAGCAAGCGCAGCACCCGGCATCGAGGGGGTATGGCGCAATGACAGGCCGTAAACCTCGGTCCTGTCGGCACCGAAATGCGCTCGCTGCGAGCGCTCCGGGTAAACCAGCACCTGGCTCACGCAGTTCAGTCGCGATGCATCGATGGTTAGCAGACGGTCATGAATCTCCCAGTCGATGCGGATTAAGTCCCACAGAACATGCCACTGCAGCCTGCCCACATCGACCTGCGCGTTGCGCACCCGAAACGGGCGTGTGCGCATCTGCGCGGATCGCTGCAAGTAGGCGTCGAAGACCTCCCGTGCGACCCGCTCCAGCACATGGCCGACAAGGTCAGGCGCCAAGCCCGGCATCTCGGTGGGGCGCTCGGCGACTGTGGTATCGAGCATCACTGCATGCTCTGGCAAATGGGTTGGCAGCCTGTCTGGCGAGGCGGCGCAGAGACGCTCCAGTAACGCGTCAACCAGGCCGATGGAATGCACGACTGGCGCAATCTCCGACGCAGCGACTGACCATTGAATCTGGACCCGCGATGCGTGGAGCGGCCAGGGGCACAGGACAGCCAGGTATCGATTGAGGACCTCGCCTGCGTACGTCGCCAGATCAGGAGTGACTGCCAACGCCCTCTGCGCCCGATCCTCAACGGCATCCAATCGCTCAATCCAGCTCGGCTCCACCCGTTGCGAAGCTTCGGCGCCAGTCGGCGCAGGCGCTGCACTGGAGCCCACTGAATCCCCCCAACGCCCGCCGCCACCAAAAGACAGCAGGCGTGCATCAATCAGCGCGCGCACGTCCAGAGCGTCGTCGATCGCCGCACAGGCCTGACTGTCGTCGCTCAGCGGCTGCGCCAATGCAAACCGCAGATTACGCTTCTGTAACCCGATAACCGCAGCGACGTGCTCATCCGCGAGGCTGCGATCCAGTGCATACACCTCTACCTGCAAAGCTCCCTGGGCCGCAAACAGCGCCTGATCATCCAGCGACAGGTAGCGCTTGAACTCAAGATGCCCTTCGGCGCTGGAGCACTGGCGCGCAAGGGCTGAAAGATCAGGGTAAAGCCGCAACGCCTTGAAGGGCGAATACAACACCAGACACTTCAACTCTGGAGCCTTGAGCTCCAGCAGCAGGGGTCCAGCCAACTTCAGCAGCTCGCCGTTGGCGCCGACTACGCAAAGCCGCTTGGCCTCGCATGACGGATTCCCGCTGCGACGCTTCTGATAGCTACCCAATAATTCAGACAGCGCGCGAAATCGGGCGGCGCTCAAGGTGCCGTCCTGACGCTGCGCCAACAGCTGCTGACGCAAGGTTTCGGTCATCGCTGCCGCTACCCGCTCCTTGCCGGTAAGCCCCTGGAAGCTGTCGAGCCAATACGCATCAATCATCGCCTCGTAACACTCCGTGAAGTCAGAGACGGCGTCTTCCAGTGCTCTTTCGTAGAGCAACGTATCGGCCGGGCTGGCCGGTTTGCCATCACTGCCGCACCAGGCGCGTCGCTGACCAGCCGGGAGTGTTCGCCCTGTCAAAACGGACGCCATTGCTTCGATCACGTTTTGCACCTCAATGGCAGCGACCGTGGCAGGGTCGTGAGCAGTGCCGGGAATGTCCTGAAGTATCAGCACGCGGGATCGGGTCACATCGGCAGGTTCATCGGGGAAGGCCACCAGCAGGCGCTGTTGCGCCGCCTGGGACAGTGCTTGACGCAGTGAAGGGACCCGCTGCAGGTGCAGGTCCAGCGCCAGCAGCTGATCGACCTGTTGATCAACGATACAGCGCATCTGCTGGCTGAACGGCCGCCCTTCCAGCAGCTGGTATTCAAACGCAGGCTGATCATCCGGGCGCAACGGCATCAACTCGTTGAGCCGCCTGTGCAATTGCACCCGGTCGCTGAAACGCTCAAGCCCGTACATCTGGGTGATGAGGTAAAGACTGCCATCCCCGGACGATGGTGGATGACTGATCAGCAAGGCGCCGGCCAGCTCGGCTAGGGTTGGCAGGGCGTCCTCGGTGATCAGACGGTCCACCCGGGGAGGGAGGGAGGGTGAAGTCGGCACCGCGCCTGGCGCAAGCAACTGTGCCAGCCAGCGTTTTTCCCGGGCGCTGATGCGCGCGTTCAGAAACGCCTCGGTGATGTCCTGCTCAAACCGGTGCGCCAATGAGCGATGATGAAAATAGGGAACGGGGGCAGCTGACACGATTGATCTCCTTTATCTGCAAACTGCCTGCGACGCTTTCGCAGCGCACAGGCAGAAAACAACGGAGCTTATCCACAGCGGTTACCCGCCCTGGACTACATAAAGCGGTGCCAGCCGAATACTTTCTTGAGGCATCAGGCCTTGTGATTGAGCGCGACCCATGCCGCGTAGGCGTCGATGATGGTTTGCAGGAACGGTCGGGTCTTCTCCGACAGCGCACCCGCCTCGTCGAAGAACGTGCCTGCATTGCCCAGGTAGGCTTCAGGCTGCTGCAGGCAAGGAACGTTGAGAAACACCAGCGCCTGACGCAGGTGATGGTTGGCACCAAAACCGCCGACGCCACCGGGCGAGGCGCTGATCACCGCACCCGGCTTGCCATCCCACGCACTTTCGCCATAAGGCCGGGAGCCGACATCAAGCGCGTTTTTCAGGGCGCCGGGCACGGATCGGTTGTACTCCGGGGTGACGAACAGGACGCCATCGGCTGCCGCAATCTGCTGGCGGAAAGTGGTGTAGGTATCCGGCGTCGAATCAGGCGTGTCGATGTCTTCGTTGTACAGCGGCAAGTCGCCGATCTCGACGATGTTCAATTGCAGGCTGGCAGGCGCCAGTTGCGCCAGGGCCAGAGCGATCTTGCGGTTGATGGAATCGGCGCGCAGGCTGCCGACAATGACCGCGATGGAATAAACCTGGCTCATGGAAAACCCTCTGTGATGATGAAATGAGCCATCAGTTATAAATCAAAGCACCCATCAGGTGCAGACTGTTCGCCAGTGATTGCCAGATAAATGACTATTTTTTTTTGACCGGCAAACTCAGCGCTTTTACGGCGGTCTACTGCGCTTGAATGCACACGACAGATAGCGCTCCTTCAAAGGGTTCGCTGTTTGTGGCGCAGCTCATCGATGCGCAGTGTTAGCATGCAGGCGTAAACGAGCGTTTATTTCAGAGGTTACAAAGCAAATGGCTTCAATTCTGGTGGGACAATTTCATGCACGCGACGCTGAAGGTCGTGTTTATTCAGTGCATGAATTCCGGGAATCGCAACTCGCTGAAGTTGCTGGCACGGAGCCTGTTTCGACCTACAAGCTGGCGATCGGTGACCGCGTCAACCACCTGGGTGGTGACGAGTTCCAACTGGTCCAGTCTGGCGTGACCATGACTCGCTCGCCCTGAGCGAGCGCATTCACTCCAGCAGCAGATACCAGAATATGGCTGATTCACGCGTATGCGGGTCAATGGCGCGGTAGCGCAGGTGGTCAATGCCGCCGACGATGAAGCCGTAATTTTCGTACAACCTGCAGGCTGCCAGATTGTTGTTCTGGGTTTCCAGCATGATGCCAGGCAGCTCCTGCTTCAGTGTCCAGAACCGGGCGACATCCAGCAGTGTGCGGGCTACACCGTGGCGGCGGGCGCAGGCGTCCACGGCCAGTTCGTCTATGTGGGCAAACCCGCTCCAGTGTCGGCTGAGCACCACATGGCCGACGGCGGTGTCCCCCAGCCAGGCCACCAGCACTGTACTGTCCGCGGCGGCGCGATATTCACAGAACTCCTGTGAGTCGATGCCGTAGTTCTTGCAATAGGGCTCAACAGGCTCCACCAGCCAGTTCGCCACTGGTGTACCGACCTGCACGACGGCATAGCCGCTGACGGTGAAGGTGAATTCGCTGTTGAGGAGATAGTCCTCGAAGCATTCGTCAGCGACCCGAATGCTCAACGCCGGCCTTGGCAAGATCACGTCCTCTTCAGATTCACAGTCTATGGCGGCTCACGCTTGCGCCGCGGCTTCTTGCAATTGTACCCACAGCGCTGGCGCGCCTGCAGATTTGGCGATGGCCGCCATGCGTACATCGTGCTCGGCGATCTCGCTGTCGCTGGCGCGGATCACACGACACGGTGCGCGACCAGCGGGCAGACGGCGGATTTCGCTGGCAGTGTTGCCCGAGCCCTCCCCCGTCCCGTTGCCGTCGCTGGCGTTGCCGGCCAGTGACAGGCTGGTCTGGCCGCCGGTCATGGTCAGATAGACGTCGGCGAGGATCTCGGAGTCGAGCAGCGCGCCATGCAGCTCCCGGCCCGAGTTGTCGACGCCGTAACGCTTGCACAGGGCGTCCAGGCTGTTGCGCTGCCCCGGATGACGCTCACGGGCCATCAGCAGGGTGTCGAGCACGCTGCAGTGCTGGCTGATGTCGGCTCTGTCGCGCTGGCCGATCAAGGTGAATTCGTTGTTGATGAAGCCAACGTCGAACGCCGCGTTGTGAATGATCAGCTGCGCGCCCTTGATGAACTCGAAGAATTCATCGGCAACTTCAGCGAAGCGCGGCTTGCCAACCAGAAACTCGTTGGTGATGCCGTGCACCCCAATGGCGCCTTCGTCGCTTTCGCGGTCGGGCTGCAGATAAACATGGAAATGGCGCCCGGTCAGACGACGGCCCATCAGTTCGACACAACCGATCTCGACGATGCGGTGGCCATCGGTAACCGGCATACCGGTGGTTTCGGTATCGAGTACAACGCTACGCATGCTTGATACCTCTGACTTCGTCAACGCCACGATTGGCCAGCTGGTCGGCGCGTTCGTTACCGGCATGGCCGACATGACCGCGCACCCATTTCCAGGTAACCGTGTGACGCTTGACCTGCTCATCGAGCAATTGCCAGAGGTCGGCGTTTTTCACCGGCTCCTTGGCGGCGGTTTTCCAGCCGCGCTTCTTCCAGTTGACCATCCACTCGGTGATGCCTTTCATCACATATTGCGAGTCGGTCACCAGCAGCACGTCGCAGGAGCGCTTCAATTCTTCCAGGCCACGAATGGCACCGGTCAGCTCCATGCGGTTATTGGTGGTGTTGGCTTCGCCACCCCAGAGTTCTTTTTCGACGCCCTTGCACACCAGCAGGGCACCCCAGCCACCCGGTCCGGGATTGCCTTTGCAGGCACCATCAGTGAACAGTTCAACGCTATCGCTCATACCACTTCCAGACATTCAGTTAGTCCGCAGATCAGGGCTCGGTCCGCTGCCGATTGACCTTGGCCATGGGCAGCGGGATCAATTTGCCCATAGGCTCGCGGCGCAGCTCTTTCAAAGGGCGCAATCCTACCACCAGCTTGCGTGCAACGATGATATAGAAGCCGCCGCCGGGGCTTTGCCAGCCATCGCCGAGTCGTTCAAGGCCCGCCAGGCGTGCCTGCCAGCTCGCAGCGGCAAGCGGAGGACGATAACACCCGAACCGGCGCTTCTCCAGAGCGAAGCCCAGCAGATTCAGCCAGTCCGCAACCCGTGACGGCGAAATACAGCGCGCCTTGTGCAGCCCGTCCTTGGCGAACAGGTGGCGCAAACCCCAGGTGCTCCAGGGGTTTATCCCCACGATCAACAGATGCCCGCCGGGGCGCACACTGCGCGCAGCTTCGCGCAGCAGACCGTGGGGCGACAGACAGAAATCCAGGCCGTGCTGCATCACCACCACGTCGGCAGCATGCTCACTGAGCGGCCAGGCCTGCTCTTCGCAGACGATTTCGACGCCCGGCAGCGGCGCGCCCAGGCGCACGTTGCGCTGCACCTGAGGCGCGTCGGGCGGTGGCTGCGCCGACGGGCCGTAATGCACCAGATAACCACCGAAAAAACGACCCAGCTCTTCTTCAAGGGCCCGCCGTTCTTCCTGCAACAGCAGTTGGCCCAGCGGACCCGACAGCCATTCCCGGGCCGAACTGATCAGTTCCAGCCACTCGGGATCAGCCTGGGCGAAAGCTTCATCGGTCATGTGTGATCCTCGCATCAAGCGTCATCAGCCTCTAAGATGCCTTATTGTTCCCCGCTAAGCGAACTGCGCCATGATACAGATCGACGCCCTGCCCGCTTTCACCGACAACTACATCTGGTTGTTACAGGATCCTTCTACCCGACGCTGCGTGGTGGTCGACCCTGGCGACGCCGCTCCAGTGCTCGACTGGCTCGAGCAGCATCCCGAGTGGACCCTGAGCGACATCCTGATCACCCACCATCACCACGACCATGTCGGCGGCGTGCTGCAGCTCAAGCAGCACACCGGCGCGCGGGTCTTTGGCCCGGCGACCGAGAACATTCCGGGGCGCGACGTCGCGCTTGACGACAATCAGCGAATTGAGGTGCTGGGGCTGGCCT
Organism: Pseudomonas viridiflava; assembly: GCF_900585905.1. GTDB lineage: Bacteria > Pseudomonadota > Gammaproteobacteria > Pseudomonadales > Pseudomonadaceae > Aquipseudomonas. The sequence goes on from NZ_UTVH01000024.1 coordinate 22,152, forward strand.
TCGAGGTGTACGCCGTACCTGGCCACACCCTGGGCCACATCGCCTTTTATCATGCGGCGCCAACCCCTCTGCTGTTCTGCGGCGACACGCTGTTCGCGGCGGGCTGTGGGCGATTGTTCGAAGGCACGCCTGCACAGATGCATGAGTCCCTCAGCCGCCTGAACGCGTTGCCTGCGCAGACGCTGGTGTACTGCACCCACGAATACACTTTGAGCAACCTGCGTTTCGCCCAGGCCGTGGAGCCGGACAATGTCGCTATCGCCGAACGGCTGGCCGAGGTGACCCGGTGGCGCAGCGAAAACCGCATTAGCCTGCCATCAAATCTCGCGCTGGAAAGGCTGACCAACCCCTTCATTCGGGTCGGTGAGGCGTCGGTCAGGCAAAAAGCGGACGAACGGAGCGGCACGTCCAATCAGGCCCTCAGTGACACCTTTGCTAGCCTGAGGGCGTGGAAAGACAACTTTTGAAACGACCTGTTCCACGCGAGTAATCGCGCAAAGGTTGACCGCCGGGAGGGGTGTTCCTAGAATCGCCCGACATTTTCGCCTGGAACTCTCTCCCAGCCAATGTCGTCATCTATAAGCAGAACCCACAATCCGGACGCATTGACGCGGTTGGCGCAGGCCATCGCGGTCGCTGCCAGCGCTCTGCTCGCTGGCTGCCAGACCAGCAGCCACATTGACTCCGGCAGCAGCCATCGCGCGCCAAATCTGGCCGCTGGCATCAAGCAGAAACCGATTTTTCTCAGCCACAAGCCAGCCCCCCTGGCCCCGCCTCAGGACGTCTGGGAGCGGATGCGTCAGGGCTTTCAGTTGCAACAGGGCAACGACCTGAACCCGCGCATCGACCAGCAACGTCTCTGGTTCGCCAACAACCCTTCGTTTCTGGAAAACGCTGGCGAGCGTGGCAGCCTGTATATGCACTACATCGTCGAGCGCCTGGAAGAGCGGAATATGCCGCTGGAGCTGGCGCTTTTGCCGGTGATCGAAAGCGCCTACAACCCCATGGCGGTTTCACGCAGCCAGGCCGTCGGGCTGTGGCAGTTCATTCCGTCTACGGGGCGCTACTTCAACCTGCGTCAGACCAGCTTCTACGATGGCCGTCGCGACATTCAGGCCTCCACAGTGGCAGCCCTGGACTACCTGAGTCGCCTGCACGACATGTTCAACGGTGACTGGCTGCTGGCCCTGGCGGCCTACAATGCGGGCGAAGGCACGGTCAGCCGGGCCATCGAGCGCAATGACAAGCTCAATCTGCCCACCGACTACTGGAACCTGCCGTTGCCGCAGGAAACCAAGGACTATGTGCCCAAGCTGCTGGCTCTGTCCCAGGTGGTTCTGGCGCCGGACGCCTATGGCGTCAATCTCAACCCGATTGCCAACCAGCCCTACTTCGAAGTGGTCGAGCTGAACCAGCGCATGGACCTGTCCAGAGTGGCCGCCATGGCCAACATCGACGAGGACGAGCTGATTCAGCTCAACCCTGCGTTCAAGAAGCGCATGACCATCGACGGCCCTCAGCATCTGCTGGTGCCAACGTCCAAGACCCAGCTGCTGACCGCCAACCTGTCGAACATGAAACCGCAGGAACTGGTGGACTGGCAGCAATACCGGGTACGCAAGGGCGATACCCTCGCCAGCCTGGCCAGCCGCTATCAGGTGACAGTCAGCTCGCTGAAGAGCGGCAATAAACTGTCCGGCAACAGTTTGCGTGTCGGCCAGTCGCTGACCATCCCGACTCATCCCGGCATGACCCCTTCAGCTCCCGCGTTCGAGGAAGTGGCCAGGGTCGAGAAGCCAGCCCGCAGCCGCAACTACACCGTCAAGGCCGGGGAAAATCTTTCGCAGATTGCCAAGGCCAACAAGGTCGACGTCAAGGACCTGCAGCACTGGAACAAACTTTCCGGGCAGAACCTGAAAGTGGGCCAGACCCTGGTGATGGCTGATACCCGCGCCAAGAGCAAGACTGCCGCAGTTGCCAGCAAAGGCGCAGCTGACAAGAAGACCATGCAATACCGGATTCAGAAAGGCGATTCGATGTACCTGGTCGCCAAGCGTTTCAACGTCGAGATGCAACATCTCAAGCGCTGGAATCCACGCAGTGGCTCTGCGCTCAAGCCAGGCCAGACCCTGACGGTCTATCTGCCACATTGATTGAGTCGTTTCGGGCCGCTCACGCGGCCCTTGCAGGAGCCAGCGTGCTGGCGAAGCGTTGGGCCTGCAACGCCTGATGTTTCCAGTCTCGCCAACACCTTGGCTCCTGCAGCGAATCGCATCTGCTCCATGCCAGCGCGATGTCAACGGCATCGTGCGATCTCTTGCAAGGCGGCGCTTGGTGCTCCACTCTTTTTCCAGTCGATACAAGCTGTTACTGTTGACGCCCCTAAAGTCCAGGCCGTCCGGATCGTGATACGTCCCTTGCTGCTGAGCATCAGCCTGGTCTTGAGCTTTCCCGTTTGCGCAGCCATCAGCGAAAGCCATGGTTACGCTCAGTTCGGTGTCCTCAAGTATCCGGCCAGTTTTACCCATTTCGACTGGGTCAATCCCGAGGCGCCCAAGGGCGGCACCTTGCGGATGATGGCGTTTGGTACTTTTGACACCCTCAATCCCTACACCTTCAAAGGCAGCAGCCCGGTATCCACCGGCAACTTTCTGCAATACGGAGTCAGTGAGCTGAACGAGCCGCTGATGGTCGGCACCGGGCAATACGATCCGTCCGGCGACGAACCGACTTCAAGCTACGGCCTGATCGCACAAAGCGTCGAGTACAGCGAAGATCGCAGCTGGGTGGTGTTCAATCTGCGCCCCCAGGCGCGGTTTCATGATGGCAAGCCCATCACCGCCTACGACGTTGCGTTTTCCTATCGCACCCTGCTCAAGGACGGCCATCCGCAGTACCGCACGGCCCTGCAGGAAGTGCAACGCGTGGACGTGCTCAATCGCCATCGTATTCGCTTCGTGCTCAAGCGCAGTGGCAATCCGCTGCTGATCCTGCGGCTGGGCGAACTGCCGGTATTGCCACAGCACTACTGGAAGGATCGAGATTTCAAGGCCACCACCTTCGAGCCACCGCTGGGCAGCGGGCCCTACCGCATTACTCGGGTACAACCCGGTCGCCAGTTGGTGTTCGAACGGGTAAAGGATTACTGGGGCAAGGACCTGGCGGTCAATCGCGGCAAATACAATTTTGACCGGGTTCAGGTCGAGTTCTACCGCGACAGCGACGTCGCCTTCGAAGCCTTCAAGGCGGGCGAATTTGATATCTACATCGAGCATCAGGCCAAGAACTGGGCGACCGGTTACAACTTTCCGGCCATCGCCAACGGACAGGTGATCAAGGCGCAGATCGAACACAAGATCCCGACGCAGACTCAGGGCCTGTTCATGAATACCCGACGCAGCAGCTTCGCCGACGTGCGGGTACGCGAGGCGCTGGGCCTGCTGTTCAACTTCGAGTGGACCAACCGCACGCTGTTCAGCGATGCCTATTCACGGTCGATCAGTTATTACCCCAACAGTGATTTCTCCGCCACTGGCCTGCCCACCGGGGCGGAATGGCTGATGCTGTCGGCCTATAAGACCCAGTTACCGGCAACGTTGTTCACTCAACCGTTCATGGTATCGAAGACCGACGGTGGCGGCATCCCCCGCGAGACCCTGCGCAAAGCCCTGGCCCTTTTTGCCGACGCTGGCTGGCAGCTGAAAGATCAACGAATGGTCAATGCCAAGGGTCAGCCACTGCGTTTCGAAATCCTGCTGGTGAATCCCAACCTTGAGCGAATTCTGCAACCTTATATCGAGGATCTGCGGCGGGTGGGCATCGATGCCGGGCTGCGCACCATTGATCGTGCGCAATACAAACAGCGTCTGGACCAGTTCGATTTTGACATGGTGCTGATGACCATGGGCCAGACCTTGAGCCCCGGCCTTGAGCAGTGGCAATACTTCCACTCCAGCCAGGCGGCGATCAAAGGCAGCAAGAATTATGCAGGCATCGCCAATCCGGTGGTGGATGGCCTGCTCAATCAATTGCTCGCCGCGCAGACCCGCGACACCCAGGTGGCGGCCGCGCGTGCGCTGGACCGTGTGCTGTTGTCGCAGCACTACATGATTCCGAACTGGTACCTGAACAACCACCGTCTGGCGTACCGCAACCGGTTCGCCATGGTCACCACCCCGCCCTACACCCTGGGGCTGCGCGCGTGGTGGATAAAGCCTCTGGAGAAGACTCAATGACCGTTTTGCGTTCCCTGCTGATGCAGGCTGGCGGCCTCTTCCTGGCCGGGCTGGCCTGTACCGCTCAAGCGGCGCCTCAACATGCTGTGACGATGTACGACGAAGCGCCCAAGTACCCCGCCAGTTTCAAGCATTTTGACTACGTGAACCCCGATGCGCCGAAGGGCGGGCAGTTCCGCCAGGCCGGGTTTGGCAGTTTCGACAGCCTTAACCCGTTCATCAACAAAGGCTCGCCCGCCGAGGACCTCGGCCTGATCTACGACACCCTGGCCCGTTCGAGCCTGGATGAGCCGATGACCGAATATGGCCTGATCGCCAGCAAGATCGAAAAGGCTGCGGACAACTCCTGGGTGCGTTTTTATCTGCGTCCCGAAGCCCGCTTTCACGACGGCCACCCGATCCGCGCGGAAGACGTGGAGTTTTCCTTCAATACGCTGATCAAGGACGGCGCCCCGATGTATCGCGCCTACTACGCAGGCGTCGACAAGGTGGTGGTTGAAGATCCGCTGCGGGTGCTGTTCAAGTTCAAGGACAACCAGAGCCGGGAAATGCCATTGATCCTCGGCCAGTTGCCGGTCCTGCCCAAACACTTCTGGGCAACCCGCGAGTTCAACAAGGGCAGCCTCGACTTCCCGCTGGGCAGTGGCCCCTACAAGGTCGCCGAGGTCAAGGCTGGCCGCTCGGTGCGTTACGAACGGGTCAAGGACTACTGGGGCAAAGACCTGCCCATCAACCGCGGGCAGTTCAACTTCGATGTCATGAGCTACGACTACTATCGCGACTTTGACGTGGCGCTGCAGGCGGGCAAGGCCGGGCAGTTCGACTATTGGCTGGAAACCAGCGCGAAAAACTGGGCCACCGCCTATGACACACCTGCCGTGCGTGAAGGCCGCCTGATCAAGGAAGAGCTGCCCAACGGCAACCCTCAGGGCATGCAGGGTTTCGTCATGAACGTGCGCCGCCCGCTGTTTCAGGACCCTAAAGTCCGTGAAGCACTGACCCTGCTGCTGGATTTCGAATGGACCAACAAACAGCTGTTCAACGGGTCCTACAGCCGCACCGGGAGCTATTTCGACAATTCGGAAATGGCCTCCAGCGGCCTGCCCTCTGCCAGTGAACTGAACATCCTCGAACCCCTGCGCGACAAGCTTCCGGAGCGGGTCTTCAGCGAGGCTTTCAAGTTGCCGGTCAACGATGGCAGCGGCATGATCCGCCCGCAATTGCGGCGTGCCTTTCAGTTGCTCCAGGACGCGGGCTGGACGGTCAAGAATGACAAGATGAGCGACGCCCAGGGTAACCCGATGAAACTGGAGTTCCTGCTGGCCCAGACCCAGTTCGAACGCATCCTGCTGCCCTACAAGCGCAACCTCAGCGATCTGGGTATCGAGCTGACCATCCGCCGGGTCGATACCGCCGAATACGTCAACCGTATCCGTTCCCGGGACTACGACATGATCGTCAGCAGCTTCCCGCAGTCCAGCTCACCGGGTAACGAGCAGCGCGAGTACTTCCATTCGGTCAGTGCCGACCGGTCCGGAAGCCGCAATTTCATCGGTCTCAAAGACCCGGCGGTGGACAGCCTGGTGGACGGCCTGATCAACGCTGACTCCCGCCAGAGTCTGGTCGACCATGCCAAGGCACTGGACCGGGTACTGCTCTGGGGTTTTTACGTGGTGCCCAACTGGCACATCAAGACCTGGCGCGTGGCGTACTGGGATCACATCGGCCATCCCGGCGTAAAAGCCCTGTCGGACATCGGGCTCAACAGCTGGTGGTACAAACCTGACGCCCAGCCAGCGCCGCCGGTAGAGCAGGCCCAGCAAGCGGGCTCCACGCCTGCGGCGGCGGAGCAATAGCATGCTGGCCTATATCGTTCGTCGTCTGCTGCTGATCATCCCGACCCTGTTCGGCATCCTGCTGATCAACTTTCTGATCATCCAGGCCGCGCCCGGCGGCCCCGTTGAGCAGATGATCGCCAAGCTCGAAGGGTTCGATGGCGCCACCAGCCGGATCGCCGGGGGCGGTGCCGAAGTGGCCGTGGCGGGTTCCACCTATCGCGGCGCACAAGGCCTTGACCCGGGGCTGGTGAAGGAAATTGAAAAAATGTACGGCTTCGATAAATCGGCGCCGGAACGCTTGTGGATCATGATCAAGAACTACGCCCAACTGGATTTCGGCGACAGTTTCTTTCGTGACGCCAAGGTCGTCGATCTGATCGTCGAGAAGATGCCGGTGTCCATTTCCCTCGGGCTATGGAGCACTCTGATCATGTATCTGGTCTCGATTCCGCTGGGCATCGCCAAGGCCACCCGGCATGGCAGCCAGTTCGATGTCTGGACCAGCTCGGCGATCATCGTCGGCTACGCCATCCCGGCATTCCTCTTCGCCATCCTGCTGATCGTGGTGTTTGCCGGTGGCAGCTATCTGAACTGGTTTCCGCTGCGCGGCCTGACTTCGAACGACTTCGAGGACATGAGCATGGGCGGCAAGATCCTCGACTACTTCTGGCATCTGGTGCTGCCGGTTACCGCGCTGGTGATCGGCAATTTCGCGACCATGACCCTGCTGACCAAAAACAGCTTCCTCGACGAAATCGGCAAGCAATACGTGATCACCGCCAAGGCCAAGGGTCTGAGCAACCATCGCGTGCTGTATGGCCATGTGTTTCGTAACGCCATGCTGCTGGTGATCGCAGGATTTCCGTCGGCATTCATCGGCATCTTCTTCACCGGGTCATTGCTGGTGGAAGTGATTTTCTCCCTCGACGGCCTGGGTCTGATGAGCTTCGAAGCGGCCATCAACCGCGACTACCCGGTGGTGTTCGGCACGCTGTTCATCTTTACCTTGCTGGGGCTGGTGGTGAAATTGATCGGCGACATCACCTACACGCTGGTGGACCCGCGCATCGACTTCGAAAGCAGGAAGCATTGATATGACCTTGTCTCCCCTGAATCGACGCCGTTTCCAGCGTTTCAAGGCCAACAAGCGTGGCTGGTGGTCCCTGTGGCTGTTCCTGCTGCTGTTCGGCCTGAGTCTGGGCGCCGAGTTGATCGCCAATGACAAGCCACTGGCGGTTCGCTATGACGGCAGTTGGTATTTTCCGGTGCTGGAGCGCTACCCGGAGACCACCTTTGGCGGCGAATTTCCGCTGGAGGCCAATTACAAAAGCCCGTACATCAAGGAGCTGCTGGCGAGCAAAGGCGGCTGGACGCTGTGGGCGCCGATCCCGTTCAGCTATCAGAGCATCAATTACGACCTGAAAGTCCCCGCCCCTGCCCCGCCTTCGGCAGACAACCTGTTGGGCACCGACGATCAAGGGCGTGACGTGCTGGCGCGGGTCATCTACGGCTTTCGCATCTCAGTGCTGTTTGCCCTGACGCTGACCGTACTCAGCTCGATCATCGGCGTGGTGGCCGGTGCCCTGCAGGGATTCTACGGCGGCTGGGTCGACCTGCTGGGGCAGCGTTTCCTGGAAGTCTGGTCCGGGCTGCCAGTGCTGTATCTGCTGATCATCCTGGCCAGCTTCGTGCAGCCCAACTTCTGGTGGTTGCTGGGGATCATGCTGATGTTCTCGTGGATGGGCCTGGTGGACGTGGTACGCGCCGAGTTTTTGCGTGGGCGCAACCTGGAATACGTGCGTGCGGCCCGGGCGCTGGGCATGGAGAACGGCGCGATCATGTTTCGCCATATCCTGCCCAATGCCATGGTCTCGACCATGACGTTCATGCCCTTCATCCTCACCGGCGCCATCGGCACCCTTACCGCACTGGACTTCCTCGGCTTCGGCCTGCCTGCGGGGTCGCCTTCGCTGGGTGAACTGGTGGCGCAGGGCAAATCCAATCTGCAGGCACCGTGGCTCGGCATCAGCGCGTTCGCGGTACTGGCCTTGATGTTGAGCCTGCTGGTGTTCATCGGCGAGTCCGCTCGCGATGCTTTCGACCCGAGGAAATGAAATGAACAATGACAATCTGATCGAGGTTCGCGATCTGGCCGTCGAGTTCGTCTCTGGCGAAGGCTGTCAGCGCGTGGTCGAAGGCATCAATTTCGATATCCGCCGTGGCGAAACCCTGGCACTGGTGGGCGAAAGCGGTTCGGGCAAGTCAGTGACCGCGCACTCGATCCTGCGCTTGCTGCCCTACCCGCTGGCCCGCCACCCCAGCGGTACCATTCGCTACGCCGGGCAGGATCTGCTGACCCTGGATGAAAAGAAGTTGCGCGGCATCCGTGGCAATCGCATCGCGATGATCTTCCAGGAGCCCATGACGTCGCTGAACCCGCTGCAGTCGATTGAAAAGCAGATCAACGAAGTGCTTGGCCTGCACAAGGGCCTGACCGGCAAGGACGCGACCCGGCGTACCCTTGAGTTGCTGGAGCTGGTCGGCATCCCGGAGCCGGTAAAGCGCCTCAAGGCGCTGCCCCATGAACTTTCGGGCGGCCAGCGCCAGCGGGTGATGATCGCCATGGCCCTGGCCAACGAGCCGGAGCTGCTGATTGCCGACGAACCCACCACGGCGCTGGACGTCACCGTGCAGCTGAAAATCCTTGAATTGCTCAAGGAGCTGCAGTCTCGTCTGGGCATGGCACTGCTGCTGATCAGTCATGATTTGAACGTGGTGAAGCAAATTGCCCATCGCGTATGTGTCATGCAGCGCGGTTGCATCGTCGAACAGGCGTCTTGTGACGAACTGTTTCGTGCACCGCAGCATCCTTACACCCGGGTTTTGCTCAGCGCAGAGCCCAGCGGCGGCCCGGCGGAAAATCCCGCTGGCGCACCGATACTGGAAGTCGACGATTTGCGGGTGTGGTTTCCGATCAAAAAGGGCCTGCTCAAGCGAACGGTCGACCACGTCAAGGCCGTTGACGGCATCCACTTCAGCTTGCCCAAGGGGCAGACCCTGGGGATCGTCGGCGAGAGCGGCTCGGGCAAGTCAACCATGGGCCTGGCGATTCTTCGCCTGATCGCAAGCCAGGGCGACATACGTTTTCAGGGTGAAACGCTAAACTTGCTGTCGCAGCAACAGATTCGTCCGCTGCGACGGCAGATGCAGGTGGTGTTCCAGGACCCGTTTGGCAGCCTGAGCCCGCGAATGTCGGTGGCTGAAATCGTCGGCGAAGGCCTGCGCATTCACCGCATGGGTACGGCGGCGGAACAGGAAGTGGCGATTATCGAGGCGCTGAAGGAAGTAGGGCTGGATCCGGAAAGCCGTCACCGTTACCCTCACGAGTTTTCCGGGGGGCAGCGGCAACGAATCGCCATCGCCCGCGCGCTGGTGCTCAAGCCAGCATTGATTTTGCTGGACGAGCCCACCTCGGCGCTCGACCGGACCGTGCAGCGCCAGGTGGTTGAATTGCTGCGTGCGTTACAGACCAAGTACAACCTGACGTACTTGTTCATCAGCCATGACCTGGCGGTCGTCAAAGCGCTGAGCCACCAGTTGATGGTGGTCAGGCAGGGCCAAGTGGTCGAACAGGGTGACGCGCAAGCCATTTTTGCCGCACCACAACATTCTTATACACAGCAGTTGCTGGAAGCCGCCTTTTTGGCCCCGGTAGCTGTCGATTAACCTGAAGAGGAACAACACATGGGTTTTCTCGCCGGTAAGCGCGTCCTGATCGTCGGTGTCGCTAGCAAACTGTCCATCGCATCCGGTATCGCTGCCGCCATGCATCGCGAAGGTGCGGAGCTTGCTTTCACCTATCAGAACGACAAACTCAAAGGCCGCGTCGAAGAGTTCGCCGCAGGCTGGGGTTCGGGTCCTGAGCTGTGCTTCCCTTGCGACGTCGCCAGCGACGAAGAGATCGCCAAGGTCTTCGCCGAACTGAGCAAGAAGTGGGACGGTCTGGACGTGATCGTTCACTCGGTTGGCTTCGCCCCGGGCGACCAGCTTGATGGCGACTTCACCGACGCCACCACCCGCGAAGGTTTCCGCATCGCTCACGACATCAGCGCCTACAGCTTCGTGGCATTGGCCAAGGCGGGTCGCGAGATGATGAAAGGCCGCAATGGCAGTCTGCTGACGCTGTCGTACCTGGGCGCCGAGCGCACCATGCCGAACTACAACGTGATGGGCATGGCCAAGGCCAGCCTGGAAGCGGGCGTACGTTACCTGGCTGGCAGCCTCGGCCCGGAAGGCACTCGCGTCAACGCGGTATCGGCAGGTCCGATCCGTACGCTGGCCGCCTCGGGGATCAAGAACTTCCGCAAGATGCTGGCAGCCAATGAGGCGCAGACGCCGTTGCGTCGTAACGTGACGATTGATGAAGTCGGCAACGCCGGTGCGTTCCTGTGTTCGGACCTGGCGTCCGGGATCAGTGGCGAGATCATGTATGTGGATGGTGGTTTCAATACCACGGCGATGGGCAATATCGAGGAGTAATCTTCGCGCTGGCCTGTGAATGAAAGCCCGCTGCTCGCGAGAGTGGCGGGCTTTTTTGTGTCTGTTTGATGGGCTTATGTCTGCCTGTGGGATGTTTGCCTGTTGAATCACTGGCTGTGGGATGACTGCCTGTGCACTCTCTGCCTGTGGGATGCCGGCTATGGATGTATACCTGTGGGAGTGAACTTGCTCACGAAGGCGTCAGTTCAGCCGAATCGGAATCTCGCAAGACGCAGCTGGAGTACATATCCATTATCGGTGGGGCGCTTGGGTTATGGTTCCGCCCTTACGGCGGGTCACTTTTGGCAAACGCCCGGATTGCCGGCCCAGCCAAAAGTAACCAAAAAGTCTGCGCTCCTTTGTCCGGGTCTTCGCCAAGGCTAAGACTTCCCTCGCTCCGGCATTGCTCCGTGGGTCGCCGCAACGGGCCATCCATGGCCCGTTGCGGCTAACCCGGCATCCCTGCCGGGTTCCCCACTGCGCAATACCTCCACTCGGCCTGCCACAAGTCGCAATTGAGGTGTTCTCAAGATCGGATTTTAAAAGCGAGCACGAGTTTTCAATTATGTATTTATGGTCCTACAACCGATCCTTCGGACTAGCAGGTTGCAGGTAATTACCTGGCAACCAACAGGACCGCTGTTAATGCTCGAATGCGATGTCATGAACGCCACCATTGCGACTTGTGGGAGGCCGAACGCAGACGTTGCGCAGTGGGGAGCTCGGCATGGATGCCGAGCTAGCCGCACCGGGCCATGGACGGCCCATTGCGGCGGCCCCACGGAGCAATGCCGGAGTGAGGGAAGTCCGAGCACCAGCGAGGACCCGGACAAAGGAGCGCAGCGTTTTTAGTTACTTTTTTGGCGTTTGAAAAAAGTGACCCGCCGTAAGGGCGGAACCGATATCCAAGAGCACACAGATAACGGATATGTACACTGCCTACAAGATCTGATTCAGCACAAATAGCACTAACGCCTTCGTGAGCAAGCTCACTCCCACAGCCAGTAACTCCTCACCCCCGAGCCTGATTCCTCTCCCCCATCTTCTTGCTGCGCTTCTCAAGCACCAGATAAACCACAATCGCAATCACCAGCGGCAGCAAAAAGTAGATCGCCCGATAGCCAATCAACGCCGCCAGCAACGACCCCTTGGAAAACTCATGTTGCAGCAAGGTAATGAACACCGTCTCCAACACACCCAACCCCGCGGGAATATGCGTAATCACCCCGGCAATACTGCTGATCAACAACACCCCGAGAATGGCCGGATAGAACGCCTTCTCCGGTAACAGGGTAAAAATCACCAGCGCCATCAATGACCAGTTCAATGCACCAAGGCTGGCCTGCAGCAGCGCCTGCTTGAGGGAAGGCAAGGTGATTTCCTGGTCGCGCACTGTCCAGGAGCGACGCTTGGAAAACCGGCACGCCAGCAAATAAGCGCCGGAAATTGCCAACAGCGCCACACCAATCAAGCGCAACGTCCCGGACCCCACCGCCCATTCCTTCGGCAACTCCAGAAAGCCCATGGCGAACACCCCGCCCGCCAACAGCATGTAACCCAGCCAGTTGGTGATCAGGCTCAGGCTCAATATCCGCGTGATGGTCGGCACATCCAGCCCGAGGCGCGAATACAGGCGATAGCGCAAGGCAATGCCACCCACCCAAGAGCTCAAGTTCAAGTTAAAGGCATAACAGACAAACGCCACCGGCACGATCTGCTTGATGGCCAACTTGTGCCCGGTGTAAAAACGCGCCAGCACGTCGAAACAGCAATACGTCAGGTAACTGCACAGCGCGATGACCACACCCAGCGCCAGGGTGCTGATCTTGTAAGACTGCAGCGCCTGCTTGACCTCCTGCCAGTCGAGGTTTTTCACCAGCAGGAACAGCAACACCGGCACGGCAATGAAAAAGAACAGATTGAAGGCGCGTTTGGCCCACTTCCATTTAGTGCTCTGCTTGCCCGCCGGTTTCTCCGACTTGTCGGCAGGCGCTTCATAAGCCTGGGTCATAGCGATTTCTCCTGATCCGCGTGCAGGCTGCCCTTGAGTTCGTGGCCCACGCTGTTTTTCTGCTCGTGATCGATGGCGCTGGCTTCAGGCATGACATCAGCCGTGCGGATGGGCTTGAGGCGTACGCCGTGTACAGGAAACAGACCGGCAATGGCCGGAAAGTGGCGCAAGAAGTGGAAACTGAAGAAAATCATCGGTGCCCGCCACCACTGCCCGCGGGCCGCGCCACGCAGTGTCATCTGTTTGCTGTGGGCGGCGATCAGTTCCGTCAGGTGCTCGTGCAGGTACTGATTGAGCGGCTGATCGCGGATGAACAGATTCACCTCAAGGTTCAGCGCCAGGCTCAGCGGGTCAAGGTTGCTGGAGCCGACGGTGGACCATTCCTGATCAATCAGCGCCACTTTGCCGTGCAGCGCGCGCTGCGTGTATTCGTGGATTTTCACCCCGTCGCGCAGCAGATAGGTGTACGTCAGGCGTGAGCAGACCCGCACGAACGGCATGTCCGGCTGGCCTTGCAGAATCAGGGTGACCTTGACGCCTCGGCGCGCGGCGTTGCGCAGCTCGCGCAAGAACCGATAGCTGGGGAAGAAGTAGGCGTTGGCGATGGTAATGCGCTGGGTCGCGTTGCGAATCGCCAGCAGATATTGCTCTTCGATATCGGTGGTGTGTTCTTCATTATCGCGCTGGCACAGCAGCATCCGTGCGCTGCCAGCATGCTTGGCCGACACCGGCAGCGCCGGAAACTTTGCCCGCACCGCATCGCTCAACAGGCGCATGGCCGCCTTGTGAATGTCGACGACAACAGGCCCACGCACCAGCACCGCGTAATCCTGCTTGGCAGTGAGGCCGGTGTCACTCATGTGATCGACGCTGTAGTTGATCCCGCCGATGAACGCCAGTTCGCCATCGATGACCACGACCTTGCGATGCAAGCGTCGAAACAGATTGGTACGCATGCCCATGAAACGCGGGCGCGGGTCGAACAGCTGGATATGTACGCCAGCCTGAAGCATGCGGCTGACGAAGGTAGAGCTCAGGTCAGAGGTGCCATAGTCGTCGACCGTGACCACCACGCGCACGCCGTTACTGGCAGCGTGGATCAACGCCTGCTGCAACGCCTCGCCCACGCGGTCCTCGAAAATGATGAAGGTTTCCAGCAGCACTTCCTTGCGCGCGGCGCGGATGCATTCGAAGACGCGGGTGAAATAGTCTTCGCCATTGATCAGCAATTCCACCGAGTTGCCATCGCGCCACTGCCCGGGATTTTTCGCTTGCTGAGTCATAGGTTTATCTCCACTGCCAACGGGGCATGGTCGGACAGGTGCGACCATGGACGGTTGGACAACACTTTGGGCTTTTGGGTCTTGCCGTTGCGCACGTAAATGCGGTCCAGGCGCAGCAACGGCCAGCGCGCCGGAAAACTTTTTGCCGGTGCGCCGAAATGCTCGACGAAGACCTCGCGCAGGCCCGTATCGGCCAGCAACGCATCGGCGCGCTGACGCCAATCGTTGAAGTCTCCGGCCACGATCACTGGTGCATCGGGTGGCAGGCGCTGGAGCAGCTCGGCCAGCAGTCGCAACTGTTGCCGACGATGCGCCTCGCGCAGGCCCAGGTGCACGCAAATGGCATGCAGTTCGCCAACGTCAGCCACATCCAGGACGCAATGCAACAGCCCGCGCTCTTCGGTGCCGTCGATGGAAACATCAAGGTTCTCGTGTCGGATAATGGGGAACTTCGACAACAGCGCATTACCATGGTGACCATGGGGATACACCGCATTGCGGCCGTAGGCGAAGTCATTCCACATGCTGTCGGCGAGGAACTCGTACTGCGAGGTGGTGGGCCAGCCTTTCACCTGTTGCGCATGGTTCTGGTGTTCGCCATGCACTTCCTGCAGGAAGACGATATCGGCTGACACCATGCGCACCGCATCACGCAATTCGGGAAGGATGAAACGCTTGTTGAGAAAGCCAAAGCCCATGTGCATGTTCATGGTCAAGACATTCAATGAAACAGAGGCAGGTGTGGCGGTTCGCACGCCGACTGGCGTTGTGGCGGTGTTCAAAACTTGACTCCTTGCAGGTCGCCCGGCGCGACTTCCAGACCTTTGGCCAGGTCAAAGTGCTCCAGCAGTTTTCGCGCGTCATAAGGCGCACGGACTTTGATGTCGTTATCGAAATAGCAATAAATATCCCGGGACTTGCGCTTGCGGCCTTTGCCGGCAATGACCAGGTGGGCATCCTCAGGTTGCTCGCCGTGGCGCCAGGCATCGATGCGCGCGAACCAGCGCTGCAACGCTTTGTCGTCATAACCGCTGGCATACAGCGCTTTGTCGCCATGCAGGCGCAGATAGACGAAATCGCTGGTCAGGTCCTCTATATACGGCCATTTGCCTGCCGTATCGGCCACTACCAGAGCGACGTTGTAGGTGCGCAGGAGCTTGATGAATTCGGGCACTTGAAAGCTTTCATGGCGGATTTCCACCGCGTGGCGCACGCGCCCGGCCTTACCCTTCTTTTTACCGATGTCCAGATAACCCAGCGTGTGCAGGCGCTCGTCGCAGGCAGCGGCGCAGGCTTTGGCCTGTTTCAGGTCCTGGGGCAGCAACGCGAGGAAATGCTCGAACTTCTCGGCATCAAACTTGAACGTCGGCGGGAACTGCCAGAGGATCGGTCCCAGCTTTTGCCTGAGCTGAAAAATGCCCGAGGCAAAGAAGTTGGCCATGGGCGTTTCGATGTCTTTGAGGCGCCGCATGTGAGTGATATAGCGAGGCGCCTTGACGCTGAAAACGAAATCATCAGGGGTGTCGGCGTACCAGCGGGCGTACAGGTCGGGCGATTGCAGGGCATAGAATGAGCCGTTGATCTCGATGCTGTTCACCGCGCGGGACGCGAATTTCAGCTCGTTTTTCTGCGTCAGCCCTTCAGGATAGAAGTCACCCCGCCACGGCACGTATCGCCAGCCGGAGATACCAATACGGATATCGCTCATGATCAGATGCCCAATGCGGTTCGCGTCACCTGATGAGCACAGCGACCAGTCGTGTGTCGGGCTCGGGTCAATCATCAGGCATGAGTATTCAGCTCATATGAATCCGCGCGTCGGCACAGGTTCAATGGGCGGCGTGCTTCAGGCCCATGGAACGGGTGAAGGCCGCGTATTTGCGACCCAGCTCGGCGGCACACAGGTGCACATCGGCGAGTTTCATCCGCGACATCGAAAACCCCAGTTGCGCCTCCATCACCGACATCTGTTCGGGTTCAAACGTGACGCTGCCATCGGCATGAATGGCGTGGATGCCATCCTGGCACTGGCCCTTCTGGTTCACGGCAATGGCTTCAGCACGCGATACGCCATAGGGCAGCGCCAGCAGCACCCGGCCCATGCCGACGCGAACCGGGTAACCGCCCGGCAGGCCGCCGGGCCCAGGTACATGGGTAATGATTTCATCATCTGCGAACAGATTCTCCAGCAGACGAACAGCCGAGATGGCGTTGAAAAAATTCACATTGGCGCCGTCAAGGCTGCGGTGATGAGTGCATAACGAGCTGAAGATCGCCTCGTCATCGAACGACCCGCTGCAGTCCAGGCCGTCCACCCAGTAACGCAAACAGTAATTGGCGACCTTTGGCAAGCCCGCCAGCGCTACACGATGGCTGAACTCCTGCTGAGCGATCATCTTGACCTGTACGTATTCAGGCGCACGCCGAGCCAGGCGCGCGATTGACAGCCGAACGGCCGGAATCAGATTGGCCACCCCGCCAACGCCGGTTTCAGGCGCCAGCCCCACTTTGTCCAGCACCACATTGACGGCGTCGGGATAAGCGGCGTTGACGGTCACGGCCCTCACTGCGCAATGTTTCACTGCTCGCATCAGTTCGTAGGCGGGTGCCAACTGCATGGGCAACCAGGGGCCAAAACGCGCGGATTCCAGCGAATGGTAGGAATCAGTGGACAATTCGGTGATGGTTCGCCAAGAATGCAAAGAAGCACTGTTGAAGATAATGTCGGGGCGAATCCGGTAGATGATCTCGGCGTTGCGCTCGATATTCCCCGGCCCCAAGTCCATCAGTACAGGTTGTATGGTGCACGTCCCGCCCAATTGCAGGCACCCCTGACGAAAATGGTTGCAGGTACGGGTCAAATGCTCAAGATCGCGCCCGGCGATATAAAAAATAAAGGCGTCGCGTGGAGCCAGCATCTTGAGTACTTGCAGGCAGAGATCACCGCCCCCAATGAACAACAACTTCTTCCTGTGCATCTAGAGTCCCCCCGGACGGTCGCGCAGCTTTCTTCAACCCGCAGGATGACTGGCTGAACGTACATTCGTAGTACTGAAGACAGGTCTGCTGAGTGCCCCCTCGTTTGCGGGTAACAGGACCCGACACGACACCAGGCGCGTCGGAGCCTGGTCTGCAGGACAGCGGCGCCTGACTCTGATTATTGTGCGCTTGCAACTCTCGATGGTCGTGCCTGCGGATGCGTTCAAACTTGCGTATGACTCGTCTACACGCCCAGTAGATTAACGCCGCGCTCGTGCTGGCAGCGTTCAAGATCTAAGATGGCGGTGATTATTAAGGCTGTCAAACGGGCTCACTCACTGATCAAGCACAAATCGAAATAAGACGGATATCATTTTATTAAAATTGCATCGGTGTACTAAGATGCCGTTGTTTTACATCCATTCGAATGTACTCAAACAACTCAGAACGAACATGGCACGTTTAGGCCATGCCTCGAGCACCCTGCTGGGCTAATCTAGCGAAGCCTCCTGCCGATCACCTGGCAGGGGCAATAACGAGAACGATCGAGGATTTCACACCGTGACCACGTCCAGCGCACTACCTCAATACGACTCGACCAAGGCACGCTACAGCCGCAAGGCCCGCTGGTTGCACTGGGCCATGGCGCTGCTGATCGTGCTGGCGTATGCCCTGATCCTCAGCCGCACGGAATTTGGCAAGGGTTCGCAGTGGCGCATTCTCGTCGTGCAAAGCCATTTCTGGGTGGGCATCCTGGTGCTGGCGCTGGCGTTCTTTCGTGTGGCCGAACGTCGCCGTCACACGCCGCCGTCGATAACGCCGCCACTGGAGGGGCTGTTGCAAAAGGCCGCCACGCTGTCGCATGTGCTCCTGTATGCCTTTTTGTTCGCACAGCCGCTGCTCGGCCTGTTTACGGTGCTGATCGAAAAGGGCGCGTTGCCCGTGCCACTGACGTCGTGGCTGATTCCCTCGCCCTTCCCCCTTTCGGAAAAATTTGCCGAATCACTGGAAGACCTGCACAAGCTGTTGGGGTCCGTCTTCTATTACGTGATTGCGCTGCACATCATCGCCGCGCTGTGGCACCACTTCGTGCGCAAGGACAACACGCTCAGGCGCATGGTCTGACGCGCCCTGGCAGGGCAGCCAGCCCCGCTATAGTTTGTCGGCCTGATCCAGTGTGAATGGCTCACGGCATGATCGCCAGCGCACGCGTTTGCACCACCCCGACCAAGGACCTGACATGCGAAGTCGATTGTTGCCCTGCCTCATGCTCGCTGCCGGAGTGATGGTCGGCGGCCAGGTTCGCGCCAGCTCAGACAACGCCTGCTATCCAAACTGGGCGGTGCTCAGCGAACGACTGGACGCCTGCAGCAGCCTGCCCTTCCTCAGCCCCGGCAATGACAGCACGGTCAATCTGCGCCTGCTGCTGGCCGATGCTGAACGCCTGCCGCTCACCCCCGCAGCGCTGACCCCGGACGATCTGGCTGAAGGCTATGGCGAAGTGCCGTTCGCCCATTACCGGCTGCAGCCTGTGCCTGCGGCTGATGTTGACTCGGGTTCAGAAACCGGACCCGAACCGGGCGCCGAGCGCAAGGAGCCTGACATCGCCGGGCTGGATGAAATGCTGGCCACTCTGGGCATCAAGCGCGAGGCCAGCGAAGTTGCAGGCGCCACGCTCGTGGACGGCGAAGGCAGCCGCTGCCGCAGCAACAACGAAACCACCGCCAGTGACTTCATCCGCGAGCTGCTCAACACGCCGGAACTCGTGCCGGCCGAGCGCGCAGCATTGGCCACAAGCCGCATGCAGATGCTCTCGGCCTGCGGCTGGGAGCCCGAGCAGTTGAGCAGCCTGCTGCCCAATGAGCTGCAGTCGCCAATGGGCAAGTCGTTTGCCCTTTATCTACAAGCCGCAGCCGACTTCTACAGCGGGCGCCTTGCGCAAGCGAGCAAGGCCTTCACCCTGCTGGCCGACAACCCTCAACCCTGGCTCAAGGACACTGCGCTGTACATGGTCGGGCGCAGCGAGCTGAACCTGGCGCAAGTCAACGCCTTCGAATACGGCGAGCTAAAACCGCAAGACGTGGACACCGCAGCCGCCCAGCGGGCACAGAGTGCGCTGGCCAACTACGTCGACAATTACCCGTTCGGCGTGTACTCAACCACAGCCACAGGCCTGTTGCGTCGGGTGCACTGGCTGACTCAGGACAAGGGCAGACTGGCCGCAGATTACCAGGCGCTGCTCTTCCCGCCGGGCGAACGTCAATCGCTCAGCGCCTCGGCCTATGAAGCGCTGGTCCGCGAGGCGGATCTGAAGCTGATCAGCGGCAACAGCACAGCCGTCGATTCGCCAGCCATCGTTGCTGTCAACGATCTGATGTGGATGCGCGAGGACGCCCCTCACAAGCTGACAAAGGCCGCCTTGCTGGCGCAAAAAGACACCTTCACCGCCCAGCCGCAGCTGTTCATTTACCTGCAGGCGGCTTTTGCGCTGTACGTGGAAAACGACCCGGCAGCAGCATTGCGACAACTCCCGAACGCGCTGCCAGACGATTTGACCTACCTGGCTTTCAGCGCGCAGATGCTGCGCGGGCTGGCGCTGGAATCGAGCCAGGCCAGCGGCAAGGCCCAGGCACTGTGGCGCTCGCTGCTGCCGCTGGCAATACGGCCGCTGCAGCGCGAGCAACTGCAACTGGCCCTCGCCATGAGTTACGAGCGCGACGAGCAACTGAGCAAGGTCTTCGCCAGCGACTCGCCGATCACCTCCGAAAAGCTGCGCTACATGCTGCTCAGCCACGCTGCTGATGCCGGCCTGCTGCGCCAGCAGGCGACTCAGGCAGCCAATCCGCTTGAGCGCAGCACCGCACTGTTCGTGCTGCTGTACAAGGATCTGCTGCGCAGCCAGTTTGCCGCGTTCGGCGCCGACCTTAAGCGGCTCGACGACTGGCCAAGCGAAGATCACCTGGGCTACGCCCTGGGTTATGTGCATGATCCAGGGCCGACCCTGGCGCTGTTCCGCTGGCAAGGGGACAAGGCCGAATCCGGCTACCTGTGCTCTGCCCTCGCTGAAACCGCAGCGGCGCTGGCCAACGATGCCACGGCCCCACGAAGCCTGAACTGCATGGGTGAGTTCATACTGCGCAATCGCCTTGACGGCATGCCGCTGGATCAGCCCCGTCACGCCGACACCCTGGGTGGTACGGCACCCGGTTTCGCAGGGCCCGTGTTTTCGCGTCATAGCGCCTATCAGGCGGTGATCGCCAACGCCAAGGCAGGCCATGAAGACAAGGCTTACGCGCTGTATCGCGTGATCAACTGCTACGCCCCTTCCGGCTTTAACGGCTGCGGCGGCAAGGACGTGGAGCCCTCGGTGCGCAAGGCCTGGTTCAAACAGCTGAAGTCGCAAATGGGCGATACCCGCTGGGCTCAGTCACTGCAGTATTACTGGTAGGCAGGCGTGAGCCGATGGCTGCTGGTGCTCGCCCTGCTGCTGGGCAGTCAGGCCCAGGCCAGGGTCGACGCCGAGCAGTACGACGCCTTCTGGCTGTGGGCGGGCGTCAATCCGCAACCGGTACTCGCCACCGCACGCACGCTGTACTTGTTGCAGGGGCAAATCAGCCGTTCGCGCAGTGAGCGCCACGGTCAGGTCAACTTGGTCGCGCAAGGGATGGCGGTGAGCAAGCTGCCTCAGGCGCAGGTCTGGATCGTCTATCGCGCGCACACGCTGCGCTGGCCTGAAAAGGTCTATCAGCAGATGTTCGGCCAAATCCAGCGCTGGCGCGCCTCGGGTAGCGCGGTGGTCGGCATTCAGCTGGATTTCGATGCACGCACGCGCCATCTGGATGAATATGTCGAGTTCCTGCGCGACCTGCGCCAGCGTTTGCCTGCCGAGTATCGCCTGAGCATCACCGGCCTGCTGGACTGGAGCGGCCATGCCGACGTCGCCGGGATCAGCCAGCTCAAGGGGCTGGTCGATGAAGTGGTGGTGCAGACCTATCAGGGTCGCCACAGCATTCCTGATTACGCCGACTACCTGCCGCGCCTGGACCGGCTCGGGCTTGCCTATCGCATCGGCCTGATTCAAGGCGGTGACTGGCAGCCACCCGTTTTTCTGCAACGCAGCCCGTGGTTTCGCGGCTACGTGGTGTTCCTGCAAAACCCCTGATCACGCCTGACGCCAGATGTCCTCAGTGGCCAGCACTGTCGCGTACTCGCCATGCAGATTGGCCAGCGACATCGCATGCACCTCCTGGGCGGTGCGCGGGGTGCCGAAAAAATCCGCCTGATCGAAGGTGAAGCAGGCGTCATGAGGCACGATCACCTCGAAACCGAGGTTGCCACCGCTGCGCGCGCTGGACTCCACCGAGTTATTGGTCACCACACCGACGATCACCACCTGGCGGATGCCCTGATCGTTGAGCCATTGTTCAAGGGATGAATCGCAGAATGCATCCGGCACCTGCTTTTGCAGCTGCGCTTCGCCCTCTAGCGGTAAAAACGCTGGCTGATACTCGACGCCAACCTGCTGCGGCCAGAACACTGATCCCGGCGAAACCGAGAAATGGCGCACATGCATGACCGGCCGCTGCGTTCGACGCCAGGCCTGCAATAACTGCAACATGTTGGCTTCTGCCTGCGGATTATTACGCGGCCCCAACTTTGGATGATTGATCCCCTGCTGCATGTCGATAATCAGCAACGCTGCACTGGAATGAAGATTCATGGCTACACGCTCGACGAAGCAGGAAAACGACAAGATGAACCCAAATGCCGCAAAAAGGCGAGCGCTCTACGGGTGTCACCCATGTCGGCAGGCGATTATGTCCCGCGTCTGCAGTGAGGCGCCGGCCCGCCGGTGCGCTTGTTCATGCCATCTGTCGGCGCCCGGATAGGGAGACATGATTGCGATATAGCCAAGTGCTACCATGCGCTCACTTTCAACCCCACCTTTGCGGTTTCCACATGAACTCGTACGATCAGAAGCATCTCGATTTACTCCTCCTGGTCGCAGCGGGCAACTGGCGCGCCATTGCCGACGCTGACGCAGGCGAGCTGCGGGTGCTTGCCGTGTGCAAGTACCTCACCTTTGGAACGGATGCTTCAGGTCAGCCCAACGTTACCCTCAACACCGAAGGCGGCCACTACCTGCGCCACCTGGCCCGTCTGTCAGCGTTGCACATGAGCCAGCGTATGTCGGTAAGCAATGAAGGGTTTCGTTCGGCGTAAGCATCAGGCCGGTCCCATCAGTGGTAGCGTTTTCGCAGGTCAGGCACGATAAGGTTTCTGACCTGCCTTGAATGCTAAAGTCCGGTTCTCTGACCAGGCGCACTCCGTTGCGCCAGGGTTGGACAACCTTTGCTTTGCACTCAAGAAACAGGGAATAACCGATGAAAGCTTTCCAGATAGGCGCCCAGAATGGCTTGGGTTCACTGACCGCGACGACCCGTCCCGAACTGGTTGCAGGGCCTGGCGAGGCAATCATTGCTCCCCGCCTGGTCAGCCTGATAAACAGGGATGTGCAGATTCTTCGGGGTCTGTACGGTGCCATCCAGGCACCTGAGCGCATCCCGGTGTCCGAAGGCGTGGGGGACGTCATTGCAGTCGGCGAAGGCGTCGAAGCGGTCAAGCCCGGTGATCGGGTCATCTGTGGTCATTTCCCTACCTGGCTGGATGGGGAGTTTCGGGCCAGCGCTTTTGCCCACGATGTAGGCGTCAGCCACGATGGCTGGCTGGCTGAAAGAGTACTGCTGCCTGCCGCTGCATTGATTCGCGTACCGGAAGCGCTGGCGGATAAAGACGTCGCCGCACTCGCGTCTGCCGGACTTACCGCGTGGAATGCACTGGTCGAGGTGTGCAAGGTCAAGCCGGGCGAACTCGTTCTGTGCCTCGGCACCGGCGGCGTTGCGCTGGCAGCGTTAAAGCTCGCCAAGGTCCTTGGAGCGCGGGTGGCAATAACCTCCTCAAGCGATGAGAAGCTGACCATTGCCCGCCAGCTCGGAGCAGACATCACCGTCAATTACCGCACCCATATCGATTGGGCCGCGCAGTTGATGCTGCTCACCGGTAACGCCGGGGCCGACATCATCATCGAGACGGGCGGCCAGGACACGTTGGGGCAATCCATCGCTGCGGCGGCCGTGAATGGGCGTATTGCGGTGATTGGTGTCAGCCCCGGGCAGAACTCGCCGATACCTGACTATGTGTCGCTCATCCTCAAAAATGTAACGATCCGCGGCTTGGCCAACGGCAATCGAAAAATGTTCGTGGATCTTTTACGCGCGATCGAAACCAACGGCATTCAAACCGTCGTTGCGAAGACTTTCAAGTTCGACAACGCGCCAGAGGCATACGCTTATTTTGCGAGCGCGCAGCACGTGGGCAAGGTATTGATCGAGTTCGATCATTGCTGAGAACTGCGCCGCAGCGTCGAGCCTGTGCGCAACAAAGGGGGCTGGCCAGTGCAGCCCCCTTCACTCCTATGCCAGCAACCGCGATCAACGTGACAACATAAACGTGTCGTACTCCAGATCTTCCAGCGCCGACGACAGCCGCGCCAGCCCCAGCAGTACACACACCAGCAGCGACAGCGTAAACCCATATCCGAAGAAGCTCGGGCCCAGGTGCATGCTGAGCAGTGTCAGGCCGGCGTTGAGCACGGCGAACAGGGCGCACAGTTCCAGCACCACGCGACGTTTGTCGAGGTAGAAGAACACGTTGAGCAACGCCATGAAGACGACCTGAATACTGACGCCGATCAGATCGATGTAGAACAGCGGCAGGTAGTAACTGGAGATGCCCAGCCAGTCAAGCAGGCGGGGCGCGAACAGGAACAACAACACCACAGTGAGGCCCTGGACCTTGCAGATTTCGAGCAGGCCCTGGCGAATGGACAGGGTCATTTCGGTCTTCAGGGAGCCGATGTGCTGCAGCGTTTCGCCATCGCGGATGGCCCGGAACAGGCGGTCGTACCATTCGGCGAAGTCGGTTTCGATGCGCACCAGAAACACCGCCATGCCGGGGATGATCGCCAGGTAAGCGAGGAAGATCGGCATGTCATAAAGGATCGAGGCGCGCAGCGGGCCGATGACGCTGTTGGAGGTGGCCGGGTTGAACCAGAACAGGATCTTGTCCACCCAGATGCCGAAGTTGTAGAAAAACCCGGTCAGCAGCAGGCTGAGGAACACGTTGCGACGGTCGAGGAAGTCGAAGGCGATGAGCTTCTCGGCCCGGTATTCGCGCAGGATGTCGTAGAGGTACAGGAACAGCAGCGTGCTGTGGCCGATCAGCAGCGCCAGCAGCAGGCCTGGCATTTGCAGGAAGCTCAGCAGGTAGGCGCTGGCGACCATCAGCGCGTAGCCCATCAGCATCACCAGCAGGATGCGGTTATATTTTTTCATCCCCGAGAGGAAAATGATCACCAGCCAGAGGTTGCACAACACCACGAAGTTCGAGAGTACGAGCACGCGGTAGATCAGCGGCTGATCGAAGAGCGTCGCCAGCAGGATGATGCCCAGTACCCCGGCGCCGACGGTGACCAGCAGCAGTATGCCCAGCAGATTTGGCAGTATTTGCTCGTGGTTGCGCTGGAACAGTTGGTCGGACACGAAACGGGTGAAAAATAATTGCAGCCCGCCGGTGAGGATCAACGAACTGGCCATCAGGTACGTCACCGTCACCAGAAACTGCCCGACCAGTGAGTTCGGCAACATCAAGCCCAGGCTGATGATGCCCACCAGCATCACGCTGATGATCGACAGCACCCACGGGCCGGAGCTGATCAACCCGGCATAGACATAGGCGTGCAGCGTGGCGGTGTAAGAGTCGCGCGAGAGGATCTTGCGCAGTTCGAAGCCAATACCGGCCATTTAGCTGTTCTCCATGGCTGCCTGGTACAGGTCGCGGTAGCGCTGCAGCATCAAGGCTTCGGTGTAGTAACGATTGACCCGCGCCAGGCCGCTGGCCTGTGCGGCCTGCCAGCGTTGCGGGCTGCGCAGCAGTTCGAGGATGGCGACGGAGGTGGCCTGCGGGTCGGCGATCGCGACAACCTTGCCCGCAATGCCAAGGTCACGGTCTTCAGCGCTGCCGCCTTCGATCATTTCCCGGCACGAACCGACATCGCTGCTGACCACTGGCGTGCCGGCGGCCCAGGCTTCAAGGATTACCAGGGGTTGCGCCTCACTGATAGAGGTCAACACCATCAGGCCGAGCTGGGGCAGGATGTCCTGGATGCGCTGGAACCCGAGGAAATGCACTTTGCCTTCCAGGCCCAGACTGGCCATCAGGCTGCGGCATTCGCTGACGTACTCCGGGTCTTCTTCCTCGGGCCCGACGATCCAGCCTTCAACCTCAGGCATGGCACTGATCACACCGCGCATGGCCCGCAGGAAGGTTTTCACGTCCTTGATCGGCACCACACGCCCGATCATGCCCACGCGCGGGGCAATGCCCGGCGCCCGGGTTTCAAGCACTCGCTGCCACTGCGACAGGTCGATACCGTTGGCAATCAATTGCGTGCGCGCAGGCTCGGCGCCGTCCTTGATCTGGCGCTGACGGTTGCCGTCATACAACGCAATGATGGTGTCGGCGCTGTTGTAGGCCAATTGGCCAATTCGCTCGAAATAGCGCACCCACAACATGCGGATGTAGCCCGAGCCGCCGTCCAGGCTGCTGTTCAGCGCCTGGCCGGAAGTCTCGGCGATCCACGAGGCCTGGGCCAGGTCGATCTTGCGTTCTTTGGTATAGATGCCGTGCTCGCTGAGCAGATAGGCGCAGTTCCAGCGTTGCTTGAGCACGCAGCCCAACAGCCCGGCGTAACCGGTGGAAATCGAATGCAGCACCCGCGCGCGCGGCATCTTGCGCGATGCCTCGGCCAGCATCAGCAAAGGCGACTGCAGCGAACGCAGGGTCCAGAAATAATTGACGAAGGACGGGTCGGCGCAGTGCAGGCGATAACCTTCGCTGAGCGTCTCCCAGCTGGCGCGGCTGCGCAGCACGTCGTCGAGGGTCATGTCACCGCTGGCGATGCAATCGAGCAGCCTTTCGCCCAGCTCGCGTTCAGGTAAGTCCGGGTGATGTAAAAAGCGATACAGGTCGGCCAGGTGCTGTGGGTTGGCTTCACGCGGCGTGCCACGCAAGTGGGTGGGATGGGTCGCGTCCTCCAGGAACACCTCTTCGATGTGCAGCACGTTGGCCGGCACTTCGTACCGGCGTTTTTCATACGCAAAGCGCTGACCGCCAATGAACATCACCGAAAAGGTCAGCTCCGGCAGGCCGAGGATCATCTGGTGAATCCAGCTCGAAACGCCACCGCGCACGTAAGGCCAGGTGCCTTCGAGCAGCAGGCAGATGTCTGCAACCGGTGCTTCTTGCCTGTTACTCATTCCAGCTCCTCACCAACTCAGCGAACGGTGGTCGCTGGCGGGTTTTCTCGGGAAGGCTGGCGAGCAACCCGGGAATCTCGTGATAACGACCGGCCTCAAACGCCAGCTCTGCGCGAAACGGCAAGACCTGCGCCGAACCCATGCCGTTTTCTTGCGCCAGGTGCAGCAGCACTTCGGCGCGCTCGTTCTCGCCGCGCTCCAGGGCGATGCGCCCAGCCAGGAGAAACAACTCGCCGCCCTCACCCGCCGCCAGGCCCTGCTCGGCATGCTCGCTGGCCTGGTTGAGGACGTGCTCCAGCACGCTGCCTTGCGCCAGCCCCAGGTAGGCCAGTTCCCAGTACCATCGCGCCAGCATGCTGTGGAGCGGGCCTGCGGTGCGCGAACTGGCATCGACCAGTTGTTCAAGGGCGATCTGGATGTGCAGGTTGATGTCGCTCTCCTGCTTGTCGAGCATCGAGTAGGCGAGCAGGCGCACGTCGTCGCTGGGGTCGCCCAGCGCCAG
The DNA here is from genome assembly GCF_900585905.1 of Pseudomonas viridiflava. Taxonomy (GTDB): domain Bacteria; phylum Pseudomonadota; class Gammaproteobacteria; order Pseudomonadales; family Pseudomonadaceae; genus Aquipseudomonas. The sequence goes on from NZ_UTVH01000024.1 coordinate 48,916, forward strand.
CTTGAGAATGGGCACCGCGTCCTTGCCGGGCATCTTGCGTGTGGCCAGCAAGGCCGACAAACGCTGGTCCGGATCGGGCGCGTGACGCAGCACATCCTGTAAGCCGGCATCGGCGAACACCGGCTTGTGCAACTGCACCTGCGCGCGGTACGGCAAGCCTGGAATGCCCACGGCCTGCCAGGCTTGTTTATCGCGTTTGCGTGGCAAGTACAGCGCCGGGAAGATCGCGGCCACCACACCCAGGGTGCCGATGACCGGCACAAAAAACGCCAGGCTGAAGATAAACAGCGGGCTCCACGGCAACGGCTTGCGGTAGCGCGCCGGCAGCAGCAGCCACACGGCCGCGCACAACATCACACAGGCCAAGCCATGGCTGAGGGTAAACACCAGCAGTTGCTGCGGTTGAGGTGCGTCGAGCCACAGACTGGCCCAACTGCCCGCCTCCAACACCAGTGCTGCGCTAAACAGCCACTTGCTGATCATTCAAGCCACACTCGTTGTAAAGAAAGTTACGCAGCCCGTTACGGTCACAGCCAGGCTCCAGGTTGAACGGCATCACCCGCACGCCCAGGCTCTCGAAGTCGCTGTCGATGCCAAAATGCTCATGCAGCAACAGGTTGATCCGCGCCAGATAGCCCTCGGCACTTTGCGGGCTGGTCAACGGCAACAACACCAGCAGCAGCGCGTGCTCGCGGTTGTTGCGCACCGGCAGGTGCAGGTCCAGGCCGCGCTGGCTGCGCTGCATCAGGCGCGCCAGTTCGTCGTAGGGGCGCGTCATCTCAAACGCAAACAACCCGGCCGGCAATGTGTGCTGCTCTATGTCCAGCAGCGAGCGCTTGAGTTGCAAGGTGAACTGCTGCGCGTCGGCGTCCGGCAGTTGCAGCACTTGCGGGTCGCGACGCAGCAGGTCGGCGATGTGACCGGCCAGCAGCGACAACAGGCTCAACGTGCGATCCTGAAACGCAAAGAACGGCATTTGGCGAACCGCCAGGATGGCCAACAGGCTGCCTTCGGCGTCGATCAGCGGGATGCATGCCTGCAGCGACGAAAATTTCGAAGAATCGCCGGAATCGATCAATTCCTGGCGCACGCTGACCAGTTCACCGCGCGCAAGGCACAGTTTGATCAGGTCATCTCCAGCGTCCAGCGGGCCCATCACACCGATCATCGCCAAGGCTTCAGGCAACAGGTTTTTTTCACTGGCGTCGACCCGGTATAGCCCTGCCACGCGCAAGGCGCCGTACTGACCGAGCATCGCGATGATGGGCTCAGCCAGCGCGCTCAGGGCATCGCCTTCGACCGGCATGCCGCGCAGCTTTTCCCGCAGGCCCAGCAAGGAACTGCGCAGGCTCTGGTCGCTGCCCGCCACACGCTGTTCGAGCAGGTCGTGGGAGACCCGCAGAATCTGATGAGCGCGGGTGAACTCGTCGAGACGGTACTGACGGTATTCGTTGGCCATCTGCAGACGCTCAAGGCGCCGCACCCACAGGTCACGCACTTCACCGACCAGCATCCCGCACACCAGTACGCCGACGATGAACGACGGGTCGAGCTGGCTATATCCTTCATGCCCGCTGCTGCGTAGCGCAAACAGCGCCGCCACCACCAGTACAGCGCTGAACACGCCGCGCACGAAGCCATAGCGCACACCCGAGAGCAGTGGCACCAGGATCGGCCAGGGAAACCCGGCATGCATCTGCAACGGGTCTTCAGGTGTCAGCCAGAAGCCCAGGCCGATTGCCAGGCCTGTCAGCAGTATCGTTTCCAGCCAGGACACCGGCCCGCTGGCGCGGGGCGCCAGGCTGTAATCCATGTGGGGAGAATTCATTGCGATCACTCGAACCGAAGGGCGCCGACAAGTTTGTCGATGACTGTTTGAGCATTGCCCGCCAGGCTTTCACGGGACCAGCCAGCACGGGCGCCGCTTTTGCTCCAGAGCACACGGCCGCTGCTGGCTTCCAGTACGCGCAGGCTGATGCCTACCGCCGGTTCGCCGTCCAGGCCGTTCTTGTACTGCCACTCTTCCACGCTGCCCGCGACCACGTAATCGAGTTTCTGCTCACGCGCCCAGTCGAGGGCACCGGCCAGACGCTCGTTGTCGTCCATCAAGGCTTGTTCGCCCTGGGTGCTGACCGGGTAAACCCATGGTTGCAGGCCATGGCTGCTGAGCACACTGAGCAGAATCTGCTCGCTGCGCTCACCGGCTTGCGGGGTCTGCGAATAGTTAACCATCGGCACGATGCCCCACTGCGCAGTGCGCGGCAGGTTCGGGCTGGTTTCACTGGTGAAGCTTGAGCAACCGGCAACCAACAGTACTGTCAGCGCCAGGCTCAGGTTACGAATGACTTGCATAGGTTTTCTCCCGTAGAAATTCTGTCATCAGCGCCCGAAACGCACGCCGTAGCTCATGCCCAGTGTCCCGCCGGATTTGCCATCCCCGCCTTGCGGCGCAGATTGGTAACCGACAGTCAGGGCCAGTTCGTCGCCACCCAGCACTTCAAAGCCAATGCCGGTGTTCATGCCGTAATTGAAGGTCTGATCTGTCCACTGCCAGCCGGCCGTCACATCCACCAGCCAGGTGTACTGCGGCTTGGTTCGCACCAGCGCACCAGGAATGCCGCGGCGCCAGGTCGTACCAACGTAGAGTTGGCCGTAGCGGCTTTGCAGCAAGTTGTCGGCGGTCACAGCATTGACATCCAGAGGGTCAGGCAGACCCGTATCGGTATCTATCGACTGAGGCGTGATCTTGATCGCACCGCCGTTGCGGCTGGAGAGGTCATCCAGTTGCCGATCTTTAACGCTGTTCTTCTGATAATCGGCACCGCCGCGCACCGTCCAGGCAGGCCCGGCGAATTCCAGCGTGTGGTTAAGCTCAACCTTCAACGCGTGCCCGGAGCCCAACGAGTCACCGGCACGGGTCGAGAACGCGCGCTGCGCCACTTCCCAGCTCAACTGATCCCGTGGGGTCAGGCCATGACGGCCGCCGACCCAGGCGCGGTCCTGCTGACCAAAGGCGCGCATCAAGCCGCTGTCGTCACTTTTGCGATGCCAGTCCAGGCCGGTCTCGAGTTGCTGGCTTTCACCCAGCTGCCACACGCGCGACAGGCCCAGGCCGTTGCGATCGTCGTCCTTGCGCTGGCTAGTGTCGGCGAACACTTTCCAACTGCCGTTTTCCACTGAACGACTCAGGGTCAGCGCCGCATTGCTCTCGTCGCCGATCTTCGATGAAACAATGTCATCGCCCTTGTAGCTGCCGTGCTCCATTTCGAGATCGGCGTACCAGCTGTCACCCAGGTTATGGGCGATTTCCAGCCGCGGCGCATCAAACGAGAGACCACCGAAGTTCTGCTTGCGGTAGGACAACAACGCACCCTGGGGCGTGCTTGCGTGGATCTCTACAGCCTGAAGGCGCAGTTGCTCGCGCACCGACGCCGGCTGCTCGTCGCCCAGTGCAGTCAGGCTGAGGTCCAGCGCTTCATTGTTGCGATCCAGGCGGCTGAGTGCCTGAGCACGTTGTGCCGGGTTCAGGTCGCTGCTGGCCAACAGGGTTTCAACCTGAGCCCTGTTACGGCTGCGCAGCGCTTCCTGAATCTGCTCGTAGCGATCGACCTTGAGGCCCTGGCCACGCGCCCATTCCAGCCATAGGTCTTTCTGCGACTCCTGATGGGTAGCATCCAGACGTGCCAGCAGGCGCTCGAACCACAGCTGCTTCATCGACGGCGAGCCGTCTTTCCACTTCAACAGTTCCTGTTGCGCCTTGCGTGGCGAGTAGCTGCTGGACATCAATCGCAACCAGATCGCGTAGCGCCGGGAAGACGGCTGCAGCCCCTCAGCTTCAGGGTTGCGCAGCAGTTTCAAGCGCAGCCGTTGCGCCGCGTCCTGGTAGCCAGCGGTGTCCAGCGCATCGGTGTAAGCCGCCTGGACCAGCCAATCGTTCGGGGTGAGCCTGAGGTACATGCGGTACCAGGCCAACGCCTCGGTATCGCGACCCAGCAACTGACTGGCACTGGCAAACGGCAGCCAGAGCAGGCGATTCTGGCGCGCATTGGCACGCCACTCGGCGAGCAATGGCTTGAGCTTTTCGGTGTTGCCCTGGTCGACATACAGCCAGATCATGCGCTCGCGGAACAGGTCGTCACCGGGGTAGCGTGACAGGCCCAGCAGGTACAGACGCTCGGCTTCAGCGCTGTCGCCCTGCTCCATCGCCAAGGCGCCACGCACGGCCAGCACCTGGGCCTGCTCGTAGGCATCCGGGTGTTTTTTAGCGTCTTCGAGCAACGCGACTACCTGGTCCCATTGCTGCAATTCTTCGGCGAGCTGCAAGGCCTCGACCAAGCGTGACGGGTCTTGGGCGCGCTTCCAGCTGGCGACCATCAGGGCCAGGGCGCGCCGGGGGTCTGTGGTGCGATAAAGGGTGATCAGCTGACTCTCGTCGCCGCGGTCCAGCTTGCCGTTGAGCGCCAGCAGGCGCTCCAGCGAAACGCGCAAATCGTCATCACGCTCCAGGTCCCATGCCAGGCCAGCGCGTGCACGCCAATATTCTGGATCCCGGATTGAAGGGTCATCGAGCTTCACGATGTCCCACGCCGCCTGCTCGTCAAACAGCTTCATCTCGGTGCCGACCCAGTCAACCTGCTCCGTCGTGGTCAACCTGTAGCGCTTGGCATAGTCGTTGTAGACCTTGCTCTTGTCGGCGAATTGCCCGGTGTTTTCCAGGTTTTGCAGCAGACGTGTCCACGCCAGGCGGTGCGACGGGTATTGGCGCAGGTAAGCACGCAACCAAGTCTCAGCCTTGGCGGGGGTGCCAAGCGATTCGTGGCCGTAGATCAACGCATCCATCTCGATGTCGGTCAGCGCGCGCTGCTGCATGATGTCGGCCAGCAACGGAATCGAGCGCTCGAAATCGAATTGTTGGCTGGCCAGGCGCCAGGCGTGTTCCCGGGTCTTCGGGTCTTCCTTGAGCTTGAGCAAGCGAATCCAGTAACCCAGGGCCGCTGCCGTATCGCCGCGCCATTCCCCGAGCAAGGCCATCTGATTGAGCAGCTCGACGTCGTCCGGATGATCGACCGTCAACTGCTCACCGATAGCCCAAGCGCCTGCCAGGTCGTTGATGGCCAGGCGCAGATGAAACTCTTTCAGCGCAATGTCCGGATTGTCCGGCTGCACTTCGCGCCACTGCTTGAGCACCTGCTGCGCCAGCTCAAAGTGCCTGGTTGCCACGGCCACGTAGACACCCTGCTCCAGCCAGGCCGCATCGGTCTGGGGGTTGGTCAGCCCGGGCAATTCGTCGGCCAGCACCTGCGCGGCCTGCTCATCGCGACCCGCCGACCGCAGGCTGTCGAACGCCAGCTGCGCGTAATCACGACGCTGCGCCGGCTGCTGGGTATCACGCCGAAGTTGCAGGTAAATATCTGCAGCGCGCGCCGGTTTGCCGCTGGCCATGTACCACTGCGCCGCCGATTTGAGCGCCTCGGTACGCTGCGCCGGATCGCGCACGGCGATTTCTTCGTAAACCCCGGCTGCGAATTCCGGTGCCTGCAAGGTCAGCGCCCGTGGCGCCAGGTTTTGCAGCTGCGCCAGGGGCAACTTGTGGTAATCAAAGCTCCCCAGGCGCTCGACCAGCGCCTGCTGCGCAATCAGGTCGTTGCTGCTGATGGCAGCCAGCGCGTCCAGTTCAAGACCATAGTAGCCTTGAGTTTCAGCCTGCGGCGTGGGCCATGCCTGCAGATGCTGACGCGCCCTGGTGTAGTCCCCGAGGCGCATCAACAGCTCGACCAGTTGCAGACGCAGGCGATCGTCGTCCGGGTGCGCCGTCAGCAGCAGCTCGGCATAGTTGGCCGAGACTGCATCAGGCTGGCGACCGTCTGGCTGGAACAGTTCTTCACGCTGGAAGGTCGCCCACAACAGCCCCCCCACGCCGACCGCCACCACCGCCAATGCCCATGGATTGAGCAGGCGGCTGCTTTTAGTTGCAGAGGAGCTGACCATTACTCACCTGCTTCATGGGTAGTTGAAAAGTCCACAGACCGGCCGCAGCCTTGCCCGCAAACCGTTGCCCATCCACTTCCACGCGGCAAGCCGTGGCAGAGCGTACGGAGAAGGTCAGATCGAACTCGCCGGCGAACGCAAAACTCACCCGGCGCTCATCCAGGTAGCGCCAGTCCAGCAAGGGCAGATTGGCGTCTTCCAAGGCAGGTCTCGGGTCTCGACCCGGGCGCAGCACCAGCAAGGCCTTGTCACTGCTCAGGGCCACATAGCGCCCTTGCGGTAAATCGCGTACACCGGCGATGCCTTGGGATTGCAACAGGTCCGGCCAGCCCATCTGGGCGTCCAGGCGCACCGTGCGCAGGGCGTCCATGCCACGAATCTGCCAGGCGCCATCGGCCGTGCGCGCCAGGCTCGCTTGATACAGACCGTGCAGACGGTCGAGGTAGTCGCTCATCCACAACGACATCGGCTGCTGCTCGCGCATGTAGCCGTAGATCTCGTGCATGGCCTTGATCGACGCCTGCTTGGTGCTGGAATAAAAGTGGTAATACAGATGCAGCCCGCGCAGACGGCGTGGGCTGTCGGTGAGCTCGAACGTCTCGATCAACTCGCGGAATCCGTAGTACGGCCCCTTCCACAAGTTGGTGTACAGGTTCTCGTTGATGATCGGTGCGTAGTACTGCAAGCCGCCCTCGGTCGGGCGCAGCAACGGATTAAGACCGGTCAGCGACGGATTGGCCTTGGTCATGATGGTTTCGGCGCCGTTGACGTTTTTCAGGCCAGCGTCATACGCCAGTTTGATGGTGCTTGCCGATGGCAGCGCGTCACCAGGCCAGAACACCATCTTCACTGGCTTCTGCGGGGTGGTCAGTTTCTGGTTGATGTAGTCGCGCGAACCGAAGATTTCACGGCGAAAATCAATTTTGTCGTAGCCGGGCAACCTCATGTTCATGCCGTATTCCGGATTGAAATTCTCCGACTGTCGGGCTTTCTCCGGCTGCATGAAAAACGGGTGGCTATAGGTATGCGTGGCGACTTCGACTTTCGGGTTGGCGAAGATTTCACGCGCAATGGGCTCCAGTTCCCGGGCCAGGAACGGGAACGCGCCGCGTGGCGAGATCTCGGCTTCAATGACCGACACCGAGGTCAGGAAGGGGTTGGGCTTGATGTAGTCCTCCAGGGTGTGGCGCCCGGCGTAAGGCGTACCAGGCACTTCGGCGCGGGAGGGAAAGCCATCGCCATCAATGTGCACGGTGGCAATGCGCCGACCATTTTCGGTGGTGCTGTCGGGGCGTGGCTGGCTTGGCAGGTGCAGGCTGGCCTGCAGGAACGCAAAGGGATCGAGAATCCAGCGGCTGCGCTCGTTGTTGACTTCAAGCAGATACGGCGCAAGTGCCAGGCCACCCCAGTTGCCGACCACTACCGGCGTGAACACATCACCGCTGGCACCCTTCAACGACAACGCAGCTGTCGGACCGTTGGGCAAGACTGAAACGGCGGTGAGGTCACGCGAGCGCGGCACTACCGGTGCTTCAAATGCGCCCACCAGGGCTTTGTCCTGGTGCGTAATGGTCACCACCTGCGTCGCAGGCGGCGCATCGCGTTTGAGGCCGAGGCGCTTGAGCAGCAGCGTGTCTTCAACCGGCAACCCACTGAAAAACACCACGGGCACCTGTTCGTCCAGGCGCACATTGATGAAGCGATTAAACCCGGTCGGATCCTGGGGCGGCCCGCTGGTCATCCAGGTGACAACGCCGGCATACAGGCCACTGAAGCTGTACAGCGGCAGGGTGCTGTCAGCCGGAAAGTAATCGACGCGGTAGCCCATGTATTCCAGCAGACCGCCGAGTTCGCTATGACCGGCGGCACGTTCCAGCGGACCTTCGCGCGGGTCGAAGATCACCGCGATCCGGCGTGGCTGAACTTCGATGCTGCTGATGCCCAGGGTGTTGAGGTCGGGCGTGCTGATATAGGGAATGTAGCCTTCTTTGCGCAGACGCTTGGCCAGCTTGCGCGCTTCTTCGCGACGCTCCGGCGGCAAGTAATCAATCGCGACCAGCGGGATGCCTTTGGCACGCAGCGGTTTCAATTGCGTTTCAAGCCACTCGCGGTCGGCCTCAGGCACTGGACGATAACGCTTGGCGGAGGCATCCCAGCCCGCATGAATCGACTCGACGGCCACGGCAGCGGCGACGCCATCCAGCTCGGGCAATACTTCGAAACCGCGATTGAAGAACAACTTCAGCGTTGGCTGACGTTTGTGCATTTCACGCAGCAGGCTCGCCAGGCCCACACGCTGTGCTTCACGCTGGGCTTGGGGCAGGAGCTGAAAGCTGTCGAGGGTATCGAGAAACACACCGCCATAACCCTGGGCCTGCAAGGCTTTGGCGCGAGCAAACAAATGCTCACGCCAGGCCTGCGAGGTCAGGTCCATGACCTGGCTGCCCCAGGCATCGTTACGCACTGGCGAAACCGCTTTGCTCAACCCGGCCTTTTCGATCTCAGCCTTGTTGCCATTAAATTCACCCACGGACAAATAGGCGAAGGCTTCGCTGCCCAGCGCGCGCAGGGTTTTGACGTCGGCGGGCGTCATGTGGCCGGGCTCGACCACTGCCCAGTCGAACTGCGCCAACTCCGCCAATGGCGGCTGCTCGGCATACCAGAAAGCCACGCTGGTCGGCGGCGGCGACGTCGCGGCCTGCGCAGTAGACACGCCCACGCACAACGCAAAAGCGGCCAGCAGCCGCTCGGCCATCGCGCGGACATGACTCCTGCGAAAAACGATTTCCATAATGCACTCTTGAAATGACTGAAACGGAAGCGGCGCCAGGCTCGAACGGCCGACCGGCGGGTTACAGACTGCGAAGCAGCTGCGCTAATCCCTGGCCCACGGAAGTCGGTTCCACAAGCGCATAGCGTTGCAGCAAGCGGGTGTTATCCGCGCGGGAATGACGAATATCGCCTTGGCGTTGCGCCTGATGCGTCACTGTCAGCGCAGTACCGGCCGCGTTGCCCAGTTCAGTGATCAGGTCGTTCAGACTTGTCGCACGGCTGAACCCGACATTGACCGCACCCGAAGCTGCTTCGCTGGCCTCAACGGCCTGCACGAGGATGCTCACCAGATCGCTCACGTAGACGAAATCGCGCGTCTGCCCACCGTCACCGAATACAGTAATCGGCTGTTTGGCGATGGCCCGCTGGCTGAAGATACTGATCACACCCGAGTACGGCGAGGACGGGTCCTGGCGTGGGCCAAAGATATTGAAGAAGCGAAAGATCACTGGCTCCAGGCCATGCTCGCGACGGTAGAAGTCCAGATAATATTCACTGGCCAGCTTGTCGCACGCATAAGGCGTCAGAGGCGACTTGGGGGTGTCTTCCTCAATCGCCGTGCCCTCGCCATTGTTGCCATAGACTGCGGCGCTGGAAGCGAATACCACACGCTTCACACCCGCCTTCAGCATGGCCTGGCAAACATTGAGCGTGCCAACGAAATTGCTCTGGTGCGTCGCCACAGGATCATCCACCGACGCCTGCACGGATGCCACGGCGGCCAGGTGAACCACAGCCTGGCACCCAACCATGGCGTGCTCCACCACCGCGGTGTCGGCAACATCACCCACCACGACGTCCAGATGCGGATTGCCAATCGGCAGATTGCTGGTCTTGCCGGTCGACAGGTTGTCCAGCACACGAATGCTGTAACCCTTGCCCAGCAAGGCATCCACCAGATGCGAGCCAATAAAGCCTGCACCACCGGTAACCAAAACTCGCTTAACACCCATGAAGGTTTTTCCTGACGACTCAAGCGGAGGTTTCATGCAGTCAGTCCGCCGACGGTGGTACGGTTTACGCCCTGCACAGCCTGAAAGCTCGCCGGGCCAGATGATGGCCAGTTTGCTGGCCTTAGGCCATCAAACAGCCACCCATGATGTTGGATCCGAAAGGCTTTGTCAAAAAATCGTCTCACCGCTGGGAAACCCCGGGCGCCTTGGATTTCCGCCAATTAATCAGCGTCTTGGTTGCGCGTTTTGCGCCGAATAATCTTCGCTGGCAGTTAGTTATCCACTTAAAGGTGAAAAACTTTAATGCACCTTTAAAAATAGAGTCTTGTTGGTGTTTTTCATCACGCAAGCTGAGGATGTTGTCGCGGTCGGCATTGGCATCGGCATCGCTCCAGTGAAGCGTCACTGGAATAAAATCTGATCCCGCTCGATCCTCCCTCCCCCTCTGCACCCTATCAAGCAGAGGCCTTATTTAGAGCGCACCGATAGCAGTGCCTGGCGAAACCGGAAACTCGGGTGCGGGATCTCAATACCTCCGCCGTCGAGGGTAGCGCGAGCAGGCAGCATGAACATTGGAAAACAGTGAAAACGACCTCACTGTTCCGTCAGCGTGGGAATTTGAGTATCATGCGAACCTTTACGACCCCTTAAAAGGAATTAAGTATGGCATTTGAAGCCTATCTACAAATTGAAGGTATCCCCTGAGAAATGCTTTCCGAAGGTTACAAAAACTGGATTGAGCTGCAAGATTTCGATCTTTCCGCCAGCCAAACAGCCTCCGCTACAGCTACGTCCGCTGGCGGTGCAGCTTCTGGTCGTGCCTACTTAAGCGATTTGCTTCTCCGCAAGCCTGTAGATAACGCTACGCCAAGCTTCATGAGGCATGCTGCAGTGGCAAGCATTTTAAAGAGGTATCAGTTCATATATTCAGAGCTGGCGACCCAAAGGTTAAGTACCTTGAAGTAGTGCTTGAGGAAGTTATCATCAGCTCTTTCGCTCTAACGGGAAACGGCGACCAGCCTAATGCCTTTCCGAGTGAGCTGATTGCGTTAAATTATGGCCGTATCAAATTGATCTACTCCAAACAAAGCAGGAAGACGGGGCAAAGCGCTGGGCAAATTGGGGGTGGGTGGGATGCCATCAGCAATAAGATTTACGCCTGAATAGCTGCGTGCGTTTGGAAGTGAGCAGACTATGAACTACGAAATGCCAGAAGTAATACCTCCCGGCGCTAGTGTCGACGTGCACATGAAACTTGCGAATGATCAGTGGAAGAAAGACCCTGCTATGGTGCATTCATGAGTTGGTTTTATTATAAAGTGCGTAACCATGGTCCATGGGACTATAAGCAGCAAGACTCTGCATGGGAAGATTTCGGCAATTTTCACTACGGCGCAGTGGGTAGAGCGGGTCAGCTACCCACCCAAATTCTATTGAGGGCTGCGGGTTTTGCTCAGAGAAATGCGGGCACGCAGAGCAACGTGATTGATTGGGGCAAATGGTACTGGCGTCCGCCGTATGGCGATGACCCAACCGACCAACATTGGATAGAACAAGGTATCGAATATGCTAAATCAAAAGGATACTAAGCCCCGTAATCGATACAAGATCCTGTTTTGGGCACTGCTCGGTCTCCTGGCCATTGATTATTTCCTTGATTCGGTGGTAGGGGGCATCGCAGATGCTGACGACCTTGTCATCAAGAAGGAGGTAAAAGGTGGCGCTTGGGTATACGTGACTCACTACGGCGCACCTGCTACAGATTTGGATACGTTGAGATTCTATATCGGCACTCAGATTCAGGGCACTGACCAGGAGATTTTAAAGCAGCTAAACAAACAGTCTTCTTTTATGATTACGGACAGCAACGTGCAAGATGTCGTAATCCGCGATACTCTGAATGGAGTGGGCATTGATGTAAAAGGTGCCGTCTACAACTATTACAGCAAGCAGTACACCGACGGCGAAAAATTCAAAGGTTACCGTATCAGCTTGAATCAGCAAGATGAGGGACGCTGAGTGCACAAATCTGGAACTCGCGATTATGCTTTGAACCCTAACCGTATCGCTGTAGCTAAGGCATTCAAGGCTGCAGGTGATGAATCAGGCATTCACCTAGGCACACACAGCATGCGTAAGACCCGAGCATGGGTCATGCACAGCGCTGGCATCAGCATTGAGATGATTTGCAAGGTGCTCAACCACAGCAGCCCAGTAATCACGATGGCGTACATAGGTCTGACTCAGAGCGAGACAGACGCAACATACGATCAGTTCGTCATCTAACGGGTTCTTAACGCCCGCAAGCTACCAGAGCCCGCACAAGCGGGCTTTGTCGTATCTCAACCTGGCTCAACGCGCGACCAAGCCTTATCAGTGAGCACGCCACAGCAGCGCCGAGCTGGACCGTCAGGGGTTATTTTAGGATTGATCAGCTTCCCGACTGGTCAGTCAGCTACCTGCTTGATAGCTTGGGCACAGATACTCCTTAGTTATTTTCGCCTTGGTAGTGGTTAACCCCATATCAAGTGCGAAGTCGGAAAACGGCGGGAGTGAGATTCTGTACTTTCCCTCACACAACATACCGGCGCTATGCCATGATAGCGCTTCAATACTGGACGGAGACACTGCACATGGAAATTTCTGACGAGCTATTAGCGCGCTTTCCTGCGGCCCCTTTAGCCACAGCGCTCGAGGTCTGTCAGCTGGTGACATCGCGTGCCTCGGCGCACACGCTTGAACTCCACAGCGGCCTGATGTTTGAGGTTCTATTGTGTTTATTCACAGCGGAAGACGCTGGCCTCATTACTCATGATGAGCACCGTCCTTTCATAGCAAACGGGAAGGTTGCTCACCGCGAGGCTTACGCCTTCATCTCGGGTGTAAAGGACCATATCGAGACCATCATCGCTAAAGAGGCGGCGCTTGATCTACAGCGCTCCTTGGAAGCACGCTTCGCTAAGGCGATGAACAGTGAGTATGGCTACGAATTGACGGAAGGTGACGTCAAAGAAGCACAGCAGCTTATTGATGAACTACGCAAATTCATTCAGAGCACCCCCGATCTATCAGAAGACCACAGGCGGCGTCTGCTTGAACGGTTGGAAATGGTGCAATCCGAGCTTCACAAGAAGATGTCGTCACTTGACCGAATATACTGCTTGACCATCGAGGCGAGCATTGTCGCTGGCAAAGTGGGTGAGAACGCTAAGCCATTCCTAAGTGCAGCAAAGGCATTGTTCCAGCTTGCATGGCGAACTCACGCTCACAAGGAGGGGTTGCCATCCGGGGCTCTTCCGCCATTATTGGATAGTGACACTGAGCCGCCAGCTCTAAGTTAAGTGGTCAGAACACGGGCCTGCATTTCGTGAGGCCCGTGCGTCGGATGCTAAATCCTCAGGCTCCTCAGCTTCGTACATCGATACTCCCACGACACATCTGAACTCAACGTTCAGCACCGGCGCTATGCACCGGATAGCCCATGGTATGCGCAGACCCATAAGCATTGAGTCTCTGAGCTTCCTTGATACTGCCCAGCCTTAGGTGCTCGCTCATATCACGCTGGGTCTTAGCAAGCTCCAGCATGAACGTATCCCGCTCCTTGCAAGCACCGGAGTGCATTAACACAAGCTTATGAATGCTACGCCTCGCGCTGGATAAATCGCGTTGCAAGTCTCCAATTTCAGACGCCAGCAGATGTGCCTGCTGCTTCCAGCACTCCAAGGCAGATGGCACGCCAAGGTCCTCAAACCCTTCGCAATCAATCAAATCACCGTCTAGCAGTGCTGGTCACATTTCACGTCCCACCATTCAAAATGCTGTACACATATACAGTTAGTACAAATGTACTCTTTCGGGCTGATGTGGCTCAAGGATTTCAAGACAAGCGGCGGGGATGCTCAGGGGGACGACGAAGGCGCTGCAGCAGATGGTACACGTGAGGCAAGGGGCGTATTTGCGGAGGCTCTGTAGAGGTTCTACGATCGGCAATGATGGACGCACATTCCTATCATCTGGGGATGGGTAAGCGTTGACCTGCGAAGATTTGCAGGCCTGTGGGTAGTACAAACGAGTAGTACAACCCAGAACGCAAAACGCCCGTAACTCGTTGAAGTTACAGGCGTTTTAAAATATGGCGGTGAAGGAGGGATTCGAACCCTCGATACAATTTCTTGTATACACACTTTCCAGGCGTGCTCCTTAAGCCACTCGGACACCTCACCGTTTCTCGTCACACCGTTGGTCTGTCGAGGCGCGCTAATGTAGTCGAAAGCTTTTGCGAACGCAAAGGCTTTTTGCAGAATTTTCAGGTGGTTAAGCAAAAAAGCCGATAGCGCGGGAAGCAGAGCGACTCAGCGCGGGTCTGCCATGGCGGCCAGGCTGCTGCCTCAGGTGATCACCCTCCCCGTTTGCTCTATATTGCTGCGCATCAGGTCTGTGTCGCCTGATCAGGTTGCGGAGGTAAACCACGATGGCGCATTCGCCACAGTACCAGATCGCCGAATCGGTGCGGTCTATCGAGAATGAGGTGGGCAAGTTACTGGACCTGGTGGTCATGCTCAAGGACGCTGGCAAAGAGCAACTCTCGGACAATGTAGCGCGCGAAACCCACAAGCTGCTGACCGCAGCGGTGGCACTCAGAATGGCGATGGCGGCAGGCTAGTCATCACCTGACTGGTGACCCGCTGTTCAATCGCGCACAATCGCGAAACTGTGTCGGCGAAGCCTCTGCTGCGCCGCATCAATGATGTCCCTGCAAACCCTGCCGGAGAATTGCATGAATCTGCTCGATTGGAACGACGTGGCACTGGCCAAGTACCTTGAGACTAACCCTGGCCTGCGTGATGAAATCAGCGGGCTCAGCGCCAAGGAGCAGCTGGACCAGACCAAATGGGCATTCGAAGACGAGGCCGAAGACCAGGGCATCGAACCCTGGGAACTGGCGGTGCAACTGATTGCCGAGACGCCGGAGCAGCTCAAGGCCATGCGCCTGCAAGCCCATCAACAGGTGGCCGAAGCGCTGGGGATGGAGTGGAGCGAGTACTGCGAGCTGAACGACATCCAGCAATGAGGGGTTGACCATGACCCGCTCCACAGACGCCGGTGCCGCCGTTTATTCGCCCCTGACGCTGAAACTGTACGACGCCTGGGTGCTGGGCATTTCCAACCGTTTCGCCTGGCAATGCCCGACGCGGCAGGTGCTGCAGCCGTTCTTCGACCGTCACGTGGGAGCTCATCATCTGGATGTGGGCGTCGGCACCGGCTACTACCTGGCCAAGGCCAATCTGCCGCCAACCACCCACGTCAGCTTGCTGGACCTCAACCCCAGCAGCCTTGCGGCGGCGAAACAGCGGCTCGGCCGCGATGACACGCCAACCCTTCAGCACGATGTCTTCAAGCCGCTGGACGCCAGCCAGCATCAGCGTTACGACTCGATTTCGCTGCTTTACCTGCTGCACTGTTTGCCGGGCAGCATGGCCGACAAAGCTACGGTCCTCGCCAACCTCAAGCCGTGCCTGAAAAGCAGCGGTGTCCTGTTCGGCGCGACGATTCTCGGAGATGCCGCCGGACACAATGACTTTGGCAGCAAGCTGATGGCGGTTTACAACAAGAAAGGCATCTTTGGTAATCGCAGTGACACGGCCGCCGGTTTGCGCCAGGCGCTTGAGAAACATTTTGCAACAGTCAGTGTCGAAGTGGTGGGCAAGGTGGCACTGTTCAGCGCCCGTACCCCATCGTCTGAATGATCGTCGTGCACCGGTGCCGCGGGCAATTCCTGACCCGCCAGTCATTGCTTTACCTGCACGTAGCGGGTGGGTAACGTCGCCTCACGCCAATAACAAGGAATTACCGCTATGAGTGATCTGATCGCCTACCACCTGGAAGATGGCATTGCCACGCTGACGCTGAGCAACGGCAAGGTGAACGCCATTTCCCCTGCCGTCGTGGCCGCCTTCAACGCCGCGCTGGATCAGGCGGAGCAGGATCGCGCCGTGGTGATCATCACCGGCCAGCCGGGCATTCTGTCTGGTGGTTACGACTTGAAGGTGATGACCGCCAGTGCCGAGGCTGCCATCAATCTGGTCAAGGAAGGCTCGACGCTGACCCGTCGCATGCTTGCTCACCCCTTCCCGATCATCGTCGCCTGTTCGGGTCACGCGGTGGCCAAAGGTGCATTCCTGCTGCTGGCCGCCGACTACCGCATCGGCATCGAGGGGCCCTTCAGCATCGGGCTCAATGAGGTGCAGATCGGCATGACCATGCACCACGTCGGCATTGAGCTGGCGAGGGACCGCTTGCGCAAATCGGCCTTCAATCGCTCAGTGATCAATGGCGAGATGTTCAACCCCAAGGGCGCGCTGGAGGCCGGCTTTCTGGATCAACTGGTGGCTGCCGACGCACTGGTCGATACCGCACGGGAAGTGGCCATGCAGTTGAAGAAAATCAACATGAGTGCCCACAGGAAGACCAAGCTCAAGGTGCGCGAAGCTTTGCTGGCGACGCTTGATCAGGCCATTGCAGCCGATCAGCAGCACTCACTGAGCTAGCGCCCGGCATTGCGCCTCAAGCGGCTGAAAGGGGCAGACTCGTGAGTTAGACAGTCGATCGACCTGCCTCCCCTGAAACGACTGTTCCCCCCTCGCCCGAGTTGTTCCCATGCTGATAGCGCTGCTGATTTTTGTCGCCACCATGATTCTGGTCATCTGGCAGCCCAAAGGGCTGGGGGTGGGCTGGAGCGCTGCGGCGGGGGCCGTCGTGGCGCTGCTGACAGGGGCTGTCGGCGTCGGCGACATCCCGGCGGTCTGGCACATTGTCTGGAACGCGACCGGCACTTTTATCGCGCTGATCATCATCAGCCTGCTGCTGGACGAAGCCGGTTTTTTCGAATGGTCAGCCCTGCACGTCGCGCGCTGGGGCGGTGGCAGCGGCCGCAAGCTGTTTGCCTTTATCGTGCTGCTGGGCGCTGCAGTGTCGGCGCTGTTTGCCAACGATGGCGCAGCGTTGATTCTCACGCCTGTAGTGGTGGCCATGTTACTGGCGCTGCGTTTCTCGCCGACAGCGACCCTGGCCTTTGTCATGGCCGCAGGCTTTATTGCCGACACTGCCAGCCTGCCGCTGGTGGTGTCCAACCTGGTGAACATTGTTTCGGCCGATTACTTCAATATCGGTTTCAGCCGTTACGCATCGGTCATGGTGCCGGTGAACCTGGTGAGCATTGCCGCAACGCTGGCGATGCTGCTGTGGTTTTTCCGCAAGGATGTCCCGGCCACCTATGACCTGACGCAACTCAAGCCGCCAGCCGAGGCCATCCGCGATCGCGGCACCTTCATCGCCGGGTGGTGGGTGCTCGGGTTGCTGCTGATGGGCTGTTTCGTCATCGAGCCGCTGGGGGTGCCCATCAGTGCCATCGCTTCGGCCTGCGCACTGGTGCTTTATGTGATCGCAGCGAAGGGCAAGGCCATCTCCACCGGTAAGGTGCTCAAGGGCGCTCCGTGGCAAGTCGTGGTGTTTTCCCTGGGCATGTACCTGGTGGTATACGGCCTGAAAAATGCCGGGCTGACCGATTACGTCGCGCACCTGCTCAAGCTGTTTGCCGAGCATGGCCTCTGGGGCGCATCCCTGGGCACCGGGCTGCTGACGGCGCTGCTGTCGTCGGTGATGAACAACATGCCGACCGTGCTGGTGGGCGCGCTGTCTATTCATGGCACCGAGGCCCAGGGGGTGATTCGCGATGCGATGATCTACGCCAACATCATCGGCTGTGACCTGGGGCCCAAGCTGACCCCCATAGGCAGCCTGGCCACCCTGTTATGGCTGCACGTGCTGGCACGCAAAAACATCACCATCAGTTGGGGCTACTACTTCAAGACCGGCATCGTCCTGACCTTGCCAATCCTGCTGGTGACGCTGTGCGCGCTGGCGCTGCGCCTGAGTATTTAGGCAGCCCTGAACAGGCAGGCGGCGAACTCGCCTGCGGAATTTGAATCACAACAACAGCTCGCACAGCGGGCGTCCCGCAACCCTCAACAAGTGAAGTGATCATGGGCCGAATCGTCGCCGCGGCGGTTTACAGCAAAGGCAGGAAAGTCAGCGATATCAGCCTGGATGAAGGTGCAGCCTGGGCTGCAAAACCGGGCCATTTTGTCTGGATCGGGCTGGAACAACCTGACGCCAGCGAACTGGCCAGCCTCAAGAAACAGTTCAACCTGCACGAACTGGCCCTGGAAGATGCGCTGGAAGTGCACAGCCGCCCGAAACTGGAAACCTTCGGCGATGCGCTGTTTATCGTGACTTACGCCCCGGTCAGGGAAAACGGCAAGCTGGTGTTCATCGAAACCCATATCTTTGCCGGTAAGGGCTACATCATCACCTGTCGCAATGGCCACTCCAAATCCTACGGCCTGGTGCGCCAGCGTTGCGAGGCGCGACCGTTGCTGCTGGAGCATGGCGAAGATTTCGTGTTGTACGCCCTGCTTGATTTTGTCACCGAAAACTACCAGCCGGTCACCGAGTCGATCCATGGTGAGCTCGAAGAGCTGGAGCACAGCGTGCTCAATGGCTCGCTGAAAGAATCCGACATCCAGCGCATTCACAGCCTGCGCCGGGACCTGCTGCGCCTGTGGCGATACGTGGCGCCCATGGTGGAAGTCGGCGAGGAACTGCAGCGCCTGGATTTCCCGTTTATCGACAAGAACATGCGCCCATACTTTCGTGATGTGGAAATCCACGTCAAACGGCAGATGGAAGATCTGGGCAACCTGCGAGACATCGCGAGCCAGACCATCGAGATCGGCTTGCTGCTTGAGTCCTCGCGGCAAAGCATCGTGCAGCGCAAGTTCGCCGGCTGGGCGGCGATCCTTGCCTTCCCCACCGCGATCGCCGGCATCTACGGCATGAACTTCGAAAACATGCCGGAGCTGACCTGGCACTACGGCTATTACGTGGTGCTGGGCGTGATCGTCGGCGGCTGCGGCGCGCTGTTCGCCAGCTTCAAGCGCTCTGGCTGGCTTTGACGGGGTTGGGTTCAGTCAGCTGAATCCGTGGGAGCGAGCTTGCTCGCGAATGGTCGGCAAACTATTTACGTCCTTCGCGAGCAACCTCGCTCCCACAAAAGCCAATCCTGCAACGTTCGCCGTCATCAAGTCTTTATAAAGCTAAACCGCGGCTTTTTCAGCCACGAATCGCATCATCCACTCCGCCACCGCATCGCCGTTGTGCGGCTGCTCGAGGCTTGCAATGCCACGCGTGTAGATCTGTTCACCCAGGCACTGCTGGCGAATATCCAGCAGGGTTCGCGAGTAATCATGGATGAATTCCGGGTGCCCCTGAAAGCACAGCACCTGATCACCAATGTGATAAGCCGCAAACGGGCAGAATGGACTGGACGCAATGACGGTCGCGTTTTCCGGCAGCGCAGTGACTTGATCCTGGTGACTGATCAACAGCGTCAGCTCTTGCAGCGTCGGGCTCATCCACGGTTTTGCCTCAGCCACCTTGTACTGATGTGTGCCCACGCCCCACCCTTGCGACGCGCGCTCGCTCTTGCCGCCGAGCAGCAGGGCCAGTAACTGGTGGCCGAAACAGATGCCCAGGAGTTTTTCGCCACGCTGATAGAGATCCAGCAGGTAGGCCTTCAGGGTTTCGATCCAGGGATCTGTGGCGAACGAATCCGCTTTGCTGCCAGTGATCAAATAGGCGTCAAACCGCTCTTGCGGTTCAGGGTAGACACCCTGCATGACGTTGTAGACCTCGAACTCGGCAGCAATGGGCTGGCGAGCAAACAGCCGTTCGAACATCCGCCCGTAGCCCTGGTATTGATCGACCAGTTCCGGGCGCAGAACGTCGGTTTCCAGAATGCAGATGCGTAGCGACATAAAAGTACCTGAAACAGTGAAGGCAATAATGCACCGCCAAGCCTGCCTCGAATTGCCATCGCAAGGCAAGGCCTTGTTCCAGAGCGGTCCGCCAGGCTCAATGTCATCGCCGGATCAACACACTGCTGCCAGATCAAGCGACCATTCCAACGCTCAAAATGACGTGCCGGACGAACGGTAGCACTCGTTTGCGTGGGTTTTCCCAGTCCGCGACGTGTCTAGCAAGGGAACATCCACTCGGGTGACCCAAAATTTATAACTTTTAATACCAGAATTTGTGCGGTCCATACGAAACCGGTCTAAAGCCTCGGGCACCCGGCTTCTAAGGTTAAGTCTGTAACATTAGCAGGTCGATAATCATTATCGGCAAGGACAGGGTCACGCAGTTCATTCCCGTGGCCCGTTAAAGAACTTTTGCCGCTGCCCGATATTCTTGGTGAATTCGGCGAGCCATGCGCTCGGTCATAACAAAAAAAGGCAGAAAGCCATGTTCAAATATTCGAAACTGCGTCAGGCCGGACTTATTGTGTTCGCCACCACCCTGTTATTGATTGTTCCAAACCTGACACGCCTGTTTGGCTGAGAATGCCCGGCGCTGATTCGCGGACTATCGATTTGCCACTCTGTATGCCAATCTCTGCCTCGAGAAGAGGGAGCCTGGACATGAATAGCAATTGGATCCTATTGAGCTTATCAGTGCTAGTGCTCAGCCCCCCGGCCGCTGCAGGTGAAGTGCAGCAGGCTGTCGCCGTGGCGGCGCTCAAGGAAGGCAAGCTGGCGGTGGACGTGCGCAGCCAGACCGACTACGACGCAGGGACAGTGCTCAACGCGGTGCGGGTGGACAACCGGCGCCTGGTCAATCAGATGAGGCAAGTGCTCAACGATCGCAATCTAGTGTTCGTCATCTTCGCCAGCACCGATGAAAAAGCCAGCAAGGCCCAGAACCAATTGAACCAGGCTGGCTATTACAGTGTGATCAACGGCGGCAACTACGAAGAACTGCACAACGCGCTGTACGACACCCACGACGATCCGGCGGAATAGCAGCGGGCATGCGTCAGCCGCACACCCTTACTGGTGCTGCGCCTGCATCATCACCTTGGGTGCCGGCATCGGCGAGACCAAAACCTTGGCGTGCATCTGCTCCGACCCTCCTCCTCGGCGCATCCCGCGTACCGGGCAGGCATCCAGATAATCCAGCCCCACCGCCAGTTTCAGGTGGCGCTCGGGGATCGCCAATTGGTTGGTCACGTCAAAACTGTACCAGGCGTCATCGATCCAGGCTTCCGCCCAGGCGTGGCTGGACAAATGCTCGCTGTCGCCGCTGTACAAGTACCCCGAGACGTAACGCGCCGGAATGCCCAAACTGCGCGCACAGGCCAGAAACGCATGGGTGTGGTCCTGGCAGACACCGGACTTGCCGGCAAACGCCTGCGCTGCACAGGTATCCACCTCGGTGGTGCCGGGGGTATAGACAATGTGCTGGTGCAGGCCATGCATCAGATCGATCAGCACCGTGCGATCCTTGCGCTGCTTGCAGAGCTGCGCGGCGAACGCCGTCATGCTTTCGTCAGTTTCGGTCAATCGGGTAAAGCGCAGGAACGGCAGCGGCGACTGGCTTTCGTGCTCGGCTTCGCGCTTCTCGTCGATTTCTACCTGACCGCGAGCGCCAATGACAATCGCCTCATGGGGCTCAT
Organism: Pseudomonas viridiflava; assembly: GCF_900585905.1. Taxonomy (GTDB): domain Bacteria; phylum Pseudomonadota; class Gammaproteobacteria; order Pseudomonadales; family Pseudomonadaceae; genus Aquipseudomonas. The sequence goes on from NZ_UTVH01000024.1 coordinate 70,261, forward strand.
CCATGGTCAACACGTGCAAGATGTTGCCGAACGGATCGATTTGCGCACGCACCGGACGTGGCAGGTTCAGTTGCCAGCTCAGTACCTGCTGGCGTTCGCTGTCGTGGGGCGTCAGGCGCAGGTACTGGATGCTGGCGCGTACCTGGTCGGCATAGTGATAAGTCGTCTCGTGACTGATTGAGAGTCTCATGCAGCCTCCAGATAAGAGGTGTGAATCGCGTTACCCAGTTGGGCAAGCAGCGGGATGAATTCGTTGAGCCACTCGTGCAGCCCTTCATCAAGGATTTCGTCGATGCCGGTGTAGCGCAAACGAGCGTCCAGTTCGGCGGCCAGGCGTTGCGCGGGACGACCGTTGGCGCCTGGCAGACTGGCCAGAATGAGGTCGAGCTCTTCAAGACAGGCGCTGAGCGAACGTGGCACGTCAGGGCGCAACAGCAGCAGCTCGGCAACATGGCGTGCGCCCGGCGCATCCCGGTACAGCTCGGTGTAGGCCTCGAACGACGACAGCGCGCGCAACAGCGCACTCCACTGGTAGTAGCCATGGGCAGAGTTATCGACCACGGCATCGGTGTCCTTGCCCCGCAGTTCGAGCATTTCATAGCGGGCATCGAGCATGCGCATGGTGTTGTCTGCGCGTTCGATGAAGATCCCCAGGCGGATGAAGCGAAAAGCGTCATGGCGCATGATGGTGCCGTAGGTGGCGCCACGGAACAGGTGCGAGCGCTCCTTGACCCATTCGCAGAAACGACTCATGCCATAGCGGGTCAGGCCCTGCTCGGCGATGCCGCGGATCTCGAGCCAGGTGGCATTGATGTTTTCCCACATGTCGCTGGTGATCCGCCCTCGCACCGCATGCGCACTGGCGCGGGCGGCGCCCAGGCAGCTGTAGATACTGGCCGGGTTGCTGGCGTCAAGGGCAAAGAAGTGCAGCAGACGCTCGGCATGCAGCTCGCCGTGGCGCTCCAGATAATGATCCAGCGTGCCGGTGATCAACAGGGGCATGGCCAGCTCATCGAGGCCATCACCGCGGCCGTCCTGGGGCATCAACGACAGCGAGTAGCTGACATCGAGCATGCGCGCCAGGTTCTCGGCCCGCTCCAGGTAGCGCGACATCCAGTATAAATCCGAGGCAGTTCTACTTAGCATTGGCAGGCATCCTTAATCCTCGACGACCCAGGTGTCTTTTGTTCCGCCACCTTGAGATGAATTCACCACCAGCGAGCCTTCGCGCAACGCGACTCGGGTGAGCCCACCGGGTACTACGCGGGTTTCACGCCCGGAAAGAACGAACGGACGCAGGTCGATATGACGCGGGGCTATACCGTTCTCGACAAAGGTCGGGCACGTGGACAGGCACAGTGTCGGTTGCGCGATATAGGCATGGGGCTTGGCCTTGAGTCGCGCCCGGAACGACTCGATTTCCGCAGCGGTGGCTGCAGGCCCTACCAGCATGCCGTACCCCCCCGAGCCCTGTGTTTCCTTGACCACCAGCTTGGGCAGGTTGGCCAGCACGTGGGAAAGATCCGCCGGTTTGCGGCATTGCCAGGTCGGCACATTCTGCAGAATCGGCTCTTCGTCCAGATAAAAGCGAATCATGTCGGTGACGTACGGGTAGATCGATTTGTCATCGGCCACGCCGGTGCCGATGGCATTGGCCAGCACCACGTTGCCACAACGATACGCCGCCAGCAGCCCTGGGACGCCGAGCATGGAGTCCGGGTTGAACGCCAGTGGATCGAGAAACGCATCGTCGAGGCGCCGATAGATCACGTCCACCGCCTTTGGCCCGTCGGTGGTGCGCATGAACACACGATCATCACGCACGAACAGATCAGCGCCTTCAACCAGTTCGACACCCATCTCGCGGGCGAGAAACGCGTGCTCGAAAAACGCGCTGTTGAAGCGCCCCGGGGTCAGAACCACGACACTGGGGTTGTCCAGCGCGCTGGAGCTTTTCAGGGTATCCAGAAGCAGGCTCGGGTAATGATCGATGGGTGCGATGCGTTGCGCGGCAAACAGTTCGGGGAACAGACGCATCATCATCTTGCGGTCTTCGAGCATGTAGCTCACGCCGCTGGGCGTACGCAGGTTGTCTTCCAGCACGTAATAGGTACCGTCACCGTCACGCACCAGATCGACGCCGGAGATATGCGAATACAGGTCGCGATGCAGATTGAGGCCCTGCATCGCCAACTGATATTGCTCATTGGCCAGCACCTGCTCGGCCGGAATCACACCGGCCTTGATGATGCGCTGATCGTGATACAGGTCGGCGAGGAACATGTTCAGGGCTTTCACCCGCTGAATGCAGCCACGCTCCACCACGCGCCATTCACTTGCAGGAATGCTGCGCGGGATGGTGTCGAACGGAATCAGGCGCTCGGTGCCCTGCTCGTCGCCATACAACGTGAAGGTAATCCCGGCACGATGAAACAACAGGTCGGCCTCACGTCGACGCTGAGCCAGAAGCTCAGGCGGCGTCTCGCCAAGCCAGCGGGCAAATTCCCGATAATGCGGACGGACCAGGCCGCCAGCGTCGTACATTTCATCATAAAAGGTGCGGATCATGCCGTACTCCTTGTCACCACGGACCCAGGGGCCTTCGCAAGGCCCGTGCCATCGGCATAAACGCTTGTTTATCAAGTAGTTATAGTGAAGACAACGGCTACTCGCACCATTCCTGTGCAGGAACCCTCTCAACCACTGCTGCGACGCCTCATTCGGAAGCGTCACTCGACGGTAAAAGCTATGACCTACATAGTGAGAGTTGATTTCACGGGGCCATACCGTTGTTTGATAATCAGCGTCATCCGGTGCATCGACCCGCTGCACGCCCCGTTTCAAGTCGCTGCCGAAAGCGTGTAGCCGCAAAGGTCGATCTACCTACAGAATTCCCTTTGGAGCCACTTGCGAGTGGCTCTTTTTTTGTCCTGAAAAAACCTGCCGGTGCCAACATAGAACCCTGGAGCCTCGATTGCGGCGCCCACAACGCAAAACCGGCCGATTTCAGGCATCACGCATGAAATCGACCGGCTGTTCAGCGGCTGCGGCCTGGTTGCCCGTCAGGCCAGAAGGCGCATGCTGGGTTTCACGCGTGAAGCCGGCGAATCTCCTGCGTCACACCCCAACCTTCCACCTCACCATCGAGCGAGGTGATTGCGGCCTGGAAATCCTGCTCGAAATCGCCAATACCATCGTAGGTGGCATGCATGACCTTGCTCAGTTGCAGATGCCAGGCACCATCGTCGCGAACATTGACCTGGGTGTTGAGAGATTCGCCACGATAACGCTGGGCAGCTTGCCTGGCCCGGTCCTCATCCGGGAAAACGGCATAGAACTCGATGGGATGGATGCGGGCGAAATCAAAACCGCTTTCTTTCATGCGGCGCAGTACGCTACTGCTGATGTCCTCTTGATAGGCTGTGCTCATGAAACGTCCTCCTATGCAACGATAGATAGAGTTTCAACACTCCCGCGCGGCAGGTGCGAGAGCAGGCTGCCATGCGACAGATACTCTGTCGCCGGGGATCAAGCATGTAGCTGACAAGGCCAAGTCTGTTGCCAGATCTGGCATCGACTTGCTGGAGGCGGGTATGCAACATTTCCCGCTTCATTTGCAGAGTAACCCCAACGGTCAGGTTCTGCCAATTTCAGCGGGGGGATTTTTTTCGCTCAGCGCGCAGGCGTTTCCTCGATGGAAATAATTTCCACGGCGTTCTGATCCTTGAGTGACTTCACCGTCGGCTCGCGTACCTTGTCTTGGAGGTCATCTATAATCACGGCGTCGGCCACTGGAAACAGAATCTGCCGCAGGCGACCTGCGACTGCCTCCTTATCAGGACGCTGCTCGGCGTCGAGCTCAAGGCTTTGTGGCACGCCATCTTTGTCGAGATAGGAAATGGTCCATTGCTTCATCAAGGTCTCCTCAGCAGCCGGGAACGCGGCTCACTTGATCTTGACCTTTCAAGACCCCGGTCGTTCACCTGATTTCGCTTTGCGGCGCAGGTAATTTAACGGCAAAGGGGGTTTGGCCAGACAGCAAAAAGCCCCTGCATGAGGGGCTTTTTGCTGTCAGTTGCGTCGATCAGTTTTTACTGGCTTCAACGCCTGCAGTGTTGTCCAGCAGACTTTTGGTGGCGGTCTGCAGGAAACTGTCCAGCTTGTCACGCATGGCCTTGGTGTCCGGCGCGTTCGGGATCAGCTCGGCGTGGGGCGTGCGGCCCAGGGTATAGGTCAGCACTTGCGGCTCCATGTCCTTGGGCTCGATCAGCACGCGATTCTGGGTGACAAGCGCCACTGTCTGCTCGCCGCCCGAGGGCTTGATCACGCCAAACCCGGTGTCGCCTTCAGGCAGGTTGAGCAGGTCGCGGCCCCAGCACTGATGACGGGTCTCGCCGCCCAGACGGCCGATGATGGTCGGCACGACGTCTATCTGCGTGCCGACAATGCTGCTGCGCTGACCGAATTTCTCCTGCACGCCCGGGGCGATGATCAGCATCGGTACATTGAAGCGGCCCAGGTCCATTTCGGTGATCTGCTGGTGATTGCCGAAACCATGGTCACCCACCACCACGAACATCGTTTCCTTGAAGTAAGGCTCCTTCTTCGCCTTCTCGAAAAACTGACCCAGCGCCCAGTCCGAGTAGCGCATGGCGGTCATGTGCTCGTCCAGAGAGCCCTGCCCGGTCACCCGCTCCACCGGCAGATTGGTCGGCAACGCGTAAGGCGTGTGGTTGGACAGCGACTGCAGCAGGGCATAAAACGGCTTGCCGCTTTCGCCACGGGTTTTCAGTTCCTGCGCGCCACGATCAAACATGTCCTGATCGGACACGCCCCAGGTCGGGTCTGAAAACACGGGATTGACGAAATCTTCGCGGCCGACAAAGTTGGTCATGCCCTGGTTACTGAAGAACCCGGACTGGTTATCCCAGGCGAAGTTGCCGTTGTAGACATAGACATCGTCGTAGTTGCGAGCGCGCATCAACTGCGGCAGACCCGACAGTTTGTGCGCGCCCTCCGGCATGCGCATCAGGTACTCGAACGCTGGCAGGTTGGGAAAGCAGGCCATGGTCGCGAACATGCCCTGGTGAGTGTGCGTGCCGTTGGAGAAGAAGTGATCGAACAGCAGGCCTTCCTTTGCCAGTTTGTCGAAGTACGGCGTGATGTTGGCTTCATCGCCCAGAGCACCCACTGAATGCCCGGCAAAGCTCTCCATCAGGATGACCACGACGTTCTTGATTGGCAGCGTGTTTTCAACCGGTGGCGTAAAGTCCCGGCGCACGGCGGCGATGTCGCCATCGACCAGCTTGTCATAACGGGTCATCAGCATGTCGCGCACGATCTGCTGCGCCTGCGCTTGCGGCAGGGTCGACTTCCAGGCGTTGTCACGGTGATCGGACATGCTCGCCTTGGCTGCCGAAATAAGCGTCAGCGTGCCATTCAGACCCAGGGTATTGGCGAAATTGGACTCGGTGGTGTAGGCATCACCCCAGCGCAACGGCGGGCCCTGGCGCAAGGTCCCGCGTACCGCGACCACTGCGATCAGCAGGCAGACCACGAATACACCGATGCGCGCATACCAGGGCGCCACCGCACGATTGCCGGCGTTACTGGCGCTCGGTTCCCGGCGCGGTCGCGTGAGGCGATCAATACCTTTGAACATCAGGCTCAACAGCCAGGTGACCAGAGCCCAGGCCAGCAGATAACGCACCACCGGGAAGCCGTACCAGAGCATGCTCAGAACGGTTTGCGGATCTTCCTTCACGTACTGGAACACCAGACCGTTCAGGCGCTGGTGGAATTCGCGGTAGAAATCCATCTCCATCAGGCCCAGGAACAGCGTGATGCTGGCAACCACGGTCAGCCAGAACCGGAAGAACCCTCGCGCCGCCATTGCCCGCGCGCTGAACAGGGCCAGCAGCAGCGGCACCAGCAGGTAAACGGTCAGACGCAGGTCAAAGCGCAACCCGTTGCCCATCGCTTCGATGAAAACCGAGGCTGGGGTGTCGCCAATCATCTCGCGGTTGTAGACCAGCAGCGCAACGCGCAGCAGGGAATACATCACCATCAGCACCAGACCGCTAAGCAGGGTGTAAGCCAGGTGCGATTTGACGGTGGGTTGCAGCGAGCGCGGCGACGCGTGCTTATGACTCATAGCGTCCGTAGTGGCCATGTTGTTGTGGGATCCGTGGATTCAAATGGGTGGGAGAAGCCGCCCGGCCTGGCAGGCCGCGCTTGATGCATATGCGCGGCAGGCAGCCTTTTATTGCGGGCATGAAGCGAAAAACGCGCGTGATTTTCAATGAGCCCGTGTGAAAATTTTGTCGCGCGCAGTGCTATCTCCAGCGCCTGGGCACCGCTGGGGGTCGACGCCAGGCGCAAGGTCATGTTCACGACGCGCGCCTGCGATCGCAACGATCATTGGTTACTGGGTTTGTTCACAGCCTGCAGGACATATTGCGGCAGTGCGAAAGCGCCGATATGAACTTCCGGATTGTAATAGCGGGTAACAATCCCGCTGCCGGCAAAACGCTGGCGCAGGGTCTCAAGTGGCAGCTTGCGGTAGGCCGGGTTGGTTGCACCCCAGGCGAAGGTCATCGCCCCGCCAATGTAGGTGGGGATCGCAGCCTGATAGAAGTGCCAGTCGGCAAACAGGCCACGCATGCGCCCCGCCGTGGTCTGCACGCCGTCAAGCTGCATGAAGGGCGTGCCGTTCTGGGTTACCAGGATGCCGCCTTCGTTCAGGCAGCGATGGCAGGCCTGATAGAAATTCTCCGAGAACAGCACCTCTCCCGGCCCGATGGGATCGGTGGAATCGGAAATGATCACGTCGAATTTTTCTTCAGTGGTCGCCACGAAACGCATGCCATCATCGATCACCAGATTCAGGCGCGGATCATCAAAGGCGCCTTTGGAGTGCTCTGGCAGGAATTCCTTGCACATTTCGACCACAGTGCGATCAATCTCGACCATGGTGATGTGCTCGACGCCACGGTGCTTGGCCACTTCGCGCAGCATGCCGCCGTCGCCACCGCCAATGATCAGCACCCGCCGCGCGGCGCCGTGGGCCAGGAGCGGTACGTGGGTGAGCATCTCGTGGTAGATGAATTCGTCGGCTTCAGTGGTCTGAATCACGCCATCGAGGGCCATCACCCGGCCCATGCGCGGGTTCTGGAAAATCACCAGATGCTGATGCTCGGTGCGCACTTCGTGCAGCATTTTTTCCATGCGAAAGCGCTGGCCATAGCCTTCGTACAACGTTTCTTGATAATCGCTCATGGGTAAGCCCCTGATAAATGCTGAAGACAGGACGGCCGGCCGCCCATAAGTAGGCGCGCATTCTACTTGCGCAACGATGACAGGTCGAACCTCGATGGCGACAACCACGCCGCCCGGCAAAAAAAACGCCTGAAGACTTGAGGCCTTCAGGCGTTATTCACTCATGCGGCGCTTCCCCAAGGCGCGCCGACAGCGCCCGGACTTCAGCGAATACGCACGTTGCCCCGGGGACCTGCGACTGCCCAGATGATCAGGCCCAAAACGGGCAACAGGGCAATCAGCAATATCCAGAGAATCTTGATGCCGGTCTCGGAGCCGCTTTTCAGTACATTGATGATCGCCCAGATATCCAGAGCGAGGATGATCAGTCCGATCAGGCCGTTGAACGTTGAACCCATGGGTGTTGCTCCTGTTTGAATGATGCTGCGTTGGATAATTGCAACGTGACAAGGTTGCGTTGAACCATCGGTATATTTCCACGTTCCGAAACACATATAGCCGCGCGCTCGCGCGTTGAGTCTTCAGCTCATTCAGACAGGTCATCGTGCAATGCAAACACCCGCACAACCCAGAACGTTCTGGTCCGCCTGGTATGCCCAGGTGCAATCCACACCGCTGCTGAGCCTGAGCGTGGTAGTGGCGATGCTGATTGTCCTCGGCCTGATCGTGGCCAGCATCTATAACGCCTTTTATGGCACCAACCCGACCAACCTGCACTATGCCCTGCTGGGCGGCACGGCCGGTTTCGCCGCCACGGCGTTGGGCGCCGTGGTGGCAGCGGCATTGCGCGAAGTGTCGCAGCGGGTGCAGGACGTCATGCTCGGGTTTGCCGCAGGCATGATGCTCGCGGCCAGTTCGTTCTCGCTGATCCTGCCTGGTCTGGCCGCTGCGCGCGAGGTCACTGGCAGCGGGCCGTTCGCTGCCGCCACGGTGGTGCTGGGCCTGGGTCTGGGGGTGTTGCTGATGCTCGGCCTGGATAAATTCACGCCCCATGAACATGAAAGCGTCGGCCGTCAGGGCCCTCACTCGGAGCGGATCAATCGGGTCTGGTTGTTTGTCCTCGCCATTACCCTGCATAACCTGCCGGAGGGCATGGCGATCGGCGTCGGGTTTGCCAATGGCGACATGAATGTCGGCATACCGCTGGCCAGCGCCATCGCCATCCAGGACATCCCGGAAGGCCTGGCGATTGCGCTCGCCCTGCGGGTGACGGGCCTCTCCACATTGAAAGCAATGCTAGTGGCCGTGGGTTCAGGCCTGATGGAGCCCATCGGCGCGGTAATCGGTGTCGGCATCTCCAGTGGCTTTGCCATTGCCTATCCCATCAGCCTGGGACTGGCGGCCGGTGCGATGATTTTCGTGGTGTCCCATGAAGTCATCCCCGAAACCCATCGCAACGGCCATCAGACATCGGCAACGCTGGGACTGATGGGTGGATTCGCCGTGATGATGTTTCTCGATACCGCGCTGGGCTGACTCAAGCGCCGCGTGCTGCCTCAAGGGCAGGCGCAGCGTGGATACTGAGTTGCGCGCACAACTCGAGCACGCGGCTCAGGTCGTTGCCGTATACCAGAGCGCACTGCAGTTCATCGTCCAGCGGCTGGCTGAAGTCCAGCAACACATAGCCGCCCGCTTCCTTGTTCATGCTGCCGAGCTGAATCTGGATTCGATTGAGCGCTGTCAGTGCATCAACCTTGGCCAACTGTTTGGGCTTGATGTTGAACACCACGCCGGGACCAAACGATGCCACGATGCTGGCGAACAGATCCATATAGGTATCGGCCTGAAACAGCACCGTCTCCGGCAGACTGCCCACCACTACCCACTCCCCCAGCGGGATGGGAAACGTGTCGTCGTAATTGATGTCCGGGTTGGCGGCGAGAAATCCGGCCGGATCGGCATACGCCTGCGACGCTTCATCGGCGATGTGCGCAACCTCATCCTCGCCCATGCAACCCGAGCTGATCTTGCCGATTAATTCGCTGAGTTGAGCTTTCATGGGGCCATCCTGATAAAGGCAAAAACAAAGGCGCGCAGGATACCGGCAAATCCTGCGCGCCTCTACGCCCTGGTAACCATAACGGTGCGATGCCCAAAGCCCATGCGCGAAGCTTCAGTTCATCAGACGCGTCAACTGCGCTGCTGTCTCGGCAGCGCCCATGGTCTGGGCTGCCACCAGCGGCGTCACGCCTTTGGCATCACGGGCATTGACGTTGGCGCCCTTGCTGACGAGATAGTCCACAATGGCTGTGCGATTGAACATGGCCGCCATCATCAGGGCGGTGCGCCCGTCCGCCGCAGCGGCTTCCACTTCGGCGCCGGCCTCGACCAACATGCTGACCACTCCCAGGGCACCCTTGAAGGCCGCCCCGACCAAGGGGCTCTGGCCGTTATCATTGCGGATCTCAGGGTCAGCCTTATAGTTGAGCAGCGTGCGCACCGCATCCTCATGGCTGTGGTAACTGGCCAGCATCAACAGCGTGTCACCTTTATGGTTGCGCAGATTGGGCGTCAGGCCTTTTTCCAGCAAGCGCTCCAACATGACTGCATCGCCTTGACGGGCAACATCAAACACTTGATTGGCGAATTCGAGAGATTCGTCATCCGTCATGGCGACCGGCTGAGGTTGAGTAGTGGGGTCTGACATGGCTGGCTCCGATAGTGTGAGGATGAGAGGTCAGCGTGATCAACCGACTCTGTGGTTGAAAGACCGCAAGCCGGGTGACGGGTTCGATTACGATCCCGGATCGACCTTAAGTAAGGCTGATGGCCATTATTTGCGACGCACTGCACAGTTTTCACTTGTGGCAGCGAATAAACCCTCAATTCGGCGGTCAGAACCAGCAAGCAATACCTCTCTCCGGCACCAGAAGCCTTTCTGAGCCCAGTTGCAAAGTTCCCCTTCGACGAAAAAATACAGCGCGAAACCGGCAAATTGCAGGATGCTCGACGGGCACTCATGCAATTTGCACGAACCAGCGATTTTTGGACCTATACAACTCGTTGATTTATAACGATTTTTAAAAATACTCGAACTGGCACAGTCACTGCACTAGTACTACCAAGCTTGTTATCCCATGAGCAATGGAGCCGCTAGACATGACTTTCATCCAAGAAAAATTCGCTTCCGTATTCTCCGAATTCGACGTGACAACTCAGGCCCGCCCGGATGGCGGCGTGCTGTTGTCGCTGCGTAACAATGAAGGCAAGCAGATTCGTCGCTGCATCTCTTATGCACAGCTGCACACTCCGGTTCAACTGGAATGGGTCATCAGCGCAATCCGTCGCGACCTCGCAGCCCAGGCTAGCGAACTGCCTGCCATCTCGATGCTGCAAAGCCAGCACCGCTTTGATCTGCCGACTTATCACACCCGTTGAGGGTCGGTTGCTGTACCTGCATCACGCTATTCGCTTCAAACGCTTCAAACGCTTCAAACGCTTCGCTCCCTTTTTTTGGCCGTGATCACCTTTGGTGGTTGCGGCTTTTTTTTGCCTGGTGCGAAACAGCCTTTGCCTATCTGATGATGCCTTGGCATAAAGCTTCGCCTACCGCCTGGGCTCGGTTCGACACACCCAGCTTGGCGTAAATGCTCTTGAAGTGGTATTTGACTGTGGCTTCCGAGACTTGCCGGATCGAAGCGATTTCCCACGCCGTCTTGCCATCTCTGGCCCATTCAAGCACTTCGATTTCCTTCACGCTGAGCCCCCTGGCGCGCAATTTGACACCCCGGCCCACGAGGTGCAGCACCGGCACCAGACTGGACAGCAGGTAGCGGTCGGCCGCCTTGAGTGGTCGATTCATGCCATTGAGCGAGCAGATTGAAGTGACCCCCTGAAACCCCTGCCCTGGACTGGCATAACTGTAGGAACAGCCTGGCAGCATCTGATGAGTCTCCAGCTGCTGCTGGTAGCTGTCGTCTGCGGGATATCGCTTGGAGGCCTGCTGCCAGTCGATGAAGCCCAACTGCTCGGCCACGGCTTTCACCAGCGGGTCGTCGCCCAGCATGTGCCTTTGCCGGTAACTCTGCGCCCAGCTCGGGTCGATATTGATGGTGATCAGCGTCAGCAGCGTCGAGCCACGGTACTGGCAGAATATGGCTCGCTCGCTGTCACACTCGCGCCGCAGCCAGTCCAGTGCGTTCTCGATGGCCCGCTCGCCGTCCAGCGCGTCAATGCTGCCCACCATCTGCTGGATCAGAGGGCTGAAGATCGGGTCGGTTAGTTCGGCGTCTGCCATCAACGGTTCGTCCTCTGTCCTGTCCTGGCGCGGGATTAGGCAAGGTTGGGAGTTGCTGCGCCAGGCATTGCAGGGCGCAAACTACACGAATAAAACCGTTTAAAAATGCCCAGAGGAATAAACAGCGCGTACTCACGGACGCATAGGCCTCTTCCTACTTCGCGGCAGGAAGAGGCTGACTGGGTTTTTGAAATCCTGCCGTTCAAACCCTGCGTGCATGGGCGATGCGCAGGGCCAGCATTGACCTCAGAACGCGGCCAGGTCGATCAGCGCAAAGCTGTCAACGCAGGGATGCCCCGGCAGTTCACCGCCTTCGCGGGCGAGGCCGCAGGTGAGCATGCCCGCAGCCCTTGCGGCGTCCAGTTCCTCAACGATATCGGAAAGGAAGATGATGCCTTCGCCTGGCAGGCCGATGGCGGCCATGATGGTGCGATAGGACTGCGCTTCGCGTTTGGGCCCTGAGGTGGTATCGAAATAACCGCTGAACAGCGCGGAAAGGTCGCCGGCCTGCGAGCAGCCGAAAATCAGTTTCTGCGCCTGGATCGAGCCGGAGGAATAAACATAGAGCGCGTAACCCTGCTGATGCCAGCGCGTCAATGCGTCAACGGCATCAGGGTAGACATGCCCCTTGAGCTCGCCAGCCTGATAGCCCTGCTCCCAGACCATGCCCTGCAACGCCTTGAGCGGCGTGGCCTTGCGATCGTCGGCAATCCAGCCGAGCAGAATGGCGATCACGCGCTCGACATCCGCGTCGGCTTCACCACTTTCCTGGCGCACCGCCTGCACTTGCGAGGCAACATCGGGGCGTTGCGCCTGTTCGCGCACGAAGCCTGGCAGATGCTGCGCCGCATAGGGGAACAACACGTCGAAAACGAAACTTACCGCACTGGTGGTGCCTTCGATATCGGTCAGCACTGCCTTGATTGTCATGAGTTCAACCCTGTAAATCGTCGAGTCGTGGAAATTGCCCGGCAATGTCCTCGCCGGTGAAATTGGCCACCCAGCCTTGCGGGTTATTGAACAGCCGAATCGCTACGAAGTGCGGGTGCTCACCCATATCGAACCAGTGTCGGGTACCGGCAGGCACCGAGATCAGGTCGTTCTTTTCGCACAGTACGGCGTAGACGTAGTCACCGATGTGCAGGGTGAACAGGCCGCAGCCTGCGACGAAGAAACGCACTTCGTCTTCACTGTGCTGGTGCTCTTCGAGAAATTTGGCCCGCAGCTCAGCTTTTTGCGGGTGATCGCTGCTGAGGCTGATCACGTCGACCGTGACATAGCCGCGCTCGGTCATGAGGCGATCGATTTGCGTGCGATACGCGCTGATCACCTCGTCCTGGCTGGCGCGTGGGGTGACAGGCGTGGCGGCTTGCCAGCGATCAAAGCCGACCCCGTGCACGGCGAGAGTAGAGGCGATGTCTTCGACATGGGTGAGCACCTTGTCAGGCTGCTCGGGGCTGGACTGGTGATAGACATAAAGGCTGCTCATGGCGGCTCTCCTCGGCTAAATATAGGGATGCGGTAGCAGCAATACTGGCGTTGACCCGGTTACTGCGGCTGACGGTTGAGGATGGCCAGCGTCTTCAATTCGCACTCAAACAAAAATTCGAACGCCTCTATCTGTCGTAACGCGTCGCTCATGGCGGCGCCCCAGGTATACAGGCCATGGCCGCGAATCAGATAACCGGCGCAATCGGCATGGGCGTCCAGCCAGGGTTGAACCTTTGCGGCCAGGCGCGTGATGTCCTGATCGTTGTCGAAAATCGGCACCACCACCGAAGACTCGTGAGTGACGACGCCGCTGAAGGCTTTCTGCAGCTCGTAATCTTCGAACACCAGATGGTCGGCCAACGTCAGCCGTGACAACACGGTAGCGTTGACCGAATGGGTGTGCAGCACGGCGCCAACGTCTGGCCGGCAGCGATATAGCTGGGTGTGCAGCAAGGTTTCGGCCGACGGCTTTTTGCCTGGTTCCAGGCTGTGTCCGGCCAGGTCGGTGGCCAGAACATCGTCCTGCCCCAACTGCCCCTTGTGTTTACCGGACACCGTCAGCAATGCCTGGTCAGCAGACAGCCTCACCGAATAATTGCTGCTGGTGGCGGGTGACCAACCGCGCGCGTACAGAAACCGCCCGGCATCGATGATCGACTGACTCAACTGCTCGCGGCTCATGCGCGCTCCTCTTTCATTCGTGTCGCCGCCAGGATGGCGGCGGCCAGTGCGGCGACACTGGCCAGGGTAAAGGTCCAGCCGGCACCGAGGAAATTCCAGGTGTAGCCGCAATACAGCGCACCCAGCGCGCCGCCGACACCCGATAGCGCGGCATACAGGGCCTGCCCCTGACCCTGCTGCCCGGACTCGAAGCTACGTTGGACGAAATGGATGGCAGCAGCGTGAAAGCTGCCGAAGGTAGCAGCGTGCAGCAGCTGGGCGATCAGCAGCACCTCCAGATGCCCGGCGACATTGCCCAGCAGCAGCCAGCGTACAGCGGCCAGGAGAAAACTGGCCATCAGCACCTGGCGCAAGGAAAAAAGCTGCAACACTCGACTCATGACCAGGAACATCAGTACTTCGGCGGCGACGCCCAGCGCCCACAGCATGCCAATGACGCTGCGGCTATAGCCCAGCTGCTCCAGGTGCAACGTCAGGAAGGTGTTGTAAGGGCCATGGCTCAGCTGCATCAGCGCAACACAGCTATAAAAAGCCAATACGCCGGGGCGGCTCAGTTGCCGCAGAAAACCAGCTGCCCGGACGTGAAAGCCCGAGTGCTGCGCACGAACATTGGGTACCCACCAGCTGGCCATCACGATGCCGAAGATGATCAGCAACAGCACCAGCGGAAAATAGTCGAGGCTGAAAGACTCGAACAATCGGCCCAGCCCCACCACCGAGAGGATGAAACCAATCGAGCCCCAGACGCGAATCTGGCTGTAGCGTGAAGTCTGCCCCTGCAGATGAGCCAGGGTGATGACTTCGAACTGCGGCAGCATGGCGTGCCAGAAAAACGCGTACAACGCCATGATCGAGGCCAGTGACGCGTAACTCTGCTCGAACAGGATCAGCGAGAAGGCCAGCAAGGTGCAGATCGCGCCACCGCGCAGAATGCTCAGGCGTCGACCGGTGTAATCACCCAGCCAGCCCCAGAGGTTGGGCGCCACGCAGCGCATGAGCATGGGGATCGCCACCAGTTCGCCGATGCGCGCACTGCCAAAGCCAAGGTGGCTGAAGTACAACGGCAGGAAAGGCGCCGTGGCGCCCAGCAAGGCGAAATAGATCACATAGAACCCGGACAGCCGCCAGTACGGCAGCTGCCCGGCAGTCGCTTGAGTCACGTCAGCACGCCTGGGCGCCCGCGCTGCGTTCCGGCATCAGAGCTGGTCCAGCACTGGCGTGGTCACCCTGACATCGGCGTTCTGGCCACGATGACGCAGCAGATGATCGAGCAGCACAATGGCCATCATCGCTTCGGCAATGGGCGTGGCGCGGATGCCGACGCAAGGGTCATGGCGGCCCTTGGTGATCACCTCGGCAGAGGCGCCATGCACGTCGATGGACTGCCCCGGCGTGGTGATACTGGACGTCGGCTTGAGGGCCAGATGGGCAACAATCGGCTGGCCCGATGAGATGCCGCCGAGAATGCCGCCCGCATTGTTGGAAAGGAATCCCTGAGGCGTCATTTCGTCACGATGCTCGGTGCCGCGCTGGGCAACGCTGGCAAACCCGGCGCCGATTTCTACACCCTTGACCGCATTGATGCTCATCAGGGCGTGGGCCAGGTCAGCGTCCAGACGGTCGAAGACCGGTTCGCCGAGACCGGGCATGACACCGTCAGCCACCACCGTAATTTTCGCGCCGACCGAATCCTGGTCACGGCGCAGCTGGTCCATGTAGGCCTCCAGCTCAGGCACCTTGTCGGCATCCGGGCAGAAGAACGCGTTCTGCTCCACCGGCTCCCAGCTTTTGAACGGGATTTCGATAGGGCCCAGCTGGCTCATGAAGCCGCGCACCTGAATACCCAGCTTCGCCAGATACTTCTTGGCAATGGCACCTGCCGCCACGCGCATGGCGGTTTCCCGCGCCGAGCTGCGACCGCCGCCGCGATAATCGCGAATGCCATATTTGTGGTGGTAGGTGTAGTCGGCGTGGGCCGGGCGGAACAGGTCCTGGATCGCCGAGTAGTCCTTGGACTTCTGGTCGGTGTTGCGAATCAGCAGGCCGATGGAGGCGCCGGTGGTCTTGCCTTCGAATACCCCGGAAAGGATTTCCACCTCGTCCGCTTCCTGGCGTTGGGTCGTGTGCCGGCTGGTGCCAGGCTTGCGCCGGTCCAGATCGATCTGCAGGTCCTGCACCGACAGCTCGATGCCAGGCGGGCAGCCGTCGACGATGGCAACCAGCGCCGGGCCATGGCTCTCGCCAGCGGTGGTGACAGTGAACAGCTTGCCGAAAGTGTTGCCGGACATGCGGACGCTCCGATAAATCAGCGAAAAAACAGATCAAAAAACCAGATTCTAAAACAGGCGCGCCAGTATACGCAGGCTCGGAGCGTAGATCATCCTCGAACCTTATTGGCCTGACCGCGTCCAATCGGCATCCCATTGATAGTGGCCCAACGATGTTACGCATTATTGCTCTGATCCTTCCTCTCATCGCCGGGCTTGCCCAGGCTGCAACGCCCTCCGTGCTGCAGCGCCCCATCACGCTGCAGACAGCGACTGGCGCCCTCTCCGGCTCGCTGCTGCTGCCCAAATCCAGAACGCCCGTGCCAGTGGTGCTGATCATTGCCGGCTCCGGCCCCACTGATCGCGACGGCAACAACCCGGAAGGCGGCCGCAACGACAGCATGAAACGCCTGGCACTGGAACTGGCCAGGCACAACATCGCCAGCGTGCGTTACGACAAACGCGGCGTTGCCGCGAGCAAGGCCGCCACCCCGGACGAGCGCAACCTGAGTATCGAAGCCTACGTCGCTGACGCCGAGGCCTGGGGCCGCAAGCTCAAGGCTGATCCGCGCATGGGCCAGCTGATCCTGCTGGGTCACAGCGAAGGTGCGCTGGTGGCGACGCTGGCCGCCGAACAGGCCGGTGCCAGTGCAGTGATTTCCGTCGCCGGAACCGGCCGCCCGGTGGACCAGGTGCTGCGCGAGCAGTTGCAGGAACGCCTGCCGCCGACCCTGCTGCTGCGCAGCAATCAGTTGATCGACGCGCTCAAGGCAGGCAGCACTGATGACAACGTCCCGGGCGAACTGCAAGTGGTGTTCAGGCCCAGCGTGCAGCCCTACCTGATCTCCCTGTTCCGCCAGGACCCGGCGGCGGCGTTTGGCACGCTGCAGATGCCGGCGCTTATCGTTCAGGGGCGCAATGACATTCAGGTCGGCGTCGGCGATGCCGAGCGGCTGCACAAGGCTAAACCGGATGCACAACTGGCGCTGATCGATGGCATGAACCACGTGCTGCGCATCGTCCCGGACGACGTCAAGCAACAGATTGCGTCTTACAAGAACCCTAAGCTGCCGCTGTCCAGCGAGCTGACCCGGCAGGTTCTGGGCTTCATCAACGCGCTGCCCGGTGCTTGACCGCCTGGCCGGCCAGTTTCTGCTAAGCGCGACCTGTCTTCGCCACTGAACTCCTTCTGCACAGCCCCTTCAGTCCCGGACAAAGCGGCCGATAGCTGGATGCTGGCCCCGTGATGCTGCACAGGGCCGTGGACAGGATCGCCGCTGACATGACCGAAACCATTGCCTTACCCGAAACTGCGGCCGACAAGCCGCTCGTTGAAGCACCCGTACCCCCGCAGCCGTGGGACGAGGTCAAGCCCGAGAGCTTCACCATGCTGCGTCTGGCGCCGTTACAGACTGACCGGGCCACGGGTGGGCGACCGTTGCGATTTGTCCAGTTTGGCCGCGCCGAACGCCACAGCAAAGAGCTCAGCCTGCTGCGCATGAGCATTCAACTGCCGGGCCAGCGGGTTCGTCGCGAGCAGAATCACCTCGACATCTGGGTCGACCACGACAAGCATATCGTGCGTTTCGGACCGGACTCAGGCTTGCAGATCGAGCCATGGAACCGTGGCATCGGGCGTTTTCTGATTGCCCAGGGCATCCACTGGGCGCAGAAGAACTGGTCAGCCTACAAAGTGGAAAGCTTTGCGCTGCCCAGCAAGGACGGTCTCAACGAAGACACGCGCCTGCGTCGCGATCACTTTCTCAAGACCCAGGGGTTCGACGTCGCCTACGCCGACGCGCAGCACATGAAAGGCAGCTTCAAGGAGGTCCAGGTCGGCAACCTGCACAGCACCTGGAACAACGACAAGATTCAGATCATCGAAATTCTCGAAGCCTCGCAGATGCTGGAGAACGCCGAGAAAAAGATGATTGAGCAGGAAGTATCGATCCGCCAGCATGAAGATCGCGTCGGCAAGTACAAGCGAGAAGACAGCGGCCTGCGCTTTACCATCGCCTGCCTGGTCACCTTCGCAGTGTTCCAGGCCGGGCTGCTGATCTGGATCGCCACCCACCGCTAGCCCTCGGCCGGGACGTCAGACCCGCGCGGCGAACAGCTGCTGATGCTCGCGGCACTGCGCGGCGCTGAGCATGAAGACGCCATGGCCGCCGCGCATGAAGTCCAGCCAGGCGAAGTCCACCTCCGGGTACAGCGTCTGCACGTGAACCTGGCTGTTACCCACCTCGACAATCAACAGCCCTTTTTCGGTCAGGTGATCAGCCGCCTCGGCCAGCATGCGGCGCACCAGATTCAGGCCGTCCGAGCCACAGGCCAGGGCCAGCTCGGGTTCGTGCTGGTATTCGTCAGGCATGTCAGCGAAATCTTCGGCATCGACGTAGGGCGGGTTGGACACGATCAGATCGAAACGCTGGCCCGGCAGCCCGTCGAATCCATCGCCCTGAACGGTGTAGACGCGCGGGTCCACGCCGTGCCGCTCGATGTTCTGATTGGCCACCTCCAGTGCTTCGAAGGACAGGTCGGCGAGCACCACCTCTGACTCCGGAAATTCGTCGGCGCAAGCAATACCGATGCAGCCGGAACCGGTGCACAGGTCGAGAATGCGCATCGGCTCGTCCGCCAGCCAGGGCGCAAAGTGGTTTTCGATCAGCTCGGCAATGGGCGAGCGCGGGATCAGCACCCGCTCGTCCACAATGAAAGACATCCCGCAGAACCACGCTTCACCCAGCAGATACGGGGTGGGTACGCGCTCGTCGATACGCCGCGAGATCAGGCGCTGCAACTCGCCGATTTCGTCCAGCTCCAGGCGGCAGTCCAGGTAGCTGTCGGCAATTTCCCAGGGCAGGTGCAAAGCACCCAGCACCAGCTGCCGTGCCTCGTCCCAGGCGTTATCGGTGCCATGCCCGAAAAAAAGATCTTCTTCGTGAAAGCGACTGACCGCCCAACGAATATGGTCGCGCACGGTGCGCAAGCGGGATGTGATCACTGGGGCTAGCTCCTTGTAAAAACGTGGCGCGAGTCTAGCAGCGTTGCTTTCCACAGACGATGCCGGGGCGCGACCGACAAGAGCCGAACTGCGTAATAGTGGTTTTTTCGATCATGTCTGGATCCAATAGAGGCATAATGGCACGCACCTGGAACACGCCGTCGCAGACCACGCCGATCCGTTCAGCCACCTGCGCTTCTCATTGTTACCATTCCCAGAACCGCCCGCGCGAGGGAGAATGGCACAAAAGCCCCACACAACGGAGCCCCAGATGTCCCAACCAAAGACCATGTTTCAGCTCGGTAACCGTGGCTACGCCGCTGCTACGCTGAGCAACGCGACATTGATCATCATCGATGCACAGAAAGAATACCTCAGCGGCCCGCTTGCCCTGACCGGGGTAAACGAAGCGGCGGCCAATATCTGTCAGCTGGTGGCTGCCGCTCGCGAACGCAAATGTCCGATTGTGCACATCCGCCATCTGGGCACTGTGGGGGGCCTGTTCGACCCGCAGGGCGAGCGCGGCGAATTCATGCCGCAGTTGCAGCCCCAGGCTGATGAAAGCGTGGTTGAGAAGCGCATGCCCAATGCCTTCAACGACACCGGGCTGCACGACCTGCTGCAGACGCTGGGCCATCTGGACCTGATTGTGTGCGGTTTCATGAGTCATTCGAGTATCAGTACCACCGTGCGCGCGGCCAAGGATTATGGTTATCGTTGCACCCTGGTGGACGACGCGTGTGCCACCCGCGACCTGCCGACACCTGAAGGGGTGGTCAGCGCCGACGTCGTGCATCGCACTGAAATGGCAATCATGAATGACAATTTCGCCACGTTGAGCCTGACCAAAGATCTGATCTGATGGACGAGAGGCGGGATGGGCTCCGCCGCGTTGCTGCCCTGTTTTTCGACGTCCTCTGCCCGCACCCTCTACATTTCCTGGTGCGTCTGGCCTCACCGCTTATCCATTAATTGCGCGCAATGGGCCGGACAACGTGATAACCGGGAACCGGTCATCGCTACTGCCGGTCTGACCACGACACTGTTGAGGAAACCTGAATGAAAGTATCCGATGGTTTCGATGCGCGCCGCCTGCGCTCAAAAGGACCCGGCAACTGGACCCTGCGCCTGGCTTCGGCCTTTGCCGCGCTGCTGGCAACTGCTGGCGTACTGTTGACGATGGCCGGCGTGTCCAGCCTGGTAGGCAGACCTGCGGCGCTGGGTGAACTCAATGCCAGTCCGTTTGGTGGCGCCGTCGTGGTCGGCGCAGGCCTGCTGGTGCTGTATCTCGGGATCTGGCTGTGGCGCCGCAGCCGCCTGCGCATGCGGCGCGGCAGCGGGCTGAGCATGTCCGCACACCTGATGAAAAAGCCGGATTGAGCCAGAGCGTTCCACACCCCTGCCCTGCCTCCATGCGTTTCCTTGCTACGCGATGCGTCGCGACCCGGTAAACTGGTCGCCCTCGCGGAGACTGCCATGCAAGACGACGATTTTTCCCTGTTCAAGAACGAATTACGCGGTGTGAAGCCCATCAAGCGTGAATACGCCGACGTGGGCAAGCCGAAAGCCGACCGCAAGCTGCTGGCAACGCTGCGCCAGTCTGCGACAGTGCGTACCGATTCGGTCACCGTTGATGGCCTTTCGGATCAGTTCGTGATTGATGTCGGGCCGGAAGACGTGCTTGGCTGGTCACGCGATGGGGTCCAGGAAGGCCAGTTGCGCAAACTCAAGCTGGGCCAGATCAGCTTCGAAGGCAGCCTTGACCTGCATGGCATGAACGTGGAAGTGGCGCGCGAGACTCTCTGGGAGTTTCTGGCCGAGGCCACCCGACTGGAAGTGCGCTGCGTACGCGTCACCCATGGCAAGGCGGTACGCCTGGATGGCAAGCGACCAATGATCAAAAGTCACGTCAATACCTGGCTTCGGCAGCATGCACAGGTGCTGGCCTTTGCCTCGTGCCAGGCCAGACACGGCGGTGCCGGGGCAGTTTACGTGATGCTCAAGCGCACCATGATGGAAGGCCGCGACGAGTAATCGCCGCAGCCGCCTCGCGCGCCCAGTGCCAGGTCCACCCTGCCCTCAGAGCAGGCAGCAGCCAGCAGGTTGAAATGCGATTGCGGCCAGGCGAAATACAACCCAACTGTAAACTGCGCAGGGACAAGACCGGCGCCCTCCGCTGCGGCAAACTGTCAGCCCCCGCATCAAGCGATACAACTGGCGACAGTCCTACGTTAGAATGTTGCACTTCGCAGGCCTGTCCTGCATTTTCGCCATTCAGCACAGCCAGACATCGTGCGAACGTTCGCTAGCGACATGGCCCTATGCTGACCAGCATTACCTACGGAAATACAATCCCTGTGACACTGGAACAGAATTACACCGAGATCCTTGGCCAACTGGGTGAAGATGTATCCCGAGAAGGCCTGGTTGACACCCCCAAGCGTGCCGCCAAGGCGATGCAGTACCTGTGCCGCGGTTATGGCCAGACGCTGGAAGAAGTCACCAACGGTGCCCTCTTCAGCTCTGAAACCAGCGAAATGGTGATGGTCAAGGATATCGAGCTCTATTCGTTGTGCGAGCATCACTTGCTGCCGTTCATTGGTAAGGCGCATGTGGCGTACATCCCCGACGGCAAGGTGCTGGGCCTGTCCAAGGTGGCGCGTATCGTCGACATGTTCGCTCGCCGCCTGCAGATTCAGGAAAGCCTCAGCCGGCAGATCGCCGATGCAATTATGCAGGTCACTGGCGCACGGGGCGTTGCCGTGGTCATCGAAGCCAAGCACATGTGCATGATGATGCGCGGCGTCGAGAAGCAGAACTCATCGATGATCACATCGGTCATGCTCGGTCAGTTCCGCGAAAATGCGGCGACCCGCGCCGAGTTCCTCAGCCTGATCAAGTGAACAGGGCCATGCCCGCCTTGCACGGCCGGGCAGCGCTGCTCACCGCACACCATTTTTCCGCGAGGTCATCACTGTGTTCGTCAAGGCATTGAGAGTTGGGTTGGGGCAGTTGGTAATTTTTGCTGACTTCGTGACACGCCCTGCGAAGCAAAAGCGCACGCCCGAAGCCCAGGCGGCTGTCGAACTGTCCGCGAAAAACCTCAGCCTGTACCAGTTCCAGGCCTGCCCGTTCTGCGTCAAGACACGCCGCACGCTGCACCGTCTGAATGTGCCGGTGACCTTGCGAGACGCCAAGAACAATGAGCAGGATCGCCAGACGCTCCTCACTCAGGGCGGCAAGATCAAAGTGCCCTGCCTGCGGATCGAAGAAGATGGCAAAACGGTCTGGATGTACGAATCCAAGGTCATTATCGACTACCTGAACCAGCGCTTCGCCACCGCCTGAATCAGCGCTCTACCCTTGCCTTTACCTGGGGCAACCCTCGTCACGGCAAGCGTTGTAGGCCTTGAGCTGCTCGACTCGCACACGGGTGTGCTCGGTCAGGCATTGAGCCTGGGCCAGAGGCCACATCGAGCCACCTTCAGCCGCCTTGCCCACCTGATACAGACAGTCAGCGTCGCGAAAGGCTATCCACTTGCGCTGCGCCGCCTTGAACGCTTCCTTGCGTTCGGAGTTTTTCAGGTAACCCAGCTGCGCCTTGTACTGAGTGTTCAGCTCGGCATCGACGCCTGACAACTGTTTGCCAGCGCAGGCATTCATAGCCGTCTGCGTTGCGTTGCAGTCTTCAGCCTTAGCCGAACAGCCGATGCCCAGGGCCATGAACGTCAAAACGGCCATCATTGAAACCCGCATGTCGCGCTCCTTTTGGTTGTGAGTGTCTGAACGACTGAGATCAATCCAGCATGTCCACGTAACCCGGCTGTTGCCGAACACGCTCCAGCCATTGCCGAATGCTGGTGTAGGGCAGCAGGTCGAAGCCACCCTGATGCGCCACGTGCGTGTAGGCATACAGCGCAATGTCAGCGATGGAGAAGCTGTCGCCGACGAGAAACGGCGTACGCCCGAGCTGACGCTCCATTACAGCCAGCGCACGATAGCCAGCCTTGTGCAGCGACCGATACTCGCTCATGCGCTCTTCAGGCAGGCCCAGATAGAACTGGATGAAGCGCGCGACCGCGATGCAGGGTTCGTGGCTGTATTGCTCGAAGAACTGCCATTGCAGCACCTGCGTGCGCAAACGTGGCTCAGTCGGCAGATACACAGTGCCATCGGCAAGAAAATTGAGAATCGCGTTGGACTCCCACAAGCAGGTGCCGTCCTCCAGCTCAAGCACCGGAATCTTGCCGTTGGGGTTCTTTTCCAGAAAGGCGGCGGTCTGGGTCTCGCCACTCAGCAGATCGACCAGGATCCATTCGCACTCGATACCCAGCAGTGCCAGCATCAGCTTGATCTTGTAGCAGTTACCCGAGTTGTAATCGCCATAAACCTTGTACATCGCCCATGCTCCTTTCAAATATGGCGTCGTCACTGTCACGCCGCGAGTGTGGCTTGCACCTGAAAATACTGACGATGATGCTCGATGTCACTTCATTGCGACGGTTGCAATGACCGAGTCAGGCATTGGGCCAAAGACTGCGGCACAGCGCAAGGCCGATGACCGCCGCAGACGCTAGAAAGCGGGTAATCGCAACTGTACTGACGAATGCGCAGTCGGCTGTATCGCAACGCCGCCCGCACCCTGCGTTTAGGCTGGGACCTGCGTCATCAGCCGTGAACTTATCTGTGAGTCATGCCCATGCCCTCGTCAACGCCTGCTCGCCTGCGCCCCTGGGCCGATTCGTCGGTCTCCGCCGTGGTCGCCGGGTTCATCGCCATGATGACCGGCTGCACCAGTTCGCTGGTCTTGATGTTTCAGGCCGGCCAGGCTGCGGGGCTGACATCGGCGCAGATTTCGTCGTGGATCTGGGCCTTGTTCATCGGCATGGCGGTGTGCAGCATCGGTCTGTCGTTGCGCTATCGCACGCCGATCACCGTAGCCTGGTCGACGCCCGGCGCGGCTCTGCTGATCACCAGCCTGGGCGGCGTCGCGTACCCCGAGGCAATAGGCGCGTTCATCACCTGCGCCGCGCTGGTCACCCTGTGCGGAATGACCGGGAGCTTCGAACGGCTGGTAAAGAAGCTGCCAGCCTCGCTGGCCGCCGCATTGCTGGCGGGAATTCTGTTCAAGATCGGCAGCGAAATATTCGTCGCCGCGCAACACCGAACGGCACTGGTACTGAGCATGTTTTTCACTTACCTGCTGGTCAAGCGATTATCACCGCGCTATGCCGTGCTGGCTGCATTGCTGGTCGGCAGCGCACTGGCGGGCCTGCTCGGCCTGCTGGATTTCAGTGGGTTCAGCCTGCAACTCGCGATACCCGTATGGACCACGCCTGAGTTTTCCCTGGCGGCAACCGTCAGCATCGGCATCCCGCTGTTCGTGGTGGCAATGACCTCGCAGAATATGCCTGGCATCGCCGTGCTGCGCGCCGATGGCTACCCGGTGCCCGCCTCCCCGCTGATTACCGCTACCGGCATCGCCTCGCTGCTGCTGGCACCGTTCGGCGCCCATGGCATCAACCTGGCGGCGATCAGCGCGGCGATCTGCACTGGCGAGCACGCCCACCCTGATCGCAGCAAACGGTATACGGCAGCGATCTGGTGTGGCGTTTTCTATGCCATTGCCGGCGTGTATGGCGCGGCGCTGGCGGCCTTGTTCGCTTCCTTCCCCAAGGAGCTGGTGTTGTCCATCGCTGCGCTGGCGCTATTCGGCTCGATCATCAACGGCTTGACCGTGGCGATGACCGAGCCTTCGGAGCGTGAAGCGGCACTGATCACCTTCATGGTGACAGCTTCCGGGCTGACCCTGTTGTCCATCGGCTCGGCATTCTGGGGGATTGTGGCTGGCGTCCTCACCCTGGTGATTCTCAATCGGCAGCCACGTCAAACCAGGTGAGCGGCATCAACGCACGGCGGCGTTGACCCGCAAAGTCCCGGCGTCCGCATCCAGCGTCGCCTGTACGCCCAGAGGCACGGCATGATTGACCGCGTCGTGGCCTATCGACAGCCCGCCCAGCAACGGAACGTCCAGCCGCTGCAGACGCTCCATCAGCACTTGCGCCGGCTTGATCGCCGAGGTGACGCCCCTGGGTTCGCTGAACTGGCCAATGGCGATGCCTGCCACGCCATTCAGGGCGCCGCAATTCAGCAGATGCGTCAGCAAGCGGTCGACACGATAGGACGCCTCGCCCACATCCTCGATCAACAGAATTGCACCTGCCAGATCAGGCATGTAGAACGTGCCGACGCTGCTGCTGAGCATGCTCAGGTTGCCGCCCAGCAACATCCCTTGCGCTTTGCCGGGGGTGCGGACTGCAAAGTTGGCCTCGGCAGGGCTCGCCTCGATCAGAATGGGGTCGGCAGACATGGCCGCGCGCCGCAGACTGTCGAGGTGCTCCCCCCCCAGTCCCAACTGCGCCGCCACTGGGCCATGAAGGGTTGCCAGCCCGGTGCGGTCCCAGAGGGCGCCATGGATTGCGGTGATGTCAGAAAACCCGACCACGAGCTTCGGGTCACGCCGTACGGCATCGAAGTCCAGATCGGCGACGATACGTTGCGCGCCATAGCCACCGCGGGTGCAAAAGATCCCGCGTATCTGCGGGTCGGCCAGTGCGGCATTGAAGTCAGCCAGGCGATGTTCGTCGGTCCCGGCATGAAACGACCAGGTGTCCAGCGCATGCGGGTAGATGCGAGGCTTGAGACCCCAACTTTCAAGCACGCGGGCCGCATCCTCCACCTTGGCTGCCGTAGTTGGTCCGGCTGGCGATACCAGGGCGACGGTATCGCCAGCGCGCAGCATGTTGGGGTGCAGGGTTTGCATACGGGTAGAAGGCATTGCTGACACTCACGCTCCAGGAAAAAGGGAAGGTAGTTAACCCGATTCCCCCTCGAAAATTCACCTAACTATATACCGCACTTTGCCGCTGCGACTCATCATCAAACTGGATCGAATGGCATTCGCTGACCGATCTTCACTTGCCGGATTGCCCTGCGGCCCCTTCAATAGCAGCTCGATCCCTTTCAAGGAAGCGCCATGAGCCCCCAGATCAATCGCCAGTTCTTGTTGACCAGACGCCCGTCAGGCGAGGCGAGCCGCGAAGATTTCATCTATCAACAGGTGCCGGTAGGTGAGCTGCAGGCCGGTCAGATTCTGCTCAAGAACCACTACCTGTCGCTGGACCCGGCCATGCGCGGCTGGATGAACGAAGGCAAATCCTACATAGCGCCAGTGGCGCTGGGCGAGGTCATGCGAGCACTGGGCGTGGGCGAAGTGCTCGCCTCCAGCCACGAGCAGTTCGCCGTCGGTGATTTCGTTCAGGGCGCCGTCGGCGTTCAGGATTATTTCCTTGGTGAGCCCAAGGGTTTTTACAAGGTAGACCCGAAACTGGCGCCGTTGCCGCGCTATCTGTCAGCGCTGGGTATGACCGGTATGACTGCCTACTTTGCGTTGCTCGACGTCGGCGCACCGCAGAGCGGCGATACTGTGGTGATTTCCGGTGCCGCAGGCGCGGTGGGCAGCGTGGCCGGGCAGATTGCCAAACTCAAAGGTTGTCGGGTCATCGGCATCGCCGGTGGTCAGCAGAAATGTCAGTCACTGATCGATGAGCTGGGTTTCGACGGCGTCATCGACTACAAGAGCGAAGATGTCCTTGCCGGTCTCAAGCGCGAGTGCCCGCAGGGCGTCAATGTCTACTTCGATAACGTCGGCGGCGATATCCTCGATGCGGTGCTGAGTCGGCTGGCCCCCAAGGCACGCGTGGTGATCTGCGGCGCCATCAGTCAGTACAACACCACGGCAGTAAAAGGACCAGGCAACTACCTGTCGTTGCTGGTCAATCGTGCGCGCATGGAAGGTTTTGTGGTCATGGATTACGCGAGCCGGTTCGCCGCGGCAGGCCAGGAGATGGCTGGCTGGATGAGCGAGGGCAAGCTCAAAAGCCGGGAACACATTGTCGAAGGCCTTGAGACCTTCCCGGAAACCTTGCAGAAGCTGTTCAAAGGCGAGAACTTCGGCAAGCTGATCCTGAAAGTCTGAGGGTCTTAAAGCGGCGACGGATTCAGCCCATGACTGACCCATCGCCGCGGTTATTCAACGCCACGGCGCAGACACCCAGCCCGTTACTGCGCCTGCAACACCTCATCGGCCTTGCCACCGGCGCCCTGGATCACCAGGTGAATGAAATGCAGCTTGCCGATGACGGCAGGTGGCAAAACGAACGGGTAAAAGTCGGGCTGGCCCATGCTGCGCGACAATTCGTTGAGCATGCTTGCCAGCTCGATCCAGGCGTTGACGAAGGACAGAAACGCCGGACCGCCCGGATGCTGCGGGTCGTACAGGGTCTCTGGCGGGAATGGCTGGAAATCCAGCTCCATGTCACGCGCACTCATGCCAAAGCCCAGCGCAGTATCCACCGCGTCCATCATGTGCAGGTAATGCGCCCACGTCTCTGCCCAGTCTTCCCATGGGTGCATGGTGGCGTAAGCGCTGACAAAGTTCTCCTGCCAGTCTGCCGGGGCACCGTGCTGGTAGTGATGATCCAGGGCCTCGGCGTAACTCGCGCGTTCATCGCCGAACAGGTTGCGAAAGCCTTCTTCCCAGCGGCTCTGAGCAATCAACCGGTCCCAGTAATAGTGGCCGACTTCATGGCGGAAATGGCCCAGCAGGGTGCGATAAGGCTCATGCATGTCGACCCGGACTTTTTCCCGGTGGGCGTCGTCGGCTTCCTTGACGTCCAGGGTGATCAAGCCATTGGCATGGCCGGTGGTCGGCGGTTTGCCTTCCAGGTCAACGCCGACGAAATCGAAAGCCAGACCACGTTCTTCGTCCTGGGTTTTGGAAATGACTTTCAGGCCCAGCGTGATCAGTTGCGCCACCAGCCGCCGTTTGGCTGTCTCGACCTTGCGCCAGCGTTCGCCGTTCTCGACGATGGACAGGTCCGGGATGGTCCTGTTGAGGCTGCAGGCGATGCAGAAATCACCGGCATTGAGCGCCGGAAACACCCAGTTGCAAGCGGCTGGCGTGGCGAGGTTGGCGCAGCGTCGATAAAGCCCGGCGCCGGGCTCGTCGCTCATGCGCCAGCTGTGTTGATCCGGCCCGGCCTCGAACGCCGCCATGCGGCCCTGCTCCGGCAAGTAGCCCAACGCGGCATTGCAGGCCAGGCACTGCGTGTTGGGAAAGAAGATCGGCTGGCCGCATCGGCACTGCCAGACTTTACTGTGGCGTTTGCTCTCACCGATGAAGGGCGCGGCGATGCGCGAACTGAGTTGCTCGAAAAACCGGAACATGGCGATCTCCTGTAGGCCAGCAAGCACTAGATCACCGCCTCGACCGGTCGTTCCGTTGACGCTGATGAAGCGCCTGCTCAGCGAGCATGTACCCCGCCATCCCTCAAAAACCCTGACGATGAGCCTGTCCGGGCAAGCGGCGATCAGGCCTCAACCGACGCTGATACCGTGCCGCGTCAGGAATGCCAAAAAGGCCTCCTCATCCAGCACCGTCAGACCCAGTTCGCTGGCCTTGGTCAGCTTCGAACCCGCGCCGGGACCGGCGACCACTGTGTGGGTCTTGGCCGAAACCGATCCCGAGACCTTGGCGCCCAGGCCTTCCAGCTTTTCCTTGGCGACGTCGCGGCTCATCAACTCCAGCGATCCGGTCAAGACCCAGGTCTGCCCGGCCAGTGGCAGGCCTTCGACTAACTTGGGCTGACAATCCCAGTGCATGCCAAACTCAATTAACTGCTGCTCAATATGCAATGCTTTTTCAATATTTAAAGGGATCCGGAAATGTTCCCGTAACGAATTAGCTTGCTTTTCTGTCAACGTCGACTTTAGTGATAGCCAATCAAGGCTGATAACTTTAGCTAAGCTTTTGAAGCTGGCAGCCAGCTTCTTAGCTGCACCTAGCCCGATAAAAGGGATAGATAGCCGATCAATGAATATTGCAAGCGTCACACTTCCGAATAATTCAGCGGCAAGGTCGCCCGGCTCGACAATATTCAAAACCTCGACCAGTCGATCCACAACACCTTTGTTATGCTCATCTTTAAAAAAGTTATATATTTCTTCAGCGACTTCTAGCCCAACATCTGGCAGATAAGTTAAAACCTCAGGCAATGCAGCTCTAACTTTCCTCATCGAACCCAGAGAGCGCGCCAACGTTTTAGCGGTTTCCTCTCCAACATCAGGTATACCTAAAGCATAAATAAAGCGGGCCAAGTTCTGATTTTTGCTAGAGGCAATCGAGTCAATAAGCTTACGACTAGAGATCCCAGCAAAACCCTCCAAATTGAAGAGTTGTTCTGCCTTAAGCAGATAAAGGTCAGCAGCGGTAGCGATTAAATTTAAATCAACAAGCTGCTCTACAATCTTCCCACCAAGCCCCTCAATATCCATAGCGCGGCGCGACGCAAAATAGATGATCGATTGCTTTCGCTGGGCATCACAAGTTAAGCGACCTACGCAGCGATAGATTGCTCCTTCCCTAGTACCTTCCTTTCCCTTGGTACGAACTTTAATTTTCGTGCGCTCAACCAAAGCTTTGCAAACAGGGCAATGTGACGGAATAATTACCGGCGCAGCAGTATCAGGACGTCGATCCTCTACCACTTTGACAACTTGAGGAATCACATCACCCGCGCGACGGATATATACTGTATCGCCCACCATCAAGTTTAAGCGCGCAATCTCATCCATATTATGAAGTGTCGCGTTAGAGACTATTACTCCCGCAACCCTGACAGGCGCAAGCCTTGCCACTGGAGTAACCGCACCAGTACGCCCAACTTGGAAATCCACGGCTAACAACGTTGTGACTTCCTCGATAGGAGGATACTTATGCGCAGTAGCCCAACGAGGTTCACGAGCGCGAAAACCTAATTCAGACTGATATGAAAAATTATTTACCTTAAAGACGACTCCGTCAATCTCATAAGGCAATTGACCACGACGGTCACCCATAGCGCGAAAATAGTCCCAGCATTGCTCGACGCCTTTTGAGATTTTCAATTCGGGATCTACTTTAAACCCCCACTCGCCTAAGCGAGTCAGTGTCTCGTAATGCGTCGTCGCTATCTCCTCGCTTTTTACACCCACACCGTAACTATAAAAGCCTAGCGGTCGGCCAGCAGTTACATTCGCATCAAGCTGTCGGAGACTACCTGCTGCTGCATTTCTAGGATTGGCAAAAATTTTCCCGTTGACTGCTAGCTGAGATTCATTCAAGGCGTCGAAATCAGCTTTCGTCATCAGCACCTCCCCGCGAACCTCAAGTCTTCGGGGCCAGCCCTTGCCCGCCAAGCGTTTAGGAACACCCTTTACGGTCCTGACGTTTGCAGTTATGTCTTCGCCCGTTTCGCCATCACCGCGAGTCGCACCTCGCACAAGGTCGCCATCCACATAAAGCAGGCTTACGGCGAGCCCATCGAATTTAGGTTCACAGGTGTATTCAACCTCTACCGATCCATGTCCTAACCCTTCTCGCACGCGACGGTCAAACTCTCTGAGCTCAGGCTCAAGCTTCACGGCTCCCAAACTCAACATGGGCATCTCGTGCGCGACCTGGCTAAACGGAGTAGAACCTAAGCCGCCGACCTTACGTGTTGGAGAATCCTTGCTCGCGTATTCAGGATATTTCTCTTCTAGGTCCTTGAGTTCGTGGAACAGGCGGTCGTACTCCACATCCGGAATACTCGGCTCGTCGAGGACGTGATAGCGATAGTTATGCTGATCCAGCTCGGCGCGCAGTTCAAGGATTCGGGTGTCGGCAGCTTTCATGCGGTGTTCTCTTCAAAGCAAAAGAGCAGCCTAGGCTGCTCTATGTGTAGATTCGCTGCAGACCAATTGCAGGAGCCAACTGGTTGGCGACAGGCGCAGCGCGCTTCTGCTGCAATCCGCCTCGCCAACAAGTTGGCTCCTACAGGACCTGCATCCTGACGATCAACGACGATGCGTCAGGGCGCGGCGTTCGAACTCGACGATGCGCTGACGGTAATGCTCGATGGTTTGCGCTGTCATCACACTGCGCTGGTCATCTTTGAGTTCACCGTTGAGCTCGTGAGCCAGTTTGCGCGCTGCCGCCACCATCACGTCGAACGCCTGCTTGGGATGACGCGGCCCCGGCAGGCCGAGGAAGAAACTCACGGCGCGGGTGCTGAAATGATCGATGTCATCGAGATCAAACACACCGGGCTTGACCGCATTAGCCATGGAGAACAGCACTTCGCCGTTACCCGCCATGCTTTCGTGGCGATGGAAAATGTCCATTTCGCCGAACCGCAGGCCGCTTTCGAGAATGTTCTGCAGCAACGCCGGGCCTTTGAAACCACTTTCATCGCGGCAAATCACACTGATCACCAGCACTTCTTCAACCGGCGGCAGGTCCTTGTCTTCAGTGATGCGCTGGGCAGGCTTGTCGTCCTTGAAATCATCGTCACGTCCAGTGAACAGGCTAGGACCGTCGAGATCAAGGTTGAGGTCGCCCTGCTGCGGTTCATCCTTGCGTTTATTAGCGCGTTTACTTTCCCGTGGCGTGGCGCTCATCGAAGGCAGGTCGCCTTCATCCAGCTGTGGCTCCTTGTGGCTGTCGAGCACACGTGGCGGCCCCAGCACCTCGGCGGACGAAGGTTCGTCATCATCCGGCAGGTTGGAAAAGCTCCGGTCGAGCCTGAATTTCAGTTTTCCCTTGCTGCCGCGCATACGGCGCCAGCCGTCAAAAAGAATACCGGCAATGACAATGATGCCGATGACGATCAGCCACTCGCGCAGACCGATTTCCATGTAATCCAGTGCCTCTAATAAAGAATGCTGAAAATAAGGGCCTAAACCCCTTTAAAACGTGGTGCCAAGTCCATGTTCTGACTGGCAATTTGCCCACGCGAAAAGAAAAAGTGGACATTAAGCTAGCACGACCAAAGGCAACTTTACACCGTCTGTTACATCTGGTTGCTGCGGATTGCGATAACTCCTACACACACCCTGCGCCGGGCCGAAGTCAAAAGCCCTGTTCAGGGCACCACTGTCAGCTCTCCACCAGCGCCATTGCCTCTTCCACATCGACTGCAACAAGCCGCGAACAGCCCGGCTCGTGCATGGTCACACCCATCAGTTGATCCGCCATTTCCATCGCGATCTTGTTGTGGGTGATGTAGATGAACTGCACGGTTTGCGACATCTCCTTGACCAGCCGCGCATAGCGCCCGACGTTGGCGTCATCCAGCGGCGCATCCACTTCGTCGAGCATGCAGAACGGCGCCGGGTTGAGTTTGAAAATGGCAAAAACCAGTGCCAGCGCGGTCAGTGCCTTCTCGCCGCCCGACAGCAGATGGATCGTGCTGTTCTTCTTGCCAGGCGGGCGCGCCATGATCGTTACCCCTGTATCGAGTAAATCTTCGCCCGTCAGTTCCAAATAAGCAGAGCCGCCACCGAAAACTTTTGGAAAAAGTGCCTGAATTCCGCTGTTTATCTGATCAAAGGTGTCCTTGAAGCGATTACGGGTTTCCTTGTCGATCTTGCGGATCACGTTTTCCAGGGTTTCCAGTGCCTCCACCAGATCGGCGTTTTGCGCATCCAGATAGCGCTTGCGCTCGGACTGCTGCTGATATTCGTCGATGGCGGCCAGGTTGATCGCACCCAGGCGCTGAATCCGCCCGGCGATACGTTCGAGCTCCTCTTCGGCATCCTTTTCATTGGCCTGGGCCGTCAATGTGGCAAGCACGCCATGCAGGTCATAGCCGTCTTCCAGCAACTGGTCCTGCAACGCCGTGCGCCGCACGGTCAGCGATTGCCACTCCATGCGCTGCTGTTCGAGCTGCCCGCGCAGCAACTGCGATTGCTGCTCGGCCTGAGTACGGCGTTTTTCCGCGTCGCGCAACTGGAGGTCGGCATCTTCCAGCGCATTCTTGGCGGTGCGCATCTCGTCGTCCACCGCCATGCGCCGCTCGAGTAATTCTTCAAGTTTCAGGCGCAGCTCTTCCAGCGGCGCTTCGCCCTCTTCCAGATTGAGATTGAGCTGCTCGCGCTTCTCGCTCAGGCGCTCGGACTGCATCTCCAGACGCTCCAGTGCCTGGCGAGTGGAATCGTGCTGCGCCCGCAGCGAACCCAGACGCACGGCCAACTGATGCGCGTGGTCCTTGTGCTGCCGGGCTTCCTGGCGAATCCGGTCGAGCCGTTCACGCAGGCTGTCGCGCTCGACCTGCAGCGACTCGCGCTGCTCGGTATCCAGCGCCATGCTGTCCAGCGCATCTTGCAATTGCAGACGCGATTCGCCCAGTTGCTCATGCTCGATGGCGCGCTGCTCAGCCAGTTCGGCCAGCTCTTCATCAAGACGCGAGCGGCGTAATGTCAGTTGCTCGACTTTGACTTTGGCCGCCGACAGCTGCGCGCGCAGTTCGCTCTGCTGGCGGGTTTCATCCTGCACCTGGCGGCGCAGATCTTCGCGGCCCTGCTCCTGGCGCGACTGCTGATCGCGCAGGTGCAGCAGTTGCTCTTCAAGGCTTTCGAGACTGGCTTCGCGTTCATCGCGTTCCAGTTCGAGCCGTTGCAGCTCATGCCCCCGGGCGAGCACGCCGCTTTGTGCTTCACTGGCGCGGCGCACCCGCAGGAAATTGCGCCCGACCCAGTAGCCATCGCGACTGATCAGGCTTTGCCCGACGCCCAACTGAGCGCGCTCGGCCAGTGCCTGATCAAGGGTGTGCACCGGGCGAACCTGGCCGAGCCAGCTCGACAGGTCCATGGCGCTGTCGACCTTGTCCAGCAGGCTGCCGGTCATCGGGCTGGCGGCACTGCTGCCGGCGCTGACCAGGCGCAGGTCACCCTGTTCGAAGCCGACCAGATCCAGCGCGTCGAAATCGTCCACCAGCACCGCTTGCAGGTCTGCGCCCAGTACGGTTTCCACGGCCAGCTCCCAGCCTGCCTCGACTTGCAGCCCTTCGGCCAGCCGGGGACGCTCGGCCAGCTCGTGGGCGCGCAGCCACTCGGCGGTGCCGCTGTCCGGGTCCAGGGCCGCCTGCTGCAAGGCCTCCAGTGAAGCCAGACGGCCATTGAGTCGCTGCAGCTCGCCCTGAGCCTGCTGTTGCGCCTGGCTGGCGCGCTGCAACTCATTGCGCAAATGCTCCAGCCGCTCCACTGCCTGTTCTTCGCTCAGGTGCAGTTCTTCCAGGGTCATGTCCCGAGCGGCGAGGTCTTCGTCCAGCTGCGCGATCGCTGCGTCTTCCGGATCGGCCTTGAGCAATTGCAGCTCCTCACCCAGGCGACGCTGACGCTCGGCCAGACGTTCCAGGCTGTGTTCGAGCTGTTGAATGCGCGACTGCTGCACCTCGGCCTGACGTCGGGGCTCGGCCGATTGCAGGTTGAAGCTGTCCCACTTCTCCTGCCAGCCGTGCATGGCGCTTTCAGCCTCTTCCAGCGAGGCAGCGGACTCCTCGGCGGCAGCGCTGGTCATTTCCTGCTCGGGTTCGAGCATTTCAAGCTCTTCACCCAGCGTCGCCAGCAAGGTGCGGTCATGGCCCAGGTGTGATTCCGTTTCCTGCCGGGCCCGCTCGGCCTCGCGCAGGTCGTCCTGCAGTTGCCGCAGGCGCTGCTGACCGTGCTGGATGCTCTGCTCGACGCGGGCGATATCGCCGCCCACGGAATAGAAGCGGCCCTGCACCAGGTTGAACCGCTCGGACAACTCATGATGGCCGTCGCGCAGGCGTTCAATGCTGGCATCAGCGCTGCGCTGATCAGCCACCAGCGCTTCGAAACCCACCTCCTGATTGCCGATCACCGCCTCGCGCTGACCCACCTGTTCATTCAGCGCCTGCCAGCGCAATGCCGACAGTTGCGCCTTGAGCTGGCGCTCTTCGGCCTTGTATTCCTGATACTTCTCCGCGGCCTGGGCCTGACGGTGCAGACGTTCCAGCTGGCGTTCCAGTTCCTCGCGCAGGTCGGTCAGGCGGGCCAGGTTGTCATGGGTGCGGCGGATGCGGTTTTCGGTTTCCCGTCGCCGCTCCTTGTATTTGGAGATACCCGCCGCTTCTTCGATGAAATTGCGCAGGTCTTCGGGTTTGGCTTCGATCAGCTTCGAGATCATCCCCTGCTCGATGATCGAGTAGCTGCGCGGGCCCAGGCCAGTGCCGAGGAAAATATCGGTGATGTCGCGGCGACGGCATTTAGTGCCGTTCAGGTAATAAGTGTTCTGGCTGTCGCGGGTAACCTTGCGGCGGATGGAGATTTCCGCATAGCTGGCGTACTCGCCCACCAGGGTGGCGTCGGAATTATCGAACACCAACTCGATGCTGGCCTGGCTCACCGGTTTGCGGCTGGTGGACCCGTTGAAAATGACGTCGGTCATCGACTCGCCACGCAGGTTCTTGGCCGAGCTCTCGCCCATGACCCAGCGCACCGCGTCGATGATGTTGGATTTGCCGCAGCCGTTGGGGCCGACGACAGCCGCCATGTTGCTGGGGAAGTTCACCGTGGTGGGGTCGACGAAGGACTTGAACCCCGCCAGCTTGATGCACTTGAGCCGCATGGGTCAGTGGGCGCCCAGTGCCGAGAGCACGATCTGGCAACTGCGCTGGCCGTAATCGGTAAGCACCCGGCGCACTTGGGCAGTGTCGCGGGCCATTACGGCAGCGAGCAACTGCTCGAACAGGGTCAGGTAGTCGCTCATTTCCGCCTTGCGCTGCTCCAGCGCGAAGTAATAGCTGCGGCTCATGGCAGGCTGCAGATTATCCACGGTCTCTTGCAGATACGGATTGTCGGCAAAGGGGTAGGCAGCGCGCATGATATTGAAGCAGTCCTCGACGAATGACTTCACATCCTGCGCTTCGTAGCTGGCAATCAGGCGTTGTTGAATCTGCAGAAACGGCGCCAGATCACTCTGCTGCTGCCATTTTTGCGCCACGGCGTTGCCCAGCAGAATGTACAGCTCGCCCATCAGCGTGCACAGGCTTTGCACATTGTGGGCATTGAGTTCAGTGACCTGCGCGCCACGGCGCGGCAGAATCGCGACCAGGTGGCGGCGCTCAAGGATCAACAACGCTTCGCGCACCGACCCGCGGCTGACATTGAGCGCCAGCGTGACCTTCTGTTCCTGGATGCGCTCGCCCGGCTTCAGTTCGCCACGGATGATCCGCTCGGCAAGGTGGTGAGCAATTTGCTCGGCGAGGCTGTCGGGCGCCTTGAACGTCATGTCTTTCCAGATACCTGTAATAACCAAGCGGCGCAGTGTATCCCAACCCGGGCCAATGGCGCAGGGCCATACAGGTGGAAACTGGCACGAAACCGGCAAATGTTTTGTCCGGTCAGGTATCACGCGTTTACGCTGCACCAGAGAAGGTCGGCGACGTGCCGGTGAAACCTGCAAATTCCTGACTTCATGGTCAGAAACCCGTTGACCATGAAGTCACACCTGATAGATTCAGCGACATGTCCGATGACCGGAAATAGTGCGCAGAGGGCCTTTCGTGATCCAATTTCTCGTTAACGACGAACTGCGCAGTGAGCACGTTCTGGACCCCAATCTGACCGTCCTCGATTATCTTCGCGAGCATCTGCACAAGACCGGCACCAAAGAAGGTTGCGCCAGCGGCGATTGTGGCGCCTGCACGGTAGTGGTGGGCGAGCTGCACACCGATGAATCCGGCACCGACAGCCTGCGCTACAGGAGCCTGAATGCCTGCCTCACCTTCGTTGCGGCGCTGCATGGCAAACAGCTGATCAGCGTCGAGGGCCTAAAGCATCAGGGGCAGTTGCACAGCGTGCAGCAGGCAATGGTCGACTGCCACGGTTCCCAGTGCGGCTTCTGCACCCCGGGTTTTGTCATGTCGCTGTTTGCCCTGCAGAAGAACAGCACCACTGCCGACGGCCAGCAGGCCCATGAAGCCCTGGCCGGCAATCTTTGCCGCTGCACCGGTTACCGACCAATCCTGCAGGCTGCAGAACAGGCGTGCAGGCAAACCGGGCCCGATCAGTTCGATCAGCGTCAGGCGCAGACCATCGCCCGCCTGCGCAGCATCGTGCCCAACAGCACCGCCGAGCTGGTGGATGGCGACAAGCGTTGCCTGGTACCGCTGACGGTCGCCGATCTGGCACATCTGTATGAAGCCCACCCCCAGGCGAGGCTGCTGGCAGGCGGCACCGATCTGGCGCTGGAAGTGACCCAGTTGCACCGCGTGCTGCCGGTCATGATCCATGTCGGCAACATCGCCGAACTCAAGCGCATCGAGCACCACGATGACCATCTGCAGATCGGCGCAGCCACTTCCCTGACCGATTGCTATGCCGCGCTGGCCGCTGAATACCCCGATTTCGGTCAGTTGCTGCAGCGTTTCGCGTCTTTGCAGATCCGCAATCAGGGCACCCTGGGTGGCAACATCGGCAACGCATCGCCCATTGGTGACGCCCCGCCGCTGCTGATCGCCCTGGGCGCGCAGCTGGTACTGCGCAAAGGTGAAACACGTCGCACCCTGGCGCTGGAGGACTACTTTGTCGACTACCGGGTAACCGCACGGCAAGACAGCGAGTTCATCGAAAGCATCATCGTGCCCCGTGCCAGCGCGGCGCGGCAGTTCCGTGCCTACAAGGTCTCGAAGCGCCTGGACGACGACATATCAGCAGTGTGCGCGGCGTTCTGCCTGGAGATTGAACAGGGCGTGGTCAGCACGGCCCGTGCAGCGTTCGGTGGCATGGCCGCGACACCGCGACGCGCCACGCACTGCGAACAGGCACTGATCGGCGCGGCCTGGACCCAGGCCACCGTCGAAAAGGCGTGCGCCGCCCTGACCGAAGATTTCAGCCCGCTGTCGGACTTTCGCGCCAGCCGCGCTTATCGCTTGCTGACGGCGCAGAACCTGCTGCGCAAATACTTCATCGAACTGCAATCGCCGCACATCGAAACCCGGGTAACTGCTTATGTCTAAGCACGACGCGGTACATTCCCAGGCTGAGATGATTGCCCTGTTTCAGCAGGACCTGACCACTGGCGTCGGCCGCAGCGTCAAGCACGACAGTGCCGATAAACACGTGTCCGGCGAAGCCATCTACATTGATGACCGGCTGGAGTTCCCCAATCAGCTGCATGTGTATGCACGCCTTTCCGACCGCGCCCATGCCCGCATCATCAGCGTCGATACCACGCCCTGCTACGCCTTCGACGGCGTGCGCATCGCGATCACTCACGCCGACATTCCGGGTCTCAAAGACATCGGACCGCTGCTGCCCGGCGATCCTTTGCTGGCCATCGACAAGGTGGAATTCGTTGGCCAGCCGGTGCTGGCAGTCGCTGCACGCAGCCTGGACATCGCGCGCCAAGCGGCCATGGCAGCGGTGATCGAGTACCAAGACCTGGAGCCGGTGCTGGATGTGGTGCAGGCACTGCGCGACAAGCATTTTGTGCTCGACAGCCACACCCATCAACGCGGTGATTCGGCAGCAGCCCTCGCCGCTGCCGAGCACCGTTTGCAAGGCAGTCTGCACATCGGCGGGCAGGAGCACTTCTATCTGGAGACCCAGATTTCATCGGTGATGCCGATGGAAGACGGCGGCATGATTGTTTACTGCTCGACCCAGAACCCCACCGAAATCCAGAAGCTGGTGGCCGAAGTGCTGGACGTGCCGATGAACCGCATCGTCGTCGACATGCGCCGCATGGGTGGCGGTTTTGGCGGCAAGGAAACCCAGGCGGCGAGCCCCGCCTGCCTGTGCGCGGTGATCGCAGCCCTGACCGGGCAGCCGACCAAGATGCGCCTGCCCCGGGTCGAAGACATGCTGATGACCGGTAAACGTCACCCGTTCTACATCGAGTACGACGTCGGTTTCGATGCTGACGGTCGCCTGCACGGCATTGTTCTGGACCTGGCGGGCAACTGCGGCTATTCACCCGACCTCTCGGCGTCCATCGTCGACCGGGCGATGTTTCACGCCGACAACGCCTATTACCTGGGCGAGGCGACGATCAACGGCCACCGTTGCAAGACCAACACCGCGTCCAACACGGCCTATCGGGGGTTCGGCGGGCCGCAGGGGATGGTCGCCATCGAGGAGGTGATGGACGTCATCGCCCGCCACCTGGGCAAGGACCCGTTGCAGGTGCGTATCGCCAACTACTACGGCAAGACCGAGCGCAACGTCACCCACTACCACCAGACCGTCGAGCACAACTTGCTGCAGGAGATGACCGCCCAACTGCGTGCCAGCAGCCAGTACGATCTGCGGCGCGAGGCCATAAAGAGCTTCAACGCCAGCAGCCCGATCCTGAAGAAAGGCCTGGCGCTTACCCCGGTCAAGTTCGGTATTTCGTTCACCGCCAGTTTCCTCAATCAGGCCGGCGCCCTGATTCACATCTACACCGACGGCAGCATCCACCTGAATCACGGCGGTACAGAAATGGGTCAGGGCTTGAACGTGAAAGTCGCCCAGGTGGTGGCCGAAGTGTTCCAGGTCGACATCAGCCGCATCCAGATCACCGCGACCAACACCGACAAGGTGCCCAACACCTCACCCACCGCAGCCTCCAGCGGCACTGACCTGAACGGCAAGGCGGCGCAGAATGCCGCCGAAATCCTCAAGCAGCGCCTGGTGGAATTTGCCGCCCGGCATTTTGCCGTAGCCGAAACCGACGTGGAGTTTCGCAACGGCCACGTGCGCGCCGGTGAGCAGATGCTGTCGTTTCAGTCGCTGGCACAGCTGGCGTGGATGGGCCAGGTGTCGCTGTCGAGCACGGGTTATTACAAGACGCCGAAGATTTTCTACGACCGCAGCCAGGCGCGAGGTCGGCCGTTCTATTATTTCGCCTTCGGCGCGGCGTGCAGCGAGGTGATCATCGACACCCTCACCGGCGAGTACAAAATGCTGCGCACTGACATCCTTCATGACGTTGGCGCTTCGCTGAACCCGGCGATCGATATCGGTCAGGTCGAAGGCGGCTTCATTCAGGGCATGGGCTGGCTGACCACTGAAGAACTGGTGTGGAATGACCAGGGCAAGCTGATGACCAGCGGCCCGGCCAGCTACAAGATTCCAGCGGTGGCGGATGTACCGCTGGACCTGCGCGTAAACCTGGTGGAAAACCGCAAGAACCCGGAAGACACCGTGTTCCATTCCAAGGCAGTGGGCGAGCCGCCGTTCATGCTGGGCATTTCGGTCTGGTGCGCGATCAAGGACGCGGTGGCAAGCCTGGGCGACTATCGTCATCAACCAAGCATCGATGCGCCTGCGACACCTGAGCGGGTGCTGTGGGGCTGCGAGCAGATGCGCAAGCTGAGGACTTAGGCCATGCGTGCAACGATGCCCTGCCTGCGCTTTGCACAACGGCCGAGGAGAACCCCATGAACGACTGGATCAGTGCCCTCGCCGACCTGCAAGGCCGGGGTGAAACCTGCGTGCTGGTGACCATCATCGAAGAACAGGGCTCGACGCCACGTAACGCGGGCTCGAAAATGGTGGTCGGCGCCCAGCGGATTTTTGACACCATCGGTGGCGGGCATCTGGAATACAAGGCCATGGCCATCGCGCGGGAGATGCTGGCCAGCGGCGATCGAGCGCCGCGTCTTGAGCGCTTCAGCCTGGGCGCCAGCCTTGGCCAGTGCTGTGGCGGGGTCAATGTACTGCTGTTTGAACCCATGGGCCAGCCCCAGGCACAGATCGCCGTGTTTGGCGCCGGTCATGTGGCGCGGGCACTGGTGCCGCTGCTGGTGGCCCTGCCCTGCCGCGTGCGCTGGATTGATTCGCGCGAGCATGAGTTCCCACCGCAACTGCCCCAGGGCGTGCGCCGGATCATTGCCGAAGACCCGCTGGAGGAAGTCGAGCACCTGCCTGCGGGCAGTTACTGCGTCGTCATGACCCACAATCACGCGCTGGATCTGGAGCTGAGCGCCGCGATACTGCGCCGGGGTGACTTTGCCTGGTTCGGCCTGATCGGCTCGAAA
Organism: Pseudomonas viridiflava; assembly: GCF_900585905.1. Taxonomy (GTDB): domain Bacteria; phylum Pseudomonadota; class Gammaproteobacteria; order Pseudomonadales; family Pseudomonadaceae; genus Aquipseudomonas. The sequence goes on from NZ_UTVH01000024.1 coordinate 111,127, forward strand.
ACCAAACGCGCCCGGTTCGAGCATCGGCTGCGCGACCGCGGCTTCGACCCGTCACTCGTGCAGCGCATGCGATGCCCCATGGGCCTGGCCGAAGTGAAAGGCAAACTGCCGATGGAAATCGCCATTTCAGTGGCCGCTGAAATAATCGCCACCTATAACGTCAATTTCGGACAGCAAGGCGCCAGCGCCGAACCTGTTGCCAAACTGCTGCCGGTTTCACGCCGCAGCCAGGCCTGATGAGAGAACTATGAACACATGTAAAAAAGCCTATCGCGCCGCGATTCTGCACTGCATCGATGACCCGGCCGAGGTCGGCATCGAGGCGTCGTACCAGTATTTTGCTGACGGTCTGCTGCTGGTGGAAGATGGCAAGATTGCTGCCATTGGCCCGGCTGAGCAACTGCTGAGCCAACTCGATGCGGGCGTCGATCTGGTTGAATACAAAGACGCGCTGATCACCCCGGGCTTCATCGACACTCACATCCACCTGCCGCAGACCGGGATGATCGGCTCTTACGGCGAACGCCTGCTGGACTGGCTCAATACCTACACCTTCCCCTGCGAGCAGCAGTTTGCCGACCCTGCCCATTCGGCGCAGGTGGCTGACATTTTCATCAAGGAATTGCTGCGCAACGGCACCACCACGGCGCTGGTGTTCGGCAGTGTCCACAAGGAATCGGTGGAAGCGTTTTTCGAGGCGGCGCACGCGCTCAATCTACGCATGATCGCGGGCAAGGTGATGATGGACCGCAACGCGCCGGACTACCTGACCGATACCGCCGAGTCCGGCTACGCCGACAGCAAAAGCCTGATCGAACGCTGGCATGGCAAGGGGCGGCTGCACTACGCGGTAACGCCACGCTTCGCGCCCACCAGCACTGAAGAGCAACTGACCCTGGCCGGGCAACTGCTCAGGGAGTTTCCCGGGCTTTACCTGCAGACCCACATCAGCGAAAACGTCGAGGAGGTGCAATGGGTCAAGGCGCTGTTCCCCGAGCGCAGCGGCTATCTGGATGTGTATGACCACTACCAGTTGCTGGGCGAACGGTCGGTGTTTGCCCATGGTGTGCATTTATGCGATACCGAATGCGCACGCCTGGCCGAGACCGGCTCGGCGATTGCCTTCTGCCCGACATCAAATCTTTTCCTGGGCAGCGGTCTGTTCAATCTGCCCATGGCGGAAAAGCACAAGGTCAACGTCGGCGTCGGTACGGATGTGGGCGGCGGTACCAGTTTCTCGATCCTGCAGACCCTCAACGAAGCCTACAAAGTGATGCAGATGCAAGGCGCCCGCTTGAGCCCGTTCAAGTCGTTGTACCTGGCCACCCTGGGCGGCGCACGGGCGTTGCGCCTGGATGACCGCGTGGGCAGCCTGCAAGTGGGCAACGAAGCGGATTTTCTGGTGCTGGATTATCACGCCACGCCGCTGCTGTCCTACCGCCTGAGCCAGGCCCGAGACATCGCCGAAACCCTGTTCGTGCTGATGACCCTGGGCGATGACCGGGTGGTGCAGGAAACCTGGTCTGCGGGCGTACGGGTGCATCGTCGAGGCTAACGAGTCAGATCAATAGCCCTCGCAGCCGTCGTAATCTATACGAAGCTCTCGCCATACAGACGCCGCGCTGTCGCACGACATCGAACTGTAGGAGCCAACTTGTTGGCGAAGCGGCGTGACTAACAACGTCTCGCCAACAAGTTGGCTCCGACAGAGAAGTATTCCAGATCAGGTCGTTACGTTGTTGACCACCGCGCGCAGAATTCCTGCAAATCACCTAACTCCCGCGATACGTCGAATAGCTGTAAGGCGAAAGCAGCAACGGCACGTGGTAATGCTCCTGCCCGGCATCAATGCCAAAACGCAACACCACCACATCGAGGAACGCAGGATCCGGCAGCGCCAGGCCACGCGCCCGGTAATAGTCACCGGCGTGAAACTGCAGTTGATACACGCCTGATCGGTACGCATCGCCCTGCAACAACGGCGCTTCGCAGCGGCCATCGGCGTTGGTCAGTGCCTGGGCCAGCAGCGTCAACTGTTCACCGTCAACGCGGTACAGGCGGATGGCGATTGCAGCACCCGGACACCCATTGGCGGCGTCGAGAACATGTGTCGTGAGTTTTCCCATGGCCGCTCAGCGCCCCTTTTGTCGGCAGGATTTTCCATCACGCACCGGTTCAGTGCGCAGTCGTGTCTGGGACGGATCACACCGCCCGCCCAGAGGAAAACTGTACACAATAAAGGGACCCGCGTTCAGCCCTAATTACCCACGCAGCAGTGAGACAAGAAACAGCCAAGCATTGACCATCCCTAACTTTTCTATCGATAACCTGACCTGTCGGGCAAGTTTTTTGCAAAGCAATGGGACAGAGGTGCGTGAAGGAAACTCAGCGTGACAATCGGCAAAACCCTTTGTATACAATCGATGGCGATTGCACCCCGACCTTCTTCATGAAAGACACTCAAGCCATAAGGAACATTGCAGTGAGCGCTGACTACCCTCGCGACCTGATCGGTTACGGCAGCACCCCGCCCCACCCGCGCTGGCCGGGCGATGCGCGGATTGCGCTGTCATTCGTGCTCAACTACGAAGAAGGCGGCGAGCGCAATATCCTCCATGGCGACACTGAATCCGAAGCCTTCCTCTCGGAAATGGTGGCGGCGCAACCGCTGCAGGGCGAGCGCAACATGAGCATGGAATCGCTCTACGAATATGGCAGCCGTGCCGGGGTCTGGCGCATCCTCAGGCTGTTCAAGGCACACGATATTCCACTGACCGTTTTTGCCGTAGCGATGGCTGCCCAGCGCCATCCCGACGTCATCCGCGCCATGGTTGCCGACGGCCATGAAATCTGCAGCCACGGCTACCGCTGGATCGACTACCAGCACATGGACGAGGCCACCGAGCGCGAGCAGATGCGCCAGGCCATCCGCATCCTCACCGAGCTCAGCGGCCAGCGCCCGCTGGGCTGGTACACCGGGCGCACCGGGCCTAATACCCGGCGTCTGGTAATGGAAGAAGGCGGCTTTCTCTATGACTGCGACACCTACGACGACGACCTGCCCTACTGGGAGCCCAACAACCCCACTGGCAAGGCACACCTGGTGATCCCGTACACCCTGGACACCAACGACATGCGCTTCACCCAGGTGCAGGGTTTCAACACGGGCGAGCAATTCTTCCAGTACCTCAAAGATGCGTTCGACGTGCTCTACGCCGAGGGCGAGCAGGCACCGAAAATGCTTTCCATCGGCCTGCACTGTCGCCTGATCGGGCGCCCGGCGCGGCTGGCAGCGCTCAAGCGTTTCATCGAATACGCTCGCGGCCATCAGCAGGTCTGGTTTGCCCGCAGGGTGGACATCGCCCGCCACTGGCATGCCGAACATCCCTTTGCGCCGGAGGACGCGTCATGAGCCGCTTTCAGACGCTGCAACCTTCGAGCCTGAGCCGTGGCGAGTTCATCGACGCCTTCGCTGACATCTACGAACACTCGCCCTGGATCGCGGCCGCTGCCTACGATCAGGGTTTGCTGGAGGAACTGGACGAGGTCGAAACGCTGCATGCGCGCATGAGCCTGATCGTCCTGCTGGCCGACCACCACCAGCAACTGGCGCTGATCAAGGCGCACCCCGACCTTGCCGGGAAAGCCGCCATCCAGGGCGAGCTGACCGAGGCGAGCCAGGGTGAACAGGCCGACGCCGGTATCCATCAATGCACGCCGGAAGAATTCCAGCGTTTCACGGCGCTGAATGAGGCCTACAAGGCAACGTTCGCCTTCCCGTTCATCATGGCGGTGAAAGGCAGCAACCGACATGAAATCCTCGCGGCGTTCGAATCGCGCCTGCACAACTCAACAGATGAAGAATTCGCCTTCGCCCTGGGGCAGATCAACAGGATCGCCCTGTTTCGCCTGCAAGCCCTTTAACCGAACCTTTTTCGCCAACGATCAGAAGGCAGACCGAACACGATGAAAGCCTACGCCGCCCCCTTCATGAAGTACGTCAATCTGGCGGATGCACGCCTGGGTACGAAAGTGCTTTCGGTGACCGATGACTGGTTTGCCGACGCCAACCGCCTGTTTCAACCGACGCCTGCACTATGGAAAGAAGGCGTGTTTGACGATAACGGCAAGTGGATGGATGGCTGGGAGTCGCGCCGCAAACGCTTCGAGGGCTATGACAGCGCGGTGATCCGCCTCGGTGTGCCGGGCTCGATCAAGGGCGTGGATATCGACACCTCCTGGTTCACCGGCAACTATCCTCCATCGGCCTCACTGGAGGCGTGCTTCCTGGCTCAGGGCGAGCCGGATGAACACACCCAGTGGAGCGAAATCCTGCCTGCCGTAGAGCTCAAGGGCGACAGCCACCACTATCATGAAATCAGCGCGGGCCAGCCATTCAGCCACTTGCGCTTCAACATCTACCCTGACGGCGGCGTCGCCCGCTTGCGCGTCTATGGCGTGCCGTTCCGTGACTGGTCAGCCGTGGGCAGCAGCGAGCAGCTGGATCTGGTCTCGGCGCTCAACGGTGGCCGCGCCCTGGCCTGCTCCGACGAGCATTACGGCAGCATGAGCAACCTGCTCAACCCCGGACGCGGCGTCAACATGGGCGACGGCTGGGAAACGGCGCGGCGCCGCACGCCTGGCAACGACTGGGTCATCATCGCCCTGGGCCATGCGGGGGAAGTGGAACAGATCGTCGTCGACACCCTGCACTTCAAAGGCAACTACCCCGACAGCTGCTCGATTCAGGGCGCTCTGGTCAAGGGCGGCACTGATAGCCAGATCGAAACCCAGAGCCTGTTCTGGCGCGAACTGCTGCCCAGCCAGAAGCTGAGCATGCACGCCGAGCACACCTTCGACGAGCAGATCAAGGCGCTGGGGCCAATCACCCATATCCGCCTGAACGTGTTCCCGGACGGGGGCGTGAGTCGTCTTCGGGTGCTGGGCAAAGTTTCAAAGTAACGCGGCATTGATGCGGCCAGGTTTCCTGTAGGAACCGCAGCGTTTATCAAATATGAATTCAAACAGAAGACCCAGCATGCGCACACTGATCCTCGAGCCGTTGACCAAAGAAGCCTTTGCGCCGTTTGGCGACGTCATCGAAACCGACGGCAGCGATCACTTCATGATCAACAACGGCTCGACGCAACGCTTTCATCGCCTGGCCGAGGTACAGACGGCGGCGGCAGAGGACAAGGCAATCATCAGCATCTTTCGCGCCCAGGCGCTGCCCAGGCCGCTGATCATCAGCATGCTGGAACGTCACCCGCTGGGCAGTCAGGCATTCGTGCCACTGCTGGGCAAGCCTTTTCTGGTCGTGGTCGCGCCCCTCGCCGATGAACCCGATACCGCGCAGGTGCGTGCCTTCGTCGCCAATGGCCGTCAGGGCGTAAATTACCATCGCGGCGTCTGGCATCACCCCGTGCTGACCCTCGAAGCGCAGGATGACTTTCTGGTGGTCGACCGCAGCGGCGCGGGCCACAACTGCGACGAGCATTTCTTCAGCGACAGCGAGAAGCTGCTGCTGGCCCCGACCACTCAGCAGTGATGCCTCACTCCCACCCAGTGGTAGCCAGCAAAAGGTGAAAACGTGGAAGCACATTTGATGGAATGGCTGAACCTGAGCGTGCGCTGGGTTCACATGATTGTCGGTATCGCCTGGATCGGCGCCTCGTTTTACTTCGTCTGGCTGGAGAACAACCTGAATCGGGCCAACCCGCGCGAGGGGCTGTCTGGCGATCTCTGGGCGATCCACGGTGGCGGGATTTACCACCTGGAAAAGTACAAGCTGGCGCCACCGACCATGCCGGACAACCTGCACTGGTTCAAATGGGAGGCCTACTCCACCTGGCTATCCGGGGTGGCCATGCTGTGCCTGGTGTTCTACGCCAACCCGACGCTGTACCTGCTGGCGCCCGGCAGCAGCCTGAGCGGCCTGGAGGGGGTCGCGCTAGGGCTCGGCTCGCTACTCATTGGCTGGTTCGTCTACAGCCTGCTGTGCGATTCGGCGCTGGGCAAACGCCCGGGGCTGCTGGGGCTGGTGCTGTTCGTGCTGATCATCGCCGCCGCCTACGGTTTCAGCAAAGTGTTCAGCGGGCGCGGCGCTTACCTGCATGTGGGCGCCGTCCTCGGCACCCTCATGGTCGGCAACGTGTTTCGCGTCATCATGCCGGCCCAGCGCGCGCTGGTGGCCGCCATCGCCGAGAACCGCACGCCGGACCCATCGCTGCCCGCCAAAGGCTTGCTGCGCTCGCGGCACAATAACTACTTCACCCTGCCGGTGCTGTTCATCATGATCAGCAACCATTTCCCCAGCACCTACGGCAGCGCCTACAACTGGTTGATCCTGGCGGCCATCGGTGTGCTGGGCGTCTTGGTGCGGCATTACTTCAACACTCGGCACAACAGCCGCCAATTCGCCTGGGCGCTGCCGGTTGCCGCCCTCGGCATGATCTGCCTGGCTTACGTCACCGGCCCTGCGCCGCTACCTGTCGCAACGACGGCTGCGCAGCCCGCACCTGAAGCTCATAGCGCAACGCCGGACCTGCACGTGAAGTTCGAGCAGGTCCACAGCGTGATCGCGCAACGCTGCACCGTATGCCATTCGGCCAAGCCGACCAGCGAACTCTTCAGCAGTGCGCCGGGGGGAATCATGTTCGACACGCCAGAGCAGATCAGGCAACTGGCGCCCCGCATTCAGGCCCAGACTGTCACCACACAGATCATGCCACTGGGCAACATCACCCAGATGACCCAGCAGGAGCGGGATCTGATCGCCGCCTGGATCGCCAGAGGCGCACAGATCGACTGAAGCCGTGGGACCGGCTTCAGCCGGGAAGGCGTCAGTCCAGCTGCGGTCTCCGTTTCCCAGCCAAAGCCGGTACCGACGCCCCAACCCTGCCCTGTTATCGCCCTTCCCTGCCCCGTCCCGGAGCACTTGCACGAAATTTCCCCAGCCCATATCCTCCGCCGCCGCGGTGAAAGCTGTCGCGTGTGAACCGTAACGCAATCAACAACTTGCTGACGGACCGCGCAATCGTAGGTTTTCTGATTAAACGTCTCACTCGGCTGCTCATGCAGCAGCCGACAGCACTTTCGTGCGCCTGATTCACGGCATTGGCGCACCTCTTGCTATGTAGACAAAGTTGACCAGACAGACATGTTTTCAAGCGCGCAAAAGTGCCTGCCAAAAGAGCACTTATAAAACCAGATCGAGTATTCAGGGGAGCAATGTATGAAGCGTATTATTTCCAGCGCGGTGGTCGCCGGAGGCTTGTTGGCGTCCGGCCAAAGCATGGCCGAGGGATTGCTGCAATGGCAGAGCAACAGCCTGTCTTACCTCAACGGTCGCGACTTCACGGTCAACCCGTCGAACCAGCAGACTTTCACCTTTGAACACGCGGACGGTTGGAAGTACGGCGATAACTTCGTGTTCATCGACAAGATTTTCTACAACGGCAAAGCCGACGCCACCAACGGCGACAACACGTATTACGGCGAGATTTCCCCGCGCCTGTCCATGGGCAAGATCTTCGGCCAGAAAATCGAATTCGGCCCCATCTCCGACGTGCTGATCGCCGCCACCTATGAGTTTGGCGAAGGCGACAACGAGTCCTACCTGATAGGCCCGGCCGTTGACCTGAAGATCCCGGGCTTCGATTACTTCCAGCTCAACTTCTATAAGCGCTACACCGACGGCCATCGCGCAGGCTATGGCGCCTGGCAGATCACCCCGGTCTGGTCCTATACCCTCCCGGTGGGCAAGTCAGACATCCTGATTGACGGCTTCATCGACTGGGTCGTGGACAACAAGTCCGACTCCAACGGTGAATACAAATCCAACGTGCACATCAACCCGCAAATCAAATACGACCTGGGCAAAGCCATTAACCTGCCTGATCGTCAGCTGTATGTGGGTATCGAATATGATTACTGGTCAGATAAATATGGCATCGAAGACACCCAGTTCTTCGACACCAACCAGAATACCGCCAGTTTGCTGGTGAAGGTCTTCTTCTGATCGAAGTCGGCGAGGTGTGCCCAGGCACCCTCGCCTTGCGCCCCGCAGGCCGCATTATGGATTCAATGGGCAATCAAACGGCGCGGCGATGGAGCGCGCGTCTCTTTACCAACGCATGCCCTTGAATGGACTCCAGCCCTGCTCGCCTTTGATTTCCTTGAGGTAATAGGCATAGTTTGTAGCCACCCCGTAAATCACGTTAAACCCGAAACCCACCCCGAAATCTATTTGTTTCTGGTACGGAAAACCTGTCCATTCGATGATCAGATCGACCACGGTTGAAACCACGATGATCAACGCAATCAAGGTCAGATTTTTCTTCCAGAGCCCGAGCACGAACCAGTAAATCGGGCCAAAGAAAAACGCGATGACGTTCATGTTGATCTTTAGCTTCTGGTTAAACGGCAACTCGGCCAGGGCGGGCTTGTACGCGGGGGAATTGGGCGCGCCATGCAGATCAAAAAATGCGAAGCGCTGCTGCCACTTCTCACTGTATTTACTGCGGGGTTTTGCTTGCTCCAAGGTGTCCATGGTTTAGTCCTTTAATAGCGTTTTATGGGTGGATTGGGAAAATTCGGTGAGCTTTATCAAGCCTTCGGCTCTTTGGTCCCCAGCACGTCACGAATACTGTCCACAACGTTACTGTCCTTGATCACGTCGTTCAGCCAGCCTTCGAGCGGCATGTTGCCCCACTTGATCGCGCGTTCGATCAGGTAGGGGACCGGGCTCTGTGGCTCAGTATTCTTGAAGAATTGGGCAACGCTGGCGAGCATGGTGAAGGCTTCTTCGCGCGTTGCGGGCGTGGTGCGCAGTGCGGCTGGCGGCGAGTCCTGGTTGATGGCGGTCATGACTGCACCTGCTGGTGGGGCCGCTGTAATGTCAGCATCGGGCGTCGGCGCTGCCACGGTTGCAGGCGCGAGTTCTATGCCTCTGTCCTTGAGCAGTTTTTCAACCAGTTGCCCGGCACGTGACAGCACCTCGTTGAGCGTTGCAAAACTTGGCGAGTCGCGTCCGAACAGCGTATCGGCGGTTGCCTGCAGCTGCTGGCAGGCTTTGAGGCTGGCTTCCACTTCGGCAGCCTTGAGGCGCAAGTGATCCGAGTCCGTCAGCACGACTGAGCGCTGGAAGATCTCCGCGTTGATTTTGCCTTCCTCTACGGCGACCATCATCGCCTTGGGGTTTTGCAGGGCCAGGTTCTCGACGTGACGGGACTCGTCATAGCGCAGCAGGCCGAAGTTGTCGCCTTGCGTGATAGGCAAGCCGCCGACGACGTCGGTCAGTGCAGTCTTGAGCCATGTCAGGCGTGCCGAGCGCTCTTCTACACCCTCTTCCAGAGAGGGAAACAGGTCGGCCCAGAAGTTTTGCAGAATTCGTTGGGTCAGCGTCAGCCCGAAGGTGATACCGACAAAATGATATCGATGCGCCAATGCTTCACTGAGCCAGGCGACGAGCATCAGGTCTTTGCTTTGTTTCGCGATGCCCTGGGCTGCCAATGTAATGGTCAGGTCCCAATCAGATGACTTCAGATCAGTCTGCCAATCACCTTGCGTCAGATAATCAGGGTCTGCCCGACGCGCTTCTTTGACCTGATCAAACAGGGTGGAAAAACTGAGATCTTCACCACTGCCTCCGTTAATGGGCGCGGTCAGATCGGTCAGCGAGAGGTCATTGAGAAATTCAGACATAGCGCACTCTGATCAAGTAAAAAAAACGTCGTGCCGCAGGATGGCACGACGCTGAGTGAGGGCCGCGTGCGCGGCCCTGTATCGCCAAAATTTAAGCGAATACTTTGTTGGCAGTCCGATCCCAGCCACCGGTGACGTTACCGCCGCCCTGGCCATCTGCACGGCTTTGTTGGGTGTAGGTGGTTTTGATACGCGCGAAGTTGAAGCTGATTTCTTCAATCGGCAGATCGCCTACAGCCTTGTCTTCGCCCTTCTCGCTACCGCCTGCAAGGGCCTTGACGGAAGAAACCACAACTTCTTCCAGGTTGATGGTGAGGTAAGTCACCTTGTCGCCACCGGCACGGTTCACATTCAACTGAATCTTGGCGATGTGAGTACCTTTGCAGCACGCTTCGAACAGCTTCGCGGAAGCCTTGTCGACCGACTTGCGAATGGTGAAATCGCTCAGCGCAACGCGCTCGGAAGAAGCGCCGCCCGAAGAGCTGGCAGTGGCAGAAGTGGCCTGGGTTGCGCCGTACTCGTAGCCCAGCACTTCGATCCAGTCCTTGTGCTTATCGTCCAGTACTTCACCCGGAATGCCGTCGATCTGGATATATGCGTCAAATGCCATTTTCTGTATCTCCTTTTCATTGAAGGCCAGCCCTGCGAACAGGACATGACCCTTTTGATTAACCTGCCTGAAAACGATCAGGAAGGTTTCTTACTGCTACCCCGGCCCAACATTCAGGCCCAGGCTTCAGTATCTTGCGGGCGCGTCGCGTCAGTTGCTCGCGCGCACTTCGATTTCTACTCGCCTGTTAGGCTCCAGACACTTGATCAACTGAGCTCTGGGTTGCTGCATATCGCATTTGACCAACGGCTTCTCGCTGCCCTCGCCGACCACATCAACCAGCTCGGCAGGTAGCCCCTTGCCCACCAGATAGGTCTTGATGGTTTGAGCCCGCTGTTTGGACACCTGCAGGTTACCTTGCGGGTCACCGATCTGATCCGCATGGCCAGCAATAATGATCTTGCCGACATTGGGCGTGCTCAACAACTTGCCGGCAATGGCGCTCAGCTGACTCTGGCCCTCGCTCTTCAGACTCTGGAAGTCGGCTCGGCCAAAGGCAAACAGGGTGTCTGATTCCAGTGTGATGGTCTCGATCGAGCGCAACGACTGGGTGAGCAGGCTGTTGATGTAATTGCGGGTGCTGGAGGTCAGAAACGCATTGTCGAGGATGCGAGGTACATCCTCTTCATGAATCTGATCACTGTAGAAGTTGATCTGCCGACTTGCGTACTCATAGTCCTGATTGCTGTTCTCGGCAGCACTGCCGGTCATGGCATGGCCGGTCTGGCGGGCAATGGCGGGATACCAGTAGTCAGGTATTTTAGCTTTCAGGAATGCAGGGTCTGCTTTTTCACGCTGCGAACGTGACAGCATCACGTAAGTGTCGAGCGTCGCCTTGCCGAAGTTGGCAATCGACTGCGCCCGGTTGTCCGCAGGCAAGGCTTTGGGTTCCACGCTGTCGACCCCGGTGACGGGTGCCAGATCTCTGGAGTTGCGCTGATAAACCTTGATGGTGGTCAGCAGATACAGTGAGCGGGTCAGGTTGTCCGCTGTCGGCTTGAGCATGACTGTTTCCAGTCGGGCGAAATAAGGCACGCGCAGCAGCGGCTCGATGGCGTAGCCCTGGTAAAGCCCGGCCCGCATGCGCAACGGCACACCTTCGTCATGGTGACGCTTGTAGTAATGCTCGGTCCAGAAACGCAGGCGATCCAGAGTCTGCCACTGCGTAAACGGGTTGTTGGCAGCGCTGTCCTGTTGCTCCGCCTGGGCCAGCTCGCTGGCAATGGACTGAATTGTCTTGACGTTGTTCCAGTAAGACCAACCCCACACACTGCACAGCAAAAGCGCAGCCGCAGCGACGCCTCCGATCCAGGCTGCCTTGCGACGCCGCTCCCGGTGGTTGGTGGTGTACAGCGCGACCAGATGCTGGTCGGGAATGATGACCTTGCGAAACAGGCTGTGGATAAACAGCGGACGCTGTTGCGCGATACCAGCAGCGCTTTCGTGCTCGCCCTGCAGCGCGAACCGTTCGGTCACTTGCCGGGTATGCCCGCCCATTTCAGGCTGGTCGGCATCCAGCGCACTGGTGAAATAAAAGCCGCGCAGCAGCTCCGCATCCTGATAGGGATTGGCACGTAGCAGGGAGTCGACGAACAGCTGCAGACGTGGTTTGAGTGCCTCCAGCTCCAGCGGAAAACGATAAACCGCCGTATCCTGGCGCGTGATCTGAATATCCTGCAGAACCAGTTGATGCCCTGCCACCTGCTTCCAGTAGCTGACCAGCTCATCCATCGCGGCGCCGAAGCGCTGACCCCAGTCGGCCTGTTCGAAGCCTTTGTGAGAAAACGTCTTGCCCATGACTTCGCCGCGGGCCACTTCGTCGAGTTGACGGTAGAACGGCGCGAAACCCGGCACCAGATCGCATTTGGTGAACACCAGATACACCGGCAGTCGTACTTCCAGCAGCGCATGGGTCTCCTGGATTCGCTCACGCAGGCGCTTGGCGATGCGCTCTTGATCCTCCAGAGAGCCCTGAAGAATGTCGTGAATGCTGACAGCAACGATCAAACCATTGAGCGGACGACGCTGACGATGCTGACGCAACAATTGCAGGAATGCCCGCCACTTGCCGGCCTCCTCCTGATCGTTCATGTAGCGCCCGGCGGTATCCAGCAGAACGGCTTCGGAACTGAAGAACCAGTCACAGTTGCGCGTACCACCCAGACCGGAAACGCGCGCGCCTTCCTGCTCGGCGTAGGGAAAGTTGAGGCCTGACTGATAGAGCATCGTGCTCTTGCCTGCCGCTGGCTGACCCACCACCAGATACCATGGCAGCGCGTACAAGGCGTCTTTGTCCTTGGCGCCACGCGGCTTGTTGCCATGCAGACGCTCAATACTCTGCAGCAGACGCTCACGCAGGAGGCTGACCTCCTCCCGGTCCGCAGGACTAGCGTTGAGCACCGCCTGATCGGCATCCTCACGTAACAGGCCTTCAAGGTTGTGATGTGTGGATACGCCCCGATAAAGCAGCAGGACATAGCCAGCAGACAGCAGCACAAACACGCCAATACCCACGAGCAGGCTGTTGAAGGAGCCGAAATCAAATGCCAGCCCAATACCCCAGACAATGAAGAGGCTCATAAAGAACAACACACCCAGGATGTAGGGTTGGTAGCGAAGAAAATAATATTTGATCTTGTTCATATTCACTTCGAATCCAACGCATCGACAAACCGGTCGATAACTTCATAAAGGGGATGGTCACTGTCAGGAAAGACGTGCGCGTGATGATGCTCGTCGAATGCATCGAATGGCGCCAGCACGTCATAGCTTTCCGTGCGATCTGTAATGCCGGTCATCAGGCGATATCCATCTGTAGTGATGCGTGACGGAAAGCAAAGCAGTTTCGGACGCATGAAGTCGTCTATCAGGACGCTGACTTCGGGCGCTGCACGCGTGGCGGTCATGCGCGAAAACCAGTCGACCCAGAGGTCGGCCGTGGGATTTTTCAAACCGCGTTCGGCAGGCAACGGCAGCGATATGCCGATGGGCTTCTGGATGCGCAGCTGTTTGCCCAGCGCATGCAGACGCGTGAACACGGCGTTGGTGACGAACTCCGGGTACGACCCTGCAAGCGAATTGGCAATATCGCGCAGCGTAAAGTTCGCCATGAACCGGGTATGCACCCGGCGGAAAAGCTCGAAGTCCTGAACCTGTAAAGGGCGCAATGCCTTGATGCGATCAAACAGCACCGCTGTGCTTTCGCCTTGCTGAGCCATGTAGAGCAACGGCTTGATCTGCCCGCTGAACAGTTCGCTCAGGGTGAACGGGTTCACCAGAACGCCCACATCGCCGGCCTTGATCGTCTGGAAAATAAAGAACGGATAACGCCGCGCGCTTGAGTCTCGCGAGCTGATCAAACCGCCCAGCAACCAGTTGCCGCTGCGTGACTTGTAGCTGAAAAAACATACCGGCAACTTGTCGAAAAGATCACGCCAGTCTTCGCGGTGCTGCATCGCCGCCAGCGCTCCCTGCAACCAGGCGTCAAGCTCGCAGACTTCATCGCCGGCCCCGTGCAGGCTGACGAAGTCCGGGCTCGCGGGTATTTTCCCGAAGCAGCCGATCATCTACTGCGTCCCCTGTTCACGTTGCGCATCATCACTTGGCTCGCCCGTCAGTTGCGTTAAGCGCACTCAGCGCTTTTACGTTTGCAAGGTCGGTCAGTTTAACGCCGCCGTAGTTGCGCACAACGAGGCTGACCTGGCCACTGGCAGTGCTCCAGTTGAAGCGCTGCTGAATGCCGTCAAGGTCGCTGACCCGAGCGCTGTCATTCATGCGCAACAGGCCCCAGCGGCCAGGGTAATCGAAGACCGTGATGCGCTCTCCAGACAAGGTCACCACTTCGAGGCGTGCGCCGGGTGAGGTGGTGGTGCCCGGCCAGGAGAATCGGTTCCAGCTGGTCTTGCCGTTGCGATAATGCTGAGTCTGCCCATCGAGGGTGAAGATGATGTCAGTGAACAGCGCCGAAGGTTCGAGCATGATTTCAAAGCCGTTGTCACGATCCGACAGACTGGCGATCACTTCGCCCAGCGAGCTGGCCTTGTCGATGCTGTTGACCATTCGCGGGTTGACCAGCGGCACCGCCTTGGCGCCACTGCTCATGCCCAGGCCTTCACCGCCCGACAGGTTGCCGATCTCGTTACGCTTGAAGTTCGGCAACAGCCCGGACTGCGGATCGACAAACCGCTGCAGGTCCTTGACCGAAGCTTCGTTGCGGCTGTCAGGCGCGATGGGGTAACGGTGAGCCATCACCTGCTCCCATGGCTTGGCAATCTGTTGCGCCCAGGCCTTGGCAATTTGCTCGCCAGCAGGGTCACGCAGGGTTTCCCAGGCAAACTGGATAGGCAGGCTGAACAAGCCTTGCAGTGAAGCCGACAGGCCGCCCTGACTGGTATCAACCGTTGTCTCGACGTAATTGCGCACGCCAGTGACTTCGCTCGGCTGGCCCTCGAGCGTCTCGCTGATGAGCAGTTTGCTGCTCTTGCCGACGTCCTGAGAGCGCTGGATGTTGTTCATCCGCACCTTGAGCTTGCGCAGGGCCGCCAGGTAACGGTCCATGATCGTGCTGTCAGCGCCTTCGGCATTTTGTGCCGCGAAAATACGCGACACCGGCTCGAAACGTCTGGCCAGGCTACCGTCATCGATCGCAGGCAGTGGCGAAACCGGAATAGCCTCGATCGACGGCTTTTTCCCCAGCAGATTGTCGAGCCCCCAGGAGCTTTCTTCGCGCTTGCCATCACCCTGTCGCGGCTCGACGACGGCTGGCAGGTCCCACTGTGTGTTGTCGTTGACGGCAGACAGGAGACGTTTGACCGGCGAGTTCTGTACATCACTGAGCAAGGACAGCTGCTGGGTTGCATTCGCCAGGTCACTGAAGCGACGAATACCCACACCTTGCACGAAGGTGTACCAGGATTGCGCGTAGTCTCGCTTGTAGCGCGTCATGAACTCGCGGATGAAGTTGCTCTTCTGGACAGTGCTGTCGCCGCCATCGCCATCCAGAACCCAGTCGGACTCATTGCGCAGATTGCCGGAAACCAGTTTGATCAACTCGGGTTTCACAAACTCGTTCCAGCCCTGACGGCTGAAGATTGCGGGTACAACCTCAGCGCCGTAGAGCAACTGACGCCCTGGCAAGGGCACCAGGTCGTTGAGACCGATAGCAGGAAACTGGCGACTGGACTCCAGCTGCAGCCGCAGGTACTCACGGTCTACCAGAGAACTGGAGATCATGAAAAACTTCAGGCTCTTGCGGGTTTCATCAACGAGCTGATCGTTTCGCGGCAATGTCGGCGCCTGCCCGTTCTTGAGCAAGCGCACGTAGACCGGGACGTTGTCCTCAATCACATTTTCATTGACGGGATTGTCTGCACTGGCCGACCCCGCCCAGGCGACAGGCAAGGCCACGTCGACGAACTCGGCATCCGGGTGTGCGTCGGGTTGGGTCAAAATCAGATAAAGCTTGAGCGCGTTGTACGATTCGATGATGGAGGCAACCTGCTTCTCATCCAGACGTCCGAGCATTTCCTCCGAGAGCGTCAGCCCGCCGGTGGTTGCCGAAAGCTCGGCAGCGTCGCTCGCCGTGGCAGGATTGCGCAACGCATCGCTGGCCTGACTGCGGGCATTGCCGACCGCGCCCCGCGCTGCGCCATTGAGGCGACTGGTGACATCACCTGCACTGCGCGGCAGGCTGCCCAATGTCGGGCGACCGGTGCCCGTGGCGCTCTGAAGGCTGCGATTGAGCAGCTTCTGGCCTTCGGTGCGCGCCCGCGCCAGTTTCCTGCCTGACTTTGTGGACGTGGGGGCAGGTGCGGCGGCGAAGCTGTTGTCCGGGTCCATGGTTCGGGCAAATTCGTTGAATTGGCGCAGGCTCACTTGCAGCGCCAGCAATGTGGGTTCAAGCGCCTGGCTGCGCAGTTGCTGCAGATAAGCCTGTTGCGTCGAGGCGTAGATTTCATCGCCACGATAAAGACCCGCGCCCAGTTGCAGCGGTACGCCGTTGAGCCGGTATTTTTCAATCAGCGTCAGTTGCGCGCGGAGCAATTCCAGGCCTTCGCCCGAAGCGAGCCTCTGGGCACGGTCCGGCGCCTGTTCCAGTCCGGTCAGCTGCTGGCGTACAGACTCGAGCCACTGGCGATTGTTCTGAAACGACAGCGCCTGCCATCCCAACCAACCCAGGCCCGCCAGTAACGCCACCGAGATCACTATCGGCCCCAGCGACTTGTCACCCCCCAACCGCGACTGGTAAATCACCAGGTCGCGATCAGGGAAGATGACCCGCCGGAAGGTATCGGTGATGAAGTAGCTGCGATCAGCTTTTGCGCCTGCCGATGCCGCTCGCTGAACATCTTCGGCATAAGGCTTGAGCGCAAATGACTCGGCCAGATCATCCTCATAGACCGGCGTCAGCTGCTGCGCAGTCTGCAGTGCACTGGTGAAATACAAGCCTCGCAGCAACAGCGGTGTGCCGCTGTGGTTTTTCTGGGCAAAGTGCTGGAGGAATTGCTCCAGTACGCCCGAGAGCTCGGCAAAATAGTTGGGAAAATTCAACAGGGCACTGTTGGCGTCAGCGCCCAGGGCAATCATCTGCGCATCGACATGGCTGCGGATATGACGATGCAGGTTCGCCATTTTGCTGTCCAGGACGGCTCGCAGACCCTGGGTGTGGATCTCCGTACGGCCAAATGTCATGCCCAGGGGCTGCTGGCGCTCATGCAGATCCAGCCCTTCGAACGCCTGGCTGAAACCAGGCAGCTGATCGGTTTTGCTCAGCATGAGATAGATCGGCGGATTTGAATCAAGACACTCGGTGTATTCCTCGATCCGCGAGACCAGCGTGGCGGCCAGTTCGCTGCGCTCGCGGGCGCTGGATGCGAGCAGTTCGGGCAGGCTCACCACCAGCACCAGGCCGTTCACCGGCGCCTTGCGCCGCTGCTTCTTGAGCATGCGCAGGAAGTTGGCGAACTCGCTCGCCGAAGGGTCGTCACGCAGGTAGCGGCCAGCGGTATCGATCATTACCGCGTCAGGGCTGAAATACCAGTCGCAGTGCTGCGTGCCACTCCCGGCCTCGTTCGCACTGCTGGCAATGGTCGCAGACAGCCCGGAGCGGGTGAGCAGCGAAGTCTTGCCTGCGGCGGACATGCCGATGACCAGATACCAGGGCAGATCGTTCAGCGCCGAAGCACCGCCGCCGCCTGCGGAGCGATCGGCGCGCAACATGGCGATGGCGTGTTTGAGACGATCGCGCAGCACTTGTTGGTCGCGGAATTCACCGGCTGACTTCAAGGACCGGTCAACTTCGATCTGTACCAGGTTTTCCAGGTTGTGTTCAGTGCGTATCCGCTTGTACTGACGCAGCACGATGATCAGCACATAGAAGGCGCAGATGATCACCATCGCTTCGCGGGTGTAGCCACGCAGCCAGCTGATGCCAGGCGCGGCCAGCCAGCAGATGACGAGGCTTGCGACCCACAGCAAAGGGACGATGAACCAGAAACTCTTGAGCAAACGCAATAATGTCTTCATGTCTTCCTGACTCGGCTACCTGATCAGGCGCTGAACAGCTGGCTGATGTGTTCGGCCAGTGCGGCCACTTCCTTGCCCAATAACCAGTCGAGTGTCAGGTAGACGGCAAGGCAGACCACGGCAATGAACACCACATAAAGCCAGGTGGGCACTTCATGCTTGAGCATCTGCGAGACCTGGTCTGGCAGCGCCCAGTCGGGCGACAGTGCTTTTGGCGTCTTGCGGTAGCGGGCAATGTCCTGGCCAAGGGTGTTGGCCAGGTAGCGCAGGCTGTCGGTCTGGCCCATGAACTTGCCTTCGAAACCCAGCGCCAGGCACAGGTGATACACCTCCAGGACATCCAGATTCTGTTTGACGTCGCTGCGCAGTGCGTCGATTTTTTCGAAGAATGCCTCGCCAGCAACGTGCTGGCCAAAATGGCGGAATTGCAGGGGCTGCAACTCGAAATGCCGACGCAGTTCGTTATCTCCGGAGCGCAGCACGCTTTCATCCAGAAACGCACACAGCGCGTATTGGGTGTCTTTGACCTGCTGGGCACTGTAATTGGCGCTGCGCGCATCACGCTCCAGATTAGCGAAAAAGGTATCTACGCTGGCCTCAAAAGCCGTTACCGACGTCACCTGACGCCCTCTGCGCACGATCAGCGCCATGCTAATGAAATCCTGCACCAGCGTTTTCAGAGTAGGTTTTTCCGTCGTGGTCGCAGCTGCGCCTTGCATCACGGCTTCAGTCATTTGAGTACCGCCATCAGTTCAAGCTTGAGATTGGTGAACGCGCTCGGCGCGTAAAACGAAATGGCCTGGGCACTCATCATTCGCTCATAGACCCGGCCATGCGGCTCTATGGAGAAGTAGTGGTTATCCAGGCGCACGGGAATGGCGTTGGGCAGACGTGTCGAGTGGTTGAGCGTGACCCCGGGCATGGCACTGTTGACCACCACTTCGATGTCTTCCGGCGATCCGACCTTGATGGCGCGCGGCACCAGTTCCAGCAGGCTCGCACCTGGCATGTCGGCGTGCACCGAAACGTAGAAATCCGCCTCGATGAGGCGTGGGTCCAGGAGCTGCCCCTGCCAGTAGGACGGCTTGGTCTGGGTCAGGTTGATGACGATGCACTGGTTCGGGATGACATTGTCCAGCAGCACCCGGATCATCTCGTCCAGCTTGACCAGCGAGGCAGCCGGATCATGATGATCGTACTCGGGGACATCATTGAGCTGGGTGTCCAGCGAGAAGGTCAGCAGCCCGCTCGCCAGCTCCGCCAGAAACAGATAAAGCCGCTCCGGGTGCAGGCGAGGATGCGCCAGCAAGTGGGCCAGAACCGGGTACGCCCGGTTCACGGTATTGAGCAGCCAGAACAGGGTGACGTCACTGGAGCCGAACTCGGCAATCTGATCCGCGCGCTCGCGGCGGCGCCCGGAAAGCGCCTTGCTCTTGGACAGCAGCGCACCCAGGAGCCGTTTGCACAGCCCCGTCAGCGTGTCATGGCTGCCGACGTGAAGCGTGGGGTGGACAAATTGCGGATCGAGGTTGAAGCCGCCAATGCTGTTGCGCGTCAGCCGGGCGATGGGGCAATAGCTGTAGCCGTCGAGATTGTCGCCATCGATCAGCATCACCACGTTCAGGCGCAGGCTGGTGATTTCATTTTCGAGATCGCCTTCGTTCAGGTCCGGCAAAGTGTCGAACTGCTTGCGGAAGCGACGCGCACTCTTCTGCTCCTGGCCGTCTTCAACATAGTTGAGCCCAAACGGCTCCGGCAGTTTCAACGCGGCATAGACCTTGACGTCTCCACCTTTGAGCAGCGATTTCAGATCTCGGGCGGCGGGCAATGGATCGTGCTGCGGGGCATCGAAAAGACTGCCATCCGGGAACACCAGTTTCAGCTTCTTGAGCTGCAAAGAGCCGGTGGCCAGTGCCTCTTCATCGACTTCAATGGCCTGCACGCCCCAGTGAAACGGCGTGCTGCGCAAGGTCGATTCCGCCAGCTGGTGCTGATGAAATTCGTCCTGATACTGGAAGTGCTGCGGCAAAAGAAACATGCCCTCGGACCACATCACTCGGCTCTGCTTACTCATTTAGCGCCTTCCAGTAAAGATTTGGTTTGTGAATCCACTGCACTCTTGGCGGACTCGGTGGCGGAGTCTTCGGCCTGCTGAGCTGCCGCATTGCCAATACGCTCGGTCATGGACGGGCTTGCGGGCTTGGCGGCCACACCATTGGCTTTGGAAAACTGCTCTTCATTCTTGAAGCGGTTCAGTACGTCGACGCCCCGCGCTGCGACGATGTGGTTGTTGTCGACCAGCACTCGCACCCCGTCGGATGAGAACCAGATGCCATCCTTGCGCAACGTGTTGGCATCAAACGCCACTTTCCAGTGGCTGTTCTCGTCGGAGCGGAAGAACGCCGCGATGCCGACGTACGCTGCAGCCTTGTTCAACGGCCACTGATTTTTCTGCCCCATGCCGGGCAGCAGAATGATTTCGCGGTTGTCGATCAGCGTGTCGCCCAGGGCTTTTTTTGGATCGTCCCAGAGGTTGTCAGCATCAATGGATTCGAAGCGCTCGATGGCGCTCAGTTGATAGACGCGCAGCACCACCGACAGCGGCTTGCCGGCCTCATCGGGGTTGAGCTGGTTGCCACCGTCCGCCGTCAGCAGGACCTTCTCGCTGTCCTCGAACAGCATGTCGCCAGCCCAGGTGTCATCGACCCGCTTGGCGACACGATCAGTGACGCCACAGGCCGAGAGCGCCATAGCCATCAGCACTGCAGACAGGCATCTGACCCAGGCTGGCTTCGAAATGTGACGACATTGACGTCTGTTGTTCATGACTGCTACCTATGAGTGATCGGTCAGGTCAGGCGGTAGGCGAAGTCGCCGTCGCTGCCCAGCTCGATGGTCAGACTTTCAATCGGCTTGTCCTGCGCCATACGCTCCAGCACCCGTTGAGCGAGTTCCGGCATGAGCGTCTTGGACAGGATGTTGTCGATGTTGCGCGCGCCGCTGTCGACTTCCGTGCAGCGCTCGGCAATCGCCTTGACCAGCGCTTCGTCGTAGGTCAGCACTGCCTGATGATTGCGCTCGAACCGCTTACGGATGCGCGCAAGCTTCAGCGCAACGATGCGTTCCAGAATGGCGTCCTTGACCGGGTAGTACGGCACGATGGTCAGGCGTCCGAGAAACGCCGGTTTGAACACTTGATTCAACTCGTCGCGCAAGCCTTCGACAATTTCGTCCGGGGTAGGCTGCTGCTCGGTATTGAGGCACCACTGCATGATGCGATCGGTGCCGGTGTTGGAGGTCAGGATGATGACGGTGTTGCGGAAGTTGATTTCGCGCCCTTCGCCGTCGTCCAGCACGCCTTTGTCGAACACCTGGAAAAACAGCTCCAGAACATCCGGGTGGGCTTTCTCCACTTCATCGAGCAGCACTACGCTGTAAGGCTTGCGCCGCACGGCTTCGGTCAGCACGCCGCCTTCGCCGTAGCCGACATACCCTGGTGGCGAGCCCTTGAGGCTGGAAACCGTATGAGCCTCCTGATACTCGGACATGTTGATGGTGATGACATTACGTTCACCGCCATACAGCGTGTCCGCCAGCGCCAGGGCCGTTTCGGTCTTGCCGACACCACTTGGACCCAGCAACAGGAACACGCCGATGGGCTTGTTCGGGTCCTCCATGCGCGCGCGGGAAATCTTGATGCGTTTGCCGATTTCCACCAGCGCGTGGTCCTGACCGAGAACGCGCTCCCCCAGCAAGGTGGGCAGGTTCTGGACGGTGTCGATCTCGTCGCGCAGCATCTTGCCCAGCGGGATGCCGGTCCAGCCGGAAATCACCTCGCCAATCGTGCCGCCATCGACCAGTGCATGAACCAGCGGCTGCTCGCCCTGCACGCTGAGCAGTTCGGCGCGCAGCGCGGCGATTTCGGCGGCGTCCGGCGTTTTCACATCGGCGCCGCTCAGGGCACCCAGTTTTTCGACCAGCTCAAGCTCACGTTTCCACTGCAGCTCCAGCGTCTCGCAGGTCTGCTGCTCGGCCGTCAGTTCCTGGTGCAACGTCGCCAGGCGACGGGAATGGTCGCTGCCCTTGCCTGCCTCCTGCTCAAGCACCGATATCTCGGCCTGAAGGTTGTCAATCTGCCGCTTGCAGTCCTCAAGCGCCCCAGGTTGTGATGACTGACCCAGCGCAACACGCGCGCAAGCGGTGTCCAGCACGCTGACGGCCTTGTCTGGCAACTGGCGACCGGTAATGTAGCGGTTGGACAGGCGCACGGCCTGAACCAGCGCTTCGTCCATCACCGTGACCTTGTGGTGCTCCTGCATCTTGGCCAGCAGACCGCGAAGCATGTGAATGGCTTTGTCTTCGTCAGGCTCTTCGACCTTTACCACCTGGAAGCGACGTGCCAGCGCGGCGTCCTTCTCGAAGTACTTCTTGTACTCCGCCCAGGTCGTGGCCGCGATGGTGCGCAGTTCACCACGGGCCAGTGCAGGCTTGAGCAGGTTGGCGGCATCGTTCTGACCCGCCTGCCCGCCTGAGCCGATCAGGGTATGCGCCTCGTCGATGAAGAGAATGATCGGATGCAGGCTGCGCTTGGTTTCTTCGATAACTGACTTGAGACGGTTTTCGAACTCGCCCTTCACCCCTGCCCCGGCCTGAAGCAGGCCAAGGTCCAGCGTGTGAATGGCAACGCCCTTGAGCACTGAAGGCACGTCGCCCTGCACGATGCGCAGCGCCAGGCCTTCGACAACGGCCGTCTTGCCGACGCCAGCCTCGCCGGTCAGGATAGGATTGTTCTGCCGCCGACGGGTGAGAATGTCGATCATCTGGCGGACTTCGAATTCGCGTCCCAGCACAGGGTCAATACGCCCTTCGCGGGCGCTCTGCGTCAGGTTGACGGTGTACTGATCGAGCCCCGGGGTCTTGCCGTTGCCCTTGACCGGGCTGCCGCTGCCGGCATCGCCCTGTGCCAACGGTTTGCCGAGCCGGGTCTCTGCACTGCCCTCGATCAGGGCGTTGAGATTCACGCGCAGATCGTCGACGCTGATCTTCTCCAGCTCGGGCGCGGAAGCGATCACTACGCGGCGCAGCTGGTCATCGTCCAGCAGCGCCTGAACCAGGTAGCCGGTACGAATCTGGGCCTGGCCAAACTCGATGGAGGCCAGCACCCAGGCCTGCTCGATCATGCGGGTGATGTGCGGAGACAGCGCAGGCGTTCGCGTATTGCCCTTCTTGAAGCTGCCCATGGCACTGACCAGCTGCGCCTGCAAGCGATCGGGCACGACATCGTAGTGGCGCAAAATGGCAGGAAGATCATTGTCATTGTTGTCCAGCAACTGCAGCAGCAGATGCTCGATCTCCACGTCGTAATGATTTTCCGACAGGCACAGTGCGGCGGCGCTTTCGGTCGCCGTGCGGCTGGTGTCGTTGAGCTTGGCAAACAGGGACTTCAGGTTCACAGGGAGACCCCATCAAAAGGAATTTGAAAAACAGCGCAACGGGATGGCTCCACGTCGACGCCCGGACGTTTGAGCCAGCCCAGCCAGCCCAGTGAAACATTGCCTTGCCGACCCAGCCGGGCGACAGGTACCGCCTCGCGCTTGAGCGTGGGCGCGAGTTGAAAATCCAGTTCTGCACCGATGTAAAATCGCACCAGTTCCACCAGCTTCTGATAGTCCTCAGTGCCCGGCTGAAAGCGCTGGTAGTCCACCAGCTCCAATGGGCCCAGCTCGATGCGTACACACGACTGGTAATCCCAGACGCGATTACCGGCCACGGCACTCTGACCCAGCACCGCGTTCTTGCGCCCCAACTGCGTGCACTGGCCGCTATCGAGCCTCAGCCAGCGCCCGGAAAACTGCTTGATCTTGAACGGCAGCGAGAAGTAAAAGCCCAGCATGACTTCCAGGTTCAATGCGTTGCGCGGCTTCTGCGCGAACATGCCGGAAAAGTAACTGAACAGCTCACGACGCAGGGGTGACTGACCCTTGTCGAACTTCTGTTTCTGCGCCTCTGGCCCCAACCCCACGATGTTGAGCAGGTAGCGATCAAAGTCCGAGGTGCCGTTGCGTTCGTACTCGATGTAAAACTTGTACTTCTGCCAGGCTTCATAAAACAGCGTGGTCAAGCGGTGCGAAAAAATATCCAGAAAAGCGTGGGCCGCATCGTCGCGGTACTGGATATGCCGCTCCAGCAACAGCTCGGTATATGGACGCGGCAACACGCCGGAGGGCCCGACCAGGCCCATGAACGTTACCTGCACTTCCGTCAGCGGCAGACCCGCCACGGACACCTTGCCCTCGCGCTCGAACTTGAGGTCACTGACTTCACTGGCCGGGAAGTTCAGCGACAGCTGGGAGCGAAACCGCAACGGATCTTCGTGCGGCCGGGTCTCCAGGTCCATACGCCCGGTTCTGCTGTAGTGAAGGCGGAGCAAGCGCACCAATTGAAAGAATTCGAATCGGTACGGCTCAGCCCTCGCCTGGTCAATCAGACCAGGGGTTGATCGCCGGTTCGCGGGGGCCATTGGACCACTCTCTTTTCGCGCTGCAGGGTGCGAAGGGTTAATTGGGTAAAGCTGTTCATGGTGCAGTACTGGCCGAAAAACTGGTTGAGCACCATGCCAAACAGAAACACGCCGCTGCCGGTGTACTGGCTCTCATCGAATTTGAGGGTGATGCCGACGCCACGGACGAAGTTCGGACGCGGATGGCCGATGCGCGCTACCGCCGGTTCGCTGCTGACCGAGACGATGCCGTTGATCTGTTTGCGGATCGCCGAAACATTGCGGTAGTTGTACAGCGACAACAATTCGAGCAGCACTTCGCGGCCGTTCGACACCAGCGACAGGTGGTTGAGCGACAGGTGCGAGATCAGACGCCAGATCACGCCATCGCCCAACGGCACGCGCACGCTGGGCGTGGGTTTGCGCAAGCAGCGGATATCCTTGACCACCGAGTTCGACGGCATGTTGAAGTCGCCGCGTTCGCCACCAAACGGCAGCATCACGGGCAGGTCGCGGTTGCTGCAGGTGAGGCGAATGCTCAGCGTGTCGTTGTTGGCATCGAGCAGCTCAAGTTCGCGATCCACGACCCGGATGAACATGTCCGAGCCTTCACGCTCGCGCATCTGCGTCGCACGTCGCCGGGCAATCCAGAAACTCTTGCCGGGGCCCTGATCACCTCGAGGTTCAAAGAACGGATGGCAGGTGGCAACCTGATCCTTGCCATTGATTTTCTTGACCCTGCGTACCCGATCGATCGACACCACTTCGGCCGAGCTCTGCAGCCGCACGTCGGGGGTCACCGCGTACTCGTGCTGGGCGTGGGTCAGCTTGATCGGCTCGGCCTGCTGCCGGAACAGATTGATGATCGGCGTGCAATTGAGCTTGAAGTTGTTACGGCCGATGTTCTGGGTCAGGCGCACCAAGCGATCGGTGAGGTCGTACTCGGAGAAATAGAAGTTGATCTCGACCTTCTCGACCTCCTTGCCAGCAAGAATTCGCGCGAACCCGGACAGGTCAAAGAACATGAACTTGTCCGGGAAGGTGAAGTACTCATGCAGCAAGCGGTAACCCAGAAACGAGCGTTCCGAATAATCCACCAGCCCCTCGTCCAGGCCATAACCCACGGCTTTGAGCGCGTTGGCAGGCAGCACGATTTCGCGCGTGCGCCCCTCATCCTCGAACGACAGCGTGGCCTTGGCCAGATTGTTGAAAAGCAGCTCATACAACTGATGCATCAGCGTGCTTTCACCGTCGAGAAAAAAGCGCAGACTGTCGAGTTCCAGCTTGCCGAACAGCACATCCGAGGTCGCCGTCAGGCCAATGCGCAAGCGTGCGACAAGGTCGGCGCTGTGGCCATTGAACGCCGAACGCTCCATCTCCACGAACGAAGCCTGGTGCACCGTGATCGGCCACAGCTCCACCGGGTAGCACGTGCGAAACTTGCACACCACGCCGTCCACCGGATTGGCATGCAGCTCGGTATGCCGCGCCACGCGATAGGCTTCGGTGACCTTCTCCTGTTTGCCGAGGTTGAATTCGACAATCGACATGGAGGGCGTGGGGCGTAAATAGTGGGGGTACAACACTTCCAGAAACGATTCGACGATTTCCGGAAACTCATCGTCGAGTTTTTTATGCACCCGCGCCGACAGAAACGAAAACGCTTCGATCAAACGCTCGGTATGCGGGTCTTCGCAATTGTCGCCCTCGATCAATAACCGCGACGCAATCTTCGGGTACTGGCTCGCGAACTCCTGGCCCAGAAAGCGCAGGTGCGAAAGTTCTTTTTCGTAATAGGGCAGCAGATCGTCGAGCATCAGTTGAGATTCTGCACTTTGTATTCCTGAGTATTGACCTGCAGTACGGCGTCAAAAGAGACGTGACGCAGAGTGTCCTGCAGACGCAATACAGCATCCACGCGAAACGTGAGCATGCGCTGGCCGGTCTGCTGCGCAAGCAGCTGGACCCTCACACTGCGAAAACGGCGGTCGCCTTCGGAGATGGCTTTTTCCAGCTGCCGCTGAATCAGCAGCCGGTCCTGAGGGTCCAGGACGCTACGACTGATGAAATCCGGCATGCCGTAATCAAGAATCGTCCCGCTCAGGTTGGCAAAGCCTTCCAGCTCTTTCGCCACCAGAGACTGGCGAGTGTTCACCAGAATTTCGAGATCACGAACGATGCTGGCCTTGTAATCGGCCAGCGAGCACAGCCGTGCGGATGAAGCCTCGGCGGACTGATGCGGACTGTCGTCCAGCAAACGATCCAGCAGTGAAGGCAACAGCTTGTATTGACTACTCATATTGCCTCCCTGGCAGTGGCGTAATTACCCGCGAGTCGATTGTGGCAGTTCAGCGACCAGACGCAGCGAAGCCGTCAGTTCATCGAGCTGGTAGTGCGGACGCAGGTAAGTCACGGCCTTGTACACGCCCGGCTTGCCTGGCACTTCAAACACCTCGGCACGCGCTTCACGCAGCGGGAACTTGGCCTTGGCCTCCTGGCTCGCGGTGTCATCCAGCAACACGTAGCTAGACAGCCACTTGTTGAGGAACAACTCGACGTCCTTGCGCGATGCAAAACTGCCGATCTTGTCGCGCATGATCGCCTTCATGTAATGCGCGATACGCGAGGTGGCGAAGATGTACTGCAACTGCGCCGAAAGACGCGCGTTGGCATTGGCAATATCCGTGTTGTACTGCTTCTGCTTCTGCGTCGACTGAGTGCCGAAGAATGCTGCGTAGTCAGTGCCTTTGCAGTGCACCAGCGGAATGAAACCCAGGTCCGACAATTCTTTTTCACGACGGTCTGTGATCGCGATTTCAGTCGGGCATTTGAGCGCGATTTCGCCATCATCGGTTTTGAACGTGTGGGTCGGCAGGCCTTCAACCAGACCGCCGCCTTCAACACCGCGGATCGCCACACACCAGCCGTAGCGCGAGAAGGCGTCGGTGACGCGGGTGCCCAGGGCGTAGGCAGCGTTCATCCACAGGTATTTATTGTGGTCGCGACCGTCAACGCTCTCGACGAAGTTGAATTCCTCAACCGGCGTGGTATCCGGGCCATAAGGCAGGCGACCGAGCACGTGGGGCAAGGTCAGGCCGACATAGCGGGAGTCTTCGGAGGCGCGGAAGGACTTCCACTTGGCGTATTCGACCGTGTCGAAAATCTTCGCCAGGTCACGCGGGCCGGACATGTCGGTGAACGAGTCCCAGCCAAATAGCTCCGGCGAAGCCGCCGAGATGAAAGGCGCATGCGCCGCAGCGGCAACGTGGGAAATTTCTTCCAGCAGGTACATGTCTTCAGGGCTGCGGTTGAACTCGTAGTCACCCAGCAACATGCCGAAAGGCGCGCCACCGAAGGTGCCGTACTCTTCTTCGTAGATCTTCTTGAACAACGCGCTCTGGTCGAACTCGGAAGACGCCTTGAGATCGCGAATGAGGTCTTTTTTCGACGCATTCAACAGCTGGATTTTCAGCGTGGTGCTGGTTTCGGTCTGGTCCACCTGATACTTCAGGCCGCGCCATGACGCTTCAAGTGACTGAAACTCGCGGGCGTGCATGATCTCGTTCATCTGCTCGGAGAGCATCGAATCGAGTTCCGCAATGCGTGCATCAAGCACTGCGATCAAATCCTTGCTCGGGGTCATTTCACCCTCAAGCACCTGACCCACCAGTTCGCCGATCAGGTCACGGGTACGGGTGCGTTCGGTCTCGGAGCGGGCAACACGGCTCTCGGAAATGATGCTGTCGAGCAAAGAGGATTGCGGGGCGAAGTTTTCCACTTCAACCAGATCGCTGTCCTGCTGAGTCACGGTCTGTTTATCGGTCATCGTCAGGCTCCTCCTTATTCTTTGCGGTCAGTGGCAGGTGCAGCGGCTTCGCGGCCGAACTCCTTGCCCAGGGTTTTCAATTTTTCGGTGTTCTGCAGAACATCCATCAGCAGTTCTTCAAGCTTGTCGTTGCCGCCCATCTTGTTGCGCAGGTCGGCCAGCTTGTTGCGTACTTCCAGCAGTTTGCGCAGCGGCTCAACCTGCTTGACGACGTTCTGTGGTTCGAAGTCCTCAAGCGTGTTGAAGTTGAGCTCGACGCCCAACTGGGTGCCGTCTTTGGCCAGGGTGTTGTCAACGCGGTACGCCAGACGCGGCTTGATGCCCTTGAGCACGCCATTGAAGTTGTCGCGGTCGATAAAAATGAACTTGCGGTCTTTCAGCTTCGGCAGCGGCTCCAGCGGGTTACCGGAGAAATCGCCCAGCACGCCTACGACAAAGGGCAGCTCTTTCTTTTCCTGAGCATCGCCGATATCGACGTCATAGGTGATATGAACTCGTGGCGCGCGGACACGATCAAGTTTGTGCTGAGTACTTTCCTTCTTCGCCATCGGTATCTCCTGTGCGAGCAACTCGCTGAAAGTCGTGTCGTGCCAGGCCTGCAGTGGCCTGGCGAATTAGAGTCCTGCAATCGTCAGCAGCAGGCGCTGACGAAGGTCATCGGTCATTTCCAGAATGTTGTCTTGCCCGACCAGCTCTTCGAAGCTGGTATTGCCGGCGATCTGGGTACTGCTGCGAATCACGGATTCATCCGGCAGCTCGGAGCGTACCGGAGAGCTGATGACACAAAATGGCAAATCACCAAAACCCTTGAGACGCTCGAAGCTGACCGGAAAACGCAGCCCATCGAACAAACGTCCAAGCCCCGGGGATTTGCTCAGGCAATAAAACAGGACGAGGTAATGCAGGACGAAGCGATACAGCTCGGCGCTGCTGCGATTAGGGTCTTTGATGAGCTTGCGAAACTGCGCGAGATCGAAAGAATTGAAGCCCACCACCCAGCGCACAGGGCTGGTGATGCGAATGGTCTGCCCGCTTTGCGCAAGCACCATGTCGTATTCGAGGGGGAAGAGTTCAGGCGAGGTGCTGATCAGGTTGAGCGGCACTTCCAGCTCATTGACCAACTGGAACGGCGCGACCGAACCAATGCGGTCATAGAGCTCCTTGAGCTCTTTGAAATGATGCTGGGTCTCGCGGCCACTGCTGCGTTGCGCACCTTGCAGGTACTCGCCGAACAGGGTCTGCGGGCGGATCAACAACGCCAGGGTCGACAGATAGTCAGAAGCCTGCGCCTTGAGCGCGTCTGAAATCGCGCGGGTCTGCTTGCGCAGCTGTATCAATGCTTCAATGTCGATTGTCTGAGTCATCGGTCCATCGTCCTTGAACTCTTCACGGCAAGTGCCCGGATCTACCGGGCAGCAATGAAAAGCTACGAAATTCTCGACTGCATACCTGCTTACGCCATGCTAAATCCGCCTGCGCCTGGCAGACGGCAAACATCACAAACAAATATCCCGTGCTGGCAAATAGATAGCTTCTAGCCAGCTTCGTATGAGCTATGGCAGTTTCTAGCGTAGGAAGTTTCCTACAGGCGGTGCGATTTTTCGCATTTGCGCACAGGGCCGCAATAATGGCGATATGACATTACAGCGCCCCGCTCCGCTTGATTCGATACCCCGGCCCAAGCAAGGCGGGCCTTTGAGCCTCTGGTACCAGGTCTTTTATTTATTCCGTGGGGCGCTGAAAAGGTGAAACGGTTCACCTTATTTCTCCTTCCTGCGCTTCTCCTATTGCCTGCCATCGCTGAAAAAGCTCACTGTGCGGAGGGCCAGCTGCATTAAAAGTGCGCTCATCGGCTCATAAAAAAACGTGTCGCAGATGAGGGCCGCAGCACATTTTTGCGCCCAGAGCGTGTCGTTGGAACGATCAAGGATTACAGGCCAGGGTCTATCGCTGTATAACGCCATCCGGTGCAACCCACCTCCCCGGTGATGCGTTGTACTTGCACGCAGGCGCTTCTCAGGCGTCTGTCAAACGGACCTGTGCGCGCTAGGGACAGCTTGCGGCGGCGCACCTATCGAGCTCGCCTGATGAAGATATTCAAACTCATTGCCGTACTTATCCTGCTGCCCTTTTGCCTGAATCTGTTTGGCGTCTGGCAATTGCAGCGCAGCAGCGAATCCAATGCAGAACTGGCCGAGATTGACGCCAACCTCAAAGAAATCAGGCCCGACCTGGAAGCGCTAATCGCAAAAGGTGGATCGCGCCCGCCAATGGTGGAGCTCGACGGCAAGCCAATTTCAGCCGACATTGCGCTGTCGCAGCTTTCAACTGCCGAGGAAGAAATCGGCACGCTGATCCCGCTGGGCGCTGTGATGAATGGTCTGGCCAAGGCTGTGATCGCACTGGGGCTTGTGGCTACCCTGGTCGGGGTCATCGGCATGCTGGGGCTGAGCTGGGCGGGCACTCACGCCCTTCACTCACGTGAAAAGCTGCTCCGCACCTTCACCCGGGTCAGCCGGGTTCTGCCCTTCGTGCTGGTAGGCCATATTGTCGCCATGGGCACAGCCGTGGCGGCGATCCTTGCCTTCGAAGGGCTGGGTATGTGGCACGCGGGCCAGATGTCGTCCGGCGAATTCAAACTGATGCTCTTGACCCTGATGGTCATGGCCGTGTGCCTGTACTCGATCTGGCAGATGGCCAGGCAACTGGGCGTGATGTTGCGCATGTTCGAACCCACCGCCATGCAGGTGCTGGGGCATGAAGTGTGCGAGCAACAGGCGCCAGCCTTATGGGCCCATGTTCGTGCTCTGGCGCTGCGGTTGGGGGCCTTGGCGCCGGATCACATCATCCTGGGGATGACCGAAGGGTTCTACGTCACCTCAAGCGATGTAGAAATACTCCCAAAAGGCACGGCGCTGCGCGGACGAACGCTGCATATCCCGATGGTGTACCTGGGTCTGCTCGATTCAGCAGAAACCGACGCTGTCATCGGCCACGAACTGGCGCACTTTGCTGGTGACGACACCGAGTACAGCTTAAGATTTTTGCCCATTTACGACGGCATCGGACGCAGTCTCGGCGTAATTGCCGAAAACATGCTCAGCAGTGATCTGTTGCAGCGCACGATCCTGCGCCCGGCGTTCATGCTTGGCATCTACTTCATGGAACGCTTCGATCACGCTGTGCATCACTGGAGTCGCGTTCGGGAGCTGGCTGCAGACGCCAGTGGCGCACAGTTGGGCGGCAGCCTCGCGGCCGCATCGGCACTGGTGCGGATTTCTGCGATTGATCCGCAGCTTCAGGAACGCGTGACAGCGCACCTCATGAGTGCAACCAACCCAACGCCAGAGTACCTCCCGCCTGCCGATATTCCTGGCAGCATTTTGCACGAATTGGCGAACCAGCCAGTGAAACTTCCCGAAGAGGAAATGGCGACACAGCTGCCACACCCGTCGGATACCCACCCTTCAAATGGCGAGCGTGTAGCCGCGCTGCAGATCAGTGTCGAAGCGGCCGTCGCCAGCGGGACTCGCCCGATAAGCGCCGAACTGGCCTGCGTCGCGATGGATCGCTACTTCGCTGACCCTCAAGCGATACGCGCCCGTATGACAGAGGACTACCTGCATCACTTCGTAAGCCGCGATGCTCAGGCAGTCGAAGAGCTACGTGCGCAAGCCGAGGTTGTCACGGGAGAAGTGAAGTTGCACGAAGGCGCCCGACTGCGTGGCACGCTGGGGTTGATCTTCTGCAGCTCGCTCCTGCTGCTGGGCATTGGCCTGATGCTTGCCAGCATGCTGCTTCCGGCATTTTCAGGACGCGAAAGACCCATGGTCCTTATTATCGCCGCAGGGATTTCGATGTTCGCAGCTTGCCTGATGCCGTATTCGCTGAGGCTGTACCTGAGGGCTGAAAAAGCAGCGCTGGTGTTACATCCGGACTACCTCGTGTTCGCCAACTTCAAAGCACCCTTGCCCATCTCGCATATTGCCGATTTCGGTCTGCAAACCGGTGCGGGCTTGCGGCTGAACCTGCTGCTGGAGGACGACGCGCCGCGGCCAGAAAAAACCGGTCAATCTTTCTTCAACGCCCACGCTACTATCGACAAAAAGAAACGGCTGGTGCAATTGCAACTTATGCAGTTTTGCCGCGACGGGAAGAAACTCAAGCCCGAAGAAACCGCAGAGCTTGTGGCCAATTACATAAATGCCGGCTTTGCGAGAGACGTGCTCAAGCAGCGCTTCGAACAAGCTTGACGGGCGCGGTGGCGTTTTAGCAAGGTTCAGGAACAAGATTGGCTTCAGTGTACATAAGGCAATGTCATGAAAAACGCAGACGCTGGCATGATGAAAAAAGGCTTATATGCAAACTGGGCACTGCTGGCTCTTTTTCTTACTATCGCCTCGTTCCAGTCACCGTATTGGTGGCTGGTGAGCTTAGGTCTGCTGGCATGGCTATTGAGGACGATGTACCTGATCTACCTCGGCGAAAGTTACACGACGCTCTTGATCCATTACCTCAGCGGACTGCTGGCGAGCTTCTCGTCGATGGTCGTCATCTGCCTATACACCGGCGCGCGATTTGATTACGGGATGACCCCGGTCGATGCTATCTCAGCGGCAATGTGCCCTATCCTTGTTATTGCGACTCAATTACTTTTTATCTATTTCACTCGCTCTAAAAAAGGCGTGCTCTCTTATGAAGTGAGAGACAATCGAGTGATCATTGGGCAAACCTATAGCAATCAGCGCACTGGCAATATCCTGTTGGCGATCAGCTTCGGCTTGACGTGGGTACTGTGGAACTGGAGCGATGTAAATCAGGGCTTCCTGCTGGGGGGCATGATGACGGCAATCATCATGTACCTGCTTCACCTGTGGCGACACTCGATTCGGCTGCTAAGGCGCCTTCTGGCGCGTGAGAAGCGCACTTCACGCCTTACCTTCGAGCATATCGACGTATTACGCGAGGCACGCGGGCGCTGGTGGCTGGGGAGATTGCTGAAGTGGCTGATCTCGCTGGGTTCGAAGGCGTGGTGACGCTTGAGGAGATGTACATAGCTCAGCTGGGCCTTACGCGCCGACAACATACAACGCCTCATACCGCGCCATCGACACGATCAAGCGTTGCTTCAAATAAGCGTTTACATGGCCCAAGGTATCGCAGATAAGCCGGGATTCAGCCAGATACGACGTACGCTTTTCGCGGGTCCATATGGCAGGTGCTGATTGAAGGTTGGTAATCCGGTCGCATAACTTGATCGACGCAGCCTCCCGAGAGTGAGCAGCGATACCCTGCAGATAGCTTTCCTCAGAAAACGGCGTGATGAAGTTCTTGCTCAGACAGGCAACCGTTGATGCCACCTCAGCGCCGAAAACCTGCGCCAGCGTTTGCTGTGTCGTGGTCGTATCCTCCAGCACGTCATGCAATAACGCAGCAGGCAGCGCGATACTCAGATCACCCACAGACTCGTTGGTATTGGCAAAAATCAGCTCATTGGCGACCATTGCAACGTGGGTCGCATAGGGCAGCGCTGAACCCTTCATCCTCTGCTCGACGTGAGCTTGCGAAGCGTAAAGCCAGGCTTTGTTGTACAACTGCGGCAGGTCGATTTCAGCAGCAGCGTGTATATCGGTCATGGTTTCGTCCTGAAAATGTCTGGCGTCGTGAATACCGAGCGGTTGGCGACGCGCAGCGCATAGAGCATCATGTGATCGATAGGGTTGAGTCAATAACGAAAATTAGGTCTACTTGGAAAACTCCGAGCTCGCACAAAGCTTGCTGCTTGGCGCCTATTTAGGGACTGCTGCCACGCTGATTTTTTCATCTCCGGGACTGACGTAATATTCGACGCCGTTCCAGTTGCTCGCCACTAGACGATCAGCCTCGCTCAAATAAATACTCATATAAGGCTTATTTTCCTCAGTGCCATGGGGGCTTTCTTCGATCTGCCAAAGAATATCGCCATGACATGCAACCCCAAAAACATTTCTGTCCAGAATCACGTCGACGGGGACATCCACTCTAACAACAATGCAATCATGGTAGACGAACGCTTGCTCTGGTGGGTGCGGGAGGTCAACATCGTGCCCGTTGACAATGAGCTTTTCGTTCGCAATTACTAGTTTTATTTTGTCCATTATCTAAGCCCGGTTGAACTACCTTTTATTAAAATGGCACAAAGTCAGGTCCATGCAGCTCATCCCTGACGTTTAAAGCGGTGCGTATCAATGGATCCCATAGGCCGCGTGAACCATTCCACCTAGCGCCGGCCCAACGTGTGTCACTCATAAGCGCCAACTTGTTTGATACCATCTTTTCTTTAAGCAGCCCCGCCACTGCTCCCAGGTCGATTTCGAAAAGCTGAGAATATCTGCCTTTAGGGTCCGCATATTTCTTGTTGATGCAATAACTGTAGTACCACATCCAGTCCGAGATGGCATAGATTGCTCGGTTCTGGTCTGGGCATATTTCAAGCGCTTTTGTAAAAGCTGCAACCAGTCGCCCAGGGAGGCCGGGGTCACGACTCTCCATCCAGTAGCGAAGGACAAGCTGATCAAAGGCCGCAATGACATTTTGCGGCTCCGGGTTGTCGGTCTTTGCTTCGTGGAAATAGGGAGGCTCACCCACCACAAATTTTTCCAGCTCGTCGTCATGAATGGCCAGAAGCAGAGCATTGACTGGTTCTTCTCTCATTGTGTCCTCAAGACAATCAATATCAAAGCCTGCGACGCACGCCTGGGTCTATCAAGCCACCAGCGCACCTTAGGTTTGACACATCAGCGCCCCCCATAAACTATATCGTCCAGGTCATAGCTCAATGGCGCGCGCTCGAACAGCTGCCGCGCCAGGTACTGGATATGTTCAGACCAGGCGACATTCTCCACCCATTCTTGCGGCATCCCTGACACACCATATAGCGCGCCCGCGATTTGCCCGGCTGTGGCGGCGACACTGTCTGCGTCGTCACCCAGGTTGGCAGCCAGAAGGATCGCGTCTCTGAAGTTGTCGGTATTCCACACAGCCCAGAGAGCGGCTTCCAGCGTGTCGACGACATAGCCAGAGGAGCGAATCTGATTACGAGTCTTTTGCTTGTACTCGCCCGAGTTGATGATCAGCGGCCGGGGGAATAAAGGGCGCTCCATTGCAGACAACGTTTCCTCTTTATCCGCGCCGTTGAGAGCCAGATGCAGTTGGGCGCCCAGCAATTCGCAGCAGCTCAAAGCTTCCATCGCCCTGTGTGTGCAACGGCTTTGTGCAGCGCTTTCGCGCCAGGTCGCATGCAGCGAGTGTCTACGAAATATCGCCGAAGGCGCCAGGCGAATGATCGGCCCGTTACCCGCAGTGGAGGGGTGGTCGTTACCGTACCAGTCGAGCTGCCTTTCCAGATAGCCTTCAAGTGCATTACGGGTGACGTTGCCGATATCGAAGCATCGACCATTGTGACTGTTCTCACCTTGCTTGTACCAACGGCACAGCCTGTCGGCGTAGTCCTGGAAGTTGAAGTCGTCATTGGCCAGGTAAGCATCTGCCAAACACAGCGCCATGCTGGTGTCGTCTGTCCACTCCCCGGCTTTGAGCTTGAATGGTCCGCCACCAACCATGTCGTAGACGTGCCCGCGATCCCGAGGCAAGAACTCGAGGGTAGTGCCCACTGCGTCCCCAATGCCAAGGCCCAACAGACAACCTTTCGCGCGATCCAGTGCCTGTTCCTCTGTCAGCGTGCAGGTGCGGGAGGCAAGCCAGCCGGGCTTCACAGCGGGTGGCAAAGAAGGATCATCCGGGTGGTTGTCGAACCTCATCCGCTCCCGCAGCTGAGGTGACCACGGCGGGAGCAGGTGATCATAGCGTTGCGCGTAATCGGCGATGGTCTCTGTAGAACTGCGTAGGTCAATCATGCCTTCATCCTGAAATGTCTACCTTACGAGCTAATGCACCTGGCGTCGCGCCAGACGATCCCTGATATCTTCAGCGCACAAAGCATCATGTGCCTTCGCGTGCAGGGTCAATACTTACATGGAATGTCGCCAATGAAACGTCTGGATAGGTTGAAAGCGTACCTTGTGCACAAACCGAAGACAGATCAGCCCGAAGCGGCTTGGGTTGCGCCGCATTGTAGCGAAGGCTGGCTGTGTACTGAGCGCCAATCCTATTTTACGGCCGCCATCGTTGTGTTTGGGCCGACTTCATAGAAATCCTGAAATCAATCAGGAAGCATTATTTTAAGTCCTTGAGCGGATTGTATGGCAACGTAGTAGGCGCCCTTTAGAGCTGTTGCTAGCTCGGGATCGGTTTCTTCAAACTCTTTTGAGGCGATGGCACCGATGCTGAGCCGGTGAAGCCTGGATTTGTCTGTTTCGACGCCTTCAAATACCGCCTTGACGTACTCTAGCTGGCACAGAAGCAAGTCATAAACCGGGAACTGCGGACACCCGCTTCGACGGTCGGTTGTCATTTCAATCGCCTTTTCAACATACGAAAGTGGTGTTGTTGGTTTCATGGAAGTCTGCACTTATGAGTTGGAATGAGTTTTGGGAGTGGATTTTTACACGACAAGAAATAACGGGAGTTTTATCAATCACCACCTCTACCTCGCGAAAGGTTAAAGCCGACTTTATACGCGGTTTGAGTGTCGTGACTTAAAAAGGCGCAAAGCATCTGACTCGCCGCCGGCGAGCTCAATGTAGAAGGCTGCGTAGGCTTCCGACAAATCATCGTACCCTTCCAGCGCCGTTTCCGCCAAAGTTTTATACCCGGGAATATCCCGGATCTCCACTTCGTGCAAAATAGCACCTCGCTCAGCACGATCTAACAAGTCTTCAAGTTGTGCCAACAGCACAGCGGCAGCTGGATCAACCGGAACATATGTATTTATTATCCGTCGAAGCTCGCGAGCAGTTACCTTCAACGCATCTATGTTCATTACTTACCTCTGGTTGAAATTGTGTCTATTATCTTCGATTCAGATCACTCATCCCTGTTTATAGTAACCTTAGGGTGTCTTGTCTAGCATCTCTTGGATTATCTTGTACGCCTTCGTATTCCTACCATCGGTGATCTCAACATAGAACCTGCTGTAGGCTTTCGAGAGGTCGTCATATTTTTGCAGGTCTGTATCAGCGAACAACCGATAGCCTGGGATGTCTCGAGGTTCGAATTTTTCCTGGACCATTTCATTCTCAGCTGCTGAAATTATCGGTTCCAGCTGTACATATAAGGCCAATGCGGACTGATCTGTGGACTTGTAAAAATCAAGCCTCTCACGTAGATCCAAAGCGGCTTGCTTCAATAATGACGTATCCATATACATTCCTAGCTGTCGATTTCGCCAATGAGGTTTGCGGCTGACGACTCTTTACGGTTTAGGACTAGGTGCTGCGTTGCATCCCCGGTTCTCACGATATTACCTCCAAACTCTGTCGTCGGAACAATTTCGCTAACGAAAAAATCCAGCTGCTTGAAGGCGGCAATGATGCCAAGTCGGCATCATGTGCTGTCTAACCCTTGACTCATCTAATCAAGGCAGGGATAACAATGTAAGTGTAGACGAGACGCTTCAATAAATCATTTCGCACACAACACTTTAATCAAGGGTGATCTGGATACTAAATAGCTGACCCTCTATTTGTTCCTGGCTTCTCTATTAATAGTTCATCCAGCTCTCGTCGGCGGCATTTTGTGACAAAAACGACCGCAGCGTCAGTATCTTTCTGGAAGAGCTCAAAGTTAGCCCGGTTTATTTCATAATATTCCTCGTAGTCAACCATGCCGTTACTCACTGGAAATGAGACATAAAAGCGACCAGAAGTCTCCTCAATACCTAAAGAAAAGAACTCTTCTTGATTTACAAATGCATCTTTGAACTTCATATATCCTCCGCAATAAAAGCTGATTTCGATTTCTCTGCAAGGTTTCTCCCTGAGTCAATTGTGGCGTCAAGATTGCCCTCCGGCAATCTTCCTCCCGCCGCGAGACCTAATTGAACATGCCTGAAATTGCTCGAGTGGAACGTATGCACTGATCGTCACGCTACCTGGCGGACATACCGGCGCCATACGCTAGGAAGGCATCATATGCACCGGTCTGCTTACCACTGGCTCGCTCGCAAAACCTTAAATATTGGTCGGTACGAAATCGGGGCCACCCAGGTTGTCTCGAATGTATATCGCTGTACGTACCAACGGTTCCCACAAGCCGCTTTTACTATTCCACTCAGCCCCCGCCCAGCGGTTATCAGAGATAAGCTCAGCTTTGTTAAGTTCGATCTGCAGCTTCAGTGCTTCGGCGGCTACACTAAGGTCGATCTCGGGTACGGCAGCATACATCCCATCAGGGTTTGCATGATTTTTAAAAATGCAATATCGATAGTACCATATCCAGCGCTGGGCCATGTAAATGGCGCGATTGTGATCTGGGTGGTCATTAATCAAGGCTACAAAGATTTAGCGAGTAAAGTTGCAAATGCGTGGCCATCACACCGAAAGTAGGGCATGAAAAGCAAATCGAAAGCCACAACCACGTTCTGAGGGTCGTCATTATCATCTTTAGTTTCGAAGAAATAATAAGGCTCTCCGACTAAAAACCTGTCAAGGTCACCCCTTTCTATAGCAAGCCGCAAAATATTATCGCATTCAGATCTCATTGAGTTCACGTGGCCTTCGAAAGTGTTTGGGTTTTATCTAAAGCATTCGATAAATTTGCTGAATCGCATCTCGTTAGCTTCCTCTACAAAAAGTAATTTAACGCAGTCGCCATCAGTTCAGGCGTAACAATGCCTGACTTCAAATGTGTCATGCGTCATCCATAGAAGCCGGTTTTGCTCAGTCAAGACTATCCGGCTTGGGCTTCTCACGGATAAGCAAGTAAAAGAATTTAATCCAGTATCGAATCGCGGCGCTCTCACTAAAATTATTTAATTTAAATTAATTAATTTTCAGTATGCTTTATCGCCGTCCATGCTGGCTTTGAAGATTTTAAATGCCTCCCACTCGCGCGCGCCAATGAGTTTAAGGTAGAAGTTTGAGTATGCGCGCCTCAGCTTTAGATTGTTACCTAGATTAGTCTCATCGAATAAGCGGTGACTAGGAATATCTATGGATTCCATGTTTTCTAGAATGCTGCCGTTTCCAGCAGCATAAATTAAGTGCTGCAGCTGGTTGTAGAGCTCCTCAGCTATTGCGTCACCAATCTTCGCAATATCAAGTCCTAATTTTAGCTGATGTGCAGTAGTTTTCAACGCGTCGGCGTTCATATCAGAGCTCCCCGCTTACCTGTACTCAAAGCAGCTTCTGTAAGGGTTCATGTACTTAAATTACATCGCCGGGTAGCCGTAGGTGCGGCCTTGATTTATATGCTTCTGTTTCATAAAACACTGATCTGAGATATTCAAGTTGGTTTATGATAGATGTATATACCGGAAATGGGGGGCGATTACGTCGCTCAGTCGCTACCGCGAGAGCTCTTCCAATATATTCCAAAGGGCCGTTCATTGGCTAACTTGCTGACAATACAAAAAGTTGTCTTGGCTGTTAAAGAGCTTTTGTTGGTAATAGCACAGCTAAAACACATGGCTACAGGCTTTTGTAAGCTTGTTCCGCTTCGATGATTTTACATCCAAGAACCAAGTCGTACGGCCAGTGGTCTGTAATCAACCTCGTCAAGCCTAAGTCACGTTGTTCTTTTTCAGCAATGTCGTCCAACATTATTTTTGCCAGAGCTGCAGATAGCACATCCCTGATATTTTCCAATTGGATATTTATGGTGAAATACAGCCGATCTTCACTGTCGTTCAGCAGTCCCTCAGTGAGGGCCTCAATAGCTGCTTCCAGCTTTTTCGCCACCATTTTTGGGCTATTCGCGTTGTTATTGGTTCCGACAGGCATCGTACGCACCTTGGCTTGCTGCGTTTAATTTTACAAGTCTAAGCCTAGACTAGCCACTTTTTTGCTTTTTTCAAGTGCTTCCAAGTCTGGCATTTAGTCCGCTACTAAGTTTCTTATGAACTCAATAAAGCTCGAGGCCATAAGTGCTGAGTCGCTGCCATCTATTGCGTCATGCTTCCAACAATAAATTTCATTTGTTTTAGAGCTTATGCAAAATTGATCCCCTTCTGGGGATTCGCCAAATGTGTAGGTGTGCCTCGGTATTCGGTCGAGATAAATTTGGTTTCTATAACGAATATCATTTTCATCTGAGCTCATTCCATAAATGATGTCCAGATAATAGATGCCTGAACTGCTATCTAGTTTGGCGCCTCGAGTAAAAATTATCGCACTTCCAAACTCTTTCACTATGTCGGCTAGTGAGTTGTTCACTTCACACCCATACGGAAGTTAAGTAACAGAATTTGAAATTGCGGGTTTCTTGCTTTGAGCGCCCAGATTTTTTCGAATAATTTTGCTAAGGGTTTTCATCTTAAACCGTAGCAGGCCCCAATATAAAGACCTCAAATTTCTTAGTTGGAAAAAACTGCAGGCGTAACCAACTAAAGATAGTTCGCCCGAAATGTTTATAAGCGAATCCTTAGCGGAAACTTCTGTTAATCACCACTTCTATCTCGCGGAAGCTGAATCTTTAACCCTTCTGCATATTGTATAGCCACCAGAAATGCGTCCTTCAAGGCGCGTGCCAGTTCAGGGTCTTCCTCTTCAAACTCCTTTACGGCTATGATTCCAATCGTTAGATCAAAAAGCCTTGCGCGATCTTTCTCGGTGCCATTAAAAACCGCTTCTGCAAATTTCAACTGCTTTAATATGTTGTTGTAGATGTCCCATTGGGGACATTCATCACGCCGCATAATAGTTATATTAATGGCACTTGAGATGAAGTCTATCGGTTTTTTAAGATCCATAACACGCCTTATTCAAAAAAAGCTTTGCGAGTGAGTTGTCCCTGCAATTAGATTTTTTCTAATAATAAGTATTTTGCGGCGTTTAGGCAAAACGCTATATGCTCCTCGGCCATCTCATGGAGCATCCAACGGTCTGAAGCTCGTTTTTATCTGGGCACCGACTTAATCGGAATATCCAGGTTCTCGAGTCTCAGGCATGCAATCTCGTCAAGCCGGTTGGCAATTCATGCCTACCGCCTGTTTCGGTAGGTTACAACAGTGATTTCTAAAACATTTCTATATTTAAAAGGAAAGAGCGACCATCTTGCTAACCAACTCGTAGTTAAGAAAAATCCCGCGATCATATCTCAATAAAACCCAAAGTCAATCAGGAAGTATTATTTTGAGTCCTCGAGCAGATTGTATGGCAACATAGTGGGCGTCTCCTAGAGCTTTTGCTAACTCAGGATCTGTTTCCTCAAACTCCTTTGAGGCAATGGCACCGATGCTTAGGTGGTGAAGCTTGGACTTGTCTTTTTCAACGCCTTCGAATACGGCCTTCACGTACTCCAATCGACGCAGGAGCGAATCATAAACCGGAAACTGTGGGCACCCATTTCGACGCTCCATAGTGAGTTGTATAGCCTTTTCAACGTATCCAAGTGGTGTTGATGGTTTCATGGGAAGCCTGCATTAAATAGTCGGAATAGGTTCTGGCCGAAAATCTTTATAAGCAAAAACAGCAGCTCTATTAACCCTCACTTCTATCCCGCGGAAACTTTTCTAACAAATTTACACTATAAAAATAGACTTACCTAAAGATATTATCTCGGTGGACAAGCAGAAAGTCACATAATCCTCATTCCTCTCATGCACCTGTCAAAAGAAATGAATTCACGACTGCCATCTACTTGAGACTTGTCCTAGTAGCCCATCATTCAAGAATTCCAGCGGTACGTTTTTTTAAACAAATCAAAGTGCCTCTTCGGGCATTTCTTGGATTATCTTGCAAGCTTTCCTATTCCTGCCATCGGTGATCTCGACATAGAACTTGCTGTAGGCTTTCGAGAAATCTTCATATTTTTGCACGTCTGTATCAGCGAATAACCGATA
This sequence comes from Pseudomonas viridiflava, assembly GCF_900585905.1. GTDB lineage: Bacteria > Pseudomonadota > Gammaproteobacteria > Pseudomonadales > Pseudomonadaceae > Aquipseudomonas. The sequence goes on from NZ_UTVH01000024.1 coordinate 153,230, forward strand.
GCCTGGGATGTCTCAAGGTTCGACTTTCTCCTGGACCATTTCATTTTCAGCTGCTGAAATTATCGGTTCCAGCTGTACATATAAGGCCAATGCGGACTGATCTGTGGACTTGTAAAAATCAAGCCTCTCACGTAGATCCAAAGCGGCTTGCTTTAATAATGAGATATCCATGTACGTTCCTGGTTGTCGATTTTGACAGTGAGTTTTCGGCTAACCACGCTTTACTGGTTAGGTCTGGCTACTGCGTCGCCTCCTCGGCTCTCGCCTTTGTCAGCCAGTAACCAGCGACTACGCTTGCGTGGTCGCCCCGGCTTACCGGGAATTCGCACCTGATCCAGCAGCGGCTGGGCGTGAGCGATGTCGCTGGCTTGCCCCGCCGAAAGGATGAAACGTAAGGGAACACCATTGGCGTCGCAGACCATGTAAATCTTGGTAGTAACACCGCCTCGACTGCGTCCCAAGGCATGGTCTGGCGGTTCTTCAGACCCCCCTTTTTCCCGGCGCCTGAAGAGGCTCGGGTTGCACGTACCGCCGTGGAATCGATCATCCAGGTGTCCAGATCGATCAGTCCTTCCCGGTTCAGTCGAATATGCAAGCGCTCCAGTATTCGGTCGAACGTGCCGTCGTCGCGCCAGTCACGAAAACGCTGATACACCGTTGACCAAGGCCCAAAGCGCTCAGGAAGATCGCGCCACGCAGCGCTCGAGCACAGGATCCAAAGGATTCCATGCAGTACCAGGCGATCATCACTGCGTGGGCGACCCATTTTCTGCTCTGGGGAAACCAGGTCTTTGATCAATTCCCACGATGCGTCGGAGAGTTCGTAACGCATTGCCATGCGGGCCTCCAGCCAATCATAGCGGCAATTCTACCCGCACCGACTTTTCGTACAAAACCTAGGTCTACTCCTGGGTGCCCTCAATCCGAGATTAACCTGCGTTACGGCTGGTGTGACCTGCATCACTTTTTTTAACCCTGCCTTCGACCCACCCTCAAAACGGCTGAAGCGTCTCACAGATGCCAAGATGCTGCAGATGAGAAAAGCACCTGTTTCGGCGGATAGGCGTTCTGCAACGCCTCGGCCCACCCTTGGTCTGCAACATAAAATTTGTGACCTGCTTCACTTTTTAGGCCGTCGATAGCGATTTCTTAATCGCTCTCTGGCAGCTAAAGGGCTTCAGTGATAATGCTGATCGAGATAGCAGGTCGATCAGCCAAGTAGGCTGTCTGTAATCCCCCACGTACAAGGATCCCAGTGTTTTCAGTCAAGCAAAGATGAAGCTGAAGGTAGGAAGATTTTGCTGAAAGCAGTAATCTTCGCAACTGGATATTTGTCACCTGTGCCAACGAGTGTCGCAGCTCCATACGTGAAGAGCAGATAGCGAGGGAATACGCATGAGCAATTTTTTGACACCTCCGACGTCGGCGAGCTTGCGCTGTGAGCGTAGGCAGCCGGGCTTGCTAGGGCGTGGTCAGCAGGGATTCGTGGGCGAATCGGCCATGGATTTCTACATGCAGCCAGGACAATTTGCTGGGCAGTACCCGACCGACGATTACACAGCTGCGGTTTATTTAGTGCACCAGCTTTCGTCGCGCGACGAGCAAATGAGTCCTGAAGAATTCAAAAGTGCCGCCTTATTGCTACGTGAATTGCTGCAAAAGCTCAAGAACGCGGCGATAGTATCATTTGAAGCTCTACAAGCTCTGCAGCAGGCTGCCGAAAAAATCCCCGAGATTGGCCCGCTTATGTTCTCTGCGGGCAACTTGCCCGGGACCATTGCCAGTGCCGCCGGAGCCGCTATGGCTGTCGCCAAGGCCAGGAAAGTATCAGATCTGCTGGATCTAACTGCTGAGCAAAAATCAAAGCTGAATACTTGGGCAAATAGTCGAGGAGCGCCAGGCGCTCAATCAGCAAGTAAAACGTTCAAAGGCGCTATCAAAATCATCTCTAAAAAGGGCCAGCTATTTTTTGAGATTCCAGTGACGGCTGTTGCTCGGCACTACAAAATACTTGGCGAGGTTGGGCAGTCAGTCGCTCATATTCCTTTAGGTGACACTCGTGCATCACTTGCCAAACGCGCGCACTTACATTCAGGTGGCGCCACCGGACGACTTAAGTTAATAACAGGCAACCCTGTAGGGATCCTTCTGGCCGTGGGACCACAGATGGCCATTGATTTATCCAATGCTACATCCCCTAAAGATTTTTACAATAGAACTGTCGCAAGCCAACCAACTAACCTAGCATCTCTAGCGGCAGGCATGGCGGGTGGAGCGGCCACCACATGGCTCTACGGCGCGGTTTTGACGACCGCAGCGCCATTAGCTTTGGTTTTAGCTGTTGGCTTCGGCCTAGGGGTTGTGGCGCAATATATAATAGTCAGCAATGGATATGATAAATACTTCGAGGACTTAGTAAAATGGTAAAGTGCAAATGATTTTAGATTTCAAGAGCATGAAGCAGGGTGCATGGATATCACTGGGCACCCTGACTTTTGGCATGATCCTAGCACTTTCGAAAATTCCATTTTTCTGGCAGGCCTATAGCTTGATTTTTATTTTAAAGCTCACCTGGTCTGCCTATTTGATGTGCGCGTGCGAGAGATTTACTTTTTATATGGCATCGGTTTTTCTATCGATTTTAGGTTTTTTTGTTCTGATGGCAGGCAGTGCCGCTTATCTTTTGGCCGCCAATAGCCTAGGTCTCGGAAACGCCGGAGCACTAATGCTAGGTCTACTACCAGCCGCCTGCGTATCATTAGTATACTTCTGTATCGCCTTCACTAAAACGTCAGTTAATCCTTTTGAATATGACGGCATCAAAGTTCAGCCCAGACCTCAGAAAGCCAAAAAATCTTCGAGTAGTTATCCTTTATTGATACTAGCTGGCGCGACGACTTTAGCAGCTAGTTTTTTTATTAAGTCGGCAGGTTTACCTGCTGGTGGTGTCATCGGGACTTTAGTGCTAACACTCAGCTCTATATGGATATTGATTCAAATGCGTCACTCCGTTAGAGGCCTCCGCACCTTACGCATCAAACAAAAAACGATGCCCATCCCCTACACCTTCATGCAGATCGATGAAATTCGCGAAGCACGCAGTCGTTGGTGGTTGAGCAGGCTGTTCAAGTGGGTGGCTTCCTGGCGCAAGGCGCCGGGGGCCTGATTTTTGATGATCATTACGCGCGGGCTGGCCAAGCCTGCTGGCGTGTTACCGGTTTAAGGAGTAGTTGAAGCGATGGATCTTTCCTCACTGTTTACTGCGCAGAACAGGCGTCTGTTCAAGCTCACCATGGCGCTCAAAGGCGGCCAGGAGCTGTTGCTTGAGTCCTTTGCAGGAAGTGAAGGATTGTCGACTGACTTCGGATTCAATCTTGATCTGATCTCCGATGACGCCAGCGTGAAACTCAAGTCTGCCATCGGACAGCCTGCGACCATCGAGATCGAACTCGCGACCGGAGGCAGCCGTTACATCAATGGCCACGTCCTGAACTTCGGCAACAACGGCAGCGATGGCGGGATGTCTCGGTATTCAGCCTACATAGGCTCGTGGTTGAGCCTGATTGCGCAGCGGTATGACTCCCGGATTTATCAGGACCAAACCGTAGAGCAGGTGGTCCGGAACGTTTTCGGTCGCTATGAGGGGCTCGCGAAGTACGAGTTTCGCGTTAACCGCGTGCTTAAGCCACACAGCTACATCACTCAGTACCGCGAAAACGACAGCCACTTCGTCATGCGGCTGCTTGAGCAAGAAGGCCTGATCTTCTATTTCGAGCACACTGTCGACAGCCACACGCTGATTATCATGGACGACTCCACGGTGCTGACGCCGCTGCCAGAGCAGCCACAAGTGCGCTTCCACACCGCGTCGGTGACCGAGAATGCTGACTCCATCACTCAGTGGAGCTCAGCCCGGGATTTCCAGGCAGGGAAGATTTCGACGCAAACCTTCGATTACCGCCAGCCCGGTAATCGTATCCCGGTGACGATGAACAGCCTCAACCAGCAAGGGGATGTTCCAGCGTACGAAATTTTCGACTACATGGGGCAGTACACCCATGGCACGCCTGAAGATGGCGAACGTCTTGTGCGTAATCGCATCGAAGCACTGGAGCTCAAGGGCAAGACGTTTGTGGGGTTGAGCAACTGTCGGGCGATGCGTCCAGGCCATACTTTCGAATTGACTCAGCACTACGAGCATGACGCTGGCTCAGCTGAAGACAGGCAGTTCCTGATGATGAGCATTGAACATCACGGCAGCAACAACTACACCACGGGCAGTCAGGCAGGTTACGGCAACAAACTTTTTTGCGTGCGCAAAAAGATCAAATTTCGCTCGCAGATGGACCTGCTCAGTCCTGCCATTTCCGGCCCACAAACCGCCATCGTCGTCGGCCCCCCTGGCGAAGAAATCTTCACCGATGAAATGGGCCGAGTAAAGGTGCAGTTCCACTGGGACCGCTACGGCGAATTCAACGATAAAAGCTCCTGCTGGATCCGCGTCGCCCAGTCCGGCGCCAGTGGTGGTTTTGGCAGCATCCAGATTCCTCGGGTTGGCGACGAAGTAGTTGTGGTATTCCTCGACGGCAACCCGGATCGGCCGCTGGTCATGGGCAGTCTTTACAACAGCCAGAACACGCCGCCCTGGTCATTGCCAGCGAACAAGACGCAGAGCGGGTTTCTGACGCGGTCGATGAAGGGTGACGGCGGGACTGCCAACAGTTTCCGCTTCGAAGACAAGGCCGGAGCTGAGCAAATCAGCCTCCACGCCGAGCGCAACATGGACACCGAGATTGAGCTCGACGAGACTCACAAGGTGGGCAATAACCGTCTGGTGACGGTTGAGGGTACGCAAACCGATATCATCAAGAAAGACACAGTGTTGAACGTCCAAGAGGGTTCGTTATCGATTCAGGTCGACAACCAGTTCATCCAGATCAGTGCCAATACCAGCATTCTGTTGAAGGTTGGGGACAGCAGCATCTCGATCACGCCAGATGGGATTCAGATCAAAAGCAGCTCGATCACTACCGAGAGTACGGGCCTCACTCAAATCACCGGTGCCCCGGTTCGGGTCAACGATTGAGGGGGTGATGCCATGATTCGCACCAGTATTTACGACCGCATTTCGGAGCAGCGTCTGAAAGCGGAGGCGTTGGCTCTTGAGCAGGCTGAGCAAGAAGTTGTGGAGACTGAGGCGCCTGAACCGCTCTCGTTGACGCCGCCAACGCCGCTACAAGAGGCAGCCAGCAGTTTCAATTTTGCCGGCCTTAACTTTGCTTTTCCGCAGGGCCTGGCATTCAGCGATATCAAGGCTATTGCTCACGTGAACGGCGAGCAAATTGACGTTTCGATACAGCGTCGGGCCGTGGCGGAGCAACACACCCTGGTTCAAGGCTTCGGTGTGGCGGTGGAAGAACTGCAGGCGCTTTATCCGCAATTGCGTATTATCCGTCAACGTGAAGGTGTGCTTGCGGGCAACGCGGCATTGATTACGGATTTCATATTTCGAGCTGGCCATGAAGAGCGCCACGGCCGATTGGCAGGTGCGCTGATGCCTGTGGCTGATAGCAATGAGCGCCAGTGGCTGAGCGTTTCATGCGTGATAGACCCGCAGAAGCCAGCGCTGCAAGGCTGGCTGCTGGACTTCGATGACATGCTCGCAGGCTTGGCGACGCGTTAAACAGATTCCAATTTTTTACAGGACAGAACGCAAAAATGGACTATCACCTGCACGAAGGAAGTTTCACGCTGCCAGACGGTTTTCAGGACCGCACTGTGAATATGTTCGTTTTCGGCAGCACCGTGCCTGGGCCGCTCAGCATCACCCTGTCCAGGGACACCCATCTGCCTGGCGAAGACATCAACGCCTATCTCAAAAGGCAGTTGAAGTTGCTGGCGTCCAAACTACGTGGCTATACCCTGCTGGAACAGCGAGCAGCATCGCTTTCTGCTTCCCACCCGATACCCGGCGTCGAGATTGAAGCGTACTACCAGGCCGACAAGCGACCGATTTATCAGCGTCAAGCGGCCTTCATCATCGCCCCTGGGCGTGTATTGGTTTTCGCCTGCACCAGCCAGACCGATTTCACTGCCGAGCACAATCGTAACTGGACAGACATACTCGCCAGTTACGAACCTCGAAATGCGGTGGCAGACACTATCGGCGGCAGCGAACAGGAGTAGGTCATGTTCGAGGCGGCGCGGTTACACGATGGCATCGAGCACACAGGCGCCCTGGCAGGTTTCCTGCTGGGCGCAGTCGTAGGTATCGCCCTTGTGGCCTATGTGGCAATCACCTTTGCCACCTGTGGCGTCGGTGGCTTCCTGCTGGGCATGGCGGCCGGGCTGGCCGGCGCGGGGATCGTTGCGGCGGGAGAGTATTTAGGCAAGTTAT
>NZ_UTVH01000003.1 GCF_900585905.1 Pseudomonas viridiflava
GTGTGTTGACCTGCGGGTACTTGTCCGCAACCTTCTGCGGCAGTGCCAGTGCGTAGGTGTTGTTGAACTTCGACGGCGAAAGCCAGACCAGGCCTTTCTTCGCATCGACTTCCTTCACGCGGGCGTAGGTCTGCTCGCTGTCGAGTTTCTCGTCGATGTGGTTATAGGCCACCAGCGAGACGCCGGTGTATTCCCACAACAGGTCCAACTGGCCGCTTTCCTGAGCGCTGCGCGCCAGGTTGCTGCCCAGACCACCAGTGATCTGCACGTTGTAGTTCTTGGTACGCAGGTATTGCGCCGTCAGCTCGGCCAGCAGCGTCTGCTCGGTGAACA
>NZ_UTVH01000077.1 GCF_900585905.1 Pseudomonas viridiflava
GGTGCCGATCAGGTGCTGAAGGGCCAGGAGGATTTCCTAGTTGGTCATGTACATGATCCTTATGAATGGTGTCCGGAATGGACAATTCCAGAGTCATCCATTTGCCTCGTCGCCTGGCGTTACTTATTTATATCTGAGGCCTCGAACACCACATAAATCTTGCGACAGGCTTCCAGTACTTCCCACGTGCCCTTGAAGCCAGCCGGGATGGCGAACCGGTCTCCTGCCCGCAGCGTCTTGGCGCGGCCCTGATCGTCGCGCAGCACCGACACGCCCTGCGCGATCTCGCAG
>NZ_UTVH01000004.1 GCF_900585905.1 Pseudomonas viridiflava
GGCAAGCGCGCTCCTACAGCCTTCAGCAGTCCCATCACTCAGCGCGACGCTGTGATCTCAAGTTCCCAATATCCTAGCTTCGCGCTCGACATGAAGGACTCGCTATGTCGCTGACACGGCGCTGTCGCGAAGCGAGCCTGTAACTGTAGGAGCGCGCTTGCCCGTGATGGCGGTATTGCAGGCGCTGAAGATTTTGCAGACCAATCCGCCCACCTGTGGGAATGACCGGGGTGGCGACCCACCTTGCTCGCGATAGCGATATTCAGGCTTAGGATTATGT
>NZ_UTVH01000002.1 GCF_900585905.1 Pseudomonas viridiflava
TCAGGTTGTAGCCCTTGCCGTCTGCATCTGCAGCGGTGTCCTGAGCGTCGATGTCCAGTTTCTGACCGCCTGCCGAGAGGATGCCTTGCCATTGGCCGACCGCCTGCCAGTTGCCAAAGTCGCTGAGCCATTGGGCGTGCAGCTCGTCCTGATGAGCACGCAGGGTGCTGTTGGCCATTTCAGGCAGCAGGGTGGTTTCCCAGGGCGCCGATAACAATGAATACGCATAGTCGGCCAGTAGCCGCTGCCCGGCTTCGGTCGGGTGAACGCGGTCGTTGAAGAACAACTTGGTCGGATCAGGTGTTG
>NZ_UTVH01000027.1 GCF_900585905.1 Pseudomonas viridiflava
TCAGGCCGCTTGCATCAGTCGCGGTCACAATAATCGAGTAGATGCCGTTGTTGTTTGGGCCCTGCTGCGATGCATTGTTAGCCAGCGTGCCAGTGATCAGGCCATTGGCATCAATGCTCAAACCCGCTGGCAGACCAGCGACGGTATAAGAAAGAACATCGCCATCCAGGTCAGCGAAATTCGCTGCCGTGCCCAGGGAAAACGCTGCGCCATCGTTAGCCGCTTGGGTAGCAATGCTGCCCACAGAGTTGGGTGCGTCGTTGACTGCTGTTATAACGAGGCTGACAACAGCGGTGACAACAGCGCCGTCAGCGTCAGTGACCTGATAGGTGAAACTGTCCGGTCCGTTGTAATTGGCGTTTGGCGTGTAGATGTACGTGCCATTGCTGTTGAGCACCAACGTGCCGTTGGCTGGACTTTGAGTGGCGCTAAAGGTGAGGGTGTCGC
>NZ_UTVH01000011.1 GCF_900585905.1 Pseudomonas viridiflava
TCAGGCCGCTTGCATCAGTCGCGGTCACAATAATCGAGTAGATGCCGTTGTTGTTTGGGCCCTGCTGCGATGCATTGTTAGCCAGCGTGCCAGTGATCAGGCCATTGGCATCAATGCTCAAACCCGCAGGCAGTCCAGCAGCGGTGTACGAAAGAACGTCGCCATCCAGATCAGCGAAATTCGCTGCGGTACCCAGGGAGAATGCTGCGCCATCGTTGGCCGCTTGCGCAGTAATGCTGCCCACGGAGTTGGGTGCGTCATTCACGGCTGTCACAACGAGGCTTACAACAGCGGTGACGACAGCGCCGTCAGCGTCAGTGACCTGATAAGTGAAACTGTCTGGCCCGTTGTAATTGGCGTTTGGCGTGTAGGTGTAAGTGCCGTTGCTGTTGAGTACCAACGTGCCATTTGCCGGGTTCTGGATTGCACTAAAAGTGATGGCGTCGCCATCGATGTCAGTCGCAACGAGCGTCCCGGTAATGGGTGCGTCTTCGGCAGTCGTTATGCTGATGCCTGAGGTAACAGGCACAGGGTTGCTGACGTTTAACGTGAACGTCTGGCTGACGTTAAGGCCATTTGCATCAGTCGCAGTCACAACGACCGAATAGATGCCGTTACTATTCGGACCTTGCTGTGAAGCGTTATTAGCGAGGGTGCCCGTGATCAGGCCATTGGCATCAATGCTCAAACCCGAAGGCAGACCAGCAGCGGTATACGAAAGAACATCACCATCCAGGTCGGCA
>NZ_UTVH01000066.1 GCF_900585905.1 Pseudomonas viridiflava
GTGCTGGGGCACGGCGACGAATCATCAGGCTTCGGCCGCGAATTGCTACCGCCACAAATACTGGTGGTGACCTTCACCGATGCCGCGACGAAAGAACTGCGCGACCGGATCCGTACCCGACTCGCCGAGGCTGCGCGATTCTTCCGTGACGAAATCGACGCGCCCGATGATCTGATTGCTGAGCTGCGTGAGCAATTCAGCGCCGAGCTCTGGCCGAGTTGCGCCAACCGCTTGGACATCGCTGCGCAGTGGATGGACGAAGCTGCGGTTTCGACCATCCACAGTTGGTGTCAGCGCATGTTGCGCGAGCACGCCTTCGACA
>NZ_UTVH01000110.1 GCF_900585905.1 Pseudomonas viridiflava
ATCGCGCCCTGGCTGAACGCCTGATAAGCAGATGAAGAACGAAACATGAACAACCGCTTCACCGATTATGGGGCAGCAACTTTCGCAGAATCCCGAGCGCACGTCTTGAACATTCTTGTGGGTTGCGATGGTTGGGGTGGTGCGTGCAGATCGGCATTCCCATGCGGAGCACTCAGCGTTATATACAAGTCATCTGGCTGTCCGGAGAGAAAGCGGCAGTGATGCGCTTTTTTAGCGTGATCGCATGAACACCGCAGAACGCGACGTGGGTGAAGGCTGAGTCCTGG
>NZ_UTVH01000023.1 GCF_900585905.1 Pseudomonas viridiflava
TTGTTCACACAAACTTTACCTTAGCCCGGACACACACCAGTGAAAGAGGTGCCCGGTCTATATTTCTATCACATACCCATATTTTTAAAGAACGATCTAATCAAAGACTAGAAATCAACATTCATCACCGCCTCACTCATCAGGCGTGGAATGCTCATTTCTAAGCTTTCAAACAGGAGCAGTAAGTGGTGGAGCCAAGCGGGATCGAACCGCTGACCTCCTGCGTGCAAGGCAGGCGCTCTCCCAGCTGAGCTATGGCCCCGTATCCGGGTGTCGTACGCGCTCTGACCAACTTCACCAGGTAACTGGTGGGTCTGGGCAGATTCGAACTGCCGACCTCACCCTTATCAGGGGTGCGCTCTAACCAACTGAGCTACAGACCCAAAACAGGGTGTGCAAAGCAAAAGCTGCTTCTAATCGTCTTCTTCAATGAATCAAGCAATTCGTGTGGGAACTTGCGAAGCAGCTGATGTCTTCGATTAAGGAGGTGATCCAGCCGCAGGTTCCCCTACGGCTACCTTGTTACGACT
>NZ_UTVH01000001.1 GCF_900585905.1 Pseudomonas viridiflava
ATCCCGAACTCAGCAGTGAAACGATGCATCGCCGATGGTAGTGTGGGGTTTCCCCATGTGAGAGTAGGTCATCGTCAAGATTAAATTCCAGAACCCCTGATCGCTTACGCGTTCAGGGGTTTTGTTTGTGCGCGTGGAGAAGGTTGGCAACTTGCGACTAGCCGTGGGATCGGCTTTAGCCGGGAAGAGGCCAGTACAGCCGCTAAAGATGAGGCGTTAGAAAATGACGCCTTCCCGGCTAAAGCCGGTCCCACAGTCGACCCCTGGGCGCGATCCCACAACTAGTCCCACAGTGCCAGTCCTGCGTACATCTATCTGCCTGAGACACCTCCCCCTGGCTCGCCATTTTGCTTTAAGGTTCGGCTATAGATTTTCCATGCTGCCGTACAGACCCAGGGAAGCGACCATGTCCGTTACAACCACTCTCAGCGCCGGATTCATGGTGGTCCATGGTAATCGCCTGGATGACCTGCGCAGTCTGGTTGTTTCCTGGATGCGGCGGTATCCGCTGGCGCCGCTGGAGAACGAAATTGCGCTGGTGCAAAGCAATGGCATCGCCCAATGGCTGAAGCTGGCCCTGGCTGAAGACCCTCAGGACGATGACCTCGGCGGATGTGGCATAGCTGCTGCAGTCGACGTCCAGTTGCCCGGCAGCTTCATGTGGCAGTTGTATCGCACGGTGTTGGGCAGCAGTGAAATTCCTGCCACGTCGTTGCTGGACAAGGCGCCGTTGACCTGGCGGTTGATGCGCCTGCTTCCAGCCTTGATTGATCAGCCTCACTTCGAGCCGCTCAGGCGTTTCCTCACTGACGACACCGACCTGCGCAAACGCTATCAGCTGTCAGAACGCCTGGCCGACCTGTTCGACCAGTATCAGGTGTACCGTGCTGACTGGCTGGAAGACTGGGCAGCAGGGCGACATCAGTTGCGCAACGTCAGGGGCGAAGCCAAGCCCTTGACCCCGGCCAATTGCTGGCAGGCCGAGCTGTGGCGGGCGTTGTTGCTGGATGTCGGGGAGGAGGGCATGGCGCAGAGCCGTGCGGGTGTGCATCAGCGCTTCATGGAACGCATTCACAGGCTTGACACTCCTCCGGCGGGGCTGCCGGCACGCGTCATTGTCTTCGGCATTTCTTCGTTGCCCGCTCAGGCGCTTGAAGCGCTGGCGGGCCTGGCTCGCTTCAGCCAGGTACTGCTGTGCGTACATAATCCCTGTCGCCACCACTGGGCTGACATCGTCGCCGACAAGGACCTGCTGCGCCACCAGTACAAGCGGCAGGCGCGCAAGGCCGGTATGCCGATGGTTCTCGACCCTCAAGCGCTGCATCAGCATGCTCATCCGTTGCTTGCCGCCTGGGGCAAGCAGGGCCGCGATTATATCAACCTGCTGGACAGCCACGACGAGCCCGGCGGTTATCGTTCGGCGTTCAAGGACGGGCGCATCGACCTGTTCAGCGAAGCCGAGCCGACGAACGTTCTCAATCAGTTGCAGGATGACATTCTTGAGCTGCGGCCTCTGGACGAAACCCGCACCACCTGGCCAGCAGTGAACATCTCGGGTGATCGCTCCATACGCTTCCATGTGGCCCACAGCGCACAGCGCGAAGTCGAGATTCTGCACGACCAGCTACTCGCGCGTTTCAGCAAGGACCCTGAACTGCGGCCACGTGACGTGATCGTCATGGTCCCCGACATCGACAGCTATGCGCCGCACATCCGCGCCGTATTCGGTCAGATCGAGCGCGATGATCGGCGCTTCATCCCGTTTACCCTTGCTGACCAGGGTCAGCGTGGTCGCGAGCCGTTGCTGATTGCCGTTGAACATCTGCTGAAAATTCCGGATAGCCGTTTTCCGGTCAGTGAAATTCTCGATCTTCTCGACGTCCCGGCTCTACGTGCGCGCTTCAAGATTGCAGAGCGCGACCTGCCGACCCTGCATCGCTGGATTGAAGGCGCCGGGATTCGCTGGGGGCTGAATGCCACGCAGCGCGAGGGGCTCGGGTTGCCTGCGCTGCTTGAGCAGAACAGCTGGCATTTCGGTCTGCGCCGGATGCTGCTGGGCTATGCGGTGGGTGCCGGTATGGCCAGTGACGGTATCGAACCTTACGACGAAATCGGCGGTCTGGACGCGGCGCTGATCGGCCCGCTGGTGGCGTTGATCGATGCGCTGCAGGTGGCCCACAGCGAGCTGTCATCGCCTGCCACCGCGCCAGACTGGGGAGCGCGCCTGCAAGGTTTGCTGCAGCTGTTCTTCCTGGCTGAAAGCGAACACGATGATTACCTGCTGGTACAGCTGGAACAACTGCGCGAGACCTGGCTGGAAACCTGCGAACGGGTGGGCCTGAAGGATGAGCTGCCACTGACGGTGGTACGCGAAGCCTGGCTGGCGGGGCTGGATCAGGGCCGGTTGTCACAACGCTTTCTCGCCGGTTCGGTCAATTTCTGCACCCTGATGCCGATGCGCGCGATCCCGTTCAGGTTGGTGTGCCTGCTGGGGATGAACGACGGCGACTACCCTCGCGCGCAACCGCCGCTGGACTTCGATCTGATGGGCAGCGACTACCGCCCAGGCGACCGATCACGCCGGGAAGACGATCGTTATCTCCTGCTTGAGGCGCTGCTTTCGGCGCGCGATCAGCTTTATATCAGCTGGGTCGGGCGCAGCATTCGCGACAACAGCGAGCGGCCGCCTTCAGTGCTCATCGGGCAACTGCGCGATCACCTGGCGTCGGGCTGGGCCCTTCAGGACGCGGTACAGCCCATGGACGATGCCAAGCGTGATCCGGGCCAGCAACTGCTCCACGCGCTGACCCTGGAGCACCCGCTGCAGCCTTTCAGCGCCCAGTACTTTCATGAGCACACCGGGTTCTTCAGCTTCGCCAGAGAGTGGCAGGTGCTGCATCAGGCGAGAGCGCTCGAGCCGACCGTGCCTGTGCTTGCCGCCCACGAGCAGGACGAACCGCTTGATCTGGCGCAGCTGCAGGATTTTCTCAGAAATCCGGTCAAGCACTTCTTCAGCCAGCGCCTGAAGATCTATTTTGAGACGGTTGAGGCGCCGCTGGCTGACGAAGAACCGTTCGTGCTCAATGCCCTTGAGCGTTACAGCCTCAGCGACAGCCTGCTCAGTGCAGCACTGACCCACGCGGATGACATCGGCCAGGCGCTCGACGCGCAGGCGCTGAAACTGCAAGGCAGCGGCTTGTTGCCCATGGCAGGGTTCGGCAGCAGCCTGCGTGAAGAACTGATCGAGCCGTTGCCTGACTTGCTGCAGCGCTATCAAGACCTGTTGCAGCTGTGGCCGCAGTCGCTGAGCAGCGCGCTCCCGGTGAGCCATGCCTGGCAGCAGGTCAGCCTGGAAGGCTGGCTTGGCGGGTTGCGCAGCAATGCACGGGGCGATTACCTGCTGGTCACGGCGATCCCCAACAGCATTGGCTCGAAAAAGACCCGCAAGTGGCACCGCTTGATTCGGCCCTGGGTGGTGCACCTGGTGGCCTGCGCCAACGGCCTGCCGCTGAGTACTGCGCTGGTGGCCAGCGCTGAAACCCTGATGCTGGGCCCGCTTGATCAGACGCGGGCGACCGAACAGCTGAACGATCTGCTGGCTGCCTGGCAAAGCGGCATGCAAAGGCCCCTGCCCGTTGCGGTAAAAACGGCCTTTGCCTGGCTCGGCCAAAATGACGAAAGCAAGGCACAGGCGGCCGCGCGCAAGGCCTATGAAGGCGATGGCCAGACCAGCGATGGCGAGCGCCGCGAAAGCACCGCCCTGGCCCGGCAATTTGCCGACTACGATGCGCTGGTTGCCAGCGAAGAGTTCGTGGGCTGGTGCGAGGCGCTGTACAAACCCATTTTCGAAGCGCCCTGGCAGTCCTTGGCCAGCGCGGAGGCCAGCGTATGACGGATGCCGCACCCCACACCGCTTCCCTGGCGCTGCGCTTTCCCCTGCGCGGCAGCCAGTTGATCGAAGCCAGCGCCGGGACCGGCAAGACCTTCACCATCTCGGCCCTCTATGTGCGCCTGGTGTTGGGGCATGGCGGCGACACCGCAGGCTTTGGCCGCGAGCTGTTGCCGCCGCAGATTCTGGTAGTGACCTTTACCGATGCCGCGACCAAGGAGCTGCGTGACCGCATCCGGGTGCGGCTGGCCGAGGCTGCGCGATTCTTTCGTGACGAAATCACCGCCCCCGATGCGCTGATTGCCGAGCTGCGTGCCCAATTCGTCGCAGAGCAGTGGCCCGCCTGTGCCAGTCGCCTGGACATCGCTGCGCAGTGGATGGATGAGGCGGCTGTCTCGACCATCCACAGTTGGTGCCAGCGCATGCTGCGTGAACATGCGTTCGACAGCGGCAGCCTGTTCACCCAGACATTGGAGACCGATCACAGCGACCTGCTGGGTGAAGTCCTGCGTGATTACTGGCGCCTGTTCTGCTATCCCATGAGCGGTGAAGCGCTGAAGTGGGTGCGTCACCAATGGGGCGGTCCGGCTGCGCTGTTGCCGCGAGTACGCAGTCTGTTTGGCAGTGATCGCGCGCTACCCACGCAGTCGCCAGCCGAGTTGATCGACGCGTCATTGCAGCAGCGTCGCGAAGCACTCAGGCTACTCAAGGCGCCATGGAGCGACTGGGCGGCGGAGTTGCACGCGATCTGCATCGACGGCGTGGCCTGCAAAGCGGTCGACGGGCGCAAGATGCAGGAACGCTATTTTCGTCCCTGGTTCGACAAGCTCACCGCCTGGGCTGTGGATGAAGAACTCGAAGAGCTGGACCTGGGCACCGGGTTCACTCGCCTGACTCCGGACGGCATTGCCGAGGCCTGGAAAAGCAATCCGCCTTCACACCCGGCGTTCGAGGCGATGGTGGAGCTCAAGGTGGCCCTGGAAACCCTGCCGACCCCGGATGCTGCCGTGCTTGAACATGCGGCCCACTGGGTCGGGCAGCGTTTCGAAGCAGAAAAGCGTCGGCGTGCCGAAATGGGTTTCGACGACATGTTGCTGCGCCTCGATGCGGCTTTGCAGAGCGCGGGAGGCGAGCGCCTGGCCACGCTGATTCGCGAACAGTTTCCCGTGGCGCTGATCGATGAGTTTCAGGACACCGATCCAGTGCAGTACCGCATTTTCGAACGGATCTATCAGCTCGAAGCCAACGATCAGGCCACCGGACTGTTTCTGATCGGCGACCCCAAGCAGGCGATCTACGCCTTTCGCGGCGCCGACATCTATACCTACCTGCGGGCCCGCCAAGCCACTGTTGGCCGCTGGCACACGCTGGACACCAACTATCGCTCCACCGACGCCATGGTCGATGCGGTCAACCATGTCTTCCTGCGCGCCGAGGAGCGCGAAGAAGGGCGCGGTGCCTTTCTATTCCGTCAGGGCGGCGACAATGCCGTGCCGTTCAACCGCGCGTTGGCCAATGGCCGCAAAGATCAATTGCAGCTGTCCGGTAAGGCATTGCCTGCGCTGAACGTCTGGCATCTGGCGAGCGATCAGCCGCTGTCCGGGGTGGTCTATCGCCAGCAACTGGCCGCCGCTTGTGCCAGTGAAATCGTGCGCTTGCTCAACGCCGGGCAGCAGGGCTCTGCCGGTTTTGCCGTGCCGGGCCAGGCCGTCAGAGGCTTGTTGCCGGCTGACATTGCGATCCTGGTACGCGATGTCAAAGAAGCCCAGGCGGTGCGCGGCGAGCTGTCGGCCCGGGGCGTGCGCAGTGTTTATCTGTCGGACAAGGATTCGGTGTTCTCGGCCCAGGAAGCACACGATGTGCAGGCCTGGCTGAAAGCCTGCGCCGAACCGGATTCGGAGCGCACTCTGCGTGCAGCGCTGGCCTCCATCACCCTGGCACTGCCGTTGCCCGAACTGGAGCGTCTCAATCAGGACGAACTGGCCTGGGAAGCGCGGGTCATGCAGTTTCGCGGCTATCACCAGATCTGGCGCAGCCAGGGTGTGCTGCCCCTGTTGCGCCGCCTGCTGCATGACTTTCACTTGCCGCAGACGTTGATGAGCCGCAGCGATGGCGAGCGGGTGCTGACCAATTTGCTGCACCTGTCGGAATTGCTGCAACAGGCCGCCGCCGAGCTGGATGGCGAACAGGCGCTGATTCGCCATCTGGGCGAGCATCTGGCACTGTCCGGTCAAGCGGGAGAAGAGCAGATTCTGCGTCTTGAAAGCGACGAGCAACTGGTCAAGGTGGTGACCATCCACAAATCCAAGGGGCTGCAGTACCCGTTGGTGTTTCTACCGTTCATTTGCTCCAGCAAGCCGGTGGATGGCAGCCGCCTGCCGCTGCATTTTCATGATGAGAACGGCAGGGCGCAGGTCAGCCTGAAACCCACTGTCGCACTGGTTGAACAGTCCGATAACGAGCGCCTGGCCGAAGACTTGCGCCTGCTTTATGTGGCCCTGACCCGTGCCGAATATGCCTGCTGGCTGGGGGTTGCCGACCTCAAGCGCGGCAACAGCAACAGCTCGATGCTGCACCGCTCCGCCCTGGGTTATCTGCTCGGCGGCGGTCTGCCGCTGGCTGAATCGCCCGGCCTGGCGTCCTGGCTTCGTGATCTGGCGGCCGACTGCCCAGGCCTGAGCATTGAGGCTGCGCCGATGCCGGGCGGCGAAACCTTCAGCCCGCCGCGTAACCAGGCCACGCTGCTCAAGCCGCGGATGCCCAAACGCCGCGCGACCGAGAACTGGTGGATCGCTTCCTACAGCGCGCTGCGCATTGGTGATCGCATCACGGCAGGGAGCGATGAGTCACCCGACAGCCCCCAGGCGCAGAAGCTGTTTGACGACGAACGACTCGATCCCGACGCCCCGCGTGACGTCATGGTCAGCGGTGGCGACATCCATCGTTTCCCGCGCGGGCCCAACCCGGGCACCTTCCTCCACGGGTTGCTGGAGTGGGCTGGCAACGAAGGCTTTGCGCTGGTGGCCAGCGACAGGGAGCGCTTGCATGATGTGGTCGCGCGGCGTTGTACGCTGCGTGGCTGGCAAGGCTGGATTGATACCCTGACCGGCTGGTTGCAGCAACTGCTGAACATGCCATTGCCGCTGGCGGCGGGCAGCACGCCGCTGTCGCTGGGGGGGCTGGATCAGCCGAACCAGTACCGCATCGAAATGGAATTCTGGTTCGCCTGCCACAAGGTCGACGTTGCGCAGATGGACGCGCTGGTGCGCCGTCATACCCACGACAATGCGCCACGGGCTGCGGCGGAAACGGTGTCGCTCAACGGCATGTTCAAGGGCTTTATCGACCTGACCTTCGAGCATGAAGGCCGGTATTACGTGGCCGACTACAAGTCCAACTGGCTTGGCCCCGACGACGACAGCTACACCTGGGACGCCATGGGCAGCTCGATTCTGGAACACCGGTACGACCTGCAATACGTGCTTTACCTGTTGGCCTTGCATCGCCAGCTGAAGGCGCGCCTAACCGATTATGACTATGACCGGCACATGGGCGGGGCGGTGTATGTGTTTCTGCGCGGCAGCCAGTCTGCCAGCCAGGGCGCTTATTTCACCCGCCCGCCACGGGAATTGATCGAGAGCCTGGACGCGCTGTTCAGGGGCCAGCCAGCGACTGAAGCTTTCGCGCTTACCGGAGAATCCGCATGACGCGTTCATTCGCTCAACTGTTGCCGACGCCGCTGGACGCCCAGAGCCTGGCTGACCTGAAGCCGCTGGATAACGTCGGCGATCTGCTGTTGCTGCTGGAGCGGTGGGTTGAACGTGGCTGGCTGCGGGCGCTGGACAAGGCTTTTGTCGCGTTCCTGGGTGAGCTGGACCCGGCCGCTGATCCCCGGGCACTGCTGGCAGCCGCGCTGACCAGCCATCAGTTGGGTCACGGGCATGTCTGCCTCGATTTGTACGAGACACTCAAAGAGCCGGATTTTGCTCTGTCGTTGCCGCCAGAAGGCGACGTGCAAAGCGGGCCGATGCTGCTGCCTTCGCAGTTGCTGTCAGGGCTCGATGGCGAAGCCTGGTGCCGGGCCTTGCTGACCAGCACGCTGGTTGCTCGCGGTGACGATGCCAGCCAGAGCGCTGCGAGCACACCGCTGGTGTTGTCGGATCGACGCTTGTATCTGCGCCGTTACTGGACTTACGAGCGACGCATCGGCGCCATTCTGCGCCAACGGCTGGCGCGACTGGACAGCGACACCGAGGATCTGCGGCAGCGTCTGGACACGTTATTTCCGCCTGACGACGGGCCCAATTCCTTGATCGACTGGCAAAAGCTGGCGTGCGCGCTGGCCACTCGCGGCGCGTTCAGCATCATCACGGGCGGGCCTGGCACCGGCAAGACCACAACGGTGGTGCGCCTGCTGGCGTTGCTGCAGGCGCCTGCAGTGGACAGCGGCCAACCGTTGCGCATCCGCCTCGCGGCGCCCACCGGCAAGGCCGCGGCGCGCCTGACTGAGTCCATCAGCCAGCAGGTGCGCAGCCTGGACGTCAGCGATCAGGTGCGGCAGAAAATTCCCAGTGAGGTCACCACCGTGCACCGCCTGCTGGGGAGTCGCCCCGGCACGCGGCATTTCCGTCATCACGCAGGCAACCTGTTGCCGCTGGATGTGCTGGTCGTGGACGAAGCATCGATGATCGACCTGGAGATGATGGCCAACCTGCTGGAAGCGCTGCCGCCCCATGCGCGCATGGTGCTGCTGGGCGACAAGGATCAGTTGGCCTCGGTGGAGGCGGGGGCCGTTCTGGGTGATCTGTGCCGTGACGCCGAGGCCGGTCTGTACAGCCCGCAGACCCAGGCCTGGCTTGAGGCTGTAAGCGGTGAAAACCTGAGCGACTCGGGCCTGCAGCCAGGCGATGCGCAGCAGCATCCGCTGGCGCAGCAGGTGGCGATGCTGCGTCACTCCCGGCGTTTTGGCGAAGGCAGCGGCATCGGTCAACTGGCGCGGCAGGTCAACCAGCAGCAGGCGGACAAGGCGCGCAGTTTGCTGGCCTCAGGCCAACACGCTGATCTGTATGCCCTGGCGCTGAAAAACGAACAGGATCGCGCGCTGGAACGCCTGGTGCTGGAAGGCCACGCACCCGACACCGACGGGCCGCAAGGCTATCGGCATTACCTGGGGATCATGGCGGCGCAACGCCCGCCCGAGGATGCCGCGCTGGAGGATGAGCGCTGGGGTGTCTGGGCGCGGCGCGTGCTGGAAGCATTCGATGCGTTTCAGTTGCTGTGTGCCGTGCGCAAAGGCCCTTGGGGGGTCGAAGGCTTGAACCGGCGTATCACCCGCGCGCTGTTCGAAGCAGGTCTGATCGAAAGCGATCAGCACTGGTACGAAGGGCGGCCGGTGCTGATGACCCGCAATGACTACGGGCTGGGCCTGATGAATGGCGATATCGGCATTGCCCTGTGCCTGCCGGAACGGGACGGACCTGATGCTGGTAAGCCGGTGCTGCGCGTGGCATTCCCGCGTAACGATGGCAGCGGCGGGGTGCGCTTTGTGTTGCCAAGCCGGCTCAATGATGTGGAAACGGTGTATGCGATGACGGTGCATAAATCCCAGGGCTCGGAGTTTGCGCACACCGCGCTGATCCTGCCCGAGGCGCTGAATCCGGTGCTGACCAAGGAATTGATCTACACCGGTATCACCCGGGCGAGAAACTGGTTCAGCCTGATCGAGCCGCGCAAGGGCGTGTTCGAAGAGGCGTTGCGGCGCAAGGTGAAACGCCTGAGCGGGTTGATGCTGGAGCTTTAAGAACCATTTCAACCTTCATCTGTAGGCGCACTGCCAGGCCGCGATGGCGTCCTGTCTGATGACACCGTCATCGCGGCCTCGGGGTGCTCGTGCGCTCCTGCAGGAGATTGCGCAAGAATTCTGGCCGATGTGGGACCGGCACACTCAATACACCTCTGCTGCCAATGTGAAGCCTTCCGAGTGCTACGCCTTCAGCCCCATGAACTGCATCACTCGCTCCCCGGCCTGACCCGCTCTGATGGTCTGCGGCCCGGCATCGGCTTGCACCACGCCGTTTTCCATGAAAATCACCCGGTCGGAGATGGACATGGCGAAGTCCATTTCGTGGGTCACGATCAGCATGGTCATGCCGTCCTTCGCCAGGTCGCCAATCACCTTGAGCACATCACCCACCAACTCTGGATCAAGGGCTGAGGTCGGCTCGTCGAACAGCATGATTTGCGGGTCCATCGCCAGCGCGCGTGCAATGGCCACCCGCTGTTGCTGACCGCCTGACAACTGATGCGGGTATTTTTGCGCATGCGCCAGCAAGCCGACCTTGTCCAGCAGGGTATGGGCGCGCTGTTCGCTGACGGCCCGCTCGCGACCATGGTAGCGCGGCGCCAGGGTGACGTTGTCGAGGAGGGTGCGATGGGGGAACAGATTGAAATTCTGGAACACCATGCCGATGTGCTGCACGCCTCGACGGATCTGCGCATTGTCGGGTTTGTCGCCTGCGTGGATGAAGCTTTCGCCGAACAGGATGATTTCACCGTCATCGATCGTTTCCAGGCCGTTGATCGTGCGAATCAACGAGGTCTTGCCCGAGCCCGACGGGCCGATGATGGAAACAACCTGGCCGGCTTCCACATCCAGATTGATGCCCTTGAGCACTTCGTGTTTGCCGTAGCGCTTGTGCAGCGTGTGCAGTTGCAGCGCAGGCGGGTTACCGGCGCTCCTGGCCGCAGCGGTCCTGACTTGCTCTTGGCCCAGGCGGCTGCGCAAGTGCTCCACACTGGAGTCGTCCAGGGTCTGCGGCGTGCGATTGTTCAGTTCCAGATGCTGTTCCAGCCAGTGAAACAGCCAGCCAAATACCGTCACGATCATCACGTAATACACCGCCACCGCAGACAGGGTTTCCATTACCAGAAAGTTCTGTGCGTACAGACGCTGGCCTACGGTCAGCAGCTCGGTCAGGGAGATCACCGAGATGATCGAGGTCAGCTTGACCACAGTGATGTATTCGTTGATCAGGGTCGGCAGCGAGATACGAAACGCTTGAGGAATCACGATCAGCCGTTGCATGCCCAGCACCCCGATGCCCAGCGCGCGGCCCGCTTCTTTTTGCCCTTTGGCAACTGAAATCAGACCGCCACGATGGATTTCCGCCATGTAAGCGGCCTCAGTGACTACCAGCGCCAGCAGGCCTGAATAAAACGGATCGGACAATACATCGCGGGTGAATGGCAGCATCTGCGGCAGGTTGTAGACGAACACCACCAGCACCAGCAGCGGCACGCTGCGAAAGAACCAGATATAAATCGACGCCGGCACGCTGACCCAGCGCGAGGCCGACAGTTTGGCCGACGCGAGCAAAAATCCCAGCACCATGCCGATGAACCAGCCCATGGCGCTGAGCTGGACCACGGTAACGCATGACTTCCAGAAGTCGGCGACCGAAAACAGGGAGAAAAAGTATGACCATTCGAATTGCATGTGTACCTCAGGCGCCCAGCAGACATGGGTATGTAGGAGCCAACTTGTTGGCGAGGCATTTGTTTGTCAGATACATCCTCTCGCCACAAGTTGGCTCCTACAGGCGCATCACAAGGGGTGTTCAGGCGAACCAGCTCAGCTGCTCGGCGCTTCCAGGTTGTACTTTTTCAACAGTGCGTCGTACTCACCGGTTTTCTTCGTTTCGTCGAACGCCTTGAGCAGCGCTTGATACAGCGCCTCATTGCCCTTTTTCACGTAAATCCCGAGGGTCTGCTGGTAGATCGATTGCTCGGTACTGACCACCACACGACCTTTGGTGCGTTCGGCGATCATCCCCGCAGCGCCGTCGATTTCCACCTGTGCCTGGACGTTGCCCGACAGC
Organism: Pseudomonas viridiflava; assembly: GCF_900585905.1. Classification (GTDB taxonomy): domain Bacteria; phylum Pseudomonadota; class Gammaproteobacteria; order Pseudomonadales; family Pseudomonadaceae; genus Aquipseudomonas. The sequence continues at coordinate 11,767 of NZ_UTVH01000001.1, forward strand.
AGCGCCTGGGTGACTTCCGGGGCCGACGGGAACTCGCTCACCGAGATCGCGCCCTTGTTGTTCGGCACGCAGTAATCAGCGGACAGTTTGTTGAACTGCGCGACCCAGGTGGTGCCTTTTTCCAGGCCGACTTTCAGGCCGCAGAGGTCTTCCGGCACCTTGGGCTTAACCTTGCTGTCCTTGAGCACCATGATTGCCGCGCCGGTTTTGGCGTAGGCGATGGTTTGCGCCTGGGTCTGGCGCTCGGGCGTGATGTACATGCCGGAAATGATCGCGTCGTAATGCCCGGCGTTGAGGCTCAGGATCAGGCTGGAAAACTTGGTGTCGACGAAATCCGCTTTCAGGTCCAGGTGTCTGGCCAGCATATGGGCCAGTTCCGGGTCTGCGCCGACGACGTTTTTCTTCTCGTCGTAGGACTCGAACGGTGGATAGGTAATCTCCATGCCGACTTTCAGCGCGCCCGGCGTCACCGTTGTCGCCGCATGGGCCAGGCTGGCGCCGAGCACTGCAGCGGCGAGTAAGGTCAGGCGCACAGCAACGTGTTTGCAATTGGGCATTGTCGAAAGCTCCAGGTTAAAAAGGTATGGCAGGGTGGGCGTTGGAAAAATATTCCTGCAGCTCAAGGCGGGATCACGGACGGGCAATGCTGCGGTTTTTCAGATGGCCGAAACTGGATGGCTTGCGCGCCTTGTCGTACAGCTTGAGCTCGCCGCGCTCGACCTTCTTGCGCAGGTACTGGTAGGTCTGCAGCGCCTGGCCGAACATGTGTTCGCCGATGGTGATTTCTTCGTAATCCGCGCCTTCCTGGCTGGCGAACTGCGGCAGCGGTTTGATCTGGGTGTGGAAGTCGCAGGCGTAGAACAGCGGAAACGAATAGCGTTCTTCGCTGACCGTCCTCACCCGGTGGGCGGTTGCAACGAACGTACCAGCAGTCATTACCTCCAGCATGTCGCCAATGTTGACCACAAAAGCGTCATCCACGGGCGGCGCATCGATCCACTGGCCCTGATCGTTCATCACCTCAAGGCCCGGCTTGTCGGCCAGCAAGATGGTGAAGCACTCATAGTCCGTGTGCGCACCAATACCGGGCGCGTCCCGGGCCGCGTCGTCGAACGGGTAATGGATCAGGCGCAGCTTGGACGGTGGCCGCGTGACCAGGGCGTCGAAGTAACCTTCCGCGAGGCCCAGCGCCAGGGCAAAGCCGTCGAACAGGCGCCGACCCAACGCGAACACCGCCGCGTAATAGGCTTCCACGGCGGGTCTGAAACCGGCGAGGTCCGGCCATTCATTGGCGCCGATCAAGGGTGTCCCGGCGATCACCAGCGGATCATCGTCGGCCACCTCGAAGCCGATATCGAACGCTTCCTTGTGGTCCGGCTTGCCTTTGGCGTAGACCTCTTCACCCTCGGGCACGAAGCCCTTGTGACTGCGCGAGGTGCCGATGTAGTGCTGCATCTTGTACTCGAGCGGCTGGGCGAACAGCGCTTTTGCCGCCTGTCGCAGATTGTCGATCAACGCCTGATCGATGCCGTGATGGGTGATATAGAGAAAACCCACGTCACGTGCAGCAGCGCCCAGCTCGTCGGCCACTGCCTGGCGTGAGGCGATATCCGGGCTGAACAGCCCGGCAATGTCCACCACCGGGATGCTGTTGAAATTGGCCACCGCGGGTGACCCGGTTTGGGCGTGTTCAGGCATGGCATCAGGCTCCTTCAATGGCTGGCGGATTGGCTGAAGCGCTGGAAGTGTTCGCGTTCGGTCTGGCCCATCCAGCTATTGAGCGACCACAGATCCGCGACCGGCACATCGGTGAAGGGCAGGTGATGCAGGTAACCGTCGGCACCGAACTCGGGGGTCAGCGTGCTGATCTGATAACCACGCGCCTGTTGCGAACGCCAGATCGCTTCCCAGTGCTGCTGATGGAAGGCCAGCTCCCGGGCATATTCCGGCGCGGCGGGGTGGGGCACTTGCGGGCCCTGGTCATAGCCGACCCGAGCCTGGATGTGATGAACCCGCTGGACGAACGCGCTGAGGTCATCTTCCGGATCGTCGAGCAAGCGCTCGCAGGTGACGATCCAGTGGCTGATGTCGCTGGTAAAGCGCAGGTCCGGCAGTTGCCGGATCAGTCCCAGGGTCAGCCAGGGGTTGAACAGCGAGCGCGAGCGATGGGTTTCAAAGCTGCAGACCTGGCCCTGCTGCTGCGCCAGCGCGAGCGCCTGGCCGAAAAATTCAACCTGCTGCGCCAGTGGCCAGCGGTCATTGCCCGCCAGCACGTTAACGAAACGCGGATTCATTTCAGCGGCCCAACCCAACTTCTTTTGCAGGTCGGCGAGGTGTTCGGCGACGGTGGCGGACTGTTCCGGCAGCACGTCGTAGGCCGTGAACAGGGTGCTGATGTAGGGCACTTGATTGGCGCGCAGGAACGCGGCGAATTCGGCGCGCTCGGCAGCCGCCAGCGGCAGTCGTGCTTCCAGCCCGACAAAGCCCGCCGCCAGCAACTCCTCCAGCGCCTGCGCCTTGCTTGCGGTGTAGCCCCAGAGGGTGCGGAAGATTTCCAGCTGCATCGGTCGACCTCAACGAATGCACGAACACATCCCCGGCCTGATCGGGTCATGGCGAATGCAGTGGTGGGCAGCTGGAAGCAAAAAGTATGTGCGCGCCGGTCTCTAGGGGCCGGTTCTGATGGGTGGATACTAGGCGGCAGCACCACGCCGGAAGAATAGGAAAGCTCAAATCCATAGTTCAGAGATTTCTGAACTATGGCACCGCCTTGATAGGTGCCCGCGTCGCGTCAGGACCCTGCCAGGTTGGTTGCGCTCAATCGGTGGTCGATGTCGCTCAGCTTGCGGGCAACCGGGGCCTCGTTTTTCGCCAGCGGCCAATGTTTGTTGCCTTCAAAATGAAAGCCACTGTCGGTGACAGCCTGCCATTGCCTGCATAACCCTCTACGGGAGCTGATTGTTGCCGTTCGAGGGTGGGCAGTTCGAGGCGAGCGCGGTTTTCGCGTGCTTTACCGCAATAAGGCACGAACCCCGGAGTTATAGGTATTCCGCCCAGCGCCAGCAAAGGCGTAATATCCTGTTACGACCGTATTGCTGACGATCACGTCAAGGCATTGCCCGGACACGCCGCAGAGCGTTGGCAATGTCAGCCGCAGTCTCTCTTTATTATTTGCTCATGCCAGCCGGGCTCACGCTCGGGGTGGCTGTGGGCACGTTGTTTATAAATCACCCGGCCATGTTCCGGGTGAAGCCCAATCGTACCGATCCGCTCTCGCTGTGGACCCGCATTGCCAAAGCAATGTGTCAGCGCAGAACCGTGATGAAAGCCAGAGGTTTGCCGATGCAAAAATTACTGATCAATGGTCAGGAGCACGAGCTGGATGTCGCTGATGACATGCCGTTGCTTTGGGCCCTGCGCGATGTGCTGGGCATGACCGGGACCAAATATGGCTGCGGTATCGCTCAGTGTGGCGTGTGCACCGTGCATCTGGACGGCCAGGCGGTGCGCTCCTGCGTATTGCCGGTCAGCGCGGTGGCTGGACGCAAGATCACGACCATTGAAGGCGTTGGCGCCATCGCAGTCGGCCAACAGGTGCAGCAAGCCTGGCTCGCCCATGAAGTGGTGCAGTGCGGCTATTGCCAGCCGGGGCAGATCATGTCTGCCGTGGCGCTGTTGCAGGCGCATCCCGATGCCAACGACGAGCAGATCACTGAGGCCATGGCCGGAAATCTGTGCCGTTGCGCGACCTATACGCGGATTCGCGCGGCCATCAAAAGCGTCAGTCAGGCCTGAAGGAAATCACCATGTCAGAATCCAAACAACCTGCCGTGCAGTTGTCGCGCCGCGGGCTGCTCAAGGGTGGCTCGCTTGCGCTGGGTGGCCTGGTCATCAGCACCTGGCTGCCGCCGATGGCAACCCGCAGTTTCGCCGCCGAAGCGATCAGCAGCGCGCGCCTGGGCGACAAGGCCTCGCCGGGCTTCGGTGCTTTCGTGCGCGTGGGCCTTGATGGCCGGGTGACTCTCATATCGCCAAAAATCGAGATGGGCCAGGGGGTACAGACCGGCATCGCGATGATGGTGGCCGAAGAGCTGGAAGTCCCGCTCAGCCAGATATCCATCGAAGAGTGCCCGCCGGATGCCGCGCTCTATACCGACAACATTCTGCAGTTTCAGGCCACCGGCGGATCGTCTTCGACCCGTTACACCTGGGAGCCGCTGCGCAAGGCGGGCGCCACCGCTCGCGTGCTGTTGATCGAAGCCGCCGCACTGCGCTGGAAAGTGGCGCCGAGCCAGTGCCGCGCCGAAAACGGCGAAGTGATCGGGCCCAACGGGCAGAAGCTGGGTTACGGCGCGCTGGTTGAAGCAGCGTCCGCGTTGCCCGTGCCCAAGGACGTGCCGCTCAAGGCGATTGCCGACTTCAAGTTGCTCGGCACCTCGGCTCCGCGTCTGGACACACCAAACAAGGTCAACGGTACAGCGCTGTTCACCATCGACCTGAAAGTCCCCGACATGCTCATCGCCTCGACGCTGACCTGCCCGGTGCATGGCGGCAAGCTGCGCAGTGTCAACGACGCCGCCGCCCGCAAGGTGCCGGGCGTGCGGGACATCGTGCGTCTGGAAAATGCGGTGGCGGTCACCGCGAGCAATTTCTGGTTCTGCCAGCAGGCGCTCAAGGCCCTGGAGATCGAATGGGACTACGGCCCGCATGCCTCGATTGATTCGGCGCAGCTGGACAAGGCGCTGCTCGACGCCGTCCCTCACGATGGCGTGTTTGCCAAGCAGACTGGCGACATCAACGCAGCGCTGAAAAATGCATCGAGTAAATTCGAAGCGGTGTATCAGCAACCGTTTCTGTCCCACTCGCCGCTGGAGCCCATGACCTGTGTGGCGCATGTGCGGCCTGATATCTGCGAACTGTGGGTCGGCTGTCAGGCCCCCGGCATGGCGCAGATGGGCGCGGCCAAGGTCTGCGGCCTGCCAGTGGAAAAAGTCGTCATTCACAATCAGCTGATTGGTGGCGGTTTCGGTCGTCGGCTGGAGTCGGATTTCATCTTCCAGGCGGTGGACATCGCTCGTCAGCTCAGTTACCCGATCAAGCTGATCTGGAGCCGTGAAGAGGACATGACCCACGACCGCTACCGGCCGCATTACGTCGACCAGCTCAGCGCCGCGCTGGGCAAGGACCTCAAGCCGGTTGGCTGGGAACACCGCATCGTCGGCGCTTCGGTGATGGCAGCTTACATCGGCAAATTGCCGGAAAACGGCGTCGATGCCGATGCGGTGGAAGTGGCCATCGACCCGGTCTACAAACTCGACAGCCTGCAGGTGCGCTATATCCGTCAGGACCCGGAGGTGATTCCAGTGTCCTGGTGGCGTGGCGTGGGTCCGTTGCGCAGCACTTATGCGGTTGAAAGCTTCATCGATGAGCTGGCGCACAACGCCAAGGCAGATCCGATCGACTATCGCCTGAGCCTGATGCAGGAGCAGCCGCGAGCGCAGGCAGTGCTGAAAAAGGCCGCTGAGCTGGCGGACTGGAAAACCGCACTGCCAGCCGGTCATGGCCGTGGCGTCGCGGTCAGCGCCGTGTTCGGCAGCTTCGTTGCCACCATCGTCGAGCTGGAGATGCAGGGCGACAAAGGCGTGCGCATCAAGCGCCTGGTCACCGTCATCGACTGCGGCTTTGCCAACAACCCGACCTCAGTGGCATCGCAAATGGAAGGCGGCACGCTGTTCGGCCTGTCGGCGGCGCTGTTCAACGAGATCCTGGTGGAAAAGGGCCAGGTGGTGCAGACCAACTTCCACGCCTATCGGCAGATCCGCATCAGTGATGCGCCGCCGGTTGAAGTGCACGTGATGAAAAGCCAGGAAAACCCGGGCGGTGTCGGTGAAACCGGCGCAGTGCCGGCTGCCGCGGCGCTGGTCAACGCGCTGTTCGCGGCCTCCAAGGTGCGCGAGCGTCGTTTGCCATTGAGCCGTTTCGGCTATTTCACTGTTTAAGGAGCGCGAAAATGAAAACGTTGAATTATGCGCTCGTGTTGCTGAGTGCCAGCCTCTGCCTGAATGCTCAGGCAGCCGATGCGGACCTGGTCAGCAAGGGTGAATACCTGACTCGTGCGGCTGATTGCGTGGCCTGCCATGTGGTCCCTGGCGGCAAGGAATTTGCCGGCGGGCTGGAATTCAAGCTGCCGTTCGGTACGCTGTATTCGCCCAACATCACCCCTGATAAAGAAACCGGTATCGGCAACTGGACCGACGACGAGTTTGTCAGCGCGTTGCAAAAAGGCGTGGGCAAGGACGGCAAACACTACTATCCGGCCTTCCCGTACACCTCTTACACGCTGATGCCGCGCGAAGACATTCTGGCGATCAAGGCGTACCTGTTCAGCCTTGAACCGGTCAGCCAGAAGCCGAAGGAAAATGACCTGGCGTTCCCCTTCAACCAGCGCTGGGGGATGATGTTCTGGAACGCGGTGTTTGCTGACAACGAACGCTTCGTGCCGGACAGCAAGCAGTCTGCCGAGTGGAATCGCGGCGCCTATCTGGTGCAGGGGCCGGGTCACTGTGGCGAATGCCATACCCCGCGCAATATCTTCCAGGCCATGAGCAGCGGCAATTCCCTGGCCGGTGGCGAGATCGGCAACTGGCGTGCCTATAACATCAGCTCCGACGCCCAACACGGCATCGGTGCCTGGCCGCAGGATGCGTTGGTCAGCTATCTGTCCAAGGGCTACGCGCCGGGTTATGGCGGAGCGGGCGGGCCGATGGCGGATGCGGTGGAGCACAGCCTGCGTCACCTGACGCCGCAAGACATCAACGCCATTGCCGTGTACCTCAAGGCCACGCCAGCCCGCAGCGAAGGCGTACCGCGCCCGGATGTGGCGGTCAATGACAAGGCCGAAAAGGGCCTGGGCAGCAAGGTGTTCAACGATTCCTGCGTGGCCTGCCACCGTCTGGACGGCACCGGCAATCAGTCATCCATCGCGACATTGATCGGCCTGAAAACCGTCAACGACCCGAGCGGCACCAACCTGATGGCGACCTTGCTGGAAGGCCACAACAACGGCATGTTGCGCGCTGATCAGCACATGCCTGACTTCGCTCGCGCCTACAACGACACCGAACTGGCTGCGGTGAGCACCTTCGTCCTGCGCCGCTTCGGCCAGAGCAAGGGTGAAGTGCAAGCCAAAGACGTCACCAAGTCTCGGGAGGGGGCGCTGCATTAAGGTGTAGCCATCTTGTTGGCGAGGCAGCGATAGCGGTCAATCTGACACGCCGCTATCGCGGCCGTCGTAACCTACGGCGGCTCCCGCACGAATCTGGCATCGCCCGAGTCATGTAGGAAGCTCACGAGCACCGCGAGGCAGCGATAGCGGTCCATCTGACACGCCGCTATCGCGGCCAACGCTTCAACCCAGCATCCAGCGCAGCGTCTCTTCCAGTGGCGGGGTTTGCCAGTCTGGCACCAGGTTGCGCAGGCGGGTGTTGTCGCCGCACAGGGTCTTGACCTCGTTGGCGCGCACGAACGCCGGGTTTACCTGGGGGCGCAGATCATGCCCGGTGATCTCGCGGCACAGGTTGATGACATCGCCCAGCGAGTGGGTCACGCCTGAGCTCACGTTGATGGTCTGGCCCACCGGCCTGGCTTGCAGCAACCCGCAATACGCCGCCACTACCGCGCGCACATCACTGAAATCCCGAGACACGTCCAGATTGCCCAACTCCAGGGTGTCAGCCTTGCGCTTGAAGTGAGCGACGATTTTCGGCAGCAGGAAGTGCTCTTGCTGGCCCTGGCCCGTGTAGTTGAAGGGGCGAGTAATGACAATCGGCAGCCGCGCTTGCCACAGACGGGCCATGTACTCCATGGCCAGCTTGCTCACCGCATAATCGTTGGCTGGCGCCGTGGCACTGGACTCGTCCAGCCGTCCGCCGCTGGCATTGCCGTAGACATTGGCACTGCTCGCCAGCAATACGCACTCAGGCGCTTTGCCGCAGGCGGCGAGGGCTTCGAGCAGATTGCGCGTGCCCATCAGGTTGATTTGATAGAACGCGTCGGCCACGCCATGTCCGACAAAGGCCACCGCCGCCAGATGCACCACCAGATCGGGCTGAATGTCGGCCATCAAGTGTCGCAACTGCTGCGCATTGCCCAGGTCAGCCTGGTGATACCCCGGCGCCGAAGAGGCGCTGCGCCCGAGGCCGATGACCTCGCAGCCTCGGCTCGCCAACTCCGCTGCCATGAAGCGGCCGGTAAAGCCATGAATGCCCGTTATCAGCGCGCGCTTGCCGGAAATACCCATCAGAAACTGACACCCATGGCATTACGGCGCAAATCGGCTTCGACCATCATGCGGCACAGTTCCTCCAGCGTCGTCCTGGCCTCCCAGCCGAGGATTTTCTTCGCCTTGGCCGGATCGCCCACCAGCAGCTCCACCTCATTGGGCCGGTAATATTCCGGATTCACCGTCACCAGCACCTTGCCGCTGAGGGCATCCACTGCGTGCTCTTGCTCGGCCTGGCCCTTCCACTCGATGTCGATACCCACCGCATTGAAGGTCATGGTGACGAAGTCGCGCACGGTTTCTACCCGATTGGTGGCCAGTATGAACGTGTCCGGCTCGTCTGCCTGGAGCATGCGCCACATGCCTTCGACGTACTCTTTGGAGTAACCCCAGTCACGCTTGGCGTCCATGTTGCCAAGGGAAAACTGTTGCAGTTGACCGAGTTTTATCTTCGCCACCGAATCAGTGATCTTGCGCGTGACGAATTCCAGCCCGCGCAAGGGCGATTCATGGTTGAACAGGATGCCGCTGGTGCCGAAGATACCGTACGACTCGCGGTAGGTGATGGTCATCCAGTGCGCGTAGAGTTTGGCTACGCCATAGGGGCTGCGCGGGTAAAACGGGGTGCTTTCGACCTGCGGGATGGCCTGCACCTTGCCGAACATCTCCGAGGTCGACGCCTGATAAAAGCGCGTTTTCGGGCTGACGATGCGAATGGCCTCCAGCAGATTGACCACACCCAGACCGGTGATGTGCGCGCTGGTCAGCGGTTGATCGAAAGACACGCCGACGTAGCTCTGCGCCGCCAGGTTGTAAACCTCGTCGGGCTCGGCCTTTTGCAGCAGGCGGATGCTGGACGAGAGGTCGGTCAGGTCGTACTCGACCAGTTTCAGATTAGGGTGCTGCGCAATGCCCAGTTCGTTGATGCGCCAGAAGTTGACGGAGCTGGTGCGGCGATACGTGCCGTAGACGGTATAGCCCTTGGCGAGCAACAGCTCGGCAAGGTAGGCGCCATCCTGGCCGGTGATACCGGTAACGACTGCTTTCATCATTCAGCTTTCAACTCCGTTCAAAAGGATGCTGCGGCCACGGCGGGTCAATGGGCCGCTCCGTTGTATTGACCATCCTGGCGACTGCCGCAAGTGTCGGGCGCCTGGTTAGTTATGCTAGACGACACCGTCGGCAAGTAAAGATGTTGGATTGCGCCACTTGTTAGTTGATAAAAATCCGACCAACTGCCTGTCCCCTTTTTCAACAGCGCCGATAATCAGAACTACCCCTTCACGCATTATGGACTGATGACCCATGTTTAACTCGCGTCTGAAAAAGGAATTACAGGACCAACAGGTCGAGTTGGCAATCTACCGGCAGATGGAAGCCGGCATGGACAAACAGATGTTGGCGATGACCCTCGACGCCAACTTTCGCATCACCCATGCCAATCCCAACATCGTCGCGGCCCTGGGGTTTGGTAATGAGCGCCTTGAGGGGCGGGCGATGGATGAGTTCCTGCCGCCTTATGTCAAGCAGCTTCCCTGTTATGGCGATTTGCGGGCGGCCCTGGATAAGCATGAGCCGATCATCGATAACTACCGTTTCCTACGCAAGGATGGCGGCCTGGTGTGGGTGCGTGCGATCTGGTATCCGATTGTTGCCGAGGGCAAACTGGTACAGATCCGCTGCGTGGGCAGTGACATTACCCACACCATCGAAAAAGCCGCTGAAAATGCTGCATTCATTCAGGCGTTGTTGCGCTCCACGGCAGTGATCGAGTTCGATCTGAAGGGGCAAGTGCTGACCGCCAACGACCAGTTTCTGCGTGGCATGGGGTACAGCCTGACGCAAATCCGTGGCAAGCATCACAGCGTTTTCTGCGACCCGCAGGAGACTTCAACGTCGCAGTACAAGGAGTTTTGGGCGACGCTCAATCGTGGCGAATTCGTTGCCGGGCGGTTCAAGCGCATTGACGCCAATGGTCGCGTGATCTGGCTGGAGGCGACCTACAACCCGGTGCACGACGCCCAGGGCAAGCTCTACAAGGTGGTGAAGTTCGCTACCGTCGTGACCGATCAGGTAGAGCGCGAGGTGGAGGTCAGCGAAGCGGCCGGTATCGCCTTCGATATTTCCCAGCAGACCGATCTCAGCGCCCAGCGCGGCGCAGCAGTGGTGCAGGACACTGTGCAGACCATGCGCAAGATTTCCGAGGAGATGCAGTCGGCGTCCGAAGGCATCGAGGCGCTGGGCAAGCAGTCGTTGCTGATCAGCTCCATCGTGCAGACCATTGGCGGGATCGCTCAGCAAACCAACCTGTTGGCCCTCAACGCGGCCATTGAGGCAGCACGTGCCGGTGAGCAGGGCCGTGGGTTTGCGGTGGTTGCCGATGAAGTCAGGCAACTGGCCGGGCGCACCAGTGCCGCCACCGAGGAAATCGTCAGCGTGGTTCAGCAGAACCAGAATCTGGTGGATGCGGCGGTACGGGGTATGGCCAACAGTCGCACCCAGGCAGAGCAGGGCCTGGGGCTGGCCAATGACGCAGGTTCAGTGATCGTCGAGATCCAGGAAGGTGCGCGGCAGGTGGTGGGGGCCGTCAGCCGTTTCGCCAATCAACTGAAATAGCGCCCGGGCACAGCTCTTCGGCACACGGCGGCTGCAAAAGGCGCTTAACACACGCCCGAGCATTGAGTACCCTTGGCGGTCGAAAACCGCCTGGGAATTGCAGCCTCGATGAACCCCTCTTTCAAGCACTGGCGCAAGGCGCTGGGCTGGGCCGTGCCCTTTGCCTTGCTGCTCGCCGGTTGCGACAGCGCGGATAAAACCCCCGCGCCACCGGCCCAAGCGCCACACACCACCTACACCCAGGCTGACTGGAATGCGCTGCCCGCCGTGTCTGACGCAGACCTGCAGGCAGGCTTCGCGGCCTGGCGCAGCGCGTGCGTGCGGCTCAAGGCCGACGGAGTCTGGGGCGCCACTTGCGCGGCGGCAGCCAACGTGCCGCTGAACGCCGCTCCTGAACAGGTGCGCAGCTTTCTGCAGGAGCAGCTGCAGGTCTACAGTTTGCGCTCGGCCACTGGCAGCACCGATGGCTTGATCACCGGTTATTACGAACCTGTGTACCCCGGCAGCCTGACCAGGACTGCCAAGGCGACGGTACCCATCTATGGCGTGCCGGATGACCTGATCATCGTCAATCTTGAAAGCATCTATCCCGAACTCAAGGGCAAGCGGCTGCGCGGACGCCTTGATGGTCGCGTGCTCAAACCGTATGACGATGCCGCGACGATCAATGCACAGGGCCTGAACGCGCCGGTGGTGGCCTGGCTGACGGACCCGATGGACCTGCAGTTTCTGCAGATTCAAGGCTCCGGCCGGGTGCGCCTGGAGAACGGCCAGCAGCTGCGCATCGGTTATGCCGATCAGAACGGCCGACCGTACCGTGCCATCGGGCGCTGGTTGGTGGAGCAGGGTGAGCTGAAGAAAGAAGACGTGACCATGGGCGCCATCGCCGCCTGGGCCAAGGCGAATCCGCAGCGTATCAACGAGCTGCTGGCCAGCAACCCGAGCTACGTGTTCTTCGCCCGCAACCCGGACAGCAACGAAGGGCCTCGGGGTTCGCTCAATGTGCCACTGACCGCAGGCTATAGCGTGGCAATTGATCGCAAGGTGATTCCGCTGGGCAGCTTGCTGTGGTTGTCCACCACCCGCCCGGACGGCAGCGCCCTGGTGCGCCCGGTGGCCGCCCAGGACACCGGCGGCGCCATCGCGGGCGAAGTACGCGCCGACCTGTTCTGGGGCACCGGCGATGATGCCGGTCATCTGGCCGGTGACATGAAGCAGAAAGGCAATGTCTGGCTGCTCTGGCCCAAAGGCATGGCCTTGCCGCAGGGCTAGCCTGATGAGGGCTGCCGAAGGCTGCGAATAAATACGGCTGACACACCGCCATTCGCCGCCCGCGGCAGTTCTTAAACTTAGTGAATTGAAACGCTTCGCACTTTAAGAGATCCCCGGTCGTCCGGACGCTACCCTGTGGCACAGCAACCGTAGACCTGTGGGAGCGCACGAGCACCGCGAGGCCGCGATAGCGATGTATCAGCCAAAGCCGCCATCGCTGCCTCGCGGTGCTCGGTGGAACGCCACCCCGGGAGCTCCTACAGAAAAGTGTTTGCTGGGAGAACGCGCTGTGTTCAGGGCATATGCCGCGCTACAAGTTTCAACGGTAGACCTTACAAAAGTCGGTGCATCTGGCGGTGTCGGTGCTAGGCATGCATCGTGGAAGGACCTACTTCTGCAACGCCTTGACCAGTTCCGGCGTCACGTAATGCGGGCCGTCGAACAGGTATAGGGGGTAGCCGTCGTAGGCTGCCAGCTGAGGTTTCAGCTCTTCGGCGGTGGCAGAGCGAAAGCCGCCACCGAATTGCGGGCGGAACGCTTCGGCGATGATGCGTACGCGGTCCTTGCCCAGGCGTTTGCGCAGGGCGTCGGCATAGGTACGGGCCACCGGGGCCGTGCGGGCGTAGACGCCGACGCCATCCTGGAAGAACACGCCGATGTCGTCTGGCAGCCATTGCTTGAGCCAGTCGGCGGTGGCGGCGGGGCCGATGTTGGCGCCGTCGTAAACGCTGATCCACAAAGGCCTTGGCAATTTCGCCAGCAGCGCAGGCAATTCCTTGGCTTTGCTCCAGCTGGGATCGACTTCGGCGGGGAAGTAATAGCCGGTGACGTGCAAGGGCAGGGACAGTGTGGCTATTTTTTCCGAGAGCGCGGCCAGCTGCCTGACTTCGTCCCGTGAACGGTTTTCGCTGAAATAACCGGCCAGGCCGATGATGACATCCTGCGCCCAGGGCTCTTTGCCGATGCGCGTCCAGTCAGGCATGACCGGCGCATTCGGCAGGCCTGTCCCCGGCACGAAGGCCAGGTCGTCCACCACCGTCCACTGCACCAGCAGTTCCCGTGCGCCCAGCTTGTGCCAGTCGCCCTTGATATTGACGGTGGCGTTGTCCGGTTGCCAGACCATACCGACAATGCCCGGATTCAGCGGTTTTACAGCATTCGCATACAACATGGCGATACCCGTCCCTATGATCGCTGCGAGCAGCACAGCGGTCAGAGTGGCACGGTTGGGGCGTCGGCTCCTAATCTTCAAGGCAACGTCTGCTGAATGCGCTGATGCCATTGGCTCAACGACGTTACACCCTTGGCATTCCAGTTCGCCGAAGCGTCAGGGCCGAGGTTGAACTGGCCCTCGTTGAACTGCCAGACGATCACCTGCGGCTTGTGCCCGGCAAAGTCAGGCGATTCCAGGTATTGCAGCAGCGTTGCCCAGGGCCCGACGTCACCGGGGTTCCAGGTCAGAGTGACCGGACGATCCAGCGCATTGGACAGCTTCTGGGTAAAGCCCAGGTAAGGCTGCACGAAACTGTTGCCGATGACATGCACCGGTGCTGGCGCGTCGTCGATCAGCAGGTCTTTCTCCACCTGATGGCGCACGGTGTAGATGTCGCGGCCAATAGCCTTGCGCTTGATGGCCGGCAGGAAGTTGCTGGCCAGATCACCAAAGGCGCGTTTGTCGAACCACTCGCCAAGCACCGCACCGCCGCCGGGTTGACCCTGCAGGCGATAACGTTCATTGATCAGTTTGGCGGTGGCGTCGGCAGTGTTCTCGGCGCTCCAGGCAGTCCAGTGATAGTCGGCGCGGTAAAACGCTGTCTGCTGGCCCTGTTCGGTGCGCTGCAGGATCGGCTTGATGTTCAGCGTCGTCAGCCCGGCGCTGGTCATCGCGCTCTGCAACTGCTCATAACGCTGGGCAACGGCCGGGCTCAGCGGTTGATCAGCGGGCAGACGCTGGGCGTAGAACGGCGCCTTCATTGGCACCACCAGCACCACCAAAGCGATTTTTTTGCGCGCCAGTTGCTGCTGCACGTCCTTGATCAGGCCGATGCTGCGGGTCGTCCCGGCATTATCAACCTTGCTCACGCTTTCCCAGGCGGGAAAAAGCCAGCCGTCCTTGCCACTGATGACGGCCGATGCCGCCTGCGCAGCGTTACCGGACAGGCTCAGCAGCGTGGCGGCGATCAGCGCCGAAAGCGGAAGGCGGCGGGCAACACGGGCGGTTTTCGTTAAGACGGTCATGGCGCGGTCTGATCGACGAGGCCAACCAGGCGTGGTGACTGAGCTGAACCGATCAGGAACAGGCTGTAGCGATCACCAGCCTTGAACGGCTCAAGCTTGAACGGCAGGCCTGCACTCGGGCCGCAGCTGGCAATCAGCGTAGCCTGCACCGGGTTGATGGTGCGTTGCGCCTGGCCTTTGAGCGGCAACTGGCTGAACACGCTGGAACCGTTGGCCAGTTTGATATCGGCCTTGTCGCAACCAGGGTTCATGTTGTAGACATTGAGCTCGGCGCGCAGGTCCTTGCCGCGCACCTGCGGATCGATTACCACGCGGGGCGCGACGGCAGGGTTGCTGTCCAGAATCAAGGTGACGAAGGCACTGACGGGCGCCTTGATGTCCTTGATCTCGCGACCGTTCACGCTCAGGCGCACCGACTGGCGCGCATCCACCACCTGAAACGGGCTGGCCACGGTGGTCTGCGCCGACAGGTTGAAGCTGGTGCCTTTGTCGAGGCTCACTTGCGCAGCGGCGTCCGCGGGGTTGACCACGCGCACCCAGGCCGAGCCTTCCGGCAGCTTGGAGGCGTACAGCTGAGCGATTTCAGAAGCGGCCTGAGCCGCTGTGGCGGCCAGGCTCAGGCCCAGCCACAAACAGATTCGAGGGAACATAAGAGGCCTCAATAGGAGTAAGTCAGGCGAGCGAACACGCCTTTGGCGCGATCGTCGCCAGACACTTTCACTCGGTATTGCAGAGAAAAATCCACATAGGAACGCGGCGCGTTGTAAGCGTCTTCGCGGAACCAGTAGCGCACGTTGTTACCCACGCCAACGCCTGCGGCATGGCCGGACGAATAGTCAGTGCCGCCATCGGCGCCGTTCTTGCTGTTCATCTTCGAGTCGTAATCGTAAGCCGCGACCACGTGCGGGAAGGTGACCCAGCGCGAGCCGGTGCCGCCGATGGCGTAGCTGCGGCCACCTTGCCATTCGCTGTTGATGTAGTTGCGCGAATCGTTGATGTAGTGACCCGCTTCGGCGAACAGCTGCGACGTCCACCAGCTTGGCGTATCGACCCGCAGATCGGTGCCGATGCTGGAACCGTAGCCCAGACGCAGCAGCCAGTCGCCGTCGATGTCGGACGAGCCCAGGGGGAAGGTGCGTTCAAACGCCGCCATGACGTTGAGCGACGAGAACGGTTTGATCCGGACGCCGAGTGCGCCTTGCAGCGCGTCCAGGCCGGTGTCGGAATCACCTTCCTTGGCCCACAGCGTATCGGTCACGCGGCCATATAGCTCGACAAAGCGGGCATTGCGATAACCCAGCGGCCGCCACGACAGTTCGGTGGTGTTTTGCAGGCTGTCATTGCTACCGCTGCTGCCACCGCTGCCAGCGTTACCATTGGAACCCGTGCTGGGCGCTGAACTCAGGCCGCTGCTGGAACTGTTGCCTCGATAACTGGTGGTATTGATCAAGCCCCAGGTGCGCGAGACATCGGCCACCGCGCGGCGGGTATCGAACAGTTGCTGGGCGGGCATTTGCAGCTCGCCGGATTTTTCCGCGTCGATCACGCGTTTGAAATAGCCCACGGCCTGCTCGTCGTCGTTGACCCGCATGGCGTTGTACGCCGCATCCTGGGTCGCCGTTGGCGGCAGCGGGGCGGCGGCGTCGGCCTTGCGGAATGACTCGTGCGCGGCGTCATCGTCACCGGCCTGCACCGACAGATAAGCCACTTGCAGGTCGCTCATGCCTTCCAGTTCGCCCGCATCACGCGCCTGCTGCAAGCGCTCGCGAGCGGTGCGACGCTGACCGAGGGCGGCGTAGAGGCTGGCCTCTTCGTAAGTCGGCAAGCTGCCCAGGGCGAGTGCCTGGGTAAAATCCTTGCGCGCTCCGGCATCGTCGCCGGTCTGCTGACGCAGGCTTCCACGCTGAGCCAGCAGGCGCGCGTTGTCGCCATTGGCGGCAATGCCCTGGCTGGCGGCGTCGATGGCTTGCGGCAACTGCTTCTGTTCAGTCAGTGCGCTGACCAGCAGGCTGCGATAAGCCGGGTTTTCCGGCGCACGGCGGATAGCTTCGCTGGCCAGGGTCGCGGCCGAAGCGGCGTCTTTGCGGGCCAGTGCGGCGTACGCCTGCACGGCGATGTCGGTGCCACCATCGCGCTGGTTGCCCGGCCAGATGTCGCAGATCAGGCCGAAGGCGCTTTCCTGACAGTTCAGCGCAGGCGCCGGGAAGCGGGCTGCGACTTTCACGCCGTTGTTCTGTTGCCGCACGGCGACCTGGGCCGCCGCACGCCGACGCGCCACTTCACCGCTGTCATCTGCTGGCAGTTTTTCCAGCTGATCCAGTGCCTGCTGCGGTTGGCCATTGGCCAGGGCCAGGTCTGCGGCGAAGAAACGAATCTCGCGCTCTTCGGATTCCAGCAGGCCGTCGATGGCCAGGGCCTTGTTCAGGTCGGCCTGGGCCGCCTGAACCTTGCCCTGACGGTTCAATGCATAGCTGCGCAGAATCCACGGCGCGATTTCGCCATCATCCTGGGCCAGCGCGCCGGTGGCCGCCTGTTCCGCGCCACCGAAATCCTTTGACGCGAGCAGGGCGCTGATCAGCAGTTGCTGATGCGCGCTGATCTCGGGTGACCAACCTACGGCCTTGCGCGCCTGATCCACTGCCAGTGGCAGATTGTTCTGTTGCAGCGCGCGATAACCGGCGATGGCCAACGGAGCAGCGAGCTGACGGCGAATGGCTTCGCGGCGCATCAGCAGCGCGTCGTCATTGGGGAACACCCGCAAGGCCTCAGTGGTGGCCTGATCGGCTTGCGCCAGTTGCTGTTGGCGTTGCAGGGACTCAATCAGCAGCAGCCGATAATCCATACGCCTCGGCGCCTGGGCGACAGCCTTGCGCGCCGACTCGGCAGCGAGGGCGAAATTGTCCCGGTCGTAGGCCTTGAAGGCTTGGGCGGCAACGGCGAACCCCGGTTCAGCAGGGCGCGCTTTCTGTTGTGGATAACGGCGCGGGTTGTCGCGCAGCTCCTTGTCGCGTTGCGCCAGCTCGATCAGACGATTGAGGCGGGTAATGTCGGCGCGCTGACGCAGGGCTTCGCGGGCCTTGGCAATCGCCAGGTCGTAGTCCTTGCGGTCGTAGGCGGCATAGGCTTCGTTGGCGCTCTGGTACGCAGGGCCGGTCAACGGCAGCGGCAGGGTTTCGCCATGGCTCAGTGCGGGCACAAGACTCATGCCCGCCACCATCAGGCTCAGCAGCGAGCGTTTCATAAGGCGG
The DNA here is from genome assembly GCF_900585905.1 of Pseudomonas viridiflava. Classification (GTDB taxonomy): domain Bacteria; phylum Pseudomonadota; class Gammaproteobacteria; order Pseudomonadales; family Pseudomonadaceae; genus Aquipseudomonas. The sequence goes on from NZ_UTVH01000001.1 coordinate 29,422, forward strand.
GCTCCGGCTGCGAATGGCTGTGCTGACGGGCAACCGCCTGCTCGATGGTGGCGCGCGGCAACACGCCGATGTCCACCAGGTAATCGCCAATACGGCCGTGCTCTTGCGGGCGATAGTGAAGCATCGCGTTGTTGAATACGTTGCGATCCAGCTGGCCGCTCTCGATCAGCAGATCGCCCAGTAGCGGTGTGTGGGAATCGAGCGGCAACTGACCCTGGCTGCTGTTGAGCAGGCGCAGGTGGGCGACGATTTCGCTTTCGCGGGCAATCATCTGCACCGGCTCGCCGCCCAGCTGTTCGCTGACCTGTTGCAGCGCTTCAGGCGACAGCGGGCTGGCAACGGCAACCTGCGGCTGGCCGTGAACGTCATTGCCCAAGGGCACCACGCGCCAGCGCAGGGCGAACTCATCAGCCAGTGTCTGGCCGGATTGCGTCGCTTTGCCTGCCACGTCGAACACCCGTGGCATCTCGTTCTGGAAGGCAATGGCTTCGGCCAGGGTTTCATCGTCGAGCCAGCCATTGGTGAGCAGAATGCGACCCAGCGGCACTTGCCGGGTCTGCTGCTGGTCCAGCGCGCTTTGCAGGTTGTGCTCGTTGATCGCCTGCCACGACAGCAGCACGCTGCCGAGTTTGCGCGGCGCGATGGCTACCAGGTCAGTGGATGGGAAGTCGTGCATGGTCTTGTCCCAGACCAGCTTGCGATTGAGCAGCTTGCCGACCAGGAACATACGCCAGGCCCGGGAAGCGGCCATGAAGTTGACGAAGTTGCCCACCACCATGCGCGGGATCGACAGCAGGCCGTGTTGCCAGCCGTAAAGCACCGCAGTGAAATAGCAGCGATGAATCACACGCCAGGCCAGGGCAATACCGTTGGCCAGCAGCAGGTATTTGATCCAGCCGTTGGCTTCGAACGGCGTCGGGAAGCTGACGTCCCACAAGCCGCTCTGGCGCAGGATGATCAGCGCCAGCAGTTGCACCAGGATCAGATAGGCAATGATGCTGACAAACGCGGTGACCACGCCCTTGCGGTCGCGAAACAGCAGGTAACGGTTAGCCAGCGAGCCGGTCCAGCCCATCTGTTCCCAGCCTTGCAGGCCGATACCCAGGGTCCAGCGCGCTTTCTGGCGAAAGGCGGTGCGGAAGGTGTCCGGAAAGAATTCGCGCACGCACAACGGCATGCTCAGGGTTGATTCGTAAGGTTTGCGGAACCACGATTTGCGCAGCACGCGGTATTGCACCGGGAAGCGCACAAAGATGGCGTTCATGCCGACTTTCGACAGGCGAGCGCCGACGTCGTAGTCCTCGGTCAGGCTGTCGGTGTTGAACGGCATGTTTTCGGTTTCACCGGCCAGCACGCGCAGGGCGCGGTGCGAGAAACAGGTGCCGACACCGGCGGAAGGCACGGTGTCGGTCATGCTTTCACGCACCACCAGATCCTTGCCGTGCCATTCGGCGAACTCGTCCATGTATACGCCGGCTACCCACTCGTACCAGTTGCGTTCCAGGGACACCACCGGCAGCTGGATCATGTCCTTGCGCGGCAACAGGTAGTTGAACAGGCGCAGCTCAAGCGGATGCAACACGTCTTCGCTGTCGTGCAGCACGACACCGGCGAAGGTCATGTTGTGGGTTTTCTCATGCAGGAAAATCGCCTGGATGACCCAGTTCAGGCAGTCAGCCTTGCACGTCGGCCCCGCATGCGGGACCTCCACGCGATACAGCTGCTTGTAACGCCTGCGCATGCGCTCGACTTCGTCGATGGTGCGCTGATCATTGATGTAGGTGCCGACGAAGACCACGTAGTTCTGGTAATCCAGCGTCGACACCATGTTCTCGATCATCGGCGCGATGACGTCGTACTCCAGCCAGGCCGGAACCATGATTGCCAGCGGTTGCTCGTCGCGCGCCATCAGCTGCTCGACAGTCAGCGGCCGGTATTTGCGGCCTGCCGTCATGCTGCGATAAATCCGGCGCGACCAGTACCAGAGGTCGATGAACAAGTCATCGAGACTGGAAATCAGGATCAGCACGGCGACAACGATCGTCGCCACTTCCAGGAAGCTGTAGTAATGAGCCAGCCAATAAGGCCAATAGAGCGACGTCATCTCAGGTTCCCGTTATTGACGATTGCGGCGGGCGCTGCGGCCAACCAGCAACAGCACGAGGAACAGCAGGATACCGGCCGGTACCAGCCACAGCAGTGACGGCTTGCGCCAGGCGTCCATACCCTTCGGTTCTTCACGTTCGATCAGCTGGCTGCCGCTTGGGTCCTTGCTGTCCAGCGTGGTGACTGCGCCCTGGTCACCCAGGATGCTGACGTCGCCGCGGGTCAGCAGGATCGGCTTGGCGAAGCGCGGTGCATCTTTACCCAGCGTGTTGTAGATCACGCCGTGCTGACCACCGGACTCGACCACTTGCAGCGAAGCCAGGTTGTTCAGCGGTTGCAGATCGAGCAGGACCTGATCCTTGTGGTTGATGCGCAGGCGACCCTGGTCGTCAACCTTTACGCCTTCCTTGCTGTCCTTGACCGGCAGGTCGAAGGCCAGGAACGATTTGTCCGGCGTGACGGCAGCTTTCGGGTCAGCGCTGACTTTGAGCTGTGCGCGCAGTGGCGACACACCGCTAGCGTCGGCGACTGCAATCACTTGCGGCAGGCTGCTGGCCGGCTGATCCAGCCAGCTCTGTGGCACCAGAACCTGGGTGTCGACGGCAAAGCGCGCGGCCATGCCGGAGAAGTCTTCGTTGACGTCGACTTTCTCAAGCACCACGTGGCTGGTTGGCAATACCGAAACCGGGAACGCCTGCGGCGTTTCCAGGCAGCGATCGCTGACCGGCTGGCGCTGGAACGACACGCGCAGCACGTTGGTGGAGCCCAGTGCATAGCTTGGGATGCGCGCCTGGATGCGCTGTTTTTCGCCATTGGCGATCAACTGCTCGGCACCAATCAGGTAATCATTGAGAAACAGCGAAGCGACGGGCGCAGTATTGGACGCGCCCGGCGCTGCGGCGACGTCTATCACCGCCTGGGTTGGCAGGCGACCGTCGTAGGCGACGCTGCCCAGCGGGAATGAAGCGCTCCAGTCGGACTTGGCCAGCACGTCGATGGTGCCAGGGTTGCCGCCCAGGCGCGAAAGGGCAATGCGGCCGTCGGCTGGCAGCGGCGTTTGCGCTTCGCCAACGGTCAATTGACGGCTGCGGGCCAGCTTGTTCCAGGCCGAGCTGAACAGCGTCAGCGCCTTGCCAGTGGATTGCGGCGCGATCATCAGCATCGGACGGCTGCCCAGCAGCGCCAGACGTACATTGTCGTTACCGGCTTTAAGGCCGGTGTTGACGTGGCGCTCACGCCATTGCGTCAGCGCCGGGACGGCAGCGGCGTCGCGCTCCTGAACCTGGGCCTGCAGGGCGTCGAGCGAATCGTTTATCGCCTTGAGCAATTGCGGGTCATTGATGGCCAGGTCCGCTTGCACGTTAGGCGTCTGGCCGAGGACCAGCAGGGCGCCGATCTGTGCCTGATCGTTGAGCGTCAGCGTGCCTTTGCTATTAAGGCTGGCGAATGCCGGGATGTTCAGCAGTTCAGCGGGAATATTCAGGCCGCTCACGTCGACGCTGTCCTGCAGTGCCGGGAACGGCAGAATGCGCGCGTGCTTGCCGATGCGCTCCAGGGCCACACCCAGACGCCAGGCGGCGTCGTAGCTGTCGGCGGCCAGGCTGCCGGGTGCCACGAGGATGCCAGGTTTGCCGGGCAGGGCGTTCCAGGCGGCGCCGACGTCCTGCAACTGGCTGGCGTCGTAGCTATATGTCAGGCGGGTGCTTGGGTCGATACGCAGCACGTTGCCGATCATGCGTTCGTCTTCACACAGAACGCGCGAGACAATCGAAGACCAGGCCACACCGAAGCGTACCGAGCCGCTGTCACGCGGAGCTTTGTCGACACCCAGCGTCGCGCTGGCGTTGCCTTGCGGCTCGTTGAGGCCTTCGGCACGGACCGGGTAGCCATCGAGCGACAGCAGCATGGTGTTGCGACCGCTTTCGCCGCTCAGGTAGCTGGCGTCGAATTGCAGCGAGGCGTCGGTCAACGGCACACCGGCCGGAACCGGCAGGTACAGCTCGCGACGCGAATCGGTCGAACCCAGGATGATGGGTGCATCGATACCCAGATCGCTCAGGCGGATTTCGCGCTGCTGCAGGGTATCGGTGTTCAGCCGGTTGATTGCCTGGGTGAGCGGGCTGTCAGCGGCCAGGGCGAAACTTGGCATGAGCGCGAGCAGGCTCACGCCACAGGCAAAGGCGCTAAGCGCGCCCGTATTAATGGCAACAGAAGACTTCATTCAGGCAGATCTCGGGCTGGTTGAGGCAAATGGATTATTTGAATGTGGAAACCGTTTTTGCGAGCCCCGCTTGCGGGAGTAGCAATGGATGTTCGGTAAAGATCGGTGATTGGCCGACGACGAATTCATGCATGGGGCGGTCCAGCAGCACATCGACGATCCGCGAACTGGCTTTGCCGTCGCCATAAGGATTGGCCGCCTGGGACGCACGACGCCACAGAAGGTCGTCATCATACAGTGCCTCGACACCACTGATGATTGAATCTGGCGAAGTGCCAACCAGACGCACTGTTCCTGCGGCTACAGCTTCAGGACGCTCGGTGACTTCACGCATCACCAGCACCGGTTTGCCCAGCGAAGGGGCCTCTTCCTGCACGCCGCCCGAATCGGTAAGGATCACGTGGGAGCGCTGCATCAGACGCACGAAAGCCAGGTAGTCCAGCGGTTCGATGAGGTGAACGTTGTCCAGCCCGCCCAAGTGTTCGTTGACCGGCCCTTGCACGTTAGGGTTCAAGTGGACCGGATAAACGATCTGGATATCGCGACGGCCGGCCAGTACGCGCAGCGCCTTGCAGATATCGAGGAAGCCGTCGCCGAAGTTCTCGCGGCGGTGACCGGTCACCAGCAGCACCTTGCGGCCTGGCTTGATGAAGGCGAACTGACTGTCCAGGCGCTCGCGCAGCATGTGGTCCTGATCGATCCTGGCAGCAGTCATTTGCAGGGCATCGATCACCGTGTTGCCGGTGACGAACGAGCGACCTTGCAGGCGTTCGCCCAACAGGTTAGTACGTGACTCCAGGGTCGGTGCGAACAGCAGGTCAGCGCCCAGGTCGATGCAGCGACGATTCATTTCTTCCGGCCACGGCGATCGAATGTCACCAGTACGCAAGCCGGCCTCGACGTGACCGACGGGAATACGGCGGTGAAACGCTGCCATCGCGGCAACCATGGCAGACGTAGTGTCGCCGTGGACCAGCACGCGATCAGGCTGAACGCGTTCCAGGATCGGATCGATGGCGCCATAAAGGGCAGCTGTCAGCGTGTTGAGATTCTGCTTCGGCGTCATGACGTCGAGGCTGAAGTCGGGCGTGAGATCAAACAGATCCAGCACTTGCTTGAGCATGCTCTGGTGCTGACCGGTGACACAGATCAGCGATTCCACCCCGGATTCTGCCGCAAGGGCCTTGACCAGGGGGGCCATTTTGATTGCTTCCGGCCGCGTTCCGAAGATCGAGAGAACCTTGGTCCTCGATTGACTAGTGGCGATGATGCCCTCCTCGCGCATTTCTGCGCCGCATAGCAACTCGCTCAAGGCATATAAAGGTCTTGAGCGACTTGGCGAATGAGTATTTAACGGGCCGGGGTTAAATCAGAATAGAGATTTGATGTTCACGTCTTGTGATATGGCGCATTGCCTTGCCACCCGGTGTTGGGCCGATTATTAACAGCATTGGCAATGAGCGCAAAGCTTTATATGCGGTTTTTTTTATTATTTTTCAGGGCGGAAACTTTTGCCAGAAGGGTCAGTCTTTATAAGGTTTTGAAGTATGAAAGAAGGGGGCGGGAGTGGCTCAAGTTATTTAGATAACTATTTGATTTATAAAGATATTTGGTCGGGTTTGGTTTTATTTCGCAAGGCGGTGGACCTTTTTTCACCTTGCGCTGTCCGCCTGGAGCCGGTGATTTCCTGGGCGGGGTCATGCAGGCAGGGAGGCCGTCGAGGTCACTCCACTGACGCCTGTATATTGTCGTTCAGCTAACCTGAGTGTGGTTTAGCTAATCGATTAAAGCAAGCACGCAAACGAAAAATCTTCTCACTCGGCAAAAGGTGGCATTTTGCCTTTATTTCCAAGAACTTATAGTTTGTTCGCTGCAAAGTTTGAGTTAGTTATACGCGCCTTGAAGTTGGCCTTATGTAAAATCGCGCTGAGCGTAGTGAGCATTTTTCAGCGTCCCGCACGCGCTATCGTTTGCGGGCGCTCAACGAGCATGGATATTGCAGAGAATTTCGCATAGGGGGCATTTGGCGAGACCTGCGCGGATTATTTGACGCAGGTCCCGCTGCATGACCCGATCACGGACCTGCGATCGAGGGGGTTTGGCGTCTCGCTAATGCCAGAAACCCCATCGATGCTTGCGCCAGAATTATTTTGCAGTGAGTGACAGGCAATGCCGACGATTCCCCTGGTGATTTGCGACGACTCGAACATGGCGCGCAAGCAGCTGTTGAGAGCTTTACCTCCCGAATGGGATGTGTCCGCCACGCTGGCCACCAATGGCCTGGAAGGCCTCGATGCGGTGCGCAGGGGCCTTGGCGATGTGATGCTGCTGGACCTGACCATGCCGGTGATGGATGGCTATGAGACCCTGGCAGCGATCCGCGCCGAAAACCTGCAGAGCAAAATCATCGTGGTCTCCGGTGACGTGCAGGACGAAGCGGTGCGCCGGGTCATGGAATTGGGTGCGCTGGCTTTTCTGAAAAAACCGGCGGACCCGGACCAGCTTAAAGAGGCCCTGGCTCGCCTGGGGCTGCTGGGCGTGCCCGCCAGCGCGCCGGTGGTGGCCGTCGCCCCTGCCATCAGCGGCGCGGCCATCAGTTTTCAGGACGCCTTTCGCGAGACCATCAACGTCGCCATGGGCCGCGCCGCCGCGCTGTTGGCCAAGGTGCTGGGCGTGTTCGTGAAATTGCCGGTGCCTAACGTCAACATGCTGGAAGTCGGCGAGCTGCACATGGCTCTGGCCGACGCCCACAGCAGCGCACGTCTGACGGCCGTGTGCCAGGGTTACATCGGCGGTGGCATTGCCGGCGAAGCCTTGCTGATCTTTCATGATTCGGAAATCGCCGACATGGGTGCGCTGTTGAAGCGCGATGCTGCTGACTATTCCGATGGCGAGATGCTGCTGGATCTGTCGACTATTCTCATCGGCGCCTGCCTGAGCGGAATCGCCGAGCAGATCGACGTCGAGTTCTCCCAGGGGCACCCGCAAGTGCTCGGCTCCCAGGGCGGCATTGACGACCTGATCCGGATCAACCAGCAGCGCTGGCAGAAAACCCTGGCCGTTGAAATCAGCTACAGCCTGGAAGGGCATAACGTCAATTTCGACCTGCTGATGCTGTTCACCGAAGACTCGGTTGAACGGCTGAGCAAAAAACTCGCTTACCTGATGGGCTGACCGATGACTGATCGCATTGATATCAACGAGCTTCACTGGCTGCTGACGATCACCCAGAACATCGATGTTGGCGTGGTCGTGCTTGATCGCGACTACCGTGTGCAGGTGTGGAACACGTTTATGGAAAACCGCTCGGGGGTGGTGCCTTATGATGCCGCCAACCGCTCGTTCTTCGAGTTGTTCCCGGAGCTGAATCAGCAATGGTTCAGCCGCAAGGTGGAAAGCGTCGTGACCCTGGGCACGCCTGCGTTCACCATCTGGGAACAGCGCCCGTATCTGGTGCGGTTCAAGAATTACCAGCCGATCACCGGGCGCGAAGATTTCATGTACCAGAACACGACGCTGTTTCCGCTGCGTTCGACCAACAGCGAAATCACTCATGTCTGCCTGGTGATCTACGACGTTACCGATGTCGCCACCAACCGCCACCTGTTGCAGGCCGCCAATGCTCAATTGCAGCAGCTCTCGGGTGCGCCGCCGCAATAATCCGGCGCGTCGGGTTCAAGGTTACGAATTAAACCCCGATTGCTGGTAGGATCGGGATTTTTCCGGCGACCATCACGGACATCATGCGACCTCAATCCACACTCACGGTAACTCCTGTCGACCAGCCATTGATCGGGCGCGTGAGCCCGCCTGGCTCCAAGTCCATCACCAACCGCGCGCTGCTGCTGGCAGGCCTGGCCAAAGGCACCAGCCGCCTGAGCGGTGCGCTCAAGAGTGATGACACGCGCGTCATGTCCGAGGCCTTGCGGCTGATGGGCGTGCAGGTCGACGAGCCAGACGACAGCACCTTTGTGGTCACCAGCAGCGGCCATTGGTCTGCGCCGCAGCAGCCACTGTTCCTCGGCAATGCCGGGACGGCAACGCGCTTTCTGACCGCAGCGCTGGCCAACGTTGAGGGCGATTTCGTCGTCGATGGCGACGACTACATGCGCAAGCGCCCGATTGGGCCGCTGGTGGACGCGCTGCAACGCATGGGCGTTGACGTCAGCGCGCCGAGCGGCTGCCCACCCGTCGCCATCAAGGGGCGCGGCGGCCTGGCGGCAGGGCGCATTGAGATCGACGGCAACCTGTCCAGCCAGTATGTTTCCGCGCTGCTGATGGCAGGCGCCTGTGGCAAAGGGCCCATTGAAGTGGCCCTGACCGGCAGCGACATCGGTGCGCGCGGTTATGTCGATCTGACGCTGGCGGCCATGAAGGCCTTCGGTGCGCAGGTCGAAGCCATCAGCGACACCGCCTGGAAGGTCAACGCCACGGGGTATCAAGCGACTGATTTTCATATCGAGCCAGATGCTTCGGCCGCCACTTACCTCTGGGCGGCCCAGGCGCTGACCGGCGGGCGCATCGATCTGGGCGTCGCCACCGAGGCGTTCACCCAGCCTGACGCCCTGGCCAGCCAGTTGATCGAGCGCTTCCCGGACATGCCAGCGGTGATCGATGGCTCGCAGATGCAGGACGCGATCCCGACGCTTGCGGTGCTGGCCGCGTTCAATAATCAGCCGGTTCGCTTCGTCGGTCTGGCCAATCTGCGGGTCAAGGAGTGCGACCGCATTTCCGCATTGTCCCACGGGCTGTGCGCGATTGCGCCAGGTTTGGCGGTCGAGGAGGGCGATGATCTGATCGTCCACGCCGACCCGCAACTGGCCGGGCGCAGCGTCGATGCGTTGATCGACACCCATGCCGATCACCGCATCGCCATGTGTTTCGCACTGGCGGGGCTGAAGATCGCCGGCATCAGGATTCAGGACCCCGATTGCGTGGGCAAGACCTACCCCGGTTATTGGGCTGCCTTGCAGTCATTGGGCGTGAAGGTCCAGCGCAGCGATTGAGCCGTTGCCCCAATGTCCGGACGCCCCACTGCAGGACAGTAAACGTGGACATTCAGGAGCGCACGAGCATCGCGAGGCCGCGATAGCGGTGTATCAGACAGACCGCCATCGCGGCCTCGCGCTGCTCGGGCGCTCCTACAAAACAGTATTGCCGCGCTGTCGCGGCTTCAGATCGGGCTATAACGCAGGCTGAACTTGAGCTGCGTCGACTCCCCCTGCTGCAGCAACCGCAACCCCGGACGCCCTGGCAAATGGTGGGCGTTGACGGGGTGGCTGACGGGCTCGAAGCAGAAGAAATCCTGCCCCGGAGGGCAGAACACCAGATAGCACTGGATGCCGCTGGCCTCGCACTCCAGCTCGTAGCCCAGATCTGGCTGGCTGATCAGGGCATTGCCGTCCCATTCGGTGAAGCCGTTATCCAGCCGGGCCTGGGGCAGCCTTGTTGAGGTATTGAAATCCCACTCGCCCGGCAGATCAATCGCCTGGGTCGGCAAGCCTGAGTCGTCGCACAGCCAGACCTGTGCTGCCTTCGCCCGCAGCCGAGTATTCGCTGTGCGTGGCAGGTAAGGATGAAACCCCAGGCCATGCCATGCAGCTCGCGGGGCGCGATGGGTCACGCCGAGGGTGATGCGCAGGGCGCCGTCTTCCAGCACGAACGCAAGCTCTGCGCGATAGGCAAAGGGTGTCACGCTGTCCAGCTGCAGACAGGCGTGGCAGGTGCTGTGTTCAACCACGCTCCAGGCCTGCTGCCAGGCGCTGCCATGAATCGGCAGGGCATCACTGGCGCTGTTGGGCTGCAATGCCAGCCAGCCAGCGGGCGTGTCGAAGCCCCCCGCGCCAATGCGGTTGGACCAGGGCGCCAGCGGATAACACGCCAGGCGTCGCGGGAGCCCTGCCGCAATGGCCTCGTCGCTGCTGTGGCGCAGCAGCGGCTGATCACTGGCAATCACGCTCCAGTTGACGATGCTGGCGCCGATTTGCGGCGCCAGGGTCAGGCGAGTGACGCCATCTTCCAGGGTCAGAATTTGTGTCGCCATGTCGTCTGGCCTTGTGTCATGCAGGAATGAAAGATGGCCTCAGGCATTCGCTCGGCGCCACGTCAGGAGCACGATGCCTGTCACCACGATCAGGCCGCCGATGACCTGCCCGCGACTGAGCAATTGATCGAGAATCAGCCAGCCAAACAGCAGGCTCGCCACTGGCTCAATGTTCATCACCGGTGCGTTGCGCGCCATGTCCAGGCGGTTCACGCAAATGAACAGCAGCGAAAAGCCCACGCCGTACAACGTGACCAGGCACACCAGTGCGGTCCAGCCTGTGCTCGAGGTCGGCAGCGCGACACCGCCTGGCAACACGCCGCTGACCCCCGCCACGCTGGCGGCGCTGAACACGATGAACATCGTCAGCATGCTGCGCACAGTGCCGCGCAAGGACGACAATTTGTGGTCGGTGATCCATAGCGCGCAGGCGAAAACGCCGGCGGCGGCAAAGCCAAAGCCGATGCCTTGTAGCCACTGGCCCTCGCTGCTGTGCTGGCCGGACAAGCGCGCCGGCACGTCAAGGGCGAAAACCAGCCCAAGCAGAATCAGCCCCATCAGCATCGCCGCGCGGGCGCCGGGTCGCGCTCCACCCAATGCCCAGGTCAGCAGCACCAGCAGGATTGGCGCAACGTTGGCAATCAACAAGGCCAGGGCAACAGGAATACGCGCCACGGCAGAATAGATGCAAAAACTCTGCGCTGCGATCAACAGGCCCAGCAGCAGTTGCCAGCGCCAGGTATTGGCGCTCAGGCGTGGTCGTTCCCGTTGCCAGAGCACCAGGCCTGTCAGCACCAGCAAGGTCACTCCGGAGCGACAGAGGATCGCCAGCAGCAAGCCGGTGTCATGGTCGAAGGCAATACGTGCCGCGATGTGGTTGCCTGCAAAGGCGCAGGCGAGCAGGGCAAGAATCAGGACTGCAATGTGGCGGGGGAAAAGCGCAGGAGCAGACATAAACACCCAGCCTCCTTGGCTGGAAAACCAGGTCCATCAATGAGATGTAAATGGGGTCGTGGGACCGGCTTTAGCCGGGAAGACAGTATTCCAGTCGCAGCATATGCGGTGAATGTACTGTCCTCTTCCCGGCTGAAGCCGGTCCCACGTCGAGCCCCACAGGGTTTCATGCGGATCTGTTACAACACCACGCTCGGCAGCCACAGCGAGATGGCCGGGATGTAGGTCACCAGCATCAGCACCAGAAACAGCGCGGCGTAGAACGGCAGCAGAGCCTTCACGGTGGCTTCGATGGTGACTTTGCCCACCGCCGCACCGACGAACAGCACGGCACCCACCGGCGGCGTAATCAACCCGATCCCCAGGTTCACCAGCATGATCATGCCGAAGTGCACCGGATCCACGCCCACGCTGGCAACAACCGGCAGGAGAATGGGGGTGAGGATCAGAATCAGCGGCGCCATGTCCATGATGGTGCCCAGCAGCAGCAACATCACGTTGATGCACATCAGGATCACATAACGGTTGTCCGACAGGGTCAGGAACGCCGTTGTAATCTTCATCGGAATTTCCATCAGCGTCAGGATGTAACCGAAGCTGGCGGCGAAACCGATCAGGATCATCACGATGGAAATGGTGCGGGCTGCCCGGTGCATCAGCTTGGGCAGGTCACGCCACTTGTAGTCGCGGTAAATGAACATGGTGACGAAGAACGACCAGAGCACGGCAATCGCCGCTGATTCGGTCGCCGTGAAGACACCCGATAGGATACCGCCCAGGATAATCACCAGCGCCATCATGCCCCACAGCGCATCGGCGGCAATTTTCAGCGCCTGACGCAGCGGGATGACTTCACCCTTGGGGTAATTGCGCTTGCGCGCGAAGATCATGCACAGGCCCATCATTACCGCGCTGAGCAGCAGGCCGGGCATTATCCCGGCCATGAACAGCGACGCGATCGAGACCGAACCGCCCGCCGCCAGCGAGTACAGCACCGAGTTATGGCTTGGCGGCGTCAGCAGCGCCTGCACCGAGCCACTGACCGTCACGGCGGTGGAGAAGTCACGCGGGTAGCCTGCGCGCTCCATTTCCGGAATCAGCACCGAACCCACCGAAGCCGTATCTGCCACGGAAGAGCCGGAAATGGCGCCGAAGAAAGTCGACGCCACGATGTTGACCAGCGACAGACCGCCACGCACAAAACCCACGAGTACTCCAGCGAACGCCACCAGCCGCCGTGACATGCCGCCTTCGGCCATGATTGCCCCGGCGAGGACGAAGAACGGAATGGCCAGCAGCGAAAATTTGTTCACCCCGCCGGCAATCTGGATCATCAGCGCGTCAGCCGGAATATCGATCCACCAGGCGCCGATCAGGGCAGACAGCCCCAGTGCATAAGCCACCGGCATGCCGACCAGGATCAGCGCGATAAAGCTGCCCAAGAGTATGAGAGCGTCCATTTATGCAGCACCTTCGGCTTCTTCGACGTGAAAATGCATGACCGGACGATGGCTCTGATCGCCCAGGAAAATCTTTTCCAGAATGAAGATCAGCGTCACCATCCCGCCAATGGGGATGGGCAGATAGGAAATGCCGACGCGCAGCCCCGGCAGCTCGCCAATGAACTGGTTCCAGGTGGTGGCGCAGAGCTTGAAGCCTTTGACGATCATGAACAGCGCGACAATGGCCATCAGCACTTGCACCAGCAGTGCGGCGTACTTGCGCAGATGCAGCGGAGCGCGATCAATGGCCATGGACACCGCCATGTGCGCACCGGCGCGGTAGCTCGCTGCGGCGCCGAAGAAGGTGAACACCACCATCAGCAGGATCGCCACCGGTTCCGGCCAGCTTGAGCCGGTGCCCAGCACGTAGCGGGCAAAAATCCCCCAGGGAATGATCAGGGTCATGATCAGCACCGACAATCCGGCGATGCCGATGCTGACGCGGTAAATAACGTCATTGATCTTTAACAGCGTGTTTTTCATGGAGGCTCACCACTGCGGCGGCGAACGAGCGTGCGCTCGCCCCCGCGGCGTTATCTGACGGACAGGTCGGGAGTGCTCAGTTTTTGGGTGCGGCCAATGCCGGGTTGGTCTGCACGGCTTCGATGCGGCTGATCAGCTCTTTGAACGGCGCGCCGTATTTGTCACGCACTGGCTGGGTGGCGTCGTAGAAAGCCTTCTTCTGCTCAGGGGTCAGGGTGATGAACTCGACACCGGCCGCCTTGAGTTTGGTTTCGGCGTCGGCAGACGATTTGTCCCACAGCACGCGCTCTTCGGCCTGAGCTTCACGCGCCACTTTTTTCACCAGCGCCTGTTGCTCCGGGGTGAGCTTGGTCCAGGTGGTTTTGGCCATCACGATCGGCTCGGGCAGGATCAAGTGCTCGGTGATGGTGAAGAACTTGGCGTTCTGGTAGTGGTTGTGCTGGAAGTAGGTGGGCGGGTTGTTCTCTGCACCGTCAATGACGCCGGTCTGCAGGGCGCTGAAGATTTCACCCGTGGCCATGCCGATGCCGCTGCCGCCCATGGCATTGAAGGTGTCGATGAATAATGGGTTGCCCTGCACACGGATTTTCATGCCTTTGAGGTCGGCAATGCTGCGTACCGGCTTTTTGGTGTACAGGTTGCGCGTGCCGCCATCCATCCAGGCCAGGGCGACCATGTTGAAGTCGGAGTTGGTGATCTTGTCGAGAATTTCCTGCCCGATCTCGCCGTCAATGATCGTGCGCATGTGCGCCTGATCGCGGAACACGAAGGGCAGGTTGAAGACGTTGACGTCAGGCACCACCGGGCCAACGATGCCCAGGCTCACGCGCGTCATCTGGATAGCGCCCGACTGCACCTGTTCGACCACTTCTTTCTCGGAGCCCAGCACACCGCCGGCATACATCTTGAAGCTGATCTCGCCTTTGGACTGCTCTTCGAGCTTTTTGCCCATGTTCTGCTCGGCCACTACCGGTGCATAACCGGCCGGGTGAACCTCGGCGAATTTGATTTTGACTTCGGCCTGGGCCAGGCCCGACATGCAGAAGGCCAGGGGGAGTGCTGCAATGAGAAGCTTGCGTTTGAAATCCATGGATAACTCCAATGTTGTTGTTTTTGTAGTGCAGTTGGATGTTTACAGTGATTTTTTAGCGGTAATTCCTTTGCATGCAGGCTCCTCAGGGCCTCAGACACCGGGTCTGAACGCGAACAGGCCGCCAGGTATTTCAGTTGTCGCCAAACGGGCCCGAAGCGACAAATGCGCCACCTTGATAGACCATCGCCGGATCATCGGCGGCGGGCATGGGTTGCGCTTCGACTTTGTTACGAAAGGGTTCTGAGCTGTCCCTGGGCTGGTAACCCAGGTGCGCCGCGAAGCGGTTGTCCCACCAGACATCACGGTTGGCGGACGCGCCGTAGACCACGGTGTGGCCGACATCGGGCGTATACAGCGAGCGTTCGATCAACTGCGTCAGGTCGTCGAAACTCAACCAGGTGCTCATCATTCGACGGTTCTGCGGTTCCGGGAACGAGGAGCCGATGCGGATGCTGACGGTCTCGATGCCATAACGGTCGAAATAGAAGCTGGCCATGTCCTCGCCGTAAGACTTGGACAGACCGTAATAGCTGTCAGGGCGGCGAGGGGAGAGGGCATCGATGGTTTCGTCCTGCTGGTAGAAACCGATAACGTGGTTGGAGCTGGCGAAGATGATCCGCTTTACGCCATGGCGACGCGCCGCTTCGTAGATGTGGAAGACGCCGCTGATGTTGGCGCCGAGGATTTCTTCGAACGGACGTTCCACCGAGACGCCGCCAAAATGCAGAATCGCGTCAACGCCTTCGACCAGTTGATGCACTGCCTGCTTGTCGGCCAGATCGCACAGCTGCACTTCTTCGTGGCTGCCTTCGGCGGGCGCCATCTCGCTGATGTCCGACAGGCGCAAGACCTTGGCGTAAGGCTTCAGGGTTTGCCGTAATACTTTGCCCAGCCCGCCCGCCGCACCGGTCAGCAGCAGGCGGTTGAAGGGATTCTGGGCGGTTGGCGTAGTGGTCATGAGTATCCCTTGACGGTTCTTGTTAGTGTCATCTGTCGTCGTATGACTTGGGCTGATTATTTGCAGTCGCCGCTGGCATTGTCAACGCGACTTAGGTCGAAATGCTGGGCGGATTGTCCCTGGCGGGAACACCATTGTGTAGCAGCGCCCGAGCACCGCAAGGCCGCGATGGCGGCCTGTCTGATGCACCGCTATCGCGGCCTCGTGGTACTCGGGCGCTCCTGCAGACAATTTCCACATTCAGGTTTAGAGCAACGACAGCGGGTAACTGATGAAGATACGGTTTTCGTCGAACTCGTTGGCGCTGAAGTCGCGACGGATGCTGGAGTTGCGCCAGCGAACGTTCAGGCTTTTGAACGAGCCGCTTTGCACGGTATAGGCCAGTTCCGATTCACGCCCCCATTCCTTGCCATCGGTGATGGCGCCGGTGTGCACGTTGTCACCGCTGATATAACGGTTCATCAGGGTCATGCCCGGGACGCCGAGCACGGCAAAGTCGAGGTCATGGCGCAGCTGCCAGGATTTTTCCTTGGCGTTGTCATAGCTGGCGTTGTAGCTGTCATTGGCCAGGGTCCCGCCGCTGGTGCCGTTGACCCGGAACCAGCCGTCGTCGCCGCTGACTTTCTGCAGGCCGACATACAGCGTGTTGCCCTTGTACTTGGCCGAAAGCAGGGCGTAAGCGGTTTTGTTATCGAGGTCGCCAGCCAGTTTGTTGCCGTCTTCTTCGCCCCAGAAGTAACCCAGGTTGGCGCCCAGGGTGACATCGCCGACTGGCTGGCTGTGCAGCAGGTTGATGAATTTCTGGTTGTAGATGTCTTCGAGCTGGGCGTACCAGATACCCAGCTGCGTGCGTTTGTCGTTGAACGCATATTCGCCGCCGCCGAAGTTGAAGCGATCCGAGGTAAACGCGCCACGACCGTTGAGGGCCATGTCTTCCATACTGGCGTCGTTGCGCGGGCTGTTGCCTCGGAACTGGCCGCCGTACAAGGTCAGCCCAGCCAGTTCCTTGGACGTGATCTGCCCGCCCTGGAAGGTCTGTGGCAGCGAGCGGCCGTCGTCAGAGCGCAAAATCGGCAGCACTGGCATCCATTCGCCGACCTTCAGTTCGGTCTTGGACACCCGCGCCTTGCCTGCAACACCCAGGCGACCGAAGTCATCGGCCGGGCGACCGTCATCGTGAATCGGCAGCAACTGCGTGCCGCCGGTGCCCTTGCCGCCGTCCAGTTTCACTGAGTACATACCCAGCACATCCACGCCGAAGCCGACCACACCCTGGGTGAATCCGGACTTGGCATCGAGGATGAAACTCTGCGTCCACTCTTCCGCCTTGCCCTGGGGGTTGGCGCTGTTGGGAAATGCAGGATTGACGAAGTTGCGATTGAAATACGCATTACGTAACGTCAGTGTCGCCTTGGCGTCATCGACGAAGCCTTCGGCCGAACTGAGCATCGGCAAGCCAAGGGTCAGGCTGCCCAGGCCCAGAAGGACCAGAGAACGGGTGTGGTGCGCAGATCTCATTATTATTGTGCTCCCATTTTTTGACAAAGCACTCCACCGGCGGCACTTGCACGGCCTGTCCTTGGGAGGAGTGTGGTGTGCCCCGACGCCGGGGCGGCCGACCTGACGCGGTTACGCGAACATGCCGTTTATTGCCGATCGATCACGCGATGGCAAAATCGATAGCAAAGGGTCCCGGACGGGATCGAGAACAGGCTGCGGCGAGGTACACGCAGCGTATCGCAGCCCGCAGGCGCGATGCATGGGATGTGAGGTTGGCGTTGTCATACGTGTGCTTCCATGGTTATTGTTATTTTTGTTATCCGTTGTCGTACAACCTCGTCGATATTTGCAGCGTCGTTGTGCTTTGTCAATCGGGGATAGACGAAAGTCTAGCCGTTAACCGCCCACTTTTTTATGCGCAACCAAGAGTGTGCATTCAGGTAGCTTTCCCGTGCGCTGCCATGCCAATTGAACGTGCTCACTGATCGCGCAGTCCATGTTGACTGCCACCTAGCCAACCCTGGAGCCCGCCCATGAAAGTCGGCCTGATTTCTGACACCCACGGCCTGCTGCGGCCGCAGGCATTGCAGGCGCTGCAGGGCTGTGACCTGCTGATTCACGCGGGCGATATCGGCAAGGCTTCGGTGCTTGAGGCCTTGAGCGCCATTGCGCCGCTGACCGTGGTGCGCGGCAACAATGACCGGGACGACGCCTGGGCCAGTGCCGTGCCGTATAGCGCTGTTTTACAGGCCGGGCCCGTGGCGATCTATGTCACCCACATTCCCGCTGATGTGCCGACACCCCTGCCTGACGGCATTCAGGTAGTGGTTGTCGGCCACACCCACAAGCCGCTGATCCAGCAGCGTGGCGACGTACTTTTCGTCAACCCCGGCAGCGCCGGACCGCGCCGTTTCAAACTGCCGATTTCGCTGGCCCTGCTGCATATCGATGAGCAGGGCCTGCGCGCCGAGGTGATCGAGCTCGCGGTTTGAGCTATTTCGCTATGGGATCAAGCCCGCTGGTTTTGATCGCAGCAGCGGCGGCAGGTGAACCCATGTATTCCAGCAATTGCCTGGCCTGCTCAGGGTGTGCGCTGTGGCTGGCAACACCGCCGGAATACAGGGTCATCTGCTGCGCCTGATCGGGAATCAGGCCAACGATGTCGATGCCTTGCACGGGCTTGAGCTCGCTTAACTGCTGAAAGCCCAGCTGCGCTTCATCACGGGCGATCACTTCACCCACCGGGGTCGCCGCGATCATCCGGCTTTTGCTTTGCACGCGGTCGGTGATGTGCATCTGATTGAACAGCACACGGGAGATGTACACCCCGCTGGCACTGTCCGAATACGCGATGGATTTTGCGTCGAGCAGCGTCTGCTTGAACGCTTCCATGCTGCTGATATCCGGTTTCGGCGCGCCGTGGCGCACGGCCATGGCGATGTAGGATTTGCCCAGATCGACGCGGCTGTTGGGATCGACCTGGCCACTCTTGATCAGTTTTTCCAGCGCCGAGCCAACCATCAGCACGACATCGGCAGGTTCATTGCGCGCCAGACGATTGGGAATGGCTTGTGGCGTGGCGCCCATGGACGGCGCAGCTTCGACCACCAGATGCACGCCGGTGCGCTGTTCGTAATCGGCGCTGATGGCATTGAACGCGCCCATGATGCCCCCAGAGCTGAAGACAACCAGGGAAACAGGCTTGGCGACCGTCGCGGCATTGACGTAAGCCGCTGGAGAAAAGGCAACCAAGGCGCCTAGCAGACACGTGAAGATTTTCATTGGAAATAGACCTGGCAGATGGAAAACCCGGGGATTATGTCACCTGATGGCCTGAAGCACATGCTTGATCTCCCACTGGCGTAAAAGCAGTGGTCGATGACGTGGGACCGGCTTCAGCCGGGAAGGCGGTATTTCTGACGCTGAGGATGCAGTGGCTGTAAGGGCCTCTTCCCGGCTGAAGCCGGTCCCACGTCCCAAACCAGCAAGCCCGGCACTTGGTCCCAAACCAAAAAGCCCGGCATTTAGCCGGGCTTGAGGGGTGTTGCGTGACGACTGCGGTTGAAGATCAGACCTTGAAGTGGCTGACCAGCATTTGCAGTTGATTGCCCAGGCGGGCGAGTTCAACGCTTGAGGCTGCTGTCTCTTCGCTGGCCGAAGCCGTCTGCTCGGACACGTCGCGCACGTTGATGATGCTGCGGCTGATTTCTTCGGCCACTGCGCTTTGCTGCTCGGCGGCGGCGGCAATCTGCTGGTTCATCGCCTGAATGTTGGAGACCGTCAGGGTGATGCTTTCCAGCGAGGTGCCCGCCTTGCGAGTCAGCGTAACGCTGCTTTCAGTCAGCTCGCGGCTGCTGAGCATGATGCTGGACACCTGGCGAGTACCGTTCTGCAAACCGGCCACCAGCGCTTCGATCTCTTCGGTGGATTTCTGCGTGCGTTGCGCCAGCCCGCGAACTTCGTCGGCAACCACCGCAAAACCACGACCGGCTTCACCGGCCCGGGCCGCTTCAATGGCCGCGTTGAGCGCCAGCAGGTTAGTCTGCTCGGCAACGGCCTTGATCACGTCCATCACCTTGCCAATCTTGTCGCTTTCCAGTTCCAGCTGGCCCATGGCGTCAGAAGAACGGCCGACTTCAGCCGCCAGACGCTCGATCTGCACAATGGCTTCGCCCACCACCTTGTCACCGGCGCGTGCTTCCTTGTCGGCGGTCGACGCCGCTTGTGAGGCCTGTTCGGCGTTGCGCGCGACTTCCTGAACCGTTGCCGACATTTCGTGCATGGCCGTGGCCACCTGATCGGTTTCGACTTTCTGGCTGTTGACGCCGGCGCTGGTCTGCTCGGTGACGGCCGACAATTCTTCGGCGGCGCTGGCGATTTGCACAACGCTGTCACGAATGTTGCCGATCAGGTCACGCAGGGTCGTGCCCATGCGCTGGATGCCCATCTGCAACTCGCCAATTTCATCGCGACGAGTCACCACCATCGTATGCGACAGGTCGCCAGAACCGATGCGCTCCACCACATCCAGGGTGTCTTTCAATGGGCGGGTGATCTGACGAGTGATGATCACCGCAGCCAGCACGCCCAGGATCAGGGCCAGCAAGGTGCAGATCAACTGAGTGTTGCGCGCTTCACTGCTTTCGATGTCACGGCGGTCCAGTTGGATCTGGTACATGTCGTCGCTGAGCTTGACGATGGTCTGGCCCTGCGCGGTCATGTTCTTGCGCAGCGCAGCCAGGCTGGCGATGGTGTTTTTAAAGTTCACCAGCGCCGAGCGATAATTGGCCAACCCGCTTTGCAGCTGCTTCAGGCCCTCGGCCTGCGGGCCACTGAAAGTCGCAACAGCCGATTGCGTGCTTTTGATCGCGTCATCAATACGGGCCAGGGCCCTTTGCTCGGTTTCCGGCGTGGTATTGCCGATGTAGCCACGGGTCTCGTAGCGCGCCCACATCACGTCTTCCTTGACCCGAACCACGGTTTGGTATTGGTCGAAGCGACTCTCATCCGCCGCATCCAGCCTGACCACCTCGGCGCTGATCTGATTGATCAGTTCGGTGCCCTTGTCGGCCTGGCTACCCAGTTCGGCGCGCAGGGTGGTGCTGGTCTTGTAGCCGGCGCGCATGTCCGCCAGGCCCTTTTCATAATCGGCAATGACCGTGCTCAGTTGCTGCAGCAGGGCAATGTTTTCAGGGCTCTTGAACGACTTCAGGAGTTTTTCCTGTTGCGCCTTGAAGCCCTCCAGAGCGACCTGAACGGTCTGCGCGACGGTGTCGTCGCCATCGGCGACCATGTACTGCAGGCGCGTCACCCGCAACTTGGTCAGTTGAGCGTTAAGCTCAGTGATATCGCTCATCCAGTTACTGCGATCGATGAGCTTGCTGAGGCTGTTCCAGCCGGTCAGCGCCAGAATGGCAGTGAAAATCAGAACCAGGCCAAAACCCAGCGCCAGCTTCATGTTGACGCTGATGTTGGCAAACCAGCTGTTCATTGTTGTTACTCCATGAATGTTTTTACTCGAATGATCAGTCACAGCCGGAAGATTGTTTTTTTAAGGCCCAGCAGACATCTGCACAACTGCTATCGGCGGCGTCAGGCATAGCTGAATGGCTAGATGGCAAAAACCGCCCAGAGGTTTCAATTGGGTGTTTGATTAGAGGGAATCTTGCTGCACTTATCGGATGTCGTAAGTGCATGGCTATACGCATGTATTAATCACTTGCTGGCGTGCGGCAGGTGTCAGACATTGCCGTTAGAGGGCTGAGCTTAAACTGTGGACAAACTAAGCCGGGCGCAGCGGCGAGGCCAGGACGATGATTTTCACAGCGCAGATTGTGCAGTTGCCACGAGCCCCTCGCGCCAATTGATAGCCGAACGGCATCTTCAGCTAAGCCTCCCCCAGCCGACACAATGACAACGGACCGCTGTCATGGCGCGAGGCCTATAACCGGGTTTATACAGCCCCTGACTTGAGCAATCCTGTCGGCGTCAATGAGTAGCAGCGTGTGAACAAGGGCGTGGCAACAGCGAAGCAGTTTCTTGGCACTTACAGCCTCTTCATTCCCCCCGTGGGCGTGCTGCTTATTGGCGCGCTGCTTTCTTATGGCGTCGGTGCGCTGGACCGCGAGCGTCAGTTCGATAACGACCGCGCCGCCGTTGCCCTGCAACTGAGCAGCCTGAGTTCGCGCCTGGCTGCGCGGATTCGGGTGGCGTTCAGTGAAACCGAAGGCATCGCGCAACTGATTCGCAGCGACGGCTTCATCACCCCTGCGCATTTTCGCAGCATGGCGCAGAGTGCAATCGACTCGGTGCCTTACCTGCGCCATATCGTGATGGCGCCCGATGACGTGGTGACCGATGCCTATCCACTAATCGGCAATGAAAGTGTGATCGGCCTGGATTACCGTCAGTACCCCGGCCAGTACCCCATGGTCGAAAAGGCCCGGCTGTCTGCAGCCGCGCAGCTCGCAGGCCCCGTGGACCTGCACCAGGGCGGGCGAGAGCTGATTTACCGCAGGCCGGTCTTCATCACCACCAACACGATGCAGCGCAACTACTGGGGTGTGATTTCGGTGGTCGCCAACACTGACGCGCTGCTCAAGACGGGCGGTATCAGCGGTGAGTCCGGCCTGGATGTGGCGTTGCGCGGTGAAAACGGTCTGGGCGAAGCGGGCGGAATGATTTACGGCGATGTCGGGCTGTTCGACCAGCAACCGATGCTCGCCAATGTCATTGTCCCTGGCGGTAACTGGCAGCTGGCGGGGCGGCCCAAGGGCGGCTGGGCAGTGTTGTCCTTGTGGCAATCGCCGCTGTTCCTGATAGCGATGGCGACCACGTTGCTGCTCAGCCTGTTCAGTCTGCAGGTCAGCTTGAATCACCGCGTGATCAGGCGCCGCAACATCGAATTGCGCAAGGAAATCGTCGAGCGGCGGATCGTTTCTTCGTCACTGGTACAGAGCGAAGACCGCTTTCGCGCCTTGTTCGAACGCTCTCCGGATCCCATCTGGATCATCGGCCCGGACGGGCGCATCAACCTCGCCAATTCGGCCGCACTGAGTGCACTGGGTCTGGATCGCGAAGCGTTGCACGGCGTTACCGTGGCCGAGATATCGCCGCTGCTGCAACCTGACGGCCAGCGCTCCAGTGACAAAGCCGATGCCATGCGCGCCACGGCGCAACATGAGGGCTCCTTGCGTTTCGAGTGGTTGCACAAGCGCGCTGACGGCAGCCTGTTTCCGGCCGAGGTGACGCTGTGCACCTTGCAGCTGGCGCAGGAACTGGTGACCTACGCCATCGTGCGCGACATCTCTGCGCGCAAGAAGGCGGAGCAGGGGCTTGAGCAACTGGCCCACTTCGACTCGGTCACCGGGCTGCCCAATCGCATCCTGTTTCACAAGCAACTGGTGCAAGGCATCGAGTTCGCGCAACTGCGCGGCACGCGGCTGGCGGTGCTGATTCTTGATCTGGACGGCTTCAAACTGGTCAACGACAGCCTGGGTCATCCCATGGGCGATTTGTTGCTGCAACAGGCGACCCATCGGTTTGTCGCCGCAGTGCGTCAGGGCGATGTCGTGGCCCGGCTTGGCGGCGACGAGTTCGGTTTTATTCTCGACGGCTTAAGCTGCGATGCCGACGTGATTCCCATTGTGCAAAACCTGCTGCGCTCACTGCAGCAGGCTTTTGATCTGCAGGGCACAGCGGCGCTGGTAACGGCCAGTATCGGTGTTGCCATGTGCCCGGACCATGGCGTGACCAGCCAGGCCCTGCTGACCCACGCCGATACGGCGATGTACGCCGCCAAAGAAGGCGGGCGCAATGACTTCTGCCTGTACCAGGCGCACATGACCACCCTGATTCAATCCCGGGTTGCGCTGGAAGCTGCGTTGCGCAAGGCGCTTGAAAACAATGAGTTCGAAGTCTGGTATCAGTCCAAGCAGGACCTGCGCAGTGGCCGGGTCGGCGGCGCAGAAGCCTTGATCCGCTGGCGCAGCCCGTGTCTGGGTATTGTGCCGCCTGGTGATTTCATTCCTTTGGCCGAACGCACCGGGCTGATCGTGCAGATTGGCGAGTGGGTGCTGGATCAGGTCTGCCGTCAGGTCCGGCAATGGCGTGACAGTGGCCGCTTCAATCAGACCGTAGCCATCAATGTAGCGGTGCCGCAGATCGAGCGCAGCGATTTTGTCGGGACCGTGCGCCAGGCCTTGCATCGGTACAACCTGCCGCCCAGCGCGCTGGAAATCGAAGTCACCGAAAGCCTGGTGATGAACCGTCAGGAGCTGGCGCAAAACGTCCTTGGTGAGCTACAGACCATGGGCCTGAGCGTCGCCGTGGACGACTTCGGCACTGGTTACTCGTCGCTGGCCTACCTCAAGGATCTGCCCATCGATAACCTGAAAATCGACCAGACGTTCATTTCCGGGTTACCCCACGACACGGCCTATGTCGCCATCGCCCAGGCCATTATCGAGCTTGGCCACGCGCTGGGTTTCATGGTCACCGCAGAAGGCATCGAAACCCCCGAGCAACTGGCCTTCCTGCGCGACGCCGGCTGCGACGCCGGGCAGGGTTACCTGATCAGCAAGCCGATGCCGGCCGAGCAGTTCGACATATGGCTGGACAGTGTGTGGGCTGAGGTTGCGACGGTAGAGGCTGCCAAGTGTTGACCAGACATTGAGCGGATGTCGGCACTCCGGTCTCCCGTTGGTGGGGTGCTTAAGGCTTCGCGCGGCAAATGTGTCAATTCAGGCTGGCGCAGATGGAACACAGTCAAAACGCCACTAGTCGTAAATATTGCAGAAACCGGCGCATTGGCCGACACGATTCTGTGACTGCAGTGTTTAACCCTGCCGGTCCAGGCTGGCAAGAATAGTCCGCTCGTTTATTTACCCGGTTGTATTTTCAGAGCATTGCCTGATGAAGAAAACACTGCTCGGCGTGCAAGCGTTGATGTCTGTGCCCAAGGACAATCCCGGTCTGGTGAAGGCGCAATACATCGCGATGTCGCGCCAGTTGCCGATGATGTATTTCATTCTGCTGATCAATACGCTGATGCTGGCGGGCACGCACTATGCGGTTGCACCGCCTTGGCTGGTGGTCTACTGCCCGCTGATCATGACCCTGTTCGGGGTGATTCGCGCGGTGGAGTGGGTGCGCACGCGCAGACGCCCGCGCAGCCCGGCGCAGATGCTTGCGGCGCTGAAACGGACCAACATGCTGGCGCCGGTGGTTGCCGCGGCCTTTACTGCCTGGTCGCTGGCGCTGTTCCCTTATGGCGACAGCTACACCCAGGCGCACGTTGCCTTTTACATGGCGATCACGGTCATTGGCTGCATCTTTTGCATGATGCACCTGTTGCCTGCAGCGCTGGCCACCACGGCGGTGGTCAATACGGCATTTGTGGTGTTCTTCGCCTCCACCAACATTGCCACCTTCATTGCCACCGCGATCGACGTGTTGCTGGTGTCCATCGCCATGCTGATCATCCTCAAGGCGCAATACGCCGATTTCACCCGCCTGGTGAACATGCAGGCGCACACTGAAAAACTCAGTGAAGAAAACCTTCATCTGGCCAACCAGGACAGTCTCACCGGGCTGGCCAACCGTAGGCAGTTTTTTACCCGCCTCGATACGCTGCTGTCCCGTGCCCGCGATCAGGATATTCGCCTGGCCGTGGGGCTGATTGATCTGGATGGCTTTAAGCCGGTCAATGATCTGTACGGTCACAGCATTGGCGACAGGTTGCTTTATCAAGTGGGCCAGCGCCTCACCGGCCTGCTCGACGAGCACGTGCATCTGGCGCGGCTGGGCGGCGACGAATTCGCCCTGATCATGACCCAGGCCTTGAGCGATGAGCAGTTGCGTGCGTTTGGCGAAAAGATTTGCGCCAGCATGCGCGAGCCCTTTCTGCTGGTGGACATCCCGATCCAGATCAGCGCCTCACTGGGTATCGCGACCTTTCCCGATCAGGCCTCCAGCGCCACCGAAGTGTATGAATACGCCGACTACGCGCTGTACCAGAGCAAGCGCCACCGCCCCGGAACTGTCTGCCTGTTCAGCGCTGACCATCGCCAGCAACTCAATCGCGAAGGGCTGACCGAACAGGCTCTGCGCCGGGCTGATCTGGAACACGAGTTTCATGTGGTGTTTCAGCCCATCGTCGACATCCACAATGAGCGCACCGTGGCGTTCGAAGCGCTGGCACGCTGGGAAAGTCGCGAGCTGGGCCACGTGCCCCCCAGCGAATTCATCCCCATCGCCGAGCGCGTCGGCATGGTCAATCGCCTGACCGTGCCGCTGCTGAGTAAGGCGCTGAACGTGGCCGCCACCTGGCCTGTGGGTATGCGCCTGTCATTCAACCTGTCCGCCCACGACTGTGGTTCGGAAGAGGCAACGCAGCAGATTGTTGAACTGATCAAAAGCAGCGGTTTTGATCCCGCCCGCCTGGATCTGGAAATCACCGAGACCGCCGTCATCCAGGATCTGCCGCAGACGCAGCGTGCCATTAGCCTGTTTCGCGATCTGGGCTGCGGCATTTCCCTCGACGATTTCGGTACCGGCTACTCCAGCCTGAGCCAGATCCACGCGCTGTCGCTGACCAAACTCAAGGTGGACCGCACCTTCGTCACCGACATTCACCTCGACCCGGCCAGCTTCAAGATCGTCAAATCCCTGGTTGCCCTGTGCCAGGACATGAAACTGGAGTGCATCGTCGAAGGCGTGGAAACCAGCGCCGAACTGGCCGCCCTGAAAAACCTCGGCTGCGCCTGGGCCCAGGGCTACCTGTTCTCCAAACCCATGCGCGCCTCCGACATCGGCGCCTGGCTTGAGGGTGAGCGCCTGGGGAAGTTGAAGGTGGTGTAGAACACTGACACTGCGCGCTTGTGAATCGTCAAAGCAGCACTTCGCTCAATGCTTCAATCGAGCGCTGACCACCCAGCGAGAGACCTCCGATTCAGTGGAAAATGAAGACGAGACAATCGTGTATCGGTAACTGTCTAACCCGCTTAATAACGCCCCGCGGTTCATCAGGTTGGACGCCATAAAGTAAATGCAACCGTTTGGCGTCAAATGCTGTGCCGCGTCACGCAGGAAGCGGGTCAGCAAATCGCCATTGGGGTCACATAACGCGATTTCAGCTTCGCGCTCGACAGGTTTATCCATCAGCGGCGGATTAAACAGGATAGTGTCGAAGCGCATGCCTTTCAGATTTGAGAACAAGTCACTCAATATCACTCTCCCCGGTATGTTCATGCGGCGGAGGTTTTCGGTGGTGCTGGAGATGGAGGCAGTTGAAATATCGGCCAGAACCAGATCCATCTCCTGTTCATAGAGCGACATCCCGACAAAGCCACTGCCACACCCCAGATCCAACACGGTTCTGCCGATGTTTTCGCTCAAAAGTGCGTCAACCAGGAGGCTGGAAGATAGCCCGATCCCGGGATGGTAAACATTGGGCGGAAGAAAGAGCTCGACGTCGCCGATGGAGTGGGGTGGTTGCGGCTTGGCCAGATCGGCAACGTGTTGCGCATGGCTCGAAAGCGTAATGGGCCCGATATCAATCCATTCCATTGGAAAAACCTGGGCATGGGCTTCTGTCGATTCAGTTGCATATTGATGCATGGCGAACTCCCCTCGGTCGGTACTGATCAAGGTGAGTGGCAACAAATCCGTTGGCGGTTCCAGTCACTCAATTGACTGCTGCCGTTTGGCAAAGCAGATCAGCGGGACTCAATCAAGGAACCTGTTTCTCATCTGATCGGCTGCAAATTGCAGGGATTTCACCAAGCGTCTGCATCCAGCTTGACCAGCGCATAGCATTCCCATGTCTGTAGATTCTACCCAACCCAACTGTGACGACGGACTGTCGACCTTTTTGCAAACACTCATATCACAATGGAATTTTCGAAAGCCAGCCAGAAGGACAAAGTTTTTCAGCCTCGACGTAGCGCTCAAACAACTGTTCGGGGATTGAAAATAATTTGAAAAACTGCTATCACATCCACTCGTCGCAAAAAAACTTCAGGCACGATAACTGCACACCAAGGAGAGGTCATATGGCATAGCCAAGGCTGATAAAAACAGGAACTTATATTGGCGCCGCGCTTGAAGTAAGATTCACCAATATTTTAATTAGAAATACTTGTGCAGTGGGACGCGAGGAGCAGTGCAGAAGGGCCAAATATGTTGAGAGCAGCTCTCTCGTGGGAAGTTTAGCTGGGTCTAGTTTTATGGGGTATGTGGGAGGCGCAGCTGCAGGAGCGGCTTGCGTAATAATTGGCATTCCCACGGGCGGAATGGGGGCGCTCGCCTGTGGAGTTGTTGGGGGCGCATTGGGGGGATATGGAGGCGGAGAGTTAGGTGAATCAGGCGGTGAAGCTTTTGGCGATGTCCTATACGGTATGATGGGAAAATGAACAGCATTCAAATAGGCTTGGCTAATGGCGTCGTCATTCTACTTCTATTGATTGTGTGCTTTTCGATAGCTTATATTGCGCATAATTACATTGAAGCTATCGAAGGATTTTTAACGAATAGCCCTTATGTGAGTGATACTAGGAAAGTCTGGTGTAGTGCTGGTTTGTTGGGAAAGATTATGAGGGGTGGCATCATTGCTACGATAGTAATGATGCCAAAAGTCCATGCTAAACGAGGTTTGGTTGATGCGAGGGAGGTAGAAAATTTGCCTGGGTTTTATAAGAAAATTCTGGTGATTCCTATTGCGTTAGGTCTTGTGTTGATGCTTTTTCTATTTGCTCTTCGTATGGCTTCACACTTCATGAAATGATAATTATGTCCCTCTTCGCGAGGGCCAGCATCAATGCTTGGAATTGCTCGGCATCAATTCCATTCAGAGCCATGGCGCATACCCCATCAGGGGGGCTCTAGCCAGAACGGAGGAGGTGGGGCTGCAATGTGCATCACCGTGACTATTCTGATCCTGTAAAGAGAATGGCGCGGCTTTCCCCCACCAACAATCCCCGATTCAACTCCGTCACCTCCCGTATGTAATCCCACAACAACGTAATCCGCTTGAGCTTTCTCAGGTCCTCCCGGCAATACATCCAGAATTTTCAAGGAATTCAGGTTAACCCGATGAATACGGGGCTTAACCGATATGAACCTCTCTTCACTGCGATCTGTCTCCTGACGAATGCTGGAAGCTCATTATCGTTGGGTCTACCCGGAGGGTACGCTCAACGTCAGCTGTTCTAGCTGGCTTATGGGTAGGTCGGGTAGGTGGTCAGGCGTATTTGAAGGCCTTTTAGGTTGGAGAAGATGTTGCAGGCAGTCCTGGAAAACGCGGTTGATCTCTCCACGGCGCAATGATCAGCGACCAAGCGTTACTGGATGACTTGGCCGGACGCATATCCTTAAACACCACACATCGCGTTCGATGAACGGGTCGGTGACACCAGATGCAGTGTCACCGGATTTTCCGTTGATCATGGAGTGTGTGGTGGACGGGGGCGACTTGTTGCGCCGGTTAGCACCGACCAGCAAACCTCTGGGCACGCTAGCCGATGATCCACTGACGTGGCTGCCTACGGCTTACTTTCTTCCATCAATTCAAGCGTCTGACCATCCGGGCTTTGCAAGTAAATTACTCTGGTTCCCTGTAACGGCCCTGATAGTATCGTCTGAGGTTCACCTGGAGTCTTCCACCCGTAGACCGAAGCTTTTTTCAGGAGCCCATCGAGATCATTAACGTTGAAGGCAAGATGAGCATACCCCGGTATGTAAGGCGGGGAAGGTTTGTCAGGTAGTTCAATGTTATTGTATTGCAATAACTCTATTTTAGTACCAGCAAGGCCGATTAAAGCCATTTGAACATCGGCCCCCCTCGCTCCGGTAACCTCATCAACAATAGGTCCGGACATATGACCTTCGCGTAACAGTGATCCTCCAAGCACCTGCGTCCAGAACTCCACCGAACTCTTGATGTTCGTAACAGAAAAGCCTACATGATTAACACTTGTTACCATTTTAACCTCCAACTGGGGTGGTAATGCGTCAGGCGAGCAGTAGGTGGAACGAGTAGTGTTTTTGCCCTTCTGGAACAGGAGCTTATCTTCGTTCACCACTGAGACGTCCATCTCCTCATCTACAAAGGGTGCCTGCCCCGTGCCAGCGTCTATACACCGTTGCACCACCGTGTAGGTCGTTCCTTTCTTCGCGCGCACTTGGAAGACGCAGCCGTGCGTATACGCCGTGTTCAAGCCCGTACCGTCTACTGCCTGATCCTTGCGTTCGCCGGATTCTTGCATGATTGCGATGCATCGACGTAGATGCCGTGCTTGAGCGGTAGGATGTCAGAGGCAAACGAGTATGCCGGTACCCCCGAAAGAGCGTAGATGCTGCTAAAGCATGGAGTGTTCGTCGCAGTGGGCTGCAAGCCATTTGGTGTTGAACAATTGATTGAGGTTGTGCGGGCACTGGGATAGTCCTGAATGTCTTGCCGGGCAATGGCTGGCGGCGCGGACAGCAAGTGTCATGATGCGTCTCTGACGTATGTTATGGCTAGGGATATCGCTTAAGCCAGCATCGTCTCCAGTACGTTTAACGTGATGGTTGATCAGTTACGGTATGCCCAGCCTTAAAGACTGAGCGTCTGGTCCATAAAAAGAGTAATCAGGACCTGACTCCTTGAAAATCTGTCACTGAAGGAAGCGGACGGCGTTGGTTTCCCCCACCAACAACCCCCGATTCAACTCCGTCACCTCCCGTATGTAATCCCATAGCACGGTAATCCGCTTGAGCTTCCTCAAATCCTCGCGGCAGTACATCCAGAATTGCCGGGTGATATTGACCTCATCGGGCAGCATTGGGAGCAGGCGTGGGTCCTGGGCGGCGAGGAAGCAGGGGAGGATGGCGACGGCGCGGCCTTGCAGGGCTGCCAGGTATTGGGCGATGACGCTGGTGCTGCGCAGTTGTGCGTGGGCGCCGGGGAGCAGGTTGCTGAGGTAGAGCAGCTCCGAGCTGAAGGCGAGATCGTCGACGTAGCTGATAAAAGAGTGTTGGCTCAGGTCGGCGCTGCTGCGCAACGGCGGGTGGGCGTCGAGGTATTGCTGGGTCGCATACAGGCGCAGGCTGTAGTCGCACAGTTTGCAGCACACGTAAGGCCCGTGTTCCGGGCGTTCCAGGGCGATGACGATGTCGGCTTCGCGCTTGGACAGGCTGATGAAGTGGGGCAGCGGCAGGATGTCGACCGAGATGTCGGGATAGTCGTCGAGAAAATGGCTGAGTTGCGGGGTGATGAAGAAACTGCCGAAGCCTTCGGTGCAGCCCATGCGAATGTGCCCTGACAGCGCCAGCCCTGAACCGGACACCTGCTCGCAGGCCAGGTGCAACGTGCTCTCGATGGATTCGGCATAGCCAAGCAGGCGCTGTCCTTCAGCCGTCAGCACAAAGCCCGTAGTGCGCGACTTTTCAAACAGCAGCGTGCCCAGCGCGTTCTCCAGCGAGGTGATGCGCCGCGACACGGTGGTGTAATCCACCGCCAGCCGTTTGGCTGCCGTGCTGGCCTTGCGGGTGCGCGCCACTTCCAGAAAAAACTTCAGGTCATCCCAGTTCAAGGCATTCAAGGAGGTGATGTTTTTTTGCATGTCGAACCTGCTTTTATGAGCATTCTTGTTAGAAGTTTGCACATCTATACTCCGATGCAGCCGGTAAACACAGAACCTGTTAGCACTGAAGTTTGGGATAACACACTGCCGGGCAGCAAACCGCAGACCTGTAGGAGCGCACGAGCACCGCGAGGCCGCGATAGCTATGTATCAGACAGGACGCCATCGCTGCCTCGCGGTGCTCGTGAGCTCCTACAGAATTGAACAGCCCTAGACCTTGGCTCAACAATCCCAGGCAATACCCCACGACATAACACCCTGCACAACAATAATAAGCGGAGGAGTTTATGAAGGACGCAACTATGGCGGGCCCCGGCGCGCTCGATTCAGGTCCCGTAACGCAGAGCAAGTCCTACCGGCTGGCGGGGATGGCCAGCATGGCTGGCACCACCATCGAGTGGTATGACTTTTTCCTTTACGGCACAGCCGCCGCACTGATCTTCAACAAAATCTTTTTTCCGGCCCTCGACCCGATCAGTGGTGTGCTGGCAGCGTTCGCCACCTATGCCGTGGGGTTTCTCGGCAGGCCGCTGGGCGGGGTGATTTTCGGCCATTTCGGCGACCGCATCGGGCGCAAATCGATGCTGCTGATGACCCTGATGATGATGGGTATTCCGACCATCGTCATCGGCCTGATCCCGACCTACGAGCAGATCGGGTACTGGGCCGCGCTGATTCTGGTGCTGATGCGTTTTTTGCAGGGCATGGCGGTGGGCGGCGAGTGGGGTGGCGCGGTATTGATGGCGGTCGAGCATGCGCCGGAAGGCAAAAAAGGCTTTTACGGCAGCCTGCCGCAAACCGGTGTCGGCGCAGGCCTGGTGCTGGCCACACTGGCCATGGGGTTGGTGGCCAAGTTGCCGGAAGAAGACATGCTCAGTTGGGGCTGGCGCCTGCCGTTCATTGCCAGCATCGTGCTGCTGGGGGTGGGCTGGCTGATCCGCTTGAAAGTGCCGGAGTCGCCTGATTTCGAAAAGCTCAAACAGGACCGGGTGCCGGTCAAAGTGCCGCTGCTGCGGGTGTTGCGTGAGCATCCGCGAGAAACCCTGACGATCATTGGCGCCCGCACGGCGGAGAATGCCTGGTTCTACATGTCGGTGACCTTCGCCCTCGCGTACGCCGCCAATCAGTTGCAGATCCCCCGCAGCGATGTGCTCAACGCGATAACTGCGGGCGCTGCCTTGTCGTTGTTCACGATGCCGTTTTGCGGCTATCTCTCGGACAAAGTCGGCCAGCGTCGTCTGTATTTCGCCGGTCTGCTGTTGCTCTGCGCCTTTGTCTATCCGTTCTTCGCCATGCTTGGCACTCGCGAACCGTTGCTGGTGTGGTGGGCGATGGTGCTGGCGGTGGGCGTGGTGTTCCCGATTCTGTATGCGCCCGAGTCGCTGCTGTTTGCCCGCCAATTTCCGGTGGAAATCCGCTACAGCGGCATCTCGGTGTCAGTCCAGCTGGCGGGCGTGCTCGGTGGCGGCTTTGCACCCATGATCGCCACCAAATTGCTGGCCTACGCCGACGGCAGCCCGCGCTACGTGATCGCCTACCTGATCGGCATGGGCATCGTCGCGCTGTTCTGCACGGCGCTGATGAAGCGCGACCCGCCCCGGCATCGGCTGTCCTGATCGAACGTTTTCGCGGTCGGTTAGGGCCGCATTCAAGGAGATTTCCATGAACGCTTCATTGCACAACAGCAACGTCCAGGTGGCCCGGGTCAAGATGCTGATCGATGGCCAGTGGCTGGAATCGGCCAGCCAGGAATGGCACGACGTGGTCAACCCGGCCACCCAGCAGGTGCTCGCCAGTGTGCCGTTTGCGACCACCAGCGAAGTTGATGCGGCGGTAACAGCGGCGCACCGGGCGTTTCAGACCTGGCGCCACACGCCCATTGGCGCGCGCATGCGCATCATGCTCAAGCTGCAGGCGCTGATCCGCGAGCACTCGCCGCGCATTGCCGCGGTGCTCAGCGCGGAGCAGGGCAAGACCCTGGCGGATGCGGAAGGGGACATCTTTCGCGGCCTGGAAGTAGTCGAGCACGCCTGCTCCATCGGCAGCCTGCAGATGGGCGAGTTCTCCGAAAACGTCGCAGGCGGCGTCGACACCTATACCTTGCGTCAGCCGCTGGGGGTGTGTGCAGGCATCACGCCGTTCAACTTTCCGGCAATGATTCCGCTGTGGATGTTCCCGATGGCCATCGCCTGCGGCAACACCTTCGTGCTCAAGCCCTCGGAACAGGACCCGATGTCGA
Source organism: Pseudomonas viridiflava (assembly GCF_900585905.1). Classification (GTDB taxonomy): domain Bacteria; phylum Pseudomonadota; class Gammaproteobacteria; order Pseudomonadales; family Pseudomonadaceae; genus Aquipseudomonas. The sequence continues at coordinate 62,644 of NZ_UTVH01000001.1, forward strand.
CCCTGCTGCTGGTGGAATTGGCAGTGCAGGCGGGTGTGCCGCCGGGGGTGCTCAATGTGGTGCATGGCGGCAAGGAGGTGGTGGACGCGATCTGCACACATCCGTTGATCAAGGCCGTTTCCTTCGTGGGCTCGACCCACGTCGGCACCCATGTCTATAACCTCGCCGGTCAGCATGGCAAGCGAGTGCAGTCGATGATGGGGGCCAAGAACCACGCCGTAGTGTTGCCCGACGCCAATCGTCAGCAGACCCTCAATGCCCTGGTTGGCGCAGGCTTTGGTGCCGCGGGACAGCGCTGCATGGCGACCTCGGTGGTGGTGCTGGTAGGGGCGGCCAGGCAATGGTTGCCGGACCTCAAGGCGCTGGCGCAACAGCTCAAGGTCAACGCCGGCAGCGAGCCGGGGACGGATGTCGGTCCGGTGATTTCCAAACGCGCCAAACAGCGCATCCTGGACCTGATCGAGAGCGGTGTGCGGGAAGGCGCCACCCTTGAGCTGGACGGCCGGGATGTCCAGGTGCCGGGTTTCGAGGAAGGCAATTTCATCGGCCCGACCCTGTTCTCCGGGGTCACCACCGACATGCAGATTTACACTGAGGAAATCTTCGGCCCGGTGCTGGTGGTGCTGGAAGTCGACACGCTGGATCAGGCCATCGCGCTGGTCAACGCCAACCCGTTTGGCAATGGCACCGGACTGTTCACCCAGAGCGGAGCGGCGGCCCGCAAGTTCCAGAATGAAATCGACGTCGGCCAGGTGGGCATCAACATTCCCATTCCGGTGCCGGTGCCGTTCTTTAGCTTCACCGGCTCACGTGGTTCCAAACTCGGAGACCTGGGCCCTTATGGCAAGCAAGTGGTGCAGTTCTACACCCAGACCAAGACCGTCACCAGCCGCTGGTTCGATGACGACAGCCTCAACGACGGGGTGAATACGACGATCACTCTGAAATAAGCCTGGCGTGGAGCGATCAATTTGACGGGCGGGTCAGCTTTATCGCCGCGCGGCAAGCAGGGAACATTTTTCCAAGGAGAGCACGCATGAACATCGCCTTCATCGGCCTGGGTAACATGGGCGCGCCAATGGCCCGCAACCTGCTCAAGGCCGGGCATCATCTGCACCTGTTTGACCTCAATAGCAGCATCCTTGATGAGCTTGCGGGGATGGGCGGGCACATCAAAGCGTCGCCCGCACAGGCCAGCGAAGGCGTGGAGCTGGTGATTACCATGCTGCCCGCAGCGGCTCACGTACGCAGTGTGTATCTGGGCGATGACGGCGTACTGGCCGGGATCGGCGCCGGGGTGCCTGCCGTGGACTGCAGCACCATCGACCCGCAGACCATTCGCGATATTGCTGCAGTCGCGGCCAGCCAGGGCGTGGTGCTGGGCGATGCGCCGGTATCGGGTGGCACCGGCGGCGCGCAGGCCGGTACCCTGACCTTCATGGTCGGCGCCAGCGCGGCGCATTTCGCCACGCTCAAACCGGTGCTGGCGCAGATGGGCAAGAACATTGTTCATTGCGGCGATATCGGCACCGGGCAAATCGCCAAGATCTGCAACAACATGCTATTGGGCATCAGCATGATCGGTGTCGCCGAAGCCATGGCGCTGGGCGACTCGCTGGGCATCGACACGCAGGTGCTGGCGAGCATCATCAACACCTCAACCGGGCGCTGCTGGAGTTCGGAGATGTACAACCCCTGGCCAGGCGTGGTCGACACTGCGCCTGCTTCGCGAGGGTACAGCGGCGGCTTTGGCGCCGAGCTGATGCTCAAGGATCTGGGCCTGGCCACCGAAGCGGCGCGCTCGGTGCGTCAACCGGTGATCCTCGGCGCCCTGGCGCAACAGCTGTATCAGGCAATGAGCCAACGCGGCGACGGCGGCAAGGATTTCTCGGCGATCGTGGAAAGTTATCGCAAAGGCTGACGCTGAATCCGCCTCAGCCGGGAATGGGCCTGTTCGAACACCTTGAATCTTGCGGTGAGACACCTGGCGCTTTCCCGGCTAAAGCTAGTCCCATTGGCCGCACTTGGGGGCTGCAGTGCCTACATCCGGGCGTGCCGCCGGGACTCGCGCTCGAATACCGCAGCCGGGTGATCCTCGGGCAGGGCGGTGTGGTTGCTGCTCCACCAGTCGGCGATGTCTTCGGCGGTGGCGAACCAGACGTCGGGTTGCGCCTTGAGCCAGGTCAGCAGTTCCAGCAGCAATCCGCTGCGGCCTACGGTGCCCAGAGTTTCCGGGTGCAGGCGCAACACGTAACACAGGCCGAAGCGATGAAAACCGTTGAAATCGTGCTGCCAGTTCTTCAGCACTTCGGCGCTCGAACTGATGCGTGCCTGGCTGGCGGGCACGGCGGGGGCGAGATTGAAGGCAAAGTAGGGCTCATCCTCCAGCTCGCAGTGCAGGGGCAATTCCACCAGCGGCCGCGAGTCCACCTGGGTCGCCGGATGCAGATAAGGCAAATCGTCCCCGGCCCAGGACGATGACCAGGCCATGCCTTCCGCGCGCAGCACATCCACGAACCCCGGGGCATAACTGCCAGCAGGCGCACGAAAGCCGCTGGGACGCTGCCCGGTCAATTCGGCGATGACCTGGCAGCCACGCTTGAGCGAAGCTTGCTGAGCCGCCAGATCGAGGGTGGAAAAGTCTTCGTGACGATAGCCCGCGCAGGCGATTTCGTGCCCGGCGGCATGAATGGCCTGGATCACCTGCGGGTTCTCCTCGGCGACAATCCCGGGGATGCACCAGCTCGACGGCAACTGCTGATCGGCCAGAATCTGCAGCACGCGCTGCACGCCGCGATGAGAACCATAGCGCCACACCGACAGACTCTTGTCGCGCCCGGCCATGGCCGGTACCTGGGTGAGAATGCCGTGAACGTCGTTGTAATCGAGGGTGATCACCACGGCGCAGCGATACGGCGCAGGCCACAGCGGCAATGCCTCAGGCATGGGAATGTTCCTTGCGCCAGAATGTTGCGACGTCGTTGCAGGTGGCAAACCAGACGTCAGTGTGGCTGTGCATGTGCTGCAGAAAACGCTCGAGCAGCGCAATCCGGCCCGGCTTGCCGCAGATTTTCGGGTGCAGCAGCGTGGTCATGCACAGGCCTTCGCGATAAGTGCCATCAAACTCGCGGCACCAGTTGTCCAGGGTCTGGTCGTAACTGGCAATGCGATCCAGCCCTGCCGGGTAATCGGGCGCGCGGGTGTAGGCCAGCGAGGCGTAATCGTCCAGTTCCCAGCGTCCGGGGATTTCCACCAGACCCTGGGGCTGGCCGGGCACGTCGATGAAATAAGGGCGGTCATCGCCGCGCATGCTGCTGGACCAGGTCACGCCGCAGTCCATCAGCAGGGCCGGCGTCTGCGGGTGCCAGTCGCCGGACGGGGTGCGAAAACCGGTGGCGGTGATGCCCAGATAGCGCTGGAAAACATCGGCGCTGCGGGTCATCACTTCGCGCTGCTGGTTGAGGTCCAGGGCAAAGAACGACTCGTGACGATAGCCGTGGTAGGCCACTTCATGACCTTGCTCGATGATCGCCTGACATTGCCGCGGCCAGTGCTCCACCACCCAGGCGGGAACAAAAAACGTCGCCGGTGTGGCGTGCGCCCTGAGCATGTCCAGCAGGCGCGGCAACGCACGGTAGGGGCCGTAGCTGCCAAAGGTGAAGTACTCCGGCTTGTGCCAGATCGAGCCGTCGAGCATCGCCGCACCGGTCGGCCCGTCCAGATCGAAGGCCAGGGCAACGCTGGCCCGGGCATTACCCGGCCAGCGCAGATCGTGGGTCGCAAACATCAGTTGTCTCCGGCCGGAGCCTGAACCTGCCCGGTGCCGGGCAGGGGCTGTGCCACTTACTTCGCGCCGTTGAGGGTGGCTTCGGTGACGGCGCCGTCCTTGAGCTGCCACTTGTCGAGGATCTTCACGTAGCTACCGTCCTTGATCATGTCGTTGAGGGTCGAAATGATCGCGGCGCTCAGTTCGGGGTTGTTCTTGGCCACGCCGAGGCCGGTCAGTTGCCGGGTCAGGGGGGCGCCGATGACCTTGAAGGTGTCCGGTTCCTGCGCTTGTATGTAAGGCAGGGTTTCACTGCCCTGAACCGCCGCATCCAGGCGCGCCTGGCGTAACTGGGCGCGGGCATCGGCGCTGCCTTCGGTGCCGATCACGGTGATGGCTGGCTTGCCCTTGGCGACGCAATTGACATCGCTCCACTTGGCGATTTCCACCGGGAAGGTCGTGCGGCGGCTGGTGCCGACTTTTTTGCCGCACAGGTCAGTGTCCTGCTTGAGGTCCTTCTGGGTCTGCAGTGTGTAGAACTGCGGGCCGGTGCTGAAGTAGTCGACGAAGTCCACGGTTTGCTGGCGTTCCGGGGTGTCGGTCATGCCCGAGAGGACGATGTCGATGCGGTTGGTGGCCAGGCCGCTGATCATCTGCTCGAATGCGGTTTCCTGCCATTTGATCTCCACGCCCAGGCGCTTGCCCAGCTCCATGCCCAGGTCGTAGTCGACGCCGGTGAGCTTGCCGGTGGCCGGGTCCTTGAAATCCATCGGCGGATAATTGGGCACGATGCCTGCTGAAATAAAGCCTTTTTCGGTGATGGATTTGGGCAGCACGGGGCGTTCGGCGGCCCAGCTGGAAACAGCGATCAGGGCGGCCAGAGCGGCAGTGGCGGTCAGCGCGAAAGTTTTCAAATCGAATATCCTCAGCAAGGGTTAGGGATCAATTCAATACGGCAGCGATAAAGTCCTGGGTACGCGGATTGCTCGGGTTCATCAGCACATCTTCCGGCGCGCCGGTTTCGATGATCTGCCCGGCGTCCATGAACACCACGCGGTTGGCCACTTCCCGGGCAAAGCCCAGTTCATGGGTGACCACGATCATGGTCATGCCGCTCTTGGCCAGATCGCGCATCACTGACAGCACTTCACCCACCAGCTCCGGATCCAGAGCCGAGGTCGGCTCGTCGAACAGCATCAGCTTGGGCCGCATGGCCAGCGCCCGGGCAATGGCTACACGCTGTTGCTGGCCGCCGGAAAGCTCGATGGGGTAGGCATTGGCCTTGGCTTCCAGGCCCACGCGCCGCAGCAGTTCCATGGCGAACTGCAGACACTCTTCCCTGGGCTGGCGCAGCACCTGCACCGGGCCTTCGATGATGTTTTCCAGCACGGTCATGTGCGCAAACAGATTGAAGCGCTGGAAAACCATGCCGGTCTTGAGCCGCTGCCTGGCGATCTGCACGTCGCTCAGTTCGATCAGTTTGTGACCATCGGTGCGATAGCCGACGATTTCATCGTCCACCCAGAGCCCGCCGTTATCGACCTTTTCCAGCTGGTTGATGCAGCGCAGCAGCGTGCTTTTACCCGAGCCCGACGGGCCGATGATGCACAGCACTTCGCCATGGGGGATCTCCAGATTGACGTCCTTGAGCGCCTGGAAATCGCCGAAGAACTTGTTCACGTCTACTGCCTTGACGATGTTGCGCATGATCATTCCTCAGTTGCGTTTGCCGGCGCCGCGGGCGAAACGTTTTTCCAGACGGCTTTGGCCAAAGGTCAGGATCGTCACCACCGCCAGGTACCAGATGCCGGCCACGATCAGCAGCTCCATGACCCGCGCGTTGGCGTAGTAGATGTTCTGCGCGTTGTGCAGCAGCTCCGAGTACTGAATCACGCTGGCCAGGCTGGTCATCTTCACCATGCCGATGAACTCGTTGCTCACCGGCGGGATGATGATGCGCATGGCCTGGGGCAGGATGATCCGGCGCAAGGCCTGCAGGCGCGGCATGCCGATGGACTTGGCGGCTTCGTACTGGCCGCTGTCGACTGACAGCAGCCCGGCGCGCACCACTTCGGCGGTGTAGGCACCCTGATTGATGCCCAGGCCCAGCAGCGCGGCGGCAAACGGCGTGATGACTTCCACGGTCTTGAATTCGAACAGGCCCGGAATGCCCAGAGTCGGGAAGATCAGCGCCAGGTTGAACCACAGCAACAACTGCAGGATCAGCGGCGTGCCGCGAAACAGCCAGGTGTAACCCTGAGCGACGTAACGCAGCAGCGGGTTCTGCGACATGCGCATGACCGCCACGACCACGCCCAGGACGATGCCCAGGGCCATCGCCAGAATCGACATGGTGATGGTATTGAGCAGGCCGAACATGATCGATTCGGCGGTCAGGAACTGGCGCACGAACGACCATTCAATATTGCCGTTGACGAAGGCCTGCACCAGGCCGATCAACAGCACGACGATCACGGTGGCGGCGGCGTAGCGGCCGAAATACCGGCGCGGTACCACCTTGTAGGTGGAGATGTCGTAGCGGGCGGCCAGCGAGACGCGCTCGCTTTCGGCCGTGGCGTGAGGCTTTTGCATGAAGTGCTCCCCGGTGAGGTTCAGCCGCGCGGGCCTGCGTAGTCCTGCGCCCAGTGTTGCTGCGCGATCAATTGCTGCTTGAAGCGCCCGATCTGTTCGGCAACCCGCACCGGCGACGTCCCGCCCCAGCCGCTGCGGGCGGCCAGTGCGGCTTCCAGGGTCAGGGCCTCAAGCACATCCGGGGTCAGGCGTGAATCTGTCGCGGCCAATTGCGCGGTGGACAGCTGCGCCAGGCCGACGTCGTGCTCTTCACACAACTGCACCAGCTTGCCGGTGATTTCATGGGCTTCCTTGAACGGCACGCCGCGCAGCGCCAGCCAGTCGGCGACCTCAGTGGCGAGGGTGAAACCCAGCGGCGCCTGCCGCAGCAATTCGTCCACACGCACCTTCATGGTCTGCACCATGCCTGCGAACGCAGGCAGCACCAGATGCAGGGTTTCCAGGCTGTCGAGGACGGCGTGTTTGTCTTCGCTCAGGTCGCGGTTGTAGGACAGCGGTTGCGCCTTGAGCACGGCCAGAATCCCGGTGAGGCTGCCGATCAGGCGCCCGGATTTGCCCCGCGCCAGTTCGGCGATGTCCGGGTTCTTCTTCTGCGGCATGATCGAGCTGCCGGTGGCGTAGGCATCGTCCAGCTCGACCCACCGAAACTGCCGCGACGTCCATAGGCAGAACTCTTCGGCCAGGCGGGAAATATTGATCCCCAGCATGCTGCTGCAAAACAGGAATTCGGCGACATGGTCACGGCTGGCCACCGCGTCGATGGAGTTTTCGCACGGGCCGTCGTAACCCATCTCTGCGGCGGAGCGTTGCGGATCGCGGGCGATGGCTGATCCCGCCAGCGCGGCAGCGCCCAGGGGCGACAGGTTGAAGCGCCGGTCCCAGTCCTGCAGGCGCTGGATGTCGCGATGAATCGCCTGGGCGTGGGCCATCAGGTGATGGGCGAACACAATGGGCTGCGCCTGCTGCAAATGGGTGAAACCTGGGGCGATGGTGTTCAAGTGCTGTTCGGCCTGGGCCACCAGCGCCTGTTGCAGCTGGAGAATCGCCAGCACCATGACCCGCACCTGATCGCGCAACAGCAGGCGCATGTCATTGGCCGACTGATCGTTGCGCGAACGTCCGGCGCGCAGCTTGCCGCCCAGCGTGCCCAGCCGTTCAGTCAGCAGGCGTTCGATGAAAGTGTGCACGTCCTCGTCAGCGGCGATGGGCTCGATGCTGTCCGCAGCGAAGTCGGCATCAATGCCGTTCAACGCCTCGATGATGCGCGCAGTTTCCGCAGCGTCGAGCAGACCGGCGCGTTGCAGCTCGTTGGCGTGGGCTCTGCACCCTGCGATGTCGTACGGGGTCAGGCGGAAATAGCTGCGCGGCGAGCGGGACAGATTGGCCATGGCCTCGGCTGGCGCGGATTTGAAGCGCGCGCCCCAGAGGCGATCAGTTGCATCAGGCATGTCATTCTCCGTTGGCACGTGGATTGCTCAAACCCTTCAAGCGATGTGAAGATCGCCAGGCGAGCAATATTCAAGTCGGCTTGCACATCACGTGAATCGATCAATTGAGAGGGATGCTAAAAAAATCCAACCGGCGGGGAAATGTTTTAAATGGCAAGTCAACTTACAGAAACTGGAAACTTGCCCAGGAGAAGTGGCGAGGCCGCGATGTCGATGGCCAGTGCCATGGATGTAAAACTGTTCAGGGTTTTCAAAGCGGTGGTTGAAGCCGGAGGCTTTACCGCAGCGCAGGTTGAACTCAATATCGGCCTGGCAGCCATCAGCAAACAGATATCGGATCTTGAAGTACGCCTGGGCATGCGCTTGTGCACCCGCGGGCGAGAGAAGTTCTGCCTGACGGAACAGGGCAAGATCATTTATGAGGCCAGCCTGGACCTGTTCATGGCGCTGGACAACTTTCGGGATCGCCTCGGTAATGTGCGCGGCGAGCTGCTTGGCGACCTGAATATCGCGGTGATCGACAACACGGTTTCCGACCTGCAATCACCTTTGGTTGCAGCGCTGCAGGCCTTGCAGATCAAGGCGCCCAAGGCCAGGGTGCGGCTCACCGTAGCGCCTCTGGACGAAATAGAGCAGGGCATTCTAAAAGGCCGTTTCGCGTTAGGTATTGCGCCGGTCTACAGCGAAAAGGAAGAGTTTCAGACACTGGCGCTTTACGCCGAAACATCAGAGCTTTATTGCGCCGCCGCCCATCCTTATTTCAGCCTGCACGATGAAGACATTGATGAACAACGCCTGGCCCAGGCCGAGTTTGTTGACCATGCCTATGCGGCGCATCGAGACAAACCGGGATTGCTGGGCGCCCGTAATATCTGCGCGGTGGCCACTCAGGTTGAAGCCGTTGCGATTCTGGTAAAAACCGGCCGCTACCTCGGTTACTTGCCCACTCATTGGGCACGAAGTTATGTCGAGCGCGGGGAAATGCGTTCCATCAACAAGGCCGTTTTTGCCATCAGTACACCAGTGAAAGTGCTGTATCGACAACAGGTGCCGCGCAACCCCTTACTGGACGCATTCTTGCAAATCATGCAGGAAAGTTGCGCTGATAAACCGGCTGTTTGAGCGGTTGTACTTATCCTGTGCTTTATCGGTGCGTGTTACATATCGACCCAAAAGGACGCACCGCTTTGGGTCGCGGGTGGCTATTGCTCCGTCAACGCCGCTGCTTGCAGACGCTGCAGGAACACTGACTCGGCCTTGCTCAGGTGTTGGTCGCGGTTCCACAGCAGGCTGATGTCCACGGTGCCGACGCCTTCCAGCGGCGGCAGACGTCGCAGCCGACCTGCCTTCAGTTCATCGTGGCAAATGTGCTCGGGAAGGCAGGCGATGCCGAAACCGGCGAGCACCAGACGCAGCACCTCCTGGGTGTTGGCGGATGAGGCGACCACCGGCCCGACCAGTTGATGCTGCTCGCGAAATTCCGCCAGCGAAGACAGCGCGCCGCCCAGCAGGTCGCCGGTAAAGATGATCACCGGCTCATCGCGCAGGTCGCCCAGAACCACGTCCGCACGTGCAAACAGCGGATGCACATGGCTGCAATAGAACGCGTAATGCTCGTGTGTAAAACGTTGCTGACCAAGCCAGGTGGGCGCCGCGCGATTCACCGCCAGGCCGACACTGGCCGTTTTGCGCGACAGCGCGCTGACAATCGCTTCGCTCGATTGCACGTCGATGTCCAGGGCAATGCCGGGGTAGTCGCGATGCAGCCGGGCCAGACACTCGTCATAGGCCGGGCAGTGAATGCCGCTGACCGTCAGCAGCCTGACCTTGCCCACAATCTGTTCGCGGGTCTGCTCCAGGGCCGAGCCCAGGCGGGTGAACTGCCCTTGCACTTCGGTTGCCACGCGCAAGGTCTCGATCCCGGCCTGGGTCAGCAGGAAGCGTGGCCCACGGCGCTCGATCAGGGTCACGCCCAACTGCTCTTCCAGACGTTTGATGGCCTGGCTGACCGCCGGTTGCGACAGGTGCAGGCGCGCCGCCGCGCGGCTGATGCTCAGTTCCTGAGCCACCACTTCGAAGGTGCGCAACAGGTTCCAGTCCAGCCGTTCAGCCACTGATCTGGAGGAGGCGCGCGGCGAACCGATCATGCCGGGTGTGCTGTTGCTGCAAGCCACTGCGCTGCCTTTTTGGAGAGAGAAGGGGTGAATATTGCGGGCGAAAATAATCACTATAAGAAATGGCGAATTGAAGCGCCGCCCCTTTTGCTGCAAAAAAGGGTGCATGAACCACGCCAGCTCTTTGATCAAGAGCGTTGATGAAGAGCTTTCACATGAGCCACCCCATGCCCTCTGCACTGTTCGCCGATCGCCTCCCGCCGCAGATGCCGCAATCCGAGCGCCACGCCCGCTGCGAGCTGGCGGCGCTGTATCGCCTGCTGGCGCACTTGCGTATGACGGATCTGATCGACACGCACATCTCCTTGCGCGTGCCCGGCAGCCCGGGACACTTTCTGATCAACCGCTACGGCACGCTGTTCGAGCGCATGAGTGCCAGCCAACTGGTCAAGATCGATGCGCTGGGCAATGTCGTCGACGAGTTTTATCCGACGCATCGGGTCAATCGCGCCGGGTTTGTCATTCATTCCGCGATCCACGCTGCGCGCCCCCATGCCCATTGCGTGATTCATACCCACACGGCGGCCGGCATTGCGGTCTCGGCGCAGGCGGCCGGATTGCTGCCGCTGAGTCAGCATGCGCTGAAGTTCTACAACCGTCTGGGTTATCACGGCTACGAGGGCATAGCCACTGACATTGCCGAGCGCGAGCGGCTGGTGGCGGACCTTGGCAGCCACAGCGCGATGATCCTGCGCAACCATGGTTTACTGGTGGCGGGCAGTTCAGCGGCCGATGCTTTTTCCAGCATTTATTTTCTTGAACGCGCTTGCCAGATTCAGATTCAGGCGCAGTCCGGCGGCGTACCTCTGGTCCAGCCGCCGCCCCAAGTGTGCGAGCACGCAGCGCGGCAGTTCGAAGACGACGACAGCGAAGGCATTACGCAACTGGCCTGGGAAGCAGCGCTGGTCCTTATTGAAAAGCAGCGAGACGAGTATTGCTCATGAAACCATTGGTATTGCTGGGCGCAGGTGGCGGTCTGGGCCGGGTGCGCGAACAGATGCTGGCGCGCGATCCGTCACTGACCATTCTTCGCCATGGTGACCAGGGCGCTGAACAGGCGCAGGTGGCGCTGTGCTGGAACCCGACACCGGGCAGCCTGGGCATGTACCCCGATCTGCGCATGATTCATTCGATTGCCGCCGGTGCCGATCAGATATTCAAAGACCCGAGCCGCCCGGAGCAGGTGCCGGTGTGTCGCATCATCGACCCCGATCACCGCCTGGGCATGGTCGAGTACGTGCTGTGGGGCGTGCTGCATTATCACCGGGGCTTTGACCAGATGCTGCGCAATCAGTCGCGCGCAGTGTGGGATCGGCCAGGTCAGCGTCCGGCCAAGCAGACCCGGGTGGGCGTGATGGGCCTCGGCGAGCTCGGTCGTGCCGTGGCCGCGCAACTGGCCACGCTGGGTTTTGACACCCGGGGCTGGGCGCGTCGACCGCAGCACGTCAGTGGCGTCAGCACCTATCAGGGCGAGCAGATGGCCGATTTTCTGGCAGGCCTCGACATCCTCATCTGCCTGCTGCCGCTGACCCCTGAAACCGAGGGCATTCTCGGCCGCCAGACATTCGCCCAAATGGCGCCCGATTCAGTGGTGATCAATTGCGGCCGCGGTGAGCACCTGCATGGCGAACAATTGCTGAGCGCGCTGGACAGCGGCCAACTGCGCGGCGCGCTGCTGGATGTGTTCGACCAGGAGCCGCTGCCCGCCGAGCATCCATTCTGGCGCCATCCGAAAATCACCCTCACGCCTCACATCGCCTCGTCCGCGTCTTACGAAGTCATCGCCGAACAGATTCTGCACAACCTTGGCCGCCTTGAGGCGCAGTTGCCTTTGGTCAATGTGGTGGATTCGCAGCAGGGTTATTAGGGCAAGCCTTCCCGGCTAAAACGGAGCCCCGCCCGGCCGGTCCCACCAGCGCCATCAGCAACAGCTGCGCATAGGCTGGCAATGCCTCGAAATCGCGGGCGCAGAGCAACAATTGGCGATCAGCCCACTCGTCACTCAGGCATCTGCTTTCAAACCCTTGTGTGGCTTTGTGGCGCTTCACGGTCTCCATCGGAACGATGCTCAAGCCAGCACCTCTTGAAACCATGCGCACCGCCGTGTCGAAACTTTCCGCGCGGGCCCTGACACGCAACCGCTTGCCCAGACGCAACGCCTGCTCATCGAGGTAAGTGGCCAGGGCGCTGTTGGCTGAAAGCCCGACGAATTCGTCATCCAGTGCCTGGCTGAAAAACAGGGTTGGCTCGCTGGCTAGCGGGTGACCTTGGGGCATGATCAGCGCTAGCGGATCAGCGCGAAACGGCAGGGTTTGCAGATCGCCGGCGTCCACTGCGTCAGAAATGATACCGAGGTCGGCCGTTGCGTTTTTCAAAGCATGCACGATGCGCAAGCTGGGTTGTTCTTCGGCATCAATGTCGATATTCGGCTGCCCGGCCAGAAACGCTGCCAGCAACTCCGGCAAATGCTCGCTGAGGCTTGAACTGTTGCACAGCAGCCTGACCCGCCCCCTGAATCCAGTGACGTATTCGGCCAGGTCCAGCTGCATGCGTTCAACTTGCTGCACAATTGTCCGCGCGTGCAGGGCCAAAGCCTTGCCCGCTGGCGTTGGCGTCACGCCGCGTCTTCCTCGCTGCAGCAACGGGCTGCCCAGAGATGTCTCCAGCCCACGGACTCGAGCACTGGCCGAAGCCAGCGACAAGTGAGTGCGTGCAGCACCTGCGGTAATGTTGCCGCTGTCCAGAATGTTCAGGAAAAGGCGTAGATCAGTCAGATCGAAGTGCATGGGCACACTCACAGTAAGGTCCAGTAAGCCTCTGTCCGGGGCTGAGGCAGGCTTAAAATATGACAGATAGGCGGGTGGGGTGCACAAGCGCATGATTCCCCCATGAATACCTTATTCGCACATTATCAACACTTGGGCTTGGCCCTGACTGCGCTGGTCATGGGTACATTTCTGCTGGCCGGAACGGTCAAGGGCGTGATTGGGCTTGGCTTGCCGACTGTTGCCATGGGGCTGCTCGGCATGGCTATGCTGCCGACGCAGGCAGCGGCGCTGCTGATCATTCCGTCGATGTTCACCAATCTGTGGCAACTGGCGCTGGGTGGGCAACTGCGACCGCTGCTCAAGCGGCTCTGGCCAATGCTGCTGATGGTCGGCATAGGCACCGGACTGGGCGGCTATCTGCTGGGCATGAACAGCGGCCCGGCCATGACCCGCGCGCTTGGCGCGGCATTGCTGCTATACGCCCTCAGCGGTCTGGTGCTACCTGCGCTCAGGCTGCCTGCTCGTCATGAGGGCTGGCTGGGGCCTGTGTGTGGCTTGATGACCGGCGTCATCACTGCGGCCACGGGAGTGTTCGTGATCCCGGCGGTGCCTTATCTACAGGCCTTGGGGCTTGAGCGTAATCAGTTGGTGCAGGCGCTGGGTTTGTCCTTCACGGTTTCAACGGCGGCACTAGCGCTGGTGCTGTTTGGCGCGGGCTCGCTGGGTGCAGGCGAGCTGAGCGCCTCGCTGGTGGCACTGCTGCCCGCATTGCTGGGCATGTGGTTGGGGCAATGGCTGCGTCAGCGCATCAGCGCTCAGCTGTTCAGGCGCGCGTTTTTCCTGGGGCTGGGTGCATTGGGTATGCATCTGCTGGTGGGTTAAAGCGGGTCATCAGGTTAACAATCCACACGCCATTCGTGCGCGTCAGACAAATCTCATTTTCCGCTGCGGGCCTTATTCGTTCAGGCCCGGGGCGGTATCGTCTGCCTATCAGTTTGATCGACTCTCCTTTTACTCGATGGGCCAAGACATGAAAAAGATTCTGTTACTCAACGGTGGCAAGCAGTTCGCGCATTCCGACGGGCGTTACAACACCACCCTGCACCAGGCTGCGGTGGCTTTTCTGGACCGCTCGGGGTTCGATGTTCGGGAAACGTTCATTGACGGCGGTTACGACATTGCTGAAGAGGTGCAAAAGTATCTGTGGGCTGACGTGATCATCTACCAGATGCCCGGCTGGTGGATGGGCGCGCCCTGGACGGTGAAGAAATACCTCGACGAAGTGTTTACCGAAGGCCACGGTTCGCTCTACGCCAATGATGGTCGCACCCGCTCCGATGCGTCGCAGAAATACGGCAGTGGCGGCCTGCTCAACGGCAAGCAGTACATGATTTCCGCGACCTGGAACGCACCGCAGAAAGCCTTCGATGAGCCTGCCGACTTCTTCGAAGGCAAAGGCGTGGATGCCGTCTACTTCCCGTTCCACAAGGCCAATGAATTCCTCGACATGACCCGCCTGCCCACCTTTCTGGCCGTCGATGTGATGAAGATGCCGAACATCGAGAATGACGTTAAACGTTATGAGGCACATCTGGCGCAGGTTTTTGGGCTGTAGCAATGATTGCGCTGGCCAGTCCGGCGCTTCAGCAGCAGCGCTGCCGAGCAGCGAGATGGCTGTAAAAATCGCAGAGCTTTGTGCTGGAAAATATCCGCAGAAATATCCGCAAATCAAGGCAGAATTCATGAGTGCTGGACTGGTCACAGGAACGAACTGGCTTGAACCGCTCATGCCTGCTTTTCCGGCGGAGACCTTGGCGCTGGCGGAGCAGGTTCCGTTTCAGGCGGGCAAGTTAACGGGGTTGATTGCACCGCAGATGGTCTCGCGTGTAGGCGGTCTGCTGCGGGTAACCAATAGTTTCTACAGCAACCTCATAGAGGGCCAGTTCACTGAGCCACTTACCCTGGCTCCTTCAGCCCCAAACGTAGCCGCAAAGAGCTGTCCGTTTCCGATCTACACCAACGGATAGCTGCGGTGGAGTCGGTAATCAGCCGGTTTCTCGTTTCCCCTCAGCGCATGAGGTGCAATGTGTGACGGTATCTCTGCGTGTTTACAGGCCCGCTCCAGCTCTCCCTTCATCAGCAGTTGGCGCTTGATTAGCGCTACTATCCAGCCTTTTTCCGGGGGAGAAGATTGATGAAGGCGCGTTCTGAAGAGTTGCACGTGTTTGTGTCGGTGATTGAGAACGGTTCGATTTCCGCCGCCGCCGAGCAGCTTGGGCACACGCCTTCTGCGGTCAGTCGTACCCTGTCGCGGCTGGAAGCCAAGCTCGACACCACGCTGATCAATCGCACCACGCGGCGCATGGACCTGACCGAGGAGGGCAAGTATGTCCTTGATCAGGCCCGGCAGATTCTCGGCCAGATGGAACAGCTTGAAGAGCGCCTGACCCAGCGTCATCAAACCCCGGCGGGGCGCCTGCGCATCAATGCCGCGTCGCCCTTCATGCTGCATTCGGTGGTGCCCTACATTGCCGAGTTTCGCCAGCGCTATCCCGACATCCAGCTGGAACTCAACAGCAACGACCTGATCATCGACCTGCTGGAAGAAAGCACCGACATTGCCATCCGTATCGGTGCCCTGGCGGACTCGACGTTGCATGCCCGCTATCTGGGCAGCAGCCCGCTCAATCTTCTGGCCAGCCCCGCGTATCTGCAGCGCAAAGGTGTGCCTCACCGCGTTGAAGCCCTGGCCGACCATGTGCTGCTGGGTTTTACCCACACCGAAACCCTGAACCACTGGCCGCTGCGCCACGCTGAAGGTGATCGCCTGCTGATCCGGCCCGCCATCGCGGCGTCCAGTGGCGAAACCTTGCGCCAGTTGGCGCTTGCCGGTGAAGGCATCGTTTGCCTGTCACATTTCATGACCCACGAAGACATCCTGCACAAGCGCCTTGCTGTCGTCCTGGCTGACGCCAACAGTGGCCATCGCCAGCCGATCCACGCGGTGTACTACCGCAACTCGCAGCTGGCGCTGAGAATTCAGTGCTTTCTGGATTTCATTACCCAGAAGCTGGCCGGCTATGCCACGTGAATGAAGCGTGCAAAGCCGTGCAGGGGCTCACTTGGCTTCTGCTTCGCGGAATTTGGAGACAGTTTCTTTGGTCAGTTCCAGCACGCGATGAGTGTCGGCAGTCTCTCTGTCGCCTATAGGAACACCCTCATAGCTGAGGTCGGGATTGGACCACAGGTTTAGCCGCTCTCTCGTCGCTGGACTGTTGCGGGTCCCCATCATCGTTGTCCACTGCGCACCTGCTGCGGTAAAGCGATAACCGTGGCCGAAAGGAAAGGGGGTGGGCGTCGGATCGGATTCGATCTCATGGCGTGCCGACTGCAGGTGCCCGATCTCGTGGGCGAACGTGAAGATAGGTACGCAGTTGGCGTTTACATAGGCAAAAGCATTTTCCTTAGTCACTCCGTTGCCTTGTGCGCGCCCACATATCTCTTGGTGGTCTATGAAGGTGATATAAACAACGACGTCTGCAGCCGCGCTATCGCGCACGGCATGGGCTTCGTCCATATGCCCGTCGGAGGGATTGACCAGTCGGCGCAGATCAATGTCTGGGGATGACGTACTGGGTACATAGTCAGTGGGCATGTAGGCGGCTAAGCGCAGATTGATGCCTATATTGCTGTTGATGTAGCTCTGGTTGGCCAGCGCGACCGCCAGGTTCATCAAGGCGTACATGTCGCCCTGGTAGTCTTGCTGAACCTTGTGGGGCACCACTGTCATGACATCAATGTCTGTGAGTTCGTGGTCGGCTTGGGTGGGTGCCGACGGTGGCAGATGGGCTGCTTTAGCTGTTAAGTTTTTATCCACAGGTTCCTCTTCAGGCGGCATTTTCGAGGCATCCAGAGAGATTGCCAGGTGCCGATCCGCTCCAAACGGGCGCAGCTGATAGATCGCCTTTCCTCGCCGGATCGTGCCGGTAATGGTGTTGTTGTGTTTGACCAGCGTGACGGCGTTCAACGGATCCTGCCATTTTGCATTGGCGGGTATGACGTCGCGGTGGTGTTCAAGATTTCCGTACCACACGATGCTCTGTGATTGATCTTTATCCTTATCTTTATCTTTATCTGGATTGGTTATCTGTTCGGTGCGCACCACCGAAGCCTTCATGGCCTGTCCATAAAGCTCGAACGTGAGTTCCTTTTGATCGATCGTGACTTCATCGACGTTCATCTTTACTTCTACTACGTCGGTGGTTCCCTTGAAGCTCGCTATGTTTGCGAATTCGGTGTTTTTTTTACTGGAAGATGGAAACTCTTTTAGCAGCTGCGCAGCCCCCACCAGGGACGGACTGGTGCATAACAGCGTTGCAAGAAGTGCGGCAATAACGGACGCTTGGGTTTTCATAGTGTGCTCCAGGCAAAATCAGGCGCGGCCTTGCGCCCTTCATAAGGTTAGCGAGCCCGCTGATAGGCACCCAATCGTTTCGCGATTAGGGCAACATTGTTTATCGTGGCTTTATTTCTGCCAGCGGCGGGACACTTCAAGCCGCCATTAGCCCAAGAAGGAATCTCTATGCGAGTTGTGACCCTCAAGACGTTGGCCCTTGCGGTAATAGTCGCCGCCAGCTCGCCGGTATACGCCATCGCGCTGGAGGGCGGTGCGGTTGCTGCCCCCGACCAGTACGGTGCCGAGGTGGCCGCGCAAATTCTGAAAAAGGGCGGTAATGCGGTCGACGCGGCTGTCGCGACGGCTTTCACCCTGGCCGTGACCTATCCTGAAGCGGGCAACATCGGCGGTGGTGGCTTCATGACGCTGTTCATGGACGGCAAAGCCTATTTTCTTGACTACCGCGAAACCGCGCCCAAGGCTGCCAGCCGCAACATGTACCTGGATGAAAAGGGCGAGGTGATCAAGAACATGAGCCTGGTGGGTGCTCGTGCGGCAGGTGTGCCGGGCACGGTCATGGGCCTTTGGGAGGCGCACAAGAAGTTCGGCAAGCTGCCTTGGGCTGAGCTGCTGACCCCGGCCATCGGCTACGCGCAGAACGGCTTCACCGTGGCAGAAAAACAGTACATGTATGGCGAGGAGGCGCTGGAGCTGTTCAAGGGTACGACCAACTTCACTGATTACTTCGGCAACCTGAAAACCGGCGAAACCCTGCGCCAGCCTGAACTGGCCAAGACCCTGGAGCGTATTGCCAACAGAGGCGCGCAAGAATTTTACCAGGGCCAGACTGCCGACCTGCTGGTGGCCCAGATGCAGCAGGATAAAGGACTGATCACCAAGGACGACCTGGCCGGGTACAAGGCGGTGTGGCGTACCCCGCTGCATGTCAACTGGCAGGGCAATACGCTCTACACCGCGCCCTTGCCCAGTTCGGGTGGTGTTGCGCTGGCGCAACTGATCGGCATCAAGGAACAGCGCGCCGAGGACTTCAAAGGCGTGCCCTTGAATTCAGCGCGGTACATCCATTTGCTGGCCGAAATCGAAAAGCGCGTGTTCGCTGACCGGGCCGATTATCTGGGTGATCCGGACTTCAACAAGGTGCCGGTCAAGGAACTGATCAACGAGTCGTATCTGGCCAAGCGTGCGCAGGAGATCAACCCCACGGCGATCTCGGCAACGGCCAGCGTCAAACCGGGTCTGGAATCGCATCAGACCACGCATTTCTCCATTGTCGACAAGCACGGCAATGCAGTGAGCAACACCTATACGCTGAACTGGGACTATGGCAGCGGCGTGGTGGTCAAGGGTGCGGGCTTCTTGCTCAACGATGAAATGGACGACTTCAGCTCCAAGCCAGGCGTTGCCAACGGCTTCGGCGTCGTCGGTGGCAGCGCCAATGCCATCGAGCCGGGCAAGCGCATGTTGTCTTCCATGAGCCCGAGCCTGGTCACCCGCGACGGTCAGGTCACACTGGTGTTGGGCACGCCGGGCGGCTCGCGTATTTTCACCTCGATCTTTCAGGTGCTGAACAACATCTACGACTACAAACTGAGCCTGAAGGATGCTGTCAGCGCCCAGCGTGTACATCACCAGTTGTTGCCCAAAGACACGATCTACTTCGACTCCTTCGCGCCATTGACCGGCAAAGTCGCACAAGAACTCACTGCCATGGGCTACACCCTGAAAAACCAGGGCTGGGGAATGGGCAACGTACAGGCGATCAGAGTGAATGGCAGCAAACTGGAAACGGCGTCTGATCCGCGGGGCAGGGGAGTAGGGATGGTGGTGAAGTGATGGCTGGTTCTATGGGATCGCAGCAGCTGACGTAGGACCGGCTTCAGCCGGGAAGGCTGCATCATTGACGCAGTAGATGCGTCGTCTGTGCAGGCCTCTTCCCGGCTAAAGCCGGTTCCACGTCGGTCTCACAAGGTCAGCTATATCGCGCATTTCTCGTCAATGATGCTCGCGCGTCGCGCGGAATTTGACGTCGGCCCAGCGTTCTTCCATCAGAGCCAGGTTGACCCGCGTTGGCGCCAGGTAGGTCAGGTGACCGCCGCCGTCCATTGCCAGGTTTTCCACGGCTTTGACTTCAAACTCTTCGAGCTTCTTCTTGTCCGCGCAATCGATCCAGCGGGCTGAATACACGGTAATGGGCTCGTAGGCGCATTCGACTTTGTATTCTTCCTTCAGGCGGCTGGCGACCACATCGAACTGCAGCACCCCGACGGCGCCGAGAATGATGTCGTTGCTGCGCAGCGGGAAGAACACCTGGGTGGCGCCTTCTTCGGCCAGCTGCTGCAGGCCCTGGCGCAATTGCTTGGACTTGAGCGGGTCCTTGAGGCGTACGCGGCGAAACAGTTCCGGAGCGAAGTGCGGGATACCGGTGAAACCCAGGTTCTCGCCTTCACTGAAGGTGTCGCCAATCTGGATCGTGCCATGGTTGTGCAGGCCGATAATGTCGCCTGCGTAAGCCTCTTCAAGCATTTCACGCTCGGAGGAGAAGAACGTCAGCGCGTCGCCGATGCGCACGTCCTTGCCCAGGCGCACGTGGCGCATCTTCATGCCTTTGTCGTAGCGGCCGGAACAGATGCGCATGAACGCGATACGGTCGCGGTGCTTGGGGTCCATGTTCGCCTGGATCTTGAACACGAAACCGGTGAATTTCTCTTCCACCGGCTCCACGGTGCGCTCATTGGCGACACGGGCCAGGGGCTTGGGCGCCCAGTTGACGACCGCATCGAGCACGTGGTCGACGCCAAAGTTGCCCAGCGCGGTGCCGAAGAACACAGGCGTCAGCTGGCCGTTGATGAACTCGTCCTGATTGAACTCATGGCAAGCGCCCTGCACCAGTTCCAGCTGTTCGACAAAGCGGTCGTACTCGTCGCCCAGGTGATCGCGGGCTTCGTCCGAATCCAGCTTCTCGATGATGCGCACGTCGGTACGCTCATGGCCGTGGCCTGCGGTGTAGACAATGATGTAGTCGTCTGCCAGGTGATACACACCCTTGAAATCACGGTAGCAGCCAATTGGCCAAGTGATCGGCGCGGCCTTGATTTTCAGCACCGCTTCGATTTCGTCCAGCAGCTCGATCGGGTCGCGGATATCCCGGTCCAGCTTGTTGATGAAGCTGACAATCGGCGTGTCACGCAGGCGGCAGACGTCCATCAGCGCGATGGTCCTGGGCTCGACCCCTTTACCGCCGTCGAGCACCATCAACGCCGAGTCGACCGCCGTCAGGGTGCGATAGGTGTCTTCGGAGAAGTCTTCGTGACCCGGGGTGTCGAGCAGGTTGATCATGTGGTCGCGATAAGGGAACTGCATGACCGAGGTAGTGATGGAAATACCGCGCTGCTTCTCCATTTCCATCCAGTCGGAGGTGGCATGGCGATCAGATTTACGAGACTTCACCGTGCCGGCGATGGAAATAGCCTTGCCCATCAACAGGAGTTTTTCCGTGATGGTGGTTTTACCCGCATCCGGGTGGGAAATAATGGCGAAAGTGCGGCGTTTCGCGACTTCGGCGGCCTGTTGGGTCATGGGAAATCGCCTGGCAGGTGAGTCAAAAAAGGGCGCAGATCATAGCCTAATTTCGCCCGATATCCGAGCCGTTCGAGACATTAGAGATGGCTTAATCGTTTCTCTCATGGGAACCTTTCAGATCGTGGAGACGTCCATTCACCCGTCAAGGCCAGTAAAACGGCCAACTTCAGGGGTTGATTGATCAGCCTGTTGGCTTGACGAAGCTGCGCTCATGGCTAGTGTTCTCGCCGAGGTTCACACCTCACCGGCGACCCACCCGCTGCTCTTCGCGAACGTTATTCCTGGTAACCAGCAATGGTCGACCACCGGCAACGCGTTCGCCGACTGAAATAAGGAGTCCGCCTGTGGCAAATCGCTATGGCAAGGGGCTGTTGGGAGGTGCGGTTGTGATCGCACTCCTGGCCCTGCTGATCCACTGGATCGGCATCGATACTATCAAGCAATACCAGGACGACCTGCTGTTCTATCTGCAGGCTCACCTGATTCTGGTTCTGGTTTCAATGTTGGCGGCCCTTGTGGTCGGGATCCCGGCGGGCATTGCCCTTAGCCGCCCGAGCATGGTTGGCCGCGCCGAACGTTTCATGCAGATCTTCAACATCGGTAACACCATTCCGCCTCTCGCCGTTCTGGCCATTGCCCTCGGGATACTCGGGATCGGCAGCGGGCCGGCGATCTTCGCGCTGTTCCTGGCCTCGTTGTTGCCCATTGTGCGCAACACCTACGAAGGCCTGAAGAATGTTCAGGGCTCACTCAAGGAGGCCGCTGTCGGCATTGGCATGACCCCGCGTCAGGTCCTCTGGCAGGTGGAGTTGCCCAACGCCGTGCCGATCATCGTCGGCGGTGTGCGGGTGGCATTGGCGATCAACGTCGGTACTGCGCCGCTGGCTTTCCTGATCGGCGCCAACAGCCTTGGCAGCCTGATCTTCCCGGGCATTGCCTTGAACAATCAGCCGCAACTGGTGCTGGGCGCAGCGTGTACCGCTCTGCTCGCGTTGCTGCTTGATGGTCTGGTGACATTCGCCAGTCGTACCTGGCTGGAACGTGGCCTGACTCGCTGAGCGAAGGAAAACCCAATGAAAAAATTATGCTTGTTTCTAGGCTTGGCCATGCTCTTGCCGGCATTTGCCCAGGCTGCGGAAAAACCCGTGCTGCGCGTTGGCGCGCGGGTGTTCACCGAACAGACCATGCTCTCTGAATTGACTGCGCAATACCTGCGCACCAAAAATTATGACGTGGAAGTCACTGGCGGCCTGGGCAGCACCCTGGCGCGCAGTGCTCAGGAAAGCGGCCAGCTGGATCTGATCTGGGAGTACACCGGCGTATCCCTGGTCAATTACAACCACATCGATGAAAAGCTCGATAGCGCGCAGACCTACGCCCGGGTGAAGGAGGTCGATGCAAAGAAAGGCCTGGTGTGGCTTTCGCCGTCGAAGTTCAGCAACACCTACGCGTTGGCGCTGCCGCAGAAGATCGCGGACAAGTACCCACAGGTCAACACCATGACTGAGCTGACCAAAGTCCTCAAGGACGAAGCCAAAGAGGGTCATCTCGTAGCGCTGGACACCGAGTTCGCCAACCGTTCTGACGGTTTGCTCGGCATGGTCAAGCATTACGACATGAATCTTGGTCGCGAGAACACGCGGCAGATGGACGCCGGGCTGGTCTACACCGCCTTGCGTAACAGCCAGGTGTTCGCCGGGCTGGTTTACACCACGGACGGGCGCTTGAATGCTTTCAAGCTCAAAGTACTGGAAGACGACAAGCACTACTTCCCGGACTACACCGCAGCTCCGGTGATTCGTCAGGACTACCTGGACAAGCACCCGGACATCGCCGCGCTGCTCAAGCCGCTGGCTGAGCTGCTGGACACCCAGACCATGATCGACCTCAACGCTCGTGTCGACGTCGGCCACGAAAGCCCCTCCACCGTTGCCGCAGATTTCCTGCGCCAGCACCCGCTCAATTAAGGAAGGAGACGATATGAGTTTTTTAAGCGCCTTCTCCCATTTGGACTGGGCTCAGGTCATTCACTTGACCTGGCAACACATCACCCTGGTCGGCATTGCCGTGACCCTGGCGATTCTGGTTGGCGTCCCGCTGGGCGTGTTGATGACCCGCTTCCCGGCACTCGCAGGTCCACTGCAGGCCAGCGCCACCGTGCTGCTGACCGTGCCGTCGATTGCGCTGTTTGGCCTGCTGTTGCCGTTCTATTCCAAGTTCGGTCAGGGCCTTGGCCCGATGCCAGCGATCACGGCTGTGTTTCTGTACTCGCTGCTGCCGATCATGCGTAACACCTACCTCGCGCTGACCGGCGTCGAGCCGGGCATCCGCGAAGCCGCCAAAGGCATCGGCATGACCTTCGGCCAGCGTTTGCGCATGGTTGAACTGCCGATCGCCGTACCGGTGATCCTCGCGGGCGTGCGCACTGCCGTGGTGATGAACATCGGCGTCATGACCATCGCCGCCACCATCGGCGCGGGCGGTCTGGGCGTACTCATTCTTGCTTCAATCAGCCGCAGCGACATGTCGATGCTGATCGTCGGCGCCGTGCTGGTCAGTATTCTGGCCATCATCGCTGACCTTCTTCTGCAATGGCTGCAACGCGCGCTGACTCCAAAAGGATTACTGAAATGATTGAACTCCAGAACCTCACCAAGACGTTCCAAAGCAACGGCAAAGAAGTGAAGGCTGTTGATTCGGTCAGCCTCACCGTCAACGAAGGCGAAATCTGCGTCTTCCTCGGCCCGTCGGGTTGCGGCAAGTCGACCACGCTGAAAATGATCAACCGCCTGATCATGCCGACCTCCGGCAAGGTGCTGATCAACGGCGAAGACACCACGGGCCTGGATGAAGTGACCCTGCGTCGCAACATCGGCTACGTGATTCAGCAGATCGGCCTGTTCCCCAACATGACCATCGAAGAAAACATCGTCGTGGTGCCCAAGCTGCTGGGCTGGGACGCCAAGCGTTGCCACGAGCGTGCGCGCGAGCTGATGAGCATGATCAAGCTGGAACCCAAGCAGTACCTGCATCGCTACCCGCGTGAGTTGTCCGGTGGCCAGCAACAGCGTATCGGCGTGATCCGCGCGCTGGCGGCTGACGCGCCGTTGCTGCTGATGGATGAACCGTTCGGCGCGGTCGACCCGATCAACCGCGAGATGATCCAGAACGAATTCTTCGAAATGCAGCGCGCGCTGAACAAGACCGTGATCATGGTCAGCCACGACATCGACGAAGCCATCAAACTGGGCGACAAGATCGCGATTTTCCGTGCAGGCAAGCTGCTGCAGATCGATCACCCGGACACCCTGCTGGCGCACCCGGCAGACGAGTTTGTTTCCAGCTTCGTCGGCCAGGACAGCACCCTCAAGCGCCTGCTGCTGGTCAAGGCCGAAGACGCTGCGGACAACGCGCCATCGGTCAGCCCGGAAACGCCAGTCGCTGATGCCTTGGAAGTGATGGACGAAAACGACCGTCGCTACATCGTTGTCACCGATGCCGAGAACAAGGCCATGGGCTACGTGCGTCGTCGTGACCTGCATCGTCAGGCCGGTAACTGCCTGCAGTTCCTGCGTCCATTCAACGCCACGGCGGCCTACGACGAGCACTTGCGCATCCTGCTGTCGCGCATGTACGAGTTCAACCGCTCGTGGTTGCCGGTGCTGGACGCCGAGAACGTATTCCTCGGTGAAGTGACGCAAGAGTCCATTGCCGAGTACCTGAGTTCCGGTCGTTCACGAGGCGGCAAGACAAGTATTGTTTCGCCGGCTGAAGTAGCGGCTGAAGCACAAGCCTGATGTCAAAGCCCTGCGCTGCAATGGCGCAGGGCTCAAGGTTGCACGCAACTCTGTAATAACAGCAAATGCCAGACCCCGCAGGAAAGCGCATGAGCGCTGCTCAACTGAAGCTGTGCGTTCACTTCCTGGCTGTCTTATAAGTGCACCCGGGCTCGATAGCCAGTTGCTGATAGAGAAAGGCGGGCGCCGATGCGCGACCGTACAACACCAGTGCTAGATAAAACGATTCAAGATCATAAGGGATCATGATTGACGTTTTCTCGCACACGGCATCGGTTGAGTACGAGAACAGACCACCTCCGTTTTTAAAGTCCTCATAATGAATCAGCTCCGACAAGAAATCCCCGCCAATCAACCCCACCACTGTTGCCGCTCTTTTTATCGAGGCCTCATAAAGCGTCGTGCCGTTGGCCGCCTCAGCAGGAAAGCTTTCAAAGAGTAGCCGCCAGAACGACAGGCCGTAACAGCTGGAGATAAAGGGAATGGAGAAGGGCCAGCGCCGGTTTATAAAGCGGACGATATCGATGAATCGGCGTGTCGAGTCGAGGCGCAAGTGTACGTCAGACCAACCGATACCGGGTTTTTCGCGCAAGAGGTTGTTGAACGAGTAAAAGCTTTCAAAGCGATCGCGCATTTCTCGCATGAGTGATACTCCTGACATAGTGATTTCACTAAAAGGAAGTGGGTGAGCCCCTCGTGAGCCAACGCCAATCTACAGCTCACTGCGGTGAGTCGATTGCTCGATACAATGGCCGCATTCTAAAGATCACTTGCCTGAACGCTAGGCGGCGGTGAGTGCTAAATCAATAAGGATTTACATTTTGAAATAGGTAGTCTGCGCGTTGGAATGTTTAGCCTGTGTTTAATTAAATGTAGTGTCCTGGCGTTTTATTATTCGCTGATTATTGGGTGTTGATAGGTGTTTAAACATTGCACATTTTTTATTGGGTTGAGGGTCATTGCCTTGGCCGCGAAAATAGTCAGTTGGCCTGCGCGTTGGTTAGACAGTCGATATGTTGATTAAACATTGGGATCTGTAGGCGCTGGCGAAGGCTGCGAATGGCGACGCTTCAGGAATAGGGAAGTGGGCTTGCTCACACCAGGCTTCAAGCCGCCTGTGACACGATTCCAGGCCGGCCACCTCATCATCCGTTCACCCCCAAAATGAACATCAAGCTGTCACACGGGTCCGTTACTACAATGGGGCTGTCGTGCCGGTCCGGCAAAAACGTCCGCCAATGCGACATTTTTTGTTGATCTATCACCCCTCAGGTCCTAAAGTTCGCGCCGAACGTCCAAGCTGGAAACGATCCATCCGGCTCAAGTACTGACGACGAGACAGCAAGGCCAAGGGCAGCAGGCTTCCCGTGGCCTTTTTGCTTCCGGCGAAGGCCTTGGGAAGTAGGCGAACCAAAGTGGGGATACAGAGGGCGTTCAGTGGTGGTTGTCGACGACAGCCCTGCACCCATTGATTAATGCAGTTTGCCATCAGGAGTTTCCGCATGCCGATTCAGGTCGAAGACTATTTCCAGCGCGACACCTTCAACAAAATGAAGGCGTTTGCCGACACCCAGGAAACGCCATTCGTGGTCATTGACACCGCGATGATCAGCAAGGCTTACGATGACCTGCGTGCAGGCTTCGAATTCGCCACGGTCTACTACGCGGTCAAAGCCAACCCGGCAGTCGAAATCATCGACCTGCTCAAGGAAAAGGGTTCCAGCTTCGACATCGCGTCCATTTACGAGCTGGACAAGGTGATGGACCGCGGCGTCAGCGCCGACCGCATCAGCTACGGCAACACGATCAAGAAGTCCAGAGACATCCGCTACTTCTATGACAAGGGTGTGCGGCTTTTTTCCACCGATTCCGAAGCAGACTTGCGCAACATCGCCAAGGCCGCACCGGGCTCCAAAGTCTATGTACGTATCCTGACCGAAGGTTCGACCACGGCCGACTGGCCTCTGTCGCGCAAGTTCGGCTGCCAGACCGATATGGCCATGGACTTGCTGATCCTGGCCCGCGACCTGGGTCTGGTGCCTTACGGCATCTCGTTCCACGTTGGCTCGCAACAACGTGACATCAGCGTCTGGGATGCGGCAATTGCCAAGGTCAAGGTGATCTTCGAGCGCCTGAAGGAAGAAGACGGCATCGTCCTCAAGCTGATCAACATGGGTGGCGGCTTCCCGGCCAACTACATCACCCGGACCAACAGCCTGGAAACCTATGCTGAAGAAATCATTCGCTATCTGAAGGAAGACTTCGGCGACGATCTGCCGGAAATCATCCTGGAGCCAGGCCGCTCGTTGATTGCCAACGCCGGTATCCTGGTCAGCGAAGTGGTGCTGGTATCGCGTAAATCCCGCACCGCTGTAGAACGCTGGGTGTACACGGATGTGGGCAAGTTTTCCGGCCTGATCGAAACCATGGATGAAGCTATCAAGTTTCCGATCTGGACCGAGAAGAAAGGCGAGATGGAAGAAGTCGTCATCGCCGGCCCGACCTGCGACAGCGCCGATATCATGTACGAAAACTACAAGTATGGCCTGCCACTGAACCTGGCCATCGGTGACCGCCTGTACTGGCTCTCCACCGGTGCCTACACCACCAGCTACAGCGCTGTGGAGTTCAACGGCTTCCCGCCGCTGAAGTCTTTTTACGTTTAAAAAAACCCATGGCTTTACCTGTAAAAGCCCGCGAGTGATCGCGGGCTTTTTTGGTGCGCGCAAACGCAACCAGCGTGGCGGTAAAGTAGAACGATTTAGCAGATCGGCTTCAGATAGTTGACCACGGCCGCCGCCTGGGTCCTGAAATTGTCGATGACCAACTTATCGATTTTGGTGACGCGCATAAGACTGGTTTCGAACAATCTGATGGCGTCGACCACTTTGCTGTATTCGCGTTTGTAATTCTGAATTTCATCATCAAACGCATGCACAGCTTCGAGCATTCTGACGCGGCGATTCAGCAGGGAAAATTCGCGCTGTTTAGCGCGTAAAGTGGCTGAGATTTCATTACTGCGCTGACGAAGACGGTTACGAAGACTGACGAGACCGAGGAAGTTGAACGCCGCGTCAATGTCCTCAAGAGATTTTTTCAGCAAGCCCAGCGCCAGCTGTATTACAGCGGCTTCTGGCGGCGTTGGGCCAAGCGCTGCGACTTTTTCTGCGGTGAGCAAGGTGTCCTGTGCAATCGCACCGAAGCCTTTGCTTTCGATGGCATTGATGGCAGCTGTTAGCGTGGCGCGCTCAGCCTCCACATCCCGCTTGCTGCTTTCGATGCGTTCAATTTCTTCAGGTATGCGTTCCTGTTCAACCTGAAAACTTGCAATATTACGCAAGGTTGAAGTGCGGTCTAAAGTATCGCTGATTGAGAGCAACGAGTGGGCGAGAGTGCGTACTTGCGTGTGGGTGAGCTTCAGCGCCGCGTTAAGTTCTTTGGCCATGTCGCCACTGACTTCCAAGCGTTCGGCGTCGCTGATCGATTGCGCAAGCTCGTCCAGATAATTTCCCAGGATGTCGCTGTGCGTTGTGATGTCATAGTAAAGTCGCTGCGTGCAGTCCCGCAGGTTTTTATCGGCCTGGTTCAACGTCGCGTTCAACCGGCTGAACTTATCACAAAGGCTAGGTAGATAAGCAGTCTGAATATGAAACATCTCGATGTTGATCATTGCGTCATTACAGGATGCCTTCGACTGTCGCATGATGGCCAGATCGGGTGCTTCAGTACGAGATAGTTCGAATGTAGTGCTCATGTTCATACTCTCACGCTCAAAAGGCTTGTCGCCTGCTGATATTCTTCTCTGAATTCCTTGTCCGCCTGCGCGAACACTTGCAGGAGGGCGTTAGCATCTTGTTCGATGTCTTTCCAGGGGGCGGCGACCAGCTGGAATGCATTGACGAATTGCCGCACTGACAGGGCGTCTTCAATCGTGTCAGCCTGCTGCGACGATCGCGCGATGAAGATGGACAGCTTGTTCCAGACGGTGACCAGGTTTTTGGTGGCCATATCGGCATCCACCACGATGATGTCAAGATCTTGCAAGTCAAAGCGCACTCTGTTGAGCGAGCCGAGTATTTTGTTTTTGGTTTGCATCACTGCAATATCACGCCGTTGTTCGGCGCGTAGCCTGTTACGCTCTTTGCGGATTCTTTCAGCTTCAACACCCATGTAGATGGACATCGCGAGCCCGATGATGTTGAAACTTGCGGCTGAACCCAACGACTGTCTGACGGCCTCTTTATACTCTTTTACTTTTTCATCGATCTCCAGTGCGCGCTGTTTAATGATCTCATTGAGCACTTTCAGCTCGTCGGACAGGCTGTTGCTCTCGATCAGTCGAATTTTTAGCTGAAGTGCTGGCCGTACCTGATTACTCAGCGTAGTGGCAAACGCATCAAGGCGGAATTTAATGCTGTTGGCGTCAGCTTCTTGCTGTTTGAGACTTTCAAGAATATTGTTCAGGTAATAGCTAAACTCACTAACGGTTCGCTTGTCTTCATCGTCAAGTTTGATGCCGGGAAATTTGTCACCCCATTCGAACTCCAGCCTACGCACGTCTTCCAGGGTGCGAATGTTATACTCATCAAGCGTGTTGAGCTGCCTGATATCGTTCCGGATCTCAAGTATAGTTGCTGTGTGAGTTCCCATCTCTTTCGCAAACAGCTCAAGCTTGTTTCCGATGGCGATCAGGTCGACACGAAGTGGGTTCCAGCTGCTGGCATGAATGTGAATGATTTGGAATGTCTTCCGGAAATCGACAGCATCCAGGCCGTTACCGGCACCGGTGGTGTAGCCTAGATAATTGATGACGTTAGCAAGTTCGATGGGCAGTGACAGCCCGGCAATCTCGTAACGTTTGATGTTTTTCAGCTGCTCTTTGGTAAGAATCAGCCCAGGCTCTCGTGCTGAATCCGCCGGCACGCCGGCGGAATAATCGAAGAGCGCAATAGGTGCCCTGGCAGCTTCATCGACGACGTTATCATCGCTGGCGGGTATATATTCATAACTAGACATGTCATTAGTCCTTTAATGATCTTTGCGTGGTTTGCATGTCGCCTGGTTACACGATGCAGATGTAACGGCTGCAGGTATTAAGGCTAGGCCTCATGGCGCGTTATTGTCAAAGCGCAAAGATATTCAGGGCGTGTAGGAAAACGCGCGTTGCAAGAGGGTCGTCATGCTTTATTGCCAAGTATTTGTAATATGAAAAAACTTGAAACGGTTTGTTAAGGACTGATTCTGATTCGTTGTGGTGAGCGCGTGGGGCGGGCGCTTTGGACAACATTTCACAGGCGGCCATCGCTTCAAAAGAAAGCGAATGAGAACCATGTCGCGCAAGCGCATAATGCGCCGCAATGCGTTTCCATGAGGTCGCAAGGGTGCTGAAGAAGATTCTGTTTCAAATCCACTGGTTCTTCGGCATTACTGCCGGGCTGGTGCTCGCCCTGATGGGCATTACCGGGGCGATTTATTCGTTCGAGGATGAAATCCTCGAGTGGCTCAACCCCCAGGCTCTGATCATCCAGGCGCAGGGTCAGCCTCTGGCGCCGGTTGAGCTGGTGCGCAAGCTGGAGGCCACAACCGGTCTGACGGTGGCAATCCTGCGTGTGCAGACCCTCGGCGACAAAGCCGCGCAGGTGTATTTCACCCCCAAGCCTGGCGAGCGACGGGGGCCGATGCGCAATTTCAATCCCTACACCGGCGAGGTGACAGGCGACGCCAGCGGGGCGGGCTTTTTCGATTTTGTCCTCAGGCTGCACCGTTTTCTGGCCATGGGCGAGTACGGCAAACAGGTCACGGCGGCGTGCACGCTGATCCTTGTATTCTTTTGCTTGTCCGGTCTGTACCTGCGCTGGCCGCGCAACGCGCTCAACTGGCGAGTGTGGCTGACCCTTGACTGGGCCCGCAAAGGCCGCAGTTTCAACTGGGATCTGCACTCGGTGTTCGGCACCTGGTGTCTGCTGTTTTATCTGCTGTTTGCAATCACTGGCCTGAGCTGGTCTTACGAATGGTTCAGCCGCGGCATGCAAGCCTTACTGGGCGATGCGCCAGCCGGCGAGCAACGGCGCGGCAGCGAAACGCCGCCTGCAGGCAAACCTGGGCCTGGCGGCGCGGACTACGTCGCCATCTGGAACAGTCTCCAGGCCGCTGCAGGGCCGGATCTGGCCGCCTATAACATCCGCTTGCCAACCGTGGCGGGGCAGCCGGCAACGATTTTCTACATGCTCAAGGATTCGCCGCATCCGCGTGCGCTGAACCAGATCACCCTCGACCCGGCAACCGGCAGGGTCAGCGAGGTGGCGCGTTACGCCGACAAAAGCCTGGGCGCGCAGCTGCTGGTGAGCAATTACAGCCTGCATGTGGGCAGTTACTTCGGCCTGCCCGGACGCATCATCATGGCTGCGGCGGCGTTGTTGATGCCGCTGTTTTTCGTCACTGGCTGGTTGCTTTACCTGGATCGTCGACGCAAGAAGCGCGATGTGCGCAACGCTCGCGCCGCCGTCACCACCGATGGCGAGGGGCCTGCGTGGCTGGTAGGTTTCGCCAGCCAGAGTGGCTTTGCCGAGCAACTGGCCTGGCAGACCGCAGGCCAGCTGCAGGCGTCGGGGCTGGCAGTCGATGTGCGGCGGTTGGCAGAGGTGACTGAACAGGACCTGGCCTCGAGTCGTCACGCGGTATTCGTGGTCAGCACCTTCGGCGAAGGCCAGGCGCCTGACAATGCGCGCGGGTTCGAGCGCAATTTGCTGGGCAGCGCGCCGAGTCTTGAGCACCTCCATTACGCAGTGCTTGGTCTGGGTGATCGCCAGTACCCGCATTTCTGCGCATTTGCCCAGCGTCTGCAACAGTGGCTGGCCGTGCAGGGTGGCAAGTCTTTATTTGCGCCGGTGGAGGTGGACAATGCCGACCCGGCGGCCTTGCAGCACTGGCAGCAGCAGTTGGCGCAACTGACCGGCAGCGTCCCGGCCACGCTCTGGCAGGCAGCGCCCTATGCCAACTGCACCCTGAGCCAGCGTGAACTGCTCAACCCTGGCAGCAGCGGCTCGAAGGTGTTTTTGCTCGGGCTGTTGCCTGCCGAGCCAATCAACTGGCAGGCGGGGGATCTGGTTGAGGTGATGCCGCGCAATGGTCGTCAGGCAGTAGAAAGCTTTCTGGCCGGATTGGGCATTGCTCCCGCCACGCGGGTGTCGGTCGGCGGCCTGGATGAAACGGTGGGCGCGGCACTCGCCAGTCGGCAATTGCCGCTTCACCGGGCGCATCTGGTTGGTCTGCATGGTCAGGCATTGGTGGATGCACTGGTGCCGATGGCGGCGCGTGAATATTCGATTGCCTCGATTGCCGTCGAGGGTGTGCTGCAACTGATCGTGCGTCAGCAACTGCATCCTGACGGCAGCCTCGGCCTGGGTTCCGGCTGGCTCACCGAGCACGTCGGCCTCGGCGAGAGCGTCAGCCTGCGACTGCGGCGTAACAGCGGTTTTCATCTGCCGGTCGAACCTCGGCCGCTGATTCTGCTGGGTAACGGCACCGGCCTGGCCGGGTTGCGCAGCTTGCTCAAGGCACGCATGGCGCAAGGGCTGACGCGCAACTGGCTGCTGTTTGGCGAGCGCCACCGGGCCCATGATTTCCATTGCGGTCACGAGCTACTGGCGTGGCTGGAGGCGGGTCAGCTGGCGCGGCTGGAGCTGGCGTTTTCGCGGGATCAGGCCGAGAAGATTTACGTGCAGGATCGCTTGCGTGAAGCCGCCGATGAATTGCGCAAGTGGCTGGCTGATGGCGCCGCGATTTACATATGCGGCAGCCTGGAAGGCATGGCGACAGGCGTCGATGCGATGCTCATCGAAATACTTGGGGCGCAGGCAGTGGCGCAATTGATAGAGGAGGGGCGGTATCGGCGGGATGTGTATTAACGAGCTCGAGGTTTGACCCGGTCCATGCAGGAGCGAACTTGTTCGCGAGAGGCAGGCACATCCAGCAATTCTTTGCCTGACATGCCGCTTCGCCAACACGTTGGCTCCTACAGGGGTACTCCTGCCAGACCGGGTTTGCGCCGCTACCAGACTCAGGTTGGACCCGGTCCATGTAGGAGCGAACTTGTTCGCGAGAAGTAGGCACATCCAGCAATTCTTCGCCTGACATGCCGCTTCGCCAACAAGTTGGTTCCTACAGGGATACTCCTGCCAAACCGGGTTTACGCCGCTACCAGACGCAGGTTCGACCCGGTCCATGTAGGAGCGAACTTGTTCGCGAGAGGTAGGCACATCCAGCAATTCTTTGCCTGACATGCCGCCTCGCCAACACGTTGGCTCCTACAGGGGTACTCCTGCCAAACCGGGTTTACGCCGCTACCAGACTCAGGTTGGACCCGGTCCATGTAGGAGCGAACTTGTTCGCGAGAGGTAGGCACATCAGCAATTCTTTGCCTGACATGCCGCTTCGCCAACACGTTGGCTCCTACAGGGGGTGCTCCTGCCAAACCGGGTTTACGCCGCTACCAGACTCAGGTTAAACGCGGTCCATGTAGGAGCGAACTTGTTCGCGAGAGGCAGGCATATCCAGCAATTCTTCGCCTGACATGCCGCTTCGCCAACACGTTGGCTCCTACAGGGGTACTCCTGCCAAACCGGGTTTGCGCCGCTACCAGACTCAGGTTGGACCCGGGCCATGCAGGAGCGAACTTGTTCGCGAGAGGCAGGCATATCCAGCAATTCTTTGCCTGACATGCCGCTTCGCCAACACGTTGGCTCCTACAGGGGTACTCCTGCCAAACCGGGTTTACGCCGCTACCAGACTCAGGTTGGACCCGGTCCATGCAGGAGCGAACTTGTTCGCGAGAGGCAGGCACATCCAGCAATTCTTTGCCTGACATGCCGCTTCGCCAACACGTTGGCTCCTACAGGGGTGCTCCTGCCAAACCGGGTTTACGCTGCTACAAACTGCTCGGCGTAATGGCAGGCAACCTGGCGGTTGTCGACCAGACGCAGGGCGGGTTCGTCGGTGGCGCAACGCTCGGTCGCGTAGGGGCAGCGCTTGTGGAAGGCGCAGCCACTTGGCGGGTTGAGCGGGTTGGGCAGCTCGCCCACGATCTTGATCTTCGGCTTCAGCGGATCCGGGTGGATGGTCGGGGTAGCCGAGAGCAGAGCCTGGGTGTACGGGTGCAGCGGTCGGTTGTAGATTTCTTCCTTGGGACCCATTTCCGCCGGGCGCCCCAGGTACATTACCAATACCGTGTCCGCGACGTGACGCACCACCGACAGGTTGTGGGAAATGAACACGTAAGCGGTGTTGAATTCCTGCTGCAGGTCCATGAACAGGTTCAGCACCTGAGCCTGAATCGACACGTCCAGCGCCGACGTCGGTTCATCCGCCACCAGCACTTTCGGTTGCAGCATCATTGCCCGGGCCAGGGCGATGCGCTGACGCTGGCCGCCCGAGAACATGTGCGGGTAGCGCTGATAGTGCTCAGGGCGCAAACCGACCTGGGCCATCATCGCCTGCACCTTCTCGCGCCGCTCTTTGGCCGAAAGGCTGGTGTTGATCAACAGCGGCTCGCCGAGCTGATCACCGATCTTTTGCCGTGGATTGAGCGACGCGTAAGGGCTCTGGAATACCATCTGCACGTCTTTGCGCAGCTGCTTGCGTTGTTCCTTGCTCGCGCCGGTGACTTCCTGCCCTGCGATTTTCAGCGAACCGGAAGACGGCTCTTCGATCAGGGTCAGGGCCCGGGCCAGGGTCGACTTGCCGCAGCCGGACTCGCCGACAACGGCCAGAGTCTTGCCGGCTTCCAGTTCGAACGACACGCCGTTCAGGGCGCGAACCACGGCGTGGCCTTTGAACAGGCCACGGGACACTTCGTAGTGACGGGTAAGGTCGCGGGCGGTAAGAACGACGCTCATTACGCCACCTCCTGATTCAAGGGATAGAAACAGCGCGCCAGGCTATGCGCCTTGGGGTCCAGCGCCGGACGCTCGATGCGGCAATTGTCGCGCACGTACGGGCAGCGCGGTGACAGCAGGCAGCCTTGCGGGCGGTCGTAGCGGCCGGGGACCATGCCGGGCAGGGTCGCCAGACGCTCGGCGCCCATGCTGTGCTCCGGAATGGCGGCCAGCAAGGCTTCGCTGTACGGGTGCGCCGGGACGTCGAACAGCCCGGGCACCTGGCCGACTTCAACCGCCTGGCCTGCGTACATCACGCAGACACGCTGGGCGGTTTCGGCCACCACGGCGAGGTCGTGAGTGATCAGTACCAGCGCCATGTCCTGCTCTTTCTGCAGGCTCAGCAACAGATCCATGATCTGCGCCTGAATGGTCACGTCCAGCGCGGTGGTCGGTTCGTCGGCGATCAGCAACTTGGGTTCGCCGGCGATGGCCATGGCAATTGCCACGCGCTGGCTCATGCCGCCGGACAGCTGATGCGGGTAAGCGTCGAGGCGGGCAGCAGCGCCCGGAATCTCGACTTTCTGCAACAGCTCAAGGGCACGCTGGCGTGCGGCCTTGCCGGACAGATTGAGGTGCTGGCGCAGTACTTCTTCGATCTGGAAACCCACGGTATAGCTGGGGTTCAGTGCGGTCATCGGGTCCTGGAAGACCATTGCCAGGTCCTTGCCGATGATTTTGCGGCGTTGCCGCGAGTTGAGCTTAAGCAGTTCGTTGCCGTCGAAGTTCAACGAATCGGCAGTGATAACGCCAGGGTGATCGATCAGGCCCATCAGCGCCATCATGGTCACCGATTTGCCGGACCCGGACTCGCCCACGATTGCCATGACTTCGCCGCGATCGACGCTCAGTGACAGGCCGTCGACCACCGGTACTGCAGTGGCGTCGCCGAAGCGCACGTTGAGATTCTTGATTTCTAGCAGTGACATGGGAATCTCCTCAGGCGGCGTTCTTGAGTTTCGGGTCCAGCGCATCGCGCAGGCCGTCGCCCATCAGGTTGATTGCCAGCACGCTGAGCAAAATGGTCAGGCCAGGCAGACTCACT
This sequence comes from Pseudomonas viridiflava, assembly GCF_900585905.1. Taxonomy (GTDB): domain Bacteria; phylum Pseudomonadota; class Gammaproteobacteria; order Pseudomonadales; family Pseudomonadaceae; genus Aquipseudomonas. The sequence continues at coordinate 98,162 of NZ_UTVH01000001.1, forward strand.
ACCCACCAGGCGCGTTCGATGTAGTCCCGGGCCGAAGCGAGCATGGTGCCCCACTCAGGCGTCGGCGGTTGTACGCCCAGGCCAAGGAAGCCCAGCGCCGCAGCGTCGAGGATTGCCGAGGAAAAGCTCAAAGTGGCCTGTACGATCAGCGGTGCCATGCAGTTGGGCAGCACGGTGATGAACATCAGGCGCGGCAGGGTAGCGCCCGCCAGGCGTGCAGCCGTCACGTAATCTCGGTTCAGTTCGCCCATTACCGCAGCACGGGTCAGACGCACGTAGGACGGCAGCGAGACGATGGCGATGGCGATGACGGTATTGATCAGGCCAGGGCCGAGGATGGCGACGATGGCAACAGCCAGCAGCAGCGAAGGCAGTGCCAGCATGATGTCCATCAGACGCATGATGGTCGGACCAAGGATGCGCGGGAAGAAGCCCGCCAGCAGGCCCATGAAGATGCCCGGAATCAGCGACATCACCACCGACGACAAACCGATCAGCAGCGACAGGCGCGAGCCCAGGATCAGGCGCGAGAGCAGGTCGCGGCCCAGCTCGTCAGTGCCGAGGATGAACTGCCATTGGCCGCCTTCAAGCCAGACCGGTGGGGTCAGCAGGAAGTCGCGGTACTGCTCGCTCGGGTCATGCGGCGCCACCCAGGGGGCGAACAGCGCGCAGAACACGATTAGCAGCATGAACATCAGGCCGGCAACCGCGCCTTTGTTGCGCGAGAAGGCGTGCCAGAATTCTTTGTACGGCGATGGGTAGAGCAGGCTTTGATCGACTGCTACCGCAGGAGTAGTGGGGGTCATGGTCATGATCTCAGCGCTGGTGACGGATGCGTGGGTTGGCAAAGCCGTAGAGGATATCCACCACGAAGTTGACCAGGATCACCAGGCAGGCGATCAGCAGAATGCCGTTTTGCACCACAGGGTAATCACGTGCACCGATGGCTTCGATCAGCCACTTGCCGATGCCCGGCCAGGAGAAAATCGTTTCGGTCAGTACCGCACCGGCGAGCAGCGCGCCGACTTGCAGGCCGAACACGGTCAGTACCGGGATCAGCGCGTTGCGCAGACCGTGCACGAACACCACGCGAGCAGGCGACAGGCCTTTGGCGCGAGCGGTACGCACGTAATCTTCGCGCAATACTTCCAGCATCGAGGAACGGGTCATCCGGGCGATCACTGCCAGCGGGATGGTGCCGAGCACGATGGCAGGCAGAATCAGGTGATGCAGGGCATCCAGGAACGCGCCTTCTTCATCGCTGAGCAGGGTATCGATCAGCATGAAGCCGGTTCTTGGCGGGATGTCATACAGCAGGTCGATACGCCCCGACACCGGGGTCCAGCCCAGGGACACCGAGAAGAACATGATCAGGATCAGGCCCCACCAGAAGATCGGCATCGAGTAGCCCGCCAGGGAAATGCCCATCACCCCGTGATCGAACAGCGAGCCCCGTTTGAGCGCCGCAATGACCCCGGCCAGCAGGCCGATGATCCCCGCGAAGATCAGTGCCGCAAGCGACAGTTCGAGGGTCGCCGGGAACAGCGCGGTGAACTCGCTCCATACGCTGGTGCGCGTGCGCAACGATTCGCCAAGATCACCCTGGGCGAGCTTGCCGACATAGTCGAGGTACTGCGCGTAGAGGGGTTTGTTCAGACCCAGGCGCTCCATGGCCTGGGCGTGCATTTCCGGATCTACCCGGCGTTCACCCATCATGACTTCGACCGGGTCGCCCGGAATCAGGCGGATCAAAGCGAAGGTCAGCAGCGTGATGCCAAAAAACGTGGGTATCAACAACCCCACGCGGCGGGCAATAAAACTAAACATGTGGACCTCTCATCAGCCGGTTAGGCATGTTCCAGTACAGACCCCGTGAAAACTACTGCGCTCGCTAAGCCTGCGTTAAAAGCTGGGGGGAATGCTCATTTAGAAAAGCTAAACTCCGCTTTCCCCCCAGCTTTCGCCTTGTCTTCCCTTCGCTCGCTACGTTTTCACACGGTCTTCGGGTCTCTGGTAAGAGCCCGCCGGATTATTTTTCTACTTCACACGGGTAGTAGCGAAGTTGTTATTGGTCAGCGGGCTGATCTGATAGCCCTCGACGTTGTTGCGCATCGCAGTAAACAGTTTTGGGTAAGCCAGGCTTAACCAGGGCACGTCCTTGTGGAAAATCTCCTGAGCTTGCTCATACAGCGCGGCACGTTCGGCAGGATCGGTTTTTGCCCGCGCTTCAGAGATTGCCTTTTCAAAATCCTTGTTACACCAGCGGGCATAATTCTCGCCGTTTTTAGCTGCATCGCAGCTGAGGTTCGGAGTCAGGAAGTTGTCCGGATCGCCATTGTCCCCAGCCCAGCCTGCAAAGACCAGGTCATGTTCGCCAGCCTTGGCACGCTTGAGCATTTCGCCCCATTCCAGCACGCGCAGATCAAGCTTGATCCCGACTTTTGCCAGGTCGGCCTGCAGCATTTGCGCGCCAAGAGCCGGGTTCGGGTTGGTTACCGCACCGCCGTTACGCAGGAACAGGCTGAACACTTGACCCTCTGGTACACCGGCTTCCTTGAGCAGTGCACGGGCCTTGTCCAGATCCCGGCTGCGGTTCTCGATATCTTTGGCGTAGCCCAGCAGCGTTGGCGGATACGGGCCGACGCCTTCAGTGGCCTTGCCTTCACCGAACAGCGCCTTGATGTAGGCGGTCTTGTCGAACGCCAGGCTGATCGCTTCACGCACACGCACGTCGCTCAGGTATTTATGCGAAGTGTTCATGGCGATGTAGCTGGTCATCATGGCTTCCATCTCGTCGATCTTGAGCGTGGAATCCTTCTTGATGGTGTCGATGTCATCCGGTTTCGGATACAGCGCCACCTGACACTCGTTGGCCTTGAGCTTCTGTAGCCGCACATTGCTGTCCAGCGTAATGGCAAAAATCAGCGCTTCGCTCGGGACGGCACCCTTCCAGTAATCGGGGTTGGCTTTATAGCGAACTTGGGCGTCCTTGGCATAGCGCGTCAGGATGAACGGCCCTGTGCCGATGGGTTTGCTGTTCAGCTCGCCGGTCTTGCCAGCCTTGAGCAACTGATCGGCGTATTCGGCGGAATAGATAGAGGTGAACGGCATCGCCAGGTCGCGCAGGAACGGCGACTCAGGGCGAGACAGGGTAAATTTGACGGTGTAGTCGTCGAGTTTTTCCACGTTCTTCAACAGCTCGTTGAAGCCCATGCTTTCAAAATAGGGGTACCCGGTGAGGGATTTGTCGTGCCATGGATGCTTGGGATCGAGCTGGCGCTGGAAGCTCCAGAGCACGTCGTCGGCATTCATCGTGCGGGTTGGCTTGAAGTAGTCCGTGGTCTGGAACTTCACGCCCTTGCGCAAGTGGAAAATGTAGCTCAGGCCGTCTTCGCTGATGTCCCAGCTCTCGGCCAGGTTAGGCTCGGTGTCCGTGGTGCCTGGCTTGAAGCCGACCAGCTTGTCGAGGAAGGTTTCAGCCGTCGCATCCGCGGTGACAGCGGTGGTGTATTGAACGATATCGAAGCCTTCAGGGCTCGCTTCGGTGCAGACCACCAGAGGCTTTGCCGACACGCTGACGGCGACACTGAGCAAAGCCAGGGCGATCGAGTTGCGTAGCGATAACAGTTTCAATGCAAATCCTCCGTTGAGGTAATACTGAAATGACAGGGCCGGCCCGGGGTCACCGGGCCGGCCTGGTCGTGCAGCCGAATATTACAGAATGTTAAACGGGATCGTGGTCACCAGGCGGAATTCGTTGATGCTGCCATCAGCCTGATTCTCGCTGGCGCGGTGCGTGGTGTAAGTGGCACGAATCGCAGTCGCTTTAAGCGGACCGGACTGTACGGCGTATGACGTGCCAACGCCATACTCGTAGTGCGTTTCGCCATCCATTGCGCGGACGCCGGTTGCAGCGCCAGTGTCTGCATCGATACCACCGTATGCATTGCCTTTGTAGTGCGTACCGTCGATGCCCCAGCCGCGAGCCTGATAGATGTTGAACTTCAGGCCTGGCACGCCGTACTCAGCCATGTTCAGGACATAGGCAATCTGCAGCGACTTCTCGTTCGGGCCGTTGAAGTCCGAGAGCAGGGAGTTCGCCAGGAAGATGGCGTTAGTGTCGTGGGCATAGTCGAAGTATTCGTTACCGGCGACTTCCTGATACGCGATGCTGACGCTGTGGGCCTTGTGGGTACCGGTGAACGAAAGGCTGTAAGTATCGTTGTCGATAGGGCCTTGTTTGCTCTGGCCGGAATCTTTGGTCTTGTAGTAGTTCAGGTTGCTGCTCAGGCCAAACACGTCAGTGTCACCCAGTTCGTGGGTGAAGCCGAAGTAGTACTGGTGCCAGAAATCTTCCAGGTTCGACGCGTAGAAGCTGGTGGTCAGGCTTTCGAAAGGCTTGTAGTCGCCGCCCATCATGTCCAGACGATCTGCGGTCTGGCTGCGATCACCGTATTCGGAGCGGAACTTGTCCAGGCTCTGTTCCATACGTGGCGAAACGCGGTCGAAGCTACCGGCTTGCAGCGACAGGTTGTTCAGCTCGTCGCTCTGGACGGCCACACCCTGGAAGCTGGAAGGCAGCGCGCGGTTGCCGATGAAGGCGATCACCGGGGTGTTGACCGACTGGCGGCCCATGGTCAGCGTGGTGTTGGAAACGCGCGCCTTGACGTTGCCCAGGCCCATCTTGCTCCACTGACCGACGGCATCACCATCGCTGTCAGCCAGGGTACGGTTGGACTGGCCGGCGAAGTCGTCAGTGTCACGGTCCAGCGCAATGGCGTTGTACAGCGCCAGTTCGGTGGAGAAGCCTACAACGCCCTGAGTGAAGCCAGAGGTGTAGTTGATAATGGTGCCTTGCTGCCAGTTGATACGACGCGCAGTTCTTTCCTCGACGCCATCATCGTTGTACTTGAAGGTACCGCCACGACGCAGCAGCTCGTTGGCGTACCAGTTACGCGTAGTACCGGTCAGGTGTGAATCTTCAATGAAGCCACCGGCCTCACTCTGGGCGTTTTTCGAACTCAGCTGGGTGGGCACGAATGCCTGGCTAACGGGCTCTGCCTGGGCCATTGCGCTCAAGGATGCAATGGACAGCGCGACTGCTGCGGTACTTACTTTTCTCACGATTGAAGCTCCCTTGCTGCTTATAAACGCCAGTTTTATTGATCTGGCTTAGGTGGCGCGAGGCTTTTTAGCCCCGCTTTATTTGAAAGCGTTGTACACACAGCACCGCGCTGCCTGCCGCTTGAAGCGGCGGCAAGCATCACGGGTTTTATCAATCGATTAGTCGGCGATGCTGACGCCGGAAAACGCGTTACGCCCGAACGGACTCACCTTGAAACCTTCAACTTCCTTGCGCAGTGGTTGATTGACCGTCGAGTGGGCAATCGGAGTGATTGGCACTTGCTGTTTCAGGTATTGCTGCGCCTGCTTGTAGAGATCAGTGCGCTGGGCGCGATCTGCCGTGGCGACGGCATCCTTGACCAGCTTGTCGTACTTCTCGTCGCACCACATGGAGTAGTTGTTGCCGCCAATGGCTGCGCAGCTGTACAGCGTGCCCATCCAGTTGTCCGGGTCACCGTTGTCACCGGTCCAGCCGATCAGCGAAATATCGTGCTCGCCGTTCTTGGTGCGCTTGAGGTATTCGCCCCACTCGTAACTGACGATCTTGACCTTGATGCCCACCTTGGCCCAGTCGGACTGGAGCATCTCGGCCATCAACTTGGCGTTGGGGTTGTAAGGACGCTGCACCGGCATCGCCCAGAGGGTCAGCTCGGTGCCTTCCTTTATACCCGCGGCGCGCAGCAGCTCTCTGGCTTTTTCCGGGTTGTAAGGCGCGTCCTTGATTGTTTCGTCATAGGACCACTGGGTCGGCGGCATGGCGTTGACGGCCAATTGCCCGGCGCCTTGATAAACGGCGTTGATGATCGCCTGCTTGTTGATGGCCATGTCCAGCGCCTGACGCACTTCCAGTTTGCCAAGAGGCTCGTGGCGCACGTTGTAGGAGATGTAGCCGAGGTTGAAGCCGGCCTGTTCCATCACCTTCAGGTCTTTATCTGCCTTGAGTTTCTGCAGGTCTGCCGGGCGCGGGTTGAGCGAGACCTGGCACTCGTTGGCCTTGAGTTTCTGCATGCGTACCGAGGCATCGGTGTTGATGGCGAAAATCAGGTTGTCGATCTTGACCCGGCTCGGGTCCCAGTATTCCTTGTTGCCCTTGTAACGGATCTGCGAATCTTTTTGATAACGCTGGAATACAAAAGGGCCAGTGCCGACGGGCTTTTGGTTGATGTCATGCAGCGCGCCGGACTTGAGCAATTGATCGGCATATTCAGCAGACAGGATCGATGCAAAGTTCATCGCGACGTTCTGAATGAACGCGGCATCTACTTTGTTCAGGCTGAACACCACGGTCAACGGGCCGGTTTTTTCCACCGACTTGATGTTTTTATTCAGGCCCATGCCGTTGAAGTAAGGGAATTCCGTTGGATAGGCCACGCGGAACGGGTGGTCAGGCTTGAGCATGCGGTTAAACGTAAACAGCACGTCATCGGCATTGAATTCACGGCTCGGCTTGAAGTAGGGCGTGGTATGGAACTTCACCCCTTCGCGCAGGTGAAAGGTATAAGTCAGGCCGTCTTCGGAGACGTCCCATTTGGTGGCCAGTGCCGGAATGACTGCGGTACTGCCCTGTTCGAATTCGGTAAGACGGTTGTAGATCGGTTCGGCGGCATCGTTATCGGTGCCCGCCGTGTACTGCGCAATATCGAAACCGGCCGGACTGCCCTCGGAGCAGAACACCAGATTACTGGCGGCCTGAGCGGCGGGCGCCAGCGTGAGCAGACCAAGACTGAACAACGACGACATGGCAAGCGTGTTACGCATGATGATCCTTATCCCTAACAGATGAGTCGTGTATACCCGGCGAATGCCAGGCGAAGCGGTCCCTGCAATCCAGGAGTCTTCTCGACTGCTCAGCAATAAAATTAAATACGTGCGACCTGTGAAGTTAAGTTCTCAGGACGAAAACAGTAAATAGGACCGATTGCCTAAATTCGGGTAGGAAAAGAGGGACGGAACTGGTTCATTTCTACCAGCTTGTTTAAACACCGCCACCCTGTTCCGTTTAACGCGATAGACAATAAGCACTCACTGCGCCGCCGGGCGGCGCAGTGAGCAGATCTTATTTACCGCTGACGCTCACGCCGTAGAACGAGTTCAGGCCGAACGGGCTGATCTTGAAGTCCTGGACGGTGGCGCGCATCGGTTGATAAACCGTGGAGTGCGCGATAGGTGTCATCGGTACCGCATCCTTGAGCAGGTGTTGCGCCTGCTTGTACAGCTCGGTACGTTTGGCCTCGTCGGTGGTTTCTTTCGCCTGATGGATCAGGGTGTCGAACGGCTTGTCACACCACTTGGCAAAGTTGTTGCCCTGGAGGGCGTCACAGCCAAACAGAGTGCCGAGCCAGTTGTCCGGGTCACCATTGTCGCCGCTCCAGCCAATCAGCATCGCGCCGTTTTCGCCGGCCTTGGCACGCTTGATGTACTCGCCCCACTCGTAACTGACGATCTTGGCGTTGATGCCGATCTTCTTCCAGTCAGACTGCAGCATTTCTGCCATCAGCTTGGCGTTGGGGTTGTAAGGGCGTTGCACCGGCATTGCCCACAGGGTGATTTCAGTCCCTTCCTTCACGCCGGCCTGCTTGAGCAGCGCCTTGGCTTTTTCGATGTCGAACGGCGCGTCCTTGATGGTGGTGTCGTAGGACCACTGAGTCGGTGGCATGGCGTTGACGGCCAGCTGGCCGGCGCCCTGGTACACTGCATCAATGATGCTCTGCTTGTTCACGGCCATGTCCAGCGCCTGGCGAACTTCCTTGATGGCCAAGGGGTTAGGACGGTCTTCGCCCTTGATCTTGTCCATGGTGTTGTAGGCGATGTAGCCCAGGTTGAAGCCTGCCTGATCCGGCATCTTCAGATCCTTGTTGGCCTTGAGCGGGGTCAGGTCAGCAGGACGTGGGTAAGCGGTGATCTGGCATTCGCCTTTCTGCAGTTTCTGCGAGCGAACCGAGGCGTCGGTGGTGATCGCGAAGATCAGGTTGTCCACTTTGACGTCTTCAGGCTTCCAGTAGTCCTTGTTCCCGGTGAAGCGGATGTTGGAGTCTTTCTGGTAGCTCTTGAACACGAACGGGCCGGTGCCGATGGGCTGCTGATTGATCAGCTCCGGCTTGCCTTCCTTGAGCAGTTTGGCGGCGTATTCGGCCGACTGGATCGAGGCGAAACTCATCGCCAGGTTCTGGATGAACGCGGCGTCCACCTTGCCCAGAGTGAACTTGACGGTATGGTCGTCGACCTTCTCGATCTTGGTGATGTTGGTGTCCATCGCCATGTCGGTGAAGTACGGGAATTCAGTCGGATATGCTTTGCGGTACGGCATGTCCTTGTCGATCATGCGCGTGAACGTGAACAGCACGTCGTCGGCGTTGAATTCGCGAGTCGGCTTGAAATACGGGGTGGTGTGGAACTTGACGCCTTCGCGCAGGTGGAAGGTGTACGTCAGGCCATCAGGGGTCACTTCCCACTGCGTGGCAAGGCCTGGCACGACCTTGGTGCCGCCACGTTCGAACTGGCTCAAACGGTTGAATACGGTTTCTGCAGAGGCGTCGAAATCAGTACCGGTGGTGTATTGGCCTGGATCGAAGCCGGCTGGACTGCCTTCGGAGCAAAACACCAGGTTCGATGCTGCCTGAGCGAAAGGAGCCGCAGTCATCAAGCCTGCGCTGAGTAGAAACGGAATGACCGCGTGTTTGAGCATGGAGGCCTCAGTTGTTGTCATTTTTGAATTAGAGGATCAAGGCTTGTGGCCGGATCTTGCGATAGTTATGCAGGGGCCATACCCAAATCAAGGTGATGGCCGCCTTGAAGTCTCAAAGTGTGGCACGGGCGTACAGGAATGTCGCATAAGTATAACTTTTGACGCATTTGATCGTTTGCGTGTCGCATTTAGCATGTTCTGGCGCACCAATCGCGCGCAATCGAGCGTAGCGAATGCACTCGATTGGCGCGTCAGTGTTACCTATCAGACAGTGGTTCCACTTATTGGGCCAGGCCCACGCCGTAGAAAGGCGTCAGCCCGAACGGGCTCAACTTGAAGTCCTGCACTTCCTTGCGCACCGGCTGGAATACGCGGGAGTTGGCAATCGGCGTGATCGGCACCTGGGCCTTGAGAATGTGCTGCGCCTGTTGGTAAAGCTTGATGCGCTCGTCACGGTTGGTGGTCAGCTTGGCTTGCGAAACCAGCTTGTCATACGCCGGATCACACCATTTGGCGTAGTTGCTGCCCTTGACCGCCGCGCAGCTGTACAGCACGCCCAGCCAGTTGTCAGGATCACCATTGTCGCCGGTCCAGCCATAGATCATGACGTCATGCTCGCCGGCCTTGGCGCGTTTGATGTATTCACCCCATTCGTAACTGACGATGTTGGCCTTGATGCCCACTTTCTCCCAGTCCGCCTGGATCATCTGCGCCGACATGCGTGCGTTCGGGTTGGACGCGCGCTGCACGGTCATCGCCCACAGGTTGATCGAGGTGCCGGGAGCGACCCCTGCTTCCTTGAGCAGCTGGCGTGCCTTGGCCGGGTCATGAGGCGCGTCCTTTACGCTTGGGTCATAACTCCACTGGCCCGGCGGGATGGCGTTCTGCGCCAGTTGCCCCGCGCTCTGGTACACCGCCTTGATGATGGCGGGCTTGTCGATGGCCATGTCCAGCGCCTGGCGTACCTTGAGCTGGTCCAGCGGCGGGTGCGTCACGTTGTAGGCAAGGAAGCCCAGGTTGAAGCCCGCCTGGCTGATCACCTTGAGGTTGGGGTCTTTCTGCATTTCTTCGATATCTTGCGGGCGCGGGTAGCCGCTGACCTGGCATTCGCCGGTCTTGAGCTTTTGCATGCGCACGGCAGCGTCACTGTTGATGGCGAAAATCAGGTGATCGATCCTCACGTCCTCAGGTTTCCAGTACGCAGTGTTGGCGTCGTAGCGGATCTGCGAGTCTTTCTGATAACGCTTGAACACGAAGGGGCCGGTGCCGACTGGCAACTGATTGATGTCCTGCGCCTTGCCCTGGCTCAACAATTGATCTGCATATTCGGCGGATTGAATGGAGGCGAAGCTCATCGCCAGGTTCTGCACGAAGGCGGCATCAATGTTGTTCAGGGTAAACCTGACGGTGAGGTCGTCGACTTTTTCGACGCGCTTGATCGTCTTGTTCATGTCCATGTCGGTGAAATAGGGCGACTCGGACGGGTAAGCCTTGCGAAATGGATGATTGGCATCGAGCAGGCGATTGAAGGTGAACAGCACATCGTCGGCGTTGAACTCCCGGCTCGGCTTGAAGTAAGCCGTGGTGTGAAACTTGACGCCGGGCCGCAGGTGGAAGGTATAGCTCAGCCCATCGCCTGCGACATCCCAGCGCGTGGCCAGGCCAGGCTCGACCTCGGTGCCGCCCCGCTTGAACTGGGTCAGCCGATTGAATACGGTTTCCGCCGAGGCGTCGAAGTCAGTACCGCTGGTGTACTGGCTGGGGTCAAAACCGGCCGGGCTGGCTTCGGAGCAATACACCAGGGTGCCGGCGGCTTGCGCCAGTGGCGCGCAGGCCAGCAACGCAGTGGTCAGCAGCAGCGGTTTGAAGAAAGTCGGAGCCATGGGAATCCTCGCTAAGCGGCATTAGCCGTGCCTGATGTCGACATTGGGTAGACATCCGATAGTGCCGCACTGGCAAGCGTTCCGCCAAATTGTCAGGACAATGGCAGATAAAGGCTGGAGATCAAGGGATAGCCACTTCAATCACACCGTCTGCAGCCACCATGACCTCGGCGCTGCCCGCTTCGACATCCGGCGTTGGCGCGGCGTCGGAGCGTTCGGCTTTCATCATCATCATCGGGGCGCGCAGATAAGGCTGCGGGAAGCCTGAAGTATTGAAATTCAGGTTGACCACTTTATAGCCTGAGCCGCCCAGCGCTTCGGTGACCAATTGGGCGCGAGCGCGGAAGGCGGTAACGGCCTCTTTAAGCAGCGTGTCTTCGCTGGCTTTGCGCGACGGCTTGGAGATGGAGAAGTCCATGCCGCCCATCTTCATGTTGCCCAGCAGCTCGCCGGTCAGTTTGGACAGGGCCGCGAAATCGGCGCTCTCCAGGCGCAGCTCGGCACGTTCGCGCCAGCCGGTGATCTTCTGGCCCTTGTCATCGTAGATCGGGTAGCTGTTGCGGTTGCCCTGGCGAATGGTCACCGGCTTGACTTCGCGAGCCTGGCCCAGGGCCTTGTTGAGTGTTTCGGTGATCTCTGCGGCCAGTTTTGCCGGGTCAGTATTTTGCGCTTCGGTGTACAGCGTGACGTTCATCAGGTCACGGGCGACTTGCTGATTGACCTCTGCGTGCACGGAAATCTGATTGTAATTAATCCCCTCAGCGAGGGCTGGAGCGCTGCTCAGGGCAGCAGTGCCAAGGGCGAGAAGGGCGAGGGTAGGGCGCAGGCTGGACATGGAAACTCCTTGTAGCGGCAAAAAAGAATCGGTCAATGGTTGAGAGTGTGAGCGATAACCGTGGTTCCTGCCATCTCAAGGCCCGCCAATCGAGGCCTGTGGACGCAGAAAATTAATTCTTGATGAAAACTGTGGTGCAGCGCTGCACTTTTCGCAGTTTTTGGCGCTGCTTGGTTATACTCGCTGCGATTCGCCTGGAGCACTCATCAGGAGAGCTCATGCTCGCCCCCGTTCAAATGCTGTCCGCGACCCGCCAGAATCTGTGGCGCCTGACCTTTATCCGCATGCTGGTGCTGGCTGCCCAGGCCGGCTCGGTGGGCATCGCCTGGCTGTTCCATCTGCTGCCGCTGCCCTGGGTGCAGCTGGCGGTGACCCTGGGGTTCTCCATGGTCTGGTGCGGTGTCACCGCGATTCGCCTGCGCACCTCGCTGCCGGTCACCGAGCAGGAATACGCCGTCCAGCTCACCTTCGATCTGGTTATCCACAGCGCGCTTCTGTATTACTCCGGCGGTTCGACCAATCCGTTCGTTTCTTACTACCTGGTGCCGCTGACCATTGCCGCAGTCACCTTACCATGGCGCTATTCGCTGATTCTGTCGGGCATCGCGCTGGGGCTCTATACCCTGCTGCTGGAGCGCTCCTATCCCCTGGATACTTACCCCATTTCCAGAGAAAACCTGCAGAACTACGGCATGTGGCTGAGCTTCGCTCTGGCCGCTTCGGTGATCACGTTCTTTGCCGCGAAAATGGCCGAAGAGCTGCGTCGTCAGGAGCAACTGCGCGCCGAGCGCCGTGAGGAAGGCCTGCGCGACCAGCAATTGCTGGCGGTGGCGACACAAGCGGCCGGTGCGGCACACGAACTGGGGACGCCGCTGGCGACCATGAGCGTGCTGCTCAAGGAAATGCGTCAGGACCACAGCGACCCGGCGTTGCAGGATGATCTGGAGGTGCTGCAGGAGCAGGTCAAGCAGTGCAAGCAGACGTTGCAGCAGCTGGTGCGCGCCGCCGAGAACAACCGTCGCCTGGCGGTGGAGACGCAGACGGTCAGCCACTGGCTGGACGAAGCGCTCAACCGATGGCACCTGATGCGCCCCGAGGCCAGCTACCGTTTTCAGCTGTTGGGCAAGGAACCGGCGCCGGTGCTGGCGCCGCCCCCGGACCTGACCCAAGCGCTGCTCAACCTGCTCAACAACGCTGCCGATGCCTGCCCTGAAGGGCTGGAAGTGAGCCTGGACTGGGACGTCGAAGAAATCTGCATCGGCATTCGCGACCATGGCCCCGGTGTGCCGCTGGCCATCGCCGAGCAGATTGGCAAACCGTTTTTTACCACCAAGGGCAAAGGCTTCGGCCTGGGCCTGTTCTTGAGCAAGGCCAGCGTAACGCGCGCGGGCGGCTCGGTGAAACTCTACAGTCACGAGCAGGGTGGCACGCTCACCGAGCTGCGCCTGCCCCGTGACGCCCGAGGAGAAGATGCATGAGTGACGAAAACCACGTTGAAGGCGAAGAGCTGCCGCATCTGTTGCTGGTTGACGATGACGCCACGTTCACCCGGGTGATGGCACGTGCCATGTCGCGTCGCGGCTTTCGCGTCAGCACCGCCGGGTCTGCCGAGGAAGGCTTGACCCTGGCGCAGTCGGACATCCCCGAGTTTGCCGCGCTGGACCTGAAAATGGATGGCGACTCGGGGCTGGTGCTGCTGCCCAAGCTGCTGGAGCTGGACCCCGACATGCGCGTGGTGATCCTGACCGGGTATTCCAGCATCGCCACTGCCGTCGAGGCGATCAAGCGCGGCGCCTGCAATTACCTGTGCAAACCTGCCGATGCCGACGACGTGCTGGCCGCGCTGCTGTCGCAGCATTCCGATCTGGACACCCTGGTGCCGGACAACCCGATGTCAGTGGACCGCTTGCAGTGGGAGCATATCCAGCGGGTGCTGACCGAGCACGAGGGCAATATCTCAGCGACCGCAAGGGCGCTGGGCATGCACCGGCGCACCTTGCAGCGCAAATTGCAGAAGCGCCCCGTGCGGCGCTGAGCATGCTTGATGTCAGGGATGATCGAACCGGGCGTTCCGCTGGCCGGACGCTTAACTTCACTGTGAAGTCGAGTCATCTCTATGCCGCCAAATGTCGAACAGCGCTCTGCCGAGCAGAGCAATGCCGAACAGACCAGAGTCAATGACAGTGTGCGGGGGAGGTTTCTCTCCCGCGTGTGGACGCTGGTCACGCCGTATTGGCGCAGCGAAGAAAAGAAGATTGCCTGGACACTGCTGATCGCGGTCATCGCGCTGTCGCTGTTCAGCGTGGCCATTTCCGTGGTGCTCAACAGATGGTACGTGGATTTCTACAATTCCCTGGAGAAGAAGGACCTTGAGGGCTTCACCCAGTCGATCCTGTACTTCTGCGGCATCGCCACGGTGGCGATTCTCGCGGCGGTCTATCGCTCCTATCTGCAACAGATGCTCACGATTCGCTGGCGCCGCTGGCTGACTGAGCAGCATTTTGCCAAATGGCTCAGCCACAAGAGTTACTACCAGCTGGAGCAGGGCGGTTACACCGATAACCCGGACCAGCGCCTGTCGGAAGACCTCAACAAGTTTTCCACCGACACCCTGACGCTGGGCCTGGGCTTGCTCAAAACGCTGGTCAGCCTGGTGTCGTTCTCTATCATCCTGTGGGGCGTGTCCGGCAGCATCGAGCTGTTTGGCCTCACCATTCCCGGCTACATGTTCTGGGCGGCGTTCTTTTACGCCCTGGTCGGCAGTTGGCTGACTCATGTGATCGGACGTCGGCTGATACCCCTGAGCAACCAGCAGGAACGCTACGAAGCTGACCTGCGTTTCTCCCTGGTAAGGGTGCGGGAAAACGCCGAAAGCATTGCGCTGTCTGATGGCGAACCGAATGAAAAGCAACGGCTGAGCGATCGCTTCGGCATGATCTGGAACAATTACTGGTCGTTGATGCGGGTGCAGAAACGCCTGACGTTCTTCACCGCCGGTTATTCCCAGATCGCGATCATCTTTGCCTTTGTCGTAGCGGCGCCGCGCTATTTCGCTGGCAAGATCGAGCTGGGCGGTTTGATGCAGATCAATTCGGCGTTCGGCAATGTGCAGGAAAACTTCAGCTGGTTCGTCGACGCCTATACCACCCTCGCGTCCTGGCGGGCGACCTGTGATCGTCTGCTGAGTTTTCGCCAGGCGATGGCGCAGAACGAGGCGCACGAGTCGGCAATCACTGTTGAGCACGTGGGCGACTCGTTGAGCCTGACCGGGCTGGCGTTGCAGTTGGGCAACGATCGTCAGTTGCTCGACAATGCCAGCCTGCAGATCCACGCCGGTGAGCGGCTGATGCTCAGCGGTCGGTCCGGCAGTGGCAAAAGTACGCTGCTGCGCGCCCTGGGCGGATTGTGGCGCCAGGGGCATGGCAACATTCGCCTGCCCGCGCAGGACGCGCTGTTCCTGCCGCAAAAGCCTTACCTGCCCATTGGCACCTTGCGCGAAGCGTTGAGTTATCCACAGGCCGTGGATGGTTACCCTGCCGAACGCTTTGCCCAGGTCCTCGACATCTGCCGCCTTGGGCACCTGACTGCGCGGCTTGACGAAGGCGCGCACTGGCAGCGCATGCTGTCGCCCGGCGAGCAACAGCGAGTGGCGTTTGCCCGTGCACTGCTTTATCGGCCACGCTGGTTGTACATGGACGAAGCGACGTCGGCCATGGATGAAGAAGACGAAGCGATGCTGTACCAGGCGCTGATTGATCAGTTACCGGACGTCACTCTCGTCAGCATTGGTCATCGCAGCAGTCTGCAGCGGTTCCACAAACGGCTATTGCGCATTGAAGGCGGTCAATTGCAGGAACAGCCC
This sequence comes from Pseudomonas viridiflava, assembly GCF_900585905.1. Taxonomy (GTDB): domain Bacteria; phylum Pseudomonadota; class Gammaproteobacteria; order Pseudomonadales; family Pseudomonadaceae; genus Aquipseudomonas. Next base: position 113,551 of record NZ_UTVH01000001.1, read on the forward strand.
CATCCACAGCCGGTCTTCTAGGTTGTTTGTGCTGCGCGGTCGCTTTTACGAATGTGATCGTATAACCGGGTGAGCTATCATGACTGCCTTCACCGCCCCTGAGATCATTGTTGGATATGGAAAATCAAAGCGCTCCTCCTCGCGCCCGGCGCAAGCATCGCAGCCTGGCGCAGGAGCTGGTCACTGAACTGTCCGAGCGGATTCGCAGCGGGCTGCTCAAGCGTGGCGACAAGCTGCCGACGGAATCGGCGATCATGGAAGAGCAGGGGGTCAGTCGCACCGTAGTGCGCGAGGCGATCTCCCGCCTGCAGGCGTCAGGCCTGGTGGAAACCCGCCATGGCATCGGCACGTTCGTGCTGGATACCCCCAGCCCCAGCGGTTTTCGCATTGATCCGGCGACCATTGTCACCTTGCGCGACGTGCTGGCGATTCTGGAGTTGCGCATCAGCCTGGAGGTTGAGTCGGCCGGGCTGGCGGCGGGGCGGCGTACCGATGAGCAGTTGCTGCTGATGCGCCAGGCGCTGGACGCCCTGAACGAAGGCGCGTCCCATTCCAGCGATGCAGTGGCGTCGGATTTCCAGTTTCACCTGCAGATTGCGCTGTCCACCGGCAATCGCTACTTCACCGACATCATGACTCACCTGGGCACCAGCATCATTCCCCGGACCCGGCTTAATTCGGCACGTCTGGCCCATGACGATCATCAGCACTACATGACCCGCCTGAGCCGCGAGCACGAAGAAATCTACGACGCCATAGCCCGCCAGGACTCTGACGCTGCCCGCGCGGCCATGCGCCTGCACCTGACCAACAGCCGCGAACGCCTGCGCCACGCCCATGAAGAGGCCGAGTCGCAGCGGGCCTGAAGCCTGGGGAAGCCGGTCTACACCTCGATCAGCGCCGCCAGTTCGCGATCCAACTCTTCAGGATCAGCCAGGTTCAATTCGATCACCCTTCGCAGGTGGCTGATTGACTCCTGCGTGATGTGTTTGCAGACAAACCCCAGTTGCCCGTTATTGTCGTGGGTCAGCCGGACCTCCATCTGCACATGGGCGTCGCTGCTCAACTTGATGTCGGCATTGAACAGTTCTTGGGTGTCGGCCTGCCAGGGCTCGGGGCGCTCGATGAGCATGCCCTTGAGCGAGAGGTCGACCAGCTGCACCTGCCAGTGGCTTTCGCCTTGAGTCAGTTCGGTTTTCGCATCGAAAGCGATGCGCTTGAAACGGCGGCGTTCGTCATGGGAATCGGTCATCGAAACACTTCTCTGAAAAGCGACTGACGGGCTGTCAGCGGTTCGACGCCGCGTAGGCGTCACCCGTAACGACGATAGTACTGATCCTGCGATCCGAACAGCTTTTCTCAGCGGATTTACACTTGACGATGGCCTTGAGCATTGTCTGCCGTGCTCTAGACGATGGTGGGGGTGGCCTTTCGCTGTAGCCCGGCTAAACTCGCGTGGCGAGCCTTTCAGTCATCTGCTGGAATATAAAAAAATGAAAAATAATAATAGCCTGCTGCGCCATGTGCCCTGGCTGATCGTTGCAATTGTCGGGGCATGTGCCCTGGGGGTCGTGGCCTTGCGCCGCGGTGAAGCCATCAATGCCTTGTGGATCGTGGTGGCTGCAGTCGCCATCTACCTGGTTGCCTATCGATATTACAGCTTGTTCATTGCCCGCCACGTCATGCAGCTCGATCCGCTGCGCGCGACACCGGCGGTGGTCAACAACGACGGTCTGGACTACGTGCCGACCAACAAGCACATCCTGTTCGGTCACCACTTTGCTGCCATCGCAGGCGCGGGGCCTCTGGTCGGGCCGGTGCTGGCTGCACAAATGGGCTATCTGCCCGGCACGCTGTGGCTGATCGCGGGCGTGGTGCTGGCCGGTGCTGTGCAGGATTTCATGATCCTGTTCCTGTCCACTCGCCGTAACGGTCGTTCTCTGGGTGACATGGTGCGCGAAGAAATGGGCCGCATTCCCGGCACCATCGCGCTGTTCGGCTGTTTCCTGATCATGATCATCATCCTTGCAGTGCTGGCACTGATCGTGGTCAAGGCCCTGGCTGAAAGCCCGTGGGGCATGTTCACGGTGCTGGCGACGATCCCGACCGCGATGTTCATGGGCGTTTACATGCGCTATATCCGGCCTGGGCGGATTGGCGAGATCTCGGTGATTGGCGTGGTCCTGTTGCTGCTGTCGATCTGGGTCGGCGGCATGGTCGCGGCCAGCCCCGAGTGGGCGCCGATGTTCACCTTTACCGGCGTGCAGATCACCTGGATGCTGGTGGGCTATGGCTTCGTCGCGGCGATGCTGCCGGTCTGGCTGCTGCTGGCGCCGCGTGACTACCTATCTACCTTCCTCAAGATCGGTACCATCGTTGCGCTGGCTATCGGTATCCTGATTCTGGCGCCCGAGTTGAAGATGCCTGCGCTGACCCAGTTCACCGACGGCACCGGCCCGGTCTGGAAAGGCACACTGTTCCCGTTTCTGTTCATCACCATTGCCTGTGGCGCGGTGTCTGGCTTCCATGCGCTGATCTCCTCCGGCACAACGCCCAAGTTGCTCGACAACGAAGTCAACGCTCGATACATCGGTTACGGCGGCATGCTGATGGAGTCGTTTGTGGCCATCATGGCAATGGTTGCCGCGTCGGTCATCGAGCCAGGCATTTACTTCGCCATGAACAGCCCGGCTGCGATTGTCGGCAGTGACGTGGTGACGGTTGCTCAGACGGTGTCCAGTTGGGGCTTCGCCATCACGCCGGAACAACTGACTGCGGTGGCCAAAGACATTGGTGAAAACACTGTGCTGGCCCGCGCCGGTGGTGCGCCAACACTGGCAGTGGGTATCGCCCAGATCCTGCACCAGGCCATACCAGGTGCCAGCACCATGGCGTTCTGGTACCACTTTGCAATTCTGTTCGAAGCGCTGTTTATCCTGACAGCGGTGGACGCCGGTACGCGTGCCGGTCGTTTCATGTTGCAGGACCTGCTTGGCAGTTTTGTGCCCGCCCTCAAACGCACTGAATCCTGGACCGCGAACATCATCGGCACCGGTGGCTGCGTGGCGCTCTGGGGTTATCTGCTGTATCAGGGCGTGATCGATCCGCTGGGCGGCATCAACACGCTGTGGCCGCTGTTTGGTATCTCCAACCAGATGCTTGCAGGCATCGCGCTGATGCTGGCAACCGTTGTACTGATCAAGATGAAACGTCAGCGCTATGTCTGGGTGACCATACTGCCCGCGACCTGGCTGCTGATCTGCACCGTGACGGCCGGTTTCATCAAGCTGTTCGACAGCAGTCCGGCGGTGGGTTTTCTGGCTCTGGCGAAGAAGTACAGCACGGCGGCCGAGGCCGGCCAGATTCTCGCTCCGGCCAAGACCATGGACCAGATGCAGCACGTGATCTTCAATGCCTACACCAACGCGACACTGACGATTCTGTTTCTGTTCGTGGTTTTCAGCATCCTGTTCTACGCGCTGAAAGTTGGCGTGGCGGCGTGGGGCACCCAGGAGCGCACGGATAAAGAAGCGCCATTCCAGGCAACGTCGACGCCAACCAATATCTGATCCAGAGGGGACCTGCACATGTTCAATGACCTGAGCCGCCTCGGGAAATACCTGGGTCAGGCCGCGCGCCTGATGGTTGGCATGCCCGATTACGATAATTACGTCGCGCACATGCAGGTCAAGCACCCTGACAAGCCGATGATGGATTACGAAACGTTCTTTCGCGAACGCCAGGAAGCCCGTTACGGTGGCAAAGGTGGGCCCAAATGCTGCTGATCGGCAGGCCCGGATAGGCATTGTCGTGGGACCGGCTTTAGCCGGGAACAGGTCGGGAAGAATGTGTCGTCAGACATACCGCCTTCCCGGCTGAAGCCGGTCCCACGTCTTGCGGACGAACATGAGATCCCCGGGAAGTACTTCGTCTCGCTTTATGAATACAGGAGCATCCATGACCACCGCGCAACCTATACCGGTGACCATCCTCAGCGGTTTCCTCGGCGCCGGCAAGACCACCTTGCTGCGCCATCTGCTCAAGGCCGAACACGGTTTGAAGATTGCCGTGATCGAAAACGAATTCAGTGACGCCGGTATCGACACTCAGCTGCTGGGTGCCGAACCGGTGCAAGTCATGACCCTGTCCAACGGCTGCGTCTGCTGCACCATTCACACCGATCTGACCAAGGCGTTGTTTTTGTTGCTTGAGCGTCTGGACAGCGGCGAAATTGCCTTCGACCGGTTGGTCATCGAATGTACCGGCCTGGCTGATCCGGCGCCGGTGGCGCAAACCTTTTTCATCGATGAAGAACTGCGCGAGCGTTACCTGCTCGACGGCATCATCACCCTGGTTGACGCTGCAAACGCCGACACTCATCTGGCGCAGACCATTGCTCAGGCGCAGATCGGCTTTGCCGACCGCTTGCTGGTGAGCAAGCGTGATCTGGTGGACGATGCTGCTTTTGACGCCCTCAGCGCACGCCTGACCCGAATCAACCGGCGTGCGCCGATCCGTGTCGTCGAGCATGGGCAGATTGACCTGGCCGAATTGCTCGACGTACGCGGCTTCAACCTCAATGCCGATCTCGGCGGCGGCATGACCCTGCGCCCGCTGGCACCGGCCGGTCAGTCCATCGACCGCATCTCCAGCCTCGTCCTGCGCAGCGATCAACCGCTGAAGATCGACAAGCTCAGCGAATTCATGAACGAGCTGCTGGAGGAACACGGCGCCCAACTGCTGCGCTACAAAGGCGTGCTCAACATCGCCGATGAACCCCGGCGCATGGTGTTTCAGGGTGTGCTCAAACTTTATGGTTTCGACTGGGACACAGCGTGGGCAGACAACGAAAAGCGCGAGAGCGTGATTGTGTTCATTGCTGACGAATTGCCGGAAGAGAAGATTCGGGCGGGATTCGCCAGGGTTGCCGGGTGATCCGGAGCCTTGGGGTCGACCGTCAGGGCGAAACCAGAGTTCAGCAGCACAGCAAATGGTGTAGGCGAGACACGATCAAGAACGCGCCAAAGCGCAAAAGAAAACCCGGCCAATAAGCCGGGTTTTCTTTTACTGCGGGTCAAGCTACGCCAATCAGGCGCCGTAGACCGGCAGCTTCGCGCAGATGGCCTGCACTTTGCCACGTACTGTGTCGATCACGGCGTCGTTGTTCAGGTCGGCCAGGATGTCGCAGATCCAGCCTGCCAGTTCCTGGCACTCTGCTTCCTTGAAGCCGCGAGTGGTCACGGCCGGGGTGCCGAAGCGCAGGCCGGAGGTGACGAACGGAGAGCGTGGATCGTTCGGTACGGAGTTCTTGTTGACGGTGATGAAGGCGCGACCCAGGGCGGCGTCGGCGTCTTTACCGGAGATGTCCTGCTTGATCAGCGACAGCAGGAACAGGTGGTTCTCGGTGCCGCCGGAAACCACGTCAAAACCGCGCTCGATGAACACGCTGGCCATGGCCTTGGCGTTTTTCACGACCTGCTGCTGGTAGGCCTTGAACTCAGGCTGCAGTGCTTCCTTGAAGCACACGGCCTTGGCCGCAATGACGTGCTCCAGAGGCCCGCCCTGGGAGCCGGGGAAAACTGCCGAGTTCAGCTTCTTCTCGATGTCGGCGTTGGCGCGGGCCAGGATCAGGCCGCCGCGTGGACCGCGCAGGGTCTTGTGCGTGGTGGTGGTGACGACATCGGCAAACGGCACCGGATTGGGGTAGACACCTGCTGCCACCAGACCGGCGACGTGCGCCATGTCGACGAACAGGTAAGCGCCCACTTTGTCAGCGATGGCACGAAAGCGCGGGAAGTCGAGGATCTGCGAGTAGGCAGAGAAACCGGCCACGATCATTTTCGGTTTGTGCTCGACTGCCAGGCGCTCGACTTCGTCGTAGTCGATCATGCCGTTGCCGTCGATGCCGTACTGCACGGCGTTGTACAGCTTGCCCGACGAGCTGACGCTGGCGCCGTGGGTCAGGTGGCCACCGTGGGCCAGGCTCATGCCCAGAATGGTGTCGCCGCCTTGCAGCAGGGCCAGGTAAACCGCCGAGTTGGCCTGCGAGCCCGCGTGGGGTTGAACGTTGGCGTAATCGGCGCCGAACAGCTCTTTGGCGCGATCAATGGCCAGTTGCTCGACCACGTCGACGAACTCGCAGCCGCCGTAGTAACGCTTGCCCGGATAACCTTCGGCGTACTTGTTGGTCAGCACCGAACCCTGAGCTTCCATTACCGCTGGGCTGGTGTAGTTCTCCGAAGCGATCAGTTCGATGTGGTCTTCCTGGCGCTGGGCTTCTTGCTCCATCGCGGCGAAGAGATCGGAGTCGAACTTGGCAAGCGTCAAATCACGGCTGAACATGGCAGTCCTCAGAGATCGGGGCAGAAAAGGGGGGCATTCTAACCCATTGGCTTTTATCTGGCATATGAAAGGCAGTCATGTGCAGGACAAGTGGTGCTCAGGATGCAGGCCTGGAGCGCGCGGGTGGGCGTTTCACCGGGCGCTCCAGCAGGTCGTTCAATCGAGCATGAACAGCGCATCCGTGCTGTATTGCGCTTCGAACCGGCTGGCAGGCATCGGGCGGCCCAGCAGGTAGCCCTGCACTTCGTCGCAGCCATGCTCGCGCAGGAATTCCAGCTGCGCGTGGGTTTCGACGCCCTCGGCAATCACCGCCAGGTTGAGGCTGTGGGCCATGGCGATGATTGCCCGGGCGATTTGCGCGTCCTGTTCGCCGGAAGGCAGGCCGTCGACGAAGGTGCGGTCGATCTTGAGAATGTCGATGGGGAATTGCTTGAGGTAATTGAGCGATGAATACCCCGTGCCGAAGTCGTCAACGGCAATACTCAGGCCCAGGCGCTTGAGGCCGTCGAGGATCTGCATGGCCTCGTTGACTTCGCGCATCAGAATGCTCTCGGTCAATTCCAGCTCCAGACACGCGGGGGGCAGGCCGGTTTCGCTGAGGATGGTGGCAATCCGGTTGCCGAGCTGGCCATCGGAGAACTGCCGGGCCGACAGATTGACCGAAATCTTCGGCACGCGAACCTTATTCTGGTGCCAGGTCTTGAGCTGGCTGCAGGCTTCCCTGAGCACCCAGTCACCGACCTCCACCACCAGCCCCAGTTCTTCCAGCACCGGAATGAACTCATTGGGCCCCACCAGACCGCGGCGGGGATGACGCCAGCGCAACAGCGCCTCGGCACCGGTCAGGCGCTTGCCGTCGCCGCTGAATTGCGGCTGGTAATAAAGCACGAACTCTTGCTGTTCGAGGGCGTGGCGCAGGTCGCTTTCCAGTTCCAGGCGCTCCAGCGCAGTGGCGTTCATGTTCGCCTGATAGAACTGGAAGTTGTTCTTGCCGCACTCCTTGGCGTGATACATGGCCGTGTCGGCGTTTTTCATCAGTTGACTCAGCTCGCTGCCATCCTGCGGGCTCAAGGCGATGCCGACACTGGCGGTGACGAAAAACTCGCGACCTTCAAGAACAAACGGCGTGACCAGACTGGTGAGGATCTGCTCGGCAACTTGCACGCCGCGGTTCAATGCCAGTTCACGGGTCGCCTTCGGGTGCAGCAGCAGGGTGAATTCGTCACCGCCCATGCGCGCCACTGTGTCCTCCTCACCCACGCAGTTGAGCAGGCGAATGGCCATTTCCTGCAGCATGCGATCTCCGGCAGCGTGACCGAGAGAGTCGTTGATCGGTTTGAAACGGTCCAGGTCGAGGAACATCAGCACCACCCAGGCCTGCTGGCGCTCGGCCTGCTGCAATGCCGAGTAGAGTCGATCCTGGAACAGCGTGCGGTTCGGCAGATGGGTCAATGCGTCGTAGTAAGCAAGGCGATGGATGCGCTGCTCGCTGGCCTTGCGCTCGCTGATGTCGGTGAAGAAACAGACGTAGCTGGCCAGATCGCCCTCATCATCGAGCACGGCGGTAATACCGACCCACGCCGGATAACGCTCTTCATTGCGCCGCTTGAGCCAGACTTCACCCTCCCAGCTGCCGCGCTGGTTCAGTTGCTTGACGACATAGCGCAGATGCGCCTCCTGCCCGTCGCCCTCGGTGAGCAGGGTGGGCAGTTGATCCAGCACCTGGGACATGGCGTAACCGGTAACCCGACTGAACGCTTCGTTGGCCTGAACGATATAGCCAGCAGGGTCGGTAATCAGAATCGCCGATGTGGAGTGCTCGAACACGGTTGCGGCCATGCGCATGTCTTTTTCGGCGCGCCGTTGTTGAGTGATATCGCGACCGACACCCAATATGCCTTCGAAATTGTTCTGCTCATCCCAGACCAGCACCAGCCGCAGTTCGATGGGGATCTTGCGGCCGTCGGCGCGCAGGCAGTCAAACAGAAACAGCTGGTTGGGTACCTCGTCACGCAGTTTCGCCAGGGCCTCCGGTTTTTTCAGGGCCGCACTGATGCGTCCGATGAGGGTGTAAAAACCTGCCAGTTGCTGCGGGTTGGCGACGGTGGTTTTCCAGCCGTTGTGCAAGATCCACTCGGCACTGTGGCCCAGCATGGTCTGTACCGACGGGCTGACGTAGTTCAGCCGCATTCGCGGATTGGTGAAGAAGATCACGTCGCTGATGCTTTCGGCCAGCATGCGGTAGCGCTGCTCGCTGTCGCGCAGGGATTCGCTGGCTTCCAGCTGTTCAGTGATGTCCTTGGCCACGCCAACGATGCGCGTGACCTGATCATCATGGTCACGGGCCAGCGCCTGCTCGCGGATGTCGAAGCGGCGCCATTTGTGGTCGCGGGCGCGGAAACGCAGCTGACACTGCAGCAACTCGGCGTGGCCGCGATGGCGCTGGCGCAGACGCATGTCCTGATACACCTGAGCGTCATCCGGATGGAGGAGGATTTCCCAGAAAAACTCGCCCATGCGCAGCAGTTCGGTTCTGCTGTAGCCCAGGGTCTGGCCCAGGTGGTGATTGCTGTAGATCATGCGCTGGCTGAGCACATCCTGAACGTACAGGTGATCCGGCACCGTGCGCACCACTTCAGACCAGAAGCCTTCACGCTCCTGCTGCGACAGCTCGATGCGCTTGCGGCTGGTGATGTCGCCGATGCTCAGGATCACTGCATTGAAGTCTTCGCGCTGCTGCGGCAGACGCAACAGCAACCACAGGTATTGCTCCTGGCCATTATCCCGGGTCAGGCTGATTTCCATCTCCATGCGCTCTTTGCCGGCCAGCACCGCGTGGATCAGCTGTTCACCAAGACCCTCGCGTCCGCGCGGGCTGCCCTCGATCAGGTAATGCCAGGCCTGTTCGTTCGATTCGATGTCGAGCAGGCTGAGGGCAACCTGATTGACTTCGGTTATCCGGACCTTGCGCAGCAGGGCGTTGAGCTGCCCCGGCTGCGCCTTGAGCAGACGCTCCAGGTCGTGGCGGTCCTTGAGCTGCAAGGTGTCCAGGTAGTCGGGCAGGGCCGATATGTCGAGCACGCAGATCGCGACCCCTGCGCCTTCGAAGATGTCCTGATAGCGGCGACGGCTTTCATATAGCTGGCGCTGGCGGCGGCGCAGGCTGTACAGCGCGAACAATGGCAACAGCGAGCACAGCAGGGCGAGCAGGCATTTGCCGAGCAGCGGTGCAAGCAACTGCTCCCGCGCCTGACTCACATCGAACAGACCGCGCAACTGCCAGTTACTGTTGGTCAGCGGTTGCAGCAATACGCTTTCGATGACGCCGACGCTGTTGACCATGGGTTGCTGCTGAACGGCCGGATCACGAAACAGCAGCCGTTCACTGGAACGGTTTTCCAGCCGCCACAATGGCTGGAAGCCCTGGCTGGCCTGACGTGTCAGCGGCTTGAGGGCTTCGGGTGCCAGGCGTAGCGCCCAATATTGCAGCGACTCGCCAGGATGGCGGATCAGCAGATAGACGTGATTGCCGGCTTCGTCGTTGTCGTAGTAATAGGCTCGTCCGACGGCCTGCTGCGAGGCCTGCTTGAGGACCATTGCATCGAGTGTGGTATCCAGGCTGTCAGCCGTGACCGTGCCAGTGGCATCCAGCCAGGCGACGCTGCGCAGCGCAGGCAGCAACAGCCGCAGTTGCTCCAGCAGCGCCTCCTGGCGCGCCGTGTCCGGCGCCGGCTGCGGGCTATGGTGCAGCGCCGTCAGCGCGATCTGGGCATTGAGCGCCATGTTCAGGCTCAGGCGATCAGCCAGTTGCGCGCTATATTCCAGGCTGCGCTGGCGCAGGCGGTCCTGATTCTGCTGGAACTGATCGATCTGTTGCCACAGGATCAGCGCCAGCAGCAACAGGGCCAGCGCCGCCAGCACGCCTTTCCATGAGCCGCTGAGGGGCTGGACGGCTGCGCCTGATTTTGCAGGCGAGAGGGGCGAGTGGCGGGTCGTTGGCAACATTGATCCTGACTACTGAACTGAACAGGCTGGATGTAAGGGGCCGCATTCGTGCATCTACGATGCGTGGCGTTGAATGGCGGGCGCACTATAAGCCGGACTTCCGAGGGGCGGCTAGCGTGTCGTGAGTTATGGCTCAGTGCCGCCTGTTGCGTCCATGCCGGTTTGCCCTTGAGCCTGCATTCGGGTAGCTTTGCCCAACGCGCGGCCAGTGCCGACTTCTGCATGAGTGACTCCACTGCGTGCAAACTTTGATCCAGTAACGAGTCTGTCTTTCATCGCCTGCCAGACGATGTCATTGATTCAAGGCCCGGAACCGCACCACGGCAAGCGCCGTCGATAAAAAAAGCTGTTTTTTTACCGTCACAGCCGTGAGCTCGCGTCAATCTTTCCACAGTCATTACTCCAGGTTTTCATTCCATGGCCCAATACGTCTTTACCATGCATCGGCTGAGCAAAGTTGTGCCGCCGAAGCGGGAAATCCTCAAGAATATTTCGCTGTCGTTCTTTCCCGGCGCCAAGATTGGCGTGCTCGGCCTGAACGGCTCGGGCAAGTCCACCCTGTTGAAAATCATGGCCGGGGTCGACACCGAGTTCGACGGCGAAGCGCGCCCGATGCCGGAATTGAACATCGGCTATCTGCCCCAGGAACCTCAGCTCGATCCGACCAAGACGGTGCGTGAAGTGGTTGAAGAAGCCGTCAGCGTGATCAAGAACGCGCAGACGCGTCTGGATGAGGTCTACGCCGAATACGCCGATCCTGATGCCGACTTCGACAAGCTGGCCGCTGAACAGGCGAAGCTCGAAGCGATCCTGCAGGCTGCCGATGGTCACAACCTGGACCGCCAGCTGGAAGTGGCCGCCGATGCGCTGCGCCTGCCGGCCTGGGATGCAAAGGTCGAAGTGCTGTCCGGTGGCGAGAAGCGTCGCGTGGCGCTGTGCCGTCTGCTGCTGTCTGCTCCGGACATGCTGCTGCTCGACGAACCGACCAACCACCTGGACGCCGATTCTGTCGCCTGGCTCGAACACTTCCTGCATGACTTCCCGGGCACCGTGGTCGCGATCACGCACGACCGCTACTTCCTGGACAACGTCGCTGGCTGGATTCTGGAGCTCGACCGCGGCGCCGGTATCCCGTACGAAGGTAACTACTCGGGCTGGCTGGAAGCCAAATCCGACCGTCTGGCGCAGGAGTCCAAGCAGCAGTCGGCTCACGAGAAGGCGATGAAAGAAGAGCTGGAGTGGGTGCGCAAGGGCGCCAAGGCACGTCAGTCCAAGTCCAAGGCGCGTCTGCAGCGGTTCGAGGAAATGCAGTCGCAGGAATTCCAGAAGCGCAGCGAAACCAACGAAATCTACATCCCGGCTGGCCCGCGTCTGGGCGATAAAGTCATCGAGTTCAAGAACGTCAGCAAGGGTTATGGCGACCGCGTGCTGATCGACAACCTCTCGTTTGCCATGCCCAAAGGCGCAATTGTCGGTGTCATTGGTGGTAACGGTGCTGGTAAGTCGACGCTGTTCCGCATGCTGATGGGCAAGGAACAACCGGACTCGGGCAGCATCGAGATCGGTGAAACCGTGCAACTGGCCTGTGTTGACCAGAGCCGTGACGACCTGGATGGCAACAAGACCGTGTTCCAGCAGGTTTCCGACGGCTCCGACCAGATCCGCATCGGCAACTATGAAATCCCGTCGCGCACTTATGTCGGTCGCTTCAACTTCAAGGGTGGCGATCAGCAGAAGTTCGTCAAGGACCTCTCCGGTGGTGAGCGCGGTCGTCTGCACCTGGCGTTGACCTTGAAGGAAGGCGGCAATGTGCTGCTGCTCGACGAACCGTCCAACGACCTCGACGTGGAAACCCTGCGCTCTCTGGAAGAGGCCCTGCTGGACTTCCCGGGCGCTGCGATTGTGATCTCTCACGATCGGTGGTTCCTGGACCGGGTGGCGACGCACATCCTGGCGTATGAAGATGATTCACAGGCAGTGTTCTTCGAAGGCAACTACACCGAGTACGAAGCCGACCGCAAGAAACGCCTGGGCGATGCCGCTGCCCAGCCGCATCGGGTACGGCACAAGAAGCTGGCGTGATGGTGTGCTTTTGATTGGTAGTGCGCCAACGGCATTCGCGCCGCTGACGTAATCTGGTTTCGCCCTGGCGTGAGGCCCCTGCTTCGCAGGGGCCTCTTCGCTCAAGCGGCCGATACCTTTCCGTAGGAGCGCGCTTGCCCGCGATTCGGTCTGTCAGTTAGCGAATATGGCGCATGTGCTGACGCTATCGCGGGCAAGCGCGTTCCTACAGAGAGGTGTTTGTTTCGCCGTCCTTTAACGGTCAACCGCTCAAACATCGGCAATCGACTCGATCTGATCCACACGTCTGGGCGGTCAGCACCTATATGTGTAGGAGCGCACGAGCAACGCGAGGCCGCGATGGCGGTGTGTCAGACAAGACGCCATCGCGGCCTCGCGCTGCTCGGGCGCTCCTACAGCCATGCTTTGTTTCGCCGCCCCTTAATGGTCAAACGCTCAAACACCCGCAATCGACCCGGAGTTTGGGCGGTCAGCATCTATATGTGTAGGAGCGCACGAGCACCGCGAGGCCGCGATAGCGGTGTGTCAGACGGGACGCGATCGCGGCCCTCGCGGTGCTCGTGCGCTCCTACAGTCAACTGCTCAAACATCCCCCGCAATCGACACGATCTCGATCATCTGATCCCCGGCGGGGCGCTTCCACAGCACTTCGTCGCCGCGTTGGGCGCCGATCAGGGCGCGGCCCAGCGGCGATGCCCAGTTGATCAGACCTTGCGTCGCATCTGCCTGATCCTCGCCCACCAGTTGCACCCGCTGCTCTTCGCCTTCTTCATCAGCGAAGGTGACCCAGTTGCCGATGTGCACCTTCTCCGTCGAGATGGCGGGGATGACTACCTGGGCACTCAACAGGCGCTGGTTGTAATAGCGCAGGTCTCGCTCGATGTCGGCCAGGCGCTGCTTGTCATTGTCATCCCCTCCAGCACTCAGCTCACCGTGCTGTACCTGCAGGCTGGCAACCTGGCTCTGCAGCTGCTCACGGCCTTTGGCGGTGACGTAATTGGGTTGTTCGCTGACCAGACGCTCCACCGGTTGGCTGGCATCGGCAGCGGCATTGTCTTCGTTGACGAACGCGCGGCTCATGGCTTTTCTCCTGTCATGAGGCTTGGGCCATTTACAGTGGAAATAAGTTCTGTCGAAAACATCCGGGGTCAACGTGGCCGATAGGCGCGCGCAGTGTCCTGGGTTTTTTGCTGTGCCCAGGCGCGGTCGCGATCATTCCAGATATGATCGATGTCCAGCCGGTCACGGCTTTCCAGCATCGCCTGGCACTGGCGAAAACCATCGCTCCAGCCTTGCGCGTAAGTGGGCTCGCGCAGGTAGCGCGGGACGTCCTTGCGGAATGTGCCGCTGATTGCGCCCGCCGCCTGGCGCCCGCTGCCACAGCCGTCCTGAAAGCCATCGGCGAAGGCCGGAGGATAGCCTTCGGCCAACAATTGATCGTGGGTCGACTGGCAGCCCGCGAGCAACACCACCAACCCCAGCACACCCCAGCGCACGTTCATGACGGATTCCTCGGCTTGTGGGGCAAGTCTGGACACCGCGGCGTGAGTGATTCGTTAAAGGCGTGTCGCAAATCCGTTATTTATCGGTTTCAGCGCGTGTCAGTAGTGGTACCACTTCATCTCCAGCATCACTTCATTCTGGGGCGATGCCAGCTGGCTGAATTCGCGCTGAGCGCTCAGGCGCAGGCCAAGATTGCGTGACAGCTCCCACTGCTGGTTGAGGCTGATGCTGCGCCGCACTTCGCCATTGGTGAAGTAGTCGCCTTTGCCTTCCAGGCTGAGATTGCCCAGCGGGTTGCGCCACAGCACTCCGCTATTGAAACCGCCAGCAGGAGAGACGAATTCGGCAAAATCGTTGTTGTGTTCAACCCGCACGGTGCCGAGGGCGAAGCCAAGCAAATTATCGCTCAGCTGCCAGGTGCCACCGGCACCGCCATTGACATGGGACACCAGCGTTTCGTCGCCATGCTTGCCGAGCACGCGCTCAAGGCCGCCAGTTACCTGCCATGACCAGGGTTGCAGCAAGGCATTGCGTGGCGTCAGCGAGCGGATCGTCGCCAGGTCCAGTTGCTGCACCTGCCAGTGGTTGCCTTCGTACTGGCGCAGCTTGAGCTGCAGAATCTCGATCTGCGCGCCCAGCGGGAAACCATACGCGTTGTCATTGAGATCGTGATAAGCCATGCGCAGGCCGTATTCGGCGAACGCCTTGTCGTCACGGGTGCCGACGCCCGCCTGCCAGGTGCGCGATTCGTGACCGTCTTCCGGCAGGCCGGGGCGCTGCACGTCCAGGGGCGGCGGCGGGTTCTGGTTGATCGAGCGCAGCAGTTCGAAGCTGCGCTGGGAGCGCGCGGTATCACGCTCCAGGCCATTGGCCCGATAGCGTTCAAGACGATAGGCGGCGTCCTGAATCAAGGCCCGGCGTTCTTTCGGCTGCGCCAGATAATCAGGGTTGCTCAACTGCTGCTGATCCGCGCTGACGTCCAGCCCCCACTGTTGCTCGGCGTGGTCCAGCGGCTTGGCGCGCTCCAGCAGTTCACGTTCGCGCGAGGGCCGGTAGTCGATTTTTTCCACCAGACCTGACGCCTTCACTGCCTTGACGGTGTCGGTGGGGATGGCTGTCAGCGGGAACTGCTCGGTCAGCTTCAGCCCCGGCCGTGCGACCTGCAGCAGCTCCAGCAAGCGATACGAACAGTTTTCGTCGAAGAAGAAATAGCCGAAACGGATCTGTTTCAATTCCCACACATGCTCGACCATGCGCCCGGTTTCTTCCGGCGTCAGGTTCAGGTGGTACTCCCACAGATCGCGGTTTTCCAGGCTGCGGTATTCGGCGAGCTTTTCCTGGTAAGGCACCAGGGCGAACAGGCCGGGGTAGCCGCCCATCAGCCCTTTCCAGGCATACAGAATGCTGTTGTCCATGCCTTCGATATAGGCACCGAAGTTGATGGCGTAGCTCAGCAACGCGGTTTTGTTGGTCTTCACATCGGCCTGGTCGATACGCAGCAAGGTATGGCCAAACATTGACGAGGGGCTGTTGAGGTAAGCCGCCGGGAAGATCATCACCGCGCTGTCAGGCGCAACGTCTTTGAACCACTGGGTGAACTCCTTGCACGGCACCGCAGGCAGGTCGTTCAGTTGCAGTTGATCGCGCAGCCAGCGAGTGCGCGCGGGGTAGACGCACTGGGCGTGCTTTTCGCCTGCGCTGGCGGGCGCATAGAGGGCGTCAAGGGTTGCGCTCAGCTCGGCATGCGGGTCGTGGTCACCGCGTGGCGACAGAAAGAATTTGGGGTCGTCAACATAACTGCGCCAGCCACCGAGCTTGGCGGTTTCGTAGTGGCCCAGCGAAATCCAGAACGGTTCATTGGCCAGTTGCTGCAAACGTTCGTCGCTGGCGTGTGGCGCGGCGGACAGCGGGGCGCAGACGCAGAGCGCCAGATACACGAGGCGTTTGAGCATAGAAAGCAACTAGTCAGGGGATGGGGCGTAGCACGTGACAGCCTGCCCCTCCGGACGGAAGGGCAGGCAGAACGATCTTAAGCCTGGGTAGCGTATTTCGCCAGGGTTGCGTCGCTTTTCAGAACATCGAGGGTGTTGTTGTGGACGTCTTCAGCGGTGGCGTCGGCCTTGCTGAAAATCTGGTTGAAGTGCTCGTGGGTGACAGCGGCGAAATGCGCACGGTCTTCCGGTGCAACGCCCAGTACCACCGCGTAAGTGGTCAGCGCTTCGCCCTGGCCCATCGCCATGTCCTTGGAGAGCTCGTCCATCATGCCGTTCATGGCAATCCAGGACTTGCCGCCGTAGGTCAGCGCGCTGTTGGTGGAGCAGCCGTTGGTGCCCGAAGTCATGCCGAACGTTGCGTTACCGGAGGTACCGTTGGTGGTAGAGGCCAGGAAGTGAGCAGGAGTGCCGCGTTGACCTTCAAACAGCATGTTACCCCAACCGCAGTCCGGGCCACCTGGGGCCTGAGCCATAGCATTGATGGAAACAGCTGCGAAGAGAGTACCGAGAAGAATCCGTTTCATAGCGTTGTTCTCTTTATATTCAACCAGGGATCGGAATGTCGTGTGCCAAGGCGGCCACCGATGCAAAACGTGGTTCGCCAACATTTGGAGCTTAGGCCCAATCCAAGGGTTCCGTTGTTTATTACAAAATGTTCATTAAAAAAACATTTGCCATCTATTGCCGCACATCAGGTCGCGCAGAGTGCATTGCCGCGCGTGGCGTCTTGCAAGTCTTGTCCGCCGAGCGCCAGAATGCCGCCATCTGCCCCGCCTGAGTAAGGATGCCCGATGCCCGATTCTGTAGCTGCCAGCCTGCGTATTGCGCCTGAAGCGCTGACACGCCCTTTTTCCGCTGAACAGTTCAGCTTTTCATCGACCAACGATCTGGAACCTTTTCGCGGTGTGCTCGGCCAAGAGCGAGCAGTGGAAGCCTTGCAGTTCGGCGTGGCCATGCCGCGCCCCGGCTACAACGTGTTTGTCATGGGCGAGCCAGGCACCGGCCGCTTTTCGTTCGTCAAGCGCTACCTCAAGGCCGAAGGCAAGCGCATGCAGACGCCCTGCGACTGGGTCTATGTCAACCATTTCGACGAGCCCCGCGAGCCTCGCGCGCTGGAGTTGCCGCCAGGGCGCGCGCAGCAGTTCATCAGCGATATCGGTGCGTTGATCGACAACCTGCTGGCGACCTTTCCTGCGGCATTCGAGCACCCGTCCTACCAGCAGAAGAAGAGCGCCATCGATCGCGCCTTCAATCAGCGTTATGACAAGGCACTGGACATCATCGAGCGGCTTGCCCTGGAAAAGGGCATTGCGCTGTACCGTGACAGCACCAATATCGCCTTCACCCCGATGCTGGAAGGCAAGGCACTGGACGAAGCCGAATTCTCGCAACTGCCGGAAGCGGATCGTGAGCGTTTTCACGACGATATTTCCGGCCTTGAAGAGCGTCTCAACGAAGAGCTCGCCAGCCTGCCGCAGTGGAAGCGCGAGTCCAGCAATCAACTGCGCCAGTTGAATGAAGAAACCATCACCCTGGCGCTGCAACCCTTGCTGGCGCCGTTGTCCGAGCAATACGCCGAAAACGCGGCAGTCTGCGCTTACCTGCAGGCCATGCAGGTTTATCTGCTCAAAACCGTGGTCGAACAACTGGTCGACGACAGCAAGACCGATGCCCAGGCGCGCAAGCTGCTGGAGGAGCAATACAGCCCGAGCCTGGTGGTGGGGCATGCCGAAAGTGGCGGCGCGCCGGTGGTCTTCGAGCCGCATCCAACGTACGACAATCTGTTCGGCCGTATCGAATACAGCACGGATCAGGGGGCGCTCTACACCACCTACCGCCAACTGCGGCCGGGCGCGTTGCATCGGGCCAATGGCGGCTTCCTGATTCTGGAAGCGGAAAAGATGCTCAGCGAACCGTTTGTCTGGGATGCGCTCAAGCGGGCCCTGCAGTCGCGCAAGCTGAAGATGGAGTCGCCTCTGGGGGAGATGGGCCGCCTGGCCACCGTCAGCCTGACGCCGCAGGTCATCCCGCTGCAGGTCAAGGTGATCATCATCGGCGCTCGTTCGCTCTACTACACCCTGCAGGACCTCGATCCTGATTTTCAGGAAATGTTTCGCGTGCTGGTGGACTTCGACGAAGACATCCCGATGCATGACGAAACCCTGGAGCAGTTCGCACAGCTGCTGAAAACCCGCACTTCGGAGGAAGGCATGGCGCCCTTGACCGCCGATGCGGTGGCGCGGCTGGCAACGTACAGTGCGCGGCTGGCCGAACATCAGGGGCGTTTGTCGGCGCGGATCGGCGACTTGTTTCAACTGGTCAGCGAGGCCGATTTCATTCGCCAGCTGGCCAATCAGGAACAGACCGACGCAGGTCATATCGAGCGCGCGCTCAAGGCCAAGGCCACCCGCACCGGGCGGGTTTCGGCGCGTATTCTCGATGACATGATGGCGGGCATCATTCTGATCGACACCGACGGCGCGGCAGTGGGCAAGTGCAATGGCCTGACCGTGCTGGAGGTGGGTGATTCGGCGTTCGGCGTACCGGCGCGGATTTCCGCCACGGTGTATCCGGGCGGCAGCGGCATTGTCGACATCGAGCGGGAGGTCAACCTCGGCCAGCCGATCCACTCCAAAGGGGTGATGATTCTCACGGGTTACCTGGGCAGCCGTTATGCGCAGGAATTTCCGTTGGCGATTTCCGCCAGCATTGCCCTGGAACAGTCCTACGGCTACGTGGATGGCGACAGTGCGTCCCTGGGTGAGGCCTGCACGCTGATCTCGGCGCTGTCGAAAACGCCTCTCAAGCAGTGTTTTGCGATCACCGGATCGATCAACCAGTTTGGCGAGGTGCAGGCGGTGGGCGGGGTCAACGAGAAGATTGAAGGCTTCTTCCGTCTCTGCGAAGCACGCGGCCTGACGGGCGAGCAGGGTGCAATCATCCCGCAGGCCAACGTTGCCACGCTGATGCTCGATGAGCGCGTATTGCAGGCGGTGCGCGCCGGACAGTTTCATGTCTATGCGGTGCGTCAGGCTGACGAGGCGTTGAGCCTGCTGGTGGGCGAACCGGCGGGCGAGCCCAACGACAAGGGCGAGTTTCCGGAGGGCAGCGTCAATGCCCGGGTGGTCGAGCGTTTGCGCGACATCGCCGAGATGCTCAGCGACGAAGACCTCAGGGAAGAGCTGGAAAAAGAACCCGCGCAGCTGCAGCCCGAGCTCAAAGCCTGAGGTTGAGGATCGGCCAGTGATGGTTCCTGCTTGAATCGACGTGGAGCTGGCATGGGACCGGCTTCAGCCGCGAAAGCATCGGCTTGGAAGATGCGGGGTGTGTTGCATTGGATGGCCTCTTTCCGGCTAAAGCCGGTCCCACTTGGTTGGGGCCGTGGGGGTTGAAATGCATGGTCTGATGGGTCCAGGGCGTGGCTTTGCGTCACATTCTTCTAATCAACGGCGGCCTGATATACTCGCGGGCATTTCCGGGTATTAGTGAGTTCAAATGGAACGTTTCGTCGAAAATGCCATGTACGCCTCGCGCTGGCTGCTGGCTCCGCTGTATTTCGGTCTGTCCCTGGGTTTGCTGGCACTGGTGCTGAAGTTCTTCCAGGAGATATTTCATGTGCTGCCCAACGTGTTTGCGCTGGCCGAGGCTGACCTCATTCTGGTCCTGCTGTCGCTGATCGACATGGCGCTGGTGGGCGGGCTGCTGGTCATGGTGATGATCTCCGGCTACGAGAACTTTGTCTCCCAGCTGGACATTGATGAAGGCAAGGAAAAGCTCAACTGGCTGGGGACCATGGATTCCTCTTCACTGAAGATGAAAGTCGCGGCCTCCATCGTGGCGATTTCCTCGATCCACCTGCTGCGGGTATTCATGGATGCCAAGAACATCGAACCGCAATACCTGATGTGGTATGTGATCATCCACATGACGTTCGTGGTCTCGGCCTTTGCCATGGGCTACCTGGATAAAGTCACCAAACACTGATTCGCACTGCTGTTGCCTGAACGCCGCCCGGCCATTGAAAGATGGACGGGCGGCGTCGTTTCAGCCCGGTGAATCCGCTATCTTGTACGTCGAGTTTGATTTTGCACAAGCATTGTTCAGGTATTGGCGAGGGTTTACTGATGACTGAAGACGAGTTGATCGCGCATCTCAAGGCAGGTCGTGTTGACGAATTGAATCTGATCTCCATCGAAGGTGGCATCTATCTCCTCGAAGCGCGGCAGCAGGGCGCTGCGCATCTGCTCAAAGACGCCCGGGGCGAGACGACGCACCTGCGCTCGGTGGAACACGCCCGCGAGCTGCTGCGCGAGGTGCCGCCGGTGCCGTTCCATCTGGTGCATGCGGTGGTCCACGATGAAATGTGCGGCATGCCGGTGGATAAGCGCGACGACCTGCGCGTGCCTATCGGTTTTCACTCCAAATGGTGAGCCAACTCCGTGCAGGAGCCAACGTGTTGGCGAGGCTATCTAGCTAGCAAAGCAGGGCCGGGTCTCGCCACACACGGGCACCAACCCGTTGGCTCCTACCGATCCTGTCGCGCCGTCATAGGGACAGCTGCCCATCTGTGCTAGGCTGCTCGGCCTTTTGATTCGGGGCGCTTCTGTCGAGCGCTCCCCCTGCGGAGCAGTGAAATGTCCGACGTCAACCTGTCTACCGACGAAACCCGCGTCAGCTACGGCATCGGCCGCCAGCTGGGTGATCAGCTGCGTGACAATCCTCCGCCCGGCGTCAACCTGGACGCCATCCTGGCGGGTCTGACCGATGCCTTCTCTGGCAAGCCCAGCCGTGTTGGTCAGGAAGAAATGTCCGCCAGCTTCAAGGTCATTCGCGAAATCATGCAGGCCGAAGCCGCCGTCAAGGCTGAGCAGGCAGCAGGCGCTGGCCTGGCCTACCTGGCTGAAAATGGTCAGCGTGAAGGCGTGACCACGCTGGCTTCGGGTCTGCAGTATGAAGTGATCACCAGCGGTTCCGGCGCCCAGCCGACCCGTGAGAGTGAGGTTCGCACTCATTACCATGGCATGCTGATCGATGGCACTGTATTCGACAGCTCATACGAGCGTGGCGAGCCTGCTGAATTCCCGGTCAGTGGCGTTATCCCGGGCTGGACCGAAGCCCTGCAATTGATGAATGCAGGCAGCAAATGGCGCCTGTACGTGCCAAGCGAGCTGGCATACGGCGCTCAGGGCGTGGGCAGCATCCCGCCGCACAGCGTGCTGGTGTTTGACGTCGAGCTGCTCGAGGTACTCTGATCAGTTTGAGGGCATCGACCTGAACGTCGAATCAGCCAGCGGGCTGGGCGAGTCTTGCGATTCGTTCAGCCCGTTTTTTCGCCTCCACTTTACAAAAGCCTCAGTGCAGAGCAGCAATCGGGCGCAAGGCCCGGGCGTAGCAGAACAGAAACAGGTTGCGCACCAACTCCTTGAGCACCACCGGTTCACTGGAATTCAGGTCTTGAACGTCCAGATCGCCCTGATCACGCAACTCATCAAGCGCTTCCTCTTCCAGCACCGCACACACCTCGCCGGTTTCCCGGTGCAGGATGCGCAGGTAGGGATGTGGGCGGTCCAGCCAGGCATCGATCAAATAGGTCATATCTCATCTCCTTGAAAGGTTTCAATGAGAATAATTCTTATTGGTGGAATAGCAAGGCTCTATTGAGAATTGTTCTTGTTTTGCGCCGAGTGGTTGCTGCAAGGTAGGGCAGGCTAGCGCTTAGCGACGTGGGACCGGCTTTAGCCGGGAAGAGGCCAGTACATCCCCTGCATTATGTAGCCCGACAGTCAGCTTTTCCGGCTGAAGCCGGCCCCGCGTCACCAGCGATTGCTACAGGATTTGCAGCAAAAAGCCCGTCACATGGACGGGCTTTCAATGACGCTTGGCGATCAGTGCGTGCGGGCGACAGCGAACTCGCTCAGTTCAACCAGTGCGTCGCGGTATTCGCTGGGGGGCAGCGCATCGAGACATTTGATCGCCCGGGCCACGTAGTCGCGGGCCAGCTGAGCGGTGTAGTCCAGGGCGCCAGCGCTTTCGACGGCTTCACGAATGCGTTCCAGATCCTCCAGACCACCTTTCTGAATTGCCTGACGCACCAGCGCCGCCTGCTCGGCAGTGCCTTCGCGCATGGTGTAGATCAGTGGCAGCGTTGGCTTGCCCTCGGCCAGATCGTCGCCGACGTTCTTGCCCAGGGTTTCAGCGTCACCCCGGTAATCGAGCAGGTCATCCACCAGCTGGAAAGCGACGCCCAGGTGATCGCCATAGGTGCGCAGGGCTTCGCTCTGTGCTTCGCTGGCACCACACAGGGCTGCTGCGCTGTGGGTCGAGGCTTCGAACAGCATCGCTGTCTTGCCGCGAATCACTTCCATGTAGGTTTCTTCGGTGGTGCTGGCGTCGCGTACTTTCGACAGCTGCAGCACTTCGCCCTCGGCAATCACCCGGGTCGCCTTGGCCAGGATTCTCATGACGTCCATCGAATTGAGCTCGACCATCATTTCGAACGAGCGCGAATAGAGGAAGTCACCGACCAGCACGCTGGGCGCATTGCCCCACAAGGCGTTGGCGGTGGAACGGCCGCGACGCATGCCTGACATGTCGACCACGTCGTCGTGCAGCAGGGTGGCGGTGTGCAGGAATTCGATGGTGGCGGCCAGCAGGCGAACATCGTCACCTTCGCGGCCCAGCGCCTTGCTGCACAGGAGCACCAGCAGCGGCCGCAGCCGTTTGCCGCCAGCGGAAGTGATGTAGTCGCCGATTTTCGAGACCAGCGGTACCCGCGACGTCAGCTGCTTCTTGATAATGACGTCGACGGCACTGAAATCGTCTGCCACCGCACGGTAGAAGGCTTGAGGTTGCATCAGCGAGGGGTGCTCCAGAAGGGTTGCGCCGCATGCTAGGTTGCGGGTCAGAGCGTGTCAAGGTATGGCGTCCCGCCTCTTGCAACCCTATCCTGCCTTGCGTACAATCGCGCACCCTAACTTTCCTGGGCAGCACCTGCCTTACGCAATTGCGACCGGGCCGTTCCAGCCCCAAGCAGCCATGCCAGCCGATACTCTACTTATAAAGAGCTGGGTGAGCAGGATTTACGGAGAAATACCATGTCTTATGCAGTAATCGTTACCGGTGGCAAGCAGTACAAAGTTGCCCCGGGTGAATACCTGAAGATCGAAAAGCTGGAAATCGCTACCGGCGAATCCGTGACGTTTGATCGCGTTCTGTTGGTTGCCAACGGTGACGACGTCAACATCGGCGCACCTGTTGTTGCCGGCGCTACCGTTGTTGCTGAAGTGATCTCCCAAGGTCGCCACGACAAGATCCGCATCATCAAGTTCCGTCGTCGTAAGCACCACATGAAGCGTATGGGCCACCGCCAGTGGTACACCGAGATCAAAATCACCGGTATTCAGGCTTAATTTCAGCCTAATCCATCATTTGGAGAATTGACTCATGGCACACAAAAAAGCTGGTGGTAGTACTCGTAACGGTCGCGACTCAGAAGCCAAACGTCTTGGCGTCAAGATGTACGGCGGCCAGGCTATCATTCCGGGCAACATCATCGTGCGTCAGCGCGGTACCCAGTTCCACGCCGGCTACGGCGTTGGCATGGGCAAGGATCACACCCTGTTCGCGAAAGTGGAAGGCGTGATCAAGTTTCAGGTTAAAGGCGCCTTCGGTCGTCGCTACGTGAGCATCGTTCCGAAGACTGAAGTCTCCGCAGCGTAATCATGCAGCAGCTGGAAAAGCCCTGTCTCGCGACGGGGCTTTTTCGTTTATGAAGGTTGCTGGCGCAAGGTTTCAAAGTGTCTGGTGAGTCTCTTGCAAAACTGTTTGTGCGGGCTGTTGTGATGTTGACCCTGGGGTCGCTGGTTTTTGATCGGTATCGCAACGCTCATTTTTGCAAGAGTCTTATGAATTTATGTTGTTCTGCTCGTCCCTGTGGCGGGAGGCGTGCGTTATGAAATTTGTTGATGAAGTATCGATTCGAGTAAAGGCCGGTGACGGCGGCAATGGTTGCATGAGCTTCCGTCGCGAAAAATTCATCGAAAACGGTGGCCCCAACGGCGGTGATGGTGGTGATGGTGGGTCGATCTTCATGATCGCCGACGAAAACCTCAACACGCTGGTCGACTACCGTTATACCCGCCACTTTGACGCCGAACGTGGCTCCAACGGCGGCAGCGCCGACTGCACCGGCAAGAAGGGTGAAGAGCTGGTACTGCGTGTGCCGGTGGGTACTACTGTCATTGACGCCAGTACCCAGGAAGTCATCGGCGACCTGACCAAGGCGGGCCAGCGCCTGCTCGTGGCCATGGGCGGCTGGCACGGCCTGGGCAACACGCGTTTCAAATCCAGCACCAACCGCGCGCCACGGCAGACCACGCCGGGCAAGCCGGGTGATCAGCGCGACCTCAAGCTTGAGCTCAAGGTGCTGGCTGATGTCGGCCTGCTGGGCCTGCCGAACGCGGGCAAGAGCACCTTCATCCGCTCGGTGTCCGCCGCCAAGCCGAAAGTGGCCGATTACCCGTTCACCACGCTGGTGCCAAACTTGGGCGTGGTCAGCGTCGACCGCTGGAAGAGCTTCGTCGTCGCCGACATCCCGGGCCTGATTGAAGGTGCCTCCGATGGTGCCGGCCTGGGCATTCGCTTCCTCAAGCACCTGGCGCGTACGCGTTTGCTGCTGCACCTCGTCGACATGGCGCCGCTGGACGAAACCAGTGCACCTGATGCCGCCGAGGTGATCGTCAACGAGCTGGTCAAGTTCAGCCCTTCGCTGGCCGAGCGTGATCGCTGGCTGGTGCTGAACAAGTGCGACCAGATCCTTGAAGAAGAGCATGAAGAGCGGGTCAAGGAAATTGTCGACCGTCTGGAGTGGACCGGGCCGGTCTACGTGATCTCCGCGATTGCCAAAGAAGGCACCGAGCAGCTCTGCCGCGACATCATGAATTACCTCGAGGAGCGCAACCTGCGCATCGCCGAAGAGCCGGGTTATGCCGACGAGTTGGCCGAACTGGATCAGCGCATCGAAGACGAAGCGCGGGCGCAGTTGCAGGCGCTGGACGACAAGCGCGCCCTGCGTCGCAGTGGTGTGAAGAGCGTGCATGACATCGGTGACGATGATTGGGATGAAGAAGACGAAGATGATGAGGACGGTCCGGAAATCATTTACGTCCGCGACTGATTCACTGCAGTAAACTAGACGCCGCTTAGATAGCGGCGTTTTAGCTTCTGTACGAAAAGTGGCTGCGCTCGGTGATGCTGCGTTAAAAACAGGCTCGGATGCGATTCCAATCGGAATGCTCATCTACAACACGTAGACTCCGCTTCCTCGCCTGTTTTTGCCTTGCCTGACCTTCGCTCGCCGACTTTTCATACGGAACCTAGTATCCGGGATTTCTATCTACCAAAATTTTCTGGCTAAGGTTGGATGATGATGCGCAGCAAAGTGACAGGTGCCCAACGCTGGGTGGTGAAGATTGGCAGTGCCCTGCTGACTGCCGATGGCAAGGGTCTGGATCGCTCGGCCATGGGCGTCTGGGTCGAACAGATGGTCGCGCTGCATGAAGCTGGCGTCGAGCTGGTGCTGGTGTCTTCGGGGGCTGTGGCGGCCGGCATGAGTCGTCTGGGCTGGACGGCGCGCCCCAGTGCCATGCACGAGCTGCAAGCTGCTGCTGCCATCGGCCAGATGGGCCTGGTGCAGGCCTGGGAGTCCAGTTTTGCCGAGCACGGTAGGCACACAGCGCAGATTCTGCTGACCCACGACGATCTCTCTGACCGCAAGCGTTACCTCAATGCTCGCAGCACCCTGCGCACGCTGGTCGACCTGGGGGTGGTGCCGGTGATCAACGAAAACGACACCGTCGTCACTGACGAGATTCGTTTTGGCGACAACGACACCCTGGCGGCGCTGGTCGCCAATCTGGTCGAGGCCGATTTGCTGGTGATTCTGACGGATCGCGATGGCATGTTCGATGCCGACCCGCGCAATAACCCCGAAGCGCAGTTGATCTACGAAGCCCGCGCCGACGACCCTGCGCTGGATGCAGTGGCTGGCGGCACCGGGGGCGCTCTGGGCCGTGGCGGCATGCAGACCAAGTTGCGTGCGGCGCGTCTTGCAGCGCGGTCCGGCGCGCACACGGTGATCGTCGGTGGGCGCATCGAGCGAGTGTTGGCGCGGCTCAAGGGCGGTGAGCGGCTGGGTACGCTGCTCTCGCCCGAGCGCGAGATGCTGGCGGCGCGCAAGCAGTGGCTGGCCGGCCATCTGCAAACCCGTGGCACGCTGGTGCTCGACGACGGTGCTGTCGCCGCCTTGGCGCGCGATCACAAGAGTCTGCTGCCGGTCGGTGTGCGCCTGGTGCAGGGCAGCTTTCGTCGTGGCGAAATGGTGGTATGTGTCGCGCCGGACGGGCGTGAAGTCGCCCGTGGGCTGACCAATTACAGTGCGCTCGAAGCGCAGAAAATCATTGGTCAGCCTTCCGATGCCATTGTGCGGGTGCTGGGCTACATGGCCGAGCCGGAGCTGGTGCACCGCGACAATCTGATCCTGGTCTGAATGTTCTTGAAGAAGGAAATTGCAATGCGTGTAGTGGCAGGATTGCTCGGGGCTTTGCTGGCATTGCCCCTGCTGGCGTCGGCGGAGGAGATCGGTCAGGTGTCGACCGTGTTCAAGCTGGTCGGGCCCAATGACCGGATTGTCGTCGAAGCCTTTGATGATCCGAAGGTGGATGGGGTGACCTGCTATCTGTCGCGGGCCAAGACCGGTGGCGTCAAAGGTGGCCTGGGCCTCGCTGAGGATCGTGCCGAAGCCTCGATTGCCTGCCGTCAGGTGGGGCCGATCCACTTCAAGGGCGACCTGAAGGATGGTGACGAGGTATTCAAGGAGCGCACGTCTCTGGTGTTCAAGACCATGCAGGTGGTGCGCTTCTTCGACAAGAAGCGCAATGCGCTGGTGTACCTGGTGTATAGCGACCGCATCATTGAAGGCAGCCCGCAGAACGCCGTAACGGCTATTCCGATTCTGCCGTGGTCGCCTGCTCCGGCGCCTTGAATAGTTGAAAAGCAGCCCCTGCAGGGGTCAACTGGTTGGCGAGGCGGAGTTCCTGGCGATGCAGGCCTGACGTCTCGCCGCTCCTGCAGATTACTCGCCAAGTGCATGGAATGCGGTGATTCAGCAAATCGCAGGCAATAAAAAACCGACCCTGGGGTCGGTTTTTCAACACGCTTGAGTCTTAAGCTGCAGCAGCAACGTTCAGAGCCTTGACGTGACCGTTCAAGCGGCTTTTATGACGAGCAGCTTTGTTCTTGTGGATGATGCCTTTATCGGCCATACGGTCGATAACAGGTACAGCCAGAACATAAGCAGCTTGCGCTTTTTCAGCGTCTTTGGCGTCGATGGCTTTAACTACATTCTTGATGTAGGTACGAACCATGGAACGCATGCTGGCGTTGTGGCTGCGACGCTTCTCAGCCTGTTTTGCACGTTTTTTGGCGGAAGGTGTGTTGGCCACCGTCGAGCTCCTCGAAAGACTTTTTAGGGAATAGCTAACAAAATAGGCCGCGAATCATGCCGATGACTGGCTTGATTGTCAAGGGTCAGTAACAGGTTCCGCCGAGTGGTCGCCATATTCATCCGGGATATTTATTTCCGGTGCGCGACCTGTAAACTCGCCGACTTTGGCTTCGGGCTTTTGCGGCGCGGAGTATCGCATAGATGGACAGGTTAATCGCCTGCTCCTTTGGCCAAGGCGCTAAATCTTTAATGAACCTGCTCAAATCGTTGGCTGCCGTCAGCTCTATCACGATGCTTTCCCGGGTGCTGGGCTTTATCCGCGACACCATCATTGCGCGCACATTCGGCGCCGGGATGGCCACCGATGCATTTTTCATTGCCTTCAAACTGCCCAATCTGCTGCGCCGGATTTTCGCCGAGGGCGCCTTTTCCCAGGCGTTCGTGCCGATCCTGGCCGAGTACAAGAGCCAGCAGGGCGAGGAGGCGACGCGCACCTTCGTCGCCTACGTCACCGGGCTGCTGACCCTGGTGCTGGCGCTGGTCACGCTGCTGGGGATCATTGCCGCGCCTTGGGTGATCTGGGCGACGGCCCCCGGTTTTGCCGACACGCCGGAAAAATTTGCCCTCACCACTGACCTGTTGCGGGTGACCTTTCCTTATATATTGCTGATCTCGCTGTCGTCGATGGCGGGGGCGATTCTCAACACCTGGAACCGTTTTTCGGTGCCAGCGTTCGTGCCGACCCTGCTCAATGTCAGCATGATTGTGTTCGCCCTGTTCCTGACGCCCTATTTCGACCCGCCGGTCATGGCGCTGGGTTGGGCGGTGCTGGTCGGCGGGCTGATGCAGTTGCTGTATCAGCTGCCGCATCTGAAGAAGATCGGCATGCTGGTACTGCCGCGTCTCAATCTGCGCGACAGCGGCGTCTGGCGGGTCATGAAGCAGATGCTGCCTGCCATCCTTGGCGTTTCGGTGAGTCAGATTTCTCTGATCATCAACACGATATTTGCCTCTTTCCTGGTAGCCGGTTCGGTGTCGTGGATGTACTACGCCGACCGCCTGATGGAGCTGCCGTCGGGCGTGCTGGGTGTGGCACTGGGCACGATTCTGTTGCCGATACTGTCCAAAACCTATGCCAGCAAGGATCGCCAGGAATACTCGCGGATTCTCGATTGGGGCCTGCGCCTGTGCTTTGTGCTGGTGCTGCCTTGTACTCTGGCATTGGGGATTCTTGCCGAACCGCTGACTGTTGCGCTGTTTCAGTACGGCAGATTCGACGCCGTAGATGCTGCCATGACTCAGCGTGCGCTGATTGCCTACTCGGTAGGATTGCTGGGCATTATTGTGATCAAAGTGCTCGCGCCGGGTTTTTATGCCCAGCAAAACATCCGCACTCCGGTAAAAATCGCCATCTTCACCCTGATCGTCACCCAACTGCTCAACCTGGTGTTCATCGTGCCTTTGCAGCATGCCGGTCTGGCCCTGGCGATCAGCGTCGGCGCCTGTATCAACGCCTTGCTGCTCTATTGGCAGCTGCGCAAGCAGGATCTGTTTCAGCCGCAGCCGGGTTGGGCGATGTTCCTGCTCAAGCTGATCCTCGCCGTGGCAGTCATGGCGGGCGTATTGCTGGGCTTGATGCAGGTCATGCCAGCCTGGAGTGACGGACAGATGCTGGCGCGGTTCATTCGCCTGGGCGCGCTGGTGGCGGCGGGGGTGGTGAGCTATTTCGCCATGCTGCTGTTGCTGGGTTTTCGCCTCAGGCATTTTGCCCGCAGCGCGTTGAGCTGAGCGGGCGTTACGCGGGGCAGTCGTCGGTTTTTTCGGCAGATCGGGCGGCGGCCGCTGCCTTGGCTGGGCGTGTTCCTGTCGCCGACGGCTGTGTGTGGTTATAATCGGCCACTTTATGAGCAAGAAGTGCGTTATGCAGCTGGTTCGAGGCCTTCATAATCTGCGCCCCCTGCATCGGGGCTGCGTCGCCACCATTGGCAACTTTGACGGTGTTCACCGGGGCCACCAGGCAATCCTGGCGCGCTTGCGTGATCGCGCCGCCGAGTTGCGCCTGCCTAGCTGCGTGGTCATTTTCGAGCCGCAGCCGCGGGAGTTTTTTGCCCCTGCCACGGCGCCTGCCCGGTTGGCGCGTCTGCGTGACAAGCTCGAACTGCTGGCGGCCGAGGGCGTTGATCGTGTGCTCTGCCTGGCATTCAATCAGCGCCTGAGCCGGCTCAGTGCCGCCGAGTTCGTTGATAAGGTATTGATCCAGGGGCTGGGAATACAGCATCTTGAAGTGGGCGATGATTTCCGTTTCGGTTGCGACCGCATAGGCGACTTCGACTTCCTGCAGCAAGCGGGCGATGCCTGCGGCTTTAGCGTCGAGGCGGCGCAGACCGTCGAAATCGATGGCGTGCGGGTCAGCAGCACCAAGGTGCGCAACGCGCTGGCCGTGGCGGATTTCACCTTGGCCGAACGCATGCTGGGCCGCCCGTTTCGCATTACCGGGCGCATCTTGCATGGCCAGAAACTGGCGCGGCAATTGGGTACGCCCACCGCCAATGTGCAGCTCAAGCGCCGTCGCGTACCGTTGACCGGGGTGTATCTGGTCAGCGCAACGATTGATGGCAAGACCTGGCCGGGCGTGGCCAATATAGGCGTGCGCCCGACGGTCGCAGGTGATGGCAGTGCCCACCTTGAAGTGCATTTGCTGGACTTTGCCGGTGACCTTTACGACCGGCGTTTGACGGTGGCTTTCCACCACAAACTGCGTGATGAGCAGCGCTTTGCCTCACTGGAGGCGCTCAAGACAGCGATCAATGCGGATGTCGCCGCCGCCCGTGCCCATTGGCATGGCCAATCTGACGAATGTGTATGAAAAATAGTCGAGCGAAGGTCAGGCAGTTCGCCACGCCGCAGGGGCGAGCGCAGACATTTCGCATGCATATCCTTACTAAGAGCCCGAAATGACCGACTACAAAGCCACGCTAAATCTTCCGGACACCGCCTTCCCGATGAAGGCCGGCCTGCCCCAGCGCGAGCCGCAAACTCTGCAGCGCTGGGACAGCATTGGCCTGTACCAGAAGCTGCGTGAAATTGGCAAGGATCGTCCAAAGTTCGTCCTCCACGACGGCCCTCCTTATGCCAACGGCAATATTCACATCGGTCATGCGGTCAACAAGATTCTCAAGGACATGATCCTGCGTTCGAAAACCCTCTCGGGCTTCGACGCTCCTTATGTTCCAGGCTGGGACTGCCACGGGCTGCCGATCGAGCACAAGGTCGAAGTGACGCACGGCAAGAACCTGCCCGCCGACAAGACCCGCGAGCTGTGCCGCGCCTATGCGGCCGAGCAGGTTGAAGGGCAGAAGGCCGAGTTCATTCGCCTGGGCGTGCTGGGTGACTGGGACAATCCCTACCTGACCATGAACTTCGCCAACGAAGCCGGAGAAATCCGCGCGCTGGCCGAAATGGTCAAGGGCGGCTTTGTGTTCAAGGGCCTCAAGCCGGTCAACTGGTGTTTCGATTGCGGCTCGGCGCTGGCCGAGGCTGAAGTCGAATATCAGGACAAGAAATCGTCCACCATCGACGTGGCGTTTCCGATTGCCGACGAAGCCAGGCTGGCTGCCGCTTTCGGTCTGTCCTCCCTGGGCAAGCCTGCAGCCATCGTGATCTGGACCACCACGCCGTGGACCATCCCGGCCAACCAGGCGTTGAACGTTCACCCCGAATTCGAATACGCGCTGGTGGATGTCGGCGACAGGTTGCTGGTGCTGGCCGCCGAACTGGTCGAAAGCTGCCTGACCCGCTACAAGCTGCAAGGCACGGTTGTGGCCACGGCCACCGGCGCAGCGCTGGAACTCATCAACTTCCGTCACCCGTTCTACGATCGTCTGTCGCCGGTGTATCTGGCTGACTACGTCGAGCTGGGCGCCGGTACGGGGGTGGTGCACTGCTCGCCTGCCTACGGCGTCGACGACTTCGTCATCAGCAAAAGCTACGGGCTGACCAACGACGACATCATCAGCCCGGTTCAGAGCAACGGCGTGTATGTCGAATCGCTGGAGTTCTTCGGTGGCCAGTTCATCTTCAAGGCCAACCAGAACATCATCGACAAGCTGGCCGAAGTCGGCAGCCTGATGGACACCGAGACCATCACCCACAGCTACATGCACTGTTGGCGGCACAAGTCGCCGCTGATCTATCGCGCCACGGCGCAATGGTTCGTCGGCATGGACAAGCAGCCTGAAACCGGCAAAACCCTGCGCGAGCGGGCGGTCACGGCCATCGAAGAGACTCGGTTCGTGCCGGCATGGGGGCAGGCGCGCCTGCACTCGATGATCGCCAACCGCCCTGACTGGTGCATCTCGCGTCAGCGCAACTGGGGCGTGCCGATCCCGTTTTTCCTGCACAAGGAAAGCGGCGAGCTGCACCCGCGCACCGTCGAGCTGATGGAAGAAGTGGCGCGGCGTGTCGAGCAGGAAGGCATCGAAGCCTGGTTCAAACTCGACGCCGCCGAGCTGTTGGGCGACGAAGCGGGCAAGTACGACAAGATTTCCGACACCCTTGATGTCTGGTTCGATTCCGGCACCACGCACTGGCATGTGCTGCGCGGCTCCAATGCCATGGGGCACGACAGCGGCCCGCGTGCCGATCTGTACCTGGAAGGTTCCGACCAGCATCGCGGCTGGTTCCATTCTTCGTTGCTGACCGGCTGCATGCTGGACGACCACGCGCCTTACCGCGAATTGCTGACCCACGGGTTTGTCGTCGACGAAAACGGGCGCAAGATGTCCAAGTCGCTGAACAACGTCGTGGCGCCACAGAAGGT
This sequence comes from Pseudomonas viridiflava, assembly GCF_900585905.1. Lineage (GTDB taxonomy): Bacteria > Pseudomonadota > Gammaproteobacteria > Pseudomonadales > Pseudomonadaceae > Aquipseudomonas. Next base: position 145,799 of record NZ_UTVH01000001.1, read on the forward strand.
CAATGACTCCCTGGGTGCAGACATCATGCGTCTATGGGTGTCGGCGACCGACTATTCGGGCGAAATGGCGGTCTCTGATCAGATCCTGCAGCGCAGCGCCGATGCCTACCGGCGTATCCGCAACACCGCACGCTTCCTGCTCTCGAACCTGAGCGGTTTCAACCCGGCCACCGATATTCTGCCGCCGCAAGAGATGCTGGCGCTGGATCGCTGGGCCGTGGATCGCACCTTGCTGCTGCAGCGCGAGCTGGAAGAGCATTACGGCGAATACCGCTTCTGGAACGTGTACTCCAAGGTCCACAACTTCTGCGTGCAGGAGCTGGGCGGGTTCTACCTGGACATCATCAAGGACCGCCAGTACACCACCGCGGCGGACAGCACCGCGCGGCGTTCCTGCCAGACCGCGCTGTTCCACATCTCCGAAGCACTGGTGCGCTGGATCGCGCCGATCCTGGCGTTCACCGCTGACGAGCTGTGGCAGTTCCTGCCCGGCGAGCGCAATGAATCGGTCATGCTCAACACCTGGTATCAGGGCCTCACCGAAATGCCTGCCGAGTTCGGCATGGACCGCGCCTACTGGGAGCGGATCATGGCGGTGAAGACCTCGGTCAACAAGGAAATGGAAAACCTGCGTGCAGCCAAGGCGATTGGCGGCAACCTGCAAGCCGAAGTCACCCTGTATGCTGAAGACGCACTGGCAGCCGATCTGGCGAAGCTGAGCAATGAGCTGCGCTTCGTGCTGATCACGTCCACTGCCAGCGTTGCGCCGTTTGCCGCGGCGCCTGCCGATGCGGTCGTCACTGAAGTGGCCGGGCTGAAACTCAAGGTGGTCAAGTCCGGTCACGCCAAGTGCGCCCGTTGCTGGCATCACCGCGAAGACGTCGGCGTGGATCCGCAGCATCCTGAAATCTGTGGTCGTTGCGTCGACAACATCAGCGGTGCTGGCGAGGTGCGTCATTATGCCTAAGGCCTCTTTCGGTCGCCTGGCCTGGCTGTGGTTGAGCTTGCTGGTTCTGGTCGTTGACCAGGCCAGCAAGTATTACTTCGAGACCCGTCTGGAGCTTTACGAACAGATCGTGGTCATCCCGGACTACTTCAGCTGGATGCTGGCGTACAACACCGGCGCGGCCTTCAGTTTTCTGGCCGACAGTTCAGGCTGGCAGCGCTGGCTGTTTGCCCTGATCGCCGTAGTGGTCAGCGCCGTGCTGGTGGTCTGGCTCAAGCGTCTGGGCCGCGACGACACCTGGCTGGCCATTGCGCTGGCCCTGGTGCTGGGTGGCGCGCTGGGCAATCTGTATGACCGCGTTGCCATCGGCCACGTGATCGATTTCATTTTCGTGCACTGGAAGGAGCATGGCTTCCCGGCCTTCAACGTGGCTGACAGTGCGATTACCGTCGGCGCGATCATGCTCGCGCTGGACATGTTCAAGAGCAAGAAAACCGGAGAGCCTGCGTCATGACCCAACCGCTGACGGCCGAGCAACGCATCGGCCAGAACACCCAGGTCAAGCTGCACTTCGCCCTGCGCCTGGAAAACGGCGACACCGTTGACAGCACCTTCGACAAGGCACCTGCCACGTTCAAGGTCGGCGACGGCAACCTGCTGCCAGGCTTTGAAGCCGCGTTGTTCGGCTTCAAGGCGGGTGACAAGCGCACCCTGACGATCGAGCCGGAAAACGCCTTCGGTCAGCCCAATCCGCAGAACGTGCAGATCATCCCGCGTTCGCAGTTTCAGGACATGGAGTTGTCGGAAGGCCTGCTGGTGATCTTCAATGATGCGGCCAATACTGAATTGCCGGGTGTGGTGAAGGCATTTGATGACGCGCAAGTGACCATCGACTTCAATCATCCCCTGGCGGGCAAGACCCTGACTTTCGAAGTGGAAATCTTCGAGGTCAGGGCGCTCTGATTGCTGGATTCAGACAGCCCTGCAAGCCCGGCTCTGGCCGGGCTTTTTCGCACGTAGACACGAGGCACAGCATGCAAATCAAACTCGCCAATCCCCGCGGCTTCTGCGCTGGAGTGGACCGCGCGATCGAAATCGTCAATCGCGCGCTGGAGGTGTTTGGGCCGCCGATTTACGTGCGCCACGAAGTGGTCCACAACAAATTCGTGGTCGAAGACCTGCGCTCTCGTGGGGCGATCTTCGTCGAAGAGCTGGATCAGGTGCCGGATGACGTCATCGTGATCTTCAGCGCCCACGGTGTTTCCCAGGCCGTGCGCACTGAAGCGGCGGGCCGCGGCCTGAAAGTCTTCGACGCGACCTGCCCGTTGGTGACCAAGGTACACATCGAAGTGGCGCGCTATAGCCGCGATGGCCGTGAGTGCATTTTGATTGGCCACGCGGGTCACCCGGAAGTGGAAGGCACCATGGGCCAGTACGACGCCAGCAATGGGGGCGCGATCTATCTGGTGGAAGACGAGGCTGACGTCGCCAGCCTCCAGGTGCGCAACCCTGAGGCACTGGCGTTCGTGACCCAGACCACGTTGTCCATGGACGACACCAGTCGCGTGATCGACGCCCTGCGCACGCGCTTCCCCGCGATTGGCGGGCCGCGCAAGGATGACATCTGCTACGCCACGCAAAACCGCCAGGACGCGGTCAAGCAACTGGCTGACGAGTGCGACGTGGTGCTTGTGGTGGGCAGCCCGAACAGTTCCAACTCCAATCGTCTGCGCGAGCTGGCTGAACGTCTGGCGACACCGGCCTACCTGATCGATGGCGCCGAAGACATGCAGCGCAGCTGGTTTGACGGCGTCGGCCGCATCGGCATCACCGCTGGCGCCTCGGCGCCGGAAGTGCTGGTACGCGGAGTCATCGACCAGCTCCACGCCTGGGGCGCAACCGGCGCCGACGAACTGGCCGGCCGCCCCGAGAACGTGATTTTCTCCATGCCCAAAGAGCTGCGGGTCAAGTCGATACTGTGATCTGTCGGGGAGCTGGTCGTGTTTTTGGTGGAAGCGAGCTTGCTCGCGAATAGGCTGTTCTGCCGCGACATTCCCTGGGTCTGAGCCAATGCCTTCGCGAGCAAGCTCGCTCCCACGGCAGTGATTGCGCTGCCTGAGCTTGTAGGAGTGAGCTTGCTCACGAATAGGCTGGATATGGCGCCCCATTCCTGGGTCTGAACAATGCCTTCGCGAGCAAGCTCGCTCCCACGGCAGTGATTGCGCTACTGGTTTTTGTAGGAGTGAGCTTGCTCACGAAAGCGATGTGTCAGATGCGACGCTATTGCGTGATCCCATGAATCCGTATGAGCGCGCCCGGCTCACCCGCACAACGGCTCCCGCTTTTTACCGCTCTCGATCCTGACTCTGCCGGTTAAAGCCATTACCACCTGATGGTGGCTTTGAGCTTTTTTCGCGTCGCAGACAGACAGGGTGCCTGCCACGAAACCGTTGCCGTAAGGTGTGCCCAGCGCACCGAAGCGGATCTGCTGGCGTATTCGACCATTGCCGACGATTGGCACGTTGCCGCTCCGGCGGCGTTCCAGCAATACCTGACTTTCCACATCGCCCTCTGGCTCGACAATGATTTGCCAGCCATTGCCCCAGTTGCGATCGATAGCGCGGATCACCACCGGGCGGCTGCGCAGGATTGCTTCGGTCCTGGCCGTGCGGATGCCACTGGCCAGCTGCTGCGCGGCATCCTGGCGTTGCTGGTTGTTGATTATTTCAGCGAACGCCGGAGCGGCAAAGGTCACGATCAGGCCGATCACCACCAGGGTCACCAATAGCTCCAGCAGCGTGAAGGCGTGCTGTTTAATCATTTTTTCCTCCTGGAAAAGTCCTGCGCCGAAGCCATCCGGGCGCTCGTCATCGTCAAACAACCGTACATCTTTGTTTACAGTTTCAGCTGCGGATGCTGTCCTATAGTCGCCATGTCTAGGAGACACGCAATGACCCAGCGATCCAAGGGGTTCACCCTCGTAGAATTGTTAATCACTGTGTCACTGGTGGCGATCCTCGCTGCCATCGCTTTGCCCAATTTCAGCAGCATCATCCAGAACTCCCGAGCGGACACCGAAGTCAGCGATCTGCAACGCGCCCTCAACTTTGCGCGTCTTGAGGCGATAAACCGGGGAGTGAACATTCAAGTTCGGCCCAGCGTTGATGGGGCTGGGTGGAATACCGCGCTCAAGGTGGTGCGGTCGGATGATCCGGCCACCCAGCTGCGCGTCACTGCCGCCATGGGCAACGGTGCTGCGGTGGGCGTTGCGCCAGCTGCTACGTTTCTTGAGTTCAATAATCTGGGCGGGCTGTCGGCAGCGGCTCCGGTCGTAATGACTTACACATTGGGCACCCTCAGCAAGACGCTGAATCTATGCTTGAACGGACGAATCGTTCTGACCGGAAACTGTAATGGGTAACGCACGCACACATCGTCAGGCCGGGATGACCTTGATCGAGGTCATGGTCTCGGTGCTGATCCTCGCCATTGGCTTGCTGGGCGCTGCGGCGATCCAGTTGAATGCCTTGCGGTACACCGACAGCTCGAAAATGACCAGCCAGGCCAGTTTTATCGCGTACGACATGATGGATCGCATCCGCGCCAATGTGGATGGTAATTCTGCGAGCAGCGGATCAGGCGTGCTCGCCAGCTATGCGCTGGCTTCGCTGACGGATGCGCCTGTCGCTAATCCAAACAACGCAGTGGCCCAGGATAAGGCCGACTTTGCTGCCAATATCAGGTTTTTTGCAGGTGAAACCGCCGCCGCTGGCAGTATTCAAATAGGCGCGCCCGATATTCCCAATCAGGTCACCATCACCGTTGGCTGGGATGACACACGTGCGGCCGCCGCTAACAAGGTACAAACGGGCGCTGCCTTGGGCAGCAATCAGCGCACGTTCGTCCTGACCTCGCTGATTGGCGTCCCAAACGTGGTGGTGCCATGAGACGCCAGTTCAAGGGATTCGGGCTGATCGAGATCATGGTTGCCATGGTGATTGGCCTCATCGTCAGCCTGGGGATCGTGCAGGTGTTCATTGCTTCCAAGGGCACCTATCAAACTCAGAATGCCTCGGCGCGGATGCAGGAAGATGCGCGGTTTATCCTGAGCAAGCTGATCCAGGAGATTCGCATGACCGAGATGTATGGCTGCCTGAGATTCGATGAGCCACCAGTAGCTCCGGCGATCAGAAAGCCCCCAGCGCTCGAGACTCCTATTTTATGGGATAACGCTGCCAGAACACTGACGTTGGTTACGGCAGACGTTGGCAACGCTGGTACTGCTCCGACGTGGACGGTGATCACCGACTGCGTCAAAACTTCACGTCTGTTCATTGGCTCGCGTGCACCTGCGGTGGGGCAAACGGCTTTTCCACTCCGCAGAATTGTCTACACCCAGGTCGGATCTGACCTGAGGATGAAGGTAGGGAATGGCAATGACGACCCACAGCCAATACTCAGCAACGTGTTCAGGCTAGCCGTGTCCTTCGGTATTGCGGGCAATCCCATGTCCTATGTCACTACTGTCGCGAGCGCCGACGCCTTGAAGATTCGCAGCGTGCGCCTGACGCTGGAGCTGTCCGATCCGGCAGGTAAAGTCGCCAATCAGACTTACAACGTTGTTGCCGCGTTGCGAAACCGGTTTTGAGCGGGTGCATGAGCATGAACACAAAACTGCGCTATAGGCCTGTCGCCCACCAGCAAAAAGGCGTGGTCTTGCTGGTCAGCCTGCTGTTCCTGCTGTTGCTCACTCTGTTGGGCGTGTCGTCGATGCAAAACGCCACGTTGCAGGAAAAAATGGCAGGCAGCGTGACTAATCGAAATGTGACCTTCCAGGGTGCCGAAGCGGCACTGCGTGTAGGAGAGGCGTGGGTTCAGATTCCTAGCAATGTACCTGCTGTCTGCAATACGACGGCCTGCGCACCGCCCAGTGATTCAACCACGGTCGAGCGTGCAGGAACCGGTGCTTCAGGCCAGCCTTGGCGGGAGGCAGCGAGTGGGGGACTGTTTACTGTGCAAAATCTCGGTACGACGGCTGCAGCTATTAACCCGCCACCTGTCTGTAAAAACAGTAGCACCGTGGCGCTGTACCGTATTACAGCGGTTTTCATCCAAGGCGTTTCAAGGACCGTACTGGAGAGCATCTATGCCAATTGCTAGAGTCACGGCCCGCTGGATGAGATACCTCTTCGGCGCACTGCTTGCACTTTATATCGCCGCTCCGGCTTACGCGTTCAACCCCGCGCAAGTGCCCCTGCTCAGCTCGCCTGCAGTGCCGTCCAACCTGATGTTGCTGGTGGATAGCTCCGGCAGTATGTACAACATTATCTGGTCGGCGGCATTCAACCCGGCAATTGATCGAGCACCGGTCAGTTATTACTCTACTCAGTGCGTCAATGCTGCCGGGGTGCTTGTACTGTGCCCTTTCGCCACCACCATCAATGGCAATGAAACCCTTTCCCTGGGCGACATCAATGCCAACGGTGTGCCCGGCTTGATATCCCTCAACTGCCCGGTGGGCGGTCTGCCGATATTTCGCAATGGCAATCAGTACTGCATGAAACTGCCTGATCCTGCGGGTAACGGTCTGACGCGTTACACAGCGGACTACCTGTCCTGGCTGATTGATTCGGTGCCCAATTATTTCCTGATTGGCTATTACGGAGACTTCACTGGGTCGATCCCCAATGATTTCCGCATGAACGTGGCCAAGACCGTTGCTAGCAACCTGGTGACTAACAATCCCGGGCTGCGAATCGGCTTGTCTTCCTTCAATCCCCCTACCAATTCGGATAGAGGCCCAGGCGGCAGGATTGCGATTGCGGTGACAGACCTTTCGCCAGTTCCCGCAACGGTTTTTCAGCCCAATGCGGTCACTCAGGCTCAAGCCAACACCAACATCAAAAACCTCAAGGATGGCATTGCCGCGCTGCAACCGATCACCAACACGCCGCTGGCGGAAACCTATTACGAGATCACTCGCTATTTTCGCGGGATGACGTCCTACTACCCACAACCTGCGACAACCTATACCAGCCCGATTCAGTACCGTTGCCAGAAAAACTATGGTGTGGTGATTACGGACGGCTTGCCCACCTACGACCACTCATTTCCAAACAATGATCCGGACGATGTATTAGATGCATCACGTTCCCTGCCCAATTGGGACTTAAAAGCCAATGATGGCAATAACCCCGCGGGTGATGGGGAAGGCGATGCACTGTATCTGGACGACATCGCGAAATTTGCCTACGACGTCGACATGCGCAAGGCAGCCAATGGCACGGACCTGACCAAAAAAAGCTGGGACAGCGCCGGCTTCAACGTGCAGAACATGAGTACCTACACGGTTGGCTTCGCATTACTGTCCAATCAGATGCTGATTGATGCAGCCGACGATACTCACGGCCATGGCAAGTACTACCAGAGCAACGACAGCGCCGGATTGACCAGCGCCCTGAATATGGCGCTAAGCGATATCTACGCCAAGGCCGGTTCCGGCGGCAGCGGCGCGGCCAGCTCTGCCACCCTGACGTCCGCCACCAAGCTCTATCAGACCCTTTACGATCCGGCTGACTGGCATGGCACTATCCGAGCGTTCAACGTCGACCCCATCACCGGAGCTCCGCAGACGCTGCCGTTCTGGACCACTGATTCGCAAATCACCAGTAGCGCGCCCGGCCCTACTTTCGAGTCCTGGAGCCGGGCAGCGAAGCCGCTACGAGTCTCCCTCGATTACGCCAGCTTCACCCCGGCAGAGAAAAAGATTCTGGACTCAAACCTGCCTGCGGGCGTAAACGGCACGCAACTCATTGCCTGGAGCAAAGGCACCGCCAATGCCCTGTTGCGGCCGCGAACCCGATTGCTGGGGGACGTGATCAACTCGCCGCTGGTATCGGTTTTACCCACGGACAAGACCTCCACCGATATGGCTGGTGTGACGTCTTATGCAACCTACCTGGCCAACAAGACCGCCAACATGGACGCCAATCTGCTGGTCAGCAGCAACGACGGCTTTTTCAATGTGATTGACCCTGCCAGTGGTGCGCGCCGCTATGCCTTCATGCCGTCGACTTCGCTGGATCAGTTGTCGACCGTTGCGTCCACCAACTACGGCTCGGGTGTGCACAAATTCGTGGTTGATGGCCCGATTGCGGTGTTTGATACCCAGCTGGGTACGTCATGGCGAACCGTGGCGTTCGGCGGCACGGGCGCGGGCGGCAAGGCCTATTTTGCGGTCAAGCTGTTCGAGGGAGCCGACACCATCACCGCTTTGTGGGAGGTCAGGGCGCCTGATACCTCGACACCGGGCAATCCTTTCAACAATCTGGGTTATGCCTATTCCAAGCCGGAAGTCGCGCGCATGGCGGACGGCACCAGCATCGTCGTGCTGGGTAACGGCTATGGCAGCTTTACCGGGCAGGCGTCCTTGTTTGTGCTCAATGCCAATGACGGCTCGCTGATCAGAGAGATACCCATCCCGCCGCAGACGGGGGAAACCGACAATGGCTTGTCGTCGGTGAAACTCACTGTCAATGCGCAGAACGTGGTGCAGGCGGCCTATGCTGGCGATTTGAAGGGCCGCCTGTGGAAGTTCGACCTGAGCAATGCCTCGGCCAGTGCCTGGGCGCCGGCATTTGGTACTCGGCCGCTGTTTACCGCGCCAGGAGGCGCTGCCCAGCCGATCACTGTGCAACCGCTGCTCATCGATCATCCTCTGAACGGCAGGCTGGTGTATTTCGGCACTGGCAAGTTCAGCGAAACGACGGACAAGACTGCCAACGCCCAGCAAGCGTTTTACGCTATTTGGGATTCGACTGCGGGCGTCGGTGGCATCGCGCAGGGTGACCTGCAGGCACAGGCCATCCTGGGGACTCAAGTCAGCAATGGCACGACCTACACCACCACGTCCGAGAACGACGTGGACTGGACAACCAGAAAAGGCTGGTACCTGCCGCTGAGTACCGTGGAGCCTCTTGTTGGCGAGCGAGTGATTTATCCTGCGCAGACTGCCCGTGGCCGGGTGCTGTTCACTACGGCAGCGGTCAACTCCGCCGACCCGTGCGAGAGCACAGGTACCGGTCGCGTGTTTGTGCTGGATGCGGCCAAAGGCGGGATGCTCAACTATCAGGTGCTGGACACCAACGGCGACGGCAGGATCGACAGCAGTGATATTCGAGTGGCAGGACTCTTCATCGGCACGGGCATTCCCAATCTCGCTGCCATTGTGGCCGGAGTGGCTGGAGGCAACGACAAAATGTATATCACTGATACCAGCAGTGGCCTGCAACCCCCTATAGACCTGAAGAACAGTAACGTCTTCCAACGAATCATGTGGCGGCAAATACAGTAAGGGCAGGGACATGCGCAACAGATCACCAGGCTTTACCTTGATCGAACTCATGATCGCCGTGGCGATTGTGGGTATTCTGGCGTCCATCGCTTACCCGGCTTACACCGAGTATGTAAAACGCGCGCATCGGGCGGAAATCGTCAGCCTGTTGTCGGAGCAAGCACAGGCGCTGGAGCGGTTTTATTCTCAGAATGGCAGGTACGACAATGTCCCTCAGGCAGGTGGAAAACCCCCAGTAACGCTGACCCTTTCGCCGGGCAATGCCTATTACACTATTCCCGTCGCTGGCAGCAGGGCCGCTCAGACCTACACCCTGACCGCCGTACCCATCGCAAGCGCAATGATGAACGGCGACAAGTGCGGCAATTTCACCCTCGACAGTACCGGCAGAATCAGCAACTCAACCAACCTGCCGAGCAAGGATTGCTGGGGTCGCTGATCACTATTTTTTATCGAGTGCACGATGTTCAAGCAGCAAGTGTTGGTGGTGGGCGGTGGGGTGATCGGGCTGTTGACCGCTTTCAATCTGGCCTGTGAGGGCCGCCACGTGGTGCTCATCGACCGCGCCGCAGTGGGTCAGGAGTCTTCATGGGCAGGGGGTGGTATCGTTTCGCCGCTCTATCCCTGGCGCTACAGCTCGGCGGTGACCGCCCTGGCCCATTGGTCTCAGGATTTCTACCCGCAGCTGGCCCAGCAATTGTTGACGCGCACTGGCCTTGACCCTGAAGTCCACACCACAGGCCTGTATTGGCTGGATCTTGAAGATGAGCCGCAGGCGCTGCAGTGGGCGGCGCAGCAAAGGCGCCCGCTGAGCGCAGTTGATATTTCTGCAGTGCGTGACGCCGTGCCGGTGCTCGGCGATGGCTACGAACGCGCGGTCTATATGGCCAATGTCGCCAATGTGCGCAACCCTAGGCTGGTGAAGTCGCTCAAGGCGGCGCTGCTGGCGATGCCCAACGTCACTCTGCACGAGCAATGCGCAGTTCACGGGTTCATCCGCGAGGCGGGGCGCATCAGTGGCGTGACCACGTCTCTCGCCGACTTGCGCGGCGATCAGGTGGTTCTGGCGGCGGGCGCCTGGAGTGGCGAGCTGCTTGCCACGCTTGGGCTGCAGCTGCCAGTGGAGCCGGTCAAGGGGCAGATGATTCTGTACAAGTGCGCGGCGGACTTCCTGCCCGCCATGGTGCTGGCCAAAGGTCGTTACGCCATCCCGCGCCGCGACGGGCATATCCTCATCGGCAGCACCCTTGAGCACGAAGGCTTCGACAAGACGCCTACTGACGTCGCCCTGGATAGCCTCAAGGCGTCAGCGGTCAGCCTGTTACCAGCGCTGGCCGAGGCGCAGGTGGTGGCTCATTGGGCTGGTTTGCGCCCCGGTTCACCTGAAGGCATCCCGTACATTGGCCAGCTGCCGGGTTTCGCCGGGTTGTGGCTGAACTGCGGGCACTACCGCAACGGCCTGGTGCTCGCCCCGGCGTCGTGCCAGTTGCTGGCGGATCTGCTGGCGGGGCGCGAGCCGATCATCGACCCTGCGCCCTATGCGCCCGAAGGCCGAATAGCCTGATGCTTCAACGCTTTTGCGAGGTCGGGCCTTCAAGGCGATGGGCTTCGCTGCAAAACCACTGCTGGCCCTGACCCAAGGCGCGGTCCTGAGGCAGGTGCACGCCACAATGGGCACACCGCACCATAGGCGCCGCAACACTTTCAGGCGGCGCTGCCTTATGACGCTTTGCCGGTGGGTTGAGCAGCCGCCTGATGAACCACACAGCCGCCGCAATCAGCGCGACCCACATAATTAAGCGAATCATGATTTCCAGCTTGTAGGGGGAGGTGTCGCAGTGTAGCGAAGGAGAGCGGGTTGTGTCTCTGGGAGCTCCGGTCTGTAACTGCAAACATAAAATCTTCACAAAACCAGGCACAAAAAAAGAGGCCCGCAGGCCTCTTTTCATTGAACGCAGGTATCAGTCAAAAATGCCCAGCGTCATGTAGCTGAACCACGAACGGTCCTGGCTGCCTTGCGCTTCCTTTTCCTGCTCGTCGAGTTCGGCCTGGTTTTCCGGCAGCAGCTCGCGAGGGATGGCTTCCTTGGCTTCTTCGTACTGGCGAACCACGTCCTGGTTGGCGCGGGTTTCACCCGGTGGCAGCGGCGGGTTGCTTTCGATCAGGCCCAGGGTGGCTTTCGACAGCCACGAACGGTTGTCGGCCTCGGCCTGACGTGGCACGAACTGGCCATTGTCCAGTTGCGGGTGATCCGGGTAGTTGGTTTTCAGTACTTCAAGGCTGGTCGCAGCCAGATCGTCCAGATGCAGACGCTGGTAGGACTCGACCATCACCGCCAGGCCGTCACCGACTGCCGGGGTTTCCTGGAAGTTTTCCACCACGTATCGACCACGGTTGGCCGCTGCAACATAGGCCTGACGGGTCAGGTAGTAGTCGGCCACGTGAATCTCGTAGGAGGCCAGCAGGTTGCGCAGATAGATCATGCGCTGCTTGGCATCAGGCGAGTAGCGGCTGTTGGGGAAGCGGCTGGTCAACTGGGCAAACTCGTTGAACGAGTCCCGCGCCGCGCCAGGGTCACGCTTGGTCTGGTCCAGCGGCAGGAAGCGCGCCAGCAGGCCCACGTCCTGGTCGAACGAAGTCAGGCCTTTCATGTAATAGGCGTAATCGACGTTCGGATGCTGCGGGTGCAGACGGATGAAACGCTCGGCAGCAGACTTCGCGGCCTCGGGTTCACCGTTCTTGTAGTTCGCATAGATCAGCTCGAGCTGCGCCTGGTCGGCATAGCGCCCGAATGGATAACGCGACTCCAGCGCCTTGAGCTTTTCTGTGGCGGTCGAATAGCTGTTGTTACCCAGGTCGGCCTGCGCCTGCTGGTACAGCTCGACTTCGCTCAGGTTTTCGTCGATCACTTCCTTCGACGAGCAGGCAGCGGTGAGGGCGAGGATGGCTATCAGCAGCAGGTGTTTCACTTGCATGGCGGCTTGCGTCCCTATAACGGTCGCTGTCTTGGGCGTGACCGTCCTGTTATGATGAGCGCCCCGCGGAACCCCCGGGGCAAAAGACGCCGTATTTAACCACAAGCGCGCTGCCGAAACCAAAGGCTAGCCGCCACCTAGTCTGGCCATGTCCGAAAATATAGAACTTCGCGCAGAGGTGCCGTCCGATTTGGGCGGTCAACGCCTCGATCAAGTCGCTGCACAATTATTCGCTGAGCACTCGCGCTCGCGCCTTTCCGCCTGGATCAAGGACGGCCGTCTGACGGTCGACGGCGGTGTTCTGCGCCCACGCGACATCGTCCATGGTGGCGCCATTCTGCAGTTGATTGCAGAGCAGGAGGCCCAGGGCGAGTGGCTTGCGCAGGATATCGAACTGGATGTCGTCTACGAAGACGACCAGATCCTGGTCATCAACAAGCCGGCAGGTCTGGTGGTGCATCCGGCCGCCGGGCATGCCGATGGCACCTTGCTCAATGCCTTGCTGCACCACGTGCCGGACATCATCAATGTGCCGCGTGCCGGGATCGTGCATCGTCTGGACAAGGACACCACCGGTCTGATGGTGGTGGCCAAGACCATTCAGGCGCAGACCCAGCTGGTCACTCAGTTGCAGAGCCGCACCGTAAGCCGCATCTATGAGTGCATCGTGATCGGTGTGGTTACGGCCGGTGGCAAGATCGACGCGCCTATCGGCCGTCACGGTCAGCAGCGTCAGCGCATGGCGGTGATGGAAGGCGGCAAGCAGGCGGTCAGCCACTACCGCGTGCTGGAGCGTTTCCGCTCCCACACCCATGTGCGGGTCAAGCTGGAAACCGGTCGTACCCACCAAATTCGCGTGCACATGGCCCACGTCAACTATCCGTTGGTGGGCGATCAGGCTTACGGCGGACGTTTCCGCATTCCGCCTGCGGCCAGCGTCACCATGATCGATTCGCTGAAAACCTTTCCGCGTCAGGCGCTTCATGCTCGCTTCCTCGAGCTGGACCATCCGACCACCGGTAAGCGCATGAGCTGGGAATCGCCGCTGCCTGACGATTTCGTCTGGCTGCTGTCGCTGCTCAAGCAGGATCGCGAGGCGTTCATCGGGTGAGCGACTGGCTGATTCCTGACTGGCCCGCGCCTGCAAGAATCAAGGCCTGCGTCACCACCCGCAACGGCGGCACGAGTCTGCCGCCGTTCGACAGCTTCAATCTCGGCGATCACGTCGATGATGATCCTAAGGCCGTTGCCGCCAATCGACTGCACCTGACCTCGACCTTGCAGCTGCAGGCGGCCTGGCTCAAGCAGGTGCACGGCGTCGCGGTGGTTGAAGCCGATCCTGTGCAGGTGGCGCAGGCGGATGCCAGTTGGAGCGCCACGCCGGGCATCGCCTGCACCATCATGACGGCCGACTGTTTGCCTGCCTTGTTCTGCAATCGCGCCGGAACCCGCATCGCGGCAGCCCATGCCGGGTGGCGCGGGCTGGCGGCTGGCGTACTCGAAGCCACGGCTGACAGCCTGAGCGTGGCGCCTGCTGAAGTACTCGTCTGGCTGGGCCCGGCCATCGGCCAGCAGTCGTTCGAAGTCGGTGAGGAAGTTCGCGAAGCTTTTATAAGCACGCATCCGCAAACCGACGCAGCTTTTATACCCAGCAAAAATCCTCGCCGTTTCATGGCCGACATCTACGCCCTGGCGCGCTTGCGTCTGGCTGCCCACGGAATCACCGCTGTGTATGGGGGTGGCTTCGATACGTTTACCGATACCCGCTTCTATTCCTACCGCCAGAGCAGTCGCACTGGCCGCTTTGCATCGTTGATCTGGATTGAGTCCGTGTCTGCCCAAGACCTGTAGGAGCCAAGTTGTTGGCGACGCTGGGCTTCAGGCGGCGTTTATCTGTCGGCTGTACCCGCGCCTCGCGAACACGTTCGCTCCTACAGGATTTCAGTGCCCCGACCGCCCTGTATGCGAATCCATCCGCCAAGCGATCATCTAGACTTCTTTGTGCAATGCTGATCAGCGTCAATCAAATTCCGCTTGAATCCTAGAGAATTGCCCGCATCTATCTGGCTATTCAGCAGGTTTTTTTCATAGGTGTGTTTATTTGCTCCGGCCTGCTTATATAGGAAGGTGACTCATGCGTATTGATAGATTAACCAGCAAATTGCAATTGGCGTTATCCGATTCCCAGTCTCTGGCGGTGGGGCTTGACCATCCGGCCATTGAATCCGCGCACCTGATGCAGGCCTTGCTCGATCAGCAGGGCGGCTCGATCAAGCCATTGCTGCTGCAGGTCGGTTTCGACATTGGCAGCCTGCGCAAGGAGCTCAGCAAAGAGCTCGACCAGTTGCCCAAAATCCAGAACCCCACAGGCGACGTCAACATGTCGCAGGATCTGGCGCGCTTGCTCAATCAGGCCGACCGCCTGGCGCAACAGAAGGGCGATCAGTTCATCTCCAGTGAACTGGTGCTGCTGGCGGCCATGGACGAGAACAGCAAGATCGGCAAGTTGCTGCTTGGCCAGGGCGTCAGCAAGAAAGCCTTGGAAAATGCCATCACCAACCTGCGTGGTGGCTCGGCGGTCAACGACCCCAATGTCGAAGAGTCGCGTCAGGCGCTGGACAAGTACACCGTCGATCTCACCAAGCGAGCTGAAGAGGGCAAGCTGGACCCGGTCATCGGTCGCGATGATGAAATTCGCCGGACCATTCAAGTGCTGCAGCGGCGGACCAAGAACAACCCCGTGCTGATCGGTGAGCCCGGTGTCGGCAAGACCGCCATCGCCGAGGGTCTGGCCCAGCGCATCATTAATGGCGAAGTGCCCGACGGGCTCAAGGGCAAGCGCCTGCTGTCCCTGGACATGGGCTCGTTGATTGCCGGTGCCAAGTTTCGTGGCGAGTTCGAGGAGCGCTTGAAGTCGCTGCTCAACGAACTGTCGAAGCAGGACGGCCAGATCATCCTCTTTATCGACGAGCTGCACACCATGGTCGGCGCCGGCAAGGGCGAGGGCTCCATGGACGCAGGCAACATGCTCAAGCCTGCGCTGGCCCGAGGTGAGCTGCATTGTGTGGGTGCCACCACGCTCAATGAGTATCGCCAATATATAGAGAAGGACGCGGCGCTGGAGCGGCGCTTCCAGAAAGTACTGGTGGAAGAGCCCAGCGAAGAAGACACCATCGCGATTCTGCGAGGCCTCAAGGAGCGCTACGAGGTTCACCACAAGGTGGCGATCACCGATGGCGCCATCATCGCCGCGGCCAAGCTGAGCCATCGCTACATCACCGACCGCCAGTTGCCCGACAAGGCCATTGACCTGATCGATGAAGCGGCCAGCCGTATTCGCATGGAAATCGACTCCAAGCCGGAAGTGCTGGATCGTCTTGAACGTCGCCTGATTCAACTGAAGGTCGAAGCTCAGGCATTAAAGAAGGAAGACGACGAAGCCGCGATCAAGCGTCTGGAGAAGCTGAAAGACGAAATCGTCCGCCTGGAGCGTGAGTACGCCGATCTGGAAGAAATCTGGACCTCGGAGAAGGCCGAGGTCACCGGCTCTGCGCAGATCCAGCAGAAGATCGAACAGTCGCGTCAGGAGCTGGAAGCTGCGCGCAGGCGCGGCGATCTCAACCGCATGGCCGAATTGCAGTACGGCATCATTCCGGACCTGGAACGCAGCCTGCAAATGGTTGACCAGCATGGCAAGCCCGAGAACCAGCTGTTGCGCAGCAAGGTGACGGAAGAAGAAATTGCCGAAGTGGTCTCCAAGTGGACCGGCATCCCGGTGTCGAAAATGCTTGAAGGTGAGCGTGACAAGCTGTTGCGTATGGAAAGCCTGCTGCACAAGCGCGTGATCGGCCAGGACGAAGCGGTGATTGCCGTCTCCAACGCGGTGCGTCGCTCCCGTGCCGGTTTGTCCGACCCGAACCGGCCCAGCGGCTCGTTCATGTTCCTGGGCCCAACCGGGGTTGGCAAGACCGAGCTGTGCAAGGCGCTGGCCGAGTTCCTCTTCGATACGGAAGAGGCGATGGTGCGCATCGACATGTCCGAGTTCATGGAGAAACATTCCGTGGCTCGCCTGATCGGCGCGCCGCCGGGTTATGTGGGCTATGAAGAGGGCGGCTATCTGACCGAAGCAGTGCGCCGCAAGCCCTACTCGGTGATCCTGCTCGACGAAGTGGAAAAAGCGCACCCGGATGTGTTCAACATCCTGCTGCAGGTGCTTGAGGATGGTCGCCTGACTGACAGCCACGGACGCACCGTGGATTTCCGCAACACCGTGATCGTGATGACCTCCAACCTCGGCTCCGCACAGATCCAGGAGCTGGTGGGTGATCGCGAAGCGCAGCGCGCAGCGGTCATGGATGCAGTGAGCAACCACTTCCGCCCTGAGTTCCTCAACCGGATCGACGAAGTGGTGATCTTCGAGCCCCTGGCCCGAGATCAGATCGCGGGCATCACCGACATTCAGCTGGCGCGCCTGCGCAGCCGCCTGACCGAGCGTGAGCTGAAACTGGAGCTGACGCCCGAGGCGCTGGACAAGCTGATTGCCGTCGGTTACGACCCGGTGTATGGCGCGCGTCCATTGAAGCGGGCCATTCAGCGCTGGATAGAGAACCCGCTGGCGCAGCTGATCCTGTCCGGCAGCTTCCTGCCAGGCTCCAGCGTCACTGGCACCGTGGTCAACGACGAGATCGTGTTCAACTGACATTCAGTGTGGGGCGCGGGCGGGTGGCAATGATTTGCCGCCGCCTGACCCGGCGCCCCGCGTCAGGCTTTTTATGCTCGCCACCGGGCATTTGAAAAAAAATCGCAAATCATTGTCTTAAAAGCAATTTAAGGGGTTGACACCTCTTTGCAAGATTGTAGAATAGCGCGCCTCAGAGACGTGAACGCAGCGATGCAGACGGGTCGAAGAGGCCGGATTAGCGAGTTAACAGCGAGCTGATTCGGGGTGGTAAGTTGTAAAGGTTGCATCTGAAATCGATACGTTCCGCGATAGCTCAGTTGGTAGAGCAAGTGACTGTTAATCACTGGGTCCCTGGTTCGAGTCCAGGTCGTGGAGCCAGATTTCACTATGTAGCTGTATCGGGGTATAGCGCAGTCCGGTAGCGCGCCTGCTTTGGGAGCAGGATGTCAGGAGTTCGAATCCCCTTACCCCGACCATTTTTGGGTCGTTAGCTCAGTTGGTAGAGCAGTTGGCTTTTAACCAATTGGTCGTAGGTTCGAATCCCACACGACCCACCATTTTTGGCCTCGACAGCAATGTCGGGGCCGAATCTTACAGATTTGATGCCATTCGCATCACATCGCAGACGGCTGGTTGAGGCGTCTTTAAACAGTTTCATCGGGGTATAGCGCAGTCCGGTAGCGCGCCTGCTTTGGGAGCAGGATGTCAGGAGTTCGAATCCCCTTACCCCGACCATCTTCACAAAAAAGCCTGATTTGAAGCCAAGTGCCTCAGATCGGGCTTTTTTGCGTCTTTAGGTTGAGTTGAAGCAGGTGCAGAAGCCTGCGAGCAAGCGATTAACGAGCCTGTCGACAGCTTTAAAATGGCAAGCCAATGGCAGCGCCTGTATTAATCAGCCATTTAACGTTTTTTTCATACCCGAAACCGGTATGATGCGCGCCTTCGTTGGGGAGTAACCTGCTTCTGAGCCTGCTCGGAAGCGTTCGTATCAACATTCTCGGCAACAGCCGTGGTGCGAACACCTTATTGGTTGGTGAGACTAGCGACATATCCATGCCAAGCGTCGGGCGTGTGGATGTGTCGTTGTCTTACAGCCCGACGGGACGTTAACCGTGAATCCGATTTCCCTTATCTTTCTGGCTCTGGCCATGTCTACCGACGCCTTTGCGGCGGCCATCGGCAAAGGCTCCAGCCTGCACAAACCACGCTTCACCGAAGCCTTGCGCACCGGTATGATCTTCGGGGTGATCGAAGCCATCACCCCCATTATCGGTTGGGCCATCGGCAATGCCGCGACTCGTTTCGTTGCAAGCTGGGACCACTGGATTGCCTTTACCCTGCTGCTGATCCTCGGCCTGCACATGATCTACAACGGTCTGAAGCATGACGATGACGACACGCCGCAGGAGAAGCCGGGTCAGCATTCATTCATGATTCTGGCGGTCACTGCCTTCGCCACCAGCATTGATGCCCTGGCGGTAGGCGTGGGGCTGGCCTTTGTCGACGTGAATATCCTGGTGGCCGCCGCAGCCATCGGCCTGGCGACCATGACCATGGTCACCCTTGGCGTGATGCTCGGCCGGATGCTGGGCACGATCGTTGGCAAACGTGCCGAGATCATTGGAGGCGTGGTGCTGATGATCGTTGGTGCGACCATTCTGTATGAGCATTTGTCGGCGTAAGAGGGCGCTGGTTGAACTGACCCCAAAATCCGTAAGAGCGCACGAGCAGCGCGAGGCCGCGATAGCGATTCGTCTGATGCACCGCCATCGCGGCCTCGCGCTGCTCGGACGCTCCTACAGCATGCCGCAGAGCCGTCGGCTGCCCCCGATCCTGTAGGAGCCCAGGAGCAGCGCGACTCGGCGATGGCGGCGTACCTGACAATCCGCCATCGCGGCCTCGCGCTGCTCGGGCGCTCCTACAGCATGCCGCAGAACATCGGCTGCCCTCGATCCTGTAGTAGCCCAGGAGTAGCGCGACTCGGCGATGGCGTTCTACCTGACCCACCGCTATCGCGGCCTCGCGCTGCTCGGGCGCTCCTACAGCATGCCGCAGAACATCGGCTGTCCCCGATCCTGTAGGAGCCCAGGAGCAGCGCGACTCGGCGATGGCGGCGTACCTGACACACCGCCATCGCGGCCTCGCGCTGCTCGGGCGCTCCTACAGCATGCCGCAGAACATCGGCTGCCCTCGATCCTGTAGGAGCCCAGGAGCAGCGCGACTCGGCGATGGCGGCGTACCTGACAAACCGCAATCCCGGCCTCGCGGTGCTCGTGCGCTCCTACAAGATGCCGCAGAACATCGGCTGCCCCCGATCCTGTAGGAGCCCAGGAGCAGCGCGACTCGGCGATGGCTGCGTACCTGACACACCGCCATCGCGGCCTCGCGCTGCTCGGGCGCTCCTACAGCATGCCGCAGAACATCGGCTGCCCCCGATCCTGTAGGAGCCCAGGAGCAGCGCGACTCGGCGATGGCGGCGTACCTGACACACCGCCATCGCGGCCTCATGCTCCTACAGGGGTCATGATCTTCGATCAATGCAGTTTCATTCTCGGCTCGGTGCCTTTGCCGATGCGGCTGCCGAGCATCAGCATCAGCGTGCGGAAGGTGCCGTACAACGCCATCTGGTGCATGCGGTACAACGACACGTAAAACATCCGCGCCAGCCAGCCTTCGAGCATGACACTGCCGGTCAGGTTGCCCATCAGATTGCCCACGGCGGAGAATTTCGACAGCGAAATCAGCGAGCCGTAATCGGTGTATTTGTAGTCCGGCAGCGGTTTGCCTTCCATGCGCAGGCGCAGCGATTTGACCAGCAGCGACGCCTGCTGATGGGCGGCCTGGGCACGGGGCGGGACGTTGCGGTCGGAGCCTTTCTGCGGGCAGGCCGCGCAATCGCCAAAGGCGAAAATGTTGTCGTCGCGGGTGGTCTGCAGCGTAGTGCGCACTTGCAGCTGATTGATGCGGTTGGTTTCCAGGCCATCAATATCCTGCAGGAAGCCCGGCGCACGGATGCCCGCGGCCCAGACTTTGAGCTGCGCCGGGATCACCTGACCGCTGCCGGTGATGAGTGAATCAGCCGTCACTTCGCTCACGGCAGCATTGGTCATGACCGTGACACCCAGTTTTTCCAGGGTCTTGTGCACCGGGCCGCCGATGCGCTCGGGCAGGGCAGGGAGCACCCGCGGACCGGCCTCGATCACTGTAATGCGCAGGTTTTCCGGCTTGATCTGGCCCAGACCGTAGGCCGCCAGCTCGTGAGCGGCATTGTGCAATTCAGCAGCAAGCTCGACCCCGGTCGCGCCTGCGCCGACGATCGCGACGGTGATTTCCCGACTGACATCCGTCTGACCGGCGTGGGCTCGCAAATAGTGGTTGAGCAACTGCTGGTGGAATTTCTCCGCCTGCTTGCGACTGTCCAGAAACAGGCAGTGCTCGGCGGCGCCCAGGGTATTGAAGTCATTGGTGGTGCTGCCGACCGCAATCACCAGGGAGTCATAGTCCAGGCTACGTTCCGGCACTAGCTCGGCGCCATTTTCGTCCAGGGAGGCCGACAGATGGATCTGGCGGTTGGCGCGATCCAGGCCGGTCATGCGGCCCAGCTGGAACTGGAAGTTGTTCCACTTGGCCTGGGCGACGTAGTTGAGCTCGTCCTCATAGGAGTTCAGCGAGCCGGCTGCCACCTCGTGCAGCAGCGGTTTCCAGATGTGAGTCAGATTGGCGTCAACCAGAATGACCGAAGCCTGGCCTTTTTTTCCGAGGGTCTTGCCCAGGCGGGTCGCCAGCTCAAGACCGCCGGCGCCGCCGCCAACGATGACAATACGATGAGTCATAGGGATATCTCATAAGGTTTAGGGAATTCGGGGGGCGGGTCAGGCCGGGCGAGCGCGAGGCAGCTCATAGCGCCGGATGACTCGAAGGTGCGCAGGCAATACCCAGCAGCGCGTGCAGCGTCTACCCGGCCGGGGAGCTGCCGTGATCCAGAGGACCGGCGCTCGCCATCAGGCTCGGGTGATTGCGTGCAGGCTTCGACACAGGTTTGCGCTTCGGGTTTCAGCACGCGGGGCATTGAATCGCAAAAATAAAAGCCTTTACTCAATAATCAATTCAAGCGGTTCCACCTGCAGCGCATCGTCCAGGCGAATAATGCCGCTTTGTAACACCCGCGCGGTGATTCCGCCATGGCCGCGTACTGCCTGAAAGGTGCCGTGCCCGAGCCGCTGTTCAAGTTTGGCGCAAGGCTGGCACCAGCCGGTGGTTTCCAGAATGGCCTGGCCGACCCGGAAACGACGACCCTTGAGGCTGAACAGGTTGATCCCGCTGATCACCAGATTGCGGCGCAGGTCCTGGGGCACGATGGGATTGTCAGCCCCCCGGCCCAGTAATGAAGCCACCACCTGCAAATGTTCCCACTGGATCAGCGTGACTTGCCTGGCATTGCGCGGCCCCGGTCGGGCATGGTCACCGGTCAGCCCGGCTTCACGTCGCGCCTCCACCGCCAGCAGTTCGACCATCTCGCCGCGTGATTCGGGGCGGACGCCAATCCAGCGCACCTGGCCGGTCTGGGGCACATCGGCAAGCAGTTCCTGCAATGGGCTCATAAGCTGATTCCTACATCAAAGACGACACTGCGACCGAGGTTGGTGCGCAGAAAATCCGGTGCGCCGGGGTGCGCAAACAGCACCCGGGCGAAGGTCGGCCCCACCAGCGACAGCGAGCGCCAGCCTTGGCGCAGGTATTCGGTGGGCGGCGGGAAATGACTGTTCAGGTCCAGCACTTCACGTTTGAGCGAGGTGAAAGCGATGATGTCCAGCTGACCCAGATCCAGGCCGCGCTCGTTGTAGTTGGCGGCTTTCTTGCGCAGGGTCGGCCCCAGGCGCTTGAGCAGATCGCTGGCCGGGATGCGCTTGGGCTTGGCTTCCCGGCGCACCAGTTGGCTCAGGGAAAACGCGCCCCGACGCCGCGCCAGCTCCTCGCGCCATTCATCGTTGAGCCGACGGCCTTCATCGAGCACGAAAAACACCTCGAAACAGGCATCGCGAAACAGCACGTCTGGCGGTTCCTGCTCGGCGGCCGTGAAGTCTTCGTGACGATGGGGGATGTTCAGGCCTTGCAGCAGGCGCTGGCAAACCCAACGCTCACGCTCCCACTTGCGCGCATTGGAAAGAAACGCGTTGGCTTGTTCGGCCTGGATGGTGAGCAGGCGCAGGTAGTCGGAGTCATCCATGGGGGCAAGCTTAGCGTTGTAATGGCTACAACTGGAAGACCGGAAAGGGGTTCTTTTTGGAGTGCGCGAAACCTGCTCCGATTTCAGGAATTTTGTGAGCCACTGGTCGATTGGCATCAGCATTCACAAGCTCCAGCGTTGCAACTGATACCTGCTGCGATGGATGTCGTAGGAGCGCGCTTGCCCGCGATAGCGTCAGTTCAGTTAGCGGATAGGCGAGCCTTGAAATCCAATCGCGGGTAAGCGCGCTCCTGCGGCGAGGCGGTTCCAGTGACACCGCTTCGCCAACAAGTTAGCTCCTGCAGGTCCATGTTTGCTGCCCAAACTTGCAGCCCCAAGCCTTCATCTGCTCTCATGCCCAGCCATTTGGTTGCACTCAGGAGAATTCCCGTTTTGAAACTCTGGCCTTTACTGTTACTGATCCTGTTGCCGTTCACCGCCCAGGCGATTGAAGTGGGTGATTCTGTCCCGGCGTGGAGTCTGTTCGATCAGTTCGACGAGCCCTATCCGATGGACCCCCAGCAAACCCGGACGATTCTGGTCGCCAGCAGCATGAGCGCCGGCAAGATCATGGAGAAAGCATTGAAGGACAAACCCAAGGGTTTTCTGGAAGCGCGTGACACTGTGTTCATCGCCGATATCCAGCCCATGCCGGCGATGATCACCAAGTTTTTTGCCGTGCCCAAGATGCGCAAGGTGTATTCGTATCGGGTTGCGCTGGATCGTGAAGCAGCCATCGCCCCAGGTTATGGCGGCGATCCGGCCAACGTCCAGTGGCTGCAGATCGAGGGTGGGAAACTGGTCAAGCGCCAGGAGTTTCACGGTCCTGACGCCTTGCGCGAGGCGCTGGAGAAGCCCTGAGGAAGGGCGCAGCAAAGAATCGGTGTGCTACTCGATACCCTTAGTGACGTTCCGGAAAATCGCCGGAAAAAAATTCGTCTTCGGCGTCCGGGCTGACCGGGATTGCGTGTTCTTCCGAGGCCCAGGCGCCCAGGTCAATCAGTTTGCAGCGGTCGGAGCAGAACGGCCGGGTCGGGCTGGCTGCGCTCCATTCCACAGGGGCGCCACAGGTTGGGCAATCGACGGTTGTAATAGGGCTCATGCTTGGCCTCCGGACAGGGTTAGATAGAAGTGATGCAGACGCTCGACCTCGCTCTTCAGCCAGGCAGTGTCGCGGTCATTGACCAGCACGTCGTCAGCTCGCTCAAGGCGCTGCTGGCGGCTGGCCTGGGCGCCAAGGATGGCCCGGACCTGTTCCTCACTGGCCTCATCGCGGGCCATGGTGCGCTGCACTTGCAATTGTTCCGGTACATCGATGACCAGCACGCGGCGGGTGGTTTTCCACTGCCCGGATTCCACCAGCAGCGGCGACACCAGAATGGCGTAGGGCGAGCGCGCGCTGGCCAGGTCGCGCTGGATTTCCGTGGCAATCAGCGGGTGCAGCAGGGCTTCCAGCCAGCGCCGCTGTTCGGTGTCTTCAAAGATCAGCCCGCGCAGCGCGCCACGATCCAGGGTGCCGTCGGCGCGCAGCACGTTAGCGCCGAAGTGCTCGGCAATGGCGGCCAGCGCCGGGCGCCCGGGTTCGACTACCCAGCGCGCGGCATGGTCAGCATCCACCACGTGAATACCGAGGTCGATGAAGCATTGTGCAGCCGCACTCTTGCCACTGCCGATGCCGCCGGTGAGGCCGAGAATCCAGGGGGTGTGAACGGGTTGGGTCATCTGATGCCGGCAAATTGCAGATAGGAGTCGGTTATTTGACCACCCCAGAGCAATGCGATCCAGCCCGCAATGGCCAGATAAGGGCCGAAAGGGATCGGCGTGCTGCTTTCGGCCTTGCGCAGGCGCAGGGTAATCAGCCCGAGAATCGCCCCCACCAGCGAAGACAGCAGAATGGTCAGCGGCAGGATTTGCCAACCGCCCCAAGCGCCGAGCATGGCCAGCAATTTGAAATCGCCGTGGCCCATGCCTTCCTTGCCGGTGATCAGCTTGAACAGCCAGTACACCGACCACAACGTGAGGTAACCAACAACCGCGCCCCACAACGCGTCTTCAAGCGTGGTGAACAGCGCGAATGAATTGACGATCAGCCCCAGCCACAGCAGCGGCAACACCAGCGAGTCGGGCAGTAGCTGATGATCAACGTCGATCATGCTCATCCCCAGCAGGCCCCAGCTCAGTACCAGCATGGCCGCAGCGGGCCAGCCAAAACCGAAATGCCAGGCCACGTAGCCAGACAGCAGACCGCAGGCCAGTTCCACCAGCGGATAGCGTTTGCTGATAGGCGCCTTGCAGCTGGAGCACTTGCCGCCCAGCATCAGATAACTGAGCACCGGCAGGTTTTCCCAGGGCCGGATGCGGTGCGCGCAATGCGGGCAGCGGGAGTGCGGCAGGCTGAGGTTGAAGGTTTCGCCGACGGGTTCGGCGGGTAGCTCAAGCATCTCCCGGGACTGCGCGCGCCAGTCCCGTTCCATCATGATCGGCAGACGATAGATCAGCACGTTGAGAAAGCTGCCTACCAGCAGACCGAGAATCGTTGCGGCCGAAACAAAGGCCAGCGGAGCGCTGGCCAGGTAATCAAACAGCAACATTGTCAGACCGCGCCTCCCAGCTTGAAGATGGGCAGATACATAGCGATCACTAGCCCGCCGACAATAACGCCTAGCACGCCCATGATTAGTGGCTCCATCAGACTGGTCAGGCTATCGACCATATTGTCGACCTCAGTTTCGTAGTAGCTGGCGACCTTATCGAGCATGGCGTCCAACGCGCCGGACTCTTCGCCAATGGCCGTCATCTGAATCGCCAGGCTGGGGAATATGCCGGTCGAACGCATGGAAAAATTCAGCTGCATGCCAGTGGAAACATCTTGCTTGACCTTGTTGATCGCCTCGCGGAACACCACGTTGCCAGCAGCGCCCGCCACTGAGTCCAGCGCTTCGACCAGCGGAACGCCTGCGGCGAAGGTAGTGGCCAGCGTTCGGGCGAAGCGTGCGACGGCCGACTTGTACAACAGCGGGCCGATCACCGGGATTTTCAACAAGGCGCGGTCCACCCGGTCGCGAAACTTCTGCGAGCTCTTATAGGTTCGTTTGAACAGATAAACCCCGACCGCCATGGCGCCGATGATCATCAGCCACCACGCCTGAACAAATTTTGACAGGCCGATCACCATCAGGGTGAAGGCGGGCAGCTCGGCGCCAAAGCCTGCAAAGATGTCCTGAAACTTGGGCACCACGTACAGCAGCATGATCCCGGACACCACGAATGCCATGAGCATGACCATGATCGGGTAGGTCATGGCTTTCTTTATCTTGGCCTTTAACGCTTCAGTTTTTTCCTTATAGGTCGCCACCCTTTCCAGCAGGGTTTCGAGTGCACCGGCCTGTTCACCAGCGTCCACCAGGCTGCAGTACAGATCATCGAAATACTGCGGTTTTTGTCGCAGGGCGCTGGCAAAGGTATTGCCCGCTGCCACTTCCATTTTCACTTCTTCGATCATCGTGCGCATGTTGGGTTTTTCCGCACCCTCTATGATGATGTCAAACGACTGCAGCAACGGCACACCCGCTTTCATCATGGTCGCCATCTGACGCGAGAAGAAGGCGATGTCCAATGGCTTGATCTTTTTACCACTGCTGAAGATTGAAACCGCTTTCTTGCGCACTTTAGTGGGGTTGATGCCCTGCTTGCGCAACTGCGCCTTGACCAGGGCAGGGTTGTGCCCGGTCAATTCGCCGCTCATCTTCCCGCCCTTTTTGTCGGTGCCTTCCCACGTATAAACAGTGGCTTTAACCGCTTTAGTGGCCATGTCTAGTCCTTGGTAACGCGGTTGACTTCTTCGAGGCTGGTGATGCCCTGCATGGCCTTGATCAGGCCCGAAGTGCGCAGATCGTTAAAGCCGTCCTTGCGCATTTGAATGGAGATATCCAGAGAGTTGCCACCTTCCATGATGATGCGCTCCAGCGCCGGGGTCTTCTTGACCACTTCGTAAATACCGACGCGGCCTTTGTAGCCGCCGTTGCACTGGTCGCAGCCGACTGGCGCGTAAATCTTGAAGGTGCCGATGCGGTCCGCTGGGAAGCCTTCCTTGAGCAGTACGTCGTCAGGGATCTGCGCTTCTTTCCTGCAATGGGGGCAGAGTTTGCGCGCCAGCCGCTGGGCGATGATCAGGTTGATGGCGGTGGCGATGTTGAACGCGGCGACGCCCATGTGGCTCAAGCGGGTCAGGGTTTCTGCCGCGCTGTTGGTGTGCAGTGTCGACAGCACCATGTGCCCGGTCTGGGAGGCCTTGATGGCGATTTCTGCGGTTTCCAGGTCGCGGATTTCACCGACCATGATCACGTCGGGATCTTGACGAAGAAAAGCACGCAGCGCCTGGGAAAAGTCCATGCCCTGACGCGGATTGACGTTGACCTGATTGATGCCTTCCAGGTTGATCTCCACCGGGTCTTCTGCTGTGGAAATGTTGATGTCCACGGTATTGAGGATATTCAGCCCGGTGTACAGGGACACGGTTTTACCCGAGCCGGTAGGCCCTGTGACCAGAATCATGCCCTGAGGCTGGCGCAACGCTTCCAGGTACAGCTCTTTCTGCTCCGGCTCGTAGCCCAGGGCATCGATGCCCATTTGCGCGCTCGTTGGGTCCAGCAGACGCATCACGATCTTTTCGCCCCACAGCGTCGGCAGGGTGTTCATCCGGAAGTCGACGGCCTTGGTTTTCGAAATGCGCAGCTTGACCCGGCCATCCTGGGGCTTGCGACGCTCGGAAATGTCCAGGCTGGCCATGACTTTCAGGCGCGCTGCAATGCGGCTGGCCAGGTGAATGGGCGGTTTCGCCACTTCATGCAGGATGCCGTCGGTGCGCAGGCGCACGCGGAAGAGTTTTTCATAGGGCTCGAAGTGCAGGTCGGACGAGCCGAGGCGGATGGCGTCCATGAGCATCTTGTTGACGAAGCGCACCACGGGAGCGTCATCAGCGTCGTCCTTGCCGGTGAGCGACGTTTCTTTGGCGTCGTTACCGTTCACCACCTCGAAGTCGAGGTCGATGTCACCCATCTCGACCAGACCGCTCTGGCTGTCGAAGAACTTCTCGATGGCGTCGGTGAGTTTGTCTTCCTCGACCAGAATCGCTTCGATGTTGAGGCCGGTGCTGAACTGCAGATCGGTGACGGCCTGATGGTTGGCCGGGTCGGAAACGCCGATGTAGAGCTTGTTGCCGCGCTTGAACAGGGGCAGGGCGTGGTGCTGGCGAATCAGCTTTTCACTGATCAGCCCGCGCGGCTGCTCGTCCTTGTTCAGGCTCTTGAGGTCGAGAAAAGGCAGGCCGAACTGTTCAGACGACATTTCCGCCAGCGTCAGCGCCTTGACCAGCCGGTTCTGCACCAGGTGGCTGATAAACGAAACCTTGTCACGGCGCGCCTGCTGGAACGCCTGCTGTGCTGTCTTTTCGTCAAGAAGTTCGGCGGCCACCAGTTGCTTGGCCAACCCGCTCAAGAGCACATCACTCATAAAACCACCCAACCCATACGGTGTGTGGTTTATAGCCTAGTCGGGGCGGGCTGCCAATGACGTCGAAGCGCGTGACTAAATTTGTCCGCCGTTGCGCCGATAAGGGGGGAAGGATTAGCAACAAAGAATAATTGAAGCCTGCTTGGCATGACCTATGCTTTGGCACAGGCAGGCAATACCTAATTTGACGCAGCGGAGCGGTAAACCATGAAAACGGTACAAAGAGGTTTCACATTAATCGAACTGATGATCGTGGTAGCGATTATCGGGATCCTTGCAGCGGTGGCCATTCCTGCTTATCAGGACTACACGATCCGTGCGCAGGTTTCTGAGCTTGTATCGCTTGCGGATGGAGCCAAAGTCGCTGTTGCAGAGGCTCAGCAGACTAACGGCGCATTTCCGGCAGATAACACTGCTGCTGGTTATGGCGGCGCATCTGGTAACTACACTCTGTCCGTTGCTGTTGGTGCCGGTGGGGCTATCACTGCCACTTCACGTAACGTGGCTCCCGTTAACGCCAACATTCGCAATCAGACGTTCATATTGGTGCCAAACGTGAACGGTACGAACGGTGCAGTTAACTGGACCTGCAACACTGGCACCATCGCTCTCCAGTATCGACCTGCTAACTGCCGTACGCCAGTTGGGCCTTGACAGCTTATAGTGTTCATTAGGTGATTAAGAGCTTCATGCACTGAGTGTGTGCTGAGCTTTTTAAGGATACGATGATTTACATAGAAGCCCGATTAGCTTTGATCGGGCTTCTACTCAAAGGCCGATGGTCGTCGTAGCGGCGCCTTTAGAAGTACCTTGGTTAGGGGGGCTGTTAAGGCTGCAATACAAAGCCATACTGAGGCTACCCATCCCTATTCCTGAGGACATCCCTTATTCCCCTCACAAACTCAACCGCATCGACAAATCCACCGCCTTCACATCCTTGGTCAGCGAACCAATCGAAATATAATCCACCCCCGTCTCGGCAATCACCTGCAACGTCTCCTCACTAATCCCGCCACTGGCTTCCAGCTTCGCCCGACCCGCATTGAGGCGCACAGCCTCACGCATATCCTCCAGACTCAATTCATCAAGCATGACGATATCGGCACCCGCTTCCAGCGCCTCACGCAATTCATCAAGGCTTTCGACTTCCACTTCCACCGGCTTGCCCGGCGCGATGCGGTGGGCGGCGGCGACAGCCTGGGCGATACCGCCACAGGCGGCGATGTGGTTTTCCTTGATAAGGAAGGCGTCGAACAGGCCGATGCGATGGTTATGACAGCCGCCGCAGGTCACCGCGTATTTCTGCGCCATGCGCAGGCCGGGCAGGGTTTTGCGGGTGTCCAGCAACTTCACGTGGGTGTGGGCGACTTTGTCGGCGTAATAACGTGCTTTGGTGGCCACGCCTGACAGCAGCTGCAGGAAGTTGAGCGCACTGCGCTCGCCCGTGAGCAGCGAGCGCGCCGGGCCTTCCAGATGAAACAGCGTCTGGTCCGGCTGCACCCGGTCCCCTTCCGCCACCTGCCAATGCACCGCCACCCGCGGGTCGAGCTGGCGAAATACCGCATCCACCCACGGCGTGCCCGCAATCACTGCCGCATCCCGGGAGATGATCCGCGCCTTGGCCAGCCGCTCGGCGGGGATCAGCTGCGCCGTAATATCGCCGCTGCCGACATCTTCATGGAGTGCCCGACGCACATTGGCTTCGATTTCGGCAGTCAGGGCAGCGAGTATCAGGTTCGGCATGGCAGGCTCCAATTCCAGGTGGCGCGAGTATAAGGCAAGTAAATTTGACTACCCAGTCGAGTGGAAATGCCCGCTCATCGGGGCTAAGGTCATTTTTGCCAGTTTTTTCACATGCGCTGCGATGTAATGGCATTTCTGTGGTCTATCGCTGCACACACTAGTTCGCTGCCCTGCGACATATTGTCACGGCAGCGGAATATTGGCGTTTACGAGTCAAGGCTGTGTTGTAAGGCAACCGCGTCATGGCTTTGACGGCGTCAAACGGGTGTGAATCGCTTCATGATGAAGTGCGACTGTGGCCCGAGGCGTTAATGGGGGTTTGTGATGGTTTACGGCAGGTGCCTTGATGCAAAACGACGAGAAAGTTGTGCCGTTAACTAAAGCCAGCATCGACTATACGGCTCACTCGCCTGTCGCTCGCTTGCCTGTGGTTTTGCTCCAGGTACGTGACAAGGCCGCCCAGCAGCTCAGGGAAGCGCTGCAAGCGCTGTTCGACAATGCCGACGATACGCTGTTTGAAATGGCGGACCGCGCGCAGAACAATTCCGAGCAGAACAATTTCTTTGAAGCCATGCGCGACTTGCGTTTAAAGCGCAAAAGTATCGAGCGTGCGTTTCTCGACAAATTCTATGAAGCCTTTCTGCGCCTGGGCCACTATCAGGTCGCAGAGCCGACGGTAGCGGCGCCGGTGTCCTTCGACAAGCTGGCCCTGGTGCACAACGATGATCTGGAAAAGACTGTCGCTGTCGATGCGATGGTGGCCAAGGTCCTCAGCCGTGATGCGACTGCGCTGACCCAACTGACCACGCGCCTCAACCAGCTGGTCACCCAGACCCTGAGCAACGAGGCCAACCCGCTGGGCCCGGCCATGCTCTGTGACTTTTTCCTGCAGGCCGGGCGCAGTCTTGGCGTCGGTATCAAGGTCAAGCTGATTGTCCTCAAGCTGTTCGAAAAGTACGTGTTGAGCGACACCGACCATCTTTATAACGAAGCCAACCAGCTGCTCATCGCTACCGGCGTGCTGCCCGAGCTGAAAACCATCCCCACCCGTCGCGCCAGTGATCGCGCAACCCGGGCCAGCCGCCCGGCGCACACCATGGCCGAGATGGGCTTCGGCCAGGCTGTGGACAAGCTAGATAATGGCGTGCAGGAAGTGTTTTCCGCCTTGCAGGAATTGCTTCTGCAAGTGCGCGGCAATCTGGTGCCACGGCATCAGCCGAGCGCGGAGCAGCGGCCGATTTCCAGTCAGGATCTGTTGCGCCTGTTGTCGCACCTGCAGCAGTACGTCCCGGCGTCCGACACGCCCGATGATTTCGACCTGCGCAACCAGCTGGAACAGTTGCTGACCCGCGTCAGCCTGAAGAGCGGCAAGTTGCGCGTCGTGGGGGTGGGCGATGAAGACGTCATCAACCTCATCGCGATGCTGTTCGAATTCATCCTCGACGACCGCAACTTGCCAGTGTCCCTGCGTG
Organism: Pseudomonas viridiflava; assembly: GCF_900585905.1. Taxonomy (GTDB): domain Bacteria; phylum Pseudomonadota; class Gammaproteobacteria; order Pseudomonadales; family Pseudomonadaceae; genus Aquipseudomonas. Next base: position 176,707 of record NZ_UTVH01000001.1, read on the forward strand.
CACTGATCGGCCGTCTGCAGATCCCGATGCTGAAAGTGGCGGTGATCGACAAGAGTTTCTTCAGTCGTGGCAGCCACCCGGCGCGGCGTCTGTTGAATGAAATCGCGGCTGCGGCCTTGGGCTGGGGCGGTCGCGATGACTTCCAGCGAGATGCCTTGTATGTGCGCATCGAACAGATCGTGCAGCGCCTGCTGAATGATTTTGTCGATGATCCGGCGATTTTCCCCGAGCTGCTGGCGGATTTTCTTGCGTTTACCAGCGACGAGCGTCGTCGCAGCGAACTGCTTGAGCAGCGTACCCGCGACGCCGAAGAAGGCCGTGCGCGCGCCGAGCTTGCTCGTCAGCGTGTGCAGCAGGAGCTGAATCAGCGGCTGCTGGGCAAGGTGTTGCCTGAGGTGGTGGTGCGGTTGCTGCAGGAGGCCTGGAGCAAGGTGCTGCTGCTGACCTGTCTCAAGCATGGCGATGAGTCGTTCGAGTGGGAAGCGGGGCTCTCTACCATGGACGATCTGGTCTGGAGCGTTGAGCTGCACGAAGAGCCAGAAGCGCGACAGCGCCTGTTGTCGCTGGTGCCGGGGCTGCTCAAGGCCCTGCGCGAAGGGCTGGCCAGTGCCGCGTTCGATCCGTTCGCGACCAGCGAGTTCTTCAGTCAACTTGAAGTGCTTCATGTGCAGGCATTTCAACATTTCTCCCGCTGTCAGGAAGAGGGCACCGCGCTGTCGGCTGCCGAGCAGGCCGCACAGGGTCCGGCGATGATGCAGGTGGTCGATGAGATCGTCTTGATTGCCCCGGGCGAGCAAGTGTTGAACGAACCCTGCCCGCGTCTGCCCGATGATGACGCCGGCCTCGCCCAGGTCGACAAGTTGCGCCTTGGTGGCTGGGTCGAAATTCAGGAAGATGAAGATCACAAGCTGCGCTGCAAGCTGGCCGCGATTGTCGAGCCTGGGGGGCGTTACGTGTTCGTCAACCGCACCGGGATGAAGGTGCTGGAAAAGACTCGGGTGGGTCTGGCGATGGAATTCCGTCGCGGCACCATTCGCCTGCTTGACGACACGCTGCTGTTCGACCGTGCGCTGGAGTCAGTGCTGGGCAACTTGCGCAAGCTCAAGGACGCCTGATCTGGCGCAGTTCCGCCTGATGCTGGAGTTTCTGCAGCATCCGGCGCGCAGTCCTGTGGGAGCGAGCTTGCTCGCGAAGGGTTATCGCAAGTGGTATTGCGCTGAGCCAACTGACGCCTTCGCAAGCAAGCTTGCTCCCACCTGGACGTGTGATGCACATCGATCCGTCAGAGCTAGCTTGCACTTGAACATCTGCCGCGCACAGGTCAGTGGGAGCGAGCTTGCTCGCGAAGGGTTATCGCAAGCGGCATTGAGCTGAGCTGCTGGACGGCTTCGCAAGCAAGCTTGCTCCCACCTAGACATGTGACGCACATCCAGCCGTCAGAGCTAGCTTGCACTTGAACATCTGCCGCGCACAGGTCAGTGGGAGCGAGCTTGCTCGCGAATCGGTGCAGCGCTCATGGCGTTGCAACCAGCCCCAGCTGTCCTGCTCAACCCGTTCACCCTTCCTACGTCATGCAACGCCAATTTACTCCCCGTCAGGCGTCTATCGCGGGCATACTTGCGCCACTGAATGACCCGTGCAAGGACCCTTTATGCAACTGGACTGTGCCAGCGGCTGGTGCCATGACGTGCAACACTGCCCATCGCCCAACTTCAATGCCCGCCCCGCAGGCGAAGTTTCATTGCTGGTGATCCACAATATCAGCCTGCCTCCGGCGCAATTCAAGACCGGCAAGGTGCAGGCGTTTTTCCAGAATCTGCTGGATGTCACAGAGCATCCCTATTTTGCAGGGATCGCGGACTTGCGGGTGTCGGCGCATTTCCTGATCGAGCGTGATGGAGAGGTCACCCAGTTCGTGTCCTGCCTGGACCGCGCCTGGCATGCCGGGGTTTCCGTGTTTGACGGGCGTGAGGGCTGCAATGATTTTTCCCTGGGCATCGAGCTTGAAGGCACTGACGAACAGCCGTTCACCGACGCCCAGTATTCAGCGTTGATCGAGCTGACCCGCCAACTTCGCAGCGCCTATCCGGCGATAACGCCGCAACGTATGTGCGGCCACAGTGACATCGCGCCGGGTCGCAAGACTGATCCCGGCCCTTTTTTTGACTGGCCGCGCTTCCGGGCGGCGGTGCAGGACTGATTTTTTCGGAGGCAGGTCATGAGTTTTCTGGTGTTGTTGCTGGCGATTCTGGTCGAGAAGTTTTCGGCGCTGCGCCAGCGTGTGCAACGCGACGGCATGTGGCGGGCAGAACTGGCCCGGCTGGAGTCGAGGCCGAAAACGGCTGCGCATCCGTGGCTGATTCTGGCGCTGACGGTATTACTGCCAATAGCGTTGCTGGCTCTGGTGCTGGTGGTGCTGGGCTCGGTGGCCAATGGCTGGCTGGCGCTGCCGGTGCATTTGCTGGTGTTGATTTACAGCCTTGGGCGGGGTGACCTGAGCGTTGCCCTGGGGCCGTTTCGCGATGCCTGCCGCCGGGGCGACGAAGAGGCTGCCTCCATTGTGGCCGAGCGTGACATGGGCGTTGTCGCCACCGACAGCGAAGCGTTGCTCAAGGGTGTGCAGAGCTATCTGCTGTGGCAAGGCTACCAAAGCTTTTTCGCCGTGATTTTCTGGTACTTCGTGCTGGGGCCAGTGGCAGCGCTGGCGTATCGCCTGCTCGCCCTGGCTGCCGAACACGGCAAGGCGCCGGGCGTTGCGGCAAACGCCGCGCAGTTGCGCCATGCCTTTGACTTCATTCCTGTGCGCCTGCTGGCCGCGAGCTTTGCCCTGGTAGGTAATTTCGTGGCGGTCAGCCGGGTCATGTTGCCGGAGCTGCTGAACTGGGAAATCAGCGCTGCACAGCTGATCGCCAATGTCGGTCGGATTGCCGGTGAAGTACCTGCGCCGGTTGTCGGTGTCGAAGGGGTCAACAGCCTTGATGTGTTGTGGGAATTGCTGCTGCGGGCGGCGATCGTGTGGTACGCCGGGTTTGCCTTGTGGACCTTGCTGGTCTGACGGCAACAGGTGACGCTCACCCCCAGCCAAACAACTCCCGCGCATTGGCAGTGCTCGCCTCGGCCAGTTCTTCGGGCGTGATCCGCAGCAGTTCGGCCAATGCGCTGCAGATGGCGGGCAAGTGCTCAGGGCTGTTGCGCTGGCCAGGAAACATGGCAGGCGCCATGTCCGGCGAGTCGGTTTCCAGCACGATGGATTGCAGCGGCAGCTCGGCGATGACCCGGTGCATGCGTAGTGCCTGTGGCCAGGTAGCCGCGCCGCCCAGGCCCAGTGTGAAGCCCAGCTTGATGTATTCCCGCGCTTCTTCGCGACTGCCCGCGAAGGCATGAATGACGCCACAGCGCTTGAGCCGAAAACGCTTGAGCGTGGCGATCACGTCGGCGTGGCTGCGCCGCACGTGCAGCAGCACGGGCAGATCGAAGTCAGCGGCCAGTTGCAGCTGCGCGTCGAAATACTGCTGCTGGCGCGCTCGGTCCAGCGTCTCGACATAGTAATCCAGGCCGATCTCTCCCAGCGCGCACAGCTGCGGATGCCCCTGCAAGCGCGACAGCCAGTCAGCCAGCTCAGTGAGGTGCTCGGGCCGATGCTCGTCGATGTATACCGGATGCAGGCCGAGCGCCGCGTACACCGCAGGCTGCTGCAGCGTGAGGTCCCACAGCCGCTGCCAGTTACGCTGATACACCCCTAGCACCACCATGCGCTCGACACCCAGGGCCAGGCTGCTGCGCAGCACGGCATCGCGATCCTGATCAAAGCTCTCGAAGTCCAGGTGAGTGTGGGTGTCGATCAACTGCACGATCAGGCCTCGTGGATGCGTTGCTTGAAGGTCCGCACGATGGCGTGCACGCCGGGTTGGTACTGATCTTTCTCGATGGCGGCCAGAGCAAAGTCCAGCGCTGCACTGGCAATGAGCTGATGCTGCTGGGCCATTGCATTGACCGGCAGTGGCAGGAAGTCGAGCAACTGGGTGTCGCCAAAAGTACCCAGGTGCAGTTGCGCCGGGTTGACCGCCTGACCTTGCAGAACGTCGAAAATGCCTTGCAGCAGCACGTATGACGTGGTGATCAGTGCGTCGGGAAAGTGCCCCAGGCGCTCGAACACGTCATGCATCAGGCGCTGCCCGCACTGGCGACTGAACGCGTCGCCATGCTCGATGATGACCGAGCCTGCGAAGCCATTCAGGGCATGCTGAAAACCGCTGGCCCTGGCGCGGCTGATGCTCAGCTCGGGGCGCGCACCGATCAGGGCGATATGCGCAGGCCGGGTTTGCAGCAGGCTGCGGGTCAGTTGCAGGCTGGCGTCATGGTCGTCGCTGACCACTGAACAGAAGTGTTCGGCGTCCATTTCCCGGTCGATGGCAATGATCGGCAAGCCCTTGGCCTGCAGTTCCCGGTAGCTGTCATCGGTGGCAGGCAGGCAACTGGCGACGAGCAACGCGTCGCAGCGGCGGGCGCGAAACAGTTGCAGCAGTTGCAGCTCGCTGGCCGGGTCATCGTCGGAGCTGGCAATCAGTAACTGGTAGCCATTGGCGCGGGCGCCTTGCTCCAGCAGTTTGGCGATGCGCGCGTAACTGGGGTTTTCCAGGTCCGGCAGGATGAAGCCTAACGTACGCGTGTGCCGACTGCGCAAGCCTGCGGCCTGCGGGTTCGGGCGAAACCCATGTTCTTCCACCACGGCCTGAACCCGCTCCACCGTTGCCGTGCTGATACGCTGCTGTTCGGCCTTGCCGTTGATCACGTAGCTGGCGGTTGTGACTGAAACCCCTGCCAGGCGTGCAATATCACTGAGTTTCACTCGTGATTCCTTTTGTTATGGGCTTCTTGTTCAAAGAAGACGATTCTCACTGATCGTGGCCAATCTTGACAGCAGACCACGGCCAGCAGCGAGGTTTCCAGATTTATTTGCCGCCAGCCCGGCCGCAACGCGCGGTCCGGGCTTCAACCGCTGCGGATAATCGAGTAACGTGCCGGGCCTGCTAGATTAAACGATTCAGCTTTTTATTTTCACGACGCTGCAATTTGTTCGAACCTGCTGTCAGAGGGTTATCTGATTAATCACCTAAGCTGTCGATCACCGCAATGATCGTTACTTAAAACAAGAATCCAGGCGCCCAGGGGCGCTGTACAGGAGACAGGCATGCTCGAACTCACCGTAGAGCAAATATCCATGGGCCAGACGGCCGTGGATAAGTCCGCCGCTTTGCAACTGCTTGCCGACCTGCTGGTGGCCGATGGCCTGGTCGCCGAAGGTTACCTGACCGGTTTGCAAAATCGCGAAAAACAAGGCTCGACCTTTCTGGGTCAGGGCATCGCCATCCCCCACGGCACCCCGGAAACCCGCGATCAGGTCCACGCCACAGGCGTGCGGCTGATGCAGTTTCCCGAGGGCGTGGATTGGGGCGATGGCCAGATCGTGTACCTGGCCATCGGCATCGCGGCCAAGTCCGACGAACATTTGCGCCTGCTGCAATTGCTGACCCGCGCCTTGGGCGAAAGCGATCTGGGCGAGGCCCTGCGCCAGGCGGACACGCCGGAGGCGCTGCTCAAACTGCTGCAAGGCGCGCCACAGGAGCTGGCACTGGATGCGCAACTGATCAGCCTGGGTGTGTCGGCTGATGATTTCGAAGAGCTGGTCTGGCGCGGCGCCCGGCTCCTGCGCAAGGCCGACTGCGTGAGCAACGGCTTCGCTGCCGTGTTGCAGCAGGTCGAAGCCTTGCCACTGGGCGATGGCCTGTGGTGGCTGCACAGTGAGCAGACGGTGAAACGTCCGGGCCTTGCCTTTGTCACCCCTGACAAGCCGATGCGCTATCTGGGCCAGCCGCTCAGTGGTCTGTTCTGCCTCGCCAGCCTGGGTGAAGCGCATCAGGCCCTGCTCGAACGCCTGTGCGCCTTGCTGATCGAAGGCCGTGGTCATGAGCTGGGCCACGCCACCAGCAGCCGCGCCGTGTTGCAGGCGCTGGGTGGCGAACTGCCCGCCGAGTGGCCGACCCGGCAGGTGGTGCTGGCCAACGCCCACGGCCTGCACGCCCGCCCGGCGAAGATTATGGCGCAACTGGCCAAAGAGTTTGAAGGCGAAATCCGTGTGCGCGTGGTCGACAGTGGCGCCACTGCGGTGTCGGTCAAGAGCCTGAGCAAGCTGCTCAGCCTGGGTGCGCGCCGTGGCCAGGTGCTGGAATTCGTCGCCGAACCAGGCATCGCCTCCGATGCACTGCCCGCGCTGCTGGCGGCGGTGGAGCAGGGGTTGGGCGAAGAGGTCGAGCCGCTGCCAAAAGTCGCCGAAGCGACGCCTGTGGTGGCGATTACTCCACGCCAGGTGGCGGCGCCGCTGGACGGCAGCCAGATCATGGCGGTATCGGCATCGCCGGGCATTGCCATCGGGCCGGCACATATTCAGGTTTTGCCAGAAATCGATTACCCGAAGACCGGCGAATCCGAAGCGATTGAACGTGAGCGCCTGGACAACGCCCTGCGCGAAGTCCGGCAGGACATCGAAGGCCTGATTCAGCGCAGCAAATCCAAGGCAATCCGCGAGATTTTCATCACTCACCAGGAAATGCTCGACGATCCCGAACTGAGTGGCGACGTGGTGTTGCGCCTGAAGATGGGCGAAAGCGCTGCGGCGGCCTGGGCTGGCGTGATCGACAGCGCGGCGCGGCAGCAGGAGCAGCTCAACGATGTGCTGCTGGCCGAGCGCGCTGCCGATTTGCGTGACGTCGGTCGCCGCGTGCTGGCGCAGATCTGCGGTATCGAAACCGTGGCCGCGCCGGATGAACCCTACATTCTGGTGATGGACGAAGTCGGTCCTTCCGACGTGGCGCGTCTCGACCCGCAGCAGGTTGCCGGGATTCTGACTGCACGTGGCGGCGCGACCGCGCACAGCGCAATCGTCGCCCGCGCCCTGGGTATTCCGGCGCTGGTGGGCGCTGGTGATTCGGTGCTGCAGATCAAGCCAGGCACTGTTTTGCTCCTCGATGGCCAGAAAGGTCGCCTGACCGTGGCACCGGATGCGCAGACACTGCAGCGCGCAGCTACCGACCGTGATACCCGCGAGCAACGTCTGCAAGCAGCTGCTGCCCGGCGCATGGAGCCTGCAGTGACCCGCGACGGTCACGCGGTGGAGGTGGTGGCCAATATTGGCGACAGCGCAGGCACCCCCGCAGCGGTTGAACAGGGTGCCGAGGGCATCGGCCTGCTGCGCACCGAGTTGTTGTTCATGGCCCACTCCCAGGCGCCGGACGAAGCCACCCAGGAAGCTGAATACCGCCGCGTGCTGGACGACCTGCAAGGTCGCCCGCTGGTGGTGCGAACCCTGGACGTCGGTGGTGACAAGCCGCTGCCGTACTGGCCTATCGACAAGGAAGAAAACCCGTTTCTGGGCGTGCGCGGCATCCGCCTCACCCTGCAGCGCCCGGATGTCATGGAAACCCAGCTGCGCGCCTTGTTGCGCGCCGCCGACAATCGCCCGTTGCGAATCATGTTCCCCATGGTTGGCACAGTTGAGGAGTGGCGTCAGGCCCGAGACATGACCGAGCGCCTGCGCAAGGAAATCCCGGTCGCCGATCTGCAGTTGGGGATCATGATTGAGGTGCCGTCCGCTGCGTTGCTGGCGCCAGTGCTGGCCAAAGAAGTGGACTTCTTCAGCGTCGGCACCAACGACCTGACGCAGTACACCCTGGCCATCGACCGCGGCCACCCGACGTTATCGGCGCAGGCTGACGGCTTGCACCCGGCGGTGTTGCAACTGATCGATATCACCGTGCGCGCGGCTCATGCCCATGGCAAATGGGTTGGCGTGTGTGGCGAACTGGCGGCCGATCCGCTGGCAGTGCCGGTGCTCGTGGGCCTGGGCGTGGACGAGCTGAGCGTGTCGGCGCGCAGCATTGGCGAGGTCAAGGCCTGCGTGCGGGAACTGGACCTGAGTGCGGCGAAACAACTGGCGCAAACGGCGCTGACGGTCGGCAGCGCCGGTGAAGTGCGCGCTCTAGTGGAGGCAATCTAATGTCCAGAATTCTTACCCTGACGATGAATCCGGCGCTGGACCTGACCGTGCAGCTGGGGCCGTTGCAACTGGGCCAGGTCAACCGCAGCGAAGGCTTGCTCAGCCATGCCGCCGGCAAAGGCCTGAATGTCGCCCAGGTATTGGCTGATCTGGGCCATGAGGTGACGGTCGCCGGCTTTCTTGGCGTCGATAACCAGCAGCCTTTCGAGGCGCTGTTCAATCGTCGTGGTTTTGTCGACGAGTTTGTCCGCGTGCCGGGCGAGACCCGCAGCAACATCAAACTGGCCGAACACAGCGGCCGCGTCACCGACCTCAACGGCCCCGGCCCGCAGGTTAGTGACGAGGCCCAGCAGGCATTGTTTGCCCGGGTCGAGCAGATTGCCCCCGGTTTCGACGCCGTGGTGGTGGCTGGCAGCCTGCCGCGCGGTGTCAGCCCTGAGTGGCTGCACGGCCTGCTGGTGCGCCTCAAGGACCTGGGCCTGAAAGTGGCGCTGGACAGCAGCGGCATGGCCTTGCGTGCCGGTCTGGACGCCGGGCCGTGGCTGATCAAGCCCAACACCGAGGAACTTGCCGAGGCGCTGGATGCGCCGATCATCTCCATTGCGGCACAGGCTGAAGCTGCAGCCAGCCTGCGCGCGCGGGGGATCGAGCATGTGGTGATTTCCCAGGGCTCGGAAGGGGTGCACTGGTTCAGCGCTGACGCGGCGTTGCAGTCGCTGCCGCCGAAAGTCACCGTTGCCAGCACCGTTGGCGCAGGAGACTCGTTGCTGGCAGGCATGGTCCACGGCCTGCTCAGTGGCCATGCGCCGCAGCAGACTTTGCGCACCGCGACGGCCATTGCGGCCATGGCGGTGACCCAGATCGGTTTCGGCATCACTGACAGTGCACAACTCAAGCGGCTGGAGGGTGGCGTGAACGTTCGCACCCTGGCGGAAAGATAAACGCTTCTGCAGCGGCCCTGATGACTACTGTCAAAACATAGGCCTGCAGGAGCCGACTTGCTGGCGAGGCGTTGCCAGATACGCCGCCTCGCCAACACCTTGGCTCCTGCAGAAGATAGCGTTCTCCGACCTGGATGCGCTGTTCAATAAGAGAGATCCGGTAATGAAATTAGCCATTGTGACGGCCTGCCCGAACGGCAAGGTCAGCAGCGTTCTCAGTGCGCGGCTTCTGGATGCGGCCGCCCAGCGCCTGGGCTGGAGCACCAGTGTGGAAGTGACCGACCCGCGCAATCCGGTTCAAGTGCTGTCGGCCGAGCAAGTGGCCGAAGCAGACTGGATTCTGGTGGTCAACACCGGCGAAGTGGACCTGTCGCGTTTTGTCGGCAAGCGCCTGTTTCAAGACTCCCCCGCGCATGCCTTGCAGGATGTCGACGCGTTCCTCAAACGCGCTGCCGAACAGGCGCAGGTCTATGCCGTGCCTGCGGCCAGCGCGACGGCCGCTGCCGAGGCAGGTGGCGTGCCGCGCCTTGTCGCGATCACCGCCTGCCCAACCGGCGTGGCGCACACCTTCATGGCCGCCGAAGCCCTTCAGCAGGCAGCCAAGCGCCTGGGCTATGAACTGCGTGTCGAGACCCAGGGTTCGGTGGGCGCGCGTGATCCGCTCAGCGCGCAAGCCATTGCCGATGCTGATGTGGTGCTTTTGGCCGCAGACATCGAAGTGGCAACCGAGCGTTTTGCCGGCAAGCGTATCTATCGTTGTGGCACTGGCATTGCGCTGAAACAGTCGGAAGCCACGCTGAAAAAAGCCTTGGCTGAAGGCGAGATCGAATCCGCAGCGGGCAGCGAAAAAGCGCCTGCGCGGCAGGAAAAAACCGGCGTCTACAAGCATTTGCTGACCGGCGTTTCCTACATGCTGCCGATGGTGGTGGCGGGTGGTTTGCTGATTGCGCTGTCATTTGTGTTTGGCATTGAGGCATTCAAGGAACCCGGTACTCTGGCTGCTGTGCTGAAACAGATCGGCGATGCCGCCTTCACTCTGATGGTGCCGCTGCTGGCGGGCTATATCGCTTACTCCATCGCCGACCGTCCGGGGCTGGCGCCGGGTTTGATTGGCGGCCTGTTGGCCAGCACCCTCGGGGCAGGTTTCATCGGCGGTATTGCGGCCGGTTTCATCGCCGGTTACAGCGCCTGGGCGGTCGCCCGTTATGTGCGCCTACCTGCCAGCGTCGAGGCGCTCAAGCCGATTCTGATCATCCCGTTGCTGGCCAGTCTGGTCACCGGTCTGGTGATGATTTATGCAGTGGGCAAACCGGTCGCCAGCCTCCTGGGCAGCCTGACCGTGTTCCTCGACAGCATGGGCACCACCAACGCGATCCTGCTGGGGGTGGTCCTCGGCGCGATGATGTGTGTCGACCTCGGCGGGCCGATCAACAAGGCGTCCTACGCGTTTTCGGTGGGGCTGCTGGCATCCCAGAGTTATGCCCCCATGGCCGCCGCGATGGCCGCGGGCATGGTGCCCCCCATCGGCATGGGTATCGCCAGCTTCATCGCCCGGCGCAAGTTTGCCCAGAGTGAGCGAGAGGCGGGCAAGGCGGCCTTCGTGCTGGGGTTGTGCTTCATTTCTGAAGGGGCGATTCCGTTTGCTGCCAAGGACCCGCTGCGGGTGATCCCGGCCAGCATCGCCGGTGGCGCGCTGACCGGTGCGTTGTCGATGTACTTCGGCTGCAAACTGATGGCGCCCCACGGCGGCCTGTTCGTGATGCTGATCCCCAATGCCATCAACCACGCGCTGCTGTACCTGATCGCGATTGTCGCCGGTAGCCTGGTGACTGGTATCACCTACGCCGTGCTCAAGCGCCCGGAAGCGGTGGAAATGGAAGTGGCCGCCAAGGCGTGATGGCGCATAACTGCCATTACTGAGTTGGAATGTTTTTCTGTAGGAGCCAACTTGTTGGCGAGGCGGTGGCAGTCACGCCGCTTCGCCAACAAGTTGGCTCCTACAGAACTCGCAATGTCAGGCTCACAGAGCGTTTGCCCGATATTCCGCCACCGCAACCTGGCCCACTGTCACATTTCCCCCATCTTGCGCTGCTAGCTTTCCCCTTTGTCTTTGATCAGGGGATTGCCATGAGTCCGTTCGACCCGACGCGCCGCCGTATCATCCAGGCTGCTGGCGCTGGCCTGTTGTTGCCGGGGTTGGCCCCGGCGGTCATCGCGTCTGTGCAGGATCGGCCGAAGATCACCGACGGTGTGCAGTCCGGCGACATCCTCGGTGATCGCGCCATGGTCTGGAGCCGCAGCGACCGGCCTTCGCGCATGGTGGTGGAATGGGACACGCGCAGCATGTTCAGCAATCCGCGCCGTGTGGTGTCGGCCCTGGCTGACCAGCGCACTGACTTTACCGCCCGCGTCGAACTCAGCGAGCTGCCGGTGGATCAGGCGATCTTCTACCGCGTGCAGTTCGAAGACGCCCAGTCCGGTGTCAGCAGCGAGCCCTGGTTTGGCCATCTGCGCAGTACGCCGCAGCAACGACGCGACCTGCGCTTTGTCTGGAGTGGCGACACGGTGGGGCAGGGCTTCGGCATCAATCCCGACATCGGCGGCATGCGTATCTATGAAGCCATGCGCCTGCGCCTGCCGGATTTTTTCATCCACAGCGGCGACACCATTTACGCTGACGGGCCGGTACCTGCGCAGCTGACCACCGAAGACGGGCGCATCTGGCGCAACATCACCACCGAAGCCAAGAGCAAGGTGGCGGAGACCCTGGACGAGTATCGCGGCGCCTACCGTTACAACCTGCTGGACGACAACCTGCGTCGGTTCAACGCCGAGGTGCCGCAGATCTGGCAGTGGGATGACCACGAAGTCACCAATAACTGGTCGCCGAGCAAACAGCTGGATGACCGTTACAAGGTCAAGGACATCCAGCTGCTGGCCGCCCGCGGCCGCCAGGCGTTTCTCGAATACGCGCCGATGCGCTTGCAACAGGCCGACAATGGTGGCCGGATCTACCGCAAGATTGCCTACGGGCCGATGCTGGACGTGTTTGTGCTGGACATGCGCAGCTATCGCGACGGCAACGACGCCAACCTGGCCGACAAGCCAGATTCCACCACGACGTTTCTCGGCCGCACGCAGCTGGATTGGCTCAAGCGCGAACTCAAGCAGTCTTCGGCGCAGTGGAAGGTGATTGCCGCCGACATGCCCATTGGCCTGGGCGTGCCTGACGGCGAAGTCAGCCCTGGTGTGGCGCGCTGGGAGGCGATTGCCAACGGTCAGGATGGTGCAGCCATGGGCCGTGAGCTGGAAGTCGCCGAGCTGCTTGGCTACCTGCACACGCAGAAAATTCGCGACTGCGTATGGCTGACCGCCGATGTGCATTATTGTGCGGCGCATCACTATCAGCCCGACCGCGCGGTGTTTCAGGATTTCGATCCGTTCTGGGAGTTCGTCGCCGGGCCATTGAACGCGGGCAGCTTCGGGCCCAATGCGCTGGACAAGACCTTCGGCCCCGAGCTGGTCTTCCAGAAGGCGCCGCCTGCGCAGAACACCTCGCCCTTCGCTGGCTTTCAGTTCTTCGGCGAGGTCAATATCGACGGGCAAAGCGCCGAGATGACCGTCACTCTGCGGGATCTGGATGGCGTTTCGGTGTTCGAGAAAAAACTGGTGCCTGCGCGGGATGCTGTCTGAGGCAAGCGAGATGCTGTGGGACGTGGTACCGGCTTTAGCCGGGAAGAGGCCAATGCCGCCACTGAAAGTTGTGCTTCAGTCGCACTGCTTCCCGGCTAAAGCCGGTCCCACGTCAGTGGCGGGTCTGAACACCCACGGAAATTCCCGGTAACGCTCTTGTCGATGCTGGCTTATCATTGGCCACCTAACGACGGGACAGGGCGGCCGCATGCTGGACATCTTCTTTCAGACCCTGGCAATTACCGCACCGGTTTTCGCCATGCTGTTTCTTGGCGTGGGGCTGAAACGGATCGGCTGGATTGATGATGGTTTCATCATGACCGCGTCGAGCCTGGTGTTTAACGTCACCATGCCTGCGTTGTTGTTTCTGGGCATCATTCACGCCGACCTGAACGCTGCGCTGCAACCGCCGCTGCTGATTTTCTTCTCTCTGGCCACACTGTTCGGTTTTGCGTTCGCCTGGGTCTGGGCGATCTGGCGCGTACCGCTTGAAGAGCGCGGCGTGTTCGTGCAAGGCGCGTTCAGAGGCAACAATGGCGTCGTGGGTCTGGCCCTAGCGGCCAGCATGTACGGCGACTACGGTATTTCCCTCGGCGCGATTCTCGCGGCACTGGTGATTCTCTTCTACAACGCGCTGTCCACCATTGTCCTGGCGGTGTACAGCCCGGTGATCAAATCCGACCCCTGGAGCGTGTTCAAGAGCGTGCTGTGCAACCCGCTGATCATCAGCGTGCTGGCAGCGTCCCCCTTTGCTTATTTCAAGATTCCCTTGCCGCACTGGCTGGAGACATCGGGCAACTATCTGGCACAGATGACCTTGCCCCTGGCGCTGATCTGCATCGGCGGCACGCTGTCGCTGCAATCCTTGCGCAAGAGTGGCGAGCTGGCCTTGAGCGCCAGCGCCATGAAGATGATTACCCTGCCGATTCTGTGCACGCTGGCGGCCTGGCTCTATGGCTTTCGCGGCGCCGAACTGGGGATTCTGTTTCTGTACTTCGGCAGCCCGACGGCTGCGGCGAGCTACGTCATGGCCCGCGCCGCCAACGGCAATCATGAACTGGCGGCGGCGATCATCGTCATCACGACGCTGGCAGCTGCCGTGACCACCAACATTGGCATTTTCATCCTGCAGTGGGGTGGCTGGATCTAGCTGTTCGGCCAGTTGTCGCTCACTTCCTGCGCCACGCGACCGTCAGTGCTGCCGTCGCCAGGCCCTGGCCGTGCTGTAGACGATCAACAGTGCCAGCACCGGCAGGATGAATTGCAGCATCAGCCGCTCCAGCTTTTCCGCCAGTGGCATGCCCGTGGTGAACGACACGATATGCAGGGCGTACAGCAGATACAGCAAGAGCAGCATCAGGCCCTCCGCGCGGGTGATACGGTAGCCGGAATAAAACAGCGGCAGGCACAGCGCGGTAACCCCCAGCAGCACTGGCAAGTCGAAATCCAGCGCGTTGGGCGATACCGATAACGACGCCGGCGCAATCAGCGCAGTAATCCCCAGTACGCCCAGCAGGTTGAACAGGCTGCTGCCGATCACGTTACCGACAGCGATATCCCGTTGCCCACGCAAGGCGGCGACCAGCGACGTGGCCAGGCAGGGCAGTGAGGTGCTGACGGCGATGACGGTCAGGCCGATGACCCGTTCGGACAGGCCCAAATCAAGTGCCAGCACCACCGACGCGGCCACCAGCAGATGACTGCCGACGATCAGACAGGCAATGCCGATCACCAGAGCGGCCAGGCGCAACAGTGCCGGCCCGGGTTTACGGGCGTCTGCCTCACTGGCGGACTTGCGATAGGCGAATCCCTGTCCGGACTGGCGCAGCACCATCGCCAGAAAAACCAGCAGCCCCAGCAGTAGAATCGCGCCATCCAGCGTGCCGAGCGTACCGTTCCACGACAGGCCGAAGACCAGGGCGCTGGCGGCAATCATCAGCGGGATGTCCACGCGTATCAGTTGCCGGGTCACCCGCAGCGGAATGATCAGCGCACACAGGCCCAGGGTTACCAGCAGGTTGAAGATGCTGCCGCCGACCACGCTGCCGACGGCAATGTCCGGGCTGTCGCTGAGCGCTGCCTGCAAGCCCACCGCCATCTGCGGCGCGCTGCTGCCCAGGGCGACGAAACTCAGGCCGATGAACAGCGGACGCACCCCCAGCATCGTCGCCAGGCTGACTGCCGCGCGCACGGACAATTCTGCGCCCAGCACCAGCAGCAACAGGCCGCTGATCCATTGCAGGAGGTCAGGCAGGGGCAGGGAGGTTAACTGGAGAATGGGGGGCGTCCTCAGTCGTTCAGGCTTTGCACGCGCACCGGCGCTGCGCCACTGCGCAGCATGCCGATCTGCTCGGCAGCGGCGCGTGACAGATCGATCAGCCGCCCCCGGGCATGCGGGCCGCGATCATTGATACGGACGATAACGCTTTTGTCGTTATCCAGGTTGGTGACCTTGACGCGCGTGCCGAATGGCAGCTGGCGATGGGCGGCCGTGAGGCCGTTCTGATTGAAGCGCTCGCCGCTGGCCGTCTGATTGCCATGGTGTTGCGAGCCGTAATAGGAGGCGTTGCCTGTTTCGTTGTAGCCGCGCGGGTCGATGATCTGATTCTGGCTGGCGCAGCCCACCAGACAGGTGAACAGCGCTGTGGTGCCGAGAAGCCGCAGCATGGGTTTGATCCTTGTACGACGTTGGACGCGCGCTCACCTCTAGGAGCGGGCTTGCTCGCGATTCGGCACTTCATCCGAAACATCTATCGAATGAACTGACGCTATCGCGAGCAAGCTCGCTCCTACAGGTCGTTTTGACCTGAAAGACTCTTGAATCAGCCTTCCAGCTTCTTCTTCAGCAGTTCATTGACCTGCTGCGGGTTGGCCTTGCCTTTGGAGACTTTCATCGCCTGGCCGACGAAGAAGCCGAACATCTTGCCGCGCTTGGCTTCATCGGCAGCGCGGTACTGTTCGACCTGTTCGGCGTTGGCCGCCAGCATCTCGTCAAGCATCGACTCGATGGCGCCGCTGTCGGTAACCTGCTTGAGGCCGCGCTTGTCGATGATTTCGTCGGCGCTGCCTTCACCATTGGCCATGGCCTCGAAGACCATCTTCGCGATCTTGCCGGAAATGGTGTTGTCGGTGATACGCTTGAGCATGCCGCCCAGTTGCTCGGCGCTCACCGGCGAAGCTTCGATCTCCAGGCCCTGCTTGTTGAGCAGGCTGCCCAGCTCGACCATGACCCAGTTGGCCGCCAGCTTGGCGTCGCCGCTGATGCTCACTACCTGCTCGAAATAATCCGCCTGCTCGCGGCTGGAAGCCAGCACGCTGGCGTCGTAGGCCGACAAGCCAAACTGGCTCTGGAAGCGCTCGCGCTTCTGTGGCGGCAGCTCTGGCAGGGTGGCGCGGGTTTCTTCGATGAACGAGTCTTCGATGATCACCGGCAGCAGATCAGGGTCGGGGAAGTAACGGTAGTCGTTGGCTTCCTCCTTGCTGCGCATGGCGCGGGTTTCGTCCTTGTTCGGATCGTACAGACGCGTCTGCTGGATCACCTTGCCGCCGTCTTCGATCAGGTCGATCTGGCGCTGGATTTCGCTGTTGATCGCCTTCTCGATGAAGCGGAACGAGTTGACGTTCTTGATCTCGCAGCGGGTGCCGAACTCGACCTGGCCTTTGGGCCGGATCGATACGTTGCAGTCGCAACGCAGCGAGCCTTCGGCCATGTTGCCGTCGCAAATGTCCAGGTAGCGCACCAGTGCGTGCATGGCCTTGACGTAGGCAACCGCTTCCTTGGCCGAACGCATGTCCGGTTCGGAAACGATCTCCAGCAGCGGCGTGCCGGCGCGGTTCAGGTCGATGCCGGTCATGCCGCTGAAGTCTTCGTGCAGGCTCTTGCCGGCGTCTTCTTCAAGGTGGGCACGGGTGATGCCGACGCGTTTGACCGTGCCGTCTTCAAGGGTGATGTCCAGGTGGCCCTTGCCGACGATCGGCAGCTCCATCTGGCTGATCTGATAGCCCTTGGGCAGGTCCGGATAAAAGTAGTTCTTGCGCGCAAACACATTGTGTTGACCGATCTCGGCGTCCACCGCCAGACCGAACTTGACCGCCATGCGCACTGCTTCGCGGTTCAGTACCGGCAACACCCCGGGCATGCCCAGGTCAACCAGGCTCGCTTGAGTGTTCGGCTCGGAGCCGAACGCGATGGCGCTGCCGGAGAAAATCTTTGACTGGGTCGAAAGCTGGGTGTGAATCTCCAGCCCGATGACGACTTCCCATTGCATGTGTTTTCTCCTTAGAAGCCGCCAGGCGTGCGCAGGTGCCAATCGGTGACTTGCTGGTATTGATGAGCGACGTTCAGCAAGCGGCCTTCCTGGAAATACGGGGCCAGCAGCTGTACGCCGACCGGCAGGCCGTCAGCGAAGCCGGCGGGCATGGACAAGCCCGGCAGACCCGCGAGGTTGGCGGTAATGGTGTAGAAGTCTTCCAGATACTCGGCGATCGGGTCATTGCTCTTGGCACCGATTTTCCACGCCGGGTTAGGCGTGGTCGGGCCGAGAATCACATCCACGTCAGCGAAGGCGGTCATGA
Source organism: Pseudomonas viridiflava (assembly GCF_900585905.1). Lineage (GTDB taxonomy): Bacteria > Pseudomonadota > Gammaproteobacteria > Pseudomonadales > Pseudomonadaceae > Aquipseudomonas. The sequence continues at coordinate 193,969 of NZ_UTVH01000001.1, forward strand.
AGTCGTTCTTGATCAGGCGGCGGATTTTCTGCGCCTGCAGGTAGTAGGCATCGTAGTAACCGGCGGACAGGGCATAGGCGCCCACCATGATGCGGCGCTGTACTTCCGCGCCGAAACCTTCGGCGCGCGAGCGCTTGTACAGATCGGTGAGGTCCTTGGGGTCTTCACAGCGGTAGCCGAAGCGCACGCCATCAAAGCGCGACAGGTTGGACGAGGCTTCTGCCGGAGCGATGACGTAATACGCCGGGATCGCGTGCTGCAGGTTGGGCAGGCTGATGTCCTTGACCACGGCGCCGAGCTTTTTCAGCTCCTCCACACTGGCCATGACCAGGTCGGCGATACGTGGGTCCAGGCCGGCACTGAAATATTCCCTTGGGATGCCGATGCGCAGGCCCTGCAGCGAACCGTTGAGGCTGGCGCTGTAGTCCGGGACGGGTTCGTCGATGCTGGTGGAATCCTGCGGGTCGAACCCGGCCATGCCTTGCAGCAGCAAAGCGCAATCTTCAGCAGTACGGGCCATGGGGCCGGCCTGATCGAGGCTGGACGCGTAGGCAATCATGCCCCAGCGCGACACCCGGCCATAGGTCGGTTTCAGGCCGGTGAGGTTGGTCAGTGCCGCCGGCTGGCGAATCGAGCCGCCGGTGTCGGTGCCGGTCGCCGCGGGCAACAGACGCGCCGCCACGGCAGCGGCCGAACCGCCGGAAGAACCACCCGGTACATGCTCAAGATTCCACGGGTTTTTCACCGCGCCGTAATAGCTCGACTCACTGGCAGACCCCATGGCGAACTCGTCCATGTTGGTCTTGCCCAGGGTGACGGCCCCGGCTGCGGCCAGTTTCGCCACAACAGTGGCGTCATACGGCGCCTTGAAGTTGTCGAGCATCTTCGAGGCGCAACTGGTACGCACGCCCTGAGTGCAGAACAGATCCTTGTGGGCCAGTGGCGCGCCCAGCAGCGGATTATGCTCACCGGCTGCGCGACGGGCATCGGCCGCCTGCGCCTGGGTAATCGCCAGGTCTTCGGTAAGGGTGATGAAGCTATTGAGCTGGGGATCGAGCTGCGAGATACGTGCGAGCAGGACCCGGGTCAATTCTTCGGAAGAAAACTTTTTGTCAGCGAGACCGCGAGCGATCTCGGCCAGTGTCATTTCATGCATTGAAGGCACATTCCCTTAGTCGATGACTTTTGGAACCAGATAAAGGCCGTCCTGGACCGCCGGCGCGATGGCTTGATAAGTTTCCCGGCGATTTCGCTCGGTCACCACGTCGTCACGCAGACGCTGAGACGCTTCAAGGGGGTGAGCCAGGGGCTCGATACCGGTGGTATCGACCGCCTGCATCTGGTCAACCAACCCGAGAATGCTGTTAAGTGCTTCGGTAGTACGCGGAATATCGGCTTCATTCAGGCCCAGTCGGGCCAGGTGAGCGATCTTTTCCACGTTGGAGCGATCAAGCGCCATGGGGTTCTCCAGTGGAATGCCTACGAATGAGGCCGGTGTGTTAGATTGGCGAACACTATCGCATTTTCTACGGCCATAAGGTCGCGAACGTCCAGGGTCGTGCTCGGAAAAACCGCTAATTTAGCATATTGGCTCCTTGCCCAAAATCCCTGTCGTTGTTAGAGTTTGCCGCACTTTTTTACCCACGCGTTGCCTAGGGTCCATTTCCCATGTTCAAGAAACTGCGTGGCATGTTTTCCAGCGATCTCTCCATTGACCTGGGCACTGCCAACACCCTTATTTACGTGCGTGAGCGCGGTATCGTTCTGAATGAACCATCAGTTGTGGCCATTCGGACCCACGGAAACCAGAAAAGCGTCGTTGCTGTCGGGATGGAAGCCAAGCGCATGCTCGGCCGTACCCCGGGCAACATCGCGGCGATTCGTCCGATGAAAGACGGCGTGATCGCCGACTTCAGCGTTTGCGAAAAAATGCTGCAGTACTTCATCAACAAGGTTCACGAAAACAGCTTTCTGCAGCCCAGCCCCCGTGTGCTGATCTGCGTACCGTGCAAATCCACCCAGGTGGAACGCCGTGCCATTCGCGAATCGGCCCTCGGCGCCGGTGCCCGTGAAGTATTCCTGATCGAAGAGCCCATGGCCGCTGCCATCGGCGCAGGCCTGCCGGTTGAAGAGGCGCGCGGCTCGATGGTTGTCGACATCGGTGGCGGTACCACTGAAATCGCACTGATCTCCCTCAACGGTGTGGTGTATGCCGAATCCGTGCGGGTTGGCGGTGACCGTTTCGACGAAGCGATCATCACCTACGTACGTCGCAACTACGGCAGCCTGATCGGCGAGTCGACGGCTGAGCGCATCAAGCAGGAAATCGGCACCGCCTACCCGGGTGGCGAAGTGCGTGAAGTCGATGTACGCGGCCGCAACCTGGCTGAAGGCGTCCCGCGCGCCTTCACCCTGAACTCCAACGAAGTGCTCGAAGCGTTGCAGGAGTCTCTGGCAACCATCGTTCAGGCGGTCAAGAGCGCCCTTGAGCAATCGCCACCAGAGCTGGCTTCCGACATCGCCGAGCGTGGTCTGGTGCTGACCGGTGGTGGCGCGTTGTTGCGTGACCTCGACAAGCTGCTGGCCCAGGAAACCGGTCTGCCGGTGATCGTTGCCGAAGACCCGCTAACCTGCGTGGCACGCGGTGGTGGCCGTGCGCTGGAGATGATGGACAAGCACACGATGGATCTGCTCTCCAGCGAGTAATCGCCGAGGCATCCATCATGCAACCTTTTGTGTACAGGTAGCGCTTTGGCTACCTGTATGCGTTAGGCTGACGCCGAATCGAAACATGGCGTTAACTTTTCCTACCTGTCCGGGCCGGTTTGATACCGCATGAATAACCACAGCCGATTGAAATCTTGCTTCGGAGGAGCGGCCCATTAAACCGCTTTTCACTAAAGGCCCGTCGCTGGGCGTGCGCCTGCTGGTGCTGGTGGTGTTTTCGGTAGCGCTTATGGTGGTCGATGCGCGTTTCACCGTGCTCAAACCGTTGCGCAGCCAGATGTCGCTGGTGTTGATGCAGTCCTACTGGATCGTCGATCTGCCGCAGCGTCTGTTTCAGGGGGTTGCCAGTCAGTTTGGCAACCGCACCGAACTGATTGCCGAAAATGAAAAGCTGCGCACTGAAGCCTTGCTGCTGCAAGGTCGCCTGCAAAAGCTGGCGGCCCTGACCGAACAGAATGTGCGCCTGCGCGAATTGCTCAATTCCTCTGCGCTGGTCAACGAAAAGGTCGAGGTTGCCGAGCTGATCGGCATGGACCCCAACCCGTTTACTCACCGGATCATCATCAACAAGGGCGAGCGCGATGGCGTGGTGCTTGGCCAGCCGGTGCTCGATGCCCGTGGCCTGATGGGTCAAGTGGTTGAGCTGATGCCCTACACGTCGCGTGTGCTGCTGCTCACCGATACCACCCACAGCATTCCGGTGCAGGTCAACCGCAACGGTTTGCGCGCCATTGCCAGCGGTACCGGTAACCCGGAGCGCCTCGAGCTGCGGCATGTGGCAGATACCGCCGATATCAAGGAGGGTGATCTGCTGGTCAGTTCCGGCCTCGGCCAGCGCTTCCCTGCGGGTTATCCGGTGGCGACGGTCAAGGAAGTGATTCACGACTCCGGCCAGCCGTTCGCCATCGTCCGTGCGGTGCCGACGGCGGCGTTGAATCGCAGCCGCTACCTGCTGCTGGTGTTCTCTGACGGACGTTCACCGGAAGAGCGCGCCGCCGAAGCGGCCCAGGCGCAGGAAACGCTGGAAAAGGCTGCTGATCCCAATGCCCCAGCCGCAGTTACCGCACCTGTACCTGCTGCGGCTGCACCTGCTGCACAGGGTGCGACAGCTCCATCAGCGGCGCCAGCGGCGCAAGCGCCTGCTGCTGCTCCTGCGGCGCCCGCTGCGGTGAAGCCGGTCAGCAAGCCACCTGCCAAACCTGCCGCCAGCAAGCCGCCGGCCGCCGCACCCGCCGCGGGCACTCGGGAGAGAGTCGATGGTTAGTCGCAATGGATGGGTCGTCTGGCTTTCATTTGCCATTGGTTTGCTGCTGAGCGTCGCACCGCTGCCGCAGTTCATGGAAATCTTTCGTCCCCTCTGGCTTGCCCTGCTGGTGACCTTCTGGGCGCTGTATCTGCCCCATAAGGTAGGGATGACCACCGCGTGGATTCTCGGCCTGATGGAGGATGTGCTGTACGGCACCTTGTTCGGTCAGAACGCGCTCACCTTGTGCCTGATCACCTTTCTGGTCATGTCCCTGCAGCAGCGTCTGCGCATGTTTCCGATGTGGCAGCAGTGCCTGATCCTGCTGGTCATTTTCGGCCTCGCCCAATTGGCGCAGCTGTGGCTCAGCGCCTTGACCGGCAACCGCCAGCCTACCCTTGCTCTGGTGCTGCCTGCACTGGTCAGTGCGCTGCTGTGGCCATGGATCAGCTACGGCCTGCGCGGGCTGACCCGGCACCTGAAAATCAACTGACGCAGCGCCCGCGTAGCGGCTGATGTCTGGCCGCAGTGCGGGTGTGACGTTCGACACGGAGATGTCTTCATGCCCACGCTTTTTCTGGCCTCAGCGTCGCCGCGCCGCAAGGAACTCCTGAGCCAGATTGGCGTGCGGTTCTCTCTGATCGCTGCGTCCATCGACGAAACCCCTTTGCCCCACGAGTTGCCAGCGGCGTATGTGCAGCGTCTTGCGCTGGAAAAAGCGGCTGCCGGGCTCGCCCTGGTTGATCAGGATCAGGCCTGCGTTCTGGGCGCCGACACGGCAGTGGTGGTGGGTGGGCGCATCTTGGGCAAACCTGTGGATCAAGACGACGCCATGCGCATGCTGGAAGCCTTGTCGGGGCGCGAACATCAGGTGATGACGGCCATTGCGCTGGTCAATCGGCAGCAGAGCGATACTCTCGTGGTCACCAGCCGCGTGCGTTTTCGCGTTATCTCAAGCGCCGAGGCGCATGCTTACTGGGCCAGCGGCGAGCCTGCAGACAAGGCGGGAGGCTATGCCATTCAGGGGCTGGGCGCGGTTTTCGTCGAAGGCCTTGATGGCAGCTATTCCGCCGTGGTCGGTTTGCCCCTGTGCGAAACCGCAGAACTGCTGGGCCGTTTCGGCATACCCTGTTGGCAAGGCCCGGAAGGTGACAAGTCATGAGTGAAGAGATACTGATCAATATCACGCCAATGGAATCGCGCGTGGCAGTGGTGGAAAACGGCGTTCTGCAAGAGGTGCACGTCGAACGCACTCAGCGGCGCGGCATCGTCGGCAATATCTACAAAGGCAAGGTGGTGCGGGTTCTGCCGGGCATGCAGGCGGCCTTCGTCGACATCGGCCTGGACCGCGCAGCCTTCATTCATGCTTCGGAAATCTCCATGCGCGAGGGGCCGGCAGTCGAGAGCATCAGCGCGCTGGTGCACGAAGGGCAGAGCCTGGTGGTGCAGGTCACCAAGGACCCCATCGGCAGCAAGGGCGCCCGGCTGACCACGCAATTGTCCATCCCGTCGCGGTATCTGGTGTACATGCCTCGCACCGCGCACGTGGGTATTTCGCTGAAGATTGAAGACGAAGGCGAGCGCGACCGATTGAAAAAGGTGGTCGCCGACTGTATCGCCCTGGAAGGTATCAAGGAGGCGGGAGGCTTTATCCTGCGCACGGCGGCAGAGGGTGCAGGCGCCGATGAAATCCTCATGGACATCCGTTATCTGCGTCGCCTCTGGGATCAGATTGGCGAGCAGATCAAGACCGTCAGCCCGCCCAACGTCATCTACGAAGACCTCGGTCTGGCACTGCGCACCTTGCGCGATCTGGTCAGCCCGCGAATTGAAAAAATCCGTATCGATTCTCGCGAGACGTTTCAGAAGACCACGCAGTTCGTGGCTGAACTGATGCCCGAGATTGCTGACCGGCTTGAACATTATCCCGGTGAGCGGCCGATCTTTGACCTGTACGGCGTCGAGGATGAGATCCAGAAGGCGCTCGAACGCAAGGTGCCGCTCAAGTCCGGCGGCTATCTGGTGATCGATCCAGCCGAGGCCATGAGCACCATCGACGTCAATACCGGCGCGTTCGTGGGCCATCGCAACCTGGAAGAGACCATCTTCAAGACCAACCTTGAGGCTGCCACGGCGATTGCCCGGCAGCTGCGCCTGCGCAATCTGGGCGGCATCATCATCATCGACTTCATCGACATGGAAGATGCCGAGCACCAGCGCCAGGTGCTGCGTACGCTGGAAAAACAACTGGAACGCGATCACGCCAAGACCAATATCATCGGCATCACCGAGCTTGGCCTGGTGCAGATGACCCGCAAGCGCACGCGGGAAAGTCTTGAGCAGGTGCTGTGCGAGCCCTGCAATGCCTGTCAGGGACGCGGCAAGTTGAAGACCCCGGAGACCGTCTGTTACGAAATCTTCCGTGAGATTCTTCGCGAAGCCAGAGCGTATCAGGCGGTAGGCTACCGCGTACTGGCCAACCAGCGGGTGGTCGACCGCCTGCTCGATGAGGAGTCGGGCAATGTGGCAGAGCTTGAGGCCTTTATCGGTCGAACCATCCGATTTCAGGTCGAAACCATGTACTCCCAGGAACAATACGACGTGGTGCTGCTCTGAACATTCGCATTGTATAAATGAATTGAACGGTGCCTCAGGGCCAGCGGCAAGGATGCCGTCATGACGAGAACTAGCGTGGTAGATGAGTATTCCCCTGACGGCACTGGCGCAACAGCACCCATCCCCTCTCTGTGTCTCGGATATCGCCCGTGCCGGTCCGGAAGCGGACTGAAATGGAACGTCTGACCCGCGCCACCTCGCTGCTCACTCGCTGGGGCCTGGGCCTGTGTGCGCTGGTTCTCGTCGCGGCGGCGCTGTATGTCAGTGTCGGTCGTCAGCTGACGCCGCTGATCGCCGGTTATCGCGTCGAAGTCCAGAACAAGGTGCAGGCGACGCTGGGCATGCCGTTGACCATCGGCAGCCTGGCGGGCAGCTGGCGCGGGTTTTCTCCGGTATTCATCGCCAATGACGTGATGGTGGGCGAGGGCGCTAACGCCCTGCGCCTGGATGAAGTGCGCGCCGAACCTGACCTGTGGGCCAGCCTGCTGGCCAGGGATGTACGTCTGGCCCATGTCGAGGTCAATGGGCTGCAAGTCATTGTTCGGCAGGACCAGACTGGCAAGTGGGCGCTGCAGGGGGTGCCGGTCGCCCAGGACAAAGCGCTGGACCCCGAGCAGATCCTCAATCAGATGCAGGCCGTTGCGCGGTTTTCCCTGCTCGACAGTCAGGTCACGCTGCAGCCATTCGATCAGGCGCCGATGACCCTCACCTACGTCAACCTGAGCCTGGCCACGGGCAGCAGCCATCAGCGCCTGGATGCGCGGCTGACCTTGCCGGATGGCCAGCCGCTGGCCTTCAACGTGCGCTCGCGGATCACGGCGCGGGAATGGCGCGATGGAGAGGCTGATGCCTACATCAGTTTGCCGCAGAGCGACTGGGCGAAGTGGTTGCCGCAGAGCCTGCTGCAGCAGTTTCACGTGTCGACGCTCAAGGCGGGCGGCGAGCTGTGGCTGAACTGGGCAAAGGGTGGCGTGCAGAGCGCCGTGGCGCGGCTCAATGCGCCGCACATCAAAGCGGCCTACGCTGAACGCAAACCGGCCCAGATTCATAATCTGGCTCTGAATGCCTGGCTCGACCGCGACGAGCAAGGCCTGCAAGTCAAACTCGACTCGCTGGCCATGGACCTTGACGGCAAGCGCTGGGAGAGTCGGATTCAGCTCAGCCAGCAGCTTGCCAGTGCTGATCAGCAATCGCTGTGGCACCTGCAGGCCGATCGCGTGGACCTGACCCCGATCACCCCGTTGCTCGATTCGCTGGCACCGCTGCCGGACAAGGTCATGGAGGCCGTCAACAGCCTCAAGGTGACCGGGGCGATGCGCAACGTGCTGCTCGATTACCGGCCGCAGGCGCTGGGGGATGAGCGTCTGAGTTTTGCCGCCAATCTTGAGAATGTCGGTTTCAACGCCTATCACGGCGCACCCGCGGCCGGGAATGTCAGCGGCGCGGTCAGCGGCAACCTCGGGCAGGGCGAGCTGCGCCTCGACAGCACCGACTTCATGCTGCACCTGTACCCGATCTTCACTAATCAGTGGAAATACCCCAAAGCCAACGCGCGCCTGACCTGGCGCCTGGACAGTGAAGTGTTCACGCTGATGGCGCCGTACATCAAGGTACTGGGCGATGAAGGTAGGATTGCCGCTGACTTCCTGATCCGCCTGCATCTTGATCACGCCCGCGCTGACGAAGATTACATGGACCTGCGTGTTGGCATGGTCGACGGCGACGGCAGCTACACCCGCAAATACTTGCCGGCGGTGCTCAGCCCGGCGCTGGACAAGTGGCTGCGCACAGCGATCGTGGCGGGCAAGGTCGATGAGGGTTTCTTCCAGTATCAGGGCTCGTTGAGCAAGAGTGCCGCTGACACTGCGCGGGTCATCAGCCTGTTCTTCAAGGTGCGCGATGCGACATTGAATTTCGAACCCGGCTGGCCGCCCCTGACCGGCGTTGACGGCAAGGTGTATGTCGAAAACAGCGGCGTGCGTATCAATGCCAGCAAGGGACAGCTGCTGGGTACCCGCGTCAGCAAGGTCAACGTCGCGGTCCCCCATGTGCCAGCCGGGCAGGACAGCCACCTGCTGGTGGCGGGTAATTTTTCCGGTGATCTGGCAGACGGGCTGAAAATTCTCCAGGAAGCGCCAATCGGCACCGCCAGTACGTTTGCCGGCTGGCAGGGAGAGGGGCCGCTGGAAGGCAAGCTCAAGCTGGATATCCCTCTGGTCAAAGGCCAGGAGCCGCAGGTTGCAGTGGATTTCAGCACTGATAATGCGCGGCTGAAACTGGCAGACCCGGAGCTTGCGCTGACGCAGCTCAAAGGCGACTTCCGCTTCGACAGTGCCAAGGGGCTGAGCGGCAAGGGCGTGAGCGCCCAGGCGTTCGATCAGCCGGTGACGGCAGAGATCGCCGCTGAGGGCACCCCCGGCGCCAACCTCACGCGTGTGGTCGCCAACGGCCAGATTACGGTCCAGCGCCTGGCCGAATGGCTTGGGGTCACACAGGCGTTGCCGGTAGCGGGAGACTTGCCTTACCAGCTGCATCTGACACTCGGCGGCGACAACAGTCTGTTACGCATCAATTCAAGCCTCAAGGGTGTGGCGGTAGACCTGCCTGCACCTTTTGGCAAGACCGTCGAGCAAAGCCTGGACAGCGAGTTTCGCATGACGCTGCAAGGCCCGGAGCGACGCTTTGGTTTCGCCTACGGCAAGCTCGCCAACCTGGCCTACGCGGCCAGCCCGGGCAAGCTGGGCGAGGGCCGTGGCGAGTTGTTTCTGGGTGACGGCGGCGCCATCGTGCCGCAGGAAAAAGGCCTGAGGCTGCGCGGATCCCTGAGCGAACTGGATATCGCGCCGTGGCAGGCGATGATCGCGCGTTACACCGGCGACAAACTGGGCGGCAGCGCCAGCCAGATGCTCAGCAGCGTCGACCTGCAGGTGGGCAAACTGACGGCCATGGGCACGACGCTGGATAACGCCGACGTCCGGCTCAAACGCGGTGATGCGCAGTGGGTGCTGTCGCTGGACAGTTCGCTGGCCAAAGGTAATGCCACCCTGCCCGACGCCAAGGGTGCGCCCATCGGCATCGACATGCTCTACGTTCGCTTGCCCGCTCCGGATCCGGCGGTGGTGATGGTTGAGAATCCGCCTGATACGCCGGACCCGTTGGCGGATGTCGACCCACGTTCAATTCCGGCGCTGAATATCAATATCACGCAGCTGTTCCAGGGCGAGCAGTTGATGGGGCCGTGGTCACTGAAAGTGCGGCCAACGGCCAACGGCCTTCGCCTCTCTGACCTGAATCTGGGGTTAAAGGGCGTCCAGCTGCGGGGCGAGGGTGGCTGGGAAGGCGCGCCGGGCGCATCCACCAGCTGGTATCGCGGCAAAGTGGAGGGCAAAAATCTGGCAGATGTACTCAAGGCCTGGAGTTTCGCCCCAACCGTCACCAGCGAAAGTTTTGACCTGAGCGCCGACGGCCGCTGGCCTGGATCACCGGCCTGGGTCGCGCTCAAACGCTTTTCCGGCAGCCTCGACGCAACCTTGCACAGAGGCCAGTTCGTCGAAGTGGAAGGCGGTGCGCAGGCATTGCGGGTGTTCGGCCTGCTCAACTTCAATTCCATCGGCCGCCGCCTGCGTCTTGATTTCTCCGATCTGCTCGGCAAGGGCCTCAGCTATGATCGGGTCAAAGGCCTGCTGGTGGCCAGCGACGGGGTTTACGTCACGCGTAAACCGATCACCATGACCGGGCCTTCCAGCAATCTTGAGCTCAATGGCACCCTGGATATGGTCAAGGATCGCGTGGATGCCAAGCTACTGGTCACCTTGCCGGTGACCAACAACCTGCCGATCGCGGCGCTGATCATTGGTGCGCCTGCGATTGGCGGGGCGCTGTTTCTGGTCGACAAGCTGCTGGGTGATCGCGTCGCTCGTTTTGCCAGCGTCCAGTACAAGGTAGAGGGGCCCTGGAAAGAGCCGAAGCTCACGTTCGACAAGCCGTTCGAGAAACCTCAATAGCGTGATGGAGTACAGTGGCATTACTCAAGGTCTGGAGCGCCTCATGTCCTTCGCCGTGATTCAAATGGTCAGCACGACTGACGTTGCAGGCAATCTTGCCCAGGCCCGGCAGCTGCTGGAGCAGGCCGCCGCCTCGGGTGCGCGCCTGGCGGTGCTGCCGGAAAACTTTGCCGCCATGGGCCGCAGCGACGTGGCCCGGATCGGTCATGCCGAGGCGTTGGGCCAGGGCCCGATCCTGCCATGGTTGAAACTTGCCGCTCGCGACCTCAGGTTATGGATAGTCGCCGGCACCTTGCCGCTGCCGCCGAGTGATCGGCCTGAAGGCAAGGTCAACGCCTGTTCGCTGCTGATCGATGAAAATGGCGAGCAGGTGGCGCGTTACGACAAGCTGCACCTTTTCGATGTGGATGTGGCGGACAATCGGGGCTGCTATCGAGAGTCCGACGACTATGCTCATGGCAACCACGTTGTGGTGGCGGACACCCCGGTGGGGCGCCTGGGCCTGAGCGTGTGCTATGACCTGCGCTTTCCGGAGCTTTACACGGCCCTGCGCGAGGCGGGGGCCGAACTGATTACCGCACCGTCGGCATTTACCGCCGTCACCGGCGCCGCGCATTGGGACATTCTGATCCGTGCGCGCGCCATTGAAACCCAGTGCTACGTGCTGGCTGCGGCACAGGGCGGGGTTCACCCCGGGCCGCGTGAGACCTACGGGCACGCGGCCATCATTGACCCCTGGGGCCGCGTGCTGACTCAGCAGGCGCAGGGAACCGGCGTGCTGCTGGCCCGGCGCGACAATGTAGAACAGGCGTCCATCAGGGCGCGGATGCCGGTGTCCACTCACCGGCGATTTTTTTCGCAGGACGCATTGCTGCGGCCTGTGCACACCTCGGAGTGAATATGAGCGACTTGTCCTCTGTCAGCGAACACCTTCTGGCACCCGGTGGCTTGAGCCTCGACAGCCTGCAATCGGTGCTGGGCGAGCTTGCCGGCCCGGGTATCGACGCCGCTGACCTGTATTTTCAAGGGCAGATATCCGAGTCGTGGGCTCTGGAAGACGGCATCGTCAAGGAAGGCAGTTTCAACCTCGATCAGGGCGTGGGCGTGCGTGCCCAGTCCGGCGAGAAAACCGGCTTCGCCTACAGCAATGCGATAACCCATGAAGCGCTGAGCACGGCGGCCCGTGCCGCCAGGTCAATCTCCCGCGCTGGCCAGAATGGCACGGTGCAGGCATTTACCAGCCAGGACGTCGCGCAGCTCTATGCGCCGGACAACCCGCTGGAAGTCCTGACCCGCGCCGAAAAAGTGGAACTGCTCAAGCGTATCGATGTGGCCACCCGCGCCCTCGATTCGCGTATTCAGCAGGTTACGGTGAGCATGGCCGGGGTCTGGGAACGCATTCTGGTGGCGTCCACCGATGGCAGCCTGGCGGCGGATGTGCGCCCGCTGGTGCGTTTCAACGTCAGCGTGATCGTCGAGCAGAATGGCCGTCGCGAGCGTGGCGGCCACGGCGGTGGCGGGCGTACCGATTATCGCTATTTCCTCAGCGAAGACCGCGCGATGGGCTATGCCCGCGAAGCGCTGCGCCAGGCGCTGGTCAATCTGGAAGCGATTCCGGCGCCAGCAGGGACACTGCCTGTGGTGCTCGGCTCTGGCTGGTCGGGGGTATTGCTGCATGAAGCAGTCGGCCATGGTCTGGAAGGCGACTTCAATCGCAAGGGCAGCTCGGCCTACAGCGGCCGCATGGGCGAGATGGTCGCGTCGAAGCTGTGCACCATCGTCGACGACGGCACGCTGGCCGGGCGTCGTGGCTCGTTGAGCGTCGATGACGAAGGCACACCGACCGAGTGCACCACGCTGATCGAAAATGGCGTGCTCAAGGGCTACATGCAGGACAAGCTCAATGCGCGCCTGATGGGGGTTGCCCGTACCGGCAATGGTCGCCGCGAATCCTATGCTCACCTGCCCATGCCGCGCATGACCAATACTTACATGCTGGGCGGGCAAAGTGATCCGCAGGAAATCATCGCGTCCGTCAAGCGTGGCATTTATTGCGCCAATCTGGGCGGTGGTCAGGTTGACATCACCAGCGGCAAGTTCGTGTTCTCCACCAGCGAAGCCTATTTGATCGAAGACGGCAAGATCACTGCGCCAGTCAAGGGCGCGACACTGATCGGCAATGGTCCGGAAGCGATGAGCAGGGTATCGATGGTCGGCAACGACCTGTCGCTGGACAGCGGCGTCGGCACCTGCGGCAAGGACGGTCAGTCATTGCCGGTGGGCGTCGGTCAGCCCACGCTGAAGATCGATGCAATTACTGTAGGTGGCACGGGGGCGTGATAGGTAGCGCCTGCGGGGTCGGCTTTGGTCTGGGGGGCTTATCCCCGGCTAAAACCGGTCCCACGGCCGGCCCCGCAAAGCTGATTCCGCAGCCTGGCAGGCGGACGCTAGCGCAATCCGCGTTGCTTCTCGTCGAGCTCACGGATGTATTTGAAGATTTTGCGGCTCGACGCCGGCGCCTTGTTCTGCGCCAGTTCGTGCTGAGCCTGACGGATCAGAGAGCGCAGTTGCTGACGATCCGCGTCGGGATATTCAACCACGAACGTTTCGAGAACGCCGTCATCGCCAGCAATCAGGCGATCACGCCAGCGCTCCAGACCGTGGAAACGTTCGTTGTACTGGCGAGTGGAGGCATCGAGTTGATCGAGAAGCAACAGAATGGCGTCCAGATCCTGGTCGCGCATCAACTTGCCGATGAACTGAATATGCCGTTTGCGCGCGATATGAGCCGTGTGCTTGGGTGCATCGGCCAGGGCTCTGCGCAATGGGTCAGTCAGGGGCAACTTGGCCAGCAAGTCAGGCTTGAGCGTCGCAAGGCGCTCGCCAAGTTCAACCAGAGCATGCAGCTCGCGTTTGACCTGGGTTTTGCTTTTCTCCCCGTCGAGGGAGTCGTCGTAAGAATCAACCATGGGGGCAGTCCGCAAATAAACGCCGCCATGATAACCAGTCACGGGCCTCTTGTCCGGCCCGCTCGGTATTCGGTCTGTGCCGAAAGCAGAATTTGATGGAGAAAGTCATGAGTGCATCACAAAGCGTCGGCCCACAGGCCTTGCCCGCACTGCAGGAACAAGTCGAACAGATCATCGCCGAAGCCAGGCGTCAGGGCGCCAGCGCCTGTGAAGTGGCCGTCTCGCTGGAGCAGGGGTTGTCGACCTCGGTTCGCCAGCGTGAGGTGGAAACCGTCGAGTTCAACCGCGACCAGGGTTTTGGCATTACCTTGTACGTCGGCCAGCGCAAAGGCTCGGCCAGCACCTCGGCCAGTGGCGCCGAAGCGATTCGCGAAACCGTGGCCGCAGCGCTCGCCATCGCTAAACACACGTCTGAAGATGAAGCCTCAGGCCTGGCCGATGCTGCGCTGATGGCCAGGGAACAGCAGGATTTCGATCTGTTCCACGCCTGGGACATCACCCCGGAGCAGGCCATCGAGAAGGCGCTGATCTGTGAGGCCGCGGCCTTCGATGCGGACGCGCGCATCAAGAATGCCGACGGCACTACCCTCAGCACTCACCAGGGCTGCCGCGTTTACGGCAACAGCCATGGCTTTATTGGCGGCTACGCTTCGACCCGCCACAGCCTGAGTTGCGTGATGATTGCTGAAGGCGATGGCCAGATGCAGCGTGATTACTGGTATGACGTCAGCCGCCAGGGCGAGTTGCTGGGCGATCCGCAGCGTATCGGGCGCAAAGCTGCCGAACGGGCAGCCAGCCGCCTGGGCGCCCGGCCAGTGCCGACGTGCGAAGTGCCGGTGTTGTTCTCGGCCGAGCTTGCGGGCGGGTTGTTTGGTAGTTTTCTCGGGGCGATTTCCGGCGGCAATCTGTATCGCAAGTCGTCATTTCTTGAAGGCTCCATGGGGCAGCGTCTTTTCCCGGAGTGGTTGACCATCGACGAACGGCCGCACCTGATGCGCGCCATGGGCAGTTCGGCGTTTGACGGTGATGGCCTGGCAACCTACGCCAAGCCGTTCGTCGAAAACGGCGAGCTGGTGTCCTACATCCTCAGCACCTACTCGGGACGCAAGCTGGGCCTGCCGAGCACCGCCAACGCGGGCGGCGTGCACAACCTCTTTGTCACCCATGGCAGTGAAGACCAGGCGGCGTTGATCAAGCGCATGGGGCGCGGCCTGCTGGTGACGGAACTGATGGGTAGCGGCCTGAACATGGTCACCGGGGATTACTCCCGTGGTGCCGCCGGCTTCTGGGTCGAGAACGGCGAAATCCAGTTCCCGGTGCAGGAAGTAACCATCGCAGGCAACATGCGTGACATGTTCAAGCAGATCGTTGCCGTCGGCAGTGACCTTGAGCTGCGCAGTAACATCCGCACCGGTTCGGTGTTGATCGAACGCATGACGGTTGCCGGCAGCTGACCGCTCTCCCGCATTCGTGGCGAATGTTTATGCCGATCCGATCGTCCTGATCGGATCGCTTCACCGCTTTCAGAGCGGTTTCGTGGTTTTTTGTGAGCCCGACCCCTGGCGATTCTTCGAACCCCTGCTCTACGCAGGGTTGTTTTGATTCTCGATATCATTTAATAATAAGTCTCATTATCCAGAATAAGCGCTGGTAACGGGTCGCCTTCGCACGCATTCCTGCGTCCCGCACCTGATCGCCGGGCTTGAGGAGGCGCGCTGTGGAGCATTGGAAACGCACGATTGAAAGAGCCAATCAGCTTTTCAATCTCGGTGAGCTGGTTGACGCACGCGAGGCCTACCTTCAGGCACTGGCACTGGCTCAGGTATTGTTCGAGCGATGGCCTGACCCGGATGAAGCGGTCGCCGCCAGCGTCATTTCCCACCACAACCTGGCTGACCTTCACTTGAGACTCGGGCAGCCGGAAGAGAG
The DNA here is from genome assembly GCF_900585905.1 of Pseudomonas viridiflava. Classification (GTDB taxonomy): domain Bacteria; phylum Pseudomonadota; class Gammaproteobacteria; order Pseudomonadales; family Pseudomonadaceae; genus Aquipseudomonas. Next base: position 209,457 of record NZ_UTVH01000001.1, read on the forward strand.
CGCCGAGTACCTGTGCGCCATTCATCAGCGCCTGCTGCAAGCTGCGCAGGATTCGCGTCTGCATCCTTCGTTACGGCAGGCTGCGTTGCGCCATAGCAGCAAGACCTACGCCGAACTGCTGGTCTTCATCAGCGAACACGGCGAATACCCCCGCACCCACTGCCTGCCTGGCAGCAGCAAGCCTGTGCGCTCAGCACTGCAGCATGGCACTGCCGCCGGGTCCGGCTACTTCTACGGAGTACACTGACATGCCGTTTACCTTGCCTGCACTGCCTTACGCCTACGATGCCCTGGAGCCGCATATCGATGCGCAGACCATGGAGATCCACTACAGCAAACATCACCAGACCTATATCAATAACCTCAATACCGCCGTTGAAGGCACCGAATGGGCCGAGTGGCCGATCGAAAAACTCGTGGCTGCTGTCGCGCAACTGCCCGAGACGCTGCGCACTGCAGTGATCAACCAGGGCGGTGGACATGTCAATCACGCCCTGTTCTGGGCCGTGATGACGCCCACCGGTGGCGGCCAGCCTGATGGCGCGCTGGCTCAGGCCGTCGAGCAGCAACTGGGCGGCATCGAGGCATTCAAAGAGGCTTTCACCAAGGCCGCGCTGAGCCGTTTCGGCAGCGGCTGGGCATGGCTGAGTGTCACCCCGCAGAAAACCCTGGTGGTGGAAAGCAGCGGCAATCAGGACAGCCCGTTGATGAGCGGCAACACGCCGATTCTCGGCCTCGATGTCTGGGAGCACGCCTATTACCTGCGCTATCAGAACCGTCGGCCGGAATACATCAATGCCTTCTACAACGTGATCAATTGGCAAGAGGTCGCACGGCGCTATCAGGCTGCACTGGCCTGAGCTGGCTTGCAGTCAGTGCACTCGATTCGAGCAATGCCATTGACCAGCGTTGTGCGCAGGCTGCGTTTGGCAGCCGGGGTGCTGCTGCTGTCGGCAGGCGCATGGCTGCTGTTGGCTCAAGGGATTCAGTGGTTTGAATCCCTGAGCTGAGATTGCTCCACGCGCGGCGGTAAAAACCCCTTATAATCCATGGTTTTTACCTTATGCGAGAATCGTCGTGAGCCTGCCTCCCTGCCCGAAATGCAATTCCGAGTACACCTACGAAGACGGCACCCAACTGATCTGCCCGGAATGCGCCCATGAATGGTCCGTCGATGGCGTGGCCGAAACTGCCGACGAAACCAAGGTCATCAAGGACTCGGTGGGCAATGCACTTCAGGATGGCGACACTGTGACGGTGATCAAGGACCTCAAGGTCAAAGGCTCTTCACTGGTGGTCAAGGTCGGCACCAAGGTCAAGAATATTCGCTTGGTGGACGGCGATCACGACATTGACTGCAAGATCGACGGCATTGGCGCCATGAAGCTGAAGTCGGAGTTCGTCAGGAAGGGTTGAGCGACGCGCGAGAGTGCTCACAGCGGCCAGCAGCAGATCAAACTGCACTGACCGCTGGCTTATTCACCCTCATCAAACTTGTTGTTGATCAGCTCCATCAGCCCGTTGAGGGCTTCCTGCTCATCATTGCCTTCCGTGCTGAGATGAATGTCCGTGCCTTTGCCTGCGGCAAGCATCATCACGGCCATGATGCTTTTGCCATCGACCATGCTTTCGGCCGAACGGCCCACACGAATCTGGCAGGGGAACCGACCGGCCACGCCGACGAATTTGGCAGCTGCCCGGGCGTGCAGGCCCAGTTTGTTGATGATGGTGATTTGGCAAGCGGGCATCGCGGGGATAATCCTTCAGCTTAAGTCGCGGTGGCGAACCTGAACGTTTTTGAGGCTTTGCTGCAGTACCTGGCCAAGCCGTTCAGTCAGGTAGACCGAGCGATGATGCCCGCCAGTGCAACCAACGGCAATGGTCACATACGAGCGATTGCTGGCAGCAAAGCGCGGAAGCCATTTGTTCAGATACGCGAAGATGTCCTGAAACATCTCCTCCACGTCGGGTTGTGCGGCAAGGTAGTCGGCCACTGGTTGGTCCAGCCCTGATTGCTCACGCAGCTCCGGCTTCCAGTAGGGATTGGGCAGGCAGCGAACGTCAAAAACCACATCGGCATCGATAGGTGTGCCGCGCTTGAAACCGAAGGATTCGAGCAGGAATGCGGTGCCTGGTTCCGGCTTGTTCAACAAGCGCAGCTTCAGGGTGTCGCGTAATTGATACAGGTTCAGGTGCGTGGTGTTGATCTTGAGATCGGCCAGATCGATGATCGGCCCCAGCAGTGTCGTCTCATCTCTGATGGCTTCCGCAAGGGAGCGATCGGCGTTGCTCAGTGGATGGCGACGACGGGTCTCGGAAAAACGCTTGAACAGCGTTGTTTCGTCGGCATCCAGATACAGCACATCGCACTGGATATTGCGCGCGCGCACCTCTTCAAGCATCTGTGGAAATCGCGAGAGGTGGCTGGGCAGATTGCGGGCATCGATGGACACTGCCAGCAGCGGCTCGGCCAGCTCTGTGTTGATCAGGGCGCGTTCAGCGAGCTCGGGGAGCAGGCCGGCGGGGAGGTTGTCCACGCAATAGAAGCCGCTGTCTTCCAATACGTCCAACGCTGTACTTTTACCTGAGCCGGAGCGACCGCTGACAATGATCATGCGCATGGATTAATGACCGTTTTGCTCGTCGAGGACGACTTGGTAAAGCGCAGCAGCGCTGGCGGCGCTGCGCAGGCGCTCGCGCACCTCCTTGCGGTCCAGCATGCTTGCGATCTGGCGCAGCAGTTCCAGGTGGGCATCAGTGGCCGCTTCCGGAACGAGCAGCACGAACAGCAGGTCGACCGGGGCGCCATCAATGGCATCGAAGTCGACAGGTGCACTCAAGTGCAACAACGCACTGATTGGCTGCGCGCAGCCCTTGAGCCGACAGTGCGGAATGGCGATGCCATTGCCGAAACCGGTGGAGCCGAGTTTTTCGCGGGCCACAAGGCTCTCGAACACAACCTGCGAGTCCAGATCAGGCACTTCTCTGGCGATCAGATTAGCAATTTGTTCGAGGACTTTTTTCTTGCTGCCGCCCGGCACGTTCACAAGTGAACGGCCAGGGGTCAGGATATTTTCAATTCGAATCATGGGTGGGGTATCAGCGAGCGGTAGCACCCTGAAGGTGGCCGATCTGCTTTTCCTTATGCTTGAGCAGTTGTCTATCCAGCTTGTCGGTCAGCAGGTCTATCGCAGCGTACATGTCTTCATGCTCCGCATTGGCGACGATCTTCGATCCGGGAATATGCAGGGTGGCTTCGATCTTCTGTTTCAGTTTCTCGACCTCCATGATGACCTGCACATTTGTGATCTTGTCGAAGTGGCGCTCCAATCGTCCGAGTTTCTCGTTGATATAGTCGCGCAGGGCGTCGGTCACATCCAGTTGATGTCCACTGATGTTGACTTGCATACCGCTTTCTCCTTATCGCCATTGCATAAAGAGACAGGCTTGTGCCTGCCACTGGAACGCTGTGGCGGCAACCTGGGCCGCGTGAACCAGTGTCGGCTGGGCGACGCTGATCCGTGCAATACCTCTCGTCACATCAATCGCTTGCGTTCACTTGATGGCGATATGCCTAGTGATTCGCGGTATTTCGCGACGGTGCGGCGGGCCACCTGAATGCCTTGTGCTTCCAGTAAACCAGCGATCTTGCTGTCACTCAACGGCTTTTTCTGATTTTCCGCAGCGACAAGTTTCTTGATGATGGCGCGAATGGCTGTGGACGAGCATTCGCCGCCCTCGGAGGTGCTGACATGGCTTGAAAAGAAATATTTCAGCTCGTAAATACCGCGCGGGGTGTGCATGAATTTCTGCGTGGTAACGCGGGAAATGGTCGACTCGTGCATGCCCACCGCCTCCGCAATGTCATGCAGCACCAGCGGCTTCATCGCCTCGTCGCCGTATTCCAGGAACCCGCGCTGATGTTCGACGATCTGCGTGGCGACTTTCATCAGGGTTTCGTTGCGGCTCTGCAGACTCTTGATGAACCAGCGTGCCTCCTGCAACTGATTGCGCATGAAGGTGTTATCGGCGCTGGTATCGGCGCGGCGTACGAAACCTGCGTACTGCGGATTGACGCGCAGGCGTGGGACCGATTCCTGATTCAGCTCCACCAGCCAGCGCTCGTTGTCCTTGCGCACGATCACGTCCGGCACGACATATTCGGCCTCGGTTGACTCGATCTGCGAGCCCGGACGCGGGTTCAGGCTCTGCACCAGTTCGATGACCTGACGCAGCTCGTCTTCCTTGAGCTTCATGCGCCGCATCAATTGCGAGTAGTCGCGGCTGCCCAGCATGTCGATGAAGTCACTGACCAGGCGCTGGGCCTCGCTGAGCCAGCGGGTCTTGGCGGGTAACTGACGCAGCTGCAGCAACAGGCACTCGCTCAGGTTGCGCGCGCCTATCCCGGCCGGTTCGAATTGCTGGATGCGGTGCAGCACCGCTTCGATCTCGTCGAGCTCAATGTCCAGTTCGGGGTCGAAGGCGTCGAGGATTTCTTCCAGGGTTTCGTCGAGGTAGCCCTGAGGGTTGATGCAGTCGATAAGCGTGACGGCGATCAACCGGTCGGTGTCGGACATCGGCGCCAGATTGAGCTGCCACAGCAAATGGCTTTGCAGGCTCTCGCCCACGGACGTGCGAGTGGTGAAATCCCATTCGTCATCGTCGTTGCTGGGCAGGCTGCTGGCGCTGGTCTGGTAGACGTCTTCCCATGCGGTGTCCACGGGAAGCTCGTTGGGGATGCGCTCGCTCCAGTCGCCTTCTTCGAGGTTGTCCACGGTAGGCGCAGACTCCTGATGAACCGGCTCCTGAACATCGGGGTTGGGCTTGTGTTCGATATTGTCGGCGAGGGGGTCGGCGTTGTCGAAGTCGTCGCCTTCTTCCTGCCGTTCCAGCATCGGATTTGACTCCAGCGCCTCCTGGATCTCCTGTTGGAGGTCCAGCGTCGACAGTTGGAGTAAACGGATGGCCTGTTGCAGCTGCGGCGTCATCGTCAGCTGCTGGCCCATTCTCAAGACTAGCGATGGTTTCATGGCTGGGGCTAAACACCTTAATTGCGCCGGCGCACATGCGCCATCCACTAACGAGCGCCGAAACGCCTACATAAGCAAATTATATGCCTGAAACCGGGGGCTTTGCCTAGTGGCGTGCTGGCATTTTATACCGCTTACCTGCAGACCGTGCCCGCCAACGCCGAAGCGCCAGCAATCAGAGGCGGAATTCGTGGCCGAGATAAACTTCCTTCACCAACTGATTCGCCAGAATGGTCTGTGGATCGCCTTCGGCAATCAGTTGGCCATCGTTGACGATATAAGCCGTTTCACAGATATCCAGCGTCTCGCGAACGTTGTGATCGGTGATCAATACGCCGATGCCCTTGGCTTTCAAGTGATGGATGATCTGCTTGATATCGCCCACGGAGATCGGGTCGACGCCGGCGAAGGGTTCGTCCAGCAGGATGAACTTGGGCGCGGTAGCCAAGGCCCGGGCAATTTCCACCCGGCGGCGCTCGCCACCGGACAGGCTCATGCCGAGGTTGTCGCGGATGTGGCTGATGTGGAACTCCTGCAGCAGCCCTTCGAGCTCCTGACGACGCGCTGCGCCATCAAGCTCCTTGCGGGTTTCAAGGATCGCCATGATGTTGTCGGCCACCGACAGCTTGCGAAAGATCGACGCTTCCTGGGGCAGATAGCCAATGCCTGCGCGGGCCCGGCCGTGCATCGGCTGGTGGCTGACGTCCAGATCGTCGATTAGAACGCGGCCCTGATCCGCCTGGACCAGACCGACGATCATGTAGAAACAGGTGGTCTTGCCGGCACCGTTAGGGCCGAGCAGGCCGACGATCTGACCGCTGTCGATGGACAGGCTCACATCGCGAACGACCTGACGGCTCTTGTAGGCTTTCGCCAGATGCTGGGCTTTCAGCGTCGCCATTACTGGGCCTTCTGCTCGTCGGTTTTCTTTTTCGGCTGGATAACCATGTCGATACGTGGGCGCGGGGTAGTCACTTTGCTGCCCCCATTGGCGCGCCCGGCGCTGACGATCTGCTTCACCGTGTCGTAGACGATCTTCTCGCCCTCGGAAGTGTTGCCGTCATTGATGACCTTGGCCTTGTCGACCAGCACGATGCGATCCTGGCCCGCGTAGTACTGGATCGTCACGGCATAGGCCTGCATGATCGGCTTGTCGACCGCGGGCTTCTGTTCGTAGTAGGCCAGGTTGCCAACGGACGTGAACACGTCAACTTCGCCCTGGGCATTACGGGTAATGGTCACTGTGTTACCGGTGATCTTCATCGAGCCCTGGGTGATGATCACGTTGCCCTTGTAAGTGGCAACGCCTTTCTTGTCATCCAGTTGCGCGTCGTCGGACTGAATGTGAATAGGCTGATCGCGGTCGGTGGGCAGGGACCAGGCGCTCGCGCTTCCCAGTGCTGCACCCAGGCCGAGCAAAAAAGGAAGGGTTTTAACGAGACTCATACTGTCCTCTTACATTAGATAGCAGGTCCATCCTGCTGTCGTTCAAATACGCTTTCATTCCCTTGGCCGTGGTCACACCGCCAGCGCCGTCGATTCTAACGGCTTGCTCGGTCTGCGCATATTGCTTCTGCGGGAATACGGTCATTCGACTGCTGGTAATGATGGTTGTACGATTCTTTTCGTCAGTCCTTGCTACCCGAACCGAGTCGATCAGTTCGACCTGCTCGCCGCCCGGCGACACTTCACCGGTTTTGCTCTGGATGTGCCACGGGTATGCCGCACCGCGATACATCTGCAGGTCGGGCGTGGTCAGCAGCGTGATGTCCGTTGCCTTGACGTGTTCGACCTTGTCGGCGGTCATTTCGTATTGCAGCTTGCCATCGAGCAGGTACTGCACGCTGCGGGCGTTGATGGCGTAGAAATCGATGGCGCTCTCGTCAACCTTGGCCGACGGCTGTTCCATGAAGCTTTCCGGGCTGATGTTCCAGTAACCAGCAGCGCCCAGCAGGAGCGCCAGGAGACCCAAAACCAGAAACGTTCGAATTTTTTTGCTGAACATAAATAGCTTCTATAAGTAGGCGCCCAGGGCAGCTTCAAGGCTGCCCTGGGCGCTCATGATCAATTCACAGAATTCGCGGGCGGCACCTTCGCCACCCCGCGCCTGGGTCACGCCATGAGCATGCTCGCGGACAAAACCTGCGGCGCTGGCCACGGCCATGCCGAGCCCGACACGACGAATGACCGGCAAGTCGGGCAGGTCATCACCCAGATAGGCGACCTGTTCGTAACTCAAGCCCAACTCGGCAAGCAGTCCGTCAAGGACCACCAGCTTGTCCTCACGGCCTTGAAAGACGTGCTCGATCCCCAGATTACTGGCGCGGCGCTCGACGATTGGGGTCTTGCGCCCGCTGATGATAGCGGTTGTCACGCCCGAAGCTATCAGCATTTTGATGCCCTGGCCGTCCAGCGTGTTGAAAGTCTTGAACTCGCTGCCGTCTTCGAGAAAGTACAGGCGGCCGTCAGTGAGCACGCCGTCGACGTCGAAAACCGCCAGTCTGATTTTTTTTCCGCGTTGCAGCAGCTCGGTGTTCATCTGCGATTCTCCGTTACATGACGCCTGCGCGAAGCAGGTCCTGCAGGTTGAAGGCGCCAACGGCGTGGTCGTTGTCGTCGACCACGATCAGCGAGCCGATCTTGTGATCTTCCATGATCTTCAATGCTTCGGCTGCCAGCATCTCGGGCCGTGCGGTCTTGCCATGAACAGTCATGACTTCGTCGATGGTCGCCAGACGGATGTCGATCGGCTTGTCCAGGGTTCGACGCAAGTCGCCGTCAGTGAAGATGCCGGCCAGCCTGCCGTCTGCTTCGAGGATAGCCGTCATGCCCAGGCCCTTGCGGGTCATTTCCATCAGCGAATCGCGCAGCAATGTGCCGCGTTGCACCGTGGGCAACTGCTCGCCGCTGTGCATCACATGTTCGACCTTGAGCAGCAGACGACGGCCCAGCGCACCGCCCGGGTGTGAAAAGGCAAAGTCTTCGGCGGTGAAGCCGCGTGCTTCGAGCAGTGCAACCGCCAGCGCATCGCCCATTACCAGCGCGGCGGTGGTCGACGACGTCGGCGCCAGGTTCAGCGGGCACGCTTCGTGCTCCACTCCGGCGTTGAGATTGACATCGGCTGCTCTGGCCAGCGTCGAGTCCGGTTTGCCTGTCAGGCTGATCATCCTGATGCCCAGGCGCTTGATCAGTGGCAGTAGCGTGACGATCTCGGCGGTGGTGCCGGAGTTGGACAACGCAAGAATGACGTCATCCGAGGTGATCATGCCCATGTCGCCGTGACTGGCTTCTGCGGGGTGGACGAAGAATGACGTTGTGCCTGTGCTGGCCAGCGTGGCGGCGATTTTTTTGCCGATGTGGCCGGATTTGCCCATGCCCAGCACCACGACCCGGCCCTTGCTGGCCAGAATCAATTCACAGGCCCGAACGAAGTCCGCATCGATATGGTCGAAAAGGCCTTCGACGGCCTGGATTTCGAGACGAATCGTGCGTTGTGCTGATTGGATCAGTTCGGCGGATCGGGTCATGGGAAGGCGGTCAGGCTGATGAAAGCCGGCGATTATAACGGCAATGCGCAAATCCCTCACGCCTCATCGTCGATGTTTGTTTATCCATGGCGCGCTGTCGTCGTTTACAGCTCCCACGGTGTAAGAAAATTCCCAAAATTTCCGGGTTTGAGTTGATTGAGCGGGCTTCTCGCTTGGGCGCCGCGATATTGCGGTGGTATAGTTCGCCGCCTGTTCGGCCCATCGAGACAGCATGTCTCCCGCAGGGGCTCGCAGCTGAACGTGGAGCTGCATCGCAAGGAGTTTAAATGAGCGCCGATAACGGCTATGCGGTTGAGCTGAAGGGCGTCTCCTTCAAGCGCGGTACGCGCAGCATTTTCGAAAATGTCGATATTCGCATTCCCCGGGGCAAAGTCACCGGAATCATGGGGCCTTCGGGCAGCGGCAAGACCACGCTGCTGCGCCTGATGGGCGCACAGCTGCGTCCGTCCGCTGGCGAAGTGTGGGTCAACGGCCAGAATCTGCCCGCGCTTTCGCGCAGCGATCTGTTCGATGCGCGCAAGCACATGGGCGTGCTGTTCCAGAGCGGGGCGCTGTTCACGGACCTTGATGTGTTCGAGAACGTCGCCTTTCCGCTTCGCGTGCACACTGAGCTGCCGGAAGAAATGATCCGCGACATCGTCCTGCTCAAGCTTCAGGCGGTCGGTCTGCGCGGGGCCATCGAGCTGATGCCTGACGAGTTGTCCGGCGGCATGAAACGTCGGGTAGCGCTGGCGCGGGCGATAGCACTCGACCCGCAGATCCTGATGTACGACGAACCCTTCGTCGGGCAGGACCCGATTGCCATGGGCGTTCTCGTGCGTCTGATCAAACTGCTGAACGACGCGCTGGGTATTACCAGCATCGTGGTGTCGCATGATCTGGACGAGACAGCGAGCATTGCTGATTACCTTTATGTCGTGGGCGACGGTCAGGTACTGGGGCAGGGTACGCCCGAGGAACTGATGGGGTCGGACAACCCGCGTATCCGTCAATTCATGACCGGTAATCCGGACGGTCCGGTGCCATTTCACTTTCCGGCATCGGATTATCGCGAAGATCTTTTGGGGAAGCGCTGATGCGCAAGAAGTCACTCATGGAGCGGATACGCCTGCTTGGGCGTGCCGCAATAGACATTCTGACGGTGCTGGGACGTTCCGCTATCTTTCTGGTCCATGCCCTGCTGGGGCGCGGTTCGGCAGGTGGCAGCTTCCAGCTTCTGATCAAGCAGTTGTATTCGGTCGGCGTCATGTCCCTGGCGATCATCATCGTGTCGGGCATGTTCATCGGCATGGTGCTGTCGCTGCAGGGTTTCAGCATCCTGGCCAAATATGGATCTGAGCAGGCGGTAGGGCAGATGGTTGCCCTGACACTGTTGCGTGAACTTGGTCCGGTGGTTACCGCTCTACTGTTCGCAGGTCGGGCAGGCTCGGCGCTGACTGCCGAGATCGGCAACATGAAATCCACCGAACAGCTGTCCAGTCTGGAAATGATCGGGGTCGACCCGCTCAAGTACATTGTGGCGCCGCGGCTGTGGGCCGGCTTCATTTCCCTGCCGCTGCTGGCAATGATCTTCAGCGTGGTGGGTATCTGGGGCGGCTCCTGGGTGGCCATTGACTGGCTGGGTGTCTACGAAGGCTCCTTCTGGTCGAACATGCAGAACAGTGTTTCTTTCACGGACGATGTGCTCAATGGCGTTATCAAGAGCGTCGTATTTGCCTTCGTCGTGACCTGGATTGCCGTATTCCAGGGCTATGATTGCGAGCCCACCTCAGAAGGGATCAGCCGTGCAACGACCAGAACAGTGGTGTATGCCTCGTTGGCCGTGCTGGGCCTGGACTTTATTCTGACCGCTTTGATGTTTGGAGATTTCTGATGCAAAACCGCACCATTGAGACAGGTGTCGGCCTGTTCCTGCTGGCCGGGATACTGGCGTTGCTCCTGCTGGCCCTGCGTGTCAGCGGTCTGAGCGCCAGCGCCAGTACTGACACCTACAAACTTTATGCAAATTTCGACAATATTGCCGGTTTGACTGTCAGAGCCAAGGTGAGCATGGCGGGGGTGACGATTGGTCGGGTCACTGCCATTGATCTGGATCGCGACACCTTCACCGGTCGAGTGACCATGGAGTTGAAGAAGAAGGTGGATAATCTGCCTGTGGATTCGACTGCATCGATCCTGACTGCCGGCCTGCTAGGCGAGAAATATGTGGGTATCAGCGTCGGTGGCGATGAAAGCCTGCTCAAGGATGGCGGTACTATCCATGACACGCAGTCGTCACTGGTGCTTGAAGACCTGATCGGAAAATTCCTGCTCAATACCGTGAGCAAAGACGCTAAATGAGGAGCTTTGACATGATCTCTGTCATGCGCCGTGGTTTGCTGGTATTGCTGGCTGTGCTGCCAATGCTGGGAAACGCTGCCGCTACACCGTCCGCCCATGATCTGGTTGACCGTACTACCAAAGAGCTGCTCAGTGATCTGGCGACCAACAAGGAGCAGTACAAGACCAATCCGGGTGCGTTCTACGATGCGCTAAACCGTATTGTCGGCCCTGTCGTGGATGCCGACGGCATCTCCAAAAGCATCATGACCGTGAAGTACTCGCGCAAGGCCACGCCTGCTCAGATGCAGCTCTTCCAAGAAAACTTCAAGCGCAGCCTGATGCAGTTTTATGGCAATGCGCTACTCGAATACAACAACCAGGGTATTACCGTTTCGCCCGAGAAGCCGGAAGGTGCTGATCGTACCAGCGTCGACATGACGGTGAAGGGTAATGGCGCCACTTACCCGGTGTCGTACACCCTGGTGAAGATCGATGGCGAGTGGAAGGTCCGCAACGTGATCATCAATGGCATCAACATCGGCAAGCTGTTTCGTGATCAGTTCGCCGACGCCATGCAGCGTAACGGCAACGATCTGGACAAGACCATCAATGGCTGGGCAGGCGAAGTGGCCAAGGCCAAAGAGAAAGCGCCTGCAGCTGCGCCAGCCCAATGAGTGAGTCAGCCGTGCGGCTTGTGGCACCCGGAGAGTTGCACCTGACCGGTGTGCTGGATTATCAGAGTGGCCCGACCCTGCGCAAACAGGGGGCTGCGCTGATCAATGCCAGCGAGTTGCCCACCGTGATCCTTGATTGTTCGGGCGTCGAGAAGTCGAGCAGCGTAGGCCTGGCCTTGCTGCTCGCGTTCATGCGCGACGCGCAGCAGGCAGGCAAGCAGGTCACCATTCGCTCGATGCCCGACGACATGCAGAAGATCGCCCGGGTATCGGAACTGACCGAGCTGCTGCAGGCCCATTGATTCATTCTGACTGAAGCCCCTCGTCCGGGTCCCGTTTACACGGGGTTCGCATTGAGTGGGCTTTTTTGTATGATGGCCGACCCGCGCGCGTAGGTCGTCAGTCGAGGTTTAACATGCACGCCGTAGAAGTAAAAAGTTTCCTTGAAGGCAAGCTGCCCGAGACCCGCATTGAAGTTGAAGGCGAAGGCTGCAACTTTCAGCTCAACGTCATCAGTGACGAGCTGGCTGCACTGAGCCCGGTCAAGCGTCAGCAGCAGGTTTACGCGCATTTGAACCCCTGGATTGCCGATGGCAGCATCCACGCGGTGACTATGAAATTTTTCAGCCGCGCTGCGTGGGCCGAGCGCACCTGAGCCAATTGGCGTCGAGATTCTAATGGATAAACTGATTATTACTGGCGGCGTTCGTCTTGATGGCGAAATCCGCATCTCCGGGGCGAAGAACTCTGCCCTGCCGATTCTTGCTGCGACGCTGCTGGCCGATGGGCCAGTGACTGTCCAGAACCTGCCGCACCTGCACGACATCACTACCATGATCGAGCTGTTCGGCCGCATGGGCATCGAGCCGGTCATCGACGAAAAGCTCAGCGTTGAAATCGATCCGCGCACCATCAAGACGCTGGTCGCGCCGTATGAGCTGGTCAAGACCATGCGTGCCTCGATTCTGGTGCTGGGTCCGATGGTTGCCCGCTTCGGTGAGGCGGAAGTCGCGCTGCCGGGCGGTTGCGCCATTGGTTCGCGCCCGGTTGACCTGCACATCCGTGGCCTTGAAGCCATGGGTGCGATCATCGACGTCGAAGGCGGCTACATCAAGGCCAAGGCGCCCGAGGGCGGTTTGCGCGGTGCCAATTTCTTCTTCGATACCGTGAGTGTGACCGGTACCGAGAACATCATGATGGCGGCCAGCCTGGCCAACGGCCGCAGCGTGCTGCAGAACGCCGCGCGCGAGCCTGAAGTGGTCGATCTGGCCAACTTCCTGATCGCCATGGGCGCGAACATCCAGGGTGCGGGCACCGACACCATCACCATCGACGGGGTGAAGCGTCTGGGTTCGGCGACCTACAAGGTCATGCCTGACCGCATCGAGACGGGCACCTACCTGGTGGCTGCTGCTGTCACGGGCGGCCGCGTCAAGGTCAAGGACACCGATCCGACCATCCTCGAAGCGGTGCTGCTCAAGCTTCAGGAAGCTGGCGCCGAAGTCACCACCGGCTCTGACTGGATCGAATTGAACATGCACGGCAAGCGGCCCAAGGCCGTCAATGTGCGGACCGCGCCTTATCCTGCGTTCCCGACGGACATGCAGGCCCAGTTCATTTCGCTCAACGCCATTGCCGAAGGCACGGGCGCCGTCATCGAAACCATCTTCGAAAACCGTTTCATGCACGTGTACGAAATGCACCGCATGGGCGCGCAGATCCAGGTTGAAGGCAACACTGCCATCGTGACCGGCACGCAGGTACTCAAGGGCGCGCCAGTCATGGCCACCGACCTGCGCGCCTCTGCGAGCCTGGTGATCTCGGCACTGGTTGCCCAGGGTGATACCTTGATCGACCGCATTTACCATATAGACCGTGGTTACGAGTGCATCGAAGAAAAACTGCAGATGCTGGGCGCCAAGATCCGCCGCGTACCGGGCTAGCAGCAACGAACGGGCGTCTGGATCACAAGTCTGATTCAGGCGCCGCCGACGCTTCGCGCAGCTTCAGGGCGGCGGAGCGCACTTTCTGATTCGTTTCACCTTGTATCGGGCCCTGGCTCGATACAAGGAGTTGTCGGCCGCCAGTTGCGAGCGGGCAAGAGTTTCCTGATAAGGACTGACGTTTCCCATGTTGACCATCGCATTGTCCAAGGGCCGCATCCTCGACGACACGCTGCCGCTGCTCGCTGAAGCGGGCATCGTGCCGACCGAGAATCCGGACAAGAGCCGCAAGCTGATTATCCCGACGACTCAGCCTGATGTGCGTCTGCTGATCGTGCGCGCCACTGATGTGCCGACCTATGTCGAACATGGCGCCGCCGATCTGGGTGTTGCCGGCAAGGATGTGCTCATGGAGTACAGCGGTCAGGGCCTGTACGAGCCGCTGGATCTTCAGATCGCCAAGTGTCGTCTGATGACTGCCGGGGCCATTGGCGCCGTCGAGCCAAAAGGGCGCCTGCGGGTGGCGACCAAGTTCGTCAATGTCGCCAAGCGCTACTACGCCGAACAAGGGCGTCAGGTCGACATCATCAAGCTTTACGGCTCCATGGAGCTGGCCCCGCTGATCGGTCTTGCCGACAAGATCATCGACGTGGTCGATACCGGCAACACCCTGCGCGCCAATGGCCTGGAGCCTCAGGAGCTGATTGCCACTATCAGTTCTCGTCTGGTGGTAAACAAGGCTTCCATGAAGATGCAACACGCGCGCATCCAGTCGCTGATCGACACCCTGCGCAACGCAGTGGAGTCTCGACACCGCGGCTGACTTACCTGCGCGACCTTGAGTCGCGCCCGTCTATCCGCCTCATAGCCAGAATTCTCAGGTGCCCAAGCGGATCGACTGCTAGTTTAGGGCGCCTGAGTTTTTGCCATTCCTATGAGGCTCTCGCCATGACTGCACCGACCGCAATTCGCCGACTCAACGCCGCTGATCCTGATTTCGCACATCAACTGGATCATCTGTTGAGCTGGGAAAGCGTGTCTGACGACTCGGTCAATCAGCGCGTGCTCGAAATCATCAAGGCCGTTCGCGAGCGTGGCGATGCCGCGCTGGTGGAGTTTACCCAGCGCTTCGATGGTTTGCAGGTGGCTTCCATGGCCGAGCTCATCCTGCCGCGTGAACGTCTTGAACTGGCGCTCAGCCGGATCACCCCGGCTCAGCGCCAGGCGCTGGAGAAGGCCGCCGAGCGGGTGCGCGTCTACCACGAAAAGCAGAAGCAAGACTCCTGGTCCTATACCGAAGCCGACGGCACCGTGCTGGGGCAGAAAGTCACGCCGCTGGATCGCGCCGGCCTTTATGTGCCAGGAGGCAAGGCGTCCTATCCGTCTTCAGTGTTGATGAACGCCATCCCGGCCAAGGTCGCCGGTGTCGCCGAGGTGGTGATGGTAGTGCCTACGCCCCGTGGTGAAATCAATGAGCTGGTGCTGGCGGCGGCGTGCATCGCCGGGGTCGACCGGGTGTTCACCATTGGCGGCGCGCAGGCAGTCGCCGCGCTGGCCTACGGCACCGAGAGCGTGCCGCGCGTCGACAAGGTCGTGGGGCCGGGCAATATCTATGTCGCTACGGCCAAGCGTCACGTCTTCGGTCAGGTGGGGATTGACATGATTGCCGGCCCTTCGGAGATTCTGGTGGTCTGCGACGGTCAGACCGATCCTGACTGGATTGCCATGGACCTGTTTTCCCAGGCCGAGCACGACGAAGATGCGCAGGCGATTCTGGTCAGCCCGGACGCCGAATTTCTCGAGCGTGTTGCCGCCAGCATCGACCGCCTGATGCCGACCCTGGAGCGGGCCGAAATCATCGACAAGTCGATCAACGGGCGCGGCGCGTTGATTCTGGTCGCTGACATGCAGCAAGCCATCGAGGTGGCCAACCGTATCGCTCCGGAGCACCTTGAACTGTCGGTGGCTGATCCGGAGGCCTGGTTGCCACAGATCCGCCACGCCGGTGCGATCTTCATGGGTCGTCACACGTCTGAAGCGCTGGGTGACTATTGCGCCGGGCCAAACCACGTACTGCCTACCTCCGGTACCGCACGCTTCTCTTCGCCATTGGGCGTGTACGATTTCCAGAAGCGCTCGTCGATCATCCATTGCTCGCCGCAGGGCGCCTCCGAGCTGGGCAAGACCGCCTCGGTGCTGGCCCGGGGTGAATCTCTCACCGCCCACGCCCGTAGCGCCGAATACCGCATCACCGACTCGCAAACCAAAGGGCAGGGGAACTGAGCATGAGCAAATTCTGGAGTCCTTTCGTCAATACCCTGGTGCCTTATGTGCCGGGGGAGCAGCCCAAACTGACTCGGCTGGTGAAGCTCAATACCAACGAAAACCCCTATGGCCCGTCGCCCAAGGCGCTGGCCGCCATGCGTGCCGAGCTGACCGACGATCTGCGCCTGTATCCCGACCCCAATGGCGACCGCCTGAAACAGGCCGTTGCCACCTATTACGGCGTGCAGGCGGCGCAGGTGTTCGTCGGTAATGGCTCCGATGAAGTGCTGGCCCACGCGTTCAGCGCTTTCTTCCAGCACGGCAAGCCCTTGCTGTTCCCGGACATCAGTTACAGCTTTTACCCGGTATATTGCGGCCTTTACGGCATCGAGCCTGAAACTGTCGCGCTCGATGACCAGTTTCAGATTCGCGTCGAGGATTACGCCCGGCCCAACGGCGGCATTATTTTCCCCAATCCGAACGCGCCAACCGGTTGCCTCGTGGCGCTTGAGGCCGTCGAGCAGATGCTGGCCGCCAACCCGGATTCGGTGGTGATTGTCGATGAGGCCTACATTGATTTCGGCGGTGAGACAGCTATCACCCTGGTGGATCGCTACCCGAATCTGCTGGTGACGCAGACGTTGTCCAAATCCCGCTCGCTGGCAGGTCTGCGGGTCGGCCTTGCGGTGGGCCACCCTGATCTCATCGAGGCGCTGGAGCGGGTCAAGAACAGCTTCAACTCCTACCCCCTGGATCGCCTGGCCATCGTCGGCGCGGCGGTGGCGTTCGAGGATCACGAGCACTTCGAACTCACTCGCAATGCAGTGATCGCCAGCCGTGACGCGCTCACTGCAAAGCTGCAAGAGCTTGGCTTTGAGGTATTGCCATCAGCGGCCAATTTCATCTTCGCGCGCCACCCGCAGCACGATGCCGCAAGCATTGCCGCGAAGTTGCGCGAGCAGGGCGTAATCGTTCGGCATTTCACGCAGGCGCGCATCGCGCAGTTCTTGCGCATCAGCATCGGCACGCCGGAGCAGAATCAGGCGCTGCTGGACGGTCTGGCCGGGCTCTAGGCAGGTGTGTGGTTGCGAGGGCGCCAGTCGGGCCCTCGCAATGTGCAGCTCCCGCGATTCACTGCTCTTCGGCGGGGACTGCCGCTGGCGGCGGTGGCGGGCGCATGCCGACTTCAGCATTGAGCTTCACTTCCTTGCCGTTGCGCATCACCAGAATCGCAATCTTGTCCTTGGGCTTGGTGCGCGCCACCTGATTCATTGAACGACGGCCATCGCCAGCAGGTTCGCCGTTGATGCTCAGGATCACATCACCCAGATGCAGCCCGGCCTTCTGCGCAGGGCCGTCGCGGAAAATACCGGCAACGACGATGCCTGGGCGATCTTTCAAGCCGAACGACTCGGCCAGCTCCTGGGTCAACGGTTGCACTTCGATGCCCAGCCAGCCACGAATCACCTGGCCATGCTCGATGATCGAGCGCATCACTTCCATGGCCAGCTTGGTCGGAATGGCAAAGCCGATGCCTTGCGACCCACCTGATTTCGAGAAGATAGCGGTATTGATGCCGGTCAGGTTGCCGTAGGCATCCACCAGCGCGCCGCCGGAGTTGCCGGGGTTGATGGCGGCGTCGGTCTGGATGAAGTCTTCGTAGGTATTGAGCCCCAGCTGGTTGCGCCCGGTGGCACTGATGATGCCCATGGTGACCGTCTGGCCGACGCCAAACGGGTTGCCAATGGCCAGCGCGACGTCGCCGATGCGGATGCTGTCGGAGCGGCCGATGGTGATGGCGGGAATGTTCTTGAGGTCAATCTTGAGCACCGCAAGATCAGTCTCCGGGTCGCTGCCGATTACTCGTGCGATGGTTTCCCGACCGTCCTTGAGCGCGACGACGATCTGATCGGCGCCGCTGCTGACGTGGTTGTTGGTGAGGATGTAGCCCTCGGGACTCATCAGCACGCCGGAGCCCAGGCTCGATTCCATGCGCTTCTGTTTGGGCAGGTTGTCGCCGAAGAAACGCCGGAACTGCGGATCTTCAAACATTGGATTGGCGGCCTTTTCCTTGTTGACCATTTTTGTGGTGTACAGGTTGACCACCGCCGGCGCGGCGTTGCTGACCGCGTCGGCGTAAGACACCTGGCCCTGCTGCACCAGCGTGGTCTGCGGCGCCTGCTGCAGGTTGACGTCAAGACTGGGCAGCCCCACCAGATCCGGAAATCGCTGAATAATCAGCAGAGCGATGAGCACGCCAGCCAGCAATGGCCAACCAAAAAAGCGCAGTGCCTGGAACATTAGGCGGGTCCTGAGAGAAATTCGGCGCTGCGGCTTCTTGCCTGTGTGCGCCATAATGGGCGGCATTATACGAGGAGTTGGCAGGCTGTCGCGCAAATATGGCTGGACCTGCATGCACGCTTATGCGCTCTGTCAATGATCCGTACCCAATCCGTCAATCAGGAGCCTTTCATGGCTGTTGCGCTAAGTACGCTGGTCGAAGAAGCCGATCGTTATCTGGGCAGCGCCCGCATTCAGGACTACTGCCCCAACGGTTTGCAGGTTGAAGGTCGCCCGCAGGTGATGCGCATCGTCAGCGGCGTGACTGCCAGCCAGGCGTTGCTGGATGCTGCGGTGGAGGTTCAGGCTGACCTGGTGCTGGTGCACCATGGTTATTTCTGGAAAGGCGAAAACCCCTGTGTGGTGGGGATGAAGCAGCGGCGCCTGAAAACGCTGCTCAAACACGACATCAGTCTGCTGGCCTACCACCTGCCGCTGGACGTGCACCCGGATGTCGGCAACAACGTCCAGCTTGCGCGCCAGCTGGACATCACTGTCGAGGGGCCGCTGGATCCTGACGATGCGCGGGTGGTCGGCCTGGTCGGCTCGCTGAACGAACCGATGATGCCCAGAGATTTCGCCCGTCGCGTGCAGGAAGTGCTGGGCCGCGAGCCTCTGCTCATCGACAGCAATGAGATGGTGCGTCGGGTGGGCTGGTGCACGGGTGGCGGTCAGGGCTATATCGATCAGGCGGTGCTGGCCGGGGTCGATCTGTTCATCAGTGGCGAGGCGTCGGAACAGACCGTGCACAGCGCGCGGGAGAACGGCATCAGTTTCATCGCTGCGGGTCACCATGCCACAGAGCGTTACGGAGTGCAGGCCCTGGGCGATTATCTGGCGCGCCGGTTTGCCTTGGAGCACCTGTTCATCGACTGCCCCAATCCGGTCTGATCACCCGAACGGGGGAGTATAACCATAGAACCTTTCGATCTAGCTGGCCTCCTGAATAGAAGAAGTCGCTGTGCTAGAGTGCGGCCTCGAACACGGCCCGCTGGCCGTCCCGGGCGTTGCCCGGTCTAAACGAACGCAATTCGTGAGCACCCATGGTCGATAAACTGACGCATCTGAAACAGCTGGAGGCGGAAAGCATCCACATCATCCGCGAGGTCGCCGCCGAGTTTGATAATCCGGTGATGCTGTACTCGATCGGCAAGGATTCGGCCGTGATGCTGCATCTGGCGCGCAAGGCGTTCTTTCCGGGCAAGCTGCCTTTTCCGGTCATGCACGTCGACACGCGCTGGAAATTCCAGGAAATGTATCGCTTTCGCGACAAGATGGTCGAGGAAATGGGTCTGGACCTGATTACCCACATCAACCCGGACGGCGTGGCGCAGGGCATCAACCCCTTCACTCACGGCAGTGCCAAGCACACCGATATCATGAAGACCGAGGGCCTCAAGCAGGCTCTGGACAAGCATGGTTTCGACGCAGCCTTCGGTGGCGCACGCCGTGACGAAGAGAAGTCCCGCGCCAAGGAGCGCGTCTACTCGTTCCGCGACAGCAAGCATCGCTGGGACCCGAAGAATCAGCGCCCCGAGCTCTGGAACGTGTACAACGGCAACGTCAACAAGGGCGAGTCGATCCGCGTGTTCCCGCTCTCCAACTGGACCGAGCTGGACATCTGGCAGTACATCTATCTGGAAGGCATCCCGATTGTGCCGCTGTACTTCGCCGCCGAACGTGACGTGATCGAGAAGAACGGCACGCTGATCATGATCGATGACGAGCGCATCCTCGAACACCTGACTGACGAAGAAAAAGCCCGCATCGTCAAGAAGAAGGTCCGTTTCCGCACGCTTGGCTGCTACCCGTTGACCGGAGCGGTCGAGTCCGAAGCCACCAGCCTGACCGACATCATTCAGGAAATGCTGCTGACACGAACGTCCGAACGTCAGGGCCGGGTCATCGATCACGATGGCGCAGGTTCGATGGAAGAGAAGAAGCGTCAGGGTTATTTCTAGAGCGCAGCTATGAGCCTCAAGCTCGCTTGATGCTTACTCGAATTACGGAATTTTCTGAATAGCTGTACGCCGACAAGCTTGCCGCTTGAAGCTTACAGCCCGGAGCTCAACCCCCATGAGTCACCAATCCGATTTGATCAGCGAAGACATCCTCGCTTATCTGGGCCAGCACGAACGCAAGGAAATGCTGCGCTTTCTTACCTGTGGCAACGTCGATGACGGCAAGAGCACGCTGATCGGGCGTTTGCTGCACGACTCCAAGATGATCTACGAAGATCACCTTGAAGCCATCACCCGCGACTCGAAGAAGTCCGGCACCACTGGCGATGACGTCGACCTGGCGTTGCTGGTGGATGGTCTGCAGGCCGAGCGCGAGCAGGGCATCACCATTGATGTCGCCTATCGTTACTTCTCCACCGCCAAGCGCAAGTTCATCATTGCCGACACGCCGGGTCACGAGCAGTACACGCGCAACATGGCCACCGGCGCCTCGACCTGCGACCTGGCGATCATTCTGGTGGATGCCCGTTACGGCGTGCAGACCCAGACCCGCCGTCACAGCTACATCGCCTCGTTGCTGGGCATCAAGCACATCGTTGTTGCCATCAACAAGATGGACCTCAACGGCTTTGATGAAGGCGTGTTCGAGTCGATCAAGGCCGATTACCTGAAGTTCGCTGACGGCATCGCGTTCAAACCGACCACCATGGCCTTCGTGCCGATGTCGGCCCTCAAGGGTGACAATGTGGTCAACAAGAGCGAACGTTCACCCTGGTACACCGGCCAGTCGTTGATGGAAATCCTCGAAACCGTTGAAATTGCCAGCGACCGCAACTACACCGACCTGCGTTTCCCGGTGCAGTACGTCAACCGTCCGAACCTAAACTTCCGCGGCTTCGCCGGCACCCTGGCCAGTGGCATCGTGCACAAGGGCGATGAGGTCGTGGTCTTGCCGTCAGGCAAAAGCAGCCGGGTGAAGTCCATCGTCACCTTCGAAGGCGAGCTTGAGAGTGCCGGGCCGGGTCAGGCCGTTACTTTGACCATGGAAGACGAAATCGATATTTCCCGTGGCGACCTGCTGGTGCATGCCAACAACGTTCCGCAGGTGACTGACGCATTCGATGCCATGCTGGTCTGGATGGCCGAAGAGCCCATGCTGCCGGGCAAGAAATACGACATCAAGCGGGCCACGAGCTATGTGCCAGGCTCGATTGCCAGCATTACCCATCGGGTTGACGTCAACACACTTGCCGAGGGTCCGGCGAGCGCTTTGCAGCTCAACGAGATCGGTCGCGTCAAGATCAGCCTCGACTCGGCCATCGCGCTGGATGGCTATGACAGCAACCCCACCACCGGTTCGTTCATCGTTATCGACCGGTTGACCAATGGCACGGTAGGGGCGGGGATGATCATCGCCAAGCCGGTCAGTGGCGCAGGCGCCAGTCACCATGGTGAGCTTGCCCACGTCGCTACCGAAGAGCGCGCCCAGCGCTTTGGCCAGCAACCGGCCACCGTTCTGTTCAGCGGCCTGTCCGGCGCTGGCAAGAGCACGCTGGCGTACGCGGTGGAGCGCAAACTGTTTGACATGGGCCGCGCCGTTTACGTGCTCGACGGCCAGAACCTGCGTCATGACCTTAATAAGGGGTTGCCGCAGGATCGCGCCGGGCGTACTGAGAACTGGCGCCGTGCCGCTCACGTGGCGCGTCAGTTCAATCAGGCGGGCCTGATCACCCTGGCGGCCTTTGTGGCCCCTGATGCTGAAGGGCGTGAGCAGGCCAGGACGTTGATCGGTGCCGAGCGCCTGTTGACGGTTTACGTGCAGGCCTCGCCTGCCGTCTGCCGCCAGCGCGACCCGCAGGGCCTGTATGCTGCTGACGGCGATAACATCCCGGGCGAGTCGTTCCCTTACGATGTGCCGCTGAACGCGGACCTGGTGATCGATACGCAGAGCCTGAGCATCGACGAGAGCGTCAAGCAGGTGCTTGATCTGTTGCGTAACCGTAATGCCATCTGACGACAGCCGGCGATAACAAGAAACCCGCCGATGATGGCGGGTTTTTTGTGTGTGGCGCAGTATGACGTGGGAGCCACCGGAGGTCACGACGGTCGCGAAGGCGGTTTTTCAGCTGTACTTCGTTGTGCGCTTTTATGGCGAATTGGCGAATAGGCTGTGCACTCTATATCTGTGCCGCAAGCAAATCTGGGGAGCAGAAAGCTCAGCACCCTATGCCCTGCAGGGTAATGGACGTCTGGTTGGTGACGATAATCGTGGTGGCTATCGCCTGTAGCCTCGCTTCGGAGTTGAGCCGGTGCGTACTGGACAGTCAGTCCGATAGGGATCGATATCGCACTTGTGTTTACGTTCTATATCAGTCTCGATGATGATGTCGCAGTCTTTGGTGCAATCCCCAGACACGCATCCAGACAGCAACAGGCTGACTGCCAATATATTGATTGTTTTCATGTGGCCTCCGTTTCCTGAAAAGGATAAAGACCGCCTGGAAACATGAATATCAGCAGCGGTCCTGAAAACTTGTAGGAAGTTTCTTCGCAAGTTTTGCACAGGCACGAAAAGCCCGCCGATGCAGGTTGCGCAGAGTTATGTGGGAGCCGCCGGAGGTTACGACGGTCGCGAAGGCGATTTGTCAGGTGTACTTATCTGCATCCGCCCTGATTTGCTCTGTGGGCTCGTTTTGGGTTTGAGCCGGGGCGATTCAAAAAGCTGAAGTTGATTAACACTAATGGGCCGCATAACACGAAAGATATTCGCACCTGGTATTTTTAACTACAGCCCTGTGGGACAGTCTGGTCGGTAGGGGTCCATATTGCACTTGTGCTCAAGGTCATGATTTCGGGTTTTGAGCAAGTAGCAGTTGCTTACGCAATCCCCTGACACGCATCCAGACAGCAACAGGCTGACTGCCAATATTTTGATTGTTTCCATGTAGCCTCCGTTTTCGGAAAAGGATAGAGGCCACCTGGAGGCATTAATATCAGCAGCGGTCCTGAAAACCCGTAGGAAGTTTCTTCACAAGTTTTACGCAGACAAAAAAAGCCCGCCATCTTCAACAAATGGCGGGCTTTTCGGTTCAGCGTTCGCTTACGGCTTTTTCAGCCCGTAATGCTCGTCGAGCATGCCCGGTGCGTTGCCGGCTTTGGGCGCGTAGTCCTTGGGCGCCTCGGTGCTACGAGGTGGCGTCAGGCGGTCGCGATGAACCGGATTGGCTTCAGGGTGCAGGGCCGCCAGCAGACGCTGGCGCGTGAGGTCATCGGTGGCCAGACGATTGGCACCTTCGGCCAGGTGCTCCTGAACGTCCTGATAGCTCTGCGAGAGTTTCTGCACCAGATTCGCGGTGCTGTTGAAATGGGTGACCACTTCATTCTGATAGGCATCGAAACGCTCCTGAACGTCGTCCAGCTGGCGCTGGGTTCCATTGGGAGCGGCATTGGGCAGCAGACGCGCAACCACGAAACCGATGGCAACACCGGCGACCAGTGCAAGTGTCGGCAACAACCAAACTAAGAGCGAGAGTTCCACGAGTCCTTCCTCTATAAACGGCTTTGCTTTACGTTAACGGCTCGAACCTGCTCTGTATACCGCGAGACGCTCACGGATACGCTTTTGGCAGTCAATCAGCTAGACGAGTCGACCCCTAGCGAGGTCACGGAGTTCCTTTTTGCTCATGCGCGAAACCCCCGTTTTGATCGATGGCCCGATGGGTCAACTGGAAGCGTTGCACCTGGATCTACCCCAAGCTCGCGGGCTGGCGTTGATCTGCCACCCCAATCCGATTCAGGGTGGGACCATGCTCAACAAGGTCGTCTCGACCCTGCAACGCACGGCTCGCGATGCCGGGTTGATCACATTGCGTTTCAATTATCGCGGCGTTGGCGCCAGTGCCGGTACATCTGCAGCAGGCGCAGGCGAGATTGATGATGCCCAGGCCGCCGCGCGCTGGCTGCTGGCCACGCACCCCGGATTGCCGCTGACGTTGTTCGGCTTCTCCTTCGGCGGCTACGTGGCTGCCAGTCTTGGCGGGCGCCTCGAAGCGGCAGGGCAGCCGGTTGAGCGGCTGTTCATGGTGGCGCCTGCGGTCATGCGCCTGTCCGAGCAGGATACGTTGCCGCAGCAGGGTCCGCTGATCGTGATTCAGCCCGGTGACGATGAAGTTGTCGATCCGCAGCTGGTCCACGACTGGTCCGCCGCGCAGACCCGTGCCCATGAGCTGCTGAAAGTGGCAGAATGCGGACACTTTTTTCACGGCAAGCTGACCGATCTCAAGGATCTGGTCATGCCGCGCCTTTCGAATTGATTACAGCACCATAAGCGACCTGCCATGACCACTCGCATCCTGACCGGCATCACTACCACCGGTACACCTCACCTGGGCAACTACGCTGGCGCAATTCGCCCGGCCATTGTTGCCAGCCGCCAGACTGACGCTGATTCGTTCTACTTTCTGGCGGACTACCACGCCCTGATCAAGTGCGATGACCCGCTGCGGATTCAGCGCTCGCGTCTGGAAATCGCCGCGACCTGGCTGGCTGCCGGTCTGGATGTGGAGCGCGTGACTTTCTATCGCCAGTCCGATATCCCGGAAATTCCCGAGCTGACCTGGCTGTTGACCTGCGTCGCGGCCAAGGGCCTGCTTAATCGGGCCCACGCCTACAAGGCCTCGGTGGATCGCAATGTCGACACCGGTGAAGACCCGGACGCCGGGATTACCATGGGGCTCTACAGCTATCCGGTGCTGATGGCCGCCGACATCCTGATGTTCAACGCCCATCAGGTGCCGGTGGGCCGCGACCAGATTCAGCATGTCGAGATGGCGCGGGACATCGGTCAGCGCTTCAACCATCTGTTCGGCAATGGCAAAGAGTTCTTTGTCATGCCCGAAGCGCTGATCGAGGAAAGCGTAGCGACGTTGCCCGGCCTCGATGGCCGCAAAATGTCGAAAAGCTACGACAACACGATTCCGCTGTTCAGCAGTTCCAAGGAGATGAAGGACGCGATCTCGCGCATCGTCACTGACTCCAAGGCACCTGGCGAAGCCAAGGATCCGGACAACTCCCACCTGTTCACGCTGCACCAGGCTTTTTCCACGCCTGAGCAGAGCGCCGAATTCCGCGCCGAGTTGTTGCACGGCATGGGCTGGGGCGAGGCCAAGAACCGGCTGTTCACCTTGCTGGACGCTCAACTGGGCGAAGCACGAGAAAATTACCACCGCCTGATCGAGCGTCCGGCCGAGCTGGAGGACATTCTTCAGGCAGGAGCCGAGAAGGCGCGCAAGGTCGCCACACCGTTCCTTGGCGAGCTGCGCGAGGCAGTGGGCCTGCGCTCGTTCCGCAGCAGCGTACAGGTGGCTGAGACCGGCAAGAAAAAGGCCGCCAAGGGCGCGCGCTTTGTCAGCTTTCGCGATGAGGATGGCAGCTTCCGCTTCCGTCTGCTGGCGGCCGAAGGCGAGCAACTGCTGTTGTCGCGCCATTTCGCCGACGGCAAGGCGGCTGGCGTGGTGAGCAAGCAATTGCAGCAGGGCGGCGAGCTGGACATTCGCACTGATGACAACGGCTTCACGCTGTGGCTTGAGGGGCAGTGCGTGGCTGACAGCCCGTCGTTCGCCGATGCCACCAGCCGCGATGCTGCGGTCCAGAGCCTGAAACTGGCGCTGGCACCCGCTCGGGATTGATTGCCAATCTGACGGGCCGTCGCTACAGTGACGTCCCGTTTTTGTTGCCTTGCTAGCGAATATGACCCCTCTAGAACGATATCAAGCAGATCTGAAACGCCCCGACTTCTTTCATGATGCGGCGCAGGAAACTGCCGTGCGTCATTTGCAGCGTCTTTACGATGATCTGGTGTCGGCTAGCCAGAGCAAGCCGGGTATGTTCGGCAAGCTGTTCGGCAAGAAAGAGCAGGCGCCGGTCAAGGGCCTGTACTTCTGGGGTGGCGTTGGGCGAGGCAAGACTTACCTGGTCGACACCTTCTTCGAAGCGTTGCCGTTCGAGCAGAAGGTGCGCACTCACTTCCACCGCTTCATGAAGCGCGTGCATGAAGAGATGAGGACCCTCAAGGGCGAGAAAAACCCCCTGACCATCATTGCCCGGCGGTTTTCCGACGAAGCGCGGGTGATCTGTTTCGATGAGTTTTTCGTCTCCGACATCACCGACGCGATGATCCTCGGCACGCTGATGGAAGAGCTGTTCAAGAATGGCGTGACCCTGGTCGCCACCTCGAATATCGTCCCCGATGGCTTGTACAAGGATGGCCTGCAGCGTGCCCGCTTCCTGCCGGCCATTGCGCTGATCAAGCAGAATACCGACATCGTCAACGTCGACAGCGGTGTCGACTATCGCCTGCGTCATCTGGAGCAGGCGGAGCTGTTCCATTTCCCCCTCGACGAGGCCGCTCAGCAAAGCATGCGCAAGAGCTTCAAGGCGCTGACGCCCGAGTGCACCAAGGCTGTCGAAAACGATGTGCTGATGATCGAGAATCGCGAAATCCGTGCGCTGCGCACCTGCGATGATGTCGCCTGGTTCGACTTCCGTGAGCTGTGCGACGGGCCTCGCAGCCAGAACGATTACATCGAGCTGGGCAAGATTTTCCACGCTGTGCTGCTCAGCGGTGTCGAGCAGATGAGCGTCACTACAGACGACATCGCTCGCCGCTTCATCAACATGGTTGACGAGTTCTATGATCGCAACGTCAAGCTGATCATCTCGGCCGAAGTCGAACTCAAAGACCTGTATACCGGCGGCCGCCTGAACTTCGAATTCCAGCGCACGCTCAGTCGTCTGCTGGAAATGCAATCCCACGAGTTCCTGTCCCGGGCGCACAAGCCTTAGCTGCGTTGGCGCGTGGCAGACGCGTCTATGTAGGAGCCAACTTGTTGGCGAGACGTCAGGCCTGCCGAGTCAGGTATTTCGCTTCGCCAACGAGTTGGCTCCTTACACTCCATCTGCGTCGGCCCCCATCACGCCGCCTGCTGAAACTGCTGCCGATACTGATTCGGCGACAGTTCAGTGTGCTGGCGGAACAGGCGGGCAAAGAAGCTGGCGTCGTCATAGCCCACTTCATAGCTGATGGTCTTGATGCTCTTGCGCGTGCCCGAGAGCAAACCTTTCGCCGTCTCGATGCGCAGGCGTTGCAGGTAATGCAGCGGCTTGTCGCCGGTTGCGGTCTGGAAACGGCGCATGAAGTTGCGGATGCTCATGCCGTGATTGCGGGCGACGTCTTCGAAACGAAACTTGTCTGCGAAATGCTCTTCAAGCCAGTGCTGAATCTGCAGGATCAGCACGTCCTGATGCAGTTTCTGCCCGCCAAAGCCCATGCGCCCTGGAGCGTAATTGCGCTGTACCTCGTAGAGAATGTCCCGGGCCACCGTCTGCGCTACGTTGGCGCCGCAGAAGCGCTCGATGAGGTAGATGTAGAGGTCGCAGGATGACGTGGTGCCGCCAGCGCAATACAGATTGTCGGCATCGGTCAGGTGCTTTTCCTGATTAAGCAGCACCTGCGGGAAGCGCTCGACAAAGTCGTTGAAAAAGCGCCAGTAGGTGGTCGCTTCCTTGCCATCGAGCAAGCCAGCCTCAGCCAGCCAGAAAACGCCGCTGGCTTCTCCGCAGAGCACAGCCCCACTCGCGTGCTGTTCACGCAGCCAGGGCACGATCTGTGGGTAGCGCAGGCGCAGTACGTCGAAGTTGTCGGCGAAGGCAGGAATGACGATCACGTCACTGGGTTCGAGGCTGCCATCCACCGGCAGAATCACTTCGCTGAAGCTGCGCACGGGTTTGCCGTCGGGGCTGACCAGACGAATCTCGAACGCAGGGGTTCTGCCCTGGCCCAGTTGCCTGCTGTAACGCAGGGCGGCGAGGTGAAAGAAATCCCTGGCTTGCATCAACGTGGAGGCGAACACCCCATCGATGGCGAGGATGCTGACGCGCCGCAAGGGCGCGGGGGCGTGGGCGGACATAGGCTTTTATTCTTATATGGGAAAAAGGTCAGACAACGGCTGGATCGTCTTATTTTTTCCCTGATGTGTCCAGTTCCGGGATAAAAGTGGGCAGCTTGTGGGATCGCGTTGTGGGACTGGCTTCAGCCGGGAAGGGGCCTGTACAGCCACCGAAAATGTGTTGTTGTACAGATCGCCTTCCCGGCTGAAGCCGGTCCCACGGGCCTGAATTACGGAGCAGGGTTCGGGTGATCCTTGTGAATCGCCTCGATGCCCGCCAGCACCTCTTCCGATAACGTCAGCTCGAAGCTGGCGATGTTGCTGTCCAGTTGCTCAAGGGTGGTTGCGCCAATGATGTTGCTGGTAACAAACGGCTGGCCAGTGACAAAGGCCAGTGCCATTTGCGCCGGGTCCAGGCCGTGCTCGCGCGCCAGGGCCACATATCGGCTGCACGCTGCTTCCGACTGTGGGTTGAAGTAGCGCGTGAAGCGGCTGTACAGGCTCAGGCGGCCCTTTGCGGGGCGCGCGCCACCGTCGTACTTGCCCGACAGCATGCCGAACGCCAGTGGCGAATAGGCCAGCAGGCCGCATTGCTCGCGCATGGCGACCTCTGCCAGGCCGACTTCGAAGCTGCGGTTGAGCAGGTTGTACGGATTCTGGATCGACACTGCTCGCGGCCAGCCACGGCTTTCGGCCAGTTGCAGGAACTTCATCGTGCCCCAGGGCGTTTCGTTGGACAGGCCGATATGACGGATCTTGCCTGCCTTGACCTGTTCGTCCAGCGCCTCGAGGGTTTCTTCCAGCGGCGTGAAGCTTTCATCGTTGTGGGTATAGCCTAGTTTGCCGAAGAAGTTGGTGCTGCGTTCCGGCCAGTGCAACTGATACAGGTCTAGGTAATCAGTCTGCAGGCGGGCCAGGCTGGCATCCAGTGCCGCGACAATGTGTTCGCGGTTGTGCTTGAGATTGCCGCCACGGATATGCTCGATGGCATTGCCGGGGCCGGCAATCTTGCTGGCCAGGATCCAGTCGGCGCGGTCGCCTCGCTGCTTGAACCAGTTGCCGATGATTATTTCGGTGCTGGCATAGGTTTCGGCCTTTGGCGGCACCGGATACATTTCTGCGGTATCCAGAAAGTTGATCCCCGCGGCTTTAGCGCGTTCGATCTGGGCGAAGGCCTCTGGCTCGCTGTTCTGCTCGCCCCAGGTCATGGTGCCCAGGCACAGTGCGCTGACATTCAGGTCGGTCTTGCCCAGTTGGCGATAATCCATTTTGGTCTCCTCTGATGGTGGAACCATAAAAGCAGGTTGAAATTTATTTCGCAAACGGCATAATTCCGCGGCTCTTTGCGATGGAAGTGATGCGCCATCTGCCAGGAAACAAATTGTCGTACGACAGGCGCGCCGACCCCAGCCCCCACAGCGCCTGTATTTCGGCTGCCTCTGACATTTTGCTTGTCAGAGTACGATCTATTCAGTAAGATCCGCCGTCTCAATTTATCAGGGCGGCCCCTGAGGCTAAATAATGAAAACTTTTACTGCTAAACCGGAAACAGTTAAGCGCGAGTGGTTCGTAGTCGATGCTGCTGGTCAGACCCTGGGTCGTCTGGCTACAGAGATCGCTAGCCGTCTGCGTGGCAAGCACAAAGCTGAATACACTCCGCACGTCGACACCGGTGACTACATCGTAGTGATCAATGCCGAGCAGATTCGCGTTACCGGTGCTAAAACCACCGACAAAATCTACTACTCTCACTCCGGTTTTCCGGGCGGGATCAAGTCGATCAACTTTGAAAAGCTGATCGCCAAAGCTCCTGAGCGTGTGATCGAGACCGCGGTTAAAGGCATGCTGCCTAAGAACCCGCTGGGTCGCGACATGTATCGTAAGCTGAAAGTCTATGCGGGCACTGCACACCCTCATACTGCTCAGCAGCCCCAAGAACTGAAGTTTTAACGGAATAGTTCATTATGTCGGCGACTCAAAATTACGGCACTGGCCGTCGCAAGACCGCAACCGCTCGCGTTTTCCTGCGTCCAGGTACCGGTAACATCTCCATCAACAACCGTTCGCTGGAGAATTTCTTCGGTCGCGAAACTGCCCGCATGGTAGTTCGTCAGCCGCTGGAACTGACTGAGACTGTCGAGAAGTTCGACATCTACGTCACCGTCATCGGCGGCGGTGTAAGTGGCCAGGCTGGCGCAATCCGCCACGGTATCACTCGCGCTCTGATGCAGTACGACGAAACCCTGCGCGGCGCTCTGCGTAAAGCAGGCTTCGTGACTCGTGACGCGCGTGAAGTTGAACGTAAGAAAGTCGGTCTGCGTAAAGCGCGTAAGCGTCCGCAGTACTCGAAGCGTTAATTCGCTCTTCGTTCAAAAAGAACGCCCAGCCTCCTCACGGAGCTGGGCGTTTTTTTATGGCAGCTGTTTGACGTTTGCGTAGCGTGGCTGATGCTGGGTGGGCGGATGTTTTCAAGGGCTTTGGTTGTTGTGTTTGCTTGTGGCCTGACCGGTTTCTATCTACCATCCGGCAAATTTCAGAACCTTCAGTTTTCAAATGCAGGACTGGACCAAAAAGGCCTAGCGCTGTCGGGAGAGGACGCAATGAGCAATGACGGCATGAACGCGGGCCGACGTCGCTTTCTGGTGGCCGCGACCTCGGTGGTCGGTGGCGGTGGAGTGGTGGGGGCAGCGGTCCCGTTCGTAGGGTCATGGTTTCCCAGTGCCAAAGCGAAAGCGGCGGGGGCACCGGTTCGGGTAAACATCAGCAAGATCGAGGCGGGTCAGCAGATGGTTGCCGAATGGCGCGGACAACCGGTGTTTATCGTGCGGCGCACCGAGCAGATCCTGAGCGCGCTGGGCAGTATGGCGGGTCGGCTGTCTGATCCCGAGTCGAAGCATTCGGTCCAGCCGGTTTACGTTGACCCGGTGACGCGATCAATCAAGCCGGAAATACTCTTGCTGATCGGTATATGCACCCACCTTGGGTGCTCGCCGACGTTTCGTCCTGAAGTGGCCCCTGCTGATCTGGGCAAGGACTGGTTGGGCGGTTATTTCTGTCCCTGCCACGGCTCCCGTTACGACCTGGCCGGCCGGGTGTACAAAGCGCAGCCTGCGCCCGTGAATCTGCCGGTTCCGCCCCATGCTTACGAGTCCGATAACATCATTGTCATTGGTGTCGATCAGGAGACCGCGTGATGAGCAAGTTCATGGCCTGGCTAGACGCCCGTTTTCCTGCCACCAAGCTGTGGGAGAGCCATCTCAGCAAGTACTACGTGCCGAAAAATTTCAACTTCTTTTACTTCTTCGGTTCACTGGCGCTGCTGGTGCTGGTCAATCAGGTGCTGACCGGTATCTGGCTGACCATGAGTTACACGCCGACAGCAGAAGGTGCCTTCGCGTCTGTCGAATACATCATGCGTGATGTCGCCTTCGGATCGATTCTGCGGCTGCTGCATTCGACCGGCGCGTCAGCCTTTTTCATCGTCATTTACCTGCACATGTTTCGCGGGTTGCTTTACGGCTCCTACCAAAAGCCCCGGGAGCTGGTCTGGGTGTTCGGCATGCTGATTTATCTGGCGCTGATGGCGGAGGCTTTCATGGGCTATCTGCTGCCCTGGGGGCAGATGTCCTATTGGGGCGCACAGGTGATCATTTCGCTGTTCGGCGCAATCCCGGTGGTTGGCCAGGGCCTCACCGAGTGGATACGCGGCGATTATCTGGTTTCGGGGATCACCTTGAACCGTTTCTTTGCCTTGCATGTGGTGGCCTTGCCGCTGGTCATCGTGGGGCTGGTGGTGCTGCACATCCTGGCCTTGCATCATGTTGGTTCGAATAACCCGGATGGCATCGACATCAAGAAGCACACAGATGAAAACGGCATTCCGCTGGATGGCATCCCGTTTCATCCTTATTACACGGTCAAGGATCTCGTGGCTGTGGTCCTGTTTCTTTTCGTGTTCTGCTCGATCGTGTTTTTCTTTCCGGAAATGGGCGGCTACTTTCTGGAGAAGCCCAACTTTGAAATGGCCAACGCGCTGAAGACCCCCGAGCACATCGCGCCGGTGTGGTACTTCACGCCGTTCTACGCGATCCTGCGCGCCGTCCCGGACAAGCTGCTGGGCGTCATTGCCATGGCCGCGGCCATCGCGGTGCTGTTCGTACTGCCCTGGCTGGATCGCAGTCCGGTCCGGTCCATGCGTTACAAGGGCTGGATGAGCCGGCTCGGGCTGGCGCTGTTCTGTCTCTCTTTCGTGACCCTGGGGGTGCTGGGCGCAGCGGCCCCAACCCCAGGGCGAACGTTGCTGTCGCAGGTGTGCACAGGTCTGTATTTCGCCTGGTTCATATTGATGCCGTGGTATACCCGGCTGGAACAAACCAGACCGGTGCCGGACAGGGTGACAGGCTGATGAAAATGCGATGGCTTGCACTGATTCTGGCGGTGTTGCCCATGCTCTCTATGGCGGCTGGAGGCACAGCCGCGCCGCTTGCGAAGGTCGAGATCGACGTTTCGGATCGGGCAGCGCTGCAGGATGGCGCTCGCACCTTCGTCAATTACTGCATGGGCTGTCACGGGGCGAAATTCCAGCGCTACGAGCGTGTGGCCGACGATCTCGGCATTCCCCACGAATTGATGCTGGACAAGCTTGCGTTCACGGGCGCCAAAATCGGCGATCACATGATCAGCGCCATGCAGCCTGCGGACGCCAAAGTGTGGTTCGGGGCCGCGCCACCGGACCTGACCCTGGTCGCGCGGGTGCGCGGCACTGACTGGCTTTACGGGTATCTGCGTACCTTCTACGAAGACCCCGCGCGACCCTGGGGCGTCAATAACCAGGTATTGCCCAATGTTGCGATGCCTAATGTCCTCGCAGGCTGGCAGGGCCGTCAGGTACTGGACTGCAAGCCGGTTCAGCAGGCGCAGCATGAGCCACTGGCTGGCCCGCCATCGAGTCACGAGGCATGCAACAAGTTGGCGGTCGTGCCCGGCAGCGGCAGCCTGAGCGAAGCGCAATTCGACGAGAAAATCAAAAATCTGGTGACCTTTCTCGCCTATTCGGCAGACCCGAACAAGCTGCGACATCAGCGCATCGGCACTTATGTACTGCTGTACCTGGTCTTCTTCTTCGTGTTTGCCTATCTGCTCAAGCGGGAGTACTGGAAGGATATTCGTTGAGATGCCTGTCGCTGCCACCTCGTCTTGAACGCAAAGCCATGGAAAATATGGCGATTACGGCAAGATTGCAGCATTGAACCTGCGTAAATGAGCTATCTTGTCGCCCGCAATGACCACTGCCTTAAAGCGGTCATTGTCGCGGGTGCTCCGGCATTTGCGTTTTATGGCTTTCAATAAATTTAAGCGAGGAGGACCGCCATGGGCGTGACCAATCGGTTGGCCTGTTACTCCGACCCCGCCGACCACTATTCCCACCGCGTGCGTATCGTGCTCGCCGAGAAGGGTGTCAGCGCTGAGATCATCGACGTGGTGACGGGAACCCATCCAGCGAAGTTGATCGAGGTCAATCCATACGGCAGCGTGCCGACGCTCGTTGATCGTGATCTGGCGTTGTACGAATCCACCGTCGTAATGGAATATCTGGATGAGCGCTACCCGCATCCGCCTTTGCTGCCGGTTTACCCCGTTGCGCGAGCCAACAGCCGGTTGCTGATCCATCGCATCCAGCGTGACTGGTGTGCGCTGGTCGACCTGATCCTCGAGCCGCGCAGCAAAGAAGCTGCGCGCGTGCAGGCACGCAAAGAGCTGCGCGAGAGCCTGACCGGGGTTTCGCCGCTGTTTGCCGAAAAAGCTTTTTTCATGAGCGACGAGCAAAGCTTGGTCGATTGCTGTCTATTGCCCATACTCTGGCGTTTGCCTGTGTTGGGTATTGAATTGCAGCGGCCTGCCAAGCCGTTGCTTGACTATATGGAGCGCCAGTTTGCGCGTGAGGCTTTTCAGGCAAGTCTGTCTGCAGCTGAACGCGACATGCGCTAAGGCCTAAGGAGCCGTTAATGAACTCCAGTCGCCCTTATCTGATTCGCGCTCTTTACGAGTGGATCGTCGATAACGATTGCACCCCGCATATGCTGGTCAATGCGGAATACCCGTCAGTGCAGATCCCGCA
The DNA here is from genome assembly GCF_900585905.1 of Pseudomonas viridiflava. Classification (GTDB taxonomy): domain Bacteria; phylum Pseudomonadota; class Gammaproteobacteria; order Pseudomonadales; family Pseudomonadaceae; genus Aquipseudomonas. Next base: position 243,604 of record NZ_UTVH01000001.1, read on the forward strand.
AGGGTTTGCCAGCGATGGGCAGATTGTCCTGAACGTCTCGCCGTCCGCTGTGCGCCACCTGCACATGGACAACGACGCGGTCAGTTTTGAAGGCCGCTTTGGTGGTGTGCCGCACACGCTGTTCGTGCCTATAGGCGCCATTCTGGGGATTTACGCCCGGGAGAATGGCCAGGGTATGGTTTTCGACCTGGAGTCGCCGCTGGAGGGCGATGAGGGCGTCGAATCGGGCGATGACCTGCCGCCGCCGGACTCCGAGCCGCCGCGCCCGAGTGGTCGGCCAAGCCTGAAGGTCGTGAAGTAGTTCAGGTGCAAAGAAAAAGGCGACCCGAGGGTCGCCTTTTTCATGCCTGCGTCGAGCATCAGTCGATGTATTCGAACAGTTTGACGATTTTCTGTACGCCGGACACGCCCTGCACCAGATTGGTCGCGCGGGTGGCTTCCTGTTGCGTCACCAGACCGAGCAGAAAGACGATGCCGTTCTCGGTCACGACTTTGATCCGCGAGCCAGGGATGGCGCTGTCCGTCAGCATCTGACTCTTGACCTTGGTCGTCAGCCAGGCGTCATTGTTGCGCGCCAGTAGCGAAGAGGGCTCCATCACCTGTAGCTCGTTGTTGACCTTCTTGACCCGCTGTACCGCGCTGGCTTCCTTCTCCGCCAAGGCCTTGAGGTCTGCACGCGGTGTCTGGCCCGCCAACAGCACCACACCGTTATAGCTGGTCACTACGATGTGCGAGTTCTGGTCCAGATCGGGGCTGGCCTTGGCGATATTGACGGCGGCTTTGGTCTCGATCAGCGAATCATCGATCTTGCTGCCGAACGTGCGCGTGCCACGATCATCATCGATGGGCTTGTCGCGGGTGGCGGTCAGCACCGAACTGCATCCGCTGATGCTCAGGCACAGGGTCAGAGCCAGCAGGCTTAGGCGATTAACGGTCATTCTTCACTCCCGAACAGTTGGCTGTCGATCAGATCGCACAAGCAATGGATCGCCAGCAGGTGGACTTCTTGAATACGTGCAGTGACTTTGGCCGGTACGCGGATTTCGACGTCTTCGGGCAACAACAACGAGGCCATACCGCCGCCATCGCGACCGGTCAATGCTACGACAATCATTTCGCGATCATGTGCGGCCTGGATCGCCTGAATAATATTGGCCGAGTTGCCACTGGTGGAGATAGCCAGCAGCACATCCCCCGGCTGCCCCAGCGCGCGAATCTGCTTGGAGAACACTTCGTTGAAGCTGTAATCGTTGGCAATCGAGGTGATGGTCGAGCTGTCAGTGGTCAGGGCAATGGCGGGCAGGCTGGGGCGTTCGCGTTCGAAGCGATTGAGCAACTCGGATGAGAAGTGCTGGGCGTCGCCTGCGGAACCGCCGTTGCCACAAGCGAGCATCTTGCCCTCGTTGAGCAGGGCGTTGACCATGACCTGGCTGGCTTGCTCGATGTACGGCGCGAGCACCTCCATGGCTTGCTGCTTGGTATCGATACTGGCCTGAAAAAGCTGGCGGATTCGGGATTGCATGTCCATCGGGTGACCTTATGAGAGCGTATTGCGCAGGACTCGCCTGCGCAGGAGCGTGCAAGCATCCCGGCACAGGCAGTGGCAGCGCGCAATGCCAAAAGCGAAATCGGTGAAGAGTAAGCGTCGACCCAGTCTGCATTCAGCTCTCGAACGCATGCTGAACCCAGTTCAAGGGGCGTCTGTCCTGAGGATTGCCTTCGATGGCGACCACATCGAACCGGCATGCAGCCGATTGCCAGCGAGGCTCGCTCTGCAGAAACAGCTGTGCCGCCAGGATGACCTTCTGCTGCTTGCGAAAATCGACGCTTTCCAGCGCTCCGCCCCAGGTTGAATGGCGGCGATAGCGAACTTCGACGAATACTACTGTATCCCCGTCAAGCATGACCAGATCAAGCTCGCCACGTTTACACAGCCAGTTCTGGGCAATCAGCTGTAATCCTTGCTGCTGTAAATGACGCAGGGCGCTGGCTTCCGCCTCGCGCCCTGCTGTATGGCGGGTGTTGCCGTGCATTTACTGAGGGGTGTCCGGCAGGCGCTGGACAGTGCCGTCGACGAATTCAGCCCAGGGCAACTGACGTTCCACGCGGCGGTTCGGGTTGATGCTCAGGCTACCGGAGAGGCCGTCAATGCGGCTTTCGGGCAAGGTGCTGAGCTGGCCCAGGCGCGGCGCAAGCCGGTAGGCATCGGCGCCCATCGCGTAGAGCCGACCCAGGGCGCCGGAGGCCTGCGGCCATTGGGTAATCACCTGCTGACGCAGAGGATCTTCGGCGTTCAACAGCCAAGGGGTCTCGCAGAAGCGCACACCATTGAGGTCCATGTACTGGGCGCGATCGTTGCTGTTGGTAAACAGGTGCGACGTCGCATATACCGGGACATCGCCAGCGTACTGGAAAACCATGGTCGGCTTGATCTGCTGAGCCTGCTGCGGCGTGGCGGCCAGGAACATGAAATCGATGTCCTGACGACGCGACGGTTGCGCCGCCACCTGAGTGCCAGCGGTGCTTTGCAGACGCTGCGCGCGGCCTTCGCTATTGCGCAACTGGAACAGGTCTGCCACTTGCTGTGCCAACGCAACAGGCTGATCAACGTGCTCGGCAGCGATCAGCGTGCCGCCTTTGGCTTGCCAGCTCTGGCGGAAAGCATCCAGGACACGGTCGCCCCATTCGCCTTTCGGCACCATGGCTACTGCGCTGCGTTTGCCGTCAGCCCATGCCCGGCGGGCCACTTCCCGCGCCTCATCTTCAGCCGACAGGCCAAACTGGAACAGCTGGCCAGGCCCTGCAGTGCCAGCGTCGCTGTAATTCAACGCCAGGGTCTTGATCGGCAATTGCGGACGACTGGTGAGCTGCTTGACCAGTGGCTTCTCCAGCGGGCCGACGACCAACTGCACGCCGGCCGCTTTTGCATCGCGGTAGAAGTCGTCCATGGAGGTCAGACGCGAACTGTCGAAGACCTGGATTTCTGGCGGATTCTGCCCCGCCTGTTGCGCTTGGTAGTGCGCGGCCATGAAGCCCTCACGCAGCGCCTTGGCGACAGCGGCCAGTGGACCTTCCTGTGGTAGCAGCAGGGCAATCCGGGTCAGCGGCTCGCTGGTCAGTGCACGCAGCTGCGCCAGGGTTGCAGGTAATTGAATGGCTGCAGGGTGAGCGGGGTTCTGTGCCTTCCAGCTGTCGATGGCCGCCTGTTGCTGTTCCAGCGTGCCAGCGCCCTTGATGGTGCGTGCCAGGCTGAGCCAGCCGCCCAGGTCATCCGTGGCGGCGCTCTGCAGTTGCTCTGTCGGAAGCGCGGACACCAGCGCCCAGATAGCGTCGTTGTTGGCGCTGAGGTCCTGAGGCTGAAGAAGAGGACCGACGAACACGCGCTCGCTCACTGCAGGCAGGATCTGCCCGTCCGCTTCAAGGGCGCGAGCACGCACGGTGTGAGTGCGCACTTGCTGCTCCACTGACAGTTCGCTCAGGCGTTGCAGGCTGGGGTGGCTCAGCGCAGTAAGTGCGGCCTTGGGTTGATTGCGACCCAGGGCCAGCTCGGCGTCCAGCGTTGCAGCAAACACTTGCAGGCCAGGCTTGAGCGCGTCCATCTTCACTTGGGCAAGGATTTGCGCAGCGCGACCAGGATTGTTCTGCCGGTTGGCCAGATCCGCAGCGCTCAATCGCAGCACTGCGGCCTGGTCCGGAGTCTTGGCCGCAGCAGCCTGATCGAGCAATTGCTCGATGCTGGCGTCTGGCGTGCGTGGAAGTTCGCCAAGGCTGGACGAAGGCGAGCTGGCGCAGGCCGCCAGCAGGGCAGCGAGGCAGAGGGCAGAGAATAGCCGCAGGCAAGCGATCATGTATAAAGTCCTGATACTCGAGCAATTTAGCGGGGAATTGTACCCAAGCACTGGCAAGGGCGCGATGTCGTTGGTAGTGATGTACAGATATTAGTCGCTGCGCTGACCTGGCGAGGTCGAAAAGACACACTTGTGGTTGCAGAAATTGTCAGCGTCGACCGCTCTTGGGTTTCCTGCCTTTTTACAATGTTCCGTGCGGCTGTGGGGCAATCGAAACGTTCTGAGTCTGTACAATGCGACCTGTCGCCCGATTCGGGTAAAAAATCATGAGGTCTGCGCTTTGACTGCTCCAGTTGCTTTGAATTCCGCCGCGGGCTCGCTTTATGTAGTGGCCACGCCAATCGGCAATCTGGATGACATGAGCGTGCGGGCGTTGAAAGTGTTGCGCGAGGTCGCTCTGATTGCCGCCGAGGACACCCGTCACTCCCAGCGTCTGATGCAGCATTTCGGCATTTCAACGCCGCTCGCCGCCTGTCATGAGCATAACGAGCGTGACGAAGGCAGCCGCTTCATCACGAGGTTGTTGGCCGGGGACAGCATCGCGCTGATTTCCGATGCGGGCACACCGCTGATTTCCGACCCCGGCTACCATCTGGTGCGTCAGGCCCGGGCTGCCGGCATTGCAGTGGTTCCGGTGCCTGGGGCCTGCGCCTTGATTGCCGCGCTTTCAGCCGCCGGCCTGCCCTCTGATCGCTTTATCTTCGAGGGCTTTCTGCCCGCCAAGGCGGTCGGCCGTCGCGCGCGTCTTGATTTGTTGAAGGAAGAGCCACGCACGTTGATTTTCTACGAGGCGCCGCATCGCATTCTGGAATGCCTGCAGGACCTTGAGCTGGTGTTCGGCGCCCAGCGCCCTGCGTTGCTCGCGCGGGAATTGACCAAGACCTTCGAAACGCTCAAGGGCTTGCCCCTGGGCGAACTGCGCCAGTTTGTCGAAAGTGACAGCAATCAGCAGCGGGGCGAATGCGTGGTCCTGGTTGCGGGCTGGACTGCGCCGGAAGACGAAGACGTGGTCGGCAGTGAAGCCCGACGCATCCTTGACCTGTTGCTCGAAGAGATGCCGCTCAAGCGCGCAGCGGCCCTGGCGGCGCAGATCACCGGCGTGCGCAAGAATCTGTTGTATCAGGTCGCGCTGGACAAGCAAAACGGGGAATAAAGCGCTGCGGCGCGGCCCTGCGACGTTTTAAAGCTTGTTCTGAGTGAGGTGTGCCGCTAACCTTGGCAGCGGAGAGTCGATTGGACAGTCGCTGCCTCTTGTTGCTTTTGCAGTCAAGGGGGGGAGGAAAGTCCGGGCTCCATAGGGCGGAGTGCCAGGTAACGCCTGGGAGGCGTGAGCCTACGGAAAGTGCCACAGAAAATAACCGCCTAAGCGCTTCGGCGCCGGTAAGGGTGAAAAGGTGCGGTAAGAGCGCACCGCACGTCTGGCAACAGGTCGTGGTCAAGGTAAACCCCACTCGGAGCAAGACCAAATAGGGTTCCAAGGCGTGGCCCGCGCTGGAACCGGGTAGGTTGCTAAAGACGTCCAGTGATGGCCGTCGTAGAGGAATGACTGTCCTCGACAGAACCCGGCTTACAGATCGACTCTCCACCTTTTCCTTCTGCATCCCCTCTGAATCGCTCAGTTTAAAAACCCTTCGTAATACCAAAAAAATCTTTCACCTCACAAATCACTTTAAGTTCGCTGCGCACTCGCATGAGTTGCGTCGGAATTTTCCGTCCGAAGGCGCGCTTTTTTCGTGCTGATCGTCCGATATCGCTCCTAAATACCAGTTATGTAAGGGATTTCCTTAGGACCGTGCCTTGACGGTGTGGTGGGCGGGTTCCTATAGTGTGCGCAAGTGGCAGAAAGTGGCGCGAAGTGGGTTTTTTTAACGCTAAAAGTTAGAATTCGGAGAAAGCGCCTGTGTTTCGTGGTGCAAACGCGATCAATCTCGATGCAAAGGGCCGTCTCGCTATGCCGAGCCGGTACCGCGACGAGCTCGATTCGCGCAGCGCCGGGCAACTGATCGTGACCATTGACGCCGTAGATCCTTGCTTGTGCCTTTATCCGCTCTCCGAATGGGAGCTGATCGAGGCCAAATTACGTGACCTTGCAACCTTTCGTGAAGAGAACCGCCGCTTGCAGCGTCTGCTGATCGGCAACGCCGTAGACCTCGAACTCGATGGCAGCGGCCGTTTTCTGGTGCCGCCACGGCTGCGCGAATACGCGAAGCTCGACAAGCGCGTGATGCTGGTAGGCCAGCTCAACAAGTTTCAACTGTGGGACGAGGACGCCTGGAACGCTCTTGCTGATGCGGATCTGGCGGCCATTCAACAACCGGGCGCGATGCCTGATGAATTACGTGATCTGATCCTGTGACTATGAATAGCGGCTTTACCCACATCACCGTACTGCTCGACGAAGCCGTAGAGGCTCTCGCAGTGCGTGCTGATGGCTGCTATATGGACGGCACGTTCGGGCGTGGCGGTCACAGCCGCCTCATCTTGCAGAATCTTGGCCCTGATGGCCGATTGCTGGGTTTCGACAAGGACCCTCAGGCAATTGCCACCGGGCAATCGCTAGCGGCCGAAGACGGCCGCTTTGTCATTGTGCAGCGCAGCTTCGCCGAACTGGGCGCAGAGGCTCAAGCCCGCGGCATTGGCGGCAAGGTCAGCGGCATTCTGCTTGACCTCGGGGTTTCCTCGCCGCAGCTGGACGACCCGGAGCGCGGCTTCAGTTTCATGAATGATGGCCCCCTCGACATGCGCATGGACCCCACCCGTGGCGTCAGTGCTGCCGAGTTCATTGCCACTGCCCCGGTTGAAGAAATCGCCCGCGTGTTCAAGGAATATGGCGAAGAGCGTTTCGCCAAACGCATGGCGGGTGCCGTTGTTCAGCGTCGCGAAGCCCAGCCATTCGAACGCACCGGCGATCTGGCCGAAGTGCTCAAGGTTGCCAACCCGGCCTGGGAAAAGGGCAAGAATCCTGCCACCCGTGCCTTTCAAGGCCTGCGCATTCACGTCAACAACGAGCTGGGTGACCTTGAAACCGGCCTCGAAGCGGCACTTCAAGCCCTGGAAGTAGGCGGACGCCTGGTGGTCATCAGCTTTCATTCGCTGGAAGACCGCATCGTCAAATTGTTCATGCGCAAGCTGGTCAAGGGCGAAGCGGACAATATGCCTCGCGACCTGCCTATTCAGTACAAAGCCTTCGAGCCCAGAATCCGGCTCATCGGCAAGGCTCAGTTCGCGTCGGAAGAAGAGACCAGGGCCAATCCCCGTTCCCGCAGCGCCGTCATGCGCGTCGCCGAGAAGCTTCGGTGAGCCGCCTGTTCCTCAAGCCCCTGCCGGGCGGCAGCTTCATCATGCTGCTGCTGTTTGTTGCCGTCCTCGTTTCGGCCATTGGCGTGTCCTACAGTGCGCACTGGAATCGCCAGTTGCTCAATTCGCTGTATTCGGAGCTGAGTATCCGCGACAAGGCGCAGGCTGAGTGGGGCCGTCTGATTCTTGAACAAAGCACCTGGACCGCCCACAGCCGGATCGAGACGCTGGCCACCGAACAGCTGAAAATGCGCATCCCCAGCGCTGCCGAAGTGCGGATGGTGGCGCCATGATGAAACTTGAGGGCGCGCTCTACCCCTGGCGCTTTCGCGTGGTCGTCGGCCTGCTGCTGGCGCTGGTCGCCGCGATCTGCTGGCGCATCGTCGACCTGCAGGTCGTCGACCACACCTTCCTCAAGGAGCAGGGCGATGCGCGCAGCATGCGCCACATCCCGATCCCTGCGCACCGTGGCCTGATTACCGACCGCAATGGCGAACCTCTGGCGGTCAGCACGCCGGTCACCACGCTGTGGGCCAACCCCAAGGAAATGCAGCTCGACAAGAGCAAGTGGGCGGTTCTCGCCACTGCTCTGGGTCAGGACCCGAAAGCGATGGCTGAACGCCTGGATTCTCAGGCCAGCAAGGAATTCATCTATCTGGTTCGCGGCCTGACGCCGGAGCATGGTCAGGCCGTGCTCGACCTCAAGGTGCCGGGTGTCTACGGCATTGAAGAGTTTCGCCGCTTCTATCCGGCGGGTGACGTCACCGCTCACATGGTTGGCTTCACTGACCTTGATGACCATGGTCGCGAAGGTGTCGAGCTGGCTTATGACGACTGGCTGGCGGGCGTTCCCGGCAAGCGCCAGGTTATCAAGGACCGACGCGGTCGATTGATCAAGGATGTTCAGGTCACCAAGAATGCCAAGGCCGGAAAGACCCTGGCCTTGTCCATTGACCTGCGTCTGCAGTACCTGGCCACGCGCGAGCTGCGCAACGCCATCGTCGAAAACGAAGCCAAGGCTGGCAGCATGGTGATCATGGACGTCAAGACTGGCGAAGTACTGGCAATGGTCAATTCGCCCACCTACAACCCGAACAACCGCCGCACCATGGTGCCGGCCGCCATGCGTAATCGCGCGATCATCGACGTGTTCGAGCCGGGGTCGACCATGAAACCGATCTCGATGACCGCTGCGCTGGACAGTGGCCGCTGGAAACCCACCGACAAGGTCGAGGTGTATCCCGGCACGCTGCAGATCGGCAAGTACACTATTCGCGACGTGACCAAGACCGAAGGCCCGATCCTCGATCTGACCGGCATCCTGATCAACTCCAGTAACGTCGGCATGAGCAAGGTAGCGTTCGACGTGGGTGGCGAAGCGATCTTCCAGGCGATGCAGCGCGTGGGCCTGGGTCAATACACGGGCCTTGGTTTTCCCGGTGAGCGTGTCGGCAACCTGCCGAACTATCGGGAATGGCGCAAAGCTGAAACAGCGACCCTGTCCTATGGCTATGGCCTGTCGGTGACCGCGCTGCAGCTGGTTCACGCCTACGCCGCCCTGGCTAACAACGGTCGCATCGTGCCGCTGACCATTCTGAAAAGCGACGCGCCGCCTACCGCTGTGCAGGCCATCCCGGAAAAGACGGCGAAAACCCTGCAGACCATGCTGCAAGCCGTTATTGAGGATTCTCGCGGCGTTTACCGCGCACGCGTGCCTTCCTATCACGTGGCAGGCAAGAGCGGCACGGCGCGTAAAACGTCGGTTGGCACCAAGGGCTACGCGGAGAACTCCTACCGCTCGCTGTTCGCAGGTTTCGGCCCGATGAGCAATCCGCGCTACGCCATCGTGGTGGTGATCGACGAGCCGAGCAAAGGCGGTTACTACGGCGGCCTGGTGTCGGCGCCGGTCTTCAGCAAGGTCATGTCCGGCACATTGCGCCTGATGAACGTGACCCCTGACAACCTCTCCGTGGTCCCGCCTGAACAAGTCAACGCAACACCTGCTGTTAAAGGAGGGCGTGGTTGATGTCGTCCAGTCTGAACAAGATTTTTGCCCATGCTTCAAGCGATCTGATGATTCGTGAGCTGACCCTGGACAGCCGCAATGTTCGCGGCGGTGATCTGTTTCTCGCCGTGCCGGGGCTGAACTCCGATGGCCGCGATCATATCGCCGATGCCTTGAAGCGTGGCGCTGCGGCGGTGGCCTATGAAGTGCAAGGGGCCAAGGTGCTGCCGATCACTGACGTGCCCTTGATTCCGGTCAAAGGTCTGGCGGCGCAGCTTTCCGACATTGCCGGGCGTTTTTATGGTGACCCCAGTCGCAGCCTGAACATGGTCGGCGTGACGGGCACCAATGGCAAAACCAGCGTGACGCAACTGGTGGCCCAGGCGCTGGACCTGCTGGGTCAGCACTGCGGCATCGTTGGCACCCTGGGCACCGGTTTTCACGGTGCGTTGCAGAGTGGCCGGCACACCACGCCTGATCCGATTGCCGTGCAGGCCACCTTATCGGACCTGCGCAAGGCCGGCGCCCGCGCCGTGGCCATGGAAGTCTCTTCCCACGGGCTGGACCAGGGCCGGGCGACCGCGCTGGCGTTCGATGTCGCGGTGCTGACCAATCTGTCGCGCGATCATCTGGATTACCACGGCACCATGGAGGCCTACGCCGCCGCGAAAGCCAGGTTGTTCGCCTGGGCCGATCTGCGTTGCCGGGTGATCAATATCGACGACGAGTTCGGTCGTACCCTGGCCGCTGAAAAGCGCGAATCGCGCCTGATCACCTACAGTCTGGAAGATTCCAGTGCTTACCTGTATTGCCGTGACGCTCGTTTTGACGATGACGGTGTGCGCGCCACGCTGGTGACGCCACAGGGTCAACACCTGCTGCGCAGCAGCCTGCTCGGTCGTTTCAATCTGAGCAATGTGCTTGCCGCCGTCGGTGCGCTGCTGGGCCTGGATTATGCACTGGACGAAATTCTCAAGGTGCTGCCTCAGCTGCAGGGTCCGGCCGGGCGCATGCAGCGCCTTGGCGGCGGCACTGCGCCGCTGGTGGTGGTCGACTACGCCCACACGCCCGATGCGCTGGAAAAAGTGCTGACAGCCTTGCGCCCCCACGCCAAAGGCCGCCTCCTGTGCCTGTTCGGCTGTGGTGGCGATCGCGATCGTGGCAAGCGTCCGCTGATGGCCGAAGTGGTTGAGCGTCTGGCTGACGGCGTGCTGGTGAGTGATGACAACCCGCGCAGCGAAGCTGCGCAGCAGATCTTCGATGATATCCGCCCGGGTTTCAGCCAGCCGCAGGCCGTTCGCTTTCTGCAAGGAAGAGGTCTGGCGATTGCCGAGATCGTCGCCAGCGCAACGGCTGATGATGTAATCGTCCTGGCAGGCAAAGGCCACGAGGACTACCAGGAAATCAACGGCGAACGTCAGCCATTCTCCGATCTGGAAGCTGCGACGCAAGCGCTGGCTGCGTGGGGGAAGGCGAATGTTTAAGCCACTCTCCTTCAGCCATCTGACGACCGTGCTCGATGCCCGTCTGGTGGGTGCTGATTGCACCTTCGAGGGTGTCAGCATCGACAGCCGCGGCATCAGCGCCGGGCAACTGTTTGTCGCGTTGACCGGCCCGCGTTTCGATGGTCATGACTATCTTGATCAGGTCGCTGCCAAAGGTGCGGTGGGTGCCCTGGTCGAGCACCCAGTACCAGGCTCGACATTGCCGCAGCTGGTCGTGCTGGACACCCGCAAGGCGCTGGCCCAGCTGGGTGCGCTGAATCGCAACGCGTTCGTCGACCGCCCTGTGGCCGGGATTACCGGCTCCAGCGGCAAGACCACGGTCAAGGAAATGCTCGCCAGCATCCTGCGCACCCGTGGGCCTGTATTGGCCACTCGTGGCAATCTCAATAATGAGTTGGGTGTACCGCTGACCCTGCTTGAACTGGGGCCTGAATACTCGGCCGCCGTGATCGAAATGGGTGCATCGGGCGTTGGCGAAATTGCCTTCACGGTGAGCCTGACCAAGCCTCATGTGGCGTTGATTACCAACGCCGGGACCGCTCATGTCGGCGAGTTCGGCGGGCCTGACAAGATAGTCGAGGCCAAGGGCGAAATTCTCGAAGGGCTCGACAGCTTTGGCGTCGCGGTTCTCAACAAGGAAGACAAGGCTTTCCCGATCTGGACGGCACGTGCACGCGGGCGGCAGATCACCAGCTTCGCCGTGGCTGACCAGACGGCTGACTTTTACGCGCAGGACGTTGTGCTGGACGCGCGCGGTTGCCCGGGTTTCACCCTGTGCAGCCCGGCGGGCTCGGCGTCGGTGCAGCTCAATCTGCTGGGCGCCCATAACGTCGCCAACGCGCTGGCGGCAGCCGCGGCGGGTCAGGCGATGGGCATTGAACTGGCGGGCCTGGTGGCCGGCCTCAATGCCGTGCAACCAGTCAAAGGCCGTACCGTGGCGCAAATAGGCACCCATGGCATACGGGTAATTGACGACACCTATAACGCCAACCCGTCCTCGATCAACGCTGCGGTGGATATCCTCAGCGGTTTTGCCGGTCGCACCGTGCTGGTACTGGGCGACATCGGCGAATTGGGCGACTGGGCCGAGCAGGGTCACCGTGACGTCGGCGCCTATGCAGTTGGCAAGGTGTCGGCGCTCTACGCGGTGGGGCCATTGATGCTGCACGCAGTCAACGCTTTTGGTGAACACGCTCATCACTTCGCCACGCAAGCCGAGCTGATTGCAGCCTTGCGCGCTGAACAGAATTCTCAAACCACTATCTTGATCAAGGGCTCGCGTAGCGCTGCGATGGAAAACGTCGTCGCTGCTCTGTGCGGTTCCAGCCTGGAGACACATTAATGCTGCTGCTGCTGGCCGAGTTTCTGCAACAGTTCCACAAAGGCTTCGCGGTCTTCCAGTACCTGACCCTGCGCGGGATTCTCGGCGTGCTCACGGCCTTGTCGCTGTCGCTGTGCCTGGGGCCCTGGATGATCCGTGCTCTGCAGATGCGTCAGATCGGTCAGTCGGTGCGTAACGACGGCCCACAGTCGCACCTGTCCAAATCCGGCACCCCGACCATGGGCGGCGCGCTGATTCTTTCCTCCATCGGCATCAGCACCTTGCTCTGGGCAGACCTCAGCAATCGCTATGTCTGGGTGGTGCTGCTGGTCACGCTGCTGTTTGGCGGCATCGGCTGGGTGGACGACTATCGCAAGGTGATCGAGAAGAACTCGAAAGGTCTGCCGAGCCGCTGGAAGTATTTCTGGCAGTCGGTGTTCGGTCTGTGCGCGGCGATTTTCCTGTATGCGACCGCACCCTCGGCGGTCGAAACCACACTGATTATTCCAATGTTCAAGGACGCCAGTATTGCCTTGGGCATCGGCTTCATCGTGCTGACCTATTTCGTGATTGTCGGCTCCAGCAACGCGGTCAATCTGACAGATGGCCTGGACGGGCTGGCGATTCTGCCAACGGTACTGGTGGGCGGCGCGCTGGGTATTTTCTGCTACCTGTCGGGCAACGTGAAATTCGCGGAATACCTGCTGATTCCTTATGTGCCGGGCGCCGGTGAACTGATCGTGTTCTGCGGCGCCTTGATCGGCGCAGGCCTGGGCTTCCTCTGGTTCAACACCTACCCGGCCCAGGTTTTCATGGGCGACGTCGGCGCACTGGCCCTCGGCGCTGCGCTGGGCACCATTGCGGTGATCGTGCGTCAGGAAATCGTGCTGTTCATCATGGGCGGTGTGTTCGTGATGGAAACCCTGTCAGTGGTCATTCAGGTTGCATCCTTTAAGTTGACCGGCCGCCGGGTGTTTCGCATGGCGCCGATCCACCACCACTTTGAACTCAAGGGCTGGCCGGAGCCACGCGTGATCGTCCGTTTCTGGATCATCACCGTGATTCTCGTGTTGATCGGCCTTGCCACGCTGAAACTGAGGTAGAACGAGTGTCTCTTATCGCTTCAGACCATTTCCGCATCGTTGTCGGCCTCGGCAAGAGCGGCATGTCCCTGGTTCGCTTCCTGGCGAATCAGGGTGTGTCGTTTGCCGTGGCTGACACGCGGGAAAATCCGCCTGAGCTGGCGACTTTGCGTCGTGATTTCCCTCAAGTGGATGTGCGTTGTGGCGAACTGGACGTGGAATTCCTCTGCCGCGCCGACGAGCTCTATGTCAGCCCCGGCCTGGCCCTGGCCACACCTGCCTTGCAGCAGGCGGCGGCCCGTGGCGTGAAGCTCTCGGGCGATATCGACCTGTTTGCCCGGCATGCCAGGGCGCCGATCATTGCCATCACCGGCTCCAACGCGAAAAGCACGGTAACCACGCTGGTGGGTGAAATGGCACTGGCAGCGGGCAAACGCGTGGCGGTGGGCGGCAATCTGGGTACGCCTGCCCTGGATCTGCTGGCGGATGACATCGAACTCTACGTCATGGAACTGTCGAGTTTTCAGCTGGAAACCACCGACCAGCTGGGCGCCGAAGTCGCCACTGTGCTGAACGTCAGCGAAGATCACATGGACCGCTACACCGGACTGCCTGCCTACCATCTGGCCAAGCACCGGGTGTTCCGTGGTGCTCGGCAGGTGGTGGTCAATCGTCACGATGTGCTGACCCGGCCATTGATTGGCGAAGGCCTGCCGTGCTGGACCTTCGGCCTGAACGTTCCTGATTTTCATGGTTTCGGCCTGCGTGAAGAAAATGGCCAGAAGTACCTCGCTTTTCAGTTCGAGAAGCTGATGCCGGTAAGCGATTTGAAAGTGCGCGGCGCGCACAATCAGGCCAACGCCTTGGCGGCGCTGGCCCTGGGTCATGCCGTCGGCCTGCCGATGGATGCCATGCTGGCGAGCCTGCGCAGCTTTGCCGGCCTGGAGCATCGCTGCCAATGGGTGCGCGAGCATGCCGGCGTGAATTATTACAACGACTCGAAGGCGACCAACGTCGGCGCTGCACTGGCGGCGATCAAGGGCCTGGGCACGGACATGGCGGGCAAGCTGGTGCTGATCGCCGGTGGCGATGGCAAGGGTGCTGACTTCAGCGGTTTGCGCGCGCCGGTGGCTGCACATTGCCGCGCAGTGGTGCTGATCGGCCGCGATGCCGAGCTAATCGCGCAGGCGCTGGGCGATGCGGTGCCCCTTGTGCGCGTTGTCACGCTGGCCGACGCCGTACTGCGCAGTGCCGAGCTTGCTCAGGCAGGCGACGCGGTATTGCTGGCGCCTGCCTGCGCCAGTTTCGACATGTTCAACAACTACGAAGAGCGCGGTCGTCTGTTCGCGCAAGCCGTGGGGGACTTGTCATGATCTTCGGCGTGATCAAACCGTTTCCATCACCGCTGATTACCGGTCGCGGCATTGACGTCGACTTTCCGATGCTGGCTGGCTGTCTGGCCTTGCTGGGTCTGGGACTGGTGATGATCACGTCGGCTTCTTCGGAAGTCGCCGCCGTACAGTCGGGCAACACGCTGTACATGATGACCCGCCATCTGATCTACATGATCATCGGCATCTTTGCCTGCGGCGTGACCATGATGATTCCGGTCGCCACCTGGCAGCGTCTGGGCTGGCTGATGCTGCTGGGCGCGTTCGGCTTGCTGATCATGGTGCTGGTGCCTGGTATCGGACGCGAGGTGAACGGCTCTATGCGCTGGATCGGCTTCGGCGCGTTCAACGTGCAGCCATCGGAAATCGCCAAGGTGTTCGTGGTGATCTTCCTGGCCGGTTACCTGATTCGTCGGCAGACGGAAGTCCGCGAGAGCTGGATGGGCTTTTTCAAGCCGTTCATCGTGCTGCTGCCCATGGCGGGTCTGCTGCTGATGGAGCCTGACTTCGGCGCCACTGTCGTGATGATGGGCGCTGCCGCGGCGATGCTGTTCCTGGGCGGCGTGGGTCTGTTCCGTTTCAGCCTGATGGTGGCGTTGGCAGTCGGTGCGGTGTTCGTGCTGGTGCAGGCGCAACCGTACCGGATGGCGCGCCTGATTACCTTTACCGACCCGTGGTCCGACCAATTCGGTTCGGGTTATCAGTTGACCCAGGCACTGATTGCGTTTGGCCGCGGCGAGTGGCTGGGCGTGGGTCTGGGCAACAGCGTGCAGAAGCAGTTCTACCTGCCGGAAGCCCACACTGACTTCGTGTTCTCGGTACTGGCTGAAGAGCTGGGCGTCGTCGGCTCGTTGCTGACCGTCGGCCTGTTCGTGTTCGTCAGTATTCGCGCCATGTACATCGGCATGTGGGCCGAGCGCGCCAAGCAGTTTTTCGGTGCCTACGTTGCCTATGGCCTGGCTTTCCTGTGGATCGGCCAGTTCCTGATCAATATCGGTGTGAACGTGGGCCTGCTGCCAACCAAGGGCCTGACCCTGCCATTCCTCAGTTATGGCGGCAGCTCGCTGGTGATCTGCTGTGCCAGCCTTGGCCTGTTGCTGCGCATCGAGTGGGAATCGCGCTTCAACATGGGCAGCGA
Organism: Pseudomonas viridiflava; assembly: GCF_900585905.1. Classification (GTDB taxonomy): domain Bacteria; phylum Pseudomonadota; class Gammaproteobacteria; order Pseudomonadales; family Pseudomonadaceae; genus Aquipseudomonas. The sequence continues at coordinate 259,191 of NZ_UTVH01000001.1, forward strand.
AGAAGCGGAGTTCAACGAAAGTGACTTCGCCGAGGAGCCACCCCATGGGCGCTAATGTGCTGATCATGGCAGGCGGCACCGGCGGCCACGTGTTTCCGGCGCTGGCCTGCGCGCGTGAATTCCAGGCGCGTGGTTACAGCGTGCACTGGCTGGGCACGCCGCGCGGGATCGAAAACGAGCTGGTCCCGCAGGCGGGCTTCAGCTTGCACCTGATCAATGTCACCGGCTTGCGTGGCAAGAGCAGGCTGTCGCTGCTCAAGGCGCCGCTGATGCTGATCAAGGCATTGATGCAGGCGCGCAAAGTGATTCGTCAGTTGAAGCCGGTGTGTGTGGTCGGCTTCGGCGGTTATGTGACCGGCCCCGGCGGTCTGGCGGCCAGGCTGGGTAACGTGCCGCTGGTGATCCACGAACAGAATGCCGTCGCCGGGACTGCCAACCGCAGCCTGTCGTCGTTTGCGGCGCGCATCTGCGAAGCCTTCCCGAACACCTTCGCCGCCTCGGACAAGCGCCGGACCACGGGCAACCCCGTACGTGTCGAGCTGTTCCTGGAGACGCCGCGTCAGGCCCTGGCCGGGCGCAGGGCCCGTCTGCTGGTGCTGGGCGGTAGCCTGGGCGCCGAACCGCTGAACAAATTGCTGCCCGAGGCGCTGGCTCAATTGCCCGCCGACCTGCGACCTGAAGTGTTTCATCAGGCGGGCAAGCAGCACGATGAAGTCACCGCCCAGCGTTATCGCGCGGCGGGTGTCGAGGCGCAGGTGGCGCCGTTCATCAAGGACATGGCCCAGGCCTATGGCTGGGCCGATCTGGTGGTCTGTCGCGCAGGCGCGTTGACCATCAGCGAACTGGCGGCAGCCGGACTGCCGTCACTGCTGGTGCCGCTGCCGTATGCGATCGACGACCACCAGTCCCGCAATGCCGACTATCTGGCCCACGAAGGCGCAGCCTTTGTCATGCCCCAGGCAACAACGGGTGCAGCCGAGATGGCGGCGCGCCTGAAAGAGGTTTTGATGCAACCCGAACAACTGCAAAACATGGCCCGTACCGCTCGCCGTCTGGCCAAGCCCGACGCGACCAATACCGTTGTCGATATCTGCCTGGAGGTGGCCCATGGTTGAGAATCAGCGCGCCATGCCGCAGCCAGAAATGCGCCGCATCCGTCGTATCCACTTTGTCGGCATCGGCGGCGTGGGCATGTGCGGGATTGCCGAAGTGCTCCTGAACCTGGGCTACGACGTCTCCGGATCCGATCTCAAGGCGTCTGGCGTCACCGAGCGCCTGGAAAGCTTCGGCGCACAGATATTCATTGGTCACCGTGCCGAAAACACCGTTGGCGCTGACGTGCTGGTGGTGTCCAGTGCGGTGAACACGTCCAACCCGGAAGTCGCCACTGCCCTCGAGCGTCGCATTCCGGTGGTGCCACGCGCGGAAATGCTCGCTGAATTGATGCGCTACCGGCATGGCATCGCAGTCGCCGGTACTCACGGCAAGACCACCACCACCAGCCTGATCGCTTCGGTGTTTGCGGCTGGCGGGCTGGACCCGACGTTCGTCATCGGCGGTCGTCTCAACGCTGCCGGCACCAATGCCCAGCTCGGCACCAGCCGTTACCTGATCGCTGAAGCGGACGAGAGCGATGCCAGCTTTCTGCACTTGCAGCCATTGGTAGCCGTGGTGACCAACATCGACGCCGATCACATGGCGACCTACGAAGGGGACTTCAACAAGCTGAAGAAAACCTTCGTCGAGTTCCTGCACAACCTGCCGTTCTATGGTCTGGCGGTGGTGTGCATCGATGATCCGGTGGTGCGTGAAATCCTGCCGCAGGTCAAGCGTCCGACGGTGACCTACGGCTTTAGCGAAAACGCCGACGTGCGCGCGATCAACGTGCGTCAGGACGGCATGCTGACCTACTTCACCGTGTTGCGCCGTGACCACGAGCCGCTGGACGTATCGGTCAACATGCCCGGCAATCACAACGTGCTGAACTCACTGGCGACGATTGCCATCGCCACCGACGAGGGCGTCAGCAACGAAGCCATCGTTCAGGGCCTGTCCGGTTTCCAGGGCGTGGGTCGGCGTTTCCAGGTGTATGGCGAACTGCCTGTCGAGGGTGGCCATGTCATGCTGGTTGATGATTACGGCCACCATCCGCGTGAAGTCGCGGCGGTGATCAATGCCGTGCGTGGCGGCTGGCCGGATCGACGTCTGGTGATGGTTTACCAGCCGCATCGCTTTAGCCGCACCCGTGATCTGTACGACGATTTCGTGCAGGTGCTCACCGAAGCCAATGTATTGCTGCTGATGGAAGTCTACCCGGCGGGCGAAGAGCCGATTCCGGGTGCTGACAGCCGCAACCTGTGCCATAGCATCCGCCAGCGCGGCCAGCTGGACCCGATCTACATCGAGCGCGGTGTCGAGCTGGCGCCACTGGTCAAGCCGCTGTTGCGCGCGGGTGACATCCTGCTGTGTCAGGGCGCCGGTGATATCGGCGGTCTGGCGCCGCAATTGCTGCGCAGTCCGTTGTTTGCCGGCGCAGTGGTTGCTTCCACAGAAGGGAAACTGAAATGACAGCGCCCTTGCACATGCCCCTGCATTCCACAGCGCTTCATTCGACAGTCGAGCCGAAAGCGTTCGGCCGTGTTGCTGTGCTTTTCGGTGGCAAAAGTGCAGAGCGGCCGGTGTCGCTGAAATCCGGCCAGGCGGTGCTTGAGGCGTTGCAGAGCGCTGGCGTCGATGCATTCGGCATCGACGTGGGCGATGATTTTCTGCAGCGGCTGGTGAGTGAAAAGATCGACCGGGCGTTCGTTGTCCTGCACGGTCGTGGCGGTGAAGATGGCACCATGCAGGGTCTGCTGGAGTGCCTGGGAATCCCTTACACCGGCAGTGGCGTGCTGGCTTCTGCACTGGCCATGGACAAGCTGCGGACCAAGCAGGTCTGGCAGAGTCTGGGCCTGTCGACACCTCGGCATGCGGTACTCGGCAGCGAGGCTGACTGTATTTCTGCGGTCACGGAACTGGGCCTGCCTTTGATCGTCAAACCGGCTCATGAAGGCTCCAGTATCGGTATGGCCAAGGTGAACAGCGTCGATGAATTGATCGTCGCCTGGAAAGCCGCCAGTACCTACGATTCGCAAGTGTTGGTCGAGCAATGGATTCAAGGTCCCGAGTTCACCATCGCTTCTCTTCGTGGCCAGGTTTTGCCTCCCATCGGCCTGGGCACTCCCCACAGTTTTTACGACTACGACGCCAAGTACCTGGCTGACGATACCCAGTATCGGATTCCGTGCGGGCTCGACGACAGCAAGGAACAGGAAATCAAACAACTGACCGCTCGCGCCTGCGAGGCTGTTGGCGTGTCCGGCTGGGCGCGTACCGACGTCATGCAGGATGCCGACGGGAAGTTCTGGCTGCTTGAAGTCAACACCGTTCCGGGCATGACCGACCACAGTCTGGTGCCGATGGCTGCGCGTGCTGCTGGCCTGGATTTCCAGCAGCTGGTGCTGGCCATCCTGGCTGACAGCCTGCGGGCGCGGGGTTAAATCATGAATGCCACGGCGCGTCATCAGCCTCCCGCATCCAGCCGCAAGCCGGTGCCGCGTGGTGCCAGTCGGATGGTTGCCAAGGAGCCAATGTCGGCGCGTCTGCCTGGGCAAGGCGCGGGTCGTCTGTTCAAGAAGCTGGGCTGGCTGGTGTTGATGGTGGCGCTTGGGTATGGCGCGTATGAAGGCGCACAACGGTTGCTGCCGTACGCTGACCGACCCATTACCAAGATCAACGTGCAGGGCGATTTGAGTTACATCAGCCAGCAGGCGGTGCAGCAGCGTATCGCGCCTTATGTGGCGGCGAGCTTCTTCACCATCGACCTGGCAGCCATGCGCTCGGAGCTGGAACAGATGCCATGGATTGCCCACGCAGAAGTGCGGCGGGTATGGCCCGACCAGGTGGTGATTCGCCTGGAAGAGCAGTTGCCGGTGGCGCGCTGGGGCGATGAGGCCTTGCTGAACAACCAGGGCGAGGCGTTCACGCCACGCGAGCTGGCCAATTATGAGCATCTGCCGCAGCTGTTCGGCCCGCAGCGGGCCCAGCAACAAGTGATGCAGCAGTACCAGGTATTGAGTCAGATGTTGCGGCCCATGGGCTTCTCCATCGTGCGACTGGAATTACGTGAACGTGGCAGCTGGTTTTTGACCACGGGCGCGGGCAGTGCAGGTCCAGGCATCGAGTTGTTGCTTGGACGCGATCACCTTGTCGAGAAAATGCGCCGCTTTATCGCCATTTACGACAAGACGCTTAAAGAACAGATCACGAATATTGCGCGTGTCGACCTGCGCTACTCCAACGGCCTTGCCGTCGGGTGGCGTGAACAGGCAGCGCCCCCGACGGACAAACCCGCCGTCGCGAAGAATTGACAAGAGGCAGGACCATGGCAAACGTGCAAAGCGGCAAAATGATCGTTGGCTTGGACATCGGCACCTCCAAGGTGGTGGCGCTGGTGGGCGAGGTCGCGGCCGATGGCACGCTGGAAATCGTCGGTATCGGCACCCATCCTTCCCGCGGCCTGAAGAAGGGCGTGGTGGTGAACATCGAGTCCACCGTGCAGTCGATCCAGCGCGCTGTGGAGGAAGCCCAGTTGATGGCGGGCTGCCGCATTCACTCGGCGTTCGTCGGCGTTGCGGGCAACCATATTCGCAGCCTGAACTCCCATGGCATCGTTGCCATTCGCGACCGCGAAGTCAGCGCCGCAGACCTGGAGCGCGTGCTCGACGCCGCCCAGGCCGTTGCCATCCCGGCTGATCAGCGGGTGCTGCACACCCTGCCGCAGGATTACGTGATCGATAACCAGGAAGGTGTTCGCGAACCCCTGGGCATGTCGGGCGTGCGCCTGGAAGCCAAGGTGCACGTGGTCACCTGCGCCGTGAACGCGGCACAGAATATCGAGAAGTGCGTGCGTCGCTGCGGCCTGGAAATCGACGACATCATTCTGGAGCAGCTCGCGTCCGCCTATTCGGTGCTGACCGATGACGAGAAAGAGCTGGGCGTATGCCTGGTGGACATCGGTGGCGGTACTACCGACATCGCGATCTTCACCGAGGGCGCGATTCGCCACACGGCAGTGATCCCGATTGCCGGTGACCAGGTCACCAACGACATCGCCATGGCCTTGCGCACACCCACGCAGTACGCCGAAGAAATCAAGATTCGCTACGCCTGTGCATTGGCCAAGCTGGCCGGTGCCGGTGAGACCATCAAGGTGCCAAGCGTCGGCGACCGCCCACCGCGCGAGTTGTCGCGTCAGGCCTTGGCCGAAGTGGTCGAGCCACGTTACGACGAGCTGTTTACCCTGATTCAGGCTGAGCTGCGGCGCAGCGGTTATGAGGACCTGATTCCGGCTGGCATCGTGCTGACCGGTGGTACTGCAAAAATGGAAGGCGCGGTCGAACTGGCCGAGGAAATCTTTCACATGCCGGTGCGCCTTGGCGTGCCACACAGCATCAAGGGGCTCGCCGATGTCGTGCGTAACCCGATCTATTCCACAGGTGTCGGCCTGTTGATGTACGGCCTGCAGAAGCAGTCCGATGGTTTTTCGTTATCCGGCATCAGTAGCAATAGTGGCTACGCAGAAGAAACCAAGGCGCCGGTGCTTGAACGCTTCAAGCGCTGGGTCCAGGGCAACTTCTAGCTTCAAGGTTTCAAAGCAGCAAGCGGCGGCAATTGGCATCAGTCAAAAAAACTAGAGAATGGAAGGAGAGGGAAAATGTTCGAACTCGTAGACAACGTCCCGCAGAGCCCGGTAATCAAAGTTATCGGTGTCGGTGGTGGTGGCGGCAATGCCGTCAATCACATGGTCAAGAGCAACATCGAAGGCGTCGAATTCATCTGCGCCAACACGGATGCTCAAGCGCTGAAGAACATCGGCGCGCGTACCATCCTGCAACTGGGCACAGGTGTGACCAAAGGTCTTGGCGCTGGCGCCAACCCTGAAGTTGGCCGTCAGGCTGCCCTGGAAGATCGTGAGCGCATTGCAGAAGTCCTGCAGGGCACTAACATGGTCTTCATCACCACGGGCATGGGCGGCGGTACCGGTACCGGTGCGGCACCGATCATTGCCGAAGTGGCCAAGGAAATGGGCATTCTGACCGTTGCGGTCGTGACTCGTCCGTTCCCGTTCGAAGGCCGCAAGCGTATGCAGATCGCCGATGAAGGCATCCGTATGCTCTCCGAAAGCGTCGACTCGCTGATCACCATTCCCAACGAGAAGCTGCTGACCATCCTGGGCAAGGACGCCAGCCTGCTGTCGGCGTTCGCCAAGGCTGACGATGTGCTGGCCGGTGCCGTTCGCGGTATCTCCGACATCATCAAGCGTCCGGGCATGATCAACGTCGACTTCGCTGACGTGCGCACCGTGATGAGCGAAATGGGCATGGCGATGATGGGTACTGGCTGCGCCAGCGGTCCGAACCGTGCACGTGAAGCGACTGAAGCCGCCATCCGCAACCCGCTGCTCGAAGACGTCAACCTGCAGGGCGCCCGTGGCATCCTGGTCAACATCACGGCCGGTCCGGACCTGTCGCTGGGTGAGTACTCGGACGTTGGTAGCATCATCGAAGCGTTCGCCTCCGAGCACGCCATGGTCAAGGTCGGTACGGTTATCGATCCGGACATGCGCGACGAGTTGCACGTGACTGTGGTTGCTACGGGCCTGGGCGCGAAGATCGAGAAACCGATGAAGGTGATCGACAACACGCTTCAGACCACTCAGCCTTCCCAGGCTCAGCCAGCGGCTGCCCGTCAGGATTCGCCATCGGTAAACTACCGCGACCTGGATCGTCCTACCGTGATGCGCAATCAGGCTCACGCAGGCGCTACTGCCGCGGCAAAAATGAACCCGAATGACGATCTGGATTACCTGGACATCCCGGCTTTCCTGCGTCGCCAGGCTGATTGATGAAATCTATCAGGGGTATTAGGGTGATTGGTGTTCAGCAAAGGCCGGGTCTGCTATCATCGCCAGCCTTTGTTGATACCAATTCGCAACTTGCGCTGAAGCGGCCAATGCCATGATTAAACAACGCACCCTGAAAAATATTATCCGTGCCACTGGTGTCGGTCTGCACTCCGGGGAGAAGGTTTACCTGACCCTCAAGCCTGCACCTGTGGATACCGGCATCGTGTTCGTCCGGGCTGACCTCGACCCTGTGGTGCACATTGCTGCCCGCGCGGCAAACGTCGGCGACACTACGTTGTCGACCACGCTGGTCAGCGGTGACGTCAAAGTCGATACCGTCGAGCACCTGCTTTCGGCCATGGCTGGCCTGGGCATCGATAATGCCTACGTTGAACTCTCTGCCTCCGAAGTTCCGATCATGGATGGCAGCGCGGGTCCCTTCGTATTCCTGATTCAATCGGCAGGCCTGGAAGAACAGGACGCGCCGAAGAAATTCATCCGGATCCTACGGGAAGTGACAGTGGAAGAGGGCGGTAAACGCGCTACTTTCGTCCCTTTCGAAGGTTTCAAGGTCAGTTTCGAGATCGATTTCGATCATCCGGTTTTCCGTGATCGCACCCAGAGTGCAAGCGTGGACTTCTCCAGCACCTCCTTTGTCAAGGAAGTGAGCCGTGCCAGGACCTTCGGGTTCATGAGTGACATCGAGTACCTGCGCAAGCACAACCTCGCACTCGGCGGCAGCGTGGAGAACGCTATCGTGGTGGACAAGGATGGCGTACTCAACGAAGACGGCCTGCGGTACGAGGACGAATTCGTCAAACACAAGATTCTCGATGCAATCGGTGATCTCTACCTGCTGGGCAACAGCCTGATTGGTGAGTTCCGTGGTTTCAAATCGGGGCACGCACTGAATAACCGTCTCCTGCGCACGTTGATCGAGCAGAAAGACGCGTGGGAAGTCGTGACATTCGAAGATGCCAGCACTGCACCGATTTCCTACATGCGTCCTGTAGCGGCGGTGTAGGTTCAGCTTTATCCTCTTTCCTTCTGTTTTTTGAGGCCACCTTCGGGTGGCCTTTTTTTTGATTTTTTCCCCCGTGTCAGGGCTTCTGGCCCGGCAGGCTCGTTGCTTCAGGCAGGGAGATGATTGATTTTGATTTGAACTGCGAAGGCGCGCTGTGCTGCCTGCTCATGACGGGTTGGTGACGGTTTGATGGTCTTTTCATGGGGCTGCCACTTGCTTGCAACATTGAACGTGTTGACTGGCGCATCAGGCTCACGGGATCGGTGTAATGACGAGCAAACGCGGGCAACAGGGCGCTGCGCTGTTGATGGTATTGATGGTGCTGGCCATGCTGGCCGGAGGGTTGACGTGGATGGTCGAGCAAGGCCGCCAGGAAGTCGCCAGCGTGCAGCTGGTGCAGCAACGGGTGCAGGCCAGGGCTATCGAGACAGCCGCACTGGCCTTCGCCGAACAGGCACTGAAAGACCCGCTATGGCGCGCCAGTCCGTTGTTCTGGCAGGCTTTGCGCGGGCAGCCTCTGGACTACGATTTCATGGGCGGCAAGGCCAGCATCCAGATCATCGACCTGCACAGCTGTTTCAACGTCAACAGCCTGATCGGGCCTGAAGCCGAGCGTGCGCAGCAACAACTGGTGTATCTGCTGGGCGATGACATGGCGGCCGAACGTTTGACCCAGACGCTGACCGACTGGCTCGACGAGGATCGCCAGAGCCATGCCCAGGGCGCCGAGGACAACGAATACCTGCGCCTGTCGCCGCCGCGTCTGGCTGCCAATCAGTTGATGGTCGATACCAGCGAGCTGAACCTGCTGTTGCCTATGAACCCGCAGCGCGAAACCCGTTTGCAGCAGCTGTGTGCGCTACCGGAAACCAGTGGCTGGCGCCTCAACGCCAATGCGCTCGGGCTGGACAAATTGCCGCTGCTGGAAGCGCTGTATCAGGGTGAAATCGAGAGCAGCCTGTTGACCCGCCTGATCAGCGGCCGCCCTGCCAGTGGCTACAAAGATGCCGGTGAGTTGCGCCAGGCCATGGGAGCCATGGACGACGACGCGTTCAATCGATTGAGCGAAGGGCTGCAGCTCAACAGCGATCATTTTCTGCTCAAGCTGCAAACCGAACTCGATGGCCAGGTGTTCCGCAGCCAATACCGTGTGGAAGCGCTGGGGGTGGTCAAGTGGTTCAGCCGGGTACCGGCGCAGGCCATGATTATTCGGGAGAGAGAGGTGGGGAGGTAGCGAGGGATTGGGATGTCTGGTGCATCGCCGCTCCAAGTACCGTAGGAGCGCACGAGCAACGCGAGCCCGACGCCATCGCCGCTCGCGCTGTCGCGTAGCAAGCATTGTAGGAGCGCACGAGCAACGCGAGGCCGCGATGGCGGTGTCTCAGACAGGACGCCATCGCTGCCTCGCGCTGCTCGGGAGCTTCCTACAGAAACCTGTTCGACGTTGTGATTTTAAACGGCCAGTTCACCACCATCAGCGCGCTGGATCACCACGGTTGACGCCCGTGGGCGCACCGTGCCGACTGTCACGTCAGTGGCCACATCCGTGGACGGCCAGTTGTCCGGGTGCTGGATATTGATGAACATGCTCTTGTTGTCCGGCGTGAAGGTGATGCCAGTCACTTCCGAGCCGTTAGGGCCGACAAAGAAGCGCCGCAAGCCGGTCTGATTCTGCGCGTTGACCGCGACCTGCTTGCCCTGTGCATCGACCAGGTCAGTGGGGATCACTGCAAGCATCTGATCATTGGTGTAGCTGGTGATGGTTGATTCACCGTTGTCGGTCTGTATCCACAGAATACCGCGGCTGTCGAAGGTCATGCCGTCAGGGCTGGCGAACTGGTTCAGTTCGGTCAGGCCGGAGCGGTTGACGTCCGGCGTGCCTGCGGCATTGGCGCCAAAGACGAAGATGTCCCAGGTGAACGAGACCTGATCGTCGGCGTCGTGCCAGCGAATGATGTGGCCGTGACGGTTGGGCACGCGCGGGTTCGCGGCATTGGCGGTGGTGCGGCTGGTGTTGTTGGTCAGCGTCAGATAGACATCACCGTTGAGCGGGTTGACCGTGGTCCATTCCGGCCGGTCCATCGGCGTCGCGCCCACTGCGTCGGCAGCGCCGCGGGTGTTGATGATGATGCCCGGCAGGTCGGTGAATTTGGCTCCCAGGGTGCTGCCGTCAGTGGTCGGCGAAGCGACGTCCAGCAGCAGCCAGTTGCCGCTGCCATCGGCGTTGAAGCGGGCGACGTACAGCTTGCCGCTGTCCATGTACTTGGCGCCGGTGGCCAGGCGATCACTCGGGTTGGCGTCTGCCGCTTCCCACAATGCCGTGGACACGAACTTGTAGAGGTATTCGTTCTGCGAATCGTCGCCCATGTAAAACACCACCGGTTTGCCGACGGTGGTCAGGCCCGGCCAGCAGCCTTCGTGACGGAAGCGGCCCAGCGCGGTGCGTTTGACCGGCAGGGTGCTGGCGTCATACGCATCGATCTCGACGATGTAACCGTAAGTGCTGGCTTCGTTGCGATAGTCGTCAGTGGCGCTGGCGCCGGTTGGCGTAACGTCGAAACGGCCGAACTCATTGTTCACCTCCGAAGGATCGCCTGCCGCCGTCTCCCAGCGATAGTTGCCCGCCGTTGTGCCGACGCCGATACGCACCTGATCCGCCGGGCGCACGCCTTTGTTGATGAATACGCCTGGCCAGTTCTCTTCGCAGGTCAGGTAGGTGCCCCACGGGGTGTAACCATTGCCGCAGTTGTTGTTGGTGCCGCGGGTCTGGGTGCCGCCCACCGAGAATCGGGTCTTGACGTGATCGGTGCCCTTGAGCGGACCTGACAAGTCCATGACCGACGCCGTCGTGAAGCGGCGGTTCAGCGGATCGTTGTCCACCACCTGCCAGCGTTGACCGGACTTGCGCACGCGCACCACGCCGGCGCCATGGGCGTTGATTTCCTTGCGTACTTCTTCGGCCGGGCGTCTGCCGTTGACCAGCGTGGCGCCCGCGGGATGCAAAGCGGTTTGGTCGATGTATTCGAAATTGATCGCGATCAGGCCATCGTCCGAGCTGCCATTGATCGGGAAATAGTGCATGCCGTCATGGTGCATGCCCATGGCGTTGGCCTGGTCGGTGGAGGTGTTGCTGCCGTCGCTTTTCCATGCTGCGGCATTGGCGTTGAGCGGCGTGCCCCAGGGAGCGAGAACGAAAGCGGTGTAACCCGCGGCAACCGTCACCGCATCGGTGCGCGAACCTGGAATGGAGTTGAAGCCCAACTGCAGTTTTGGTGTCGGGGTCGGCTCTGGCGTCGGTGTCGGCGTGGCCGGTGCGTCGTTGTCACTGCCGCCACCGCTGTCGAAACAGCCAGTCAGGCCGGTCCCTGCAATCATGGCAATGGCGGCACCGAGGCCCCCACGCACCACACTGCGACGGCTCAGGTACGTGTCCATCACGGAAGCCATCGGCGTGTTGGTGCTCAGGTTACGGTTCTCGTTGTCGCCGGTATCTCGACTCATTCATCAGGTCCTTTTTATGAGTAGGGTTTGGAAAAGGAACCGGGACTGTAGAAGCCAAGTGTGATGATTCCTTGGCAGTTTTATTAATTAAGTGTCTTAAAATGTATGAGGTTATTTCAAATTGTTTCATAAGGCCGTTTTCCATGGCTCGTTAAAAAACTGCCATCAAACTGTCATTTGCGATCGCCAAGATGCCGCCCCTGACAAGAATTAGCCTCAGGATGGGTGAAGATGGCTTCATGGGCGCGGCGCGATGTGTTGGCATGGATGACGGCAGGCGCCATGGCGCCGCTGCTGTCGGCCTGTTCCAGCTTTCAGGGGATGGCAGGTGCAGGAAGCGGCGGGCAGGTGGACCTGCTGTACGTCGCCGACACCCTGGATGCGCGTCAGCCTGGCAAGCCAGTCGTCCCTGCCACCCGCCTCGGGCCTGCCAGCCGGATCGGCCAGGCGCCCTGGATCAGCGGCGCCAATGCGCGCACCTCGACGCCTGATCAGGCACAGCTCAATCCCTTGCTCGACGCCGACTTGAGCCAGCAGGTGGAAACCGGCGGCTATCCGGTGCTGGGCGCGCTGCTGCAGCGGTTTCGCCGCGAAGCCGGGGAAGGCAACAGCCTGACCCTGGAAAACGGCCAGTGCTGGAACGGCAGCGGCCTGGCTTATCTCACCCACGGCCAGTCAGGCGTGCAGGGCAGTGCGTTGTTGGGCACGGAAGTACGGGTCAGCAGCGACGAGCGCCTGTTGTGGCCGCAACAGTGCGCCGGTCTCTACCGCCAGTTCGCTCATCCGGTACTGGGTGCGGGCCTGCCTGCTCAACTGAGCCAGACCCTGGGCACTGAAAGCGTGGCTTTCTTCAAACGTGGCGGCATCCGTATTGCGGTGGTGGGCATTACCGACCCTTATGCACGTGACCAGACCGCTTCGTTGCGCGAATGGAGCGACAGCCTGCACCCGGTGCTCGAACGTGCGCGCGCCGATGCGGATCTGGTCATTGCCCTGGCCGATGTGGGCACCGGGCCGGGATTCTGGATCGCCGAGCGTCTGCCGCAGATCGACCTGGTGCTCTGCGCTCGCGGCCAGGACCTCTGGCCGCAGCCCATCGACGTGTTTCAGGCCTCTGGCAAGCGCGTACCGGTGGTCCTTGGTGGCATGCGGGCCAGCGGCGCCTTTCGCATTCGCTGCCAGCAGGCCAACGGGCAATGGCGGTTCGCTGCGCAGTTTGCGCCGGCGCTGAAGCAGACGCTAACCGTCGACGATCAGCTGTACGCCAGCAAGCTCGCGCAGGTGGCGCAACAGCAGCGCGCTGCCCATGCCAACTGGCTCGACCAGCCGCTGGCGCAGGCGCCGGAAAACCTCTATCGCCGGGATATACGTGGCGGCAGCTGGGACCGCCTTCTGCATGTGGCCCTGGCCAAAGATGCCAACAGCGCCGTGCTGCTGCCCGGTCTGCGCTATGACGTTCCACTGGGCAAAGGCCAGACCATTACCCGCGATCATCTGATCAGCCTGACCGGCAGCTACCCGGCGCCGGTCGTTGAGGTTTCTGCCAGGCAAGTGCCACGTGTGCTGGAAAACGCCGCCGAGCAACTGTTCGGCGAACCGATGCTGCTGGACAACAGCCAGGATCTGCCGCGCTGGATGGGGCACGCCTGGCAAGTCACCTACAGCGCCAGCGGCAAGCGGGTCGATGGCCTCGGCGAGCCGACCGGGCAGTGCCGCACGTTCGGTCTGGGCTTCGATGCTCAGGCTGGTCAGCCGCTCTGGCAGCATGTTGAAGCCTGGCTGCGGGCGCAACCCCAGGGCTGGCAGATCGCTCCGTTGCAGCTGCCGCAGATGCTCTACGTGCAGGGCCACCCTGGTTGGCACCCGCGTGAGCGCAACAGTTGAGTCGCGTCACCGGTTTCACTCATGTCGTACTGGTGGCGCTGGCCGCCTGGCTGGCGGCGCAATGTGTGTTGCAGCTTTGGCACGGGCCCGTACGCGACGAGGTGGGCGCAGTGCCGATGGCACCCGTGGCGCAGTTGCTGGCACGCCACTGGCAGGCTGGACCGGCGATCAGCAATGAGCTGCCGCTGACCACCCTGGCGGTGGAATACCTTGGCGGGTTCAAGGCGCGCGAACCGGGCGCCACCATCGTGGTCCTGCGTTTCGAACAGCGCCAGCGCACGCTGGCACGCGGTCAGCGCCTGGCGCCCGGCATCGTCTTGCAGGACATCGATGAACTCGGTCTGGTGTTCGACAACAACGGCAAGCGCGAGCGTTTGCCTTGGCCAGCACAACGGCCGTCGTTCGGCTTCAAACAACAGGGATAAGCATGAACGTCCAATCTCTCAAGCATCCGCTGCGTCTCGCTGCCCTGCTCTGTGTGCTGGCAGGCGCGCCGCTGCACGCCGAGGAAGAACCGGTCTACGAAGTGAATTTTGTCGACACCGAACTCAGTGAGTTCATCGACAGCGTCTCGCGCATCACCCACACCACGTTCATTATCGACCCGCGAGTGAAGGGCAAGGTCACCATCCGCAGCAACGAAATGCTCGGCAGCGAAGAAATCTACGCGATCTTTCTTTCGCAGTTGCGCGCCCAGGGCTTTGCGGCCGTCGATCTGCCCAATGGCAGCGTCAAGATCGTCCCTGATCAGGCCGCGCGTCTGGAGCCGGTGCCGGTGGAAACCGGGCGTGAAACCGGCAAGCTCAACGATGGCATGGCGACCCGGGTGTTCAACGTACGCAATGCGGCCAGCGAGCAGATGCTGGGCATTCTCAAGCCGTTGATCGACCCGCGTGTCGGCGTCATCACGCCATACCCGTCAGCGAACCTGCTGGTGATCACCGACTGGCGCAGCAATCTGGACCGCATCGACAGCCTGCTGGTGCAGCTGGATCAGGTCAGCCAGGAACCGCTGGAAGTGCTGTCACTGAAGAACGCCAATGCCAACGACACCGCATTGCTGGTCACTCGCTTGCTGGCCCGCGAGCAGGGCGCCGACAGCGCGCAGGTGGTCGCCGACCCGCGCAGCAATGCCTTGCTGGTGCGTGGCAGCGCCGACAGCCGCGAGCGGGTGAGGGCCTTGTTGCGCAAGCTGGATACGCCCCGTGATCCGCTGCGCAGCGCTAACACTGTGGTCACCTACCTGCGCCACGCCAATGCCGCTGAAGTGGTCAAGGTCCTGCGCGGCCTGAGCCAGGACACAGCGCCTGCGGGCACTGCCGCGCAGGAAGGTGAAAAGGCCGCAGCGCCGGTGAATGTCTCGGGCATTCGCATCGAATACGAAGAAGGCACCAACGCGGTGGTGATGGTCGGGCCCGACAGCGAGCTGGCGGCCTATCGCAACATTGTCGAGCAACTGGACATCCGCCGCGCGCAAGTGGTGGTGGAGGCCATCATCGCCGAAGTCTCCGACACTCGCGCCCAGGAGCTGGGCGTGCAGTGGTTGTTCCAGGGCGACAAATTCGGCGGCGGCGCGATCAATTTCAGCGGCAACAACGCGGCCAGTGTGACCAGCGTCGCGGCGCTGGCCCAGGCCAATAACAGTACCGGTCTGAGCCAGCTGTTGTCCGGGGTGCAGGGCGTTACCGCAGGCGTCGGCAATCTCAGTGGCGGCGGGCTCAACTTTCTGGCCCTGCTCAACGCGCTGAAAAGCCAGAGCGGCTTCAACCTGTTGTCGACCCCGACGCTGCTGACCCTGGACAACGCCGAAGCCTCGATTCTGGTCGGCCAGGAAGTGCCGTTCGTGACCGGCTCGGTGACCCAGGACAACACCAATCCCTACCAGACCATCGAGCGCAAGGAAGTGGGGGTCAAGCTGCGCATCAAGCCGCAGATCAATATCGACAACACCGTGCGCCTGGACATCGTCCAGGAAGTGTCATCGATCGCCGACAGCGCGGGCGCCAGCGACGTCATCACCAACAAGCGCGAAATCAAGACCAAGGTGATGGTCGAGGACAACGGCCTGGTGGTGCTGGGCGGGCTGATTGGTGACGAAACCACCACGTCCGATCAGCGCGTGCCGTTTCTGGGCGACGTGCCGTTCCTCGGGCGCCTGTTCCGCTCCGATTCATCGCAACGGGTGAAGCAGAACCTGATGGTGTTCATCCGCCCGCGCATCGTGCGTGACGGCCAGACCCTGGCGCAGCTCAGCAACGAGAAATACAGCAACCTGAAGCAAACCACGTCACTGGCGCTACCGAGCCTGGACAACGGCGAAACCCTCATGCAACTGTTCCCGGCCAGCCGCGCGCGCCTGGATCAGGGCCAATGGTGAACGGGCTTCTGAGCTACCGTGTCGCGCGTACGGCCGGGGTCGCCAAGGTCCCGGCGGGGCCGGGCTGGCACCTGTTGTTGCGCACGGGCGCCGACACCGACGTGCTGCAGGAAGTCATGCGCGTGCACGGTGTGCCTGGCGCCGTCGAACAGGTGTCTCCCCAGGTCTACGAGTTGCGCCTGAGCGAGCTGTATCAGTCCGGCGAATCGGCCACGGCGGCGTTGATCGAAGGCATCGGCGAGCAGGTTGATCTCGCCAGCCTGATGGGCGAGCTGCCGAAAATCGAAGACTTGCTGGAAAACGATAACGACGCGCCGGTGATTCGCCTGATCAACGGGCTGTTCGCCGAGGCGCTGCGGCTGCGTGCCTCGGACATCCACGTGGAAACCTTCGAGGCCAGCCTGGTCATTCGTCTGCGCGTGGACGGCCATCTGCGCGAGGTGCTGCGCCCGCCCCGGGCGCTGTCGACCATGCTGGTGTCGCGGATCAAGGTCATGGCGCGGCTGGACATCGCCGAAAAGCGTCAGCCTCAGGACGGCCGCATCACCCTGCGCTCGGCAGGGCGCGAGGTCGACATCCGGGTGTCGACGCTGCCGGGGATTCATGGCGAACGCGTGGTGATGCGGGTGCTGGACAAGCAGGCCAGCCTGCTGGACCTCACTAACCTGGGCATGCCGACTGAAGTCGAGCGCGGCCTGCGTGCGTGCCTCAAGCGTCCCAATGGCATCGTCCTCAGCACCGGGCCCACCGGGTCGGGCAAGACCACCACGTTGTATGCCAGCCTCAACAGCCTCAATGACGGCTCGTGCAATATCCTCACTGTGGAAGATCCGGTGGAGTACGCCATCACCGGCATTGGTCAGACGGCGATCAACCCCAAGGCCGGAATGACCTTTGCCAACGGGCTGCGGGCCATTCTGCGCCAGGACCCGGATGTGATCATGCTTGGCGAGATCCGCGACCGCGAGACCGCGCAGATTGCCGTGCAGGCCAGCCTGACCGGCCACCTCGTGCTCTCGACCCTGCACACCAACAGCGCGGTGGGCGCAGTGACGCGGCTGCGTGACATGGGCATCGAGCCGTTCCTTATTGCGTCGAGCCTCAAGGGCGTAATGGCCCAGCGTCTGGTGCGCCGATTGTGCAGTTGTGCCCAGGCGCAGCCGTTGCAGCCCGCCGAACGCGACTTGTGGCCTGAGCTGGCCGGGCTGCAGGAAAGTTTTCATCCGCAGGGCTGCGAACTCTGCCAGGGCAGCGGCTACAACGGGCGGATGGGCCTGTATGAATTCATCGAGCTGGACGCCGGGCTGATCCAGCTGCTGTACGACGGCGCCAGCGAAACAGCCATGCACGATTACCTCGCCGACAAGCGCCAGAGCCTGGCGGCCATGGCCAGCGAGTGCCTGAGGCGTGGCGAAACCAGCCTGGCCGAAGTGCTGCGCGCAGTGAGGGGCTGAACATGCCGACCTACCGCTATCAGGCGCTCGATCCGGCGGGGCGCACCCGCAAAGCCAGTCTGCAGGCGGAAAACGAGCGCCACGCGCGGCAATTGTTGCGCGAGCAGGGCCTGTTCGCCCGCGAGCTGAAACTCCACGACGCGACGTCAAAAGGCCCGCGCGGGCAGCGCTTGAGCCATGCGCAGCTGTGCGAATTGACCCGCCAGTTGGCGACGCTGTTGAGCGCCGGCATTCCGCTGGTGGATGCGCTGTCGACCCTTGAGCGGCAGTTGGCGGAGCCGGCGATTCGCAACCTGCTGGTGGCGGTGCGTGGCGCCCTGGGCGAAGGCCATAGCCTGGCGCAGAGCCTGCGGCGCCAGGGCGGGCTGTTTGACGCGCTGTACTGCGCGCTGGTGGAGGCGGGTGAACGTTCCGGCAAGCTGGCGCCAGTGCTGGAGCGTCTGGCCGAGCACCTGGAGCAGGTCCAGCGCCAACGGCACAAGGCGCGCACGGCGATGATTTATCCCGCGGTGCTGATGCTGGTGTCCCTGGCAGTGGTGATTGGCCTGATGACGTTCGTGGTGCCCAAGCTGACCCAGCAGTTCAGTCACAGTGGGCAGACCTTGCCGCTGGTGACCCGGGCACTGATCGGCATCAGCGACGGCCTGCTGCTGGTCGGTCCCTGGCTGCTGATCCTTACGCTGCTGGGCGCAGTGCTCAGCGCCTGGCTGCTGCGCAAACCGCAATGGCGATTGCGCCGTGACCAGAGCCTGTTACGCCTGCCCAAAGTCGGCCCGTTGCTGACCGTGCTGGAAAGCGCGCGCCTGTCGCGCAGCCTGGCGATTCTGGTGGGCAGCGGCGTGCCCCTGCTGGAAGCCCTGCACGTGGCGACCGCCACGGTGGCCAATCGGCAGATTCACCAGGCGCTGCAGCGGGCGCGGGATCAGGTCGAAGGCGGCGTCAGCCTGCACCGCGCGCTCAGTGCCTGCGGGCAGTTTCCGCCGCTGCTGCTCAACATGGTCGCCAGCGGTGAAGCCAGCGGCACCTTGCCAGACATGCTCGAACGCGTCGCCGATAACCAGGAGAAGGGCTTTGCCCGGCATATCGACACCCTGATGGCGTTGTTCGAGCCTTTGATGATTCTGGTCATGGGCGGCGTTGTGCTGTTCATCGTGCTGGCCGTGTTGCTGCCGATCATGCAGCTCAACCAGGGCCTTGCCCTTTAATCGTGGAGAACCTTCTCATGCCTGCCCCGTTACTCGCCTCGCGTCGTCAGCGCGGCTTCACCCTGATGGAAATCATGGTGGTGATTTTCATCATTGGCCTGCTGATCGCCGTGGTCGCGCCCAGCGTGCTGGGCAACCAGGACAAAGCCATGCGCCAGAAAGTGCTCGCCGATCTGTCAACCCTGGAGCAGGCCCTGGACATGTACCGTCTCGACAACCTGCGTTATCCCACCACTGAGCAGGGGCTGAACGCGCTAAGCCGCGCGCCCACCGCCGAGCCACTGCCTCGCGCCTGGCGCGCCGATGGCTACATCCGCCGCCTGCCGGACGATCCCTGGGGTAACCCGTATCACTACCAGGCGCCCGGCGAACACGGGCGCATCGATATCTATTCGTTGGGCGCCGACAACAGCAAAGGCGGCGAGGGCACTGACAGCGATATTGGCAACTGGAACCTGTAGCGATGAAGTCGGTGCAGGGGTTTTCACTGCTGGAAATCCTCGTTGTGCTGCTGATCGTCGGTCTGTTCAGCGCCATGAGCGTGGCGTGGCTGGATTCCGGCCCGGCGCCCATGACTCGCGCGCTGGAGCAATTGGCCGCGCAAGCTCAGGCGCAGGCAGCCCGTGCCCGCCACAGTGGTCAGGTGCTGGGTCTGCGCTGGAACGGCCGCGCCCCCGAGTTCGTCAGGCTACAGAACGACAAGACCGCAACGCACTGGGTGCGCGACTCGACCCGCGCCAACTCCTGGCCTGAAGAGCTGCGTGCCGATGTGCCGACGTCCAGCGAGCCCATGGTGGTATTCACCCCGGCCGGTATCGCCGAGGCGGCCGTGATCAACTGGTGCTGGCCCACGGGGCAGCAGCGTTGGCAATGGCGCACCGATAACAGCCTGAGCCGGGTGGACCTGTGAATCAGGTCAGCCAACAACGGGGTTTCACCCTGCTGGAGGTCATGGTGGCTCTGGGCATTGCCGCCTTGATGGCGGTGATGGTCAGCCAGTCGCTGCGCCAGCGCATCGCCGTGCATCAGGCAGTGCAACAGCATCGGCTGGGCAGCCTGTGTGCGCGCGAGTTGCAGGCGCGGTTCAGCGTCGAGCAGTACTGGCCGCAGCCCAATCAGGTGCGTGGTGAATTGCAGCAGGGCGACCTGACCTGCTACTGGCGCCTGGACCTGGGCATGACCGGCGTGCAGCGTCTGCGTCGTGGCGAGCTGGCGCTCTACGCCGCGCGGGATGAGCGCGAACCGCTCGGTCAGTTCACCCTGTTTCTGGTGCGGCCTTGAAGCCTTCACAGCGGGGGCTGACGCTGATCGAATTATTGGTCGCCATGGCGCTGACTGCGGTTATCGGCGTGTTGCTGGCAGCGTTGGTCAACGGCTGGGTGAAGGTCCGCGAACGCCTGACCGAACCCGGCAACGAACCCAGGGTGCTGGAGTTCTGCCTGGCGCTGGAGCGCCGGTTCGACGGCCTGGTGTTGCGTCGCCTGTATGAAAACCGCCTGCCGCTGGCGCTGACCTGGCTCGATTGGCAGCCTGGCGCCAACCGCTTGCAGTGGGTGGCGCTGACGGCCTGGTCGGGGATCGCCGGGCAGTCCCGGGTGCAGCGCCAGCGCCTGACATTCAACGTCGGCGAACGGCTGCTGCGGGTGGAGTCCTCGGCGCAGTTGTACGCCGCAGGGGCGGTGGCGTGGGACGCTCGCGAGCAGCTGGATGCCGTCGACAAGGTGCAATTGAGTTTTTATCAGGGCACGCGCTGGCTGGCGTTTCCTTCCACTGTAGCCGTGCAGCCTGATCGAGGTGTGCGGCTTGAATTCCAGCGTCATGGAGCGCCGTATGTGTGTACCTTCAGCCTGCCGGACGGTCGGCCATGAGTCGGCTGAGCCGCATGTTTGAGCATCGCCGCGCGCCTGCCCGTCAGGCCTGGCTGCTGCTGCGCCCGCCGGTGCACCACGAGGGCGTCTGGCAGTGGCGGCGCCTGCCTGGTTCTGAAAGCGGCGACGGGATGCCGCAGGCGCATGATCAGGATGAGCAGGTCGCGCTGATCATTCCCGCAGCCCTGTGCAGCCACTTTCAGGTGCCAGCGCCTCCGGGGCTAAAGCCTCACGAATGGCCGCTGTTGCTCGAAGACCAGCTGCAACAGCCTGCCGATGACGTGCAGGTCAGCTGCCTTTCGCGCCCGGCGGGGCATCTGGAACTGCTGGTGGTTGATCGCACCCAGGTGCAGCACTGGTTGAGCGCATGCGCTGACAGGGGGCTCGCGCCGGGCTGTGTATGGGCGGAAATGCAGCTGCTGCCGTCGGTGCCCGCCGGGGAGGTGCTGTGCTGGTCTCGCGAAACGGACAGCTGCCTCAAGCGCGGTGATGCGGTTGGCGCGCAGCAGTGGCTGGTCTGGCCGCATCTGCTGGGCGAGGTGCCGGACATCTGGCAACCGAGCGTGGACGCAATGAACGGCCCCTGGCCATCGCAGTGGGCTGAGCTTGATCGTCTGCCCAATCTGTTGCCGGGCACAGGGGCGCGCCGAAGTCGATCACGGCCGAGCTCACCCCTGTTTACCCGCATGCAGAAACGTCTGCTGGCTGTCTGTGCCTTGCTGGCGCTGTGCTGGGGGGGACTGACGGCGTTTCAGTTCTGGCAGCAGATTCCGGTATGGAGAGCTCAGGTGGAACACATCACCGGTCCCGTCAGTACGCCGCAGCAGGCTGCGCGGCTACTGGCGCGTCTGCAGGCGCAGCAGACCGACTGGCGCAGCCGCCAGTTGCAGATCGCCGAGCTGGAAGGCGCCGTGTCGCACTGGCTTGCTGCGCAGCAGGGCTGGGGCGTTTCCGGCAATTACTTCGATGGCCGCAACTGGCGTGTGGTGCTCAACGGCAACGTCGCGGCGCCACCCCTCAGTCATTGGCAGGCCATCGCCAAGGCCGCTGGTGCTGTCGCCAGCGTGGAAACGGATGAAAAGAAAGCCCTGCTGACAGTCAGCTTCGATCTGGGGGTGCAGCCATGAGTGCATTGATTCAACGCGCTCTGCTCGCCGTGGCGGCCCTGCCACCGGCGCGTCGCTATCTGCTGCTTGGGGGGTGGGTGGTGGTGCTGACCCTGTTGCTGGTCCTGCTCGGCCGTCCACTGGCAGACAGGGTGAGGCAGGCCAGCCAATGGCCGGCGCTCGCCCGTCAGGCACAGAGCCTCGGCGCAGGCCCGGCGTTTTCCACTGAGTACTGGCAAGCCCTGACCAGCGCCCGGGGTGTGGTGCTGACCCGGATCGAGCAGCGCGGCGATATCTGGCTGCTGCGCGGCGAATTGACTAGTGCGCAGCCGCTCGCGCAACTGATGCGCAGTATTCAGGATCAGGGCGGCCAGCCGTTGCGCTGGAGCCTGGAGCAGGGTCAGCAGGCCATGCTTTTCAGCCTCGATGTCAGTGCTGCCGGTGGCCGACCATGAAACCAGTCCTCTGGGTTGTTGCCGCGCTGGTGTTCACGCTGACGCTGGCGCTCAACGTGCCGGCAGCCTTCGTTGCCCGTTTCGTCGACTGGCCTGCGGCGTGGCAGCCGCAGGCCATCAGCGGCACCCTGTGGAAGGGCCGCATGAACCAGCTTGGCGTCATCGGGCCACTGAGCTGGGACCTGCGGCCCTGGCTGGGGCGTGGCGATGTCAGTGCGGGCTTTCAGCGTCAGGCCTGGGATCTGCACGCCCGCGGCTGGCCCTGGGCCTGGCAGATGCAGCTGGTTCCTGCGGCACCCCTGGTGACGCCAGCGGCGGCCTACGTGTTGGACGGGCGCTGGCAAGGCACGCTCAGCATTGAGGGTCGCGGCGCTCATTGCCGCGCCAGTGAAGGTGAGCTGCGTGGTGACGACATGGCCTTGCTGGTGCCGTGGACGGTTGTGCTGGGCAGCGCGCGGCTGCAGCTGGCGTGTGGCGAAACCCTGCGGCTGCTGGCCAGTGTGCAGCGGGCGGGGGAGCATCAGTTCGATGTAGACCTGCAGCCTTTCCCTAGTCGCGTCGAGGTCAAGGGTCGCGTTGAAGCCGACGCGAGTGTCACGCCATTACTGATTCAGGCCGGGCTGTTGAAGGCGGGAGAAACCCAGGTCGAAAAAGTATTCGGCGGGCGTTGAGTCGCAGCTTATTGCTTGTCCCGGGCATGACCGGCCAGACGCTCCAGCGCGGCGCGCAGCTTTGGGTCACTGATGCCATCGGCGGTCGCCTGAATGCTTTCGGCGGCCATCGGCGATAAATCCATGGTGTGGCCAACGGCGCCACGGGGCGCGGACGGCGGCTGAACCTTGAACACGATGCGGGTCAGGCTGGCGAACTCGTCGAACAGGGTCAATTGCCGCTGCAGCCGTTTCTGCTGATAGCGCAGCCGCGTGGCCCAGTGGCCGTCGGTGACGATCAACAGGAGGCTGCCTTCGCGCCATGAAGCCACGTGACAGTGCTCGCGTGCGGCCGGTTGCAGTTGGCTTTCGAGCAGCCGTTGCAGGTGCCCCAGGCGCTGCGCGTGATGGAAAATGGCTTTCAACGGCTTCGCTTCGCGCAGCAGTACGGCCGGTGCGCGAGCGGTGAGTGGACGAAATGCCATGAATGAAAACCCTGGATGACAGAATTGTCATGTTACCAGAAAGCGCCACGCAACCAGCCTGGCATACACGTTCGCTGCTTTTATCAGCAAAATCAGCGGCTAACTTGCGCTTGTGCAGGGTTGAACTCTGCACAAATGCCCCTATCTACACTGAGCCCCGTAACAGCGCTGTGCCAGCATCGTGGAATAACGCCACTTTCCTCACCATCGTTTCCGGGTAGAATGCTCGTTCGCATGCGGCCATGAGGGCTGCACGGGCGACTCACGGGGCCGCCCTCCATTCCTATGTGTGGAAGATCCTGTCGATATGTTTGCGCCTTTGTTAAAAAAACTTTTTGGAAGCAAGAACGAGCGTGAAGTCAAGCGCATGCTCAAGACGGTTCAGCTCGTCAATGCCTTCGAAGAGCAAATGGTGGCCCTTTCGGACGAGCAATTGCGTGCCAAGACCGAAGAGTTCAAGGCCCGCTTGGCCCAAGGCGAGACCCTCGATAAGCTGCTTCCCGAAGCGTTTGCTGTCGCGCGTGAAGCGGGCAAGCGCGTCATGGGCATGCGCCACTTCGACGTTCAGCTGATCGGTGGCATGACCCTGCACGAAGGCATGATTGCCGAAATGCGCACCGGTGAAGGCAAGACCCTGGTCGGAACGCTGGCGGTCTACCTCAACGCGCTGTCCGGCAAGGGCGTGCACGTGGTGACGGTGAACGATTATCTGGCCCGTCGTGACGCCAACTGGATGCGTCCGCTGTATGAATTTCTCGGCCTGAGTGTCGGCATCGTCACGCCGTTCGCGCCGCCCGAAGAAAAGCGCGCTGCCTACGCCGCTGACATCACTTACGGCACCAACAACGAATTCGGCTTCGACTATCTGCGCGACAACATGGCGTTCAGCATGGAAGACAAGTTTCAGCGCGAGCTGAATTTTGCTGTGATCGATGAAGTTGACTCGATCCTCATCGACGAAGCCCGTACCCCGCTGATCATCTCCGGCCAGGCCGAA
Source organism: Pseudomonas viridiflava (assembly GCF_900585905.1). Taxonomy (GTDB): domain Bacteria; phylum Pseudomonadota; class Gammaproteobacteria; order Pseudomonadales; family Pseudomonadaceae; genus Aquipseudomonas. The sequence continues at coordinate 283,143 of NZ_UTVH01000001.1, forward strand.
GACAGCTCCAAGCTCTACACCGAAATCAACCGCCTGGTCCCGCGCCTCGTGCAGCACATCGAGGAAGTGGAAGGCGAGGTGACCCAGCAGGGTCACTACACCGTTGACGAGAAGACCCGTCAGGTCGAGCTCAACGAAGGCGGCCACCAGTTCATCGAAGAAATGCTCACCGAAGTCGGCCTGCTGGCTGAAGGCGAGAGCCTGTATTCGGCACACAATCTCGGCCTGTTGACCCACGTCTACGCCGGTCTGCGTGCGCACACACTGTTCAATCGCAACGTCGAATACATCGTTCAGGATGGCCAGGTTCTGCTGGTCGACGAGCACACCGGTCGGACCATGCCGGGCCGTCGCCTGTCCGAAGGTCTGCACCAGGCCATCGAGGCCAAGGAAAACCTGAATATCCAGGCCGAAAGCCAGACCCTGGCATCGACCACGTTCCAGAACTACTTCCGTCTGTACAACAAGTTGTCCGGCATGACCGGTACGGCCGACACCGAAGCGTTCGAATTCCACCAGATCTACACCTTGTCGGTGGTGGTCATCCCGCCGAACAAGCCCCTGGCGCGCAAGGACTTCAACGACCTTGTCTATCTGACGGCGGAAGAGAAGTACGCCGCCATCGTGACCGATATCAAGGCCTGTCTGGCTGAGAATCGTCCAGTGCTGGTGGGTACCGCGACCATCGAGACCTCTGAGCACATGTCACGCCTGCTCAATCAGGAAGGCATCGAGCACAAAGTACTCAACGCCAAGTTCCACGAAAAGGAAGCCGAGATCATCGCCCAGGCCGGCCGCCCCGGCGCGCTGACCATTGCCACCAACATGGCCGGTCGTGGTACCGACATTCTGTTGGGCGGCAACTGGGAAGTGGAAGTCGCGGCGCTGGACGATCCAAGCCCCGAGCAGATCGCGCAGATCAAGGCTGACTGGCAGAAACGCCACCAGCAGGTGATCGAAGCGGGCGGCCTGCATGTAATCGCTTCCGAGCGTCACGAATCACGCCGTATCGACAACCAGTTGCGCGGTCGTGCCGGCCGTCAGGGCGACACCGGTTCGAGCCGGTTTTACCTGTCGCTGGAAGACAGCCTGATGCGCATCTTCGCCTCTGACCGGGTGAAGAACTTCATGAAGGCGCTGGGCATGCAGTCCGGCGAGGCCATCGAGCACCGCATGGTGACCAATGCCATCGAGAAGGCCCAGCGCAAGGTAGAAGGGCGCAACTTCGACATCCGCAAACAGCTGCTGGAGTTCGACGACGTTTCCAACGAGCAGCGTAAAGTGATTTATCACATGCGCAACACGCTGCTGGCGGCCGAGAACATTGGCGACACCATCGCCGAATTCCGTCAGGACGTGCTCAACAGTCTGATCAGCCAGCACATCCCGCCGCAATCGATGCCGGAACAATGGGATGTCCCAGGTCTGGAAGCGGCGCTGGAAACCGATTTCGGCGTCAAGCTGCCGGTTCAGCAATGGCTGGACGAAGACGACAAGCTGCACGAAGACACCCTGCGGGTAAAACTGCTGGAAGAGCTGCTTCTGGCTTACAACGAGAAGGAGGAGCAGGCCAGCGCCGACGCGCTGCGTACGTTCGAGAAGCAGATTCTGTTGCGCGTGCTGGACGACCTGTGGAAAGACCACCTGTCCACCATGGATCACCTGCGTCACGGCATTCACCTGCGCGGTTATGCCCAGAAGAACCCGAAGCAGGAATACAAGCGCGAGTCGTTCACCCTGTTCCAGGAACTGCTGGATTCGATCAAGCGCGACACCATTCGTGTGCTGTCACACGTTCAGGTTCGCCGCGAAGACCCGGCCGAGGAAGAGGCGCGTCTGCGTCGCGAATCCGAAGAGCTGGCTCAGCGCATGCAGTTCGAACATGCCCCGGCCCCAGGCCTTGATCACCCTGAAGCGCTGGCCGAAGAGGGCACTGAAGTGGCGCTGGCCGCTACACCGGTGCGCAACGACCAGAAACAGGGTCGTAACGAACTGTGCTGGTGCGGTTCGGGCAAGAAGTACAAACACTGTCATGGCCAGATCAACTGAGTCTTGAGCTGACCCTGCAGTACCAACGCCGCGACCGGCCCTGCCGTCGCGGCGTTTTACCATCGTTTGCCGTTCGCTGGACGGTGCCGAACTTTCAAGCTGACTCAAGCAGAACTCTCAAGGAGCGCACTTCATGGCTGTTGGTCTAGGTCCTTTGCCGACATTGCACCCGGTTCCCGGTTTTGAACTGGGCATTTCCTCCGCCGGTATCAAGCGGCCAGGGCGCAAAGACGTTGTGGTGATGCGTTGCGCCGAAGGGGCGAGCGTCGCCGGAGTGTTCACCCTCAACGCGTTCTGCGCAGCGCCGGTGATCCTTGCCAAACAGCGGGTCAATGGCCCGGTGCGCTACCTGCTGACCAACACCGGCAACGCTAACGCGGGCACCGGCGAGCCAGGGCTGGCCAACGCGGCGCGCACCTGCGCGAAGCTGGCCGGGCTGACTGGCGTAGGCACCAGTGCCGTGCTGCCTTTCTCCACTGGCGTGATCGGTGAGCCGCTGCCGGTGGAAAAGATCGAAGGCGCGTTGCAGGCGGCGCTGGATGACCTGTCGGTGGATAACTGGGCTGCTGCGGCAACCGGCATCATGACCACCGACACGCTGCCCAAAGGCGCCAGTCGCCAGTTCCAGGTCGATGGCGTGACAGTCACCGTGACCGGCATCAGCAAGGGCGCAGGCATGATCCGCCCGAACATGGCGACCATGCTGGGCTACATCGCCACCGATGCCAAGGTCGCGCAGTCGGTGCTGCAGGACCTGATTCGCGATGGCGCCAACAAGTCGTTCAACCGCATCACCATTGATGGCGACACGTCCACCAACGACTGCTGCATGCTGATCGCGACCGGCCAGGCCAATCTGCCCGAAGTCACCCAGGCCAGCGGGCCGGTGTTCGAGGCGTTGAAAAAAGCCGTGTTCGAGGTGTGCATGGAGGTGGCCCAGGCCATTGTCCGCGACGGTGAAGGGGCCACCAAGTTCGTCACTGTTGAAGTCAATGGCGGCGGCAATCATCAGGAATGCCTGGATGTCGGCTATGCCGTGGCGCACTCGCCGCTGATCAAGACGGCGCTGTTCGCCTCCGACCCCAACTGGGGGCGCATCCTCGCCGCCGTCGGCCGCGCGGGCGTGCCGGATCTGGACGTGGGCAAGATCGACGTCTTCTTGGGTGCCGTGTGCATCGCCAGCCAAGGCTGCCGCGCCACCACTTACACCGAAGAGCAGGGTTCTGCGGTGATGGCCGAGGCAGAAATCACCATTCGTATCGAGCTGGGCCGTGGCGATTGCAGCGAAACCATCTGGACCACGGACCTGTCCCACGAATACGTGAAGATCAATGCGGAATACCGCACCTGATTGATCTGACGATTCTCAGGCCTGCGCGCGGTGCTTCCCTCAGCCCGCAGGCCGCACTGGCGGAGGTTCATGTGAAGCGTGTTCATGTAGCGGCGGCAGTCATTCGTGGGGTCGACGGCAGGGTGCTGATCGCACGGCGGGCCGACACTCAGCATCAGGGTGGCTTGTGGGAGTTTCCGGGCGGCAAGGTCGAAGCCGGTGAAACGGCGGCTGCGGCCCTCGCTCGCGAACTGCGCGAAGAGCTCGACATCGTGGTCACCCAGGCCCGGCCCCTGATCAAGGTGCAACACGACTACCCGGACAAGCAGGTGCTGCTGGATGTCTGGGACGTTTCGGCATTCACCGGCGAACCGCGCGGCGTTGAAGGCCAGCCGCTGGCCTGGGTCTCGACGCGGGAACTGGCTGATCATGAGTTTCCGGCAGCCAACCAGCCGATCGTCGCTGCGGCGCGCCTGCCAGCTCATTACCTGATCACTCCGGGCGAACTGGAAGCGCCGCAGATGCTGCGTGGCATTCGTCAGGCCATTGCTGGCGGCATCAAGCTGATTCAACTGCGTGCGCCCAATGGCTACGACCCGCAATACCGCGACATGGCGGTAGACGCGGTGGGCTTGTGTGCCGGCAAGGCGCAATTGATGCTCAAGGGGCCGCTGGAATGGCTAGGTGATTTTCCGGCAGCGGGGTGGCACCTGACTTCGGCGCAGTTGCGCAAGCTGGCGGTCAACGGTCGTCCTTTCCCCAAGGATCGCTGGCTGGCTGCGTCCTGCCACGACGCTGAGGAGCTGGCGCTGGCTGAGCAGATGGGCGTCGACTTCGTCACCCTGTCGCCGGTGCAGCCGACCCAGACCCATCCCGATGCTCAGCCGTTGGGCTGGGAGCGGGCAGCCGAGCTGATCACCGGGTTCAACCGGCCGGTTTACCTGTTAGGTGGCGTCGGACCCGGGCAGCAGGAGCAGGCATGGCAAACCGGCGCCCAGGGCGTGGCCGGTATCCGGGCGTTCTGGCCGGGGGAGGAGTGATCGTCTGAAGTCTTTGTAGGAGCGCGCTTGCCCGCGATTGTGCGGAGCGTCCTCCACATCTGCAGTGGCCGGAATAACGCCATCGCGGGCAAGCGCGTTCCTACGGATTATTCCACCTATCGTGGCTTCGCCTTCGCTGCCTGGCGGTGCTCGGTGCAGCGCCACCCCGGGAGTTCCTACATACGAGGATTTCAACCCTCAGACTGAATCCGGCTTCTTCGCCGACTGCCACAGGATTTCGTCTACGCCTTCACGTCTGGCGATTATTCTTGCGGCAACGAACAGCAGATCCGACAAGCGATTGATATACGCCAGGCCCACCCCGGCCAAGGGTTCTGCGGCATTCAGATGCTGGCAGCGGCGTTCGGCGCTGCGGGCCAGGCTGCGGCAGACGTGGGCCTGAGCGATCAGGTGCGAACCACCGGGCAGGATGAAATTTTCCAGCGGGCCGAGTTCCTCGTTCCACAGGTCAATGGCGGCTTCCAGGCGCTCGATTTCTGTCTGCTTGAGGGCCTGATAAGCCGGCATCGCCAACTCGCCGCCCAAGTCGAACAGCCGATGCTGACAAGGTGTCAGCACATCAATCACTTCCTGCAGGCCAGGCTTCGCAGCGCAGGCATCCACCAGGCCGGCGAGCAGCAGGCCCAGCTGGCTATTCAAGGTATCGACTTCACCGATAGCCTCGATACGCGGGTGATCCTTGGCCACGCGGCGGCCGTCGCCCAGCCCGGTTTCGCCCGTGTCGCCGGTGCGTGTGTAAATTTTCGACAAGCGAAAGCCCATTACTGTTGCTCCATCAGGTTGGCGAGATGACTGCTTCGGGCACCGTCACCTGATTGCCTGCCAGCGGCAGGCGCAGGGTGAAGCACGTGCCCTGGCCGACGGAGGAGTGCACCTCCATCTGGCCTTTATGATTGTTGGTGATAATGAAATACGACACCGACAGACCGAGCCCGGTGCCCTGGCCAATTTCCTTGGTGGTGAAAAATGGTTCAAAGGTGCGTTTGCGTACCTGTTCGGACATGCCGACGCCATTGTCCTCCACCTGAATTTCGGCCCAGGGCGGGTTCAGCCGGGTGCGCAGGATGATACGCCCCGGTTCGGCGTCGTCCGCGCGCTGGTGAATCGCTTGAGCGGCGTTCTTGAGCAGATTGAGCAGCACCTGTTCAAGCTCGTTGGCGGTGCCTGGCACCGGGCCCAGATCAGGGTCGAATTGACGAATGATTGCCTGGCCCTTGAAGTCGAAGCCGACGGTGAGGTCAAAATCATTGCCAGCAATTTCCACCGCCTGATCGATCAGCGCGGGCAGGTCGCAGGGCGCCATTTGCCGGGTGCTCAAGCGGCTGAAGCTGAGCATGTGGCTGACGATTTTCGCCGCCCGGGCACCTGCCTGTTGAATGCCGTCGAGCAACTGCGGCACCTCGCGACCGACCAGATAGCGATTGACGGCCTCCAGGTCAGTACCTTCCACCTGCGCCTGCTCGATGTTCCTGGCCAGCTCGCTGGACAGCCGTCGCCGGATGTTCTGCACGTTATGCATGATGGCGCCCAGCGGATTGTTGATCTCGTGCGCCATGCCTGCGGCCAGGCCGCCCACCGAGAGCATTTTTTCCGACTGCACCATCATCTCTTCCAGCGACAGACGCTGGGTGATGTCGTCGATGCGGATCACCACGCCCCTTCCGGCATCGCCTGTCAGTGGATAAAACGTCAGGGCGTAATGGCGACGCTCTTCGTTCTTGATCCAGGTGACGCGTTCGATCTTGGTCACGCTGTGGCGCTCGACCGTCTGCTTGAGTTGCGGCAGAAAGGACTTCATCGGCGAGAACGCGAGGAAAATCGGCTGGTTCAAGGCCTCGTCAAGCGGCGTGCCGGACAGCGCGCTGGCTTCCTGATTCCACTGGGTGACATACAGCTGCTCGTCCAGTGCGATCAGCGCTGAAGGCATCGAGTCGATGATGCTATTGAGGTAATTCTGAAACCCGGTCAGCTTCTTCTCGATCTTGCTGCGCACTTTGACTTCGAGTTCCAGCTTGCGATTGGTGTTGCGCGTTTCCTCTGCCAGGCCTTGCGCCTGGTCATAGGCTTCCTGGGAGTCGTCGCGGGCGCGCTTGAGTTGCTGCTCCCGCGCCTCGATACGCGACAGCATGGTGTTGAACGCCTCGGCCAGGCTGCCGATTTCGTCCTTGTTGCCGGGCAGGGCGCGCAGGGCATAGCTCTCTTCGCGCGTGACCTGGCGTGACAGCTCCTCAAGCTGATAAATCGGTTCGGTGATCAGACGTCGGATCTGCCGGGCGATGACCAGCCAGAGCAACACACTGAATACCAGAATGCCGAAGCTGGCAGTCAGGGTCCCGGTGTAGAACGCGGCAGGCAGTTCGCTGCTCGCCACCAGCAGCAAATGGCCTGAAGCCTGGCCTCGCTTGGGCACCGGAATGACCTGGGTATTGCGAAATTCGCTCAGGCGCCACTCGTCGATTTCCTTGAAGTGGGTGGGCAAGCGCAGTCGCTCGCCTTGCTGCAACTGGCCGAGACGCAAACCGTTATTGTCATACAGCGCCGCCGCTCGCAAGGGGCCGTAGTTTTTCAGCTCGCGCAGCAGGGCGTCAGCGTCGCCAGGTGATTCCAGGGCCTGTTCAGCCAGGCCCGGGTTGCTGATCAGGCGTCCAATGGTCTGCAGCGCCTGGGGCGCCATGGCTTCCTGGGAAATGTAATAGGCGGCACTGATGAACGTCAGGTTGGCCACCAGCAGGACGGTGGTCAGCAACACCAGCAAGGCGGCCAGCAGCTTCTGGCCGACCGGAAGGTTTTCCAGGCGTTGGCGCAATGGCATGAGCGGGGTCACAGACGAGACAAAGAGGCGCTCAGGGTAGCGCGCACGCTGGCGGTTGGGCAACGTCAGCGACGTCAGTCCAGCGGCAGGCCGCGCGCCCGCAGATGCTCGATCAGTCTGATCTGTAATTGCTGCAGATGCGCTGCTGCGTACTCATGCCGTTGCGCGGCGGCGCAGGCGTAGCCCAGCAGATAGCTGATTTCGGTGCGGCGGCCCTGCGCCACATCCTGATGCATCGAGGAGTAATTGGCTGCAGTGGCCTGGATGACTCGCAGCACTTCGCTGTGCAGATCGGCCGCGGCGGCGCTCTGCCCACAGCGCTCGAGCAGCCCGACCAGTTCCGCGCAGAGCGTTGCCACCTCACAGGGATGGCTTTGCAGGCCGCCATTGCGACAGTCGTGCAGCACCGTCAGCGGGTTGATGGCGCAGTTCAGCGCCAGTTTGCGCCACAGACGGCTGACAATGTCCGGTGTCCATTGGTGGGGGATGCCCGCACGTTGCAATTCCCCCAGCCAGGCGGGCGGCGATGGATCGGCGGCGTCACCCAGCCAGGTGTGGCCGTGGCCGGCGAATACCACGCGCCAGTCCTGCTGACGAAACGCGCCCTCGGTGCTGGAGGCCGCGATACAGCGCGCCTGCGGGACTTGCACGGCTACGGCGTCCTGGCTGCCAAGGCCGTTCTGCAACAGGATCAGCTCGGCGTCCGCTGCCAGCCTGGGCGCCAGCGTGGCCACTGCGGCCTGTGCGTCGTACGCCTTGCAGGCCAGCAACAGACGCTGGATCGGCCGTTGATCATCAAGGGCTTGCGCGTTGATTGGCACGCGGTACTCGATGCCTTGTTCGACCAGCGTCACCGCGCTACCCGCCGCCTCATAAGCGGCCAACCGCGTGGCGTTGCGCAACACCAGCCTGACCGGCAGACCCGCCCGCGCCAGTCGAGCGGCCCACAGCATGCCCAGGCTGCCCGCGCCGAGAACATGCCAGATCACCGGCATTGGGCGCTCCGGCAGCAGAAAAAAATGTGCAGGCAGGACAAATAGGCTGTCGACATCGCAAGGCTCGCAGTGATCACGGGAAAAGTCTCGGTATAATGCGCGGGCTTTCTACCACGTCAAGTCACGCCTGTTCGATTGCCGCCGCTGCAATGACCAGGCATTGCCCTTGGCGTTTTCACGCTTTTTCACCTAGCAGGAGAACCTACATGCCCTCGTTCGACGTAGTGTCCGAACTGGATAAACACGAAGTCACTAATGCCGTCGACAACGCCATCAAAGAGCTGGAGCGTCGTTACGACCTGAAAGGCAAAGGTGAATTCGAGTTCAAGGAACTGACCATCAACCTCACCGCCGAGGCGGATTTCCAGCTTGAAGCGATGATCGAAATTCTCAAGCTGGCCCTGGTCAAGCGCAAGATCGACGTCAAATGCCTGGAGGTCAAAGAGCCGTTCGCGTCCGGCAAGCTGATGAAGCAGGAAGCCGTGCTCAAGGAAGGCATCGACAAGGAACTGGCGAAGAAGATCGTCGCCCACATCAAGGAGGCCAAGCTCAAGGTCCAGGCCGCCATTCAGGGCGAGCAGGTTCGCGTCACCGGTAAAAAACGTGATGATCTGCAGGAAGCCATGGCCGCGCTGCGCGGGCACGAATTCGGCATGCCACTGCAATTCAACAACTTTCGTGACTGATTGCCCAAGGGGCTGTTGCCGCGATGAGGCGGGAGCAGACCCTGGCCTGGGGCGTCTTGAACCTCTGTTGTCCAAAGGCGTCCGAGACTGTTGCATGGCGTTGAAATCAGTAGTTTTTTTTACAGATTTCATTACCCGCTCAGTCAACCCCTGGAGAGATAGATGGATTTGAATGCCGAAGTTGATCATCTGGTGAAGGCCTCACAGGCCTGGATTCCAATGATCATGGAGTACGGCAGCCGTGTGCTGTTGGCTCTGGTAACCCTGACCGTTGGCTGGTGGCTGATCAACCGCCTCACCTCCAAGATTGGTGCGCTGCTGCGATTGAGGCATGCCGATCTGGCCCTGCAGGGCTTTATCAGTAGCCTTGCCAATATCATTCTGAAGATATTGCTGGTGGTCAGCGTCGCGTCGATGATCGGCGTGGAAACCACTTCATTCGTCGCTGCCATCGGCGCTGCCGGTCTGGCGATTGGCCTGGCATTGCAGGGCAGCCTGGCGAACTTCGCCGGTGGCGTGCTGATTCTGCTGTTCCGGCCGTTCCGCATCGGTGACTGGATCGAAGCGCAGGGTGTATCGGGGACTGTGGACAGTATTCAGATCTTCCATACCGTGTTGCGCACTGGCGACAACAAGACGGTGATCCTGCCCAACGGCAATCTGTCCAACGGCATCATCACCAACACCAACCGTCAGCCGACGCGCAAGATCACTTTTGATGTGGGCGTGGACTACGAGGCTGACCTGAAGAAGGCCATGCAGGTGCTGCTGGACATGGCCGACGATCCTCGCGTGCTGCAGGATCCGGCACCGCAGGCGGTAGTCGCCGCGCTGGGTGACAGCGCGATTACTGTATCGCTGCGGGTATGGACCAAGACGGGCGACGTCGGCGATGTCTCCAACCGCTTCAACGCCGAAGCCCGTGACCGCCTGCGTGAGGCCGGCATCGACATTCCGTTCCCGCAGCGAGTGGTTCGCGTGGTTCAGGATTCGCCAGCGGCGCAGTAGTCAGTCGGGGCGTGTGCAGGGTTGTGGAAGCAAGCTGTTTCCACACCTCCGAGGGCTTCTCCAGCCCTGCGCCCAGGCTGCTTCATCAGGCAGGTGGTGGGAGCAAGCTTGCTTGCGAAGACGGTGTTCAAGGTCCGGAAATCTCCGAATGTCCCAGCCTCTTCGCAAGCAAGCTTGCTCCCACATGGTTTGCGGTGGGCAGGCCGGGTTTACAACTCCGAGGGCTTTTCCAGCTCTTGTGCCTGGGCAGTTCCATCAGGCAGGTGGTGGGAGCAAGCTTGCTTGCGAAGACGGTGTTCAAGGCCCGGGAATCCCCGGGCTTTACCCACCTTTTCGCAAGCAAGCTTGCTCCCACATGGTTTGCGGTGGGCAGGCCGGGTTTACAACTCCGGGGGCTTTTCCAGCTCTTGTGCCCAGGCTGTTTCATCAGTCAGGTGGTGGGAGCAAGCTTGCTTGCGAAGACGGTGTTCAAGGCTCGGAATCCCGGGGCTGTACCAGCCTCTTCGCAAGCAAGCTTGCTCCCACATGGTTTTCGGTGGGCAGGCCGGGTTTACAACTCCGGGGGCTTTTCCAGCTCTTGTGCCTGTGCTGTCTCAGCCTGCTGCGCATCCTTGCGCCATTGCAGGATGATCATGATCAGCGTCGGTACGCCCAGCAGGGCAGTGATCAGAAAGAAATTGTGATAGCCGTATTTCTCAACCACCACGCCTGAATATCCCCCCAGCAACCTTGGCAGCAGCAGCATGATCGAGCTGAGCAGCGCGTACTGGGTCGCCGAAAATTTGAGGTTGGTCAGGCTCGACAGGTAGGCCACGAAGGCTGACGTCGCCATGCCCGAACTGAAGTTGTCCAGCGAGATGGTCAGTATCAGCATGTTCAGGTTCGGGCCCATGTCCGCCAGCATCAGGAACAGCAGGTTGGTCGCCGCCGAACTCAGGCCGCCGATGAACAGGATGGGCATGATGCCAAAGCGCACGATCAGCAAGCCGCCCAGGCCTGCGCCCAGAAGCGTCATGATCAGGCCGAAGATCTTGCTGACGCTGGCGATCTGGTCCTTGGTGAAGCCCTGATCGATATAGAACACGTTGGCCATCACGCCCATGACCGTATCCGACATGCGATAGGTTGCAATAAGGCCCAGTAGCAGAAAGGCCTGCCAGCGGTAACGCAGGATGAAATCATTGATTGGCGTCAGCACCGGCGCCAGGCCGCGCCGACCCATCGACGACAGGCACGCCACGGTGAGCAGGATATAAAGGATCGCGCGCAGGAAAGCGCGGTCTTCCAGCAGCAGGTCAGTCCAGCTGACGTCGTGAAACAGCACGCTGGAAAAATCAGTGTTGTACAGCTGGGTAAACATCGCCGGGACCGATACCAGCAGCACGATCAGCACAAAGACCGAAGCCAGCTGGTGGGTAAAGCCATAACGCGCGGCAGACAGCTGGGTGCGCAAGGCCACGGGCGGCTCGCGCATGATCAGCGTGGTGACCAGGGCTGGCAGCATCAGCAGGCCAAACAGCACGTAAGTGCCGGTCCAGGCCGCATGCTTGTAGGCAAATCCGGTAGAGCCAAAGCCCTCAGCGAAATACAGGGCGCCCGCCGTCGCCAGTAGCGCAGCGACACGATAGCCGGACATGTAGCTGGCAGCGAGGGCGGCCTGGCGGGTGTCGTCGGCAATTTCCAGGCGATAGGCATCAATAGCGATGTCCTGGGTGGCCGAAGAAAATGCCACCACCACGGCGATCGCGATGAGCCAGGATAAATGCCGTTGTGGATCGCAGAAACCCATGCCGATCAGGCCCAGGATCACCAGTGACTGCGACAGCACCAGCCAGGAGCGGCGCCGACCGAGCTTGCCGAGCAGTGGCAGGCGCCATTGGTCGAGCAGCGGCGACCACACCCATTTGAACGCGTAGGCCAGGCCGATCAGGCTGGCGTAACCGATGGTTTCACGGGCGACGCCGGCTTCACGCAACCAGACCGACAGGGTAGAGAACACCAGCATGTAAGGCATGCCCGCCGCGAAGCCGAGCAATAACAGGACTAACGTCGACGGGCTGGCATAGGCGGCGAGCGCTGCGCGCCAGGTTTTACGGGGCATGGGCTGGAATCTGCCTCAGGTTGCGAAAACAAAGGGCGCACTCTAACCGCTGTGCTCTATCGGGCGCCAGCCATGGCGCCGGATATCTATCCGATTGTTCGTCATCAGGATGCCTTCGGCACGCAACCGCGCGCGTTGCTCATCGCCCGAGGTGGTGCCGACTGCCAGGCTGATGCGGCCCCCGGCGCCAATCACCCGGTGCCAGGGCAACGAGCTGTCTTCAGGCAACTGGCTCAGGGTCCGCCCGACCCAGCGTGCGGCGCGGCCCAGGCCAGCCATTTCAGCCAGTTGGCCGTAACTCACGACTTTCCCCGCAGGTACCTGACTCAACACGATGTATAAAGCTGCACGCCTGTCCTGCGCCGGGTTCGAGTCGGGCGATGGCGAATGATGCTGCTGCGGGTCAGTCACACATTTACCTTTATGTATAAAGTTATATACGGGTCGACAGGAACTCCGACACAAATCAGCGGTCAGTGGATGCTGTGTCCACGGCGGTCTTCGATTGCCATGACGTCGTCCCATTGGACGATGCCCGATTTTTCGCCAATTGAGCCTTGTCGTCGCTTATGTTGACCAGAACCTTACTATTTCTCGCTGCTTCCGTCGCCACTACGCCTTTGCTCGCCGACACTGTCTGGCTGAAGAACGGCGACAAGATCACCGGCAACATCAAACTCTTTGATGGCGGCAAGCTGCTCATCGAGACCACCTACGGCGGTTCGATCCCGGTGGCCTGGAATCAGGTCAAGACCCTGGAGAGCGCCCAGCCGTTGATGGTCAAGCAGGACCAGTACACTGGCGAAGTGGCCCAGTCCCTCAAGGCTGCCGACGACGGCAAGGTTACGCTGACCGATGGTGATGCGCCCAAGACGGTCGAACTGGCCAGCATCCAGCAGATGCTCAAGCCCAAGCCAATCATCACTGATCTGGTGTGGAAGGGTAATGTCGACGTCGCCATGGACTTCCAGAAGGCCGAGAACGATACCGATGACTACAACATCGCGTTCAAGACCTCTGCGCGCCATGGCCAGTGGCGTCACAACGCCGAAGGTGACTACAACCGCGAGTCCCAGGACGACGTGGTCAGCACTGATAACTGGAGCGCCGAGTACTCCATCGACCGCTTCCTCACCGAGAAATTTTTCTGGGACGGCCGCGTCAGCTACAAGCGCGACAAGATCGAAGACCTGAGCCGCCAGCGGGTGGTGGGTACAGGTCCCGGCTACCAGTTCTGGGATGACGAACTGGGCGCGTTCAAACTGGGCGTGCTGCTGAACCGTACCGACTACGAGTACATCACCGGGCGCAAGGAAAACTTCTATTCCGTTGCCGGCACCTGGGATTACAACCGCTACCTGATTGGCAAGAAAGTCGAATTCTTCACCAACGGCGAACTGGGCAAGCCGCTTGATTCGGTTGCCGACTACGCGCTGGATGCCGAAGCCGGCTTGCGCTACAAAGTCACCGAATGGGCATCGCTCAACCTGAAAGCCGAGAAGAACGTGATCAGCGGCTCGTCCGAAGGCGATCTGGACAAGACCCGCTACACCGCAGGTTTCGGCGTCACCTGGTAACCCTTCGCTACACACTCCCCGTTACACAGAGCTGCCGGAGCTGATCGTTGCCCGGCAGCCGCTCTTCTCCGCGCTTCAATTTTTACTTGTCATCGACAGCGCTGCGCGCGCTCAATTGGCTGCCCCCATTCCAAGGAGTCGCAATATGAGTGTGAAGGCTGGTCGGCAAGCCCGTGAATTGCTGCTCAAGGAATACCGCGGCGTCTTGTCCACGCACTCCAGATCCATGCCAGGTTTTCCGTTCGGCTCGTCGGTGCCATATTGCCTTGATGGGCAGGGCAGGCCGCTGATCCTGATCAGCCGCATTGCCCAGCACACCCACAATCTTGGCGCTGACCCCAAGTGCTCGCTGCTGGTGGGTGAGCGTGAGGCGCCCGATGTGCAGGCCACAGGGCGCGTTACGGTCATGGCCCAGGCGCAGAAGCTTGTCGAAGCTGACAGCGTCGACGCGGCGGCCGAGCGTTACTACCGTTATTTTCCGGAATCGCGCAGCTATCACAGCGCCCATGATTTTGACTTCTGGGAGCTGACGCCGGTGCGCTATCGCTTCATCGGCGGCTTTGGTGCGATCCACTGGCTGGATGACATCGAGCTGGCCAATCCGTTTGCAGGTGCCGTTGAGGCTGGCATGGTCGAGCACATGAATGCCGATCACGCCAAGGCCATCGCTCATTACGTCGAGCTTGCCGGGTTGCCTGCGCATACTGCCGCGCAACTGGCGGGCGTCGACAGCGAAGGCATGCACCTGAGAATCGGCCAGAGCCTGCACTGGCTGGCGTTTGCCGAGCCCTGCAACACACCGAAACAAGTCCGCGAAGCCTTGGTACAGCTGGCTCACGCCGATATTTGGCCGGATAGAAATAGCCCGCAGGCTTGATTTCACGATTTAACGACGTCACCTAGGGTCTACTGCAAGGCATTCTTGCGTTGAGGAATTCAATTGATGCGCGTTTTTTTACTGCTGTTGTTGCTGTTTCCGGTGCTGGAGCTGTTTGTTCTGGTCCGTGTCGGCATGTCGCTGGGCTTTTTCCCGACTTTCCTGCTGGTGGTGGCGACGTCGCTGCTTGGCCTGTTCGTGATCCGCGTGGCCGGGTTCGCCACGGCGATGCGTGCCCGTGAAAGCCTGTCGCGCGGCGAACTGCCAGCCCAGCAGATGCTTGAGGGTCTGATGATTGCGGTCGGCGGTGGCTTGCTGCTGCTGCCGGGCTTCATCAGCGACATCCTGGGTGTGATCTGCCTGTTGCCGGTGACCCGTCGCGTCCTGGTGAACAAGATGCGTCAGCGGGCCGAAGATCAGGCGCTGCGCCAGCGGGCGTTTGCCGAGGACATGCCCGCGAGCAATGATCCGCGCCATGAAGGCTCGATCCATGCGCCAACGCGCAAGCCGGACATCATCGAAGGCGAGTTCGAGCACCGCGACAAATAATGCTGTCACGCGCCCTGTATACGGCACCTTCGGGTGCCGTTTCTGCCTCTGGCGATCAGTGCCGACAGGAAAAAAATTCCACGCCCGGCCTTGTAATCAACTTGCCCGCCCTTATGTATGGGTCACCGCAAGGTTTCCGGCATTTTTGCCGGACCGTATTCTGCGGTTCGCCCGTCGAACCGCAACCGGCCACGCCGGAGATTAACCCACCGGTATCGATACCGGTCGCTCAACAACTCTAATCAGGAGATCGACAATGAAGCTTCGTCCTCTGCATGACCGCGTCGTAATCCGTCGCAGCGAAGAAGAATCCAAAACTGCTGGCGGTATCGTTCTGCCAGGTTCGGCTGCTGAAAAGCCAAACCGTGGCGAGATCCTCGCTGTAGGTACCGGCCGCGTGCTGGACAACGGCGAAGTACGTGCGCTGGCCGTGAAAGTGGGTGACAAAGTGGTGTTTGGCCCGTACTCCGGCAGCAACACTGTGAAAGTAGACGGCGAAGACCTGCTGGTGATGAGCGAGAACGAAATTCTCGCGGTCGTCGAAGCCTGAGTCTCCCCGCTGGTTTCCGTTACTACTCAAAGTATTTAAGGAATATCGATCATGGCTGCTAAAGAAGTTAAGTTCGGCGATGCTGGCCGTAAAAAAATGCTCGCTGGTGTAAACGTCCTGGCTGATGCAGTAAAAGCAACCCTGGGCCCGAAAGGCCGTAACGTGATCATCGAGAAGAGCTTCGGCGCTCCTCTGATCACCAAAGACGGTGTGTCGGTTGCCAAGGAAATCGAACTCAAAGACCGTTTCGAAAACATGGGCGCGCAGCTGGTCAAAGACGTTGCCTCCCGTGCCAACGATGACGCTGGTGACGGTACTACCACTGCAACCGTTCTGGCTCAGGCCATCGTCAACGAAGGCCTGAAAGCCGTCGCTGCCGGCATGAACCCGATGGATCTCAAGCGCGGCATCGACAAGGCGACCATCGCCATCGTTGCCGAGCTGAAGAAGCTGTCCAAGCCTTGCACCGACACCAAGGCCATCGCTCAGGTGGGTACCATCTCCGCCAACTCCGACAATTCCATCGGCGACATCATTGCTGAAGCCATGGAAAAAGTGACCAAAGACGGCGTTATCACCGTTGAAGAAGGTTCGGGCCTGGAAAACGAATTGTCTGTTGTAGAAGGCATGCAGTTCGACCGCGGTTACCTGTCTCCGTACTTCATCAACAAGCCGGACACCATGGTTGCCGAACTCGACAGCCCGCTGCTGTTGCTGGTCGACAAGAAGATCTCCAACATCCGCGAAATGCTGCCGGTGCTGGAAGCTGTCGCCAAGGCTGGCCGTCCTCTGCTGATCGTTGCCGAAGACGTTGAAGGCGAAGCGCTGGCGACTCTGGTCGTCAACAACATGCGTGGCATCGTCAAGGTTGCAGCCGTCAAGGCTCCAGGTTTCGGCGACCGTCGCAAGGCTATGCTGCAGGACATCGCTGTCCTGACTGGCGGCACCGTGATTTCCGAAGAGATCGGCCTGAGCCTGGAAACCACTACCCTGGAACACCTGGGTAATGCCAAGCGCGTTGTGCTGAACAAAGAAAACACCACCATCATCGACGGTGCTGGCGTGCGTACCGACATCGACTCGCGCATCGCTCAGATCCGCCAGCAGATCGGCGACACGTCTTCGGACTACGACAAAGAGAAACTGCAAGAGCGTCTGGCCAAGCTGTCTGGCGGCGTTGCAGTGATCAAGGTCGGTGCCGGTTCCGAAGTTGAAATGAAAGAGAAGAAAGCCCGCGTTGAAGACGCCCTGCACGCAACCCGTGCAGCCGTTGAAGAAGGCGTGGTACCTGGCGGTGGCGTGGCACTGGTTCGCTCGCTGCAGGCTATCTCCGAGCTGAAAGGCGACAACGCCGATCAAAACGTCGGTATCGCTCTGCTGCGTCGCGCTGTTGAAGCGCCGCTGCGTCAGATCGTTGCCAACTCCGGTGACGAGCCGAGTGTTGTCGTTGACAAGGTCAAGCAGGGTTCGGGTAACTACGGTTACAACGCTGCCACCGGCGAATACGGCGACATGATCGAAATGGGTATCCTGGACCCGGCCAAGGTGACTCGCTCTGCTCTGCAGGCGGCGTCGTCGATTGCCAGCCTGATGATCACCACCGAAGCGATGATCGCTGACGCGGCTGATGACAAGGCACAGTCTGGCGGCGGCATGCCAGACATGGGCGGCATGGGTGGCATGGGCGGCATGATGTAAGCCAGCCTGACCCTCGGCTACACCGAAAAAACCCCGCCTGGTGCGGGGTTTTTTTTCGCCTGGAATTTACCGTCTATCTGTAGGAGGGCCCGAGCAGCGCGAGGCCGCGATGGCAGTGTGTCAGAAGACCGCCATCGCGGCCTCGCGCTGCTCGGGCGCTCCTACTGAAAAGTATTCCCAAATCACAGGTATCGGTGCGGCTACGAAAACCTGCCAACTGGCACTCAGTCTTGGCGTCTACGGCGTGACCACCCCCGCTGTTGCCTTGGCCCGGGCCTGTACAACCCAAGGTCTGTAGGAGCGCCCGAGCAGCGCGAGGCCGCGATGGCGGTGTGTCAGAAAGGCCGCCATCGCGGCCTCGCGCTGCTCGGGCGCTCATACGGGAAAGTATTCCCAAATCACAGGCATCGGTGCGGCTACGAAAACCTGCCAACTGGCACTCAGTCTTGGCGTCTACGGCGTGACCACCCCCGCTGTTGCCTTGGCCCGGGCCTGTACAACCCAAGATCTGTAGGAGCGTCCGAGCAGCGCGAGGCCGCGATCGCGGTGTGTCAGAAAGGCCGCCATCGCGGCCTCGCGCTGCTCGGGCGCTCCAACTGAAAAGTATTCCAAAAACCGGAGCGTCTACGGCGTGACCACCCTTACGGCTGCCTTGGGCTCGGGCCTGTACAGCACGAAATAATACGCACCCAGGCAAATGAGCCAGCAGAAGACCGCCGTCCAGACGTTGTGGGAGAAAAAGTGCGCGCCCTGCAGCATACGGCCGATGGAGAACACTCCGCCCAGGCCGAAGGCAACGGTCAGCCCGGCCCTGGCCCAGCGCGGGCGGCGGTCGCGGAAGATGAAGAACAGCGCAAACAGGGTAAACCCTGTCGTCGCATGACCGCCCGGCCAGCATCGGCCCGGCTTGTCGGTCTGCGGCCGGGGGCTAAGCAGTTCGCTGTAGGTTTGTGTGCCGCCGAATTCGCTCAGACTCCAGGGGCATTGCACCGAGGTCAGCACTTTTAGCGGGGTGACAAAACCGGTGGACAGCGCCATTGACAGCACCAGGCAACCCAGTTCACGTCGCCATGACGCAAGGCGACCGTTGACGAACGAAGCGATGAACAAGGCCAGCGATCCCAGGCCCAGAGCAATGACCGCCTGTTTGGCACGGTCATGCAGGATGTCTTCAAGGAAATGACTGTGGCGTCCGATGAAGTCTCCGGCGACCGGGTCATACATCATCTGCGCAATGGCCATGTCCAGCGAGGTCAGCTCAAGCAGCATCAGTGCAGCGGCGATCAGAGCGGGCAGGCCCAGGTAGACCCACAGGTTCAGAGGGCGGGAGTACACGACGGATGTTTCTTTGAGCATGGCATTCAGCGTCCGGCACCGGGGGCGAGGGCGGCAGTCTGTGGCGCCCGGCGTTGGTGCCTCGTGAAGCGCAAGTGAAAAAAATGTTGCTGAACATGTCGCTGGCTCTTGCACCACGTTCGCCTTAAGCTGCCCCAGCGTTATGGCCGACGGAGAGTGTGCACATGCGAATACTTCTTGTAGAAGACAACCGGGATATCCTGGCCAACCTGGCCGATTATCTGGGAATGAAAGGCTACACCGTCGACTGTGCGCAGGATGGGCTTTCCGGCTTGCACCTGGCAGCAACCGAGCACTATGACCTGATCGTGCTTGACATCATGTTGCCGGGCATTGACGGCTATACGCTGTGCAAGCGCCTGCGCGAGGACGCCCGCCGCGACACGCCGGTGATCATGCTCACCGCCCGCGATCAGCTGGATGATCGTCTGCAGGGCTTTCGCTCCGGGGCCGACGATTACCTGCTCAAGCCGTTTGCGTTGTCGGAACTGGCCGCGCGAATCGAAGCGGTGCTGCGCCGCGCCCAGGGTGGCGGTCGCCGTACCTTGCAGGTCGCCGATCTGATCTACGATCTGGACACCCTCGAAGTCACCCGCGAAGGCCGCCTGCTCAAGCTCAACCCGGTTGGCCTCAAGCTGCTGGCGGTGCTGATGCAGAAGAGCCCCCACGTATTGCGTCGCGAGGTGCTGGAGGAGGCGCTATGGGGTGACGACTGCCCGGACAGCGATAGCCTGCGCAGCCATGTGCACCAGCTGCGGCAGGTGATCGACAAGCCATTCGACAAGCCACTGCTGCAGACCGTGCATGGTGTCGGTTATCGCCTGGCCGAGGGCCGGGATGGAGTTTAAGCAGAGCCTCGCCCAACGCATCATCATCGCCTTTGCTCTGATGAGCGCGCTGGTGGCGGGGTCGTTCGCCATGGGTATCGTCGCCACCGTTCATCTGGTTGAGGAAAAACTGATCTCGGCGGGGCTCGGCGGCGACCTGACGCGCCTGCTGCGCATGGACAGCGTCAGCGACTGGAGTCATCGCCCCGAGCCTGATCAGCTGTTCTATTTCAGTGGAGGTCCGGGCGACTTCGACCTGCCCGGTGACCTGCGTCACCTTGACTCGGGTTTTCACGAGGTGTTTCGTGGGCCTCTGTCCTATCACGCCATGGTCGAGGTGGTAGACGGACGTCGCTATGCGCTGCTGCAGGATCAGAGTGATTTCGAAGAGCGTGAGCGGGTGCTGTTTGCCGTTGTGCTGGTGGGCTTTGTACTCGCCTTGGCGCTTGCGGTGTTTCTGGGCTGGGTCTTGGCGCGTCGGGTCATGGCGCCGGTGGTGCGGCTGGCGCGACAAGTGCGCCATCGTGATCAATTGCTCGGTCTGGCGCCGCCTCTGGCGCCCGATTACGCGGCGGATGAAGTGGGTGAGCTGGCAGTTGCCTTCGATGCGACGCTGGGTCGCTTGCGTCAGGCCCTTACCCGCGAGCGCATGTTTACCAGTGATGTCAGCCATGAGCTGCGCACCCCTTTGATGGTGCTTGCCAGCTCTTGCGAACTGCTGCTGGAAAACCCTGAACTGGACGCCCGCGCGCGCGCTCAGGTCGAGCGCATCGCTCGCGCGTGCGCTGAAATGCGCGATCTGGTGCAGACGTTCCTGATGCTGGCGCGCACCCAGCGCGAAGACGCGACCATGAGCTCCAAGGTGTCACTGGAAAGTGTCGCCCAGGACCTGATTGCGCTATGGCGCGCGCCAATAGAGAGCAAAGGCCTGCAACTGACGGTGTGTTCTGAAGCATCAGGCGCGTCATCCGACGCGCTTTTTAACTCGACATTTCTTCACGCGGTCATGGGCAATCTGCTGCGCAATGCCTTGCATTACACCGATGACGGGTTCATCACCCTGACCCTGCAGGACGACGGCTTCCGTGTCGAGGACAGCGGCGTGGGTATCCCTGAAGAGAAGCGCGAAGCCATGTTCCAGCCCTTTGTGCGCGGCAACGAGCAGCGAGGGGAAGGCCTGGGTCTGGGCCTGTCGCTGGTCCAGCGCATCTGTGAAAACCAGGGCTGGCGCGTCGACCTCAGTCCCATGGAGCCAAACGGCTGCCGCTTCAGCGTTACCCTCAAGCCCTGACCTACTCTCCCTTTTCCCGGCGCGCTGGCCGCTGCTGCGGCCTTGCGCGCGTCCTGTTTGGCGAAGATAGGCACATTGGGCTGGCAATCGCTGACGCATGCAGTAACATTTGCAACATTTTTTTCACAAGGACATGACTGGTTGATGACAGCGAGCTGGCTAGATTGCCTGCCATCAACATCCAGAGATGTCCATTC
Source organism: Pseudomonas viridiflava (assembly GCF_900585905.1). Taxonomy (GTDB): domain Bacteria; phylum Pseudomonadota; class Gammaproteobacteria; order Pseudomonadales; family Pseudomonadaceae; genus Aquipseudomonas. The sequence goes on from NZ_UTVH01000001.1 coordinate 304,107, forward strand.
ATGCGCAAGCCCATCGAACTCGAATTTTCTCGCAAATACGATCAACAGCATGCTCAAGGGTATTTGCAGAAGCATCAGGATGATGCAGCTCGGCGCTTGTCACATTGGCGCGACGAGCAATTGGCGCGCAAGGCGTTGCACTGTGCCGGTGACCCCGGCCTGGTACTCGACTTGCCCTGCGGTGCCGGTCGTTTCTGGCCGATGCTGGCCGAGAAACCCAACCGCATCATCATCGGCGCCGACAACTCCGCCGACATGATTGCGACCGCTTGTGCAGCTCAGCCTGTGGAGGTGGTGAAAAGGGTACGACCCTTGCAGACGTCTGCGTTCGATATCGATCTTCCGGACAATGCAGTCGACAGCATTTTCTGCATGCGGCTACTGCATCACGTCGGCCAGGCGGAGCATCGCATGGCCCTGTTAAAGGAGTTTCAACGCGTCACCCGGGACAGCGTGATTATTTCGCTCTGGGTGGATGGCAATTTCAAAGCATGGAGGCGCAAACGTCTGGACCAGAAACGCCAGTTGAAAAACGGGCAGGATAGTTACCAAAACCGGTTTGTGTTACCAGCTGTTACCGTAGAGGCTGAATTCGAACAGGCAGGATTCCGGATTCAGGAACGGCTGGATTTCTTGCCGTTGTATGCCATGTGGCGTGTTTATGTGTTGCGCAAGAGGTAACAGAATGGGTGTGCAGGCTGCATTGGAACCCGCGCTTTCGACGGGGAAGGGCTTTGATTACTACTGGGATTTGCAGGGCGAGTGGGTGGAAGCGCCCAATCAGCGGCGCGGCGGAGAAAGTGGGGTAAAGCGGGTCGTGATTGAAGGCGGGCAGCTTATCTACGTCAAGCGCCAGGTCGGTCACATTTACCGCGGCTGGCTGCACCCTTTTGGCCGTCCCACTGTGTTGCGCGAGCGCGACGCCATTACTGGCCTGACCCGGCTTGGGGTCAATGTGCCGAAGCTGATGTTCTGCGGCGCCGAGCGCGATGCGCACAACCAGTGGCGTGCGCTGCTGGTGACCCAGGCACTGGACGGCTTTACCGAGATGAGCGACTGGTACGCCTCCGGTGGGCGGGAAAGGCATGGCGAGGCCGTGCACGAACAACTGCTGGAAACGCTGGCGGGCAATCTGGCGCGCATGCATCGCGGCCGCTGGCAACATGGATGCATCTACATCAAACACATTTTCGTGCGGGTGACCGGTGAAGGCGAGAACGCCAGCGCCGAAGTTGCCCTGCTGGATCTGGAGAAATGCCGCCAGCGTTTCACGGCGGCAGCAGCGTCCCGACACGACATGAAACAGCTGCGTCGCCACTCGTCATTTTCCGCAGCGGACTGGGGCAAACTCGTCTACTTTTATGAGGCAGCGTTTGGCAGCGCCATCAAGGGTTTAGACTGATGAAGCTAGAAATGGCACGAGGTTTGTTTTTTATCGGCGCGCTGGCCATCACCTCGGTGGCCATGGCCGCCTGGGTGGAGCCCGGCACGAGGATTCTAAGCGCAGAGCATGGCGAAGGTCATTGCCCACTGCCTCGTGTCGCCAGGCTCACGAGTGAGGTAACTCCCTCCAATGACCTGCTGTTGTTGATGTTCGGGCTGGCGCAGGGGACTGGATCAACACGTTGATCGACATGCCCGTCGCAGCACAATCAAAGGCCCCTTGAATGGGGCCTTGCTGTTCATGCCAGGTGAACGGGCGGGCTGCGTCTCGCAGGTCCGATCATGCCAGATGCAGGTGGTTATCCCAGAGCCCGGCAGGCAAATCCAGCGGCCTGGCCAGCAGTTGCGTCTTGCGGCAGTCGTAGAAGCGGCAACGGCCCTGACCTGAGGTGACAACAAAACCGTCTGCCACCGCGCCCACTCCGGCGCAGTCGGGCAGGGCGGTGTCCAGGCGCACGGCGCCGCTGTCCAGATCCCAGATGAAAAACCGGTTACCCCGAGGCGCCGTCAAGGCCACCAGGCGCAGCTCGCTGTGCACCGCCACGCTGGCGGTGTAGTGCTTCATGGCGGCCAACTGCTGTTGGCCCACTGCAAAGGCCTGAAACGCCTCGCCAGGGCGTTTGATCGCCAGCAGCTCGGCGTGTTCGTGGGCGTCACCCATGAACTGTTGCCCAGCAACGATGGTGCCGTCGCTGGCAATGCCCAGATGACGAATGCTGTTCATTGGCTGGGTCAGGGTCTCCTTGCTGAGCAGGGTGCCATCGCGCTGCATCAGCACCAAGCTTGCCTGCATGGCGTTGAGGTTCATCTCGACCCGGCTCTCCGCCTCGGTACGGATGCCGCCGTTGGCCACCACCAGGGTTTCTCCGTCAGGCATCCACGACACCTGGTGCGGGCCGATGCCGTGGGTGGGGATTTCGCCATGGCGCTGCAGACGCTCGTCGACAAAGCGGTAGACACCCAGCAGGCCGCGGCCTGGATTCGAGGTATCGTTTTCGGTCGCGTACAGCCATTCCCCGCTGCTGTGGATAACCGCGTGGCCATAGAAATGCCGATTGGGTCCGGATCTGAGGGTCTGCAGCAGGCCCCCGTTGCCCAGGTCAATCAGGTAGCTCTCGGTGCCCGGACGACGGGCCACGAACAGCGCCACGTTGAGGGTTGGATGGTTGATGATGTCATGACACCGCTGGCCTACGCGGGTAGCAAACACCTGTTGGCCGTCGAGCCGATAGCCCACGGCAAAATGTTGCCCGTCGCTGTCGTCCCGTGCCGACAGCAGCAAGGGCTCGCGGCCCTTGTGTCGAAACAGCGTCCAGCCACCGAGTGTGCAAGCGCTGAGCAGCAGGCTGCCAAGCGCCAGGGCCTGTCGTCGCAACATCATGTTCGCTCCTGTCAGTCGCCGTCGTTGGCGTTGAAGCCCAACTGGATACCCAAGGCCTTTGCCAGCTCGCCTTCGTGCAGACGATGCACCACGTTGAGGCTGTCGTAGACGGCGTTCAGCTGCTGTCGGCCTGCTTCGCTGGCCAGCAGGTCAGCCAAGGGCGGCTTGAGGTCTGCGAGCAATTTGCGGCTGGCTGCGTAAGCCGCGTCGACTTTCTCAGCCAGCGGCTTCTGCTCGGCGGGCAACAAGCCACGCAGGCCCTTGTTGTCGACCCCGACCCACACTGTCTGGGCGCTGGCCAGACTGGCCTCAAGGCTGCTCAGCGACGCACTGCTGCGCCAGGCATCGGCCTGGTATGGCTGCGGCTGGCCCTTGCTCTGGCGACCCAGGGGCGTACCCAGCTTTTTCTTCAGCGTATCCAGTGCAGTCACCTGCACGCGCAGCAGCTCCGCGATGGCTTCGTGGGAATCGGCGTAACGCTGATTGGGAAACTTGCTCAGTTGCGCGAGCATGCCGTCGTTGCTGTTCCAGCTGCCGAGGATTTCCTCGGCAAGGGCTTTCTGGCGTTCGCCAATGGCACTCAACAGCGGGCAGTAGCGCGCCTTTTGCTCGGCATTGGCCATGTCGATGGCGGCGTCGAACAGAATGTACTCATACGCCGAAAGACCCTGCACCACGACACTGGACTTGGCCAGCGCCTCGGCGCTGATCTGCGGTTGCGCAGTCACCAGTTGCTCGACCTGACGCCCTACCAGGTTTTTCTTGTCGGGCCAGAACTGCACCTGCCACGAACGGTTGCCCTCGGCCAGCGGGCCGATCAGTAAAGGCTGCAACTCGGCCCAGGTCTTCTGTGCGTGCAGGAAGTCGGCGCGTGCCTTGGCCAGGTCGGTCTTGCCTTCGCAGAAAGCGAGGGCGCTGCTGGCCAATTGGCGATCAGCGTCCACCCAACGGCTGTAAGTGGGCAGGATGACCTGCCGGGCAATCGACGCTGACGTCACGGCTTGCGGATCGGCCGGCGCGCAGGCACTCAGGGCCAGTGCAGCGAGGCTGGTGAAGAGCAGCTTGGGGCGGAACATGTCCGGCTCCTTATAAAGATCGAATAATGGGCGTCAAAGCGAATTCAGAAACGCCAGCAACGCCGCACGTTGTCCAGCGTCGAAAGCCAGCACCTGGCGTTGCGCGGCCTGCGCTTCACCGCCGTGCCAAAGCACTGCTTCCATCAGATTGCGCGCGCGTCCGTCATGCAGAAACCGCGTGTGTCCGCTGACCGTCTGGGTCAGCCCTATGCCCCACAAAGGCGGCGTGCGCCATTCCCGACCCGTGGCCTGAAACTCGCTGCGGTTGTCAGCCAGTTCGTCACCCATATCGTGCAGCAGCAAGTCGCTGTAGGGGCGAATGATCTGGTTGGCTAGTTCCGGTTCTGCTGCGTCATGCCGGGTCTTGAACTGAGGCGTATGACATTGCTGGCAGCCTGCCTTGTAGAACAGATTTTTGCCAGCCAGAACCTGCGTATTCTCCACATCGCGACGTGCCGGTACAGCCAGATTGCGGCTATAGAACAGCACCAGACGCAGGATGTTATCACTGACCTCGGGTTCGCCATCAGCCCCTTTACCGTTGGCGGCGGCCAGGCAATCGGTCTGCACTGGGGTGCAATCGTCACCATCACGCAGGCGGGTGGTCAGGCCCATGTCGCTGGAAAACGCATGCACGTTCTGCTGGTTGAGGTTTGGTTGCCCGGCCTTCCAGCCGAAGCGTCCCATGGCAACCTGCTGCCGCGTGTCGTCCCAGACCCAGTTGGGGCGCCCGGAGATGCCATCGTCGTCCTGATCGTCCGGGTCAGCGTTGGCCAGAATCGCGGCATCGGGGATGGCTTCCAGCAGGCCCAGACCGATCATTGGCGGAGCGATGCGCACTGACGCCCGGGTTTGCGGATGCATAGCTCCGTAACCCAAATGAGTGATGCTTAACGTGGGCTTTTGCAGATCAACCTGGGTACCGTCGCGGAAATACACCGGCATCGGCTCGTACTTGATCCGCACGCGACCTTCGGGCGCCACGCCGGGCACCGCCATATCCTGTAACTGACCGCCGTAGGTAGGTTCCGGCAACACGCCGTTCTTGCTGATCAGCTCGGCGTGCTGGGGATCATCCGGAATCGACAGGCGCACCAGCATCGACACCGCGTTGATGTCGTCCGGTTGTGGCGGGTGCCCGCGGCCATCCTTGATATGGCAGTTCTGGCAGGCATTGGTGTTGAACAGCGGGCCGAGGCCGTCCCGCGCGGTGGTGGTCGCAGGTGCAATCACCCAGGGGCTGCGGAAAAAGCTGTTGCCGACGCTGAAATCCAGGCGGCGAGTGGGCGTGAGGTTGGCTGACGGCAGGGAAAAGGCGTTGACGTCACGCCTGTTCACCGTTGCCTTGCCTCCCGACAACGCTTCTCCCGGCTCGGCCTGAGTGAAACGCGGGGCGTCATCGCACGCACTTAGTATCAAAGCACTGAACAACAGCAAAACCGCGCGTCGCCACATCACCATAACTTTTCTGCACCTGCCCTTGATGGGGCGTGCAAGCTTACCAGCCTCGCCTTGATCGAATAAGAGAGATTATCGTTTACCCGGGGTGGGGTAATGTGTTGTTACGAATTCCTGCGTTGCCCTGATGCCTCAGACACTTTTCGGCGGCTTTGGTACCCCTTCTGAACTGAGCCGCATTCATTTCAAAAAAAATGCCAGTCAGCAAGCCGACCGGCATTCGATTACGTCTGTATCAGGCGCCCGATCCCGAGCGCCCAAACCTGCTGATCAGAACTCGTGATCGGCATTGTCAGGGTTGAGGTCAGTGATGCCCAGTTTGCCTGCAGCCTGTTCGATGGCGGCGGTCTGTTTGACCAGGGAGGCGATGGCGTCGCGCACGATCTGGTTGCCTGCAGTATTGCCCGCAGCGATCAGCTGGTCGAAGTGCTGGCCTTTGTTGGCCTGGTCGACGATGGCTTGCAGTTTGGCCTGAGTGGCGTCCAGGTCGGCGCGCAGGGTGGCGTCGGTGGCCGGGTCCGCTTTGGCGACCAGCGAGGACAGGCTTGGGCCGCTGATCTTGCTGCCGTCGGTGCGCGTGTATTCGCCCAGGTAGACGTTGCGGATGCCTTTGCCGTTGTAGAAGTGCGAGTTGTGCGTGTTGTCGCTGAAGCAGTCGTGCTCGTCTTCGCTGGAATTGGCTTCCAGTGCCACTTTCATGCGCTCGCCAGCCAGTTCGCCCAATGAAAGGCTGCCCATGCCGAACAGCATCTTGCGCAGGCCGCTTTCCCCCGATTCTGCCTCCAGCGTGGCGCGATAGTTATCAGCGACGCCGGCTTTCCAGTTATTGGACATTTCTTCCAGATCACTGACCAGCAGCTCGGTCACTGCGCTCAGGTAGGCGCGGCGACGATCATTGTGCCCGCCAGTGCCGCCTGCACCCTGAATGTAGTCGGAAGCCGGACGCTCGCCCGCGCCCGGGCCATTGCCGTGCAGGTCCTGGCCCCAGAGGAGGAACTCGATGGCGTGATAGCCGGTGGCGACGTTGGCCTCGGAGCCGCCCAGTTCGTTGAGGCTGGCCAGGGTTTCAGGGGTAATGTCCTTGACGTCAACCTTGTCTTCGCCGACCTGGACTTCAGTGTTGGCGATGATGTTGGCGGTGGCGCCGGGGTTGCCCAGGGCGTGTTGGTAATCTTTGGCGACGTAATCGATCAGGCCTTCGTCCAGGGGCCAGGCGTTAACCTGTCCTTCCCAGTCGTCGATGATGGTGTTGCCGAAGCGAAAGACTTCACTCTGCATGTAAGGCACACGAGCCGCCACCCAAGCGTCACGGGCGGCCTTGAGGGTCTTGTCGTTCGGGGTGGCGAGGAAATCGTTGACAGCACTGCGCAAGGCTTTGGCTGCGGTTTCGGCATCGCTGAAAACGGCCGAGACCATGTTGGTGTAGTTGGCGACAACGGCTTTGGCGGCAGCGTCATTCGTTTGCGTGGCAGCACCGGTTGCTGGCGCAGCAGGTGCAGGCGCGGCGGCTGGCGCCGGAGCAGCAGCAGGGGCTGGCGCTGTCGGCTTCTTCTCGTCGCCACAACCGGCAAGGGAAATTGCGATGGCCAGCAGACTAGCGGTTGCCAAAGGCATACGAATCATGACGGAAATCCTGCATCAGAGGGGATCGAGGCGGTTACGCCCTAAAAAAGCTGCCACATAATGCGAAAGATTTGCATTCGATGTAAAGGCCTAATCCCAAGGCGGGAACATAACCTCGAGAGTGCTTGTAACAAAGGGTTTCGCAGCAGGTCGGCCCTTTCGTGAGCATGACATGTGAGAGCGCGTGCTCGCGAAGGCATCCTCTGGGGCCAATGGATTTCAGAGCGGCTACGAGACCTGGGCGGCGGACTGTTGCGCCTGTTTCAGGTAGGCGAGCAGTTCGCGGGCGGGGAGGGGCTTGCTGTACAGGTAGCCCTGGCCCTCGTGGCAGCCCTCGGCGACGATGTACGCTTCCTGTTCCCGGGTTTCCACGCCTTCAGCGATGACTTGCATGCCCAGGCTCTTGCCCAGCTGGATGATGGCCCGGACGATGGTGGCGTCATCGTCGTCATCGATCAGGTCCTGAACAAAGCCCTTGTCGATCTTGATCTTGTCCAGCGGCAGGCTCTTGAGGTAACTCAACGACGAATAGCCGGTGCCAAAATCGTCAATGGCGATCAACGCGCCGGAGCGGCGCAGGCTGAGCAGGTGTTGCGCTGCGGTGCTGATATCTTCCATCAGCCCGGTTTCGGTGACTTCAAGCTCCAGGCTGCGCGGGGGCAACCGATAGATCTGCATGAGGTTGTTGACCACCCGCGGCAACTCGGCGTGGTGCAACTGAACGGTGGAAAGATTGACCGCCATGCGCAGATCGGCAAAGCCCTGGTCATGCCATTCGCGCAATTGCCGACAGGCCTGATCAAGCACCCATTCGCCGATGGCGATGATGGTCCCGTTCTGCTCGGCCAGCGGAATGAACGAGTCAGGGGGCACCATGCCATGCTCGGGATGCTGCCAGCGAATCAGCGCCTCGACGCCCACCACGCGGTGGTCCCGATAACTGATCTGCGGCTGATAGACCAGAAACAACTGGTTGCGCGGCAGGGCTTCGCGCAGGTCTTTTTCCAGCTCGCGGCGGCGGCGCATTTCGCTGTCGACGCTGGCGATATAAAACTGATAGCGGTTGCGCGAGCGGGATTTGGCCAGCGTCATGGTCTGCTCGGCCTTCTGCAGCAGCTTCTCGGTGCTGTCCCCATCCTCCGGGAACAGGGTGATGCCGATGGTGGCGCGCAGGCGGATCTGCTGTTGCTCGATCAAGAACGGCGCTTCCAGGTCATCGAGTATATTTTGCGCCAGCTCGGCAGCTTCGTAAGGCTGTTCGATGTCAGCCTGCACCAGCGCGAACTGATCGCCGCCCAGCCGCGCCAGGGCGCCGAGCCGACCGCTGTGGCTGCGCAGGCGGTCTGCCAGGGCCAGCAGCAATTGGTCACCCAGCTGATAGCTGAATTGTTCGTTGATGCCTTTGAAGTCATCGAGCCCGACACACAGCACCGCCACCCGCCGCTGCAGGCGACCAGCGTCGATCAGCACGCGGTCGAGCTGCTGCTGCAGCTGAAGGCGATTGGGCAGGCCGGTGAGGAAGTCATACATGGCCATGCGCAGCAGGCTGTTTTCAGCTTCATGGCGCAAATGGGTGTTGCGTTCGATGGAAGCCAGCAGCTGGTTGGCAGTGTTGACCCAGATCCCCAGTTCGTTCTTTTCATGGCCTTTGAGCTGCGGCAACTGGTGTTCGCTGGGGCGATCAGGATTGATGTTGATCAGGTGCTCGATGATGCGTGACAGCGGTTTGGTCAGCAGCCAGTGATAGACCAGATACAGCACCAACCCCATGGCCAGGGCGCGCAACACGCCGGACACGAAGATGATCACGGCATTGACGATGAAGCTGTCGCCATAGGTCGCGGTGTCGAGGGTGATCTTCAAGTCACCGTAATATTCGCTGTAGGGGCTGCGTCCGACCAGTTGGGTGGTAAAGGAGCGTTCCTGGCCCAGGATCGGGTCTGTCAGCCAGCGGGTAGGCGTGTGCTGCAGCTCGCGGTGCTTTTCGGCGAGCAGTGTCTCGTTGGGATGACCGATGGAGGCCATGCGCACGGCGCTGTCCTGAAACAGCCCTTCGATGACTTGCATGCCCATTTCCCGATCCAGGCTATAGACGGCCTGCGTCGAGGGATCGCGAAACATGTCGAGGATCCGCCCCGCATCGGTGGCCACCGCCTGGCGGGTCTTGTAGGCGTCATAGACAATCTGCGCACAGCTCAATACCACGCCCACAGCCAGCGCCGACAACAGCACCACGCGCAGCAACTTCACAGACAGGCTGTTTTTGAGTTCCAGCTTCAAGTGGTTATTCCTTAATCCATGCCGGGTGCTTAAGCCTTGCAACCACCACGCCAGCGGCGGCCATCGGGTTGCCCCATCGGCGTCGCCTGCGTTTCCATGATCCGACCTGACCGTGTAGTAAAGTCAGGCATTCCCGCTGTGTCGGATTAAAACCCGTGTAACTTGAACGCCATCAATGCGAAAGTGGTAATACCAATACGCTATTAGCTATAGACAATACATCAACGGTTTTAGCGCAGACGAAAAAAAACCCGGCGATGGCCGGGTTTTTTCGCGGTGCTGAAATCAGGCGGCGTATTGCTTGGCCACGAAATCCCAGTTGACCAGATTCCAGAACGCTTCGACGTACTTCGGACGCAGATTGCGGTAGTCGATGTAGTAGGCGTGTTCCCAGACATCGCAGGTCAGCAACGGGATGTCGCCGCTGGTCATCGGGTTGCCCGCGCCGATGGTGCTGGCCAGGGCCAGGGAACCGTCAGCTTTCTTCACCAGCCAGCCCCAACCGGAACCGAAGGTGCCGATGGACGTTTTGCTGAATTCTTCTTTGAACTTGTCGAACGAGCCAAAGGCGGCAGAGATGGCATCAGCCAGCGCGCCTGTCGGTTCGCCACCGGCATTGGGCGCCAGGCAGTTCCAGTAAAAGGTGTGGTTCCAGACCTGGGCGGCGTTGTTGAAAATGCCACCTGAAGATGTCTTGATGATTTCTTCCAGGGTCTTGCCTTCGAACTCGGTACCAGGCACCAGGTTGTTCAGGTTCACCACGTAGGTGTTGTGGTGCTTGTCGTGGTGATATTCCAGTGTCTCTGCGGAAATGTGCGGCACCAGAGCATCTTTGGCGTAGGGCAGCGGCGGCAATTCAAAAGCCATGGTTTATCTCCTAATCAGGTCGGTTGCGTTAAGCGCAAGGCCGATCACGGGCGGCCAGACAGAACATGCACCGGTGAGTTTTTACTCTTTGCGGCGCAGGGGCTGGATCATAGCACCGGGCCCTGCCCTTAACCATGCAACAACTGTGTGGGATAGAGGTTCCAGTGGCGTGGGCAAAAAAGGCCGCAATAAGTGCCTGAAGGGAGGCGCTTCAGGCTGAGCGGATCAGCTGCACGGCGACACTGAACATCATCACCGCCACCATCAGGTCCAGCAGGCGCCAGGTGGCGGGCCGCGCCAGCCAGGGTGCCAGCCATGCCGCGCCGAGTGCCAGCAGCGTAAACCACAACAGTGAGGCGCTGGCGGCGCCCGCGACGTAAGCGCCGGGTACGGACTGCTGGGCGCCCAGTGAGCCGATGAGCAATACCGTGTCGATATACACGTGAGGATTGAGCAATGTCACCGCCAGCGCGCTGAGCAGCACGGCCCGCCGCGAGCGCTGTCCAGTGGCCTGATGGTGTTGCAGGCTTTGTCGCGAACAGGCGCGGCGCAGGGCCTGACTGCCGTACCAGAGCAGAAACATCACCCCGCCCCAGCGGGCAATGGCCAGCAGCACAGGGCTCTGCGCCAGCAGGCTGGCCAGGCCGAATACGCCGGCAGCCACCAGCAGCGCGTCACAGGCGATGCAGACGAGCGCAACCGGGACGTGATGCTCGCGGCGCAATCCTTGCGCGAGCACGAAGGCGTTCTGCGCGCCAATGGCCATGATCAGGCCGAACGCGATGAGCACGCCGTTGAGATAGCTTTGCCACATGAAAGATTGCTCCACGATTATTCAGGACCCGTAATTTGTCTGGCGATTGTGAAGAGACTCAAGGTATAAGAAAAACCAATCTTGCTGATCGCTCATTAGGAAAACTGATGTTCGACTATAAACTGCTCTCGGCGCTGGCAGCGGTCATCGAACAGGCCGGGTTCGAGCGTGCGGCGCAGGTGCTGGGGCTGTCGCAGTCGGCCGTGTCGCAACGGATCAAGTTGCTGGAAGCGCGTATCGGCCAGCCGGTGCTGGTACGCGCCACGCCGCCGACGCCCACTGATATCGGCCGCCGCCTGCTCAATCATGTGCAGCAAGTGCGCTTGCTGGAGCGGGATTTGCAAAGTCAGGTGCCAGCGCTGAACGAAGAAGGCCTGCCGGAACGCTTGCGCATTGCCCTCAACGCCGACAGCCTGGCGACCTGGTGGGCGCCCGCGATTGGTGACTTCTGCGCCCGGCATAACCTGCTGCTGGACCTCATCGTCGAAGATCAGGATGTGGGCCTCAAACGCATGCGCGCCGGTGACGTGGCGGCCTGCCTGTGCGGCAGCGAGCGACCGGTCGCAGGCGCGCGCAGCCTGGCGCTGGGTGCCATGCGCTACCGTGGCGTGGCCAGCCCGGCCTTCATCGAGCGCCATTTCCCCCAGGGTTTCGAGGCCCATCGTTTGGCCCGCACCCCGGCGCTGGTATTTGGTCCGGACGATCTGCTGCAGCACCGTTTTCTGACGGCATTGGGCGTGCAGGGCGGATTCGAGCATCATCTGTGTCCGTCTTCCGAAGGATTCCTGCGCATGACCGAGGCGGGCGTGGCCTGGGGGCTGGTGCCGGAAATTCAGGTGCGCGAGCAGTTGCGTTGCGGCTCGCTGGTCGAGTTCGCCGCAGACAATCCAGTCGATGTGCCGCTGTACTGGCATCATTGGCGCAACGGTGGGCAGTTGCTCAACAGGCTGACCGACCATCTGGCGCAGCAGGCCGGTCAGTGGCTGGTGCCCCTGACGGCGTAATCAGTTACACCGAAACGAATTCGAACGGAGTGGGAAATGAAGATTCTGGTCACCGGCGCAAGCGGTTTCATCGGCGGACGCTTTGCGCGGTTTGCCCTGGAGCAGGGCTTCAGCGTGCGGGTTAATGGCCGTCGCGCCGAGGGTGTCGCGCATCTGGTCAGCCGTGGCGCGCAGTACATCCAGGGTGACCTGAGCAATGCCGATCTGGTCAACGTCATCTGCCAGGATGTCGACGCCGTGGTGCACTGCGCCGGTGCCGTCGGCGTCTGGGGGCGTCGGCAGGATTTCGTGCAGGGCAATGTGCTAGTGACCGAAAACGTGGTGGAAGCCTGCCTCAAGCAGAAAGTCCAACGACTGGTGCACCTGTCTTCGCCGTCGATCTACTTCGATGGTCAGTCGCATCTGGACATTCGTGAGGATCAGGTGCCCCGGCGTTTCAACAACCACTACGCGGCCACCAAGTACCTGGCCGAGCAAAAAGTATTCGGCGCCCAGGAGTTCGGTCTTGAAGTGATCGCGCTGCGCCCGCGTTTTGTTACCGGCGCGGGCGACACCAGCATTTTCCCGCGGCTTTTGAACATGCAGCGTTCGGGGCGGCTGTCGATCATTGGCAAGGGTTTGAACAAGGTCGACTTCACCAGCATGCACAACCTCAACGAGGCGCTGCTGGCCAGTCTGCTGGCGCAGGGTTCGGCGTTGGGCCAGGCCTACAACATCAGTAACGGAACGCCGGTGCCGGTCTGGGACGCGGTCAACTACGTGATGCGCCGGATGCAGTTGCCGCAGGTCACGCGTTACCGTTCGCTGGGTCTTGCGTACAGTGCCGCAGCCATCAACGAAGGCGCCTGCCTGCTCTGGCCGGGGCGCCCTGAGCCGACACTGACGCGTCTGGGCATGCAGGTCATGAGTCGCGATTTCACCCTGGATATCAGCCGCGCCCGGCAGTACCTGAATTACGAGCCGCGCGTCAGCCTGTGGGCCGCGCTGGATGAGTTCTGTGACTGGTGGCAAGCGCAACAGAATGTGTGACCGCCCTGCCGGGCCAGGGTCTGTCCCCGTTTCATCGCGGTGGTGAAACAAGAACAGACCTGGCGTAGGGGTTATACTCGCGGGCTTCATTTACCCATCTTCAGCGTTTCAGACAGGTTTCCTCATGCGTAACGATCCTTATGACGACATTGATGACGTGCCACCTCTCAGCGCCAAGGACGATGACGACGATTTACCGCCGACCAACACGGCAGCCCGCCAGCGCACCACGGTTTACTCTCGCGATACACCGGTGGTGAAGGTCAGGGCGGCGAGCGTCGGGCCCTTGTGGGCGCTGGTTGGCGCGTTGTTTATTGCCTTCTGCGGCCTGGGCTGGTGGAGCTTTCAGCAGATTTCGCTGATGGAGCAGCAACTGGTGGCGACCCAGGAAAGCTTTGCCCGCATCAGCGAAGAAGCGGCGGGGCGGCTGCAGGCGATTTCCGGCAAGGTGGTGGCGACTGAATCCGTAGCGGTGGATGGCGAAGCGTTGAAACAGCGCATCAAACTCATCGAAGATCAGATCGCCGATCAGGACAAGCAGCAGGAAGGCAGCGCGGGGCAACGTGATGCCTTGCAGCAGCAGTTGCAGCAGGTGACTGCCCAGGCTACGCAACAGCAGGCTGCCAACGCGCAAGTGCAGGAGCAGCTCAAGGCGTTGACCACGGAGCTCGCAACGCTTAAGAGCGCGATACCCGATTCCAAAAGCGTGCAGGGCGAACTGGAAACGCAGCTCAAAGGCTTGAACGCCGATGTCGCCGCATTGAAGAAACAAGGCAACCCCGGCGCGGCCATCGAGCGCCTGGAGCAGGACCTGATTGTGCTTAAAAGCGAGCAGGAAAACCGTCCGGCGGCGGGTGCAACCGGAAGCAATACGGCGGAATTCGATGCCTTCCGCGCGCAGGTCACGCGCAACATCAACACGTTGCAAAGCCAGATCCAGACCCTGTCGCAGCAACTGAATGCCCGGCGCTAAAACCTTCACCAGCATGGGTGCGATGACGGGGGGGCGGTCGAGCGACCCTTCGCATTAGCCGGGAAGGGGCTTGAGTAATCACCGCTTTCCCGGCTACAGCCGCTCCCCCGTCAGCCTGCGGGAGCCATGGATTCTCCCGCAGGGTTCAGCGCCGGAGCGTGTTACAGGGCCGGGTAGTCGATATAGCCCACCGGGCCTTTGGCGTAGAACGTTTCTGGATGCGGCTCGTTGAGCGGGGCGTCCTGTTGCAGACGGGCAGGCAGGTCAGGGTTGGCAATGAACGGCACACCGAATGCGACTGCATCGGCCGAACCCTTGGCCAGCCAGTCGTTGGCGCTTTCCTTGGTGAACTGCTCATTGGCGATGTAAGGGCCACCGAACACTTTCTTCAGTTGCGGGCCAATGCTGTCGCCTGCTTCGCGTTCCCGCGCACAGATGAAGGCGATGCCACGCTTGCCCATTTCGGCAGCCACATAGCTGAAGGTTTCGGACAGATTCGCGTCGCCCATGTCATGCAGGTCAGCGCGTGGCGACAGGTGCAGGCCAACGCGGCCAGCGCCCCATACGTCAATCGCAGCGTCGACCACTTCCAGCATCAGGCGCGCACGGTTTTCGACCGAGCCACCGTACTGATCGGTGCGCTGGTTGGTGCTGGTCTGCAGGAACTGATCAAGCAGATAGCCATTGGCACCGTGGATCTCCACGCCGTCGAAACCGGCAGCCTTGGCGTTTTCCGCACCGGTGCGGTACGCCTCGACGATCTCGGCGATTTCCGCCAGCTCAAGGGCACGCGGGGTCACGAAATCGGCTTTGGGACGAACCAGGCTGACGTGCCCGGCAGGCTTAACTGCGCTGGGGGCGACCGGGGCTTCGTCATTCAGGTACATCGGGTGGGAGATGCGCCCCACATGCCACAACTGCATCATGATCTTGCCTTCAGCAGCATGCACGGCCTTGGTGACGTTGCTCCAGCCACGCACCTGATCGTCGGACCAGATGCCCGGGGTGTCAGGATAGCCAACGCCCATGGGCATGACCGACGTGGCTTCGCTGATGATCAGGCCAGCCGATGCGCGTTGCACGTAATACTCGGCCATCATCGCATTGGGTACGCGACCTTCATCGGCGCGGCAGCGGGTCAGGGGGGCCATGATGATGCGGTTGGACAGTTGCAGATCGCCCAGGGTGATCGGGTCAAAAATGGTCGTCATGTGTCACATCCTTTCAAATGTTCGAGTGATTAATGGGCAGCGGTAGCCAGCTCGGGATTGCCGGTCTGGCGGAAGGTAATCAGGGTCACAATCAGTGCCAGCACGGCCAGCAGCGCGGCGGCCAATGGCACGCTGGTCAGGCCCAGGCCGTGGGCGATGACGCTGCCGCCGACCCAGGCGCCCAGGGCGTTGCCGACGTTGAACGCGCCAATGTTCAGGGTCGACACCAGGTTGGGCGCCTCCTTGCCATAGGTCACCACATTGATTTGCAGTGCAGGCACGGCGGCGAACGCTGCGGTGGCCCACAGGAACAGCGTGATTTCGGTAGGGATCAGGGCAACGCTGGTCCAGCTCAGCACCGTCGAAATGACAGCCATGGCGATGAACACGCCGATCAGCGTGGCACTCAGGCGGCTGTCGGCCAGCTTGCCGCCGATCACGTTGCCGACGGTCAGGCCCAGGCCGATCAGCAGCAGCGTCCAGGTCACGCCATTGGGTGATACGCCAGTGACTTCGCCGAGCAGCGGTGCAACGTAGGTGAACAGGGTGAACATCGAGGCGGAGAACAGCGCGGTCATGCTCAGCGACAACCAGATCCCGGCACCGCGCAGCGAAGCCAGTTCCGCGCGCATGTCCAGTTTCATCTCTTCGCGGTTGGTCGGCAGGAAGCGGATCAGGCCGATCAGGGCAATCACGCCGATGACGGTCACCGCCCAGAACGTCGAGCGCCAGCCGGCGTATTGGCCCAGGGCAGTGCCCAGCGGGACGCCCAGCACGTTGGCCAGGGTCAGGCCGGTGAACATCAGCGCCACCGCCGATGCCCGGCGATTGGCGGGCACCAGCCCGGCCGCGACCACTGAGCCGATACCGAAGAAGGCGCCGTGGCACAAGGCCGTGACCACCCGGGCGAACATCAGCACGTTGTAATCGCTGGCGACGGCGCACAGCAGGTTGCCGACGATGAACACACCCATCAGCACCACCAGCGCAGCCTTGCGTGGCAGCCTGGCGGTAGCCATGGCCATGAACGGCGCGCCAATCGCGACGCCCAGGGCGTAGCCGGTGACCAGCCAGCCAGCGCCGGGGATCGACACGCCCAGATCCCGGGCGACGTCAGGCAACAGGCCCATGATGACAAACTCGGTGGTGCCGATGGCGAAGGCGCTGAGCGCAAGAATGAGCAGTGACAGAGGCACGGAGCGTCTCCTGTAATAAGTGAATGTTCGGGCAGCGCTCATCAGACAAAGATCAGCTACCTGATTGGGGTACTTTTTGTAGAAGCCCATGTTTGCTGCGCGAGGGGGATTCCCTACCGGATTTTTGTGGATTCAGGCAGCTTGAGCTCCAGGAGCAACGCCTCGACAAACGCGGCGATGGCCTCTTCGTTACGGCGAAAAAAGCTCCATTGCCCGACCTTTTTGCTGCTGATCAGCCCGGCACGCTGCAAGGTCGCCAGGTGCGCCGAGACAGTGGACTGCGAGAGCCCTGCGCGCTGGTCGATCTGACCGGCACAGACGCCGTTTTCCGTCGAGTGTGCCTGGTCGGGGAACGACGCCAGCGGGTCTTTGAGCCAGACCAGGATGTCGCGGCGAACCGGGTGGGCCAGGGCTTTTATTATTTCGTCGAGGTCGATAGGCATGTCGTTCTCAATAGTCAGTAACGCTATATCGCGATGGGGCGAACTTTATATCTGTATTTCGCGATATACAAATATGATTTTGTGCTGAGCATAGGTGAGGCGGTTATATCGGGTTATATCGATATGGGCTTGACGGGCTTTTCAGCGTAGGCTGGCGCGATGAATTATCTCGCTCATCTGCACCTCGGCGGGCAACGTCCCGCGCAATTGCTCGGCAGCCTGTACGGCGATTTCGTCAAAGGGGCGGTGGCCGATCGCTTCGCGCCTGAGCTCGCCGAGGCCATCCAGTTACATCGACGCATCGATGCGTTTACCGATGCTCACCCGTTGATCCGGCAGTCGATTGCCCGTTTCCCGGCCGAGCGGCGGCGCTATGCGGGCATCATTCTCGACGTGTTTTTCGACCATTGCCTGGCGCGGGATTGGGCTGCGTACTCCCACGAGCCTTTGCCAGCCTTCACCCGCAGGGTCTACCAGGTGCTGGCCGCCGAGCCGCAACTGCCTGAGCGGCTGGCGCCGATTGCGCCGCGCATGGCGGCCCAGGACTGGCTGGGTTCGTATCAGCAATTTGCGGTGCTGGAGCAGGTGCTCGCAGGCATTGCCCGACGCCTGTCCAAGCCTCAGGGGCTGGCCGGGGCGATGCCGGAACTGCGCGCCCTGTACCAGCCGTTGAGCGCTGACTTTGCCGAGTTCTACCCGCTGGTGCAGGCGTTCGCTCAGGCGGCGCAGGCCGAGCGTGGGCCATTGACGGCTTGAGGTCTGGCCACCGATGGCGCCTGGGCAGCCTCACCGAACAACGCCATGTGCACCGCTTGCTGGGTTTCATGGGCCAGGGCTGCGCGTTCCTTGCCTGCGCTGGCGATGGGCTTGAGCAACTGAATGTGCACGTCGCTCTGGTCATTGGCGAACAGACGGCGCAGGTGTGACAGCAGGTCATCGTCGCCAATGAACGGCGCAATCAGGTCTGGCCTGCCGTCTCTGGAGTAGTGAATCGCAACCGGTTGCACCGGCACGCTGGTGTCGATGGCACTGGACATCAGGCGGCCGTGGAAGGTGCGCAGGTGGGTGCCATCGGTGGTGGTGCCTTCGGGGAAGATCACCAGCGCGTGGTCCTGCTGCAAGTGATTGGCCATTTGCTTCTGAATGAGACGGCTGTCACCCGCGCCGCGGCGAATGAACAGCGTGCCGGCCTTCAGGGCCAGCCAGCCCGCCACCGGCCAGGTACGCACTTCGGCCTTGGACAGAAACGACAGCGGCGCGAGCCTGCCCAGCAGCGGGATGTCGGTCCATGACACGTGATTGCTGACCCACAGCATCGGCTCGCGAGGCAGTTCGCCGCTGACCGTCACCCGAAACGGCAAGGCGGCCGTCAGGCGCGCCATGAACCAGCGGCTCCAACGCTGGCGCCGGGCCATGCTGTTGCCTATCTTCAGTCGCTCCATGCTGGCGAACGCACCGGCGATGCTCAGCCCGAGGGCAATGACCCCGAGCACCCTGACGACGCGAAAATAGCTGCGCAACCGGCTCATCACACGGCTGCCTTGAAGTGGCGGGCATAACGCGGGCACAACTCATCACGCTTGAGCAGGATGAACACGTCGGCGACCTGGAAATCTTCATCCCAGCAGGGTTCGCCGCAGATTTTCGCCCCCAGGCGCATGTAGGCCTTGAGCAGCGGCGGCATCTCGCAGATCACGTTGCTCGGCAGGTCCATGGCCGGCAGCGGGTTCTTCGGCTCGGCGCGCAGGTGCTCGGTGCACAGGTAACGCTCGCGCAGACGCTGCATGATCGCGTGGGCCTGAACGCCGCCGTCCTGCATCGGGATGCTGGCGCAGCCCATGAGGTAGCTGTAGCCGCCTTCGTTGAGGATCTCCGCAAGCTCACTCCACAACACCGCAATGGTGCCGCCGTTGCGGTAGTCCGGGTCGACGCAGGTGCGGCCCAGTTCCAGAATCGGGCCTTGCAGATGGCCAAGGCCGTGCAGGCTGAATTCTTCTTCGCTGTAGAAGCGGCCGAGGGTGCTGGCAGCCTTGTGGTCGAGCAGGCGGGTGGTGGCGACCAGCTTGCCGGTGCTCAGATCGCGTACGCCGATGTGCGAGCAATGAACGTCGTAGTCGTCCATGTCCAGGCCAAGGTCGGCGCCTTTGAGCCGGGCATTGAACTCACCACTGAACACACGAAAACGCAGGGCCTGTGCTTCCTGCAGGGCGTCGCTACCGGTCAGGCGTTCTGCCTGCAGGCGGCGGTCGGATGCTGTGTCGCGAATGCGGGCGATCTGAGTCATGCGAATCTCCGTAAGCCAACCCGACAAATGCCGGCATCAGCTGAAATGGCCTGGCGCTGCTGTACATCTGCAGGCTAGGCAGAGCCGATGTCACCACCATGAAGCTTTGGTGATGGTTGTGTGACGCAGGCTCGGGACTGCTTCACTGCTCATCAAACAAAACACGAGGTGCCCGATTTGAAATACGTTTTTGTAGGAGCCAACGTGTTGACGAGACGGAGTCAGTCACGCCGCTTTGCCAACACGTTGGCGCCTGCAGGCCCATGTCCGCCGAGTGACAGCGCGGCGTCTGGACGAAGGGGAAGTTTCTATGGGCTCAACAGCTGTCACACGCTTCTGCTACGTTGGCGCCATCCCGTTGCCGAGGCCTGTGCCATGCGCTTTGCCTGCTTGCTGCTGCTGTTCATTGCCGTGCATGTCAACGCTGATACCTGGCCCGACGAGCAATGGTCGCTGGCGCCTGTGAAGCCGACAGCCGCAATTAGAGCGCTGGAGGCGTACGCCTTTCCCGTGCGCAATGACGACTCGCGTGAGGGTGTGCGTAGCGATGCACTGCTGGTGATTCGTGACGGCCACATCGTTTATGAGCGCTATGGCGCGGCGACCTCGGCACAAACGCCGCATCTGACCTGGTCGATCAGCAAGAGCATCATGGCGACGCTGGCGGGTGTGGCGTTTGGCGAACATAAATTTCAGCTCGATGACCCGGTGGTGAAATTCTACCCGCCGTTCAGCGCTCACCCGGCCGTGACGCTGCGCCACCTGCTCAACTGGACCTCGGGGCTTGCCTGGCAGGAAGACTATGAATACGCGCCGCTCAATTCTTCGGTGGTCGCCATGCTTTACACCCGGGGTCGCGATGACATGGCGCGATTCACTGCCGGGCACGCCCGCGCGCATCCGCCGGGGACCTCATTCCTCTATTCCAGCGGTGACAGCAATGTGCTCTCGGCGGCGCTGCGCGGCATGGTCGGGCCTGCCGCTTACACTGACTACCCCTGGCGCGCACTGTTCGAGCCGCTGGGCATACGCAGTGCGGTGTGGGAGGCCGATGCCAGCGGGACTTATGTCGCCTCGTCCTACGTCTACATGACGGCGCGCGATCTGGCCCGGATCGGGCTGCTGATGCAGCGCGGCGGCCGCTGGCAGGACAGGCAACTGTTGCCGGCCGAGTGGCTGCGGTTCGTCCTCGCGCCTGTGGTCGCTGACCAGATACAGCCCGGCATCGAAGTGCCCGGTGGACAGTGGTGGCTCAACCGCACGGCGCAGGGCGAGCCAGGTCCATGGCCGAATGCACCGGCGGATACCTTCGCCGCACTCGGGCATTGGGGCCAGGCGCTCTATGTGGTGCCTAGCGAGGGACTGGTCATTGTGCGTTACGCCGATGATCGCGATGGCAGTTATGATCACGACCAACTCCTCAAGCTGGCATTGGCAGCGTTTGCCGCAGGGGGCGCAAAATGAGCGGGCGAAAAATACTTGGCCGCCTGCTGATCCTGCTCCTGGCTGCACTCGCCACAACGGTCTGGTACAACCGCGTGGCGCTGGTGGCGTTCCCCGGCATCATCAGCGCCTACACCGCCAAGGAATACTGCTCCTGCCGTTACGTCATGCAGGCATCAGCCGACTACTGCCAGGGCTACGTCAAACAGTATGTGCCCAGTCGCGTCACGGAGGACCAGGCGAACCGTCAGGTCACATCCCAAGGTCTGGGCCGCAGCAGTACGGCGGCCTGGCAGGGCGAGCGACGGGGTTGTCGTCTGCTATCCTCGCCGCAGTAAGGGTGCCGCTGCGAACGTAGCCGCCCTGCAGTGGTCAGACACGGCGAGACAGGGGCGTCCCTGAATGCATTTATGGAGTTTGCATGCACACCAAAATCCGCCTGCTGCTGGCGTTGCTGTCAGTGGTTTCCGTGTCGGCTCAGGCGAACTGGTATCTGGACAACGAATCGTCGCGGCTGTCGTTCACCACGACGCGCAATGCCGACGTTGCTGAAGTCCATCGCTTTCTGACCCTGCACGGCAAGGTCGACCCGAATGGGCAGGCTGAACTTGAGGTCGAGCTGGAGTCGGTCAGCACCGGTATCGCCGGGCGCGACGAGCGAGTTCGCGAGCAACTCTTCGATGTGGCGAAGTACCCGCGAGCGAAAATCAATGCCCGGCTGGACCTGCAGCCGATCAACGACCTGGCCCCCGGTGCGCAGCTCGAACTGCGCCTGCCGCTGACGGTACAACTGCACGGCAAGACCCACAGCTATGACGCTGAATTGCTGGCGACCCGTCTGGACGAACGCCGCTTTCAGGTGGTGACGCTGCAACCTTTGGTGCTCAACGCCCAGGACTTCGGCCTGATGCCGGGCTTTGCCGCGCTGCGCAGTGCCGCCGGGCTGGGAGCGGTCAGCCTGGCCGTGCCGGTGGGTGCGGTGCTGATTTTCGCGGCCCGCTGACATGAGCGGAGCGATCTTTCCCTGGCGCGCGGACAATCAATTTCAGTTGCTGATCGACGGCCCGGCGTTTTTCCCGCGCATGATTGCCGCCATCGAGGGCGCCGAACAGCAGGTCGAGCTGGAGCTTTATCTGGTGGAGGCGGGCGACTGCGCTGAGGCTGTGGTGCAGGCTCTGGTCGACACCGCCCGGCGTGGGGTTATCGTGCGCTGCCTGTTCGATGACTTCGGCGCCCAGGCCTTTGATGTGAGCCTGCGCAAGCGTCTGACCGATGCCGGTGTGATTCTGCGCTTCTATAACCGCATCCACTGGCGCCGTGGCATCCGCAACTTCTATCGCGATCATCGCAAGCTGTTGCTGGTGGACAAGCAACTGGCGGTGATCGGCGGTACAGGCGTCACTGACGAGTTCTGGGAGCCGGGCAAGGACTCCAGCCAGTGGCATGAGGTGATGGTGGAAATCACCGGGCCGCTGGTGATCGACTGGCAGGCACTGTTCGACCGTCAGTTCCATGCCAATTCGCGGCGCATTGCCTGGCGCCCGGCGGAAAATTTTGGCCTGCCGCGCTTACCGAAAGTGCCGGTAGAAGGTGATGGCCTGGGGCGGGTGGCTTACGCCGACTCGCGCCAGCACCGCGATATTCTGCAGTCACTGGTGCGCGCCTTGAACAGCGGGCAGAAGCGCATCTGGCTGGCCACGCCGTATTTCCTGCCCACCTGGAAAGTCCGGCGCTCGCTGCGCCGGGCTGCGTCCCTGGGCATCGACGTCCGTCTGCTGCTGACCGGGCCACGTACCGACCATCCTTCAGTGCGCTATGCCGGGCATCGCTACTACCCGCGGCTGTTGCGTTCCGGGGTGAAAATCTTCGAATACCAACCGTGTTTCCTGCACCTGAAAATGGTCCTGATCGATGACTGGGTGAGCATTGGCTCGTGCAATTTCGATCACTGGAACCTGCGTTTCAATCTGGAAGCCAACCTTGAGGCCATCGATGCGGGCCTGACGGCCGACGTCGTCGCCAGCTTTGAAAAGGATTTTGCCGTCAGCAAGGAGATCACTCTGGAAGACTGGAAGCGCAGGCCTCTGTGGCGGCGTGCCAAGCAGCGACTGTGGGGCTGGATTGATCGCCTGGTGGTCAATCTGCTGGATCGGCGCAATTAGCAGGTGCTGCGATAGAGGGCTCGTCTACAGGCATGAAAAAACCCGCATCGCTGCGGGTTTTTTCATACGCGGCAATGCTTACTGCACTTCTACCGCCAGGCTGTCACTGATCTTCTTCTGCCAGATCTGCGGGCCGGTGATGTGGACCGATTCGCCTCGGCTGTCCACCGCAACAGTGACCGGCATGTCCTGGACTTCGAACTCGTAGATCGCCTCCATGCCCAGTTCGGCAAAAGCCACGACTTTCGACTTCTTGATCGCCTGGGCCACCAGATAGGCCGCGCCGCCAACGGCCATCAGGTAAACCGCCTTGTGATCCCTGATGGCTTCAATGGCAGCGGGGCCGCGTTCGGATTTACCGATCATGCCCAACAGACCGGTCTGATCGAGGATCTGCCGGGTGAACTTGTCCATCCGCGTGGCCGTGGTCGGGCCTGCCGGGCCTACGACTTCTTCGCGTACCGGGTCGACCGGGCCGACGTAGTAGATGAAACGTCCCTTGAGGTCCACCGGCAGGCTTTCGCCCTTGTTGAGCATCTCGACCATGCGTTTGTGTGCGGCGTCGCGACCGGTGAGCATCTTGCCGTTGAGCAATACGGTTTCTCCCGGCTGCCAGCTCTGCACGTCTTCCGGGGTCAGGGTGTCAAGGTTGACGCGCCGCGCCGACGGGCCTGCTTCCCAGACGATTTCCGGGTAGGCATCCAGCGAGGGTGCCTCAAGGGACGCGGGGCCGCTGCCGTCGAGGATGAAATGGGCGTGGCGAGTGGCGGCGCAGTTGGGGATCATGCACACCGGCAGCGAGGCGGCGTGGGTCGGATAATCCATGATCTTGACGTCCAGCACGGTGGTCAGGCCACCCAGGCCCTGGGCACCGATACCCAGCTGGTTGACCTTCTCGAACAGCTCCAGGCGCATTTCTTCCAGGCGGTTCTGCGGGCCGCGGGCCTTGAGCTCGTGGATGTCGATGGATTCCATCAACACTTCCTTGGCCATCACCGCGGCTTTTTCTGCCGTGCCGCCGATGCCGATGCCGAGCATGCCCGGCGGGCACCAGCCAGCGCCCATGGTCGGAACGGTCTTCAACACCCAGTCGACGATGGAGTCGGACGGGTTGAGCATGGCCATTTTCGACTTGTTCTCGGAGCCGCCGCCTTTTGCCGCAACGTCCACTTCGACGGTATTGCCAGGCACGATGGAGTAGTGAATCACCGCCGGCGTATTGTCCTTCGTGTTCCTGCGGGCACCGGCCGGGTCAGCCAGAATGGAAGCGCGCAACACGTTTTCAGGCAGGTTATAGGCACGGCGCACGCCTTCGTTGATCATGTCGTCCAGGCCCATGGTCGCGCCATCCCAGCGTACATTCATCCCCACGCGCACAAAGACGGTGACGATCCCGGTGTCCTGGCAGATCGGACGATGGCCGGTGGCGCACATGCGTGAATTGATCAGAATCTGGGCGATGGAGTCGCGGGCCGCAGGAGATTCTTCACGCAAATACGCTTCGTGCATGGCCTGAATGAAATCTACCGGGTGGTAGTAGGAAATAAATTGCAGGGCGTCGGCTACGCTCTGAATCAGGTCATCTTGCTTGATCACGGTCATGGGACGCGCTCCTCTGTCTAGGGCGGGAACATTTAATAATGTGCTGAGCCATCAAAGAAAGGGCGATGTCTCAAGGATGAATCAGTGAAGGGCTGCGACAAAATGGCGCGGCAGTATAACCCGCATCCCGGGCAGGTTCATCCCATCGCTTGCTCGGCGACCAAAGATACGCAGTTCAGCCCCGTGATGCGACGCAGGGCAGACAGTGTATGGCTTGTAGCATTGTTGCATTTGGACAGATTTGGACGTATTGATGTCTGCGGCTGGCACTTTTTTAATTTGAAAACAGAGTTTCGGCCATAGTGGCACTATGGGAAGGGATCCTTTTGAGCACGACAAGGGCAAGAGAACTATCTGCAACGACACAGGCCCTTTTCCTGAAACGTTTCGGACTGGCCGCGCTTACATACCTGGCAGTGATGCTACTGATCTGGCTGGCCATCTACACAGGCCAATTGCATCAGCCGCTTCATGTGACGGTGATTGGCTGCTGCCTGGTTGTTGCCAATCAGTTGCTGTTGCTGGCGATGTTTCTGACCCGCTTCAATCAGCGTTTCGTCGACGCCAGCCTGACAGAGCTTCAGGTCCTGCTGGCCATCGGCTGGCTGAGCTGGCTGTTGTACTGTCTGGACACCGCGCGGGGCATCTTTCTGGTGCTGTACGCACCCATTCTGCTTTTCGGCCTGTTCCAGCTGCCGCCGATGGTATTTGCCCGTTGTGCTCTGCTGGTGTTGTTGAGCTTCATCGGCATCAATGCCCTGGACGCCTTGCACGGCAAGAGTCTGAACGGCAGCACGGTGATCCTGCAAATCAGCGTCCTGTTCGTGCTGCTGTTGTGGCTCAGCGTGTTCGCCGGGTATGTGCATGCGCAACGTCAGCGCATGCGCCAGAGACGCTACGCCTTGCAGGCTCATCAGGAGACCTTGCGCGGCATGATGGTCCAGCTTGAAGACCTGGCGGCGACCGATGAGCTGACCAGCCTGTACAATCGACGCTATTTCATGCGCATGGCGGCGCGGCAGTTGAGCCAGCTGGACGACAACTCGTCCCACGGCCTGGCGGTCCTCGACCTCGACCACTTCAAGCGCATCAATGACAGCTACGGGCATTCGGCAGGGGATCAGGTGCTGCAGGCGTTTGCCGTGCGGGCCGAAGAGTGCCTGCGTGAAAGCGACGTGCTGGCCCGCTATGGTGGAGAAGAATTCGTGCTATTTATTCCGTTCTGCAGCTCGCAGCAGTTGGTGGATTGCTGCGAGCGCATTCGTCAGGCTTTCGCACAGGTCGAACTTAGCGCGCTGGGTGATTGCAGCCTGAGCCTGTCGGCAGGCATGACCTTGCTGGAGCGCGGCGACAACCTCGACGACGCGTTGCAACGTGCCGATCAGGCGTTGTATCTGGCCAAACGCAGCGGTCGCAATCGCTGCGTCGCTGCCTGGGAAACCGTCGATGCCTGAGCTGCGAGCAGGCGGGCGACAGTGGACCGTGAGCGTTGGCAGCAACCTGCTGGACTGTCTCGATCAGGCGGGTATTGGCGTGCCTTACAGCTGCCGGGCAGGCAGTTGCCATGTCTGTCTGGTGCGCTGTGTCAGCGGTGAACCGTTTGATCCAATGCCCGACGCGCTGGAGGCCGGCAAGCGACAGCGGGGCTGGCGTCTGGCATGTCAGTGCCAAGTGGTTGAGAACCTCAGTGTCGAGGTCTTTGATCCTGCCCGCGACGGCGCGCCCGCGCATATCACGCAGCTGGACTGGCTAAGCCCGTCTGTCCTGCGCCTGCGCCTGGAACCCGAGCGAGCGCTGCGTTATCGCGCCGGCCAGCATCTGGTGTTGTGGGCCAGCCCGAGCGTCGCCCGACCTTATTCCCTGGCCAGCCTGCCGGGGGAAGAGACGTTTCTTGAGTTTCATCTCGACTGCCGCAGCCCGGGGGCTTTCGTTGATATCGCTCGACAGTGGCAGGTTGGCGACAGCGTCGGCCTGGGTGAATTGCAGGCCGGGGCGTTGCAGTACGACGCCGACTGGCATGAGCGGCCGCTTCTGCTGCTGGCGGCGGGCACCGGCCTGGCGCCGTTGTCGGCAGTCCTGCGCGAGGCGGTGCGGCAGGAGCATGCAGGCCCGGTCAGGCTGATTCACCTGGCGCGTGACGCCAGCGAGCATTATTTACAGGCTGAACTGACCCGGCTCGCAGATGATCATGGCCATGTGCAGATCCAGCGAGTGACCCCGGATGAGCTGGCTTCCACCCTGGCCGACCTGCGCCTGCTGCAGCGACGAACCATGGCCTTGCTGTGCGGCAGTGCGCAGAGCGTCGAGCTGTTCGCCAAGCGGTTGTATCTGGCAGGGCTGCCACGCAATCAGGTGTTGGCCGACACGTTCGTGGGCCGTTAGACACACAATCGCAGATATCGCGCAGCAGCCTTTGCGCCACCAGCCAGCCCTTAAAGAAAAAGCCCCGACTCTCGCGAATCGGGGCTTCGGGCGCAACGCGGGTTGAATCAGACCAACGGGTCGCCCACGTGCAGCAGCTTCATGCCATTGGTGCCACCGATGGTGTGGTAGCTGTCACCCTTGGTGAGGATGACCCAATCGCCTTGCTCCACCAGGCCGCGCTTGAGCAGCTCGTCCACCGCCGCCTGGCTGACCTGGCCGGGTGGCAGGTTGGCCGGGTCGAACGGTACGGTGTACACACCCCGGAACATTGCCGCGCGCGCCTGGGTGCCGCGGTGCGGAGAGAACGCGTAGATCGGCACCGAAGAGCGGATGCGCGACATGATCAGCGGGGTATAGCCGCTCTCAGTCAGCGCGATGATCGCTTTCACGTCCGGGAAGTGGTTGGCCGTGTACATGGCCGCCAGCGCAATGCTCTCGTCGCAGCGGGTGAAGCTGTGACCGATGCGGTGGCTGGAAGTCTTGCCGGTGGGGTGCTTTTCAGCGCCGATGCAGATACGGGCCATGGCCTGAACTGCTTCGACCGGATAGGAGCCAGCAGCACTTTCCGCCGACAGCATCACAGCGTCGGTGTAGTCGAGCACGGCGTTGGCCACGTCGGAGACTTCGGCACGGGTCGGCATGGGGCTGGAGATCATCGACTCCATCATCTGCGTGGCCACGATCACCGCTTTGTTGTGACGGCGGGCGTGCAGGATGATGCGTTTCTGAACGCCAACCAGCTCGGCATCGCCGATTTCCACGCCCAGGTCACCACGGGCAACCATTACCGCGTCGCTGGCGCGGATCAGAGCGTCCAGTACGTCGTCGTTGGCGACGGCTTCGGCGCGCTCGATTTTCGCCACCAGCCAGGCGGTGCCGCCGGACTCGTCACGCAACTGGCGGGCGTATTCCATGTCGGCAGCGTCACGGGGGAAAGAGACAGCGAGGTAATCGAGGTCCATTTCTGCCGCGAGCTTGATGTCCAGCTTGTCTTTTTCAGTCAGTGCCGGCGCCGTCAGGCCACCGCCGCGACGGTTGATGCCTTTGTGGTCCGACAAAGGACCACCGATCAGCACGGTGCAATGCAGCGCGTCGGCTGTTTGCGTGTCGACGCGCATGACCACGCGACCGTCGTCGAGCAGCAGCTCGTCGCCTACGCCGCAATCCTTGACCAGATCCGGGTAGTCGATACCCACGATCTGCTGGTTGCCATCGGTCAACGGGTGCGCGGTGGAGAAGGTGAACGTGTCACCGACTTTCAGCTCGATCTTCTTGTTGGCGAACTTGGCGATGC
Source organism: Pseudomonas viridiflava (assembly GCF_900585905.1). Classification (GTDB taxonomy): domain Bacteria; phylum Pseudomonadota; class Gammaproteobacteria; order Pseudomonadales; family Pseudomonadaceae; genus Aquipseudomonas. The sequence goes on from NZ_UTVH01000001.1 coordinate 332,114, forward strand.
GAATTTTCGGACCTTGCAGGTCGCCCAGCAGGGCAACGAAGCGGCCGTGTTTCGCAGCGATTTCGCGGATCAGCCTGGCGCGAGCCTTGTGCTCGTCCGGCGTGCCGTGGGAGAAGTTCAGGCGGGCAACGTCCAGACCCGAGAGGATCAGTTGCTCGATGATTTCTGGCGAATTACTGGCAGGGCCAAGGGTAGCGACGATTTTGGTGCGGCGTACGGTCATGCACAAACTCCTTATATGAAGCGCAGCGAGAGGCTACTACTGTCTTGCTCTGTAGTCATTGTTCGTTTGCACTATTTTGGCAGTGATCAGCGTTCTCCTTTCCGGCCAGGTGAGCAGCACAGGTAACGCACAAGCGCGCGGGCTGTCACGGGCAGACGATCGGCGACAACCCGGCTTGAAGAAATCCGCTTTCGTGTCGATACATTGCAGAGCACAGGAGAGTCCCATGCGAATCGTGATGATTTTAGTATTGCTGGCAACCGTCAGCGGTTGCACCCGGCTGGCCATGAATTCCAATCTCAACAGCGCTTACCGCGCCTATGATCGTGGCGACTGCGAGAATGTGATGCTGAGCCTGTCCAAGGTTGATCGGCAGAGCCGCTCGCGCCGCTATATCCAGCCTGAAGTGTCGATGTTGCGCGGCCAGTGCCTGGAGCGCCAGAAGCTGTTTGTCGATGCGGCGCAGACCTACCAGTTCATTGTCAGTCAGTACCCGGCCAGCGAATACGCCTATCGCGCCCGTGCACGGCTGGAAACGCTGCAGCAGTTGGGCCATTATCCGAGGCTTCCGGCCGCGCGGCCGCGACCTGTGGCTCGCTAGGGCAAATACCTGTCTACACCCGGATGGATGGACGGTCATGTTTTCGAGTGGTATGCCAGAGGGTTTGCGCTAAGCTCTGTTACGCAGATGAGTCACTGGCGACTTAATGCCGTTCAATCGGCCGCAGTCGGGTTATTCTGCGATGACGTTGGCAGTACTTGTCCGTAGTGATGGTGCCGCGCAAGAGCGGTGACGAGAAAAGTATTAGCGCGACCATGCTCAATGGTCTCCTTTGGCGACTGACCTATGTTGAAAGAACAACGAATCGAACGGCATCAATTGCCGGGTTACCTGCGGGTTTTCAATCGCTACACCAACAAACCGCTAGGTTGCCTGGGTAACGTGTCGCAAGAAGGACTGATGTTGATCAGCGACCTGCCAATGCTGGTTGGGGCTGACTTCCAGTTACGCCTGCAAGTGCCTTGCGAGCGTGGTCTGCCTGCGACCGTTGACGTCACGGCGACCTGCCAGTGGTGCCATGAAGACGAAACACCCGGCAGCTATGATTCAGGGTTTCTGCTGGTGGAGTCCTCACCCGAATACACCAAGCTGATCAACGCGCTGCGCTACTACTTCAGTTTTCATCCGCTCGAAGCGTCGGCCTGAGCCTTGTCCTGAAGGGTTGCCAGGGTCACGGCCTGCCTGATTTTTTCCAGTTCAGATAGCGGCTTATCATCTGCGCGCCCAGCTCGTCGGGGCGCGCATCAATGACCGCGATGCGCTGCGCCTTTACTCGTTCGAGCAGCGTATTGCGTGCGCCCAGCAGTTCGATGGCGCCGCAATAGTCGAGGGCGTCTTCCAGGGTCTTGACCGGTGTGTGACGCAGGCCGTCCAGCACCTGTTCGCGCAGGCTGACCACCAGCACGCGATGCCTGCGCCCCAGCTGCGTCACTGCTGCCAGTAATTCCTCATCATCCTCGTCGCGCAGGTTGGTCACCATGATGACCAGCGCCTGGCGCTTCTGGCGTACCAGAATCTGCTTCGCCGCAGCGCTGTAGTCAGCCGGTCGGCGGCCGCTTTCCAGGTCATAGGTGCGATTGAGCAGCGTGTTGAGATGGCTCGCGCCTTTGGCTGGCGCAATGTAGCGACTTTGCTCGCCAGCGAAGGTTGACAGACCCACCGCGTCGCCCTGGCGCAGCGCGACGTGACTGAGCAGCAGCATGGCGTTGAGGGCGTGATCGAAGTGGGAGAGATCACCGTCCTGGCTGCGCATGCGCCGACCGCAATCGAGCATGAAGACGATGTGCTGGTCGCTTTCGTCCTGATATTCCCTCGCGATGGGGGCTCGGTGCCTTGCGGTGGCTTTCCAGTCGATCTGCCGCAGGCTGTCGCCTTCGCGAAATTCGCGCAGCTGATGGAATTCCGTTCCCAGGCCGCGCCGCTGCCGCTGGTGCACGCCGATACGTCCCGCCCAGTTGTTGGCGGCCAGCATCTGCGCGTCATGCAGACGAGTGAAGTCCGGGTAGACCCGGGTTTCATCCTGCACCGGCAAATAGCGCCGCGTATGCCACAGGCCCATGACGCTGGGCAGCTGGATCTCACATTGTTGCAGCTCGAAAAGCCCTCGCCGCAAGGCGCGCGCACGGTAGCCCAACTGGCTGGTTTCGCCAGGGCGCAACGCCACGGTTTGCGGTAGATACTCGGTTTCAAAGCCTTCAGGCAAATGATCGAAGACCTGCACGGGAATAGCGCGCGGGTAATCATGACTCACGTGCAGGCGCACTTCGCTCCAGCGGCCCAGCGCCTGGCTGGCGGGGAACTGGCGCCGCACCTCGGGCGAGGCCATGCGCAGCAGACGCCAGGCATCCACCAGCGCCAGGACGAGCAGCGCAAGAAGCAGGCTGCAATAGGGTAGCTGCAGGCGTTGTGCGGCGCTGATCTGCAATGCCGACAGGCTGCCGAGCAGCAGCGCCAGCCCCGCCAGCACGGCAAGGCAGCCGAGCAACCGCCGCGAAGGTTTGAGTGCCTGCCTCATAGGCGCGGTGCCGACACCTGATCAAGCAACTGGCTCAGCACCTGATCCACCGACATTCCCTCGATGTCCAGCTCCGGTGCCAGACGCACCCGGTGACGCAGCACCGCCAGGGCGCAGCCCTTGATGTCATCCGGGACCACGAACTCGCCGCCGCGCAGCAGTGCCCTGGCCCGGCCGCCACGTATCAGCGCAATCGACGCACGGGGCCCGGCGCCCAGGGTCAACCCTGGCCAGCTGCGTGTGGCGCGGGCCAGGCGCACCGCGTAATCGAGCACCTCATCGTCCACCGCCAGCTCACTGGCAATGCGCTGCAGCGCCTGCACTTCACGCGCTTGCAGCACCACCCGCAAAGGTTGCACATCCAGCATGTCTGCCCTTGAAGAACGCGTGACCTGGCGCACCATGCTCAGCTCTTCGTCGGCGTCGGGGTAGTCCATGCGCAGCTTGAGCATGAAGCGGTCCAGCTCGGCTTCCGGCAGCGGGTAGGTGCCTTCCTGTTCGATGGGATTCTGCGTCGCCAGCACCATGAACGGCTGGCCAATGGGCATGGCCTTGCCTTCCAGGGTCACTTGCCGCTCCTGCATGGCTTCAAGCAGCGCGGCCTGGGTCTTGGCGGGGGCGCGGTTGATTTCATCGGCCAGCAACAGGTGGGTAAACAGCGGGCCCTTGCGCAGCTTGAACTGCTCGGTCTGCACGTCGTAGACCGCGTGGCCGGTGATGTCGCTGGGCATCAGGTCCGGGGTGAACTGTATGCGGGCAAAGTCGCCCCCGAAGCAACGAGCCAGGGCGCGCACCAGCAAGGTCTTGCCCAGCCCCGGCACGCCTTCGAGCAGGACATGACCGCCGCCGATCAACGCGGTCAGCACATCATCAATCACCGCCGTCTGGCCGATCAGCGCTTTTTGCAGCTCCTTGCGCAACGCCTGCGCCAGCTGACTGGCGCGTTGCCGCTGCTGCGCCTGATTGGTTGGGGACGCCGCCGAGGCAGGGGTTATGTCGGCAGTGGCTGTGTCGATTGCGTCTGGCGCAAGCGGGGTACTGGTGGGCGGGGCGATGGGCAGATCGCCCACGGGTTCTGAAGGGTTGCTCGTTGTCGGATCAAGTTTATCTGCCATTAGTCATTCGCTTACCTGATTTAACGGAGCGCGCAGCGGGTGCGCAAAGGTGCGGCAGCGCCTCAGGCGCAGTGCAAGCCGCTGCAGGTGGAGGGGCAGGGCCAGGCCCGAACTGCGCCCGGCCCCACCTTCGCACGTGCGCCTGCCGGTGAAAAAGCACATATGACTACGACGTCATCGAAATACGCTCTTTCCCGGCTTCACGAGGCGCACACGCGAGTCATGACGGGTTACACCATGTCCATCGAATGGTTGATCGCGCTGACCACGCCCACCACGGTCACTTCTGTCTGCGGCGCAAAAATCATGTCGTTGCTGCGCAGGTCCTGGGTCCAGTCGCCTTCAAGGGCAATTTCGAACCGATGGCCCATGGCGTCAGCTTCAACGTCCTTGAGGTAGGTGCGGTCCAGGTCATCGTTGTAGGCCATCTTCAGCGTGGTGCCGGTACCGTCACCGAAGCCGGTGTAGCCGAGCGCCGAGACGTCGATCTTGTCGTTGTTGTCGGCAAACCGAATGAGCAGGTCCACGAAACTCTGGCTGTCGGTGCGGTAGCTGTCGGTGCTCGCGGTGTAGCGAAAAATGTCAGCGTCATTGTTGCTGCCACCGTAGGTCCTGTTCGCGTCGTCGCCCCCGCTCAACCGGTCGGCGCCTGCGCCGCCAATGATGATATCGGAGCCTCTGCCACCGTCGATACGGTCGTTACCCGCCAAGCCGTAAATGACCTCCGACATGGCTGTACCGGTGATGACATCCTGGCCTGAAGTGCCTTCGACAATCGGGGCCTTGAACACCAGATTGGTGCTGTTTAGCTGCCCCGTCAGGTCGCCGTCGAACGCCAGTTCAAAGCGCTGCCCGCTGGCATCGGCATCGAAGCTTTTCAGGTAGGTGCGGGTGCCCTCGGCGTTGGTCTGGATGGCCAGCGTGCCGTTGTGGCCATCGCCAATACCGGTGAAGCCCAATGAAATAAGCTCCACGCGATCCTGCGAGGCATCGAAGTCCAGAATCCGGTCACTGCCGGTTTCGGTCGCGGTACGGTAGCTGTCGCTGACCTGGGTGAAGCGGAAAATATCTGCGCCCGCGCCGCCACTCAGCACATCCCGGCCACCGCCGCCTTGCAGCACATCGTCACCGCCCAGGCCACGAATGATCTCGGCTGCATCTTTGCCCAGCAGGTGATTGGCGTCGCTTGAGCCATCAATGTGGTATTTGCCGTCCTGGCTGCCGAACGTGGTGTCAAGGCTGCCATCGGCGTTCAGACGGGTGATGAAGTCGCCGGCGATGAGGATTTTGCCATCGGGCTGAACGATGGCCGAGTGGGCGTAGTTCGTGGCGCCCTGAGGTACTTTGATGGTGAGCTTGCCGTCGTCGCTGAAAGTGGTATCGAAAGAACCGTCCGCATTGAGCCGCACTACGTTGAAAGCAGTTCTGTCATTACTCTCACCGGCGACGATGATCTTGCCATCGGTTTGCACGGTTATCGCCGAGCGATAGTCCAGCCCCAGCGCGGCGTCGAAATACACCACGCCGCCCTCGCCAAACCGGGTATCCAGGTCACCATTGGCAGTAAGCCGCTGAATGGCGTAAACCGGGTTGCCAGGGTCGTGGGGGCCTTCGCTGCCCACATACAGCCAGCTGCCCAGTAATACGCTGCCGTCAGACTCGACAACGGTCGCGATATTGCCGGTGCCGTAGTACCCGGTTGGATTGAGGAGAAGAACGCCGTCGTCGCCGAAGCCTTCGGCCGCATTACCGCTGCTGTCCAGTTTGAACACGACTGCCTGGGACGTACCGCGAAGGCTCACGTACGAGGATCCATCCGGCGTGGCGTAAATGGCCATGCCGTCGGTGCCGATGGGTACGTCCAGCCGCGCAACGCCGTTGTTGCCGAAAGTGGTGTCCAGGGTGCCGTCCACATTGAAGCGCTCGACTTTGAAACCGTCCGGCCTCGACTGCAATGACAGGATTTTGCCATCGGCCTGCACCGCCATCGCGTAGTCAGCGTCATCCTCGGGGTCAAGGTTTCTGGGCACGAAGGCAATTCCGTCCCCGCTGTAGCTGCTGTCCAGGCTGCCATCGGCATTGAGGCGCACCGCCGTGTAATTGCCCCGCGTGCCATAGCTTTCGTCGCCCGGCGAGCCCGGGTAACCGATGGCGGTCTGGAAGCTTTCACCGCCGATCAGTATTTTGCCGTCAGGCTGGAGGATGATGCTCTGGGTTGAATCACTCCCCGTGGAGGGGTCTACCTGCACTGTACCCGGGCCGGTTCGCACGGTGTAGTTGATGGTCGCCTTGTTGTTGACTGAAGCCATGACATTATCCTTTAGACATGGAACTGGAAGGGAGAGCGGTTCGGTATGAAGCATTGGATCCGACCTTGGCGGGCTGAAAAAATGCCAGAGGTCTCAAGTAGCTTGCCGATGAAATATCACTGCTAATGGCACGTCGGCCAGAAAAGTGCAGGGACTGTCATGAGTCATTTCAGCAAGGCGCCACATTGCTATTTGTCCGCATAGTTGCAGAATGTTTCTTTAATCTTGTTAGGATATACACCCTTTCACCCCACGTTATGCCATCTGACAGTGTGCACAACGACCTCCACGCAACTGCGTGCTTAAACAAGGAGCCCCCTCATGGGTCAAAAACCTGTGGATGATCCGACCGTCAGCGGCCATTCTGCCAGCGACGACGGCATCCCGGCCCCTAGCGGTGCTGCCAATCTGATCGATACCGATTACGTCATTGGGCAAGACAATATCAAGGGGGAGTTTTCTTTCTCGCTCGATATTCACGGCAAGGTGTTCATTATCTCTGCTGCCGCCATTTTACTGTTCGTCGTCCTTACGCTTGCGCTTCAGAATGAAGTGGAACCGTTATTCAGTGCCATTCGTAACTGGTTGACAGGGCATCTGGCCTGGCTCTTCATGAGTATTGCCAACATATTCGTGGTGTTGTGTCTGGTGTTGATTGTTTCGCCACTGGGCAAGGTCAGATTAGGCGGCAGAGACGCAAAGCCCGATCACAGTTATGTCGGCTGGTTCTCGATGCTTTTCGCGGCGGGCATGGGCATCGGCCTGATGTTCTACGGCGTTGCCGAGCCCATGTCCCACTTTGCAGCATCAATGGGCGGCGTGACGCTTGACGCGAGCGGAGCCCGCACGGACTGGGCGCCGCTCGGCGGGGCGGCGGGGGATGCCAAGGCATCTGCTGATCTGGCGATGGCGGCCACGATCTTCCACTGGGGTCTGCACCCCTGGGCCATCTACGCAATTGTCGCGTTATCCCTGGCGTTGTTCTCCTATAACAAGGGTCTGCCGCTTTCAATTCGCTCCATCTTTTACCCGATGCTTGGCGAGCGCGTCTGGGGATGGCCAGGGCATATCATTGATATCCTCGCGGTATTTGCCACCTTGTTCGGGCTGGCGACCTCGCTGGGCATCGGCGCGGAACAGGCAGCTGCAGGTATCGAATATCTGTTCGGCATAAAATCCACCAACCTCAGCAAGGTCGTGCTGATTGTGGGGATCACGCTGGTGGCTCTGTGGTCAGTCCTGTCCGGGTTGGACAAGGGCGTCAAGATGCTGTCCCAGATCAACATGGGTCTGGCCTTGCTGTTGCTGGTGTTCATCATTGTCGTCGGGCCAACACTGGCCATCTTTACCGGGTTTTTCAGGAATCTGGTGACGTACGTGGAATACCTGCCAGCCTTGTCCAATCCATTCGGACGCACCGACACCGAATTCACTCAAGGCTGGACGGCGTTCTACTGGGCCTGGTGGATCAGTTGGTCTCCGTTTGTAGGCATGTTCATTGCGCGTGTCAGCCGTGGCCGAACCGTCAGGGAATTCCTCATTTCGGTCCTGCTTGTGCCCTCGGTGGTTTCAGTGCTGTGGATGACCACGTTTGGCGGCACGGCAATTGATCAGGCTACGTTGCAAGGCCTGGTGGGCGTCAAGGACGCCGTGCTGGAATTAAAGCTGTTCGCAATGCTTGAAGGCCTCCCGCTCAAGGAAATCTCTTCGTTTCTGGGGATTGTCCTGGTGATCGTGTTCTTCATTACCTCGTCCGATTCCGGCTCCCTGGTCATCGACACCATCACCGCTGGCGGCAAAGTCGACGCGCCTGTACCCCAACGCGTCTTCTGGGCGGTGATTGAAGGCGTGATTGCCATTGCACTGTTACTGGGCGGAGGCCTCGTTGCGCTTCAGGCGATGGCGGTGTCCACAGGCTTGCCATTCGCCATCGTGCTGATGATCGGCTGTATTTCGCTGGTAAAAGGGCTGATGTCCGAACCTCGATAGCGCGCTCTGGTGCGATCGCTTCACTTTCATGTTCAAAGACAGGGGTGCTGCCCGGCAGGGCACGCCTCTGTACCAGACAGAGGACTGCATGTTTCAAGAAGTCGCAAACTTTTTCGTCGTCTATAAATTTCTCGGTATTTCGCTGGCCAACTGGATTTTCGCGGCATCGCTGATCGTTATCAGTTTTGTGCTGGCAAGGACCGTGATTGGTTTCTTCCTCAGGAAACTCCGAAAGCAGGCCGCCCTGCCCAATGCACATCTGAGTCACATTGCTGTCGAGGTCCTGTCCGGCACCAGCAACACCTTGCTGTTGCTGGCTTCCATTCTGATCGGTGTCGGTGTTCTGGATTTACCTGAGCGCTGGCTGGGCCGTGTCAGCAGCCTCTGGTTCGTCGTGGCTGCGCTGCAGGTCGGGCTCTGGGCTAACCGGGCGCTGGCCCTTGCGCTGGCTCGGTATTTCCGCCGTCACAGCGCGGCCGACACCTACCAGGGCAGCGCGTTGGCTACCTTGAGTCTGTGGGGCGCCAAGGTGTTCCTGTGGGTCGTGGTTGTACTGGCGATGCTGTCAAATGTCGGTGTAAACATAACGGCCTTCGTGGCAAGTCTGGGGGTGGGCGGTATTGCTGTGGCATTGGCCGTCCAGAATATTCTGGCCGACGTCTTCGCCTCCCTGTCCATTGCTGTGGACAAGCCATTCGAGGTCGGAGATTTCATCGTGGTTGGCTCGCTGTCCGGCACGGTCGAGCACGTGGGTCTGAAAACGACCCGGATCCGCAGCTTGGGTGGCGAGCAGATCGTCATGGCGAATGCTGAAATGATTGGCAGCACTATCCAGAACTACAAGCGGCTGCAGGAACGCCGGATTGTGTTTGAAATTGCCTTGACCTACGGCTGTTCAGCCCAGCAGATCAGAGCAGTGCCGCAACGGATCGAAGACATCGTGCGCCAGCAAAAGCTGGCCCGATTTGATCGCTGTCATTTCCGCAGCTTCGGCAGCCATGCGCTGGAGTTCGAGACGGTCTACATCGTGCTTGATCCCAGCTACAACGTGTACATGGACGTTCAACAAGCGATCAATCTTGCCATTGTCGATGCGTTCGCCGAGCTGGGGGTCAGTTTTGCCCTGCCATCACGTACCGTGTTCATCGAGAGCGTGCCGGCAATGGGCAACCCTCAAAGCGCTCCGGCTGGCGCCAGCGAGGCGGTGCCGCAAGACGCGGAGCAGTGAGCACTGCCAAGAGCTGATGACCTTGCGCATCAGTCCCACAGCGTACCGACAGGCGCAGACGGAGCGTAATGGGTAGCGATCTGGGCCTGTAACAGCTCGGCAGTAGCCAAGGCATCGGTCAGCGCATGGTGGGCGTGATACATCGGCAAATTGTACCGCTCACGGCTGTCGGCCAGGCGGATGGACAGTTGGGGGCGGCGCAACAGCCGCTTCAGCCATCCCTGTTTTTGCCTGTGGATTCGCGCTTCCAGCTGCATGGTGTCTATGACCGGAAATTGCAGCCCTTCGCCCAGTTGCTTCAGAAAAGCCTGATCCAGAAATCCGCGCTCGATGTTTCGGTAATGGACAACCATGACCTTGCCGGCCATGGCCTCAAGCAGCGTCTCGACGATCTCTGCGAACGTCGGCGCTTGCGAGATTTCTGCGTGGGTGATGTGGTGGAAGGTGACGGATTTCCCGTTAAGTTCCGAGCTGGGCTTGACGACCCAATACTGCGCATTGCGGCATTGAATCCGCTGTAGCGTGCAGGGCAGCAGGCCGATGCTGACGATGCTGTGCGCCTGAGCATCGAGTCCGGTGGTCTCTATATCCATTGCGAGCAGCTGCACGCTGTCGATCGCGGTGTGTGCGGATACGACGCCTGCTTCATAGAACGTGCGCAAGGCCGGGTGCCTGGCTGCGCCCGCCAGGTGTGCAAAGCGGGCAGACCAGTCTTGCATGTTGGTGTCAGGGGCAGTGGTGACGTCTTTCATGACGACAGTCGTCCCTTTGCCGGGTAGCGAAAGCGCAGAAAGTTCTGACCATTGCTCAGAACCTGAAACGCCTCTTTGAGATTGTGCCGCTCACTGTGGGAAAACCGCCCCGGTTCGATGTAGTTGTCCGGGCTGGCCCCGTGTTCAAGCGCGTCTGCCTGATGCCGAATGCGCACCATGGAGAGAAACTCCAGGGCATAGCGCAGGTTTTTCACCGCCTCGGGTGGCATGACGTTGGCCGCAGCGATGGCTTGCAGGCGGTCAAACGAATTTTGCGCAGTGCTGCCGCAGGCGAGGGCATGGATGCGGATCAGGTCGGTCAGCGGCGCGGTGCCTCGTCCCTTGAGGTTGATGATCCGTTTTTGTTGGCCGTCGGTCTCGACGACGAAGGTGCGGAAAAACCCCAGCGGTGGCGTCCTGTTTAGCGCGATTCTGGCCATCGCATTCAAAAAGCCAGGGCTGGATGCGGACTTGCTGGCACACAGATCCTTGAGTTCCTGAACCAGTTCAAGCTGGCCATAGACTCCATCCAGGTCGAAAAATATGCAGCTGTTGAGCAGGGTGGTCGGGTTCGGCTTTTCGATCCACTGCTGGAAGTAGTTGCGCCATACGCTGAGGGGTTGGCGCCACTGCTCATTGCTCGCCATTATGCCGCCCTTGCAGTAGCTGTAGCCGCACGCGGCCAGACCGTCGCTGACGAAGCTGGCCAGATTACGAAAATACCCATCATGCAGCGCCGCATCAAAACGGTCGTCGAGCACCAGAGCGTTATCCTGATCCGTCACGAGCAATTGTTCGTCTCGGGCCATGGAACCCAGTGCCATGAAGCAGTAAGGCACTGGTGGCGGGCCAAACTTCTTTTCAGCCAGCTCGATCAAGCGCTGGGTGAAGGCCCTGCCTATCCCTGAAATCGCGCTGCCGATCATGTGTGCCGTCGCACCGTCGCGCACCATGCGGATGTACGTGCCCCTGAGATCTCTCAACAGCGATTGCAAGCCTTCAATGGAGGTCTGGTTGGAGATTCTGCTCACCAGGTGCAAGCTGCTGTGAGATTCGTAGCGAATGATGTCCGACAGATTGATCAGCCCGGCTGGTCGGCCGTTCCTGAGCACGGGAAGGTGATGAATATTGCGCCGCAGCATCACCAGCATCGCTTCGAAAACCGAGTCGTCCACGTCTATCGATACCGGGTCTGCGGTCATTATCTGGCTGACCTGCCTTGCTTCGCCGTCGAGCCCGGCTGCCACTACGCGCGTGCGCAAGTCGCGGTCGGTGACGATGCCCCGGATTTCTCCAGCCTCGAGCCCGGCAGGCGACATGACAACCACGCACGCCACACTCTGTTCGGCCATGGTCCTGGCAGCATCACCCACCGTGTCGTTGCAGGACACCCACACCAGAGAGCGCGAGAGCAGCGCGCGGCATCTGAGCTGGATCAGCTCGCTGGCACGCCCTTGCGCCTCGACGGCCGACTTGAGCCTTGAGTGGCCCTCGGCTTCGACAAAGTCAGCAAAGGCATCATGTTGCGCGCAGAGCTCGGCGAACAGGTCTGCCGGAATGAAGTAAACGAGACTGTCCTCCAGCGCCCGTGCGGGAAAACGCACCTTGTTACTGCGCAGCAGGCCCGCCTGACCAAAGATATCGCCTTCCACCAGACGGTTATACAGTTCGCCGTTGCGTCGATAGATCTCGACCGCGCCGCTTCGAACATAGTGCAAATCCTGAATGACCGCACCGGCCTCCAGAATCTCGCTCCCGGCTTTGAAGTAACTGACTTCAATACGCCTGGCAATAGCGTCGACCGCGTCCTTTGGCAGCGTATCAAACGGGGCGAAGCGGCTGAGATGGTCACTGATCTCCTGTAACTCGATTTGCATGAAACCTCGGATGGGAGTTGCGTGGGTAAGAGGCCGGACTCGGCGAAGGTGGTGTGCCTGACTGTCTGCCCACCAGACCACATCTTGCCAGGGTCAGCAACTGCTACCCGTGCTGCGCAGGTTCAGCTGATTTAGTGCCAGGGTTTGCTCTGTGACCGATACCTTCTTATCATCCACTCGGGTGCACTGCGCATGTGGCGCAAAGCAGGTTAAAGACAGCGATTGGTCGGGCCGCCAACGGAGCCTTTACCGTGGCTGAAAATCAGCATCCGTCCCCCTCGATACCCCGACCCCAGCAGCTTGCGGAAAAAGCAATTTCCGCGCTGGAGCGTTTTTCCCACATAGAAGCCGTCAGCGGTATCGCGCTGCTGATTGCCGCCATTGCGGCGCTGATATGGGCAAACAGCGCATACGCCGAAAGCTATCAGCACCTTCTGCACGCGCCGATCAGCATCGGCTTCGGCGATGTCAGTATCGCCCGCAGTTTCCATTTTCTAATCAACGACGGGCTCATGACCATCTTCTTTCTGGTCGTGGGTGCAGAGATACGTCAGGAAATCCACAACGGGGCGCTGGCGAATCTGAAGCTGGCGCTACTGCCCATGGGCGCCGCATTGGGAGGGGTGATGGTGCCTGCGGCGATTTATCTGGCCGTCAATCACGGCACCGATGCCAGCGCTGGCTGGGCCGTGCCGACCGCCACCGATATTGCATTTGCCGTGGGCGTCCTGGCACTGCTGGGCAAGTCGATACCCGGCGGGGTAAGGGTCTTGCTGCTTGCTCTGGCAATCATTGATGACATTGTCGCCATTCTGATCATCGCGGCGTTCTACACCACAAGCCTTGATTATTCAGGGGTGGTCATCGCCGTTGTCGGCATGTTGGTGGTACTGCTGTTTCAGCGCATGGGCATCGGCAAAATGGCCCCGTATGCACTACCTGGCGCGATCATCTGGTACGGCCTCTACAAAACAGGTGTTCATCCGACCCTTGCCGGCGTCATTCTGGGGCTCATGAGTCCAGTGCGCTCCATGCCGATGAGAGAGCGCCCTCTGGACGCCATTCAAAACAGTTTTCACGAGCTGGTTGAGCGATTCTCCGGGAGCACGACCGAGGCGAATTCCGTTTCAAAGCCCCTGAAGGTCATCCGGCAGGCTGAGCGCGAAATGCTCACCCCGGTGCAGCGCATTCAGGCCGCACTGCATCCGTGGGTCGCATTCGCAATCATGCCGCTGTTCGCGCTGGCCAACGCGGGGGTGAGCTTCGGTGGTGCGAATCTGGAAAACGCCCTCTCGCAACATGTTTTCGTTGCCGTAATCGCAGCGTTGGTCGTGGGCAAGCCGCTGGGTGTCATCCTCGCGTCACTCCTTCTGGTCAAATCAGGCCTTTGCAAACTTCCAGGCGATGTCAGCTGGACGGGGGTGATCCTCGTCGGGCTACTGGCGGGCATCGGCTTCACCATGTCGATCTTCATCGCGACGCTGGGCTTCAGCGATGAAAGCCTGCTGGCCGCTGCGAAGCTGAGCGTACTTTGTGCATCCGCGGCGGCCGCCGTGCTGGGCCTGAGTTGGGGCCTTTTCAGACGTTCATCCCTGCAGGGGGCGAAGGATCAGTGATCTGCCTGGGGCGTTCTGACCGGTTTTAGCGGGACGCTGAGTCGAATAACTGCAAACGCGACGTCATGTTTATCGGGCGTTTGCCCACTCGGAGATCACAGGGCATTCCTGATGGTTTGCAGGTCGGCCACCTGGCGGGTGAACTCGGCGGCGGACACGCGTTGTGCCGGACGTGGCCGCAGGGCCTGACTGATGAGGCTGGTCGACTGCCGGGTCAGACGCGCGAGCACCTGCCATTGTTCGGCGACCACCAGGTGTTCGAAGCCGGGATGGCGCACCCGGGCACGCTGGAGAATATCGGCCTGAAGCGCACGCAGCAGGCTCTGTTCGCCGTGGCGCCTGCGCATAAATTCGGCGCTGGCACGCAGGTGCTCGCCGAGCTGACGCCTGCCGGTGGCCGCGGGTGCACGCAACGGGCCGCTGCGCAGGCTGGCTCTCCACAGGGCAAAGACCAGCAACAAGGCCAGGGTGATCAGCAGCAGGGGGAAGTGGCGCAGAATCAAACGTGCCAGGGTGTCGTGAAACGTGCGGACGATCATCGTGACGTCACTGTCCTGGGTCAGATACCACAGCAGCCAGGCATTGTCATAACGGCCAATCGCCTGGGTTTTCCACAGGTCGGCATCGGTCAGGACCGTGATCAGGCCAGCGCCATAAGGCAGTTGCAGCATGTGCGTGGCGTCTGCACTGTTGGCCCAGGACTGGGCAAGGTCCTGCGGGTCGTCCAGGTGAAAACGCGTGTCGAAACTCATGTAGGCGGGCGCGTTTTCATTTTCCAGATACAGGCGTGTCAGCTCAGGCCATGGGGTGGCAGCGTCCTCGTTGATCGGCACGCGCAACGGAATCATCGCGTGGGCGGCGGGAACGTCATCCTTGCGCAGATCCTTGCTGAGCCATTGCTGTAGTTGCAGGCGATCAAGCAGCAGATCGCCACTGTGCCCGGATTTTTCGTCCCACAACTGTTCAGCGACAAACAACAGGTGCCCGCCCGCGCGGGCCCAGCGCAGGACTCGATCCGCCTCGGCGGGCGTCATGTAGGTGCGGCTGTCGAGCCACAACAGGGTTTGGCTGCCCTGCGCCGGGTCGGGCAGGCTGGTTGCAGTTTCGGCCACGGTGACCGGTACGGCGCGCTGGCGTAAAAAATCCTCGGCGGCCAGCCAGGGGTTCGCACGCGCCTGAGGCGACGGGCCTTTGTCGACGACCTCTTCATAACGCTCCAGGCGGCTGAACAGCATCAGTCCGCCAGCCGCGAGGACGCCTGCGATCAGCGCGATGATCAGCCAGATGCGCCGTGTCATCGCTGCACCTGTGCTTCGAACAAGCGCCGCCAGCCGTCACACAGTTGCTGCTGAACGTCCCGCGTCGGCACTTGATGCCCATACGCCAGTGCCTGCCAGTGGTGGCTAAGGCTCAGGCTGAAAGCGTGCAGTTGCGGCTGGTCCAGTGCGGCCACCTGTTGCAGCACCTGACCTTCAGTGTCCGAGGCTTTCAACGGCAACTGATGATCGTTGATCAGGCGACTGAGCAAGCCTCGATACAGCAGGCTCAGTGCCTGTCGTGGTTGTTCTGCCCAAAGCTGTTCGGCGCTGCCCGCCACATCGGCAGGCAGGCTCTGGGCGCTGACCTGCAGTCCGAACAGTTGCTCAGGTTGCGCACGCAGGCTCTTGCCACGCCGGGCCGCGGGTCGGACGAAGGTCGCGATCCAGCTTTTGTAACGCCAGAGCGCAAGGCCCAGCAGGACGATGACGGCTGTCCAGAGCAGCACCTTGAGCCCCTGGGCAATCCAGGCGCCCAGTTGCAACAGCCGGTTCAGCCAGGTGACGGGCCCGTTGCCAGGATCCGCCGCCGGTTTCCTGGGGTCGGCACGCTCAGGCAGGCGCCAGCCGGATGTGGTCTGCAGAGACTTGAAAGGCGGTTGCTGCAACAGCGAGTTGATCCCCTGACGGGCGGCCTCGCTGGTCAATGGCTGCAGCAGCAGGCGCGCGCTGTCCGGGCCTGGCTCGTGCTCGGCCATCAGCGGCGCCGGGCAACTGAGCACCGGTGGCTGCTCGGCCCGCACGGGCGTCGGTGCTGTGCTCAGGGCCAGGCCCAGGCCGATCAGCAGCACATACGCGCTGCCGCTGATACGCTGGCGCAGACGGCGGAATACCAGTTCGATGTCCCAACCCTCCAGCACAGTGCGGCGGTTCAAATAGAGGGTAAAGCCGCAGGCGACATAGATCGGGCCCCAGAACACCAGCACCAGGGCATAAAACAGGTTGCTCAGATGCTCCAGCCATTTCAGCTCATCGCTGGTGCCGAGCTCCAGCAGCCAGTCCCAGCCCAGTTCCACCTGTTGCGGGATCAAGGCATAGAAGAGCACCAGCAGGCCGGTCCACAGCGCCATTTCCAGGGTTGAACCCATCGCAGTCAGGCTGCGTGCGGCGCGTTGGTCCTTCTGGCTGAGTACCGCAATACGCTGGCTCAACGCCGCCCCGCTCAGTTGCTCCAGCTGCACGATGGGCAGAATGAAGCTGCGTGAAAGACTCAATCGGCGCCACGTCAGGCTGGCGAGAAGATGCGGGCGCAGGGTGCGAGCCCACTGCCTGAGGGCGTCGGCCAGGCTGGGTGCAGGATTGAACACGGCAGTGGACAGAATGATCAGCGGCAAACGCTCATACACCGGCTTGAGCCACCAGAACAGTAGAAACACCGCCGTCGGGTAGTCCCAGAGCAGCAGGCTGAGCAGGGTGAAGATCGGCAGGGTGACTGCGGCCCAACTCAGGGTCAGCAGACCACGATGCTCGCGCGCCAGCAGGACCCCAAGGTCGATGGCCTCCCAGGCTGTGCGCGGATGAATCGCCACACTGGCGTCAGTCAGGCGCATGCTGATGCCTGCCAGCGCACAGCAGATAGGCGATCACCAGCGCCCAGAGCACGGCACCTGTCGCATATTTGATCGCAGGCTGCGGCCAGGTCATCGCCGACCAGTACGCCTCGATGAATGCGGCAATCAGCAGCAGCACCAGCACGCCATAGATCAGCTGCATGCTGGTGCGGGCCGCCTGCCGTAAGGCTTCGCCCCGCGTTCGGGCTCCGGGGTCGACCAGTGCCCAACCCAGTTTCAGACCTGCTGCGCCAGCCAGGGCGATGGCGGTCAGCTCGAAAGCGCCATGACCGATGACGAATGACCAGAACGTCCCGCCTGAGCCGGTGGCGCTCAGGTATCCGGCGACTGCACCGATGGTCAGGCCGTTGTAGAGCAGGAAGAACAGACTGCCCAGGCCGAAGAACAGCCCTGTTGCAAAGGTCTGGAAGGCGATGCTGATGTTATTGAGGATGTAATAGCCGAACATCATCCAGTCATCTTCGGCGGCACGCTCCAGCGCCTGGCCGATGCGCGAGGCGTGCGGGTCATACATGGCCTGCATCTGCGTGACTTCCTGCGGTTCGAGCAGGCTGTAGATCAGGTCGGGAAAGCCATACACCAGCAGGCCCATAGTGATCAGGCTGCCAAAGAAGAGCAGGGCGGCGATGCTCACCAGGCGCCATTCGCTGCGCACGACACGTGGAAATCCGGCCAGAAGGAAACCCAGTATCTGTGGCCCGAGCGGACGGCGATGGCGATACAGCTGCTGATGGCCGCGCAGGGCCAGCTGATGCAGAGGATCAATCAAATGGCTGCTGTAACCCCGGGCTTCGGCCAGCGCCAGATGGCTGCAGAGGCGTCGATAATCGCGGCTGAAAGGGTCGTCGGACGATGCTGGTACCTGGCCTTTTTCCAGCGCGTCAAGTTGCCTGGCAAAGTGTTGCCACCGAGCCCTGTGTTTCAGCTCGAACAGGCTCTGCTTCATGTCGGCCCCAGCAGGCCACGGGCGATGCCGTTGAGCCGTGTCAACGCCAGCTCGGGCCGGGCCTGAAGCGGTGCGGCCAGAATCGAGGCCAGCTCTTCGCTGCGTTCGGGAGACAATTCCACCTGTCGATGGGCAAAACCGAGAATCGCGCGCTGCTCCTCCAGCTCAAGCACAAAAGGCGGGCTCAGGGGTGTGGCAGCCGGGAGCGAGAGCCTTGGCGCAGGCGGTTGGCAGTAAACCACCAGGGTCGCAGCGGCACTGTCGCCGAGGCGTTTGAACTGCGAATGCTGCAGGCAACTGACAGCGCCCAGGCCGTAACCGAAGGGCAGCATGTCGACCACGCGCAGCAGATTGCGAATCAATGAGGCGGACCAGCCAATCGGTGTGCCGTCATCATGGATGACCTGCAGGCCCATGATCCGTTTACCCGGCGTGCGTCCCTGATTCAACACCTCGAACAGCACCATGTACCACCAGGTCACCAGAAACAGCGCCAGTGTACTCAGGCCCGCGCCGAGGCTGGCAAACAGGCTGAAGAGGAAAAACAGTGCCGCCACAAGCGCTGCACGAATGCCCAGATCGATAGCAAATGCCAGCGCACGCACGACCAGACCGGCCGGGCGCAGGAGCAGATCGATGCCTTCCGGAGTTTCGATCCGGCTGCGGTTGTCCAGTGGCGCGCGCAGCGGCGCGCGAGCGGCTGCAGTGCGTGGCATGGCGTGCGGGGATGGCATGGTGGGAAAGAACGCCTGAAAGCAAAGCCTGATGCTAGCCACCACCGCCCGGCTAAGCAACTGGACGATTGCCCGCCAGGGTGTAGGAACGATTTGAATTTCTTGCCGGGAGGCGCCTGATTAGCCTTATGCCCTGGTCAGGCTCTACACTTCGGCCGAATTCTGTTCAGGACCAACCCGTGAATTCCAGCATTTTCTGGTACGACTACGAAACCACCGGGATCAACCCGCGCAGCGATCGCGCGCTGCAGATGGCCGGCATCCGCACGGACGTCGATCTCAATGAAATCGAACCGCCGGTCAATATCTATTGTCAGCCCAGCGACGACATCCTGCCGCACCCGGCGGCGTGCGTGATCACCGGCATTACCCCGGATCGGCTGGCCGCGCAGGGCCTGAGCGAGGCCGATTTCATGACCCGTGTGCATGCCCAGCTGGCGGCGCCAGGCACGTGCGGCGCCGGTTACAACACCCTGCGTTTCGATGACGAAGTCACCCGGTACAGCCTGTATCGCAATTTTTTCGATCCTTATGCGCGGGAATGGCAGGGTGGTAATAGCCGCTGGGATCTGATTGACGTGGTGCGCGCTGCCTATGCATTGCGTCCCGAAGGTATTGTCTGGCCTGAAGACGACGGCCGGGTAACGCTCAAACTGGAACGGCTCACCGCCGCCAATGGCATCGCCCACGGCCAGGCCCATGACGCGCTGTCGGATGTGCGCGCCACCATTGCCCTTGCGCGCCTGGTTCGCGAAAAACAGCCACGTCTTTATGCGTACCTGTTCGGCCTGCGCAGCAAGCAGCAGGTGCAAGAGCAGATCCAGCTGATGCAGCCGCTGGTTCACATCTCCGGACGCTTCTCTGCTGCCCGGCATTATCTGGGCGTGGTCTTGCCGCTGGCCTGGCACCCGCAGAACCGCAATGCGCTGATCGTCTGCGACCTGCAGCATGATCCCCGGCCGTTGCTGGAAGAGGACGCGGACACCTTGCGTCAGCGCCTGTATACCCGTCGCGAAGAACTGGCGGAAGGTCAACTGCCGGTCCCGCTCAAACTGCTGCATATCAATCGCTGCCCGGTGATTGCGCCGTTGAAGGTCTTGCGTCATGAAGACCAACAGCGTCTTCAACTGGACATGACCGTATTCAGTGAGCGCGCCCGGCGACTTGTTGAGGGACAGGCGCTGTGGCAGCCCAAACTGACGACGGTTTACAGTGGCGATGAATTTGCGGTCAGCGAGGATCCTGAACAACAGCTGTATGACGGCTTTATTAATGATCGCGATCGTCGTCTTTGCGAACAAGTTCGCAGTGCCGAGCCTGATCAGTTGGCCACTCAGCGCTGGCCGTTCGATGATGAACGCCTGCCGGAATTATTGTTTCGTTACCGCGCACGTAATTTCAACGACACACTGACGTCCGAGGAACAACAGCGCTGGCTTAGTTTTTGTAGGAAACGTCTGACAATGCCGGAATATGGCGCGCCTAATACATTGCAAAGTTTTACCGCGGCGCTGGCTGAGTTATCGTTAAACGCGACGCCAGCGCAGCTGGGCGTGCTGCGTCAATGGCAGCAACATGTCGATGATGTGCGTGAGCGGCTGGGAGTTTGAAGGGCTGAGCACGGCCAATCTGCAGGCATTAAAAAACGCCAGATGACTGGCGTTTTCTGGTGGAGCGCGAAGCAGCAAACCTGTGGGGTTAGCCCAGCAGAGTTGCCCAGCCTTCTACTTCGTCGCCGCCCCACTTGGCTTTCCACTCTTTCAGCGTCTTGTGGTTGCCACCTTTGGTTTCGATGACTTCGCCATTGTGCGGGTTCTTGTACTGCTTGACCTTGCGCGCACGCTTGGTGCCGGTGGCTTTTACCGGGGCGCCGCGAGTGGACTTGCCAACTTTGGCTTCAGGGTCCAGCAGCGCGATGATGTCACGCAGCGACTTCTGATACTCACCCATCAAGGTGCGCAGTTTGCCTTCGAATTCCAGTTCGGTTTGCAGTTTGTCGTCTTGGGACAGGTTCTTCAAACGCGCTTGCAGTTCTTTGATAGCTTCTTCTGTTGCGCGGTATTCGTTGATCAGGGACATGAGCACACCTTATGTCGAGGAGAGTGAGAGACAGTGGGGCAATAATAGTCATGCCCAGTGGGCAAGTAAACATTAAAGAAATGTTTATTTGAATCATGCGGCCGTTATAGCGCACCTGTCGTGCAGCGCCGCAAACTAGAGCCGCAGGCTAACGCGCTTGAAAGAGTATGGCCTTTAAGTGTTATCAACGCGGCGTGCGTCATCCTGACGCAGCACAAACGCGGTGTTGGCTCTGGCGGGTTTGGCCAAAGAGCGTACCTGATTCAAGCGGGCAGACCGCTGCACGCCAGTACTGCAGTTTTGCCGCGCAGCCGTTAGAATGGCGGCCTTAGCGAAGTTCTGGAGTTTCCCCTAATGCGCACTTTTCGTCTGGTGATTTCTTGCCCGGACCGCGTTGGCATCGTCGCCAAAGTGAGTAACTTTCTGGCGTCTCACAATGGCTGGATCACTGAAGCAAGCCATCACTCCGACAATCTGAGTGGCTGGTTCTTCATGCGTCACGAAATGCGTGCCGATACGCTGCCCTTTGATCTGCAGGCCTTTCGCGAGGCTTTCGCGCCCATCGCCGAAGAGTTCGCAATGGACTGGCGCATCACTGATTCTGCGCAGAAGAAACGCGTGGTGCTGATGGCCAGTCGTGAGTCCCACTGCCTGGCCGACCTCCTGCATCGCTGGCACAGCGACGAGCTGGACTGCGAGATCGCCTGCGTGATCTCCAACCACCAGGACCTGCGCAGCATGGTCGAGTGGCATGGCATCCCTTACCACCACGTGCCGGTCAATCCGGCTGACAAGGAACCGGCGTTTGCCGAGGTCTCGCGTCTGGTTGCCTACCATCAGGCCGATGTCGTGGTGCTGGCGCGTTACATGCAGATCCTGCCGCCCGAGCTGTGCCGCCAGTACGCCCACCAGGTGATCAATATCCACCACAGCTTCCTGCCTTCGTTCGTCGGCGCCAAACCGTATCACCAGGCGTCACTGCGTGGCGTCAAGCTGATCGGCGCCACCTGCCACTACGTGACCGAAGAGTTGGACGCCGGCCCGATCATCGAGCAGGACGTGGTGCGTGTCAGCCACAGTGACAGCATCGAGAACATGGTACGTTTCGGTCGCGACGTGGAGAAAATGGTGCTGGCCCGCGGCCTGCGCTACCACCTCGAGGACCGGGTGCTGGTGCATGACAACAAGACCGTGGTATTCGACTAGTCACCTGTCGGCGCAACCCGGTGCTGTCGTCGAGGCAGCACCGGGTTGCGTTACCCTCGGGTCATCAATCATCGCCGCGTGGTGCCCGATCATGACCGATCCCCTCGATAAAGCCACCGCCACAGCGCCCCCCACTCTTGGTGAAGGCTGCCTCAGTCGCTATGACCCTGACGCCTTGACGGCAGAAGATGGCGCTGACTTTTCTGCAGCGGCCGACCTCTGGCGTGCCACTCAGCAGCAGGACGCTGAGCCAGCCGTCAAGCCTGATTGAAGCGCATCAGCCGCTTGAGCAGTGGCTTGCCCACCATCAGCAGGAAAATCGGGCCACCGACCACCAGGTAAAAGTAGTAGGTGACTGCGCGCCAGATCAGGATCGCCGCCGCTGCCGTGGATTTGCCGACCATGGGCGCCAGCAGCGCAGCCGAGGTCAATTCGGCCGTACCGGCGCCGCCTGGCAACAGGCTGAATTGCCCGGCGGTGAGTGAAAGCATCTGGATCAGGAAGGTCCAGGCCCATTGCACGTTGGCCCCAAGCCCCTGTAGCGCAAGGTAGAGAATGCTGTAGCGCAGCCCCCAGTGCACGCACGTCAGGGCAAATACCGCGAGCAGGCGTTGACGCGGCATCTTCCAGGTTTCCGCCAGCGCATCACGAAAGTGCAGGACCTTGCGCGCCCAGCGGCGGCAAGTACTGGCCTTGGCGTTGAAGCGCCGCAGCACGCGCCCGTTGAATTTGATGACCTGACGGTGGAAGCGGGCAAAGCCGATGAACAGGCTCAGGCTGCCAACGACCAGAACCGCGCTGAACCCCAGCAGCCATTCCATGCGCTCGCTCAGGCTGTGAAACAGCGCATAAAACATGATCCCGACCAGCGCCAGGAGAAAGAACAACAGGTCGCTGAGTTGATCGGTGGCAAACACGGCACTGCCTTTGGCCGCGCCGACGCCATTGCGCGACAGCACCGCCATCAGTGTCAACGGCCCGCCGCTGCCGCCGGGTGTCGCGCAGTAGGCAAATTCGCTGGCCATGATCAGGCCCAGGCTTTTGCTGACGGTCAGCTGCCGGGCACTTTCACCCAGCAGCAGACGCATACGCAGGGTGTTGAGGCCCCAGCACAGGATGATCATGCCGTACATGGCCATCAGCAGCGGGAACGGGAAACTGCGCAGGCGCTGGAAAATGTCACCGCCACCCAGCAGCAACGGGATCAGTACGGCAGCCAGCAGGCCCGCCGCCAGCCAGGCGATGCGCTTCATATCGTGACCCTGCAAGCGTTCGGCTGGCGGGACAGGCGCAGGCTGCGCTCGGTTTGCTTGCAATGCATCGAATGTTCTCGAGGATTTACGCGGCGCCGCATCCTTGCAACTGAATCAGTCGGGGGCGCCTGTGAGAGGGTCGGACAACGTCAGATTCCGGGGCAACATGATGCAGAACCTTGCTGACGCGGGGCAAGCTTTCATGAAGTGAAGGCGTGGCCGAGCGAAAATGCACCTGTATAGAGGGCATTAAAGGGCCTGAGTTTCGAAGGGGTCGTCAGATTGTCGTCACCGCCTTGCCAGCGCGCGGGCAAGTGGGCGGCATCGAAGGCCGTTGTCAGGCACTGACTGCGCGCGCAGAGGCCTGGGCCAGAGCGGTTGGCGCTGGGTGATGGTCCTCATTGCTGCAGGCTCATCGACCCAGGTAACACCGGCCCCAAGAGGCCGTTTTTTTCTGCCTCAGATACGGAAGGTGCCGACCAGATGCTTCAAACGAGCTGCCTGCTGCTCCAGATCGGAGCAGGCGCGCAGGGTCGCCTGCAGGTTTTCGACGCCTTCCTGGTTGAGGGTGTTGATCTGCGTGATGTCGACGTTGATCGACTCCACCACCGAGGTCTGCTCTTCAGTGGCGGCTGCCATCGACTGGTTCATGCCGTCGATCTCGCCGATGCGGCGGGTCACGCTGCCGAGGCGTTCACCGGCCTGGTTGGCGATGGTCACGCTGTCCTGGCTGTGGCGCTGGCTTTCACCCATGGTACCGACCGAATCCTTGGCGCCGATCTGTAACTCTTCGATCATCTTCTGCACTTGCTGCGACGACTCCTGGGTCCGGTGCGCCAGGTTGCGAACCTCATCGGCCACCACCGCAAAGCCGCGGCCTGCTTCCCCGGCCCGGGCTGCTTCGATGGCTGCGTTGAGCGCCAGCAGATTGGTCTGCTGCGAAATGCTGGTGATGACCTCAAGGATCTGGCCGATGTTGACCGTCTTGTCGTTGAGCGCCTCAATGTTGGTGCTGGACGTCGTGATCAGGGTCGACAGTTTGTTCATCGAGGCAATGCTCTGCTCGACCACTTTCTGGCCTTCTTCAGCCAGGCCGCGGGCGTCGCTGGCCTGCTGCGAGGCCTGCGCGGCATTGTGGGCGATTTCCTGGGCGGCGGCGCCCAGCTCGTTGATCGCGGCCGCGACACTGTTGGTGCGGTTGGACTGCTCGTCGGAGTTGAGCATCGAGGAATTGGACGCAGCGACCACGCGCAGCGCAACCTGGTTGACGTGCTCGGTGGCCGAGGAGACTTCGCGGATCGAGCCATGAATGCGTTCGACAAAGCGATTGAAGGCGGTGCCCAAGACGCCGAATTCGTCCTGGGACTCAATCTTCAGGCGCTTGGTCAGATCACCTTCGCCGTCAGCAATGTCTTCCATGGCCCGGATCATCACGTGCAGCGGCCGCATCAGCAGGCCGATCAGCATACCCAGCAAGGCGATGATGATCACCACCGCAACAATCGTGGCAATCACGGCCGAGGTGCGGAACTGACTGAGCATGGCGAAAGCTTTGTCCTTGTCCACGCTCAGGCCCAGATACCAGTTCACCGAAGGCAGGCCCTTGATCTGGGTAAACGTGAAAATCCTGGGCTGACCGTTGACGTCCACCTCGCTCCAGTCAGCGCCGATTTTTGGCGTCTCTTGAGGGTAGATTTCATTCAGGCTTTTCATCACCAGCGCTTTGTCGGGGTGGACCAGCACCTTGCCGTCGGCGCTGACCAGAAAGGCGTAGCCCATGCCGTCGAAGTTGAGCGAATTGACGATCTTGACCAGCGTTTCCAGGGTCAGGTCGCCGCCCACCACGCCCAGATTCGCGCCGTTCTTGATGGCCGGTGTGGCCACAGTCAGGGTCAGGGCATTGGTTGTCGCGTCGACGTAGGGTTCGGTCAGCGTGGTCTTGCCGCTGGTCGCCGCGTCCTTGTACCAGGGGCGGGTGCGCGGGTCGTAGCCTGGCGGCATGCTGTCGTCCGGGCGCACGGTGAAGTTGCCTTCGGCGCTGCCCAGGTAAGTGGACGCGAAGGTCGATAATAGCGTTTTCTGCTCCAGCAACTGGCTGACGCTGGCGGGCTCGGGGTTATTGCTGATGGTCTGGGCGACGTTCTCCACCAGCAGGATCCTGCCCGACAGCCAGTTCTCGATGTTGCTCGATGTGCTGCTGGCCATCTCCTTGAGGTAGCTGTCGAGGTCGTCGCGGATGGCGTTGCGTTGCAGATAGTCGTTGTACAGGGTGAACAACGCGAAGGCAGCCATCACGATCAAGGATGCGGCAAGGAGGATTTTGTGACTGAATTTAAGCGATTTGTTCATGGCGTGAGGCGTCCATCGAGATGAATCCGAGCCAGCTGCCGCAAGGCAGTGGCAAGACAGAGCAGCCATTCAGAAATCGACGATGCTTGCCTGAGGGTGCAGGCAAATCGCGAATGAGACAGTTTCAGGCATGCTTGAAAGCCTATCGACCACGCTGGAACAAAGTTTAAGGCAGGTGATGAAAGGCCCGGCGGGCAGTCGCATAGCGCGCCGATCTGGGGTCAACGGAGGGTTGGCGAGTGCCAGGCGAGGAGGGTACAGCCAACGTCAAGCGGGGTTTCAGCCCGGCAGGCAGTTGCCATCGCGGGGATGCCCGCGATGGCAACTCAAGTCAGCTCAACGCTTTCGAGGCGAGCCAGAACAGCGCTGCAGACAGCGCGACGGTGGCGGGCAGGGTCAGCACCCAGGCCAGCAGGATGGTACGCACTGTGCCGCCCTGCAGCCCGCTCTTGTTGGCCACCATGGTGCCGGCAACACCGGAGGACAGGATGTGGGTGGTGGAGACCGGCAAGCTGAAGATGTTGGCTGCGGCAATGGCGCAGGCAGTGGTGATCTGTGCCGACATGCCTTGAGCGTAAGTCATGCCCTGCTTGCCGATCTTTTCACCAATGGTCAGCACGACGCGCTTCCAGCCCACCATGGTGCCAATCCCCAGTGCCAGCGCAACCGCCAGGATCACCCAGAAGGGCGCGTACTCGGTGGTCTCGGTCAGGTCCTTGCGCAGCTTGTCGAGGTCAGACTTTTCCCGGGCACCCAGGTCTGGCAGCTTGGCCACTTTGCGCGCGGTGTCATCCAGGCACAGCAGGTAACGACGTACTTCGATGCGATGCTCGGGCGCCAGGGAATGGTAGTCGGCGACGCCGGACAGGTTATCCAGCAGGGCGGCAATGGTCGGCTCGGTTTGCGCAGGGTTGCAACTCGAGCTTTCCGGCAGATCGCCTTTTTCCGCTTTGCCCAGGGCCAGGAATTCACCCAGCGTGGCGCTGTTGCGCTGATAGAACTGGCTCAGGTGCAGAGTGGCATCCCGGGTGCGCTCGATCTGGTAGGTGGTGGAGTTGAGGTCCAGGACAAACTGGCTGGGCACGATACCGATCAATACCAGCATGATCAGGCCGATGCCTTTCTGCCCATCATTGGAGCCGTGGACGAAGCTGACGGCCATCGCGGAAATGACCAGCACCAGGCGATTCCAGAACGGCGGGTGCTTCTTGTCGTCCAGCTTGCGGCGCTGATCCGGTGTCTTGTGCATCTTCGACAGTGGCCGCCACCATTTCAGGCCCAGCAGCACCAGCGCGGCGACCAGAAAGCCTGCGAGCGGCGAGAACACCAGCGAAGCACCGATATCGATCGCTTTCTGCCAGTTCACGCCGTCGGCCAGCGGAATATCGTTGATCAGCGCGTTCGCCAGACCGACGCCCAGAATCGAGCCGATCAAGGTGTGTGAGCTGGAGGCCGGTATACCGAAATACCAGGTGCCGAGGTTCCAGGTGATCGCCGCCGCCAGCAGCGAGAACACCATGGCCAGGCCATGTCCCGTATTGACGTTGATCAGCAGTTCGACCGGCAGCAGATGCACGATGGCGTAGGCCACGCCAACGCCGCCCAGCAACACCCCGAGGAAATTGAAGATCCCGGAGAAGAACACGGCCAGATGTGGCGGCATGGCCTTGGTGTATATGACTGTCGCCACCGCGTTAGCAGTGTCATGAAAGCCGTTGATGAACTCGAAGGTGAGGACGAACGCCAAGGCGAGCAACAGGCTCACAAGCACCCAGGCATCTAGTCCGCTGAATAAATCGATCATGAAGGTTTTCTGACCCGGTCTGAAGGGGGCGGGATTATGACAGAAAAAATACAGGTCGATGTATCAGCGGCTGATTGACGGGCCGAATATCTGAGGTCACCTGCACCAACATGCAGCGCAAACCAGGCGCCGCAACGGTCAATGCCAGGCAAATGCCCCGGCGGTGCAGGGGCTAAGGGCATGGAGCTGCCGGCCAGGCAATCAAAGCTCTTCGCTGAGGTCCTTTTCCATTTTTTGCAGTTCTTGCTGAAACGCTTGATCCAGGAGGCTGGCTTTCTTGCGCCAGGGTTTGCGCTCGGGTTCCGGCTGAGCGGCGTAGGTGGTGATCTCACCACCATATACATCCTTGAAGCGTTGCTCCTGGCGCTCAAGTTCCGCGCGCAGTTCATCTTTAGTCACGTTGTTACCTGATAATATTAAAAGTTAATCTGGTGTTATCGCGTTGCACTCAAGGTTCAAACATGCTGACGGCACACACAGTCAGGCAGGCACTGCGGTGAAGCAATGGGTGTGAACATTGAGCGGCCCGCGGCTACGCACACCAGCGAATTGAAGGGTCGTAGCGACAGTCATCCGGGTTGCAGAAACACGCGTCATATCGGCCGCAGAGTCGCCCATGTCAACAGTTGCGTGCACTGCTGCAGTGCATCTGTCCCGTGATAGCCGGGGCATGGCGCCCGGTGCTGCATCACGCCTGATCCATTAGGGGCGGCCGATTGTCGGACACTATCGCCAAGAACTTCGGCGGCGTCAACATTAAGTATGTTTAAGACAGCAAAACCCTGTGCACTTGCAGAGTCATTGTGTACGACGTTTCCCAAGTTGCAGTCAGCGACATATGACGTAACTTTCATGTTGGCTATATTGACGGCAGTGGACGGATTTCTGGCGGCGGAGTTTGGCGACGCTGGCAAGTGCTCGTCAAATAACCCACTGTCGATAAAGCGTCGAGTTGTTTTTCTGCCTGAAGGCATTCTGGCAGCGGGGAAATGGCGGGCAGTCGATCAAATAAAAACGGCCTCGCTGAAGGCAAGGCCGTGCCTTGGACTTCTCGTGGGTACCTGACCAGTATTTCCAAGAAGCCTTAAGGCCGTACAAAGGTATAAGCATCTTTGTGATGGGTCAATTGCGATTATCGGCCACTTGTTCGATAATCGCACAACTGCCTGCCAGCATTTTCCTCTGGAAACCGTGCAGGCTAGGTGTCACAAGGGCTGATGGTGTTTTTCCGAGGTAGTGCCATGAATGATGAACTACGAAATTCTTTTGCTTCGCTGGCGCCGCCCATCGTCGCTTCACCTGCCAAGCGGATCGAAGCGCTGACGGGCGACCCGGATTTCATGACCTCACTGGCCCGTGGCCTGGCCGTTATTCACGCGTTTCAGGAGCGCAAACGGCATTTGACCATCGCGCAGATCAGTCACCGTACCGAGATACCCCGGGCGGCGGTGCGACGCTGCCTCTTGACGCTGATCAAACTGGGGTATGCCACCACTGACGGCCGTACCTATTCGCTGTTGCCCAAGGTACTGACCCTGGGCCATGCCTACCTGTCGTCGACACCGCTGGCTGTTTCATCCCAACCTTACCTGGACCGCATGAGCGATCAGTTGCATGAGGCCTGCAACATGGCGACCCTGGAAGGCGAGGACATCCTTTATATCGCCCGTTCGGCCACCACTCAGCGCCTGATTTCGGTAGATCTGTCGGTGGGCGGCAGGCTGCCTGCGTACTGCACGTCCATGGGCCGAATCCTGCTTTCGGCACTGGACGATGTGTCCCTGCGCGAGTACCTCGACAACGTCGATCTGCAGCCCAAGACCAGCCGCACCATCCGCACCGCCGAAGCACTGCTCGAGTGCCTGCAACAGGTTCGCCAGCAAGGCTGGTGCATCGTCGATCAAGAACTGGAGCAGGGGCTGCGCTCCATCGCTGTGCCGGTCTATGACGCCTCCGGCCAGGTGCTGGCCGCGCTGAATGTGAGCACCAGCGCCGGTCGCGTGGCGCGCAGCGAACTGGAGCAGCGATTTCTGCCAATCATGCTCGATGCCAGTCGCGATCTGAGCACTCAGCTGTTCACCTGAACCGGCACAGCTGGATGTTGTGCGATTAACGAACGGTTAGTCGATTATCGGATTGTCTGTGACAGGACCCCGGACTAATCTCGGCTGCATTCGAGCGTAGATTCAACTGCGCTATTTGCTGAATGCGAGCTGAGTTCGGGGAGCACCTGATGGCTGAAATAGTTTCTTTACGCGAGGCGGTGAAGCAGTGGGTCAACGATGGCGACATCGTTGCGCTGGAAGGCTTTACTCATCTGATTCCGACGGCTGCCGGTCACGAGATCATTCGTCAGAGCAAGAAAGATCTGACGTTGGTGCGCATGACACCTGACCTGATCTACGACCAGATGATCGGCGCAGGTTGCGCCACACGCCTGATCTTTTCCTGGGGGGGCAATCCCGGCGTGGGGTCGCTGCATCGATTGCGCGATGCCGTCGAGAAGCAATGGCCCCACGCGATGGAAATCGAAGAGCACAGCCATGCCGACCTGGCCAACGCTTACGTGGCAGGGGCCTCCGGGCTGCCGTTTGCGGTGTTGCGCGCCTACGCCGGTTCTGACTTGCCCAAGGTCAATCCACTGATCAAGTCGGTGACCTGCCCGTTTACCGGTGAGGTGCTGGCAGCGGTGTCCGCCGTGCGCCCGGACGTCACGGTCATTCATGCGCAGAAGGCCGACCGCAAGGGCAACGTGCTGCTGTGGGGCATTCTCGGGGTACAGAAGGAAGCCGCCCTGGCAGCCAAGCGCTGCATTGTCACGGTGGAAGAAATCGTCGATGACCTCAACGCGCCAATGAATGCCTGCGTACTGCCGACCTGGGCCCTGAGTGCTGTTTGCCTGGTGCCGGGAGGCGCGCACCCGTCATACGCCCATGGCTATTACGAACGTGACAACCGTTTCTACCAGGCCTGGGACGCGATTGCCCGTGATCGCGACGCTTTTACCGCGTGGATCGACGCGTTCATCCATGGCACCGTTGACTTCGATGAATTCAAGAGCAGGCTCGCCCGCGCTGCGGAGGACAGATAATGGATTACACCACCAGTGAAATGATGACGGTCGCGGCGGCTCGTCGTCTGCGCAATGGCGCCGTGTGCTTTGTCGGCATCGGCCTGCCTTCCAAGGCGGCCAATCTGGCGCGGTTGACGTCTTCGCCAGACGTGGTGCTGATCTACGAATCCGGCCCTATCGGCGCCAAACCCAGCGTGTTGCCGCTGTCGATTGGCGATGGCGAGCTGGCGGAAACCGCCGATACCGTGGTCTCCACCAGCGAGATCTTTCGTTACTGGCTGCAGGGAGGGCGGGTTGACGTGGGCTTTCTCGGCGCTGCGCAGGTGGACCGTTTCGGTAACATCAACACCACCGTCGTCGGTGATTATCACCACCCGAAGGTGCGCTTGCCGGGGGCCGGTGGCGCGCCGGAAATTGCGGGTTCGGCGAAACAGGTGCTGATCATTCTCAAGCAGTCGGCGCGGGCCTTCGTCGAGAAGCTCGACTTCATCACCTCCGTCGGTCACGGCGAAGGCGGCGATGCGCGCAAACGCCTGGGCCTGCCGGGAGCGGGGCCAGTGGGGATCATCACTGACCTGTGCGTCATGGAGCCGGAAGCGGGCAGCCATGAGTTTGTGGTGACTGCAGTTCACCCCGGCGTGACGCGCGAGCAGATCATTGCGGCGACCGGCTGGGCGGTTCGCTTCGCGCCTGATCTGGAATACAGCGCCGAACCCACCGCCCATGAATTGAAAGCCCTGCGTGAGCTGGAAGCGCGAACCGCTGCCGCCCACGGGCAAACCCCGGGAGAGGCATGATGCGTGAGGTCTTTATCTGCGACGCGATTCGCACCCCTATTGGTCGATTTGCTGGCGGCCTGGCCAGCGTGCGGGCGGATGATCTGGCTGCCGTGCCGATCAGGGCGTTGATGGAGCGCAATCCGTCGGTCAACTGGGACGAAGTCGACGAGGTATTTTTCGGCTGTGCCAATCAGGCCGGTGAAGACAACCGCAACGTCGCGCGCATGGCCGCGCTGCTGGCGGGGTTGCCGCAGACCGTGCCCGGGGTGACGCTCAACAGACTGTGCGCATCCGGCATGGACGCCATCGGCACTGCTTTCAGGGCCATTGCTGCTGGCGAAATGGAGTTGGCCATCGCCGGTGGCGTCGAGTCCATGTCCCGGGCGCCCTTCGTCATGGGCAAGGCCGATACCGCGTATTCGCGCAACATGAAACTGGAAGACACCACCATTGGCTGGCGTTTCATCAACCCGCTGATGAAGGCGCAGTACGGCGTCGATTCGATGCCGCAGACCGGCGACAACGTGGCGCACGATTTCGAGATTTCCCGCGCCGATCAGGACGCGTTCGCTATGCGCAGCCAGCAACGGGCTGCAGCGGCTCAGGCTGCGGGCTTTTTTCGCGAGGAAATCACGCCGGTGCGGGTCCTGCACAAGAAAGGCGAGACAGTGGTTGACCAGGACGAGCATCCGCGTGCCGACACCAGCCTTGAGACCCTGAGCAAGCTCAAGCCGGTCAACGGCGCCGACAAGACGGTGACGGCGGGCAATGCATCGGGCGTCAACGATGGCGCCGCGGCGCTGATTCTGGCATCAGGCGAAGCGGTCGAGCGTCACGGGCTGACGCCGCGCGCGCGGATCCTCGGTATGGCCAGTGCAGGCGTGGCGCCACGGATTATGGGCATCGGTCCGGTCCCGGCGGTGCGCAAACTACTGACGCGGCTCGGGCTGGATGTAGATGATTTTGACGTCATCGAGCTCAACGAAGCGTTCGCCAGCCAGGGGCTTGCCGTGCTGCGCGACCTTGGCCTGGCTGACGACGCACCTCAGGTCAACCCCAACGGCGGCGCCATTGCTCTGGGCCACCCATTGGGCATGAGCGGCGCGCGCCTGGTTCTGACCGCCCTGCACCAACTGGAGAAAACCCAAGGTCGCCTGGGCCTCGCAACGATGTGTGTGGGGGTAGGGCAGGGCCTGGCGCTGGTGATCGAGCGCTGTGCCAAGAACACCCAGGGCCTGTAGGCGCCCGCGAGCAATCGGCGGCCAGCTCTCATTAAAAACAACAAAACTGCCTGATTTGGAATAGTTTTCTGTAGGAGCCAACTTGTTGGCGAGACGGTGTGAGTCACGCCGTTTCGCCTGTAGAAGGTCCCGGATGGCCCTCCACCGAGCAACGAGAGGCCGCGATAGCGTATTGTCTGACACCGCTTTCGCAGCCGTCGCAATCTCCGCCAGCGCCTGTGAATATTCATTCACCGCAAACCACCCGCTCAGCACCATCGCCCCACGGATCATGGAACCATAAAGCTCTCAATCGCCCCTAAGGGATGTTACAGGTTATGTCCTGGATGACTGTTCAGCTAAATGGGGAAAAAAATAATGACAACCACGCAGTACACGGGTGAAGAACGCAGCAAGCGAATATTCGCCATCGTCGGCGCATCCTCGGGCAATCTGGTGGAATGGTTCGACTTCTATGTCTACGCCTTCTGCGCCATCTATTTCGCACCCGCTTTCTTTCCATCGGATGATCCGACGGTTCAACTGCTCAATACCGCAGGCGTGTTCGCTGCCGGGTTTCTGATGCGGCCCATTGGCGGCTGGCTGTTCGGCCGGGTGGCGGACAAGCACGGGCGCAAGAATTCGATGATGATCGCGGTACTGATGATGTGCGGCGGATCGCTGCTCATTGCCTGCCTGCCCACCTATGCATCGATTGGCGCCTGGGCGCCTGCGCTGCTGTTGCTGGCGCGGCTGATTCAGGGCTTGTCGGTGGGCGGCGAGTACGGTACCACCGCGACCTATATGAGTGAGGTAGCACTGCGTGGGCAGCGCGGGTTCTTCGCTTCGTTTCAATACGTCACCCTGATTGGCGGCCAGCTGTTGGCCGTGCTGACCGTGGTGATCATGCAGCAGTTTCTCAGCACCGAAGAATTGCGCGCCTACGGCTGGCGGATTCCGTTTGTGATCGGCGCCGTGGCCGCGGTGATTTCCCTGCTGCTGCGTCGCACGCTGGAAGAAACCACCACCGCTGAATCACGCAAGAACAAGGACGCGGGCAGCATCAGCGCGCTGTTTCGCGACCACAAGGCGGCGTTCATCACCGTGCTGGGCTACACCGCTGGCGGTTCGCTGATTTTCTACACCTTTACCACCTACATGCAGAAATACCTGGTCAATACCGGCGGCATGGCACCCAAGACCGCCAGTTACATCATGACCGGCGCGTTGTTTCTTTACATGTGCATGCAGCCACTGTTCGGGATGCTGGCTGACCGCATTGGTCGACGCAATTCGATGCTGTGGTTTGGTGCGCTGGGCACGCTGTGTACGGTGCCGATCCTGCTGACCCTGAAAACCACCAGCAACCCCTTTCTGGCGTTCGTGCTGATCACCCTGGCGTTGGCGATTGTCAGCTTCTACACGTCCATCAGCGGCCTGGTCAAAGCCGAGATGTTTCCGCCGCAGGTGCGTGCGCTGGGTGTTGGCCTGGCCTACGCGGTGGCCAACGCGATGTTCGGCGGCTCGGCGGAGTTTGTCGCGCTGAGCCTGAAGAACGTGGGCATGGAAAACACGTTCTACTGGTACGTCACGGTGATGATGGCTGTCGCTTTCCTGTTCAGTCTGCGTCTGCCCAAGGAGCCTGCGTACCTGCACGAAGATCACTGATGCATAGCGGCCTGCACGGGCGCGCACTTTGTATTTCGCAATGAAACGCCACGCGCGTCCTGCTCGTGGCGTTTTCATGTGCAGGCATCTGATGAGCGTTTTGTGTGATTCATAATAGTGGAATATCTTGAGAATCATCTCTTTAGGCCAAGGAATTGCTGAGCGATGTTGATCCGCAACAATTTCACTTCCCCTAGCGATGGCTCCCTGCCAATGCCCCCGTTCGAGGTCGTCCACAGCCTTGCCAGATGCCTGCGCTGCGGGCGCAACCGCAACGTGTGGTCAAGCCCGTTCAGCGCGCAGATTCAGCGTCAATTGATGAACGAGCTTCGCTGTCTGACAAGGGTTCTTTGTTCACGCCAGTCATTGCAGCCGGACAACAATGGCCATGCGCTAATTGCACCTCTTTGGTCGGATAAAGGCTTGATACCGTTTGCTACCAGTGGAGGTAACCCATGTCGTTAATTAAACAGCTACGCGCACACGTCTGTCGTAGCACCACAGTCGCGGTTGAATTGGCCGTGAAAAATCCGGAAAAAAATCTATCGTTTGCCAAAAATCTGATCACTGCAAAAAATCGAAGTAACAGCGCCGCGTTGACGAACGCCGAGTTTAAACTTAGAACCTTCGGGCTGTCACAGGATCAGGTTACGGCTGCAAGGGTATGCCTATCTTTTGAAGCACGGACTCGTGGTGTACGAGCCAGCAATTCTTTTTTGCAAGACCTATACCAAAAACACCAGATTGCTGAATCACGTGTGGAAGCACTTGAGCGCAAGCAGCAAAAATATACTGCGCTCGCGAATGAGCTGATCACCGTAAGCTAGGCATCGAATTCCAGTTTGTAGAAGGGCTCGGACAACCGATTCTGCAATCGCGGGGTCGGCAGGGGTAGGCCAACCAGGTCGAACAACATCAGAGAGTTGATCCTTTACGAGAACCGGACTTTCCCGAAAACAACCTGAGCAGCCTGGGTTACCACCCAGGCTCTACATAGCAATATGTACCACCCGCCATCAGTTTTTCATCAAGATTGCCTCCCCGTCTTTCCCTACCATCCCCACCCCTAGCCAAAGCCTGCGGGTGTGTTCCATATGCCTAAAATTCAACCGCCACAATCGACCACGACGCTGGGCTTGCTGTGCAGTGAACCGACGCTGACGACACAGGTAATTGCCATCGCTGTTAGCGATCATGGATTGCGTCTTGCGCACCGTGATTGTGAGCAACCGCAGGTATACCCGGCTGGCTGGTGTGGGTTACTTGCCTTCAGCCCAGGCCTCTGCGTGCTCGAAGGTGAGGCCAGAATTCTGTCGATTTCCATGAATCATCTGGTGAAGCTACAAGCATTCGTTGATCAGGCCGCAGCGCACACTGCGCCTTCATCCAGCCCCTCAATGGCGTCATTGCCTGTGCCGCTGGAGTCGTTGAGCAACGATAAAGCAGTCGAGCGCTGGTATATCGAGCAAGCCCTGTGTCATGCAGACGCGTTGGTCGGGTTCGCCAATTTGCTGCGCCGCAGCGAGAGCTACCGCCTGGTCTGTTTTCTGCTCGACCAAAGCGCCGCGAGCGAAAAACTGCTCAGCCTGGCGCGTAGATATGGTGTGTCGATCTCGCACTTCAGGCGCCTTTGCCATCAGGCGCTGGGGGGGGCCGCAAAGCCGAAAATGCGCGAGTGGCGCACAGCGCAGGCGTTGCTGGCGATGGCTCGTGGCAAGCAGTCTTTGACCGACATTGCGTTGGAGTTTGGTTTTGCCTCCTCTTCGCATTTTTCCAAAGAAATACGTGAGCTGGTTGGCGTCAAACCGAGCAGCTTGATCGACATAACTCGTCTCTCGAGCAAATGATTCAATGATTTCCATAAGTCGCTTTATATTCTGTGCGCTGTGGCTAGGCTGCAGCGCCGCGCCGAACCTCGTCAGTGCCGATCCGGTTCGCCAAGGCGAGGGTTACCTCGCCCGTCAGGAAAGCCTGCGTACATTTTTTGATGCGCTTGCGGCGCAATTGGGCAAGCCCGTCATTGCCAGCAAGGCCGCCAGCCGGAAAACTATTTCCGGACAATTCTCCATGGCGCAGCCGCAACGCACCCTGGAGCGCATCACTCGACAAATGGCTCTGATCTGGTACGACGATGGTCAGGCCGTTTACGTCTACGACGCTGCTGAGGCCAAAAACTCGGTCGTTTCGCTCAACACCATTACCGTTGACAAGCTGCAGGCGTTCCTGAGGCGTTCAGGCCTGCTGGATACCCGTTACCCGCTGCGTGACGACGGATTGCGCACGTTTTATTTATCCGGGCCGCCTATCTACGTCGATCTGGTAATCCAGGCTGCGCAGTTCATGGATACCCAAAGCGCTGATCTGCAGCTAGGTCAGCAGCGCATCGGCGTGATCCGTCTGCAAAACACGTTCGTCGGCGATCGCAAATACGAGATGCGCGAGGACACCGTAATAGTGCCGGGCATGGCCACTGTCATAGAACAACTGTTGCGCGGTGAAAAAAGCAGTGTCGAAACAGCCGTCAGCAAACGTGCTGCCCCTGTTGGCGTCGCCAGCATGCCGGACTTTCCGCTACAGGCGCTTGGCGATACGGGAGGCGAGGGGGCCAATAGTTCGCCCAGGTCGATTTCACGGGAACTGGCTGCTGGCAACATTCGGGTCGTGGCATTCCCGGATACCAATAGTTTACTGGTCAAAGGTCTGCCTGATCAGGTGCGATTCATCGAAAATCTCGTCTCCGCTCTGGACGAAGCCAAGCGTCATATCGAGCTGTCGCTGTGGATCATTGATCTGCAGAAGGATGATCTCAACCAGTTGGGTGTTAACTGGCAAGGGGGTATCAAGATCGGCAAGCAGTTTTCCGCCTCACTCAACGGTGGATCGGCTACGACTCTGGATGGGGCTTCATTCATCGCTCAGATCATGGCGCTCGAGCGGACCAATCGCGCCAATGTGGTCTCCCGCCCGATCATTCTCACCCAGGAAAACGTACCGGCGATTTTCGATAACAACCGCACGTTCTATGCACAGCTGATTGGTGAAAGAACCGTAGATTTACAGCACGTCACTTACGGAACCATGGTCAGCGTGTTGCCGCGATTTGCCTTGAGCAACGAAATTGAAATGTCGCTCAGCATCGAGGACGGCAGCGAGATCGATTCGTCGGGCAAGGATCGAGTCGACAACGGAAATGGCACTCTGCCAACTGTTGGTCGCACCCGGATCAGCACCGTTGCCCGGGTTCCTCAGGGCAAAAGTTTGTTGGTAGGCGGCTTCACCCGCGATGAAAGCGGAGAACAGATTGGCCGGATTCCGCTATTGGGCTCCATTCCTTATATCGGGCGTATCTTCAGCTACAGGCAAGCGCGCAAAGCCAATACGGTCAGGGTTTTCCTGATCCAGCCCCGTGAAATCAACAGCCCGATGCAGCCAGATGCCAGGGCCCTTGCGCTTAAAGCCAGCGATTTTGGCATGCTCGATGCAACTGATCGCGCTGTACTCAAGGCTGTCGAGCGCTGATATGGCGACTATCGGCCCGACTCAACGCCCGCCTCTGATCGTGTTGCAGGATACCTCCAAGGTCACTCAGGGGGCTCAGCAGTCGGTCGACGTGGAGGACGCTTCCCCTGCAGCAGCGCTGCAACGTTCCGTGCAGATCAGCGATGAGATGTCCGCAGCACTGACCCAGTTCCGCAACCGGCGCAATTTCGAGGCTGCTGTGGATACCGTCACGGGCAGTTTTGAAAAGGTGCTCGATGATGAAGCCGTTCCCAAGGCGAAGCACATTCTGGCAATGGCCCGCCTTGGCGATCGCTCTGTCGAATGGTTGCTGCAACTGGCCCGTGGACTGTTTCCCGATGACAGCGATCTGGTGTTGGTGCTGCGCGAACTTTTGCGTCAGAAGCAGCTGCCGCAAGCGACTGCCCGGCGTCTCGAAAAATTACAGCAGGCGGTGCTGGATCAAGCCGCTCCCAAGCGGCTCAAGGCGGGGATCAACTGCGCGCTCAAAGCTCGCCTGTTCGGCAAAACCCTGGGTCTGCGCCCTGGGCTGATGCGTGAAACATACCGCGCCTTCCTTGAAGCAGATGATGGGGCAGTCGAGTGTTACGGAGACTGGATTGCGCTTTACGGGTACGCGCATCGGTCAACGGTTCTCGCGTTTATAGAAGCCGCGCTCCTCACCGATATCGACGCGCTTGACCCCAGCTGCTCACGTAGTGAGTTTGGGGAGCTGCTGATCATGCTGGCACAACTCAAGCGTCTGCGTTCAGCCGATGAAGCGTTCATCAGGTATTTGCTCACTCACCCGTTGATCCTTCGTCATGAGCGTCAGGAACCAGACCTGCTTCTGTTTCTGTTGGGCTTGCTGCGCTACCCGGATGAGCTCGATCAACTGCTGCACGCCATGTTCGGCGAAACAGTTCTGTTAGCCAGCAACACCGAGCGTTCGCACATCGTACAAGTCATGCGCGCTGTCTGTCTGAAGCTGCCGGTCGAGTTGTTTCCTGACCCGCAAGCGCAGCAGCGCCTGGCTGAGCATTTCACACACCTTGCGGATATCGCTTTTGCCCACGAGACCATCGAGCGCCGTACCGCGACCGATTCCTGAGCACTCATTCAACGGTTTCCAGACCCGGAACTTGTTCATGTTCAATAAAATGTTGCAGAGCGTCACGTCACGTCCGGAGCTGATGATCCTGACACTCATGGTGACCATCATCGCCATGTTGATCATTCCGTTGCCCACCTGGCTAGTCGACTTGCTGATTGGCCTGAATATCGTGATTTCACTGCTGGTGTTCATGGGCTCGTTTTACGTCGAACGCATTCTTAACTTCTCGACATTCCCATCTCTATTGCTGCTCACCACCCTTTTCAGGCTCGCGCTGTCCATCAGCACCAGCCGGCTGATCCTGACCCAGGCGGATGCTGGCGATATTGTCGCGTCGTTCGGCGATTTTGTGATCGGCGACAGCCTGATCGTGGGTTTCGTGATTTTTTCTATTGTCACCATTGTCCAGTTCATCGTCATTACCAAGGGCTCGGAAAGGGTGGCGGAAGTCGCTGCGCGCTTTTCCCTGGACGGTATGCCCGGCAAGCAGATGAGCATTGATGGCGACCTGAAAGCTGGCGTCATTGATGCCGACCAGGCCCGTGAGCGGCGCAGTACGCTGGAGCGCGAGAGTCAGCTGTATGGCTCGTTCGACGGCGCGATGAAATTCATCAAGGGCGATGCTATCGCCGGCATCATCATCATTTTTGTCAACTTCATCGGCGGTCTTGCCATCGGCGTCGGCCAGATGGGCATGGATATGTCCAGCGCGCTGGCGACATACACCATGCTGACCATCGGCGATGGGCTGGTGGCACAGATTCCGGCGCTGTTAATTGCAATTGGTGCGGGCTTCATCGTCACCCGGGTCAATGGTGACGAGGCCAACCTGGGTCGTAACATCATCACGCAAATGCTTGGAAATTCTTTTGTGCTGGGGGTTACGGCGGTCTTGGCGCTGGCGGTTGGCGTATTGCCGGGGTTCCCGTTGATGACGTTCGTGGTATTGGCGGCATCGCTGGTGCTATTGCTTTACGTTCGTCACCGGAGCAGGCGCAATGCCGATCTAGCGGATGGCAACGCTCACTCGGCGGCAGGGCAGAATGTGCCCGGGAGTGATTTGGGCCTGATTGAAAATATCGACGATCTGGCTACCGAGACCGTCCCCTTGATGTTGCTCGTTCCGGCTTCGCGGATCGCAGAGCTGCAGACGGCGCGAATTGCCGAGCGTTTTCGAACCCAATTTTTCATTGATTACGGCGTGCGCATTCCTGAACCGCATCTGCGCGTGGGCGACTCCTTGTCCGAGGGCCAGATTGCAGTGCTGATCAACGAAGTGCGTGCTGATCAGTTCGACATCCATTTTGACCGCGTGCGGATTCTCAACTATTCGCTGGAACTGCAGGGTGCGGGGATCGAAACCACCTTCGGTCAGGACAGCAGCAAACAGGAAAGTATCTGGGGCAGCGTGGCCGATCAGAAAAAGCTCGAAGACCTGGGGTATTTGTTGCGTCCGGCCTATGAAGAATTTTATCGGTGCCTGGTAACGCTGCTGGCGCGCAACGTTCATGAGTTCTTCGGGGTACAGGAAACCAAAAAACTGCTCGACGAAATGGAGGCGAGTTACCCGGACTTGCTCAAAGAGGTCTATCGCCACGCCTCTGTGCAGAAAATTTCGGAGGTGTTGCAGCGGCTTGTCACCGAGCGGATTTCAGTGCGCAACATGAAGCTCATTCTCGAATCCCTGGCGCATTGGGGTTCGCGAGAAAAAGACGTCCTGGCCCTCGTTGAACATGTGCGCGGCGGTCTTGCGCGATACATCAGCAACAAGTTTGCCAGCGGCAATGAGCTGCGTGTCCTGCTGCTTTC
This sequence comes from Pseudomonas viridiflava, assembly GCF_900585905.1. Lineage (GTDB taxonomy): Bacteria > Pseudomonadota > Gammaproteobacteria > Pseudomonadales > Pseudomonadaceae > Aquipseudomonas. Next base: position 372,218 of record NZ_UTVH01000001.1, read on the forward strand.
TGCCGAGTTCGAGGACGTAGTACGCAAGGGTATCCGGCAAACGTCGGGCGGCAATTTCCTCAATATTGAGCCTGCTGAATCCGAGGAACTCATTGACCGTCTCGCTGTGGGCTTGAACGGGTTGCACATTCCACAGAAGGACGTCGTGTTGCTGTCGTCCGTCGACGTACGCCGCTATATCAAAAAGCTGATTGAAGGACGCTTCCAGGAGTTGGACGTGATTTCTTTCGCCGAAGTCTCGAACACCATTTCCGTTCAAGTCATCAAGACACTTTAAGAGGATAGGTCAATGCCAGGTCTGGATATTGCGGATCTCCTGCGTCGCGCGCTGCAGAGTCGAGGCTGTAGCCAGGAGCAGGTGGGAAGTTTCGATGGGCACAGCACTATTGAACTTGAGTTGAGCGACCTGCCCAATCTCAACGTAGAGCAGGTCGATGACGACGTTTGGTTCTGGAGTTCGGTTGCCGAGTGCAACAGCGCGCAGCTTCGGTATTGCGCGGCGGATTTGCTGCAATGGCTGATGCCGGTGTGGCCGTATGCCCGCACAGGTCAGATGCAGCTGGCGCATATCGATGATCGTCTGGAGTTGCGCGTCATGCTCGGTTCGCAGGCGCTGGAAAGTGATGAATCCCTGGCTGACGCGCTGGATTCATTTTTGGAGCAATTGCACACGTTGCTAGGCATTCTCGCCCAATGAATCTGCGCAGTTTAGAGAGGCGTGCTGCGCACCCTTTGCGTCTGAGCGGGCCGCTGATAGAGGCTGCACTGCACAATGTAGTAATCGGCGAAGTGTGCGAGATTCGCAAGCACTGGCGCGATCAGCATTGCACTGCACGTGCGCAAGTTGTCGGCTTCAAGGCAGACTCCGTGCTGCTCTGTCTACTGGGTGATGCTGGCGGTCTGTCTCGCGAGTCGTTGATCGTTCCCACGGGTGCGGTCCTCCAGTTGAATTGCGGCCCCGCGATGCTCGGCAGCGTGGTCAATCCGCGCGGGGAAATCGTCGAACGTCTGGTCCCGACGATGGCAGTGGGTTGCGTCAGTTATCAGGTCGACGCCACGCCGCCTCAGTATCATCAGCGCAGGCCCATCCAGCAGGCGTTGCACTCAGGTGTTCGGGTTATCGATGGCTTGCTGACCTGTGGCGTCGGGCAGCGCGTGGGCATTTTTGCTTCAGCCGGGTCCGGCAAGACCAGACTGATCGATATGTTGATCGCCCACACTCAGGCAGATGTCTTCGTTATCGGGCTTATTGGCGAGCGGGGCCGGGAGGTGACCGAATTTGTCGAGTCCCTGCGGCAATCTCCACGTCGCGCGCAGTGCGTAGTGGTGTACGCCACATCGGACTTCTCGTCAGTAGATCGCTGTAATGCCGCATTGCAAGCCACAACTATCGCCGAGTATTTCCGCGACCAGGGCCAACAGGTTGTGTTGTTCATCGATTCACTGACGCGTTATGTCCGTGCACGACGTGATCTTGCACTGGCCGCGGGTGAGTTGGCAGCAAGACGCGGCTATCCGGCCTCGGTGTTCGACGCCTTGCCGCGTCTGCTGGAGCGCCCCGGCGTAACCGCCAAGGGCAGCATCACTGCTTTTTATACGGTGCTGCTGGAGACCGACGACGAGCCTGACCCGATCGCCGAAGAAATCCGCTCCATTCTTGATGGGCATATCTATCTGAGTCGTACCTTGGCAGCCAAGAGTCATTTCCCCGCCATCGATGTTCTGCGCAGCGCCAGCCGGGTCGCCCGGCAAGTGACCGAACCGACGCACCAGAGCCTTGTAGCCAAGACCCGTCAGCTCATGGGACGACTGGAAGAATTGCAGCTATTCATCGACCTGGGTGAATACCGCCCCGGCTCAAACCCGGCCAACGACCACGCGATCGAACGTCGTGCAGCGCTCGATGAGTGGCTGCGTCAAGGCACAGATCAGACCTCGGACTTTGCTCAGACAGTGGAGGGCCTTGATGCACTCATTGCCTGACATTACGCGGTTATTGCGAGTCAGTGAGCAACTGCAACGACGCTGCGAGCTTACCTTGCAGCAGGCTCAGGCGCGGCTCGAGCCGGTGAAGTCGGAACTTGCAGATATCGCCGAACGGCAGCACTCACTGACGCAATTGATGACCAGCCATAGAGCGTCTGGTTGCACATTGAGTCATGCGCAATTGATAACCCTGCTGCGCCATCAAGCAGTTCTTCGCCGCCAACAGCACAACCTTGTACTTGATCAGGTTCGAATCGAGGAACAGCGCTCACACATCGAACGTGAAGTTCAAGAATACCGTCAGCAGCGGCAAATTATGCAGCGTAAGCACACCAAGTTTAGCGGGCTACACCAGCGATTGATGCGCCAGCAAATGCTCGTGTCGATACGCCGTGAAGAAACCGACATTGAAGAGTCAGCGAGACCTAGATATGAGTGATATCCGCGTAATACCCCATAACGTCTTATACCCTGTCGAAGACGCTGAGCCGGTGACAAAAGATTTCGAGGAGCAGATTGAGGTCGCCGAGCAGGAGGAAATTCCCCAGGGCGTGTTGACCCTGCTCCAGCAAATGCTACCGCTGGCAAGGCCGCTCGCAGGGCCATTGATTGCAGACCCTGCCAGCTCCGCAATGGCCATGAATGTCAGCTCCGCAATGGCCATGAATGCCAGTGCCGGCGTGGATTCAAATGCAAGGCTGGCATTGGCGATCAGGCCGCAACCGGGTGACAAGATGGCTGCGCAACTCTCCGAAGTTTTTGCTGGCGCTCGTGTTCAGCTCGCTCCTTCTAAAGACTTGATCGCCGGGGGAGCCACATCGTCGCCCGCATCTCAAGCACTGCCGGTCACCCAGCTGGCGACTGCTGCAATCGCTGTTCAGGCAGCAGACGTGCACGGCGGTTTGAACAACGCCATTCTCGGACAGGCTTTTTTCTCCCCCTTGGGCATACGCGCCGCGCCGCAGCGAGCGGCATCTACTACCGATGCGGGCGAGAAGACCCCCCCGTATTTCGAGGCGGCTCCTGTCTTGAAACCGGGCGCTCGCATGCCGACTCCGCCAACGCCTTCAGAGCAGCCGGTGGCGCTGCGCAATCGGATGGCGCAGGCGTCGGCACAAGGGCTGGACAAGGGCGAGCAGAGCTATTTGCGTTTGCCGTTTGCGAGTGATCGCGCAGTGGGTCATGTAGACGTCAGCAAAGCACCTCACGAGTTCGCCGGTCAGTTGCAGCTCTCGGGCAGCAGCGCTGATGTGACGCGAAATCTGGCGCAACATCTTGCCAGCGCCGAACCTGGCTGGAAATTGCTGGACGGGGAGGGGGCCGGTCAGGACCAGCAGGGCAGCGATGCCCGGCAGCAGGCCGATGACGACACCGATGATGCGCGCGAGCAAGCAAGGCAACCGAAATGGCAGGGTTGAGGTCTCTCGACCTGTTGCGCCGCGTAGATAGCCGTGCCTACCGCGCCGAACGCGCAACGCAGCGTTGGTCGGCGCAAGGGTTCGAGGCCTGTCTCGGCAAGCCAGCGGCAGATCAGGCCTACCTGAGCTTTGTTGCCCAAGGCCATCAAGGTGCGTGGCAGGGCGCATTGGCGAGTCAGGATTGGTTGAGCGCCATCCTGCCACAGCTGCCTGGACTCTTGAGCGGCGCGTGTCCGGACTCACGAGTCCTGCAGCTGTTTGAGACAGTCGCGCAACCGGTTGAGATTGCGATGAGGGAGCTTCACTACCATTCGATCATTTCAGTGCAACTGGTAACGGGTTGCGACCTGCAGGATCGGCTGCTCGCCGGGCTGAAGACGCCCGAAGGCACGCTTTGGCTGACCGACGATTTGCCCACTTGCCCGTCAGGTCCCCCTTCATTATCTGCATGGGCCAGCGGCCTTCCCATGCAACTGCGAATTATCGTGGGCGTTAGCGCTATGCCTGGAGGCCAGCTTGCGCACCTCGCCGTAGGCGATGTTCTGATTATTGGCGAACGCACACAACATTTGTACATGGCCGAACATTGCATCGGCCGGTTTGATTTGACTGAGGAAGGTTTTCGCATGGAATTCAACCCGGCTGAACTGCCGTTGCCAACGTCCGCAGAGGATCTGCAGCCCGCTGTGCCACAGATCCCGACCCAAGCCTGGGAGCTGCTGCCGATTCGACTGGAGTTCGTGCTGCAGGAGTGGGTCTGCACCCTTGCTGACCTGGCGAATATGCAGGCCGATCAGGTGTTGGCGTTGCAACCCTTGGTGCAGAACAACATTGAAATCCGGGCCAATGGCACAACTGTCGCTGTTGGTGAACTGGTGCGTTGGGAAGACGGGCTTGGTGTCCAGTTGCATACCCTCGTTCGAGGCGCCGGGGAATGAATGACATTTCCATGATTGGCCTGTTGGCGTTCGCGTCACTGTTGCCATTCCTGATTGCCGCTGGCACTTGTTATATCAAGTTCTCCATCGTCTTTGTAATCGTGCGTAACGCCCTGGGGCTGCAGCAAGTGCCCTCTAACATGACGCTCAATGCCGTCGCTTTGATGCTGGCGGCATTCGTCATGACGCCGATCATGCAGCAGGGCTACAGCTATTACAAAGAGCACAATATCGCTTTTACCAACATTGAATCGGTGGTCGATTTCACCGAGAACGGCTTGGGCAGCTACAAAGATTACTTGCGCACCTACACCGATCCTGAACTGGCGCAGTTTTTTGAACGCGCCCAGGCGGCTCAGGTGGAAGAAGGTGACCTCCTTGTTAGCGAGCAAGAGCAACTCGAGCCCTCGCTGTTCGCCTTATTACCCGCCTATGCCCTAAGTGAAATCAAAGCTGCCTTCAAGATTGGCTTCTACCTGTATCTGCCGTTTGTCATCGTCGACCTGGTGATCTCCAGCATTTTGCTGGCGCTGGGAATGATGATGATGAGCCCGGTGATCATCTCTGTACCTATCAAACTGGTGCTATTTGTTGCGCTTGATGGCTGGGCATTGCTCTCGACCGGTTTGGTCGAGCAATACCTTACCCTCGCCCAATGAGTGACCACCGATGAACGATTTAGTCTTTGCGGGTAACAAAGCTCTCTATCTGATTTTGTTGATGGTCGCGTGGCCGATCATTGCCGCCACCGTCGTCGGCTTATTGGTCGGCCTGTTTCAGACCGTCACCCAACTCCAGGAACAAACGCTGCCGTTTGGCTTTAAATTACTGGCGGTAGCCATTTGCCTGTTTTTATTATCCGGCTGGTATGGCGATACGCTGCTGGGTTTTAGTCGCGAAGTCATGCGTCTTGCATTGAAGTGACCCCCTGATGCCCTTCACTTTGTTTTTCGACTTGCACATCGCGATGGCAGCGGCGGCGCTTGGTTTTGCACGACTGGCGCCGGTGTTCTTCATGCTTCCTTTTCTCAACACAGGCGTCCTCACCGGGGCCCCAAGGATTGCGGTGATTATGCTGGTGGCTCTGGCACTGTGGCCTGCGACCGTGCAGGCCTTGCCTTCCCTTCATACGATTGCTTTCTATGGGCTGGTGTTGCGCGAAGCAAGCATCGGCGTGGTGCTGGGTTGTCTGCTCTGCTGGCCGTTCTGGGTATTGCATGGAATGGGCAATCTCATCGACAACCAGCGCGGTGCAATGCTCAGCAATACCATCGACCCTGCCAACGGGGTGGACACGTCGGAGCTGGCCAACTTCCTGCAACTGTTTGCTGCGGCGGTTTTTCTCGAAGGGGGCGGTCTGTTGCTGCTGGTTGAAACCTATAACGCGAGTTATCGACTTTGCTCCCCTGTGGAGGGCTGCGAGCTAGCACTCGATCCGATCCTGGCGATGCTCGATCCGCTAGTCAGCAAAATCATCATTATCAGTTCGCCAGTAGTTGCCGCCCTGTTGCTCAGCGAGGCCCTGCTTGGCCTGTTGGCCCGCTTCGCACCGCAAATGAATGCATTCGCGGTATCGCTGACCATCAAAAGTGCCATTGCGTTGATCGTGCTGCTGCTGTTTTTCGGCAGTCATCTGCCAGATGAAATCTTGCGCATGGGGCACACCGCGCAGTCGCAGTTGAGCAACTGGTTGATCGAGAGAGGCCAAGCCTGAGATGTCGAGCTCATCCAAGACCGAGATGCCCACGCCCAAGCGTCGGCGGGATGCGGCAAAAAAAGGTCAGACATTCAAGGCCAGGGATCTGGCGACGTCATGCCTGACCCTTTTTGGAATCGGGTATCTAGTCACCAATGGCACGTTAATAGAAGTCATGGATGTATACCGCAAGGTCATTGCCAGCGGTTTCAATCTACAGATTCAGCCGTATCTGATGGACCTGCTCTGGATCAGCCTGCGCACTGTATTGCCCATCGTGCTGATCTGTGCGCTGGCCAGTGCCGTGCCGACCCTGATCCTGACAGGCCTGGCCCTGGCCAGTGAAGCGCTGAAACTGAACTTTGGCGCTTTGAACCCCATTAACGGGTTCAAGAAATTATTCAGCCTGCGAACCATCAAGGACAGCGTAAAGGCTCTGTTGTACTTGCTCAGTTTTGTCGTTGCGCTTTGGGTCGTCTGGCTTATTGAGCGCCAGTCGCTCTTTGCACAGTTGTACGCACAACCCATACAGCTGTTTCCAGTCTGGGGCCGGTTCCTGCTGGTTCTGGTATTGACGTTCCTGGTGTGCATCCTTTTGATCGTACTGCTCGACGCGCTATGCGAGTACTGGCTGTACATCAAAGAATTGAAGATGGACAAGGAATCCGTCAAGCGCGAACACAAGGAGCAGGAGGGCGATCCGCAGATCAAAGGGCGACGCCGTGATCTGCATCTTGAATTGCTGTCGGAACAGGTCAAGTCGGACATTAAAGGTTCGCGGGTCATCATTGCCAACCCGACGCACATTGCCGTGGGTATCTATTTCCGCCCGGAAATCACCGTGCTGCCTTTTATCTCGTTGATGGAAACCAATCAGCGGGCGCTTGCGGTGCGAGCCTATGCCGAAAAAGTTGGCGTTCCGATCGTTACTGACATCGTCCTCGCGCGGCGAATCTTCCGAACGCATCGGCGTTACAGCTTTATCCAGGTGCAGGAGATTGAGCAGGTGTTGCGCCTGTTGTTGTGGCTTGAGCAGGTTGAACAAGCCTGATTGCTGGCAGGCAATGATCTTTATTTGTACAAAACGCCCAAAACCTCGGCAGTGAGCGCTTTTTGGCGTCCTTTTTTTCCGGATTTTGGCTCAATGCACAGGCCAGCAAGGCTGGCCCTGCTTTAGGAGTGTGTTCAATGAGTCGTAAGCAGCAACAAGAGGAAGACTGCCTTGCCGAGCAGGTCGTTGAGGCCATGCTCGACGGCGCTACCCTCAAGGACCTTCGCGGTATTACCCCTGAGCAAATGGACAGTCTTTATGCCTTTGCTTACGAGTTCTACGAGCAAGGACGACTGGACGACGCGGAGAAGTTCTTTCACTTTCTGTGTATCTATGACTTCTACAACAGCCACTACTGGATGGGGTTGGCGGCTGTGCATCACCTCAAGCAGAACTACCAGAAGGCTGTCGATATTTATGCTGTGGCATTTGCCCAGAGCAAAGATGACTACCGCCCAATGTTCTATAGCGGCCAATGCCAGCTTGCGCTGGGCAAGGCTGGTAAAGCCAAACTATGTTTCGAGTATGTTTTAGCACATGTCGAGGATGACGAACTGCGCCAGCAGGCTCGGGTTTACGTGGATACCTTGAGCCAAATCGAGAGCGATTCCTCAGAGGACTGATTTGAATGACTTCCATATCAAACAATATGACTGCACTGCTTAATCGTGCGCCGGACAACGAAATCAAACCCGGCTACAGCGAAGCTGCCAGTCGCGCAGCGCAAACCCAAAAGTTTCAACAAGTGGCAGAAAAAGCCCTGATAGACATCAAGAGCGTTCGCTACGAAGCCGACGCAGAGGCTGGTAGCCGCAGAGTTGCGGGCAAGCCGCAACTGTCACCACCGGCAGCGCAGAACGAAGGTCGTCAAACCAGCGCCGGAGCTCGATTTGTCGGTCTCATGGCAACCATCGTAGGGCTGCTCGGTGAGGCTGACTCCAAAGGCCTCGAAAATCGCCTCAACGGCATGCGTGCTCTTGCACAGCTTTCATCCAGCTACAGTCAGAAGCTTGCCGCCGACTACGAAGCTTCGCTTTCTGAGCTGGAAAAGGCGCTGGATAGCGCCTCGACAACCGAGCGGCAACTTGAAGCAGCGAAAGCTCGTGTGCAAAACGCCGGGCAGGCTCTTGAAAGGGCGCAGGCTCGGCTCGACAGCCTGTCCCCTGATTCCCCTGAGTACGCCGAGGCTCTGGCTGCCAGAAATTCTGCCAGCGCTGAGCTGCAAGGCGCCCGTCAGAGTTTGACTGTGGCAACTGCCACGCATAGTCAGGCGGTGGATGCAGCCAGAGCCGCCAACATCAAGGCTGATGAGGCACGCCAAAAGGCGAATGCTGCGGGAATCCCTAGTACCCCTCAAGCCAAAGAATCCCAGAGCAAGAATCTCAGTGCCGCTGCGCGCATGGTTGAAATCATGGCTAAGTTTGCCCAGCTGATGGGTGACGCGGCTGACAGCCAACTGGATGCCGACAAGGCCATGGCAACCAAAATACGTGACTCCCAGGCGACCAAGGCTCTGGCCGAGGCGAAAAAGCACGAGGAAGAAGTTGCCAAGGCTGAGCGGCTGAACAAGGCTATGGGCTGCATCGGTAAAGTGCTGGGCGGTTTGTTGACGGTCATCAGTGTCGTCGGCGCCGTGTTCACCGGTGGCGCCAGTCTGGCCCTGGCGGCGGTAGGTGTGGCCTTGATGGCCGGCGACATGATTGGCAAGGCCGTTACCGGTGTTTCGTTCATGGAACAAGCAATGAAGCCCTTGATGGATCACGTTCTCGCGCCGTTGATCAAGGAGCTGGGCAAGGCTGCTTCCTGGGCACTATCAAAGGTTCCGGGGATCTCGGACGATCTGGCCAATACCGTCGGCAATATCGCCGGCGCCATCGCCGGGGCATTGTTGATGGTTGCCGCGATGGTTGTAGTCGCCGTTGTGGCCAAGAGCGCAGCGGGTCGCATTGGTCCGAAAATGAGCGAGATGATTGGCAAGCACGTTTCGAAAATGATCCCCGATCTCCTCAAGCAAGGGACCAGATCCGCAAGCCGCTCCATGGGGCAGTTTGCCGAAAGAGTCCGCGGGGCGGTCGGCTTGCAGTCCGATGCCGTTTCTCTCGCCAAGTACGCCACCCACGTTGACAAGGCTCTCGCTGTAACCGAAGGCGCCGGAGCGTCGACCCAAGCTGCACTGCAGATAAAAAGTGGCGTTCATCAGGCTCGTGCCGCGCAAAACCTTGCTGCGGTAGTCATCGCCACATCACTCGTCGAATCGATGTCTACCTACATTGCCCAGGCAATCGAAATGTTTGGCGACATGCTCGATAACCAATCGAAAGTGATCGAAAAAATAGGTCGCGAGCAGCAGATTCATCTCGAAAATAATCTGCAGATTGCTCGCAATATTTGAACATTATATTCAAGGATAAAGTTGATGACTTCCATTGTTACCGCTCGTCCAACGCTTATAGTTCCTACCCAGATCAGTCAGGTTGAAAACAAGCCGCTGACTGCCTTGAGCAGTAACGGGCTCAATACACTGCAGGCAATGGGCAGCTCGACTGCCATCAATTCCACTCTGCAAGGTCAGGTATTGAGCAAGGTTTTTGTGCCTGCTCCGACTCTGGAGCAACTTGAGCAGTTGACTGACATCACCGAATTCAGTGATGCAGAAATGAAGCTGGTCCTTAGCGAGGTTGAGAAGAAAACCGGTAAGGAAGGGCTCGAATCCATCCTCAAATTTGACCCGTCTGCGTGGGAAAAACATGTCGGGGTCCTGGTGGCCGCCATCATCGCAGTCAATATCTCCCGTCAAACCAGCGCCCAGCTGAAAGGCTCATATGCGGTAATGGCTGCCGATGCTGCCAAAGCGCAGGGTGTTGCGATCATCGAAGCGGGTAAAGCAGTAATGAACAGCGCAATTACGGGCGCTGTGGTTGCCGGAACCATGGCATTGAGTGGTATGGCGCTCAGCATCAAGGGACAAAATCAGAAACACTCGGACATCGCTAGCAACAGACGTGATGCGATGAACCACCGCAACAGCGCTGATGATTTACAGCGTGATCTGACCAAAAACAGCTTTATTGATAATCCTGTCGATGCGACCAAGTCTTTCACTGTAATTGATGGGAACGGCAAGACTCGTCAGATCAATCTGGATCCGAGCGCCAACAACCTTACGCCGCAAGAACGTGCCGTTCTAAGCGACGAAATCGCCAAGCTTAACAAGAGTGCCCAGGCGGCAGATCTGCAAAGCGCGCTGAACGAGAAAGTCTACTCCCGGAATATCACCGCAGGTCAGGCATTGACGTCCATGTCGATGGTATTGAGCACCATGATATCGGCTGTCGTGCGGCTCGAAGAGTATGCCCAGCGTCAGAATGAGGTCGAGCATCAGTCTACCCAAACCATTGGCAGGAGCATGACCGAAGAGCAGGCGCAGCGTATCTCTGAAGACGTTTCCCTGATGCAAAAACTTCTGGATGTCGCGATGCAGATCATGCAGGGGCGCAACGCCGCCTCCAGCACCATTGCCAGCAGTGTGAAGGCATAGGGATCGACGATGATTAATACAAATGTGACCGCATCGAACATCTCGCAAGTGATCGCACCCGAAGGCAGGGTCCGGCTCGAATCCGCCCAGGCCTCGGAGCCTCAGGTTCAGGTCGGCAATGTTCAAGTGGACAGCAGTGAAGCGCTGGCAGACGATATCCAGAAGCGCCAGCTCAAGCAAAACGAGCTGCTGAGTAAAAGCCTCAGCGGGGCTCGCTTCGCGGCTGCCAGCCTTTTCGCCGCACTAACTGACCCTGCTTCCGAGCCATCAGCTAAAACCGGAGCTGCCTTGGCGTTGGCTGATCAGATTGCAACCGGAAAGTATGCCGGTCAATTAACTCGCAACGCAGTCGATTCTGGTTTGGCTTTCCTGAGCGCGCGTGGGCAAGAGTTCGCCCAGCAAGACCGTGAGCAGGTGGCCAGCGAACTTGCGCCTTTGCTGACGAAACAACTCGGCAGCGCGTTGTCTGATTCCGGCATTAAAAACCCGATAGGTGTGCATTCGTCCTTCGACGATATCGTTGACGGGCTGCAGGATTTGATCGGCATCATAAAGGATGACTACCTCGACGTTTACGCGCGCATGGTCGAGGCCTACGCCAAGCTGTACGGCGAGCTCAATGAGGATGTCGTCGGCAAGTTGCACGAGTGGCTGAGTGTCGTGGGTGACAAGGGAGCCGTGAAAATCAACGCCAGGGAAATCAGGGCGGCGCTGGATGATTTGATCAAAAAATACTCGCTGCCCAACCCCGACGCAGTGTTGTTTCCTGTTCCTGGGGAGGATGGCACGGTGACAGGCGCAAGCAGGGAAGACGCCTTGAAATGGCTGGCGGCAATGGGCCTGCCGCCTTCGTGCCTTAAAACGCTACCGGATGGATCGTTTTGTATCGTGATGGACCTGTCTCCGCTGACTGAAATGAGGGGAAACTTGCCATCCGGCGACAATCCGGAGTTGCTCCCAGCTCGTTTTCAGGCGTGGCAGGCCGCTTGGAACGCACAGATACAGGAGCTGGAAAGTGCGTTGCAAAAACATACGCAAAAATACAGTAACGCCAACTCGATTCACGACAACGTGCAGAAAGTCATCAGTTCGACGCTTTCCGCATTATTTGAAATGCTGAAATCTTTCGCGGCTTCGCTGGGGTAATCATATGCTATCAACAATTGGAAACAGTTCCGTTTTATCTGTCCTCAGGCACGCTTCAGACAGTCCTGGAAACGGGTTTGAGAACGCTGTGTTGTCTGCGGCCAATACTGATGTTTCAATCAATAGTGGGGAGAGCCCACGCGCCCTGCAGACCTCGAAAGCTGCGTATCACGACCTGCAGCAGGCAGCCGCAAAGGAATGCTTTACAGACGAGGGGCTGCGTAACTTTGTTCTGGCCAGCGCGCAGAAAACGGATGGCCAGGCCAAAAATGCGAGCGCTGTTGCCCTGCTCGAATGTGCCGTAAACCTGTATGTCATTGACGTTCATTTAGATGATGCGCCCGGCATGGGAAAGGCAAAAGCAGACCTGACAAAGTTAGCCGAAAGCTTTAAAGACCGTCCGAACCTGTCTATTGTCCATTTGGATCTGAATCACCCTGATCAAAACCAGGCCTATAAACAGGTGAGGAAACAGATCGACAATCTTCTCGAGGAAGCTCCAGGTGGCGCCGGCCATCTTTTTGAGTCAGTACAGTTGCGCGTGGTTAAGGACTATATAGTTGATGGCTTGCGAGCCCGTGTGGAAAATAGCTGGGGGGCATTGGATGCGCAAAGCGTTCAGCAACTTTTGCGTAACGCTAACTTCACCCCCGCGGCGGGCCGGACTTTGGAGGGTCAGCTGAAAATCGCCAAAGCAATGAACAGTAGCGCCGGGCTGGCTCAGTTTGTCAAGCAGACACTCGACATGCTTGATCTGCACAGGCCTGGTCAAGCGGAAGGGCCTGGTACCAATAATCAGACTGCCCCGGCACACGCACCGGGCGTGCCGATCCAGCATTGCCTGCAGAGCTGCCATGGTCATGGTGCTTTGAACCTTACTGTGAATGGAGGCGCTGGGGGGAATGCGACGAATGGGATCAGTGCTGACCAACTTGTCAATATATTAGAGGCCTTTGCGCGTCGAGTTGGTCCGGATACTCAGGCTGCGAATACCCAGCAGTTGAACACCCCACTGGAGAACCTCAGTTTTCTTAACACCCCACTATGGCCGAACCCACAACCGAACACGCATTCGTTGAACACCCCACTGGATAACCTCGGTACTTTTAACATCCCACGGGCGAAGCTACAGGTTAGCCCACAGGTGAACCGAGAGGCGAACCGAGAGGTGAACCCACAGGCGAATCGAGAGGCGAATCGAGAGGCGAATCGAGAGGCGAATCGAGAGGCGAACCCACAGGCGAATCGAGAGGCGAATCGAGAGGCGAACCCACAGGCGAATCGAGAGGCGAATCGAGAGGCGAATCGAGAGGCGAATCGAGAGGCGAACCGAGAGGTGAACCGAGAGGCGAACCGAGAGGCGAACCGAGAGGCGAACCGAGAGGTGAACCGAGAGGCGAGCCGAGAGGCGACCCCACAGGTGACCCCACAGACAAACAGTTTAAGGGAACAACTGTTAGAAAAACTGAAAACCGGCTTGGCGGATGTACAACTAGACCTGAGAAGCTTGCCGAGCCGTTCTCCCGGAAATGTCGACCTCGCAACCGCAGCCAGAGCAAACGCCGAGTTGGTGTCCAATGCAATTTCTGCTGGGGCGCGCGCCGATAATAAGTTTACCGAGCTCAAAAAATTGCTGCGGAAGGACAAGCCATCGTGGGAGGAAATCCAGGACAACGATGCCTACCAGGCGCTTTGCGAGTTCAACCCGACTTTCAAAAGTCGAGCTGAGCGCCTACTCAAGACTGAACAGCTCAATTTCGCCTCAAGCAGTCGTTACGGCTCAGGTACGCCTGTGTATCTGACACAGGGCAACAATATTCACAATTATAACTGGAGTACTCCGATTGCCCGCTCAAGCTAAAAACGAAATTACTTTGCTGATCGCTGATTATTTTCTGTTGAGCCCTTCGAGCGTCCAGCTGGATTCATATCTGGTAGAAGATCTGGGCGCTGACTCACTGGAAATTCTGGAGATAACGCTAGCGCTCAATGATCGGTTTGCAATCGAACTTCCAGAAAACCAGTTGTCATCGGCTCGAACGGTGGGCGATCTGTGCCGGATGGTGGAGAACCTCACCTAGAATCCGAGCGGTTTGTCTGCGCAGCGCGGCTATTGAAACCCAACCATGTGTTGGGTTTTTTTTATGAGTTGCCTCTTCTCCCCCCCCAAAAAAAGTCACGCTCGTAGGCCAGTTCCCACACGATTTATTGTGTAAACGGGATCGGGTCGCGAGGTTTCATGCTCATAAATAAGTAATTTCCGATGCTGATAAGGAGATTTCCTACATAAAGTCGGTTTGGACGCTGCTAACTTCGCACTGTCTTATTCCGCTGTAGAATCTGCTGTAAATTACATGCGCAATAGCGTTTATTAACGGTGCGAAATCAACAGGTGTCCAGTACTCAGAGAGTGGTTACCCATGAAGTTTCAGAGCAGTAATGTGTCGTCGATGCGGTCTTGTGCATTTGGTCAATGGATCTTGCGGGGCGAATGGCTGGTAGGCGGCAAGGACAAAGATGTGCACTTGCCTCCCAAGGAGCTGGCCGTTTTATGGATGTTGCTCGATGCGGGAGAATCTTTGGTCTCCAAGGACTTTCTTCTGGAAAACGTCTGGGCTGGCTGTGACGTGGCCGAGGAGTCATTGACCCGTTGCATCTATGCGTTGCGAAAAATGCTGGGCGTCGACAGGCACTATATTGCTACCGTTTATGGCAAAGGCTATCGCTTTGTCTGTCCGGTAATCGAACTCATGGAGCCTGATGCTGCATCCCTGGCGCCGTCGTTTCTGGTGTTGCCGTTTCGCAGTGACAGCGCACTTTTAAGCTCGCAACTGCATGAACAAGTAACGCGGGCCTTGACCAATGCTTTCTCCGCTGCCCTTCGGATTATCCCGGCAAGTCTGACGGCCGGGCAACTATTCGGCGGTGAGACCTTGCAGGTAGTTGAGCGCCTGGCTCCGGACTATTATTTGAGTGGCCGCTGCGGGTCAGTCGGTGACCAAATTGAACTGTCGATCGAGTTGGCCCGCAGTCGCGACCATGCTCTAGTGCACGCTCAGGCCATTAAAACCAATGACATTGCAACAGCGCTCGAAGCCGTCATATTGATGGTCGCTCAACGTTTGCCCGGAATCCATTCGCGAGGCGAGTCCTGTTCGTCGTACCCCTTGGCACTGGCCTATTTGAATGGGCTGGCCGGGATGCAAGCCTATACGCCGGATAGCCTGCGCGAAGCCTTGCGGCAGTTCAGCCAATGCGTGCAACTGGACGAAAATTACGCCCCGCCGTGGTGCGGAATGGCGGGAGCCTATCTTGCGCTGGCAAGTTTGGGCCTCAGCCCTGAGCGCCACGCTTTCGAGCGGTCTCAATTTGCGATTGGCAAAGCCCTCGCACTGGAACCTGGCAACCTTTCTGCGCTCGTGCGACTAGCCCTGTTGACCAGTCTCCAAGGCCAGACCGATGCGGCAGAAGCGTTGTTCCAGCACTCATTGCCTGGCAGCAATCATGCTGATGCGTACTTCTATTACGCCTGGCACCAATGGTCCTCTGGCTTTGAGGTCGGGGCCGAGCGGAGCATTGATATCAGCTTGAGTCATGATCCTGACTCGGTAGCTGCGCAGGTTCTCAAATTACGGATAATGGCCCATCGCCAGCCCGGGGCACTGTCACTGATGATCCGTCAGCCGGGGATAAATGACCTGACCAGGCACCCAATCGTACAGGCATTGGCGACCACGGTTTTTGCCGGGGACTCGGTCGATGCTGACTATCAAACCACCCGCGAGACCGATGTCGATACATTTGACGCTCGCACCTATTGGCGACTGTCATCTCCAGGACGTCAGATCGGTCATTGCCTGGGGCAAATGGCAGCCCCCTGGATTACGTCGGATTTTCGTCGGTTGAGCTCATCCACGGCCTTGCAACAGGTTGTTTTTTGTAACGAAGACCCGCCTTTTCGCTGAGCGCAGTCCAGAATTCCTTGAACTCGCATGGGTCTGCCCCATGAACGTGCAGATTTTATCGGGACTGTTGCTGGGCTGGCTTGGCATCAACTTCGCACATGGGCAGTGCTGGAGCGCCGCAGGCTCCAGATATGCTGTTGAGCCAGAGCTGCTTCAGGCTATCGCGATGGTCGAGTCAGGCATGCGCGCAGATGCAGTCAACATTAACAAGGACGGTTCGCGGGATATCGGCTTGATGCAAATCAACAGCATTCATCTGCCCGCGCTGCTCAAGAAGGGTATTACTGAGCAGCGACTACTGGCCGAGCCCTGTCTGGCCGTCCATGTCGGTGCGTCGATACTGGCTGAGTTCATCGTTCGTCATGGCTACACATGGACGGCCGTGGGCGCCTATAACGCAGGCGGTGCGCGCAATCGCCAGGCCGCCCGTTTGCGCTATGCCCGCAAGGTCTGGAATCGCTATAAACAGTTGATCATAAGTAACTCCTGAATCTGATCGAATGATGGGGATTATCTGCCTGTGCGGATCAGGATTTCCCTACATCATCTCCTTACTATCGACGGCTAACTGCGCCAGATACCCGACTAGTTAAATGGAAATCATGAACGACATGCAGACTATTCCCGATCCCTCATGGGTGCTCAGGATATTCAACGGGCTGCTGCAAGGGTGCGAATTTACGCTAACCCAACCTCGTACTCTATTCGTAGTTGGCTCCGCGGAATATCTGCGCGACAACCAGCAACCGCTCTGCGTGCCATCCGACGCCTTGTACATTCCGCTGGAGCAGGGTGGCTGCAATTTCGAGGTGCTGATCTCGGATACTTCGATCAGCGGGGTCACGCTGCGGATATTAAGCGAACCAAATGTCCAGGAGCGTCTCTGCAACAAGCAGACGCTGGAGCACGTGGGCGGGCTGCGCTTTGCGCTTCGTCCCGCTGCAGAGCCTTGGGATGCAGCGCTACTGGGCACTCTCGACGAGGCGTTGCCTGCTGCTACGGGCAATGGAGCCAGGCCCGCTCCGATATGGCTCGGAGTTTTTGCTGGTTTGGCCGCGCTCGCGGTAGTGACGGGTGGCTGGTACGTGTCACGGCCCAATCCGGTCACGGATATCCATGCACTGGTTGATGGTTCAAGTGCTGATTTCACTGTATTGCAGGGTCGCGATCATACCTTGTACGCGTTCGCGTCTTCTGAGCGTGACGCCAGTTGGGGACGGCAGGTGCTTGAGCGCAGTCACTACAAGCCTGCAACGAAGGTGCTCAACCCGCTGGATGAACAGAAACGTCTGCAGCAACTGGTGGTTCGCGCCGAGCCTGGCCTCGCGTGGCACGGCATCGATCTTTCCGATCCGGCTCAGCCCCGGCTGCTGATAAGCAATCAGCGCAATCTGCTGACCCCGACCTTGCAACAGCGCCTGACGAACCTGCTACGCGAGGCTGCGCCCTATGCCCGGGATGTAGAAATCCTGGGCCGTGACGATCAGCAGTTGTCGGGTGCGGCTGAACAGGGACTCAAACGCCTCGGTCTTCCCTACAGCAAGACAGTCCAGGCCGACAGCGTGACGTTTACTCTTCAAGGTGCCTTGCAGGATGCCGAGCTGCAAGCCGCCCGGGAGTACATCTCGGGTTTCACCCGCCAGTGGGGTGATCGCTATGTGCATTTCGTGGTTGAGCTTCATGACGATTGGCTCAAGGGCAAGTCGTTTCAATATGGCCCGCAGGGCTACGTCAAGATGGCTCCGGCCTCTTGGTACTTTCCTAAACCGATTTAAAAGGTGATGTATGGCAGAAGTTATTCCAGCTCCGGGTTTTCATGATGATTTTCTGGGTCAACAAGCTGATGCATTCGAACAAGGTGCAGTCCCACTGCACGATGCAATGAACAAAGCGCTTGAGGACCTGCAGGGTAACTCTTCTGATCCTGGTCTATTGGCTGCATACCAGGCGGCGCTGGGTTCGTACACCGTATTTCGTAATGTGCAGACCAATACCGTGAAAGCGTTCAAGGACGTTGACATGTCAATTGTCCAGGCATCTCGCTGACCTGTATCGCTTTTTGTCTCTGTCTGTCTGCTGCGCCGGCGACTCTCTCTTAAAGATCGCCGGCATATTAATGAGTAAATTCATGTCTTTTCAAAATATTTCTTTACTGGGCGTTTCTCAGGCTCGTTTCGCTGAACTGCGCGTGGCGGGTGAGGCGTCAGTGGTCAACCTTGAAGACCGCTTGCTCAGAGCATTCGCCGATTCGTCAGTGGGCACCCAAAACAGGACCTCGACCATTGATGCGATGCTCAAGCGCCCGGATATCACTGACCCCGAAGTCCTGGCGGTTCTTCAACAGCGGGTAGGGGAATATACAGTTGATGTTTCGATGATCAATGCAATGGTGCGCAAAGGTGTGAGCACCGTAGAAACCCTGTTGCGCTCGTCATGAAAGCTTTCGCATTATTGGCGCTGCTATGCATTGCACTGGTGGGTTGCCGCCAACCCAATCTGCTTGAGGGGCTCGATCAACAGCAAGCCAATGAAGTGGTATCAGTGCTGCAACGTAACAATATTGCTGCCAGCAAACTGGATGGTGGCAAGGCAGGTTACAGCGTAAGCATTGGTCAGGCCGACTTCGCGGCTGCCGTAGATATGATCAATCTCTATTCGCTGCCGTCATCGCCGCGCATGGAGGTGTCGCAGATGTTCCCGAGCGATGCACTGGTCGCTTCACCACGTGCTGAAAAAGCCCGCTTGTATTCGGCCCTGGAACAACGCCTTGAGCAGTCGCTGCGAACGCTGGAAGGTGTTGCCAATGCGAGGGTTCACGTCAGCTACGACCTGGATGCAGGTGAAGGAGGGCGCAAGGCAAGACCTATCCATTTATCAGCGTTAGTGGTTCATGAGCGAGATGTCGATGGGCAGTTGCTGATCGGCGATATCAAACGGTTTCTCAAAAACAGCTTTGCCGATGTTGAGTACGACAATATTTCCGTAGTGCTCTCCCCTCGCTCGGTTGTGCAGCATGCATTGCCGTCGCCCGAACCGCGCAGCTCGATGGCTGGAGCCTTGTGGCCGGCCCTGCTGGCGATGCTGATAGCTGTCCTGGCCGCCGGATACTGGTGGCAGCGCCAGCGCTTTAAAAAGGACGAGCAACATGTCGGCGCACGCTGAGCGCTTGCAACGAATTCTGGACCATCCACTGGTTTACTTGCATCCGAAGCGCCTGCAGATCCCGCAACGGCTGGACACGCCGCAGTCTCGCGAAGTACTCGAAGACATCATTGTGCAGGACCTTGGGTGGGTCTCCTCCACGGCTGACATCGCGCTGTCATCTGTTGCCAGTGCATGGATTGATGCCTGGCTCAGGCTGCCGGAAATCGCCCGTTTGCTCGGTGTACAAGCGGCGTGGCCGCATTTGGCCAGGGGTGCAGCTTTCCAGCATCTGTCAGCGTCCGAGCGTGCTTTCGGTCCTTGTGCTGTGTCGCCACGGCTCGACAGGTTCAGCAGCGAGGGAGATAGCGAGGACGTTGCGGAGCAACTGGATACCATCGGCCTTAACCGATTGCTAGCCTTCCGGGCGATTGTTCCGGCAGTCCTGATCGAGCGGTTGCTCCTGCAATTTTCCATGCCGGTGATCGAGCGTCAACGCTTGTTGGACCCAGCTGCACCCGATGCGGCTCTCTTAACTTTGGCGATACAACATGTTCGAATCCATTCGTACCCTCACTGACATTCCCCCTGGCGGCGGGCCCCGGTTCGCTCGGGAAGACCTTGCCGCCGCTCGACATCGCCGCCAGTTGCTCGACGAGGCCCGACGTCGGGCCAGCGAGTTTATCGCGCAGGCGAACGCGGAAGCGGAAATCATCCGCAGCCATGCTTTCCATGAGGGTTATAGTCATGCGTTTATACAAGCCAGTGCAGATATGGCTGAGCTGCTGGTCAAGGCGCGTACACTTGGTGCGCAGTTGAACAGGGATCTGGCGCAAGCTGCCGAGCAACTGCTCAACGGTGTGTTGCAGGATGACCAATGGCTTGATCAAGCCTTGCAAAACTGGCTGGCGGGGCAGGGGAGCGATCAGTATTGCAGCTTGCAAGTGCTGCTGCCCGAACGCTGCAGAGGTCAGGGTAAGAGCCTCGCCGGACGTATTCGCGAACGCTGGAGCGGTCCGCTGGCGATTGAGTACCACGACCAGAATCGCTATCTAATGCGACTGGCTGATCAAGTCCTGGAATTCGATATTGATGCCATTCGCTCCGATCTGACGCCGCAATTGTTGGCACGCGTGCAGGCATTGCCCGAGGCCGTTCGGCAACTTGACGAGGGTGTCATGCAGTACTTGCGGCAATTGCTGGCGAGCTGCGTTGAGCAGAACATGCAATCCCTCAACAAATCCGACGCAGGAGAGTCCGATGTCGATTGATCCCATTTCGATGATTAAAACTCTTGCAGACGACACAGGTATGGCGCCCGTTGTTTCTGTTGAGGATCGTTTGAAAGGCCTGGAGCAGGTCGATTCTTCTGCGATCCAGAGCCTGGCAGGTCTTGGCGATGCCGATTATGAGGCACTTTATGCCGCATTACTGGGCGCCGAAGAGGGTTTTGATGCGCAAGAGTTTCTTAGGAACTATGTGGATGCCCAGGGTCAGAAACCGTTCATGAATACCAAGGCGCAAATGGAGGTCCTGCAAAAGGTAATGGCGCAGCTCAAGGCTGAGGGGCAGCAGGGCAGTGCAGCGTATGAACTGGCAAACAAGGCATTCGTATCGGCGTTCAGCATGAACTTCATGTTGCAGCAGTACATGTGGGAGGCAATGTTCCCTTCGAACGATGAAGACAGTCGAGAAAATATCGACTGGTGATCAGTTCATTATTCTGACCCTGAAAAAAATGCCCGTATCTGAGATACGGGCATTTTTTTTTGCAGCCAAGTTGCAGTCCTGTGCTGAGTCATCCTTCGCCAGATGACTCCGCTGCCAGATCAGAACATCTGAACGCTCGGTTTCTCCCGAGAGGTTGGCTGAGCTTTTGCAGATTGCTCGTACCAGCCACCGCCGAGGGCCTTGTACAGGTTGACCTCGCTGGTGAGCTGAGACAGACGGTCAGTGATCAACGACTGTTGCGCGCTGAACAGCGAACGCTGAGCATCGAGGAACGTCAGGTTGCTGTCGATACCAATGCGGTAGCGACGCTCGGCCAGACGATGGTAGTCCTCGTTGGCTGCCACGAAATCACGCTGGGCCTGCAACTGCTCGTTATAGGTCTTGCGTGCGGCGAGTCCGTCGGACACTTCCTGGAAGGCGGTTTGAATCGTCTTCTCGTAGTTGGCGACGCTGATTTCCTTCTGGATTTTCGAGTAATCCAGGCTGGCGCGCAGGCTGCCGGCATTGAAAATCGGGATGTTGATGCTGGGCTGAAACAACCAGGTACCCGACCCGCCCTTGAACAGACCGGACAGATCCGGGCTCGCCGTGCCCGCATTGGCCGTCAGGCTGATGCTCGGGAAAAACGCTGCCCGTGCTGCACCGATGTTGGCGTTGGCGGCCTTGAGCTGGTACTCCGACTGCAGAATGTCAGGCCGACGCTGCAACAGATCCGAAGGCAGGCCTGCTGGCACTTCGCTGAGCAGATCGGCACTGAGCGGCTGTGTGGCTGGCATGTTGCCCGGCAGGTTGGTGCCCAGCAGCAGGGTCAGGTTGTTCTGGTCCTGTGCGACCTGACGCTGATAGCGCGCCAATGCAACACGGGCGCTTTCAACCGAGGTACGCGCCTGGCTCAGGTCCAGTGCCGAAGAAACCCCGACTTCGTTGCTGCGCGAAGTCAGGCGCAGGCTTTCTTCGAAGGTCCTGAGGGTGTCTTCAGTCAGTTTCAGCAGCTCTTTGTCGGCCTGCCACGTCAGATAGGCGTTGGCGACGTTGGCCACCAGGCTGATCTGGGTGCTGCGGCGCGCTTCTTCTGTGGAGAAGTAAGTCTGCAGCGCTTGCTCGCTGAGGCTGCGAACCCGACCGAACAGGTCAAGCTCATAAGCGCTGACGCCCAGCGTCGCCGAGTACTGGCTGGTGATGCCGGACTGACGAGTCTGGGACAGATCCGCAGGCACACGTTGACGACTGCCGCTGCCGTCGGCGGACACCGCCGGAAACAGGTCGGCACGCTGGATGCGGTACTGCGCGCGATAAGCGTCAATGTTCAACGCGGCAACACGCAGGTCACGATTGTTTTCCAGCGCAGTCTGGATCAGCTGCTGCAAGGCCGGGTCATGGAAAAACTGACGCCAGCCCTGTTCGGCCGCAGCCCTGTTGGCCGCTTCGGCCGGCGAATACGCCGGGCCTTGCGGGTACTGGGCAGCGACAGGCGCCTCAGGTTGTTTGTACTCAGGGATCAACGAGCAACCACTGAGAATGATCGCAGTGACTGCCAGGGAGATCAGGGACTTGCTCATTGGCCAGCCTCATCATGTGAAATTGGTTGCTTGGGATGCTCGTCCTTGTCCTTGCCTTTGAACATCGAAGACACGGCGACGTAGAACATCGGCACCCAGAAAATCGCCAGCACGGTGGCCGTGATCATACCGCCGATCACGCCTGTACCGATGGCATGCTGGCTGCCCGAACCTGCACCGGTGGAGATCGCCAGCGGCACAACGCCGAGGATGAACGCCATGGACGTCATGATGATCGGACGCAGTCGCATGCGGCAGGCTTCCATCGCCGCTTCGACCAGGGTTCTGCCCTGTTCGTGCAGCTCCTTGGCGAACTCGACGATGAGGATGGCATTCTTCGCCGCCAGCCCGATGGTCGTCAACAGCCCCACCTGGAAGAACACGTCGTTGGACAGCCCACGCAGGCTGGTAGCCATCAAGGCACCGATGACCCCCAGCGGCACCACGAGCATGACCGCAATCGGGATCGACCAGCTTTCATACAACGCGGCCAGGCAGAGGAACACCACCAGCATCGACAACGCATACAGCGCAGGTGCCTGGGAGCCGGACAGACGCTCTTCGAACGACAGGCCGGTAAATGAATAACCGATGCCCGCTGGCAGTTTCTTGGCAATCGCTTCGACTTCGGCCATGGCCTGACCCGAGCTGTAGCCCGGCGCCGGAGTGCCCAGTACTTCCATCGCCGCGACGCCGTTGTAGCGCGACAGCTTCGGCGAACCGTAGATCCACTCGCCCTTGGAGATGGCCGACAGCGGCACCATCGTCCCGGAAGCGTTGCGCACGTACCATTTGTTGAGGTCTTCAGGCGTCATCCGGGCGAAGGCTTCGCCCTGCACGTAAACCTTCTTCACTCGACCGCGGTCGATGAAGTCATTGACGTAGCTGCCACCCAACGCGATGGACAGGGTCTGGTTGATGTCCGACAGGGTAATGCCCAGGGCACTGGCCTTTTCGTCATCTACAGTGAGCTGATATTGCGGCTCATCGTTCAGACCGTTGGGGCGCACGCCCGCCAGTATCTTGCTCTGCGCCGCCATGCCGAGGAACTGGTTACGCGCCTCCAGCAACTTGTCGTGGCCGACACCGCCCTGATCCTGCAGGTAAACATCGAAGCCGGTGGCGTTGCCCAGTTCCAGTACCGATGGCGGTACGACGGCAAATACCATGGCGTCGCGGAACGAGAAGAAGTGCTTCTGCGCCCGCTCGGCAATCTTGAATACGGAGTAATCGGAATCCCGGTCGCCCCACGGCTTGAGCATCACGAAGGCCAGACCCGAGCTCTGCCCGCGACCGGCGAAGTTGAAACCGTTGACGCTGAACACCGAGGCGACGCCCTTGCCTTCACCATTTTCAGGGTCCAGGAGGAAGTCACGCATTTCGTCGATGACCTTCTGTGTGCGCTCAGCCGACGATCCCGCCGGGGTTTGTACCTGAGCGAAAATCACGCCCTGGTCTTCTTCCGGCAGAAACGCGGACGGGATGCGGGTGAACAGGAAGATCATGCCGGCAACGATGAACAGGTACACGACAAACGCTGGCAGCTTGTGCGTCACCATGCGCCTTACGCCGTTCTCGTACTTGTCGACGCTGCGGTCGAACATGCGGTTGAACCAGCCAAAGAAACCGCGCTTGGGTTTGCCATGCGTCTCCGGGTCGATCGGCTTGAGCATGGTGGCACACAGTGCCGGGGTAAAAATCAGTGCGACCAGAACCGACAGCGCCATGGCCGAAACAATGGTGATGGAGAACTGCTTGTAAATAACCCCCGTGGAGCCGCCGAAGAATGCCATTGGCAGCAGTACCGCCGAAAGCACCATGGCGATACCGACCAGAGCGCCCTGGATCTGCGCCATGGACTTTTTGGTCGCCTCCTTGGGTGATAGATGCTCCTCGGCCATCACCCGTTCGACGTTTTCCACCACCACGATGGCATCGTCAACCAGAAGTCCGATGGCCAGAATCATGCCGAACATGGTCAGGGTGTTGATGGTGAAGCCAAACGCGGCGAGGATGCCGAAAGTGCCCAGCAATACCACCGGCACTGTCATCGTGGTGATGAGCGTGGCGCGGAAATTCTGCAAGAACAGGTACATCACCAGGAACACCAGCACGATTGCTTCGATCAGGGTGTGCACGACTCCGGAGATCGATTCAGTGACGGTTGGCGTGGTGTCGTACGGATATACCACTTTCATCCCGGGCGGGAAGAATGGCTCCAGCTCGGCAACGGTGGCGCGAATAGCCTTGGCGGTGTCGAGTGCGTTGGCACCGGAAGCCAGCTTGATCGCCATACCCGAGGCCGGCTTGCCATTAAACTGTGCGTCGATGCTGTAGTTCTGCCCACCCAGTTCGATCCGCGCGACATCACGCAGGCGCACTTGCGAGCCATCGGCGTTGACCTTGAGCAGGATGTTGCCAAATTGCTCGGCGGTCTGCAGGCGGGTCTTGCCGATGATCGTAGCATTCAACTGCGTGCCGGGCAGGGCAGGCAAGCCGCCCAGCTGGCCGGTGGCAATCTGCACGTTCTGTGCGCTGATCGCGCCGCTCACTTCCACTGGCGTCAGCTGAAAGTTGTTGAGCTTGCCCGGGTCCAGCCAGATACGCATTGCGTACTGCGAGCCGAAGACCTGGAAGTCACCTACACCTGAAGTCCGCGAGATCGGGTCCTGGATGTTGGAGACGATGTAGTTGGACAGGTCTTCGCGGGTCAGGGTGCCGCTTTCCGCCACCAGACCGATCACCAGCAGGAAGTTTTTCACCGACTTGGTCACACGCAAGCCCTGTTGCTGCACTTCCTGCGGCAACAGCGGGGTGGCCAGGTTGAGCTTGTTCTGCACCTGAACCTGAGCGGTGTCCGGGTTGGTGCCCTGGTTGAAGGTCACCGTGATGGTCATGCTGCCATCGGAGTTACTGTCCGATGACACATAACGCAGGTTATCGATGCCGTTGAGCTGTTGCTCGATGATCTGCACCACGGTGTCCTGCACGGTCTGCGCCGAAGCGCCCGGGTAGGATACCTGGATGTCGATGGCCGTTGGCGCAATGGCCGGGTATTGGTTGATCGGCAGTTTCAGGATCGAAAGCGTACCCACCAGCATGATCACCAGGGCTAATACCCAGGCGAAAATGGGGCGGTCGATAAAGAATTTAGACATCGATTACTTACCTTCGCCGGCGGCAGGGGCTGACTGGGCAGGTGTGAGGTTGCTCGCGTCCTTGACTGTAACCTGTGCGCCTGGCTTGACGTATTGCAGGCCTTCGGTGATCACGCGATCACCTGGATTGAGGCCCTTCTCGATCAACCAGTAAGCACCCGACGTGCGATTGGCGACCAGCTCGCGTTGCTCGACCTTGTTGTCCTGATTGACGATCAGGGCGGTCGGCGTGCCTTTCAGATCGCGGGTCACGCCCTGCTGTGGCGCCAGGATCGCTTCGCTCTTCATGCCCGCCTGCAGCTGTGCATGGACAAACATGCCCGGCAGCAGGGTGTGGTCGGGGTTGGGGAACACGGCGCGCAGGGTGACGGAGCCGGTGGCCTGATCAACCGACACTTCCGAGAACTCAAGCTTGCCCGGCTTGCCGTACTCGCTGCCGTCTTCCAGGGTCAGCTTGACACTGGCCGCGTTGTTGCCGGACTTCTGCAGCTTGCCACTCTCGAGGTCGCGACGCAGCTTGAGCATTTCGGCCGAGGACTGAGTGACGTCGACATAGATCGGGTCCAGTTGCTGGATCGTCGCCAGCGCGTTGGTCTGACCACTGGTCACCAGCGCCCCTTCGGTCACGTCGGAGCGACCGATACGACCGGAAATCGGCGCCATGACCTTGGTGTAGCGCAGGTTGATCTGCGCAGTCTGCAAGGTGGCCAGGGCTTCCTGGCTAGTAGACAGCGCGGTGTCGTATTCCTGGCGGCTGACTGCCTGCTCGCTGACCAGTTGCTTGTAGCGATCTGCCAGCGACTTGGCCGACTGCAGCGTCGCCTTGGCGCTGTTGGCCGTGGCTTCGTACAACGCCGGGTCGATCTGATACAGCTGCTGGCCGGCTTTTACATCGCCGCCTTCAGTGAACATGCGCTTGAGAATGATGCCGTTGACCTGAGGCCGCACTTCGGCGATGCGGTATGCAGTGGTGCGCCCCGGCAACTCGGTGGTGAGGGTATAAGGCTGGGCTTTGATGGTGACGACGCCGACCTGAGGAGGTGGTGCGGCAGGTGCTGCCGCTTCTTCCTTCTTACTGCATCCACTGAGCAGTGTGGCCAGGGCGACGGCAGTGACCAGTACGGTAACAGCTGGCTTGAATTGCATGAAGATCCTCGGGTCAGGAGCCTTGGGTGCTCTAGAGATGTGAAGGTTTAAAAAATTCTGGTTGGATAAGTAGTAGGCTAACGAATATACTTACATTCATGGTTGTTTGTAAATAGCCAGTTCAGTGTCGCCAGGCGGCACGACTGGCAGGATGTAGGTTCGGGCGAAAGCGATAAAAAAGGCTGCCCGGTTTTGCTTCAACGCCGCGCATTGCGTGGCTTGAGGTATGTTCATTGAGGTTTTACTGCCATGGTCCGTCGTACCAAAGAGGAAGCCCAGGTCACTCGCAGCCAGATTCTCGAGGCCGCCGAGCAGGCGTTTTACGAGCGGGGCGTTGCGCGCACCACGCTGGCAGACATTGCCTCCCTGGCTGGCGTGACCCGCGGCGCCATCTATTGGCACTTCAGCAACAAAGCCGATCTGGTCAAGGCGATGCTCGATAGCCTTCAGGAGCCGCTGGAGGAAATGGCCAGGGCCAGCGAAAGCGAGGACGAACCTGACCCGCTGGGCTGCATGAAGAAGCTGCTTATTCATTTGTTTCACGACGTTTCGCTCGACCCCAAGACTCGCCGTATCAACGAAATTCTGTTTCATAAATGCGAGTTCACCGATGAAATGTGCGACTTCCGTCTGCAGCGCCAGGCCAACGCGCTGGAGTGCAACGATCGCATTGGTCTGGCGCTCACCAATGCCGTGCGCAGAGGCCAGTTGCCTGCCGATCTGGACACAGTGCGCGCTTCGATCTCTTTTCACGCCTACATCGACGGCATGCTGCGCCAGTGGTTGTTGATTCCTGACGGCTTCTCCCTCAGCGATCGCGCCGAGAAATGGGTCGATGCCGGGCTGGACATGTTGCGGCTTAGCCCGGCTCTGCGGTTAGGCGCCTGAAATTTCACCCGTGATGCATCATATCCGGCATTCGATGACTGATGGGTCAGTTTTCCATCAGTCTCCCCCTTGGCGCAATGCCAGCATGCAGTATGAGGGTGAAATTCATCGGGATGACACGTTTTGTACAGAAGTGAGTAGGACACTTCTTGAATCATGTAGCTGATTTCCCAAACTGCTTTTTGCATATTGTCTGCTCGCGCAACTCGCTGCACTCTTCGCGCCCTCAAGTCGGGCAGAAGGTGTTGTGGATCAGATGGGCGCAGGTTTTATGCACTGCCCTGGCTACATTGCTTCACACCTGCTGACCGCCCGCCTCTGATGCATGTCTGGTTCATCCCGGCGTGCGGTCCTATGAAGCGTCGGGAGATGAAGCGTGTCCGAACACCTGTCTGAGGCGGCGAAAGCCATTGCCAGATACGAGCGTCAGGCCGAGCAGTTATTGCTCGATGCGGCCAGACACAAGCCAGCCATGCACCTGGGCCTGATGACCACCTTGTATTTCAAGCAGGGCCACAGTGCGTCGGTCCGCCGGCAGGTCGATGCGTGTTTCGCTCAGTTCTACGAGGCGTTCAGCCCGGTGCTCAAGTGGCAGACCTATAAACGTCAGCGCAAGTTGTCGCCCAGCGGCTTTTCCATCTGTCGGCGTCAGGTGCTTGAGACCTGCGCCGAAGAGCCTGTGCAGTGGTCGCTCTCCAGCGCCCCGGCCGATCAGGCCGCAAGCCACGGTCTGATGCTGATCGGCACCAGCGCGGGTCAGGCTCACGCTGATCAGTCCTGCCTGAAGATGCTCTTGCCCTGGTCACTGCTCACCGAACCCGGCGGCATCAAGACGTACGAAGGCTGGCTCAAATACCTGTGCAACCAGACCGCCGCCGAGCATGGTTATGGCGGCCCGGTGTGTGTGTTGCCGGAGAAATTGCCTGGCTGCCTGCCGCTTGAGTTCCGCCTGGCGCAGGACTACCCCGGCCTGATGGTGGATGCGGGCGCGCATCTGGAAAGCCTGCGCCTGTTCGAGCGCATCAAGGGGGTCAGTTGGTACACCGTGCTGGGCACAGCCTACGTCGATCGCCTGGGCGGTAATGACCGCTTGCGCAGGAGCCTGAGTGCTCGCCATGACGTGATTTTTCAGGCCTATGACCACGGTCTGATGATTCGCGCCGGAGCATTGCCGGATCTGGCAGGCAAGAGCGAACCGCTCTCGGGTGCTTATGTCGCTGTGAACCGGGTGATCAAACCGATTCGTGTGCGCGATACCGGCTGCCTGCATCCCCATCCAGTGCGCGGCGTCGCCTTCGCCGAGCAGAGCACGGCGCAGTGGTACGCCCGTTTCGATGAAAAACCCATCGATGCGGTGCGTGCGGGACAGCCCTGCCCGCAGTCCGGACACTGGTTCAGCAACGCCCGGGCACGCTCCCGGCGTTTTTTCAGCAAGGGCGAGGTGATGCCGACGTTCGAACACGTCAAGGCCGAGCGTACTCATTGGTTCTGGGCGGAGGTCAGCGGCTAGGTCCTTGCGCTCAGAGTGTTTAAAAGCCCGACCTTGTGAATGATTCTTCATCATTCACGATTTGGCTACGCTGTGCTGAGACCACCAATAAAAGAGGGGCCCGGCATGCAGTCTTTAGCGAAACGTATTGGCGTTGTTCTGACTCTGCTGTGTTCGACCGGGCTGAGCCACGCCTGGGCGGGTGCGCAGCCGCCAGATCAGGGCGCAGCGGCGAAGGTGCTGCTGGAAAAAGCGGTGGCGCGGTATCAGCAGGCAGGTGACCGGGCGTTCGCCGAGTTCAGTCGGCAGGGCGAGTTCGTCGATGGCGAGCGTTATGTCTTCGTGGTCGATACTCAGGGTGTGATGCTTGCCAGCGGCGGCCCTTCGGTGGCGCTCATCGGGCGCGACGTCTCCCCGCTGCTGGAGCCTGATCTGCAGGCGGCGTTCAGAAAGGCGCTGCAGACGCCGCAAGAGCAGGGCGTGCAGCAGGCTGAATACCGCTGGCAGAACTGGGCCGATGGCAAGGTCGAGCGCAAGCGGGTTTATTTTCAACGCATCGGCGAGCGCGTTCTGGCTGTGGGCTATTACGTGCCACGCGCCTCTGCCACTCAGGCCCGGGCTTTGCTGGACAAGGCTGTGGTCGAACTGCAACGCGATCCGAAAGCGACACTTGCAGCGATCAACTCGCTGCGCGGCGGCTTTCTGCAGGATGATCTGTATGTATTCGTGGTCGACATCGGCAGCAGGCGCTATGTCGCTCACGGCACCAATCTGCGCCTGATCAATACCGATTTTGGCAAGGTCAAAGACCCGCAGGACAAGCCCGTAGGGGCGCCAATGCTGGCCCTGCTGGATCACCAGGCAGCAGCGGAGTATGAGTACCGCTGGCGCAACCCGGTCACCGGCAAAGTGGAAAACAAACACGCTTATGTGCGCAAGGTCGCCGGGTATCTGGTAGCCGTGGGTTATTACAGCCAGTAAGCCTCTCACTCAGGCCCCATTGGGCCTGGCGATCATTGCTCCTTGGCGCCACGCCCGCGCAGTAGCGTGTCGGGCATCGCCAGGGCGGCGGCCAGGCCGAGCAGGGAAACCGCGGCACTGGCAATCAGCAGATTGCGAAAGGTCACGCTCAACTGCTCGCGCAACGTCTGCAACGCAGGGCCGCTGGCGGCGTTGAGGCTGTCCATCAGCACGTTACCGGAAACCCCTTCGCCGCCGATGGCACCACTCTCGACGCCGCTCATCCCGCTGTTCTGCAGCATCGCCAGCAGCAGTGCGGACATCGCCGCCACGCCCACGGCGCCGCCCAGGGAGCGGAACAGATTGGTGGTGCTGGTGGCCACGCCCATGTCGGACGGGGCAACCGAGTTTTGCGTGCCCACCAGGGACGTCGGGAATTGCATGCCGGTGGCTATTCCGGTCAGGACCATGAACAGACTGGTCAGCAGCAACGATTGCGGCGGCGTAAAGGCCATGCCGAGAATGGCGAAGGGCATCAGCAGCGCCCCGATCAGAATCATCGGCTTGTAATGGCCCGTCAGCGAGGTGCGGCGGCCAGCGTAAAAAGCGCCCATCGGCATGCCCATTGCCAGCGGCAGCAGGTGCAGCGCAGCGCTGTCGGCACCGCCACCGGTGACGGTCTGAAAGCGTAACGGCACCAGCACGATCAGTGAGATGGCCTGAAAGCTGGTGAAGAAAATCGTGCACCAGCACAGCACAGCGCTGCGATTGGCAAACAGGTGCATGGGCAGCAGCGGTTCGACCGCGCGCCGTTCGTAATACACGAAACACACCAGCGCCAGCAGAGCCAACCCCAGCAGTGTCACTACATGCCGGTCGCGCCAGCTGTAGCCCTGACCGATCTCGGTAATCCCCAACAAGAGTGCCGTCAGGCCGATGATCATCAGCAGGGTACCGAGGTAATCGATGACCGGTTTGCGCTGGGGGATGGGCAGGCCATGCAGCGTGGTTTTCGCCACCCACCAGGCCACCAGACCCAGTGGCAGATTGACCAGAAACACCCAGCGCCACGACAGGTACTGAGTCATGAAGCCGCCCAGCACCGGCCCGGCCACGCTGGCCGCTGCGTACATACTGCTGAAGTAACCCTGATAGCGACCCCGCTCGCGCGGCGGCACCAGATCGCCAATGATGGCCTGGCTGACCGACACCATGCCGCCAGCACCGATACCCTGAATCACCCGCGCCAGCACCAGTTGTTCCATGCTCTGGGCCATGCCGCAGAACAGCGACGCCAGGGTAAACAGCCCAAGACCGAACAGCATCAGCTTGCGGCGACCGAACAGGTCGCCGAGTTTGCCGTAGATCGGCACGGCGACCGTCAGCGCCACCATGTAGGCGGAGATCACCCAGGCGAGCAGGTCGAAGTCATTGAACTGCGCAGAAATGGCCGGCATCGAGACCGCCACAATGGTCTGATCCAGCGCGCTGAGGAACACAGCCATCATCAGCGCAAACAGAACGCTGCGAATGGAAGGGGTAGTTTGGGCAAGGCTGGTCAAGGCAGAAACCTGATCGATCAAGGGAGCCGTCGCCTGGTCGGCGCAATGCCTTGAGTCTAATCCGATAGCTTGCTAATCGATAGCCGCCTCACGCAAATCCCGGGATGAGCCGACCAGCGTTATCGCAACGCGCTGAAGGTCCCGTTATTAGGCACGCAGTGGCCAAAACTGCACACCGCAACCTGAGGTGCCTGGCGTACCATTTCGATGCGATAGACACCGGCACCGTACAGCGCCACGACGGCACTGACGCCTGCAATCATCAGGCACTTTCTTGTTGTTGTATTCATCACACGTCCCTCATTCCGACTACACGACAGTTCTGAACAGGATTGAGGAGAGTGTAGTCGGCGTATCAAGAGTCGCAGGATGCAAGTGCTCCAAGTGGCGGCGGGCATAGATCACATCGTTATAACCGTCACATGGATAACCGCAGGCGGGCCAGGTCGCGCAACGGCGGGGCGCCAAACAGGCGGCTGTATTCGCGGCTGAACTGCGAAGGGCTTTCATAGCCCACCCGATAGCCTGCCGCGGAAGCGTCCAGCCCGTCGGCCAGCATCAGCCGTCGCGCTTCCTGCAGACGCAATTGTTTCTGGTACTGCAGCGGGCTCATGGCCGTGACGGCTTTGAAGCGATGGTGCAGGGTCGATACGCTCAGATTGACCCGCTGCGCCAGGTCTTCAATGCGCAGCGGCTCGGCAAAATTCTGGTTGAGCCAGCTGATTGCCTGGCTGACGCGATGGGTCTGGCAACTGGTCACGGCGATTTCGTACAGGCAGTGGCCCTGTTTGCCACGCAACAGGCGATAGAGGATTTCCCGTTTGATCAGCGGTGCCAGCATGGCAATGTCCTTTGGCGTATCGAGCAGCCGCGACAGACGCAGCACAGCGTCAAGCAACGCCGCATCGATGCGCTCCACGTACAGCCCGCGGCCGCTGGGGCGCGTCGGCACCCCCATCGGGCCGGCCTCGGCAATCAAAGCGTTGATATCGGCCGGGTCGATGTCCAGGCGCAGCGCCAGATTGGGGTTTGCCGCCGTGGCATCGAGAATCTTGCCGCTCAATGGCATCGCCACCGACAGCACCAGATAATTGAGCGGATCGTAGGTGTAGGTCTCGTCACCCAGACGCACCTCTTTGCTGCCGTGGGCAAAGATGCACAGCGCGGGTTGGGACAGGCTGGGCAGGGATTCGGAAGGACGTTCGTAGCGCAGCATATGCAGCGGCGCAATGGCGGTCTGGAACGCGCCCTCGCTGGGCGCATACCGGCAGATCAGGTCAGCCAGCTCGCTGCGCTGCTTTTCCATGTCAGCCGTCACGGGCTGCCGCGCCGGTTCACGTGGTAACGGAGCAGGTTCTGACATGGAGAGTTACCCCTTTATCCTTCATCGAAGTCGCCCAGCATATTTTTGTGCAAGCAAAAGCGCTATGCGAA
Organism: Pseudomonas viridiflava; assembly: GCF_900585905.1. Classification (GTDB taxonomy): domain Bacteria; phylum Pseudomonadota; class Gammaproteobacteria; order Pseudomonadales; family Pseudomonadaceae; genus Aquipseudomonas. The sequence goes on from NZ_UTVH01000001.1 coordinate 405,024, forward strand.
TCCTGCGAAATACTTGCCTGATCCTGCCTTCTGATCGGGTGCGTGCCGCAATGACGCGTCTGACCTGCCGAGCGATGATCCGCCAGGCACAAGCATGGCCAAGGGCCTTGCCGACAGCTTAGCCACGAAGGCTGCAGGATCGGGCAATAACCCGACAGGAACCGGCTATCGACTGTGGCCAGCAGGCCGTAGGCTGCAGTCCTGCTGCATCCTTCTGGTCAAGTTCTCTGGCCACCTTCTGCATCCATTCCAAGGAGCCTGAATCATGTCGCGCTCATTACCTGTGAATCATCTCGTGATCGCCCGCGCCTGGGCGGGCAGGAGCGAGCTTCTGGGCGCACGCCTGCACACGCTGCTGGGCCCTTCGCGCGACGCCGCTGGCTGTCTGGGTTTTGATGTGCAGCGCTCGCTGCGGGAGCCTGATTTGTGGCTGATCTCTGGCACCTGGTCCAGCGAGGAGGCCATGAATGTCTGGTTGCTGACCCCGCAACTGCAGGTGTTCGCCGACGTAATGCAGGGTTTTCTCGCCAGCAGTCTGGACTTCCACACCTTCGCCAATGCCCGGGACCTGGATCAGGAAACAGCACAGCGCTACGCCATCTTAGCGTCAGCGGTTTAGAATCCACGCTTTGACTCAGACGGGAACAACCTTGATGGCACGCAGAGAACTTGATGGTTTTGAAGCTGTTTCCGCCGCTATACCGGGAGAAGGTGGCTACGACGCAGCAATTGCAGTAAAGGCGCAGGGCGCTGGCGGCGCGCCGGTCTTCCATCGGGTCCTGCCAGGGCAGAAATTCGACACCGCGCTCCTGGCTGACGCTGCCGCCACGCAAGAGCTGGCGCGTCTGGCCGCCATCGACGCCGACGGCGGCCTTGCTTTCACCTCAGCCTGATCAGCTTTTCGGCCGGTCCATCTTGAACAGTGCTTCAGGGCCGAGCTGAAAATAGTCTGCCGGACCGCCGCCACGCAGGATGGGCTCGCCCGCTGCCGTGTCGTAGATGCCGTCCTTGAGCAGCGCCTTGGCAATGTGTACCGCCACGACCTCACCCAGAATCAGCCAGCTCGGCACCCGTTCGTGATCCGCACGCTGCAGCTGGATGATCTGCGTAACCTTGCATTCAAAGGAAACCGGAGTTTCCTTCACGCGCGGCACAGCGACGATCTGCGAGGCCAGCGGCGTCAGGTTGGCCAGCTCGAACTCGTTGACCTCGGGGCCAACAGGCGCACAACTCTGATTCATCGCCTCTGCCAGTGAGCGCGTTGCCAGATTCCATACGAACTCGCCGGTCTGTTCGACGTTGTTCAGGCTGTCTTTGCGTCCGACACTGCAAAAACCAATGATCGGCGGAATGTAGTTGAAGGCATTGAAGAAGCTGTAAGGCGCCAGGTTAAGCTTGCCGTTGGCGTCTTGCGAGGATATCCAGCCAATCGGGCGCGGGCCGACGATGGCATTGAACGGATCGTGAGGCAGGCCGTGGCCGTTGCGGGGTTCGTAGGAATGGATGTCGTGCGCCATAGTGCAGGTCCTGTCAGCCGAAAAGGCTCATGGAAGAAGCGCTCATAGTGCAAGGCATTGGCGCTGGTTTCCAGCCGAGACAATAATTTTTTCGCCCTCCAGAACGATTAAGCCCGGCATAGAGCCGGGCTAGAAGGGACCTTGAGCAGATCAGATCAGGCGTTGGGCACCGACACGATCGGCGCCGTCTGCGGCCAGGCGGTTTGCACCCACGTGGTCTGCACCATCAGCAGCCTGACGGTTTGCGCCGACACGATCGGCACCGTCTGCAGCGAGGCGGTTGGCACCGACGTTGTCTGCGCTATTGGAAGCCTGGCGGATGCCGCCGACATTAGTGTGCTTGGTGCCGCCTTCGGCAACGATGGTTGAGTTTTGCAGGCTGCTGGTGCTGACGGCGGGCAGTGCAAAGGCACTCGACGCCAGGACGGAGAAAGTAAGGCCAAAAATCAGTGTGTTGGTTTTCATGAGAGTTACTCCAAGCGAATGGGTTGTCAGTTCTGTATGGAGTGAATGCTACTCGGCTGCGGATTATTAAGAAGTTAATCGGAATGCTAGCGACCATCGTTGAAAATGATAGTACTGCCCGGCGCACGTACATCGGGCTTCCCAGCGATGCGTGCTTTTTCATGGTGCAAAGTTTGCAAAATTCTTGCTGAATACCCCATTGACAAAATAAATACTTACTATTTATCGCTGTGTTTAGGGTGTTTTCACGAAAAAATTGCACGGTATGGGTGCGCAGCGGCAGGAGGCGCCAAAACAAAAAAGGGCAGCCCCTCTAACGGTGGCTGCCCTTTGATCATTGACGTCGATGAAGCCTGTTTAATCAGTCGGTTTCAATCCGCGAATGCTTGCGCGTGTCCTTCATGAACACATACACCAGCAACGAACAGGCGATGCAGGCGGTGACGTACCAGTAATAACCGGTTTCCATGCCGATGCTCTTGAACCACAGGGCGATGTACTCGGCGGTGCCGCCGAAGATCGACACCGTCAGTGCGTAAGGCAGGCCTACACCCAGGGCACGAATCTCGGTGGGGAACAGCTCGGCTTTGACCACGGCGTTGATCGAGGTGTAACCGCTCACAATGATCAGTGCAGCCATGATCAGGAAGAACGCCCCCCACCAGCTGTCGATGGTGTGCAGGGTGGTCAGGATCGGCACTGTGCACAGCGTACCCATGACACCGAACGCAATCAGGATGGGGCGACGGCCGATCTTGTCCGACAGCGCACCCACCAGCGGCTGGATCACCATGAACAGGAACAGGGTTGCGGCCGAGATAGTGGTCGAGTCGGTGATGCTCATACCCACCGTGTTGACCAGATATTTCTGCATGTAAGTGGTGTAGGTATAGAAAGCCAGCGTACCGCCCATGGTCAGACCGACCACGGTCATCAGTTCCTTGGGATGGCGCATCAGGGTGCGCATCAGGCTTTCTTTCGGTTTTTCGGTTTTTTTGCGGGTGAAGGATTCGGTTTCTTCCATGCCTCGTCGCAGGTACAGCGCAACCACGGCACACAGCGCGCCAATCACGAACGGCACACGCCAGCCCCATGCGTACAGCTGTTCGGTGGTCAGGGTCTGCTGCAGCACGATCAACACTGCCAATGCGATGAGCTGACCGGAAATCAGCGTCACGTACTGGAAGCTGGAGAAGAACCCGCGACGTTCCTTGGTCGCCATCTCGCTCAGGTAGGTTGCCGAGGTGCCGTATTCGCCACCCACCGACAGGCCCTGGAGCAAGCGCGCGAACACCAGCAGGATAGGCGCGCCGACGCCGATCATTTCATAGCTCGGGGTCAGGGCAATGATCAGCGAGCCGAAACACATCAGCAGCACCGAGGCCATCAACGCAGCCTTGCGACCTTTACGGTCGGCATACAACCCCATCAGCCAGCCGCCAATGGGCCGCATGAGAAAGCCGACGGCAAAGATGGCGGCGGTGTTGAGCAGTTGGGCCGTGGTGTCGCCCTTGGGGAAGAAGGATTTGGCGAAGTACAGGGAGAAAGCTGCGTACACATACCAGTCGTACCATTCGACCATGTTGCCGACGGAGCCGCTGAATATGGATTTTACACGCGAGGAAGTGGTTTTCTCGGCGGCTGGCGCGCCGGCCGCCCCTTGAGGAAGAGAGCTTGAGGTATCCATCGTGATCCTTACCGTATTGTTTTTAGAATGGGCGCATCAATGTGCAACCTTGCCATGGCTATAGCAGGAGCTGTGCCAGAGGCCAAAACGCCGGTTTAGAAGGGTTTGGACGATACAGCGAGCGGAAATCCGCTTATTTGCCGTTTTTAGCTAGGCGGAAAGTCGCTCATGTCGTGACACATAGACCGCCTAGGCACTGCAATGGTGGCAGCGTCGCGGGGCCGGCTTCAGCGGGAAGGCGTCTCAGGCGCAAGATAGGGTGAAGTTTATCGACGCCTTGACGGCTAAAGCCGGTCTCACGGGTTTGCTGTTCGCAGATGCGATAGGGGGGCAGCACCTATTCCACAAACATCTCGCGCAGCAGGCCATGGCGCTGCATTTTTTCATTCAGGGTGCGGCGAGGCAGTTGCAGTTCTTCGAGCACCGCTTTGATATCGCCCTTGTGGCGGCTCAGCGCGGCTCGCAGGCATTGCGCTTCGAAGGCTTCCTGGCGTGCCGCCAGCGAATGACCGGCATCGTTGCTCGCCGCCGGGGCGCTGGTCAGGCCCAGTAATTGGCGTTCTGCCGCGTTGGCCAGTTCGCGCACGTTGCCCGGCCAGTCATGTGCCAGCAGCTGGCTTAGCTGCGCGCCGCTGAGCTCGGGTACCGGGCGGCCCAGGCGCTGTGCAGCCTGGCGGGAGAAGTGGGCGAACAGCAGGGGAATGTCCTCGCATCGCGCGCGCAAGGGCGGCAAGCGCAATTCGGCGACATTCAGACGGTACGCCAGGTCCTCGCGAAAACGACCAGCCTTTGCCTCGTCCAGCAGATCCGGCTTGGTGGCGGTGACGATTCTGACGTCGACATCAATAGTCTGGTTCGAGCCCAGGCGCTCCAGCTTGTGCTCTTGCAGCACGCGCAGCAATTTGACCTGCTGGGCCAGCGGCATGCTTTCGATTTCATCCAGAAACAATGTGCCCCCGTCGGCATATTCCAGCTTGCCGATGCGTTTGCCCTGAGCACCTGTAAACGCGCCACTTTCATGACCGAACAGTTCCGTCTCGAACAGGTGTTCCGGGATGGCCGCACAGTTGAGCGCGACGAACGGTTTTTGCGCACGCGGGCCGAAGTCATGCAGGCAGCGCGCGACCAGTTCCTTGCCGCTGCCGGTCTCACCACGGATCACCACATTGACGGGCAGTTGCGCAAGGTCCAGCACCTGCTGGCGCAGGGTCTGCAGGCTCGGTGAAATACCGAGCAGGGTGGCGTCAAGCCGGGTCCGGGCGTCGGCCTTTTCATGCAGGCTGCGGTTTTCCAGAATCAGCTGGCGCTTTTCCAGAGCGCGGCGCAGGTTGCGCAACAGCGTGTCGGGGCTGAACGGCTTTTCGAGAAAGTCGTAAGCCCCTTCGCGCATGGCGTCCACGGCCATGGGTACGTCGCCATGCCCGGTCAGCAGGATGACCGGCAGGTCGGCGTCGGCAGCCTGCAGGTGCGCCAACAGTTCCAGACCGCTCATGCCGGGCATGCGTACATCGCTGAGCACAATGCCTGGGAAATGTTCGGGCAGGTGCGCCAGGCAATCTTCGGCCCTGCTATAGACCTGCACCTGAAAACCGGACAGCGTGAGCCATTGCTCGACCGCCTCGCGGATGGGCGCTTCGTCGTCTACCACAATCACCGAATTCAACATGCGGGGTCAGGCTCCAGGTAGTCATTGGGCAGGCTGAAGGAGAACACGGCGCCGACGCCCTGGTTGTCCGCGCTCAGCTGGCCGCCGAGTTCATGCACGATGGCGTAGGACACCGCAAGCCCCAGGCCCAGCCCGTCGCCTACCGGTTTGGTGGTAAAGAAGGGGTCAAAGATATTGCCCAGATGTGCAGGATCAATGCCGCCGCCGGTGTCGCTGACACTCAGGCACCAGCGTGTCTGCCGGGCGTCGATGCGGATCTCCAGACCCTTCGGGTTTTTGTCACGCATGGCGTCCAGAGCATTGCGCAACAGGTTGATCAGCACTTGTTCAAGACGGATGGCATCACCGCGCACCCAGGCTGGCCGGGTCAGATGCAGCGTGCATTGCACCTGTTCATCGCGCAGTCGCGACTCCATCAACAGCAGCGCCTGATCAACCACCGCTGCCAGGTCCAGGCGTTCGCGCAGGCCGCCAGGGCTCTTGCGGGCGAAGGTTTTCAAGTGTCCGGTCAGCGCCGCCATGCGCACCAGTTGCTGATCCAGCAGGGCGAGCGCCTTGTAAGCGTCGTCGCTGCGGCTCTGATCGAGTAACAGACGCAAGGTGGCCAGCTGCATGCGCTGGGCAGTCAGCGGCTGGTTGATTTCGTGAGCCAGCGCCGCCGACATCTGCCCCAGCGCAGCCAGTTTGGTCGATTGCACGAGGCCGTCCTGAGCGGTGCGCAGGTCGCGGGTGCGCACCTCGACAAGACGCTCCAGCTCATCGCGGCTGCGTTCGCGCATCCGCGCCAGGCGCCAGCGTTGATAGAGAAACAAGCCCAGGAACACCAGCGCCAGCCAGGTTCCGCCCGCCGCAAGTGCCGCGTTGCGCAAGTCTTCGCCGGCAACCACCGGCTTGCGCAACAGGTGCAGCGTCCAGTCTTCTCCCGGCAGCGGCAGCGATTGCCACAGGTAGTCAACGTCGCCTTGCGCGCTTGCGACGCGGGTCAGGTGACTGCTGTCACTGAACGCCTGAAGCTGGCGCCGCTGCAGCGCAGAAAGAGGCTGCTTGTCGTATTGCCGCGTGGTGCGCAGTTCGGCGCGGTCCTGCGCCGACAGTGGGTGCAGCTCGCGGTAACGCCACTCAGGCTGGCTGGCGATGAAGACGATGCCTCTGGCGTCGCTGAGCAGCAGCAGGTCATCGCCTTGGGCCCATTCGTGTTCGAGGTCGGGAAACTCCAGTTTCACCACCATGGCGCCAAGAAATGCGCCTGCCTCATCGCTCACCGCGTGAGACAGAAAGTAGCCCGGGATGCCGCTGGTCACGCCCACCGCGTAAAAACGGCCGACTCCGGTAGCCCGGGTCTGCAGAAAATAGGGGCGGAAAGCGTAGTTGTGACCCACATAGCTGGTCGGCAGGCGCCAGTTGCTGGCACCTATTGCCAGACCGTTGCGATCAAGCAACTCAAGGGTGGAGGACTGCGCCGCGCCATTGATCCGTTCCAGTTTGCGATTCAAGGCGTCTTGCGTTTGCGCATCGATCGGGCCATTCAGCGCCGCCCGCACTTGCGGGTCCAGCGCCAGTACGGCAGGCAACGCACGATAGCGCTCGATGAGGGTATGCAGGGTGTTGGCATAAAGAGACAGCTCGCCAGTGGCCCGGGCAGCGCTGTCGGCCATGCTGTGCTCCTGCGCCTGACGCATTGCCAGCCCCGCCGACAATGCGGTGCCTGCCAGGATCAGCAGTACGTACAGGGTGATACGCAATGGGCGGGAGATTGAGGGCATCGGCTAGCCTGGGGGGATCATGGGTGCCCGGGCACTCGCTGCAGCCACTGACGGGCTGCGGTGAGTGTCATGTTGGCAGCGGTCGGGCCGCCGCCATACTGATCGGGTGCTTACAGCAGATTGAAGCTGGTTTCTTTCAGGGTTTCGGAATCCAGACCAATCATCAGCTTGAATTCGCCCGCTTCTGCGGCGTATTTCAACTGCGGGTTGAAGAACTTCAGGTCTTCTTCACTCAGCGTGAAGGTCACCACTTTTTCTTCGCCCGCTTGCAGCATGATTTTCTCGAAACCCTTGAGCTCCTTGACCGGGCGGCTGATGGACGCCGCGACATCGCGCAGGTACAGCTGAACCACTGTGGCCCCGGCCACCTTGCCGCTGTTCTTGACAGTGACGCTGGCGGTCAGCTTGCCTTTGCGCGGCAGGTCCGTGGCCGACAGCGTGATGTCGGAAACATCGAACCGGGTGTAGCTCAAGCCGTAGCCGAACGGAAACAGCGGGCCGTTGGTTTCCTCGAAGTAATGCGAGGTGTAGTTGCCTGGCGCGTTCGGCGAATAGGGGCGGCCGGTGTTGAGGTGTGCGTAGTAGATCGGCAGTTGCCCGATCGAGCGCGGGAATGACATCGCCAGTTTGCCGGACGGGTTGTAGTCGCCAAACAGCACGTCGGCCACTGCGTTGCCGCCCTCGGTGCCAGGGAACCAGGTTTCCAGCATCGCATCGGCCTGCTCGACTTCGTCAACCAGCACCAGCGGACGACCATTCATCAGTACCAGCACCAGCGGTTTGCCGGTGGCTTTCAGCGCCTTGATCAGCGCCTGCTGCTTGCCGGGAATATTCAGGCTGCTGCGGCTTGATGATTCGTGCGACATGCCCCGGGATTCACCCACCACGGCGACGATCACATCCGCCTGCTCGGCGGTCTTGACGGCTTCGTCGATCATGTCCTGTGCCGGACGCGGATCAATATCGACCTCTTTCTTGATGAAATTCAGATAGTCGATGATGTGCTCGTTATCACTGACGTTGGCGCCATTGGCATACAGCAGCTTTGCCTTGTCGCCGACAGCGTTGGCAAGGCCGTCATAAATGGTGACTGTCTGATTTGCCTTGCCCGCAGCGGACCAACTGCCGAGCATGTCCGCATGGCTCTTGGCCAGGCCGCCGATCACGGCAATGGTGCCTTGCTTTTTCAGCGGCAGGGTGTCGTTGCTGTTTTTCAGCAGCACCAGCGTCTTGCGCGCTACATCGCGCGCTTCGGCGCGGTGCAGGCGGTCATCGGCGTAGGTGTCGGCCGGGTCCTGGGCGGCGTCGCCGATGCGCAGGTAAGGGTTGGCAAACAGGCCCATGTCGTATTTGGCACCCAGCACTTCACGCACGGCACTGTCGATTTCCTTGACCGACACTTCGCCGCTCTTGACCAGGCCCGGCAGTTCTTCGCCATAGGCCTTGTCGTTCATGCTCAGGTCGACGCCTGCCTTGATCGCCAGCTTGGCGGCTTCGCGGTAGTCCTTGGCCACGCCGTGATCAATCAGCTCCTTGATCGCGCCGTGGTCGCTGATGGTCACGCCCTTGAAGCCCCAGTCCTTGCGTAGCAGGTCCTGCATCAGCCAGGTGTTGGAGGTGGCGGGGACACCATTGATCGAGTTGAGTGCGACCATGATGCCGCCGGCCCCGGCGTCGATACCGGCGCGGTAGGGCGGCAGGTAGTCCTGGTACATTCGGGTGGGGCTCATGTCCACAGTGTTGTAGTCGCGGCCGCCTTCAACCGCGCCGTACAGGGCAAAGTGCTTGACCGCGGCCATGATGCTGTCAGCGGAAGCCACGTTCTGGCCCTGGAACGACTTCACCATTTCCCGGGAAATTCTCGACACCAGGTAAGTGTCTTCGCCGAACCCTTCGGAGCTGCGACCCCAGCGTGGGTCGCGGGAGATGTCGACCATGGGGGCGAAGGTCATGTCCAGGCCGTCGGAGGCCGCTTCAATGGCCGAAATCCGCCCGGTTTTGGCGATGACGGCCATGTCCCAGCTGGCCGCCATGCCCAGGCTGATGGGGAAAATCGTGCGGTGGCCGTGGATCACGTCATAGGCGAAGAACATCGGAATTTTCAGGCGGCTGTTGGCCACTGCCGCTTCCTGCAGCGGGCGGTTTTCCGAACGCGTGACGGAGTTGAACGTACCGCCGATACGACCGGCGGCGATCTCCTTGAGAATCATCGGTTGTGGCATCTCGTCACTGATGCTGATCAAGCGCAGCTGCCCGATCTTTTCGTCGAGGGTCATCTGTTTCATCAGGTTGGCGATGAACGCATTCTTCGCCTGCAGTGTGGTTTTGCTGGTGGGGGCCTGCGCGGTGACGTCGTTTGCAGCCAATACGGGCTGACTGGCCAGGCCGATCAAAAGGCCCAGTAAACACAGCTTATTCATTGATGATTTTCTCAAGGCGTGTGCCGGAGACGGCACTGAATATCAGGCAGCCATTTATTGTTACAGCGTTCAGCTCAGGATGTCATTACAGGCTTGTCGCCGCCTCTGGCGCTTGCGCCGCGCAGCTTTCAGGCCTGGCGTTGTGCAGCGATTATGCCGGGGAACGAGCGTTTTGGCTAAAGCCTCTTTGCTCGTGTGTAATTAAAGAAATATTGTCATTGGCAATCAGCGACTATCTCCTGGCTCAGTCAAGTGGACAATTAGTCCAGCGTTTGCATTGCATCCGGCTTAAAATAGTCGCCTTTGTTTCCACTCGCCCAGAGGCGCTTTTCGATGTCAGTGACTGCCACTTCCCCCCAGCCCGTACAGGATCATCGTGCACAGTTCCTGAGCCTGCTGGAAAACAGCCTGGCGCAGAACTCGTTCATCAAGCTGGTGCTGGCCAAGTACGTGGGCACAGAGATCGAGTTGCAGCGGGTGATCATCAAGGCGCTGACGGTCAAGGAGCAGGCGTGCCTGTCTTTCGTCTATCGCTACAAGACCCGCGATATCACCAAGAACCTGCCACTGGCCGAGGCGGTTCAGCTGATTGACGGGCTGCTGCCCACGTCGTTCAAGAATGCTCACCTGTTGTCGCTCAACGACGAAGTGCAGTTGGAGTTCAGCAAGAAGGGCAAGACAACGCTGTTCACCAGCAAGGCCCAGCAGGTGCGCGAAGCGCCGGCAGGCGGGCATGATCGTGAAAAGAAACGCTACCTGGAACTGACCCGGCCGTTTCTCGTTGATCTGGGCGTGACCAATAAACAACATGAGCTGATTCCTTCCATGTCGCGCAAATGGAAGCAGATCAACAAGTTCATCGAAGTGTTTTCCCATGCCCTGAGTGCCTCGCCGCTGGCGCTTGATCAGCCGATAAAAGTGGCCGACTTCGGCTCCGGCAAGGGTTACCTGACCTTCGCCATTCACGATTACCTGCGCAATACCCTGCAGGCCGAAGGCGAAGTCACCGGCGTCGAGTTGCGCGAAGACATGGTCACGCTGTGCAACAACGCTGCCACCCGGCTTGAGCATTCGGGGCTGACATTCGAGTGCGGTGATGTCCGCAGCGTGGCGCCCAGCGCGCTGGACGTCATGATCGCGCTGCATGCCTGCGACATCGCCACCGATTACGCGATCCACATGGGTATTCGCTCCGGCGCCGCCATCATCATGTGTTCGCCCTGCTGCCATAAGCAGATCCGCTTGCAGATCCAGAGTCCTGGCCTGCTGCGGCCGATGCTGCAATACGGTCTGCACATGGGGCAACAGGCAGAAATGGTCACAGACAGCCTGCGCGCGCTGCTGCTCGAAGCCTGTGGCTACGAAACCAAGGTGTTTGAGTTCATCTCCCTGGAGCACACCAACAAGAACAAGATGATCCTGGCAGTCAAACGCGCTGAGCCGCACAACTCCAAAGAGTTGCTGGCGAAGATCGATGAATTGAAAGCCTTCTACGGCATCCAGGAGCAATGCCTGGAAACCCTGTTGAAGGCGGACGGATTTATCGCCTGACGCTGTTGTTCTCAGCGGTGCCGCAACAAATTACGCTGGCGTGACCGTTCAGCGATCTGCCTGGGTGAACGCGTGCAATGCACGGGTGAAGATCACCGAATCCATCGACAACATCAGCGAGCGCAACGCACTGATTGCACAGCGTCGCCAGAGCAGGCGCAAATCTCCAGCGAAATCGACCGCAGCCTGTCAGTATCCGCGACCTTTCAGGCCAGACCGGCGTCGCCTGGTCTGGACTAGCATGCGGTTGAATTAAGTCGGCTGGTTGCCTCTATTCGATTTTGATTACGTTTGTGTCGGCGCGCACAAGCGCCGCGAGACGGCGACGCATTCTGCTGGTGGCACGTGGCTATCGCATCCTCGACTGCAACAACAATGTGATGCTAACTCAATGAATTAATAGCGATAAATTATCCAGGTGAAACGCGTCGATAATTTTGCTGGGTAATTATCGAAGATTATCAGGGCTGCTTTTTCTGAAGCGGGATAGATTTATTGGCTCATATCAAGCTTGATGGGCTGTCAGGCTCAAGCTTTACTGTAGTTCGCCGATAGACATTAGTGCTAACCAAAAGTCGATTAACACTAAGGATTTGTGGCGATGAGAAACCTGAAAGTATCATTACGCGCAGCATTGAGCTTTATGTTTATCGCTTTGTTACTGGTTGCTCTGGGAGGTATTTCCGTCTGGAAAATGGGGGAGATCCGCGAGACGGCCAGAGATCTCGAAAACGACGCATTGGCCAGTGTGGTGGTTGCCGACCGGATCAATGCCGCGATGTTGCGCCTGCGCCTGGAGGTCCGGCGAATGCTGTCCCAGACCAATCCGCAAGAGATGGCCACAACAACCAATACGATAGGTTCGCTTAGCGCGGAATTAAAAAAACAAATAAACCTCTATGCGCCGTTTGTTGCAAGCGATAAGGAAGGGCAACTATTCAAGGCCGTTTCCGACAATACTGACAAAGCACTGCTTGCATTTGACGAGGTGACTGCACTCATCCGGCGAAACGCAGTCACTGACGCTCTTGCCTATCTAAGCTCCAATGTGACCCCAGTGACCCGTCTTCTTGACGAGGCCGTGAACGGACTCGTTCAAATGAACATTGACGAAGCGGCAAACTCAGGAAAAGCATCCGAAGATTCGTATCAAAGTGGGCTTATGTTTGTGATTTTTATAATCGCCGCTGCAGTTCTGGCGACGATTGTACTGGCCGTGCTGTTCACCAAGAGTATCGTTACACCGTTGCGCGAGATGCTGCGGGTCAACGACACCATTGCCAAAGGTGATTTGCGCAGCGTGATTACTGTCACCGGCAAAGACGAATTTTCCGACTTGATGCGTTCGACCCAAGCCATGCAAAGCAACCTGCGCGACACGATCAAGCTGATTGGGGATTCATCCACTCAGCTGGCGTCCGCTGCCGAGGAAATGAATGCGGTCACCGAGGAATCCAGCAGAGGCTTGCTGCGCCAGAATAATGAAATCGATCAGGCGGCCACCGCCGTCAATCAAATGACCGCAGCGGTGGATGAAGTGGCACGTAATGCGGCGGCGGCGTCGGATGCCGCCAGAGCGTCTGATCAATCCACACGTACCGGTGCCGCGCGGGTCTCCAGCACCGTCAGCGCCATCGAGAAACTCAGCAATACGGTACAGAACACCAGTGCCGATGTAGATCGTCTGGCAGTGCAATCCAGAGACATCAGCAAGGTGCTGGAAGTCATTCGTACAATTGCCGAACAAACCAATCTCCTGGCATTGAATGCGGCAATCGAAGCAGCTCGGGCCGGAGAGCAGGGGCGCGGTTTTGCAGTGGTGGCCGATGAAGTAAGGGCGTTGGCACATCGCACTCAGACCTCGACTCAGGAAATCGAGAAAATGATCGGTGACATACTCACCGGTACTGCCCAGGCCACCAAGGCCATGAGTGAAAGTTGCGAACAGGCCGGTGGCACACTCACGATTGCTCATGAAGCAGGGGCAGCCCTGACGCTGATCGCGAAAGCCATCAATGAGATCAACGAAATGAACATGATGATTGCTACCGCTTCGGAACAACAGGCGCAGGTCGCCCGTTCGGTCGACGGCAACCTGATGAGCATTCGCGATCTCTCCATCCAGAGCGCAGCGGGGGCTAACCAGACCGCTGCAGCGAGCTCAGAGCTGTCACGTCTTGCTGTGGATATGAACAAACTGGTGGCCAGGTTCTCTCTGTAGCGTCAGCGTTGGCGGATTCTTCGGCCTGCCAGGTAATCATCCTAGCCAAATCCGCGCTGGCAGCTTTGACGCTGTTCATTGCAACGTAGGGGCAGGGTGGATGTCCGGCCGAGTCAGCCAGGCGTGTTCGCCTGAATGGGGCCAACGTCTGGCGTTGTCGACGATTGCTGAATGAGCTGGCGGATGCGATCAGCATCGGATGTGCTGATGGGGCTATAGACGATCATGCTCAGGTCCGGACGCCCATCTATCGCAAAACCCGAGTACTCCAGCTCGATCAAGCCCAGTGTTTCGTGTTGCAGGCGTTTGACCCCGTCACCCTGGTTGCGCACATCGTTGTCCCGCCAGATTGCTGCGAATTCTGCACTTTGCGAGCACAGCTCTTGCGCGAGCCGGGTGACCTCGGATTGCGCGCCCGCGCGGATGGCATCGGCCCTGAACGCGCCGACCACGAAACGCGCCATGGTTTCCCAGTCGAGTTGCCTGGCTCTTATCCGGGTATTGCAAAAAATCAGACGCAGGATATTGCGCTGCTCAACGGGTAATGTTGCGTAGTCGGTCAGCACCACGGCTGCGGCTCGGTTCCACGCGAGCACATCCCAGGTTGCCGTCCTGATGATCGCCGGGCTGGTCTCAAGCGCATCTATGAGCCGCTGTAGCCTGGGCGTGACGGTCTCATGGGGCGTGTACACCGCTTCTGGCGGACGACCGAACGCAAGCAGGAAAAGGTGCTCACGCTCAGGGTCGGTCAACAATAAGCTCTCGGCAATCCTGTTCAACACCTCCGCAGAAGGGCTGCCGCCACGTCCTTGTTCCAGCCAGGTGTACCAGACAGGGCTGATATTGGCCCGCACGGCGACCTCCTCACGGCGTAGGCCGGGCGTGCGCCGACGCCCGGCCGGGAGTCCGAGGGCTGAAGGGTCGAGTCGTCCCCTGCAATCTTTCAGGTAACGCCCCAGGGTGTTACTTGACTGTTCCGCCATGCTCATCCTGTTAGTGTCTATACCCTGATAATGTCTCGGTTTTTACACGCTGCAGCATAAGCGCACGCTATCGACTCCGCTCATAGAGATTTTTCGATCATGCGTATTTTTTTGACAGGCGCAACAGGGTTCGTAGGCTCACACGTTGTTTTGGAACTCATTGAATCAGGGCATCAGGTTCTGGGAATGACGCGTTCCGAGTCAGGCGCCAAAGCGCTCGCCGAAATGGGAGCACAAGCACACCAGGGTGATATTGAAGACCTGCAAAGTTTGCAGCGCGGTGCCAGTCAATGTGATGGCGTGATTCATACCGCGTTTGATCACGACTTTGCGAACTTCGCCGAGAACTGTCAGAAAGATAGACGTGCAATTCTTGCTCTGGGTTCTGCATTGCAAGGTAGCGACCGACCCCTTGTCATCACCTCAAGCACTGCAATGGGCTGCGCATCACCCGGCCAAAAAGCCGTCGAAGACGTTTTCAGTCCTGACCACCCCAATCCCAGGGTTGCTTCAGAGTTGGCAGGGCTCGAGCTGTCTCAGCGGGGCGTCAACGTCTCGGTCATGCGCTTGTCGCAGATCCACGACACCAGAAAACAAGGCCTGGTGACGGAGGTGATTGCGCTGGCGCGCAAAACTGGCGTGTCGGCGTACATCGAAGGCGCGCTCAATAGTTGGTCGGCAGCGCATCTCAAGGACACCGCACGGCTATATCGCCTGGCATTGGAGAGGTCCGAGCCATGTTCGCGCTACCACGCCACCGCAGAAGAGGCCGTTTCGTTCAAGAGCATCGCAGAGACCCTTGCCCAGACGCTTGGCCTTCCCGTCGCCGCTCTGACTGCTGAAGAGGCTGCGGCTCATTTTGGCTGGCTCACGTCTTTCGTCAGTAAAGATATGTCCGCTTCTAGCGCCAGGACCCGGGAACGTCTGAACTGGAGTCCAGAAGGGCCAGCGCTTTTGACCGATTTGCAGAGCCTGGTGCGCGTCTAGGAAACCATGCGGACTTTTCGGTGGGCGTGGGTAGATAGCCCGCCGATGCAGCAAGATTGCTGAATGCTGGCTTGAGGCCTGTAAGCTGCGATGTGGGTTTTACGTTGTGTGAAGCGGAGGGGGATCGGTTGGAGCGATCTGTGTAACTGGGGAGAAGATGGAGCGGGTAGAGGGAATCGAACTCTTATAGGACAGGAGATCACGGAGCTGTGTATGTGTGTAGGCGCGCGCACGAGGCAAATGCCGTAAAAGCGTGTAGGTGTGTATCCTGAGGTGGCCGATTTTGCTTTGGCTCATCTCCTCGGCTTGGAGATGCACCTTTAATTCCAGACTCACTCACATGTGAGCGAGTATGTGAAATCCGGACACCTTTGTTTTCTACCAAACTCTCCAGCCGCGACGTCCCAGACCCCCTTGATATCAGACATCGCTTACTCCTTCGCCAACCTCATCGGGAAGCGGATCGTTGTGGCGCACAGTGGGCCACGATACTCAGCTGGCACAGAACGTCAGCTGCCACTACGCGGCTTGACCGGTAATCAGCATTGCCGGGTGCATGGCTTGTTTGGGTGCTGCAACAATGTGAGCCAGCAGGAGTTTGAGCAGCACGTCGAATCGCTCGCGCGTTTAACCGCTGCGCATTGGGGGCACTACCGTGTTATTTGCTGCAATCTGGTGCGGGTGTAGGTGACTGACAGGGCGCTGGTGGGCCAAATCGAGACGACCCTCATGGCGCGGATCCAGCAATTGGATCCGGTATATGTCGATTTCGATCAGTTGCCAGATGAGGCGCTACGTTTGCGTTGCTGTAGACAATGGTGATGTCGTCGCTAAACCTCGCAGGCGCTCACGTCATTAGAACCGCTGAGAGTAGCTGCAAGGTATGGTGGGTGCCGGCGACCTGATGCTAGTGTTCGCACTCCGTCCAACTCCTTGATTACCACTGCACGCAGGGAATGCCATGCGATCACTCGGAATACGCGCTGAGCCTAAAAAGGCAACCTTCGTCATCTACGACGATGAAGCTAGGCAAATCTTGAACGTCGAATCCTTGATCATCCCGCAGATATTGAACAAGCCAGAGCAGCTCAAATTCGCGCGCCACAGCATCCTCGACATTCTTCGGGAGTACGAGGTTGATGTCGCTGGCATTCGGGTCGCCGAGGGCAACTCGCAGAATCAGGACGCTGATCGGCTGTATCTGGAAGCCGTGTTCATGGAGTCCTTCGCCAGCAGCAGCATCAAAAAGTACTTCGTTGGACGCAAGCCAAGCATCAGCGCTCGGCTTGGCATTACTCCAGCTCAGTTCGCCTTGATCGTAAAGTGTGAGGCTGAGCTGGATGACGTGAATGGCTGGCCAGCTGGCAAGGCTGCAGCCGTTCGTGAGGCCATTCTGGTAGCCGTAGGAGCGACCCGATGATTATTCCTTATCAAACAGCTCAGGTGTCGTTCCAGAAAAAGCAGCGCATTGGCGAAAACGGCGAGAACTCCGAGGTGTACGTCGTCCATGACGAACACCTCGATGCTGAGCTCGTGGTTAAGCAGATCAAGACTGACGGCTTCAATGAAGAGCGGTATCTGCTTGAGGCCCAGTTGCTCTACAAAAGCGTGCACCCCAACGTTGTACAGGTGCTGTACGCCTGCAAGGATGTTCAGCACATCTACATCGCCATGCCGTATTATCGCAGGGGATCGCTTCAACAGGTCGTGGAAGCAGAAGGACTGACCTGTCGGCAGCTGATCCGCTATGCCATCCAGTTCCTGAGTGGTCTCAACAACATCCACTCCAAGGGGCTGCTGCATTTTGACATCAAGCCTGACAACATCCTGATCTCTGACACCGACGAAGCGTTGCTGTCCGATTTTGGCTTTGCGAAGAACATGGACGGCGATGGCTTTGCCACACCTGAGGCCACGTACCGCCTCCACTTGCCGCCCGAAAGCGCGGCTACCCGCGACTTCAACAACAGCGCAGATATTTATCAGGTGGGGCTGACCTTGTACCGGTTACTGGTGGGTCTGGAGTCCCTGAAGCAGCAGCGCGATGCCTTCGCGAATGGTGCTGAACTCGCGCGGGCGCAGCGCTCGGAGGCCTATCCTGATCTTGTGCAAATTCCGCGACACGTGCCGAAAAAACTCAAGGCCATCATCAAAAAGTGCTTGAGGTACAACCCTGAGACGCGGTATGAATCAGTAATGGATCTACTGAATGAACTGTCGTCCATCGAAGACGTAGGCTTGGATTGGCGCTTTTCCACCGCCGATAACATCCAGCGCTGGGAAAGTATTTCGTCGGATGGCGTGGGTCTTTTGGTAGAGGTGGCCGATAATGGACAGTGTACGGCTCAGAAAAAGACGGCATCTGGCGTTTATCGCCGGAAACCCAGTTTTTGCGAAGCCAATCTCACCCCGGAGCGGATTCATGAAATCCTCATGTCATCAGACTGGTAAGCCGACAGGTAGGAAAGCAGGCGACGGTTATCTGACCAGATCCCAGATTTCCACAGGACATAGTCAGACAAGCTCTGGTCGTGTTCGCTCGTCCGTACCCCTCGTGAACGTCGAAGACCTGATGGGTGATTCGAAGATCATCTATCACTCCCGCTGATAGCCCTTAGACCCTGCGCTAGCATCCCGCGCGGGGCCTACTTCTTGTATCCACCCAGTATTTTAAACGTGTGCAATTCGCACGTGCGGGGTTTCGGTGGGCGCGACCTTGACTGATGCCCACCGCAGGCGATCCTGGGTGGGGAGGTCGATTAGGGTAGGGCGCAGTCTGCTCATCAGATTTCGGCTATTTTTCAGTTTCTCGTGCCTGTGGAGGCGCGTGAGCAGCTCTGGTCATAGCTTCTTCATATTGTTTTATCACGCGCTTTTTCCTGACCGCTTCGAGCGGGCTTGCAACGCACTAATCGCAGTAGGCGGCTTTTTTCGATGATGTCGTTGCGGCATCATTCATTGAACGATTTTGCCCTGTAATGTTCGTCGCGAACCATGGTGGTCTACGAATAAAGACTTCTCGGTCTAGCCAATCGGAGGGCAGAGCTTAAGCTTGTAGATGACAAGAACCGGTCTGGACTGAACGATTCAGTTTGGCACATTCCAAAATGCAGGAGCGAAAGTGAATAGGCTTCCCCCCGCTGTAGAGGATAAGCTCAAACGGTTTCAGCCACCCGTGGACGCGAAGGATTTTGAAAAACTTTGCGTCGACGTTTTCGAATATGTGCTCAAAGCTCGAAGAATACCCATCCTCAATAGAACTCACAGCCGGATCAGTGCCTATGGCACGAGTGGTGACAAGCAGTTCGGCATTGATGTTCGAGATCCTGCGACTCAGGCCGTTGCACAATGCAAAAAGCATGAGGATATAACCACCACCAAGCTTGGTGCTGAGTTGAGAAAACTTGAGGATTATGACAAGGAAGTATCGCATTATTTCTTCATGATCAAACAGCCTGACGTCAAAGTTTCGCTATCCAATTGGATCGAAGAAAAAAATGCGGCGGCTCAGAATGAAAGGGATGACTCGACTCCTTACCCTTGCTTGCCGAGTGTTGCTTTGCCTGAGCTACATATCTTGGGCTGGGATGAAATTCGTAGCTATCTCGGCTTGAGCACATTTCTGCTCTGGAAATGGCAGGTAGCAATTCCTGCGGGGCAAAATTTTCACCTTGATGGCTTAGATGTTCAGGCGCTGGATTATGAGGTTCGGCGATTCAAGGAACCGATAGACCCGAAAAAAAACCCTCCTACCTTGGAGGCTGTTCATGCGATCGAGAGTTTGTTATCGACGATTGATGTTCAGGCGTTGGCCTTGGTCGGCAAAGACCCGCTGGTACATATCGACTTGATTCGTGGTGTTGAGAAATTCGTTGATCAGCTTCGTGAAACGTACAGCGCGATTCGTACTTATAGCGACGCTGTCACCAAAATCGACAAGCGCGACTTGGTGGTGGTCGAGGAAGGCTACAAGCTGCTGAACAATTTGGCCAGGCAGAAAGCGCGAATTTCGGCATATCCCTATCTCAGACCAATTTTGATCGATTGCCGAAACCTGCTCGGGCACTTGAGCGCTGAGGGTGGCTATCAATGGGAGCCTGATTTCATCACTGATGAGTTTGACGAACAACATGAGGTTTCAGGCCAGACCTTCCTGCGCTACAACTTTTCAGACAGAAAACCGCGTTGGGGAT
Source organism: Pseudomonas viridiflava (assembly GCF_900585905.1). Lineage (GTDB taxonomy): Bacteria > Pseudomonadota > Gammaproteobacteria > Pseudomonadales > Pseudomonadaceae > Aquipseudomonas. The sequence goes on from NZ_UTVH01000001.1 coordinate 424,477, forward strand.
TGGCGTACACTGATCCAAAGCAGATCGCTGCGTTGACCAAAAGAATTGTCAGCGAAATCGAAACCATCAGCGCGTATCAGTAATAGTCGAAAATGGGGCAGACAGAGCTCGATGCCTAGCCCCTGGCTGGGTGTGGTGGGTATGAGGGCTTCAGTACCCACCTTTGGCGATGGGCGTATTATATTCCCAGCTTCCCACAGTTCTCGCTAAATGAGCGCTGCCTACTCTGCAGGTAGATTATGCATTATGAGCAGCATTTTTCCTTCAATATCAGTACATCCTGAAACTTTCTGATTCGCTGTTGAGGTCGTTGATCATCTCGATCAGCGAGCAACTGGTAGATGTAATGTGGGATCGGCGTGTAGTTTTTATAGGCCATCTCAGGTTGTGCCTATAGGACTTCGAAAGGGTGACGAGACTTCCCCAAGTCAGGGCTTTGGAGGGTCGAGTAGGCACCGCGGTGGCGTAGCTTGTGGGGCAAGATCAGCCGTCTGCTCTTCCCGGTTTTCTTGGCTCAGGTGCTGAGCTGATCAAAGAGCTTCTTGATGCATTTGGTCTTATAAGGCCCCCATGCGTATTGAAGAACTCTTGCGCTTCGTGTCAGTTGGGTTGGAGTGGGTCGAGTCGCGGTGCAGTACCGCACGTACAAGTCCTGCAGGAGCTCGAAGTCGTTAGCGCCTGTGATGTCCCACCGTTTTTTTGGTTCTTGTCACGTAGACCGTAGAAGAAGCGTTCAGCGTCAATCTGGGATGAAAAGCTTTGATCTTTAATTACCAATGGGTTGGGCATTGCAGTTCCTCACAAAACTGTTATCCGTCACAATGCAAAAGCCTGAAAGTTTCTAGCCGCCCAACGAGAGCGGCACACGGGGGGAAACGCTACATCTCGGCGACCGCCCAGCTCATCAAGCTCTTTTCAAAGCTGGTTAATTGAAGGCGCGGGACTCGCGGGGCCAGTGCTCGGAGTTTTTCCAGCAGGTCGTTCAGGTGTTCCGAGGGCAAAATCAGGTTTTTGATCTGTGTCGAGATCTGGGTGGGGATCCCGTATTCATCCAAGGCTGTTAGGAGAGGGTCGAGGAACATATTTTCCAACTGCTCCGCGAAGAAGCTGAAGTCGCCGGGTTCGATCCCTCGTTTAGCCAGCACGTCGGCCTGAATTTTGTTCACGGCCATAATGTCCCGAGGCAACCGGAAGCAGACCATGTTACGGATGAACTTCAGGCGAAGGTTTATGGCTTCGCTCGCGGTGGTATCGCCTCGCCGGTTTTCGACTGCTTCTTTCAGGTAGTGAGGCAGACTTTTCTGGTTTCGCAGGGCATTGATGTGCCAAGCCAGCTGTGAGCTGGACGCAATCAGATAGTCCATCAGGTTGTTGTCTTCTAAGCTATAGACCAGCTCGCATAGGTAATTTAACTGAGCCGGCTCAGGAATACTTTTCCATCCCAGCAGTTTGCGGCTCTCCGGAAGGTCTCGAATAATTTTGCCCGCAACCTCCACTTGGCGTTCGATGGGAATATGCCGGTTTTCGATCAGGGTGGTTTGCGATAGCACAGGATTGGCATACGCCTCCTGCAGCCTTCCTCGCGAGATGTCTGTTAGATACTCGTTTTCCAGCTGCATGAGCAGGCCTATTGGTGAGGACTCATCCTGTTTGCCGATGGAGTACTCGACCGTAAGGCCTTGCTCAAGCGGAGGTGCTTCGAGCATGAAGACCTTGCCAATAAAGTACTTGTTCATGCGGCCAGCGCGACCGGAAATGTTCTTGTAGGTGAAATAGTCGAACGTCGAGGTTTTCAGTCGGCGATCGTAAATAATCACGTTTTCTGCAGACGTGTTTACGCCTTCGATCATTGTCGATGTACAGATGATTTGCTTGATGGTGCCTTCGTTGAACAGCTTGACGATGTACTGCTGCAGTGCGCGTGGCACTCCACCATGGTGAATCCCAATGCCCAGAGAAATCGCTTTGGCAACGTTCCACTCAGGGTGGTAGTGCTTCGAAATCCACGCGGCGATTTCCTGCGTTTCCGGCACAGGGGTCAGGCCAGCTTCCTGAACCAGGTACTCGGCGACCCTGTTTGCACTGGCCGGTGCCTGACAGTAGATCAGGGTAGGGGAATCCAGGGTGGTAATCAGTTCCAGCAACTTTTCCTTTCGTTCTTTGGAGCGCATCCCTAGGTTGAAATTCTGGATGTCGACCGCGACAGTGCTGTAGTCCGAGGGGATGAAGTGGTACTCGTAGCCCTCCAAGCCTGAAATCTTCTGGATGTGTGGGCCAAGCATATAGAACTGGGCACCGGTCTTGGCGAGCTTATGAAATGCCAAGCTCAGGTCAATGGCTCTGGTACCTTCGTCTGAGTCATTCGAAAGGTCGATTTTGTAGAACTCATCCAGGACGAAGAACTCCACATCCGCCAGGTCGGGACGCTGGATGACACGTTCTTGGGTGAGCAGATAGACGTTGGTGGTCTCGGGCGCTGCTTCCTGGCTGGGGTGCGTGATCAGGTTGAAGTCCTGGAAACGCTTGACCAAGCGGCGACGGGTTTCGTCGATCAGCGCGATGGTCGGAACGATCACTACCACTTTTTTGAATCGTCTCTGCGCCAGTACGGCGTCGATGACCAGGCTTTTTCCCACGCTTGTAGAAGCACTGAGCACCACGTTTCGGCCTTGCATAATCAAGCTGAAGACGTGGGCCTGTAGGTGATGAAACACCATGCCTTTTTCTACGCCTTCAACCTTATGCGCCTCGTATGCCAAGCGGTCAGAAAGTCCCATACTGCTGAGGTGAGGCGTGATGTAGGGATATAGTCCAACAGCTCGCACCATATTGAGTAGGAGCGACTGTTCGACTGTGTCGAAAAGCTTGAATTTGTCGAGTGCTCGGATGACTAAATCGCGGCCTTCCCAGTCTGAATTGCTTCTGTTGACGATGGTGTTGATGGCAAGCAGCACATCGATCGTCGATGCGCCCTCGTCTCCGAGCTTCGTCAACTTGTTCTTGATCGTTTCGTAGTTCATCACCGCATCTTTCCTTGAGATCTTCGGCGCAGACTGACCTGTTCCGGTTACCTAGATCCTCTGTACCTTCCGCCATACGAACCAAAAAGCGGGATGTTCAGGCCCGCAATTCTTCGAGTTTTTTGCAGCGCGCGTTAAAGGCCTTGGTTAGCTTCTCGATGCTTTCCATTGGCACCAGGAAGACCATCACCTTCACCTGTCTGATATTTTCCGGCAGTTGCGTGGTGAAGGTGCTGAAGTGGCTTTCGATCTCTAGCTTGAGATGGTTGACGTAGTCAGCGAGCCAGCCTGATGCGAGGGCTTCGCTGTCGTAGGTCAACAGGATGGGGAAGCAAAGGACATTCAGCATTTCGTCAACCGGCGAATTGCGGTGCAGGGCTTGGTTGAATGCGTCTGCTTTCGGCTGATGGTGCAACGGTTCTCGTAGGGAGATGATTATCTCGCGTTCCGCCGAGAGCACCGCTTCAGAAATCGTGGCATCAAGGACTTCGCAGATTTTCTCCAGCGACGCATCCATGTCATTCGCTTCGATCAGGCGAGCAAGGCCTAGCCAAAGCTGATCATCCTGGCCAGGTTTCTGAACGATATGAGCGTTGCCAAACTCCGAAAGCTTGCCGGCTGATTTGTAGAAGACCTTGCATGCGACGGGTTCGCTATTTTGGCGGCTTCGCAAGATGGCGTGAAGTATCAGTTCCGCGATGAGTCTGTCGCGTGGGAGCTCACTGTCGCTGAAAGCGCTAATCGACCGTGCAAGAATTGCTTCGGCGTCGTGCGCATGGATGTTCACGATCTCGCTGGCTTTGAGGGAAAACTCGGGAAGCCATTCAATGAGATGCCTTGCGAAGTTATCGTGGCGCCATTGATTCAGCGAATACTTCACGTCAAACCCAGAAAAGGTATGCAGCAGCCCCTCTTCGGTGCTCGCGTGAAATTCGACCAAGAACGGGTCTGGTCGCTTTTTGTAGGGTTTAGCGGTCGCCGTTGATCTGTCGTCAGCTGTATCCAGTAACAGCTTCAAGTGAGCCAACGCTGACTCCCTGTGAATGATCTTGGAAGCTGCGGCTGTTTTCACGTTAGCTGTGGCAGCCTTGTCGGCCATCTCCAGAAAATCGTCGTAAATTGCCTGCGTCTGGGTGTTGTTTGGGCGATTTCCCAAATCCTCTGCCAGTCTGGACAGGGCCTTGATATTGACAGCTTCCAGTGATTCAACATCGCCATGTACTTGCCAGACACAATTTTCCGCCCAATAAGAGAAATTTCGATTTTGGGGAGAGACGAACATTTTAAACTCTTTTAGTAGTTTATTGCCTCTGGCCGTGGTGGTATCTGGCAAAACCCGCTTATCCAGCTCTGTCTTGAAGCCTTCAAGAATTTTTGCGACGTCCCGCTTTGTCACCAGCCGAAAGCGCGCGGCACCTGGCCGCACATCGCACTTCAGTGACTTGTGAAGCAGGGAAGAATCGGCCTTCTTACCGTCCAGCGCGGTTACTTCCAGCCAATTCCACTTGGTATCACCTTCGGTCGTCTTGACCTGAATGTACTCGTTGACGCGCTGCCGATCGCATCGGAATACCACGACTATATCGTCGGCTGTCTCGCATTCCACCTGAAGGTAGCTGCTATCCCGGAGCATCTTGAAGATATAGCTGACGGCAACATGGTCTTGGTATTTGAAGCCTTGCCTTGCAGCTGGCCCACCTGCGTTGGAGGGGCTAGTAATACGCACCATGACATCCCTGTATCGCTAGAAGAGTTGCAGAAATCGGGCGTCCGTCTTGCCGACCAAAGCCACACAAACGGAGCCAGCCAATACTGCAACGCTACCACTAATGGCAATTGGCCGACTATTAGCAATATTGAGATTATCCAGTGATGCGCTCTGCGGGCGGCGGCGAGAATGGCTAACTTGCTTTGCATGCCTGTTCCGCATGTGGCTGTGTGCGGCGTTCCGCTGCCCAATGCACATATTCCGGCCTCATCCTACCGCTCATCGAGGTCTGCATTAACCACTAGTGTTTTATTGATTTAGTTGGATACATGTACAGTATAGCGAAAGCTGCTTCCATGCATCTTCTCAACATACCCATGTGTAATCTAAGCGCGAATCTAACGATGCTGCCACCTAAAGGAACAACTGTTCTGACGGAGAATTCCCGGTCAAAGATCAGGTGTGTGAACTCCTGAACAAGCCTTCAAATACTGCTACCCTCACAGGCCCAGGCGCATGCGGCTGCTGCTCCCGGAGCTATATGACGCGACGTTGCCGGCGATGGCGAGAGAGGGTGGCATAGAGTTCGATGGTGAAAATGTTGCGCCCAGAGCCGGTGGTGCCCCCCAAACGGTTGAATAGCTGGCCTGCAAGGAATAGGCGCTTCAGAGCTCAGAACTGCCAAGATTTCCCCCGCAACCCCCGCTGGAGTACCAAGATGCGTGCTGCAAATCGAAGTGAAGCTGAAGTCATTGAAGAGCTTGTCGAACTGACAGCCCAGTCTGGTTACGTTCATGCGATTGCCGGGATCTGCTACCGAGACAATATGGTGTCCTTTCAGGGGGAGCATGAAGCTTCCGATCTCAGCCATATGTACGATCCTACTCGTCTTAATCGGAACGAAACTACCATGCTGTTGGGGCTGATGATGAGGCAGTCCCTTGATTTGACCGAGCCTGACAACGCAACGCTCTTGAGTTATGTAACGCTTACTGATGGCCTGATGGAGGAGCTTCATCAGTCAATGAGTGGAGCGGCCATGGGGGAAATGATTAGCCACGTCGGCAACGCAGAAGGCATGGACGATTTCTGGCAGGGTGAAATGATGAAGGAGCCAATTTTCTATGGCGCCGAGTCCGCTTACAGCTTCCAGTACCGAGATTTCTTTGTGGAGAAGCATGCTGTCGATGACGACTGGCTTATCCGAGTGAAAGGTTTTTCCAGCGGGCAAGCGTTTCGGATGGCGAGAGCTATGTGTGATTTGATGGACTACAGAGCGACGAAGGACACTCGGTCGAGTCTCGACTTGAAGGCAGGAGAAATACCACTAGAGTCGGTGGTGAGTTTTTATGAATTTACTGCGGCAGAGGTTGCTCAGCGTGCCAGTCAGGATCTCGCAGTGGTTGAGGCATTCTTCGACGTTTTTTCGTTTAGCGGCGACAATGCCGGCTTCAAAGAGGTGGGTGACTTCAACCAGGTGAATGCGACTCCGCTGCTTCCGACTGGAAGGGGCTCAGTACTGCTGTTTTCTCACTACGCAATTTATGAGGCGCTGTATGAGTCGCCTTTTTTCTGGATGAACCAAGACAAGGCTTACAAGCAGCAGGCGTCCGACAACCGTGGCGCGTTCACTGAGCGATTCTCTTACCGTCGTTTAGTTGCGGTGTTCGGTACGGCAAATGTCCACACCAACGTCAATTTGTACGAGGGGAAAAGGATCGTTGCTGAGGCTGATGTACTGGTTGTTTTCGGCGACCGGGTGATCATCGTCCAAGCCAAGTCCAAAAAGCTGACGTTGGCCGCCCGCAAGGGCAGCGATGGACAAATCAAGGCCGACTTTGCAGCTGCGATTCAGAAAGCCTACGACCAGGGGGCCGAATGTGCAACGGCGATTCTTTCAGGTAAGTGCCGGCTTGAAAATGATCGGGGCCAGACGGTCGATTTACCGGAACACATCAGAGAAATCTATCCGCTCTGCGTGGTGTCGGATCACTACCCCGCGCTCGCCTTCCAGGCTAGTCAGTATCTGAAGTATTCGGCTGATGCGATCATCCGCCCTCCCTTTGTTATGGACATATTCTTTCTCGATGTCCTCGCTGAAATGCTGGACACGCCGTTGCGTTTCCTCAGCTACGTCCGCATGCGCATCGATGCGATCGAGAAGTTAATGATCAGTCATGAACTCGTCGCGCTTGCATATCACCTTCATTCCAATCTGTGGCTTCAAGACGAATTCAGCATGTTGATGTTGGATGATTCGATCGCAGCTGACCTTGATGTCGCCATGACCGTGAGGCGTGAAGGACTTGCAGGAAAGCGGGTTCCGGAGGGACTGTTGACGAAAATGAATGGAACCTACTACGAGCGTCTGATCGAGCAGATCGAGCGCCGTCCAGTCCCGTCAACAATGGAGCTGGGATTCACTCTTTTGTCGATGGGGGAAGACACGTGCAGCGCCATTCATAAAGCCATAGATGGTCTTATCAAGCAGACGAAGCTTGATGGGAAGCGGCATGACTTCACTGCTGGTATGACGGGCGCAGGGAGCGGGATCTGTGTGCATTGCAATCCTGAGCCTAGCGAGGACGCCATTAAAGTCCTAGAAGTGCAGTGCGCCAAGCGAAAGTACGTTCAGCGAACTGCAAGTTGGTTTGGCGTGTCGGTTGGTTTGGAGGGGGAACTCCAATTCGGCGTAACGCTTGAGTTTCCTTGGGAGCGCTCACTAGCGATGGATACCCTAACCCAAGGAATGAAGCCTCCTTCATCAGTAGCTCAAGGAATGAAAGCCATGGAGCGCGCGTTGATCCCAAGGAAATACGGGCGCAACGAACTCTGTCCCTGCGGAAGCGGTGTTAAGTACAAAAACTGCTGTCTCTAGACTGCGCGTAGCGTCGTCATGCTGAGGTCTGAATGCAGATCAACGTGGGCACTCCCATCATCAGAACGGCCCGCCCTGTGTACAGCAATGCCCTGGGGAGGGCTACGCAGCGGCATTTACATTGGTTTTTGCCACTCAGAGGTCGCGTGACGGTACCGGGGGTTTTGAACCTTCGGACTGCCGAATTTTTCTTCGTCGATAACGAACGACTTGGCCATGAGGTCTCGAACACCACCGAGGCGCTCCATAGACGTCAGCTCTGCCGTGATGTCCTTTACGACGGTCGTGAACGCCTTGGTCGACTGCGACTTCATGAACTCAGGGGTGGACAGGGCAAACTCGCGATCCGGTAAGCCCGGAATGCCGGCCCATCCAGTCATGGTGTTAACCGCTTTGATCAGGAAGCTTCCTTGGATGCCTTGGGCAGAGGGCACGCCGTATTTGCGTTTCAGGTCGCCGCAAATCTTGTCAACATCGCCTATCAATTTGGTCACCAACCTGTTGCCGTCACCGATGCCCTTTTCATCGAACGCGACCCGTATTTCCTTCAGAGTCTGTCGGATGGTGACGAAATGGTCTTCGTTGCGAATCTGCTTGGCAGCCATGATCGCGTTCGGCACGCTGCCGGAGACCTGGGTCATCCAGGCTGAGAAAAGCGGCAGGTCGAGAGCGACAGTCTGCGCACCCCCGTGAGATTTGATTTCAGCGATGCTCGTCTGTGTTTTGCTGGAGAGGTTGGCCAGGAGGCGAGCCGTGAAGTCGTGACCGAAGAAGCCGCTTTTTTTCAGCCAGTGCAACTGATAGGCATGGCGTATCGGATGAATAAACGAGTCGGCCTTAAGGTGCTTAGCTGCCATGGAATAGTAGATGGACTTGTAGGCCAGCCAGTTCAGGGAAGCGATGAACATCTCCAGCTGCTTTGTGGCGCCGCCGAAATCTTCGGGCTTCTTCCTGGCGAAGTCTTGCTCGGTGAAGACGTGGCCATCGGAGCCTACGAGTTTCACTTCTTGCGACCAGCGTCCACGTGTGTCGCCCACATCTGCCAATTCGGCAAAGATTGCAGCGCTCAAGGCGCTGTACTTGCCGTAGGCATCAGTGGCTTGGTGCCCGAGCATTCTCATGGTCAGGTAGTACACGCTGGAAGATTTATCCCAGGTGCAGACCATGTTCATTTTCAGCTGCTCCAGGAGACCTGCGAAGTCCTCATCGACGAACTTACCTCCGCGAATCTCGGGGCGGATCAGCGCGGCTTCCCGTTGTGCAACCTCGTCGACCGTCTGCATTTCGAACTGGGTTGGGTCAACGAAGCGCAGGTACGGGAACTGCTTTTTCCGCGCTTCCCGGTGCTGAGGCTTGTAGTTGTCGATGCACAACAGGTCATCGTAGAAAAGAATGCCCTGGAGGAAGTTCTCTACAGCGCACAGGTCTCCATTGATCGTGTCGGTGTTTTGTACCGTGACAGCTCCAGTGGCACGCTGGACAGCTGTGAGGGTGGCATTGTCTATAAGTGCGTAGGTCATGAGCTCGTTGCCCTGTCGTGTTGTGGTTACGATGATAACCACTCCTGGCCAGAAACTGAGCAGGCCGAAAAGCATCGGTGGCCGTTTCTATCACAAGGTTGATTCGCGCCAACTAGCGGATGTAGAGCGGGGGGTGGTCTCGTCGGCCCGTCATGCGGATGATTTCGCTCCGGCGGTCAAGAGAGCGCTTCGAGAAGCGCGTGAGGGTATCTGCTCCAACCCTAACTGCGACGCGTCCAGCGTCGACCATACTTAGGCCACATAGCGCTGCGTCCAGCGCTTGCGGCCCGCACTCATCGCCCGAATTTGGGGCTTTGCGCCGCTATTCGTGCTGTGGTGTAAGCGTTGGCGAACTCTGACTGGTCAATCGTGCCCTCCGTTAGGCTCTCATTGAACTCGGTGAAGATTCGCAACCCTTCGCCAGCCGCTACAGATTCCAACTGAGCACATTTCGAACCTAGCAACCGGATGGAAACCTTCTCAAGACGCTCGTCCATTTGGTCTCCATGGTGAGACTCGACCAACAGCCTGTAAACCACCCAGAGTCGTTTGGCGCAAGCCTTCGGCAAATGACCCATGAGTGCGGCGGTGATGATCAAAAGGACTATGGTCTCAAGGGCCTGATCAGGGGCATCATTTTTCATAGCTGCTTTTACATGCCAGTGTCGCATCAGCGCAGCTAGTCCAGTCTCAGGAAGCTGAGCCTGCTCCACCAGTGCATGCAACGCCGATGCTGCATGCCCCAGCGATTTTTCAAAGGGCACTCGATAATCCCAGAGCGCCGAGATCACTGAAATGAGCCTAGGTTCAGCGTCGAGGATTTCTACGGCTTGACGTACGGTTCGTGCAGTAAAGGCAGCCGGGGGGAGCAGCCGCACAATTTCGGATAGCTGTACGATTACCCCGACCCGCCATTCGCACAGCTGCGCAATTTTGCCGGCTTTTTCAATAGGGGAGAGCTGCCCAACCTCTGTCATTGCGGCCAGGACATCAAGCGTGCAGAACCCGTCGACCTCGGAACCTGCAGCACAAAATATCCGCAGCGATTCGTCATCAGAATAGAGCCGGTACCGTTCCGGCTCTTTGCCAAGTATCTCCACGATTTCACTGTTGCTGCGCCCAATGACTCTGGCGGGCGATGCTTCGCTTGCCACCTCTGGAGGGGAGGGCTGAAGGATCGAGGCGAGATGGGGTTTCAAAGCGTTCTGCAGCTCCAAGCATTTGCTTCGCTTTGGGCTTCCAAACACGGGGTTCGTGAACTCGGCAAGCTCCTCCATCGTGGCCTTGGCCACCGCAATTTGACCGAAGAAAGTGATGACGGCGTCGATCATCCCCAAGTCGTTAAGGACTAACAGTGCTGTCCAATCCAGCAAAGGCACTCGCTTGCGCAGGTCATCGGCACCGGTCGGCTGCCAACCTGTATCGTTGACCATTGCCAAGTGATACTGGCGATCATCCCGGCTGGACACCTTGGCAATTTCCCACAGGTGCACGATATCGCAAACGTAAGACAGCACCAGTCGTGGGCGCCATGAGAAAGGAACGGTATTCAATCCCTGCTGTAGGGAGCGCTCTAGCCGCTTCTGGAAGGCCTCTCTGTCGGGCGTCATTCCAGTCAGTGCTTTCAGGCTTTCCACCAACTCCGTGCCAGAGGCGCCCTCTCGGATTTCGCCTCTCCAGAGCATCCGGGAATTCGGGAAATTCCTGAAGAATGCATCAGCGCGTGTGCGGAACTGCTCTCTATCCCTGGCAAGGTCGATGTCACTGCGTCCACCCAGAGTGCCGCTCAGGTGCATCATCAAGTAGGTGCCTTCCTGGCTCTCTACACTTTGATCCACCAGTTCGCCAGCTCGCAGGGCCAGCTCCAGTAGCCGTTCGCTCGTTGGGTCGGAAAACTGAATGAGAAAGAACAGTAACTTAACGAACTCCAATTGTTCTCCTTTGGATCTCGCAGTTTCGAGCGCTCTTTCCGCTGCCTCCACGGCGTCATCGACGTAGCCGCAACGCGTGGCAATCGTCGCATAGGTGTTCAGTGCCAGTGGATCGTCAGATCCTGTGGCTACAATTTTCAACAACCGGTCGCGGGCCTTTTCCGTTTCGCCTAGGTGATCAAGTGCCAATGCCTCGAAGGCTCCCATTCGATCGCCAGGCTCAACGCGAACTCGATTGCTTTGACACAGCTCTACGATGCCTTGCCAATCTCTCAAGGTCGCCAAGGCCAACCCAAGCCGCGCAGCCACCGCAGGCGAGAAGACATAGTGCTCAGTGATCCTTTCGGAGAGTCGAACACACGCCTGCGCGCTCTGCGGGTCGGTAGGGTCAAGCTCGTGGATGAGGGTGAGTGCAATACTGACGGGCCGATCCAGTTCTTCATACCTGGCCTGCAGCGTCCTCAACGCCTCATCCTTGGCCAACCTGCTCATCTCCAACTGGAGATAAAATTGTGCGAGGGCGGCTTCGGGGGCCAGAGCAGGATCTGCTTCGAGCAGCCCCATCCACTGGTTCACGAGGCCGGTCTGAACTGATTTGTGCGCCGAAATAGACGCTGCGGTGACAGCCGCCCCAAACAGGGGGTGGCTGCGATCCACGTCACCGACGTATGCGCCAAAGCCTTGATAGCACGCCCGAAATTTACGGGTTTCATAGAGCAGAAGCGTGCCCCAGAACTGCTTGTCAGGTGAGTCGGGCAACTGATCATTTGCCGACAATGCGAGGGTGAAGTCCGCCAATTGACCCGCAATGCCCCGCAAGACCTCATGGATATGGGGTAAGTCCGGGCGCTTCTGCGCTGCATCCTTCAGGTCTGCAATTATCGACTCTGCTTTGCCAAGGGCCGACGCTGTGGCCCCCCAGATGTCGACGAGCTGCTCTATGTTGGAGCCCCAGCCAGATGCCTTTATGGACAGGACAGCATCGTTAATCGCAACCCAAGCTTCCTCAAGCTTTTGAAGGTCTACACCCGGAAGACCTGCGGGTGGGATAGATTCACGTCGCGGCGTAGTGGCGGTGGCCACTGCGAGGGAAAATTTGGCTCGGGCCCTAAGCAACAGCAATAGTTCACGAATGTCATCGGACGCGTCACAGGCTTCAAGGCCCGCCTCGCAGTCCGTCAGGGCATTTGCCGGTTCTTCAGACAGCCAATGTGCAAACGCTCTGGCGAAAGACCGTTGAGGTTCCGCAAGCAAATTCGCCTGCTCAACGGCCAACTCGTAATGCCCTTGCACGGCATGCAGCCGGGAGCGAATGGCAATGATGGCTGGATCTTCACCCTCCAGTAAATCATGTAGCTCTGCAAGTGAGTCGCTATCGTTCTCGAATCGGATGCGGATCTCCGCTTCCACCTGGGCTGCTCGGAACTTGGGGAGCGGCGTTACCTCATACGCGTTCTGGTAGGAAGAGACTGCCGCTTTGTTATCTCCCGTTTGAACCTGCCAGTTGCCACGTAGGCGCCAATATTCTGCGCGCTCAAGGGTGGCCGACCCTTCGAGTTTTGGCTCTGCCTCATCGAGCTGGATCTTCGCTCGATCCAGCGCGGTGACCTGTAGATCTGCCTTGGCCTGAGTCAAGTTCCAGGCAAGCGTGCCGCGAGCTGGGTTGACCCAGTAGTCTTCCGTTGGGCCTGCCAAGGCGTTCATCAGTGCGGAGCCTCGTGCAGCCACGCCTTTTACCACGCCCTGAACCAGGGTTAAGCGGTCATCTGCTTGCATCCCTGGGTGTGTTTGCTCTGCGCGCTCACTCAGGATATGCCCCATGCGAGACAGTTCGTTCTGGTGGCGAATGTCCTCCGAGAGATCCGTAGCTATTTTTAGTACGTTCTTTGTGGGCGCACGAAGGGTGACGGATTTGCGTTCAGCGGACAGATCGTCGACCGAGATGCGATTCAGCTCATCCCTGAGCCAAACATAGTAAAGGGGGCAGTCGACAGGATCTTCGTTCACCGATAGGTCGCAGATCACCAGAAGTACCGGTTCTACGGCTCGGGCGTAATAGCGGACAGTGGTGGCTTTCAGAGACACCGAAATGTATTCGCCATCCGCCGTCAGATTCGGAGAGCGGGTGCCCTTAAGCTGGATACGGAAAATATCCGTCGCTTGTTGATTCGGCGTGGTCTGCACTTGGAAGTCATAGCCATAGTCGTCAGTCCCTTCCAGGCTTTGCACTCGCCAATTCTTGGGATGTCGAGCCATCAGGCAACGTGTTGCATCGGCATTGATGTCGTGCTGATCACCCGTCCCAGGTAGAGGCCCGTCAACTGGCATAGTGCTTCCTCGGTATTATCAAAAATGGGTGCTGGAGGCTTGAACGGCGTTTTGATGCAGCACTATTTGTCCTGAGTATACCGGGCGTCAAACCGGGTTTGGGATCAGACTATGGGATCAATATCTCTGTAACTGGGGCTGCGAGTCAGGTTGGGTGCATCCCCCATATTGTACGAGACTGCCCAAGTTTTTCCGAACTGCGGCCCATCCACAACGCTCGGTAATGGCTTCCTGATGCCAGTCCGGTTACGCTGATGCGTACCAGGGAGGAGGCGCAATGAGTCAGTACCTTTTAAGTTTTGCCAGGCAGAACCTTGAGGGGCGTACTGATGCGTACCTGGTGCTTCTTTGGTGTATGTACCAGGCCAACCAAAGCAAGGGCCGCTACTCCGACCACATCAAGTCACACATCACCACGGCGTCGGATCAATTGCTGGGTCGCAACTACCAGCGTGTCGCTGCTCGCTTCAAGAAAGTGCTCGATAAAAGGCCTGAACTAGATCGGATACCACCCTCGGGCTTGGGGGCGTTGGATTACCTGCGCGTCAGGAATTTCCGGGGCTTTGGCGAGTTTGGTGCTGACGACAAAGGCACGTTCATTCGATTCAGTAAGCTGAAAAACATTTTCTACGCGCCCAATGGGGGCGGCAAATCATCGCTCTGTGAAGCCATCGAAATTTGCACCACTGGGGACATCAAGGAAGCCGCCAGGCGCAAGACCAAGGTCAAGCAGTACATTGCGCGAGGAGAAACCAAGCCCCAGCTTGCTCTCCTGGGAACGAATAAGCTCAAAATTGCGCCCAGTATCAGTTGGTCAAGCTGCTTTATTGATCGCAATCGCCTTCAGGAGTTTTCGCTCCTGGGCTCCAAGGACACTGGCAGTGGCGAAAGTGATGTCTTGGCGACCTTGTTCGGCCTGGAAGAGCTTCAGGAAGTCATTTCCCGATTCGTGCGCCCTGACAGTTTTACGCTCAAGGCATTCATGCGTGCCGACCAGGCCGAGGCCCTGACGAACCTTGAACGCGCTCGAACAGCGCTTGGCCAAGTGCGGAGCAAGCACAGGGCAGATCTGTACGCTGCGATTTCGCAAACCTGTCAGCTCTTGGGGCTGCGGGCCGATCAGGATTTCGAAATTCGTCCCAAGGCAAAGCGGCTGCGCAAGACGATAGACATGCACATCCGTGGGGCCGAGCGACTGCGAGCCGCCAAAGCACCGGTGGTCATTCCCATCAAGCATGTTGCGCGTACGTCTGCCATCGCCAAGCGGTTGCTCAGCCGCAAAACGCAGATCGAGACACTGTTTCTGAAAAGGGCCAGTGACGTTAACTATCGCGCTGTTTTTGAAGCCTTGGAGGCTTTGGAAGCCACCGAACAGCCGTCTGAGAAGACCTGTCCCGCCTGTTTGACGCCCCTTGACCAAGTCACGGTGAACCCGTTTGAAAGGGCTCGTGATCAGATCAAGGCGCTCGGGGCTCTGGAGGCTCTGAAGCAATCCAAACAGAAAAATGATGCTCAAGTTGTCCTCTGGGCTTCAAGGATCGCGACCGGGATCAGTTCCGTGAAGGCCAATGCCTATGCCGATGTACCCTGCCCACTGGCGATGGACGCATTGGACGCGGTGCTCATAGAGTTCCATACGGCGACTGACCGCTCGACAGTGGCGGCGTCTGTCCTCAATGCTTTCATCGCGCTCTGCGCTGACAGTACAGTCCAGATCGAGGCCTATCTGCGTGCCTGCGAGCGCAAGCAACGGGAGGTTGATCAGGCGGAGGTTCAAGCGGCTCGTCTGGATGCGCTCATCGAACACCTCAAGCAGGTCGATGAGTCGCTGAAACGACAGTTTGACCTCAAAACCCAGGCGCTAACCGGGTTCACAGACGCCAATGACAGGATGCTTGCGCTGATAGGGCAGAGAACGGCTTTGCTCAATGACTCGGTGGATAACAGCCACTTCAACCAGTTGCTCAAGGATCTTGAGGCTGAATACCGAACGCTGTATGGCGACCTGTTAGGTTACAAGCTAGAGCTCGAAAAAGCGCGCATCACAGGGATCGAAGCCAAGGCTGCCGAGTACTACCGCGCGATCAATAATCATGACGATGACCATGAGCAGATAGAGACACTGACCTTTGAAAGGCTCACGGAGAGCTACCGCATCAAGATTACCAACGTGGACGGATCTCTGCTGGATGCGTTTGCCGTGCTCAGCGAGGGGCATCTGAGGGCATTGGGCTTATCGATTCTTCTGGCGATGGCTGAGAAAAACAATTTTCCGCTCATCGTCTTTGATGACGTCGTCAATGCGATCGACACAGATCACCGATCCAACATCATTGATCTGTTTTTCAATGACACTTACCTGCGCCGGATCCAGATGGTGGTGACCACCCATGATCGCCTCTTCTGGGAGCGCTTCTGCATCATCGCTGACCGTCATCCTCAATGCGACCAGCACGCCAACCATGTGCTCAGCTATACGAATAAAGGCATCGTGGTCATTGATCACGCAGGTGGTTTTCAGAAAAAGGTGCACGTGGCGATGTCGGTCTTCGACGTTCGGCAAGCATTGCTGTATTGCCGGATCTGGTTCGAGTCCATGGTACTGGAGTTCTGTATAGAGAACGGCGTCCAGGTCACCGCGAACTTCAACAAATCGCAGCTCAAGAAGAGTATGTACCTGCAGGTGAGTCTTGAGCACACCTTCAAGCTTGTGGAACCCTTCATTGACTACGACCTATCGCACTTCAATTTCATCAAGAATGATCTGGTGAACTGGGGCGGCCAAAACCAGGAGCATCACGCCTTTGATGAAGGAAGCCTGAACTTTGTGCACTCCAAGACCAGTGGTGAGGTCTTGAAAATCTATGACGCGATCCGTTTCCTGGAATGCCAGCTTTTCATGGGCAAAAAAAAGGACTTCGGAGAAAGGTACCTTGCAGAGGTGAATGAAAAAATCGAGAAGGGCCGCAGGAAATTGGCAGGACTCGCCAGAGCACCTGAAGAGGTACAAAAGGAGCATCGGGAAGGGTTGAAGGCGCTCGAAAAGCGCGCCATTGAGCTCACGCAGGAGCTTCAGTTCATCGAGCGCTGCGTAGTGAGCATGGCTGACCGCGCGCGAGCCGGGGAGCTACCCGCTGAGTTGCCGCCTGCCTAGTGCGGTATGTTGCAGGCCACCGTTTGGATGAACCCACCTGATCGACCTTTTCAGATTTATCAGGAATAAGCGTAATGCTGTCGTTTTTTTGAACGTCGCAGCGCGTGCTAAGGACGGTGTGCGTTACGGCTGCTTTACTGTTTCGCAGGCAGTGAAGGGGCTGGAGGGAGGGGTAAGCAAGGTCTACCAGTCGCTGGTTGGCCCTTGAACAGCGGTACAAGAATGGGCACCGCCCCATGCTTCGATAATTCCCTCAAAAGGTGATTCGCTTGGAATGCTTCCGAATTGATGAAAGCGGTTACACAGGCTTTGACCTTCTGAACCAAGCGCAGCCTTTCCAAGGCGCTTCGGCGATCGGCATTGAAGATGTGGACGCTGCCAGGCTGATTCGAGAGCATTTTCCCAAGCTGCAGGCCCCCGAGTTGAAATACAGATCATTGTCCAAGCGCTCAAGCAATCATCCCAGGCTTTTGGGTTTGATCGGTGATCTTCTGGCGAACTACAAATGCGTCACCTATGTTTGCGACAAGCGCTTCGCCCTGCTGCTCAAATTTCTGGATTACGCGGTCGAGCCCTTCTACTACGAGCGGGAAATCGATTTCTATGCGGATGGGCAGAATTACGCATTGGCATCATTGCTCTACTACGCTGGCCCTACAATGTTGGGGCCTGAGCCGATGGCGAAGCTGGAGCGCAGATTTCAAGAGGCGATGAAGCTCAAAAGTGGCGCTGCCCTCGCAGCTCTTGTCGCCGCCGCTCAGCAGACACATTGGCAACAACTTCCGGAAGCCCTAGGGCCTTTGGCATTCCACGCGGCACCGGAATGCCTGGGTGCTATCGCGACCCCCGGAGTCACTACCGATATGGCGTTGCCGGTATTGCTAGCCCTCATTTCACGCATGGAGCAAATGAGCACCGGCGCCTATCGGGTCGAGCATGATCAGTCAAAAAATTTGCTGACCTACCACGATCTCATACAACGTCAAATCCATCACACCGACGAGGTTGAATTTCGGCAGTCTGCTATCGCTAGCATCCGATTTCCACTCAAGTTAGCCGCTGTTACACAGGTTGATTCCAAACAGAGTCCAGCGGTTCAGCTTGCCGACGTTTTGATCGGCGCCACGATTGAGGCGGCTCAGAGGATGACTGGCAGGCTAGTGGATGGGCTGGAGTCGGAACGCGTTGTTGAGCTCTTTGCTGAAGAACAATTGATCCACATGCTTCCATCTTTGGATATGAGTGAGCAGTTGAATTTCAGGAAGGGGACGCAGGCTTCGGCATTGATCGATTACTACGCCAGAAATTTTTCATCGACCCCTTCGCCTGACTAAGCTCTAGCCATCGGCGTCCAAGTAGCCCTTGTCTACAAAACGTTGATGAAACATCTCAAGGTTCGCGAGCTTCGTTCGGTAGGAATCCAGCTGATCTGCCCCCGGCTCATTCGGATAATCCTCTGGACGCATTTCACGTAAGCGAAGAAGGTCAGCACGGTTAGCTTCGGCCTGTCCGATCCAACGAGCCTGGATGGTCGCAGCGATCTCCTTGAAGCCTGTTGATGAAAGACCGTTGTCCCCGAACCATTGCTTCATATCTTGGTAGACCTGAAGGTGTCTGCTGTCGAATCCCCCGCGATGGTGATCGATTTCAAATGAGTACCGCTCGGGATCGTACTGGTAAAGGACAAATTCTTGAAGGAGGTAGGCCGTGCCGTATTTACCGTTCAGTAGGATTTCACGGTGCGTAACATAGGGTGACTCGATCATCCTAGCGTCCTTTTTTAAGTCAAAGACCTCAGTCTAGCTGGCCGCTGGCCAAACGCATCAACAAGCGATTTACGCGGTCACGTAGTAGCATCGCGCGGCATTTTGACGCGTCAGACCATGGATAAACGGCCCACATTTTGGAGTCCTTGGGACTGGGCGCTTGTTGAGGCTGCCGAGCTGAAGTTCGACCATCTGTACGCATTCGACAATGATTGGTATGCGTCCGGCAAAGTCATCTACCCAACCCCGAGAGGCCAGGAGATGGTGTGCACTTAAATTAGGTGGACACCAGTTCTAGCCTTTCAAGCGGGTATTTCATGCAGCCGACACGCCGTTCGTATTCCAAATCCTTCAAAGCCAAGGTCATTCAGGAGTGTGTCCAGCCTGGCGCTTCAATCGCCAGCGTGGCCCTCAGCCACAGCCTCAACGCAAACCTCGTCCACAAATGGATTCGGGTACAAGCGCACAAAAGTATGGCGCTTCAACCCGCATTCGTCCGGTTGCCTTTACAAACAACGGCGCCAGCATCTGCACCGAATATCAGCGTTGAGATTCCGCACCCGCGCGGCACCGTCAAAGTGAACTGGCCAACCGATAGCGCTGCTGCCTGCGCCGCCTTCCTTAGAGACTTGTTGCGGTGATCCGCATCGATGCCATCTGGCTCGCCACCGAGCCCATGGATATGCGCGCCGGCACTGAAACGGCGCTGGCCAGGGTCGTCGCGGTGTTCGGTGCGGCGAAGCCGCACTGCGCCTATCTATTTGCCAATCGCCGCGCGACCCGGATGAAAGTGCTGGTACACGATGGGATTGGCGTCTGGCTGGCGGCACGTCGCTTGAACCAAGGCAGATTCCATTGGCCAGGCGTTCGGCAAGGCAGCGAAGTGCCGTTGGATGCCGAGCAGCTTCAGGCCTTGGTACTCGGCCTGCCTTGGCAGCGTGTTGGCGCTGGCGCTGCAATTACGTTGCTTTAAAAACCGCAATTAATGCCTTGGTTTGCTATAGAGGATGGCGTGCTTTGGTAAAATCCACGCCATGACTTCCTCGCCCGATCTCGCTCAAATGACCCCCGACCAACTGCGTGCATTCGCTGCGCAATTGCTGTCGCAAGTCGAGACCATGGGTCAGACGGTTGAGACCATGAGCAAGACGGTCGAAACGATGGGCAAGAAGATCAACCGCGATCAAACGGTGATCGAAAAGCTGACTCACGAGATCGCACAGCTCAAGCGTTTGAAGTTTGCCAAGCGTAGCGAGCAAATGAATCCTGAGCAGGCCAGCCTGCTGGATGACCCGATCGATACCGATATCGCAGCAATTGAAGCCGAGCTTCAAGCGTTACAACTAGCGCCAGCGACAGCCGAAAAAAAGCAAAAGCCCAAGCGCACGGCGTTGCCGGCAGAGTTCCCTCGCACGTTGATCCATCACGAACCGGATAACACCCACTGCCCATGCGGCTGCGCACTCAAGCGTATCGGTGAAGATGTCAGCGAGAAGCTGGATTACACGCCGGGCGTGTTTACCGTTGAGCGTCATATTCGAGGCAAGTGGGTATGCGATGACTGCGAAACGCTGATCCAGGCGCCAGTACCTGCGCAAGTTATCGACAAGGGCATCCCGACTGCCGGGTTGCTTGCCCACGTCATGATTGCGAAGTTCGCTGATCATCTTCCGCTTTACCGTCAGGAATCGATTTTCGGTCGAGCTGGCTTGGCGATTCCCCGTTCGACGTTGGCCCATTGGGTTGGTATGACGGGCGTGCAGTTGCAGCCCCTGGTCGATGCCCTGCGTGACGTGGTGACAGGACAACAGGTCGTGCACGCGGACGAAACGCCCGTACAAATGCTCGCTCCGGGCACGAAGAAAACCCACCGTTCCTATGTATGGGCCTACGCCACCAGTCAGTTCTCGGACGTGGCAGCAGTTGTTTATGACTTCAGCCCCAGCCGCGCCGGTGAGCATGTTCGTAACTTCCTGCACGGCTGGAAAGGCAAACTGGTCTGCGACGATTTTGGCGGTTACAAGGCGAGTTTCGAACTCGGCGTGACCGAAATCGGCTGCATGGCCCATGCCCGGCGCAAGTTCTTCGAATTGCACGCAACTAATAAGAGCCAAATCGCCGAGCAGGCGCTGCGCTACATCCAGTTGTTGTACGAAATCGAAAGCGAAGTGCACGACCTGGAGCCGGATTTACGGTGCCGAATACGGCAAGAAAAAGCCGTGCCGGTGATGGAGAGGCTGCATGCCTGGATGATTGCCCAACGTGAGGCTGTGCCCGAAGGTTCGGCTATCAGCAGGGCGCTCGATTACAGCCTGAAACGCTGGGCAGCGCTGTCGCGCTACCTTGATGACGGCGCCGTTCCCATTGACAACAATTGGGCCGAGAACCAGATCCGACCGTGGGCTCTTGGGCGTAAGAACTGGCTATTCGCCGGGTCGCTACGCAGCGGAAAACGGGCTGCGGCGATCATGAGCTTGATCCAGTCTGCGCGCCTCAACGGGCATGATCCGTACGCCTATTTGAAGGACGTCCTCACGCGCCTGCCGACGCAACGGGCAAGTGAAATTGAGCAGTTGCTTCCGCATAAGTGGCAGCCGGTTTAATCACACAAGACGGGATGCCCGGACGCATACAATGATTGTAGCGGCGTGATCAGCCAAGCCGATGTTCCTGGTACGTTTGACGCGCTCTGCATAAACACCGACATGCAGCACGACGATGACTTTTTGTTTTTTGAAAATGGCAATGCTGCTCTCCCGTGGCCAATGACCTGGGAGGAATCCTCTGGTCGTTGCGCGGACGATAAACTCATAGCCGATCAACCGCGTGAGCATCGACCAGAGCCTAGGTGGACGCTCCTCCGGGACAGTCAAATACCGTGCCGTACGGTTCATGATTTCAAGCGGCTTCTGCAACTGCGCGCCGGCTTGGACGCCAAAGTTGTTACGGGCATCGCGGGTCGCCGAAGGCACCGCCGAGAGCAACACGATCCTCGGCCAACCGCTTGAGGACGGAATTACGGCTCCACATCAGATTGGTATTAGCATAGCTTCGGATGCGAATCGGAGAGATAGGTGCTCGATCCTTCCACGCCAGATTGCGCTCGATGCCCTGATTGTCGGAACCATCAGAGTAAGGTCTCCAGGAAGGCTCAAGATCGCTCTCGACCTTCAATTACAGTGTTAAAACTGCCTTAGTGCCGAAGCGCGGCTCGGCTTCCACTGTCCTAATGGACGGATCAAAACCGCGAAGGCAATCTCCTTTGGATGTGCCAGACGCACTCGAAGCTCTTCAACGCTGATGCATAGCCTTGTCAACGACAACCCAACATTTAGCACCGTTATAGTCATCGCCGCCTTCTGCGATAAATACGTTACCCGCTTCGTCAATCGCGGGCACACCTGGTCGCTCATGTCCAGCGTCCCGCAGGGAATCCTTCCAGGCGTACGCCTCGCCCTCCCAAAACAGTACAACGCCGCCAAGGCATTCTCTGTGACGCTCTTTCCATTGGGTAGCGATCGTAAGTAGCACCTCAAACGATGGATTCATAAGCTGCATTTTCTCCGTTGCTGGGTAACCGTCCGGGCAAGTCATCTAGCGTAGCTGGCTCTATTGTTTTACGAGATTGCGCAACGATGAAGCTCAGCCCTCAATGTCGATCAGGGACTGCCGGGCATCATCACCCCAGTCAGACCCGATCAAAGCACTTTCTCGTGCTATCAACAATTGAAACGCTTGAGATTCCTTTCAAGCGTTGCTGGATAACTTAAACTTGCCGACTACGCTGCGAAGTTCATTAGCGAGCAATGAAAGCTCGTCAGCCGTTACGGCGTTGTCCTCTACGCCTTCCATGACGATTAAGCTGCTGTTTCGAATGCCGATGACGTTGCGATTGATATCCTCTGAGACCGAATGTTGCTGCACCGCCGCACTTGCAATCTGAGTGTTCATGCCCACAATTCCGTCTACTGCTTCATTGATCTGGTTCAGGCTGCCAGACGCTTGGCTCGCTGCCTGAATGCATTCCCTAGCTCGGGTTTGCCCAGCTTTCATCTGTTGAACAGCGGCATCAGTAGCGCCTTGCAACTGTTGGATGATCCGTCGAATTTCTTCTGTGGAGTTTTGTGTGCGCGAGGCCAGAGTCCGCACTTCGTCAGCCACGACCGCGAAACCACGGCCTTGCTCGCCAGCTCGCGCCGCCTCGATGGCCGCGTTGAGGGCCAGCAGGTTAGTCTGATCCGCGATGGTACTGATGACCTCGATGACACCACCGATTTCTTTGCTGTGTGTCGCTAACGCTTCGACTTTGCTTGCACTGAGCTCCACTTCGTTGGCCAACGCCTCAATAGCGGCACTTGTTTCAATCATAACTTTCAAGCCGTCGTTAGACGCACTGCTTGCAGATTCAGCGGCACGTGCTGCGCCCTCGGTATTCTGGGCCACGTCGGCAACGCTCGCGGTCATTTCGTTGATGGCAGTAGCAACCTGCTCGGTTTCAGCCTGTTGTGAGTTCATTGAGGCTTTGGCTTGGCCTATGGAGATCTCTAGTCGCTTTGCCGCATCTGAGACTGAATGCGAGCTACGCTCCACCTGGCTCAGTGAGCCAGAGAAGGCCGTTACCATGCGGTTAAGTCCCTCGCCTACATCACCGATTTCATCGTGGCTGTTGATTCGGACGCGCGCGCTCAGATCGCCTTGAGCAATACGTGCCGTCACAGCTAGGAGCTCATCAACCCCAATCCGCAGAGCCTTGTAGATGCCGACGAACGCATAGAGCAGCAGTATCGCAATGGCGATAAATAGCTCAGTGCCGAAAGTACGCTCATTACTCAGTGTATTCAGACGCTCATCAATTCGAATTCGCAGCGATTCCTGCATCTGATCCTGAGCTTTGTAAAACTGAGCAACGACGGCGTTTCCACGCTCGCCCAAGGTGTTGGCATTCACGTTTGAGCGCTTGCTCGGATCAAGGTAGTCCACCAGGTCTTTACGCAGATTTTCCAGGTCGGTAATGGCTGTTGTTACAGACGGCTGAACTACACCAGATAATTTCGGCTCTTCTCGGCGAAGCAGGGAAAGGCTCTGCTGCAACTCTTGACGCATTAGCAGCTCCTGTTTCAACAAAGTCTGGGCAAAAATACGAGTGGTGTCGTCCAGAGGACGGTCAGCGCTAAAACCGCTGGCCAGACCGCGAATCTGTCCGACCAGATTTATTTGCCGAGGCAGACGTATAGAGCTTAGATCGATGAGGTACAACGAACCTGCATCTTCGTCCAAAATCATGCCGGAAGTGGCCGTAATGTAGTAAACGAAATTCATTAGGTCGGTTAACTGGTCGTTCCACGCGGAAAAGATCACCAAAGGTGCTTCGCCTGCTTTGGCGCGTTCAACCAGCTGCACACTAGCGGTACGCAACGTCTGAACTCGGTCTGTCGTTGCCAGTTGGGTGCTAAATTTTGCGTCCTGCGCAGCAAGAGTCGCATAGGCATCGTTAAGCTTTTCAGCATTGCGTGCTGCATTGGCTACTGCGTTGGTGTCACCGCTGAGCATGCCGTGTGTCAGCGCCCTCTGAATCATGGTTAGACGCAGGATAGGGGTGACGTCCAACAAGTATTGTTGACCCACCTGTTCATGCTTGATGCCCGTGATGCTCGTGTTCAGTGAAAGCATCGCCCGGGTGCCTAGCAGGAGCAGAGGAATCAGGACAATAAATCCCAAAATTGCGAATTTCATGGGGAATCGAACACGGTTGGTAACGAACAGGGCAGGCGCTAATAAATTCATCGGGTTCTCGATCACTCAAGGTCTGTGAGTGCTTTCTTAGGCGTTAAAAAGTGCCCATCTCTCATTTATGGTTATGAGGTAATGAAAGCATTCCAAGAGATCTTCCTCAAAAGCCGCTTACTCTCCTTTGTTACAGGATCGAATTGCCGCGCTTCTCTTGGTACGAAAACTATCGGCTGAACCGGGCGAAGCTGTAGGGAGGAATGCATGGATAACCAGCATAAAGGCTAAGTAGACCGGTAATGGCACCAGTTGGAGGTGCGTCCGGGCATCCCGTCTTGCGCAACTAAACCGGTCGCCACCTATGCGGTAGTAGCTCCGCAATCTCACTTGCCCGCTGCGTCGGCAGGCGCGTGAGGACGTCCTTCAAATAAGCATACGGATCATGGCCGTTGAGTCGCGCCGATTGGATCAAACTCATGATCGCCGCTGCACGTTTACCGCTGCGTAACGATCCCGCGAACAGCCAGTTCGAACGCCCAAGAGCCCACGGCCGGATTTGATTCTCGCACCAGTTATTATCGATGGGCACGGCACCGTCATCGAGATAGCGCGTCAGCGCTATCCAGCGTTTGAGACTGTAATCCAGCGCCTTGGCGATGGCCGAACCCTCAGGCACAAGCTGTCTTTGGGCGATCATCCAGGTATGAAGTGCGTCGGCGATTGGCGCTGCTTTTTCCTGCCGTATTCGCTGCCGATCACCCGGCTCCAGCTCTCGGACTTCTCGTTCAGCTTCGTACAAGGCCGCGATGTAGTTCAGCGCTTTTTCGGCGACCTGGCTCTTGTTGGTCACGTGCAAGTCGAAGAACTTCCGGCGGGCATGGGCCATGCAGCCGATCTCCGTAACGCCCAGTTCAAAGCCTGCCTTGTAGCCGGCAAAGTCATCGCAGACCAGCTTGCCGTTCCAACTGCCCAAGAAGGCTCGGGCATGTTCGCCAGCGCGGCTCGGGCTGAAGTCGTAAACGACCGCCGCCAGGTTGGAGAACTGACTGGTGGCATAGGCCCAGACGTAAGCGCGATGAGTTTTTTTCGCACCAGGCGTCAGCATTTGTACCGGCGTCTCGTCGGCGTGAACGACGTCGTGCGTCAGCACGGCTTCGCGCAGCGCATCAACCAGCGGCTGTAATTGCACGCCGCAGTTGCCCACCCACTGCGCCAAGGTCGAACGGGCGATGGGCAGCCCGGCGCGGCCGAAGATTTTCTCTTGGCGATACAGCGGCAGATGGTCGGCAAACTTGGCCACCATGATGTGGGCCAGCAGGCCTGCGGTCGGGACGCCTTTGTCGATGACGTGCGCCGGTACCGGCGCCTGGATCAGTGTTTCGCACTGTTCGCAGGCCCACTTTCCACGGATGTGGCGTTCGACTGTGAACACGCCGGGCGTGTAGTCGAGCTTTTCGCTGGCGTCTTCGCCGATGCGCTTGAGTGCGCAGCCGCACTGGCAGTGGCTGTTGTCCGGTTCGTGATGGATCAGTGTGCGAGGAAACTGCGGTGGCAGCGGTGCGCGCTTGGGTTGCTGGCGCACTTTGGCTTCGACAGGTGCCGGTTGCAGCGCCTCAAACTCGGCTTCGATAGCGGCGATATCCGTATCGATCAAGTCGTCGAGCAGGCTGGCTTGATCCGGGCTCAACTGCTCGCTGCGCTTGGCACACTTGAAGCGTTTGAGCAGCGCGATCTCGTGGGCCAGCTTCTCGTTGACCGATTTGTGATGAGTGATTTGCTTGTCCATCGTCTCGACGCGCTGGATCAACTGCGCCGCCAAGGCACGCAGTTCTTCAGGGTTTAATTGATCGAGATTCGGATGCGAAGTCATGCCGCCGATTTTGCCAGAGAGGGCTAGTGGCGGCGATAGACTGATGGGCCAATTGCGCTGGCAAGCAGGCCATGGCAGGCGAATTAGAGCACCGTGATGGCTGCTCCGGAACCGACGCGTTGCCAAGGCAAGCCGAGCACCAAGGCTTGAAGTTGCTCTGCATCCAACTCGACTTCAGAGCCGTGCCGCACGCCCGGCCAAAAAAAACGTCCTTGATTCAAGCGCCGGGCAGCAAGCCAAATCCCCAAGCCATCATGCACCAGCACTTTCATGCGATTGGCACGACGGTTGGCAAACAGATAAGCACAGTGCGGCTTCGCCGCACCGAACACCGCCACGACCCGCGCCAGCGCAGTTTCAGTGCCTGCGCGCATGTCCATGGGCTCGGTGGCAAGCCAGATGGAGTCGATGCGGATCATCGCAGCAGGTCTCGCAGGAAAGCAGAACACGCCGCTGCATTTTCTGCCGGCCAACTCACCACGACTACGCCTTTTGAATGCGGCACTTCGATTCGGATCGTGGCAGGAAGGGCCTGATGCATCGGCACCGGCGGCGATGTCTTGACCGGGATGAAGGCGGTTTGAAGTGTCAGGTTTTTCTGTGCATGCACCCGAATCCATTTATGGACGAGGTTTGCATTGAGGTTGTGGGTCAAGGCGACATTGGCAATTGAAGTGTCAGGTTGGGCGCACTCAGCAATGACCTGGGCCTTGAAGGACTTGGAATAGGAACGGCGTTCTTGTGGCATGGGCGTCCGCTTAAAAAGGCTAAAAATGGTGTCCACCTATATTTGGGTGGACACCATCGCCTCAAGCGACGGTGTCAGGAAGGTGTGTTGCCCGGACGGTTACGTTGCTGGCTTTGGCTGCACAACTCTAGTAGCTAAAGTCCTCCAGCGGCTAGGCATACCAGAGGCTGCCGATGGAGGTCGTTTCTTCCAGATGTAGAGTAGCTATCTGACGGAGCTTGGCATCGCTTGTAAATTCCAAGCACATCCAGCAGTGCTTTTGCAGGGAGGTTCAGAGCGCTATCTCCTCCAGCTGTGGTGCGACATGGGTTTTCCAGTGTGCGAGTAGTGGCAGGCAAGCTAGGTAGTACATCAACCAGCATGCGTAAATGCTTGAATGAAGGTAGCAGTTGCCAGAGGCCAACTTTCCATGCGCCAGTTCGTGGCGCAGGCATGGCCCGCCCTTGAAATTGAAGAGAAGATCAATGGTGTAGATCAGATCCACACCAAAAACCGACTCCAGCTCATCGCGTCGATTCTTCAACAGTCCACTGATCGACCTGTCTTCTTGCCGCATCTCTTCATCGAGTTTCGACGTATCGAAACCTGAGTCGCTAAGGACATGGCGCAGAGAGTTTTCTAGCTGAGGGAGCAGCAGGTGACACGCAGACATCATGTCGCCTTGGAGAAAGCGCGCGAGGCCCAAGGCATAGATGTGTTCGAACCCTGGGCAAACGAAATGGCTGGCCGAAGTGATCGCCATCAGATGGCGATCGTCGACAGCGAA
The DNA here is from genome assembly GCF_900585905.1 of Pseudomonas viridiflava. Lineage (GTDB taxonomy): Bacteria > Pseudomonadota > Gammaproteobacteria > Pseudomonadales > Pseudomonadaceae > Aquipseudomonas. Next base: position 451,893 of record NZ_UTVH01000001.1, read on the forward strand.
TTTTGTCAGCAACGTCTGAGCTGCAGGTTTAATTCGGCTTTCGACTGCCATCTGGTAATGGATATCAAGGGGGATCAGGCTCTCGTGCGCATACCACTCGGGGGGTGGTGTCTCGTTCAGGTTTACGACAGGAGCTTGATTGACCACACGACCTAAAACATCTGTGTAAATCCGTCCACTGAACAGGTCGGACAAAAAGGAATCGCTGCGATCTTTGATGATGTCTGTGTGCAACGCTATTTTCTGCGGCACATTGCAAATATGGGCAAGTCTGTAAAAGAAGTCTGGAAGCGTCAGGTCTCTGAAAATATCGATGGTTCCTTGGCGATCTTCGCTCAGATCCATGGGAGTTTGAAAAGCTGAGAACTCGTGAGCCGCTTGTGCTTGCTGATCCAGTAGATCGGCCTTCAAGGCTTCTAGCTCTTTCTGCATTCCAGGGATTGATCGAAGCTCCCGAATAGCATCTCGCGTCCAGCTCGCTTTGGCCAAGAAGCTGTCCACTCCTTCGCCCATTTTGAGGGTCTGTTGTATCGACCTTAGCTTGCAGCGCTTGAAGCCCTCGTGGTCTTTGGACTGCTGGTGAGCCTGAGCAGCAAGCTCCCATAGCACTTTGACCGCCAAGGCATAATCACTTGCCTCAGCATCGTTTGCCGACCTCTCTGCGTCTTGGGCCACCAGCGTCCATTCAATCAGGCTGAAGGCCTGCCCTAGGCGAGCAAGTCGATCAAACGATGAGTGGCACCGAAGCTTATCCGCTTGAACGTACAAGCGCCTCCATAAGGCAACAGCAACCTCAGGGGGATTTTTCCGCTTTCCGGTGTTTGCGATGATATGGAACACCCGGTGGATCAGGTCTACAACTTTGGAGGACAAGCCGGAGGGCGGTTCGTAGCTGAAGGAGAGTTTATCGTCGAGATAGAACTCGATTGCTTCGCAATACGCCTCGATGGCTAAGCCAGCGCATTTGTGAAGGCTTTTGTGGTTGTACCACGCTACGTCGGCAACCCGCGCTCGTATGAGTGGATGATCGATATTCTCCGCAATAGCGGCGAGTACTTGGCTTTGCTCACCGGCGATGTCTGCGGGAATAGGAGTGCGCATTCCGTCTCTGGTCAGCCTTGGCCCGAAGGCATCATGGCGATCAACGGAAAAATGGTACGAGCACACTACCATCAGTACTCTATAAGCCAGATAAACACCCCGCTGACCTTCGGCAAGTGCCTGTTTGGACAGAGCGCTGAATTGGGCGTCAAGCGAGTAAAATTCGAGCGTGTCGATGGTCTCCAGCAGGCGGCTTATCTTCGTTTGCTGGAAGTCCTTGATCGACGCCAGTTCCAAATCAAAGAGATTAGGCTCGCTATTGGTTGCTGCGTCTGGCTCTGCGGCGGTCGCTTGCAGTTGTTGCTCGCTCATTCCACTGTCAGGTTGTCGAGCTGGATCCGGTTGGTCAGTGGCGTTCACTCTTCAGTTACTCCTACCCTCTGTAGTCCCAGACCTCAGCGGGTGCTCAACGAAATGAAAGTCGAAGGACTACACGCTCAATAAACAACGAGATATGAGAATCGGTATAGCGGTTCATTCCTTGCCCCGCGTCCAGAGCTTATTGACCGTCTGCTTGCTGATCCCCAACGATTCTGCAGTCATTTTCTGGGTCATCCCTTGGGCTTTGCACTTGAGGACATTCTCCAGCCGTTGCGAGTCGATCTGTCTGCCGGGGAGCCGTGTGACCAGCTCACCGTCCTTGACCTGGTTGGTAATCGTGTCCAGTCCACCGTCCGCCTCGAACTCGTCGAGTTCGGTGCGCGCTTGACGTAGAAGACTGTCAATCGTCTCCCCCTTACTGGTCGCTAGGGCGAGGGTCAAAAATGTCAGGGGGCTGATCCCGAAGGTCTCGCTAATGAGCTCAAGCTTCTCAACAGTGATACCTGATTTTCCGTGTTCCAATCTTGCCAGGTAGGTGTGGCTGCTAGCTTCTGCGAGGCTTTCCCTGGTTCGCTTTTCTTTACTGCGTAGCGTGCGAAGCACTGCGCCGATCGCGAGCCTAAGGTTCATGGAGCTTCCCCAAAGCTAACGATAAAGCCATGTTGCCTAGTCCCCTTCCACTGTATATAGTTGCTTATAGGGGACTTCTGCTGTGAGCAGAGCTGGCATTGCTCAGGCGCGCGTCCCTTTCCAATAGATGGAGCAAACGCGAAAACCTTTTTATGGGGGCTGGGCTGAGAGGCGTAATGGTCAGTTCAATATACCCATAAATCGATCATTGGTGGCTGTCCCTTACTGGGCCAAAAAGCGCATATCAGCAGCACACCAAGCTGTCCTGCGAACCCACGAGTTATCATGAAAATTTTGGTTTTATCCGATTTGCACAATGAGTTCGCACCGTTTCCGACTCCAAAACACGTGGTCGACTTGGTCGACCTAGTCGTGCTCGCAGGAGACATCGATCTGCAGACCAGAGGTGTACTTTGGGCGAATGAGACGTTTACCTGCCCAGTCATCTATTGCTGCGGTAATCACGAGCTGTACCGAGGCCACCTTGATCGCACGTTGAGCAAGATGAAAGCCGCTGCAGCGCATCATGTCCACGTGTTGGAGAACGAATCGTGGACTCATGGCAATGTCAGATTTTTGGTCGGAACGGGGTGGACGGATTTTTCCGCTACGGGCGATGTGGTCGCAGCATCGATGACCTGCGCGAGTGTGATGAATGACTTCAAGATGATCCGCGCAGATACCAATTATCGCCGTCTTCGCCCGGCTGACCTCATTGCAAAGAATCGGGCGACTCGTGAGTTTTTTGACCGAGAGCTCAGTACACCTTTTGAGGGGACAACGGTGGTAGTGAGCCATCACTGCCCGATCTCAGAAGCTGCCGGCGATGAGCATGATGGTCACGTCAGCGCAGCTTATTTCAATCGCTGGCACTCATTAGTGGAAAAGGCCAATGTGTGGATCTTCGGCCACACCCATCGATCCATCGATGTCCTGTTTGGCGAATGTCGGTTGATTTCGAATCAGCGGGGATATCCCGGCGAAGAAACGGGATTCGACCCGGACAAGATTGTGGAGATCACCACATGACTAACAGGCAGATTTCGAGTTTATCTCCGTCGCCGGCGATTCCGTCTCAGGTGTTGGTGGCCAGCAACATCGACTGGGGTGTAACCATAGACGCATACCTTTTGGGCGCAGCGCGGATAGGCGACAGGTATGCTGCTCAGGCTTATTTCGATCTATCGGGTAACACTGAGGATGGCATGACAGTGGTCACTCCACCTGTCACGCGACTTTTCCGCAAGGATGAATTTGTGATGTTGCGCAGCGTCTGCGGAAAGGATCACTACGTTATCGTCACCGAGCAGGGGAAGGGTTAACTCAGTGGCTATAAGAGCGTTCGTACCGATCGAGGTGTTGGCAGCCTCAAGGATCAGTTTTGGGCGGGCTATCACTGCGTATCTGCACCAGCCTGAGATTGAGGGATTTAGCCTGGTCGGTAGAGTTTATTTTGACCACAAGGATCGGTTCCGAAATGGTCGTTTGATTCGGACATCCGATGTCTTGGAGTTTGTCGAAATTGCAGATCACCTCGTCGCAATTACCCTCACAGGCAGCGCGTACGTACTGATTGCGCCAGGCTGCGACCTGCTGACGCTGCCCGGAGAATGACAATGGAGCTATTACTATTCTTCGAAATGATCTCTCTAGAAGGTCAGTCTATGGCAGGAGCTTCTTCACGGGCCGCTTCTGCGATCGAGCAAAAGCTTCGGGCCTCAGGTAAGCCTTGGTGCGCGGTTTCGGGCTGGGTACTGATTGATATGATCAGTCCAGATGGGGCTGTGCCGCTTCCGGAACCAATGCTGCCTATGATCATGTACGCTCACCACGTCCAGATAGATAACAGCCACAGGCTTCGCGGTGGGGACAGCGTCATGTCTGGGTTTGCAACGTCCTACAACCAAGATGGGGTTTTCGAAACCGCCGGCACCATCTACATACTTATGGGCCGAGGCTTTAGGAAGGAGGCGGACGCTTCCGTGGTGAGGGCTGCCCAGTTGCGGCTGAGTGATACCACGCTAACTTCGTGAGTTCTGTTCATTGAGTGGCCCGACCCCTTCCCTCGGAACAAGGTGACGAATGATGAGATACAAGGCTGTGCTTTTAGATGCTTTCGGGACGATTTTGCAAATCAAGCCTGGCATACATCCATATCGACAGCTTTTGAAGGAAGGGATTCGGCACGGACGTCGTCCGAGGCCCGACGATGCAAAAAATTTGATGAGGTTTAACGGTGGGTTGTCCGAAGCGGCTGATCACCTGGGCATCAACGTCCACCCTGCACGGTTGGCTGAAATTCAAGAGATGCTTGAGCAAGAAATTAGCTCCGTCGTGGCATACCCGGATGCCCTAGAAGCTGTCGCCTTGCTGCAGGAGCGTAGTCTCCTGCTTGCAGTTTGCAGCAACCTTGCGTACCCATACGGTCGCGCTGTCAGAAGGTTATTTCCGACCATGGATGCATTCGGGTTTAGCTATGAAATTGGCCTGATTAAGCCAGACCCACGGATGTATCAGTCAACCTGCGAAATGCTAGGCGTCGAATCTGACAATGGATTTGGTGAGAACAGAGTCATCATGGTGGGTGATTCACTGCGCTGTGATTGTCATGGCCCACGCGAAGTAGGTATCACTGGCATACACCTAGACAGATCACAGTGTAGTGGCATCAATGATCTGATGGTCTTCGCAAGGCACGTGCTTCGCGAATCGTAGCCGCGCTGTACAAATGTCGCAGAACAAGGCACCTCGCCTTCTCAAATATCCTGAATGACGCCACTGGAGAGGTTGGAGGCAGTGATGAGCGCAAGCGTGTACTGCGATATCCAGATGACTCTCGAAGAAGCTGTCGAGATGCTCGAAGTCCTCCGAGCCTTGCGCGAGGCTGGTCGCTACCCGGCGCTTGAAGAAAAATTTCACGACATGCAGGCCCAGCTCACCGATTCCATCAGCTACGCAGCGTCAGACAGAATCGGATTGCTAAAATCCAAGCCCAAACATTAGCAGACTGCTTTGGGGCCTCTTCACACCTGCTCGGCTGGGCCGGGCGGGGGCGTTTGACTATTCTTAAGGCATTGCTCTGAGAGTAGGACAGTTTGAGCTTGAGCTTGAGCTTGAGCGTTGCGCGTAAGCTGTTCCTGCATCCACGCACCAGCTTGATCGAACTCTTCCATCATCGATGCGAATTCATCTGGTGTGAGATGGACTGGGCTGGTTTGGTGCTTCATTGGGCTTCCAAAGTTTGTAGTAGTCAGAGGCCCATGGGCTAAGAGCCCACCCTCAGGGCAAGCCTGCCCAGCGATCAGGAAATCCAGGACTCCACAGTGTCCGAGCCGTATTCAGCTTTCCACTCTTTCAAAACCTTATGGTTTCCGCCTTTGGTTTCAACCACCTCACCCGAATGCGGGTTCTTGTACAGTTTCACAGCGCGAGGCCTACGTGTGCCCTTCACCGGCGCGGCAGCAGCCGTGCCTGGCTTGAAGCCGCCCAGAGGATCAAGAATCGAGATGACGTCCCTTAAGCTCTTGTTGTACTCGCCCAACAAGCCACGCAATTTGGTTTCAAATTCAATTTCTTGCTCAAGGCCTTTGTCGCCTTTCATTGCTTCCAACGCCGCTAACTGCTCGGCGAGATGGCGTTCGAGTTGGCGGAATTCTGCGAGTTTTGACATTGGAAATCCTGTCTCTGTGTAGGGGACGTGTGGGTACGATGGTAGCACCACGCGATCCAGATCCGCTTGGCCATGGGCTAACTTGAGGCTCAAAGTGTTAAGCGGATGCAGTGCTTTTGATCCAGACAATGCAGGCTGAAACGGTAATGATCGACCCGAGCGTTGTTAGAAGAATTACTTTCGCGATGACTCCAGCCTCTCTTCGTACCTATGTACTATGACGTGGAACAAAACCCTTGGAGACAGGATGCGCAGTAGCCTTTTGTACGCCGAGATGGCTTCCGGGCGAGACAGCATTGTCATTGTACTGGCGAAGCGTTAGAAACGGCCTTCGGCAGGCGATGAGTGTGACACATGAGCAGCAAGGCGACCTTGGAGTGGAGCTATAGCCCCGCAGGCCTGATTGACGGCTTGCTGGAGTTTGAAAAGTTTGGTGGTAGCGTTGTCGCTGCGGGTGGCAGGGTCACAGCAGATTTTGATGAGCAGGTCTATCGGGCGGATGCAACGCTTGCTGATAAATTATTGGTCGCGATCCAGGCTAGGCTGGCACCTGCCCAGCGCAGGCTCCAACAAGCAGTAGAGTTTTCACACCCTCCAACCCTGACTGTGGCGCATTCGGATGGCAAACGAGAGATGTTCCTTGAATGCTATGCCTCTGTCTCGATAAGCGATCATTTTGAAATTCAGATTATCAGGAATGGGGTCGTGATCGAGGACTCGGAGCAGGAGCGCATTGAGCGAGAGTCTCGGCAAGCTTTGTTGCTGGAGAGTCACTCGGATGATCTGATTCTCGCTCGGATACTGGCCAGTCATCGGAACTCTCTCCGTGATCCAGATAACGAGTTTGTTCACCTGTACGAAATCTGGGATGCGTTGGAATCAAAGTTTCTGAAGCGCCATCAGGTCGCGGACGCCCTGAAGATAGAATTTTCCAAGTTTGGCCAGTTTCAAGCCGTGTGTAACAGACCTACCTCCGCCAGTCGGCATCGAGGGACAGCCGACGGCGCCTTGAGACAGCCGAGCCCGGCTGAGTACGAGTTGGCCAGATCCATCGCTTGGGAGCTTGTGATGGGGTATGCGGAGTGGCTGAGTACGCAGGCGAAACTGCATGATGCCGCTGCGGGCAACTGAAGCCCTGATCGACGCTGGGTCGGGGAAAGTCGACCTTCACAGATCCACAGCTGGTTCAAATCTTGGCCTGTGCTATTCACGGAAAGTATGATTTTCTCGATCAGTTCATCGAACTCAAACCGTTCAGCCACCACCGCTACAACCCTGATCATGTGGCCCTGCGCCGAGGGAGTGATCAGACCTTCACCGACGCTCGAACTCAATAAATGTGATCCCACTGCGTGAAGGTCAGAACGTTCGGTAGGCGCCATAAGTGGAAATTACCGGTTTTGAATTTTTGAGACCAAAATGCAAGTCTCTGTGCTTCAGTTTGATTAACGCCGCTCCACTCGACTATCACGATGTGTCTGGACTGGGCATAGGCGGCGATCACATCATTGAGATGGTCATCATCCCCCGAGTACCCGAACACGATGATCTCTTGAGATTCGTTCAGACTGAGCCCTAGGTAGTTCCAGTACGTGGAAAGCACCGTCGAGGCGCCAATCACCGATCGCTTATGGCGAACGTGGGTCAGTACGATGTGATCAGACCCTTCCGGTGAAAAAGGGTTGAGCTGATGTCGATCACGTTTCCTGGCCAGTCCATGGTGGTCAAAGAATAGAGGGGAGCCATGTAGGTGGAGGTAGTATCCAAAGTCATTGTTGTATAAGCGCGTCAGTGCATCTGAGCTGAAGCCATTTGCAACCATGCCGTCCACAAGCGTGGTATGGAAATAGCCCGCCATTAGGCCAGCATCTAGAAATGCTCCATAGAGAAGCTTGTCGTAGTTGAGAGTGGCGACGTGTGACTTTGTCTGGCGAACGAACGCGATTACTGGTTCCAGAAAGGCCTGCGGGAGGCCATGGGCGTAAAGGTGCAGCCTGGTGGCTACCTTGTGAAGGTAGTTTCCCACTGCGACCGGAAATTGCAGACCTTCCTGCGATAACCAGTGAACGTTCATCCGCTGTGACATGTTGATGCTACTAAGCGTCCTGCACGCTGAGATCACCAGGTGCAGTGGGTCGAGCTGATCTTCCCGCGCGGGGATGACGCCATTTCCACCAAGGCACTGACTGATTAGCTCTTTGTGCACATCACTGATGGCAAAAGGGTCATTCCATACATCAGCCATAGCGTTGGTAAGCGAAAAATGTTGGGGATCAAGCGCCATCCCTAGGCCGTTTCCAAATATCAATGTCTTCCTTGGCATCATCACTTCCTTGGGGGGCTGAATTTTCAATCGTTGACTGAAATAGCGTACTCGCTTCATAACTGTGTATCGCTGCTCAGTGAGCCAGCGCTTCGGTCACCACGGCCCTGGCGACTCGTAGCCCCAGCCGGCTGGTCATAAGTAAAGCGGACAAGCAGGGGGAAATGTCCTACCCAGCTCGGAGAGTAGTTGAATTTCATCAGCTTAATCTGTCCCAGATTTGGCCTCTGGTACCTATGCTCAGCATTGTCGCGCGTAGATGCGACCAGAGCATCCTCCGCCTTAGGAATTGAGTGAGAAGACAGAAGGCTGGGTTGACATTGGCCGGATGAAAAATGCCGTTATAGAGAAGTCGGTTGGTGTACTAGAAAAGGGGAGTATGGCCGGGCGGTTATTCAACCAATGGCACCGGCCATTTTTTCAAAGAGTCGATCGTCGGTCAGTCAGCCTCGTCTGGCTCCGTCTTCGGCGCATGACCACCGTTCAGTGTTGTGTCAGACGGCGTAAGGTAGTGCTGGGTCATGACCGATTCGAGGTGCCCCACCTGTTTGGGTAACTGGTCATAAGCTGGGAGATTTCCCAAACTAAGTTCGATGACTGCGGCTCGAATGGAATATGCGGTGGGTTGCAGACCGTCGGAGATTACCTTTGATGTCCAGCCCTTGACGATTTCGGAGAACTCCCGCGCTGACATGGGTTCATTAGGGGCTTTCGAGGAGGGAAAAAGATAGCCATCGGTCTTTAATTTTTCAGACCTGATGTATCTCTCCAAGACGTTGGTGTTTTGGGGCACAACGGTATGGCGCTGCTTATCAATCAGGATCAGGAAGCCAGGATTAGAGTCATCAAGCTTTTCGAGATTGGCTTTGGCTGAAAGAAACATGTGCGAGCGTAGCCCAGTCTCAATGAGAGCAAACAGGCTCTGATCACGAAGGTTGCCGGAGGCCTGTACCACCCTTCTGACTGCCTCTAACTCATGTGGACTGATCGTCCGTCGAGGCGAGACAAGCCTAGGTGCTTTTTTGATACCTGGTTTGAGGGGCGGGGCATCACTTTTGGCCTCAGTGTGCCGAAGGCTCTGGGCAGCAGTGACGTTAGAGGGGCCAATGGTGCGGGTATCAGATGATGGTTGCGGCTGGAGGTGCTTGAAGCTGACTAGTGCTTGGAGCGGCAATGCCTCTGCGAATACCCGCAGCGTTCTGGCTGCAATAGTGGGTTCATGGCTGGAACTAAGCGTAGTCAGCATTGCCGACGCTATGGCTGTCCGCACTTCGCTCTCGGAGGGGCTCAGTGGTTTGATCGAGCTTGATTTTGAGCTTTGCACCACATCATGGTAATCGCTATACCCGAGCCATTTTGAAAGAAGCTCACGCGCGAATGATAGGCTGATGGGATTTTGGCCTGGCCACAGTTTTTGGACTCGTTTCGCGATTCGCTTGAAGCCAGATTGGGGGAGCAGATCTTCCGAATAAATCGGGATGCGCATAGCAATTCTCCAATACGTCATGGTGTCGGCTGCCCGCTGACTGTTGTCGAAATGCGTGCGAAGAGATGTGAACTAATCCTGATGCACAGAGGCTATGCGTGCCGACCGCTCGATCCAGGTTGATCGAAAGTTCGACGCTATCACGTATGGTTTAAATTGTGCAATCAAGAGCGCGGGTAGAAGCGACACATTTACCCGTTGGCATACACGGCAGACTACTGAGCTTCTGGGCCAGGGCTGCGCCTCATGTGAAGTGCGTCAGGGATGCAAATCTCAGGTATCAGTGTAAGGCAACATTTAACGGATGAGGTGAGCTGAGTTGGATGGTGATGAGGAATGAGTTCGATACCCCCCCCCCCGGCATACTATTCAACCAGGGGCGCTAAACGCTGGTACGCCAGCCCCTTTGTGAACGGTCTACTCGGAGCTAGATCATGGGGGAAAGAGTCCGTGACCTTCAACCCGTATGCAACAAGGTAGGCGATCCATTCCTCCTTATGGGGCCTTGAGGCGATCAACACTACCGATAGCGCCCTGGTTTGTACCGCCGCCGTCGGGGACATGGCGAAACCGAGTGCGACGACTGCATCCTGCACTAGCTGTTTGGACAACGTTAAAAAACGCCCATCCATTTCGACGAATAATCCTTTTGCGCTGACCGAGTGCAACGTGCAGATAAACGGATCCCATTTGCTCGAATATGCCGGTCGGAGCCAGACTCGATCATATTTTCTAAAGCTTCTATCTTGAGTCTCCAGAACTATCGGTGAACGGGTGCGAGTCAGCCGCTGGTTGATGGCATCAACGAGTGCCGGATGGTCGCTGACGAAGACCTCTTCAGGATGTCCTCTATGGCATTGCTCGGCATGGCGGACATTGAACGGCTCCTGCGGACAGATCGAATCTTGATTGGGCGTCAATCGTTGAGGCATCACGTTGCGCTGGACGTCTAAAGCTGCGAAATAGCGGGCAAGTCCATCAATGAAATGTGGCGTGGCTCCGGGCTTGGTTCTACGGCTGTCAATGAGCACCAGGCGTGAGGTTTCTGGGATGTTTTGCAGGGTGATCAGGAAATCGCTGAGGCTGAACAAGTCACAATCGGTAACCATGATTGTGCTGTATTTGGGGAGGTCTTGCGGCAGCCGGTAAAAAGGGATTGGTTCTTTTTCAGCATGAAGTTCATGCATGGAGCTCAGACCACTGGAGTACACGACTACCAGTGGAGCCGAGGCATATAGAATTTGCAGTACCCCCGACAACTGGGCCATGAATTCATGAAGGCACTTCAAGTCCTGCGGGCGGATGATGGATATTCTGGAGTTAACGGCAGCGGTGATTTCGTCTTCGTAATCAATATGGCTATAGGACGCAACGACTTGGCTGTATCTTGAATAACTGTAGCGAATTTCATCAGCGGTATAGGTTGGAAAAAAATTCCGCGAAAGGCGCTCAAGCTGTCTGCGGACAGCCACTTGCAGGTTAGCGTTGGACTTGAGTTGATAGTGATCGCCGTCAGTGATTACCCAACCGGCATTGGCGCTAAGCCTAAGCCCTTCTTTCAGCTTCACAGGTACGTCAGTTTCACGGAATAGCGTGCGCTCGCCGCGAATTTGCTCCAGGAACCAGCCCATGGCTTCAAGTACAGTCCTCTGATCAGGCGACAACTTCGCTCCCGTGGATGAGAGGGCTGCTCGCCTCTCGTTCTGTGACGCGAAGGCGAGGAGGGCTTTCACTTGTGCTGATGATGATTCATAAGCCTGCGAACCATAGGTCTCATAAAAGCGCTCAGCGTGGATTTGAGCTAACCCCCAAGCCATCACACGCTTAATCCGCTGATACCGTGACAGGCTTTCCTGAAAAGAAAGCCCGAGCAAAGTGCGCTCGGGTTCCAGGAGTACGTTGCACCACGGAAGCATGTCGCCGCTCGTTAGAGACTCAAGCAGTACCTCACGCGAGCCAAGACTCTGTGACAGAAGCAATTTCTTTGCCTTGGGGGGGAGGTGAAAGCTGTCTATAAAGAAACTGTTCTTGATAAGCTCGTCCCAGCCCGAGGCGTCTACACCGCACTCCAGAACTGCTACCAAATTCACCCCGTTGCTACGGGCACTCGTTCGTAGCAGGTACATGCGCCCGGCCACCAAAGGTAGTTCGAACCCAGCGGTGCGGTACCGTAAAGATACCGTCCGATCACTCCCTGTATCGTGGCAACTCGCTAGGCTAATACCGTCGAGGCGATGAAAAATTCGCTTGATCAGATATTTTTTCAATCAAGATCACCCAACATTATTCCTGACGCATGCATCATGTCTTGTTCATGACGTACTAGACGCAGCTGCTGCTTTAGGTTTAAGTTCTCTTGACGCACCAAGGTCAGTTCAACTCGAAGCTTTGAACACTCAATATTCTGCTCAGAGGGCTTTGTCGCTTGGTGATTACCGCTGTTTAGGTGCTGATTCAATAGTGATAGAAGCTGAATAACTTCGGAGCTTCCTCTCCCCGGATAAAAAATTTGTCGTGTCGCGCCGATACGCTCTGCAAGCCAGGTCAGATCAATGCTGCCTTTGCGGACAGGAACAGGGATACTATTTTTAATCAGGCTCATCAACTCTTCCCGAAGCTGAAGGGCGAAGCGATTGCTCAAGTTCAGTTGTGCTAAGTGATCCAATATTTTTGGTTCTTGCATGGCGCCAGTCCAAGAATGGTTTGCAGGTCTTTGCGTCTGAAAGCTCAGCGGGGATTGAGGTCATCGTCGCACTCGTCATTAATTTTCCACTATCAAAATAGAGGTATTGATTTTCAAGTAGGATTTTCTCAACCAAGTGACAGGTTTTCTCAAAATCATATAGATTGGCGTCTGTCCTGCTTACTGGGGTGGCAACTGGTTGCGCTCGGTGGGGCAAGTCCCCCAGTATTTTTTCGAGCACTGTTATACGGTGAGTTGCCTCGCTTAGCTGGAGACGAATTACGTCATCAGGAATGCTCGCATTGAGTATTGATTTTGGAAGTTTTACACACAATTTAACCGCGTATTGGTCAAATAATTCCTTGTGAGGCGTCGACTTTTTGCGATATAAGGAAGGATCAACGCCAACAATTGCTGCCACCCTTTGAGCTAGGATCGAGGCATTCTTGATGATTTCGCCGTTCTTCAAGAAGGATTGCAGCACAGCGTGAGTCTTGGATAGCGTGTTTGTGAGCTGGAGTTTTCGACCGGATCTATCAACTTTAAGTTGATCTGCAGGACGAGATGAAGTCTTCCTCATTTTTACTTGCCTCCCAACTTTCGGATCGATTCCGATATCAAATCGAAAGTTTCGTCGAATGTGCAGTTTGTGGCTTTAAGAATCGACGCAATTTGGTTGGCTAGGAGCCGGAAGTAGGAAGGCTGGGGGTATTCTGCCGAGAGGAGTTCTGGGGACTTGGCGATCTTCTCAACTACGGCAGTGTAGTTGACAGACGTCAAGTGTGGATAAGCTTCGGAATCCAATATTTCTGCAATGATGCGGTGGCGAGGGTTTGCCATGTCGACCGCGTGCCTTTTTGCTCCAACCAGATCCCGGTACCGGCTTATATAGCCGGGATTGCTGTTCTCAGACTCCAGAAATGTATTAAGCTGATCAGCTAGTCGTGTATAGGACGCTAATTCGTATCGTGTGATAGTGAGATCTGAATGGTATGGTTCTAATTCTGCCGCCGGCAAATCGGTTGAGCTGAGCTGTACAATCTTCTCAATAAGTTTTTCGCTTTTGCGTTGGGCCTGTCTCATACAAACATTTATTCCAGGGAGATGGTCTACACCCCACACTGCGCCATCACACAAACTGCATGTTCTAGCTCGGCGTGTAAACTCCATCAACTTCATAGGGCAATCACCATTTCTCATGCAAATGCAATGGGTCATGAACAGCGGAACTGTTTGAGATTTTACCATCAAATCAAGACCGGTTTCTTGGCTGTTGATAAAATAGAATTGTTTACTAATGAAGTTTTGATCTCTGATAAGTTGCTGTTTGTCCTGGCTCCAGCCTTCAACAATCGCGCTCCCAGGAGAGTTTGGAGACTTTATCTTGCCCATCAGTGCCTTGTAAGCACTTTCGGTAACTATATTGTTAGCCGTGTTGATATTTTCGAGAAGCTCTTCCGCAGGAAGTATTGTGTAGTAGTCAGACATGTTACCAGATCGGTGGCCGGCTTGTCGGGCCGCGATGGTAACTTCCAGATGCCCGTAGATCCGCATATGTGTTATCCATGTCGCTCGCAGAGCATGGGGCACATGGACTGCAAGATCTTCGCCTGTTTTGCCTGGTGTGATAAAAGCGTGAAGCGAATCAGGTGATACGACCGAATTGTACAACCCTTCAAGTCCCTGGCAGAAACGTATCCACTCATTTGAATAAGTAGAGTCAGCGAACGGGAGATCGTTTCCGCCCCATGGACTGCGAAACAACGGGCAGATTTGACCATAGCCTTGCGGATCTCTCGGATCATTTTCGTAGTAAACGAGGCCTGGAGGTATACGATAGATCTCTGTTTGAAAACGTCGCTCATCAAATAAGCTTTCCATTACGTGACCATCAATCACCACGTCCCGAGAACTTCCGGATTTGTCAGTGTTTATGTGCAACATACACAAATTTAATTCATCTATTTTGCTGCTCTCAAAACCCTTGTCAAATGTCCTCAGGTCTAGCCACTGGCCATTCTGAAGCCTCTGGCCTGCGAATAACGCAATCGCAAGCATTCTCAGGCTTGAAAGCCACGGAACATACGAGGTTATCATTTCTGTATATTCGGCCTCAGGGACAAAGTAATCCCCGTACCACCAATGATAAATGTTGGGGATAGAGTCGATCGGAATTTCAAGATTTTCAGCTGGGTTGGTTGACCTTTGAATGGTTACTAACGCAGTAATTCCTAGTTCAGACAAATCTATCCAATCACTTCGCTTAATTATGGCGGCGTTTTCAACACTGATCCGGCCATCAATAATCATGGTTCTGAGTTGGACGCCTATTGAGTCAAGCGTATGCATGTAAGCCTTAGCAATAATAGCCGCTTCGCGTGGAAAGGGAATTTTGTTGCTTTTTGACCGGCTGCCGCTGCCTGTTGAGTCCATTTTTATATTGACAGGGTTAGAGTATTTGCCGTCTACGATGTCGTATCTAGGGCCATAAGTTCTCACTGTTTCAAAAAACAAATGCACCGCATTGATAAAAGGCTTATTAGATTTCTGTGTTCTAAGGGTGTTGCGTAACTGCAAAGCTGTTAACGGAACCTCAAAGCTGTCATCAAGGCCTTTTAAATTGCTTATTGCTTCAACAGTTTCTTCATCAATTAGGTCGTCGCACCAGTACAAAATACGCTCGAAATCTTCGATGCGCTCGGGGAGTACAATGCGAGAGTCTGGGTGCTGCTCTTTCCATAGTGGCAGGTAACAAAATACATAATCCAATAGGAATCGAAAATCATTTACTTGGGCATCGATATAGCCTTGTGATTTTCTTTTTGATTTTTGGAGTTTTTTGAAAAATTTAGATCCCATTAGGATCCACTGGCTATAGTGCTCCATAATTTCAACTTTCTGTCGACCTGGATAGAACGTATTCGATATCCAGTGAAGGTCGGCGTTTCGTTTAGGAAATTCGACCAACAGCATGTAGTCTTCTGCTGACACCGCCATGCTGAGCGTGTCCAGCAGACTTCCGTCCTCGGTCACCGCTCCGCCGGCTTCCGAAAGCAACTGCTCGGCACGCTGTTTTATCTTTTGTTCACGACGATTTTCTATTGCCTTTGGTGATGGCCGAGCGTATTGCCTATTGATGTTTCTGATTTTGTAGCGTCTCAGCTTCTTGTCATGGGTAGGCAGGCTTTTGGCCTCTTCAGGTGTCATGACGTAATATTTAACGTATTCCAAGTATGTCTTTGTATATCGGGACGCATCACCTTCATGCGTGCGCTTGGCAGCCAGGTACATTCGATAGCGTTCTAAATAGAAGGCTTGATCTGGGGATATTATTTCGGGATGTAAAGTAGAAAACCTATTGACCCAGCTAAAGAGCGCGAATTTTCCATGCTTTTTTGTGCTCCCGTAAATCTCTACCATGGCGGGAACCGCCGACCACAGCTCGTTGAAATCGACGTCTTTGGGTGAATGCCAGTTGGTACGGTACTGCCAGTTACGCGAGGCTCGCTCCAAAGAATTCACACCCTTCGCGACCTCCCAGATGAAGCCATACGTATATTTTTCTTCAAATTCCGGATTTTTCTTCCAGGCGTGCGTTATATTAAATGTGTAGGGCAGCGTCACGACACCCTCTGACCACAGTATGCACAGAAACTCTTTAAATACTACTCGTAGTCCCGAAACGTCTTCAGCCCATTCTGGATCTGAGCCGGTAAGTTTGTGATAAAGTTTTGTGTCTTCTGCTTTGTCGTATTCTACCCCTTGGGATATTTCATAGATAATCTGCAGGTCTTGTTCTGATATGTTATTTAGTGGTCTCAGGTGAGATAACTTTAGGATTGCAATTCTTTTGTGATACTGCTTGTCGATAGAGTTCTCTTTGAGTCCGTTTTCCTTTGATTTGATTTTACTGATGATTAGGTTAAAAATTATATACGCTGCTGCTGCGAGTTTTTTAGCGTTTGCTACAGTTATCACTGTCAATAGATTAATCACGCTGCCAGCCTCCTGCGCAAGTCTCGCGCTAGGGCTTCGTAGGAGTCGGCACGCAGGCTGTCTATGGATTTTGTTTTATTCCAAATCAGTTTAATCTTTTCTGACGCGTCGATCTCGGCCATCATGATTTCTTGGTCGAGTTTTGCGTAGATCATAGTGGCAGTGATATTGGCATGCCCCATCAGAACTTGGATTTCGGCCAAGGTCAAACCTATGCTTGGTCGACCAGGTATGTAGACAAAGTTTCTTGCCCAGTAGCCGTAGAAGTGCCGTAAGCTGTGGGATGTATAAGGCTTGCCACCACGCTCAGTAAAAGCCATTTTGTTCTCAGTCTGGGCTTTCAACAGCGCGCGATTAAGCCTACGATTTAACGAGTTGGCTTCCAGTGCTTCCAGTAGAGGTGCGCCGTAGCTGTTAGGGCTGTCTGACACAAAAAGGAAATCACTGTCTGAAGTGGGGCGCTCGATCTTATATTCTGCCAGTGACTCAAAGAACATCTTTTTAAAGGGTTCGAACATATAGATGTGAGCAGTGGCCCTGCCTTTATATGGCAGTTCCTTCGCTGATGGGTCGCGACGATTATTCGGATCGGCCACCAGCAGCGTTCGCTCCGAGACCTTGATGTCTGAGATTTTCATGGCCCACGCTTCTGACTGCCGCAGGCTGCCCCCACATTGGAGCAGGGCCACAGTCCGCTCTAACGGTGGAAGGCTTTTGAGAAGATCTAGGATCTGGTCGCTCGGAAAGTCTTTCCGTTTCGTATCCGTGGGAGCCTTGCCGCCCTGAAGGCCGCCTATCGCCTGCCGGAACATCTCATCTGGCTTGGGTTTGAACTCCATAAGGTTCGACCGCATCTTGCTAATCTCAGATCGGTTACGTGCCCTAGGTTCGAGCTCAATGAGTTCTGCAGGCAGTTCCACTTTCTCCTCAGGGTTAAGGAGGTTTACTTTCGATAGCGAGTCCCTTAGCAGTGCCGAGTACTTGCGGAGGAAGTCGTTTGCCGCGGCTTTGTATTTGTTAGCTGAGGCGATGGTGATGGGGCTCCTGCCTAGCCGGGTCGCGATGACTCTGATCAGGTAGTCGTCACTGCCAGCAGCCTCTGTCAAGAGCTTGAAATAGGATTGTAGGGTTTCACTCAAAGCTTTCGGGTCGATCTCCCCTGCGCCAAGCGCTTTGGCTTCGTAGAGATAATCGACAAGAAATGCGTTGTGGCCTATGTACTGGTAGTTTGCGCTCTCCGACCGTTTGCTACGGGGCATCCGGTGGATGATGCGTGAATAGGCGTTGAAAGGGGCTACAGGTTCTCCGGTTGCTGCTTCGTACAGGCGGGGCGGGTCGCAGCGAATCAAGATCACATTCTTTAAACCACTACCAGCTTTTGGAGGTTGGCCTTCCGCTTCTTTTCTGGTGCCCACGGACGAGCCGCTTGGAGTGAAAGATTCGATTAAATTCGATTTTCTCATATATTGACTAGTCCCTATATGTGTGATATGAATACACATATACACTATGGATAGTAAATAATCACGCGATTTTCGATAGATAAATGCTATTGATACATGCTATTTGATAGGTTGTTGAGTTTCTTCAGGCTTCACACTGAGTTTTAGTCTCTAAAGCTGGAGCGGGACTACCCCAGCTCGGCGGCCTTGTCGGTCAGTTACATGGCCCTGGCGCGGCGTGCTGAGCGGTAGAGTGTGGTAGGGCGGTAGAACTGAGAAATGGCAGCGTAATTTCGAATTACGATCGCGGATCAGCCGGTGCATACCCTTTTGCTTGTCGGTGCCCTTTAACGCTGAGCATGTTCGACTAAGTCCTTTCTCATGGTCTGCGACTGGGCAGGAAGTATTCTGTCTCTATGTGATCATCTGGCGTGCCCGTGCCCGTGCCCATGCCCATGCGCTGGTCGATCGTCGCATTGACTGGCACCCCTAGTCACAACGCATTCCCGACGTCTTTTTGATTTGGTGACCTGTAGGGCGCTTGAGTTGCTCACGCGTCCTCTTCAGTCTCACTCATTGCTAGGAAGGCTGCTCACTGCGCGCGGAAGAGCGAATGTCTGGCGGTCTGTGGTTTCCGTTGAATCTGGTTGGCGGCGGCGTGACAGGTAGGTGGGCATTATTCCGCGCACGGTGTCGTGGGCGCATGAGCCTGCGGGCCGAGAATTGGGTTTCGCTCACAAAAAATTTGCAGTCTGGCGGGGCGTACCGTTGCTGCCGTGTGTGCCGAGGAGGGGATAGGCGATAATTGAGTGCGCGGAGATTTAGAGCGGAAGTATCTGATTAAAAGCAGTTTTTCTTTGGAAGGGATGGAGCGGGTAGAGGGAATCGAACCCTCCTCGATAGCTTGGGAAGCTATAGTTTTACCAATAAACTATACCCGCATAACATAAAAAGCTTGCTCACAAAAGCGGTTGTCCAGTAAGAACCCTCAACTAAAGCTTGGGAAGCTTTCGTTTTGCCACTAAACTATACCCGCTCAAAGCGGCTGACTTTGTACCAGAACAGCGCGCCGATTTGAAGCGCTATTTTCTTCCGAGCCCGACTGGCTGCTGTCGTCGGGTGCAGATTTTTCCTCTCTTCCCTTCCTGTCATGCCACCCCAGCCCTCGAAAAACCGGTTACAGCGCGAACGCCTGCGCGGCATGGTTGCGGAGTTGCTGTCGGGTTGATTCGCTGTTGACGGGCGCTTGCGGTAGCAGGAAGTCGCTCAGCGCCTGGCGGGTTTGCTGGCAGGCATCTTTGTGTTCCATGTCGAGGAAGTGACCGGCGTTGCCGATGCTGCTGAAGCGGCTCTGTGGCAGGACTGACGCGAACAGTTGCGCGCCGCCGCCGGTGGTGTATTCGTCCCACTCGCCATTGATGAACAGCACCGGCACGTCGATGTGCCGGGCGGCGTTCAGGTAGTCGTCCGGGTTCAGGCTCAGCACGTCGTTGATGTGAAAATGCATCTGGTCATATTCATGATGATCCAGGCTGCTCACGTGCCGCTGGTTGAAGCGTTTGAAAAGCGGAGGCAGGTGTTTGCCGATGGTGCTGATCAGCAGATTGCCGACTTCAAGGCGTGAATGCAGGCGCATGTGGGCGCGGCCGCGTTCGAGGTAGTCGCGCATGGGGTCGTTGATGATCGGCGAGAACGAGGTGAGTACGGCTTTTTTCAGGCGTCGCGGTTGCTGGGCGAGGGCAATCAACGCCGCTGTGCCGCCCCATGAGAAGGACAACAGGTGGTCGGCGTGGAAATGGTTGATCAGTTCCAGCAGGATCTGGCCTTCCAGCTCTTTGCTCAGCGGCCTGTCGTTGCGATTGTGCGCCTTGGATTGCCCGGAATAGGGCTGGTCGTACAGCACGACATTGAACTGTGGCTGCAGAATGCGCACGGTCTGGGCGAAGGAGGCCATGGTCGCCAGCGAACCGTTGACCAGAATGATGGTGTGTTCGGCGCCTTCTGCCCGGTGTAACTGGGTGTAAACGCGATACTGTCCCTGTATGTCGAGCACAGCGATTTCTGGCTTCATATCCATTACTCCTGACGTCAACCAAGGTGCGCGCAAACTACGTTGCACGAGTTTCGTGACAGGTAGGCATTGGCCTGAGAAGGGCGCTGCTTAATCTGAAACCGTTTGTCTGAAGGCGTGACGCCGAGCAGGCCGGGCCCATTCAGGCATTCGCCAGTTCCTGTGCGCTCAACGGCCGATACTGGCCAGGCAGTAGGCCAGGGTCCAGTTGCAGCGTGCCGATGCTTTCGCGGTGCAGGCGCAGCACTTTGTTGTTGAAGTGGCCGAACATGCGTTTGATCTGGTGATAGCGGCCTTCGACGATGCTCAGGCGGGCGCAATGAGCGCTTAGCAGGGTCAGTTGCGCAGGTTGAGTGGTCAGGTTCTCGAAGGCGAAATACAGGCCCTCTGCAAATCGCTGGACACAGGCGGCGTCGATGGGCTGCTCGGTTTCCACGTAGTAGGTCTTGGGCAGTTTGGTCTGCGGCTGGGTCAGGCGTCGCGACCACTGCCCGTCATTGGTCAGCAGCATCAGGCCGGTGGTGTTGAAGTCCAGCCTGCCAGCGATGTGCAACTCATGTTTGTCCGCCTCATCAAGCAGATCCACAACCGTGGGATGCTGGGGATCGGTGGTGGCGCTGACGCAGCCTTCAGGCTTGTGCAGCATGAAGTAACGGGCAGGCTTGCCCATTTGCAAGACCTCGCCATCGCAGGTCACGCAGCTGAACTCGCGCACATCATGATGTGGATCACGAACCGGCCTGCCATCGACGCTGATACGCCCCAGCGTCAATGCCAGGCGCACTTGCTGACGATTGAAGCGCGGCAGGTTACTCAGAAAGCGGTCGAGGCGCATGGCGGGCAATCGCGGGAGATGAAGGGGCAGGCATGGTAGCGCGTCAGGGTTGACGCTGCTCGACGAGCAGGTCACTCGCGGCCGCGCATCGCGGGCACAGGCAGGCCGCGTTGCGCAGGTGCGCTGGCAACGCCTGAATCAGCGCTGGATCAATGCTGACCGAGAAGCACCAGCATGGCTGGTCTGCGGTGCGCGGGTCGGCCAGGGTGCAGGCATTGCTGGCGCCACAGGCCGGGCAGAGATCAGCGTTTGCGGTTGACGCAGGCATGGGGCACCGGATGCGTGAGTGTGCAGCAGGTATCAGCTGATACGCGGCCATCGAACAGACCCGGCATGATAATGGCGGGCGTGCGCAGCGACCAGGCAATCGTTGGAAACGCTGGTCGCAGTTCGTCAGATGACCTTGCCAGCGGGGCACTTGAGTGCCTTTAAATGGTCATAGTTTACGTCTGCAGCGGTTTTGCAGGCGCCGACCAGCGTCGCTGGTGCGTGCCCTATCGCGGTCCGGGAGGCCGCCATGTATCGACGAATCCTGCTGCTTGTTTCGCTCACGCTGAGTCTTGCAGGTTGCTATACAGACTCAGGCTACTACTCCGAAACCCGGGTGACTGCATTGCCCACCACCTATGGGAGCAGTGTCTATGCCTATGACGATGGTTACACGCCTTATTATCAGGAGCGGCGCATCTATGTAGCGCCGCAGCAACGCTATTACGCCGAGCCACAGGTGCGTTACTACTCGCCACCCCCTGTGCGCTATTACGCGCCGCCACCGCTGCCGCGCTATTACCAGCCGGGGCGTGGGCCGGGTTATGGCTGGGGCGACAACCGTTACCGTGGCAATAACGACCCACGGCATGATTTTCGTGGCAATCCCGGTCGCGGCGGGCGTTCCTGGGGCGATGGTCATGGTGGCGGCAGGGGGCACGATGGTCGCGGAGGCGGGCGTGGCAACGGCCGAGGTGGTCATGGTGGCGGTGGTCGCGGCGGCGGGCATCGCTAGAAGGTATGAACAACGGCGCTTCTGGAAGCGCCGTTTTTGTTTCCGGTTTCAGTAGCGAGCACCACAACTCGATTAGCTCTCACTCAGACGAATTCTACTCGATCACCTGCACCAAGCCCGAGCGAGATCCTGACCTGTGCGGGTATGGTGATCTACCCTTTGGAGGTAACGGTTGCAGCAGCCATAGGCTGTCTCCCTTTTCAAATATTTCCCTACTTTTGGGTAAGGAGGTTGAGATATCAAGCTGCTTTCAATACCCCGACAAATCCGCCAACGGATGACGCCCCTCCCAGGCCTTGCCGAAGTGTGCGTCGATCACCGCCTGAGGCACCGTGGCCACATCTGGCCAGTGCCAGCGGGGCTTCTGATCCTTGTCGATCAAGCGGGCGCGCACGCCTTCGCTGAATTCCGGGTGGCGGCAACAGTTCAGGCTCATGGCGTATTCCATCTGCAGCACCTCGGCCAGCGACATCAATCGCGCCCGATGAAGCTGTTCCCAGACCAGGTGGGCCGTTAGCGGGCAGCCTTGCGCCATGGTCGTGGCGGCGCGGGCCAGCAGCGCATCGTCGCTGGTCTGCAACTGGCTGATGGCGTTCCATGCGCAAGTGAGATTGCCCACGTCCAGTAGCGCATCGATCTGCTGGCGACGTGGCAGCCACTGCGCTGGCGGCTGGCGTTCGATGGCTTCGTGTTGCAAGGCCTTGAACAGGCTGTTGAGTTGAACAGGCGTCTGTTCTTGCCAGTTCAGCTGTTGCAGGCCTGCAATCAGTTCGTCTTGCTGCTCGTCCAGCAGGAAGCGATCGGCGAGGCCAAGGTCGAGTGCGTCGCGGCCGTTAATGTGGCCACCGGTCAGACCGAGAAAAAGCCCCAGCTTGCCGGGCAGGCGCGACAGGAACCAGCTGGCGCCGACGTCGGGGTACAGACCGATGCTGATTTCCGGCATCGCCAGGCGGCTACCCGGCGTCACGATACGGATGCTCGCGCTCTGCAACAAACCCATCCCGCCGCCCAGCACATAGCCATGCCCCCAGCAGATCAGCGGCTTGGAGAAGGTGTGCAGGCTGTAGTCAAGGCGGTACTCGGCGGCGAAAAAGCTGGCGGCCTGAGGCGGCACGTTGCCGGGGTGCTCCCGGCAGTTTTCCACCAGCGAGCGCACATCGCCGCCCGCGCAAAACGCCTTGGCGCCATTGCCGCGCAGCAATACGCAGACAATCGCCGGGTCGCTGGCCCACGCATCGATGCGTTCCTGCAAGGCGCCGATCATTGGCAGCGACAAGGCGTTGAGGGCGTGTTCGGCGTCAAGCGTCGCCACGCCGATGCGGGCGCCGTCCTGGCCTGCCAGTTCTTCAAAGTGCAGATTCATCGTCACCTCGCTTAGGCCTGAACCGGGAGCGGTCAGGCTGAAAAATGCTGCCTGCGCCCAGTGGCCGCAAGGCCGATGAGCGCCGCGCCGCTGGGCATCTTATTTGACATTGCGCACCAGCTTTTCTAGTGTCCGCGCATTGTTTTTCAAGCTGTGACGCTTTCAGGGTGAATCATGACCAGCGACGACCGTATCAAGCTCGAACCCTCTTGGAAGCAGGCGCTGCGCGATGAGTTCGAAAAACCGTACATGGGCCAGCTGCGCGAGTTTCTGCGTCAGGAACATGCCGCTGGCAAGGAAATCTATCCACCCGGCCCGCTGATCTTCAATGCACTGAACTCCACGCCGCTGGATCAGGTAAAAGTGGTCATTCTCGGCCAGGACCCGTATCACGGGCCCGGCCAGGCCCACGGCCTGTGCTTCTCGGTGCAGCCCGGGGTGGCGGCGCCGCCTTCGCTGGTCAATATCTACAAGGAACTCAAGCGCGACCTGAACATTGATATGCCAAGACACGGCCACCTGCAATCCTGGGCCGATCAAGGGGTGCTGATGCTCAACACTACGCTCACTGTCGAGCGTGCCAGCGCCGCGTCTCATGCAGGCAAGGGCTGGCAGCACTTTACCGACAAGGTTATCGAAATAGTCAGCGCGCATCAGCCGCATCTGGTGTTCATGCTGTGGGGCGCCCATGCCCAGAGCAAGCAGAAACTGGTGGACGCCACCCGACACCTGGTCCTGACGTCGGTGCATCCATCGCCGCTGTCTGCGTACAAAGGGTTTCTGGGTTGCGGTCATTTCAGCCGCGCGAATAAATATCTTGAACAGAACGGCTTGCAGCCGATTGACTGGCGCTTGCCATCTGAATGAGCCGCCAGGGGAGTATTCAGCCCTGGCGCTGGTTCCAGTAGCGGAAGATAGGTTCGGCCAGAAACAGCACGAACAGCAGCCGCATCACCTGCATGGCGGTGACCAGCGGTACTGACAGTTGCAGCACCTCGGCGGTCAGGCTCATCTCCGCGATGCCGCCGGGCATCATGCCCAGCGTCAGCGAGCGCAAGTCCAGATGGGTCGCCGCGCTCAGCGCCAGTGCGGCGAATGCGGCAATCATCATGGTCAACGCGGTGCCCAGCAGGGTTCTGCCGATGAACGACGGCGCGCGCTGGAAAAACTGGCGATTGAAATGACACCCCAGGCCGCTGCCGATCAGCCATTGGCCGATCTGGCTGCTGCCGTCGGGTAAACCGATGTGCAGGTCAAAGCTGACGCTGACAACGGCGCTGAGCAGCAACGGGCCGAACAACCATGGGTTGGGCTGTTTCAGACGCTGCCACAGCCAGGCCACGAGAGCACCCGCCGGGAACAGCAGCGCCAGCCACCACCAGCTGACGCTGCCAGCGTGCGCTACCGGCGTGCCGTCACCCATCAAATACTTGAAGAGGGCCGGCACGCACAGCACCACAGCCAATACCCGCAGGCTTTGCCCGGCGGCGACATTACTGAGAATGGCGCCATTGCGCGCGCCGAGGTTGACCATCTCGCCGGAGCCGCCCGGCATGCTGGAGAAGAATGCAGTAGCGCGGTCCTCTCCGGTGCGCAGCATCAACCAGACCCCCACCACGCTGGAGACACTGGTCACCAGCGCCGCGAAGAAGATCAGACCGAAGTGCGCCATGACCTGCTCGATCACCACGGGTGTGAAATGCAAGCCAATGCCGATACCGACGATCCACTGACCGCATTTGCGGCCGCCGGGGATTTCCGCCAGCTGCCAGGGTGTCAGGCAGCGCACCAGGATGATCGCCAGTAACGAACCGACCATCCACGGCAACGGCCAGCCGACCTGGCTGGCCAGATAACCGCCCAGCAGGCCAACCAGCGGTGTTGCCCACCAACTTCTGATTGTTTGCTCAGACACTGGCTGGGGTGTTGCGACGGGCAGAACGCTTGCGCCAGATGCGGATCACCGGGAAAACCAGCATGAAGATGGTCAGCACCCAGACGCCAATGGTGATCGGGCTCGACCAGAGGATTTCCATGGCACCGTTGGAAATCGACAGCGCGCGACGCAGGTTCTGTTCCATCAGGCCGCCGAGGATGAAGCCCAGCAGGATTGGCGACAGCGGGAAGTCCAGCTTGCGCAGGATGTAGCCGAAGATGCCGATGCCGACCATCAGGAACAGGTCGAAGGTTGTCGCGTGCACCGCATAGACGCCGATCCCGGTGATGATCGCGATGACCGGCACCAGTGCCCAGTTCGGCACATTGAGGATGCGGGTGAAGATGCGAATCATCGGGATGTTGAGGATCACCAGCATGATATTGGCGACGAACAGCGAAGCGATCAGGCCCCAGACGA
Source organism: Pseudomonas viridiflava (assembly GCF_900585905.1). Lineage (GTDB taxonomy): Bacteria > Pseudomonadota > Gammaproteobacteria > Pseudomonadales > Pseudomonadaceae > Aquipseudomonas. The sequence continues at coordinate 477,173 of NZ_UTVH01000001.1, forward strand.
TGTCCGGCTGCTGCTGAAACAGCATCGGACCGGGGGTGATGTTGTACAGCGACAGGGCGCCGATCATCACCGCCGTGGTGCCGGAACCGGGAACGCCCAGGGTCAGCATCGGCACCAGCGCACCGCACGCCGAGGCGCCGATGGCGGTTTCCGGCGCGGCCAGGCCACGCATGTCACCCTGACCGAACTTGCCACTGGCACCGGCAATACGCTTTTCAGTCATGTAGGCCACGGCGCTGGCCAAGGTCGCACCGGCGCCCGGCAATACACCCATGATGAAGCCCAGCAGGCCGCAGCGAACGTTCACCACAAACACGGCACTGGCTTCTTTGAGGTTGAACATCATGCGCCCGGTGGCCTGCACGGCTTCCTGGCCGCGGTGGGTTTTTTCCAGCAACAACAGAATCTCGCTGATGGAAAACAGACCCAGCACCAGCACGACGAACTGAATGCCGTCAGTGAGGTGGATATTGTCGCCGGTAAAGCGGTACACGCCACTGTTGGCATCGATACCCACGGCCGACAGGAACAGGCCGATCAAGGCGGCAATGAACGTCTTGATCGGTCTGTCCCCGGCCATGCCGCCCAGGCAGACGATGGCGAACACCATCAGCACGAAGTATTCCGCCGGGCCGAACGCAATGGCCCACTTCGCCAGCAACGGCGCGAACAGCACCATGCCGCAGGTGGCAATAAAGGCGCCAATGAACGAACTCCACGCCGAGAGCGACAGCGCAACCCCCGCCAGGCCCTGACGCGCCATCGGGTAGCCGTCCAGCGTGGTCATCACCGTTGAGGCTTCGCCGGGAATATTAAGCAGGATCGAGCTGATGCGGCCGCCGTATTCGCAGCCCAGGTACACGGCCGCGAGCAGAATCAACGCCGACTCCGGCGGCAGGCCCAGGGCAAAGGCAATCGGAATCAGCAAGGCGACCCCGTTGATCGGCCCCAGCCCCGGCAACAGGCCGACCACTGTGCCGATGAGGGTGCCAGACAGGGCGGTAATGAGGTTGTAAGGCGTCAGTGCAACGCCGAAGCCCTGGCCCAGGTAGCTGAAAGTATCCATTGATTAGTTCTCCAGAACGTCGAGCAGGCCCAGCGGCAGAGGTACGTCCATGGCTTTGTCGAAAAGCAGATAAAGACCGACGCTCATCAGAATCACCACGATCACGCTGGGCAGCCAGCGCCCGCCATACAGCCGCGCCATCGGAATGCCGATTAGGATGCTGCTGAGGATGAAGCCCAGGGGTTCGAAAGTGCCGGCGAAGATCAGCAGCAATGCCACGCAGGCGACAATTTTGATGATCGTCTCGCGATCCAGTTGCGGGTCTTCTTCGGTGTGCACAATGGCTGCAGGGCGAAACAGCATGTAGATCAGCGCCAGACTCATCAGCCCCAGCATTAACAGCGGAAAGGCACGCGGCCCCACCGGCTCGTAGGAAAACGGCGCCTGATAAGGCCATGCCATGAGCGCCAGGCCCGCGCACAGCAACAGCAGAAAGGCGGCAAAAATACGTTGAATCACCATGGTGAAAGCTCCCGGGTCACGCCGCCGCGCAGGCAGGCGCGACCCTCAGTCAGTCAAAGGATCACTGAATCAGGCCGAATTCCTTGGCCAGCGTCTTGTAGTCCGCAACCTGCTTTTTCACGTACGTGTCGAGCTCCTGACCCGTCATGGCGAACGGGAACAGTTCACGCTGATCGCGCAACTTGGTGAACTCTTCCGAGGCAAGCAGCTTGTCGAACGCCTGTTTCCACCAGTCGTACTCGGCGTCGGTCACCTTCGGCCCGAGGTAGAAGCCGCGCACCACCGGCCAGACGATGTTGTAGCCTTGTTCCTTGGCGGTGGGGATGTTCTTCATTTCCGGCTCGTCCAGACGCTCTTCGGAGAACACCGCCAGTAGACGCATGTCGCCACTCAGAATGTGCGGCATGGAGTCGGAGATGTCGGTGCTGCCCACCTGGATATGGCCACCGAGCAACGCTGTCGCGATTTCACCCCCGCCTTCCAGGGCCACATAACGCAGCTCGCGGGGGTTGATGCCCGCCGCTTTGGCGATCAGCGCGGTTTGCATCCAGTCCTGGCTGCCCACGGTGCCGCCGGAGCCAATCACCACCTTGCTCGGGTCGGCTTTCAGCGCCTTGACCAGATCATCAAGGTTCTTGTACGGCGAATCACTTTTCACTGCGATGGCGCCATAACTGGTGCCGACCGCCGCGAGCCAGCGCACGGCGTTCTCATCGAAACGACCGAACTTGCCCTGGGCCAGGTTCAACAACGAGCCGCTGGACCACGCCACCAGCGTGCCGGCATCGGCCGGACGCTGGGCGACAACCGCGTTGTACGCCACGGCACCCACGCCGCCGGGCATGTAGGTGACGCGCATGGGTTTGATCAGGATCTTTTCGTTGATCAGGGCGCTTTGCACCAGCTTGCAGGTCAGGTCGAAGCCGCCGCCTGGTGATGCCGGGGCGATGCATTCAGGCCGCTTGGGCTCGTCAGCCAGCAGTTGGGCAGCGAACATCATGCAGCCCGCAGCCAGTGCGAAACGACGCAGGGATAAGGTCATGGTCAGTCTCCAGATTATTGTTTTGGGTAGAGCGGGGTTCACAGGCACGTGGCCGTGGCAAGCCATAAGCCAGGGGCTGCGGCAATGCTAGCGGCGCAGTGAACCGTTGTAGGTAACGCAGGCGTGAGCGTTGGCAGAACACAGCGTGCCGTGGCCAGTCAAACTGCAAGCGTGGGGGGAAGGGGGATGTAAAGGCGCAAACGCCCTGAGTGTCAGCGTAGTCATGGTTAACTCCATTTTTTGTTTTTATTGTGAAAGCGCATCCTGATGGCGCTTTTCGGGCGGTCGCGTTTAACCAGCCTTACGCGATCCTAGTCAGCCAACCTTTCACAAACCTTTCAAACCCTGGCGTAACCCAGGCTAAATTGCGGCAAGAGTGGTTTGCAGGCTTCACAGCGGGCGGCGCGCCTGTAAACTCCGGGCACCACAGAAAAAGCCACCCAATCAGGAGAAGTCGATGCGTGTTCTTCTCGTTGAAGATCATCTGCAACTGGCTGAAAGCGTTGCCCAGGCGCTGAAAGCGGCCGGGCTGACGGTCGATGTGCTGCACGATGGCGTTGCTGCGGATCTGGCGCTGAGCAGCGAGGAGTACGCGGCGGTGATTCTCGATGTCGGATTGCCGCGCATGGATGGCTTTGAAGTGCTGGCGCGATTGCGCGGGCGTGGCAAGAACCTGCCGGTGCTGATGCTCACCGCCCGCAGCGACGTCAAGGATCGGGTGCACGGGCTGAACCTGGGTGCTGATGACTATCTGGCCAAGCCCTTCGAACTGTCGGAGCTGGAGGCGCGGGTCAAGGCGCTGCTGCGGCGCAGCGTGCTGGGCGGCGAGCGGCAGCAGCGCTGCGGGGTATTGGCCTATGACCTGGATACGCGGCGGTTCACCCTGGGCGAAGAGCTGCTGACGCTGACCTCCCGCGAGCAGGCGGTGCTGGAAGCCTTGATTGCGCGCCCCGGTCGGGTCATGAGCAAGGAGCAGGTGGCGTCCCAGGTGTTCGGTCTGGACGAAGAAGCCAGCGCTGACAGCATCGAAATCTACGTTCACCGTCTGCGCAAGAAACTCGATGGGCACCCGGTGGCCATCGTGACCTTTCGAGGCCTGGGTTATTTGCTGGAAAGCCGCGATGAACAGCCATAACAGCCTGCGTTGGCGGCTGCTGTGGAATCTGGGTCTGCTGCTGACAGTGCTGATGCTCGCCAGCGGCCTGAGCGCTTACTGGAATGGTCGCGAAGCCGCTGACATCGCGTATGACCGAACGCTGCTGGCGTCGGCCAGAACCATCGCCGCAGGCGTGTCCCAGCGCGATGGCACGTTGAGCGCCGACGTGCCTTACATCGCCCTCGACACCTTCGCCTACGACAGCGCGGGGCGGATCTATTACCAGGTCAACGATATTGATCGCAAGCTGATTTCAGGTTACGAAAACCTGCCACCGCCGCCGTCCGGTACGCTGCGCACCGACGATTACCCGGCGCTGGCCAGTTTCTACACGGCGCGCTATCAAGGCCAGTCGGTGCGGGTGGTGAGCCTGCTCAAACCGGTGAGCGAGCCCAACATGAACGGCATGGCCGAAATACGCGTCGCCGAGACTGAAGAAGCGCGGGTCAGCATGGCGCGCAGCCTGATGGCCGATACGCTGTTGCGTCTGGGCATGCTCGGCGCAGGCGCTTTGTTGCTGGTGTGGTTCACCGTCAGTGCTGCCTTGCGGCCGTTGGAGCGCCTGCGTACCGAAGTCGAACAACGGCAATCCGATGATCTGCGCGCCTTGCCTCTGGTCGAGGTGCAACACGAACTGCGCCCGCTGGTCAACGCGCTCAATCACTTCACCGAGCGGTTACGTCAGCAGTTCGAACGTCAGGCGCAGTTCATCGCTGATGCGGCCCATGAGCTGCGTACACCGCTGGCAGCGCTGAAAGCGCGGGTCGAACTGGGCCTGCGAGATCCCGAGCCTGCGCATTGGCGTATCACTCTGGAAGCAGCGGCCCAGGGCACCGACCGTTTGACGCATCTGGCCAACCAACTGCTCTCCCTGGCGCGCATCGAGAACGGCGCCAGGGCGATTGCCGAAGGCGGCGCTCAGCCCCTTGACCTGAGCCAACTGGCCCGCGAGCTGGGCATGGCCATGGCGCCCCTGGCTCATGCTCATGGCGTGTCTCTGGCGCTGGAGGCCGAAGAACCGGTCTGGCTGCGGGGCGAGCCGACCTTGCTCAACGAGTTGCTCAGTAACCTGATCGACAACGCTCTGGCGCATACCCCGTCGGGCGGCAACGTGATCATTCGCGTCCTGGCGCCTGGCCTTCTTGAAGTCGAAGACGACGGCGCCGGCATTCCCGAGGCCGAACGCGCGCGGGTATTCGAACGTTTCTATCGCAGCCGCCAGCAAGGCACCGGCGCAGGACTGGGCCTGGCCATCGTCGGCGAAATCTGCAAAGCCCACCTGGCGCATATCAGCCTGCACGACGGGCAAGCCGGGGGACTGAAAGTCAGGGTGAGCTTTGGGCTGGCCTAGAGGTGAGTTGTTGCCTGGCCTGGTCGTGCTCGTTGATCGAAGCCTGAATCTTTTGGCTGGCTTTCTATGGAAACCAATTTTGGAAACGACGCCAAACGAGCGTCGGGAGGCTGAGCGCAGGTGCCGTGGTGTGGGTCGCTCGGCATGGATGCCGAGCGAGCGCCGTTGGGCCATGGATGGCCCGTCGGCGCGTGCCCACACCACGGTGCCGGAGCGAAGGAACCCCTGCGAAGCAGGGGCCGGACGCCAGCGATAACGGTTTTGGTTACTTTTGCCATGACAAAAGTGACCCGGCCGTCAGGACGGAACCTTAGCCTGCAGACGCTGCGGTCATTCGGATGTACTCAGAGTCCGCGCTGCCTCGCGGTGCTCGGTGGAGCGCCACCCCGGGAGCTAGTACGGGGCTGTGGAGAAACCCGGCTTTCCCTAGCGCTGTCGGAGATTGTGAGTCCCACGATGGCAATGCATCAGGCAGACGACATCAATAAAGCATCATCTTCGCTTCATCCATCTCCGCTCGAAGACGGCCATCCGCAAGGTCCAGACCCAGCTGCTGAAAGGCGGGCAGGGCGCCTAGCTCGATCTCACTGAACGGATGCGAAGTGCCCTGATAAATATGAACCGTCGCCACCTGCACCAGATCAATGTAATCCGCTGACTTCGACACCCGGGTGAAATCCTGAAATTGCGTGGGCACGGTTGCCAGCGGATCGGGAAAGTCCCACGAACGCAGCAAGCGCTCACCAATGACCGGGTGGATAGCCTCGATGACATGATTGAGACTGACCGCATCGGCCAGCAAGTCATTGTGATCTTCGGCGTAGGTCAGGATTGGCAGCACGCCAATGAGATGCACCAGCCCTGCCAGCGTGGCCTTGTCCGGTTTGAGCTGGGGTCGGCGATAGCTCAGCGCGTAGGCAATCCCGGCAACCTGCAGACTCTGCTTCCAGATTTCGCGCAGTTTGCGCTCCACCACTACCGATTTGGCATGGAACATCTGTTCGACCACCAGACCGATGGCCAGATTGCAGGTGTAGTTGACCCCCAGCCGGGTGATCGCCGTGTTGACGTCACTGACTTCGAAATTGGGGCGCAGCAGCGGGCTGTTTACCACCTTGATCAGGCGTGCGGACAACGCGGTATCACTGCCAATGACTTTGCTTAACTCGGCGACGCTGATTTCCGTATTTTCGGCGGCGAGGCGGATCTTTAGTGCAACTTCCGGAAGTGTAGGCAGGAACAGGGCATCACGATCGATTGCCTTGATCAAGTTCCTCTGCACCTCATCAGCCATCTCGCTCATGTCGCATCTCGTTGGCGTTTGGGTGGTCCTGCCTTTGGCCTCGAAAAACCGGCACGTTGGCAGGACAGATATGCAGGCATTTCCAGGGTATAGATGCTTGTGATGATCAGCGCTGTGTCTCGACTCGGCTGTCCAGGGTGTAAGGGAGTTCGGCAAGTTGCAGGGCCGGGCCGTCTGCAGCGCCGAGCTGAATGCGCCCGTCTTCAACCGCATCGGCCTGCAGCACTGCCAGCAGCTCGAACCCGTGCTCTGCGTGTGCGGCCAGCACCACGTTGCCCACCGGGCTTGCATTGGCCGGGCAGAACAGCGCGGCGCCGGGTTGCGGCAGTTCGCCTTCAGGCAGTGTCAGGCGATAGAGCCTGCGTTTGAGCTTGCCAAGGTACTGCATGCGCGCGACGATTTCCTGGCCGGTGTAACAGCCCTTCTTGAAGCTGACACCGCCCACCGCCTGCAGGTTGATCATCTGCGGGATGAACTCCTCGCGGGTGGCGCCGAACACCTGCCCGATACCGGCACGAATCTGCCCCAGCAGCCAGTCGTCGAGTACACCCTGCGGCAACTGCGCGGCCAGACGCAACTGCACGTCCGCAGCCTGCTCGGCCCGCGCCCACAGCTCAGCTCTGGCAGGTGAAACCCGAATTGCAACCAGGCCATTGGCACGTGCGACCGAATCGGTCGGTGCCGGCAGGTCAAGCCCCAGATTCACCAGCACGCCATCGCCGTGGTGCAGGCCGAAGCGCACCCAGGCGTGGCTTTCATCAGTCAGCTTGGACTTGGAAAACACCGCGTATTTTTTCAGGTCGGCGAGCTGACTTTCGATCAGCTCCCCGGCCATTGCCAGCAGGCAGCCGTCACCTTCGAGCAGAATGCGGAAGCTGGACTGCATGCGCCCCTTCTGGGTGCAGCGCGCGCCCAGCGTCGCCGTGGCGTCGCTCAGGTAGTCGATATTGCAGGTCAGTTGTCCCTGCAGAAACTTGCCGGCATCAACGCCGCGGACGGCGAGAACACCTTCATGGGAAAGCGGGCAGTAGAAAGCTGAATCGGCCATGGGTCATCGCAACGGAAAAAGTCTGGGCCACATGATAGTGTCCCGCCTTGATTATGGGTACAGGTAAACTGCTGCGACCAATGCGCGGTTCGCTCCACCGCCCGGCAGTTGTATACTCGCCGCCTATTTCGAGGAGCGCTCCATGGTCGAAGACGTCGAACTCAATCGCCTTTACTGGCACAGCCGCCGTGGCATGCTTGAACTGGATGTGCTGCTGGTGCCCTTTGTCCGGGAGGTCTACCCGACACTCAATGATGTCGATCGTGATCTCTATCGGCGTCTCCTGACCTGTGAGGATCAGGACATGTTCGGCTGGTTCATGCAGCGTGCTGAGTCTGAAGACGCTGAGTTGCAGCGCATGGTTCGCATGATTCTGGACCGTGTCCAGCCTGCCTGATCACTTCGAATGCCACTGGCGACCCTCACGGGCGATGCTGGTGGCCTATCTCGCTGCGCAGGGTCTCGCGCTCATTGCATTGTGTTACCTGGCATTGCCGGGTTGGGCCGTGTGCCTCGGGCTGGCGCTGTGCTGCACGCACGGCGCCTGCGTATTGCCTGCCTCGATCCTGCTGCGCCGCTCGCACATGCACACGGGGCTGCGACGAACGCCGTCAGGCTGGCAACTGTGGAGCCGTCGCGACGGCTGGCAAGCTGTTCAGCTGCGTCGCGACAGCATCGCCTTGCCGCTGATAGTGGTGTTGCGCTTTCAGCTACCGAACAAAGGGCGCCTGGGCAGGCAGTGGGTGCGGGGGCTGTGCATTCCCCGCGACGCCATGGCTGTCCACGCTCATCGCCAGCTTCGCGTGCGCCTCAAGTTCAGCCGTCGCCGGTGGGCGGCACCAGAATAGTGTCGCGTGCTTCTGGCAGCAGACCGGGATAATCAAGGGTGTAATGCAGCCCGCGTGATTCCTTGCGCGCCATGGCCGAACGGATCATCAGTTCGGCCACCAGCGCCAGGTTCCTCAGTTCAATCAAGTCTCTGCTTACTCGGTAATTGCTATAGAACTCGTCGATTTCATCGAGCAGCATGCGCACCCGATGCTGGGCGCGCTGCAAGCGCTTGGTGGTGCGGACAATGCCGACGTAGTCCCACATGAATCGCCGCAGCTCGTCCCAATTGTGGGCAATGATTACGTCTTCATCCGAATCAGTCACCTGGCTCGCGTCCCAGTCGGGCAGCCGGGGTGGCCGCTGCACGTCATCGAGCTGGCGGGTGATGTCGGCCGCCGCCGAGCGGGCGTAGACGAAGCACTCCAGCAGCGAGTTGCTGGCCATCCGATTGGCGCCGTGCAGGCCGGTAAAGCTGGTTTCACCAATCGCGTACAGGCCGGGCACGTCGGTACGTCCCTGCGCGTCAACCATCACCCCGCCACAGGTGTAGTGCGCTGCGGGGACCACCGGGATTGGCTCGCGGGTGATGTCGATGGAAAACGCCAGGCAGCGTTCATACACCGTGGGGAAGTGCGCCTTGATGAAGGCTTCGGGTTTGTGGCTGATGTCCAGGTAGACGCAGTCAATGCCCAGACGCTTCATTTCATGATCAATCGCCCGCGCGACGATGTCGCGTGGGGCAAGCTCGGCGCGTGGATCGAAGCGCGGCATGAAGCGTTCGCCACCGGGCAGTCGCAGAAACGCGCCTTCACCACGCAAGGCCTCGGTCACCAGAAAGCTTTTTGCCTGCGGATGATAAAGGCACGTCGGATGAAACTGGTTGAATTCCAGGTTGGCAACCCGACAGCCTGCACGCCAGGCCATGGCGATGCCATCGCCGCACGCGCCGTCGGGGTTGCTGGTGTACAGATAGACTTTCGCCGCGCCGCCGCAGGCCAGCACCGTGAACCGGGCAGCATGGGTGTCCACCTCGCTGCTGTTGCGATTAAGTACATAGGCGCCCAGGCAGCGCGTGCCGTCCTGGCCGAGACGGCGCTCGGTGATCAGGTCAATGGCGACTTCCTGCTCCAGCAGCTGGATATTGGGCCGGGCCCGCGCCTGCGCCAGCAAGGTAGTGAAGATCGCCGCCCCGGTTGCATCGGCGGCATGGATGATGCGCCGATGACTGTGACCGCCTTCGCGTGTCAGATGGAATTCAAAACCACGGTCTTGCGGGTCAGCTTGATCGTCCCGGGTAAACGGCACACCTTGCTCGATAAGCCACTCGATGGCCTCTCGACTGTGTTCGACAGTGAAGCGAACCGCTTCTTCATCGCACAGACCGCCGCCTGCATTGAGTGTGTCTTCAACGTGAGACTGCACCGTATCGGCGGTGTCAAGTACTGCCGCAACGCCACCCTGTGCCCAGAACGTAGAACCGTTCGCCAAGTCGCCTTTGCTGAGCACTGCGATCTGCAAATGTGCAGGTAACGTCAGCGCAAGGCTCAAGCCAGCAGCGCCACTGCCGATGACCAGTACGTCATGCTGAAAATGTTGGTTCATGTCCGAATTCCGCTGACCGCGGCCACTAGTATAAGTAAGGGTGTACCGGCACAATAGCGACGCTTTCATGGCAATGTGAAACCACCGCGGGTCAGGATAGTGCTTTAGTCCTACGCTCGGTGCATATCTTTTCCCTTTAGGGCAGCTGCAGATTCATGCAGCACTTTCAGAAATGTCCTACATAGGCGAAAGGATGGTCTTACACCTGCTGGTTAAATCCGGGAACTTTTCGTGAGCGTTCGGGTTCAATAGCAGGTTGCCTTGGAAGGGACAGCGTCGGCTTCAACTTGAACTGGGTGCATCCATTACCAGCGAATACGACGACAAGATTATTGGCGCAGGCGACCCGGGTCGCGCTGCGTTTTTCGTGCGGGCCACTGCGTGCCGGCAGGAAACTTGCCTGGAGGGGAGAACTTTTGCGAGAAGCCCGAGTCTATGTATGCGAGCCGTTACACTGGCAGTTGCTGCGCTCCTTCAGGCTCTATGAGGAGTGTTCATGCTAACCCAGGAAGAGGATCAGCAGCTGGTTGAGCGCGTACAGCGCGGCGATAAGCGAGCTTTCGATCTGTTGGTGCTGAAGTATCAGCACAAGATTCTCGGGTTGATCGTGCGGTTTGTGCACGACACCCATGAAGCCCAGGATGTTGCCCAGGAAGCCTTTATCAAGGCCTATCGCGCACTGGGGAATTTCCGCGGAGACAGCGCGTTTTATACGTGGCTGTATCGTATCGCCATCAATACGGCGAAAAACTATCTGGTGTCACGCGGTCGGCGTCCACCGGACAGTGATGTGCGGTCTGAAGATGCCGAGTTCTATGACGGTGATCATGGCCTCAAGGACATCGAGTCGCCAGAGCGTGCATTGTTGAGAGATGAAATCGAGGGCACAGTCCATCGCACCATCCAGCTCTTGCCCGAAGATTTGCGTACTGCACTAACTTTACGCGAGTTCGACGGTCTGAGTTATGAAGACATTGCGAGTGTCATGCAGTGTCCGGTGGGCACCGTGCGATCTCGGATCTTCCGCGCTCGGGAAGCCATTGATAAAGCCCTGCAGCCTTTGTTGCAGGAATCCTGAGACAGCGGCGATAGCCAAGAGAGGAACTGCCATGAGTCGTGAAGCCCTGCAGGAATCGCTGTCCGCAGTGATGGATAATGAAGCGGACGAACTTGAACTACGTCGGGTGTTGAACGCCATTGACGATGCCGACACTCGTGCAACCTGGTCGCGTTATCAGATTGCTCGTGCAGTCATGCACAAAGAGCTGTTGATGCCTCAGCTTGACATCTCCGCTGCCGTTTCGGCTGCTATCGCTGATGAAGTGAGTCCGCTCAAGGCTGCCAACAGTCCATGGCGCAGTCTGGGCCGTCTGGCCGTTGCAGCGTCGGTGACAGTCGCGGTTCTGGCTGGCGTGCGCATGTACAACGAAGACACTATTTCTGGTGCGCAATTGGCCCAACAGGCGCCACAGCCCGCCAATCTGTCAGCGCCTCAGGCGAAAGGCCCTGCGGTTCTGGCCGGTTACACAGAAAGCGAAGAAACAACCGGTCCTGTGGTCAATGGTGTTATTCAGGGCCAGGCTGGCCAGGATCAGCGTCTGCCAGGCTATCTGCGTCAACATGCCCAGCAAGCTGCGCTGAAGGGTGCTGAAAGCGCTCTGCCTTACGCACGTGCTGCGAGCCTGGAAAACCGTTAAGGAGGATCATGCGCGCCGTCCCTCTATTGCCTTTGGTGCTTGGTGGATGGCTTGTCCTCCCCGTTCACGCCAGTGATGCGCAGGATTCGCTAAAGCGACTTGCGCAGGCTGAGCAACAGCAAAGTTTCCAGGGCACCTTCGTCTACGAACGCAATGGCAGTTTCTCCACCCACCGAATCTGGCACAGCGTCGCTGATGGCAAGGTTCGTGAGCGCCTGCTGCAACTCGATGGTTCCGCTCAGGAAGTGCTCCGTGTTAACGGCCTGACCCAGTGTGTCAGCGGTACGCTCGAATCGGGTGTCGCCAATGCGCCAGATGCCGCCTCCCACGCCTACGATCCCAACAAGCTTTCTGCCTGGTACGACATCAAAACGGTCGGCACCTCGCGCGTGGCAGGACGTGCTGCGTCCATTGTCTCGTTGACGCCCAAAGATCAGCATCGCTACGGTATTGAACTGCACCTGGATAATGAAACCGGCCTGCCGCTCAAGTCGCTGCTGCTGGGCGAGCGCGGTCAATTGCTCGAACGTTTCCAGTTCACCGGCTTCGACACCGCCAGCGCGTTGACTGAGCGTGAACTGCAGCCGAGTGCAGATTGCAAGCCTGTGCAGACTGCCAAAGCCCCCGCCCAGCCACCTGCCAAGCCAGCTCCGTGGCGTCTGGACTGGGTGCCTTCTGGTTTCGAGCAGAGCGCCAGCGCGCTGCGCAAGGACTCACCGAACAGTGCGGGTATCAGTAACCTGATGTATGGCGACGGCCTGGCCAGTTTTTCGGTGTTTGTCGAGCCGGTCAGTGGCCCCGCGACCAGTGACACTCGCACCCAGATGGGTCCTACGGTTGCTGTATCGCGACGCTTGTCCACGCCGAAAGGTGATGTGACCGTGACCGTGGTTGGCGAAGTGCCGCTGGGCACTGCCGAGCGTATCGCGCTTTCGTTGCGTGGCATCGACGTTCAGGCCAAGAAGTAGCCTGGCAATTGACGAACAGAGCCCAGGATGTAAAAGGTTTCATTTTGGGTTCTGCGCTCGAAAGGGCAGGCGTTTGCGGCCTGCCGACGCTGCGTTATGAAATGTTTCGAGAGCTTTCAAGGTTGCAAAATCGCCGGTTTTTTTCTATAGGTCACAGCCTCGCAGCTCTGGCCTTTGTTGTTTCCGGGCCTTAAAAATCGCTGATGGAATCTGCACGTGGTCAGTGCCCATGGCACAGGTCCGATGATGCGTTCGGTCTGCATTGCTTAACTCGCTCGTTATAAACGGGAGCCGTATGTCGATACCAAGTCTCAAATCCTATCTCTCACTGTTCGCTGCCATGTTGATGCTTGGACAGGTCGTCACCGCCCAGGCCGAGGCGTTGCCGGATTTCACCAGCCTGGTCGAGCAGGCATCGCCTGCCGTGGTCAACATCAGTACGCGTCAGAAAATGCCCGAGCGTACCGTCGCCCAGCGGCAGATGCCTGACCTTGAAGGCTTGCCACCGATGCTCCGCGAGTTCCTCGAACGTAGCGTGCCACCAGGTTCTCGTCCGCCCGGCTCGGGTCGTGGCGATCGCCAGCGTGAAGCACAGTCCCTGGGGTCGGGCTTCATCATTTCTGCCGACGGCTACGTCCTGACCAACAACCACGTGATTGATGGCGCCGACGAGATTCTGGTCCGCCTGTCTGATCGCAGTGAGCTGAAAGCCAAGCTGGTGGGCACTGATCCGCGTACTGACGTGGCGGTGCTGAAAATTGAAGGCAAGGACCTGCCGACGGTAAAACTCGGCAATTCCGACAAACTGAAAGTGGGGGAGTGGGTGCTCGCCATCGGCTCTCCATTTGGCTTCGATCACTCGGTGACCAAAGGTATCGTCAGCGCCAAGGGCCGCAGTCTGCCTAACGATACTTACGTGCCTTTCATCCAGACCGACGTGGCGATCAACCCGGGCAACTCCGGTGGCCCGCTGTTCAACATGGCTGGCGAAGTGGTAGGTATCAACTCGCAGATTTTCACCCGCTCCGGTGGTTTCATGGGGTTGTCGTTTGCCATCCCTATCGATGTCGCGCTGGACGTGGCGAACCAGATCAAGGCCAGCGGCAAGGTTAACCGCGGCTGGCTGGGTGTGGTCATTCAAGAGGTCAACAAGGACCTCGCCGAGTCGTTCGGGCTGGACAAGCCGGCTGGCGCGCTGGTCGCGCAGGTGCTGGAAAACGGTCCGGCGGCCAAGGGCGGCCTGCAGGTGGGTGACGTGATCCTGACTGCCAACGGCACGCCGATCGTGATGTCCGCTGATCTGCCGCACCTGATTGGCAACCTCAAGGATGGCACCAAGGCTGAGCTGGGCATCATCCGCGACGGCAAGCGCCAGACGCTCACAGTGACTGTCGGTGCCCTGCCTGACGAGGGTCAGGAGATGGGCCCTGATGCTGGCGCTGGTGCAGAACGCAGCAGCAATCGCCTGGGCGTGTCCGTGCTCGACCTTACTGCCGAGCAGCAAAAGACGCTTGATCTGAAGGGCGGCGTAGTGATCAAGGACATCACGGACGGCCCCGCTGCACTGATCGGTCTGCAGCCTGGCGATGTCATCACGCACCTGAACAATCAGGCCATCACTTCGGCGAAGAACTTCACCGAAGTGGCCAAGGGCCTGCCGAAGAACCGTTCAGTGTCCATGCGCGTGCTGCGTCAGGGGCGCGCCAGTTTCATCACCTTCAAGCTGGCTGAATAAGCGGCCGGTGTGCCGGGGTCTGTTCCCATCGCGGCCTCGCGATGAAACGGGAGCAGACCCCGGGCAAGGGCGGTGTATACCGCCCTTTTTTGTGCCCGGTCGGCGGGTGCGGGGCGAGGCCGTCGCCGGTTAGCGTGACGCCCCGACGATTCATCAGGTACAATTCCCGGCTATTTTTCGGCGGGCAGTCTGCCTGCAACCTTTTTGAGTGTTGATCCGTGAGTGATTTGAGTCATATCCGCAATTTCTCCATCATCGCCCACATTGACCATGGCAAGTCGACGCTGGCCGACCGCTTCATTCAGATGTGCGGCGGCCTGTCCGAGCGCGAGATGGAAGCTCAGGTGCTTGACTCCATGGATCTCGAGCGCGAGCGCGGGATCACCATCAAGGCCCACAGCGTCACGCTGCATTACAAGGCCAATGACGGCAAGACCTACCAGCTGAACTTCATCGATACTCCGGGGCATGTCGACTTCACTTATGAAGTCAGCCGTTCCCTTGCGGCGTGTGAAGGCGCGTTGCTGGTTGTCGATGCCGGTCAGGGTGTCGAGGCGCAGTCCGTCGCCAACTGCTATACCGCGATCGAGCAGGGCCTTGAGGTCATGCCGGTGCTGAACAAGATGGACCTGCCGCAGGCCGATCCGGACCGCGTCAAGGATGAGATCGAGAAAATTATCGGTATCGATGCCACTGATGCAGTGGCGTGCAGCGCCAAGAGCGGCATGGGTGTCGATCTGGTGCTGGAGCGGCTGGTTCACACCATTCCAGCGCCCACCGGCAACATCGAAGACCCGTTGCAGGCGTTGATCATCGACTCCTGGTTCGACAACTACCTGGGCGTTGTGTCCCTGGTGCGCGTACGCCATGGTCGGGTGCGCAAGGGTGACAAGATTCTGGTCAAGTCCACCGGCAAGATGCACCTGGTGGACAGCGTCGGCGTATTCACCCCCAAGCACACCGCCACCGTTGACCTCAAGGCAGGCGAAGTAGGCTTCATCATCGCCGGCATCAAGGACATTCACGGGGCACCGGTGGGTGACACGCTGACCCTCAGCACCACGCCGGATGTCGAAGTGCTGCCGGGCTTCAAGCGCATTCAGCCGCAGGTGTATGCCGGGCTGTTTCCGGTCAGCTCCGACGACTTCGAGGATTTCCGCGAAGCGCTGCAGAAGCTGACCCTGAACGACTCTTCACTGCAGTACTCGCCGGAAAGCTCGGACGCCCTGGGCTTTGGCTTTCGTTGCGGTTTCCTCGGCATGCTCCACATGGAGATCATCCAGGAGCGTCTGGAACGTGAATACGACCTGGACCTGATCACCACTGCGCCGACGGTTATTTTCGAACTGCTGCTCAAGACCGGCGAGACGATCCACGTCGACAACCCGTCCAAGCTGCCTGACCTGTCCGCCATCGAAGACATGCGCGAACCCATCGTTCGGGCAAACATTCTTGTGCCTCAGGAGCACCTGGGCAACGTCATCACCCTGTGCATTGAAAAGCGGGGCGTGCAGCATGACATGCTGTTCCTCGGCAATCAGGTGCAGGTGACCTACGATTTGCCGATGAACGAAGTGGTACTGGATTTCTTCGATCGCCTCAAATCCGTGAGCCGTGGCTACGCCTCGCTGGACTATCACTTTGATCGCTACCAGTCGGCCAATCTGGTCAAGCTGGACGTGTTGATCAATGCGGAAAAGGTCGACGCTCTGGCGTTGATTGTTCACCGTGACAACGCGGCTTACAAAGGTCGCGCGCTGACTGAAAAGATGAAAGAGCTGATCCCTCGCCAGATGTTCGACGTAGCGATCCAGGCCGCCATCGGTGGCCAGATCATTGCGCGCACTACCGTCAAGGCGCTCAGAAAGAACGTACTGGCCAAGTGTTACGGTGGCGACGTCAGCCGTAAACGCAAACTGCTTGAAAAACAGAAAGCCGGTAAGAAACGCATGAAGCAGGTCGGCAATGTGGAGATTCCACAGGAAGCCTTCCTCGCAGTGCTCAGGTTGGAATAGTCAGGTCCTATGTCATTCAATTTCCCGCTGTTGCTGGTCATCGCCGTATTTGTCTGCGGTTTGCTGGCGTTGCTCGATCTGCTTGTTCTGGCGCCGCGTCGCAGGACCGCCATCACGACCTACCAGGGCAGCGTCAGCCAGCCGGATGTCGCGGTGGTGGAGCGTCTGAACAAGGAGCCCGTACTGATCGAGTACGGCAAATCGTTCTTTCCGGTGCTGTTCATCGTGCTGGTGCTGCGTTCGTTTCTGGTCGAGCCGTTCCAGATTCCGTCAGGGTCGATGATTCCGACCCTGCGTGTTGGCGACTTCATTCTGGTCAACAAGTTTTCCTACGGAATTCGCCTGCCGGTGCTGGATGAAAAAGTGATCCAGATCGGTGATCCGCAGCGTGGCGATGTGATGGTCTTCCGCTACCCGAGCGATCCTAGCGTGAACTACATCAAGCGGGTGGTTGGCGTACCGGGCGACCGCATTCGCTACACCGGTGACAAGCAACTGTTCGTCAACGGCGAACTGGTGGCCAAGCAGCTGATCGGTGCCGAGTCCGGTTCCCTGGGCAGCGCCGAGCTTTACAACGAAAAGCTGGGCGACGTCGAGCACCAGATTCGTCAGGAGATGGCCCGCTACCACGGCCAGCCGGATCGCGAGTGGACAGTCCCAGCCGCCCATTACTTCATGATGGGTGACAACCGCGACGACTCCAACGACAGCCGCTACTGGAACGACCCGAACATTCCCAAGGATGAACTGGGCATGGTTCCGGACCGCAACATCGTCGGCAAGGCGTTTGCAGTGTGGATGACCTGGCCCAAGGGCAGTTACATCCCCAACCTTTCGCGGGTCGGGCTGATCAAGTAACACGATGCGGCGCTGTGGATAACAGCGCCGTAGGTCATTCAGGCTGGCCTGAAGCTTCAGCTTCGGCGGACCTTGTGGCAACGCGCTATTGTTGAGGTCGTACATGAAGTTCGACGGTTCGCAGAAAGGATGGACCCTGGCAAGCACCTTGCTTGCCCTGGCACTGATTTCCTTCGTTTTGAACGTGGGCTTCAAGCTGACGCCGCACTACCTTGATAACCGGGAAATGAAAAAAATCATCAACGCGGTTGATGGCAACCCGGCGGTAGACATCAAGACGGTCAGCGATTTTTACAGTTATGTCGGCAAGAGCATGCAGGCCAACAGCATTCGGGATTTGGATTTGAACAAGGCGTTAAGCGTGAAGGTGCAGAACAACAGGTTCGTCGCCCAACTGAAATATGAAAACCGTGAGCCACTGATCTTCAACCTTGATCTGGTGGTGATGTTCGACGACACCCTCAGTGTGGCCAGACCGTGAGCGTTTCCTTGAGCCGCCTGGAGCGTCAGCTCGGCTATACCTTCAAGGATCAGGAGCTCATGGTCCTGGCCCTGACTCATCGCAGTTTTGCCGGGCGCAACAACGAGCGTCTGGAATTCCTCGGTGATGCGATTCTCAACTTCGTTGCTGGCGAGGCGCTGTTCGAGCGTTTCCCCCAGGCTCGCGAAGGCCAGCTGTCACGCTTGCGGGCACGCCTGGTCAAAGGTGAAACCCTGGCGCTGCTGGCCCGTGGTTTCGATCTGGGCGAGTACCTGCGTCTGGGCTCCGGCGAGCTCAAGAGCGGTGGCTTTCGCCGCGAGTCGATACTTGCCGATGCGCTCGAAGCGCTGATCGGGGCGATCTACCTCGATGCGGGCATGGACATGGCGCGTGAGCGCGTGCTGGCCTGGCTGACCACTGAGTTCGCCAGCCTGACGCTGGTTGATACCAACAAAGATCCGAAGACGCGATTGCAGGAATTCCTGCAATCGCGCGCCTGTGACCTGCCGCGTTACGAAGTGGTGGACATCCAGGGCGAACCGCACTGCCGACTGTTTTTTGTCGAGTGCGAGATTACCTTATTGAATGAAAAAAGCCGGGGCCAGGGTGTCAGCCGTCGTATTGCCGAACAGGTAGCAGCGGCCGCAGCACTTATTGCTCTCGGCGTGGAGAACGGCCATGAATAATCCAATCGCAACACGCTGTGGCTATGTCGCCATTGTCGGCCGTCCCAACGTGGGCAAGTCCACGCTGCTCAACCACATCCTCGGTCAGAAGCTGGCGATCACTTCGCGCAAGCCGCAGACCACGCGTCACAACATGCTGGGCATCAAGACCGAAGGCAGCGTGCAGGCCATCTATGTCGATACCCCAGGCATGCACAAGAACGGTGAAAAGGCGCTCAACCGCTACATGAACAAGACGGCGTCAGCTGCGTTGAAAGACGTCGACGTGGTCATCTTCGTGGTTGATCGCACGCGCTGGACCGATGAAGACCAGATGGTGCTGGAACGTGTGCAGTACGTGCAGGGCCCAGTCATTCTGGCGATCAACAAGACTGACCGCATCGAAGACAAATCCGAGCTGATGCCGCATCTGGAGTGGCTGCAAGGGCAACTGCCCAATGCGTCGATCATGCCGATTTCGGCGCAGCACGGGCATAATCTGGAGGCGCTGGAAACCCTCATCGCCTCGCACCTGCCAGAGAATGATCACTTCTTTCCGGAAGACCAGATCACTGACCGCAGCAGCCGATTCCTGGCTGCCGAACTGGTTCGCGAGAAGATCATGCGCCAGCTGGGCGCCGAGCTGCCGTACCAGATCACCGTTGAAATCGAAGAGTTCAAGCAGCAGGGCAAGACCTTGCACATCCATGCCCTGATTCTGGTCGAGCGTGACGGGCAGAAGAAAATCATCATTGGCGACAAGGGTGACCGGATCAAGCGCATCGGTACCGAAGCGCGCCGGGACATGGAGCTGCTGTTCGACTCCAAGGTCATGCTCAACCTCTGGGTCAAGGTCAAGGGCGGCTGGTCCGATGACGAGCGCGCCCTGCGTTCGCTGGGCTACGCCGACCTGTAACCGGACTGTGCGACACCGCGCCCTGCGGTGTTGCACGACCTCAAGCCCCCCGCGTCTGCGAGCTGCCCGAATGATCACTGTGCCGATTGGCCAGCCTGCTTTTGTGCTTCACAGCCGCGCGTACCGTGAAACCAGTGCGCTGGTGGATTTCCTCACCCCGCAAGGTCGGCTGCGTGCTGTACTGCGTAGCGCGCGGGGCAAGGCCGGTACGCTGGCACGGCCTTTCGTGCCGCTTGAGGTCGAGTTTCGCGGCCGCGGTGAGCTGAAGAATGTTGGCCGCATGGAAAGCGCAGGTGTTGCCAGCTGGCTGGTTGGCGAGGCGCTGTTCAGCGGCCTGTATCTGAATGAGCTGTTGATCCGTCTACTGCCCGCCGAAGATCCCCACCCTGGCGTATTCGATCATTACACCGCGACGTTGCAGGCGCTGTCTCAGGGTCGCGCGCTGGAGCCGTTGTTGCGCTCGTTCGAGTGGCGTCTGCTGGATGATCTCGGCTATGGCTTTGCCCTGGACAGCGACCTCAATGGCGATCCGCTGGACCCGGGCGCAATGTATCGGCTCCAGGTCGATGCCGGGCTTGAGCGGGTGTATCTTCTGCAACCCGGACTGTTCCAGGGCGCCGAGCTGCTGGCCATGGCTGAAGCCGACTGGAGCACGCCAGGTGCGTTATCCGCCGCCAAGCGTTTGATGCGCCAGGCACTGGCCGTGCACCTGGGCGGTCGCCCGCTGGTCAGTCGCGAGCTGTTTCGCAAGCTGTGATCAGCCTTTATGCTTACCGAGCTGTTTCGCCCCCCTTTAGGAGCCCATCGTGACCCATAGCACTCGCATTCTTCTTGGCGTCAACATCGATCATGTCGCCACCCTGCGGCAGGCCCGTGGCACGCGTTATCCGGACCCGGTCAAGGCTGCGCTGGATGCCGAGGAGGCGGGGGCCGACGGCATTACCGTGCACCTGCGCGAAGACCGTCGGCACATTCAGGAGCGCGACGTGTTGCTGCTCAAGGACGTGCTGCAGACGCGGATGAATTTCGAGATGGGCGTGACTGAGGCCATGCTGGCGTTTGCCGAACGCGTTCGACCGCCGCACGTTTGCCTGGTGCCTGAAACCCGCCAGGAGCTGACCACCGAGGGCGGGCTGGACGTGGCAGGGCAGGAAGCGCGGATCAAGGCGGCGGTGGAGCGTCTGGCGCGCATTGGCTGCGAAGTGTCGCTGTTCATTGACGCCGATGAACAGCAGATCGCCGCCTCGAAGCGCATAGGCGCGCCCGCCATCGAGCTACATACCGGGCGCTACGCCGATGCCCAGACGCCCACCGAGGTTGCCGAAGAGTTGCAGCGTATTGCTGACGGTGTTGCCTTCGGTCTGGGCGAAGGCCTGATCGTCAATGCCGGTCACGGTCTGCATTATCACAACGTTGAAGCCGTCGCGGCGATCAAGGGCGTCAACGAGCTAAACATCGGCCACGCGCTGGTGGCTCATGCACTGTTTGTGGGCTTCAAGTCGGCCGTGGCAGAGATGAAAGCGCTGATCGTGGCGGCGGCGCACAAGGCCTGAGTCTTCAGCGCAATCACATAAGCCGTAGGCGCTCACGAGCAGCGCGAGGCAGCGATGGCATTCAGTCTGATGCACCGCTATCGCTGCCTCGCGGTGTGAGCTTCTATGTTACGGCTTGCGCCCGACGATCACTGCGCGCATGGGGGCAGGCAGGCCCTCCACGGTTTTGCTGTGGTCATCGGGGTCGAGGAAGTCGCTCAGTGACTGGAAGCGCATCCACTCGGTGCAGCGCTGCTCTTCAACGGTGGTCACGCTGACGTCCACGCACCGCACGTCGACAAAGCCTGCGCGGCGCAGCCAGCGCTCCAGTGCCGGGACTGATGGCAGAAACCAGACGTTACGCATTTGCGAGTAGCGATCTTCCGGCACCAGCACCTGATGCACGTCGCCTTCCACCACCATGGTTTCCAATACCAGCTCACCCCCTTTGACAAGACAGTCCTTCAGCGCCAGCAAGTGGTCCACAGGGGATTTTCGGTGATAGAGCACACCCATGGAAAATACCGTGTCAAAACCTTCCAGTCGCGCTGGCAGGTCCTCCAGGGCAAACGGCAAGTGCCATGCGGGCAAGTCGGGCAGGTAGCGTTGCATCGCTTGAAACTGGCAGAAGAACAGCCAGTTCGGATCAACGCCGATGACACTGTCGGCTCCGGCGCCGAGTATGCGCCATTGGTAGTAGCCATTGCCGCAACCCACATCCAGCACGCGCTTGCCCGCAAGGTCCAGATGCGGCGCCACCCGGGACCACTTCCAGTCCGAACGCCACTCGGTATCGATGTGGACGCCAAATACGTCGAACGGCCCTTTGCGCCAGGGCGACAGGCCCATCAGCGCGGCGCGTGTTTGCGTGCGCACCTCTTCGCTGCAATCGGCGTCGAGAGTAAAGCCTGTGGCGAGATCAACGTGACGCGGGCGCAGGTCAGGCAACGCGTCGAGCGCACCCTGCCAGCGCTCCAGATCACCATGACCTTTGCTCATCTTCGCGTCGAGCTGCGCTTGCAGGCCGTTTGCCCACTGGGCCAGGGGGGTTCCCGCCAAACGGCGGATCAGTGGCGTGAGATCAATCATGGCAGCGCGATCAACGAGGCAAAGTTAAGGCACTGAAACCACGGCACCACTTTACTGAAGCCAGCGTCCAGCAGACGTTGCCGGTGCTCCTCAAGGCTGTCGGGTTTCATCACGTTTTCGATCGCACTGCGCTTCTGCGCGATTTCCAGGTCGCTGTAGCCATTGGCGCGCTTGAAGGCGATGTGCAGATCATTAAGCAGCTCATGTTCCTGGGCGTCGCCGAAGCGCAGCTTTTCCGACAGGATCAGCGCGCCACCCGGCACCAGAGCCTGGCGGATGCGGCCCAGCAAGGCCAGGCGTTCTTCAGGCGCAATGAACTGCAAGGTGAAGTTCAGGGCAACCACTGATGCGGGCTGAAACTCGAGCGCGAGGATGTCGCCCTCGATTACCTGCACCGGCAGCAGTTCCTGGAACATCGAATCCTGCGCGTTCAGGTACTGGCGGCAGCGCTCGACCATGGCAGCGGAGTTGTCCACGGCGATGACATTGCAGCCCTCGACGCGCACATGGCGGCGCAGTGCCTGAGTCACGGC
Organism: Pseudomonas viridiflava; assembly: GCF_900585905.1. GTDB lineage: Bacteria > Pseudomonadota > Gammaproteobacteria > Pseudomonadales > Pseudomonadaceae > Aquipseudomonas. The sequence goes on from NZ_UTVH01000001.1 coordinate 499,523, forward strand.
CCCCAGCGAGCTGCCCAGATCGTAGAGCACGCTGTGGGGCTGGGCAAAGCGAGCGGAGAGCACGCCGAGGTTTTCGACAATGGTCGGGTAGCCCGGTACCGAGCGTTTGATCATGTCCGGGAATACCCGCACCACGTCCTCGTTGAAGGCGAAGTCTGGGACCTGGGCCAGCGGCTGGGCGAAAATGCGGTCGGGTTCTTTGCTCACGGTGATTCCGGCGGGGCTTGAAAGTGCGGCATTCTAGCCAACTCCATGGGTTGGCTGAAACCTCATGTCATCTGCGGGCAGCGAAAGGCCGCTTATTCAACACTGATGGCGCAGTCGAAGGTCTTCTCAGGCGCCACTTCAGGTGCCCAGGGCTGCTGATAAATCATGATCAGGTGGCCATTGCCGGGCGCCGCTGCCTGGTAGCGCCAGATGGACTGCCCGGCGCTGCCCACCAGATTTCTGTCCGCCGCGTTGCTATAAACCTCGGGGCCCAGGCTGCGCAGAATGGGCTGCGCCGGGTTCTGGATCTGCCAGCGGTAACCGGTGGTGGGTGAACTGGGCAAGCTCAGCAGCAGCGTCTGACCGGTTTTGAGCGGCAACGGGCAGTCGCTTTGGTCTTCGAGGGTGACGATGTGTCTGGGTTGCTGCGCACAGGCGGCGAGCAAGGAAAGGCTCAATAGAGCCAGTAGACGGGCAGGGGGCATGGTGGCTCCGGTGTTTCAGAAGAGACCGGAGCATAACCGATGAGTTATCGGCGGCGCGAATCAGAGACGTGGGACCGGCTTTAGCCGGGAAGACGTCGGCACTGACGATATTTTTGTATCGTCAGGGCTGCAGCCTTCCCGGCTGAAGACGGTCCCACGAGGACCACCTTCACCGGTTAAAACAACACTTTCGCCACATCGGCAAAGCGTTTGGCGAAGTGCACGGTGATGCCTTCCTTCAGGTAGTCCGGCAGTTCTTCGAAGTTGCCACGGTTGGGTTCCGGCAGGATCAGTTCATTGATCTTCTGGCGCCGCGCCGCGATGACCTTCTCCCGCACACCGCCGATGGGCAGGACATGGCCAGTCAAGGTCAGCTCGCCGGTCATGGCCACGCCTTTCTTCGGCGCCTGATTGCGTGCCAGGGACAGCAGTGCGCTGGCCATGGTCACGCCTGCGCTCGGGCCATCTTTGGGCGTTGCACCTTCCGGCACGTGCAAATGCACAAATGCCTCGTCAAAGAACGTGGGATCGCCACCGAATTGTTTGAGATTGGCGCTGACGTAGCTGTAGGCGATTTCCGCCGACTCCTTCATCACTTCGCCCAGCTGGCCTGTGAGTTTGAAGCCGCGATTGAGCGTGTGGATGCGCGTGGCCTCGATGGGCAGCGTGGCGCCACCCATGCTGGTCCACGCGAGGCCGGTGATCACGCCTGTACCAGCGAGGACTTGCTCGTTGCGGAACACGGGCATGCCCAGGGACTCCTCAAGATCCTTGGGCCCGATCTTGATGGCTTTGTCCGGCTCGTCGATGAGCTTGACCACTGCCTTGCGTACGACCTTGCTCAACTGCTTTTCCAGCTGCCGCACACCGGCTTCCCGGGCGTAACCTTCGATGATTGCGCGCAATGCACCGTCGTTGATGCTCAGGCGGTTTTTCGACACGCCAGCCTTGCCCATCTGCTTGGGCCACAAATGACGTTTGGCGATGGCCAGTTTTTCTTCAGTGATATAGCCCGACAGGCGAATCACTTCCATGCGATCGAGCAGGGGGCCGGGGATTGAGTCCAGAGTGTTGGCGGTGCAAACGAACAGCACCTTCGACAGGTCCAGGCGCAGGTCCAGGTAATGATCGAGAAATTCGACGTTCTGTTCCGGGTCCAGGGTTTCCAACAGGGCAGACGCGGGATCACCCTGGTAGCTCTGGCCCATCTTGTCGATTTCGTCGAGCATGATCACCGGGTTCATCACTTCCATGTCTTTGAGCGCCTGCACCAGCTTGCCCGGCTGGGCGCCAATGTAGGTCCGACGATGGCCCTTGATTTCGGCTTCGTCACGCATGCCGCCGACACTGAACCGATAGAACGGCCGACCGAGAGACTCGGCAATCGAGCGGCCAACGCTGGTCTTGCCCACCCCTGGCGGGCCCACCAGCAGCACGATCGAGCCGCTGATCTCGCCTTTGTAGGCGCCCACCGCGAGGAACTCGAGAATCCGCGCCTTGATGTCGTCCAGCCCCGCGTGGTGCTGGTCGAGCACCTTGCGCGCGTGCTTGAGGTCCAGCTTGTCCTTGCCGTAAACACCCCAGGGCACGGACGTCGCCCAATCCAGGTAATTACGCGTTACCGCATACTCGGGCGAACCGGTTTCCAGCACCTTGAGCTTGCCGACTTCCTCGTCGATGCGCTTGCGGGCCTGGGCGGGCAAGGTCTTGCCTTCAAGGCGCGCCTCGAACTGTTCGACATCCGCACTACGGTCGTCTTTACTTAAACCCAGCTCTTGCTGGATGACCTTGAGTTGCTCCTTGAGGAAGAACTCGCGCTGGTGCTCGCCAATCTTGCGATTGACCTCGGCGGAGATTTCTTTCTGCAGGCGCGCGACTTCGACTTCCTTGCGCAGCATCGGCAGAACTTTTTCCATGCGCTTGAGCATGGGTACGCAGTCCAGCACCTGCTGCAATTCAACGCCGGTGGCAGAGGTCAGCGCGGCAGCGAAGTCGGTCAGCGGTGACGGGTCGTTGGGGCTGAAGCGGTTGAGGTAGTTTTTCAGCTCTTCGCTGTACAGCGGGTTGAGCGGCAGCAGTTCTTTGATCGCGTTGATCAGGGCCATGCCATAGGCCTTGACCTCGTCGGTCGGCTCTTTGGGCTGCTGTGGGTATTCGATTTCCACCAGGTAGGGTGGACGGTGGTGCTTGAGCCAGGTCTTGATGCGAACCCGGCTCAGGCCCTGGGCCACAAACTGCAGCTTGCCGTTCTCGCGGCTGGCGTGATGCACCTTGACCAGCGTGCCGTACTCCGGCAGTGCGGCGGTGTTGAAGTGACGCGGGTCTTCGGCAGGCGTGTCCATGAAGAACAGGGCGAGCGAATGATGATCGGACTTGCTGACCAGCTCCAGGGTTTCGGCCCAGGGCTCCTCGTTGACGATGACCGGCAGCACCTGCGCCGGGAAGAAGGGCCGGTTGTGAATCGGAATGATGTACACCTTGTCCGGCAGGTTTTGCCCGGGCAAGGCGAGGGAGGTGTTGCTGGAATGGCGTGTCGGTTCTGGCTCGGCATCGACATCGTCGGGCAAATCACTTGAGTCTGCTTGCTGGTCGCTCATGGGGCACCTGCACAATTGAACATGGAGCTTAGATGGGGCAGTCGCCCTCAGGTTTCAATGGCTGCTGTCGATAGCTTCATGAGAGGACGCAAAAGAACGCCATTCAAGGCCCGTGCATTGCCTTTCGTCGATTATTACAGACTGAATGAGGCAGCACCGGGCAGTGGCTTTTTGCCTCTGCTTATATGAATTTTGTGGCGCAGTCGGGTAGCCTGCGGCGTCGCGCTTCCTTGCCAAGGCTGGGGTGTGACCCGGCTTTGCCGTAGTGGATTGAGCCTATGAGCAAGATGTTATCGCTGTGTGTATTGACTGGATGCTGCTTCTTGCATGCGGCCTCGCTGTCAGCCGCGTCGCTGACGGCCCGAATCATCGACCAACAGGGCAAGCCGCTGACCAATGCCGTGCTGACCCTGCAGGGTGCGCCCGGCAAGGCGCCGCTGGTGTTGAAAGCCAGCATGGATCAGCGTGATCAGGAGTTCGTTCCCAAGGTGCTGGCCGTGCACAGCAACACTCAGGTTGCGTTTCCCAACAGCGACAATATCCGCCATCAGGTCTACTCCTTTTCGCCCGCCAAACGCTTTGAATTGCGCCTGTACGGCGGTACTCCGTCGCAGCCGCTGCTGTTCGACAAGGCCGGGCTGGTGGTGCTGGGCTGCAACATTCACGACTGGATGCTGGGCTATATCTACGTTACCGATGACCCCTGGTTCGCGGTCAGCGATGCCAACGGCGTGGTGAAATTCGAGCAGATGCCAGCCGGTCAGTACTCGGCCACCCTGTGGCACCCCAGAAGGGCTGACATGCAGGTAGCCGATGGTGGCAAATTCGATGTGCCGGCTGCGGGGCTGACCAAGGATTTCACCCTTGCGGTTGACGCCCCGACCGATGAGAAGGCCGATGACAAGCCTGCGTCTGGCGGTTTTGGCGATGCCTTCCACAAGGCCGCCCACCCGTGAATCTGCGCACCAGTTTCCAAGCGCGCATCGCCGCAGTGCTGATTGCGTTGCTGCTGATTGTGGTTGCCGCCGTGTTTCTCGCGGTCAGGGCGGCAACTGGCGATGCGGTACGCATGCAGGCCCAGACGCAGCTTGAAGTGGGCGCGCGGGTGTTCGAGGACTTGATGGACATGCGCGGCAAGCGGCTGCGCGATGGCCTGCAATTGCTGTCAGCTGACTTCGGCTTTCGCGATGCGGTGACCAGCTCTGACGCCTCCACCATCCGTTCGGTACTGCTCAACCATGGCGGGCGAATTGGCGCCAGCGACATGTTTCTATTGGGCATGGACGGCACGGTGGTAGCCAGTACTGTGCCTGAAGTGGTCGAGACGGTTAAGTTCCCGTTCGACCGAGTGTTGCGCGACGCCAAACGCAAGGGCCTGTCCATGGTCATCGTCCCCGGCGCTGGCGTTCCGCACCTGTTGGTGGAAAGCACCGTTCTTGCGCCGTTGCCAGTGGGGCGGGTGGTCATGGGGTTTACCCTGGACGCTGATTTCGCCCAGGCGCTGCGCTCCATGAGCGGGTTGGAAGTGTCGTTTCTCAGCGTCGAAAACGGCGTTCCGGGACAGTTGATCACCACTCAGCCCGCTGCCTTGAATGCCAGTCTGGTCGCGCTGATGCTCAAACAAGATCGCGGGCAGATCGGCATGACTGAAAACGGCGGCTTCAGCTTTCTCAGCCAGACCATGGTGCTGGACAACATCGATGGCGCGCGGGGCCAGGTATTTGCCCTGCTGCAGAGCCCCATCGACAAGGCGCTGATGGCCTTCGCGCCGCTTGACGAGAAATTGTTCTGGATCTCGATCATCGCCTTGCTGGCTTCGCTTATCGGCACGCTGATGCTGGCGCGCAGCGTTTCGCTGCCAGTGCGGGCGCTGGCCCTCGCCGCCAAGCGCATCGGCGATGGTGACTACAAGACACCGGTGACCATGGCCCGCAGCGATGAGCTGGGCCTGCTCGCGCAGGCCATCAACACGATGCAGCAGGGCATCGCCGTCCGCGAAGACCAGCTGGCGCACAATGCGCTGCACGACGCGGTAACCGGATTGCCCAACCGTGCCCTGGCGATGGAGCGGCTGGGCAGTTCGATGGCTGCCGAGCGGCCGATGGCACTGCTGTACCTGGGGATAGACAACTTTCCGGCAATCAACGAAACCTGTGGTGCGTCCGGTATGGATCAACTGCTGCAGAATGTCGCCCAGCTGTTAAAGGAGACGTTGCGCCCCAACGACACCCTGGCGCGCATCACTGCAACCGAATTCCTCTTGCTGCTGGACCAGACCGGCAGCGACGGCGCCGTTGCCATTGCCGACAAAGTGCAGCGGCTGCTGGCTCAGACCCAGCACATTGATAACCACGATGTCGCCATCGAGAGCAGCATCGGCATCGTCGGGTATCCAGAGCACGGCACTTCTGCCGACGAGCTGTTTCAGCGCGCGGCCATCGCCCGCCGCGACGCGGCCTCCTTGCCGGGCCGCTTGCAGGTCTATCAGGATGGCCGCGATCTGGCGCACCAGCGCCAGATCAAACTGATTCGCGACCTGCGTAATGCGCCGAAGAAAGGCGAGTTGATGCTGCATTATCAGCCCAAGCTGGATATCCGCCAGGGCATTGTTCGGCAAGCTGAAGCCTTGCTGCGCTGGCAGCATCCTCAGTTCGGCAACGTGTCGCCCGCCGAATTCATCGTCCTGGCCGAGCGCACCGGCAGCATTCAGATTCTGACCAACTGGGTTATTGAAGAAAGCATGCGGCAGATGGCCGAATGGGCGCGGCGCGGGCTGGTGATCCAGGTTTCCGTGAACATTTCCGCTGACGACCTGCTCGGTGGCGATCTGGCGGGCCGAGTGGCAAGCCTGCTGCGTTTGTACCGGGTGCCGGCCGAACAATTGATTTTCGAAATCACCGAAAGCGCTGTCATGCGCGAGCCGGAGCAGGCCCTGACCGTGCTCAACCGTCTGCGCGATCTGGGCATCAGCCTGTCGGTGGATGACTTTGGTACGGGTTACTCGTCGTTGGCCCACTTGAAGCGCCTGCCAGTACAGGAACTGAAAATCGATCAGTCGTTCGTGCGCAATCTGGATGAAACCAGCGAAGACGCAGTGATCGTGCGCTCCACCATCGAAATGAGCCACAACCTGGGGCTCAAGGTGGTGGCCGAAGGGGTCGAGTATGAGCACAGCCTGAAACTGCTCGAACACTGGCAGTGTGATACCGCTCAGGGCTACCTGATCAGTCGGCCGTTGACTGCTGCGGCCTTCGAGGCTTGGATGGCCACCACGGTATTTTCCCCCAGCCTGATGGTTCACTGGCGATGACTTGTCGATCTTTGTCGCTGCTGGCCTGCGTCCTGGGGGCTTTTGCGCCCTTGGCACTGGCTGACAACGGGCGCCTGCTCGCCACGGGCGGGGCCTCCAGCATCGAGGGGCCAGCGGGTGGCGGGATCACGCCATGGGCGGTGCTGACCGGTTACGGCGAACAGGGCGAGTGGGGCAGCAGCGTGTTCGCCACCCATCTCGATCTACCGGATTACACCCTGGATGTCGCCGGGATGTCGGTGGCTTACGGCAATCGTGTCGAGTTGTCCTACGCCCACCAGCGCTTCGACCTGGGCACTCTGCAGCATCAGTTCAGCCTGCCGGACGACAATCTTACTCAAGACATTTTCGGCCTCAAGGTGCGTCTGTTCGGTGATCTGATCTATGACCACCTGCCCCAGGTGTCCCTGGGCATCGAGTACAAGCACCAGAATGACTTTCTGATCCCCAGCCTCGTCGGTGCGCAACGCGATTCAGACGTCGAAGGTTATCTGACCGCGAGTCGCCTGTTCATGGGCGCGGCCTTTGGCTACAACGTCGTGCTCAACGGCGGGGTGCGTTACAGCCGCGCCAACGAAACCGGGCTGCTCGGGTTTGGCGGTGATCGGCGTGACAGCCGCAGCCTGCTCAAGGAAGGCTCGGTGGCGCTGCTGCTCAATCCGCGCTGGGCAGTGGGCGTCGAATACCGCGAAAAGCCGGACAATCTGTCGTTCGCCGGAGAAAGTGACTGGGCCGATGCGTTTGTCGGTTATTTTCCCAATAAGCATGTGTCGGTGGTTCTGGCCTACGCACGGTTGGGAGAAGTTGGCACCCTGCAGGATCAGAATGGCACCTATCTGTCCATTCAGGGGAGCTTTTGAGATGCGCCTGGCAACCTGGCTGTTGATCGCGCTGCTGGCCGGTTGTGCGCAACAGCCACCTGCGGATGACAGCCTTTATCAAGCCCTTGGCCAGCGGCCGGGGATTCAGCGGATCGTTGAAGGCATGCTGCTCAACATCGCCAATGACCCCCGCATCGTCGAGCATTTTCGCAAGATCGATATCGTGCGCCTGCGTGACAAGCTGACCGAGCAGCTGTGCGTCGAGGCGGGTGGGCCGTGTAAATATACCGGCGACAGCATGGCCGAAGCGCACAAGGGCCAGCACCTGAGCCGCAGTGACTTCAATGCGCTGGTCGAGAACCTGATCGAGGCCATGGATACCGAAAATATTTCGGTACGTGATCAGAACCTGCTCATCGCCCGTCTGGCGCCAATGCGCGGCGATGTCATCGAAAAGTGAGGCAAAAAAAAGCGGCTACCTGTCGATAGCCGCTTATTTCAAAGCACTGCGAGAAATCAGTCCGGCAGTTTGAACGCCATCACGTAGTCACCCTGTTTGGTGCCCAGTGAGCCGTGACCGCCAGCAACCACCAGCACGTATTGCTTGCCGTCCTTGCCGGTGTAGGTCATCGGTGTGGTTTGTCCGCCAGCTGGCAGACGGCCTTCCCACAGTTGCTTGCCGTTGCGCACGTCATAGGCGCGCAGGTACTGATCCAGCGTGCCACTGAGGAAGGCAACGCCACCGGCGGTGGTGATCGGCCCGCCCAGACTTGGCACGCCCATGCTCAGAGGGATCGGAACCGGCGAGCTGTCACGCACAGTGCCGTTCTTGTGCATCCAGATGGTTTTTTGGGTAGTCAGGTCGACCGCGGCTACATAGCCCCAGGCCGGTGCCTGGCAGGGCAGCCCCATCGGCGACAGCAGCGCTTCGAGGATCACGCCGTACGGTGCGCCCTTGTTAGGCTGTACGCCTTCGGTTTCGCTCTTGCGACCCGGGCCGCCTTCCACCTCGGCAGCCGGTACCAGCTTGGAACGGAACGCCATGTAGCTCGGGTTGACGAAGGCGATCTGGCGTACCGGATCAACCGAAATGCCGCCCCAGTCGAACACGCCGAAGTTGCCTGGGTAGACAATCGAACCCTGCAGCGAAGGCGGCGTGAACGGGCCATCGTAACGCAGCGATTTGAAGTCGATCCGGCAGAGCATCTGATCAAACGGCGTTACGCCCCACATGTCGCGTTCCTTGAGCGGAGGCGGCATGAAGTTCAGCTGCGATTTGGGCTGGGTCGGCGACGTGCGATCGCCGGCGACGGCGCCCTGAGGTACAGGCACTTCATCAATGGGCACGATGGGCTGACCATTGCTGCGGTCCAGCACATAGATGCTGCCTTGCTTGGTCGACACCAGAACCGCAGGCTTGATGCCGTCGGCGGTTTTCATGTCCATCAGGGTCGGCTGGCCGCCAACGTCCATGTCCCACAGGTCATGGTGAGTCAGCTGCATGTTCCAGCGTACCTTGCCCGATGCGATGTCCAGCGCGACGATGCTGGCGCTGTACTTCTCCGATTCATCGGTGCGATCGCCACCCCACTGGTCCGGGGTCTGGTTGCCCATGGGCAGGTAGAGCATGCCGAGTTTTTCATCGACGGCGAACATCGACCACATGTTGGGCGAGTTGCGCGTGTAAGTCTTGCCCTCAGCCAGCGGCGCGGTGTCATCCGGGTTGCCGCTGTCCCAGTTCCAGACCAGGCGACCGGTGTGCACGTCATACGCACGGATCACGCCCGACGGCTCGTCGGTGGAGACGTTATCGGTGACGTGGCCGCCCAGTACCACCAGGTCTTTGGTGACCGCAGGTGGCGACGTCGAGTAGTAGCCGCCCGGTGCGAAGGTGCCCATGTTGGCTGTAAGGTCGATGGCGCCCTTGTTGCCGAAATCTTCACACGGCTTGCCGGTGTCGGCGTTGAGTGCGATCAGACGCGTGTCGGCCGTCGGCAGGAAGATCCGACGCGGGCAGGCATTGCTGCCAGCACTGGCCACGGCCGGGGTTGCCGGGCTTGAGGCCGGAGCCGTCGTGTCGGCGGCAGGCGCGGCGGCATAGGCGGCGTCATCGTGATACGACACGCCTCGGCAGGTCATGTGCGCCCAGCCTTTGAAGTTGGCGGCGTTCTGCGTGCTGATCTTCGGATCGTAGCGCCAGATTTCCTTGCCGGTTTCCGGCTCCAGGGCGATGACCTGGCTGTGCGGTGTGCACACATACAGCATGCCGTTGACCTTCAGCGGCGTGTTTTCAGCCGTGGTTTCGCCCGGATCGTTGGGCCCTGGAATGTCACCCGTACGATAGGTCCAGGCCGGTACCAGCTTGCTGGCATTGTCCGGGTTGATCTGCGCCAGCGGCGAATAACGATCGCCAAAGGCGGTGCGCCCGTAGGACTGCCAGTCGCCATCGGGCATGGCGGGTGCGGCACTGTTGGTGCCCGCGGTTTCGCGGTCAAGCTGACCCTTGATTTCGCCTGGATTGGTGAACTGGCTCGCCAGTGCGGCGACACCTGCCAGCACGACGGCAACTGCCAGTGCGCCAGTCCCCGCGCCGCCCGGCTGACCACGCAGGATCGGGCGACGCAGCCATGGCAGCAACAGCACGATGCCGATGGCAAACCACAAGGCCAGACGCGGCACCAGCTGCCACCAGTCCAGGCCCACTTCCCACAGTGCCCAGACGGTGCTGGCAAACAGAATCACCGCGTACAGGCCAAAGGCCGCGCGGCGTCCGATGATCAGCAGCAGACCTGTCACTGCGAAGCCGATACCGGCCACCAGGTAATAAAGCGAGCCGCCCAGTTGCAGCAGTTTGATGCCGCCGACCAGCATGGCCAGGCCCATCAACAGAATCACCAGCCCGAGCAAGGTCGGAAGCAGGCGACGTCTACTCAAAGCACCGTCAGTGCTCATAGTGTGTATCTCCGTGGCAGTTATGGAAAAGCGCTCTGGCGATTCCCCAGGAACCGCGCAGCAATACAGTGAAACTTACTGAAGAAACGAAACAGTGCCAGCCCAATCAAGTGTAGGTCAGAACGATGACTGGATCTTGAGGCCCGCAATCAGGCCATCGTCCACATGGCTGACGCCACCGGGATGGCGAATGAACTGCAGGTTAGGGCGCAGCGTGAGCCAGTTGCTCAGGTGCACGCCGTAATACAGCTCGGCGTTGTATTCGGTGTCCTGCAAAGGCATGAAAGCCGAGTCGCCAACATCGTAGACCGCTGCCGCCTGGTTTTGTGCAGCGGCATTGTGGCGGTATGCCGGATTGACATGAATCCGCGCGATGGCCATGCCGACGTCATCTTTGGGTCGGCGATCAAACGGGCCGGTGTAGACCGCGCCCAGGGCAATGTAGTTGTCGATCTTGCTGGTCTTGCGGTCGTGCATGGTGCCGCTGGCGAAGACACTCAGGCCACGGTCTGCTGCGCCATCAGTGCGGGTGAGCTGTTGCGACAGGGTCAACCACAGGCCGTGCTTGCTGGACGCGCCGCGATAAGCGCTGTCGGTCAATGCCGCCGGGCGGTTGCTGCTGTCTTTGTAGACATCCTGGCTGTCGGCGGTGCTGTAGTAATAACCGACACGGTACTCGCCCGGCAGACCAGCAACGCTGGGTGTCCACACCAGCTCCACAGGCAACACGGCACCCTGGGTGCCACTGCCGCTGAGCTTGAAGCCATTGTGGTTTTCCAGATTCGAGGGGTTCTGCTCGAACACGCCGAATTGGGCATACACATCTGGATCGAGCTGGTACTTGACCCGCATCGCCCATTGACTGACCGGCCAGTTATAAATCGTGTCGCCGTCCCAATTACCGATTTGCGAGCCGCAGAGTGCCAGATTCTGAAAATCACAGGGCAGCGTGCCGAAGTCTTCACCCTCGCCGAAGCGGCCGACCTTGAGGCTCAGGGCCTGATCGAAAAACCCCTGCTGGTACCACATCTGGGTCAGGCGCGTGATGCTGCCCCGGCCCCAGACTTCCTGAGAGGACGAAAGCGTGCCGGTGCGCGGATCGCCGATGCGGTCATTGCTGAGGTTGTCACCGTTGCGGTTGGTCACTGTCAGCTGCAACTCGGCGTCTTGCCAGCCAAGGATCTTGTGCAGATCCAGATGACCACCCAGAGACGTCTGATCGCTGTAGCGCAGGGTTTTATCGTGGTTATAGCCGCCGTGCAGGTTGCTTCCCATCTCGGCGGTGTAACCCAGCTTGAAGTCCACACCCTGCGCGGACAGCTCGCTACGCTTGCCATTCCAGTCGCCCAGCATCCATGGCGAATCGGCGTCGAAGGCCGGTGCGGCCTGCGCAGCGCCCGCAAGGCTTGTCGCCAGCAGGCTGTACAGGAGGGTGGCGCGAGGCCTGGTAACAAAAGTGCAGCAGTGGACAGCAGGCGTGGCAAATGCCGAACGGTGTCGTGTATCAGCGGACATTGATGTCGTTCTTCTAGGTGTTGAATTGAAGGCGCGGGCGCACATTAGCGGTGTGAGCTGAAGGACAACATCTTGGGCAGACAGGGCGATGGATTCAGCTGACAGGGGGCCAATGATAGGGACCTAACGATCATGAAAACAGCAAAAAAAATGACATGGATCATTGCAAAGCGGGCAACAGTGGTTTTTTTACTTCGCAGGAGCAGTTTCTGAAGCATCCTACTATCGAGATGGGCGCTGTCTGACTGCCGAGAAATCACCTTCGCACGCTAAGCTCTTCCCGCTGTCAGAAGGCTCGGCTAAGGTGCCCAGCTTGCGAGCCATGCCCCTGTCCATCCGGCCTTAAGGTTTTCCATGAACACACCTCATTCCAACCCTTTGCACGGCGTGACGCTGGAGCAGATTCTCAACGTGCTGGTCGACCACTACCAATGGTCGGGCCTGGCCGAGCGCATTGATATTCGCTGCTTCAAGAGTGATCCGAGCATCAAGTCCAGCCTGACGTTCTTGCGCAAGACGCCCTGGGCACGGGAGAAAGTCGAAGCGCTCTACATCCGGTTGCACCGCAGCAAAGGCTGGTAATTACACCCGGCAGAGTGTCCGCCCCAAGGAAACGCGATGCACCGAATAGACCTCACACGTGCGCAAGGACCGCGCAGCTTCATCCTCATCGCTGCCTGCCTTGGCTGGGCGGGCCTGGGCATTCAGCTTTATCTGGTGCTGATCGGCCGCTGGGCCGACGACGCCAGCCTGATCGGCGGGCTGGTACGCTTCTTCAGCTTCTTCACCGTATGGAGCAACACGCTGGTGGCGGTGGCCCTGACCTGTGCCCTCAGCCAGCGAACGTCTGCGGCGCATCGCTTCTTCCGCAACCCGGCGGTCTGCGCCGGTATCGCCGCCAGTATTGTGTTGGTGGGAGTGGCTTACAACCTGCTGCTGCGCCACCTGTGGCAGCCACAAGGCTGGCAGTGGATTGCCAATGAACTGCTGCACGACGTCATGCCAGTGGCCTTCGTGCTGTACTGGGCATTGTTTGTAACCAAAGGCACGCTGCGGTTCATGCACGTGCTGCTGTGGATTCTCTATCCCGTGGTCTACTTTTCCTACGTGCTGCTGCGCGGCAGTTCGCTTGGCGATTACATGTACCCGTTCATCAACGTCGGCAACATCGGCTATGTGCAGACGTTCACCAATGCAGGTGGCATTCTCGCCGGCTTCATTGGCATCGCCTTGGTGATCCTCGGCCTTGATCACCTGCTGGGACGAAAACAGCGCTGACAGCAAGGTTTGCCAGGTACAGCGCGCGGTGCGCAGGTTCAAGCCTCTTCGTTACCATCCAGCCGCCAGTAACCTGCGGCCTTGACGAATTCTTCCTGCAGGCCAAATTCGTCCAGCAACACCCGGCGCAACTTGCGTGACAAACCTGACTCGGTCGCCACCCAGGCGTAGAGCTTGCCTTCGGGCATTTCCAGGCGACGGGTCACGTCCAGCAGATTCTGCTCGCCGCGCACGATCCAGATCACGTCAACCTGAGCCGGGCTGCTGAATACCTGCTGCTCGGCCTGATCAGCCACTTCGACAACTACCAGGGCGCTACGGTTGGCCGCCAGGCCTTCCAGGCGACGACTGATGGCGGGCAGGGCGGTTTCATCGCCAATCAATAGATAGCTGTCGAACATGTCCGGCACAATCAGCGAGCCCCGTGGCCCGCCGATGTGCAGAAACTGTCCGGGTTGCGCCTGGGCGGCCCAACTGGCGGCAGGGCCTTCGCCGTGAAGGACGAAATCAATGTCCAGCTCACCCAGCGCCGGGTCATAGCGGCGTGGTGTGTAGTCGCGCATCGGCGGGCGCGGGCCATCGCCTTCAGCGCCGGGCAGCGTCAGATTTTCCAGCGCCTCTGCCTCCTGCGGCGTGGTCGGGAAAAACAGCTTCACGTGATCATCCGCGCCCAGGCTGATAAAGCCTTCCAGGTCTGGGCCATGCAAGGTGATGCGACGCATCTTCGGCGTGATGTCAGTGACGCGCAGGACCTGCAGTTTGCGCCGCTTGATTTCATGGCTGACGCGATGGATGGCAGTGGGTGCATTCATTGTGGGTTCTCCGGAGTGGCCTGCGGGCCATCGGCGATGGCTTTGGCGGCGTCATTGAGCAATGTGCTGACCCGCTCGATTTCCTGCGCTGTCCAGCGGCCGTGGTGCATGTGCATGGCATGGCGCAGGTTGTGCACTGCTTCGTGGATTTCAGCGGGGCGATCATGGCCGCGCAACGCGCGTTTGCTGACGTCGATGCGGGTGCGAATGCCTTCCAGCGCAACGGCTTGATCAAGCAGCGAGGCGCGGCCGGTTTCGGTGACGGCATAGTGTTTCTTGCCGCCTTGGGCGGTGCCTGCGATCAGGTCGCTTTCTTCCAGATAGGTAAGCGTCGGGTAGATCACCCCGGGGCTGGGTGTGTAGGCGCCGTCGAACATGCCTTCGATCTGGCGGATCAGGTCGTAGCCGTGGCAAGGGGTGTCGGCAATCATTGCCAGCAGCAGCAGACGCAGGTCGCCGGGGCCGAACATTTTCGGTCCGCGGCCGCCACGTTCGCGTCCGGGGCGTTTTTCAAACCCGTCTGCCGCGTCGCCGTGTTCGTGATGAGCAGAACGGTGGTGTGGTTGATGAGGCTGGTGATGGTCATGAGGCATGACTGTGTTCTCCTGTGTAGTTAGATATACCTTAAGATATATCTTAAAAACTACGCAAGCTATCCAGACGAATGGTTTTCAGCATGGGCTCATGGCTTTTGCGCCACCTCGCACAATGTTCGGCTGCCCGGCTCCAGGTAAGGATTGAGGATCGGCGCCATGCCTTTGAGCACCTGTACCGGCAACGCCGAGGTGAAGCGGAAACCTTCGGCAGCGCGGCCCGGCACGAAGGCGGTCAAGGTGCCGAAATGGTTGTCGCCCAGGTAGAACACGAAGGTCGCGGTGCGGTTGATGGCGCGGGAGCTGAGAATGCGCCCGCCGGGCCCGATGCTTTCAATCCGGTTATCGCCGGTGCCAGTCTTGCCGCCCATGGCAAGCAGGGTGCCGTCCTGCAGCTTGAAACTGCCATGCACGCGTTTGGCTGTGCCGCTGTCGACCACCTGCGACAGCGCTTCGCGCATGGCTGAGGCCACGGCCGATGGCAGCACGCGCTGGCCCAGTTCCGGGTTGTTCGCCAGGCGCGTTTCATAGGGGGTGTTGGCGGCAAAATGCAGGCTGTCGATACGCAAGGTTGGCAAGCGGATGCCGTCATTCTGGATGATGCCGATCAACTCGGCCAACGCAGCCGGGCGGTCGCCGGAACTGCCGATGGCGGTGGCCAGCGAGGGCACCAGATGATCAAACGGGTAGCCCACCCGCTGCCAGCGCTGGTGAATGTCGAGGAACGCTTCGACTTCCATGATGGTGCGAATGCGGCTGTCACGCGCGCTCTTGTGGCGGCTCTTGAACAGCCAGCCGTAAACTTCCTGACGCTCGTCGCGGCTGGCGGCCACGGCGTCCTTGAACTGCGCCTGCGGATGCTGCAACAAGTAGCCGACCAGCCACAGTTCCAGCGGGTGGACCTTGGCGACATAGCCTTGATCGGGCAGGTCGTACTTGCCTGGGCCGTAGTTCTCATACAAGTCAGCCAGGCGTTTTTCGCTGAGTTTAGGTGCGGCCTTCTGTTCATTCAGATGAGCACGGATAAACGCGTTGAAGGCCGCCTGATCGGCGCCGGGTAACAGGTAGCGATGCACGGCGGCAAGCCTGATTGCCGTCGCATTGATGCCGTCGAGAAAAGTATCGAGGCGCTCCTGAGTGGTTTTATCCTTGTAGCGTTTCCAGAAACGCAGCAAGAATACCGAGCCCTCACGATCAGCAAAACGGCTGAGGTATTCCTGCCGACGCGGGTCATCGTCGTCCCTGAGCAGTTCGGCGCTGTTACCGGGGCTTTGATACGTGCTGTAACGCACGATGTCGCGCATCAGCCGGATGAACGGCAGGTTGATGGATTCTCGCAGTGATTCGCGCAAGGTCGGCAAACGGCCGTCATCCTCTTTGCGGAAGTTGTTGAAGTGGTGCATGCCGCCGCCGGTGAAGAAGCTCTCGGCAGGGCTTGCCGAGTAATGCCGGTCCAGCGCTGCAGAAAGCATCCGCGGCAGATCCCGGTCCTTGTTCTGCAGCAGATAATCCAGCGCCCAGCGCGTCAGCCGGTCCGGCTCGGCGACCGCTACCTTTGCCAGAGCACTGTTGCTTTGGGCGGCGTAACGTTCATGCAGTTCGGCGATGATTTCCAGATAGGTCGTCATCACCCGTAGCTTGGCGGTCGAGCCCAGCTCCAGCTTGCTGCCTTCATTGATATCAAACGGCTGATCGGTGCTGTCGGTCTGTACCCGCACCCGGGAGCCATCGGCGCCGCGCTCGAACAGGGTGAAGCTGTAGCGCACTTGCGTGGTGCTGGCGGGTGTCAGCAAACGCTCCCCCATCAGGCCGACCTGCGCCGCAAACGCCGGGTCGGCCAGATCGCGCAGGTACTGGCTGACGCTGCGCTGCAGTTCACTTTGCAGGGTGCTGGTGGCCGAGAGGTCGAGGCGATCAAGATCGTACAGCGGCTGGTTGAGCAGACCCGCCAGACGGCTGCGCGCAACGCTGATGCCCTTGTTGGTCTCCACAGGCTGCAAGGTCGGCTGTTCCACCCAGTTGCGATAGGTGACGGTACTTGCCAGCGCAGCTTCGGCCAGGGCACTGTCGACCACCTGATTCTGCGCCAGCAGGCGGATGTGGCTGTCAGTCAACTGCGCCAGTTCGGCGCGGCCTTTGGCCAGATAATGCGAGGGTCGCCGCTGGGCAATCATCAGTGACAACACTTCGCGTAGCGCCAGGCCGCGGGCGGCCAGGGTTTTCGGGTCGCTTGCGGTGGATGCCAGCAATTGGTTGGTGGTGACGAAGTCAGCGCCGTACCAGACCCGCAACCCTTCAGCTATGCCATGGACTTCACCGTGCCCGGGCACTGCCGACAACGGCACGCTGTTGAGGTAGTCGCGAACGACACGCTGGCGTGCTTCCAGAGTCTGCTGGCCGGGCTGATAGGCCCGCACACTGGCGGAAATCATCTGGCGCAGTTTTTCCGAGCCCGACAGCGTCAGGCCGTCCGGAGAATGCCGGTATTTCTCCAGCTGGGTGGCCAGGGTGCTGCCGCCCGCTGACTGCCCTGGCAGGCCGACAAGCTTGGCCAGCTGGGAAATGGCTGCCCGGGTGAAGCGCGGCCAGTCCACCGCCGGGTTGGCCAGGGGCTGCTGCGGGTCCAGCAGGTCGCGGTTTTCGATGAACAGCAGGCTGTGCACCAGCAGCGGCGGAATCGTGGTGAAGCTGGGGTAGAACTGTTGCGGGTAGCGAAACTGATAGAGGTCAGTACCACGGCAATCAGTGATCGACAGCCCAGCCTGAATTTTCTCTTCATAAGGCACAAAAAAGCCGCGCCTGGCATAGGCCAGCAGGTCGGGTGAGAAGCGCGCCTGATCAGTAATCAGATAATCACGCTTGAGCAGGCGCGGCAGGAACGCTTCCAGCGAGGAATAACCCAGGCGCTTGTCGAACGGACCTTCCCCCGGGTACAGCATCGAATCGCTGGGCCCGGCGTGCATGGAATAGCTCAGGCTCGCGGCAAAGCGGCTGAATTCGAGCGCCTGCAACCGCGAGCTGCGGGTCTCCAGCACCACGGCCACGCCCAGCACAACAATGCCGACGACCAGCAACACACAAAGCATTCGCCACAGATAGCGTTTGCGGCGCCTGACATTCGGCCTGGGAGCTCGATCCTGACCATCTGCCGTGATCATGGAGCCTTTGATATCTGCCTGCTCTGAAGCGCCCATTTGAATGGCCCGGTTAAACCTGTTAATCGCACCTGACCCAAGCTTAGACGCTGACCGGGATCGCGGTGGATTTTGTCTTGCGCCGGGGATCGCTCCATCGCGCCGCAAAACCTGGAAACCCCGCCTTGGCCGGATCAAGCGCTGGCAGTCACCAGCGGCTCCTCACGTTTATCGGCATAGCGCTGGATTTGATAAGCCCAGGTGTCCATGAAGTTGCCAATGCTGTTGCGGCTGAAGATCTGCCCGTAATCAATGACGTGCTTGAACGACTCCATGTCCAACCTGTATTTGCCGCCGAACTTTTCAGTGTCGTGATCGAGCAACTCAAGCACTGTTCTGGCATGGGTTTGCAGGTTGCCCACAAGCGCGGGGCGCTCGTTCATTTGTTCGGTGAGGTAGCTGATTTCGGCTGCAGTTAGTACCCCGTCAGGGTCGGTAATGCGGATCGAGCGGTCCATTTCGAGAGTGACGCCAAAGTGTTTGTTACCCAGCACCGGGTTCAGAAACTTCAGATTCTCCTTGAAGTCGTGGTAATCGTCCCAGGCCCGGTGCAGTGCATGATTGGATTCCTTGTTCAGTTTTTCCAGGTAATCGTCTTTGCCTAGATGTTCCGCCAGCCAGGGCGCTTCCCGGGTTTCATAGAAGCCGACATTGGGGCTCAACGGCTTGACGCTGGGGCCTTTAGGGCTAGCTGCAGTTTCTTGGGTGACAGGTGGGGGACTGGCCGATATCGGGCGCTTGGTCCAATGGTCGGTGAAGTTCGGGATTCGCAGGGTCATGTGGACTTCCTTTTATTCAGTTGCGTTTTTTGATTGGGGATTTAGTTGTTTGGTAAGGTTTTTTAATCGTGTCCCACTTAACGGCAGACGGCGCGGTTTCTTGTCCTGATAACTGTGTAGGATATTTTTTTTTCTAGTGATTGCTGCTTTGGGTACTGTCATTGGCGAGGTTCCTACAAGTATCGCTTGGCAATAAGTAGGCAATTTCTTACAAGTTGGTGTTCAGGTAGGGGGTTTCTGATTTTACGTGTCTGGCATTGACTGGGTTTGGTGTGCTGTGATTACGTTCTAATGCCAGTCAATAATCATGGCTGCGAAAAAATTAAATTATCTGCCATAAAGTTTTAGTTATGAATACCCCCCAATTCAAGGTGCCTGGCACACTTGTGTCCACCCTGTTGCTGGCCCTGTCGTTCCAGTCAATGGCCAACGTTAATTGTGAAGAACCCCCCGTGACGCCCGTTGTAATGGAAGCAACTGATCAGTTGGTGGGCGAAGCTGCTGTTCCGGATGCCCTGCTGCCTGTAGTCGAGGCACCAATTGTAGAGCCAGAAGTTTCAACGGCCGTCGAGGCACCCGTCTATGAAGTGCTCTCCGACAAGATTCACCAGATTGAAAACACGCTAGAGAGCCTGAGTGCCGTCCACCATTACAGCTTCACCTCTGTGCGCGGTCAGGATGTCGTGCTCGGAACACCCAAGCGGGCGACATTCAATACGCTTTGGAAAGTTGAGTATCAGGTGGATGGCGGTAAGTGGGAGCACAAAAAGTCACGTGGTCCCGAGGCATTCAAAGGGTTGAATCCCGGGTCAGTTATCAATATCCGGGTCAGCGGGCTGTCAGGCGATGCAGCGGCTGACAGACGTTACAACGTGGTGCTTGGGTCCTATCCCCATATGAGTTACGACCTGCACGACGAAGAAGGCCTGCTCAAGATTCCCTACGGCTTTGCCGAGCCTGCATTTCTTGCAACCCAGGCTATTCAAAAGGCCTTGCTTGAGGTGAGGTTCTGGGATTCAAAAGGTGAGCCGTTGGAGGGGGCCGTAATAAAGTTCGACCTCGGTCGTCTGGGCGATACACCGTTAGCCTTTAAAATATTGACTTCCGGACCTGACGGTAAGGATTCAGAACTGGTGGAGTTCAGGAAATGTGAGGATGGATTCTCGGCGCAGAACTTCAGGTACAAACAGGGGTACGGGATTAATGTCTGGGCGACTAAATATCAGGTCGCCCAGTACACGGGTAAAAATATACTCCTTGAGGCGCTCGCTGACGAACCGCATGTCTACAATTTCGGCCATATCTGCAAGCGCTACCTGGTAAACTGGTTTCGGAATTAAATAAAAGCTGGGTGCTCTATCGCGACCGATAGCGCACCTTTGCGATGCGCTTTGGAACGCTCTCCGTTACGTAATATCAGGCGCGAATATCGATAAGCCGATCTTCATTTTTTTCGCCATGCTCTCGAATCTGCTCTATAAACCCTTTCAGGAACGCCTCGGGTCCGGCCGTTCTCATATTCCCAAAATCAACAGTTGTCTGAAAATTGCGCAGGTTCAGCTTGACCTTGCCGCCAAATGACTCAGTGTCGTGGTCGACTATCTTCATCATGGTTCGGGCGTGATCCTGTACAAATTCTTTCAAATATTGGAAACCGTTCATGGCCTCCTTGATTGACTCGATCTCCTCGGGGCTCAATTCGCCCGAAGGGTCAAGTATTTTGATTTCAGCATCATCACCCAGCGTGTAGGTGAAATTTTTTCCGGCGAGTTCCGAATTTGACTGATTGAACTGAACCATGAACTTGTCATAGCGGGAGTAAAGCCTTTCAGTCGTGAGGTGAGCGTACAGATATAGCTCCACCAGATAATCTTCTCTCGTCATGGGTCTGACAAAGGTCTGGTCGCTGTTCGCTTTACCGGTCTCATAATATCGCCCCTTCCAGGGCTCCTCTTCTTTCGTATAAAAAGAGTTCGAAAACTGTTCCTTGGCACTGAATTCAGCCTTCGCTTCAATCGGCTGTGCCTCCTCCTGCTCGGCTTTGGGTACCAGTTTATGGTCGTGTTGGGACTGCTCCAGCATCAGGGTCCAAAGGCGTTTCGAGGCAACCATCATATGTATCGCTCCTTGAATTGTTCTCCCTATTGATAACGGACCTGTCCCGTAAAACTTGGCCTGATAACACTGTGGGAAACTTCCGAGGAGCAATCATTCTGTGAAGTCGTGCGCAAATCTCGGTTCTGCTGGCACCCACTGACCTGCCATCAGCTCTCGAAGATCACGCCGATCACGGCGGCTGATGTGTCATGTCAACAGAATCGATTGAGGGATGCGGGAATTGATATGTTATGTTGTAACCAAATCCCCGCAACACGCTTTGGAGGCTCCATGAAATCTGACATCCATCCCGCCTACCGCACGGTCCTGTTCCACGACACAGCGGCTGATGTGTACTTCCTCATTGGCTCGACGGTAGACACCGACCGCACGCACAAGCACAGCGACGGCCAGACTTACCCCTACGTTGCCCTTGATGTGTCCAGCGCCTCTCACCCGATGTACACCGGGCAACAGCGCAAAACCACCACCGAAGGCCGCATCGCGGGTTTCAACAAGCGCTTCGCCACCTTTGGTTCTGGCGCGAAGAAAGAAGACGTCGCCGCCGCGCAATGACGCAGTGCTGCTGCCGGGCTCTGGACGATCAGGTAATGGTCGCTCCAGGCCCGGTTTTTTTTGCTTTTTTTCCCTGAACGGCGACCGTCGCGGGCGCCTGCACGCATCACTGCTGGACTAAAAGCCCAATTTGCTTTTGACTCTGCGACCTGAAAATCAGGAGTTGTCGCTTTGAAACAATCTGTCGCCATTCTCTTCGGCGGGCAATCCAGCGAGCACGAAGTCTCGCTGCAATCGGCCCGAAATGTCATCAATGCCATCGATCGCACGGCGTATGCGGTGACGCTGATCGGCATCGATAAAACCGGTCGCTGGCTGCGCTTTGACGAAAGCGATTATCTGCTCAATGCCGACAACCCGGCGAAGATCAGCCTGAGCCCAGTCGGCAAGTGGCTGTCATTGTTGCCTGGCAGCGCTGGCGGGCAGTTTGTCGAAGTCGAGTCCGGTATCGAGCTGCCACGAATCGACGTGGTTTTCCCGGTTATTCATGGCGCCTTTGGCGAGGACGGCTCGGTGCAGGGCCTGCTGCGTCTGCTGGCGATCCCCTGTGTCGGCCCGGATGTGCTGAGCTCGGCAGCCTGCATGGACAAGGACGTGACCAAACGCTTGCTGCGCGACGCCGGCATCGCGGTGGCGCCCTTCGTGGTGCTGGGTCGCGATCAATCCGTCGGCTTTGCCACGGTGGCCGCCGAGCTGGGCCTGCCATTGTTCGTCAAGCCCGCCAGCCAGGGGTCTTCGGTGGGGGTCAGCAAGGTCACCGATGAGGCCGGTTATGCCGCCGCGCTGGCGCTGGCGTTTGAATACGATCACAAGGTATTGATCGAGCAGGGCATCGTCGGTCGCGAAGTGGAATGTGCCGTGCTCGGCAATCGCCAGGCGCAGGTCAGTGTCTGCGGCGAGGTGATTGCCAACGATGATTTTTACGCCTACGACACCAAGTATTTGAACGGCGACCAGGCGCGCATTGCGATCCCGGCCGAACTGGGCGACGAGCTTGCCGATGAGGTCAGGGCCGTGGCGTTACGCGCCTATGAGGTCATGGGGTGTGCCGGTCTGGCGCGGGTGGATTTTTTTGTCACTGCGGCGCGGGAGATCATCATCAATGAGGTCAACACGTTGCCTGGCTTCACCTCCATCAGCATGTACCCGAAGTTGTGGCAGGCCAGTGGTCTGTCCTACGCCGAGCTGATCCACCGGCTGATAACGCTGGCGCTGCAGCGTGCCGACGAGGTTCGCCAGCTCAAGACCGAGGTGTTCCTGTGAAGCAGATCAGGATTGCTGCTGCACTGCTGATCGGTGACGACGGGCAAACCCTGCTGGTGCGCAAACGCGGCACCGAGGCGTTCATGCAGCCCGGTGGCAAGATCGAGGCGGGTGAGCCTGCGCTGTCTGCACTGGTGCGCGAACTTGCGGAAGAGCTGGATTTGCATATCGATCCGGCGACCGCCGTCTACCTCGGCGCTTTTGCAGCGCCTGCCGCCAACGAGCCAGGCTTTGAGGTGCATTGCGAGCTGTTCGAGGTGCACAGCGACCAGCCGATGCAGCCTGCGGCGGAAATCGAAGAAGCGATCTGGATCAGCGCCGACAGCCTGCAACTGCCGCTCTTGGCGCCGTTGACCCGGGACTTCATTCTGCCGCTCTATCGCCAGCGTCTGGCAGCGGTTTGAAGGGCTGGCGGCAAGGCGCTCAGGCCTTGCCGCTGATCCCGTATTTGCGCAGGCGGTGGGCGATGGCGCTGTGGGACGTTTGCAGACGCGCAGCCAGTTGCCGGGTTGACGGGTAGTCCGCGTAGAGCTTTTCCAGCAGGCTTTTCTCGAAGCTGTCGACCGCCTGTTCGAGGCTGCCCACCTGACCGTCGGCTGCCGTCGCCACCGCCGTCCCGGCGATGTCCAGATCCCCTATATCCACCAGGTTGCTGTCACTGATCGCTGCGGCTCGGAAGATCACGTTCTGTAATTGGCGCACGTTGCCTGGCCAGCGATTGCCCAGTAGCGCCGGGTAAGTGGCAGGCGTAAGACGACAAACCGGACGCTGGATCTGGGCGCAGGCCTGCTGCATGAAATAACGCGCCAGCAGCAGAATGTCCTCGCCGCGATCCCGCAATGGCGGCACGTCGAGATTGAGTACGTTGAGGCGATAAAACAGGTCCTCGCGAAAGCTGCCTTCGCTGACCATTTTTTCCAGATTGCGGTGGGTCGCGCTGAGGATGCGCACGTTGACCTTCACTTCGCGATCACCGCCCACCCGACGGAAGCTGCCATCATTGAGAAAGCGCAGCAGCTTGGCCTGCAGATAGGGCGACATCTCGCCGATTTCATCGAGAAACACCGTGCCCTGATTGGCCAGCTCCATCAGCCCCGGTTTGCCGCCGCGTTGGGCGCCGGTAAAGGCGCCTGGGGCATAGCCGAACAGTTCGCTTTCGGCAAGGTTTTCCGGCAGCGCGGCGCAGTTGAGCGCAAGGAACGGCGCGCTGTGGCGGGCGCTGGAAGCGTGACAGGCGCGGGCCACCAGTTCTTTGCCGGTGCCGGTTTCCCCCTGAATCAACAACGGCGCATCGAGGGCGGCCACCCGGTGGGCGCGGGCTTTCAGCGTGCGGATGGCGGCGGATTCCCCCAGCAGTGCATCGAAGCCTTCGGCGTGGTCATGATGCAGCGCCGACAGCCGCTCGCCGATACGGCTGGGTTGGTACAGCGTCAGCAGCGCGCCAGCATCGGTGATCGGCGTTGCGTCCAGCAGCAGGGCCTCGCCATTGAGGGTGACTTCCCGCAGCGGCAGGCGAAATCCATGCTCGAGCAGGGCGCTGTGCAGGTTCGGATCGGCGAACAATTCGGCAACCGCTTCGCCCGCCGGTTCGCGGCCGACAAGGCTGATCAGCGCCGGGTTGGCCAGCAGCACATGACCTGCGCTGTCCAGCGCCAGCACCGGGTCGGTCATTGCCGCCAGCAAGGCATCCAGCTGCAGATGGCGACGCTGGCCGGGGAGAATGTCCACCACGGTGATCGCCTCCACGCCGCGCACGCGAAACAATGCGTCCTTGAGCTCCTCAAGCACCTGATGGCTGAGGGTCGGCGCGTCGATATAAACGTTGGGCGGCACCATCTCTACCGCGTCCAGGTTCAGGTTGCGCCCACCGAGAATCGCCAGAACTTCCTGGGTGATGCCGACGCGGTCGATGAAACTGACGTGGATGCGCATAGGGTGTCAGGGGTTCGGGCACTGGGGCTGGCGATTATGCCAGCAAAGTAACGGTGCCCGCCTTAACGGGTGTGGCTGGGTGGTTGACAACTACACCAGATGCTCAGGCTTCACCGGTTCGCCAGGTTCAATGTCGAGTTTGTCACGCACGTCCTTGAACATGCGGTCGTAGTCTTCGTGCATCGCGATGGGCAGCACCGCAATGGCCGGCATGCCGTGTTTGACGGCAATCTGGCTGGCGTTGTGCGCGAAATTGAAGGCCAGATCTCTTGGCAGCTCGAATTCATCCTCGAAGGCATTGCCTGCGACTTCGCCCCGCATGGAGAAGTGCATCGACCTGCCTGACTCGGGGTTCTCCCTGACTTCGTAGCGGATGTGAATGTCGTAGCTGAAATCGGAAGCTTGCAGCGCTGAGCGAGTGATATGCAGATGGCCGGGCTCGAACATGTGCGGTGCTCCATACAAGGTGGGGGTGTTGAGTAGACCGACAAGGTCAAGTGGTGTTCAGCGCCGCTCAGCGCTCGACGTAGACAATGCCTGCCTAGCCTATCGATGCTTGCAAATGATGTTGTCGAGCACGCGTTGCGCTTGCCCGATCCGTGTTTTATTCAGCGCGCGGGCTCCGGCCGCGACCATATCCAGATATTGGCCAGCGCCATGCCACCGATGGCGGCGTATACCGGCCAGCCGTGCATGAGGTAAAGCATCAAAGCGGCGCACAGCAGCATGCTGACGGTGGCGCTGATCTTTGCCGAGCGAGCCACCAGCTTGCCGTTGCGCCAGTTATGCAGAATCGGCCCGAACAGTTTGTGGTTTTCCAGCCAGGCGCTAAGGCGCGGAGAGCTTCGTGTGGCCGCCCAGGCTGCCAGCAGAATGAATTCAGTGGTGGGTAGACCGGGAATGAAAATGGCGGCGATGCCAATCCCCAGGCTCACATAGGCCAGCACGCCAAACAGCACGCGAGAAATTCCGGACGGAGGAGGTTTGACTGTCATGGGCTCGTCAGTGGCAGGGGATGGCCCGATTCGCAGGTCGGGGAGCGCGACCAGTCTAACAGGCCAGACCTTGTTCATGACCAATGCCGCTACATGGAGCCGCCGTGGGACCGGCTTTAGGCGGGAAAGTGTCAGGTGTCACGCCACGCAATTGCAGGGGCTCAAACGTACCTCTTTCCGGCCGAATCCGGTCCCACGACGAGCACGATTTCGCGGTGGGACCTGTCGGGCGGCGGTCTGCTCGGCCTGTTTTACTCGGCGTTATGCAGCGCCAGGCAGTTGTCGAGCATGCGGTTGGAGAACGCCCATTCGTTGTCGTACCAGGCCAGCACTTTGAGCAGCTTGCCGCTGGACTTGGTGTGGTTGGCGTCGAAGATGGACGACAGCGGATTGTGATTGAAGTCGTGGGACACCAGCGGCAGGGTGTTGTAGCCCAGCACCTTGGAATGCTGACTGGCTTCCTTCATCAACGCGTTGACTTCCTCGGCGCTGGCTTCACGGGTCAGCTGCACGGTCAGGTCCACCAGCGACACGTTGATCACCGGTACACGCACTGCCATGCCGGTCAATTTACCAGCCAGTTCCGGCAGCACCAGGCCAACGGCTTCGGCAGCACCGGTCTTGCTCGGGATCATCGATTGCGTGGCGGAGCGCGCGCGGTACGGGTCGGTGTGGTAGACGTCGATCAGATTCTGGTCATTGGTGTAGGCATGGATCGTGGTCATCAGGCCACTTTCGATACCCAGTTCGCGGTGCAGCACTTGCGCCACAGGCGCCAGGCAGTTGGTGGTGCACGAAGCGCTGGAAATGATCTGATGCGATTGACGCAGCGTGTCGTGGTTGACGCCATAGACGATGGTCGCATCCGCACCGCTGGCAGGCGCTGAAATAATCACCTTGCGGGCGCCTGCGGTGAGGTGCGCTGCGGCCTTGTCGCGGCTGGTGAACAAGCCGGTGCATTCGAACACCACGTCGATGTCCAGCGCCTTCCACGGCAGCTCGGCGGGGTTGCGCACAGCGCTGACCGCAATGTGGTCACCATTGACGCTCAAACTGTCCTTGTCACACTCCACGGTGCCGGAAAAAGGCCCGTGAACGGTATCGAAACGCAGCAGGTGGGCATTCATCTCACTGTCGCCCAGATCGTTGATGGCGACGACCTGCAGGTCCTGCCGGTAGCCTTGGGTATACAGTGCGCGCAGGACGTTGCGGCCGATGCGGCCAAAACCATTGATTGCGATACGAAGAGTCATACAGCCGTCCTTTCTGAATTTGTTGTTGGAATTACAAGATTATTCGCATAGAAATAGAAAACAAGCCTTTTTAGTGGCAATATTTTGTTTTATCTACAACGAGAAGCCTGCAAGGCCAAAACAGTTGATCGAGATCAAGCGTTTACAGATAAGGCGTACGCCTCGATTTCTGCAAGGGTCTTAACGGGTGACCACCTACGTTAGCCTGGAGTTCAGCACATGCATCCCCGCATTCTTGAGGTAACCGAGCGGCTCATCGCTCGTAGTCGCGGTACCCGTGAGCGCTATCTGCAACTGATTCGGGGCGCCGCCAGTGACGGGCCGGTGCGTGGCAAGCTGCAATGCGCCAACTTCGCTCATGCCGTTGCAGCCTGTGGTCCGGAAGATAAAAATTCGCTGCGCATGATGAATGCCGCCAACGTCGCCATCGTCTCTTCCTACAACGACATGCTCTCGGCGCACCAGCCCTATGAGCATTTTCCCGAGCAGATCAAGCAAGCGCTGCGTGACATGGGCTCCGTCGGTCAGTTCGCCGGGGGTGTGCCAGCGATGTGCGACGGCGTCACCCAGGGCGAGCCGGGTATGGAGCTGGGCATCGCCAGTCGCGAAGTCATCGCCATGTCTACTGCCGTTGCGCTGTCGCACAACATGTTCGATGCGGCGTTGATGCTGGGTGTCTGCGACAAGATCGTGCCCGGCCTGATGATGGGCGCGCTGCGCTTCGGTCACCTGCCGATGATTTTCGTCCCCGGCGGACCGATGGTGTCGGGTATTTCCAACAAGCAGAAAGCCGATGTTCGCCAACGCTACGCTGAAGGCAAGGCAACCCGGGAAGAGCTGCTGGACTCGGAGATGAAGTCGTATCACGGTCCCGGTACCTGCACGTTCTACGGCACCGCCAACACCAATCAGTTGCTGATGGAGGTCATGGGCCTGCACCTGCCGGGCTCCTCGTTCATCAATCCGTATACCCCGTTGCGCGATGCACTCACGGTCGAGGCGGCGCAGCAGGTCACCCGCATGACGGCGCAGAGCGGCAATTTCCTCCCAATCGGCGAGATCGTCGACGAACGTGCGCTGGTCAACTCCATCGTCGCGCTGCACGCCACCGGCGGTTCCACCAATCACACCCTGCACATGCCCGCCATCGCCCAGGCGGCTGGCATCCAGTTGACCTGGCAGGACATGGCTGACCTTTCCGAGGTGGTGCCGACCCTGACTCACGTCTATCCCAACGGCAAGGCAGACATCAATCATTTCCAGGCCGCAGGCGGCATGTCGTTCCTGATTCGCGAACTGTTGCAGGCGGGCTTCCTGCACGAAGACGTCAACACGGTCATGGGTCGTGGCCTGAGCCGCTACACCCAGGAGCCGTTTCTCGAAGAGGGCAAGCTGGTCTGGCGCGAGGGGCCGATTGAGAGTCTGGACCCGGACATTTTGCGCCCGGCGACCCATCCGTTTTCTCTCGAAGGCGGCTTGCGGGTGATGGAAGGCAATCTGGGGCGCGGGGTGATGAAGGTCTCGGCGGTGGCACCGGAGCACCAGATCGTGCAGGCGCCTGCGCGAGTCTTTCACGACCAGCAGGACCTGGCTGATGCCTTCAAGGCCGGAGAGCTGGAATGCGACTTTGTCGCGGTGATGCGCTTTCAGGGGCCGCGTTCCAACGGCATGCCCGAGCTGCACAAAATGACGCCGTTTCTCGGCGTGCTGCAGGATCGTGGTTTCAAAGTGGCGTTGGTCACCGACGGGCGCATGTCCGGTGCGTCGGGTAAGATCCCCGCCGCCATTCATGTCTGCCCCGAGGCGTTCGGCGGCGGCCCGCTGGCACGCGTGCGCGATGGCGACATCATTCGTGTCGATGGCGTAAAAGGAACGTTGCAAGTTTTGCTTGAACCGGCAGAATTGGCCGCCAGAGAGCCGGCAGTCGGTGATCTGGACAATGCGGTCGGTTGCGGTCGTGAACTGTTCGGCTTCATGCGTATGGCCTTCAGCTCCGCCGAGCAGGGCGCCAGCGCCTTTACTTCAAGTCTGGAGACGCTTAAGTGAAATTGGCTTTGGTCGGTGATATTGGCGGTACCAATGCACGTTTTGCCATCTGGGAAAACGACACGCTGCATTCGATCCGGGTGTTCCCGACCATCGATTACGTCAGTCCGGAGAAGGCCATCGAGGTCTTTCTGCAAGACCTTGAACTGCAACGCGGGGACGTGAGCCTGGTCTGCCTGGCGGTTGCCGGGCCGGTGGACGGCGACGATTTTCACTTCACCAACAACGACTGGCGGCTCAGCCGGCCAGCGTTCTGCAGCGCATTGCAGGTTGACGAACTGTTGCTGATCAATGATTTCAGCGCCATGGCGCTGGGCATGACGCGGCTGGCCCAGGATGATTTCATCACCGTCAGCCACGGCATTGGTGAGCCGGACCGGCCTCGAGTGGTTATCGGTCCGGGCACCGGTCTGGGCATCGGCACGCTGCTCAATCTGGGGGTCAACAACTGGATGGCGTTGCCGGGGGAGGGTGGCCACGGCGAACTGCCCATCGGCACTGCGCGCGAGGCGATGCTGTGGATGCGGCTGATGGCCGAGCATGAGCATGTCAGCGCGGAAACCGTGCTCAGTGGCGCGGGCCTGTTGAAGTTGTACAACGTCAGTTGCGAGCTGGACGATATCGAACCGACCCTGAAGTCGCCTGCGGCCGTGACCGCGGCGGCGCTGGCGGGTGATCCGGTAGCGGCTGCGGTGCTGGAACAGTTCTGCGTGTTTCTGGGGCGCGTGGCGGGCAACGCGGTGATGTCGGTGGGCGGCCGTGGCGGTGTCTACATCGTCGGTGGCGTGGTGCCACGCTTCGCCGAGTTCTTCATCGACAGCGGCTTCAAACGTGCTTTTGCGGAAAAGGGCGTGATGAAGGATTATTTCAAAGGCATTCCGGTCTGGCTGGTGACTGCCGAGTTTCCCGGCCTGATCGGTGCGGGCGTAGCGTTGCAGCAGGCTTTTGGTGAAGATCGCGCGGTAGAAGTCTAAATCCTGTAGGAGATTGCCCGTCGTCGATACGCCGGGCTGTCGTGCAGCAAACATGGACCTGTAGGAGCCCACTTGTTGGCGAGGCGACGTGACTGACACCGTCTCGCCAACAAGTGGGCTCCTACAGAAGGCATATCCAGTCAGGCAGTTGTGTTTTTGCTTCATGAAAGCCAACGTGTTGGCGAAACGCCCTGCCACACGGCGCGATCCTGCAGACCCGCCAGGCAGCATCCCCCAACAATAATGATCCATTGCCACAAGGACGATCCACGTGAGCTCAGCCAGTAAATCGATCCTGCTGGTCGATGATGACCAGGAGATTCGGGAGTTGCTGCAGACCTACCTGAGCCGCTCCGGTTTTCAGGTGCGGACTGTCGGCGATGGCGCTCAGTTTCGCGAGGCGTTCAACGATGAGCCCAGCGACCTGCTGATTCTCGACGTGATGTTGCCCGACGAAGACGGTTTCAGCCTCTGTCGCTGGGTGCGCCAGCATGTGCGTCATCCCCACGTGCCGATCATCATGCTCACGGCCAGTTCTGATGAAGCCGACCGGGTTATCGGCCTGGAGCTGGGCGCTGACGATTATCTGGGCAAGCCCTTCAGCCCGCGTGAGCTGCTGGCGCGGATCAAGGCCTTGTTGCGCCGGGCGCAGTTCGGTCAGGAGCGCAGCGGCGGCGATGTGTTGATGTTCGATGAATGGCGGCTGGACATGGTCAGTCACCGTCTGTTTCACAAGGATGGCGAAGAGGTGATTCTGTCCGGTGCCGATTTCGCTCTGCTCAAGTTGTTCCTCGACAATCCGCAGCAGATTCTTGATCGCGACACCATCGGCAATGCCACGCGTGGGCGGGAGCTGATGCCCCTGGAACGGATTGTCGATATGGCCGTCAGCCGCTTGCGCCAACGCCTGCGCGACACCGGCAAGTCGCCACGCCTGATTCGCACGGTGCGCGGCAGTGGTTATTTGCTAGCGGCCAATGTCACCGCCCAATCCGCCAGCGGTTACTGACTGTTGAGCGCCCCCGGACCGAAACGCCGTTTCCCCCTGCCACGGTCGCTGCTGGGGCGCATGTTGCTGCTGACGCTGCTGGCGGTGTTGCTGGCGCAGGCACTGTCCAGCGTGATCTGGCTGTCACAACTGCGTGCCACGCAGATGGAAGGCCTGATCACCAGTGCACGCAGCCTGGCCCACTCCATGGCCGCCAGTGTCAGCTATTTTCGTTCGTTGCCGCTGGCCTATCGCCCGCTGGTGCTGGATCAATTGCGCAGCATGGGCGGCACGCGGTTTGTGGTGTCGCTCAATGACCGCCCACTGGACATGCGAATACTGGAGGCGACGCCGCGCAAACAGGCGGTGCTGACTGCGGTCGACGAGGTCTTGCGCCAGCAGATCGGCAATGATCCGGCCATCGCGGTGTGGTTCGTCCGCCCGC
This sequence comes from Pseudomonas viridiflava, assembly GCF_900585905.1. Lineage (GTDB taxonomy): Bacteria > Pseudomonadota > Gammaproteobacteria > Pseudomonadales > Pseudomonadaceae > Aquipseudomonas. The sequence goes on from NZ_UTVH01000001.1 coordinate 530,635, forward strand.
AGGACCTGCGCATTTTCAACAGCGGCCTCAAGCTTGACGAGTTGCCGCGCTCCTGGGCGCATTACGCCTTGAGCCTGGAGCCGATCAACCCGCCGGTGCTGGTCACCCAGATCGAGCTGGCGGCAGGCGAATGGTTGTACATCGCTTCGCTATTGCCCGAGCCCTATACCACGCTTGAAGAAGAGGACCTGCCGCTGCAGCAGGTGTGGTTCATCGTGCTGACCAGCGGTTTTCTGCTGTTGTTCATCGGCTTGCTGGTGCATTGGCAGAGTCGACCGCTCAAGCGCCTGGCGCGGGCCGCGCGCGACATGTCCCTGGGCGCTGACGTCGAACCCGATGTGGAAGGCGGTGCCAGCGAAGTCGTGGAAGTCACCCGCGCCTTCAGCGCCATGCGCACGCGAATCAGCCGTTACCTGACCGAGCGTGGTCAGCTGTTCAGCGCCATTTCCCATGACCTGCGCACGCCCATCACGCGCCTGCGGCTGCGGGTCGAGCTGCTGGAAGACGAGACGCTGCAGCGCAAATTCAGTCGCGACCTGGACGAGCTCGAGCTGCTGGTCAAAGGCGCGTTGCAGTGTGTGAAAGACACTGACATTCATGAAAATATTGAGCCTGTGGATCTGAACCATGTGCTCGACTGTCTGGTGGAACCTTACCTGGCGCCCCACGGCAATGGCTGCGCCACCCAGCAAGGCAAGGCCCTCGCGCCTTACCCCGGCAAGCCGCTGGCGCTCAAGCGCTGCATCGGCAACCTCATCGACAACGCCCTCAAGTACGGCACGCGCGCCCATCTGAAAGTCGAGGACGACACTCACTCCTTCGTCCTGCACGTGGATGACGAAGGGCCGGGCGTGCCGGAGCAGCGCCTGGAACGGGTGTTCGAGCCGCATTTTCGTCTGGCTGGCAGTCACCAGCAGGGCTATGGCCTGGGCCTGGGGATCGCCCGCAATATCGCCCACAGCCATGGCGGCGAAGTCAGCCTGCAGAACCTGCGCGGGGGTGGGTTGCGGGTAACATTGTTCCTGCCGCGCACGACGGAATAAGCGCAAAGACGGCACCTTCAGCGATTGTCACCATCCTGTGACAATCACGCGTCCCTTCGTTACCGTTATTTCAATCGCGATGGTTAGACTTCACGCAGCGCAAGCACAGACTTGCTCATGCATAACAACAAGAAAGGTTAAATCGATGAATTCAATCTCCCGCCTCGCAGCTGTCATCTCTGTTGCCTCGTTGTTCCCTCTGAGCGCGCTTGCCGCCGATTCCAAAGGCACTGTCGAAGTTGTCCACTGGTGGACCTCTGGCGGTGAAAAAGCGGCTGTCGATGTGCTCAAAGCCCAGGTCGAGAAAGACGGCTTTACATGGAAAGACGGCGCGGTTGCAGGTGGTGGCGGTGCCACGGCCATGACCGTGCTCAAGAGCCGCGCAGTCGCTGGCAATCCTCCCGGCGTTGCCCAGATCAAGGGCCCCGATATTCAGGAATGGGCGTCCACCGGTCTGCTCGACACCGACGTGCTCAAAGAAGTCTCCAAGCAGGAGAAGTGGGACAGTCTGCTGGACAAGAAAATCTCCGACACCGTCAAGTACGACGGCGACTACGTGGCCGTGCCGGTGAACATTCACCGTGTGAACTGGTTGTGGATCAACCCGGAAGTGTTCAAGAAAGCCGGGATAGAAAAAGCGCCCACCACCCTCGAAGAATTTTATGCCGCTGGCGACAAGCTCAAGGCCAAGGGTTTCATCCCGCTGGCCCACGGCGGTCAACCTTGGCAGGACAGCACCGTTTTTGAAGCGGTCGTGCTGTCGGTCATGGGGGCTGATGGCTACAAAAAAGCGCTGGTCGACCTCGACAACGCTGCGCTGACCGGCCCCGAGATGGTCAAGTCGCTGACCGAGCTGAAGAAAGTCGCCACCTACATGGACCCCGATGGCAAAGGCCAGGACTGGAACCTGGAAGCTGCCAAGGTGATCAACGGCAAGGCCGGTATGCAGATCATGGGTGACTGGGCCAAGAGTGAGTGGACTGCGGCCAAGAAAGTGGCCGGCAAGGACTACCAGTGCGTAGCCTTCCCTGGCACTGAAAAAGCCTTCACCTACAACATCGATTCGCTGGCGGTGTTCAAGCAGAAAGACGCCGGTACGGCTGCTGGTCAGCAGGACATCGCCAAGGTCGTGCTAGGCGAGAACTTCCAGAAAGTTTTCAGCATCAACAAAGGCTCGATCCCGGTTCGCAACGACATGCTTGCCGATATGGACAAGTACGGTTTCGACTCCTGCGCACAAACCGCAGCCAAAGACTTCCTGGCTGATGCCAAGTCGGGCGGTCTGCAGCCAAGCATGGCCCACAACATGGCGACCACGCTGGCAGTGCAGGGCGCGTTCTTTGACGTAGTGACCAACTACATCAACGATCCGAAAGCCGATGCTGCCGATGCTGCGAAGAAGCTGGGTGCTGCGATCAAGTCTGCCAAGTAATAACGCTGTATGCCTGTGGGTGTGACCGGGGTGGAGTGCCACCTCGGTCATTGTCACAGCTGGCGCTTGTAACTCTTATTCTCTGTTCTGGATTTTCACCATGAGTTCTGTTGCTGTGTTCAGCAAAGCCTCGCCGTTCGATGCACTGCAGCGCTGGCTACCTAAATTGGTGCTGGCGCCGAGCATGTTCGTCGTATTGGTGGGTTTCTACGGCTATATCCTGTGGACGTTTGTACTGTCGTTCACCAATTCGACTTTTCTGCCGTCCTACAAGTTTGTAGGGCTGGCGCAATACGCGCGGTTGTTCGATAACGACCGCTGGTGGGTGGCGAGCAAGAACCTGGCGGTGTTTGGCGGCATGTTCATTGGCATCAGCCTGGTGATCGGCGTCCTGCTGGCAGTGTTTCTCGACCAGCGCATACGCCGCGAAGGCTTCATCCGCACCGTTTACCTGTATCCGATGGCGCTGTCGATGATCGTCACCGGTACTGCATGGAAATGGCTGCTCAATCCCGGCATGGGCCTGGACAAACTGCTGCGTGACTGGGGTTGGGAAGGTTTTCGTCTCGACTGGCTGATCGACCCGGATCGCGTGGTTTATTGCCTGGTCATCGCTGCGGTATGGCAGGCGTCCGGCTTTATCATGGCGATGTTTCTCGCAGGCCTGCGCGGCGTCGATCAGTCGATCATCCGCGCAGCGCAGATCGATGGCGCGAGCATGCCGAAGATCTACTGGAAAGTGGTGCTGCCCAGCCTGCGTCCGGTGTTCTTCAGTGCGGTGATGATCCTGGCCCACATTGCGATCAAGAGCTTCGACCTGGTAGCGGCCATGACCGCCGGTGGTCCGGGCTACTCGTCCGACCTGCCCGCCATGTTCATGTACTCGTTCACCTTCAGCCGTGGCCAGATGGGCATGGGCTCGGCCAGTGCGATCCTGATGCTCGGCGCGATTCTCGCCATTCTCGTGCCTTACCTGTATTCCGAGCTGAGGACCAAGCGCAATGACTAGTCTTGCCCACAAGCCTTCGATCAGCCTGAGCCGCATCGCCATCTACGCGGTGCTGATTCTCGCTGTCCTGCTTTACTTGGTGCCGCTGGTGGTCATGCTGTTGACCAGCTTCAAGACCCCGGAAGATATCGGCACCGGCAACCTGCTGAGCTGGCCAACGACCGTCACCGGCATTGGCTGGGTCAAGGCCTGGAGCACCGTCAACGGCTACTTCCTCAACTCGATCCTGATCACCATTCCGGCGGTGCTGATCTCCACTGCCGTCGGCGCGCTGAACGGTTATGTGCTGTCGATGTGGCGCTTTCGCGGTTCACAGCTGTTCTTCGGCTTGCTGCTGTTCGGCTGCTTCCTGCCGTTCCAGACCGTGCTGCTGCCTGCGTCGTTTACCCTCGGCAAGATGGGCCTGGCCAACACCACCACCGGTCTGGTGTTCGTCCATGTGGTCTACGGTCTGGCGTTCACCACGCTGTTCTTCCGCAACTACTACGTGAGCATTCCGGACGCACTGGTCAAGGCTGCGCGGCTCGACGGCGCAGGCTTTTTCACCATCTTCGGCAAGATCATTCTGCCGATGTCGACACCGATCATCATGGTGTGCCTGATCTGGCAATTCACCCAGATCTGGAATGATTTTCTGTTCGGCGTGGTGTTCTCCAGCGGTGAATCGCAACCCATCACCGTGGCGCTCAACAATCTGGTCAACACCAGTACCGGCGCCAAGGAATACAACGTTGATATGGCAGCGGCGATGATCGCCGGTCTGCCGACATTGCTGGTGTACATCGTTGCCGGCAAGTATTTCGTGCGCGGGCTCACGGCCGGCGCAGTCAAGGGGTAATCATGGCAACGCTCGAGTTACGCAACGTAAACAAGACTTACGGCCCCGGCCTGCCGGACACGCTGAAGAACATTGAGCTGCAGATCAAGGATGGTGAATTCCTGATCCTCGTCGGCCCGTCGGGCTGCGGCAAGTCGACCTTGATGAACTGCATCGCGGGGCTGGAAAACATCAGCGCCGGCTCGATCCTGATCGACGACGCCGACGTCAGTGGCATGAGCCCCAAGGATCGCGACATCGCCATGGTGTTCCAGTCCTACGCGCTGTACCCGACCATGAGCGTGCGCGAGAACATCGAGTTCGGCCTGAAAATTCGCAAGATGAGCCAGGCGGCCATCGACGAAGAGGTCTCCCGCGTCGCCAAGCTGCTGCAGATCGAACACCTGCTCAATCGCAAACCGGGCCAGTTGTCCGGCGGCCAGCAGCAGCGTGTTGCCATGGGCCGTGCTCTGGCGCGGCGCCCGAAGATCTATCTGTTCGACGAGCCGCTGTCCAACCTCGACGCCAAGCTGCGCGTCGAGATGCGTACCGAAATGAAGTTGATGCACCAGCGACTGAAAACCACCACTGTCTACGTCACTCACGACCAGATCGAAGCAATGACCCTGGGCGATAAAGTGGCGGTGATGAAGGACGGCATCATCCAGCAGTTCGGCACGCCGAAGGACATCTACAATGATCCGGCCAACCTGTTTGTGGCCAGCTTCATTGGCTCGCCGCCGATGAACTTCATCCCGATGCGCCTGCAACGCAAGGACGGCCGCTTGCTGGCAATGCTCGACAGCGGTCAGGCGCAGTGCGAGCTGCCGCTGGGCATGAGCGATGCCGGTCTTGAAGACCGTGACGTGATTCTCGGCCTGCGCCCTGAGCAGATTGTGCTGGCGCCAGCGCAGGCCAATGGCTTGCCGACCATTCGCGCCGAGGTTCAGGTCACCGAGCCCACCGGGCCGGACACCCTGGTCTTCGTCACGCTCAATCAGAGCAAGGTCTGCTGCCGGATGGCGCCGGATGTTGCGCCGCAGGTGGGCGAGAGCCTGACGCTGCAGTTCGACCCGGCCAAAGTGCTGCTGTTTGATGCCGCCACTGGCGAGCGCCTCGGCGTGGTGGGTCATGCGCAGCCGGTTGAGCGCAGCGCCAGCGTGACGCAGATCAATAGAGTTTGAAACAGGAGTACACCCAGTCGGGCAGTACTGCCGTTGATGCTGGCGCCCGGCCGGTAACCACGAAGTAATGATGTTAACGCCGTACCAGCTAATAACAATAAAACGAGGATCCAAGGGATGAAGAAGCTACGCAATAAATCGCTGGGCCATTTCCAGCTCGTCGGTGGTCTGTCCGTATTGAGTGCGCTGGCGTTTTCCAGTGCGGCCTACGCCATCGAGCCCTACAACCCCAACGGGCATATGACCGGTGACTGGGGCGGCGTGCGTAAAGACCTGTATGACAAGGGCTATGATCTCTCGCTCGAATATGTCGGCGAGATGGGTTCCAACATTCATGGCGGCTACAACAACGACAAGACGGCGCGCTACAGCGATCAGTTCGCGCTGGGCGTCAACATCGACCTGCAGAAGGCATTCGGCTGGCAGGACGCCGAATTCAAACTGGCCATCACCGAGCGTGATGGCAAGAACATCTCTAACGACCGTCTGGGCGATCCGCGTGTCGGCACCCTCAGTTCCTCGCAGGAAGTCTGGGGCCGCGGGCAGACCTGGCGCCTGACGCAAATGTGGGTCAAGCAGAAGTTCCTCGACGGCAAGCTCGATATCAAAGCGGGCCGCATGGGCGAGGGCGAAGACTTCGGCAGCTTCCCTTGCGACTTCCAGAACTTGACCTTCTGCGGTACTCAGGCCGCCAACTACGTCGACACCTGGTACAACTGGCCCGTCAGCCAGTGGGCTTTGCGCGTGAAGTACAACATTACGCCTGAGGTGTACGCACAGATTGGCGTCTACGAGCAGAACCCGTCCTACCTGGAAACCGGTAACGGCTTCAAACTGAGCGGCAGCGGTTCCAAAGGCACCCTGGTGCCGGTTGAAGTGGTGTGGTCGCCGACTGTCAACTCGCTGCCTGGCGAGTACCGTCTGGGTTACTACTTCAGCAGCCCGAGCGCTGACGATCGCTATGAAGACGTCAATGGTCAGCCTCAGGGTCTGACCGGTGCGGCCTTCAAGTCGCGTAACGAAAAAAGCGGCTGGTGGGTCGTGGCGCAACAACAGGTCAGTACCTTCGGTGGCGATCCGTCCCGTGGCCTGAGCCTGTTCGCCAACGCCACTGTGCATGACAAGGACACCAACTTCGTCGAAAACTTCCTGCAGGTCGGGATGGTCTTCAAAGGTCCGTTCGATGCACGTCCAAAGGATGACATCGGTATCGGCGTTTCGCGCATTCACGTCAACGAAAACGTCACTGATCGTGCCCGTCAGGTCAACGCCACCAATGGTGTCGACGACTACGACAATCCGGCGTTCCTGCCAATTCAGAAGAACGAGTACAACTCCGAGATCTACTACGGCGTGCACGTGACCGACTGGCTGACCGTGCGTCCCAACCTGCAGTACATCAAGCACCCAGGCGGTGTTGATCAGGTTGACGACGCGCTGGTGGCAGGTATCAAGCTGCAGACCAAGTTCTGATAGAACCAGATCGTGTGTGCTTTGCGGGCAGCCTGGCTGCCCGCTTTTTTTTGCGCGCTGAACAGCCATTCCCATAAGGTTCGCGACCGCCGGATGATTAGGTAGGAGCAAGCTTGCTTGCGAAGGCGGCAGTCAGCTCGGCGCATTATTGCCTGCAACATCCTCTTCGTGAGCAAGCTCACTCCCACATGTTTCTCGGCTGCCAAGTGGCCAGGTGGCCAGGTGGCTAGGTGGCTAGGTGGGAGCAAGCTTGCTTGCGAAGGCGACGGTGAGCTCTGCGAACTATTGCCTGCAACACCCCCTTCGTGAGCAAGCTTACTCCCACAGGTTTTGCGGCTGCCAGATGGTTGGGTGGGAGCAAGCTTGCTTGCGAAAGCGGCAGTCAGCTCAGTGCGATGCTGCCCGCCACGCTTCCTTCGCGAGCAAGCTCGCTTCTACAAAAAACTGCCGTATCAGCCTTGATCCTCAACCGGGTAACGGCTGTCGTTGAGGCTTTCCTTGATCTTGCGCAGATGTGGCTGGAAGTCGACGCCACGGCGCAAGGTCATTCCCGTGGCGAGTACGTCCAGCACGGTGAGCTGGATGATGCGCGACGTCATCGGCATGTAGATGTCGGTGTCCTCTGGCAGCGGGATATTGAGGCTGACCGTGCTGGCCAGGGCCAGCGGTGAGCCTGCCGCCGTCAGCCCCAGGACTGAGGCGCCGTTGGCCCGGGCGATACGCGCCACCTCAACCAGCTCACGGGTGCGACCGGTGTAGGAGATGATCACGAACAGCTCGCCGGTATGGGCCACCGACGCGATCATGCGCTGCATCAGCACGTCGGCGTGGGCGGAAACCGCGAGGTTGAAGCGGAAGAACTTGTGCTGCGCGTCCAGCGCTACCGGCGCCGAGGCACCGAGGCCGAAGAAATGGATCTGCCGCGCCTGGATCAGCATATCCACCGACTTGCTGACCAATGCCGGGTCCAGCTGCTGGCAGGCACTGTCGAGGGACGCAATGGCGCTGCCGAAGATCTTTTTGGTATAGGCCTCGGGGTCATCGTCGGCTTCCACCGCGCGACTGACGTATGCGGCGCCGCTGGCCAGGCTTTGCGCCAGCTGCAGCTTGAGCTCGGGATAACCGCTGACCGCAAACGAACGGCAGAAGCGATTAACCGTCGGCTCGCTGACCTTGGCCGCCTGCGCCAGCGCGGCAATACTGAAGCGGGTCGCCTGCTGCGGGTTGAGCAGAATGGCTTCGGCGACTTTACGCTCGGCCTTGTTGAGTTCGTCGAGTCGGCTCTGGATCTGCTCCAGAAGGTTTCTTGAATGGTCCATTGCAAGTCCTTGTCAGGCGGTTTTGCACAGGTTTTTGCAGTCGCCTTCAGATGGGCCTTTAGCCTGTAGCAAAGGTGGCCTATCGTACTGAGGGCCTGTGTTGATCACCACTGGAATATGTTTTTCACTGCAATGTTGTGGTTATTACTACATATGGCCTTGAGTAACGCCTTTAAAAAAGGTATTTGTAGCCTAACTTGATAAAAGAACCAACATTATGCTCTCTATAACGGTTGAACCGTGCACCTTTGCCCTGTTTGGCGCCCTGGGTGACCTGGCGGTGCGCAAGCTGTTCCCGGCGCTTTATCAGCTCGACCGCGCTGGATTGCTGCATGAGGACACGCGAATTCTCGCGTTGGCGCGCGAAGCAGGCGACGAACAGCAGCATCTGGCCTACATCGACAAATCGTTACGTCGCTTCGTCCCGGAAGCCCAGCTGGAACCGGAACACGTTCAGCGTTTTCAGGCCCGCCTGAGTTACCTGCACGTGGACTTCCTCAAGGCTGAAGACTACGTTGCCCTGGCCGAGCGGGTCGGCGATGCCGAAACCCTGATCGCCTATTTCGCCACACCGGCGTCGGTGTACGGCGCGATCTGCGAGAACCTGGCAGCGGTCAATCTTACCGAACGCACCCGCGCTGTGCTGGAAAAGCCCATTGGTCACGACCTGGCGTCCTCGCGTCGGGTCAACGACGCCGTGGCCCAGTTCCTGCCGGAAAGCCGGGTTTATCGCATTGACCACTATCTGGGCAAGGACACGGTGCAGAACCTGATCGCCCTGCGTTTCGCCAACAGTCTGTTCGAAACCCAGTGGAACCAGAACCACATTTCTCACGTTGAAATCACGGTGGCCGAGAAGGTCGGCATCGAAGGTCGCTGGGGCTATTTCGATCAGGCCGGGCAGCTGCGCGACATGATCCAGAACCATTTGCTGCAGCTGCTATGCCTGATCGCCATGGACCCGCCCAGCGACCTTTCGGCTGACAGCATTCGCGACGAGAAGGTCAAGGTGCTCAAAGCGCTGGCGCCGTTTACCCCTGAGCGCCTGGCCACGCAAGTGGTGCGCGGCCAGTACATCGCCGGTTACAGCGAAGGGATGCAGGTGCCGGGTTATCTGGAGGAAGAGAACTCCAATACCCAGAGCGACACCGAAACCTTCGTTGCCCTGCGCGCCGACATTCGCAACTGGCGCTGGTCCGGCGTGCCGTTCTACCTGCGCACCGGCAAGCGCATGCCGCAGAAGCTGTCGCAGATCGTGATTCATTTCAAAGAACCGCCGCACTATATCTTCGCCCCCGAACAGCGCATGCAGATCAGCAATCGCCTGATCATTCGCCTGCAGCCTGACGAAGGTATTTCCCTGCAGGTGATGACCAAGGATCAGGGCCTGGACAAGGGTATGCAGCTGCGCAGCGGGCCGTTGAAGCTGGACTTCTCCGACACCTACCGCAGTGCTCGGGTGCCGGATGCCTATGAACGTCTGTTGCTGGAAGTCATGCGCGGCAATCAGAACCTGTTTGTGCGCAAGGATGAAATCGAATACGCCTGGCAGTGGTGCGATCAGCTGATTGCCGGCTGGAAGAAGGCCGGTGATGCACCCAAGCCTTATGCCGCCGGTTCCTGGGGACCGATGAGCTCCATTGCCTTGATTACGCGTGACGGGAGATCGTGGTATGGCGATATGTGAACTTGAATTTGCGCCGGGTGTGGTAACGCGCGAATTCGACAACCCGCAACAACTGGCCCAGGCACTGTCGGCCAATGTGGCCGAGCAATTGCGCGCAGCCATTGCCGCCCAGGGCACAGCGACGCTGGTGGTCTCAGGCGGCCGCAGCCCTGTAGCTTTCTTTGAGGGCCTGGCGACGCAAGCGCTGGACTGGTCGAAAGTGGTCGTGAGCCTGGCTGATGAGCGCTGGGTGCCGGTCGAGCACAGCGACAGCAATGCCGGCCTGTTACAGCGTCATTTGCTGCAAGGTGCGGCAGCCCAGGCGCGCTTCATCGGGCTTTACAGCCCGGCAGAAGACCTGGAGCAGGCAGCACTCGCTGCCGATCAGGCGCTGGCGGAACTGCCGTCCATCGACGTGCTGATTCTGGGCATGGGCGATGACGGGCATACCGCGTCGCTGTTCCCCGACAGCCCCAACCTGACTGAGGCCCTGAACCCGGCTGGCGAGCGTCGGTGCCTGCCGATGCTGGCACCAACAGTGCCGCACCAGCGGCTGACCATGACCCGCTCTCTGCTGGCTAAGGCCCGGCTGCCGATTCTGTCGGTGTCCGGCGAGGCCAAGCTGGATACGTTGCGCAAGGCATTGAAGGTCGTTGACCCGGCACACATGCCGGTGCGTGCCTTCCTTGACTCTTCACTCGAGATTTACTGGTGCCCATAACAAAAGGATCTTCCGCCATGAACACCATTGATAACAACCAGCCGCTCAATAGCATGGCGAACAAGATCAGACAGATCGACGACCTCTGCGCCAAGGCAAGGATCTTGCCGGTCATCACCATCCTGCGTGACGAGGACGTCCTGCCCCTGGCCGATGCGTTGGCGGCGGGCGGCATGACAGCGCTGGAAGTGACTCTGCGCTCGGCGTTCGGCCTCAGCGCCATCCGCATTCTGCGCGAGCAGCGGCCTGAGCTGTGTGTGGGTGCTGGCACCATCCTTGATCGCCGTATGCTGGCCGATGCCGAAGCGGCGGGCTCGCAATTCATTGTCACCCCTGGCAGCACACACGACCTGCTGCAAGCCGCGCTGGACAGCCCATTGCCGCTGTTGCCCGGCATCAGCAGTGCCTCGGAAATCATGATTGGTTATGCCATGGGTTACCGTCGCTTCAAGCTCTTCCCGGCCGAGGTCAGCGGCGGCGTGGCAGCCATCAAGGCACTGGGCGGGCCCTTCAATGAAGTGCGCTTCTGCCCGACGGGCGGGGTGAATGCTGACAACCTCAAGAGCTACATGGCGCAGCCCAACGTCATGTGCGTCGGCGGCACCTGGATGATCGACAACGCCTGGGTCAAGAACGGCGACTGGGGCCGCATCCAGGAAGCAACGGCACAGGCGCTGGCGTTGTTTGACTGATACCAGCCGCCGCATACATCACCCGGATCTGTAGGAGCTGTCGAGCACCGGGTGACTGCTGCACGTGTCACGCTCTCGCAGGAGCGCGCTTGCCCGCGATTGGGCTTCAGGGCGCACGCGTCAGGTGCCTGCACTGACGCCATCGCGGGCAAGCGCTCCTACGAGTCTGTGTATCAACTCATGAACACCCATCACGCCAACTGCCGCAACGCCTCAACCAGTAACCCGACGTCCGCAGCCGTTGTGCTGAAACCCGGTGTGATGCGGATGCAGGGGCCGCACGCCGAGCCCTCGCGGGCGACGGTGAACAGGTTGTACTCGTCCAGCAGGCGCTGGGCCATACGTTGCTGATCCTCATGACCGGTAAAACGCAGCGCGGTGATGCCGCAGTACAGCCGGGGATCGTCCGGGGTCAGGATTTCTACGTGCGCAAACGCCCTTGCCGGTGCAACCCAGAGATCGCGCAGGTAATTGAGACGCGCACCTTTGGCGGCTGATCCGCCGATGGCCAGGTGCTCTTCAAATACCTTGGGCAGCGTCATCCACGCCGGAATGTTCGGTGTGCCATACGGCACCCGGCCAAGGATGTTATCGGGCGCGTAACGTGTGTCGCCCATGTCCGGATCAATCGCGGACAGACGCTCGCGCGCCACGTAAACGAAACCCAGGCTCAGCGGCGCGCCCATCCATTTCTGCAGGTTGTAACCCGCGAAGGCGACCCCGAGTTGATCCAGACAGAAGTCCAGCTGGCCCAAGGCATGTGCGCCATCAAGAATGACGTCGATACCGCGTATTTTCGCCAGCGCTGCGATAGCTTGAACCGGCATGACCAGCCCGGTGCGGTGGGTGACATGGGTCAAGGCCATCAGCTTGAGACGCGGATGTTCGTCAAACGCCTGTTGATAGCTCTGCAGCAGACTTTCAAAGGTAGCGGGGTGGTGATGACTGATTTCAACCACCTGCACGCCGCGGCTCTTCGCCAGCCAGCGCATGGCGCTTTGCACACTCAAATAGTCCAGGTCGCTGATCAGCACCTGATCGCCTGGCTGCAACAGGTTGTAGTTGCGAATCAGTGACTGCAATGACTCCGAGGCACAGCGGGTGATGGCAACTTCTTCGACATCGACCTGCATCAGGTCTGCCAGATGGGCATGGATCACATGACTGTCGTGCTGATCGAACTGACGCCGCACGTACACCGAGTTGCTGCGATTGACATAGTCGACGTTGCGCGCGTACTCCTCGGTAACCGCCCGGGTCATGCGCCCGAAGTAGCCGTTTTCGAGATTGACCGGGCCGGGCTCGACGTCATAACGCCTGGCGACCTGGGCCCAGAACGCTTCATCACGCGCCTGTCGTGCAATTGCGGGATCCTGCGGTGGATGTTCCATTAACGTTTAGCCTCTGGTCAGCCTTCTCTGAATTGACGCGGTCGCGTGCGCAGCGGGTCGAGCAGCTCCGACAGACCGTTATGGTCAATCTCCTGCATCAAGGCCAGCAAACTGCCCAGCTCGCTCTTGGGAAAGCCCTCCCGGGCAAACCAGTTCAGGTACTGCCCGGGCAGATCGGCCAGCAATCGGCCCTTGTACTTGCCGAACGGCATTTCCCGTGTGACCAGTAGCAATAGTTTTTCCGGGTCCATGAACGATTTCACCTCAGCAGTCGAGCGTCGATACGATACGTGCATTCTGCATGCAGGCCAAAGGACAGTTCATGCAGAAATCACGATCCATCTGTATGGGAAAAAATATAAGCCGTTGAAAAATAAGAGATTTATTAATATTTAAAGGCTGGCATGGTGTCTGCAACTACCCAGTTAGAGATTCAAATTTGTATCAACCTGCCAATAAGGAATTGGAAAAATGACTGACATCAATAAAGAATCGATCTCCGTACTGAACGACCTGATCGAAACCAGCAAAGATGGCGAGAAAGGTTTTCAGACCAGCGCAGAAGATATCAAGAACCCGGCGATCAAAGCCTACTTCATGAGCCGTTCGCAAGAAATCGCTACTGCAGTCCGCGAACTGCAAGCTGAAGTTCGCGCTCTGGGCGGTGACCCAGAAACGTCGTCCAGCGTCTCGGGCACCCTGCACCGTGCCTGGGTTGACCTGAAGTCGACCCTTACCGGCAAAGACGACAAGGCGATCCTGGAAGAAGTAGAGCGCGGCGAAGACGTCGCCAAGAAAGCCTACAAAGAAGCGCTGGAAAAAGCTCATGAGAAGAACCTGCCAGCCAACGTCGTTGCGCTGATCACCAAGCAGCAAGCTGGTGTACTGGCTACACACGATAAAGTTAAAGCTCTGCGTGATGCCGCTCGCGCTGCAAGCTAAGACCCGCAGCACTGAAAAAACGCCAGCCAGTCTGGCGTTTTTTTATGCTCGTCTTTTATTCCCGCAGATCAGTATTCCCAAGATTAGTACGCCGTAGCCGCCTCTGTTCGGTTACGGCCGTTGTGCTTGGCGCGGTACAACGCCGTATCCGCCGCGTGGAACAGTGCCTGCAACGTATCTCCCGGCCTGATCCTGCGGCTTGCGACGCCGACACTGACGGTGATTGGATCGGTATCCGATGCAAACGGCAGCATGGCGTTGACTGCCGCCCTGATGTTTTCCGCCACAGCCATGGTGCCCATCAGATCGGTGCCTGGCAGCACCGCGAGAAACTCTTCCCCGCCGTAGCGACCGACGAAGTCTTGCGACCTGCCCAGTGTCGCCGCGATGGTGCCAGCGACATTGCGCAGCGCCTGGTCGCCGCCGTTGTGGCCGTGGCGGTCGTTGAAGGCCTTGAATGAATCGATATCGATCATTAGCAGCGACAGCATTGAGCCGTTGCGTTGGGCCCGCGCCCATTCGGTCTCCAGCACCTCGTCCAGTCGGCGCCGATTGGGCAGGCCGGTGAGAACGTCGGTCGTGGCGCGTTGCTGCAGCTCACCTTCGGCCCGGCGTCGCAGGTGCAGTTCACGGCGCAGCAGAATGGTCAGCCAGATGATCCCGGCGCACAGCAGACTGGTGGCGCTGCCCACCAGCACGACACTGCGCCGCCAGGCTGCAAACACCTCGTGGGTAGACTGACCTATCGCCACGATCAGCGGCAAATGGGCGACGTGGGAGAAGGTATAAAGACGTTCCTTGCCATCGATGGTCGAGAGGCTGACGAAACTGCCGTCGCCTCCCTCGATCACGCGATGATAGTTGGGGCTCTTGATAAAGCTGTGGCCGACTGTTTCCTGCCCTTGCACCTCGGGCTGGCGTGCCAGCACGATCCCGTCGGTATTAAACAGGGTCACGTGGCTGTCCGGGCCGACATCCAGGGTGCTGAATAGCTGCTTGAAATACACCAGACGCATGGCTGCACTGACCACGCCAACGAACGCGCCGTCCCGACTGGGGATCCTGCGACTGAAGCTGATGCACCAGTCCTTGAAGCCCCATTCGGACTTGAAGGGCGGACCGACTTTCATCTCCAGTGACGGGTCGTTTCTGTGCGCCTGAAAGTTCGGCCGATCGCTTATATTCAAGGCTCTGGGCTGCACCGATGTCGAATCGGCCAGCGCGTTGCCGTTTGCGTCAAGCAACAGCAGGTCACCCTTGTAGCGCGCGGCAGTCGAGCGGTCGAACAGCACCATGTGGCGCAGGTCCGGCGCAATACTTTGCAGATCAGGGTGTTGCCAGGCGTTGATCATGCCCAGCAGGGCGGTGTCATAAAGCTCGGCGTTGCGCACGACATCGGCGTCGATCAGGCGCACGATATTGCTCGCCGCGCGCGATGCAGCCTCGCTGGCATCTTCACGCTCCCTGACCAGCAGCGAAACGACGATCATCACGATGACCACCAGAGCAGTAGAGCTGCCGCACATCAAGGCAATCTCGGGGCCAGTCCATTTTTGGCGAGAAGCGGGTGCTGCGGCGGTAAGGGTCATCACACAGGCTCTTATTTACCCGGCTTCGCCAGGTACCTGGCGAGAGAGTAGCGATTTCACCGGCTTATTGAAACCGAGGGTTTGCGCGGACCTGCCTGCGAGTTGAAAGCCTGGCCGTCGTAGTCATGGCGACGTCGGCAATGGCTGGGCAGCGGGTGCATCAGGTTGGTGAAACAGACGCTCCAGCTGCAGGTAGATGACGGGGGTGGTGAACAGCGTCAGCACCTGGCTGACCAACAGCCCGCCCACCACTGCGATGCCCAGGGGCTGGCGCAGTTCGGCGCCAACCCCATAGCCTAGCATCAGCGGCAGCGCGCCGAGCAACGCCGCCAGGGTGGTCATGATGATGGGCCGGAAACGGGTCAGGCACGCGGCGTGAATCGCCTGCTGCGGGCTCATGCCACGCTCGCGCTGGGCCTCCAGGGCAAAGTCGACCAGCAGGATGCCGTTCTTCTTGACGATGCCGATCAGCAGCACCACACCGATCAAGGCCATGATCGAGAAGTCCTGGCCCATCAGCCACAACAACAGCAGCGCGCCGATACCGGCCGAGGGCAGGGTGGAGATGATGGTCAGCGGATGGACGAAGCTCTCGTAGAGCACGCCGAGAATGATGTACACCGCCACCAGCGCGGCAAGGATCAGCCACGGCTGATTGGCCAGCGAACTCTGAAAAGCCTGCGCCGCTCCCTGAAAGTTACCGCTGATCGAGGCGGGCATGCCGATTTCATTCTTGGCCTGATCCAGCATGCGCACGGCGTCACCCAGGGCAATGCCCGGGGCCAGGTTGAAAGACAGATTGGCCGCCGGGAACATGCCGTCGTGGGCTATGGACAGTGGTCCCATGGTCGGCGCGTCGACTCGGGCGACGGCCGACAGCGGCACCATTGCTCCGCTCAGCGGCGAGCGCAGGTAAAAGTACCCCAGGCTTTCGGCCTTGCCACGCTGCTTCGCGTCCAGTTCGAGGATGACCTTGTACTGATTGATTTCAGTCTGAAACTCGCTGATCTGCCGTTGCCCGAAGGCGTCATACAACGCCTGATCAACGTCATTGGTGGTCAGCCCGAAGCGTGCAGCAGCGGCCCGGTCGATCTCCACATGGGTGACGCTGCCGCCCAGTTGCAGGTCGTTGGAGAGGTCACGGAATGCCGGGTTGCCACGCAGTTTTTCCGTCAGGCGCTGGGTCCAGACATTGAGCAGCGGGCCGTCATTGCTCTTGAGCACATATTGATACTGGCTGCGGCTAGGGCCGGGGCTGAGGTTGATGTCCTGGCCAGCGCGCAGATACAGCACGATACCGGGAATCTTCGCCAGCTTTGGCCGCAGGCGGTCAATGAATTCACTGACCGAGACATCGCGTTCGCCACGAGGCTTGAGGGAAATCCAGAAGCGTCCGTTGGCAATGGTCTGGTTGCTGCCGCTGACGCCAACAGAATGGGAAAACGCCTGCACGGCAGGGTCGGCGCCGATGATTTTCGCCAGTTGCAGGTGCTTTTGCACCATGTCCGGGTAGGAAATATCGGCAGCGGCTTCACTGGTGCCTGCGGCAAAACCAGTGTCCTGGACTGGAAAGAAACCCTTGGGGATCAGCA
Source organism: Pseudomonas viridiflava (assembly GCF_900585905.1). Taxonomy (GTDB): domain Bacteria; phylum Pseudomonadota; class Gammaproteobacteria; order Pseudomonadales; family Pseudomonadaceae; genus Aquipseudomonas. Next base: position 547,505 of record NZ_UTVH01000001.1, read on the forward strand.
CGTAACCGGCAACCGCCAGCGCCAGGGTCATGGCGAAGATACCCAGCATCACGCGCTGATGGGCCAGGGCCTTGTCCAGACCGCGTTCGTACAGGCGCAGCAGTCGCTCGCTGAAGCCAGGCCTGGCGTCAGCGTCGTGTTTCGGTGCGCGCATGAATAGCGCGGCGAGGGTTGGCGCCAGGGTCAGCGACACCACCACCGATATCAGAATGGTCGCCGTGGCCGTCAGGGCAAACTCCTTGAACAGCCGACCCACCACCCCGCCCATGAACAGCAGCGGGATAAACGCCGCCACCAGGGAAAAGCTGATGGACACCACGGTAAAGCCGATTTCGCCAGAGCCCTTGATCGCCGCTTCGCGCATGCCGTCTCCGGCTTCCAGATGGCGATGGATATTCTCGACCACGACGATGGCGTCATCCACCACAAACCCTACGGCGACCACGATGGCGACGAGCGTCAGGTTGTTCAGGCTGAAACCGAACAGGTACATCATCGCGAAGCTGGCGATCAGCGACACCCCCAGTACCGCAGTCACGATCAGGGTCGCCGACAGCTGGCGCAAGAACAGCGCCATCACCGCCACCACCAAAAGAATGGCGATCACCAGCGTCAGCTCGACCTCGTGTAGCGAGGCGCGAATGGTGCGCGTGCGATCGTTGAGCACCGACACGTCCACCGACGCGGGCAGCATTTCCAGCAGACGCGGCAGCTCGCGTTGCACGCGGTCAACGGTTTCGACGATGTTGGCCCCAGGCTGGCGGAAGATCGTAACGTTGACGCCTTGCTGGTCACCAGACCAGGCGCGCACATAGGCATTTTCAGACCCGTTGATGACTTGCGCCACGTCGCGCAGGTGTATCGGCGCGCCATCCTTGTAAGAAACGATGAGCCTGGCGTAATCCTGTGGATGGAATAGCTGATCATTGGAGGCCAGGGTCGACACGCTGTTTTTGCCATACAGCGCACCCTTGGCCAGATTGAGACTGGTCTGCTGCACCGCGACGCGGATATCGGCCAGCGTCAGACCCAGGGCAGCCAGCTTCTCCGGTGCTGCCTGAACCCGGATGGCAGGGCGCTGCTGACCGGTAATGACCACTTGGCCAACGCCGTCGATCTGGCTCAACTGCCGCGCCAGCAGGGACTCGGTGACATCGCTGAGCTCGGTGGGCGGCATCAGGCCTGAGCTTACGCTGAGGATCAGCACCGGGCTGTCGGCCGGGTTGACCTTGCGCCAGGTCGGCAGGTTGGGCATGTCGGCGGGCAGGCGGCCAGCCGCGGTGTTGATCGCGGCCTGGACTTCCTGGGCAGCAGTATCAATGCTTTTGTTCAGCGAGAACTGCAGGATCAGATTGGTCGAGCCCAGCGCGCTGCTGGACGTCATCTGCGTCATGCCGGGGATGGCGCTGAACTGCACTTCCAGCGGTGTGGCCACCGAGGACGCCATGGTTTCCGGGCTCGCACCGGGCAATTGCGCCGCCACCTGAATAGTGGGGAATTCGGCTTCCGGCAGGGGCGCGACCGGCAGCCGGGGAAAGGCGATGGCGCCCAGCAGGACCATGGCAAAGGTCAGCAGCAGCGTGGCCACTGGATGATCCACGCACCAGGCCGACACCGACCCGCGCCCGTTCATCGGGGACGCTCGACAGAGGGTGCGGGCAGTGTCGCCGGGGGCGCCGAGGCAGGGCTGCCGAGGATTTCTATTCGCGAGCCGGCCCTGAGCCGCGACTGACCATCGCTGACCAGTACGTCACCGGCCCTGGGCCCTGAAATCAGCATCAAATCGCTGTCCTGATACAGCACCTGCACGGGCACAACCTCGACCTGGTCGCCGTTGACCCGGAACGCAAAATGCTGATCGATGCCGCGCAGCACCACTTGCGGCGGGACGCGCAGGGCGTTGTGTTCGATGCCCGTCTGGATCTTCACGGTGACCAGTTGGCCGGGCCATAGCAGCTGCTTCGGATTGTTGAATTCAGCTTTGGCGCGCACCGTGCCAGTGGTGGCCGAGACCTGATTGTCGATCAGCTTGAGCTGGCCTTCGCCCAACAGCGCACCCTCGTTGCCATCGCCCAGGAACGCCTGAACGCTGGCCGGTTGGCTGGCGATGATGAGGCCCTGCAAAGTCGGCAGCATCTGTTGCGGCAAGGAAAACTCCACCGCGACCGGATCGATCTGGGTCACGGAAAACAGCCCCTGGGCATCGCTGACGCGCAGAAAATTGCCCTCGTCGACATTGCGTATACCGACGCGGCCTGTGACCGGGGAGCGAATCTGAGTGTAGGACAACTGCACCTGGGCTGCGTCGATGGCTGCCTGATTGCCCTGCGCCGTGGCTTTGAGCTGCTGTACGGTGGCCTGCTGCTGATCGAACATCTGCCGGGAAATGCCGTTGTCGGCGCTGAGCAGCCGGTAACGCTTGAGGTCGATCCGGGCGATGTCCAACTGCGCCTGGCTTTGGGCCAGCTGTGCTTTGGCCTGTTCCAGTGCCGCGCGAATACTGCGGTCATCCAGGGTGGCCAGCAGCTCTCCTGCCTTGACTGCCTGACCTTCCTTGACCAGCACGCGGGTCAGGATGCCGTCCACCTGCGCGCGAATGACCACGCTGTGCAGTGACAGCACCGAACCTATGGCAGTGACGAAGCGTGGCACGTCTTCTTCACTGACGCTGACGACCTTCACCGGGACGGCGGCAGCGGGCCCCGCTTTCACCGCCGCCGGACGATTGAGGCCCCACATGGCGGCGCCAATCAGACCCGCAAGGAGGGCAACCGCAAGCAGGATTCTGGTCTGTTTACGCATTCAGGAAACACCGCAAGGTCGAAAAAGAAGTCGCCGGGTGGTCTGTCACGTTGGAGCCCGCCAACCCGGTCAGGAGAATGACGGCAACCTGTGATGCTTGTCAGCAAAAAAAGCACAGCGATCACCCGACGGATCAAGAAATGCCGTTCACGGGCGATATCCATGGGTACGGAACGGGGGGATGAGTGGTTGCAGATCAGCTCACGCAGGGTCGAATGTTTGATGCCTGTCGACGAGATGCGCACAGCTACAAGTGCCGGATCGACCCACTTTTCCGCTCTGATCATCAGCGATTGATGTATGCTGCGCGACCTTTTGCCGACCGACTGCTATTTCCGGAGCTTTTATGACTTCTTCCGACCAGAACACCGCGCCTGAAGCTGTCATTGACGAAGCCGGCGCCAGCGACCAGCGTGCTGCCGTGCCTGCGTTCAGCTTTCCGTTCAAACCAGCGGACTTTGCCCAGTCGAAAAAAGACCAGCCCTGGTATCAGAAAGGCAGCAAGTCAGGCCACAACAAGATCCCTGGCGCTGCGCCCCACGGCACGCGCAAATCCATGGGCAAACGCTGAGCGCTCTTTTTCGTACAAAGCCTGGCGCCTGTGGCTGTATTCATCCCGCCTGCTGCAGCGGGATGAACATGTAATCGTCGGCGGCGCCAGTCGTCAGCGCAGCGCCTGCCAGATCAAGCCGCTGAATAACCTGCTCGGCAGCGACATGAAAAGTCCAGCCGTGATCCATGTCGGGCGCCGCAATGCCGTCGACCAGGTCCATCACTGCGGTCGCAAAGGCGCCCATGTCCGGTAGATAGGCCACGAAACCATCGCCTTTCAATGCAGTCGTGCGGATGCCCAGACGCTGGCATATCGCTTCCTTGGCTGCGATGTCTTCCCTGTCGGCCTGACGCGACTGCTCGATCAACAGGCTCAGTTCGGTGTCGACCAGCTTGCCGCCGACGATCAGTTCCGGACCTTGCTCCCAGGATTCGGGCGGACAGTCTTTTGCCGCTGGACGCAGGGGAATGTGCGGGTTGATTTCCATCGGGTAAATGCGGCATACCAGCGGCCGCCGGTCATAAATACGGCAGAGCTTTTCAGCGTCAAGATTCCGGCAAGGGCCGACATTGTAAGCAGCGAACGTGATGGCAACATGCGCCTGGGCGGCGCCGGAGCGAATCGGCGTCGAGCGTCGCGTGGCGTGGTCCATCTGGGCCGAAGGCAGGCCGAAGCCATCGGCCAGGAACGCCTCGGTGAGGATAATCAACGCACCGCCGTCGGCCGCCCATTGCATGGCTTCGCTCAGGGTCAGCGGCACATGATGGTCAGTGCAGCAGCTGCCACACCCCACGCAGGCAAATCGGGTATTCATGGTCTACAGATCCGTCAAAACAATGGACGCAAGCAGTCGACAAAGCGGTCACTGCGAGCGCATTCAGGACGGTGTCCAAAGCAAATTGTGCGCCATGGCGTTATCGCTAGATTTTTGGCGTATTGCCCAGTTCGGCCCACTCACTGACCGTGGCCTTTTTGCTCTGGCGGTGATACAGGCACAACTCGGCGCCAGGCTGATTTTTCATGTGCGGTTGCGGGTAGCGTCCCCGCAGCATCAGCGCCTCGTAACCCACCTGGTCAGCAAACCCCGCCTTGCCGACGGCGCGGACTTCCTTGAGCTGGCTGGCTTTCATGCAACTGTCGATCACGGCCTTGTCCAGATCCTTCCAGCTTTCCGTGCTCGACGCATTGGCCTGTACGGCGAGGCCTGCCGCGGCGATCAATAGGATGATGGATGCCTTCATTGTGCTTCTCCATGAGCAAGTTGAGGCCACGGAGTATGCCAGATCAGCACGCACGCGCTTTCATCCGCTGCGCCGTTCAACGCCATGCGTTGCGGCGCCGGCCGGGCAGGCGTGGACGTCCTTTCTGCTGGCGTCGCCCAGGCCGGCAGCGTTACGCGCCTTTCGCTTGCACAGCCTTGGCGGCGATGATCAGGCAGCGTGTCAGTTCTGGCGAAGAAAACTTGGTCAGTACCGCATCGGCCCCGGCAATCCTGGCTTTTTCGCTGTTCATGGCGCTGTCCAGCGAGGTGTGCAGGAGGATGTAAAGGTCCTTGAAGTCAGGCGTATCGCGCAAGGTTCGGGTCAGCGCGTAGCCGTCCATCTCCGACATTTCAATGTCTGAAACCACCAGGTTGATCTGCTGGGCAGTCCCTTGCAGTTCCAGCAGGACATCAATGGCTTCTTTGGCGCTGCGCGCGGTGTGGCAATGGATGCCGAGGTTGCGCAAGGTAATGATCGATTGCTGCAGGGCCACCTGACTGTCGTCAACCACCAGGATTCGCGCCTGGGCCAGCACTTCGGCGTCCTCAGGGGCCAAGGCATCGGGGTCTGCGACGATGCGCGCCGGGGCGATGCCGTGGATGACTTTCTCGATGTCCAGGACCTGTACCAGGGCGCCGTCCACCTGGGTCACGCCCGTGATGAATGACTGGCCACGAGCGCCGAAGGGCGGTGGGCGGATGTCAGTGGTCAGGCAATGAATGATCTTGCTCACGGCCTGCACATGCAAACCCTGCTTGGAGCGGCTGACGTCAGTGACGATCAGGCAGCCGCCGTCGGGGTCGATCAGCGGCATTTCGCCAATCGCCCGGCTGAGGTCGATCACAGACAGCGACGCGCCACGCAACGTGGCAACGCCTTTGACATGCGGATGGGACTCAGGGAGTCGAGTCAGGGCAGGGCAGGGGATGATCTCGCTGACCTTGAGCAGGTTGATTGCCATCAATTTGCCGCTGCGTAAGGTGAACAGCAACAGCGAAAGTGAGTCTGCGCGGGCGTTGGTGGTGGACATACGAACCTTCTGGCAATAAGTGTCTTGCCGCAGTGAGCGGTAAACAGCTTTTCTATGAACAGGTTATCGACCCGGCGCCGACACGCTTTAGCGTTAATCTCAAGTGGGGTTCGATAACCTGTCTTCGCGTGGGTGCATTACTTTCCTGGCCAAGCCATTCTCAAGCTCGAACGTCAGCTCAGGAGGGCAGGACTATCCGAGCAGCGCAGCTGATTCTGGTTTTGACTCCACGCGGACCCAGAGAGCGAACTGCGACAATTAGCCGCACCCTATAAAAAGAAGGCTGCGGCATAACGTCGCAGCCCTCTATATATAGAAGCGTTATTGAAGTGTGAGTTTCGAGGCGACGCGGGCGCACCCTTGTGTACCGTCCAGCCCGTCAAAGGCTCCGTATGGTCGCTGCGGTGTTGAGTTGTTACCTGCCGTTCACGATTATCCTGAGCGATCAGGGCCTTGAGCCCTTACAATCGCTGCACGCCGAGGGCTCGGATGCAAGCCTGAGCATTGATCGAACGGTCCTGCGGACCTCTCTGGAAGGGAACTGAATGAGCGCCAACCTGTTGTATCTGAACCGCGAAAAGCGTTTTCTGGTCCTGCTGGGCATTATCTGCCTCGCGATGATCGGCGGGGCGCTGTACATGCAGGTCGTCCTGGGTGAAGCGCCGTGCCCGTTGTGCATTCTGCAGCGCTATGCGTTGCTGCTGATCGCCCTTTTCGCGTTCATTGGCGCAGCGATGCCGGGGCGGCGCAGCATCACGGCGCTGGAAACCCTGGTGGTACTCAGCGCCGTGGGCGGCATTGCTGCCGCAGGTCGTCATGTCTGGATTCTTGCGCACCCGACGGAAAGCTGCGGTATCGACGTCCTGCAACCTATCGTTGACGGCCTGCCTCTGGCTGAGCTGTTCCCCCTGGGGTTTCAGGTCAGTGGTTTTTGCACCACCCCTTATCCGCCAGTGCTCGGTTTGTCACTGGCGCAGTGGGCACTCGTCGCTTTTGTGCTGACGGCCATTCTGGTGCCAGCTGGCATCATCCGTAATCGCCGTAAGCACCACGCCCTGTAAGGTCTGCTGCCCGATTGGCCCGGTCACGGCGAGGCCATTTTTTGTGAAAATTTCGTGATCCATTTGGCGACTGTTACAAGTCTTGATACAAGCTGTTGCTAAAAAAAACATAGTCACGGAATTTTTACATATCTACAATCGCCGCACTTGCCCCGCAGGAAATCTTCCGCGATGGGCAATTTTGAGGTCATCGGGCGTGTGTGAGCAGATCATGCGCGTCCTGCCCGGCCTTTCTCGGAATTGTTACGAATCGCCCGCGTCAAAAGGACGCAGCCTGGCAAATCAGGCTCGTTATCACAGGCTTGAACTAGAAATTAAAGATAAACTTGGACGTGTCGTTACGCTCTACAAGCGTTTCGGCAAGCTTCGTTCAATTCAAAAAAATAGGTCAGCACGGGTAGATCAGGTGTTGGCGGTCGAAAACCAATTGCACCCGCAAGCTGCTTTTGCTTTTAGAGGTCGTGAGATGAGTAAAAAAAGGTACCCCAGGTTTTTTGGCTTCTTGGCCCTTTTCAGCATGCTTTTGCTCAGTGGTTGTGAGGGCGTGCCTCTGCTCGATCCCAAGGGGCAAGTGGGGCTTGACGAGCGCAACCTGATCATCACCGCTACACTGCTGATGTTGATCGTGGTGATTCCGGTCATTTTCCTGACGATTATCTTCGCCTGGAAATACCGCGCATCGAACAAGGCTTCCAACTACACACCAGACTGGTCGCACTCCACCAAGATCGAAGCGGCTGTCTGGGGTATCCCGATGGTGCTGCTGCTGGTGTTGTTCTACATCACCTACAAGTCGACCCACGCACTGGACCCGTATCGCCCGATCGAGTCGGACGTACCGCCGGTGACCATCGAAGTGATTTCGCTGGACTGGAAATGGGTGTTCATCTACCCGGATCAAGGGATTGCCACGGTCAACAAGATCGTCTTTCCGGCCAACACTCCGGTGAATTTCAAGATTACCTCTGATTCGGTGATGAACTCGTTCTTCATTCCGGGTCTGGGCGGTCAGGTTTACGCCATGGCCGGCATGCTCACCAAGCTGCACCTGATTGCCAACCAGAACCACGAGTTCGACGGTATTTCCGCCAACTACAGCGGTGCGGGTTTCACCGGCATGAAGTTCAAGGCTATCGCGACGACACGGGCAGATTTCGATGCCTGGGTCAGCGAAGTGAAGAGTTCACCTAAAAAGCTTGAGGCTTCCGAATACGCTGCCTTGCTCAAGCCGAGCGAGCGCAACCCTGTTGAACTCTTTTCAGCGGTCACGCCGAACCTGTTCAACGCCGTCATCGACAAGTATGAAGGCATGAAGCCGGGTAAGGTGAACCCTCACGAGCAGGAAGGCACGGCTCGCGAGCAGGACGCCAACGTTGGAGAGAAAGTGTTGGACATGGGTAAGCATTCAGCTGCTGGGGCAGAGGAGTAAAAGATGTTTGGTAAATTAAGTCTCGAAGCGATCCCGTTTCACGAGCCCATAGTGATGATCACCCTCGCGATAGTCGCGCTGGGTGGTATTGCACTGGTCGCGGCACTCACGTATTTCAAGAAGTGGACCTACCTGTGGACGGAGTGGCTGACCTCGGTTGACCACAAGAAGATCGGCGTGATGTACATCGTCGTCGCCATGATCATGCTGTTGCGCGGTTTCGCCGACGCCGTCTTGATGCGTACCCAGCTGGCCCTGGCGCAGAGTGGCGCCGAAGGCTTTCTGCCGCCTGAGCACTATGACCAGATCTTCACCGCTCACGGTGTGATCATGATCATCTTCATGGCGATGCCATTCTTCACCGGCCTGATGAACATCGTCGTGCCGCTGCAGATCGGCGCACGTGACGTGGCCTTCCCGTTCCTCAACTCCCTGAGCTTCTGGCTGCTGGTGTCCGGCGTTCTGCTGGTCAACATCTCTCTGGGTGTGGGCGAGTTTGCACGTACAGGCTGGGTTGCCTATCCGCCGCTTTCCGGTCTGGCGTACAGTCCTGGAGTGGGGGTTGACTACTACATCTGGGCGCTACAGTTATCCGGACTCGGGACAACCTTAACGGGCGTCAACTTCCTCGTCACCGTGCTGAAAATGCGCACGCCTGGCATGAAGTTGATGGAAATGCCGATCTTCACCTGGACCTGCACCTTCGCCAACATCCTGATCGTGGCTTCGTTCCCGATCCTGACCGCGACGCTTGCAGCCCTGACCCTTGACCGTTACCTGGACTTCCACATCTTCACGAACGAGTTGGGTGGTAACCCGATGATGTACGTGAACCTGTTCTGGGCATGGGGTCACCCTGAGGTGTACATCCTGGTTCTGCCAGCGTTCGGTGTGTTCTCGGAAGTCATCTCGACGTTCACCGGCAAGCGCCTGTTCGGCCACCGCTCGATGATCTACGCCAGCGGCGGGATCACCGTCCTGGGCTTCATGGTATGGCTGCACCACTTCTTCACCATGGGCTCGGGGGCGAGCGTCAACGCCTTCTTCGGTCTGGCGACGATGCTGATTGCACTGCCAACGGGTGTGAAGCTGTTCAACTGGCTGTTTACCATCTACCAGGGCCGTCTGCGTTTCACCGCGCCAGTGCTCTGGACCCTGGGCTTCATGATTACCTTCTCGATCGGCGGCATGACCGGCGTTCTGTTGGCAATCCCGGGCGCAGACTTCGTGCTGCACAACAGCCTGTTTGTAATCGCTCACTTCCACAACGTCATCATCGGCGGTGCGGTATTCGGTTACATCGCTGGCTTCGCGTTCTGGTTCCCTAAAGCGTTCGGCTTCAAACTGAACGAAAACTGGGGCAAGGCAGCGTTCTACTTCTGGTTCGTCGGTTTCTTCGTCGCCTTCATGCCGCTGTACTTCCTGGGCTTCCTGGGTATGACTCGCCGCCTGAACGCTACTGACAACCCGGCCTGGAACCTGTACCTGGACATCGCCTGGTGTGGCGCGATCCTGATTGCACTGGGCATCGCCTGCCAGTTGATCCAGATCTTCGTCAGCATCCGCGACCGCAACAAGCCAGAGAATCAGGATCTGACCGGCGACCCGTGGAATGGCCACACGCTGGAATGGTCGACCTCTTCGCCACCACCGTTCTACAACTTCGCCGAATTGCCGAAAGCCAATGATCTGGACGCATTCACCGAAGCCAAGCGTAACGGCACTGCCTACAACGTACCGGCCAAGTACTCGGCGATTCACATGCCGAACAACACGGCAACCGGTGTGTACATGGGTCTGCTACTGACAGCGTTCGGTTTCGCAATGATCTGGCACATCTGGTGGCTGGCCATCGCGAGCCTGGCGGCTACGGTCATCACGTTCGTCGTCCATGCTGCCCGTGACGATCAGGGCTACATGGTGCCGGCTGAAGAAGTGGCACGTATCGAAGGTGCGCAGCACAAGATCCTCGTGGCTCAGGGTGCCTACACACCTGGCAAATCCACTCTGGAACAGGTTTAAACATGTCGAACTTAGCTTTGAATCCAGGAGATGCCCACGGTCACGATGACCATGGGCATGATCACCACGACGCGGGCCCGATGACCGTCTACGGTTTCTGGCTCTATCTGATGACTGACTGCGTGTTGTTCGCGTCTTTCTTCGCGATCTACGCCGTGCTTTCGGGCAACATCGCAGGCGGCCCTTCGGGGCACGACATCTTCGAGCTGCCGTTCGTTGCCGTCGAAACCGCCTTCCTGTTGTTCAGTAGTATCACCTACGGCTTCGCCATGTTGGCGGTGTACAAAGGTCAGCAAAGCAAGGTCCTGGGCTGGTTGGCCCTGACCTTCCTGTTCGGCGCCGGCTTTATCGCGATGGAAGTCTACGAGTTCCATCACCTGATCGTTGAGGGCTACGGCCCTAGCCGCAGCGGCTTCCTCTCGGGCTTCTTCGCACTGGTAGGCCTGCACGGTCTGCACGTGACCAGCGGCCTGATCTGGATGGCGATCATGATGTATCAGGTCAAGACACGCGGCCTGACGTCGACCAACATTACCCGTCTGAGCTGCCTGAGCCTGTTCTGGCACTTCCTGGACGTGGTGTGGATTTGCGTCTTCACCGTTGTTTATCTGATGGGGACCTTGTAAATGGCTAACGCACACGCACATGACTCTGCTGAAGACCACGGCCACGGCAGCGTGAAGTCGTACGTCATCGGCTTCGTATTGTCGGTGATCCTGACCGCTGTACCGTTCGGTCTGGTGATGCACCCGGTGATGTCCAAGAGCGCGACACTGATCACCATCCTGCTGTTTGCAGTGGTGCAGGTGCTGGTTCACCTGCATTACTTCCTGCACCTGGATCGTTCGACTACTCAGCGCAATAACGTGTTCGCCTTTGCGTTCACTGCATTGGTCATCGTTCTGCTGGTCGGCCTCTCGCTGTGGATCATGTTCAGCATCCACACCGTCATGATGGCTAAATGAGGAACGCCTGATGTCCCTTAAGCACTTTATCCAAATCACCAAACCGGGGATCATTTTCGGTAACGTGCTTTCGGTGGCGGGAGGCTTTTTTCTGGCCTCCAAAGGGCAAATCGACTTCGGCATCTTCCTGGCCGCGGTCATAGGCACCTCATTGGTTGTGGCATCTGGTTGTGTCTTCAACAACTGCATTGACCGCGACATCGACGACAAGATGGAGCGCACCAAGAACCGTGTGCTGGTACAGGGCCTGGTTTCATTGAAATTGGCCCTGCTCTACGCGACGGTTCTGGGTGTCGCCGGGCTTGCATTGCTGTACACCGAGACCAATCCCCTGGCAGCGATGCTGGCGCTGATCGGTTTCGTCATCTACGTCGGCTTCTACAGCTTGTACTTCAAGCGCAAGTCGGTACACGGCACGCTGATCGGCAGTCTCTCGGGGGCCATGCCTCCGGTGATCGGTTATTGCGCCGTGAGCAACAGCTTCGACTTTGCGGCACTGACACTGCTTGTGATGTTCAGCCTTTGGCAGATGCCTCATTCGTATGCCATTGCGATCTTCCGCTTCAATGACTACCGCGCCGCGAAGATTCCGGTTCTACCGGTTGAACGCGGCATTCCGGTGGCCAAGCGGCACATCCTGCTGTACATCCTGGCGTTTCTGATTGCCACGCTGATGTTGACGTTCGGCGGTTACGCTGGCCTTAACTACCTGGCGGTCGCTGCAGGCATGGGCATGTACTGGCTGTATATGGCGTGGAAAGGCTACAAGGCAGTGGACGACACCGTCTGGGCTCGCAAGCTGTTTGTCTTCTCCATCTTCACCATCAGTGCCCTGAGCGTGATGATGTCGGTGGATTTTCAGGTGACCAAGGAGCTGCTGGTGACATACGCCTTCTGATCCAGTGACCTGAAACACAAAACCCCGTGGCTCATTGAGCGACGGGGTTTTTTTTTGCCCGCTGCTTACTTGGCGAACAGTTGGCCGATGTCCTTGAACGCCTTGAACTCCAGCGCGTTGCCGCAGGGGTCGAACAGGAACATGGTGGCCTGTTCCCCCACCTGGCCCTGGAAGCGCACGTAGGGTTCGATGACAAATTGCGTGCCTTGCTCACGCAGCCGCTCGGCCAGGGTTTCCCAGTCCTTCCAGCTCAACACGACGCCAAAATGCGGGACCGGCACGTCATGGCCATCCACCGCGTTGGTGTGGGCCGATTCCTGTGAAGCCGTTTTTGGGTGCTCGTGGATCACCAACTGGTGGCCATAGAAATCGTAGTCCACCCAGTGCTCGCTGGAGCGGCCTTCAGCGAAGCCAAAGACCTCGCTGTAGAAATGGCGCGCTGCGGCCAGGTCGTAAACGGGGATGGCGAGATGAAAGGGGGTCAGGGCCACGGGGCATTTCCTCAGGTCGAGTACGGTCATTCATCTTATAAGCGATAAAATTTATGCAAAGCGCATATATTTGCTGCTGAGCAAGAGCAATATCGATCAATGGAGGTGGCATGCTGCGTGAGCTGAAAACCTTTGTGGCGGTGGCCCGGTATGGCACGTTCGCCGCTGCAGGCATGCATATCGGCCTGACCCAGTCAGCGGTCAGCGCGCAGATGCGCAACCTGGAGCAGGCGCTGGGTCTGCGGCTGTTTGACCGTACCGGGCGCCAGGCCATCCTCAATGCTGCCGGGCAACGGGCGCTGCCGCTGGCGGACGAGATCTTCACGCTGTTCAAGCGCATGTCGCAGCCGCTCGGGCCCGAGGAGTACCGGGGCGAGATGAAAATCGGTGCCATCGCCAGCGCACAAACCGGTTTTCTGCCTGAAGCGCTGCTGCGCTTGCGTCAGCAGGCGCCTGCGGTGGAGGTCAAGCTGATGCCGGGGGTGTCGCTTGATCTGCTCAGTCAGCTGGATGCTGGTGAGCTGGATGTGGCCATTCTGATCAAGCCGCCGTTCGAACTGCCCAAGGAGCTGCATCTGCAGGTGCTGCAAATCGAGCCCTTTGTACTGATCACCCCATTGGACATGCCGCTGCAGGACCCGCTCAGCTTGTTGGCAGAACAGCCCCATGTCCGTTACGACCGCTCCTCATTCGGCGGACGACAGGTCACGCGTTTTTTGCGCGAGCAGCGTATCGAGGTGCCCGTTGCGCTGGAGCTGGACGAGCTGGATGCCATCGTCAAGTTCGTTGAAAGCGGCCTGGGCATTTCGCTGATCCCCCGCGCCGGCCTTTGGCTTGAGCGCGAGGCCAGGGTGCGGGTGATTGAACTGGGCGCGCTGACATTCCATCGCGAAGTGGTGCTGCTGATGCGTCGCAATCAGCGCGATCAGCCGCTGTACACGCTGTTTATCGAGTGCCTCACGCAGGCCGAAGCGAGTGATTGAGGCAGGTCGGAACCGGGTCAAAGGTTTCTGTTTTTTTCGGGCCTCAAGCCGTGGATGATCTGGCAGAATAAGGCATGGCCTGATTCGTCCAGGCTGCCGCTAACGAAAGAGGGCGTTATGAGTCACGACAGCATCAACTGGGACACCCTGGGTTTCGACTACATTAAAACGGACATGCGTTACCTCTCTCACTGGCGTGACGGCGCTTGGGACGAAGGCACGCTGACTGAAGACAATGTGCTGCACATCAGCGAAGGTTCCACTGCGCTGCACTACGGCCAACAGTGTTTCGAAGGGCTCAAGGCCTATCGCTGCAAGGACGGCTCGATCAACCTGTTCCGCCCGGACCAGAACGCCCTGCGCATGCAGCGCAGCTGCAGCCGTGTGTTGATGCCCCATGTTCCAACCGACGTCTTCATCGAGGCGTGCAGGAAGGTTGTTAAGGCGAACGAGCGTTTCATCCCGCCTTACGGCTCCGGCGGCGCGCTGTACCTGCGTCCGTTCGTGATCGGCACGGGCGACAATATTGGTGTGCGCACTGCGCCTGAGTTCATCTTCTCGATCTTCTGCATTCCGGTCGGCGCCTACTTCAAGGGTGGCTTGAAGCCGAATAACTTCATCATCTCCGGCTACGATCGCGCAGCCACCAACGGCACCGGTGCGGCCAAGGTGGGCGGTAACTATGCTGCGAGCCTGATGCCTGGTTCCGAGGCGAAGAAAAACAGCTTTGCCGACTGCATTTACCTGGATCCGCAGACCCACAGCAAAATCGAAGAGGTGGGCTCGGCCAACTTCTTCGCTATCACCCGGGACGACGTGTTTGTCACGCCAAAGTCTCCGTCGGTGCTGCCAGGTATTACCCGCCTGTCGCTGATCGAGCTGGCCCAGAGCCGCCTGGGATTGAAAGTCGTCGAGGGCGATGTGTTCATCGACCAGATCGCCGATTTCAAGGAAGCCGGTGCCTGCGGTACAGCTGCGGTGATCACGCCAATTGGCGGGATTTCCTACAAGGACAAGCTGCATGTTTTCCACAGCGAAACCGAAGTCGGCCCAGTGACTCGCAAGCTTTACGCAGAACTGACTGGCGTGCAGTCCGGTGACGTTGAAGCGCCGGCGGGCTGGATCGTCAAGGTATAAAACGTTGACGGGTTGAAGTGGGAGCAAGCTTGCTTGCGAAGAGGCCGGTAGTGATCAGCTTTATCACCTGACCGCCTGAGGTTTTCCCGAGCAAGCTCGCTCCCACCTGATTGACTCAGCAATACGCGTCATTCCTGCTTTGACACCGGCTCCTTCGCCGGGCCAAGCACAATCACCAGATGGCGCAGGTCGTCCACTTCCACGTTGATGCTTTTGCCTGAAGGACTTTCGCTGACGTTGCCCAAGGCATACAGCGTGAAGAACTTGACCTCATCGGCATGGCTCAGCAGCTCGTTGATGTAGCGTCGGGATCGGTAGGCCTGCATCTGTGCCGGTGATACATAGAGAAACACCGGTTTGCCGTTCAACCGGTCAAAGTACTTGAACCGGAAGCCCTGACCGAAGCGTTCGACCAGCCCACCGCCCAGCAACACCTGACCGTTATCACCCAATCGGGCGTATTTGATCGGCCGGAAGTAGGCGCGCAGCGGTATTTCACCCAGCCCCGGAACCTGCAACCTGAGCAGCGCCAGTTCATCCTTGCTCAACGTGGCGCGCGCCTGGCGATAGCTGTCCACCAGGCGCTCAAGGTTATGCGTGCGGGTCAGGCCGCGAGCGGGTTTGAGGCGTTTGTCTGCTTTATGCCCGGATTCAGGCCCCTCCGGGGCTGTGACGGCGTTGTTGTCCGGGCGTGTGCTCAATGCCTGAGGTTCAGGTTTCTGCCTGATAGCAGGGTCGAACACGTCAACGTAGTCATCCAGCTTGCGTCGAGCTCTGCGCTCGCTGGCGACGCTGCCTGTCTGGTCATCCAGCGCCTGGTCCTGTTCTGGCTCGGCGTCGCCTACCCACTCGCAATCGGGGTCGTGCTCATAGCGCGGGTTGGCGCGGAAGTGGGCCGAGACGAACGTCACCTGCTCCTGAGGTTTTACGTCATAACGCACCCCGGTGACCTTGGCTCCGAGTGCTCGGCAGGCCTGGGTCGAGCAGAGAAACTCGAAACGTTGCCGGGGCTCTTCAAGGGAAAAATATTCCCGCCGCGCTGCGCTGATGGACAGCTCCTGCTGCAGCTCGACGCAGAACGCGCGGGTGATGCTCAGGTTGGCTTTCATCCTGTTGGTGTCCGGGCGGTAATAGCGTTGCGCTACCTTGGAAGATTGCGAGCGACTCTGCAAGTAGCGCCGCTCGCGCGCTGCTGATTACTGGCCCGGCACCGCCAGCCAGTGGCCGACCACAGTCTGGTAGGTGCCGGTGGACTTGCTCAGGTGCAGCCATTGATCGACGAAGGCCTTCCAGGTCGTATCGTCGCGAGGCAGCAAATAGGCCTTTTCGCCGTACTGCATGTAGCGGGCGGGGTTGATGGCGCACAGGCCCGGCATGCGCTTCTGCTGGTACAAGGCCTCGGAAGCATCGGTGATCATGACGTCAGCCTTCTTGTCCAGCAGCTCCTGGAAAATCGTCTTGTTGTCGTGGAAGCCCAGTTGCGCCTTGGGCAGATAGGCGCGGGCAAAGGCTTCGTTAGTGCCGCCAGCGGGTTCTATCAGGCGCACGGAAGGCTGGTTGATCTGCTCAATGGTCTGATACAGCGCCGCGTCTTCACAGCGGGTCAGCGGAATTTTGCCGTCGACGTCCAGGGTGCTGCTGAAAAACGCCTTCTTCTGCCGTTCAAGCGTTACCGAAATACCACCCATGCCGACATCGCACTTGCCGGCGATCATGTCCGGCATCAGGGTCTTCCAGGTGGTCGGCACCCATGTGATCCTCACGCCAAGGCTTTGCGCCAGCGAACGCGCCATCTCGATATCAATGCCCTCGTACTCGCCGTCTGCGCGCAGAAAGGTATAGGGCTTGTAGTCACCGGTGGTGCAGACGGCCAGCTCGCCTTTTTGCAGGACAGAGTCCAGATGGCTGCCGCCGTCCTCAGCCTGTGCAGTGAATGCCAGCCCAAGCAGCATCAGGGCTGCGGCGTTATGTTTGATAGTGGTCATGGCGAATCCCGGCTTGCGAATAGAGTAGAGGGGTAACAGTCCAACACACAAAGCAAAATCAGCGCCAGGGCGGCGGTTGCATAGCGCAGCTAAGCGATCAGCGCGGGAGAGTGCCGGTTCACGCACGAAGTGAGCATATCTGTGAAAGTTATGCGTATTCCTGATGAATATTGGGTAGTCTGTGCGCGCTGTGTGCTCCTTGCCAGTAGCATTGAGTCAACACGTTACCGTTCACGCCGATATTCAAGAGCTTTCCATGACCCAGACCGCCACCACGCCCGTTGCCCGCCATTCATTTTTCGAGGATATCTTCGCGATCATCCTCGGCACCTTGATGGTGTCGTTCGGGGTCATGCTGCTGCGTCAGGTGGGCGGTGTCACCGGCAGCAGCGCAGGGATTGCCTTTCTGATCAGTTATGCCAGCCATGTGTCTTTCGGCGTCGCGTTCTTCCTGATCAATCTACCGTTCTATTACCTGGCGATCCGCCGCATGGGCTGGGAATTCACCCTCAAGACCTTCTGTGCCGTGGCTTTGGTGTCAGTTTTTTCCGAGCTGCATGCGCGATTTATCCACATTGATCAGCTGCAGCCCATCTATGCGGCGCTGTTGGGCAATCTGATGATGGGGCTTGGCTTCATCGTCCTGTTCCGCCACAAGGCGAGTCTCGGCGGGATCAACATCCTGGCGCTCTATCTGCAAGAGCGCATTGGCTTGCGCGCGGGCAAGTTGCAGATGGTCGTGGATGTACTGGTGGTGCTGGGTTCGCTGTATCTGGTGAGCTTGCCGGTGCTGCTGGCATCGGTTGCAGGGGCGGTGCTGCTGAATCTGATCATCGCCATGAACCATCGTCCGCATCGTTATTCGGCATGAATGTGTAACCATGTCTTGAACATTTCGTAAAAAGGCGTAATGTTGTGCCCCATGATTCTTGAACAACTCAAAGCGGTCGGCAATGACACTCGCATGATGATCATGGAGTGGCTAAAAGACCCGCAGACCAATTTTCCACCCCAGGACCACGGCGATCCGGCGATAGGTGTGTGCATGTCACATATCCAGCGCCGGGCGAATCTGTCGCCTTCGACCGCCTCCGCGCACCTGGCTATTCTGCAGCGAGCAGGGCTTGTGCAGGCAACACGGATCGGCAAATGGACGTATTTCCGGCGTGACGAAAAAGCCATCGGCGAGTTCGCCGAGCGGCTGAAAAACCAACTCTGATATTTAAACTATCGTTTCGTCATTATGCGTAATGATGAACTGACTAAGAGGAATCAACATGAGCAACAAGACCATTTATGTCCAGGCTGGCGGCGGTTACGAGAACGTCAGCGTCAGCGACAGCGCCGTATCGGCTCCGCAAGGCGGCGAAATCACTGTGCGCCTGCGTGCCAACTCCCTGAACTACCATGACTTCGCAGTCGTCACGGGTATGTGGGCGCCTACAGAAGCGCGCATCCCCATGGCCGACGGCGCCGGCGAGGTCACCGCAGTAGGCGAGGGCGTCACTGAGTTCAAAGTCGGCGACTCGGTCGTCAGCACGTTTTTCCCTGAGTGGATTGATGGCACGCCACTGGTGGAAGGCTTCGTTACTGTGCCGGGCGACGGCGTTGACGGTTATGCACGCGAGCAGGTGACGGCACGCGCCACTTCGTTCACCCTCGCGCCAAAGGGCTGGAGCCACGCCGAAGCCTCGACGCTGACCACCGCTGGCCTGACCGCCTGGCGCGCATTGATGGCTGACGATTCGCTCAAGCCCGGCGATACCGTGCTGATTCAGGGCACCGGTGGCGTCTCAATCTTCGCCCTGCAATTCGCCAAAATGGCGGGCGCTACCGTTATCGCGACTTCTTCCAGCGATGAAAAGCTGGAGCGTCTGAAAGCCATGGGTGCCGACCATGTCATCAACTATCGCAAGAACACCCAGTGGGGCGAGACTGCACGTCAGCTGACGGGTGGCCGCGGGGTTGATCACGTGATTGAAGTGGGCGGTCCATCGACCCTGGAACAATCGATGATCGCGGCCCGCGTCGGTGCGCACATTTCGATCATCGGCATCCTGAGTGGTGTTGAGGGGCAGCTGTCGTTCGTGCCAGCGCTGGTCAAGCAGTTGCGCCTGCAAGGTGTGCTGGTGGGCAGTCGTACCCAGCAACAGGAAATGATCCGCGCCATCAATGCCAATGGCATGCGTCCAGTGATCGACCGCCACTTCCCGCTGAGCAACATTGTCGAGGCTTTCCAATACCAGGAAACCAATCAGCACTTCGGCAAGATCTGCCTGGACATCTGATTAATCCAGCGCAATAAAAAGCAGGCCCGGTTCAGGGCCTGCTCTGTCGTCTCACCTGCAAGCGGGCCACTACTTGGGCTGCTTGGCGGGTTTGATGCGCGTTGTCACTGAGTTATCCGAATCAAACGAATCAAGCGCCTGCGTGAATTGGCCAAGGTTGCGCAGACCATCAAGGGCCTGTTTCACTTTGAACCCACGCTTGAGATTGATTGCTTCTACATCAAAACTCTTCAACGTCATGGCGAACACGGCAGGTGCCGCATTCGACATTGGACGTTCTTCTGAAAGCACCATGATCACCTCCTTGCAAACGACTGAAAGCCAGCGTTAAACGGTTATCAGGCGTCTTTGCCCTGGACGAAGCCCGAGCCCAGATCCGCACCCGTGATCGGATTGGCTTCCGGGTCAGACTGGAGTCGGGTTTTCATCTGCATCAGTACTTTTTCATCATCAGCAGGCAGCTTCACTGAAGCGCTGCCGTCACCGCCATCAACCGCCGGTTGTGGCGTCTCGACATATTCCCACTCGTCGCCTTCGTTCCATGGGCCGCGCATATCCGGCTCGCCGCTGGACATGTTGAAGTACACGTTGGTGAAGTCCGGCATGCCTGGCAGTTTGCCCTGCGGGAAGTTCGGCTGGATGGAGTGCAGTGCTTTTTCGAACGACTTCTGGTGCGCGATCTCGCGGGTCATCAAAAAGCCCAGGGCTTCTTTGACACCTGGATCATCGGTCACATTCATCAGGCGCTCGTAGACAATCTTGGCGCGTGCTTCGGCCGCAATGTTGGAGCGGAAGTCTGCGGTAGGCTCGCCAATGGTGTCGATATACGCAGCAGTCCATGGCACACCGGCTGAATTCACCAGTGGCGCGCCGCCACCGTACAGCAGGCTGGTGATGTGCGAATCGTTGCCATCGCCGTTGATCGCGCGATACAGGTCGGCTTCCGACTGGACAGCTTCCGCCAGCTGGCCTTTGCCGCCACGGTTGAGCATGCAGATGATCGAGCCAATGATTTCAAGGTGGCTCAGCTCTTCCGTCGCGATGTCCATCAACAGGTCTTTGCGGCCTGGATCTTCTTCAGCCAGCGCCTGAGTGAAGTAACGTGCTGCAGCGGCAAGTTCACCCTGCGCGCCACCGAATTGCTCCAGCAGAAGATTGGCCAACCCTGGGTTAGGTTGGGCTACACGTACGGTGTATTGCAAACGACGGTTATGCATAAACATGTTTTGCTTCCTCGTCTTCTTTGGGCCAACACGCTATCGTGATCATCTCGGCGACCACAGTAAGAAGAGCGGGCGAGCATAAGTGCCGTTCAGGAAACGTGACGAGTGGTCTTAAACCTTTGAGTAAGCCATTCGGGCGAGTGCTTCAGTACTGGGACATGCATTCGCAAGGGTGGTGATTGGCACGGTTGCGTCACCGTGGGCCGTATGCAGGTTTATCTGTAGGAGCAAGCTTGCTGGCGGAGGCGTCAGGTCGTGTGCTGATGACGCTTCGCTAGCAAGCCGGTTCATTGATCACTGCGTGGAATGGGTCGATTACAACGGTCGCTGGAACAGGCAGGTCCTGCTGTTCTCTATTTTCTGCGGTGGTCGCGTGGGCTTTGGTACTGATGTGCAGCTGTTCTCTTGTGCAGGTAGCGACGTGTTGGCGACTACATCCCTGCGTGGCGAGGCGGGTTTCACCTTTGCCACCGACGTCGGCCAGCACTTGTCAGCGTAGTCAGCGATTCGCTTCAATTGCACGCCAGCATAGCGACCTGGACACAAGAGCAGTACATCGCCAAAGCGATACTGCTGAAATGCCTTGATGGTGTAAAACTTGTCATCCCCGTCAATTTTTGACACTTTCCACAACGCCGGATCAAACGTCGCAGTGGGATAGTCTCCCTTGTCGATGATATAGGGCAGGGCTCGGTTGTCGCGCAGTTTCATCATGTTCCCGCCGGCAAATACCCAGATATCCAATAACGCAGGGAGCATAAAAATACTGAGTAGAAACACACCGGCCAATACCTGTCCAGCGGTGGCCAGGCGCTTTATCAGCGTACCAGGCATGGTATAAAACGCGGTGACCGGCAACATCGAAAAAAACATGAAGACCATGCAGATGCCGATGAATTTCAGTGCCTCATTTTCGGTTTCGCTGCCGCGCCAGGCGCCCAGGGAGACTTCAGTGGGGAACACGCCCGTCATCGCCGTGAAACCCAGGAATATGCCCGCGACCAATACTTTCATGGTCGCGTAAACCTTGCGTCGCCAAGGCTTGATCGGTCCCGGACCGAGGCTGATGAAGCGGCTTCTGACATCATCATTCCCTGCAAGCGCCCACGTCGCGAGTGCGGTGGATAACAGGCATGCGCCGGTAAAAACCAGCCATGGCGGCGCACTCAGATCATAAGTGGACGCCAGCATAAACCCGCCCAGCAGGACGAATCCGATCAGCACCACCGGCATCAAGCGTTTGGCGAGTACCACTTCGTCGTCACGTTTTGCAGTAACGAGGGACATACACAATAAAAGTGAGAAGGAAGGGACAGCCGTCAGTAGCAGAATAACCATCAGGCCAAAGCTCGCGAAGAGCAGCCACACCAACAGGTTGGGCACGTCGCCGAGCGAAGCCACCAGTAATTGCGGATGGCCAATGGTCCACAGGTATTTGCTGAGCAGGATGATGGACATCACGGTGGCGACCGGCACAACCCACCACTTGCCTTCGCTGACAAGTTTCAGTAATCGTTGCTGGAACGAGGAGTCTTCGGTGGATTGCAGAGGTAGAGCGCTGGTTTCAGGGTTGGGCAGGGACAACGGACAAATCCTTTTTGGTGGTGGATGATTCGATCCTGAATCATGCAGTGCTGCAATCCTAAGTGTTCAGGTGAGCCGCGATGTCGCCCATGCGCCAGCGCTGCCCGAATCAGAGGCAAAAAAAACCGGCCTGTCGGCCGGTTTTTTTGTCTTCAAACTGCATTGAGCAGCAGATTGAACTGTGTCGTGGTGCCCCGAGGGAGAATCGAACTCCCACTTCTTTCGAAAACGGATTTTGAATCCGCCGCGTCTACCAATTCCGCCATCAGGGCTCAATGGCGGCGAAGTCTACAGACGGGTTTACCGTTGGTCAATCACCTTTCATGGTCAATTTTGTCTCTTTCCGCTAAACTTCGCGGCCCTGCTAGACGAACTCGATCATGCGCGTTGCTGACTTTACTTTCGACCTTCCTGATTCCCTGATTGCTCGCCATCCCCTGGCCGAGCGGCGTAGCAGCCGTCTGTTGACCCTCGACGGGGCCAGCGGCGCGCTGGGGCATGAGCATTTTTCCGATTTGCTGGGCCATGTGCGTCCCGGCGACCTGATGGTTTTCAACAATACCCGGGTGATCCCGGCGCGGCTGTTTGGCCAGAAGGCTTCCGGCGGCAAGCTGGAAATCCTCGTGGAGCGGGTGCTCGACACTCACCGAGTGCTGGCGCACGTGCGTTCGAGCAAGTCGCCCAAGCCCGGCTCGTCGATCCTTATCGAGGGTGGCGGCAATGCTGAAATGCTGGCGCGTCACGACGCCCTGTTCGAGCTGCGCTTTGCCGAACCGGTGCTGCCTTTGCTTGAGCGTGTCGGCCACATGCCGTTGCCTCCTTATATAGACCGGCCGGATGACAGCGCCGACCGCGAGCGTTATCAGACGGTCTACGCCCAGCGCGCGGGCGCGGTCGCTGCACCGACGGCGGGCTTGCACTTCGATCAGCCGCTGCTCGATGCGCTCAAGGCCAAGGGCGTGGAGATGGCGTTTGTCACTCTGCACGTCGGCGCTGGCACCTTCCAGCCGGTGCGGGTCGAGCGTCTCGAAGATCACCATATGCACAGTGAATGGCTGGAAGTCGGCCAGGACGTGGTGGATGCGGTGGCCACATGTCGCCAGCGTGGCGGGCGGGTGATCGCGGTCGGCACCACCAGCGTGCGTTCGCTGGAGAGTGCGGCGCGTGATGGCGTGCTCAAGCCGTTCAGTGGCGACACTGACATCTTCATCTTCCCGGGCCGCCCTTTTCATGTGGTGGACGCCCTGGTGACCAACTTTCATTTGCCGGAGTCCACGCTGCTGATGCTGGTCTCGGCGTTCGCCGGTTACCCGGAAACCATGGCGGCCTACGCGGCGGCAGTGGCAAACGGCTACCGCTTCTTCAGTTACGGTGATGCGATGTTCATCACCCGCAATCCCGCGCCGACCGCTCCCAAGGCGTCGGGCCCAGAGGATCACGCATGAGCCGCACCAGTCGTATGTCTTTCGAATTGCTGGCCACTGACGGCAAGGCGCGTCGTGGTCGGTTGACCTTCCCCCGGGGCGTGGTCGACACCCCGGCGTTCATGCCGGTCGGTACCTACGGTACGGTCAAGGGCATGCTGCCCCGGGATATCGAAGCCACTGGCGCGCAGATCGTCCTCGGCAACACCTTCCACCTCTGGCTGCGTCCCGGCACTGAAGTGATCAAGGCCCACGGCGACCTGCACGACTTCATGAAGTGGAACGGCCCGATCCTTACCGATTCCGGCGGTTTTCAGGTCTTCAGCCTGGGCGCCATGCGCAAGATCAAGGAGGAGGGCGTGACCTTCGCCTCGCCGGTGGATGGCGCGAAAGTCTTCATGGGCCCGGAAGAATCGATGCAGGTGCAACGCGATCTGGGTTCGGACATCGTCATGATTTTCGACGAATGCACGCCTTATCCGGCTGACGAAGAGGTGGCGCGCGTTTCCATGGAGCTGTCCCTGCGCTGGGCCAGGCGTTCAAAAATTGCCCATGGCGAAAGCACCGCAGCGCTGTTCGGTATCGTCCAGGGCGGCATGCATGAAAACCTGCGCATGCGCTCGCTGGAAGGCCTCGATGAAATCGGTTTTGATGGCCTGGCCATTGGCGGTCTGTCCGTCGGCGAGCCCAAGCACGAGATGATCAAGGTGCTGGGCTATCTGCCCGGCCGGATGCCGCCTGAAAAACCCCGTTACCTTATGGGGGTAGGCAAGCCGGAAGATCTGGTTGAGGGTGTGCGCCGCGGAATCGACATGTTCGATTGCGTGATGCCGACCCGCAATGCCCGCAATGGTCATTTGTTCATTGATACCGGTGTGCTGAAGATCCGTAACGCGTTCCATCGCCATGATGATTCGCCGCTGGATCCGACCTGCGATTGCTACACCTGTCAGAACTTCTCGCGCGCTTATCTGCATCACCTGGACAAGTGCGGCGAAATGCTGGGGAGCATGCTCAATACGATCCATAATTTGCGGCATTACCAGCGCCTTATGGCTGGTTTGCGCGAGGCTATTCAACAAGGTACATTGGCCGCCTTTGTCGATGCCTTCTATGCCAGGCGCGGGATCCCAACGCCGCCGATGGACTGAGTCAGAACCTGTTTTTCCGTCATTATTCTAATTATGCAACTGGAGTGTTACATGAGCTTTTTCATCTCTCCCGCTTTCGCGGATGCGGCTGCACCTGCTGCCGGCCCTATGGGTGGCGGTTTCGAGTGGATCTTCCTGGTCGGTTTCCTGGTCATCTTCTATCTGATGATCTGGCGCCCACAGGCCAAGCGTGCCAAAGAGCAGAAAAACCTGCTGGGCAACCTGCAGAAGGGCGACGAAGTTGTCACCACTGGCGGCATCGCCGGCAAGATCACCAAAGTGACGGATGATTTCGTGGTGATTGAAGTGTCCGACACGGTCGAGCTGAAAATGCAAAAAGGCGCAATCGCTGCAACGCTGCCTAAAGGCACTCTCAAAGCGATTTAAGATTTCAAGTCTTTTACCAATCGACGGGGCGCGCAAGGCGCCCCGCGTTATAAGCGGGCGGCGTGATGCTGAACAAATACCCTCTGTGGAAATACGTACTGATCCTGGCGGTGCTGGTGGTCGGTTTTATTTATTCCGCACCCAATCTCTATCCTGACGACGCGGCGATTCAAATTACCGGCGCGAGCACGGCCTTGCAGGTCGGTCAGGCTGATCTGGAACGCGCGAGCAAGGCGCTTGTGGATTCCGGTATCGCGGTCAAGGCTTCTTCCCTGGCCGAGAATGGCAAAGGCGGTTTGTTGCGTCTGGGCAAACAGGAAGATCAGCTGCCAGCCAAGGATGTCGTGCGCAAGGCGCTGGGTGACGATTACGTCGTGGCCCTGAACCTGGCCCCGACCACGCCGAACTGGCTGCGCAACCTGGGCGCCACGCCGATGAAGATGGGTCTTGACCTGTCCGGTGGCGTGCACTTCCTGCTGGAAGTGGACATGGACAAGGCGCTGGATGCGCGTCTGAAAGTCTACGAAGGCGAAGTCAAAAGTCTGTTGCGCAAGGAGAAAGTGCGCTATCGCAGCCTGCCGCAGCTCAATGGCGCCATTCAGCTGGGCTTCAGTGACGACGCCACTCGCGAAGAAGCACGCGCGCTGGTGCGCAAGACGTTCACCGATTTCGAAATCACGCCGACCGAGCTGAACGGCATTGCCGTACTTCGTCTGGCGATGACCCCGGCCAAGATCAGCGAGATCCGCGATTACTCCATCAAGCAGAACCTGACCACGGTGCGTAACCGGGTCAACGAGCTGGGTGTTGCCGAGCCGCTGGTTCAGCGTCAGGGTGCCAACCGCATCGTGGTCGAGCTGCCGGGTGTGCAGGACACCGCCGAAGCCAAGCGAATTCTGGGCAAGACTGCCAACCTGGAGTTCCGTCTGGGTGCAGGGCCTGAAGACTCCAAAGCCACCAGCGAAATGTTCGAATTCCGCGAGGGTGGTCGTCCGGCTGCTGCCGTGGAGCGTGGCCTGATCATCACCGGTGACCAGGTGACTGATGCCAAGGCCAGCTACGACGAACACGGTCGCCCGCAAGTGAACATCACTCTTGATGGTCATGGCGGCGAACTGATGAGCCGCGCCACGCGCAGCAACGTCGGGCGCAGCATGGCGGTAATCTTCATCGAGCAGAAGCCAACCACTACCTACAGCAAGCAGATGGTCAACGGCGTCGAAAAAGACGTGCCCGTGCAGACCTTCAAGGAAGAGAAGAAAATCATCAGCCTGGCGACCATTCAGTCGCCACTGGGCAGTCAGTTCCGGATCACCGGTCTGGATGGTCAGGGTGAGTCTTCCGAGCTGGCGCTGCTGTTACGCGCCGGTGGTCTGGCAGCTCCCATGTACTTCGCTGAAGAACGCACCATTGGCCCGAGCCTGGGTGCTGACAACATCACCAAGGGTATCGATGCGTCGCTGTGGGGCATGCTGTTCGTCTCGCTGTTCATCATCGCCATCTACCGCTTCTTCGGCCTGATCGCGACGGTCGCGCTGGGGCTGAACATGGTCATGCTGCTGGCGTTGATGTCGCTGCTCAGTGCCACGCTGACGCTGCCGGGCATTGCCGGTATCGTGCTGACCATGGGCATGGCGGTGGACGCCAACGTGCTGATCTTCTCGCGGATCCGTGAGGAAATCGCCAATGGCATGTCGGTGCAGCGCGCCATTCATGAAGGTTTCGACCGCGCCTATACCGCGATTCTCGACGCCAACCTGACGACATTGCTGGTCGGCGGCATTCTCTTCGCCATGGGCACTGGCCCGGTGAAGGGTTTTGCGGTGACGATGTCGCTCGGGATCTTTACCTCGATGTTCACGGCCATCATGGTGACCCGCGCAATGGTCAACCTGATCTACGGCGGGCGTGACTTCAAGAAGTTGTGGATTTAAGGGGCTGCCATGTTACGTACCATAAACTTCATGGGCGTGCGCAATGTTGCGTTCGCCGTCACCATGCTCCTTACCGTGCTGGCGCTGTTCAGCTGGTTCAGTAAAGGGCTCAACTACGGTCTGGATTTCACCGGCGGTACGCTGATCGAGCTGACTTACGAGCGTCCTGCCGATCTGGGCAAGGTGCGTGACGAGCTGGTCAGGTCCGGCTACCACGATGCAGTGGTGCAGAGCTTCGGCGCGACCACCGATCTGCTGGTGCGGATGCCGGGCGAAGACCCGCAGCTGGGTACTCAGGTAGCGGACGCGCTGCGCAAGGCGGGCACCGATAACCCGGCGACCGTCAAACGCGTCGAGTTCGTTGGCCCGCAAGTGGGTGAAGAGCTGCGCGACCAGGGCGGTCTGGGCATGCTCATGGCTCTGGCGGGTGTATTGATCTACCTGGCGTTCCGCTTCCAGTGGAAGTTCGCGGTAGGGGCGATCGTGTCCCTGATCCACGACGTGGTCGTGACCATGGGTATCCTGTCGTTCTTCCAGATCACCTTCGACCTGACGGTGCTGGCGGCGGTACTGGCGATCATCGGTTACTCGCTCAACGACACTATCGTGGTATTCGACCGCGTGCGGGAAAACTTCCGCCTGCTGCGCAAAGCCACGCTGATCGAGAACATCAACATCTCCACCACCCAGACATTGCTGCGTACGATCGCCACATCGGTGTCGACCTTGCTCGCAATCGTCGCGTTGTGGGTGTTTGGCGGTGACAGCCTGGAAGGGTTCTCCATCGCGCTGTTCATCGGCGTCCTGGCGGGCACTTACTCATCGATCTACATCGCCAACGTGGTGCTGATCTGGCTGAATCTGACCACTGAAGACCTGATTCCACCGGTTGCCACCGAGAAGGTCGATGATCTTCCCTGATCGCTGACACACCGCGCAGCACCAAAAGGGCACAAGTTCTGAACTCGTGCCCTTTTTTGTGCTCCAAGGTTTGGGTGTGTAAACCTGGCTGCGGCCTCAAGGCGAGCGACCCAGTACTGCGTAGGAAACTACGTTTGAGATGGTCAGGAGGTTCACGTGAACAAATCGTTGCTTGTTGGTGCTGTACTGGGCGCTGCCGTTGTCACGGCTGGCGGTGCTGTTGCCACCTACAGCCTCGTTAAAAGCGGCCCGGAATATGCGGACGTACTGGCGGTCGAGCCAGTCAAACAGCAAATCAAGACGCCGCGTGAAGTCTGCAAGGATGTCACCGTGACCAAGCGTGCTCCGGTCAAGGATGAGCATCAGATCGTCGGCAGCGTCATTGGCGCAGTGGCGGGCGGTTTGCTGGGTAATCAGGTCGGCGGCGGTAACGGCAAGAAAATCGCCACCGTGGCAGGTGCAGTCGGCGGTGGTTATGCCGGTAACAAGGTGCAGGAAGGTATGCAGAACCGTGATACCTATTCCACCACTGAAACCCGCTGCAATACCGTCAACGACATCAGCGACAAAGTCGTAGGTTACAACGTCAAGTACAAGCTCAACGACAAGGTCGGTCAGGTGCGTATGGATCGTGATCCAGGCGGCCAGATCCCGGTCAACAAGGAAGGCCAGCTGATTCTGGGTCAAAACCAGCAATAAGTGCTCAGCGCCTTATGAAAAAGCACCCTGATGGGTGCTTTTTCTGTTTCTGCGGGCATGAAAAAACCGGCGATTGCCGGTTTTTTCGTAGGCCTTGATTAACGCTTCATCGACGCTGGCAGGTGCGGCGCGATGGAGGTCAGTACGGCTTTGAAGCATTTGGTGTTGCCCGCGACGATGTGGCCTTTGTCGAGGAATTCATGGCCACCGGTGAAATCGCTGACCAGGCCGCCTGCTTCCTGAATCAGCAGGGCGCCTGCAGCCATGTCCCACTCGGACAGACCTGATTCCCAGAACGCGTCGAAACGGCCGGCTGCGACGTAGGCCAGATCCAGGCTGGCGGCACCGGCGCGGCGGATGCCGGCGGTCTGGCCGACCAGGCTGCGGAACATGCCCAGGTAGTTTTCCAGGTTGTCCATCTGGTTGTCGCGGAACGGGAAGCCGGTGCCGAGCAGGGCGCCTTCAAGGCTGGTGCGCGGGCTGACACGCATGCGACGGCCGTTAAGCTGCGCACCGCCGCCAGCGCTGGCGGTGAATTCTTCCTGACGAACCGGATCGAGAACCACGGCGTGGGCCAGACGACCCTTGTGCTTGCAGGCAATGCTGACAGCGAAATGCGGGACGCCGCGGACGAAGTTGGTGGTGCCGTCCAGTGGATCGATGATCCACAGGTAGTCAGCGCCTTCGCCGCTGCCTTCATGCATGCCGCTTTCTTCGCCAAGGATGCCGTGGGTTGGATAGGCCTTGCGCAGGGCCGTGATGATCACCTGCTCGGCGGCGCGATCGATTTCGCTGACGTAATCCTTGGCGCCTTTTTCATCGACCTTGATGGTATCCAGGCGCTCGATGGAGCGGAAGATCAATTCGCTGGCGCTGCGGGCGGCGCGCAGCGCGATATTCAGCATGGGCTGCATGGACGTTTCACCTAGGTCGTTAAAGAAAGCCGAACATTGTATTGGCAGTCAGCGAATTTTTCCAGCGCGGTGTTCGTTCATCCTGTGGGACCGGCTTTAGCCGGGAAGAGGGCGGTACAGTCACCACAAATGATGTGTGAGAAATATCGCCTGCCCGGCTGA
Organism: Pseudomonas viridiflava; assembly: GCF_900585905.1. Classification (GTDB taxonomy): domain Bacteria; phylum Pseudomonadota; class Gammaproteobacteria; order Pseudomonadales; family Pseudomonadaceae; genus Aquipseudomonas. The sequence goes on from NZ_UTVH01000001.1 coordinate 576,810, forward strand.
AGCCGGTCCCGCAGCCTATCCCGCGTCGGCTTGCAGGCAGCTGGTCTGAAGCCTGCCGCAACCGCGCATGGCGTTCGCCCGGGTGGTTCTGTAAGATTTCAGCCCCTTCTTTCTATCTGTGAGCGCCCCAGTGCTGCAAAATATTCGTGTTGTCCTGGTCGGCACCAGTCATCCCGGCAATATCGGGGGCGCTGCTCGTGCCATGAAAAACATGGGGCTTTCGCGCCTGGTACTCGTTGATCCGCAGTTTTTTCCGCACCATGAGGCCGATGCGCGAGCCTCCGGCGCTGGCGATATCCTGGAAAACGCCATCGTCGTGCCGACGCTCGAAGATGCGCTGGTGGGCTGCAATCTGGTACTCGGCACCAGCGCCCGCGACCGACGCATCCCCTGGCCTCTGCTCGATCCGCGCGAATCAGGCGTGATGGCGGCCGAGCAGGCGCAGCAGGGGGCTGAGGTGGCGCTGGTGTTCGGTCGCGAATACGCGGGCCTGACCAATGAAGAGCTGCAGCGCTGTCACTACCATGTGCATATCCCTTCGGACCCGGCGTTCAGCTCGCTGAACCTGGCGGCGGCAGTGCAGGTGCTCAGCTATGAGGTGCGCATGTCCTGGCTGGCCATGCAGGGGGAGCCAAGCAAGGTGGAAAAATACGAAGTCACCTCTGTGCGCAGTGCCGATCTGGCCACCATGGATGAAATGGAAGGTTTTTACGGCCACCTTGAGGCAACGCTGGTGACTATCGGTTTTCTCAACCCGGAACAGCCTCGCCATCTGATGGCGCGGCTGCGCCGCCTGTACGGGCGCAGTGAAGTCAATCGCTCCGAGATCAGCATTCTGCGGGGCATCCTCACGGAAACCCAGAAGGCCGCGCGTGGCGAACCCTACAAACGCAAGGAGCAATAATGTTCGACCGGCTGCGAGAAGACATTCAGAGCGTATTCCATCGTGATCCGGCAGCGCGCAACTGGTTTGAAGTGTTGACCTGCTATCCGGGCCTGCACGCCATCTGGTTGCACCGACTGGGGCATATCCTGTGGGTCAATGGCTGGAAATGGCCAGCCCGGGTGGTGTCCAACTTCGGCCGCTGGCTGACCGGAATCGAAATCCACCCGGGTGCGAAAGTCGGCCGACGTTTCTTCATCGATCATGGCATGGGCATCGTTATCGGCGAGACGGCGGAGATTGGCAACGACGTCACCCTGTATCAGGGCGTGACGCTGGGCGGCACCAGCTGGAATGCCGGCAAGCGCCATCCGACGCTGGAAGATGGTGTGGTGGTAGGCGCTGGCGCCAAGGTGCTGGGGCCGTTCACGGTGGGCGCCGGTGCCAAGATCGGCTCCAATGCGGTGGTCACCAAGGCGGTGCCCGCCGGGGCCACGGCGGTGGGGATTCCGGGGCGCATCATCGTCAAGTCCAGCGACGAAATCGAAGCCAAGCGCAAGGCCATTGCCGAAAAGCTCGGTTTCGATGCCTATGGCGTCAGCGAAGACATGCCCGATCCGGTGGCGCGAGCCATCGGCCAGCTGCTGGATCACCTGCAGGCTGTGGATGTCCGGCTTGAGGGTATGTGCGACGCGCTCAAGGGGCTGGGCAGTGACTACTGCGCCAAGGAGCTGCCCGAGTTGCGTAACGAAGTCTTCGACTGCGTGAAAGACAAAAACGAAACCCGTGTGGGGTGACGGTCGCAATAGTGAGGCGTGCCATGCGCCCCGGCGTTTGCTATGATGCGGCCGCCGTTTTGTGCCCAATCCCGACTGTTTTACTCGGTCTTATAGTTGACTTAAATACTCGGGAATAGCATACTCGCTCTCATTCCGAACCTCTGTGGTAAACGCCATGCGACTGACTACCAAAGGCCGATACGCTGTAACTGCCATGCTTGACCTGGCGTTGCACGCGCAGAACGGGCCAGTGTCTCTGGCCGATATTTCCGAGCGTCAGGGCATCTCTCTGTCCTACCTTGAGCAGCTGTTCGCCAAGTTGCGCCGCGGCAGCCTGGTGTCCAGTGTGCGCGGGCCGGGTGGTGGTTATCAGCTGTCCCGCGACATGCAGGGCATCAAGGTCGCGCAGGTCGTCGATGCGGTCAACGAGTCGGTCGACGCCACACGCTGCCAGGGCCTGGGTGATTGCCACGCAGGCGACACCTGCCTGACCCACCACTTGTGGTGTGACCTGAGCGATCAGATTCACGAATTCTTGAGCGGTATCAGTCTGGCTGACCTTGTTACTCGCCGTGAGGTGCAGGAAGTCGCCCAGCGCCAGGATCTGCGTCGCGGCAATGCCAGCCACCAGTACCTGGATAAGATCGAAACGTCCGCCGTTGAATGAACGCAGATGAATACGCGGCGCGCCTGCCTGATAGGAGAGATTCAATGAAGTTGCCGATTTACCTCGATTACTCCGCGACAACCCCGGTTGATCCGCGTGTCGCCCAGAAAATGATCGATTGCCTGACCGCTGATGGAAACTTCGGCAACCCGGCATCGCGCTCCCACGTCTTTGGCTGGAAAGCCGAAGAGTCGGTCGAGAACGCCCGTCGCCAGGTCGCTGATCTGGTCAACGCCGATCCCCGTGAAATCGTCTGGACCTCCGGTGCTACCGAATCCGACAACCTGGCGATCAAGGGCGTTGCCCATTTCTACGCCAGCAAGGGCAAGCACATCATCACCAACAAGATCGAGCACAAGGCAGTGCTTGACACCACGCGTCAGCTCGAGCGTGAAGGGTTTGAAGTGACGTACATCGAGCCGGGCGAAGACGGCTTGATCACCCCGACGATGGTGGAAGCTGCCCTGCGCGATGACACCATTCTGGTGTCGATCATGCACGTCAACAACGAAATCGGCACCATCAACGACATTGGCGCAATCGGCGAGCTGACCCGTTCGCGCGGTGTGCTGTTCCATGTCGACGCTGCCCAGTCCACTGGCAAGGTCGAGATCGATCTGGCCAGCCTCAAGGTCGATTTGATGTCGTTCTCGGCGCACAAGACCTACGGCCCGAAAGGCATCGGTGCCTTGTACGTCAGCCGCAAGCCTCGCGTGCGTATCGAAGCAGCCATGCACGGCGGCGGTCACGAACGTGGCATGCGCTCCGGCACCCTGGCGACCCACCAGATCGTTGGTATGGGTGAAGCGTTTCGTATCGCCAAGGAAGACATGGCCGCTGAGTACGCTCACGTCAAAGCTTTGAGCGATCGCTTCTATAAGCAGGTCGAAAGCCTTGAGGAGCTGTACGTGAACGGCAGCCTGACTGCCCGCGTGCCGCACAACCTGAACCTGAGCTTCAACTACGTCGAAGGCGAGTCGTTGATCATGGCGCTCAAGGATCTGGCGGTGTCATCCGGTTCCGCCTGTACGTCGGCGTCGCTGGAACCGTCCTACGTGCTTCGTGCACTGGGTCGCAACGACGAACTGGCGCACAGCTCGATCCGTTTCACCTTCGGCCGCTTCACCACCGAAGAAGAAATTGACTACGCAGCGCAGAAAGTCTGTGAAGCAGTGACCAAGCTGCGCGCTTTGTCGCCGCTGTGGGATATGTACAAAGATGGCGTCGATATCTCCAAGATCGAATGGGCGGCGCACTAATTTAAAGCTGCCTTACCGACAAGCCATCAACCGTTTGTTGCGTGGCTTGCAGAGCAGCTCTCTGATAGAGGAATAGCATCATGGCTTACAGCGAAAAGGTCATCGACCACTACGAGAACCCGCGCAACGTCGGCAAGATGAACGCGGAAGATCCAGATGTTGGCACTGGCATGGTCGGCGCTCCTGCGTGCGGCGACGTCATGCGCCTGCAGATCAAGGTCAACGACCAGGGCGTCATCGAAGACGCCAAGTTCAAGACCTATGGCTGCGGCTCGGCTATCGCCTCCAGCTCCCTCGCCACCGAGTGGATGAAGGGCAAGACCCTGGATGAAGCCGAAACCATCAAGAACACTCAGCTGGCAGAAGAACTGGCCTTGCCGCCGGTGAAAATTCACTGCTCGGTACTCGCTGAAGACGCCATCAAGGCTGCTGTTCGCGATTACAGGCAGAAGAAAGGCCTGCTGTAATTCAGCCCCTGCTCCCCGTGCGATTCGCGCGCGGGGCAGGGTGTGAAGTGATGAGTGTCTGTAACAGTTGCAGGAAGGAGTTCCGATGGCTATCAGCATGACAGAAGCTGCCGCTAACCACGTACGACGTTCCCTCGATGGGCGCGGCAAGGGTGATGGCGTTCGTCTGGGTGTCCGCACCACGGGCTGTTCCGGTCTGGCCTATGTGCTGGAGTTCGTTGATGCACCTGCCAGCGAGGACAGTGTCTTCGAGTTGCACGGCGTCAAGGTGATCATCGACCCGAAAAGCCTGGTTTATCTGGACGGCACCGAGCTGGATTTCGTCAAGGAAGGGTTGAACGAAGGTTTCAAGTTCAACAACCCCAACGCACGTGGCGAATGTGGCTGCGGCGAAAGCTTTAATGTCTGAGGCTTGATCGTGGGTACTCCTTGCCATTTCGCGCTGTTTGACCTGAAGCCGGGCTTTCGTCTTGATCTTGATCAACTGGCCAGCCGCTATCGCGAGCTGGCCCGCGGCGTTCATCCCGACCGTTTTGCCGATGCGTCAGAGCGCGAGCAGCGTTTGGCACTGGAGCATTCCGCCAGCCTCAACGAGGCCTACCAGACCCTCAAGAATGCGCCAAAAAGGGCGCGTTATTTGTTGGCAATGAATGGTGGCGAAGTGCCCCTTGAAGTCACGGTGCACGATCCCGACTTTCTTCTGCAGCAGATGCAATGGCGCGAAGAGCTCGAGGATCTGCAAGACGAGGCTGACCTGGCCGGCGTTGCGGTGTTCAAACGCCGCCTGAAGGACGCTCAGGACGAACTGAACGAAAGCTTCGCTGCCTGTTGGGACGACGCTGCGCAACGTGATCAGGCCGAACGCCTGATGCGACGCATGCAGTTTCTCGACAAACTCTCTTACGAAGTGCGCCAGCTTGAAGAGCGCCTCGACGATTAACCCCGTGCGGCTGCTGGCCGCACGCCTGTGAATTTCTGATAAAGCATGGCCTTACTGCAGATCGCCGAACCCGGCCAGAGTCCTCAACCGCACCAGCGTCGTCTGGCTGTGGGCATTGACCTGGGCACCACCAATTCGCTGGTCGCTGCATTGCGCAGTGGTCTGTCCGAGCCACTGGCCGACGCTGATGGGCAGGTCATTCTGCCGTCTGCCGTTCGCTATCACGCTGATCGCGTAGAAGTCGGCCATGCGGCCAAGGCCGCAGCGGCAACGGATCCGTTCAATACCGTGCTGTCGGTCAAGCGCCTGATGGGGCGCGGATTGTCCGACGTCAAGCAGCTGGGCGAGCAACTGCCCTATCGCTTCGTCGGCGGCGAATCGCACATGCCGTTCATCGAGACCGTACAGGGCCCGAAAAGCCCGGTCGAGGTGTCTGCCGAGATTCTCAAGGTGTTGCGCCAGCGCGCCGAGGAGGTGCTGGGTGGCGATCTGGTCGGCGCGGTTATTACCGTTCCGGCCTATTTCGACGACGCCCAGCGCCAGGCCACCAAGGACGCCGCCAAGTTTGCCGGCCTCAACGTTCTGCGTCTGCTCAATGAGCCGACTGCTGCAGCGGTGGCCTATGGTCTGGATCAGAAAGCTGAAGGCGTAATTGCCATTTACGATCTGGGCGGCGGCACCTTCGATATCTCCATTCTGCGGCTTACCGGCGGCGTCTTTGAGGTGCTGGCTACCGGCGGCGACACGGCGCTGGGGGGCGACGACTTCGATCACGCGATAGCGGGCTGGATCATCAGCGAAGCGGGCCTGTCAGCTGACATCGACCCGTCCGCGCAACGCAGCCTGTTGCAGGCCGCATGCGCAGCCAAGGAAGCGCTGACTGCCGAGGATTCGGTCGCCGTCTCGTACGGGCAGTGGCAGGGCACCCTTGATCGTCAGGCGTTTGAGGCATTGATCGAACCCATGGTTGCGCGCAGCCTCAAGGCCTGTCGCCGCGCCGTGCGCGATTCGGGCGTCGAGCTTGCTGAAGTTGAAGCGGTGGTCATGGTCGGCGGCTCCACCCGCGTGCCGCGCGTGCGTGGTGCGGTGGCAGAATTGTTCGGTCGTGAGCCGCTGACCGAGATCGACCCGGATCAGGTGGTCGCCATCGGTGCGGCGATTCAGGCTGATACCCTGGCAGGCAACAAGCGCGACGGCGAAGAACTCCTGCTGCTTGACGTGATTCCACTGTCCCTGGGGCTGGAAACCATGGGCGGGTTGATGGAGAAGGTCATCCCGCGCAACACCACCATCCCGGTTGCCCGCGCCCAGGATTTCACTACCTATAAAGACGGCCAGTCGGCGATGATGATTCACGTGCTGCAAGGCGAGCGTGAACTGATCAGCGATTGCCGCTCACTGGCGCGATTCGAATTGCGCGGCATTCCGGCGATGGTGGCGGGTGCGGCGAAGATTCGCGTCACCTTCCAGGTCGATGCTGACGGTCTGCTCAGCGTTGCCGCTCGCGAACTGGCTTCCGGCGTCGAGTCCAGCATTCAGGTCAAGCCATCCTATGGCCTGACTGACGGCGAAATTTCGCGCATGCTCACGGATTCGTTTGCCTACGCCAGTGACGACAAGGTCGCCCGCGTATTGCGCGAGCAACAGGTGGATGCGCAGCGTCTGGTTGAAGCTGTCGAGGCGGCAGTGCAGGTCGATGGCGATCGCCTGCTGGATGCCGAAGAGCGCCTGGTGATCGATCTGCAACTGCAGGAACTGCGCGAATTGATGCAAGGTAGCGACGGTCCTGCCATTGAGCAGCAGACCAAACGTCTGTCCCAGGTGACCGACGCATTTGCCGCCCGACGCATGGACCTGACGGTGAAAACCGCGCTGTCCGGGCGCAATCTGAATGAAATCGAGGAATAACTGATGCCGCAGGTCACATTTCTGCCACACGCCGAGCATTGCCCGGACGGAATGGTTGTCGAGGCCGAAGTCGGCAAGTCGATTCTGGAACTCGCCCACGACCACCATATCGAGATCGAGAGCGCGTGCGGCGGTGTCTGCGCGTGCACCACGTGTCATTGCGTCATTCGCCAGGGCTTCAACTCCCTTGAAGAGGCGGACGAGCTGGAAGAGGATTACCTTGATCGCGCCTGGGGTCTGGAGGCGCAGTCCCGACTGTCCTGTCAGGCCAGGGTCGGCACCGAAGACCTGACGGTCGAGATCCCGAAATATTCGCTCAACCACGCAGCCGAAGCGCCGCACTGATCGAGAAGCTGTCATGAGTTACGGTTGGAATGACGTACAACGCATCGCTGAAGAACTGGCCGAGACCCATCCCGGCATTGATCCTTACTCGGTGGGGTTCACCAAACTGCAGGTGATGATCAAGCAGCTGCCGGATTTCGATGACACCTCTGGCCGCGTCGGCGAGAAAGTGCTCGAAGCCGTGCAGACGCTCTGGGCTGACGAAATCGAATGATCCAATTTGCACGTTAGGCAATAACATCAAACCCGCGTATAATTCGCGGGTTTAATTTTTCGCTTCAATCATCGTTTCTGGAGTTACACCATGGCTGTTCAACGTACGTTCTCCATCATCAAGCCTGACGCCGTTGCTAAAAACGTAATCGGCGAGATCACCACTCGTTTTGAAAAAGCCGGTCTGCGCGTTGTTGCTTCCAAGCTCAAGCAACTGTCGAAGGCTGAAGCTGAAGGTTTCTACGCTGAGCACAGCGCACGTGGCTTCTTCGGCGACCTGGTTGCTTTCATGATCTCCGGTCCGGTTGTCGTTCAGGTTCTGGAAGGCGAAAACGCCATCGCTCTGAACCGCGAGCTGATGGGCGCTACCAACCCTAAAGAAGCAGCTGCTGGCACCATCCGCGCCGATTTCGCTGCTTCCATCGACGCCAACGCAGTTCACGGCTCCGATTCGGAAGCTGCCGCTGCTCGCGAGATCTCCTACTTCTTCGCAGCTACCGAGGTAACCGCTCGCTAAGTCTTTTTGACTAACGAGTGAAGGGTGAATTCATGATTGCAACGACTGGCAAAACAAACCTGTTGGGTCTGACCCAGCTGGAAATGGAAAAATTCTTCGACTCTATCGGGGAGAAGCGCTTCCGTGCCGGTCAGGTCATGAAGTGGATTCACCACTTTGGCGTCGATGATTTCGACGCCATGACCAACGTCAGCAAGGCCCTGCGCGAAAAGCTCAAGGCATGCGCCGAGGTCAGGGGTCCTGAAGTCGTCAGCGAGGACATTTCCACCGATGGCACCCGCAAGTGGGTGGTGCGCGTGGAGTCCGGCAGCTGCGTCGAGACCGTTTACATTCCCCAGGGCAAACGCGGCACCTTGTGTGTTTCGTCCCAGGCGGGCTGTGCCCTGGATTGCAGTTTCTGCTCCACCGGCAAGCAAGGCTTCAACAGCAACCTCACTGCCGCCGAAGTCATCGGCCAGGTGTGGATTGCCAACAAATCCTTTGGCAGCGTCCCGGCGACCGTCGACCGTGCCATCACCAACGTGGTGATGATGGGCATGGGTGAGCCGCTGCTGAACTTCGACAATGTCATTGCCGCCATGCATCTGATGATGGATGACCTGGGCTATGGCATTTCAAAACGCCGGGTGACCCTGTCCACCTCAGGCGTCGTACCCATGATCGACGTGCTGGCCCAGCACATCGACGTCTCCCTCGCCCTGTCGCTGCACGCGCCTAACGACGCGTTGCGCAATCAGCTGGTGCCGATCAACAAGAAGTACCCGTTGAAAATGCTCCTCGAATCCTGCCGCCGCTACATGGCGACGCTGGGCGAGAAGCGTGTGCTGACGGTCGAGTACACCCTGCTCAAGGACGTCAACGATCAGGTCGAGCATGCGGTGGAGATGATTGAGCTGCTCAAGGACACGCCGTGCAAGATCAACCTGATCCCGTTCAACCCGTTCCCGCATTCCGGTTACGAGCGTCCGAGCAATAACGCCATTCGCCGTTTCCAGGACCAGTTGCATCAGGCCGGTTACAACGTCACTGTACGTACCACGCGCGGTGAAGACATCGACGCGGCTTGCGGCCAACTGGTCGGCCAGGTCATGGATCGCACTCGTCGCAGCGAGCGTTACATTGCTGTGCGTGAGTTGAGCGCCGAGGCGGGTGCGGTCCAAAGCGCCGCGACTCGAACCTGATACGGAATCTGGCTGAGAGAAGTTCAATGTCCATGCGCGCCCTGCTTCTGTGCTGTTGCCTGACCCTGCTGGCAGGTTGCGTGACCGAGGGTAATGTCGACCCGATGAGCACCAGCCAGGGCCGCGAAGCCGCGCTCAAGGCTTATGTGCAACTGGGTATTGGCTATCTGCAGCAGGGCCAGACCGAACGCGCCAAGGTGCCGTTGAAAAAAGCCCTTGATCTGGACAGCTCCGATGCCGACGCCAATGCTGCGCTGGCACTGGTTTTCCAGATCGAGATGGAGCCGGACCTGGCCGACACGCATTTCAGAAAGGCAATCGCGGCCAGCAAGAACGACGCACGTATCCTCAACAACTACGGCAGCTTCCTGTACGAGCAGAAGCGCTATAAAGAGGCCTATGAGCGTTTTCAGGAAGCTGCCGCCGATAATCTTTATCCTGGGCGCTCACGGGTTTTCGAAAACCTGGGCATGACAGCGGTGATGCTGGGCGACCGCGCGGCGGCCAGCGAACATTTCACCAAAGCGCTGCGCATGGACCGGCAATTGCCACGTGCTTTGCTGGAAATGGCTGAGTTGTCTTACGAAGACAGGCATTATGTGCCGTCGCGCGACTACTATGACCGTTTTAGCCAGCTCAGCGAGCAAAATGCACGTAGTCTGTTGCTGGGTACGCGGTTGGCAAAAATATACGAAGACCGCGACAAGGCAGCCAGTTATGGTCTGCAACTCAAAAGACTCTATCCCGGTACGCCGGAATATCAGCAATACCTGTCGGAGCAATGATGAAAGCGGTGCATCCCGAAGTCGTAGCAGCCAACCGCGTCAACCCTGGCGAAACCCTGCGCCAGACGCGCGAGAGCAGAGGCTGGTCGCTGGCTGACGTCGCCTTGAAAATGAACCTGACCGTCAGCTCGCTGAGTTACATCGAGGCGGGTCAGTTCGACAAGTTGCCCGGACATACCTTTGCCCGTGGCTACGTGCGTGCTTACGCGAAAACTCTGGGCCTTGATCAGGCAGCACTGGTCAGTCAGTTCGATCAGTACACCGGCACCGACAGCGCAGGCAGCTCAGTGCATGCACTGGGGCGTATCGAAGAACCGGTGCGGCTGTCCCACAACATCCTGCGCATCGTCAGCCTTGTGCTGCTGGTGGTGCTGGTCGGCGGTGGCTTCTTCTGGTGGCAGGATCAGGCTGCGCAGCGCGGCAAGGACTCCGCCGTGAGCCTTGAACATGTCGAAGTCGAAAGCGCCGACGGCACTACGCAGATTCATCCGCTGGATGAACCCGAAGACCAGGCAGTAACCGAAGCGCAGACGTCAAACTCCGCCCCCTTGGCGCTCAACCCGTCGCCTGCTACTGAAGCGCCTGCCCAGGTTCCGGCAGCGCCAGCATCAGTGCCAGCGCCGACTGCATCGGCCACTGCGCCTGCGCACACTTCTGTGGCACCTGCTGCACCTGCCGCATCGACACCCCCTGCAGCGCCTGCTCAGGAATTGCCGGTGGCGGGTGGCGGCCAGCTGAAGATTGCCTTTGTCGCCGATTGCTGGACTCAGGTCACCGATGGCAACGGCAAAGTTCTCTACAGCGGCCTCAAGCGCAAGGGCGAGAACCTTGACCTGAGCGGCAAGCCGCCACTGAGCCTGCGTCTGGGCGTTGCCCGCGCTGCGCAGGTCAGCTACAACGGGGCCTCTGTGGATTTGGCGCCTTTTACCAGTAAAGAAACCGCTCGCTTGAAGCTGGGGCAATAATCATGCACGGCGAATCTCCGATCAAACGTCGCGAATCCCGCAAGATCTGGGTCGGCTCGGTGCCTGTAGGGGGCGATGCGCCCATTGCAGTGCAGAGCATGACCAACAGTGATACCAATGATGTGGCCGCAACCGTGGCCCAGATCAATCGTCTGGAAGCCGCTGGCGTCGATATTGTTCGCGTCTCGGTACCGGACATGGATTCGGCTGAAGCGTTCGGCCGTATCAAGCAACTGGTCAAGGTGCCTCTGGTCGCCGACATTCACTTCGATTACCGCATTGCCTTGCGCGTGGCGGAGTTGGGCGTCGATTGCCTGCGCATCAATCCCGGCAATATCGGTCGCGAAGACCGGGTGCGTGCGGTGGTCGATGCCGCACGCGATCGCGGCATCCCGATCCGCATCGGCGTCAACGCCGGCTCCCTGGAAAAAGACCTGCAGAAAAAGTACGGCGAGCCAACGCCGGCTGCGCTGGTCGAGTCCGCCTTGCGCCACGTCGAGCACCTGGAACGCCTGAATTTTCATGACTTCAAAGTCAGCGTGAAGGCCTCCGATGTGTTCATGGCGGTCGAAGCCTATCGCCTGCTGGCGAAGGAAATCGTCCAGCCATTGCACCTGGGCATTACCGAAGCGGGCGGCCTGCGCTCCGGCACGGTGAAATCCGCGGTCGGGCTCGGTATGCTGCTCGCCGAAGGAATTGGCGATACTATCCGCATCTCGCTGGCAGCCGATCCGGTGGAAGAGGTCAAAGTCGGTTACGACATCCTCAAATCCCTGCGTCTGCGTTCGCGTGGCATCAACTTCATCGCCTGCCCAAGCTGCTCCCGGCAGAACTTCGATGTGGTCAAAACCATGAACGAGCTGGAAGGGCGTCTTGAAGATTTGCTGGTGCCGCTGGACGTTGCAGTGATCGGTTGTGTGGTCAACGGCCCGGGCGAGGCCAAGGAAGCCCATGTCGGCCTGACCGGCGGCACGCCTAACCTGATTTACATCGACGGCAAGCCTGCGCAAAAGCTGACCAATGACAATCTGGTGGATGAGCTGGAACGCTTGATCCGTCAGAAAGCGGCCGAAAAGGTCGAAGCCGACGCGGCACTGATTGCCCGCGGCTAACCGGAATCGCTAAGGATTTTTTGTGAGTAAGTCTCTGCAAGCCATTCGTGGCATGAACGACATCCTGCCTGACCAGACGCCGCTGTGGCGGCATTTCGAAGGCACCGTCTCGCGTCTGCTGGATAACTACGGTTACCGGCAGATTCGCATGCCTATCGTGGAATTCACCGATCTGTTCAAGCGTTCCATCGGTGAAGTGACCGATATCGTCGAAAAGGAAATGTACACTTTCGCCGACCGCAATGGCGATTCCCTGACGCTGCGCCCCGAAGGCACGGCTGCTTGCGTGCGTGCAGTGCTGGAGCATGGCATCACTGGCGGTGGTCAGGTGCAGAAGTTGTGGTACATCGGGCCGATGTTCCGTCACGAGCGCCCGCAGAAAGGCCGTTATCGCCAGTTTCACCAGATTGGCGTGGAAGTGTTCAACCTCGACGGTCCGGACATCGACGCCGAGCTGATCGTGCTGACCTGGCGCCTGTGGGGCCTGCTGGGTATCCGCGATGCAGTGAAACTGGAGCTCAACAGTCTGGGCACCAGTGAAGCGCGTGGCCGCTATCGTGACGCGCTGGTGGAGTTTCTCTCCGCCCGCCTGGACGCCCTGGACGAAGACAGCCAGCGGCGCCTGAAAACCAACCCGTTGCGCGTGCTCGACACCAAGAACGCCGATACTCAGGCTGTGCTGGTGGATGCACCGAAACTGGCGGACTACCTGGACGACGAGTCACGCATTCACTTCGAAGGCCTAAAGGCGCGTCTGGACGCAGCGGGCATTCCTTTCGTGATCAATCCGAAGCTGGTGCGTGGCCTCGATTACTACAGCAAGACCGTTTTCGAATGGGTCACTGACCAGCTGGGCGCTCAGGGCACGGTCTGTGCTGGCGGGCGTTACGATGGTCTGGTAGAGCAAATGGGCGGTAAGCCTACCAGTGGTGTGGGCTTTGCCATGGGCATCGAGCGCCTCGTGTTGTTGCTCGAAACACTTGCGCAGGTGCCCGAAGAAATCTCCCGTCAGGTCGACGTTTACCTGTGTGCATTCGGCGAACCCGCCGAGCTGGCAGCTCTGACGCTGACCGAGCGCGTGCGTGACCAACTGCCGAACCTGCGCCTGCAGGTCAATGCCGGGGCGGGCAGCTTCAAGAGCCAGTTCAAGAAAGCCGACAAGAGCGGTGCACTGTACGCCTTGATCCTTGGCGAAGAAGAGCTGGCGCAGCAGATCATTGGTGTCAAACCCCTGCGTGGTCAGGGCGAACAACAAAATATTGCCTGGGATGCTCTTGCCGAGCACCTGGCCGCCTGCGTCGTGCAGGGTTGAAGCTGATTAACAGCCGTTTTAGCGAATAGGAGTATTGGGGTGTCGGGTACTGAAGATGATGAGCTGGCGGCAATGAAAGACTGGTGGCAGCGTAACGGCAAACCCCTGCTGACGGGTGGCTTGCTGGCGCTGGTGGTAGTGTTTGGCTGGCAGGCCTGGACCCGCTATCAGGGCAATCAGTCCCAGGGCGCGTCGATGCTTTACCAGCAGTTGCTGGAAACCGCACTGACGCCCAGCGGCCAGGCAGATACTGCTCGCGTTGCCGATATCGCCAACAAGCTCAAGAGCGAATATGCCGGTACTGCCTACGCTCAGTACGGCAGCCTGTTCGTCGCCAAGGTGGCGGTGGACAATGGCAAACTGGATGATGCTGCAGCCGAATTGAAGCTGGTGGCCGATAAGCCGGTCAGTGACACGCTGGGCGAAATCGCCCGCCAGCGTCTGGCTCGCGTGCTGGCGACTCAGGACAAGGCGGATGAAGCACTCAAGTTGCTCAATGGCGATGCGGACAAGGCGTTTATGGCCAGCCGTGAAGAGCTCAAGGGCGACCTCCTGGTGCAACTGGGCCGTACCGACGATGCCCATGCCGCTTACCAGAAAGCCAAATCCGCACTGTCTGATGAAGCAGCGATTGGTGGCTTGCAAATGAAGCTCGACGACTTGGCCAAAGGGGATGCGTGACGTGATTCGTTGGAAACATGCAGCATTGCTGGCCCTGGCCATTCTGGCCGCGGGTTGCAGCAGCAACAGCAAAAAGGAATTGCCACCGGCCGAGTTGACCGACTTCAAAGAAGAAGTCGTGCTGCAGACGCAGTGGAGCCGCTCCATCGGCGAAGGCCAGGGCAAGACCTACAACATGCTGGTTCCGGCCATTGACGGCGATCGTATCTTCGCCAGTGACGTCGAAGGCTATGTGGTCTCGCTGGACCGTCGCAGCGGTAACGTGAATTGGGAAAAGGACCTTGAACTGCCTGTATCCGGCGCCGTTGGCGTGGGCTCGGGCATGGTCATGGTCGGCACCCTGAAGGGCGAGATCGTGGTGCTGGATGCCAGCACCGGTGACGAAAAGTGGCGTGCCCGTGTCACCAGCGAAGTCCTGTCTGCGCCTGCCACCAACGGTGACGTGGTGGTAGTACAGACCCAGGACGACCGCGTGATCGGCTTCGATGCGGCCACCGGTTCTCAGCGCTGGATCTATGAAAGCACTCCGGCTGTATTGACCCTGCGCGGCACTGGCGCGCCGATTGTGACCGAGCGCCTTGCGGTTGCTGGGCTGTCGACCGGCAAAGTGGTTGCGCTGGACACGTCCAACGGCGTGCCAATCTGGGAGCAGCGTGTAGCGGTGCCACAAGGCCGTTCGGAACTGGATCGCGTCGTCGATATCGACGGTGGCCTGCTGCTGTCTGGCGGCACGCTGTACGTCGCGACCTATCAGGGCCGGGTTGCCGGTCTGGAACTGGAAAGCGGCCGGGTGATCTGGCAGCGTGATGCGTCCAGCTACGCCGGTGTCGCGCAGGGCTTTGGCAGCGTCTACGCAAGCCTGGCCAATGGCACTGTCGAAGGCATCGACGAGCGCTCCTCTTCGGCCTTGTGGAGCAACGAGTCACTGGCACGTCGCCAACTGGGTTCCCCGGAAGTGTTCTCAAGCTATGTGGCAGTCGGTGACATGGAAGGCTATCTGCACCTGCTCAGCCAGGTGGACGGCCGCTTTGTCGGTCGCGAGCGCATCGACAGCGACGGCCTGCGGGCCCGTCCGCTGGTGATGGGTGACACCATTTATGTGTATGGCAACAGTGGCAAGCTGGAAGCCCTGACCATCAAGCAATGATTGTCCCTGCCTGAGGCTTCGGCCTTGGGCGACCCCGCTTCGGCGGGGCTTTGCAGCACTTAAGGTGCTGCCACGAACTCCGGCCGCTGCCCTGCAGCGGCCTTTGTATTTTCTGAAATAACGAAGTGGAGAGCCGCATGGTTCCCGTAATCGCCCTGGTGGGTCGACCGAACGTCGGCAAGTCCACCTTGTTCAACCGCCTGACCAGGACTCGTGACGCCATCGTCGGCGACCTGTCCGGTCTGACCCGTGATCGCCAATACGGTGAGGCCAAGTGGCAAGGGCGTTCCTACATTCTGATCGACACCGGTGGTATCTCCGGTGACGAACACGGCATGGACGAAAAAATGGCCGAGCAGTCGCTGATGGCCATTGAAGAAGCGGATGTCGTGCTGTTTCTGGTCGATGCGAAGGCCGGTTTTACTGCCGCCGACCAGATGATCGGCGAGCACTTGCGCAAACGTGGCAAGCGTTCCTACGTTGTCGCCAACAAGGTCGACAATATCGACCCTGAAATGGCTCGCGCCGAGTTCGCACCGCTGGGCATGGGTGACGCAATTCCGGTGGCTGGTGCTCATGGCCGCGGTATCAGCCAGATGCTGGAAATCGCCCTCAGCCAGTTCCCGAAAGACGAAGGGGAAGAGGAAGAAGGCGAAGCCGAGGTGGTCGCCGAAGGTCAGGAAGCCAAGCGCATTCCAGGCCCGAGCGAGAAAGACGGGATCAAGATCGCGATTATCGGGCGTCCTAACGTCGGTAAATCGACGCTGGTCAATCGCATGCTCGGTGAGGATCGCGTCATTGTCTATGACGAGCCTGGCACCACCCGTGACAGCATCTACATCCCGTTCGAGCGCAACGACGAGAAGTACACGCTGATCGACACCGCAGGCGTGCGCAAGCGCGGCAAGATCCACGAGGAAGTCGAAAAGTTCTCGGTGGTCAAAACCCTGCAGGCCATCAAGGACGCCAACGTGGTGATCTTTGTCATGGACGCCCGCGAAGGCGTGGTTGACCATGACCTGAACCTGCTGGGTTTTGCCCTTGAAGCGGGTCGCGCGCTGGTCATCGCGCTGAACAAATGGGACGGCATGGTTCCAAGCGAACGTGACTATGTGAAGACCGAGCTGGAACGGCGGTTGTTCTTTGTCGATTTTGCCGATATCCACTTCATCTCGGCGCTACACGGCACCGGCGTGGGCAATCTGTATCAGTCGGTGCAGAACTCGTTCAAGTCAGCCGTTACCCGCTGGCCAACCAGCCGCCTGACGCAGATTCTGGAAGACGCGGTCAGCGAGCACGCGCCACCGATGGTCGGCAGCCGTCGCATCAAACTGCGCTATGCCCACCTGGGTGGCGCCAACCCGCCGCTGATCGTGATCCACGGCAACCAGGTCGAGAAAGTACCCAAGTCGTACGTCCGCTACCTGGAGAACACCTATCGCCGCGTGCTGAAACTGGTGGGTACGCCCATCCGGATCGAGTTCAAAGGCGGCGAGAACCCGTACGAAGGCAACAAGAACACGCTGACGGACCGCCAGGTCAACAAGAAGCGTCGAATGATGTCGCACCACAAGAAAGCCGACAAGAAGCGCCGAGACAAACGCTGATCCAACTCTGTTGGAGCCGGGCTTGCCCGCTTCCACAGCAAACCTCGGCGGGGGACCGGCTTTAGCCGGGAAGAGGCCAGAACAGCCGCTGTATTTTTGTCATCTGACAGGCAGCTTTCCCGGCTAAAGCCGGTTCCACGTCACCCCATCAACTGGGGGGTGGCGTAGTGTCTCCAGAAGGCCTTTATGCGGCTGGCAGTACAAAGCTTTCTCAACAAAAGGCGCTAATAGCGCCTTTTTTTATGCGCGCGCAATGGGCTATCCTGCCTGACCCGTGCCGCCATGGAGCCGGGCGTACAGCAGGATAGGCCCATGATTGACAGCAAACTGCCCAATGTGGGCACCACCATTTTTACCGTCATGTCGCAGTTGGCGGCGCAGACCGGTGCGATCAACCTGTCTCAGGGCTTTCCCGATTTCGACGGCCCCCAGGCGTTGCGCGATGCCTTGAGCCGTCATGTTGCCCAAGGCCACAATCAATACGCACCGATGACCGGGCTGCCTGCGCTGCGCCAACAGATCGCAGCCAAGATCGCCCACTGTTATGGGCGCCTCGTCGATCCCGAAACCGAAATCACCGTCACACCTGGAGCGACCCAGGGCATCTTCTGCGCCATTCAGGCCGTCATCCGGCCTGGCGATGAAGTCATCGTCTTCGACCCGTGCTACGACAGTTACGAGCCTTCCGTGGAGCTGGCGGGTGGGCGTTGCGTGCATGTGCAGCTGGGTGTCGAAGACTTCGCCATCGACTGGCAGAAACTGACTGACGCCTTGAGCCCGCGCACGCGCATGATCGTCATCAACAGCCCGCACAACCCCAGCGGCGCCTTGCTCACTCGCGATGATCTCGACCGCCTGGCTTCGCTCATCGAAGATCGCGACATCTACCTGATCAGCGACGAGGTGTACGAGCATCTGGTGTTCGATGGCGTCCAGCATGCCAGCGTGCTGGCTCACGAAGCGCTGTATCAGCGAGCATTCGTGGTCAGCTCCTTCGGCAAGACCTATCACGTCACCGGCTGGAAGACCGGCTATGTGGTTGCACCGGCAGCGCTGAGCGCCGAAATGCGCAAGGTGCATCAATACGTCAGCTTTTGTGGCGTGACGCCGCTGCAGTGGGCGCTGGCGGATTTCATGGCTGAGCATCCTGAGCACATCAGCGAACTGCCGGCCTTCTATCAGGCCAAGCGCGATTACTTCTGCAATCAGCTCAACGCCTCGCGCTTTACCTTCAAGCCTGCGGGCGGGACTTATTTTCAGTTGGTCAACTACGCGAACATCCGTCCTGATCTGAATGACGTCGACATGGCGATGTGGCTGACCCGAGAGCATGGTGTGGCAAGCATCCCGGTGTCGGTTTTCTATCAAACTCCACCCGAGGGGCAGCGGTTCATCCGCCTGTGCTTCGCCAAGCGTGAGGAGACGTTGCTACAGGCAGCGGAAAAATTATGCGCGATATAAGCCAATTGCCAAATCTGAATGTAGCCGTGGTGCAGACCGCGCTGGTCTGGCATGACCGTCAGGCCAATCTGGAGCACTTCGATCTGCTTCTGGACTCGCTCAGCGGTGCTGACCTGGTGGTGCTGCCGGAGATGTTCACCACCGGCTTCACTATGGCGTCAGCCACCCTTGCCGAGCCTGAAAATGGCCCGACCGCGACGTGGATGCTGGGCCAGGCCAAGCGTCTGGACGCCGTTGTGACAGGCAGCGTCATCGTGCAGGCGGCCGATGGCAGCCATCGCAACCGCTTGCTCTGGGCGCGTCCGGATGGCGAGTTGCTGCATTACGACAAGCGCCACCTGTTTCGCATGGCCGGCGAGCACGAGCATTTCAGCCCCGGCGAACGTCAGGTCCAGTTCGAACTCAAGGGCTGGCGGATACGCCCGCTGATCTGCTACGACCTGCGCTTTCCGGTGTGGAGTCGCGATGCCCAGCACACCGATCTGCTGCTCTACACCGCCAACTGGCCAGGTGCCCGGCGCCTGCACTGGAACCGGCTGCTGCCGGCACGCGCCATCGAGAACCTGTGCTATGTCGCCGGGGTGAACCGCGTTGGCATCGACGGCAAAGGATTTGCCTACACCGGTGACACTCAGGTGCTGGATTTTCAGGGTGAAAGTCTGTTCAACGCCGGGGAGGCTGATGGCGTATTCGAGGTCACGCTGAGTGCCGCGGAGCTGGCGGCCTATCGCACGCGCTTCCCGGCGCATCTGGATGCCGACACGTTCGAGATCGAATAATCAGTTCAGTAACTGCGCGTCATGCCGATACAACGTTTAAGTATTACAGAGCGTTTCGTCTGAGGAGTCCGGCATGACCACCATCAACACTTCGTCCCTGGGTGTCTACACCAGCCCGTTCGCGGTCACCATCAGAAGGGACGAAACGGCGGCCGCTGACAAGACCGCAGCGACCGAAACTGACGAGCTCGCCAGCAAGGACGCCACTCAAGCGGCTAACGGCGCGGCACCAGCGGGTGGCGCAGGGGGTGGCGCGACGCCCGACATGAATCAGGAGAGCATCGACAAGATCAAGGAGCAGATCAAGGCGACTCAGAAACAGTTGCAGCAGACGCAGAAGCAATTGTCATCGGTTGAAAGCGGCAGCGGCACAGAGGAGCAGAAGGCGCAGCAGGCAATGGCCATTCAGACTCAGATCATGGGTTTGAACTCCACCCTGCAGGCGCTGCAAGGCGCGTTGTTGCAGCTGATGACCGGCGGCGGGGTCAATACCACGGCCTGAGCCAGCGGTCACGAAAAGGCCCCGGGCAGCGTGCGCTGACCGGGGCCTTTTCATGTCCGGTGCCTGACTCAGGCGGCCTTGGCATCCGCCTGGCTCAGCGAGCGGTTGAGCGCGCTGAACAATGCTTTGAAGCTGGCGGTGGTGATGTTTTCATCGATACCGACGCCGTGTATCGCACGCTCGCCATTGACCCGCAATTCGATGTAGGCAGCGGCTTTTGCCGTGGTGCCCGCGCCAATCGCGTGTTCGTTGTAGTCCATGATTTCGACGCCAATTGGCAGGCTCGACACCAGGGCTTCCAGCGCCCCATTGCCTTTGCCTTTCCAGCGCTGGGTCTCATCGTTGACGCTGACTTCGGCGTCGACGGCGCTGGTGTTGTTTTCTTCCTGCAGCCGGTGGCTGATCAGCGAGTAGGGCTTGTTCGCCTGCAGGTATTCACGCTTGAACAGCGCATAGATCTGCTGCGCGCTCATTTCCAGACCCAGGCGGTCGGTCTCACCTTGCACCACCTGGCTGAATTCGATCTGCATGCGGCGCGGCAGGGAGATGCCGTATTCCTGTTCCAGCAGGTAAGTGATGCCACCTTTGCCGGACTGGCTGTTGACTCGGATCACTGCCTCGTAGCTGCGACCGATGTCAGCCGGATCGATAGGCAAGTACGGCACTTCCCACAGGGCGTCGTCTTTCTGCTGGGCGAAACCCTTGCGGATGGCGTCCTGGTGCGAGCCGGAGAAGGCAGTGTGGACCAGATCGCCAACGTAAGGCGTGCGTGGGTGCACCGGAATCTGGTTGCACTCTTCGACAACTTTGCGCACGCCATCGATGTCGGAGAAATCCAGCAGCGGGTCAAGGCCCTGGGTGTACATGTTCAACGCGACGGTGACCAGGTCGACGTTGCCAGTGCGCTCGCCGTTGCCGAACAGGCAGCCTTCGACGCGATCCGCGCCAGCCATCAGGCCCAGTTCAGTGGCGGCGATGCCGGTGCCGCGGTCGTTGTGGGTGTGCAGGCTGATGATCACGCTGTCACGACGATTGATGTGGCGGCAGAACCATTCGATCTGATCGGCGTAGATGTTCGGCGTTGCCACCTCCACCGTTGCGGGCAGGTTGAGGATGACTTTGTTTTGCGGCGTCGCGCCCCACACTTCGATGACCGCATCGCAGACTTCCTTGGCGAACTCAAGCTCGGTGGCGCTGAAGGTTTCCGGCGAGTACTCGAACGTCCACTGCGTGTCTGGCTGCTCTGCCGCGTACTTGACGAACAGCTTCGCCGCGCTGACTGCGATCTCCTTCACGCCAGCCTTGTCCTGGTTGAAGACGATGCGGCGGAAAGAAGGGCTGGTGGCGTTATACAGATGGACGATGGCTTTTTTTGCGCCGCGCAGGGATTCAAAGGTGCGGGCAATGAGGTCTTCGCGGCCCTGGGTCAGCACCTGGATAGTCGTGTCGTCAGGAATGTGACCGTCTTCGATCAGCGTGCGCACAAAGTCGAAATCGGTCTGCGAGGCTGCCGGGAACGACGCTTCGATTTCCTTGACGCCGACGCTGACCAACGTCTTCCAGAAGCGCAGTTTCTTGGCTGCATCCATGGGCTCGATCAGCGACTGGTTGCCATCGCGCAGGTCTGAACTGCACCAGATCGGTGCCGCCGTGATGGTCTTCGAAGGCCAGGTGCGGTCAGGCAGGTCAATCGTGGGGAAGGCGCGGTATTTGGTCGACGGATCTTTGAGCATGGGCATGGAGCGAATCCTTTGAATGCTGATTGTACGGGCCGGAAAAAGGCGGCCAACCGGTCAAGCGAACTGTCAGGGTGCCGTACTGCAATCTAGCCTGGCAGTCGGGCGCTGACCAGGCAGAGGCAGCGATGTTGCCGCAACTGAATGAGGGTGTGAGACGTTTTCATGAGGGCAACCGTAACCATTGGGGTGAAAGATGGCAAGCGGTTGGGAATAATTGAGAGGGATTCTTGTTATTTAAACAATATTGGATTTATTTAGCCTTATAAGGACTTGGTAAGGTTATTTATTGCGGCGATCAGGCGCTATACAGTGGGAGCGGCCTTGCTCGCGAAAGCAACATCGCAGCCTCGGATCAGGCATTGAATGTATGTCTCCAAACGTGAGCAAGCTCGCTCCCACCCATCCATCACCATTGCACCCGCTGTAGATTCAAGGTTGGAACGCACCGATGAAGATCGCCGGGTCGACCCGCGCGTCGTTGAGGCTGACGTTCCAGTGCATGTGCGGGCCGGTAGCGCGGCCGGTGGCACCGACACGCCCGACCACGCCGCCACGGGGCACCGCATCGCCGGTCTTCACATCGATTTTCGACAGATGGCAGAACATGCTGATGAAGCCCTGACCATGGTCGACGAAGACCGTGTTGCCATTGAAGAAGTAGTTGCCGGTGAGGATCACCTTGCCCGCCGCCGGCGCCTTGATCGGCGTGCCTGACGGCACTGCGAAGTCCAGCCCGGAGTGCGGGTTGCGCTCCTCGCCGTTGAAGAAGCGGCGCACGCCAAATTTGCTGGACAACGGGCCAGCCACCGGTTTGTCCAGCAGCAGGTTACTGGGCGTGCCCGGGCTGAAGCTGCGATAGGCTTTGAGCTGCTCGGCCAGCTCGCCTTCGATCCGAGTAAGGTCTTGCGGGTCAGGATTGACCTGGCGCTTGTTCTTCAGGGTGATGTGCTGCTCGGGATACTTCTTGCTAGCCACCACGAAACTGAGGTTGCGCTTGCCACTGGCATCGGTGGCGAGCAGTTGCTGACTGCCCGGTTTGGTCGTCAGCGGCACGCCGACAATCGCCAGCCAGCGCGCATCCTGCTCTTTGACCACCAGCACCGGGCGGCCCAGATACGTCGCTTTCGGCGCTTGTGTGGCAGCGCCGAGATCGACCACGGCAACGCCCCCCGGCACCGGCTTGTTCAGCAGGCGCGTGATGTAGCTGTCGGCGTGGGCGGGGAGGCACAGGCAAAGGGCGAGCAGGGGAGCGAAAATACGCAGCATCGATGATCAGTCCAGAAGAGAAAGGGTGACAGGCGTCAGGTGATTGTCTTCGACCCGCACCTGCAGTTCGCCTTCGCCGAGCCTTGCGGTCAGGCGCTGGCCGGTGTGGGTCTGTGCCGCGCTGCGAATCGCCTGGCCGCGCTCGTCCAGCAGGATGCTGTAGCCGCGGCCCAGGGTCGCCAGCGGGCTGATCACGTGCAGGGTTTGCACGTGGGTCTGCAGTTGCAGGCGCCGGGTCTTTAGGGCGTCGCGCATGGCTTTGGGCAGGCGCGCAGCCAGCACGTCCAGACGCTGACGCAGAAAACCCAGGGTCTTGCCCGGATGCTGCGCCGCCAGACGGCTGTCCAGGTGCGCGAGCCTGACCTGGCGTTTGTGCATCTGCTGCTCGAAGGCGCGGCGCATGCGCATGTCCAGATCATCCAGGCGTTGCGCTTGCTGTTTCAGACGTTCGCCCGGATGACGCAGGCGGCGAGACACGCCTTCAAGACGCAGGCGTTCGCGCATCAGCTTGTCCTGCATGCGGCTGATCAGGCGACGATGCAGACTGTCGACACGGCGATGCAGGTCGCTGGAATCCGGCGCCAGCAGTTCTGCCGCTGCCGAGGGTGTCGGTGCGCGCACGTCAGCGACAAAGTCACTGATCGATACATCGGTTTCATGGCCGACGGCGCTGACAATCGGCGTCACACAGGCATCGATGGCGCGGGCAACGGCTTCTTCGTTGAAGCACCAGAGGTCTTCCAGCGACCCGCCGCCACGGGCCAGGATCAGTGCGTCGAAGCCACGGTCGTCCGCGCTGCGCAGGGCGCGCACGATCTGATTGATGGCCTCACGCCCCTGCACGGCAGTGGGGATCAGCGTCAACTGGACCTGCGGTGCGCGGCGGCGGAACACACTGATGATGTCGCGGATGACTGCTCCGGTGGGCGAGCTGATGATGCCAATGCGACGGGGATGCAAGGGCAGGGCGACCTTGCGCTCGGCACTGAACAGGCCTTCGGCGCTGAGCTTGTCCTTCAGCGCGTCGAACGCCAGGCGCAGCGCGCCGTCACCCGCAGGCTCGACCGTGTCGAGGATCAGTTGATAGTCGCCACGGCCCTCGAACAGCGAAACCTTGCCGCGCACCTTGACCTGCAAGCCATCCTTGAGCGCCTGGCGCACCCGCGCGGCACTTTGCCGAAACAGCGCGCAACGCACCTGAGCACCGGAATCCTTCAGGGTGAAATACACGTGCCCCGAAGCGGGCCGCGACAGGTTGGAGATTTCCCCTTCCACCCAGATATTGCTGAACACATCCTCCAGCAACACCCGCGCGCGGCCGTTGAGCTGGCTGACAGTAAGGATTTCCCGGTCGAGGCCGAGTCTTGCAAAAGGGTCTTTGATCATGCCGGGCATCATACAAGGCAAAGTGTGTCTCCTGCACGAAGACAGACGTGGGACCGGCTTCAGCCGGGAAAGCGATGTTTGTGACGATGCATTTGCATTGCCAGTCCTGGCCTGTTCCCGGCTAAAGCCGGTCCCACGGTATTTGATCGTGGCCGCGCCTTAATGCTGACTTGACCTCAGCCGCTGGGGGATTAAGCTGCCGAGCCACCCACATGACCAGCCAAAGATCATCATGAACAGCCAGAGCATCATCGTCCCGCAGATATCCGCTTACCCCGGTCGTGAAGCCAGGGCGCGGCTGATTCTGCGCTGGCTGGTCAAGCTCAACGTGGTCGAGCACGAGTTGACCACCTGTGGGCGCACCTATAACAGGATGGCCTACGCCATTGCGCCGGGCGCCCGTGCGGTGGTGGAAAATCCCGATGCGCTGCCTTTCGGCCAGCCAGTCAACGGCCTGGAGATCGTGACCAAGCGCTGCATCTTCACCCCGGTCAGGGACTTTGCCGAAGAGGCGGGCTGCCCGGAGTGTCGCAAGGAAGTCGGCGAAGCCCTGTTCGACAGCCTGGAAGACTGGATGCCGGGGCATACCGACAATTTCATGTGCCCGGAATGTCGCCACGAAGACGACATCAATGGCTTCCTGTTTCTGCAACCCTGCGGCTTTTCCGACCTGGGGTTCATCTTCAACGACTGGCTCGATGCGTCATTCAAGCCGAGCTTTCTGGCTGACTTCGC
Source organism: Pseudomonas viridiflava (assembly GCF_900585905.1). Lineage (GTDB taxonomy): Bacteria > Pseudomonadota > Gammaproteobacteria > Pseudomonadales > Pseudomonadaceae > Aquipseudomonas. Next base: position 601,446 of record NZ_UTVH01000001.1, read on the forward strand.
CGAACGCCTGGATCGTCCGGTGTCCTTCGTCAAGGTTCGCCTATAAGCGGCTTCGATATTAGGCTGAGGTTTACGTTGAGCCCAAAGGGGTCCGTGGGTATAATGGCGCGCTTCCAATTTCCCGCTCGGGAGCCCCCGCGATGCTGCGTATCAGCCAAGAAGCACTTACTTTCGACGACATTCTCCTTGTGCCCGGTTATTCCGAGGTGCTGCCTAATGAAGTCAGTCTGAAAACCCGTTTGACCCGTGGCATCGAACTGAATATTCCGCTGGTGTCCGCTGCGATGGATACCGTGACTGAAGCCCGTCTGGCCATTGCCATGGCTCAGGAAGGCGGTATCGGTGTCATCCACAAGAACATGACCATCGAGCAGCAAGCTGCCGAAGTGCGCAAGGTCAAGAAGTTCGAAGCCGGCGTCGTCAAGGACCCGATCACCATCGAAGCGGATGCCACGGTTCGTGATCTGTTCGACCTGACCCGCCTGCACAACATCTCCGGTGTACCCGTGCTGCACAATGGCGACCTGGTCGGCATCGTGACGTCCCGCGACGTGCGCTTTGAAAACCGCATGGATGTGCCTGTTCGCGAAGTGATGACGCCCAAAGAGCGTCTGGTCACTGTGCGCGAAGGCGCTGACAAGAACGAAGTCCGCGAACTGCTGCACAAGCATCGTCTGGAAAAAGTCCTGATCGTCGACGCCAGTTTCGCCCTCAAGGGCATGATGACCGTGAAGGACATCGAAAAGGCCAAGGCCTACCCGTTGGCAAGCAAGGACGACCAGGGTCGTCTGCGTGTCGGCGCTGCGGTCGGCACCGGCAAGGACACCGGCGAGCGCGTCACTGCGCTGGTCAACGCGGGCGTCGACGTAGTGGTGGTTGACACCGCCCACGGCCACTCCAAAGGCGTGATCGATCGCGTTCGCTGGGTCAAGGAAAACTTCCCAGAAGTGCAGGTGATCGGCGGCAACATCGCCACCGGCGCTGCCGCCAAGGCGCTGGTTGCTGCAGGCGCCGACGCGGTCAAGGTCGGCATCGGTCCCGGTTCCATCTGCACCACGCGCATCGTCGCCGGTGTCGGTGTGCCGCAGATCAGCGCCATCGCCAACGTGTCCGCTGCCCTTGAAGGCACTGGCGTACCATTGATCGCCGACGGCGGCATCCGCTTCTCGGGCGACCTGTCCAAAGCCATCGTTGCAGGCGCGAGCTGCGTGATGATGGGTTCGATGTTCGCCGGTACCGAAGAAGCGCCAGGCGAAATCGAGCTGTTCCAGGGGCGTTCCTACAAGGCTTATCGCGGCATGGGCTCGCTGGGCGCCATGTCCCAGGCGCAAGGTTCTTCGGACCGCTACTTCCAGGATTCGTCCGAAGGCGCCGAGAAGCTGGTGCCGGAAGGTATCGAAGGGCGCGTTGCCTACAAGGGCTCGCTGGCTGCGATTATCCATCAGCTGATGGGTGGCCTGCGTTCTTCCATGGGCTACACCGGCAGCGCTGACATCGAAGAGATGCGCACCAAGCCTGAATTCGTGCGTATCACCGGTGCCGGCATGGCCGAATCCCACGTCCACGACGTACAGATCACCAAGGAAGCGCCGAACTATCGGGTTGGTTGATCCGGTTTGCATCGTGGCTTGCGCTGCGATGTAACCGACCTGTTTTTATAGCCGGGGCTGTTACGCAGCCCCGTGTCGTTTCTGATTTTTGACGAGAATGAGTCATGGCCCTCGACATTCACGCCCACCGTATCCTGATCCTCGACTTCGGTTCCCAGTACACCCAATTGATCGCCCGTCGCGTGCGTGAAATCGGCGTCTATTGCGAACTGCACCCGTTCGACATGGACGATGAAGCGATCCGCGAATTCGCGCCAAAAGGCGTGATCCTCGCCGGTGGTCCCGAGTCTGTGCACGAAGCTGACAGCCCGCGCTGCCCACAAGCGGTATTTGACCTGGGCGTACCGGTTTTCGGTATCTGCTACGGCATGCAGACCATGGCCGAGCAACTGGGCGGCAAGGTCGCCGGTTCCGAGCTGCGTGAGTTCGGCTACGCCCGTGTCGACGTGGTCGGCAAAAGCCGCCTGCTCGATGGCATCGAAGACCACATCGACGCCGACGGCCTGTTCGGCCTCGACGTATGGATGAGCCACGGCGACAAAGTCACCAAACTGCCGGAAGATTTCCACATTCTGGCCAGCACCCCGAGCTGCCCGATTGCCGGCATGGCCGACGACACCCGCGGTTACTACGGCGTGCAGTTCCACCCGGAAGTGACCCACACCAAGCAGGGCGGTCGCATCCTGTCGCGCTTCATTCTTGACATCTGCGGTTGCGAAGCCCTGTGGACGCCGTCGAAGATCGCTGAAGACGCCATCGCTCAGGTTCGCGCCCAGGTCGGTACTGACAACGTCTTGCTGGGCCTGTCCGGCGGCGTTGACTCCTCTGTTGTGGCTGCGCTGCTGCACAAGGCCATTGGCGACCAGCTGACCTGCGTCTTCGTCGACAACGGTTTGCTGCGTCTGCACGAAGGCGAGCAGGTCATGGCCATGTTCGCCGAGAACATGGGCGTCAAGGTGATCCGCGCCAACGCCGAAGAGCAGTTCCTCAATAACCTGGCTGGCGAAAGCGATCCGGAGAAGAAGCGCAAGATCATCGGCCGCACCTTCATCGACGTATTCGATGCCGAATCCTGCAAGCTGGACAACATCAAGTACCTTGCCCAGGGCACCATCTACCCCGACGTCATCGAGTCGGCGGGCGCCAAGAGCGGCAAGGCGCACGTGATCAAGTCGCACCACAACGTGGGCGGCCTGCCGGAAGAAATGAACCTCAAGCTGGTCGAACCCCTGCGCGAGCTGTTCAAGGATGAAGTGCGTCGCCTCGGCCTCGAACTGGGCCTGCCGTACGACATGGTCTACCGCCACCCATTCCCGGGCCCAGGCCTGGGCGTGCGTATCCTCGGCGAAGTGAAGAAGGAATACGCCGACCTGCTGCGTCGCGCCGACCACATCTTCATCGAAGAACTGCGCAAAGCCGACTGGTACCAGAAAGTCAGCCAGGCCTTCGTCGTCTTCCAGCCCGTCAAATCCGTCGGCGTCGTCGGCGACGGCCGCCGCTACGCCTGGGTCGTTGCCCTGCGCGCGGTAGAAACCATCGACTTCATGACCGCCCGCTGGGCCCACCTGCCCTACGAACTGCTGGAAACCGTCAGCGGCCGCATCATCAACGAAATCGAAGGCATTTCGCGGGTGACGTATGACGTATCGAGCAAGCCGCCTGCGACGATTGAGTGGGAATGATTGAGTGGCCGGTGTTGTCCGGCACGATCTAGCAAGAAATGCACTGGAGCCCGCTTAATTGCGGGCTTTTTGCAATTCTCACTTTGCGAAGGTGGCACGGGTGATCACAAGCCAGACTCTGCGACGCAGACGAGTGGTCGAAATGGAGCTGCGCAGTGGGATGATGATCTACATGCCGCTTTAATTAGCGGACGGCGCACAGTTCACTATTGAGGGTTGCGTCCAGATAAGGTACAAGAATCTGCTACGCCCTAGTCAAAATACCTTTTCCAGTTCTTCGATGCTTATACGTACGCGCCAATTTTTATCTATGACCTAACCAGCCACAATACTTAGCGATAGAAGTTTTTCTCTTTTTCTTAATATGATCATCAATCGAGCCGAGGATGCTTGTAAGAAAAGTGTGCTCTTCAACCCCGAATCTATCAGGGATGAAGCAAAGGTCGTACCATGACAATATCTCATCAACTTGGAAATTTCCGGTTTTTTGAAGTTTTATATAAGTGGTAATATCCTTCCTCAGCGAAAGGGCGGAAAAGTATGATTTTTCCGCCATCCATCGTTCGATTATTTCTTCAATGGTCAGCTGTCCAGCCCTTTGGTCCCCAGGAAGATAGTCGAGTATTCCGTCGGCCAAGCTCTTCATGAAGTCTATCAGTTGCATATAGCTACGCATCGCGAAAACCTCAATGCATTTGAAGGGTGATAAAAAAGTAATTGCGTCTAGAGTTATAATTCAACTTCAAGTCCGTTTTTCATAGATGTTCCGCTTTGGAATAAGTCAGGATTATGAAGTTGCTTGCTTCTGATATTTAGATGGCTATCTACTCGGAAGACTTAGGTCGCAAATGATGTAAGGCTATCAACTGCGCCCTGTAAATCTGAGTAGAAAATTTCGTGAGCGGATTTTATACTCGGTATCAAGCAAGCTTAAAACATTTGTGAGGAATACATACAAGTCTCCTTCGAAGTAATCTTCAACGAAAGATGTTTCTTGATTAAATGGGGGGTCTACATATCCCAAGCCTTCCGGAGTCATGTGTTTTTTAATATATTTTTTGATTTGCCTTTTTAGAAAAGCCACGTTGAGCATGTTGCGTTCATCAACGTAGCTCTTGACTATCTGGTCCAGGCCTAATGGCGTGAACTGCGCCTTCTCATCGTCTGATAGGAACTCTCCGACACCTTCACCAACATTATAGATGAAGCCGGTTATTAATCCGTATGCCATGGATCTAGCCTTATATAGATGGAAAGGCAGTTGCTGTGGAGTCGGGCGTGTGGCTGTATTTAGCAAGCTCAATGACCGCTGTCACTTTATTTGTAGCCTAGCCAGCCAAAATATTTGACCAATAAGGCTTTTTCTTTTTCTTTGATATGAGCATCAATCGAGCCGAGGATGCCAGTAAGGAAAGTAGGCTCGTCAACTCCAAACCTTTCAGGGATGAAGCACACATCAAAGTCCGCGAAAACTTCGTCTACCGAATAGTCAGCGCGCTCGTGGAGCTTTGTATAGCTCACTATATCTTTCCTCAAGGAAAGTGCTTGAAGGTATGTTTTTCGTTGCATCCACTGCTTAATTATTTCTTCAGTGGTAAGAATGTTCACTCTTTCTTTTTCTGGTAGATGGTCAAGAATACCGTCCCCCACTTCTTTCAGGAAATCAATTAGCTCCATGTATTCGCGCATTTTGTGCCTCAAGGAATAGGAAATGCCGTAACAATATATGCAGGCATGTGATTGAATTCAGTAAAATCAATAATTATTCTAACTTTAGTCATCCTCACAGGAGTCGTTTGTGCAGATATCAGGATTCCCCATCCAATATCGGTGTTTAAGTCACTAACCAATATAATTCTATTTCTGGTGCGCAGGAACTTGAGTTTGGAAAACATCTGAATTTTTAGCTTGTTGGCTTTCAATGCTTGGCTAACAGCCCATTCAGCCATTTCCATACTTTCAAAAGTCGTCATCGTTTTTGCTGATCTAACCCGGTGCAAGCGCCTTTGCAACTGTGGAGTGTCTTTTTGAAAGTGGTCTCGCAAAGTATGACCACCCACACTCTCTCTGGCAGCGTGTAACGGTTTTTCACTAACAGCAACTGTCATTCTTCCCGCACGCACTGAAGAAACCCTGAATGCGTTATAAAGTGACGCTGTGGTAATTGGGACGAAAAATTCTGTGGCTAGCCCAATGACCTGACCGGTTGTTCGAGAGGCGCCTAAAGCCTCGGCTGCGGTCGCTCCAGCCTTGAAAGCATATGAGTCAGTTTGCTTGCCTGTCACAATCTGCGTAGAAGCAGCTGAAAGTTGATCGGATGCGTGAACACCCATTGCCACGCAACCGACCTTTGAAATCATCGTGGGCTCAGGTAACGCACACAGTACACCCGAACCAGCAAGCTCAATGATTCCGCCAACCAGCCGTAGGCTGCCAAATATACGGTTAGACATCATCTCAGCAGGCGTAAGAGATTCATGCGTAAGTACTGCCGCCATTTGGGCAAAATTGAGGATGACACGAAAACTTCCATCATCAGACATAATGCGTTTCCTTACGCAAATGGCTTGTTAGCGGTCCTGTCCCAGCCACCCGAAACGATGCCCGCACTCCCACCATCGGCACGTCGTTGCTGTGAATATTCGAATTTGATGCGTCCGTAGTTCAAGGTTACGACTTCGACAGGGAAGCCTGACTGTTCTGCGCCTTGCCCGCTGACTAATGCGATCAGCACCTCTTCAAGCACGATGTCCAGATACTTAAATTTTTCAGTTCCCGCACGATGGACTCGGATCGTCACGGTTTTGATGTGCGAGCCTCTGCAGCAAAGCTCGAACAGTTTAGGAGTCGCACGGTCAATGTATTTGCTGATCTGGAAGTCTCCGAGTGAGACACCTCCAGCGGAAGCACCACTACTGGAAGTGGCTGTCTGACTGATGGACTGCATGGCGTCGTAGTGGTAGGACAGCAGCTCAATCCAACCTTGGTGCCCCTCGTCCAGCGACTCGCCCTCAACCCCGTCAACCTTCATAAATGCATCAAATGACATGCTTAGCTCCCTGCTTCTCATTAATTGAAGTCAGAACACTAACTGCATTCTGGCGCGAATTGCTAGCCCCGGGGGGGGGCTTGGGTGGGTCCCATGTTGAGAGGTGACTCTCAACTTTTGCTTCAACAGGCCGAATTTTGCTCTGCTCTCCTACTTAATTACGGCTCACTCCATATTCTCGTCATGCTTGGCGCTTATCAGGCACAGGGTATTCGCCCATTAGGACCGAGGCCGCTATCGCCCACCACACCTTCACCCTTAATTTTTCCCCAATGCAGGTGTATCGTATTCGCCTTTCGCGCCGGCTTTGCTGCGGCGCCGTTGTCTGGTTTTGAGGTGCAGAGCATTTATGTCTTTTTCCCGTCGACAAGTACTCGGTGGCCTGGTCGGGCTGGCTGTGGTGGGGCTGGGGGCGGGTGGGGCTTCGCGTTATTGGCTGGGGCGGCGGGGGCCGGGGGAGGGGCATGATTTCGAGTTGATCGCCGCGCCGCTGGATGTCGAGTTGGTGCCGGGGCATATGACGCCCGCCTGGGCGTTTGGCGGGACTGCGCCGGGCACCGAGCTGCGGGTGCGACAGGGCGAGTGGCTGCGGTTGCGTTTCATCAACCATCTGCCGGTGGAGACCACCATCCACTGGCATGGTATTCGGCTGCCGCTGGAGATGGACGGTGTGCCTTACGTCTCGCAGCTCCCGGTCAAGCCCGGCGAATATTTCGACTACAAGTTTCTGGTGCCGGACGCAGGCAGCTACTGGTATCACCCCCATGTAAGCAGTAGCGAAGAGCTGGGGCGCGGGCTGGTGGGGCCGCTGATCATCGAGGAGCGCGAGCCGACCGGCTTCAAACACGAGCGCACGGTCAGCCTGAAAAGCTGGCATGTGGATGAGGTGGGTGCGTTCACCGAGTTCAGCGTGATCCGCGAAGCGGCGCGTGAGGGCACGGCAGGGCGGCTGTCGACGCTTAATGGCGTGCCTCAGGCGGTGATCGATCTGCCGGCCGGGCAGATCACGCGGGTGCGGATTCTCAATCTGGATAACACGGTTACCTATCGGCTCAATTTGCCTGACGCCGAGGCGCAGATTTACGCGCTGGACGGCAACCCGGTGGCGCCACGGCCGCTGGGCAAGGATTACTGGCTGGGCCCTGGCATGCGGTTGTGTCTGGCAATCAAGGCGCCGCCTGCGGGTGAAGAGCTGGCATTGCGTAACGGCCCGGTGCGGCTGGGGACGTTTCGCTCGGTGGCCAGCAGCGATGCGGGTGGCGAGTGGCCGCCTGAGCTGCCCGCCAATCCCATCGCTGAGCCTGATGTGGAGAACGCCGAAAAACTCAACTTCAACTTCGAATGGGTGGGATCGATGTCGGTCAATGTCGACAACGGCAAGCCGCCGAGCCTGTGGCAGATCAATGGCCAGGCCTGGGATATTACCGACAAGACGTGCGCCGACCGGCCTATCGCCAGACTCAAGCTCGGCAAGAGTTACATCTTCGAACTCAAGAACATGACCCAGTACCAGCATCCCATCCACTTGCATGGGATGAGCTTCAAGGTGCTGGCGTCGAACCGCAGAAAGATCATTCCGTATTTCACCGATACGTTTTTGCTGGGCCGCAACGAACGCGCCCGGATTGCGCTGGTAGCGGATAATCCGGGGGTGTGGATGTTTCACTGTCATGTGATCGATCACATGGAGACTGGGCTGATGGCCGCGATCGAGGTGTCCTGATGAGGCAGCCGGTGATTATTGATCGCAGCCGCGACGAGCATTTCATGCGCGAGGCGCTCTTGCTGGCCGCCGAGGGTGCGCTGCTTGGCGAGGTGCCGGTGGGCGCTGTGCTGGTGCAGAACGGCGAGATCACTGGTCGTGGTTTCAACTGCCCGATCAGCGTCAGTGACCCCAGTGCCCATGCCGAGATGGTCGCCATCCGCGCGGCCGCTCAGGCCCTCGGCAATTACCGGCTGCCGGGTAGCACGCTGTATGTGACGCTGGAGCCCTGCAGCATGTGCGCGGGTTTGATCGTGCATTCACGTGTCATGCGGGTGGTATATGGCGCGCGTGAACCCAAGGCCGGGATTGTCGAAAGTCAGGGCCAGTTTTTTGCCCAAGGGTTTCTCAACCATCGCGTGCTGTTTGAGGGCGGCGTGCTGGGGGAGGAGTGCGGGACGATGCTCAGCGAGTTTTTCAGGATGAGACGGGCGAAGGGCTGAGCGCGCTGTTTTTGGCGGGTGATGGTTTGTAAGAGGCAGTTGTTGGCGAGGCGGTGTGTCAGTTAGATCGCCATCGCCGACTCGCGTTGCTCATGGGCTCCTACGGAATTTTTGTAACGCCCGGATTTACGTAGGAGCTGCCGAAGGCTGCGAATGCGGTGGTCAGGTAGATCGCCATCGCGAGCAAGCTCACTCCTACAGGAGGGAGGGCGATTCAAATCAGAGCGGCGGGTTTTCTTCTGCGGGTTTGGTCTTGTTCACGCCCGGCACGTGCAGATTGCTCTCTGCAACCTGGCTGCCTTCCAGTTGCGGCTGGGTTACCCAGGTCAGGATGTCGTAGTAGCGGCGGATGTTGGCGACGAAATGGACCGGCTCACCGCCTCGGGCATAACCGTAGCGGGTTTTGCTGTACCACTTTTTCTGGGAAAGACGCGGCAGCATTTTTTTCACGTCCAGCCATTTATTCGGATCCAGGCCTTCGTTTTTCGCCAATGTGCGCGCGTCTTCCAGATGTCCGCTACCAATGTTGTAGGACGCAAGCGCAAACCATGTGCGATCTGGCTCTACTATTTTGTCGTCCAGCTGATCCTTCACGTAGGCAAAGTACTTGGCGCCGCCCTGGATGCTCTGCCGGGCATCCAGCCGATTGGACACGCCCATCGCTTGCGCAGTGTTCTGGGTCAGCATCATCAGGCCGCGTACGCCGGTTTTTGAGGTCACGCCCGGTTGCCACAGGGATTCCTGATAACCAATGGCGGCGAGCAATCGCCAGTCGACCTGTTCTTTTTTGGCCGAAGTCTGAAAGTGCTTCTCATACTTGGGCAGGCGTTCCTGCAGATGCTGGGCGAAGGTGTAGGCACCGACGTAACCCAGTACATCCACGTGGCCGTAATAGCGATCTTTCAGGCGCTGCAGGGTGCCGTTCTTGCTGACTTTGTCCAGATAGGCGTTGATTTCGTTGAGCAGGCTGTTGTCTTCGCCCAACGCCACGGCCCAGCGCTGGGCGCGGCCTTCACCCAGATCGAAGGCCACGCGCACGTTGGGAAAGTAAACCTGGTTCATGGCCAGTTCGTTGGAATCGACGAGGGTGATGTCGGTCTGGCCTTCATCGACCATGCGCAGCAGGTCAACGACTTCCACTGCGTCGGATTCTTCGTATTCTATGGCAGGATTCTGCGCTTTCAGGGCGGCCAGTTGCTCGGCGTGGCTGCTGCCTTTGAGCACAGTGATGCGCTTGCCCACCAGATCGCCCGGTTCGGTGGGGCGTGACTGGCCATTGCGATAGACCACCTGAGGCGTGACATCAAGGTAAGGATGGGAGAAGCGCGCCTGTTTTCTGCGCTGCTCGGTGTCGATCAATCCTGCTGCCGCCAGCACCGGACCACCGGGCTTCTGGATCTGGTCGAACAGATCATCAAGGTTGTCCGCCGCTTCTATCTTCAGCTCGACACCCAGATCTTCGGCGAAACGCTTGACCAACTCGTACTCGAAACCGGTTTCACCGCTGCGATCCTGAAAGTAGGTCGCCGGGCTGTTGCGGGTGACCACGCGCAGTACGCCATCCTCCTTTACTCGTTCCAGTGTGTTGGGTTTATCCACACACGCCGCGAGCATCAGGAAGAGTCCGGTTGCGATGAGCCATCTGGCACAACGAGGGCGGAAGTCTGATTGGGAAAACATCGGTGCAGTATACGCAAAGCACACCCTTCGCCATATCTCGACAGCAAGGCTCGCGTCTGCTAGGCGGTGATGTCGTTTCGCCTCCGGCTTAACGGTGTGCGCAAGCTTAGGTTGAAGTTTTGCAAGGTGAGACCAAACCGCAGATGTGTTCATGCCTTGAATCTGGCCGTTGCGGGTGCTCAAACAGCCGGTTTAGTCTAGAATGCACGGCCTCAAAGCACACCCCTTCCCGAGGCTGTCCCGAAGATGTTGATCCTGCGCGGTGCTCCTGCCCTTTCTGCCTTTCGCCACAGCAAACTGCTGGAACAACTGAAACAAAAAGTTTCAGCTGTCAGCGGTGTGTATGCCGAGTTCGCCCACTTTGCCGAAGTTGCAGGCGAGCTGACGGGCGAGGAACAGGACGTTCTCGGTCGCATCCTGAAATACGGCCCCAGCGTGCCGGTTCAAGAGCCCAGCGGTCGCCTGTATCTGGTGTTGCCGCGTTTCGGCACGATTTCACCCTGGTCCAGCAAGGCCAGTGATATCGCACGCAACTGCGGCCTGGCGAACGTCCTGCGCATCGAGCGCGGTATTTCCTTCTATGTAGAAGGCGAGTTCAGCCCGGCTGAATCGCAGCTGGTTGCCGACTGCCTGCATGACCGCATGACCCAGATGGTGTTGGGGTCCATGCAGGAAGCCGAAGGGTTGTTTACCCACGCCGAGCCGAGGCCGCTGACTGCCATTGATGTGTTGGGCGGCGGTCGTGCCGCGCTGGAGAAGGCCAACGTCGAACTGGGCCTGGCCCTGGCTGAAGACGAAATCGATTATCTGGTCACCAGTTTTGAAGGTCTGGGGCGCAACCCCCATGACATCGAGCTGATGATGTTTGCCCAGGCGAACTCCGAACATTGCCGTCACAAGATTTTCAACGCCAGTTGGGACATCGATGGCGAGAGTCAGGAAAAAAGCCTGTTCGGCATGATCAAGAACACCTATCAGATGCACAGCGAAGGGGTTCTTTCGGCTTACAAGGACAACGCTTCAGTGATCGTCGGCAATGTCGCCGGTCGCTTCTTCCCGGACCCGCACACTCGCCAGTACGGCGCGGTGCAGGAGCCGGTGCACATCCTGATGAAGGTCGAGACCCACAACCACCCGACAGCCATCGCGCCATTTCCTGGGGCTTCCACCGGCTCGGGTGGCGAAATTCGTGACGAGGGCGCGACCGGTCGTGGCGCCAAGCCAAAGGCCGGCCTGACCGGGTTTACCGTCTCCAACCTGCAGATTCCGGGCTTCGTCCAGCCTTGGGAAGTCAATTACGGCAAGCCCGAGCGCATCGTCACCGCGCTGGACATCATGCTTGAAGGCCCGCTGGGTGGCGCGGCGTTCAACAATGAATTCGGCCGTCCGGCGCTGACCGGTTACTTCCGTACCTTCGAACAGACCATCAGCACGCCCCACGGCGATGAAGTGCGCGGTTATCACAAGCCGATCATGCTGGCGGGCGGCATGGGCAACATTCGCGCCGAGCATGTGCAGAAAGGCGAGATCACCGTTGGTTCCAAGCTGATCGTGCTGGGCGGCCCGGCCATGCTCATCGGTCTGGGCGGTGGCGCGGCCTCGTCCATGGCCACCGGCACGAGTTCTGCCGATCTCGACTTCGCATCGGTTCAGCGTGAAAACCCTGAAATGGAGCGTCGTTGCCAGGAAGTCATCGACCGTTGCTGGCAGCTGGGCGAGCACAACCCTATCAGCTTCATCCACGACGTCGGCGCTGGCGGCCTGTCCAACGCGTTCCCGGAACTGGTCAATGACGGCGGTCGCGGCGGGCGCTTCGAGCTGCGCAACGTGCCCAACGACGAACCGGGCATGGCGCCGCTGGAAATCTGGAGTAACGAATCTCAGGAACGCTACGTGCTGGCCGTTGGCGCCGAAGACTTCGATCGCTTCCAGGCGATCTGCGAGCGCGAGCGTTGCCCGTTTGCCGTCGTTGGCGAAGCCACTGCCGAGCCGCAACTGACCGTCACCGACAGCCATTTCGGCAACAATCCGGTGGACATGCCACTGGAAGTGCTGCTGGGCAAGGCTCCACGCATGCACCGCAGCGCTGACCGCGAGGCCGAGCTGGGCGATGATTTCGACCCGAGCATGCTGGACATCGAGGAAAGCGTGCAGCGCGTATTGCACCATCCGGCCGTCGCCAGCAAGAGCTTCCTGATTACCATTGGCGACCGCAGCATCACCGGGCTGGTCGCGCGCGATCAGATGGTCGGGCCGTGGCAGGTGCCGGTGGCAGATTGCGCCGTGACCGCCACCAGCTTTGATGTCACTACCGGCGAAGCCATGGCCATGGGTGAGCGTACGCCGCTGGCCTTGCTGGACGCTCCGGCGTCGGGCCGCATGGCTATCGGTGAAACGCTGACCAATATTGCCGCGTCGCGTATCGAGAAACTGTCGGACATCAAGATGTCCGCCAACTGGATGTCAGCGGCCGGTCACCCCGGCGAAGATGCGCGCCTCTATGACACGGTCAAGGCCGTTGGCATGGAGTTGTGTCCTGCGCTTGGCATCACCATCCCGGTGGGCAAGGACTCGATGTCCATGAAAACCCGCTGGAATGATGCGGGCACTGAAAAGAGCGTGACATCGCCGCTGTCGCTGATCGTCACCGGTTTCGCGCCGGTCACCGATATTCGCAGGACCCTGACGCCCGAACTGCGCATGGACAAGGGCGAAACCGACCTGATCCTGATCGATCTGGGCCGTGGCCAGAACCGCATGGGCGCTTCCATTCTCGCCCAGGCCCACGGCAAGCTCGGCCGCGTTGCGCCGGATGTCGATGATGCCGAGGACCTGAAAGCGTTCTTCGCGGTGATTCAAGGCCTCAACCAAGACGGCCACCTGCTGGCCTATCACGACCGTTCCGATGGCGGCCTGCTGGTCACCACCCTGGAAATGGCCTTCGCCGGGCATTGCGGCCTCAATCTGCACATGGATGGTCTGGCTGAAACCGCTGCCGAGCTGCCGGCGATCCTGTTCAACGAAGAACTGGGTGCGGTGATCCAGGTTCGCCAGGACGCGACGCCGGACGTCCTCGCGCAGTTCAGCGCTGCAGGTCTTGAAGACTGCGTGGCGGTGATCGGTCAGCCGGTCAACAACGACGAGGTGACCATCAGCTTCAATGGCGAGCCGGTGTTCGGTGGGCAGCGTCGTCTGCTGCAGCGTCAGTGGGCGGAAACCAGCTATCAGATCCAGCGTCTGCGCGACAACGCCCAGTGCGCCGATCAGGAATTCGACGCCCTGCTGGAAGAAGACAATCCTGGCCTGACCGTCAAGCTGGGCTTTGACGTCAACGAAGACATTGCTGCGCCGTACATCAAGACCGGCGTGCGCCCGCAAGTGGCAGTGCTGCGCGAGCAGGGCGTCAATGGTCAGGTGGAGATGGCTGCTGCTTTCGACCGGGCCGGGTTCAACGCCATCGACGTGCACATGAGCGATATCCTCGCCGGTCGCGTCGATCTCAACGACTTCAAGGGCATGGTCGCCTGCGGTGGTTTCTCCTACGGCGACGTGCTGGGGGCAGGCGAGGGCTGGGCCAAGTCGGCGCTGTTCAACAGCCGTGCACGGGACGCGTTCCAAAGCTTCTTCGAGCGTCAGGACAGCTTCACGCTGGGCGTGTGCAACGGTTGCCAGATGCTGTCCAACTTGCACGAACTGATTCCCGGCAGCGAGTTGTGGCCACATTTCGTGCGCAACCGCTCCGAGCAGTTCGAGGCGCGGGTGGCAATGGTGCAGGTTCAGGAATCGCCGTCGATCTTCCTGCAAGGCATGGCCGGTTCGCGCATGCCAATCGCCATCGCCCACGGTGAAGGCCACGCTGAATTCGCCTCTGACGAAGCGCTGGTTGCGGCGGATGTGTCGGGCACGGTCGCGCTGCGGTTCGTCGACAGCCACGGCAAAATCACCGAAGCCTACCCGGCCAACCCCAATGGTTCGCCGCGCGGTATCGGTGGTCTGACCAGCCGTGACGGTCGCGTCACCATCATGATGCCGCACCCTGAGCGAGTGTTCCGCGCCGTGCAGAACTCATGGCGTCCGGAAGACTGGAACGAGGACGGTGCGTGGATGCGCATGTTCCGTAATGCACGCGTCTGGGTGAACTGACCGGCGATGTACAAGCTGGCGTTCTTTGTACCGCCCAGTCATGTGGAACAGGTCAAGAGCGCCGTATTTGCCGCTGGGGCAGGGCAGATCGGCGCTTACGATCAGTGTTCATGGCAGGTGCTCGGCCAGGGGCAGTTTCGGCCGCTGGCGGGCAGTCAGCCTTTCATCGGCCAGGACGGCCAGGACGGCCAGGTCGAGCAGGTGCAGGAATGGAAGGTTGAGCTTGTCGTTGCCGATGAGTTGATTCAGCAGGCAGTGGCGGCGCTCAGGCAGACTCACCCTTACGAAACACCGGCCTACGAAGTCTGGCGGCTGGAAGACTTCTGAGGCGGTGGGAACAGGGTCGTACCAACGCTACATCTGCTTTGACAGGAATTCCGCTTTCCCGGCTGAAGCCGATCCCACCTCATTGCTTGCCTTCGAGCGCTACGGCCTGATCTCGATCATCGTGCCGTCTTTCACCAGATTCCAGACTTCGCGCATGTCGTTGTTCTTCAGCGCGATGCAGCCGTTGGTCCAGTCCAGCGTGTGGAAGTACCATTCCGGGTATTCCTCGTCCAGCGGCGTGCCGTGGATCATGATCATGCTGCCGGGTTTGACCCCTTCGCGTTTCGAGCGCTCGCTGTCCGCCGCGTTGGGGTAGGAGATGTGCATCGACAGGTTGTAGTTGTTGCTGGGCTTGCGCCAATCCAGCCAGTAAAACCCTTCCGGCGTGCGTTGATCGCCTTCCTTCAGCTTGGTGCCTTTGGGCTGCTTGCCGAGGGAAACCCGATAGGTTTTCAGCGCTTCCCCGTTGCTGATCAACTGGAGTTGGCGAGCGGACTTGAGCACCAGCACCTTGTCGATTTTGCGCGTGGCAATGTTTTCGGTGTTGATGACTTTTTCGCCGACGATTTTCTGCTCGCTGCCCTTGGGCACAATCGTCTGGGTAAAGGAGGCCTGCGCCAACGAGGCGACTGACAGGCAGAAAACAGCGAGCAACCAACGCATCAAAACGAGTCCCTGAAACGGCACGCACGTGTGCCGTAATGTGTGTGGTTTCAAGATATAGGGGCCGGGCGGGAAGGCTGCAACGCTTCAGTACGCACAGGATAGCTGTGCTCGCGACGGTCGGCGAAGAAGAATTCCAGGGTGTGGTGCACGGTCATGAAAGCCAGTTCCGACCAGGGAATATCAGCTTCGTCGAACAAGCGCACTTCCAGGCTTTCAACGCCAGCGGCGAACGTATCGGACGCCATCTCGGCGCGATAGAACACATGGACCTGATTGATGTGCGGCACATCAATCAGCGTATACAGCGTCAGTTCGCCCAGCGCCGCACAGGCTTCTTCCTGGGTTTCCCGGCGCGCCGCCTGTTCCATCGTCTCGCCGTTCTCCATGAAGCCTGCCGGCAGGGTCCAGTAACCCAGGCGCGGCTCTATCGCACGGCGACACAGCAACACTTTGCCTTGCCACACTGGCAGGCTGCCCGCCACGATGTTGGGGTTCTGGTAATGAATAGTGTGGCAATGCTCGCACAGGTAACGCGGTCGGCTGTCGCCTTCGGGGACGCGCTGGATAACCGGGTTACCGCACTGGCTGCAGAATTTCATGGGCAGGTTCAATGGCTGGATTCAGCCGCTATCTTGGCGCGGGCGATGGGTGATCGGCAAGCTGCGTATTACGCCTTCATTGATTGTCCTACAAGTACTTGGGGCGCTCGCCGGTTTTGGTGCATGATGCAAGGCAGGCAACGGATCGAGATTCCCCATGCTGGATGAGCTACTTCGCCGCGTAAGCAGCCATACCCCAAGCACCCTTGAAATGGATCGGCGTCTCCCCGAGGCTGCGGTGTTGCTGCCGATTACCCGCAGTGACCAGCCTGAACTGATATTGACGCTGCGCGCCAGCAGCCTGTCGACCCATGGTGGTGAAGTGGCATTCCCCGGCGGTCGGCGCGATCCTGAAGACGCCGACCTGGTGTTCACCGCACTTCGGGAAGCCGAGGAGGAAATCGGCCTGCCCCCCGGCCTGGTAGAGATCGTCGGCCCGCTCAGCCCGCTGGTGTCCAAGCACGGCATCATGGTCACGCCTTATGTAGGCCTCATTCCGGATTTCGTCGAGTACCGTCCCAACGATGCCGAGATCGCGGCCGTTTTCAGCGTGCCGCTGGAGTTCTTTCGCCAGGACATTCGCGAGCACACCCACCGCATCGACTATCAGGGCCGTAGCTGGTACGTGCCGAGTTATCGTTACGGCGAGTACAAGATCTGGGGGCTGACGGCGATCATGATCGTCGAGCTGATCAACGTCATCTACGACAGCGATATCAGCCTGCATCGCCCGCCTGAACATTCCGTTATCTAGCGCCAGGAACACTCAATGATTAACTACCGTCCTGGACACTTTCGTGTCCACACCCCGGCATGCCGCCGGATCGCCCCGGCTGTTGTGCGGGGGCGATGATGGAAGCCCAGCGTCGCGTGGCCTCACCCTGCGTCAGTATCTGTGCGCTGGACGACGATGACGTCTGTCTGGGTTGTCAGCGCACTGTGAAGGAGATCACTGACTGGCAGCGGCTGGATGACGAGCAGCGGCGCGCAGTGCTCAGGTTGTGTCACCAGCGCGCCGAGGCGGGTGGTCTGGTGTGGAAGTCCTGAGCCGGGCTTCGCTCCGGGCGGGTACGGTGGTCTAACGTCGCGTTCCCCACAGCCTCCTGTCGGCTGCTACCATGGCCGATCATCCCGCCACGCAAGCCATGTCCATGCTTTTTCTGATTGCCTATATCAGCAGCGTCGTGCTGATCAATTTTGCTTTCTCCAGTGCGCCGCACCTTGATGTGATCTGGTCCGCCTGGGGTGGTCTGGTCTTCATCCTGCGCGACATGGTCCAGACCCGTTTCGGCCATGGCGCGCTGATTGCGATGCTGGCAGCGCTAATTCTTTCCTATGTGACGTCCGATCCCACTATCGCTCTGGCCAGTGCCACGGCCTTCGCGGTGTCCGAATGCATTGACTGGCTGGTGTTCACTGTTACCAAACGGCCACTGCGTGATCGCCTGTGGCTCAGTTCGGCGCTGAGCATTCCTGTGGATACCTTTATCTTTTTTGGCCTGATCGATGCTATGACGGTGCCGGTTATTGCCACTGCCATGGCGTCGAAGTTCGCGGGTGTCACGGCGGTCTGGCTGATCATGGCCTGGCGAGCGCGCAACAACGCCCGTCCAGGCTGAGAATTGCAGGCCTTCGTGGTAAATTGCGCGCCTTTCTCCACAGCGGTCGCTTGCCCACCGGCGAGCAGCCTCCGACATTTGCTCCATGAGGACCTGAGATGACTCAAATCGGAACTCCACTGTCGCCAGTCGCGACCCGCGTAATGCTCTGCGGCAGCGGCGAGCTGGGCAAGGAAGTGGTGATCGAACTGCAGCGCCTGGGCGTTGAGGTGATCGCTGTCGATCGCTATGCCAATGCCCCCGCCATGCAGGTTGCCCATCGCAGCCATGTGGTCAACATGCTTGACGGGGCTGCGCTGCGCGCCGTCATTGAAGCCGAGAAGCCGCACTACATCGTCCCGGAAATCGAAGCCATCGCCACGGCCACCCTGGTGGAACTGGAAGCTGAAGGCTTCACTGTGATCCCCACCGCGCGCGCCACGCAACTGACCATGAACCGCGAAGGCATTCGTCGTCTGGCTGCCGAAGAGCTGAAGTTGCCGACTTCGCCGTACTATTTTGCCGACACCTTCGAAGACTACAGCCAGGCGGTCAGTGATCTGGGTTTTCCTTGTGTGGTCAAGCCGGTGATGAGTTCGTCGGGCAAGGGCCAGAGCTTGCTCAGGACTGCCGATGATGTGCAGAAGGCGTGGGATTACGCGCAGGAAGGCGGCCGTGCCGGCAAGGGCCGGGTGATCATCGAAGGTTTTATCGATTTCGATTATGAAATCACCCTGCTGACCGTTCGCCATGCGGGCGGCACCACATTCTGCGCGCCGGTCGGGCATCGTCAGGAGAAGGGCGATTATCAAGAGTCGTGGCAGCCTCAGGCCATGAGCCCGGTGGCGCTGGCCGAGTCCGAGCGGGTCGCCAGGGCCGTAACCGAGTCACTGGGCGGCCGCGGCCTGTTTGGCGTCGAGCTGTTCATCAAGGGCGATCAGGTCTGGTTCAGCGAAGTCTCGCCGCGCCCGCACGATACCGGCCTGGTGACGCTGATTTCCCAGGACCTGTCGCAGTTTGCGCTGCACGCCCGTGCGATTCTCGGGCTGCCGATTCCGCAGGTCCGCCAGTTCGGGCCTTCTGCTTCGGCAGTGATTCTGGTGGAAGGGCATTCGACCCAGACCGCCTTCGCCAACTTGGACGTCGCCTTGAGCGAACCGGACACCGCGCTGCGCCTGTTCGGCAAACCTGAAGTCAGCGGCCAGCGCCGCATGGGTGTCGCCCTGGCCCGCGACGAATCCATCGAGGCTGCCCGCGCCAAGGCCATGCGTTCGTCGCAGGCGGTGAAAGTCCAGCTGTGATCTAGCGCTGCAGGGATGTGGTGCCGGATATGAAGCCTTCCCGGCTGAAGCCGGTCCCACGTCCGATTCAGGTCAGGCAATCGTGTCCAGATCGGCCTCCCGGGTTTCTTTCAGGCACAGCACCGCGATCACGCTGATCAGCGCTGCCGCTGATACATACCCGCCAACCCAGCTCAGGCCGCCCATCGCTACCAGCTTCTGGGCGAAGAAGGGCGCCACCGATGCGCCGACGATACCACCCAGATTGTAAGCGGCCGAGGCGCCGGTATAACGCACTCGGGTCGGGAACAGTTCTGGCAGCAATGCGCCCATCGGGGCGAAGGTCACGCCCATCAGAAACAGCTCGATACACAGAAACAGCGCCACCGCCCAGGTCGTGCCGTGAGTCAGCAGCGGTTCCATGGTGAAGCCGGAAAGGATCGCCAGCACACCGCCAATGATCAGCACCGGGCGACGGCCGTAGCGGTCACTGGCCCACGCTGCCAGGGGCGTCGCGGCGGCCATGAACAGCACGGCAAAGCACAACAGGGCAAGAAAGGTTTCGCGACTGTAGCCCAGCGTGGACACGCCGTAGCTCAGGGAAAACACCGTCGAAATGTAGAACAGCGCATAGCACACCACCATGGACGCGGCGCCCAGCAGCATGGGCACCCAATATTGGCTGAACAGCTCCACCAGGGGCATTTTCACCCGCTCGTGACGAGCGATGGCGTTGGCAAAAATCGGGGTTTCCTCAAGCTTCAGGCGCACGTACAGCCCGACGATGACCAGCACCGCGCTGAGCAGAAAGGGAATGCGCCAACCCCAGGCCCTGAACTGCTCGTCGTCCAGGGTCATCGCCAGGGTCAGAAACAGCCCGTTGGCCGCCAGAAACCCAATCGACGGCCCCAGCTGCGGAAACATGCCGAACCAGGCGCGCTTGCCTTTGGGCGCATTCTCCGTCGCCAGCAGGGCCGCGCCGCCCCATTCGCCACCGAGCCCCAGCCCTTGGCCGAAACGCAGCACACACAACAAGACCGGCGCCCAGGCGCCAATCGTGGCATAGCCTGGCAGCACGCCAATCAACGTGGTGCAGACGCCCATCAGCAGCAGTGAAGCGACCAGGGTCGACTTGCGCCCGATGCGGTCTCCGAAATGGCCGAACAGCGCCGAGCCCAGCGGGCGCGCCAGAAAGGCGATGCCGAAAGTGAGAAAGGCCGACAGCATCTGCGCGGTGCCAGAGGTCTGCGGAAAAAATACCGGCCCAATGACCAGTGCCGCCGCCGTGGCATAGACATAGAAATCGTAAAACTCGATGGCGGTGCCAATGAAGCTCGCCGTGGCCACGCGCGTTGCGGAGTTGGCGGGTCGGGCGCTGGTGTCGATATCAGGGAGCGTCGCTGAATGAAGGGTCATAGGGTGTCCTGACAGTCATTTGCCTGGCGGCATTCGTCACGGCTGCAACGAAACCGGCGGCAACATTAATTATTGTGGGTGCAGCGCTGATCAGATTAGCCCAGGTTGCCGGCATGCAGCGCACGTCTTGTGTGTATCAGGCAGGGGCCAGAGCAAGCGCCCCAAGGGTCAGCGGCTGGCGGGGCGCTGCCACATCATCACCTGCGTGACGCGATTGTCCTCGGTCTGCAGAATTTCCAGGCGGTAGGGCCCGATCTTCAGGCAGACAGCACTGTCCGGGATGGTTTCCAATGCCTCGGTGACCAGCCCGTTGAGCGTCTTCGGGCCATCGGACGGCAGATGCCAGCCCAGGCTCTTGTTCAGGTCACGGATCGACGCTGCGCCTTCGACGATCAGGCGACCATCTGGCTGCGGGTGGATATGCGGATTATCCAGCGACTGTTGGTTTTCGAATTCACCGACGATTTCTTCGAGAATGTCCTCCAGGCTGACAATGCCCAAGACTTCGCCGTACTCGTCGACCACCACGCCAAGGCGGCGCTGCTCCTTGTGAAAGTTCAGCAGCTGCATTTGCAGTGGCGTGCTTTCCGGGACGAAATAGGGCTCGTAACAGGCCGCGAGCACAGCCTCTTTGGTCAGCTCGGCCTTGGGCAACAGATGGCCGATCTGGCGCGTGTTGAGCACGCCCTGAACCTGATTGATGTCGTTGTGGTACACCGGCAGCCGGGTGTGGCGGGAGAGTGTCAGGCGTTCGATGATCAGTTCGATGCTGTCGTCCAGATTGATGCCGTCCACTTCGCTGCGCGGCACGAGAATGTCGTTGACGGTAATGCTGTCCAGTGCACGAATACCAGTGATCACCGGCGAACGGGCAGGGTGGTGTTCGTTGACGCCGTCATGAGGCAGCTGGCGTGAGTGTCTTTGTGGCTCCCGCGACCTGTTTTCGCGCCCGGCAAAGGGCGTCAGCAGCACGCGGACCAGACGGTCGAACAGCCACGCGACCGGCCAGAGCAGCTTCATTGGCAGGCGCAGCAAGGTGTTCGCCAGGTAGATCATGGCTGTCGGATGGCTTGCCGCCAGTCGGCGCGGTAGCAGCTCGACGAAGACCAGCATCAGGACGACAGTAGACAGCCAGGCAAGCGTCGGCCCGTTGAGCGGCCAGGCGCCGAGCAACCGGGTGCCCAAGAGCTGATAGTTGAGGGCGATGAGCGTAGTGATGACAGTGATCAGCACCTTGATCAGCGTATTGGCCAGAATCAGGCTGGCCGGTTCGAACGCAAGGGGCGTTGGCCGCTGATCGACATTGCTGTCGTCGCGGGCGCGCAGTGAGCGGGTATGTGCGGTTTCAACTGCAGTCAGCAGCCCAGACCATAGCATCAGCAGCGCCACGACACCGAGCAGCGGACCGATTGGCAAATTATCCATAATCAGCAGGCCGTCAGATGTGCAGAATGAATTCGCGTACCAGCTTGCTGCCGAAATAGGCCAGCATCAGCAGGCAAAAGCCGCCCAGAGTCCAGCGGATGGCTTTGTGTCCGCGCCAGCCGAGTCGATTGCGACCCCAGAGCAGCACGCTGAAGACCACCCAGGCCAGGCAGGCAAGCAGCGTCTTGTGCACCAAATGCTGGGCGAACAGATTTTCAACGAACAGCCAGCCGGAAATCAGCGACAGCGAAAGCAGCGACCAGCCCGCCCAGAGAAAACCGAAGAGCAGGCTTTCCATGGTCTGCAGTGGCGGAAAATTCCTGATCAGCCCGGAAGGGTGCTTGTGCTTGAGCTGATGGTCCTGGACCAGCAGCAGCAACGCCTGGAACACCGCAATCGTGAACATGCCGTAGGCCAGAATCGACAGCAGAATATGGCTGAGGATGCCAGGTTCTTCGACAATTGGCTGGACCGTACCCGCGGGGACAAATTGCGCGAACAGTACCGTCAACATCCCCAGGGGAAACAGCAGCACCAGCAGGTTCTCCACCGGAATGCGCAGCGTCGCCAGCAGCGTCAGGGCAATCACCGCGACGGCAATCAGGCTCGCTGCGCTGAAGAAGTCCAGATTGAGGCCGATGGGGTGGATCAATTGCGAACACAGCGCCAAGGCGTGAGCCAGCACCGCCAAGGTGCCGAGCAGGCAAAGCAGCCGTTTGTCGGCCCGAGCGGCCTGGCTCAGGCGGATACCCTGATAAGTGGTCGCAGCGGCATACAGGCAGGCGGCGGCGAGGCTGGGAAGCAGGCTGGGTGGCAAGGGAAGCATAAATCCTGAGGGACGGGCCTTTAAAGGCGCTGAGTTTGGCATATAACCGATACGCCACGAAAGACCAGCGATGCAGACGCCGTGGTGTCCGTGCAGCGGAGTCTTCGCTATAATCCGCGACCTGCTCAAGCCGCAGGCTCGCCGAGCGCCAATTAGACACAGGCCGGGCCGCACCAACCGGGGCTCGCCACAGAGCCTGAAAGGATCGCGCATGTTTGAAAACCTTACCGACCGTCTCTCGCAGACGCTGCGCCACGTTACTGGCAAGGCCAAACTGACCGAGGACAACATCAAAGACACCTTGCGCGAAGTGCGTATGGCTTTGCTCGAAGCCGACGTCGCCTTGCCGGTGGTCAAAGACTTCGTCAACAAGGTCAAGGAGCGCGCTGTCGGCACTGAAGTGTCGCGCAGCCTGACGCCGGGCCAGGCGTTCGTGAAGATCGTCCAGGCCGAACTCGAAGACATGATGGGTGCGGCCAACGAAGAGCTGACCCTTAATGTCACCCCGCCTGCAGTGATCCTGATGGCCGGCCTGCAGGGCGCCGGCAAGACCACCACGGCCGGCAAGCTGGCCAAGTTCCTCAAGGAGCGCAAGAAGAAGACCGTGATGGTGGTCTCGGCTGACGTCTATCGCCCGGCGGCGATCAAGCAGCTCGAAACCCTGGCGGCCGATATCGGCGTGACCTTCTTTCCTTCCGACATCAGCCAGAAGCCGGTGGACATCGCTGAAGCGGCAATAAGGGAAGCGAAACTCAAGTTCATCGACGTCGTCATTCTCGACACCGCGGGTCGGTTGCATATCGATGCCGAAATGATGGGCGAGATCCAGGCGCTGCACGCGGCCGTCAAACCGGCCGAGACGCTGTTCGTGGTCGACGCCATGACCGGTCAAGACGCCGCCAATACTGCCAAGGCGTTTGGCGATGCGTTGCCGCTGACCGGCGTGATCCTGACCAAGGTCGATGGTGATGCTCGCGGCGGCGCGGCGTTGTCGGTGCGTGCCATTACCGGCAAGCCGATCAAGTTCATCGGCATGGGCGAGCGCAGTGACGCGCTCGAACCCTTCCACCCTGACCGGATTGCCTCGCGCATCCTCGGCATGGGCGACGTGCTCAGTCTGATCGAGCAGGCCGAGCAGACCCTCGACAAGGACAAGGCCGACAAACTGGCCAAGAAGCTGAAGAAGGGCAAGGGCTTCGACCTCGAAGACTTCCGCGATCAGCTGCAACAGATGAAGAACATGGGCGGCCTGGGCGGCCTGATGGACAAGTTGCCGAGCATCGGCGGCGTCAACCTGTCGCAAATGGGCAATGCTCAGGGCGTGGCAGAGAAGCAGTTCAAGCAGATGGAAGCCATCATCAACTCGATGACTCCGGCAGAGCGGCGCGATCCGGAGCTGATCAGCGGCTCGCGCAAGCGTCGCATCGCCATGGGTTCGGGCACTCAAGTGCAGGACATCGGGCGTCTGATCAAGCAGCACAAGCAGATGCAGAAGATGATGAAGAAGTTCTCCACCAAGGGTGGAATGGCCAAAATGATGCGCGGCATGGGCGGAATGTTGCCCGGCGGCGGCATGCCGAAAATGTGACAGGTAGCGCACAGGTGACTCTGCGCGCTTCTCCACATGGGGGTTCGCCCCTTGTAAACGCCCGCTCTGCGGGCATTCAGCAGCCATCATCATTGATGGCTACCAGGCAGATCTTGATGGCACGCCGATAGGCGTCGGAAAAAGACATTTGCAAAAGTCGGGATATTCCTTAGAATATGCGGCCTTTCGGGCACCTATGCCCGCTGTGCATCTTAGATTTGCAGCACCGACTACAGGAACGATGTTCAATGCTAACCATTCGTCTTGCTCTGGGCGGCTCCAAAAAGCGTCCGTTTTATCACCTGACTGTTACCGATAGCCGCAATGCGCGCGACGGTTCACACAAGGAACAAATTGGCTTCTTCAACCCGGTTGCCCGTGGTCAGGAAGTTCGTCTGTCCGTGAA
Source organism: Pseudomonas viridiflava (assembly GCF_900585905.1). Classification (GTDB taxonomy): domain Bacteria; phylum Pseudomonadota; class Gammaproteobacteria; order Pseudomonadales; family Pseudomonadaceae; genus Aquipseudomonas. The sequence goes on from NZ_UTVH01000001.1 coordinate 625,946, forward strand.
CGAAGAGCGCGTCAACTACTGGTTGAGCGTGGGTGCACAAACATCCGAGCGCGTTGCCCAGTTGCTCAAAGAACACGCCAAGACCAAGGTCGCGGCCTGAGCAACATGAACGCGGCGCCAACGACTGCCGACGACTTGATCGTCATTGGCAAGATTTATTCGGTTCATGGCGTTCGCGGCGAAGTGAAGGTCTTTTCCTTTACTGATCCGATTGGAAACCTGTTGGATTACAACACCTGGACGCTTCGGCGCGAAGGCAGCGTTAAACAGGTAGAGCTGGTCAGCGGACGCTTGCAAAACAAGTTCCTGGTCGCAAAGCTCAAAGGTCTCGATGACCGTGAAGAAGCTCGTCTTCTGGCCGGTTTTGAAATCTGTGTGCCGCGCAACCTGTTCCCTGATCTGACTGACGGCGAGTACTACTGGTACCAGCTCGAAGGTCTCAAGGTCGTCGACCACCTCGGGCAATTGCTCGGGAAGATCGACCATCTCCTGGAGACGGGCTCGAATGATGTAATGGTGGTCAAGCCCTGCGTTGGCAGCCTGGATGATCGCGAACGCCTGTTGCCCTATACGGAACAATGCGTGTTGGCAGTCGACCTGGTAGCTGGCGAGATGAAGGTGGATTGGGATTCGGACTTCTAGGCAATGGCCAGCCTGCGCATAGAAGTGATCAGTCTGTTCCCCGAGATGTTTTCCGCCATCAGCGAATACGGCATTACCAGCCGTGCGGTGAAACAGGGGCTGATGCAGCTTACCTGTTGGAATCCGCGGGACTACACCACGGATCGGCATCACACTGTTGACGATCGCCCATTTGGCGGTGGTCCGGGCATGGTGATGAAGATCAAGCCCCTTGAGGACGCTCTGGTTCAGGCCAGGCTGGCTGCAGGGGAGGCGGCGAAGGTGATTTACCTGTCGCCACAAGGCCGCAAGCTGGATCAGTCTGCGGTACGCGAACTGGCGCAAGAGGAGGCTATTATCCTCATCGCCGGTCGTTATGAAGGCATTGACGAGCGTTTCATTGAAGCTCATGTCGATGAAGAGTGGTCGATTGGTGACTATGTACTGTCTGGTGGCGAGCTGCCGGCAATGGTGCTGATCGATGCGGTTACGCGGCTGCTGCCTGGAGCTTTAGGGCATGCGGACTCTGCGGAGGAAGATTCCTTCACTGATGGTCTGCTGGATTGCCCGCATTACACCCGACCGGAGGTGTATGTGGATCAGCGTGTTCCCGACGTGTTGCTAAGTGGCAATCACGCGCATATCCGGCGTTGGCGTTTACAGCAGTCCCTTGGGCGGACCTATGAACGACGCGCCGATCTTCTGGAAAGCCGCTCGCTTTCTGGAGAAGAGAAGAAGCTGCTCGCGGAATACATCCGCGAACGGGACGATAGTTAACGTATCGATGGTAAATCCTGATGATTTACCTTAGGAGCACAGCATGACCAACAAAATCATCCTTGCACTCGAAGCAGAGCAGATGACCAAAGAAATCCCTACCTTTGCCCCGGGCGACACTGTTGTCGTTCAGGTGAAAGTGAAGGAAGGCGATCGCGCTCGTCTGCAGGCGTTCGAAGGCGTCGTTATTGCCAAGCGTAACCGTGGCGTGAACAGTGCTTTCACTGTTCGTAAAATCTCCAACGGTGTCGGCGTAGAGCGTACTTTCCAGACCTACAGCCCGCAAATCGACAGCCTGGCTGTGAAACGTCGCGGTGACGTTCGCAAGGCCAAACTGTACTACCTGCGTGACCTGTCCGGTAAAGCAGCTCGCATCAAGGAAAAACTGTCTTAAGTACAGTTGTCCGATGCATGAAAAAAGCAGCCTTAGGGCTGCTTTTTTGTGTCCGCAGATTTATTGTGATCCCCTGTTTACCAATGCCCTACAGCACAAGCGCGAATGAATAATGGCTGCCATTGATGATCCGCTGATCGACCGTTTTCTGGATGCCCTGTGGCTGGAAAAAGGTTTGTCGGATAACACTCGGGATGCTTACCGCAGCGATCTGGCCCTGTTCAATGGCTGGTTGCAGGAGCAAGGGGCGCAACTGCTTGCCGTGAGTCGGGACGCGATCCTCGATCATCTTGCTTGGCGCGTCGACAAGGCCTACAAGCCACGCTCCACCGCGCGTTTTCTATCCGGGGTGCGCGGTTTTTATCGCTACTTGCTGCGAGAAAAACTGATCAGCGTCGATCCTACGTTACATGTGGACATGCCCCAGCTGGGCAGGCCGCTGCCCAAGTCACTGTCGGAAGCTGACGTTGAAGCGCTGTTGGGGGCGCCGGATTTGAGCGAAGCCATCGGCCAGCGCGACAAGGCCATGCTGGAGGTGCTTTATGCCTGCGGCCTGCGGGTGACCGAATTGATCAGCCTGACGCTGGAGCAGGTCAACCTGCGTCAGGGCGTCCTGCGCGTCATGGGCAAGGGCAGCAAGGAGCGTCTGGTGCCCATGGGGGAGGAGGCCATCGTCTGGATTGAGCGTTACATGCGCGGTGCTCGTGACGAGCTGCTTGCGGGGCGCCCGAGCGACGTGCTGTTTCCCAGTCAGCGCGGTGAGCAGATGACCCGCCAGACCTTCTGGCATCGCATCAAGCATCAGGCTGCTGTCGCCGGTATCGGCAAGTCACTGTCGCCGCACACACTGCGTCACGCGTTTGCCACTCACTTGCTCAATCACGGCGCAGACCTGCGCGTGGTGCAGATGCTGCTGGGCCACAGCGACCTGTCCACAACCCAGATCTACACCCATGTCGCCCGCGCCCGATTGCAGGAGATGCACGCCAGACATCACCCGCGTGGTTGAGTGCTGACCGTCGCCTGGTACAGGCTGACGCTTATCACGCTCCGGGTCGGTGTTGACGGCCTAATGTGGTAGGCTTTGCCGGTTTCGCAGACTGTGGCTGCAGGGTGCAATCCTGCCCCGGCCCATCTGCTCGCCGCCCGAGGAGTTTTCATGCGCGTGACCCAGATTATCGCTGCCGCAACTGTTGCGCTGGCCAGTACCTTCAGTATGTTTGCCCAGGCCGACGCCGCTGCCGACCAGGCTATCCGCAAGACACTTGAGTCGCTCAAGCTTGAGCTGCCGGTTGAAAGCATCGGCACCAGCCCCCTGAGCGGTCTGTACGAGGTCAAACTCAAGGGTGGCCGCGTGCTTTATGCCAGCGCCGATGGTCAGTTCGTGATGCAGGGCTACCTGTTTCAGATGCAGGATGGCAAGGCCGTCAACCTGACCGAAAAAACCGAGCGTCTGGCCATTGCCAAGACCATCAATGGCATCCCTACCGCCGATATGGTGGTGTACCCGGCCATTGGCGAGACCAAATCGCATATCACCGTGTTCACTGACACCACCTGCCCTTACTGCCACAAGCTGCACGCCGAAGTGCCGCAGCTGAACAAGATGGGGATCGAGGTGCGCTACGTTGCCTTCCCTCGTCAGGGCCTGGGTTCGCCGGGTGATGAGCAGTTGCAGGCCGTCTGGTGCTCGAAAGATCGCAAGAGCGCCATGGATCGCATGGTCGATGGCAAGAATATTGAAGCGCCCAAGTGCGCCAACCCCGTGACCAGACAATTTGAAATGGGCCAGTCGATCGGCGTGAACGGCACGCCGGCCATCGTACTGGCTGACGGTCAGTTGATTCCGGGTTACCAACCCGCTGCACAAGTGGCCAAACTGGCGCTCGACGCCAAATAAGTCAGCGTGTCCCATGACCGTTGAGTAAATGAAGCGCCATGTCGCGACGCATGGCGGTTTTCCACGGTCGGCTCCAGGCCGGCCGTTTTATGGGGAGTTCAGAGTGAATCCGGTCAAAGTAGGCATCTGTGGGCTGGGTACCGTCGGTGGCGGTACCTTCAACGTACTAAAGCGTAACGCCGAGGAAATTGCCCGCCGTGCCGGGCGTGGCATCGAAGTGGCGCAGATTGCCATGCGTACGCCCAACCCCAACTGCCAGATTGCCGGTACCCCCACCACCAGCGATGTCTTCGCCGTGGCCAGCAACCCAGAGATCGATATCGTCATCGAGCTGATGGGTGGCTACACCGTTGCCCGTGACCTGGTGCTCAAGGCCATTGAAAACGGCAAGCACGTGGTCACTGCCAACAAGGCGCTGATCGCGGTGCACGGCAACGAAATTTTCGCCAGGGCGCGCGAGAAGGGCGTGATCGTCGCGTTCGAAGCGGCGGTTGCGGGTGGGATTCCGGTCATCAAGGCCATTCGTGAAGGCCTGTCGGCCAACCGCATCAACTGGGTCGCGGGCATCATCAACGGGACTGGCAACTTCATTCTCACCGAGATGCGCGAGAAAGGCCGCACCTTCCCGGATGTTCTTGCTGAAGCCCAGGCGCTGGGCTATGCCGAAGCTGATCCCACCTTTGACGTTGAAGGTATCGACGCTGCGCACAAACTGACCATCCTGGCGTCCATCGCCTTTGGTATTCCACTGCAGTTTGACAAGGCCTACACCGAAGGCATCACGCGGTTGACCACTGCGGACGTCAACTATGCCGAAGCACTGGGCTATCGCATCAAGCACCTGGGCGTGGCGCGCAGTACCGATGCAGGCATCGAGTTGCGGGTTCACCCCACACTGATCCCGGCGGATCGCCTGATTGCCAACGTCAATGGCGTGATGAACGCGGTCATGGTCAATGGTGATGCGGCGGGTTCGACGCTGTTCTACGGGGCCGGCGCGGGCATGGAGCCAACGGCTTCATCAGTGGTTGCCGATCTGGTGGACGTGGTGCGGGCGATGACCTCGGACCCGGAAAACCGCGTGCCTCACCTGGCGTTCCAGCCGGATTCACTGTCCGCGCATCCGATTTTGCCCATCGACGCCTGTGAAAGCGCGTACTACCTGCGCATCCAGGCCAAGGATCGGCCTGGCGTGCTGGCTCAGGTGGCGAGCATTCTGTCGGAACGGGGCATCAACATCGAATCGATCATGCAGAAGGAAGTCGAAGAACATGACGGCCTGGTGCCGATGATCCTGCTGACCCATCGCGTTATCGAGCGCCGCATGAACGACGCCATTGAAGCGCTGCAAGCCTTGCAGGACGTCGTCGGCCCAGTGGTCCGCATCCGCGTCGAACATCTCAATTAATTGAGAGCGGCGAGTGACAGGCTGCAAGCTACACGTGAAAGTGGACTGCTTTTGACTTGCAGCTTGCAGCCTGAAACTTGAAGCTCAAACCGAAGGTTTGAAAATCTTATGCGCTACATCAGTACACGCGGCCAGGCACCGGCCCTGAATTTCGAAGACGTGATGCTGACCGGGCTTGCCAGCGACGGTGGGCTCTATGTGCCGGAAAATCTTCCGCGCTTCACCCACGAAGAAATCGCCTCCTGGGCCGGGTTGCCTTATCACGAGCTGGCATTCCGGGTGATGCGTCCGTTTGTTGCGGGTAGCATCCCCGATGCCGACTTCAAGAAGATTCTGGAAGAGACCTACGCAGTTTTTGCACACAGCGCCGTGGCGCCACTTCGCCCGCTACACGGCAATGAATGGGTGCTGGAGCTTTTCCACGGGCCGACACTGGCATTCAAGGATTTTGCGCTGCAACTGCTGGGGCGATTGCTCGATTACGTGCTGGCCAAGCGTGGCGAGCGCGTCGTCATCATTGGCGCGACCTCGGGTGACACCGGCTCGGCGGCCATCGAAGGCTGCCGCCAATGCGAGAACGTCGACATTTTCATTCTGCACCCCAACAATCGGGTATCGGATGTGCAGCGTCGGCAGATGACCACGATTCTCGGCGACAACATCCACAACATCGCCGTGGAAGGCAACTTCGACGATTGCCAGGAAATGGTCAAGAACAGCTTCGCTGATCAGGGCTTTCTCAAGGGCACGCGGCTGGTGGCAGTCAATTCGATCAACTGGGCGCGGATCATGGCTCAGATCGTCTACTACTTCCACGCGGCGCTGCAGTTGGGCGGTCCTGCGCGTTCGGTGGCGTTCTCGGTGCCAACCGGAAATTTCGGCGATATCTTTGCCGGGTACCTGGCGCGCAACATGGGCCTGCCGATCAATCAACTGATTGTCGCCACCAACCGCAATGACATCCTGCACCGTTTCATGAGCGGCAACCAGTACGTCAAGGAAACCCTGCACGCCACACTGTCGCCGTCCATGGACATCATGGTCTCGTCGAATTTCGAGCGCCTGCTGTTCGACATGCACGGGCGCAACGGCTCTGCACTGGCGGGGCTGATGGATACCTTCAGGCAGGGCGGTGGTTTCAGCGTCGATGCCGAGCGCTGGACCGAAACCCGCAAGCTGTTCGACTCCCTGGCCGTCAGTGACGAGGAAACCTGCGAGACCATTGCCGAGGTGTTTGCCCACACGGGAGAAGTATTGGACCCGCATACCGCAATCGGCGTGAAGGCTGCGCGTTCATGCCGTCGCAGCCTCGACACCCCCATGGTCATCCTTGGCACGGCCCATCCGGTGAAATTCCCCGAGGCAGTGGAGAAGGCGGGTGTAGGAAAAGCGCTCGAACTACCTGCACATTTGTCTGATTTATTCACCCGTGACGAACGCTGCACTGTTCTGCCCAATGACCTCAAAGCCATACAGGCCTTCGTCAGCCTGCATGGCAACCGCGGTAAACCGCTGTAACCGTATAGTTGTGTAACAACTTAGGGCCCGCCACTTGGCGGGCCTTCTCATTTGCGCGTGAGAAACTTTGGGAGGTGGACACTTACGGATGAGTCAGTTGTTGTGAAAAAAATGAACCAACGAAACGCTGAGAGCAGGACGCGCAGCGCCCCTCCGATATGCGCGCTGTACCTGCTCTCATTCCTGCTGGCAGCCCTGGGCAGCCCGATGGCGCAGGCTGTGGACAACCTTACGTTCAGTCTTAACGATCTTGCGCTGAGCACTGCGCCTCTGTCCCTTTCAATCGCCGAGCGTCGCTGGCTTGAGGCGCGTGGCCCTTTGCGAGTGGGTGTCATGACGGCTGATCACGAACCGTTTGACATCGCCACCGACCGCAATCGATATGAAGGTATCAGTGCCGACTACCTGAGCCTGATTGGCAAAAAACTGGGCGTGAAGTGGCAGATCACAGGCTTTGCCCAGCCCGAAGATGCTGTCCACGCGCTACGCCAGGGCAGTATTGACCTGCTTCCCACTGCCAATGCCTACAAGTATGGGGCGCCAGACCTGGTGTCGTCACGATCCTATCAGGCTGACAGGTCGGTACTGGTCATGCGTCGAACCGGTCAGTTGTCTGGCCGTATACCGGCAGGCATGAAGATTGTCATGGTCGAAGGCTACGCTCATGCCAGCGCCGTGCAGGGTGCCTATCCAGACAGCGAGGTCATTCTTGCGCCCAGTCTCTTCAGTGCCGTGCAGGCTGTGGTTCATGGCGATGTCGATGCGCTGCTGACCAACGAGATCATCATCAGCTCATACCTGGCCCTGCGTCCTTACCTCGATCTGCGCATGCACTCTGCCAGTGCCTTGCCGGCAGACGGTTTTTCCTTCGCCCTGCGCAAACAGGATGGGCCACTACTCCAACTGATTGATCGGGCACTCAAAGAGCTCGAACCTGAAGTGTGTGGCGAAATAGCCGAGCTCTGGACGCTTGGGCAGGCACGCGAGTCCTCAAGCCAGCGTCTGGCCTTGAGCCGGCCCGAGCTCAACTGGATACGCAAGCATCCGGTGGTGACCGTAGCGTCCCAGCAACACCCGCCTTACATCTATCGCGACAAGGACGGCAGCTGGGTAGGGCTGAACGTTGACGTGCTGCAGCGCATTTCACGCCTGACCGGGCTGCGCTTCACGTATGTCGAGTCCGCCACGATCGAGCAGACCTATATGCTGATGAGCAGTGGTCAGGCGCAGATGAATACCACCCTTGCCGAAAATGCCGAGCGTCGCGAGCTGTTCGATTTCAGTCACGCTTTTGGCGGTAACAGCTGGGTGCTTGTGGTGCGGGCCGACAGCTCATCACCGCACTCGCTGACCGAACTTGATGGACAGGTGCTGGCATTGCCCGCCAATCACGCGCTGGGACAGAAGATTGCGCACGATTATCCGGGCATCACCCTGCAGCGAGTGGCCGACTACGCCAAGGCGCGTGAACTGGTCGAATCCGGCGTCGCCGCTGCCGCCGTCCAGAACGAGGCTGGCGCCTATCTCTATAAGTCGGACAAATTGAAAGTCGGCCGTAGCCTGGAAGGGTGGTGGTCGCCCGATCAGTTTTCGGTGATCAAGTCCGCGCCCGAGTTGCTGAGTATTCTGAACAAGGCGCTGGAAGAGTTTCCGGTGATGGAGATGCGCGCGATTCGTGCCAAGTGGCTGATTGATACACTCCCTCGTGAATCGTTCTGGAAGAGGATCCCGCAAGGAGTCTACTGGGCGCTGCCCGGTGCCACGCTGTGGGGGCTGTCCTGGCTGGTGTGGCGGCGTCGGTTGCAGTCCGAGATCGGGCGACGATCAGAGGCCGAAAGTGCGCTGAGCGATCAGCTGGCATTCAGGCAGTCGCTGGTCAGCGCCGTGCCCGCCCCGGTTTACGTGCGCGACCTGCAAGGCCGACTGGTGTCGTGCAACCGTAGCTACGAGCAGAGCCTGGGCATCAGCTTCGAGCAGATGAATGGCCGTCGCACCATCGACATCGAGCTGATTCCCGCCAGCACGGCCCGGCTGCTGCACGATGACTACGTGCGGATGGTCACCCTTGGCGAAGCGACGGTGGTCAGGCGCAGCATGGAACTGCCCGGCGGCGTGATCAGCGCGCTGCACTGGACTGCGCCCTTCGCCCGCGCCGACGGTCAATTGCAGGGTGTGCTCGGGGGATGGATAGAGGTGGCCGATCGCAATGCGCAGTCGTCGATCTAGCGCTGGGCGCTCAGGATCCTGCGCCCAAGCCTGCAGATTATTTCTGTCACATCTCGCTGGCATGCTCGTTGACATACATTTTGCACAGGCCCGAACTTTCGGGCGCAGGCAATAGTCATTTATAAGCACCTTTGCATTCAAACTGTTGAGTGGTGATCCCCATGGAAAATATCAGCTTGCTGTTAAGCGAAGCGCTGACGCCCTACCACGCAGAACTCGGGCCAGTGGGCATGCTGGGTGAGCGTCTGGTGTCGCTCAAGGATGCAGCCGGTGTAGTGGTGACCGAGCGCACGTTCCCTGCAGCGCAGCTGTGTGACAGACGCCAGCTCACCGATCTGGTTGATGGTCTGCGCCGTGATCTGATGGTCGCCGAAGGGCGCATCGAGCCTTGCGTCATCGCCGCCATGCGCAATGCTGCACTGGGCCGCGCGTTCGTTCCTGCTCTGGGTTTTGCCTGAACCTTTGCAGCCTCAGGGTGAGCCGGCAACAGGTGTGGCGATACCGATTATTGATATGAGGCCTGAGCACGTCACGCGGCTGTTCAGGCCGGTTTAAAGGCCCGATGGGTCAAGGTTTAACCCCGGCCAGCGCTCTGCTGTTCGGGGTTTGTTTTTTGTGGGTTACGTGCGCCTGTCGATCGCAGGCCCTGCCTGGGCCTGTGCTCTTTCCCCGTTCATTGGTGTAGATCGGTCGGGCGGGTCGTTCAGCAGGGCCGCATCGGGTAGACTTGCCGTCTTTCCTGTCTCTAGAAGCCCGTTCATGGCCCAGCCGTCCACGACCTACAAATTCGAACTGAACCTCACCGACCTGGATCGCGGGGTGTACGAGAGCGTCAAGCAAACCATCGCCCGCCATCCTTCCGAAACCGAAGAGCGCATGACCGTGCGCCTGCTCGCTTATGCGTTCTGGTACAACGAGCAGCTGGCGTTTGGTCGTGGTCTGTCTGACGTGGATGAGCCCGCCTTGTGGGAAAAAAGCCTGGATGATCGCGTCCTGCACTGGATCGAGGTCGGCCAGCCGGATGCGGACCGCCTGACGTGGTGCTCGCGGCGCACGGAACGCACCAGCCTGCTGGCCTATGGCAGCCTGCGCGTGTGGGAGGGCAAAGTGATCCCGGCGATCAGGAACCTGAAGAACGTCAACATTGCTGCCGTGCCTCAGGAAATCCTTGAAGTGCTGGCCAAAGACATGCCTCGCGTCATCAAGTGGGACGTGATGATCAGCGAGGGGACGATTTTCGTCACCGACGACCGCGGCCAGCACGAAGTGCAGTTGCAGTGGTTGACCGGCGAGCGCGGCTGATCGCCGCGCTGGGCTGCCACGCTGGCAGGACATTGAGATCATCACTCGGAGAAACAGCGGAACCGCATGCGCATTGAACCTCGTACCCTGCCGCACACCCTGCCTTTTCTTGGCGATCTGCCGCCCTTGCTGACGCGTTTGTACGCGGCTCGCGGCGTGCTGACGGAAGCCGATCTGGACAAGAGCCTGGCGCGGCTGATTCCCTGGCAACAACTCAAAGGCATCCACGCTGCGGTGGACCTCCTTGTCACGGCCCTTGACCAGCGTCAGCGTATCCTCATCGTGGGTGACTTCGACGCCGATGGCGCCACCGCCAGCACCGTGGGCGTGCTGGGTTTGCGCCTGCTGGGCGCCGCTCATGTGGATTATCTGGTGCCCAACCGCTTCGAATACGGCTACGGGCTGACGCCGGAAATCGTCGCCGTGGCGCTGGAGCGCGAACCGCAGTTGCTGATGACCGTCGACAACGGCATCTCCAGCGTTGAAGGCGTCGCCGCTGCCAAAGCGGCCGGGCTGACGGTGCTGGTCACCGATCACCATTTGCCGGGCCACGAGTTGCCCGCCGCCGATGCCATCGTCAATCCCAATCAGCCAGGCTGTACCTTCCCCAGCAAGGCGTTGGCCGGTGTCGGGGTTATTTTCTATGTGTTGCTGGCCTTGCGCGTGCGGTTGCGTGAGACCGGCTGGTTCACGGCCAACCAGCGCGCTGAGCCCAATCTGGGCGAGCTGCTTGATCTGGTGGCACTGGGCAGCGTTGCCGACGTCGTACCACTGGACGCCAATAACCGCATTCTGGTGCATCAGGGCCTCATGCGCATTCGTGCGGGGCGTGCCCGGCCGGGGCTTAAAGCGATACTGGAAGTGGCGCGACGTGACCATGGGCGCATCACCTCCACCGATCTGGGCTTCATTCTCGGCCCGCGGCTGAATGCTGCCGGGCGTCTGGACGACATGAGCCTGGGCATTGAGTGTCTGCTGTGCGAGGACGAAACCCTGGCGCGGGAGATGGCGGTACAACTCGATGAGCTGAATCAGGATCGCAAGTCCATCGAACAGGGTATGCAGCGTGAGGCGCTGGCCCAGCTCAAGGACCTGGCCCTGGAATCGATGCCGTTCGGTCTGTGCCTGTTCGATGCGCAGTGGCATCAGGGTGTGATCGGCATTCTGGCGTCGCGCCTGAAAGAGCGTTATCACCGGCCGACGATTGCCTTCGCCAGCGCGGGCGACGGCGTGCTCAAGGGCTCGGCGCGCTCGGTGCCGGATTTTCACATTCGTGATGCCCTCGATGCGGTGGCGGCGCAGCATCCCGGCTTGATCAGCAAGTTTGGCGGTCATGCCATGGCCGCTGGGCTGTCACTGCCTGAAGCCAACTTCCCGGCGTTCGCCGAAGCCTTCGATGTCGAGGTCAGGCGTCAGCTCGATGAAGAGGATCTGACCGGGCGTCTGTTGTCGGACGGTGCGCTGGCAGTGGAGGAGTTTCATCTCGAACTTGCCCGCGCTTTGCGCAATGCAGGTCCCTGGGGGCAGCACTTTCCGGAGCCACTGTTCCATGGCGTGTTTCAGCTGGTGGAGCAGCGCGTGGTGGGTGAGCGCCACTTGAAGATGGTGCTCAAAAGCGAGTGCGGGTCGGTCAAGCTCGATGCCATTGCCTTCGGCGTTGACCGTGACATCTGGCCCAATCCAAACATTCGTCGGGTAGAGCTGGCCTACAAGCTGGACCTCAACGAGTTTCGCGGCAACGAGACGGTCCAGTTGCTGGTCTCGCATATCGCGCCGCGCTAGGGCATATCGCGCGGCGCCAGCACATGGCAGGAACCCTCGGCCCAGAGCGGCTGTCGACTACTCTCAATAGCCTTTCCCGTTTCGCTGCTGAAGCGGGGACGCGCTCCCAGGCACTGCCTGATCAATTCGAGAGGTCCACATGAGCCTGCTACTGGAACCGTACACCCTTCGCCAGCTGACATTGCGCAACCGCATCGCGGTCTCGCCGATGTGCCAGTACTCTGCCGTCGACGGTCTGACCAACGACTGGCACCTGGTCCACCTCGGCAGCCGCGCGGTGGGCGGCGCGGGTCTGGTCCTGACCGAATCGGTGGCTGTGACCAAGGACGGCAGAATCACTCCGGAAGATCTCGGTCTGTGGAACGACCAACAGATCGAAGGCTTGCAGCGCATTACCCGCTTCATCAGTGCCCAGGGCGCAGCGCCAGGCATTCAGCTGGGTCACGCCGGACGCAAGGCCAGCACCTGGCGGCCATGGGTGGGCAATTCCGGCAGCATCAAGGCCGATGAAGGTGGCTGGACGCCATGGGGCGCTTCGCCTATCGCGTTTGACCCGAAGCACACGGCTCCGGTGCAACTTGACCTGGCGCAGATCAAGGAGGTTGTCCAGGCATTCGTGGACGCTGCCAAACGTGCGCTGACGGCCGGTTTCAAGGTGGTGGAGATTCACGCCGCCCACGGCTATCTGCTGCACCAGTTTCTCTCGCCGCTGAGCAATCAGCGCCAGGACAGCTACGGCGGTTCGTTTGAAAACCGCATTCGCCTCACTCTTGAAGTGACCCAGGCGGTGCGCGCGATCTGGCCGCAGGATTTGCCGCTGTTTGTGCGTGTGTCTGCCACCGATTGGGTTGAGGATGGCTGGAATGCCGACGAAACCGTGGAATTGTCACGACGCCTGAAAGCCATCGGTGTCGATCTGATCGATGTGTCGTCTGGCGGCACGTCGGCCAACGCTGAAATTCCGGTCGGCCCTGGCTACCAGACCCGATTCGCCGAGCGCGTGCGCAAGGAATCGGACATCGCCACGGGTACCGTTGGCATGATCACCGATCCAGCCCAGGCCGAGCACATCCTGCGCACCGGCCAGGCCGACATCATCCTGCTTGCCCGCGAGCTGCTGCGTGACCCGTACTGGCCGCTGCGCGCCGATGAAGACCTGGGCGGCCGTCTGGCGACCTGGCCTGCGCAATACCAGCGCGCAACCCATCGCGATCAGCCGATCCACGAGTCTGATTTGCGCGACTGACAGTGCCGCACCAGAGGTGAGGTCGGGCAGGCACGTTGCAACATTCGGAAGCACAACCGGAAACAGTGCCTGGCGACTTCGTTTTAATCTCTGAACACAGAATTTTCTGACGACGGTTACGGAGGTTTCCTATGAATACGCGTGGCTTACTCGACCAGCTTCTAAAATCCGGCCAGCAGATGCTGCAGGACAAGACCGGCGGTCAGCGTCCGGACGGTAACAAGTCATCATCCGGCGGCCTCGCCGGTGGAATAGGCGACTTGCTGAGCGGCGCGGGCAAGAGCGGGGGTCTAGGCGGCATGCTGGGCTGCGCGGGCAAGAGTGGCGGCCTGGGTGGCATGTTGTCCGGCGCAGGCGGTGGCGCCCTGGCAGCTGGCGCGATGGGCCTGCTGATGGGTAACAAGGGTGCGCGCAAGGTGGGCGGCAAGGTCCTGACCTACGGCGGGCTGGCCGCACTTGGCGTGATCGCCTACAAAGCCTACGGCAACTGGCAGGCAAAGCAGGGCGCGGCGCCGCAGGCCGAGCCGCAGACCATCGACCGCGTTGCCCCCGAGCAGGTGGAAGAGCACAGTCAGGCGATCCTGCAAGCGCTGGTGGCGGCAGCGAAATCCGATGGTCACGTCGATGAACGCGAACGTGAGTTGATCGAAGGCGAGTTCACCCGACTGACGGGTGATCAGGAGTTGCAGCAGTGGCTGCACGCCGAATTGCACAAGCCGCTGGACCCGGCCGAAGTCGCCCGCGCCGCCCGCACGCCGGAGATGGCCGCTGAAATGTACATCGCCAGTGTGATGCTGGTGGACGAAGAACATTTCATGGAGCGCGCTTATCTGGACGAATTGGCACGTCAGCTGAAACTGGCCCCGGCGCTGAAGGCCGAGCTGGAAATTCAGGTACGTCAGGCTCAGGCTTGATATTTGGCTTGAATTGACGACCGGTTGAAGGTGCATCGCGCCGGCATTTCAGCAATTGACGCCGGTTGCGGTGCCGCGCTTATCCTCTGTGGGATATTTCCTCATTTTTTGTTGAAATAGCTCTGATTTTCGTCGGAAACAACCTCATGAGTTCGCTAAAGCCTGGGCTATACTCAGGCCGCGATGGATCGCTTGGCGGTCCGCTTCTTGAACCCGGTGTGAAGCCCGGTGTTGAACTCTTGAGGGATGACCGTGAAGAACTGGACCTTGCGCCAACGGATTCTGGCAAGTTTTGCCGTGATCATCACCATCATGCTGTTGATGGTTGTCGTTTCTTTTTTCCGCCTGTTATCCATTCAGTCCAGTGAAGAAGAAGTGCGGCTCGATGCGCTGCCGGGTGTTTATTACAGCACCCTGATGCGCAGCGCCTGGGGCGAAAGTTACATCCGCACCCTGGAGTTGATTGGTGAGGGGCAGGGCCGGCCCCTGACCCAGGCAGAAAAGGATCAGTTCCGGGATTTCGAAGTTCGCCTGCAGGAGCAGGTCGATAACTACAAAACCACTATTTTCGACGAAGCTGATCGTGTCAACTTCGCTGATTTCGAACGACAGCGCGATGCCTATACGCGGCTGCTCGCCGATGTCCACGCCAGTTATCAGCGCGGTGACTATTCCGCCGCCCGCGCCGAGTTTTACGACCAGACCCGGCCGGTCTGGACCCTGGGCCGCAAGCAGCTCAATGACATTATCGTGATCAACAAGAAAGTGGCCGATGATGCGACCAACAATATTGTCTCGGCGGTTACCGGGGCCAAGATCAGCATGGTCCTGTCTCTTCTGATTGCAGTCATCGCCGCCGTGACCTGTGGTCTGCTGCTGATGCGCTCGATCATTGCACCGATGCAACGCATCGTCAGTATCCTTGACGTCATGCGTACCGGCGATCTGAGCCAGCGTCTCAGCCTGGACCGCAAGGATGAATTCGACGCCGTGCAAACCGGCTTCAATGCCATGGTCACCGAGCTGACCGGGCTGGTTTCCCAGGCCCAGCGTTCCTCCATCCAGGTCACGACCTCGGTGACCGAGATCGCCGCGACTTCGCGCCAGCAGCAGGCCACCGCGACTGAAACGGCCGCGACCACCACGGAGATCGGCGCTACCTCGCGGGAAATTGCCGCCACCTCGCGTGACCTTGTGCGCACCATGACTGAAGTCACCAATGCTGCCGATCAGGCCTCCAACCTCGCCGGGTCCGGCCAGCAAGGGCTGGCGCGCATGGAGGAAACCATGCATCAGGTGATGGGCGCGGCGGATCTGGTGAATGCCAAACTGGCAATCCTCAATGAGAAGGCCGGCAACATCAACCAAGTGGTGGTGACCATCGTCAAGGTGGCCGACCAGACCAACCTGCTGTCGCTCAATGCCGCCATCGAGGCGGAGAAGGCGGGCGAGTACGGACGCGGTTTCGCAGTGGTTGCCACGGAAGTACGACGCCTGGCAGACCAGACTGCGGTTGCAACCTACGACATCGAACAGATGGTGCGTGAGATTCAGTCAGCGGTGTCGGCGGGCGTGATGGGCATGGACAAGTTTTCCGAAGAAGTGCGGCGCGGCATGTTCGAAGTGACTCAGGTTGGCGAGCAACTGACCCAGATCATTCAGCAGGTGCAGGCGCTGGCGCCCCGCGTGCTGATGGTCAACGAAGGGATGCAGGCTCAGGCCACCGGCGCCGAACAGATCAACCAGGCACTGGTGCAGTTGGGCGATGCCAGCAGCCAGACCGTGGAGTCGCTGCGTCAGGCCAGTTTTGCCATCGACGAGCTGAGCCAGGTGGCGGTTGGATTGCGCAGTGGCGTATCGCGCTTCAAGGTGTGAGGCGCGCCCATGAGCGATCAATCAGCCCATCGCGGCAGCGCGCCGGTGATGGCAAAACACAAGTTGTTCCTGCTGTTTCGCATCGGCGCCGAGCGTTACGCCCTTGAGGCGGCGGAGATTGCCGAGGTGTTGCCGCATCTGAATCTCAAGGCGATTGCCCACGCACCGCACTGGGTGGCGGGCATGCTCGCGCATCGCGGGCAGGTGATTCCGGTGATTGACCTCGCCGCCCTGGCATTCGGCCAGCAAGCGCGTGCGCGAACCAGTACCCGGTTGGTGCTGGTCAATTATCGCGCCCAGGCCGGGCAGCCGAGGCAACTTCTGGGTCTGATCATCGAGCAGGCTACCGATACCCTGCGTTGCCTGCCCGAGGAGTTCAAGGCGTACGGCCTGGACAACCCCGGCGCTGCCTGGCTCGGTCCGGTGCGCGAGGACCCGGCGGGGCTGGTGCAGTGGATCAAGGTTCACGACCTGCTCAGTGAACAGGTGCGCGAGTTGCTGTACCCACCGCAGGTGCAGAACGAAGACGCGGCGGGGGGCAGACATGAATCCTGAAGAGCGTTTTTTCAGCTTTCTCAAGGACCGCATCGGTCTGGATGTGGCCTCCATAGGCGAGACGATTGTCGAGCGCGCCCTGGGCCAGCGCGTTCAGGCGACACAGTCGGCCAACAGCGACGCGTACTGGTATCTGCTGCAGTCTTCGGCTGAAGAACAGCAGGCGCTGATTGAAGCGGTCATCGTCCCCGAGACCTGGTTTTTTCGCTACGCCGAGTCGTTCGTTTCTCTGGCGCAGCTGGCCCGCGCGCGCGCCGAGCACCTGAGTAACACGCGCCCGGTGCGCATCCTCAGCCTGCCTTGCTCCACCGGTGAAGAGCCTTATTCCATCGCCATGACCTTGCTGGACGCTAATCTGCGGCCGGCGCAGTTCACTATTGATGCCATGGATATCAGCCCGCTGTCGATTCAGCGTGCGCGTCGTGGGGTGTATGGCAAAAACTCGTTTCGCAGCACTGACGTCAGCTTCCGTGAACGCTATTTCGATGCAATCGGGCAGGGCTACGAGTTGCAGGCCCGAGTGCGCGAGCGCGTTGATTTTCGCGCGGGGAATCTACTCGATCCTGCGCTGCTGGCGCGGACCCCGTACGACTTCGTCTTCTGTCGCAACCTGCTGATCTACTTCGATCAGCCCACGCAACAGCATGTGTTCGAAGTGCTCAAACGGTTGACCCGTGACGACGGTGTGCTGTTCATCGGCCCGGCCGAAGGCAGCCTGCTGACGCGTATGGGCATGCGCTCCATAGGCCTGCCGCAGACGTTTGCTTTCAGTCATTTCGTGCAACCCACGGCAGCGCAGATACCTGCGCCGTCCGCGCTGCCGCGCCCTGAATTTTCGCCTCGCACGCAATCGCGACCATTGCCGCGTGGTGCCGCGCAGCCAGCGGCGAAGCCTCATATCCCTACGCCAAACGCCGCAGGGGTGCCGCGCGATGACAGTGCGGCGACGCTCCTGGCCAGCATCGCCACGCTGGCCAATGAAGGCAAGAGTGCCGAAGCCAGAGCTGCATGCGAGCGCTTTTTGCAGGCCCGTCCGCCTGAGGCGCAGGTGTTTTACTGGCTGGGTCTGTTGAGCGAAGTGGAGGGCGGCACTGCCCAGGCCCAAGGGTTTTATCGCAAAGCGCTGTACCTTGAGCCGCAGCACCCCGAAGCCCTGGCGCAACTGGCGGCGTTGCTGGCCGCGCAGGGCGACAGTGCCGGTGCCCGGCGTCTGAACGAGCGCGCAGCGCGCGGTGCCGATAAGCAAGGAGGCCGTCGATGAGCAAAATCTTCAGCTACGCAAGCTTCATCCATGAAGACGCCCAGCCTATCGATGACTGCTGGAACGTGATCGGGGTTCATGGTGATCGCTCGTGTCCCTTGCTGGCTGATCATATTCACTGCCGCAACTGTCCGGTGTACGCCGCTGCGGCGACGAAGCTGCTGGACCGCTACGCGCTGAGCCGTGACGACCAGGTGCAGACGGTCGATATGCAGGTGCAGACCAAGACCCGCTCGGTCATGGTCTTTCGCCTTGGTGAGGAATGGCTCGGGCTGGCGACAAGGTGTCTGGTGGAGATCGCCCCGTTGCAGACGATTCACTCATTGCCGCATCAGCGCTCTCGGGCCTTGCTCGGCGTCGCCAATGTGCGCGGCGCGCTGGTGGCCTGTCTGTCGCTGGTTGAATTGCTCGGCCTCGACTCGACATCAGTGGCGGTGCAATCCAGCCGGGTCATGCCGCGCATGCTCATCGTTGCCGCGCAAGGTGGCCCGGTGGTGGTGCCTGTAGATGAAGTTCACGGTATTCACGCAATCGACGAACAGCTGCTGGACGAGGCCTCAACGTCCGGTACTAACGCCAACGCGCGCTTCACGCGTGGCGTCCTGCAGTGGAAGGAGTACAGCCTGCGCCTGCTGGATGAAGACCAATTGCTGTCAGCGATCAACCGGAGCCTTTCATGACCCCAGATGAAATGCGCGACGCGTCGCTGTTCGAGCTGTTTACCCTCGAAGCCGAAGCCCAGACCCAGGTTCTGAGCGCCGGATTGCTCGCGCTGGAACGCAACCCCACGCAGGCGGATCAGCTGGAAGCCTGCATGCGCGCCGCGCACTCGCTCAAAGGCGCCGCGCGGATTGTCGGGGTGGCCTTTGGCGTCAGTGTTTCCCATGTCATGGAGGAGTGTCTGGTGTGCGCCCAGGATGGCCGCCTGTTTCTGCAGCCGGAGCATATTGATGCGTTACTGCAGGGCACTGACCTGTTGATGCGCATCGCCACGCCCGGGGTCGCCGAGCTGAGCCAGGAAAACATCGACGCTTATGTCGCGCGCATGGAAAAGCTGATCGCGCAGAGCATCGGCCTGCAGCCGGGTGCTCCAGTTGCAGTGTCGACGCCGTCCGCTGAGGATGCCTTGCTCGCCAGCGCCATGGCGATGACCCGGCCGGCGCCGCCGGTTGCCGATCTGCTGGCGCCTGCCGCTGTGCCGCCACCCACCCAGGCCCCCTCTGACAGTGACGAACAGAGCCCGCTGATGCCCGCCAATGCGCGTCGCCGCCGGGCCTCCGACAGCGGCGAGCGAGTATTGCGGGTCACGGCCGAGCGGCTCAATAGCCTGCTGGACTTGTCCAGCAAATCGCTGGTGGAAACCCAGCGCATCAAGCCTTATCTGGCCAGTCTGCAGCGTTTGAAACGGATACAGGGCAACAGCAGCAGAGCGCTGGAAGACCTGGAAACCAGTTTTGGCGAAGCCGGGCTCAACGAGGAGGCGCAGAAAGCACTGGATGAGGCGCGCCGGTTGCTCGCCGAAGCGCAGCAGATGCTGGTACACCAGACCGCCGAGCTGGATGAGTATGGCTGGCTCGCGGGTCAGCGTGCACAGCAGCTTTATGACACCGCGCTGGCCTGTCGCATGCGCCCGTTTGCCGATGTGCTCAGTGGTCAGGCGCGCATGGTGCGTGATCTGGGGCGTGAGCTGGGCAAGCAGGTGCGCCTGGAAATCGACGGCGAGAAGACTCAGGTCGACCGCGATGTGCTGGAAAAACTCGAAGCGCCACTGACCCACCTCTTGCGCAACGCCGTGGATCACGGCATCGAAATGCCTGAGCAACGCCTTGCCGCAGGCAAACCGGCAGAGGGGCTGATTCGTCTCAAGGCCTCCCATCAGGCCGGACAGTTGCTGGTGGAGCTGAGCGACGATGGCGCAGGCGTCGATCTGGAACTGGTGCGCAGCAGCATCATCAAGCGTCAGTTGTCGCCCGCTGAAACCGCGTCGCAGCTCAGCGAGGAGGAGCTGCTGACGTTTCTGTTCTTGCCGGGCTTCAGCATGAAGGACAAAGTCACCGAAATATCCGGGCGCGGTGTCGGCCTTGATGCGGTGCATGACATGGTGCGCCAGCTGCGCGGAATGGTCAGTGCGCATCAGCAGTCCGGCCAGGGTACGCGGTTTGTCATGGAAGTGCCGCTGACCCTCTCGGTGGTGCGCAGCCTGGTGGTGGAAGTCGGCGGCGAAGCCTATGCCTTTCCGCTGGCGCACATCGAACGCATGAGCGACGTGCGCAGTGAAGACATTGTGCAGCTTGAAGGTCGCCAGCATTTCTGGCACGAAGGGCGCCATGTCGGCCTCGTCGCCGCCAGCCAGCTACTGCAGCGCCCGGCCAGCCAGACTGCCGAGGGCGCGCTCAAAGTGGTGGTCATTCGGGAGCGTGACGCGGTTTACGGCGTCGCGGTGGAGCGTTTCATCGGCGAACGCACGTTGGTGGTGCTGCCCCTCGACCCGCGGCTGGGCAAGGTCCAGGATATCTCCGCAGGCGCGCTGCTCGACGACGGTTCGGCGGTCTTGATCATCGATGTCGAAGACATGCTGCGCTCGGTCGAGAAGCTGCTCAACACTGGCCGTCTCGAACGCATTGATCGGCGCAATCGCCAGGCCGACGCAGTGGTGCGCAAGCGTGTGCTGGTGGTCGACGATTCGTTGACGGTGCGTGAATTGCAGCGCAAGTTACTGGTCAATCGCGGCTATCAGGTGGCCGTTGCCGTGGACGGTATGGATGGCTGGAATGCGTTGCGCTCTGAAGACTTCGATTTGCTGATCACCGACATCGACATGCCGCGCATGGACGGTATCGAACTGGTAACGCTGGTGCGCAGGGATACTCGCCTGCAGTCCCTGCCGGTCATGGTGGTGTCCTATAAGGATCGTGAGGAAGACCGTCGTCGCGGTCTCGATGCCGGGGCCGATTACTATCTGGCCAAGGCCAGTTTCCACGACGATGCCCTGCTCGATGCCGTTGCTGAATTGATCGGGGATGCAAACGGATGAAGATTGCCATCGTCAATGACATGCCCATGGCAGTTGAGGCCTTGCGCCGGGCGCTGGCCTTCGAACCTGCCCATGAGCTGGTCTGGGTGGCCGCCAATGGTGCCGAGGCAGTGCGCCGCTGCGCCGAACTGACGCCGGACCTGATCCTGATGGATTTGATCATGCCGGTCATGGATGGCGTTGAGGCCACTCGCCAGATCATGGCCGCCACACCTTGCGCCATCGTGATCGTCACTGTCGACCGCCAGCAGAACGTACACCGCGTGTTTGAAGCCATGGGCCATGGCGCCATGGACGTGGTGGACACGCCAGCGTTAGGCGTCGGCAACCCGAAGGAGGCGGCGGCGCCGCTGCTGCGCAAGATTCTCAACGTCAGCTGGCTGCTCGGCCAGGGTCAGGTTCGCGAGCCGCTGGTGTCTGCGCCCCTGCGCGATGTCGTGCAGCGCCAGAAGCTGGTGGCCATTGGTTCGTCCGCCGGTGGTCCGGCGGCGCTGGAACTTTTATTGAAAGGGTTGCCTGCCAGCTTCCCTGCTGCGGTCGTGCTGGTGCAACATGTCGATCAGGTGTTTGCCGCCGGCATGGCGGACTGGCTCAGTACAGCCTCCGGCATCCCGGTACGTCTGGCCCGTCAGGGTGAACCGCCGAGCCCCGGCAATGTGTTGCTGGCAGGCACCAATCACCATATTCGACTGCTCAAAAACGGCACGCTGGCCTACACCGAAGAGCCGGTAAATGAAATTTATCGGCCGTCGATTGACGTTTTTTTTGAAAGTGTTGCCCGTTTCTGGACGGGGGACGCAGTGGGCGTGTTGCTGACCGGCATGGGTCGCGACGGTGCCCAGGGACTCAAGCTGCTGCGCCAGCGCGGCTACCTGACCATCGCCCAGGACCAGCAGTCCTGCGCGGTTTACGGTATGCCCAAGGCCGCTGCAGCCATTGATGCGGCGGTTGAGATCAGGCCGCTTGATACTATTTCGACGCGCCTGAAAGAAGTGTTTGCCTCATGAGAGTGCAGGTGAAGTGGCGTTCAGGTGTTGACCAGGAGCTTTTTGATGAATGACGTGCAGTTAGACCTGCTTCAGCCTACCGATGAAAATGCAGCCATGGTGCTGCTGGTTGACGATCAGGCCATGATTGGCGAAGCGGTAAGGCGCAGCCTGGCCAGTGAAGAAAATATCGATTTTCATTTTTGTGCCGATCCGCATCAGGCGATTGCCCAGGCGATTCAGATCAAGCCGACGGTCATCCTTCAGGACCTGGTGATGCCCGGCCTGGACGGCTTGACGCTGGTGCGCGAGTACCGCAACAACCCGTCAACCCGGGATATTCCGATTATCGTGCTGTCGACCAAAGAGGACGCGCTGATCAAAAGCGCGGCGTTCTCTGCAGGTGCCAACGACTATCTGGTCAAGCTGCCGGATACCATTGAGCTGGTTGCGCGTATTCGCTATCACTCGCGGTCTTACATGACCCTGCTGCAGCGTGACGAGGCCTACCGCGCTTTACGGGTGAGCCAGCAGCAACTGCTCGACACCAACCTGGTGCTGCAACGGTTGATGAATTCAGATGGCCTGACCGGGCTGTCCAACCGCCGCCATTTTGATGAATATCTGGAGCTTGAGTGGCGCCGCGCTGCGCGTGAACAGACCCCATTGTCGCTGTTGATGATCGACGTCGACTATTTCAAGGCGTTCAACGACAACTTCGGTCATCTTGAGGGCGACGAAGCGTTACGCCAGGTCGCCAAGGCCATTCGCTCAAGTTCCTCACGCCCCTCCGACCTGCCCGCGCGCTATGGCGGCGAAGAGTTCGCGCTGGTGCTGCCCAATACCTCCCCTGGCGGTGCACGGCTGCTGGCCGAGAAACTGCGCATCACCGTTGCCGGCCTGAACATCGCTCACGTCGCCCCGGCGCCGGGCGCCAGCCTGACCGTGAGTATCGGCGTGACAACCATCGTGCCCCAGCCCGGCAGCAACTGTCGCGAGCTGATTCAGGAGGCCGACAAGGGTCTTTACCTGGCCAAGAACGACGGGCGCAACAAGGTCGTGGCCTGCCAGTTGGTCTGAGTCCGGCGAATACACGCTATTCGCCCCGATCAACGCTCAACGGGCTGCCGTCATCCGGCGCACTCGGGTATACTCGCAGGCTTTGAAAATTTCGCCTGCGAGTGCTGCCTACCATGGAAATCAACCCGATCCTTAACAGCATCAAGGACCTGTCCGAGCGCTCCGAAACCATTCGGGGGTATCTTTGACTACGATCACAAACATGATCGTCTGACCGAAGTCAATCGCGAGCTCGAAGATCCAAACGTCTGGAACAACCCTTCTTACGCCCAGGAACTGGGCCGTGAGCGTTCGCTGCTGGCGCAGATTGTCGATACCCTGGACGAAATGTCCTCCGGGCTGGTCGATGCCAAAGATCTGCTGCTGATGTCCGCTGAAGAAGAAGACCAGGCTGCCGTCGATGACGTGGCGGCCGAAGTCGAGCGCCTGCGTGCGTCGCTGGAGAAGCTCGAATTCCGTCGCATGTTCAGCGGCGAGATGGACCCCAACAACGCCTACCTGGACATCCAGGCCGGTTCCGGCGGCACCGAAGCGCAGGACTGGGCCAACATCCTGCTGCGCATGTACCTGCGCTGGGCTGACAAACGTGGATTTGACGCCACCATCATGGAACTGTCCGCCGGTGAAGTCGCCGGTATCAAGGGCGCCACCGTGCATATCAAGGGCGAATATGCCTTTGGCTGGCTGCGCACCGAGATCGGCGTGCACCGTCTGGTGCGCAAAAGCCCGTTCGATTCCGGCAATCGTCGCCATACCTCGTTTTCGGCGGTCTTCGTTTCTCCGGAAATCGACGACAACATCGAAATCGACATCAACCCGTCGGACCTGCGCATCGACACCTACCGCTCCTCGGGCGCTGGTGGTCAGCACGTTAACACCACTGACTCAGCGGTGCGGATCACCCACGTACCGACCAACACCGTGGTCAGTTGCCAGAACGAACGCTCGCAGCACGCCAACAAAGACACCGCGATGAAGATGTTGCGTGCGCGTCTGTACGAGCAGGAGGTGCAGAAGCGCAACGCTGCTTCTCAGGCGCTGGAAGACACCAAGTCCGATATCGGCTGGGGCCACCAGATTCGCTCCTACGTGCTGGACGCCTCGCGGATCAAGGATCTGCGGACCAATATCGAGCGCAGTGACTGCGACAAGGTGCTGGATGGCGACATCGACGAATACCTGATCGCGAGCCTGAAACAAGGGCTGTAACCCGTCAGCCGACACTCAAGTCCCTCGTCGCAAGGCGAGGGCGAACCTGTGATGGAATATTTAAAGACATGAGCGACCAACAACTCGACCCGCAAGCCCTGCAACAGGAAGAAAACACCCTGATCGCACTGCGCAAGGAAAAGCTTGCTGCCGAGCGCGCCAAGGGCCAGGCCTTCCCTAACGACTTCCGTCGCGACAGCTACTGCAACGATCTGCAGAAACAGTACGCCGACAAGAGCAAGGAAGAGCTGGCTGAGGCAGCGATCCCGGTCAAGGTTGCCGGTCGCATCATGCTCAACCGCGGTTCGTTCATGGTGATCCAGGACATGACCGGTCGCATCCAGGTCTATGTCAACCGCAAGACGTTGCCCGAAGACACCCTCGCCTCGGTGAAAACCTGGGATCTTGGCGACATCATTGCCGCCGAAGGCACTCTGGCGCGTTCCGGCAAGGGCGACCTGTATGTCGAAATGACCAGCGTGCGACTGCTGACCAAGTCCCTGCGTCCGCTGCCCGACAAGCACCACGGCCTGACCGACACCGAGCAGCGTTATCGTCAGCGTTACGTCGATCTGATCGTCAACGAAGACGTGCGCGAGACCTTCCGTATCCGTTCGCAGGTCATTGCCCACATCCGCAGCTTCCTGATGAAGCGCGACTTCCTTGAAGTCGAAACGCCGATGCTGCAGACCATTCCCGGCGGCGCCGCGGCCAAGCCGTTTGAAACCCACCACAATGCGCTGGATCTGGAAATGTTCCTGCGTATTGCGCCTGAGCTGTACCTCAAGCGACTTGTCGTGGGCGGGTTTGAAAAGGTCTTCGAGATCAATCGCAATTTCCGCAACGAAGGTGTTTCGACCCGGCACAACCCTGAGTTCACCATGCTTGAGTTCTATCAGGCCTATGCGGACTACGAAGACAACATGGACCTCACCGAGGAGCTGTTCCGCGAACTGGCTCAACTGGTTCTGGGCACCACCGACGTGCCGTACGGCGACAAGGTATTCCACTTCGGCGAACCGTTTGTGCGCCTGTCGGTGTTCGACTCGATCCTCAAGTACAACCCGGAGTTGACCGCAGCTGACCTCGAAGACATCGACAAGGCCCGCGCCATTGCCAAGAAGGCTGGCGCCAAGGTGTTGGGCTTCGAAGGTCTGGGCAAGCTGCAGGTGATGATTTTCGAAGAGCTGGTGGAGCACAAGCTGGAACAGCCGCACTTCATTACTCAGTACCCGTTCGAAGTGTCGCCGCTGGCGCGCCGCAACGATGACAACCCGAACGTGACCGATCGTTTCGAGCTGTTCATCGGCGGGCGGGAAATCGCCAATGCCTACTCCGAGCTCAACGACGCCGAAGATCAGGCCGAGCGTTTCCAGGCCCAGGTGGCCGACAAGGACGCCGGAGATGACGAAGCCATGCATTACGACGCCGACTTCGTTCGCGCGCTGGAATACGGCATGCCGCCTACGGCTGGCGAAGGTATCGGCATTGACCGCCTGGTCATGTTGTTGACCAACGCCCCGTCGATCCGCGACGTGATCCTGTTCCCGCACATGCGGCCACAAGCGTAAGCAGGATGAAATCAAGCCGCCTTTGATGGGCGGCTTTTTTTTGTCTGCCGGGCGGACATGCCCGCAGCATGCGCTGCGGTCGGCTTTGCCCGTAAAGGTTATCCGGATAAAAGGAGTGTCTGTCGTGACCCGTTCCATTGCTCAAAACGGGGCTGCTGATGCAGCCAGTGCAGTCGTGCAAAGTGTCGAGTACCGTGGGCGCAAGGCAAGTCGGCAGGGCAGCGAGCAACGCCGTCAGGATATTCTCGACGCCGCCATGCGCATTGTGGTCCGCGACGGCGTGCGCGCGGTGCGCCACCGGGCAGTGGCAGCCGAAGCAGGTGTCCCGCTGTCGGCTACTACCTACTACTTCAAGGACATCGATGACCTGCTCACCGATGCCTTCTCCCAGTACGTGGAACGCAGCGCGGCCTACATGGCGCGTCTGTGGGAAAGCACCGAAGTCACCCTGCGCGAAATGGTCGCCCGCGAGGATGGTACGGCCACCTCGCGGGCACAGCTGGCGGACGATATCGCGCTCATGGCCATGGAATACATTCGTCGCCAATTGCAGACCCGGCGCGACTTTCTGATCGCCGAGCATGCCTTCCATCACGAGGCGCTGATCAATCCACGGCTGGCGCGGCTGGTCAATGCGCATCAGGAGATCCTGCTGCAGGGCGTCTGTCAGCTTCTGCAAGTGATGGGCTCGGCGCAACCGCTGCAAGACGCGCAAGTCTTGACGGGGGTGATGTGCCGGATGGAATATCAGGGCCTGCTTCATGGCCCGCAGCCAGACGCCGACCGACAGAATCTGGATATTCTCACGCGTCAGATGCACCTGATACTGGGCACGTCCCGGCCAGTGGCTTGCACGACACGAGAATCCTGACAAGACCTACCGTTATGCCCTGGCTGCACAGTGCCTGCGCTGCCACTGCACAACCTATGCCCAACCAAAAAGGAGTCACGGGTGGACGAGTATCAACAGACTATTCGAACGTTGTCGGATCGCATCGTCGTTGCCCAGACCCCGATTCGTGTGCTCGATGCGGTGAAGTGGGACGAAGGCGTGCGCAAGGAATTTCTCGCCAACAAGGGCCGCGAGCTGCCCAGGGTGGATCGCGCCTACTACGAGCAGCGCGTGCTGGGCTTTGATTCGGCAGGGGTGAAACTGGAGTTCCAGAACATCGAGCGCGACATCACCCGGCAACTGGGGCAATTCAACCCGGTCGGGCAGATCATGCGGCGCATGTGCAAGGAATACCGCATGGTCATCCGCATGCTCGAAGCTCGCGGCACAGCGGACTTCGGTCTGATCTCCCAGGAATTGTATGGCGCGGCGTCGGATGCGTTCCATGCCGGCGACCCGACCCTGTCCGACCTCGGGATGATGCTTTCCGGCTACCTGAACAATATTGCCGGGCGCGGTGACCTCAAGGATGAACCCAAGACCCTGACCGCCAAGGACGCGGTGGCCATGCTGCAGAGTCGCCTGAACAAGGTGTTTGGCGAGGCCGAAGATACCATCCGCGTGTTCGAGTCTGACGGCATTGTCGCCGATGCGGCGGCCGGTGCCGATTACATCAAGATTCGCACCGACGCCATGTTCAACGAACGTGATGTGCGCGCGCTGGAGGTTCACGAAGGGCTGGTCCATGTCGGCACCACCCTCAATGGCCAGAATCAGCCCATCTGCACGTTCCTGTCCAAGGGGCCGCCATCATCCACGGTGACCCAGGAAGGGCTGGCGATCCTCATGGAAGTCATCGGCTTTGCCTCCTACCCGAGTCGGCTGCGCAAGCTGACCAACCGCACCCGGGCGATCCACATGGCCGAGGAGGGCGCGGATTTTCTGCAGGTCTTCGAGTTCTATCGCGAGCAAGGGTTTGGCATGTCCGAAAGCTACGGCAATGCCAGTCGGGTTTTCCGTGGTTCGGTGCCCAATGGACTGCCGTTCACCAAGGATCTGTCCTACCTGAAGGGCTTCATCATGGTCTACAACTATATTCAGTTGGCAGTGCGCAAGGGCAAGCTGGAGCAAGTGCCGCTGCTGTTCTGCGGCAAGACTACGCTTGAAGACATGCGCACCATGCGCCAGCTGGTGGACGAAGGCCTTGTAGTGCCGCCCAAATACTTGCCGGAGCAGTTTCGCGACATGAATGCGCTGTCTGCGTGGATGTGCTTTTCCAACTTCCTCAATCACCTGAGCCTGGACCGCATTGAGGCGGATTATTCCAATATTCTTTAGGCGATTGGTGCGCGATTTGTGGGAGCAAGCTTGCTCGCGAAAGCGCCGGCCTCTTCGCGAGCGAGCTCGCTCCCACGAAAATGTGTAATGACTTGAAAAGGATTTCTGCACTGAAGCCTCTGATCACCCTCATGTTGCTCCTCTCCCTCGGCGGCTGCAGCTCCATGCTGTTCTACCCGGAAGCGGGTCTGCCGTTCACGCCGGAGAAAGCCCGTCTGGCGTATCGCGATGTCGAGCTGGTCGCGGCTGACGGCACGCGGCTGCATGCCTGGTGGCTGCCTGCGAAAGAGGGTGTCGCCGTCAAAGGCACGGTACTGCACCTGCATGGCAACGGCGGCAATCTGGCCTGGCATCTGGGGGGCAGTTGGTGGTTGCCGGAAGAGGGCTATCAAGTGCTGATGCTGGATTACCGTGGCTACGGATTATCCGAAGGTCAACCTGGCCTGCCTGCGATTTATCAGGACGTCGACGCTGCGTTTCAATGGCTTGCCAGCGCCCCCGAGGTTCAGGGCACGCCTCTGGTGGTGCTGGGGCAAAGTATCGGTGGTGCGCTCGGCGTGCACTACCTGGCTGAGCATCCCCGGGAGCGGCGCGCAATCAAGGCGCTGATTCTGGACGGAACTCCCGCCAGCTATCGAGACGTGGCCCGTTACACCCTCGGGACGTCCTGGCTCACCTGGCCGCTGAAGACGCCGCTGTCATGGCTGATACCGGATGCCGATAGTGCGATCAACGGCCTGGCGAAATTGTCCGGAACGCCGATGCTGATTTTCCAGAGCATGGACGACACCCTAGTGCCGCTGGCCAACGGCATCAGCCTGTACCAGGCGGCGCCTCTGCCTCGCGTGCTGCAATTGACCCGTGGACCGCACGTGCAGACGTTCGCCGATCCCACCTGGCGTCAGGTCATGCTGCGTTATCTCGATGACCCGCAGCATTTCAATGGCCTGCGTCGCCTGGGCGAAATACCCAATTTCCCGCCTGCCGAGGTGCAGCAACCGCATCCGTAAAACGACGTGGGACCGGCTTCAGCCGGGAAGTGGGCAAGCCAGGCGCAAACTATCGTGAAATTTCCGACGCTTTCCCGGCTGAAGCCAGCCCCACGATCAGGAAAGTATCCACAAAAAAGCCCGGCCTGCTATTCGCAGGCCGGGCTTGGCGGTTACCGCCGAGGCAGTGTTACTGCATCGAGGAGCGCGGTGCTACCGGTTTGCTGTCGTTGGAAATGGTCACTTCCACGCGACGATTCTGAGCGCGGCCGGAATCGGTAGCGTTATCGGCAACCGGGTATTCCTTACCATAACCCTGGGACACAACACGGGCTGGATCTACGCCCATCTTGACCAGAGCCATGCGCACCGAGTTGGCACGGCGTTCGGACAGCGACTGGTTGTAGGACGCCGAACCCGAGCTGTCGGTGTAGCCTTCAACGATCACTTTACGATCCGCATTGTCGCGCAGGTAGGTTGCCAGCTGATTGACGTTAACCAGACCGCTGGACTTGAGCTCAGCCTTATTCAGGTCGAACAGTACGTCGCCGAACGTTACCAGGGTGCCACGTTCGGTCTGCTTGGCGTTCAGGCTGCCTTGCAGCGCCTTGATCTGAGCATCACGGGCGTCGAGACGGGCCTGGGCGCGCTGGGCAGAGGCATTTTTCAGCTCTTCCTCGGCAGTGCGCAGGCTGATGGTGTCCTTGGCCACTTCAACACGCTGGTTGGTCAGATAAGCCAACTGGTCGACTTTCTTCTCGTTCTCGCCACCACGGAAGGCAGCGTCAGCCTTGTTCAGCCAATCGCTGGCGTCTTTGGTTTCCAGGGCAGCTACTTTAGTCGCCTGAGGGTTGCTCTGCAGCGCGGAGAAATTGGTGCGCGCCTGCTCCAGGTTCGGGTTAGGCGGCGTAGAGCACGCAGCCAACGCGACGCTCATGGCAAGCAGGGCAGGGATCATGATTTGTTTGCGCATAATATAGTCTTCCTTTAAATCGAATTCGGAGTGCCTGGGCAGCGTGAATTACTTGGCCTGTACCGGCTGAACCTGGCGCATGCCTTCTTCACGCAGCTCGTTGACGCCCTGACGAGCATCCATGACCGCGCGCTCTGCCTTGGCGGCCTGAGACTTGCGCTCAGCGACGCGCGCATCCCACTCAGCTTGCTCAGCCAGACGGCGAGCTTCGTCATACTTCTGGTCTTGCATGGCGATTTCGGCTTGCTTGAGCTTGTCTTGCGCCGACTTCATTTCGACTGCGGAGAATTCAGTACCGCCAGCGCTCACAGCGCTGTTCACGGCAGATTGGCTAACGGCGTATTGCTCGCTCGGCGGGTTGCCAGCGCAACCGGCGAGGACGAAGCTGGCACCCAGCGCGAGGGCAGCCAGTTTGATCGAGCGCAGACCTTTGAACTCTGTTTTGGCAGTAGCGATATTCATCGTGTTCGACTCCATTATGTGACTCCTGAAAACTTGGGTATTGCATGACAGTCGGTGGCCGGAAGCGTGCGAGGCAGCTTGTGACTACCCGTAGGCTTTTCTGTAATGGCTAACTCCTGGGACCCAAGCGCTTTTTGAATAGTTCAGCTTTTTTTTCAGGTGTGCGCTGCAGTTACACATCCATTTGAGTGCTTTTGCCTAAGCGTCTGGCGGCCTCAGGGCACGTCGGCATGCCGTCGTAGCAAGCCAAAGACCGGCCTGAGCAGGCGCGGGGCTTGGTATCCAGTCGGCTTTTGGTGCACTGTTGGCCTATCCGATTTGCATGACCCATACAAAAATCAAGGGGAGAGAGGCGATGGCGGAGATCGAGGCGAGATTGCGCGAAGATGTGCATCTGTTGGGCGAGCTTCTGGGCAACACCATCCGTGACCAGCGCGGGCCGGAGTTCCTCGACAAGATCGAACGCATTCGCAAGGGTGCCAAGGCCGGACGCCGAGGCTCGGCCGAAGGCACCGAACAGCTGACGTCAAGTGTCGACGGGCTGGATGATGACGAGCTGTTGCCGGTAGCCCGGGCGTTCAACCAGTTTCTCAACCTGGCCAATATCGCCGAGCAATACCAGCTGATACGCCGTCGCGATGACACGCAGCCGCAGCCTTTCGAATCCCGCGTCTTGCCGGAGCTGCTGGGGCGCCTCAAGACCCTGGGCCAGGCGCCGGAGGCTTTGGCACGGCACCTGGGCAAGCTGGACATTGAACTGGTATTGACGGCCCATCCGACCGAAGTGGCGCGCCGGACCCTGATCCAGAAATATGACGCCATTGCCGCGCAACTGGCCGCGCTCGACCATCGTGACCTCACGGATGCGGAACGCACACAGGTCACCGAGCGTCTACAAAGATTGATCGCTGAAGCCTGGCATACCGAAGAGATTCGACGCGCCCGGCCGACGCCGGTGGATGAAGCCAAGTGGGGGTTTGCCGTCATCGAGCATTCGCTTTGGCATGCGGTGCCCGGTTACTTGCGCAGGGCCGATCAGGCACTGCATGCCGCCACCGGTTTTCATCTGCCCCTTGAGGCCGCGCCGATCCGGTTCGCTTCGTGGATGGGCGGCGACCGTGACGGCAATCCCAACGTCACCGCTGCCGTGACCCGTGAAGTGTTGCTGCTCGCCCGCTGGATGGCGGCCGACCTTTACCTGCGTGACGTCGACCAGCTGGCGGCCGAACTGTCGATGCAGCAGGCCAACGACGCGTTGCGAGCGACAGTAGGCGACAGCGCCGAACCGTATCGTGCCGTGCTGAAGACTCTGCGCGAACGGCTGCGGGCCACACGCAACTGGGCGCAGGCCTCTTTGAGCGTCACCCAGGCGGCGCCGCAGAACGTGTTGCAAGACAACCGCGAGCTGCTTGATCCGCTTCTGTTGTGCTTCAACTCCCTGCATGAATGCGGCATGGACGTGATTGCCGATGGTCCGCTGCTGGACTGCCTGCGCCGGGCGGTGACCTTCGGTCTGTTTCTGGTGCGCCTCGACGTGCGTCAGGACGCCACCCGCCACTGCATGGCGATGAGCGAAATCACTGATTACCTGGGGCTGGGGCGTTACCAGGACTGGGACGAACAGACCCGCGTGGATTTTCTGCTCAAGGAACTGAGCAGTCGTCGACCACTGCTGCCTGCGCATTTCCGCGCTGGCGACGACACCACAGAAGTGCTGGCGACCTGCCGTGAAGTTGCCAACGCACCGGCGGCTTCACTGGGCTCTTATGTGATCTCCATGGCAGGCGCGGCCTCAGATGTGCTGGCCGTGCAATTGCTGCTCAAAGAAGCGGGCTTGCAACGGCCGATGCGCGTGGTGCCGTTGTTCGAAACCCTGGCGGATCTGGACAATGCCGGGCCGGCCATCGAGCAACTGCTCAGCTTGCCGGGATATCGCTCGCGCTTGCACGGGCCGCAGGAAGTGATGATCGGTTACTCCGACTCAGCCAAGGACGCAGGCACCACGGCGGCGGCCTGGGCGCAATACCGGGCCCAGGAAAAACTGGTCGAGATCTGCCGCGAGCACCAGGTCGAACTGCTGCTGTTCCATGGCCGTGGCGGCACGGTGGGGCGCGGCGGCGGCCCGGCTCATGCGGCGATCCTGTCGCAACCGCCGGGTTCGGTTGCCGGTCGCTTCCGCACCACTGAGCAGGGGGAGATGATCCGCTTCAAATTCGGCCTGCCGGACATCGCCGAGCAGAACCTCAACCTTTATCTGGCTGCGGTGCTCGAAGCGACCCTGCAGCCACCGCCGCCGCCCGCTCCGGCGTGGCGCAAGATGATGGACCATCTGGCGGCCGACGGCGTCGATGCCTATCGCGCCGTGGTGCGCGAGCATCCGCAATTTGTCGAGTATTTCCGTCAGGCCACACCGGAGCAGGAGCTGGGTCGGCTGCCACTGGGCAGTCGCCCGGCCAAACGCCGCGAGGGTGGGGTGGAGAGCCTGCGGGCGATCCCGTGGATTTTCGCCTGGACCCAGACGCGCCTGATGCTGCCCGCCTGGCTGGGTTGGGAAGCCGCGCTGAGCAAGGCGCTGGAGCGCGGCGAAGGTGACGTGCTAGCGCAGATGCGCGAGCAGTGGCCCTTCTTCCGCACCCGCATCGACATGCTGGAAATGGTGCTGGCCAAGGCCGACCACGATATCGCTGCGCTGTATGACCGGCGCCTGGTGGAACCGCATCTGCAACATCTGGGTACGCATTTACGCGACCTATTGTCGCAGGCCTGCGCCGTGGTGCTGGGGCTGACCGGGCAAAGCCGGTTGCTCGCCCACAGCCCTGCGACGCTGGAATTCATCAGCCTGCGCAACACGTATCTGGACCCGCTGCACCTGCTGCAGGCAGAGCTGCTGGCCCGCTCGCGTAACCGCCAGGCGAGCCTTGAAAGCCCACTGGAGCAAGCACTGCTGGTGTCTGTAGCCGGTATTGCCGCCGGCCTGCGCAACACAGGCTGATCAAAGTGGCCGCCCAGGCGTCCGGCACGTCGCCGGTGCGCCATGGGTATCAAGGACTTGCGTGCTTTTTGCGGTGTCAGGTGGTCCTGGCCAATCTCCCACTCTGCTACTGCCTGTGGCGCGACCGATAGTGCGACTTTTGGCGGCTTGTGCCACTTGTGTCCGCTGTGTATCTTGATCAGCCTTTGGCCATTCTTCGGCTCGAAACATATTTGAGATTGGCCCGCCGTGGCGAATCCGACGTTTCCATATAAAAAATTTGAGGAGCACATAATGCGCGTGATTCTGCTGGGAGCTCCCGGGGCCGGTAAAGGTACTCAGGCAAAATTCATTACCGAAAAATTCGGCATCCCGCAGGTCTCTACCGGCGACATGCTGCGCGCTGCAGTCAAGGCTGGCACCGAGCTGGGGCTTCAGGCCAAAAGCCTCATGGACAGCGGCTGTCTGGTCTCCGATGACCTGATCATCGGCCTGATCAAGGACCGTCTGGCTGAGCCTGACTGTGCCAATGGCGTGCTGTTCGACGGCTTCCCGCGCACTATTCCGCAGGCCGAAGCGCTGCTCAAGGCGGGTCTGGAAATCGATCATGTGCTGGAAATCGCCGTTGATGACGAAGAGATCGTCAAGCGCATGTCGGGCCGTCGCGTGCATGAAGGCTCGGGTCGCATCTACCACACCATTTTCAATCCGCCGAAAGTTGAAGGCATCGATGATGTCACCGGCGAGCCGCTGCTGCAGCGCAAGGACGATGTCGAAGATACCGTCCGCCATCGCCTCTCGGTCTATCACGCGCAGACCAAGCCCCTGGTTGAGTTCTACAGCAAGCTCGAGGCCCAAAATGGCAAGCCCAAGTGCAGCCATATTCCTGGCGTCGGCTCGGTTGAAGACATCACGGCGAAAGTGCTGAAAGCCCTTAGCTGACAGCTGTCCCGTGTGCCAACAAACGGTCCGCTTGCGGGCCGTTTGTTGTTTATAATGCTGCCCTTTTTCACCCTGATGGATACCTCGATGACCACCTTGCTGGCCCTGGACACCGCCACTGAAGCCTGCTCCGTTGCCTTGCTGCACGACGGCAAGGTGCTGAGCCATTACGAAGTGATCCCGCGCCTGCACGCGCAGCGTCTGCTGCCGATGATTAAAACCATCCTGGCAGAGGCGGGCATCGGCATGTCAGCCCTGGATGCCATCGCCTTCGGCCGCGGCCCCGGCGCATTCACCGGTGTGCGCATCGCTATTGGCGTGGTTCAGGGCCTTGCCTTCGCTTCCGAACGTCCGGTGCTGCCGGTGTCCAATCTGGCGGTGCTGGCCCAGCGCGCCTGGCGCGAACATGGCGCGCAGCAGGTGGCTGCAGCCATCGATGCGCGTATGGACGAAGTTTACTGGGGGTGCTACCAGCAGCACACTGGGGAGATGCGCCTGCTGGGCGAAGAAGCGGTGCTGCCACCGCAACAGGCTGCGCTACCGGCCAGCGCCGGCGGCGAGTGGTTCGGTGCGGGTACTGGCTGGGGCTACGCCGAGAGGATTGCCATCGAGGTCGCCGGTCACGATGCCAGCATGCTGCCCCACGCGCAGGACCTGCTGACGCTGGCCGGTTTTGCCTGGCAGCGTGGAGAAGCGCTACCGGCCGATGAAGCCCAGCCGGTTTACCTGCGTGACAAGGTGGCGACGCCGAAAGCACGGTGATGGTGCAGCGGGTTTAACTGGAGAGGTTGTATGGGTACTTACTGGTTGGAGGGGTATCAGGGGCTTGCCGGCTGAAGCCGATCCTACAGGACGAGCCTGAAACGATTAAGCCGACCTTTCATCGCCTGTCTGTCCGGTTTCTGTGGTTCTTGCGAAACTTTCGCAAGATGTGTGGTCTAGTTATCGTTCGGGCAATTGCGATGTACCGAATGTGACGTTAGATTGCCACTATAAGATGCTGAGTACGCACACATGCGCATAGACGGTCCCTCACAACGTTCTTACCCGATCAAACGCAAGCCGCGCAATGCGCCTGCGGTTGTGGACGGTACTTTCGAAGAAGTTGAGGACGACGTTGAAGTACGCCAGCAACCGGCACGCAATGCGCGTTCTGGTTCTACCGCCAACGTGCCCGCCCGCCCTCAGGACATCATCTTCCCGCGCTCCATGAGCACGAGAGTCGCTCACGCACTTGCCAGTTACCTCAGCACGGCCAATTACGTTGACTGGGATCTGGAAGTCTCGGGGCTCGACGTTCACGTTTGAATGCTCAACGCCAGCCGTATTACATAGGTTGCCCGTCCTGGAGTGAAAACGCCTGGCGCCAGTCGTTGTACCCCGAAGACGCCCGCAGCAACCAGTTCGTCAGTCTCTATGCCCAAGTCTTCAATGCGGTTGAGGGCAACACGACTTTTTATGCCCGCCCCGCACCTGTCACCGTTCAGCGCTGGGCTGAAGTGTGGCCGGAGGATTTTCGCTTCACCGCGAAGTTTCCCGGTGACATCAGCCACAGCGGCGACCTGCGTCTGCAGCTACCGGCTGCGCAGTCGTTCATTGCATTGCTCAAACCCCTTGGCCAGCGCGTTTCGCCGCTTTGGCTGCAATTACCGGCGACGTTCGCACCGGAGCGCCTGCAGGAACTGGCCTGGTTCATTGATGAGCTGCAATGCCCATTGGCCGTTGAAGTGCGCAACCGGCGATTTTTCGACTCCGGCGATGACGAGCGGCTGCTCAATCGTCTGTTGCTGGAGCGCGGCGTCGAACGCATCTGCCTGGATTCGCGTCCACTGTTCAGTTGCGTTTCCAGCGATCCTGCGGTGTTGCACGCACAGTCGAAAAAACCGAAAGTGCCAGTACGCCCTGCTGGCATGACGCAGTTCCCGCAAGTGCGCTTCATCGGTCACCCATTGCTCGAAGCCAACGATCCCTTTCTCGCCCAATGGGTTGGCAAAGTGGCGGCGTGGATCGAGGAAGGGCGCACCCCTTATGTGTTCCTGCACACCCCGGACAACATCGAGGCGCCACTGCTGGCGCTGCGCTTTCATCATCAGTTGATGGCCCGTCTGCCGGGCTTGCTGCCTTTGCCGGAGCTTGAGCGCGCACCGGCGGTTGAGCAATTGGGCTTGCTCTGAAGGTGACAGCTGTGGCTTCAATGGCTGCAGCATTGATCAATCAGGAGTCGGCAATGGATTCGCAGCAACTTCTTCGCGCGCAGTTCTTCAAGGCCATGCATCAGCGTGACCAGGCATGGGTTATCCCCAACCCGTGGGATGCAGGTTCCGCCAGGCTGTTGGCGTCGATGGGGTTTGAAGCCTTGGCGACCACCAGCGCGGGGCTGGCGTTTACCCTGGGGCGTCCCGATGCCGAGGGCGCGATCAGCCTGGCGCAGTGCCTTGACAATCTGCGCGCGATTGTCGCTGCCACGTCCTTGCCGGTGGCCGCCGACCTGGAAAACGGTTTTGCCGACAGCCCTGAAGACTGCGCCGCGACGCTGCTCGCTGCAGCTCGAACCGGAATCGTCGGGGCGTCCATCGAAGATGCCACGGGCAAGACCGACCAGCCGATCTACGATTTCGAGCTGTCAGTGGCCAGGGTCAGAGCGGCGTCCCTGGCTGTGCGTAGCTTGCCTTATCCTTTCATGCTGACGGCGCGGGCGGAAAACCTGCTCCATGGCCGGATGGATTTTGCCGACACCCTGCATCGCCTCAAGGCCTACGCTGATGCCGGCGCCGACGTGCTTTACGCGCCGGGCCTGCGCACCCGCGAGGAAGTCATCACCGTGGTCCAGGCGGTGGCGCCCAAGCCGGTGAATGTGCTGATGGGCCTTGACGGCGTGACCTTGACTGTAGCCGAGCTCAGTGCATGCGGGGTCAAGCGCATCAGTGTCGGTTCTTCCCTGGCGCGCGCCGCGTTCGCAGGGCTGTATCGTGCCGCCGAAGAAATTCGCGATCATGGCAGCTTCAGCTACGCCGAGCAGGCGTTGCCCTTCGATCAACTCAATGCGCTGTTCAAGGTCTGAGGATGCGGGGTACCACGGTGTTTGTATTGTCGCTGCTGATCATTGCTGGCATGGGGGCGGCGGTGTGGCGCGGTTGGCTGCAGGTTCCGGCGCAGTGGAATCCCTGGTCACCGCTGGACATCCAGGCGCAGCCCAACTTCCTGACCGGCTGGAAACTGTCGCGACTGAAAAATGACCCGCAATTGTGCGATCAGGTGCTGGCTTCTTCGCGCTTGCGGGTCACTCGCCAGGCCGACAGCGATCCGGGCGCCACCTGCCCGCTCGCCAACGTGCTGCGCGTTCAGGGCAGCGAGGTGGCCTTGAGCAGCAGCTTCCTCGCCAGTTGCCCGCTGGCCGTGGCCTATGCGCTATTCGAGATCCACACCCTGCAACCTGCGGCGCAGGCGGTGCTGGGCCAGCGCGTGGTGCGTATCGATCATCTGGGCAGTTTTGCCTGCCGCAACGTGTATGGCCGAAGCAGCGGTCGGCTGAGTCAGCATGCGACGGCAAACGCGCTGGACATTGCCGAGTTTCGCCTCGCGGACGGCCAGCGGATCAACCTGCTGCGAGACTGGAAAGACTCAGGGGATAAAGGCCGGTTTTTGCGTGAGGTGCGCGATGGCGCCTGCAGCCATTTCAACACCGTGCTGGGGCCGGACTATAACGCTGCTCACCAGAATCACTTTCATCTGGATATGGGTGCCTGGCGGGTGTGTCGCTAGGTTGTCGCTCGATCAAGCGGCCATGCGCAGATTTTGCAACACCACCGGGCGCGCCCAGACATTGTCGAAGTCCATGGCGCGTTGCTGGGCGATTACTGTGCTGTCATCCAGCGGCAATGCTGGCTTGTCGGCCAGGTCCCACTCCAGCTCGGCAATGGGCAGGTGCAGCGGGCGCGGTTGTTCAGCGGTGCCAGGGGTGACGTCGTCATGGGCATGGAGCACCGTCGGGCGAACCCATTGGCTGTCGAATTCCAGGTTGCGTTGCTGCGCGATCATCTCACCCATGCTGAAGGGCTCATTGGGCGGTGGCAGCAGATCAAGTTCGAATTCGGCGATGGGCAGAAACAGCGGCACGGCGGGGACGCGAGGCATGTCTTCCACCGGGCAAGTGCGTTGCTCGACAATCTTGCTCAGGGTCTGCGCACCCGCGACCGGCTCACCTGTGGCCACATTGGTCAATGCAACGCTTTGCGGCAGCGGCTCAGCGGGGGTTTCGCTCGACTGCTCAGCCATCACCCGGGCAAACGCGTCCGACCAGATCTGGGTGACGGAACCCAGGGCACGGCTATTACGCAGAGTAAAATCACCTGCGTGCGTTAGATAACCTATGGATGACTGCTGAATGTCGGACATATCGATCGCTACACATCGAAGGTCTGGCAAAATGCCGGATACTTCTGTATCGGCAGATTTTGCCGATCATTAACACTTTTTGAGCGTGTGGACACAATGATTGAGCAGCCAGCGGGCAATCGTATCCGGGTCGAGGCAGTTTGCAGCGAAGGAGGCGAGCAGGCGGCGCACTGGGCGCTGCGTTTGAGCTTGCCGCTGGGGCAGGCAGATGCCGACTTTGCCCTGCAGGTAACCGACGGTGGCCTGCAACTACAGCAATTGGGTAACGATGCGCCTGGTCCGGTGCGAGTCGATTTCGCCGAGGGCGCGGTGGCTCATCGACGCCTGTTCGGCGGCGGCAGCGGGCAGATGATTGCCAAGGCCGTCGGGGTGCAGCCGGGCGTCAGGCCTTCGGTGCTGGATGCCACTGCCGGCCTTGGCAAGGACGCGTTCGTGCTCGCCAGCCTCGGCTGCCAGATGAGCCTGATCGAACGCCAGCCGGTGATCGCGGCGCTGCTGGAAGATGGTCTGGAGCGCGGGCGAAAAGACAGCGAAGTGGGTGCAATCATTCGCCAGATGCGCCTGCTGACAGGTAACGCCATCGAGTTGATCGAGAACTGGCAGGAGGCGCCGCCGCAGGTCATTTACCTTGATCCGATGTTCCCTCATCGGGAAAAGACCGCGCTGGTAAAAAAGGAAATGCGCGTGTTTCGTCCACTGGTCGGCGACGACATGGACGCTCCGGCGTTATTGGCCGCCGCGCTGGCCCTGGCAAGTCACCGGGTGGTCGTCAAGCGCCCCCGCAAGGCCCCCTGCATCGAGGGCCCCAAGCCGGGTTACGCACTGGACGGCAAATCCAGCCGTTACGATGTCTATCCCAAAAAGGCGCTGAAGTAGGGCTGTTGCGTTAAGGGATGCACTCGCCGCCTTCGCATACACTCCCCTGATTGTAGAAGCCGACTTGTTGGCAATGGGCAGGAACCGAGTACGCCGAATTAAAGTTTCGCGAACAAGTTCGCTCCTGCAAATATCCGTTGACCACAAACCTCCTGTACTAATGGCCAGGTGATCGGCAGCTTACAACGCGCCGAAGACTTTCTTCGCCAGGCTGGTCGCTGCCGCTGCCGGGTTGGCGCGGAGGGTTTCTTCCTGCTTGGCGATCATTTCGAACAGGCCATTGAGTGTCTGTTCAGTAACGTAACTTTCGATATTGGCGCTTTTTGCATCCAGCGCCCCGAGGGTGGCGGCCTGGGCGGCGAAGGTGTTGTACTTCTGCGCCAGGCCGACCTTGTCGGTGGCCTGCTTGACGATGGGCAGGAATTTGGCACGGATCTGTTCGCGGCTGCTGGCGCTCAGGTACTGGGTCGCCGAGTCCTTGCCACCGCTGAGGATGCCCTTGGCATCGGCCACGCTCATCTTCTTCACCGCCTCCACCAGCAGGGCCCTGGCCTGTGGCACAGCGGCTTCTGCTGCCTGGTTCATGCTGGTTTCCAGCTGCTCGACCTGCGCGCCCATGCCGAACTGTTTCATCTTGCTGGCGACTTTGCCGAGCTTGCCCGGCAGTTCGATGCGTACATCCTTATTTTTGCTGAAGCCGCCGGGAATGCCGAGCTGTTTGATGGCGACCTGCGCGCTTTGGGTCAGAGCATCCTTGAGCCCACCGGCCGCGTCCGATTGCGAGAGGTCGCTCAGCGACAGGGCGAAGACGTTGGCCGACAGTAGAAGTCCAGCGCACAGGTAGGCCAGGGAGAACGAAAAACGAGGCATGAGAGCGTCCTTGTTGAAGTGGGTTCTGACCTAAACCCGGAGCGATAGAGGGGCGGTGCGTGATCAAGCGTATCAGGAAGTCGCTACAGGTACTTGCGCCCGTGAGCATCCTGAGGTGGATGAAGCCTTGTGACACGACAACAGCGCGTGGAGGCGCGCCGTTGAAGTGAGCAATTGGGGGCTGAACGGATTAACCGGCTGCCTGAAAGACCTTGATCCGCAGGCCTTTCTGGTCTTCATTGGTCAGCTCGACCAAGTGAGCGGTGTGGTTGATCCATATCAGGGTGCCGTTGCGTTCAATTCGTGCCGACAGGGCATAGCTGTGGCCCTGCACGGGGTAGCGGTCGGCGGCGTAGTTCAGTTCAAACGGCAGCGGAACCTGATGGGTGATTTCTGTTTCGCTGACATCGACGACATGAGCCGGTGCGTCAGCAAGGCTGATGTCACTCAGGGTGACAATCAGCTTGCAGCCAGTTGGCAACGCAATACGCGGTTGGTAATAAACTTCACCTTTAAGGCTCACTGGGGGGCAGATGGACATTTCAATTCCCTTGTTTGGTTGAGTACCAGTCATTGGTACACATCAAACCCTAGCAGGGGCCGGAGAGCAGAAAACCGCTGTCTAAAGATCCCTGCCGCGTTAAGGAAAAGCCCTACATTGGCTCCTGATCGCTTCCCATATCCTGCCCCTCTTCATTGCTGTGCAAAGCCACTTGCCGGATAGAAAGTCGGATTTCGGCGGGCAACACGCGCTTGGCTGCACCTTCGGCCAACTCGCCGAGCAGTGGGTGGTGGCTCAGCTTGCCTTCGGCATCGGTCCGCAGCACGCCCAGATCGAGCAGCGTCTGGATGAAGTGGCGGAACAGGCTCTTGTCGAAAAACTCCGGCGCGTTGAGGCCATGCAGAATCGACAGCCGTTGAGCCATCATCGTGCACAGATTTTCCAGTTCCTCGGCGCTCAGGCTGTTCTGGCCGCTGTTGAGCAGCAGAGCGATGGCCATGTAGAACCGTTGCAGCGTCTGCGCGATGGCCCTTGAAAGCAGCGTCAGCATGACGAAGGCACGCGAACTGGGCGCCGGGCGCAGATAAATGCCGTTCTCGAATCGCAACAGACCCTGCTCGACAAAGGCTTCCAGCCATTGATCAACCGCGTCGTCGAGCGTGTTCAGCGGCCAGCGAATGAACAACTCCGATTGCAGATACGGGTACAGCGCGCGGGTGTAGCGCAGCATTTGCTCGCGGCTCATGCGCGATGTGCTCTGGAAGAAACTCGCCAGCAGCGAGGGCAGGGCGAAGATGTGCAGAACGTTGTTGCGGTAGTAGGTCATCAAGACCGCGTTCTGTTCATTCAGGTAGAGAATCTTGCCCAGGGCATCGCTTTGCTGCGACAGCAGGTCCATGCCTTCCACGTGCTTGATCAGCGCCCGGCCGTCACCTTCCGGCAAGGTCGTGTGGGGCGAGTAGGGCACTCGTCGCAGCAACGTCAGGTACAGGTCCAGCACCCGCGCCAGTGCCTGTTCGTCCAGGGCCAGGCGCTGGGTCGAAAGCAGCGCCACGGCCACCAGATTCACCGGGTTGATGGCAGCTGCTTCGTTGAGGTGCTGCGCGATCCGTTCCCCCAGGTGGTGCGTGGCCGTGTGCAGCCACTCGGGTTTGAATTGCGGGCCAAGCTGCTGCTCGCGCCAGTCCGGCTGTTCGTCATCGAGAAACTGCGCCAGCTTGATCGGCTCGCCGAAGTTGACCGACACCTGACCAAAGCGCTGTTTGAGCGCACCGATCACTTTGAAGATGTCGAAGATCGACTCTTTCTTCTTCGCCGCGCCGCGCAGTTCGCCCAGGTAGGTGCGGCCTTCGAGCACGCGCTCGTAGCCGATGTAAACCGGGACAAAGACGATCGGCATGCGCGAATTACGCAGGAAGCTGCGCAAAGTGATGGCCAGCATGCCGGTCTTGGGTTGTAACATGCGACCGGTGCGCGAGCGGCCGCCTTCGACGAAGTACTCCACCGGGAAGCCTTTGGTGAACAAGGTGTGCAGGTATTCGTTGAACACGGCGCTGTACAGCGGGTTGCCCTTGAAGGTGCGGCGCATGAAGAACGCTCCGCCGCGACGAAGCAGGCTGCCGATCACCGGCATGTTCAGGTTGATCCCGGCGGCCACGTGCGGCGGCGTCAGGCCGTTGCGAAACAGCAGGTAGGACAGCAGCAGGTAGTCGATGTGGCTGCGGTGGCAAGGCACATAAATGATTTCGTGACCCTGGGCCACGTCCTGCACGCCTTCGATGTGGCTGACCTTGATGCCGTCGTAGATCTTGTTCCAGAACCAGCTGAGGATGACTTCCAGAAAGCGGATCGCCGAGTAGGTGTAGTCCGAGGCGATCTCATTGCCATAGCGCAACGCCAGTTGCCGGGCCTTGGCGGGCGCAACTTTTTCCCGCTCGGCATGCTCGGCAATGGCTTGCTTGACCAGGGGCTCATCCAGCAGGCCTTCCACCAGATTGCGCCGGTGCGAGACATCCGGGCCGATCACTGCGGTTTTCAGGTGGCGAAAGTGCGTGCGCAGCACGCGTTGCGTCATGCGTACCGTCAGCTCGTGAGGCTTGTTCTCGTTGACCAGATCACGCAGGTGAACCGGCGCGGAAAATTGCACCCGGGTCTTGCGTCCCAGGATCAGAATGGTGATCAGGCGGCGCAGGCGGCCGGTGACCGCCCAGCTGTCAGCGAACAGCAGCTTCCACGGGCTCGACTCGCGATCAGGCGATTGACCCCAGAACACGCTCACCGGGATGATCTGTGCGTCTTCGGTGGCATTCTGGCTGATCGCGCTGACCAGACGTTCAAGGGTTGGCGGGGCGCCGCGCTTGTCCTGCCGACCGAGCCAGTCCGGCGACGGCGTGAGGTAAAAATACGCAGCCGGCTCGATCAACTCGCCCACCGATACCGCCAGTATCGGCCGGGGCAGCCCGGCCTTGCGGCACTCGGTGTCAATCACCGCCAGATCGCTCATGGAAGGCGACTGCATGGCATAGAACACCGGGCGGCTGCGGTCCAGGTTGAGCGTGAAGGACGATTGATTGATGGTTTCGGAGCGAACCCAGAGGTAAAGCAAGCGGCGCAGGGTGCCGAATACAAGACGGCGAAACGGAGAACGGGTCATACGGCATCTGCAAGAAAGAGGGGCGGCGCCCGCGAGGCAGGTAGTGTGACGTATCTGGTGAGGTTGGGCAAAAGTGGGTCCGACATCAGCCGGGCAGACACGACGCACCGCTCCCGCAATCAACAGGCTGTAGGAGCGAACTTGTTTGCAAGGCCATCTTGCTGGCCAAGATGGTTAGCCTGACTGACGCATCGCCAACAAGTTGGCTCCTGCATATATGTGGTCAATCCGCAAACCGTGACCGACCGACGTGGCGACCCACCTTGTCACGCGGTCTTCCAGGTAATCTCTTCCTCGCCATCAGCGCTGATGCGTATCCAGCGGTCGGCGGTTTCGTCGCTTTCTTCCTCGACCCAGCTGCCGGGTGCACAGCGTACTTCAACGTTGAGGGCGGTAAAGGCGGCGCGGGCGCACGCGACATCGTCTTCCCAGGGGGTGCTGTCGCTGTCCAGGTGCAGGCTGTTCCACTTCCCCACGGCCTTGGGTAACCAGGTCACCTTGACTTCACCCGCGCGGCATTTCCAGGTCTGGCCTTTCTGAATCCAGTCGCTGCACGGGGCAAGAGCATCACTCAGCCAGGCGGCGATGGCCTTGTGGTCGACGTCAGCGTCTTTCAGGTAAATCTCGATATCGGGTTGGCGCATGGATGCCTCGTAATTAAGTGAAAAAATCCATTCGCGGATTCAGTCGGATGCCCGTACAGAGCATCTTCGTTGGTTGTTATTGCAGTACGAAATAATCGTAGCGCATGGAAACCGTGACCTCGAAAGGTTCGACCTGCTCGATGACGTTCGCTCGCCGTTCGGCACTGGCACGCCAGCCATGAGGTGTCATGGCCAGCAGGTTGGCGCGGGCCTGACCGTCAGCCAGCACCAGTTTGAAACGCAGGTTTTCACTGTGCTCCAGCTGCATGCCTGCGGGCACCAGGGCGAGGTGTTTGTCATCAGCGTAATCGCGCACCTCGTCATACAGCCGCTGCCGCAGTTCCATCAAATGCTCGCGGGTGGGGCCGACCCGCATCAGGCCGCCGCCCGGCATCAGCAGCCGCTTGGCTTCAGCCCAGTCCAGCGGGC
Source organism: Pseudomonas viridiflava (assembly GCF_900585905.1). Lineage (GTDB taxonomy): Bacteria > Pseudomonadota > Gammaproteobacteria > Pseudomonadales > Pseudomonadaceae > Aquipseudomonas. The sequence goes on from NZ_UTVH01000001.1 coordinate 670,541, forward strand.
TGAACACACTGGCCAGAAACTGGCAGCTGGCATCCGCTAATGGCACGCGCGCCATGCTGGCGATCAACCAGGTCAGGTGCGGGTTGCGTCGGCATGCGCGCTTGACTGCTTCGCGAGAGATGTCCAGGGCATAGCCATCGGCATCCGGCAACGCGTCGGCGATCTGCGCCGTGTAATAGCCTTCGCCACAACCGATGTCGAGCCAGCGCTCAGGCGCTCGTTCGGCAGCCAGTTGCGCCAGCCGTTCGGCCACCGGGGCGTAGTGCCCGGCGTTGAGAAAATCACGACGGGCCTCGACCATGGCCTGATTGTCGCCCGGGTCGCGGCTGTTCTTGTGCTGTACCGGCAGCAGGTTGAGGTAGCCCTGCCGTGCCCGGTCAAAACGATGACTGGCTGCGCACGCCACGCCATTGTCGACCGCATCGAGCGGTGCTGCGCAAATCGGACAGATCAGCATCAGGCGAGCAACTTGACCAGTGTCTGGTAGTAGATCTCGGTCAAGACATCGAGATCGCTGGCCAGAATGCGCTCGTTGACCTGATGGATAGTGGCGTTGACCGGGCCCAGCTCCACCACTTGAGTGCCGAGCGTCGCGATAAAGCGCCCGTCGGAAGTGCCGCCACTGGTGGATGCCTGAGTGTCGCGGCCGGTGACTGCCTTGATGCTGCTGGAGACTGCGTCGAGCAGGTCGCCTGGCTCGGTGAGAAACGGCAGGCCAGACAGCGCCCACTCGATGTGCCAGTCCAGGTCATGCTTGTCGAGGAGGGTCTTGACCCGCTGCTGCAGACCTTCGACGGTGGATTCGGTGGAAAAGCGGAAGTTGCACACCGCCACCAGGTCACCGGGGATGACGTTGGTGGCGCCGGTGCCGGAATTGAGGTTGGAGATCTGAAAACTGGTCGGCGGGAAAAACGCATTGCCCGCATCCCAGTGCTCAGCGACGAGCTCCGCCAGCGCCGGAGCGACCAGATGGATCGAATTGCGGGCCAGATGCGGATAGGCGACGTGGCCCTGCTTGCCGCGCACAGTCAGCGTGGCGCCCAGTGAGCCGCGACGGCCGTTCTTGACGATATCGCCTACCAGCGTCGTGCTCGATGGTTCGCCGACGATGCACCAGTCCAGGCGTTCGTTGCGTTCACGCAGGCGCTCGACCACCGCCTTGGTGCCATGGTGCGCGGGGCCTTCTTCGTCGCTGGTGATGAGGAAAGCGACTTTGCCTGTGTGGTCCGGATGGTCGCCGACGAAGCGCTCGGCGGCCACCAGCATGGCTGCCAGGCTGCCTTTCATGTCTGCCGCGCCACGGCCGCAGAGCATGCCGTGTTCGTCGATCAAGGCATCGAACGGGTCGTTCTGCCAGGCCTGCACCGGCCCGGTCGGGACCACGTCGGTATGGCCGGCAAAGCACAGCACCGGGCCATCGCCCTGGCCGTGGGTGGCCCAGAAGTTGTCCACATCCTCGAAACGCATCGGCTCCAGCGCGAAGCCGGCATTACCCAAGCGCTGCATCATCACCGCCTGACAGTCGGCGTCTACCGGCGTGACCGAGGGGCGACGGATCAGGTCGCAGGCAAGTAACAGCGTAGGCGAGAGGTCGGCGGGGGCCGTCATGTGGAACACTCCGTTTGAAAGCGCGGTGGCTGCGTGGGAGGTGCCGAAGGGCGCGAAAGCGGTCTGCAGCCAAACTCGCTTGCGCAACCTGCGGCGGCTCCCGGCGGGAAACACTCAAGCGCGAAAATGGCGCCTATCTTAAAGCAAAACGTCGATGTGGGGCCGCCGTTTAGTGCCTTTTGCAGCGGCTGCCTGAACCATGGCAAGGATGCCCGCATTTTATGGGGTCGCCAGGCATCGCCCGCCTTGCCATGTCTTCGGCGCTGGCGATACCCCGGTCAGTGGCGACGCAGCTTACGATGACATCAGTGCTGTCTGGCGGCTGCAGTCGCCACTGCCCACAATCAGGTTTCCGACCGGTTATCCATCGCAAGGGTGCTCGCGCGCCGACAAGTGCCTATAATGCCCGCCGGTTTTTGGGGTAGTGGTCATGAGTTCAGAAGATCCGCGTTTCGCAGGTATCGCCCGTTTGTACGGCATTGAAGGTCTGCAACGGTTGCGTGCTGCTCATGTGGCGGTGGTCGGCATCGGTGGCGTGGGCTCCTGGGCGGCTGAGGCCATGGCGCGCACGGGCGTCGGCGAAATTTCCCTGTTCGATCTGGATGACGTCTGCGTCAGCAACAGCAACCGCCAGTTGCACGCGCTGGATTCCACCGTCGGCCGACCCAAGGTCGAGGTCATGGCTGAGCGCCTGCGCGCGATCAACCCTGATTGCGTGGTGCATGCCGTCGCCGACTTCGTTACTCGCGACACCATGGCCGAGTACATCACCCCGGACCTCGACTGCGTGCTCGACTGCATTGACGCGGTCAATGCCAAGGCGGCACTGATCGCCTGGTGCAAGCGACGCAAGATCCAGATCATCACTACAGGCGGTGCAGGCGGGCAGATCGACCCGACGTTGATCCAGGTGTGCGACCTGAACCGCACCTTCAACGACCCGCTGGCCTCGAAAGTGCGTTCCACATTGCGTCGCGACTATGGCTTCTCGCGCACCGTGACCCGTCATTACAGCGTGCCCTGCGTGTTTTCCACCGAACAGCTGCGTTATCCGAAACCCGACGGCAGCATTTGTCTGCAGAAAAGCTTCGTCGGCGACGGGGTCAAGCTCGACTGTGCCGGGGGCTTTGGTGCGGTGATGATGGTTACGGCGACGTTCGGCATGGTCGCCGCCACCAAAGCCGTGGACAAGATCGTCGCCGGGGTGAGGCGGCCGTCGGAACGTGCCAAACCGGTGTCAGTGCCGCCCGCTCAGCCCGCTTCGGTTAGCTGACGCATCCGTTGCAGCACTGCATTCAGGCCATTACTGCGTGACGGTGACAGCTGGCGGCTCAGGCCCAGCTGGTTGAACCAGTCCAGCAGATCCACCTGTTGCAACTCGGCTGCCGACAAGCCATTGACCCGCTCCAGCAGCAGGGCGATGAGGCCACGAATCATGCGTGCATCGCTGGCTGCACGAAACTGCCACTGGCCATGAGCGAACTCGCCCGCCAGCCAGACCTTGCTTTCGCAGCCGTGTACTCGATGATCGTCGGTTTTTTCACTTTCGTGCAGCACCGGCAGACGTTCGCCCCACTGCATGAGCAGGCGCGCGCGCTGTTCCCAGCCTTGCAGCAAGCTGAATGCCTCAAGGGTGGCTTGTGCCTGATCAGACAGACTCATTGCAGAATCTCCAAAGCCTGATCCAGCGCGCGGAAAAAGTGCTGTATGTCGCTGCCGTCGTTGTAAAAAGCCAGGGAGACGCGGATCGCCCCTGACAGGCCGAGGCGATCGAGCAGCGGCATGGCGCAGTGTTGCCCGGCGCGCACGGCAACGCCTTGTTCGGTCAGCAGATGGGCGAGGTCGGCATTGTGTATGCCTTCGACGACGAAACTGACCAGCGCTGACTGAGGTTCGCCCAGGACCTGTACACCGGTACGCTGACGCAGTCCTTCAAGCAGCGAGGCATGCAGGCGCGCTTCATGCGCCAGCACGGCGCTGTGGGCCAGGCCCTGCAAATAGTCCAGCGTAGCGCCCAGGCCAATCACGCTGGCAATCGGCGGTGTACCGGCTTCGAAACCCAGCGGAGCAGGGCGGAAACTGGCCTCTGCGTAGCCGGTGGTCAGCACCATTTCCCCACCGAACTGCCAGTGGCGCAAGCGCGGCAAGGCCTCGTTGCGCGCATACAGCACGCCGACGCCTTCAGGGCCATACAGCTTGTGGCTGGAAAATACATAGAAGTCGCAGCCCAGTGCGCTGACGTCATGCCGCCCGTGGACCACGCCCTGCGCGCCATCGACCACAGTGATGGCGCCGTGCGTGCGGGCCAGGCTCAACAGTTCCGTGAGGGGCTGCCAGGTGCCAAAAACGTTGGACAGCTGGCTGACGGCGAGCAGACGGGTGCGTTTGCCGATCAATTGTGCGGCAGCGTGCAGGTCGATCACGCCGCTGTGGTGCAGGGGCAGCACCACCAGCTTCAAGCCGCGACGCTTGGCCAGTTGCTGCCAGGGCAACAGGTTGGCGTGATGCTCCAGGGCGCTGATGGCAATTTCATCGCCCGCGACAAATTCATGCTCAAGCCCGTAGGCCAGCAGATTCAGCGCCGAGGTCGCGCCATGGGTGAAGATGATCTGAGCGCTGTCACTGGCGTTGAGCCAGCTGGCAACCTTGCTGCGACTGTCCTCGAACGCTTGCGTCGCCAGCATTCCCGGCACGTGCTGGGCGCGGTGAACGTTGGCGGCACCATTGCCGTAGTAATGGCTGATGGCGTCGAGCAGCGCGCGTGGTTTTTGCGTGGTGGCGGCGTTGTCCAGATAGCTCTGGCCTTGGCGCTGTAGCGCGTCGACGGCTGGGAAGTCAGCGCGCCAGGGGGAAAAGAGGGGCATTGGCTTTGACTCGGTGAGACAGGCCCGACCTTGTAGTCGGGCCTGGTGCGGCATCGATCAGTTGTGAGCGTGCAGCGACTCGTTCAGCTCGATGGCCGATTTGTGGGTTTTGCATTCCACCGCGCCGGTCTCGGAGTTGCGGCGGAACAGCAGGTCGGGCTGGCCCGCCAGTTCCCGCGCCTTGACCACTTTCACCAGTTGATTCTGACCGTCGAGCAGCGCGACTTTGGTGCCCGCAGTCACGTACAGGCCGGACTCCACGGTATTGCGATCGCCCAATGGAATGCCGATACCGGCGTTGGCACCGATCAGGCAGCCTTCGCCGACCTTGATCACGATGTTGCCGCCACCGGACAGCGTGCCCATGGTCGAGCAACCGCCGCCCAGGTCAGAGCCCTTGCCTACGAAAACCCCAGCCGACACCCGACCCTCGATCATGCCCGGACCTTCGGTGCCGGCATTGAAGTTGACGAAGCCTTCGTGCATCACGGTAGTGCCTTCACCGATGTAGGCACCCAGGCGGATACGTGCGCTGTCAGCGATACGCACGCCACTTGGCACCACGTAGTCGGTCATTTTCGGGAACTTGTCCACCGAGAACACTTCCAGCAGCTCGCCTTTGAGGCGCGCTTCCAGCTGGCGTGGCGCCAGCTCGGCCAGGTCAATGGCACCCTGGCTGGTCCAGGCGACGTTGGGCAGCAGCGGGAAAATCCCGGCCAGGCTGACGCCGTGAGGCTTGACCAGACGATGCGACAGCAGGTGCAGCTTGAGGTAAGCCTCGGGCGTCGAGGTCAGGGCGGCGTCTTCGGCCAGCAAGGTGGCCACCAGCGGCTTGTGACTTTCGGCCAGACGCGTCAGCAGTTTTGCCTGGACACCGTCAATGGATTTCAGCGCATCGGCCAGACGAGACGCCTGATCGGTGTTGAACGTGATGGCCTGATTGCCGCCCGTGTAGCCCAGGATCGGCGACACCGCATCGATCAGCTCGGCAGACGGGTTGAGCAATGGCTGGGCGTAGAAAACCTCCAGCCAGGTGCCTTGACGATTTTGCGTACCTACGCCAAAGGCCAGGCTGAACAGGGAAGTGGACATGCAAATACCTCTTACTAATTTAAAGGGCTACCTCAGTCAGGCGATAGCCGCTGCATACAGGTCTGGTTTGAAGCCGATCAGGGTGCGGTCACCGAGGTCAAGCACCGGGCGCTTGATCATCGAGGGCTGTGCCAGCATCAGCGCGATCGCCTTGTCCTGGTCAAGGTCGGCTTTGTGCGCCTCGTCCAGTTTGCGAAAGGTGGTGCCAGCGCGATTGAGCAGCACTTGCCAGCCGTGCTCGTTGCACCAGCGGGTCAGATGCTCTCGGTCGATGCTCTGAGTCTTGTAGTCGTGAAAGTCATAGCTGAGCGCTTTTCCATCGAGCCAGGTGCGCGCTTTCTTCATTGTGTCGCAGGCTTTGATGCCGTAAAGCTGTAAGTGCTTGATTTCCTTGGGCATAAATTCCTCCCCAAAACTTCCCCAATATCGCCCCAAAATTCAGCCGGTGATTATGCCACGTCAATCCACTCGGCGCCTCGACTGTCACGGTACAGGTCGGTCATTGCGGCCGAACGGTGGCCGAGCAATTTCTGGGCATCGCGGCCTTCGACTTCATGCAGTCGCGCGGAGAGCGATCGCTGTTCATGAAAGGACGGAGGCTGCCGCCCGAAAGTTATTCCCAGCTTAGCCGCCGCGCTGTCCCGAGCTTCGGCGAAAGCTGAGCTCAACGTATCCAGTACCACCGGCTGCCCAGCCTTCGCTCTACCCGACGCCTTAGCATGATGCACCAGGTGTTGTGACAGAACGCGATCACGGCACTGCTTGATCACCGTGGCAAGGTCCAGGCCGACCGACTCCAAGCTAAGCGCCGTGCTGATCCGTAACCGTGCCCCGGTCTTAGATTGAACGACATGCAGGAATCCGTCGTGCACATCCTTGAACAGCATCGAGGCAATATCATCCCGGCGCTGGCCGGTCAACACCGCTATCTCCATTGCCCGGCGTAGCCACGGCTTTTGGGCTTCCGCATATATTGCCTTCCATAATTCAAGCGTCAGCCGTTCGCGCTTGATGCTCACCCGCGCTGCCTTGGTCACTTCGACCGGGTTTGCGTCTGCCCACCCTCGCGCCTGGGCCTCCGCGAATACGTCTCGCAACAGCGAGCGCATCGCCCTGGCCATCTGCGCCTTTCCCTCTTTGGCCATGCCCGTCAGGTAATCGGCCACATCCATAGTCGTGATGTCTTTAATTCCCTTCGGGCCGAACACCGCCGCCAGTCGGTTTATCCGCATGCCCACGTTTTTGTTGGTGCTGACTGACAGCTGGCGCTCTGCGTAAAGCACGCGGTATTCGTTCAGCCAATCCGAAAATAGCTTGCCCGGCGCTGGCAGAGGTGTGCTGATGCGCTCGGTGAGCGCTGGCTTTGTGGCTTCAGCGTGATTAGCGGCGACAGCTTCACGAATGGCCGCCTCCTTGTTTTTGCCTAAGCCAAACACGCGGCCGCTTATCGGGTCTCGATAGGTGTAGTAGGTGACCCCGTTACGGGAATCGACCTTGCGATAGAGATTGGGCGGAAGATCTTTTGACCCGGTGTTACGCGGCCTGGGCGCCATTGCGTGCTCTCTCTATTCTGCTGATCAGGCTGCCGCCGACGATCCGGACTGGTTGCTGGTCGGGTGCCTGGTAGTGGGCTTCTGCCTCTACATAGTAGTTGCGCCCGTGCTTGACCGGAACAGGAGTGATCCGGCCTTCTCGCGCCCATTTGCGCAAGGTGTTGGGGCTCGGCGGCGTCTTGAATTCGGCCGCCGCCCATTCATCCAGGGTGACTTTTGCCATGATGATGCTCCATGCCGCCCTATGGCGGCAGAAGGTGGGTTGATTTACGAACCGGCTTTGGCCAACGCGACATCTGCGATCTTCATTGCCGCCTGCGCGTCGTTGACGTAGGCAGGATCGAACCCACCGCAGAGGTGGATGGTTGCCTGGCAGGCCCTCAGGTTCTCGCGGGTCAGCCTGAGCGCGGCTACCAGCTCGTCGCAAAGCGCGCGTTCCTGCCGACCTATATCCCAGAAGACCTGGGCCCAGTGGCCAGGTGGTGGCGGGTTTCGATCTTGCGAGCCAAGGGCCAGCGAGCCGACGATCATGTCGCACAGATCGCGCTTGTAGGCGTTGTCACCGTCAATGCCCAGGCCGTGGCGGCGGAGCGCGTCCAGCGCGTTGTTCAGGTTCGCCTCGGGCGACGGCAGCACCAGGTCAAAGTATTTGCTCTCAGGGCGGCAGGCCACCACGAACAATTGGCAGTCCAGTGGCAGGTGCTGCGCCATATCCGAGATTGCTTCGATAGCGGCGTCGCGGAATATTTTCCTTTCTTCAGACATAGTGAATCCTCAGCCGCCGATCACCGGCAGGCTTGAAGTAGGGGGAGGGGGTTACTTGATTCGGGTGATGGCTATTGGCTTTTATTGATGTGCCTACAACGATCCGTTAAAACGTTGCGGTGCGTTCAAAGGAGGGAAAGCGCATGCCTCACCTCAATCTTCCGGTCACGTATGAGTACCGTGGCCAAAAGGTATTTCTCAAGTTCGAATGGCTTAAGCCCAACGATGATGCTCCGGCTCGCGCCGTGGTGATTCAGCCGGGTCCCATAGTTGGTATTGGTGAAGTCGCCGCTGAGCTCACGGGCCCATGGGTTAACTATCCCGAAGCCTTGGCGGAAACGAAGGCCGCTGCGCAGCGGTGGATCAAAAGTCAGTGGTCGTTATTGCGCCCGAACTGATCGACAGTGCATTCGTACCACCCGCCGGGCGAGCCGTACTGTGGTGGGAAGTGGACGAGGTGGGTCACGGGGTCACCTGCTTGAACTCTACGGCCCACACCCATGGATTTTCATTCCAGCCATCCAGACCATTGATCGATATCCACAGTTGGGCGAACGCTGCAACCGGGCTTGCAAATGACAACTGATCGGGAGCGCCGCGCCACGCACCTTTGTCCTGCAGCAGGCCCTCTGAGATTGCCTGTTCATCGTTGATCGAGTGGAGGCGCTCGACGCGCACGGCGGTGATCTCCAGCAGGATACGGCTCGCAACCCGGGGCATGTGAATGCTTGGCTTCCATGCGGAGCGGTCATCGCCGCCGCCATCATCGTCACCAGCCCAGGCTGCCTCGCCGTCGGCGCGATAGATGACATGCCCTGAGTAGTAGCCTTGGCCGAATCGCATTTCGCGAATTGACGTTGCCGGTCGATCGGGCTTCCAATCGATCATGTTTCCGTGTTCATCGAAGTCATGACTGATGACGCCCCATGTCTCGCGCACCCACAGCCGATCGCCGGGCTGGCCATATGGGCAGCGGACAATATCCTTGCCTGTTTCCCACCACGAACCCATTGGAGATCCATCGGCGGTTGTGGTGTGGGCGCTGGCGCTTGGCTGAGGCTTGCATGCCCGCCGCGTGACCGTCTTACGGCCTTCCAGAATGGCGCGCACCATCGGCGCGCTGAACAGGATTGGCCGCTCTTTGATCGCCTTCATGCCGCACCTCTGCATGGTGCTATCTTCGGAGGTGTGGCACCGGCCAGGCCCATGCAGAAACCCTCGGCCAGCGTATTTAGATCGGACACGCAGTACAGCTCGCCGCGCCTTGTGAAATTGCGGTGCCCAGCGACGCGCGCTGCTTCCTCGAACTTGCTGCGGATGTCCGGGGTAGGGATCTTTTTGAGTGTGTTCATACAGCCTCCTGCAGATGGGGTTGGCGGTGTTCAGTGATGAGGTGGGCGGGGCTGTCGCCGATGCCCAGCCGGTTGGCGAGGTAGACTTCCAGCGATGCGCCTTGCGATTTATCCCAGCCGGGCAGGGTGTCCACGTGGTCGCAAGTGACCAGCAGCGCCACGTCGCGGCGCTTGAGGCCATCCAAAATGGTGTGCACCATTGGCGCCCTGACAAGGATTGGTTTTTCCTTTGTTTTCAGGCGTTTCTTCTCCTTGCCGCTATAGCGGCGGGCTTTAAGACCGGGGCAGTGTTGTTTGAACAAGTATCGGGTAATGAATTTGGAGACAAATTCGGCTATCTTTCGCGGCTGGAATGCCACTCACAAAGGATGGGAAACCGTATGCGGTCTAAAACTTCGTTGGTATCGGTAGGGCAAGCAGTCTTGTTGATGTGTGTACTCGCGACCGGGTGCTCAACCCAGAAAAGCTCACATTCACTACCGAACCTTCCAGGTGCGCAAGGGACGCTTAAGCTCGCCGAGCAGGCAATATCAGCATATGAGCGAGGAGATAAAGAGCAATGGCAGTCACTGCTATGCCTTAAATCAGTTGATGATCCGCTTACTGGGTGGAACAGAATTCGAACATTAGTTGGTAATATTTCTGACGTTAGATTGGTGAAAGTATCTGAGGCATCAAACGCCGGTAATGGATCTGAAACAGATAGGTTTACTAATGTTGTTTATGAAGTTCAGTCGCAGAATTACCCGCTTAAGACGCTCCTCCTGAAGTTTTTCCCTCTTGAAAAGGATCAATGTGTTGGGCTGGTTTATTAGCCCGAGATAGATGGCGCGGCGTGCTGATTTCTGCCGGGCCATAACCGGCGGTGGAGTTGGGGGAATTATGCGGCGTACGCTTGGCTTTGCTCGGCGCGCCACGGGTCGTTGGCGCGTGCCAGCGCTGCCATCGCCGGCGGGCTCACGCTGTTGCCGCACATGTGCACTTGCTGGGTTTTGGTGAACGGCTTGCCGTCGGCACCCTTGTCGATGATGTAGTCGGCGGGGAAGCCCTGGGCCCGGTACAGCTCGGCGGGCTTCAGCATGCGCAGGCAGATATCGACGATCACGTAGGGCGTGCCCTTGACCATCACGGTTACCAGCGCCAAGCGATCTTTGGTGGTGATCGTCGGCGCCGGTTGGCCGCAGCTGCTCATGTTCTCGGTGCCGTAGTAGCTGATCAGGAAAGCAGCCACGCGCAGTGCGCCTTGCTCATGCTCTGGCGATAAAGTCAGCGACACCAGGGAGCTTTTGCCGCCACCGCCCGCCGTGACGGTTGGTGCTGGCTCATCCAGACCCTGGCCGATACTGGCGCCGAACTGTCTTTCCATGAAGGCGGTGACCAGTCCGTGGTGCTGGCCGCCTGCGCTGATGGTGTGCAGAGGGTCGTTCAGATCCCTTGCGTCACAGTTACCGCGAAGGTGCACCAAGCTGGCGCTGACCAGTTGCTGCTGGCTGCCGGTGTTGGTGATGGTCGTCATCGGGTCGCGCAGGTCTTTGGCGTGGGTGGTGTTGAATCCGCCGTTCGCCTGGACCATCAGCGCGGTGCTGATCGATTGGCCGCCTCCACTTGCAGTGACGGTGCCGACCGGGCCAGCGATATCGTTCACGCCGTGGCTGCGGCGCTTAGTTTTGCCAGAGCCTTCGCCGTGCCCGGCCTGGACGATGCAGGCCGATGCCAGCGCGTGTTTCACGCCGCCCGCTACGACCGTGCCAAGAGGCTGATCTACGCCTGGGACTCGAGGCTGCTGTCCTTCCCGCTCGCCATAGCCGGACTGGATCAGGGTGGGACTGATGAGGTTGAGCTCGCCACGATTGGCGCAGGTTACCGTTGGCAGCGGCGCGAGAGGATCGTTGATGCGATCGCTTCCCTGGTGTGTTGCCGGTGCGATGATTGGACTGACTACGCTGAAGGCGCCGCCCTTCGGATAGGAGGTGACGGTGCGCAGCGGCTCAAAGGCTGACTGGACTGCCTGGCTTGACCAGTTGGCGATCGGGACAATGAACGGCGCCGGGTTTTCGATGACGAACTTCTTCATGCCTTTGGCTACGCGGCGGAGCGTGGCAGACGCTAGGTCGTTCTTGCGGCCGAAGATGCTTCTGCCCAAGTCCGTGAAGTCAATGCACTCGGCGGCGGTGCGCCATTGCAACTGTCCTTTGCCTGGCTTCTTCGCATGTGTCGGCTCGGGCCACACAATCGGCTGACCGTCACAGCGAGCAATCATGAACAGCCTTTCCCGGCTGGTCGGGGCGCCAAAGTCGCACGCCCTGATGACCTTCCATTCGACTGTATAGCCGTGGCCTTCGAGCAGCTCGACGAAGCGTCTCCAGGTGGTACCGCGCCGCTTTGGGTCAGGAACAAGAAACTGACTGCCGACGGGGATGATTTCTCCGGGCTCGGCCACCACCTTCTCGGTGACTTCCTTTCCCTTGGCGTTGCGGACGGTCACCAGCTTGATCGCTCGGCCGGTGGCTGGGTCGCGCTTGCAGATCAGTGGGCCCCACTGAAGTATCTGCTTCACATTCTCCAGGCTGATCACCCGGGGCTTCTTCTTGCCTGCCCACTTCAAGCCGATCCACGATAGGTTGCGGATCTCATGCTTGCGCGGCTGACCGCCGGCGGCCTGGCTGTGATGCGTGCAGTCCGGCGACATGTGGAACCACCCCACGGCGCGGCCGCCGCATTCCTCGTCAGGATCACCGTCGAACACATCAGTGGTGAAGTGCTTGGCGTGCGGGTGGTTGACGGTGTGCATGCTGATCGCCGCGGCGCTGTGGTTTTTCGCCACTGTCACCGCGCGGCCGAGGCCCATTTCCAGACCGGTCCCGGCGCCGCCCCCACCGCAGAAGAAGTCGACAACGATCTCATCGTCCTGCGGGTTGAAGCCAAGGCCGTACTGGGTTTTGAAATCGAAGGGGTGTTTCTTCTGGTGAGCGGACATAGATCATCCTCGCCGGTGTGGCGTGATTCGTTGAAGTGGGGTATTTGTGTTGGACCCGGCATGGAGCCGGAAATGGAGCTTTAATTGAAACGAATTCAGTTGGCGCTGAGCCTTGTTATACCCGTCGTTGCGAACGCTGAGTCGGTACAGGACATGTACCCAGGGCCGTGGCAGTACGAATACAACACAGAAATAACGACGGCGCTTGTGGTTTCAAAGGTGAAGGGGTGCGGAGAGTATCGATACCGCGTAAGCACCCGGAGCACGAGTGAGTTCCTTGTGTACTGCTCACGCGACGGCGAGAAGTGGTTGGCTTACATGGTCTGGCCAAAGCTTGAAAAAGCTTTGGGCCCTTATCAACCAGACCCGGCGCTTCCGTAACATGCAGCTAGGGGATGCACCACGGTGTAGATTGCAATACCTCAAGGAGAAAGATCATGCCTTCAACTTTTAAGTATGCGGAGAGTAAATTCAATCATTCCCTCTTGACGGAGGGAGGTATACGAGTTGGCACCCTTTATGATTTTCGCAATACCGAACATAAAGACGGGATAGCGGATGCCTTCGAAGGGAAAAAACTAATTACCCACTACGCTGAGTCTGCGTCTTCGAATGATGTGGATAGCATCCACACTCGTGCTCTGTCCGCCTATGGGGCAGTAAAGTATGGTCCGAATGTGGAAATAGTCATGCAGGGCGCCACGTTCATCCGTGAAATAAATCATCCGGATATGTATGTCTATTGCGTATCCAGTGTTTACTCTAAAAAGACAGCCAGTCAATTTCCAGACGCGGATTCCTGCGTTGAGATACATGATCAAAATTGTTTTTATAATCACATCACTGAAGCGCTTAACAAGATAACCCCTGTTGATTTTCTCGGGTTTCAGAGGGTTAGGTATATGGACCGAAATCAAAGTTGGAATGGCTTTGATTGGGACGAGTCAATAAATCCTGCGCTGATCAAGGAATTCGAGTTTAGCGATCAGTTTGAGGTTCGAGCTTGCTGGCTTCCAAAAGAGCAGGGGAGCATTAAACCAGAAATCTTTAAGTGTCCAGAGATAAGTAAATATTGCATCCCTCGATTAATGCCTGCTTTCTGATCGCGAGTAGCTTCTGGTCAAAAGTGCGATAGATCAAGCAGCAGGTGAGTCGTGAAAGACATCCATCTGTGCCGCCCCATCCAGCCAGGCCGCGTCGATTCGAGCGCGGGCCAATGCGGCATACTCTGGGTTCAGCTCGCAGATGATTGACCGGCGACCTTCCTGCATAGAAACCAGTGACGTGGTACCGGCGCCGCCGAACGGGTCGAGCACTACGCCACCGCGCGGTGCCCCGGCCAGGATGCATGGCCTGATCAGGTCGGGCGGGAAGGTGGCGAAGTGCGCACCTTTGTAACTCTGGGTAGGCACCGTCCACACGCTGCGCTTGTTACGGCTCGCAATGTCCCATTCGCTTTCAGCCCTATCAGGCCGGTGGGTGCCTCTTCTTTGCCCCGGAATGGCTTGCTCACGTTTCGAGTCGTCACGCAGGAAGCTGTCTCGCTTCGCCCGCGCGCCGCCCACGGCCTTCATCCTCCCGTTTGTTTTGCCCGGTACCCGGTCGCTCCCTGCCTGGCTCTCAACGTCTTGCGCCCATCGTGCCAAGCTGGACTGAGCTGCAGGCTCGCGAATTGCTCGCATCTCGCAGTGGTAATTCCGGGACTTGCTCAGGAGGAAGATGTATTCGTGAGCCTTGGTGCAGCGGTCCCGTGTCGATTCTGGCATTGGGTTCGGCTTGTGCCAGATGATGTCCTGGCGTAGGTACCAGCCATCGTCCTGCAGCGCGAACGCCAGACGCCAAGGCATGCCCATCAAATCCTTGGGCTTGTATTCAGCGTGCGTCGTGGCCTTTGCCTTTCGCTGGCTTGCCGTTACCTGGCGCTGGCTGATTGTTGATACCCCGACGCCCATGTCGCCCCGTCCGTGCGCGCCCCAGCTACCGGCGTAGCTGTCGCCCATGTTCACCCAGATCGTGCCATCGTCGCGGAGTACTCGACGCACCTCGCGGAACACGGCGACCAAGCGGGCGATGAATTCAGTCGGCGTTTCCTCAAGGCCGATCTGGCCCTCCACACCGTAGTCACGCAAACCGTAGTAGGGCGGGCTGGTCACGCAGGTGTGCACTGATTGGTCCGGCAGCGTCCGCATCATGTCGATGCAGTCACCGACCAGTATTTGGTGGAGCTGGCTCATAGTGAATTCCCTGCATGCGGATGGCTGCCGCTGATCGTCGTTTGGAATAACCGTTATAGCGAGGTGATGTAAGGCCCGGCTCCCGGCCGGTGTACGCTTCAATCTCAAGCCAGGAGGGCATCGAGATGGAACACAAACGCGTATTCGAGTTGAAGCAGGCGCTGCTAGCTGTGTTCTCTACAGCAGCGAGCATGGGTATCGACATAGACGTGCTGGTCGAAGAGGCGGTGCGCAACCTGGTGGAGGAAGAGCATCTGGGATGGTTCGACGTGTGCCCGCCAAGCGCGGTGATGGAGCTGCTTTACTGCCGCGACCTGGTGGAGGGGGATCTGGGCGACGTCTAGTTTTAAAAGCGAGTGAAAATGCGCTATCTGTAGCGTCAGTTGGCACCCAAAGCTATGAAGGATAAACGCACAGGTCTTAAATCATGACAGCTCAGCTCAGCTCAGCTCGGTATCATGGTTGGGGAAACCATTTCTGGCATATTCATGTGAAAAGTTGTTCAATCATTCTGCAGTATAGTAAGTTACGATAAATAACCTTCGGCCACTTATGTATTTATCTGGCGGCGGTGTCCTGAAAAGATTTTTACGTAAGGGAATATATGTCTACAGTTGATGAATGCGTGTATTGCGGTAGTAAGGGCCCGTTTAATAGAGAGCATATTTTTCCAGTTGCATTGGGTGGAGATGACTCGGGTTTTATACTGGAATCCGAGGTCTGTGCTGACTGCAATAGTAAATTTTCGGTTCTTGAAGGAAGCCTGTTTCGAGAGCATATTCTTGGGTATATGAGATGGGCTGATCATTATGTAGAGGGCCGAAAGGGGAGGGCGCCGGTTGTCAATGCAAGAGCAAAGGTTTTATTTGAAGAAGTTCCAGAGGGGCTATATTGCGAAGGATCATCTATTGACGATAAGCCGGTTCCGCAGATTGTAATCCGGGGTGATTTGTGGGTGTACTATGTGCCTGGCGAAAATACTGTCCAGTCCTTTTTTGATACGCTCGAGTCGGCGTTTTTCAAAGATACTTTATCTATCGTTACTAAGGTGTCGGAGCGCTTCGAATCTAAACTTTTTGTATGTAAGTATGAAAGGGTCGGGGAGGATTACAAATTGGTTGATAAAGGGTTTTTTAAAAAACCTCCCAAAAGCTGTATATGGCTTGAGAGTTCACCTGAGCAAAGATTATTAGTAAGCAGATCTGGTGGAGTGTTAATCCAGGTGACGGATACAGATGATCTGTCCGACTTTTTACGGCTTACCCATAGGTTTATATCCAATGCAGGAAGAGATACCTCCCCTGGTAGTTTGAGTTTCGAATCAACGCACGTGTCGCATACAGGATTGCCCGATAGTGGCTTTAGAGCTTTGGCAAAAATAGCAATTAATTTAACTGTTAGGTGCGCCGGGGTCAATTTCGTCAATCAGCCCGAGTTCATCCCTATAAAGGAATTTGTACGAGGCCTCAGGCCAAAACTCGACAGAGTAAAATTTGTTTGGCGCGGTTTGGATAAGGGTATTGATGAGCTGGTTCGTATCTCGTTTGGTACAGTGCCTCAAGGATTTCACGTGTTTTGGTTGGCTATTGAAAAAGAGGAAACAGGGCTGTGTAATGTTTTGGTGTCCGCTTGGTTGTATAACTCTTGCTACGTTACGATTCCCTTGGCTTACCAAACAGGACTGCCGGATATTAGCAAGGTGTTGCCTCATACGTTTCTAACGATTGACCACCAAAATAACAAAGTCGTGTCATATACATGGGATGAGTATGATAAAAAATATGGTGTCACCGAATCAGCGAAAGGCCACGAAGGTGCACGATTTAGCTTCGGAAAATGCGACATAGAGTAGTCAGCGTGCCCACTCTATGAGCGTCTCCCGGTTGACCGGCATGAACTTGCTCCGTCAGGCCCATATGCGGCAGGTGAACGCACTGCTTGTCGCCTGCCGTGCCGGACTCGGGCGCTAGTCATCCTCATTTGCGGTTTTGCCGCACTGGGTAAGCGATATCGAACTCCTTGATCAGCCGCTTCATAAGCGTGTTGCTGATGCCGAGCTCTCTGATGGCCGCCTTCTGGGTTAGGCCGCGGTTGCAGGCGTCCTTGATCCGAACGACATTGAGCGCGTCGGCCACCGGGTCGATTCGTTTTTCCTGCAGGTTGGCCGTGGCGTCCCATTGCTTGAATTCGAACCGGCCGGCATCGGCTATGCGCTTAAGCACGTACTTGCTGAGGCCTGTTTCTTTGATGGCCTCGGCCAGCGTCATGGTCGGCGCGATCTGCTGAACCCGGTCCTTCACCACCTGGCTGACCCGGACGCCTTCGTTCCAGGCCTTGCGCTTTGCCTTTGGCGATTCCGTTTCCTTTGGCGCGGCCGTCGCTAACCGGCCGTAGGGCTTCGGCTCCACCGGCTCGGTGCGCACGTAGCCCTCCAGCACCTTGATCTTGCCGCCGCGTGCCAGGAACTGCTCAGTGGCTGTGGCGTACCGTTGCGACTGCTCTTTGTTTCGCTGAACCCCGCTCAGCTCCATGCTGATCATGGATGCGGATCGCGCGATTCTGCGCGGGCCTCGAGCATCTGGGCGAAGTTGACTGCTTCCTTCCAGGTGAAGCGGAAGCCGCGGACCTTGCCAGTGGCGCGCTCGACGATGTGGTACGCGCTGACGCCTTTAGCCACCACCTGGTAAGTGATTTTCTGCGCTGGCTGCTGTCGGCCGATCATCTGGTACATCGCGGCAGTGGCCGTGTTGAGACGGACGCGCAGGGCCGCCAGCCCATCGTTGCGCTGCTGGATCATTGGATGCATAGGAGTCTCCTGGACCGCATCGGTCAGATGCCAGGCGCGAGGTGACCAGACCCAGCCGTGAGACTGGCCTGGCACCTGCCGATGCGGTCGTAATGGTTGGGGGAGGGTGATGCAGGGGGGCCGATTGAACGGTTTGAACTCATCCGCATCGGGCTGCAATCTCAGAGGGCGAACCCTCAGCCCGCCGTATTGGCTGCCTCGTGACAGGCTGGCGGGTAACCGGTATTCACGTTCCGGCGAGATTGCAGACCGATGCAGCCTGGCGCTATGACAGGGTTCGGGCAGTTAACGTCAGGCGGACGTGGTGCTGGGTGTTCAGTCGCTGCTGGAGCTGGACGAGCTGCTGTCGCTCGATGAGCAGCCCGAGCTATCGCTTGAGCTGCTGTAACTGTCGCTGCTGCTGGAGCCGCTGCAGTGCGGGCGAGAGGGCGTGTCGTCGCTGGCGCTGTAGGCCATGGAGCTGATCGGATTCAGCGGATGCAGAGGCGAGCTAATTCCGTCGTCCGTGGTGCGCCGGTCTGGCGCCGTGGTGGACCTGGGCGAGCTTCCTCGCCGGATCGGAGCAGATGAAACTGACAGCGGCGTTCTCAATTTCAATGTCGGTGGTATTCGTGCTGGCGCAGCGGGTGGAACTTGAGGCGGTGTCTCAGGTGCCTTGCGTCGAAATAGCCTGGCCAAGAGTTTGAACATGCTGTTGCCCTCTGTTGATTTCCCGTCTGGCCCTGTTGCCAAGGCCAGCCAGTGAAATCAGATGGCGGTGGTGATCAGCCACACGCAGAGCGCGAGGCTGACGACGAGGCCGATCACGAACATCCGTGCGCCCCAGGTGAGTCTTCCCATGGTGTTCTCCGGTTGGTTTCCCAATGCAGCCTGTTGCCAAGCTGCATCAGTGAAAACTTCGTGTTTGCTCAGCCGACCTTGCGTGCCGGATAACGGTCACGGAAGCGGGCTGTGTTGCGGTGGTGTTCCCTGAACTCAACGGCCGTCTGGCGTCAGGGTTCGTCTGCTGGTTTTTAAAGAGCGGGGGCCTTTCAGTCCCTGTCGCGGCTTCGGTTTGCTGCTGCGATGGACAAAAATTAGCACTGCTGATATTAGCTGTCAACAGCACTGCTAATATAATTTATGGCGCGCATAAAAAAGCCCGCGGCGAAGGCGGGCCTAGGAATCGGATTATCAGTCCTCTTTGGGTACGGTCCAGAAAATTTGCACGTTCCCATCGTCCCGGTGGGCGAAGCTGACGTTGTCGTTTTCGGCTATCTCGGCAAGCATCTGATCCCAGTCTTCCGGAGATTCATTGGCCGAACGCTCAAGGAGTGCAGACTTAGCTACCTGCGAGCTAGGATTATTGATTACGCGCTGGATGCGCATGCCGAGCAGTTCATAGGGTGTCGGATGTTTCGGTGCCTGGGGTTTCTGCTTTGCCACTGGGGACCTCCTTGGCTACTGTTAAAATAGACAGTATTTGATGCTGACGAGCAGCGCAAGGAAAAGAGTACAAATGTACTCTTTTGTGTTTCAGGCATGAAAAAGCCCGCGATGGGGGAGCGGGCTAAGGCCTGATAGTGCCTGAAATGACATTACAAGCCTGAGTGTGAAAACGGCGTGAACGGGAGGGGGGGGCAGTGCGGTGGTGGGCCGGGCTCAGTGGCTGGCCGTCGTCTGAAGAGCAAGGTGCCTACGGTACGGATTTGGATTGGCTGACTGTGATGTCGTCTACGGCTATCACATCAGTTCTGAGGATTCGGTTCTTTTGCTCGGATGAGTAATGAAAGAGACGAATTGGACTAGAGTCGCGAAGCGAGTCAAATAGTTGATTTATCTTTCCTTGATCAAACTTATACAAGTCAACTCGACCCGGGAAAGTGTAATCAGACCCTGGCAACCTCAGCGTCAAAGACAGATAGTCGGGATGACGCTTCACCATATCGATATAAACGTCTTCTCTGCGCTCCTGGCGGCTCTTCGGCTGGGGCTCCTGCGTTCTGATTTTCTCAAGCTCATCGGCGTTAAAATGTTCACCTTGAATATCCATCGATGTTGCATCCGGAGCTCCGGCTACGATGGCCCTGTAGCCTTCGGCCGCTCTGTCTTTAATCGCGATAGCTTCGGGCGGCAGATTTTTAGAGGCCAGCGCATCAGCCAATTTACTGATGAGCATCGCCTGCGTGCTCGACTGTCGCTCCACGCTCGCAATCTTAGCTTTCTCCAAGTCTGACTGATTCCAGCCAGAAAAGACCATGTAGCCTGCCAAGCACAACACCGCGATGATTAGCAGGGCCGTGACGTTGCCTCCGCTCATCTTGTTCATGGGCAGTGCCGAAATGATTTTGTTAAGGACGTCATCAAGCGGACCCTGCCCATTCGTGCTTCCCTTTGTGATCGCTAAGACTATCTCAAGATCTGCCTTATCGGCAGCGCTCAGCTTACCAATAGATGAAGAACCATAGCGAATCTCGGCGTACGTGCGCAGTAGCTGGTCCTGAAATTCAATAAGCCCCGCCATTAGCTTGGGTGTCAACGTGCCCTTATAGCGGTCGCCTTCGACCTTTACATCGAATTTAGGCCATCCACTGAAAACCGGAAACGGTTCGCCGAGAAGATCCATGCGGTCCAAGGCCGCTAGGAAGGATTCAGGTCCATCAACGACAACAACATCACTCATTGAATGCATTCCGTGCTCGGTTGTTAAATGCGGCGACCGGCTTTCAGGTCGCGACGCAGCTGCTGTTGTAGTTTGGCGAGGAAAATGTGTGCCCTACAAATCACCACCCCGCCAAATAACCTTGCCAATGATCCGGTGCTCGTTCACTTCACTGCGGCTCAGCATCACGTCTGCATAGTCATCGCAGTCGTCGTTGTCGCTCCTAATGATCCATCCGCCCAGCGGCGTCTGCACCAAGCGCTTCACTATTGCACCCTTGTCGGCGCTGGTGAGCACGAACACCTGGCCATCCACTGGTTCGGTCTTTGACGTGTCCAGCAGCAGGACGTCATGGTCATTGATCGTTGGATACATGCTGTCGCCATCGGCGTAGATCACGATCAGGTGCTTCGGGTTGACGCCCTTCATCCGCAGCCATTCACGCTTGAAGGCGAGGGTGGCCATCGACTCGACGTGCGGGTTTTCATGACCCAGGCCCGCTGCCGCCTTGGCGGAAAGTTGGGGGATGAACGCGTATTTTTCGTCAGCGTGGCTGCTCTGGTTTTCCGAAGCCTGAGCCGAGACTTCGCTCTCCTGCGCCTGACCGGCCTCAGGCTTGCGAGTAATGCCACCGGCCAGAGTGGGACTGACTTTCGCTGGCTCAAAATCAAGCACCTCAGACAGCTTGATCAGAGCCTCAAGATTCAGCGCCACTTTGCCGCCCAGGTATTGGCTCACTGCGCTTTGGGGGGAGTTCCAGCCGCAAAGCGCTCCCACCTCAGTCTGATTGAGCGGAGGGTTTCTGCCTTCGGCTTTGGATTGGGCGACCTTTTTTCTGTAGGCGTCCTTCAGCCGCTCGGCGTCCGCCAGCTGCTCAGCCGTGAGTGGAGTTCTAATCGGTTTCTTCATGCGCGTGATTAAGTAGCAGCGCTGTTATATCTGCAAACAGCACTGCTAATCCTTTCCTTGTTTTTTATAAAACAGCAGTGCTAATATCTGCTCAAATCCATCAAGAGCACTGCCAATGAAGACCGTAACCCTTGGGGAGTACCTGGCAGCTCATGGCACCCAGAGCGATCTCGCCAAGGCTTTGGGTATTCAACAGAGCGCCGTCTCCCAGATGCATCGATCGGGTCGAGCTATCTCCATCACATTGATGGACGACGGATCAATCCAAGCCAGCGAAATTCGCCCCATTCCCGCGCGCAAGACAGCCGCTTAAAAAATTACTGCGCTGGGGACAATCGCCCGAGGCACTGGAAACATTTTGCAATTGCTGATGGCGAACAGCCACTGAAACAAAGTTGAGGGTTTACGAATGGAAGATTTTCTGCGGGCCTGCCACACCACCATCAAAGAAAACGGCGCTGAAGAGCTGGCCGGGAAGATGTGCCTTGCCCACGTGAGCCTGCTGCAGCGCTCCAACCCGGACAACGCGGCACACCACCTGACGATCGAGCACCTGTTCGGGATTCTGCTGCACACCGAAGACGTGCGTCCTCTGGCTGCGCTGGCTACAGCGTTTGGTTACTCGATCGAGAAGACCGCTCAGCCAATGGCGATCGACGTGCACCAGGCACTGGGTCGGGCTGCGCTGGAGTTCGCCGAGGTAACCATCGAGACGCACAGCGCCATGTCGGATGGCCGCGTCGATCAAGTCGAGCGCGCCCGGATTCTCAAAGAGATCGACCACACCGAAAAGGCGCTGGCTCAACTCAAGGCATCAGTGAAGGTGGCTTGATATGGATCGGGATGAATTCTACAAAATCGCGCTTGCTTCGGGCTGGCTGTCGATTCCAAAAGGCGCAAGTTCTCTTAGCTCGGATGACCGCAAAATTGCTTTGAGTGCCATTGCGGGCCGCGCTTCGGGAAGCCCTGCAAGCGCTGCCGCTGAGATTTTGGCGGGCGTTGCGGTGCTCGACGGAGATCATTACCCAATTTTGTTGTGGGCAAATGATGTGACTCGCGAGGAAAAAGCCGCCTGGCATAGGGCCGAGGCGGCGTTCTGGGAGGATTCAGCCCAACGCTTTGCAGCGCTTACGGATTCGCTTCGAAGTGCTCCTCGTACTCAGAGCGAGAGCCTAGATCCTCGGTCCACAAACGCACTGGTTCAGCCTCTTCCAGAGTCAGCTTCATTTCAATCAGATCATCGTGAAGCAGGAATAGAAAATCCTCTTCCTGGTCAATGCCGCGCAGCTGATCAAGGTGCCAGTGATGCTTCTTAAGCAGATGAAGTCTCAGTGCATCTTTCCAATCCATTCGTTCCCAAATGGCGCCTTGGCCTATTTGCAATCGATTAGCGAAGCATCTGAGTTTGTAGCTGCCAAGCGCCATGCGAATTTCCTGACCCCTCTTGCCGCCATCCCAGCGAGCAGTTGTGCCGTCGGCAATATTTTTTTCGTGCCGGTCAACGCATTGAGTCCATTCCCTCGGGTAGTAAATATCTCTGTTCATTTGTCCGGCCTCCGAGGCCTTTTCGTGTGGAAGCAGAAAGCTACCACGGATGCGCCGGACGCCTACAACGCCTGAATCGCAGGCAAAAAAAAGCCGGTGGCTAGACCGGCTTCTTCAACAACACTTGTGAGGTCGATTATGCACACCATAACCACCCCGATCAATAGCCCGACTGATCCGTCATCCTCGCAGCGCGGATCAAATCTGATGCGTCAGGTCATGTCGACTCGCGAGATCGCGGACCTGACCGGCAAGCTGCACAAGAATGTGAAACGCGACGTCGTCAGCATGCTTGCTGAGCTCAACATAGATGCGCTCAGTTTTGAGCGCATCTATCGGGACGGCCAGAACCGCAGCCAGACCGAGTATCTGCTCGACCGCGAGCATACCGATTGCCTGCTCACCGGCTACAGCGCCCCGATGCGGATGAAGGTGATTCGCCGCTGGCATGAGCTGGAAGGTCGTGTCGTCGGGCAGTTGCAAGTGCCGACCAACTTCCTCGAAGCCATGCGGCTGGCAACTCAGCAGGCGGAGCAGAACGAACAGCTGCAAGCCGTGATTGATCGCCAGGCCCCCAAGGTCGCAGCCATCCAGCGCCTGGCGGGGGCGGGCGGTGCGATCTGCATCACTGATGCCGCCAAGCAGCTGCAGGTCCCACCCTCGAAGCTTTTCGACTGGCTACAAGCCAACCGCTGGATATTCCGTCGTGGCGGCACCGGCCGTTGGGTGGCGCGTCAGCCGCGCATCAGCAATGGCCTGATGAAACACAAGGTCACGGCCCTGAAGCCTGACCCAGAGACCGGCATCGAGCGTGCCGCGTTTGATCCCCTCATTACCCCGAAAGGCTTGGCAACCCTGGCCGAAAGACTGACTGGAGCTGCACTGTGAGCGTTGAAGCAATGTCTTGGGCTATGAAAATCCCGACTTCATCTCTGCCTAACCCTGCTGCGCGTCACGTGCTGCTGTGCATGGCCAACTATGCAGGCCCAGAAGGGCGCGGGGCTTTTCCATCCGCCGCAACCATCTCCAATCAAACCGGCCTTTCTGAGCGCACTGTGCGTTTGAAACTGGATGAGCTGGAGCAGACGGGTTTCATCGTCGAGGGCAATCAGGCCATCGCCGCGGCCTACATTGATCGTCGCGACCGGCGCCCTGTCGTATATGACCTCCAGCTAAAGCGGGGTGCAAATGCTGCACCCCGTAAAGAGCGGGGTGCAGATGACCGCACGGGGTGCATCTCACAACAGAACGGGGTGCAGGAAAACGCAGAACGGGGTGCAGCAGCTGCACCCAATACACCACTGAACCATCAAGGAACCGAAGAGCAGCAGCAGCGCGAGATTTCGGACTTGGTCGCCGAGCAGGATCGGCAGGCACTCGACCCGGCCGATGATCGCCAACGCTTCGCCATGTACGCCGACTGGTCTCCGGACAGCCGCTACCTGATCGCCCAGGCACAGATTGCTGGTATCAAACCGAACGACATCAGCGACCCGGTGCTCAGGGGTTTCCTCGGCTGGTTTGTGGCACGCCCTGGCACCGTGGACACTGCTGCGGGCTGGTGCCGCCGTCTGGTGGTGTGGTTCCAGAAAGAGCGCGCCAATGGCGGGCTGGAAGCGGAAGACGCATCTGGTACATCCGGTGACTGGGCGTCGAAGGGGGTGATGCTGTGAGCGGCCCGGTTCGCGCTGGATACCTCGTCCAGCACCGGACAACCGACCCGGACTACAACCAGGTGCCGGCCGTGGCGGTCGAGATTGACCCCGCTACCCGGCAGGTCATCAACGAGCTGTTTCTCAGGCTGCAGGGCGCTTGCGGCGCGTGGCGCCAGTCCTGGCCGAATCAGCAGGTGATGGACGCCTCGAAGCTGGAGTGGTTGGCCGAGTTCATGCGTTCCGGGATCACGTCCATGGATCAGCTGCGCCACGGCATGCGGATGGTCAGCGCGAGCAAGTCCGCGTTCGTTCCGGCGCCGGGCGTGTTCGTCAGCTGGTGCTTCGCACCGGAAGGTCTGGGCCTGCCGAGCGTCGAGGTCGCTTACTCGCAGGCGCTGCGCAACTCACACCCTGGCATGCAGGGCGGCGGCAAGTGGTTCCATCCGGCGATCTATCACGCCACCGCGGCGGCTGGCTTCCTGAGCCTACAGACGCTGACTCGCGAACTTGGCCTGGCCCGCTTCGAGCAGAAGTACCTCGAGCAGTGCCGTCGGATATGGCGCGGTGAAGAGTTGGCGCCGGTACCGGTCGCCCAGCTTGCGGCGCCGGGCAAATCAATCACCCCCGAAGTGGGCAATCAGGCGCTGGCAGCCCTGCGCGCCGGGCGCAAAGGAATTTCGCAATGAGCAAGCTGACCAAAGCGGCGCGCGACCGCGAATGCCAGGTCCGTTACCCAGGCTGCTCGAGCGAATCATCCAGCACGGTGCTGGCTCACTATCGCTTGGCGGGCACGTGCGGGATGGGCATCAAGCCTAACGACCTGCAGGCCGCCTGGGCCTGCGCGTATTGCCACGACATCGCCGACGGCAGGCTGCGTGCGCCTGCGGTTCTGAGCCGGGATGAAGTCCGCCTTTATCACGCCGAGGGCGTCATGCGTACCCAGGACATCCTGATTCGCGAAGGGAAGGTAGCGCCATGAAGCCGTTCGTGATGAAGCCAGTCAAAGCCGCCCGCGCGCCGCGCATCGACCGCGAAGGCCTGGAGCAAGCCGCGCTGCTGGCCGAGATCCAGCTGAAGCACCCCGAAGCATTCGCGCTGTTCTACCACGTTCCGAACGGCGGGCACCGGCACATCAAGGTCGCCATGGACCTGAAGAAACAGGGCGTCGTCGCGGGCATTCCTGACCTGGTGCTGACGATGGCGCGTGGCGGCTACTTCGGCCTGTACATCGAGTTCAAGGCCACGCCGCCGAACGACGCGCCCGTTTCGCCCGAGCAATTCAAGCGGCTGGATGCGCTGAACAAGCAGGGTTATCTCGCCATCGTTTGCCGCGGACACTTCGATGCCATGGAGCAGCTGCGCGCTTACCTCCGACTTTCCCCGACAGTGGTGACAGCATGAGCAAGACCCGCGCCGTGAAGTTCAGCGATGCCGAGATCCGCCGGCAGTCGGCCGACCTCGCCGTGCACGACCTGCGCGACCCACGGCACCCCGGCCTGTACCTGCGCTTTGCCCAGGATCGTCAGCGTGGGTCCTGGTATTTGGTCAGGGGCAAGGCGTGGAGCCACATCGCGCGTTTTCCCGATCTGGGCGCCGCTGCGGTGCTGGCCGAACTGCCCGCGTTACGTCAGCGCCTGCTTCGGGATTCGGCCGCAACTGTGGCGCTCGGCGGCCTGGTCACCTGCGGTCAGCTGATCGACTGGTACGGCGACCGCATGTCTCGCGACCGGTCGCTGTCGGACAAGCGCAAGGCCGGTGCCAAGTCGGCCATCAAGTGTCACCTGAAGCCCAGGCTTGAGGACGTCCCAGTGCGCGAACTCACCGCCGCCGTGTTGGACAAGGAACTGATGTGGCCATGTCAGCAGGAGCTGTCACTTTCCTACGTCCATCAGCTGTTCGTTTTGCTGGTGGTCGCATTCCGTCAGGCCTGCAAGCTGGGCCTGATCGACAAGAATCCCATGGCCGAGATGAAGTTCGTGGACTTCACTACGGCGCGGATCATGCCCAAGGCGGCACGGCTGCGCGGCGTGCACCTGGTGGAAGTGGTCCCGATGCTGGCCGACCTGTTCGAGAGCCAGCCCGGCGAGGCCATGTTGGCAGTGATGATGCTTTGCCACGGCACCCGGGTCGGCGAAACACGCATGGCACGCTGGTCTGACATCTCCATCCCGGACGGCGAGTGGTTCATCCCGGCCGAGAACACCAAGACCCGAACCGAACACCGCCTGCCATTGACCGCTCAGGCCAAGGCGCTGTTGGCACGCTATAGAGCAACCCAGCTCGCCCAGGGCTACGAGGGCACCTACCTGTTCCCGTCACGGCGCGGCCGGGCGATCAGCGATGGCCAGGCCAGTGCCGTGTTCAGTCGGATAGGGCGGGGCGAGTGGACCAGCCATGACCTGCGCAAGGTGGCACGGACCGCGTGGACGGACCTCGGGATCGATGGGCATATCGGCGAGATGCTGCTCAACCATTCGCTGGGCAAGATCGCCTCCACCTACATCAACACCCAGGCCAGGGCGCAGCGTTTGATGGCTCTAGAGAAGTGGCACAACTGGTTAGATGAGCGCGGCTTTAAGGCGATCCACAACCTGACAGACACCCAATATGAAGATTCGCAAAACCCTGTGCAGGCCACGGCCGACCAGGGCTGCGAGCCTGTTTCTAACATTGTGAATGGCGAGGTTTAAAAACGATGAAAAAGCAGCATGGCCCCGCCTTCCGTCGCGAACTGAAGCCGCTGATGGAGTGCAGCCTCTGTCGCGGCGCGGGCAGCACCAAGGGCGTGTTCCACGATCTGGACTGCCTGACATGCAATGCCTCTGGTTGGGTGTGCCGAGACACTGGCGAGGCATTGCCGCTCGAGGAACTGGTGCCGCAGTTGAACATGAAGCTGCGCAATGTCATTGCCGAGCTGTCCAGGGTTCGCCAGGCCAGCGGCGCCGCGGCGCAGTACCAACAGAACAACCGCCGGGGCTCCGGTGGCACGAACTACACAGGAGACTGAGCGATGGCCTTCACACCGAGCTTTAAAGAACGAACCGCCGAGGACCTCCTAGAGCACTGGGGTCGCTGGGTCGTGCTGGGTTCTGGCGTTTCCTGCTGTGCGTCACGCGAAAACACCGTGCTGTCGCCGATGATTACAGATGACGACGCTCTGATGATCGATGGTCTTATGGGCCGGCTGATCAAGCGGTATCCCGAGTGCGGTCAGGTTTTAATGAAGTACTACACCACCCGCGATAGCTCGTTGATGGAGGTCGGCAAGAAAATGGGTTTCGGTGAGGAGAAGACCCGACAGCTATGGAAGGCGGGTGTCGCATGGATTGACGGAGCACTGGAATATAGACGGCAGGTGGCCTGATAATCGTTGTCTTGCCGTCATCGTTAAACCAGACAATATTTATTTTTCCAAGGAGTAGAAGAATGCCGGACGGTAAAAGCATCGTTGCCTATGCGCTTTCATCGGCAGCCCTACTCGGCCCTGTGGCTTATATATTGTTTGCCTTTCACGACAGGGGCAGGCTTTCTTATTTCGGCGCGCCCGATGACTTTATGCAGATATCCTCGCTAGGATTACTGCCAGTGGTCGAGGTGGTTTACCCGGCAATGTTCTTCACGATGTTGATCGTGGGGCTGCTGTCTGGCCTGCGTTACGCTAGCCACAGTCGCCAGGTTGTCTTGGTCGCCGTGGCATGGATTTACGTTTCGATGGTGCTGATGTTTCTATCATCGACCTCCTTTTGGCAGTGGGTCTTTGGAGGGTCGATGGCGCTTGGTGCCATCACAGCGCTTATGACCAAGAACACCCAGGCTGACGTTGGTAATGAGTTGCCGAAACTAGAACCGATGCCGGTGTCAGACGCAGAGAAGCATTTTGCGCTGATATATAAATGTGTGTTGCTTTGCGCGGGGATAGCCATAGCCCCAATGTGCTTTGTAAAAGCAGGCATGAAGACGGCAGCGGCGCAAGAATATTACTGGGTAATCGGGGACCAAGTGATACTCGGGTTCTACGGAGATCTTGCTTTGATGGGCGGTCTGAGCCTTAATCATGTTGGGCCTACGTTTCGGTTTGCAGAACTAAAATCTTTGGAAAAAAACATGACTAGGCAGCGGATCGGTCCGCTTAGCCGCGCACCGACGACGAAGTTGGGCAATCCATAGATATGCGCAAATGACCGTGCTTGACAACCCCGGTCCTGATATATAGATTTCTCGTTACTTTGCGGTTTTTCCGCGAGCAAAGCCCAACCCTAGAGTTGGGCTTTTTGCTTTGTACCATTTCTGAGCCTCGGCATTTGCCGGGGCTTTTTCGTTTTCGGCTCCACCACGCCCATCGCCTCAAGCTGGGAGTGCTGTCGGAGCTGATTCAAACAACCGGCCACCTTCTATGCGGAGCAGCGATGGACCCTACCGATCTCGGCCCAGGCACAGCTACCTGGCTGGGCGGTACTGGCGTCACAGTGCTTGGCTGCTTCCTATGGTTGCGAAAATTCCTCTCGAAGGATGCCGCTGACCGCGCAATGGATAATGCCGATATCGGCACTGTCCGCAGGCTGAATGAATTGCTCGACACTGAGCGCGCACGGGCAAACGCCGCCGAGGCTCGCGCAGACCAATTCGCAAAAGAACGTAACGAGCTGGCCGCCGCTGTTGGGCGGATGGAAGGGAAGATCGAAGCCCTCACCAGCCAGGTCGCTCAACTCACTGACAAGGTCACCACGCAAAGCGACGAGATCGCCCGCCTGCGCACCAAGTTGGGAGGAATCAACTGATGGACAGATGTGCAATGGAATTCATCGCGCGGCGCTGGTGGCGTCGGGTAGAGGTCTGGGTAATCGTTGGCCTGATCGTGACGGGTTCTTTCTTGCTGGGATTCGGCGCGTCTCAGTGGTCGCTGGCCAGTTGGTACAGCGGCCAAGTGGCGGAGGTGCGCCGCGGTTACGACGAAGCAACCAGTCAGCGTGACATGCGGCTCAACAAGCTGGCCAAGTCTACGACCGAGGCCGCTGAAAAGGTTGAGGGTGCAGCGGGGAAGGCGACAGAGGCCGCTGACACCGCGAGCAAGGCCGCCGACAAGGTCAACGAGGTGCTTGAGCGGCAGACGCCGTAACGCGCCACAATTTCAAACGCTGCCATTTCGTGGCGCAGGGCATCCTGATGTAGCGTTTGCTAGCAGACCAGCCGGCACTACGGCATTACGAACTGCTTTAGAGCAGCCATCAACGCAATTACCACTACCGCAAGCCCCACTGCTGAAGTCCACTCCGATTGCGGCGTATTGGCGAACCAAGATCCCCTTGAGGGGTATTTTCCCAAGGTCAACAGCTTCACTATGGGCCACCCCATGGGGTAGAGGAGAGCGTTAAATATGACTTCCAACACTCTATGGCATCCCTAAATCATCAACCAGCCGCAATGCCGAATTTCAGGGCCGCTGCAGGAATTCAACGAGTGCCGAAACGGGCCTTTTCAGAGGGCTGTCCGATTCATTCCCCATCAGCTTATCTGATAGTGGTTCAAATATGATCCGAGCGCTAACGATTACCTGACCGTTAAATGTGACCTTACAGAAAGTCTCTCGCGCTGAGGTGCTGGTCTGCTGTACTACGGGATCGCATTTGAGTAGACCTCGTTTGCCTTTGACCGGCGCTTCTGTTCCTCGAATTGCTTCACTGAGTTGGAACCTACCTGGCATTCGATGGCCAGTTCCGGCCCATATCTGAGGTTCATCCACTCCGAAGGTGAACCCTGAGTGCGAAATTCCGCATAAATTTACGGCGGTGATCTCGCCGTCAATAAGCTGGAAATCTGTGTAGCAAACGTATCCTCTGTCCTTAATGACGACCGTCCCAGGGCCGCGATTCGTCTTCGTGTTCTCCACCGTTGCAGGTGTGGCACATCCGCTCAAAATGAGAGATGCGAAGACCGAGAGTGCAGTGATGCGAGTGCGCGCGAAAGACATTGGATTAGCTACCTTGCTAAAAGGCGCTACTAATACCGGCAAACGGCCATCATTTCAAGTGCGGCACGGAAGTTCGTGCCACTGCGATAGCGCGCCACGAATTCGAACAGCGCCCGATATGAGGAATCACCTATGGACAATCAGCACAAGAAAATCTCCGGCTATCGTGACCTGTCGCAATCCGAAATCGACGGCATGAACTCCATCAAGGCGCTTGAGGCTGATGCTGGTGAACTCTTCAAGCAGATCGGAAAAATTGAAGGTGCGGACCCACGGGTGCTGGCGCTCGCGAAGACGAACCTGCAGCAAGGTTTCATGTGGTTTGTTCGGTCGATCGCAAAGCCTGCTGATCCATTCAGCTGAGTCGAGCCATGAGCGCCATCTTGAAGCTGATCCCTGCTTGGGCTTGGGTCGTGTTGGCCCTGCTCTCATCGGTTGGCTATCTCGCCTGGCAACTGGATGTCGTGAAGGCCGGTAGAGATGAGATGACAGCCCAGCGCGACACCTCCCAGGCCAAAGCCGCATCGCTGACCGAAACCCTGCGCCTGCAGCGCCAACTCACGAAAGACATTGATCAGGTTGCCGATAATGCCAAGACCAAAGCAGACGAGGTTGCTGCTGCCGTTGTTGTTGCTGACAACCGCGCTGACAGCCTGCAGCAGCAGGTCGAAAGACTTCTCTCCTCCCGAAAGGCCTGCGCCCCCACGACTTCCGATGGAAGCAAGGCAAGGTCCGATATCACCGTTGTGCTTGCCGAGCTGCGTCGAAGCGCAGACGAAACGGCGGGAGGCCTGGCTGAAGCGCTTGACCGAAGTCGAATAGCTGGGCTGGCCTGTGAGTCAGCGTATGCAGCTGCCATAAAGTTCGAGTAGCCCGCACCGCTGCACAGCTGCGAAACCATAACCCCTCATCTGGGCACGCCTTATGCCGCTTCGTCCTCAAAAGCCCTGTGTTGCCCAGGGTTGCCGCGTACTTACGCGCAACGCCAGGTACTGCGATGAGCACGCGCATCTTGCAAAGGCCATGGCTGACAAGATCTCCGACCGCAAGCGCGAAACCAGCAACCAGCGTGGCTACGGGTACAAGTGGCAGAAGGCAAGCAAGGGGTTCTTGGCCGCACACCCACTGTGTGCCGAGCATGACCGTCGCGGTCAGGTGGTTGCTGCCACTGAGGTGGACCACATCATCCCTCACAAGGGTGACATGACCCTGTTTTGGAACCGCGCCAACTGGCAGTCCCTGTGCCGAAGCTGCCACAGCAGCAAAACCGCGCGCGAGGATGGTGGATGGGGCAATCAGAGGCGGTGATCGTGCGAAATGCACGCACTTTGGCCCAAGTGCGACGGATTCCCATCTGCGGGGAGGGGGAGGGTCAAAACTTCAGGGCTTTTGCGTTCTAGACCGTCCGCCCAATCGTTTTCTTACACCCGCGAAATATAAAGTTCAGGAGTGGGGCCATGGCCGGGGTGAAAGGGAGGTCGGGCCGTACTCCCAAACCCACGGCGAAGAAAGTGCTGGCGGGCAATCCAGGCAAGCGAGCGCTGAACAAAAACGAGCCTCAGTTCTCGGTAATCACAGATGTCGATCCGCCTGAATGGATGAGTGATCGCGCGGCCACCATGTGGAAAATGATCCTCCCGGAGTTGCTCCGCGAGAAGGTCGTCGCTCTCACTGACCTGCACAACGTCGAAGCATTCTGCGCTGCCTATGACAACTGGCGACTGGCTCAAGAATCCATCCAGGCAAGCGGCATCGTGGTCACCGGCGCTACCGGTGGACCGATGAAGAACCCCGCTCTGACTGCTGCGAACGAAACGATGCGTCAGATGGTGACCTTCGGCTCAATGCTGGGACTTGATCCCGCGAGCCGCACCCGCCTGATAGGCGGCAACAAGGAGAAAGAGACCAACGAATTCGCCCAACTACTGAGATCTTAAATGGCCAAGTCCGCGCACCCCAACGTCGATAAGGCGATGGTGTGGGGACGGTCTCTGCTTCGAGGGAAGGTGCCAGCGTGTCGCTACATTCATCAAGCTGTGCAGCGCCACTTCGATGATCTGGCTGCTAGCCGCAAGCGCGGGTTCCGGTTCAAGTTTGATCCGGCCAAGGCTGAGAAAAAGCTCAAGCTGATACAACTGCTCCCGCACACCAAGGGGGAATGGGCATTCAAGCGACAGCTGATCACCCTTGAGGGGTGGCAGCTCTTCGGCTTGGCAGTGACCTTTGGCTGGGTCAAGAAGAAGGGCGGCCACCGCAGGTTTCGCGAAAGCTACTGGGAAGTGCCCCGGAAAAATGGCAAGTCTGTGGTGGCGGGCGGGGTCGGCATCGGCATGTTTGTTGCGGACGACGAGTTCGGCGCCGAGGTGTATTCCGGCGCGACCACCGAGAAGCAGGCGTGGGAAGTGTTCCGACCTGCAAAGCTGATGGTGACCAAGTCACCAATGCTGATTCAGGCGGCAGGCATCGAGGTCAACGCCTCGAACATGAACATCCCCTCGGACTTCAGCCGCTTCGAGCCTCTGATTGGCAACCCAGGTGACGGCGCATCACCCAGCTGCGCGATCGTCGACGAATACCACGAGCACCCGACGTCCGCCCAGTACGACACCATGCTGACCGGCATGGGTGCCAGGCGCCAGCCGCTTATGTTCATCATCACCACTGCCGGTGCCGACATCGAAGGCCCGTGCTACGACAAACGCCGCCAAGTGATCGAGATGCTGGCCGGAACGGTCCCGGATGATGAACTGTTCGGCTGGATCTGGACCCTTGATGAGGGTGACGACTGGACCGATCCCAAGATGTTGGCCAAGGCCAACCCGAATCACGGCGTATCGGTGTTCCAGGATTATCTGGAAAGCCAGCAGGCCCGGGCGATTCGTTCGGCCAGGTTCACCAACACGTTCAAAACGAAACACCTCAACCTCTGGGTGAGCGCGAAGTCTGGCTTCTTCAACATGGAGGACTGGAAGTCCTGCGAGGACACGTCGCTCACGCTCGATCAGTTCGAGGGGCAGGAATGGATTGCCGGTTTCGACCTTGCACGCAAGCTCGACATGAACTCAAGAGCGCGCCTGTTCTGGCGGTTGATCGACGGAAAGATTCATTACTACAGCGTGGCCCCCAAGTTCTGGGTGCCCTACGACACGGCGTACGACAGCGACAACAAGCGCATGTCCGAACGCTTTCAGGCATGGCTCAACTCGAAGCACCTGGAGGTTACTGACGGGGCCGAGATCGATTACCGCGAGATCCTCGAAGACACCAAGGAAGCGAACCATCACGCGCCGCTGCTCGAGTCGCCCATAGACCCGCACGGTGCAACAGGCTTGAGCCACGACCTTGATGATGAAGGTTTCAACCCAATCACCATCACGCAGAACTACACGAACATGTCGGACGCCATGAAGGAACTGGAAGCCGCCATTACTGCGGGGCGGTTCCATCATGACGGCAATCCGATAATGACGTGGTGTGTCGGCAATGTGATTGGCAAAAACCTGCCAGGCAACGATGACGTGGTGCGGCCGATCAAGCAGGGCGATGACAACAAAATCGATGGCGCGGTTGCGCTGATCATGTCAGTCGGGCGGGCTATGACGAAAGTTATGGTCGGGGATGGCGGCGTGGACCGACTCATGGATTCAATCCGGAACCCAATATTCGAATGAACACAGCATCGATTATCTACTTGCTGGTTGCAGTGCTGGGCTTCGCCTTTGCTGTAGCAGGCGTCTACATCCTGCTCGGCATCGGATGGGCGCTACTTGCCGCCGCATCATCGTGCTTTGTCGCTGCGGCCTTCATTCGAAGGGGGCTGATCAGTGGCTAAGTCTCTGCGATCTGTTTTGAACAGTGCCGTGACGGCACCACGCTCATCGATCATTGATTGGGTGGGGCGGTCGATCTCCGGCGGTGCTTCCGGAATTTGGGCGCAGACAGTCGGAGGCAGCTCCGCCAATGGCAAGACAGTAACGATCAACAAGGCCATGCGCCTTGCGGCGTGTTGGTCCTGCGTGCGCCTCATTTCAGAGACGATTGCCACGCTGCCCCTGGGCCTGTATCGCCGAATGCCGGATGGCGGTCGAGAGGTGGCCAGCGAGAACGACCTGCACTGGATACTGAACACCAATCCCAACAGCCGTATGACGGCTGTACAGTTCTGGGAAGCAGTAGTTGCCTCGATGTTGCTGCGGGGTAACGCCTTCGTCGAGATCATCCGTATCAGCGGGCGAATCGTGGCGCTTGAGTTCTTGCTGCCCAACCGGGTCGAGCTCGATGTAGCAGATAACGGCGAGCTCCTTTACCGGTACCGGGAAAAGAACGGCCAGGCACGTGACATAGCCGGCGCCGACATGATGCACATTCCAGCGTTCTCTCTGGATGGACAAGTCGGGCTGTCACCCATCGCTTACGGAGCCGATGTCTTTGGCGCGGCGATGTCGGCCGAGGACGTGGCCAGCTCCACCTTCAAGCACGGTATGCACCAGACCGTAGCCTTTGAGGTGGATCAGGTGCTGAACAAGCAGCAGCGCGATGACTTTCGGGACTACGTCCAGCGCATCAGCGGAGCGATGAACGCCGGCAAGTCCCCCGTTCTAGAGAAGGGCGTCAGCGCCAAAGTTATTGGCATTAATCCCGTCGATGCCCAGTTGCTGGAATCCCGAGAATATAGCGCCGAGGAAATCTGCCGTTTCTACATGGTAGACCCAACCCTGGTCGGCTATAGCGATAAAGCATCGAACTGGGGTACCGGGCTAGAGCAGAAGCTACTGCGCTTTCTGACCTTTACGCTGCGCAGCTACATGCGCCGCATTGAGGAAGCAATCAGTCGGAAATTACTGACGCCTGCCCAGCGCCGGCAGATCTACCCGGAGTTCTCCATCGAAGGCTTGATGCGCGCTGACAGCGCCGCACGCGCAACGCTGTATTCGCAGATGGTGCAGAACGGCATCTACACACGCGACGAGTGCCGGATGAAAGAGAACCTCCCGAGGATGGGAGGCAATGCCTCGGTACTTACAGTGCAAACCAATCTTTCGCCAATCGACCAGCTCGGGCGGGGCGACGACGGGCAGGCCGCAAGGGCTGCTCTGCAGAACTGGCTCGATCAGCCGGCAAACTCGAAGGACTAATTCATGCAACCAAAATCAAAAGCTGGCGGTTTCAACTGCGAGCTGAGCCCGCGTGCGCTCGACAGATGGAATCCGGCCATCAAGGCTGCTGTGGAGTCGACCAATGACACCATCACCATCTACGGAGTGATCGGCCAGGACTGGTATGGAGAGGGGGTAACCGTCTCCCGTATCGACGCAGCTCTGCGGTCCATCGGCGATAAGCCTGTCGACGTCTATATCAACTCGCCGGGCGGAGATATGTTCGAGGGCCTGGCGATCTATAACCGGCTCCGAGAGCACAGCCAGCCTGTAACCACCAAAGTGCTGGGTCTGGCAGCCTCCGCTGCCTCGGTGATCTATATGGCCGGGGATAAGCGTGAGGTCGCGAGTAGCGGTTTTCTGATGATCCACAACTGCTGGACCGTCGCCGTCGGCAACCGCCATGACCTGCGCAATACCGCAGACACCATGGAAGAGTTCGACGCGGCGATGGCCGATCTGTACGCAGAGGGCAGTGGTCAGACAGTCGCCGACATCACAGAAATGCTTGATGACGAGACATTCATCCGCGGCAAACGAGCGGTAGAGCTCGGGTTCGCAACCGGGCTGCTGTCATCTGACGAGATCACCGAGCGAGAAGACGAGCAGACCCAGCAAAGCAACGCGCTCAAGGCTATGGATGTGGCCTTGGCCAAGGCAGGAATGGCCCGCAGCGAGCGCCGCGAGCTCTTCGCCAATTTCAAGTCCAGCACGCCGCGCGCTGCTGGCGGGGGTACGCAACACGCTACCTCGTCCGGCAAGCCCTGCGCTGTCGAGCTCGACCTTGCACCCCTGCCGAAACTCTCTTTCACAATTCCTGCATGAGGCTTCACACCATGATGAAATTTCGTTTGTCCCCCACATTCTTGATGGCGGTGCTGGCCATCATTGCCATGATTCCACTGACCTTCGGCGTCAACCCTCAAGCCATCGCTGGGGCGGTTGTCGTGGCTGCTCTTGCAACGATGTTTGTAAAGCGCGGCACCTCCCGTTACACCAGCTGGAATGCCCAGATGGGGAAGATCGGCGAGGACGACATCGAGGCCCAGTACAAGCAGACTCAGGCCAACCTCAAGGACATCGGCGATCAGCTCAAGGCGCATGCTGAGACAGCGCAAAAGAACGTTGACCGCCACGAGGGCCTGACCAAAGAAACGTCTGCCAAAGTCGACGAGCTGCTGATGAAGCAGGGCGAGCTTCAAGCTCGAGTGCTAGAGGCCGAGCAGAAGTTGGTCAATGCCAGCCGCGACACTCAGCGCAATGAGTCGCCAAAGTCCGCTGGCGAACTGTTCATCGCTAGCGAGCAAATGGAAGGCGTCAACTCTTCGTTCCGCGGCTCCCGTCGCGTCTCGGTTCCACGCGCTGCGATCACCACAACCTCGGCTGGTGGCCTGGCTGCTACAGAGCGCCTCGACACTGTGGCGCTCCCAGGTATGCGACGGACCACGATTCGCGATCTGGTGGCACCCGGTCAAACCGAGGCAGGTTCGCTCGAGTACGTCCGCGAGACCGGCTTCACCAACAATGCCGCTACGGTGGGAGAGGGGCTTGCTAAGCCCTATTCCGAAATCACCACCGCGCTGGTAACGGCGTCGGTCCGCACCATTGCGCACCTGTTCAAAGCGTCTCGTCAGATCCTCGATGACGCCAAGGCGCTGCAGAGCTACATCGACGCGCGTGCTCGATACGGCTTGCTGCTGACCGAAGAGTCCCAACTGCTCTACGGCAGCGGCGCAGGCGCAAACCTGCAAGGCATGGTTCCAGTCGCGAACCAGTACGCGTCTCCGGCTGGCTGGACAGTCACCGGCGAGCAGCGCATCGACCGACTGCGCTTGGCCCTGCTGCAGGCCGAGCTCGCAGAGTTCCCATCGGACGGCATCGTGCTCAACCCCACTGACTGGGCATTGATCGAGTTGATCAAAGACGACCAGGGCCGTTATCTGATCGGTCAGCCTCAAGAAGGCACCGCTGCTCGCCTGTGGAACCGTCCTGTCGTAGCAACTCAGGCCATGAAGCAAAACGACTTCCTGGTGGGTGCCTTCAAGTTGGGCGCGCAGATCTTTGATCGGATGGAAGTTGAGGTCCTGATCTCAACCGAAAACGACAAAGACTTCGAGAACAACATGGTGACACTGCGCGCCGAGGAGCGCTTGGCGTTCGCCATCTACCGCACTGAAGCGTTCGTGACCGGCAAGCTCGCGGCCGTTGCTTAAACCCAACCCCTGAAATGGGGCGGCACTGCCGCCCCATCGAGGTGAGACATGTCAGATTTACTGATCAAGCCGCTGCGAGCCTACGAGGATCGCGGCACCATTCGTGACGTTGATAACGAACCCTATGCAGCGCCGGTATGGCTTGCGAAGGAGTTGGAGCAGCTCAACCTGTGCAAGATCGTCGGTGAAAATGCAGCCCTTGCTGAAAGCCAGGATGCGACTCCTGCGTTGAAGATCGCAAAAAAAGGCCAGCGTTGGATCGTTGCTGATAGCCAAGGTGCTCAGGTCGGTGACTTCATCGGCAAGCGCGACGAGGCCGAGGTTGAGCTTGCAAGACTATTGGCAGTCAGTCAGTCGGCCCCTGCAGTTGTACCCCCTCCAGTGGCGTCTCTTGCTCCCTCCGCAGATACCTCGGTGGCGGATGTAAATATGTCACCAGCCATCGTGCCGGCCCCGCCGCTCCAGGAGTAAGCGATGTCCGCGATCAGTATCGAGGTTGCTATCGAGCACCTGCGTGCCGAGGATGACGACCGTGGGTATATTCAGGGCCTGCTGGATGCAGCGGAAGGCGCTGCCTGCGATTACATGGCGCGCCGCCTGTACGCTGACGAGTCTGGAATGGTCGCAGGTCGCGCAGCAGCTATCGAGCTACGGTCGCAGGCCAGAGTCCGCTTTGGAGCGGCGATGGCTTTGGTCGATCTCATCCATGACGCAGATGATCGCTCGTCTGCGGTCGAGGTTGCTGGATACGATCTCAAGCACGCAATCGCCCAGTCTGAAGCCATGAGCCTGGGTGTGGAACTCAACCCCACGATCCAGGCTGCGTGTCTGCTCATCCTTGGGCATCTTTACACTAACCGCGAGGACGTTGTGACCGGGCCCGGCACCACAAACGCGATCGCGCTGCCGCAAGGTTCGAAATTTCTGCTCGCTCCGTATCGTGTGCAGATGGGGGTCTGATGGCCATACCTGAACCCGGCGCTGGCGACTTGAACCGTCGCGTCACTTTAAGACGGCGCTCAGATTCCCCAGCTAACAACGGTGGTCTTGCTTCGCATTTCAGCGAAGAAAAGAAGCGATGGGCACGCATAGAACCAGTGGGCACCGCCATCTACAACGGCAGCGTCCAGGCCGACTCTAAGATTACTCACCGCATCACCCTCCGGTATCTCGGCGTTCTCCCTGTTGATTTTGAGGTGGTACACGGCGACGTGATCTACCGAGTTCGCCGGGCGACCGACTTAAACGGAAGCCACAAATTTACCACCTTGGAAGTTGAGGAACTCGGCCTTCAAAGGGTCGACGGAGGGTTGTATGGCTAATTCAGCGTCACTGGACGGCTATATCCACGTCGAAGGTTTTGACCAGTTTGGCCGTGATGCCTTCGATAAGCGCAAGATTCGGGCGGGCATGCGCAAGGTCGGCAGGCTCGTCACCCAGCGCGCGCAGATGAACCTGGCGCTTGGCAAGGGTCAGGACGGCTACCCGGTGAATCGCACCGGTGCGACTCTGGAGTCGATCAAATTCAAGGTATCGCGTGCAGGTTTCCTAGTGAAGATTGCCCCGGCCAAGACCGCAGCGATGAAGGAGTTCTACCCGGCATACCTGCACTACGGTGTGAAAAAAGGCAGGCGTCTGGCGAAGCTGGCCCCAGGGCGAGGCAAGGGCAAAGCCAACCGTCGCGCGCCTGGTGTTCGTGCTTCAGCGCTGGCCGAGCGCGCCGCCGGAGAATGGCGGATCAGACCTCGTGACAACTATATGGCCGACGCCCTGCAGGACTCATCATCCGATGTTCAGTCAATCCTTTCGGCGGCGTTCGCTGCGGCTCTGGGCTGACACGCACCACACCAGGTAATCCCATGCTGATCAATCCGATCGTTGCCCACTTGCGGGCGACGTGCCCCACCTTTGCCGGTCGCATTGCCGCTGGCATTGATTGGGATGCTGTCGCCAACAGCGCACAGCTGAGCCACCCCTCAGCCTATGTCATCGCCACTGGCGATCAGGCTTCAGCCAATGACCTGCAGAACGCGGTCCGGCAGAACATCACCGACGAGATAGACGTCGTGATCGTGCTGGACACCAGCGATGAGCGAGGCCAGGCAGCCAATGACTTGCTCCACATCATCCGTGCCGAGCTGTGGCGGGCCCTGGTGGGTTGGCGAGCTGGCCCTGACTACGACGTGATGGAGTACGACGGCGGGGCGCTGGTGCACATCAACCGCGCTCGCGTGATTTACCGCTACGGGTTCTCCGCAGCTTTCCAGCTTGGGCGGAACCTTCACACCGATCCGGCCGAGACCTGGCACGAATGGGAGCTCGATAGGCTGCCGGGTTTCACAGGCGCCACCATCAACATGGACTGCATTGATCCGGCAGACCCCAATCTGCAATCCCCCGGCCCGGATGGGCGTATCGAAGTCAAATTTTCAGGAGACGTAACACCATGACCAAGCGCATCACAGTGGTGCCCGTCGCGGGCAGATCCGTGCCTGACACGGAAGCTGGCGACCTGCTCCCGAAAGAGGGCCGGGAAGTCACCGACAGTGCGTGGTGGCGTCGTCGCCAGGCAGATGGCGATGTACGTGTGCAGGCCGATAGCCAAAAAACCACCAAAGCCGCTGAGGCGACACCACAGGAAGCCAAGTAATGGGCATCGGATTCAACAACATTCCGGCCGACATCCGTGTGCCGCTGTTCTATGCGGAGATGGATAACTCGGCTGCTAACAGCGCCTCGTCTTCACTGCGGCGTTTGATTGTCGGCCAGGTCAACGATGACGCGGCTGGCGCAGAGCTTGGGTCGCTGGTGCTGGTGTCGAGCCTCGCGCTTGCAAAGACCATCGGCGGGCAGGGCTCTATGCTGGCTGCGATGTACGAAACCTGGCGCAAGGCTGATTCCATCGGCGAAGTCTGGTGTCTTCCGCTCAAAAGCAGCGAAGGCATTGTCGCCAAGGCCACCGTGACGATCACCGGCACGGCCACGGAGGCGGGGATGCTGAACCTGTACGTGGCCGGTGTGCGCGTGCAGTCGACCGTTGCTAAAGGCGCTACCGCTGTTCAGGCCGCAGCCGCTCTCGCGGTGAAAATCAACGCTTCGCCAGACCTGCCGGTCAGGGCTGTGGCAGCAGCTGGCGTCCTGACGGTCACCTGTAAGTGGAAAGGCGAAAGCGGGAATGACATCAAGCTGCAGTTGAATCGCCTGGGCAAAGCCAACGGTGAGCAAACCCCGGCCGGGCTGACTGCTGTTGCCAGTGTTATGGCTGAGGGTGTCGGCACGCCGGACCAGATGGCGGCGCTGGCGGCTTTGGGCGATGAGCCTTTCGAGTTCATCTGCGTTCCGTGGTCGGATACCACCACGCTGGACGCGTGGAAGGCCGCGATGGATGACATTACTGGTCGCTGGAGCTGGGCCAAGCAACTGTTCGGGCATGTGTACAGCGCTAAGCGCGGGACGATCGGCACTCTAGTTGCGGCCGGGCAACTGCGCAACGACCAGCACGTTACCGTTCAGGCCATGGAAATGGGCGTGCCGCAGCCTTACTGGGTGCAGGCGGCCGCGCTCGCTGCGCGCACAGCGGTGTTCATCTCCGCAGATGCCAGCCGTATCACTCAAAGCGGAGCGATGCCCGGCGTCGACCCTGCCTCGTCGAGCGAGCGCTTCACGCTGACTGAGCGTCAATCCCTGCTGACCTACGGTATCGCCACGGCGTACTACGAAGGCGGCTATGTGCGGATTCAGCGGTCGGTTACCACCTACCAGAAAAACCCCTATGGCCAGGCTGACAACTCGTACCTGGACAGCGAGACCATGCACCAGTCCGCGTTCATCGTGCGCCGGATGCGCGGCATCATCACCAGCAAGTATGGCCGACACAAGCTGGCCAACGACGGCACCCGCTTCGGCGCTGGCGCCGCGATCGTGACGCCGAGCGTGATCCGCGGTGAATTGATCGCGCAGTACGCCAAGCTTGAGGACGAGGGGCATGTGGAAAACGCTGAGCTCTTCGCTGAACACTTGATCGTCGAGCGCGACGCCAACGACCCGAGTCGTTTGAACGTGCTTTTCCCGCCGGACTACATCAACGGGCTGCGCATCTTCGCAATGCTCAACCAGTTCCGCCTGCAGTACGACGCGACCGCCGAGTAAAGCTGGCCCAACCCTTTCAAGCCCGCCGCGTGCGGGCTTTTTTCTGGAGAAAAGACCATGGGTCAAAAAGTTGCGGGCACCTGCTACGTGAAAGTAGACGGTGTTCAGCTGACGCTTACGGGCGGCGGTGAGGCGCCTCTTTCGGACAAGAAACGCGAGACGGTGGTCACGGGGTTTTTCAAAGAGGAAGAGCTGACGCCTTACCTGAAATTCACCGCAGTGCTGACGCCCGATTTTCCGCGCAAGAAGCTGGCCGACGGCACTGACATGACCGTCACCTGTGAGTTCAAGAACGGCACCGTCTACGTGCTGTCCGGCGCTTACATGGTCGACGAGCCCAGTGCGGCGGGCGACGACGGCACCACCGAGCTGCAATTCGACGGCGTGAAAGGGGTATGGCAATGACGGAACCCACTCAACTGGCTTCACCGATCATGGCTCACGGCGAGCAGCTGACGAAACTGACCGTGCGGCGACCAACTGTTCAAGAGGTTCGCGCCATCAAGGCTCTGCCTTACAAGATCGACAAGGACGAGGCCGTAACCCTGGATATGGACGTTGCTGCCAAGTACATCGCCGTGTGTGCGGGCATTCCGCCGTCGAGCGTCGAGCAGCTGGATCTGTCGGACCTCAACACGCTGAGCTGGGAGATCGCCGGTTTTTTCATGAGCGCGGCGTCAGCGACCTTGAAGGCCTGATCACGGTTGTTTACGACCTTGCGTATTTTTGGAAGGCCGACCCCGCGCACATGATGTCCATGCCGCTGGACAACATCTTCGAATCATTGGCCCAGGCCGAACGGATTAATAAAACCCTGCAGGGGGCGTGATGGCAGACAAGTTCCAGCTCAAGGCGTTGATCACCGGCGTCGACAAGCTGTCGCCCAAGCTCGCCGGTATCCGGAAGAACATCGCTGGCTTCAAGAAGGGGATCGATAAAACTGGTCTCGGTAAAATCGGCTTCAGTGATCTAGTGACGGGTGGTGCGCTGGCTGCGCCATTCGTGGCTGGCGCGCGCGCCGCGATCGACTTCGAATCACAGATGGCCGACGTCAAGAAGGTGGTCGACTTCAAGACGCCGGACCAGTTCAAGCAGATGGGCGATGACATAGGCCGGATGTCTGAGCGCTTGCCCATGGCGGCCGGCGACATTGCCAAGATCGTCGCGGCGGGTGGCCAGTCAGGCATCGCACGCGAAGAGTTGCTTGGCTTCGCTGAAGCCGCAGTGAAGATGGGCATCGCCTTTGATCAGACCGCCGACGAAAGCGGCGACATGATGGCCAAGTGGCGGACGTCGTTCAAGATGACCCAGGTCGATGTGGTTGGGCTGGCCGACAAGATCAACTATCTGGGCAACACCGGCCCAGCCAACACCAAGCAGATTTCAGATATCGTC
Source organism: Pseudomonas viridiflava (assembly GCF_900585905.1). GTDB lineage: Bacteria > Pseudomonadota > Gammaproteobacteria > Pseudomonadales > Pseudomonadaceae > Aquipseudomonas. The sequence goes on from NZ_UTVH01000001.1 coordinate 713,423, forward strand.
ACCCGCATCGGCCCGCTGGGTGCAATTGCGGGCCTGGCATCCGGCCAGATTGCTGCGCTGGGTGCAACGATGGCGGGGGTCGGCATTGAGCAGGAGGTTGCTGCCACTGGCATCAAGAATTTCATGCTAGCCATGACGAAAGGCTCCGCTGCCACCAAGGGACAACAGCAGGCATTCAAGGCGCTGCGACTTGATTCGAAGGCGGTATCGAAGGGCATGCAGAAGGATGCGCAAGGCACCCTGCTTGACGTACTCAAACGAGTGAAGAGCATTGCGCCGGACAAGCAGGCTGGATTGCTGACCACGCTGTTTGGCAGTGAGTCAGTGGGCGCCATTGCGCCGCTGCTGACTAACTTGGAGCTGCTCGAAAGCAACCTGAAGAAGGTCACAGACCAAAAGCAATACAGCGGATCCATGGATAAGGAGTACGCGTCCAGAGCCGCCACTACCGCGAATAACTTGCAGCTGATGCGCAACGCTGCGGCAAGCGTAGCCCGGGCGATCGGCAATGCGTTGCTGCCAACGATAAACGCGGTCACCAACGAACTGCGCCCGATGATCTCGAACGTCAGTGAGCTGGTCGCCGCAAACCCCAACCTAGTGCGCGGACTGCTGGCGGCGGGCGCGGCGTTCACCGCCATTCGTGCCGCAGCTTTGGTAGCCACGGTGGCTGTGCGCATCATGGGGATTGCCTTTGCCGCTACTCCGGTTGGCATCATCGCCGTTGCGATAGCCGCTGCGGCTGGACTCATCATCGCCAACTGGGAAACGGTAGGGCCCTTCTTCACCGCGTTGTGGGAGTTGATCAAGGCAATGACAACACCCTTCATGGGCTTCATGAAAAAGGTATTCGATTGGTCGCCGTTGGGGGTAATCGTCAAAAACTGGACGCCAATCGTTGCCTGGTTCAAGGGCATGTTCGACAAGATCAAGCCATACATTGAACCCATTATGAAGCTGATGGGGCTGGAGGATGGTGGGCCGGGATTGACTGCCAAAGTGCAGCAGGCAGCAGATGAGCAGCGGCAGCGCAATGCGGGCCCGGGCGGGGGAACGGGAGCTTTCTTGAAACCCGATGCACCGCAGATGGTCATGAGCCGGCAGGCGATGACGAACATTTCGATGGGCATTCCAAGCAACGGCGCCTTGTTGAGCAGGCCGTCTTTACCCGCGCCGGTGAATCTGCTGAGCACGCCATCTCTTCCCGCTGCAGGCAGCTTGCTGAGCAAGTCACCCTTGCCAGCGCCTGGCAGCTTGCTCACGCAGTCGGCCGCAGCCAGTGCGACCAAGCTTCAGGGGGAGCTCAACATTAACCTGACCGGCGCGCCGCCTGGCACGCGAGTCGAGCAGCCTAAAACCAATCAGCCCGGCCTAACCGTGACACCACGGGTCGGGTACCGGACGCTCAGCGCGGGAGGATAGTCAGTGGCAACAACGTGGCGAGAAAGTCTGCTGCCCGCGTCCTTTCGCGGTATTCGGTTTGTCATCGACTCATCGTCTGTTCCGGTCGGCCGCAAGGGGCAGCTTCACGAATACCCCCAGCGGGATGAACCTTTTTTCGAAGTCCTCGGCAAACAGGCCCAGGTGCATAAGCTGACAGCCTTCGTAATCGGGGATGACTGCTTTGAGCGTCGTGACCAGTTGCTCGAGGCGCTGGAAAAGGAGGGCGCTGGCGAGCTGGTGCACCCATGGCTGGGGCGGATGCAGGTTGAGGCGGGCGAGTGTGAGCTTCAACATGACCGCCGTGAAGGCGGGATGGCGCGGTTCGACCTGACGTTTTACCCGGAAAAGCCCCGGCAATTTCCCACGGCCAAGGCAAATACTCAGCGGCAAATCAACCAGGCATCGACGGGCGTTCTCGATTCGTCGCTGGGTCGCTACAAGTCTGCGATCGCAAAAATTGATGCGGCCCGAATCAATATCGGTGCGCTCCGCAATAGTTTGGCGGGTGTCTACGGTGTCATCCAGAGCCAGTTCTCTCCGTTCACATCGATCTACAGCAACGTGAGCGGTTTCGTCCAATCTCTGGTGAGTTCTCCCGCAGGGATCAGCTCAATGGTCAGCAGCTTTTTCGCGGGATTCAAAGGGGATGGCAGCGGCAGTGGCGGCAGTAGCGGTAGCGATGGGGGCGGTGGTGCCAGCAATAGAGCTGCCGATACCGGCGTCATTGGCTATCGGTCGTCTATTGCCACAGCGACACAGCAGGCGCAGGCGGTATCGAGCATCAACACCGTCAGCCAGACCAGTGGGCGTGATACCGGCCAGGCAGCCCAGGCCACGGCTGATCTGGTTCAGGACGCCTTGCTGGTAAAGGTTGCGCTGGTCGTCGCTGACATGCCCGTGGCAAGCGGGATCCAGCCCACGACATCCACACCCGCGCTGGATCAGCAGTTGATCCAGCCGGTGGAACGTCCTGAGGTGCCGGTCGCGAATGACGTAGTGGAACTGCGAGACACGCTGAGCACCGCGATCTGGGAAGCATCTTTGAAAGCAGATCCGGATCACTACCAGAAGCTGAACACTTTGCGCGTCGCTTTGATCAGCCACCTCAACGCGGTGGCTGCCTCAGGCGTCCGTCTGGTTGACATTAAGCCGAGCGAGTCACTGCCCGCACTGGTGCTAGCTTACCGACGTTTCGGTGATGCCACGCGCTCTGGCGAAGTGGTGCAGCGAAACCGTATCACCCACCCGGGCTTCGTGCCGCCGGTAAATCTGAAGGTCGCACAGGAGTAACCCGATGGACGAGGCCAATGCTGTGACCTTAACGGTCGACGGCCTGGATTATGGCGGCTGGAAATCGGTCGAGATCTCGGCTGGAATCGAGCGCCAGGCCCGCGACTTTCGGTTGGGGATCACGTGGAAGTGGCCAGGGCAGAAAGTGTCGGTGCCGATCAAAAAGGGTGCGCGATGCGAAGTCAGCATCGGCCGGGACCTGGTGCTGACCGGGTGGGTGTTCGCTACGCCCATCAGCTACGACGACAACCAGTCGACCGTGTCAGTCAGCGGGCGGTCGCTCACGGCCGACCTGGTTGACTGCGCCGCGGTGAATAAGCCCGGCCAATGGAAAAAGCAGGGTGTGCTGAGCATCGTCAAAGCGCTGACCGCCCCTTACTCAGTGGCGGTGCGCAGCGAAATTCCAGAAACCAGCAAGCTTTCCGACCACACCATCGAGCCGGGCGAAACGGTATTCGAATCCATCGACCGTCTCCTGACGTTGTTCCGGGTTTTCTCAACCGATGATGCGCAGGGCCGGGTGGTGCTGGCTATGCCCGGCAGCGAAGGGCAGGCGGCGGATCGCTTGGAGGTTGGCAAAAACATCCTCAGCGGCGACGCCGGGCTCGACTTCTCCGACGTTTTTTCCGAATACCGCGTCATTGGGCAGCGCAGCGGCACGGACGAGGATTTCGGGAAAACAGTTTCGGAGGTGTCAGCCTCAGCGACGGATGACCGAACCGGCCGCACCAGAGTGCTGCTGCTTCACGAGTCGGGCCAGCTGACTACAGAACTTGCCCAGGCGCGCGCCAACTGGGAGCGCGGCAACCGCATGGGCAAAGCGATGAGCACCACCTACAAGGTGCAGGGCTGGCGACAGTCGAACGGCGCGCTATGGCGGCACAACATGGTGGTGCGAGTTGTTGACCCGATCATCGGCTTCGACCGCGACATGTTGATCGCCGAAATCACCTACTCCCTGACCGATCAAGGAATGGTCACCACCATGGTGGTGGGCCCGCCCGATGGGTTTGAACCAGAACCGTTCGATCCGCGCAAACGACGAAAGCTAAAAAAGGGCGACGACGAATTTGAATACCTGCTGCCTGCTGACTGGGGAAAGAAAAAATGAGTCTTCTCAATAGCATCCTGGTGCGCGGGACGGTGGTGCTGGCCAACGCTGCCACGATGATGCAGTCGCTGCAGATGCGCCTGACCGCAGGGGAGGTCAAGGACGATCTTGAACATTTCGAGCCCTACGGCTTCACCAGCAACCCATTGCCGGGCGCCGAGGCCATCACTGCGTTTCTCGGCGGTGACCGGTCGCACGGGGTGGTTCTGGTGGTTGCTGACCGGCGTTACCGCATCAAGGCTTTGGAGTCGGGCGAGGTTGCCATCTCCACTGACGAGGGCGACAAAATCCACTTCAAGCGCGGAAGGATCATCGATATCGAAACCGGCACGCTGAACATCAAAGCGGCCATAGCAGTGAACTTTGATACGCCTCAGATCACGCAGACTGGATTGATCACCTCTGATGGAGACCAGATCGCGGCGGGAGTCAGTCAAGTAAATCATCCGCACTCAGGTGTCCAGAGTGGTAATGGCCAGAGCGGCCCGCCGGTTGGAGGACAGTGATGGTACTCGCCGGCACATTCGAAGCATCGCTGTTGCGCTCTGTGGTCATCAGCCTATTCACCTGGCGCCGAGCTGGTCCTGACGATCCCCTTGATGACGATGAGCGCTACGGCTGGTGGGGCGACACTTTCCCGTCCGTAGCGGATGACCGTATCGGCTCCAGGTTGTGGCTGCTGCGGCGGGTGCGACTCAATGCGGCCACCCGTCGCGATGCTGAGTTCTACGCGCGCGAGGCCCTGCAATGGCTCGTCGATGACGGGCTTGTCCTCGCTATAGAAATAATTACTGAACAGGTGGAGATCAACCGCTTGAATCTCGGCGTGGTGCTGACCGTTTCGACGGGGCAAACCGTGCGCCTCAACGCTTCCGACCAGTGGCAGGTGATCTATGCCGTTTGAAACTCCTACGCTGCCCCAGCTGCTCAGCCGTACCGGTACAGATCTGGCCGGCGATTCGCTGCGCCAGTCCGATGCGCAGGTGTTGGCGCGGGCGCACAGTGGCGCGGCATATGGACTGTATGGTTATCAAAAATGGATTGCCCAGCAGATATTGCCTGACACTGCCGAGGAAGAAACGCTCGTGCGTCTGGCAGCGCTGCGCCTGGCGCAGGGCCGCAAGGCTGCTCAACCTGCTGGCGGCAAGGCCAGTTTTATAGCCGCCGCTGGCGCGCCGCTGGATGTCAATACGGTGCTCCAGGCCGGTGATGGCCGTGCCTACCGCATCATCGCGTCAATGGTCACCGTAGCGGGTACCAACACGGCGGAAATTGAAGCCGTCGATGCCGGGGTGTTAGGCAACGCTCAGGCTGGTCTGGCACTGACTGCGGTTCAACCGATCGAGGGCATCAACAGCACATTCACTGTCTTGGCCGAAGGACTGACCGGCGGGGTAGCCCAGGAAAGCATCGAGGCACTGCGCGCCCGGGTCATTCGTTCCTACCAGGTCATACCCCACGGCGGCAACAAAGACGACTATGTCACCTGGGCGCTTGAGGTTCCGGGTGTTACGCGTGCTTGGTGCGTCCGTCGCTACATGGGGCCCGGCACTGTCGCGGTGTTCATCATGCGCGACGACGACGCGAACCCGGTGCCTAACGCCGGGCTTCTGGCCGAGGTCTGGGCCTACATCGAAAGCCGGCGGCCCGTCACTGCCGAGCTCTACGTGCTCGCTCCGGTGCAGAAGCCGATCGTCTACCGAATCAAACTGACGCCTGATACGGCTGTGGTGCGCGCTGCGGTCGAGTTGCAACTGATCGACCTGCACAACCGCGAGGCGGGTCTGGGTGAAACGCTGCTGCTCACGCACATGGCTGAGGCTGTCAGCGGCTCGACAGGCGAGAACGACCACGTTCTGGTGTTTCCAAATGCGAACCAGGTTCCGGCTACTAATGAGCTGCTGACCTATGGGGGTGTCGTTTGGCTGCCATAAGAACAGCGGGCGAATACGCCGCTCAGCTCCGCGCACTCTTGCCGCATGGGCCTGCGTGGGAACCGGAGCAGGTGCCCGAGGTGGATCAGGTTATCCAGGGGCTTGCTATTGAGCTGGCCCGCATTGACTTGCGAGCCTTCGACCTGCTGAACGAGATGGACCCAGCAGGCGTTAGCGAGCTGGTCCCTGATTGGGAAAAGGTCATGAACCTGCCTGATCCCTGCCTGGGGCTGAACCCGACATTCGAGGATCGGCGGCTTTCAGTTCGACAGCGATTGGTTGCTGTGGGCGGGCAGACCCCGGCGTTCTACGTCGATATCGCAGTCAAGCAGGGTTATCCCGACGCAACCGTCACTGAGTATCGGGCGCCCCGAATGGGGCGTTCTCGTTTCGGCAGCGCGCACTTCGGCACATGGAATGTTCAGTTTATGTGGACGCTCAACACAGGCGGGCGAAAGCGCCAGGGCAGGCGCTTTGGCGTCAGCTACTGGGGCGAGCGCTTCGGCGCCAATCCAGGCACCGCGATCGAATGCCTCATCCGCCGAGCAGCACCTGCGCAAACGGTTGAGCACATCAATTTTCAATAGGAATCTGGCTTGTGGATTATCCAAAAAGCGTACCCAGCATCGGACTGGTAAACGGCAAGTTTGTTGACGAAGACACCGCCACTGGCGCGCCTGGCTCGCTGATCCCCGCAGCGTGGGGCAACGCGATCACTGATGAAATCAAAGCTGTTATTACTGCAGCGGGGTTGGATCCGGAAGAAGGCAACAACACCCAGCTCGCGGACGCACTTCGCCGACAGGGCGGTCGTCTTCTCGGCGTTAAAACGTTCACATCGAGCGGGACTTATACCCCGACGGCCGGAACCACAAGCATTGTGGTCGAGGCTGTTGGCGGGGGAGGTGGCGGTGGCGGCACAGGGGTTACCGCGTCAGGCTCGCAAGCGGCAGGGGCTGGAGGTGGCGGCGGTTACTATGCAGTTGGGCGGTTCGCGATTGGCTCGACCCCTCTCGCGGTTGCCGTCGGCGCGGGCGGCTCCGGCGGATCGAACTCGGTGGCTGGATCTGCCGGTGGCGTGACGTCTCTCGGCTCCCTCATTTCGGCAGGCGGTGGCTACGGTGCCGCCGTCGCACCAGCTCTGGCTACCACTTCCAACACGATTTATGGCGGGGCCAAGGGAGGCAATGCCAACAGCAGCCCGAATGTGTATGGCTCCACCGGCGCCGATGGCGGCCCAGGGCTTGGCCTCAACGGATCGTTGTTTTCCGGCCCCGGCGGTGCAAGTGGGAAAGGCGGTGCAGGCGCCAGCAGCGTGGGGCAAAACAACTCGGGCATGGCTGCTACCAACAGCGGTGCTGGCGGGTCGGGAGGCTGTGCTGCTGGCGCCGGTTCCTCATATTCCGGCGGCGCCGGTTACCGAGGCGTATTAATCATTCATGAATACACCTGAGGCCACTGCCATGAATCATCTTAAAGTTTACGCGCGCGTTGAGAATGGTGTTGTCCAGGAAGTTATTCAGCCGCTCAATGATCTTGATGGGGTCGAATATCCCATTGAGGAAAGATATCCCGTCCAGGTCCTGGAGCAACTGGTTGAGATCACTGGGTTGAGTCCCCAGCCAGATCAGGGATGGACCTATGGAAAAAATGTTTTCAAGGCGCCTACTCCTTGGGAGTCGAGTCCGGAAGAAACGTTGCAAATCAACCAGGTTTCGCAGCGCTACCACTTGGATCAGGCGTCTCAAGCAATGGCGCCAATGCTGGTTTCTCTGCAACTCGGCGACGCAACTGAGGAAGAGACCGCGGCCGCGAAGAAGTGGCAGGCGTACTACCGAGCGCTCAAGGTCGTTGACCTGAGCGTCGTAGAGCCCAAGTGGCCCAAAAAACCAGATTGACCGTCAGCTTTTCTCAACAGGCCGCCATGTGCGGCTTTTTTATTGCCTGGAGAAACACATGCCTGTCACCAATAGAGACCGGGACATCCTCGCGCGCACGCTGTGGGGCGAAGCGCGCGGGGAGGGACTGCCCGGGCAGATCGCCGTGGCCTGGTCCATTCGGAACCGTGTCGAGCTGGACCTGCACAAAGACGGCAAGCCGGACTGGTGGGGCGAGGGTTACACGGACGTGTGTCTGAAGCGGTGGCAGTTCAGCTGCTGGAACACGATCGATCCCAATTATTTGTTCCTCACCGGCGCCAAAGCCATCCCAGCCGCCCAACTGGCACAGGCCTACAAAGCTGCTGACCTGGTGATTTCCGGCGCCCAGCCCGACCCAACCAGCGGCGCGACCCACTACTACGCGACCACCATGCCCAAGGCGCCGATCTGGGCCGCCAAGGCCAAGCAAACGCTGCGGCTGGGCCACCATGTTTTCTTCCGCGATGTTCCGTAACTGCCAGGGATAAATGGCGCTTACCGTTCCCCAATGCCTTGGAGGCTGACGTGCAGACAGTGACAAAAGAAGAGACCTACACCCGCGGCATGAAGGTCACGCTCGCAGTGGTTGCCAATGGCGGCAGCGTGGCGGTGCAACTCAAGGCCGGTGATACCTGGGTTACCACGGACATGTTTTACGCTGATGGCGGGTATCAGCTCAACATCCCGCCGGCGACCATTCGCATCGTTCCAACGACTGGCGCCAGCTTCGAGGTGTTTGCATGAGCCTTCTGGTCAATCCGATTCCGCGTCGCCGGCCGATTCGGCGGGGGCTGGGGCTTCTGGGCGACAGCTTTTCCGGTAACTGCCACACCATCGCGGCCACTGCGTTTGGGACTGAGGCCTATGGCTTTGCGGCGATGATCGCGGCGCGCACCGGACTGTTCCCCAGCTACCTGGACAATCAGGGCAAGGTAAACGACCACACTGGCCAGTTCATGGCCCGGTTGCCCGCGGCTATCGCGTCAGCCACTGCCGATCTATGGCTGCTCCTGTCGCGCACCAATGACAGCACTACAGCAGGCATGACGCTGGCGGACACGAAAGCCAACGTGATGAAGATCGTGGCCGCGTTCCTGAATACGCCTGGCAAGTACTTGATCGTGGGAACGGGCACGCCGAGGTTCGGGGGTAGGGCGCTGGCTGGTCAGGCGCTGGCGGATGCGATCGCCTACAAGGACTGGGTGCTGAGCTACGTCAGCCAGTTCGTTCCGGTGGTCAACATCTGGGACGGGTTCACCGAGGCCATGACCGTGGAAGGCCTGCACCCCAATATCTTGGGCGCCGATTTCATCAGCTCGAGGGTGGTGCCCGTCATCACCGCAAACTTCGAATTTCCCGGCATACCGCTGCCAACGGATGCTGGCGACATCTATTCAGCGATCCGCCCATTCGGCTGCCTGAATGCCAACCCGCTGATGGCCGGTGTAGGCGGCACGCTGCCTGCCAGCGTCAATGCGGTGGCCGGTTCGGTGCTGGCCGACAACTACAAGGCAAGCGGTTCGGGCCTGGGCGGGATCACCTCGCGGTGGTTCAAGGAGTCGGCAGCGTTTGGCGAGGCGCAGTGCATCGAGCTGACCGGGACAATGGCGGCGGCCGGTGGTTACATCTACATGCAGCCAGCGGCGAACGTCGCCCTGCCGCTGGCCATGGGTGATGTTATCGAGATGGTGTCGGCCGTCGAGATCGACGGAAGTTCACGCGGCATCTTGGGCTGGGAAGCTGAGCTGATCATCACCAAACCGGTAAGCGGGACCTCGACCACGATCTATTACCGGTCGATGGACAAGTATCAGGAACCGTTCACGATGCCTCCCAACTTCTCCGGCGAGCTGGAGACCCAGCGAGGCGTCATCGACCTGACTGAAACCGTAATCACCTCACGTATGGGCCTTTACCTCGGCGCAGGTGTGCCGCAAAACTCGACAGTCAAGGTTGCGCAGTTCGGAATTCGTAAGGTTTAAATAAATATACCGAGCATGATGCGCTTTGAGCGGGGTCAATCACTTAAGGCTCTGCTCAACTATTCTATAATATAAATGTTACTTGGTGCTTATGCTAAAGCCCTCAATTGGGATTTCTTCGGTTCGATTGTAAATTGGCAAAGCGCTAAAGTTAATATTTTCAAGAATTTCGCAGCTCCATGCCTTGGTTAGGGCTGCGTTATACAACATACCTAAAGTCATCACCGTCTTTGCGCGCCGGTTTTTGGCTCTGAAAAATACGAAAATGTCAGTCCCTTCTGGCTTGAAGTAACGGTAGTGGTCGTAGTCGCCAACGTCAACACCAAAGTGTTGGAAAAAATCCACCATGAAGTCACTGGCGTCGTCACCGTCAAGCCCTAGATCCCAACTGATTCTCGTAGCGAGGCTGAGAGTCTCGAATGCCTTCCTGCCAAATCCAACATAAAAGTAGATTCTATTTACAAGATAGTCAACAACTTCATATTTTAGATCGTTTCTAGCCATTTTTAAAAAACCTGATCACGTTCATCTACGATAGCATTGTAGGTGTTCACCGTTACGTAACCTATTTTGCCAAGCTCGTATGCAGTATAGGACCATCCTATAACGGGCGTTGCTCGTGCGATGAAACCGCCAATGCTTCGTGTCCATCGGAGGTGCGGCGGAAGCCATCCTGTAAGCGATGGTGCTCTAAAACTGCCAGGAAACTTGCGGTTGTTAAGAGTGCGCCGCATGACTATAGACATAACAGAAGTGTTATTAATCGCTCCGCCAGGCTTTGTTCTTGTTGGTATTATGTTGGCGCCTAAGACGATAGCCAATGCAGCCCCTACATCGTCCAATCCAAATTCATCCATTGCCACCTCTGTGGCAATGACAAATAGTAGTTCATTCGCTGTTAATCCGCAGTCACCGTCGTAACAATATATTCTAGCCACTTAACTATCCTTATGCGTAAGTGCTATTTCGTGTTTGATCCCAACCACCGGAGATCTGTCCAATTATCAAGCCGGTAGCTCGGCTTTGCTGGGAGTATCGCATGCTGACCTTAGCGTAATTAAACCTAACTACCTCCTCGGGAAAATTTGAGGGCGATTGCTCAAATAGATTTCCGGAGGAAACGCCGCTTATGATGACTTCGTCAAACACATATTCCAGATATTTTTGCTTTTCTCCGCCAGCACGACGTACGCACAGCTTCATTTGCTTAAGATGTTGGCCTGCGCAACATGCCTCGAGAATCTTAGGAGTAGCGTTGTCGATAGCTTTTACGATGCTAAAGTCGCTTAAGTAAACTCGACCTACTGTGGCCCCGCCAGCCGAGCTTGCGGTTCTTGACACCGACTGAGCGGCTGATAAGCAAAAAGTGGTAATTTCAACCCAGCCCTTGCAGTCAGAGTCTGTAGACTCTCCACTAATGCCATCGATCCAAAGATATGCATCTACACTCATTCCGGCTCCTTGGAACATCTCTGAAATGTGATTCATTTCCGTAGCACCATAGCACAAGGACTGCCTTTACGACTCGTGAGCTTGCTTTTCGTCGACATAGAACTGCATGCCGAACTTGCGCCTCCACACCCTAGCGTTAGACCTCGACCAAGTCCGGGCGCCGGCCGATGAAAAAATATCCGGAGCGGTTCACGATGCCAGCCAGATTCTCCGGCGAGCTGGAAACGCAGCGCGGCACCACTGAGACGGTGATCTCAGCTCGCATGGGCCTGTACCTGGCTGCAGGTGTATCGCAGAACTCCGTCGTGAAGGCGGCCCAGTTCGGGATCCGCAAGGTCTGATTCCTCTTCAGGTTGGGTTTGCGTCATCCGTCGCAAATCCGCCTGGGCAGGATTGACCAGAATTCTCAATGCCCATTACTGTATCTACATACAGTATTCTGAGCATGGAAAATGAATTACCTCATTGTCCCAAGACGTCGACTGGGCATCGCCGTGGACAGCAAAGAGCTTCGTCGCATCCAGCCCATACAGGGTGACATCCAGATCGCCGAGCTACCGAGCGAGGCGCTGGGCCGCGTCTCAGTCAGCGCATGGATATTCGTCCACTCCTCCAATATGCCCGACCCGTTACCTCGCTTGCTGGACGTGCGCATCACGGGGATGAGCACGAACGGCATGAACATCACCGGAATCGAGCAGATAGGCGATGCCTTCTATTCGCAGTCGTGGTGGTGCCGAGGTGTATAGGTCAAGGTATGGACAGGAAGATCCCATGGTTGAATGGGGTAAAGGCATTCAGGACGGCATGTCGTTCATCGCTGACCCGGATATCCATCGGACGAAGATGCTCGGCCTGGCGCGAGCCGCGCTGCTCGCGGAGCACATTGATCGGGACCAGTACGGCGAGATGCTCGAGCTGTTGGACTGCGCGAAGCTTTGGGCTGACGAAGAGCTGGTGCTTGCTGAGCTGATCGGATTGTTCAGGGGTGCTGATATTGAGTAGGGGTAGGTCGGCAGGACGCCAAAGGAGGGTGCATATCTTCCCCAAAACGCAACCGTTTGGGCCAATGTTTATTGGGATGGGAAGATCAGTAAAAGGTGTCTGTTTTTGAGGGGCATTTCAAGGTCAAGGCCTTGATTTAAAAGGCCTTCAACGATTTTTATCCGGCATCCCAGGCTTTGATGCCGTAAAGAATGTAGGTCATTGATCCCTTGGGCGGGCGGGCTGGCCGCAAACGCCCCTCAGTTGCTCCGATAGGTGTGCGGCGGATTATGCGACATCGGTCCATTGCGCGCCATGACTGTCACGCTGCAGGTCCATCACTCTGGGCGACTGCTGTTACAAGGTGTGTATCGCAAGCGGCGCCCATTGGCGTTTGCGGGCGCATGCAGGGCGCCTCCCGTTCATCAGGCGAAGGGCACCAGTTGCCCTGCAGCTCACTCCCATATCCATGCGGGGACTTCCCGTGCCAGCAAATGGAGAAAGATCATGACAGTTGTAGACAATGGTCCGGAAAACGGCTACCAGGGCCCGGCTGAGCCCGGTAGCGATGAAGATGTCTATCCGGATGCCGACAGCGACAATCACGGCAATAAAGACACAGACCCGTCTGCAGATCTTGAAGCCGACGAAGACGAAGAGTCTGCGCCTGGTAACAGCATCTGACGGTTGGAGGCGGTACAACACCCCGCTGTATCGCGGGGCGTTGTACGCTCAGGTCCGCGCAAGCGGGCGCCGCGCCAAATGCCACGACGCGGGTATCGATCAACGGCGGATGAAATCCCGAATCCGTTCAGCCGCTTCGATGCATTCGGCCAGCGGTGCGACCAGCGCCAGGCGCACACGCCCGGCGCCCGGGTTTACACCGTCAACTTCCCGCGACAGGTACGAGCCCGGTACGACGGTGACATGCTGCTCGACGAAGAGGTCGCGACAGAACGCTGCGTCGTCGGTGCCGACATTCGGCCACAGGTAGAAACCGCCGTCAGGACGTTGCACATCCATCACGGGTGTGAGGATGTCCAGTACGGCGTCGTACTTCTCCCGGTACAGCACGCGGTTGGCGCGCACATGCGCTTCGTCATTCCACGCGGCGATACTGGCCAGCTGGGTTTGAACCGGCATGGCGCAGCCGTGATAGGTGCGATAAAGCAGGAAAGCCTTGAGAATCTCGGCGTCGCCAGCCACGAATCCGGAACGCAGACCCGGCAGGTTCGAGCGCTTTGACAGGCTGTGAAACACCACGCAACGTTTGAAGTCCGTACGACCCAGCGCCACGCACGCGCTGAGCAGGCCGGGGGGCGGCGTCAACTCGTCGAAGTAAAGCTCGCTGTAACACTCGTCGGCAGCAATCACGAAGTCGTGCTCATCAGCGAGGGCGATCAGCTTCTTCAGCGTCTCCAGCGGGATCAGGGCGCCGGTGGGATTGCCTGGCGAACACAGGAACAGAATCTGGCAGCGTTTCCAGATGTCTGCCGACACCGCGTCAAAATCCGGATTGAAGCCTTCTTCACTCAGGCATGGCAGGTAATGCGGCTTGGCGCCTGCCAGGAAAGCCGCGCCTTCATAGATTTGATAGAACGGATTGGGGCTCACCACCAGTGCATCGTCGGCACGATTGACCACGGTCTGGGTGAAGGCGAACAGTGCCTCGCGGGTGCCATTGACCGGCAGAACGTTGCGCGTCGGGTCCAGCCAGCCCTGGGGTATGTCGAAACGGCGGGCACACCAGTCAGCAATGGTTTCACGCAGCGCCGGGATGCCCAGCGTGGTTGGGTACACCGCCATCTGATCCAGATTGTCTGCCAGTGCCTTGGCCACGAAGTCAGGGGAGCGGTGCTTGGGTTCACCGATGGACAGCGCAATGGGGCGTTTGTCCGGGTTTGGCGTCACGCTGCCCAGCAGTGCGCGAAGCTTCTCGAAAGGGTAGGGCTGAAGCAGTTGCATGGCGTTGTTCATGGCAAGGCTCTCAAAAGTCTGTTGGAACGCGTTCAAATGCTGATGCGCAGTTCGCCGGGTTCATGATTGACGTTCAACTGCTCAACGATTGCGTCCTGCAGCTCCCGGCACAATTGCGGATCCGACAGCGGCTGGTTATTGGCGTCGGTGAGAAAGAACACGTCCTCGACACGCTCGCCCAGGGTGGCGATCTTGGCGTTCTGCAAGGACAGGTCAAACTCCAGGAAAATCTTGCCGATGCGGGCCAGCAGCCCCGGCCGATCGGGAGCGGATAGCTCAAGAATGGTCACCGGCCGCTGCGCATCATTGAGGATGGTGACCTGCGGCGCGAAGGCGAAATGCTTGAGCTGGCGCGGTACGCGACGTTTGATGATGGTCGGGTAGTCGTCCGGGTTGCGCAGCGCCTCGGTCAGGCCTGCACGAATGGCTTGAACGCGCTCGGGATTATTGCCGATCGAACCGCCGTCGTTGTCGAGCACGATGTAGGTGTCGAGGGTGAACTTGCTGGTGGAGGTGATGACCCTGGCGTCGTGGATATTGAGGTTCAGCTGATCCATAGCCGCCACGGTCACTGCAAAAAAGTCATGCTGGTCGGGCGCATAGATGAAGATCTGGGTGCCGCCTTCGAACTCGCGCTGGGTGGTTTCCTTCATCAGTACCAATGGGCCACCGTCCACAGGTTGCTGCAGAATCGCGTCGCTGTGCCAGGCCACGTCACCGGCGGTATGACGCAGGAAGTAGTCGTCACCGAGTTGCGACCACAACTGCTCGATGTCATCAGGATCGGTGCCGTTGCGCACCAGAATGTCCAGCGCGGCGGTTTGCGTACGACGAATCTGCTCTTCGCGGTCTACCGGGTTTTCCAGCCCGCGGCGCAGCGCGCGCTTGGTCTCGGTGTACAACTGACGCAGCAGGCTGGCGCGCCATGAGTTCCACAGCGTTGGATTGGTCGCGTTGATGTCGGCGACGGTCAGCACATAGAGGTAGTCCAGATGGGTCTCGTCGCTGACGAACTGAGCGAAATCATGAATCACCTGCGGGTCGGACAGGTCCTTGCGCTGCGCTGTCGTGGACATCACAAGGTGATGGCTGACCAGCCAGGCGATCAGCCGCGTGTCCCACGCCGGTAACTGATGACGCACGCCGAATGCCTCGGCATCCACCGCGCCCAGCTCCGAATGATCCCCGCCGCGGCCTTTGCCGATATCGTGATACAGGCCCGCCAGGTAGATCAGCTCGGGCTTGGGCAGGCGCGCCATGATCTTGCTCGCCAGCGGAAATTTCTCGGACACCTGGGTGTACTGCAGTTTACGCAGGTGCTTGATGAGGTTCAGGGTATGGGCGTCGACGGTATAAATGTGAAACAGGTCATGCTGCATCTGGCCCACGATATGGCCGAACTCCGGCAGGTACAGGCCTAGAATCCCGTAACGGTTCATCCGCCGCAGATTGCGGTGGATGCCGGTTTCGCACTTGAACAGCTCGATGAACAGGCTGGTGTTACGAATATCGTTGCGAAAGTCATCGTCAATCAAATGCCGGTGCTCGCGCAGCAGGCGGATGGTGTCGGCACGCACGCCCTTGATCTCTGGGTGCTGGGCCGTGAGCACGAAGATCTCGAGCATGGCGAATGGGGTGCGCTTGAACACGTTGCTGTGGGTCGCCTCGATATAGCCATCGTGGAGCTGGAAGCGTGAATTGATCGGCTGCGTGATGGCGCCGTCGTCGTCGGTCAGGATGACTTCTTCAAAGTGCTGAATGATCAGGTCGCTAAGCTGGGCGATGCTCATGACCACCCGGTAATACTTTTGCATCAGGCGTTCGATGGCCAGCTTGGCATCGCTGTCTTCGTACCCCAGAAGGCTGGCGATGCTGCGCTGATGGTCGAACAGCAAGCGGTCCTCGGAGCGCCCGGCCAGCATGTGCAGCGCGTAACGCACCTTCCACAGGAACTCCTGAGACGAGGCCAGCAGCTTGTTCTCGCTCTCCAGCAGGAAACCCTCGCCAGCCAGGGCGTGCAGGTTGAGCGTGCCGTATTGGCGGCGGGCTACCCAGAGAATGGTCTGAATATCGCGCAGGCCGCCTGGCGAGCCTTTGACGTTGGGTTCCAGGTTGTATTCGGTGTCGTTGTACTTGTGATGGCGGGTTTTCTGCTCGGCACGTTTGGCGAGGAAGAACTCCTTGCTCGGCCACATCTCCCGTGGGCTGGTCACTTCCAGCATGCGCTGGCGCAGGCGTTCGGGCCCGGCGATGGTCCGGCTCTCCATCAGGTTGGTGATGACCGTCAGATCGGCGCGGCCTTCCTGGGCGCACTCCTCAATCGAGCGCACGCTCTGACCGACCTCAAGGCCGATGTCCCACAGCAAGGTGAGAAAGCGCTCAATGGGCTCGCGGAAAAGTTCGTGATCGTCGCTTTCCAGCAGAATCAGCAGATCGATGTCGGAGTAGGGGTGCAGCTCGCCACGGCCGTAGCCGCCCACTGCGAGCAGGCCGATGTCGGCTTCCTCGCTCCAGTCGAACTGGTCCCATGCCTGCTGCAGAATGTTATCGACGAACCAGGCGCGGTCTTCGATCAGGCGGCGAATGTCGCGGCCTG
Organism: Pseudomonas viridiflava; assembly: GCF_900585905.1. Lineage (GTDB taxonomy): Bacteria > Pseudomonadota > Gammaproteobacteria > Pseudomonadales > Pseudomonadaceae > Aquipseudomonas. Next base: position 730,111 of record NZ_UTVH01000001.1, read on the forward strand.
CCCTGAACCGCGCATCCAGTGCCTCACGAGCAGTGCGAATGGCCTTCTTGAACGCGGCAATGGGGCTCGCCTTCAGCGCGAGTTCGGCCTGGAACTGGCCACGGTCGAACAAATCGGGATCCACTTGCGGCATGGAACTGCTTTCCTTCTGCTGGCTGGGACGTGGTGTTCGATCAGGCGCCGGTGCGGGCGATGGTGTCGTCGCTGCGCAGGGTGAAGATCTCGTAGCCGTCTGCCGTCACCAGAATCGTGTGCTCCCACTGCGCCGACAGTTTGCGATCCTTGGTGATAGCGGTCCAGCCATCGCCCAGCAGGCGGGTTTCAGCACGGCCCTGGTTGATCATCGGTTCGATGGTGAAGGTCATGCCCTCGACCAGCTCCATGCCTTCTCCGGCCTTGCCGTAGTGCAGCACCTGGGGCTCTTCATGGAAAACCTTGCCGATACCATGACCGCAATACTCGCGAACCACGGAAAAGCCGCTCTTTTCAGCGTGCTTCTGGATCACTTCGCCAATATCCCCCAGACGCGTGCCGGGGCGGACGATCTCGATGCCTTTGTACAGGCATTCCTGGGTCACCTTCGACAGCCGTTCTGCCCACTCGGCCACTTTGCCGACATGGAACATCTTGCTGGTGTCGCCGTGGTAACCGTCCTTGATCACGGTGATGTCGATGTTCAGCACATCGCCGTTTTTCAGTGGCTTGTCATTGGGAATGCCATGGCAGACCACATGGTTGATCGAAGTGCAGATGGATTTTGGGTAGCCCTTGTAATTGAGCGGGGCAGGGATGGCGTGCTGCTCGTTGACGATGTAGTCGTGGCAAATCCGGTCCAGTTCTTCGGTGGTGACGCCAGGCTTGACGTGAGCACCGATCATCTCCAGAACATCGGCAGCCAGGCGACCGGCGATGCGCATTTTCTCGATGTCTTCAGGGGTTTTGATGGTGACTGTCATAAGGGCTCTCTCGGCGCGGCAAGCGCGCGGCTGATACGGAAAGCGGCGATTCTAACAGACCGATGCGGGCGGGTGATTAGAGCTTCCTTATATAGGGTGTCGTATGCTTTCAGTTTCGTGTACATATCCGTTTGTGTGGTGAGACTTGATATTGGTTGCGCTTTTACAGCGCCTCACTTTTGGCTGGGCCGGCTTCCAGCTGTTTCAAAAGTGACGCGCCGTAAGGGCGCAACCCCAAAGCAGCCGTTACCCCACCAACGGATAGGCAAACAAAAACCACCACCCCATTACCAGCGCCTGCACAGAAATGGGAAGGCAACAGGCGCATCGTGCAACCTGCACGCAATTGGGTTTCCGTTTCCGGCTTTCTATGGTATAAAATGCGCCGCTTTCCGGGGTATGCCCCGCAAGCACTAACCCACACACGTGTCGACACGATGACCTGGGTGCCCTTGGCTCGAAGCCACTGGTTGGTCATTGGGATGCGTGGAGGCCTAACCCGACTTATCAAGGAACTATCATGTCCCAAGTCAATATGCGCGATATGCTGAAGGCCGGTGTGCACTTCGGTCACCAGACCCGTTACTGGAACCCGAAAATGGGTAAATACATTTTCGGCGCGCGTAACAAGATTCACATTATCAACCTTGAAAAAACCCTGCCGATGTTCAACGAAGCACTGACTTTCGTTGAGCGCCTGGCGTCGGGCAAAAACAAGATTCTGTTCGTCGGCACCAAGCGTTCCGCTGGCAAGATCGTTGCTGAAGAAGCAGCACGTTGCGGTTCGCCGTACGTCGATCACCGCTGGTTGGGCGGCATGCTGACCAACTTCAAAACCATCCGTGCTTCGATCAAGCGTCTGCGTGACCTGGAAATCCAGGCTGAAGACGGTACGTTCGCCAAGCTGACCAAGAAAGAAGCGCTGATGCGCACCCGTGATCTGGAAAAACTGGATCGCAGCCTGGGTGGTATCAAGGACATGGGCGGTCTGCCAGACGCACTGTTCGTCATCGACGTTGATCACGAGCGCATCGCGATCACCGAAGCCAACAAGCTGGGCATCCCGGTCATCGGCGTTGTCGACACCAACAGCAGCCCGGAAGGCGTTGACTACATCATCCCGGGCAACGATGACGCAATCCGCGCCATCCAGCTGTACATGGGTTCGATGGCTGACGCTGTCATCCGTGGTCGCAACAACGTTGCTGGCGGCACCGACGTATTCGTCGAAGACGCTCCAGCAGCCGCTGTTGAAGGCTGAGTAATAAACGCCTAAGCGTTTACTCAGTACGCAAAAAGGGGGCTTGGCCCCCTTTTTGCCACCTCTAGAACCTGTGTGGCTGGCCATGACATCCTTGTCATTATTGGCTGTCACGCTGAGTTCTCAAGAATTTGAACGCCCGCCCAGGCGGGTGGAATGGTTTAAGACCTATCCAAGAGGATTTTGAAATGGCAGAGATTACTGCAGCGTTGGTCAAAGAGCTGCGCGAGCGTACCGGCGAAGGCATGATGGATTGCAAAAAGGCCTTGACCAAGGCTGACGGCGACATCGAGAAAGCCATTGATGACATGCGTGCTTCGGGCGCCATCAAGGCCGCCAAGAAAGCAGGCAACGTTGCTGCTGAAGGCGCAATCGCCATCAAGGACGACGGCAAGGCTGCCGTCCTGATCGAAGTCAACTCGCAGACCGACTTCCTGGCTCTGCAGGACGATTTCAAGGCATTTGTTGCTGCCAGCGTCGAGAAAGCATTCGCTGACAAGCTGACCACTGTTGAGCCTCTGGTTGAAGCTCAAGAGTCTGCACGTCTGGTTCTGGTCGGCAAGGTTGGCGAGAACGTCAACATCCGTCGTCTGGCGCGTGTTGAAGGCGATGTGCTGGGTTCGTACCTGCACGGCAACAAGATTGGCGTGGTTGTGGTGCTCAAGGGCGGCAACGCCGAGCTGGCGAAAGACATCGCCATGCACGTCGCGGCGACCAACCCTGAGTTCCTGCTGCCTTCGGACGTTTCGCCAGAAGCGATCGAGCGCGAGAAGAACGTCTTCATGCAGTTGAACGAAGACAAGATCAAGGGCAAGCCAGCCGAAATCGTTGAGAAAATGGTTGCCGGTCGTATCAGCAAGTTCCTGGCAGAAGCCAGCTTGGTTGAGCAGGCGTTCGTCAAGAACCCTGAAGTCAAAATCGGCGATCTGGCCAAGAAAGCCGGTGCTGAAATCGTTTCCTTCACTTACTTCAAAGTAGGCGAAGGCATCGAGAAGCCAGTCGACAACTTCGCTGAAGAAGTCGCTGCGCAAGTAGCCGCCAGCAAGCAGTAAGACGGTTTACCGACTGTCGCATGAAAGAGGCTGCCCGCTTACGCGCGCAGCCTCTTTTTCAAAAAGGGAAAGGTGGTTGTGTTCCCTGAGGAAGTGGCTTGATAAGGCCACATCCTTCCGACGCTGTAGCAGCGTCAGGCTAGAGTTAGCGCAGGCTTAATGTGCCCGCACAGATTTTTTCAGAAAACGCCGCAGGAGAGATTCGCAATGGCTCAGCAGGGCAGTGGTTATCAGGCTCGCTATAAACGCATTCTACTCAAGCTTAGCGGCGAGGCCCTGATGGGCTCCGAAGAGTTCGGGATCGACCCCAAGGTGCTTGATCGCATGGCGCTTGAGGTTGGTCAACTGGTCGGCATCGGTGTTCAGGTCGGCCTGGTCATCGGTGGCGGCAACCTGTTCCGTGGCGCCGCGCTGAGCGCAGCGGGCATGGACCGTGTTACCGGAGATCACATGGGCATGCTGGCCACTGTGATGAACGCACTGGCCATGCGCGACGCGCTGGAACGTGCCAATATCTCGGCCATCGTGATGTCCGCCATTTCCATGGTGGGCGTGACCGATCATTACGATCGTCGCAAGGCGATGCGTCACCTGAACGCCAAGGAAGTGGTTATCTTCGCTGCCGGGACCGGCAATCCGTTCTTTACCACCGATTCCGCGGCATGCCTGCGCGCCATTGAAATCGATGCGGATGTGGTGCTCAAGGCGACCAAGGTAGACGGCGTGTACACCGCTGACCCGTTCAAAGACCCGCATGCCGAGAAGTTCGATCATCTGACATACGATGAAGTACTGGATCGCAAGCTGGGGGTGATGGACCTCACGGCAATCTGCCTGTGCCGCGACCACAAGATGCCGCTGCGCGTATTTAATATGAACAAGCCCGGCGCCCTGCTCAATATCGTACATGGCGGCGCTGAAGGCACTCTGATCGAGGAAGGCCAACAATGATCAATGACATCAAGAAAGACGCTCAAGAGCGCATGCAGAAATCTCTTGAATCCCTGAGCCATGCATTTGGCCAGATTCGTACTGGCAAGGCTCACCCAAGCATTCTGGGCAGCGTGATGGTGCCGTATTACGGCGCTGACACCCCGCTGAGCGGCGTTGCCAACGTCACTGTCAAAGACTCGCGTACCCTGCAGGTCGTGGCGTTCGAGCGCAACATGCTGGCTGCCGTTGACAAGGCAATCCAGAGCGCTGGTCTGAACCTCAATCCGACCAACCTCGGCGAGCTGTTGCTGATTTCCATGCCCGCCCTGACTGAAGAAACCCGCAAAGGCTTCACCAAACAGGCACGCAGCGCTGCTGAAGATGCACGCGTGGCCGTGCGCAATATTCGCCGCGATGCCCTGGGCGAGCTGAAGAAGCTGGTCAAGGACAAGGAAATCAGCGAAGACGAAGAGCGTCGTGCTGCGGCGGACATTCAGAAACTGACCGACAAGGCAGAGGCTGATATCGACTCGGCCACCAAGACCAAAGAAGCAGACCTGATGGCCGTATAAGGTTCGGGGCGCTTTTATGGAAAAGACAAAACTGGCCAGGCCGTGCTCGGTACCGCGTCATGTTGCCATCATCATGGATGGCAACAACCGCTGGGCCAGGAAGCGGCTGTTGCCAGGGGTCGCTGGCCACAAGGCAGGCGTTGATGCGGTTCGCGCGGTTATTGAAGTCTGCGCCGAGGCCAAGGTCGAGGTGCTGACCCTGTTCGCCTTTTCCAGTGAAAACTGGCAGCGCCCTGCTGAAGAGGTCGGGGCGCTGATGGAGCTGTTTTTCACGGCGTTGCGTCGCGAGACCAAGCGCCTGAATGACAACGACATCAGCCTGCGCATCATCGGTGATCGCACGCGCTTTCATCCCGAGCTTCAGGCGGCAATGCGCGAAGCCGAGAGCAGCACAGCGGGCAATGACCGCTTCGTGTTGCAGATTGCTGCCAATTACGGCGGGCAGTGGGACATCGCCCAGGCTGCTCAGCGACTTGCGCGTGAAGTGCAGGCCGGGCATCTGCGTGCCGACGACATCACGCCTGAATTGTTGCAGACCTGTCTTGCGACCGGCGACCTGCCGTTGCCGGACCTGTGCATTCGCACCGGTGGCGAGCATCGCATCAGCAACTTCCTGCTCTGGCAGCTTGCGTATGCCGAGCTGTACTTTTCCGACCTGTTCTGGCCGGACTTCAAACACGATGCCATGCGCGCTGCGCTGGCTGATTTCGCTTCGCGCCAGCGTCGCTTCGGTAAAACGAGCGAGCAGATCGAAGCTGGAGCCCGGGCTTAATGCTGAAACAACGGATTATCACGGCACTGATTTTGCTGCCAGTCGCCTTGTGCGGTTTCTTCCTGCTCAGCGGCGCAAGCTTTGCGCTGTTCATCGGTGTCGTCGTGTCCCTGGGCGCCTGGGAATGGGCTCGGCTGGCGGGCTTCGCTGCTCAATCGTCCCGCATCGCTTTCGCGGTATTCGTCGCGGCCTTGTTGTTCCTGCTTTATCTCATGCCCGGTCTTGCGCCCTGGGTGCTGATTGCAGCCGTGATCTGGTGGGCGCTGGCAACCTGGCTGGTGCTGACGTTTCCCGAGTCTTCGCGCTACTGGTCCAGTGCCTTGTGCAAGTTGGCCATTGGCTTGTTGATCCTGCTGCCGGCCTGGCAGGGGCTGGTCCTGATCAAGCAGTGGCCGATGGGCAACTGGCTGATTCTCGCGGTGATGGTGCTGGTCTGGGGTGCAGACATCGGCGCTTACTTTTCCGGCAAGGCTTTCGGCAAGCGCAAGCTGGCCCCCAGGGTCAGCCCCGGCAAGAGCTGGGAAGGTGTTTACGGCGGGCTCGCTGCCAGTCTGTTGATCACGCTGGCGGTAGGCATATCCCGTGACTGGTCGGTGGCGCAGTTGCTGTTTGCCTTGCTGGGCGCTGCTGTAGTTGTCTTTATCTCGGTTGTGGGTGACCTGACCGAAAGCATGTTCAAGCGCCAGTCCGGTATCAAGGACAGCAGCAATCTGTTGCCAGGCCATGGCGGCGTGCTGGATCGCATCGACAGCCTGACTGCGGCGATCCCTGTGTTTGCGGTGTTGCTCTGGGCTGCCGAGTGGGGCGTTCTGTGAGTCGTGCGCAGCAGGTCACAGTACTGGGCGCGACCGGTTCGGTAGGTCTGAGCACGCTGGATGTGATCGCCCGCCATCCCGAGCTGTATCAGGTGTTTGCACTGACTGGTTACAGCCGCGAAAGCGAGCTGCTTGCTCTGTGTCTGCGGCATACGCCGCAGTTTGCCGTGCTGCCAACCCAGGAAGCTGCGCGCAAGCTGCAGGATGATTTGTCTGCAGCCGGTCTGGACACGCGAGTGCTGGTCGGGGAAAGCGGTCTGTGTGAAGTGGCGTCTCACTCCCAGGTCGACACGGTGCTGGCAGCGATTGTAGGCGCCGCAGGCTTGCGTCCTACCCTGGCGGCAGTGGAGGCTGGGAAGAAAGTGCTGCTGGCCAACAAGGAAGCGCTGGTCATGTCCGGCGCTCTGTTCATGGAGGCCGTGCGGCACAGCGGCGCGGTGCTGCTGCCCATCGACAGCGAGCATAATGCGATATTCCAGTGTTTGCCTGTGGACTACGCTCGCGGCCTCAAGCCTGTAGGCGTACGTCGAATCCTGCTGACCGCCTCAGGTGGTCCGTTCCGTCAGACACCCGCGAGCGAGCTGCGTGATGTCACCCCGGAGCAGGCCTGCGCTCATCCCAACTGGTCCATGGGACGCAAGATTTCCGTGGATTCGGCGAGCATGATCAACAAGGGTCTTGAATTGATCGAAGCCTGCTGGCTGTTTGACGCCCGGCCAGATCAGGTCGAAGTGGTCATTCATCCTCAGAGCGTAATTCATTCGCTGGTTGATTATGTCGACGGCTCGGTGCTGGCGCAGCTGGGCAATCCTGATATGCGCACGCCGATAGCCCACGCGCTGGCCTGGCCCGCGCGGATCGACTCCGGCGTCGCCCCGCTGGATCTGTTCAGCATCGCGCGGCTGGATTTCGAAGCACCCGACGAACAGCGCTTCCCCTGTCTGCGCCTTGCGCGGCAGGCTGCGGAGGCGGGCAACAGCGCTCCGGCAGTACTCAATGCGGTCAATGAAGTAGCGGTCGCAGCATTTCTGGATCGACGCATCCGTTATCCGGAAATCGCGAGTATGATCGACGAGGTTTTGAACCGTGAACCGGTCGTGCCGCTGGCTGATCTTGGGGCCGTGTTCGATGTGGATTCAAAGGCGCGCGTTCTGGCGCAGCAGTGGCTTGGCCGCAACGGACGATGATGCAAATGCAGGTAAACACGGGTTTGACCGGCAGTACGGCATGCACCTCTCATGAGTCGGTGTCTGGAGAGAATCGATGAGCGCGCTTTATATGATAGTCGGCACCCTCGTTGCGCTGGGCGTGCTGGTAACCATTCACGAATTTGGCCACTTCTGGGTGGCCAGGCGTTGCGGCGTCAAGGTGTTGCGTTTTTCCGTGGGCTTTGGCACTCCGCTGGTTCGCTGGAGTGATCGTCAGGGCACCGAATATGTAGTGGCCGCAATACCGCTGGGTGGCTACGTGAAGATGCTCGACGAGCGTGAAGGCAATGTCCCGCCCGAGCTTGCCGACCAATCGTTCAACCGCAAATCGGTGTACCAGCGCATAGCGATAGTCAGCGCCGGGCCGATTGCCAATTTTCTTCTCGCCATCTTCTTTTTCTGGATCGTGGCCATGCTGGGTAACCAGCAGGTACGTCCGGTTATCGGTGCTGTTGAATCCGGCAGTCTCGCGCAACAGGCGGGTTTGAGTGCCGGCGAGGAAATCGTCGCCATCGATGGCGAACCTACCTCCGGTTGGTCGGCGGTCAATCTGCAGTTGGTTCGGCGCCTGGGTGAGAGCGGCACTGTCGCCCTGCAGGTGCTCGAGCCAGGTGCGACAGTCGACAGCAGCCGTGAGTTGAAGCTGGACAACTGGCTCAAGGGCGCCGAAGAGCCGGACCCGATCAAATCGCTGGGCATCCGCCCATGGCGCCCTGCCGTGCCTCCGGTACTTGCCGAGCTCGATCCGAGCGGCCCCGCTCAGGCCGCTGGCCTCAGGACCGGCGACCGCCTGCTGGCCCTTGACGGTCGTGAAGTTCAGGAGTGGCAGCAGGTGGTGGACTGGGTCCGCGAGCGCCCGGGCGCAAACGTTTCGTTGCGGGTCGAGCGCGACGGCGCTGCGCTGGATGTGCCTTTGACCCTGGTTGCACGTGGTGAAGGCCAAACCGCTACCGGTTATCTGGGTGCCGGAGTGAAAGCCATTGACTGGCCGCCGGAGATGTTGCGTGAAGTCAGCTATGGCCCGATAGCCGCTGTGGGCGAGGGCGCGAAGCGCACCTGGACCATGAGCGTGCTGACGCTGGACTCGCTGAGAAAAATGTTGTTCGGCGAGCTGTCGGTAAAAAACTTGAGTGGACCGATAACCATTGCTAAAGTGGCGGGCGCTTCGGCCCAGTCGGGTATGGGTGATTTTCTGAATTTCCTCGCTTATCTGAGCATAAGCCTGGGAGTCCTGAATTTACTGCCTATCCCGGTGCTGGACGGTGGGCATTTGTTGTTCTATCTGATCGAGTGGGCACGTGGTCGCCCCCTTTCGGACAGGGTTCAAGGTTGGGGGGTTCAGATCGGTATCAGTCTGGTGGTGGGCGTCATGTTGCTCGCGCTGGTCAACGATCTGGGTCGACTGTAAAGCTCAGCACTGCTGAGTTGCGAATCTGCCGCATTTTGCGGCAGTTTGTTTATTGCCAGTTGGAATAAGAAAGGACTTCATGAAACGTCTGCTGCTAACTGCGGTTCTTGCCGTACTGATGATTGCCGAAGTTCACGCCGAGTCCTTCACCATCTCCGATATCCGTGTCAATGGTCTGCAGCGGGTATCCGCGGGCAGTGTCTTTGGTGCGTTGCCGCTGAACGTCGGCGAGCAAGCGGATGATGGTCGTCTGGTGGACGCCACTCGGGCGTTGTTCAAGACCGGATTCTTCCAGGATATTCAGTTGGGCCGTGACGGCAACGTCCTGGTCATCACTGTTGTCGAGCGCCCGTCGGTTGCCAGCATCGAGATCGAAGGCAACAAGGCCATTTCGACCGAAGACCTGATGAAAGGCCTGAAACAGTCGGGTCTCGCTGAGGGCGAGATCTTCCAGCGTGCGACCCTTGAGGGCGTGCGTAATGAACTGCAGCGTCAATATGTGGCTCAAGGCCGCTATTCAGCTGAAGTGGCGACCGAAGTCGTCGCTCAGCCGCGCAACCGCGTGGGCCTGAAAATCAACATCAATGAAGGCACGGTTGCGTCTATCCAGCACATCAATGTGGTGGGCAACACGGTTTTCCCTGACGACGACCTCATCGATCTGTTCGAGCTGAAAACCACCAACTGGCTGTCCTTCTTCAAGAACGACGACAAGTACGCCCGGGAAAAGCTCTCCGGTGACCTTGAGCGTCTGCGTTCCTATTACCTGGATCGCGGCTACATCAACATGGATATCGCCTCGACTCAGGTGTCGATCACGCCTGACAAGAAAAACGTCTACATCACGGTCAACGTCAACGAAGGCCAGAAGTACAGCGTCAAGTCGGTCAAGCTGAGCGGTGACCTCAAGGTGCCTGAAGATCAGGTCAAATCCCTGCTGCTGGTCAAGCCGGGCCAGGTCTTTTCGCGCAAAGTCATGACCACCACGTCTGAGCTGGTCACCCGCCGCCTGGGCAACGAAGGCTATACCTTCGCCAACGTCAACGGCGTGCCAACGCCCAATGATGAAGATCACACGGTCGACATTACATTCGTCGTCGATCCGGGCAAGCGTGCCTACGTAAATCGCATCAACTTCCGTGGCAACACCAAGTCTGCTGACGAAGTGCTGCGCCGGGAAATGCGCCAGATGGAAGGCGGGTGGGCGTCGACCTATCTGATCGACCAGTCCAAGACGCGTCTTGATCGTCTCGGCTTCTTCAAGGAAGTGAACGTCGAAACACCTGCGGTGCCGGGCACTGACGATCAGGTTGACGTCAACTATGCAGTGGAAGAGCAGGCGTCGGGGTCGATCACGGCCAGCGTCGGTTTCGCTCAGAGCGCGGGTTTGATTCTGGGTGGTTCCATCAGCCAGAACAACTTCCTCGGTACTGGTAACAAGGTCAGCATCGGCCTGACGCGCAGTGAATACCAGAGCCGCTACAACTTCAGCTATGTCGATCCGTACTGGACTGCTGATGGTGTGAGCCTGGGTTACAACGCGTTCTATCGCACCACCGACTACGATGATCTCGACGTCGACGTGGCAAGCTACGCCGTGGACAGCCTTGGCGCTGGCGTCAGCATGGGCTACCCGATCAATGAGACCTCGCGTCTGACGTACGGCCTGACTGTGCAGCAGGACGAGATCAAGACCGGTACCTACACCGTCGACGAAATCTTCGACTTCGTGGACAAGGAAGGCGACAAATACCTCAACTTCAAAGGCTCGATCGGCTGGTCCGAGTCGACCCTGAACAAAGGTGTGCTGCCAACTCGCGGTCGTTCCCAGAGTCTGGTGCTGGAAACCACCTTGCCGGGTAGCGACCTGTCGTTCTACAAGCTTGATTACCGAGCGCAGTATTTCCACCCGATCACCGAAAACTACACCCTGCGTCTGCACACCGAGCTGGGTTATGGCGACGGTTACGGTTCGACTTCCGGTCTGCCTTTCTATGAGAACTACTACGCGGGTGGTTTCAACTCGGTACGTGGTTTCAAGGACAGCACACTGGGGCCACGCAGCACGCCAAGCAGCGGTACTCGCCGCGGCACCATCGCCGACCCTGATCAGGACCCACTGCCATTTGGTGGCAACGTACTGGTTCAGGGTGGTGTAGAAGTCATGTTCCCGCTGCCATTCATCAAGGATCAGCGCTCCCTGCGGACCTCGCTGTTCTGGGATGTGGGTAACGTGTTTGACACCAACTGTGATGACACGAGAACGCGCAATGGCCAGAAGGTCGAGTGCAATGATGTCGATTTCTCGGGCATGGCCAGTTCGGTCGGCGTGGGCGTCACCTGGATCACTGCTCTGGGTCCTTTGAGCTTCGCCTTGGCGATGCCGGTCAAGAAGCCGGATGACAACACCGAAACCCAGGTATTCCAATTTTCCCTTGGTCAGACTTTCTAAACCTCTGACTTTAGATAACGAAAGCGAATTGTGTAGGAGTGCATCGTGCGTAAGTTGACTCAATTGGTACTGCTGGCCACCGTTCTGGTAGCAAGCCCGGCATTTGCCGACATGAAAATTGCCGTTCTGAACTATCAGATGGCGCTGCTGGAATCTGACGCTGCCAAGAAGTACGCAGTGGATGCCGAGAAGAAGTTCGGCCCGCAATTGACCAAGCTGAAGTCGCTGGAAAGCAGCGCCAAGGGGATCCAGGATCGTCTCGTCAGTGGTGGCGACAAGATGGCCCAACCTGAGCGTGAGCGCCTCGAGCTTGAATTCAAGCAAAAGGCTCGCGATTTCCAGTTCCAGTCCAAGGAATTGAATGAGGCCAAAGCCGTTGCCGACCGCGAGATGCTCAAGCAGCTCAAGCCCAAGCTGGACAAGGCTGTAGAAGAAGTCATCAAGAAAGGTGCTTTTGACCTGGTTTTCGAGCGCGGTGCAGTGATTGACGTCAAGCCTCAGTACGACGTTACTCGCCAGGTCATCGAGCGCATGAATCAGCTGAAGTAACCTATGACCGCTACTATCAAGCTCGGTCAACTGGCTGAGTTCCTTGGCGCCACCTTGCGTGGCGACGGGGATAAAGTTATATCCGGGCTGGCCACCTTGCAGGAGGCCGGTCCTGGTCAGGTCAGCTTCCTGGCCAAACCCCAGTTCCGCAAATACCTCGTGGATACTCAGGCATCGGCGTTGCTGCTCAAGGCTGCGGACGCAGACCTCTATGTGGGCGATGCGTTGCTGGTGCCAGATCCCTATCTGGCATATGCGCGCATTTCCCATCTGTTCGATCCCAAGCCCAAGGCGATTCCAGGCATTCACCCGACTGCCGTGATTGCAGCGGATGCGCAGGTTGACCCTGCCGCCAGCGTCGGGGCTTTTGCGGTCATCGAAAGCGGTGCGCAGATTGCGGCCAATGTCACCATTGGGGCGCATTGTTTCATCGGAGCGCGCTGCGATATTGGCGAAGGTGGCTGGCTGGCTCCGCGGGTGACGCTCTACCACGACGTGCGCATCGGCAAGCGTGTGGTGATTCAGTCAGGTGCGGTGCTGGGGGGCGAGGGCTTCGGTTTCGCCAGCGAAAAAGGCGTGTGGCAGAAGATCGCCCAGATTGGCGGCGTGCTGATCGGCGATGATGTCGAGATCGGTGTCAACACCGCGATTGATCGCGGCGCCCTGGCTGATACGCGCATTGGCAACGGGGTGAAGCTGGACAACCAGATTCAGATTGCCCACAACGTGCAGATTGGCGATCACACCGCCATGGCCGCCTGCGTCGGCATCTCCGGCAGCACCAGAATCGGCAAGCACTGCATGCTCGCCGGTGGCGTCGGTCTGGTGGGTCATATCGACATCTGTGACGGCGTATTCATCACCGGGATGACGATGGTTACCCATTCGATTACCGAGCCTGGCTCATATTCTTCAGGTACGGCGATGCAGCCAGCGGCCGAATGGCGCAAGAGCGCTGCACGGTTGCGCAAGATCGACGACATGGCGCGTCGGCTGCAGAAAGTGGAGAAGACAGTCGAGGTCGTGACCTCAGGCACCAATGCTTCATCAGATGGCTGATACTTTTTTCACATCAAGCGTGCACTGCCGATAAATTGCTTCCTTGATTTGTAGAGGAGTGCAGCGCACTTGTCGCGCACTCCCAATCTTGACTACAGGCTTCCCTTCGAAATGATGGACATCAACGAGATTCGCGAATATCTGCCTCACCGCTACCCGTTCCTGCTGGTGGACCGAGTGGTGGAGCTGGATACCGAGAACAAGAGTATTCGCGCGTACAAGAACGTCAGCATCAATGAGCCGTTCTTCAATGGTCACTTTCCGGCGCATCCCATCATGCCGGGCGTGCTGATCATCGAAGCGATGGCCCAGGCGGCGGGTATTCTTGGTTTCAAAATGCTGGGTGCCAAGCCTGCCGACGGCACGCTGTATTATTTCGTGGGTTCGGACAAGCTGCGTTTTCGCCAGCCTGTGCTGCCCGGTGATCAGTTGATCCTTGAGGCGAAGTTTCTCAGCTGCAAGCGTCAGATCTGGAAGTTCGAGTGCCAGGCTTCGGTCGATGGCAAGCCGGTATGCTCCGCAGAAATCATCTGTGCGGAACGTAAGCTATGAGTTTGATTGACCCTCGCGCAATCATCGATCCGACAGCCGTCCTGGCTGACAATGTGGAGGTCGGCCCCTGGTCGATCGTCGGAGCCGGTGTGGAAATTGGTGAGGGTACAGTCGTCGGGCCACACGTGATCCTGCGTGGTCCGACTCGGATTGGTAAACACAATCGCATCTACCAGTTTTCTTCGATAGGCGAGGATACGCCCGATCTGAAATACAAGGGTGAGGCGACGCGTCTGGTCATTGGCGATCACAACGTGATCCGTGAAGGCGTGACGATTCATCGAGGCACCGTTCAGGACCGGGCGGAGACCACACTCGGCGACCATAACCTGATCATGGCCTATGCGCACATTGGCCACGACAGCGTTATCGGTAACCACTGCATTCTGGTCAACAATACTGCCCTGGCAGGCCATGTCCACGTCGGCGATTGGGCGATTCTTTCGGGGTTTACACTCGTTCACCAGTATTGCCACATTGGCGCCCACAGCTTTTCCGGCATGGGCACGGCCATTGGTAAAGACGTACCCGCGTATGTGACGGTGTTTGGCAACCCCGCCGAAGCGCGCAGCATGAATTTCGAAGGCATGCGTCGTCGTGGCTTCAGCGAGGGAGCCATTCACGCGCTGCGTCGGGCCTACAAGGTGGTTTACCGCCAGGGCTTGACGGTTGAGCAGGCCTGCACCGAACTGGCTGAGCCGGCTGCAGTGTTTCCAGAAGTGGCAGTTTTTCTGGCATCCATCCAGAATTCGACCCGCGGCATCACCCGCTGATCATGCCTGACGCATTGCGTATTGCCCTTGTTGCAGGCGAAGCCTCGGGTGACATTCTGGGCTCCGGCCTGATGCGTGCCATTAAGGCCCGTCACCCTCAGGCCCAGTTCATTGGGGTCGGCGGCCCGCTGATGGAAGCCGAAGGCATGAATTCCTACTTCCCCATGGAACGCCTGTCGGTGATGGGGCTGGTGGAGGTGCTGGGCCGATTACGCGAGCTGATGGCCAGGCGCAAGCTGCTGATTCAAACCCTGATCGATGAACAGCCTGACGTGTTCATTGGTATCGACGCACCGGATTTCACCCTTAATATCGAACTGCAGCTGCGTCGCGCCGGGATCAAGACCGTGCATTACGTCAGCCCGTCGGTCTGGGCGTGGCGGCAGAAGCGGGTGTTGAAGATCCGCGAAGGCTGCGACCTGATGCTGACCCTGCTACCGTTCGAAGCACGTTTTTACGAAGAGAAAGGCGTTCCGGTCAGGTTCGTCGGTCACCCGCTGGCCGACACCATACCCCTGTACGCTGATCGCGCATCCGCCCGCGCCGAGCTGGGGCTGGGGCTGGGCGACGGGCCAGTGGTGGCGTTGATGCCAGGCAGTCGCGGCGGTGAAGTGGGGCGCCTGGGTGGGTTGTTCTTTGATGCCGCCGAGCGGTTGTTGAAGCTGTGCCCTGACGTGCGCTTTGTGCTGCCGTGCGCCAGCCCGCAACGCCGCGCGCAGATCGAGCAATTGCTCGCTGGCCGCGAACTGCCTGTGACGTTGCTCGATGGTCGCTCCCACGTCGCGCTGGCAGCGTGCAATGCGGTGCTGATCGCATCGGGCACCGCGACCCTTGAAGCGTTGCTGTACAAGCGCCCCATGGTGGTCGCTTATCGTATGGCGCCGCTGACGTTCTGGATACTCAAGCGTCTGGTGAAAAGCCCTTACGTGTCACTGCCCAATCTCCTGGCTCAGCGCCTGCTGGTACCGGAGCTGCTGCAGGATGACGCTACGGCTGAGGCGTTGGCCACGCAGCTGCTGCCGCTGCTGGAAGACGGCACGGCGCAGACAGCGGGCTTTGACGCCATCCACCACACCTTGCGTCGCGACGCGTCCAATCAGGCTGCCGATGCGGTACTGAGTCTGATGGGGCAATCGCCTTCACTGTCGGTTTGAAAAGATGAGCACTAAATCAATGCAAATGGGGCTGGACTTCAATCTGGTTGAAGAACTTGTGGCAGGTGTCGACGAGGTAGGTCGTGGCCCGCTGTGCGGCGCGGTGGTGACTGCGGCAGTGATTCTCGACCCGATGCGGCCGATTCTAGGGCTCAACGATTCGAAAAAGCTCACGCAGGCCAAGCGCGAGCGACTGTTTGACGAGATTTGCGAAAAAGCCCTGTGCTGGCACATTGCACGGGCGGAAGTGGCGGAGATCGACGAACTGAATATTCTTCACGCAACCATGCTGGCCATGAAGCGTGCCGTTGAAGGGTTGCTGATTACGCCGAAACTGGCCCTGATCGATGGCAACCGTTGCCCGCAGCTTTCAGTACCTTGCGCCCCGGTGATTCAGGGTGATGGGCAGGTGCCTGCCATCGCTGCTGCATCGATCCTCGCCAAAGTCAGCCGCGACCGGGAAATGGCCGCGCTGGAGCTGGTTTATCCGGGGTATGGCATCGGCGGTCACAAGGGTTACCCGACGCCGGTGCACCTTGAAGCGCTCGCCCGTCTGGGGCCGACGCCCATTCATCGGCGCTCTTTCGCTCCGGTACGAGCGGCCCACCAGGCCCGCGATGCGATGATCAACGCCAGCCTGTCAATGTCACCGACCTTTCCGTTGGGCTGACAACGGGCTGATGTTTTGCCACAGGCCCGGTACAATCCGGGCCTTCGTTTTTGTCCTCGCGCTATAGGATCTCCATGCCGGCTTCTTTTGTTCATTTGCGCCTGCACACCGAATATTCGCTGGTCGATGGCCTGGTGCGCGTCAAACCGCTGGTCAAAACCCTGGCGGCGATGAACATGCCTGCCGTGGCGGTGACCGATCAGAACAATCTGTGTTCGCTGGTGAAATTCTACAAAGCGGCGATGGGCGCCGGCATCAAGCCGATCTGCGGCGCCGATCTCTGGCTGTCGAACAAGGACGAAGACGCGGCTCTGAGTCGCATCAGCCTGCTGGCGATGAACGCCAAGGGCTATCGCAACCTGACTGAGCTGATTTCTCGCGGCTTCATCGAAGGGCAGCGCAATGGTCAGGTCATCATTGAACGCGAATGGGTCGCGCAAGCCAGCGAAGGCCTGATTTGCCTGTCGGCGGCGAAGGAAGGCGAGATTGGCCTGGCGCTGCTGGGCAACAATCCGGCCCAGGCCGATGACTTGCTGCGCGAATGGATGGCGGTGTTCCCCGACCGCTTCTATGTCGAGGTCCAGCGCACCAATCGCCCCAATGATGAAGAGCATCTGCACGCAGCGGTTGCGCTGGCCGAGCGCCATGGCGCGCCTTTGGTGGCCACCAACGACGTGCGCTTCATCAAACAGGAAGACTTCGAAGCGCACGAAACCCGGGTGTGCATTGGTGAAGGACGAGCGCTGGATGATCCGCGCCGCTCGCATAACTACAGCGACCAGCAGTACCTGAAAAGCGCCGAGGAAATGGCCGAGCTGTTCAGTGACTTGCCCGAGGCGCTGGAAAACTCGGTGGAAATCGCCAAGCGCTGCAACATCGACGTCAAGCTGGGCACTCACTTCCTGCCCGATTATCCGATTCCGGATGGCATGACCATCGACGAATACTTCCGCAAGGTGTCCTTCGAGGGTCTTGAAGAACGTCTGGCGGTTCTGTGGCCGAAAGACACTACGCCGGACTATGAAGCCAAGCGCCAGGTCTATGTCGACCGGTTGAATTTCGAACTGGATATCATCATCCAGATGGGCTTCCCCGGCTATTTCCTGATCGTGATGGACTTCATCCAGTGGGCCAAGAGCAATGGCGTGCCGGTGGGGCCGGGCCGGGGCTCGGGTGCGGGGTCGCTGGTGGCCTACGTACAGAAAATCACCGACCTCGATCCGCTGCAATATGATCTGCTGTTCGAACGTTTCCTCAACCCGGAACGGGTTTCCATGCCCGACTTCGACGTTGACTTCTGTATGGACGGCCGTGATCGGGTGATCGATTACGTGGCCGAAAAGTACGGGCGCAATGCGGTCAGCCAGATCATTACTTTCGGCTCCATGGCCGCCAAGGCGGTGGTGCGCGACGTGGCTCGGGTGCAGGGCAAGTCCTACGGTCTGGCGGATCGCCTGTCGAAGATGATTCCGTTCGAAGTGGGCATGACCCTTGAAAAAGCCTATGAGCAGGAAGAAATCCTGCGTGATTTCCTCAAGATCGACGAAGAAGCGGCTGAAATCTGGGAAATGGCCCGCAAGCTCGAAGGCGTCGTGCGCAACGTTGGCAAGCACGCCGGTGGTGTGGTCATCGCACCCACCAAGCTGACCGACTTTTCGGCCATTTATTGCGATGAAGAGGGTGACGGCCTGGTCACCCAGTTCGACAAGGATGATGTCGAGGCGGCAGGTCTGGTGAAGTTCGACTTCCTTGGCCTGCGCACATTGACGATTATCGACTGGGCGCTGAAGACGATCAATCGCGACCGCGCCAAGACCGGCGATGAGCCGCTGGATATCGCCTTTATTCCACTCGATGACGCGCCGACCTATCAGCTGTTGCAGAAAGCCGAAACCACGGCCGTGTTCCAGCTTGAATCCCGGGGCATGAAGGAGCTGATCAAGAAGCTCAAGCCCGACTGCCTGGAAGATTTGATCGCACTGGTGGCACTGTTTCGCCCCGGCCCGCTGCAGTCGGGCATGGTGGACGACTTCATCAACCGCAAACACGGCCGCGCCGAGCTGTCCTACCCCCATGTCGATTATCAATACGAGGGCCTCAAGCCCGTGCTGGCGCCGACATACGGCATCATCCTGTATCAGGAACAGGTGATGCAGATTGCGCAGGTCATGGCCGGCTACACCCTGGGTGGCGCCGACATGCTGCGCCGGGCCATGGGCAAGAAAAAACCTGAGGAGATGGCCAAGCAGCGCGGTGGCTTCATTGACGGCTGCAAGACCAATAATATCGACCCGGACCTGGCGGGTAACATCTTCGACCTGGTGGAGAAATTCGCCGGTTACGGTTTCAACAAGTCTCACTCCGCCGCCTACGGTCTGGTGTCGTATCAGACGGCCTGGCTGAAAACCCACTATCCGGCGCCGTTCATGGCTGCCGTGTTGTCCGCCGATATGCACAACACCGACAAGGTCGTGACCTTGATCGAAGAAGTGCGGATCATGAAGCTGCGTCTGGATGCTCCCGACGTCAACGCTTCCGAGTACAAGTTCACGGTCAGCGAAGACGGCCGGATCATTTACGGGCTTGGGGCGATCAAGGGCGTGGGTGAGGGGCCGGTCGAGGCGATCACCGAGGCGCGCGAAGCCGGGCCGTTCAAGGACCTGTTCGATTTCTGTGCCAGGGTCGACCTCAAGCGAGTCAACAAACGTACGCTGGATGGCTTGATTCGCAGTGGCGCACTGGACCGGCTGGGGCCTTATTTCGAGACCGAACCGAAAGCCTATCAGGCCAATATCGACCGCAATCGCGCGGTATTGCTGGCGTCGCTGGTGGAAGCCATTCAGGCTGCCGAGCAGACCGCACGCAGTCACGACAGTGGTCACGCGGATCTTTTTGGCGGTCTGTTCGTCGAAGCAGACACCGATGTCTACGCCAACCACCGCAAGGCCAAGGAGGGTAGCCTCAAGGACCGTCTGCGTGGTGAAAAGGAAACCCTGGGGCTGTACCTGACCGGGCATCCGATTGATGAATACGAAGGAGAGATTCGTCGATTCGCGCGTCAGCGCATCATCGACCTCAAACCTGCGCGTGACACCCAGACCGTTGCCGGGCTGATCATTGCCTTGCGGGTGATGAAGAACAAGAAGGGCGACAAGATGGGCTTCATCACCCTGGACGACCGTTCCGGGCGTATCGAGGCTTCACTGTTTGCGGAAGCGTTTCACTCGGCCCAGGCCTTGCTGCAGACCGATGCAATGGTAGTGGTCGAAGGCGAGGTCAGTAATGACGATTTTTCCGGCGGGCTGCGTCTGCGGGCCAAACGGGTGATGAGCATCGAGGATGCGCGCACCAATCTGGCCGAAAGTCTGCGCCTGACCGTGCGTGCCGAGGCGCTCAAGGGCGACCGGCTGCGCTGGCTGGGGGATTTGTGCAAACGCCATCGCGGCGCGTGCCCGATCACCCTTGATTACACCGGGCTTGACGCAAAGGCCTTGCTGCAGTTTGGCGAAGCGTGGCGAATCGATCCCGCAGACAGCTTGATTCAGGCACTGCGTGACCAGTTCGGACGTGAGAACGTCTTCCTGCAGTATCGCTGAACGCATAAGCCTAGAATTTTTAATCTCGACCAGACAGCGCCTGTTCCCGTAAGGTAACGCGCTCACGGATCAACCGGCCGGCCGCTTGGCCGTCGACCGAAGACGGATGCCTATGAACCCGAATTTTCTTGATTTCGAACAGCCGATCGCTGACCTGCAAGCCAAGATCGAAGAATTGCGCCTGGTGGGTAATGACAACTCCCTGAACATTGGCGACGAAATCTCGCGTTTGCAGGAGAAGAGCAACACGCTGACCGAAAGTATTTTCGGCAACCTGACCAGCTGGCAAATCGCGCGCATGGCGCGTCACCCGCGACGTCCGTACACACTGGATTATATTCAGCACATCTTTACCGAGTTCGACGAGCTGCACGGCGATCGGCACTTCTCCGATGACGCGGCGATCGTCGGCGGCATCGCACGTCTTGAAGGCCAGCCCGTGATGGTCATTGGTCATCAGAAAGGCCGTGAGGTGCGCGAGAAGGTGCGTCGCAACTTCGGTATGCCGCGCCCTGAAGGCTATCGCAAGGCGTGCCGCCTGATGGAAATGGCCGAGCGCTTCAAGATGCCGATTCTGACCTTCATCGACACCCCTGGCGCCTACCCGGGTATCGACGCTGAAGAGCGTAACCAGAGCGAGGCAATCGCCTGGAACCTGCGCGTCATGGCTCGCTTGAAAACGCCTATTATCGCCACGGTGATCGGCGAAGGCGGTTCCGGCGGCGCATTGGCCATCGGTGTCTGTGACCAGCTGAACATGCTGCAGTATTCCACTTACGCGGTGATCTCGCCGGAAGGCTGCGCGTCGATTCTGTGGAAAACTGCCGAGAAGGCGCCGGATGCCGCCGAGGCCATGGGTATCACCGCCGAGCGTTTGAAAGGCCTGGGAATCGTTGACAAGGTGATCAACGAGCCACTGGGCGGCGCGCATCGTGATCCTGCCGCTGCAGCGCAGATGATTCGTGAAGAATTGAGCAGTCAGTTGGCGATGTTGCAGAAATTCGATAACGAAGCGCTGCTGACCCGCCGTTACGATCGCCTGATGAGCTACGGGCTCTGACACAGGCACTGGCGAGCAGCAGACATGGGCTTTGTGGGACCGGGGCATCCGGCAAGAGGCCAGTACATTCGCTACAGTATCTTTGTCCGGGATGACGCCTTCCCGGATAAATCCGGTCCCACAGGCTCTGCGTAAGCTCAGATAACTGAGTGTTGTTTGATGAGAGCTGCCGAACCCTGCGAAGCGCAGGCATCAGGCAGCTCTGAAGCGCAGCCTGCGCTACGTCGTGCGCAAACGCCCCACTCGGCAGATGGCGATGACCCCACCCAAATCCTCCGGTCATGATCTTTGTACCAGACTGCTTCAAGTCCTGGGGCCGTGGCGCGACGCACCTGCCTGGTACGTCGGTTTTTCCGGCGGGCTGGACTCCACTGTCCTGCTGCATCTGCTGGCTGAGCTCAGCAGATACGAACACTTGCCGCCGCTACACGCCATCCATGTGCATCACGGTCTGCAAGCTGCTGCCGATGCCTGGCCGCAGCATTGTCAGCGGGTCAGCGAGAGGTTGAATATCCCTTTCCAGGTGATCGGCGTGCAGGTGAGGTCCGGCGCAAGTGTGGAGCAGGCTGCGCGGGACGCGCGTTATGCCGCTTTTACTCAGTGCATGGCGGCAGGTGACGTGCTACTGACCGGCCAGCATCGGGATGACCAGGCGCACACCCTGCTGCTGCGTTTGTTGCGAGGTGCCGGTGTCCGTGGGCTGGCGGCGATGCCGGTGGATCGCGCGCTAGGGCAGGGGCGGTTGCTCAGGCCCTTGCTGGGTATCCCCCGCAAGGAGCTGCAAGTCTACGCCCGCGAGCATCAGCTTCTCTGGATCGAAGACCCGAGCAACGCCGACCCTGGCTTCGACCGAAATTACCTGCGGCATCACGTACTGCCTGCCTTTACTGCGCGCTGGCCGCAGGCCGAAGCCAATATGGCGCGGGCCGCCGCTCATTTGAGCGAGGCGCAGCAGCTGCTCGCGGAGATGGCAGAAGACGACTTGAGCCATGCGAAGACGCCGCCGACCCAGCCATGGCTCAATTTGCCGTCATTGTCACTCGATGTGTTGAGCTCACTGTCCGAGCCGCGCCAGCGCAATGCCTTGCGCCACTGGCTGGGCCCGCTGACGCGCCTGCCGGACAGCAACCACTGGGCGGGCTGGCGGGACTTGCGCGACGCGGGGCAGGTTGCCAGTCCGATGTGGCGATTGACCGACGGTGAGCTGCATCGTGCTCAGGGTCGGATCTGGTGGCTGTCCGGCAGCTGGTTGCAAACGCCAGAGACTGGTCTGCGCTGGTCAGCGGCGCAAGATACGCTGGCTTTGCCAGGCAACGGCACGCTGCGCTTGCATGGGCTGGCGCCGGGCGGCGCGCTCAGGGTGGGTTATCGCCAGGGCGGCGAAGTCCTCAGTTTGCCCGGTCGCGGCCATCGCGACCTCAAGCGCCTGCTCAATGAACACCACGTGCCGGTTTTCGTGCGCGGCAGATTGCCGCTGCTGTTTCAGGATGACGTGCTGGTGGCGGTGGCCAACCTGCCAGCCCTCAACGCTTGTGGCCATGAAAACTGGCAGTTGCAGTGGACGCCGCCGATGAGTGAGCAAAGTTTGAGCTGAAAGGCCAGTTCCGGTAGACTACGCTCCCTTCTTGATACAACTTCTGTGGATTCTGCTGAATCGACATGAGTTGCCGGTTACCAACCCGTTCTTGCCGAGTGATTCTTGATATGTGGCGCGCGATTGACAGGCGTTTTCCAGCCAGTCCGTTTCAACGCAGCAGTTCGGAGTGCACCGTCGAGGCAGTCGGTAATCGGGGGCTTCGGCCTTCCTTCGCTTTCCCCGGCGGCTCTGACCGCTTTAACGCAGACTTCTAGGGTTTTTCATGACGCGCTACATCTTCGTCACGGGCGGTGTTGTTTCTTCATTGGGGAAAGGCATTGCCTCGGCTTCATTGGCGGCCATCCTGGAGGCGCGGGGACTTAAGGTCACCATGCTCAAGCTTGACCCCTATATCAACGTCGACCCCGGCACCATGAGCCCGTTCCAGCACGGTGAAGTGTTCGTCACCCACGACGGCGCCGAGACCGATCTGGACCTGGGTCACTACGAGCGGTTCATCCGCACCACCATGACCCAGAACAACAACTTCACCACCGGCCGTGTGTATGAACACGTCCTGCGCAAAGAGCGTCGTGGTGATTATCTGGGCGCGACCATCCAGGTCATTCCGCACATCACCGACGAAATCAAGCGCCGCATCATGAAGGGCGCTGGCGATGCCGACGTCGCGCTGGTCGAGATCGGCGGCACCGTCGGCGATATCGAGTCGCAGCCGTTCCTTGAAGCGATTCGCCAGCTGCGATTCGAAGTGGGCGCCAAGCGCGCCATGCTGATGCACCTGACGCTGGTGCCTTACATCGCCACCGCTGGCGAAACCAAGACCAAGCCGACGCAGCATTCGGTAAAGGAACTGCGTTCCATCGGCCTGCAGCCTGACATTCTGGTCTGCCGCTCCGATCACCCGATCGATATTTCGTCGCGTCGCAAGATTGCGCAGTTCACCAACGTTGAAGAGCGTGCGGTCATTGCGCTGGAAGATGCCGACACCATCTACAAGATCCCGGGCATCCTGCACGCCCAGGGCCTGGACGATTTCGTCGTCGAGCGTTTCGGTCTGCAGTGCAACAGCGCGGACCTCTCCGAGTGGGAAGCAGTGGTTGATGCCAAGCTCAACCCTGAGCACGAAGTCACCATCGCCATGGTCGGCAAGTACATGGAGCTGCTGGACGCGTACAAATCGCTGATCGAGGCGATGAGTCACGCCGGTATCACCAACCGTACCAAGGTCAACCTGCGTTACATCGATTCCGAAGACATCGAGAATCAGGGCACCGCGCTGCTGGAAGGCGTGGACGCGATCCTGGTGCCTGGCGGCTTCGGTCTGCGCGGCGTCGAGGGCAAGATCACGGCGGTGCAGTTTGCCCGCGAGAACAAGGTGCCTTACCTGGGTATCTGCCTGGGCATGCAGGTGGCGGTCATTGAATACGCCCGCAACGTGCTGGGCTGGACGGATGCCAACTCCACCGAATTCGACCGCAATGGTGCGCATTCGGTCGTGGGTCTGATCACCGAGTGGGAAGACGCCACCGGTGCTGTCGAAACCCGCACCGAAAGTTCGGATCTGGGCGGCACCATGCGCCTGGGCGCGCAGGAATGTCAGTTGATGCCGGGCTCGCTGGTTCACGATTGCTACGCCAGCGACGTCATCGTCGAGCGTCATCGTCATCGTTACGAAGTGAACAACAACCTGCTGCCACAGCTGCTTGATGCGGGTCTGAAGGTGTCGGGTCGCTCGGGTGATGGTGCGCTGGTTGAAGTGGTCGAAGCACCGGACCATCCGTGGTTTGTGGCGTGCCAGTTCCACCCTGAATTCACTTCGACCCCACGTGACGGCCATCCGCTGTTCAGTGGCTTCGTCAAGGCCGCGCTGGCTCAGCACAACAAGAACGCTTGAACAGGGATACCCGGAACATGGCTCAGAAAACAATTCGCGCAGGTTCGATCGAGATCGCCAACGACAAGCCAATGGTGCTGTTCGGCGGCATGAACGTCCTGGAGTCCCGCGACATGGCCATGCAGATCTGCGAAGAATACGTACGTGTGACCGAAAAACTCGGCATTCCGTATGTGTTCAAAGCCAGTTTCGACAAGGCCAACCGCTCGTCCATGCACTCCTATCGTGGTCCCGGCCTTGAAGAAGGCATGCGGATTTTCGAAGAGATCAAGAAGACTTTCAACGTTCCGCTGATCACCGATGTGCATGAGCCTGAACAGGCCGCCGTGGTGGCTGAAGTCTGCGACATCATTCAGTTGCCGGCGTTTCTCTCCCGCCAGACCGACCTGGTGGTGGCCATGGCCCGCACCGGTGCCGTGATCAACATCAAGAAGGCCCAGTTTCTCGCGCCTCAGGAAATGAAACACATCCTGAACAAGTGCGAAGAAGCCGGTAACGACCAATTGATCCTGTGCGAGCGTGGTTCCAGCTTCGGCTATAACAACCTGGTTGTGGACATGCTCGGCTTCGGCATCATGAAGCAGTTCGACTACCCGGTGTTCTTCGACGTCACCCACTCGCTGCAAATGCCGGGTGGTCGCGCCGATTCTGCCGGTGGCCGTCGTGCGCAGGTCCTGGAACTGGCGAAGGCCGGGATCAGTCAAAGCCTCGCCGGGCTGTTTCTCGAAGCGCATCCGGATCCGGATAACGCCAAGTGCGATGGCCCTTGCGCCTTGCGTCTGGACAAACTGGAGCCTTTCCTCAGCCAGCTCAAGTCGCTGGATGAACTGGTGAAAAGCTTCCCGGCAGTAGAAACCGCGTAAATCGCGCTTCTCCGGCAGGTTTGCCTCCGGTAAAGTGCCGCTCGACCGTTTTCTTCCCCCGACCGCGTGTCGGGGGTTGTCGCTCCGGGGTTGTCCGATGTTGATGGCCCGGAGTGGCGAGTGTTTTTTCCAGCTGCGTCGTTTTCGTCAATCTTGGAGTGTTCACAACAATGGCAAAAATCGTCGACATCAAAGGTCGTGAAGTTCTCGACTCCCGTGGCAATCCCACCGTGGAAGCAGATGTGCTCCTCGACAACGGCATCATCGGCAGCGCTTGTGCCCCGTCCGGTGCTTCAACCGGCTCGCGCGAGGCGCTGGAGCTGCGTGATGGCGACAAGAGCCGTTACCTGGGCAAGGGTGTTCTCAAGGCCGTCGCCAACATAAACGGTCCGATCCGCGACCTGTTGTTGGGCAAGGATCCTGTTGACCAGAAGGCCCTGGACCACGCGATGATTGCGCTGGACGCCACTGAAAACAAGGCAAGCCTGGGCGCCAACGCGATCCTGGCCGTCTCCCTGGCTGCCGCCAAGGCTGCTGCCCAGGATCAGGACCTGCCGCTCTACGCCCACATCGCCAACCTTAACGGCACCCCGGGTGTTTACTCGATGCCGGTGCCGATGATGAATATCATCAACGGTGGCGAGCATGCCGATAACAATATCGACATCCAGGAATTCATGATCCAGCCAGTCGGTGCCAAGACCTTCTCCGAAGGCCTGCGCTGGGGTACCGAGATTTTTCATCACCTCAAAGCCGTACTCAAGGCCCGCGGCCTGAACACGGCAGTGGGTGACGAAGGTGGTTTTGCGCCTGACCTCAACTCCAACGCCGACGCACTCGACGCCATTGCCGAAGCCGTTGCCAACGCCGGTTACAAGCTGGGTACCGATGTGACCCTGGCTCTGGACTGCGCCGCCAGCGAGTTCTACAAGAATGGCAAGTACGTGCTCAGCGAAGAGGGCGAGTACGACTCTGCCGGTTTTGCCGATTACCTGGCTGATCTGGTCAGCAAGCACCCGATCATTTCCATCGAAGACGGGCTGGACGAGTCTGACTGGGATGGCTGGAAGATCCTCACTGACAAGATCGGCGACAAGGTGCAGCTGGTAGGTGACGACCTGTTCGTGACCAACACCAAGATCCTCAAGGAAGGCATCGACAAAAAGATTGGTAACTCGATCCTGATCAAGTTCAACCAGATCGGCACCTTGACCGAGACGCTTGAGGCCATCCAGATGGCCAAGGCAGCCGGTTACACTGCAGTTATTTCGCACCGCTCCGGCGAGACCGAAGATTCGACCATCGCCGATCTGGCAGTCGGCACTGCTGCCGGTCAGATCAAGACCGGTTCGCTGAGCCGTTCCGATCGTATCTCCAAGTACAACCAGCTGCTGCGCATCGAAGAGCAGCTGGGCGCCAAAGCCGTTTATCGCGGCCGTGGTGAGTTCCGCGGCTGATACGGGGCGCTGAAAAGACAGCCGGTGCTTTGAGAATCCTGCCGTTTACTGGATGATTCTCGGGCGTCGGTGCGGATGAACAGCATCAAGCCTGGCTTTGCCAGGCTTGATGCTGTCGGTCCATTGTTGCTGTGGTTGGTTTCATGTTGTTGGCTCTGCTGTCTTTTTTCTGGGTACCTGATATTCAATGCGCAGTCCTAACTGGTTATTCCTGTTTCTGATCCTGATCCTTGCGGGGCTGCAATATCGCCTGTGGGTCGGTAATGGGAGCCTGGCGCAGGTGGCAAGCCTGACTCAGCAGATCGCCGATCAGCACGCTGAAAACGAGGCGTTGCTGGAGCGCAATCGGGTCATGGACGCAGAAGTCCTCGAATTGAAAAAAGGTATGGAAACCGTCGAAGAGCGTGCCCGCCACGAGCTTGGCATGGTCAAGGACGGCGAAACGCTGTATCAGCTGGCCCAATGAACCAGCGCGTATGTCCTGCCTTCTGGGCCGTTATTCCTGCCGCGGGCGTCGGCGCCCGTATGGCCGCAGATCGTCCCAAGCAGTACCTGCAACTGGGCGGCCTGACCATTCTTGAACACAGCCTGCTTTGCTTTCTCGATCACCCCCGTCTCAAGGGGCTGGTGATCAGCCTGGCTGTGGATGATCCTTATTGGCCCACGCTGCCCTGTGCGCTGGATTCGCGCATAACCCGGGTCGCTGGGGGCAAGGAGCGTGCGGACTCGGTGCTCAGCGCGTTGCTGCATCTGCACGCTCAGGGCGCAGACGACAATGACTGGGTGTTGGTTCACGATGCGGCACGACCCAATCTGGCCCGCGCGGACCTCGATAATCTGCTGGCCGAGCTGGCGGATGATCCAGTGGGCGGGCTATTGGCGGTGCCTGCTCGTGACACCCTCAAGCGCGCCGGTCCTGATGGCCGGGTGACGGAAACCGTTGATCGCCGCCATATATGGCAAGCCTACACACCGCAGATGTTTCGCCTTGGCGCCTTGCACCGGGCGTTGGCTGACGGGCTGGTTTCAGAGGTTTCAATCACTGATGAAGCGTCTGCCATCGAATGGGCAGGCCAATCGCCGCGCCTGATTGAAGGCAGGGCCGACAACATCAAGGTCACTCGTCCCGAGGATCTTGAATGGCTGCGCCAGCGGCGTGGCGAACCCAGGCGCTGAAAAGTCAGTCAACTGGCTGTGGCTGTGGCGACGTGGGACCGGCTTCAGCCGGGAAGAGGCCCAGTTAGACGCAGCATCTTCATCGGCAGGATTACCGCTTTCCCGGCTAAAGCCGGTCCCACGACAGTGGGCTGTTATCGATACTCATCCCGCGCCGCCAACCCTTCTTTCAGGTAATCCACCAGCTTGCGCACCTTCGGCGACAGATGCCGCTGCTGCGGGTACAGCGCCCACACGGCGGTGTTGGGCGGCTGGTGGCTTTCAAGCAGTGAAATCAATGCGCCGTTGTGCAGATGCTCCTGCACGTAATAGTCAGGCAATTGGCACAGGCCCAAACCGTGCAGCGCCGCGCCGAGCACCGCCTGCCCGCTGTTGCAGCGCCAGTTGCCGTGAACCCGCTGAGAAAACTCACGTCCGTTCTGCTGCAGCAGCCATGTATCACTGCTGCCAATCAGGCAATTGTGCCGACTCAGCTCGGACAGACTATGAGGCCGGCCATACCTTTCCAGGTAAGAAGGGGAAGCGCACACGTACATCCGACGTGGCGCTAGCCGGGTCGCCACCAGCCGGGAATCTTGCAGGCGACCCAGGCGAATGGCGAGATCGAGACCTTGGTGAACCATGTCAAGAGTGTCGTTGTTGAGCTGGATATCCACGCGAATTTGCGGGTACAAGTCCATGAAGCGTGTCACCAGCGGCGTGATGAACCGCTCGCCGTAGGCCACGGCGCAGGTCATGCGCAGCAGCCCCTTGGGTTCACTGGTCAGGTCGCCGACGGCGCGCAACGCTTCTTCGCGACCATCCTGCAAGCGCTGGCAATGATGAAGGAATGTCTGACCCGCTTCAGTCAGGGCTACCCTGCGCGTGCTGCGATACAGCAGCCGTGTTTGCAGGCGCTCTTCAAGGCGCGCGATCTGGCGACTGATGTGCGAAGAAGAAACTCCCATACGTTCGGCAGCAGCGGTAAATTGACCGCATTCGGCGACGGCGACAAATTCGTCGAGCCCCTCCCAGCTGTTACTGATCATTGATTGTCCCTGTACAGCAATAATGTTTTGCTTTCGATTGGATTATTAACCAACCAGCACTGCTTTACACTCTGTCCATTACTTGCCTTTTTATTGCTCGCCTTTGCTGGAGAAGATTGATGATCAAGTCACGCGCTGCCGTTGCCTTTGCCCCGAATGAACCGCTGCAAATCGTTGAAGTTGATGTCGAGGCGCCTAAAGCGGGCGAGGTACTGGTTCGTACTGTTGCCTCGGGTGTCTGTCATACCGATGCCTACACCCTGTCCGGTGCTGACTCGGAAGGGATCTTCCCCTGCATTCTGGGCCATGAAGGGGGCGGCATTGTCGAGGCCATCGGCGAGGGCGTCACCTCCCTGGCGGTGGGTGATCACGTCATCCCGCTCTACACCGCTGAATGCCGCGAGTGCAAATTCTGCAAGTCCGGCAAGACCAACCTGTGCCAGAAAGTTCGCGCCACTCAAGGCAAGGGCCTGATGCCTGACGGTACCACCCGTTTCAGCTACAACGGCCAGCCGATTTACCACTACATGGGCTGCTCGACCTTCTCTGAATACACCGTGGTGCCAGAAATTTCCCTGGCAAAGATCCCTAAAGAAGCGCCGCTGGAAAAGGTCTGCCTGCTGGGTTGCGGCGTCACCACCGGCATCGGTGCGGTGCTCAATACCGCCAAGGTCGAGGAGGGCGCCACGGTTGCCATCTTCGGTCTGGGCGGGATCGGCCTGGCTGCGGTCATTGGCGCGAAAATGGCCAAGGCCTCGCGCATCATCGTGGTCGACATCAATCCGGCCAAGTTTGATGTCGCCTGTGAACTGGGTGCGACCGAGTTCGTCAACCCCAAGGAGCACGACAAGCCGGTTCAGGAAGTCATCGTCGAGATGACGGATGGCGGCGTGGATTACAGCTTCGAGTGCGTGGGCAACGTCAACCTGATGCGTGCGGCGCTGGAATGCTGCCACAAGGGCTGGGGCGAGTCGGTGATTATTGGTGTGGCAGGTGCTGGCCAGGAGATCGCGACGCGTCCCTTCCAGCTGGTGACCGGTCGGGTCTGGCGCGGTTCGGCCTTCGGTGGCGTTCGCGGCCGTACCGAACTGCCGAGCTATGTTGAAAAAGCCGAAAAAGGCGAAATCCCACTGGATACCTTTATCACCCACACCATGGGTCTTGAGGACATCAACAAGGCTTTCGACCTGATGCACGACGGCAAGAGCATCCGTACTGTCATCCACTTTTAAGCAGTTGCAAGCTTCAAGCTAGAAGCTGCAAGAGGAGCGTTGCATCTCTTGCAGCTTGAAGTTTGCTGCTTGCTGCTGGGAGTTCACGACCATGACCATGGCTCTTGAAAATATTTCCTGTCAGAAAAGCTTCGGCGGCTGGCACAAGCGTTACCGTCACCATTCCGATGTCCTCGGCTGCGACATGGTGTTTGCGGTCTACCTGCCGCCGCAGGCAGAGCAAGGCGGCAAGTTGCCGGTGTTGTACTGGCTCTCGGGATTGACCTGTAACGACGAAAACTTCATGCAAAAGGCTGCCGCCCAGCGTCTGGCTGCCGAGCTGGGCCTGATTATTGTTGCGCCGGACACCAGCCCGCGTGGTCCGGATGTGGCGGACGACCCGGACGGCGCGTGGGATTTCGGACTGGGCGCCGGGTTTTACCTCAATGCCACCGAGCAGCCGTGGGCCCGGCATTACCGCATGCACGACTATGTGGTCAATGAACTGCCTGCGCTGGTCGAGACGCATTTTCCGGCTTCACAGGCGCGCGGTATCAGCGGTCATTCCATGGGGGGCCACGGCGCACTGGTGTGCGCGCTGCGTAATCCAGGCCGGTACAAATCGGTCTCGGCGTTCTCGCCCATCAGCAATCCGATGGATTGCCCGTGGGGCCAGAAAGCGTTTTCCCGTTACCTGGGCGAGGAGCGTTCGCGCTGGCGCGAGTGGGACGCCACGGTCCTGATTGCCGGTGCCGCAGAAAAGCTGCCGCTGCTGGTGGATCAGGGCGATCGGGATGATTTTCTCGCCAATCAGCTCAAGCCGGAAGCACTGGTTCAGGCGGCGAAGGCGGCGGGACATCCGCTGACCCTGCGCATGCAGCCCGGCTACGACCACAGTTATTTCTTCATCGCCAGCTTCATCGAAGACCACCTGCGCCATCACGCTGATGCATTGAGCGGTAACAGACCCTAAGTGCCAGCAAAGTAGGTAGAATCACGCCCTGACTTTTTCCAGGGCGTTTTTTTATGCGTATTGGCCATGGCTACGATGTGCACCGTTTCGCTCAAGGCGACTTCATCACCCTGGGTGGCGTGCGCATTGCTCACGGTTTTGGCCTGCTGGCCCATTCCGATGGCGATGTACTGCTTCATGCCTTGAGCGATGCCTTGCTTGGCGCTGCGGCGCTGGGCGATATCGGCAAGCACTTTCCTGACACTGACCCGCAATTCAAAGGGGCGGACAGCCGTGCTCTGCTGCGTCATGTGTTGACGCTGATCCACAGCAAAGGCTGGAAGGTCGGCAATGTCGACGCCACCATCGTGGCTCAGGCGCCGAAAATGGCGCCGCATATCGACGCCATGCGCGGGTTGATCGCCGAGGACCTGCAGGTCAGTCTGGATCAGGTCAACGTCAAGGCCACCACCACTGAAAAGCTTGGGTTCACCGGTCGTGAAGAAGGCATTGCCGTTCACGCCGTTGCCCTGTTGCTGTCGGCATGAATGACGCCCAGCTGCTCGGTCCCTGCGCCTACGGTCAGGCCCTGGGCAGCGCTGTGCTAAAGGCCAGTGCGGAAGATTTTCAGGTCGATGAAGTGCTCGACATTCCGTTGTCCGGTGCTGGCGAGCACCTTTGGCTGTGGGTGGAAAAGCGTGGCTTGAACACCGAGGAAGCGGCGCGGCGGCTGGCGCGGGCGGCAGGTGTTCAATTGCGCACGGTCAGTTACGCCGGGCTCAAGGATCGTCAGGCGTTGACCCGACAATGGTTCAGCATCCAGTTGCCGGGCAAGGCCGACCCTGACATGAGCACGGCAGAAAACGACACCCTGAAGATTCTCAAGAGCGGCCGCCACTCGCGTAAATTGCAGCGCGGTGCGCACGCGGCCAATGGCTTCACCCTGCGGCTGACGCAACTGGTAGCCGACAAGGACGCCCTGGAGGCGCGACTGCAGACGATCAGCCAGGCAGGTATCCCCAATTATTTCGGCACCCAGCGCTTCGGTTATCAGGGTGGCAACCTCGGCGAAGCCCGGGATTATGCCGCGCGCCAGGCACTGCCGGAGCAGCGCGCGGTGCGTTCGCGTCTGCTGTCCACAGCCCGCAGTTTTCTGTTCAATCAGGTGCTGGCAGCCCGGGTAGCTGATGGCAGTTGGCAAACTGCGCAGGTGGGCGATCTGCTGGCTTTCACTGACAGCCGCAGTTTCTTCCCTGCAGGCGCTGAAGAATGCAGTGATCAGCGCCTTGCCATTCTCGACCTGCACCCCACCGGCCCTCAGTGGGGCGCAGGGCCATCACCTGCTGGCGCTGCGACTGCGTTGCTGGAAAATGACATCGCCGAGCGCGAATCAGTCTTGCGCGACTGGCTGGTGAGGGCAGGCATGGAGCACGAACGGCGCATCCTGCGGCTGCCCATTGGCCGGTTGACGTGGCATTATCCCGAGCCTGACATTCTGCAACTGGAATTCGTCCTGCCGCCTGGATGCTTCGCCACCGTACTGGTGCGCGAACTTGTCGATCTGGTGCCGGCCGGGCAGACGGACAGCTCATGCGTATTCTGATTTCCAACGATGATGGCGTCGCCGCCCCCGGTCTGGCGGCCTTGTACGCTGCGCTCGCTGATTACAGCGAATGCGTGGTGATCGCCCCTGACCAGGATAAAAGCGGGGCCAGCAGCTCCCTGACCCTGGACCGGCCGCTGCATCCCCAGACCCTGGCGAATGGCTTCATCAGCGTCAATGGCACGCCCACCGACTGTGTGCACCTGGGGCTCAATGGTTTGCTCGACACGCCACCTGATATGGTCGTCTCGGGGATCAACCTGGGCGCCAATCTGGGCGACGATGTGCTCTATTCGGGCACCGTCGCGGCGGCGCTGGAGGGCCGCTTCCTACAGCGGCCATCATTTGCCTTCTCGTTTCTGTCACGCCAGCCGGATAACCTGGCCACTGCCGCACACTACGCCCGCTTGCTGGTCCAGGCTCACGAGCAGCTCGACCTTGCGCCGCGTACCGTGCTGAACGTGAATATTCCGAATCTGCCGCTGGATCGCATTCGCGGCATTCAGCTGACCCGCCTTGGCCACCGCGCTCGGGCCGCCGCGCCCATCAAGGTGGTGGACCCGCGCGGTCGTGCGGGGTACTGGATCGCGGCAGCGGGCGATGCCGAGGACGGCGGCGCAGGCACCGATTTCCACGCTGTCATGCAGGGCTATGTCTCTATTACACCGCTGCAACTGGATCGTACTTACCAGGACGGGTTCGCTAGCCTGAACAGATGGCTGGAGGGCCTTGATTGATGTCGCGTGAGCAAGATGATCTGTTGAGGCGCGGCATCGGCATGACGTCGCAGCGCACTCGCGAGCGCCTGATTCAGCGCCTGTATGAAGAAGGCCTGTCCAACCATCAGGTGCTGGATGTCATTCGCAAGACGCCTCGGCACCTCTTCGTCGACGAAGCCCTCGCGCATCGGGCTTATGAAGATACCGCCCTGCCGATTGGCCATAACCAGACCATTTCCCAGCCGTATATGGTGGCGCGCATGAGCGAGCTGCTGCTGGCGGCCGGGCCGTTGGACAAGGTCATGGAAATCGGCACGGGATCGGGCTATCAGACTGCCGTTCTATCGCAACTGGTGGAGCGGGTTTTTTCCGTCGAGCGCATCAAGGTGTTGCAGGATCGTGCGAAAGAACGTCTGGTGGAGCTCAATCTGCGTAACGTGGTCTTTCGCTGGGGAGATGGCTGGGAAGGCTGGCCAGCGCTGGCGCCTTACAACGGCATTATCGTCACCGCAGTTGCTACCGATGTGCCCCAGGCTTTACTCGACCAACTGGCGCCGGGAGGGCGTCTGGTGATTCCGGTCGGTTCTGGCGAGGTTCAGCAATTAATGCTGATTGTGCGCGAAGAAAACGGCTTCTCACGCCATGTGCTGGGTGCCGTTCGCTTCGTGCCGCTGCTGAACGGTCCGCTGGCGTAACGAGCCGTCACTGAATTCCTGGCGCCGCTGCCGGTCTATCTTGCGTTGGTGGCGCAGCGCCACGTCACATCGTATCAAACAGTTAAACGTAGATGCCGGCCGTTATTACGGCACAATAGGCATCTTTTCAATTCGCTCAGCAGTAAAGGGAGTGGCGGGTGAGTCGCACGGTCATTCGGCAGCGCAGTTATTTGACAGGTTTTCAGCAGCTGGTGATTGGCATCACGCTTGGTGTGCTTCTGGTCGGTTGTTCGAGCACGCCTTCCGGTGGCGTTCGTGTCGTGGATCGCAACAGTAAAGCAGCGCCGCAACGGCCCACCGTGACCACGGGCCAGTATGTCGTTCGACGTGGTGACACGCTTTTTTCCATTGCCTTTCGTTACGGCTGGGACTACAAGGCGCTTGCCGCCCGCAACCAGATCCCGGAGCCCTACACCATTCGTGTCGGGCAGACCATTCGCTTCGACGGGCGCTCCGGTAGTGCAGCCGCGACTCGCGGACCGGTCGTAGTCAGCAGCACATCTACTGCCAGCAGCAGCTCGGGATCGGTCAAGACCACCGTCATCTCCAAGCCCGTAGCTGTTACCTCGCCCTCCGCAGGCGCGTCCACGATGCCGGCGGGTCCATCGCCCAAGGGCTGGGTCTGGCCGTCCAACGGTGTATTAATTGGTAAATTCTCTTCAAACGGTAGTTTGAATAAAGGCGTTGATATCGCCGGAGATTTGGGACAGCCTGTTTTGGCTGCGTCTGATGGTTCAGTGGTGTACGCCGGGAGTGGCTTGCGGGGCTACGGCGAACTGGTCATCATCAAACACAGCGATACCTACGTCAGTGCCTACGGTCATAACCGCAGGCTATTGGTTCGGGAGGGGCAACAGGTCAAGGCAGGCCAGACGATTGCCGAAATGGGGTCAACAGGAACTGACCGGGTGAAGCTGCACTTTGAGATTCGCCGCCAGGGCAAACCTGTAGATCCGCTGCAATTCCTGCCACGCCGTTGATTGTTGCCAGCCTGTTCCTAGCGTAGAGGGACAGGCTCAAGCGTTGCCATGGAACTGGCGTCGCTGGAGCTTGAGGTCGAACTCACCAAAGGACTATAACAATGGCTCTTAGCATCGAAGCGCCGGAGTTTGACATCGACGATGAGGTACTCCTCACGGAGGCCGGCATCGTTCTTGAATCGGATATGGAATCGAACGATAAGCACACCCCTGCTGCTTCATCGCCACGGACCCGGCCTAAAAACTCCACATCGCTCAAGCAGCACAAATACATCGATTACACACGTGCGCTTGATGCCACTCAGCTGTACCTGAATGAAATCGGGTTTTCCCCGTTACTTTCCCCGGAAGAAGAAGTTTATTTTGCGAGGCTCTCGCAGAAAGGCGATCCGGCGGGCCGCAAACGGATGATTGAAAGCAACTTGCGCCTGGTGGTCAAGATCGCCAGACGCTACGTCAATCGCGGGCTGTCGCTGCTGGACCTGATTGAAGAGGGCAACCTGGGGCTGATTCGCGCGGTCGAGAAATTCGATCCGGAACGCGGTTTCCGCTTTTCGACCTACGCCACCTGGTGGATCAGACAAACCATCGAGCGGGCGATCATGAATCAGACCCGTACCATTCGGTTGCCGATTCATGTGGTCAAAGAGCTGAATGTGTATCTGCGCGCGGCCCGCGAACTCACCCAGAAACTCGACCATGAGCCCTCGCCCGAAGAAATCGCCAACCTGCTTGAAAAGCCGGTTGGCGAGGTCAAGCGTATGCTGGGGCTCAACGAGCGCGTTTCCTCGGTGGATGTTTCTCTCGGTCCAGATTCTGACAAGACCCTGCTCGATACCTTGACCGATGATCGTCCGACCGACCCTTGCGAGCTGCTGCAGGACGATGATCTTTCGCAAAGCATTGATCAATGGCTATCCCAGCTGACTGAAAAACAGCGTGAGGTGGTTATCCGCCGTTTTGGCCTGCGGGGCCACGAGAGCAGCACCCTTGAGGATGTCGGGCTCGAGATCGGTTTAACCCGCGAGCGGGTGAGGCAGATCCAGGTCGAAGGGCTCAAGCGTCTGCGGGAAATTCTCGAGAAAAACGGCTTGTCCAGCGAGTCGCTTTTTCAATGACCTGGCTGCAGTGATACAGGCCACGACCGCGCCGCATTAAGCCTTGCTGCGCGCATCTGAATGAAACGCCCCTACCCCTGGGGCGTTTTCATATCTGTCCTTGGTTGAGCTGGTGTGGCTAGGGCTATCGAGGGTTTTTTTGTCCGCGAACGATGTAAGCCATTACTTACGCGGTGTGTAAGCTGATATGAAAACTGCCCATAAAAATGTCAGAGAAGTCCTCGGGTTTATTCGCAGTAGACTGATTTTAAACAAGTTTTATTTTTTAGCTGGGACACAGCAGACGCGTTTTGAAAAGTTTGGGGGGTTGCTCTCGTCGCGGATTCAACTAGTATCTGAACTGTGCCGACGGATTGGCACAGGCCGTCAAGGAAGAGGGTCAAGGACATCGCAGGACGCGATTCATCAGGATGATGAAGAGGGATTAAAAGGATTAAGGAAAAAATGTGGGCGGGTCATACCGCCCCTTTTTTCGTCTGCAGAAAAGTGCGCTATGCGCTAAACCAAAAAGGCCCCTTGCGGGCCTTCTTGGTCTGGATCGAACCTGTCCCCTGAGAACTATCGCTCCAGGTCAGCGATCTTGCCCTGCTTGCCATCCCACTCTTTGGCATCAGGAAGTGCATCCTTCCTCTCGGTGATGTTGGGCCATACATCTGCCAGCTCGGCGTTGAGCTGAATGAAGTTTTCCATGCCCGCAGGAACCTCGTCTTCCGAGAAGATCGCATTGGCCGGACACTCAGGCTCACACAGCGCGCAGTCGATGCACTCATCCGGGTGAATCACCAGGAAGTTCGGGCCTTCGTAGAAGCAGTCCACCGGACACACTTCTACGCAGTCGGTGTACTTGCACTTGATGCAGTTGTCGGTGACGACGAAGGTCATTTCTAAATCTCTCCTCAGGCGGCAGCAGCAGAGCCCCACGGTCCAGGGTTGCCAGGTTCGGGATATCCCGCGCCGTGTGAAAACACATGCAGTGGTGTTCAATGCAGATCGACTGCACAAAAGGCCTTCGACCCTGGGTCTTGCCAGGTTCTCACGCGGTTCGGACAGACTGGTCAGCCAGGCTAGGAGCTGCCGGTATCGCAAACCGCGCGGGATTCTAACAGCTTGTTACGGTTCTCGTTAGATGCGAATTTGCAGTGTATATAACAGTTCCAGTGCCTGGCGCGGCGTCAGGTCATCCAGTTTTACTCTGGACAGCTCATCGAGTACCGGGTGAGGCAGGCTGGCAAACATATCGCTTTGCATCGGCGTTGCCGGTTTACCCGCTTTCACGCGCGGCTGCTCGTGGGGCAGGCTGGTGGTTTCAAGCCGGTTCAGGTGCTCTTTGGCACGTAAAATCACGTTGGCCGGAACCCCCGCCAGCTGCGCCACTGCCAGGCCGTAGCTCTGACTGGCAGGACCCGGAAGCACCCGGTGCAGGAACACGATTCTTTCGTTGTGCTCAGTGGCGTTCAGATGCACGTTGGCCACCAATGGTTCACTTTCCGGCAGCACCGTCAGCTCGAAATAGTGGGTGGCGAACAAGGTATAGGAGCGTAACTGAGCCAGACATTCCGCCGCCGCCCACGCCAGGGACAGGCCGTCGAAGGTACTGGTGCCACGGCCCACTTCATCCATCAGCACCAGGCTGCGCTCCGTCGCGTTGTGCAGAATATTCGCGGTTTCGCTCATCTCGACCATGAACGTCGAACGACCGCCGGCCAGATCATCGCTGGAGCCGATGCGGGTAAAGATGCGGTCCACCAGCGACAGCTCGCAGCTGGCGGCAGGCACGAAGCTGCCGATATGCGCGAGCAGGACAATCAGCGCAGTCTGGCGCATGTAGGTGGATTTACCGCCCATGTTCGGGCCGGTGATCACCAGCATCCGGGTCTTTTCATCCAGTGCCAGATCGTTGGCCACGAAGGGCGAAGTCAGGACCTGCTCGACCACCGGATGGCGACCCTGGTC
The DNA here is from genome assembly GCF_900585905.1 of Pseudomonas viridiflava. Lineage (GTDB taxonomy): Bacteria > Pseudomonadota > Gammaproteobacteria > Pseudomonadales > Pseudomonadaceae > Aquipseudomonas. The sequence continues at coordinate 768,220 of NZ_UTVH01000001.1, forward strand.
AATACGCATGCACGGCTCATCGACAAACTGCGGACAGTTCAGGTCAAGATTCAGCGCGCGCTCGGCAAGGTTGCTCAACACATCCAGTTCGGCCAGGGCGCCAGCCGTATCCTGCAGCGGCGCCAAGTGGCTGATGAGGTCTTCAAGCAGGGACTCGTAGAGCATTTTTTCCCGCGCCAGGGCACGACTCTTGGCCGACAACGCCTTGTCTTCGAAGGCCTTGAGTTCCGGCGTGATGAAACGCTCTGCGCCTTTGAGAGTCTGGCGCCGGATGTAGTCCGCGGGGGCCTGCTCGGCCTGTTTGCTGGGCAACTCGATGAAATAACCGTGGATTCGGTTGTAACCGACCTTGAGATTGGCCAGGCCGGTGCGCGCTTTCTCGCGTGCTTCGAGGTCAATCAGGAACTGCCCGGCGTTTTCGCTCAGCGATTGCAGCTCGTCCAGTTCTGCGTCGTAACCGGTCTTCAACACACCACCGTCACGGATCACTGCCGGTGGGTTATCGATGATTGCGCGTTGCAGCAGATCGGCCAGTTCAGGGTAAACCCCGGCGGTGATCGCCAGCTGCTGCAGATGGGGCGCCTCCAGCTCGGCCATGGCCGTCTGCAGCTCTGGCAAGGCGCCGAGGGCATCACGCAGGCGAGCGAGGTCTCGAGGCCGCGCATTGCGCAGCCCGATCCGGGCCAGAATTCGCTCGATGTCGCCGATTTCCTTCAGCCGCGGCTGCAGGCCTTCGAAACGATAGCGCTCCAGCAGGCATCTGATCGAGGACTGCCGCGCCTTGAGCACGGCCAGATTGCGCAGCGGGCGATTCAGCCAGCGGGTCAGCAGGCGCGTACCCATGGCCGTCTGGCAGCGGTCGACTACTGACTGCAGGGTGTTGTCGCGACCGCCTGCAAGGTTGGTGTCCAGCTCGAGATTGCGCCGCGTTGCGCCGTCGAGAATGACTGTATCGTCAAGACGCTCGTGACGCAGGCTGCGCAAATGCGGGAGGGCTGTGCGCTGGGTTTCCTTGGCATAGCCCAGCAGACATCCCGCTGCGCCAATGGCCAGGCTCAGGTTTTCGCAGCCGAAGCCTTTCAGGTCTTGCGTCGCGAATTGCTGGCAGAGACTTTTCTGCGCCGAGTCACGCTCGAAATCCCACGGCGCCCGACGTCGCGCGCCGCGGCGCTTTTCTGCAGGCAGGCCTTGCGGCCAGTCGTCGGGAATCAACAGCTCGACCGGATTGATCCGCTCCAGCTCGGCCAGCAGATTCTCCCACCCCTTGATTTCCAGCACACTGAAACTGCCGCTGGTGATGTCCAGTACTGCCAGCCCGAACAGGCGCTCATCGCCCAGCACTGCAGCGATCAGGTTATCCCGGCGCTCATCCAGCAGCGCTTCGTCGCTGACCGTCCCCGGCGTAATGATGCGCACCACTTGGCGGTCGACAGGGCCTTTGCTGGTAGCCGGGTCGCCCACCTGTTCGCAGATGACCACCGACTCGCCCAGCTTGACCAGCTTGGCTAGGTAGCCTTCGGCCGCGTGATAGGGAATGCCGCACATGGGAATGCTCTGCCCGGCAGACTGGCCACGAGCGGTCAGGGTAATATCCAGTAACTTGGCGGCTTTCTTCGCGTCTTCGTAGAAGATTTCGTAGAAATCGCCCATGCGATAGAACATCAACTGGTCGGGGTGCTGATTCTTCAGGCGCCAGTATTGCTGCATCATCGGGGTGTGGGATGAGAGGTCTGAAATTGCTTTATTCATTGGATAATCAGGCAAATTCCTGGAAAATTGGAGGCGTTGCGCGAGCCTGCCAGTGACGATGCAGGTCAGTGGCGAGTGGTGTCGTGCGCTTTGCGATGGCGGCAAGATTACCATGTGAGGTCTGGTCACGCAGGTCCGCCGGGAGTCGGTTGATTCGTCACCGGGTTTTTCCACCGGAACACGACCCGCGAGCTCCGGTATAGACTTTCCTGCGTCGCTGCCCAATCACGGGCAGCATTGTGAAAAGGACTTCTCATGGCGAGGAAACCCAAGGCTGGAAAACGTGCGCGGGATTCGGTAAACGGTCGCTTCATCACCCTGGAAGAAGCCAGGCGTCGGCCGAAAGAGACGACGGTGGAAACCGTTCGCAAGCCTTCCTGTCCCAAGTCGACAGGCAAATGATTCTGCTGGGCCGACAGTCGTCCAGGTTGCCCCAGTCGGTATCCGCCCCTCGCGGGCCAGTGTGATGTTCGCCCTCTGCGCAAGGAAAATATCTTGGATGAAATAACCCGACTCGCCGCCGTACTGGGTCAGCGTCTGCTCGCCCTTAACGCTCAGGTGACCACTGCCGAATCCTGTACAGGTGGCGGCATTGCCGAGGCTATTACTCGCATTCCCGGCAGCTCGGCCTGGTTCGAAGCGGGTTACGTGACCTATTCCAATCGCCAGAAAACCCTGCAGTTGCAGGTTGCGGCAGTGTTGTTCGCAGACGCAGGTGCGGTCAGTGAAGAGGTAGTGCGTGCCATGGTGCAAGGTGCGCGTAGCCACAGTGGTGCCCGTTTTGCGGTGGCGGTGAGTGGTGTTGCCGGGCCCGACGGCGGCTCCCTGGACAAACCGGTGGGCACCGTCTGGTTGTGCTGGGGTGCAGGCGAACAGCTGGTTACCCGACGTGAACAGTTTTCAGGTGACCGTGATGAGGTGCGTCGGCGGACTGTAGTGGCCGCCCTTGAAGGGCTGATACAGCTTGCAGACGCAGAAATCCCCATTCAGGGGTAGGCGCCAGCTCAACCCTGTGGAATAATACTGTCTACTTATACAGGTATCGAGGCCGTCAGGCCCCTAATTGAATTTGATTACGTGAGGACTTCAATGGACGACAACAAGAAGAAAGCCTTGGCTGCGGCCTTGGGTCAGATCGAGCGTCAATTCGGTAAAGGTGCCGTAATGCGCATGGGTGACCATGACCGCCAGGCGATTCCTTCTATCTCCACTGGCTCGCTCGGGCTGGATATTGCACTGGGTATTGGTGGTCTGCCGAAGGGCCGTATCGTTGAAATCTACGGTCCGGAATCTTCCGGTAAGACTACATTGACGCTGTCGGTCATCGCCCAGGCGCAAAAAATGGGTGCAACTTGTGCGTTCGTCGATGCCGAGCACGCACTGGACCCCGAGTACGCGGGCAAGCTGGGCGTCAACGTTGACGACCTGCTGGTATCGCAACCTGACACCGGCGAGCAGGCACTGGAAATCACCGACATGCTGGTGCGTTCCAATGCCATCGACGTGATTGTTGTCGACTCCGTGGCTGCACTGGTACCCAAGGCTGAAATCGAAGGCGAAATGGGCGACATGCACGTCGGCCTGCAGGCTCGACTGATGTCTCAGGCGCTGCGCAAGATCACCGGCAACATCAAGAACGCCAACTGTCTGGTGATCTTCATCAACCAGATTCGTATGAAGATCGGCGTGATGTTTGGTAGCCCGGAAACCACCACCGGTGGTAACGCGTTGAAGTTCTACGCTTCTGTGCGTCTGGACATCCGTCGTACCGGTGCTGTGAAGGAAGGCGATGAAGTTGTCGGCAGCGAAACTCGCGTCAAGGTCGTCAAGAACAAGGTAGCTCCTCCATTCCGTCAGGCTGAATTCCAGATTCTGTACGGCAAAGGCATTTACCTCAATGGCGAGATCATCGATCTGGCAGTGCTGCATGGCTTCGTCGAGAAGTCCGGCGCCTGGTATAGCTATCAGGGCAGCAAGATCGGTCAGGGCAAGGCCAACTCGGCCAAGTTCCTGGCAGACAACCCGGAAATCGGTGCAGCACTGGAAAAATCGATTCGTGACAAGCTGCTGACTCCCGGTGTTGATACCAAGTCCGAGTCTTCCCGTACGCCAGCGCCTGCCGCTGATAAGGCCGAAGCTGATATCGATCTCTGATAGCTCATGTCAGCTGTACTGGATACACCTGTCGCCGTCAGGCGAACCGCAATGGACCTGCTCGCGCGACGCGAGCATGGTCGTGTCGAGCTGACGCGCAAGCTGCGTCAGCGCGGCGCAACACCAGAGTTGATCGAGCCTGCGCTGGACAAGCTGGTGGAAGAAGGTCTCCTCTCCGAAGCCCGTTATCTTGAAAGTTTTGTGTCCTATCGTGCACGCTCGGGTTATGGCCCATTGCGTATTCGTGAGGAACTGACTCAGAGAGGGCTGCAACGTGCCGAGATTGAGCAGGCGTTGCGTGACTGCGGCTTCAATTGGCAAGAAAAAATGTACGAGACCTGGGAGCGTAAATTTGGCGGAGACTTGCCGGTGGATGCGCGGGAACGTGCGAAGCAGGGGCGTTTCCTCAGTTATCGCGGCTATGCGCTTGATATGGTCGGCCGTCTGTTAAGCGGCCGAAGTCTTGATGACTGAGTCAGGCCTGATCTCGTATCTGGCCTGATCTGATCATATGGTCGGCGACTCAGCCCAGTTTTCCGGTTTGTTGATGTAGTCCACCAATTCCCGCAACCTGCCTTGATCCCGACCGCTGAAGGTGAACATCAGACGCGTCAGGTGGCTGAACTCTGCTTCATGTTCTTCTCCCTTCCAGGTGTGTTGTTCGAACTCTTCGCTCAAGCGCAAATCAGCAAAGGCTTCCTGCATCCGGGCGATGGCCTGCTCGGTCAGCGGCTTGTGCATGCGAATGATGAACTTCTGCTTCAGCCATCGGCTGGAGTGGAAGTTGCGGTAGAACTGATGAACCTCTTCGACCGCTTCCTGCGCGCTATAGACCAGGCGCACCAGTTTGGTGTCATTGGGCAGAATATAGCGGTTGTCTTCAAGCTGATCCTTGATGAAGTCCAGGGCTGTTTGCCAGAAACGTCCCCCTGGCACGTCCAGCAAGACGACAGGCACCAACGGACTCTTGCCGGTCTGGATCAGGGTCAGCACCTCAAGCGCTTCGTCGAGGGTGCCAAAACCGCCTGGGCACAGGATCAGCGCGTCAGCCTCCTTGACGAAGAACAGTTTGCGGGTGAAGAAGAAATGGAACGGCAGCAGGTTGCCCGTGCCTTCCACGGTGGCGTTGGCATGCTGCTCAAAGGGCAGGGTGATATTGAATCCAAGACTGTGGCCCAGCCCGGCGCCTTCATGAGCCGCGGCCATGATTCCGCCGCCAGCTCCGGTGATGACCATCATGTCGGCAGCTGCCAGCAATGCACCCACTTCTTTGGCCAGGGCATAAAGCGGATGCTCGACAGGCGTGCGTGCGGAACCGAACACGGTGACCTTGCGGCGCCCTTTGAACTGCTCGAGCACCCTGAAAGCGTTGTCCAGTTCCCGCAGTGTTTGCAGTGTGATCTTGGCGTTCCAGCGGTTGCGATCGTCCTGCGCCATGCGCAGCACCGTGAGCATCATGTCGCGATAGAGCGCCATGTTGGGGCTGTCCGGGGCGGCAAGGTTGATCTGCTGTTCGATGGCGCTGACCAGGTCCTGGCCGTTTTTGAAGTGAGTGGATAACAGGTCGTTGGGGATGTGGGGCATTCAAGGCTTCTCCATGCGCGAACCTTCGCTGCGGGCTAAACCGCGTACTGCAGCGTGATGCTTATTTCGGTCGATAGTGTGCCTTGCCTGTCGAAACTGGCAACCCTTGTCGGGAGGATCATTGTGGGTAGATGTGAGCGTGGCACCAGCGCATGGAAATACGTTGGGAGCAGAGGACAGGCATCAGGTGGCGTAACAGGCGCCACCCGATAAAAGCGGTTACTTCTTGACTGAACAGTCGCCAGCCTTGAATACCTGAGCGGTGACCGGACGATTGGTTTTGTATTCGGTGAACTGATATTTCAGCACGGCACCTTTGGTCATCAGCTGGCGATAACCATTGTTGTGACACACGCTGTTGCCCAGCTGATTGCGTACGGCGTCGGGGTTGGCACGCATCTGCTGCGCCTGGCCTTCGCGCACGCTCAAGTGATTCACCAGTTGGTTGCCGTCAACCGTATAGCCTTGGTCGAGAATGTCCTCATTGATCGCGCGCGGCGTGCCGACGCTGCTTTCCTTGGCGACTTTCTCAAGCATCTTGCTCAGTTCGAAATCCTGTTTCGACGCGGCGTGGGCGCTGATTGGCGCGATGAGCAGCAGAGAAAGGGTAGGAATGATAAGGCGCAGCATTAAATTCTCCTGATTCAGTGACTGGCCGTTGGACCGGTAACGTGACGGTATGTTCAGCACGCAGGCTGGCTGCGGGCTGAAGCGTCCTGCGAGTATAAGGATCAGAGGAGGCGAAAGCGATTCGTCCATGGGCCCGTGGAGGTCGGTGCAAGCCCGTATGCGGCATCGCTCTGGTAAACTGGCGCACGTTCATTCTCGGGGGTCATGGCAGTGTAGATGCCCACTGATTCCCGGTGTCCGGTTTCATGAGTCATGCCGTTTCCCATCTGCGTGACCCGTTGCTGGATAATTCGCGACGACTGCCTGTGCGCACAAGCCTCAGGTCCAGGCCCATTCAGCTGTCTGCCTGTTGATCCATGACAGCGCTGTAAAACTCGGTACGAAGTAAAACCAAGATGACTCAGACTATGTTTCCCGAGAATTCTGTCGCACGCCTCAGAGATGAGCGGGAGGAGGAGAGCACCAAGCCTTACCTGGCGCGCGGATCACGTGCGCCCAGGTGCCATTACTGTCGAGTGATCGAAACTCATTGCCTGTGCAGGTGGCGTCCCAAGGTTGAGGCGCGCTCGGGGGTATGCCTGATCATGACGAAGAAAGAAGTATTCAAACCCAGCAATACGGGTTGGCTGATTGCAGATGTCATTGCCGATAACCACGCCTTCGTATGGTCACGTACCGAGGTTGATGAAAAGCTGGTGGCCTTGCTCACTGATCCGCAGTGGCAGCCCTATCTGGTGTTCCCGGGAGAATATGTAGCGCCCGAGCGCGTGACTCATTCCGTGACGATTGATCCGAACAAGCGACCGCTGTTCGTGCTGATTGACGCCACGTGGACTGAAGCACGGAAAATCTTCCGTAAAAGCGCCTATTTTGACGCGATCCCCATTTTAAGCTTAATTCCCGAACGGCTCTCACGGTACACACTAAGACGATCCACACGCAGTGAGCACCTCTGTACGGTTGAAGTGGCCGCACTGTGCCTGGAGTTGGCCGACGATACTGAAGCCTCAATGGCGTTGAGCTGCTACTTCGATGTTTTTAGTCAGCATTATCTAGGCGCAAAGCAGCAACTGCCTCTCGATTTGTTAAGCGATGCTCATCAAGAGTTGAAAGGTTTTATTGAATAGTCACAGCCGACATCAGGCGGCAAGACGCCCGGCCGGGTGTAATGCTTGACCACCTCGGCTGTGCTGGGCATGCTGGCGCCGCATTCACAACGATGGCCTGCAGAAGCGGGGCATGTCGTTGGGCACCAGGTAGTGTTACCGGTGCCCTGCCGAGTGCCGAACTGAATCGGCTCCTGCTGACAACAACGGAACCCCCCATGACCTACGACATCCTGATCGCTGATGACCATCCGCTGTTTCGCAGCGCGCTGCATCAGGCGCTGAGTCTGGGCCTCGGCCCCGATGCGCGACTGGCGGAGGCAGACTGCATTGCTCAGCTGGAGACCCATCTGAGTGCCAAGGCTGACTGGGATCTGGTGTTGCTGGATTTGAACATGCCGGGTGCCTATGGCTTTTCCGGCCTGGTGCTGCTCAGGGGGCAATACCCGCAGATCCCCGTGGTGATGGTTTCGGCTCAGGAAGAGGCGTCGATTGTGGTTCGATCCCGGGAGTTCGGCGCCAGTGGATTTATCCCCAAATCGAGCTCGCTGGAAACCATCCAGAAGGCTGTGCGCAGTGTGCTTGAGGGCGATGTCTGGTGGCCGCCACAGGTGAATGAAGCCGTGAGTGTCTCCGACGAGGCCAAGGCAGCGAGCGCAGGCCTGGCCAGCCTGACCCCGCAGCAGTTCCGGGTACTGACCATGGTCTGCGAAGGCTTGCTCAACAAGCAGATCGCCTACGAGTTGACGGTGTCGGAAGCGACCATCAAAGCGCATGTCACGGCGATTTTTCGCAAGCTGGGGGTGCGCACGCGGACCCAGGCCGCTTTACTCTTGCAACAACTGGAATCCATTAGCCCCAACTGATCGCGGGGATTGGGCTAGCGCTTCACGCTTTTTTGATCTTCCCTGCATTAGCTTGCATCACTTCTTTTACACAGCAGCCCATCTATGTCTCCTTTCAAGGGCCAGACCGGCCTGAAACGTATTCTCAACGCAGCCGGATATTCCTTTGACGGCCTGTCCGCCGCGTTCAAGGGTGAAGCCGCTTTCCGTCAGTTGGTACTGCTCAACGTCGTGTTGATTCCGCTGTCCTTCATGGTCGACGTCAGCAAGGGCGAGCACGCCCTGCTGATTGCGGTCTGCCTGTTGGCGCTGATTGTGGAGCTGCTGAACTCGGCGGTGGAGGCGGCCATCGACAGGATTTCGCTGGACCTGCATCCGCTGTCGAAAAACGCCAAGGACATGGGCAGCGCGGCGCAGATGGTGTCCTTGACCATGATTGCTGCAGTGTGGGTCGTCATTCTTTTCGGATGAGCCTTAATAAATGCTGGGCAGCACGATTTCATCGCTGCGCCTGACGCCCTGGGTCAGCGAGCGACACAGATCGAGGAACTCGCGCATGGCATTGGTCTGATACTTCTGCTTGTGCCAGATGAAGTAGAACTCCCGGGACAGATCCAGCTCGGGGGTTTCAACCGCTACCAGGCTGCCCCTGCGGATCGCATCGCGCAGCGCCAGGCGCGAGATGCAACCGATGCCAAGGCCCGATTCGACAGCACGTTTGATCGCCTCGGTGTGCTCCAGCTCCAGCCGCACATTCAACGCATTGCGATGGTGACGCATGGCCTGATCGAACGTCAGGCGTGTGCCCGAACCTTGTTCGCGCAATATCCAGGCTTCCCGGGTCAGCTCTTCCAGGCTGGCACGGCCGCGATGGGCGAGGGGATGCTGAGGGGCGCAGAACACCACCAGTTCGTCTTCGACCCAGCGTTGCACTTCAATGTCCGGATGGGTGCAATCGCCTTCGATCAGGCCCAGATCGATTTCATATTGGGCGACTTGCTGCACGATATGCGCGGTGTTCTGCACGTGCAGTTTGACCTGGCTCTCGGGGTGGTGCTGCATGAAGCTGCCAATCAGCAAGGTCGCCAGGTAGTTGCCGATGGTCAACGTCGCGCCCACGGCCAGCGAGCCGAAGCCGGACTTGCCATTGAGCAGGTCTTCGATTTCCTTGGCCTGGTCCAGCAGCGCAACGGCCTGAGGCAATAGCTGACGCCCCGTGGCGTTAAGGCTCAGGCGCTTGCCGGCGCGGTCGAACAGCTGGCAGCTGGACTGACGCTCCAGTTCGGTAATCGACGTGCTCGCCGCCGATTGCGACAGCGAGAGCTGGATGGCGGCGCGGGAAACGCTTTCCTGCTGAGCCACTGCGACGAAGACCTGGAGCTGACGAAGAGTAAATCGCATATCTATATAACCGATAACCTATATCTTGATAATTCAGTTAACAGATATTGTGCTTGCCACTAGAATACGGCGCAATAGCGCTCCCGCCCGGCGCGAATGAATTCAGGAGTTTTCACGTCAATGAGCAACATGAACCACGAGCGTGTACTGAGCGTCCACCACTGGAACGACACACTCTTCAGTTTCAAGTGCACCCGCGATCCAGGTCTGCGTTTCGAGAACGGTCAGTTCGTGATGATCGGCCTGCAGCAGCCCAACGGGCGCCCGCTCATGCGTGCCTATTCCATTGCCAGCCCGAACTGGGAAGAGCATCTCGAGTTCTTCAGCATCAAAGTGCCTGACGGCCCCCTGACTTCGCAGTTGCAGCACTTGAAGGAAGGCGACGAAATCATCATCAGCAAAAAACCTACGGGTACGCTGGTGCTGGACGACCTCAAGCCTGGCAAGCATCTGTATCTGCTCAGCACTGGCACAGGCCTGGCGCCGTTCATGAGTGTCATTCAGGACCCGGAAACCTACGAGCGTTTCGAGAAAGTCATCCTCTGCCACGGCGTGCGCTATGTGAATGAGGTCGCTTATCGTGAGTTCATCACCGAGCACCTGCCGCAGAATGAGTTTTTCGGCGAGTCGTTGCGCGACAAGCTGATTTATTACCCGACCGTGACTCGCGAGCCGTTCGAAAACGTAGGCCGGCTGACCGACCTTATGCGCAGCGGCAAGCTGTTTCGCGACATCGGTCTGCCGCCGATCAATCCAGAGGATGATCGCGCGATGCTGTGTGGCAGCCCGAGCATGCTCGACGAGACCAGTGAAGTGCTCAATAGCTTCGGCTTAACCGTTTCGCCGCGTATGCGCGAACCTGGCGACTACCTGATCGAGCGTGCATTCGTCGAGAAGTAGGCGTCTCTTTTACGCGGCGCGCTGTGTTCGCACAGGGTGCCGATGTGACAAAAAAACCGCCTGGGGGTCACGGACCAGGCGGTTTTTTTGTGGCGCGCACAATGACAGCTCAATGCTCGTGGGGCACAACCTCGATAACCTTGATGTGCCCCGGCTGCGGGTAGTGCCAGCGCACATCCATATCCCAGAACTGCGTGCCGTACTGACGCTCGGCGGTAGGCGTCTGGTACGCCGGGCGCGGGTCTTGTGCCAGGCACTGCTCGATCAGCTCGATCAACGGCTGGCCCAGTCGCAACCCGTGCTGCCGGGCCTGTTGCAGCGCGGCCTCAAGCCAGGTAACCGGGATCAACGGCGGCGCCGCGCTGGCAATCAGATTGCTGGCGCCGGGCACGCTGTCGGCATACGGCACGTACGGCTTGATGTCCAGGACGGGCGTGCCATCGAGCAGGTCGATACCTGAAAGCCAGAGTCGGCCGGGCTCGACTCTTTCCAGGCGCACCACCGACTGGCCAATGCCGTTGGGACGGTGCGTGGCACGCGTGGCGAACACGCCCATGGATTGATTGCCACCCAGGCGCGGAGGTCGCACCTTCAGCCGGGGCTTGGCTTCCAGGGCCTGGTGGAATAGGAAGAGCAGCCAGATATGGCTGACCTGTTCCAGGCCCTGCACCGCCTCGCCGTGATCGAAAGGCGCGACCAGCTCCAGCACGCCACGCGCGGCAGGCGCCAATTGCGGTTGGCGCGGGATGGCGAATTTCTCCTTGAAACAGGAGCGCACGACACCGACGGGGGAAACGCTGTAGACGTCAGTCATGGTATGAGCCGAGTCCCCTGAAGATTGGGCATTTGCAATCAGCCGCGAACCCGCAGCGTCAGACCCTTGAGGAAGTTGCGCAGCAGTTGATCGCCGCAGGTGCGGTAGTTGCTGTGGCCGAACTTGCGAAACAGGGCGCTCAGTTCAGGTTTCGACACCGGAAACTCGACTGACTTGAGAATCGCGTGCAGGTCATCTTCCTTCAGTTCGAACGCCACCCGCAGCTTCTTCAGCACGGTGTTGTTAGTGATCGGCAGTTCCACCGGCTGCGGCGCGCGGTTGTCATCCTTGCCGCGCTTGAAGATCACCAGACCATCAAGAAAGTGCGCCATGACTTCATCGCTGCAGTCCAGATAACCTTCTTCATCTTCCTTTTTCATGAAGGCGATAACGTCGGTTTTGGACACTTCGAAACCACCCAGGCGGGTGATCTCGACAATCTTGGCGTCGCTGATATCAAGCATGTAGCGCACGCTGCGCAGTACGTCGTTGTTCATCATGGTGCGGAAAGATCCTGCTGAGTGCCGGCGCGCGGCTGGAATGTGCCGCGCCGTATTGAATGAATTAGAATTTTTCTTTACTGGTCATGTAGCGCCATTGGCCTTCGGGCAGTTTGCCCATGGACACGCCGCCGATGCGGATGCGGCGCACTGACACGATTTTCAGCCCGACCGCCTCGCACATTTGTGCGATCACGCCCGGTTGCGGGTTTTTCATTGCAAAGCGCAAGCGGTTTTCGTTCTGCCAGCTGGCTTTGACTTTCGGCAGCTCCTTGCCTTTATACGTCATGCCGTGGTTCAGGCGGTTGAGGCCATGGGCAACCATCTCCCCGGAAATCTCCACCACGTATTCCTGCTCGATCTTGCTGCGATCGTCAGTCAGCTTGCGCAGTATTTTCCAGTCCTGGCTAAACACCATCAGGCCGCTGGCGTTGGCTTGCAGGGTCGAAATCGGCTCCAGGCGCAGAAAGTGACCTTTGAGCGGACGCTTGCCGAAGCTGTGCTCTTGCGACAGCGTGGCAGGCGAAATCAGCGCCAGTGCATCGGCATCGCTGAGTGTCGCGGCCTTGTGGAAGATGATCGTCACCGGCTCAGGTGCATCAGCCTTGGCTTCGCGGTCGAGGACAACGGTCTGGGTATCGACCTTGAACTGCGGCTCGTCGATGACCTGGCCGTCCACCGTGACCCAGCCACCCTCGATGAACAGCTCGGCCTCCCGGCGGGAGCAGCCAGTCAGCTCGATGAGGCGTTTGGAGAGGCGAGTGGGTTCAGACATGACAGAAAAGCCGTTACTTGAGAGAAAGGCCGACATTGTACCCGTGCTCGGCCGCTTATTCGCGGCAACATTGCAAATGGGCGGTAATCAGCACAGTTGCTGCAGCGTGTTCGTCCGGGCAGACGTCTACGTCGGACGATGCAGGCGCATTCGCAGCATCGGGTAGGGCTGGCCGAGGCCGTCAACCTCAGAACGACGGATCACCTCGAAGCCCTGCTGGCGATAGAACGCCAGGGCCCGCGGGTTCTGCTCGTTGACGTCCAGCTCGCTGCTGCCGAAACGCTCGATGGCATGGGCGAGCAACGCGCTGCCCAGGCCTTTGCCCTGGTGGGCGGGGCTGATGAAGAGCATTTCCAGCTTGCCCAGGCCAACGCCGGCGAACCCGGTGATCTGCAGCTGATCATCGCGGGTACAGAACAGCGTCACGCTTTTCAGGTACTGCGTCAGCAGCAGCGTTCTTAGCCTGATGATGTAGTCGTCGGGCAGGAAGTGGTGGCTGGCCCTCACGGCGTCTTCCCAGACCTGCGTCAGTTGCGGGTGTTCGCTTTCACCGGGGGTGTCGATCAACCCATGTCGAGGTGCCATGAAGCAGGCTCCGATACTGTGATGTTGCAGGTTGGACCCAATAAAAACCCCGCCGTTTGAAGGGCGGGGCGGTTTATTGGCGGCGACGGCTGGTCAGAGGATTTCGGCCCAAAGGTCATATTCGTCGGCGTCAGTCACCCGGCACATCACCTTGTCGCCGGGCTGCAGCGAGCTGTTGTCATCCAGGGCAATGAATACGTTGCCGTCGATTTCCGGGGCATCGTAGAAGCAGCGGCCTACTGCGCCTTGCTCGTCGACTTCATCGATCAGCACTTCGATGTCGCGACCGATCTTCATCTGCAGGCGCGCGGCGCTGATGGCCTGCTGATGGGCCATGAAGCGGTCCCAGCGATCCTGCTTGATCTCGTCGGGCACCACCGCAGCGTCCAGCAGGTTGGCGGGAGCACCTTCCACCGGGGAGTACTGGAAGCAGCCGACGCGGTCCAGTTGAGCTTCGGTCAGCCAGTCCAGCAGGTATTGGAAGTCTTCTTCGGTTTCGCCGGGGAAGCCGACGATGAAGGTCGAACGGATGATCAGGTCAGGGCACTGTTCACGCCAGTTCTTGATGCGCGCCAGGGTCTTGTCTTCAAACGCCGGGCGCTTCATCAGCTTGAGCACCTTGGGGCTGGCGTGTTGAAACGGGATGTCCAGGTAGGGAAGGATCTTGCCAGCGGCCATCAACGGGATCAGCTCGTCAACGTGCGGATACGGGTACACGTAGTGCAGGCGAACCCATACGCCCAGGGAGCTGAGCGCCTGGCACAGCTCGGTCATGCGGGTGCGCACCGGCGCGCCATTCCAGAAACCGGTGCGGTACTTGATATCAACCCCATAGGCGCTGGTGTCCTGGGAGATCACCAGCAACTCCTTCACCCCGGCCTTGACCAGGCGCTGGGCTTCATCGAGCACATCACCCACGGGACGGCTGACCAGCTTGCCGCGCATCGACGGAATAATGCAGAAACTGCAGCTATGGTTGCAGCCTTCGGAAATCTTCAGATAAGCGTAATGACGCGGGGTCAGCTTGACGCCTTGCGGCGGCACCAGGTCGATCAGCGGATTGTGATCCAGGCGCGGCGGTGCAGCGTCGTGCACGGCGTTGACCACTTGCTCGTATTGCTGCGGGCCGGTGACCGACAACACGCTTGGATGAACACTGCGGATCACGCTTTCATCGACGCCCATGCAGCCGGTGACGATGACCTTGCCGTTCTCTTTGAGGGCGTCGCCAATCACTTCCAGCGACTCGGCCTTGGCGGCGTCAATGAAGCCACAGGTGTTGACCACGACGACGTCGGCGTCCTGATACGTCGGCACCACTTCATAACCTTCCATGCGCAGCTGGGTGAGGATGCGCTCGGAATCGACCAGGGCTTTCGGGCAACCCAGGCTGACGAACCCGACCTTGGGGGCGGATGGCGTGATGACGGTGGACATTGACTAACCTCGGCGAAGATGTGGGCTTCGGCATGTAGCCGAGGCAACCGCTGGGCGCTGGTATCCGAGATCGGATCGTGCGCCTCTGATCAAAAAGTGCGCAATTCTAGCGATCAGTCAGGTGAATGACCAGCGTTATGCAGAGAATTACGACGAGTGCTGCGCTATGCTTCGCGCCGTTACCGAATGTGTCGACATAAACTGCCACAGTTGGCTCGTAACGCGAGATGATGATTCAAAGCACGCAGCTGTGTTTTGAAGCTCAAGCCCAGGTTTCAGGAGTGTTAGATGAGTCAAGCAAGCAGTCAGGCGGACACCGGGCATTCAACGGCCAAGCCACTGGGTCTGTTGATCGCGGCAGTGGGCGTCGTCTATGGCGATATCGGCACCAGCCCGTTGTACACGCTCAAGGAGGTCTTCCAGGGCGGTTATGGCGTGGAGGTCACCCACGACGCGGTACTCGGCATCCTGTCGTTGATTTTCTGGTCGCTGATCTGGGTGGTGTCGTTCAAATACATGGCGTTCATCCTGCGTGCGGACAATCAGGGCGAGGGCGGCATCATGGCCCTCACCGCCCTGGCCCGGCGCGCCTCGGCGCGCTATCCGAAGCTGCAAATGACCATGGTGGTGTTCGGCCTGTTTGGCGCGGCGCTGTTCTACGGCGACAGCATGATCACACCGGCGATTTCGGTGCTGTCGGCCATGGAGGGGCTTGAGCTGGCGTTTGATGGCATCGAACGCTGGGTCGTGCCCATGGCGCTGGTCGTGCTGGTGGCGCTGTTTCTGATTCAGCGCCACGGCACGGCGCGCATTGGCGTGCTCTTCGGCCCGGTGATGGTGACCTGGTTCGTGGTGCTGGGGCTGTTGGGCATTCGCGGGATCATGCATCAGCCCGAAGTGCTGCACGCGATGAACCCGATCTGGGCGGTGCGTTTCTTCATCATTCATCCGGGCATCGGTGTGGCGATTCTCGGCGCCGTGGTGCTGGCCCTGACCGGTGCGGAAGCCCTGTACGCCGACATGGGGCATTTTGGCCGCAAGCCCATCGCACGGGCCTGGTTCGCCCTGGTGCTGCCGGCCCTGGTGCTCAACTATTTCGGCCAGGGCGCGCTGGTGCTGGAAAGCCCGGAGGCAGCGCGTAATCCGTTCTACCTGCTGGCGCCGGACTGGGCGCTGTTGCCGCTGATCGGGCTGTCCACCGCCGCGACGGTCATCGCCTCCCAGGCGGTCATCTCCGGTGCGTTCTCCATGACGCTGCAGGCGATCCAGCTGGGCTACATTCCGCGCATGCACATTCAGCACACCTCCAGCGACGCCCAGGGGCAGATCTACATTGGTGCGGTGAACTGGGCGCTGATGGTCGGGGTGATCCTGCTGGTGCTGGGCTTCGAATCTTCCGGCGCGCTGGCGTCTGCCTATGGCGTGGCAGTGACCGGAACCATGTTCTGCACCACGATCCTCGTGTCTTCGGTCATGTTGTTGCTGTGGAAGTGGCCGGCGTTTCTGGCCGTGCCGCTGCTGCTGGCGCTGCTGTTGGTTGACAGCCTGTTCTTCGCCGCCAACGTCCCTAAAGTCATTCAAGGTGGCGCCTTCCCGGTGATTGCCGGGGTGGTGTTGTTCATCCTGATGACCACCTGGAAGCGCGGCAAGCAGCTGCTGGTGGAGCGTATTGATGAAGGTGGCCTGCCGCTGCCGATTTTCATCAGCAGCATCCGCGTGCAGCCGCCGCACAGAGTACAGGGCACGGCAGTATTCCTGACGGCCCGCTCGGACGCAGTACCCCACGCATTGCTGCATAACATGCTGCATAACCAGGTGCTGCATGAGCAGGTGGTGTTGCTGACCGTGGTTTATGAAGACACGCCGCGCGTACCGGTGCAGCAGCGGGTGGAAGTGGATGCCTATGGCGAAGGCTTCTACCGGGTGATCCTGCACTTCGGGTTCATTGACGAGCCGGATGTGCCTGCAGCGCTGGCCATGTGTCCGTTGAAGGATCTCGATTTCAGTCCGATGCGCACCACCTACTTCCTCAGCCGGGAAACCGTGATTCCGTCAAAGATGGACGGCATGGCCCGCTGGCGCGAAGGCTTGTTTGCGTTCATGTTGAAGAACGCAAACGGTAACCTGCGATTCTTCAAGCTGCCGTTCAATCGGGTGATTGAGTTGGGCACGCAGGTGGAGATGTGATTTGGCAGTCCATCCAGGGACTGCCTCTTGATACTGTCTCGTGGGACCGGCTTCAGCCGGGAAGAGGGCATTACTGGCGATAGAGATGCCCTGAATCAGCTGGCCCATTCCCGCCAGCTGATTAAGGCGCGACCACCTTGCCCTGGCGCTTGTCGATAAAGGCAATCAAGCGCTTGGCCAGCGCCGGGTAGTTCTCGTCAAAGTGATGACCGCCCTGCAGCTGCAGCTTCTCGCCCACCGCAGTGGTATCGGTGCAGCCGCTGTCCTTGATCTCTTCGATGCCATAGACGCAGAGCACCTTGTCGCCCGGCAGTCTGGCCATTTCCGGGCCGGTCTGCAGGTCCTTGCCTGCCGCGCCAAGCCAGCCGTCAACGCGAATCTCGAAGCTGCCGGTGCGCGCGAAGGCCAGCAGGATCATGCCGTCGACACGTTCCTGGTCTTCCGCCGCCATGCGATTGTAAATGGCTGGCAGCACGTCAGCGCCGAAGGAATAGCCTGCAAGAATGAAGCGTTTTGTTCCCCACTTCTGCCGATAGTGCTGCATCAGTTCGGTCAGATCGGCAGCCGTCTGTTCAGGGGATTTGTGCTCCCAGTAGTAGCGCAGCACATCAATCCCCACCACCGGGTAACCCATGCCTGCCATGTCACCGGCCACGACCTTGTCGAGATCGCGCCAGCCGCCGTCACCTGAGAGAAACAGCGTCACCGTATCGGAGGGCTGAGCCGAAGGCACCTCCACCACGGGTACACCGACGCCACCGCCTTTGTCGTCTTCGCCCACCAGCTTGCGCCGCAGTTCGCTGTTGAGCACTTGCGGCAGCTTGATGTCGTAGTCGCTGATACTGGTGTCGGCATTGGCCTGATCGCGTACGAAGGCTGCCGGTTCATCATCCGGGGCGTCGTTCCAGGCGACCATCCAGTGGCCGTGGGGCGCGGCCTTGGGCAGCGGCACGTCACAGATCACCGGCGGCGTTTCGTCCGGGTTCAGCGCTTTCACCGGCGTCGACGGCTGCTCCAGGTAGAAGCCGACTGAGATGGCCTCGGCCTTGTCGTTGTTCTGCGCCGCCAGCCAGCGCCATGCCAGGGTCGCGCCCGGGCCGATACCGGCGACGATGGTCGGCGTCTGGTCCAGCCTGGTCAGCGCCTCGTTGAAGGTCTTTTGCTGCAGGGTGCAGTCGTCCTTGGGCAGCACCACCTGAATGATGCGTGCCGAGGCGTCCTGGCTCAGGGCCTGGAGCTGTTTGTCCGACAGCAGATCGTCAGCGGTGACTGCCAGCGCCACCCGGACCTTGGTCGAGTGGGGCGGCATCACGCTGGTCAGCGCGGCGCCATCGCTCAGCACCGATTGCTCAATCGTGGCCGGGGCAGGGGGGCGGCTCCACAGCCAGAGCCCGATCATCACCATCACAACAATCAGCAGTGCGGCAAGCAGAATGCGCCGGTAGCGTCGAATCATCAGCGTTTCACCAATCCAGTCAGGCCGCCTGCAATCAGGGCAGCGGTGTCAGCCAGTGCCACCAGCGGATCAAGTCCTGCGGGCACGGCCATGTAGCGAGGTTCCCAGTCAGGCTGGAATTTGTCTTTGAAACGGCGCAGGCCCTGGAAGTTATAAAGCTGTTCGCCGCGGCGGAACACCATCGAACCCAGGCGTTGCGTCAAGGGTGCGCCACGCCGAGGCTGCAGACCGGACAAGGGCACCATGCCCAGGCTGAAGCGTTCGTACCCATGATTTTTGTAGTAGAGAATCAAGCCGACCATCATGAATTCCATGGTCAGCTTCGGCGCATTGGGGTGCGCGCGCATCAGGTCCAGGCTGGCCAGATCGTGACGCGAAGTTTCCAGCAGGTTGGCAAACGCCACCGGCTTGCCTTCGAAGTGGATGATCGCGATGCGAAAGTGCTTCAGGTACTCGGGGCTGAAGCGGCCAAGAGAAAAGCCTTTTTCCCTCACGTTCTTGCCGGTCAGCCAGGCGTCGGAGATGATCTTCAGCTCATCCAGCGGTGCTTGCCCGGCTTCGTAGATCTCCAGCGACAAACCATCGCGCCCACCTCGGTTCCAGGTGTAGCGCAGGTCTTTCATTTCCTTGCCCTTGGCCTCGATGTCGAAACGACGCAGGTCGACCCGTGCCTCTTCGCCCAGCTTGATCGCTGTCAGGCCGATGTCCATGTAGAAGGGCAGATTCTCGGCACGCACCTGATAGAACACGGGGCGTGCGTGGTGCACGTCGCACAGGTCACGAAACTGCCAGATCAGCTCGGCGCGCTGCTGCGTCGGGCCAATCGGGTCATACAGCGCCACGAGGCTGCGGCCACGGTGTGCGTACATCAGGAAGGCATTGCCTTGCGGGTGCAGCAAGACCGCCTTGTCGCCGGTCAGCACCAGCCCTCCGTCGGGTTGCGATGAGGCGTTGATGATCTCGGCCGCTTTCGCCAGCTCGGTTTCGTCCGGCAGCTTGATCACCGGGCGCGCCGTGCGCAGCAGCCAGGTGAGGGACACGATAACCAGCAGCACGGCACTGCCCAGCGCCGAGCGCAGGCCGCGGGGTGCGTCGGCATCAAGGGTAAATTGCCACCAGAGTTGATGACTGTAAGGCACGTCCTGATAGGCGAAGAGCAGCAACCAGACCGAAGCCCCCAGCACACAGACGCTGGCGATCAGGTACAGCGGCGAGAAAGGCAGTTCCAGCAAGCGGCTCGGTCGGTAGAACGAACGGCGGAACAGCCCCAGCAGCGCGGCAGTGACGATCAGCAGTGTCGCCTCTTCATAATCGAAGCCTTTGAGCATCGACAGGGCGGCGCCCACCAGCAGCAGAATCATCGTCAGCATCCACGCCGCCGACAGACGTCGGCGCAGGCCCTGGGCCAGCAACAGGCACAACACGCCTATCAGGCTGGCGCCAAAGTGGGAGACGTCAATCAAGCGATGGGGAATGAGAAAGCCGACATATTCCAGTCGCGTGTCGACTTCCGGCGTCGCGCCTGAAAACAGCATGACGACGCCGGACAGAAACACCAGCAAGGCGAGAATCGGCGCTGCCAGACCTGATGCCACGCGCATGGCCTGGCGCGAAGGCAGCAACCGCTGGCCCTCGGTGAACAGAAGCGTCAGGCACGCCAGCAACAAGGGCAGGACGACGTAGATCATCCGGTACAGCAGCAACGCAGCGGCCAGTGGCGCCGCGCCCAGTTCGTTGGCGAAAGCGGCCAGCAGGATGGCTTCAAATACGCCGACGCCGCCGGGCACATGGCTAAGCACGCCTGCCGCCAGCGCCAGCAGATAGATCAGCAGGAAGGCACCAAACGGCGGCGCCTGTGGTAGCAGCAGATAAAGAACAGTCGCGGCGGCGACCACGTCGAGCGCAGTGATCAGCAGTTGCATCAGCGTCAGCCGCACGCCAGGCAGGCGCAACGTTCTGCGTCCGGCGCGCACCAGCAGGTTGTGCGCGACCGTCTGGTCCGGCAGGCGGCGGCGATAGACCGCAATCGCCAGCAAGGCGGTCAGCAACAGCACGCCGACAGCCACTGCAGCCAGCACGTCAATGGGGGTATGCAGCGCCAGCGAGGCGCCCGGCAGATTGCTCAGTGTCGCCAGTGCAGCGAGCGGCGGCAGGGCGCAGCCCAGAGACAGGCTGGCAAACAGCGTCATCCGCGCGACTTCACCCGCGCCAATGCCTTTGCGTGAATACAGCCGGTAGCGCACCGAGCCGCCGGAGAGCATCGAAAGCCCGACCGCGTTGCCAATCGCAAATGCCGTAAAGCCACCCAGCGCGAGCGTTTTGTTCGGCAGGTCGACACCGGCATAGCGGCTGGCCGACCATTCGTAACCCAAAAGGATGACAAACCCTGCAACCGTGGCCAGCACAGCTCCGGCGAGGGAGGGCGTAGGCACACTCAGCAAAGAGTCCTGCAGTGCGTAGAGATCCAGTTCGCTGAGCATGTGGCGGCAGGCGATCAGCGCGATGGCGAACAGCACAAGCGTCAGCCCCAGGCCGATGGGCTGGCGATATTTGCTGAGCAGTTCCAGCCATTGCAGGCGGGTGGGCTCTATGGGCTGATCTGCCGTAACGGCTTCATTGGGTTCTGACGGGTTGGCGCGCATCAATCACTCCTTGGATCGTGCGCGACAGAATGGAGGTATCCAGCCAAGTTACCAATCCCTACGCAAAAAATATTTCGAGATGTTAGCGCGTCAGACCCCAGTGAGCGAATGAAGCAGCCGTGTTTCTGCAACCGTTCAGGGTCAGTTCAGTTAAGACTGCTATCGGCAGGCGGTGGAAAAACTGAGCGCTTTCGTAATCCGGAGTTACAACTAGCTTGAACGGATAAGGCGCAGGCCGCCGAGAAATAGCGTTGCGTGTCAAAGGCTTGAGAGGGCTGGGCAGAGACTTTTCGTCCAGACACAAAAAAGGCCACTCTTTCGAGTAGCCTTGTTTGATGTTTGGTTGCGGGAGCCGGATTTGAACCGACGACCTTCGGGTTATGAGCCCGACGAGCTACCAGACTGCTCCATCCCGCGTCTGTGTGGCGGCATTCTACAGCGCAACGACCAAGTGTCAACCCTTAATACCCAAAGTCGACAAAAAACCGTGTTTTCGTCAGTTAGTGGCTGCAAGTGCCGGGCGTCATTGCAAATTTTCCACGAGCGAGGAGTGCGCGAGTCAAACGCCAAACGGCAGGCACAAAAAAGACCACTCTTTCGAGTAGCCTGATTTGATGTTTGGTTGCGGGAGCCGGATTTGAACCGACGACCTTCGGGTTATGAGCCCGACGAGCTACCAGACTGCTCCATCCCGCGTCTGTGTGGCGGCATTCTACAGAGCATGGCGTGGCTGTCAACGCTTTGTTTGAAAAAATTGCTTTGGCTTCAATCATTTAGACCGAGGAGTTGACCAGTCGGACAGGCCGCAGCCCTGCCCGGCGGGGCTGCGAGCCGCTTTTCCTCGAAGCTGCCGTATCGCCGTTGATCCTGCAATCACCGGTTTCATGCATCGCGGGATGCCACTTGCTGACGTGAATGAGATACTTGCCGACTTCTTCTATTCGCAAATGCCTACATGACGCAGCGAAAAATCATTCATGTCGATTGCGACTGCTTCTATGCCGCGATCGAAATGCGCGACGACCCCCGTCTGGCGGGCAAGCCCCTGGCAGTAGGCGGCTCGGCAGATCGGCGGGGCGTCATCGCGACCTGTAATTATGAAGCGCGAGCCTATGGCGTGCGTTCGGCCATGTCGTCGCGCCACGCGCTGAAGCTGTGCCCGGACCTCACTATCGTCAAACCGCGCATGGATGCCTATAAAGAAGCATCGAAAGAAATTCAGGGGATATTCCGCGAGTACACCGATCTCATCGAGCCGCTGTCGCTGGACGAGGCTTTTCTGGATGTGTCTGATGCAAGCCATTTTGGTGGCAGTGCCACACGTATTGCTCAGGACATCCGCCGCCGGGTCTCCAATCAATTGCACATCACGGTGTCAGCAGGTGTTGCGCCGAACAAGTTCCTCGCCAAGATCGCCAGTGACTGGCGCAAACCCAACGGGCTGTTCGTGATCACGCCGAATCAGGTCGAGGATTTTGTCGCCGATCTGCCCGTCAACAAGCTGCACGGCGTGGGTAAAGTGACTGCCGACAAGCTGGGTAAGCTCGGTATTCTCAGTTGCGCCGACTTGCGCAGCTGGAAAAAGCTCACGCTGGTGCGCGAATTTGGCTCTTTTGGCGAACGCTTGTGGGGCCTTGCTCACGGGGTCGATGACCGGCCGGTGCAGAACGACAGCCGTCGTCAGTCAGTGAGCGTTGAAAATACCTACGACACCGATCTGCCGGACCTGCCCAGTTGCCTGCAAAAATTGCCTGATCTCATGGCGACGCTGGACGGCAGGCTCGCGCGGATCAACGACCACTACCGCCCGGGCAAGCCGTTCGTCAAGGTGAAGTTTCACGATTTCACCCAGACCACCCTGGAGCAGGCCGGTGCTGCGCGGGATCTGGACGGGTTTGAGCAACTGCTGACGCTGGCCTTTGCCCGCGGCGGCAAACCGGTGCGGCTGCTGGGGATCGGCGTGCGTCTGCATGACTTGCGCGCCGCGCACGAACAGCTGGAGCTGTTCTCGTCCTGACCCTGTCCGTGCAAAAGCCAGGGCAGGGCGCGGCAGGAACATTCGCTTACTTCTTCGTACCAGGGTCTACGACCAGGCGGCCCGCGTCCCTGGCCAGCGCCTTGATGAAGTCCTGCTGCAGTTGCTGATCGTCGTGCGTCATCTCGATCAAACTCTGCTCCAGATCGCTGGCTTGCTCTTCCAGCCCCAGCTCCGAAAGGCGCTTGACCCGGTAAACCCACTGGCTGACCTCGTCGTCTTCCAGGTCGTCGTAGATCAGGGCGTGAGCTTCCAGTAACTTGCCGCGCAGGGAATGGCTGATGGGCAGGTCGACGTTGGCGTGGGCATTGTCCTGCTCATCCTCGACACTTATATAGAGGCGAGTGACGCGACTCAGGTCCTGTTCGGCAAACGGGCTGTCCAGCAGGCTCAGGCGCAGGACGCCGTTACGATCGGTGGTCAGCTCGTGAGTCTGGGTGCCAGCCTTGACCAGTACCGCTCGCTCGTTCCAGGGCAGCAGGGTGTTTTCGATCCGCTTGTCCTTCTGCACCTCATTGATGCCGGCCAGGTTCTGCTGCGCGCGACCATGTGAAGGGGCGTTCATGAATGGGTTAAGCCCGGCAAAGCCGTAGCTGATCCAGTCACGGGTGATGCTGTCGGGCAAATGACCCAGAGCGAATACGTTGACCACGTTGGCGCCGATACCGGCGACCACGGCCACGGCGCCCAGCGGAATTTCATACACCTCCCGCCAGGGTTGGTAAGGCGTGTACCGGTCATATTGCCGGGTCACTTCAAATTCGGTGACTTCAAACACTTTGCGCTCGTGAATGCGCACGCGTCGTTGCGGCAGCTCAAGGGTCTTGGGCTCGCCGGTATCGATCTGCACGCTGTGTTCGAGCAATTTGCGCTCGCTGCGTTCTTCGTGTTCGCTGCGTTGTGACAATTGGTTGGCACAGCCGCTGACCAGCGCTGCGCAGAGCAGCGCGCAGCCGAGGCGGGGGGTGTTTCGCTTGAACATGAGATCTCTTTCAACGGTGTGCAGCCGCGCCTGCCGGAAGGCAGACGCGGCTGTCAGGTTCAGCGGCGGATGCGGCCCTGGATGAAGGACAGCACGTCGGCAACCGGCAAGGCCTGGGCCTCTGCTTCGGTGCGGCTCTTGTATTCCAGATTGCCTTCGGCCAGACCGCGATCGCTGACGACAATGCGATGCGGGATGCCGATCAGCTCCATGTCAGCGAACTTGATGCCGGGGCTGGTTTTCTTGTCGCGGTCATCCAGCAGCACTTCAAAGCCTGCAGCTTTCAGCTCGGCGTAGAGCTTGTCGGTGGCCTCGCGTACGGCGTCAGTCTCGTAGCGCAGCGGGATCAATGCAATCTGGAAAGGCGCCAGGGTGTCGTTCCAGATGATGCCATTGGCATCGCTGTTCTGCTCGATGGCAGCAGCTACGACGCGGGATACGCCAATGCCGTAGCAACCCATGGACAGATTGACCGGCTTGCCATTCTCGCCCAGCACCTGGCATTTCATCGCTTCGCTGTACTTGGTGCCCAGCTGGAAGATATGCCCCACCTCGATGCCGCGCTTGATTTCCAGGGTGCCCTGGCCGTCCGGGCTCGGGTCGCCAGCGACCACATTGCGCAGGTCGGCCACCACGGGCACCGGCAGATCACGCTCCCAATTGACGCCGAAGTAGTGTTTGTCGTCGACGTTGGCGCCGATGGCGAAGTCGCTCATCATCTCCACCGAGCGATCAATGATGCACGGCAGCGGCAGATTCAGCGGGCCCAGCGAACCGGCACCGGCGCCGATGGCAGCTCGCAGCTCGGCTTCGGAAGCCATGACCAGCGGGCTGGCGACTTGTTCCTGTTGGGCGGCCTTGATCTCGTTCAGCTCGTGATCGCCACGAATGATCAGGGCAATCAGTTTGCCTTCTTCAGCCGCGTGCACCACCAGCGTCTTGATGGTCTTCTCGATCGGCAGGTCGAAGCCTTCGACCAGTTGCGCTATGGTCTTGGCATCAGGTGTGTCCACCAGGCGCAGCTCTTGGGTCGCGGCAGGGCGCGAGGTTTCCCGTGGCACGGCCTCGGCTTTTTCAATGTTGGCGGCGTAGCTGGAGCCATCGCTGAAGACGATATCGTCTTCGCCTGACTCGGCCAGCACGTGGAATTCGTGGGAACCGGCGCCACCGATGGAGCCGTTGTCGGCTTCAACCGGGCGGAACTTCAGGCCCAGGCGGGTGAACACGTTGCAGTACGCTTCGTGCATGCGGTCGTAGGTCTGTTGCAGCGATGCCGGGTCGGCGTGGAAGGAGTAGGCGTCCTTCATCACGAACTCGCGGCCGCGCATCAGGCCGAAGCGCGGACGAATCTCGTCACGGAACTTGGTCTGGATCTGGTACAGATTGATCGGCAGCTGCTTGTAGCTGTTGAGCTCGTTGCGTGCCAGATCGGTAATCACTTCTTCGTGGGTCGGACCCAGGCAGAACTCACGATTGTGGCGGTCGGTCAGGCGCATCAGCTCCGGCCCGTACTGTACCCAGCGGCCCGATTCCTGCCACAACTCAGCGGGTTGAATGCCCGGCATGAGCATTTCGAGTGCGCCGGCGGCGTCCATTTCCTCACGCACGATGGCTTCGACCTTGCGCAATACTCGCAGGCCCATGGGCAGCCAGGTGTAGAGGCCGGAGGCGAGTTTGCGAATCATGCCGGCACGCAGCATCAGCTGGTGACTGACCACAACCGCGTCGGAAGGGGTTTCTTTCTGTGTGGCGAGCAAAAATTGACTGGTGCGCATGGTAGGCCGTTGTCGGTTGCTGTGACTGGAAATGACTGAACATTGTACGGGGAGGTTTTGGGATCGTACAGGCCGCGCCTTTCAGGCGGTGGTCCCAGAAGGCCGTGCGTCCATAAATGAAAAAGCCCGGCTTAGAGCCGGGCCTTTCCTTGTAGCCAGAGCCTGCTTGCGATTACAGGATCGAGATCGGGTAGTCGACAATCAGACGGAACTCGTTGACATCGCCTTCGGCCTGGTCGGTGTTGCCACGGTGCCAGGCTTGACGAATACGGAACGAAAGATCCTTGGCCGGACCGTTCTGAAGCACATACTTGGCTTCAAGGTTGGTCTCGTGGTGCTTGCCGTCAGCGCCGTAGCCATAATTTCTGTAAGGGCTATCGGCTGCCATTTTGCTGCCGTCGATGTCATCACCCGTCACGTACCGGGTCATGAAGCTCAGGCCGGGCACGCCGTACGGCGCCATGTTCAGGTCGTAGCGGGCCTGCCAGGACTTCTCGCCAGGACCGTTGAAGTCCGAGTACTGGATGGAGTTGTTCAGGAAGATCGAGTCGCCACCCTTGTTGTTGTCGCCAATACCGATGTAGTCGAATGGCGTATCACCATTGATCTTCTGGAAGGCGAGGGTAACGGTGTGAGCTGCGGCGAACGAATACGCCACCGAACCGGAGAACGCAGTGTTGCTGATGTCGCCAGCCTTCGAACTACCGGTATCGGTGGTGCGATAGATGTTGGCATCGAACGCCAGGGACTGATCGTCAGTCAATGGCAGTGCGTAGTTCACGTTGGCGTAGTACTGATTCCAGATGTCTTCCAGCTTCGAGGCGTAGAACGCAACTCCGAGGCTGTCAGTGATGGCGTATTTGCCGCCTGCAAAGTCCGCGCTATTACCTTCAACGGTCTGATTGCGCGAGTGAGCGTAGTTGGCGTAGATACCGCCACCATGGCTGTTATCGTTCTGGCTGGTGCCGGAGTAGAAGTGACCTGCCTCAAGATCCAGGCCTGCGATTTCGCTGCTCTGCAGGCTCAGACCGCTCGCGGTTTGTGGCAACAGGCGGGAGCCGCCCACTGCGAACACCGGGCTGGTAGGCTGCATGTCGCCAATCTTCAGTTCCGTCTTGGAAACGCGGAATTTGACAGCGCCGCCGGCCTTGCCCTGTTCGTCGCGGTTATGGTCTCTGTTATCGAGGCTCAAGTTGCCGGAGCCTGCGTATTGGTCCTGGCCATCGAGCTTCAGGCCCCAGTAGCCGAACGCTTCTACGCCAACACCGATTGTGCCCTGGGTGTAGCCAGTGCTGAAGTTGCCCCAGATACCCTGGGTCCAGTCGCGTAGATCGCCGCCACCATTTTTGCCATCGCGGTCGAAATAATAGTTGCGGAGTTTCAGGTCCAGGGTGCTGCCATCAATGAAACCTTTGGCGTCGGCCTGATCGCTGACGAACGGCGCTGCCGTGACCATCTGGGTGCTGGCTGCCGTGACGGCCAGTGCAATTGCGCTCCACTTCATCACTCTCATCGTGACTTGCTCCTTTGGTTTTTAAGAGAAGAGTACTGCCGTCCCACTTGTTTTTTATCGGGGCCGGCTCTTTCTTTTTATGTCGGCGAAATTTACATGACGCTGACTAGGGTTGCGATAGTTACCCACTTATTCTTGCAAAATCTTTACGGCACTGTTGCAACGCTTTTCCGCGCTCTGCTCTGGGCATGTATCAGCCCTGACATGCAGCAGGCTCAACGCATGGATTCAAAGACGCTGGGCTAATCCCCCGCAGCCTGTGCAGCGCTACGATTTCGCACCTTCCATGTTTGCCCGGCCTTCTGTTTTCCGCCAGAAGATCAGGCAAGCTTGCGGAGTAACATAGCAACAACTGTGCTCAAAGGTGAGCAGAATGAGAAAAAAATGTGAAAAATGCAGCATTCACCTTCAGTATCATGCACAAGTTGCTGAAACTAAAGGAAAAAAATAATCATGAAATTTTCTTTGTCGCATGCGTCTTTGTGCCCTTTGGTGCTGTGGAGGCTTCCAGGCGTTACCGAGAGGCCCCGGTAGTTGAGTAATCGCTGCTCCAGGCAGCATTTTGGGGTGTCCTGCGGGTCTTTTTGGTGCGCGTGCGGCCGGTTTTTTCGTCCCGTTAATCACATGTCCGCACTGTGATCGCCGCAGGAGAGCCCGCTACGCCGGTCGAGACAGCGCGCTGTAAAGCTGGACTTTACACGTGGTGGCGTGGCGATTTGTAACACCGACACGCGAGCTGCAAGCTGATGTGCCTGAGCAAAAACGGTGCGTGTCACGCGGGGAAGGGGGCGCACTGGTG
Organism: Pseudomonas viridiflava; assembly: GCF_900585905.1. Taxonomy (GTDB): domain Bacteria; phylum Pseudomonadota; class Gammaproteobacteria; order Pseudomonadales; family Pseudomonadaceae; genus Aquipseudomonas. The sequence continues at coordinate 796,089 of NZ_UTVH01000001.1, forward strand.
CGCTGCGCGGGGAGACGCTGCAATATGTTGCCGTGTAGCAGGGGATTTTCCCGCGTATCCTGCACGCATGGTGCTCGAATCCCGTCGGGTTCGTAGCCAAGTCCGCCCTCATAAGCAGGAGTTTTATCGTGTTTGTTCTGGATTCACGTCTGCAAGAAGATACCTTGGCGATTGGCGACTTCGCGCTGTGTCGTCTGCTGTTGTCCAATGATGCCAATTACCCCTGGTTCATCCTGGTGCCACGGTGTCCGAATATCTCCGAGGTGTTTCAACTGGAAGCAGACCAGCAGTTACAGCTGTGGCAGGAAACCAGCCGATTGTCACAATTGCTGAATCACTGTTTCTCGGCAGACAAAATCAACGTTGCGGCCTTGGGCAACGTTGTCAGCCAGCTGCACATGCATGTCATCGTGCGCCGTCGTGATGATGCTGCCTGGCCTGCGCCGGTCTGGGGCAAGCACCCGGCGCGGCCGTATTCGCGTGAAGAGTTCGCTTCGGTACTGGCGCAATTGCGTGAAGTGCTGGTCGACGACTTCACGTTTGCGGAGCGCTGATCATGAGTCTTGAAGCACGGGTGACTGAGCTGGAAAGTCGATTGGCGTTTCAGGATGACACCATCCAGGCGCTCAACGATGTGTTGGTAACCCAGCGCCGAGAGTTGGACCGTCTGCAGCTGCAGATGGCGGCGCTGCTCAAGCGTCAGGAAGAAATGGGCAGCCAGTTCGAGATGTTCGGCGAAGACTCGCCACCGCCGCATTATTGAGGCGCAAAGAAAACGGCCTTCCTGCCTTCTACTAACTACGTAGTGGGCAGAGAAGGCCGCATATGTTGCTTGGCGTTGCAGCTAAGGTTCAGCGCCGAGGCAGGGCCGCGATGACGTCTTCAGCCTGCAGGCCCTTGTCGCGGTTCATCACTGAAAACTCGACGCGCTGGCCTTCCACCAGGACCCGATGCCCTTCGCCACGAATAGCGCGGAAGTGGACGAAAATATCGTCACCGGAGTCGCGGGAGATGAAGCCAAAACCCTTGGATGTGTTGAACCACTTGACCGTGCCGGTATCGCGGTTGGTCATGTCATGGCTCTGCGTCGCAGGAGCAGGCGAGGAGCGGTAGAAACTTACCGAGAGGTGCAGCGCAACGGCCGCAAAGGCGGCAACCAGCGCCAGCAGGATGGCGGGTTCGCCGGCAATATTTTCAAGCGGGACCAGCAAGGTCAGCGTTTGCAGCACGACGGCAAGAACCAGCAAGGCGCTGACCAGATTTTGCAGGTGGTGACGAGGGCCTCTGTTCCAGTATGGAATGACCGGCGCAATGACAAGATTGAGCAGACCGAAAAAGGCCAGGTAGAGGGCATCGGGCTGCAGCAGATAAGAAGACGAAGCTTCACTGCGCAGGCTGGGTATAAAGGAAAGCAGCAGCGCTGCGGCTCCCGTTAGCAGGTGGACGATTTTCAACATGTCGATGACTCACATTAAGAAGGATCACAAGGAAATAGCTGATGACACCCGGTACGCTTCTAAAGAAGTGGAGCGCAAGGCACGGGTGGGCATACAGCCTATGCGCGGGATCAAGAGACGATTACCGCGACAGGCGGTGTATTTAACAGCAAAGCAGAGGTCTACTCAAATCAACAGCTTGCGCGATGTGACAGCTTCGCAGTCGCGACGCACACAAAGCGACGGGCGGTGATCGATGGCGCATTTTTGCGGTCTTATCCGCAAGCGCTGCCTGGCCAGGTTGGCAACCGAAGGCTGCGTCATCAGCCGTGGCTTGCTACAGTGGCGGCTGACCTGTTGTTTCAACATCATCATCCCAAGGGGAAAAACATGGCAATCGATATCGGTATCAGCGAAGAAAACCGCAAATCAATCGTTGATGGTCTTTCTCACTTGCTCGCGGATACCTACGTCCTCTATCTGAAGACGCACAACTTTCACTGGAACGTCAGTGGCCCGATGTTTCGCACCCTGCACCTGATGTTCGAAGAGCAGTACAACGAGCTGGCACTTGCGGTGGACTCTATCGCCGAGCGCATTCGTGCCCTGGGTTTCCCGGCGCCGGGCACCTACACCACTTATGCTCGTCTTTCGTCCATCAAGGAAGAAGAAGGCGTGCCGAGTGCCGAGGACATGATCCGCAGTCTGGTCCAGGGTCAGGAAGCGGTGGTGCGCACGGCCCGTGGTCTGTTTCCGCTGCTGGACAAGGTCAGCGACGAGCCTACGGCTGATCTGCTGACGCAGAGAATGCAGGTTCACGAAAAAACTGCGTGGATGCTGCGCTCCATGCTTGAGTCGCAGTAAGTCTCGGGGCGAACGACGCGCAATGCGTCGTTCGCTTTTTCCATTTCGCTGGTCGCCTTCTGCATAGTCATTATCTTTTGTACGTGCAGTGTTCTCTCCGGATTTAAACTTTCTATAACTATATAGTCCACACGGGCCTGTCATTTGGTATGGCGCGTGCACGCCACTCATCATTCTCAGTCTAAATGTAGTGTTCTCCTACAACATGAGGGGAATACCGCCCCTATATTCGGGCCTGTAAATCGGGCTTTATAGGGGCGGGCATTTATTTATATTTAAATGTTTCTCAAGGAACCCGAATTGATCACTTTTAAAAGGACATCACTATGGTGCAAGAGGTCGAACACGAGTTAAGGGGGCATGGGCGGCAGGTGCACATCCATGACGATCCGTTTGTCGAAGACTTCAACATGACACTGGCGCAGCCGCATTCGCGCTCGGTGCGGCTCAACGGGCTGTCGACCTGTCTGCGTCTGGAAAACGTGTATTGGAACATCCTTTCGACGATCGCCAATTCCAATCATTGCTCCATCAATGCCGTACTTTCCTACATCGACAGGGAAGTCCATCTGCGCCACGGCGGCGTAAAGAATTTCAGCGGGTTGATCCGGGTAGTGTGCGTTGCGCATCTGCTCAAGGGTGGCCGCATTCCGGCGGTTCAGGCCCACAGTCTGAGCGCTGCATCCTGATTTTCAGGCAGGCTCGCATCCTTGTGATGCCTGCCTGCCTTGCCATCATGCCGCGCGCTGTGTCGCGGTTCGGTCACTTGATCTCGCACCGAACCCTTCTGCGCGGCTGCGCATCCCTGATTTACTCTATATAATCCTTCGCCTTGCTTAAACAGGCGCGTCTTCGCCTATAGTTCTCAGCCTGACGGGCTGACAGCTTGAACCCATGCGTGGGCTCTTGCACTATCGAGCGCAAGCTCCACCGAATTTTGAATTACGAGAAGTGAACAGACCATCATGATGCGCAGCCATTATTGCGGCCAACTGAACGAGAGCCTGGAAGGTCAGGAAATTACCCTTTGCGGATGGGTCCACCGTCGTCGTGACCACGGGGGCGTCATCTTCCTCGATATTCGTGATCGCGAGGGCCTGGCTCAGGTGGTGTTCGATCCTGACCGTGCCGACACTTTCGCGGCGGCTGACCGCGTGCGCAGTGAATACGTTGTCAAGGTTACCGGCAAGGTGCGTGCACGTCCCGCTGGCGCCGTGAATGCCAACATGGCCTCTGGCGCCATTGAAGTGCTGGGCTACGAACTGGAGGTGCTCAACGAATCGGAGACGCCACCGTTCCCGTTGAACGAGTACTCCGACGTCGGTGAAGAAACCCGTCTGCGCTACCGCTTCATTGATTTGCGTCGTCCGGAAATGGCGGAAAAGCTGCGTCTGCGTTCGCGCATCACCACCAGCATCCGTCGTTACCTGGACGAAAACGGATTCCTCGACGTCGAGACGCCGATTCTTACCCGCGCAACCCCTGAAGGCGCTCGTGATTACCTGGTGCCTAGCCGCACACACCCGGGCAGCTTCTTCGCGCTGCCGCAATCACCGCAACTGTTCAAGCAGCTGCTGATGGTTGCCGGGTTTGATCGTTACTACCAGATCGCCAAGTGCTTCCGTGATGAAGACCTGCGTGCCGATCGTCAGCCTGAGTTCACTCAGATCGACATCGAGACCAGCTTCCTCAATGAAGAAGAGATTATCGGCCTGACCGAAAAGATGGTGCGTCAGCTGTTCAAGGAAGTGCTGGACCTGGAGTTCGATGCCTTCCCGCACATGACGTTCGAAGAAGCCATGCGTCGCTATGGTTCGGATAAACCCGATCTGCGCAACCCGCTGGAACTGGTGGACGTCGCCGATCAGCTCAAGGACGTCGAGTTCAAGGTGTTCAGCGGCCCGGCCAATGACCCTAAATGCCGCATTGCCGCACTGCGCGTTCCTGGTGGAGCAAGCATTCCCCGCAAGCAGATCGACGATTACACCAAGTTCGTCGGCATCTATGGTGCCAAGGGCCTGGCATACATCAAGGTCAATGAACGCGCCAACGGCGTGGATGGTCTGCAGTCGCCGATCGTCAAGAACATTCCGGAAGCCAACCTCAACGTGATCCTGGATCGCGTGGGTGCAGTGGATGGCGACATCGTGTTCTTCGGCGCCGACAAGGCCAAGATCGTCAGCGAAGCTTTGGGCGCGCTGCGGATCAAGGTCGGCAACGACTTCAAGCTGCACACCTGCGAGTGGGCGCCTATGTGGGTCGTGGACTTCCCGATGTTCGAAGAGAACGATGACGGCAGTTTCACCGCGTTGCACCACCCGTTCACGGCACCCAAGTGCACGCCGCAAGAGCTGGAAGCCAACCCGGCGACCGCGCTGTCACGTGCTTACGACATGGTCCTCAACGGCACCGAGCTGGGTGGCGGTTCGATCCGTATTCACCGCAAGGAAATGCAGCAGGCCGTCTTCCGCCTGCTGGGTATCGCCGAGGACGAGCAGCAGGAGAAGTTTGGCTTCCTGCTTGACGCCCTGAAGTACGGCGCACCACCGCATGGCGGTCTGGCTTTCGGCCTGGACCGTCTGGTCATGCTGATGACCGGCGCGCAGTCTATTCGTGAAGTGATCGCGTTCCCGAAAACCCAGAGCGCGGCCGATGTCATGACTCAGGCACCCGGCGTGGTCGATGCCAAGGCATTGCGCGAGCTGCACATCCGTCTGCGCGAACAGCCGAAGGCTGAGTAACGCGGCTCAGGGGCTCCGGGTTTGACCGCCCGGATGCACCTGGCAGTACGCAGATCGGGTCAAAGCGTTTCGCCCGAGCTTGAGTGGGCGGACGACGAAGGTGCTGGACCAAAGAATTCGGAGTGAGACATGGCAGGTCATTCTAAGTGGGCAAACATCAAGCACCGCAAAGAGCGTCAGGATGCCAAGAAAGGCAAGATTTTCACCAAGTGGATTCGTGAGCTGACCGTCGCGGCCAGGCAGGGTGGCGGTGATCCAGGTTCCAACCCGCGTCTGCGCCTGGCGCTGGACAAGGCCCTTGGCGCCAACATGACCCGCGACACCATCGACCGCGCGGTCGCGCGTGGCACCGGTGCTGCAGACGGTGACGATGTCGAAGAGCTGGGTTACGAAGGCTACGGTCCCGGTGGCGTGGCAATCATGGTTGAAACCATGACTGACAACCGCAATCGCACGGCTGCAGCGGTGCGCCATGCGTTTACCAAGTGCGGTGGCAATCTGGGCACCGATGGTTCGGTGGCCTATCTGTTTGATCGCAAGGGGCAGATTTCCTTTGCGGCGGGTGTCGATGAAGATGCCCTGATCGAAGCGGCCATGGAAGCGGACGCTGACGATGTGGTCACTAACGACGACGGCAGCGTGGATGTCTTCACCTCTTTCGCTGGTTTCTATGCAGTGCGTAACGCGCTGGAGGCAGCAGGTTTCGTCCCCGTCGATGCCGAAATCGTCATGCTGCCCACCACCAGTGCAGTCCTCGATCTGGACACCGCAGAAAAGGTGCTCAAGCTGATCGACATGCTTGAAGACCTGGATGACGTGCAGAACGTCTATTCGAATGCGGAAATTCCGGACGAGGTCATGGAGCAGCTGGGCTGATCGTATCAATCTGGTAATACCCGCGGGGCCGGAGCGACGACGCGATGTGCATACATCGCTATCGGCCTCCGGCTTCTGCCTTTATGCTGCGGTCTTTTCCCGCGTCACTTTCAAGCTGCAGGCGTTATGACTCTTATTCTTGGTATCGACCCTGGTTCGCGCATCACTGGCTATGGCGTGGTGCGAGACACTGGTCGTGGTTGTGTCTACGTGGCATCGGGCTGCATTCGCACCGGCAGCGGCGAGCTGCACGAACGCCTGCAGATTGTGTTTCGGGGTGTGAGCGAGGTGATCCAGACGTACGGCCCGGTGACCATGGGGATTGAAAAGGTGTTCATGGCGCGCAATGCAGATTCCGCGCTGAAGCTGGGCCAGGCTCGCGGTGCCGCGATTGTGGCGGGTGCCGAAGCGAGCCTGGAAATCGCCGAATACACGGCCACCCAGGTCAAGCAGGCGGTGGCCGGAACCGGTGGCGCCAACAAGGAGCAGGTGATGATGATGGTCATGCACCTGCTAAAGCTGACCCAGAAGCCACAGATCGATGCCTCCGACGCACTGGCAATCGCCCTGTGCCACGCCCACACTCGATCAAGCCTGATTCCCCACGGTTTGAACACGGCCCGCAGCCGTGGCGGCAGGCTGCGTCTGTAATGGCTGTCACCACACCGCTGCGGGTCTGATAGCATCATCCGCTAAAACATTTTCGCTCGCAGCTATCGTCAGGCCTGTGATGATGGCGACCATGACTTTGCACCGGTCCAGACCGGTTACATGAAAGGATTGACTCCGTGATTGGACGTTTGCGCGGCGCTCTGGCCGAGAAACAGCCGCCGCATCTGGTGCTCGATGTAAATGGCGTCGGCTATGAGCTGGAGGTCCCCATGACCACGCTCTATCGCCTGCCGCATGTGGGCGAAACCGTGACGTTGCACACCCATCTGGTGGTTCGCGAAGACGCCCATCTGCTTTATGGTTTTTATGAAAAGCGTGAGCGCGAGCTGTTTCGTGAGTTGATACGCCTCAACGGCGTTGGCCCCAAGCTGGCGCTGGCACTGATGTCCGGGCTTGAGGTCGATGAGCTGGTGCGCTGCGTACAGGCCCAGGATACCTCGGCGCTGACCCGTATCCCTGGTGTCGGCAAGAAGACCGCCGAGCGTCTGCTGGTGGAATTGAAAGACCGCTTTAAGGCCTGGGAATCCCTGCCGGGTACGTTCACTCTGGTATCCAGCGGGCCTAATGCCCCTGAACCGGTGGCAACGGCCGAGGCTGACGCCGTGAGCGCGCTGATATCCCTGGGCTACAAGCCGCAGGAAGCCAGCAAGGCGGTGACCGCTATCAAGGAAAAAGATTTGAGCAGTGCAGATTTGATTCGACGTGCGTTGAAGGGAATGGCTTAAGTGATTGATGCTGACCGCCTGATAACCGCAACCGGCAGTCGTGATCGTGAAGAGCAGATCGATCGCGCCATTCGCCCCCTGAGCCTGGCTGACTATATTGGTCAGCCCACCGTGCGCGAGCAGATGGAGTTGTTCATCCAGGCTGCCCGTGGCCGCAACGAAGCGCTGGATCACACCCTGATTTTCGGCCCGCCGGGCCTCGGCAAGACCACGCTGGCCAACATCATTGCCCAGGAAATGTCGGTGTCGATCAAGAGCACTTCGGGCCCGGTACTTGAGCGGCCTGGCGATCTTGCCGCGATCCTGACCAATCTTGAACCTAACGACGTGCTGTTCATCGACGAGATTCACCGCCTTTCGCCCATCGTCGAAGAGGTGCTGTACCCGGCGATGGAAGATTTCCAGCTCGACATCATGATCGGCGAAGGTCCTGCCGCGCGCTCGATCAAACTCGACCTGCCGCCCTTCACCCTGGTGGGCGCCACGACCCGCGCCGGCATGCTGACCAACCCGTTGCGCGACCGCTTCGGCATTGTGCAGCGCCTTGAGTTCTACAGCATCGCTGATCTGGCCACCATCGTCACCCGGTCGGCGGGCATCATGGGGCTGCCCATCGAGCCGCAAGGCGCCTTCGAAATTGCCCGGCGTGCCCGTGGCACGCCGCGCATTGCCAACCGTCTGTTGCGCCGGGTGCGCGATTTCGCCGAAGTGCGCGGTAACGGGCAGATCACCAAGGCCACCGCTGACCTGGCGCTCAATCTGCTGGATGTGGATGAGCACGGTTTTGATCATCAGGACCGCCGCCTGCTGTTGACCATGATCGAGAAATTCGATGGCGGCCCCGTCGGTGTCGACAGTCTCGCCGCCGCCATCAGTGAAGAGCGTCACACTATCGAAGATGTGCTGGAACCCTATTTGATTCAACAAGGCTATATCATGCGCACGCCGCGCGGACGCGTCGTTACCCGGCATGCCTATCTGCATTTTGGGCTTAACGTTCCGTCACGGATGGGCGAAATGCCTGGCACGGAGCAGTTTGTTGCAGATGAAGACAGTTAAAGCGGCGAAATGCAGATTTATTCAGGGTTGTCGCGGTCTGACTGGCAGTCGGGCAACGGTGACCGCAAATAACCCGTCGAATGGTGAAAAACAGTGATAATGGCGGATTGGCAACCCGAGGAGTAAGCACTAGAGTATGCGCGCGCAAAACGGGGTACCGGCATTCGCACATCGTTGTCGCGTTTATTACGAGGACACCGACGCAGGCGGCATTGTCTACTACGTCAATTATCTTAAATTCATGGAGCGCGCTCGTACCGAGCGGCTGCGGGAACTGGGTTTTGCCCAGTCCTCGATGGCGCAGGAAAACTGCCTGTTTGTCGTGCATTCCAGCGAGGCCCGGTATCACCGGCCGGCGCGGCTCGATGATGAACTGGTGGTCAGCGCCGAAGTAAACGAATTGAACCGCGCCAGCCTGCGCTTTACGCAACAGGTCAGGCGGGCCGCGGATGACATGCTGCTCTGTGAAGGGCAGTTTTTGGTGGCGTGTGTACGCGCCGATAGTTTGAAACCCCGGGCCATTCCCGAAGCCCTGCGCGCGGCCTTTGCCGACCAGGGTGGCGCGGGCACACTTTCAGAGCAGGAGAGCAAGCGTGGAAGCTAACGTCGTCGACCATTCCTCGATGTGGAGTTTGGTCAGTAATGCCAGCATTGTCGTTCAGTTGGTCATGCTGATTCTGGTGGCTGCTTCAGTCACTTCGTGGATCGTGATTTTCCAGCGCAGCAATATGCTGCGGGCCGGGCGTCGCGCACTGGACAGCTTTGAAGAGCGGTTCTGGTCCGGAATCGATCTGTCCAAGCTGTACCGTCAGGCGGGCAGCAATCCAGACCCGGATTCGGGTGTCGAGCAGATCTTCCGCGCCGGCTTCAAGGAATTCTCCCGTCTGCGCCAGCAGGCCGGGGTCGATCCTGATGCCGTCATGGAAGGCGTTGCCCGTGCTATGCGCGTGGCCATCTCCCGTGAAGAAGAAAAGCTGGAAGCTGGCCTGCCATATCTCGCCACCGTGGGTTCCACCAGCCCGTATGTCGGTCTGTTCGGTACTGTATGGGGGATCATGAACTCCTTCCGCGGCCTGGCGACGGCGCAACAGGCGACCCTCGCCACCGTCGCGCCAGGTATTGCCGAAGCGCTGATCGCCACCGCGATTGGTCTGTTTGCCGCAATCCCGGCCGTTATTGCCTACAACCGTTTTGCAGCACGCAGCGAGACCCTGATCAGTCGCTATTACACATTTGCCGACGAATTCCAGGCCATCCTGCACCGTAAAGTGCACACCAGCGAAGAGTGAGCAGGTAATTCCCCATGGCTTTAATCGCTCGAGATCGACGCAGAAAACGCAAGCCGGTTGCCGAAATGAACGTGGTGCCCTACATCGACGTGATGCTGGTGCTGCTGGTCATCTTCATGGTCACCGCTCCCATGATCAATCAGGGTGTGAAGGTCGACCTGCCCAAAGTCTCCAGTGAGGCTTTGCCACAGGACAACAACAATCAGGTCCTGACCATTTCGATCAAGGCTGACAAGACTTATTACTGGAACGTCGGCAGTGAAGTCGACACCGACAAGCAGATGGACAAGGCAATGACCTTGCCGCAACTGACGTCTGCCGTGACCAAGATCGTTGCTGCCGGACGTGATGCCGGCAAGCAGACGCAGGTCTTCATTCGTGGCGACAAGACCGTGGATTACGGTTCTGTCATGGGCACCATGGGTGGTCTGCAGAAAGCCGGGGTCGGGAATGTTGGCTTGATTACTGAGGCCCCCTGATGCAGCCGATTCGAGAGCCGTCCGCCTCGGAGAATTACTTCTGGCCTAGTGTCTGGGCCGTGGCGTTGCATATTCTGATTTTTGGCATGCTGTTCGTCAGCTTTGCCATGACTCCAGAGTTGCCGGAAGCCAAGCCTATCGTGCAGGCCACCCTGTACCAGCTCAAGTCCAAGAGTCAGGCAACCACCCAGACGAACCAGAAGATTGCTGGCGAGGCGAAGAAGACCGCTGCCCGACAGACCGAAGTCGAGCAGTTGGAACAGAAAAAAGTCGAGCAGGAAAAGCAGGAAGCGGTAAAAGCTGCGGAACAAAAGAAAGAAGAGGCTGCTCAAAAAGCGGAAGAACAGAAGTCCGAGGCAGCTGCTGCGAAAGCCGAGGCGGCCAAGGAAGCGGCGAAGAAGGCTGACGAGGCGAAGAAAAACGACGAAGCCAAGAAAGCCGATGCCAAGAAAGCTGAAGAGAAGCAGCTTGCCGACATAGCCAAGAAGAAGGCCGAAGACGACGCCAAGAAAAAAGCCGAGGAAGACGCCAAGAAGGCGGCTGCCGAGGAGGCGAAGAAACAGGCTGCCGACGACGCCAAGAAGAAAGCGGCTGAGGACGCCAAGAAAAAGGCTGCCGAAGACGCTAAAAAGAAAGCGTCTGACGACGCGAAGAAAAAGGCGGCTGCCGATTCGGCCAAAAAGGCTCAGGAAGCGGCGCGCAAATCTGCCGAAGACAAAAAAGCGCAGGCACTGGCTGATCTGCTTTCGGACAAGACTGAGCGGCAACAGGCATTGGCAGACGAACAGGGTGATGAAACGGCAGGCAGTTTCGACGACCTGATCCGTGTTCGCGCATCGGAAGGCTGGAGTCGTCCGCCATCGGCGCGTAACAACATGTCCGTGACCTTGCAGATCGGTATGTTGCCCGACGGTACGATTGCTTCGGTTGCGGTGTCAAAGTCCAGTGGCGACGGTCCGTTTGACAGTTCGGCGGTGGCGGCAGTCAAGAATATTGGCCGTTTGACGGAAATGCAGGGTATGAAGCCAGCTGACTTCGCCCAATATCGTTCATTCAAGATGACATTCACACCTGGAGATCTAGCCTTGTGATCAAGCTTTTTCGAGGACTACTGGTAGTCGCTCTCTGTTGCGCCGCCACACTGGCTGCCGCAGAAGAAAAGAACATTCTGGTCACCAGCGGCAGTGACCGGGCTACCCCGATCGCGGTGGTCCCGTTTGGCTGGCAGGGCGGCAACGTATTGCCAGAAGACATGTCGGAAATCATCGGCAATGACCTGCGTAACTCGGGCTACTATGGCCCGATTCCTCGTCAGAACATGATCAGCCTGCCGACCCAGGCAAGTGAAGTCATCTTCCGCGACTGGAAAGCGCTGGGTGCCCAGTACGTCATGGTGGGCAATGTCGTCCCCGCAGGCGGTCGTCTGCAGGTTCAATACGCATTGTTCAATGTGGCCACCGAGCAGCAGGTATTGACCGGCAATGTGTCGGGCACAACCGATCAGCTGCGCGACATGTCGCACTATATTGCTGACCAGTCATTTGAAAAGCTGACCGGCATCAAAGGTGCATTCTCTACTCGCATGCTGTACGTGACGGCAGAGCGCTTCTCCGAGAACAACACACGCTTCACCCTGCAGCGTTCGGATTACGACGGCGCCCGTGCAGTCACCTTGTTGCAGTCACGCGAGCCTATTCTGTCGCCGCGCTTCGCACCCGATGGCAAGCGTATTGCCTATGTATCGTTCGAACAGAAGCGCCCGCGTATCTTCGTTCAGCACATTGATACTGGCCGCCGCGAGCAGATCACCAACTTCGAAGGTCTGAACGGCGCACCGGCGTGGTCGCCTGATGGCACGAAGCTGGCATTCGTGTTGTCCAAAGATGGCAACCCGGAAATCTATGTGATGAACCTGGCTTCCCGTCAACTGGGCCGCGTGACCAACGACTCGTCGATCGACACCGAACCGTTCTTCGGCAAGGACGGCTCGACGCTGTACTTCACGTCGGACCGTGGCGGCAAGCCGCAGATCTACAAGACCAATATCAATGGCGGTGGCGCCGAGCGCGTCACGTTTGTGGGTAACTACAACGCCAATCCGAAGTTGTCGGCGGATGAAAAGACGCTGGTAATGATTCACCGGCAGGATGGCTTCACCAACTTCAAGGTCGCTGTACAGGACCTGGCACGTGGGAATGTAAAAATCCTCACAGATAGCAACCTTGATGAGTCGCCTACTGTTGCGCCCAACGGCACCATGGTAATCTACGCCACCCGCCAGCAGGGCCGGGGAGTCTTGATGCTCGTGTCCATTAACGGACGCGTAAGGCTCCCGCTTCCTACCGCACAAGGCGAAGTCAGAGAACCGTCCTGGTCCCCTTACCTGAACTGACGCGGCGCTACAAAAAGAGTTTGCTACACACAACTGGGGTTCATTAGGAGTTTCACGATGGAAATGCTTAAGTTTGGTAAGTTTGCTGCTCTGGCTCTGGCCATGGCTGTAGCTGTAGGTTGCTCGTCCAAAGGCGGCGACAACGCCGGTGAAGGCGCTGCTGTTGATCCAAACGCCGGTTACGGCTCCAACACTGGCGCAGTAGATGGCAGCCTGAGCGAAGAAGCTGCTCTGCGCGCTATCACTACTTTCTACTTCGAATACGACAGTTCGGACCTGAAGCCAGAAGCCATGCGCGCTCTGGACGTTCACGCCAAAGACCTGAAATCCAACGGCGCTCGCGTTGTTCTGGAAGGCAACACCGACGAACGTGGTACTCGTGAGTACAACATGGCACTGGGCGAGCGTCGTGCGAAAGCCGTTCAGCGTTACCTGGTACTGCAAGGTGTTTCCCCAGCTCAGCTGGAACTGGTTTCCTACGGCGAAGAGCGTCCAGTTGCTACCGGCAACGACGAGCAATCGTGGGCTCAGAACCGTCGCGTCGAACTGCGTAAGTAATTTGACATGCGAACGTGCCGACGTGCTTTAACCGTTTTGGCCCTCACCCTTCCACTTGCTGCGTGGGGTGCGGTTCCTGTGGTCGATAACAATTCTGGCTCTGGCAGCAGCAGTTATCCGCCAGCGGGTTATGGCACGTCCGGCGCCTATGCCGGGGGAGGGGTTACGGCCCAGCCCTCGGCACAAGGTCAGCTGTTCATGCAGTTGCAACAGATGCAGGACGAGATCGCGCGGTTGCGCGGGATGGTCGAGGTTCAGCAGAATGATATCCAGCGCATGAAGCAGGAAGCGCTTGAGCGGTATCAGGATCTGGATTCACGCATAGGAGCGGGCGGTGCAGCCGCAGCAGCCTCCAATAATTCTTCAGCCGCTGGCAGCGACATCAATGCCAGCGGTGCTCCTTCCGCTCCTGCAGCGCAAGCGCCGTCGGCAGCAACCGAGCCACCTGATCCAGCGAAGGAAAAGCTTTATTACGAAGCAGCCTTCGATTTGATCAAGGCCAAGGACTTCGATAAAGCCAGTCAGGCGTTCACTGCCTTTCTGCGCAAATACCCAAACAGCACCTATGCGGGCAATGCCCAGTATTGGCTAGGTGAAGTGAATCTGGCTAAAGGGGATCTGCAGGGTGCCGGTCAGGCTTTCGCGAAAGTCAGCCAGGCGTACCCCAAGCATCCGAAGGTGCCGGACTCACTGTACAAGCTGGCTGATGTGGAACGCCGTCTGGGCCACACCGACAAGGTCAAAGGCATTCTTCAGCAGGTTGTCGCGCAATATCCGGGCACGTCTGCTGCCCAGCTCGCTCAGCGAGATCTTCAGCGTCTCTGATGGCCTGACCGCTCGTTCAAGAAAGCCGCGCTTGTCGCGGCTTTTTTCGTTAGAATTCTCCACCCGAATTTTCGGTACTTTTAAATACGCTTCTCTGGATTCTGCGGTTGCAGGGTGCTGTGAAGTGCCTGACGGAGGCGGACGGCCTGTCTAGCTGTTACGCCCGTGGCCCCTATGCAAGAAACACTACGCATCACCGAAATTTTCTATTCCCTGCAGGGGGAAACCCGGACTGCGGGTTTGCCCACTGTGTTTGTACGCCTGACCGGCTGCCCGCTGCGTTGCCAGTATTGCGACAGCGCCTATGCGTTCAGCGGCGGCACTGTGCAGACCCTGGACGACATCATGGCGCAGGTCGCCGAGTATCGTCCCCGTTACGTCTGCGTGACCGGCGGTGAGCCATTGGCTCAGCCCAATGCCATCCCGCTGATGCAGCGGCTCTGTGACGCGGGTTATGAGGTGTCGCTGGAAACCAGCGGTGCCCTGGACATCTCTGCCGTCGATAGCCGCGTCAGTCGCATTCTGGACTTGAAAACACCTGGCTCAATGGAAGTCGCGCGCAATCGCTATGAAAATATCGAGTTGCTGACGCCCAACGATCAGGTGAAGTTCGTCATCTGTTCCCGCGAAGACTACGACTGGTCAGTATCCAAGCTGATTCAGTACGGACTTGAGCGTCGCGCCGATGAGGTGCTCTTTTCGCCGAGCCATCATCAGTTGAACGCACGAGACCTGGCGGACTGGATCGTCGCTGATAACTTGCCAGTACGCCTGCAGATGCAGCTGCATAAATTTCTCTGGAACGATGAGCCGGGGCGCTGATATGAGTGATGCAACCATGACTGAAAAAAGAGCCGTCATCCTGCTGTCCGGCGGGCTTGATTCCGCCACTGTCGTTGCCATGGCACGGGAGCAGGGCTACGCCTGCTACACCATGAGTTTCGACTACGGCCAGCGCCATCGCGCCGAGCTCGATGCTGCAGCGCGTGTAGCGCGCGATCTCGGTGCCGTGGCGCACAAGGTCATCGGCCTGGATCTGGATGGCATGGGCGGTTCTGCGTTGACTGACAGCTCGATTGACGTGCCGGAAACGCCGGGCGAAGGCATTCCTGTTACTTACGTGCCAGCCCGCAACACCGTGTTTCTGTCCCTGGCCCTTGGCTGGGCAGAAGTATTGGGTGCGCGGGATATCTTTATTGGCGTCAACGCAGTGGATTATTCCGGCTATCCGGACTGCCGCCCCGAGTTCATCGAGTCGTTCGAGAGGATGGCCAACCTGGCGACCAAGGCTGGGGTTGAAGGGCAGGGCTTTACCATTCGGGCGCCGCTGCAGAATCTGAGCAAGGCCGATATCGTCAAGGCAGGCATGCGTCTGGGGGTGGATTACGGTCTCACCGTTTCCTGTTATCAGGCCGACGACCAAGGCCGCGCTTGCGGCAAATGCGACAGCTGTCGCCTGCGCGCAGATGGCTTCGCTGCAGCGGGTGTCAGCGACCCAACACGTTATTTTTAAATTATTTCCAGAAAGGTGTTGAATTACTCATAGAAATCAGTAATATACGCGCCACACAACAGAGGGTCGTTAGCTCAGTTGGTAGAGCAGTTGGCTTTTAACCAATTGGTCGTAGGTTCGAATCCCACACGACCCACCATTTCAAAAATCTGGAAGGCCCATGAAAATGTGGATTTCCGGATTTTTTTTTGTCTCGCAGATCTGAATGCGCGTGCTTTAAGTGTCGGCAATTAGCGAGCTAGAGTCAGGCGTTTCCGTTTAGACCGATTCGGTTTGCGAAGCGATTCGGCTGTCATCGCATCACGCGGCGCATAGCCATGGCTGAGGGCGGTGGTAACATCAACCGACCCCCAGCGGCACCAAGCGAGCAGGCAGGAATAGAGGATGGCATTCATTGTGATCTGGGTCGCGTCTCTTATTTTCTGGGCTGCCGTCTCCGTCCTGACAGGGGCGCAAGAGCCATGGGACGCTGCCAGCTTCTGGCCCATCGTTTATCCAGCAGCGCTGGTTTTGTCGATGGTCCTGGGGTCGACGCTAAAAAGCTATCCGTGGTCTGCGGGTGCGATTGTCATGTTCGCCCAGATCCCGGTGATGGTGGCGTCATCTGGGCTGTCCCCATTGCTGGGCGTCGGCTTCATCTACGCCGCTATCCTTTCCATACCTGCAATATTGCTTTCATGGATCGCCGGAAGAATTCGGCGCCATGACAGTGGTAAGTAGACAGCGATCTGGCCAGGTTGCGAGCAACGAGCGGCGTCAGCGTGTTTCAGGCCTGAGGCGATCAAGCTATTGCTCCCGTGCGCCTTGCGGACCTAATCCCGGACCCAAAACGCTGCCAAGCTGATTGAGTGAATCTGCCGCTAACATCGAGTTACAAATCCTGGTGGAATTGTTACGTTATAACAATTTAAAGTGCTGACCGTTTGGCTTCGGATGTCAGGTGCCGCGTTATCAATGCTTTAACGCGTACTGAGTTCCGTCGCCAGTTAGCCACTCTACTGCGATCCTGTAGTTTCGGAGATATCATGAAACCCGCCTCGGCCTCTTTTGCTGTTTTGACAGCGCTGGCCACGACCGACCTTTACGCCGCGCAGTCTGGACATTCAACCATTACGTTGGGAGAGGTGCGCATCTCGCAGCATGAAAGTGTCGCCTTGCGCAGCGAGAATGTACTGACTTCAGTAGATGTGCTGGGTGGTGACCAGGTAGAAGACAAGAACGTGATGAACAGTTGGCAGTTGCTTGGGCAGATGCCCGGCGTTCAACTGACCGAGACCGGGCAGGGCGCTGAGTCCGGCAAAGCTACTTTCCGTGCATTCAACGGCGAAGGCTATATCAATGGCATAAAAGTGTTGATCGACGGCATCCCCAGCAACGTCAACAGCGGCAACCAGCGCTTTGTCGATATGATTTTCCCTCTGGATATCGATCACATTGAGGTGGTGCGCGGTACTAATGACCCTCGCTACGGCCTGCACAATATAGGCGGCAACATCAATTACGCTACCCGCCAGGGTGGGAACTATGTTGATAGCCGCCTGACATATGGCAGCTTCAATACCCGAGAGATGCAACTGGCTATTGGGCACGAAGAGGGTAATTTCGCGCAGAACTACCTGCTGGCCAAACAGGATTCTGAGGGCTCCCGCGACCACAGTAATTCCAACAAATACGCTCTGGGCGGCAAATGGTTTCTCAGCAACGAGGATCAGACCTTTCGCATTGGCGCTATTGCACGTCTCTATCATCACCAGGCTGACGAGGGCGGTTTCCTGACTCGCGAAGAGCTGCACGCCAGTCGTACCGATTCGCCGGGCAAGAATAGCAATGACCGCAGTGATCGTGACATGAAGCATTTGAGCCTGCACATGGACTGGCAGCCAAATGACGATCTGAATCTGAGCAGCAAGCTCTATTACAACAGCTACAACGATGACCGCTCGATTACCTTTACCCGTTATCAACCTGGCAACGCGCCGCGCCAGCGTCGTTTCTGGGACGAACAACAACGTGGGATGCTGAATAACCTGACCTGGCGCGTCAATGATCTGGTTACGCTCGATGGCGGCATCAGCTACGAAGAGCAGAACAACACTTACGAGCGCCGGCGATTTGCCTATGGCGTGCCCACCGATTTCAACGCATCCCCGGCGCGCATCCAGAATGACGATCGCTACACGTTGTATAACGTGGGTGGCTATGTTCAGGCCATTATCCAGCCGACCGACTCGCTCAAGATCATCCCCGCCATGCGCGTGGACAAATTCAGTGGGAATACCAAGGCGTTCAATGGTACTTCAGTCACGAGAGGACCATTGCAGGATTACGGATGGATCGAGCAGCCCAAGCTCAGCGTCGTCTATAGCGTCAATCAAGACGTCGACGTCTATGCCAACTGGGGTCGCACGTTCCAGATACTTACCGGCAACGCCGAGCCAGGGTATCTGATCAACGGCGCGTCCCACTACGATCCGTCAATCAATACGGGTAAGGAAGTAGGGGTAAAATACCGCCCGTTTGCCGGTACCGAAACTCGAATTGCGGTGTGGCAACAGGACGCGACGGATGAAGTGTCGAACATGCCGGCCACAGGGACAACAGTCGGCCTGGGGGAAACTCGTCGTCGAGGTATCGATATGCAGTTCACTTCCCGGCTTGATGAACAGTGGACGGTATGGGGTTCCCATGCAATCCAGGAGGCCAAGGTGATCAAGGCATTTGATGCCAATGGCAAATCTTTGGCTGGCAAAGAAGTCTTCTCCACGCCACGCTATGTCAGCAATCTTGGCGTCGAGTACCGCATGAATGATGACTGGCGCTTCGGTATGCAAGCCCGGGCTCAGGGCGATTACTATATCGACACCGCTAACGACACCGGAAAATATGGGGGGTTCGCCGTGATGGACGCCAATGTAAGTTATCGTCTGAGTGCGGCAACCAGCATCGACCTCCAGGTCAAGAACCTGACCGACCGGGACTATGAGTACGTGTGGTATGACAACTTCTTTTGGGGTGGCGATGACCAGGCGATGTTTTCGCCCGCCCCAGGCCGTTCGGCTTACGTCTCGCTCAACATGAAGCTTTGAAGCTGCGTGGCTGAAGAGAGCGCAATCAGGGCGGCTGAGCAGGTCTGGGAGCTTACCTGCGCGGCTGAGCCCATTGATCCCTGCAGGTCACCAACCTTTGTCCGCGACACGTCACATAAGAAATCCACAGCCCCAAGACTCATGCGGCTATAAGATTGAATAATTTCATGATGGATGAGACGGGGATGTTTCCCTGCATCAGGAGGCGGGTAGTGTCGCAAGAAGTGATGTTGGAGCGGGGCGTTAAAGAAGGCAAGACGTGGGCGGCCATTCTGTATGTGATCCATGCGTTAACCTTTCTTTTATCGCTAGGCATGCTGTCGATCCTCCCTGTGATCGTCAACTATATCAAGCGCTCGGAATCGGCTGACACGATGATCCACAGCCACCACCGTTGGATGATCCACTCGTTTTGGTGGTACGTGCTGTGGATGGCAATCGGCGGGGTACTGTTTATTACATTGATCGGCATTCCACTTGCCTGGCTAGTGTGGTTCCTGGCGTGGGTCTGGAAAGCCTATCGTTTGATTCGCGGCTCCATTGACCTTCACCACAACCGCGCGATGCCATTATGACCAACGCGCCGAGCGGCCTCACGGCTAATGTCGCTGAGGATGCTTATCCAGTAAAACGCTTCTCGCCTTCAGCACGTCTGGTAGGGTCAAATAGTGTTTTACCCTTCAGGCTTTCTTGATCTGATATGACCAACGTGGACAGACGTTCAACCCTGCTTGAAGTGTTCGGCTAACCATTCCTCACACGCAGTCCATAGCAAAGGTGCGCCTCTTTTAATCGGAGGGCCGTAGCGTGAAACGACCTGGTCGAGTGATACGTCATTCTCGATCCATGTCCCGCCGCCAGTCACAATATTTGTAAGAAGCGGCTGTAAGCGGTTCAGTGCTTTCGCAAACTTAGCATCCTCTGTTTCTGCGAGTTCAAACTCCATCCAAAGCGCTAGACATTCGCTTCGCTGTGCGTCGGGCAATAGAGAAAACAAACGAATGGCTGCCTTGTATTCGTTCTCCGCCTGGACAGCTGTCGAGGATTTTGCGTGGATTGGGAAATCGCCAGCGTCGATCTCGACGATGTCATGCAACAAGAGCATGTGTATGACGCGATGAGTATTCACAAGCTCACACGCATACTCGTCCAGTATTAGTGCATACATTGCCAGGTGCCATGAATGCTCAGCGGAATTTTCTCTTCGGCTATTATCAAGTAAAGGGGATTGTCGGGTTACCCGTTTCAGGCGATCAATTTCTTTCAGGAATGTTAACTGTTTCTCAAGATTCTTTAATGTCATGCTTTCTGGGCTCGATCTCGCTGGTCCTTGAGCTTAGCAGGCAGTGGCGTCAGATCAATACATGGGGGCGCCAACATGGAATGCGCCGGGCGGCCACCTTCGCGAGCGCGTTATAAGTCTGTATCAGCCCCGTCAATCTCTGGGTTTGGACGCAGAAACGCTGCTCGCTGTGAAGCGATGGCAGCTTCCCGGACGAAGTGAAAAGTGTATCAATTTTGATATTGTTTTTTGCGTGTATTGCGCAAAACATTTTTAAAAATAGGACTGTTCCAGGCTGTGTCCGGGTTGTGTTTACCGCTACTATGTGAGCAGGGGTGTTAACACTCTCACTCTCACTATAAAAATTTAACCCTGACCGCTCATGTCCTATGGACGCCGTGTGGCTATAGAGGCACTACCTCCATGCGTCCTCCCAAGGAAGCCTCCACCCGATTGATCTTCTGGCCAGTCCTGAAACGCTGCGCGCTGCTGGGCGCAGGGGTCGACGTGCTGTTGATGGGGTTGTTCTACTACCTTGATTCACCCGTGCTGACCTGGGTGAACATACTCAGCATGGCCATCTACCTGGCTGCCTACTACTTGCTAGTGCAAGGTCATAACCGTCTCGCAGTAAACATGATGCGCCTGGAGGTGCTGGGCCACTCGACACTGGGTGTGCTGATGTTGGGCTGGCACAGCGGTGCTTACTATTACATGCTGTTGTTCATCCCGCTGATCGTCGCCAGCGCCAAACCCAGACAGACTTTTCGCACAGTCACCGCGTTGTGGATCTACTACCTGGGGCTGTATCTGGTCTGCCAGCTGTGGCTGACGCCTCTGCAGCCGATCTCGCATGAAGCAACCGTGATCATGCATGCCTTCAGTATTACCGTCATGTTCGTGATGCTGACTTACTTGTCACATCTGTATGTGCGCGCCGTCCGCCGAGCCCAGGACCGCTTGCAGTTGCAGGCCATCACCGACAGCCTTACCGGGCTGTATAACCGCCGACAGGCATTGGAAGTAGCGCATGATGCACTGGACGCCCGAAAGTGCAGCCAGGCGCCTTTGAGCCTGATCTTGATCGACATCGACCACTTCAAGCATATCAATGACAGCCACGGCCATGACGGCGGCGACCAGGTGCTGTGCGCGGTGGGCGAAGCGCTGCGTCAGGCATTAAGACCCCAGGACACGCTGGCACGCTGGGGGGGCGAGGAGTTTCTGGTGATCCTGCCCGACGCCGATCTTGAACAGGCGCGGGAAGTGGCGGAGCGTTTGCGCCAGCAGGTGGAGACGATACGCATCAAGTTGACTCGCGGGACAGCGGCGGTAAGCGTGACGCTGGGGGTGAGCGAGCATCTTGGGAGTGAGGCTCTGGACGAGTGCATCGTGCGTGCAGATATGGCGTTGTATGAGGGGAAGGGATTGGGCCGCAATCGGGTGGTGTAGGTAGAAAAACTGCTGCGTCCAATGGTAACTGAGTCGCCCGGTCGCGACTGTTTGATCCGGCGATTTAAAATCCGTGGCGAAACTATAAGGCGCTGGCTAGAATTCGCGCGCCTTCGGCGCTTTGAGCTGTTGGAATGACAGGTTGCTTGGGCCCTGACCACAACCCAGGTCCTCTGCCTGTGAAGCTCAAAGGCCCGCGACGATCAACTCCCCGGCGTGTTCCTGCCACTTCCGGGAAATACAGCCCCCGCGCCTGATTGAGCGCCTTGAGGTTCAGCGAACATGACGCACATCTCCGAACGCCTGCTGGTCCAGGCTCATCTGGATGCCAAGCAACCCAACGTGCTGAATAGTCAAGAGCAAGCGCATTATCGCCAGGCCATTGCAGCGCAGCTGAAAGCTCAGGACGCGGTGCTGGTGGCCCATTATTATTGCGACCCGGTGATTCAGGCGCTGGCGGAAGAAACCGGTGGTTGCGTTTCCGACTCGCTGGAAATGGCGCGCTTCAGCAACACCCATGCGGCAACTACTGTGCTGGTGGCGGGTGTGCGTTTCATGGGCGAGACGGCGAAGATTCTCAATCCTGAAAAGCGGGTATTGATGCCGACACTGGAGGCCACTTGCTCGCTGGACCTGGGCTGCCCGGTGGATGAGTTTTCGGCGTTCTGCGATCAGCACCCGGAGCGCACTGTGGTGGTGTACGCCAACACCTCGGCAGCGGTGAAGGCTCGGGCTGACTGGGTAGTGACCTCGGGCTGCGCGCTGGAGATCGTCGAAAGCCTGATGGATAACGGCGAGAAGATCATCTGGGCGCCAGACAAGCACCTGGGTCGCTACATCCAGCGCAAGACTGGCGCCGACATGCTGCTCTGGGACGGCGCGTGCATCGTCCACGAAGAGTTCAAGTCCAAACAGCTGGAAGATATGAAGGCGTTGTATCCCGACGCCGCGATTCTGGTTCACCCTGAATCACCCGAGTCAGTGATCGACCTGGCCGATGCGGTTGGCTCCACCAGCCAACTGATCAAGGCTGCACAGACGTTGCCCAACACGATGTTCATCGTCGCCACCGATCGCGGTATTTTCTACAAGATGCAGCAGCTGTGTCCGGACAAGATCTTCATCGAAGCCCCCACGGCCGGTAACGGCGCCGCCTGCCGCAGTTGCGCACACTGTCCGTGGATGGCGATGAATACCCTTGAGCGCACCTTGCAGTGCCTGCGCGACGGCAGCAACGAGATAGTCGTCGATCCGGCGGTCATTCCACATGCGGTGCGTCCTCTGCAGCGCATGCTGGACTTCACCCAGGCTGCTCGCCTGAAGCAGGCGGGGAATGCCTGACCTGGTCGGTCTCACCAGCGATCACATTTTCATGTAGGAGCCAACGGGTTGGCGAGGCGGTGGCAGTCACGCTGCTTCGCCCACAAGTGGGTACCAACAAGTGGGCACCAACAAGTTGGCTCTTACATATCCCCGTTTGCCCTACATCAGCTCCTTGACCATGCGTTCCTGCTCGGCCAGCTCTTTTTGTCTGGCATCGATGCGTGAGGCCAGCTGGAAGTTGTTATTGGCGCGACGTTTGGCGAAATCCAGTTGCTGGATGGCCTGACGGAAATCCCCCATCAAGGCAAAGTACTCCGCCCGTGCTTGATGCAGGCCGATGGTATTGCCGTTAAGGCCGCGTGTTTCGGCAACCAGATACCAAATGTCCGGGTCTTCCGGACGATTCTTCAGCAGGCCGTTGAGTGCCTTTTCCGCGTCGGCGGTGCGGTTCTGCTTGAGCAGTACGTCGACCCTGACCTGATTCAACGGGTAGTTGTCTGGATACAGGCTGAGCATTTTGTCGACCCGCTGTTGCGCGTAGTTGAGCCGGTTGTTGGTGATATCCAGGTCGATCTGCGTGAGGTTGTAGGTGATGTCGTTGGGCGCCTTGTCCAGCAGCGGTTTGAGGCCTTCGCGTGCCTCGTTGAGCTGACCACCCTTGATCTGCGCGATAGCCAGCCCATAACGTGCCGCATCGGACTTGGGGCTTTCGGTCAGCTGCGCGCGGAAGCGTTTGGCTGCAATACCCGGTGTTTCTTCGTAAATGAGGGCCACCCGTGCACGCATCAACTGGTAGCGCAGGCTGTCTTCCTTGCCGCCGGGGCTGGCCTGCTCGGCGCGGTTGCGGGTGTCGGCGATTCGTGACTCGGTCACCGGGTGGGTGAGGAGGAACTCGGGCGGCTTGGCATCGAAGCGATACTGACGCATCAGGCGTTCGAACATCGTTGGCATGTTGCGTGGATCGTAGCCTGCTTTCTCCAGGTTGAGGATGCCGATGCGGTCGGCTTCCTGCTCATTCTGGCGCGAGAACCGGCGCTGTTCCTGCATTGCTGCAGCCTGCGATCCGGCAATGGCGGCGATACCGGCATTGCCGGCACCGGCCGCTGCCATGACGATGCCGGCGAGCATCGCGGCCATCACCGGCATCTGCATGCGCTGCTGGGCTTCGACGCCACGGGCAAAATGGCGCTGGGAAAGGTGAGCCAGTTCATGTGCCAGGACCGAGGCATATTCGCCTTCAGTCTGCGCATTGAGGAACAGCCCGCCATTGACCCCGATAATGCCGCCGGGCGCCGCAAAGGCGTTGAGTTGCGGGCTGTTGATCAGAATGAATTCAAGGCGGCGGTCCTGCACCTGGCTGGTTTCGGCCAGGCTGTAGACCGTGGATTCAACGAAATCCTTGAGCTGCGGGTCGGACAGTTGCGCCACCTGACTGCGCAACAGCCCCAGCCAGGCACGCCCCAGCTGGTGCTCCTGTTCAGGAGAAACGATGGCCGAACTGGCGTCGCCAAGGGAAGGCAGGTCGTCGGCATGGGCTGGCACCGCGAGCAGGCAGGCAAGCGTCAACAGGGTGGGGCGCAGAAAATTCATCCATGGAGCTCTGAGTTGGAGAGGCTCTACTGTAGCTGGCTCGATGGCGTGCTGACCAGAGTGGGGTATCCTTCGCAGCTGTCGGACGAGTCCGAAAAACATTTTGCTGCTCGACGCATCTTTGATGTGCCTGCCCGGAGATAAACGATGTCTGACGCTTTAGTGCGCCCCGAACGCTGTGAGGCCGAAGTCGACGCCAGCGGTTTGAACTGTCCGCTGCCGTTGCTCAAGGCCAAGCTTGAACTTAACCGCCTGAGCAGCGGCGCAGTGCTCAAAGTGATTGCCACTGACGCCGGTTCCCAGCGCGATTTCCGCTCGTTCGCAAAGCTTGCCGGCCATGTCCTGCTGCATGAAGAGGCTGACGCCGGGGTTTATACCTATTGGCTGCGCAAAGCATAGCGCTGCAGTTTTTTCCTTAAAAAGGCTTCTTGATGTTCAACGTGCTTCGCAATTGGATGCAGCGCTACTTCTCTGACGAAGAGGCCGTGGTCCTCGCGGTTCTGCTGTTTCTGGCTTTCACTGTCGTTCTGACCCTGGGCGGGATGCTCGCGCCGGTACTGGCGGGGATGGTGCTGGCGTTTCTGATGCAAGGGCTGGTGAGTCTGTTTGAGCGCCTGCGGATGCCGGAGAGCTGGGCAGTCGGCGTGGTGTTCATGCTGTTCATCGGCGCGTTATTGCTGTTTTTGCTCATCCTGGTGCCGCTGCTCTGGCATCAGTTGATCACGCTGTTCAACGAGTTGCCGGGGATGTTGGCCAAATGGCAGTCACTGCTGCTGCTACTGCCAGAGCGTTATCCGCATCTGGTTTCGGATGAGCAGGTGCTGCAAGCGATTGAAGCCGCGCGAGGTGAAATCGGCAAATTCGGCCAGTGGGCGCTGACGTTTTCGTTGTCGAGCCTGCCATTGCTGGCCAATGTCATGATTTATCTGGTGCTGGTGCCGATCCTGGTGTTTTTCTTCCTCAAGGATCGTCGCCTCATCGGCCGCTGGGTGGTGGGCTATCTGCCCAGGGAGCGCGCGCTGATGACGCGGGTGGCGCAAGAGATGAATCGCCAGATTGCCAACTATATTCGTGGCAAAGTCATTGAGATCTTTATCTGTGGGGGCGTGACCTACATCGGCTTTGTGGCACTGGGCCTCAACTACGCCGCGTTGCTGGCCATGCTGGTGGGGGTGTCGGTGGTCGTGCCCTATGTTGGTGCTGTCGTGGTGACAGTGCCGGTGGCGCTGATCGCGCTGTTCCAGTGGGGCTGGAGCGATCAGTTCATCTATCTGATGGTGGTCTACGGCGTGATTCAAGCGCTGGACGGCAATGTGCTGGTGCCGCTGCTGTTCTCGGAAGCTGTCAACCTACACCCGGTCGCGATAATTTGCGCGGTACTGCTGTTTGGCGGGCTGTGGGGATTCTGGGGGATCTTTTTTGCGATTCCGCTGGCGACCCTGTTCAAAGCGGTGCTCGACGCCTGGCCGCGGCAGGAGCCGACGGTGGCGCCGCTGTTATAGCGCCAATGTAATCCGCAGATGTTGCCGCAGGCTGCGAACAGCGATGTGACCGGTTTCGCAGCCTCTGCAGCGCATACAAGATCTACGCGTTGTTAAGCGCCTGGGCCTGCTCCAGTACGGCCGCGACGTGGCCCGGGACTTTCACGCCGCGCCATTCCTGGCGCAGCACACCGTTCTGGTCGATGAGAAAGGTGCTGCGATCCACGCCGAGGTATTCCTTGCCGTACAGCTTCTTCAGCTTGATCACGTCGAACAGCTGACAAAGTGCCTCATCCTTGTCCGAAATCAGCTCGAACGGGAATGACTGCTTGGCCTTGAAGTTCTCGTGTGACTTGAGGCTGTCCCGGGAGACGCCGAACACCAGCGTGTTGGCCGCCTGGAACTGCGCATGGGCATCACGGAAGTCCTGGCCCTGGGTGGTGCAGCCTGGGGTGCTGTCCTTGGGGTAGAAATAAATCACCACCTGCTTGCCCGCGAGCTCGGACAAACTCACCGTCTGGCCACTGGTGGCCTGCACCTGAAAATCAGCGACGGGTTGATCGACTGCTACAGCCATGACAACTCCTTACTACGTTAGTGGCTTGTTACATGGGCGCTTGTGGACGCCAGGGTTCGATCAGCGCATCGAGGTTCAGCGCGTCGGCAAAATCCAGGAACTGATCACGCAGCCAACTGATCTGGATGCCCGCTGGCAGCGTCACGGTGAACGTGGCGTTGAGCATGGTGCCACCTGTCTGCGGCGCCATGTAGGTGTCGCAGATGAGGTTTTCCAGCTCGACATTGTGGTCCATGAAGAACTGGCACAGCTCATTGATGATGTCCGGACGATACGCCGAGCTGACGTAAGCCACGTAAGGCAGCGCTTCCGGACGGCTTTCCAGGGTGGCGCTGCGCACCACGCTGGTGGTGAAGTCATGCTTTTTCGACAGGCCGGGAAGGCCGGTCTCCATCCGCGCCAGGGCGTCCCAGCTGCCGGACACTTGCAGAATGAGGGCGCTGTATTCGCCGTGGCGGGTCAGGCGCGAGCTGACCACTGAGCAACGGCTTTCGTGACTGGCACGGCACAGGACGTTGGTCAGCTCCATGGGATGTGCGCCAAGGGCACTGATGACAAGGAATTGTTCGCGAACTGCGGGGGTGGACGACATGCAGCATTCCTAAATGATGAGCGGTCGGCACGTTTACCGGCTTGCAGTACCTTATCAGCCTCAGACTGCGCAAAAACACGACTGCAACGCCTCGCGCAACAGGCTGGCCCGATTGACGCAGGGCGCACTGCAACAGCGCTGGAGCAGGGGTTCTGAGCGCAAAATCGACCGATTGAAGGCGTTATGCCGATGACCCGTACCGATCAAAGCGTGAAGGGTAGCGAAAACCATCGCTCAGGGGAATGCTCACAGCGTGGTACTTCGCTTGTACAAGGTGGATGGCGCCAGTACCATTACCGCTCTCTTTTTCCGGCAGGAGCGGTTGCATGATTGCGGGCAGTATGGTGGCACTGGTCACACCCATGGATGCACAGGGACGTCTGGACTGGGACAGCCTGGGCAAACTGGTGGACTTGCACCTGCAAGAGGGCACCAACGCCATTGTTGCCGTTGGCACCACGGGTGAGTCGGCTACGCTGGATGTGAATGAACACATCGAAGTGATCCGTCGCGTGGTCGATCAGGTGGCAGGGCGCATTCCGGTGATTGCCGGGACGGGCGCCAATTCAACGCGTGAAGCCGTCGAGCTGACCAATAATGCCAAGCGTGCCGGTGCCGATGCGTGCCTGTTGGTAACGCCTTATTACAACAAGCCGACGCAGGAAGGCCTGTATCAGCATTTCCGTCATATTGCCGAAGCCGTCGATATCCCGCAGATCCTGTACAACGTGCCAGGTCGTACCGCGTGCGACATGCAGGCAGCCACCGTGGTGCGTCTGTCCACCGTGGCGAACATCATCGGCATCAAGGAAGCCACCGGCGACCTGCAGCGCGCCAGGGATATTCTGGCCGGCGTGAGCAGCGACTTCCTGGTGTATTCCGGTGATGACGCGACTGCGGTCGAGTTGATGCTGCTGGGTGGCAAGGGCAACATTTCGGTGACCGCAAACGTCGCGCCACGCGCCATGAGCGATCTGTGTGCTGCGGCCATGCGCGGTGACGCCATCACCGCGCGCGCGATCCACGAAAAACTGATGCCGCTGAACAAGAATCTGTTCATCGAATCCAATCCCATCCCTGTGAAGTGGGCCCTGCATGAAATGGGTCTGATGCCGGACGGTATTCGTCTGCCGCTCACCTGGCTCAGCCAGGCCTGTCACGAACCGCTGCGGCAGGCCCTGCGCCAGTCCGGCGTTCTGGTTTAATTTAGGAAGCATGACGCAATGAAGCGATTGGCCGGACTTTCCGCACTTGCCTTGATTATCTCCAGCACCAGCGGTTGCGGTTGGCTGTGGGGTGAAGATGGTTACTTCCGTGATCGCGGCAGTGATTACCTGGAGGCGACCCAGACTGCACCGATGCAGATTCCACCGGGTGTTTCCGAAACCAAGCGCCTCGATCCGCTGCTGCCGATTCCGCGCAACGTGGCCAACGATACCGCCAAGGGCGAATTCGTGGTGCCGCGTCCGCAGCCGCTCTCTACCAGCGCTGACGCCAGCGATTTCAGCCTGCAGAAGAGCGGCGATGCGCGCTGGGTCCTGGCTCAGCGTGCACCTGCCGAAGTCTGGCCGGTGGCGCATCAGTATTTCGAGGACAACGGCTTCCGTATTGCCGAAGATCGTCCACAGACAGGCGAATTCAGCACCACCTGGCAGCGTCTTGATGAACTCTCGGCCAGCGTTTCCCGTCGCCTGAGCGCCACCGGGACTGCCGCTGATGCCGAAACTCGCGTGCGTGTGCGCATCGAACCCGGCGTGCAGCGCAACACCAGTGAAATCTACGTCGTCAGCGTCGAGCGCCCGGCTGGCAGCAGTGCCGAGGTCGCGTTCCCTGAGCGCACCAGCAATCTGGCACTGGATGCCGCACTGACCGACGACATGCTCGCCAATCTCAGTCGCAGCGCAGCGCAAGGCGGCTCCGTGTCGCTGCTGGCCGCTCGCGACTACGACACGCCAAGCCGTGTTGCCCTGACGCAGGACGGCAGTGGTAACCCCGTATTGAACGTCGGGCCCGATCTTGACCGTGCATGGTCCAGTGTCGGCCGCGCGCTCAATCAGGGCGACTGGCGCGTTGAGGACATCAACCGCAGCCTGGGGCTTTACTACATCAACCTTGCGGAGCGTGCCGACAAGCCTGAGAACAAGCCAGGCTTCTTTGGTCGCCTGTTTGGCAGTGAAGAAAGCAAAGAGCAGATCGATGCCCGCGCCGAGCGTTATCAGGTACGCCTGAGCAAGGTCGGTGATGACGTGCAGGTCACTGTCGAGAAAAACATCAACACCGTTGCACCTGCCGATGTAGCGCGTCGCGTGCTGGGTGTCATTCAAGACAACCTGGGTTAAGTGCGTTTCGCCATATTGGGCAGCGGCAGCCAGGGCAATGGCACGCTGGTCGCCAGTAATGACACCTGCGTGCTCGTGGATTGCGGCTTCTCGCTGCGGGAAACCGAGCGCCGACTGGCAAGGCTGGGCGTCAGCGGGCATCAGCTGAGCGCGATTCTGGTCACTCACGAGCATGCCGACCACGTGCATGGCGTCGGCATGCTGTCGCGACGCTACAATCTGCCGGTGTACCTGAGCAGCGGCACGGCGCGTGGGTTGCGCAAGCCGTTGCATGCCGCCGGTTATCTAGTGGGCGGGCAGGCGTTGCAGATCGGTTCGCTGAGCATTGACGCGGTGTCAGTGGCGCATGATGCCCTGGAGCCTACGCAGTTTGTCTTCAGCGACGGCGCGCGACGTTTCGGCATGCTGACTGACCTGGGGTCGTATTGCTCCACAGTGCTGGAGAGTTACCACGGCCTGAACGCGCTGATGATCGAGTCCAACCATTGCCGCGACATGCTTGCACGCGGCCATTACCCGTACTTCCTCAAGCAGCGGGTCGGTGGCAGTGAAGGGCATTTGAACAACCATCAGGCGGCAAGCCTGGTGAACGAGCTGGGGTGGCAAGGGCTGCAGCATCTGGTCCTGGCTCATATCAGCAGCAAGAACAATCTGCCGCATCTGGCCCGGCAATGTTTCGTCGACACCCTCGGGTGCGATCCGGACTGGTTACAATTGGCCGATCAAGATTCAGGGCTCGACTGGCGACACATCGCCTAGCCCAACTACTTAGCAAGCGGAGCCCATCATGGAAAAACGTGAAGAACTCTACCGCGGCAAAGCCAAGTCGGTGTACACCACCGACGACGCTGACCGCTTGATCCTGCTGTTTCGTAACGACACCTCGGCGTTCGACGGCAAGCGCATCGAACAGCTGGACCGCAAGGGCATGGTGAACAACAAGTTCAACGCCTTCATCATGCAGAAGCTGGAAGAAGCGGGTGTGCCGACCCAGTTCGACAAGCTGTTGGGCGACAACGAATGCCTGGTCAAGAAGCTCGACATGATCCCGGTGGAGTGCGTCGTGCGCAACTACGCCGCTGGCAGCCTGGTCAAGCGCCTGGGCATTGAGGAAGGCACCAGACTCAACCCTTACACCTTCGAGCTGTTCCTGAAGGACGATGCCAAGGGCGATCCGTTCATCAACGAATCACACGTGGTCGCGTTCGGCTGGGGCACCGCCGAGCAGCTGGTACGCATGAAAGAGCTGTCGCTGAAGGTCAACGACGTGCTCAGCAAGCTGTTCGACGACGCCGGGTTGCTGCTGGTGGACTTCAAGCTTGAGTTCGGCGTGTTCAGCGACGGCTCCATCGTCCTGGGCGACGAATTCAGCCCCGATGGCTGCCGCCTGTGGGACAAGGACACCAAGAAGAAAATGGACAAGGATCGCTTCCGCCAGGGCCTCGGTGACGTCATCGAAGCCTACGAAGAAGTCGCCAAACGCCTGGGCGTACCGCTCTAAGTCGCGGAAAGTGTCGCAAGCGCTTGATAGCACGAAAAAAAATCAGCAAAAAGGTTCGCCTTCTGCGATTGACCTGTTATGATGCGCGCCGTTGGAGAGATGCCGGAGTGGCCGAACGGGACGGATTCGAAATCCGTTGTACTGGCGACAGTACCTAGGGTTCAAATCCCTATCTCTCCGCCATATACGAGGCCCCGAGCGCTTATACCGCTCGGGGCTTTTTGCATTTGGGGGAATTTGGGGGAATGGGGGAGAGTGTCATTCCCCCCCCCCCATTGCCCGTTACGAAAAGCGCGGCGATGCCTGGCGAGCCCAGATTCGACGTAAAGGATACCAGCGATCCGCCCAATCGGCTGCTTGAATGCCAACCCGCTGCTGGCTGGTGTGGGCGGCACGCTGCCTGCCGGCGTCAATGCGGTGGCCGGTTCGGTGCTGGCCGACAACTATAAGGCAAGCGGTTCGGGCCTGCCTGGGATAACCACACGGTGGTTCAAGGAGCCAGCAGCGTTTGGCCAGGCGTAGTGCATCGAGCTGGGCGGAACGATGGGAGCGGCCGGCGGCTACATCTACATGCAGCCGATTGCAAACGTCGCGTTAGCGTTGGCGGCGAATGATGTTATCGAGATGGTGTCCGCAGTGCAGATCAATGGCAGCTCGCGTGGCATCTTGGGCTGGGAGGCTGCTGATCATCACCAAGCCCGTGAGCGGCGCCTCAACCACGATCTACTACCGGTCGATGGACAAGTATCAGGAACCGTTCACGATGCCCGCCAGCTTCTCCGGCGAGCTGGAAACGCAGCGCGGGACCATCGACACCACTGAAACTGTCGTATCTGCGCGCATGGGCCTTTACCTGGCTGCAGGTGTCGCCCAGAACTCTGTAGTGAAGGTGGCGCAGTTCGCGATTCGTAAAGTGTAGGGACAGGCGCGAATCCGAGCGCGCGGTTGACCACAACAGTCTTGGCAAACGTTACGCCGGATAAAGCCAGCGCAATTGCGCTCATCACCGTGCTAGGGATGGGCGTATTCTCCGGGAACTACCCTGATCGATTAATGTCAAATGGCTAGTTTAACGAATTTTCATTAGCAAGTTAGCTACCAGGGAGAGGTAACAGATGGCTTTCGACGCCTTTATCCAGATCGCAGACATCCAGGGGGAAGCGCTGGACGATAAGTACTCAAAGTGGATTGAAATTACCGGCTACAATTTCGGTGTAAGCCAAAGCACGTCTGCAACCGCCAGCTCTTCGGGCGGTGCTTCATCCGGTCGCACTACAATGACCAACTTTACTTTTACCAAATACCTCGACAGCGCCAGTTGCAAGCTCATGGAAGCCAGCTGCGCAGGCGAGCATCTCAAGGAAGTGAGGCTGGTACTTTGCCGCGCAGGCACCGACAAGCTCAAATACTACGAAGTGGTGCTTGAGGAAGTTATTATAGCCGACTACTCACAAAGCGCCAGTTCGGGCATTCCTATCGAAATCGTACAACTCAACTACGGCCGGATCAAGGCAACCTACACAATTCAGAAACGGGCCGATGGCATGGCGGGCGGTAACGTGGCTGGCGGCTGGGACCGGATCAATAATAAAAAGTACTCGTGAGCTACGACCATGGCCGAAGCACGTTCTTTCATTAACTCCAGAACACAGACCTTTGACTCGCTGAGAGCCAACCTGGCGCTGCCGAAAAATACCAACGCCAAGTTCCTCGCCCTCAACTCACACATATCGGGAAGCGTGGTCCTTGCGGGGGAACTGGTCATAGTTGGTGACGCCTCGACTTCATCGTCCACAGCTCAGGAGGCTTTCCTGATGGCTAAGGCTGCGGAGGTGCATACTGCGTTGCTAGCGAATGGTGCGGGAGGAGATGATTTTTTTCTTGAGAATTTTGAGTTGCTCAAGCAGTTGATCAGTCATAGTTCCATGGGTGTAGGCGCGATAAGTGAGAGCTGGGGCAGACACCTCGAAGCGATTAAGGCGACACTTCAGGATATCGAAAGAATGTATCGGGAGTATTTGGGCTCCGGCACCATGACAAATCGCGACGAATTCTATGCCAAGCGAACATCGCTGTTTATCAAGCTGGAGCAGCAGCTCGATAACATAGCATCGCTTGGTTCTGGCTTACGTAATGAAGGTTCAATCAAAAGATTGCTAGGGCTCTCAACGACAAGCTATTTACATACTGGAGAAGTAGCAGGATACGCCGAAAAAGTATCAGGAGTCGCAAGAGCGGCGAAGTGGATGAAAAGCGGCACATATATAGGTATTGCGCTTGACGTGAGCGCCACCGGGCTTTCCATCCACAAAGCCTGTGCTGCAGGACGCGAAGAGCAGTGTAGAAAGGCAAAGTACGTTGAAGGTGCATCTTTAGTTGGAAGTCTAGGCGGCAGTGCCGTTGGTGGATCCCTCGGAAGTTATGCTGCCGGCGCTGTATGTATGGCTGTAGGTCTTCCATCGGCAGGGGTAGGTACGTTAGCCTGCGTCGTGGTGGGGGCTGCTGCCGGCGGAGCCCTAGGTGGTGCTTTAATAGGTAGTGGTGGTGAGTTTGTCGGAGAATATATATATGGGAAGACGACCCAATGATGGGCCTAGAGCTAGGCATGATAGGTGTGATTTTATACGCAATCATGATAGTAATAATTATTGCATCGCTTTATGTGGCGCACAAGTACACGCATATTTTTGAGTCATACTTATCAAGCTGCAAACTCATAACAGACAACCAAGCTACTTATCGTGAAGCAGGATTGCCGGGCAAAATTGTGCGATGCGGCATGATGTATATATTTCTAATAATTCCAGGTTTGGGTAAAAAGCGTGGGCTTATGGATATAAAAGAAGTACAGAACTTTCCTAGGGGAATGAAGTGCTTGTTGTTTATTCCTTGGACGGCCCAGATTGTGATATTTATAGCATTAATCTGGTTCACCCAGTTTGCTATACCTCGACAATAAGTTTTATGAGAAGTGGTCTCCAGGGTTCGCATGCACAGGTGATTGATTAACATACATCGAGTAGGGAGCTGAAGACGTCGGCATCATCGCACCTACGATACTGGGGGAGCGAGCATCCAACGCGTGCGGTCCGCCATTAGCATGCCAGCATCATCGCTTCCTCACGCAGCCAGTTGATGGCGTGCCAGTCGAGGCAACCAGCTCGCTTTTACGCAGCCAGTTTACAAATCGAACATGCATTATTTGCGAACCTGGCCGGAGAAGGAGGTGAGAACTTCCTGCTCATCTTTACGCGCTGTCCAGAGTCTGATGCGGCTTGTAATAAGTTTGCGTCATTCGGCGCAAATCCGCTCGATCCGCATTGACCAAATCCGCGCTCGCCATTTACTGTATTTATGTACAGAACTTCGAGCATGATAAATGAATTACCTGATCGGCCCAAGACGTCGACTGAGTATCGCCGTGGACAGTAAAGAGCTTCGCCGCATCCAACCCGTGCAGGATGACATCCAGATCGCCGAACTGCCGAGCGATGCGCTGGGCCGCGTCTCAGTCAGCGCATGGAT
Organism: Pseudomonas viridiflava; assembly: GCF_900585905.1. Taxonomy (GTDB): domain Bacteria; phylum Pseudomonadota; class Gammaproteobacteria; order Pseudomonadales; family Pseudomonadaceae; genus Aquipseudomonas. The sequence continues at coordinate 830,266 of NZ_UTVH01000001.1, forward strand.
ATTTGTCCACTCCTCCAATATGCCTGATCGGTTACCTCGCTTGTTGGACATGCGCATCACGGGGATGATCACGAACGGCATGAACATCACCGGATACGAACAGATACGCGATGCCTTCTATTCGTAGTCATGGTGGTGCCGAGGTGTATAGGTAAAGGCATGCCCAGGCGGATCCGATGCTCGACTGGAAAAAGTGGATTCAATACAGCTTCTCGTTCACTGCTGACCCAGACACACACACACCGGGCCAAGATGATCGGTCTGGCCACTGCGGCGTTACGCGCACGGATGATTGATGCCGAGGAGTACGGCGAGATGGTTGAGCTTCTGGACTGCGCGAAACTGTGGGCTGAGGAAGAGTTAATCGACGCCGAGATGCGCGGTTTATTCGACGGGGCCGGTGACATTGGGTAGCGGTGAGCAGCCGGACAATATGTGGACGCCATGTGGTAATCCCTCGACCTCCCGACCGATGGCGCAAGAATAATAGGTCTGCTGTCTTGGGCGAAATTTGAGGGAATGACTTCCCCGAATGGTGTTGAATGCAGCTGCGTCATACTTTAGCGAAGACACAAATTTAAAGGATTTAACCGTTTTCATATGAATTTTTATTGGAGGTGGAAACGGATTCGAAATCCGTTGTGGCTGGCTCGAGGCGGGGTTGCTGCCTGCCGTGAGAAACATGGTCGGCTTCAGGCGTATAGCCGTTCATGACGATCAGTCGCTCTTGCCGACCGTCACAACTTCCATCATCAACCAGCATCTGGGCAGCATTTTGTTATCCAGCTCAGCGATCCTTCGCAAAGATCCTCGGCTGTAACTTCAGCTTTGCAGGAGCGAAATCAATTCGCAATGGGCTCGGCGCTGCGAGTCTTTCGGCGCCTGACAGATAGCCTCGCGAATGAATTCGCTCCTACAGGTCGCGAGTGTTGCGGCGGACTGTTTACGCCGCATTCATCGCCGCACCAGGCCCAGACCCTCTGCATCGATCAACGCTTCAACCCCTTCATAACTCGCCAGCGCCGGGTGCCGCGTCTGCATCTCGTGCTGATGCGTCGCTGTAATCACCACCACACTGGCGCCAGCGGCTTCGGCTGCGGCGATGCCTGCCGGTGCATCTTCGAAGATCAGGCAGTCATTAATATCGACGCCCAGGCGCTTGGCGGCGAGGAGGAAGCAGTCCGGGGCGGGTTTGCCGTGAGTGACGTCTTCTGCGGTGACAATGTTGATCGGCATTTTCAGGCCCGCAGCGGTCAGGCGGGCTTCGGCCAGGGCGCGGGGCGCGGAGGTGACGATGGCCCAGCGCTCGGGCGGGATCGAGGCGAGGAGTCGGGCTGCGCCGGCCACTTCGATTACGCCTTGCACGTCGTCGATTTCAGCCTGGGAAATGGCTTGGGCTTCTGCCTCGGCGTCGACGCCCGGCAGGTCGAGATTGCGAATGGTGTCGATGCAGCGCACGCCGTGGATGGTGGACAGAAAGCTCGCGACGTCCAGGCCGTGGCGCTCGGCAAAATGTGTCCAGACTCGTTCGGCGGCGACGATGGAGTTGAGCAGCGTGCCGTCCATGTCGAACAGGAATGCCGAGAAGCGTCGGTTGTTGAGCATGGGTAATCTCAGGTTATGGGTTGCTGGTGAGCAGGGTCTGTCGAAATGCGGCTTGGCTTCAGGTGCATAGGTCGCAGGCTCCGACCTCTTCACAGGCCAGTGTACGCACTGAACATCAGATTTTCAGCGATCAGCGCAATTCTAGCGACCCCTTTCGACGTGGCCGACTTTTCACTTTTTCGCCACCCTTTGGCCATGTAGTCGCGGCAAATTGTCGCAACACGATTTTGCGCGAGTAAGATGTCGCCCTTGATTTTTACTACCCTGATTGTTCAGGGCTGACCCTGACGCGCTCGCAGGCGAGTTTCCGGGTTGTCAGCCTTGCCGCGTACTGAAGACGAGTAGACGAGAGAAGGCGATAACCGAAATGACCAAGACTTCGCGACCTTTATATATTTCCGACGCAGGCCCATCGCTGCTGGCGATGCCGCTGCTGAACAAGGGCAGTGCCTTTACCCCGCAGGAGCGGGTCGATTTCAACCTGATCGGCTTGCTGCCGCAAAACGTGGAAACCATCGAAGAGCAGGTGGCCAGGGTTTACAGCCAGTATCGTCAGTGCGCGAGCGATCTGGACAAGCATATTTATCTGCGGTCGATCCAGGACAACAACGAGACGCTGTTCTTCCGTCTGCTCGATTCCCATCTGGAGGAGATGCTGCCGATCATTTACACGCCCACGGTTGGTCAGGCGTGCCAGGAATTTTCGCAGATCTACCGTACCCACCGCGGCCTGTTCATCGCCTACCCGGACCGCGACCGCATCGACGACATCTTGCGCAGCGCCACCAAAGACCGCATCAAGATTATTGTGGTCACCGACAGCGAGCGCATTCTTGGCCTGGGCGACCAGGGCATCGGCGGCATGGGCATCCCGATTGGCAAGCTGTCTTTGTACACCGCGTGCGGCGGGATCAGCCCGGCCTACACGCTGCCCATCGTGCTGGACGTGGGCACCAACAATCAGCAACTGCTCGACGACCCGATGTACATGGGCTGGCGCAACAAGCGCATCAGCGGGCAGGAGTACGACGATTTCGTCGCGTTGTTCATCGAAGCCGTGCAGCGTCGCTGGCCTGATGTGCTGGTGCAGTTCGAGGACTTTGCGCAGACCAACGCCATGCCGCTGCTGGAGCGCTATCGCGACCAGCTGTGCTGCTTCAACGATGATATTCAGGGGACGGCGTCGGTGGCGGTGGGGACGTTGCTTGCCGCGTGCAAGGCCAAGAATGAAACCCTGGGTCAGCAGCGTGTGGTGTTTCTGGGGGCCGGTTCTGCCGGTTGCGGTATTGCCGAGCATATTATTGCGGCCATGGTGATCGAAGGCCTGAGCGAAGCCCAAGCGCGCAAGCGGGTGATGATGGTGGATCGTTTCGGCCTGCTGACTGACAGCATGGACAACCTGCTGGATTTCCAGAAAGACCTTGCGCAGAAAGCCGCTGACGTGGCCGGCTGGTCGAGTGGCGCGGGTTACCCGGAACTGCTCGACGTGGTCGCCAATGGCAAGCCGACGGTGTTGATTGGTGTATCCGGCCAGCGCGGCCTGTTCACTGAGCAGATCATTCGCGAGATGCACACGCACTGCGCCAAGCCGCTGGTGATGCCGCTGTCGAACCCCACTTCGAAAGTTGAAGTCACGCCGCAGGAGGTGCTGACCTGGACCAACGGCGAAGCGCTGGTGGCCACCGGCAGCCCGTTTGCACCGGTCACGGTGGGTGATCGCACCTTCCACATCGCCCAGTGCAACAACTCCTATATTTTCCCCGGCATTGGCCTGGGGGTGATTGCGGCCAGGGCCACGCGCATCTCGGACAAGATGTTGATGGCCGCGTCCAACGCGCTGGCCGAATGCTCGCCGATGGTCACAGGGCAGGGCGATGCGGTATTACCGCCGCTCAAGGACATCCAGGCAGTCAGCCGCAAGATTGCCCTGGCGGTTGCCAGGCAGGCCCAGGCAGATGGTGTGGCGCTGGAAACCACCGAAGAGAGGCTGCTGGAGGCCATCGAGCGTAATTTCTGGATGCCGAGCTATCGCGCCTACCGCCGTAGCGCAGGCTGATCTAAACGCTGACGGGCCAGAGCCGCGACAGTTGATCTGTCGCGGCTTTTTCATGCCTCTGTTTACCCGTATCTGGAATATGAGGGGCGCTGTGCATGGCAGACGCTGACAAGCATTGGCGGGGCGCCAGGCCAGGGATCTGAACGGCTGCTGAATCAATTGCCATCGCATGTTTTGTTGGCAATCTTTTCACGAAAAATTGATGGCAAACTGCCTAGTGTTCGCCATGCCGGAGGAGTTGCCTGACTCAATCCGCTTCGGCGCATCTGAATCATTAAAAGCAGACCCCTATGCTGAACGTTAGAGCCGTTAGACCTGAGCGGGTGACCTTATGTGCCAGCGTGTATTTCCTGTTGGCGTTCAATACCACGTTGTGGCATCACCTGTTTGCAATCACTACCCCTGACAATAAGGGGGTCGCGATGCGCATGGCGTTTATTGTCATGCTGGTGGCAGCGTTTAATGGCGTGCTGACACTGCTGGCATTTAAACGGCTCTTGAAGCCGGTCCTGATCGCGCTGTTTATGGTCAGCGCGGGGGTTGCTTATTTCGTCAATGAATACGGCGTGATGATAGACGCCGGCATGTTTCGTAACGTTGCCGAAACCAATGTTACCGAAGTTCAGGGGCTGCTTTCTTACAAACTGGTGCTTTATATCGTCTGCCTGGGCATGTTGCCCTCGCTGCTGTTGTGGAAAACCCCGATCAACTTCCGCCGCTGGCCTCGCGAACTGGTCAGTAAGGTGCTGGTCAGTGTGGCGTGTGCAGCGGTGATTGGCGCAGTAGCGTTGCTTAACTATCAGGGATTGTCTTCGCTGTTTCGCAATCATCATGAGCTGCGTCTGATGGTGGTGCCGAGCAACTACCTGGGGGCTTCCTTCGGCTATTTGCGCGAGCAGGTGGTCGCGGCGCAACAGCCATTCGTGGCCATTGGGCAGGATGCCAGGCGCAGCGAGGCTTGGGCGGGGCACAGCCGCAAGTCGCTGACAGTACTGGTGGTGGGCGAAAGTGCGCGGGCCGAGAACTTCGCAATACTGGGCTACGGGCGCGACACTACGCCGAGCCTGAGCAAGGAAAAAGGCCTGCTGGTGTTCACCGATGTGCACTCCTGCGGCACTGAGACGGCGGTGTCCGTGCCCTGTATGTTCTCCAACATGGGGCGCCAGGATTACAACGCGAGCAAGGCCAGCACCCAGGAGGGGCTGCTGGACGTGTTGCAGCGTGCGGGTCTGAACGTGATCTGGCGCGACAATCAATCTGGCTGCAAGGGTACTTGCGACCGTGTCACCCAGCAGGACGTGAGCAATCTGAAAGATCCGTTGTTGTGCGCCAACAAGGAATGTCGCGACGAGATTCTGCTGCAGGGCCTGGATAAGTTCATTGATAACCTGGATCAGGACACTGTTCTGGTGCTGCATCAAATGGGCAGTCATGGGCCCGAATACTTCAAGCGTTATCCGAAAGCGTTCGAGAGGTTCACGCCGGTGTGTGACAGCAACGCGCTGAATAACTGCACGCGCGAGAGTATTGTCAACGCTTATGACAACACTGTGCTGTACACCGACCATGTCTTGTCGAGCCTGATTGATATCCTGCGCAGCCGTCAGGACAAAGTGGACACGGCCATGCTGTACCTGTCCGATCATGGTGAGTCACTGGGCGAATACAATTTGTTTCTGCACGGCACGCCATACCTGCTTGCGCCGGATCAGCAAAAACATGTGCCGATGTTTGTCTGGCTTTCTGCCAATTATCAGCAGTCATTCGCCGTCGACAGCCAGTGCATGGAAACACAGCGCACTACACCACTGAGCCAGGACAACCTGTTTCACTCCATGCTCGGCCTGCTGCAGGTCAACACCCATGAATACAAGCCAGGCCTGGACATGTTTGCCGGTTGCCGCACGGCACCGTACGGGTCAATGCTGAGCCATGAATGACGGCAGACAGCGGAAAAGCCCTGGACCGGAGCACCCGATGAGTGGTCCAAACGTAGTGCGCACGGCCTGTCCGTCGGCATGAAGAACGTGAAGACTTGCAGGACAGATGCGCGGTAACGGCCGGTAGCGATATATACTGCGCGCCATTCTTCAAGGGAGAGCCGTGTGGCCATCGATATTCACTGGATTCGCGACGACGACAGCCTCGCCCTGCATTGCGCACAGTGGCAGTCTCTGCCTTTCGTTGCCCTCGATACCGAATTCATGCGGGTCGACACCTTTTACCCCATCGCCGCCTTGCTGCAGATCGGCGACGGCCAGAGCGCGTGGCTGATTGACCCGCTGTTGATCAGTGACTGGCGGCCGCTGTCGGCGCTGCTGGAAAACCCTGACGTGATCAAGGTCGTTCACGCCTGCAGCGAAGACCTGGAAGTGCTGCTGCGCCTGACCGGCAGTCTGCCGATGCCGCTGTTTGACACGCAACTGGCGGCTGCCTACCTGAACCTCGGTTTTTCCATGGGTTACTCGCGTCTGGTTCAGGACGTGCTCAATATCGATCTGCCTAAAGGTGAAACCCGTTCGGACTGGCTGCAACGCCCGCTTTCCGCCACGCAGATCAGCTACGCCGCAGAAGACGCAGTGCACCTGGCCGAGCTGTATAGCCTGCTGCGCCCGCGCCTGTCGGACGACAAGTACGCCTGGCTGCTGGACGACGGCGCCGAACTGGTGGCCAACCTGCGCCGCGATGTCGACCCCTACGAGATGTACCGCGACGCCAAGCTCGCCTGGAAACTGTCCCGGGCGCAACTGGCGGTGCTGCGCGAACTGTGTGCCTGGCGTGAGCGTGAAGCCCGCGCGCGCAATGTGCCGCGCAATCGCATTGTGCGCGAACACTCGCTGTGGCCCCTGGCCCGCACTCAGCCGGACAACCTGGCGGCGCTGGCGAAAATCGAAGACATGCACCCCAGGACCGTGCGCCAGGACGGCGAGCTTCTCATCGACCTGATCAGCAAGGCGGGCCGCGTGCCGCCGGAGCAATGGCCGCAAGCGCTGCCCGAGCCGTTGCCGATCGAGGCCGGTGCGCTGATCAAGACGCTGCGTGCAACCGGCCAGCGCTTCGCCGAAGAACTCGACATGGCGCCGGAGCTGATGCTGCGCAAGAAGACCCTGGAAGCCCTGCTCAAGAGTGGCTTCCCCGACGGTCCCTACCAATTGCCCGACTCGCTGCGTGGCTGGCGTCGCGAGTTGATGGGCCAGGCGCTGCTCGACAGCCTGGCCACCGCAGGAGAACAGCGTTGAAACGTATTTGCTCGATTTACCGCAGCAGCAAACGAAGCGGCATGTACCTGTACGTGCTGAAAAGCGATGAGCTCAAGCGCGTCCCGCCTGAACTGACGGTGGCGTTCGGCAAGGCACTGCACGCCTTCGACCTGGTACTGAGCCCGGAACGCGCACTGGCTCGCGAGGACATCCACCAGGTGCTGGCGAATCTCGACAAGCAGGGTTATCACCTGCAGATGCCGCCTGCCGAAGACGAGTACATCGAGCACTTGCCGGAAGAGTTGTTGCGTCGCAACGACCCGATGTAGGCCGCTGCCGCCAGTTTTTTACTCCCGTTATAAGGACCGGGCCGTTGCGCCGCTCAGCAGGGCGTGCTCGACGGCTGCCGGTCGCATGTCCTGCTTTTAAGGTTTTGAACCATGCGCGTCCTGATTGCCGAGCAAGATTACCCTGTCTACACCCAACTGCTGCGCAAGGCCGCGCCGCAGCTGGAAGTCCTGAGCACCGGCGACTCTGCCGAGTTGTCCAGGTTCGCTGCCGATTGCCCGGTCTGGCTGGGTCAGCCTGATCTGCTGGCCAATCTGCTGCGTCAGGGGCACACACCGCAATGGATGCAATCCACCTGGGCCGGCATCACGCCGCTGCTGGCTGGCGGACTGAAGCGCGACTATCGCCTGACTCGCGCCGTAGGCATTTTTGGCCAGGTGATGGCCGAGTTCGTCCTGACCTACATGCTGGGTCATGAGCGCGAAGTGCTGGCCCGGCTGATGAGCCAGGTTGAGCGCAAATGGGACAACCGCACCGGGCAGAGCCTGGCTGGGCGCAAGGCGTTGATTGTGGGCGCCGGAGACATTGGCGTCAGCGTTGCGCAGTTTCTGGCGCCTTTTGGCGTGCAGGTCTATGGCGTCGCTTCCAGTGCGCGCAGTCAGGCGCCCTTTGTCGAAATTGCCGCCATGGCTGATTTGCCGCGTTTGGTGAGTGAGGTCGATTACGTCATCAACCTGCTGCCGAGCACGCCGCAAACCATTGATGTCTTCGATGCAAAGCTGTTCGCCCAGTTCAAGCCCACCAGCCTGTTCATCAACGTCGGTCGCGGCGTCGCCGTGGTCGATGCCGATCTGGTCGAAGCGCTCAAGGAAGGTCACCTGGCAGGTGCAGTGATCGACGTCTGTCGTCAGGAGCCGCTGCCGCAAAGGCATCCGTTCTGGACCGCCTGGGGCCTGCTGCTCACCGGGCACAGTTCAGCGCCGACGTCGCCAGTGGCGATGGTCGGGTTGTTTCTGGACAACCTGGCGGCCTTTGAGGCAGGCGAGGCGTTGCGCGGTGAAGTGGATTTTTCTCGGGGGTATTGATCAGGCCGCGATGCTGCCAGTCCCACGCCAGTGCTGTGCAGCAAAATGCGTCAGTACCAGCGTGACATTGGCAGGTGTTTACAGGCTGAAATTGCCTTCGGACACCAACTGCTCCAGTGGCAGGCGCGGGCTTGGCATTTCCCGGCCCTGCAGGTATTCCGGCAGCGTCGATTTGTCACCCAGTTTGCCCACCGCGATGGCGGCATGCAGCGCGTAGCCTTCTGGAATATTCAGCTCCTTGCGGGTCAACGCCTGATCGAAACCGGCCATCCCATGGGTGTACCAGCCGCTCAGACTTGCCTGCAACGCCATGTAGCCCCAGGCCGAGCCGGTGTCGAAGGTGTGCCACAGTGCCGGGCTTTCTTCGCTGGCGCCGGGGGCGGTGAAGGTGGTTTTGGAGATCACGATCACCAGCGCCGCGGCGTGTTGCGCCCAGCTGCGGTTGAATTCATTAAGCAGGCCCAGGTAGCGCTCCCAGTCCGGCGTATCGCGGCGCGCGTACAAAAAGCGCCAAGGCTGCGAGTTGTAGGCCGACGGCGCCCAGCGGGCGGCTTCGAAGAAGCTCAGCAGGGTTTCCGGCTCAATGCTTTCACCGTTGAAGGCTCGGGGCGACCAGCGCTCAATGAACTGGGGATCAATTGGGTAATCAGCGATGCGTGGGGTTGTGCTCATGGGAATCCTGTAAGCCTGGGATGAAGGAACGCTCATACGGAAGGCAGGCAACGCCAATCAATCGAAACAGCGGTGCAAAGCTACTGCGCCGCTGGTCTGCTGACAAGTGTGCTGTACCGGCAGTCGCCAGTGCTTGGTCCGGGGCGCGACTGCGAATAGACTGGCGGGCTTTCCCTAACCGATGCTGATTGCAGACCTCATGGCCGCTAAAGTCGAACCTTTCTGGATGCGCAAGACCCTGGCCCAACTCGACCACGCCGAGTGGGAGTCCCTGTGCGATGGCTGTGGCCTGTGCTGTCTGCAAAAGCTGGAGGATGAGGACGACAACAGCGTCTACTACACGCGCATCGCCTGCACCTTACTCGATCTGAAAACCTGCCAGTGCAGCGACTACCCCAACCGGCGGGCCACGGTGCCTGACTGCATCCAGCTGACGCCAGGGCAGGCGGAGGAATTCAAATGGCTGCCGCCCACCTGCGGGTATCGCCTGGTGAGTGAGGGCAAAGACTTGCCGCTTTGGCATCATCTGGTGTGTGGCGACCGCGATGCCGTGCATCAACAGCGCATTTCCCAGTCCGGTCGAATGGTCAGCGAGAACAGCGTGGCGGAGGATGACTGGGAGGAGTATCTGATCTTTCGGGCGGGGTAGGCGGGGTGGTTCGATAGCGTTGATAGCACGTTTTCAACTGTAGGAGCGCGCTTGCCTGCGATGGTTTCATGACAGCGCCGCAGAGGCGTGACGTTAAAGAACCCATCGCAGGCGAGCGCGCGCCTACGGATACCTAACCTGCCACAGATGACAGGAGCGGGTGACTTACAACGCAGGCTTTGGCGTGGTCAATGCTTCCAGGCCATCAGTCAGCGCTTCTTCGGTGGCGACTTCGGCCTTGGTTTTCAGCAGGCTCAGTTCGTCGCCTGCGCGCTTGATGCGCGATTTGGCGTCATCCAGTTCGCTGCGGCTTTTTTCCAACAGGCTCTTGGCGCCGCAATGGCCAGTGATGCCGCGTGCCAATACAGCGCCGCCGAGGGCCAGCTGGATCAGGCCGAAAAAGCCACCACGACGCAAGCCTTTACCCATCATCAAAACGCCGCCTGCCAGCGAGCCGACGCGCTCCCAGCCCTGTACGTTCTGTTGTGGATGGTTGTGCAGTGGCGCGTCGATGCGTTCAACGATAGGGGTATCGCTCATGATCGTTCTCCATGAAGAGTGAATTCGGTTCAGTAAAACTGACTGCCGCCATCGCAAACTGTTCAATGCATTTACAAGCGCCGCATCAGCTCTCGGCTTGCTCGCGTCCGAATTGTGGGCCGGAGCGCGTGTTGTTGCCTTTGGCCATGCGGTCATAAAGCACGACATTGACGGTCGCTGCCAGATTCATGCAGCCGGTCGTGGGGATGTAGACGACGTCCTCGCACCAGTCGCGAATGTCTTTGTCCAGCGAGCCATCTTCTGGCCCGAAGATATAAATCGCGCGGTCTGGATGGGTGTACTCAGGCAGTGCGCGAGCCCCTTCGACCAGCTCGACCGCCACCGGGATGCAGCCCAGCGGGATGATGCTTTGCAGGTCGTCGATACCGATCAGGGGGATGTCCTGGTGGATCTTCTTGGTGTCGGTGACGAAGTCCCGCGCCCGCTCGTAACGCTTGCCGGTATAGAACACTGAGGCGACGCCGTAGCAGCCTGCCGCGCGCATCACCGACCCCACGTTTTCTGGAGATTTGGGGTTGAACAAGCCAATGCAGGCATAGCGTTTGTTGGCCACGGGAGGTGCTCACTGGAAAAGGCGCGATTATACGCACACGGCCGAGGCCTTGCAGTGACGTGCTCAAAAGCGGGTCGCGCTTGGGCCTTCAGAGAGTAGGGAAGCAGCGACTGCAGGCATGCTTGCTCATTTGCCTGAACAGAAAATCACGCTCCTCGACATGCTCGGTTCTCAGAGTAGCGGTATCCGGCGAGTCTCAGGACTCGCCGGATGTTATGGGCAGCCCGTCGCCAACATCATGCTGTTCGATGGGGCATTCAAAAATGCGCACTTTCATTTGGCTGCGGCAGTAAGGCTTGCACGCTTTTGAAGAGCATTTCAAGTGTCCAGGGTTTGGCTAGAAACAGTGCCTTGGCAGGCAGGACGTCCCCCGCCAAACGATTGCCTGAAGTCACGAGAATTGACAAATGGGGCCAGCGCTGCGCGACCAGCGCAGCCAGCTGAAGGCCGTCGAGCAGGCCAGGCATTCGTATGTCGGTGAATACCAGGCTGATGGTCTTGGAGCCTTCCAGAACTGACAACGCCTCGTCTGCAGACGCGCAGGCTATAACGCATGTATCCAGCATCGATAAGGCATCAATGGCCAGAAAGCGAAGGGTGCAGTCATCCTCTACCAGCAAGACAGTCGGGCGCATGTTAAGTATTTCTGAATGAACAGGTATTACCTTAGGGCCGGTTGTTGCGCTTATGGTTTCAGAGAATGGATGAATGCCGCTTCATAAACGACAGGCGGGCACCTGTACCGGGATATTGCTGTCCGTCACTGCAACCAGTCATCAGGCTTCAGGCAATCCCCGCCTGCAGCAATTGCCTTGTGAGGCGGCGAATGCAGCATGTTGGGTAAGTTGCTTTTCAGTGAGCGGCCAGTGCCGCTCACCACAAGCCTTGGTCACACGACAAACCGGTTGACCAGCTGATTCAGGTTAGCCGCCAGTTTTGACATTTCACCGCATGCACTGGCCGTCTGACTGGCTCCCGCAGCACTTTGCGTTGCCAGCTCGCGAATACTGACCAGATTGCGGTCAACCTCACGGGCAACATGCGATTGCTCTTCAGAGGCCGTCGCGATCATCAGGTTACGCTCATTGATCTGAACAATGGCGCTGGCGATCTGATCCAGCGAAGTACTGGCCTCCTGGGCGACGCCAAGCGATTCGGTCGCCAGGTCCCGGCTGGTGTTCATCGCTTTTACCGCCAGGTCAGAATCGTTCTGAATGGCAGCAATCATCTGCTCGATTTCCTGGGTCGACACCTGAGTGCGATGGGCCAGAGCTCTGACCTCGTCGGCAACGACCGCAAACCCACGGCCTTGCTCTCCAGCTCGTGCGGCCTCGATAGCAGCGTTCAAGGCCAACAGATTGGTCTGCTCTGCAATTGCCCGAATCACCTCGACAACTTTACTGATGCTCTGGGCGCGATCTGACAAGCCTTGAATCTGTTCGCTGGTATTTTCAACGTTACCGTTCAGCTTCTGAATGGACTTCAACGTCTGCGCCACTCGCGCCAAACCTACCTCGGTATAGCCCTGGGTCCGCTTTGACTCTTCGGATGCTGACTCTGCGTTACGAGCGACCTCATCAACGGCGGCGCTCATTTCTGTGACCGCAGTGGCGGCCTGGTTGACCTCGTCATTTTGAGCGACGAGACCCCGACTTGACTCCTCAGTGACCACTGTCATCTCTTCGGACGCCGAGGCCAGTTGGGTGGACGAGTCGGATATCTGAATGATGGTGGCGCGCAGGTTCGTCTGCATCTGTGCCAGCGCCTTCAACAGTCTGCCAGCTTCATCAGTCCCGCTGACCACTACTTCTCTGGAGAGGTCACTGGCCGCGATACGCTCAGCGACAGACAGTGCATCGTTGATCGGAGAAGTAATACTCTTGGTCAGCAGTAATGCCAGTCCAACGGTCAGGATGACCACGCCGGCTATGAGGCCGACCACAAGCAAGAGGCCATTGTCATAGAGATCGGTGGCGGTTTGCCCGGCATCCGCAGCGCCTTGGTCGTTGAAGCTGGTCAAGTCTTTAATCTGCTGCTCCATGGCATTCGTGAGTGGGCGAATGCCTGTACTCACCAGATTGACCGCTGGGGCTATGTCACCCTGCCGCATCATTGGCTCGAGAAGATCCAGTTGTCTGGAATAAGCTTCGGCGCTGTTTTTTACCGGTGTGTAAAACGAGCGCTCTTTATCACTCGCTATCAGCGGGTCATAGTTCGCCACCGCCTCGTTGAACGCCTTGCGATAGCCAGCGAAGCTTTCCATATTCTTTTGAATGGATTGAGGATCAGCAAGGCCTCGCTGGGTCTCCAGCCTCAGGCGAAGAGCAGTGTTATTCATCAACGCCGTCTGGCGGATGCTGGCCATCCAATTGAGTTCGACATCTCTCTCGGCATCCCTGAGTTTGCCCATCTGCAGGACTGCGAATACGCCCAGCACAAAAACAAGCAGGATGATTGAGGCGAAAAACAGGGCCGCCCGAGGTGCTAGATTGAGGTTTCTGAGGCGCATGCGAGGTTCCTGTTTTCCAAAGGGGGTTTGACATCTTCAACAGTCTATCGACCCCATGTTGGAAACTTTAATCAGGGCTTCGAGAATCGATGCGACCGCAGAAGGCCGTCACGATCTGGTAGGCACGTTCAATCACCATGAGCCCTTATGTACCCTCGCGTGCTGTGCAGGCTCGCCTGAAGAAAACTCAGGCAGTACGTCGGCACGGTGCTGCAAAGCGGTGGCTACCTCACTTCTTTTTCATCATTTCAGCAAGGGCCCCAAAGGGATTGTGGGTCGCTGTGGACGCCTTTGGCGATTGTAGAGATGTCTCGGAGAAATATTGCTGGTCTGTGTATCGAGAGTGTTCGTTATCGTGGCAGTACAGGCAGAGCAACTCCCAGTTGGAGCCATCCTGAGGGTTGTTGTCATGATTGTGGTCGCGATGGTGCACAGTCAGCTCGCTCAGGCGCTTGCCTGCGAACTCACGGGCGCAGCGGCCGCAGACGTGCGGGTACATGCGCAGCGCCTTGTCGCGATAGCCCATCTCGCGGTCGCGCTGGGCGTCGGCCAGAATGCGGTCCAGCTTGGCGGTGTGGGAAGGTGGATTGCCGATACTCATGGTGTCACCTGTGTCGTGTGCGGTCATTTGAACGTGATGGCGCAAGTCTAGCGCGTCGCGGGGCATTCAGCCCTTGAGTTTTTCCGCGATCCAGATGGTGTGCCGCGTGCCCTTGTTGCCGTGGGCGAAGACCTGCACTTCTTCAGCCTTGAACCCGGCCTTGCGCAGTTTGTCGGAAAACTTCTGATCCGCGCTGGCCGACCACACCGCGAGAATGCCCTTGGGCCGCAGCGCCTGGGCGCAGGCGGCCAGCCCGCCGGAAGAATACAGCCAGCTATTGGACTTCTGCGTCAGGCCTTCCGGCCCGTTGTCGACATCGAGCATGATTGCGTCGAAGCCTTGCGGCTCGCGTTTCAGAACCTGGGCGACATCGTCGACGATGACCTTGGCGCGCGGGTCCTGCAGCGGGTTTCCGGATTTTTCCCCCAATGGGCCGCGATTCCACTCGACCACGCCCGGCACCAGCTCGGCCACGATCACTTCGCCGTTCTTGCCAAGATGCTTGAGGGCAGAGGCCAGGGTGAAGCCCATGCCCAGGCCGCCGATCAATACTCTGGGTTGCAGGCGAGAAGCAACTTTCAGGCAGGGGATTTGCGCCAGGGCATCTTCCGAGCCGTGCATGCGCGTGTTCATCAACTGGCCGCCGTCGCCACCCTGAATCTTGATGACGAAGTCCTCACCGTATTCGAACAGGCACAAGGCACCGCCGTTGTCGGGGATCGGTGTGGTATCGAGCAGAACGAAACGTTTCATGAAGGACTCATTCAGAGATAGATTTTTGACCCGGCGGCCTCGGCCAGGAGTAGGCTGAGCCGCACAACAATCGTTTGGCACCGGAGGCCATTGATGAAGCGCGCTATTCTACCGGCGATTATCCTGACCGCGCTCTGGGTAACCGCTGCGCAGGCCGATAATCAGCAGTCGGCAGCATCCATTCCGCCATCGGGTTCACCTGGCACGGCAACCCCCACCCCCTACCCGCAGGTCGCGCCTCCCGGGCCGCCGCGAATCAGTGGCGCCGACAGCAATGCACCTCTGCTGCCGAAAATCGAAACCCCGGGGCCACCCAGGGATCAGCCATTGCCAGGGCTTGAGCAGGGCTCGGTGACGCCGATGCCACCGAGGCCGAAGTAGGAAGTAACCCGCCGGGCGATCAGACCTGCTGCGCGAGCAACTGGCCATCGACCATGCGCAGACGCTTGGACAGCGACGTGGCCAGCGCGCGAATGATCTTGGCAGCGACTCTGGGTGCGTCGTCGAGCATCTTTTCCAGCGCGTCGCGACCCAGGTTGAGCAGTTGGCAATCGGTCGCCGCAATGCAACTGGCCGAGCGGCGTTCACCATCCAGCACGGCCATTTCACCAAAGGCACGGCCGCGACGCAGCACGGCGATTTCCACCGGCTGTGCTTCGGGGTTCAGCTTCTGCACTGACACCGTGCCCAGGTGAATGATGCTCATGAACGAGCCGGGGTCGCCTTCGCTGAAGATCGCCTCGCCGCTGGCCACTGAAGCCATATTGAAATAGCCCGCTGCAGTGTGGAAGTCATCGGGCGACAGCGGGTCAAACAGCCCGCAATCCATGAGCATGTCGCGAATTTCTCGATTCAGGTGTGACGGTTGTTCAGCCATGATCCGGCCTTTTTCTGAATGATTCGACAGTAGAGCAGGGCGGCGGGCAGCCATCGCCCGCCGACCTTGCTACTAAGACACACATTGCAACCCTAATTCAGACCGCCAGTTGCAATACCTTGAAGATAAAGCTGTATTCGAGGGCTACGTCACGCAAGCCTTGATAACGCCCGCTCATGCCGCCGTGACCGGCGCCCAGCTCAGTTTTCAACACCAGCAGATTATTGTCGGTTTTCGTTGCCCGCAGCCGTGCTACCCACTTCGCGGCCTCCCAGTACTGGACCCGGCTGTCGTTGTAGCCAGCGATCACCAGCATCGCCGGGTAAGCCTGCGCCCTGACGTTTTCATAGGGGGCGTAGGCCTTGATGCGGGCGTGAACCTCCGGCTCCTGTGGGTTGCCCCATTCGTCGTACTCGGTCACCGTCAAAGGCAGGTCGGGATCGAGCATGGTGTTGAGCACGTCGACAAACGGCACTTCGGCAATGGCTGCCTTGAACAGCTCGGGACGCTGGTTGAGCACGGCGCCAATCAGCAGGCCGCCAGCGCTGCCGCCGCTGATGACCAACTGCTCGGCGCTGGTGCGTCGCTCGGCGATCAGGTGTTCGGCGCAACTGATGAAATCGTCGAACGTATTCTGTTTGTTTTCCTGCTTGCCGTCGCGATACCAGGCTTCGCCCAGCTCACCGCCGCCGCGCACATGGGCGATGGCAAACGCCACACCACGATCGAGCAGGCTCAGGCGTGCGTGGGAGAACCAGGGGTCGAGGCTTTCGCCATAGGCGCCGTAGCCATACAGGTAGAGAGGCGTCGGCTGGCCCGCGAGTTCGCGCTTGACCACCAGGCTGATGGGCACGCGAGTGCCGTCCTGCGCCGTTGCCCACAGCCGCTGGCTGACATAGGCGTCGGCGTCGAAGCGGCCCAGCACCGGGGTTTCCTTGAGCACCACTTGCTCACCGCTGGCCAGATCCAGCTGGCGGACCTGCGCCGGGCGGTTGAGGGACTGGTAGCGCAGGCGGATCTGCGGGCTGTCGAATTCCAGCGTGTCCTGCACGTAAAGACTGTAGGCCGCATCCGGCAACAGCACGCGATACACCGGCAAGCCTTGCGGCTGGACTTCGATAATCGGCAGGCCGCCTTCGCGCAAGCTCAGGGTCAGGCCACTGGCGTTAACGCTGAAGCCGTCAAGCATCACCTCGTCGCGGTGCGCCACGAGCACCTGCCACTGCTCTCTGACAGGCGCTTGCTGGGCCGCTTGCGGTGCCTGATACAGTGCAAAGTTGATGCCGTCCTGATTGCTGCGAATCAACCAGCACCATTGACCCTGGACCTTGCCATGATCAACCGAGTACTCGTGGCCTTCGATTCTCGGCGCGACGCAGGCAAACGGCTGGTCCGGCTGGTTGGCGTCGAGCACCCACACTTCGCTGGTGGTCTTGCTGTCCAGGCCGAGAATCAGTTGTTGCTCGGAGCTGCTGCGGTAACAGTGCAGAAAAAAGCGTCCGTCCGGCTCGCTGAACACCAGCTCGGCCGTGGCTGTGCCCAGGCGGTGCCGATAGAGTTTGCACGGCCGGTGGGTATCGTCCAGCTCGCCGAAAAACAGCGTCTGGCTGTCGTTGGCCCAGGTCATGCTGCCGTCGCAGTCTGCAAATGGCAGGCTGCTGACCTGGCCGCTGGCCAGCTCCTTGACGTAAAGCTGATACACCTCATCGCCGCTGTTATCCAGGCTATACGCCAGGCGCTGGTGATCCGGGCTGATGCTGAAGGCGCCGAGGGAGAAAAAGCCATCGCCCGCCATGTCGTTGGGGTCCAGCAACAGTTCTTCGCGGCTTTCGTCCAGGGTCAGCGAATCATCGGCCGGGCGCGGGCAGCGGTAGTGGCGCGCGTATTCGTCGCCTGCAGTGGTGCGCGTGTAGTACAGATACGGTCCCCAGGGCGAGGGCAGCGACAGGTCGGTTTCCAGAATCCGCGCCTTGATCTCTTCGAACAGCTGCTCGCGCACGGTTTGCTGATCGGCCAGCTGCGCCTCCTGCCAGGCATTTTCCGCCCTGAGGTAATCCAGCACCTCTTCACTGTCGCGGTTCTGCAGCCAGGCGTACGGGTCAGGGCCTCGGGCCGTTCGGGCGATGGGGGCGTTGCGGGTCAGATTCGGTGTCATGGGGGTTCTCTGTCGAGGTCGCGAGCTCAGGCAGACGGCGCGCAGGCCGCTGTGCTCGACTAATACTCAAGCCGGACGAGCCGGTTTGGCGAAAAGCCGTTACTATAAGCGCCTAATTACCTGCCTTACCACGGACGTCATGACCGACAACGACTATACGATCGCCTGGGGCCTCTACGCATTCGCTGCGCTGGGCTGCCTGCTGGTGTGGTTTCTGATGACGCGCTGGATGTGGCGTTACCTGCGCGAGCCGCTGGTGGTCATCGTCGCCGTGCTGCTGTTCACGCCCACGCTGATTGATCCGACCAAGGATGTCTACGCTCCTGCCATTGCCGTGTCTGCCCTCGATCTGCTGTTCAAGGTCGGCAGCAATGTCTGGCGTGCGGTCTCGGATCTGGTGATGTACGGCATGATCGCGCTGGGCATTTACGTGCTGTTCGCGCTGATTCGCTGGCCGCTGGAAAAAAGCTGGAAGGCCCGCCATCCACAGCCTTCGGCCGAGCCTGTGGCGGAAGATGATCAGTATGATGGCACCAACGAGCTCTATGGCCGCCCGCCCGCCACCGCGGTCAACAGCCACGCACGGTCGCGGGTTGAACCCCGTCTCTGACGCAGGCCTGCTGTCTGTATTGCCCTGCGTCTGAATGTCTGCGAGCGAGAACCGAGTATGTGTGAACTGCTGGGCATGAGCGCCAATGTCCCGACCGATATCGTTTTCAGCTTCACCGGCCTGATGCAGCGAGGCGGGCGAACTGGCCCGCATCGCGATGGCTGGGGCATCGCGTATTACGAAGGCCGCGGTTTGCGCCTGTTTCAGGACCCGGCAGCCAGCTGTGATTCCGAAGTCGCGCAGTTGGTACAGCGTTACCCGATCAAGAGCGAAGTGGTGATCGGCCACATTCGCCAGGCCAACGTTGGCCGCGTCAGTCTGGCCAATACTCATCCTTTCGTGCGTGAACTCTGGGGCCGCAACTGGTGCTTCGCGCACAACGGCCAGCTGTCGGATTTCGCGCCGTCTGCCACGTCCTACCGCCCGGTGGGCGACACGGATAGCGAGGCGGCGTTCTGCGATCTGCTCAATCAGGTGCGCGAAGCGTTTCCCGAGCCGGTGGACGTCGAGGCGCTGCTGCCGTCGCTGGTGCAGGCCTGCAGCAGTTATCGCGACAAAGGCGTGTTCAATTGCCTGCTGAGCGATGGTGACTGGCTGTTCTGCTTTTGCAGCACCAAGCTGGTTCATATTACCCGTCGGGCGCCGTTTGGCCCTGCGCGGCTCAAGGATGTCGACATGATCGTCGATTTTCAGGCCGAGACCACGCCCAATGACGTGGTGACGGTGATCGCCACCGAAGCGTTGACCGAAGATGAACACTGGAATCGCTATGAGCCTGGCCAGTGGGGCCTGTGGCGACGCGGAGAGTGCGTGGCAAGCGGCAACACCTGATGTTCTGCGAACTTGCGAGAGGGATCTAAATGCTGCGAAGTTATCTGCGATTGGTGCTGTTCACTGCCGGCCTGCTGTTTGGCGTGCAGATTCCCGGTTTTGTCAGCGATTATGGCAAGCGGGTCGAGGCTCATCTGCTGGAATCCCAGCAAGCCATCCGCGGTTATACCGCCACGGCGCAGCAGTTTTTCAAGGGCGATGTACAGGCGCTGGTTCAGCATTACCGCGAGAGCGATGATCCGGTGTTCCGCAGCGACGCCGATACCATCAGCACGCTGCTGGGCCGCACGCAAACCCTGCAGCGCGAATGGCTCGCCCTGCAGGGGCCCTGGTACGCCAGAACCCTGCATGTGGCGGTAGCGGCAGATGCCGATATCCGCCGGGAAACCTGGAACGGCTACACTTGGCAAGTGCTGCTGGCGCCTGAAGTCATCGCCTGGGGCATTGTCTGCGCGCTATTGCTGGCGCTGGTGATCGAGAGTTTCTTCCTGACCCTGGGCTGGGTGGTCAACGGCGGACGACGCAAGCCTGATACCAGGCTGGAGCGCTAGATACGAAGGCGAGGCAGGCGACCGGCCCAGGTCGCCTGCCGTTATGTCGCTGCCAGCCTGCTGGCGAAGCGGCACCTCTGACAAGCGACGTCAGACGGCCCTCGAACGCTACGGCCCATCACTTTTTCTTATCCTACCCTTGCGCTTTTATTAGTTGGACGCGTCGTCCGTCGTCGCCCAAAAATGGGCCATGCCTGACAGGCCGGTTGTGGCAACAGACTGGCGGTGTCGATACGTTCAAGCACACAGGAGATACGCCCATGGGCCGCCTGCTTCTCAATTGCGATATCGGCGAAAGCTTCGGTGCCTGGACCATGGGTCTGGATGCCGACGTGATGCCGTTCATTGATTGCGCCAACGTCGCCTGTGGTTTCCATGCCGGGGATCCGAGCGTGATGCGCAAGACCGTTGCCCTGGCGCTGGCCAACGACGTGAAGATTGGTGCCCATCCTGCCTATCCGGATCTGGTCGGCTTTGGCCGCCGCTCCATGGCCTGCAGCCCGCAGGAAATACACGATCTGCTGCATTACCAGATCGGCGCGCTGGACGGCATCTGTCGCGCCCAGGGTGGTCGTGTGCAGTACGTCAAACCCCATGGCGCGCTGTACAACGACATGATGGCAAACGCCGCTCAGTTGCGTGCTGTCATCGAAGCCGTCGCCCGCTACGACGCGCAACTGCCGCTGATGCTGCTGGCGATGCGCGACAACAGCCAGGCACAAGCCGTGGCCGACGAGTTCGGTGTGCAGCTGTGGTTCGAAGCGTTTGCCGACCGGGGCTATGAGCCGGACGGCAGCCTGATGTCGCGCAAGCTGCCCAACGCCGTGCACCATGACGCCGAGGTGGTGCTTGCCCAGGCTATGACCTTTGCCCGCGGCGAGCCGTTGCGTGCCAGCGATGGCAGCGCGCTTGCCCTCACGCCACACACGCTGTGCGTCCACGGTGACAACGCGGGCTCAGTGGCAGCGGTCAAGCGCATCCGCCAAGCGCTGGACGAGCAATACGGCGTATGAAATTGCGCATCGAAGTGGTGGCAATCGATTGTCTGATGGTGCGTTTGTTCGACGCCATCGAGGAATGCAACATGCCATGGATGCTGGCGGCCACTGCACGGTTGCGCGAGCGTTTCGCGACGCATCTGGTGGAACTGGTGCCGTCTTACACCACGTTAATGGTGCACTACGATCTGTTGACGCTGAGCCCGCAGCAGGCCCGGGACTTGATTCATCTGGCGCTGGATAACCTTGCGCCTGATCCGTCAGTGCGTGGCCAGCACCATGTGCTGCCGGTCTGGTATGACCCAAGCGTCGGGCCCGAGCTGAGCCTGCTGGCGCAGCGCGGGGGGCTGGGCATCAGCGATGTCATTCGCCGCCACAGCGAGCGCGAGTATCAAGTGTTCGCGCTGGGCTTTGCCCCGGGTTTTGCCTTCATGGGGCTGGTGGAAGAAGTGTTGGCCGCGCCGCGTCTGAACACTCCACGCAAACGGGTTGCCGCGGGCAGCGTGGGTATCGCCGAACGGCAGACCGCTGCCTACCCGGTGGTCTCTCCGGGGGGCTGGAACCTGATCGGCCGCACCACCAGCACGCTCTTCGATCGCCAGCGTGACGGTTACAGCCTGTTGCAACCTGGGGATCGGGTCAGCTTTGCCGCCATTGATCACGCCGAGTTTGTTCGCCTGGGTGGCGATGACACGCCACTGGAGGGCCAGCCATGAGTGCATTGCTGATCGAAAGCAGCACGCCGTTGTGTCTGCTGCAGGACGCCGGGCGCTTTGGCGTGCGTCATCTGGGTGTGACCCAGGGCGGCGCGTTGGACTGGGTGTCGATGTCGTGGGCCAACCGGCTGCTTGGCAACCGGCTGGATGCCGCCGTGGTCGAAATCACCCTGGGCGGCCTGACGCTGGTGGCGCAGCAGGATGGCTGCCTGGCACTTGCCGGTGCCGACCTGGATGCGATGCTCGACGAACGGCCGCTCTCGCCCTGGCGCAGTTTTTTCATTCGCCAGGGGCAGCGTCTGAGTTTCCGCCAACCTGTGCTGGGCGCCCGCGCTTATCTGGCGGCGCCAGGCGGGTTTGACGCGCCCTCGGTGCTGGGCAGTTGCTCCACCGTCAGTCGCGAACAACTGGGCGGCACCGATGGCTTGGGCAAAGCCCTGGCTCAAGGCGAGCATCTGACGTATTCAGGCGCGGCCTTCCAGCTAGGGGCATTGTCGCCGCAGCAGATCCCCAATCTCGCTGATCCAGCGCCTCTGGACCTCGTGCTGGGCGCGCAGGCGGGCGCCTTCAGCGGCCAGAGCCTGTTCGAGGTGTTCAACAATGACTGGGTGCTGGACAGCCGCGGCGACCGCATGGGTATACGCCTGCTCGGGCCACAGTTGATCTATCAAGGCGCGGCGATGATTTCCGAAGGTATTCCGTTGGGCGCGATACAAGTGCCACCCGACGGCCAGCCTATCGTCCTGCTCAACGACCGACAGACCATCGGCGGTTATCCACGGCTGGGCGCATTGACCCCGCTGTCCCTGGCCCGACTCGCCCAACGTCTGCCCGGTAGCACTGTGCGGCTCAGACCGGTGGTGCAAGCCACGGCACATGCGCAGCATGTGGGGTATGTGCGGATGTTGGGTTGATAAGCGGCATTTACTGAAGTGTGCGAAGACGATCTACGCTTCTCGCCAGCGGCATTAGCGGCGCTGTTGAGCTTTGGTTTCGCCCTAACGGTCGACCCCCTTTGTTACGGCAAAGGGGGGAAACCATTTTTCGCTGGCGTCCGGCCCCCGCTTCGCGGGGGTTCCTTCGCTCCGGCACCGTGGTGGGGGCACGCGCCGACGGGCCATCCATGGCCCAACGGCGCTCGCTCGGCATCCATGCCGAGCGACCCCCACCACGGCACCTGCGCTCAGCCTCCCGACGCTCCACTCTGCGGTGTTCTTGAGATCGCAGCGTTGCAATTGCCTCCGCATGCACGCGGCGGATTTTTATCGATGCGTCGTGGATCGCAGCGCGGCGAATAGCATCGGCAGGACAATTAAAAGCGCTCCTACGCAACTCCTGGTTGCCGTCGGGCGCGTGGTGCCAGGCAGTAGCGTTGTGAATATCGACTGAGGCATACAAACCTAAACGCGCGGGGACTGTAGGAGGTTCCGGGGTGGCGCTCCACCGAGCAACGCGAGGCAGCGATTGCGGCCTGACACAACGCTTTCGCAGCCTTCGGCAGCTCCTACGGATTTGTTCCGACGCGGTGTCAATCGCAAACAGCGTCCGGCGTCGGCACCACGATCAAAAACGCGCCACAGGCTGTAGGAGCGCGCTTGCCCGCGATTGGGTTTCAAACGTCGACACATTCGGTGCCTGACCCTGCGCTATCGCGGGCAAGCGCGCTCCTACGTAATTCTGTTTGCCGGAGGGTGCGTGGTGCCAGGCAGTAGCTGTTGTGAATATCGACTGAGAAACACAAACCCAAACGCGCGGGGGACTGTAGGAGGTTCCGGGGTGGCGCTCCACCGAGCAATGCGAGGCAGCGATCGCGATCTGCCTGACACAACGCTTTCGCAGCCTTCGGCAGCTCCTACGGATGGTAGTGCCTTGCTTTTTTGCAGTGTCAATTGCAACGCTGCGATCTTGGGCGCACCGCTAACCGAGCGTCGGGAGGCCGAGTGGAGGTGCCGTGGTGTGGGTCGCTCGGCATGGATGCCGAGCGAGCGCCGTTGGGCCATGGATGGCCCGTCGGCGCGTACCCACACCACGGTGCCGGAGCGAGGGTACCCCTGCGAAGCAGGGGCCGGACGCCAGCGATAACGGTTTTGGTTACTTTTGCCTAGACAAAAGTGACTCGACCGTCAGGGCGAAACCAGAGGGCGCAGACACCGCAAATACAGTTGCCGCCACTCAAACAAAAGGGCCCCCATTCATCTCGGAACTGTAGAAGCGCCCGGGGGCGGCGCTCCACCGAACAAGGCAGCGATGACGACCTGCCTGACACAGCGCTTCGCGGCCTTCGGCAGCTCCTACGTCATCTCGCGTGACGCATCACTTCGACAGAAACCTCATCCCTTCTTCCAGCCCGCGCAGAGTGAGGGGGTACATTTGGTCTTCGATCAGATCGCGGACGATGTGGGTAGACGTGGTGTAGGCCCAGGCGTCTTTCGGGTAGGGGTTGATCCAGATGAGTTTCTTGAACTTGGCCGTGAAGCGTTGCATCCACAGATAGCCAGGTTCTTCGTTCCAGTGCTCGACGCTGCCGCCCGCCTGGGTGATTTCATAGGGCGCCATGGAAGCATCGCCGATGAAAATGACTTTGTAGTCGGCGCCGTATTTATGCAGCAGGTCCTGAGTTGAAGTGCTTTCCGAGCCGCGCCGGGCGTTGTTTTTCCAGACCGCTTCGTAAATGAAGTTATGGAAGTAGAAGTACTCCAGATGCTTGAACTCGGTCTTGCAGGCCGAAAACAGTTCTTCGCAGACTTTGACGTGGGCGTCCATGGAACCGCCAATGTCGAACAACAGCAGCAACTTGATGGTATTGCGTCGCTCGGGCCGCATCTGGATATTGAGCAGGCCGGCATCGCGGGCCGTGTGATCAATGGTGCCGTCGATGTCCAGCTCTTCCGCCGCGCCCTGGCGCGCGAACTTGCGCAGGCGACGTAATGCGATCTTGATGTTGCGGGTGCCCAACTCGACCTGATCGTCGAGGTTCTTGTATTCGCGCTGATCCCACACCTTGACGGCCTTGCCCTGGCGCTCGCCTGCGTCGCCGACACGAATGCCTTCGGGGTTGTAACCGCCGGAGCCAAACGGGCTGGTGCCGCCGGTGCCGATCCATTTGCTGCCACCGGCATGGCGCTCTTTCTGTTCTTCAAGACGCTGCTTGAAGGCTTCGATCAGCTTGTCCAGCCCGCCCAGGGTCTGGATCTGCGCGCGTTCCTCATCGCTCAGCGAACGCTCGAATTCCTTGCGCAGCCAGTCTTCGGGGATGAGGGCCTTGAGCGCGTCATCCAGTTTCTCCAGCCCGTTGAAATAGGCACTGAACGCCCGGTCGAACTTGTCGAAATGGCGTTCATCCTTGACCAGGATGGTGCGCGCGAGGAAATAGAACTCGTCCATGTCGGCGAACGTGACCCGCTGTTGCAGCGCGTTGATCAGGTCCAGCAGTTCGCGTACCGAGACGGGCACCTTGGCCGCGCGCATTTCATTGAACAGGTTAAGCAGCATGGCTCCTCCGCACTCAACGGTTACCGCGACGGCTCATGAACGCCAGGCGCTCGAGCAACTGCACGTCCTGCTCGTTCTTGACCAGTGCGCCGGCCAGCGGCGGAATCGCCTTGGTCGGATCGCGCTCACGCAGTACGGCTTCACCGATGTTGTCGGCCATCAGCAACTTGAGCCAGTCCACCAGTTCCGAGGTGGAAGGTTTTTTCTTCAGGCCCGGCACTTTGCGCACGTCGAAGAACACGTCCAGCGCTTCACTGACCAGTTCTTTCTTGATGTCCGGATAGTGCACGTCGACGATCTTCTGCAGTGTCGCGCGGTCCGGGAAAGCGATGTAATGAAAGAAGCAGCGGCGCAGGAAGGCGTCGGGCAGTTCCTTTTCATTGTTGGAGGTAATGATGATGATCGGGCGCACTTTGGCTTTGATGGTTTCATCCGTCTCGTAGACGTAGAACTCCATCTTGTCGAGTTCCTGCAACAGGTCGTTAGGGAATTCGATATCGGCCTTGTCGATCTCATCGATCAGCAGGATGACGCGCTCTTCTGCCTCGAAGGCTTCCCACAACTTGCCTTTCTTCAGGTAGTTGCGCACATCGTGAACCTTGTCCACGCCCAGTTGCGAATCACGCAGGCGGCTGACGGCGTCGTATTCGTACAGGCCCTGATGCGCCTTGGTGGTGGATTTGATATGCCAGGTAATCAGTCTGGCGCCGAAGGACTCGGCCAGTTGTTCGGCCAGCATGGTTTTGCCGGTGCCGGGCTCACCCTTGACCAGCAGCGGCCGTTCCAGAGTGATTGCCGCGTTGACCGCCAGCTTGAGATCGTCAGTGGCGACGTATGCGCGGGTACCTTCAAACTTCATCGTGAATCCTCGAGCAGGACGCGCGGCAATTGCCCGCGCGTTGCGGATAAACCGGAGCGTGTGGGGACTATAGCGTGCAGGCCGGGGGGCTGGGAACGAAGAGCGAGTATTCAGTCAATGAATACTCGCGTGTCACGCTGATCAGCCCTTGCTGTTGTCATAGCGTGCATTGAAGGCCTGGATAAAGGCATTGCGCAGGATTTGCAAAAATGCCTGAAAAGCGCTGACGTCCTGGTTGTGCACGCTGCCACTGAGGTCAACCCGCGTGGCGAACTGGTTTTCGCTCTGGTTCTTGAGCACCGTTTCGCCGCCGCCGACTACCGCTTCCCAGATCGAGCGGAAGAAGCCTTTGTTCTGGTTTTCGACGTCCTGCTGCCAGTTGAACACGTCGACGTTGCGCAGCAGCGGCTTGATGTAACCGCTGAGCTTGCCTTTATTGGCCTGGGCTTCGATCACCAGATCACCTTCGCCTGCGTTGAAGTCGAACTTGCCGTAGGCGGCAGCGAAATCATTCAGGCGCTTGAGTTGAACGCCTGTGGCGCGCAGGCGGAAGTCGAAATCTTCAAAGTTGCTGAACGGGTCGAACGTCGCCCTGGAGTCAAGCTTGGCATGGCCTTCGAGCAGCGCCTCGCCTTCGAAGCGGGCGTCACGATTGCCTTTGAGGTCTTCGACGTTGGTCAGGTTGTAAAGCGTGGCGTTGACCTTGTCGGCCTCGATCTTGACCTTCGGCGTGGTGCTGAAGTTGTTGAAGGTAATCTTGCCGTCGTTGATGTGCACTTCGTTGAGGGTGATCGGCAGCAGCTTGTTCATCTGGTCCTGCCAGTCGGTGCCTTGACCGGTCTGCGACGCCTGCTTGTCTTTGCCGCCATCGACGAAGTTGAGCTCCGGCTGATTGAACATCACCTCGGCCACCACCGCGTGCTTATGCCAGAGCGCATGCCAGCTCACTGCCAGCTCGATCACCGGCACTTTGACGAACGGCACGGGCACCTTGCCGTCGACCTTGACGATGTTCAGGCCATTGATGCGGTAGGCGCCACGCCACCAAGCCAGGTCGACGTCACTGATCTGGCCGCGGTAGTCGCCCATGTCGGCGAGTTTGCCGTTCAGATAATCGCGCACCAGATAGGGCAGGGCGATATTCAGGGCGATCAGCAGGATGATGATTCCAGCCAGGGTCCAGAGTGGCCAGCTGTAGCGACGTTTCATGGCAATGGTCTCAGGTTCTGATCTGTTGTTGACTGCTGGCAGCGCCATCGGTTCGCTCTGACTGGACGCCTACAGGCGTGAAGCATAGGCTTGCAGGCCAAGCTTCGTATCTGACCTGCGAACGTGCACAAGGATTTTGCCATGAGCCGTATCTACGCTGACAACGCCCACTCCATCGGCAACACGCCTCTGGTGCAGATCAACCGCATCGCGCCGCGAGGCGTGACCATTCTGGCCAAGATCGAAGGCCGCAACCCGGGTTATTCGGTCAAGTGCCGGATCGGCGCCAGCATGATCTGGGACGCTGAAAGCAAGGGTAGACTCAAACCCGGCATGACCATCGTCGAGCCGACCTCCGGCAACACCGGCATAGGCCTGGCATTCGTGGCGGCGGCCCGAGGTTACAAATTGATGCTGACCATGCCTGCGTCCATGAGCATTGAGCGGCGCAAAGTACTCAAGGCGCTGGGGGCCGAGCTGGTGCTCACCGAGGCTGCCCAGGGCATGAAGGGCGCTATCGCAAAAGCCGAGGAGCTGTTGGCTGGCAATCCGGACACCTTCTTCATGCCCGCGCAATTCGATAACCCGGCCAACCCGGCTATTCATGAAAAAACCACCGGCCCGGAAATCTGGAACGACACCGATGGCACCATCGACGTGCTGGTCGCGGGCGTCGGCACGGGCGGTACGATCACTGGTATTTCACGCTACATCAAGCACACGGCTGGCAAGCCGATCCTCTCGGTGGCCGTTGAGCCCATCGGTTCGCCGATCATCACCCAGGCCCGCGCCGGTCAGCCAATCCAGCCCAGCCCGCACAAGATTCAGGGCATTGGTGCCGGTTTCATCCCGGCCAACCTTGATTTGTCGATTGTCGACCGGGTCGAACTGGTCAGCGATGATGAAGCCAAAGCCATGGCCCTGCGCTTGATGCAGGAGGAGGGCATTCTCTGTGGTATCTCCTGTGGCGCGGCCATGGCGGCTGCCGTGCGTCTGGCGCAGGCGCCGGAAATGCAGGGCAAGACTATCGTGGTGATTCTGCCGGATTCAGGTGAGCGCTACCTGTCGAGCATGCTCTTCAGCGACCTGTTCACCGATCAGGAAATGCAGCAGTAACACCGCGTTTGCATTCGCCTGCTTCTGGTCCGGCGGACGAAGGTTTATCATGCCCGGCTGATCGGGCGCCTCTGCAGCGTTCGACGCGTGACTACATTCATTAGCAGTACAGCGCCAGGCCCGGGTCTGGTGCGGGGAGAGTGAGATGACGTTTTCATTTGCTGCCAAGGCATCGCTGCTGATGCTGTTTCTGGGCAGCACGCTGTATGTTCATTTGCGTGGCAAGGCGCGGCTGCCGCTGCTGCGTCAGTTCGTCAATCATTCAGCGCTCTTCGCACCTTACAACGCTCTGATGTACCTGTTCTCGGCAGTGCCATCACGGCCTTACCTGGACCGCCGCGCCTTCCCCGAACTGGATGTGCTCAAGGACAACTGGCAGACCATTCGCGAAGAAGCCATGCACCTGTTCGACGAGGGCTACATTCGCGCTGCCGAGAAGAACAACGATGCCGGTTTCGGTTCATTCTTCAAGAAAGGCTGGAAGCGTTTTTACCTGAAGTGGTACGACAAATCCCTGCCATCGGCCAATGCCCTGTGCCCGAAAACCGTTGCCTTGGTGAATTCGATTCCCAACGTCAAGGGGGCGATGTTCGCGCTGCTGCCTGGCAACAGCCACCTCAATCCGCACCGCGACCCGTTTGCCGGTTCGCTGCGCTATCACCTGGGGCTGTCGACGCCGAACTCCGACGCCTGCCGCATTTTCGTTGATGGCCAAGAGTACGCCTGGCGCGATGGCGACGATGTGATGTTTGACGAGACCTACGTGCACTGGGTCAAGAACGAAACTGAAGTCACTCGGGTGATTCTGTTCTGTGACATCGAGCGGCCGCTGAGCAACCGCATCATGACGCGCATCAACCGCTGGGTCAGCGGCTGGCTGGGCCGCGCCACAGCGCCGCAGAATCTGGACGACGAGCGTGTCGGTGGCATCAACCAGGCTTACGCTTTCAGCAAGCGCTTCAGCGACAGGTTCAGCGGCAAGGTCAAACAGTTCAAACGCAGCAACCCCAAAGCCTATCGCGTGCTGCGTCCGGTGATGGCGGTGGTGGTGCTGACACTGTTGGGGTATTGGTTGTTTGGTTGATTGTTGTGATGAATATTCGGTAGGACCGGCTTCAGCCGGGAGGGCGTCATATCTGTAGCGCACGAGCACCGCGAGGCCGCGATAGCGATTGGTCTGACACACCGCCATCGCTGCCTCGCGTTGCTCGGCGGAGCGCCACCCCGGTCGCTCTACATCATGAACTGCCCCCGATCCTGTAGGAGCCCAGGAGCAGCGCGACTCGGCGATGGCGTCCTGTCTGACACACCGCTATCGCGGCCTCGCGCTGCCCGGTGGAGCGCCACCCCGGTCGCGCCTACGCTGAAAGCCTCAGCGCACTGCGCGAACCGCAGGGCGCAACACCATCCACAGCGCCGCAGCAATCAGAATCCCGCCGTACACGTGAGCCATCGACAGTGGTTCATCCAGAAACAATGCGCCCCATAGCACGCCGAAGGGCGGAATCATGAAGGTCACCGTCATTGAACTGAGTGGCCCGATGCTGCTCATCAGGCGGAAATACAGGATGTAGGCGAACGCCGTGCACACCAGGCCCAGCCCCAGCAGTGACAGCCAGACACTGACGCCGCCCCAGCTTGCAGGCGGGTCGGTCAGCACCTTGTAGCCGAACAGTGGCAGCAACAGCAGCGTCGCGCCGAGCATGCTGCCCAGCGCCGAGAGACGGCTGTCGAGCCCGCCTTGCTGGTCCAGCCAGCGTCGGGTCAGGAAACCGGCGAAGCCGTAGCAGGTGGTCGCCAGCAGGCAGGAAACCGCGCCCATCAGCAGGTCCAGGTCAAACGCCACAGGCCCTGCGCGGGTCAGGATGCCGACGCCTACCAAGCCCAGAAACACCCCGCACAGTTTGGCCAGCGACAGCCTTTCACTGAAGAACAGCCCACCGATCAACACCCCCATCAGCGGCGTGGTGGCATTGAAGATAGAGGAATAGCCTGCGGGCAGTACTTGCGCCGCCACCGAATACAGGGTGGCTGGCAGCCCGGAATTGATCACCCCCAGCAACATGCAGGTCTTGAGCTTGCCGCGAAAATTCCAGTCGATGCGCATCAGTGCCAGGATCACCAGCAAACCGGCGGCCGCTATCGATACGCGAAAAAAGGCAGTGGGTACGGTGCCGAGCACCGGCGCAATGATACGCATGAACAGAAAGCTGGCGCCCCAGATGGCCGCGAGCAGGAACAGACGCAGAATATCGGCAGGTTGCATGGAAATCCTTCCTTGGCAGAAGGGCGGGAGTTTTACCGGGGAATGGGCAGTGTTGCAATTGCCTGGCGCCAATCGACCGCGCTTTGGCCTGGCCCAGACGCTTCCTGTCCGACAACCCTTTGATTTTCAAGCCTGATGCCTGACAATCGCGGCCCTGTTTTTTGAGGGGACGTCGAACTGCCCGGTTTCCTGACACGTCCCCGCCATGTTGTATGACCGGCAACGGAGATTCGACCGGATGAGTGATCAGGCCAACAGCGTTGAACAGCACCTGGATACAACCGCAACTTCTGCCGCAACCGCCGCTGCCCCCTGGGGCCGTCACGACACCACCTGGATGCTCGGCCTGTTTGGCACTGCCATCGGCGCGGGCACGTTGTTTTTGCCAATCAATGCGGGCATCGGTGGATTCTGGCCGCTGCTGGCGCTGGCGCTGCTGGCGTTTCCGATGACCTATTACGCCCATCGGGGGCTGACCCGCTTTGTCCTGTCCGGGCGCGCTGGCGCTGACATCACGGAAGTGGTCGAGGAACATTTCGGCAAGACCGCCGGGATGCTGATTACCGTGCTGTATTTTTTTGCCATCTTCCCGATCCTGCTGATTTACAGCGTGGCGTTGACCAACACCGTTGGCAGCTTCCTGGAACATCAACTGCACATTCAGCCGCCGCCCCGGGCGTTGCTGGCGTTCGTGCTGATCCTCGGCCTGCTGGCAGTGGTGCGTTGCGGTGAGCGCGTCATCGTCAAGGCCATGAGCCTGATGGTGTACCCCTTCATCGTCGCCTTGTTGCTCTTGTCGGTGTTTCTGATCCCGCACTGGACCGGCGGCATTCTCGAAACCGCGACGACGCTGCCGCAGCCTTCTGCCTTCCTCCATACCTTCTGGCTCGCGATCCCGGTGATGGTGTTTTCCTTCAACCACACGCCGATCATTTCCGCCTTCGCGGTGGACCAGAAGCGTCGCTATGGCGCTCAGGCCGAAGGTCGCAGCTCGCAGATTCTGGCGCGTGCTCACGCCATGATGGTGCTCATGGTGCTGTTTTTCGTGTTCAGCTGCGTGCTGACCCTGTCGCCTGCGCAATTGGCTGAAGCCAAGGAGCAGAACCTTTCCATTCTGTCGTACCTGGCCAATCACTTCAGTAACCCGACCATTGCGTTTGTTGCGCCGCTGATTGCCTTTGTGGCGATTGCCAAGTCGTTTCTCGGCCATTACATCGGCGCCAGCGAAGGGCTCAAAGGCATCGTGGTTAAAACCGGCCTGCGCCCCGGGCCCAAACTGCTGGATCGCCTGACCGCGGGGCTGATGCTGGTGGTGTGCTGGGCGGTGGCGACGCTGAACCCCAGCATCCTGGGCATGATTGAAACCCTGGGCGGGCCGATCATCACTGCGTTGCTGTTTTTGATGCCGATGTATGCGATTCACAAAGTCCCGGCCATGCGTAAGTACGCGGGCAAGGCGTCCAATGTGTTTGTGGTGGTGGTTGGCGTGGTGTCGATGTTGGCGCTGGTTTATTCGTTGTTGCAGTGATTTGCGCAGGAGCCGATTTGTTGGCGATGCGTTGTTCCGGGTGACGCGGGAAGAAAGCTTCGCCAACACGTTGGCTACTACAGATTTGCATCTGCTGTTCATCTGCGGCCCAACGACGCTCGCTCGGCGGTGTGCTCAAGATCGCGCGGAATTCTTTGTAGGACCGGGGTGGCGCTCCACCGAGCACCGCGAGGCCGCGATAGCGGTGTATCAGACAGACCGCCATCGCGGCCTCGCGGTGCTCGTGCGCTCCTACGGAGCCGTATTCCAAATCAGTTAGTTGTGTTTTTCTTGATGAAAATGAGCTTGCTCGCGATCCTCAATTGAAGCCGACATGTCGATCAACAGGTCCAGCGCCATCGCGGGCAAGCGCGCTCCTACAGCCTCCAGCTATCGCGATAACATTCCCTGCAACGCCTCAGTAAGCCGCCACCAGCCCATCCTTGCGCGGATCGGTCCCGCCGACATAGCCGTGGGCGGTGCGCTGGATGATCTGTGCGCCGCCGAAGGCGAAGACCCCGCTGGGCGCTTCCACGTCGATGTCGTGACCTTTGGCACGCAGGCCTTCAATCACCTGCGGGTCAAACCCTCGCTCCACCGCCACTTTCAGTCCGGCTTCGAGCCTCCAGCGTGGCGCGTCGGCGGCCGCCTGCGGGTTCTGTCTGTAGCGCAGGATGCGCATCATCATCTGCAAGTGACCCTGCGCCTGCATCGGCCCGCCCATCAGGCCGAACGACATCAGCGGAGTGCCGTCGGCGTTCATCACGAAGCCGGGGATGATGGTGTGGAAAGGTCTCTTACGCGGCGCGACGCAATTGACGTGCTGCGGATCGAGGGAGAAACCGGCGCCACGGTTCTGCAGGCTGATGCCAGTGCCCGGCACCACGACGCCCGAGCCGAAGCCCATGTAGTTGGACTGGATGAAGGAGACCATCATGCCGTTCTCGTCGGCAGCCGATAGGTACACCGTGCCGCCCGGCTTTGGCGAACCGTGGCCCGGATTGGCGGCCTGCTCGTTGATCAGCGCGGCGCGCTCGGCCAGGTAAGCCGGGTCGAGTAAGAGGGCGGCGGGCGTGCGCATGTGCTCGTGGTCGGCGACGTGTTCGTCCAGGTCGGCCAGTGCCAGTTTCATTGCCTCCAGCACCGGGTGCACGGTGTCCAGGCTGTCCACCGGATGCTCGCCGACGCCCAGGGCTTCAAGCATGGTCAAGCCTGCCAGCGTGGCGATGCCCTGGCCGTTGGGTGGCAGTTCGTGCACCATCGCGCCCGCGTAGGGCACGGCGAGGGTGTCAATCCAGTCCACGGTGTGACTGGCCAGATCGTCGAGGCTCATCACGCTGCCATGGATGTGGGCGTGGGCGACGATCGCCTGGGCCAGCTCGCCGCGATAAAACGCTTCGCCTTTGCTTTCAGCGATGAGTTCCAGGGTGCGGGCATGGTCTTTCAGGCGGATCTTCTCGCCTGCCGCAGGCGCCTTGCCATCCGGCATGAAACACTCGGCAAAGCCCGGTTGATCCTTGAGCAGCTGCGCGCCGCGCTGCCACAGCTCGGCAATGATTGGCGTGACCTGGTAACCCTCGCGGGCATAGCCAATGGCCGGTTCAGCCAGGGTGGCAAAGGGCAGCTTGCCGTAGCGTTCCGACAGCGCTACCCAGGCCGAGACGGCGCCGGGCACTGTCACCGCTGGCCAGCCGCGCTGGGGCATTTGGGTCTGTCCGGCAAAATGCTCGGCGGTCCAGGCCAGAGGCGCCCGGCCCGAGGCGTTGAGGCCTTGTAACTGCTCGCCATCCCAGACGATGGCGAACGCATCGCTGCCAATCCCGCAGCCTGTGGGCTCGACCACGGTCAACACCATGGCGGCGGCGATGGCGGCGTCCACGGCATTGCCGCCCTGGCGCAGCATGTCCAGGCCCGCCTGGGCTGCCAGGGGTTGAGAGCAGGCGACCATGTTGCTGCCCATCACCGGCGAGCGGGCCGAGGCATAAGGTTGGCTGTAATCCAGATCATCGAACATAAACGGTTCTCTATGGCAGAAAGACAGAAGGTTAGCCTTTGGGGTCGAGCGCATCGCGCAGGCCATCACCCAGCAGGTTGAAACACAGCACCGTGATGTAAATTGCCACACCGGGCGCAATCGACATCCAGGGTGCCTGTTCCATGAAATTCTTTGCAGTGTTGAGCATTGAGCCCCAGGACGGCGATGGCGGTTGCTGGCCCAGGCCCAGAAACGACAGGCTGGCTTCTGCCAGGATCGCCGAGGCAATGGTCAGCGTCGCCTGCACCACCAGCGGCGACATGACGTTGGGCAACACATAACGCAGGATGATCCAGCGATCCGGCAGACCAATCGCCCGCGCACCCTCCAGATAATCCTCATGCTTGATCGACAACACCTGACCGCGGGTCAGGCGGGCGAAAATCGGCATCGCCGACAAGCCGATGGCGATCATCGCATTACTCAGGCTGGGGCCGAGAAAAGCGCCCAGGGCAATGGCCAGCACCAGAAAAGGGCACGACAGCAGCGCCTCCATGATCTGGGAAATGACCATGTCCAGCTTGCCGCCGAAATACCCGGCCACAAGCCCCAGCGGCACGCCGATGAACATGGCGATGGCCACTGAGACGCTACCGGCCAGCAGCGAACTGCGCGCGCCGTAGAGCAGGCGTGAAAACAGATCGCGGCCCAGCTCGTCAGTGCCCAGCCAGTACATCAGCGAGGGCGCCTTGCGCACGGCGAGGAAGTTGGCCTTGAGCGGATCATGGGGCGCGATCCACGGCGCG
Source organism: Pseudomonas viridiflava (assembly GCF_900585905.1). GTDB lineage: Bacteria > Pseudomonadota > Gammaproteobacteria > Pseudomonadales > Pseudomonadaceae > Aquipseudomonas. The sequence goes on from NZ_UTVH01000001.1 coordinate 864,787, forward strand.
AGAAACGCCGCAAGGACAAACAGCAACAGGATTGCTGCGCCAATCACGGCGCCTTTGTTGGCAAGGAATTTCTTCAGAAATGGCGAGCGGCTGCGGGGCACGAGCGCGCTGTGGGGGAAGCTGGCAATGGCGGTCATCAGGCAGTCCTCAGGCGCGGGTTGATCAGCCGATAGAGCACGTCGGCCAACAGGTTGAGCAGCACGAAGCCAATCGCAACGCACAGCACCACGCCTTGCACCACGGCGTAGTCACGATTGAACACCGCGTCGACGATCATCTTGCCGAAGCCGGGGATGCTGAACACTTGCTCGGTCAGGACCGCGCCGCCGAGCAATTCGCCAAACAGCAAGGTGGTCAGGGTGACAATCGGCATCAGGGCATTGCGCAGCGCATGTTTGAGAATCACCGTGCGCGGCATCAGCCCTTTGGCCCTGGCGGTGCGCACGTAATCGGTGCGCAGTACCTCCAGCATGGCGCTGCGGGTGTGGCGCATGAGAATCCCGGAGAGCCCGGCACCGAGCACGAACGCGGGCAGAATCAGGGTCTTCAGGTTCTGCCCGAAGTCCTCGCCCAAGGGCACAAACCCCGAGGCGGGGAGCCATTGCAGTTTCACCGCAAAGACCATGATCAGCAGAATCCCGAGCCAGAAGTGCGGAATGGAAATCCCCGACAATGCCACCACGTTGGCGCCGTAGTCGATGGCAGTGCCTTTGCGCACTGCCGAGATGATCCCGGTGGGAATGCCGATCAGCAGCGCGATCAGCAATGCCAGCACCGCCAGCTCGATGGTCACCGGCAGCTTCGAGGCCAGCAGCGTGGTCACCGGTTGCTCGGTGCGCAGCGAGGTGCCGAAGTCACCGGTCAACACGTTGCCGACCCAATTCAGGTATTGCAGCGGGATGGGGTCATCCAGGCGGTATTTGTCACGCAGGTATTCCATCACTGCCGGGTCGCGCTCCTCGCCTGCCATGGCCAGGACCGGATCACCCGGCAGCAGTTTCTGCAGGGTGAAGACGAACAGCGAGACCAGAATCAGCGTCGGAATCGAGCTGAGCAGGCGCCGCAGGATAAACATCAGCATGCCGGAACCTCGCGGGTGTGCCTGCCGTTCAAGGCTTGAACGTCACGTTGGTGAGGCGAATCAGACCATCGGGATTGGGCACGAAGCCGACCACGTTGGTGCGCATGGCAATGATGCGCGGGTCGAAATACAGATACGTCGTCGGCACCTCGTCAGCCAGCAGGCGCAAGGCTTCGTTGTACAACGCCTGACGCTGGGCGACGTCGTTGACGGTGCGCGCCTTGTTCAGGAGTTCATCGAGTTTGGCGTTGCAGTATTTGCCATCGTTCTGGCCGCCCTTGCAGGTGACGAACTGATGAATATCGCCATCCGGGTCAGGCCGCCCCGACCAGGCGCTCATGCCGATCTGGAAGTTGCCGGTCTGCTGTTCGCTGAGCATGGTGGCGTATTCGGTGGCCACCAGATTGACCTTGAACCCGGCTTCCTCGGCCATGGCCTGGATGATCTGCCCGACCTGCTGGGCGATGGGGTTGTTGGCGACTTTCAGCTCCACCGCCAGCGGCAGCTTGACCCCGGCTTCGGCCAGCAGTGCCTTGCTCTTCTCCACGTCCCGGGTCGGGATCGGCAGGTCCTTGTCGTAATACGGGCTGTTTTTCGGAAATGGCTGAGCACTTGGCGCATACAGGCCTTCGAACACCACCTGATTGATCGCATCGCGGTCGATGGCCAGCTCGAAGGCTTTGCGCACCCGTTTGTCCTTGCCTATCGGCGAGTTGGCTTTCTCACCGTTGCCGACGTTGTACATCAGTTGCATGTAGCCCAGGCCCGGCGTGTTGTAGATCGCCAGCTTGCTGTCGGATTTAACGGTTTTGACATCGGTTGGCGCCACCCGCTCGATCATGTCCAGGTCGCCGGAGCGCAGGTTGGCCAAACGCACCGAAGTGTCCGGAATGGGCAGGAAGACCACCTTGTCGAAGTGGTAAGCCTGCTTGTTCCAGTAGTTGTCAAAACGCTCCAGCACGATGCGATCCTGCTGCACCCGCTGCATGAATTTGTAGGGCCCGGAACACACCGGTTTCGACGCGAAGTCGCCCTGCGCGGCCTTCGGCGCGAGCATCATTCCGGCGCGGTCGGAGAGTTGCGACACCAGCGTGGCGTCAGCCTGCTTGAGTTTGATCGCGACGGTTTGCGCATCGATCACCTCGACGCTGTCCACCGACGCCAGCTCACTCTTGCGCAACGAGTCGGGCAGGGTGCGCGCGCGGTCCAGGTTGAATTTCACCGAGGCGGCATCGAACGGTTCGCCATCGTGATAGGTCACCCCTGTGCGCAGTTTCATGGTCAGGGTCTTGCCGTCTTCACTCCAGCTCCAGGCGGTGGCCAGTTGCGGCGCGTAAGTCAGGTCAGGATTGACGTCCACCAGCTTGTCGCACAGCGCGGTGTAGACCAGGCGCCCTGAGTAGGTGCGCGAGCGATGCGGGTCGAGCACGTCGGGATCGTCCTGGATACCGATGCGCAGGGTGGATTCGGCGAAGGCGGCGTTGGCGGCCAGCAATAACAACGTTCCGGTCATGACGCGTGCGATTTTCATGGCTGGCTCTCCACTGCAAGGGATTGATGGTGTTTGAACAGGCTCAGGCGCTGGCTGTAGGCCGCGCTGGGCGTTGGCAGGATCAGCGCACCGGCGCCTGCGTTGGCAATTTCGCGCCAGAAATGGCACGCCACCTGGCGCTCGCCGTCGACGCGTTCCATGGCCGGTATGGCTTCTTTGCACAACGCGCGGGCATGCGGGCAACGGGTGTGAAAACGGCAGCCCGAGGGTGGGCGGCTGGGGCTCGGCATGTCGCCGCCGAGCACCGGGCGCGGGTGGCGCAGGTCCGGGTGGCTGACCGGCACGGCGGCCATCAGCGCCTGGGTGTAGGGATGCAGCGGGTTTTCAAACAGTGCGTTGACTGGCGCCAGCTCGACGATTTCGCCCAGGTACATCACCGCGACCCGATCACTCATGTGGCGGATGACGGCCAGCCCGTGGGCGACGATGACCAGGGTCAGGCCGAACTGATGCTTGAGGTCTTCCAGCAGATTGACCACTTGCGCCTGCACTGAAACATCCAGCGCCGACACCGGTTCGTCGCCTAGAATCAGCCGTGGCTCAGAAGCAAGCGCGCGGGCGATACCAATGCGCTGGCGTTGCCCACCGGAGAATTCGTGCGGGTGGCGGCCGCCGTGTTCTGGCGCCAGACCCACAGTGCGCAGCAGCTCGGCAACCCTGGCCTGGCGCTCGCTGCGGCTTGAGTCGCTGTGCAGCCAGATGGGTTCGCCGACGATCGCTTCCACCGTCATGCGCGGGTTCAGCGAGGCGAACGGGTCCTGAAAGATGATCTGCAAGTCCCGCCGCACCTGACGCAGCTTTTCCGCAGGCAGGTTGGCCAGGTTGCGGCCTTCGTAGATCACATCCCCCGCAGTGGGCTGCAGCAGGTTGAGCAGCAGGCGCCCGAGGGTGGACTTCCCTGAACCGGACTCGCCCACCAGCGCCAGGGTCTCGCCCTTGTTGACGGCCAGTGTGACTTGATTGACTGCTTGCACCGGTGGTTTTTTCGGCTGAAACAAGCCGCTCTCGACGGCAAAATGCTTGCTCAGGCCGATGCATTCCAGAATCGGTTTGAGTTTGGGCTGTTCAATAGGTTGCTGATCAAAAAGGCTCACGCGCTGACTCCCACATGCTGTTCCAGAGGCGCGCGGATGCACGCGGCGAAGTGGCCGGGGGACAGTTCCAGCAGCGGCGGTCGTTCATCGCGGCAGCGCTGGATCACGAACGGGCAGCGCCCGGCAAAGCGGCAGCCGCCGGGCATTTCCGCTGGCGTCGGCACGCGGCCATTGATAGTCGCCAGGCGGCCTTCACGGGGCCCGATTGACGGCATCGAACCCATCAGGCCGATGGTGTAAGGGTGCTGCGGGTCATCGAACAGAGTTTTCACCGGGCCGCTTTCCACCACGCGTCCGGCGTACATGACCATGACGTCGTCGGCCACTTCGGCGACCACGCCCAGGTCGTGAGTGATGAGGATCATCGCCGTGCCGCTTTCGCGCTGCAGGTTGGCCACCAGCGACAGAATCTGCGCCTGAATCGTCACGTCCAGCGCTGTGGTGGGTTCATCGGCAATGATCAGCGCCGGGTCATTGGCCAGCGCCATGGCGATCATCGCCCGCTGGCGCATGCCCCCCGACAGCTCGTGCGGGTAAGCGTCCAGGCGTTGCGCGGCGTCCGGCACGCGCACCTTCTCCAGCATCTGCAGGGCGCGCTGGCGGGCGTCGGCGGGTGACAGGCCTTGATGGCGAATCACGCTTTCGGCGATCTGATCACCGATGGTGAACACCGGATTGAGCGAGGTCATCGGCTCCTGAAAAATCATCGCCATGCGATTGCCGCGCACATCCAGCAGACGCTCTGGCGACATGCCCAGGAGGATTTCCTCAGCCAACGCGGAGGCCTGTGCAGTCACCTGGGCGGAGGAAGGCAGCAGACCCATCAGCGCCATGGAGGTCACACTTTTGCCGCAGCCGGATTCGCCGACGATGGCCAGCGTCTTGCCGCGCTGCACCGAAAATGACACGCCGTCGACCACATTGGCGGGGGCCCCGGCAAAGCGCACGCTAAGGTCGCTGACGCTGAGCACCGGGGCATCGGTTGTGGGTGTCGTGGGTAGTGCTGGCGTGGGGTTCATAGGCTGGCCTCCAGATCCTGATTGATGACGGTGTCCAGCGCCTGCTGCAAGCCGCGCAAATGGCCGCGCATGGCGGTCGCGGCCTTGATCGGGTCACGGCTTTCGATGGCGCCGACAATGTCGTCGTGGTCGTGGCTATAGGTGTCCAGGCGTTCGGCATTGCGCGCGCGCTGACGCAGGTCGCGCCAGGCCGGGTCCAGCCGAATCGCATCGAGCATTTCGTAGATGTCCAGCATCAGGCGGTTGCCAGCGGCTTCGGCGATCCCGCGATGCAGGGCGCTGTCCCACAGCTCGATGCCCTCGGCATCGGGATGCTCGGCGGCCTGCTGACGGGTGGTGCGCTCGGTCAGGCGACGCAGGATCGCCATCTGCTCGCCATTGGCACGTACCGCTGCCAGCGACGCCAGGGCCGGTTCCAGATGCAGCCGTGCCTCCATGACTTCACTGAAATTGGTCCGCCCGGAAAGTCGCGCAAAACTCATGGCCGCGCTGGGCGGTGTGGGGCCGACAAAGGTGCCTTTACCCTGACGCCGCCAGATCTGGCCTTCGGCTTCCAAGACCGCCAGGGCGCGCCGGACAGCTCGCCGACTGACGCCGAAATCCACTGTCAGCTCACGCTCGGTGGGCAAGGCTCGCTGGGGGAATGCAGCGTGCTGAGCCACGATCTGACGCAACGCATCCAGCGCCAGCCGCGAAGAATTATCGATGGGGGTATCAGGTTCGAACCTTTGCATCGTGGTCACTCGCCCCAGGCAGGAAAATGTCGATCACCCAGGCCTTCAAGCGACAGAGGTGAACAACAGGGCGGGTGCAAGAGCGATGCCAATGAAAATTGGTTCGACTAGTGCGACGAGGTTTCCGGGTCATAAGCGCTTGTGCTCCCGGCATGGCGGGCCAATCAGCAATGGTTCAGGGCGCAGGGGCGGGCGATGAATGGCGATTGGTTCGCGGGCAGGTGAACCAATTTTCTGCGTGCGCGGCTGAATGTGCATGGATTCGGGCAGCTTTGCTCCGCGACGGAGCGTGATGGATGAGGCAATGGATAAATGGACAGCGCTACCAGCCGCGGCCCGAGTTGACCCGGTGGATCGATTTCAATGTACTACTCGCAAATGCGTTCTGATTTTGTGTCAGAGCGCCTAATAAAAATCTACCGAGTTGCATGGCTAGCGAGTTGCTTGGGAAGACCAAATCATAAATGCTTTAAGTCAAACTGGCCGTATAGGTCAGGGCAAAGTATGCGCTGTTGAAAAGATATTAATGAATGCGCAGCAAGAGATATAAAAAAAATAGCAAGCCAGTGGCATAAGTAGGGGGTTTACCATCAGGCAGATTCTGGCTGCACCCTTTGGAGCTTATTTGGAGTGGGCATAGTTAGTGCTGCCAAAATTTTAGTGCCTATACGCCTAGCCCATGGATTGAATTCACGCTCCATTAGGCCTCCTGCCTGATCGCCCTTCAAGGGTTGTTCAGATTATATATCAGGGTTCCTATAATTACCGTGATACCTATTACTATCGGTGGCATCTTCGGCCTCAGGGTTTTTTTGTGGATGCAGAAAGCTGCGTAAATGGCGATAAAGGTAAAGAGGTTGTAGGTAAAGGTGAGGAAAAATTCTTTCATTTTTTATTCAATTGCTGTGCTGTTTTTTGCGGCGTTATATCGGTTATGTCTTCTTTTGGGTGAAGGTTGCTAAGCCCGGCTTCAGGTTTTGTTGATGTTGGATATTATGTTTCCTATTATTATTGTAATAATTAATACAAAAAAAGATGGTTTCGGTCTCAACGTTCTTTTTTGTATGCAAACAATTGCGTAAACAGCACTATAAATTAGTGAGTTTTGGAATAAAATCAGCAAAAAATCTTTCATCTTCTGATGTCAACTGTTTGAGTTATTTCTTTAAATTTGAAATGCATAGGGTCTGGACAGCTCCAGACCCCATTCGTGCTTATGCGCCTGATCCCATTGAATCAAATCCTCTCACCATGAGCCCGCCTGCTAAGCCACCATATAAACCTGCTGAAGATCCGACTATCACGGCGGGTACGGTCGCTGGTCCTGTTAAAAATCCTGTTGCCGCTCCGATTGCAACTGCTCCGGTAAAGCCTTTCAATGATCCGTCGCCCGCTCCAGCCGCACCGCCCACGTACGTGACGCCCCCCACAATCGCACCCCCGAGAGCCCCTGCCGGGCCGATAGCACCACTGATCATGATAATTTCTTCGTCGGTCAAGTTTCGCATGGTTAATCTCCAGGCTATTGATATGTAATTCTTTTGATCTGTTCTCTGTAGCATCTGGGTGGTGTGTAGATAAGAGATGAACCCTTTGCTTGGATAAGGTGAATGCTACATTGAAAATTAAAAAAAAGAAATGATTTGCATTTATGTTTTTTGTAGGGGGTGTAAGCGGCGTTCGTAGGTTATTTCGTACATGCTATCTGATATTTAGTTGTTCACTGATAGTCGCTGTTAAATGAGATTGAAATTAGGTAGGTAAACAACCATTTTAAAGCCGCAGGGTGTTGGTTGAGCTTCTGATGATCAATGGCTTTCAAGAATTAGTTATTGGACAAGGGGTGTGGAAGTTGCCGATGGTTCCATTTCATATATTAGATTTTTTAGGCGCGGGTAAGGTTGCGTTGCGGGAAGTGATGGGTTCTTTCAGGTAGGCGCGTATTTTACGGAAGTTTATACGGGGTTGGCTGGGCGCGTTTAACTTAAAGCCTGCTTTCTTTTCATCGCCAGGATGCGGCCCAGACTAAGCACCGCTCCATTAGGATTGGATTTTGAGACTACTTACCACCCCCGTCCCGAGTTGACCCAGAAATTCACCGACAGCGAGGTCGTCACCGATTCGACCTGATGAAACCAGCCTTCGGGCAAAAACAGCAGGTCACCGGCCTGCAGGACGATGCGCAGGAAGGTCACGTCCCGTGCCTCGGGGAAGCGTTGATAGTCCGGCGCATCGGGGTTGAAGTCGCAGCCATCGAGCCCCCCTTTGGGCGAGGTGGACCAGGTGCCGAGTGCGTGGCGGTGGTGGGGCGCGGCGAGGGTAAAGGCTTTCTGCCCCCAGACCTGGGCGAAGAGGTTGTCGGTATCGTCGCGATGCAGCGGGGTCAGCGTCCCTTTGGGACCAATCCAGATACGCGGGGCAATGTATAGCGAGCGCGCGAAGTAGGGCGGGTAGTCAATCTGTGCCAGCAGTTGTGCTGGCAGGATATTGTTGCCCATGTAGGCGGGAGGCTGACCGCTGACCTTGTCAGCAGGCTTGTCCAGCGAGGCGATGAAGTCGGCCATGGAGGTGGAGCGAAAATCCCGATCCGTGGAGAAGGTCTTCTTCACGTAGTCGCCATGCCGGGTGATGCCCTGCAACTCGGCGAAGTGGCTCAAGGACTCATCCCGACTCATGTTGAACAGCGGCCAGTCCTGCAGCGCATCGCTGACGATCAGGGGAATGCCTTCGAGCAGGTAGTGATTGCGGAACTCGCCGACCGTCACTTCACTGCGCGGTCGCCGCTCGACATCGAGCTGAGTCGGCAGGCTGGCAGACACCCGTTCACTGAAGCGCGGCGGTGTGGGGTAGCGCTGATTCAGGTCGACCTTTTGCGCTGCACTTTGCTGGCGCCTGGCGCTGTCGATCATCTGTGGCAGTAGCGTCGCCAGGCCCATGTTGCCGCCAATCTTCAACCGCCCGCTGGCGAACAATTCTTCGACATTGGCGGCGCCCTGCAGGATCCCGAGGAAATCCGCCTTGCTGACCTCAAGGGTGACGTCGGGCCGCTGATGATGGCCATTCCCGGTCACCGTGGTCGCCTGCACCTCACACCACACCGCCTGCTCATGACCGAAAACGAACTGGAACACCCCTTCAATCCCCACCGCGCTCGCGGTAGCGAACAGCTTTGACAAAACAGGCTGCAGATCCATGGCGGGCTCTCTTGTTACAGGTGGGGTTGAAGGGGGAACGAATGGGATGGGGGGGAATTTATCGATGCTGGCTCCAGTACTGCAGGCGAGAGCTAACCCACCTGTAGGCGTTTTCCGCGATTCGCAGGATCACGGCGTCCCCCCTGGCGATTGGTCAAGGCGCCAAGCCTTGAGTCTGCTGGCCCGGGCCTCGGTGCAGGCGACCTGGACACACATTGAAGTGACCGCCATTGTGATTGTCATCAGCGCTAATTTTCCTCCTTCACCATCCGTTTTCTGAGGACTGGTCGAGCCTGTGGCTCCCAACCCCCTCATGACGGATGCCTCGCGATGAACGCACAAGACGCCTTGAAACTCGCCCGCCGCTTTATCGAACTGCCGTTGCAGAAACGGCAGTTGTTTCTCGATGGGCTGCGTCGCGAAGGCGTGGATTTTTCGCTGTTCCCGATTCCTCAGGGGGTGCCAACCGATGATCGCGACGCGTTGTCCTACGCGCAGCAGCGCATGTGGTTTCTCTGGCAGCTGGACCCGCAGAGTGCGGCCTATAACCTGCCCGGCGCGGTGCGTCTGCGCGGGCATCTGGATGTGGGGGCGTGCGAGAAGGCGTTCGCCAGCCTGATCGAGCGGCATGAAACCCTGCGCACGGTGTTCCAGCGTCAGCCCGACGACAGCCTGCGCCAGGTCCCGTGCGACTTGCCGTTGAGCATTGAGAGGGCAGATTTCAGCGACCTGTCGGCTGATGAGCGCGAGGCCCGGGTGCGCGATCAGGCGCGCCAGAAGGCCACGCAGCCGTTTGATCTGGGCCAGGGCCCGCTGTTGCGCGTGCGCCTGTTGAAGCTGGCGGCGCAGGAGCACGTCTTGCTGCTGACCCTGCACCACATCGTGTCCGATGGCTGGTCGATGAACGTGCTGATCGAGGAGTTCACCCGCTTCTACGACGCCCATCAGCAAGGGGCTGTGGCCTTGCTGGCCCCGCTGGCGATCCAGTACAGCGATTACGCGCTGTGGCAGCGGCGCTGGCTGGAGGCGGGCGAGCAGGCGCGGCAACTGGACTATTGGCGCGCGCAGTTGGGCGACGACCATCCGCCGCTGGAGCTGCCGCTGGATCACCCGCGTCCGGCGATGTCCAGTTATCGCGGTGTGCGCCACCCGTTCGCGATTGACGACAGCCTGGTTGAGCAACTGCGTAGCCTGGCCCGGCAGCAGAGCGTCACGCTTTTCATGCTGCTGCTGGCTTCGTTCGACATCCTTCTGCATCGCTACACCGGCCAGCGCGATATCCGCGTCGGTGTGCCGATAGCCAATCGCAATCGCAGCGAGGTGGAAGGGCTGATCGGCTTTTTCGTCAACACTCAGGTATTGCGTTGCGAGCTGGACGGGCACATGCCTCTGAGCGATTTGTTACAGCTCGTGCGGCAGGCGGCACTGGGGGCGCAGGCGCATCAGGATTTGCCGTTCGAGCAACTGGTGGAAGCCTTGAAACTGGAGCGCAGCCTGAGCCACACGCCGCTGTTTCAGGTGATGTACAACCACCAGCCGCAGGTGGCCGACATCAGCACCATCAGGACCGCATCGGGGCTGACCCTGGATGTGGTGGAAAATCAGGGCCGCAGCACCCAGTTCGATCTGACCCTGGATACCTGGGAGCAGGGCGGCAGGCTGCACGCCGCACTGACCTACGCCAGCGACCTGTTCGACGCCGCCACCATCGAGCGCATGGCGCGGCACTGGACCCGACTGTTACAGGCTATGGTCAGTGACCCGCAGCAGCGCATCGGCGAGCTGCAGATGCTGGTTGAGGACGAATACCAGCGCCTGATCCATGACTGGAATCGCAGCGCTGGCCAGCGCCCCGACAACCGTTGCATTCACCAGATGATCGCTGAGCAGGCAGCCATCCAGCCCGATCACCTGGCACTGATCCATGGCACGCAACGAATGAGCTATCGACAGCTCGACAGCCGGGCCAATCAGCTGGCTCACCACTTGATCGAGCTGGGCGTCGGCCCGGAGGTACGGGTTGGCGTTGCGCTGGTGCGTGGCAGTGAACTGGTGGTCGCCCTGCTGGCGGTGCTCAAGGCGGGTGGCGCCTATGTGCCGCTGGACCCTGAATACCCCGCCGAGCGCGTGGCCTACATGCTGGAAGACAGCCAGGCGCGGGTGCTGCTGACACAAACCGAGCTGGCCGCAACGCTGCCGCCGACGCAAGCGCAGGTGGTGTTGCTGGATCAGGATGACTGGCTGGACAGCAACCGCACCCTGGCGCCGCTGACGATGGTGTCGGCGCAGAACCTGGCTTATGTGATCTACACCTCCGGCTCCACCGGCAAGCCCAAGGGCGTGGCGATTGCTCACGGCAACGTCGCTGCGTTGACCCAATGGTCGCAACAGGTTTACAGCCAGGCCGATTTGCAAGGCGTGCTGGCGTCAACGTCAGTGTGTTTTGACCTGTCGGTGTGGGAGATTTTCGTCACCCTGGCCTGCGGGGGCTTCATGGTCATGGCGCGCAATGCGCTGGAACTGCCGCAGCTTGCCGCGCGTGATCAGGTGCGCCTGATCAACAGCGTGCCTTCGGCGGTGGCCGGGTTGCAGCGCCTGGGGCAGATACCTGACAGCGTGCGGATCATCAATCTGGCCGGCGAGCCGTTGAAACAGGCGCTGGTGGAAGACCTGTATGGTCAGCCCGCCATCGAGCATGTCTACGATCTTTATGGCCCCTCGGAAGACACCACTTACTCCACCTGGACCCGGCGCAGTGTCGGTGGCACGGCCAACATCGGTCGACCGCTGGCGCACACGCGCAGTTACCTGCTCGATGGCAATCTGCAGCCGGTGCCGGTGGGCGTCGCTGCCGAGCTGTACCTGGCGGGCGCGGGCATTACTCGGGGTTACCTGCTGCGCCCGGCATTGACGGCCGAGCGCTTTGTGCCGGACCCGTTTTCGGCCACTGGCGAGCGCCTGTATCGCACCGGCGACCTGGCGCGCTATCGCCCCGATGGCGTGATCGAGTACGTCGGCCGCATTGATCATCAGATCAAGCTGCGCGGCTTCAGGATTGAACTGGGCGAGATCGAAGCGCGGCTGTCGAGTCATCCGCTGATCAAGGACGCCGTGGTGCTGGTTCAGGAGGGCAAGACGCTGGTCGGCTACGTCGTGTTGGCGCTGGCTGAAGACGACACTCGGCAGGTCAACCAGACGCTGAAAAATCATCTGCTGCAGAGCCTGCCCGACTACATGGTGCCGAGCGTCTTCGTGCACTTGCAGCAGCTGCCGCTGACACCCAATGGCAAGCTTGATCGCAAAGCGCTGCCTGCGCCTGATGCTGTGCACAACGCGCCGTTCAGCGCGCCCGTGAGCGAGCGGGAAGTCGCTCTCGCGCACATCTGGCAGCAGGTGCTGGGCCTTGAGCAAGTGGGGCTGGACGACAATTTCTTCGAGCTGGGGGGCGACTCCATTGTGTCTATCCAGGTGGTGAGCCGCGCTCGCCAGGCGGGTCTGAGCCTGACGCCGCGTGACCTGTTCCAGTTCCAGACGTTGCGCAGCCTTGCCGACGTGGCAGTGCCTGCACTGGCGGCACAGGACAATCGCGAAATGGTCAGCGGGCCCGCACCGCTGACGCCGATTCAGGCCTGGTTCTTCCAGCAACCCATACCCCAGCGTCATCACTGGAATCAGGCGGTATTGCTGACCGCGCGCAAGCCAGTGGACATCGCCGCGCTGCAACAGGCCTTGAACTGGCTGGTGCGGCAACACGACGCCCTGCGCCTGCGCTTCAATCGCGATGCATCAGGCTGGCAACAGTGGCATGGCGATGTTGCCAGTGTGGAAATCTGGCAGCGTCAGGCAGACTCCGACGACCAATTGCCCCGCCTGTGCAACACCGCCCAGGCCAGCCTCGATCTGCAGCAGGGGCCGCTGCTGCGCGCGCTGCTGGTTAATCTGGCCGACGGCAGTCAGCGCCTGCTGCTGGCGATTCATCACCTGGTGGTGGACGGCGTGTCCTGGCGGATCTTGCTGGAAGACTTGCAGCATGCGTATCGCCGCAGCGAGGCAGGCCAGGCCTTGAGCACCGAGCACAAGACCAGCGCCTATCAGCAATGGGCGCAGCGGTTGAGCGAATATGCCGACTCCCCGCCATTGTTGGCACAGCTGGACTACTGGCAGACCGGGTCTGCGCAACTGACGCTGGAGCTGCCTTGCGACAATCCGGCGGGGCGTCTGGATCACGTCGTGGCGCGCACCCTGAGCCTGCGTCTGGATGCGCAGCGCACTCGGCAATTGCTGCAACTGGCGCCTGCTGCCTACCGCACCCAGGTCAATGACCTGCTGCTAACGGCGCTCAGCCGGGCGGTTTGCCACTGGAGCGGGCAGCCGTCGACGCTGATCCAGCTTGAAGGTCATGGTCGCGAGCAGTTGTTCGACGACATCGACCTGACCCGTACCGTTGGCTGGTTTACCAGCCTGTATCCCGTGCGGCTGACGCCTGCGCACGATCTGGCGGATTCGATCAAGGCCATCAAGGAGCAGTTGCGCAGCGTGCCCAACCGAGGTGTCGGTTACGGCGTGCTGCGTTATCTGGCGGCAGAACAGCAGCTCAGGGACTTGCCGCCGCCGCGTATCACCTTCAATTATCTGGGCCAGTTCGATCAGCAGTTTGATGAGCAGGCGCTGTTCGTGCCCGCCAGCGAAGGCAGCGGCGATGGCCAGAGTGTCCAGGCGCCTTTGGCCAACTGGTTGAGCATCGAGGGCCGGGTGTCTGGCGGCGAACTGGTGGTGGAGTGGACCTTCAGTCAGGAGATGTATCAGGACGCAACCGTCCAGCGCCTGCTGAATGCTTACGAAGACGAGCTGACCGCCCTCATCGAACACTGCAGTAACGCGCAGCATCGCGGGGTGACGCCCAGCGATTTCCCGCTCGCCCGGCTCAGCCAGGCGGATCTGGATCAACTGCCACTGTCCGCGGGGCAGATCGAGGCGATCTACCCGCTGTCGCCGATGCAGCAGGGCATGCTGTTTCATTCGCTGTACGAGGACGGTGCCGGGCATTACGTCAATCAGATGCGCCTGGACATCGACGGGCTTGACCCTGAGCGCTTCGCCCAGGCCTGGCAGGCAGCGGTGGATGCCCATCCGATCCTGCGCAGCGGTTTTCTCTGGCAGGGCGAGCTGCAACAGCCGCTGCAATGCGTGCTGAAACAGGTCGCGGTGCCTTTCGCCCGGCACGATTGGCAACATCGTAGTGACTGCTGTGCAGCGCTGGACGAACTGGCCCGGAGCGAGCAACGGCCCTTCGATCTGCAGCAGGCTGGATTGCTGCGTCTGCAACTGGTGCGCACTGGCCCGGCGCGGCATCATTTTATCTACACCCATCATCACATCCTGCTCGACGGCTGGAGTAACGCACAGTTGCTGGGCGACGTATTGCAGCGTTATCACGGCCAGGTGCCTGGCAGCGCGGCATCCAGTTATCAGGACTACATCGCCTGGTTGCAACGCCAGGACCGCGCGGCCAGCGAGGCCTTCTGGCGCCAGCAACTGACGGACCTGACGCAGCCGACACGCCTGGCTTTCGGCACCCCGAGCGCCGAGGACGCGCTGCATCAAGACCACTATCAGTGGCTGGATATCGAGCAAACCCGGCAGCTCAGCGCGTTTGCCCGCCATCACAAGGTGACCGTCAACAGCGTGCTGCAGGCCGCATGGCTGCTGCTGTTGCAGCGTTACAGCGGCCACGCCTGCGTATGTTTTGGCGCCACGGTTGCCGGGCGCCCGGCGCAGTTGCCGGGGATCGAACAGCAGATCGGCCTGTTCATCAATACGCTGCCGGTGATCGCCAGCCCCCGCGCCGAGCAGTCGCTGAGCGACTGGCTGCAACAGGTGCAGCTCATCAACCTCAGCCTGCGGGAGCAGGAGCACACCCCCCTGGCCGAGATTCAGCGCTGGGCACAGGTCGACAGTGAAGCGCTGTTCGACACGTTGCTGGTCTTCGAAAACTACCCGGTTTCTGCCGCCCTGGAGCAGGGCGCCAGCCAGGGCCTGAGGTTTGGCGAGGTGCGCAACAGCGAGCAGGCGCACTACCCGTTGACCCTGGCGGTGGGCCTTGGCGACAGGCTTTCGCTGCATTACAGCTACGCTTGCGACCACTTCAGCTGCAGTGCCATTGAGCAGATCGCGGGCCATTTGCAGACACTGTTGCGTGCGATGGTCGAGCCTCCTGAGGCGCTGCTGGGCAATCTGAGCCTGCTGCCAGAAGACACCCGGCAGGACAGCTTGCAGCAGTGGAATCCCTTGCGCCGCAGCTTCCCCGGCGAGGCCACCCTGGCGCAACGCATCGAAGCCCAGGCCGCCCGCGCACCCCACGCCTTGGCGCTGAGTTTCGATGGCGAGCAGCTGACCTACGCTGACCTCAATCAGCGCGCCAATCGCCTGGCTCATCTGCTGATCGAGCGGGGCGTCGGGCCTGATCGTCGTGTCGGCCTGGCCGCCGAGCGCAGCCCCGCAATGATCATCGGCCTGCTGGCCATCCTCAAGGCCGGTGGCGCCTACGTGCCGCTGGACCCGGCGTCTCCTCAGGAACGTCTGCGCTTCATGATCGACGACAGCGGCATTGATTTGCTGCTGGCGCAGGCGTCGGTGCTGGACGTGTTGCCGATGAATGAGCGCGTCCAGGTGCTGTGGCTGGATCAGGACACCCAGGCCTTCAGCGACAGTAATCCGCAAGCAAGCGTCGATCCGGCGAATCTCGCTTACGTCATTTACACCTCAGGCTCCACCGGCCAACCCAAGGGCGCGCTGCTCAGCCACGACAATGTGGTGCGCCTGTTCGCCGCCAGTGCCGAGCACTTCCAGTTCGGTGCCGACGATGTCTGGAGCCTGTTCCACTCCTACGCCTTCGACTTCTCTGTGTGGGAAATTTTTGGCGCCTTGCTGCACGGCGGCAGGCTGGTGATCGTGCCCCATGAGGTCAGCCGCTCGCCGGAAGACTTCCACGCGCTGCTGGTGGAGCAAGGCGTGACAGTGCTCAACCAGACGCCTTCGGCATTCAAGCCGCTAATGGCGGTGGCCTGTGCGTCAGCCCAACAGCTGGCGCTGCGTTACGTGATCTTCGGTGGCGAAGCGCTGGACGTGGCGAGCCTCAAGCCCTGGTTCGAGCGGTTCGATGAGCAAGCGCCGCAGTTGATCAACATGTACGGCATCACCGAAACCACCGTGCACGTGACCTATCGGCAGATCCGTCGCGATGACCTGAACCATCCTCAATCCAGCCCGATTGGCATGCCTTTGGCCGACCTGAGCTGGTACTTGCTCGACAGCGGCCTGAATCCAGTGCCGAAAGGCTGCATCGGCGAGTTGTACATCGGCGGCGCCGGTTTGGCGCGAGGTTACCTGAATCGCCAGGAACTGACTGCCACGCGCTTCATTCCCAACCTGTTCGCCGAGGATGGCAGCCGTTTGTATCGCACGGGGGATCTCGCTCGTTACGGCAAAGACGGCAGCATCGATTACCTGGGGCGCAGCGATCAGCAGGTGAAGATTCGCGGCTTCCGCATCGAACTGGGCGAAATCGAAGCGCAATTGCTGGCCCAGCCGCAGGTGCGCCAGGCCGTGGTGCT
>NZ_UTVH01000037.1 GCF_900585905.1 Pseudomonas viridiflava
CCGACCCTCGTGACCCGCAACAAGTTTGATCGCCGAGAGTGTTCCGGCATTCGGCTCGCCATAACGCGGTGCGAAATACTCGTCCCACAGCTCGACCTTGAAGCCTTGCGGCATCGGGATTTCCAGCAATTCTGCGGTGCGCTCGGCCAGGCCCTGGACCTTGGGGAACTGCGCCTCTTCACTGCGCGAGACAGTCACACCGATGACGGGCAGATCCGGCAATTCGCTGGCCAGCGCCAGCGCGAGACCGCTGTGGGTGCCAGCGCTACCCGAGGGCAGTACCACGGCGGCGAAGTCGATGCCGGTCTGTTTGATCTGCTCGGCCAGTTCCAGCCCGG
>NZ_UTVH01000085.1 GCF_900585905.1 Pseudomonas viridiflava
CTCGCTCCCACAGTGCAAAGCTTTTCAATTCAGCACATTACATTTTGTTTGATGAGCGCGCGCTCGCCCGCGATGGCGTCGGGTCAGGTGACATATTTATTGGCGCTGAAATTCATTCGCAGCCTTCTGCAGCTCCTGCGGGCACCGGGAGTGTCTGTGAGAGTACCGGTGGGAGCGAGCTTGCTCGCGAAAGGGTCATTTCAGGCAACGGAAATTCGTCGACCGTGAGACCAAATCGCGAGCAAGCTCGCTCCCACAGTGCAAAGCTTTTCAATTCAGCACATTACATTTTGTTTGATGAGCGCGCGCTCGCCCGCGATGGCGTCGGGTCAGATGACATATTTATTGGCGCTGAAATTCATTCGCAGCCTTCGGTAGTTCCTGCGGGCACCGGGAGTGTCTGTGAGGGTCCCGGTGGGAGCGAGCTTGCTCGCGAAAGGGGCATTTCAGGCGACGGAAATTCGTCGACCGTGAGACCAAATCGCGAGCAAGCTCGCTCCCACAGTGCAAAGCTTTTCAATTCAGCACATTACATTTTGTTTGATGAGCGCGCGCTCGCCCGCGATGGCGTCGGGTCAGGTGACATATTTATTGGCGCTGAAATTCATTCGCAGCCTTCGGCAGCTCCTGCGGGCACCGGGAGTGTCTGTGAGGGTACCGGTGGGAGCGAGCTTGCTCGCGTAAGCGTCATTTCAGGCGACGGAAATTCGTCGACCGTGAGACCAAATCGCGAGCAAGCTCGCTCCCACAGTGCAAAGCTTTTCAATTTAGCAAATTACATTTTGTTTGATGAGCGCGCTCTTGCCCGCGGCGGCGTCGGGTCAGGTGACATCTTTATTGGCGCTGAAATTCATTCGCAGCCTTCGGCAACTTTTGCGGGGCGCGCATGCGCATGAAGGGTCTTGCGCAACTGCCCTGGCGTCGGGAGCTGCATGCCTGGGCGCGCAGTGACGGGGTGACCTGGATCTACCTGGGCAAGGTACTGATTGCCGCCTTTCTCACTTATTGGCTGGCGCTGCGTCTTGAATTGCCACAGCCGCGCACCGCGCTGATCACGGTGTTCATCGTCATGCAGCCGCAAAGCGGGCAAGTGTTCGCGAAAAGCTTCTATCGCCTGCTCGGCACGCTGGCGGGGTCGACCATG
The DNA here is from genome assembly GCF_900585905.1 of Pseudomonas viridiflava. GTDB lineage: Bacteria > Pseudomonadota > Gammaproteobacteria > Pseudomonadales > Pseudomonadaceae > Aquipseudomonas. Next base: position 1,145 of record NZ_UTVH01000085.1, read on the forward strand.
ATGGTCGTGCTGATGGCGTTGTTCGCTCAGAGTTCGGAGCTGTTCCTCGGCAGCCTGGCGCTGTGGGTCGGTGTCTGCTCGGCGGGCGCGGCGCGCTACCGCAATTTTCGTGCTTATGGATTCGTCCTGGCGGGCTATACCGCAGCGATGATCGGCCTGCCCGCACTGGCGCATCCAGAAGGTTCGTTCATGGCAGCGGTATGGCGGGTGCTGGAAATCAGCCTCGGCATTCTCTGCTCGACGGCTGTCAGCGCTGCCATCCTGCCGCAAAGCTCGGCGGCGGCGATGCGCAATGCGCTGTACCTGCGCTTTGGCGTGTTCGCCCGTTTCGTCGCCGACGGCTTGCGAGGTTCCAGTTCGGCGCAGGCGTTCGAGGCCGGCAACGTTCGCTTCGTGGCGGAGGCCATCGGTCTGGAAGGCCTGCGCAGCGTGACGATGTTCGAAGATCCGCACATGCGTCGGCGCAACGGGCGGCTGAATCGGCTGAACAGTGAGTTCATGGCCATCACCACCCGTTTCAATGCCCTGCACCAGCTGCTGGTGCGGCTACGGGGCGACGGCGTCAGCCGCGTCGTGATCGCCACTGATGACGGGCTCGCCGCGCTGGCCGGGCTGCTGGATGGCTTTTCCAATCGCTTCCTGACGCCAGCTGATGCCGCAGAACTGGTGCGCCAACTGGACGCACTCAAGACCGGCCTGCCAGAGCGCGTGCGCACGCAACGTGCTGCGTTCGAGGCGCTTGAGCCGAGCGAGAATGAGCGGCTGGATTTTCATACCGCCTATGAGCTGCTGTATCGCCTGATCAACGACATGCACGACTATGCCCGGACCCACGCGTCGCTGGCCGATCACCGCCACGTCCGGGAAAACTGGCAGGCCGGCTTCCTGCCCCGCACGCCCTGGATGGCAGCCGCTGCGGCGGGGATTCGCGCCAGCTTCATCCTCGCGGTAATGAGCGCGTACTGGGTCGCCACCGCCTGGCCCAGCGGCGCCACCATGACCCTGGTATCGGCCGCTACCGTGGCGTTGTCAGCTACCACCAACAACCCGCGACGACTGTCGTTTCAGATGGCCTGCGGCACTCTGCTGGGCGCTGTGCTGGGCTTCGTCGAAACTTTTTTCGTGTTCCCTTTCATCGACGGGTTCCCGTTGCTGTGCCTGGTGCTGGCGCCGGTGTTCACCTTCGGTGCATTTCTCGCCTCGCGGCCGCAATGGTCGGGTTATGGTCTGGGCCTGCTGATCTTTTTTGGCATCGGTTCAGTGCCGGGCAACGTGACGCTCTACAACCCTTACAGCTTCGTCAACGATTACATTGCCATGGTCATCGGCATGCTGCTGTGCGCCGCTGCCGGGGCGATCATCCTGCCGCCCAACAGCCGCTGGATGTGGCGGCGTCTGGAAAATGACCTGCGTCGCCAGGTGGTGTTCGCCATCAGCGCGCCGTTGCCGCGCCTGGGGGCCAGCTTCGAGAGCCAGACCCGCGACCTGATGCACCAGGCCTATGGTCTGGCGGCTGGCAAGCCTGAGGTGCAGCGCGAACTGCTGCGCTGGATGTTCGTGGTGCTGGAAATTGGCCATGCGGTCATCGAACTGCGTCACGAACAAGCCCTTGCGCCGGTTCACCCGGCGTATGCGCCCTGGCAATCCTGGCGGGTGGCGATCCGGGTGATGGGGCGCGCATTGATGCGCCTGTTCATTCAGCCCGATTCCGGCAACCTGCAACGCGCGCTGGCAGCCGTCGATCACGCCATCAATCGCGTGCAGCACAGTGACGAGCCGTTCGCGCCCCATTTTGAAACCTCGGTGCTGCGCCGGGTGAAGAGCTATCTGCATTTCATTCGCTCGTCGCTGCTCGACCCGCGCTCACCACTGGCCGCCTATGCTCGGCAAGGATCCTGTGATGCCTCGTGAAATTGCCTTTCATGGCCTGTACATGCCCAGCGTCAGCGTCCTGTTTCTGATTGCCATGGCGCTGGCCTGGGCGCTGGATCGGTGCCTGTCGACACTGGACCTGTACCGGTTTTTCTGGCATCTGGCGTTGCTGCGCCTGAGTCTGTTTGTGTGTATTTTCGGCGCCATGGCGCTGACTGTTTATCGTTGAGAATCGTCGATGAAAAAGTTTTTCAGTCTGTTTGCCACCTTGTTGGTCCTGGCCCTGGCCATTTTTATCGGCCGCACGTTATGGGTGCAGTACATGGACACGCCGTGGACGCGCGATGGCCGCGTGCGTGCCGATGTCATCAATGTCGCCGCAGACGTCAGCGGCACGGTGATCGACGTGCCGGTGCGCGATAACCAGCAGGTGAAGAAAGGCGACCTGCTGATGCAGATCGACCCTGAGCATTATCAGGTGGCGGTCAAGCAGGCGCAGGCGCTGGTCACGTCACGCAAGGCGACGTGGGAAATGCGCAAGGTCAATGCCAAACGCCGGGCCGACATGGACAACCTGGTGATTTCCACTGAGAGCCGCGACGATGCCAGCAACATCGCCGCCTCGGCGCAGGCCGATTATCAGCTGGCGCTGGCCGGGTTGGAGGCAGCCGAACTCAACCTGCGGCGCACCCGTGTGCTGGCCGCGGTGGACGGCTACGTCACCAACCTCAACGTGCATCGCGGCGATTACGCGCGCATGGGGGAGGCGAAGCTGGCAGTGGTGGACCTGCATTCGTTCTGGGTGTACGGGTTTTTCGAAGAAACCAAGCTGCCGCGCATTCATGTCGGTGATCCCGCAGACATGCAGCTCATGAGCGGCCCGCTGCTCAAGGGGCATGTGCAAAGCATCGCCCGAGGCATCTATGATCGCGACAACCCGCAAAGCCGCGAACTGATCGCCGACGTCAACCCGACCTTCAACTGGGTCCGCCTGGCCCAGCGCGTGCCAGTGCGCATTCATCTGGATCAGGTGCCGGACGAGGTGATGCTGGCGGCGGGTTTGACCTGCACGGTGATCGTCAATCCGGTTGCCGCTGATTGACGTTAAGGGTCTCGCATATGTGTAGGAGCCAACGTGTCGGCGAGACTTGATGCCTGACCAGGCAGATCCTCCGTCTCGCCAACACGTTGGCTCCTACAGCTTTTGCCAATCTTCAGATACTGTCATTCGCCGCCGCAGGTTACGGCAGGCGCGAAGGGCCTGGGCGGTCATCACAACGCGCGGTTGAGGCCGAAGCGTTTGCGCAATTGCGCTTCCAGCAGGCTTTTGGGCAGCAGCCAGCTGATCAGTGGCATCAGGCGCGAGCCGTTGCCCAGGCGCAACAGGCGTGGTGATGTGCTCTGTTGGGCGGCGCGCAGCACACCGCGAGCGAGATCGGTCGCAGGGGTGGGGTTTTCCTGTGAAGCTTTGGCCCGGGCGCGGACGCTGTCGCGCAAGGGCCACCAGGGCGACTGGTCACTGAGCAATTGCTCGGCTTCGCGGCTGGCGCTTTGGGCGAAACTTGACGCAATGGCGCCTGGCTGCACTTCCATGACCTGAATCGAAAAAGGCGCCAATTCCAGGCGCAGTGCATCAGTCAACGCATGGACCGCTGCTTTGGACGCGCAATACGCTCCGGCAAAGGGCGTGACCAGAACGCCCGACACGCTGCCGATGTTCACCACCAGACCGCGGTTGCGGCGCAGCGCCGGGAACAGCGCGCGAGTGACGCCCACCAGGGCGAACACGTTGGTTTCAAACTGTCGCTGCATCGCCTCGACACCGCCATCAAGCAGAGGCCCCATGGCGCCGTAGCCTGCGTTGTTGATCAACACGTCCAGCCCTTCGAGGCGGGCTGCCAGTTGCGTCAACGCCGCGCCATCGTTGACATCCAGTTGCACGCCGTTGAAACCTGCGGCATCGAGCGCCGCCACGTCCTCGACCTTGCGCGCCGTCGCCCAGACCTCGTATCCGGCGCCTTTGAAAGCATCGGCCAGCGCACGACCAATTCCGCTGGAGCAACCTGTAATGAGTACAGTGGGCATTCGTCTCTTCCCTGGATTCAGTCAGCAAAACTGCCTTGCAGATGTTCAGCCCGGAACTGCAGCGTCTGGGGTCGATAGCCCTGACGCAACGGCGGCAGCGGCAGGCAATGCTGCCACTGCTGGCCGGCCTGCAATTCACCAGGCCCGCGATACTGTGGCGCGTAGTAATCACTTTGCGCCAGATTGACCGTGTCGCCGGGTGCGTATGCAGCAATGCGCCAGCGCAGTTCACGCAACGGCACTGTGTTGGTGTTATCGATCAGCACCTGCAGCGGCTGGCCCGCAGGGCATTGCTGCGGGGCGTAATCCAGGCGCAGGCCCAGGTGCTGCAGACGGCGGGTTTCCTGGCTGTCCTGCCAGATCACGATGGCCGCCACAATGCCCAGGCCCACGGCCGCCGCCAGAGATACCGGCAGCGCCTTGGCCGGATAGCGCAGCAGCAGAACCAGCCAGGTGATGATAAGCAGTGCGCCAAACAGCATGGGTCGCGCCTCGACGGTGGAGAAGCAGCCATCGTACCGAAAGCGGGGAGGGTTGTGCCAATGGGGGCAGGACGGTCTCTGCGGCGAATCAATTCGTACGCGGGGGAGATCACGTTTCTATCCACCAATTCACAGGCAATAAAAAACCCCCGACACCTCTCTGCGGATGGGGAATACGCAGAGAGGTGTTGAGGGCGACTGCTCTTGATGCGTGAAGCGATGCAGCGTGAACGTTAGCGTGCGATGGTCTGAGTCTGAACACCGGCTTCCAGCTGAGCAGAGCGACCGTAAACGTCTTCGTAACGTTCGATGTCGTCTTCACCCAGGTAGCTGCCCGACTGCACTTCGATGATTTCCAACGGGATCTTGCCTGGGTTTTTCAGGCGGTGAACCGAAGCGATCGGAATGTAGGTGGACTGGTTCTCGGTGAGCAGGAACACGTTCTCGTCGCAGGTCACTTGTGCAGTGCCCGATACCACGATCCAGTGCTCGGCACGGTGGTGGTGCATCTGCAGGGACAGGCTGGCACCCGGCTTGACCGAGATGCGCTTGACCTGGAAGCGGCCGCCCATGTCGACCGAATCGTAGGAGCCCCACGGACGGTACACTTCAAGGTGGTTCTGGGTCTCGGTACGGCCTTGCTCGTTGAGCGTGTTGACCATTTGCTTGACGTTCTGAACCTTGTCCTTGTGGACAATCATCATGGCGTCTTTGGTTTCCACAACCACGATGTTGTCCAGGCCGATCACCGAGACCAGCTTGCCATTGCCGTGGATCATGCAATTGCGGCTGTCCTGGATAACCACGTCGCCCTTGGTGACGTTGCCGTTGGCGTCTTTTTCCTGCACAGCCCACAGCGATGCCCAGCAACCGACGTCGTTCCAGCCAGCAGACAGCGGCACTACGCAGGCGCGCTGGGTTTTTTCCATCACGGCGTAGTCGATGGAGTTGTCCGGGCAGCAGGCGAATGTGGCTTCGTCGATGCTGATGGAGTCACCTTCGTGCTTGCTGCGCTCAAGGGTCAGCATGCAAGTGTCGTAGATGTCCGGCTCGTGCTTTTTCAGCTCTTCGAGGTAGCGGCTGGCGCGGAACAGGAACATGCCGCTGTTCCAGTAGTAGCCACCGGCTTCAACGAACTCGGTCGCGCGCTGCTCGTCCGGCTTCTCGACGAAGTGCGAAACGCGGCTCACGCCTTCTGGCAGCAGGGCATCCGCTGTGGACTTGATGTAGCCATAGCCGGTTTCCGGCTTGGTGGCAGGCACGCCGAAAAGAACCATTTCGCCACGTTCAGCAGCAACGGTGGCCAGAGCCAGTGCGCGCTGCAGGGCTTTCTGGTCTTCGATGACGTGGTCAGCAGGCATCACCAGCATCAACTCGTCATTGCCTTCAGCGAGCAGCAGCATGGCGGTGATGGCAACGGCTGGCGCAGTATTGCGGCCGAACGGTTCCATGATGATGCTCTGGGTTTTCAGGTGCAGAGCGGCCAGCTGCTCGTTGACGATGAAGCGGTGATCCTTGTTGCAGACCACGATCGGGTCTTGCATACCGTCGAACTTCAAGCGCTCGAGGGTTTGTTGAAAGAGGGTGTGGTTTCCGGTCAACGCCAGAAACTGTTTTGGGAATTGTTTACGCGAAAGCGGCCAGAGTCGCGACCCGCTACCGCCTGACAAGATCACTGGAATCATGTTGTTTCTCCAAGAGCATTTCGTAATAGGGCTGTACGTCGGTCTGTCGTTTCAGTCTTGTTTTTGTTCCACGTCAGACGGTCCGCTCATGCCCAACTAACAAGAAGGCTCGGACCGACTGACTTAATTCTGTATTAGCGATTCGCTACTGGGGGTTTTACCCAAACTGGCGACAGGCTGCTGCCACTGCCGGTGATATAGAGCACTGCAGCCTCGCCTCGTTCCAGCGCGACCGGCTTTAGATCACTTATTTTTTTGTCGCCATCAAACAGCGCCAGGCTAATCTTTACCGGATTGATTTCACGCTCGCCCATGCCCTTGGCAGCAACGGCTTTAACCACTTCAGTCTTGCCGTCAGCGGTTTTCAGCGTCAATGCCTTGTCGCTCAGGTTCTGTACACGAACCAGTGACTTCTGCTTGTTTTTAAACGCGGGCTCTTCCACCAGTTGTGGCTGGCCGCTTACGTTGTTGACCAGGGTGTAATAGTGATCGCCGGCCAGTTTTACCGGTACGCTCTGGCTGCCCAGCTTTGCAGTGTAGTCGCCCTGCGGCATGAACTTGAATTCAGTGCTGCCCTGTGGCGCAACTTCATTAAGGCTGGTGTTGCCAACCGAAGCGCTGACCTCTGAACTGGCGGCGTTGTAGATACGCACGAAGGTCGAGCCTTTTGGTGCAGTCGGGCCGTACAGCGCGCCGTCACCGGCAAAGGCTTGCAGGGTGAACAGGCTGATACCGGCGGCCAGCGCGCAGGTTTTCAACAGGCTTTTCTTGGCCGAACGAGTGTTGGTACGCAGTTGCGAAGTTGTCTGTAAGGTCATTTTGAGTAGTCCTCTCAGTTTTGCGCCTGGTCAGGCGACTCGGAAGATTTGGCTTGCGCCAGGTTTTGTTGAGCGTTACCGGCCTTTTTGAGTTCCGCGATCCACTTTTGATCGAACTCGCCAAGGTCGTTATGCGCGGGCAGGTAGCGTTCCGGGAATTCCCAGATCAGCACCTGTGGCGGGCTGTTCTTGAACGCATCACTCTGCAGGTACTTGAGCATTGGCAGGATCGGGCCATGGCCGTCTTCGGCGTAATTGACCACGTCGCTGTGCAGTGCTTCTTTAAGCGCGCCGACAAAGTTCCAGTTCGGGTTGGCGCTGTAGCTGGTGCCCACCAGGCCCACTGCCACGTCGCTGTCAGCAAACAGCGCGTCATCGCCTGCGGCTTCGGCGGCTACCGGATCGGTGCTGCGTTGCTGCAACTGATCAGGCTGGGGCAGCAGATTGCTGAACAGCGGATCCAGCGGCAGGAAGTTGGTCAGATCGCCTTTATACGGCGCTGTTTCCTTGGCCTGAGTGACAAACTTCTCGGGCTCGCCATTGATCGGCGTTTTTTCGGCGATGACTGCGCCCAATTGCTGCGCAGCCACTTCGGCGCCCATCGGCGTCCAGTGCGTGTCGGTGCGCAGGAATACCTGGCCATGTTGCTTGGCGCCTTGCAGCGGCGTCAGCAGATCAGGCGCGATCAGACCAGCCTGTTCGGCGTGCGCATGGAACTGCTGATACAGGTCCGTGTGCAGCGTCGCAGGCTTGCTGTCGCCGATGTGTTCCGGGTACAGACGGGTCTTGGCCGGAATGATCGCCAGCACCATTTGCGTGCCTTGTGCTTTCAGTGTGTCACGCACGCCCTGGATGATTGCCAGGTTGTCCGCTTCGTTCTGTTCGCCATTGGCGACAGCGTCGAACTCTTCGTCGGTGAACAGCCACTGGTCCTTGCCCAGCACAACGCCGGGACGACCTTCGTTGAACAATTTGTAATCCAGCGCAGCCCAGAGGTTAGTGCCCAGGCGCTTGATCGGAAACTCTTCGTCGTAGTGAGTTTCCGCAGCCTTGGTCCATTTGCCGTTGAGCACGGTGGTTTCCGCAGATGTCGAGAAACTGGCGAAGCTGCGCAGCGACCAGATACCCAGAACCAGCAGAATGGCCAGGAACAGGGCGATATAGAGGATACGTAATGAGCGGGTCATGGCGGGTCCTCAGAACTGGAAGTAAAGGAACGGCGAGAAGCTTTGCGCCGACAATTTAAGAATCGAAGCAATGAACAGCAGCAGGATCACTGCGCGCATTGCGTAACGTGGCCAGTCGGCAACCCAGTAGGCGGGCTGGACTTGCGCTTCAGTACCGACGATGTAGCCCGGCTCGTGAATGCTGTTGGGCTTGTCGCCCGGTACCGCCTTGATCGTGCCTGGCTGCGCGGTGGCAGGGCCGTCGGCCTGAACGCCCAGATCCGGGGTGTTCTTGCCAGCCGCTTTGTCGGCAGGACGATTGGCGTAGAAATCACGCAGACCGAAGAACGCCAGGGTGACGTAAGCCACGACCATGGTTGCCACTTGCAGACCGGTGAGGCTGGCCTGATTGAGTTCCGACAGCTGCCAGTCGCCGAAGCTGAACATGGCGCCGTACATGCGACCGGCCACGTGCAGGTTCTCGGAGCGAAAGATGACCCAACCTATGACCACAATAAGGAAGGTCAGTGCCCAACGCAGCACATTGAATGTGCGCGGTGCGGTGTTGAGGCCGATGGCTTTTTCAATCGCCAGCCAGATCCCGTGCCAGGCGCCCCAGATCACGTAGGTAATGTTCGCGCCGTGCCACAGACCGCCCAGCAACATGGTCAGGAACAGGTTGCGATAGGTCGCAACCTTGCCGCCACGGTTGCCACCGAGGGTGATGTACAGGTAGTCACGCAGCCAGGTGGACAGGCTGATGTGCCAGCGACGCCAGAACTCGGTGATCGACTGGCTGATGTAGGGCTGCTTGAAGTTTTCCATGAAGCGGAAACCCATCATCAGACCCAGACCAATGGCCATGTCGCTGTAACCGGAGAAGTCGAAATACAGCTGCGCGGTATACGCCAGCGCGCCCAGCCAGGCATCGCCTGTGGTCGGGTTCTGCAGGGCGAAGCAATGGTCGGCCACCACCGCCAGGGTATCGGCGATGAACACTTTCTTGATGAAGCCCTGCATGAAGCGGGTGCAGCCTTCAGAGAACTTGTCCAGGGTGTGTGTACGGTTGTTGAACTGGTCGGCCAGGTCGCGAAAACGCAGGACCGGACCGGCAATCAGGTGCGGGAAGATCGCCACGAACGCAGCAAAGTCGATCAAGTTGCGCGTCGCCGGCGTATCACCACGATAAACGTCAATGATGTAGCTGATGGACTCGAAGACATAGAACGAGATACCGATCGGCAGCAGCACGTGGGTCAGGATGAAAGGTTCCAGACCGACGGAAGTCATCATCGCATTGATGCTGTCAACGCCGAAGTTGGCGTACTTGAAGTAGCCCAGGATGCCCAGATCGACCACCACGCCCAGCAATAGCCAGCGTTGTGCTTCTTTGGTCCGAACCCCTGCCGCGCCTACTCTCAGGCCGATCCAGTAGTTCCACACCGTAACCCCGATGAACAGCGCGAGGAAGTCCACTCGCCACCAGGCGTAGAACACGTAACTGGCAATCAGCAGCAGCAGATTGCGATAGCGTTGCCCGCTCAAGTAATACAAGCCGAGGAAGATCGGCAAAAACAGGAACAGGAACACGTTGGATGAGAAAACCATCCTTAACTCTCCGTTGGTCCAACAGTCAAAGGCCGAAGCCCCCCCAAACCCCCCACCGCGCGGTGGGGGTTAAAACGTCATGCAGGACGGTCTGTTACGAACCGCCCTTGTCGCCCTTTTCGTGCTCTGGGTCATAGACCTTGGTCAGGTCACCCCCGAGGCGGAAGGTCTTGAAGGGTTGCTTCTCATGCTTGTCTTCGAGCACTTCCGGGCTGCAGGTGTAGAGCGAGCAGTACGGTTCGAGCCAGGCAAATTTCGGATCTTTCTTCAGATCCGTCATGTCCTGCTTTTCGCCATTTTGAGCAGCGAACGAAGCAGGGTCCCTGACCCCGTTCAGCACGCGATCACCCAGGCGCTTGAGCGCGCCGTTGTTTTCCTGAAGCAGATCGACGCCATTGGCCTTGGCAAAGCTGGCGATCATCGCCAGCGGTGGCAGGGCATAGTTGTGATAGGACAGGGCGCGCTGGCGACGCTTCATTTCGTTGGGCAGGTAACCTTGCGGGTCAACCTGATTGGCGGCGACCTTGAATTCCTTCACCGCCCAGTCGAACAGGTCGCGACGGTCAGTGGCCACGGCGGTTGCCATGACTGACCAGGCAGCCCAGTACGAGTGGTTGTTGATCTTTTCCAGCGGCAGGTTGCTCCAGTCGCTGATCACTTGATCGGCCAGCTTGCTGAACCAGGTCTCGATGATGCGCGCCTGTTCCTGGTGATTGGCCAGGGGGCGCGAGTCGGAGAACTTCAAGCGCAGGTAGGCCGAGGACATGCTGCCCAGTGCCCATTTGCGCATCGACTTGCCGGTATGGTTGAACTCCTGGGATTCCAGCGCACCTGCCTGGGCCCATGTCGTCATCATGTTCAGCGCGCAATCGAGCTGTTCAGGACGACCGTCACGCATGTACTGCATCACCACCTTGCTGACGCCACGCTCCAGCGTGGTGATGTCCTTGGTCGCGCTGCGAAACGCTTCTTCAGACGCTTCGTTCAGCGTGGCACGGGCCTTGTCCGAGCCTTCGTACTTGCTGCGGAACACCAGCTTGTCGGTGTACGGCTTGGGTACCGCTTCACAGCTGAAGTTATTGTCACCGGTCTTCATCTTTTCGATCGGTGCGTCATAACCCTTGGGTGGAATCAGCGGCGCGGCGGCGGATGCGCCCAGCGACCAGGCCATGGATGACAGGATTGCCATCGACAGCAGGGTAGGGCGGATCAGTTTCGGAGTCTGCATAAATCACCTCATAGTCCGGCTTGCGCAGTCTGTTGCGCAGTACCTGGAAACACGTTGCGTTTGCATACTTTCGCTTCGACTTTCTGGGGAGCTGCACCCGCTTCCGGGCCCAGGATCTCCAGTGCGAGCAGCTGCTGGTCAGCCCAGTCTGCATCGGTACGCAGTTCGAAGGAGAAGCGACCGTCCGTGTCGGAGGTTTCCGGTTTTTCGATTTTCAGATCTTCGTGACGCCCGTTCATGTACAGCAGCGTCGCCTTCAGGGTCTTGACTGAAGTGTCGGCATAACGGATGTCGATCTGATTGCTGCCGTTGCGAATGTCCTTGATGCCATTGGTGCCGTTGATCAGCACTTCATTGACGCCAGGCTTGAGTGTCTTGCTCGCGCTCAACACGGCAGCCTTACCCTCGCAACCGTTGTCGAGCAGAGACATCATCTGGCGGTAGATGGTTTCCTGATCAAGGCGATACAGCGGCGAGAATTCCCAGATCAGTACCTTTGGCGGACGTTTCTGGAAATCTTCGCTGCCCAGGTACTGCAGCATTGCACCTTCAAGACCACCGCCCGGGAAGGCTACGTTGAGCACGTCAGCGCCCATGTATTCCTGCAGGAAGCCGCCGAAGTTGTAGTTCTTGCCGCTGTGGCTGGTGCCGACCAGGGTGATCTCCGGGTTGCCGGCATCGCCGAACAGGTCGCCATCGGCGGCCTCGCCCTTGGGTTCAGTGGTGAACTGATCCATGTACTGCACGGCATAGGTGTTGCCACACAGCTGTGCGGCCATGTTGTGCAGGGTGCCGTTCTTGCCCATGCGACCCGAAATGTGGCTTTCGAATTCACGCTTGGGAATGTTGGCGTAGGCCGGGATTTTCTTCACGGTTTCAGCCACGATTTTCGCCGTGCGCTGAGCGCCGTAAGGCGTCCAGTGCTGGTCACCGCGGAAGTAGAAATCATGCGCCTGTTGCTCGTTGGTCAACGGCGACAGGTCGGGCACCCAGTAGCCCATCTTGCTGAAGCGACCCAGCATGGCCTTGTAGTTGTTCAACGCCTTGTCGTAGTCGAACTTGTCGCGCTCGGCCGGGAACAATTTGTTGCGATCCACCAGGCCACGGGTTGGCTGGTAGACCACGACCAGCTCGACGCCCTTGCTCTTGAAGGCATCGTGCAATTGCTTCATGCGGCGATAGCCTTCAGGCGTGGTGTCGAATTCGGTGCGCAGGTCTTCCTGGGTCCGGAACAACCAGTCGCCCTGCGCCTGCACCAGTGTGGTGAAGTTCTGCTGGTAGCGCGTGGTGTAGTTCTTCGCGTCGTGCGCTGCCGGGCACAGCTGGCAGCACGGCTCGGCAGTGAATTTGGGCACCTGCAGCTCGTCGGCGCGCGCGCCGCTGCTGATGGCCAGAATGGCTGCGGTCAGGCCGGACAGGCTGAGTAACTTGATCAAGTGTGCGTGCATAAAATTACCTTCTCAGTCCCGAAGATCTTTCTGGCTTTCGACCGGATCGATCAGCACGGCTTTCTTTTGGCGTATCAGCAGGTCGAGGATTTCGTCCTGACGCTGGGCGAGGATGCCGGCGAAGCTGATGCCGCTGGCCTTGGCCGGAGCCAGCATTGCCACGCGATACAGTTCAAGGCTCAAGGGCGAATCGATGGACAGCGGGCCGGAGCTGTTGCCGGTCAACTCGCCGCCAACGACGATCAGCGACACTTTCGATTCGAACGGATCGAGCGCAATGTCGCGGTCGGTGTCGCTCAAGTCCTTGATGTGGCCGTAGACGCCCAGCAGCCCGTTGCCCACCGCGACGTTCTCGTACAGCTTGATGTTGACGCTGTTGCGCACGCGAATACCGTGGCGACGGTTGGCAATCACCTTGTTGCCCCACAGCAGGTTATCGCCGCTCTCATAGAGGGTGATGCCGTCGGTGTGGTTCTGGTAAACCTCGTTGTAGGCGACGATGTTGTTGACGCTGTTACGGTCCAGCACGATGCCCGACAGTTTGTTGTCGTGCGTCTTGTTGTTGAAGATGAAGCTGTCGTTCACCTCACGGGAAACAATGATCCCGTGCTTTTTCTTGGTCCCGTACACGTCGTTTTCGGCAATGATCAGACCGTGGGAACGGTCGTGCGGGTCGATGCCGTAGACGATGTTGTCGCGGTAGGTGCTGCCCTTGACCACAAAGTCACGGGTCTCGTAGCAGTAGAAGCCGTACCACATGTCCGAGAACTCGGAATCAACGATCCAGCCCGTCGGGTCAGGCTTGTTCATGGCCTTGACCATGTTCGGCGTGTACTGGGAAATACTTAACCCGTAGGACTTGCTCTGGTTGTAGCCCAGGCTCTTCATCTTGGTGTTGATGATGTAGACCTGCGAACCACCCCAGGACAGCAGGAACGGACGGAACTCGTTGGGCGAGCGGTACAGCGAAGGCGTGTTGTTCTTTTCGCTCCAGCCGTTGAGCTGGGTGTTGCTCATGAACAGCTTGCCTTCCACCACCAGGAACGCACCGCGTTCCTGCGACAGGCGCAGTTCTTTGGTCTTCTTGTCAGCCTCGAAGATGGCATTGGCCTTGACCAGAATCGGCAGGCGAGCCACGTAGACGCCCGGCGAGACTTCGTTCAGGTACTGTTTGGGCACCTTCTTGGCCAGGTCCTGCACTGTCACATAACCGTCTTCGACGATGATGGCCTGCGGGATACCCTGTTGGCGGGCAACCCATTCGGCCATCTTGTTGTCGCCGCCGATGAATTCCTTCAGGCCGACTTCCGACATCATTCGTGCGACGCGAACCTTGCCAACCTTGGTACGCACGATTTTCTTCGCCGCCGCCTCGGCGGTATAACCCGACAGGTCCGGCAGCTTGGGCTTGTCCATCGCCAGCGTCTCCACCGGCGGGCTGGTGATGGTGTAGTTCTTGGCTTGCTGCAGTTCTTTGACCGTGGCAACGCCGTTTGCCGGCGCCGGCGCATGGGCAGGCGCGGCTGCAGCGGCAAGAGCTGCGCCAGCGAACAACAGCGCACTGCTCAGCACTGCGCTTTCGAGCAGTGCATGAGGCCATGCGCGATTACGCCGACTGCTTGCTTGACTGTTCATCTCATTGCACTCCTTCGGCGGTTGCATCAGAAGCGCCAGATAACGTCGACAATGGCGCGATGCATGTAACTGTCGACTTCGCTGCCGTACGCATCACCCGGTTTGAACACGCCGGCACGCAGACGCACCAGTGCCGACGCATCATCCATCGACTGGCTCACTGCGGTCGGCAGCAGGCCGCCCTTGAAGTACTTGGTCAGCACCAGGTCCATTTCCTGACCCAGATCTTTGCTGCCGTCGGTGGTCAACGGCAGTGTCGACAGCACACCTGGCTGATCATCAACGCTACCGACGGCGTTGATGCCGGAGGTACCGATTCGCGCATTGCCATCAGTGCGACGGAAGTTGTGGTAGATCAACGAAGCGTCGTATTCGTCGCGCAGCTGCCAGGAGGCGAACAGCGAGCCGCTTTCCACGTTGGCCATTTCGCCTTGGAAGGCTTCACCGAAGCGATGTACGCGCGAGCGGGTGCCGGTCCAGTTCGAACGGTTGGATTCCAGGCCGTTCTGCTCGTATTCCTTGCTGGCGCGCGAGTAGGCGGCGCCGACTTGCCATTGCGGGTCCAGGCGCAGGCGCAGACCCAGGTCAGTGGCCCAGCCATCGATATTGCTGTTGCGCTTGTCGCTGCCCAGGAAGCTGCCGTCGGTCTGCGCTGCAGGCGTGATCTGGCTGCGATCGCCGGACATCCAGGTGACACTGCCCCAGTAATTGACAGTGTTGAGGTTGCGGTAGTTATAGGCGTCGCTGGTAGCCTCGAGGCCCATCCAGGTCAGATCGCCGTTGGAGGTCTTGTCGAGGTCGTCGAGACGCTCGCCTGCACCTTTCAACTTGCCGTCGTCCTGGGTGTGGTGAGCACGTACGCCCACCCACTGGCTTGGCATCCACTGATAGTTGACGTCACCGAAGACATGCAGACGGTCTTCGTCCTGGGGGGACAATTCAGTCAGGTCAGTGCGGTATTCGCTGAAGCGTTCGGCCACGCCCACGTCTGCGCGCAGCAGCGTGGTGTCGAACACCCAGTTGACCGCTTCGATGTTGCTGTCATGCCACTGGCCGTCGTCGTTGCGCAGGCGCTGGCGACCGACTTTGAGGATTTCGCCCGGGTAGGCGGTGAAGCCGCTGTAGCCGATCCAGAACTCACGCAGCGCCAGGTAGCTCTTGTCGACTTCACGCTCGCTAGACGTGCCGCGAGTCTGATTCGGTTCACCGGTGGTGGATTCGGCCTGCTGCAGCGGGTCAGTCTGGATGGTGTCGGTGGCCGTGACCACTTGACCCATCGCGTAAGCGCTCCAGTCGCCGCGCTCGCCGTAAACCCATGGACGCAGGTCCAGACCAACACCGTTGACGTCGCCGCCGGAGCGTGTGCCCAGGTCGCGATCATCTTCTGCCTGGCCGGTGATCTTCACTTCCAGACCGAAATTCTGGTCTTCAGTCAGTGCTGCCAGTGTCGGGCAGGCCCAAAGCAGGGTAAAGCCCAGGCCCAGACCAGCGGCCATCAGTGGATTCAACTTCATTGTGGTGCATCCTCGCCGTCTTCTTCTTTCAGGGCTTGCATGGCCAGCGCGGTTTGGCTGCTGACGCCCCGGACGTTTTGCTCTTGTTGCAACAACCGTTGGGCAGTGGCGAGCTTATCTGGCGGCAGCGCGGTACTGAGCTGCTGCGCAAGTTCTGTAGCTTGTGGTGTCGGTTCTGGCTTGAGAATCGACAGCTGACTGAACACCCAGGCGTTGACCGGGTTAGGCAGGATGCCTTTACCCTGAGAGAACAATTGGGCAATCGCGAAGTCAGCGCTGTTCTGGCCGCCGCGAGCAGCGATCAGCAGTTCATCCAGGGCTTTTTGCGCCTGGACGTTGCCGAGGTAGCCACGACGGTAGATCTGACCCAGATAGTAGTGGGCCGACAGCTCGCCGCCAGCGGCGGCTTTCTTCATGAAATCTTCAGCCTTGAAGGAGTCGGCCGGGACCCATTTGCCTTCGTAATACAGGCGGCCCAGCAGCAGTTCGGCACGCGGTTGATCCGCGGCACGACCGTTGTCCAGGTACTCCATCATCTTGTTGACGTCACCCAGTTCGGGGAAGTCGTACAGCAGTTTGGCCAGCGTGACCCAGGAAATCGGGTAACCGGGCGCGACCTGCTCCAGCAACTGCTGAGCGGTTTTTGCGTCCGGCGTACCGATCTCGGCATCACCCAGCACACGGGCGACACTGTCGACGCGCTGAGCGCCGACCTTGCCGAAGGAATAGGCGCTCTTGAGCTGTTCAACCAATGCCGTGCGCTGATCGGTCTGACCACGTTTCTGATAGACCGTGGCCAGCTCGACGTAGCAGATGTCGGTGGCGTTCAGCGCAGCCTTGCAGATGCGCTCGACGTCATCCAGATGCTGGTCATAAGTGCCCTGAGTGCGATACAGCAGCACCTGGGCCAGACCGGCTTCGGGATAACCCTGGGCACGCCACTCGTTGATCTTCTGCTGCGCATTCACATTGGGGAAACTGTGGGGGTACTGCAGATAAAGCATCGCCAGCGGGGTCAGTGAAGACGTGTCGCCACTGGCGAAGGCTTTCTTCAGCAGGTCTTCGGCTTCATGGTGTTCCGCTTCGGTCGCACCCGGTTTGGCCGCCAGCAGACGACCCAGGCGAGCCTGGGCACGTGGCGAGGTGGCCGCCGCAGCGCGGTAGGTCGCTTCCGCTTCCTTGAGCAACTGCGGGTCGCGGGTCTGTACCTGAATGTCAGCCAGGCCGACCTGTGCATCGCTGTAGCCCAGGTCCGCAAGTTGCCGATAGTTCTGCTCCGCCAGAGCGGTGTCACCGTTTTTCAGGGCTTCATTGGCCAGACGCTGATCCGGCAGGCCGGCGCACCCGGACAGGGCGACGGCGACAGCCAGGCTCAGCAGTGTTGGCCTCGACAGGCTTCGTAGTGGGCCACCCATGTCAGAGACCTGCAGCCATGGCTTTGTCGATCAACCAGTTGACCGATGGACCACGATCGCTGGTGACTTCAACAGGACGACCGGCCATTGAGGTTTCCAGCGCCTGATCAGGCTTGATCTGTACGCGGATGTCGGTGGACAGGTCGGTTTCGCTCAGGTTGCTGCTGCTGACGATGTGGCCAGTGCGCACAGTGTCGTCGCCGGCAACCTGGAAGTTCACGCGGGTGCCTGGCTTGACGTCGTTGAACTGACGGTAAGTGAAGCGGGCTTCAACGTTGGCAGCGGTATCACGTGGCACCAGTTGGAAGATCGTCTGCCCTTTGGCAGCAAACTGACCGTCGGCAACCAGTTGCTTGGCGATTACGCAATCGCACGGGCTGGTCAGCGTACCGGCCATTTGCTTGCCGTACAGTTCTTCGATCTTGGCTGGCTGCAGGTCATCACCGTTCAGGCTGCCCTTGAGCATTTCCAGCATGCTGGTGTTGAACGAAGCCATTGGCGCGCCTTTGGCGACCGGGGCGTTGACGGCTACCAGGCTTTGCACGGTGCCTTCACGGGGCATGGTCACGTCCATCGACGGCAGGGTGACCAGACCGGCGGAGGAGTGGCTGACGAAATACAGGCCGTAAACCGTCTTGAAGATGAAACCGAACGCTGCCAGGCCCACCAGGAAGATCGCCAGGGTAAACGTCACGGCGCGAATACGACCCATGGCGCTCTGGCCGCTGCCGCTGCCCTTGGTCTTGCGCGCCTTGGTGAAGTTGTCGCGCTGCAGGGTCGCCAACACTTCGCCCATGCTGATGAGCTCGCCGCTCAGGTGCGCCGTGATCAGGTGGCGCAGGGTCGCGATGTCCTGCTGGTCGAGGTTCTGGAACTGGCAACCGATGCGACCGGTAGGGGCGTCGATGGAACGCACTTGCAGGTCCACGTCCATGGCCAGGCCAAGGTTGTCGATCAGAAACTGCAGACGACCCTTGAGCACTTCACCGACGTTCAGGTGACGGTGACCTGGAGCGACGAAGCTCAGGCCGCCCGCAGACAGGTCTTCGATCTTGACCAGTGGCGCATTCTGCTCACCGGTGAGCAGGCGCAACTTGGCAGGGATGCGGACCCGGGCGTGCTGACGCTGCGCTTCGGATTCGTGGACTACGTTGGCATTCACGGCTGTATTCATGGCTAGTTATTTCCTACTTAAGCAATTAAATCCGTTGGCCTGGTCAAACCATCGTCAACAGCACAGCGACGAAGATGGTGCCAGCCGAAAAAGTCATGGTGCGAGACGACCAGGTGTTGAACCAACCCTGGAAGCTGGCCATGTCACGGCTGAGTTTGGTGTCCTGGCGAGTCCAGGACTGGCGATCAAGACGGAAGAAGACGTAAATCTTCATCAAGGCGCCAACGATCTGGTTGTAATAGAGGATCACGGGGTAGGCCGGTCCAATCTTGTGTCCCGAGCAGGACAGCAACAGCGTCAGAATCAGGCGAGTAATGCCGATCCACAGCAGGTACATCAGGATGAACGTGCCGCCGTACTTGAAGCTGGCGATGATCGCCACGGTCAGGCCCAGGATCGAGGTCCACATCGACACGCGCTGATCGAACAGCACGATGCTGGTGAAGATGCCCAGACGACGAACGCCCAGGCCCAGTGCGCGGGAGTTCTGACGCAGGTTGTTGCCGTACCAGCGGTACATCAGTTTGCGGCTGGCCTTCAAGAAGCTCTTTTCAGGCGGGTGCTCAACCGTGTTGATCGCGGCATCCGGCACGTAGAACGTGTCGTAGCCCAGGCGCATCAGGCTGAACCAGCTCGACTTGTCGTCGCCGGTCAGGAACCTGAACGTACCCAGACGCCAGTGGTTCAGCGAGTCGGCTTCAACGTCGGCGATGAACGCCGGGTCAGTCACCACAGTGGCACGGAACACCGACATCCGCCCGGTCATGGTCAACACGCGCTTGGACAGAGCCATGGAGCACATGTTGATGTGACGCTGGGCGAAACGCAGCTTGTGCCATTCGCTCATGATGTAGCCGCCGCGCACTTCGCAGAACTCGTTGGTGGTCAGGCCGCCGACATTGCCGAACAGCTGGAACCAGGGCACGGTCTTGCGCACGACGCCTTCAGCCAGCACGGTGTCGCCGTCGATCACGGCGACCACGGCACGGTCGTCGGGCATGTGCCGGGAGATCGCGCGAAAGCCGAAAGCCAGACCGTCACGCTTGCCGGTACCGGCAATACGCACGAAATCCAGCTTGACGTGCTCAGGCGGGTTCATCTTGGCCCACAGCGCCTTGACCAGCAGTTCATCCGACATTTCGACCAGCGAGCACACCACGGTGGTCGGGAAGCCACATTCAATGGCTTCGCGAATGACCGAGCTGTACACCTGAGCCGTTGTCAGCGCATCAATACGAAAGCTGGTCACCATCAGGAACACGTGCGACGGGTCCGCTGAGCTGCCCAGCTTGCGCACCTTGCGACGCAAGTGCGGGTAGACGATGTAAAGGAAAATCATGCCGCGCACAAAGTGCGTTGCACCCATCGAGTAGCGCCAGATGCCCACGGCGCCAATCAGGAAAATAAAGTTCTTGGACTGCGAGTCGAAGATACTTGTGGGCAGCGCAATAGCGAGTGCCCCTAATAAACTCAGGTAGAACAGCCAACCTGCGGCCTGTAGAAGGCCATGTTTTAGCCTGTGCATATCCGGTATCCCTAGGTCAGTTGCAAGCTTCAAGCCGCAAGCCCCCGAAGGTGCTTGCAGCTTGAATGTGGCTTGCCGCTTAAGCGTGTAACTTGCCGCTGATTACCAGCAGATACCTTCAGCCTGTTCGTGCTCGGCAGTGGTATTGGTCATGAAGCCGACCAGGTCAACTACCTTTTTGCCAGCAGGGGTGTTCAGAGCCAGGTCACGGAAACGTGCATCGCCGTTGCCCAGAATGATCACGTCGGATTTGGCGATGACCGCGTCGAAGTCCGAGTTCAGCAGGGACGAAACGTGCGGGATCTTCGATTCGATGTATTCCTTGTTGGCGCCGTGAACACGAGCGTATTCAACGTTGGCGTCGTAGATGCTCAGCTCGTAGCCTTTGCCGATCAGCATTTCAGCCAGCTCTACCAGCGGGCTTTCACGCAGGTCGTCAGTACCGGCCTTGAAGCTCAGACCCATCAGCGCGACTTTGCGAGTGTTGTGCGAAGCAACGATGTCGAAAGCGTTCTGCACCTGCGAAACGTTGCTGCGCATCAGCGAGTTCAGCAGCGGTGCATCAACGTCCAGGCTACCGGCACGGTAGGTCAGGGCGCGAACGTCTTTGGGCAGGCAAGAACCGCCGAAGGCGAAACCAGGGCGCATGTAGTACTGCGACAGGTTCAGTTGCTTGTCCTGGCAGACCACTTCCATCACGACACGGCCATCAACGCCGCAAGCTTTGGCGATGTTGCCGATTTCGTTGGCGAAGGTCACCTTGGTGGCGTGCCATACGTTGCAGGTGTACTTGATCATTTCGGCAACGGCGATGTCCTTGCGGATGATCGGTGCGTCGAGCTCTTCGTACAGCGCTTGCAGAACGTCACCAGACGCCTTGTCGAATTCGCCGATAACGGTCATCGGAGGATGATCGTAGTCTTTGATCGCGGTGCTTTCGCGCAGGAACTCAGGGTTCACTGCAACGCCGAAGTCAACACCGGCTTTCTTGCCGGAGCAGTCTTCCAGGATCGGGATAACGACGTTGGCAACAGTGCCTGGCAACACGGTGCTGCGCACGACGATGGTGTGACGGGTATCTTTGTCACGCAGTACGAAGCCGATTTCGCGGCAGACCGACTCAATGAAGTCCAGCTCCAGATCGCCGTTTTTCTTGCTTGGCGTGCCGACACAGATCATCGATACGTCAGTGGCACGGATGGCCTCGGAGAAATCGGTAGTGCCGCGCAGTTTGCCGGTGCTGATACCCTTTTCCAGAAGTTCGCCCAGACCGGGTTCAACGATTGGCGATTTACCGCTATTGATCATGTCGATCTTGGCGCTGGAGATATCCACCCCAACAACCTCATGACCCCGCGCAGACAGGCAACCGGCACAGACGGCGCCGACATAACCCAAACCAAAGATGCTGATACGCATCGTATTCTCCTCGATTTTCACGCCATAAGTTGGCTGGATATTGAATGTTGACCAGCAGGTATCGCGCACCCTCACGTGCGACGTACAAACGTCACATGACTAGTGCAGGCATAATTAAATAGTGAGTGCCTAATAGAAGGGCATTCTCAAGTACTGCTGAGTCTAGAGCGGCAAGTGACCTGAAACTGCAGGGTGACAGGGCCTTGCTCTGGGATGTGGTAAACCACTCCTCGTGGATGCCGCGTCGGTCAGTGTCCGACAGGCCCGAAGCCTGGCTTCGGATGTCTTCTTCATTCCCTTGCTGTGCACCTGAACAGCGCTTTGCCAAACGTCTGCAGTAAAACCTGGTGCGTCGATCTCCTGAGTAGCTGCTGCTAACATCCCGCAGCGTGTGCGGCGCGAGCAGCCATTTCCGGTCCTTCCTGCCCCTGTGTAAGTGATCTCTCACAACCTGGGCATGAATTGTTACGGGAAGTAGGAGCGTTGGATTCGATGATAAGTTCCTGGCCGATTGTCCTGTTTTTAAAATTTCCTCACTTCAACGCATTCCGTCACGCTGGCGACAATGTCCAAAACCCCCGCGCAGGCCTTGTATTTACTGCGTTTCTCTTCAAGTGATTCTTCTGCGCCATCATCAAAAAAAATCCAACTGCCATCACACAAAAAACCCCTTGATTTTAACCTTGCTTCAAACGTCTTACTTGGGTGACTTTCAATTGGCGCCAACGGTTTGTCATTCGGTGTTTTGCATGGCTGTTTCATCGCAGTTTTACGGCGCCTGGAAGTGTATCCCGGCGCCTTTACAACAGTATTACGGCTGGTCACTATCGCGCAGGTATACAAACTTGTCTTTTGACGACTGTTCCTTGTTGAAGCAGTAGCCCTCGAGGTCGAACTGTTTCAGTGCATCGGGCGTGTCGATCTTCTCGGTGATGACGAAACGGCTCATCAATCCGCGTGCCTTTTTTGCGTAAAAGCTGATGATCTTGTACTGGCCGTTTTTCAGGTCCTTGAAATCGACATCGATGACCCGCGCCTTCAGGGCAGGGCGCTTGACCGACGAGAAATACTCGTTGGACGCCAGATTCAGCAGCAGGTCATCGCCTTGCTCGGCCAGTGCCGTGTTCAGCCCTTCGCTGATGCGGTCGCCCCAGAACGCGTAAAGATCCTTGCCCCTGGCATTAGCCAGTTTCGTGCCCATTTCCAGTCGGTAGGGCTGCATCAAGTCCAGCGGACGCAACAGGCCATAAAGGCCGGACAACATGCGCAAGTGATCCTGGGCGTAGTCGAGTTGCTGTTCATTGAATGTTTCAGCTTGCAGCCCGGTATAGACGTCGCCGCGAAAGGCAAGTATCGCCTGTTTGGCATTCTTTGCCGTGAAGGGGGTCTTCCAGCTGCCAAAGCGTGCAGCGTTGAGCCCGGACAACTTGTCGGACAGGTGCATCAGTTCGCTGATCTGTGCAGGCGTCAGTTCCCGCAGTTGCGCGATCAGCTCTCTGGAATGCTTGAGGTATTGAGGCTGGGTGAAGCGCTCGGTCGTCGGGGGGGTATCGAAATCGAGGGTTTTTGCCGGGGAAATCACCATCAGCATGTTGTCGTCTCCTTTAATCGTTGGCCGATTCTAGGGGCAGTCGCATGCCGACTCCAGCTATGGTGCTTATAGAGGTGGTCGCGCCGCGCAATCGCTGGCGCGCAGATCGGCTATAGTTGCGCGTCGATTTTGATCCTGGGTGAAGGGGGCGTCTGTTTTGCGTATTGTCCTGGCTGTATGCGCGTGTCTGTTCTGGGTTCAGGCCCATGCAGCGTTACCTCCGATGGCGACCATTGACCGCAGTCTGTGGCCGGAAAGGCTGGAAACTCCGGATCTGTTTGACGTCGCCTCGCGTGCGCAGATTCTCGGTTTCGCTCATCAGCTCTGGCTGAGCGAAGAGCTGGACGAGGACGGGCTGAAGAAACGCCTGGGGCTGCGCTACATCAATGTACCGACCTTGAACCTGGTGCGTCAGCGCATGTGGACGCGCCTGCTGGAGAACTACCAGAGCGCGCAGCAGAGTTGCCCTCAGGACGCCAACTTCTGCGTGCTGGTGGAAGATATGGACATGCTGCGCCAGCGCGCGGCCGAATTCACCATCGCTGATGATTCGTTCTATGCCAACTGGGCAGCACCCAGTGCGCAGTTCAACGAACACTACCTCAACGAACTGCTGTACATGGCGGCGCTGTTCCCGCAGACCAGCAGCGAAATCGCGCGTTATAACTCCGATGAACTGCGTGGCGATGAAATGCCCGACCGCACCTTTCAGCTCACGTTTGACAACGGCCCCACGGCGGCTGATGGCGGTACTGACTGGCTAACCGATTTCATGCGTCAGCAAAAGATGAACGCGACCTTTTTCGTCCTCGGCAAGAACCTGCAGGCGCGGCTGGAAACCACCTCGGCCGATGCACTGCAGTCGCTTTACCGTCTGCAGTGCGTCGGCGTGCAGGGCTGGGAGTATCGTTCCCACAGCCAGTGGCAGGAGTGGCAAGACTCGATCATGCGCAGCGCCGCGCTGACCCAGCAGTTGCTGCCGGACAACTACATCCCGCTGTTTCGTCCACCCTACGGCCATCGTCGCGCCGACAGCGGGCAGTTCTTCCGCGATCAGAACCTGCTCGTGTCGCTCTGGACGATCGATACTCAAGACGGCAACGGCCGACTGAGCACCGAGCAGGTCACCGACCGGGTGGTCAGCCTGATGCTGCTCTGGCGGCGGGGTACTCTGGCGTTTCACGAAACTGGCGCCAAAGCGCAATCGACAGTGCCGCTGCTGCTGGCGAGCACCGCACAAAGCGAACTGATCTGGGACGATTGCCATAACGTGCCTGCAAGCCCTGTGGAATAAGGTCAAGGGCTGGTCTGGCGCGGGCAGGGGGCGGATTTTTCAGGCGGTTTCGGGTGGGGCGGACTTCCGACTGTAAACGCCCTCGTCCGGAGCGCCAAGGGCTATTCGTCATCCTGTGAAATAAACATCAAAAAGCGTGCAAAGCGCTTTTTACTGTCATGTGTTTTGCGGTATTACCACAGCAGACCGCCGAAACCTGCAACACAGGTGGCGTCTTCCAAGACCCCATCTTGCGCAACGCTCTTCTGCCTCAAGGAGAGTAACCCGGCGGCCTTTTTGTGGCGCAGTTCAAGTGGTTCTGCGTCGCCTGGCTTTCATAAAGGTGAGCGAGTATGGATGATCACGGACGCACCCCTTCCTCTAACCAGCCAATCCTTTACGTGCTCGATACCAACGTACTGATCCACGATCCCAATGCCCTGCTGAATTTCGAAGAACACCGCGTCGCCATCCCCATGACTGTGCTTGAAGAGCTGGACAAGCTCAAAGCCGGTAAACATTCGGTCGCTGCCGAATGCCGACAAGCCATTCGCCTGATCGACAAGACCCTGGGCGAAGCAACCCCTGAAGAAGTCGAGCGGGGCGTGCCGATTGATCGCGGGACTGGCGTGTTCAAAGGCTTTCTGTCGATCATGATGAGCAAGCGTGAAGAGCCCAACAGCCTTCTGCCTGAGCACCTGAACGACAACATCATCATTAATCAGCTGATCGACCTGCATGCGCGTGACAAGGACCTGCGCCTGGTATTGGTCACCAAAGACATCAACATGCGCCTCAAGGCGCGCGCCTGCGGGATCGCTGCCGAGGATTACAGCACCGATCAACTGGTCGACGATGTGTCGATGCTGTCCCGGGGTTATCACAACGTCACCGGCTCGTTCTGGGATCGCGTTGCCAAGGTCGACACCCGTCAGGATCACGGCCGCACCTGGCACCGCGTGCAAATGATCGAAATGCTGCCGTCCGTGCACATCAACGAGTTCATCATTGATGAGCAAGGTTTCGTGGGCTGGGTCAAGGGCGTCAAGTCTGACGAGCTGATGATTCTCGACATGCATCAGGAGCCGCTGATGCACCAGGAAGCGTGGGGGCTCAAGCCGCGTGACATTTATCAGGGTTTGGCGCTGTTTGCCTTGCTCGACCCCGACATTCACTTGGTCAACCTCTCCGGCGCCGCCGGTTCCGGCAAGACCATCCTGGCGCTGGCCGCTGCCATTGAACAGACCATGGTCAGCAAGCGCTACCGCCGCATCATCGCCACCCGCAGCGTGCAGGGCCTGGATCAGGAGATCGGCTTCCTGCCGGGCACCGAAGCGGAAAAAATGGAGCCTTGGCTCGGCGCGATTACCGATAACCTCGAAGCCTTGCACATGGATGATGAAAACACCCATGGCAGCGTCGACTACATCCTCAGCAAAGTGCCGTTGCAGTTCAAATCCCTCAACTATATTCGAGGCCGCAGCTTCCAGCAGAGCCTGATTTTGATCGACGAATGCCAGAACCTGACCCCGCACCAGATGAAAACCATCATCACGCGTGCTGGTGCGGGCTCAAAAGTGGTCTGCCTGGGCAACCTGGCGCAGATCGACACCCCCTACCTGTCGGCCACCAGTTCCGGGCTGACCTACCTGACGGAGCGCTTCAAGGATTTCCCCAACGGCGTGCACATCTCGCTGCAAGGCGTGCCACGTTCCATTCTGGCTGAGTATGCGGAGTCGCATCTTTAATTGACGATACGCGGGACCGGCTTCATCCGGGAAGGCGGGATGCCTGACGCAGCAATTGCGTTGAGTGTACCGACCAAATCCCGGCTGAAGCCGGTCCCACGACGGTTTCCAGCGGCACAATTCCTGTCGCGCCACGTTTTAGGTTTACAATCTCCGCTCCTGTTCAGGAGTACCTCTGTGCTGACTCATCTCGATTCCCAAGGTCGCGCCAACATGGTCGATGTCACTGATAAAGCAGTGACTTCCCGTGAGGCGGTGGCCGAAGCGCTTATCCGCATGCTTCCCGAAACCCTGCAAATGATCGTCAGCGGCGGCCACCCCAAAGGTGATGTATTCGCCGTGGCGCGGATTGCCGGCATCCAGGCGGCGAAGAAAACCAGTGACCTCATCCCGCTGTGTCATCCGCTGATGCTGACCAGCATCAAGGTCGAACTCAGCGCCGAAGGTGCCGATGCGGTGCGTATCGTGGCGCGCTGCAAACTGGCTGGGCAGACCGGCGTGGAAATGGAAGCGCTCACGGCAGCCAGCGTTGCGGCGCTGACTATTTATGACATGTGCAAGGCGGTTGACCGCGGCATGGTGATTGAAACCGTGCGCCTGCTGGAAAAGCTTGGCGGCAAGAGCGGTCATTTCGTGGCAGACGAGCAGGGCGGGGCGTCTTCATGACGGTCAGCGTGCAGTATTTCGCCCGTTACCGGGAAGCCCTCGGCATCGACAGCGAGCAGGTCGATGGCGATTTCGCCAGCATTGACGCCTTGCGTCTGCACCTGCTTGCCCGCGAAGGCGTCTGGCAGGTGCTGGCCGAGCAGAACCTGATGTGCGCGCGTAATCAGGAGCTGTGTCAGTTGAGCGAGCCATTGCAGGCGGGTGACGAAGTGGCGTTTTTTCCTACTGTCACCGGAGGTTGAAGATGAGCGTCCGCGTCCAGTCCTTACCTTTCGATCCGGGACATGAAGTCAACGCCCTGCATGCTGCCAATGTGGGTATCGGCGCGGTGGTCAGCTTTGTCGGCTATGTGCGTGATTTCAATGAAGGGCGCGAAGTGTCGGGGATGTTCCTGGAGCATTACCCCGGCATGACCGAAAAGGCCCTGGAGAAGATTGTCACCGAGGCCGAGCAGCGCTGGCCCCTGCTGAGGCTGCACGTGTTGCATCGCGTCGGCGCGCTGGAGCCGGGGGAGCCGATTGTTTTTGTCGGCGTCGCCAGTGCTCATCGCCAGGCCGCATTCGAAGCCTGTGACTTCGTCATGGATTACCTGAAGACCCGCGCACCATTCTGGAAAAAAGAAAACACCGCCGACGGCCCGAAGTGGGTAGAAGGACGCGAAAGCGACAAGGCGGCGGCGGGGCGCTGGAAGTAAAGCCAGCTTGCCTGACGCCCCCGTGGGAGCGAGCTTGCTCGCGAAGGCGATGGTGCATCAGGCCTGGTGTCGAAGCTGAAACCATGACCTTCGCAGGCAAACCTGCTCCCACGGCGGCGGGGCGCTGGGAGTAAAGCCAGCTTGCCTGACCCCCCCCTGTGGGAGCGAGCTTGCTCGCGAAGGCGATGGTGCATCGGGCCTGGTGTCGAAGCTGAAACCATGACCTTCGCAAGCAAGCCTGCTCCCACTGGATTTTCAATCCGCAGCCAGATCAGGCTGCACTGGCCTGCGCACAACCGCCCGCAACAACTCGGTCGGCGGCGTCTCGCAGCTGATCTTGCGACCCAGTTTTTCTTCAATCGACGGCAGCTGATACGAATCGTCTTCACCCGCAAAGCTGATGGAGACGCCTGCAGCGCCGGCCCGGCCAGTGCGGCCAATGCGGTGCACGTAGTCGTCGGGCACTTCCGGCAGGGTGAAGTTGATCACGTGGCTGATGCCGTCAATGTGAATCCCGCGGCCTGCTACATCGGTGGCCACCAGTACGCGAATCTTGCCTTCGCGGAAGCCTTCCAGCGTCTTGATGCGTTTGTGCTGTGGCACATCGCCTGACAACTGAGCGGCGTTGACGCCATCGCGCACCAGGCGTTCTTCGATGCGGCGCACCTCGTCCTTGCGATTGGCAAACACCATCACCCGCTCCCAACCGTTGTCGTTGATCAGGTTGTACAGCAGCTTGTACTTGTCAGCGCCAGCGACGGCGTAGATATGCTGCTCGACGTTTTCGCTGGCCACGTTCTCGGATTCGATTTCGACGATGGCCGGTTCGGTCGTCCACTGTTTGGCCAGATTCATCACATCTTCAGTGAAGGTGGCAGAAAACAGCAGGGTCTGGCGTTCGCCCTTGTGCGGGGTATGGCGGATGATCTGACGAACCTGAGGTATAAAGCCCATGTCGAGCATGCGATCAGCTTCATCCAGGACCATGACTTCGACCATGTCCAGATGCACTTCGCCGCGCTGGTTGAAGTCCAGCAGGCGACCCGGTGTCGCCACCAGAATGTCGCAATGGCGCGCTTCGAGGTGTTTGAGCTGTTTGTCGAAGTCCATGCCGCCGACAAAACTCATCACGTTCAGGTCGGTATATTTGGTCAGGTCTTCGGCATCCTTGGCGATCTGTACCACCAGTTCCCGGGTCGGCGCGATGATCAGCGCACGGGGTTCGCCCATGTAACGCTCTTTCGGCGGCGGGGTCTGGGTCAGCTGCGAAATGATCGAAATCAGAAACGCCGCCGTTTTGCCGGTCCCGGTCTGCGCGCGGCCGATGGCGTCCTGGCCGTTAAGCGTGAAGCCCAGCACCTGCGCCTGGATCGGCGTGCAATAAGGAAAGCCAAGGTCCTGAATCGCGTGCATCAGCTCGGGCGCAAGGGCGAAGTCATGAAAGCGGGTTTTGCCTTCCTGTGGCTCGACGACGAAATCTTCCAGCTTCCACGGCGGCGCCACCGGTTTGGCCACCGGCTCGCGGCGCGCACGTTCGGCCCGGGGCCGGGCGGGGCTGATGGCGGCTCGCTCGCCAGGCACCACGGTAACCTCGACCGCGCTGGTGGCGACAGCTGTAGCGACGTGCGCTGTATCAGCGATGGCAGCCGGTGCAGCGGGGGCAGTGGTGACAGGGCTGGCCGCGAGTGGCTCAGCCTCGCTTTTGCCGAACATCTTTTTAAGTGCTTTGAGCACGGTGATCTCGTCAATTGATTAAGGAATGTACGCCGGGCAGTGTAAAGCAAGAATCATGCGCGGCGTAGTATTGTGGGATCGGCTTCAGCCGGGGAGGGGCCAGCCCGCTTAAAGCGTGTTCTGCAAGGCCCTAGCCAAGTCTGCTGACCAGCCATGCGCCGATGTCGGCAATCTCCTGCGGTAACACTTGGTGTTCCATTGGGTATTCCTGCCATGTCGCGGTTACGCCTTGAGCCTTGAGACACTCATATGCAGCTTGCCCCATGGCCTTTTGCACAACGTTGTCGAAGCTGCCGTGCAGGCTGTACAGCGGAATCTGTTTCTGGCTGTCGGACAGCGTCATCTCATCGCTGAATGTCGGCGCATACGTCGACAGCGCAAGCACGCCGCCAAGCGGACCCTGCCAGCGCTTGTAAGCGGTATGCAGCACCACCGCGCCGCCCTGGGAAAAACCGGCGAGGAAGATGCGGGCCGGGTCGATACCGCCGTCGCGCTGGCCGGCCATCAGATCAAGAACGGTCTGCGCGGAGACCTCCAGCTGCTCGTGATCAATAGCACGGGCGGGGCTCATGGCCCGGATGTCGTACCAGCTGGGCATCTGATAACCCCCATTGATCGTCACCGCCTGGCTTGGCGCCTGAGGCAGGATGAAGCGCGTGCTGCTCAGGGTTTTCTGCAGTATTTCGGCAACCGGCTCGAAATCATGGCGGTCGGCGCCCAGACCGTGCAACCAGATGACGCAGGCGTCGGCGGGGTTCGAGGGTTCGATAACAAGCGGTTGGGTCATGACTGCTCCAATGGGGTGCAATTGCTCTTTTGCAGTGCGTTGATACGGTGCGCGAAGCTGCGAAAGATGAAAGAAGATGTCGCAAGATTACAAGTTTTGCCGTTGACCTGTCGCTAATTCGACTTCGCCACCATGCTGCTTCGGTCTTTACCGATGATGGTACGGCGTTTGCTATAAAAACCCCGGAGCCAGAGCCCTCGCACCAAGCGGTAACACTCATGTGCTATCAGCTAGGGCGCCAGGGTCCGGCACCGGTTCAAGGCATCAGGATTCACGGCATGTTTTATCTTGTACCGATTGGTTCAGGACATCATGGTGCCTCGTTCCACCAGAGCGGCCACAATGTTGAGTCTTCGCCACAGGATGGCAGGCGCACGATTGCTGAGCGGTCTGACGTCGGGTGATCCAAAAATAAGCCAGCACGGATCATTGATGCCTCACAAGGGTGCGACGGGATTGAGAAGTGCCTAAACAACAAAGAGCAAAACTGGAGGTTTGAATGAAGATGTTGAAATCCACCCTGGCCGTAGTAGCCGCTGCTGCAGCACTCGGCGTGAGCAGCTTTGCTCAAGCGGGCGCGACACTGGATGCCATTCAAAAGAAAGGCTTCGTACAGTGCGGCGTGAGCGACGGTTTGCCAGGTTTCTCCGTTCCTGATGCCAGCGGCAAGATCACCGGCATCGACGCCGATGTCTGCCGTGCTGTGGCGGCCGCTGTGTTTGGCGACGCCACCAAAGTGAAATTCAGCCAGTTGAACGCCAAAGAGCGTTTCACCGCGCTGCAGTCGGGCGAAATCGACATCCTCTCGCGCAACACCACCTGGACCAGCTCCCGTGATTCGGGCATGGGCCTGGTGTTTGCCGGTGTGACTTACTACGACGGCATCGGCTTCCTGGTTAACAACAAGCTGGGTGTGAAAAGTGCCAAGGAACTGGACGGTGCGACCATCTGCATTCAGGCCGGTACCACCACCGAGCTTAACGTTTCCGACTACTTCCGCTCCAATGGCCTGAAGTACACCCCGATCACGTTCGACACCTCCGATGAAAGCGCCAAGTCGCTGGAAGGCGGCCGTTGCGACGTACTGACCTCCGACCAGTCGCAGCTGTACGCACAGCGCAGCAAGCTGGCCAGCCCGAGCGACTACGTGGTTCTGCCGGAAGTGATTTCCAAAGAGCCGTTGGGCCCTGTCGTGCGCAAAGGCGACGAAGAGTGGTTCTCCATCGTCAAGTGGACCCTGTTTGCGATGCTCAACGCCG
This sequence comes from Pseudomonas viridiflava, assembly GCF_900585905.1. Lineage (GTDB taxonomy): Bacteria > Pseudomonadota > Gammaproteobacteria > Pseudomonadales > Pseudomonadaceae > Aquipseudomonas. The sequence continues at coordinate 31,971 of NZ_UTVH01000085.1, forward strand.
AGGAAGCCAAAATCACTTCCAAGAACGTCGAAGCTGAAGCCAAGTCGACCAAGAACCCGGACGTTGCCCGTATGCTGGGCGCTGACGGTGCCTACGGCGCTGACCTGAAACTGCCGAAGGACTGGGTCGTGCAGATCGTCAAGCAGGTCGGTAACTACGGCGAAGTGTTTGAACGCAACCTGGGTGAATCGACCCCGCTGAAAATCAAGCGCGGCCAGAACGCCCTGTGGAATGCCGGCGGCATTCAGTACGCTCCACCTATTCGCTGATTGACCCGACGCCCGGCAGGTCTCATGACCTGTCGGGCGTTGTTCTGTTGGATTTTTCCTGGGGCATTTCATGGAAAAGCAAATCGTCGCACCCAAGCAAAAGCTCTCGCTGAGCGATCCGAAAGTGCGCGCGTGGTTATTTCAGATCATTACCGTATTGGCGGTGGTCTCGTTGGGCTGGTTCATGTTCGACAACACCCAGACCAACCTGGAACACCGTGGTATTACCTCCGGTTTCGGATTTCTAGAGCGCAGTGCCGGTTTCGGCATTGCCCAGCATTTGATCGACTACACCGAAGCGGACAGCTATGCCCGCGTCTTCGTCATCGGCCTGCTTAATACGCTGCTGGTGTCGGTCATCGGTATCTTTCTGGCCACGATCCTGGGCTTCATCATCGGCGTTGCACGCTTGTCACCCAACTGGATGATCAGCAAGCTGGCGACGGTCTATGTCGAGGTCTTTCGCAACATTCCGCCGCTGCTGCAGATTCTGTTCTGGTATACCGCTGTGTTCCTGACCCTGCCAGGGCCGAGACAGGCTCACGGTTATCTGGACATGTTCTTTGTCAGCAGCCGTGGCCTGAACATGCCCAGCGCAGTGGCCGCCGAAGGCGCCTGGCCGTTCGTCACCAGCATCATCGTGGCAATCGTCGCGGTCGTGGCCATGACTCGCTGGGCCAACAAGCGTTTCGAGGCCACGGGTCAGCCGTTCCACAAGTTCTGGGCCGGTCTGGCGCTGTTGCTGGTGATCCCGGGCCTGAGCATGCTGGTGTTCGGCGCTCCGGTGCACTGGGAAATGCCGGTGCTCAAGGGCTTCAACTTCGTCGGCGGTTGGGTGCTGATCCCGGAGCTGATCTCGCTGACCCTGGCACTGACGGTGTACACCGCGGCGTTCATCGCCGAAATCGTGCGTTCGGGTATCAAGTCGGTCAGCCATGGCCAGACCGAAGCGGCTCGCTCGCTGGGCCTGCGCCCAGGGCCGACGCTGCGCAAGGTCATCATCCCGCAAGCCCTGCGAGTGATCATCCCGCCGCTGACCAGTCAATACCTGAACCTGGCGAAAAACTCTTCGCTGGCGGCTGCGATTGGCTACCCGGAAATGGTCTCGCTGTTTGCCGGTACGGTGCTCAACCAGACCGGTCAGGCCATCGAAGTGATTGCCATCACCATGAGCGTGTACCTGGCGATCAGTATCAGCATTTCCCTGCTGATGAACTGGTACAACAAGCGCATTGCGCTGATCGAGCGGTGAGGAAACGCGCATGACGACTCATATTTTCAAACCTGACATGCCACCACCGGGCAAGGTTTTCGGCCCGGTGGCGTGGATGCGCCAGAACCTGTTTTCCAGCTGGCTCAATACGCTGCTGACGCTGTTCTCGGTGTACCTGATCTATCTGGTGGTGCCGCCAATACTCAGCTGGGCCTTGATCGATGCCAACTGGATCGGCACCACCCGGGCTGACTGCACCAAGGACGGCGCGTGCTGGGTGTTCATCCAGCAGCGTTTCGGCCAGTTCATGTACGGCTACTATCCCAACGAGCTGCGCTGGCGCGTCGACCTGACCGCCATTCTGGCCATCGTCGGGGCGGCGCCGCTGTTCATTTCGAAGTTCCCGCGCAAAGCCATCTACGGCATCGGGTTCCTGGTGGTGTATCCGGTTGTAGCGTTCTATCTGTTGCACGGTGGCGCGTTTGGCCTGACCAACGTGGCGACCAGCCAATGGGGCGGCCTGATGCTGACCCTGGTGATCGCCACCGTCGGTATCGCCGGTGCCTTGCCGCTGGGGATTGTGCTGGCGCTGGGTCGGCGTTCGAACATGCCCGCGGTGCGCGTGGTCTGCGTGACCTTCATCGAGTTCTGGCGCGGTGTGCCGTTGATCACGGTGCTGTTCATGTCGTCGGTGATGCTGCCACTGTTCATGCCTGAAGGGATGAACTTCGACAAGCTGCTGCGGGCGTTGATTGGCGTCATTCTGTTCCAGTCCGCCTACGTGGCCGAGGTAGTGCGCGGCGGCATGCAGGCCATTCCCAAGGGGCAGTACGAAGCGGCCTCGGCCATGGGCCTGGGTTACTGGCGCAGCATGGGCCTGGTGATTCTGCCGCAGGCGTTGAAGATGGTTATCCCCGGCATCGTCAACACCTTCATTGCCCTGTTCAAGGACACAAGCCTGGTGATCATCATCGGCCTGTTCGACCTGCTCAACAGCGTCAAGCAAGCCACCGCCGACCCGGCCTGGCTGGGCATGGCCACCGAAGGCTACGTCTTCGCGGCCCTGGTGTTCTGGATCTTCTGTTTCGGTATGTCCCGCTATTCCATGCACTTGGAACGTAAGCTGGACACAGGCCACAAGCGTTAGGAGTTTTGACATGAGTGAAGTTATCACCAAGCCTCTGGGCGCTGAAGGCATGATTCGTATGGAGGGCGTGCACAAGTGGTACGGCCAGTTCCACGTGCTCAAGGACATCAACCTGAACGTGCGCCAGGGCGAACGTATCGTCCTGTGCGGGCCGTCGGGCTCGGGCAAGTCGACCACCATTCGCTGCCTGAACCGTCTGGAAGAGCACCAGCAGGGTCGCATCGTGGTGGACGGCACCGAGCTGACTTCGGACCTCAAGCAGATCGAAACCATCCGTCGTGAAGTCGGCATGGTGTTCCAGCATTTCAACCTGTTTCCGCACCTGACCATCCTGCAGAACTGCACGCTGGCGCCGATGTGGGTGCGCAAGATGCCGAAAAAGAAGGCTGAAGAAATTGCCATGCACTACCTGGAGCGCGTACGCATTCCAGAGCAGGCGCATAAATTTCCCGGTCAGCTTTCCGGCGGTCAGCAACAGCGTGTGGCGATTGCCCGCGCGCTGTGCATGAAGCCCAAGATCATGCTGTTCGATGAGCCGACGTCGGCGCTCGATCCAGAGATGGTCAAGGAAGTGCTGGACACCATGGTGGGCCTTGCCGAAGAGGGCATGACCATGCTCTGCGTGACCCACGAGATGGGCTTCGCCCGCACCGTGGCCAACCGCGTGATCTTCATGGATAAAGGCGAAATCGTCGAACAGGCCGCGCCGAACGACTTCTTCGACAATCCGCAAAGCGACCGCACGCGGCTGTTCCTGAGCCAGATCCTGCACTGATGTCTGCGCAGACGGTATGAAAAGAACCCGGACACTGTCCGGGTTTTTTTATGCATGCTGTTGGCACTGGGGGAAATGGGATCAATGGCGTGGGACCGGCTTTAGCCGGGAAAACGATCCATTGAACAGCCCATTTCTCTTGATCCGGTCCACATGAGTAGGTGGCAGTGAGCTTGCTCACGAAGAGGCCTGTATACCCGCTGAAAATTATGCAGATGTGCTATCGCCTTCGCGAGCAAGCTCGCTCCCACAGGCCCCGCATTCCGGTCAGTCAGATGCAGCCCATTTCTAGCAAACCGCATAACTTCGTGGCAGTGAGCTTGCTCACGAAGAGGCCCGAATATCCGCTGAAAAATGTGCAGATGCGCCATCGCCTTCGCGAGCATGCTCGCTCCCACAGGCCCCGCATTCCGGTCA
>NZ_UTVH01000031.1 GCF_900585905.1 Pseudomonas viridiflava
TCAAAGTTTCCTTATCAACTTCAACCACTTGCGCTTCGATCAACATCACGTTGCTCGTTAGCGGGAGGCGAATTCTACAGCGTTACAACCTGCTGTCAACTGCCTTTTTTCACCGCTTTCGATCAACTTCATCGAAACCTCTTCTTCGCTAACCGAACTCTCCAACTTATTGATTAACAACAAGTTTTTCGTTCTGTCTGCGTCAGAAGAGGTGCGAATTATAGAGAGATTGGCGAGGCCGTCAAGCCCTAATTCAAGCTTCGCTTCAAAAATCTGCAAGGCATGATTCCCTCTATATATAGAAGGCGTCAGATCACCCCGCCCTCTCGCAATGCCTGCACCTCGGCTGCCCGCAGCCCCAGCACTTGCTCAAGCACCAGAGCGGTGTGCTGCCCGAGCAAAGGCGGGGCGTGGCGGTACTCCACCGGCGTATCCGACAGCCTGATCGGGCTGGCCACCTGAGGCACGACACCGCCGCTAGGATGCGGCATCTTAACCGCCAGGCCACGCGCCAGTACCTGGGGATCGGCAAACACTTGAGCCAGGTCGTTGATCGGCCCACACGGCACGCCCACTTTCTCAAGCTCCGCAACCCATTGCGCTGTGGTCTTGAACACAGTTGCCTGACGTATCAGCGGTATCAACAGCGCCCTATTGGCGACCCGCAAGGTGTTGCTGACGAAGCGCGGATCATCCGCCCACTGCGCCTGACCCGCCACTTCAGCAAATTTGCGGAATTGTGCATCGTTGCCCACGGTGAGAATGAAGTCGCCATCGGCCGTGGGAAAGTCCTGATAAGGCACGATGTTGGGATGCGCATTGCCCAGGCGTTGCGGTGCCTGGCCAGTCGTGAGGTAGTTCAAGGCCTGATTGGCAAGACAGGCAACCTGCACGTCCAGCAGGGCCATATCGATGTGCTGCCCTGATCCGCCTTTATCCCGGTGAGCCAGCGCTGCCAGTATTGCAGTGCTCGAATACACGCCGGTCAGCACATCGGTCAACGCCACGCCCACTTTCACCGGGCCGGCCCCGCTCTGGTCATCGCTACGACCGGTCAGGCTCATCAGCCCACCGAGGCCCTGAATCATGAAATCGTAACCGGCGCGTTCAGCATAAGGCCCGGTCTGGCCAAAGCCAGTGATCGAACAATAGATAAGCCGGGGGTTGATCGCCTTGAGCGATGCGTAATCCAGACCATAAGCCGCAAGCCCGCCGACTTTGAAGTTCTCGATCAGGATGTCTGACTTCGCGGCCAGCTCGCGGATCAGCTGTTGCCCTTCAGGCCGGGTGAAATCGATGGTCACCGACTGCTTGTTGCGATTGGCCGACAGGTAATAAGCCGCCTCACTGGTGCTGTGTCCACGCGAGTCCTTGAGAAATGGCGGCCCCCATGCGCGAGTGTCATCACCCCTGCCAGGGCGCTCCACCTTGATCACCTCGGCGCCCAGGTCAGCAAGAATCTGCCCCGCCCAGGGGCCGGCCAACACCCGCGATAAATCCAGCACCCGGATATGCGAAAGCGCACCCATCGCTCGGCTCCTTACTTAATAGAAGGCCTGAATGCCGGTCTGTGCGCGACCCAGAATCAGCGCGTGCACGTCGTGTGTGCCTTCGTAGGTATTGACCACTTCCAGATTGACCAGGTGGCGAGCAACCCCGAACTCGTCAGAGATGCCATTGCCGCCGAGCATGTCACGGGCCATGCGCGCGATATCAAGGGATTTGCCGCATGAGTTGCGCTTCATGATGGAGGTGATCTCGACCGCAGCCGTGCCTTCATCTTTCATCCGCCCCAAGCGCAGGCAGCCTTGCAGGGCCAGGGTGATCTCGGTCTGCATATCCGCCAGCTTTTTCTGAATCAGTTGAGTGGCCGCCAGAGGCCGACCGAATTGCTGACGATCAAGTGTGTACTGCCTGGCGGTATGCCAGCAGAACTCGGCGGCGCCCAACGCACCCCATGAAATGCCGTAGCGCGCCGAGTTCAGGCAAGTAAACGGACCCTTGAGACCGCGCACATCGGGGAAGATGTTCTCTTCAGGCACGAACACGTTATCCATCACGATTTCGCCAGTGATCGAGGCACGCAAGCCGACCTTGCCATGAATCGCGGGTGCCGTCAGACCCTGCCAGCCTTTCTCAAGCACGAAACCGCGGATGTCACCCTCGTCATCCTTGCCCCAGACCACGAACACGTCGGCGATCGGACTGTTGGTGATCCACATTTTGCTGCCGGACAACCGGTAACCGCCCTCGACTTTCTTCGCCCGCGTGAGCATGGCGCCCGGATCAGAGCCGTGATCGGGCTCGGTCAGACCGAAACAGCCGATCCATTCGCCCGAGGCCAGTTTCGGCAGGTACTTCTGCTTTTGCGCTTGAGTGCCAAATTCGTTGATCGGCACCATCACCAGAGAAGACTGCACACTCATCATCGAGCGATAGCCGGAGTCGATACGTTCGACCTCGCGGGCGATCAATCCATAACAGACATAGTTAAGCCCGCTGCCCCCGTATTCCTCAGGGATGGTGGCGCCCAGCAGACCGACCTCGCCCATCTCGCGAAAGATCGCCGGGTCGGTGCGCTCGTGACGAAATGCTTCCAGTACACGCGGCGCCAGCTTGTCATCGGCGAACTGCTGCGCGCTGTCGCGAACCATGCGCTCCTCCTGGGTCAGTTGCTGGTCCAGCAATAGCGGGTCGATCCAGTTGAAGCTTGCCTTGTCAGCCATGATTCGTTCCTCGAGCAGAGTGTATGCAGCGATCCTAGGCGCTGATCAAGTGCACGACAAACGATGAATTGACACGTTGCTGTGTTAATTTCTCACTCCGTAACTGCTAAAAACCTTAATCATCGCCCCGATCAGTGAGGGTCGCGAACATGCGCCGCAAAATTCCCAGCACCTCGGCACTGATCAGCTTTGAAGCTGCCGCGCGCCACGAAAGCTTTACCAAGGCAGCTGAGGAGCTTTCTCTAACCCAGGGCGCCATCTGCCGACAGGTCGCGAGCCTCGAATCCTTTCTCGGAATAGAACTGTTCCGACGCTCGCGACGGGGCGTGAAGCTGACCGATGCAGGCCTTTCCTACAGCCGCCGGGTCGCGACGCAGCTGGATGCGGTCGAACGCGACACCTTGTCAGTGATGGGCAATCAGGGCGCCAATACCATCGAGCTGGCGGTTGTGCCCACATTCGGCACTCAGTGGCTGTTACCCCGACTGAAGGATTTCCAGAAACTTGAGCCCCACGTCACCGTCAATCTGACCAACCGCACACGCCCGTTCATGTTTGCCGATACCGACTTTGACGCCGCCATCTATTTTGGCGACGCCGACTGGCCCGGCACGGAAAGCTATCGCCTGATGGGCGAGAACCCACTGGCGGTATGCAGCCCGGCGCTGCTCAAGGGTCAGGCGAGCCTGTCGCCCAGCGAGATTGCGCAGATGCCATTGCTGCAGCAGACCACTCGTCCTTATGCATGGCGGCAATGGTTCAGCAGCCAGGACATGAGTATCGCCCGCGACATGACCGGGCCGCGCTACGAGCTGTTCTCCATGCTGGCCCAAGCGGCGAGCCATGAGATGGGTGTCGCGCTGATCCCGCCTTTTCTGATTCAACGGGAGCTGGCCGAGCAACGCCTGGTCATTGCCAACGCACATGCCTTATCCAGCGCCAAGGCGTATCACTTGATGATTCCCGTGCGGAAAATGGAGTCTGCGGCAGTGCATGCATTCAGGCTCTGGCTTACTGAACAGTCGGCCCGCTACGAAGCCTCTTCGACCTGAGCCAAAGACGCACATTGCCACACAGTGCGGTCATTGCAGCCAGGCCCCGGGGCGGTTGAAACCCGGGCTTTTTACATTCTGCGCAACAGTGTTTTGCGCTGAAACCCGCTAATTAGAGCCTTCTTTTGCGACCTTGGTAGCGGGACGAATCCGGCCTGAGCCTCTAGAATTGGGCTTCGCTTTTAGCCAGGTTGGAAAACCCATGTACCGAGAACGTATCCGCTTGCCTTCGCTCATGAGCAAAGTCATGAGTGCGGCCGATGCCGCTGCCCTGATCGAGGACGGCATGACCGTCGGCATGAGTGGTTTCACCCGCGCCGGTGAAGCCAAGGCCGTGCCCCACGCGCTGGCCAAACGGGCAAAATTGTCGCCGCTGAAGATCAGCCTGCTGACCGGGGCCAGCCTGGGCAACGACCTCGACAAGCAGCTGACCGAGGCTGGCGTACTGTCCCGTCGCTCCCCGTTCCAGGTCGACAGCACGCTGCGCAAGGCAATCAACGACGGTACGGTGATGTTCATCGACACTCATCTGTCTGACACCGTCGAGCAACTGCGCAATCGCCAGATCAAGGCGGTGGACCTGGCGGTCATCGAATGCGTGGCGATCACTGAAGAGGGCCATCTGGTGTTGAGCACTTCGGTGGGCAACTCGGCCAGCTTCGCCATTCTGGCCAGGCAGGTGATTGTCGAGATCAATCTGGCCCAACCGCTGGAGCTGGAAGGGCTGCACGACATCTATATCCCGAGTTACCGCCCTACGCGCCTGCCCATCCCGGTGCTGCAGGCAGACACCCGGATCGGTAATCAGGCAGTGCAGATCGATCCGGCGAAAATCGTCGGCATTGTCATCAGTAACCAACCTGATTCGCCATCCACTGTGCTGCCGCCCGATCCGGACACCCAGGCCATCGCCCACCATCTGGTGGAGTTCTTCAAGAAGGAAGTGCGCGAGGATCGCCTGACCAATCGCCTGATGCCCTTGCAGGCAGGCATCGGCACCATCGCCAACGCCGTGATGCATGGCCTGGTTGACTCACCTTTTCATGACATGACCATGTATTCCGAGGTGTTGCAGGACTCCACGTTCGAGCTGTTCGATGCCGGAAAGCTCAGCTTCGCCTCGGGCAGCTCGATGACTCTGTCGACGAGCAAGCACGCAGAGGTCTTTGCCGACTTTGCGCGCTACAAGTCTCGGCTGATGTTGCGCCCGCAGGAAATCTCCAATCACCCTGAAATCATCCGTCGCCTGGGGATCATCGCAATCAACACGGCACTTGAATTCGACCTGTACGGCAACGTCAACTCGACCCACGTCTGCGGCACCCGGATGATGAATGGAATCGGCGGCTCGGGGGATTTCTCGCGCAACGCGCATCTGGCGATTTTCGTGACCAAGTCAATTGCCAAGGGCGGCGCGATTTCCAGCGTCGTACCCATGGTCAGCCACGTTGACCACACCGAACATGACGTCGATATTCTCGTCACCGAGCAAGGCCTGGCCGACCTGCGCGGCCTTGCGCCCCGTGAGCGCGCGCGGGCAGTCATCGACAACTGCGTGCATCCGGTCTATCGGGACGCCTTGAACGCCTATTTCGCCGCCGCCTGCCTGAAGGGTGGCCATACGCCTCACGTGCTGCGCGATGCCTTGAAATGGCACATTCAACTCGATGAGACGGGCAGCATGTTGCCGCTCTGACCACACAATTCCAAGGCGGCAGTACAATTGTCCGCCTTGTACACCCGCCTTGCTCCTGAAAACCCATAAACTGTACTACTGTACCGGTCATTTCAGACTGCAAATCAGTCGATACTGGGTGACGCAGGTGAGAAATGCACAGTAGTGGTGCAGACCCGTACAGTTGCCCCAATTACGAACAAAACAGTACCGCTAAACAGTTAACTGAGCACATACAATACAGTGAAACTGTATCTGGAGAGTCTTGCGCCCGAAGAGGAAGATGGGCACCAGTTAAATCACTCTCTATACCGCCACAAGCGGAAGGATGCACACCATGGAACGTACAGTCAGTTCCGACCTTTTCTTCGAAAACACCGCCACAACCGCTAAAGCTGCATGGCCTCTGCGTGCTCTGTCCAACCTGATGCTCTGGCAGCGTCGCTTGTCCAGCCGCCACCAGCTGGCCCGCCTGGATGCTCGTCTGCTGGCTGATGCCGGTATCAGCGAAGCACAACGCTACGAAGAACTGAGCAAGCCGTTCTGGCGCTAATTGGCGCACGCTGGTCCTGACCTCTGAGGTCACTCGCCAGCAACCCGAATTGCTAGACACAAAACCCGTCGCGGGCAACTGCTGACGGGTTTTGTCGTTTAAGAGCCATGGACGCAGTCAAGAGTGACCGCGACGCCACCGCGTCCATGGCGCTGGACACACAGTCCCATGGCCTGAACAGTACAATTTCCAATAAACCTTATATAAGCAATACAGTTATTCCGCCCAAAAGATCGTGCCAGGAACAAAATTGTGCCCCGACGCTCAAACGGCCGTCTCAGACGAAGCCATGTTAGGCTTGGGCAGTCCGATTTCCGCTCTGTCATGACCTTCATGAAACAGCCGGGCGAGCCGGTGTCTTTCATACCTTTCTGTTATTGGAGTCCTGCCATGTCCCGTCTTCGCCTGCTGGGTGCCGCTGTCTTGTTGACTGCCGCTGCCAGCGCCCATGCCACCAGTTTCGTTGTGACCACCGATGCCATGGTGCGCACGGTCGATTCGTCGACCAACGCCACTTCCGACGTCAGCTCCTCGTTCAAGGATGACAAGATCGTTCGCGAAGCCCGCGACGATGCAGCGTCTTTTGTCGGCAGCGCCGGTGACATCCGTGGCGCACGCCTGGAAAGCGCATTTGCGCACATTCGTCAGCTCGCGCCACAGCTGCAGGCTTCCGATGCTCAGCTGGCGCAGGCCATCCTCGCCATCTGATCCTCCCGGATGCCTCGCATGAGGCTGGCGGGCTGGTTCCAGAGCGGTTGTTGCGCTAGCCTTGCGTCTGGTTTTGCACGTCGTCGAGAGCCATGCGTTTACTGCCGCTGCTATTGATCACCCCGATGACCTGCCTGCTCTGGGCCGCTCAGGCTCAGGCGCTGGATGTCAGCACCCAGACACTGGTCAAAACGGGCTACGTTACCAGTCAGGTGACAACGGCACCTTTTGACCGAAAACTGATTGTCGAGGCGCAGGACGATGCCGCGGCGTTCATTGCCAGTGATGGCGCGCTCCGAGGCGCAAGGCTTGAGTCAGCGCTGTTGGCGCTTCGTCAGAGCGAGCCGAAACTTAGTGCCAGTGATCGCGAACTCGCGCTGGCAATCCTCGTCCAATAGCCACTTTCATCTTCTGCATTTTCTGGAGACTTTTCATGCGTACCCCGCTGATTGCAGCTGCTTTCGGCCTGTTCGTACTGGCCGGCACTGCCCAGGCCCATACCGTCGTACAGACCAGTAACATCATCGTCAACGCATTCGGCCGCACCATCGACTTCACGTCCGATACCACCACCTCGATCCGCGATTCCAAAGTCGTGATCCAGGCCAAGGACGATGCCGCCAGTTACGTTGCCAGCGGCGGCGACATTCATGGCTCGCAGCTGGATGCCGCCTTCGACATGCTGCGCAACCGCCTGCCGGAAGCGCGCAACGCCAGTGACCAGGTACTCGCCGAAGCCATCCTCGCCCTGTGAGGCGTTTTTGCGTCTGGTTGCTGGCGGGCGCACTGGCACTGCCCTGCGCCCAGGCCTTCGCTGCCTTGAGCCTAACGCTGGACTCCAGCGGCTTGAGCCCTGCGCAGCAATCCGCCAGCCAGACGCTGCTTGACGAAGCGCTTGCCGCGCTACCGCCCCGGTTTGTCGCTGACCTGGATCGTCGCGTGGATGTGCGCTGGTCTGCCGACATGCCTGCCAATGCCTATGGGCAGGCGTCCGGCCCCTATCGGCTGGACCTCAACCGCCACCTGCTGGCAGGGTTGACCGACGGCAGCGCGGCGCACAAACAAACCAATCGCCCCCACGGCACTGTGCGTCGGGAAATGCTCGCGACGGTGCTGCACGAGCTGACCCACATTTACGACCGTGCTCGCCTGTGGTCGCCTGGCCAGCGCTCGTTGATCATCAAATGCTCACGGCGCAGCAGCTCACTGGGCAAGGTCGGGTTGCCCGCCGAGTGCCGAGGCCAGACTGATCGACGTTTCACCTTGAGTGATGACCCACGCCTGCTGGACCTGGCCGGCTGGCCGCAATATGTGGGCCGTCGCGGCGAGCGCGAAGAGCGCAACGGCCAGGTCGCCCGCAGCCCGGACATCTACGAAACCACCAGCCCGCTGGAGTTCGTCGCGGTCAACATGGAGTACTTCCTGCTCGACCCGGCGTACGCCTGCCGTCGACCGGCGCTGTACGACTATTACCGCCAGCAGTTTGGCTGGGCGCCGCCAGCGAAAGACGCCTGCCCGACGTCCTACCCGTATCTGAACGCGGGTAACGATTTTGGCCGCGAACCGCTGGGCAAGCTCGACCCCGAGCGCGTTTATGCCGTGGACTACCTGCTGGCCGAGGCCAACCAGAACATGATGAGCCGCTGGGGCCACAGCATGCTGCGCCTGGTGATCTGCAAACCCGGGCGCCCGCGCGGGCCTGACTGCCGCCTGGATCTCGACCAGCACCTGGTGCTGTCGTACCGCGCCTTCGTCGGCGACGTGCAGTTGTCCAGCTGGGACGGCCTGATGGGCGCGTATCCATCGCGCTTGTTCGTGCTGCCCCTGGCTCAAGTCATTGATGAGTACACCAAGACCGAGCTGCGCAGCCTGGCCTCGGTGCCTTTGATTCTGTCGCGTCCGGAAATCGATGGTCTGGTGCAGCACGCCGCCGAGATGCACTGGAGCTATGACGGCAGCTATTACTTCCTGTCCAACAATTGCGCGGTGGAAAACCTCAAGCTTCTGCGCAGCGGGACCCACAATCCCCAGCTCACGGACCTGGACAGCATCCTGCCCAATGGCCTGCTCGAAGTGCTCAAAGGCCGCGGCATGGCCGACACCAGTGTGCTCGACGACCCCAAGGAAGCGCTGCGCAAAGGCTACCGCTTCGACTCTTATCGCGACCGCTATCAGGCCATGTTCGAGGTCTTGAAGCAGCATCTGCCGATCAAACAGACCAGCGTCGAAGACTGGTTGACGCTGCCTGCCGCCGAGCGCAAGCCCTGGCTGCCTCAGGCAGATCTGCGCACCAGCGCGGCGATGCTGCTGCTCGAGCAAGCGAGCCTGCGTCGGCAATTGTTACTGGCTCAGGACGAAGTCAAACAGCGCTACCTCAGTGCCCGCGAGCAAAAGGACGGCAGCGTCTCCAGAGCCACCGGCACCCTGCAGGAAATCCTCGCCAACAGCGGCTTCCTCAGTCGCCCGGCCGAACTGCTCGACAGCGGCGGCTATGGCCTGCCGCAGACAGCGGAATGGAAGCGTCTGGAAGACGAAAGCAGCCAGCGGCAGAAACAGCTCAAGCGCCTGACGGGCGATCTGGACAAAGAGGTCCGCGCCCTGCTCGAACCTGAGCGGGCCAGGGAAATCGCTGACAACGAGGCCAATCTGAAACAGCTCAGCGAACACCTGCGCTCATTGCACAAGGCCGCGGGCGGGCTGGTCCTGCCGTAGCCCTGACGTTATCCCTTGCGTGCGCCCTTGCGTGGTTTCAGGTATTTCATCAAGCCCTGGAACCACATCACCAGCCCGGTATTGCCCAGCACCTGAATGTGCTTGTCCTGAATGCCCTGCATGAATGCCAGTTGCTTGTTCTTCGCCTGCAACGTGGCAAAACCGTACTCGGCGTCCTTGAAGATGATTGCAAAGCCAGGCTCTGCCACCGATCCTGCGCGACTGCTGACGCGCTGATTGCTTACCGTAAAATGCCGAGCCACCTTGCCATCAGCGGTCTGTAATTGAAACGTCAGCTCTTTGCCAGCCAACTGCTGGGCAAACGCCGGGTTGTTGCGGCTGGCGCGGGCCATCAACAAGCCCAGCATCCACAGCAGAAAACGAAACTTCATCAGACACACCTCAGGAAAAACTGCGCGCAGTGTATCGACTTAACAACTCGCGAACACCCGCAAATTCGAAGACGATGCAGGCTGTTTAGTGACTTATTGGTCACTTTTGACAAAATCCCACTGCGCAGAACGGCACCACCCGGCCAAGTGCTATAGCGAAGGCAGTTCGCAAGGTTTAACGTGCGCCAACGTTCCGAGCGACGACGACAGTCGCAGGTCACCCCTCATTCAATCGACGTAGCCTTGATATGCCTGCCCCCTTGACCCCTCCCCCCCGGACCGTTTCATTCACTGCACGCCTGCGCGCACTCTGGCCGGCCCCGCACGCCGTCGACACGAAAGAAAAATGGCGCGCCAGCGTAGGTGCAGCCATCGGCATTCTGCTGGTCGCCGTGGTGGTCGCGTTTTATCTGCAAGGCAGCGCCGCGACAGCGCACAGCATGCTCGCCCTCGCCTTGGTGGCGCCGCTGGGCGCCAGCGCCGTACTGGTGTTTGCAGTGCCCTCCAGCCCGCTGGCGCAGCCCTGGTCAGTGGTTGGCGGCAACACGCTTTCGGCGTTGGTGGGCATTGCCTGCGTCAACTGGATACCCGACGCCACTCTGGCCGCCGCGCTGGCCGTCGGCCTTGCCATTGCAGTGATGTTCGCCCTGCGTTGCCTGCATCCGCCCGGCGGCGCATCGGCTTTGCTGATGGTCATCATGGGTTGCGACCAGTTCGCTTTCGCCCTGAGCCCGGTACTGATCGACTCGCTACTGTTGGTGGGTGCCGGTCTGCTCTACAACAACCTGACCCGACGTCCCTGGCCGCACGTTCAACACACCCCTGCAACCCCGGACCGCAGCCGCTTCAGCAATGCCGACCTGGACGCGGCCCTTGCCCGCTACAACCAGGTGCTGGACGTCAGCCGTGACGATCTGCAGGCACTGCTCGAACAGGCCGAAGCCGCTGCTTACCAGCGCAAGATGGGCGAACTGCGCTGCGCCGACGTGATGAGCGCAACGCCCATTGTCGCGCGCCAGGAAATGCCCCTGCGCGATGCCTGGGCCTTGATGCGCAAACACCGGATCAAGGCGCTGCCCGTGGTTGATCGGCAAAACCACCTGATGGGCATTGTCACAGTTGCCGACTTCATGCAGCAGATCGACATGGACGCCCATGAGGGCGTCGGCTGGCATCTGCGCGCCTTGCTGCGCCAGGCACGAGGCAATCAGCCTGCTGATATCGTCGGGGAAATCATGACCCGAACGGTGCGCGTGGCCAGCAGCGACCGTCTGCTCATTGACCTGGTGCCCGTGTTCTCGGAGAACGGACATCGGCACATCCCGATCATCGACGCCAACCGGCACTTGGTGGGCATCATTACTCAGTCTGATCTGATCAAGGCACTTTATGCGGCTGTGCGGGTGTAAAACCACGCAGCTCGGTGCCACTCCAGGGTTCTGCTGGCAGGTTTCAGTCTGGGCAGGTTTCGCGGATGCCTGATCAGGCGCCGATTGTCAGCTTCAGAATTGCATGCGCCCGATCGGCTGTACACGGAACGCGTCATGTAACTCCTGGGCATTGATGGTCCGCTTGTGTGCATCCGGCGTCAGCGCATGACGCAGTGCTGGCCAGAAGCGACTCGGCAGATTTGACGGTGGGCCAAGTGATCGCCACAGCCGCTGGTCCCGGCCTGCAGCGGGCAGCATCTTGCCAAAGGGATGTCTGCCACCGGCCATTTCGTAGAGCACGCAGGCCATGGCGTAGACATCGCTCTGCAACGAAGGCACGGCCCCGTCCAGCAACTCAGGCGCAGCGTAGGCAGGGGTCCAGGCATCAAAACGGCCGCGAGCGAGCCGTGGCAATCCGGCCAGCACGTCCTCGCAGGGTTCCGCCAGGCCAAAATCGATTATTACCGGCCCCGCGCCCGTCAGCATGACGTTGTTGGGCTTGAGATCACCGTGGATGACGCCACGTTGATGGACATGGGCAAGTGCATCCAGCAGCGGGACGGCCATGGCATTGAACGCGACGTCGTCCATACCCGCAGGCTGCTCGCAAAGCAGCGCGTCCAGCCCGATTCCCGGTAGCAAATCTTGCGTGATGAATGCGCGCTGACAGCGCAGGTCGACTTCAAAAGCACGTAGCCGCGCGACATGGGGATGGCATAGATGGCGGGTCAGGGCGAACTCCCGATACAGCAGGACACCGGCGTCAGGCGTGGCGGTGAAGTCGTCGTTCAGCAGCTTCACCGCGATACGCGGATCGGGGTCGCCGAACTGTTCATGCAAAAGATCCCGCGCCCGGTACACCACCGCCATCCCGCCAGAGCCCAGCTTCTGCTCAAGCAGGTAGCGGCCACACAGCACGGCGGGCAGCTCAGACCAGTGCGTCGCGGGCGCCAGGCTGCCTGAGCATACAGCGCCCAAACCTGCGTGCTGCGCATACCGGGTCAATGCCCCAGGCACGGTCAACTGCTCGCAGGCACTGCAGGCCTGCAACGATTGTTCACGCCCGGACCACGAGTGCGGTCAGATTATCGACGGCTGCACCGCGTAGCGCGTGATCGCACAATAGATCAACGGCGACGCGCGCAGACTTGATGCTCAGCGCATTGCTCAGGATGTGGTAGTCCAGGGTCTGATAAAGCCCGTCGCTGCACAGGACAAAGACATCGCCCTGCCGGACGTCCAGCTCAATCCGGTCGAGCGACAACTGATCATTGCCGCCCACCGCTCGGGTCAAGGCATGCGCCTGCGGGTGCCGGGCCGCCTGTTGCGGGCACATGTTCTGCTCGCTGATCAGCTGTTGGCGCAGCGAATGGTCGCGTGACAGCTGGTATAACCGCCGGTCTCGCCAGAGGTAGCAGCGGCTGTCACCCGCCCACATGCAGACAGCTCGCGGCCCCTCGATGAGCAGGGCCACCACAGTGCTGCCGGTCAGGCTTGACTGCAGCCTGCTGCGCATCAGCAACTGATTGACCTGCAACAGCCGATGACTCACCTGCGCCACTCGCTGATCAAGGCTGCCAGGGCCAACCCTCCCGGCAATGGTGTCCACGATCAACTGGCTGGCCAGATCACCGCGTGAGTGTCCTCCCATACCGTCCGCCACGACCCACGTGCCCTGTTGCGGACAGTCCAGAAACGCGTCTTCATTGCGCGCCCTGACCTTGCCGCTGCTGGTACGCCCGGCGCTGAGCAAGGTTTTGAAGGTGCCACTCAAAGCTGCCCCGGCAGGCGAAAGCGCCTTATCGCGGTCATGTCGAACGGGTTGGGCGAGCGTTGGCTGGACAGCAGATAGTTGGCCTGCAACCCGCCGACGTTGGCTTTGAGCACCAGCACGTCTCGACCTCGCAGGTATTCGGTCTGCATCAGATCAAACAGTCGAAACAGTGACCACGGCCCGGTGTTTTCTTCCAGACCCAGCGCGCGGCCTGCCATTTTTTCCAT
Source organism: Pseudomonas viridiflava (assembly GCF_900585905.1). Taxonomy (GTDB): domain Bacteria; phylum Pseudomonadota; class Gammaproteobacteria; order Pseudomonadales; family Pseudomonadaceae; genus Aquipseudomonas. Next base: position 13,250 of record NZ_UTVH01000031.1, read on the forward strand.
CACCAGGCTGCTGCGCCCGTCATCGGCCTCGGCTGGCCACTTGAAAGACACCGGCACAATAGGGCCATGACGGTATTCCAGAGTCTGGTCGCCCAGGCGGAATTCGGCGCGGCTCACGCTCGGGTCGAGGGTGTAGGGCTCAAGCTTGAACTGCACCTGCGCCTGACCGGGGTTCTCGGTGAAAAACCCTTTGCGAATGATCTGCGCGTGAGCCATCTGCTCAAGAAAAACCCGGGACATCGGCAGGCTGCGCCCATCGATGCTGCGCAGTCGGTAGCTGTCGCCGACCCCACTGGTGAAAGGCCGCACATAGCTGTCGAAGAAACGCTCCATCAGACCCTGAACCTTGAAAAACGCCTGGAAATCGTTCAACGCGACATCACTGGTGCCATGGGCGGTGAAGGGGTAGCGCTTGTCTATGGCCGTGCTGTAAACGCTGTACAGCTCACTTTGATAGCGCTGATTGATGTGCTGATGGGCACCTGCCAGAACCAGCAACCAGGCGTCATCGGCCACCGCCGTCAGCCAGCCGCTGACCGGGTGAGGCAGCCGTGCCGAGGCGTTGCGCAGACGGCTCAATGCATCTCGCTGACCATTCATGCGCCCCTTCGCCCACTCGTAGGCACTTTGCTCTTGCTGACTGGAGCGGGCCAGAACCGCCATCTGCAGTTGCAACTCGTTGAGTACCTGCAGCGCTGGCAAAAGCTCCGGAGCAGGACCATTGTCCTTGTCGAGCAAGCGATGCAACGGCTCAAAGCGTCGCTGCAGGGATTTCTTTGCCGTATCGGGCGCGGCATCGGCCAGCGCTTTTGCGGCCTTCTGCGCCGCACCGGCTGCGACCGTGCCAGGTGCGTCGGTGGACACAGCAAGCGCGGGAGTCTGCAGACTGTCCGCAAGGCTCTGGAACCGCGTGTTGTCACGCACCTCGACCAGCAACTGCAGCAGAGGCGAACTGGCGGCAGTCAGTCCTGCCAGCTGCTCTGCTCCGTCCGTGGCGAAGGCGAAAGACTGCAGCCTGACCTTGGCCACCGCTTCGCTCCAGTGATTGGCGTAGTCGCGAAAATACAACTGCTCGAGCTCGACCATCAGGCGCCGCAGGTCCATCTCGCTGATGTCGCCGCCTTCGCCCAGAACCCAGTTATCGCGCAGAGTGTCCTGTACCAGCCCGGCGCCCTTGACGATGAAGCTCTGCTGATAACCACGCTGTGTGTAAAAACCCGGTATCACATGGTCTGCGCCTGAAAAGACACCGGCCTGCGGGCCCAGATGCTGACTGAGGCGGTACTCCGGCAAGTGGCGAGCCTGATCGCGAAGCGAGCGGTAGACGACGCTGGCGAGGGAGTCACCGCGCAAGACCTGCCGCGCCTGGGCCACCAGCGTTTCGTCGAGCGGATATACAAATGGGCGATCGAGCAAGCGCTGCAGATGGTCACGCAGATCCTGCTGTGCCGTTGCATCACCGCTGTAACGCGCCGACCAGTGCGCCGAGAGCCATTGCTTCAACCAGGCCGCGTCACGACGCTCCTGCAGGTTGAGCATCAGGTAAGCCCGCAAGCTGCCCAACAGTTGCTCGCGATCATTCAGATTGGCGCGGATCTGACTCTCGAGCGCCGCGGCGACACGCGGCAGCAGCTGCACTTTCAGCTCATGGACATAAGCCAGATCCAGGATCGGCCAGCTTCGCTGCGTCTGAGACAGCCCTGTGCGCTCATACCACTTCGCTGACAGCGCGGGGGAAAAAACCTGGCGGGCGGCAAAGCTTGCGCCCAGAAGGTTCAAGGCCACCCGCTCATCATCCTCGGGACGCAGGCGTGTGTGCTCCAGGCTTAGCCGGGAAGCATGCTCGCGCACTGCTTCCAACCGTTCGTTATTGAGGAAAAAGCTGTTGGCCCACGCCAGTGCAAACACCCCCAGGACGGCCAGTGAACCGCCATAGAGCGCTCGATGGCGCCACTGGATGCGCCGGGTTTCGCGCTCATTCAGGCTGGCCAGTTCCGCCTCCGGGAAAATTACCCGGCTCAGAAGCTGATGAATGAAGCGCGCTCGCCCCCTGCGCAGCGTCGGCATGATCGTGCTCGCGATTCCGGTTTGCGCACCAATGGCTGCGGCAGTCTTGTCAGCGTGCTCGGTCAGATAAGGCGCACTGGTCAGATAGAAACCGCGCAAATAGCTGGAGCGCTGATAGCGGCTGCCGGTAAATGCCATGTCGACAAACAGGCAGAGCCGATCACCCAGCAGCGACAGCTTGTCGGGGAACTGCATGATCAGGCCACGACGCGCGATGTCGCGCTCGGCATGGATTCGCCCTATCACCTGCGTGTTGAGTCGCTGCAACAGGGCATCAAACTCCTCACGCAGCACAAGGGCATCGGTGCCTTTGTGTCCCTTGCGGAAACTGACACCCAGAACCTGCTCACTCTCTTCGCGACCGAGCTGGTCGAAAAACGCATCAAACCCCTCGATGCGATCCACCTTGCTGAGCACCAGATAAACCGGGATATCCACGTGCAGACGTTGCTGGATTTCGTTCAGCCGATCGCGAGTCTGACGCGCCAATGCTTCAAGCGCGGTCTCGTCCCCCTTGAGCATGTCGACGTCAATCGTGATCAGAATACCGTTGAGCGGCCGCGCCCACCGGCGGCTGCGCAACTGACCGAGCAGCGTTTCCCATCCCGAGCTTGAGACATTGTCTGGCTGTGTGAGGTAGCGCCCTGCGGTGTCGATCAGCACAGCATTGTTGGCAAAATACCAGTCGCAGTAGCGCGTGCCCTGCGTGTCGCGGGTCAGCTTGCGCTCGATCTTGTTGAGCGGGAACTCAAGCCCGGAAAAATCCAGCAGACTGGTTTTGCCGGCACCCGCAGGCCCCATGAGCAGATACCAGGGAAGCTCGTTGCGCCAGCGCTTGCTGCGCCCTCGATAAAGACTGGAGTTTTTGAGGGTTTGCAGCGCATCGTCAAAACGGCCACGCACTTCTCGACATTCCTGCGCTCTGTGCGCCACATCGCTGCGCTCCTGGTTAGTGTCCGCATTGACAGGTTCCTTCCTGATGCTTGAGCGCCAACCGGCCAACGCCATGAGCAGAGACCACAGCAGCACGACGATAGTGATCGTCAGCAGGCGACTTGCCGGGGTTTCCCAGATTCGATTATCCGCAACAGCCACCAAAGGGCCGATAAACCAGATCAGCAGCACCGCAGCCAACATGACGAACAGCGACCACAGCCGGGCGTGGCTCAGCAGCGACGCCAGCTTTTTCAAGAACTCTTTCATTGGATGTCTCTGTATTACGACTGCGGGGAGGCCGATGTCTGTTGATTGCTGTGGAAAGGTTTGAGTACCACGTCCCGCTGCTCTCCCAGGACCCAGGCGAACCCGCCGTACAATCCGGCGAGGCTGATCAGCAGGAAAACCATCACGAGCCACCACGGCACAATCCTGACCAGGCTTCGGCGATCCTCTGCCAGGCCTTGCCAATGAGGTGACAACTCCCGGGGAATGTCCCCCTGCAGCTTCACTATCTGGCGGTAAACGCTGTCGCGGATGGCCTCAAGCTCAATGGCGCCGCGAGGTCGCAGGCGATACTTGCCTTCAAAACCCAGTGAAATGCAGATGTACATGAGCTCCAGTAGCGGCCTGTATTTCTCCGGGCTTTGAACAACGCGATCCAGCAGATGGAAAAACTTCTCCCCGCCGCTGGTTTCGTTATGGAACTGGCTGAGCAGGCTGACCCTCGCCCACTCGGCCCGACCCTCCCAGCCCGAAGTCACCACGGCCTCATCGACCACAGTGCACAACACATAGCGCGCGGCTTGCACCTGACTGGCTTCGGCGCCTTTCTGCAAGGCGGCCATGTCGAATACGCGGATGCTCTCGCAGAGCCGCGTGTTAAGACCTTCCATGCCTTGCAGGGCGTTACCGGTTTTGAGACGGATGACGTGCGACAGCAAATCGGCCGCAGCGGATACCAGCATGTTCGGGCTGACGCTGAACGCTTCCCCCGAGTGCAGGCGAGCGGCGTAGACCATGCGATCCTCAAGCTGCTCGAATCGAGGCGCTGACGTGGCATCGGTCAGCGCATCCTTCCCCTGCCTGGTTTGGTCACGATTGAGCAGCACCGTTTTCTCGGGCTGGGTAGTTTCCATTCCCATGTCTTTAGCTCCTTATGGCCCAGAAATTCATATTCAGATCAGCAAAATCACCGGAAACATGAAAAGCAAAACCGCCGGAGTTTTGCAGCTGCGTCAGCTCCTTTGCGTGCAGCTCCAGCATGAAATAGGTTTTGTTTGCGTGGAACGGGATCTGGCGGGGTGCGACCGGCAGGGGTTTGACCCTGATCCCCGGCAAGTGGAGGTTGACCAGTTCGCGGATGCTCTCGACCGGAGCGACCTTGAGGTGAGCGGGCAATCGCTTGCGCAGCGCTTCACCATCACAGGCTGCGCTCACGGCCAGAACGAAGGTGGCCGATCCAAGCATCGAGCGATCAGGCAGGACCGCGACCAGTACGCCGTACTGCCGCACTTGCAGTTCAAGCTCGACGGCATGTTGCTCCAGGACCATCGACAGCATCTGGCGAACAGGCCCTACGACCCGTCGCAGGGATCCGGCCTGATCGGCATGGTTGTAAAAGCTTTCCAGCCTGGGGCGTTTTATTTCTGTACAGAAAGTGACCAGCTCGCCCAGAAGCGCCAGCAGTACTTCATACAACTCGTCGGGATGCAGAGCGTGTCTGCTGTGCAGGTTGCGCAGGCTCAGCTCAGTGCGGTTGATCACTTGCAGCATCATGAAGTCGCCCACCTCGGCGGCTCCGCCACGCACACCGGCCTGGACCCGAGCCGCGATCTTTTCACCACGATGAGCAAGCAGGGCAGTGACTTCGTTCAGGCTGGACAGCAGGTATTCACTGGCATGGACATGCAGATAGGTCGGCACGAATTCAGGGTTGAGTTTGATGCCGCCGCTGGCGGTGACCTCCATCAGCTCGCAGAGCTTGAGCCTCACGCAAGGCTGGTCTGCCAGCTGACGCTCCGTCAGCAGGCGAAAATCGGGGCGTGCACAGCTGACGTCACAGGCTGACTGCGTGCCTGCGTTGGAATCGAACACCGTTGTCTGATAGCTGAGATAGCGGGTCAGTACATCTCGCTGATCCGCATTGCGCGCCTCGATGCTGTCGCCGGTGGATAACGGCAATCCCAGATAAACCGCCAAATTGGCGCAGTCAGGCTCGATATCCAGCGTGAGACGTTCATTGTTACCGCCAATAGCGAAGAAGCTGCCATCGGGCAGGACGCCAGAAGCGCGGGTGATGACAAGCTTGCTCATGCCGAGAAACTGGGTATCGATGACCAGCTCGAAGAACCCCCAGAAATGGCGATGCAGCAATCGTGTCTGGTTGTTTATCCGCTCATCGAAATAGCGATCGCTCTGCTGAAGATGCTGCGGCCGAAGCAACATGCCTTCCTGCCAGATCACTTTATGAGTGTTCATGGCTGGCGCGCCTGCATCAAAGCGGATGGGATCGCGGTGACGCCGGTAGGGTCCAGCGCCAGCTGGACCACGGTGGTGCTGCCGGGCTCCAGGGTAATCACGTACCGCCACTTCGTCTCAGGCAGGTCGCGGTAGGCGGCCAATACACCGACATAGCGGATGCCGCTGTCGACGTGCAACTTGAGCAGACGCGTCTCGCCAGGGCGCAGCTCCAGTTCTTCAATGGCCCCCAGGTCTGGCGCAAGCAGGTCTTTGGCCCGGCTGTAGAGCCCGAAAAAATCCACGGTCTCGAAAGTGACCGGATTCTTCAGCGCAAGCAGCCGCAGCACCACGGGTGACGGACGACCATTGATGTCGGGATTGAGCTGATCACTGGCCGTGAGCTGCAATTCAAGGCGCGTCTGGGTCGAGTAAGGCGATACTGCGGCACATCCTGGCAGCAGACAGACGAATGCCAGCGTGGCTAATACATTTCGAAGCAACATCACTATTCCTTAGCGTCCGGTATAAAGCGTCGAGATCAGGCGCGCCTGTTCTTCATAGGCCTGCGCAAAATCTCGTGCCATGAGGCGTTCACTCCAGTCATCGTCCTGGCACAGGCCGTGGTGATAGCGCTCGAATGCCTGCCAGCGTGAACTGCGTCCGGAAAACAGCGTCTTGCGACCCTCTCGCTCGAAACGCAACGTCAGTTGCTGCGGCGCAAAATGCTCCAGGGCGCTGCGCAACGTCTTGCGACTGGCAGCCAGCAGCGATACCTGATGGGCTTGAATATCGCGAAACGCCCGGGCCACTGCCTGCTCGGCAGGTAATTGCCCTGGGCGCTCCGGTTGCAGCAACAAGGTGATGGCCTCGCTGGCATCCGCTGCATAGTTGAGCGGATTGCCACCCGCGTGCCGAGGCGTGCTCAAGGTCAGGCGCAATTCGTTTTTCAACTCGTTACGGGTGCGCAAGGTCTGCTGCAAACTGTCGATGCATTGCTTGAGCAGCGCTGCAGCATTGAGTGCGAGTGTTTCGCGCTGCTGGTCATCAGCCCCTGCCAGGTCGGCCCCCAGCACGGCACCGAAACGCTGCCAGAAATCGTCACCGGGCAACGGCGGCAACACCGGCGGCGCCTCGTGCGCAGGCGCCTGTTCGGCGACCAGCCCCGGCATCAGCAGGTGCTGATGATCCACCGGGCCGTAGGCGATGCCTTGTTGTGACGCCTGCTCGCTGGCGTAGGTCGGCGTCAGTTCGTCCAGGCCCAGTGCGTCGTCAAATGCATGATCGGTGGCTTGCAGAAGGTCCAGGGCGAGAAACGATTCGTCAGCGACACTGCGCGATGAAATGCCGGAGAATTCGCCCGCCCCTGAATGCCTGGCCGGTTGTTCCACCACGCAGGCGGCGATCTCGAAGCGCCCCAGCCGATAGCGGCTGCCGTGTTCGACACGATGGCGCACGCCCTTGGCCAGGCGATGCTGCTGACCGGACACAATGACGTCAGTGCCGTTGGTGCTCAGGTCAGTCAGATAAAACGCGCCCTCGCTGAACGTGATTTTTGCATGCTCGCTGGATACGTGATTCTCGTGATCGACTATCACCCAGTCACACTCGCGCGAACGGCCTAGTACACCTCCGGCCGGGGTAAAGACCTTGCGCATTTGGTGTTCGTGCGCAGGCAGATCGTCGCCTGCAAGTTCCAGAATCAACTCCATATGAATCTCCTCGCCATCATTTGCCGCGATTGACGGCCATGGGCTCGCCCAGCGGCCGATAGTCGTTGTCACTGAAACGGTAGTGACCGGAACAGCCGACCAGACCCGGTAACAACAGCAACCCCAAGGCAACGGCGCGCCAGGCTCGGGCAGACATCGAGCGCTCGCCGATGGTGTGGCAGCAGCCAGCAGGAACCTGCTTTAAAGAAGACGGACTCATTGCCCTGATGACGCGGCGTATCAGCTGAACTCGCAAACAGGAACGCAACCGTCGGAGGTCGCGTGGACCGTGGCAAGTCGCTGCGCCTGTGCCATGGCTGCCAGAAGACGATCGGCTATCAGCGCGCTCGGCGCATGACTGCAAGTCTTGCCTGGTTTCAGCATCCAGCGCCTGGATCAGTTGCTGAAGGTTCACGTTGATCATGGTCTGTCTATCCTTGTTAGATTGCTGCGTAACGTGACGACGCCATCGGACTGCTCGCGTCCCAGCCAACTGGTCCAACCCAGTCGGCACTCGCTTTGGGCACAGACGTGCAGGTCACGAATTTCGTCCTGACGCAGCACCAGGCGTATGTCGTAGCTCAGCGGATCGCGCAGGCTGAAGCGCACCAACGCACAGAGCGGCTGGTAGCCCGTGCCGGTGGGCAGGAATTGGTGAAAGCGGGTCCAGCTCAATTCGCGAACATGAATACGAAACTTGCCGGCGCGGTCGCGAGCCTGTTCGCCCACCACCAGGTCCTGACTAAGACGGCTACTGATGGCGCCCAGTTGATTGCGCTGATCGATCGGAATCGTCACGTTGCGCGGCAGCCATTGTTCGATGTCGAACTGCGGGTGACTGAAGTAATAACGCAGTACCGACTCGATCAATGCCGCAGAATGAGCCCGCAGACTCAGCAGGCCGAGGTAGGGCAGGAGCCGCTTCCAGTTGATCTCCGGCGCCTGCCGAATCTGCGCCCCGCCAAGGCCAAGCAACGCGAAAAGGCGCTGGGAGAAAGGGTCGACAGCGCCCTGTTGAAAGCTGGCCCGATAGCGATACTTGCGCCAGACCGGCAGCACCAGCCGGTGCAGGCGATGATTCAAAAGGTCCAGAAACATTCGCGTCGTCAGGTTCGCGCAACTGTCACCCAACGCTTGCTCCGCATAAAAAGCAGGCAGCGGCGACCCCGCTCCCGAAAGGCTCAGAAAGTTGAGGCGCATGCGCGCGCGCAAGGTCCCCTGCTCGCGGAAGTATTCAACGCTGTGGATATCACTGCAGGGGAATCCCAAGTCAGGGTTGGCCTGAAACTCAACCAGATCATAGAGCTGTGCTTCGCTCAGGCCTGGCTGTGCATGGCGCAGGGTATCGAGCGTCAGCAGCACCGCCTGGGAGAACGAATACTCTCTGATCGCCAGCGTCAAACTGTTCATAGCAGGGGTTGCAGACCCATACGCGGTTGCCATGCGTACACCTCCCCGGCAGTGGTGACGACCCTCAGTTCATGAAATGAGTTGAGGCTTGCGTAAAGCGAGAAAAATTCGTTGAGCATGGAGCTGAAGAGAAAGGCCTCTCCTTCGCACACGAACTGCTCGACGTCGATATGCAGCTCAGTGCGCAGACCCCGCACAGGTAAACCCAGGAACAGTCGGTCCACGGCTACATGACGAATCGACTTGAGCCCCCCGAGCATCTTCCGGGAAACGCTCTGCGCCTTGCGATCGTAATACCGCGGCAGATCGTAGGTTTCCAGAATGACCTTCAGTGCATCCACATTCTCCAGGGAGAGATAGTTGAGCGACATGTTGCTGATCAGTCGCCAGAGAAAATCCTGACTGAGAGGCGGGGCATAGTGCGGCGTACACGCAGTGATATTTTTAAACTTTGCGAACTCCGGTGTGCCTTCGCGCGGCATGCAGATCTGCCCTTGCCTCAGACGTAGGGGGAGGTTCAGATTGGTGCACACCAGTTCAACCGATAGCGCTTCCTGTTCAGCCGATTGCCGTGCTGCAAAACTCAGGTAGGTGTCCTGCCCGCCGTGCAGAAGCGAAGGCCGTTGGCGAACGCTGTAATGAGGGCATGGGGCAGAAGTATCGAAACTCGCGTCATGCCGGAATGATTCGAAGGGCACATAACGTTGCTCACCGCCACCCGCCTGCACATGCCCGACAACGCTCTGCACCGAATACACCCCGCAATTGCCGCGCTCCGCCTCATGAGGCAGCAACAGGTATTCATCCTGCTTGCCATCGAGTCGAATCGGCAGCGCATCCTGGTCGAAAAGATTAACCACGGGAGTGCAATAAAGCCTGATGTTGTCCCGCGTTGGCAGGGATCGCTGGATGGCGTTTTTTTTGATGTCGAAGCGCAGTTCAAAACCGGTTGCCTGGCTGAGCAAGGGCTCCGCCATCCGCTTGATAACGTCCAGGCCTGTGACGTCCACAAACAGAAACTTGTCCTGAAACGCGAAGAACTCCTGCAGGTAGCGATAACCGCGAAATGTATTCAGGGGATAGGGAATCAAACTCTCCTCTTCTTCGAACCCCACGGCCTGCACCTGATGGTCTTTGAGGTCGAACGACACGAACTTGCCGTCATCGAGTTTGAACGGCTGCCCTTCGACGTTCAGAGGGACCACCACTATCGCGCACAGATTGCGGAGCAGATTCAGATAAAGTGTCTGGCTGATGTAGCGCTCGCCACACAGGTGCAGACGCAGGCAATCAAGATCCAGCGCGCCAAGATGCCCGCCGCCGAGCACGTCAAACTTCAAACTCAACAGCGCCCCCTCGCCCTTCACCGAGTAACTCAGGTCACTCAGTTCAAGCGGCAGCAGCTGAGTGCTGAAACAGGTTCGAAACTGGCAGGTGACGTCGTCGACCGGCTCGCTATCGACCGGCACGTCCCGTGCAACGCACATCGCCGGGCCTGTCTGCTGGAGCGGTTCAAACTCGATCACGCTGAAAGACGGCAAAGGCCGCATATAGTTGGGCCAGAGCAACTGCATCAGTGAGTGCGTGAGCTCAGGCCAGTCATCATCCAGTTTCTGGCGTAAGCGCCCAGTCAGAAAAGCCACCCCTTCAAGCAGTCGCTCGACATCAGGGTCATTTCCGCCTTGCCCCAGAAAAGGTGCCAATGCCGGATTACGCTCGGCAAACATCCGCCCTGACTGTCGCAGGGCGGTTAATTCACTCTGGTAATAATCGGTAAAAGACATGACTGAACGGTCCCTTCAGCAGAAAACACGGCATGAGCAAAGCCGTCAGCACGAATGCTGAAGCGGCGGTTTATAGACAAACTGCAACTTGCCAGGCACCTGAAGTTCCAGAGCATGGGTACGCTATTGCGCATGCTCGGCAGACGCCTTACTTCACGGTCACCTGGCCTGCTCCATCGAGTGAGACAAAGAACCTGGCGGGTCGCCTTACCCCGCCAACCTGCAACAAACCTTCTATGGCGAACGACATACGCAAACGATCATTGCCTTGAGGTTGCGCGACTACCTTTACTTCGCTTAACCGTGGTTCATACGCACCTATGAAACACTCGATGGCGCAACGAGCCTGTATGAGTGCGTCGTACAGGCTCAGATTCATGTCATTGAGATCCGGCAAACCGTAGTTGGGCAGCGTTTGTACGCTGCCAGCGCGGATGCTCAGCATCTTCGCCAGATGAGCCGCTACGGAGTGCGCAATGCAATCCTCACGACTCGATCCGTTGCGGTTAAAGGTTTCGTCCGCAAGACGCTCAAACAGGCTGCCGCCACTCATGGACCCGCTTCCATTCACTCTTTGTCGAGCTTGCCCACAAGGGAAAGCGTGAAATCAGCGCCCATGTATTTGAAGTGCGGTCGAACATCAAGGCTGACGCGGTACCAGCCAGGCTCGCCCTCGACATCGCTGACTGTAATGCTGGCGGCACGCAAAGGACGGCGGCCTCGTACTTCAGCGCTCGGGTTTTCCTGGTCGGCGATGTATTGCCTGATCCATTTATTGAGTTCTTTTTCGAGATCAACCCGTTCTTTCCACGCACCCAATTGCTCGCGCTGCAAGACCTTCAGGTAATGGGCCAGACGGTTGATGATCATCAGGTAGGGCAACTGTGTCCCCAGTTTGTAATTGAACTCGGCAGCCTTGCCTTCCTCGCTGTTGCCAAAAAACGTTACTTTTTGCGCCGAGCTGGCGGAGAAAAATGCGGCGTTATCACTCCCTTTGCGCATGGTCAGGGCAATGAACCCCTCTTCCGCCAGTTCATACTCGCGCCGGTCCGATACCAATACCTCGGTCGGGATCTTTGTTTCAATTTCTCCCATGCTCTGGAAGTGATGCAGAGGCAGATCCTCGACCGCCCCGCCGCTTCGTGGACCGATGATATTCGGGCACCAGCGGAACTTGGCGAAGCTGTCAGCCAGACGCGTTGCAAAGGCGTACGCCGTATTGCCCCAAAGATAGTGTTCGTGGCTGCTGGTGACGTTTTCCTTGTAAACGAATGTCTTGACCGGGTTTTCTTCGGGATCATAAGGATTGCGCAGCAGGAAGCGCGGCATGGTAAGGCCGAAATAACGAGCGTCCTCCTGTTGGCGAAAACTCTGCCATTTGGCGAACTGCGGCCCTTCGAAATGATCCTTGAGCTCTTTCAGATCCGGTAACCCGGTGAAACTCTCAAGGCCAAAGAACTTCGGGCCGGCGGCGGCGATGAAAGGTGCATGGGCCATGCTGGCAACGCTGGACACGTATTGCATGGTCTTGACGTCGGGTGCACTCGGCGAGAAAAAATAGTTGGCGATGATTGCGCCAACCGGCTCGCCACCGAACTGCCCATACTCTGCCGTGTAGACATGCTTGTAGAGCCCGGACTGGACCACTTCAGGCGAATCTTCAAAATCATCAAGCAGGTCCTGCCTGGAGACATTGAGTATCTCGATCTTGATGTTTTCGCGAAAGTTGGTGCGCTCAACCAACAGATTCAAGCCGCGCCATGACGCTTCAAGGGACTGAAATTCACTGTGGTGCAAAATCTCATCCATCTGATGGCTGAGTCGCGTATCGATCTCTGCAATCATCCGGTCAACCAACGCCTTTTTCACCGGCACCTGGCTGTTGTGAGGCTTGAGCAGCTCTTCGATAAAAGCTGCCACGCCGCGCTTGGCGATACCGAAAGCGTCATCGTCTGGAGTCAATCTGGTTTCGGCAATGATCTGGTCAAGCAGGCTTACTTCAGTGCTATACCCGGCGTGCTGATTTACTGCATGAGTACTCATGGTCGTGTCGTCCTTATCAATGCTGACTCAAGCGTCCAATGGGGCTGGGGCTTGCAGACCCAGCTCACCCAGAACCTGTTTGCGGGAGTCCGGATTTTGCAGCACCGCTTCAATCGCCTTGCGAAAGGCCGGGGCATTACCCAGCGGGCCTTTAAGGGCCATGAGCGCATCACGCAGCTGCATCAGCTTCTGCATTTCCGGCACCTGCATGACGACGCTGGCCGGATTGAAGTCCTTCATGGAACTGATCCGCAGATCGACCAACAAATCCTGAGCGTCCTCTTCGTCCTGTAAACGATTGGGTACGCTCATCGTCATGGCAAGCTGCTGACTGGCGAGCACTTCATCGAAATTGTTTCTGTCGATGCTGACCCGCTTGCGGTCCTCTATCACTTGATCATCAGCACGCTGAGTGAAATCACCGAGCACCAATAATTTCAAAGGCAGCTCGATTTCTTCCTGGGCCCCGTCTATAGCTGGCTTGAAAGTAATGTTGATGCGTTCCTTGGGGGCTACCGAGCCTTCTTTGGCCACAGTTCTTCTCCTTTCAGGTCATGGCCCAAAGGCCTATTCGAGTACCACTTCAAGATCCAAATGGCACAACCGGCGATAAATCTCTTCCTTGCGCTCATCTGCCGCTGAGCTGTGCGGCAATGCCGCGAGGCATCCATGCAGTAACCGCAGCACCTGCAACGCCAGCTCCGGCTCCCAGAGATGCAGCGCTGATTGCTGCAACTGGGCGTCCAGTACCTCAAGCTGAGCTTTGGCAGGCTCGTATTTCTTCGCCCGATAACACAGACGAGCCATGGTGAACTGCCAGAAAAAACGCTCCCGAGCAGAGCGCGCGCCCTGCAATCCCCGATTGAGCTCGCCGATGGCGAGCTTGAGCCCGCCCTTGCGCAAGCGCGGCACCTGCTCATTGAAGGCAAGGTCCCACCTGGGTGTAGCGTCGTTGACCGGAAGTGGCGCGGCGGAAGGCTCGATATGGGGCATGACCGTCACCGCAATCCACTCACGGGTCAGGTCGTCCGCGAACGCAGTGCCATCATGAAAACGCAGCTCGGTAATGCCGGGCAGGCGCTTGAGGAATAACGCCAGAATCACTTCAAGCTCTTGCCGGGCGATATCGGCACCCAGTGCCTCCAGACATTCCCAAGCCATTTTTTGACCGTCGAGCCACAACGGCGCACGAGCAATACTGGTCTCCAGCTGCACCAGCAGATCGGCATACTGCCCGCGCTGAAATAGCTCCCGGTACGCCTTGAGCTTTTCCCCAGGCACTCCCCGCCACTCGGTGATTCGTTCGCAATTGTGTTGAGGCAGGCTATTGATGGATAACCACGCCACCGCTCTATTGAGGCGCAACGCGCGGGGATCGGTTGCTTTCTGCCGTAACCACCAGATGCACAGGCGCAGTGAGTTTTCTCGCTGAGCCCGGGTCGCCTGCAAAGCGTCTTTCTCGCTTTCGATAGGCGTATTGCCGCTCAACCACTGACTCGCCGCCTGCTTCACCTGAGCGACCACCGAAGGAGCGGCAACCGACTTCGAATGATTGACAGCCCGCTCGATCATGGTTGCCACCCGCCTGCGCAGCGGCAGAATCAAAGGAGCATTTTCCGCAAGTTGCCCGGTCAGCACTGCGTCCAGCCGGTCCAGATGCCCGACCATTTGCTGAAATACCTCAACCTGCTCCTGAATCGGGATGCTGGCATCCAGCACCTTTTCGAGACGAGTCAGCAACCAGTTGATGGCGGCTGCCCGGGTTTTCGGTTTTTGCGGATGGACGTCTGTCCAGCGGTGCGAACACATGTCGCTCAGCATCGCGAGACCTGAAGCCAGCCCCGCGAATGACTGCGTCTGATAAAGCGCCCAGCTCAACCAGCAGGCAACACGCAAATCCTTCGACAAGCCTGCAAGCACCGTTTCGCAGCCCTGCAGAATCAGTTGCCAGTCAACCTGTGCGCCCTCGCGCAACGACGTGCCTTTGGCCAGCTCCAGTTCAAGCGCTTCATATTCGGTCGAATAGCGGATGTCTTTACCGGCGTAGTCATCCGGACCAATGGGTTTTCGCGCCAAATCAATATAGTGACGCGCAGCGTCGGCTGAATACATGAACTTGAGCCTTTCAAGACAGAAGATGGCATAAGGCCTAACTAAAATGTAACAAGCATCCAGATTACATACTTTAAAAGCGTGGCATGTTATGCAGGCAACAGGACGGGACAGCAAAGAGCCCGGCAATAATATGCAGAGCGCACTGCGGCACACAACGTTTAATCACCTATTTCAGCGTTTTGATCTTGCAAGATATTTCATCGACTTTAAGGAAATTTCCTACAGGTATTGATTGGATACTGCCATCGAACAAAGAAAGAAAACCCGCTAAGGTAGCTACACCTCGGCCTTTTCACTTAAGCCGGGGACTGTATTACACAACAGTAAGTAGCATCGCGAAGATCATAACTATCTACACATTCTTAAACGCAGGAGAGCGACCGTGCCTACACCGGCTTACATGGCTATTGAGGGATCAAAGCAAGGGTTGATCACAAAAGATACGTTCACCCAGGACTCCGTTGGCAAGATCTATCAGCAAGGGCACGAGAATGAAATTCTCGTTCAGGCGTTCGAGCATCAAGTCATCCGCCCGACTGATCCTCAGTCCGGCCAGCCTACGGGTGACCGGGTGCACAAGCCACTGATGATTACCAAAGTGTTCGACAGATCTTCGCCGCTGCTTTTCAGCGCATTGACAACCGGTGAGTCGCTGAATTGCACCTTGCGTTGGTATCGCCCTGCGGATGGAGGCGTGGAACATTACTTCACCATAGAACTAATCGATGCAATCATTGTAGATATCCAGTCGAAGATGCCTAACTGCCAAGACCCTGAGCAGGCGCATTTCACTCATCTGGAAGATGTCTACTTTTCTTATCGAGAAATCTCGTGGGAGCACGTGGTGTCAAACACCTCAGCCTCTGACGACTGGCGCAAACCTGTCAGTAAGTAATCCGTAATAACAACACTCACGCATCGCGTAGTTATTTACGTGCGCGCTCGCTCGACGCCATTCACAGCGTTATCGCTTGATTACGCTCTTCATATTAGCCGTTCTATTTAATACAGACTGGCCTGAGCAGGTGATTATCTTGCGCGCGCACCCGTAAACTTACCCACAAAAAACGGACACCCAACCCACGTTGATGTGTCCGTCTTTAACTGCGCGCCTCCCGCCGAGGCGTGCAGTAACAGTTAAGGATTTACACTGTCTTTCAATGCTTTGCCAGGTTTGAAGGCAACGGTATTACTGGCCTTGATTTTGACCGGTTCGCCGGTCTGCGGGTTCTTGCCGGTTCGGGCGCCGCGATGGCGTTGCAGGAACGTGCCGAAGCCAACAAGAGTCACGCTGTCCTTGCGATTCAGGGCACCGGTTATTTCTTCGAGAACAGCATTCAGGACACGATTGGCCTGGTCTTTGGTCAGGTCCGCTTTTTCAGCAATGGCGGCTGCAAGTTCTGGTTTGCGCATGGGTAACCTCTTTACGGTTTTTGTTTTTATGTCCCTTACCGCTCATCCTGAGCGTTTCGAGTGCCGCAACGCTCTACGTCGCGGCGGACGAAAACGAGGATGGCATGCCGATCTGGGTTACGCCAGTACGTGCTCGCGCTTTATGCCATCTAAAACAGGGCGTACCTGACAGAACAGGCGGCGTTTAGGCCAGCACGGGCGGAAGTGCCCTGTTCAGGGCCATTTTCTCCATCACGGCAGTCCCGGTCAGGGCGTAACCCAGCAGATTGCCGTGGGGGTCATGACACAGCGCCTTGATGTCTGCGCCCTGCCCTTCAACACTCCAGACTGCCTCAACGCCGCGCGGCGGCGGCGATACCACCAGCGGACACGCCGGGGTCTTCACGGTGATGGGCATAGGCCCGTATTTGACGCCAGTGGTGTTACCCGCCAGGGTTTGTGCGAGGGCACGCGCGCAGGTCATGAGCGGCATGACATAAAGCAGGTTCATGCCGTCGACTTCAGCGCAGTCGCCCAGGGCGTAGATATTGGGGTGGGACGTTTTAAGCTCGCGGTCGACGACTATACCGCGCCCTGTCTGCAAGCCTGCTGCAGCGGCCAGGTCAACCCGCGGACGCAGGCCGATGGCTGAAACCACCAGATCACACGGGATGAGCTGCCCATCGGACAGGTGCGCTTCGAGGCCTTCGGCGGCATGCTGCAAACGGGTCATCAGCGGCCCGAGATGGAAACGCGCGCCAAGGCTCTCAAGGCCGCTGCGCACGGCATCGGCGGCAGCCGCTGGCAACAGGGTCGGCATGACCTGCTCGCAGGGCGCCACCAAGTCGACTTCATAACCCCCCACGAGCAGATCGTTGGCGAATTCGCAGCCGATCAGGCCCACACCCAGAATCAGCACCCGGCGCTTGCCAGCCGCTGCAGCTCGGAACCGCGCGTAGTCTTCAAGATCGTTGATCGGGAAGATGGCATCGCTGGCGTCACCGTCGACGGGCACGCGAATGGTCTCTGCGCCCCAGGCCAGAATCAGATCGCGGTAGTACACTGCCTCTTCGCCTATCCACAGGCGCTGGTGACCCGGATCAATCCCGCTGATGCGCGTGTGCGTACGCACTTCGGCCTTGAGCTGATCAGCCATGGCGCCGGGCTCAGCCATGCTCAGGCCGTCGGCGTCCTTGTTCTTGCCAAAACCGGTAGAAAGCATCGGCTTGGAATATGAACGCCCATCGTCTGCCGTAATCAGCAGCAGCGGCGTTTCGCCATCCAGCTTGCGAAATTCCCGGGCCAGGTTATAGCCCGCCAGGCCAGTGCCAACTATTACGACAGGTGCATTCATGGGTGTTTCCAAACCTCAAGCTGTTGAACCAACGGTTAACCGATCTCGATCATCTCGAAATCCATCTTGCCTACGCCGCAATCCGGACACAGCCAGTCTTCGGGAACATCCTGCCAGGCGGTGCCAGGCGCGATGCCGTCATCCGGCCAACCGTCAGCTTCGTTATAAATCAGACCACAGACAATGCACTGCCACTTCTTCATGATTTTTCTCACTTTTCAGGCTGTAACGGTCATGCGCGGTCATAACTGCCACGCTTGCCGAACTCACGGGGGGTTTGTACTGATCGAACGGTAGACATGCAAGCCCGGCGATCGTCACAGGCTATTGCCGGTCGTCGGCGTTATTAGCCAATCATGCTAAGCTCGCGGCCCTGTTCATTGCCCATAATGCCTATCGTGATTGCGCAAGACTCCTCAGAACCCACAGCCCGCTGGATCGAGCGTGAAGCGCTGGTCGAAGGCGCACAACCTTGGGTCATGGCGTGGCTGTTCCAACCGGATTCGTTGACGCGCCGCCTGACCGCACTGTCTGCCGACCGCTTCAGTGTTACGCCACTTTTCGAAGGCTGGCAGGCGCTGCGCAGTGATGAGTGTGCGGCACTGGGGTTGTCAGAGCAAAGCGTCGGCTGGGTGCGCGAGGTCTATCTGCTCGGGCATGGCCACAAGTGGGTGTTCGCACGCAGCGTCGCTGCCCGCGAGGCATTGTTGCAAAGCGGCCTGGAGATGGATCAACTGGGTTCGCGTTCGCTGGGCGAATTGCTGTTCTGTGATCCGGCTTTCGAGCGCGGTACGCTGCAGGTCTGTCACTATCCGGCCGCCTGGTTGCCGACCAGGGACGCAACCGATGGTCTGTGGGGCCGCCGATCCTGTTTCAGCCGCAGCGCCCTGAAAATACTGGTCGCTGAAGTTTTCCTGCCCACATTCTGGCAAGCGCTGGGCAATCCGGAGCCTTGTTGATGTATCTGTCGTTTCTGAAATCCTTCAATCGCCTGACTCCACGTGCCTGGGACTTCATTCAGTTGATGCGCCTGGACAAACCCATCGGCATCTATCTGTTGCTGTGGCCGACGTTGTGGGCGCTGTGGATTGCCGGCAAAGGCTCGCCCTCGCTGCTCAATATCGCCATTTTCGTGATCGGGGTGTTCCTGATGCGCGCGGCGGGCTGCGTCATCAATGACTTCGCCGACCGCAAGGTCGATGGACATGTCAAACGCACCGAGCAGCGTCCACTGGTGAGCGGCAAGATCAGTGCGAAAGAGGCGCTGGTGCTGTTTGCGGTACTGGTAGGCGCAAGCTTTGCGCTGGTGCTGCTGACCAATGCGACCACGATCTGGCTGTCGTTCGGCGGCCTGGCGCTGGCGGCCTGTTACCCGTTCATGAAGCGTTACACCTATTACCCGCAGGTGGTGCTCGGCGCGGCCTTTTCCTGGGGGATGCCCATGGCGTTCACCGCAGAAAATGGTGACCTGCCCGCTGCGGCCTGGTTGCTGTACATCGCCAACCTGTTGTGGACGGTGGGCTACGACACGTATTACGCGATGGTTGATCGTGAAGACGACCTGAAGATCGGGGTCAAGTCCACTGCCGTGCTGTTTGGCGACGCAGACCGCATCATCATTGTCACGCTGCAAGGGCTGGCGCTGGGTTGCCTGCTGCTGGCCGGTGCGCGCTTCGAGCTGGGCGCCTGTTTTTACGCAGGCCTTGGGGTGGCCGCGCTGTGCTTCGCCTGGGAATTCTGGTCAACCCGCAGCCGGGACCGGGATGCCTGCTTCAAGGCGTTTCTGCACAACCATTGGGCCGGGCTGGCCATCTTCGTGGGCATCGTGGCCGATTACGCCGTGCGTTGACGGCGCCGTCATCCACTGCGACAGCGCCGGAAGCGTCGATCAGATCAAGGCTCGACGGTGTGCCAGACGCCGCCTTTGCCATCGCCCGTCACGTCGCCTGCCTTCTTGTCATCCTTGTAGAAGTACAGCGGCTTGCCCGCATAGGCCCATTGCAGCTTGCCGTCGTCACGCTTGAGCACTGTCCACTTGCCGCTCGCCGGAGTATTGGCTTGTGCTTCCAGTGGCGGCCAGTTGATTGCGCAGGTGTCGTTGCAGGCAGACTTGCCTACGCTGTCCTTGTCGAAGGTATAGAGCGTTTTGCCGTGATGATCGGTCAACACCCCGGTCTCACCCGTCATGCCCGGCTCCACCGCAAGGGCCATGCCCGAAGAGGCCAGCGCCACGGCGGCCAGTACACTCTTGAGCGTTGATGAAATTCTGAGCATCGATCAATCCTCTATTGGAAAAACATTTCGTCGAACGAACCCGCACAGTAGTCCTTTACGAACACAACCCGCTAGCACTATCCATAGTTGTCACACCACTGCAATAATTCCGTTATCTAATGCGCCCCAAGACAGTTAAATGACAAGAGGTTCAAGCATGGCTGGCAGGAGCATCCTGATCGTTGACGACGAAGCGCCTATTCGCGAAATGATCGCCGTTGCATTGGAAATGGCCGGTTATGACTGCATGGAAGCAGAGAACTCTCAGCAAGCCCATGCCATCATCGTAGACCGCAAACCCGATTTGATCCTGCTCGACTGGATGCTGCCCGGTACATCCGGCATCGAGCTGGCCCGACGTCTAAAGCGCGATGAGCTGACGGGCGACATCCCGATCATCATGCTCACGGCCAAGGGCGAAGAGGACAACAAGATCCAGGGCCTGGAAGTGGGCGCCGACGATTACATCACCAAGCCGTTCTCACCCCGCGAGCTGGTGGCGCGCCTGAAGGCCGTGCTGCGTCGCGCAGGGCCTTCAGACGGCGAGGCGCCCATCGAGGTGGGCGGCCTGTTGCTGGACCCGATCAGTCACCGCGTGACCATCGACGGCAAACCGGCCGAAATGGGCCCGACCGAATACCGCCTGCTACAGTTCTTCATGACCCACCAGGAACGCGCCTACACGCGTGGCCAGCTGCTGGACCAGGTCTGGGGGGGTAATGTCTATGTCGAAGAGCGCACGGTTGACGTGCATATCCGGCGCTTGCGCAAAGCCCTCGGCGACGCTTACGAAAATCTGGTACAAACCGTGCGCGGCACGGGCTATCGCTTTTCCACCAAGAGCTGACAGCCGATTGTCTGCAAACCGCCAGCGTGACCTGATGGGTCGCGCTCGACATGGATGTACGTTCAATTGAATCAAAACTGGCACGGCACTCTGATCCGTCACATGTTGCTGTTGGTCTGCGCCTGCCTCGTGGTCGGCTTGATCAGCGGCGAATATGGCTGGAGCCTGGCAGCCGGCCTGGGCCTGTATCTGGCCTGGACGCTGAAACAGCTTTTACGCCTGCACCAGTGGCTCGGCAACCATCAGGCCGACGAGCCGCCACCGGACGGCTACGGCCTGTGGGGCGAGGTCTTTGACAGCATTTACCACCTGCAACGCCGCGATCAGCGGGTGCGCGGGCGCCTGCAGGCCGTCATTGACCGCGTGCAGGAGTCCACCGCCGCCCTCAAGGACGCGGTGATCATGCTCGACAGCGAGGGCAACCTGGAATGGTGGAACCGCGCCGCCGAAACCCTGATGGGCCTCAAGACACCGCAGGACAGCGGTCAGCCGGTGACCAATCTGGTGCGCCACCCGCGCTTCAAGGAATACTTCGCCCAGGACAGCTTCGCCGAGCCGCTGGAAATCCCGTCGCCGACCAATGACCGGGTTCGCATTCAGATGCTGATCACCCGCTACGGCAACAACGAGCATCTGATGCTGGTGCGCGACGTGACCCGCATTCATCAGCTGGAACAGATGCGCAAGGACTTCGTCGCCAACGTTTCCCACGAGTTGCGCACGCCGCTGACAGTGATCTTCGGCTATCTGGAGACCCTGCTGGACAATGTCGAAGAGGTGAACCCGCGCTGGGTCCGCGCGCTGCAGCAGATGCATCAGCAGGGCGGGCGCATGCAGACGCTGCTCAATGACCTGCTGCTGCTGGCCAAACTCGAAGCCACCGACTACTCGTCGGACAGTCACCCCATCGATGCCGGCGCGCTGCTGGGCACCATCAGCGCCGATGCGCAGGCGCTGTCCGGGAGTAAAAACCAGGACATCGACCTGGCGATTGAAAGCGATACCTGGCTCAAGGGCAGCGAAACGGAACTGCGCAGTGCCTTCTCGAACCTGATTTTCAACGCGGTGAAATACACGCCAGCCGAAGGCAAGATCCGCATCCGCTGGTGGACCGATGATCAGGGCGCGCACCTGAGCGTGCAGGATTCCGGCATCGGCATCGAAACCAAGCACCTGCCGCGTCTGACCGAGCGCTTCTATCGCGTGGACTCCAGCCGCGCCTCCAATACCGGCGGCACCGGCCTGGGCCTGGCCATCGTCAAACATGTTCTGCTGCGCCACCGCGGCACGCTGGAAATCAACAGTGTACCCGGCAAAGGCAGCGTGTTTACCTGCCATTTCCCGCCGATCCAACTGGCAGCAAATCCAGACGGCTACTAGGCAAGCTGTGCGCGAGCCGCTACATTGCCGCACTTGTGCCCACAATCTTGATGCGGCAATTATCCCCTCAGCTCTCACGGAACCCGTAAAACTCCATCATGGACCCTTCCCCCGGCTTTGACCTCGCTTCACTGTTCGCCGATTTCGGCATGATTCTCTTCGCAATGGTTCTGGTTTTGCTCAACGGTTTTTTCGTTGCGGCAGAGTTCGCCATGGTCAAGCTGCGCTCGACCAAGGTTGAAGCCATTGCGGAAAAAAACGGCTGGCGCGGGCATATCCTGCGCACGGTTCATAGCCAGCTCGATGCCTACCTGTCGGCCTGTCAGCTGGGGATTACCCTGGCTTCCCTGGGTCTTGGCTGGGTCGGTGAGCCTGCGTTCGCGCACTTGCTCGAACCCCTGCTCGGCGCGCTGGGTGTGGAGTCGGCAGAAGTGATCAGGGGCGTGTCGTTCTTTACCGCCTTCTTCATCATTTCCTACCTGCACATCGTGATCGGCGAGCTGGCGCCCAAATCCTGGGCCATTCGCAAGCCCGAACTGTTGTCGCTGTGGACGGCGGTGCCGCTGTACCTGTTCTACTGGGCGATGTACCCCGCGATTTACCTGCTCAATGCCAGCGCCAACGCGATTCTGCGTATCGCCGGTCAAGGCGAGCCCGGCCCGCACCACGAACACAGCTACAGCCGCGAAGAACTGAAGCTGATCCTGCACTCCAGCCGTGGCCAGGACCCCAGCGATCAGGGCATGCGCGTGCTGGCATCGGCCGTGGAAATGGGTGAGCTGGAGGTGGTCGACTGGGCCAACTCCCGCGAGGACATGGTAAGTCTGGATTTCAACGCCCCGCTCAAGGAAATCCTCGCCCTCTTCCGCCGTCACAAATTCAGCCGTTATCCGGTGTATGACGCCGAACGCGGCGAGTTCGTCGGCCTGCTGCACATCAAGGACCTGCTGCTGGAGCTGGCGGCGCTGGATCACATCCCGGAATCCTTCAATCTGGCCGAGCTGACGCGTCCGCTGGAGCGGGTGTCCAAGCACATGCCGCTGTCGCGCCTGCTGGAGCAGTTCCGTCAGGGTGGCGCGCACTTTGCGCTGGTTGAAGAAGCTGACGGCAAGATCATCGGCTACCTGACCATGGAGGACGTGCTGGAAGTCCTGGTGGGCGACATTCAGGACGAACATCGCAAGGTCGAGCGCGGCATCCTGGCCTACCAGCCGGGCAAACTGCTGGTACGTGGCGACACGCCTTTGTTCAAGATTGAACGTCTGCTGGGCATCGATCTGGACCACGTCGAAGCCGAGACCCTGGCAGGTCTGATCTATGACACCCTCAAGCGTGTACCGGAAGCCGAAGAAGTCATGGAGTTCGAAGGGCTGCGCATCATCATCAAAAAGATGAAAGGCCCGAAAATCGTGCTGGCCAAAGTGGTCAAGATCGACTGACGAGCGGGCATTGGTGATGTGCAAGTTGAATGGCAGCATCTCAGGCGTAATGCCAGAATACTTGCACATATCACCCTAAACTTTATTCAGTGCTAGTATTCTTTCACTTTAACTCTGAAGGTGAAGGAATACTTGCATGGCGATGAAAACAGCGCCGCTACTTCCTGGAACCGAACGACTGCTGGCCGAGCTGGGTGAGCGGCTTAAACTTGCGCGTCTGCGGCGCAAGATTTCGGCCAAGCAGGCTGCTGAACGTGCGGGGATGTCGCAGATGACCCTGCGGGCACTTGAGCGTGGGTCATCGGGCAGCACGATGGGTGCCTATCTTGCCGCCATGCAGGTGCTCGGGCTGGAGAAGGATCTGAGCAAGCTGATGGCCGCCGATGAGCTGGGACGTCATCTTCAGGACGCGAGCCTGCTGGGTGCCGCGCATAAAAAAACCCGCCCATCTGCAGCCACCCACACCTCGCCTGCCAGGGTGCGAGCGGCAGAAAAACCGACAGTTCATCCGCATGAGTCAAGCGAAGACCTGGCCGCTGAAGGCGCAACCAGTGCCGACTCACTGGCAGCACTGATCCCGCCACGGCCGGGGAATGACAAGCCATGAGCGCGATGATTGCGGTTTATGCCGACTGGGAAGGCTTGCGAACGCCACAGCGTCTTGGCTGGCTGCATGCCCGAAGAACTCGCAATAACGAAAAATTCGAATACGAATGCGATCCGGCGGCGTTGCAGGATCCAGCGCTGACCAACGTGCAGATCGACCCCGGTATCGGCGCGTTTGCCGGGGCTCAATATCCCGCGCAAGCCCTGGGTCTTTCACAGCGCGAGCAGGATTACATGGCGCCCGCGTTCGCGGCGAGGTGAAGGGATTCGTCTACTTAGCAACCCCAGACATCAACCATCAGGCGACTGCCCGTCAACCACCCCCAACCGCAAAGTTGGGCAGGCTCTGCACCGGCCGGGCGAATTCGTAGGGGATTGATTCCAGCGAGCCGCCGACGTTGCGCTGCACCACGAAGTGCAGGTGCGGCCCGGTACTGTTGCCGGTGTTGCCGGAACGCGCCAGCGCGCTGCCTACCACGACGCGCTCACCCTCTCTGACCGATACCGACCCGCGCATCAGGTGCAGATAGACGCCCATGGTGCCGTCGTTGTGCAGAATGCGTACAAAGTTGCCGGAAGGGTTGGCGCCTTTGCCGGTCTGGTCATTCTCGATCTTGACCACCACACCGCCGCGCGCGGCAATGATCGGTGTCCCTTCGGGCATGGCGATGTCCATGGCATAACGTCCCTTGACGCCGAAATGGCTGTACTTGCCATTGGGCCCCTGACTCAGGCGGAACGGCCCGCCGACCCACGGCAGCGGGTAGCGGTACGCTTGCGCAGCCGGTGTCGGATCGCCCAGGGTCGAGGTCAGCATGGAGGCGTAATTCATCGCCTTGTCGGCCTGCCTGGGGCTGAGCACGACCATGCGTTCGTTGCTGCGTGCTGGCACCATGCGCCGAATGGTCGAAGACGCTCCAGTCACGCCCAGTACGTTGCTCAGCCCGGACAGCCTGAGTTCGACTTCAACGGGCGCGAACAGGTCATTGCGCACAAACAGGCTGTGCACGCCCTTGTCCTTCCTGACGGTCAGATGCACCTGCTTTTCGATGTGTTCGACCATCCGGTCCCTGAACACCACGACAGAGGCGCCCTTCGTCGGCCGATCCGTAAACGACACCACGCCATGAGCATCGGTGAACTTATAGATGGTCAACGCGCTGGCCGATTGGGCAACGAGCAGCAGGAGACACAAGGGTAATAACCGCTGGAACATGGGAGGGGTCTGGAGAGTGGATGAAAAGTGGCCCAAGCCTAGCAGTGATTGCCGTCAATGAGGGTGTGGCTGTAGCACTCTGCGACAGACTGCCGCGGCGCCCTCGAGGCACCGCGACTCAAATCAGGCGAATTAAGCGCTGGCGCCGTAGTTTTTCAGGTAGGTCACGGAAAACACCGCGTCAGGAAAGTCGGCCTTGAGGCGCGGCAGCACCATGCCGCCACAGGAGCGACAGGTGTCCAGCACGGTGAAGACGCGAATATGCGAGATACGCGTGCCCTGCATGTCTTGCTTGAGCACTGTTGCAATCAGTCGCTCGGAGTCGAGGTGGCGGCTGAACTCACGCACTGACACATGATTCACATCGCGCACAACCGGCAGGCTGGTGAAGGTCAGGTCCGGCCCACGCGCTGCCATTAGAGCGCGCGCATCGCGATAGATCACGCCGTCGATGCGCACTTCGGTACGGCCAGCGACATCAAGCTTGAGCGCCAGGCTTTTGGCTTTCTCACCCCCCGAGAGCGAGTAGTACACGATTCGCTCACCTCGCTCGGTATACACCTGAGCAAAGGCCAGGTTGGCGCCTTTGGTCTGCTTCATGATGTTCTTCGCGGCCCGCGGTTTGACCAGATGCTCAAGCGTCAAAGTCTCCCACTGCGAAGAGCCGCCTGGCACGGGCAATAACTGGTTGAGCACCTCGACGATGTGCTGTTGTTCAGGCAGGGTCCTGTGAGCGATCTGGCGGAAGTCACGGATGCTGCTTTTGGCCAGGGTGACAAAGTTTTTCTGGATGTCTTCGCCCGCAAGAATATTGGTGGCGAACCTGCGCAGTTTGTTCTCATGGCGATAGTCAATGCACCACTGCACATACTCATCGTAGGTCTTCACCTGCCTGACCCAGAACACACCCCAGACAGGTCGTTCTTCAGGTTTGAGCAGGTCGAACAGCAGGCGCGCGATATTTTCCCTGTCCTGCTGCACGCCCGGGCGTTCGCGAACCAGCCGGTATTGCTCGCTGAGACGAATGAACTCGTTGATTTCCAGTGCCTGTGCCGGGTCGGTCCTGCTCAGCCGTGAGAATGTCAGCGCAGTGGAGGTATCCTGCGGTGTCGCGGCTTTATAGAAAACACCCGTATCGGGCTCGATGAAAATCCAGTCGCTGCCTTCAATATCCATGCGTATGCCACGCAACGAACGCGCATCGCTGACGCTCTCTGCGATTGCACCCAGCTGAACAACAGGACAGTCCTGATGAATCACCAGCGCATCTGCCGGCGCAAAGTTGGCGGGGAGCCCCAGCAATAGATCAGGCCCCATGACGCCCTCCAGCTCAGGCTTGTAAACAGGCCCAGGCGGCAAGGCAAGCAGCGTCAATTGCTCCTCGGACAACGGCATGACGGCCTGACCATCCCACGCACAGAACTTCCCCTCGAGCACGAACACGTCAACGGGCGGCTCGGCGGCGCTGAGGGACATCGGTTGCAAGACGTATTCCCGTGCCGCCATGGCCTCGCTGGGGTATTGACCTGATGTGGTGGGCTGCGACGACCCGGCAGGCACCGCTGCAGGTTCAGAGGTGCGCAAGCGGATGCCGGTCATGCAGGGCACCGGAAACAGGGCTCGGCGCGCCCGGCACAGGTTCTCGGTCTGCTCCAGCAACAAGGATCGTGAAGAAAGCCGGGCTGTTGTCAACCTGCGCAAAGCGGCGTCCGGGCTGGCGGCGTCCAGGCGATAGACCTGCTCGTCGATCAGAAAGGTGTACACGCCCTCTTCTGCATGCAGAAGCAGCACCTGACAGCCCTCGTCAACGCCGACGCGGTAAACGCCGTCCTCCAGGGCGGCAGGCAATACCTCAGGGTAATGACCTGGGGCAATGCGCTCGGCAGTGGTCAATCGCGACAGTTGAACCGGCTCCGTAGCCGACAGTGTCGTCAGCTTTTTACCGAATACCCTGTCAGCTTCGGGGTCCAGCAAGCGATAGTCCGGCGCCTCGGCAGTGCCGATGTTGCGTACTGCAACGTTCGCACGGCCATCGAGCACTGCTCGTCGGTCCAGCGCTGGAGAATGAGGTAGCCACGGATGCTCCAGGCTGTCGGCGACACGGAACGTGCCTTGGTCCAGCCCGAAGATGACCTGGGCAACGGCTTGCGGGTTGAACCCCTGCCCCAGCTCGGGCAGATCCTTGAGGGCGGCCCAGGCCATTCGGGTCAGCCCAGGCGCTGCCTTGCCCAGATCGCGAATCAGCACCGCGCCACTCTGCTGCGCCAGCCCGCTGGCCAGGCGTATCACGGCAGTACCCGTCTGCTCGGTGATGGATACCACGCTCAGCTCTGAGGCACGCAGAATGATTCTGGCCGTACTGCCCACGAACTGGCCCATGGGAATCAGCGCAAAGGCCACATCCAGGGCACAGCCGATCACCACCCCCGTGGAACGCTGACCTGTGGCAAGGTCTTTGACGCAGCCATAAAACGGGACAATCCAGCGGGCAACCGTGTCGGCGAACGCGCGCTCTTTTGCCCACCGGCTCTCCCAGCCAGTCTCATGCCGATGTTGAACCTGACTTTTTTCCAGCACCGGGGCCAGCATGTGCTCCGCGCACGCGTGCGCCAGCCGCTCGAACGGTTGCTGGGCGCTGGCATCGGGGCTGTAGAACAGGTCGGACGAAGGTATCAGCCTGGCCTTTAGCGGCGTGTTCAGGCGAGCTGACGAGAATGACGCCGCGCCGTTCAGATACGCGTCGCTGTCCATGGCTTCCAACGGTCTCAGTCGCGCCTCTTCCTGCCTGTGCGCGCGTTCGGTCTGGTATTCGATAGCCTGGGTGATCGGGATCGTCTGGTTCCAGGTCGGCGTTGCAACAGTGAAGTCGAATGACAGGTCGGCCTCCCTCACGACCCCGGACGAAGGAATCAGCTCAAAGAAGCGCTCCTGGACTGCATGGTGGGCAAACCAGGCGCGGTGATCGCCTTGCTGACAACGCACAAGCAGGCCGTGAACACCCTCCCTGTTGCCGAACTGAACACGGTTGACTTCGCAGGTCGAACCCATGATTGCCCGTTTATCGGCAGGGCTCGCTTCATTGAGCAGCCGTTGCAGGGTGTCGGCCTGGGCGTTGATCAGGGCGGAGCGGAACGTCTCGAACGCGTGGGTATAGGCCTCATCGGCGGTGGGCTGCCCGGCGATGTAGGCCTCACCCATCATGACCATCTCGAGCACCGAAGGCGGTTTTTCTCCAAAGGCGAAAAGGCGATCAATGTCGTAGAGAAAACGGATGGTAAAACCCGCCTGCTGCAATACCGGCCAGTGATGGACGTTGATGCCTTGATCCCAGAGCCCCTGCGCAATACCGGCCTGGCGCAGCAACGTCTGCGCGAATTCTCTGCGATCAGGCGCCTTCAGGCTTATCAGCTGGTGCAGGGTGCGGGCATGCAGATCCTGCTGGGCCTTCAAGAATTCGAGCGCCTTGGCAATCATCTCCGGACTCACCTGGGCCACGTCAGCCTCTCCGGCCCAGTCCACCTCACCATGAGCAACGGCGTAACGCAGTGCCGGCAGGATCAGGGTGCGCGCCCATAGCGTCTGCACACGGACGTCGGTAGATTGAGCGAGCTTTGCGCTGACATTGATCAGCTCATTGAACGGCATGGCCAGCGACCGACCTGGCATCAAGGCCTCCAGCAGCGCAACGCCGTGGATCAGCGCCACGCTTTGCAGCGAACGACCGTATTGCAGATGATCGGGCACCCCTTCCACCAACAGTTCAGGCATGGCCTCGCGCAGGAGCAGGTAATGAAGCAGATCATGGGTGGCGGCCGAGGCATTGGGGTAGCGCGTCACGATCAGTTGACGAACCTTGGCGCCCAGCTCGACATGACTCAGGTCACACACCCATGAGCCCTGCACCATCAGTGACAGCGACTGCCAGTCGCCCGACTCACCCAGAAAATAGTCGACTATCGCGCGGCCGGCCAGGGCCTGGGTGATGCGCGGCGAGGCCTGCTCACCAGGCACCGCGCCAAAATACTGCATCTGCCGCAGCAGCGGCGCGAACAGATCCTGAAACTGCGCCGTCTGCACCAACGCAGCCCAGGCAGCCCGGGGCATCAGGCGCAGCGATCGGGCCCGAGGTGGCGGGTAGCACAGCAAGGCGATGCCCAACTGCTGAAACAGGTAATCGGGATTGAGAAAAGTGCACCAGCTGTCCAGCCTCGGGACGGGCTCGCTGATGGCCTGGGAGGTCGGCAGCGCACCCGGCGGCGCCGCACTGCTGGCCAGATCGGGCAGAAGCAGCAACGCCGCCAGCCCGATGACCTGATCAAACGTCAGCGTCGGCTGCTCGAAGCGCAGCTTGATCGCCAGTGACAGCGCACGCCTGCCGGGCGCTGTCCTGGCCTTATCCATGGCCGGGCTCAACCAGGGGACAGAGCCTTGGTGCACGGCGTAAGTGACCACTTTGCGCAGTAATTGAGCACGCGCCGCCCGGGTAACAGGCGTGGACACATCGACCTGCAAATACGCATGCGGGCTGGACACTTTGGGGATTGCCTGAAGATAACGCTGCGTCTGCTCGCGACAACGTGGTTCTGCCAGTCGCTGATTGATCAGTGACGACACCGCGCTGTCGTCGTATTCGCCAGACGCAAACAGCCAGGAAACTTCATCCCAGACAATGCCCGCTGCCGTGTCACTGGCGCTTGAACCCGACTCCGCGTGGCACGCGGCCAGACCGGCATACAGCGCGGGCGGCGCACACCAGGCGATCCACTCATCCATGGACACCAGGCGCGCGCCGCGCTTGAACTGCAGCATCCACAGGCGCAGCGCTTCGGGAATGGTGTCTAACAGCGTGCCCAGCTCAGCGTAATCACCGCGGCCAAGGGAAGCTGCAGCGGACCGTAACGGTGTCGAGGTATACAAAAACTGATTGAGTTGTGCCTGCGCCTGCTCGGCAGTGGACGCGGGCTCGTTGAGCCAGGCCAGGCGGGCAAAAAACTGGTGGATGTGCCAAGGGGTCACCTCTTCCACCGCCAGCTTGCCAGCCTCGGCACACAGGGCATAAGCGGCCTCGCTCTGATAGATCAGCGCGAGCAGGTGTGCCTGTTGGTCTTCAGGTGCCGCAGGGTCATTGAGCGAGAAGCCGGTGTCATCACCCAGCAGATGGGCCAATACCCGCTCGACGATTCGAAAATGGGCTTCGGGCTGCACGGGGCCGGTACTGTCATCGGTCGAACCCGGCGTCTGGTCATGGGCAAGGCCCAGCGCTTGTTCGATGTTGCTGAACAATTGAGGGGTGCTGATGTGCTGCAGCGGGAACGCTAAAATCCGGGAAGTCATTCGATGCTATCCAATGGTCGTGAAAATTAAGGCGACCAGAGGAGCGAATCAGGTTGTGAGCGGGCACGTAATGGCAGCACGCAGGCAGCCCGTGCAGGAAATGGCAACTCGATGTGTCATCCGAAGACACATCGTTGTGAGGAATAGTCGCGGATCAACCACAGCATGAACGTCTGCCCGTCGAGATAGCGGCGGGCAATACGTCGGCGGGAAGGCGGGATCAACCGCCCGGAGTGAAGTGTTTCTGCGCAGTGCCGCGAGCGATCAGGCGCGAAATGTAATCCATCTTCTGCGCGTCCTGGTCGGTGAAGCGGAAGGTCACTTGCAGCCAGTCACTGTCCGGCTTCTGTTCGAAGGCGACGATGGCGTGCAGGTAGCCGTTCAGGCGCGCCACTTCATTGTTTTCGCCCTGCTCCAGATCAAGCACCGCCTGCTCCAGAATCTGCGGCAGCGAGTCGCTGCGACGGACTACCAGCAGCGCTTCCTTAAGCGTCAGCGCCTTGATCACGCAACTCTGGTTGCCACTGGGCAGGCGCAGCTGGCCCTGGCCACGACCGGCAGGCTCCTGGGCCGCTGACTTCTGCGGCACGGGTGGCGCCTTGGCCATGCCGCCAAAACCCGGTGCAGCCACGGCCGCAGGAGCGGCCGGCTTGATCACTTCGGCCTTGCCGCCTGTCAGCGCGCTCAGCGAGTCATTGAGCGCCGAACTCATGCGTGTAGGCGCTGTAGACATCACTGCTTCCAGCTTGCCCACCTTGGCCAGGGCTTTCTTGACCTTGGTCAGCAGTTGCTCGTTGGTGAAGGGTTTGCCGACGAAATCGGTGACCCCGGCCTGGATCGCCTGAACCACGTTTTCCTTGTCGCCACGGCTGGTCACCATGATGAACGGCACAGTCTTGAGGTAGCTGTTCTGCTCGCGGCACCAGGCCAGCAGTTCCAGACCCGACATCTCCGGCATTTCCCAGTCGCACAGGATCAGGTCGAAGGTCTCACGGGCCAGAACCACCTGAGCCTTGCGACCATTGACGGCATCCTCGGTGTGAATACCGGGAAAATAGTTGCGCAGGCCTTTCTTTACCAAATCGCGAATGAACGTCGCGTCGTCTACGATCAAAACACTGACTTTACTCATCTACGCTCCTGCGGGCATGCCGCCAAGCTGACGGACTGCGTGATGCTTCACGCCCTATATTCGGCAAGCATAGCGCTGGCTCATGGCCAGCAACTAACCTGTTTGACGACGCCAGGACATTAAATTCGCGGGCGGCTGAAAATTCTTGCCCGCTAACAAAAACGCCCAGCTGCGAGCTGGGCGTTTTTTCGCAGGCAATCTTACTTATCGTCAGCTTGGCCCGGAACATTAGCGCTTTCGCTCGATATCCCGTGAACCTCTTCTTTCATGCGTTTGAGGCCCATGTGACGCACATCCGTGCCCCGCACCAGGTAGATGACCAGTTCGGAGATGTTGCGCGCATGGTCGCCAATACGCTCCAGAGAACGCAGCACCCAGATGATGTTGAGCACGCGGGAAATCGACCGCGGGTCTTCCATCATGTAGGTCGCCAGCTCGCGCAGCGCGGTCTTGTACTCGCGGTCGATGATCTTGTCGTACTGGGCCACTGACAACGCCAGCTCAGCGTCGAAGCGCGCGAACGAATCAAGGGCATCACGCACCATGTTGCGCACCTGATCACCGATGTGGCGCACTTCCACGTAGCCACGCGGTGCTTCGCCTTCCTCGCACAGCTGAATGGCGCGACGGGCGATCTTGGTCGATTCATCACCGATGCGCTCCAGGTCGATCACCGACTTGGAAATGCTGATGATCAAGCGCAGATCCGAGGCTGCAGGCTGGCGACGGGCAAGAATGCGCAGGCACTCTTCGTCAATATTGCGCTCCATCTGGTTGATGCGGTCGTCCACCTCGCGAACACGCTGCGCCAGCCCCGAGTCCGCCTCGATCAACGCCGTCACGGCGTCGTTGACCTGCTTCTCGACCAAACCGCCCATTTCGAGCAAATGGCTGCGTACTTCTTCAAGCTCAGCATTGAACTGCTGTGAGATGTGATGGGTGAGGCTGTCTTTATGAATCATGCTTGGTGTCCTTGGAACGTCCGGTTAAGTGCGAAAACGCAGCGGTGCTTCAGGGTTTGAGCAAGACCTAGCCGTAACGACCGGTGATGTAATCTTCAGTCTGTTTCCTGGCCGGGTTGGTGAACATCGTGTCCGTGTCACCGAACTCGACCAGTTTGCCCATGTACATGAATGCGGTGTAATCCGACACCCTTGCTGCCTGCTGCATGTTGTGGGTAACGATCACAATGGTGTATTTGGATTTCAGTTCGTAGATCAGTTCTTCAACTTTCAGCGTGGAAATCGGGTCAAGTGCTGAACAGGGTTCATCGAGCAGCAACACTTCAGGCTCCACGGCGATCGTGCGGGCAATCACCAGACGCTGCTGTTGACCGCCGGAAAGGCCCAGCGCCGACTCGTGCAGGCGGTCCTTGACCTCGTCCCACAGCGCTGCGGCCCTGAGCGCCCACTCCACGGCTTCGTCGAGCACGCGCTTCTTGTTGATGCCCTGAATGCGCAGACCATAGACCACGTTTTCATACACGGTCTTGGGGAACGGGTTAGGCTTCTGGAACACCATGCCGACGCGCCGACGCAGCTCCGCAACATCCTCGCCCTTGGTGTAGATATCATGCCCGTACAGATTGATCTGGCCCTGCACGCGGCAGCCGTCGACCAGGTCGTTCATGCGGTTGAAGGTGCGCAACAGCGTCGACTTGCCGCAGCCGGAAGGCCCGATGAAGGACGTCACGCGCTGTTTCGGAATATTCAGGCTGACATCGAACAACACCTGCTTGTCACCATAGAACAGATTCAGGCCCGGCACTTCAATGGCGACGGCTTCGTCTTCCAGGTACAGGCCCGATTTGTGACGCCCCAGAGTAGACCCGCCAATGCCCCGGTTCGGGTGTGGATGCTGCATGGGTTGCTCCCTACGCTTGCCAATTCATTTGAGCGTTCGCTCCTGACAGACCCTTGTTGCCACAAGACATCAGTTGTCCAGTGCCTTGTATTTCTCGCGCAGGTGGTTGCGAATCGCCACCGCCGACAGGTTGAGCAAGGCAATCACCAACACCAGCAGCAGCGCCGTGGCATAGACCAGTGGCCGCGCGGCCTCGACATTGGGGCTCTGAAAGCCGACGTCGTAAATATGAAACCCCAGGTGCATGATCTTCTGATCCAGATGCAGGTAAGGATAGTTGCCATCTACCGGCAACGACGGCGCCAGTTTGACCACGCCTACCAGCATCAGCGGCGCGACCTCCCCCGCTGCGCGCGCCACCGCGAGGATCAGGCCGGTCATCATCGCCGGGCTGGCCATGGGCAGGACGATCTTCCAGAGCGTTTCAGCCTTGGTCGCACCCAGCGCCAGCGAGCCTTCGCGCAGGCTCAGCGGGATGCGCGCCAGCCCTTCTTCAGTGGCCACGATCACCACCGGCACCGCCAGCAGCGCCAGGGTCAGCGAGGCCCAGAGCAGGCCGGGCGTGCCGAAGGTCGGCGCAGGCAAGGCTTCGGGGAAAAACAGCTGATCCAGCGAGCCGCCCAGCACGTAGACGAAAAAGCCCAGGCCGAAGACGCCGTAGACGATGGCCGGCACCCCCGCCAGGTTGTTCACCGCAATGCGGATCAGGCGCGTCACCGGCCCCTGGCGCGCATATTCGCGCAGGTACACAGCGGCCAGTACGCCGAATGGGGTGACGATCACGGCCATGATCAGGGTCATCATCACGGTGCCGAAAATCGCCGGGAAGATGCCCCCTTCGGTGTTGGCTTCGCGGGGGTCTTCGCTGAGGAATTCCCACAGCTTCTGAAAGTAGAAACCGAGTTTGGTCAGGGTGCCCATGGCGTTGGGCTGGTAGGCGTGGACGATCTTGCCAAGGCTGATGTCGACTTCCCGGCCATTGGCGTCGCGTGCGGTCAGGCTGTCGCGGTCGAACGCCTGATGCAGTGACGCCAGCCGCCCTTCGATGGCCTGGTAGCGGCTGTCGAGCTCCGCCCGCTCACTGGCCATGTCAGCCTGGGCCTGAGGCGTCAGCTGGCCTTGCAGCTCCAGCCTGCGTGCCTGCAGGCGCAAGCGCTCGATGCCGTGGTTGATCGCGCCGATGTCTTTCTTTTCCAGCTGGTACAGCTCGTCAGCCAGCTGCTGCACCCGGGTGATCCGCGCCTGCAGCGTTGGCCAGGCCGCCTCGCCTTCGGCCACCACCTTGCCGTCTTCCTTGACGTTGACCAGATAGCCGTAGAAGTTGCCCCACTCGCGTCGCTCAAGCGTCATCAATTCAGGCGGCTGGCGCTGTTCGGACAGCCATTCGCCGATCACCCAGGAGAAGTCACTGGGGTTTACATCGCGGTTGCCGACCTTTAACAGCTCGCGGGTCATGAACTCCGGCCCCTGTTCAGGCACCGGCAGCCCGGCGCCCTTGAGCCGCGCGCGGGGAACCTGTTCGAGCTGGACCACCTCGCCAATCAGCACATGGGGCGCCTGGTCGGGCACGTTGTAGTGCGCATAAACCAGGTCCGCAGGCCAGAAATGCCCCAGGCCGCGTACGGCAATCACCGACAACAGGCCCAGCGTCATGATCACGGCAATGGACACCGCGCCCGCACTCATCCAGACGCCAGGGGCGCCGGTCTTGCACCAACTCATCAGGGAGTTCTGCTTCACACGGCCTTCCTTCAGAGAGATGAGTACTGCTTGCGCAGGCGCTGACGGATCAGCTCGGCAAGGGTGTTCATGACAAAGGTGAACATCAGCAACACCAGTGCCGCCAGAAACAGCACCCGGTAATGACTGCCACCCACTTCCGACTCAGGCATCTCGACTGCGACGTTGGCCGCCAGCGTGCGCATCCCCTCGAACAGGTTCATGTCCATGATCGGCGTGTTGCCAGTGGCCATGAGCACGATCATGGTTTCACCGACGGCGCGGCCCATGCCGATCATCAATGCCGAGAAAATGCCCGGGCTGGCCGTGAGGATGACCACCCGGGTCAGGGTCTGCCAGGGCGTCGCGCCGAGGGCCAGCGAGCCCAGCGTCAGGCTGCGCGGCACGCTGAACACCGCGTCCTCGGCAATCGAATAAATATTGGGGATGACCGCAAAGCCCATGGCAATGCCGACCACCAGGGCATTGCGCTGGTCGTAGGGAATATTCAGGTTGTGAGAAATCCAGTTGCGCATGTCGCCAGCGAAGAACCAGTTCTCCAGATGCGGGCTCATGCTCAGCGAGCACCAGGCCACCAGCAGCACCACCGGTAGCAGCACAGCACTTTCCCAGCCTTCAGGCATGCGCAGGCGAATCGAGTCCGGCAGGCGGCTCCAGGCGAAACCGGCCGCCAGAATGCCAATCGGCGTGAGCAGCAGGAGGCAGAATACCCCCGGCAGATGCTCTTCCAGATAAGGCGCCAGGAACAGCCCGGCGAAGAAGCCGAGAATCACGGTCGGCATGGCTTCCATCAGCTCAATGACCGGCTTGACCTTGCGGCGCATGCGCGGGGCCATGAAGTACGCCGTGTAGATGGCGGCAGCCACGGCCAGCGGCGCCGCCAGCAGCATGGCGTAGAACGCGGCCTTCAACGTGCCGTAGGTCAGCGGCGCCAGGCTCAGCTTGGGCTCAAAGTCGCTATTGGACGCCGTGGACTGCCAGACATACTGCGGCGCGTCGTAGTTTTCGTACCAGACCTTGCCCCACAGCGCAGACCAGGATACTTCCGGGTGCGGGTTTTTCAGCACCATTGGCACCAGCGCGCCGCCCTGCTCCAGCAACAGGCGGTCGGCCCGCGGCGACAGCGTCATCAGGCCTGGGCCCGACGCCACCTGATCGATCAGCAAGGTGCGATGCGCGGTGCTGTGGAATACGCCGAGCTGACCGGAGGTATCCAGCGCGACAAAACCCTTGCGCCGCTGCTCGGTGGTGATCTGCGCGATGGGCGCGGTGCCCAGCCTGAACTCGCGAACAGGCATCAAACGCTGCTCGCCATCCACGTCGCGGGCCATGAACCACTGCGTCATGCCGCCTTTGGAGTTGCCGATGATCAGCGAAATACCGCCCACCAGTTGCGCACTGGCAGTGATCTCGGCGTTGCCGTCTTCGAGTAATTTGTAACGCCCGTTGAGCGTACGCTCACGCAGGCTGAACACGTCAGCCTGGGCGCGGCCATTGATCACGTAGAGCCACTGCTGACGCGGGTCGATGTAAACGGCTTTGACCGTCGCGGCCATCTGCGGCAGTTCGATCCGGCTCTGCTCGCTCACGGTCTCGCCTGTCAGCATGTTCTCGTTGCGCACCAGCGCCAGCACGTGGAGCTGGGTGCCGGTGGTGCCAGCAATCATGAGTTTCTCGCCACTGGCACTGACGCTGAGGTGCTCCAGCGCGCGGCCCTGCTCGTCCAGCACCAGCGGCGCCTCACCGTATGGCCAGGTGACAGTCGGGGTGATGGTCTTGTGGTTGTCCGGGTAAGTGATCAGGTAGTTGTGCCTGAACACCAGCACCTGACCGTTGGACAAGCCCAGCGCGACCAGTGGCGTGCCGGGCTGATCCTGACCGATGGACGCCACGCTGACGCCTGCGGGCAAAGGCAGGCTGACCCGCTTGAGCTCTGTCCCATCCACCACACTGAAAAACACCACGGCGCCCTGATCAGACAGGCGCATGCCCACCTGATTCTGCTCTTCGACCGAGAGCATCAGCGGCGTGCCGGCCGTCTTCAGCCAGGCCGGTTTGAGCGGCGCCTCGGCATTCAGGCTCGCGCCCTGGAACAGGGGCGCCACCACATAGGCCAGATAAAAGAAGATCAGGGTAATGGCCGCGAGCACGGCAAGGCCGCCCACTGCAACGTACCAGCGGGTAAGGCGATCTTTGAAAGCGCGAACGCGGCGCTTGCGTTGCTGCTCTGGCGTATTGAAATCAATGCGCTGGGCGGGTGAACTCTCAGTCATCAGTCATTGCCGGATCTTTATGCGGACACCCTAAGGCGGATTTATGACAAAAACGTTACAAAAAGGTGACGCAGGCAGGCCCGCCCCCAGGGTCATGGCAGCGCACTGCACAGCTGAAAATGCTCCCGATTACCCAGCTACCCTGCAACGCGGATTATCTCGCGGCTGCGTCGCCTTGCAGACCCAGGTCAGCCAGCGCCTTGGTGACGACCTTGGCTGGCAACGGGATGTAACCGTCCTTGGTGACCACTTCCTGGCCTTGTCTGGACAACACCAGCTTGATGAATTCAGCCTCCAGTGGGGCTAGCGGCTTGTTCGGCGCCTTGTTGACGTAGACATACAGAAAGCGCGCCAGCGGGTAACTGCCATTAAGCGCGTTGGTTTCGTTGTCTTCGACGAACTCGCCGCCTTCACTCCTGGCCAGGGGCACAGTGCGCACGTTGGACGTTTTATAACCAATCCCGGAATAACCGACGCCGTTGAGCGAGCTGCTGATGGCGCTGACCACGGAAGCAGACCCTGGCTGTTCGTTGACGTTGGCCTTGAAGTCGCCTTTGCACAGGGCCTGTTCCTTGAAGTAGCCATAGGTGCCGGACACCGAATTACGACCGAACAGCTGGATCGGCCTGTTCGCCAGGTCGCCCGCAATGCCGACATCACCCCAGGTCTTGATGTCAGTCCTGGCACCGCACAGGCGAGTGACCGAAAAAATCGCGTCAACCTGCTGGATGGTCAGGCCCTTGATCGGGTTGTCCTTGTGCACGAACACCGCCAGGGCATCCACCGCCACCGCAATCGCTGTGGGCTTGTAGCCGTGTTTCTGCTCGAAGGCTGACAGTTCGCCGTCCTTCATCTTGCGGCTCATGGGCCCAAGGTTGGCGGTGCCCTCGGTCAGGGCAGGCGGCGCAGTTGAAGAGCCTGCGCCCTGAATCTGGATGTTCACGCTTGGGTATTCTTTCTTGTAGGCCTCGGCCCACAGCGTCATCAGGTTGGCCAGGGTGTCGGAGCCAACGCTGGACAGAGTGCCGGAAACGCCCGAAGTCTTGACGTAAGGCTTGATGGCAGGGTCAACAGCCGCCGCAGCCTGGCCGGCAATCATGCCCGCCGTCGCGAGGCTAATTGCCATCAGCAAGCGCTTGAAGGTCATACCCTGCTCCGAGCGAGGTGAAGAAATAGGTCCGTTGGCCGGAGTATCAGCCGCACGCGTGACGACTCTATGACTCTATTGTGACATTTGCATGAAAGCCGCCACGCCTGTTCAGGCGTGGCGGTTGACTGCAGTCGCAGAGGTGCGCCCAGGTCTGTCAGCGTTTGCGGGCGATCAGATAACCGCCGATCAGCATGCCCATGACGCACAGAATCGCCACATACCACGAAGGCCCCATCGGGCTCGATTTGAGCATGAAGGTCACGACCATCGGCGTCAGGCCGCCGAAGATGGCGTAGGCCAGGTTGTAGGAAAACGACAGCCCGGAGAAACGCACCACTGCCGGGAATGCCTTGACCATCACGTAAGGCACTGCGCCAATGGTGCCGACGAACAGACCGGTCACCGCGTACAGCGGGAACAGCCAGTCAGGGTTGGCGGCAAGCGAGTGGTAGAACGTCCAGGAGCTGAGCAGCAGGCCAAAGCTACCGAACAGGAACACGCGCCCGGCGCCGATTCGATCGGCCAGCGCGCCGGCGACAATGCAGCCGATGCTCAGACAGACGATGGCCAGGCTGTTGGCCTTCAGCGCGACGGCTGCCGGGAAGCCATAACTGGCGGTCTGCAAAATGGTCGGGGTCATCAGGATCACGACGATAATCCCGGCTGACAGCAGCCAGGTCAGCAGCATCGAAATGGCGATGGCGCCGCGATGATCACGCAGCACGGCCTTGAGCGGTACTTCTTCGGCAAGGGTCTTGCGCGCCTGCATCTCGGCGAATACCGGGGTCTCGTGCAGCCAGCGGCGCAGGTACACCGACGCCAGGCCGAACACGCCGCCCAGCAGAAACGGGATACGCCAGGCGTAGTCCGCAACCTCGACCGGGGTGTACAGCGTGTTGATGAAGGTGGCGACCAGCGAGCCAAGCAGAATCCCGCTGGTCAGGCCGCAGGTCAGGGTGCCGCAGGCGTAGCCGATGTGGCGCTGCGGGACATGTTCGGACACAAAAACCCAGGCGCCGGGCACTTCACCGCCAATCGCCGCGCCCTGAATCACGCGCATCAGCAGGAGCAGAATCGGCGCCCACAGGCCGATCTGCGCGTACGTCGGCAGCAGGCCCATGATCAGCGTCGGCACGGCCATCATGAAAATGCTCAAAGTGAACATCTTCTTGCGCCCCAGCAAGTCGCCGAAGTGCGCCATGATGATGCCGCCCAGCGGACGTGCCAGATACCCTGCAGCGAAAATCCCGAAGGTCTGCATCATGCGCAGCCATTCCGGCATGTCCACGGGGAAGAACAGCTTGCCCACCACCGCCGCGAAAAACACGAAGATGATGAAGTCGTAGAACTCCAGCGCGCCACCCAATGCAGAAAGGGACAAGGTTTTGTAATCGTTGCCAGTCAACGGGCGCGAAGGCTGCGCAGTACTTGGAGGCACAGTGGGCATCAGATAATTCTCTGGAAGGCTTCTCTTTATAGGGATTGGCGACAGCCTCACAACGTGCGGCGGGGTGGCCTGCACGTGCGATCGTCTTGAGCAACTGTGCGGATGGGCACCAAAATTGCGTGATACAGGCAGTCATGCCGCCTTCTCGAGTTTGGCAAGATAGCAAATTGTTTCAAAAAGCACACAGGCTGAAGCGTTTATCGGCGAAATCAGGACCGGACGGTCGTCTCGTGACGCATCGCCCGATATACTCGCGCCCCGTTGATGAGCCTCAGGCTGTGTCGAAATGTAGCGCATCACCCGCACGTCAGGGGGTGCTGTGCGAAATCAGCTGTCGTCAGCCGCTTTCGCAGAGTTTCCCTTTCAGGCGCATCGCTCTGCGCTGAACATTCAATGTTCACGCGCCGGGTTCTGAATGGCGCCTGCCACCGCGGCAAAAAATTGAGAGTCATGGGTCAGAGGCACCCTTAGGCATGATCGAGCTCGAACAAGAAGATCCAATCCCGCAAGGCGACCTGGCCTTGCAAATTACTGCACTGCCCCGGGAAACCAATGGGTTTGGCGATATTTTCGGCGGCTGGCTAGTGTCCCAGATGGACCTGGCAGGCACCGCCATGGCGACCAAGATCGCGGGCGGCCGGGTTGCCACAGTGGCGATCGATCGCATGGCGTTTCTGGTCCCGGTGGCGGTGGGCGCGCAATTGTCCTTTTACACCCAGGCGCTGGAAATCGGCCGCAGCTCGATCCAGATGATGGTTGAAGTCTGGAGCGACGACCCGCTGTCCAGCGAATGGCGCAAGGTGACCGAGGCGGTATTCGTGTTCGTGGCTATCGATGGCAGCGGGCGTACCCGCTCCGTACCGGCTCGGCGCTGAGCCACAAGAGTGAACAAAACGCGATTAAGGGCGGCACGAACTCACTGACTTTGATAGGGTCCATCTGCTTATAGTCCTTGTTTGAGAGTTTTTGCATGCCAACGCCTCAGGTTGAAACCGTCCAGATCGATGAACTCAATGGCTGGCGCATCCGCCACGGTGACGCCGAACTGGTCGTCGCCCAGCAGGGTGCGCATATCGTCAGCTATCAGCGCGACGGGCAGCAGCCGTTGATCTGGGCCAACGGCCAGGCAGCCTTCAAGAAAGGCAAAGCGATCCGCGGCGGCATGCCGATCTGCTGGCCATGGTTCGGCAACCTGCAACGCAACCCGTCAGCCGTGCAGGCCATGCGCGACAGCGACGAGCCCGCCAAGGCCCACGGCGAAGTGCGCGCCATTGACTGGGAACTGATGGGCGTGGGCGAGGATGGCGATGCGCTGCTGATCGAGTTCATCCAGCCTCAGGCCGAAGGCCATCTGCCGGGCTGGCCTCACAACGTCGGGCTCAAACTCAGCATTCGCCTGGATGAAGCGCTCAACGTCAGCCTGGTCAGCTTCAACGGCGGCACTGAAACCGTCAGTTTCAGCCAGGCATTGCACACCTATTTCGCCGTCAGCGATGTGCGCGAAATCGCCGTCAAGGGCCTGGACGGCGTGCGCTACATCGAAACCCTGGAAAACTGGGAAGAACGCGAACAGGCTGGCGAGCTGAAATTTGCCGGGGAAACCGACCGCATCTACCTCGACACGCCAGACATGCTGAGCATCGTCGACCCCCAGTGGCAGCGCAAAATCCACATCTGCACGGCCGGTTCGAAATCCGCCGTGCTGTGGAACCCCTGGATCGAGAAAACCAAAAGCTTCAGCGACATGGCCGAAGACGGCTGGCAAGGCATGGTCTGCGTCGAAAGCGCCAATGTGCTGGACGATGTGGTGACACTGGCTCCCAACGAAATGCACGTGCTGGCAATCAGCGTGTGGGCCGAGTCGCTGGTCGAAGACTAATGGCCACCTGGGATTGAGTCGTGGGACCGGCTTCAGCCGGGAAGAGGCCAGAATCATAGCCACATAGGTGTGATCTGAAACACCGCCTTCCCGGCTGAAGCCGGTCCCACGTCATACCGCCGAAGCCTTTGCGTGATCTGAATTACAAATCAGCCTCTACCACCACCCGCGCCTTCTCTGCTTGCAGCGCATAGGCCGCGTCGGCGAGGTCGTTGCTGACTTTCTCGACCTTCAATGTGCCAATTACCCAGAGCGGTGTGTAGATATCGTCGATCTTCAAGCCCTTCGGGTAGCGGACCAGCACCAACTGGTTGGGCGGCGGAGGCGGCACGTGGATGCAGGCGCCGGGGTACGGGACGAGGAAGAACAGAGTGCTGTGGCCCTTGGCATCGGTTTCCAGTGGCACCGGATAACCACCAAGTCGCACATGCTTGCCATCCATCGCGGATACGGTCTTGGCCGAATACATCACCGCTGGCAGCCCCTTACTCTGTTTCAGGCCGCCCTTGCTGTC
Organism: Pseudomonas viridiflava; assembly: GCF_900585905.1. Taxonomy (GTDB): domain Bacteria; phylum Pseudomonadota; class Gammaproteobacteria; order Pseudomonadales; family Pseudomonadaceae; genus Aquipseudomonas. The sequence goes on from NZ_UTVH01000031.1 coordinate 55,617, forward strand.
GAAGGTGCCCTGGGCTTCCGGGGAGTCATGGTCGATGTCGGGCATGGCTTCGAGGGCTTTCTGGTCTGATTTGGGCATCAGCTCCAGCCAGTCGGTCTCGGAGATTTCAGCGCGGGCGAGGCCGCATATCAATAGAAGCGATACAAGCAGGAGACGACGCATCGACAGGCTCGGCAAGAAAGGTGGGGATGAATGACAAGGCGTCATTCCAGCCCCCCGCGCACCGAGACGCAAGGGGCCGGTGAACAACGCTTACTTGCGCTTGATCATGCCGTAGATGACCAGCAGGATGACCGCGCCAACCAGTGCGCCGAGGAAACCTGCACCCTCGCCTGCCTGGTAGATACCCAGAGCCTGACCGCCATAAGTGGCCGCCAGCGAACCTGCGATACCCAGCAGAATGGTCATGATCCAGCCCATGCTGTCATCGCCCGGCTTGAGGAAGCGCGCGAGCAGGCCGACGATCAGACCGATGAAGATGGTTCCAATGATACCCATGCTGATTTCCCTCGTGAAAAGTGAACGGCCAACGTGTGTGGCTGTTGGCATCACGCTATCAGAGAGGTGCGCAACGGGAATGGTTCAATGCCTAGACATTCCCGGTTACATTCGACCGGACGCTTCAGCGCTTGATCAGCGCTTCGACCCGCTTGACCTGGCGATCAAGGGTTGCGCGATCGACACTGCGCACCGTGGCATGGCCCACTTTACGGCCTGCCTTGAACGCCTTGCCGTAGTGATGCAGGTGGCAGTCATCAATGGCCGCAACGTCGGCCACTGCAGGCACTTCGCCGATGAAATTGAGCATGGCGCTCTCACCGATCTTGGCCGTTGAACCCAGGGGCAGGCCAGCCACTGCACGCAAGTGATTCTCGAACTGGCTGCACTGCGCGCCTTCGGTGGTCCAGTGCCCGGAGTTGTGGACCCGAGGCGCAATTTCATTGGCCTTGAGGCCACCGTCCACTTCAAAGAACTCGAAGGCCAGCACGCCGACGTAATCAAGCTGCTTGAGCACGCGACCGGCGTAGTCCTCGGCCATTGCCTGCAACGGATGGTCAGTGCTGGCGATGGAAATACGCAGGATGCCGTTGTCGTGGGTGTTGTGCACCAGCGGGTAGAAACGGGTCTCGCCATCGCGGCCGCGCACGGCGATCAGGGACACCTCACCGCTGAACGGCACGAAGCCTTCAAGCAGGCAGGCGACGCTGCCCAGTTCAGCGAAGGTGCCCGCCACGTCGGCGGCGCTGCGTAGCACTTTCTGGCCCTTGCCGTCGTAGCCCAGGGTGCGGGTCTTGAGCACGGCAGGCAGGCCAATGGTGGCCACGGCAGCGTCAAGATCGGCCTGCGATTGAATGTCGGCGAACGCAGGCGTGGGAATGCCCAGGTCCTTGAACATGCTTTTTTCGAACCAGCGATCACGGGCAATGCGCAGAGCGTTGGCACTCGGATAGACCGGCACGAACTGCGAAAGAAACGCCACGGTTTCAGCGGGCACGCTTTCAAATTCGAAGGTCACCAGATCGACTTCATCGGCCAGCTGACGCAGATGATCCAGATCGCCGTAATCGGCACGCAGATGCTCGCCCAGTGCCGCTGCACAGGCATCCGGCGCCGGGTCCAGAAAGGCGAAGTTCATCCCCAGCGGCGTTCCCGCCAGAGCCAGCATGCGGCCTAGCTGGCCACCACCTATTACACCGATCTTCATGGATAAACCTCAGGCGTCGCGCGGGTCTGGATTGTCCAGGACGCTGTCTGTCTGCTCGGTACGGAATTTCTTCAGCACCGCGTGGAAGTGTGGATGCTTGGCGCCCAGAATGCTGGCCGACAGCAGCGCGGCGTTGATCGCGCCCGCCTTGCCAATGGCCAGCGTCGCAACGGGGATGCCTGCCGGCATCTGCACAATGGACAGCAGCGAGTCGACACCCGAGAGCATCGAGGACTGCACCGGCACGCCGAGTACCGGCAGGTGCGTCTTGGCCGCGCACATGCCTGGCAGATGCGCTGCACCGCCCGCGCCCGCGATGATGACTTCAATGCCACGGCCTTCGGCCTGCTCGGCATACTGGAACAGCAAATCCGGAGTACGGTGCGCCGACACCACTTTGACTTCGTACGGAATGCCTAGCTTTTCCAGCATATCGGCGGTGTGGCTAAGGGTGGACCAATCGGACTTGGAGCCCATGATCACGCCAACCAGTGCGCTCATCGTCGTGCCTCTCATCGGGCGCCCGCAGGCGCTGCAGAAAACAACAAGCCACGCGGGAACGACCGGCGTGGCTTGCTGTACGAAAAATGACCGCTCGAGTCGGCCAAAGGCCGCGCAGTATAGCGCAAACTTCCCGATTTGAAGCACCTGCCATGACCTTCTGTCAGCAGCCACTCCGAGGCAGGTAAGGGTCGGGTTTACCGCCGCTAAGAGCGGCCGGTATCAGCGACCCAACTCCGTCAGCGCCGACTGATGCGTCTTACATCCCGCAACAACCAGCTCCCACCGCCGGTGTCGCCATAGGACACTGCCATGCCTCACAACTTTTTGTTTAACTGGCCGCGCAACAGTGAAGTTGCAACTTAATTTCTCCACTCAAGGATGAGAACGTCTCAATGAACAAAACATTTAAAACCTGGCTGGCACTGGCTGTCTTTTTCTACCTGCCCTTCGCCAGCGCGGCCGGCCCCAATCTGGGACTCTTTCTGATCATGCACGATCAACTTAGCCAGTACGAACGTGCCGAACTGGCAGAACACTACCTGGACCCTTTGCTCGCCGAACTTGAGCAGATAACCGGCCGCAGAACAGTGGTCACCTTTATCAACGATGAACCCGGCCTTACCGACTTCGCTTATCGCGCGGAAGACTTGGGCAAGCCGTTATATCGGCTATACAACGAGAGTACCCGGTATGCCGACGCAAAAAATCTGCCGCGTCCGTCCGAGCGGCATAAATACGTGCTGGTGACCTCCAATAAAGTCAACATTTCCGTACACGGCGTCGCGTCATCCAACCTTAACGTCGCCATGGCGTCTCTTAAAGATAACAACACCCTGCAACACGAGATCGGCCACCTGTATGGTGCTACCCATGAGGCTGCAACCGGCTTTCCATGCCAGACAATCATGTGGCCAAGCACCACCACCTCGATCATCCCTTGCCGCTACTTCAGCGATGCCAACAAGGGACTGATTCAACAGTACGTCGACACCATACCTGGCATCAACTGATGCAATCGGCCTGGCGTGAGTCATCACGCCAGGCCGCGCAGGCGCAGGGGTCATGCCCACAGCGCAGATCGGGCAAGTCCTACAGCAGCTGTCAGCTGCACCCACAGTTTGAAGCAATTATATATTCCTCGGCGTATCACATTTGATCGTCCAATTGAAGCAACCTGCATGAAGCAGGTCACGTTACTGAGTACTTTCGCGCCCATTGGCGCCCCGCATATCGGGCAAAGGACTGATAGATATGAAAACACTTGCACTCAATATGTTTACCGGCTTGTTCATGCTGACGCTGATGATCATGCAGCCAGTTGCCGCTGACCCGCCAGCCTCGAAACGACCGCTGTTCTTCTATGTCTTCATACATGACGATATTGCGACTGAAGATCGCGGCGACCTGCACAAGACCTACTTCCAGTGGCTGCGCAAAGACCTGGAAAGCTTTACCGGGCGCCGGGTACAGCTGCAGTTCATCGAGCACTCGGCACCGTGGACCAACTTTTCCTATAAAGGCGAAGATCTGGATAAAACGCTGGCGCAATGGACAGAACTGGCCAGCCAGTACCGGGATGAACACAATCAACCTGTCAACGCGTTGGGCAAGTATCTGCTGCTCACCCAAAGCAAGCTCAACAGTTCCGCGGCAAGCGCTACTTCGATCGACCACTATGCCGGGATTGCCTCCACGACGTTCTACACGGCAGCCGCCCATGTAACGGGTCATATGCTGGGCGGCACCCACGAAGCGGCAGAGGTTCTCTACAAAGGCGGCTGGTGGTGTGAAACCAATCTTGTTGCACTGCGCAATCCGTTACGCGCCAACTGCTACGTTTACAGCGACAAGAACAAGGAGCAAATTGCCGCGCAACTGAACCAATGGCCATGAATTGAAACAGGCCGCTCGCCCTGGCATAGCAAGCGGTCACCCCTGCTCGTGAGCGGCCCCGGTCTCCAGCCTGCGCCACAGCAGGCGCACATTGGCCTTGCGCATCAGTGCGCAGCGATACAGACGTATTTCCAGTGGCACATGCCACTGAGGGCCGCCGCAGATCACCAGTTCGCCTCGCGCCAGCTCGGCACGCGCGCTGAGCCTGGGCACCCAGGCGATACCCAGGCCCTCAAGGGCCATGCTTTTCAGACTGTCAGCCATGGCCGTTTCATAAATCGTGGTGAAGCGCAGGTTCCGCTGACGCAGCAGCAGGTTAACGGAACGACCGAGAAAGGCCCCCGCGCTGTACGCCAGCAGCGGCACGCTGGCCTCCCCTTCCAGATCGAACAACGGCTGACCTTGCTCATCAGCGGCGCAGACCGGCAGCATTTCGGTGTGGGCCAGATGCAGCGACGGGAAAATCTCCGGGTCCATCTGCAACGCGGCGTCAGGGTCATAGAACGCCAGCATCAGGTCACAGCCACCTTCGCGCAGGGCATGCACGGCGTCACCGACGTTGGTCGCCACCAACCGAGTAGCGATGTTCAGGCCTTCGTTGCGCAATTGCGCGATCCAGCGAGGAAAGAAGCCCAGCGCCAGGGAGTGTGCGGCGGCGACCTGCATGACTTCGCCCTGCCCACCTTCCAGATGATGCAGGTGGCGAAGCACCTCGCCCAATTGATCGACCACCGTGCGCGCGGTGACAAGAAACAACTGGCCAGCGGCCGTGAGCTCGATGGGCGTGCGCGAACGGTTGACCAGCGTCAGTCCCAGCGCCGCTTCCAGGCTACGAATACGCCGACTGAATGCCGGCTGGGTGACGAAACGCCGCTCCGCCGCCTGGGAAAAACTGCGCGTGGAGGCCAGGGCGCTGAAGTCTTCCAGCCATTTGCTTTCAAGATTCATGTTGTCCTCTGACGCGTGGGATTCTGTGTCTGGCCGCCAGACCAAGACGCGGGACCGGCTCACGTGGAACTGGCCGACGTGGGACCGGCTTTAGCCGGGAGGTCAGTCGCCTAGCCGACACATTGCCAGTGGCTGTTGCGGCCTCTTCCCGGCTGCAGCCGGCCCCACGTCAATATTAAGATCACATTGCATTATGCCGTTTCGGCATGGGCCAGTATGTAACAGCATTGGTCAAAGATCACCTCAAAGACCAGTATCACCGGCGTTGCGGCCCTGCCCGTGCTTCTCTTGAGACCTTCTCTATCATGTCCTCGCCTGCATCATCGCGCCTCGAAAAAGATTTGCTGGGTGTACTCGAAGTACCTGCCGACGCGTATTACGGTATCCAGACGCTGCGGGCAGTGAACAATTTCCATCTGTCCGGCGTCCCGCTCTCGCACTACCCGAAGCTGGTAGTGGGGCTGGCGATGGTCAAGCAGGCGGCCGCTGACGCGAACCACCAGTTGGGCCACCTCAACGCGACCAAGCATGCGGCGATCAGTGAAGCCTGCGCGCGTTTGATTCGCGGCGATTTCCACGAGCATTTCGTGGTGGATATGATTCAAGGCGGTGCTGGCACCTCTACCAACATGAATGCCAACGAAGTCATCGCCAACATCGCCCTGGAAGCCATGGGCTTTGAGAAAGGCGATTACAAGCAGCTACACCCCAACAACGACGTCAATATGGCGCAATCGACCAATGACGCGTACCCGACGGCCATCCGCCTGGGCCTGCTGCTGGGCCACGACGCCCTACTGGCAAGCCTCGACAGCCTGATTCAGGCGTTCGCCGCCAAGGGTCAGGAATTTAACCACGTCCTGAAAATGGGCCGCACCCAGTTGCAGGACGCGGTGCCGATGACCCTTGGCCAGGAATTTCGCGCCTTCGCCACCACCCTGAACGAAGACCTCAACCGCTTGCGCAGCCTGGCGCCCGAGCTGCTGACCGAAGTCAACCTGGGGGGCACCGCCATCGGTACCGGCATCAACGCCGACCCTGGCTACCAGCACCTGGCGGTGTCGCGTCTGGCGATCATCAGCGGTCAGCCACTGGTACCGGCCGCCGACCTGATTGAAGCGACCTCCGACATGGGCGCCTTTGTGCTGTTTTCCGGGATGCTCAAGCGCACGGCGGTAAAACTGTCGAAGATCTGCAATGACCTGCGCCTGCTGTCCAGCGGCCCGCGCACCGGCATCAATGAAATCAACCTGCCAGCGCGCCAGCCAGGCAGCTCGATCATGCCCGGCAAGGTCAACCCGGTAATCCCGGAGGCGGTCAACATGGTGGCCTTCGAAGTCATCGGCAACGATCTGGCGCTGACCATGGCGGCCGAAGGCGGCCAGTTGCAGCTCAACGTGATGGAGCCGCTGATCGCCTACAAGATTTTCGACTCGATCCGCCTCCTGCAACGCGCCATGGACATGCTGCGCGAGCATTGCATTGTCGGCATTACCGCCAACGAAACCCGCTGCCGCGAACTGGTCGAGCATTCCATCGGCCTGGTCACTGCACTGAACCCCTACATCGGCTACGAAAACGCCACACGTATTGCGCGCATCGCCCTGGAAAGCGGCCGCGGCGTGCTGGAACTGGTGCGCGAAGAAGGCTTGCTCGATGACGCCATGCTCGATGACATCCTGCGCCCGGAAAACATGATTGCTCCGCGTCTGGTGCCGTTGAAGGCCTGATCAGGTGATCGACAGCAAACCAGCAACACGCTCACCAGGTTGAGGGTCTAGACACCCCTCATCCTTTTGGGGGTCCAGAGATGATTCTCTCGGACCCTTTTTTTTACCTGCAAATCTTCACCTTCAAAACACCGGCTGCCCTCAACCACAAGGATGAAATCGCTCCGCACAACGGAAAGTCTTGCAGACGCAACACGAGCGCACCGGTATAGTGCGCGCCCCTAAAAACAACAGCGAGAGGATTCATCATGCTTGAAGTCATCAACGACTTCCTATCGGGCAAAGTGCTGATCGTACTGATCGTAGGGCTCGGCGGTTATTTCACGATTCGTTCGCGATTCGTCCAGTTTCGCCACTTTTTCCACATGTTCGCTGTTTTTAAAGACAGTCTGCGCAGCAGCTCAGGCCAGCTCAGCTCTTTCCAGGCATTGATGCTCAGCCTTGCCGGCCGCGTCGGCGCGGGCAACATTGCTGGCGTCGGTATCGCCGTGACACTGGGTGGCCCTGGCGCCGTATTCTGGATGTGGGTCACCGCACTGGTGGGCATGTCCAGCAGCTTCATCGAGTGTGCACTTGCTCAGTTGTACAAGCGCAAGGACTCCGAAGGCCAGTTCCGTGGCGGCCCGGCGTACTACATCCAGCACGGCCTGGGTAAGCGCTGGCTGGGCATGGTCATGGCTGTATTGCTGCTGGTGACCTTCGGCTTCGCTTTCAACGGCCTGCAATCCCACGCCGTCACCGACTCGCTCAAGGGCGCCTTCGGTATCGACACCATGACCACCGGCGTCTGCCTCGTTGTGCTGCTGGGTCTGGCGTTCATCGGTGGCATTAAACGCATCGCCGCCATTTCCGACCTGCTGGTGCCGGTCAAGACCGTGATTTACATCGGCGTGACCGTCTACGTCATCGTGCTGCAGATCGACCACGTACCGGCCATGCTGGCGACCATCGTGCGCAGCGCCTTCGGCCTTGATCCAGTGTTTGGCGGCCTGATCGGCAGCGCCATCGTCATGGGCGTCAAACGCGGCGTGTTCGCCAACGAAGCAGGTCTTGGCAGTGCGCCCAACGTCGCGGCGGTCGCTCAGGTCGAGCACCCGGTGGCACAAGGTGTGGTTCAGGCCTTCAGCGTGTTCCTCGACACCTTTGTGATCTGCACCTGCACCGCCTTGCTGATTCTACTTTCCGGCATCTACGACATCGGCTACAGCGGCAACGGCATCGTCCTGGCGCAGAACTCGCTGGCAGCGGTAGTGGGTGACTGGGGCCGTGTTTTCATCAGCGTTGCCCTGGCACTGTTCGTCTTCACCTCGATTCTCTACAACTATTACCTGGGTGAAAACAGCCTGCGCTTCCTGTTCGGCGAGAAGAAAATGGCCATCGTCGGCTACCGCATTCTGGTGCTGGTGCTGATCCTGTGGGGTGCCGTGGTTGACCTCAACACTGTGTTCGCCTTCGCCGATATCACCATGACCATGCTGGCGTTCGTCAACCTGATCGCCCTGGCCATGCTGTTCAAGGTCGCCATGCGCATCCTGCGCGACTACGATGCCCAGCGTAAGGCCGGGGTGAAGACGCCGGTGTTCGATTCCAGCCAGTTCCCGGATCTGGACCTGGATCGCAATGCCTGGCCAGCCAACCCGACTCATCAGCCGACCCATCAGGCTGAGGCCGTGGCTAAACCCGCGCCACGCACCCACTAAGCTGCCACGCGCCGCACCGGAGAAGAGCCATGACTGTTGAATCGCCCAAACCCGCTCAGCGCGTGATGGTTCTTTATACCGGTGGCACCATCGGCATGCAGGCCAGCGCCAGCGGTCTGGCGCCGGCCTCGGGGTTCGAGGCGCGCATGGCCGAGCATCTGGCCACGCAAACGCAGGTGTCGGTGCCGCAGTGGCAGTTTCGCGAGATGTCGCCGCTGATCGACAGCGCCAACATGACCCCCGAGTACTGGTTGCGCCTGCGCCAGGCTGTGGTCGACGCAGTTGAGGTCGACGGCTGTGATGCGGTGCTGGTGCTGCACGGCACCGACACCCTGGCTTACAGCGCTGCCGCGATGAGCTTCCAGCTGCTGGGGCTTGCGGCACCGGTGCTGTTTACCGGCTCGATGCTGCCAGCAGGCGTGCCGGACAGCGATGCCTGGGAAAACGTCAGCGGCTCGCTGCTGGCGCTGGGCAAAGGCCTGCCTGGCGGCGTGCACCTGTACTTTCACGGCGAACTGCTGGCCCCCACTCGCTGCGCCAAGGTCCGCAGCTTCGGGCGTCATCCGTTCGCGGCGCTCAAGCGTGCCCACAGCGGAAAAGCCGTCGCAGTGCCTGAAACTGCAGTGGACTATCGTCGCCCGCTGTCACTGGCACAGGTGGCGGTTCTGCCGCTGTTTCCGGGCATTGGCGCCGCGCACGTCGACGCCATGGTCCACAGCAACGTTCAGGGTCTGGTGCTGGAATGCTTCGGCAACGGCACAGGGCCTGCCGACGACCTTCAGTTTCTGGCCAGCCTCAAGCACGCCCGTGACCGCGGCATCTGCGTGGTTGCCATCACCCAATGTCACGAAGGTGGGGTGGAGCTGGACGTCTATGCAGCGGGCAGTCAGTTGCGTGAGGCGGGCGTGCTGTCAGGTGGTGGCATGACTCGCGAAGCGGCGCTGGGCAAGTTGCACCTGTTGCTCGGTGCCGATTTGCCGCCTGAAGAGGTGCGCCGTCTGGTCGAAGTGGACCTGTGTGGAGAGCTGCGCTAAGCGCAGCGCTCCTGCATCGCCCCTGCTGGTCAGATGGTCTTCTCATCCTTGGCGTCCCTGAGCATCGAATCCAGATTGCGTTCGATGTTGTTGCACAGGGCGGTCATCTGGATTTCGTGTTCGCTGGCGCTGAAAGGGCTTTGCAGGTCGGTGCCGATTTTTTCAATTGCCAGCAGCATGAAGCCGACCACCGTTGATGCCAACGGCGTGAACCAGCCCAGCGTGTCCACCAGGCCAATGGGCAAAATCACGCAGAACAGGCTGATGAACAGCCGCGGGAACGCCACGTAAGGGTACGGCAACGGCGTATTCGCGATTCGCTCCATGCCGCCCTGGCAGTTGGAGATGTCCACCAGCGTCGACTCGATACGTGCCAGATGGATGGCATCCAGGCGCCCAGCCTGATACTCCTTGGCGATCAACGCAGCCGACGCATTGAGCACATCGTTGGGAAAGTTGTTGGTGTCGTGCCGCCGCGCGAATTCCTCGCGGGTGATCAGTGCCTGCACGTCCTCACCGCATGCGCCGCCCTTCAAATGAGCAGACAGGCATTTGACGTAAGCCACATGGCGACGCAACAGCACAGCCTTGGCCGGATTGATGTCGCCTTCGTCCTGAATCAGCGTCAGCACTTGACGCGCGAAGCTGCGGGAATTGTTGACCAGCGAGCCCCACAACGTGCGCGCTTCCCACCAGCGGTTGTAGGCGCTGGAGTTACGGAAACTGGTCAGCACCACCAGCGCCGAAGCCAGCAGCGTCAACGGCAACGAAGGCAGGGAAATCCTGCGATCGAGAAAGAGCATGAAATCGACGGTGACGATGATGTCCCAGATCAGCAGCCAGAATAACGACCAGCCGACATAACCAAAGGTTTTCAACAGGAATCGATATTTACTCAGGATTGCTTGTTTCATGGAAGTTACCTCTGGCCACTGCGAAACACACGCCGCACTCTGTTCGAAGCCGATTACGAAATATGGTTCGCCAGCGAGCGACAATTACTGAAACGATTAAGGTTCACTTAAGTTTCGCGGCCAGCGGCAAGCAGGCATCCGCGTGCGGAACCGGTTCACTCATTGAAGACACTCAGGTAACGAGACGAACAGGTCGGCTGCAATTGCCCTTTCGCCTCATCCGTTCGTTTGGAATTCCTGCAAAGCGACGCACATTCAACAGGTGCCTGATCCGATGAGACTTTCTTCTCACTACTTCAACTCATTGCTGAACCTTGGCCGGGCGCCCAAGAATGAAAAGACTTCGACTTCGCAACCCAGGAAGTTGCCCTCTGAGCTGAACGCGCAAGTGGCTCACCACGTCATGCTGGATGCGCTGTCGGACGCACAAAAACAGCATCTGTCACGCGAACATGGCGAGGCGATGGCGGCCAAGGCCTTGTTCTCTCTCGCGCTTTCCAACAAAGAGTGGTCTGAGCAGGTGAGATTCAGTCAGGATGACAAGCCAGGCGTGGGCCTGGCCATGACCCGTAATGCGATCACCTCGCTGGCACGCCGCTCGCCCCAGGACATGACGACGTTCCAACGTGATGTGAGCCATCTGCTGCGCGAGCGCAAGCATGTGGAGGTGGCGTTGGCCCCATTGTCAGAAGAGCAGCGCCAGGTGGTGTTTCAGGCGCTGCTTACCTCGCCGCCCTCCAGGGAGCTGCGTCTGGAGGGCCTGAACCCTCGTGATGCGCCGTATATTCCGGCGATTGCCGAACGCAGCGAGTCCTCATTGCGAATATCCCTCAACCTGCGCAACCAGGGCCTTAATGATCAGCATCTGACTCAGTTGGCGCCGCTCTTCGAGCAGCCGCTTCCCCGGCTGGCGACTATTGATCTGCGCTGGAACAATTTCAGCGCTGAAGCCTTGGCGGCGCTGCCTGCAGCGCACGCCCAGACACATCTACGGACAGGCGGCGACCGTTTGCAGCCACGCACCGGGGAGATTGTCAGCAGTGTGCTGCGGCAAAGTGGCAGTCGAGGAGAGCTGGACCTCTCCAGCTACCAAGACCTGGACAGCAGGGAAATACAGGCGGTCGTCGAGGCCTTGAGGGCTAACCCGGGCCCCTTCAACTCGCTGTGCCTCAACCTTGGCTTCAGCCATAACCTCATGGGCCCTGAGGGGGGCGAGTCGCTCGCGGCGCTGATCAAGGACCCGGATTGCCGACTGCGTGACCTGAGCCTGGCTCGCGGTGGTCTGGGTGACCGGGGCGCCTCGGCACTTGCCCAGGCCCTGGGCAGCGGCCATGGCCGCGTGAGCAAGCTCAACCTCAGCGACAACGGCATCACCGATGGCGGGGCCAGGGAGCTGCTGAACGCCATGGAGCAGCCAGGATTCACACCCAGGTCCGTCAGCCTGAGGTCCAACCCTGCCATCAGCATGCAGATGCAGAGCGATCTGACCGCCGCTGCCGAGCGCAAAGGCATTCATTTGCACCTCGGCTAGCGCAACGGCTAGTCCGCAAGGGCAATGGGGCAATCGCAGTCACCCGAGCTTTTCGTCGCTACGTTTCATCGGCAGAACGAGAAACGGGTTCGCTCGAGCGGGTTGGAATCTCTTGGAACAAACCGCGCATTGCCGCGCTCGACATGTTTCTGGATGTTCAGCAGCACGTCACCGAGGGTTTACTCAATGGGCACGTCCTTTACCAGCGAACAACGCACCGCACGCGACCAACTCTGCATCAATACCATCCGCACCCTGGCCATGGATGCCGTGCAGCAGGCCAACTCCGGCCACCCAGGTACGCCCATGGCACTGGCGCCGGTGGGCTACACGCTGTGGAAGCGGTTCCTGCGCTACCACCCTGAACATCCGGACTGGCCTAATCGCGACCGCTTCGTGCTGTCAGTGGGCCACGCTTCAATGCTGCTTTACTCGCTGCTGCACCTGGCTGGCGTGGTCGAGATCGACGAGCACGGCAAGCCCTCGGGCCAGCCTGCGGTCAGCCTTGATGACATCAAACAGTTCCGCCAGCTCGACTCCAAGACGCCAGGCCACCCGGAATACCGCATGACCACGGGCGTGGAAACCACCACCGGCCCTCTTGGCCAGGGCTGCGCCAACAGCGTCGGCATGGCCATGGCCGAACGCTGGCTGGGCGAACGTTTCAACGCAGCCGACCGCACGCTGTTCGATTACAACGTTTACGTGCTCTGCGGCGACGGCGACATGATGGAAGGCGTGACCGCCGAAGCGGCCTCCCTGGCCGGCCACCTGAAGCTGGCCAACCTGTGCTGGATCTACGACAACAACACCATCAGCATCGAAGGCCACACGGAACTGGCCTTCAGTGAAGACGTGATGACCCGTTTTGAGGGCTATGGCTGGAACACCCTGCATGTGTCCGACGCCAACGACCTCGAAGCCCTGGCCCGGGCTGTCGACGTGTTCAGGCAGACCGATGACGCGCCCACCCTGATTGTGGTCGACAGCGTGATCGGCTATGGCTCGCCAAACAAACACAACACTGCTGCCGCCCACGGCGAGCCCTTGGGCGACGATGAAATCAGGTTGACCAAAAAGGCCTATGGCTGGGATGAGAGTTCCAGTTTCCTGGTGCCTGATGACGCCCGCACCTGGCTGCGCGATGCACTGCTTGAGCGCACGACCGAACATTACGAAAAATGGCAGGCCGATTTTGCCGCGCTGCAAAGCACTGAGCCGCATCTGGCCGACGAGCTCCAACGCATGCGCGCCGGAGAGATGCCGGAGCACTGGCAGGATGACCTGCAGACCTTTGAGGCTGACGCCAAGGGCATCGCGTCGCGGGCATCCGGCGGCAAGGTGCTGAATGCGTTCGCGGCGAAGATTCCCTGGTTGCTCGGCGGCTCGGCAGACCTTTCACCGTCCACCAAGACCAACCTGACATTCGACGGCGCAGGCAGTTTTTCAGCTGACAACTACAGTGGGCGCAACCTGCACTTCGGCATTCGCGAACATGCAATGGGCTCCATCGCCAACGGCATGGCGCTGTGCTACGTGAGGCCTTACACCTCGACATTTCTGGTGTTCAGCGACTACATGAAGCCGCCGATCAGGCTGGCGTCGATCATGGAGCTGCCGGTGATTTTCGTTTTCACCCACGACTCCATCGGGGTCGGCGAAGACGGGCCGACTCACCAGCCCATCGAGCAACTGACGCAGCTGCGGGCCACTCCGGGCCTGCTGACCCTGCGTCCGGGGGATGCCAACGAAACCGCCCAGGCCTGGAAGATTGCGCTCGCGCAGACAAGCCGACCCTCTTGCATCGTGCTGTCGCGACAGCCCCTGCCGACTCTGGATCGCACGCAATATGCCCCTGCGCAAGGGCTGAGCAAAGGTGCTTATGTGCTGGCTGATGCCAGGGACGGTGAGCCAGAAGTGATCCTGATCGCCACCGGCAGCGAGGTCAGCCTGGTGGTCGAGGCCTTCGAGCAACTGAAGGCGCAGGGTGTTGCCGCACGCGTAGTATCAATGCCCAGCTGGGAATTGTTCGAAGATCAGGATCAGGCTTACCGCGACAACGTCCTGCCCCCGGCCGTCACTGCACGCGTCGCCGTGGAGCAGGCAGGCCCGTTGGGCTGGGATCGGTACGTCGGCAACACCGGCGCGAAAGTCACCATGAACACCTTCGGCGCCTCCGCCCCCATCGACAAGTTGCAGGCCAAGTTCGGCTTCACGGTGGACAACATCGTAAAACTGGCCAAGGCGCAGATGGCGAAATAAGTCTCGTGGGACCGGCTTTAGCCGGTCCCACGGCACGATGCGCCTTTCAGCAACCGCTCAATGCCACCTGCGGCTTCTCTCCAGCAAAAAAGAACGGCCGCAATTTCACGCCCACGACGTTGCCGACATACGCAGCCACCAGCCACAACCAGCCATGCAGGCTGCCGGAAGCAATGCCGCTGAAGTAGGCGCCGATGTTGCAGCCGTAGGCCAGACGCGAACCATAGCCCAGCAACAGACCGCCGATCACCGCCGCCACCAGCGAGCGCGCCGGAATCTTCAGATTGGGGGCAAAGCGCCCCGCCAATCCTGCCGCCAGCAACGCGCCGATCATGATGCCCACGTCCATGACGCTGGTGATGTCTTCCCACACTGGAGCCGCCAGCGCCTTGGCGTTTGCCGGCATCTGCCAGAACGCCCAGCTGCCCACGTCTACCCCCAGGGATCCGGCCACTTTTGCGCCCCACAGGGCGAATGCCGACGTGATCCCCCATGGGCGACCCGCCAGGGCCAGCGTCGCGTAATTGAGCAAGGCCAGACCGATCGCGCCCCACACCAGCGGCCATGGCCCGTGTAGAAAACGGCGCAGGCCAACATGCTCGCTGGTCACCGCCAACTCCAGATCACCATGACGACGCTTTTCCAGGCGTACGGTGATGAATGCAATGGCTGCAAACACCAACAGGCTCAACATCAGCGCGGGCAGCACGCCGAAGCTTTTGACGATGGACGTGGCCGGGAAGGAAGGCAGCGAGAACCACCAGTCAACATGGTGAGTGGCGATCAGCGAACCGAGGATGAAGAACAGCAGCGTCACCAGCATCCGCGCATTACCGCCTCCGGCAGTAAACAGCGTGCCCGACGCGCAGCCGCCGCCCAGTTGCATGCCGATGCCGAAGATGAAGGCGCCGAACACCACGGAAACGCCGGCAGGTGCCACCAGGCCGGTGACCGGCTGACCGAACAACGTGCCGGCGCCCAATGCCGGAAAGAACAGCACCACGGCAATGGCCAGCATCACCATCTGCGCGCGCAGCCCGGCGCCGCGGCGCTCACGGATGAACACCCGCCAGGCCGAAGTAAAACCGAACGCCGCATGATAAAGCGTCAAACCCAGGGCGGCGCCGACGATCAGCAGCAATACCTGACGCACACCGACGCTGCTCAGCAGGAACATCGCAAGGAACAACAACAGAAATGCCGCAATCAACGGCGCACCCGGCTTGCGCCCCGGCGCTGCAGCGATGGAAGTATTCATGGAAAGTCTCGGTTGGAAAGAATGGCGCAAGTATATCGCGCACTCGCTTTCAGCTCGCCGTCGCCGGTCAGGAATTGACGCCATCGGGACCATCTGTAATAACGCACGAGCACCGCGAAGCCGCGATGGCGGTGTATCCGACAGACCGCTATCGCGGCTTCGCGGTGCTCGGGCGCTCCTGCAGAACAACACTTCAAATCAGCAGTCGCATGAGCTCAAGCTCAGGCAGGGCGTTCGCTTCGCCAACACGCTGGCTTCTACACTCCGCTTCAGATCGTGGAATCTCGTGCCCGAGACGACGTATTTCCCAGTCAATGAAATCCGTAGGAGCGCGCTTGCCCGCGATAGCCTCAGGTCTGTCGACGGATAATCCTGCTTGAAATCCAGTTGCACCCAACCATCATCGCCACACCGTCTTCAACCGCCCCAGGGCCGCAGCAATGTCCTTTTCCGGCACCGCGGCGAAGCCCAGGACCAGCCCCGCACGCTGGTCCGGTGGCTCGCTGGAGTCCGGCAGCCAGTAGCTGCTCAGGGGCGTGATTTCGACGTCGACGCGTTCGGCCTGGGCGATGAGTGCTTGCTCGCGGGCCAGGCTGTCGAGCTTGACGGCAACGTGCAGTCCGGCGACGACGCTGGGCATCGGCGCGCTGCCTTCCAGGTCTTGCGGCCAACCGGCCAGCAACGCATTGCGACGGCTCAACGCAGCCCGGCGCATCCGTCGGATGTGGCGCTGGAAATGACCGCTGGCAATAAATTGCGCCATCACCGCCTGGGTGCTGACTTCAGAGTGGCGCATGTCCACCGCCCGGCGACGGCTGAAGGGTTCGACCAGTGCACGCGGCAGCACCAGATAGCCCAGGCGCAGACCGGGATAGGCGATCTTGCCGAATGTGCCGACATACAGCACCCGCCCGCTCTGATCCAGGGCAGCCAAGGGGGCCAGCGGCGCGCCGCTGTAGCGGTACTCGCCATCGTAATCGTCCTCGACGATCCAGCCTCCGGTTCTTTGCGCCCAGTCGAGCAGTTGCAGGCGCCGCGCCAGACTCATCACCACCCCGCTGGGGTACTGGTGCGAAGGCGTCACGTACGCCAGCCTGCAGGCACTTTGCTCAAGTTGTGCGCAACGCGTGCCCTCCTCGTCCACAGCAATACCATGCAGCTGCGCGCCCGCATTGGCGAAGGCATGGGCTGCGGCGCGATAGCCCGGGTTTTCGATGGCCACGCTATCGCCCACACTGACCAGCAGCTGTGCACAAAGACTGATGGCCTGTTGCGCGCCACTGGTGATTATTATTTGCTCAGCCGTGCAAGGCAGCCCCCGCGAGGTGCACAAGTAAGTCGCGATCAGCTGGCGCAGGCGCGGGTCCCCTGCGGCCTCGCCGTAGCCCAGCTCGGCCAGATCAGGCTTGCGCCAAAAATCCCCATGCAGCCTGCCCCATACCGCAAACGGGAACAGATCAAACGCAGGCACCCCAACCCGAAATGCCCTGGGCGGGCCACTTACCCGGGGGCTCATGTGGTGTTGCTCGATAAGGGCCATGGCCGAGCTGTGGATAACTTCGCGACCCCAATCCAACCCAGATTCCGGATGAATTGTGGATAAACCTGTGGACAAGGCTGTTGGTAACCTTGTGGACAGTTTTGTGGATAATTTTTCCGACGCGAAGCGCACAGCGTTAACGTCGGCGACATAGGTGCCATCGCCTACCCGCGCCTGAAGGAAACCCTCGCTGTAGAGCTGATCATAGGCACGAGTCACGCTGTTACGGGACAGGCCTAGCGCATGTGCCAGTTCGCGGCTTGCCGGCAATCGCGTACCGCCGCCGAGCTGGCCCTGCAGAATGCGCGCGCGAAGCGCCTGATAAAGCTGGCGACTAAGCCCCTGGCCCGGGATCAGTTCGATCCCGGCCAGATCGAACGGGAAGGCAGGCGTCTTGGTTGACATGATTGGCTCTATCAAATGAGTCGTTAATGGCCCTTACCTCAAGCCAATAGCCTGCCTAGGATTCATCCATTCGCCAAGGAGAATCCCTCATGTACATCCCTGCCGCTTTTTGCGATGACACGCTCACCAGCCTTCATCAGGTGATCGAGCACACACGCCTGGCCATTCTGGTGACCCAGGGCGAGCACGGCATGCAGGCGTCGCACTTGCCCCTGTTGCTGCGCGCCACTGAAGGCAGCCAAGGCACGCTTTACGGCCATCTGGCCAAAGCCAATCCGCAGTGGCGAGCGCTGGAAAGCGGCGCGCAGGCGCTGGTCATTTTTGCCGGAGCCGATGCCTACATCAGCCCTGGCTTCTATCCTGCCAAGGCCGAGCACGGCAAAGTGGTGCCAACGTGGAATTACGTGGCGGTGCATGCCTACGGCGTGGCCCGAGTGTTCCACGACGCGCCGAGCCTGCTCGAGCTGGTCAGCGCGCTGACTGACAAACACGAAGCCGGGCGCGCCGCGCCTTGGGCGGTCGCTGAAGCACCCGCTGATTACATCGACAAAATGCTCGGCGCCATTGTCGGTTTCGCCTTGCCGGTGGCGCGCCTGGAAGGCAAACGCAAGCTCGGCCAGAATCGCAGCGCCGCTGATGTGAAGGGCGTACGCGAGGGCCTGAGCGGCAGCGCCGACGCCCGTGATCAACAACTTGCCCTGCAGATGAGTTGAGAGGATTGCGTATGTCCGAGCTACAGATTCGCGCCGTGACCGAGCAGGACCAGACGGCCTGGCGGCTGCTGTTCCAGGCCTACCTGGCGTTCTACGACACCCGCCTGGCTGACGCCGTTATCGACAGCACCTGGCAGCGCTTGCTCGACCCGGCCGAACCGACCCATGCCGCGCTGGCCTGGAAGGACGGCGTTGCGGTGGGCATGGTCCATTTCATCTATCATCGCTCCAACTGGAGCATCGCCAACGCCTGCTACCTGCAGGACCTGCTGGTCGCCGAGGGGCTGCGCGGCACGGGTATCGGCAGACAGCTGATCGAACAGGTTTACGCCACCGCCCAAGCTGATGGCTGCGACAAGGTTCACTGGCTGACCCACGAAAGCAATGCCACCGCCATCGCGCTTTACCAGCGGATTGCCGAGCGCCCAGGTTATATTCAATTTCGCAAAATGCTTCAGGGAGATCATTGATGTCGACCCCTTTACCTGATTGGCAACCCGCCAGGCTGCCGGACCGACGGACCCTGCAAGGTCGCTTCATCCGCCTGGAAAAACTCAGCGTGGCGCAACACGCCGATGGATTGTGGTCAGCGTTGCAGGGCCCCGATGCCGACCCCAGGCTGTGGGACTACCTGCCTTACGGCCCATTTCTGCAGCGCGATGAGTTCAACGTCTGGCTGGCCCGCCACGAAGCCGACAGTGACCCGTGGTTCTACGCCGTGGTCGATCAGGGCACCGGCGCCGTGGAGGGTTGTATCAGCCTGCTGTCAATTGTCGCCGCCCACGGGCGCATCGAAATCGGCCACGTCACCTTTGGCGCCGCCATGCAGCGCACACCCAAGGGCACGGAAGCGATCTATCTGCTGGGCAAAGAGGCCTTCGCCTTGGGCAACCGCCGTCTGGAATGGAAGTGCAACGCCAACAACGCCCGCTCCAAACGCGCCGCCGAACGCTTCGGCTTCAGCTACGAAGGCCTCTTCCGCCAGCACATGGTGGTCAAAGGCGTGAGCCGCGACACCGCCTGGTATTCGATCCTCGACAGTGAATGGCCTGCCTTGCAACGCGCCTTCGAGCACTGGCTGGCGGCAGACAATCAGCAACCCGGAGGCCAGCTGAAAACCCTGGAAGCCTGTCGCCAATCGGGCATCTGAAGCGTCAGCGGTTAACCTTGCGATGGCGCCGCACCACGCCCATCTGCAGGCCGAAGGGGTTGAACACGGCGTTGAGCGACTTCATCGTCGGGTTGCCCTCGCCCTGCTCGATCTGGATCAGGGTGCGCACCGAGATTTTGCACAGGCGCGCGTACTGGCTTTGATGCAGCCCCGCCCCCTCGACCCGCAGGCGCTTGACCGCGTCGCCCAGTGCAAGACTGCCCTCGGCGATGCCTTGCTGAACGCTTTCGATCAATAGCGCGCGGGCGTCGATGGACAGAGTCATAGCAGGCCCCAGCTTGTCAGGCGTTGATCCAGCCTGCCCAAGGCAATCGCCGGGTGGGTAAACGTTGCGTCAGGCAGACCGCTGTCGCGCAGTAAATCCGGCAGCGCCCGCAGTTGCTGGGCGTCTTGACGCAAGCGCTCAAAAATCTGGTTCGGATCAAGCATGGCAGCCAGCGCATCACAGGCTGCGCGCCAGTTCACACGCCCCCCACTCTCGCCTGCCTTGCGCTCCAAATATTTGTACGTGAGCTTATACATTCAAGACCTGCAATTTATTGCACCCAGCAGAGCGTGGAGTGCTTTATATCTGCACTATAGTGCATTTATGAACGTAATAAAGCGCGCCCAAGTGCACTTTAATGCAGTCACCCTGCCAAATCGAAAAAAAAGGGGAGCCACCAGTGCTCCCCCGAGGAAATCGTTGAACTGAATGAGCCGTTGTAGGAGCCAACTTGTTGGCGAGGCGCCAGACCTGCGCAATCAGGTTCACTGCCTCGCCAAGAAGTTGGCTCCTACAGAACGTCTGCTGACTGTGTTAACCCCCGATCTCGACCAGTATCTCGCCCGGATTGACCCGGTCGCCTTTGGCCACATGGACAGCGATGACCTTGCCGGCGATGGCAGCCTGGACTTCGGTTTCCATCTTCATCGCTTCAGTGATCAACACGGCCTGGCCGGCCTTGACGCTGTCGCCCTCCTTGACCAGCACGTCGACGATGTTGCCGGGCATTGCGGTGCTGACATGGCCAGGGGCGCTGGCCTGGGCGCGCTTGCTGGCGCCGCCGCTGACGAACTGATTGAGGGGCTCGAACACGACTTCTTCGGGCATGCCGTCGATGGACAGATAGAAGTGGCGCTTGCCTTCGGCCTTGACGCCAACCCCGGTAATGTCGACGCGGTAGCTCTCGCCGTGCACGTCGATGACGAACTCGGTGGGCACACCTTCGCCGCCGGGGCTGCTGACACCACCCGCTTCCGGGATGGGCAGCAGTTCTTCAGGCTTGAGGCTGCCCGCAGCGCGCTCTTCAAGAAATTTGCGACCGATGTCCGGGAACATCGCATACGTCAGCACGTCTTCTTCGGACTGCGCCAAGGCGCCGATCTCGCTGCGCAAACGGGTCATTTCCGGCTTGAGCAGGTCGGCCGGGCGTACGTCGATCAGCTCTTCATTTCCGATGGCCTGGCGTCGCAGCTTTTCATCCACAGGGCCCGGCGCCTTGCCGTATCCGCCCTGGAGATAGAGTTTGACCTCGTTGGTGATGGTCTTGTAGCGCTCGCCTGCCAGGACGTTGAAAAACGCCTGGGTGCCGACGATCTGCGAAGTGGGCGTGACCAGTGGCGGATAACCGAGATCCTTGCGCACTCGGGGAATTTCGGCCAGCACTTCACTCATGCGGCCCAGCGCGCCCTGCTCCTTGAGCTGGTTGGCGAGGTTGGAGATCATCCCGCCGGGCACCTGATTGACCTGCACGCGGGTATCGACCGCAGTAAATTCACTTTCGAACTGATGATATTTCTTACGCACCGCGTAGAAGTACAAGCCGATTTCCTGCAACAGTTCCAGGTCCAGACCGGTGTCGAACTCACTGCCCTTGAGCGCGGCAACCATCGATTCGGTACCTGGATGGCTGGTGCCCCAGGCGAAGCTGGAGATTGCCGTATCGATGTGATCGGCGCCGTTCTCCACTGCCTTGAGCTGACACATGGCCGCCAGCCCGGCGGTGTCGTGGGAGTGGATGAACACCGGCAGCGATTGCTCGGCCTTCAACGCCTTGACCAGTTCGCCGGTGGCAAACGGCGTCAGCAGACCCGCCATGTCCTTGATCGCCACCGAGTCGCAGCCCATGGCTTCCATTTGCTTGGCCTGGGCCACAAACGCTTCGATGGTATGCACCGGGCTGGTGGTGTACGCGAGGGTGCCCTGGGCATGTTTGCCCGCAGCCTTCACCGCTTCGATCGCCACACGCAGGTTACGCACATCGTTCATGGCGTCGAAGATGCGAAACACGTCGATGCCGCTGTCCGCCGCCTTGGCCACGAACGCTCTGACCACGTCATCGCTGTAGTGGCGATAGCCGAGCAGATTCTGCCCGCGCAACAACATCTGCAGGCGGGTATTGGGCAGCGCTTCACGCAACTGGCGCAGACGCTCCCATGGGTCTTCCTTGAGGAAGCGAACACAGGCATCAAAGGTCGCGCCGCCCCACACTTCCAGCGACCAGTAACCCACCTTGTCCAGTTTTTCGCAGATGGGCAGCATGTCCTCGGTGCGCATGCGCGTGGCCAGCAAGGATTGGTGGGCATCACGCAGAATAGTGTCGGTTACGAAGATTTTCTTGGACATGGAAGCTCCTCTCAAGCGGCACGTTTTCGGCTGCACGCTGCAAGTAACCGAGACTCGGCTGTGACTTGCAGCGTGTAACCTGAAACGTGCCGCTGCATATTTATAGGCCTGCGTGGGCGGCGATGGCGGCGGCGATGGCCAGGGCCAACTCTTCGGGTTTGCGCTTGATCGAGTAGTTGGTGAGCTCTGGATGGCTCTCGACGAAGCTGGTATTGAACTGACCACTGCGAAATTCCGGGTTACGCAGGATTTCCTGGTAATAGGCCGCCGTGGTTTTCACGCCTTGCAGACGCATGTCGTCCAGCGCGCGCAAGCCACGATCCATGGCTTCTTCCCAGGTCAGCGCCCAGACGATCAGCTTCAGGCACATCGAGTCGTAGAACGGCGGAATCGTGTAGCCGGTGTAAATCGCCGTATCGGTACGCACACCGGGGCCGCCGGGGGCGTAATAGCGGGTGATCTTGCCGAAGCTGGGCAGAAAATTGTTCTTCGGGTCTTCGGCATTGATCCGGAACTGCAAGGCAAAGCCGCGATGGATGATGTCCTCCTGCTTGACCGACAACGGCAGGCCGGAAGCGATGCGGATCTGCTCGCGGACGATATCGATACCGGTGATTTCTTCGGTGATGGTGTGCTCCACCTGCACCCGGGTATTCATCTCCATGAAGTACACCTCGCCCTCGGCGAGCAGAAACTCCACGGTGCCCGCGTTCTCGTAGCCCACGGCCTTGGCCGCGCGCACTGACAAATCGCCGATGTAGGCGCGTTGCTCCGGCGTCAGTTGCGGGCTGGGAGCGATCTCGATGAGCTTCTGGTTGCGCCGCTGGATCGAACAGTCACGCTCGAACAGATGCACCACATTGCCAAAGCTGTCGCCCAGAATCTGCGCCTCGATGTGCTTGGGATTGACGATGCACTTTTCCAGAAACACTTCCGCCGAACCAAACGCCTTGGTCGCCTCGGAAATCACCCGCGGAAACGCCTGCTCCAGCTCCTCCCGGCTATTGCAGCGACGGATACCGCGACCGCCACCGCCGGACGTCGCCTTGAGCATCACCGGATAGCCGATGCGTTCGCCTTCGGTCAGAGCCTCGGCAATGTCGGCGACATTGCCTTCGGTGCCTGGCGTCACCGGCACGCCAGCCTTGATCATGCTGCGGCGCGCTTCGGTCTTGTCACCCATGCGGCGAATGACCTCGGCCGACGGACCGATGAATTTGATCCCGCGTTCGGCGCAGATGTCCGCCAGCTCGGCGTTCTCCGAGAGAAATCCGTAGCCGGGGTGCAATGCATCACAGCCGGTCTCTACGGCCAGATTGACCAGCTTGCGTGGATTCAAGTACCCGGCCAGCGGTTCGGCGCCAATGCTGTGGGCCTCGTCCGCACGCTTGACATGCAGGGCGTGGCGGTCAGCATCGGAAAAGACCGCAACCGAGCGGATGCCCATTTCGGCGCACGCGCGCACGATCCGGACTGCGATTTCTCCGCGATTGGCGATCAGTATTTTTTTTATCACGGGTATTCCCTCGTCCATTGAACAGGCAGGGCCACATGCCAGTTTGTAACCATGTATGTGACTGATTGCCGCAGGGCCACACTAGTCGTCATCAGCGATTAATAAAAATGAGTAAAAGTTGGGAGGTGTATAAGCAAAAGCTTATAGTCAAACCTTCAACCACCGCCCGAGTATTCAGAATATGCGTAAGTCATTGATGCGCATGACATTGCGTCAGTTGCGCATTTTCAATGAAGTCTGTGATCTGCGTTCCTACAGCCGGGCCGCGGAGGAAATGGCGCTGACTCAACCTGCCGTCAGCCTGCAGATTCGCCAGCTGGAAGAGCTGGTCGGGCAACCACTGTTTGAATACGTCGGCAAAAAGCTCTACCTGACTGAAGCCGCTCAGGCGCTGCAAGCCGCCAGCCGGGATATTTTCGGGCGGATCGAAAGCCTGGACATGCAACTGACCGACCTTCAGGGCTCGCTGCAGGGCCAGCTGAAACTGGCGGTGGAATCGAGCTGCAAATACTTCGTGCCCCATCTCTTCGCCGCCTTCAAACGCAACTATCCGGAAGTGGCCTTGAGCCTGACGGTGGTCAATCGCGCCCAGGTCATCCGGCGGCTGTCGGATAACCGCGATGACCTGGTGCTGATGTCCATGGTGCCGCAGGACATGGGCCTGGAGTTTCTGCCTTTTCTGAACAACCCGATCATTGCCGTTGCGCCACCCGAGCATCCTCTATGCGATGGCCGCACGCTGGACCTCAAGGACCTGGAGCCCTACCCGCTGCTGATCAGGGAAAACGGCTCGGGAACGCGCAAGGCGTGCGAAGAATATTTCAAGGAGAAGCGGGTGCACTTCACCACCACGCTGGAGGTTTCGGCCCACGAGGCCCAGCGAGAAAGCGTACTCGCCGGGCTGGGCATCGCGCTGCTCACCCGTCACGCGGTGAGTCTTGAACTGGCCACCGGCATGCTCAAGGAGCTGCCTGTTGCAGAGCTGCCGTTATACCGCAGCTGGTGCGTGGTGCAGGCCAAAGACAGGCGCCTCTCGCCGGTGGCTCATGCTTTTCTGGCGTTTATCCGCAACGAGCGGATCCAGATCAGCCAGCTTGTCGAGCGTTTCGACGGCCGTCTTGCCCGGGTTTGATGGCCTGCCAGAAGCGCTCGGAAACACGCTCTTCGTAATCGCAAAGCTCTTGATTCAGACGACGTGCTTCCGAATAGCTTTCAATCGCGCGGCGAAACTCCATGCGGCGCTGATCTTCCTGCTGACGGCGGGTCTTGACGGTGCTGCTCTGTTGCGAATCATCGTAGTGACGAGCCATGTCCGGTCTCCCAGTGCGTTGCGGGAGTTCAGAGTGCCGAAGCGGCGTGACGATAACGCGGCGAAACCATGACAAGTTGGTGAAACGCGCCAGCAGAAATACATATCCTGCAACGCTGACAGTAAATATGTATCCCACGGGCATCGTGCACGGTCGGCATATTGGCCCTGCAAAACGCAATAAACCCTAACGATCCCAAGGAGCAACATCATGAGCATCGACGCTAAAGACTGGTACGCACGAATCAACAAAATGCCCGGCCTGTCCGGCCCGACCTTGCTGGTATCTGGCACAGTCACCGTTGCCAACAGCGCAATCGAACCCGTCCTGGTGGAATCCGCCATACAGGACAAATCTTTCGGTCTGCGCCTGGACCTGATCACTGAACTGAAAGGTGTTGGCCTTACCGTCCTCACCGAGAAAGCAGTGACTTTTTCGCAGCCCAGCGCCTATGACGTACCCCACATCACCATTTTTCACGAGGGCGCAGAGCTGGTTCGCATCAACAAGGTTGAAATCGTTTACTAAGTCGCTGCAGGACAGTTTGTAAATGACTCCCGCCCGAGCTCCGTTGCTCGGGCGGGAGTTTGCTGTTGCAAGACGTTCAGTCGTCGTGGGGCTTGATCGACTTGGGCGACAGCCGCAAGCTGCGCAGGCTGCGCTTGACGCTCTTGAGGTGGTTGACCAGGCTCGGGCCGCGAGCCATCGCCACACCCATCGCCAGCACATCGATCACCACAAGGTGCGCGATGCGTGAGGTCAGCGGGGTGTAGATTTCAGTGTCTTCATGCACATCGATCGCCAGGTTGACTGACGAAAGCTCGGCCAGCGGCGTCTGGCTCGGGCACAGGGTAATCAGCGTCGCACCGGCCTCGCGGACCAGATTGGCGGTGATCAGCAAATCCTTGGAGCGCCCTGACTGGGAAATGCACACCGCCACATCGGTAGGGGTCATGGTCACGGCCGACATCGCCTGCATATGCGGATCGGAATAAGCGGCTGCGCTGAGCAACAGGCGGAAAAACTTGTGCTGGGCATCGGCCGCTACCGCGCCGGACGCACCGAAACCATAAAACTCGACACGCTTGGCGGCCGCCATGGCCGTAACAGCCAGTTGCAACGCGTGGGGATCAAGGTTTTCGCGCACCTCCATCAGCGTGTGCAGCGTGGTGTCGAAAATCTTCAGGCTGTAATCAGCCACCGAATCGTCTTCATGGATCGCGAACTGGCCGAAGCTCGCGCCCGCGGCCAGGCTTTGCGCCAGCTTGAGCTTGAGGTCCTGAAAACCGGTGCAGCCAATGGCGCGGCAAAAGCGCACGATGGTCGGCTCGCTGATGCCAACGCTGTGCGCCAAGTCTGCCATGGAGCTGTGCATCACCGCCGCCGGATCAAGCAGCACATGATCGGCAACCTTGAGTTCCGATTTGCGTAACAGATGGCGTGACTGGGCGATATGGTGCAGCAGATTCAAGGGGGCAGACTCTATGTAGGTAGCGGTGGGCCGGGGGTGTAGCTTTTTTGTAGTTATACTACATGACCTCCAGAAAGCACAGCTAAAGGGATCTCGAGCGCTCAACCACGGTATAGAGTACGAGCCTGCAACCATTGGATCGAAGCAATAGCTTGATAAAACTCAAAAAATGTTGTCACGCCTCTTTACTTGAAAATTAGCACTACGAAATAAAATGAAACGCGGAAACAGCTACCCATTGTAAAAAATGAGCTATATGTGTAATGCACACTCTGAATCAAGGAAGATTCTACGATGAATAAAAAACTTAAAGCGCTTTCGACAATAGCAGCGTTCTGTATATCACTTAACCACCAACAGGCATCATCAGAAGAATACTATTGGGAAGTGCAGTACGAAGGTCATAATGACCCACTCGGAACCGGTGTACCTCAACCAATGCACTCATCACCGGAAAAAGCGTGCCGCTGGTTCTTGACCAATTGGGATTCCGATGCCTATCTCAGTCCTCCACGACTAAGCAGTACATTTCCTGGGTGGCAACCCGATCCAGTGTATGGAGATCGAGGGTCATGGAGTTGCTCAGCTCGCGGGGGCCCGGATGATGATTTCTGGGATACCTGGGGAACGTTAGCTATTGTCCGCCAAGGCGATAGCTGTAGTGATGGAAAAGAATTTAACAAAATAAACGGGCAGTGTGAATTTATATCCAGCTATGAAATATGCCCTTCAACAATGACAGGTAACCCCATCGATTTTTCGACAGGCTATAAAATCCAAATTGAAACAGACCTAGACTTCAATCAATCAAGTCAACATCTCAACGCAGTAAAATTTCAACGCTTCTACAATAGTAAAGACGGATACTGGCGACACAGCTATTCACAATCACTTCATAACGACGCCACCGGTACGATAATTTCCATGCCTGACGGCAGCAGGTATTCTTTTAAAGATAGGAATTCCACATATGAGCCTGTAGAGCCGCTAGCCGGCTCGCTCTTAAAAACCGCGGAAGGGTGGACCTATTTGTCACCCCGAAATCAATACCGATACATGTTTAACGCAGCAGGAAAAATCAGTGAAATCTCATCAAAGGGGATAGCACAAAAAATAAGTTATATTGAAGATAAAATCCATGTCACAGATAACTATGGCAATGAAATTATATTTACAGAAGACGCTTCGAAGCAACCAATAGACCTTAATACAAAGGCAATAAGTATTAGTTATACTTACAGCAGAGCCTGGCAATTAATGAGCGTGATTAGAAGGTATAATGACGACGTGGAGAAGACGAGCTACCTTTATGAAAATACTTATAACGACAGGCTTTTGACTGCAATCATTGATAATCGTGGCGTACGATCGGCCTCTTGGAGTTATGATAATAAAGATAGGGCAACGTCTAGCGAACACGCCAAGGGTACGGAAAAAGTTTCTATTCGCTACAATGACGACGGGTCATCCACCGTAACCAATGAACTGGGTAAATTGACCACCTATAGGTTCAAGCTCATTAAAGGCGTCAAGAGACTAGTCGCTGTAGAGGGCGAGCCAACCCCTGACTGTCCAAAGAGCAACTCTTCGTTCACGTATGACGATCAGGGCTTACTGACGGCTCAGACCGACAACAACGGAAATGTTACTGCCTACGAATATAACGACCAAGGCCAAGAGCTGTATCGCACTGAGGCTAGCGGCACTTCAACGGCAAGAACGGTCTCAACTAAGTGGCATCCCTCACTCGCATTACCAATAACAATTACAGAGCCACGTCGAGTTATACGATACACCTATGACGACCACGGACGGCAACTCAGCCAAACAATTTCTCCACGTTGATTCAGAAGGATCTGATCATGAATAGTAATTTGACCCGCAGCAGCTGGATGGCATTCGGCTTTGCCAGCGCATTAACTACGTCGATGACACAAGCAACCGAACGCAACTGGTCGTATACCTATAATGCCCAAGGCCTGATCGAGACTGCCGATGGCCCCCGCACGGATGTGTCTGATGTTACTCGATACGAGTACGACGACCGAAATCGATTGACGCGCATCATAAATGCACTTGGGCATGTCGTCGAGCTTATGGACTTCAATTTTTTCGGCAGTCCAATGAAAATAATGAATGCCAATGGGATAATCAGTGACCTCAGCTATAGCCCGCAGGGTTGGCTAACCTCGATTAACACTGCAGGAAACACAACCAAAATCGAATACAATTCTGTAGGTGATATAACCAAGCTAACACGAGGTGATGGAAGCTGGTTAGCGTATGTATGGGATGACGCTCGTCGTCTGACCGGAATTACCAATACCGCCGGTGAGCGAGTCTCTTACGACCTAAATCCAATGGGCAAACGGACCGCCCAGAAACTTCACGATAGTGAAGGACGCCAAACACATCAGCGCGAATGGATTTATGACGAACTCGGAAGAGTGATCCAGGCTATAGGCGCTGGAGGTCAACTTCGAAAATTTCAATACGATTTAAATGATAATGCCGTTCAGAACCTTGACCCACGAGGTAATAAATTCTCCACGACTTATGACGCCCTTGATCGCTTGGTGCAAAGCATTAATTCAATGGGGGGTATAACGCGCTACGATTATGACACTCTGGATAACGTTTCTCATGTCGAAGACCCGCGCGGCCTTATTACAGAATATGCGTATGATACCATTGGCAATCTGATCCAATGGCGAAGTCCAGATAGTGGAACCAATACCTACCAGCGTGATTTGGCAGGCAATGTGGTACAGAGAACAGATGCGAATGGCAGCATAACAATATTCGCTTATGATGTTCTAAACAGACTGACCGATCGTCAGCACCCAGATCAGCCTGAGCTTAATATTAAGTATATTTACGATGAAGACACTGACGAGCGCAACGGGGTGGGCAGACTCACAAGCATTGAAAGCGACAACGGGACAATGATGTTTAGTTACGATAAAACAGGCAAACTAAAAAAACAAATTCAGAACTTAAAGATGGGCGAGATTGTCAATTCCACGCTTCTCAGATACGGCTATGATAAAGCCAACCAAGTTGTGACCATTGATTACCCATCACAAATATCTATCGATTATGAGCGAGACGCTGCAGGTCAAGTACGAGCAATAAAATGGCGACACCCAGGATCCACTTCGATGTCGATAGCGGACAATCTTACCTACCTACCATTTGGCCCCCTGACAAGCCTGACCTGGGGATCAGGCCAAACGCTGGTGCGGGAATATAACCAAGACTACCAAATGACCCAGCAAAAAATAGCGGATTTGAAGACTGCCTATGAATACGATGCGAATGGCAATATTGTCCAACACCAAAACGGCTTACTTGGCGAACTTACCTACACATACGATTCGTTAAATCGTCTATCCAGCGAGACCAGCGCCGTTCAGCAACAGACACTTACCTATGATGCTGTTGGCAATCGAACTAACAAAACAACAGTTAAAGTAGGAATGAATGTATTCCCATCAGATTCGGAGATGGTCTATGGGTACGATGATACAAGCAATCGCTTGATGAGCATTAATGGCGCAACGAGGGTGTTTGATGCAGCTGGAAATTTAACTGCAACCGAGGACCAAAGTTTTGAATATGATGATCAAAATCGATTAATCAGGATCAAAAAAGGAGAGGAGGTAAAGGCTAGTTTCCTTTACAACGCACTTGGCCAGCGCACCCACAAAACCAATCGCTTGTACACAACCACTTTTATATATGGATTCAAAGGCGAGCTTGTAGCCGAAAACAGATTTGATAACGCCGGAAAAAAAGTCACCTCGCAGTATTATATATGGATAGACGGTGCGCCTCTGGCTGGCATCCTTGTGAAATACGACAACCAAGGCTCAGTAGTTGATCGGACCCCATTTTTCATCCATAGCGACCACCTGAATACGCCCAGAATGGTAACTGATGCGAATGGCGAAGTTATCTGGCGATGGATCTCTGACGCATTTGGTGTAGGGAAAGCTGAAGGTAGCTTGAGCTTGAACCTGAGATTTCCTGGCCAGTACTTTGATGATGAAAGCGGCCTGCACTATAACTATTATCGTGATTACGACCCCGAAACAGGCCGATATATCCAGGGCGATCCTATCGGTCTACGGGGAGGCCTAAATAATTACGGTTATGTCAACGGGAATCCGATAATCGCCGTCGACAAAAAAGGCTTGGAAGCGACAGTCATATATGTAGAAGGACTCATCCCACACTCAGCGCTGCATGTAGACGACGGCAGCGGCCAGCCTTTCCTGTATGATCCGGCAGGCAGTTACGTGGGCCCAAGTAATTTACCTCGTGGATCTGGCGATTTTTTTGAGGGGTCAGATGCATCGTTGCAAAGCTACATTGATTATTGGAACTCCGATGGAGATAACGTTCATACTTACCCGCTTGGCACGACAAGGCATCAAGATAAATTATTGATAGACCGGGCAGTGGACAGACCCAGTGCGCCCCCCTTCACTTGCGCCAACTCGGTCTCAGCTGTATTAGATGGTATGTGCGGTGTGGCGCCGTCATCGTGGCCGAGTACTTTAGGGAAAAATGCTAGCCAATCCAACTGCAAATAAATAGAGGTGCTATCTCAAGGAGGCATGAATGACTAACCATCGCTCTACTAACGCGGCAAGCTGTTTAATTATAGGCCTTTCAGCCCTATCATACATATTGATAGTGCTGATAAACCCTGTTACGCACCTTCAGATAAATCCTTATCTGTACTCTGCTAGCTTCACTGCACTTATGATATTGGCGCACAGTCTTTCAGATAAAATTTTTAGAAGGACCGGCGTTTATCGAGCGGCACTTATCGGAACTGCCCTTGGATACGTTTGCGGCATGCTGAGTTTTTTTATCGAGTACAGTCTGCGTAAATATGGATTCGAAAGGCTGAACAGCACTTTCAGAAATTTTGACGTCCTAGTTTTTTTGCTTGGCTTCGGAGTCCCTCCTTTATTCACCGGCGGGTGGGTCATTGGGTGTATTTTGTTCACCCTCAGTTACAAAATGCAAACTTCGGTAGCGGCCTCTCATAAACAATAGTAAGAGAGACCCACATGGTGACGGCGCGCTTCCTGCGCCGTCACCAGCCAAGATCGGCTAATTCTCACGCATTTGACTGAATGCGTCCCCTGTAAATGCGAGGTGCCGTGGCACACGGCGGCCTGAATGAGAGCAGCATGTCCTTGAATTAAAGCTGCTAAACATCCGCCATAGCCTCAGCCTCAATCGGCCTACTGATAAACTACGCTGCACCTCATCGCATCCGTTAATACGCAGGAAATCCAGGCGCTCCTGAGTTTCCATACCTTCCGCGACGACTTTCAAAAATAGGCATTGGGTCATGGCGATAATGGTACGGGCCGATTTCTACGTCTTAAGTATCCTCGCCAACCGGTGCATTAACGCTTGATCAATCTTTACGTAGTCTACCGGGAAGCGTCAGAGGCCGCTCGGGGAAGAGTAGCCAATAACGGAGTCGTCGATGGCCATAATAAAATCGCAGTCTGCCCGTCGCCCCGGCGCATGCCTTGATGCAGCTACCCCGCAAGTCCGGACAACCGCTCGCCGCCCGTCTACAGGTGGTGCTTTTATCGATTCGCGCAAAGCATGGTTTGCCCGGCTTCGCTTGGCACCCTAGAATGCGTCGATGCGCGATGATCTCTCCCTTCTGCTTAATTCCCTCAACGATGCCCAACGCCAGGCCGTAGCTGCCTCCGTGGGTCGTCAGTTGGTCCTGGCCGGCGCTGGTTCCGGTAAAACCCGTGTGCTGGTGCATCGCATCGCCTGGTTGATCCAGGTCGAGCAAGCCTCGCCCCATTCCGTCCTGTCGGTAACCTTTACCAACAAGGCGGCGGCCGAAATGCGCCACCGGATCGAACAGCTGATGGGCATCGGCCCGGCCGGCATGTGGGTCGGCACCTTTCACGGCCTGGCGCACCGCCTGCTGCGGGCGCACTGGCAGGAAGCCGGGCTGGTGCAGACGTTCCAGATTCTCGACAGCGACGACCAGCAGCGTCTGGTCAAGCGGGTCATGCGCGAGCTGGGCCTGGACGAGCAGCGCTGGCCGGTGCGCCAGGCGCAGTGGTTCATCAACGGGCAAAAGGACGAAGGTCTGCGGCCGAAACATATCCAGCCCAGTGGCGATCTGTTTCTGACCACCATGAAGTCGATCTACGAAGCATACGAAGCGGCTTGCCAGCGCGCTGGGGTGATCGACTTTTCTGAACTGCTGCTGCGCGCGCTGGACCTGTGGCGCGATAATCCGGGGCTGCTCGCACACTATCAACGGCGCTTCCGGCATGTGCTGGTGGATGAGTTCCAGGACACCAACGCCGTGCAATACGCCTGGCTGCGGTTGCTCGCCCAGGGCGGCGACAGCCTGATGGTGGTGGGCGACGACGACCAGTCCATCTACGGCTGGCGTGGCGCCAAGATCGAGAACATTCACCAGTATTCGTCAGACTTCCCTGACACCGAGGTCATCCGCCTGGAGCAGAACTATCGCTCTACCGCGAGCATCCTCAAGGCGGCCAATGGCTTGATCATCAATAACAGCGGCCGGCTGGGAAAAGAGCTGTGGACCGACGTTGGCGATGGCGAGCTGATCAACCTTTATGCAGCGTTCAACGAGCACGATGAAGCCCGCTATGTAGTGGAAACCATTGAAAGCGCGTTGAAGACCGGCCTGGCTCGCAGCGATATCGCCATTCTGTATCGCTCCAACGCCCAGTCTCGCGTGCTTGAAGAAGCCCTGCTGCGCGAGCGTATCCCTTACCGCATCTACGGCGGCCAGCGCTTTTTCGAACGCGCCGAAATCAAGAACGCCATGGCTTACCTGCGCCTGCTCGAAGGGCGCGGCAACGACGCTGCACTGGAGCGGGTGATCAACGTACCGGCACGGGGCATTGGCGAGAAAACCGTTGAAGCCATCCGCCAGCATGCGCGTCACGCCGATGTGTCGATGTGGGAAGCCACTCGCCAGTTGATCGCCAACAAGGGCCTGAGCGGGCGTGCCGCAGGCGCGCTCAATGGCTTTGTCGAACTGATCGAGAACCTGGCCGCCAAGGTCATGGAAATGCCCCTGCACCTGATGACGCAAACCGTCATCGAGCAATCTGGCCTGATCATCTATCACCAGGAAGAAAAAGGCGAGAAAGGCCAGGCCCGGGTGGAAAACCTTGAAGAACTGGTCAGCGCCGCCAGGGCTTTCGAAAACGGCGATGGCGATGAAGAGCTGACGCCGCTGGCGGCCTTCCTCGGGCACGCCTCGCTCGAAGCAGGCGACGCACAGGCCGACGAGCACGAGGACAGCATTCAACTGATGACGCTGCACAGCGCCAAGGGTCTTGAGTTTCCTTATGTGTTCCTGGTGGGCATGGAGGAAGGCCTGTTCCCGCACAAGATGAGCCTGGAAGAACCGGGGCGTCTGGAAGAAGAGCGGCGCCTGGCGTATGTGGGTATCACCCGCGCCATGCAGCAACTGGTGATGACCTACGCCGAGACCCGCCGCTTGTATGGCAGCGAAACCTACAACAAGGTCTCGCGTTTCGTACGTGAAATCCCGCCTTTGCTGATTCAGGAAGTGCGTTTATCCAACAGCGTCAGCCGGCCGTTTGGCGGCACACAAAAGGTCAGCACCAGCAGCCTGTTCAATGGCACCGGGATTCCAGAAACCTCCTTCAGCCTGGGCCAGCGGGTGCAGCATGCGGTATTTGGCGAAGGCGTGATCCTCAACTTCGAAGGCGCTGGCGCCCAGGCCCGTGTGCAGGTCAACTTCGCCGAAGGCAGCAAGTGGCTGATGATGGGCTACGCCAAGCTCGAAGCGATTTAGGAGCCAGTCTCACAGTGTGAGACTGGCTGACGTAGGACCGGCTTCAGCCGGTCCTACGGGATGTGAGAACATGCCCAAGGATGTTTCCTACAGAACTTTCACTGCCGCCCTACAGACCAACCTGTACAGGGTCTGCGGCCTTCTACGCAAAAGCTGGAAACACTTGGCCGCTAGCCATCCACCCGTGCCCTATGCAATATGGCGCGCGTGCACTCCACAAAACGGGAATACCCTATATGCAACGTTTTCTAAGCATCGCGATGGCGCTGTGCATCGGGCTCACCATGAGCCTCGAGGTCAACGCCGCGCGTTTCGGTGGTGGCAAGAGCATGGGCTCGGCGCCAAGCCATCAGGCGCGCCAGACTGCTCCTTCCACTCCAGCCGCAGCGCCAAACGCTGCTGGCCGCCCGGCACCTGCTGCCAGCGGCGCTTCCCGCTGGCTCGGCCCGTTGGCCGGTCTCGCCGCGGGCGGCCTGCTCGCCTCCATGTTCATGGGCGACGGTTTCCAGGGCATGCAGATCTTCGACATCCTGATCATGGCGCTTATCGCCTTTGTGATCTTCCGCTTCATTTCGGCGCGTCGTCGCAAGCAACAGGGCCCGCAAATGGCCACCCCTGCCGGTCCCGTGCCTTATCAGCGCGAGAACGTTCAGCAGCCTGCACAGAACTCGATATTTGGCGGCAGTGCTGCGCCAGTGGCGGCTGCGGTGATCAACGCGCCAGCGTGGTTCAATGAAACCCGCTTCCTTGAAGCGGCGCGCAGCCACTTCCAGTCGCTGCAGGAGCACTGGGATGCCAACGAAATGGACAAGATCGAAGAGTTCGTAACCCCGCAGATGATGCAGTTCCTGAAAAAGGAACGTGCTGATCTGGGTGATGCGTTCCAGTCTACTCACGTTGAAAACCTGACCGTTCAGCTGGACGGTCTGGATGATCGTGCTGACAAGACCATCGCCACCCTGACCTTCAGCGGCGTGTCGAAAAACTCGCGCTTTGACCAGGGCGAAATGTTCAGCGAGAGCTGGAACATGGAACGTGCCCAGGGCGACAATCAGCCGTGGCTGGTTGCCGGTATCCGCCAGAACGGCTGATCCCCAGCGTAACGCTTGGCCAGAACCCCGGACTTGTTCCGGGGTTTTGTTTTATCCGTTCGGATAGTTATTTTGAGAAAGCCTTTAGGCTACTGTATAAACCGCGCCATCAAGTCAGAGGAGCCAAGGCCGTGGAAGAAGTCATTGAACAATTACGCGAAGCGAATGAGCCTGTCCCGGTTCCGCTGGAGCTGCCCGACGAGGATCAACTGGTTGAGGTCGAGGAACAGCTGTTCATCAACATCCCCTTCGTCTTCAAGGAATTCCTTCTGACGGTGAGCGACGTGGTGTACGGCAGCCTTGAGCCGGTGACCATCACTGATCCGGGATCGCACACCTACCTGCCGGAAGTGGCAGCCAGTGCCTGGGACATCGGCGTGCCCCGCGAGCTGATCCCGATCTGTCAGGACGGCGAAGACTACTACTGCGTCGAAGAAGACGGCACCGTGGTGCTCTGGTCCGGTGAAGAAGAACTGGTCACCGAAGAAAGCTGGGAGTCGGTCTGGCACTGGGCGCGGGATGTCTGGCTGGAAAGCTGAGCGCCTGCTTTGCATTGGGGTGTCGCGGATTCAGGAGCCTCTTCGTGAGCAAGCTCACTCCCACATTATCAGGCAGCCGGTTTGCAGGGGTGCAGCCGGTTGACCGGTCTGTGGGAGCAAGCTTGCTTGCGAAAGCGTCAGCAGCCAGCACATCAAGTGTGGCTGCGCCAAGCCTAATGCCCGGACTGCTCCAGCGTTTCCAGCAGCGCGATCTGCATGCGCGTGTGCACCCGGATAAACCAGCGCCACGCTACCGCAGCAACGATTGCGGCAATCACCGCGATCAGCATCAACAGCTCGTTGGTCGGCAAGATGCTCGCCGACAGCGCGGCCAGCAGCACGAAGATCAGCAGGATCGACAACAGCGGAATCACTTCGGCGATGACCTTGCGCACCCGCACGGTATGGCGACCGGCCATCTCCGGTTTGACGCCCATTTCTGCCAGCAACATCGACAGCGCCTTGAGCTTGCGGTACGCGGCAATCAGAAACGGCAGTGACAGCAGCAACGCCGCGCCGCAAATCCAAGCCTTTTGCTGCCCGACCTCGCCCACCCAATCGCTGATATGGACACCAATGCGCTGGCTGAAATAGCCGCCACAGAAGAAGATCGCGACCACCAGCGCCAGATTGACCCCTACCTGAAGCAGAATCCTGCGAATCATGGAGGCCAGCAACGCCCCCTCGCCTTGTGGCTGAATACTGCGCAGCCATTCCCCATACAGGCCAAACACCCGGGCCACACGCACCGGCACAATGGCGGCCAGGCGATTGGACAGCGGATCGGCAGCGCGAATCAGGTAAGGCGTCAGCAAGGTGGTAATGACCGAAACCGCCACGGCCACTGGGTAGAGGAAGTCACTGGTCACCTGCAGGGTCATGCCCAGGGCCGCGATGATGAAGGAAAATTCGCCAATCTGGGAAAGCCCCATGCCCACCCGCAGCGAGGTCTTGCCATCGTTACCGGCAAGAAAAGCCCCCAGTCCGCAGGACAGCACCTTGCCCAGCACCACCGCAAGGGTGATGACCGCAATGGGCCAGGCGTAATCCAGCAGAATCGCCGGGTTGAGCATCAAGCCGATGGCCACGAAGAAGATTGCGCTAAACAGGTCGCGAATGGGCTCGATTAATCGCTCAATCTTCAGTAACTGGCGCGATTCGGCCATGATCGCGCCGATCAGGAACGCGCCCAGTACCATGCTGTATTCCAGTTTGACTACCAGCAGGCAGAAGCCAAAGCACAGCCCAAGCACGGTAATCAGCAGCATCTCGTCGCTTTCGAATTTTGCGACGTACGCCAGCAACCGTGGCACCAGCAGGATGCCGATGACCAGCGCGACGATCATGAACAGCGACAACTTGCCGACCGTCGAAAACACTTCGCCAGAACTGACCGAGCCGCTGACCGCGATCCCGGACAGCAGCGCAATGATGCCAATACCGAGGATGTCTTCGACAATCAGCACACCGAAAATCAGCTGCGCAAACGGCTGATTTTTCATCTTCAGGTCGTTGAGTGCCTTGACGATGATGGTGGTCGAGGAGATGGCCAGGATAGCGCCCAGAAACAGCGAATCCATGGTGCTCCAGGCAAAGTACTGGCCAATCTCGTAGCCGATCCAGATCATCAGCGTAATTTCGAGAAATGCCGCGATGAATGCGGTGGCGCCTACCTTGAACAGCTTGCGCAGACTGAACTCCAGGCCCAGGCAGAACATCAGGAAAATCACCCCGAGCTCGGCCAGGGTCTTGATCGTGTCTTCGTCGTGGATCAGCGCGAACGGTGGTGTGTGCGGGCCGATGATGAACCCGGCGACGATGTAACCGAGCACGACCGGCTGTTTCAGACGATGGAAGAGAATGGTCACGACGCCCGCCACCAGCATGATCACTGCCAGATCCTGAATAAAGCTGATGGCATGCATGGTCTCTGCTCCTTGAGAGGCGTCGCGCAGGGCGAACCTGACATTGTCCGCTGGCTGACTGGAAGGACGGCCGAGGCGACCAGGCAACGCGAAAAATCTGATGAATTCGTAGGAATTTGCCCAATCTGCAGGCTTTTGCAGGTTAACACCGCACATTCATCGGTAAAGCCGGTGCAATATACGGAAACAGATCAACGGACCGCGTGACGGCGCTCAGCCAGCGGGCGTCCTGATACTGCACATGCGCCGCTTGATCCGTGAGCACCGCCATGAGGTGCAACTTCTGAATCGCCCCGACCGTGAGTACGCTATGGAACCCGGAAACGCCCAGCTGTCGATGACTGTATTGATGACCCCGGACATGGCCAACTTTTCTGGCAACGTCCACGGCGGCACGCTGTTGAAATACCTCGATGAGGTCGCCTATGCCTGCGCCAGCCGTTATGCCGGCCGCTACGTGGTGACGCTGTCAGTGGATCAGGTGATTTTTCGCGAGCCGATTCATGTCGGCGAGCTGGTGACATTTCTGGCATCGGTCAACTACACCGGCAACACGTCGATGGAGGTGGGCATCAAAGTGGTCACGGAAAATATCCGCGAACGCTCAGTGCGTCACACCAACAGCTGCTTCTTCACCATGGTCGCGGTGGATGACCAGCGCAAACCCGCCGGCGTCCCGCCGCTGAAGCCGGAAACGCCGGACGGCAAACGTCGCTACGTGCAGGCGCAACAACGCCGCCAGATTCGTCAGGAGCTGGAAAAGCGCTATCAGGAAATCAAGGAAGAAGCGCTCTGAGCTGGGGTCTTTGCAGGATATCCCCATCGCGCAGCGAGCACGGGCCTGTAGGAGCGCGCTTGCCCGCGATTGCGCCAGCACAGGCAATATATTCACCAACTGACAGACCGAATCGCGGGCAAGCGCGCTCCTACAAAAAAGCATTCCAAATCAGGTAGAACGCGCTTGCTCGTAATGACACGCAGCCCTACAAACGCACCGCCGTGAATTTCACCCGAGGATGGGCGGTGCGGTCCTGGGCGCGGACCAGTTCCAGTTCGTAGCTGCCGCATGCCTGGGTTTCCAGCAGTACTTCATGCACCGCAGCGGCGGCGAATTCGAACGCGGCGACCAGGTCATCACCCAGCAGCACCCGGGCCAGGAACAGCCCCGAGGTCAGATCGCCGACACCCACCGGCTGACGCGCAAAGGCCAGCAACGGGCGACGCAGGTGCCAACTGGCGTCGGCCGTCACCAGCAGCATTTCAAAACCGTCTGCGGGCTTGCCCGGATAGTCCAGATGCTTGACCACGATGGCCTTGGGACCCCGCGCCAGCAGGGCGCGAGCCATGGCGACGCAATCGTCCAGCGACTGCGGTTTGCGCCCGGCAAAGCTGTCCAGCTCCAGCTGGTTGGGGCACATGAAATCGGCCACCGCCGCCGCTTCCTGCAACAGAAACTCGCTCACTTCGGCGGGCACGATGCAGCCTTTTTCCGCGTGCCCCATGACCGGATCGCACAGGTACAGCGCCTTTGGATTGGCCGCCTTGATACGCGCCACACCCGTCAGGATCGCGCGCCCTTGCGCGGCGCTGCCCAGGTAGCCTGACAGCACGGCATCACAATGGCCCAGCTCGCCAATGCTGGCGATGCCCTCGATCAGCGCAGGGATCTGCTGCGGCGGCAGGACATCGCCGGCCCACTGCCCGTACTGGGTGTGGTTGGAGAACTGCACGGTGTTGAGCGGCCACACGTTAACCCCGATCCGCTGCATCGGAAACACTGCGGCGCTGTTGCCTGCGTGGCCGAAAACCACATGGGACTGGATGGCGAGCAAGTGGGGTGTACGTTTCATCAAGGCTTCCTGAACACGGTGCAAATGCAGTAATGAGAAATTTAAGTCGCGCAGTATGGCTGCAAATCCACAGAGACAGTTAAGCTGGCGCTACATTGTTGGAGCACCGTCGATGCTGACCCTGGGAAATATGTTCGTTCTGATGCTGCTGGCCACGGCTGCAGCCTGGTTATGGCACGCCCACGGCCTGCGCGAACGGGCGCTGGAGCGCGTCAAACAGCACTGCGCGCGGCTGGACCTGGAGCTGCTGGACGGCAACGTCGCCCTGCGCAAGCTCACCTTCGCTCGCGACGCACAGGGCAGAAAACGTCTGGCGCGAATTTATAACTTCGAATTCACTGTCACCGGGGAGCATCGCCATCCCGGCAGCATCACCATGTTCGGTGCCCACAGCGCACACATTGAACTGGCGCCCTACCCGTTTGAAGTGAAAACCCCGCCGCCCAGCGCACAGGTCATCCAGCTCAGCGAGTGGCGCCAGGACCACAACAAGTGGAAGCAGTAAACCGCCCTATCGCAGGCTGAACGTGGGTCACACCAGGCATTCAACGAGCGTCGCCTGCATGGCCGTTTCATCCTGTGGCTCGGCGAAGATCAACTCCAGGCGCGAGTCACGCCGCCACTCGCTGGCGCGCCAGTCAACAACGCCGCCCGCCAGCGCATTGCCCGATACCCATCCACTGTTACTGTGGATAACCAGTTTGGCGCGCTGCCAGTAATGCTCGCCCAGCCAGCGTTGCAGGCGCCCCAGATCAAATTGCTGAGCCGGATGCCAGCGCCAGCCAATGCTCCAGCCCTCCTTCTGCGTCTGGCTGTGGCAGATGGGCTGGCGCTGATCGCTCCAGACAGCCGCCATTGCACCCTCGCGCCCGGCCAGCTTTTCAATGGCGGTGTTATCGACGACTGCACCGCAGACCAAAGCCTGGGTTGGCAGCTTGGCCAGGAGCAAGCGCCCCTGATCGGTCCAGACCAGCGGCAGCGCAGGCAGCTGCGCAATGATCCGTCGTCGTGCCGCGCTGTCTACCGCCGCCGACTTGTTCAGGACCAGCAAGCCTGCATCGGGCAACGCCAGTTGCTGGCTCGGCGGCAGGGACTGTCCGGCCGCCAGCGCCAAAGCGTCCAGCACCATGACGCCGGGCTGCACCGACAGCACGCCCGCCCAGGGCGCCTGTTGCAGTTGAGCGATCAGTTGCGCAGGATGCCCCAGCCCTGAAGGCTCGATCAGTAGCCGATGCGGCGAGGCCTTGCGCAACAGGCGGCTGAGGCCGATCTGAAATGGCGCGCCATTGACGCAACACAGGCAACCGCCAGCGACTTCGCCAAGTGCGATACCATCGGCGGCCGTGGTCAGCAGCGCGGCATCCAGACCGATCTGACCAAATTCATTGATCAGCACCGCCCATCGTTCATCCGCCGGTTTTTGCGCCAGCAAGTGCCTGATGAGGCTGGTTTTACCTGCTCCCAGCGGTCCGCCGATAACGTGAGTGGGGATATTCTGCAGCATAGGAATCGCTTGAGGATGGCGTTGAAGATACCGATTGCACCCTGGCTGGCTGTTTTATGTACAGCCATACCGGCAATGGCGTGGGCCGATGCCTGCATGGTGCACAGTCAGGCCGAGCGGCTGGACGTGAAAGTCTGCCAGCAGAACCGCACGATACCCGCCAAGTTGTTTCGCGACGGTTTTTGCCAGCCGCAACTGGCCGGGCAAAAGACCGAAGTGACGTTCGTCGAGCAGTGCCCGGGCGGCGCATTCGGTATCTGCAGCAATGCGTTGGTCGCCAATATGCCTTATCGCGAGGACATTCACTATTACGGCGTCGCCAGCGATGCCCGCTTTCTCAAGCCGTTCTGCGAAGGCCAGAGCCAGGGCACATGGCTGGCGCCGTGAGCAAGGTTTGCGCTGACGTCAGGCAAGCCAGTCCAGACTCAGCAGCAGACGCCGCTCGCCACGCCGAAGTGGCGGTGAGCGATGCACCAGGCCATACCCTTCGTTGCCGATCCAGCGCTCGCCCTTGAGCAGCGCCACGTCGCCACAATTGATCTGGCGCAAGGTCCGGGCGTCCTCAGGTTCGGCCAGGGGGTTGCCCAGTTGCTGGCGATCAATCAATCCCTCCTTGAGCCACTGGCTGCCAATGCCCGCGTAGGTGGTGATGAGCCGCACCGGCACATGATCGACATGGAAGCGCGGGCACATCGCGCTGTCCAGCGCCCGCAGCCGCAAACCGACGCATCTGGCCCCGAGCAAACAGGCGTAAGCACTGACCAGCCAGGCCACATCGGCGATGAACCCTTCGTAACCCTTCACGTCCGCATACGCCACCGCCAGGCTGCGCAGATCGGGCTCAATGTCACCACCGTCGACGTTCAGGGGCAGGTACTCGGCCAACGGCTCGCCCAGAGACAGCAGCAACGCAGCGAAATCTTCGATGTGCGCGGGCATCTGGCGTTGCCAGATCGCCAGGTTGACGTCGTTTTCGAGAATGTTGCTGAGGATCCCCGGCGTATCGCCCTGGACCTGCCTGATCACGGGTTGCCATTTCTTCGAAGGTGCCAGCATCACGCGGCCTCCTCTGCATCCCAGGCGCCGAACGGGTCGGGCAGCAGACGCCAGGCATCGGTGCCCAAGGCCATTTCGGCATCGGTCAGCAGGCAGTCGTCCAGCTGCGCACTGAGCAGGGCGAAATCGATGTGCTGGCCGATGAAGACCAGTTCCTGACGGCAATCACCGGTCTGCGACGTCCAGTTCTGCATGATGGCGCTGATGTTTTCTTCATCCTGCGGCCAATGCGCGCGCGGCACGAAGCGCCACCAGCGACCGGCAAAACCATGGCGCATCAAACCGCCTGCCTGGGACCAGCTGCCCGCGTCCTGATGCTTGCTCGCCAGCCAGAAAAAGCCTTTTGAACGCAGCAGTTTGCCATTGGTCCATTCGCGATCGATAAAACTGAAGAAACGCTGCGGATGAAAGGGCTTTCTGGCTCGGTACGCCATGGACGCAATGCCGTACTCCTCGGTTTCCGCCACATGCTCGCCGCGCATCTCCTTGAGCCAGCCGGGTGCCTGTGCGGCGCGTTCGAAATCAAAGCGCCCGGTGTCGAGAATCTTCGCCAGCGGCACTTCCCCCATGACCATCGGCAACACGTCGGCATGGGTGTTGAGCCGCTGCAGGACCGCGATCAATTCCTGCCGTTCGCTGGAGCTGATCAGGTCGATTTTGCTGATCAGAATCACGTCCGCGAACTCGATCTGTTCGATCAGCAGGTCGGTGATGGAGCGCTCGTCGTCTTCGCCCAGGGTCTCACCGCGGCTGCCGAGGCTCTCGGCGGCCTGATAATCGAGCAGGAAATTGACTCCATCCACCACCGTCACCATGGTGTCCAGCCGCGCCACGTCCGCCAGGCTCTGGCCTGTTTCATCGCGAAAGGTGAAGGTTTCAGCCACCGGCAAAGGTTCGGAAATACCCGTGGATTCGATCAGCAGGTAATCGAACCGGCCATCGCGCGCCAACCGGCTGACCTCTTCGAGCAGGTCCTCGCGCAGGGTGCAACAAATGCAGCCATTGCTCATTTCGATCAATTTTTCGTCGGCGCGATTGAGGCTCACATCACGCTGAACCTCGCTGCCATCGATATTGATTTCGCTCATGTCATTGACGATCACTGCAACCCGCAGGTTTTGCCGGTTGCGCAGAACATGATTCAACAGCGTACTTTTACCCGCCCCCAGAAAGCCGGACAGGACGGTAACAGGCAGACGATTTGGCATGTTGACTCTCATCAGGGCTAGATTGCACGTTCGTTCGTTGTTTGGCAGTGAAGTCTGCACAACGCATTTACGTTATATTATAACGTTAACCGCGATGTGGCGAGTCTTGCAAGGTGAAACTTGCAAGGCTCCACGACCATCAAGGAACGAGGCGCTAGACATGCGCTTCAACAGCGGCCTGTGAGATAA
The DNA here is from genome assembly GCF_900585905.1 of Pseudomonas viridiflava. Classification (GTDB taxonomy): domain Bacteria; phylum Pseudomonadota; class Gammaproteobacteria; order Pseudomonadales; family Pseudomonadaceae; genus Aquipseudomonas. The sequence goes on from NZ_UTVH01000031.1 coordinate 99,053, forward strand.
AAACCGAGAATGTTCCACGTGGAACAAAGAAATGGGCCGAAACTTTGCCGTTAAATCTGGAAGAAAGATCAAGGCGGAATGGATTAAAACGAAGAGGCGGCGACGTGGCTGAAGCACATCGCCGGGAGGGGAAACCGTCAGGTACGCGGCTTTACAGTGCCACATTGATCGCCAAGCCAGACGGCACGAGTGTTCATGCTGCCGTTCTGTTGTTGGCCAGTAGCGTTGAACGTGCCCACGACGTTGGTGGTGAATTCACGCTGGCTGAGAAACTGAGCCTGGCCACTGCCCTGTGCTTTCGGGCAGGTAAAGGTGAACTTCCAATTCTTGTCGTTGCGCTCGGTAATGCGTTGGGTGCACCCGGATTTAGGATCGGTCAGTGGAATATCGTTGCCCTGGACCTGCTCCTTGGTCAGGCACATGCGCACGCCCTTACCCGCCAGCGTCACGCCCTGATTACCCAGATTGCGCTCGATCATTGCGCGCTGCTCTGGCGGTAGATTGTTCAGTTGGCCGAGGATCATTTGCAGATCGGGCATCGCTTGCCCATCCACTTTCATGTTGCTGGTGGTGAGTTCCCACAAACCCGGTTGCAGCATTTGGGCTTGAGCCAGCGGTGCCGCCAGGCAGCAGAGCAATGCCAACGTGGATTTTTTCATTTTGCGATCCTTGTTCAACCAATAGCGGACAAGGGCAACCAAGCGATTGCCGGACGTTGAAGCGTTAGACGACGTATGTGGCAGCCAGTTGCACCCTGAATAAAATAGCGACAATCAAAGCCGCCTGTGGTCTTTATAAGCAGCGAAGGTGAGTGGCGCCTGGTGAGGAGCACAGCAACACATGGATTATCACAGCCCGTATTTTTTTGGCTACCTTATCGGCTTTATCCACCTGCTCGGCGTCGTCGCAGCGGTGCATGCCCTGCTGACAGTGCGCACCTCGCAAGGCGCCATTGCCTGGGCGATGCCGCTGCTGTTCATCCCCTACTTCACCCTGATCCCTTACCTGGTGTTCGGGCGCAGTTCGTTTGATGCTTACATCAAGGCGCGACGCTACGCCAACGCAGAAATGCGCGACGCCATCAAAGATCTCAACTGGCGCCCCTGGATTGAAGAAGCGGTGGCCGCAAGGCGCTCCGACGCCTATGCCTCACTACGGGCGATGCCCAAATTGGGCAGCACACCGGCGCTTGCCAACAATGAGGTGAAGCTGCTGATCAATGGTGACGACACCTTTGACGCCATCTTCGACGCCATTCGCTCGGCGAAAAAAACCATTCTCGTCCAGTTCTTCATCATCCATGACGACATGCTCGGGCGCCGCTTGCAGGAGCAGTTGTTGTTGAAGGCCGCAGAAGGCCTGGACGTCTACGTGCTGTACGACCGCATCGGCAGCCACAATCTGCCCGCCAGATACATCGACAAGCTGCGCGATGGCGGCGTGCAGATCAAGGCATTCGCCACCCGCAGCGGCTGGCTGAATCGTTTCCAGATCAACTTCCGCAACCACCGCAAGATCGTGGTGGTGGACGGCCAGATCGGCTTTCTTGGTGGCCATAACGTAGGCGATGAATACCTCGGGCTCAAGCCACCCCTGGCGCCATGGCGCGACACCCACGTGCGTGTGATCGGACCGGTGGTGGCCTGCCTGCAAGAGTCGTTCGCCGAAGACTGGTTCTGGGCCACCCGCGAACTGCCACCCCTGAGCCTGCCTGAATCTTTTCCGGAAGACGGCCTGCTCTGCCAGCTGCTGACCAGTGGCCCGGCGGACAAACAGGAAACCTGCTCACTGTTTTTCGTCGAAGCGATCCACGCGGCGACCGAGCGGGTGTGGATCACCAGCCCGTATTTCGTGCCCGATGAAGCGGTGTCTGCCGCGTTGCACCTGGCCGTTCTGCGCGGCGTGGACGTGCGCCTGCTGCTGCCATCGCGCCCGGATCATTACGTCGTCTACGCAGCGTCCACGCTGTACGCGTTCGAAGCGGTGCGCGCTGGCGTGCGGGTGTTCCGCTATGGCCCAGGCTTCATGCACCAGAAAGTGGTGCTGGTGGACAACGAGATCAGCGCCATCGGCAGCGCGAATCTGGATAACCGCTCGTTTCGCCTCAACTTCGAGCTGATGCTACTGACCGTGGACAGCGGCTTTGCCGGCGAAGTGGAAAGCATGCTCAACACAGACTTCGCCCTGGCCCACGAAATCACTGATCAGGAAAGCCGCGAAACCCACCATCTGCAGCAACTGGCCATGCGCGTCGCGCGACTGATTTCGCCGATTCTGTAGGTCATGAACAGCTCTACCCGACACCCCAAAATCAGGCTCTCACGGAAAACTGTAGGAGCGCACGAGCAACGCGAGGCCGCGATGGCGGTGCACCTGACACACCGCCATCGCGGGCAAGCGCGCTCCTACGGGATCCGGTTTTCAAACCCTGTTACGCAGGCAGCTTCAACAACGGCTCATGAAAGCGCAGCAAACGGCCAGCGTTGCCCAGCACCAGCAACGTGCTCAGGTTGTGCAGTATCGCGGCGACCATGGCCCCTGCCGCTCCCAGCCAGCCGAACGCCGCCAGGGCGACGATGGCCAGGGTCCAGCCTAGGCCGATGATCACGTTGACGTGCAAGGTGCGGCGGCACTGGCGGCTCAGTCTGACGCAGGTGCCCAGCCTTCTCAGGTCGCTGCCGATCAGCACGATGTCTGCCGACGCGAGGGCGATGTCCGCACCGCCTGCACCCATGGCTACGCCCACCACGCCAGCCTTCAATGCCAGTGAATCGTTGATCCCGTCGCCGACCACCATGGGCCGGAAGCCATTGGCGATTTCGCCCCTGACGCGGTTGAGCTTGTCTTCCGGCAACGCCTGGGATTCAACGTCATGGATGCCGACCTGGCTGGCGAGTCTGTCAGCGACCGTTTTGCGATCACCCGTCAGCAGCAACTGGCGGCCCAGGCCCAAGGCGCGCAACTCGGCCAGCGCAGTGGCGGCTTCGGGCTTAAGGCTGTCGGCCAGCAGCAGCCAGGCAAGAAAGTGCCCGCCCAGTGCCAGCCCGGCAATCGGTCCGTCGTGCTCGGGAATGTCAGTCACCGCAATGTCCAACTGCGCGAACAGTTCCGGGCGCCCGAGCGCAGCCTCCCCCTGGTCGGTCATGGCGACCACGCCCAGGCCCTGGCGCTCGTGCACCTGGCTCAGCGGCAGCAACTGCTCGGGGGACACCACACTGGCCAGCGCCCTGCTGACTGGATGGCTGCTGGCCTTGCCCAGGCTCGCGGCCAAGCGCAGCAGGTCAGGCGGCTGCTCGCCATTGGCGCACACGGACTCAAGCCGCAGCGTGCCGAATGTCAGGGTCCCGGTCTTGTCGACCACCAGTGAACTCAGGTCCGCCAGTTCCTCGAGAAAAGCCGAGCTGCGAATCAGAATGCCGTGACGCGCCGCCACTGCAATGCCGGCAATGGCGGTGGCCGGTGCCGACAGCACCAGTGCGCAGGGACAGGCCGCAACCAGCACTGCCAACATGGCTTGAGGGTTTTGCGTGGTGAACCAGGTGACGGCGGCAATCAGCAGCACCAGCACCATGTAGCTGCCCGCGTAACGCTCCAGCAGGCGCGTGATCGGTGGTTTCGAGCGCTCGGCGCTCTGCATCAGGGCGATGACCTTGCCCAGCGTCGACTCGCTGCCGATGCGCGTCACCTCGATGTGCAGCAGCCCATCCAGATTAATCGCGCCGCCAAATACCTCAACCCCCACTCTCGCCTCCAGCGGCACCGATTCACCGGTAATCGGCGCAGTATCGAGGCTGGCCTGGCCGGAAACGACCCGCCCGTCAGCAGGTATTCGGTCGCCGGCACGAACTTCGACCAGATCGCCTGCCACCAGCCCGGCGTTGTCGACTTCACTGATACTGCCGTCGCGGGCGATCAGGCGGGCATTGCTGCGGGTCAGCCTGGCCAGCGACTGGATGGCCTCCTGGGAGCCAATCACACTGCGCTCCTCCAGCACGTGACCGAAGATCATGATGATTGGCAGCAGCGCAGCGGTCATCAGATCGCCGGTGGCCCAGGCGCCGAGCATGGCCACGGCGATCAACTGATCGGTGACGCCGTGCAGGCTCGGATGCCGCAGGCTGTGCCAACCCGCGCTGACCACCGGAACCGCCACCAGCAACGACGCCGCGCCGAGGAGCAACTGACTGACGCCACTCTGCTCGGGGGCAATCCAGCGCCAGATCAGGCCCAGACCCAGTAACCCCAGGGCCAGCATCGCCAGGGTCAGTTGCCAGGCAGCGCTGCGTTGTTCGGCGCCACTGAGCATGCTCGCCGAGTGCGGCCCATGGCTGTGGCCGTGGTGCACTTCAGGTAGCACGTTGCCGCTCATTTCTCTGCTCCCTGAATGATCAGACGAGAATCGTCGTGGGGGTCGACGGCGGTGACTGACCCGGCCTGACCGAGGATCTTCGGCATGCGCTCGCGATAGATGCGCTGCAACAGGCCAGGGTCGGCCTGGTGCTGCGCCGACTGCGCGAGGCTCGCCACTGTCGCCGTGTCACTCTGTGCCTTGGCCAGCCGTTCCGAAGCGTCGGCGTGGGCGACCTGCAACGTGCGGTCGGCCTGCTGATTGGCAGCCTGAGTGGTTTTTTCGGCGTCGTTGCGGGCATTGGCAAGCGCCTGGTCGGCAAGCTGACTGGCGGTGAGCACGGCATTGAAGGCATTGACGGCGGCGGCGGGCAGACTTGATTGCACATCAACCCGGGCAACTTCGACACCCAGACCGACGCCGGTTGCGCCCAGCTCGCTCAAACGCTGATTGATGCCGCGTACCAAGTCGGCACGCAGGCGTTCGCGGCGCTCAGCAGACTGTGTGTCACTGGACAGCATCTCCGGACGCGCCACCAGAATCGTGTCCAGATCCCGCGCCGCCGCCAGTGAAACGGCGCTGCGATTGACGATCCGGTCCAGCGCAGGCAGCAGATGATCGCCCTGCAGCACGTAGGCGAAGGGGTCGATGACCTTGTAATACACCGTGACATCGAGCTGCACCACCCCCGCATCGCCGGTCAGCAGATAACCGGAGCCTGCCAGCGCATCACTCATGGGCGCGGCAAAGCTGGCGACCTTGTCGGCTTGCACCGCCTGGAACGAGCGCAACAACGTTTCAACCCGCCGCTCGATAACACGATCCGCCGACGGCAGCAGCACCACCTGCTCGAAAGGCTGCGGCCAGGCCAGCAGCAGGCCTGCGTTCTGAACCCGATCCAGCGCGCCGAATTGCAGCACCACGGCGCGGTCCTGTGGATCGATCTGCCGCACGTTGGAAAACACCCAGGCAAGTGCCGCCAGCAGTGTCACCGCGTACAGCGCAACGAACGCCAGGCGACTGGCCTGCAGCCAGGGTCCCTGGACCGCAGACTTGGGTGTGGGGGCTACGGGCTCGGTCATGGCTGCGATTCGCCCTTGCCGTCCAGCGTCGGCGGCCCGTCGACCAGTACTCTGAATGGCGCGGCATCGGTGCGCAGGATCAGCCTGGTGCCCGGCGTGACCATGGTGCCCAGGGTGTCCAGCGAGCGCAGCAGGTTATACAACTGCGGCGACCCGGCGTAGGCACGGCCATAAATCTGCGCGGCTTCGACTCTGGACTGCGCTTCGATGTCCGCCGCCTTGACGGTGGCGTCGGCTTCGACGATCCGCGCATCGCGCTCGGCGGCCGAACGTATTTGCGCAGCCTCGCGCTTGCCCACGGCAGTGCGTTCGGTAGCAATGGTCTCGCGCTCGGCACGCATGCGATCAACCGTGGCATTGAGGGTCACCGACGGCAGCGTCAAGCGTTCGACCCCCACCTGCAGCACGCGAACGCCATAAGTGGCGAGTAATTGCTGATCAATCTGGCGGCGCAGTTGCTGCTCGAACTCGTTGATCCGCACCTGGCTCGCCTCGGTATTGACCAGACTGGACAGGTCAAAGCTGCTGGCCGTGGTTTCCAGCGCGGAGCCAATGAAGGTGCGGATCTGGCGCGCGGCTTCATCCGGCTGATTCTGCACCGCGCGCATGAAGCGCTGCACGTTCTGCGGATCGCCCTGAACCTGCCAGGCCACGTAGGCCTGAACGATGATGCGCAACCCGTCGCGGGTGCCGACGTCCTGCAAACCGCTGGAGGTGGTGCGCAAACGCAGGTCCACCGGGATCGCCGCTTCGAACGGCGCCGGCCAGCGCCAGTTCAGGCCCGGCGCCAGCAGCACCCTTGCCGGATTGCCAAACCGGGTGATGACCGTTGCTTCGCCAGAGCGCACCTGCACCAGGCTGGCCGCTGCGACCGCAAAGGCAATCAGCAGCGTCGCCAGCGCAGTCCGGCGCCAGGGAAATGAGGCCGCCGCGTGGGTGTGATGCGCCCCGCTGTGATCGTGGTCGGCATGATCATGATCGTGGTGATGATGAAACAGACTCAAGGGACACTCCTTACTGAGCGGCTCTACGGGTAGTAGGAGCAGGCGCCGCTGGGTCTGCCGGCAGGGTGAAGGTGCGCAGATCGATGGTTGGAGCGTTGTTGCCCGCACCCAGGCGATGGTCGAGGATCAACAGCCTGGCGCCGTTCAAGCCATCACTGAGCTGCGCCAGATACTGCTCAAGCACGAACGCATGCCCGGCGCGGGCGTAAGCCTGACGCTCGGCGCTGAAGCGCAGGTCGGCGCCCTTCGCGGTAGCCATGACCTCCTGCGCCGCGGCGGTGGCCCGGTCATGGGCCACGCTGGCGTTCAACTGCGCAGCATTGGCAGTCGCACTGGCCGCCCCGCGTTCGCGTGCGATCAGTGCCTGGGCATTGATCTGCGCAGCCTGAACCGCGTGATAGGCGTTGGCCGCACCCGCTGGCGGATGAATCGCCTCCACCACGGTGGCGAGCAACTCGACACCGCTGCCCAGGCGCTGCAAGTCCGCCTGCACCGCCCTGCCGATGTCATCTGCCAGGATTGCGCGCTGTTCACCGAGCAATTCGTCGAGGGTACGCGAAGCAAAATCATGCACCAGCACACGGGCGGCGATGCTGCGAACCAGCGTCGGCACATCGGCGTTGTTATAGGTCGCCGCCAATGCATCCGCGTCGCTTGCGCCTATGCGGTAGACGAAGCGCACGTCCATGTTGACGACCTGAAAGCCCTGCCGGTCGCGGTTGCTGCTGGCAATGACCTGGGATTTTTCATTGATATGGCTGGCGTCCCACAGACGGTTGGCGGTCTGCGGCGCCGGGCCTTCAGCGGGGTCGGCACGCTGATCGAGGTTGGCCTTGTCGGCGGAGCTGGTGGCCAGTTCGTGCACCACGCCGTTTTCCACGGCCAGCACGCGGCCGAATGGCCAGGGCAAGCCCGTGTGCAGGCCTGGGCCGAATACCTCTACCGGCTTGCCGAAACGTTCATAGACACCACGCCCCTGCATCGGTATCTCATGCACCCCGGTGAGGGCCCAGCCGAGCACTGCCACCACCGCCAGCACCGGGAAAAAAGCCCGCCGCATGTAGGTAAATGCCCAGATCTGACGCAGATCGATGCCGAACCGATTGTGCAGCTCATGTTGCAGCGCAAGCAGGGGTCGAGGCGGCCAGCGCAGCAGGTCGGCGACGAAGCTGCTGGCCATCAGGCGCGGCTCGACGCGGGAATTGCGTGGGCTGAACAATGACAGCAGCGCGCGCAGCAACAGCTCCAGCGCAACCAGCCCGGGCAGTAAACCCATGAGCACCGCCAGGCGTGCGGGCCAGATGCGCTCGATACTGGTGAAGAACAGACAAAGGGCGGCCATCAGCAGAAGGGCAATGACGACGCGGGTCAATTGCGCCAGTTGCGCAGCTTCAGGCCACTCGTCCCGCTGCGCGTTGAACTGCCGCTCCAGCACCAGGATGCCGAAGGCCAGCAGCAGCGCGACACTTCCACCCACGCTGGCAACGACGGAGGGGGCACTGCCGGGCAACGACAGGTTCCACGTCAGGCCGACGCACGCGAGTGCAACGATCGCCCAGCCCGCCAGCCAGAACACGGGGGCGCCGATCTGGTCGATCAATGCGGCTGCCAACGTGCCGACGCGCGCAACCAGGCGCTCGTACCAACCCTCGTTCACTGTCTCGACCAGCGCCAGCCTGCCCTCCTCCGGGGTTTCGCCGAGGGCGTGCGATAACGCCTGCACTCGCCACTGCGCCACGCCACGGGCCGACTGCAGCCCGGCAGCCAGCAAAAGAAATCCGCAGGCAACGTGCGTCAACAAGGCGGGCCATAGCGAGTCTGGCGCGAAAAGATCGGCAAACAGCGCCAGCAGCAAACCCGTTATCCCCGACGCAGCGCTAAGCCAGGTCAGGCGCCACAGACGCGCGGCCTGCACCGCCGCGCTTTGAAAGCGAGGCAGCTCCGCGAGTGCGCCGTGTTCAGCATCCAGATCAACCCGCATCACACCCAAGACCTCACCGACTGTCGTCACCTGCGCCCCACACAACGAGCGGCTGGCGGAGGATAAACGTTACGATATAACGGTAGTAGTGAAATTTCTGTCGGCGGGTGATTTGTTGCTGAACCGCGTTGGCTGGATTCACGCTGTGGATAACTTGCGGGAGCGAGCTTGCTCGCGAAGAGCAGGATCACGACCTGCAGCGCTAGAAAAATTCACTTAATCCGCTGACAGGCGCGATCTAAATCGTAATTATTTATGTTTTTTCCGAACCAGATGCGTTGTTTGTTATCTGTTATCGGTAGTTTGGCGTTCAGCAAGGAGTTGTAGCGCGCAATTTTCCGGTGCAGGACGCACAGCACTTGTTAGGGGCTTGACCATATGAATCGCAGGACTCTCCTGAAAGCTTCCATGGCTGTGGCGGCTTATAGCAGCGTGCCAGCCTCTGGGCTGTTTGCCGCACGCGCAATGGCCGCGACTGCCGATGGCGACATTGAACACTTCGACTTTGATGCGCTGAAGAATCACGCGAAGCAGCTGGCGGCTCGCGGTTATGTGAGCAACAAGCAAGTCCTGCCACCTGTGCTGGCCAACATGACGCCGCAGCAGTTCAACGCCATCAAATACGATGCGGGCCACTCCTTGTGGAACGAGTTGCATGGTCAGCTTGATGTGCATTTCTTCCACGTCGGCATGGGCTTCAAGACGCCGGTGCGCATGTACAGCGTCGACCCCAAGACCAAGCAGTCGCGAGAAGTGCATTTCCGCCACGAACTGTTCAATTACGAGACCAGCGGCATCGACAAATCGCTGGTCAAGGGCGACCTGGGCTTTGCCGGATTCAAACTGTTCAAAGCCCCGGAAATCGCCATCAACGACGTCGTCTCGTTCCTCGGCGCCAGCTATTTCCGTGCAGTGGACAGCAACAAGCAATACGGCCTGTCGGCTCGGGGCCTAGCCATCGACACCTATGCCAAGCGGCAGGAGGAGTTCCCGGACTTCACCAAGTTCTGGTTCGAAACCCCTGGCAAGAACGCTACCCGCTTCGTGGTTTACGCACTGATGGATTCGCCAAGCTGCACCGGCGCCTACCGTTTCGACATCGACTGCCAGTCCGGTCAGGTGGTGATGGACATCGACGCCAACATCAATGCCCGCACCGACATCGAACAAATGGGTATCTCGCCCATGACCAGCATGTTCAGCTGTGGCACTCACGAGCGGCGCATGTGCGACACCATTCACCCGCAGATTCATGACTCCGATCGCCTGGCCATGTGGCGAGGCAACGGCGAGTGGGTGTGCCGTCCGCTGAACAACCCGCCCAAGCTGCAATTCAATGCATTCGTCGACAAAGACCCGAAAGGCTTTGGCCTGGTGCAGACCGATCACGAGTTTGCCAGTTATCAGGACACCGTCGACTGGTATCACCGTCGGCCCAGCCTGTGGGTCGAACCGACAACGGCGTGGGGCGAAGGCGCGGTCAACCTGGTGGAAATCGTCACCACCGGCGAGACCATGGACAACATCGTGGTGTTCTGGACGCCGAAAGAACCGATCAAGGCCGGGCAATCCGCCAATTACGGTTACAAGCTCTACTGGAGCCCTTTGCCACCGGTGCGCACGCCCCTGGCTCAGGTCAACGCCACACGCTCTGGCATGGGCGGCTTCACCGAAGGCTGGGCGCCGGGCGAGTACTACCCTAAAATCTGGGCGCGTCGCTTTGCTGTGGACTTCAACGGCGGCGGCCTCGAAACCCTGCCAGAAGGCACCGCCATCGAACCCGTGGTCACGGTTACCCATGGCAAGCTGCAGGAATTCAGCATTCTGAAGCTGCCTGCCATCAACGGCTACCGGGTCATTTTCGACTGGCTGCCGGACAGCGACTCGGTCGAGCCGGTGGAGATGCGCATGTTCATCAAGACTCAGGACCGCACGCTGAGCGAGACCTGGCTGTATCAGTACTTCCCGCCTGCGCCGGACAAGCGCAAATACCCGGCTTGATGGGCTGAATTGCACGCCGTGCGGTGCCTTCCGCGCGGCGTGCATCCCCCGTTCATAACGTTTTTGCTCACTCTCTCCAGACGTTGATCAATCGCCGCAATCTCGCGACAATCAGCCGATCCTGCCTGCGAACCTGATCAAATTGGCGCTATACCGCACAGCGGACAAAAGGTTCATATCTTTCAATATATCGCCGACATAGCGAGAATTGATTAAAGGACTGACGCCCTCCTCTCTACGCTTATGCTTTCAGAACAACCAAAAAGCCGAAGAGAGAATACCTCCATGTACCTACCCCGCTCATCCATCGCCGCCAGCCTGTTGGGCGCCAGTCTGATGGCCAGCCCGGCAGTCTTTGCTGACACCCTGACCCGAGACAACGGCGCCGCCGTCGGCGACAACCAGAATTCGCAGACCGCAGGCGCGACCGGCCCGGTACTCCTTCAAGACGTCCAACTGCTGCAGAAGCTTCAGCGCTTCGACCGTGAACGCATCCCCGAGCGCGTGGTGCACGCGCGCGGCACAGGTGTGCATGGCGAGTTCATCGCCACTGAAGGCGCTGCCGACCTGAGCAAGGCCAAGGTTTTCAGCAAAGGCGAGCACACCCCCGTGTTCGTACGTTTCTCTGCAGTGGTGCACGGCAATCACTCGCCTGAAACCCTGCGTGATCCCCGCGGCTTCGCCACCAAGTTCTACACCGCCGATGGCAACTGGGACCTGGTGGGCAACAACTTCCCGACGTTCTTCATTCGCGACGCGATCAAATTCCCGGACATGGTTCACGCCTTCAAGCCTGACCCTCGTACCAACCTGGACGACGATTCGCGCCGCTTTGACTTCTTCTCCCATGTACCGGAAGCCACGCGCACGCTGACGTTGCTGTACTCCAACGAAGGCACCCCGGCCAGCTATCGCACCATGGACGGCAACGGTGTTCACGCCTACAAGCTGGTCAACGCCAAGGGCGAAGTGAACTACGTGAAGTTTCACTGGAAGAGCCTGCAAGGCTTGAAGAACCTCGATCCCAAGCAGGTCGCCGAAGTGCAGTCCAAGGACTACAGCCACCTGGGCAACGATCTGGTGGGCGCGATCAAGAAGGGCGACTTCCCGAAATGGGATCTGTATGTGCAGGTGGTCAAGCCAGCCGACCTGGCGAAGTTCGACTTCGACCCGCTGGACGCCACCAAGATCTGGCCGAACATCCCCGAACGCAAGATCGGTCAGATGGTGCTGAACAAGAATGTGGATAACTACTTCCAGGAAACCGAACAGGTCGCCATGGCGCCCGCCAACGTCGTGCCGGGTATCGAGCCGTCCGAAGACCGTCTGCTGCAAGGCCGTGTGTTCTCGTACGCCGACACTCAGCTGTATCGCGTAGGCACCAACGTCCTGAGCCTGCCGATCAACGCCCCGCGCAACAAGGTCAACAATGGCAACCAGGACGGCCAGCTCAACGCCGGCCACACCACATCTGGGGTGAACTACGAGCCAAGTCGTCTGGAGCCGCGTCCTTCGGTTGAGGCCGCACGTTACAGCCAGTTGCCGTTGTCGGGCAGCACCCAGCAAGCGAAGATCCAGCGCGAGCAGAACTTCAAGCAGGCCGGTGATCTGTATCGTTCGTACAGCAAGAAAGACCAGCAGGACTTGATCCAGAGCTTTGGCGAGTCGCTGGCTACCACCGACACCGAGAGCAAGAACATCATGCTCTCGTTCCTCTACAAGGCTGATCCGGAGTACGGCACCGGCGTGACCAAGGTCGCCAAAGGTGATCTGGACAAGGTCAAGCAATTGGCCGCCGCCCTGAAGGACTGATCGTCCACCCTCACCCGCCAGGCCCGATGCCCGGCGGGTGGGGGTTTTTCGAGGAACATCGCCATGCGCAGAACCGTTTACGCCCTGATGATGCTGTTTGCCGCCAGCGGCAGCGCATTCGCCAACCCACCGCAACCCGACCCCGGAGTCGATACCCAGGCACAACTGCGCGAACTGTTTTTCCAGGCCGCCAGAGAGGGTCGACAGGACATGCTCGGCGAGTTCATCAACGCCCGCTTCGACCTCAATGTGCAGGATGACAAGGGCTACACCGCCTTGATCCTCGCCGCCTACCATGGCCAACAGGCCACTGTGACACAACTGCTGAGTGCCGGTGCCGACCCCTGCGCCAAGGACCTGCGAGGCAACACCGCGCTGATGGGCGCCATTTTCAAGGGCGAGCTGAGCATCGCCCAGCAACTGGTCGCCGCCAACTGCGCGCCAGATGAACGCAACAACGCCGGCCAGACCGCCGCCATGTACGCCGCGCTGTTTCAGCGCAAGGATGTGCTCAATGCACTGGCAGCCAAGGGCGCCGACCTGAACGCCACCGACGCCATGGGCAACCGTGTCGAGAACCTGCAGCGCGGGGAGTTCGAGCCGTTGCAACCTGCGCGGTGATCCCCGCGTTATTCAGGGACTTCCGCGATTTCGCGCAGCAATCATTGAGGTGTAGGAGCCAGCTTGTTGGTGAAGCGCCGCCAGATCTTCCCTTCGCCAACACATTGCCCCCTACCCGGCTCCCTACGCCTTCCAAGCCTGCGGGTTGACCAGATTTGCAGGCTTGTCGCCAGCCAGCGCACTGATCAGGTTATCCACCGCGCACGCGGCCATGGCTTCGCGGGTTTCATGGGTCGCCGAGCCCATGTGTGGCGTCGCCACGACATTCGCCATCTGCAGCAACGGCGAGTCGGTGTTTAGCGGCTCACGCTCGAACACATCCAGCCCCGCCCCGCGTATCTGCCCGTTTTGCAGAGCCTCAATGAGCGCCTGCTCGTCCACGACCTTGCCACGGGCAATATTGATGAGGATGCTCTCCGGACGCATCAAGGCCAGTTGATCCTTGCCGATCAGACCCTCTGTCTCAGCAGTTAGCGGGACCGTGAGGCAGACAAAATCCGCCTCCCCCAGCAGCGCCTCGAGGCTGCGATATCCTGCATCGAATCGGGCTTCAACCTCAGGCTTGGGCGAACGGCAGTGGTACAGGATCGGCATGCCGAAGCCGAAATGCCCACGCTGGGCCAACGCCTCGCCGATCCGGCCCATGCCGATGATGCCCAGGGTCTTGCCGTGCACGTCGCTGCCAAAGTGCGCCGGACCAATGTTGTGTTTCCACTCGCCGTTGCGCACCAGACTGGCCAGCTCCACCACCCGCCGCGCGGTGGCCATGATCAACGCAAAGCCTGTATCGGCAGTGGTCTGGGTCAGCACGTCCGGCGTGTTGCACAAGGCAATGCCGCGCCCATTGAGGTAATCGATATCGTAGTTATCCACACCCACCGACACTGTGGATATCGCCCGCAATCGAGGGGCGAGGTCCAGCAGCTCGGCGTCCAGTTTGATGCTGGCGCCCAGCAACCCATGTGCCTGTGGCAGCGCGGCGCGCAATCGAGCGAGGTCGTCGCGCTTTGGGTCTTCGATCAGGGTGACGTCGGCGTGAGCCTGCAAGCGCTGCATCAGCGCGGCGGAAAGTGTCTTGTACAACACAACGTGCTTTTTCATCGCAAGGGGTTTCCAGATCAAGGGCGGACAGCGCCACGCTGGGCGTTGAGGGCTTTATCCACAGGCAGGGTTTTGCTGTCCGGCCTGAGCATGAGGGTGAGCAACACCGACACCAGCAACGCGCCGCTCATGAACAGATAGGACGCGCTGAGGGTTCCGGTGACGCCATTGAGGTAGCCCACCAGATAGGAACCGGCAAACGAGCCCAGCGCTCCCAGGCTGTTGATAAGTGCCATGGCGCCACCGGCCACATTGGACGGCAGGATTTCCGGGACGATGGCGAAAAACGGCCCGTACGGCGCGTACATGCAGGCGCCAGCAATCACCAGCAGCGAATACGACCACCAGAAATGCTCGGTGCCCAGGGCATAGGAGCCGTAGAAAGCGATGGCCGCCACCAGCAACGGTGGCCAGACAAACAGTTTGCGCTTCTGCAGTTTGTCTGAAGCCCAGGACACCAGGATCATGCCGATCACCGCAGCCAGGTAAGGCAGGGCTGACAGCCAGCCGGCCTCGACCATGTCCATCTGCATGCCTTTCTTGAGGATGGTCGGCAGCCAGAGCACAAAGCCGTAAACGCCGATGCTCCAGCAGAAATACTGCGCCGCCAGCAACAGCACTTTTGGCGAGCGGAAAGCTTCGGCGTAGTTCTTCACCGGCTTGATCCCAGCCTGCTCGGCGTCCAGTCGGGTTTGCAGTTCGGTCTTCTCGGCCTCACTCAACCACTTCGCCTGAGCCGGGCGCTCGTCCACCAGGCGCCACCAGATGAATGCCCAGATCACGGCGGGCAGGCCTTCGACGATGAACATCCAGCGCCAGCTGAAATGCGCGACCAGATAACCCGACACCACAGACATCCAGAGCATGGTCACCGGGTTACCCAGGATCAGAATGGTGTTGGCGCGCGAGCGCTCGGCGCGGGTGAACCAGTAGCACAGGTACACCAGCATGGCGGGCATCACCGCAGCTTCAACCACGCCGAGCAGAAAGCGGATGCCAATGAGCATGTAGGCATTGGAGACAATGCCCGTCAGCGTCGCCAGGCCGCCCCACAGGATCAGGCTGACAAAGATCAGCTTTTTCACGCTCTTCTTCTGCGCGTAAATCGCACCAGGGACCTGAAAGAAGAAGTAGCCGAGAAAGAACAGCGCCCCCAGTAATGACGACATGCCCGGCGTGATGTGCAGGTCCTCTGCCATGCCGGACGCTGCCGCAAAGCCGTAGTTGGCCCGATCCAGGTAGGCCAGGCTGTAAGTGATGAAAACGATGGGCATGATCAACAGCCAGCGGCGTTTCAGACCCTTGGTTTTGAAAATATCGAGTAACTTTTCCATTTCGACTCCCTGAGCTTTTTGTTGTTGTCGCAGCAGGTGCGGCTAGTGCATTGGCAAAGCGTTGATCAGGCTTGTGGTGCAGGCGTCGAGGTTGCCGACCAGGCGGCATCGAGGGCAGCACGTGTTGGCAGCCCTTCCATGTCACCACGACTCTGCACCGCCAGGCTGCCGATCCAGTTGCCTCGGGCCACAGCCTGGGCGACAGTTTGGTTTTCCAGCAGCGCACTGATCACGCCGACCGCAAAGCCATCCCCGGCACCGACGGTGTCCACCACTTCAGCGACCGGCACACCGGCCACTACGCCTTGATCGGTCTGCGTGCGGTAATACGCCCCTTCAGCGCCGAGTTTGATGACGACAGCCTCCACCCCCTGATCGAGGTAAAAAGCCGCGATGTCGGCGGCATCCTGATACCCGGTCAACAGGCGACCCTCGGCCAGCCCCGGGAATACCCAGTTCGCCAGCCGGGCAAGGCGGTTCACTTCACTGACCATGCGCGCCTCGCTCGTCCACAGGGACGGCCGCAAATTGGGGTCGAAGGACACGCTGCGCCCGGCATTGCGCATGCGCCGCATCAATTCCCGCGAGAGCTCGCGGCAGCTGTCCGACAGCGCCGCCGGAATGCCGGTGGCGTGTAGATGCCGGGCCTGGAGCAAGCGCGGGGCGATGTCCCCGACGCACAGATGACTGGCCGCCGACCCTCTGCGGAAATACTCGACCACCGGGTCGGCGCCCTCGAGCTCGCGGGATTTGAGCTGAAAACCAGTGGGGTGCAGCGGGTCCACGCTGACGTCCTGGCAACTCACGCCCTCGCGTTGCAGGCTGTCGACGACAAAGCGGCCGAGTGAATCGTTGCCGACACGACTGAGCCACGCCACGTTGAAACCCAGGCGCGCCAGACCAATGGCCACGTTGCTGTCAGCCCCGGCGATGCGCTTTTCGAACTCGCCGACATCGGCCAGATCGCCAGGCCGCTGCGCAACAAACATGGCCATGGTTTCACCAAAGGACAGGATGTCGATATCAGACATGGCGGGCCACCTGCAGCGGTTGCAGCGGCGCGTCCGGCGCAAGGCTTGCCAGCAGCGCAACCTGTTCAGACGTCACCTTGAGCAGGTCGGCGCCTTGCAACGGGTACTCGATGGCGCGAGGCACGGCTTCAGGCATGTAGGCCAACAGCGCTTGCCACTCGGGCACATCAGCCTCATCGGGCGGGACGGCTACCAGCGTGCCGCTGGCCGAGCGAGTCACCGCCTTGAAGTGCACGTAACGCACGTAGCAGCCCAACTGCTGCGCGGCGCTGATGACGTTTTGCGCCTGCCACTGCCAGTTGCCGACATCGAAGGTCATGGCGATATCCAGCTCAAGCGCCTGCACTCGGTCAAAAAAATCGCAGAACGGCGCGATGATTCCGCCATAGGCCGTCTGATCATTCTCCACCAGCAGTTGCACGTCATGGCGCGCCAGCTGTGCGCCAAGCCCATGCAGATCACACTCATGACTGAAATGGCCCAGCGAAACCTTCAACCACTGCGCGCCGCAGGCCTGGGCGCGCACCAGTGTGGCTTCAAGCTGCGGGTTGGGGCGCGACTGATCCTGCAACCACAACTCCAGCGGCGCCGAATACAGACACTCAAGGCTTTGCGACTTGATCGCCCTGGCCAGTGAAGGGAAGTCTTCGTGGGTGAACAGCTCTTCACGTAACTCGATACGCGACGCCCCGGAGGCCGCCAACAACGAGATAAATGCATCCTGACCCAGCTGGCGCACCCGATTGGCGCCGAAGCTGGAAAGGCTGATGGAAACGGGGTGGTTGACCATTATTGTTATCCTCTGAAACCGGTTTCATTTTTAGCGGTGGAAACACCGGACGTGCGTGAAAACCCTGACGGATGAGGTCAGGCTCGCTGTCGAGTAGATCCACGTACGATCAGGCGGGCGGGAAAATCGATCATCCGCGCAGGCGTCTGATCACCCCGCAAGCGGCTGAGCAGGCACTCGAATGCCGTGATACCGATCTCGTGAGTCGGCTGCGCCAGCGCGGTGATTCCGCTGCCCACCAGCGGATACCAGTCGAGGTCGTCAAGGGCGATCAAGCCGATGTCCTCGAACAATGCGCAGCCCAGTTCGCGCAGCAGCCGCGTGCAGGTCAGCGTGGCAATGCCGTTGGCGGTGAACAGCGCCTTGGGACCCGGCCCGGGCGCCGCAAGGAAGGCCTGCAGCCGGGACGCCAACTGCTCGTCTGTCTGCAGCACCTGACCGCGCAGGCCAGGGCGTTGACTCATCAAGGCGTTGAAGGCTTCCAGGCGCTGCAGTCGGGAACTGGTGCCGTCCTGCTGCTCGCTGACCAGAACAATGTCGCGATAGCCGCAGCTTTCGAGATGGTCGATGGCCTGCTGCACGGCTGCAGCGTTATCCAGCCCGACCAGATCGCTGTGCAGCTGATCCACCCGGCGATCCACCAGCACCATGGGCAGATCGCGATGCAGGTCCTGCAGCTCATCGAGATGATGACCCAGGGTATTCAGCACCAGACCTTCGACGTTATAGGAGCGTAGCGCCGCCAGATGCAGGCGTTCCTGCTCGTCATCGCGGTCGGTATTGCACACCACCAGGCTGTAACCGTGGCGGCGACAGGCAGTCTCGACGCCATGCATGACCGCAATCGAATACGGGTTCTGAATGTCGGCCACCAGCATGCCGATCAAACGCGTGCGCCCGCGCTTCAGGCCGCGGGCCATTTGATTGGGGCGATAGCCAAGGGTGTCGATGGCCTGCTCGATGCGCAAGGCAATGGCATCGGACAGCAATTGCCGGTCATCGCCAATGAAGCGCGACACACTGGCCTTGGACACACCTGCCAGCTCGGCAACATCATTCATCGTCACCCGCGCACGCGGCGACGGAGGAAAACTGGTCAAAAGTGAACACCCATTTGTAGTTATTGGCGGGTTTTGAAAACGGTTTCAGAAAACACCAAAGCGGGGCTGGCGTCAAGCTGGGGTCGGATGAAAGGTGGGGTCCGATTAAACGCCAAACGCAAGGGTCGCCACCAGACTGGCGATCTGGACCAGGCAATCATCCCCAGTCAGATGCCCGTAATGGCTGGCACTTTGCGGCAGGTAGCGACTGAAAACTTCACCCTTCGGAACATTGGTGGTCATTGACGCCGACGCGCTCGAAAAAAGCCTGGAAGCAAGCAACAGGAACCGTAGCAAGCACCACGCCGGCAAACCTGCCGTCAGCGGCGACAATGCGCCTGCTGATGGGGATTACACTGTCGCCATCAGTAGTGATGCGGTGGGTTATAGGCAAACGTTGTTCGAGACTGGCAACGTTTGCCTGATTTCACTGATGGCGCAGGAAAGCGGCACGCGTCAGGGTGAGTATCAATTGCTGCTCGGCGGCACGTCGCTCATCCGCCACAACCTTGACCTGGTCCAGATAGCTCTGTTCTTCAATCCACTCAGCTTGCCTCTCCAGCAGCACGAGACGTTCGTGGAATGGCGCATCGAGCGCCTCGAAACGGTCAGCGTAGGTAGCACGCAGATGCTGCTGCCAAAAATCTCGTGCGGCCAACGAAGCAGCCAGATTACCAGGTGTTTCAGCAATCAACACCGTGCCTCGGGCACGGTTGAGGTGGGCTGGAGATACACCACTGTCGATCCTGAAATACATGTACCGTGACTGGCCGGGCAGCCCGAGTGACTCGGCAAGACCTACGCGGTACGCCAAATAGACCTCGACATCATCGGGCAGGCCGAAGGGAATTACCCTGCGGGCTCTTTCAATGTGTTCAGCGGCTATACGATCCACCTGATCCAGCCGAAACAGCGAGCGCCCAAGCTTTAGTAAGGCGCTCTCTGCGAGTGGAGCATTCAGGCCGCTGGTGCGCTGCACCACCCAGGTTCTTACCTCCAGGGCGCTGAGGATCAACAAAAACCGGTCTATGCAGGTGCGCGGGCCTGCCGCCTGCTGGAAGACGGCCTCGCGTATTTCACCGTTCTGCACGCACGCCTCAATAATCCCCCAGACCCGGCGTTTCATCTCTGCAGTCATGCCTCGATACCCATGTGAATCAGCCAAGTCGGCGAAGAAACGGAATAGATCTCGCGAACCTGGTTCAGCAGCCAGCTGCTCCCATTGACTGAAACGCCAAGGCCTCACATCGTCTTCCAGGTCGGCCAGCCAACGTTCACGCTGAAAGGGCCCACCCTCGACATGAAGAAGGCGAACGCCTGGGGCGAAGCCGTTATCAGAGTAGATCGTCAGCATCCGCGCGTAAGTGGCCGCATCCAGCGGGTTGTCGTGCAGTGCGACCCGCCTGGGTTGCCGCTCAATCAGAAGAAGCGCCTCGTCATCAAGCGTCACAATACGGTTGTCACGTAGATCGATACTCTCCAGCAACGGATGGCGAAGCAGGTCCATAGGCATTTGGGTGAGCCCCGTGGAGCGCAGAGCTAAACTGCGCAGTTGCATGCCTGCCAGCGCGGGCGGCATGCCGATCGGGTTGTAATCCAGCATTAATGTGCGAAGTTGATTCTGGGTAGCGAGCCTGCGGCTACCTTCGACGTCCAGAATGATGCGGTTATTGGAGAGGTTCAACTGGCTCAGGTTGGCCATTTGGTCGATGCCTGCCGGAATAGTCACTAGCTGATTATCACGCAGGTCGAGGGTGCGCAGATTATCGAAACGCCGCAAAAAATCCTCACTGACGTCCATTAACGCCATATCGCGCAATGTGAGTTGGCTGACATGACTGAAACTCACATTCGGCGGCAGGTTGGGCAGTGGCCCAGGCCGCAGCCCTTCCATCTTCAGGATGTAATGACCTTGGGCATCTCGGGTCTTGCGCCGCCAGCAGCGACGAATTCTGTCCGCCACCTGACGACGCCTGAACCGCTGGACAACGCCACTGGGCTCATGCGTCCAGGCGTCCAGAGCCTCACGCAAGCTGTCCAGGTGCTGATTCAATCGCAAATAATGGCTCCAAAGACTCTCGCCACGCGCGCTTACGGCATCCAGGTAAGCTTGCAGTTGTACCTCGCTGAACGTTGGATACAGCTGCCGCATTCCTCGACGCAGGGCTTGGCCGCTGCTCTCCCCCCGCCCGCTGAGCGGGTACCCCAGCCGCCCGTCACCCAGCCGCCTGGGCGGGCGCAGGCCACTGCCAATCGGTGCCATACCTAACATCTCGGGAATTCGCTCACGCTGGGCATGTGCACGAATGGACAGAGCCTGCGCCAAATGCTCCGCCGAGCGACCCGCATCGCCGAGCAGCACTGTCTGCTGCCGGTCCAAATGCAACAACAGCGCCTGAAACAGGCTGTCTGTCGGCATCGCCTCGTCCGACGCCACGCCTGGTCCATCGAACGCCTGGTAACCCTCGGAGGTCTTGACCACAAGCCGCAGTTCGCTGGCATCATCTGCTCCGACCTGAGCACGCAGTTCGCCAGTCGGTGATGCGGCTCGCACCTCTACCCTGGCCGTTTGCGGCCAGGGCGCCCAATCATCAAGTAGCGTGAGGGCAACGGTCTCGCAGTCACGGTTGACCGCGTGCGCTTGCTCCAGGCCGGCGCAGGCGCGATCCAGCCGACTTTCGCGCAGAGCCCAGCGGGCCTGCTCGGCCAGCGCCAGTGGCACCCGCTGGCCTGCGACCATCTGTTCGACCAACGCTGTGCCAGCCTGCTCGATGATTTCCCGGGCACACCGCGCCGTAAGACCCGGGAAGTCTCGGCGCAGGATCTGTTCAGTGGGCGTCGATACAGGCTGTTGTTGATTGAAATGAGCTTCGAACGCTGCATCGCGCAATAAAGGAAACTGCACATGCAGGTCATGCCGCTGCACGGCGTCAATCAGCCGCGCCGGGGCCTTGGCATGTTCCAGGTGCAAGCCGCGCAGACGCTCCTGATTGAAACCGGTGCAACGCAGCACTGCAGTGGCGGTAGGGTCGGAAACCTCTGCCAAGGGGCGTCCCAAGCGACGTAATAGCAGCCCGTCACCCTGCCATTGCTCAGGGGTCTCCAGCATGTGGCGCCAATTGCCGGCGCCGTTGTCAAACAGGCTTGGCCTGTAGGCGCGGGCCCGCTGTGGATGAACGATGCGCAGCGCACGAGTCAGTGGATCCTCACTGATCTGGAAGGTTGCTTCATGCGTGCGCAGACACAAACTTGCGCAAGCTCCACCGCGCTGGCCAAGCTCCAGATTCCGATCCTCTACCGCGTAGCCCGGCAACGCTGAGTCAGCGAGGCGCAATTGCCCGTTGTCGTTGCGCAGCGGCACGAGATCGTCGACATAGGCTGTGCGCTCAAGCAACTGCTCGGATGCCACCCCTGCCCCTGCGGTAATCGCCGTAAGGGCCAGGTTCTCAGCGACTCTGAACAGGTGGTCCAGTGCACCTTGACGATCCCCGAGCCGCCAATCGGCATAACCTTCATAGACCTCATCGGCTATCTGCAGCGCCGATATTACCAGCAGGCCAAGACCCAGGCCTGGCACAAAAAACGTGGCGAGGCCTAGCAGATCCAATCCAGCACTGACATAAAACTGCAAGCGTCGGTTTCGCTCCTTTATGTCTATCTGTCCGGTAGGCATGGCCAGTACTTGAGCATCGTCCAACACGGTACTGAGAAATATCTGACGCATGTGTACAAACAGGGGGCCAGTGAAGGCCTCCTGTCGACAGTCAAGTTGCATTGGGCTGTCTATCGCCCCCTCTGTTCGCAAGCGCTCAAGTGTCTGAGCGAAGACGGCGCGGTCACGCTCGGAAATGAAGCGCTGGAAGAACTGTTGATAGGCCGGCGAACGCAGGCGCAGCCCCAATGACTGGTAGAACGCTTCCCATGTTGCATGACGGCTGAGAGCGCCGTTGGGATCATCAGGGATCCAGGCGATGACACCTTCAAGGGGCTTGCCGGGATTGCCATCCTGGCGAACCTCGAAGACCACGGCACCTCGTACCAGCTTGCCTAGCACACGCAGATCTACTGGGAGTAAACCCGATGGATCAGACGGCACCACAGGTACCCTGGCAATAACCCGCAGAAACTGCAGGTAGCTGCGCATGTCGATGCTCGCCTGGAGTGCGGCCAGTCGCACAGTTGCCTCCAGTCGTGAGCGAAAGCCTTCTTCCAGAAGGGCGGCGATGGCCTTCCCTGCTTTACCCTCAGGCATCAGGCGGGCTTTAAGGTGTGCCTGGTACTGCTCACCCAGATCCAGCGCTCGGCACAGGGAGGCAAAAGCCTGTGGTAACAACGCAATCGGCTGGCCCTCGCTGTCGAGCAGCGCCGATCCCGGCAACCACTCCAACGAAACGGTCTCGCCAAAGGTGAAGTTATGCAGCGCAGCAGCCAGCAGACTGTGTTCAAACGTTTGCGGCACGCTGCCATAGGGCACACCGGCAAGGTAAGAGGGGATGCGAACGTGAGTCTTGAGCCGCAACTGGCTCAGACGCACGTCTAGCTTGAGATCATGCTGTGCTTGCAGAGCCGTCGCGAGCAACGGCGCAGCAAACGCATCCAGCGATGTTATGCGATTCAACAGGGCATTTACCTGATGCTGAACACGCTGTTGCTGGCTCAGACTCTGGTGCAACTTTCGTATGTGGATGATCGCGCTGCCGGTCAGCCAGGTCGGAAGCTGACCGCCGATCATCGTGTCAATGGAGTCGTTAATGGATGATGAGGACATTGAGGTAGTGAACCGGAGTAAAGGAATCCGCATTTCAGCGACTTCTACTCAGCGCAGGAGGTATCTATGTATCGCCTGGGTCACCAGCAAACTCTTCAATGCTGTCCAGCCGCTCAACCACCGGGAATTGGTTGGACACTGACGACAATCACCTCCATTGAGCACGGGCTCATTGCCGCCTGGAGATTCGTGGCAGTCAGCACATCACCCTTGCGAATGGCTCACGACTCCGTAGCCGGCAACATCCCCTTCAACGTCTCGATCCCAAGTGGACTTCGACGTCTCGTAACTCTTCCTGAACGCCTTGGAAAATGTGAACCTGGCAGCCTGCGGCTGCAAATTGGTTTGTGTCCGCTTTAGAGCCGTATTGCCTGCCAATGTGGCTGGACTGCTTTCGGAACCCCCTAAGCCTTTCTGACCACCTACCCGGATCCAGGTTGTCCATCTCGACAGCTCACATTCCCAGAACAGGCTCAGCCAGCGATGAATCTACTCCCATTAGGTAGCCCTTCCCGACACGACACCGCGCCAGTTAATACCGGCCAACCAGTGGTGGCAGCAAGCCTGCAAGAGCCCAGCATGCTTACCCTATCGCACTACACTTGCCAACCTGAACCTGATTGTCGTTCGCTGATCGTTCGTGCAGAGCCTAGGCACTTTGAATGGCAATAATTCACCCAACACGCTCATAACCAGGAACGCTACATTATGAAACTATCCTTTAGATCACTCATAAATTCCGTATCGACCTCGCTTCCTGACGTCAGCCGGTCGTCCATCCCCTCTAAACCCAGCGAGACCGGCGAGGTGTCGCAGGTGAGGCAGGTGAGGCAGGTGAGGCAGGTGAGGCAGCCTAATAGGTTCTTACTCGACGGGGGGGCGTTCATCAGACTAGGGCCCATGGCGGCAGCGACCCATGATAAAGACAGAAAAACTACTGAAAAAGAAAATGACACGATCAACCGATTACTCACGCTCGAGCCGAAAGAACTGAAGAATATTAAAAGTCAAGTGCATGGGCAGGGAAGTTCGGAAATTCAATGTCACACGTACCTGAAAACCCTCAGGATAAATGGAAAAGATAAGACGTTCGAAGTATGCGTAAAAGCGAAGAAAAATCGGGACGCCTCCAAATACGTCGACAGCGTAGAAGTTTATACCGTACCGAAAAAGCGCGACGAAGAGAAGTCGCTTCACATATTTAGACGTTTCCATGAGCCGAGAAAAACCCTAATCGATTTGCCCATGGAATTGCAGGAAATTATCGTAAAGGAGGCGTACTTCAAAGGAGAAGAGGAAGAAACCAATTTGGCATTGTTGGCCTCCAGCCGGCAGACGAGACAGGTCACCAGCGCTTCGCTGCACGAATCAATAGATTCGGGCGCCTCGCCAGTCGCTAAATTCATTGAGGATAATAAAAAGCGGTGGTCGGCAGACAAGCTGAGCGACAGGAAGATACAAGGGGAGGTTGACGACTTTAAAAAACGTGGCCTTTTGGAAAAACATGGTAGCCAGATCAAGTCGAAGTTTGGTGATGCAGTATATACCGCTCATGAAACTAAATTCCTGGCCTTGCCTCCAATGGGAATGAATTTTGTCGCAACTTATCTGCACCTCCTGAATGGTGCTTATACGCCTGAAAGTTTAATCAGTCTCGCTAGCCTGTCAACTGAAAAAAGAGATTTTGTTAATAAGTATCAATCACGATTTTTGATACAAGCAGACTATGGTCGCGGTGTGGTTAAAAACGGGAACTACATCAATTGGCTAGCGACACGCTGTGATTCGCCTGAAAAACTCAAGACGCTTTTGAAAAATTTCCCAAATCAAAACTCAAACTCACCTTTTGCGATATCCAAGGTTTACAGGCCTTTTAAAAAACCTTTTGGTGAAGAGGGCCCTATCCCGCCAGAGCACTTGGTACATGAGCCTGATCAGCTTTTACTTTATTGAAGGGTGAGCTACCCCACCCGTGATAGTCGGGTCTTTCCTCCAAGTATTCGTAACAGGTTGCTGACAACCTCTAGATCACCCAAAACCTGCTGAAGGCGAGCAGCACAGCCCCGCGGCTACAGGTGACATTTGCAATTCCAGAGCTTGTCAGAAAATCTGATCCATACCTGCCGGATCTGGATAACCCAAGCAGACCGTTTACAATTTACGATCCGCGCTGGCTTTACTTAGGTAAGCCAGGGTTGCAGAAGCGCAAAACCTATAACAGCCGTTGCCCAACATTCCCCTGCCTGCGAGCTTTAAACCCCGCCCTTTGAAAAACCTGTTCACGGCCAATGGCTGTTGGGCAGGTTTGCTGGAGGCCAGAGGGGCTGCGCGAGATCGAAGTGGAGTCGGTGAGCAAGATGCTGGCCTGCGGCACCTCGATCCTGGGCGTTAAGCACTACACCTGCGCCAATGTGCGCTGCCCGCACTTCAAATACCTGTGCAACACCTGCCACTGCCGGGCCTGTCCGTCGTGCGGCAAAAAGGCCACCGATCAGTGGATCGCCGTCCAGAATAACCGCTTGCCTGACTGCGCCTGGTACCACCCGGTGTTCACATTGCCCGACACGCTGTGGTCGTTGTTCTTCTACAACCGCTCCCTGCTCGATGCGCTGTGCCGCCTGGCAGCAGACAACTTGCTGTGTGCAGGGCAGCAGCGTGGTTTGCGCATCAGGCTGTTTGGCGCGCTCCACACCTATGGCCGACGGCTCAACTGGCATCCCCATGTGCACCTGTCGGCGACGGCTGGCGGTCTGGATGAGCAGGACGCTTGGAAAAATATCGCGTTTCACGAAAAGGCGATGCGTCGGCGCTGGATGTGGAATGTGCGCAACCATCTGTTGGAGCACTGGGGTCAGATCACAATGCCGCCGGAGCTGGCGCATATCACCTGTGAAAGTGACTGGCGACACCTGGTGCTTACCGCAGGCGGCCAGCACTGGCACATTTATCTGTCGAAGAAGACGGAAAACGGGCGCAAGACCGTGAATTACCTGGGTCGCTACCTGAAAAAGCCGCCGATCTCGGGCAGCCGTCTGGCGCATTACACATCCGGGGCCTCGTTGAGCTTCACCTACCTGGATCACCGCACGCAGACCTATCAGCAGGAATCGGTGAGCCACGCCGACATGCTGCGCCGGGTAGTGCAGCACATCCCGGAAAAGCATTTTCGGATGATCCGGTATTTTGGATTTCTGGCCAACCGGGTGTGTGGGCAGTACCTGCCGAAGATCTATGAAGCGCTGAAGATGGCCACACCAGGGCCGGCGCCGAAGCTGTATTTCGCGCAGATGGCCAAAGCGTTTTTAAACGTTGATCCGTTCAGCTGCGTGCTGTGCGGGGCAAAGATGGTGTACACGGCGGCGCTCAGCAGGCTGACGGTAAAGGGGCCGGTGACCCATGCCCACGCCATTGCGCGGATGAGGTACGTGAAACCGTGATACGGGGAAGGTGCGTCTGCGATGCAGGTTTTTAGCTAAAAACCACTTCTTTATCAATTTTTTACAGTGAAACCCGCTTGAATTCACTCTCTGGCTTCTGATTCGCCCAAGCCAATCGCGTCGTAACGCTCTTGTTGGCGCCTCCTGTTCATGTGTAGGAATCTTTGAAATTCCTACACATGAAGGAGGCAGCCTACGGCTGCAAATCGGTCCGCGTTCGCTTCAGAGCTATATTGCTTTGCTGCGTGCGTTCACCCTTCTTTCGGAACCTTTCAAGCTCTTCCAACCACTCAAAAGAGACGAGTATAACTAACTGATACCATTAATCCGACAAGGTAAAGCAACAGTGAATCCTATTCGATCAGGCACATCGCCAATCCCTCACACTGAACCAGAAAATTTCATTCAGCAGTCAAATGAGTCCTCATCAAAAAAAACACCGCCAATCTTAAACAATCTTGATCTGAAATCAGTACGAACACCTAGCGCTAATAACCGTCCTAAATCGTTGTCTGAAATCAGGTTAACAGCAGAGTTAACAGGAAAGGTTTCGTCTGCGAAAAATAATTTCCTACTAACTCAGCTAAGTCATGAAGATGCAATAGATGCTATTGAAAGCTTTCGTGATAATTTAGACGAAATAGCTGCCCCCACTAAGGGAGTGGACGAGGAAAAATGGAATTACCGGATAGATAAAACAAATGAATTACTGGATATGATTGAGTCTGCTTTGCCTGGACTGAATCCAGATAAAGATTATATACTGGGCTACAAAGTCAACGACGAGGTCAAAGGGTTGTTAGTTTTAGAAAATAAGACCCCACCATCAGTTTACGCATTTGTAACCAGTCCTGAGTCTAAAGTAAGGGGCGCTGGTCGGGCGCTTATAGAACAAGCAAGAGAAATTTCAAAGCATAACATGGATGCCGACGGCGCTTTACAATTAACCGCTTTAAACTCTTTGGCAAAAGAAATCTATGAACATTGGGGCTTTAAGGCAGACCCACTTGACCCAGAAGGAAAACGCATGACTATTGGTTGCTAAGTATAGTTTCATAAGCTTAATAGCACGCATTCCATGCCAGCCAGCTTCAAACCGCGCCCTTTGAAAAACCTGTTCACGGCCAACGGCTGCTGGGCGGGTTTGCTGGAGGCCGGCGGTTTGCGCGCCATCGAAGTGGAGTCGGTGAGCAAGATGCTGGCCTGTGGCACCTCGATCCTGGGTGTGAAGCACTACACCTGCGGCAATGAGTGCTGCCCGCACGTCAAATACCTGTGTAACACTTGCCACTGCCGAGCCTGCCCGTCGTGCGGCAAAAAGGCCACGGATCAGTGGATCGCTATTCAAAACAACCGTCTGCCCAACTGCGCCTGGTACCACCTGGTGTTCACGCTGCCGGACACGCTGTGGTCGTTGTTTTTCTACAACCGCTTCCTGCTCGATGCGTTGTTTCGTCTGGCGAAGGACAATCTGCTGTATGCGGGAAAACAGCGCGGTCTGCGCATTGGGTTGTTTGGCGCGATCCATACCTATGGCCGACGACTCAACTGGCATCCTCATGTGCACCTGTCGGCCACTGCGGGTGGTCTGGATGAGCAGGACGTCTGGAAAAATATCTCGTTTCACGAAAAGGCGATGCGTCGGCGCTGGATGTGGAATGTGCGTAACCATCTGTTGGAGCAATGGGGTCAGCTCATAATTCCACCGGAATTGGCACATATCAACTGCGAGAGCGACTGGCGCCGCCTAGTGCTCACCGCCGGCGGCGAGCACTGGCCTATCTACCTGTCGAAGAAGACGGAAAACGGGCGAAAGACGGTGAATTACCTGGGCCGCTACCTGAAGAAACCACCGATCTCGGGCAGCCGCCTGGCACATTACACGTCGGGCGCGACGTTGAGCTTCACCTACCTGGATCACCGCACACAGACCTATCAGCAGGAATCGGTGAGTCAGGCCGACATGCTACGCCGAGTGGTGCAGCACATCCCGGAAAAGCATTTTCGGATGATCCGGTATTTCGGGTTTATGGCCAACCGGGTCTGCGGGCAATATCTGCCAAAGGTCTATGAAGCGCTGAAGATGGCAAAACCTGAACCGGCACCGAAGCTGTATTTTGCGCAGATGGCCAAAGCGTTTTTAAACGTTGATCCGTTCAGTTGTGTGCTGTGCGGGGCGAAGATGGTGTACACGGCAGCGATCAGCGGGCTGACGGTAAAGGGGCTGGTGACCCATGCCCACGCGATTGCGCGGATGAGGTACGTGAAACCGTGATACGGGGAAGGTGCGTCTGCGATGCAGGTTTTTAGATAAATATCACTTATTTATCAGTTGGTTACAGTTAAACCCGATTAAATTCACTATCCGGCCCCTAGCTCGCCCGGACCAATCGCGCCGTAATGCTCCGGCTGGTGCCTCCTGTTCATGTGTAGGAATCTTTGAAATTCCTATGCATGAACGGGGGATCGACATCTTCCGTACCGCTGCGCCCGGCAATCACTGGATTTTCGCGGGTGTGGAAACCCACGTGTGTATCCTGCAATCGGCACTGGAGCTACGCGCACGCGGTGACCAGGTTTCGGTTGTGGTAGACGCAGTGGCGTCCCGCAGCGTCCTGGATCACGAGGTCGCGCTCTCGCGCATGTCACGCCACGGTGTGGAACTGATCACCCGCGAGATGTTGTTCTTCGAAACCATGGCGCAGTCGGAGCGATGCGATTACCTGGCGCTGAGCCAACGCTTTCTCGATGGCCGCTACCTGAGGACCTACGGCGAATGACTCGGATTGCCGCACCTGACACCATGCCCAATCGCACCTTTTTCGCAAGGAGCCAGCCATGACCGCCGTTCTCTCGCAGACACCCGCCACTGCCAAGGCCGCGCCCTTGATCCTGCTGATGATCATTTTCATCGACGGCCTGGGCACGGCATTGCTGCTGCCGATGCTACCGATGCTGCTCGACCCGGGCGACCCTGCGGGGGTGGTTTTCGGCAGCGCACCTACTGCCGCTCGGACCGCCTGGCTCTACGGCGTGCTGTTGGCAGGCTACGCCTTTGCGATGATGGTGGGCGCGCCTCTGCTGGGTGCGCTTTCAGACCGCATCGGGCGGCGCCCAACGCTTCTGCTTGCGGTGACAGGGTCGGTCGCCGGGTATGCCCTGAGCACTTGGGCCGTGAGCGTGGGCAGCGTGGGCTTGCTGATCGCCGGGCGCTTGCTGGGAGGCACCTTCGCCGGTAGCGTCCCGGTAGCACAGGCCATGCTGGTCCAGACCCCCGACAGCGCAATGAAACGCATTGGCTGGGTAATGTTTGCCATGACTGCGGGGTTTTTCACCGGTCCCGCGCTCACGGGCATCCTGCTAGCAGCTCATACACCGGGAGCTAGCCTGCTCCTGCCCTTGCAGGTCGCGCTGACCCTCAGCGTGCTGTGCCTGTTGATGGCCTTCTTGCTGCCCTCTACCCCAGCTCCGGCTGCAACAACGGGCCCATCGCTGATCAGACAGGTCTTGAACGGCTTCACCTCGCCAGCCACGCGCAGACCATTGTTTGCACTGCTCTGGCTGCAAATCGGCTGGAATCTCTTTTACCAGTACTTGCCCTGGATGCTCGCACGCCAGAGCCAGACCGTAGGCAGCATCAGCCTACTGCTAACAGTGGTCGGGATCGGCATGTGCATCGCCTTCATCTGGGTGGCCGGAGCCTTGCAAACCCGTTATCCAGCGCCACAGATCGCGCGCGCTGCCATCCCCGTGCTGGTGGTAAGCTGCGCATTGCTAGCGGCCACGCTCGACAACTCGCTTGCCCTGGTTTTCGGTGCGCTTGCCGCGATCGCCTATGGGGTGGCCTACACTGCCTTGATCGGGCATGCCTTGGCATGCGAGCAGTCAAGCCTGCGTGGCACGGTGCTGGGCATCGCCGCTTCACTGGCTGCCGGCGCCGCAGCCGTCACGGCGTTGCTGGGCGGGATAATCGGCGTCTGGGGCAATCTGCTGCTGGCCTCGTTGAGTGTGGCTGCGCTGGCCCTGAGCTGGGTCATCCTGGTTTTGGGAAGAGATCGAGATGAGTAGCGACAACGCCACCTTGATCATCAAAGACCTGACCTTGCGTCTGCCAGACGGCAGGCCGCTTTTCTCGGGGCTCAACGCAACGTTCTCCAGGCAGTTCACCGGCATCGTCGGGCCCAACGGCAGCGGCAAATCGATGTTGGCGCAGATCATGGCGGGTCGCCTGACCGCGAGCGAAGGCAGCGTCCAGTGTGCTGGCAGTGTCGGTTATTTGCCGCAATGGCTCGGGCCTACCGACGGGACCGTTGCCGATCTGCTGGGGGTACATAACGCTTTGCAGGCCTTGGCAGAGGTCGAGGCGGGCGCCTGCGACCCAGCGCTGTTCGACCTGATCGACGACCGCTGGAACCTGCTGGGCGATATCCACGCCTGTCTGACGCGCTTGGGCCTAGCCCATCTGCCGCTTGATCGCGCAAGCGAGGCCTTGAGCGGAGGCGAGACTGTACGCCTGATGCTCGCCGGTCTGCGCCTCGGCGGTGCGCGGGTATTGATACTCGACGAGCCCACCAACCATCTGGATCGCCAGGCCCGCGAGCAGTTGAGCAAAGAGCTGCGCCAAGGCAAGGAAACCCGCATTGTCATCTCCCACGACCGGGCGCTGCTGGAACATGCCGATCGTATCCTCGAGCTTCGCAGCGATGCGCTGGTTCAATACAGCGGCGGCTACAACAACTATCGCGAGCAGCGCCAGGCCGAGCAGGACAACGCACAGGCTGCACTGGTCAGGGCACGCGCGGCACGCGACAGCGTCGAGCAGCAGATCACCATGGCCCGCCAGCGCGAAGTGCAAAGTGCCAGTCATGGTCGTAAAGTGGCGCGTGCCAAAGGCACCCCGGCCATCGTCGCCAATGCGCAGGCAGAGCGCGCCGAGCAGCACAGCGGCCATCAGCGCATCCAGCAGACGCGTCTGAGCCAAATGGCGCGAGAGCGTGTCGACCAGGCCAATGCGAACGTCGAGCCGGTACGCCCAAGCCAACTGCTCGCCCCGACCGGCCTGGTCGCCAACGCGACACAAGTGGTCACGCTCGAACACTGCGAGCTCCCCTACGGCCCCCCCGACAGCCGCTTCATCGATCTCACCCTGCACGGCCCGATGCGAGTCGCGGTGATCGGGCCGAACGGCTGCGGAAAATCAACCCTGCTGAAGGTGATAGCCGGGCAAATGGCGCCCGCCAGCGGCATCGCCCGGCATATCTTACGCACTCACCTGATCGACCAGCACGCTCAAACCTTCGACCCCGAGCACAGTATCGAGCAGCTGCTACGCAATGAGCTGGGCACTGTCGAGGAGGGCCGCTTTCGCCAGGTCTTCGCCAACGCCGGGCTCGACGCTCGGCAGATGGCTACGCCATTCGGTCGGCTCAGTGGTGGCGAGCGCCTGCGCGCAACGCTGGCCTGGCTGGCAGGCGGCCCCGAACAGACGCAACTGTTACTGCTCGACGAAGTGAACAACCATCTCGACATCGCGGCCTTGGAAGCAGTCGAGCAGTTGCTCGGACAATTCAAAGGCGCGCTCATAGTGAGTGCTCACGATCCAGATTTTCTGCAGGCCTTGGAATTGACGCACCAGTTCATCTGGCAACCAACAGGTTGGCGCTACGAGCCGTGGGATGATGGCGGGCGATGAATAGCGAAGGCTGAATTACGATTCCGGGCATCGACAGATAAGAAGTTTCCGAATCTGAAGCTCGGCACTTCAAGGCATCGTGAGCAAGGAACTATCCTACCCAGCTCCAGACAGCTTCGCTCTTGTTGGACTTGGCAAGCAGGGCTAATTCCCCGGGATCGTCATTTGGCGGCTTGGTGTGAGAGCACGGCAATACATAGTCCCTGCGTTATGGCAGCCAAGTGGACATCGCAGGAGCTGGATCGACTGATGTCACCGGCCCCTGCGACAGTTTAATTCCCTAAAATTAAAGTTGTCTCTTTTGAATAGAATGTGTACGTAAAATCGGCTTAAGTCATTGATTTTTCTTACCTACCGAAAGCGATCTTTGGAATAAAGTTTGTACCTAAGCTCAAATCTGAAGAATTTTTATTTGGAATAAAGTTTGGACGTACTACCCATCCACGCAACTGACTATCTCCACCAGCCTTTGTGCACCTGCAATTGCACGGATTGTCGGGCGAGGAAGCTAAAGCATTATTCGTAGGGATTGATCTCATGACCCAGACCTTCAATGCTTAGTTGAAGCCCTTCCCGAGGACAAGATCTCAGGGCTGGTAAGCATACTGATCCCTCAGAAATCTGCCCGCCCCGCCCTTTTGCGCGAAGCGAAGATGTTCGCCAAGGGTAAAACTCGTATCTGCGCTCGAGTGATTGGCTGACCGCGCAAGAGGTTGCGGAGCTTGCACAATTCAAGACGGTAACCACTAGTTCGCAACTCAACAAATGGAAACGTGCGAGGAAAATCTTTGCCTTGCGCCATGATGGGACCGATTACTTTCCTGTGTATGGACTTGTTCCATCGACTAGCTAAGGGCCACGGGCTGATTTTGGTGGGTCGTAACTATGCTGAGGAGCAAGTCGGATGGCAGGGGAACTGCTAGAGCGCAAGGCAAATTGAATGCGCTGCTGGCAGGCTGAGCCTCGATTTTTGAATCATGGCTGCGCAGACTCAAGGTCGGCGCAAGTGCGGGAAATGTCGCTGCCCTGCTCAGACTCGCTCGCAAGCAGGGCTTTGGCAATCGCGTCAGCGATGTACTGCAGTGAGAACAAACCACCATAGGTCCAGGTCGGCACCATGCTCGCGAAATGCTTGGAACGAACGAAAGGCATGGCCTGCCACATCGCAGATTCGAACAGCTTTTCCTGCTGGTAAAACGGCTCGAAATACAGCACGTAGCCAGCGTTAACATATGCCAGGCGAGCCACGGGCAGTTGGGTGATTCCCCAACTGGCGGGAGGCAGTACGAATGAGGCCTTCATCCCCAGTTGCTTCAACGCGACATCTGGCATGGAGTTATCCCCAAACACCAGTACTGTTGTAGGACTAGCAAAGCGGGCTAATGTGACGTCCGGGAGCCCCGCAGGGAAGTGCGCTTTTAGCTTGCACTGCAGCATTTCGAAATGCGCAGTCAAGGCATTCAAACGCTCTTTGGCCACAGGGAGTTGATCAACTCGGCTGGCCAAGCTCAGATAGCGCTGACGAGCGGCAGGCATGGCCGCTATATTGGCGTTGTAGTCCTCCAGCGATAGCACGGGGGCGATGTGCTCAAGCATAGGTTCAATGCGCTCAAGAACCGGGCTGGTCACAATCAGATCAGGCTTGAGCTCTGCCAGTAATTCAAGATTGGGCTCGTTTCGCGATCCGGCACTAGGCACACTCTCGGGCAGTGCGGGCTTAATCACCCAGCGCCGATAATCTTCAGCGTCCACCACCGCCATGGGCGTGATGTCGAGATTGAGCAGGTATTCTGCGGCCTCCCAATTCAGCGCAACTACTTGAAGGTTAGCCGCTTGAGCGATCGCCGGAGGCACTCGCAGCAAGACGAGCATCGTCAACGGGAGAACCAAGAGTATCCGACTAGGCGTCATGGGCTTGTTTTCCGCCGACAGCGAGCAGGTAAATGAAGTAGCCGCCGCAGAGAATAGAGGCGACGATGCCGACTGGCAGGGCGAGCGGATAGATCAGCACGCGAGCCAGCCAGTCGGAAACCAGCATGAACAGCGCCCCGATCAGGGCACTCAGCAACAGCTGAGGCACCGCCCGTTGCGCGCCGAGCAAGCGCGCCATGTGCGGCGCAAGCAGACCGAGGAAGGTCACCGGCCCAAGCGCACAGGTCGCCATCGCGCACAAGGCCGCCGCCACGGTCATCAGGCTCGCGCGCGTATGCACGGTATTGAGCCCCAGGCCGGTCGCCAGTGAGTCCCCCATCGCAATGATGCTCAAGCCTCGCTGGCAAACTATACCGATCCCCATTGCAAGCAACACGCCCGCGCACAGCCCCGTTGCCTGATAGGGGCTCACGGCATAGGACGATCCTGCCATCCAGTGGAGTAATGCGAACGAGTCATTGCTGCCTTTGGCCAGAGCGAGCTGCACAGCGGCATTAAGCAATGCGCCTAAAGATAGCCCGGTAAGGGCCAGCGCGGCGGGAGAGTACCCATGGGGACGCCCCAGCCAGAGCAGGCCGACGAGGACCAACAGGCTACCGAGCAAGGCAGCCGCCGTTGCGCTGGCGCTTTGTACGGCCGTTCCGAAGACCACCACGCTGACCACCACTGCCAATGTCGCCCCCGCGCTCAAGCCTAGTATGTCTGGACTGGCCATGGGGTTGCGCAGCAATCGCTGAAGAAACATACCCGCGATCGAAAGCCCGGCGCCTACGCTGGCTGAAGCCAAGATTCCAGGCCAGCGCAGGGACCACATTAGGCCGCTCGGCCAAGCGATGTGCCAGCCATGAAAGCCGGGGCCTATGCATAGGCTGCCCAGGACCAGAAACGGAACCAGCACGACACACATCACCACGCGACGACGGCTGACCCTAACAGGGGCATCATTGGAAAATGCCCCCGGCGGCTGCTCGTTGGCCGGCAGCTTGCGATGCGCCAACCAGAGTAACAAGGGCGCACCCAGCAGGGTGGCGACTGCACCGCTGGGGACCAGACTACCGGCCCATTGACTTAAGTACAGCGCTGCTATGTCAGTCCCCAGCAGCAGCGTCGCGCCCAGTAGCAGGCTGAAAAGCATCTCATCGGGCGCAGCCCTGGCGCCCAGTAAGCGCGCCACGTTAGGGGCCAGCAATCCGATGAAACCGATCAGCCCCACCGTCGTGATTGCGACCGAACACAACCATGTCGCTGCCAGCAACAGCACAGGGATGCATAGCCTGACGTTCAGGCCCACGTTCTGTGCCGCGCTGCTGCCCAGTCGCAATAACGTCAGGGCGCGACCGCTCAACAGCAGGATCGGCAACATGATCCAAAGATTGTTTGCAAGCCAGCGAGCATTCTGCGAGCTGGTCTGGGCAAGATCGCCTGCCCCCCAGACGAAAAGACTCGACGTGTAGTGCTGATGGAACAGCACCACAACCGTCGTCACGGCCCCTAATAAAAGGTTGACCGTTAATCCGCTGAGCACCATTCGAGCCCCGTTTTTCGCCTTGCCGGCGGCCATTGACAACGTCAGACCCAGCGCCGCAAGCCCGCCCATCATTGCCGGCAGTTGAGCATGCGCATTGAGCCAAGCAGGCGCCCAAACCGTCGCGCAAACCATCCCCAGCCATGCGCCCGAACCCACTCCCAGCGTCATGGGCGATACGAGCCGATTGCGCAGCGTTTGCTGAAACAGGCTGCCCGAAAGCCCCAGAGCGGCACCAACAAGTATCGCCATCATCGCTCGCGGAATGGCCGCATCACGGAAAAATAGCTCAGCGAATTCATGCCCGGCGCCATCCGCGAGCACCTTCCACTGGCGGGCCAGCGATAGGTCGTTCGCGCTCTGCGCATGCAACACCAGAAGGCTCATCAGCAGCAATCCTGTCGAGGCATAGCGCAGCGCCCGAGCGCTTTGGCCATGCCAAGAGGAGGCAGACTCTGCGATCATGGTGGTATCGATGCTCAAAGCGACTGCACCACGGCAATCTTGCCGGGTGCCCCCACATGCTCGACCAACGCAATCGGAATTTCATACAGACGGCTTAACAAATCATCCGACTGAAACTCAGTGACCGAACCATCGAAAAATACCCGGCCGCCCTTCAGCGCAATGATCCGGTCAGCAATGCGCAACGCCATATTGATGTCGTGCAGGACGAGAATCATACCAACGCCTTCACGCTGGTTGAGCTGACGCAACAGCGCCATCAACGTGTGCTGATGAGCAAGATCGAGGGCGGAGGTCGGTTCGTCGAGCAACAACATGGCCGCCCGCTGGGCCAATAACATGGCGATCCATGCCCGCTGGCGTTCGCCGCCAGAGAGGACGTCCAGCGCTTGATCCGCGTGTCGGGCGACGTCGGTAGACCCCATGGCCTGCTGGGTCAACTGTTGATCTTCGCCGGTCCACGGACGGAACAACCCGCGCCAGGGAAAACGCCCCAATCGGACCAGCTCCTTCACAGTCAGGCCACTGGCGTCAGGCAGATGCTGAGGCATGAAGGCGACGGATCGAGCGAACTGACGAGCGCTGTATTCGTGCAGCGGTTTATTCAGCATCCGCACACTGCCACGATCCGGTTCAAGTTGACGCGACAGCAATTGCAGCAAGGTGGACTTACCCGAACCGTTATTACCCAGCACAACTGTCAGCTGGCCCCGGCGAATTGCGAGATGCTCGATGCTCAGAAGTGTTTTACGACCCCGTTGCACGTGCACATTTTCGAGTGTGAACATCAGGCGATGCTCTCAAGGCAATGGAGCGCATACATTGAAACTGACATCAGTTGGCACTTCCCTGTCATATGGATTGAGTTCTGCGAGGTAGCACGCCGCTCAACGCGCTAAAGGCTGGCTCCAGCGACTCGGCGAAATTGAAACCCAAGGCTTGAAACGGCGCGACTGGCGTGGCGCCCAATGCAATGAGCAGCTCACGGGTGTTCGCGAAGCGCTGCTTGCCACCGTGCTCCGTTCGCAGCGTGTAGCGAGCATCCCCATGGCTGAAGCTCAAGGTGGCGTTCGGCAGATCGAATAACACCGTTTCATCTGTCTTTTGCGCAGACCAGATTGTCCCGATGATGCGACGCGCAAGCGCCAACAACTCGAACACATCAGGATTAGGATTTTGCAGCGTGGCCGCGACAAGACGATAGATAGACTCATTGCGCAGGCATTCGCCCTGAGCACAGCGCCGACAGGCTTCAAGAAAACGTGCATGCACGAAAGTCTGCCAGTCGGCGTATGCCGATGCCTGGCCCGCGTACTGAGAGGTCAACTCGCCATACAGCACTGCGGAGTTGATCTCGCTCGCAGGCGGCTGACCACCATGCAGCAGAGGGCCATATAGCGTTAGAAGCGCGGCGTGAAACCCATCCAGCGGCCTACCGCCGACGTCACATGCCGGGATTGCACCCTGGCCTTCGATCAAACGCCTCAGATGCTCTATCAACGGGGAGCAACGCTGCAACTGGCCCTTGTTCAGCGCCGGGCCCAATCCTGCCGCACTGAGCAGGGCACCTGGGTAGGCGCTGTTCCACACCTGCCCATAGTGTCGGGCGAAAGGCGCCAAGCTCAGGCGTGCGCCGTTGTATTTGTTGTAGGTATGGATCAGCTCGTCAGCGCATTCCACGGGCAGCCACGCCTCCTGAAGAAACGACGGAGTGGCTTCCCCTAGTTTTGGGCTGCTGCCGGTGGCTATGATCGACGCACTCGGCATGTCGAGCCATCGACCATCCAGGCTCACGTTAGATGGACTCATGACGCCATGAAAAAAACGATGGGCGCGAGCAACCGCCATCTGTTTCGCACTGCGCCCCAGAAAATCAAACAGGAGTTTTTCAAAGCCTTCATGGCCTCGCGACAGTTTCGTCAGTTGCGTGTGCACCCGCTTAACCCTGAGCACGTCTGCAAGCACGGAGCTACGCGGATTGCGGGGCTCGAACTCGGCAGCACGCATAAAGTGGCCGGGACGCAGGCAGGGCGAACGCAAAAGAATAGCCGACGCGCCGCCCGGCCAGTCTACCGCGGCAGGTTCGTCAAAAAACAAGTCCAGGCCCGTGGCCACAATCCCATGGATCGCGGCAGCGCCGAACGGCAGCACAGCCTCGGCGACAAACGTGTAAATGACTTCCAAAAGGGCGTGTTCCAGGAAAAGCCCGCCATAACTGTATTTCAACGGGCTGCGCGCGCCCGCCAGCGGATTACAGCCGATGCCTTTGAGCTGCATGTCGCCGAGCAAACCCGCTCTGGCACCTCCGCCATTACCCGCAGTGCCCTGGCCGCCATAGGCTTCGGCCAGCAGCTCAATCCGTTCGGTCATCGAGAAGTGTTCGGCACCAAAACCGCTGCCCCCTGGCACTGCATAGCCATAGGTTGCCGCGATGCGCTGCAGATTTTGCCCACGCGTTTGCCCGGTCTTTTGCAGAGGGCTGCCATCTCGCTCATCCAGCCATAAGCCGCGCGCGTTTTTTAGGCGCAGAGCCGTGAACGGCACAAGCATTTCACTGAACCTCAAAGGGCTTAGCATTGGCGTGCTCTAAAACGTCGATAACGCCGCACGGGGCGGTCATGTCGGACGAGCACGATGTCCCGCCACTGCCGGGTCAATGCCAACAGCTGCGTCAAGAAGCGTCCCCGAGCGCGAGCAACCAGCACCACATCCAGGACCAGCACCAGCGACCCCTCATTCCACTCATGGCGATACCTGGGCATCGGCCCGCCACGCTTGAGCGACAGATACGAATGCCGGTCGATGGCCGCCCAGATGATGTAGCCCTCGTGCTCGTTGGCCGACCCGTACAGAAACCGGTAATTGCCGCTGTACACCGAATGCATCAGCCGAGTGCCCTGCTCGATACTGGTCTCCAGGCCGGCCAGCGTGCGCAGCATGTGCAACCTCCCCAGATCCGCGTAAGCGGCATTGAGCTGCGGATCATTCATCGCTGTCCACCTCGCACAGACCACCTTGCGGCGCCATGAGGCATTGGGCGCTGCTGGCGTCGCGTTCCGCTGCGGTCACCGTTTCAACGCGGCCACCCAGATAACGAGCCAGAAACGCTTCGATCATGGCGTTGAAATAGAGGGTGTTTTGCGGTCGCTGTAGGCCGTGCCCCTCATCCGGAAACAGCAGATAGGTGACCGGGATCGCATTATCGCGCAGGGCCGCACATAACTGATCGCTCTCATCCCTGCGCACGCGCACATCGTTCGCGCCATGCCCCACCAGCAATGGCTTTTTCAAGCGATGGGTGTGATGAATCGGTGAACGCTCGCGCAGCAGAGCACGGCCAGCATGCGTTTGCGGGTCACCGATGGCTTTGACGAAGACATGCCGAAGTGCGCCCCAGTAAGGCGGCATTGCATCGATGAACGTCTCCAGATTGGCCGGCCCGCAGAGATCGATCCCGCAGGCATAGCGTTCAGGCGTCCGGACCATGCTGGCAAGTACGGCATAGCCGCCATAGCTCACCCCCATGATGCTCACACGCTGCGAGTCAGCGATGCCCTGCCCGACGGCCCAATCCACGGCGTCCAGCAAATCGTCATCCATTTGCCGGCCCCACTCGCCATCGCCGGCGTTGATGAACGCCTTGCCAAAACCACTGGAGCCGCGGAAGTTCACGCTCATCACGCTATACCCTCGATCGCTCAACCACTGGTGGTAGCTGTTGAAACCGTAGCTGTCTCGCGCCCATGGCCCGCCATGGACCAACAGCACCAGCGCACTGATGTCACACGCCGGATCAGGACGGGTCACGTAAGACACCAGCGTGTGGCCGTCTCGCGCGATGATGTCGATGCACTGCATCGGCCTCATCGCCACCGCGTCCAACGTCGGATAAACACTCATCAACCTCTTCACCGAACCCGCGCCGCGGTCATACAGATGAACCACTGGCGGTCGGCAATCGGCGCTGCTGGCGATCACCCAGAGGCGATCGTCCTGGCTGCGGCTCAGCAACCGCCAATCCATGACGCCAGATGTTCGCAGGTGCTCGATGTCACTGTGCAAACGAGCGTCGAGCGCAAAGTACGCTCTGCGCTCTCGCGTCACGCAGTAGGCAACAGGCTCATACGTGTCCAGGCTGAAAAGCAGCTCGGTGATATCGGCCCCAGGGTCCTGCGCGATCACACGGGTCACCCCCGAATCGAGTTCCATGCTGACCAGCGCCGCCGTATCGCGGTTTCGGCTGTCCAGCAAAAACAACCGCTTGCCGTCCCGGGACAGCATCAGCGCTCTGGACACGCGGGCATCTTCGGCAGGAAAACGCAGCCACTCCAGCCACAGCCCCTGTTCGTCCCGGCGCAGCAGTTCGAGTTCGCCAGTAGCACTCAGACGCGACGCGAAGCGCGGCTGGTAAAAGTCGTCGCAGGTGAAGGACATGAATCCCGGGTTTTCCAGCACGCACTGGCACTCGCCGGTCTCCAGATCGAGGGTGTAGAGGTCGAAGCACTGAGGCGAACGTTTGTTGCACATGACAAGAATCTGCTGGGGGCGCTGGCGACTGATCGCGACGACCATCGAGCGGCTGCCCGCAAAGGGGGTGAGGTCGCGGCACGTCCCGGTCTCAATGTCGACGCAATGAACGTGGTAGTTCTCGTCACCTTCCAGATCGCGCAGATAGACGACATAGCGCGCCTGATATGTCCAGGCATACAGGCCGATTCCCTGGCCGCAGACATGGGTTATCGGCAGCGCGTCGGCCATCGCGTCCACCGGCGCCAGCCAGATGTTCATCGCCCCTTGGTGAGGTGCCAGCCAGGCCATGCGTTGACCATTGGGCTCGATCTGCGGATTAAAACTGGCCGGATCACCAAACAGATGAGCGCGCGGAATGAGCGGCGGTGCAATGGCCGGGTTATTCATGAAATTCCTTGCGGCGCAGGCGTGGAACCACCAGCGCAGCCGCCACAAGGCCGAGTACCGCGCAGTAGGCCAACGACGCAACCACGACCCGGCCGCTGATAGAAATGGCAAACGCCAGCTCCCGGGACTGGCTGTAGGTGGTGAACGTCATGCCGGAGAAAGCGGTTAAACACACCGCCAGGCCCAGCAAGCCACCGGCGCAACCGACTAGACCGATCTGGGCGACATGGGCCACGAGGCGTTCTCGTCCATAGCCCACCAGCGCCAGCACGCGCATGTCGGCGGCATGGTTCATCAGCAACGATTCCATCAGCGCCGCCACGCCCGTTACGGCAACGATGCCGGCCAGCGCGGCGAACCCTAGGCCGAAATACATGACCAACCCGATCAGGTCTTGTGCCTGGCCCGAGTAGTGCGCGCGGCTATCGCGCACCGTCAGCGTGTCTTTTTCAACATCGGTCAAGGTCGCGTTGTAGCCCGCCGCTGCATCTGCCGGGCCGCCGAACGCCACGACGCTGTAGACCGGCGCAAGGCCGTAGTCGGTACGCAATTGAACCATGTCACTCCAGAATTCGGACTCGCGGACCGAGCCCCCCGAGGTGAACGAGCCGACGATTGTCCAGGGCTGACCGCGCAGGGTGATGCGCTTGCCGATGGCAAACTCCGGGTAATGCCGGCGCAGGCTCTCACCGACGATTACCTCGTTGTGGTCTGGGGCGAAACGCCGGCCCTGGACGATGTCGACGTAATCCGCGCCGCTGACGGGATTTTTCAGGCTGAACGCCGCGTCGGTGACCCCCCGGACGATGAACTCCTTGGCGCCACCCTCTACCGTCTGGCGCGCCAGAAGCGCCACTTCGGCAGAGGACGTCCGCTTCTGCGGGCCATTGGCATCGTGCAAGTGATCGAGATACAAAGCCTGGGTCCGGGTCACCTGGCTCATCAGCTCGGTGTTGGCGTGGGCATTGATCATGAAGTACCAGCCCGGCTGCACACTGGCATCAACCGTTGAGCGCAGCCCTTCGCGGACCGCGAACGTCAGGACGACAGCAGCCATGACCACCGCGAAGCTGAGGACCATCGCCGCTAGGTAAACGGGTTTGCGCAGCAGCTGGCGAAAATAGATGCCAGCCAATACCAGGGTTCGGCTCAATGCCGAGCTGGCGGCGACGGATTGACCGATCGGGATCATTGGGAAAATCCTTTGAAGATCAGACGACCCAGCGCCGACGCTGTGCACAGCATCGTCAGGGCCACGCCGATTGCCACGAGCCACAGGTAGTCGGCCGGGTACAGATGAATGTTTGCGAAGCTCAAAGGCGTCAGGCCGCCCAAGGCATGTAGCACTGCTTGCCCCAGCACGACGCTGAGCACAACGCCGCAGATGATGTAGCTGGCCAGCTGCCAGAACGCGGTAGTGATCACCCAGCGTCGAGTGAAACCAAGCCGGTAGAACACCTGATAATCGGCCAGCGACTTCTGCGCGATCACATACAGATTGGCCGCTAGCAGGATCGCCAGCAGCAGGCAGATACAGCCGCTGACGAAACCAATGGCGCGACCGAATTCGAACAGCCGCGCAGCAAACTGACGCATGTGTGCCTGCATCGGCGCGGTCTGCGTGACGCCGCGCATCCGGTCATCGGCGAACAGGGCATCGATGCGTCGAGACAGCACCGCATCGTCGGTCTGCGGGCCAGGGTCGACAATGAAATAGCTGGTCAGGCCCTTGCCGTTCAGCCGGCTGGATTCGAAAAACTCATAATTGAGGTACAGGCCCGGGCGATTTTCCGGCTTGTCGTCAGTGACCATGCCGACGATCCGCAGGTCGAGCATTCCGCCATTGTCGATCTGCCAGATGCTCGATTGCAGCGGTACGCGGTCGCCAATGGAGAGCTTGTACATATCCGCAAAACGCTGGTCGACGAGGATCCCGTCGCGGGTTTGCTTCCATTCGGCAAACTGCTGCGGCGGGACATGCAGGCTAGGGTTCAAGATAAAGAAGGTATCGCTCTGCACCGCCAGTGCGGGCACGACCCAGGCGGGCTCGCGAAAATAGGCGCCGACCCAGGTGGCGTGGGTCACGGCTGCCACCCCTTCGACGTCGGCAATGCGCCCGGCATAAAGATCGGGCAGGGACATCTGCGGGCTGACGCCGTTGACAACCAAAAGACGCCGGTCGGTTTGCGCTTGCTGCGGAATGGAAAAGGCATTGTCCAGCGCTGCGTTGAGCTGCAACAGCAACATGCCGAACGTGACGAACGCCACCACCAGCACGAAGCGGGCGCGGTGCCCACGCAGACCCCGCCCGATGTAGGTCAGTCTGGCGCTCATGAATGTTCAGGCCTGGCATCGACCAATGCGCCGTTGTGCAGCCTGAATCGCTGGTCGGCCATTGCCGCGACATCCGGATCATGGGTCACGACGACAACGGCTTTCCCGTACTGCTGGCTGAGCTGTCGGATAACGTCCATGATCTCAAGGCCCGTTTCACGGTTCAGATCGCCGGTCGGCTCATCGCACAACAAGATGTCCGGATTGCCGGCAATGGCGCGGGCGATGGCGATGCGCTGCTGTTCCCCGCCGGACAACTCGTCAGGAAAGTGTTCGCGCCGATGACTCATGCCCACCACTTCCAGTGCCGCCTCGGCTCGCAGCGTTCTTTCGCGGCGGGCGAGCTTCCAAAGATGCAATGGCAGGACCACGTTCTCTTCTGCGGTCAGCGTCGGGATCAGGCAGTAGAACTGGAAAATGAAACCGATATGCCGCGCCCGCGTCTGGGTGCGAAAAGACTCCTTCATCCCGGCCAGTTGCGTTCCGGCCAGTTCAACCACGCCGGCGTCGGGAGGGGTCACGCCCGCAATAACGTCAAGCAGGGTGGACTTGCCCGAGCCAGAAGGCCCCATGATGCTGACCATCTCGCCCCGTCGAACCTCAAGGTCCAGGCCCTGTAGCACCCGGATGCTTTCGCGGCCCTTTATGTATGACCGGCTGACGCCACTCAGGCGCAAGGCTATTTCGTTGCCAGGCTGATTA
The DNA here is from genome assembly GCF_900585905.1 of Pseudomonas viridiflava. Taxonomy (GTDB): domain Bacteria; phylum Pseudomonadota; class Gammaproteobacteria; order Pseudomonadales; family Pseudomonadaceae; genus Aquipseudomonas. Next base: position 143,030 of record NZ_UTVH01000031.1, read on the forward strand.
TGCAAAACCGCTTCCTTATAAAAAGTCTACGTGTACCGACATGTTGTGCTTGTAGTCGGTAGGCACCTGTTGCAATGCGATCCGCACGAGCACCGCCGCGCGTTGTTCGTCGACCAGCGGCGAGATGTAGGAGACGCTGCCCGTGACCGCGGACTCAGGTAGCGCATCAGGATTGACCCGCACGTGCTGGCCGCTTTTGAGCTTGGCGAGGGATTTTTCTGGCACCCACACTTCGGCATAGAAATTCCGGGTATCGACAAGGGTAGCGATGCCCGTCCTGGCGAAACTGCCCGCGGCGGAAATAGGCGAGACCACTTCGCCGATGGAGGCGTCCATAGACACGATGATTCCGTCGAAAGGTGCGCGGATGGTCGCGCGCTCCAGATCGATTTCTCGACTGCGGATATCAATGGCCGCCGACTGCGCCTGAAGGTCGTAACGGCGGACCTCGGCACGGCGTTCGGTCAGCGCCGACTTGGCATCTTCATAGTCTTGCGCCGGGACGACTTCGCCGTCCTTGAGCAAGGAAATGCGCCGAAAACGCGCCTCGGCCAACGGCAAACGCTCGTGCGCCTGGCGCTGGTTGTTCTGGGCCACCTCCAATTGCACCCGGGCGTAGTCCAGTTGACTGCTCAGTGACGCGGTATCCAGCGCCGCGATGGCATCGCCTTTCTTGACCCGGTCGCCGCGTTGCACGTAGGTCTTTTTCAGGGTGCCAGTGACCTCGGCGGACACCGTGGCCAACTGGTCGGCCTTGGCGAAACCGGCTGCGGTCATGAGCACGTCGGAGGCAGCAGCGCCGTCGGCCGGGGTGGTCGAGGATGGCTTCTGCGCCGGTTCCACGACGGCATGCAATGGGGCTGGGGATGAAGACCGGGACAGTGAAGTGGGTGAAAAAAGCCATAGCGCGACCGCAAGGCCGATGGCCAGCAGCAACGCTAAAACCAGTCGGCGCGTTCGCCGTGGATGTCGGGGGACCGCGGCAGGCGCCAAGGTAAAACTACCGACCGGGCTGTTGAGCAGTTCCAGCGGGCTGCGGCCGTCAGTCATTGTTTCCATCCGTTGGCCATGTGCCCACCTACTAGTACCATCTCGGCGTGCAACTCAGTGACGTGCGGTTGGCCGTCTATGCGAAACCAGCTTTCTCCTGGTGAAGGCAGTGCTTCGCGAAACACCAGCCAATCGGTATCGCGGGCCAGCCCCAGCAGATAATCGACGCATGCAACATTGCTCAAGCGACACCAGAAAGGTTTACGGGTCTTGGCCGCTGCGAAGGATTTCCAGCTGAAGAAATCCTCGAACTCACCATTGACGAAAACCTCCTCGGGCATACCATGCTCGGCACAGACGTTCAACAGCTCGCAAATCCGGTCGCCGCTGCCAAGGTTGTCCAACCGCTCCAGCAGTTTTCGAGAGCGCAGCCACCAGGTTTCGCGCACCAGCACGCAGCCGTTGTCCTCCAGGCGAGGTTGGTGGCGAAAATCAGCATGCGTCACACCGGCACTCACTGTTTCAAGATCCGGTCGGCTCAACTGCACAGGTTCGGCCAGGACAGTCAGCAGGTATTTGATGCCCCACGCCGGCAGCGGCGAGGCACCGCCCAGATATTGCAATGCCACAGGCCGTCGCTCAGGGCCGCTCAACTCAAGCAGGCCGGTGCTGACGTTGTGCGCCAGCTGCAAGTCCTTCAGCAGCCAGTCGCTGGGCTGAGAGGGTTGTTCATCCAGGCACAGCTGACGCTCGCTCAGCACTGGCTGCGACTGAAGATTGCTCGACTCGCCACTGACCGTAACAGTCACGGGCTCCAGTGGCCGGTGTGCTTCGGCCAGCCAGTCGCGTAGTGGCGCCTCGCGTTGTCCGCGGGTCACTCCGTCGCTGCTGACACTGCGGCCCAACTGCCAGGCGGCTCGGGGGTAAGCGCCGTTGATGACCAGTCGCGGCGTGCCATTGAGGGCTTCATCCGGATCGTCCGTCGCCAGCTGGAAATAGACAGTGATGGGCAAACGCAGCGCAGCGCCTTGCAGAGGATCGATACGTGGCCGGGGAACATTGCCCGCCGAGACCTGCTGTGCCAACGCCAGGTAGGCAGGCCATTCCGCACGCAGAAAGCCTTCGAGATCGGTGCAGCAACCGCCCTCGCCGAAAGACGCCACATAGCGCTCGCGTAGCCAGAGGTACTCAGTAGAGATCACCGCGTGGCGACCGATCACTTCGGCGATCCGGCGTAGCGTGCGCTGGGCGAACCGAGTGCCAAACACCAACTCTATGCCTTCACTGCGCACGTCTTCGTAAACACTGCCGGCCAACTTGGGGGGCGGACGGTTGCCGAGACTGTGATGCATTTGGGCGAATGCCGTTTCTATCGAGCTGAGCATGCCGGGGCGTTGCTGGGCAGGCCCGTGCGCAAAAGAGCGCGCCTGGCCATCAAGGTCACGCAGGCGCCCCGCCAGCCCAGCCAGTTGTGGATGCGCCTGGAGGGCATCGGCAAGGATCAACGCCGGCGCATCGTCATGGGCACGCCACTGCGGCAGCGGGCGCAGTATGTCTTTGCGGAGCAATTGGCGCAGCAGGCGCTCTGCCTTTACCCGATCCTGTTCAACCTGCTGAAGGGTGAGCAGCAGCCAGGATTGCGAGAACCGCTCAGGCAGCGATTGCAGTAACGCGCAGAGCGCCGGATCCAGTCGTGCGTTAAGCAGGTTTTCTTCGCTCCACAGCGTACCGCGGCGTAACTGATATTCCCGCAAATGGGCGCGAAGCGGGCGCAGGGGGCCTTTCTCGTCACGCAGGAAACTCAAGCTCGGGTTCAGGCTGAGCTGGAGTTTGTCGGCGTCAACCAAACGGCTTTCGCCCAGCAGCGCGCGCAATGCGACGGCAACGCTGCGGTTGAGCCGAGACTCGCCGTGCAGCGTTCGCGCTTGTCCATCGAAATGGCCGAGCTCGTGGCTGACGTTCAATTGTGCCTGGCAGGTCGAGGCAAAACTGCTGAAGGGGCTGACCTTCATTGCTGCCCGCAACGTGAACGCCAACAACGTTCGCTCCAGTTGTTTACGCCGCTTGCGCGGGTGAGCCTGCAAAGGCAGCTGCAACTGGGCCAGCAACCGCGGGTTCGCCAGCCCCAGCGCGCCAAGGAAGGCGGGCTGTGCCAACGCGCGCTGCAATAGATGCTGGGTGGCTTCCTGATCCGCAGCACAGACAGCGTCCATTTGAGTTTGCAGTGCAGACCGTGCCTGGAAGGTTCGCTGATAGGTCCGATACAAGTCGAACGATGCGGGCAGTGTGCGCTTGAGCCAACCCATGAGCTCGTCGGTATGCGCCAATTCAGCACCGGCGAACGCCTGGCGTTTGGCCTGTAGCAAAGGTCTGCGCCAAGGCGCGGCGTCGGGGTGCGACACGGCGGCGAACAATGCCTCCACCAATGGCGGTCCCAGCTGTCGCAGCTGCTGACCGGCCCTGCGCAACTGGGCGGCAATGGCACTGGCTTCCTGCCCTGGCAGACCGCAGCCATATTCGACGGGCAAGCCCGCGATGCGTACCAGCAGGAAGGGCATGATGCGCAGTTCGGTGACTGGCGACTCAACGCCGGGAACAGGGCTTTGCAGCTCGATGATCATGGCAAGGCCCAGCCAGCGATCCGGGTCACGGCGAAGGCCGTGAAGGTGATGTAAAGCGCCGAATACGCCGCATAGGCTCGTTGACGGTTATCGAGTACTGACAGGTGCGGCCTTCCGGGTCTGACCCGGTACACCCGACGAGCCTCTGCAAAAAAGGCGTCGAATGCGTTACTCCCGTCGGAGACCCGGAATGGCGTGAGATTGAAATAGAGCCCCAGCAGGACCCACACCAGCAGGGCCTGTAAGCCGGGTGTCGCGACGCTGGCGGGCATTGCTATCAGCCACGCGGCGACGGCACCGGAAAACAGCAAATCCAGCAAGGGCCCGGCGACGGCAACGTGCAGGCGAATGGCATCGCCGGGGAACAGATGAATCGCCGATGTGTTGATGTAAGGCGACGGTAGCAACAAGCCCCTGAGCATCAGCCCTGCACCGGACACCGGGCAACCATGCATCCGGCACACCACGGCATGAGCAAACTCGTGCAGGATCAACCACAGCAGCACGCCCGACCCACAGAACAGCCAGTGGCTTGGGCTCGAGAAGGAAATTTCACGCCAGTGCGGTTGTGCCTCAAGAGCCATCGCAACGAACGCCAGGCTACTCATCACGGCCACGTACAGCAATATTCTGCGCAGGCGTGCAGGCAGGATCAGCATGTGCTGCGCCAATGCGTGGGCAAGCGGGTCAGGGTTGGGCAATGACCAGCGGCCAGGCGTCCGGCCCTGTTCGCCTTCGAGCAAACCGGCCGCTGTCAGCTTGCCGATGTAGGTCTGCAATGCACGTTGCAGGTAGGACTCGGGGTGGCGGGGATACGCCTTGGCGAGAATCGCCAGCAACTCGGGCTCACCGCCACCGCGTTTGATTTCCAAGGCAAGCGCCCGGGATAAGCCGGTCAGCTTCAGCGGACGGCTGTGCAGGTCGCCCACCAGGATCAACGTATCCGTGTCCGGTTGGGCATCGAGCACCCTGGAGTGAAACGACCACGCAGGCAAAGATTCACGCACCGGATTCATCGTCATCCTCCCTTGGAGCGTGAGCCTGCTCCTGCGCAGGATGGGCAAGTATCAGCGAGAAAATGGGCGTTTCGCGGTAACCATCCGTTCCAGCGAAGCGCACGAATCCCGCCTCGATCATGCCGCCTACGGAACAACCCACCAGTCCGGCGGCATTGGCCTCAAGCCAAGTGGCCGCCACCACACCGCCGGCCTGTTGCAGGAGCATGCGATAGGCCGATTGGCCCATCACGCCGAAGCTCTGCTCCAGGTCGGCCATGAACACCAGCGCAGCCCCGGCTTTCTGGAAGCTACGTTGATTGAAACACTCGCCGAACATCTCAGCCGTCAGGGTCGATGAGCGCTGAACCCACTGCGCGGGATCCGGATGACGACAGTCGTAGATACCCGCTGCCATTGACTCATCGGGGCGCAACAACACCAGCACAGGCCACAACGCAAGTCGGGGCAAACCGCGCTCGTGTTGTGCCGCAAGAGCCCGATGCGCGAAGGCAATCAGCGCAGCCAAGCGGGAAGTCTCGATGGCATGATCGGCGTAGAGATAGGTAGCGTGGCGATTCAGCAACAGATGGGCCAGGTTGACGCCGGCCTTCTCACCCGGGATCGCCCGTGAAGTCGCGGCCGACAAAGCACCCGACGACCGCTCCACCGGCGGCAGGCAGAATTCACCGCTTCCACACGCCAAGCTGTCGGCGGTGCTGGCATTGGCATGCAGAGAGCGGCGTGGGGTCGGCAAAAGTCGCGTGCCCACATGCAGCACGGCACTGACGATCTGCGCGTTCCCGTGTCGGTTGAGTTTCAACAGTTCGGCGCAGCGCTCCGTTGCCAGCAAAGAGGGTTGTTCGACGCGGATGTCGAAAACGCTGGCGACCAGAGCCGCATATTCACAGGCGATACCTGCGTCGAGATGGACCAGGTTGTAGCCGAAGTCCAGGTACTTGGTGCGCACCCTTCCCAAATGGCTGGTGGCGAACAGCGACACCGGGTACAAGGGTTCATCCGTTCCATACAACACATGACGCAATGTCGACAGGCTGGCAACCCTGACTGGAATCAACACGCCGTCTTCGCCGTCGTATAGGTAGAGACCGGGTTGTAGCCCGAGCAGATCATTGACCAGCAGGTAGAAGCTGCATGAGCGCAGGCTTCCTCCGGAGGGGGCGATCCGGGATCGACTGCCATCGTCATGCTGTTGTTCGCCAACGGCGTACTGCAGGATGGCCGACAACATTTCCAGCGACAGCTCGCGCGGATGGTGCGGCACATCAGTCGGGACCGACAGTGGATCGGGCAAGACAGCGGCGGCAGGTAATGCAAGCGTGCCAAGCGCATAGCTCCGCGTGATCGGGCTGCCGTAGAGTTCGAGGTTGGCCACCTTGAAATGGCCTTCGAACAAACGGGGTGCGAACAGCTCTAGCGGGGGCATGCGCACGCTGACGTGGTGCACCCAGGATGCAAACGCCGGATCATTCACAGAAAGCTTTTGCGTCGTTGGCAGCCCCCCTGACACCGTGCCCGGAATACGTGCGATGTGCCGGCTGACAGGGTACGCGCCCCGTGCGTCCACCGGGTGGATGCGCACCTTGTTCAGGTAGGTTTCGGTTAGCAGCCCCAATGCAATCTGCAGCCATTCATGGACGATGTAGGCGCACTGAAATTCGGCTTCAAGCAGGTCGGTGAGAGGAACTGGGGCATCGAGCTGCTCCCGGGCACAGCGATGGCTGGCGGACAGACCCGGTAATACCAGCGGGCCGAATTGCAGGCGATCAGCCCCCGTCGTACCGACGAAATAAGGTCGGCCCGAGGCGTACATGGCATCGGCGATTGCGAGTAGCCCTTCGTCTTCGAGGCCGCCCGAGAAGATCACCAGTGCGTGGGTATGGTGTGCTTCCGCCACGTCCGCGTCGGCGCTAGCGATGCGCACCTCGCCCAGCACCCCGTCGCCAAGGCTGGCGCGCACAGTGCCCGTCAATTCCTCGGAGCATGCGACCAACAGGCGTATCTCAGCGGCCTGAGCCAATGCTCCGGCACGATGGGCGTGATGTCCAGTGGTGCCGAAAAAACGTGCCGCGAAGCAAGCGACAGGGTGATCGCCCAAGCCCTCTGTGTGGCCGTCTTCCAGCAGGCCGTTTCGAAACAGTAGCGAGACGAGCCCGGTCACTCCGCCACTGAGGCCTGACTCAAGGCGCTCAGAGATCTCATCAAGCGTGTGATAGCCATCGAGCAACGCAAGTAATTCACTAAGTTTCCGCAGTCCTTGCGGACAACGCAGGGTTCGTGGTTGCTGAGTCCCGTAAAAGGTCACGGCCTGGGGGCCATCAGGTACGATGATGAGTTCACTCAGCAGTCTGGGCCGAACAGGCAGCCGCTCCAAGAGTTCGTCGTGTCCACCAAACTGCTGCCCTGACAGGCTGGCACTCATGCTCCGCTCGCTCATGTCCGTAATGCGTCCTCTATGTCCCTTTCCAATTGCGCCGTCCAGCGATCCGCCGCGTTGACGTGCGTTGTACCACGGCAAACGCAGCCATGCAGCGCGGTTATCCGTGTATGCACCGACCAGCTTGCGTTGAGGCTCACAACATCCAGACGCCCCTGCTGCTCAGGTGAGAGCCGGGCGTGTTGCAACAGCTTCAATGCGGCCATTTGCACCTGGCTGGGCAAATACCCCGCGATTTCGGCGATGCCCGCCTGCTCCATGTACAGCTGTCGGTTGTTCTCAAGACGGGCATTCTGGGCGGTATCGAACATGCTCAAGCTGCGTGCCAGCGCGCAGTGAAGGCAGGGGCCTTCGGGAGGCCGTACTAGTGGCCCCGCGAGCACATTCTGGTCCGACAGCATGGCCACGGAATGGCTCAGCCCTTGGTCCCAAAAGATGCGCGCCAGGCGCCTAACCCGATTGGGATGCAGGCTGCCTAGCGCCAGGGCGACGTACAGCTCTCGGGATTCATCTTCCCAAGCATGGGACTGTGCTTCATCGATGCTCAGCAAACGTGCGCCAGCGCAACGTTTCAAGAGGACCTTGGCGACAGCGAGCCCGAACTCGCCTTGGTGAATGATCAACATGTCAACGGCCACTCACGCGAAGGGTTGTGGATAGGGATTGATGTTTACCGCAAGGCCTGTCTCCTGTTCCTGCTTGGCCTGCGCTGCTAGCAGGCGCGGATGGCCCAGATACCGAGCCCTGTAAGTGGGCGACATGGGCATCAGCGCCGGTATCACCGCGCGGATGACCCGCAGTCCGGCATCGCGAAGCTCGTCAGTCGTGAGGTCCACGAGAACCACCTCCATGTCCAGCGTATGCAAGCGGTCCAGCAAATAACGCAATTGCTGCCGTGGCGTTGATAGGTTGGGCTGGCTCAAGCGCGAGATCGGCGTAACGACAGTGGAATCGGTGAGGAAATCGAACGCAGGCCGCTGCGCTATTCGTCCCATGTAGATGGCACCCTGCTCCAGTTCGACGAAGTCCCGGATATCATCGGGAACCGGCAGCGGAACACCGAGCATGGAACGTCCCATGGCACTTTCGCGGATCAGTTTGGCGCACGCATCCCAACGACTGAAACTGGTGGCGCAATTGACGAACTGGGCGGCTTGCGGATCACCGTCCTTTAGCTGCAACCCATACACCGTCGGTACGCCCAGCTCGGAAGTGGCGTCGAAGAACATCTGGTTCAGACCACTTTCGCGCAAGCGGTGAAACTTCTCCGCGTGTTCGGGTTGTTCGGGTTCGTCCAGCCAGATTCGCGTCAAAGTCGGGCGAAGCAGCCAAGTCAGGGCAATCGCGTCGCGCTCGATGACTTCGCAGATGGCCGTCACGGTCGCCTGGATAACATCGCTGTGCGCAGCGACACCGGTGGAAATGGGCAGCCAAAAACATTCACCCGGCCACGGACGGGTGTAGAGGTGGGTCATGATCAAAGGCACCATCTTTCGGCGTTTCTCAAGCGGCGAGTAGCCATGCACCCAGCGGATCGGCTCGCGCACATCAATGCGCCTGAGCGGGCTGCGGGGGTCTGCATATTCGGCCGCGGAACCACAGGGTATGGTGTCGCTACCCAGACCTTCGTCGCCCATTTCTTCAAAGCTTGCAGTGACGACATCTTCCTTGCAGTAAACGCACATGGAATAGCGCTCGGCAGCCTCGGCGACCGCTCGAACCATGGCCAGCTCGGCCGACTCGTCGGCGCCGCAGCCTGCCATTTCAATCCGCCCGGCCCCGTCGCCGTAGTAGTCCGCCACATGGGGATAAGCCAGCGTCAGATTGCCCAGGTGCGCAATGAAGGAATGAAAGCGCGGCACGTGCATCTCCTGGGAAGACAGGTTTTGCACGGACCTGACCACGCCACCCATGGGCGCAAGCAAGGACAGGAAAGGAAACTTGCTGACCAGCTCAGGGCTGACGGCAAAGTTATGCGGGTGCATGTCGATACCCATCGGCATAAGTCTTGGTCAGGAGTACCGCAAGATACGATTCATCCAGCGTGGTAAAACCCAGCCGGTTATTCATTAGGTGGATGAAATAGAACGCCAGCGTGTCGGCCAGCACCGGGGTATAGACCGGGCAATCCTTCTTGTAGCGCTCATGGGCATTGCGCAGCGTCTTGCGCCAACGGGCGATAAGGGATTGCAGCTCAATGTCCTGCGGGGTCAATGCCGGAATAATCTCGACGCCTTCATCGAGAATCGCGTAGGCCTTCTCGGCAAAAGCCAATTTATAGGTGCCGATGTCGGGATTGCCTGACAGCCAGAAAGTCGCGTAGCGCTCCAGGAATTCAATGAAAGCTGCACCGTTGAGAAACGCCTTGAGCGCTTCCACGAAGAATGGCAAGACGCAATCCTTGCGATTGAATTCACCACGGGATTCGAGCACCAAGACTTTGCGCGCAATGTCGCTGGAAACGCAGAAGACTTCCTCGGCGATGCCCATGCCGCTCTCGCCGCCAAACACATCCAGCTCCGGCACATAACGATCACGCGAGCAATGGACGGGCGAGCCCTCCATCGCGGGTGCGGCGGCATGACCGTTGAACGACACTAGCGGCACGTGCGTGGACGGTACGCGCTGTGAAAGTAACGACAAGCCATCGTGCAGCGCACGATAGACCTCGCGTTCGACCGGCGACCCCTCGCTGGCCGGCAGACGTATGCGCAGTCGCAGATGCAGGCCACCCTCATCGACATAGCGCAGGAAAAACCAAAAGTCGCGGTCGAGTGAGTCCAACGCAACGGCCAGACAGTCGGTTATGACGAAGTCCAGAGCATCGAGATTCGCTCCGATATAGATTTTGTAATAGTGCCATTCCATTGGCTGGAGAGCGTCAGTTTGCCGAACTGTATTCATCATTTCACCTTGGGACTGAAACGGAAAAACCTGACGCCGATGAACACTGATAGCGCCAGGTAACCTACGAGCATCGCAATATCTGTTTGCAGCGAATAAAGACCATTAAGCCCCGACAGGGTCTGCCGTAGTGCATCGGACAAAAAACCCACCGGTGTGGTTGGAATCAACCATCGCCATTCGCTTTGGCTAATGTCGAAAAACAGCTGGCCAAAACTCATGCAATAAAAGTTGAGTAACAGCAGAAAGCCGTTGGCGAAGTTCAACGAAGTGAATATCCCGGCGATGGCATAGCCATAAGTGACCAGCGTGGCACTGCCCAATATCAGCACCAGGAAAAATGCCAGTGGATGCTCGATCGTCACGCGGAAGAACAGACAGCCCACCAGCAACAGTACGATGATCTGCAGAATGGCTGTCGACAGCCGCACGCTGAGTTGCGATGCCAGCAACGCGAGTTTGGGCATCGGCACCACCGCAAAATGCCGGTAAGTCCCTTTTTCCTTGGCACTGATGATCGGCGCGGCGGTGCCGAACAATGCCACCTGCAGCAGAGACAGCGTCACGATGGCGGGAAAGACAAACTTGAAATAATCGAACCCGTTCTGCTCAACCAGCCGGGGCTGCATACGCGCGACCGGCTTTTCAGGTGCGGCCAAGAGGCTCTCGACGAGCGGCGCCAGACTTTGGCCCTGACGGCTGCTGTAGAACGCCAACGGTGGCTCGCCCTGACCGCTTGAACCGATCACCAGCGTGGCGCGCTGTTGGCGGATGGATTGTTCGGGATCAGCAGTCGCGGCCCGGCTGACCGAAAAAACCGGCTGATTCGATAACGCCGCATAGGCTTGGTCCATGGCGGCGCCCTCCCCTACGACCAGCACTTTGATACTACTGGAACTTTCAGGTGTACCTGCACTGCCGCCAAACGAAATCACGAAGAATAAAGGCAAGGCGAACGAAAACAATAGGGGTAGCAAATCACGGGAGTATTCTTTGAATGCAGACAGTGACAACTGGAGATATATCGCCCATATGGACTTCATCAGATCATCCTTAATCATTGATTACGGGCGGTAGAAATCAGTCGCGCAGGGCTTTGCCGGTGAGGCGAATGAATACATCTTCCAGCGTACTTTTTGCGACTTGTAACTGGGTCATAATCCCGGGGTGTTGCCTTTCTATATCGGCTAGCCGCCCTAGATCACTGCTGAGATCAAGGGTGCGTATACGGGCAGTATGATGCGAATTGTCGGCGACAACAGGGTGCAGTTCTATATGTGCAAAAGCATCGATTAATACATCGTAAGAAATAGCCGGCGTCACGAAATCGATATGGTGATGCGGGCAGTACTTGGCGATCAGTGCCTGAGGCCGGTCGTCTTCGAGAATGCGGCCGTTGTCCAGAATAATTACGCGGCTGCACAGCGCCTCCACTTCTTCCATCTGGTGAGTTGCAATCAGCACCGCGCGGTGAGCCTGTCGCTCATGCTCCAGAATGATCTCCCAGATGAAACGCCGACTTTGAGGATCAAGGTCCCCGGTAGGCTCATCGAGAAAGAGAACGTCTGCATCGCCAATCATCGCTAGGGCCAGCGCTAGGCGTCGCTTCTGTCCTCCCGACAGACGGCCAAAGCGCACCTTGTTTTGTTCTGCCAGTCCGACCTTTTGGATAAGCTGCTGGGCAGGAAGGGCCTTAGCGTAGAGAACCCGATACATGTCGATGATTTCAGCGACCGTCAGATTCGCGGGAAGGCTGAAGAACTGAGGCGCCACTCCGATCCGCTGTTTGACCTGCGCGGACAGCCCGTGACGGACGTCGCATTCCAGCAGGGTTGCGTTGCCGGTTGTCAGTGGTAACAAACCGAGGATGCTTTCCATGAGTGTCGTCTTGCCTGCTCCATTCGGCCCAACCAAACCGACAATCTCCCCTGGCTGCAAAGAGAAATCTATGTCCTCAAGCACTTTCACTTTGCCATAGGACTGGCTCAGTCCGGATACCGTTAGATAACCCGTCTGAGCTGTCCCAGGCAAAGGCATCAAGGGTTCGAGTGACGCCTCATTAAGCATGGCGAAGCCCACTCAGCTACCGGTGCTAATGACGCTGCCCATGGTTCCAGCGGTCGATGCAGATGAGACGCACCCGCCCATACAGCCACCAGTGGTACTGGCACTGCCTACGGTTGATGCGCAATCGCTTGCAAAATGCAGAGATTCGGACAACTCCTCGACGAATAGCTCTATCTCGTCGTAGGCGCCGAGAGGGGCCAACTGGATATCCAGACGGTGTTTTGCGGGGATTAACTGATCAAGTGAACTCATTTCACATCTCCATTCGTGACAGTGCAGTTCGTGAGCTGGTCAAACAGCCATTGGATCAATGGCATACTCTGATCCAATAGTATCTTTCATGCTAATGAGATGCAAGTGCATTGCTTTTTCAATTTTATTGACATGCATCACGGCAGCATTTGGATAGTTTCACCGCATGTAAAGTTTATCAGATTTACCGACGGCATTCCGATGGGGCCCTCTGCCTAGGAGCCACGGCGCAGAGGGTCCCGTGACCCCACGCCTCCGATAGCCTCGCCAAATAACGGCCATAAGCCACCATATGACCGTGCCCATGACTGTCACGTGAAAAGGGATATTTGATGCATTTCTGCGTAGCAGGTTTACATTCGGCCTTGATCGGTCAGAGCGCCTTCTCCAGCTCGCTATTGACCATGTGAATCGCTAGCGGGACAGCGTAGCACTTGCCAGAGAGGCACTGGACGACCTGATCTAACCGAGAAACGGCTTATAGCGCTGTATCAGTCTATGCACTGTTTAAACGTCTTCGCCAGTGATGGCATGCAAAGCCTTTTCCATTGTAGCAATCCCATCACCAGTTACCGAAGTGAGTATTGTCAGCATAGCCTCGCAGCGTTGATGGAAGAAGTCGCTTGCAATATCGTCCCAATCGCCGCCTTTGGCCAGGTAATGAACGTCCATTAGGCTGAGCCTTGAGCTAACTTCGATCACAGGTCCATAAGAATCACGTTCGTGCACAGTGAGATGCCAGTTGGGTGAGCCGAGCTGGTCACTGAGCGACCTCACGAACTCTTCAAGTAAGGCCTGCTGTTCAGGCTCTAGGCCGCCTACATACTTCCAAATGCCGATCCCTACGATGAGGTCGGGAAGGCCTGTGTGAGCTGGCATCAACTCGTAGGCTGGTCTAGCGATGACACCGCACAATAGGACCAGGTTACTGTCGGTGGTTGCGCGCGCAGCAGGTGTCATAGTACCGCCAAAAAAAGAAGGCGGTGAAAGCGGGCCAGTTGGTTTTCTAAACTGAAGCTCTGCAAGCACCGCGTACCCCTCGGACCTCAATGACTCACTCAGTGATTTCGAGCCTACGGCCCCCAGCTTCCTCATGCCTTCCTGTAAGCGGTCAAATGCTGGTAAAGCGACGATATCTGCTAGATCAATGCGAGTACCACTCATGTTCTGGTCCTTGATGAAAGCCAACAGGTTACTAGCCATGAACGCTAGAGCGCTTCCGCTTTTGGGTCTGTGAGTTTGAGACAGATAGCGGGCTACTTCTTTCCAATAGCAAAAAGATCCCATCCAGTGCTCTGGGGGTATTGTGGCGTAGGTCAATAAGGCAATGCCTTTGATCGTCTCACGGCGTTTATCCAAATAACGTTGATAAAGGGTTAGCTGATCTGTATAGGCGACACCATCGTCGTCCAGATGCACAGTGAATGGCGCCCAGGTTTTATTCTCGATGATGATGAAGATGTCCGGTCCTCGACCTACTAGATCGGGTCGCTTGTTAGTCGCGCTTTCATGGCCATGGCCAATGACGTGTTGAGTTTCCCACCTGACAGCGCGCAAATCTTTGGCAGGAGCCCGTGCAACCGTATCGAGCTGGAATACCTTATCGATGATTGCCGGTAACTCTCCAGCCAGCGTAGCTTGCCGCAGCCATTCAGCCAGGGCCTCGGTGAGGTAGTCCTCAAGTGGGCTGCGCTGCTCGCGCTGGCGGTAACGATACAGCTGTGAAAGAAATCCCATGAGCGGTTCATCCATGTTCTTGTCGATGCGACCTAAGACTAGCCGTTAATCATCGTAATTCGACCTTGCCGGGGCTAGCCGCTAACATTGATCGACACCAATACAAATGAGGTATCTATGATTGGCCGATCCGTCCACGAAAATGTTGAACTTTTTTTGCTTGGGGATGTGGCCAAGACAATTCTGGCGAGAGCTGAGGAGCGCCTAGCTTGTGCGGGCGGGAAGCTCAAAATCGACGAAGCGAAAGAAAATTGCGCTAATAGCCTCGATCAGGCAATTTTAGCTGGAAGCTGTACGTTACAGGATGCCACGACTGTCAAACGGGAGCTCAAAAAGGCAGCGCTCGAACGTCACTCAGAACTCAATCCGTTCGACTGATGTGCGGCCCTTACGAGGCCCCCAGAGGTGTTCGCGGAGCCGCTACCTATAGATTGGTCGTTGGTGAGCCTCTGCTATGTGCCTGTCAGAAAAGGTAGCAGAACTGGTGAACAGCAGTGCCTGCAACTCTACGCTCACGCCCGGCTGCCATTACTAACCGAACGGCGAGCCACAGTCGTTGCACGGCAACGGTGACACCAACGACGGATCACGCATATCACACTCGACACTGCGCCTGGTGATCGGATAACCAGCGGCCGTCAAGCGGGCCAGCGACTCAGTCACTGTGATGCCAGCGGAGCATCGGGTAGATTCTGCAACAGCCCCCCACAGACCTCAGCAGCAACGACTCGTGAGTGTCAGCCACCTGTTCCAGCATAACTCCGCAACGGCGCTGGAGGCTACCGATGCTTCCTTGGCAGTCTTCAAAAATCGTTGGGGTGTATTGAGAGCGAGCTCGTTGCTCAGCTTTCTCCCTTAGGCCTACCCAAGAGAGCTAAACTGAAAATCTGGCTAGTATTAATACCCAATTACGGGCGCGCGATGACTTTGAGGGCCTAGATATGACCACGCCAAATGAACGTACCCGCGCAGTCATCCAAACGGGTGGATTTCTGCTTGAGCTGTCCCAAGATTCATCGCTACCCGAACGCATACGACGCGACGCCAAATTTCTCCTACGTCATTATCCAGATCAGTTTCAGATGCTATTAGCTGGACGAATTGAAGAATGTTCAGACCCCTTAATATCGCCAATGGGGCCGGTCTTCAGCTCCTCCATCGAAAACAGCTATCACTCCCCTATCTCTGACGCAGCAGGTGCCGGAAGCTCAAAATGAACAACTTGGATAGAGCCATCGAGGCCCTGACAGCTGCTCGAAAGGTCGCTTTTTTACCGGTGCCTGCATCTCTGCAGAAAGTGGAATTCCAACATTTGCGACAAGCTTAATGGCCTTTGGGAGAAACACGGCCCTGACAGGTTGGAAACCGCACAGGCTTTTCGACAGAACCCTCAACTGGTTTGGGGGTGGTATATATGGCGGGGTTCCGAAGCTGGCCAAGCCCAACCAAACGCCGCTCATCTTTCAATTAGCCGACTGGCGAGCACCGGCATACAGGTTTCGGTTATCACTCAGAATATCGATGACCTGCACGAAGGCGCCGGTTCTCAGAACGTCGTGCGCTTGCACGGCGGCTTGAGTGTAGTGGTCAACTGATCCCGGACACGACGTTAAGTTTTTTCTCGGCCTGAGCCGGTGGCAGCCCACCATTAAATTGGTGCGGTCGAATCCAGTTGTACCTGTGCATCAAAAAATGGCTGATATCCCGCTGAGCTTGTTGGACCGTCGTGTAGCCCATGGTCGGTATCCACTCGGTTTTCAGGCTCCTGAACACCCGCTCCATCGGCGCATTATCCCAACAATTTCCTCGCCGGCTCATGCTCTGACGCATGCGATATCGCCAAAGGCGCTGGCGAAAACTCCGGCTTCCATATTGCGAGCCCTGGTCGGAGTGGAACAGCAGACCTTGAGGCTTCCCTCGCTGATCGTAAGCCATGTCCAAGGCCTTGATGACCAAGTCGGCATCCGGCTTTCCCGACAACGCCCAGCCCACAACACGGCGGGCAAAAAGATCTAGCACAACCGCCAGATACTGCCATTTCCCTTGAGCCCAGATGTAAGTGATATCGCCACACCAGACGTGGTCAGGAGCGGACACATCAAACTCCCGGTTCAAAACATTAGGGATGTCGGGCCGCTCGACCGTCGCCTTTTTGTAAGCATGCGATCCCGGTTGTTTGCTGACCAACTCCAGCTCGCGCATCAGGCTGCGTACCTTGAATCGCCCGATCTGCTCACCGTCGTCCTGCATCATGGCCATGATGCTACGGCTACCGGGAGCACTGCGGCCTTGGGTGAACAACTCGTTCACCCGACTGCGCAATCGAAGGCGCTCTACATCCGGTGTGCGGCGCCTGAGACGCCGAGCGTAGTAGCACGAGCGGGTCACTTCAAACACCTTGCACAGCCAATCAACCGGCTCGTGGATGCTCAACTGGTCAATCAGCGCGAACGCTCGACATCTTCCGACATCAAGAGCGCGGTAGCCTTTTTTAAGATTGATTTTTCCCGCTCAAGGCGAGCAATTCGGGCTTCCAGCTCTTGGATTTTCTGCTGCTCCGGGGTCAGCGCTTTGCTCTGCGGGGTGACGCCCGTGCGTTCTTGCTGCACCTGGTCGACCCATCGGCGCAAAGCCGACTCGCCGACACCAAGCGAGCGGCTGGCCTCAATGAAGCTGTAATCCTGCTTAAGAACGAGGTCGGCAGCCTCGCGTTTGAATTCAGGGGAAAAGGTACGGCGTTGTTTGGTCATCTGACACCTCGTTCTGGCGATATTCTCGCCTAAATGGGTGTCCGGTTTCATTAGACCACTACAAATCGACCTGAGCTGGGAACATCTTGAATCGTCAACCAAGGCGAATAGTCAGGACCTTCGCCGCGACCTCTCCCCTCTTTGAGGAACCTATCGATTTTCGATTCGTCGATCTCGTATCTGCGACGCGCCATCACTCGCCCTCAGAGGATGCCGTGTCCTGAAGGGGGTTGACGTCCACACCTGGACGTCAGACCACGTACAAACTCTATTTCAAATGTACAAACTTTATTCCAAATGTACAAACTTTATTCCAAGCCGACATCCGACAGACTTTATTTCGTAGCTTCAAGGCCCAGTGGCCTGTGGATAACCTATTCCACCGTCACCGACTTGGCCAGATTGCGCGGCTGGTCGACGTCGGTGCCTTTGAGCACGGCGACGTAGTACGAGAGCAGTTGCAGCGGGATGGTGTAGAGGATCGGTGCCAGGGCGTCGATGATGTGCGGCATGGCGATGACGTGGGTGCCTTCGCCGTTGCTCATGCCGGCCTGTTCGTCAGCGAACACGATCAGTTCGCCGCCCCGGGCGCGCACTTCCTGAAGGTTGGATTTGAGTTTTTCCAGCAGTTCGTTGTTGGGCGCGACGGTGACCACCGGCATATCGCTGTCGACCAGCGCCAGCGGGCCGTGCTTGAGTTCGCCTGCGGGGTAGGCTTCAGCGTGGATATAGGAAATTTCCTTGAGCTTGAGCGCACCTTCCATGGCCACCGGGAACTGCGCGCCGCGGCCCAGGAACAGGGTGTGGTTCTTCTCGGCGAACAGCTCGGCGACTTTCTCGATGGTGGCGTCCATGGCCAGCGCTTCGCCCAGGCGAGTCGGCAGGCGACGCAGCTCTTCCACCAGTTCAGCTTCAAGGCCTTGGGCCAGGGTGCCTTTGATCTGCCCGAGGGACAGCGTCAACAGCAGCAATGCCACCAACTGCGTGGTAAACGCCTTGGTTGAGGCGACGCCGATTTCCGGCCCGGCCTGGGTCAGCAAGGTCAGGTCAGACTCGCGCACAAGGGAGCTGATGCTGACGTTGCAGATGGCCAGGCTGGCGAGAAAACCCAGCTCCTTGGCATTGCGCAACGCTGCCAGGGTATCGGCGGTTTCGCCCGACTGGGAAATGGAAACGAACAGCGTGTCGGGCTGCACCACCACCTTGCGATAGCGGAATTCGCTGGCCACTTCGACCTGGCAAGGGATGCCCGCCAGGCCTTCCAGCCAGTAACGTGCAACCATACCGGCGTGATAGCTGGTGCCGCAGGCGACGATCTGTACATTGCGGACTTTGGCAAACAGCTCGGCTGCCTGCGGGCCAAACGCCTGCACCAGCACCTGTTCCTGGCCCAGACGACCTTCGAGGGTGCGCTGCACGACTTTAGGCTGCTCGTGAATCTCCTTGAGCATGAAGTGGCGGAACTCGCCTTTGTCGGCCGCTTCGGCGCCTTCGCGGTATTGCACGATTTCACGTTCCGCCGGCAGGCCATCTACCGACCAGATCTGCACGCTTTCGCGACGAATCTCGGCAATGTCACCCTCTTCCAGGTACATGAAGCGGTCGGTGACCTGGCGCAATGCCAGTTGATCGGAGGCCAGGAAGTTTTCGCCCAGGCCCAGACCGATCACCAGCGGGCTGCCGCTGCGTGCGGCCAGCAGACGATCAGGTTGCTTCGCGCTGATGACCGCCAGACCGTAGGCGCCATGCAATTCCTTGACGGCGGCCTTGAGGGCGACGGTCAGGTCAGGCGTGTCTTTGAGTTTGTGGTGCAGCAGATGGACGATGACTTCAGTGTCGGTATCGGACGCAAACACGTAGCCGAGGCCTTTGAGGCGCTCGCGCAGGGCTTCGTGGTTCTCGATGATGCCGTTGTGGACAACTGCCAGCTCGTCGTTGGAAAAGTGTGGGTGGGCATTGCGCTCGCACGGCGCGCCGTGGGTGGCCCAGCGCGTGTGGGCAATGCCCAGACGGCCCATCAATGGCTCGCCGGCCAGCGCCTGCTCCAGTTCGCTCACCTTGCCCGAACGGCGGCGGCGCTCAAGCACACCGGCATTGTTGAACAGGGCAACCCCTGCGCTATCGTAGCCACGGTACTCCAGGCGCTTGAGGCCTTCGAGCAGGATGGCGGTGATGTTGCGTTCAGCGACGGCGCCGACGATTCCACACATAAGTTTTCTCCTAGCTGACAGCGGCACAAATCAAAGTGATGCCACGGGCTTTTATCTGTTCGCGCGCCTCTTGGGGCAGGCGATCATCAGTAATCAGGGTATGGATGCTGCTCCAGGGCAGCTCCAGATTGGGTATCTTGCGACCTGCTTTATCGGATTCGACCATCACCACGACTTCACGCGCCACTTCAGCCATGACGCGGCTGAGGCCCAGCAGCTCGTTGAAGGTGGTGGTGCCACGGGCCAGATCGATGCCGTCTGCGCCAATGAACAGCTGATCGAAGTCATACGAGCGCAGCACCTGCTCAGCCACTTGGCCTTGAAAGGATTCGGAATGCGGATCCCAAGTGCCGCCGGTCATCAACAGCACCGGTTCGTGCTCCAGCTCGCTCAAGGCAGTGGCCACGTGCAGCGAGTTGGTCATGACCACAAGCCCCGGCTGCTGACCCAGTTCAGGAATCAACGCGGCGGTGGTGCTGCCACTGTCGACGATGATTCGCGCATGCTCACGAATGCGCTTGACTGCAGCGCGGGCGATAGCCTGCTTGTACTTCGACACCGGCTGAGCGCCTTCGCCGATCAATTCCTGAGGCAAGGTGACCGCCCCGCCGTAGCGGCGTAGTAACAGCCCATTGCTTTCGAGTGCGGCTAGGTCCTTGCGAACCGTAACTTCTGACGTTTCGAATCGCCTGGCCAGTTCGTCGACACTCACCTCGCCCTGCTCGTTGAGCAAAGCAAGAATGTTGTGACGGCGTTGGGGTGTATTGCGCTTCGACATAAAATGCTTAAGTTTCGATTCGAAAGATAACGAACGCGATCAAAACCTATTCGAAGGATGGCGTCAAGCCCTGATGGGAGTCTCTATCCTCAAAATGCGGACTGCTGCACGAAATGCGATTTCCAGGAAGGCGATGTTCGGGTTAGACGTGGGAACGGCTTTAGCCGGGAATCATCCGCTTACACCCGCTGAATTTCTGGCGTTTGTCAGGCAGCTTTCCCGGCTGAAGCCGGTCCCACGTCATAAGGGTGTCTTTTGAAGGCGCCGTGCCCGTTGCGCCCCAGTAGAGAACGACACATTCTCTGTGGATAACTTCAGTCCTTCTTGGTTTTTACGGGACGCTGCCAGCCGTCAATGTTTCGCTGCCGTGCTCGGGCAACCGCCAGCTGGGACTTATCCACATTTTGATTGATGGTCGAGCCAGCAGCGGTGTTCGAACCATCACCGATATCCACAGGCGCGATCAATGAGTTGTTGGAGCCGATGAATACATCTTCACCGATCACGGTTTTGTGCTTGTTGACGCCGTCATAGTTGACTGTGATGGTGCCTGCACCAATGTTGGTGCGTGCACCGATTACAGTGTCGCCCAGATAGGTCAGGTGGCCGGCCTTGACGCCGTCGCCCAGGTGCGCATTCTTCAGCTCGACGAAGTTACCCACATGCGCCTTGGTACCCAACACGCTGCCCGGTCGCAAGCGAGCGAATGGACCGGCGTCGCTGCCCTCGCCCATGATTGCGCCGTCCAGATGACTATTGGCTTTGATCACCACCCCTTTGCGCAAGGTACTGTCCTTGATGACGCAATTGGGCCCGATCACCACGTCATCCTCGATGATCACGCGGCCTTCGAGAATCACGTTGATGTCGATCAGCACATCGCGTCCTACCGTCACCTCGCCACGCACATCGAAGCGGGCCGGATCACGCAACGTCACGCCCTGCGCCATCAACCGGCGACCTTCGCGCAGCTGATAGTGACGCTCCAGTTCGGCCAGCTGCCTGCGGTCATTGGCGCCCTGCACTTCCATGGCGTCATGGGGTTGTTCGGTAGCGACCACCAGGCCGTCATTGACCGCCATGGCGATAACGTCGGTCAGGTAGTACTCACCTTGCGCATTCGTGTTCGACAGGCGACCCAGCCAGTCAGCCAGGCGCTTGCCCGGCACAGCAAGGATGCCCGTGTTGCCTTCGGTAATCGCCTTCTGGGCGTCGCTGGCGTCCTTGTGCTCGACAATCGCGCAAACCCGCTGATTCTCGTCTCGCACGATGCGGCCATAACCCGTGGGATCGTTAAGTTTCACGGTGAGCAGGCCCAGTTGCTCGGCGCTGACCAGCTTCAACAGACGCTGCAGCGTTTCCACCTCGATCAGCGGCACGTCGCCATACAGGATCAGCACAGTGTCGGCCGTCAGGTGTGGCACTGCCTGAGCCACAGCGTGACCTGTGCCCAGTTGCTTGTCCTGCATGACGAAATTGAGATCGTCAGCCGCCAAACGCTCGCGCACAACATCGGCGCCGTGACCAATCACTACGTGGATGCGTTGCGGCGACAGCTGACGGGCGCTGTGGATAACATGGCCAAGCATTGAATTGCCAGCCACTGGATGCAGCACTTTGGGCAGCGCCGAGCGCATGCGCGTGCCTTGGCCTGCAGCAAGAATAACGATATCAAGAGACATGGGATTTCCAACTGGGCCTAAGACTTATCAACAGGCTTATCTAAAAGCAGTTATCAACAAGCGTTGGCTGATTCTGAAAAAAGAAAAAGGGTAGCCGAGGCTACCCTTTTTCTCAATCGCGCAGAAGACGAAGGAGATTAACCGCCGTATTTCTTGCGAATTTGCTGAACAGTGCGCAGCTGGGCTGCGGCCTCCGCCAGACGAGCAGTTGCAGATCCGTAGTCGAAATCTGCGCCCTTCTCGTTCAGGGCTTTCTCGGCTGCCTTGACGGCGGCCTGAGCAGAGGCTTCGTCCAGGTCATCGGCACGTTGCACAGTATCGGCAAGCACTTTGACCATGTTCGGTTGAACCTCAAGGAAACCACCGGAGATGTAGAACACCTCGGCTGCTCCGCCCTGCTTGATCAAGCGGATCGGACCCGGTTTCAGATCAGTGATCAGCGGCGCGTGGCCTGGGGCGATACCGATATCACCCAGGTTGCCGTGCGCAATCACCATCTCGACCAGACCGGAAAAGATTTCTCCTTCCGCGCTGACGATATCGCAATGGACTGTCATAGCCATTTGCTTGCCTCAACCTGATTAGCGCCCGTTGCCGGGCGCTGGGATTACAGTTTCTTGGCTTTCTCGATTGCTTCTTCGATGCCACCAACCATGTAGAACGCTTGTTCTGGCAGGTGATCGTAGTCGCCGTTGAGGATACCTTTGAAGCCTGCGATGGTGTCTTTCAGGGAAACGTATTTACCCGAGGCACCGGTGAAGACTTCAGCCACGAAGAACGGCTGCGACAAGAAGCGCTGGATCTTACGAGCACGGTTTACCAACTGCTTGTCGGTTTCCGACAGCTCGTCCATACCCAGGATCGCAATGATGTCCTTCAGCTCTTTGTAGCGCTGCAACACGTACTGAACGCCGCGAGCGGTGTCGTAGTGTTCCTGGCCGATAACGTTCGGATCCAGCTGGCGCGAGGTCGAATCCAGTGGATCTACCGCTGGGTAGATACCCAAGGAAGCGATGTCACGGGACAGTACGACGGTTGCATCCAGGTGAGCAAACGTGGTCGCTGGCGACGGGTCAGTCAAGTCATCCGCTGGCACGTATACGGCCTGGATGGAGGTGATCGAACCGCTCTTGGTCGAAGTGATGCGCTCTTGCAGCGTGCCCATCTCTTCGGCCAGTGTCGGCTGGTAACCTACTGCAGAAGGCATACGGCCCAGCAGTGCGGATACTTCAGTACCGGCCAGGGTGTAACGATAGATGTTGTCGACGAACAGCAGAACGTCGTTACCTTCGTCACGGAATTTCTCGGCCATGGTCAGACCAGTCAGGGCGACGCGCAGACGGTTACCCGGCGGCTCGTTCATCTGACCGTAGACCAGTGCCACTTTGTCGAGAACGTTGGAGTCCTTCATCTCGTGGTAGAAGTCGTTACCCTCACGAGTACGCTCACCCACACCGGCGAACACGGAATAACCGCTGTGCTCGATGGCGATGTTACGGATCAGCTCCATCATGTTTACGGTCTTGCCGACACCGGCACCACCGAACAGACCGACTTTACCGCCCTTGGCGAACGGGCAAACCAGGTCGATAACCTTGATGCCTGTTTCCAGCAGATCGTTGCCACCAGCCTGTTCGGCGAAGGACGGCGCAGGACGGTGAATGCCCCAGCGTTCTTCGGTGTCGATCGGACCAGCTTCGTCAATCGGGTTGCCCAGCACGTCCATGATCCGGCCCAGTGTCGCTTTACCGACCGGTACGGAGATGGCTTTGCCAGTGTCTGTCACTTGCAGACCACGCTTCAAGCCCTCGGTGGAGCCCATCGCAATGGTGCGGACCACGCCGTCGCCCAGCTGCTGCTGAACTTCCAGGGTGGTCCCTGCCGCGCTTTGAACTTCCAGCGCGTTGTAGATGCTCGGTACGCTCTCGCGTGGGAATTCCACGTCGATCACGGCGCCGATGATTTGAACGATACGTCCGCTACTCATTAGCTGGTTCCTCTAATATTTGAACCGTTAAACCGCGGCAGCGCCGCCGACGATTTCCGAGATCTCTTGGGTGATCGCTGCCTGACGCGCCTTGTTGTAGATCAGCTGCAAATCGCTGATCAAATCACCGGCGTTGTCTGTGGCGTTCTTCATCGCGATCATCCGCGCTGCTTGTTCAGCTGCGTTGTTCTCGACCACCGCCTGGTACACCTGCGACTCAACGTAGCGAACCATCAAGCCGTCCAGCAGCTCTTTGGCATCGGGTTCGTAGAGGTAGTCCCAGTGGTGCTTGAGTTTCTGATCCGGGGTGGCCACCAGCGGAATCAATTGCTCCACCGTTGGCTGCTGGGTCATGGTGTTGATGAACTTGTTGGATACCACGGACAGGCGATCAATACGGCCATCCAGGTAGGCATCCAGCATCACCTTGACGCTGCCGATCAAATCATTGATCGACGGCTCTTCGCCCAGGTGGCTGATCGCAGCGACGACGTTACCGCCGAAGTTGCGGAAAAATGCCGCACCTTTGCTGCCAACCACACACAGATCGATCTCTACGCCGTTTTCACGGTTTACCGCCATGTCCCTGACCAGAGCCTTGAACAGGTTGGTATTCAAGCCACCGCACAGACCACGGTCACTGCTCACCACGACATAACCCACACGCTTTACAGCGCGCTCGATCATGAACGGGTGGCGATATTCCGGGTTGGCGTTGGCCAGATGACCAATCACCTGGCGGATACGCTCCGCGTAGGGACGGCTAGCAGCCATGCGCATTTGAGCCTTGCGCATTTTGCTGACCGCCACTTTTTCCATGGCGCTGGTGATCTTTTGCGTGCTTTTGATGCTCGCAATCTTGCTGCGAATCTCTTTTGCGCCTGCCATGTAACACCTATCAGGTTAGCAAGCGGGAGCCTTTCGGCCCCCGCTGCGGCTTACCAGGTTTGGGTGGCCTTGAACTTCTCGATACCGGCTTTCATGCCAGCGTCGATTTCGTCGTTGAAGTCACCCTTCACGTTGATCTTGGCCATCAAATCGGCGTGATCGCGGTTGAAGTAAGCAATCAGCGCTTGTTCGAAGCTGCCAATCTTGGCGATTTCAACGTCAGTCAGGAACCCACGCTCAGCGGCATACAGCGACAGCGCCATGTCAGCAATCGACATTGGTGCGTATTGCTTCTGCTTCATCAGCTCGGTAACGCGCTGACCATGCTCAAGTTGCTTGCGAGTGGCTTCGTCCAGGTCAGAAGCGAACTGGGCGAATGCAGCCAGTTCACGGTACTGAGCCAGAGCGGTACGGATACCACCGGAGAGCTTCTTGATGATCTTGGTCTGAGCGGCACCACCCACACGGGATACCGAAACACCGGCGTTCACCGCTGGACGAATGCCAGAGTTGAACATGGCCGATTCCAGGAAGATCTGACCGTCAGTGATGGAAATCACGTTGGTCGGAACGAACGCGGAAACGTCGCCAGCCTGGGTTTCGATGATCGGCAATGCGGTCAGGGAACCGGTTTTGCCGGTCACTGCGCCGTTGGTGAACTTCTCTACATACTCTTCGGAAACACGCGATGCGCGCTCCAGCAGACGGGAGTGGAGATAGAACACGTCACCTGGGTAGGCTTCACGGCCTGGTGGACGGCGCAGCAGCAGGGAAATCTGGCGGTAAGCCACTGCTTGCTTGGACAGATCGTCATAAACGATCAGCGCGTCTTCACCGCGGTCACGGAAGAACTCGCCCATGGTGCAACCCGAGTACGGTGCAAGGAACTGCAGCGCAGCGGATTCGGAAGCACTGGCAGCCACGACGATGGTGTTAGCCAGCGCGCCGTTTTCTTCGAGCTTGCGAACAACGTTGGCGATGGTCGATTGTTTCTGACCGATTGCAACGTAGACGCAGAAGATGCCGCTGTTCTTCTGGTTGATGATCGCGTCGATGGCCAGAGCGGTTTTACCGATCTGACGGTCACCGATGATCAGCTCACGCTGGCCACGGCCGACAGGAATCATGGCATCGACAGCCTTGTAGCCAGTCTGTACAGGCTGGTCTACCGACTTACGCCAGATCACGCCTGGAGCAACTTTCTCGACCGCATCGGTCTCGGTGTTGTTCAGCGGACCTTTGCCGTCAACTGGGTTACCCAGTGCATCGACGACGCGACCCAAGAGTTCCTTGCCAACCGGAACCTCCAGGATGCGGCCTGTGCACTTGGCGCTCATGCCTTCAGCCAGCGTCGTGTAAGCGCCCAGTACCACGGCACCTACAGAGTCTTGCTCAAGGTTCAGCGCCATACCGTAGACGCCGCCCGGAAACTCGATCATCTCGCCGTACATTACGTCGGCCAGACCGTGAATCCGCACGATGCCGTCAGATACGCTGACGACAGTGCCTTCGTTACGGGCTTGGGAGGTTACATCGAGCTTGTCGATGCGACCCTTGATGATTTCACTTATTTCGGAAGGATTGAGTTGCTGCATTGCTCTGCTGCCCCTTCAAACTCAAGATTTCAATGCTTCGGCTAGTTGCGCGAGTTTGCCGCGAACTGAGCCATCGATAACCAGGTCGCCGGCGCGGATTACGACACCACCGATAAGGCTGGCATCCTCCGCAGCATGCAGGCGCACTTCCCGGCCGAGCCGTGCACTGAGAACCTTGGCGAGTTTGTCTTGCTGTTCTTGGTTCAATGCGTAAGCACTGGTGACATCCACATCGACCGATTTTTCCTGCTCGGCCTTGTACAGGTCGAACAGTTCGGCGATCTCCGGCAGAAGCGGGAGACGGTCGTTTTCAGCAACGACATGGATGAAATTCTGTGCCTTGGCATCGAACTTGTCGCCACACACTTCAATAAAAGTGGTGGCCTTGTCTGCGCTCGTCAGTCGCGGGGCCTTGAGTACGCGCTGCATGGTGTCGTCTTGCGACACCGCTGCAGCCAGGCCGAGCATGGCTGACCAATTGGCCAGTTGCTGGGAAGCCTGGGCGTGCTCGAAGGCTGCCTTAGCGTAAGGTCGGGCCAACGTGGTCAGTTCTGCCATGATCGCCCTCGCTTAAATTTCAGCAGCCAGTTTGTTAACCAGCTCCGCGTGCGCGTTTTTATCGACTGTGGCACCCAGGATCTTCTCTGCACCAGTAACGGCCAGGCTACCCAATTGGGCGCGCAGCGCGTCTTTGACGCTGTTCAGTTCCTGCTCGATCTCGGCTTGAGCCTGAGCCTTTACACGTTCAGCTTCGACACGGGCCTGTTCACGGGCTTCGTCGACGATCTGAGTTCCACGCTTCTTGGCTTGCTCAATGATCTCGGCTGCCTGAGTTTTAGCTTCGCGCAGTTGAAGACCCACTTTCTCTTGGGCCAACTCCAGGTCGCGAGCTGCTCGGCTGGCAGCGTCCAGTCCATCTGCGATCTTCTTCTGACGTTCGTGCAAAGCCGTAATGACCGGAGGCCAAACGTACTTCATGCAGAACAGCACAAAAATGAAGAACGCAACGGACTGGCCAATCAGGGTTGCATTAATGTTCACGCCAACACCTCGCTCGTTCGTTGTCCATCACACCAATCACCTCGAAAAATCGAGAGATTAGCCAGCGAGTTGACCAACGAAGGGGTTCGCGAAGGTGAAGAACAAAGCGATACCAACACCGATCATGGTTACGGCGTCGAGCAGGCCGGCAACGATGAACATTTTGACCTGCAGCATTGGAACCATTTCTGGCTGGCGAGCTGCGCCTTCCAGGAACTTGCCGCCCAACAGGCCGAAGCCAATTGCAGTACCCAGTGCGCCCAGGCCGATCAACAGTGCAACAGCGATAGCGGTTAGACCAACTACAGTTTCCATCTTTCCTCCCGACTTTTACGTCGTATTGGTTAGGTTTTCTTAGATTAAAGCGGTAAAACAAGTCGTTTTTACATCAGCCTTGCGGCTTCCTCCCGCCGAAGCGGGAGGTACATCCAGACGCGCCAGGCGAGTCTTAATGGTTGTCTTCGTGAGCCATCGACAGGTACACGATGGTCAGCATCATGAAGATGAACGCCTGCAAGGTGATGATCAGGATGTGGAAGACCGCCCACGCCCATTGCAGAATCACGCCCAGACCGCTGAGCCAGAGCAGGCCGCTGCCAAACATGACGGCGATCAGGATGAACACCAGTTCGCCAGCGTACATGTTGCCGAACAGACGCAGTGCCAGCGAGATAGGCTTGGCAATCAGAGTCACGAATTCAAGCAGGAAGTTCACCGGAATCAACAGCGCCTGAACAAAAATGTTCTTGCTGCCGAAAGGATGCAGGGTCAGTTCGCCGATGAAGCCGCCGATACCCTTGACCTTGATGCTGTAGAAAATGATCAGTGCGAATACGGAAAGCGCCATGCCCATTGTAGCGTTGGGATCAGTGGTCGATACCGCACGGAACGGAATGTGTTCGTCGCCGGAGATCATCATCGCCAGTTGAGGAATCCAGTCGACCGGTACCAGATCGACGGCGTTCATCAGGAAGACCCAGACGAAGATGGTCAGGGCCAGGGGTGCGATAACCGGGCTGCGGCCATGGAAGCTGTCCTTGACGCTGCCGTCAACGAACTCCACCAGTACCTCAACGAAGTTCTGTAACGCACCTGGCTGACCGGAAGTTGCCTTCTTGGCCGCCATGCGGAAGATCAGAACGAAGATCAGGCCCAGAGCGACAGACCAGCCGAGCGTATCGACGTGGAAAGCCCAAAAGCCCATTTCCTTCGCTTCTGCGACGGTGTGGGCAAAACCCCAGCCGCCATCGGGTAGCTGACCGAAAGTCAGGTTCTGCAAGTGGTGCTGGATATAGCCCGAAGCTGTTTGCTCTGCCATGTGTGCCTCAAACGCCCTAAGGTCTCGAAAGTCTTGTTCTCATCAGCAGGGGAGCGAACCAGTTGACCACCTGGGTCAACATGAACACGCCGAATACTGCAATCGGCGCCAATGGCTTCACACCTGCAAAGGTCAGCGCAAAAAGCACTGCCGTAAAAATCAACTTGCCCGCCTCGCCGGCATAAAACGACCGGACAATGGCTTGCGCTGCTCTAGCCCCGGAAAACCGGAAAGCCTTGTGAGCGAAATACAGATTGGGCAGCCAGGCGATCAAGCCGCCGCACAGCCCGGAATATCCTGCTACCACGCCGCGCCACTGCCAGAGCACCAATGCTGCCAGCAGCAGAACGATCAATTGAGCCAGCAGGACTGGAAAAACCGCCAGTCGATGGAACGGCAAGCGGTTTGGCATGCGGGTTTCCATCACTACTGCTCCTCGCGCGTCGACCGCCAAAATCAATAACTTGGCATAAAATGTGCCGACAAAATGCGCGCAGAGTATAGGGGCGGTTAAGCCCCTATTCAACCTTCGAGAAGTGATTTCCGACTACACGCTACACTGCAATTGTTTCAGCGGATGTGGGCGAGCACGCCTTGAAGCTCATCCAGTGAATTATATCGAATCACTAATTGTCCTTTTCCCTTCTGCCCATGGCGGATTTGCACCGCAGAGCCCAGCCGCTCGGCCAGTCGCTGCTCCAGGCGGCTGATGTCCGGATCCGTCTTCGCAGGCTCCGCAGCTGCGGGTTTTCCGCTCAGCCACTGGCGTACGAGGGCCTCGGTCTGGCGAACGGTCAGCCCGCGTGCGACAACGTGTCGCGCCCCTTCAACCTGACGATCTTCGGGCAAACCGAGCAGCGCACGAGCGTGCCCCATCTCCAGGTCACCGTGAGACAGCATCGTCTTGATCACTTCGGGCAGCGCGATCAGACGCAGCAGATTGGCCACGCTGACGCGGGATTTACCCACCGCATCGGCAACCTGCTGCTGGGTCAGCTGAAACTCGTGCTGCAAACGCTGCAAGGCGACGGCTTCTTCCACCGGGTTGAGGTCTTCGCGCTGAATGTTTTCGATCAGCGCCATCGCAATCGCGGTTTCATCCGGCACATCACGCACCATCGCCGGGATGGTTTCCATCGCCGCCTGCTGGCTGGCACGCCAGCGACGTTCACCGGCAATGATTTCAAAACGATTGTCGGCGATCGGCCGGACCACGATCGGCTGCATCACACCCTGGGCCTTGATCGACTGCGCAAGCTCTTCGAGCGCCTGCGGGTCCATGTCTCGGCGTGGCTGGTACTTGCCGCGCTGAATCAGGTCCAGCGGAATATGTTGCAGTTCACGCTGATCGGCCTTGACGGCCTGCTCTTCGAGAGCGCTGACGGTTGGACTGCTCAGAAGTGCGTCCAGCCCACGTCCGAGACCTCTTTTCTTGACGGCCATGGGGTTTCCTTAAGTTGGCTGAGCAGTGCGCGAACCGCGTCGCTGACGACGAACCATCTCACCGGCGAGGGCAAGATAGGCCAGTGCACCACGGGAATTCTTGTCATAGGCCAGCGCAGGCATGCCAAAGCTTGGCGCCTCGGCCAGACGGATGTTTCGCGGTATCACCGTGTCGTACAGCTGTTCGCCGAAGTGCTCTTTGAGCTGCGCCGATACATCGTTGATCAGGCTCAGGCGCGGATCGTACATCGTGCGCAGCAGCCCCTCGATCTTCAGCGAAGGGTTGAGCAGCTCACCGATGCGCTTGATGTTATCCACAAGGTCGCTGAGACCTTCGAGCGCGAAGTACTCGCACTGCATGGGGATAATCACCCCGTCTGCGGCCACCAGCGCGTTCAGTGTCAGCATCGACAGTGACGGCGGGCAGTCGATCAGGATGTAATCATAGTTTTCGCGAATCGGCGCCAGCGCATTGCGCAGACGGCTCTCCTTCATCTGCATTTCCAGCAGATTGACCTCGGCCGCAGTGAGGTCGCGGTTGGCGGGCAGCAGTTGATAACCGCCATGCTCGGAAAAATGGATCGCCTGACTCAGATCGCATTCGCCAATGAGCAGGTCATATACCGAGTTTTCCAACCCGTGCTTGTCCACACCGCTGCCCATGGTGGCGTTGCCCTGCGGGTCGAGATCGATCAGCAGGACGCGACGCTTGGTCGCGACCAGTGATGCAGCGAGATTGATACAGGTGGTGGTCTTGCCCACACCACCCTTCTGGTTCGCAATTGCGAATACCTTAGCCATGCTTGCTTGTGTTCCCAGTCATGCCGTGCGGCGCAGTATCAGCAGATGGCGTTGGCCTTGGCAACCTGGAACGGTCAAGGCTTGTGCGCTATCAACGTGAAAATCTGCGGGCAATGCTACCAGCTCATCGGTCGGATGCAGGCCTTTCATCGCCAGCCATCGCGTGTTGGTGTCGCCCATGTGGCGAGTCCACCCGGTAAAGTCTTCCAGACTGCTGAATGCCCGGGAGACGATCCCGGTATACGGCAGCTCGGGTTGAAACGATTCGGCGCGGCTGTGGATAACTTCGAGGTTGTCCAGTTTGAGCTCAAGTTTTACCTGGGTAAGAAAACGGGTCTTCTTGCCGTTGCTGTCCAGCAGGGTCACGTTCATCTGCGGGAACAGGATCGCCAGCGGTATGCCAGGCATGCCGCCGCCGCTGCCAACGTCAAGCCAGCGCTCGCCATCGATGAAAGGCATGATGCTCAGGCTGTCGAGCAGGTGCCGCGACACCATTTCGTCCGGGTTACGCACAGCCGTGAGGTTGTAGGCCTTGTTCCACTTGATCAACAGGGCCAGGTAGGCCAGCAATTGCGAATGCTGGCTTTCACTGAGTTTTACACCCAGTTCCCGGGCGCCTTGGGATAACTCTTGGGCGTGTTGCGGGGTGACCATAGAACTCAAGCGCTTTGCTCCAACTGACGGCCCGCGCCGCGTTTTTTCAAATGAATCATCAGCAGCGAGATGGCCGCCGGTGTGACGCCGGGGATACGTGATGCCTGGCCAAGTGTTTCCGGGCGAGTTATCCCCAGCTTGCCCTGAATTTCCTTGGACAGCCCGGAGATCGTGGTGTAGTCGATATCCACAGGCAGTTTCGTGTCTTCGCTGGCGCGCAGCCTGGCGATCTCGTCCTGTTGACGATCGATGTAGCCCGCGTATTTCGCCTTGATCTCGACCTGTTCAGCCACTTGCGGATCGGGACTGCCGTGGCCGGTAATCGACATCAGGCTGGCGTAATCGATTTCCGGCCGGGTCAACAGGTTCAACAGGTTGTATTCGTGGGTCAGCGGCGTGCCGAAATGACTGGCAATGGCCTCACCCTGTTCAGTGCCCGGGCGAACCCAGGTGCTTTTCAGCCGCTGCTCTTCCAGGGCGATGTTTTCGCGCTTGGAGCAGAAGGCTGCCCAGCGTTGATCATCCACCAGACCCAGCTCGCGACCCTTTTCGGTCAGGCGCAGGTCGGCGTTGTCTTCACGCAGGATCAAGCGGTATTCGGCCCGCGAGGTGAACATTCGGTACGGTTCCTGGGTGCCCAGGGTGATCAGGTCATCCACAAGCACGCCGATGTACGCTTCATCGCGCCGCGGGCACCAGCTTTCCTTGCCCTGAGCGCGCAGCGCAGCGTTGGTCCCGGCCAGCAAACCCTGGGCACCGGCTTCTTCGTAGCCGGTGGTGCCGTTGATTTGTCCTGCGAAAAACAGACCCGCGATAACCTTCGTTTCGAGGCTGTACTTCAGATCGCGTGGATCGAAGTAGTCGTATTCGATGGCATAGCCTGGCCGCACGATGTGGGCATTTTCCATCCCGCGAATCGAACGCACGATCTGCAATTGCACGTCAAAGGGCAACGACGTCGAAATACCGTTCGGATACAGCTCATGGGTGGTCAGGCCTTCTGGCTCGATGAACACCTGATGGCTTTCCTTGTCGGCAAACCGATGGATCTTGTCTTCGATGGAGGGGCAATAGCGCGGGCCAACACCTTCGATGACACCCGAGTACATGGGCGAACGATCCAGGTTGGCAGCGATGATTTCATGAGTCCGGGCGTTGGTATGGGTGATCCAGCAACTGACTTGCGCCGGATGCTGCTCCTTGGAACCCATGAACGACATGACCGGAATCGGGGTGTCCCCTGGCTGCTCGGTCATGACCGAAAAATCGACCGAACGACCATCGATACGCGGCGGAGTGCCTGTTTTCAGGCGACCGACCCGCAAGGGTAGCTCGCGAAGACGTCTTGCCAGGGCGATGGAAGGCGGGTCACCGGCGCGGCCACCTGAATAATTCTGCATGCCGATGTGGATAAGCCCACCCAGGAAAGTCCCGGTAGTCAATACCACAGCATCGGCCATGAAGCGCAGACCCATCTGGGTGACAACGCCAAGAACCTGATCCTGTTCGACAATCAGATCATCACAGGCTTGTTGAAATACCCACAGGTTCGGCTGATTTTCGATGGTTTCGCGAATGGCCGCTTTGTACAGAACTCGGTCTGCCTGAGCACGAGTTGCCCGCACGGCCGGGCCTTTGCGGCTATTGAGCACGCGAAACTGAATACCGCCCTTGTCGGTGGCCATCGCCATCGCGCCACCGAGGGCATCGATTTCCTTGACCAGGTGGCTTTTGCCGATTCCGCCAATGGCGGGGTTGCAACTCATCTGGCCGAGGGTTTCCACGTTGTGCGTCAGCAGCAGGGTTTTTACACCCATGCGTGCCGACGCCAGTGCGGCCTCGGTACCGGCATGACCGCCACCGATGACGATCACTTCAAAACGGGAAGGGAAATCCACCACGCACCTCGTGCCTGTTGTAGATGGGAATTTGGGATAGCTGGCAAGTATAGGGACTTAGGCACCCTGAATGAAACCTCTTGGACAAAATTTAACCAGCTGTGGAAAAGTCCCGATATAGAAATTAAAAAGAGAGAAGATTTATAGAACCTTTATTTTTAATGCTATTTCTACTGCAGCACCTTTCTGTGGATAGATCTCCACAGACCTTATTTTACGTTGTGTACAGAGATTCAAAAGGTTGTGATCATGTGGCCTTGAGCGATTGGGATAACCGCCCGGAGCCTGTGGATTAAACACCTACTTATCCACAGAAAGGGTTACGCTCAGATTTCCCCCCCTGTTATCAACTGCCCTTATCGGTCGTTATCCACAGGGCTTAAGTGAGAAAATCAGCGCCAATTAACTCCTGCAGACCGCATTCAGTGATGCAAAGGGAGCGCTGGATTCGAGCCAAGGGGGTATTGAGGGCAAAGAGCACGCTTAGAGATGTGACCAAAACGACCAAAAAATGGCTATTGTGAGTTCAACGGACAAAAGCTAATAATAGCCATTATCATTAACCTACCCTTATCCCATGCCTTCCTACTCCCATACGGCCGCCGTGCAATGCATGTATGAAGCCCATCACTCATGGTTGAACACCTGGCTCAAGGCCAGACTGAACAACGCCTGCGATGCCGCTGATGTAGCCCAGGACACTTTCGTTCGTATTCTTGGCGCTTCCAATGCTGCGTCTATACGTGAGCCACGTGATTACCTGGCCACGGTAGCTCGCGGTCTGGTCATTGATCGTTACAGGCGCAGGGCGATTGAACAGGCTTACCTGCAGACGTTGGCCCACAGGCCGGAATCAACTGTTATCAGCGAAGAAGACAAGGCCTTGATCATCGAAACCTTGATGGCTGTGGATAAAGCGCTGAGTGAACTGGGGGCACGTACCCAGCATATTTTTATCCTTTCGCAGATCGATGGGCTGACTTATCAACAGATTGCTGCTCAGTTGAAGGTGTCCCTGACCACGGTGAAGAAGCATATGGTCCGTGCGTTTACTGAATGCAGCATGCTCATGGCGCAGATGTGAGCGCTCTTCCCGACCGCACGGTGTTCGAGGCTGCCGCCAGTTGGTATGTGCACTTTCAAAGTGAGCCTTTGACGCAGGAAGACCAGACAGCCTGGCGCCTCTGGCTGGAAAGCGACCCCGCCCACAAGATTGCCTGGGAGCGAATGGAACACCTGCAACGAGGTCTTGGCGGCTTGTCTCCTGACCTGACTCGGCGCGTTTTGTCAGCCCCTCAACCACGTCGGCATGTGCTCAAGTCGCTGTTGGCTTTGGCAGGCACCGGCTATGTCGGATGGAATCTTCAACAGCACACTGCATTGACGAACATGTGGGCTGACTACCGCACGCCGGTAGGTCAGCGTCGACACGTCGAGCTGGCGGACGGCAGTCAGCTCGAGCTGAACACTGACACCGCGATAGACGTGTCATTTGATAGCCATCAGCGGCTGATTCGTTTGCGTGACGGTGAAATTCTGATTCGTACCGGCAAACGAGGGGATACGCGGCCGTTCTATGTCGAGACTCGAGACGGCAGAGTCCAGGCGCTCGGTACTCGATTTGTTGTCAGGCAAATGGAATACGGCACTCGAGTCGGGGTTCTGGAGGATCGTGTCAGCATCCAGCCTGCCCATTCATTAGCCTCGCCGAGCCTGTTGACGGTGGGCCAGGGGATAGTTTTCAACACTGAAAGGGTTGGCCCCACCCGTATTTATTCACAGGCCGAAACGGCGTGGACCGATGGCCAGCTCTTGGTTACGGATGTGCGGCTGGGTGATGTCATCAAGGAGTTGGCCCGATATCGCCCCGGGATAATGCAGTGTGATGAACAGGCTGCCAGCTTGCGGGTGTCTGGTGCTTTTCGTCTGGATGCTGCAGAGGCAGTCCTGACCAATCTGCAGGCAACGCTGCCTATTAGAGTGATTTACTTCACTCGTTATTGGGTGTCTGTGAAGCGTATCGTCTGAGCCTGAAAATTTTTCAGCGAGGGTTATCTTTTTCGGTTCTGGCACGGCCCTACATGTAAATAGACATTCACTACCTCGGGGCTTTAATAAAAATGCGTTTCCCACCTCTTGCGTTCCGTGCCCGGCAGCACCTTTCTCGAAAATGCATCGGCTACAGCTTGCTACTGGCGGCCGGCGGACTGGGGAGCGCAATGACAACCGACAGCGTCATGGCTGCCGCTGCGGTTCAGAGCTACAGCATCAGCGCGGGGCCGCTGGACAGTGCCTTGAATCAGTTTGCGCTGGCTTCCAATGTGATCCTTTCATTCGCTCCGCAACAGACAGTTGGCCGCTCAACTGCGGGCCTGCGCGGTAAGTATTCTGTAGAACAAGGTTTTGCAGTACTGCTGCAGGGTGCGAATTTGCAGGTCGTTGCACAGGCTCCCGGGAGCTACGTCCTGCAAACGGTGCCTGAGGATGGACCGATTGTTTTATCACCGACGAACATAGACAGTACCCAATCCGGCAGTTTTGCGTTAGCGGATCGCGGCTACAAGGCGGAAAACAGTCGGGCGGGTACTAAAACCAGCACGCCACTTGCCGAAACACCGCGCTCTGTTTCGGTCGTCACCGCGCAACGCATGAAGGATCAGAAAACCCAGACCCTCACAGAGGCGCTGGGTTATGTGCCGGGTATTTTTGCGCCCCCTTTCGCTGCGGGCGACAACCTGGCGGGTGACCTGTTCTTCATCCGGGGTTTCAATGCCACCGACTACGGCTATGGCTTGATGCGTGACGGGTTGCGTGTGCAGGGCAATCGTTACGACACCACCACAGAGCCTTACGGACTTGAAAGGGTGGAAATATTCCGTGGACCATCGTCGATTCTGTACGGCGAAAATGCGCCGGGCGGTCTGGTCAATCTGGTAAGCAAGCGCCCAACCGATAACGCTCAGGGCGAGGTCCAACTCAGCTACGGCTCCAACAACCGCCGGCAATTGGGTGTGGATGTTTCGGGTCCGTTGAATGAAAGCGGTAATGTTCTGGGCCGCGTGGTCATGCTCGGGCGTAACGCTGACACACAGACTGATCACGTGCCCGATGATCGGCTGTATATCGCACCTTCGCTGACATTGAATTTCGATGATTACAACAGCCTGACGCTGCTGACTAACTATCAGAAAGACCACACAAATATGGAACTGGGGTTGCCCGCTGCGGGGACCTTATTGCGCAACCCTAACGGCAAACTGGACAAGGACACCATGCTCGGCGTTCCAGGCTGGAATACGTTCGAACGTGAAATGTGGAGTGCCGGTTATGAGTTCAGCCACAGCTTCAACGATGACTGGCAATTCCGGCAAAACGCTAGATACATGCAGTCGCGCCTCACCCGGCATGAGACCTGGCCGGGAAATCTCGATAAGGCGGGGTTCGGTACCCAACTGAACGTCACAGCTTATGATCGCTATAACAAATCAATGGTTTACTCGCTGGATAACCAACTGGAGGGTAAGTTCAACAGCGGAGGTCTGGACAATACCGTTCTGTTGGGTGCCAGTGTTGACCGCACCTCATTCAACCAGGACTGGGATGCGGGCTTTGCGGGCCGCATCAATATGTATGACCCCGTTTACTCAGGGGACCCAGTCACATCCACTGCCGTGCAGAACACGCTTCTTGAGCAACAGATGCAGGGGCTGTACGGACAGCTCCAGAGCAAATACGACCATTGGATCTTTTTGCTGGGAGGCCGTCAGGATTGGGTCGACAGCGATTTTCGCAACAAGCTGGCCCCGGCGGGTAACCTTGGCGCCAGCGACAAGAAGTTCAGTTACCAGGGCGGGGTCATGTACCAGTTTGACAATGGCCTTACCCCCTATGTCAGCTACTCGACTGCCTTTGTTCCTGTGCAACAGATATCCAACGGCGGCGCTCCACTGGACCCTATTACCAGTAGCCAATATGAAGTGGGTTTGAAATACGAGCCTCCCGGTTCGAACACCGCCCTTACGGCTTCCGTCTACGATCTGCGCAAGAAAGACGACACCTACTTCGATACGACCACTGCCAGTTATCGACAGGTTGGCGCAAGTCGTTCCAAGGGAGTAGAGCTTGAGATCAACAGTGATATCAACCAGAACCTGAACATCACTGCTTCTTATTCCTACACCGATGCCAAAGTGACCAAAGATGCCGCAGGTTCGCTTATTGAAGGGCATCAGATCACCGGGGTTCCGCGCAATCAAGCATCCGCCTGGGCTAAATACCGCTTCCTGAACGGCTATCTAGCCGGGTTACATGTTGGGACAGGTATCCGTTATTTCGACAGCACCTTTTCCTACACTCCGACGACGCTGTACGGGAAACTCGATGCGGGCGACGTGACATTGATAGACGCCAACCTTGGCTACCAGATAGACAAGAACTGGTCAGTGGATGTGAACGCCAAGAATCTCTTCGATAAGGAATACGCATCTGGGTGCAACGACGCGGGACGCTGCTACTGGGGAGAGAGCAGAACGCTGTTAGGCACCGTGAGCTATAACTGGTAGCGCTGTGGATAAGTTGGCCACTGTTGAGTTATCCCCAGTGGCCAAAGCCGCTTAGCTACTTTCCGATGCAGAAACTGGAGAAAATCCTGCCAAGCAGATCGTCGGAACTGAATGCACCGGTAATTTCTGCCAGGGACTGTTGGGCCTGGCGTAGGTCTTCTGCCAACAACTCACCTGCGCCTGCCAATGTCAGCTGGGCCCTGCCGTGCTCGAGCGAGTCACCAGCATGACGCAAGGCTTCCAGGTGACGCCGGCGGGCGCTGAAGCTGCTTTCAGAGGTTTGTTCGTAGCCCATGCAGGCCTTGAGGTGTTCGCGCAGCAGATCCAGGCCCTCACCGGCAGACCTGGCACTTAGACTAATGGTGACGTGGCCGTCAGCACTGGTCTGCAGCTGGATAGCGTCTCCACTCAGATCTGCCTTGTTACGGATCAAGGTGACTTTGGCTGGATCCGGCTTCTGCTCCAGAAACTCTGGCCAAAGGGCAAAGGGGTCGAGTGCCTCCGGCGCCATAGCATCCACCACGAGCAGCACGCGATCAGCTTCGCCGATGGCCTTCAACGCACGCTGTACGCCAATCTTCTCGACCTGATCTTCCGTATCGCGCAAGCCTGCAGTATCGACGACGTGCAGGGGCATGCCATCGATGTGGATATGTTCACGCAGGATGTCCCGGGTAGTACCGGCAATTTCTGTCACGATGGCTGTTTCCTTCCCTGCCAACGCATTCAGCAAGCTGGATTTGCCAGCATTGGGCCGACCTGCGATTACCACGGTCATGCCATCACGCAACAAGGCACCCTGCCCGGCCTCCCGCATCACTGTGGATAACTCATCGCGTACTGCGTCCAGCATATTCAACACATGCCCATCGGCGAGAAAGTCGATTTCCTCCTCGGGAAAGTCGATCGCGGCTTCGACATAGATGCGCAGGCTGATCAGCTTTTCGGTCAAATTATCCACACGACGTGAAAAAGCGCCCTGTAACGAACGTAATGCGTTACGAGCCGCCTGTGCGGAACTTGCTTCAATCAGATCGGCGATGGCTTCGGCCTGGGCCAGATCCAGCTTGTCATTGAGGAAAGCCCGTTCGCTGAACTCGCCGGGTCTGGCTAGCCGGCTGCCCAATTCCAGGCAGCGTTGCAGCAGCATGTCGAGAACGATCGGCCCGCCGTGACCTTGCAGCTCGAGAACGTCTTCGCCAGTAAATGAATTGGGCCCCGGGAAATACAGCGCGATGCCCTCATCGAGGACCTGGCCAGTGCCATCCTTGAAGGGGCCGTAGTGGGCAAATCTGGGTTTGAGCTCTCGTCCTGTGAAGGCGAGGGCCGCTGCGGCAGCCAGCGGTCCTGAAATACGCACGATGCCTACCCCACCGCGGCCTTGTGCGGTGGCGATGGCTGCAATGGTTTCACGTGGGGCATTCATGGTCCGGCTCCAGGACAAATAGCGGATAGCAAAACGCCCCACGAGGGGGCGCCTTGTAAAACTTATTCACAGGCTAGATCAAGCTTCGGCTTTTTTGTTGGCCGCTTCGATCTTGCGAGTGATGTACGCCTGTTGAGTAATGGACAGCGTGTTGTTCACAACCCAGTACAGAACCAGACCAGCAGGGAACCACAAGAAGAAGAAGGTGAAAACGATTGGCATCATTTTCATCACTTTGGCCTGCATCGGATCCGGCGGTGTCGGGTTCAGACGCTGCTGGATGAACATGGTGGCACCCATGATGATCGGCAGGATAAAGAACGGGTCCTTGATCGACAGGTCAGTTATCCACAGCAGCCAAGGCGCCTGACGCATCTCTACGCTTTCAAGCAGAACCCAGTACAGCGACAGGAACACCGGCATCTGCACGAGGATCGGCAGGCATCCACCCAGCGGGTTGATCTTCTCTTTCTTGTACAGCTCCATCATGGCTTGCGACATTTTCTGCCGGTCATCGCCGTGCTGCTCTTTCAAGATAGCCAGTTTCGGTGCCACGGCGCGCATGCGTGCCATGGATTTGTAGCTGGCAGCCGACAGCGGGAAGAACAAGCCTTTGATCAACATGGTCAGGAAAATGATCGACCAGCCCCAATTACCCACAATCGCGTGGATATGCTGCAGCAACCAGAAGATCGGTTGAGCGATGAACCACAGAATGCCGTAGTCAACCGTCAACTCCAGACCTGGGGATAACTCTTTGAGCACTGCCTGGCTCTTCGGGCCGGCATAAAGCGTCGCGCTCAACTCACCTTTGCTTCCCGGTGCCACGGTTACCGCAGGGCCGGTGAAGCCGATGATGTAATTGCCCTGGCTGTCCTTGCGCGTCTGCACAGCGTTGGCCGTGTCCTTGCTCGGGATCCACGCGGTCACGAAGTAGTGTTGCAACCAGGCAACCCAGCCTCCCTGAACGGTTTCCTTGACCTGACCCTTGTCGATATCTTTCATCGACACTTTTTTGTAGGGCTCGGCCGCAGTCCACAAGGCAGCACCCAGATAGGTAGCGGTACCGGTGGCTGTTGTCGATGACGGGTCATCGCTGCCGTCACGCTTGAGCTGGGCAAACAGGTTGCCCGACCATGGCTGCGCGCTTTTGTTGTCGATTTCATAGCTGACGACCAGGTCATACAGGCCGCGCTTGAAGGTAAAGCGCTTGATGTAGTTGACGCCGTTGTCCGAGAACTTCAGATCAACCACCAGGTTTTCCTGACCATCGGCCAGCTGGTAGCTCTTCTGTGCAGAGGAATAAACCGGCCGACCTGCACCGCGAGCATCAGGACCATTGCTGCCGGTCAGGCCGCTTTGCGCCAGGAAAGTACGCTCGCCGCCATTGTCGAACAACTGAAAGGGCACTTCAGGATGATCCTGACGACGTGGATACAGCGGCAGTCTCAGCTGTACGACGTCACCACCGACCGGGTCGATTTCCAGATTGAGGACATCGGTTTTGACCTGAATCAGATCTTTGCTGACCACAACCGGAGTTTCCAGCGGGGCAACAGCCTGACCGTTTGCACTTGGAACATCAGCACTGCCGGAAGCGTTGTTGCCTGCTGCCGTGTCGGGAATGCCCGAGGCAGGTGTGCTGGTAGCAACA
This sequence comes from Pseudomonas viridiflava, assembly GCF_900585905.1. Lineage (GTDB taxonomy): Bacteria > Pseudomonadota > Gammaproteobacteria > Pseudomonadales > Pseudomonadaceae > Aquipseudomonas. The sequence goes on from NZ_UTVH01000031.1 coordinate 183,741, forward strand.
GTCTGAGTCGGCAAGGCGGCCTGGCCGTAGTCTTGGTTCCATTTCAGAACCCCGACATAGGTCACGATTGCCAGGGCGACGATCAGGATCGTACGTTTAATATCCATGATTACTCGGCCATCGAAGAAGAACGGGAGGTAGGGACAGGCGGAACCGGGTCATAACCACCGGGATTCCACGGATGACAGCGACCTAATCGACGAAAGGTCAGCCAGCCACCGCGTAGAAGGCCATGATTTTCAATGGCTTCATACGCGTAGCAGGAGCAACTGGGGTAGAAACGACAGTGGCTGGCCATCAGCGGGCTGATGGCGTAGCGATAGAACTGGATCGGAACGAGCGCCAGCTTACGCATCGGTACTGTCTACCCCTGCGATTTCGGTTCTGACTTCAGGAACCGGCCGGCTGCGTGCCAGACGTTTCCAGAGCTTGCCGAAATGCTGAATCAATTCGGGGTTTTCTACGTCACCCAAACCTTTGCGCGCGACAATCACAATATCCCAACCGACCAAATGGTCTTGGTGTTGGCGAAATGACTCGCGCATCAGGCGTTTCAAGCGGTTGCGCTCAACGGAAAGCTTGACGCTCTTTTTACCGATAACCAGCCCCAGACGGGGATGATCAAGGTCGTTGTCGCGTGCAAGGAGCAGGAGATTTTTCCCCGGAACCTTGCCGGTAGGGGAGTCAAAGACTGCCTTGAAATGCCGGGGAGTAAGCAGACGCTTTTCCCGACTGAAGTCCTGACTCACCTCCAGTGCCGGATTATCAAACTGCCAGACGCGCACGACCTTTGGCGCGACGACGCGACAGGACGGCACGGCCGTTCTTGGTGGCCATACGAGCACGGAAACCGTGAGTGCGAGCGCGTTTGATAGTGCTTGGTTGGAAAGTACGTTTCATGGCGTGTTACCTGGTTCGTCCACAACGGGCCGGAATGGCCCCCGTTTTAAGAGACCGGGGATTCTAGAGAAAGCAAGCCTCTAGGTCAATTTCCAACCAGCGTTTCCTTCATTTAGTTGTATACCCCACCCGGTCGAGCCTTTTCCGTCAGGATGCCAAACCTTGACGACCCTGTTATAGAAATAAAAGAAGAAGAGTATTTAAAGCTTTTTTATAAAGCTTATTAAAGCTAGGGTCCAGGGTGTCTGTGGATAACCCTCCACAGGCCCCTGAAATCGTGATGTACAGAGAATGACAACACTGTCGACAAGCGGTGCTGCGCCTGTGCTCCGCCATCGGAAAAGCTGTGCATGGAACGGCTTTTTATCCACAGGGAGTTTATCCACAGCTTTCAAGGTGGGGTTATGCAATGGGCTGAAGGAGGGTTATCCACAGAGCTTATGCACATGCCGTTGGTCGGCCTGCGGCGCCATATTTCTCTGATTTATACCGCTTTGCGCATGACCTACATGTGGATAAGTCTGGCATCGGCCGGTACAATGGCAGCTGTTTTTGCCTCACCGGCCTTTAACCTAGGGGATGTCCGTGTCATTGGAACTTTGGCAGCAGTGCGTGGAGCTTTTGCGCGATGAGCTGCCTGCCCAGCAATTCAACACCTGGATCCGTCCGCTACAGGTTGAAGCCGAAGGCGACGAGCTACGTGTGTATGCGCCAAATCGTTTTGTGCTCGACTGGGTCAATGAAAAATACCTCGGCCGTTTGCTGGAGTTGCTCGGCGAACACGGCCAGGGGCAGGCGCCAGCGCTTTCTTTGTTAATAGGCAGCAAGCGCAGCTCGACCCCACGGGCGGCACCCAATGCGCCACTGGCAGCGTCGGCATCGCAATCGACCGCTGCCCAGGAACCTGCGCAACCGCAGGCGTCTGCAGCCCCTGTGTCGGTGGCAGCCGCCGCGCCTGACACCGTGCAAAACAATGAGCCGTCCCGGGCCAGCTTCGACCCGATGGCCGGGGCCAGTTCGCAGCAGGCCCCCGCTCGTGCCGAACAGCGCACGGTGCAGGTCGAGGGCGCGCTCAAGCACACCAGCTATTTGAATCGTACCTTTACCTTTGAGAACTTCGTCGAAGGCAAGTCCAACCAGCTGGCCCGCGCTGCGGCCTGGCAAGTGGCAGACAACCCCAAGCACGGCTACAACCCGCTGTTCCTTTATGGCGGTGTGGGTCTGGGCAAGACTCACTTGATGCATGCCGTGGGCAACCACCTGCTCAAGAAGAATCCGAATGCCAAGGTCGTGTACCTGCATTCCGAGCGCTTCGTGGCGGACATGGTCAAGGCTTTGCAGCTCAATGCAATCAACGAATTCAAGCGCTTCTATCGTTCGGTTGATGCGTTGCTGATCGATGACATCCAGTTTTTTGCGCGCAAGGAGCGTTCCCAGGAAGAGTTTTTCCACACGTTCAACGCGTTGCTTGAAGGGGGTCAGCAGGTCATCCTGACCAGTGACCGTTATCCGAAGGAAATCGAAGGCCTTGAAGAGCGACTCAAGTCGCGCTTTGGCTGGGGACTTACTGTCGCCGTCGAGCCACCGGAGCTGGAGACGCGTGTGGCGATCCTGATGAAGAAAGCGGATCAGGCAAAAGTTGACCTGCCCCATGACGCGGCATTCTTCATCGCTCAGCGGATCCGTTCCAACGTCCGCGAACTCGAAGGCGCGCTCAAGCGGGTCATTGCCCACTCGCACTTCATGGGTCGCGATATCACTATCGAACTGATCCGCGAGTCGCTCAAAGACCTGTTGGCGTTGCAGGACAAGCTGGTCAGTGTGGATAACATTCAGCGCACGGTCGCCGAGTACTACAAGATCAAGATCTCTGATCTGTTGTCCAAGCGTCGTTCGCGCTCGGTGGCCCGACCTCGTCAGGTGGCCATGGCACTTTCCAAAGAGCTGACCAACCACAGCCTGCCGGAAATCGGCGATGTGTTTGGCGGTCGCGACCATACCACCGTGCTGCACGCCTGCCGCAAGATCAACGAACTGAAGGAATCCGACGCGGACATCCGCGAGGACTACAAGAACCTGCTGCGTACACTGACCACCTGATGACATCAGCGCAGCTTATTAAGGCAAGGGACTAGACCATGCACTTCACCATTCAACGCGAAGCCCTGTTGAAACCCCTGCAATTGGTCGCAGGCGTTGTCGAACGCCGCCAGACCCTGCCGGTGCTGTCCAACGTGCTCCTGGTCGTCGAGGGGCAACAGCTCTCGCTGACCGGCACTGACCTGGAGGTCGAGCTGGTTGGCCGCGTGCAGCTTGAAGAGCCTGCCGAGCCAGGCGAAATCACTGTACCGGCGCGCAAGCTGATGGACATCTGCAAAAGCCTGCCGAACGACGCGTTGATCGATATCAAACTGGATGACTCCAAGTTGGTGGTCAAGGCAGGTCGCAGCCGCTTCACCCTTTCGACGCTGCCAGCCAATGATTTCCCGACGGTAGAAGAAGGCCCTGGGTCATTGACCTTCAACCTGGTGCAAAGCAAATTGCGCCGGCTGATCGAGCGCACCAGTTTTGCCATGGCTCAACAGGATGTGCGCTACTACCTCAACGGTATGTTGCTTGAAGTCAGCGCCGGCGTGCTGCGCGCCGTTGCCACCGATGGCCACCGCCTGGCCATGTGTTCCATGTCAGCCGACATCGAGCACGCCGATCGGCATCAGGTGATCGTGCCGCGCAAGGGTATCCTCGAAATGGCGCGCCTGCTGACCGAGCAGGACGGCACTGTCAGTATCGTCCTGGGGCAGCATCACATTCGCGCAACGACCGGGGAATTCACGTTCACCTCGAAACTTGTCGACGGCAAGTTTCCGGACTACGAGCGTGTATTGCCCAAGGGCGGCGACAAGCTTGTGCTGGGGGATCGTCAGGCGCTACGCGAAGCATTCAGCCGTACTGCGATTCTTTCCAACGAGAAATATCGCGGTATCCGCCTGCAGCTGGCAAACGGTCAGCTGAAAATCCAGGCCAACAACCCTGAGCAGGAAGAAGCTGAAGAAGAGATCAGCGTCGACTACAACGGTGCCTCCCTGGAGATCGGTTTCAATGTCAGTTACCTCCTGGACGTGCTGGGTGTGATGACTACTGAACAAGTGCGCTTGATCCTCTCCGATTCCAACAGCAGTGCGCTGGTGCAGGAATCAGACAATGACGACTCGGCTTACGTCGTCATGCCGATGCGCCTGTAATTTTGTTCAGCAGAAGCTAGATGTCTCTTAGTCGCGTCTCGGTCACCGGGGTGCGCAATCTCCACCCGGTGACCTTCTCCCCTTCCCCACGTATCAACATCCTTCACGGTGCCAACGGCAGCGGCAAGACGAGTGTGCTTGAGGCCATTCACCTGCTGGGGCTGGCGCGCTCCTTTCGCAGCGCTCGTCTGTTGCCGGTGATTCAGTATGAGCAGCCCAACTGCACCGTATTTGGCCAGGTTGAACTGGCCGAGGGTGGGCACAGCAGCCTGGGTATTTCACGCGATCGTCAAGGCGAATTCCAGATACGCATTGATGGCCAGAATGCACGGAGCGCTGCGCAGCTGGCGGAAATCCTGCCGCTGCAACTGATCAACCCTGACAGCTTTCGCCTGCTTGAGGGCGCGCCGAAGATCCGCCGACAGTTTCTGGATTGGGGAGTGTTCCACGTGGAACCTCGATTCATGTCCACTTGGCAACGCCTGCAGAAGGCCTTGAGGCAGCGGAACTCATGGCTGCGGCATGGTACACTTGACGGCGCTTCGCAGGCCGCCTGGGACCGGGAACTGTGCCTGGCCAGTGCTGAAATTGACGATTACCGACGCGCTTACATCAAGGCGTTGAAGCCCGTTTTCGAGCAGACGTTAAGCGAGTTGGTGAAACTTGAAGGTTTGACCCTGAGTTATTACCGCGGGTGGGACAAGGAGAAGGAGCTGAGCACGGTGCTCGCGTCCTCTTTGCACCGCGACCAACAGATGGGTCATACACAAGCCGGCCCTCAAAGAGCTGATCTTCGCCTGAGGTTGGGCGCGCACAACGCGGCGGACATATTGTCCCGCGGCCAGCAGAAACTGGTGGTGTGCGCCCTTCGCATAGCTCAAGGCCATTTGGTTAGTCAGGTTCGTCGAGGACAGTGCATTTACCTTGTGGATGACTTGCCCTCCGAACTGGATGACCACCATCGTCGCGCACTGTGTCGATTGTTGGAAGAACTGAACTGCCAGGTATTCATCACCTGTGTGGATAACGAATTACTGAGGGACGGCTGGCAGACGGAAACGCCAGTTGCCTTGTTCCACGTGGAACAAGGCAGTATCACCCAGACCCACGATCATCGGGAGTGATTGCATGAGCGAAAACCAAACGTACGACTCCTCCAGTATCAAGGTACTGAAAGGGCTAGATGCCGTACGCAAGCGTCCCGGTATGTACATCGGTGACACTGACGATGGCAGCGGTCTCCACCACATGGTGTTTGAGGTCGTTGACAACTCGATTGACGAAGCACTGGCTGGCCACTGCGACGATATCACCATCACGATTCACCCTGACGAATCGATCACTGTTCGAGATAACGGACGTGGCATTCCTGTGGACGTGCATAAGGAAGAAGGCGTTTCCGCTGCCGAGGTCATCATGACCGTGCTGCACGCAGGCGGTAAGTTCGATGACAACTCCTACAAGGTATCCGGCGGTCTGCACGGTGTAGGTGTTTCCGTGGTTAACGCGCTCTCGGAATTGCTGCTGCTGACGGTTCGTCGCAGCGGCAAGATCTGGGAACAAACCTATGTTCACGGTGTGCCTCAGGAGCCGATGCGTATCGTTGGCGACAGTGACACCACCGGTACAGAGATTCACTTCAAGCCATCCGCGGACACCTTCAAGAATATTCACTTCAGCTGGGACATTCTGGCCAAGCGGATTCGTGAACTGTCGTTCCTCAACTCGGGTGTGGGCATCGTGCTTCGAGATGAGCGCAGCGCCAGAGAAGAGCTGTTCAAATACGAAGGCGGCCTGCGTGCATTCGTTGAATACCTGAACACCAACAAGACGCCGGTCAATCAGGTGTTCCATTTCAACGTCCAGCGCGAAGATGGCATTGGCGTTGAAATCGCTTTGCAGTGGAACGACAGCTTCAACGAGAACCTGTTGTGCTTTACCAACAACATTCCGCAGCGCGATGGCGGCACTCACCTGGTGGGCTTCCGCTCGGCGCTGACGCGTAACCTCAACACCTACATCGAGCAGGAAGGTCTGGCCAAGAAGCACAAGGTCGCGACCACTGGCGATGATGCACGTGAAGGTTTGACGGCGATCATTTCGGTGAAAGTGCCTGATCCCAAGTTCAGTTCGCAGACCAAGGACAAGCTGGTTTCCTCCGAGGTCAAGACTGCCGTTGAACAGGAGATGGGTAAATACTTCTCTGACTTCCTGCTGGAAAACCCGAACGAAGCCAAGGCCGTCGTTGGCAAGATGATTGATGCCGCCCGTGCCCGTGAGGCCGCTCGCAAGGCCCGTGAGATGACTCGCCGCAAAGGCGCGCTGGACATCGCCGGTCTGCCGGGCAAGCTGGCTGACTGCCAGGAAAAGGACCCTGCCCTTTCCGAGTTGTACCTGGTGGAAGGTGACTCTGCTGGCGGTTCCGCCAAGCAGGGACGCAACCGCAAAACCCAGGCCATCCTGCCCCTCAAAGGCAAGATCCTGAACGTCGAAAAAGCACGCTTCGACAAGATGATTTCGTCTCAGGAAGTCGGCACGCTGATCACTGCGCTCGGTTGCGGGATTGGTCGTGACGAATACAACATCGACAAGCTGCGTTATCACAACATCATTATCATGACCGATGCTGACGTCGACGGTTCGCACATCCGCACCTTGCTGCTGACGTTCTTCTTCCGTCAGTTGCCTGAGCTGATCGAGCGCGGCTATATCTACATCGCCCAGCCGCCGCTGTACAAGGTCAAGAAAGGCAAGCAGGAGCAGTACATCAAGGACGACGAGGCCATGGAAGAGTACATGACCCAGTCGGCGCTTGAAGACGCCAGCCTGCACCTGAACGAGTCTGCACCTGCGATCTCCGGCGAAGGGCTGGAGCGTCTGGTCAATGATTTCCGCATGGTGATGAAAACTCTCAAGCGCCTGTCGCGTCTGTACCCTCAGGAACTCACCGAGCACTTCGTCTACCTGCCACCGGTCACGCTGGAGCAGCTTTCGGATCATGCCGGCATGCAGGCATGGCTGGACCTGTTCGATGCGCGCCTGCGCGTTGGCGAGAAGTCCGGCCTGGTCTACAAAGCCAGCCTGCGTGAAGACCGCGAGCGTAATGTCTGGCTGCCAGAGGTCGAACTGATTTCCCATGGTTTGTCCAACTACGTCACGTTCAATCGCGACTTTTTCGGCAGTAACGACTACAAGACTGTGACCGCTCTGGGTCTGCAGATCAGTACCCTGCTGGAAGAAGGCGCCTACGTGCAACGCGGCGAGCGCAAGAAGCAGGTCAGCGAGTTCAAGGAAGCGCTCGCCTGGTTGATGGCAGAAAGCACCAAGCGTCACACCATCCAGCGCTACAAAGGTCTGGGCGAAATGAACCCTGATCAGCTGTGGGAAACCACGATGGACCCATCGGTACGCCGGATGCTCAAAGTGACGATCGAAGACGCCATTGGTGCGGACCAGATCTTCAACACTTTGATGGGTGACGCTGTAGAACCTCGTCGCGACTTCATCGAAAGCAATGCGTTGGCAGTGTCCAATCTGGACTTCTGATCGAGGCTTAAAACTATCAGCGTCCAGAAGAGCAGCGCTGTTGATGTTTTCGAAAGGTTAGACGTAAAAAATGCCGATCCCGTTAGGGTCGGCATTTTTTTCGTATGTTGGGCGCTCCCCAGGCCGGGGGCCGCCCGGTACGTGGCCCGTCAGGACACGCTTGACCAGGGCAGCATGCGTCTCAGGACGCTGTCGCGGCGCACCAGGTGATGGTAGAGCGCAGCGACCACATGCAGGCCCACCACGATCCAGGCAACCCACTTGCCAAGGAAGTGATGAACTGTATCCAGGGGTGCCTCGAACGCTTCATAGCTCAAATTGTAGTTGGCACTGAGCCAGGCAAATAGCTGGGTTTCGTTGAAGCCTGTCACGCTGAACAGTCCAAAGTCAGTAGGCGCACCGGTGCCCAGGTAGCCCGTCAGCGGCATCGCAATCAGCAGACCGTAAAGTCCCACGTGAGCGACGTGTGCGAGCCTGTGTTCCAGCGTCGAACCGGGTGGGTTTTCCGGCTGCCGGTCCAGCAATCGCCACAGCAGCCTGGGTAATACTAGAAAACCCACCAGTAGACCAAGCACCCAATGAATATTGAGCACTGGCAATGACTCCATGGAGGTGTCATCCATGAACCAGATAACGTAGTAGACCACGACGTAGGCCGCGATAAATGAAGCCGCGCTCGTCCAGTGAAAAAATTTGGCAAGGACGCCAAAACAGGTCGAGCTATTGCGCCATTGCATAGTGTGCGTTCCTGACAAGAGAGTATGGAGCGGTCAGCTATCAAGCAGGCCGCTTAATAGCCGTTCCAGGCCTTCAAGTGCCTGCGCCAGGCGTGCCTCGATGTCGCCATCAGGTTCTGCGATCCAGAACGACGCCTCGGTGACAGCGCCATAGATCATCCGGGCTGTCACAGTGGTGGGCAGAGGTGCCACGACACCTTCGGCAATCAGTCCGTCGAGGGAAGACTGCAGTGCGGCAATGCCCAATGACTGTGCAGCCTGTGGAACGTCACCGAAGATGGCACGCGCATCCTGCAGGATGATCCGGCGGATTTCCGGTTCCAGTGCCAATTCGAGATAGGCGCGACAACGTCGGCGAAAAGCCTCCCACGCAGAAGGTGCTGCGTCTGAAATGGCCTGAAGACGTTCGCCCACTTCGCTTTCGATCTGTTCAATGACTGCCAGCAGCAGCCCTTTTTTATTGCCGAAATGATGATAGATCGCCCCCCTCGTCAGACTGACTTCGGCGGTTAGATCATCCATTGACGTGTGAGCGAAGCCTTGGCTGGCGAATGCCTGCCGGCCAGCTGCTAACAGCGTGGCGCGGGTCTGCTCAATCATTCCGGCGCGAGTACGGCGTTGTTGCTGCATAAAAAAACCTCTAATCCATCTCACATACGCTGCGTATGCTAGTTGACATACCGATGGAATGTCAATACGATCCAACTCACATGCACGGCGTATGTGAATTTCCGCCCTGCGCTGTAGACGTGTCCTGAAGGTATGAGTCGGTCAGATTTATGGATACCCCACCGCAGCGGCTTCAAGGCATCGGCATCTATCAGGAGCACTGTCGCTTGAGTTCTGCAGGCGGTTGATCGTGAACGTTCAGGGCAGGCGCTTCTGTCGACTTTTACGAGAGCAGATGTTCATGGCTCTTTTGAATAGAGGACTCGGCGTCGCACTTAATGCTGGTGCATTAAATGATTGTTACGCCAGGCAGACGGCTGAGCGCTGCAAAATTAATATTTAGAGGAATGTATTGATGAACACTCAAAAACTGCTTTTGGCTTCATTTCTTGGTGTGTTCTGCTGCGCCGCTGTTGCTCAGGACGGTGCGGACAGGTTGCAACAACGCCAAGAAGTCAGAGCTATCGAGCGTCAGCAGGCGCGTGAGAAGGTGGCGTTGTCGCTGGATAAAAAGCAGAACGAGAAATCTTCTGTGAACTCATCAGCCAAGAGTAAAGATGTCTCACAGGCAGAGGGAACGCCAACTCGTTGATGTTTTCCAGTGTCTCATTCGAGCACTGACTTTAAAGGGAACCCGGCTCTTTACAGTAATAATGAAGATAACTTCAGGCGTGTTTTGATTAGGCGGATTATATGAACATGGCCGTATCAACATCCGCCTGGCGAACACTAAGCTCTCATCAGGCAGGTCGTTTTCAATATCAGGCATGATTATTCAGCGTGGACGCAGGCGTTGCGATTTCAATGCGTTGCTGTGTTCAATGCTTTCTTCCATGAGCGTCCGGCAACGCACGTGCGGCGCTGTGGAGATGACGAACTCCGTCGATCAAGATTTGTACTGTCTGCAGAGTTGGGCGCATCCCTGCGTCTGCGCTTCTGCAGTCCCCCTCTCCTTCGGGCTTGCCCAGAGCGGGTATGCAAAAACTTATGCACGGTTTTGGCCCATATATCGCTTTGGGAAATAAGCAGCCAAACCAAGGGGTTGGCACCGTTTTTTAGTAAAAAACGCAAAACGGTGCACAGGTTATCCACAAAATTCAGATTGTCGCTGTCTCGTTGCTCGACACTGGCGCAGCGATGGAGCCGAGCGCCTTCTGGGTGTCCTCGTTCCACGTCTGCACCCGCTCGTTCAGCGCGGCAATGGCGCGTGGCCCGGTGCCCTCAGCGTACATGGGTTCGCCAATGACCACCTGAATCGTGCCTGGCTTCTTCGCCCAGCCTTCCTTGGGCCAGTAACGGCCGGCGTTGTGCGCGATGGGCAGCACGGGCAGATCGGCGTTGACCGCCAGTGCCGTGCCACCTCGTGAGAACTTGCCGACCTGACCAAACGGCACGCGGGTACCTTCCGGGAAGATCAGCACCCAGACACCATCCTTGAGCAACTCGTCGCCCTTTTTGGCGATCTGTTTGAGGGCGGCCTTGGGGTTGTCACGATCAATGGCGATAGGACGCAGCATTGCCATGGCCCAGCCAAAGAACGGGACATACAGCAGCTCACGCTTGAGCACCTGGCTCAACGGCGAGAAATACTGCGACAGGAAGAACGTCTCCCAAGTGCTCTGATGATTGGAAATGATCACGCAGGGCGTCTTGGGCACGTTATGCGCGCCAGTAACTTCTACCCGGATGTCGAGACACACTCGGGTCAGCCAGATTGCGCAACGGCACCAGTAGACATTGATGAAGCGATAACGCGCCTTGAAAGGCAGGAAAGGTGCGACGAAGAAGCTTAATGTGCACCACAACAGCGAGCTGGTGCCTAGCAACAGGTAGAAGAGAAAAGTCCTGAATGCCTGGATGATCGACATAGTTGCTTTTACCGTTAGGGCAAATGCCCGTTCAACAAGCGTACCGCTAGTGATCCTGCGGAGCGCTACTGTGGATAAGTTCTGCGGCCAGTGCCGCGAGATCGTCAAAAACCAGGGTATTGGCCGGAAGGGAACCGCCCAGTGTACGCTCACCTTTGCCGGTTCTGACCAGAACCGGTTGTGAGTCGACGGCCAGTGCAGCCTTGAGGTCACTGCCGCTGTCGCCGACAAACCAAATTCCGCTCAGCGCCACCTGATAATGCCGGGCAATGGTCTGCAACATGCCGGGTTTGGGCTTGCGACAGTCGCAGCCTTCGTCAGGACCGTGCGGGCAGTAAACGATCAGCCCGACCTCGCCGCCCTGATGCGCCACCAGCTCGCGCAAACGTGTGTGCATGGCATCCAGGGTCGCCAGATCGTAATAGCCGCGGGCAATGCCGGACTGGTTGGTCGCGACTGCAACCGTCCAGCCCGCCCTGCTCAGCTGCGCGATCGCCTCGATCGAGCCTGGAATCGGAATCCACTCGGCCACCGACTTTATGTAGGCGTCAGAGTCCTCGTTGATCACCCCATCCCGATCCAGGATCAGCAGCTTCACATCACATCCCGTTTTCAGTCGACAGCCCTCAGCCCAGCAGCGAAATGTCAGCGACGCCCAGGAACAGCCCACGCAGACGTGCCAGCAGTGCATAGCGATTGGCGCGCACGTTGGCATCTTCAGCGTTGACCATCACGGCTTCGAAGAACGCATCAACCGGCTCGCGCAAGGCCGCCAGGCGCGCCAGGGTTTCGTTGTACTGACGCGCTGCAGCCATGGGCTGTACTGCCTGATCCGCTTGCTGGATCGCCGAATACAGCGAGAACTCGTTGGCGTTGTCGAAATACTTGGGCTCCACCACCAGGGCAACCTTGCCCTCAGCCTTGCCCAGCAGATTCGACACGCGCTTGTTCACGGCAGCGAGCGCAGCGGCTTGCGGCAGTTTGCGGAAGGCCTGAACCGCCTGCACACGCTGGTCGAAGTCCAGTGCCGAGCCGGGCTGCAAGGCGCGAACCGAGAGATACACCGCGACTTCGACGCCTTCGTCCTCATAACGCGCCCGCAGGCGGTCGAAGATGAACTCCAGCACCTGATCCGACAGGCCAGCGGCTTTCACCTTGGCGCCGAAAAGCGACACTGCATGCTTCACGGTTTCGATCAGGTCCAGGTCGAGTTTCTTCTCGATCAGGATGCGCAGGATACCCAGCGCGGCCCGACGCAGTGCATAGGGGTCCTTGCTGCCGGTGGGCAGCATGCCGATGCCGAAGATACCCACCAGCGTGTCGAGCTTGTCGGCGATGGCGACGGCGGCGCCGGTCAGCGTAGTGGGCAGCTCGGCACCGGCACCGCGTGGCATGTACTGCTCGTTCAGCGCCAGCGCGACGTCTTGCGGTTCGCCATCAGCCTGAGCGTAGTAGTAACCGGCCACGCCCTGCATTTCGGGGAATTCGCCAACCATTTCGGTCGCCAGATCGCACTTGGACAGCAAGCCCGCCCGTGCTGCGCGTTGAGCGTCGCCGCCAATGCGTGGCGCGATGAACGCGGCCAGCCTGGAAACCCGCTCGGCCTTGTCGTAGACACTGCCCAGTTGGGCCTGGAACACCACGTTCTGCAGGCGCTGGTTGAAGGTTTCCAGCTTCTGCTTCTTGTCCTGCTTGAAGAAGAACTCGGCGTCGGTCAGGCGCGGGCGAACGACTTTTTCGTTGCCTTTGACGATCTGCGTCGGATCCTTGCTCTCGATGTTGGCCACCGTAATGAAGCGCGGCAGCAGCTTGCCGTCGGCGTCCAGCAGGCAGAAGTACTTCTGGTTGTCCTGCATCGTGGTGATCAGGGCTTCCTGCGGCACCTCAAGGAAGCGCTCTTCGAACGAGCACACCAGCGGCACGGGCCACTCCACCAGCGACGTCACTTCGTCCAGCAACGCAGGCGGCACGATGGCGGTGCCTTCATGCTGGGTCGCCAGCTCTTCGACGCGTTTGGTGATGAGCAGGCGGCGTTCATTGAAGTCAGCCAGCACGTACGCTTTGCGCAGGTCACTGAGGTAACTGGCGGGCGAGGTGATGCGCACGCTGTCCGGGTGGTGGAAACGATGGCCGCGCGATTCACGACCCGCAGTCTGGGCGAGGATCGTGCAGTCGATCACCTGATCGCCAAACAGCATTACCAGCCACTGCGTCGGGCGTACGAACTCTTCCTTGCGCGCGCCCCAGCGCATGCGCTTGGGGATCGGCAAGTCGTTCAGCGAGTCTTCAACGATGGTCGCCAGCAGACTGCTGGTCGGCTTGCCAGCGATGGTCTGGCTGTAGCGCAGCTTGGGGCCACTCTGGTCGATTTCGCTCAGGTCAACGCCGCACTTCTTGGCAAAACCCAGTGCTGCCTGGGTCGGACTGCCCTCGGCATCAAATGCTGCCTGACGTGGCGGGCCATCGAGGTTGATGCTGCGATCCGGCTGCTGCGTGGCCAGCTCGGTGATCAGCACGGCCAGACGACGCGGCGCGCCATAGACCTGCTTGGCGCTGTAGGTCAGCCCGGCGGCCTGCAGGCCTTTCTCGATACCGGCCAGAAAAGCGTCTGCCAGGGTATTGAGTGCCTTTGGTGGCAACTCTTCGGTGCCCAGCTCGACCAGAAAATCTTGAGCACTCATTGTTGCGCCTCCAGCTTGGCCAGCACTTCATCACGTAAATCAGGTGGCGCCATCGGGAAGCCCAGCCTGGCGCGGGCCATCAGATAGGCCTGGGCCACGGAGCGGGCCAGGGTGCGCACGCGCAGGATGTACTGCTGACGCGCGGTGACCGAAATGGCGCGGCGGGCATCCAGCAGGTTGAAAGTGTGGGACGCCTTCAAGACCATTTCATAGCTCGGCAGCGGCAGTGGCTGGTCGAGCTCGATCAGGCGCTTGGCTTCGCTTTCGTAGAAATCGAACAGCTCGAAGAGTTTGTCGACGTTGGCGTGCTCGAAGTTGTAGGTCGACTGCTCGACCTCGTTCTGGTGGAACACGTCGCCATAGGTCACGCGGCCGAACGGGCCGTCAGCCCAGACGAGGTCGTAGACCGAATCGACGTTCTGCAGGTACATCGCCAGGCGTTCCAGACCGTAGGTGATCTCGCCGGTGACCGGGTAGCACTCGATGCCTCCCGCCTGCTGGAAATAGGTGAACTGCGACACTTCCATGCCGTTGAGCCAGATTTCCCAGCCCAGACCCCAGGCGCCCAGCGTCGGCGATTCCCAGTTGTCTTCGACAAAACGCACGTCGTGGACCAGCGGGTCCAGACCGACATGCTTGAGCGAGCCCAGGTACAGCTCCTGGAAGTTGTCCGGGTTGGGCTTGAGCACCACCTGGAACTGGTAATAGTGCTGCAGACGGTTCGGGTTTTCGCCATAGCGACCGTCAGTCGGACGGCGGCTCGGCTGCACATAAGCGGCGTTCCAGGTTTCCGGGCCTACGGCGCGCAGAAACGTGGCGGTGTGGAAAGTGCCGGCGCCTACTTCCATATCGTAGGGCTGAAGTACCACGCAACCTTGCTCGGCCCAGTATTGCTGGAGGGCGAGGATCAGGTCTTGGAAGGTACGCACGGCTGGCGTAGGCTGGCTCACGAAATTCACCTGTACTGGGGCTGCGATTTAAAGAGCGGGAGTATACCCGATTCGGTCGCGCCTCCACTCTTGGGAGCCCTATGGCACGCTGCTACTGGTGCAACGATGACCCGGTTTACATCGATTATCACGATCTTGAGTGGGGCGTACCGCTGCGCGATGCGCAGAAGCTCTTCGAGTTGTTATTGCTCGAAGGGTTCCAGGCGGGGCTGTCGTGGATCACGGTACTGAAGAAACGTCCGCGCTATCGCGAGGTGATGTTCGGTTTCGATGTGCACCGGATCGCGGCCATGACTGACGACGAGATCGAAGTGCTGATGCAGGAGCCGGGGATTATCCGTAACCGCCTCAAACTCAACGCGGCCCGGCGTAACGCCCAGGCCTGGCTGAAGTTGGAAGACCCGGTGGGCTTTCTCTGGTCGTTCGTCGGCGGTGAGCGCCAGATCAATCATTTCAAGGATCGCAGCGAAGTGCCGGTCAACACAGCGCAGGCCGAAGCCATGAGCAAGGCGCTGAAAAAGGCCGGCTTCACCTTTGTCGGCCCGACCATCTGCTACGCCTACATGCAATCGAGCGGCATGGTCATGGATCATACGGTGGAGTGTGATCGATACCCGGCGTTGAGCCGCTGATGGGTACAATGGCCGCCTTGAGTCCTGGGGAGTGAATCGTGGAAAAGTTTAAAGGCGCGCTGATGGTCGGCGCATTGCGGTTGTTTGCGCTGTTGCCGTGGCGCGTTGTGCAATGGGTTGGCACCGCGATTGGCTGGCTGATGTGGAAGCTGCCCAATCGTTCGCGTGAGGTGGCGCGCATCAACCTGGGCAAATGCTTCCCCGAGATGGACGCTGCCGAGCGCGAGCAGCTGGTGGGCAAAAGCCTGATGGACATCGGCAAGACCCTGACCGAGAGCGCCTGCGCCTGGATCTGGCCGGCTCAGCGGTCCATTGATCTGGTGCGTGAAGTTGAAGGCCTTGAAGTTTTGACCCAGGCCCTGGCGTCGGGCAAGGGCGTGGTGGGCATTACCAGCCACCTGGGCAACTGGGAGGTGCTCAACCACTTCTATTGCAGCCAGTGCAAACCGATCATTTTCTATCGCCCGCCCAAGCTCAAGGCGGTGGACGATTTGCTGCGCAAGCAGCGTGTGCAGCTGGGCAACAGGGTCGCAGCGTCCACCAAGGAAGGTATTCTCAGCGTCATCAAGGAAGTGCGCAAAGGCGGTTCGGTGGGCATTCCGGCTGACCCTGAACCGGCCGAGTCGGCAGGCATCTTCGTGCCCTTTTGCGCCACCATGGCCCTGACTAGCAAGTTCGTGCCCAACATGCTGGCGGGCGGCAAGGCGGTGGGCGTATTCCTGCATGCCATGCGCCTGCCGGACGGTTCGGGTTACAAAGTGGTGCTGGAAGCCGCGCCCGAGGCCATGTACAGCACCGACACGGCGACCTCCGCCGCCGCCATGAGCCAGGTGGTGGAGAAATACGTGCGGGCCTATCCGAGTCAGTACATGTGGACCATGAAGCGCTTCAAGAAACGCCCTGCCGGGGAAGCACGCTGGTATTGAGTTAGCGTCTTCTGTAGGAGCGCCCGAGCACCGCGAGGCCGCGATTGCGATCTGCCTGACACACTGCCATCGCGGCCTCGCGGTGCTCGGGCGCTCCTACAAAAGCAAATCCTTTCCCGCTCAAAAGAAGCTCAAACCCACCTGAAACAGCCGCTCCACATCGCGAATGTATTTCTTGTCCACCAGGAACATGATCACGTGGTCGCCTGACTCGATGACAGTGGCGTCGTGGGCGATGATGACTTCGTCGGCGCGGATGATGGCGCCGATGGTGGTGCCTGAAGGCAGCGCAATGTCCTTGATTGCCTTGCCGATCACCTTGCTGGACTTGCTGTCGCCATGGGCGACCACTTCAATTGCTTCGGCGGCGCCGCGTCGCAGCGAGTGCACGCTGACGATGTCGCCGCGTCGCACATGGGCCAGCAGGGTGCCAATGGTTGCCAGTTGCGGGCTGATGGCAATGTCAATCTCGCCGCCCTGGATCAGGTCAACGTAGGCCGCGTTGTTGATGATGGTCATCACCTTGCGCGCGCCCATGCGTTTGGCCAGCAGCGAGGACATGATGTTGGCCTCGTCATCGTTGGTCAGCGCCAGAAACAGATCGGTGTTGGCGATATTTTCTTCCAGCAGCAGGTCGCGATCCGAGGCGCTGCCTTGCAGGACCACGGTGCTGTTGAGCGATTCGGAAAGATGTCGGCAGCGCGCCAGGTTCATCTCGATGATCTTCACCTGATAACGGCTTTCGATGGCTTCGGCCAGCCTTTCGCCGATGTGGCCGCCGCCCGCAATGATGATACGTTTGTAGTTTTCGTCCAGCCGACGCATTTCGCCCATCACCGCCCGAATGTCAGCCTTGGCCGCGATGAAAAACACTTCGTCGTCGGCTTCGATGACCGTGTCGCCCTGGGGCAGGATTGGCCGGTCGCGGCGGAAAATAGCCGCGACGCGCATGTCGACATTGGGCATGTGTTCGCGCAACTGACGCAGCTGCTGGCCCACCAGCGGGCCGCCGTAATAAGCCTTGATCGCCACCAGCTGGGCCTTGCCGCCCGCGAAGTCGATGACCTGCAGCGAGCCCGGGTACTCGATCAGGCGCTTGATGTAGTTGGTCACCACCTGTTCCGGGCTGATCAGCACATCGACCGGGATGGCGTCGTTGTCGAACAGTCCGGCGCGGGTCAGGTAGGCTGCTTCACGCACCCGCGCAATCTTGGTCGGCGTGTGAAACAGGGTGTACGCCACCTGACAGGCAACCATGTTGGTCTCATCACTGCTGGTCACCGCCACCAGCATGTCGGCATCCTCCGCCCCAGCCTGACGCAATACCGTCGGGAACGAGCCGCGGCCCTGCACGGTGCGGATATCCAGGCGATCACCCAGGTCACGCAGGCGGTCGCCGTCGGTATCGACCACGGTGATGTCATTGGCTTCGCTGGCCAGGTGCTCAGCCAGCGTGCCGCCAACCTGTCCTGCGCCGAGGATGATGATTTTCAATCAAGTGGCTCCTTGAAGCGGCATAGCAAACCTATGGGATGGCGTAAAACCTGTTTCAGCCTGGCTTGGCCACGATACAAGCGCTGAAATCTTTTTGACGACGTGGACGTATGAGTATCGCGGATCAAGCCGCGATCTTGATCAGTTTGGCGTAATAAAAGCCGTCGTGCCCGCCTTCCTGGGCAAGCAGTTGCCGACCATGGGGCTGCTTCAGGCCCGGCGGTGGCTGATCGAGCTGGCCTGCAATGTCCAGCTCCCGGGCGCCTGAGGTTCTGGCCAGAAACGCGGCGATGACGTCGGTGTTTTCCATTGGCAGCGTCGAGCAGGTGGCGTACAGCAGAATGCCGCCCACTTGCAGGGTTGGCCACAGCGCGTCAAGCAGTTCACCTTGCAGCGCCGCCAGTGCCGAAATGTCGTCCGCCTGACGGGTCAGTTTGATATCCGGATGGCGACGAATCACGCCGGTGGCAGAACACGGCGCGTCGAGCAGGATGCGCTGGAACGGCTGGCCATCCCACCATTGCCCGGTCTGCCGCCCATCGGCCGCGATCAACTCGGCATTCAGGCCCAGCCGCTGCAGGTTTTCCCTGACCCGCACCAGCCGCTTGGCTTCCAGGTCCACCGCCACCACGCCAGCCAGTGCGGGCTGCACTTCCAGCACATGGCAGGTCTTGCCGCCCGGCGCGCAGCAGGCGTCCAGCACACGTTGACCGGGCGCCAGCTCAAGCAGGTCGGCAGCCAGTTGCGCGGCCTCGTCCTGCACGCTGATCCAGCCCTGATCGAAGCCCGGCAGGCTGCGCACGTCGCAGGGTTCGGCCAGCACGATACCGTCCTGGCTGAAGCTGCAGGCGCTGGCTGCAATATCGGCGCTGCTCAGCATTTGCAGGTATTCATCGCGAGCATGATGGCGACGATTGACCCGCAGAATCATCGGCGGATGCGCGTTGTTCGCCGCACAGATGGCTTCCCAGTGCTCTGGCCAGGCAGCTTTCAACGCCTTTTGCAGCCAGCGCGGATGCGCGGTGCGCACCACCGGGTCATGTTCCAGCTCGGCCAGCAGCGCTTCGCTTTCACGTTGCGCGCGACGCAGCACGGCATTGAGCAATGCCTTGGCCCACGGTTTTTTAAGCTTGTCGGCGCAACCGACGGTTTCACCGATGGCAGCGTGGGCCGGGATGCGCGAATACAACAGCTGGTACAAACCGATCAGCAGCAATGCCTCGACATCGGCGTCAGCGGCCTTGAAAGGCTTTTGCAACAATTTGGCGGCCAGCGCAGACAGCCGCGGTTGCCAGCGGGCAGTGCCGAATGCCAGGTCCTGGGTCAGGCCGCGATCACGCAGTTCGACCTTGTCCAATTGTGTCGGCAGCGAGCTGTTCAGTGATGCCTTGCCGCTGAGCACAGCGGCCAGGGCCTTGGCGGCGGCCAGGCGCGGGTTCATCGGCCCAGCACCGTGCCGATGGCGAATTTCTCGCGGCGGCTGTTGAACAGGTCGGCGAAATTCAGCGGCTTGCCGCCCGGCAGCTGCAGCCGCGTCAGACGCAACGCGCCTTCACCGCAGGCAACGGTCAGATCGTTTTTGCTGGCGTCGAGAATTTGTCCTGGCGTGCCCTGCCCTTCAGCCAGGCTTGCGGCCAGTACCTTCAACGCTTCGCCATTGAGCAGGCTGTGGCAGATCGGCCACGGGTTAAAGGCGCGCACCAGACGCTCCAGTTCATCGGCCGGGCGGCTCCAGTCGATGCGCGCTTCGTCCTTGTTCAATTTGTGCGCATACGTGGCAAGGTTATCGTCCTGGACTTCGCCGACCAGTGAACCGTCGGCAAGCCCGGCGATGGCTTGCAACACAGCAGGCGGGCCCAGCTCGGCAAGTCGATCATGCAAGGTACCGCCAGTATCCTGGGCGGTGATGGGCGTGGTCGCCTTGAGCAGCATCGGCCCGGTGTCCAGACCCAGCTCCATGCGCATCACGGTGACGCCACTTTCGCCGTCGCCTGCCTGCACCGCCCGTTGAATCGGCGCCGCGCCGCGCCAGCGTGGCAGCAGAGAGGCGTGGCTGTTGATGCAGCCCAGACGCGGAGTATCCAGTACCACTTGCGGCAGGATCAGGCCATAGGCGACCACCACCAGCAGGTCCGGCGCAAGCGCCGCCAGTTCGGCCTGCGCCCCGGCGTCACGCAAGGTGGGCGGCTGCATCACCGGGATGTCGTGCTGCAACGCCAGTTGCTTGACCGGGCTGGGCATCAGTTTCTGGCCACGACCCGCCGGGCGGTCAGGCTGGGTGTAGACCGCGATGATCTGATGAGGGCTGTCGAGCAAGGCCTTGAGGTGTTCGGCGGCGAATTCGGGGGTGCCGGCAAAGACGATGCGCAGTGGCTCAGTCATGGGCTTCTCGTTGGGGGATATGACAGCGGGAGCGCGCTTGCCCGCGATAGCATCTTTTCAGTGACAGATGTGTGGCTGACACGACGCTATTGCGGGCAAGCGCGCTCCTACAGGTAATGTGTGAGCTGGAGAATCAAGCGTTCTGCTTGTGCAGTTTTTCGAGCTTTTTCTTGATCCGGTCGCGCTTGAGGTTGGACAGGTAATCGACAAACAGCTTGCCATTGAGGTGATCGCATTCGTGCTGAATGCACACGGCCAGCAAGCCTTCGGCGATTTCTTCGTAGGCCTTGCCGTCGCGGTCCAGCGCCTTGATGCGAATCTTCTGCGGGCGATCGACGTTTTCATAGAAGCCGGGGACCGACAGGCAGCCTTCCTGATATTGCTCCATTTCGTCGGTCAGCATGTCGATCTGCGGGTTGATGAACACCCGAGGCTCGCTGCGATCTTCGCTGAGGTCCATGACCACCACGCGCTTGTGCACGTTGACCTGGGTTGCAGCCAGCCCGATACCTGGCGCCTCATACATGGTTTCAAACATGTCATCGACCAGTTGGCGAATGCTGTCGTCTACTACGTCCACCGGCTTGGCGATGGTGCGCAGGCGCGAATCGGGAAACTCGAGGATGTTTAAGATAGCCATATACGTAAGAGCTGCACTTGTAGGGTAAAGTCAAAATCGGCTGCTAGGCTTGGACATCGAAGCGGGCCAACCATTTTTAACCGAGCCTGGAAAGACTCTATGTTCACGCAAGGCACCATGATAAAGGGATTCACTGCATGAGGAAATCACTACTCGCCCTGCTGCTGTTGGCCGCGACCGGCGTTGTGCAGGCGCAGGTGCAGCTCAGGGACGGCTACCCGCAGCACTATACGGTCGCAGCCGGTGACACACTCTGGGACATTTCCGGCAAGTTTCTCAACGAACCGTGGAAATGGCAGGAGATCTGGCGCGCCAATCCACAGGTGCGCGACCCTGACCTGATCTACCCCGGCGACGTCCTGACACTGAGCTTCGTCGACGGGCAGCCGCGCCTGACCCTCAATCGCGGTGAGTCCCGCGGCACGGTAAAACTGTCGCCGCAGATCCGCAGCACGCCAATGGTGGAGGCTGTTCCGAGCATCCCGCTGGGGGCGATCAACGCGTTTCTGCTCAACAATCGCATTGTTGACGCCCCTGAGCAGTTCGACCGCGCGCCGTACATCGTCGCGGGCAATGCCGAACGGGTGCTGAGTGGCATAGGCGATCGCATCTATGCCCGTGGCACTCTGGACCCGGCCCACACCGTTTACGGCATTTTCCGACAGGGCAAGACGTACATCGACCCGGTGACTCAAGAAGTGCTGGGCATCAACGCCGACGATATCGGCGGCGGTACAATCGTCGCCAGCGAAGGTGACATCTCCACACTGGTGCTGCAGCGTTCGTCCCAGGAAGTGCGCGTGGGGGACCGTCTGTTTGCCAGCGAAGAGCGGCCGATCAACTCAAGTTTCATGCCCAGCGACCCGAAAGCGCAGGTCAATGGCGTGATCATCGACGTGCCCCGTGGAGTCAATCAGGTTGGCGAGTTTGACGTGGTGACCATCGACCGTGGCAAACGCGACGGCTTGGCAGAGGGCAGCGTGCTGGCCATCTATAAAACCGGTGAGACGGTGCGTGACCGCATTACCGGCGAACCGGTGAAGATTCCCGACGAACGCTCCGGGGAGCTGATGATTTTTCGTACTTACGAAAAACTCAGCTACGCCCTTGTGCTGCACGCAACGCGCTCACTGGAGGTCCTGGATAAAGTACGAAACCCCTGACCGGATGTTGCAGAATTAGTGCAGTTTTCTGTCAATGCAGGATCAGTTATCAAATTGTTGTCAACAGAGTTATCCACAGGATTGCCCACCCTTTGAGGTGTGCGTCAGATCAGGGAAGATCTTATGCCGCTGTTCGAAAAAGCTACCCGTTCGCCTGCAGAAATTGAAGCCCGGTTGCGCCTGCACCGGCTGCCGGAAGTCGGCCCGAAACGTTTCCGCACCCTGATTGACGCCTTTGGTTCAGCCTGCGCAGCCCTGAGCGCGCCTGCCTCCGCCTGGCGCTCACTGCGTCTGCCTGGTGCTTGCGCCGACGCCCGCCGTGACGCCGATGTGCGCGACGGTGCCAGTGCCGCATTGGCCTGGCTTGAGCATCCGGGCCAGCATTTGCTGGCCTGGGACGATCCCCGCTATCCCGCCCTGCTGGCGGAAATTCCTGATCCGCCGCCGCTGCTTTTCGTCGCCGGCAGCCTGGATATTCTAGAGCGACCCCAGTTGGGCATGGTCGGCAGCCGCCGCGCGTCCCGTCCTGGCCTCGACACCGCAACGGCGTTTGCCAGGAGCCTGGCAGGCGCCGGTTTTGTCATCACAAGTGGCCTGGCGCTGGGCATTGACGGCGCTGCGCATCAGGGCGCGCTGGACGTCGGCGGCTCTACAATCGGCGTGCTGGGCACTGGCCTCGAAAAACTTTATCCACAGCGCCATCGCGCCCTGGCAGCGCGGATGATTGCCCAGGGCAGCGCGGTGATTTCCGAGTTCCCGCTGGATGCAGGCCCCAACGCCAGCAACTTCCCGCGTCGCAACCGGATCATCAGCGGTTTGTCCTTGGGCGTGCTGGTGGTGGAAGCCAGTGTTGCCAGCGGCTCGCTGATAACGGCGCGGCTGGCCGCAGAGCAAGGCCGCGAGGTTTATGCCATTCCGGGATCGATTCATCATCCGGGCGCGCGTGGTTGCCATCAGCTGATTCGCGATGGCGCGACACTGGTGGAGACGGTTGACCATATTCTGGAGGGTCTGCGCGGCTGGCAGGTGGTAGCGCCCGCCGCCGAACCCGTCGCGCCGTCCGCTGCCGTTCATCCGCTGCTGGCGATCCTTCACGCCGCGCCACACACCAGCGAAGCACTCGCGCATTCAATCGCCTGGCCGTTGCCCAGGGTACTCGCCGCACTTACTGAGCTGGAGTTGGAGGGGCGTGTCAGTTGTGAGGCCGGGCGATGGTTTGCCCATGCACCCTGAGGTTAAACTGCCGACATCGTTAACCGGAGGATGAAAAATGATCAGCAGTTGGCGTGTGCAGCAGGCTGCCCGCAAGGTGCGAGCCGGAGCAGTGATCGCCTACCCCACCGAGGCTGTCTGGGGGCTGGGTTGCGATCCCTGGGATGAAGAGGCGGTGTATCGTTTGCTGGCGATCAAGTCGCGTCCGGTCGACAAGGGCCTGATTCTGATTGCCGACAACATTCATCAGTTCGACTTCCTGTTCGAAGACTTTCCCGAGTTGTGGATGGACCGCATGGCCAGCACCTGGCCGGGGCCCAACACATGGCTGGTGCCGCATCGCAACCTGTTGCCGGAGTGGATTACCGGCGTGCACGAAACCGTGGCCCTGCGCGTAAGTGACCATCCGACCGTGCGCGCGTTGTGCGCTGAGGTCGGGCCACTGATTTCAACCTCGGCCAACCCGGCTGGCCGCCCTGCTGCGCGCACACGGTTGCGCGTCGAGCAGTATTTCCGTGGGCAGATCGACGGTGTACTCGGCGGGAGCCTGGGCGGGCGCCGCCATCCCAGCGTGATCCGTGACTTGGCTACCGCCGAGGTAAGGCGCCCGGGGTAGGTGGCGCTTTCCCCGGATAGAACGGTATCGGGCGGTTATCGGCGTGGGCCAGCGCGATATCGGGCTGAAGACCTGACGTGGGACCGGCTTTAGCCGGGAAGGCGATGTTTCTGGCGACACGCGTATATCGCCTGCACTGACCTCTTCCCGGCTGAAGCCGGTCCCATGGGTCGATCAATCCGGAATCAGGATGCTGGAGCCTGTCGTGCGCCGGGCTGACACTTCGGTCTGCGCCTTGGCGGCGTCCTTGAGGGGGTATTGCTGGATGTCGTTGACCTTCAATTTACCGCTGGCGAGCATGTCGAACAGCTCGTCGGCCATGCTTTGCAGGTTTGCAGGGGTGTTGGCGTAACTGCCAAGCGTCGGGCGGGTAACGTACAGCGAGCCCTTCTGCGCCAGGATGCCCAGGTTCACCCCGGCCACCGGGCCGGACGCATTGCCGAAACTGACCAGCAATCCCCGTGGCGCCACGCACTCGAGTGAGGTTGCCCAGGTGTCCTGACCGACGCCGTCGTACACCACCGGGCATTTCTGGCCGTCGGTGAGTTCAAGCACCCGCTTGGCGACGTCTTCACTGCTGTAGTCGATCACTTCCCAGGCGCCCATTGCCTTGGCATGGGCGGCTTTTTCGGCCGAGCTCACCGTGCCGATCAGTTTTGCGCCCAGTGCCCTGGCCCACTGACAGGCCAGCGTGCCGACGCCACCGGCTGCGGCGTGGAACAGTAGGGTTTCGCCCGGTTTTACCACGTAAGTCTGGCGCAGCAGGTACTGCACGGTCAGACCCTTGAGCATGACGGCCGCCGCCTGCTCGAAGCTGATGGCCTTGGGCAGGTGTACCAGATTCGCCTCCGGCAGCGTGTGCAGTTCGCTGTAGCTGCCCAGCGGGCCGGTGCCGTAGGCCACGCGATCACCCACTTTGAAGCGACTGACTTCGCTGCCCACCGCTTCGACGAAGCCTGCGCCTTCATTGCCCAGGCCGGACGGCATTGACGGCACAGGGTAGAGGCCACTGCGGAAATAGGTTTCGATGAAGTTCAAGCCGATCGCCTTGTTGCGTACGCGCACCTGTTGCGGGCCCGGTGCGTCCGGCTCGACGTCCACATACTCGAGAACTTCCGGGCCACCGGTCTTGCTGAACTGGATACGCTTTGCCATGGGCTCTTTCCTTGATCATTCGAAATAGGCTGGGCCCCTATCGGACTCCTTCATCCGCCCCGCGTCAACTGCGGCCGCCCTCGCCGCGGTGGTATGCTTGCCGCCTGTTTCGCTGCAGCCCTTCACCCTCGTGGGGTTGCTCAATACTGTCAGCTTCAGGGGATTGCCATGTCATCCACCCGCACCGAGGCCGTGAAAGCCTATCTGCTCGATCTGCAAGACCGAATCTGTACTGCCCTTGAGCAGGAGGATGGAGGCGCGCGCTTTGTCGAAGATGCCTGGAGCCGTCCAGCCGGCGGTGGCGGGCGTACCCGGGTCATCGAAAGCGGCGCGGTGATCGAGAAAGGCGGGGTTAACTTTTCCCACGTGTTTGGCAGCAACCTGCCGCCATCGGCCAGTGCTCATCGGCCGGAGCTGGCCGGGCGTGGCTTCGAAGCGCTGGGTGTATCGCTGGTGATCCACCCGCACAACCCCCACGTGCCGACCTCCCACGCCAACGTTCGCTTTTTCATTGCCGAAAAAGAAGGCGAAGAGCCGGTCTGGTGGTTCGGCGGCGGTTTCGACCTGACCCCGTACTATGGCGTCGAGGAAGACTGCGTGCACTGGCACCGGGTCGCCGAGCAGGCCTGTGCGCCATTTGGTGCTGATGTCTACCCGCGCTACAAGGCCTGGTGCGACAGCTATTTCCACCTCAAGCACCGCGACGAGCCGCGCGGTATCGGCGGTCTGTTTTTCGACGATGTGAATCAGTGGGATTTCGACACCAGCTTTGCCTTTATCCGCGCCATTGGCGATGCGTTCATCAACGCTTACCTGCCCATCGTGCGTCGGCGCAAGGCTGCCGCGTACACGGTGGAGCAGCGCGAATTCCAGGAATTCCGCCGCGGCCGTTATGTCGAGTTCAACCTGGTGTATGACCGAGGCACCCTGTTCGGCCTGCAGTCGGGCGGGCGTACCGAGTCGATTCTGATGTCGCTGCCGCCGCAAGTGCGCTGGGGTTACGACTGGAAAGCCGCGCCCGGCAGCGAAGAAGCACTGCTGACCGAGTACTTTCTGCAGGACCGCGACTGGCTGGGGCTGGTCAAGGCGTAATCCGCTGACACACCTTATTCAGCTTCACGTTCAGGACACCCAATGGACCACTACGCCGTCTTCGGCAACCCTATCAGTCACAGCAAGTCGCCGCTTATTCATGGCCTGTTTGCCGAGCAAACCGGTCAGCCACTGGACTACCGGACGGCCCTGGCGCCGCTGGATGATTTCCCGGCGTTCGCGCGGGCTTTTTTTCGGCAGGGTCGCGGCGCCAACGTAACCGTGCCGTTCAAAGAGCAGGCCTGGCACCTGGCCGACAGCCTGACCGAGCGTGCCCGACGTGCCGGTGCCGTCAATACGTTGAGCAAGCTGGCCGATGGCACCTTGCTCGGCGACAACACCGATGGCGCGGGTCTGGTGCGCGACCTGACCGTCAATTGCGGCGTTGACCTGCATGGCAAGCGGGTGTTGCTGCTGGGCGCAGGTGGCGCGGCGCGAGGGGCGCTGGAGCCGTTGTTGGCCGAGGCGCCCGCGGCATTGGTGATCGCCAACCGCACGCTGGCAAAAGCTGAACAGATGGCGCAAGAGTTTGCTGATCTGGGGCCGGTATTCGCCAGCGGATTCGACGGGTTTGAAGAGCCAGTGGATCTGATCATCAACGCTACGTCCGCCAGCCTGTCCGGGGCCTTGCCGCCGATTTCCTCCAGCCTGATCGCTGCTGGCCACACGTTCTGTTACGACATGATGTACGGCAACGAGCCGACAGCGTTCTGTCACTGGGCGTCGCGGCACGGCGCTGCGCACTGGGTCGACGGCCTGGGCATGCTGGTCGAGCAGGCGGCCGAAGCCTTTTTGCTATGGCGCGGCGTGCGTCCGGATTCGGCGCCGGTGCTGGCTGAAATGCGCCGCCAGCTGGCGGCCTGACCCGCGTCAGTCTTCGAACAGAATCGGGCAGCCTTCGCCTTCCAGTTTGCGCAGCTCATCGATGACCTGGGGTCGCGCCCGCCGCAGGGTCAGGGTGCGCCCGTGGCCATTCAAGCGGCGCGCTTCCTGATGGAGCATTTCGACGCCTGAGTAATCGATGAAGTTGATGTGCTGCGCTTCGATCACCACCTGCGTGCCTTCGGTGCGTTGCAGGCGTGTCTGCAGGTAATGGCTGGCGCCGAAGAAGATCGAGCCGCCGACCCGCAGGATTTCCTCCTCGCCCTCGCGCCATTGCTGCACGCGCGGCCGCGACGTGCGCTTGAGGTAGAAAAACAGCGAAGCCAGCACGCCAGCGTAAATGGCCGTCTGCAGCGCCAGCAGCAGGGTCGCCAGGCAGGTCAGGGCCATGACCAGAAACTCCGGGCGGCTGACCCGGAACAGAGCCTTGATGCCGCGCCTGTCCACCAGACCCCAGCAGATCAGCAGAATCGACGCCGCCATGGCGGGGATCGGAATGTGCGCAATCAACGATGCGCCCGCCACCGCGAACAGGGCCACCCACAGTGCTGAAAACACCCCGGCCAACGGCGAGCGCGCGCCCGCCTCGAAGCTCAGGGCGGCGCGGGTGAACGAGCCCGCCGACAGATAGCCCGAAAACAGACTGCCGATCATGTTCGACAACCCTTGAGCGCGGACTTCCTGATTGGCATCGATCAGCTGTTGCGAACGCGCCGAGAGCGAGCGAGCAATCGACAAGCTGTTGACCAGCCCAAGCATGCCCAGGGCCACGGCAGTGGGCAGCAGTTTGAGTATCAGCTCCAAGTCCAGCGGCAGCGAGTGCAGCGGCGGAAGGTGGCCAACGAATGACGGCACCAGACGCACATGGCCAAACATGGCGGGCCACAGCCAGACCAGCAGGCTGGC
The DNA here is from genome assembly GCF_900585905.1 of Pseudomonas viridiflava. Taxonomy (GTDB): domain Bacteria; phylum Pseudomonadota; class Gammaproteobacteria; order Pseudomonadales; family Pseudomonadaceae; genus Aquipseudomonas. The sequence goes on from NZ_UTVH01000031.1 coordinate 211,434, forward strand.
TGTCACCAGGCTGATGAGCAGCGTCGGCCAGCGCGGCAGCCAGTGCTTCAGGCTGATGCCCAGAGCAAGGGTCAGCAGGCCCAGTACCAGCGAGGCGCGATCCAGCTCGATGCGGTGTTCCAGCATCACTATCAGGCTGTCCAGGGCGGTGGTCTGGCTGGGTAAATCGATGCCCAACAGGCTGGGCATCTGCCCCAGGGCAATCACCACAGCGGCGCCCAGGGTGAACCCCAGCACCACCGAGTGGGAGACGAAGTTGACCAGTGCGCCAAAGCGCAACATGCCCATTAGCCACTGGAACAGCCCGGCAATGAACGTCAGCAGCAGGATCAAGGTGATGTAATCCTGGCTGGCGGGGATGGCCAACGGGCTGATGCTGGCGTACAGCACGATGGACACCGCAGCGGTCGGGCCGCAGATCAGGTGCCAGGATGAGCCCCACAAACAGGCAATGATGACCGGCACGATGGCCGCATACAGGCCGTACTCGGCAGGCAGCCCGGCGATCAGGGCATAGGCGATGGATTGCGGCAGCGCCAGAATCGCCCCGCTCAACCCGACCAGCGCATCACGGCCAACCGTCGCGCGGGTCTGCCGGGGGAGCCAGGCAAGAAATGGCAGGAATTTATGGCACTTGAGCCAAGCCATGAAACGCTCGTTGCAGAGTGAGAAGGAGTCAGCATACCTGTAGGAGCCGATGAGTTGGCGCCCACTTGTGGCAAGGCGTCATTCGTTTTTACGCAGGTCCGTTGCCCTTGATGCAGCACTGTCGCGAAGCAAACGTTAAACCTGTAGGAGCGCCCGAGCACCGCGAGGCCGCGATAGCGGTGTGTCAGAAAGGCCGCAATCGCGGCCTCGCGGTGCTCGTGCGCTCCTACAACGTGCGCCCTGCGATAACGCCCTCAGGCGTATTTAAAGCTCGGCCTTCACTAGCTTGTGGCGAGGCGTCATTCGTTGTAAGCAGGTCCGTTGCCCCTGACGCAGCACTGTCGCGAAGCAAACGTTAAACCTGTAGGAGCGTCCGAGCACCGCGAGGCCGCGATAGAGGTGTGTCAGACAGGCCGCGAATCGCGGCCTCGCGGTGCTCGTGCGCTCCTACAACGTGCGCCCTGCGATAACGCCCTCAGGCGTATTTAAAGCTTGGCCTTTACTAGCTTGTGGCAAGGCGTCATTCGTTTGTAAGCAGGTCCGTTGCCCCTGACGCAGCACTGTCGCGAAGCAAACGTTAAACCTGTAGGAGCGCCCGAGCACCGCGAGGCCGCGATAGCGGTGTGTCGGACATGCCGCAATCGCGGCCTCGCGGTGCTCGTGCGCTCCTACAACGTGCGCCCTGCGATAACGCTCTCAGGCGTATTTAAAGCTTGGCCTTCACTGCCGCCAGCGCATCCTTGCCGTCGAGGGTCTTGACCCCGTCGAGCCACTTGTCGAGCACACCAGGGTTGGCTGTCAGCCAGGTCTTCACAGCCTCAGCGTTGCTCACCTTGTTGTTGGTGACGTCGGCCATGATGCTGTTCTCCATGTCCAGGGTGAACGCCAGATTGCCGAGCAGCTTGCCCACGTTCGGGCACGCCTGCGCATAGCCCTTGCGCGTCAGCGTGTGCACGGTGCCGGTGTCGCCGAAGTATTTCTCGCCGCCCTTGAGGTAATGCATCTTGATCTGCACGTTCATCGGATGCGGCGTCCAGCCCAGAAACACCACGAACTGCTCGCGTTTGATATTGCGCCGTACTTCCGACAGCATCGCCTGCTCGCTGGAATCCACCAGCGTCCAGCCGCCCAGGTTGAACTCGTTTTTCTTGATGATCTCGGTAATCGACAGGTTGGAGGGTGACCCCGCGCCAATGCCGTAGACCTTTTTGTCGAACTTGTCGGCAAACTTGCTCAGGTCGGCAAAGTCATGCACGCCCGCATTCCAGACATAATCCGGCACGGCCAGGGTGAATTCGGTGCCGTCCAGATTCTTGGCCAGTTGGGTGACATCACCCGAGGCCACGAACTTGTCGTAGAAGCCCTGCTGCGCCGGCATCCAGTTACCCAGAAAAACGTCCAGCTTGCCGTCCTTCAGGCCGCCATAGGCGATGGGCACTGCCAGGGTATCGACCTTGGTCTTGTAGCCCATGCCATCGAGCACGAAGCTGGCGATCGCGTTGGTGGCGCCAATATCGCTCCAGCCTGGATCGGCCATTTTCACGGTGCTGCAACTTGGCTGGTCGGCCTGCGCAGCAAGGCTGCTCAGGGCCATCAGGCCTGCGGTCACGGTTTTCGATAACGTTTTCATTCACTTCCCCCAGGTTTTAGTTGTTGGCAGGGTCAAGGTTGTGGATAACGCGCCTTGCGCTCCAGATCGTCGAGGTCGATATGGTTGCGCATGTACTGCTGACTGGCGTCGACCAGCGGCTGGTGATCCCAACTCTTCAGCTTGCCCAGTGCCAGCGATTCGGCCACGAAACGTCGCCGCCGCTGGCTGGCGAGCACCTGGTGGTGTATCGCCGGTATATCCCATTTGGCCCGTGCTTCAGCCAGAAAGTCATTGAACAGCGACTGGTGAGCCGTCGATTGGCTCAGCTCCTCCAGTTCCCTCGGATCGTTGTGCACATCGAACAGCAGGCACGGGTCCTGTTCCGAATAGATGAATTTGTAGGCGCCACGTCGAATCATCATCAGCGGGCTGGTGGTGCCTTCGGCCATGTACTCGCCAAAGACTTCGTCGTGACCACCCTCGCCCAGCAAATGCGGCATCAGCGAGCGCCCGTCCAGCGCCAGCTCTTCGTGCAGTTCGCCCTCGGCCATGGCGACGAAGGTCGGCAGCAGGTCCGCAGTGGACACCGCCGCGCCGACCCGGCCGGCCTTGAACTGGCCCGGAGCGTAGACCAACAGCGGCACCCGCGCAGCCATTTCGAACCAGTGCATCTTGTACCAGAGACTGCGCTCGCCCAGCATGTCGCCGTGATCGCCCGAGAACACGATGATTGTGTCGTCGGCCAGGCCGGCCTCGTCCAGGGTCTGCAGCAACTTGCCGACATTGCTGTCGATGTAGCTGCAAGCGCCGAAATAGGCCCGCCGCGCATCACGAATCTTGTCAGCAGGCAGCGGCTTGTCCCACAGATCATAGACCTTCATCAGGCGCTGGGAGTGGGGATCTACGTCGTCCTGGGTGGGTTGATGCTCAGGCATCGGGATGTCGCTGTCGGCGTACAGGTCCCAGAACGGCTTGGGAATGGTGTACGGATCGTGCGGATGGGTCATCGACACGGTGAGGCAGAACGGCTGGTCGCCATCGTTGCGCACGTGATCGAACAGATACTGCTGCGCCTTGAACACCACCTCTTCGTCGAAATCCAGCTGGTTGGTGCGCACGCACGGGCCGGCCTGCAGCACCGACGCCATGTTGTGATACCAGGTGGGGCGCACGTCCGGCGCGTCCCAGTTGACGGACCAGCCGTAGTCCGCAGGGTAGATGTCGCTGGTCAGGCGCTCTTCATAGCCGTGCAGCTGATCCGGGCCACAGAAATGCATTTTGCCGGACAGCGCCGTCTTGTAACCCATGCGCCGCAGGTAATGCGCGTAGGTGGGGATGTCGGCGGGGAAATCTGCAGCATTGTCATAGGCGCCGATCTTGCTTGGCAATTGCCCGCTGACCAGAGTGAACCTTGACGGCGCGCACAGCGGGCTGTTGCAGTACGCGGCGTCGAACACCACGCCCTCGGCAGCCAGGCGGCTCAGATTGGGCATTTTGATTGTAGATGCGGCGTAGAACGGCAACATCGGCGCGGCCATTTGATCGGCCATGATGAATAAAATATTTTTGCGCTTCATGTATTCGCGGCTTCCCATGCTGAAGATTTATGCGAAAGTGCTGACCATGAGAATGGGACCCATAGCGTCTGCGGTAAAGCCCATAGGCAGCAATGGCTAGGATAAGTAGAGCTTATGTTTGAAGCGTTGGGGGAGATGTCGCTGGATCTGCTGCGGGCATTCGAGGCTGCTGCCCGCCTGCATAGTTTCACCAGCGCGGCGGTGGAACTGGGTACCACCCAGCCTGCCGTCAGCCAGCAGATCAAGCGCCTTGAGGAACAGCTGGCGACCCGGCTGTTTGACCGTATTTACCGTGGTATCGAGCTGACAGATGCAGGCGAAGTCCTGTTCAGCCATGTTCAGGCTGGGCTGCAATCGATGCACAGCGGCCTGGTTGCCGTCACCGACCATCACCAGCATGAGGTGCTTCAGGTCGCGACCGACTTTGCTTTCGCTTCGTATTGGCTGATGCCGCGCCTGCATCGCTTTCACAAGGCCAACCCGGATGTCGACGTCAGCCTGGTGACCAGCGAGCGCAGCCACAGCATGCTGCGCGCCGATATTGACGTGGCGATTCTGTTTGGCGATGGGCGTTTCAAACAGGGCGAAAGCCGCTGGCTGTTCAGCGAAGAAGTGTTCCCGGTGTGCAGCCCGCACCTGCTCGGCGGACGCGAACCCCCGTTGCTGCCTGAGGTGCTGCGCGATTTTCCCTTGCTGCACTTGCATGCCGAAGGCAGCAACAACTGGTTCGACTGGGGCGGCGTGTTTCGCGCCTTGAACATCACCCAGGCGCCCGCGCCGGGGCAGCTGCGATTTGATAACTACACCTTGCTGATCCAGGCAGCGATTGCTGGTCAGGGCATCGCGATCGGCTGGCGTCATCTGGTCGACGCCCTGCTGGATCAAGGCCTGCTCTGCCGCCCTATCGCCGCGACGGCGGTGTCCGGCTTCGGCTATTACGTGGTCTTGCCGCAACGCAAACGCCGGGTGCAGATCGTGCAGCAATTCGTCGATTGGCTGGCGAGTGAACAGGCACGCAGTGGCGATGGGTTGATTGGCAGGCCTTTGCCTTCGATTGCGGTTTGAACGAATGCCCTCATGCCTGTTGTAATACCTGCCTTACGCCTTCAACTTTCAACTCCCTGCACTGCGAATTCTCCTACATTGTTTTAGGGCTTGGTGGGTATTTACTTTTTGATTCGCAGGGGGTTAATTGAGGTCTAATTATTTGGGCACAAGATTCTGATGTTTTGAGTTGAGGTAATTAGATATGGCACGTCGAAGACTCAAATTGGTTACGTTGAATGTGTACGTCGTGCTGGTTACCGCCATACGTTGGACGTGGTATCGAGTAAAGATAAAAGCATGGTGGTGGCTATACAACGGCGTGAGGGTGTACCTGATTTTACTTATTTTGCATATTTATCACACCCTCTTTGCTGGTATGTTTTCAATGTAATTTATAGGTGTCAATCACCTTTCGCAGGTCGTCAGGAGCCCACGATATAGGCTTCGAAGAGCTCCGGCGGCCAGCTCAAAAAATTTTGTGCCTAGTCACGCAAACACATTATCTTCAATAACGTGTGATCGGGCTGTGCCCGATCATGTTCAAAAAATATGTCAACGAGTTCGATTGCATTAATATAATAAGGTTTACACATGAGTAGGAAGATCGATATACATATCTAAAAGGATACAGGTCGCTTGTTAGTCGGGCTTCGCCATCATTTATTTACGGGTTGCTTGCGCATCGTGGCTTCAGGTACGCGACGCTTGCCAACGGGGTCGTAACAGGCACATCGATGTCTGGAGCTGTGGCTATGAATTTTATGAGGCTAACCGCGCAAGAGTCGGGTAGGGCTCTCGATGAGCGTCAAATATTCCGGGCTATGGCTAACGCCTATTTACGAGCACTCGGCAAGCAAATAGCAACTCACGGAGAAGTTATTCGGGATATCAACCATCAAGAGGCTTGGGAGCTTCACAACAAGGTGTTCAATGAGTTGGGGATCAGTCCGGATGCCTGGACGTTGACTTCAGTGTTCAAACTCATGCCGTCGGACTCGGTAAGGGAAGCTTATTGGCAGGAGGTTTTAGCCTCGGCGGGAAACCCGGGCGCCGAATTGCTAATGGCGCATTGATTGGCAGGCCATTGCCGTCGATTGCGGTTTGACGGCATTCGGCCAACTGACGTGGGACCGGCTTCAGCCGGGAAGAGACCATTGCAGCCAGCCGACCAGCTTCGCGAGCAAGCTCGCTCCCACGAGCATTGCGCCGCCACCGATTCATTGAGGCTGCATGAAAGATGCTGTGGGAGCGAGCTCGCTCGCGAAGGTACTTGCGCTCATACATGCGCCAGATCTGACGTGGGACCAGCTTTAGCCGGGAAGAGGCCATTGCAGCCAGCCGCCCAGCTTCGCGAGCAAGCTCGCTCCCACGAGCATTGCGCCGCCATTCATCGAGGCTGCATGAAAGATGCTGTGGGAGCGAGCTTGCTCGCGAAGGTACTTGCGCTCATACACTCGCCAGATCTGACGTGGGACCGGCTTCAGCCGGGAAGAGGCCATTGCACCCAGCTTCGCGAGCAAGCTCGCTCCCACGAGCATTGCGCCGCCACCGATTCATTGAGGCTGCATTAAAGATGCTGTGGGAGCGGGCTTGCTCGCGAAGGTACTTGCGCTCATACATGCGCCAGATCTGACGTGGGACCGGCTTCAGCGGGAAGAGGCCATTGCACCCAGCTTCGCGAGCAAGCTCGCTCCCACGAGCATTGTGCCGCCACCGATTCATTGAGGCTGCATGAAAGATGCTGTGGGAGCGAGCTTGCTCGCGAAGGTACTTGCGCTCATACACTCGCCAGATCTGACGTGGGACCGGCTTTAGCCGGGAAGAGGCCATCGCAGGCGACGCATTTTTATCGTCTGGAATGATGCCTTCCTGGCTAAAGCCGGTCCCACGACCCTGTGCCAGAAGCTTGTCCCGAAAACCGGTCTTCAGCTGACCCGCGCCTGGCGCACGCCTTCTGCGAGTGCGGCGCACAGGCTGAGCACGTCTTGCACGCCCTGCTCGGGGGAGGCTGCATTGGCGATCTTTTCGACCAGAGCCGAGCCCACCACCACGCCATCGGCCAAGCGCGCGACTGCAGCAGCCTGCTCCGGCGTACGAATGCCGAAACCTACGCAGATCGGCAGGCTGGTGTGCCGATGCAGACGCTCAATCGCGGTCTGGATCTGCTCGGTGGTCGCCGAACCTGCGCCGGTAACACCCGCCACCGACACGTAATAGACAAAGCCGGAACTGCGCTGCAAGACGCGGGGCAGGCGTGCGTCGTCGGTGGTTGGCGTGGTCAGGCGAATGAAATCGATGCCTGATGCCTGGGCCGGTGTCGCCAGCTCGGCGTCGTGCTCGGGTGGCAGGTCGACGATGATCAGGCCGTCTACGCCCGCTTCGCTGGCCGCGGCGACAAACTTGTCGACGCCGAAGCGGTGAATCGGGTTGTAGTAGCCCATCAGCACGATGGGCGTGGTCTGGTCTTCGACGCGAAACTCGCTAACCATCTGCAGGGTTTTCAGCAGTGTCTGGCCTGCATCGAGGGCGCGCAGAGTCGCTAACTGGATCGCGAGGCCATCGGCCATTGGATCGGTAAACGGCATGCCCAGCTCGATGATATCGGCGCCAGCGGCGGGCAGGCCCTTGAGCACTTTCAGCGAGGTGTCATAACCCGGATCGCCGGCCGTGACGAAGGTCACCAGTGCTGCGCGGCCTTCGCTTTTAAGCTGGGTAAAACGTTGTTCGAGGCGGCTCATGCCAGGATCTCCTGAGTCTGTTCAGCGGCCGCCATGTGGTTCATGACGGTCTGCATGTCCTTGTCACCGCGCCCGGACAGACACACCACCATCAGATGGTCGTCACGCAGGTTGGTCGCGCGTTTCATCGCTTCGGCCAGGGCGTGGGCAGTTTCCAGCGCCGGGATGATGCCTTCGAGCAGGCAGCAGTGATGGAAAGCTTCAAGCGCCTCGTCGTCGGTGATGCTCACATATTCGACGCGCTTCACTTCGTGCAGAAAAGCGTGTTCCGGGCCGATGCCAGGGTAGTCCAGGCCGGCGGAAATGGAATGAGCGTCGGTGATCTGGCCGTCAGTGTCCTGCAGCAGATAAGTGCGGTTGCCGTGCAGTACGCCAGGTACGCCACCATTCAGGCTGGCCGCGTGTTTGTCGGTTTCAACCCCGTGGCCGGCCGCTTCGACGCCGATGATCTGCACGCTGCTGTCATCCAGGAACGGGTGAAACAGGCCCATGGCGTTGGAACCGCCGCCCACACAGGCGACCAGGCTGTCCGGCAGACGACCTTCCTTCTCCTGCATTTGCACTTTGGTTTCCTTGCCGATGACGGCCTGGAAATCACGCACCATGGCGGGATACGGGTGGGGGCCGGCGACGGTGCCGATCAGGTAGAACGTGTCGTCGATGTTGGTCACCCAGTCGCGCAGCGCCTCGTTCATGGCGTCTTTCAGGGTGCCGGTGCCGGACGTCACCGGAACGATTTGAGCGCCCAGCAAGCGCATGCGGAACACGTTGGCCTGCTGACGCTCGATGTCGGTTTCGCCCATGTAGATCACGCAAGGCAGACCGAAACGTGCAGCAACCGTAGCCGTCGCCACGCCGTGCATGCCGGCACCGGTTTCGGCGATCAGGCGTTTTTTGCCCATGCGCTTGGCCAGCAAGACCTGGCCGATGCAGTTGTTGATCTTGTGCGCGCCGGTGTGGTTGAGCTCTTCACGCTTGAAGTAGATCTTGGCGCCACCGCAGAACTCGGTCAGGCGCTCGGCGAAGTACAGAGGGTTCGGGCGGCCAATGTAATCGCGTTGAAAGTAAGCCATCTGCTCGATGAATTCAGGGTCTGCCTTGGCGGCTTCGTACTCGCGATTCAGGTCGAGGATCAGTGGCATCAGGGTTTCGGCAACATAGCGACCGCCGAACGAGCCAAACAGGCCGTTGGCATCCGGACCGCTGCTGAAGTTGGACTGTTGGTTCATGTGACCTCCAGGGTCAAAGAAATGAGTGAGCCATGCGGCAATGAACACACTCTACCAGCGCCAGCGCCGATTAAAACCGATAAGATTGCACCAACCTGTCAGGAAAACTCACAGATTATGAGTCGCGACCTTCCTCCGCTCAACGCCTTGCGCGCCTTTGAAGCCGCTGCCCGTCTGAACAGCGTCAGCCAGGCCGCCGAGCAGCTGCACGTTACCCACGGGGCAGTCAGTCGTCAGTTGAAGGTGCTTGAAGAGCATCTTGGCATTGCCCTGTTCGTCAAAGATGGGCGCGGCCTGAAACTCACAGATGCCGGTAATCGGCTGCGCGATGTCAGTGCCGAGGCGTTTGATCGCCTGCGCTCCGTTTGCGCCGAATTGAGCCGGGTCGATGACGAAGCACCCTTCGTGCTGGGCTGCTCTGGCAGTCTGCTGGCGCGCTGGTTCATTCCGCGCCTGGGACGGCTCAATGCTGACTTGCCCGACCTGCGCCTGCACCTGTCAGCGGGGGAAGGTGACCTCGATCCGCGGCGTCCGGGGCTGGATGCACTGCTGTTGTTCGCCGAGCCGCCGTGGCCTGCAGACATGCACGTGTTCGAGTTGGCCAGCGAACGCATCGGTCCTGTGCTCAGCCCGCATTACGCGGGTTACCCACAGCTGCGCAATGCGCCTGCCGCCGCCCTGGCCGAGGAAGATCTGTTGCACACCACCTCGCGTGCCCAGGCCTGGCCCAGTTGGGCGGAGCAGAACGGCATCGACGCGAATACGCTGCGCTACGGGCAGGGTTTCGAGCATTTGTATTATTTGCTGGAGGCGGCCGTGACTGGCCTGGGTGTTGCGATTGCGCCGCAGCCGCTGGTGCTGGATGACCTGCGGGCCGGACGCCTGGTTGCGCCGTGGGGCTTCAGTGAAACCCCGGCGCAACTGGCGCTTTGGGTGCCTGAACGTGCCGCTGACGGGCGGGCTCAGTCGTTGGCCAATTGGCTCAAGACCGAGCTTGAACGTTCAGGCCGCCCATGACGCGGCTCGATCAGTTACCGCGCTTGCACAGCAGGTAAGCAGCCAGCAGGCCGACAGCGCCTACCGCTACACCAGCGGTGGTCCAAGGGTGCTCTTGAGCGTAGTCGCGGGTAGCGACTGTGGTTTCGCGAGTCTTGACCTTGACGTCTTCATAAACGTCGCTCAGCAGGCTGCGCGAGTGGCTCAGCGCGCTTTCAGCGTTGGCCTTGAGGTTCTTCAGGGTTTTGCGCGACTCTTCTGTCGAGTCGGATTTCAGACCTTCGAGCGCCTTCAGCAGGCTTTCGATTTCTGCTTCCATGCTTTGCAACGAGGCTTTACGAAGTGAAGTGGTAGCCATGATGTTTCTCCTGCAATGGTGAGTAGGCGTGTTGTTTCCGACTACAGGCTTTTCGGAAAGTGCAGTTGCGTTTGATTAAAGTGCTGAACTTTTCTCACGCTTTTCCCCACAGATGTAGGGAGCGTTATCACCGCTACGCTTGTAAAGCCCTTTAGGAGAACTGCCATGAGTGATCATCACACGTACAAGAAGGTCGAGCTGGTTGGCTCGTCCACTACCACCATTGAAGACGCCATCAACAATGCGTTGGCCGAGGCCAGCAAGAGCCTTCAGATGATGGAATGGTTCGAAGTGACTGAAACCCGTGGTCACATCGAAAACGGCAAGGTCGCGCATTTCCAGGTGACGCTGAAGGTCGGCTTCCGCATTACCCACAGCTGATTGGCGCTGGCCAGCCCCTGCTGAACTTTTGCACTGGCTCAATGCCATATCCTGCGCTACACATCATAGAGTCTGACGTCGTGACTGTTTTTTGAGCAGTCGCGAGCAGGCATGTTTTTTCAGGTCCTCTGTCTTCCGAAGACCTGTTTGGCCCGATGAAGGAGTGTGACCGATGAAGAAATTTCTATTGGCGTTAGGTTTGTTGAGCATTGCTGGCACCACACTGGCCGCTGGCAAGCCGTGCGAAGAGCTGAAAGCCGAAATTGACGCGAAGATTCAAGCCAAGGGCGCATCGTCCTACACGCTTGAAGTCGTTGAAAAAGGTAGCGCAGGCGACAAGCAAGTGGTTGGCACCTGCGAAGGCGGCAGCAAGGAAATCGTCTATCAGCGCGGCTGATCTTTGTTGCTCGCACAAAAAAACCGACTCGATGCAGTCGGTTTTTTTGTGTCTGATTGCCTGCAGTCGCCAGCGCGTATCCCCTGTGCTGCGCGCCGTTTCGAGCTATTCATCCGTACCCCTGTAGGAGCGCACGAGCAACGCGAGGCCGCGATTGAGGTGTGTCAGACGAATCGCCATCGCTGCCTCGCGGTGCTCGTGAGCTCCTACAGATGCGCGCGGTGTCGGAGTTTTGGAGATCACGACGGCCGCGAAAGTGCTGTGTCAGCCTCTCGCCACTTCAGCCAGGATTTCATACGAACGCAGACGGTCCTCGTGCTCGTACATGTCGCAGGTAAACAGCAGCTCGTCGGCATCGGTCTGCTCCAGCAGCACGTCAAGCTTGGCGCGGATTTTCTCCGGGCCGCCGATCATCGCCAGACCGAGGAAATCACCGACCGCTTCGCGCTCGTGGGGCAGCCACAGGCCTTCCATGGTTTTCACCGGTGCACGCTGCATCAGGCTCTGCCCACGCATCAGCGACAGGATGCGCTGATACAGGGAAGTCGCCAGGTATTGCGCGTGCTCGTCTGTATCGGCTGCCACCAGCGGGACGCCGAGCATCACGTAAGGTTTGTCGAGCACCGCCGAAGGCTGGAAGTGGCTGCGATAGACGCGGATCGCCTCGTGCATGTAACGCGGCGCGAAATGCGAAGCGAAGGCATACGGCAAGCCGCGCTGGCCAGCCAGTTGCGCGCTGAACAGGCTCGAGCCCAGCAGCCAGACGGGCACGTTGGTGCCGGTGCCGGGTACGGCGATAACACGCTGGTCAGGCGTGCGCGGGCCGAGGTAGGCCATCAACTCGGCCACGTCATCCGGAAAATCGTCGGCGCTGCCGGAACGTTCGCGGCGCAGGGCGCGGGCGGTCATCTGATCGGAACCCGGCGCCCGGCCGAGGCCCAGGTCAATGCGGTCCGGATAAAGGCTGGCCAGGGTGCCGAACTGCTCGGCGATCACCAGTGGCGCGTGATTGGGCAACATGATGCCGCCCGCCCCGACCCGAATCGTCGATGTGCCGCCCGCCAGGTAGCCCAGCAACACCGATGTCGCCGAACTGGCGATGCCATCCATGTTGTGGTGCTCGGCCACCCAGAAGCGGTTGTAGCCCAGCTTCTCGACGTGCTGCGCCAGGTTCAGCGAATTGTGCAGGGATTCTGCAGATCCCTTGTCATGGCGCACAGGCACCAGATCAAGGGCGGAAATCTTGACATCAGCTAAACGTTTCATAGGTCGTAGACGATCCTCGAAAGTGTCTGCAGGGTGGCCGGGTGCATGTCTGAAAAAAGTGCAGGGCCAGTTGAAACCTGCGGGTTGCTACTGAGGATAGGGCTTAAAGCCGGAGATTCAATCCCTAAAGTAGAAAAATACTACTTTATTTTACGAAAGGTCCGGCAGTTGAACTTTCCAAAGCGCGCTATCCTCAGAACTTCATTGCGCTTTGAAACCTCGTAAGCAACCCAAGGAGACATCATGAGCATCGTTAAAAAAGCATCGGCCCATTGGGAAGGCGACCTGAAGTCGGGTATTGGCAGCATCTCCACTGAAACCGGCGTACTGCGTGAAGCGCCGTATGGTTTCAAGGCCCGCTTCGAAGGCGGCAAGGGCACCAATCCGGAAGAACTGATTGGCGCCGCCCACGCCGGCTGCTTCTCCATGGCCTTGTCGATGATCCTCGGCGACGCCGGCCTTACGGCAGAGAGCATCGATACCACCGCTGACGTGACCCTCGATCAGGTTGAGGGTGGTTTCGCCATCACCGCTGTTCACCTGACCCTGAAAGCCAAGGTGCCAGGCGCCACTCAGGAGCAGTTCACCGAGCTGACCAACAAAGCCAAAGAAGGCTGCCCGGTATCGAAGGTGCTCAATGCCACGATCACCCTGGACGCCACGCTCGTGAGCTAAGTCTGTGTAGCTGTCAGTCCCGGCCGCCATGGCCGGGATTTCCACCTTTGACCCGCTTGTTACCCTTCCACGTCCAGCATCCAGTGCTTGCGCACCTGGCGACGCTGCCAGTGCGAGTTGTACTGCACACTTTCCCGAGCCTGAGCGATCATCTGGCTGCCGCCTTCATCGACATTGGTCAGATTGAATGCACGGCTGGCGCCAATGGCATGCTTGTCTGAGCCATAGAACGCGATAACGCGAACCTCAAGGCTTGAGAACGACCACTCTTCCCCCGGTTTGTGGCCCTGCATCGGCACGCCGTGCAGCAACGCCAGGCGCTGGATGAGCGTGGCGAAGGTACCGATATGGGTGAAGTCACCGGTGCCCAGCGGGCCTTGGCGCGTCGCGTTATGCAGAATCAGGTCCTGCTCGATCTCGCCTTTGCTTTCTTCGCGGATGTCCGTGACGTCGCAGCACAACTGTCCCTGGTTAGTGTTGAGGATCAGCACGATCTGATTGATGAAGATCGGTTCGGCGCTCATATTGCTGATCAGGCACAGGGAGCCGATGCCCTTGCCTGCGCCACGGTTGATGATGATTCGCGGCTGGCGCTGGCGGCGGTAGTTATTCAGTAACAGCTGCGCATAGAGAACCCAGACGACCAGCGTGCCAATGCTGATCATGACGGTCAGAGCGTCCTTGTACTGAATAACCCATTGAATGAAGGGTGTGTTCATGCGTCTCTCGGTCAGTTGTTCGTCAGCCTCTGATGGACCCTGCCGTGAGAAGTTCGATGGGACTGACCGGCGCGGCGCGAACTTGCACCCTTCGCGGCCGGTCTATGCAAGTGGCAACAACGCGCCGGAATTTTTCCGGTGGCGCTGCAGGCGGCACATCGAGGAGTCGACAATGAAACGTTTTGCATGGGCTGTACTGGGCATGTCGCTGGCGACAGGCGCCTTCGCTGCGCCCAAGGATTGCGAGGAGTTGAAGGACGAGATCGAAGCCAGAATCCAAGCCAACAACGTCAGCTCTTACACGCTGGAAATCGTCAGCGCAGGCGATTCCCATGATCCGGCCATGGTGGTCGGCACCTGCGCCAACGGCAAAAGCGTGATCATCTATCAGAAAAACGATCGCTGATATCCAGTCGCACTCAGATGCAGCTCACGTTGTCTTCGCTGGCCAGTACCTTGCGCTGCGCATCCAGCAACCGCGCGCCGACATCATTGGCCAGCGAGCGTGCTTCGATCAGGTAGCGCTGCCCGGCAGCGAAGTGGGCGTAACGCAGCCTGATGTAGCACGTCAGCTCCGTGTAGTCGTCGCTCATGGCGCTGAAGCCGCTATAGCGCACTTCGTAGTCATAGCGGATCTGCAGCTCATGGGTGCCGGGGGTGATCTGGAAATAGCGGCCATCGTATGTGGTGACGCCATCCGCCTTGTCAGCCATGATCAGCACACCGCTGCTGGTACGCAGGTCGACCCAGGCCAGTTGCGCGTCGAAAGCAGGTAGCGGCCCGGCGCAGCCGGCGAGTAACGTCAGGGCAATGGCTATTGATAAGTGGCGCATGATCGACTCGGTGTGGACAGGTCGCAATGAGATTGCGCGATGACCGGGTAGTGCGGCATAACGCGGCACGGTTCGAACTTCAAGGCGGTGTATGCCGACGCTCAACATGTTGTGCCAGTGGCGCTGCGCGCTGCTGTTGACAGTCCTGCTGCTCGGCGGCTGTTCTACCTTCAGTTATTACGACCAGTTGGCGCGCGGCCAGTTGCAATTGCTGCACGCCCGCGAACCTGTGGACCGTGTGATCGCCAACCCGGACACCGATCCAAAGCTGCGCGAGCGCCTCAGGCTGTCGCAGCAGGCGCGGACCTTCGCCAGCCACCAGCTGCATCTACCGGACAACCGCAGCTATCGGGTGTACGCCGATCTTGCGCGTCCGTATGTGGTGTGGAATGTGTTCGCCACCGACGAGTTTTCCCTCACTCCGGTGACCCACTGTTTTCCGATTGCCGGGTGCGTGGCTTATCGCGGTTACTACAGCCTGGGCGGCGCCCGAGGAGAAGCAGCGTTGCTGCGCCAGGCAGGCAAGGATGTGTATGTCAGTGGCGTTGAAGCCTACTCCACCCTGGGCTGGTTTGATGATCCGATTCTGGGCTCGATGCTGGGCTGGGATGACGAGCGCCTGGCAACGCTGATTTTCCACGAGCTGGCGCACCAGCGCTTTTATGTGCAGGACGATACTGAGTTCAACGAGTCCTACGCCAGCTTTGTCGAGCAGGAAGGCACTCGCCAATGGCGTGCAGCACGCGGCTTGCCGGTCGAGGTTGTAGCGCTCAGCCAGCAGCGCGATGATTTCATTCGGCTGGTCCTCGACGCCCGTGAGCGCCTGGCCGCGCTGTATCAGCAGCCACTGAGCACCGACCTGATGCGTCAGCGCAAGGCTGCCGAGCTCGAACGCTTGCGCCGCGACTACCGCGTATTGCGTGATCAGCGCTGGGCTGGCGATAAGCGATACGACGCCTGGATCGACGCGCCGTTGAATAATGCCAAGCTGCTGCCCTTCGGCCTCTACGACCAATGGGTGCCCGCCTTTGCTGCGCTGTTCAACAACGTCCATCGCGGCTGGCCCGCCTTCTACGCCGAAGTCGAACGCTTGGGCGCACTGCCGCTGAGCGAGCGACGCGAAGCGCTGCGGGCGTTGATGCAGTAAGCGACGTGGGACCTGTTCACGTGGGACCGGCTTCAGCCGGGAAGAGGCCAGTGCAGCCAACGCACCTCGCTCCAGGTGGGAGTGAGCTTGCTCACTAAGGCATGCGTCGTAAATCAGACGTGGGACCGGCTTCAGCCGGGAAGAAGCCAGTGCAGCCAATGCACCTCGGTCCAGGTGGGAGTGAGCTTGCTCACGAAGGCATCATTAAGCCTGGCACATCAGTGTTCGGAACGCCGCCTTCCCGGCTGAAGCCGGTCCCAGGGGGTTCAGGTGTCGAAAAATTGGGCGTGCAGCCAGCTTCGCGAGCAAGCTCGCTCCCACGAATTCGGTTTAGGTGAGCTTGCCCAAAGGCATGCGGCGTAAATCAGACGTGGGACCGGCTTCAGCCGGGAAGAAGCCAGTGCAGCCAATGCACCTCGGTCCAGGTGGGAGTGAGCTTGCTCACGAAGGCATGATCAAGCCTTGCACATAAGTGTTCGGAACGCCGCCTTCCCGGCTAAAGCCGGTCCCAAGGGGTTCAGGTGTCGAGAAATCGGATGTGCAGCCAGTCCAACAGCTTCGCGAGCAAGCTCGCTCCCACAAATTCGGTCCAACTGAGCGTGCTCACGAAGGCATGCGGCGTAAATCAGACGTGGGACCGGCTTCAGCCGGGAAGAGGCCAGTGCAGCCAACGCACCTCGGTCCAGGTGGGAGTGAGCTTGCTCACGAAGGCATGATTCAGGCTGTCACATCAGTATCGGAACGCCGCCTTCCCGGCTAAAGCCGGTCCTATGTCCGAAATTGGCTGGCCCGAGCCTCACTCCAGCCCCGACATCTGCTGAATCGCTTTTTTCAGCTCTTCATCTGTGCACTCGCCGCAGGTGCCTTTGGCGGGCATGGCGTTGAGGCCGGTGATGGCTTTGGCCAGCAGCCCATCAAGCCCGCCTTGTTCATCGGCGCGTGCTTGCCAAGTGGCGGTGTCGCCGATTTTGGGGGCGTTGAGCAGGCCGATGCTGTGGCAGGCGGTGCAATGCTGGGCGACGACTTCGTCGGTTGACTTGCCCGACCCGGCCACGGCAGCAGGAGCAACTGCCGCGCTGCTTTCACAGGGCTTGCCTTGAATGCACACCTGCCCCACCGGCGCCAGGCGTCTGGCGATATCCTCATCAGACGCCGCCTGCGCACCGAGCACCGAGAAAGCCAATACAGCGGCCGCTGCCAGAATCATCACCTTCACGCTCAAAACCCTTGTCCGCCAGAGTGGCTGGTTAAAAATTGGCCGGTGTTGCCGCGCTGATCAGGCGCGCCGGTACATCGAACGGGTTGCGAAAGCGATGCGGTTTGCTGCTTTCAAAGTAGTAGCTGTCGCCCGCCTCCAGAATGTAGGTGTCGAGGCCGATCACCAGTTCCAGGCAGCCTTCCACGACAATTCCGGTCTCCTCGCCTTCATGCATGAGCATCTCGATGCCAGTGTCGGCACCAGGCGGATAGATCTCGTTCAAAAAGGCGATGGCCCGGCTTGGATGGGCCTTGCCGACCAGCTTCATGGTCACTGCGCCGTCCGAGATATCGATCAGCTCGCTGGCCTTGTACACCACCTGGGTAGGATTTTGCTGCTCAAGCTCTTCGGAGAAGAACTCGACCATCGACATGGGAATACCGCTGAGAACCTTGCGCAATGAACTGATCGACGGGCTGACGCTGTTCTTTTCGATCATCGAAATGGTGCTGTTGGTCACGCCTGCTCGCTTGGCGAGTTCGCGTTGGGACAGGCCCTTGAGCTTACGAATCGATTGCAGTCGTTCACCGACGTCCAATGCGGCAGTCCTCCTAAATTCAGTCCGGCAAGGTCGAGTTGAGCGCCATGATGGCAATAGCGTTCAGTATTTACAACACTTGCCAAGGTAACCAAATCTGCGGTCGGACTGGCGGCTTCAGGTGCTGGCATCAAGCGTCGCGGTAATGCCTGGGGACCCGACGCAGGTTGCAAAAGATGCGATAGGGAATAGTGCCAGCACGTGCTGCCACATCGCTGGCCAGCACGTTCTTGCCCCACAGCTCGACGCGGCTGCCGAGCCCGGCGTGAGGCAAGTGGCCAAGATCGACGCACAGCATGTCCATCGACACCCGGCCCAGCAGTTGGCTCGGCTGACCATCGACCAGGACCGGCGTCCCGGTGGGCGCTTCGCGGGGGTAGCCGTCGGCGTAACCCATGGCGACCACGCCCACCCGGCTGGCACGCTCGGTAATGAAGGTGGCGCCATAACCCACCGGTTCGCCCGCTGGCAGGTCACGCACGCAGATGATTTTCGATTCCAGGGTCATCACCGGTTGCAACTGATCGGCGACCGACTGCGGCTGATCGAACGGTGTCGCGCCGTACAGCATGATGCCTGGGCGAACCCAGTCGCTGGGCACCTCCGGGCAGGCCATGACTGCGGGGGAATTGCGCAGGCTGATCTCGGCGTTCAGGCCCTGACGCGCGGCTTCGAACACTTCAACCTGCTCGGCGCTGCGCGAGCTGTCCAGCTCATCGGCGCGGGCGAAGTGGCTCATCAATACGATGTTTGCCACCTTGCCACTGGCCTGCAGGCGTTGGTAACTTGGCTGAAAATCGGCGGGGTGCAAGCCGACGCGATGCATGCCGGAATCCAGCTTCAGCCAGACCACCAGGGGTTTGCGTACGCTCGCCTGCTCGATGGCTTCCAGCTGCCAGAGCGAATGCACCACGCACCAGAAGTCATGCTCGACGATCAGCGCCAGCTCGTCCGCTTCAAAGAAGCCTTCCAGCAGCAGAATCGGCGCGCGAATGCCTGCGGCGCGCAATTCCAGCGCTTCTTCTATGCAGGCAACGGCGAACCCGTCCGCCTGGGTTTCCAGCGCCTGGGCGACGCGCACGGCGCCATGGCCGTAAGCATCGGCCTTGATCACGGCCAGTGCTTTCGCCCCGGCAGTGCTGCGGGCCAACGCATAATTGTGGCGCAGGGCTTGAAGATCGATGATGGCGCGAGCTGGACGCATGATTGGGTTCTGATAACGAGGGGATCGAAACCTGCAGGAGCCAATGTGTTGGCGAGACGCACCGCCTGCGTGGGAGGCAATACGTCTCGCCAACACGTGGGCTCCTACAGGATGAAGGTATTCAAGGCAGTGCGGCGACCACCGACAGTTCGACCAGAATCTCCGGCTCGCACAGTTTCGCTTCCACTGTCGCACGTGCCGGCGCCGAGCCTTTGGGCAGCCAGCTGTCCCACACGCTGTTCATACCGGCGAAGTCGGCGTCAATGTCCTTGAGGTAGATGGTCACCGACAGAATGCGCGTCTTGTCGGTGCCAGCGAGGTCCAGCAGGCGCTCAATGTTGTGCAGTGTTTCCCGGGTCTGCTGCTCGATCCCGGCGTCCATGCTGTCGCCCACCTGGCCCGCCAGATAGACAGTGCTGTTGTGGACGACGACCTGACTCATGCGCTCATTAGTGAGCTGGCGCTGGATGGACATGTTTGGCGATCTCCTGAGGGCTGCTGTAACGAGAAATATCCAGACCCGCCGCGCTGATCTGCGGGGTCTTGCGTGCGATCAGATCGGCCAGCAAACGGCCCGAACCGCAGGCCATGGTCCAGCCCAGCGTGCCGTGGCCCGTATTGAGGAACAGATTGCGGAACGCTGTGGCGCCCACGATCGGTGTGCCGTCCGGCGTGGTCGGGCGCAGGCCGGTCCAGAAGCTGGCCTGGCTCAGATCACCGCCGCGAGGATAGAGGTCGCCGACGATCATCTCCAGCGTTTCCCGTCGACGCGGGTTGAGTGACAGATCGAAGCCTGCGATTTCAGCCATGCCGCCAACACGGATACGGTTGTCGAAACGGGTAATCGCCACCTTGTAGGTCTCGTCGAGAATCGTCGAGGTCGGTGCCATCGCCGGGTCAGTGATCGGCACGGTCAGCGAGTAGCCTTTGAGCGGGTACACCGGCGCTTTGATGCCCAGTGGCTTGAGCAGTTGCGGCGAGTAACTGCCCAGGGCCAGCACGTAACGATCGGCGGTTTCCAGCTTGCCGTCGATCCACACGCCGTTGATCCGGTCGCCAGCGAAGTCGATGCGTTCGATGGACTGGTTGTAGCGAAACTCGACCCCCAGCTTCACTGCCATCTCCGCCAGACGCGTGGTGAACATCTGGCAGTCGCCGGTCTGGTCGTTGGGCAGGCGCAGCGCACCGGCGAGGATATCGGTCACGCCCGCCAGTGCCGGTTCGACGCGGGCAATGCCAGCGCGGTCCAGCAACTCGAACGGCACGCCGGAACGCTCCAGCACGGCGATGTCCTTGGCCGCGTTGTCCACCTGTGCCTGTGTACGGAACAGTTGCGTAGTGCCCAGGGTCCGACCTTCATAAGCGATGCCGGTCTCGGCGCGCAGCTCGTCCAGGCAATCGCGACTGTATTCGGACAGCCGCACCATGCGTTCCTTGTTCACCGCATAGCGGCTGGCCGTGCAGTTGCGCAGCATTTGCGCCATCCACAGGTATTGGTCGATGTCGCCAGTGGCTTTGATCGCCAGCGGCGAGTGGCGCTGAAACAGCCAGCTCAGCGCCTTGAGCGGCACGCCAGGCGCGGCCCAGGGTGAGGCGTAGCCGGGCGATACCTGACCTGCGTTGGCAAAACTGGTTTCCATTCCGGCGGCCGGCTGGCGGTCGACGACGGTCACCTGCATGCCTGCCTGGGCCAGGTAATACGCACTGGTTGTGCCGATCACACCACTACCAAGTACCAGAACACGCATGTCGAAGACCTCATCGCGGATATCCGCTGACGTTTTGGGATTTTAAGCAAGGATGTGCGCAGTATATGCAGCCGCGAGCAGTGCTTTTCACTATATAAGCGCCTATATTTGGCGACAATTACTGGCAAAACATCCTTTGATAGAGGCGTCTGACGATGCGCACCCAGCACCAGTCCAAGCGGGAGCTGGACAAGATTGACCGCAGCATCCTGCGCATTCTTCAGGCCGATGGCCGGATATCCTTCACCGAGCTGGGCGAGCGCGTGGGTTTGTCGACCACGCCGTGCACCGAGCGAGTGCGCCGGCTGGAGCGCGAAGGCATCATCATGGGCTATAACGCGCGCCTCAACCCGCAGGCGCTCAAGGCCAGTCTGCTGGTGTTTGTCGAAATCAGCCTGGACTACAAGTCCGGCGATACCTTTGAGGAATTTCGCCGCGCCGTGCTGAAACTGCCCCACGTGCTGGAATGCCATCTGGTGTCAGGCGATTTCGATTACCTGGTCAAGGCACGCATCTCGGAAATGGCGTCTTATCGCAAGCTGCTGGGCGACATCCTGCTCAAACTGCCCCACGTGCGTGAGTCCAAGAGCTACATCGTGATGGAAGAGGTTAAGGAAAGCCTGGACCTGCCCATCGCCGATTAACCGGTCAGACCAGGATCTGGCGCGTCGAGGCGATGTACTCATGCACCTGCTGCTCGGCGCGGGGATGGATCATTTCCACAGGCCTTCTGCCGTTGGGGCATGGCAGGCTCGCCGTGGTGCCAAACAGGCGACAGATCAACGGGCGTTCGTCATAAACGGTGCAGCCGTCAGGGCCCAAATGGACGCAATTGAGTTCATTCAAAGCGGCCTCCTGCTCAGCGGCGCTCTTGCGTGGCAGGCGCGACATTTCCTCCGGCGAAGTGGTCACCGGACCGCAGCAGTCGTGACAGCCCGGTACGCAGGCAAACGTGGGAATCTGCTGGCGCAGGAAGCGGATTTTCTGGCGGTTGCAACTCATCAATGCTGGCCTTCGCGAAGGGGTTGCGATTGTGCCTGACCTGGCCCGGTGATCACAGCGCTGTGGGCCGTGCCTTGCCCCTGATTGAAGCTAGCGCTTATCCTCGTGGACGTTTTCCATCAACGGATCAGCTCATGGGCGCCCGCGTTCACACCTCGACCCACACGTCTGCGCACGTCAACTCCTACTACGCCGCCAGCAGCCAGCCACAACCGGATTATCCAGCGCTTGAGGGCCAGGTGCAGGTTGACGTCTGCATCGTGGGCGGTGGGTTTTCCGGGCTGAACACGGCGATCGAGCTGGCTGAGCGCGGGCTGCGGGTGGCGCTGCTGGAGGCGCACAAGATCGGTTGGGGCGCCAGTGGACGCAACGGCGGTCAGCTGATTCGCGGGGTCGGTCACGGTCTGCAGCAGTTCAGCCCGGTGATTGGCGCAGACGGCGTGCGTCAGCTCAAGCTGCTGGGGCTTGAAGCGGTGGAAATCGTGCGCCAGCGCGTCGAGCGCTACGCCATCGATTGTGATCTGACCTGGGGCTACTGCGATCTGGCCAACAAGCCCCGGGACCTGGACGGCCTGGCCGAGGATGCCGACGAGCTGCGGGCGCTGGGTTATCGTCATCCGCTGCAGCTGTTGCAAAGCCATGAAATGCACGCGGTGGTGGGCTCGCAGCAGTATGTCGGCGGGCTGATCGACGGGGGCTCGGGGCATCTGCATCCGCTGAATCTGGCGCTGGGTGAGGCGGCGGTCGCGCAATCGCTGGGGGTGCAGGTGTTCGAGCATTCGGCCGTGACGCGGATCGATTACGGCCAGCAGGTCAACGTCCACACGGCGAGCGGCAACGTGCTGGCGGACACGCTGGTGCTGGGTTGCAACGCCTACCTGAATGATCTCAACCCGCAGCTGGCCGGCAAGGTGCTGCCAGCGGGCAGTTACATCATCGCCACTGAACCGCTGAGCGAAGCCCAGGCCCATGAGCTGTTGCCGCAGAATATGGCGGTGTGCGACCAGCGGGTGACGGTGGACTACTTCCGCCTGTCCGCCGACCGGCGTTTGCTGTTCGGCGGTGCCTGCCACTATTCCGGGCGTGATCCGGCTGATATCGCCGCGTACATGCAGCCGAAAATGCTCAAGGTCTTCCCGCAGCTGGCAGGTGTGAAAATCGACTACCAATGGGGCGGCATGATCGGCATCGGCGCCAACCGCCTGCCGCAGATCGGCCGCCTCAAGGACCAGCCCAATGTGTTCTATGCCCAGGCCTACGCCGGGCACGGCCTTAACGCGACCCACCTGGCAGGCCGCTTGCTGGCCGAAGCCATTGCCGGGCAGCACAGCGATGGCTTTGACCTGTTCGCCAGAATCCCCCACATCACCTTCCCTGGCGGCAAACACCTGCGCTCACCGCTGCTGGCGCTGGGCATGCTCTGGCACCGGCTCAAGGAACTGCGCTGACGCAGGACTGAATTGTGGACTCGGCTCGTGGAGCCGGCTTCAGCCGGGAATAGGCCAGTGCCTTCGCCAGATCCATACCTGCCGAAACACCGCCCCCCCGGCTGAAGGCGGTCCTACCGATCTGATGGGTATGTGATACACCGCGAGGCCGCGATAGCGGTGCATCAGACAGACCGCCATCGCGGCCTCGCGCTGCTCGTGCGCGCCTACAGAAAAGGTGCTCCAAATCAGGCTCTGGTTTTTTTAATGAAGAGGCCGTGATCCGCGAGCATTCCACATCACTCGCGCCAGAACGGTTTCACCCCTTCGCGCAGTGCCATTGCGGGGGCCAGGCCGATGTCCTGCAATTGCTCATGGGTGAGATTGAGCAGGGCCTGCCGGGACGTCCAGCGGTGGCGATACAGCGCCCAGCGTCCCAGCTTCGGCGCGCAGCTACGCAGGGTCACGTCAGCCTGCGCTGCGCTGAGTTCCTGGCTGTAAAGCGACAATCGCACATCACTGAACCCGTTCATTGCTCCGACCCTCGTTGCGTTGTGGTATGAGGTCTATGATGGCGGCAACACAGAAACCATTACAGATTCAAAAAAAGCTATTTATCTACATACAGAAGGTGCAGATTTAACGCTGAATGCTCTATTTTTGCTCCATCTGTATGGCGCCGCCCATACGCCAAGAGAATGTGTCCATGACGCTGTACGTCAATCTTGCCGAGATGCTGGGTTCACGCATCGAGAACGGCTTCTATCGCCCGGGCGACCGTTTGCCTTCGGTGCGTGCGTTAAGCGTCGAGCATGGCGTCAGCCTGAGCACCGTGCAGCAGGCGTATCGGGTGCTGGAAGACAGCGGACTGGCGCTGCCCAAGCCCAAATCCGGCTATTTCGTGCCCGCCAGCCGCAAGGTGCCGGCCCTGCCCGTGGTCGGCAAGCCTGCCCAGCGGCCGGTGGATATTTCCCAGTGGGACCAGGTGCTGGAGCTGACTCGCGCCAAGGCCAAGACCGATCTGGTGCAGCTCGGGCGTGGCATGCCCGACGTCAGCAGCCCGACGCTGCGCCCGTTGATGCGGGCGCTGGGACGTATCAGCCGCGACGAAGACATGCCGGGGCTGTATTACGATGGCATTCAGGGCAACCAGACGTTGCGCGAACAGGTCGCGCGTCTTCTCCTGGATTCGGGCTGCAACCTCAGCGCCAACGACCTGATCATTACCAGCGGTTGCCATGAAGCGCTGTCAGCCAGCGTGCGCGCCATCTGTGAGCCGGGTGACATCGTTGCCGTGGACTCGCCCAGTTTTTTCGGCGCCATGCAGACCCTCAAAGGGCTGGGCATGAAGGCGCTGGAGATCCCCACCGACCCATTGACGGGCATCAGTCTTGAAGCCCTGGAGCTGGCACTGGAACAGTGGCCGATCAAGGTGATTCAGCTGACCCCCAGCTGCAATAACCCGCTGGGCTACGTCATGCCGGAAAATCGCAAGCGCGCGCTGCTCACCCTGGCGCAGCGCTTCGATGTCGCGATCATCGAGGATGACGTGTATGGCGATCTCGCCTACAGCTACCCAAGGCCGCGCACGATCAAATCCTTTGACGAAGACGGTCGCGTGTTGCTCTGCAGCTCTTTCTCGAAAACCCTGGCGCCCGGCTTGCGCGTGGGTTGGGTGGCACCTGGGCGCTATCTGGAGCGGGTGCTGCACATGAAATACATTGGCACCGGATCCACGGCGCCGCAGCCCCAACTGGCGATTGCCGACTTCATCCAGGGCGGCCACTACGAGCCCCACCTGCGCCGCATGCGCGCCCAGTATCAGCGCGGGCGCGATCAGATGATCGACTGGATCATGCGTTATTTCCCCGAAGGCACGCGGGTCAGTCGCCCGCAAGGTGCGTTCATGCTGTGGATCGAGCTGGCCGAGGATTTCGACACCCTGCGGCTCAATCGGGCGCTGCTCAATGAGGGCGTACAGATTGCCGTGGGCAGCATCTTTTCCGCGTCCGGCAAGTACCGCAATTGCCTGCGCATGAACTACGCCGCCAAGCCCTCGCCTGTCATCGAGAGCGCAGTGCGCCTGGTGGGGAAGACGATTTTCCGCCTGATGGCCGAGGAATAGGCCGTTGCCAGCCAACCTTTGTCGCTCGCTGCTGTCATATCGCCACGCTGTCGATTCCGGGTGGTTATTTTGAACAACACATGGGCGCTGTCTTTCTGTCTGTGCATGACGCTGTTGCTCAATGGTTGCGCCCACGTCAACGTGCCCAACCAGCCGAGCCAGGCGCTGGCGCCCGCTGACTCGGCATTCGGGCGTTCGATCAAGGCCATGGCCGACCCCCATGAGGGTCGCTCCGGCTTTCGCTTGCTGTCCAACAGCACCGAAGCCTTCATGGCCCGCGCCGAGCTGATTCGCAACGCCCGCACCAGCCTCGACCTGCAGTACTACATCGTCCACGATGGTCTGAGCACGCGCGCCCTGATCGATGAGCTGCTCAAGGCTGCCGACCGCGGCGTGCGCGTGCGCATCCTGCTCGACGACACCACCAGCGATGGCCTGGATCACGCCATCGCCACTCTGGCTGCCCATCCCAACATCCAGATCCGCCTGTTCAACCCGCAGAGCCTGGGCCGCGAAACCGGTGTCACGCGCACCATGGGCCGCCTGTTCAACCTGTCGCGCCAGCATCGCCGGATGCACAACAAGCTGTGGCTCGCCGACAGCAGCGCGGCCATCGTCGGTGGGCGCAACCTGGGTGATGAGTATTTCGATGCCGAAGAGAACCTGAATTTCACTGACATCGACATGCTCAGCGTCGGCCCGGTGGCGCAGCAGCTCGGCTACAGCTTCGATCAGTACTGGAACAGCACCTTGAGCCGGCCGATTGCCGAGTTCATGTACTTTCTGCCGACCATTCGTGACCTGGCCGATGCGCGCAAGCGGCTGCAAGCGTCGCTGGAAGAGTCCCACCACAAACACAAGGCGCTGTATGACCGGCTGATGGCCTATCAGCAGAACCCGCGTCTTAAGGCCTGGTTCGGCGAGCTGATCTGGGCGCACAGCCAGGCGCTGTGGGATGCGCCGACCAAGGTCCTGGCCCGTGGCGAGCCCGACCCGCATCTGCTGCTGACCACGCAACTGGCGCCGGAGCTGCTCAATACGCATCAGGAGCTGATGCTGATTTCGGCTTACTTCGTGCCGGGTGAACAAGGCCTGCTGTACCTGACCGGCCGCGCTGACAAGGGCGTTGCGGTCAGCCTGCTGACCAATTCCCTGGAAGCCACTGATGTGCCCGCCGTGCACGGCGGCTACGCGCCCTATCGCAAGGCCTTGCTGGAGCACGGGGTAAAACTGTTTGAAATGCGCCGTCAGCCCGGCGATCCCGGCAGTGAGACCGACAGTGGCGGCAGCGGCCCTCAGCTGTTCACCCGCAAGTCGACCTTTGGCGGCGGCTCGGATTCGAGCCTGCACAGCAAGGCAATGATATTTGATCGGCGCAAGGCGTTCGTGGGGTCGTTCAACTTCGACCCGCGTTCAGTGTTGTGGAACACCGAAGTCGGCGTGCTGGTGGACAGCCCGCAATTGGCCGGGCACGTGCGTGAGTTGGCCCTGCAAGGCATGGCGCCCGCGCTGAGCTACCAGGCGAAGCTGGAAGACGGGCACGTTGTCTGGGTGACCGAAGACGACGGCAAGCTGCACACGCTGCGCACGGAGCCTGGCGACAGCTGGCGGCGCTTCAATGCGTGGTTCAGTCGAGTGGTCGGCCTGGAGAAGATGCTTTAGAGCGTCTGCCGCGGCATCGGCCGCGGCAGAGGTGCTTGTGACAGATCCAGCCTTACAGCTTGATCCAGGTGGCTTTGAGCTCGGTGTACTTGTCGAAGGCGTGCAGGGACTTGTCACGGCCGTTGCCTGACTGCTTGAAGCCGCCGAAAGGCGCGGTCATATCACCACCGTCGTATTGATTGACCCACACGCTGCCGGCACGCAGCGCCTTGGCAGTAAGGTGGGCGCGGGACAGGTCGGCGGTCCACACGGCAGCAGCCAGCCCGTAGGGCGTGTCGTTGGCAATCTGGATCGCCTCCTCTGCCGTGTCGAAGGTCAACACTGACAATACCGGGCCGAAGATTTCTTCCTGGGCGATCTTCATGGCGTTGGTGACACCATCGAAAATCGTCGGCTCGACATAGGTGCCGCCGGTTTCCTGCAGAATGCGCTTGCCCCCGGCCACCAGTGTGGCGCCGTCGGCATGACCTGCTTCGATGTACGACAGCACCGTATTCATCTGTTGCGTATCGACCAGCGCCCCGACGGTTGTGGCCGTGTCCAGCGGGTTGCCTGGCTTCCAGCTTTTCAGGGCCTCGATGACCATTGGCAGGAAGCTGTCCTTGATCGAGCGCTCGACGAGCAGACGCGACCCGGCAGTGCAGACTTCGCCCTGATTGAAGGCAATGGCGCTGGCGGCCGATTCGGCGGCAGCCTGCAAATTCGGCGCATCGGCGAAGACGATATTGGGGCTCTTGCCCCCCGCCTCCAGCCAGATGCGCTTCATGTTTGATTCGCCCGCGTAGATCAGCAGCTGTTTGGCGATTCGGGTCGAGCCGGTGAATACCACGGTGTCGACGTCCATATGCAGCGCCAGCGCCTTGCCCACGGTATGACCATAGCCGGGCAACACGTTGAGCACGCCAGGCGGGATACCGGCTTCAATCGCCAGTTGGGCGACGCGAATGGCAGTCAGTGGCGACTTTTCCGAAGGCTTGAGCACCACCGAGTTACCGCTGGACAGCGCGGGCCCGAGCTTCCAGGAGGCCATCAGCAGCGGGAAATTCCATGGCACGATGGCGGCCACTACACCCACCGGCTCGCGCGTGACCAGACCCAGCTGGTTGTGCGGCGTGGCGGCCACCTCGTCATACAGCTTGTCGATGGCCTCCCCGCTCCAGGCCAGGGAATTGGCCGCGCCTGGGATGTCGATGCCCAGCGAGTCGCTGATGGGCTTGCCCATGTCCAGGGTTTCCAGCAGCGCCAGTTCTTCGACGTGTGCATTGATCAGGGCGGCGAAGCGCAACATCACGGCTTTACGCTTGGCCGGAGCCAGTTTCGACCAGACGCCTGAATTGAACGCCTCGCGGGCGCTCGTTACCGCGCGCTGAGCGTCGGCGCTGTCGCAGCTGGCGACGTTGGCCAGGAACCTGCCATCCACCGGGCTGATGCATTCGAAGGTTTCACCGGAAGCGGCGGCACTGTATTGGCCATTGATGAACGCGCGACCTTCAATTTTCAGGTCCTTGGCGCGCTGTTCCCAGTCTGCGTGGGTCAGGGTGGTCATGCGTATGTCCTCCGCTCAATCGATCAGGGTGTGCCCAGGCGAGAAAATGGCGTTGAAAGTGGCTGGCCATCGTTGCTCAAGCCCGGGCAACGGCACTCACCACCCTAAACCAGTGACCTGGGGATTTCCAATATCTTTGACATAACGGGGCGAACGGGCGGCTTTTGTTCGATTTTCACAACATGGTCACTGGCTGTTTGGCACTATTGCCAGCAGGCTTCGTCCAACCAGCAAGGCAATTCATCGTGAGGGCAGCAAATGACCATCGACAGCATCGTGGATTTCAGCGAAGCCTCTACCAGCGCCGAGACGTACCGTCCGGCCGCCGAAAAAATTCTCAAGGGCGACCCGCAGCAGACACTTTATAACCACTACAACAGCCCTTGCGGCCAGATGAATGCGGGTGTCTGGGAGGGTGACATCGGGCAGTGGGCGGTAAGCTACAGCGAGCATGAGTATTGCGAAATCGTTCATGGGGTGTCGGTGCTGCGCGATGAGCACGGGCAGTCAAAGACGCTGCGCGCCGGTGATCGTTTTGTCATCCCTGCCGGGTTCAAAGGGACCTGGGAGGTGCTGGAACACTGCCGCAAGATTTACGTGGTGTTCGAACAGGCACAGTCGCTGGAAAAAAATGAGACTGCGGTAATTATGTAGTGCACATGGCGGCTTGTGACGGGGGATGCTGATCACGTCCAGGAAGGACAATCACCGATAAAAGGACTTAGATCATGACCAACGAACAAATCGTGCAACAGCTGCAATTCTTGATCGGCAGCCGCTATGTACCCAGCGTCAAGCCGTACATCAGCGAGCTGACGGGGCGTAACCGGGTTCTCGGTCCGGGCGATTTATCCACCCGGGAATTCGACGTTAACCGCATTTCCGTCCGGGTTGACAATGCAGGTCTCATTGCAGGGTTCAGCTTTGGCTGATCATTGTCTGGGCGAACGTTGAAAAACGCTGCGCTCAGACAGCAAGGCAACAAAAAGGGCCCGTATCTTGCGATACGGGCCCTTTTCATTGGAAAGAAAAATCAATTACTTGATTTTGCCTTCCTTGTAGATCACGTGCTTGCGAACAACCGGATCGAATTTTTTGATTTCGATTTTGTCCGGAGTGGTGCGCTTGTTCTTGTCGGTCGTGTAGAAATGACCGGTGCCAGCACTAGAAATCAATCGGATCAATTCACGCATGACCTTCTCCCCTTAGATTTTGCCGTCGCGACGCAGTTCAGCGAGCACAACAGTGATGCCACGCTTGTCGATGATACGCATGCCTTTGGCAGATACGCGCAGACGAACAAAACGTTTCTCTTCTTCAACCCAGAAGCGGTGATGCTGCAGGTTTGGCAGGAAACGACGACGGGTTTTGTTGTTTGCGTGGGAAATGTTATTCCCAGTCACCGGACCCTTACCGGTAACTTGACATACTCTCGACATGCCTCAGCCCTCTAAAACCACATGCCCAACCCGGCATGGGTTGGCCGCTTAATCTCTCAGTCATTTGGCGCCAGGCGCCGCGTTTCTTTAAGGGTCTTACCGGCTACACCTACAGTGAAGGAACCGGGCCCCTAGAAAAGAGCGCTGCTTTATACCAGAAAGGCTGGGGTGCAACAACAGGCAATGTACTTTGCCTGTGCACAATACAGCGTTTGCAGCCCGACGGTCGGGCGATGTCGGGGGTGATGGCGGATTTACCACTGGTCGGTTCGTAACGATTGTTCTCTGCCCGTGCATGGTCTAGGGTAGTTCTCTTCCCAGACTGCACGGGCAGATGGAGCCTTTTTTCACAGGAATATAGCCATGCGCCTAGCTGCCCTACCGTTATTGCTCGCTCCGCTGTTCGTCCCGCTGCTGGCCCAGGCGCAAGCCACTTTGAGTGTCTGCACCGAAGCCAGCCCCGAAGGGTTTGACGTGGTGCAATACAACTCGCTGACGACCACCAACGCCTCTGCCGACGTGCTGATGAATCGGCTGGTGGACTTCGACGCCGCAAGCGGCAAGCTGGTGCCAAGCCTTGCGCAAAGCTGGACAGTGTCGGCCGATGGCCTGACCTATGATTTCAAATTGCACCCGGGCGTGAAATTTCATCACACCGAGTACTTCACCCCGACCCGCGAGTTGAATGCCGACGACGTGGTCTTCAGCTTCCAGCGCATGCTCGATGCGCAGAACCCGTGGCACAAGGTGGCGCAGAGCGGCTTCCCCCATGCGCAGTCGATGCAGCTGCCAGCGCTGATCAAGAAGATCGAGGCGCCAGACCCGCTGACCGTCAGGTTCACCCTCGACCACCCGGATTCGACCTTCCTTGCCACATTGAGCATGGGCTTTGCGTCTGTTTACTCGGCTGAGTACACCGCGCAATTGCTCAAGGCGGGCACCCCGGAAAAGCTCAACAGCCAACCCATCGGCACCGGGCCGTTCGTGTTCAAGCGTTTCCAGAAAGACGCCGTGGTGCGTTACGAAGCAAATCCCGACTACTTCGCCGGCAAGCCGGGGGTCGATCACCTGATTTTTGCGATCACCCCGGATGCCAATGTGCGGTTGCAAAAAATTCGTCAGAACGAGTGCCAGATCGCGCTATCGCCCAAGCCGCTGGACATCCAGGCGGCGGCCAAGGATTCGTCACTGGGTGTTGCGAAAACCGAAGCCTTCATGACGGCGTTCGTGGCCATCAACAGCCAGCATCCGCCTTTTGACAAAGCCGAAGTACGCCAGGCCATCAACCTCGCGTTCGACAAGGCCAGCTACCTCAAGGCGGTGTTCGAAGGCACCGCCGAGGCGGCCAACGGGCCTTATCCGCCTAACACCTGGGGTTACGCCAAAGACCTGCCCGGTTATCCCCAGGACGTCGCCAAAGCCAGGGCGCTGTTGGCCAAGGCCGGTTTGAAGGATGGCTTCAAGACCACGATCTGGACGCGGCCTTCAGGCAGCCTGCTCAACCCCAACCCGAACCTGGGTGCGCAATTGCTGCAAGCCGACCTGGACAAGATCGGCATCAAGGCCGAGATCAAGGTGATCGAGTGGGGTGAGCTGATTCGTCGCGCCAAGGCAGGCGAACATGACCTGTTGTTCATGGGCTGGGCGGGCGACAATGGCGACCCGGATAACTTCCTGACGCCGCAGTTCTCCTGCTCGGCAGTAAAATCCGGGACCAATTTCGCGCGCTACTGCGATGCCACGCTGGACAAGCTGATCAGCGACGGCAAGGCAACCCCTGACCAGGCGTCACGCAGCAAGCTGTACCATCAGGCGCAGCAACAGATTCAGCAGCAGGCCTTATGGCTGCCGCTGGCGCATCCGACCGCTGCAGTGCTGACGCGCAACAACGTCAGCGGCTACCAGGTCAGCCCTTTCGGGCGGCAGGACTTCTTCAAGGTGCAGGTGAAGTAGCTTTCACGTTGCCCAAGGAACGTCCCCCGCCAGGAGCTGCCGAAGGTTGCGCACGTATTATTCCTGACCTGGCGCACTCGCAGTGCGCCAGCTCCTACAGGGGAACCTGATCATGATCATCGCCGAACGTCTGCAGGTCGAAGGGTTCTTCGACGCGCAGACATCGACGCTCAGTTACCTGGTGATGGACGTTCAAAGCAGGCACTGTGCGCTGATTGACAGCGTGCTGGATTTCGACCCCAAATCCGGCCGCACCCACACCGAATCGGCCGACCGTCTCATCGCCCGCGTGCAGGAACTCGGCGCGTCGGTGCAGTGGATTCTTGAAACCCATGTTCACGCCGATCATGTGTCTGCAGCGGCCTATCTGAAGGATCAGCTGAACGCCAGAATCGCCATCGGCAGCCACATCAGGACGGTGCAGGACGTATTCGGCACGCTGTTCAACGCGCCGGGCGAATTTGCCCGCGATGGCAGTCAGTTCGACGTGCTGCTCGACGACGGCGCCGGTTTCAGCGTCGGCTCGCTTCAGGCGCGGGCCATGCATACGCCGGGGCACACGCCTGCGTGCATGACTTACGTGTTCGAACTGGCAGGCGAAACCGTGGCATTTGTCGGCGACACGCTGTTCATGCCCGACTACGGCACCGCGCGCTGCGATTTCCCGGGGGCCGATGCGCGCACGCTGTTTCGCTCGATCCATCGCATTCTGGCCCTGCCCGATTCGACGCGGCTGTTTTTGTGCCATGACTATCAGCCCGATGGCCGCGCCTTGCAGTACATGACGACAGTGGCTGAACAGCGCGCCAGCAATGTGCATATCCGTCAGGGCATCGACGAGGACGCGTTCGTGCAGATGCGCGAAGCCCGCGACGCCACCCTGGACATGCCGGTGCTGATCCTGCCGTCAGTGCAAATCAACATGCGCGCCGGGCATCTGCCGGAACCCGAAGACAACGGCGTGCGCTACCTGAAAATCCCGCTCAACGCGCTTTGAGCCGACCTCTAAACTGGAGTTTTCGCCATGCAGGACACCAACGACCTCAGTCATCAGATCGTGATCGTGGGCGGCGGCTCGGCAGGCATCGCTACAGCGGCCTCGCTGCTGGCCCGGGATGCTGCGCTGGATATCGCCATCATCGATCCGGCTGAGACCCATTACTACCAACCCGGCTGGACCTTGGTCGGCGCCGGTGTGTTCGATGCGCAGGCCACCGCCCGCAGTCTGAATTCGCTGATTCCCAAGGGGGCCCAGCGGCTCAAGGCCAGTGTGGCTGCGTTCGCGCCTGAGGATAACCAGCTCACCCTCGCCGATGGCCGCACGGTGCGCTATCAGCAGTTGATCGTCTGCCCCGGTCTGAAGCTGGACTGGGACGCCATCGAAGGCCTCACCGAGACGCTGGGGCGCAATGGTGTGACGTCCAACTATCGCTTCGATCTGGCGCCCTACACCTGGCAGCTGGTGCAGCAGCTCAAGCAGGGCAAAGCGCTGTTCACCCAGCCGCCGCTGCCGATCAAATGCGCCGGCGCGCCGCAGAAGGCGATGTACCTGTCCTGCGATCACTGGTTGAAAAACGGCCATCTGAGCCAGATCAAACCAATGTTCTTCAATGCCGGAGGCGTGCTCTTTGGCGTCGCCGAGTACGTGCCCGCATTGATGGACTACGTCGAGCGCTACGGCATCAACCTGCAATTTGGCAACAGGCTGGTGGCGGTGGACGGGCCGCGTCAGGTGGCGACCTTCGTTCGTACCTTGGCCGATGGCAGCAGCGAAACCATTGAAGAAAGCTTTGACATGCTCCACGTCGTGCCGCCCCAGGTGGCCCCGGATTTCATTCGCCAGAGCCCGTTGGCCGACGCGTCCGGCTGGGTGGATGTCGATCCGGCGACGCTGCGCCATCGTGGTTTTGCCAACGTCCATGGCTTGGGTGATGTGGTCAACACCAGCAACGCCAAAACCGTTGCCGCCGCGCGCAAGCAAGCGCCGACAGTGGCCAATAACGTGCTGGTGGCGATGGGGCGCCTGAGCCGTCTGGCGCAGTACGACGGCTACGGCTCATGCCCGCTGACAGTGGAGCGTGGCAAGATCGTGCTTGCCGAATTCACCTACGGCGGCAAGCTGGCGCCGAGCTTTCCGGCCTGGCTCCTGGACGGTCGCCACCCGACCCGGCTGGCTTGGTTGCTCAAAGAGCGCATTCTGCCGCCGCTGTACTGGCGAGGCATGCTGCGCGGCAAGGAATGGCTGGCACGCCCGAAGCTTGATGGCTGATGGCTGGTCTCACGACCATACCGCCGATTTGCCGGAGGCCACGTGTTGGCGAGGTGATGTGTCAGGCGCGACGCCTCGCGAATAAATGCGCTCCTGCAACAAGGCGTTGCCGTGGGGCCGGCCGGGTGTCTACGGCTGAATATGCCCGGCGATGGCATCGGTCTTTGCCGTACTTTGCAGCCCCGCCAGCAACAAGCGTTGATACAACTCCTCCTTGAGCCCTTGCGGTTGATCGAGCTGCATGCGCGCCAGGTGCAGCGGATACGCCTGTGGTTCGGGCGCGTCCAGGGTGGCCTTGCCCAACTCGAGGATCTCGCTCAGCTTGAACTTGCTCTTGAGCCATTGCAGCGCGCGCAGCAGTTCACGCTCCTCGGTGTCAAAGTCGCACCCCAGCGGATACTCCGGAAACAGCTGAGGATACCGGTCGGCAATGGCCTGCAGACGCTCTGGCGTGTTATGCGCAAAGCGTGGGTCGAGGCGGAAATCCCTGGGCAGCTTGCCGGCTTTCTGGGCCTGTTCGATCAGATGCGGCTGAAAACGTGAATCGCTGATGTTGAGCAGGGCCTCGATCACCGCTGCGTCGGTCCTGCCGCGCAGATCAGCGATGCCGTATTCGGTCACCACGATGTCACGCAGGTGGCGGGGAATGGTGGTGTGGCCGTACTCCCAGACAATATTGGAGCTGACCTCGCCACCCGACTCGCGCCAGCTACGCAGGATCAGAATCGAGCGCGCATCTTCTAGCGCGTGGGCCTGTGCGACAAAGTTGTACTGCCCGCCCACGCCACTCAACACGCGACCATCGGCCAGTTGATCCGACACCGCCGCCCCCATCAGCGTCATGGTGAAGGCACTGTTGATGAAGCGCGCGTCACGCCGCTGCAGACGCTTGAGTTGCTCGTCGCCGTACAGCTCGTTGATGTAGCTGATGGCAGTCATGTTGATCTGGCCCAGACGCTCGGCACTGAACTCGCGCAGGCGCTGGTAAAAGCTCAGCGGCCCAAGGAAGAAACCACCATGCAACACCGTCGCATCGGTGTAAGCATTGTCGTCGAGGGTGCCTGCGTTGGCTTCGCGCTGACGCGCCACATCGGCGTAGACCTTGCGCCGGATAATCCCGGCCTCCATCAGCACCAGCAATCCGTTGACCAGCATTTCGCTGCAGCCGTACAGCCCGGTCTCGAACGGCGTCACCCCGCCCTCGCGCTCGATCAGCGCTTGCCAGTCGCTCAGGTTGAGCTCGCCGAGCACGGCGCGATAGGTGTCGTTGTCAGCCTGGCGTGCCAGCAGCGCCGCCGTCAGCGCATCGCCCATGGCGCCGATGCCGATCTGCAGCGTGCCGCCATCGCGCACCAGCGTGCTGGCGTGCAGGCCAATGAAGTGATCCTGCAGACCCACCGGCATGTTGGGCGTGGAAAACAGCGTGCTGCGCTCTTCTTCGTCGATCAGGAGGTCGAAGTCCTGTTCATTCAGCTCGGCATCACCGGGCATGTACGGCAGATCAGCATGCACCTGCGCCAGCATCAGAATGGTCTGCCCGGCAGCGCGGCGCCTGGCAACCAGTGGCAGCAGATCAAGGGTGACATCGGGGTTGCAACTCAGGCTCAGCCTGCCGGGATGCTGCTCGTCACGCGCCACCAGCTGCGCGATCAGATTCAGCCCGGCGGCATTGATGTCCCGCGCCGCGTGGCTGTAGTTGCTGCTGATGTAATCCTGTTGCGCAGGCGCGCTGTTGAGCAGGCTGCCCGGCTGCATGAAAAACTGCTGCACGCGAATGTTGGCGGGAAGGTTGTCGGCATGCAGCGCCGCCAGAAAATCCAGCTCGGGATAATCGGCAAAAATACGCTCGACAAATGGCTGTAGAAATCGCCCCTGCAAGCCATCGCCCTGAGCCGGCCGTCCGAGGCTCAACGCGGTATAGATCGTCAGCTGCCGTTCCGGCATCTGCGCAATACGCTGATACAGCGCGTTGACGAAGCGATTCGGTTTACCCAGACCCAGCGGAATCCCCAGATGGATGTGAGTCGGCAACTGCGCAATGACATGCGCGACCGCTTGATCAATGGAACAGGACTGCGGCATCGGACCCTTCCCCTTTTGTTATTGGCTGGAAGTATGACCGTGATCAGCGGGTTTTGCTTCAGTGCCAGGACGTGGGACCGGCTTCAGCCGGGAAGAGGCCCGCATCGGCGACACATGTGCGTTGGCAGAAATAGTGTATTCCCGGCTAAAGCCGGTCCCACGTCGATCCCGCTTGAGGCCTGATATGGCGCTGCTGTTCATCACCCTGAGCAGCGCAGGCCTGATGCTGAACGCATCGGGCGATAACGACAGGCAGGCTTGATTAGCTGCCTGCAAACGCCTCACGCAACTGCGCCAGCGTACTGAAATGAAACGTCGGCGCCTGCGCCTGGAGTTCTTCGTGGCTGCCGAAGCCGTAACCAACCGCAGCGACGTCGAGGCCGTTTTGCTGGCCGCCGATGAGGTCGTGTTTGCGGTCGCCGATCATCAGGGTGTGCTTTGGGTCCAGCTGTTCGGTGGCGATCAGGTGGGCGATCAGTTCGACTTTGTCGGTGCGGGTGCCGTCCAGCTCGCTGCCGTAGATGACCTTGAAGTAGCGGGCGAAGTCAAAGTGGCGGGCGATTTCGCGCGCGAATATCCAGGGTTTGGAGGTGGCGATGTACAGCGTTCGGCCTTGCGCGGTCAGGGTGTCGAGCAGTTCGAAGACGCCGTCGAACACCTCGTTTTCGTACAGCCCGGTGACCTTGAAGCGCTCGCGATAAAACCCCACGGCTTGCCATGCGGTGGCCTCATCAAAGGCGTAGGCGTGCATGAATTGCTGCAGCAACGGCGGGCCGATGAAGTGCTCAAGCTGCGCCAGGTCGGGTTCATCAATGCCCAGTTTGGCGAGGGCGAACTGGATCGAGCGGGTGATGCCCAGGCGCGGGTCAGTCAGGGTGCCGTCAAGGTCGAAGAGGATGTTCTGGTGGTGCATTCCCGGGCGCTCGTTCAGCATGGCTGGTCAAAGCCTTCAGCCAGATGCAGGTCCTTGAGCTTGACGTAGTTGGCAGCGCTGTAGGGGAAGAAGGCGATTTCCTTGTCGGTCAGTGCACGCACCTGTTTCACCGGGCGGCCGACATACAGAAAGCCGCGCTCAAGCACTTTGCCCGGTGGCACCAGACTGCCTGCGCCGATGATTACTTCGTCTTCTACCACGGCGCCATCCATGATCGTGCTGCCCATGCCGACCAGGATGCGATTGCCGAGGGTGCAGCCATGCAGCATGACTTTGTGGCCGATGGTCACTTCATCGCCGATCAGCAGCGGGAAACCGTCGGGGTTGAACGGCCCGGCGTGGGTGATGTGCAGCACGCTGCCGTCCTGCACGCTGGTGCGGGCGCCAATGCGGATGCGGTGCATGTCGCCGCGAATGACGGTCAGCGGCCAGACCGAGCTGTCGGCGCCAATCTCGACATCCCCCAGCACCACGGCCGAATGGTCGACGAACGCCCGTTCGCCAAGGCATGGAGTGTGGTTCTGAAACGTGCGAATCGCCACGATAGGCTCCTTCTCTGACGCTGATAGGCAGCCAATCCCGGTGAGATAGCTGCGCGGTGCGCCGATTGTAATTAAGATGCTTGAGTGTTTCTTTCAGCCAAGGTGCAAAACCGTGAGCGCGAGCAATCCTCTTCTGCAATCCTACGACCTGCCACCTTTCTCGGCGATCCGTGCCGAGCACGTAAAACCTGCCATCGAACAGATTCTGGCCGACAACCGCGCCGCCATTGCCGACATCCTCGCCCGCGAAGGTTCGCAGCCTACATGGGCAGGTCTGGTGTTGGCGATGGACGAGCTCAACGACCGCCTCGGCGCGGCCTGGAGCCCGGTCAGCCACCTCAACGCCGTGTGCAACAGCGCCGAACTGCGTGAAGCCTACGAGTCGTGCCTGCCTGCGTTGAGCGCCTATTCCACCGAGATGGGTCAGAACCGCGAGCTGTTTCAAGCGTTTGAAGCCCTGGCCAACAGCCCGCAAGCGGCGGGTTTCGAGGTGGCGCAGACAACCATTCTCGAACAGTCCCTGCGTGACTTCCGCTTGTCGGGCATCGATCTGCCGCCCGAGCAGCAGAAGCGCTACGCCGAAGTGCAGAGCAAGCTGTCCGAGCTGGGCAGCCAGTTTTCCAACCAGTTGCTCGACGCCACCCAGGCCTGGACCAAGCTGATTGCCGACGAAGCCTCGCTGGCGGGCCTGACGGATTCGGCCAAACAGCAAATGGCCGCAGCGGCTCAGGCCAAAGGGCTGGAAGGCTTCCTGATCACCCTGGAGTTCCCGAGCTATTACGCGGTGATGACCTACGCCGAAGACCGCGCCCTGCGTGAAGAGGTTTACGCCGCCTATTGCACTCGCGCATCCGATCAGGGCCCCAATGCTGGCCAGAACGATAACGGCCCGGTGATGGAGCAGATCCTCGATCTGCGCCAAGAGCTTGCCAGCCTGCTGGGTTTCGCCAGCTTCTCCGAGTTGAGTCTGGCGACCAAGATGGCTGAATCCAGCGATCAGGTGCTGACCTTCCTGCGCGATCTGGCCAGGCGCAGCAAGCCTTTCGCCGCGCAGGATCTGCAGCAGCTCAAGGCCTACGCCGCCGAACAGGGCTGCCCGGACCTGCAAAGCTGGGACAGCGGCTTTTATGGCGAGAAACTGCGTGAGCAGCGTTACAGCGTGTCTCAGGAAGCGCTGCGTGCCTACTTCCCGATCGATAAAGTGCTGGGCGGTCTGTTCGCCATCGTGCAGCGTCTGTACGGCATCGAAATCGCCGAGCAAAAGGGCTTCGATACCTGGCATCCGGATGTACGCCTGTTCGAGATCAAGGAAAACGGTCAGCACGTCGGGCGTTTCTTCTTCGACCTGTACGCCCGCGCCAACAAGCGCGGCGGTGCCTGGATGGACGGCGCCCGTGATCGTCGCCGTACCGCCGAAGGCCAGTTGCAGAGCCCGGTGGCCAACCTGGTGTGCAACTTCACCCCAGCGTCACCTGGCCAGCCCGCCTTGCTGAGTCACGATGAAGTCACCACCTTGTTTCACGAATTCGGCCACGGCTTGCATCACTTGCTGACCCGGGTTGAGCATGCTGGCGTTTCGGGGATCAATGGCGTGGCCTGGGATGCTGTCGAGCTGCCAAGCCAGTTCATGGAAAACTGGTGCTGGGAGCCGGAAGGCCTGGCGCTGATTTCCGGTCATTACCAGACTGGCGAAGCACTGCCCCAGGACCTGCTGGAGAAAATGCTGGCGGCGAAGAACTTCCAGTCCGGCCTGATGATGGTGCGCCAGCTGGAGTTTTCGCTGTTCGACTTCGAACTGCACGCCACCCATGGTGATGGTCGCAGCGTGGCGCAGGTGCTTGAAGGCATCCGCGACGAAGTCTCAGTGATGCGCCCGCCCGCCTACAACCGCTTCCCCAACAGCTTCGCGCACATCTTCGCCGGTGGTTACGCGGCAGGGTATTACAGCTACAAGTGGGCCGAAGTGCTGTCGGCAGACGCGTTTTCGAAGTTCGAGGAAGACGGCGTACTCAATGCCGACACCGGGCGTGCATTTCGCGAGGCAATTCTGGCCCGTGGCGGTTCGCAGGCGCCGATGGTGCTGTTCGTCGACTTCCGCGGACGCGAGCCTTCGATTGACGCACTCTTGCGCCACAGTGGCCTGAGTGAGGATGCGGCGGCATGACCGAGACACCGGTAGTCATTACCAAGAAGCGCTTCATCGCCGGGGCTGTCTGCCCGGCGTGCAGCGAGCCGGACAAACTCATGATGTGGAGCGTCAACGACGTTCCGCACCGTGAGTGCGTTGGCTGCGGTTACAGCGACACGCTCAATGAGCAGGGCAATTCGGTGCCCAGCGAATTGGGTACGCGGGTCAACAAGATCGCGGTCAAGACCCTGGACCCTAAAGTCCAGGGCGTGCAGTTCTTCCCCAATCCGAAGCTTAAAAAACCCGTCGATCCGGATTTGTAACGCTGACTGCAGGGGCTCGCTGATCGCGAGCACCCTGTCGCGCAGGTTTCAATCCATCAGCCGTTATCGCGCCGTTGAAATAGCCGTAGGAAATTTTCCCGTCTATCGAGCCCTTCGCCTCGACTTTGACATAGGCGTTTTCAAACGACCTGTTGAAGCTGGCAATGGTCATCGGGTAGGTGATGTCGCGCTTGATGGTGACGGTGGTCCTGCCCTGGGAAGAGTTGCCTGCGGGATGACCGGTAAGTGTAAAGCTGGTCCCGGCTTTTGCCTTAATGATCTTTGCCGAGCGAATCTCATCGTTGGAGCATCCGTGGCTGTTTTTCTTCATGCTGAAGCGATGATTGCTGTTGAACGGGACAGTACAGTCCAGGTTTTGTGAAGCATTATTACCCTCATACATCACGATGGCCGCATCGGAAAAATCCACAGGCGTGCGGCCAATTTCAATGCGCGAAACCTTGCCGTCCAGCCCGTTGTTGCGTGTATACACCGCCTGGTAGGTGCCGTTATCGGCATTGCGCTCAAATGAGCCAATGACCACTTCCTCGGACATGCCGATGTCGCGTTTGATATCGATAATGCTGTAGTCGTCATGTCGCTTGCCGTCACGATTGTCGAAGAGCGTAATGCGCGTGCCCTCCTTGATGCCCGACAGTGACATCGACCTTGCTTCGTCGTTTTCGCAGCCCTGTGTCGGAAACTTCAACGTCTTGCTGCCTGCGGGGATGGCGCATACCGCATCCTGTTTTTTGTCGGCATTGCCGCCCTCCCATAAGTAAATGCCGCCGTGAGTCAGGGTCTGGGTATAAGCGCGCAGGTCGCCGCTTCGATAATTGTTGACCCCGACGTAATTGGGGTTGAGGCCACAGTTGTTTGCTCGGCGCAGAAGGTAGGTCAGGTTGTTGTCGTAGGAAGCGGAGTCAGGTGTTGTCGATGTGGCGGTGTGGAACTGATTCATCAGGAACAGCCGTGGCCATTGTTTCTGTGTCGAGGCGGCGACTGTCTTTGTATCGATGGGCGTCCCGCTCCAGCGTGTCGGGCACGACCAGTCATGGGCCTTCTCGATGCTGGAGGCGACCGGGCCGAGGGTCGCCCAGTGGTTCTGCACGATCCAGTCCCGATCAAACAGGACGCTGACGGTTTTACCGTTGACGATGTAGTTGCCTGCAACGTCGCGTTTGTCAGTCATCAGGATCAGGCGGTTGTTGCGGGCAGCCATTTCTTCGGGCGTAGGCCATCTGGCGGCGGAGAAGTTGGCCGGGTTGAATGAATGGTTTCCGAGTTTGGGAACGCTGTCGAACACCTGCTGCAAGTCATCGCGCTCGACATAGGTCTCCAGAAAGATCGTCACCACTTCAGTCGGGTTGGTTTCAAGAAACGGAATGAATTCATTCTTCAGGTGATTGGCGAAGTGGCCATAGCAGGCAGTGGTTTTATGACACACCTTGATTCGGTTGGCTCCGGATTTGCCCGAATCCACGTACAGGTCAAGCATGAAGCCTCTTACACCGTCCTTGAGTTGTTGCGGCATTTCCGCGAGATGCTGATTGATTTTTTCGTATGAGTTATGGGTGGTGATGAAGTGATGTTCATTGAACGGTTTGTCCATCCCCGTAACCGACGCGTGTGCTGAAAGGCTAGCGACGCAGAGCGTTGAGGCCAATAGAAGCTTGCTGATGAAAAGTAGGTTGTTCAATTCTGAAATCCTTTTCAGTAATGATGAGTCCTGGCGTCATCCAGGTAGTCTTGACGCTGTGCTGTGAACGCACAGGCGAAGTAGTAGAAGTTGACTGACAACGTATTGGAAGGATGTCGTTGTTACTGGTTATTAGCGTGGCGTTGCCCTTACCGAGAGCGAATGGCGGCTGACGAGCGGCGACCAGCGCGCCGTTCATCGAGAGAATGGTTTTTTCAGGCGATGAACTGGCGATGGTCGCGTCTTGAAGGTACTGTATGCATATACAGACCAGGGTGTTCCATGTCGCTGATTTTCCCGCCCCGTGGCCGTGGTACGGCCAGCAATCCGCCTAACCGCTTCGCCCCGTCCCGCACAGTGGTCGAGGACGACGGCTGGTATCAGGAAGTGCCCCTCACCCAGGGCACGCAGGTCACTCACGAGACTGCCAAAAGCATCATCACCCGCAACAGCTCGCCGGACATTCCCTTTGATCGCTCGATCAATCCTTACCGGGGCTGCGAGCATGGCTGCATTTACTGTTATGCGCGGCCCAGTCACGCCTACTGGGACATGTCGCCGGGGCTGGATTTCGAGACGAAACTGATCGCCAAGACCAACGCGGCGGCGGTGCTTGAGCAGCAGTTGTCAAAGCCGGGCTACCAATGCGCGCCGATCACGCTGGGCGCCAACACCGACCCCTATCAGCCCATCGAGCGTGAATACAAGATCACCCGCGCAGTGCTTGAAGTGCTGCTGCGCTATCGCCACCCGGTGACGATCATCAGCAAGGGCTCGCTGATCCTGCGTGACCTGGACCTGCTCAGTGAGCTGGCCAGGCTTAATCTGCTGTCGGTGTTCATCAGCCTCACCACGCTGGACGATGAGCTCAAACGCATTCTCGAACCCCGCGCGGCGGCGCCGAAAGCCAGGTTGCGGGCGATTCGGGTAATGCGTGATGCCGGTATACCGGTGGGTGTGCTATGCGCGCCGATGATCCCGATGATCAACGACATGGAGCTTGAAGCCCTGTTAAGCGAAGCCAAAGCGGCCGGTGCCTTGAGCGCCAGCTACGTGATGCTGCGTCTGCCGCTGGAGGTGGCGCCGCTGTTCGAGCAATGGCTGCAGACGCATTACCCGCAACGCGCCGAGCATGTCATGAGCCTGGTGCGGCAGGTGCGCGGCGGCGAGGTGTACGACAGCCGTTTTGGCGTGCGCATGCGCGGCGAAGGGCCGTTTGCCGAGCTGCTGGCGCAGCGTTACGGCATGGCCGTCAAACGGCTGGGGCTGAACCGGCGCGAGGCGTTCGAGCTGGACTGCACAGCGTTCTGCCCACCGGGTGGGCAGTTGTCGTTGTTGTGATCAGCCTCGAACCGCAGGCGCTGTTTTCGTCTTGCGCAGCTTGGCGGCATAGGCGATGGCCAGGACGATCAGCCACGCCGGAAT
This sequence comes from Pseudomonas viridiflava, assembly GCF_900585905.1. Taxonomy (GTDB): domain Bacteria; phylum Pseudomonadota; class Gammaproteobacteria; order Pseudomonadales; family Pseudomonadaceae; genus Aquipseudomonas. Next base: position 254,340 of record NZ_UTVH01000031.1, read on the forward strand.
CAGGAACACTGACAGCGAAATGCCCGGTGTGAAGTACATCACCACCAGAATGCCGAGCAGGAAAACCAGGCAGATGTAGTTGGTCAGCGGGTAGCCCAGGCTCTGATAAAGCGTGACCTCACCGGCCGCGCGCTTGGCCTGACGGAATTTCAGGTGGGTGATGCTGATCACGATCCAGTTCAGCACCAGTGCCGAGACGACCAGTGCCATCAGCAGCTCGAACGCTTTGCCCGGCATCACATAGTTGATCACCACGCACAGGCCGGTCGCGGCCGCCGAGATCGCCAGCGCCAGCAGTGGCACGCCACGGCGGTTGACCGTGAGCAAGGCTTTGGGCGCATTGCCTTGCACGGCCAGACCGAACAGCATGCGACTGTTGCTGTACACGCAACTGTTGTAGACCGACAGCGCGGCGGTCAGCACCACGACGTTGAGAGCAGTCGCAACCAGGTTGCTGTCCAGGGCGTGAAAGATCATTACGAAAGGGCTACTGTCAGGGACCACGTTCTGCCAAGGGTAGAGCGAAAGCAGGATGCCGAGTGCGCCAACGTAGAAAATCAGGATGCGGTAAATCACCTGATTGGTCGCCTTGGGGATGCTGGTCTTCGGGTCCTGGGCTTCGGCTGCAGTAATGCCCACCAGCTCCAGGCCGCCGAAGGAGAACATGATGAAGGCCATGGCCATCACCAGCCCGCTGACGCCATTGGGGAAGAACCCGCCGTGCTGCCACAGATTGGCGACGCTGGCGTCCGGCCCGCCATTGCCACTGACCAGCAGCCAGGCGCCGAATATGATCATGCTGACGATGGCGACGATCTTGATCATGGAAAACCAGAATTCCATTTCGCCGAAGATTTTCACGCTGGTCAGGTTGATCAGGTTGATGGCCACGAAGAATATCGCTGCCGACATCCAGGTCGGGATCTCGGGCCACCAGTACTGCACATAAGTGCCCACTGCGGTCAGTTCCGCCATGCCCACCAGGACATAGAGCACCCAGTAGTTCCAGCCGGACATGAAGCCGGCGAAGGGCCCCCAGTAGCGGTTGGCAAAGTGGCTGAAGGTGCCGGCGACCGGCTCCTCAACCACCATTTCGCCAAGCTGGCGCATGATGAAAAACGCAATCACGCCCGCGATGGCATAGCCCAGAATGACAGACGGGCCCGCCATGTTGATGGTGTGGGCGATGCCCAGGAACAGCCCGGTACCGATGGCGCCGCCCAGTGCGATCAGCTGGATGTGCCGATTCTTGAGCCCGCGATGCAGGGGCGTGGCGGATGTGTGTTCGTTCATAAACGGTCCTGACCCAGGTGAAGATACCGAGTGGAAAAAGGCCGCCTGTTGCAGGCGGTGGGGCATGACAGCTGCCCGCGCCGGCTGGCTGCGACCTTCGCTCACACGTGCGAGCACCACAAAAGGATGACGCAGGCTACCCGCCATTGGCCTAGCGTCAAGCAGAAACTGATAGGCTTTGTGCCCAACGGCCAATACTGCAGTGGATAGCAAGGTTATGAAAGCTAACGAAATCGACGATTTTGATCAGAAAATTCTCACCTTGCTGCAGGAAAACGGCCGCTTGACCAACCAAGAGCTCAGCGACCTGATCGGCCTGTCGGCGTCCCAGTGTTCGCGCCGTCGCATCGGCCTGGAGCAGGCGCAGTTGATCCTCGGCTACCACGCCCGCCTGGCCCCGCAAGCGTTGAATCTGGAAGTGGTGGCGATGGTCGAGGTGAAGCTGATCAGCCACCGGCCGGAGCACTCGCAAGCGTTTCAGGCATTCATCGCCACCGAATCAGCGGTCATTGATGCCTACAAGACTACCGGGGATGCTGACTACACGCTCAAAGCGGCGGTGGCCGACCTCATCACGCTCAACCAGCTGATGGCGCGGATTTCCGCGACCAATTGTGTGTCCTACCTGAAAACCTCCGTGGTGTTGGAGCGCTTGAAGGAAAACCATATCGTGCCGAGTTGACGCGTGGCCTGCCTATGCAGGCTTGGCGCGCCGTTTGCCTTTTTCGTGCGCGATTTGCGCACATATAATCCAGATAATGCGTGCATGAAAGCCTTTGTGTAGGATGCGCGCCTGTTATGTGAATAGTTGCCGCTGCAGGGTCACGTTCACTTGCCCGATGCCTGAGGAGTTGTCTGTCATGTTTGCCCACATTGAGTCCTACGCCGGTGACCCGATTCTGTCGTTGATGGACACCTTTCAGAAGGATGCCAACGCCGCGAAGGTCAATCTCAGCATCGGGCTGTACTACGACGAGCAGGGCAAGATCCCGCGTCTGCCCTCGGCGGTGGAGGCCCAGCGCCGCTTGCTGGAAGGCCAGCAGGCGCCCTGTGTTTACCTGCCGATGGAAGGCCTCGACAGCTACCGGGCCGGGGTTCAGGCGCTCCTGTTTGGCGCGCAGCACGCGGCCTTGCTGGCGGGACGCATTGCCACCATTCAGACAGTGGGCGGTTCGGGGGCATTGAAGGTCGGCGCGGACTTCCTCAAGGCGGCGTATCCGGACGCTCAGGTCTGGGTCAGCGATCCCACCTGGGAAAACCATCATGCGCTGTTTGGCGGTGCCGGTTTCAAGGTCAATACCTATCCGTACTTTGATGCGGCCACCGGCGGCGTGAATTTCGCCGCCATGGTTGACACCCTGCAAACGCTCCCGGCGCACAGCATCGTCCTGCTGCACCCGTGCTGCCACAATCCCACCGGGGCTGACCTGTCCGTGGCGCAATGGGATCAGCTTATCGAGCTGATCGCAGAGCGCAGGCTGATCCCGTTCCTGGACACCGCCTATCAGGGCTTTGGTCTGGGCATGGACGCCGACGCCTACGCCATCCGCGCCATGGCCGACGCCGGGCTGACGGTGCTGGTGAGCAATTCGTTTTCGAAGATTTTTTCGCTGTATGGCGAACGTGTGGGCGGGTTATCGGTTGTCTGCGCCGATGCAGCCATGGCTGACCGGGTGCTCGGCCAGCTCAAGGCAACGGTACGCCGCAACTACTCGAGCCCGCCCAGGCATGGCGCGCTCGTCGTGGCGGCGGTCCTGGGTGATCCGCAGTTGCGTGAGCAATGGCTGGCCGAAGTGGAAGCCATGCGCCTGCGCATCATCGATATGCGGGTCAGCCTGGTGTCAGCGCTGCGGGACAAGATGCCTGATCGCGACTTCAGCTACATCCTCAAGCAGAGCGGCATGTTCAGCTATACCGGCTTCAGCCGCGCTCAGGTCCAACAGCTGCGCGATCAACACGCCGTTTATCTGATCAACAGCGGGCGCGTGTGCATGGCTGGCTTGAATGCACAGAATCTGGATAAAGTGGTGCAGGCATTCAGCAAGGTTTGCGAGGGCTGACGCCAATCCTCAGACCGGCGCTAGCCCAACGCCACTAGCGCCGTCGGGCTGGAACCCTTGAGCCAGAGCGCCACATTCAGTTTCAGTTAAGTTTTGACGGTTAGCCTGCAAATCTGCATGACCCCGTTGGGCGCGATCAGAAGGATCTGAAAGCGATGCCAGTCGTACGGTTTTCATCGGGTAAAGCAATAATCCACATCAATCCGTCAAGAGGATGCGACATGAGCGACCTGGATAAACAGAACTCGGCAGTTTCGGCTGATACCCTGTCACACGCTGAAACTGCTGATGTAGCGTTGGCGCACATCGTCAACGGCTTCAAGCATTTCCGGCAGGAAGTTTTCCCTGATCAACAAGGTCTGTTCAAGAAACTCGCCACGGCGCAGCAGCCACGCGCCATGTTCATCACCTGCGCCGACTCGCGAATCGTGCCTGAGCTGATCACCAACAGTTCGCCGGGCGACCTGTTTGTCACGCGTAACGTTGGCAACGTTGTGCCGCCTTATGGCCCGATGAACGGCGGTGTGTCCACGGCGATCGAATACGCAGTCATGGCATTGGGTGTTCACCACATCATCATCTGCGGTCACTCTGATTGCGGCGCGATGCGCGCGGTACTCAACCCCCACACCCTGGCGAAGATGCCCACGGTCACGGCCTGGTTGCGTCACGCCGAAGTGGCTCGCACTGTTGTCGAAGAAAACTGCAATTGCACTGGCGAGAAAGAAACGATGCACGTTCTGACCGAAGAGAACGTCATCGCCCAGCTGCAACATTTGCGCACTCACCCTTCTGTCGCGTCGAAACTGGCCAGTGGGCAGTTGTTCATCCATGGCTGGGTTTACGACATCGAGACCAGCGAAATCCGAGCCTACGACGCCGAACAGGGCCGTTTCCTGCCTCTGGACGGCGACCATCCGACACCGATGGCCACGCCGAAATCGCGCTACTGATTCAGCGCTTTTAGTACTCGATCCGACCTTGACGGCATGCCTTGGGCGCGCCGTCAGGCGTCGTCACGTCTGAAGAAATCCGGAGAGTCATCATGGGCATCGCTCAATTGAGATCCGTACTGCCACGGGAGCTGCTTGCTTCCGTCGTGGTGTTCCTGGTGGCATTGCCACTTTGCATGGGCATTGCCATCGCCTCCGGCATGCCGCCTGCCAAGGGTTTGATCACCGGCATCATCGGCGGTCTGGTAGTCGGTTGGCTGGCCGGTTCTCCCCTGCAGGTCAGTGGTCCGGCCGCAGGGCTCGCGGTGCTGGTGTTCGAGGTGGTGCGCGAGCATGGCATGGGCATGCTCGGGCCAATCCTGTTGCTGGCGGGCATCCTGCAGATTGCCGCCGGGCGCCTGAAACTCGGCTGCTGGTTCAGAGTGACCGCACCTGCTGTGGTCTACGGCATGCTGGCGGGTATCGGCGTGCTGATTGTGCTGTCGCAGATGCACGTGATGTTCGATGGCGGGCCCAAGCCGTCGGGGCTGGATAATCTGGTGGCGTTCCCTGCCACGCTGCTGGGGGCTGTGGGTCCTGGTTCCGGCATGCAGGCCGGTATGCTCGGCCTGGGCACGATTCTGGTGATGTTCCTGTGGGATAAATTCCGCCCGCAATCGCTGCGCTTTGTTCCCGGCGCCTTGCTGGGTGTCGGCATTGCCACCTTTGCCAGCCTTGCCCTGGCATTGCAGGTCAAGCGCGTGGAAGTACCGGACAATCTGGCGGATGCCATTGACTGGTTGCGACCCGCTGACCTGATGAGCCTGGCGGATCCTGCGATTCTGATTGCGGCTTTTGCCGTGGCGTTCATTGCCAGTGCTGAAACGCTGCTCTCTGCCGCTGCGGTGGACCGCATGCACGCCGGACAGCGTTCGGATTTCGACAAGGAGCTGAGCGCCCAGGGCGTCGGTAACGTGTTGTGCGGCCTGGTCGGCGCATTGCCAATGACTGGCGTGATCGTGCGCAGCTCGGCCAATGTCCAGGCTGGCGCCACAACGCGTATGTCCACGATGTTCCACGGTCTCTGGCTGCTGGCCTTCGTGCTGCTGCTGTCCAGTGTGCTGCAGAGCATTCCGGTGGCGAGCCTGGCAGGCGTGCTGGTTTACACCGGCTGCAAGTTGGTTGATCTGAAGGCGTTTCGTGGCCTGGGCCGGTATGGCCGGATGCCGATGTTCACCTATGCGGCGACCGCTGCTGCGATCGTCCTGACCGACCTGTTGACCGGTGTGCTGGTGGGCTTCGGTCTGACCCTGGTCAAGCTGGCGCTGAAGGCCTCGCGCCTGAAGATCAGTCTTGTACCGCTGGAGGCCGCAGGCGAAGTGGAGCTGCGCATGGTCGGTTCGGCCACCTTCCTCAAGGTGCCCGCCTTGACCAAGGTGCTGGGCACCGTCCCGGCGGGCACCACCGTGCATGTGCCATTGGCCAATCTGAGCTATATCGACCATTCGTGCCTGGAGCTGCTGGAAGAATGGGGCCGCGCCAACGCCGCGCAGGGCTCACGTTTGATCATTGAACCGCGTGGGCTCAAGCGCCGGCTGGAAGGCCGCTTGAGGACAACGACCGGAATCGGCTCCGCAGCCGCGTAAGGTTCGCCTATCGGTACGAGTTGCCGCAGGCTGCGAAGGCGATGCTATTGATCCTGTAGGAGCGACCACGAGGCCGCGACAGCGGTGTATCAGACGGACCGCCATCGCTGGCCTCGTAACCTCGGTGAGCTCCTACAAATCCTGCAGACTCACGATTCCTGTAGGAGCCCAGGAGCAGCGCGACTCGGCGATGGCGTTCTGCCTGACCCACCGCCATCGCGGCCTCGCGTTGCTCGGGCGCTCCTACAAATCCTTGCAGACTCACACTTCCTGTAGGAGCCCAGGAGCAGCGCGACTCGGCGATGGCGTCCTGCCTGACACACCGCCATCGCGGCCTCGCGCTGCTCGGGCGCTCCTACAAATCCCGCAGACTCACACTTCCTGTAGGAGCCCAGGAGCAGCGCGACTCGGCGATGGCGTCCTGTGTGACACACCGCCATCGCGGCCTCGCGCTGCTCGGGCGCTCCTACAAATCTTGCAGACTCACACTTCCTGTAGGAGCCCAGGAGCAGCGCGACTCGGCGATGGCGTCCTGTCTGACACGCCGCCATCGCGGCCTCGCGGTGCTCGGGCGCTCCTACAAATCTTGCAGACTCACACTTCCTGTAGGAGCCCAGGAGCAGCGCGACTCGGCGATGGCGTCCTGCCTGACACACCGCCATCGCGGCCTCGCAGTGCTCGGGCGCTCCTACAAATCTGCAGACTCACAATTCCCGTAGGAGCCCAGGAGCAGCGCGACTCGGCGATGGCGTCCTGTCTGGCACACCGCCATCGCGGCCTCGCGTTGCTCGGGCGCTCCTACAAATCCTTGCAGACTCACACTTCCTGTAGGAGCCCAGGAGCAGCGCGACTCGGCGATGGCGTCCTGTCTGACACGCCGCCATCGCGGCCTCGCGGTGGTCGGGCGCTCCTACAAATCTGCAAACTCACAATTCCTGTAGGAGCGATGGCGTTCTGCCTGACACACCGCTATCGCGGCCTCGCGCGCCTACAGCTGTATTCCACCTTTACCGGTTTTGCGCCTGTTCGGCCCGGTCCAGTTCCAGGCTGATACCTAGCTGGCGCGACAGGCAGGGCCAGCGTTTCCAGGCGGCTTCCGTCTCGGGGCTGCTCAGGCGCTCGCGGTAGGCTTCGACCGACTCCAGCTCGAAGCTTTCGTCGTCCAGCAAGGTATCTACCGCATGATGCACGGCCTCATCGAGTTGATTGGCGAACGCTTCGCCGATCAATTGATGCGCGATGAGGCTGGCAACCGTGGTGTTGGACGGAATCAGCGGCCGCTCGAAATGCTTGATGTAAATATCGTTCACTTCCTCCACCAGCCGATGGGCCAGGTAGGCTTCGTCGAGGAGGCTGTCGAGGCCCTCGTGGCCATTGAGGATAGCGGGCGGTGTGGTAAAGAACTGCTCGGCGATCTTCAGCACGGGCCTGATCTGCCCTTCGATCCCGGCTTCGACCGACACCTGATGGGCAGCGTCCAGCAAGTCCGGCACCAGGTCGATATAGGCAGTGACAAAACGATTCAGGACGCCCTTGGCATCCACCTGGGGGATATCAATGGCAGGATGAAGGTGGGGCAGCTGGGTTTCCAATTGACGCAGCAACTGGCCGGTAGCGGCTTCATGCTGATGGGCACGTTGAATCTGCTCGCGCAAAGCGGCGGTGTTCATGAGATCTCCTGCGGGCGGGCGGATTCGGACAAAAAGGCGAAGATCATACGTTAGCTGGCTGAAATCGATAGCTAAGACGTATTTGTCATATCAAATTCATCATGGTGTGCATTTGCGACCTGAAACGCTGAAGTTTATTGCTGCTATTACTGGGTCTGGTGCTGACGCCCGATTAACGAGGGTTAACCTATGCCCCACCTTGCCGCCATGTGTTAAGCAATCATGACCCGAACCCAGAAAACAGTATTCATCGTCGCTGGCCTGATCGCCTTGATCCTTGGTGTGCTCGTCAGCCGGGTGTTGTCAGGCGGTGCCGATAGCCAGCAGACCGCCTTGATTGATGCCGGGGTGATTCTGCTGCCGCAAAGCCGGCCCCTGCCCGAGCTGGAAATGCGCGATCAGAATGGCCAGTCAGTTCGGCTCGATCAGTTGAAGGGCAAATGGACGCTGCTGTTTTTTGGGTACACCTACTGCCCTGATATCTGCCCGACTACCCTGGCCCAGCTGCGGCAGATCAAAGGCGGCTTGCCTGCAGCGACGCTTGAGCACCTGCGGGTGGTGCTTGTCAGCGTGGATCCAGACCGCGACACACCGCAGCAGCTCAAGCAGTATCTGGAGTATTTCGACAAGAGTTTCATCGGCCTGAGCGGCCCGGTGCCGCAGATTCAGACGCTGGCCAATGCGCTGAGCATCCCCTTCATTCCCGCCGACACGAGCAAGCCCGGCTACACCGTTGACCACAGTGGCAACCTGGCGCTGCTGGGGCCGGACGGCACGCAGCGAGGCTTCATCCGCGCGCCGCTCAATACACAGAAATTGCTGGCACAGCTGCCCGGGCTGCTGGACCTGCCTTAGGCTAGGCCCAAAGGCAAAACTTCGTGGGGCTAGCCGTGCGGCTTCGCTTTAGCCGGGAACGGGCAGGCGCAGACAACAATGCATGTCTGCCGAAACACCGCCTCCCTGGGTGAAGCGGAGCGCCGCCCGGCCGGTTCCTCGATTGCGGATCAGAACGCGGGTACGACGGCGCCTTTGTATTTTTCGGTGATGAAGGCTTTCACTTCCGGGCTTTGCAGCGCGGCGACCAGCTTCTTCATGGCGTCTGAATCCTTGTTGTCCGGGCGGGCAACCAGAATATTGGCGTACGGCGACTCGGCGCCTTCAATGACCAGCGCATCCTTGGTTGGGTCAAGCTTGGCCGTGAGCGCGTAGTTGGTGTTGATCAGCGTCAGGTCGACCTGGGTCAGTACACGTGGCAGCGTTGCCGCTTCCAGCTCGCGGAACTTGAGGTTCTTAGGATTCTGCAGCACATCTTTGGGCGTTGCGATGATGCTGGCAGGGTCTTTCAGCGTGATCAGCCCTGCCTTGACCAGCAACAGCAGTGCGCGACCTTCATTGGTGGCGTCGTTGGGAATGGCAACGGTGGCGCCATCCGGCAGCTCGGCCAGTGATTTGATCTTGTCCGAGTAGGCGCCAAAAGGCTCGACGTGAACCTTGGCAACGCTCACCAGATCAGTCCCCTTGCCCTTGTTGAACTCATCCAGATACGGCTGATGCTGGAAGAAATTGGCATCCATGCGCTTTCCGGCAACCTGAAGATTGGGCTGCACGTAGTCGTTGAACACCTTGATCTGCAGGTCCACGCCTTCTTTGGCCAGGGTCGGTTTGACGAATTCGAGGATTTCAGCGTGCGGCACAGCGCTGGCGGCAACGGTCAGGGTTTCATCAGCGTGCGCTGACAGGGCAGCAACGGCAGCAAATACGGCCAACAGCTTTTTCATGCATCAACTCCTTTGAGGCCCGCCATGGCGGCGGACCGTTGCCGGTTCAGCCGGCCAAACATTTAACGGTGAGAAAAGTGCGCGACCAGTTTGTCGCCGATGCTCTGCAGGATCTGCACCAGCACCAGGAGCAATATGACCGTCACAAACATGACATCGTTCTGGAAGCGCTGGTAGCCATAGCGAATCGCCAGATCGCCCAGGCCGCCAGCGCCCACGGCACCTGCCATCGCGGTGAACGAGACCAGCGCAATGGCGGTAACGGTAACGGCGGCAATGATGCCGGGCCGCGCTTCCGGCAGCAGGGCCTTGACGATGATCTGCCGGGTGGTCGCGCCCATGGCCTGGGTCGCTTCGATGATGCCGCGATCCACTTCACGCAGCGCGGTTTCCACCAGCCGGGCGAAGAACGGCGTAGCGCCTGCGATCAGCGGTGGCAAGGTGCCAAGAATGCCCAGCGTGGTGCCGGTGATGATTTCGGTGACCGGCATCATCACGATCAGCAGAATGATGAACGGCAAGGCTCGCAGCAGGTTGACGATGACCGCCAGCACCGAATACAACGCCTTGTTTTCCAGCAGTTGCCGGGGCGAGGTCAGAAACAGAATCACGCCCAGGGGCAAGCCGAGCAATACCGTAAAGCCCAGGGACACTACGAGCATGTTCAGGGTGTCGAGGGTGGCGATCCAGATTTCCTGCCAGTCGACGTTGGGGAATAAAGCCAGTAGGGCGTCCATCAGCGCAGCACCTCCATATGAACATCGGCGGCGGTGAAGCGGGCGAAGGCAGCGTCCATGTCGCCGCCGGTGATGGCCAGGGTCAGCTGGCCGTAAGGGGTGTCCTTGATGCGGTCGATGCGCCCGGCGAGGATGCTGTAATCAACCCCGGTCTCGCGCGCTACGGTGCCCAGCAGCGGCGCATAAGTGGCCTGGCCCTGAAAGGTCAGGCGCACAATGCGGCCTTCAACGTGAGCAAAGTCATCGCGCTGTTCGTTCTCGTCGATCTGCTCGTGTTCCTGAACGAAACGCTTGGTCGTCGGGTGCTGCGGGTGCAGAAAGACATCCGCCACCGCGCCCTGCTCGACGATGACACCGGCGTCCATCACCGCTACCTGATCACAGACGCGACGGATCACGTCCATTTCGTGGGTGATCAGCACGATGGTCAGCTTCAGCTCGCGATTGATCTCGGCCAGCAGCTGCAGAACCGAGGCCGTGGTTTGCGGATCGAGGGCACTGGTGGCTTCATCGCACAGCAGAATCTTCGGTTTGGTGGCCAGCGCACGGGCGATGCCGACGCGCTGCTTCTGCCCGCCGGACAGTTGCGACGGGTACTTTCTGGCGTGATCGGACAGGCCGACTCGGGCCAGCAGCTCGGCCACGCGCTGGTCGATCTGGCTACGGGACAGGTCACCGGCCAGGGTCAGCGGCATGGCGACATTGTCGGCCACAGTCTTGGAGGACAGCAGGTTGAAGTGCTGGAAGATCATCCCGACCTGCTGCCGAAAACGGCGCAAGCCATTGGCATCAAGGGCGGTGACGTCTTCGCCGTCGACCATGATCTGCCCGCCGCTCGGGGTTTCCAGGCGGTTGATCAGGCGCAGCAGTGTGCTTTTGCCGGCGCCGGAGTGGCCGATCAAGCCGAACACCTGGCCGTCTTCGACGCGCAGGCTGGTAGGGTGCAGGGCCGGAATTTCCTTGCCTGCCACCCGATAGGTTTTATGGACGTTATGAAACTCGATCACGTGGCGAACCTTGTGGGCGCGGTAAAAATTCAGCGCAGTGGCGCAGCGCGCACTGGCTGATTCGCACCGGCTGGATGAGCCGGGCGCGCATTTTAGCCTGTCCGCCCCTGCTCTGCCCGTTGCCATTTAGCATTTATTTAGCAGCGCACCTGCGCAAAGGGCATAACGCAGGGCGAATGAGTGGCCCTGCCGCGCCTCCTGATGACCGACCGGCAGAACATGTGAAATTTGACGGAACGGCTGATTTATTCCCCAGTCACTCATTAGCATCGTGATTTTCTCTGGCCTGCGCCGGGAAGGTCTGTCTTAGAGCCCTGCCGATTCGAGCACACGGGCCGAACTAATGAGGATTTTTGCTGATGGCTACCGATAAAACGCCCTCAAGCGCCAATGGCGCCAGCGAGATGGCCGGGACTGACACCCTGGACCGCGGCAATACCAACGCCAAGCTGGAAAGCCTGGAGCAGTTCCGCTCCGACGCCACTGGCCAGGCGCTGCGCACCAATCACGGTGTGAAAATCGCCGATAACCAGAACACGCTGAAAGTCGGCGACCGCGGCCCTTCGCTGCTCGAAGACTTCATCATGCGCGAGAAGATCACCCACTTTGACCACGAGCGTATCCCGGAGCGTATCGTCCACGCTCGCGGCACGGGTGCTCACGGCTACTTCCAGACCTACGAAGACCATGGCGCGCTGAGCAAGGCGGGTTTCCTGCGTGATCCGGGCAAGAAAACTCCAGTATTCGCCCGTTTCTCCACCGTGCAGGGCCCGCGCGGTTCCGGCGATACCGTGCGCGACGTGCGTGGTTTCTCGGTCAAGTTCTACACCGATGAAGGCAACTACGACTTCGTCGGCAACAACATGCCGGTGTTCTTCATTCAGGATGCGATCAAGTTTCCGGACTTCGTTCACGCCGTGAAGCCTGAGCCGCACAACGAGATTCCAACCGGCGGGTCGGCTCACGACACGTTCTGGGATTTTGTTTCCCTGGTGCCGGAATCGGCGCACATGGTGCTGTGGACCATGTCCGACCGTGCCATCCCGAAAAGCCTGCGCACCATGCAGGGCTTTGGCGTGCACACCTTCCGCATGATCAACACCGAAGGCAAGTCCAGCTTCGTCAAATTCCACTGGAAGCCGAAGTTCGGCGTCTGCTCGCTGGTCTGGGACGAAGCCCAGAAGCTGGCCGGTAAAGACACCGACTTCCACCGTCGTGATCTGTGGGAATCCATCGAGATGGGCGACTACCCGGAATGGGAACTGGGCGTTCAGATCGTTGCAGAAGAAGACGAGCACAAGTTCGACTTCGACCTGCTCGATCCAACCAAAATCATCCCCGAAGAACTGGTTCCGGTCACGCCGCTGGGCAAAATGGTGCTCAACCGCAACCCGGATAACTATTTCGCCGAAGTTGAGCAGGTTGCATTCTGCCCAGGCCACATCGTACCCGGCATCGACTTCTCCAATGATCCGCTGCTGCAAGGTCGGCTGTTTTCCTACACCGACACGCAGATCAGCCGACTGGGTGGGCCGAACTTCCACGAAATCCCGATCAACCGTCCAGTGGCGCCGAACCACAATGGCCAGCGCGACGCCCAGCACCGCACCACCATCGACAAGGGTCGCGCTTCCTACGAGCCGAACTCGATCGATGGCGGCTGGCCGAAAGAAACCCCGGCAGCGGCTGTGGACGGTGGCTTCGAGACTTACCCGGAGCGCATCGAGGCACACAAAGTGCGTCAGCGCAGCGAGTCGTTCTCCGACCACTTCTCCCAGGCCACGCTGTTCTTCAACAGCATGAGCCATGCCGAGAAAGAGCACATCATCGCGGCCTACAGCTTCGAGTTGGGCAAGGTCGAGCGCGAGTACATCCGTGCCCGTCAGGTCAACGAGATTCTGGCCAACATCGATCTTGAGCTGGCCGGCCGTGTTGCTGCCAACCTGGGTCTGCCAGCACCAACAGTGCAGACGGTTGCACCGAAGAAGCTGTCGCTGCAAGCCTCGCCTCTGCTCAGCCAGATGAACCTGCTGGCAGGCGATATCGTCTCGCGCAAGGTGGCGATCCTGGTCGCCAATGGCGTCGACGACAAGGCTGTCGCGGCAATGAAAGCGGCGTTGGAAGCCGAAGGCGCTCACGCCAAGGTACTCGGCCCGACTTCTGCACCGGTGAAAACCGCCAGCGGTAAGGACCTGCCTGTAGATGCTTCGATGGAAGGTCTGCCGTCGGTGGCCTTCGATGCGGTGTTTATCCCAGGCGGCGACGCTTCGGTGAAAGCGCTCAGCGGTGACGGCGTGGCGCTGCACTACGTGCTCGAGGCCTACAAGCACCTGAAGGCGATTTCGTTTGCTGGCGAAGCCAAGCAACTGATCGATCTGCTGCACCTGCAGACCGATGCCGGCTTGCTGGAAGTGTCTGACAGCGCCTCGTTCAAGGCCTTCTTCACTGCCATTGCCCAGCACCGTGTGTGGGATCGCGAGCCAAAGGCCAAGGCCATTCCGGCCTGATCAACGCGGCGTCAGGGAAGACGCCTGCTTTACGTTTAGACGAACCGCAGGAGCTGCCGCAGGTTGCGAATATCAATTCGCAGCCTGCGGTAGTTCCTGCGGTTTTTTTTGATCTGGAAAAATGCGTGGGTCAGGCACAACGCCATTGCGCCGGCAAAAAATCACTGTAGGAGCGAATTTATTCGCGAGGCGTCGTGTCTGGCACGCCGCTTCGCCAACACGTTGGCTCCTGCAGGCTTCTGCGGATTTTTACGGTCTGGCGGGCTTGAGCACGATGGTTGCTGTCTCGTTGCGCTCGATCTTGCGGGTCAGGTCCAGTTCGAAATCAGGGTTGATCTTGCTGACACGCTTGCCGAGCAATGTCGCCAGCCATGGATAGTCATCCACCCTGGGCACCTGCAACTGCACATCGCAATTAAACGCCACGATATCGGATGCAATCGCGTCCAGTTGTCGACGTAACTGCGCCATGTCGCCGATTTTCAGTTCTATGGTCGTGCTTTCCGCCGCCGGATCAATCACCTTGGCACTGCGTTTGGCTTCAGCCGCCTGCAACTGCGCTTCGGCCTGATCCAGCTCGGCTTTGCGTGCGTGGGCAATGGCGCCATTCACGCCGCTGGTGAGCGCCGGTGCCTTGGGCATCAACGCACGGGCGCGACTGAGGGCCGCTGCTGCGGCATTCACGTCGCCTTTCTGCAATACGATCTGGCTGCGGCTCAGGTAGGCCTCGGCCAGGTGTCGCTGGAACTGCTCCAGGCGGATGTCGCTCGGCGCAGCGGCCTGTAGCTTGACCAACTGGTCTTCAGCAGTGGCCAGCTCATTGCTGGTGATGCTCTGCTCAAGCGCGGCGAAGCCATCAGGTGCGGTCACCGGCGCCGTGGTTTCGACCGTCGGCGCGCTCTGGCAGCCCGCCAACGCGAAGGAAAATGCAGCAAGCAGCAGATAACGGGAGGCGAACAGCTTCATTCCTGCGATTCTCTATTTGCGCAAAAAACGAGCAAGTCTACACCGCTCGCCGGGGGAGGACAAAACTCAGCAAAAACAACGTTGCCGCCGCCACTACAATCGATGGCCCGGCCGGGGTGTCCTTGAACCAGGACAATGATAGCCCCATACACACAGCCGTCACGCCCAGCACGCTCGCGCCCAGGGCCATCTGTTCGGGCGAACGGGCGTGACGCTGTGCGGCGGCGGCCGGGATGATCAGCAACGAGGTGATCAGCAGCACGCCGACGATCTTCATCGCCACCGCGATTACCACAGCAATCAGCAGCATCAGTGCCAGGCGCAACCCTGCGACCGGCAGGCCTTCAACCCTGGCCAGCTCCTCATGCACGGTGATCGCCAGCAGCGGGCGCCAGAGTACAAGCAACAGGATCAGCACGGTCAGCGCGCCGCCCATGATCCATTTCAGGTCGCCGACGCTGATCGCCAGCAGGTCACCGAACAGATACGCCATCAGGTCGATGCGCACCTCGTGCATGAAGCTGAGCACCACCAGCCCGAGTGACAGGGTACTGGGTGCCAGAATCCCCAGCAGCGTATCGGAGGCCAGCGGCTGGCGTTGCTGCAGGGTCACCAACAGCAGCGCCAGCAGCAGGCAGCCGACGGTGACGGCGATGGTCGGGCTGATGTCCAGCAAAAAGCCCAGCGCCACGCCGAGCAGCGCCGCGTGGGACAGCGTGTCGCCGAAATAAGCCATGCGCCGCCAGACGACAAAAGACCCCAGCGGGCCTGCAACCAGCGCCAGGGCGAGGCCTGCAAGCAAGGCGTAAAGAAGAAAATCAGCCATGCTTGCAGCCGTCTCCATGAACATGTGAATGAGTAGGATGCGCAGGGTCGCCAGCACTTTCGACCACTTCGCCATGCAGGTCGTGGGCATGGTCGTGATGATGGTGGTAAATCGCCAGGCTTTGCGCATTGCTGCCGAACAGCTCGACAAAGGCCGGATCGTGGCTGACCTGCTCAGGGTGACCGGAGCAGCAGACGTGGCGATTGAGGCACACCACCTGATCAGTAGTGCTCATCACCAGATGCAAATCGTGGGACACCATCAGCACGCCGCAGCCATGACGATCACGCAGTCGCGTGATCAGGCTATAGAGCTCGGCCTGCCCGGCGACATCGACGCCCTGTACCGGCTCGTCCAGCACCAGCAGTTCCGGCTCGCGCAACAGGGCCCGGGCCAGCAGCACGCGCTGCATCTCACCGCCGGAAACACTCTGCAGCGGGCTGTCGATGACTTTTTCAGCACCCACCTCTGCCAGCGCATTCAGGGCGGCAGTGCGATCCACCCCCGGCACCAGGCGCAGAAAACGCAGCACCGACAGCGGCAAGGTCGGGTCGATGTGCAGTTTTTGCGGCATGTAGCCCACGCGCAGTTTCGGCTTGCGCCAGACCGTCCCGGTGTCCGGTTTCAGCAGGCCGAGAACCGCGCGCACCAGCGTGGTCTTGCCCGCGCCATTGGGGCCGATCAGGGTGACGATTTCCCCTGGCCTGACGCTCAACTGGATGTTGTCCAGCACGCTCTGCCCGGACAGCTCGACGCCTACGTGTTGCAGTCTGATCAACGCGTCGCTCATCAGGCAGCCTTGCAACCCGAGCAGATGCCGACGATTTCAACGGTCTGGCCTTCGACGGCAAAACCCACCTCGGCCGCAGCGCTGACCACCGCGTCGCTGATGGCCGGGTGTTGCAGCTCGATGGCAGCGTGGCACTCGCGGCAAATCAGGAACTGGCCCTGATGAACGTGGGTCGGGTGGTTGCAGCCAGTGAAGGCGTTGAGCGAAGCGATGCGATGCACCAGGCCGTTTTCCAGCAGGAAATCCAGCGCTCGGTAAACCGTGGGCGGTGCAGCGCGCCTGCCGTCTTCTTCGCTGAGTACGCCAAGAATGTCGTAGGCACCCAATGGCTTGTGGCTCTGCCAGACCAGCTCCAGTACGCGGCGGCGTAATGCGGTCAGCCGCAGGCCTTTTTGCGCGCACAGCGCATCGGCCTCGGTGAGTGCGGTATGCACGCAGTGAGAGTGATCATGGGGACGGCTGGCCAGTGGTGTGATTTGCATGGGGGCGGCGACGATCTTTGCTGGAGACGTTATTATGTTACCCGTTCCTGCAGCCAATGAGTGACCCACGTGTCCCGTCTTTTTGCCGTTTTCCTTGTTTTAACCGCCAGCCTGCTGTCAATTGCAGCGGCTCAGGCCGATGTCCGCGTCGTCACCAGCATCAAGCCCTTGCAGCTGATTGCCGCGGCAGTGCAGGACGGTGCCGGAACGCCGGAGGTGCTGTTGCCGCCCGGCGCTTCGCCGCATCACTACGCCTTGCGACCATCAGACGTACGGCGCGTGCAGCAGGCTGATCTGCTGTACTGGATCGGGCCGGACATGGAAGGTTTCCTGCCTCGCGTGTTGAAGAACCGTAAGTTGCCTGTTGTAGCCGTGCAGTCGTTGCCTGGCCTTAATCTGCGTCATTTCGCCGCCGACAGTGCCTCCCACGAAGAGCATCATGACGAGGGTCACGACGAGCATGACCACGACCATCGCCCCGGCAGCCTGGACGCGCACTTGTGGTTGTCGTCTGCCAATGCCCGGGTCATCGCGGCGAAAATGGCCACCGACCTCAGTGCTGCAGACCCCGCCAATGCCTCTCGCTACGCCAGCAATGCCAAGGCCTTCAGCGCTCGGCTCGATGCGCTGGACGCGCGTATCAAAGGGCGGGTGGCAGGCATCGCCGATAAGCCGTATTTCGTCTTTCACGAAGCGTTTGATTACTTCGAGGACGCCTACGGCCTCAAGCATGCCGGTGTCTTCAGCGTCGCTTCCGAAGTTCAGCCAGGCGCTCAGCACGTTGCTGCGATGCGCGCGCGCCTGACTGAAGTTGGCAAAAGCTGCGTATTCAGCGAACCCCCGCTACGCCCTCGCCTGGCCGAGACCCTGACTGCTGGCCTGCCGGTGAAGCTGGCCGAACTCGATGCCCTGGGCGCCGACATCCCCGGCACGGCGACCGGGTATGAGCAGTTGTTGAATGCACTTGGGAATGATCTGGCGGGATGCCTGGAGTCGCTTTGATTCAGGTTGTGGGGGCCCGCGACAGAGCGCCGAAGGCAATGCTGTGGGCGAAGCAGGTGCGGTGGATGTGCTGGCCCATTCCCGGCTAAAGCCGGTCCCACGGCGTTCCGTTTAGCCGGCAAGGCGCTGTTGCTGGCGAGTCAGGCTGCCACACGTCGCGAAGGGCAGAGTTTATCCGCTGATGGCGGATTTAGCCTGGACAGGCAGGCTGCCTTTGAGTTTTTTGTTCAATGTGTAAATCCTGCATTGCAGTAGCCCTGTAACCATCAAAACGGTCGCGGCCTGCATCGTGATGAAAACATACACAGAGGCATCATCCGAGACGCCAAAATAAATCAGCGGGATCAGCACGGCGAGCATTGCAACGTTTATTATAATCTGTGGTGTTAACGTGTCATTCATGGCTCTTAGATGGCTTGTCGTCAGCATGAAATATCCGGAGCTGGCGATGGAAAAGATCACGACCAGGAACGTGGTCCTGGTAAACGCCAACGAATCATCGCCGAAGACGTAAAAAAGCAGCTGTCCGAAAACAAGCAAAACCACAGCAATGGCCGCCACCAACACAGTGCATGAAACAATCCCTTGAGTGTAAATACTACCCTTGGCAGTCTTGTTCTCGCTGGCGTATACGCTGTGCATCTGCGAGAAAGCAGCCAGGGGAATGATCAAACACCCTATCACGGACATGCAGATGGATAAGTCACCTGCCAGGGACGCTTTTATGGATAACAGTTTATTGTTAAGAAGGTAATAATAAATTTTCTGGCCTGCCAACCCAGCAGCGATCGGGAATCCAAGAGCGACGATATCCTGAAATATCCTTGATCCTTTCTTCACCACAAATACATAGCCCCGCTCTGTGGAAAGAAGCGTCAATGACAGTAATATCAATGCTTCAACCAGCGGAAAATAACCGATCGCGGCATATGGAAAAAATGCCTTCGGCATTAAAAAATAAGAGATCATTAACAGTGCGCAGCCGAATAACGTGCATTTTCTTTTTATCCTGGCGCACGACAACGAGCCGTCTGATGACTCATGAAATATATGAAGGAAGGTATTTGTCACGAGTAAAGGCACCGCCAGCACGTAACAAGCCGACATTAAATACAGTGTGTGCCCGTCAACACCATTGGATTCAGTGTCTGATAAATAAAAGATGATGCTTGTGGCGACGATCAAAGAGGCGATGGAAAAAACCAACGCTATTTTAAACCCGTCTTCAAACAGCGCCTGAGCGCTGAGTGACTGTTTTTTGTTGTGGTATATATTGCCGATGGCGGCCAGGGGCATCGAAAAAACAGTTGATACCACAGAAAAAATGGCCAGCACATAGGCAAAGACCGGAAGGTCATCGATGTTTTTATGAGCCAATAAGGCTGCCGCAATGGAGATGCCAAAAAAAGGGAATAATCGGCTGACAGTGAAGTTCCACAAGTTTGTTTTCAGGTGGCTCGCATAGGGCGACATTCATGCCTCCCACAAGGTTGTCATGTAATAGCCAAACTCTTCCCTGTATAACGCCTGCACAAGATCGAATGCGCGGTCCAGATTGACCTTGTCGTCCTCGCCCCGCGCCCCGAAATAGGGGTAGTGGTGGAAATAGTAGCCAAATATGTGTTGGCAGTCTTTCATGTAAGACCGGGTGTCGAGTATGTGATGGTGCCATACCTCATCCACTTCTAAAAGAGGAGGCAGTACGGGATACATGTGCAGGTATTTTTTATTGATATACAAGAAGTTCTTATAGTACTGAATGCCTATCTCTGCCTCTAGCGGAGACCACCGTCTGCACAGTAAAGGATCACCACTACAGAGTTTATCGGCTATTAATGAAAAATCCATGTTTTCAATGTACTGCACTGCCTGTTCTAGGCTTGGCTCATTGGCACAGCCTGGTGTCTCCATCGAGTGCGGTAGCGTAGCGGCAATAGCGGCATAGTGCTCATTCATGACAATACCCATAAATAGAGGTCGATCGCCCTCGGGCGATCGACACAAGGCTGCTTACCAGCTACCGCCACCCTGGCAATGGCCGCCACCGTCATTTTTGCCGACCTTACGTGCAGCAATATACTGCAGTGCAGCTACAGAGAGGGTTTGAGCGGGTTTAATGCTTTTTTTCGGATCAACAGATTTCATGATGATTTATCCTTAATCTTGAAAAGTATTTAAGACTGCACAAACAGTCGAGAGTGAAGTTATCTCGCTCTCTGCGAGTCGTCAACACAGGGTCTGGCAAAAAAAAGGGCCGCTAACAAACCCTGCACTTGGTGTTAAACCATAACCCTCTCCAGATTAAATTATTTCAATATCACGATGGTGTAAAAGCACGGCTGAATTGATCTTATTGTTTTTTCCTATCAAGCAACTACAGTTAATCGCTGCGCGCTATTTTGGCGAGGCTCTGGGCTTGTTAATTTCCAGCCCATTTTCAATTATGTTGTAGATGGCAATGTTTATCATGGAGGCTCTGGATTGACCCAGGTGACTCGCTAGTTCGTCCAGCTTTGTCAGCAGCCCAGGCTGAACGGTGACACTGATTTGTTGTTTCTTGCACTTTGTTGCTGGATTGGGAATTCCCATCGAGGGTTTTATTTTATTTATACTGTCCATTGTATTCTCTCTTCCGGAAATGATCTTGTAACAAAATACTTCAAAAAAAAGCTTTGTCAATATCAACGTCGTATGGATATGGAGTAATCACGCAGCTCAATATCAAAAAGCCAGCGTGGGCTACAGAGTTTGCAGATGATCTTACTCCAGACTCTTTAGCTAAAGTCTTGCAGGCACTGCCTTGCGCGCGACAGGAGAGCACTGCCCTGAAACTTGTTGTGCGTTTATCAGTATGTGCAACGCTGCGACGCGTGACCTCAGCCAGCCAACCTTGAAAGTTCAAGCGTGCGAACTGGCGTATGAGCGGCGCGGATCAGGTTGGCAGGCGTATTTCGGCACATTCGAAGGCGTGCCCGCGGGTTCCCCAGTGGCCCAGCCTATAGGGCGAAGGGCAAATGAACGTGCACTTCCCGGCGATGCGCCAGGCGCTGCTGGAATTCCATCGGGTCGTGAATCAACACGTCCTGGCCAGCATTGGACTCTGCCGCGATCAGGCGCGACAGCCAGAAACGCACGCAGCCGATGCGCAGCATGGCGGGCCACAGTTCGGCTTCAGCCGCAGTGAACGGGCGCAGTGCGGCGTAGGCGCCGAGCAGGGCGCGGGCGCGGGGTGCGTCGATCAAGCCTTCGGCGTTGGAGCACCAGTCATTGAGGGCGATGGCCAGGTCGTAGAGCATCGGGCCTGAGCAGGCGTTGTAGAAATCAATCACGCCGGTCAGGTGCGTGCCTTCGAACAGAACGTTGTCGCGGAACAGGTCGCCATGCAGGTTGGCGCGAGGCAGTGCCATGATCGCGGGCTTGAGCCGTTCGATCTCTTCCAGCGCAGCCTTGAGCAGATCGCCGGGCGCCTGCTCCAGGTGAGAAATCAGGACCGTGCCTTCCTGCAACATCCAGTCAAGGCCGCGATCGGTCTTGCGCTCCAGCACCTTGTCCCGAGTGGCCAGATGCAAGTGCCCCAGCAGCTCTCCAACCTGAGCGCAGTGCTGGGTGTTGGGCGTACTGATGTGCTTGCCGGCCAGTCGCGGTTGCAGCAGTGCCGGTTTGCCTGCCAGCTCGCGCAAGGCGCTGCCATCCGTGGTACGCAGGGCGTAAGGCACGGGCAGGTCAGCCTCGTGCAGGACGTCCAGCAGTTCGATGAAGAACGGCATTTCCTGAACCGGCCCGCGCTCCACCAGCGTCAGCACAAATTCACCCTGCTCCAGACTGATGAAATAGTTGGTGTTCTCGCTTCCAGCGGCAATGCCCTGAAAATCGCGCAGGTGGCCCAGCCCGTAGGGGGCGAGGAACGTTTCCAGCTCGGGCCGAGCCAGCGGTGTGAATACGGACATGTCAGGACTGCCAGCAAAAAAAGTGAATGTGAGACCTTACCACTCGAATATTTTCCACGCGGGAATCAGCATATCCGGCTGGTCTGAACGGATGAAATTGGCGTCGCTGCCATCGGCGCGCACCAGAAAATAAGGCTTGCCATGCTTGGGCGTGATCTTGACTGCGTAGAGAAAACCATTCTGGCGGTACTCCTGAATGGTCTTGTCGCCGTCGGTGCGGATAGTGACATCCGGGTCAGCCGAAGGTGCTTCGTCGGCGGCAAGGGCAATCAGCGGGCAAAGTGCAAACAGGCCAGCCAGCAACAGGCGATTTGTCTTACGCATGATAACCTTGTCCCTTTGTCGTCAACGGTCCGTGCATTCTAGCGCCGACCCCGCCGAAAAGGTTGATTCTGCTCATGAGCCAAGCTCCCCTCGTCCTGGTGGACGGTTCGTCTTACCTGTACCGCGCTTTCCACGCCCTGCCGCCGCTGGCCACGTCCAAGGGCTTACCCACCGGCGCGGTCAAGGGCGTGTTGAACATGCTCAAGAGCCTGCGTCGGCAGTACCCGGAAAGCCCGTTTGCGGTGGTGTTCGACGCCAAAGGCGGCACATTCCGTGATGATCTCTACGCCGATTACAAGGCAAACCGCCCCAGCATGCCGGATGACCTGCGCGTGCAGATCGATCTGCTGCATGCCTGCGTCAAGGCGTCGGGCTATCCGCTGCTGTGCGTCGACGGCGTCGAGGCCGACGATGTCATCGGCACCCTGGCGCGCAGCAGTGCGGCGGCGGATCGGCCGGTGATCATTTCCACCGGCGACAAGGACATGGCGCAGTTGGTCGACGGCCACATCACTCTGGTCAATACCATGACCGGCAGCGTGCAGGACGTCGCCGGGGTGCGGGAAAAATTTGGCGTCGGGCCTGAGCACATCATTGATTACCTGGCGTTGATGGGCGACAAGGTGGACAACATTCCGGGCGTGCCGGGGGTCGGTGAAAAAACCGCCGTGGGCTTGCTGAATGGCGTCGGTGGTGGCCTCAAAGAGCTGTATGACAACCTCGAAATGGTCGCAACCCTGCCGATACGCGGCGCCAAGAGCCTGGCCGCCAAGCTCGAAGAGCATCGCGCCATGGCCTTCTTGTCCTACGAGCTGGCCACCATCAAGATCGACGTGCCGCTCGACATCGAACTGGATCAATTGCACTGCACCGAGCCGGACCGTGAAGCCCTGCTTGAGCTGTACGCCGAGCTTGAATTCAAGAGCTGGATCGAAGATCTGCATCGCGACGCCAAGCGTGTCGGCCTGGAGATCGCGATTGAAGAAGCGCCCGCTCCGGCCGAAACGCGCTACGAAACCATCCTCGAACAGGATCAGTTCGACGCCTGGCTGAAGAAACTCAACGACGCGTCGCTGATCGCCTTTGTCACCCAGAGCAACGGCCTGGACGCCCAGCGCGCGCAGTTGGTGGGCCTGTCATTTGCCGTGCAGACCCACCAGGCGGCCTACATTCCGCTGACGCATTCCTACATGGGCGTGCCGCAGCAGCTGGAGCGCGACTATGTGCTCAAGCAGCTCAAGCCGCTGCTGGAAGACCCGGCGAAGATCAAGGTCGGCCAGCACGCCAAGTTCGACATCAATATCCTGGCCAACTGCGCCATCGGCGGCGATCAGGATCAGGGCATCGCGGTTCAGGGCCTGCTGTACGACACCATGCTCGAATCCTACGTGCTGGATTCCACCGCCACGCGGCACGACCGTGACAGCCTGGCGCTGAAATACCTGGGGCACACAGCGACCAATATTCAGGACATCGCGGGCAAGGGCGTCAAGCAGCTGACCTTCGATCAGATATCTCTGGAGCTGGCAGCTCAGTACGCCGCACAGGAAGCCGACCTGACCCTGAGGCTGCACGAAGCGCTGCAGGCGAAACTTGCTGCTGTCCCGAGTCTGGCTCACGTACTCGACGACATCGAAATGCCGCTGGTGCCCGTGCTGGCAGGCATTGAGCGTCAAGGCGCGCTGGTGGATGCCAAGCTGCTGGGGATTCAAAGCGTAGAGCTGGGCGACAAGATGATCGCCCTGGAGCGCGAGGCGTTTGACATCGCTGGCGAAGAATTCAATCTCGGCTCGCCCAAGCAGTTGGGCGTGATCCTCTACGAAAAGCTCGGCATGCCGGTGCTTAACAAAACCGCCAAAGGTCAGGCCTCCACCGCCGAAGCCGTGCTGGCCGAACTTGCCGAGCAAGGCTACCCGCTGCCCCGCGTGCTGATGCAGTACCGCTCGCTGAGCAAGCTCAAGAGCACGTACACCGACCGCCTGCCGGAGCAGATCAACCCGCGCACCGGTCGTATCCACACCTCGTACCATCAGGCAGTCGCGGTGACCGGGCGTCTGTCCTCAAGTGACCCGAACCTGCAGAACATCCCCATCCGCACTGCCGAAGGGCGTCGCATCCGCCAGGCATTCGTGGCCCCGCCAGGCTACAAGTTGCTAGCGGCGGACTACTCGCAGATCGAGCTTAGGATCATGGCGCATCTGGCCAAGGACGAAGGCCTGCTGCACGCCTTCCGCAATGACCTGGACGTGCACCGGGCCACGGCGGCGGAAGTCTTTGGCGTCGAGCTTGAAGCGGTGACCACCGACATGCGCCGCAGCGCGAAGGCGATCAACTTCGGTTTGATCTACGGCATGAGTGCGTTTGGTCTGGCCAAGCAGATCGGCGTGGATCGCAAGCAGTCACAGGCGTACGTGGATCGCTATTTCGCGCGGTATCCAGGGGTGCTGGACTACATGGAGCGCACCCGAACCCAGGCAGCCGAGCAGGGTTTCGTGGAAACCATCTTCGGTCGTCGGCTGTACCTGCCGGACATCAACGCGAAGAATCAGGCGC
Organism: Pseudomonas viridiflava; assembly: GCF_900585905.1. Classification (GTDB taxonomy): domain Bacteria; phylum Pseudomonadota; class Gammaproteobacteria; order Pseudomonadales; family Pseudomonadaceae; genus Aquipseudomonas. Next base: position 278,860 of record NZ_UTVH01000031.1, read on the forward strand.
TGCGCAAAGGCGCCGAGCGCATGGCGATCAACGCGCCGATGCAGGGCACCGCAGCGGACATCATCAAGAAAGCCATGATTGCCGTGAATGGCTGGCTGCAGGATTCAAAACTGGATGCGCGGGTCATCCTGCAGGTGCACGATGAACTGGTGCTGGAAGTTCGCGAGGATCTGGTCGAGCAGATCAGCGAGCAGATTCGCCCGCACATGAGCGGCGCGGCGCAGCTGGACGTGCCGCTGCTGGTGGAAGTGGGCATCGGCAACAATTGGGACGAAGCGCACTGATCAGCCGCCGGACATGGCAAAGGGCCTGCGCAGAATTTGCCCAGGCCTGGAACTTACGCGGGAAAAAACCGGTCAGAGCTCTCGACTGGCTGCGAAGCCAGTCATGCTCCTAGTTGTGTTAAGTGTTGGCAGATATCCGGCTTCCCTTACAGGAACGCTGGACACTTGAACCCCGAACTTCCCCTCCCCCACATGAAGTCCGGGGTTTTTTTTGCCTGCGATTTCACTCGGCCTTTTCAGCAGTCTTGTCTTCCAGTTCCATCCAGCCCGCCAGCACGGTGTAAGCCTCTTCCAGGCCCATGCGCTTGGGCGCCGAGAACAGCTGGATGGTCACGGCATCGCCCCAGCCCTTGCGGATATCGGCCTGAACCTTGAGCAGCGTGTTCTTGGCGGCGCCGTAGGTCAGCTTGTCGGCCTTGGTCAGCAGAATGTGCATCGGCATGTGGCTGGCGATGGACCAGTCGAGCATCAAAAGGTCGAAGTCGGTCATCGGGTGACGGATGTCCATCATCAGGATCAGCCCCTTGAGGCTTTCCCGGCTGCCCAGATAAGCCTCGAGGTGGCGCTGCCAGTGCAGCTTCAGCGGGATCGGCACCTTGGCGTAGCCATAGCCTGGCAAATCCACCAGGCGACGCAGGTCGTCAAGCTGAAAGAAATTCAGCAGCTGCGTGCGCCCCGGCGTTTTCGAGGTGCGGGCAAGGCTGGCGTGGGTCAAGGTGTTCAGCGCACTCGACTTGCCGGCATTGGAGCGTCCGGCGAACGCGACTTCAAAGCCTTCGTCGTCCGGGCACTGGTCGACTTTGGCCGCGCTGAGCATGAACGTTGCCTGTTGGCACAAGCCGAGGATGGGATTCTTGAGTTGCATGTGATTTCCGGTAAGAGCGGTGCCAGCAACGGGTGCGGCAAGAGGTGTCGTTTCCGTTTCGGTAGGGCCAGTATATGATCGCCGCAGATTTTGTGTGTGTTTGTCCTGCAGACAAAGCCACTGCAGCATCAGTCAGGCGAGCAACCTGAAAGCGTTGCCAAGTATGAAGGCTTTGCAGCGGCCTGTGTTCACCAGTTCATCGCGATGGCGTTGCGTGGACGTTGACGTCGTCAGTGGGCAGGTCGTTATTCACCCTCATTGCGGATTGGGCCGCCATGACTGTCCACCCTCAGCCGACCTGGATGACCAGATGTACCGACTGTTTGTATTTCTGCTATTGACCCTGGGTGTTGCAGGCATGGCACTGGCTGCCGAGGTGGCGGTGGGCGACGCCGGCGCGGGTCAGGGCAAAACCGCTGTCTGTGGCGCCTGCCATGGGCCGGACGGCAACAGCATGGTGCCGGTTTTCCCCAAACTGGCAGGTCAGGGCGAGCGTTACCTGCTCAAGCAAATGCAGGACATCAAGGGCGGCAAGCGCGTCGTGATTGAAATGACCGGCATGTTGTCCAGTCTCGGTGAGCAGGATCTGGCTGATATTGCCGCGTATTACGCCGCGCAAAAGGGCAGCCTTGGCAGCGCTGACGAAAAATCGGTCGCCCTCGGCGAGGCGCTGTTTCGCGGCGGCAGGCTCAGTGAGGGCGTGCCCGCTTGCGCCGGCTGCCACGCACCGGACGGGGTCGGCAACGCACAAGCGGGCTTCCCCCACCTTGGCGGTCAGCACGCGGACTACATCAGCAAGCAACTGATTGCCTATCGCCTTGGTGAGCGCAGCAACGATGGCGAAACCATGGTCATGCGCGCTGTCGCAGCGAAGCTGAGCGACCAGGACATCGACGCGCTGGCCCAGTACATTCAAGGCCTGCGCTGATCGGCCTGGCGCCCCGGCCAGTGCAACACTGAAACGATTGCACATGAATTGCGTCGCAAAAGCAGGCTAAAAAGGCTGGACATGGCTACCCTTTTTTAGGCGTCCCAGCGTTACACTAGCGCACTCGCGCCCGCTCGACCGGTTTTGCACCGGCCGCTCGACGGCGACTAAACCTGCCTCAGGAGTAAAGCATGCGTAATCTGATCCTCAGCGCCGCACTGGTTGCCGCCAGTCTTTTCGGTATGTCGGCGCAAGCCGCCGAGCCCATCGAAGCCGGTAAACAGTATGTCGAGCTGAAGAGTGCGGTGCCTGTTGCCGAGCCTGGCAAGATCGAAGTCGTGGAAATGTTCTGGTACGGCTGCCCGCATTGCTACGCGTTCGAGCCGGTGATCAATCCCTGGGTGGAAAAACTCCCGGCCGACGTTCACTTCGTTCGCATCCCGGCCATGTTCGGCGGTCCGTGGGACGCTCACGGCCAACTGTTCATCACCCTGGACACCATGGGTGTGGAGCACAAGGTTCACGCTGCAGTCTTCGAAGCCATTCAGAAAGGCGGCAAGCGTCTGACCGACAAGAACGACATGGCTGACTTCATCGCCACCCAGGGTGTCGACAAGGATGACTTCCTGAAAACGTTCGACTCCTTCGCCGTGAAGGGCAAGATTGCCCAGTACAAGGAGCTGGCCAAGAAGTATGAAATTACTGGCGTGCCAACCATGATCGTCAACGGCAAATACCGTTTTGATCTTGGCACTGCTGGCGGCCCGGAGCAGACGCTGCAAGTCGCTGATCAGTTGATTGCCAAAGAACGCGCCGCTGCCGCCAAATAAGCAACGCGCGATGCGGCGCCGCAGAGGGCCCCTACCGATTGGCCTGCCAGGGTCGGGGCCTTTCGGGCGTGGCGTCATCGCGCCCGGTTTCGTTGAAGGTGAAGGCGCGCTGGCCCTGGTGCTGGCGGGCAACATCAACACCCACGCCCTTGCCGGATCCTGCGTATGAGTGACGAAGCCGAACGCTGGCGTGAAAAGTACCTCAAGGGCATCGAGCAGCAAGACAAGCTCGAAAAGCGCTGGAACGCGCGCCTCGATCTGCTTCGTCGCGGTCTGGTTCGCAGCAGTCTGGCGGCGGAAGGTTCTGACCGCGCCGTCGACCTGTGCATGAAGGAAATGCGCGAAATCGTGCGCAAGGACGACATGGACGCAGGCCTCGCTGCGTTGATCCCCAAGCTGGAAAAAGCCGTACTGGATTCCGAGCAGCGCCGCGAAGAGCGCGCCGCCCAGATCAGCAGCGCATTGGTGGCGCTGGTCAGCCAGCTGCAATCACTCCAATTGCCCAAGGACGTGCGCAAACCCCTCAAACGCTTTGCCAAGGATCTGGAAGAGCGTGCCTCCCAGGCACGTGAGTTGCCGCTGCTGCTGGGCGAGCTCAGCGGTTTGCAGGGCCAGGCGCTGACGCTGATCGAAAGGCCTGAGGCTGCATCGCGACCAGGCTTGTTGCAGCGCCTGTTTGGCGGGCACGAGCCGAGCGCGAGCAGTCCGCAGCCTGTTGAGCCTGGCAGCGCAACCGCGCCGCTGATTGTTCAGGCTGGCGCCGAGCCGATTGAAGCCGACAGGGACGAGCAGGTGTCGTCTACCGACGCGGCGGCAGCGCAAGACGAGCCTGCTGACAGGCCTGGGCGCTATCTTGAGGTGGTCAGCGAGGCGGCTGCCGAAGTCACCAGCGCCAGCGAAACCGCAGCCGTAGCCGTGCCGCAAGCCAGCCCGTCCGAACCCGTGCCAGTGCCGCCTGCCCCTCGCCCGATTGAGGTGCTGGACACGCCTGAGTCATTCGTTGTTGCCGCAGTGCAGGCGGTAGCGGCAGCGAAAATCGCCGAAACGCCAGCGCTCGAGGATGCCCCGGTCGCACCACTGCTCAGTGGGTTCGAAGGTGCGCTGGCGCCTACGCCATCGGTAGCGTTTGACTACGCGCCGATGCCCGTCACTGCGCCGCTCGAGGTGCAGGAAGCGCTTGAGTCTGTCGAGGGCGAGGCGGCGTATGCATTGCCAAGCTCGCCGGAGCCCAGTTACAGCTCGGTGGCGACCCATATCGAAAAGACGCTGCTGGGCCTGCTCGACGATCTGACTCTGCCCGAACATCATCGCCCTCAGGCCGAGGACATGCGCCAGCGGCTGGAACATGGGTTGAACTGGTACGAACTGCTGCCGATCCTCGATGATCTGGCCGTGCTGATGCTGGCCATCAGTGACAGTGGTCAGCAGGAGTTCGAGGTTTACCTCAAGCAGCTCAACGAGCGACTCGAGTCGTTTCAGAGCAATCTGCAGGCGGCCAGTGAAGATTATGTCGACCAACAGTCAGCCTCTCGCGCGCTTGATCATCAGCTGCGCGAACAGGTCGGTGGGCTGCAGAGCAGTGTGCAGGACGCCGCCGACCTGCCGAGCCTGAAGCAGGTGCTGGAAAACCGCCTTGAAGGCCTGTTGGGCACCATGGACCGGCATCAGCAGACCCGCGATGAGCGTGAACACGACGTCGCTGCTCGTCTGCAGAGCCTGGCCAGCCGAGTGGCGACCATGGAACAGGAAGCCTTGGGGTTTCGCGCCAATCTTGAAGAGCAACGGCTCAAAGCGCTGGTCGATCCGCTGACCAGCCTGCCCAACCGGGCGGCGTGGGAAGAGCGTCTGGGTCATGAGTTGACGCTTTGGCAGCAGACCAGTAGCAGCCTGCTGCTGTGCATCCTCGACCTGGATCATTTCAAGCGAATCAACGACGGATATGGGCATCTGGCGGGGGATCGCGTGTTGAAGATCGTCGCCAAGGTCTTGAGCAAGCATCTGCGGCCGGCCGACTTCATTGCCCGCTTCGGTGGCGAAGAGTTCGTGATTCTGTTTCCGTCGACCCAGGCGGTGGCAGGCCTGGCTCTGCTCGAGGAGCTGCGCGCAGCGGTGGAACAGTGTCCCTTCCATTTCAAGAGCGAGCCGGTGACCATCACGGTCAGCTGCGGCATGACCGCTCTGCGCCCGGGTGAGCGCAGCGACATCGCCCTCAAACGCGCCGATCAGGCGCTGTATCGGGCCAAGGAAAACGGCCGTAATCGTGTCGAGCAGGGATGACCGAGTAGCCCAAATCTCGTCGGCGCGCGATAGCGCCTTGCCTGATACGCCGCCATCGCTTCTACAAATCCTGCAAACTCACAATTCCCGTAGGAGCCCAGGAGCAGCGCGACTCGGCGATGGCGTACTGCCTGACACACCGCCATCGCGGCCTCGCGTTGCTCGGGCGCTCCTACAAATCCTGCAAACTCACACTTCCTGTAGGAGCCCAGGAGCAGCGCGACTCGGCGATGGCGTCCTGTCTGACCCACCGCCATCGCGGCCTCGCGTCGCTCGGGCGCTCCTACAAATCCTTGCAGACGCACACTTCCTGTAGGAGCCCAGGAGCAGCGCGACTCGGCGATGGCGTCCTGTCTGGCACACCGCCATCGCGGCCTCGCGTTGCTCGGGCGCTCCTACAAAATCGTGCAAACTCACAATTCCCGTAGGAGCCCAGGAGCAGCGCGACTCGGCGATGGCGTACTGCCTGACCCACCGCCATCGCGGCCTCGCGGTGCTCGGGCGCTCCTACAAATCCTGCAAACTCACAATTCTCTGTAGGAGCCCAGGAGCAGCGCGACTCGGCGATAGCGTCCTGCCTGACACACCGCCATCGCGGCCTCGCGGTGCTCGGGCGCTCCTACAAATCCTGCAAACTCACAATTCTCTGTAGGAGCCCAGGAGCAGCGCGACTCGGCGATAGCGTCCTGCCTGACACACCGCCATCGCGGCCTCGCGCTGCTCGGGCGCTCCTACAAATTCTGCAGACTCACACTTCCTGTAGGAGCCCAGGAGCAGCGCGGCTCGGCGATGGCGCCCTGCCTGACACACCGCCATCGCGGCCTCGCGCTGCTCGTGCGCTCCTACAGGATTTACGCGGGGCCGCGATTAGCGTTCTGCCTGTCACACCTCCAAAGCGGCCAGTGCGCTATGCTTGGCGGACTTTTTCCTCCTGTAGTCGAATGCTCATGAAGCTGTTTCTCGGTGCCCTGTTGCTGCTCACCCTTACCGCTTGCAGCAGCGGCTTGCGGCTGGACACCAGCCATCCTTCGGTCAACCACGACAATCGCATTCAGTTTGTGGTGGTGCATTACACCTCCGCGTCGCTTGAGCGCTCGCTGGAGCTGTTGACCCACGGCGAAGTCAGCGCCCATTACCTGATCGGCGACACGCCCCCTACCGTCTACAAACTGGTCGATGAAAACGCGCGCGCCTGGCATGCCGGAGACAGCCAGTGGGATGGCCGCACGTGGCTCAATTCAGCATCAATCGGTATCGAAATCGTCAATCCCGGTTACCGCGACACGCCCACTGGCAGGCTCTGGTACCCCTACACCGAGGCGCAGATTCAGACGCTGATCGTGCTGCTCAAGGACATCGTCAAGCGCAACCACATCGACCCACGCTACATCATTGGTCACAGCGATATTGCCCCGGTGCGCAAGCTCGATCCGGGGCCGCTGTTCCCCTGGAAGCGTCTGGCAAAGGAGGGTCTGGGGGTATGGCCGGACGAGCGACTGGTGGCGCAACAACAGGCGCAGCTGCTCAATGCGCTGCCGAGCGTTTCCTGGTTTCAGCAGCAGCTGGCGCGGCTGGGTTACAACACGCCGCAGACCGGTGAGCTGGACGTTGCCACCCGGGGCGTGCTGGCCGCTTTTCAGATGCACTTTCGGCCGGAGAAATTTGACGGCGAGCCTGATGTGCAAAGCGCGGCTATCCTGCAGGTGCTCAATCGCAAGCGATGAGCGCGGGTTAGCCTGCGCAGTTGTTTACAGCGGTAACGCCATATAGAACTGCGTGCCCTGGCCAGGCCGGGAGTAGACCCCCATCCTGCCGCCGTGCAGCTGGACGATTTCCTTGCACAGCGCCAGGCCCAGCCCGGCGCCGCCTTTCTTGCGCCCGACCTGGACGAAGGGTTCGAAAATACGCCCCTGCTGCCCGTAGGCAATGCCTTCGCCGTTGTCCTCGACGCTGATGATCACGCGCTCGCCATGGCGGCGGGCCTGCAGGCGGATCAGGCCATTTTCCGGTGTGTGCCGCAGCGCATTGTCGAGCAGGTTATCCAGCACCCTTTCCAGTTGCGACTGGTCGGCATGCAGGCGTGGCAGTGGCTCGTGGACTTCAATCGAGAGCACGATGCTCAACTCTGCTGCCTTGTCCTCGAAGCGCTGGCGCGCCTGTTCAAGGGTGTCCTCGATGGAAACCGGCCCCAGCACCAGTTTTTGCAGGCCGTTCTGGTAGCGGGAGAAATTGAGCAGGTCGTTGATCAGTTGCATCAGCCGCTGCATTTCTTCATTGACCGTATCGAGCAGGTCCGCCTCGCGCGAATCCTGCGGGAATTTGGCTCGCTCGCGAAACAGGCCGAATGCCATGTGCATGCCGGTGACCGGCGTTCTCAACTCATGGGAGGCGCGCAGGACGAACTCGCTGCGCACGCGCTCGAAGGCACGCTGTTCGGTGACGTCATGCAGGACCATCACAGCGCCGAGAATATGCCCTTTGGTGTGGCTGACCGGCGTCAGGCTGTAGGTCAGCAGGCGCGACTCGCCATCGACCTCGATGGACAGGTCTTCAGGCGCGCGCTCCAGAATTCCGCCACGCAGGGTCAGATACAGCTGCTCATCCAGTTCGGGGCGCTGCAGGGCCTCGCCCAGCCCTTGACCCAGCTTCGGCTCTTCCCAGCCGAGTTGGCGCTGGGCCACAGGGTTGAGGTGCTCCAGGCGACCCTGGCGGTCGATCATCAGCAAGCCATCATCAATGCTGTCCAGCACCGCTTGAAGGCGCTGCTGCCCGGCGAGCAGTTCGTCCACATTGGTTGCCTGATGCTGGCGCAGCGCTTGGGCCATCAGACCAAAACGTCGGGTCAGGAGGTTCATTTCGGCGGCAGCGGAAATCGGCAGGGTGACGTCGAAGTTGCCTTTGCCGATGTTGTCTGCGGCCTTGGCCAGGGCTTCGATGGGCGCACCGAAACGGCGGGCGATCCCATGGGCGGTGATGAAGCCGATGATCAACACGGCCAGCCCGAGCAGGCCAAGCAGCCCGGCAATCCACAGCGCCCGCTCGCGAGAGTGGGTTTTCACGTCGGCGATGTTGTCCAGCGACTGCCGAAACGCCTCCAGCAGGTTGTGCCGCAGATCGTTGAATGCGCTGGTCAAGGCCGTGTTGTCACGCATCGAGCGCTGTGAGCCAAGTGACGCTTGATAGGCACTGAGGAACTTCTGATAGTCGTCACGTGCCGCCCGAAAACCGTTATCAGCGTTGTTGCGCTCGTCATGATCAATGCCCTGTTCCAGCAGATCCTGAAATTGCTCCTGCAGTTTGGTCAGGGCCGCTGACGGCGGTTTGTCGTCGAGCAGCATCACCAACTGATCGCCCAGGTTCTGGCGCAACTTGAGTCCGGTGTCGAGCATGCTGAAGTTCTGTTGTATCAGCGACTCCTGAGACTTGGCCATCTGCATCACACTGACCAGGCCCAGCATCAGCCCCAGCAACGCGACCGTGATGAGCGCCGAGATACTGAAGAACAGACGTGTGCGCAACTTCATCGCCAGCTTCATCACAGGGCCGTCACAGGTTGTACTGCTTGCGCTTGCGGTAGAGCGTGGACGCATCGATACCCAGTGTCCTGGCGGCCTGATCCAGCGTATCGCTGGTGGCCAGCACTGCGCCGATATGCGCTTTTTCCAGCTCGTCCAGGCTTAGCGCAGCACCGACCCGGGGTGCATTGCTGGTGGGCTGTTCGGCCATGCCCAGGTGGGCGATTTCGACGCGCTCCTGGGGGCAGATGATGCTTGCCCGTTCGATCACGTTACGCAGCTCGCGAATGTTGCCCGGCCAGCGGTAATTGAGTAGCGCGGTCTTTGCCTCTTCGCTAAAACCCCGCGCCGGGCGTGCGTAATCCTTGACGAAACGCGCCAGAAAGCGATCCGCCAGGGTCAGGATGTCTTCGGTGCGCTCGCGCAAGGCCGGCAGATTCAAGGTGATGACATTGAGGCGATACAGCAGGTCTTCACGGAAGCGACCGTTGCGCACCATGTCCTCAAGGTTGAGGTTGGTGGCCGCCAGGATCCGCACGTCGGCGCGACGGGTGACTGGATCACCGACCCGCTCGTATTCCTTGTCCTGAATGAAGCGCAACAGTTTTGGCTGCAACGTGAGGGGAAAGTCGCCGATCTCGTCAAGAAACAGCGTGCCGCCGTCGGCCTGATTAACCCGCCCCAGCGTACTCTCGCTGGCGCCGGTGAAGGCGCCGCGGCTGTGGCCGAACAGTTCCGACTCCATCAGCTCCGCGGTGAGGGACGGGCAGTTGATCGTCACGCAGGACTTCTTCGCTCGCTTACTCCAACCATGAATCGCCCGTGCCAGCTCGCCCTTGCCGGTGCCGGACTCACCCAGAATAAGGATGTTGGCGTCAGTGATCGCCACCTGCCGCGCGGTTTCGAGGATCGCCATCATCGACGGGCTGTGGGAGTCCAAGCCGTCCTTGGGTTTGCGTATTTCGCCTTCAAGCGCTTCGAGGCGTGCCGACAGTTGGCGCACTTCAAGCTGCTTGGCAGTGGCCAGGCGCAATTGATCCGGGCTGCACGGCTTGACCAGATAATCGGCGGCGCCTGCCTGAATGGCGTCGACTGCGGTGTCGACCGCTGAGTGCGCGGTGACGATCACGACACGCATCCAGGGCGCCTGCACGCGCATCTGCGCCAGGACATCGAGCCCGTTATCTTCGCCCAGCCGCAGATCGAGAAAACACAGGTCGAACACTTGTCGTTGCAACAGCGTCTCTGCCTGAGCGGCGCTGTTGGCCGTGGCGACGCTGTAACCTTCATCTTCCAGGCAATAACGGAACGTGCGAAGGATCGCGGATTCGTCATCCACAAGCAGAATACGGCCCTGATTCTCAGTGGCTGCTTCCATTTTTCCTACGCTCCTAATTGAAATGTCTTGGGTTAGTGTCAGAATAATCGGGCAAGTTGCATGGTCGATTCTGATTGATTATGCGCGCTGCATGGTAGTTATCTACCAAGACTGTGTCTAAGCAATTGATTTTAAAGAATATAAGTCGTGATTTACGACTGGCACAGGCTTTGCGGCTTTCTTTTGCTTTTCACTTTAGTGACTGGCTGAATTCCTACATCGCATCAGACGGAGGAGTGCCATGCACCCGCTGAAAAAGCTCGCCCTGGCTACCGCGACAGCGGCCGTGATCGGCCTGCCGACCCTGGCCACCGCCGCTCAGGCGGATTTGCCCACCCAGTTGACCGAAGCCCGGCAGGAAGGCTCGATCTGGACGGTCTTTGCCCTTAACAAACACCTCAGCCCTTTCAAAATCGAGGTCAGCGTCGATCAGGGCACTGCCGTGCTCAAAGGCAACGTCGAGAATGAGGTAGATCGCGAACTGGCGGAGCGCATCGCGCTGGACGTCAAAGGCATCGATAAGGTCGACAACCAGTTACAGGCCGATCCGAGTATCACTGTAGAGCCCGGCGCCAAGGCCAGTATGGCGCAACGCTTCGAGGACGCCACGCTGACGGCGACGGTCAAATCCAAACTGCTGTGGGGCAGCCTCACCCAGGGCATGAACGTGGACGTCGACAGTCAGGATGGCGTGGTCACGCTCAAAGGGCGTGCCCAAAGCCCCGAAGCGAAGGAGGTTGCCGGCAATCTGGCGACCAATACCGACGGTGTGGTCAGCGTCAACAACCTGATCAGCATCAGCGCCGAAGACTCCATCGCTTCTCGCACCGATCCGAAGATCAACAGCCCGGTCGAAGACATCAGCGACGTTTGGATCACCAGCAAGGTTAAATCCAGCCTCATCTACAGCCGCAATCTGGACGGCATGGGCATCAAGGTCGACACCAAGAGCGGGCTGGTCAGTCTCAATGGCACTGTCGCCACCTATGCCGAGAAGGAGCTTGCGGTGGACATCGCACGCAATATTCGTGGCGTCAAAGGGGTCAATGCCGACGCTTTGAAAGTGTTCAGCCGCACCGCCGGATAGACACAGGCTGCGAGCCTTCGTGCATCCTGCACGATGCTCGAGCGTCAATCGTGCAGGATGCTCGCAGCTCTTTCTTTTTTTAGTTTGTAAGTAGCTGATTTTAAAGGAAATATACATTTTGAATAAATTGGCATGCAGGGTGCAGTAACTCTGCACATGCCGTGATGTGCCCGGCAACCCAATCAGGTTTGATGACCACTGTGACGTCAGGAGCCCTTAGATGAACAGCAATCTCTTCAGCTCTCTGCGCATCTCGCCTTTGCATCTCCAGCAAGGCCTGTTTGCCAGCCTGGCACTGCTCGTCACATTGATTGTCATTCAGCAGTATTCGCAATGGAGCGCCGCTGACGAAGCGACGCCCTCCCGGCAGCCGTTCACCTACAGCCAGTCTTTCACCCACGCCAGTGCTTCAGTGGCCAGGGACACGGGGTCGAATCTGACGCCCGTGGATCGCAAGGCGCCTGCAGATGAAATGAAGCCGCAGCAGACGTGGGTCTTCTGACCCGAACCAGGTTCATGTTTTACCCCTATCTATAAATAAGCAGCAATCAAGGAGAATCACCATGTTGAGTTGGGCAATCACTTTCCTGATCATCGCCATCGTCGCAGCAGTATTGGGCTTCGGCGGCATCGCAGGCACCGCAACCGGTATCGCCAAGATCCTGTTCGTTGTATTCCTGGTGATGTTCGTTGTGTCCTTCTTCTTTGGTCGTCGCGGCCGAGGCTAAGCATGCGCAAGTCTTTGCAAACATTCGCCGCCGCCCTGTTGATGGGCGGCAGCGCACTGGCACTGGCGGCCAACGATGGTCAGGCGCGGGCAAATGAGCTTTTGAGTTCAACGCCCGAATACAGCAAGACCTGGCAGTCAGTCATCACCAAGGAAGAGCGCTTGCCCGACTGGGTGATCAACCTTTCTGGTGCCAGCCCGCAGCAGATGACCGCAATGACCGAAGACGGTAAGAACTACCTCGTCGGCCCGCTGTGTGAGACTGCAGAGACTTGCAAAAGCCAGCGTTTGATCGTGGCTTTCAGCCTCGATAAAGAAGATGCCTATGCGATGCTGGTCGAGGTGCCTGCCGGACTCCCATCCGACAAGTCGCCAACCCGCCACGCGAATTACCGTTATCTCGGCAAGCCGGATGAGGGTATGCAGGGCATGCTGCAAGAGCAGCTGCGCAAAGATCCAGACTGGTACTGAATACTGAACCAGGGGCATTCCCTTCAGGAATGTCCCTTGCCTGCGCTCTTGAATCAGAAGCGCATGACCAGGGGGCCGGGATGCTTTGATCATCTGGATCGAAGTGACCTAGGAGTACAGGGAGTACTCCCGACGAGGGCCGGGTCAGGAAAAAACGCGACGCATGTCAGTGAATATGTCCAGCCCGTCTGGATCTGTCGCTGGCCTGCGTCGCGTTTTTATTTGTGCGAGCCAGCGGCAACCGCGCATCTGAAGGTGCGCCCAGAATGGCTCCCGGCCTTTTGCTGCCAATTTCGTCAATAAGTCTTCTAATCACATCCCCGGGGAAAGCTGGAGATGGCGTAATAGCCACCCTGCAGCCGATTCGCGGTACATGTGGGTCGCTTTTAGACATGACAGCTGTCGCTAGCGTTATGCCGATTCGGCATGGGGTAGTCGTTTACGGCATTAGACGTTGCTTCGACGCGTGGGAATAGTTGCGGTTTTTTTCGCCAGCTACAGAGCCAGGATGCTCGCCTGCGGCACCGTCACCGAATAGCTCAGACAGGTTGTGATGCATGGACTACTGATGCCAATCAGCAGGGTCTGCATCTGTGTCGACGCCGTTCGGGCAACTTGAAAAGGTAACGACATGAAGAAGGCAAAGCTGAGCCTAGCCTGGCAGATTCTCATCGGCCTGGTCCTCGGAATTGCGCTGGGTGCGCTACTCAATCACTTTAGCGCCGAGAAGGCGTGGTGGATCAGTAATGTGCTGCAGCCAGCGGGCGACATCTTTATCCGCCTGATCAAGATGATCGTCGTGCCGATTGTGGTCTCGTCGCTGATCGTCGGCATTGCCGGTGTCGGCGATGCGAAGAAGCTGGGTCGTATTGGCGTCAAGACCATCGTCTACTTCGAGATCGTGACCACCATCGCCATCCTTGTCGGGCTGTTGCTGGGCAACGTGTTTCATCCCGGCACCGGCATCGACATGAGCACGCTGGGCACTTCGGATATTTCCCAGTACCAGAAAACCACGGCTGAAGTGCAGCACGATCACACCTTCGTGGCGACGCTGCTCAATCTGATTCCGTCCAACATCTTCGCGGCGGTCGCCCGCGGTGACATGTTGCCGATCATCTTCTTCTCGGTCCTGTTCGGCATGGGCCTGGCGAGCCTGCAGGCCGAGGTGCGCGATCCGCTGGTGAAGGTGTTCCAGGGCGTATCGGAAACCATGTTCAAGGTCACCCACATGATCATGAATTACGCGCCCATCGGCGTGTTTGCCCTGATTGCCGTGACGGTCGCTAACTTCGGTTTCGCCTCCCTGCTGCCGCTGGCCAAGCTGGTAATCCTGGTCTATGCCGCCATCGCGTTCTTCGCCTTTGTGGTGCTGGGCTTGATTGCCCGGTTGTTCGGCTTCTCGGTGCTCAAGCTGATGCGCATCTTCAAGGACGAGCTGATCCTGGCCTACTCGACGGCCAGCTCCGAGACCGCGCTGCCACGGGTGATCAGCAAGATGGAAGCCTACGGCGCGCCGAAGGCCATCTGCAGCTTCGTGGTGCCGACCGGCTATTCCTTCAACCTTGATGGTTCGACCCTGTACCAGAGTATCGCGGCGCTGTTCATCGCTCAGCTCTACGGCATCGACCTGTCCATTGGCGCGCAGTTGATGCTGGTGCTGACGTTGATGGTCACCTCCAAAGGCATCGCCGGTGTGCCGGGGGTGTCGTTCGTGGTGCTGCTGGCAACCCTGGGCAGTGCCGGTATTCCATTGGAAGGGCTGGCGTTCATCGCCGGTGTCGACCGCATCATGGACATGGCCCGCACCGCCCTCAACGTGATCGGCAACGCGCTGGCGGTGCTGGTGATTGCGCGCTGGGAAGGCATGTACGACGACGCCAAGGGCCAGGCCTACTGGGATTCGCTGCCTCACTGGCGCAACAAGGACCCGCTGCCTGGCGCCGCGTCGAAGGTCTGAGGCAGGTGACGCTGTTGCAGGGATTCGTAGGCGCGCCCGAGTAACGCGAGGCCGCGATGGCGGTGTGTCAGGCAGGGCGCCATCGCCGAGTCGCGCTGCTCCTGGGCTCCTACAGGAATTGTGAGTCTGCAGAATTTGTAGGCGCGCACGAGCAGCGCGAGGCCGCGATGGCGGTGTGTCAGGCAGGACGCCATCGCCGAGTCGCGCTGCTCCTGGGCTCCTACAGGAAGTGTGAGTTTGCAGGATTTGTAGGAGCGCACGAGCAGCGCGAGGCCGCGATGGCGGTGTGTCAGGTAGGACGCTATCGCCGAGTCGCGCTGCTCCTGGGCTCCTACAGGAATTGTGAGTTTGCAGGATTTGTAGGAGCGCCCGAGCACCGCGAGGCCGCGATGGCGGTGTGTCAGGCAGGACGCTATCGCCGAGTCGCGCTGCTCCTGGGCTCCTAT
>NZ_UTVH01000028.1 GCF_900585905.1 Pseudomonas viridiflava
TGAAGCTCGACGAACTGGAGCAACAACTGGCCCGATCCATGAGCCCCCTCGCCGAGCTGCAAGGGGAAACGACTCATCTGCAAGCGCCCGCCCCCGGCAAACCCGGCCTGGCGCTGGTCTTCCCGCCTAGGCAGCACGCTGATGTGCGCTCGGTGCTGGAGCATTATCGGCGCGGCGTGAAGGTAGCGCCCAAGGCCGGATTGTTGGGGGATGGGGCTGGGTTGCTGGTGTTTGTGGCTCAGGTGGTGAATTTGGTGCAGGTAACCAGGGAGGTTTACTCACAACCCGAGCAAACGAAGTACTTATGGTTAATAGGTCCAGCTGCAGCGACGGCAGCAGCAGGATTCGGCGCAGCGCAGGGCATTGCTGATACGGCTCTGAGTGCCCACGCCGCTGAGCTGGCTAAAAACCTGAAAAAAGCAGAGCTAATGGGCGTGCATGTGCAGATGGGAAAATTGCATATCGGATTAGGAAGCCTTGGTTACATCGCAGGTCTTATTGCTGCCGGAATCAGTCTGAACAGCTCGATCAACAACTGGCAAGAGGCACTGCGCAGCGGTAACGCCAAAGCGCAGACCGGAGCAGCGATCACCATGGCTGGCAATACTGGCTTCTTGATCAGCAACGGTTACGGAGCGGTTCACACAGGGTTGGCTTTCAAACACGTACTCGCAACGGCGCGCAAATCCCCTGAGCGCCTTGCCGCCTGGGCCGCAGCGGGAACACGCCTGTCCACAGTCTTTCTGCGATTTAATCTGCTCGGAATCTTGGCTACGGCGCTAGAGCTCGCCGGAAGCTGGTATTACAACCGCCATAACCTCAGCCGAATTGACCGCTGGCTGCAGAGCACCCCGTGGGGCCTTGATCCAGCGCGCAGATTGTCGCGAACGCTGGAAGAATACCAAAAGGATCTGCGCGGTGACGCTCAGGCTCCCCGCCTGCAAGTCATGCCGAGCGACGACGAGAATCCCCGGCGGCATTTATTGCTGTTCCCCACCCTGTCCGCCGCAGACATCACTCAGTCTCTTGGCAACAACTTGAGCAATGTGCTGCTCAACATCGGTGGCTATCAGGTCATCCGGGCTGATTCGGGGCGGGACAGAACGCCAGAGTACTGGACCCCCTTGAAGCAAGGTCTCGATGATCGCTTACGCGTTGTTCAGGACACGCCGCTGACCCTGCACCTGACTGACGTTGGCGGCTTACTCACCTCGTCTCAACCTGAACGCTGCGATGTGGTCATTTCAATCCAGTTGGGGCATCAGACCGCCGAGGGCATGTGCGAAGCCAATATCTACCACCTGCGCTTCCCGGCGTACGTTACGAAAGGCGACTTCGCTACCGAAAGACTTGAGCCCAAGGGTGAGCAGTGCCCTTACTTCCCTGTCGATCCGGCTTTCATGCCTGGAGGGCAGGAATGATGAATGAGTCAGAGCCTGCCGCCCCGCCGCCCATTCATCACAGCCCGACAGCGGGAATGGTCGAAACCTTTCCCACCGGACAAGTGATGTACCTCGCCCCTTTGCCGCTGCCAACAGCCCTACCGGCGCAGGACTACGGCCATGCGGTGGGCGAGGTTAATGACACGTACATGGACTTTGGCGTGGGTTTGCCTTCCGTATTTGGCTGGCAGGTGACACTAGGAACGCCGTTCTGGGCTATCTGGTTTTTTGGTTTGTTTGCTCCTGCGTTGTTTTGGCTAATTGGCGTACTCGACGGCGTCGGCATGGAACGCGCTACGGAGTTTAGTTTGGCCGCGATGCCGCAGGGCTTTGAAGTAGGACTATGGGGAGCTGCCGCCAGTCTCACCATCTACCTCGGCGTCACCTTCCACCACCTCGCCAAATACAAAGAAGTAGTGCCGACCCGCTTCAACCGCCAGCGCCGAGAGGTCTGCTTTGTACCCCACGGCCAAACCGAGCCCATTTTCGTGCCTTGGGAATCGCTTTCGGCCTGGGTCGTGCAGGCGCGTTCGGTCACGCAGTACGGCATGGACATTCGTTACGCCATGGGCGTCG
>NZ_UTVH01000099.1 GCF_900585905.1 Pseudomonas viridiflava
GCGTTGGTCCAGGCGCGTACCGGACTGGTTCAGAGCTGGTCCAACGAGCCCCTGTTGAAAACAGCGTTCGCTGCGCAGATCAATTCGATGAAGCGCCTTGAAGCGCTGGTCGAGAAGAAGATCAAGGATGTCCTGCAGCGAGCCGGGTTGATGGGACAGGTCAGTCGTTGCATGAAAGTAGAAGGTATCGGCTTTCTGACGGCGGCCCGGCTGGTCACTACTTTTCAGCGAGGCGAATTCAGCAACGCCAACGCCTTCATCGCCTTTTTAGGCCTGGACCTCAGGGTGTCCAAATCCGGGCAAAGTGACGGGCCGCGCAGCCTGACCAAGCGTGGCGATCCAGAAGCCCGTCGGCTGCTTCATAA
>NZ_UTVH01000025.1 GCF_900585905.1 Pseudomonas viridiflava
GCGTTGTAGATCTGCCGGTGTTCGGCATTGATGCCAGCCAGATAGGCATTTCGGTCGCTCTGGCCGGTGTAGGCCGAGTTCATGCGGGTGCGGGGAATCAGCTTGGTGCCGAGGTGTTTCATGATATCGATCAGGTAGGCATTGCCCGACGCCTTGGCAACCTTGAGGTGAAACTGAGAGTCGGCGTTGATGGTCGTTCCGGACTTCTGCGGCCCTTCCAGCAGCGCGTCGAAGGCCCGCTTGAGCTCCAGCAATGCTTCAGGACTGCGTCGTTGCGCCGCCAGACCTGCCGCTTCGACTTCAAGACTCAGACGAAACTCAAGCAGGTTCAGT
>NZ_UTVH01000006.1 GCF_900585905.1 Pseudomonas viridiflava
GCCACAGCTGGAAACCGCGCATCACGCCTTCTTCCTGCTCTGGCATCTCGCTGTGAATGATTCCGCGTGCTGCGGTCATCCACTGCACGCCACCGCCTTGCAGAAGGCCCACGTTACCCATGTGGTCTTCGTGGCGCATGCGGCCTTCGAGCATGTAGGTCACGGTTTCAAAGCCGCGATGCGGATGTGGCGGGAAGCCTGCGACGTAATCGTCGGGCTTGTCCGAACCAAACTCGTCGAGCATCAGAAAAGGATCGAACTGCTCCACGCCCTGACCACCAAACACCCGGGTCAGGCGCACACCGGCACCATCCGACGTCGGCTGGCCTGCCTGTATCGCCAGTACTTTACGAAACTAAAAAAAAAAAAAAGGCACTCTTGTAA
>NZ_UTVH01000012.1 GCF_900585905.1 Pseudomonas viridiflava
GGTTTGAGAAACGCCATGCACTTCGAAGTTCGGACCACCGGCAAAGGACTGGACGTTTCGCGGATCCAGATCACCGTAGGCGCGTCTCCAGCCCAGCGAGCCGTAAAGCTCGGTGTTGAGGTTCGCCACGTTTGTATGGGTCGAGGCGCGCATGCCCACGGTCGAGAAGACAGTGTTCTGCTTGTCGCTGGACACATCCAGAGCGGCCGCTCCGCCTTTTTCACGCATGTCTTCAGCGTTGTAGCGCACGTAGGAAAGCCCTGCGAAAGGTTCCAGAGACACGCTGCCGACCGGTATGCGGTAAGCCGCTTCAGTACTGGCCTGCAGCGATTGGGCGTTGCG
>NZ_UTVH01000112.1 GCF_900585905.1 Pseudomonas viridiflava
GGACCAAGGCGTAACTAAGCTTGTCGTAGGTGCGGAACAGCATCAGCAGCCCCGACCGCTCGTCCGGGATCTTCACCGACTCGCCGGTTACCCGGTCACGTACCTTTTCGCCGGTCTTGTAGATCGCCAGCACGTTGCCTTCGGTCAGGCCGTCGCGCCGTCCTCTGTTCAACGTAACCACGTCCATGACACCGATCTGGGTCACGCCGCGTGGCACACCCAGAATCAATCCTTCGACCTGCGTTTGCGGCGCGCTGGGCATGAAGGTCGATCTGGAGAAGGTGCTGGGCTGGAACGACGCTGAATTCAAGCTGGCGATCACTGAGCGTAGTGGCCGCAACATCTCCAACGACCGCATCGGCGATCCTCGCGCCGGCACCCTCAGCTCCTCGCAGGAAGTCTGGGGTCGTGGTCAGACCTGGCGTCTGACGCAGATGTGGGTCAAGCAGAAATACTTCGACGGCGCGCTGGACGTCAAGGT
>NZ_UTVH01000094.1 GCF_900585905.1 Pseudomonas viridiflava
TTGAGCCCATCCGCGCCGCGCTGAAACAGAATCTGCCGGATTACATGGTGCCGACGCACCTGCTGTTGCTCGACCAGTTACCCCTCACCGGCAACGGCAAACTCGACCGCAAGGCGCTGCCGGAGCCTGACGCCAGCCTGTTGCAAGGCACTTATCTGGCGCCGCAAAGCCCGCTGGAGCAGCAGATCGCCAGCATCTGGCAAGACGTGCTCAAGCTTGAGCGGGTCGGCTTGGGGGATAACTTTTTCGAGCTGGGGGGCGACTCGATCATTTCGATTCAGGTGGTCAGCCGTGCGCGCCAGATGGGCATTCATTTCAGCCCGAAGCAATTATTCGAACAGCAGACTGTGCAAGGGCTCGCCAGCGTTGCCAGCACTGGCGAGAAATCCGCGCAGGTCGAGTCTGCACGGGCCAGCGGTGCGCTGCCGCTGCTGCCGATCCAGCGGATGTTTTTCGAGACGGCAATACCGGCGCGTCATCACTGGAACCAGTCGGTGCTGCTCAAACCCGTCAGCAGGCTGGATCACACTGTTCTGCGGCAGGCGTTGGATGCCGTGGTCGCGCACCACGACGCATTCCGCCTGCACTTTGCCGAGCAGGTCGATGGCTGGAAGGCGGCCTATCGCGATGCCGAACAACCTGCCGATCTGCTCTGGCAGTCCCGGGTCGAGCGCCTTGAAGAATTGCAGCCGTTGGGCGAAGAAGCTCAGCGCAGCTTGAGTCTTGAAGACGGGCCCCTGCTGCGGGCGGTGCTGGTGGACGTTGGTGAAAAAGGCGAGCAGCGGCTGTTGCTGGCTATTCACCATTTGCTGGTGGATGGCGTGTCCTGGCGCGTGCTGTTTGAGGATCTGCAGACTGCCTGTCGGCAGGTTCAGGCTCGGACGCCGGTGCAATTACCCGCCCGTACCAGCTCGATCAAAGCCTGGGCCGAGCAGCTGGAGCATTACGCCACAGACGCGCAATTGCAGGGGCAATTGGCGTTCTGGCGTCAACAGGCTCGAGGCGAGCCAATGCCGCTGCCTGGCGCCAACCTGCAGGGCAGCCAGCAGAGTCAACACGCGCTGACCATCAGCAGCGTGCTCGACCTGCAGATGACGCGGCGTCTGCTGCAGGACACGCCAGCGGCGTATCGCACTCAGGTCAATGATCTGCTGCTGAGCGCGTTGAGCCGGGTGATTGCGCGCTGGACCGGTGACGATCACGTGCTGCTGCAACTGGAAGGGCATGGGCGCGAAGAAGTGTTCGCCAGCGTTGATCTGTCGCGCACGGTGGGCTGGTTCACCAGCCTGTTCCCGGTTCGCCTTCCCGTCGCGGCGTCGCTGGCGGACACCATCAGGCAGGTCAAGGAGCAACTGCGTGCGATCCCTGATAAGGGCATGGGGTTTGGCGTTCTGCGCTACATGGGCTCGGCCGAGGTGTGCGCTGAACTGGCGGCACTGCCTGCGCCGCAGATCACGTTTAATTATCTGGGGCAGTTCGACGGCAGCTTTGATCGCAATAGCGATGCACTGTTTGCCCCTGTGGGCGAGTCGGCAGGCCTGGAAATGAGCCCCGAGGCGCCGTTAGGTAACTGGCTGGCGATCAATGGACAGGTGTTTGGCGGTGAGTTGCGTCTGGGCTGGACCTTCAGCCGCGAAGTGTTTACCGAAGCAAGCATTCGCGCCCTGGCCGAGGCGTTCACCGAGGAGCTGCAGCAACTGATCGAGCACTGCTCTGCGGCGGATAACGGCAGCCTGACCCCTTCGGATATCCCGCTGGCGCGCTTGAGCCAGGCGCAGATCGACAGCCTCGGACTGCCCTTCAAAGCGATTGAAGATATCTACCCGCTATCACCCATGCAGCAAGGCATGCTGTTCCACAGCCTGCTGGAGCGCGAGCCGATACCCCCTTCGCGAGCAAGCTCGCTCCCACAAGATCCACCGACACTCACCCTTAGGGGCGAGCCTGGTGGGAGCGCGCTTGCCCGCGATTGCAGTATTTCATTGGCCGAAAATCTGGCGGATGTACCTTTCATTCGTGGGAGCGAGCTTGCTCGCGAAAGCGGTGTTTCTGCCGCAGCAGATGTGGCGGATGCCGAGGCCTCTTCGCGAGCAAGCTCGCTCCCACAAGATCCACCGACACTCATCCTTAGGGGCGAGCCTGGTAGGGGCGAGATTGCTCGCGATTGCAGTATTTCATTGGCCGAAAATCTGGCGGATGTACCTTTCATTCGTGGGAGCGAGCTTGCTCGCGAAAGCGGTGTTTCTGCCGCAGCAGATGTGGCGGATGCCGAGGCCTCTTCGCGAGCAAGCTCGCTCCCGCAAGATTCCCAGCACAATCCACCGCACATTTCCCTGCAAAGTCTCCAGACAAACACCCCCGCAAGCCACTACATCAACCAGATCCAGGTGGGCATCGGCGGCCTCGATGTCGAGCGTTTCAGGGCGGCCTGGCAGGCGGCGCTGGACAGCCATGAGATCCTGCGCACGGGTTTCATCGCCGATGCCGCACTTGAGCAGCCGCTGCAGGTGGTTCATCGCCACGTTGAGGTGCCTTTCAGCGTAGTGGACTGGCGTCAGTGGCCCGACCAACAGGCGGCGCTGACCGAGCTTGCACGTCATCAGCGCGAACAGGGCTTCGACCTGGCCCGTCCACCGCTATTGCGATTGCTGCTGGTGCAGGTGGCCGATGATCGTCATGTGCTGATCTACACCGGCCATCACATGCTCATGGATGGCTGGAGCAACTCGCAACTGCTGGGCGAGGTGTTGCAGCGTTACCAGGGGCTGCAGCCGCCACGTCATGCCAGCCGTTATCGTGATTACATCGCCTGGCTGCAGCGCCAGGACACTGCCCTGGCACAGTCATTCTGGGCCCTGGAACTGGCGCCCCTGGCCGAGCCGACCCTGCTGGGCAGGGCCCTGCCGCCGGGAGACAGTGCGCTGCCGGGTTACGGCGACCTGCATCAAACCTACGACAATGCGCAAACCCGTCAGTTGAGCGAGTTCGCCCGGCAGCAGAAAGTCACGGTCAACACCCTGGTGCAAGCCGCCTGGCTGCTGCTGTTGCAGCGTTACAGCGGGCAATCCTGCGTGACCTTCGGCGCCACGGTAGCGGGGCGTCCAGCCGACATCGTCGGCATCGAGCAGCAGATCGGGCTGTTCATCAATACCTTGCCAGTGGTCGCCAGCCCGCGCGGCGAGCAGCGTGTGGACCAGTGGCTGCACACCGTGCAGGCGACCAATCTGGCGCTGCGAGAGCACGAACACACGCCGTTGTTCGATATCCAGCGCTGGGCCGGGCAGGGTGGCGTCGCGCTGTTCGACAGCATCATGGTGTTCGAAAACTACCCAGTGGCTGAAGTGCTCCAGCGCAGCCCAGCCCAGGGCCTGGTGTTCGATGAAGTGGTCAATCGCGAGCAGACCAACTATCCGCTGACCCTGGCTGTCAGTCTCGGCGACAGCTTGGTGGTGCACTACAGCTTTGATCGCCAGCACTTTGCGGCAGACGCTATCAACCGCTTGAGCACGCACCTGTCGACTTTGCTGCTGGCCATGATCGAGCAACCCCACAGCGCATTGGCGCAACTGCCAATGCTGGTCACCGATGAAGTGCAGCAGATCCTCGCGCGCAACCCTCGGCCGCTGGACCAGCCCCCTGCGCAGCCGATGCACCGCCAGTTCGAGCAACAGGCCAGTCGCACGCCCGGGGCCGTGGCGCTGATTTTTGCCACGCAGCAGATGAGTTATCGCCAGCTCAACGCCCATGCCAATCACCTTGCCGCGCAGCTGTTGGCGCGTGGCGTCGGCCCTGATGTGCGGGTGGCCATTGCGGTGGAACGCGGCTTTGAAATGGTCGTCGGCTTGCTGGCAATTCTCAAGGCTGGCGGCGCTTATCTGCCGCTCGACCCTGGCTATCCCGAAGACCGGTTGGCCTACATGCTGGCCGACAGCGGCGTGACCCTGCTGCTCACCGAGGCATCGCTGCCTGGACGCTTGCCGCTGCCTGCCGGGGTCGAAACCTTGCTCATCGGGTTAGACAGCGAAGCAACGCAAACTAGGCGCGAGAGCAATCCGCCGTTGCGCTCTACGGCGCACAACCTGGCCTACGTGATTTACACCTCTGGCTCCACCGGCAAGCCCAAAGGCGTGATGGTGCCCCATGGCGCGTTGAGCAACTTCCTCGCCAGCATGAGCCGCGAGCCAGGCTTGAGTGCGACAGACCGCATACTGTCACTGACCACGTTTTCGTTCGACATCTTTGGCCTTGAGATGTATCTGCCACTGACCTTGGGCGGCTGCGTTGTGCTGGTGGACAAGGACACCCCGGCGGACCCGGACGCGATCCTGGCGCAGGTACGTGACCACGCGGTTACCGCCGTGCAGGCCACGCCGTCTACCTGGCGCATGCTGCTGGACAGCGCAGGATCCGACGATTTGCGCGGCTGCAAGATGCTCTGCGGTGGCGAAGCGCTGGCTGATGACCTGGCACTGCGCATGGCGGCCCTGGGAACGGTGTGGAATCTGTATGGCCCCACCGAAACCACGATCTGGTCGGCGCAGCATTGCCTCGACCCACGGGACCCAAAGCCATGGCTGGGGTCGGCCATCGACAACACCCGTTTGTACATCGTTGGCCACGACGGTGCGCTGGTGCCCGCCGGCGTTGCGGGCGAGTTGCTGATTGCTGGCGACGGCCTGGCGCGCGGGTATTTCCAGCGCGCTGCGCTGACCGCTGAACGCTTTCTGCCGGACCCGTTTGGCGCACCGGGGCAGCGTCTGTACCGCACCGGTGACCTGGCGCGCTATCGCCATGATGGCGTCATCGAGTACCTGGGCCGTATTGATCACCAGGTGAAGATCCGCGGTTTCCGCATTGAACTGGGCGAAGTTGAAGCACGTCTGCTGGACCACAGTGAGGTTCGCGAGGCCGCGGTAGTGGCGCGCGACATCGCTGGCAGCGCGCAACTGGTGGCCTACGTGGTGGCGCAATCAGGGGCCAGCAGTCGTGACGCGCTGAGGGCCAGCCTGGCGCAGCAACTGCCGGACTACATGGTGCCGACCCACTGGCGGTTCCTCAGTCAAATGCCGCTGACGCCTAACGGCAAGCTGGACCGCAAGGCGCTGCCGCTGCCCGATACGCTGGTTGCACAAGCGGGCTTCGTCGAACCGCGCAGCGCGCTGCAACAAACGGTCGCCGCAGTGTGGCAGGCTGTGCTCAACGTGCAACGGGTCGGGCTCACTGATCATTTCTTCGAGCTGGGTGGGCATTCGTTGCTGGCGACCCAGGTGATTGCGCGGCTGCGGCAACAGCACCTGAGCGTCAGCTTGCGCGACCTGTTCGATGCGCCACTGTTGCAGAACTTTGTCGAGCGCCTGCAGGCACAGACGCCAGCGCAACCTATGCACTCGGTTGCACGGGTGGCCGCCGGTGAACACGCTCAGGCGCCGCTGTCCCTGGCGCAACGGCGTCTGTGGGTTGCCGAGCAATTTGGTGCTGCCAGCGGCGCCTATGGCATGCCCCTGGCGCTGCGTCTGCGCGGAGCGCTGGACATCGGCGTGCTGCGCGACAGCTTTGCGGCGGTCATGCAGCGCCATGCAATCCTGCGTACGGCCTACCTGGCCGACGACGAAGGGGACCCGATCGCCGAGGTCTCGACTTCGGTCAGCCTCGAGCTGCCTCTGGTGGACATCAGTCATCTGCCGGCCAGGACGCAGCAAGCGCACATCGATCAAGCGGTGCTGGACAACACCCGGCACCCCATCAGCCTGGAGCAGGCGCCGTTGCTGCGCGCCAGGGTGCTGCGACTGTCGGCCAGCGAACATGTGCTGCTGTACGCGATGCACCACATCATCTCCGACGGCTGGTCCATGGCGTTGCTGGCCAACGAGCTGATCAGTCATTACACGCGCCTTGCAAGCGGACAAGGTTCACTGATGGCGCCCTTGCCGCTGCAGTACGCCGACTATGCGCGCTGGCAGCTCGAACTGGAGCGGCAGGGCGTGCTGGCTGAGCAGGCGACCTTCTGGCGTCGCGCGCTGGCGGGCAGCACCGGGTTGCTGCCGTTGCCGACGGATTACCCGCGTCCGGCGACCGCAAGCCAGGCTGGCGATAACCTGCATTTCACCCTTCCGGAAAGCCTGGGCAAGGAACTGCAGGCGTTCTCCCGCCAGGCCGGGGTCACTCTTTACAGCACCTTGCTGGCGGCGTTTCAGGTGCTGTTGCATCAGGCCTCGGGCAGCGATGACCTGTTGATCGGCGCCGATGTCGCCGGGCGCCAGCAAGCGGAGCTCGAAGGGCTGATCGGCTTCTTCGTCAACGTTCTGCCACTGCGTTCGCGACGGGTCGGCGATCAGTCCTTCCGCTCGTTTGTCGGGGCCACGCAGAGCACGGCACTCGATGCCTTCGAGCATCAGGATCTGCCATTGGACATGATCGTCGAGGCCTGCGGCATGCCGCGCCACAAGGGGGCCAATCCGCTGTTGCAGGTGCTGTTCGTGATGAACAACCTGCCGCTGCAGACCGCTGCTGCGCAAGCGATTGCCGTGCAGGTGCTGCCATCGCCCGGCGCTTACTCGAAGTTCGACATGGCCTTGTTCATCGATCAGCACGGCGAGCAACTGCAGGGCACCTGGCAGTTTGCCTGCGACCTGTTCAAGCCCGAGCGCATTCAGCAGTTGCTGGAGCGCTGGCTGCAACTGCTTGCGCACATCGTGCGTGACCCCGACAGCACCTTGAGGGATTTAGACGTGACCACCCATACCCTGGCCGAGCAGGCTGTCAGCGTCAGTCGACCCAAAGCAGACAAACTGGGGGCGTTCCTGAAAAAGCCAGGCAAGGCCGCCAGTTCGGCTGCTCCTGCGCTGTTCCGGGAAACCCCGATGGTGCCAGGTCAGCCATTCCCGTTACTGGTCGAGCCTCTTGATCCGGGGCTGGATCTGATCGAGTGGGTCAAGGCCAATCGACCGTTGCTGGAAACAAAGCTGGCACATCATGCAGGGATTCTGTTCCGCGGTTTCCAGCTCACTGATATCCACGCCTTCGAGGCGTTCGCCGAAGCGGTGCAGCCGGGGCTCTATGGTCAATACGGCGATCTGCCGAAGAAGGAAGGGGGCAAGAACACCTATCGCTCCACGCCTTATCCGGAAAAGAAAATGATCCTTTTCCACAACGAAAGCTCGCATCAGGATCGCTGGCCGCGCAAGCAACTGTTCTTCTGCGAACAACCTTCACCTGTGGGTGGCGCGACGCCGGTGGTGGATTGCCGCCTGATGTATCAGCGCATGCCTGCGCCACTGCGCGAGCGCTTCGAGCGCAAGGGCCTGCTCTATGTGCGCACCTTTGCCGACAAGCTGGACGTGTCCTGGCAGCACTTTTTCAAGACCTGCGACCGCGCCGAAGTGCAGACGCGCTGCGACCGCGCCGGGATCCAGTGGCAGTGGCTGGACAATGACGAGCTGCAGATTCGCACCCCATGCCCGGCCATCATCCGTCACCCGCTGACTGGCGAAAAAAGCTTCTTCAATCAGGTTCAGCTGCACCACATCCATTGTCTTGATGCCGACGTGCGCGCTGACCTGCTGGCTCTGTTCGGCGAAGCGCGCATGCCGCGCCACGTCTATTACGGCGACGGTTCGCCGATCGAGGACGAGGTCATGCAGCAGCTCGGCGAACTGTACGAGGACTGCGCCGTGCGCTTCGCCTGGCAGAAGGGCGATGTGATTCTGCTCGACAACATGCTTGCCGCTCACGCCCGCGATCCATTCGAAGGGCCGCGCAAGATCGTGGTCGCCATGGGTGACATGGTCGAGCGCAGCTCGCTGGCTGACACTTCAACGCCGCTGATGGCATCCGCTGACACCGCACTGCAAGGAGCTGACGCATGACAACGTTCGATTACACCCCGGCGGGTTCCGGGCTGGCCTTGCTGGCCGAGCAGCAGGCTTGGGTGCAGCGGGCTCAGGATGGCGTCACGTGGGGCGAGGGTGGCCATTTCATCCAGTTGGTGACGAACGGCGAGCCCGACCCGCAGCGGTTACAGGCTGCACTGGACCTGTGTCTGCAGCGTCATCCGCTACTGCGCACGACACTGCGCCCGGTGACGGGGTATCACGGCCTGCGCCAGTTTGGCGGGGCTGGCCCGACGCGCTGGCCGCTGACGCTGCAGCCCGGCGGCGACGCGGCGCAACAACTGCGGCAGTGGTTCGCCCGACCGTTGCTGCTGGACGCTGGCATTTTCGTCGACGCCTTGCTGCAGCAACCGCAGCCTGGATGTTGGCGTTTGACCCTGGGCGTCGCCCGCTTCCTTGCTGATCAGGCCAGCCTGACAATTCTCGCCGACGCCCTGATTCATGCTTGTGACGAGGAGGCGAGCCCGACCGACGAAGCGCCCGCCGAGTTTGCTCAATACCTGCAATGGCGCAACGAAGTGGTCGTTGATGAAGACGCAACGACGGCGCGGGAGTACTGGCAGGCGCAGGCGAATACCCATGAAGCGATAGCGCCAGACTTGCCCGAGCGTACGCGCTCGCCGTCAATCTCCCCGGCTGTTGAGTCATGCTCAGCGACGCTGGATGCGCTGACGCTGGACAGCCTCAGCGGTTTTGCCCGGCCGCTGGAGACTGTTCTGCAGGCCGCGTGGTGGCTGTTGCTGGCGCGGATCAGCGGGCGTGAACGTTATGTCGGCGGCTGGCGCCATGATGCCCGGCGTGACTATGAGTTCTTCGCGCAAACCCCGGGCCTGTTGGAGAAAACCCTGCCGCTGGGTATCGCCCCGGCAATGGATCAACCCTTCGGCAGCTGGCTGGACGCGCTGGCGACGAGGCTTGAAGAACATTCGGTGTGGCAGGAATACTGCCCTGACCCGATTCAGCGTCAACTGACATACGGCTTTGCGCTGCGCGCAGCCGGGCGCCGCTATAACGCAGGCGGGCTGCAATGGCAGGCGATGGAAGTGGTCGACACTGCATCGGCGTTTGAAGTCATGCTCAACGTCCTGCCCGGTGAAGAGGCGCATGTACTGCGTCTGGACTACCAGTCGGGGCGCCATGGCGAGGGCGCGATGCAGCGTCTGTTGGCGCACTATCAGGTCCTGCTGCAGAGTCTGGTCGCCACGCCGGAGGCGAGCGTTGCCGAACTGAACCTGCTTGGCGAAGCAGAGCGCGCACAGTGGCTGGCGCTCAACCCGCAGCCAGTGGATTTTTCTGCCAACGGCCTGCTGCCCGCGCGCATCGACCGCTGGGCCGAACTGACGCCGCAGGCGGTTGCGCTGGAGCACGCGGGGCAATCGCTAAGTTATGTCGATCTGCAGACGCAAGTCGCACAGGTGTCGGCAGTGCTGGCGGCCGAAGGGGTCAGTCGCGGTGCAGTGGTTGCCATCGCGCTGCCACGCTGCGCCGCGCAGGTGGTGTGCATGCTGGCCTGCTGGCGCATTGGCGCGGCTTATCTGCCGCTGGACCCTGGCTGGCCGCTGGCGCGGCGTCAATTGGTCGTGCAACAGGCGCAGGCAACGCTGCTGCTGAGCGATGGTGCGGGTGTTGCACAAGATCCCGGCGCTATGCTCAAGGTGTTGTCTTTCGAGCAAGCCTTGCAGCACAGCGCCGACGCCGCCCCGGCTGCGGTTGTTCAGTTGCGCGGAGATGACGCCGCTTATGTGCTGTTTACCTCAGGCTCCACCGGCGTGCCCAAAGGCGTGGTGATCGGGCACCAGGCACTGCTCAATTACACGGCCGGGGTCACTCAGCAATTGCAGCTTGACGGCTGCCGTCACTTTGCCTTCGGCTCCAGCGTGGCCGCTGATCTGGGCAACACCACGCTGTTTGCCGCGCTCTATACCGGCGCAACGCTGCACATTGCCGATGACGCGACGATGCAGGACCCCGAGCGCTTCGCCGGGTTTATCCACACGCAGTCGATTGATTGCCTGAAGATCGTGCCCTCGCACCTGAGTGCCTTGCTCGACAGCCCGCAGCCGCAGTTGCCTGCCACGCTGATATTGGGGGGCGAAGCACTGACGGCCGGTCTGGCGCAGCGCATCCTCGGGATACGGCCGGACTGCCGACTGTTCAATCATTACGGGCCGACGGAAACCACGGTCGGCGTGCTGGTTCATCCGCTGCGTCATGCCGATGGCGAACAGGCGTTCGTCCCTCTGAGCCAGGTGCTGCCCAACAACCAAGTGTTTGTGCTGGACGCGCTTCAGCGCCTGGTCGCCAGTGGCGAACCGGGCGAGCTGTACATCGGCGGGCAGCAGCTGACGCAAGGGTATCTAGGCGCGGTGGCAGACGTGAGCAATGATCAGGCGTTCATCGCGCATCCCTTTATTGCCGGTGAGCGCCTCTATCGCAGCGGTGATCTGGCGCGCTATCGCGCTGACGGCAGCATTCAGCTTTATGGTCGCCGTGATCAGCAGGTCAAGGTCCGTGGGTTTCGCATCGAACTGGCAGAGATCGAAAGCGCCTTGCTGCAGTTGTCAGAAGTCAGCGAGGCGGTGGTGTTGCTCGACAAGACCCTGGCGCAGCCGGTCGCCTTTGTGGTGCTGGCGCAGCACAGTACGGCAGACGCCGTCAGCACGCTGAAGGCTCAGCTGGCTTTGCAATTGCCTGCGGCGATGCTGCCTGCGCGCATCGAGCGGGTGTTGGGCATGCCGCGTCTGGGTAATGGCAAGGTGGACCGTCAGGCGTTGCAGGCCCTGCCGCCCGTTGCACCGCAACAGCTTTATGTGGCGCCTCGCAATGCGTTGGAACAATTGATTGCATCGCGCATGGCACTGCTGCTGGGTCAGGAAACGTTGAGCGTCGAAGAGGATTTTTTCGCCGCTGGCGGGCACTCGCTGCTGGTGATCAAGCTGGTCGCAGGGGTGCGCAAACTGTTGCACTGCGAGGTTCAGCCCGGTGTGGTGTTCGACCACCCGACTCCCGCAGCCCTGGCGCAGGCTCTGCGCCAGCTGGAAAGCCAGCCCGGCCAGCTGGAAAAAGTCGCCCGTGCCCGCTTGCAGATGGATGCCATGAGCCCGGAAGAAAAGGCCCGCCTGCTGGCAGCCGCCCGACAAGGGGCGTGAATGCGCTAGCAAGAAGCTCCCCGTGATGAGCCACCGGGAGCGTGTGTTTTTGTGCGCGCCATGAAAAAAAATCAAACGGCTGATTAATTTCTGCTGTCGTCGTTCGTTTAACAGACAGCTCGATACCTGTTCTCACTGCCGTTCCCGCAACGGCGCGTGTTTGCGTGCTTGCTTCATGGCACCTACAGGTAGCGGCTATTTCTGTACTGGTCAGCTCTCCGCCAGAGGGAGCGGCCCGCCAACTTAACGTTCGACGGGGTGATGCATCGTATGAAATCCAACAACAAAACGGTGGTAAGGCGACATTCGCTGATGCCCGGCCTGCGCGCTTCTGCATCGGCAGTGGTGCTTGGCCTGGCACTGGGCACAAGTTCGGGCGTGTTCGCCCAGGCGCGCTACGTCAATATTCCGGCCCAGCCGCTGGATGCGGCGCTCAATGCCCTCGGCTCACAAACCGGGCTGCAGGTGCTGTACCGCCCGGAAATGGTCAGCGGCAAACAATCGGCGGCGGTCAATGGTGACCTGGAACCGGGCGCTGCCCTTGACCAGTTGCTCAAGGGCGCAGGCCTGGCTTACCGGATCGAGAACAACACCGTCTTCCTGACCGAGCCCGCCGCGCCGATGGCGGTGATGGAGTTGGGTGAGACCACGATTCAGGGCCAGGGCATGGGCATGGCCACGGAAAATTCCGGGTCATACACCACCGACCTGATCAGCGTCGGCTCCAAAACCCCGACCAGCCTGCGCCAGACGCCGCAGTCAGTGTCCATCATCAGCCAGCAGATGATGGCCGACCGGCAGATGACCGATATCAACGACGCCATGCGCGCCACCCCGGGGGTGACGGTGTCCAACAACACCTTCCGCACCTTCGACATCTATTCACGCGGTTTCAAGATGGAGAACTTCCAGCTGGATGGCGCCGCGCCCATGGCTCAGGGCAGCTCTCTGGGCAGCTTCTATTCGTCCAATGTCTACGACATGGCGGAGTTCGATCACATCGAAGTGTTGCGCGGTTCAGCGGCCCTGTTCGGCGGCACGGGTGATCCGGGTGGCATCGTCAACATGGTGCGCAAGCGCCCCAAGGATGCCTTCCAGCTGAAACTCACCGCGTCGGCGGGCAGCTGGGATAACTATCGTCAGGAACTGGACGTCACTGGCCCCATCGCCTTCGACGGCAAGCTGCGCGGCCGCATGGTGGTGGCCAACACCGATCGCCAGTATTTCTACGACAACCGCAGCAGCGAAAAGCCATTCGTGTATGGCGTGATGGAAGCGGACGTCACTGACGACACCATGCTCACTGCCGGTATCCGTTACAACAAATCCCACGACAACGGCACCCAGAGTTCCGTGCCACGCTACCTGGACGGCTCCGACATCGGCCTGCCACGCCGCACCGGCCTGGGGCAGAACTGGTCCTATGTCGACGCCACCGGGCGTGAAGTCTTTGCCAAGATTGACCACAACTTCAATGACGACTGGAAGATGAACATCTCCTACACCGACCTGTGGGATGTGGGCTACTTCAAGTCCGCCACCGCCAACGGCGTAGGCGTCGATAAGGCCACTGGAGGCGGCCTCACCTGGCGCAGCAACGTGTCCAGGCAGGAAACCCAGCAGCGGATGTGGGACACCAACCTCGCTGGCACCTTCGAGATGTTCGGTCTGCAGCACGATCTGGTGGTGGGCGCCGACTATCAGGAAATCACCAGCCGCTGGCAGGGTACGGCTGCCACCAGAGGATCGACGATTGATCCCTACGATCCCGGCAGTACACCGTTCCCCGAACCCGCGGACCTCAGTTTCTCTCGCGATTACAGCCCTAACGACCAGAAGCAGTATGGCGTTTACGGCAGCCTGCGCCTGCAACTGGCCGAGCCGTTGCATCTGATCCTCGGCGCGCGGGCGCAACGCTACAAGTTCGAGCAGACTTATCAGGAAGTCGTTGCCAACAGCTGGACGTTGCGTTCCAAGATCGATGGGCGTGAGCCCACCAAGGTCACGCCTTTTGGCGGCATCGTTTACGACCTCAGCGATGAGTGGTCCGTTTACGGCAGCTACTCGGAAATCTACAAACCACAGATCAGCAAGCTCAAGGGGCCAGTACCGACGCCTGGTAACGGCACCTATCTGGAGCCTCTGGAAGGCAACACCTATGAAGTTGGCCTCAAAGGTGAGCTGTTTGATGGCAAGGTCAACACCAATGTTGCCCTTTATTACAGCAAGCGTGAGAACCAGGGTATCCGTGACACTCGCTATCCGCGGTCCGATTTCGACTTCTCCGGCAGTTGCTGCTGGTTGGGCGGTGGCGAGTCCGTCAGCAGGGGGATTGATTTGGAGTTCACCGGGGAGGTCATGCCGGACTGGATGATGATGGCCGGTTACACCCTGAACCTGAACCGCAACAAGAATCCTCAGGACCTCAACTCCGAAAGCAGTGAGCTGAGCGGGCAGACGCCCAAGCATCTGTTCAAGCTGTTCACGACGTATCAACTGCCAGGCGTGTTATCCGACCTGAAAATCGGTGGCGGTGTGAATCTGCAAAGCGCCAACTCCTTCCGAGGCACCGCTACCGCCTCCGGAGTGCCCGACCAGCCGTTCGATTTCAACGAGCCAGGCTACGCCGTGTGGAATGCCCTGGCAGAATATCGCGTCGACGAACACTGGACGGTGACCTACAACGCCAACAACATCTTCGACAAAACCTACTACGCCACCGTTGGCAGCACCGCCGCCAACAACTGGTACGGCGACCCCCGCAACCACATGCTGACCTTGCGCGGGACGTTCTGGTAACAGCTGTTAGTAACGACCCAAGGAGCTCACAAGCGCCGTTTGGCCATGGATGGCCCGTCGGCGCGTGCCCACGCCACGGTGCCGGAGCGAGGGAACCGCTGCGAAGCAGGGGCCGTACGTCAGCGCATAACGGTTTCCCCCCTTTGCCATGACAAAGGGGGTCGACCGTCAGGGCGAAACCAGAACTCAAAAGCGCCAAAAGTGCTACTGGAGCACCTCGTATTTAATACTGAAGTATGCGGCTACGAATTCTCCGTCTCATTCTTCATCTTGCGAAAGTACGTCGACAGAAATGCCCCGGAAATGTTGTGCCACACACTGAACAACGCACTCGGCACCGCCGCCAGAGGCGAAAAGTGCGCGCTGGCCAGTGCCGCCCCCAATCCTGAGTTCTGCATCCCCACTTCCAGTGCCAGCGACTTGCGTTGCGCCAGCGGCAACTTGAACACCTTGCCGGTGAAGTAACCCAGCAGAAACCCGAAGGTATTGTGCAGGATCACCACGCCCATGATCAGCAGGCCCGACTCGGCAATCTTCGCCTGACTGGCCGCCACCACCGCACAGACAATCATCACGATGCTGACCACCGACACCAGCGGCAGCACATCCACTGCATAACTGACCCGTGCACCCAACAAGCGCTGAGCCAGAACGCCGAGCACAATGGGCAGCATCACCAACTGCAGAATCGACCAGAACATATCGAGGAAAGAAACCGGCAGCCAGGCCGAGGCCAGAAACCAGATCAGCGTGGGTGTCAGCAACGGGGCGAGGAGGGTCGTGACGGCAGCAATCGCCACCGCCAGCGCCAGATCGCCCTTGGCCAGCCAGGCCATGACATTGGACGACGTCCCGCTGGGGCAGCATCCCACCAGAATCACGCCAACGGCGATTTCCGGCGGCAACTGAAAAACCTGACACAACAGCCAGGCGACGCCCGGCATGATGACGAAATGCGCAATTACCCCCAGCGCCACGCGCCACGGATGACGAACCACCTCCGAGAAATCGTCGAGCTTGAGGGTCAGACCCATGCCGAACATCACCAGGCCCAGCAGCGGTACGATCAGCGGCTTGAGCCCAATGAACGCCTGTGGAAAGAGAAACGCCAGGACGGCGAACAACAGCACCCAGTAGGCAAAGCTATTGCCGACGAATCGGCTCAACGCGGCCAGCGCACGCATGGCAGGTTCCTTTCTTGTTTGGTGGATGCTTTTCTGTAGGAGCCAACTTGTTGGCGAGACGATGTCAGTCACGCCGCTTCGCCAACAAGTTTGCTCCTACATATCCGAGCTCGCTACGCGACGGGGGATCTCCTACAGAATTCAGGTAATGAATTGCTGAAAGAGGGCGCTTACGCAGGCTATCTAAATCCCCTGCGGCATCTCTTCACCGCCCAGGGCTTCGAACAGCTCGGGCAGAAACTCGCCAAAGGTCAGCATCATCAGCGTGAAACTGGCATCAAGCTGGCCCAGGGCTTCGTCGCCGCCGTCCTGTTCGGCCTGATCCTGCAACAAGTCTTCGAATTTCAGGCGCTTGACCACCATCTTGTCGTCCAGCACGAAGGACAATTTGTCCTGCCAGGCCAGTGACAGCTGGGTGACCACTTTGCCGGTGCTCAGGTGCAGCTGGATTTCGTCGCTGGTCAGGTCCTGGCGCTTGCAGCGCACAATGCCACCGTCTTCGTGAGTGTCGCGCAGCTCACACTCGTCCAGAACGAAGAAGTGATCAGCCGCTTTCTGGGTGGTGACCCAGTCGGTCATGATCGCCGTTGGTGCGGTTTTCACGGTAAGCGGACGTACCGGCAGCGTGCCGATCACTTCACGCAGGGTCGACAGCAGGTCTTCGGCACGCTTGGGGCTTGCCGAATTGACCAGGATCAGGCCTTGCTTTGGCGCAATGGCGGCGAAGGTTGAGGAGCGACGTATAAAGGCGCGCGGCAGGAACGCCTGGATGATTTCATCCTTGATCTGCTCGCGTTCCTTCTTATAGACCTTGCGCATCTGCTCGGCCTCGATCTCTTCGACCTTTTCCTTCAAGGCATCACGCACAACGCTGCCTGGCAGGATGCGTTCTTCTTTACGCGCGCTGATCAGCAGGAAGTCGCCACTGACGTGAACCAGTGGTGCGTCCTCACCTTTGCCAAACGGGGCAACGAACCCGTAAGTGGTCAACTCCTGGCTGGCACAGGCGCGTGCCGGTTTGGTCGCCAAAGCGGTTTCCAGTGCTTCGGCGTCAAAAGGCAGATCCTGGGTCAGGCGGTAGACAAGCAGGTTTTTGAACCACATGAGGTGAATCTCTCCTTCCATACAAAGGGGGGCATTATTCGCTGCTATGACTCTGCGGCCAACCCTGCTCTAAGCCTTTGGAAGGATTATAAAAATTATTTAAAAAAGTGCTTGCCAGAGGTAGGGTCGCTCCGTAGAATGCGCGCCACACCGAGAGTGAAGGGTGATTAGCTCAGCTGGGAGAGCAGCTGCCTTACAAGCAGCGGGTCGGCGGTTCGATCCCGTCATCACCCACCATACTCACTTCAAGTGTTACGCGCAGCGGTAGTTCAGTCGGTTAGAATACCGGCCTGTCACGCCGGGGGTCGCGGGTTCGAGTCCCGTCCGCTGCGCCATTATTTAGCTTCAAGGCCCTTGAACTCCTTGAAGCACACAGAAAGCCCGCCTGGTGCGGGCTTTTTGCTGTCCGGGATTTATCGTTCGATAAACCGTCATTGTTATGGGTTCATCCTGATGCAGCTTTAGAAATTTTCTGGTGGGGCATTTGCACTACCGTGCCTCTGACGTGGCACTGGTTTTCTGGTGCATCGTGGGAATGCATTCAATTGAATGTGGGAAATTTCTGAGGAGTCTGAACTGGAACTGAACGAGCCTCAGGCTTCTCCGGGAAAACCTTTGGATACCTGAACTTATCTGCATTTTCTGCCTCTCATGCCGGTAGCCATTGATCGCGGCAGCCTGATAAGCTCGCGGCTTTATTCGATTGCCCTATTGGCGCATGAACAAGGAATTAGCATGAAACAGCATCGGTTGGCAGCGGCGATTGCCCTGGTCGGTCTGGTACTCGCAGGTTGTGATAAGCAAGCCAGCACTGTTGAGCTCAAAACCCCGGCACAAAAAGCGTCTTACGGCATTGGCCTGAACATGGGCAAAAGCCTGGCTCAGGAAGGCATGGACGATCTGGATTCCAAGGCAGTGGCCATGGGTATCGAAGATGCAGTCGGCAAGAAAGACCAGAAGCTTAAAGACGAAGAGCTGGTTGAAGCTTTCGCTGCGCTGCAGAAGCGTGCCGAAGAGCGCATGGCCAAGATGAGCGAAGAGTCGGCATCGGCCGGCAAGAAGTTCCTGGAAGAAAATGGCAAGAAAGCTGGTGTAGTTACCACCGCGTCTGGCCTGCAGTACGAAATCGTCAAGAAGGCCGATGGCCCTCAGCCCAAGCCTACCGACGTAGTGACCGTTCACTATGAAGGCAAGCTGACTGACGGCAAGGTATTCGACAGCTCTGTTGAGCGTGGCAGCCCGATTGACCTGCCGGTCAGCGGCGTCATCCCGGGTTGGGTCGAAGGCCTGCAATTGATGCACGTTGGCGAGAAGGTCAAGCTCTACATCCCGAGCGACCTGGCCTACGGCGCGCAGAGCCCGAGCCCGGCCATTCCAGCCAACTCGGTCCTGGTGTTCGACCTCGAACTGCTGGGTATCAAGGACCCTGCTGCTGCAGGCGCTCCTGATGCCGCCGAAGCACCGGCAGCACCCGCTTCCAAATAAGCGATTGCCCGGCTGCAACACAACGCCCCGTCTCGACGGGGCGTTGTCGTTTCTGCGAACCGAACCCGTCGGGCGCAGTCCCAGTATCAAGACTGATACTCGGATAGGAAGGATTGTTCGACGATCTGACATCTATCTGGGGAAGCCTTGTGGGTAACTTCTCCGATGCGCCAAGTCAACGATTTTGATCGGTTTTTTTATGTGAGTAAAAAATGCCCGATTTAAGCCTGGGCCCTGTAAAGCGGGGGTTTGCGGGAGAAAATCGGGCTCTGTTCACAAGGTTATCCACAGGATGTGTGGATAACCTTTGCGGCCATCCACGATGTCCTGAACCTGATGTTGAATACGTCAATACTTTAAAGCGGGAGTGGACATGAAAGCACCCTGGAGTTTGCTCAAGTACCTGCCCATGGCTCGACGCCTGATGGCCGCCGGGCGTTTACCCAGCCTGTTGTTTGCGGTTGCACGCAAGGGGTCTGCCGAGGGCGGCCGTCTGGGCCGAATAAAGGATGACCTGCGCTTGCTGCAGGGCTTGTGCCTGGCGTACTGGCGCGGGGAGTACCGTGCGATCAGTCCCAAGGCGATCCTGTCCATCGTCGCGGGCCTGATGTACTTCCTCAGCCCGCTGGATGCGGTGCCAGACTGGATTCCTGGCCTGGGAATGCTCGACGACATTGCCGTGCTGGCCTGGGTGATGAAAAGTCTGGACGCTGAACTGAGCGCGTTCCGTGCCTGGCGCGAGCGTCAGGCGCCAGAGAAATTGGTGGTAGTCGAGCGACTCCCAGCCAGTGCCGCGCAGCTGGAGCGTGAGAAAGCCCCAGACTGACGACGTGGGTGAGGGTGCGCAGGCGCCTGATCAGTTGCGATGAAGGCGCTTGATTGATTCATAGCAGGCGCCGCGCGTTCGAGCACTGTTAAGATGCCAGCATGAGAATCAGCCTAGTCCAAGTGTCTAGTTCTCCTACATGGAGTGTCGTATGGATGTGCAGGTCATTTCTCGCGATGGCGAGCCGGAATACGCGGTGTTGCCATGGGGCCAGTACCAGGCGCTGTTACGTGCTGCGGGCCTGACTGGTGCGCCTGGCGCGGCGCCAGCACCGACGGCAGGGGCCAGCGAAGCGCCGGTAGTGCTGCCTGCGCTGGATCAGCTAGGGCCATTGCGCGCTACCAAGGGTCTGGAGCTGGCGCAATTGGCCAGAACCGTCGGCATCAGCCCGTCTTATCTGGAAATGATTGAGCGCGGCGAACGCGTACCGGACGCCGCCATCCTGCGCAGCCTGGCCTGGGAGCTCGGGATCGCTGGCTGGCAGGACCAGCAGTGAGCCTGAGAATCAGTCGCCAGCATTGGGACGGGCTGATCGCAGAGCTGACGCAGGCACGTCGCCAGCGGCATCTGCTGACCTATCGCGCTTTGCTTGAGCGTCTGCAGTTGCCCAGCCCGGCGATGCAGACGTTGACCGCGGCGCTCGAACATCTGGCGGCGCTGGATGCCAGGGCCGAGCAGCCTTTGCGCAGTTCGCTGGTGATCAGCCAGGGCGCCAGTCGCCTGCCGCGTACCGGGTTTTTCGAGTGTGTCGAGCGGCTCGGCCGGTTCACTGGCCCGTCCGATGGTATCGCTGCTGCCTCCTGGCATGCTTCGGAAGTGGTGCGGGTATTTGAGTTTGATTACCCCGAGCCAACCTGAGCGGCGCAATCCGTTGTTCGGTCAATGGCACATCGTGGGATGATCCAGCGGCCGCTTATCCAGCTCCCGGGTATCAATGACGTGCAGGCTGCTACCGATGACTTCCTTGGCGTAGTGCTTGGCCTGTGACGCCAGCTCGGCCAGCTGGCTGGCATCGACGTCAGCACAGGACTGCGGGTGCAGGTGAATCACGCCGATGGACAGCGACAGTAGCGCAAATTCCTGGCGCTGGCCTTGCCGATTCAGCGCAGTGAAACAACCGGCTTCCACGTGTTCGGCGCGATAAAAGCGGCGGCACTGTTTCTGGAAATCGTCCAACAGCATGTTCAAGCGTTTTTGCCAGTCCGCGGAACCCAACACCATGAGAAAGTCATCGCCACCAATGTGGCCGACGAAGTCCTGGCTGGGATCGATGCGGTCATTCAGGCATTGCGCCAGGCACAACAGCACTTCGTCGCCACGGCCGTAGCCATAGATGTCGTTGAAGGGCTTGAAACTGTCGATGTCGACGTAGCAGATCATCGATTCGCGACCCTGCTGTAGCAGGCGCGCCAGGCATTGCTGGATCGGCACGTTGCCCGGCAGCAGAGTGAGCGGATTGGCGTAACGTGCCTGCTGGATCTTGCGTTCGGTAATCAGCTTGAGCACGTCAATCACCCGACCCATGCCCAGGTAAATACCGTTCTGGGTGATGATGAAATCTTCTTCGATGCGCTGTCTGGCACGGCTGGTCAGCAATCGGCTGACTTTCTGCAGCGACTGATTGAGCTCGACTGCAAGAAAGTCGTCGCTCATCAGGCGCTGGATCGGTTTGCGCGCAAACAGCTCGGTGCCGAAGGGTTTGAGCAGCACCTCAGAGAGCGAGTGCCGATGGACGATGCCGCAGGGCTGGCCTTGTTCATCCAGCACTGCCAGGGAGTTGAGGGCCGCCTGCCTGCGAAAAGCCTCCAGCACATCAGCCGTGGGAGTGCTTTGCGCCACTGCCAGCTGCTCGTTGAGCAATGCACTGAGGTCGTTGCCCTCATCGTTCAGGTGAGGCGTGGTGCTGGCGTCCAGTTTAGGTAACAGTGCCCGGGCATCACGCGGCGGGTGCTCTTGCGGGCGGCACAGCAAATAACCCTGCACCAGATCGACGCCCATTTCGCGCAACACCGCCAGCTCTTCCGGCAGCTCGATGCCTTCGGCGATCACTGACGCCCGGGATGCCCTGGCCATTTGCAGCATGGAACCGACGAACTCGCGCTTGACCGCGTCCTGATGGATGCCGTCGATAAAGTGGCGGTCGATCTTGACGTACTCAGGGCGCAGTTCGGACCACAACCGCAGGCTGGAATAACCCGCGCCGAGATCATCCATCGCAATAGAAAACCCCATGTCGCGGTAGTGATGCAAGGCGGTGTACAACAGCTCGAAATCTTCGGTCGGGGTCTGCTCGGTCAGTTCGATGACCACTTCGCTGGGCGCAATGCCGTAGCGGTTGAGCAGTTCCAGGGTGCGTCCTGGCGGATACTCGCGCTCCAGCAATGATTCCGGCGAGATATTGAGGAACAGTTTGCCTTCAAGTTTCTGCTCGGCGAATCGTCGGCAGGCACTTTCGCGGCAGACCATTTCCAGTTCCGTCAGACGCCCGGCCTGACGCGCCACGGCGAACAGATTGACCGGAGAGTGCAGGATGCTGTTGGACGGGCCCCGGGTCAGCGCTTCATAGCCCAAAATGCGTCGCTCGTTGAGCGCCACGATAGGCTGGAACAGACTGTGCAGATCGCCATGAGCGAGAATCATACTCAGCGCGCTCAGCTGTTCGGTCAGAGGCATGGCAATCTCGAGGCAATAAAAAAGGAGGACGGACGCAGTGCGCCGATCCTCCTCATTTCACGACAACTTCATGACTGTTTGATGACGTTTGCCATCAGATAGCCATTGATTTTGACGCTATTTTTTTGCCATGGACGCATTCAGACCCAGGTAGTCGATAAGAATGCGGCCCGTCTCCGACAGGTAGGCGTCGTCTTCCGGCTTCGCATTTTCGTCTTCAACCGGCAACGCGTCTTCGTCTTCCTTCTTCAGCTCCTTGAGCGGCTCTTCACCCTTGGCTTTACGGCGCGCGTTTTCCAGGGCCAGTTGCTTGCCCTCGATGGACGCATGCTCGGCGCGGCGATCGGCTTCATTGAGGCTGACAGATTTTTCGCTCATCAGTTGCTTGGCCAGGGCCAGGCGATTTTCGATGAAGACGAATTCCGCGTCCTTGGCCGAGCGCGTTTCGTGACGCGACTGCAGTTGCGCCAGCAGCGGCTTGAATGGATCGACCGCTGGCTTGATCGCCGGCTTGATGCTGTCCCATGGCATGGCTTCGGGCAGCGCGCTTTCACCAATTTCCTTGGTGTCGATGATCGACGGGTAACTGATGTCCGGTACCACACCCTGATGCTGGGTGCTCTGGCCGGAAACCCGGTAGAACTTGGCCAGAGTCAGCTTCAGCTCACCATGATTGAGCGGCTGGATGGTCTGCACCGTGCCCTTGCCGAAGGTCTGGCCACCGATGATCAACGCGCGGTGGTAGTCCTGCATGGCGCCCGCGAAAATCTCTGAAGCGGAGGCGGACAGACGGTTGACCAGCACGGCCATTGGGCCCTTGTAGAAGGCACCGACGTTTTCATCTTCCAGCACGTCGACTTTGCCGTCAGCGTTGCGCACCAGCACAGTCGGGCCCTTGTCGATGAACAGACTGGTCAGCTCGGTGGCCTCCTGCAAGGAGCCGCCGCCGTTGTTGCGCAAGTCCAGTACCACGCCGTCGACTTTTTCGGCCTGCAGCTCGGTCAGCAGCTTCTTCACATCGCGAGTGGTGCTCTTGTACTGCGGATCTCCGGCGCGGTAGGCCTTGAAGTCCAGGTAGAAGGCAGGGATGTCGATGACGCCCAGGGTGTAGTCGCGACCATCCTGCTTGAGGTGCAGGATCGATTTTTTCGCGGCCTGTTCTTCAAGCTTCACCGCTTCACGGGTAATGGCGACGATTTTGGTGGTCTGGTCATTGGGCGCATTGCCGGCCGGGATCACTTCCAGGCGAACGGTAGAACCCTTAGGCCCGCGAATCAGCTTGACCACTTCATCCAGACGCCAGCCGATGACGTCGACCATTTCCTTGTCGCCCTGGGCCACGCCGACGATCTTGTCGGCAGGGGCGACCTGCTTGGTCTTGGCCGCCGGACCTGCTGGCACCAGACGCACGATCTTGACGTTGTCGTTGTCGCTCTGCAGCACGGCGCCGATGCCTTCCAGCGACAGGCTCATGTTGATGTCGAAGTTTTCCGCGCTGTCCGGCGACAGGTAGTTGGTGTGCGGATCGTAGGACATGGCGAAGGTGTTGATGTAGGCCTGGAACACGTCCTCGGCTCGGGTCTGGCCGATGCGCGCCAGTTGATTCTTGTAACGCTTGGTCAGGGTTTCCTGAATCTTCGCCGGGTCTTTGCCCGCGATCTTCAGGCGCAGAACTTCGTCCTTGACGCGTTTGCGCCACAGGTCATCCAGTTCAGCCTGAGTCTTGGGCCAGGCGGCATCCTTGCGATCCACCAGCAAGGTTTCCTTGGCGCTGAAATCGAGCTTGTCGACGCCCTTGTTCAGTTCTGCCAGCGCAAAGTCCAGACGCGATTTGATTCGGTCAAGATAGCGCTTGTAAATCGTGAAGCCAGGGTTCAGGTCGCCACTTTTAAGGAAGTCGTCGAACTGTGTGCGCCACTTGTCGAATTCAGCGATATCGCTGGCGAGAAAGTAGCTGCGCGAAGGATCAAGTAATTTGAGGTAACTCTCGTAGATGATGACCGAGCGTTTGTCGTCCAGCGGGGGCTTGCTGTAATGATGCCGCTTGAGCAGCTCGACGACGTTCAGGCTGGCGATCACTTCATCGCGATCAGGCTGCAGATTGTCCCAGCTATTGGCAGCGTAGGAGCTTGCGGACATCGGCAGAATGCTGAAGCCAACGGCCAGGGCGAGGGCGGTGCCCGAAAAGAAATGCTTCATGCTGGTTCGACGCGGGGACAATTGATAACGCATATTAGGCCGTCTTTGGAAGTCGCCGGTTCCGTCGGACCCGGTCGCATAATGCAAGAAAGCCCGTGCTATGTAAGCGTCGGGCCCAGTCCAGACTCACTATGGAGGCACCGTGAAGGCATTGCAAGGCGTTGAAGGTCGTGTGGAATGGGTCGAGCAGCCGAATCTGACGCTCGACGTGGGCCAAGTCAGAATCAAGGTGGCCGCTGCAGGTCTCAATCGCGCGGACCTGTTACAGCGTGCCGGGCACTATCCGCCGCCGCCGGGGGCGAGCGAAATCCTCGGCATGGAGTGCTCGGGAGTCATCACAGAAGTAGGGCCGGGCGCTTTGTGGCAGGTGGGAGACCGGGTCTGCGCACTGCTGGCGGGCGGGGCCATGGCTGAAGAAGCGGTAGCAGACGGTCGCCACGTGCTGCCGGTGCCGGAGGGCCTGTCGTTGGCCGAAGCGGCCTGCATTCCGGAAGTCTATGCCACCGCCTGGTTGAATCTGTTTCAACTGGCCGGGCTCAAGCCGGGGGAAAAAGTTTTGCTGCACGCCGGGGCAAGTGGTGTTGGTTCAGCCGGCATTCAGCTTTGCAAGGCGTTTGGCAACCCGGTCTGGGTCAGCGTCGGTTCCGCCGAGCGCCTGGCCTATTGCATCAACCTGGGCGCACAGGGCGGTGTCGTGCGCAGCGAAAACCTCGACAGCCTGAAGGATTTTGCACCTTTCGACGTGATCCTCGATCCGGTGGGTGGCAATTACGCCGAGCTCAACCTCAAGCTGCTGGGGATCGACAGCCGCTGGGTCCTGATCGGACTGATGGGCGGCAAGGATGCGCAACTGGACATGGGGCCGATTCTGGCCAAGCGCATCCATCTGCTCGGCTCCACATTGCGCAGCCGTGACGATACGTTCAAGGCTGATCTGATGCGCGAGCTGGGGCAGCACGTCTGGCCGCTGTTCACCGAAGGCCGCCTCAACCCGCAGCTGGCTCGCAGCTTCCCGATTGCGGACGCTGAAGCGGCTTATGCCGAACTGGCGAGCAATAAGGTGTCAGGCAAGGTGGTGGTGATCATCGACGGGAGTCTGGTTTAAAGGCCGAATTACGCCCCTGAGCCCATTTGCCGGCTAGGGGGCGTTGACGTGTTGACTGTCTGGACGTCTCACCAATAAGTCGCTCGCTCTTGCAGTTGGCGTGTTGAGCCCACGGGTCCTATGTACCGGCCATCCAGCCAAGTTGTTCAGCTTGTCGAAAAGCCCTGAAACCTAGCAGTTTTGCTAGGCGACAACGTCAGGCACTTATTGGGATGCTGATGCTTCGCGTGTAATCCAGCCGGGAGTGTCAGCATGCCTACGTCCAGCAATGCAGTTGTCCTGTGCAGATACGGCTATGACCCCTTGGACCGTCTCACGGTTTGCGCGGCGACCGGGGTTGCAGAGTTGCAGCGCTTCTATCTGAAAAGTCGATTGGCGTCTGAAATTCAGGGGCAGATCCAGCGCACGCTTATGCAGCACGGCGAGGTGTTGTTGGCTCAACATCAGCGGGAGGCGGGTGGCCTGAGCGCTACTCTGCTTGCCAGCGACCAACAGCGTTCGGTACTGCACGGCTTGGAGTCTCAGGCTCGACACGCAATTGTCTACACGCCTTATGGTCACTCCGCGCACCGCGAGCTTAATTGCCTGCCTGGCTTCAATGGTGAAACCCGCGACCCGGTCACCGGACACTATCTACTGGGTAATGGCTATCGGGCGTTTAATCCGGTGTTAATGCGCTTCAATAGTCCTGACAATCTGAGTCCGTTCGACGAGGGCGGAATAAATGCTTATGCCTATTGCACGGGGGACCCGATCAATATGAGCGACCCGAC
The DNA here is from genome assembly GCF_900585905.1 of Pseudomonas viridiflava. Taxonomy (GTDB): domain Bacteria; phylum Pseudomonadota; class Gammaproteobacteria; order Pseudomonadales; family Pseudomonadaceae; genus Aquipseudomonas. The sequence goes on from NZ_UTVH01000094.1 coordinate 25,187, forward strand.
CGGCCACTTCAATATCATCGGTTTTTTTCTCGGGGCGCTTCATCGGATGATTGCAAGGTGGTCACCCACAGCCGGGAGACTGACACGCTCACTGGTTAGACCGCAGACGGCTTCTGGAACGGGGGCTTTTAAACGTTCATTACCGACGTTCGATGAAGTTACATTTACACATGCTCGGACCGCGCCAGCCCGCTCAGCGTTTGAGTTTGGCTCATCTGTTGTTACTCAAGGCCGCAAAAGGACAGGGGCTGCGGCTCGCCATAACGCTGTGCCGCCCCGTGGGGCGGAGCCCGTAAATCGGGCAACGCCCAGAGCTGCAGGTAGCCGTGCAGTTGATCAAGACAAGCCCTGGACTATTACATCTGAAGGCGCGAGTAACTACTTAACGAATAGTCCGCAGGATTTAAAAGCACAAACAGTGTTTAATAATTTTGAGCATCATATTCGATCAACAGGCAAGGTCCCCTTCAAGGGGGATGGGTTTAAGACTAAAAAAATGGGTGGCACGCACACGCAGTTTGATGGGGGGGCCTTGTACGAGTTGGATTTGAGTCTGCGCCGCCGTGCTACTTTCACCCTTGATCCCAGTTCGCGGGAAGTACAGGTGAGGTCGATTGGTGTTCACATTCGAAGCGAAGGCAGTAATAACAGATAGACTTTTCAGGTTGAAGGGACGCAAGAGGCCGGTGATCAATGAACACTTCGATCAACGGCCGTGTTGTGCGGGAGGTGACCTGGAGGAACCGATTTTTGGGTAAGCGGTATGGCAGCCGCGCCTCTTCGCAGGACTGACGCCGCAGGGGCATCAGTAGACTGGGCTACATTGCAAAACAGCCTATTTCCAGCTGTACACCGGCCAGCCCGCTTGCTGCGCATGCGCAAGCAGGGTCGAATCAGGATTGACCACATGAGGAAAGTCGACCTTGAGCAGCAGCGGCAGGTCGTTGCGCGAGTCGGAATAAAAGCTGGCGCCCTCCAGATTTTCGCCCTCGGCATCCAGCCATTCCATCAGCCGGGTGATCTTCCCTTCGCGGTAAGTCAGGGTGTCGACGGTTTTACCCGTGTAGACGCCATGGGCTACGTCCAGGTTGATGGCCAGTACTTCATCAATGCCGATACGTTCGGCAATCGGCTTGACCAGATGCACCCCTGACGCCGAGATCACCAGGATCCGGTCGCCCGCCGCGCGGTGTGCGGCGATGCAGCGGGTGGCGTCACTAAAGATGATTGGCTCGATGAAATCCTCGACCCAGGGGCCAACCAGATGATCGACTTCTTCCGGGGTGCGGCCCAGCATCGGCTCAAGGCTGAACGCCATGTAGTCTTCCATCGCCAGCCTGCCCTCACTGTAGGCCTGCATCAGCTCTTGATCACGCTTCATGAATGAAGCTGAATCGACCCAGCCAAGGCGGCCCATCTGCTCGCTCCACAGGCTGGAGCAGTCGCCTGCGATCAGGGTTTCGTCCAGGTCAAAAATGGCTAAAGGCATTGAAACGGTCCTCAAAAATTCAGGGTGTTACCTACCTATGTAGGAGCGAACTTGTTCGCGAGGCGATTTACTGCCGATCCACAGATCGTATCGCCAACAAGTTGGCTCCTACAGGTTGCGTCTGCGTTCAAGCCACCTCGCACAGCGCCGATGCGTCGATGCTCAGCGGCACATTCAGGGTGTTACCTACCTGTGTAGGAGCGAACTTGTTCGCGAGGCGATTTACTGCCGATCCACAGATCGTATCGCCAACAAGTTGGCTCCTACAGGTTGCGTCTGCGTTCAAGCCACCTCGCACAGCGCCGATGCGTCGATGCTCA
>NZ_UTVH01000108.1 GCF_900585905.1 Pseudomonas viridiflava
GTATTGGCCTGGTGGGTGGTGCTGACCCGGGAGAGCCGTCGCGTGGCGCTGGAAGAGTCCGAACGCCAGACCGCGTTGCTGATGCAGGAAATCGAAGCCCACCACAAGACCGATCAGGCCTTGCAGGAAGCCAAGGAGGCGTCGGAAGCGGCCAACGCGGCGAAGAGCCGCTACGTCACCGGCCTGTCCCACGAGCTGCGCACGCCGCTGAACAGCATTCTCGGCTTCACCCAGATTCTGCAACGCGATGCCGCCACGCCAAGCAAGCATCAGGACTCACTGCCGACCATCATGCGCAGCAGTTCGCACCTGCTGTCGTTGATCGACGGCCTGCTCGACGTGGCCGAGAT
>NZ_UTVH01000010.1 GCF_900585905.1 Pseudomonas viridiflava
GTGTCAGGCAGGACGCTATCGCCGAGTCGCGCTGCTCCTGGGCTCCTACAGAGAATTGTGAGTTTGCAGGATTTGTAGGAGCGCCCGAGCACCGCGAGGCCGCGATGGCGGTGGGTCAGACAGGACGCCATCGCCGAGTCGCGCTGCTCCTGGGCTCCTACAGAGAATTGTGAGTTTGCAGGATTTGTAGGAGCGCCCGAGCACCGCGAGGCCGCGATGGCAGTGTGCCAGACAGGACGCCATCGCCGAGTCGCGCTGCTCCTGGGCTCCTACGGGAATTGTGAGTCTGCAGGTCTGTAGGAGCGCCCGAGCAGCGCGAGGCCGCGATGGCGGTGTGTCAGACAGCTCTTACGGGATCCAGAGCCGCTGCCGACGTGGGACCGGCTTTAGCCGGGAAAGAGGCCAGTACAGTCACAAACACAGGATATTAGTCACAGCGCTTTCCCGGCTAAAGCCGGTGCCACGACAGTCCTGCGTGTTCAGCCACGAGGGGGGAGCAGCGCGCCGCTCATGGCTTCGTTCAGGGCGTGTTCCAGCTCGGTTTTGTAGCGCAGGTAGACAATCGTCTGGCTACCGGCATCGCCGGGCAGGCCTGACAGGTCCAGATCGGTGATGTAGCAGCGGTAACGCTGCGGCTCCTGACGCTGGTCGAGGATCTGGCGGGCGACGACGCTGAACAGTTGATCGCCATACTCCAGTTCCGAGAATTCGTCGTTGTTGCAATACAGGGTCACGCTGACCTGGCCGGGTGCAGCTTCTTCGACGATCGCCTGCACGTCATAGAACGGGCGTCCTGCCGCAGCCGGCACGGCGCGCGGTTCGACCTTGCGGCCTCGCCCTGCCCCGGATGGCAGAATCTGGTAATACAGGGTCTCCAGATGAGTCGGTGCGCCGGGATTGTGCAGCGGCAGCATCGCGTCCCGGCGATAACCCAGCGACTGTAGAAAGCGCTGCAGCGGCAGCAGCAGGCTCAGCTCGTCGTGGTAAGGCAGGCGCTGGTGCCACAGCGAGTTGCGTTCATCGAGCGCATACAGATCGGCCTCGCCTTCATTGATCCGGTAAAACACCTGAACGCATTCAGGCTGGCCCAGCGGCAGAATCAACGCCAGGTCGCTTTCGCTCAACGCATGCGGATCCAGGTGCAGCGGGCTGTAGTGCGTCAGCTCTTCGCCGAGGTATTGGAACAGGCCCGACAGGCTGTTGATCACCACATGCGTGACGGGCTCGGCGGGGGGCATTTGCAGCACGTGGTACTGCTGTTGCACCTGAATCAGGTAACGATGATTCAGGCGGGCGGCGTGCAGAAACTGCGCCGTGGCGACCAGCTCTTCAACCCGCTGGGCAATGGCCTGGGCGCGGTTGTGACAGAAGCAGCGCACACGAACGGCTGGCGGTGGCGCGCCTTCGGGGTGATTGCTCAGCAATTCGCTCAGGCAATCGAGCAGCGCGTGCGGGCCGTCGTGACGACTGACCAGAATCTCGTTCCAGCTGTTGCGGGTGATCTGATCGAGGGTCAGCACCAGGTTTTCCCGCACCCCTGCATAACTCAGGGAATCGGTGCGCTCGGTGGTCATCAGGATGTTCAATTCGCGATGATGGCGCAGCGGGTCAACGCCCACATTGATCAACAGCAGAATGTCGCTCGGCACGCTGGGCCTGAGCAGGCGCTCCTCGCTGACCAGTTGCAGCGGCATCGGCAGCTGCTGTTGCAGGGCACCCAGCACATTGAACAGTTCGAACTCGGTCAGGTCGCTGCTGCCTGGATGCAGCGCCATGCGCGTGGTGCTGTCGATGATGTTGTTGCGATGACACCAGGTGAGCAGCTCCATCAATTCGCGGCTGCGCTTGAGCGGAGAGAAATTGAGCCACTCCTGCGGCCCCAGGCTGCCGTTGTACAGCGCCCATTGGGCCATGCCGGGCTCGCGTCGATTGGGTGCCCGCACCAGCGTCAGGGTGTCCTCGGCCAGATCCGGGGCGATCCCCGGGTTGATGAACTCGACCTTGCCCGCCTTGCGCTCGAAGGCGGCGTAGAGTCTGCGGCCCAGCACGTTGAGGTCGCGGGCGTCGGCGGAACTGGCCATGTTGTGCTGCCGCGCCAGCTGGCTGAGAAAGCGGTAGCTGTAATTGAGCTCGTTGACCAGTGCCCGGCGTTCATGGCCGACCTGGCGCACTTTCCATTGGCTGCGGCTGTCGAGCAGGGTCAATTGGTGCTCGTCCCAGCCCCATTCCTGAGTCAGTCGCGTCAGCAACTGGCGTTGCCAGCTGGGCGCACGCGCGCGGGTGGAGCCTGTGAGCTTCTTGTTCACCTTCAGGTAGAGGCTGCGCCGGACCAGCTCCAGCCGCTCCAGCTCGCCGCGCCCGCGCAAGTATTCCTCTATGCGCCGGTACACCATCATGTAGGGGTCCAGTTCATCCAGGTCCGGTTTGCTGGTGAAGACGGCGTGCTTGAGGCGCTGGCTCAGGCATTGCACCTGCGGGTGCTCGCTGGCGTAGACCTCGGTCAGCAGCAGCTTGAGCACCGATTTGTAGGGCGACTCAATGCCTTTGTACAACTGCCACAGCCCCGCGCCGAGGAACTCGCCTGGCGCAATGCCCGCCATGGAACCCAGGTCCAGCACTTCGTCCGAGCGGATGAAGCGCTTGGACAGCAGCGTGTGGGTGTAGTCGGCGTAGCGCTGCTCCTCGTAAGTCGGCACCAGCCACCACAACGGGGTGCGCCCGGCGAGCCAGATGGCGGTGCGATAGAACTCGTCCAGCAGCAGGTAATGTTGTGTGCTGCCGCAGTTGTCGGTGCTCAACTGATCGTCGCGCTCACCGGCGGCAAAGCGCTGCGCGTCGATCAGGAAGAAATGCGCTTCAGCCCCCTGGCTGTCGGCCCAGATTTCAAGCGCCCGGCACTTCTTGCGCAGTTCGGCGATGGCGTCGCCACCCAGATCGGATTCGTGGCAGACCCACACGTCCATATCGCTTGCTTCGGCCTGAGCCAGCGTACCCAGGCTGCCCATCAGAAACAGACCATGAATGGGCGCGCGGGCCTTGCCGTAGCGTGGGGTGTAAGAAAACGACCGGGTCAGGCGCTGCGCTTCGGCCAGCGCGAGCGCGTCGGGCTCGTAGAGCGTGACGCCTGCGGGTGTGCTGCCGGAAACATACCCTGGCAACAGCGGATGATTGACGTGAAAAAACAGTGGCAGCAGGGTCAGCACGGTTTGCTGGCGTGTTGACAGACCTTGCATGGCACGGCCGAGCCGCCCGTGGTTCAGGCTCAGAAAACGGGAGCGCAGTTGGGCAAGGACCTTGCGATCAATACCCTCATCCAGATCAGGGCGAATCTCGAAGTTACGCGTCATTGCGGCTTGAACCGGCGCCGGGCTCGAAAAGGTCGGCTAGGAAATGGCGAGCTGGGTGGCGTGCAGGATCAACGCCCGAGGCTGATGCTCGGGCGTTAATGTTCTGGCGCGAATTTTCTATCGGCGATGTTATCGAGAAATGAAGGGCCCGTAGCCTATTTTTCAGCGGCGGACCCAGGTGCCGGTCAGGCGGCCTTTTTGGCGACGTCGAGAATTGTCAGCAGGGATTGAGCGTGCTCGGCCGCTTCCTGACCCAGGCTGGTCAGATAACCGCCGTCGACCTGAGTCGTCAGGCCTTTCTCATAAAGTCTTTTTGCCGCTGCGACGGCCGTGGCGGCCGCTTCGTTATGGTGGACTTTGAGTCCTTCCAGGGTGCTGCCCAGATTGAACAGTGCAAGGATTTCCAGTTCGGCAACCAACTCAGGGGTATACGACATAGGTACTCCAGACTTTATTAGCGTGATACGCCGCGCTGGCTGACGGCAGTTCCGGGGCAACGTGTCGTTGCTGCACGCGTTGTCCCAGAGGACCGTTGAAACCGGTTTGGCGTGGCAGCCTCGTCTTGCAAGGCAGCGAGGCTTTTGCAGTGTAGTCCCGGTCGAAAAATTTTGCAGTGCATCTCTGGTCTGGTGGTGCCGCTGCCTGCTGTTGGCGCAGAATCCTTATTTTTCGGGTGGCATTTCGGGCAGCGCGCGCAGTGCTGCTTCATACCACTGGGTGTCGAACGGGCGATCCGCTTCCAGCAATGCGTCGATTTCCACTGCGAGAACGTGGGCCATCATGTTCAGGATGTCTTCGCGCTCTAGACCCACCAGCGTCAGTTTGTTGAAGGTGGCCCTGGCAGCAGGCGGGTTATCGCTTTCGATCTGGTTTTCGATGGCCTGGGTCAGGGTTGCTTCGGCAAATTCTTCTTCGTCGCTTTCATGTTCGATGACGTCGGTCATGGGGTGGTTCCTCGGGAGATTCAGGGGCGCCTGCCGGACCTGCCGGGCAAGCGCCCGCAGGGCCTGCAGACAGCAGCTTATCGTGCGGCGAGCAACGCCTGGCCACGCACAACCGCCGCGCGAACCTGGGACGGTGCAGTGCCGCCGATGTGATCACGCGCGTTGACCGAGCCTTCCAGGGTCAGCACGGCAAACACATCGTCTTCAATGTGATCGCTGAACCGGCGCAGTTCTTCCAGGCTCATTTCGGCCAGATCCTTGCCGCTCTCGACCCCATATTTCACGGCATGGCCGACGATCTCGTGGCAGTCACGGAACGGCAGGCCACGGCGCACCAGGTAATCGGCAAGGTCGGTCGCGGTGGAGAACCCGCGCAGCGCCGCTTCACGCATGATGGCGTGTTTCGGCTTGATCGCCGGGATCATGTCGGCAAAGGCGCGCAGCGAATCGCGCAGGGTGTCAGCGGCGTCGAACAGCGGCTCTTTGTCTTCCTGGTTGTCCTTGTTGTAGGCCAGTGGCTGGCCCTTCATCAGGGTCAGCAGGCCCATCAGCGCGCCGAACACGCGGCCGCTCTTGCCGCGCACCAGCTCCGGCACGTCGGGGTTCTTCTTCTGCGGCATGATCGAGCTGCCGGTGCAGAACCGGTCCGGCAGGTCGATGAATTGAAACTGCGCGCTGGTCCACAGCACCAGTTCTTCGGAGAAACGCGACAGGTGCATCATCGCGATGCTGGCGGCCGAGCAGAATTCAATGGCGAAATCGCGATCAGAGACACCGTCCAGCGAGTTGCCGCCGACAGTATCAAAGCCCAGCAGCTTGCAGGTCAGTTCGCGATCGATCGGGTACGTGGTGCCCGCCAGCGCCGCGCTGCCCAGGGGCATGCGGTTCAGGCGCTTGCGGCAGTCGACCAGACGTTCATGGTCGCGGCTGAGCATTTCGAACCACGCCAGCATGTGATGCCCGAAGGTCACCGGTTGCGCGGTCTGCAGGTGGGTGAAGCCCGGCATGATGGTGTCGGCTTCCCGCTCGGCCTGGCCCAGCAGGCCGTGTTGCAGGCGGGTGATTTCGGACAGGATCAGGTCGATTTCGTCACGCAGCCAGAGGCGGATATCGGTGGCCACCTGATCGTTGCGGCTGCGCCCGGTGTGCAGTTTCTTGCCGGTGACGCCGATGCGGTCGGTGAGGCGCGCCTCGATGTTCATGTGCACGTCTTCCAGATCGACACGCCAGTCAAAGCTGCCGCTCTCGATCTCGCCCTGAATGGTCTTCAGGCCATCAATGATGGTGTCGCGCTCGGCGTCGGTGAGTACGCCGACCTGGGCCAGCATCGTGGCGTGGGCAATCGAGCCCATGATGTCGTGGCGATAGAGGCGTTGATCAAAGGTGACGGAGGCCGTGAAGCGCGCGACGAAGGCGTCGACGGGTTCACTGAAGCGGCCGCCCCAGGACTGGTTGGTCTTGTCGGTGCTCATGGATTCGCTCGTGTTCGGCTGAAGAATGGCAGCCAGGCATCGGTTCGCCGGGCGCCCGCGATGATAACAGGTTGAGGTTTTTTATTTGCCAGCCGCTTGCCGCCCGGGCTGGCAGCGCCGAGACTGAGGCCATGCGCAAACACTCCAGTACCCCTCATTCTGCTCCCGGCCCCGGCAAGGAATTCTTCCTGCCTGAACTGTGCCTGCCACAAGCGTTGCTGGTGCTGGTGTTGCTGGCCGAGTTGCTGGTATTGGTGCTGGTGCTGGTCGAACCGATGCAGCCGGGCTTCGACTGGGTCCGCCTGGCGTTGATGTCGCTGTTCGTACAATGGATCGTGCTGCTGTCGGCCGCGCTGCTGTGCGGGTTGCGGCCCTGGCTCGCGCGTTTGCCGGCAGGGCGCGCAGGGGTCACGGGCTGTCTGCTGGTGGTGGTCCTGACACTGCTGTGTACCGCGATCACCGATCTTTGTCAGCTGACGGCCGACGTCAGCGCTGCCGGCATGGTCGAGCGTTACCTGCGCTATGCCGTGATCGCGCTGATCATGTCGGCGCTGATGCTGCGTTATTTCTACCTGCAGAGTCAGTGGCGCAAACAGCAGCAGGGCGAACTGCGCGCCCGCATCGAGTCGTTACAGGCGCGCATCCGCCCGCATTTTCTGTTCAACACCCTCAACAGCATCGCCAGCCTCGTGGCCACCGACCCGGTCAAGGCCGAGCAGGCGGTGCTGGATCTGTCGGACCTGTTTCGCGCCAGTCTGGCCCGCCCCGGCAGCCTGGTGACCTGGGGCGAGGAACTGGAACTGGCAAAACGATATTTATCGATTGAGCAATATCGTCTCGGCGAGCGTCTACAGTTGGACTGGGCGATCAGTGGAATTGCCGACGACCTTCCGATTCCCCAGCTAACGTTGCAACCACTATTGGAAAACGCCCTTATTTACGGGATCGCACCTCGCGTCGATGGCGGTGTCGTAAAAGTAGAAGCGAATTATGAGGGGGGACAATTCATATTGTGCGTAAGCAATCCCTATGACGAAGTTGCCCATCGGCAGACTTCCTCCGGCACTCAACAGGCTCTGGTAAACATCGGCGCGCGTATTACGGCACTTTTCGGGCCGCGTGCCAGTCTGACCGTGGAGCGCCGTGACGGTCGTCACTACACCTGTCTACGCTATCCTTGTGCGAGACTCACGCAGGAAGCCAGAGCTATATGAATGTCCTGATCGTTGATGACGAACCCCTGGCCCGCGAGCGTCTGAGCCGTATGGTCGGCGAGATCGAGGGTTACCGGGTTTTGGAACCCAGTGCCGCCAATGGCGAAGAAGCCCTGGCGATGATTGAAAGCCACAAGCCGGACATCGTGTTGCTGGATATCCGCATGCCAGGCCTAGATGGCCTGCAGGTCGCTGCCAGATTGTGCGAGCGTGAAACACCGCCCGCTGTTGTCTTTTGTACTGCGCACGACGAATTTGCCCTTGAGGCCTTCCAGGTCAGTGCCGTTGGCTATCTGGTCAAGCCGGTGCGGCCTGAGCATCTGGCCGAGGCGTTGCGCAAGGCCGAGCGGCCCAACCGCGTGCAGTTGGCGGCCATGACCCGTCCTGCGGCTGAAAGCGGTACCGGTCCGCGCAGCCATATCAGTGCGCGCACGCGCAAAGGCATCGAGCTGATCCCGCTGGATCAGGTGATCTTTTTCATCGCCGATCACAAGTACGTGACCCTGCGGCACGAAGGCGGCGAAGTGCTGCTGGACGAACCGCTGAAAGCGCTGGAAGACGAATTCGGTGACCGTTTTGTGCGTATTCATCGCAACGCACTGGTCGCCCGCGAGCGCATCGAGCGCCTGCAACGTACGCCGCTGGGGCATTTCCAGCTGTACCTCAAAGGCCTCAATGGTGACGCGCTGATCGTCAGCCGCCGGCACGTTGCCGGGGTGCGCAAGATGATGCAGCAGTTGTAAGCCGTCCCCGCGCCGCACACCTGTGGAGCTGCCTGAGGGCCGCTCCACAGTTGCATTGGCGCCAAGACGGGCGTGGGACCGGCTTTGGCCGGGAAGGCGGCAGCCCTGACAGCCTATCGGCAAGGTTGCAAGACACAGTTTCATCCCCAAGGTGCGGCGACGCGACGCTGAGCCATTTCCCCCGAACTGTTATTATCCGTCGCATCAATCAAATACGGATCGATTCATGTCCTCTCGCGAAATCCGCATCGCCACCCGCAAAAGCGCGCTGGCCCTCTGGCAGGCCGAATACGTCAAGGGACGTCTGGAGCAGGCGCACCCGGGGCTTTGCGTGACGCTGGTGCCCATGGTCAGTCGCGGCGACAAGCTGCTGGATTCGCCGCTGTCGAAGATCGGCGGCAAAGGGCTGTTCGTCAAGGAACTGGAAACCGCGCTGCTCGAGGATCGCGCCGACATCGCCGTGCACTCGATGAAAGACGTACCCATGGATTTCCCTGCGGGCCTTGGGCTGTTTTGCATCTGTGAACGCGAAGACCCGCGCGACGCGTTTGTCTCCAACCGTTTTGCCAGCCTTGAAGCGTTGCCTGCTGGGAGCATCGTCGGCACCTCAAGCCTGCGCCGACAGGCACAGCTGCTGGCCCGTCGACCCGATCTGAAAATCAATTTCCTGCGGGGCAATGTCAATACCCGCCTGGCCAAGCTGGACGCCGGAGAATATGACGCGATCATTCTTGCGGCGGCGGGCCTGATCCGCCTCGGTTTCGAGGACCGCATCACCGCCGGCATCAGCGTTGTCGACAGCCTGCCAGCCGGTGGCCAGGGCGCGGTGGGTATCGAATGTCGCAGTGTCGACGCTGAAATCCACGCCCTGCTGGCGCCGCTGCATCACGACGACACGGCGATTCGTGTGGTTGCCGAGCGTTCGCTGAACAAGCACCTCAACGGCGGCTGTCAGGTGCCCATCGCCTGCTACGCGGTACTGGAAGGCGAGCAACTGTGGTTGCGCGGCCTGGTGGGCGATCCCTCCGGCAAGGTGCTGCTGCATGCCCAGGCGCGAGCCCCGCGTGCGCAAGCCCAGGCGCTGGGCGTGCAGGTGGCCGAGGCGTTGCTGGAGCAAGGCGCAGAAGAGATTCTCAAGGCGGTATACGGCGTGGCGGAACGAGAATGAACGGGTGGCGGCTGCTGCTGACCCGACCGACCGAAGAGTCAGCCGCCCTGGCGTTGACCCTGGCTGAAGTCGGTGTCCACAGCAGCAGCCTGCCGTTGCTTGAAATCGAACCGCTGCCCGCAGACGCCTCGCACCGGGCGCTGATCGCCGATCTGGATCAGTACAATGCCGTGGTGGTGGTCAGCAAACCTTCGGCCCGCCTGGGCTTGCAGCTGGTTGCACAGATGTGGCCGCAGACCCCGCTGATGCCGTGGTTCAGTGTCGGTGCGGCGACCGGGCAGATCCTGCAGGACTATGGCCTGGATGTAAGCTGGCCCGAAGGCGGCGATGACAGCGAGGCGTTGCTGGCGCTGCCGCGTCTGCAACAGGCTATCGCGCTGCCCGGCTCTAGAGTGTTGATCATGCGTGGCGACGAGGGTCGCGAGCTGCTCGCCGAGTCATTGCGCAGCCTTGGCGCGAGTGTGGACTACCTGGCGCTTTACAGGCGCAAGCTGCCCTGCTATCCCTCATCGACGCTGGTCGAGCGCCTGCGGGCTGAACGGTTGAACGCGCTGGTGGTCAGCAGTGGGCAGGGTTTTCAACATCTGCATGAGCTGGCGGGCGATGCCTGGCCGGGCATTGCGCAGTTGACGTTATTCGTACCAAGCTCGCGCGTGGCCGAACTGGCACGCGAAGCGGGCGCTCGAACTGTTGTAAATTGTCGTGGCGCCAGCGCTGCGGCTTTGCTGGCGGCGTTACGGGAACTGCCCAAACCCGCCCTTCCGGCGTATTGATCGACAGACTGTCTTTCACTGATTACGGCCAAATGCAAAGGATGGACACGTGAGCGAAACTGCCTTGCCCAAAGATGATTCCGAAGCCATTACATCGGCGCCGACTCCTGATCCAATGCGGCCCGAGCGCCCGGCCGGCCGCAGCAATGGCCTGGTAATCCTGGCCCTGCTGTTTGGTGTGGCGGGTGTCGGTGTCGCTGGCTGGGGCGTCTGGCAATTGCGCGAGGTTCAGGCCAGCCACTTGCAACAGCGCACGCAGATGCAGGACATCGCGGCGCAGACGCTGACATTGCAGAGCAATGAGAAGCAGCTCGCCCAGCGCCTGGAGCAACTGCCTCCGGCCGATGAGCTGGAATCTCGTCGTCGCCTGATCGCCGAGCTGCAAGGCGATCAGCAGCGCCTGAGCCAGCGCGTCGAGACCGTGCTGGGCGCCAGCCGCAAGGATTGGCGACTGGCCGAGGCCGAGCATTTGCTGCGTCTGGCCAGTCTGCGTCTTTCTGCCCTGCAGGACATCAACAGTGCGCAGGCGCTGGTTCAAGGTGCCGACGAGATCCTCCGCGAGCAGGATGATCCGGGTGCTTTTGCTGCCCGCGACCAACTGGCCAAGAGTCTTGCCTCCCTGCGCAGCATCGACCAGCCCGACCGCACCGGCCTGTTTCTGCAGCTGGCGGCGTTGCGTGATCAGGTCGCGCAGCTCAACGAACTGGCCCCGGAATACCAGGACAAGGGCGAGTCCCTGCTGGGGCTGACTGCTGGCAGCAACCCCGACAGCCGCTGGGTGCAGTGGTGGGATCAGATTTCCCACTACATCCGCATTGACTTCAACGCCGACAGAAATGTACGCCCATTGCTCGCCGGGCAGAGCCTGACGCAGGTGCGTCTGGCCCTCAGCCTTGCGCTGGAGCAGGCGCAGTGGGCCGCCCTCAATGGCCAGCCGCAGGTGTACAAACAGGCGATAATCGATGCCAAATCGGTCCTGCAGGCCAACTTCAACCAGGACAACGGGCAGAGCAAGCTGCTCGCCGCCCGCCTCGATGCGCTGGCCGACCAGCCGGTGTCGGTGATGACCCCTGACCTGGCCCAAAGTCTCAGCGCAGTCCAGGCCTACCTTGAGCGCCGCCACAGCAGCGTCGAACCCGCCGCCTCTGCCAACAGCCAACCGGCTGAAGCCCGTCAGGTGACCAGCCCATGAGACGCGCCTACATTCTGCTGTTCATTGCCATCGTTGTCGCGGCGCTGATTGGCGTCGCGATTGCCGAGCATTCTGGTTATGTGTTGATCGCTTATCAGAACTTCCGCTACGAATCGAGTCTGTGGGCGACCCTGGGGTTGCTGGTCGCTTTCTGGCTGGCGTGCGTCTTGATTCGCTTCTTGATCCGGCTGGTGCTGACCTCGGGCGGCGTGGTCAATCCATGGTCGCGGCGCAATCGCAGTCGCCGGGTGCAGACAGCCATCGAGCAGGGCCAGATCGATCTGGTGGAAGGCCGCTGGGCCAGCGCGCAGCGTCACCTGCAGCGCGCTGCAGAAGCCGAGCCGCAGCCTTTGCTGTACTACCTCGGCGCAGCGCGGGCAGCTAACGAACAGGGCCGTTACGACGAAAGCGACACGCTGCTGGAACAGGCACTGGCGCGTCAGCCCCAGGCCGAACTGGCGATTGCCCTCAGCCACGCGCAGCTGCAACAGGATCGTGGCGACACCGACGGCGCGCTGGTCACCCTGCAAGCCATGAACGAGCGTCATCGGCACAACGCGCAGATTCTGCGTCAGTTGCAACGCCTGCATCAGCAGCGCGGCGAGTGGTCGGCGTTGATCAAGATGATGCCGGAGCTGCGCAAGGACAAAGTGCTGCCACCGCAGGAACTGGCTGAACTGGAGCGCCGCGCCTGGGGCGAAAACCTCTCGCTCGCGGCGTACCACGAGCAGGAAGGCGAGCTGGACAGCGGCGGTCTGCCTGCTCTGGACAGCGCCTGGCATAGCTTGAGTTCGGCGCAGCGTCAGGAGCCGCAACTGGTGCTGGCGTATGCCGAGCAGCTGCGTCGTCTAGGCGCTGATGCCCAGGCTGAGGAAGCGCTGCGTGCAGCTTTGAAACGCGAATACAGCAGCCATCTGGCGCGCCTGTACGGGCTGGTGCGCGGCGCCGACTCTGCCCGCCAGCTGCAGGCTGCCGAGGGTTGGCTCAAAAGCCATCCCGAGGACCCAAGCCTGCTACTGACCCTGGGCCGCCTGTGCTTGCAGAACAGCTTGTGGGGCAAAGCGCGTGATTACCTGGAAAGCAGCCTGCGCATGCAGCGCAACCCGGAAACCTGCGCCGAACTGGCGCGCCTGCTGGCTCAGCTCGGTGAAGTGGACCGCAGCAACCAGCTGTTTCAGGAAGGGCTCGGCATGATGGACGAACGCCTGCTGGCGCGGCCCGCCGCGGGACCGGCTTCAGCCGGGAAAGCGGTGTTCCGACCATCATAAATGCGGCGTACGTGCGTGCCTCTTCGGTAGATGCAGCTCCGGGCGGATGTCGTGGGACCGGCTTCAGCCGGGAAGGCGGTGTTTCGATCCACGTCAATGCGGCGTACATGAACGCCTCTTCCCGGCTAAAGCCAGTCCCACGTCGGTAGATGCAGCTCCGGCGGAATGTCGTGGGACCGGCTTCAGCCGGGAAGGCGGTGTTCCGGCATGGCTGTATTTGCGGAATAACCAGACCCGCAAAACGTCAGGATTTATATCTGCTGTAAGAAGAATCCGTGGCCATGTGGTTTGTAGGTAAATTCCTACGCTTAATGCTCTCGGGGCCTGCATGTTGCGTCCATAAAACGTAGGCCGCGCGTCTCTATATCCGCGCCGCATTGTCTTGAAAGGATTTTGCGCTTTCTCTACCGTAACCGCCTTCGTCTCTTGTTACGGATTCGCCATGTATCTGGCTCGTACGCGCTCCCTGTTTTTTCTGGTGTTCATTGCCTGCGCAATGGTCATCGGCACGGTGGTTTATCTGCAGCGCGTGTTCGGTCTGACACCCTGCGTGTTGTGCCTGTGGCAGCGAGCGGCATTTGCTGTCAGCGGGTTGCTTGCAGTTGTGGCTGCATTGCACTCGCCTGGCAGCCTCGGTTGCCGCATTTATGCCGCGCTGATTCTGCTTGTCACGCTGCTCGGCGCTGTCGTTGCGGGCGGGCAGGTCTGGCTGCAGACGGCAACGCCTGACGAAGCGATTGCGCTCCTGGCATTCGCCGAGCACGTGCTTGCCGCCCTGGCGCGTCTTGATCTGGTGGACGGGCTGCACCAACACACCGTCATGTGTGCAGAAATCTTCTGGACGCTGTTCGGGATCAGTCTGCCGGAGTGGAGCCTGCTGGCATTTGTGGCGCTGGCATTGGGCATGCTCTGGCCGCTGTTGAAATCAGCCGGGGCGTCCGAGCCCGCTTCAGTGACCTTGGATTAAACACTTGTATGAACTTTATCGTCTGCGTAACTTGATGGGCTTGCCGCACGGGCATAATCTGGCCCGCAGCGTTATCGCAAATGCATCACCTGATGCCACGCAGTTGTTCGATTCACCGACCAGGCCATTGCCCACTGCGGTGCGCACTGCGGCCCAAGGGAAGAAATCACCATGTTGGAAAGTTGCAAGAATGCTCAGGAACGCTGGGGCGGGGTCAATAAACTGATCGACAGCTGGCTTCAGGACCGGCTTGAACTGATCCGTATCTACGATGCGCTGGGTGATACCCCCGAGGCGCTGGCTGCGGATCGCGCAGGTTTGCAGAGATTCTGCGAAGTGCTGGTCGATTATGTGTCAGCCGGGCATTTCGAAATCTACGAGCAACTGAACGATGAAGCCAAGGCGTTCGAAGACGAGCGCGGCCTTGAGTGGGCAGACACCATCTACCCGCGCCTGAATGACATCACCAACACTGCGCTGGCCTTCAACGACCGTTGTGACAAGGGTGACTGGTCTGACTGCAAGGCCGTGACCGCAGACTTCAACCAGCTGGGCGGCCTGATGCATGAGCGCTTCGAGCTGGAAGACTGCCTGATCGAAGTGCTGCACAAGGCCCATGAGCACAAAGCCGAAACCGAGGCCTGAGCCGGGCGCTGCGCAACAATGAAAAAGGGATGCCCGAGGGCATCCCTTTTCTGTTCAAACGCTGCTGTAACCGCTGATGCTACTGGCCGACGGCGACCAGTTCGATCTCGAAAACCAGAGGCGTGAAAGGGTCGATCAGATCACCGGCGCCTTCTGCCCCATAGGCCTGCGCTGAGGGGATCACCAGACGCCATTTCGCGCCAACCGGCATGTTCTGCAGTGCGGTGGTCCAGCCACTGATCACGCTGTCGAGGCGAAACCACTGGGGCTGCGTGCTCTGGTCGAAAACAGTGCCGTCCGGCAACCGGCCGACGTAACGAACCTGAATGCGACCGTCCGGCGAAGGCTTGGCGCCGTGCCCGGCCACCAGCTCGGTCATCAGGATGCCGTCCGCCAGCTCGGTGACCCCAGGCTTGGCTTTTTCGCTGGCCATGAACGCGTGTTCGCTTTCCAGCGCCGCTTCGCTCTGCGGCTCCACAGCGCCCGAGGCTTCGGTTTGCGCCACCTGCGCGTCGTGTTCGCTGAGAATCTGCTCGATGCGCTCTTTTTTCAGTGCCAGCGGCTGACCCTTGTAGGCTTGCTGCAGGCCTTCGATCAGCGCGGGCAGGTCCAGGTCCGGCACTTCCTGATGCAGACGCTCGCCCAGACTTGCGCCCAGGCTGTAGGCCAGATCATGTGATTGGCTGGAAGGTTCGGCCTGCACGGCCTGAGCCAGCGGCAGCAAGAGGAACAACGACGGTAACAGGTAGCGCGACATGTATGCTCTCCGGCCTGGGAAGTCAGCGATTATGCCAGTGCAGCGGCCAACAGGTGACGGCTGTTTGCAGATGTTTTTTCCGGACATTTTCCGGCTATTGCAACAGCCAGCTGCCCGGGCTGTCTCAGACCCTAGCGGCGCTGCGGGCAGAGGTCTAGTATGAGCCGCAATTCAGTCAGCCAGGAGGTAAATCATGTCGGCCAACAAGAAGCCAGTAAGTACGCCGTTGCATTTGCTACAACAGCTGTCGGGCAGCTTGCTCGAACACCTCGAAGATGCCTGCTCGCAAGCGCTGGCTGATGCCGAAAAACTCCTCGCCAAACTGGAAAAGCAGCGTGGCAAGGCGCAGGAAAAACTGCACAAGTCGCGTACCCGTCTGCAGGACGCAGCGGCCGCTGGCAAAGCCAAGGCGCAGTCCAGGTCCAGGGACGCTATTGCCGAACTGGAAGAGCTGCTCGACGCGCTCAAGGAACGCCAGAGCGAAACCCGCGGCTATATTCTGCAGCTCAAGCGCGATGCCCAGGAAAGCCTGAAGCTGGCCCAGGGCATCGGCCAGGTCAGAGAAGCGGTGACCAAGGCGCTGAGCAGCCGTGATGGCAAACCTGCGTCGACCAAGCCTGCAGTCGCTGCCAGACCGGTCGCGCCAGCAGCCACGGCTGTAGCAAAATCGCCTGCCAAGGCAGCGCCCGGCAAACCGGCACCGAAAGCCGTTGCCAAGCCTGCGCCTGCCAAGGCTGCCGTCAAACCAGCTGTCACCAAAGCCCCTGCGGCCGCCGCAAAACCATTGGCCAGCGTAGCCAAGCCCGCTGCCGCCAAAGCTGCGCCAGCGACCAGGCCCGCCCCTGCCAGACCCGCAGCGGCCAAGCCAGTCGCCAAAGCGCCTGTAAAGCCAGCCGCCGCAGCCGTCAAGCCAGCCGCCAAAGCGCCAGCCAAAGCCGTTGCCAAGCCCGTCGCCGCCAAACCTGCGGTGAAGCCGGTCGCCAAGCCAGCGGCAAAACCCGCAGCCAAAGCGACCGCCGCCAAGCCCGCTACGCCTAAAGCACCAGGCGCTGCTCCCACCGCAGCAGACAGCACCCCACCGACCAGCGCTTCCTAAGGCTGACCCATCGCGGCGCGCAGCACCTGCAGCGCGTCGTGATGTTGCGGCGTACCTTCGCCCAGCAAGCTTGCCAGCCAGTCCCCTTCCTTCGCGCCAGCACGCTGCGGCCAGTGCGCTGCCAGCGCTTCAAGCCTGTTCAACAATTCGCGCTCTGCCTCCAGTTCCATCGCCTTTACCTGCTGGCGCAAGGCGCCGAGCTGTACGTCGTGCTGTGCGCTGTCGCGCCATTGGGTGCGCAATTGCCTGAGCGGCTGTATGACGGTGTCGTGCCAGGGGGTGGCCAACTGAGTTAGTTGCAGCACGCGTTCGGCATTGCAGCTGACCTTGTGCTGCGCAAGCCAGACGCCGCACAGCAGCAGGCAGACATTGTTGCCGCTGGCCTGCAAGTCGAGGCAGGCCTGTTCCACGCCGGGTCGGGCATAGAAATCGAGGGTGAAACTCCAGAGATCCGAAGGCATAGTGCGCTACCTGTTCGAGACGAAGCTGGTAGACTCCGCCGCCATTATGATTCGACTTCAAAGCCTTACCTTACAGCGTGGCCCGCAACGTCTGCTAGAAGACGCCGAGCTGACCCTGCACGCCGGTCAGAAAGCCGGCCTGATCGGTGCCAATGGCGCCGGTAAATCCAGCCTGTTCGCCTTGCTGCGGGGTGAACTGACCCCCGACGCCGGTGACTGTCTGCTGCCTGCCGACTGGCGCATTGCTCACATGCGCCAGGAGATCGAGACGCTCGATCGCATGGCGGTGGACTACGTGCTCGACGGCGATCTGCGTCTGCGCGAGGTGCAACGCCTGCTGGCGACAGCCGAAGCGTCCCAGGACGGCGCCGCCCAGGCGCGCATGCATTCGGAGCTCGACAGCGCCGACGGCTACACCGCCGATGCCAGGGCGCGCAAGTTGCTCGCCGGGCTGGGCTTCACCAACGAGCAAATGGAAAAGCCGGTCGGCGATTTCTCCGGCGGCTGGCGGATGCGCCTGAACCTCGCTCAGGCACTGATGTGCCCATCTGATCTGTTGCTGCTCGACGAGCCCACCAATCACCTGGATCTGGACGCCATTCTGTGGCTCGAGGACTGGCTGAAAAGCTACCCCGGGACACTGCTGCTGATTTCCCACGACCGCGATTTTCTCGATGCCGTTGTCGATCACGTCGCGCACGTCGATCAGCGCAAGATCACCCTCTATCGCGGCGGCTACAGCGCCTTCGAGCGCGCCCGTGCCGAGCGCATGGCGCAGCAGCAACAGGCGTACGAGAAGCAGCAGGCGCAGCGCGCGCACATGGAAAAATTCATCACCCGCTTCAAGGCCCAGGCCACCAAGGCCAAGCAGGCACAAAGCCGGATCAAGGCGCTGGAGCGGATGGAAGAGCTGTCGGCGGCCCATGTCGATTCGCCGTTCGACTTCACCTTTCGTGAGTCCAGCAAGATTTCCAGCCCATTGCTCGACCTGTCCGATGCCCGTCTGGGCTATGGCGAGCGCGCCGTGCTGGAGAAGGTCAAGCTGCAACTGACCCCAGGCGCACGCATCGGTCTGCTGGGGCCAAATGGCGCAGGCAAGTCGACGCTGATCAAGAACCTGGCCGGCGAGCTCGAACCCCTGAGCGGGCGCATGGTGCGCGGCGAGAACACCGTCGTCGGTTACTTCGCCCAACATCAGCTGGACTCGCTGGATTCAAAAGCCAGCCCGCTGCTGCACCTGCAACGCATTGCCCCCACCGAGCGCGAGCAGACGCTGCGCGATTTTCTCGGCGGTTTTGACTTCCGCGGCGCGCGGCTGGACGAGCCGGTACTCAATTTCTCCGGTGGCGAAAAGGCACGTCTGGCGCTGGCGTTGATCGCCTGGGACCGGCCGAATCTGTTGCTGCTCGATGAGCCGACCAACCACCTGGACCTGGAAATGCGCCTGGCGCTGACCATGGCGCTGCAGGAGTTCAGCGGCGCGGTACTGGTGGTCTCCCACGATCGTCATTTGCTGAAAAGTACAACGGATGACTTTCTGCTGGTGGCCGACGGTCGCGTGCAAGAGTTCGATGGCGACCTGGAAGACTACGCGCGCTGGCTGGCCGATTATCGGCTGCGCAACGCACCGGCCAGCAGCACGCCACTGAACCTGGACAAGACCGACAAGAAGGCCCAGCGTCAGCAGGCGGCGGCGTTGCGTCAGCAGTTGGCGCCGCACAAGAAGCTCGCCGACAAGCTTGAGCGCGACCTGGGCGTGCTCAACGAGCGCCTGGCCAGGGTTGAAGCTGAACTGGCCGACAGCGCCAATTACGAGGCAGCCAACAAAGACAAACTGCGTGATCTGCTGGCCGAGCAGGCACGCCTGAAAGTCAGCGAAGGCGAGCTGGAAGAAGCCTGGATGGAAGCGCTGGAACTGCTTGAATCGATGCAGGCGGAGCTGGAAGCATTGTCGTGATAACGAGGGACTGATGGACGCATTTGGATTACTGGTACCCCCGCACTGGGTGGAGCCGGTCTGGCTCGGGTTGCAGATCCTGTTGATCCTCGCCGCAGGCTATGTCGCCCAGCGGCTGGTCGGGCGTTTCCTGACCCGCCTGGGTGAACGTTATCCGCTGCCGCCCGAGCTGTTGCTGCCCCTGCGCGGCGGCCTGCGCTGGTTCATCATGGGCAGCGCGTTCGTGATTGTGCTGGGCCGTCTTGGGGTATCGGCAACGGTGCTGTGGACTGCGCTCTCCGGGTTTGTGGCCGTCGCGGCGGTGGCGTTTTTCGCCATGTGGAGCGTGCTGTCGAATCTGCTCTGCGCTGTGTTGATCTACACCATCGGGCCCTTTCGAATTGGCGATGTGGTGGAGCTGGTGGACACCCTGGACAAGCCTGGCGTCAAGGGCCGGGTTCAGGAGATCAACCTGATGTTCACCACGTTGATCGAGCTGCCCGAAGCCGGCGGTGCGCTGGTGCAGGTGCCCAACAGCCAGTTTTTCCAGAAGTCGGTGCGCCGCTGGCGTGGCACCGATGGCCTGCCGACCATTACCCTGGAAAAACCGTCAGACAGCTGAGTCGCACACCTTCCAGGTTGACGAAAAAGCGCCTCGCGTCTTTTGTTCATGGGGCCAAGAACATTAACGTGGCGTTCGGCGCCAACACGGAGACGGGTCATGTCGTTTGACACATGGTTGGGTTTTTTCGCGGCATGCTGGGTCATCAGCCTGTCGCCGGGCGCTGGTGCCATCGCGTCGATGTCCAGCGGTCTGCGTTACGGCTTCTGGCGCGGCTACTGGAACGCGCTGGGCCTGCAAGTGGCGCTGGTGGCGCAGATCGCGATTGTTGCCGCAGGCCTAGGTGCAGTGCTGGCCGCGTCGGAAATGGCGTTCACCCTGATCAAATGGTTTGGCGTCGCCTACCTGATCTATCTCGGCATCAAGCAATGGCATGCGTTGCCCATGGACATCAACGACAGCGTCGCGGGTGGCCCGACAGGCAGGCCGCAGGCTTTGCTGATGCGCGGGTTTCTGGTCAATATCAGCAACCCCAAGGCGCTGGTGTTCATCCTCGCGGTTCTGCCCCAGTTCATCGACCCCGCCGTCGCGCTGATGGGCCAATACCTGATCATTGCCGCGACGATGGTCACGGTCGACCTGATCGTCATGGCGGGCTACACCGGGCTCGCTTCGCGGGTACTGCGGGCGCTGAAAACGCCGATGCAGCAACGCCGCATGAACCGCACCTTTGCCGGTCTGTTTGTGGGTGCTGCGGGGTTTCTGGCGACGCTGCATCGGGCGTGATTCGTCGGCTAGCAGGTTAATTTGCGAAACGTCCTACGAACTGTGTCGAAGTTTCTGCGTGGTGAGCACGGGATGGCACTCCTAGACTTGGTTCGATCACAAACCGAACCAGGGGGTCACCATGCAGACGCTGTCGCTCTTACCCATTACTCGCCACGGTCGTTACAAACCTTCACTGCTCAAAGGCCTGCTCGCAGGTCTGGGCCTTGCGCTCAGTCAGCTGTCAGTAGCTGCTGATATCCCGGCACACAAGCAGCCAACACTGCGCGCCCTGTCACAAGTGACACCTGTCAGCTCCCTGGAGCCCAAGAGCACAGCGTTACTGGTGATCGACTTCCAGAATGAATATTTCACTGGCAAATTACCCATCCCTGACGGCATGCGAGCGCTGGAAAATACTCAGCGGCTGCTCGCCTTTGCAGACCGAGCTGGCTTCCCGGTGATTCACATTCAGCATGTCGCACCAGAAGGCTCCGCAGTTTTCGCCCTGGGCAGCGAGGGTGCGGACTTTCATCCCCTGATGAAACCGCGCAGCAAGGATCGGTCGTTGCCCAAAACCACGGTGAGTGCTTTTGCCAGCACCGACCTGGACAGCCAGTTGAAAGAGGCCGGGATCAAGACACTGATCGTCGCGGGCCTGATGACTCATGCTTGTGTCGCCGGGGCTGCACGGGATGCCGCGCCGCTGGGCTACAACGTGATCGTGGCTTCAGATGCCTCGGCGACCAGAGCTATCACCAGGGCTGACGGCCATTCGGTCAGCGCGCAACAACTGCATGAGTCATCTTTAGCCTCTATCGAAGACACCTTCGGGGATGTCCTGACGACTCAAGGCATCATTGACCTCAAGCTGAAATAACCACACAGCTGCTGGCACTGGAGTGATCTTCTGCTGGAGAGCCTGCACCCTTCGTTATAAATACTCTCCCGCCGCTTCCGGCTGGTATTCCACGGCCAGCAGGGTCAGCTTCAGGGTCTTGCCGGCCGGCGCGGGCCAGTCGATGTGCTGACCGACCTGCAGGCCCAGCAGCGCCGAACCTACCGGAGCGAGCACGGAGACGGTGTCTTCACCGCCTGCGTCCTGCGGGTACACCAGCTTGAGGTGGTAATCCTTGCCGCTGACTTCTTCGCGGCAGTGCACTTTCGAATTCATGGTCACGACCCCGGCCGGTACGTCCTCGTGGCCGACGACTTTTTCCGCGCGGTCCAGTTCGGCCTGCAGCGCAGCGATGCCGGGTGTTGCCTCGTCAAGGGTGTCGATAAGTTGCTCAAGACGCTGAACGTCCAGGCGGGTCAGGATGATGGAGGGTTGCGAAGTCATGTTGGCAGGCTCCTTTCTCGTAGGCTGCATAAAACAAAACCCCGCCGGGTTTGGCGGGGTTTTGGGAGGCTTCATCTGCGAAGCATGTCTGGACACTAACACAGCGTGGGTAATTCACAACCCGCTGACGCGGCTATGACTCGCTGGCCTGGGCTGCGTCGACAACAGCCTTGCGTTGCAGGGCGGTGGCGCAGATCTGCCGCCTGCGGTCGTCATCGGCGGAGCGCCATTCGCGAATATCTTCGACGTGGCGCATGCAGCCCAGGCAGACCTTGTCGGCGTCCAGGCGGCACAGGCTGATGCAGGGCGACGGCACGGCGGGGCTGACGTTGCTGTACAGCGGCTTTGGCGGGCGGGCGGGCGCAGAGGTCAGCGTCACGGGTCAGATCTCGTCGAAGTCGAGCTCGACGCCCGCCTGTTCCTGGGTGAGCCGGGTGAGCATTTCACTGAGCAATTCGTCGCTGGTGTCGCAGCTCCAGCGATTCTCTTCTTCGTCGTAGTCGAAATGAAAGCCCCCGGAGCGTGCTGCCAGCCACAGCTGACGCAGCGGCTCCTGACGGCTGAAGATCAGCTGGGTGCGATTTTCGAACTCGACGGTCAGCACGCCGGCCGAGTTTTCAATGTCCAGATCCAGGCCACTCTCATCGAAAATGTCTTCCAGCGATTGCTGGGTGGCGTCGACCAGATCGTGGAAGCGGGCTTCGGTCAAGCTCATTGCGGGAACCTCAAAAAATTGTCTGCTGTTGGCACAAGGGTCGCAAGATACGGTCGCGGCCAGGCAAATGCAAAGCTTACCCGCCCAACGTGCGGCGTTGCCGCCAATAAACGGTCTGCCGTCAGCAAATCCCTGCCATGGCGTCAAACCCCCGCCGGACGGGAACCGCGCCACGTAGGCAAGCCGCCGGGTGGCCGGTATACTCGGGCGCAATTATTGCTTTTACAAAGGATTTCGCCATGAAGCGCCTGATCTCTTCGCTTGCTGCGCTGGTCGCGGTCGCCTGTCTTGTCTCCGCCTGCGGCCAGAAAGGCCCGCTGTACCTGCCGGATGACAAGAAATCTTCCGATGACCAGAGCCAGTCGCAATCGCACAAGCATCTTTAAGGGAATCACATGGACGCCTTCAACTACCGCGACGGTGAGCTGTTCGCGGAAGGAGTTGCATTGTCTGCCATCGCCGAACGCTTCGGTACGCCGACCTATGTTTACTCCCGCGCGCACATAGAGGCGCAGTACCGCGCCTATGCCGACGCCTTGAGCGGCCTGCCGCATCTGGTCTGCTTCGCGGTCAAGGCCAACTCCAACCTTGGCGTGCTCAACGTACTGGCGCGACTCGGTTCGGGCTTCGATATCGTCTCCCGTGGCGAGCTGGAACGCGTGCTGGCAGCGGGCGGCCAACCTGACAGAATCGTTTTCTCCGGCGTCGGCAAGACCCGTGAAGACATGCGTCGCGCGCTGCAGGTCGGCGTGCACTGTTTCAATGTCGAGTCCACTGACGAGCTTGAGCGCCTGCAGACGGTCGCCGCCGAGATGGGTGTGCGCGCACCGGTGTCCCTGCGGGTCAACCCGGATGTCGATGCGGGCACGCACCCGTACATCTCCACCGGGCTCAAGGAAAACAAATTCGGCATCGCCATCGCCGACGCCGAAGACGTCTACGTGCGTGCCGCGCAGCTGCCCAATCTGGAAGTGATCGGCGTTGACTGCCATATCGGCTCGCAGCTGACCACACTTGCGCCGTTCATTGATGCGCTGGACCGTTTGCTGGCACTGGTGGACCGGCTGGGCGATTGCGGCATTCTGTTGCGCCACATCGATCTGGGCGGGGGCCTTGGCGTGCGTTATCGCGATGAGGAACCCCCTCTGGCTGGCGATTACATCCAGGCTGTGCGCGAGCGCCTGGAAGGGCGCGACCTTGCGCTGGTGTTCGAACCCGGCCGCTTCATCGTTGCCAACGGCGGCGTGCTGCTGACTCAGGTCGAATACCTCAAGCACACCGAGCACAAGGATTTCGCCATCGTCGATGCGGCCATGAACGACCTGATTCGTCCGGCGCTGTATCAGGCCTGGATGGACGTCACGGCTGTGCGCCCGCGCGAAGGTGCGGCCCGGGTCTACGACATTGTCGGGCCAATCTGCGAAACCGGGGATTTCCTCGCCAAGGGCCGCGAGCTGGCACTGGCCGAGGGCGACCTGCTGGCGGTGCATTCCGCAGGTGCCTATGGTTTTGTCATGAGTTCGAACTACAACACCCGCGGCCGCGCCGCTGAAGTGCTGGTCGACGGGACCGAGGCGCTTGAAGTGCGCCGTCGCGAAACCGTTGCCGAGCTGTATGCTGGCGAAAGCCTGCTTCCGGAGTAACCCATGCTGCTGCGTTTTACCAAGATGCACGGCCTGGGCAACGACTTCATGGTTTTGGACCTGGTCAGCCAGCACGCGCATATTTTGCCCAAACACGCCAAACAGTGGGGCGATCGTCATACCGGCGTCGGCTTCGATCAGCTGTTGCTGGTGGAAACGCCGACCAACCCGGACGTCGATTTCCGCTACCGGATCTTCAATTCCGACGGCACCGAAGTCGAGCAATGCGGCAACGGCGCCCGTTGCTTCGCCCGCTTCGTGCTGGACAAGCGCCTGACCGCCAAGCGCCTGATCAAGGTCGAAACCAAGGGCGGCATCATCGAGCTGGAAATCCGCAACGACGGCCAGATCAGCGTCGATATGGGGCCGCCTCGTCTGCTGCCTGCCGACATTCCGTTTCAGGCCACTGAACAGGCCTTGAGCTACAGCCTCGATGTCGACGGCCAGACGGTTGAACTGGCGGCGCTGTCCATGGGCAACCCCCATGCGGTGCTGCGGGTGGACGACATCAACAACGCGCCAGTGCATGCGCTGGGGGCGAAGATCGAACACCATCCGCGCTTCCCGGCGCGGGTAAACGTCGGCTTTCTTCATGTTGTTGATCGGCAGCGCGCACAACTGCGCGTGTGGGAGCGTGGCGTCGGCGAGACTCAGGCCTGCGGCACGGGTGCTTGCGCCGCTGCGGTTGCCGCCATCAGCCAGGGGTGGATGGATTCGCCGTTGTTGATCGACCTGCCAGGCGGGCGCCTGTCCATCGAGTGGGCCGGCCCCGGCCATCCGGTGATGATGACCGGCCCTGCCGTGCGGGTTTTCGAAGGTCAGGTTCGTCTATGAATGAGTACATGCAATGACCGACTCAAGCGACAAGCCCGACGCAGCGCTCGACCCCGAAGCAGACGCGATCATTGCCTACCTGCTCGACCATCCGGATTTCTTCGCCGAACACGATGAGCTGCTGGTGTCGATGCGTATTCCGCATCAGCGCGGTGATACGGTTTCCCTGGTAGAGCGTCAGCTCAAGCTGCTGCGCGAGCGCAACATTGAAATGCGCCATCGCCTGTCGCAACTGATGGACGTGGCCCGCGACAACGATCGCCTGTTTGACAAGACGCGCCGTCTGAACCTGGCCCTGATGGACGCCAGCAGCCTGGAAGAAATCGTGATTGCGGTGGAAGACAGTCTGCGTCAGGAGTTTCAGGTACCGTTTGTGAGCCTGATTCTGTTCAGCGACAACCCGATGCCGGTCGGCCGCTGGGTGAGCAGCGCTGAAGCGCAAAAGGCAATTGGCGGGCTGATTGGCGAGAAGACGGTCTGTGGCGCCTTGCGCGAGCACGAGCTGGCCTTCCTGTTCGGCGCCGAACAAGGCAAGGAAGTGGGCTCCACTGCCGTCGTGACCCTCAATCACCTTGGCCTGCATGGCGTACTCGCCATCGGCAGCCGTGATCCGCAGCACTACAAAAGCTCGGTGGGCACGCTGTTTCTCAACTACATCGCTGATGTCCTCGGGCGCCTGCTGCCGCGCTTCACCCACGCGCTGCGCTCGGTCCGCTAGCCATGAAAGGACAACTGGACGCTTACTGCATGCATCTGCGCAGTGAGCGCCAAGTGTCGCCGCATACCTTGCTCGCCTACCGCCGCGACCTCGACAAGGTCCTCGCGTACTGCGAGAAACAGCAACTGCCAGGCTGGGCCGATCTCGACGTCCAGCAACTGCGCAGCCTGGTGGCGAGGCAGCATCAGCAAGGCCAGTCATCACGCAGCCTGGCACGTCTGTTATCGGCAGTGCGGGGCTTCTATCACTACCTCAATCGCGAAGGCGTCTGCGAGCATGATCCGGCCAATGGCCTGTCGCCGCCCAAGGGCGAGCGGCGTCTGCCCAAGACGCTGGACACCGACCGCGCCCTGCAATTGCTGGACGGCGCCATCGAAGACGACTTCCTCGCGCGTCGCGATCAGGCCATTCTGGAGCTGTTCTATTCATCAGGGCTTCGTTTGTCCGAGCTGACCGGCTTGAACATGGAGCAGCTGGACCTGAGCGAAGGCCTGGTGCAAGTGCTGGGCAAAGGCAGCAAGACGCGCGTGCTGCCAGTGGGCAAAAAGGCTCGGGAGGCCTTGCAGGCCTGGATCGATTTGCGCGCACTGGCCAACCCTCAGGACGATGCGGTGTTCATCAGTCAGCAAGGGCGGCGTCTGGGGCCGCGGGCTATCCAGAAGCGGGTCAAGACGGTGGGTGAGCGGGAACTGGGGCAGAACCTGCACCCGCACATGCTGCGGCATTCCTTCGCCAGCCATCTGCTTGAGTCGTCCCAGGATTTGCGTGCCGTTCAGGAGCTGCTGGGCCACGCGGATATCAAAACCACGCAGATCTACACCCATCTGGACTTTCAGCACCTGGCGACTGTCTACGACAGTGCCCACCCCCGGGCCAAACGCAAGGGTAGCGAGCATGATTAAGCTGATCACCTTCGATCTTGACGACACGCTGTGGCACACCGCCCCGGCGATTGTCAGCGCCGAAGCCACGTTGCGCGACTGGCTGGCCGCCAATGCGCCGCGCCTGGGGCCCGTGCCTGTCGAGCATCTGGCAGGGATCCGCTCGCGTCTGGTGGAGGCCGATCCGACCTACAAGCATCGCATCAGTGCGCTGCGTCGTCGCGTCCTCTTCCAGGCGCTGGAAGACGCCGGATACGCAACGGCCGAGGCACAGCAGTTGGCTGACGAGGCCTTTGAAGTCTTCCTCCACGGCCGCCATCAAGTGGAGATATTCCCCGAGGCGCAGCCGACCCTGGAGATCCTCGCCAGGACCTACACCCTGGGCGTGATCACCAACGGCAACGCCGATGTGCGCCGCCTGGGGCTGGCTGACTACTTTGCCTTTGCGCTGTGTGCCGAAGACCTGGGTATCGGCAAGCCCGACCCTGCGCCGTTTCGTGAAGCCCTCAAGCGTGGCAACGCCGACGCCAGCGCCGCCGTACACATCGGCGATCACCCGGCCGACGACATCGCCGGTGCCCAGCAGGCCGGTATGCGCGCGATCTGGTACAACCCTGGCGGCAAGCCATGGGGCGCCGAAAAACGCCCCGATGCTGAAATCAGCAGCCTGAGCCAGTTGCCGGATGTGTTGCGCCAGTGGGGCCTGGAATAACCCCTGTAGCCCAGGAGCAGCGCGACTCGGCGATAGCGTCCTGCCTGACCCATCGCCATCGCGGCCTCGCGGTGCTCGTGCGCTCCTACAGATCCTGCAGGCTCACAATTCCCTGTAGGAGCCCAGGAGCAGTGCGACTCGGCGATAGTGTCCTGCCTGACCCATCGCCATCGCGGCCTCGCGGTGCTCGTGCGCTCCTACAGCACGCCGCAAAACCATCGGTTATCCCCAATCCTGTAGGAGCCCAGGAGCAGCGCGACTCGGCGATGGCGTCCTGCCTGACACCGCCATCGCGGCCTCGCGTTGCTCGGTGGAGCGCCACCCCGGGCGCTCCTACAGCATGCCGCAAAACCATCAACTGCCCCCAATCCTGTAGGAGCCCAGGAGCAGCGCGACTCGGCGATGGCGTCCTGCCTGACGCACCGCCATCGCGGCCTCGCGGTGCTCGGGCGCTCCTACAGCATGCCGCAAAACCATCAACTGCCCCCAATCCTGTAGGAGCCCAGGAGCAGCGCGACTCGGCGATGGCGTCCTGCCTGACACACCGCCATCGCGGCCTCGCGGTGCTCTTGCTCCGACAGATAAATAAAAAACAGCCAATAAAAAGCCCGCAGCGACAGCGGGCTTTTTATCATGCGGCGGGCGACACCCTTAAATAGGGCGGCTGCCGTATTTGTTGTCTGGCTTCTTGGGCGGGTCGGCAACCACGTTGGCTTCCACTTCCTGCACCTTGCCGCCACGGGCAAGAAACTCTTCCATGGCGCGAGCCAGCGCATCACGCTCTTTGTTCTTGGCCTCGACGCTGGGCAGCTCGTCGACCGAAACGGCGGCCTTGGCCTTGCCTTTGGACGGCGTTGCGGACGCTTGCGCACCCTCATCGGCATCAGGGCCGTCATCTTCGGGAGTGGCTGCAAGCTCCTCGCCTTCCTCTTCTTCCAGATCGTCAACCAGATCGTCGTTGTCGTCGTCGCTCATGTTCTACCTCATGACTTGCTAAAGCAGATTAGTTATAGCCCGGCCACGCTTTTTTTCGACATCGCCGGAAAAATTCAACGCCCGCTGAAACCAGCGGTCATGCCTCTTCACCTTGCAGGGTGGCGAGGATGTGGCGAGCTCCGCCAGCATCGCGATGCTCACCCAGATAAACACCTTGCCAGGTGCCCAGCGCCAGCCGTCCCGCCGTGACCGGCAGCAACAACTGGCAGCCCAGCAGGCTGGCCTTGAAATGCGCCGGAAGGTCGTCGGGACCTTCGTCGTTGTGCTCGAACCCCTGGCCGCCTTGCGGCACCAGACGGTTAAAGAAACGCTCGAAATCACGTCGCACTGCAGGGTCGGCATTCTCGTTGATGGTCAACGAGGCCGAGGTATGCTGCAGCCACACATGCAACAGCCCGACACGACACCTGCGCAGCTCGGGCAGGCCTGCGATAATCTCGTCGGTTACCAGATGAAACCCGCGTGGCCTGGCCCGCAGGGTGATTCTGGTCTGCTGCCACATACAGTTCTCCGCCCATTCGGCGCGCATTCTAACGCGCTGGCTGAAAAAGCAAAGCGCGCAATATCAGGCCTGTGATGTAAGCCATTGGCGATCAATGTGCCAGCATCATGGAGCCCACCTGGATCTATCGACATTGCCGACAGCAGAATGTCTCAAACCGATTGTCAGGCGCCCGACGTCGCTAGCTATCGACAAACGTCAGACAAAAAAATGCCCGGTAACCCGGGCACTTTTTTTGCGATGACTTACAGGTTGTAGCCGCGCTCGTTGTGTTGTGCAAGGTCAAGACCAACCGCTTCTTCTTCCTCGGTAACGCGCAGACCCATCACGGCGTCCAGTACCTTGAGGATGATGAAGGTGATGATCGCGGTATAGATGACCGTGAACGCTACACCTTTGAACTGAATCCAGACCTGCGCCGGGATGTCGGTCACGGTGCCGAAGCCGCCCAGCGCGGGTGCGGCGAACACGCCAGTGAGGATCGCGCCGACGATACCGCCGATGCCGTGTACGCCGAATGCGTCCAGGGAGTCGTCGTAGCCCATCTTGCGTTTCAGGCTGGTGGCGCAGAAGAAGCAGATGATGCCTGCAGCCAGACCGATGATCAACGCGCCCATCGGGCCAACGGTGCCAGCAGCCGGAGTGACGGCAACCAGGCCTGCAACCACGCCGGATGCGATACCCAGGGCGCTTGGCTTGCCGTGGGTCAGCCACTCAGCGAACATCCAGCCCAGTGCAGCGGCGGCGGTTGCGATCTGGGTCACCAGCATCGCCATGCCGGCGGTGCCGTTGGCGGCCGCTGCCGAGCCTGCGTTGAAGCCGAACCAGCCGATCCAGAGCATGGCCGCGCCAATCAGGGTGTAGCCCAGGTTGTGCGGCGCCATTGGCGTCGTTGGGAAACCCTTGCGCTTGCCCAGCACCAGGCACGCCACCAGGCCCGCCACACCGGCGTTGATGTGCACTACCGTGCCGCCCGCGAAGTCGAGCACGCCCCAGTCCCACATCAGACCGCCAACACCGCTCCAGACCATGTGCGCGATGGGCGCATAGACCAGCGTGAACCAGATGGCCATGAAGATCAGCATTGCCGAGAACTTCATGCGCTCTGCGAAAGCGCCGACGATGAGTGCCGGGGTAATGATCGCGAAGGTCATCTGAAAGGTGACGAACACCGCTTCAGGGAACAAAGCCGCAGGGCCGGTAATGCTCGCAGGGGTAATACCTGCCAGGAACGCCTTGCCCATGCCGCCGAAGAAAGAGTTGACGTTGACCACGCCCGCTTCCATACCGGTCGTGTCGAACGCGATGCTGTAACCGTAGACAACCCACAGAATGCTGATCAGGCCCGTGATGGCGAAGCACTGCATCATTACCGACAGGATGTTTTTCGAGCGCACCATGCCGCCGTAGAACAGCGCGAGGCCGGGAATGGTCATGAACAGCACCAGGGCCGTCGCCGTGAGCATCCACGCGGTGTCACCTGAGTTCAGCACGGGGGCTGCCACTTCGTCCGCCGCCATGGCCAGGCCAGGGGTTACGAGGGACAACAGGGCTCCTAGCCCTGCGAATTGACGCAGAGTCATATTGTTTTCTCCTGGGGCGTTGGGTTGGGCGGCTTAGATTGCGTCGGTATCGGTTTCGCCGGTACGGATGCGAATGGCCTGTTCCAGATTGACTACAAAAATCTTGCCGTCACCAATCTTGCCGGTGTTGGCTGCTTTGGTTATCGCCTCGATAACCCGATCCAGATCCTTGTCATCGATGGCTACGTCGATTTTTACCTTGGGAAGGAAGTCGACTACGTATTCCGCACCGCGGTACAGCTCGGTGTGGCCTTTCTGCCGTCCGAAGCCTTTGACTTCAGTGACAGTAATGCCTTGCACGCCGATTTCGGACAGTGACTCGCGCACGTCGTCCAGCTTGAACGGCTTGATGATGGCAGTGACTAGCTTCATGAAAACTTTCTCCCGAATTGGTGGACTTGCCCCAGGAAAACAAACCCGACTCAAGTCTAAGCGCAGTGCCTGGCTTTGTAACGCGTCGGTCGCCTGATGCAGGCCCGACCAACCCCAGAAAACCGCTTATGACGAAACACTCCCGGCTCCGCCTGCCGCACTGATTCGTCAACCCGACTGGATCAGTGCATGAGTCTCTTGCCACTAAGCAGAAAGCTTGCCAGCTCGCGGTTTTTCATTGATATCAAGGTGTTGGCCGATAACTGCCTGGGCTTGAGCAATAGCCTGTGGGGCGAACGCACAAGATCGGTGCGCGAGTGACCGCAGTCGTGCCCGATTTTTGTGCGCGCTGACCGCGAGAAGGAGCATAGCTGCTGCGTGCTACACTGGCGCCCCTACGAATCTGGAGGATTGACATGCTCGCGCCCAAAGCCTTTCTCGATGCCCTGAGCGGCCACGCCTCGCGTCTGTTCAACGGCGAAACGCCGATCCCGCGCAATGAGTTCGAAACTCAGTTCAAGGCCTTGCTGCAAAGTGGTTTCAGCAAGCTTGATCTGGTCAGCCGTGAAGAGTTCGACAGCCAGATGGCCGTCCTCGCCCGCACCCGCGCCCGCCTTGAAGCCCTGGAGGCGAAGGTGGCGGAAATGGAAGCGAAGTCGAGCCCTAAGGTGGCGGAGTAAGCTTCAAGCGCTTGCGCAGCAGCCTTCCCGGCTGAAGCCGGTTCCACGGAGCAGGCGCAGACACCGGTTCCATGAAACAGCGCACCCTCCGGGCTCAGCGCTTGATCAGCAACCGCTCCAGCTTTTTGCTGTACGGCGTCAGGTCACCGATGGTGCGTGCGACCCATTGCGGGTCGTAATAGGTGTCCAGATAGCGCTCGCCACTGTCGCACATCAGCGTCACCACCGAGCCTTTCAAACCCTGCTCCTGCATCTGTAAGGCAATCGTCAGCGCGCCCCATACGTTAGTGCCGGTCGACCCTCCGGGTTTCTTGCCCAGTAATGTTTCCAGCCAGCCAAGGGTAGCGATGCTGGCCGCGTCAGGCACCTGGATCATGTCGTCGATCACCCCCGGCAGGAACGACGCTTCCACTTTCGGTCGGCCAATGCCCTCGATGCGGCTGCCGCAGACGCTGGTCAGGCGGGTATCGCCGCTCCGATAGCTCTGATAGAACACCGAATTCTCCGGGTCGACGACGATCAGTCGGGTGGCGTGACCTTTGTAGCGAATGAAGCGGCCGATGGTCGCCGAGGTGCCGCCGGTTCCAGCGCTCATCACGATGGCCGTAGGGATCGGATGCTCCTCGCCACTCAACTGGTCAAAGATGCTGTCGGCAATGTTGTTGTTGCCGCGCCAGTCCGTTGCCCGCTCGGCGTAGGTGAACTGGTCCATGTAGTGGCCGCCCTCGTGCAAGGCAAGCCGTTCAGCTTCTGCATACATGTCGCACGAGCGCTCGACAAAATGACAGCGCCCGCCAAGCTGTTCGACCTGCTGAATCTTGCGGCTCGCAGTATGCCGCGGCATTACCGCCGTGAACGGCAGGCCCAGCAGTTTGGCGAAATAGGCCTCTGACACCGCCGTGCTGCCCGAAGACGCTTCGATGACCGGCGTGCCCTCGCGAATGTTGCCGCTGCAGATGGCATGCAGAAACAGCGAGCGGGCCAGTCGATGCTTGAGGCTGCCGCTGGGGTGGGTGCTCTCATCCTTGATGTAGAGGTCGATGCCGTCGAGGGCCGGTACGTCCAGTTTGAGCATGTGCGTATCCGCCGAACGCTGCTGATCGCAGTTGATGTTGCGCAAGGCCGCGCGGGTCCAGTCATTCATTGTTGTTGCTTCCATCGAAGGCTGTGCTGATGGAGATAATGTTACTGATCTGGGTAGAAATAAATTTCTCTTCGTTCTACCTCCAGCGCTATAGTGCAGCAAAATTTGCTACAAAATGGCCGGTTTGAAGAATGGACAGTTTTGATCGCCACATCCTGACTTTGCTGCAACGTGACGCGTCCATGGCCCTCAAGGACCTCGCCGAAGCCGTGAGCCTCTCTACCACGCCGTGCTGGAAACGGGTCAAGAAGCTGGAGGAGGCCGGCTTGATCAAATCCAGGGTCGCGCTGCTCGACGCCGAAAAGCTCGGCCTTGGGCTGTCCGTCTTCGTGCAGCTGAAAACAAGTCGCCACGACACCCAGTGGCTCGAGCAATTCGCCCGCACCGTCATGCAGTACGAGGAAGTGATGGAGTTTTACCGCATGGCCGGGGAGTGGGACTACATGCTGCGCCTGGTGGTGCCGGACATGGCCGCTTACGACCGTTTCTACAAAAAGCTCATCAGCAGCACCGAAGGCCTGTCGACCATCACCTCAAGCTTTGCCATGGAACAACTCAAATACACCACCGCACTGCCGCTGCCGAGGGGTTGAGGCGATCGCGATTCACACGTTGTATTTATTAAATCCGCCCATCCCCCGCTCAATCACGCAGGATGCGTTCAGTCGTTTTTCAAGGAAGAATCAATGTCTCTGGCCATCGTTCACAGCCGCGCCCAGGTCGGGGTTGAGGCGCCTGCGGTTACGGTTGAAGCACATCTTGCCAATGGTTTGCCCGCGCTCACGCTGGTTGGGTTGCCGGAGGGGGCGGTGCGGGAAAGCAAGGATCGTGTGCGCAGTGCGATTCTCAATGCCGGGCTGAAGTTTCCGGATCGGCGCATCACGCTCAATCTCGCGCCTGCGGATTTGCCCAAGGATGGCGGGCGTTTTGACCTGGCCATTGCGCTGGGGCTGCTGGCCGCCAGTGGGCAGGTGCCGCTGATTGCGTTGCAGGATGTGGAATGTCTGGGCGAGCTGGCGCTGTCGGGGGCGATTCGGCCGATTCAGGGCGTGTTGCCTGCAGCGTTGGCGGCGCGTGCAGCCGAGCGGACGCTGATTATCCCGGCCGCCAATGCCGAAGAAGCGTGCCTGGCGTCAGGGCTCAGGGTAATTGCCGTCAGTCACCTGCTGGAGCTGGTCGCGCATTTCAATGGCCAGACGCCGATCCAGCCGTATCAGGCCAGCGGGCTGTTGCATCAGGCCAAACCCTATCCGGACCTCAGCGAAGTGCAAGGCCAGGCAGCCGCCAAGCGCGCACTGCTGGTGGCGGCCGCTGGCGCACATAACTTGCTGTTCAGCGGCCCTCCCGGCACGGGCAAGACGCTGTTGGCCAGCCGCCTGCCGGGTTTGCTGCCGCCGCTGGACGAATACGAAGCCCTTGAAGTGGCGGCGATTCAATCGGTCGCCAGCCAGGAGCCTTTGACCTGCTGGCCGCAGCGGCCTTTTCGCCAGCCGCATCACTCGGCCTCAGGCCCTGCGCTGGTGGGCGGTGGCAGTCGGCCGCAACCGGGGGAAATCACCCTGGCCCATCACGGGGTGCTGTTTCTCGATGAACTGCCGGAATTCGACCGCCGCGTGCTGGAGGTGCTGCGCGAGCCCATGGAGTCGGGCCATATCGTGATTTCCAGGGCGCGAGACCGGGTGCGCTTTCCGGCGCGGTTCCAGCTGGTGGCGGCGATGAACCCTTGCCCCTGTGGCTATTTTGGCGAACCCACCGGCCGCTGCCGTTGCTCCACCGAGCAGATTCAGCGCTATCGCAACAAGCTGTCTGGGCCGCTGCTGGACCGGATCGACCTGCACCTGACAGTAGCCAGGGAAGCCACTGCACTGAATCCGGAAATGCAGACCGGCGACAACACCGCCCGCGCCGCAGCGACGGTCGCCCAAGCGCGCGAACGCCAGAACCAGCGGCAAGGCTGCGCCAACGCGTTTCTCGATCTGCCGGGTTTGCGCGAACATTGCGCGCTCTCCAGCGCCGACGAGGCGTGGCTTGAGACCGCCTGCGAGCGCCTGATCCTGTCGCTGCGCGCTGCCCATCGCCTGCTGAAAGTCGCCCGCACCCTGGCCGATCTTGAGCAGGTGGACGCCATCAACCGCAGCCATATCGCCGAAGCACTGCAATACCGACCAACGAGTTACGGATGATGGTTTGTCGTCTTTTACAGACCGCCCGGCGCTACGGACGTAGTGCAGGCGGGCGCAATTGTGTAGGGTTTGCCGCCACGCTCTGGTCAGGCGCTATCAGGCCGCTTTTGTAGGAGCCAACTTGTTGGCGAGGCGGCGGGGCAGTTACACCGCTTCACGAATGAATTCGCTCAGCCTGATCCGCCGCCCCCGTTACACCAAGCCCTCTACGGCAAGGAACCGCATAAATGTTTCACATCATGTTCAGCCTGCCCGGTCTGTATGTCATCGGCCGCTTTATCTGGCCAATGCCATGGTCACGGCGGGCCCGCATTGCGGCGGCGGTGCTGGTGCTGTTGGCCTCGCAGTATCATCTGTATGCCCGACTTTCCTCCGGCAGCGTGTTTTCTCCCGAGTTTCCACGTGCGGTGGTGATGCTGTTCAACTGGGCATTTGGCGCGATTGTGCTGATTGCGGTGTTGCAGATCATCGTGGACCTGGGCGCTTTGCTGACGATGCTGGTTCTTCGGCGGCGGCTGACCATTCCTGCAGGGCTGCGTTATGGCGTTGGCGCGGCGGCGCTGGTGCTGGCCGCTATCGGGGTCAATCAGGCCATACGCGTGCCGCCGGTCAAGGATATTGAGGTGGCGATCAAGAACCTGCCGCCGCAATTTGAACACTACAAAATTCTGCAGTTGACGGACCTGCATATCAGTCGCCTGTTCGATGGCCCATGGACACGCGCCGTGGTCACGGCCGCCAACGGCCTGGGTGCCGACCTGATTGTGGTTACCGGTGATTTGATCGACGGTTCCGTCAGCAACCGCACGCTGGATATCGAAGCGCTACGCGACCTCACGGCGCCGGACGGGGTGTATGTCATCCCCGGCAATCACGAATACTTTTTCGATAACGAGGCGTGGATGCAGCACTTCGTTTCCCTCGGCATGGTGCCTCTAGCCAACAGCCACACGCTGCTCAAGCGTGACGGCGCGCAGCTGGTATTGGCTGGGGTTACGGATGTGACGGCACCAAAAACCGGCTTCCCGGCACCTGACCTGGAGCAGGCGCTAAAAGGGGCGCCGCCAGACACGCCGATCATCCTGCTCGACCATCAGCCGAGGAATGCACCACAGGCCGCGAAGCAGGGCGTGGCGCTGCAGCTGTCGGGGCATACCCATGGCGGCATGATCCTGGGCATCGACCGGGTGATCGCGCTGGCAAATGAAGGTTTTGTGTCGGGGTTTTATGACGTGGCGGGCATGCAGTTGTATGTGAACAACGGCACTGCATTGTGGCCGGGATTTGCCCTGAGGCTGGGCAGACCTTCCGAGTTGACGCGCATTACGCTGCGACGGGCTGAAGGTTCGAATTAGGGGCGATCCCACGTTGTCGTGGGGACCGGCTTTAGCCAGGAAGGCGTCATTTCTGACGCCTCATCTCCAGCGCCAGTATTGGCCTCTTCCGGGCTAAAGCCGGTCCCACGTCACTCAGGGTGCAGGCAACCATGGTCACTCAGCGAAAACGATCAACCTCGGTACGCAGTTCGGCGGCCAGGGTGCTCAGTTCTTCTGCAGTGACGGCCAGGTGTGACACCACTTCGCGCTGCTCGCTGTTGGTCATGGCGATGCTTTGCAGGTTGCTGCTGAGCAGGGTGGCGGTGCTGCTCTGCTCTTGGGTGGCGGTGGTAATGGCCGCGAATTGCTGGCCCGCAGAACGGCTTTGTTCGTCGATCTGCTCCAGTGCAGCGGCGACCTTGGCGTTGCGTGCCAGGCCTTCCTGCATTTGCGCGTTGCCTTGCTGCATGGTGGTGATGGCGTTGCCCGTTTCCTGCTGGATGCTGGTGATCATCCCGGAAATCTCGTTGGTCGCATCCCGAGTACGTGTCGCCAGGCTGCGCACTTCATCGGCGACCACCGCAAAACCGCGGCCTTGCTCGCCCGCGCGGGCGGCCTCGATGGCGGCGTTCAACGCCAGCAGGTTGGTCTGATCGGCAATCGAGGTGATCACGCCGACGATGCTGCCGATTTCCTGCGAGCGCTGCCCCAGGGTGTTGATCACCGCTGCGGTGCTGTTGATCGATGCCGCGATCTGCTCAAGCGAAGACGAAGCTTCCTGCATGGATGCCCGACCGATGCGGGTCTGCTGGGCGTTTTCCTGAGCCAGGCGCTCGGTGTTGCCCATGTTGTCGGCGATGTTGAGCGAGGTGGCGCTGAATTCTTCAACCGCCCCGGCCATGCTGACGATCTCGCCCGACTGCTGCTCCATGCCGCGATACGCGCCGCCCGACAAACCGGACAATTCAGTGGCGCGGCTGCTGACCTGCTGCGCCGCAGTGCGGATCTGCGAGACCATGTTCGACAGCGCTTCACCCATCTTGTTGAAGCTGGTTGCCAGTTGACCGATTTCGTCATGACTGTTGATGTTCAGGCGCGCGCTCAAATCGCCTGCACCCAGGGCTTCGGCCTGACGCACCAGCTCCGACAACGGGCGCAATTTGCTGCGCAGCAGCCAGACCGCCGAGATCACTGCAATCAGCATCGCCAGCAGGCTGCCAATGGCCAGCTGCGTGCCGACGCTCCAGGTCACGGCGCTGATTTCCTCCTCCGGCATGGTCGCCAGGACCGACCAGGGGCCGTCGTTGAATGGCTGCGCGACACTGTAGAAATCCTGGGTGCCGTCGCTCCAGATCACGCCCTTGCCCGGTTGCTTGATCACGTCGGCAACCGATTTGGCGGCCTGATCAGGCGATTGGATTCCCGCAGGCGGCACCAGCCAGGTGTTCTGAGCATCCAGCAACGCCAGCGAACCGGTCTTGCCGATGCGGAAGTTTTTCAGGTCCTGGAACTGCTTGTTCTGCGCGTCGGTGTAATCGAAACCCACGAACAACACGGCGATCACTTTGCCCGAACGGTCAGCGACCGGTGTGTACTGCGTCATGTAATAACGCTCGAACAGCACGGCCTTGCCGACGTAACCCTGGTTGGCGATCAAGCGGTCATAGGCCGGGCCTTTGCGATCAAGCATCGTGCCGATGGCGCGGCTGCCGTCCTGCTTGGTCAGCGAGGTGCTGATGCGGATGAAGTCGTCGCCGCTGCGCACGAAAATCGTCGCCACGCCTGCAGTCATCTGGCGGAATTCGTCGACTTCCTTGAAGTCGTTGTTCAGCGCGCTGGTGCCCAGCATCAGACTCGGCGCCTGCATCCCGGCGACGCTGATCGGCTGATCGTTTTGCACCGTCAGGCCACCGGCAAAACGCTTCTCG
The DNA here is from genome assembly GCF_900585905.1 of Pseudomonas viridiflava. Classification (GTDB taxonomy): domain Bacteria; phylum Pseudomonadota; class Gammaproteobacteria; order Pseudomonadales; family Pseudomonadaceae; genus Aquipseudomonas. Next base: position 36,860 of record NZ_UTVH01000010.1, read on the forward strand.
AACAGACCGCTCAAACGCTGGGTGCTGTCACGCAAGGTGCTGTGGAAGGTGTTCAACTGATCGGCGAGCAGCCGCGCCTCGCTCGACATGTGCTCTTCGCGGATGACGAGGTTGGCTGAGTCCAGAGACCGCAGCGCGAATAAGGTACTGCCTGAGATAACGACTGCCAGAATGACAGCCAGAGCAATACCGAGTTGCGAAGCAATTCGGGCGCGCGGCTTGGACATGACGACTCCTGGCCGAACGTAGGGCCTTGATGACCTCTAGTTACCGTTCAGCTGCATGTAGTTGGTGAGGGAGCGGGGGCGTGCGGCGTTACGACGCAGCCGGGCTTGTACCACTCATCGGCAGGCGGCTCGCTTACTTGAGTAAAGTGCGCGGAAAGTTTGTAGTGACTTACCTGTAGGCAGTGCCCCTGGTCAACGCAAGATCTCTACGTCAGGGATCTGCATGGCGCTGACCTCCTCGCGCAGAAAGTCGCCCAGGCGCTTGAGCCGCTCGGTGCCAGGCCGCGTGCGTGGCCAGACCAGGTAATAATCTTCGCCGCTGTAGACCGCCGTGCGCCAGGGCAGGCTGAGGCGATTATGGGTGACGTCTTCGGCCACCATCTGCAGGTCGCCCATGGATACGCCGTAGCCCCGTGCGGCGGCAATCATGCCCAGTTCCAGGGTGTCGAACACCTGCCCACCCTTGAGCGAGACCTGTCCCGATAAGCCGGTGCGCTCAAGCCAGGTCCGCCAGTCACGACGATCCGGGGTCGGGTGCAGCAGTTCAGCGCTGGCCAGCCGTTCGACATTCCAGGGCTGGTCATCCAGCAGATTCGGCGCGCCCACCGGGATGAGCAATTCCTCGAACAGGTGGATGGCCTCCCAGTCAGCCGGGAAATGGCCGCGACTGAGCAGTACGGCGCAATCGAACGGCTCCTGGGCAAAGTCCACGACGTCGATTTCCATCCACGCGCTTGTCAGTTGCACCTCGTTACCCACCTGCAGATGACGAAAGCGGCTGAGCCGCGCCAGCAGCCAGCGCATGGTCAGGGTAGGGGGCGCCTTCATGCGCAGGATGCCTTCGTCGATGGACAGCGCATTGCACGCCCTTTCCAGTGCAGAGAAACCGTCACGCACGCCGGGCAACAACGTACGCGCCGCTTCGGTTAGCTGGAGGGTGCGGCCGACACGCTGAAACAGACGGCAGGCAAAATGCTCTTCCAGCGTGCGAATATGCCGACTGACGGCGCTCTGGGTGATCGACAGTTCTTCGCCTGCCCGGGTGAAGGAGCTATGCCGGGCAGCGGCTTCAAATGCGCGCAACGCATAAAGAGGAGGGAGACTACGAGGCATTCGGAACGCTCCTGCGGCGGTAAGCGTCAAGTCTAGCGAATATTGCAGGTATGAGTTTTACTCATGCTGTTGATCTTGTTTATCCCTTTGTGTTTAGCCGCTGAACTGTCGAAAATGACCCTCTTGCCACTGCCCCCTGAATAGAGCATCGCGCCATGCAACAGCCTGCCATCAAAGAACTCTGGACCATCCTGCGCCTGGCCGGGCCGCTGATGGCCTCACAGATGGCGCACATGCTGATGGTCTTCACTGACACGGTGATGATGGGGCATATCGGCCCTGACGCCCTGGCCGGTGGCGGTCTGGGCGCGGCGACCTACAACTTCATCACGTTTTTCTGCGTCGGCGTGATGGCGGCGGTCGGTACGCTGGTTTCAATCCGGCATGGGGCAAATGATCCCCAAGGCGCCGCCCGCCTGACTCAGGCCGGTATCTGGCTGGCCTGGGGCATGGCCCTGGTCGCCATGCTGATCCTGTGGAATCTGGAACCCATCCTGCTGCATTTCGGCCAGACCGAATCCAACGTACACATGGCCGGTCAGTTTCTGATCACCTTGCCACTGGCGTTGCCCGGCCTGCTGACCTTCATGGCGTTGCGCGGCTTCACCAGTGCGCTGGGGCGCGCCGGGCCGGTCATGGCGATCAGCCTGTGCGGCGCGCTGGCCAATTACCTGCTTAATTACGCTTTTATCCATCAGATGTTCGGCCTGCCCAGCTTGGGCTTGATGGGCATCGGCCTGGTCACGGCTGTGGTCACCAACGCCATGGCGCTGGCGCTGGCGCTGCACATTCGTCGCCACAGCGCCTATGCGGCGTACCCGATCCGCGCAGGCTTCTGGCAGATTTCGCGCAGCCACGTCAAAGAGCTGTGGCGCCTGGGTCTGCCGATTGGCGGCACTTATGCCGTTGAAGTCGGGCTGTTCACGTTTGCGGCCTTCTGCATGGGCGCCATGGGCAGCACGCAAATGGCGGCTCACCAGATCGCGCTGCAAACGGTATCCATGGCCTTTATGGTGCCCGTGGGGATTTCCTACGCCGTGACCATGCGTATCGGTCAGCACTACGGCGCTGGCAACCTGCTGCTGGCGCGCACTGCCGGGCGCGCCGGCATCCTCTTTGGATCAATCGTCATGCTGGGTTTCGGCCTGCTGTTCTGGCTGGCACCGCAGGTGGTCATCGGTCTGTTTCTCGATATCAACGACCCCAAATTTGCCGACATCGTCGAGCTTGCGGTCAAGCTGCTGGCGATTGCTGCCTGGTTCGAGCTTTTCGATGGCGCCCAGACCATCGCCATGGGCGCCCTTCGTGGGTTCAGGGATGCGCGCACTACGTTTCTGGTGGGGCTGGCCAGTTATTGGCTGGTGGCGGCGCCTGCCGCGCTGTTATTCGGTTTCTACACCGGGCATGGTGCGACGGGCGTCTGGTGGGGCCTGGCGTTGGGCCTGTTCTGCGCCGCGCTGGCGCTGGTCTGGGCGTTCGAACGCAAGACCTCACGGCTATTGCGCAATCAGGCAAGCCTTGTCGCTGCGTAGCTGTCGGCAGCGGCGCCCGGTCAATCGGCGCTCAAGGCGCCCGGTTGCAGGGTATCGAAGGTCAGGTATTCGATCAGGTCCGGCAGCGCCAGCGGTTTGCTGATCAGGTAACCCTGCACCTGGTCGCAGCCATAGCCCCTCAGTAACGCCAGCTGCTCGGCGGTCTCCACACCTTCAGCGACGACGCCAAGGCTGAGGTTGTGCGCCAGGTTGATCATGGCGTGAACCAGCTTGCGGTTTTCTTCGCGCTGGCCCATTTCGCCGACGAAGCTCTTGTCGATCTTGAGCAGGGCGATGGGCAGATTGTTTAGGTGCACGAAAGAGGAGAAGCCGGTGCCGAAGTCGTCCAGGGAAAAGCGCACGCCCAGGCGACCCAGCGCGTCCATGGTCTGCTTGACCAGATCGCTGCGGCGCATGACCGCCGTTTCGGTCAGCTCGAATTCAAGCCAGCGAGCGTCGATGTCGCGTTCGGCAATCAGCCGGCTCAGGGTCGCCAGCAACTGGTTGTCCTGAAACTGGCGAAACGACAGGTTGATCGCCATATGCAACGGCGCCAGCCCCTGTTCGAGCATGGCTTGCATGTCGCGCAGCGCCCGGGAGATGACCCAGTAGCCCAGCGGCACGATCAGCCCGCTCTGCTCGGCCAGCGGCACGAACTCGCTGGGCGGCAGCAGGCCTCGCTCCTGATGGCGCCAGCGCACCAGCGCTTCGAGCCCGACGATGCGACCGCTGCTCAGGCACAGTCTTGGCTGGTAATGCAGCTCCAGCTCGTCACGGCGCAGCGCCCGGCGCAGTTCGGTTTCCAGATCGGCCAGGCTGCGCGCATTGCGGTTGATTCGCTCGTTGAAGACATGGAAGGTGCAGCCCTGCACGCCCTTGGCTTGTTGCATGGCGATGTGCGCGTGCCACATCAACGGGTCCGCACCTGCGTCGGCGCGGGAATGGGCGATGCCCAGGCTGCAGCCGATGAGCAGGCTTTCGCCGTCGATCCAGTAAGGCTCGGACAACGCTTCGGTGATGCGTTCGGCCATCCATTCGGCCCGTTGCGGGGCGCGGCGGGTGTCAATCAGCAGTGCAAACTCGTCGCTGCCCAAGCGGGCGATCTGGTCGCCCACCTCCAGCTGGCCCTTGAGCCGCGCGACGACTTGCAGGATCAAACGGTCGCCTGCTTGATGACCCAGCGCATCGTTGGCGCGACGGAAGTTGTCCAGGTCCAGATGGCCCAGCGCCAGACCGCGCCCTTCATTCTCCAGTAGACGGGCAGCCAGCAGCGTCTGAAACCCCTGCCGGTTGGCGATGCCAGTGAGCGTGTCCTGCTCCGCCAGACGCTGCAAGGTAGCTTCCAGCAGCGCCCGCTCGCTGACGTGGCGCAGGCAGCTGCGCAAGGTGGCCGGAGTCAGCTCGCTGCGCACCAGCCAGTCGCTGGCGCCCACCGGTGCACTGTGCGGCTCCTCTTCAACCAGCAGGATCAGCGGCAGATTGCAGCGCCCTGGCGGCGGGCGGAGTTCGGCCGTGGTCAGCAACACGTTGCAACGCTCATCGCTGGCCGCCTCGCGCACCTCGCTCCAGTGCGCCAGGCATTGCACATCGGCAGGGCCCGGCTCGGTGGTCAGGCACTTGCTTAACAATGCCAGCCACTCCCCCGATGGGGCCAGCAATAGCAACCGCAAAGGTTGGACGGGCGTAAGCAAACTAGCTCCCTAGACTCGTAAAGAGACAAACGGACGCTCTGGACGGGGAGCGATCAACGCTTTTGCAGCGTTTGAATGAGCAAATGTAACAAAATCAGCAAAATTAGATAGCCGCGCACGCTTAACGGGGCTGCAATGGCGGACGGTCGCTGCACAATCGCCGCAGCCTGTTAAAATGCCCGCCCATTTCGTCACTGACTCGATTTTTCCTTATGTCCCGACTCAATCCTCGGCAACAAGAAGCCGTGAACTACGTCGGCGGCCCTCTTCTGGTGCTTGCCGGTGCGGGCTCCGGCAAGACCAGCGTGATCACGCGCAAGATCGCCCATCTGATCCAGAACTGCGGCGTACGCGCGCAGTACATCGTTGCCATGACGTTTACCAACAAGGCGGCCCGCGAAATGAAGGAGCGGGTCGGCACGCTGTTGCGCGCAGGCGAAGGCCGCGGCCTGACGGTGTCGACGTTCCACAATCTGGGCCTCAACGTGATCCGCAAGGAGCACACGCGGCTGGGCTACAAGCCGGGGTTTTCGATCTTCGACGAGACCGACGTCAAGGCCTTGATGACCGACATCATGCAAAAAGAGTATTCCGGCGACGACGGTGTCGACGAAATCAAGAACATGATCGGCTCGTGGAAAAACGATCTGATCCTGCCACCTGAAGCCCTGGCCAATGCGCGCAACCCCAAGGAGCAGACCGCCGCCATCGTCTACACCCACTATCAGCGCACGCTCAAGGCCTACAACGCGGTGGACTTCGATGACCTGATCCTGCTGCCGGTGAAGCTGTTTCAGGAGCACGCCGACATTCTGGAGAAGTGGCAGAACAAGGTTCGCTACCTGCTGGTGGACGAGTACCAGGACACCAACGCCAGCCAGTACCTGCTGGTGAAACTGCTGATAGGCATGCGCAACCAGTTCACGGTCGTGGGTGACGATGACCAGTCGATCTACGCCTGGCGCGGCGCGCGGCCGGAAAACCTGATGCTGCTCAAGGACGACTATCCCTCGCTGAAAGTGGTCATGCTGGAGCAGAACTATCGCTCCACCAGCCGCATCCTGCGGTGCGCCAACGTGCTGATCGCCAACAACCCGCATGCCTTCGAAAAGCAGCTGTGGAGCGAAATGGGCCATGGCGACGAGATCCGCGTGATCCGCTGCCGCAACGAGGACGCCGAAGCGGAGCGGGTCGCTGTCGAGATTCTCAGCCTGCATTTGCGCACGGATCGGCCCTACAGTGACTTCGCGATCCTTTATCGCGGCAACTACCAGGCCAAGCTGATCGAGCTGAAGTTGCAGCACCATCAGGTGCCGTATCGCCTGTCGGGTGGCAACAGTTTCTTCGGCCGCCAGGAAGTGAAAGACCTGATGGCCTATTTTCGATTGCTGGTCAATCCGGACGATGACAACGCCTTTCTGCGGGTCATCAACGTGCCACGGCGAGAGATCGGCTCCACCACCCTGGAAAAACTCGGCAACTACGCCACCGAACGCAAGATTTCCATGTACGCCGCCACCGACGAGATTGGCCTGGGCACGCACCTGGACAGCCGTTACACCGACCGCCTGCAACGCTTCAAGCGCTGGATGGACGGCGTACGCCAGCAGTGCGCGCAGAATGACCCTATCGCCGCGCTGCGCAGCATGGTCATGGACATCGACTACGAAAACTGGCTGCGGCAGAACAGCTCCAGCGACAAGGCTGCCGACTACCGCATGGGCAACGTCTGGTTCCTGATCGAGGCGTTGAAGAACACCCTCGAAAAGGACGAAGAAGGTGGCATGACCATTGAAGAGGCCATCGGCAAGCTGGTGCTGCGTGACATGCTGGAGCGTCAACAGGAGGAAGAGGACGGCGCCGAAGGGGTGCAGATGATGACCCTGCACGCGTCCAAGGGGCTTGAATTCCCTTACGTGTTCATCATGGGCATGGAGGAGGAAATCCTGCCTCACCGCTCCAGCATCGAAGCCGATACCATCGAGGAAGAACGCCGCCTGGCTTACGTCGGGATCACCCGCGCGCGACAGACGCTGGCGTTCACCTTTGCCGCCAAACGCAAGCAGTATGGCGAAATCATTGATTGTTCGCCGAGCCGCTTCCTGGATGAGCTGCCACCGGACGATCTGGCCTGGGAGGGCAACGATGACACCCCGACCGAGGTGAAAGCGGTGCGTGGCAATACGGCGTTGGCGGATATCCGCGCGATGCTTAAAAGATAAGTCCTACAATTCATTGCGCAGATTCGCGCAACCCGAGGAGCCGACGTGGAAGCATTGCATCAGAAGATTCGCGATGAAGGTATCGTACTTTCCGACCAGGTATTGAAGGTCGATGCGTTTCTCAATCATCAGATCGACCCGGTGCTGATGCAGCAGATCGGCGACGAGTTCGCAGCGCTGTTTGCCGGGTCGGGCGTCACCAAGATCGTGACCATCGAAGCCTCCGGTATTGCCCCGGCAATCATGACCGGCCTGAAGCTCGGTGTGCCGGTGATCTTTGCCCGCAAGCATCAGTCACTGACGCTGACGGAAAACCTGCTGTCGGCCAGTGTCTACTCGTTCACCAAGCAGACCGAAAGCACCGTGGCGATCTCGCCACGGCACCTGAGCAGCAGCGACAACGTGCTGATCATCGACGACTTTCTGGCCAACGGCAAAGCCTCGCAAGCGTTGATTTCGATCATCAAACAGGCTGGCGCAACCGTTGCCGGGCTGGGCATCGTCATCGAGAAATCCTTCCAGGGCGGCCGCGCAGAACTGGACGCGCAAGGCTACCGTGTCGAATCCCTGGCCCGGGTCAAATCCCTGGCCAATGGCATGGTGACGTTCATCGACTGATTGTTAAAACCGGTAGGAGCGCACGAGCAGCGCGAGGCCGCGATGGCGCTGTATCAGACAGACCGCTATCGCGGCCTCGCGCTGCTCGTGCGCTCCTACAGAACCTGCATTTCGGTTCGGCAAGGCTATATCAACCCGCATTCCACCATCGACAGCGGGTCGCCGTCGCCGATGATGACGTGGTCCAGCACCTTCACGTCAACCAGCCAGAGCGCGTCACGCAGACGCTTGGTCAGGTCTATGTCGGCCTGGCTGGCGTCGGTGACACCTGAAGGGTGGTTGTGGCAGAGAATCAGGCTGGCAGAGTTGTGCACCATGGCGCGTTTGACCACTTGGCGCGGGTGGACATGTGCGCTGTTGATTGAGCCGTGAAACAGCACTTCAAACGCTTGCACCCGGTGTTTGTTGTCGAGAAAAAGGCAGCCAAACACCTCATGCGGCTCATCGCGCAGCAACGATTTCAGGTAGGCACGTACCTGCGTCGGGCTTTCCAGTGCTGATTCGCGCTTGAGATTTTGTGCCATGTGCCGGCGGGCCATTTCCAAGACAGCTTGTAACTGAGCGAACTTCGCAGGGCCCAGACCCAGGTGCGAGCTGAATGTGCTCAGGTCGGCGTCCAGCAATTGCCGCAGCCCGCCAAATTGATTCAACAGGTAACGAGACAGGTCGACAGCGCTTTTTCCGGCCACGCCGGTGCGCAGGAAAATCGCCAGCAGTTCAGCGTCGGACAGGCTGCCCGAACCCAGTTCCAGCAGCCGCTCGCGCGGGCGTTCGGCCGCAGGCCAATTACGAATACTCATAGCACCTCCCTGTGTGTGGGCGCCGCTGTTCCGGTGCGGACGCTGTGCTATCTTAGCCCATCTTTTTTGCGCGGCGATCGGCCTGCGGCAGTTGCCCTTCACGCGCCAGTGCCGCGTCGGCAACAGCGCCTACAGGCATCATCGCCGTCGCGTATCAATCGACTGGAAAGGCAGGCCTATGCAGCGGCTGTATCGAAAACGCATCGTTCTTGGCGTCGGCGGCGGCATCGCGGCTTACAAGAGCGCAGAGCTGGTCAGGCGGCTGCGCGACCAAGGCGCTGAAGTGCGCGTGGTCATGACCCGAGGTGGCGCTGAATTCATCACCCCCCTGACCATGCAGGCTCTGTCGGGGCACCCGGTACATCTGGACCTGCTCGACCCCGCTGCCGAGGCGGCCATGGGGCATATCGAACTGGCGAAGTGGGCCGATCTCATCCTCATTGCCCCGGCCACCGCTGACCTGATCGCGCGTCTGGCCCAGGGCATCGCCAACGACCTGTTGACCACCATTGTGCTGGCCACCGACGCCACTGTTGCTATTGCCCCGGCGATGAACCAGGCGATGTGGCGCGACGCGTCGGTGCAGGCCAACACCCGCCTGCTGGAGAGCCGCGACTTCCGTGTGTTCGGCCCTGCCTCGGGCGTGCAGGCCTGCGGCGATGTGGGTTATGGACGCATGCTGGAGCCCGACGATCTGGCCCGGTGCGCGGCCGAGTGCTTTCAGCGCCTGACGCTGACCGGCCGACACGTGCTGATCACGGCGGGCCCGACCCAGGAAAACATCGACCCGGTGCGTTACATCACCAACCACAGCTCCGGCAAGATGGGTTTCGCCCTGGCCGAAGCCGCTGTCGAAGCCGGTGCGCGGGTCACGCTGATTACCGGCCCGGTCAATCTGCCAACCCCGGACCGTGTCTCGCGCATTGACGTGGTCAGCGCCCGCGACATGCTCGCTGCCTGTGAGGCGGCGATGCCGTGCGACCTGTTCATCGCCTCTGCCGCCGTCGCCGACTACCGGCCTGAAGTGGTGGCGCCGCACAAACTCAAGAAAGACCCGTCCACCGGCGACGGCCTGCTGCTGCAGATGGTGCGCAACCCGGACATTCTGGCAACCATCGCCACGCGTCCGGACCGGCCGTTCAGCGTCGGTTTTGCCGCCGAGACCGAGCATCTGCTTGACTATGCTGCACGCAAGCTCAAGGACAAGAACCTTGACCTGATCGTCGCCAATGACGTGGCCAACCCCAGCATTGGCTTCAACAGTGAAGAGAACGCCTGCAGCGTCATCGACCGCGGGCTGCACGCCACACTCTTTGCCCAGACCAGCAAGGGCAAGATTGCCCGCCAGCTGATCACTTTTATCGCCGACCGAATGAACCAGGTTTAATCACGTATGCACGCTCTGCAAGCCAAGATTCTCGACCCCCGCATCGGCAACGAATTTCCGTTGCCCGCGTATGCCACCACCGGTTCTGCCGGTCTCGACCTGCGCGCCATGCTCAAGCAGGACACGCTGCTGGAGCCAGGCCAGACACTGCTGATCCCCACCGGCCTGTCGATCTACATCGGTGATCCAGGGCTGGCGGCGTTGATTCTGCCGCGCTCGGGGCTGGGCCATAAACATGGCATCGTGCTGGGTAACCTGGTCGGGCTGATTGACTCCGATTACCAGGGCGAGCTGATGGTGTCATGCTGGAACCGTGGCCAGACCGCGTTCAACATCTCGGTGGGCGAGCGCATCGCGCAACTGGTCTTGGTGCCAGTGGTGCAGGCCCGTTTCGAGCTGGTTGAAACCTTTGACGAAAGCCAGCGTGGTGCAGGCGGTTTCGGCCATTCCGGTAGCCACTGACACGGCATTGCGGCATGCTCCAATGACTGTCCAGTTTCAGGATGATTTAACCGGGGAGCCGCCAGGTGCAAGGCATTCAACAGCCAGCAGGATCGAACACTCAACCTGATGCCACCGGTTTCGGCGCGCTGATGCCGGGGCTCGTGCCTGCGCTCATCGGCCTGCTGCTGGCAGTGGTACTGGTGGTCGTCGCCATGGCTGACAAACCTCAGGCAGGCGCGCCGCTGGAGCAGGCGTGGGGCAGCAGTCAGGCCTCGGCTGTGGGTCTGGCTCTGCGCCAGATCAACGCCGAAACCCGCGCGGCCGCTGGCGATGCGACGCTGATAACGGCCTTGCAAAGCGGCGATCCTTCGGCCATCAACGAGGCGCAGAACCGCCTGCGCCATCGCGACGGAGTCTTCGGCGCGCGCCTGAATCCGGTTGGCCTGACGGATGTCGACCTGCAGGGCGCACTGCCCGTCAGCTACGCCACGCTGGACATGCTCAACAAGGTGGCGCGTGGCGAAGACGCCGCGCCGGAAGCCCGTCTGGTGGGCGAGCGCTGGATGATCTACAGCGCCGCGCCGCTGCGGGCGGATGCAACGTCAGCGGTGGGCGGCACCTTGTTGCTCGCCTTCGATCCGCAGCGACTCCTCAACGCGTTGCCAGCGATGCCTGAAGAAGCGGGGCGGATTCGGCTGATCCAGCAGTTCGGCAGCGGGCCCGAACAGATTTTCCTGCAGCGCGGCATTTCCACCAGCGCCACGTCGCAGCGTCTGGAAACCGGTTTTGCGCACTGGAAACTGGAGTTTACCCCGGGCCCGGCACTGCAATCTTCGCTGCCCTGGCTGTTGCTGATCCTGGCCGCCATTTGCGCTGCGGGGGGCGCGGTGCTTGGGTTGTACCTCAATCAGCGGGCGTTGCATCGGCTCATCTGCGCCGACGCCCGACAACTTGATCAGCTGCTTGAAGAACTCTGCAGCGGAAAAGCCGTCAAACCCTTCGGTTTGGGCCTGCCGGTCCTTAATGGGCTGGCCAGGCGTCTGGCTGGTTTTTCACCTTTCGCTCAGCCTCCGGCAACGGAAATGGCTGATGCCAGGGACCCAGGTCCGGCACCCGAATTCAAGATCAGCAGTGCTTCAGCGGCGGCTCCACGCACTGGCCAAGGCCACGACTGGACCGATCCGCTGTTTCAAGATAGCGACATTCTCGATATCGACATTCTCGACGAAAACCAGGACTTCCTGAGATCGGAGCATCCCCCCGTTATGAGCAGCCCAGCATCCGTGGCACCTAAATTCCCTGACGATATTTTCCGCGCCTATGACATTCGCGGTGTCGTCGGTGACACCCTCAGCGCCGAAACGGCCTACTGGATTGGTCGCGCCATCGGCTCCGAGAGCCTGGCGCAGAACGAGCCCAACGTCAGCGTGGGTCGCGATGGACGTCTTTCCGGCCCCGAACTGGTCGAGCAATTGATTCAGGGCCTGCACGACAGCGGCTGCCACGTCAGCGATGTCGGTCTGGTGCCGACACCGGCGCTGTACTATGCGGCCAACGTGCTGGCGGGCAAGACCGGCGTCATGCTCACCGGCAGCCACAACCCCAAGGACTACAACGGTTTCAAGATTGTCATCGCTGGCGACACCCTGGCCAACGAGCAGATTCAGGCGCTGCACGAGCGTATCAAGACCGGCAACCTGACCTCGCAGAAAGGCAGCGTGACCAAAGTCGACATCCTTGATCGCTACTTCAAGCAGATCAAGGACGACATCGTCATGGCCCGCAAGATGAAAGTGGTCGTGGACTGCGGTAACGGCGCCGCTGGCGTGATCGCGCCACAGCTGATCGAAGCGCTGGGCTGCGAAGTGATTTCGCTGTTCGCCGAAGTCGACGGCAACTTCCCCAACCATCACCCGGATCCGGGCAAGCTGGAAAACCTGCAGGACCTGATCGCCAAGGTCAAAGAGACCGGCGCTGATCTGGGCCTGGCGTTCGATGGCGATGGCGACCGCGTCGGCGTGGTCACCAACAAGGGCAATGTGGTCTACCCGGACCGCCTGCTGATGCTGTTTGCCCTGGACGTGCTCAAGCGCAACCCGGGTGCCGACATCATTTTCGACGTCAAATGCACCCGCCGCCTGACCCCGTTGATCCGCGAGCACGGCGGTCGTCCAGTGATGTGGAAAACCGGTCACTCGCTGATCAAGAAAGAAATGAAGAAAAGCGGTGCGCTGCTGGCTGGCGAAATGAGCGGCCACATCTTCTTCAAAGAGCGCTGGTTCGGTTTCGACGACGGTATCTACAGTGCCGCTCGCCTGCTGGAAATCCTCAGCCAGGGATCGACCTCGGCCGAAGACCTGTTCGAGACCTTCCCGAACGACATTTCGACGCCTGAAATCAACATCAAGGTGACTGATACCACCAAGTTCAGCATCATAGAAGCCCTCGAAAAAGACGCTCAGTGGGGCGATGCCAAACTGACCACTATCGACGGTGTACGTGTCGACTATCCAAAAGGCTGGGGCCTGGTTCGTGCGTCCAACACCACGCCAGTACTGGTCTTGCGTTTCGAAGCTGAAACCGAGGAAGAACTGCAGCGTATCAAGGACGTGTTCCACGCCGAGCTGAAGAAAGTCGCGCCGGACCTCGACTTGCCGTTTTGATTGTTTCCCTTTGACTGGAGCCTTGAATGACCCTCGAACGTGATGCCGCCACCAATGTAGCCAAAGTGCTGTCCGAAGCGTTGCCTTACATTCGACGCTTTGTCGGCAAGACGCTGGTGATAAAGTATGGCGGCAACGCCATGGAGAGCGATGAGCTCAAGACCGGCTTTGCGCGCGACATCGTGTTGATGAAAGCCGTTGGCATCAACCCGGTGGTGGTTCATGGCGGAGGGCCGCAAATCGGTGACCTGCTCAAGCGTCTGTCCATCGAGAGTCACTTCATCGATGGCATGCGCGTCACTGATGCCCAGACCATGGACGTGGTGGAAATGGTCCTGGGCGGCCAGGTCAACAAGGACATCGTCAATCTGATCAACCGTCATGGCGGCAGCGCCATCGGCCTGACCGGCAAGGACGCCGAGCTGATCCGTGCGCGCAAGCTCACGGTCACCCGGCAGACTCCGGAAATGACCAAGCCGGAAATCATCGACATCGGCCATGTCGGCGAAGTGGTCGGCATCAACACCGACCTGCTGAACATGCTGGTCAAAGGCGATTTCATCCCGGTGATCGCGCCGATCGGCGTTGGCGCCGACGGTGAGTCCTACAACATCAACGCCGACCTGGTGGCGGGCAAGGTGGCCGAAGCCCTCAAGGCCGAAAAGCTCATGTTGCTGACCAACATCGCCGGCCTGATGGACAAGGAGGGCAACGTGCTGACCGGTTTGACCACCGAACAGGTCAGCGGCCTGATCGCCGACGGCACGATCTATGGCGGCATGCTGCCCAAGATCAAATGCGCACTGGAAGCGGTGCAGGGTGGTGTCAACACCTCGCATATCATTGATGGTCGCGTACCCAATGCGGTATTGCTGGAAATCTTCACTGATACCGGCGTGGGTACGCTGATCAGCAATCGCAAGCGGCACTTCTGATCGACGGCTGGCATCGGCGCTACCGCTAGCCAGTAGAAATGCAAAAAGGCCCTGACCGGTTGCGGTCAGGGCCTTTTTGTTGGCCTGCGGTTACTGCGGTCGCAGGCGTTGCATGTGCGCCCGGTCTCGCTCGAATGCCGCTTCGGTCTGTATGCGGGTCTGCTGATTGCGCTGGATGTTCAGGTCAAGGTTGTGTTGCTGGTCACGCAGGTTATCCATCTGGTCAACCAGCGATTGAGGAACAGGCTTGCCTGCGCGCTCAAGATCCGCCGCCTGGCTCTGCAAGGCACGCTGCTGGCCATCGAGACTCTGGATATTGCCTCTGGCCACTGCAATCAAGCCGTCCAGCTCGGCTAGCTGCCGTGTCCTGGCGCGGTCAAGATCGTCTACCGTGCCATACAGGCTGAGCAACTGAGCGTCAGCGGCCGCCTGCACTTTCGCGGCCTGGGCGTCGCGAATTTCCTCGGCCGACGGCGCAGGAGGCACTACTTCAATCACGCGGCCCTGGGCGTTGAGAATCTCGTAACCCTTGGCCACGTATTCAGGCGGTACGCCCTGACGGTCCAGGACCATCACGCCCCGGCTGTCGACGTAGCGATAAAGCATTGCTTGCGGTTTGTCTGCAGCCTGGGCGGCGGCAAGCGGACCGATACCCAGCGACAGCAGCAGACAGATAAGGCCCGGCTTACTCATTCGCACCTCCTTGATGTAACGATCCGGATGACTGCCGGTTAAATCCCGAACTGCGCCCGATAAGCCTCGACCGCGGGCAGATGCTGCTTGAGCTGCGGATCGTCAGCCAGGAATTCGAGGACCTGATTGAGTGAAACGATGCTCACCACCGGGATGCCGAAGTCACGTTCGACTTCCTGGATGGCCGACAACTCACCGTTGCCACGCTCCTGACGATTGAGCGCGATCAACACGCCAGCCGCTGTTGCGTCCTGGCCCTGGATAATCTGCATCACTTCGCGGATGGCAGTGCCTGCGGTGATCACATCGTCGATGATCAGCACATTGCCGTTCAGCGGCGCGCCGACCAGGCTGCCACCTTCGCCATGGGCCTTGGCTTCCTTGCGATTGAAACACCAGGGCAGGTCCAGGCCGTGATGTTCGGCCAGCGCCACGGCGGTGGCGGCTGCCAGCGGGATGCCCTTGTAGGCGGGCCCGAACAGGACGTCGAAGGAAATCCCGCTCTCCACCACTGCCGCTGCATAGAAGCGCCCGAGCTGGGACAACGCCGAACCACTGTTGAACAGGCCGGCATTGAAGAAGTACGGGCTGGTGCGGCCGGACTTGAGAGTGAACTCACCGAAACGCAAAACTCCGCGATCGATGGCAAAACGAATGAAATCGCGCTGATACGCCTGCATGAAAAAAGCCCCGAATACCACGGATTTAGCTAATTAGGTAGAGCTCGGGTATCATACACGCACGTGATTTTTGGGGCCATTTATGCGGATCATCAGTGTGAACGTGAATGGCATTCAGGCTGCGGTCGAGCGTGGTTTGCTCAGCTGGCTGCAAGCTCAGAATGCCGACGTCATCTGTCTACAGGACACCCGCGCCTCTGCCTTCGAACTGGACGACCCGGCTTATCAGCTGGATGGCTATTTCTTGTATGCATGCGAAGCTGAAGTGCCAGCCCAGGGCGGCGTGGCGCTTTACTCGCGGTTGCAGCCGAAGGCAGTGATCAGCGGGTTGGGCTTTGAAACGGCCGATCGCTACGGACGTTACCTGCAGGCGGACTTCGACAAAGTCAGTATTGCCACCTTGCTGCTGCCGTCCGGCATGAACGGCGATGACGACTTGAATCAGAAATTCAAGCTCATGGACGACTTCGGCAAGTATCTGGACAAACAGCGCCGCAAGCGTCGCGAGTACATCTACTGTGGCTCGTTGTACGTGGCGCAGCAGAAGCTGGACATCAAGAACTGGCGCGACAGCCAGCAGTCTCCGGGCTTCCTGGCACCTGAGCGGGCGTGGATGGACGAGATTGTCGGCACCATGGGTTATGTCGATGCCCTGCGTGAAGTCAGCCGCGAAGGCGACCAGTACAGCTGGTGGCCAGACAACGAGCAGGCCGAGATGCTCAACCTGGGCTGGCGTTTCGATTACCAGCTGCTAACCCCGGGCTTGCGCCGTTTCGTGCGCAGCGCACGTTTGCCGCGCCAGCCGCGCTTCTCCCAGCATGCCCCGCTGGTGGTGGATTACGACTGGACGCTGACGATCTGAGCCAGCCCATCGCCGCTACAAAAGCCGACTTCGTGTCGGCTTTTTATTGGGTGTCGACATCTGGGCGGTTGGCGGCTCAATCAGAACTTTCCAGGGCTGCTGCCGCGAAATCACCCTTCAAGTCGTTACGCTTTAACAGGCTGCGGGGTTTGTTGTTTGCCTTGCCGCCGCTATCATCGCCGCATCTAGCGGGAGACTTGTGAATGCTTAACGCCTTATGGCTCGGATTTTTTCTCGTTGCGGCGGTATCTGCATTCGGGCAATGGCTGATCGGCGGCAACGCCGGCATTTTTGCCGCGATGGTCGAAAGCATCTTCGCCATGGCCAAACTGTCGGTCGAAGTGATGGTGCTGCTGTTCGGCACCCTGACGCTGTGGCTGGGTTTTCTGCGCATTGCCGAAAAAGCCGGGATCGTCGACTGGCTGGCCAAGGTGCTGGGGCCGCTGTTTTTACGCCTGATGCCAGAAGTGCCTGCCGGGCACCCGGCGCTGGGCCTGATTACCCTGAACTTCGCCGCCAATGCGCTGGGCCTGGACAACGCGGCCACGCCCATCGGCCTCAAGGCGATGCGCTCGCTGCAGGAACTCAACCCCAGCCAGACCACCGCCAGCAACGCGCAGATCCTGTTTCTGGTGCTCAACGCGTCATCGCTGACCCTGTTGCCGGTGTCGATCTTCATGTATCGCGCGCAACAGGGCGCTCTGGACCCGACGCTGGTGTTCCTGCCGATTCTGCTGGCGACCAGTGCCTCTACCGTGGTTGGCCTTTTGTCGGTGGCGTTCATGCAGCGCCTTCGCCTCTGGGACCCGGTGGTGCTGGCCTATCTGATCCCCGGTGCGCTGTTGCTGGGTGGCTTCATGGCGGTGCTGGCCACCCTGTCGGCGACTGCGCTGGCGGGGCTGTCGTCGATTCTGGGCAATCTCACCCTGTTCGGTCTGATCATCCTCTTTCTGGTCATCGGGGCGTTGCGCAAGGTGCAGGTGTACGAGGCCTTCGTTGAAGGTGCGAAGGAAGGCTTCGATGTCGCCAAGGGGCTGTTGCCGTATCTGGTGGCGATGCTCTGCGCCGTTGGCGTATTGCGGGCTTCGGGTGCGCTGGATCTGGGCCTGGAGGGCATTCGGCATCTGGTGCAATGGCTGGGCTGGGACACACGCTTCGTCGATGCGCTGCCCACTGCCATGGTCAAACCGTTTTCCGGCAGTGCGGCGCGGGCCTTGTTGATCGAGACCATGCAGACCAAAGGCGTCGACAGCTTTGCGGCCCTGGCTGCCGCGACGATCCAGGGCAGTACCGAAACCACCTTCTATGTGCTGGCGGTGTATTTCGGCGCCGTGGGCATCCAGCGCGCACGCCATGCCGTGGGTTGCGCCCTGCTGGCAGAATTCTCAGGCGTGGTGGCGGCCATTTTCGTCTGCTACTGGTTCTTTGGCGCTACCGCGCTTTAAGCATCAGGACTGACCGGGTGCCGCAGGGGCATCCTCAGGCTTGTCGGCTTCAGGTTCGCTGGGCTCAGGTGCAGGCTCCGGTTTGGCCTGGGGCTCTGCTGCTTCAGGCTTGGTAGGCTCCTGCTCAGGCTGGCTGTCATCACCGCCAGGCTTGAGGCGGTTGAGCCTGCCGGCAGGTCGCGTCACCGCGGGCTGATCGGTGCCGGTGACCTCGAAACGCAGCACGCCAATCATCTGGCCATCTTCGGTCAACACCCGCACCTGCCATTTGCCGACAGTGTCTCCGGGGAAATTCTGCTTGTGGGTCCAGGCGCGGTAGCCTTCCTTGCGCCCGCCGTGGATATCCAGGGCAATGCGATCCACTTCTTTGCCGTTGTGCCGCCAGACGTGATAGATGCGCTCGTCCAGGCCACGTGGCGCGTTGATCGAGGTGTAGGCGTAAAGGCCGACATTACGCAGCTCGCTGGCGCTGATCTCGCGAATACTGTCGCCCGGCGTGCGGCTCTTGTTATCGAACTGGGTGCTGACGGCCATCTCGGTCATCCACAACGTCGCTGGCGGCACCCACGAGCGCAGCAGCCAGCCAGCGCCGCCCATCAGCAGCATGGCGAAAATCAGGCTGATGCCGCTGCGCCAGTTGGTTACCGGGAAGCTCGACAGCAGGCTGGGGAATGACAGCAGCATGGCAATGCCCAGCGCCAGTTTGTAACTTTCGGCGGTGGTCAGGTGCAGGATGATGGGCAGCGCGGTGAGTAACGCCGCGAACAGGGTCAGCGTGTGCAGCGCCATGAACAGCCAGCGTCTGGGCGCCAGCCACTTGTAGTACAGCGGGTCGATGATGGAAATCAGCCCGGCGGCGGCCAGCAACCCTGTGAATGCCACTTGGGCGCTGTTCCAGGTGGTGGTGATGAAAAAGAACGGCAGGACGAAGAAAAGACTTTCCTGGTGGATCATCTGCGTGCCGTAACGCAACAGTCCGGTGGGAATTTCGCGTTTGAACACCTTGGTGAACAGCACCATGGCGCTGCCTTCGACCATCAACCAGAGCCAGCTGACCAGCATCACCACGGCGATCCAGGTGGCGAGCCCTTCCTGACGGTCGACCAGAATAAAGCTGCCGATCCCGGAGACGAAGCCACCTGCTGCGATCAGGCCCGGATAGCGCTTCATCAGGTCGGTTACACGAGCGATCCAGGATTTCCATTCGGGCATTTCAGCGCTTCACTTGGTCTTGAGAAAAGGGATGCAGGATACCAGCGCTGCCAGGCAGCCTCAGCGCTGGCGTCGATAGACATTGACCCGCCACGCGACCAGCAGCACCAGCAGGCCGGTCACTGCCAGGATCAGCCAGAACAACTGGTCATAGCTGAACAGCGGTTGTTCGGTGCGCCAGTAGCTTTTTTGCTTGAGCAGCTCG
The DNA here is from genome assembly GCF_900585905.1 of Pseudomonas viridiflava. Classification (GTDB taxonomy): domain Bacteria; phylum Pseudomonadota; class Gammaproteobacteria; order Pseudomonadales; family Pseudomonadaceae; genus Aquipseudomonas. The sequence continues at coordinate 55,589 of NZ_UTVH01000010.1, forward strand.
CGCAAGGCGCGGTTGGCGCCATCCAGGCTGACGGCCTTGTAGCGCTTGGACGGGTCGGCGAAGCGACCCTTGTCGTAATCGTTGAGCGCACCCCAGTAATAGTCGGCCAGCGCGCTGTTACCTTGAACGGCCCAGGCCTGCTTGGCCAGGGTGGTCTGTTTCAGGCGGGCGAATGTCGCCGGGTCGAGGCCGTCGATACGCAGATGCTCAAGCAGGGCGGTGATGGTTTGCCGGGCCTGATCGAGATCGTCACGCTCGACATCGGCATTGAGGCTCATGAAGCCACTGGCGCCGAACACTTCGCGGTCCACCCACGGCCCGTAGGACAAGCCACGCTTGAGGCGCAACTCGTTGTAGAGCGCCCACTCCAGATAGTCACTGACCAGCTCCAGGGTTTCATCGTGCTGATCATCGAGCAGCGGCTCGTTGAAAATCAGGTGCAAACGCGCATTCTCGCCCAGCACGCCGCGCACCAGTGTGCGGTCTGCCTCGGCATCGCCACGCGGCTCGGGCAGCAGTGGGTGGTCGGTGGGCTCCAGCGCATCGAGCTCGCCGAACGTGCGCTCAAGGTAGCCGGGCAGCAAGCGGTCGAGATCGCCTACCACGATCAGCGTCATATTGTTGGGCGCGTACCAGGCGTTGAAGACGTCCTCGATGTGCGCAAGCGTCAGCTGATCGACCTGGGCGGCAGCGGGGCACTTGAGGCCCATCTCGATGGCCAGCTGCGCGCTGGCACCCTTGCCCGGGTCCTTGCGGTCCAGCCAGCGCTGCAGATGCGAATGGTGACCGCCATCCTCGCGCTCGACGATACGCTTGACGGTGTCGAGGTCGGAAGCGTCGAAACGGGTTTTGGTCAGCACTTCCAGCAGCAGGTCCAGGACCTTGCGCTGGTTCTGTGCCGGGGCTTCGATCACGAACGTGGTGTCGGTATTGCTGGTGAAGGCATTCCAGTCGCCGCCCAGGGCCTGCATGCGCTCCTCGAGACCGCCTTCGCCGGTGTCGTCGATGCCGCTGAACAGCAGATGCTCCAGCACATGGGGCAGCTCTTTGTCTTCGCAGGGAAAGTCATCGAAGCCGATGCCCACCACCAGCCGGATCGCGACGTGGCCTTTCTCGTAGCCGGGCTTGAGCAGCAACTGCAAACCATTGGGCAATAGATAGCCCTCGACCTGAAATCGGTCGAGAGCGGAGGCGGGCAACGCGATCAGAAACAGACAGGCGAACAGCAGGCAACGCATCAAACGTGCTTCCTTGCGGATCGGTATGTGTAACAGACTTCGAGTCGCCCGGTATGTTCAGCCGACATCGTCAACACACCACGGCGCAAAAAAAACGGGGCCATCGCTGGCCCCGTTTTGCTCACGCTTGCGAACGGCTTAGTGGCCGCTCACGTCCGTGGGCTGGCTGGTAGCGTTTCGCTCCGCCTTTTTCTTCGCGTGGCTGACGCGCATCTTGATGTTGATGGCCTCGACTGCCAGCGAGAACGCCATGGCGAAGTACACGTAGCCTTTCGGTACGTGGACGTCGAACGCTTCGGCAATCAGCACCGTACCGACGACGATCAGGAACGACAGGGCAAGCATCTTCAGCGACGGGTGTTTCTCGATGAAGTCGCTGATGGTGCCAGCGCAGACCATCATCACCAGTACCGCCACGATAATGGCCGCCACCATCACCGGTACGTGGGAGACCATGCCGACTGCAGTGATCACCGAGTCCAGCGAGAAAACGATGTCAATGATCGCGATCTGGATAATGGTGTAGATGAATTTGCCGCCGCCGCCACTTGGCTCGTCGGATGCTTCTTCTTCACCTTCCAGCCCCTGGTAGATCTCCTGGGAGCTTTTCCACAGCAGGAACAGGCCGCCGAAGAACAGGATCAGGTCGCGACCGGAGATGCCCTGGCCCATGACCACGAACAGGTCGGCCGTGAGGCGCATGACCCAAGTGATGGACAGCAGCAGCAAAATCCGCGTGACCATGGCCAGCGCCAGCCCGAACAACCGGGTGCGCGCCTGCATGTGCTTGGGCATGCGGCTGACCAGAATCGAGATCATGATGATGTTGTCGATGCCCAGGACGATCTCCAGGGCGGTCAGGGTGAAGAAAGCAATCCAGATTTCAGGATTGGTCAGCCATTCCATTACAGTGTCCTTTGCGCGTTTAAACTGTTGCGGCCCATGCGCGGTGTTTACCGAGCCATGGGCCGCAAAACATGTGATCTGACTTTATAGACTGCTGTACAGCGGGAAAATCCCCAGCAGTAAGGCGGCAACCATTATGCACAGGCAAACCAGCACTGCCCACTTCAGGGTGAAACGCTGGTGGTCGCCGAACTCGATACCGGCCAGTGCCACCAGCAGGTAAGTCGACGGCACCAGCGGGCTGAGCAGGTGAACCGGCTGCCCGACGATGGACGCCCGGGCCATTTCCACTGGCGAGATGCCGTAGTGCGATGCCGCTTCAGCCAGGACCGGCAACACGCCAAAGTAGAACGCGTCGTTGGACATGAAGAAGGTAAACGGCATGCTCACCAGCGCAGTAATCACCGCCAGGTAAGGGCCCATGGAGTCCGGAATCACGGCCAGCAGGCTCTTGGACATGGCATCCACCATGCCGGTGCCGCTCAGAATGCCGGTGAAAATACCGGCGGCGAAGATCAAACCGACCACTGACAGCACGCTACCGGCGTGAGCCGCGACACGGTCTTTCTGATCCTGCATGTTCGGGTAGTTGATGATCATCGCAATACTGAACGCGATCATGAACAGCACGGGCAGCGGCAGCAGACTCATGATCAGCGAGACCATCAGCGCCAGGGTCAGTGCACCGTTGAACCAGATCAGCTTGGGACGACGGGCATCCGGGAACTGGGAAACGCTGATTTCACTGTGATCGGCGTCATCGCCTTGCAGGTGAAGTTCGCCCAGGCGAGCGCGCTCACGTTTGCCATAGAAGTAAGCGATCAGCAGCAGTGCAACCACCCCGGCGCACATGGCCGGGATCATCGGCACGAAAATATCCGACGCTTCGACGTGTAATGCACTGGCCGCACGAGCAGTAGGGCCGCCCCATGGGGTCATGTTCATGATGCCGCCCGCGAGGATGATCAGGCCCGCCATGATCCGCGGGCTCATGCCGATACGGCTGTAGAGCGGCAGCATGGCCGCCACGCAGATCATGTAAGTGGTTGCGCCGTCACCGTCCAGGGAAACCACCAGTGCCAGCACCGCAGTGCCCACCGATACTTTCACCGGGTCGCCCTTGACCCATTTGAGGATTTTGCGCACGGCCGGATCGAACAGGCCCGAGTCGATCATCAGGGCGAAGTACAGGATGGCGAACATCAGCATCACGCCCGTCGGCGCGAGCTTGGTGATACCAGCCAGCATCATCGGGCCGATTTCAGTCGCGAAACCGCCGAAGATGGCAAACAGGATCGGCACCAGAATCAGGGCAATCAGCGCGGAAAGGCGCTTGCTCATGATCAGGTACATGAAAGCAATGACCATGGCAAAGCCGAGGAAGGTCAACATAGGAATAACTCCAGGCGGTACGCGATTGGCAAAAGGCTAAGGGCGAATCAGCTCACAAGGAGCGGCGCAGGGAGTGGGGCGAAAGCGGGGAATGCAGCAAGGCACTTGAGCACATCAGGGTCACCATTTGTTGTTGTTAACTGGGCCTGGGCACGCAATGAGCGCGTTCCTGGCTGACCGGTCTGTCGCCGGCGGTAGACGGATGCTAATGGCCCAAGCTTTCATTCACCTTTCGCCACTGAAACCTTTTGAGCGATTGTGCGAGCAAGACGATTGCGCGGCGCAAAGGTCAGAAACTGCAACACTGCGCCACTATCGAGGCGCTATTCGGATAACCAGCGAGGGAAGAGACATGCACCCGATCACCACCGGCGGTTGCCATTGCGGCAGCCTGCGTTATCAGTTTGAAGCGGCGCTGGACGATATTGCTCATTGCCACTGCTCCATTTGCCGTCGCACATCCGGCGGCACAGTCATGACCTGGATCTCGGTGCCGGTCACGTCCTTTCAATGGACCGAAGGCAGTCCGACCACCTACGACTCGGGCCCGAGCTGCGTGCGCTACTTCTGCAACAACTGTGGCGCCCAACTGGCACTGCTGTCACGCAACAGCCCGCAGGACATAGACGTCACCGTCGCGACCTTTGATCACCCCGAAGCGACCCCTGCAAAACGCCACATCTGGATCGAAAACCGCCTGCCCTGGCTGCGCCTGGACGAGCAATTGCCGGGCGAAACCGGGGAGGCAGTGTAGGGCGAAGCGGGACCGGCCGGACGGCGGGTGTAAAACGCAACTACCTGATTTGGATAACTGGCCTGTAGGAGCCAACAAGTTGGCTCCTACAGGCCAGTGTTCGCTACGGACCCCTGAAGCGGTCTAGGGTGCGAACTGCGAAGCCAGTTCCCGCAGAATGGCTTCAGCGTCGAGCACCTTGCGCACCGATTCTTCCGCCTTTTGCCGGGTCAGGCCGAGGCGGGCGAACAGTTCATCGGGGATATCCACCGCAGGCCCGGAGCCGATGCCGTTCTGGCGCAGCAAACGTACCGAAAGGTAGACCAGGTTGGCGTAGGCGCTGTGCTCACCGTCATAGGTGGGGTCGTGCTGAAAGCGCAGCGCAGTGCACAGCTCATCCGGCATGTCCCAGTAGCGCATCAGCCACGAACCCATCTGTTCACGGCTGATCCCCAGCAAGTACTGCTCCACATAGCTGTGATGCAAGTGCGGGTTGACTTCGAGCTGGCGGCAGATCAGCGAAAAGTGCGGTGGAAATACGTGAGCCAGCAACAGGTAGCCGAAATTGTGCAGCAGCCCGGCCAGGTAGGTCAGGCCTGCTTCCGGCCGTTGCGCGCGGGGCATGGCCCGGGTCAGACCCTCGATTACTGCTGCCGTATAGATCGACTGCTGCCAATAGGGCGTGGTCTGTTGCGGGTGATCCTTGGGCAGGCTGAGGGTCTTGCCCAGGGCCAGGCCCAGGGCCAGGTTGATCACCAGGTCGAAGCCCAGTACGCGCACGATGGCGTCTTCGACCGAGCGAATTTTGCCGGTGGGGCCGTAATAGGGCGAGGCTGCCCAGCTCACCACTTGCGCGGCCAGCGCTGGATCGGTCTCGACCACGCCGGTGATGTCATCGATGGTGGCGTCCGGATCGACGCGCAGTTTGATGATTTTCTGCGCGGTTTCCGCCAGTGGCGGAATTTCCAGGGTCGATTCGAGGCGCTGCTGGATACGACGCGCGGTGAAGGCGTGCACCGCCTGGGTGATCTCTTCGCCATCATCGTTGGGGCGGTTGAGGTTGGGCTGAATGGCGCTCAGCACTTCACCGAAATGCGCAGCGCTGGCCTTGCTGAGCATGGTCTTGTAGTCATCGCTGCTGATTTCCAGAAGAATGCCCGGCTCGCCGGAGCCAATCAGCAGCACGGGCTCCAGCAGCAAACGCTCGTCATACAGGCAGGGCGAACTGGTCAGCGCGGGGAGCCCCGGCAACACCTGCAAGCTGTGCTTGGCAAGCATGCGCAACAAGCGCTCGTTAGGCACCGCCACCAACTTGCGGCCGGTGAGCTCGGTGATGCGGCTCAGGTCCAGCAGCTGGCTTTGCGGGAACAGGATCAGAAGTGCACCGACGGCATCCTCCACCAGCACCGCCTGGACTTTCCGGGCGCGTGGCAGCGACGGGTCTTCACTGACCTCTCGGTAGTTGATCGCTAGTTTGCCAAGCAACTGCCGAATGACGGCCGGGGCATGAGGCGCTTCATCGACGTGGGCAACTTCTGTCATGGTCAGTATCCATATTCTTACAGTCGCTGAAGTATAACCAGCTTGTCCGCATCGAGTGTGACGGTATCGTCAAAGCGGCGATCTGCGTTACACCTGGCCGTATTGCTGGCCGTGCCGCAACCAGCGCTCCAGCAGCGGGCTGACGTGATGCGGCCAGCGTTCGATCAACGCCTGAGCGGCGTCACGCACCGCTGGCAGCAGGTCGGCATCGCGCATCAGGTCGGCCACCTTGAACTGCAGCAGGCCGGTTTGCCGGGTGCCGAGCATTTCGCCCGGGCCGCGCAGCTCCAGATCCTTCTCCGCGATCACGAAGCCATCGTTGGTTTCGCGCATGATGCCCAGGCGTTGTCGCCCGACCTGTGACAGTGGCGGGTGATAGAGCAGTACGCAATGGCTAACCGCGCTGCCACGCCCGACCCGGCCGCGCAACTGATGCAACTGCGCCAGGCCCAGGCGCTCAGGGTTTTCGATGATCATCAGGCTGGCATTGGGGACGTCCACGCCCACTTCGATCACTGTGGTCGCCACCAGCAGTTGCAGCGCGCCCTGTTTGAATTCGGCCATGACCGCCGCCTTTTCCGCCGGCTTCATCCGGCCATGAATCAGGCCGACACGAAATTCGCCCAAGGCGCTGGTCAACTCTTCGAATGAGGTTTCAGCGGCCTGGCAGGTCAGCTCTTCGGATTCTTCGATCAAAGTACAGACCCAATAAGCCTGCCGCCCCTCGGCACATGCCGCACGCACGCGCTCGATCACTTCGACGCGGCGGCTGTCGACCACCAGCACGGTATTGACCGGCGTGCGCCCAGGCGGCAGTTCGTCGAGGATCGACGTATCCAGGTCGGCATAGGCGCTCATCGCCAGCGTGCGCGGAATCGGCGTTGCGGTCATGATCAGCTGGTGCGGGCACATCAGGCCGCCGACACCTTTTTTACGCAGTGCCAGACGCTGCTGCACGCCGAAGCGGTGCTGTTCGTCAATGATCACCAGCGCCAGGTTCTTGAACTTCACTTCATCCTGAAACAGCGCGTGGGTGCCCACGACCATGGGTGTACCGGTGGCAATCTGCTCAAGGGAGGCAACCCGCGCCTTGCCCTTGAGCTTGCCCGCCAGCCAGGCAACATCCACACCCAGCGGTGTCAGCCAGCGCTGGAAATTGATGAAGTGTTGCTCGGCGAGGATTTCCGTGGGGGCCATCAAGGCCACCTGATACCCGGCTTCCAGCGCCTGCAGCGCGGCCAGCGCCGCGACCACGGTCTTGCCCGCGCCGACATCACCCTGAATCAGCCGCAACATGGGCTCGGGCTGGCTCAGGTCGTAAGCCACTTCCTTGCCGACCCGCTGCTGCGCGCCTGTGGGGGCGAACCCTAGATTGGCCAGAAATTGCTGCGGCAGCGTCTGCGCCAGCGGCAGGGCCGGGGCGCGCTGTGAGCGCAGGCTTTCGCGCAGGCGTTGTTGCGACAGCTGGTGTGTCAGCAGTTCTTCGAACGCCAGCCGATGCTGGGCCCAGTGATGCCCGAGGGCCAGCTCTTCGACGTCAGCGTCGGCGGGGGGGTGGTGCAGGTAGCGAATCGCGTCATCCAGTGGCGCCAGCTGATAATCGCGCGCCAGCTCGTGGGGCAACCAGTCCGGCAGGCTCTTGGGGCCCAGCAGGGCCAGGCTCTGCTGGGTCAACTGCCGCAGGCGAGCCTGGGTCAGGCCTTCCGTGGAGGGATAGATCGGTGTCAGGGTCTGCTCGACAGGGGCGGGTTCGCTGCCGGTCAGGGCGCGGTATTCCGGGTGATAGATTTCCAGGCCCGAAGCCCCAGGGCGAGCTTCACCAAAGCAGCGAATGGAGGTGCCGCGCTTGAGGGTTTCCTTCTGTGCGTTACTGAAGTGATAAAAGCGCAGGCTCAGGCTGCCGGTGCCGTCATTGAGCCTGACCAGCAGGCTGCGGCGCTTGCCCATCACCACATCCGCGCCGCTGACCACGCCTTCGACCACTGCGTCCTGGCCAGGGCGCAACTGGCCGATGGGCACCACACGGGTGCGATCCTGATAGCGCAACGGCAGGTGAAACAGCACGTCTTGCAGGTTTTCCAGCCCCACCCTGGCCAGTTTCTCGGCCATGGCATCGCCGACGCCCTTGAGTGCGGTCACCGAGACATGGGACAACTCGCTCATGCCAGTGCTCAGCTCGCTGCGGTTTTCGGACGGGCCACGGAGCACAGGCGCACGGAGTCGGCCAGTATTTCGATCGCTTTAGGCCGCGGGAAGCTGGCGCGCCAGGCAATCGCCACGGTACGAAACGGCACCGGCGGGGTCAGCGGACGCACCTCAATGACGCCAGGGGCATAGTGATGACTGTCTACTGCCGACATGGGCAGGATCGAAATGCCGAGCCCTGACGCCACCATGTGGCGAATGGTTTCCAGGGAGCTGGATTCCACTGTGGTGTGCTTGGCGCCTTCGCTGCCTTTGGTCAGCGTCGGGCAGGCTTCAAGTACCTGATCGCGGAAGCAATGGCCTTCACCCAGCAACAGCAGGCTCTTGTCGTTAAGCGCCGATGCATCAATGGATGCCTTGCGCGTCCACGGGTGATCCGCCGGCATCAGCACATAGAAGGGCTCATCGTAGAGCTGCAGGGTCAGTACATCGGCTTCGTTGAACGGCAGGGCAATGATGATTGCATCCAGCTCGCCATTGCGCAGCTTGTCGCGCAGCACATGGGTGAAGTTTTCTTCGATGTATAACGGCATCTGCGGCGCAACCCGATGCAGTTGCGGGATCAGGTGCGGGAAAAGGTAGGGGCCGACGGTATAAATGGCACCGACTTTAAGCGGCGCCGTCAGCTGGTTTTTACCCGCCTGCGCCAGCTCGCGAATGCCCTGGGCCTGTTCGAGCACTTTCTGCGCCTGAGCGACGATGCCTTCACCGACCGGGGTGAGACGCACGGCACTCTTGCTGCGCTCGAAAATGAGCACACCCAGTTCGTCTTCAAGCTTTTTCACGCCTACCGACAAGGTCGGCTGGCTGACATGACAGCGTTCAGCGGCGTGGCCGAAGTGCTGTTCCTGGGCGAGGGTCACGATGTAGCGCAATTCAGTAAGGGTCATAACGTGCGTCCATTAAGTTGCGGCCCCAGCATAGCGGCTGCAATCGATAGACGCACGTTATCAAGCGACTGCCTTGTATCAAAATTGCGCGTTAACGTCGGTCCAGCGAATAAACGAACGGCGCGAGAATCTCGATGGTGCCGTTATTGAGTGTTTCCGCTGGCGGTTTGGGCAGTGGCTGGGCGCGGCGAATCATCTCCATCGTTGCCCGATCCAGCGCTGGAACCCCCGAGCTGTTGGCGATGGAATACGACACGACGTTGCCGTCGGCATCGACCACGAAGCGCAGGCGACTAACCCCCTGCATGCCGCGACGGCGTGCCTCCTCCGGGTACTTCTTGTATTTGGCCAGGTGCCGCAACAGGTCGCCCTGCCAGCTGGGCAGTGCATTGCTCGGTGGGGACGGCGGGCTCGGCGGCGTCGGCGCAGCTGATTTCTCGACCTTGGCGGTGGTGGGCGGCGTGTCCACCGGTTTCTCCTCGGCTGGCAGCTCCTTGGGCGGCTCAGGCTTTTTCACCGGCTTGGGCGGCACCGGTTTGGGCTTGGGCTTGACCACCGGTTTGGGCACAGCGATTTCTGCTTTTTCGACTTCCGCCACCTTGGGCACCGGCAACTCTTCCTCGGGTGCAGGAGGTTGCGGGGGCTGGACGACTTGCGGTGGCGGCGGTGGCGCAGGTTCCGGCTCCGGCGCCAGCTCTACCATCATCGCGGCGGGTGGCAGCTCGATGGGCTGGCGCGTAGGCCAGTTGAGAGCGACCACAATCGCCACGGCGTGCACGGCCAGCACCAGCAACAGACTACCGCCATAGCGCGTCAGTTTTTGGCGCACACTGATCATTGCTTACCAACCGTCTCTAGACCCACCAGCCCGACCTTGAGGTAACCGGCACCACGCAGCGCATTCATGACTTCCATCAGATCGCCGTAATCGACGCCTTTGTCGGCCTGGAAGAAAATCGTGGTGTCCTTCTTGCCTTGTGTCCTGGCATCGAGGATCTGCCCCAGCTGCTCGCGTGCCACCTTGTCATCACCCAGGTACAGGCTCTGATCCGCCTTGACGCTGAGGAACACTGGTTTTTCCGGGCGAGGTTGAGGTTTGGCTGTGGACGCCGGGAGGTCGACCTTGATATCCACAGTGGCCAATGGCGCGGCCACCATGAAGATGATCAGCAGTACCAGCATGACGTCGATGAACGGCGTGACGTTGATTTCGTGGTTTTCGACGAGATCGTCGTCGCCTTCTTTCAGATGCATGCCCAAGGTTCAGCCCACCTTGACCATGTGTGGCGACGGGTCGCGGTCGGCAGTCGGCTGGTGATCCAGATCCCGGCTGACCAGCAGCAGAACGTGCGCTGACGCGTCTGATACCTGTGCCTTGTAACCGGCGATGGAGCGGGCAAAGACGTTATAGATGACCACGGCAGGAATTGCCGCAACCAGGCCCAGCGCTGTCGCCAGCAGGGCTTCGGCGATACCCGGCGCCACCACCGCAAGGTTGGTGGTCTGGGTTTTGGCAATGCCGATGAAGCTGTTCATGATCCCCCACACGGTGCCGAACAGGCCCACGAAGGGTGCTGTTGAACCGATGGTGGCCAGCACGCCGGTGCCCGCACTCATGTTGCGACCACAGGCTGCCACGAGCCGCTCCAGGCGGAAGCTGACACGTTCCTTGATGCCTTCGCGCTCGCGGCTGTTGACCGACAGGTGCATTTCTTCCATCGCGTCATGCACCAGCAGATTGGCCAGCGTGCCTTCCTTGCCCGCGCTGGCACTGGCTTCGGCCAGAGTGCGAGCCTTTTTCAGGTCGGCGATTTCAGTGCGCAGACGGCGCTTGGCGCCCAGCAGCTCGAACCCTTTGGCGATCCAGATGGTCCAGGTAATGACGGAAGCAATGGCCAGCCCGATCATGACAGCCTTAACCACGATGTCGGCGTTCTGGTACATGCCCCAGGGTGACAGGTCGTGAGACATGCCCAGGCTGTTATCCTCAGGCGCCAGGGCAGCAGGGTCGACGCTATTCTGGGCAGCAGGTGCGCCGGTTTCGGTAGCGGGCGCGGTGGCTGACGCCGAGTTGGCGGCGGGCGTGGCGGGTGCGGTTTGACCGGCGAAGGCGGCAGGCGTCAGCATCAGGCTCAACAGCAAGGCTGCGACAGCCTTCCATGCGCGTGACGCAGGGGTTAGCCGGGTTGGCGAAGCGGGGGTATTTGTACATGTCATGCTGGCCGGACCTGAATGATGAAAATAGGAATCGTACTGCTGCGTCGCACGAAGCATCTGACGGCAGGAGTAAACAAAAGGGCCGTCATTATTGCAAATAATTCTTGTTAACTAAAGTAATAATGTAACTCTTTGAGTGCGAAACCCGCCGTAGCGCCTGCTTTTACCGGTTGCGCGCACGCGAATGACTTTTTTATGGAGACACGCCATGTCTGCTCCTTGTGTTCTGATCGCCGGCTGTGGCGACGTTGGCAGCCGCCTGGCGCTGCAGTTGCTGCCGCTTGGCTGGACGGTCCACGGCCTGCGTCGTGACATTTCAAAGCTGCCTGCTGGCGTGGCCGGGGTGGCAGGTGATCTGTTTGCCGCGCCGGTGCCCTCGGGCTGGCCAGCAGACGCCATCGATTATCTGGTGTATTGCGCCACACCTTCGCAGCGCGACGAAGCTGGCTATCACGCAGCCTACGTCGAAGGCTTGCAGCATGTGCTGGGCTGGATGAAGGCGCGGGGGCAACAGCCCAAACGGATCGTTTTCGTCTCCAGCAGCAGCGTTTACGGGCAGCAAAATGGCGAATGGGTGGACGAGACTTCGCCGACCGAAACCGATGCTTTTTCCGGCAGAATCATGCTGGAGGCCGAAAACGTCGCGCTGCACAGTGGGCTGCCTGCCACCATCGTGCGCCTGACGGGAATCTACGGTCCTGGCCGCAACGATCTGGCGAACCGGGTGCGCCAGGGCTACAGCGTCGCCAGCGAACCGCCGCTGTATGGCAACCGCATTCATTCCGAAGATGCGGCAGGGCTCTTGGCGTACCTGCTCAAAGCCGACGCCGACGGCAGGGCGCTGCAGGATTGCTACCTGGGCGTTGACGACGATCCGGCGCCATTGGCGCAGGTGGTGGACTGGATGCGCGAGTACATGGGCGTCACGCAATGGACCGAAAGCGCCAGCCTGCGCCGTTCCGGCAGCAAACGCTGCAGCAACGCCCGCGCCAGGGCGCTGGGCTGGGCACCGCGTTTCGTGAGTTACAGAGAAGGTTACCAAGCACTGCTCGGCCCCCAGCCAGGCGCGCATTGATGAAAGCCATTTCAGCCGGGCAGGCGGCGGGCCAGGCCATACGCGTGCTCGACGGCGCCAGCCTCAACCCAGCGGATTGAATCCGTCACCCGCCGAGCAGAAACGCTGTTCGATGGCCTGGCTGGCGTCGCTGCCTTGCTGGCTGCGGCGGGTGCCCCACTCGCGGCATTTTTCGCGGAAATAGACCTTCGCGCCTTTGCGGCACTCGCGGTATTCAATCGAGCCACGACGGTAGTTGGCGCAGACGCTGCCGCCTTCGATGCGATTGTCGGTAATGCTCCATTGCGCCGCATAGGTCCGTTTGCCATCCCACTGCCAGACTGTCGCCCGCTCCACGTTGGGCGCCTCGGCGCGACGGCCACGGGCGGGTTGCTGCTGCCCGGCTTTGTACCTGGCCATGTACGAGGCGCTGACCATGGCCTGCGCCCTTGAGTCTTCAGCAGCGCGAGGAAAGTGGCCATAGCGGCAGGTGGCAACTGCCTCGTCGATGATGTTGTCGGGCTTGATGCAATCGGCCAGCGGTTTTGGCGTCGACAGGGCGTCTGCGGTGTAGATCGGCGGGACGGGATTCGACCCAGGCTGAGGCAGGCTCGCCAGCGGCGTTTCGAGCGGCAACGCAGCATCGTTGCCCAGCAGACCATTGAGCAGCAGCGACCCGTAGACCGCGGCGGCAATGATGACCAGCAGTGCCAGCGCGTTCACATAAGCTCGCAACGGCGTATGACCTGGGCGAACGAACGGCCTGTCATCTTCATCGGCGTGCAGCACCCCGGTGTCGAGGCTGGGCGTGGTGCGCGGTCGAGTGCGGTTCATGGCTTCATCCTTGAAGTGTGCTGAGTATCCAGCCGGTGAGTGGTGGCAAGGGTAAGCGGGATCAAGCGGCATCGCCAGCGTCGCGGACCCGGCTCGCCAATACGTTGGCTGCTGCAGTATCCGGCTTCGGAGCCCGGGCTGGCGTTTCACCGGGGCCGCGCCAGGGTTCTATAGCTTCTGCGGATAGACCGCCATCGCGGGCGTCGTTACCTCCATGCGCTCCTGCACGGGGTGCGCAACAGGCGCATGACCTACCCCAACGTATTTTTCTTGATCTTGCCGTCCTGCATGATCATCGCCAGGTGTTCGCCCTGGCCCACCAGGCAGTCGATGGTCTCCAGGGGGTTGCCGTCGACCACTAGCAGGTCGGCGATGGCGCCCGGGGTGATGCAACCCAGCTGGCCTTCGCGCTGGAGGATTTTGGCGGCCACGGTGGTGGCGCTGCGCAAGGCGGCGAGGTTGCCGAGGACTTCGGCGCGGATCTGCAGTTCGTGGCTCTGGTATTGATGCATGTCGCCCAGCAGGTCCGAGCCGTAGCCCATTTCCACGCCAGCCTCGGCAAACAGTTTCAGGGCGTTGCGCCCGGCCAGGCGCACGTCTTCGATCTTCGCCACGGACTCCGGCGGCAGGCCTGATGCGGCGCCGTGTTTGGCGAGCATTTCGTAGGTCACTTGTGTGGGCACCGCGAAGGCGCCTTTTTCGGCCATCAGTTTCGCCGTATCGGCGTCTACCAGATTGCCGTGCTCGATGGTGCGCACGCCGCATTCCACGGCGCGGCGAATCGCCCGGGCGGTGTAGGCGTGGGCCATGACGTAAGTGTTGGCCGCTTCGGCTTCGTCGACGATGGCGCGAATTTCAGCCTCGCTGTACTGCGTGTTGGCGATGGGGTCGGTGGGTGACGAGACGCCGCCGGAGGCCATGATCTTGATCTGGTTGGCGCCTTGCTGCAGTTCTTCGCGCACCGCCAGGCGCACGTTGTCGACGCCATCCACCACGCGGGCGATGGCCCCCGCGCGGAAGCAGCAGGAGCAGGGTTCGCTCAACAGCAAGTCGCCGCGGGCGCGCATGTCGCCATGGCCGCCGGTTTGCGACAGCGCCTTGCCTGCAGCGAAAATGCGCGGGCCGGGCACCAGCCCCAGCGCGATGGAACGGGCCAGGGCCCAGTCAGCGCCCCCTGCATCGCGCACCGTAGTGAAGCCGCGATTGAGCATCGCCTCAAGAATCGGCAACGCGCGGTACATGATGATGGCGTTGGGCTGCAGGGCGTTCATGCCCAGGTTGGCGTTGGACGCCAGGACATGCACGTGGCAATCGATCAGGCCCGGCATCAGCGTACGTCCGGCGAGGTCGATGACCTGCGCACCTGCAGCATCGGCGCTGCCGGTGGGGCCGACGGCGCTGATCCGATCGCCTTCGACCACCACTTCCAGGCCCGCCAGCAGTTCGCCTTTGTCCAGGTCCAACAGGTGGCCGTTGCGCAGGATCAGACGACGTGTTTTTTCAGTACTCATTGCAAGGCTGCTCCTGTGTAGGCGGCGTCGGGTTGGCGATTGCGATCGCGATACAGCAGTGCGCCGCAGCCGCTGACGGCCGCCGCGAACATGATGTAGAACGCTGGCGCAACGTTGCTGCCGGTATTGGCAATCAGCCAGGTGATGGTGAAGGTGGCGAAGCCGCCGAAAATGGTCACCGCAAAGTTGTAGGCCACCGACAGGCCGGTGGACAGCACGTGGGTCGGCAACAGCTCACTGAACGCGGCGAGGATCGAGCCGATGTAACCGGCGATCAGCACGCCCATGACCACTTCGAAAATCAGCAGTGAAGCCAGCCCCGGCATCTGGTTGATGAGCAGAAACATGGGGTAGGCGGCAAGGAAAATGGCGACCGCCGAACCCAGCAGCCAGGGGCGGCGGCCAGTTTTATCGGCGAGCATGCCGACAATCGGGGTGGCGACGATCAGCACGGCGCCGCCCATCATCCCGGCGCAAAAGCCGATCCAGCTGGGCAGGCCGAGCACGCGGGTGGAGTAAGACGGAATGTAGAAAAGAATCGCGTAGGTGCACACCGTCCACAGCACAACCAGAGAAAAGCTGATCAGGGTTTCACGCGGGTAGGTGCGCACCACTTCGCGCAATGGCGATTCACTGGTTTTGGCCCCGGCGTACACCGGCGTTTCGTCGATGCGGCTGCGGATGTAGAAACCCACGGGGCCGATGAGCGTGCCAATGATGAACGGAATGCGCCAGCCCCAGCTTTCCAGTTGCGCCTGGGTCAGGTAGCTCGACAGCGCCGCACCCAGAGCTGAGCCCAGGAGCACGGCAACGCCGATGCTGGCTTGAATCCAGCTGGAGTAGAACGCCTTTTTGCCAGGCGGCGCGTGCTCGGTGAGGAACGCCGTGGCGCTGCCCATTTCACCGCCAGCGGAGAACCCCTGCAGCAGCCGCGCCAGGACGATGAGCACCGGCGCCAGCAGGCCGATCTGCGCGTAACCCGGTGTAATGGCGATGATCAACGTGCCCAGGGCCATCAACAGGATAGTCAGCGAGAGCGCGGCCTTGCGCCCGTGCTTGTCGCCATAGATGCCCAGCACAATGCCACCCACCGGGCGCATGAAGAAGCCGACGCCAAACGTGGCGAGGGCGAGCAGGTAGGACGTGAGTTCACTGTCGGAGGGGAAGAATACTTTGGCGATGATCACCGAAAAGAAGCTGTAGACGGTGAAGTCGAACCACTCCAGGCCATTGCCGATGACAGTGGCGATGACGGCTTTGCGGGCGCGTTGATTGTGGGTCTCTGTCGAACTGTTTTTTATAGCGTTCACGTCGGACTCCTGCATGCAGATGATGCCGGGAGAAGTCCCGTGCACGTGTAGGGCAGAGAAGAGCTGTGGAACTTCGTCAGGGTCTGATGCCCTTGTGCAGCCGAGAATACGCCGGGGCGCTGGATGCGGGAAAACGCTATTTGGGAAGGTTTGCATGCGTACTGCGCATGCAGAAACGCTAGTCAGTCAGCGTCGGCGATCCGGTTCGTCAGCCACTGTTCGAACGAGCGGGCGGCACGGCTGGGGAACTGACCTGTGGGGTTGAGCAAATAATAGCCACCGATTTCACCCACCTGCGCCGCGCAGGCCGGGACCAGGTCGCCGGTCTTCAGATGCCCGTTGATCATCGGCGACCAGCCCAGCACGATGCCGCGTCCGGCAATGGCCAGGTCCACCAGCACCGGATAGTTATTCACCGTGAGGCGCTGGCGGATGGCGGAAGCGTCGACGTTCTGGCGAGCGAACCAGTCGGTCCAGGACAACCACTGGCGTTGACCGTCCTCCAGCATCAGCAGGCGATGCTCTAGCAACGCCTGCGGAGCAAGCAAGCGGCCTTGCAGGTAGTGCGGCGCGCAATAGGCGCCGACGGATTCGGTAAACAGCAGACGGCTGTCCAGGCCGGGCGGCGAACCTGCGCGCAGAAAGTACACGGCGAGGTCAAATTCCGCGCGCACCAGTGAATCCAGCCCGTCCACCACACGCAGGCGCACGTCCACGTTGGCAAACTCGTCGGCGTATTGCCCGGCCAGCGGGCCCAGCCACAAAGCGGCCACGCCGCTGGAACAGGCCAGCGTGAGTTCCTGTTCGCCGCTGTGGGTCATCAGTTCGGCAGTGGCCTCTGCGCACTGAGTCAGCATGCGATGCACCTGCTCGGCATAGACCTGGCCTGCCACCGTCAGGTGAATGCGCTTGTGCTCGCGCCGAAACAGCGCGCGACCGAGAAACTCCTCCAGCTGCGCCACCTGACGGCTGATCGCGCTCTGGGTCAGGTGCAGCTCGCTGGCCGCGCGAGTGAAACTGCCATGGCGCACTGCTGCTTCGAAGGCAATCAGGGTTTGCAGCGGCGGCAAGGGTTCAAGGCGCATGAGGTTTATCTGCGGAAGAGGGTCAGGCCATCAGAACAAAAAAACGCAGGTTTTTCATCTGTTGAACTGCAGAGCGTTTTCACCAGCACGATGCCGTGCACAAAGCAGGATGGACGGATCTGTGCCAGCTTGAATCAGGCGTGCGCGCAATAACCCGCTTGTTGGTGGAGCCTTCCACATCTGCAACGGGCCTTGTCCATTCTCTGTGCAGGATTGTTAGCTGGAGTTCGGAAGAATCAAACGCATGATGACCAATAAGCACTCAATTGAACTATTTCATTTGATTTATGCATGCAAGTGGGTTGATTTACGACAAGTTACAGCAGGCAAATTCGAGGTTCATCGAGTGGCGCCGAGGCGGACACCGGCCTCGGCGCGCGACTGCATGGAAACTATCTTCAGGCCTGACTCCATTCCACGTTGGTCAAACCCAGCCTTTCGGCTTGCGGCTTGCTCAACTTGGGCACTTTGTCTTGTCGATACTTGGGTATCTGGCCGATACCTGCATCGACGGCGGCCCAATGCCAGGCTTCAGCATTGTTCATCGCCTCGGTCCTGACATAGAAGGTCTTGTAAGCACCACGCAGTAGATAGTCGATTTTGAAGTGACGGGGAAGTGGCATTTTGGGTACTCCTTGTACGGTGTAAACAACTGATAAAGCCGACGCGAAAAAATTCCGTTACTTCGCTTGGGCGCCGATGACAGGCATCGTGTTCAGCCGGGTGAAACGAATGCAACTACCGGCTTTCGAATACTTTCGTGGCAGCTCCCGAGTACCGAGGCAGCGAGAGCGTTCGTCCGGTACACCGCTATCGCTGCCTCGCGGTGCTCGGGAGCGCCTACAGGCTCAAAGCTTGCTGCACGACGGGGGTTTCTTACTGGAACAAGACGCTGTGGCGCTTACTTGCCGATAGCGCTGATAAGTTCAAGCAGGTCGAGGCGGTGCTGTTTCTGTGCGCGCCCTAGATGACCCAGAGCATTGATGAAGGTGACGTCCGACGTCAGGCTGACAAGACGTCGATATACCGCAATCTGTTTGTCTTCGCAGGCGACGTCCGCTTCCAGGTAGTTCCTCGGGTTGCCGGTGTAGCGTGGCGCAATCAGGGGCGGCTGCAAAATCCGCACTCGCGGCGACGTGCCCGAGCGGGATTCGTAGCGGCGGGTTTTGCTGCGCTGCTCGATCAGGTAACTGGCCAGCTCATCGAGGCAGGCGTATGCCGAGGATTGCCTGGCGCGACCTTGCGCGATCTGCAGCAGAATCATGCGCAGGATGTCCGCGTGCCTGATCTTTTGCCGGGCGATACGGATCAGCGTTTCCCGGCGCACTGGCTCAACGTCATAAGCGGCCTGAGTGAGATAAGCAATCGCCATGGTCAGCTCGCCTTCATAACCGGAGAACTGTTCAAGCAGCAAGTCGAAGAACTTCAAGCCGGTCAGGAAACTGTGCTCTGGCGCTGAAGCCATGGTTGAACTCCTAGAGTTTAATACCTCTTCTATCCAAGGTAGAACACGCGCGTAACCTAATACGATGACCTGTGGCGAGTAGCAGGTTGCGCTGCAATGTGCCCACTGTCGACCACCGTTTAACAGCGTGCTCGCTAGTTGCACCTTGCTATATTCATAGAGGGGTAATGTTTAAACGTTAGATGTTCATTTGAGTGTATGCCGATGCGGAATTGCTGGACGGCAGGATGGTTTTAGAAACAGGTGGCGAAGGATCAGTGCACGCCAGGAAGGGTTCTAACGTTTGAACCTGCGCCGCAGCGGTTGACTCGTCGGCCAACCGCCGGGCTATCAGGCTTATGCGCTGGTGTATTCAGCGCCTGCATGCGGTAGGGCGGCGAGCAAGTGGCTTACGCAGTGGGCGATTTCGTTCAGGCTGAAAGGCTTGGAGATAACTTTGCCCAGTAACAAGCCTTCGGTAATACCCTCGGCCTTGGCGTAACCGGTAATGAACAGGATCTTCAGGTCAGGCCGCTCGGCTTTCAGCTGTTTGGCCAGGACCAGGCCGTTCATGGCGCCCGGCAGACCAATATCGGTAATCAGCAGGTCCAGCCGATCAAGCCGGCGGCTCTGGCTGAACGCCGACGTGCTGTCGATGGCTTCGTGGATCTTATAGCCACGCTCGGCCAGCAACTCGCCGGTCATTTCCCGCACCCCTGCCTCGTCGTCCACCACCAGGATGACTTCGCCCTGACCTTTGGCTAGCGGCAACGCGTCGCCGATGTCGTGGGAGTTGGTTTCCAGGCTGCGTTCATCGGCCGGGAAATACATCGTCACTGTCGTGCCCAGGTCCACGGTGCTGTGGATGCGGACCTGGCCCCCAGATTGTTGGGTGAAGCCGTAAATCATCGACAACCCCAGGCCTGTGCCCTGGCCAATCTTCTTGGTGGTGAAGAACGGATCAAACGCCCGTCGCAGGGTTTCCACATCCATCCCGGCGCCGTCATCGGTCACCGAGATCATGCTGTAGGGGCCCGGTTCAAGTTCCTTTTCCCCCGCCGTACGCGCGTCGATGGTCAGGCGCTGAGTCTGGATGGTCAGCGTGCCGCCTTCCGGCATTGCGTCGCGGGCGTTGATTGCCAGGTTGAGCAGGGCGTTTTCCAGCTGGTTCAGGTCACAGTTGATATTGCCGCTGTGGCTGAGCCTGGAGGTCACTTGAATGGTCGGGCCCATCGTGCGCCGGATCATGTCTTCGAGCCCGGCAATCACTTCATTGGGGTCGATGATCTGCGGCATCAGCGGTTGCTGCCGGGAAAACGCCAGCAAACGCGCCGTCAACGCCGCTGCTCGTTTGACCGAGGTCAGGGCGACAGTCTGGTATTTGCCCAGGTCTGTAAGACGGCCTGCGTTGATGCGCAATTGCATCAGTTCAAGGCTCGCCGAAATGCTGCCCAACAAGTTGTTGAAGTCGTGGGCGATGCCACCGGTGAGCTGACCGACGGCTTCCATCTTCTGGCTCTGGCGCAGCTTGGTTTCGGCCATTTCGCGTTCACGCTGCTCGTCCTGCAACTGCTGGGTGCGTTCGCAAATACGCTCTTCGAGGTTGTCGTTCCATTCCCGCAGCGCGGTTTCCAGATGCACCCGCTCGCTGATGTCTTCAACAGTGCCGTACCACTGCAGGCAGGCACCCGCCTCGTCGAGGTCGGGGTAGGCGCGCACCTGATACCACTCATAGACGCCGCTTTTCTTGCGCAACCGGGCCTGTACGTCAAACGGCTTCAAACTGGCCAGCGAACGCATCCATTGCTCGATGACACGGTTGGCGTCGTCGGGATGGCTGAACGCACGCCACCCTTGGTCCAGCGGCTGGCGCTCATCGGCCGGGGAAAACGCTGTCCAGCGGCGATCCAGCGACGAGATATTGCCCCGGGCATCGGCCTTCCACGGAATCTGCGGGTTGAGCTCCACCGCCATGCGGTATTGCCGCTCGCTTTCACGTAGCGCGGCCTCGGTCTGGACCAGCGCATCGGTGATCCGAAACCGCTCGAAGCAGCCCGCCACCAGGCTGGCATAGCCACGCAGCAAGTCTACGTCGCCTTCACTGAAGACACGCGGTTCGCGGCTGTCGACTTCGAAAATACCCACAGGCTCATGGTTGTGGGGCGCGTAGACGATGACATTGATGAAGGCGCTGATGCCGTTCTCGATCTGGAACGGGTGCAGGATAAAACGCGTGTCGGCCAGCGAGTTCGGCGAGATGACCGGGTGGTCCACGGCAAAGGTGTACCACTCGGGCGTGCCTTTCTGCAGCTCCACCCGCAGGTGGCCCACCAACCCCGGCTTCCAGCCGCAGCCGTTGCGCAGCCGCAAATGAGTCCGGCCCGGCTCGATATGAAAAAACTTGGCAATGCCAGTGCCCAGCGCGTTCGCCGCTGCTTCGCAGGCTGCATCAAGGGCGCTGTCCAAGTCCGGGGTGATCAAGGCCAGCTCCGCAAATTCGGCAAGCCCCTTGCGCTGTCGCGCCAACGCCAGCTCTTTATCGGACGGCTCCATGTTCACCTCTCTGCCACGGCACCCAGGCCCTGGACAAGGCTGGGGCGAACCGCTGAATTGAATGCGCGCAAGCAACAGCCGCTTATCACCTGATAAACGTCGGCCATTCAACTTGTTACGCCTTATGAAGTGCAGACCGGTGAAACCAGAAATTGGTTCGGCCTTCATGACGGGCGCAAGACAAACAAGGGTGCCCCACGCCAAAAGACACGCCTATGCGTGTCTTTTACATGAATACACTCATATAGATACTATCTGACAGCGCTTCTGGGCACGTGGGCAGGCTGGGCAGAATCGGGTCGGTTGCTGTTCTGCGTTGACAGCAGGTAGCGCGCTTCGCCCACCAGCTCGGCGATGGCCCGGCTGGCAGACAGGCTCTCGAGCCTGACACCTTCGATGACGACCACGCGCGGGGGGTGCGTTGCGCTGGTTACACGAACTGTCAGGATGCCGTCGTTGACCGTGCATTCGCAGCGATCAGGCAAAAGTGCACGTTCAATGAGGTGCCGAATTTCGAGAAGGGATAGACCATAGGCAGGCATGACGAAAGTTCCTTGATGGCAATGCCCCGGAGAAACGCAACGGGGTCATCGGCGTGAGCCCATAGCCATTACTCTGCATACGCAGGCTGGGCGTTTGTTATTCGGGCCGCTGAGCCAAATCGTTGCATCAATGACTGGGTCGCCCACCGCCATGGCTGTTTTTCCCGCCTTTGCGACCTGCTTCGGCCGCCTTCTCCCTGTCATTGGCGAAGTTTCCGCCTGACGCTTGGCCGCCTTTCTTGCCAGCCTCGGAGGCTTTCGCCCGATCGTTGGCGAAGTTGCCTGGATTCTTGTTCCCGGTAGCCATGAGCGCTCTCCACGTTCAGATATTAATGGGTCCATTAATACTGCGGACATTAGTTTCGAGAGCCCGCGCATGGGTTAGTTGATGATGGTTATACCTGGGCCGATAGGCGGTCGGACGCTGCGCGCGAGTACGTGCCATGAGTGCGTCCGCTTGGTTGCACTGGACAGGGCATCACCTGATGCCGGGCTCTGGGGCGAGGTGCTGCTACGAGTCATGATGGAGCACTCTGTGCGTCTTTTTTTTCGTGGCTACAGCGTTTGCACTGAATCCTGCGCCGCCTCCTGCGGTCAGCTTTCTATGCCCGACGACACGCGGCGAGGAGAAAGACAGCATGCAAGCGCAAGAAAACGTAATGAGCGATTGGCAGGCCACACAGACGGAGGAGATGGTTCACGTTCAAGCCCTCGAAAACGGCTGTCGCATTGACGTGCGCGTCCGTCACGCCAGCTCCGGCGCAGTGCAACAACTGGTCGGCGTCTACGCTGCCGATGACAGCGTGGTTCATCTGCGCATGACCGACATGGATGCCGGCGAGTGGCAACTGCAGGACGCCCTCAACCTGGGCATCGAACAGGCTCAGTATCTTGCAGGCGAGGGCGGGCAATTGCCGGATGCAAATGTCTGATCAATCGCGACGATGCCTGCCGGTTTTTTGTGGGAGCGAGCTTGCTCGCGAAGCTTGTTCCCGGCTTCAGCCGGGAAGGCGGCATCCTGAGCGATGATAGGCCAGCCTGAACGACGCCTTCGTGAGCAAGCTCACTCCCACACTATCTCGGCGCAGCCCAATCAGTTCGGCGCAATGACCGTGGGAGCGAGCTTGCTCGCGAAGCTGATGAATTGACTGCACTGGCCTCTTCCCGGCTTCAGCCGGGAAGGCGGCATCCTGAGCGATGATAAGCCAGCCTGCATGACGCCTTCGTGAGCAAGCTCACTCCCACACAACCTTGGTGCAGCCCAATCAATTCGGCGCGATGACCGTGGGAGCGAGCTTGCTCGCGAAGCTGATGGATTGACTGCACTGGCCTCTTCCCGGCTTCAGCCGGGAAGGCGGCATCCTGAGCGATGATAGGCCAGCCTGAACGACGCCTTCGTGAGCAAGCTCACTCCCACACTATCTCGGCGCAGCCCAATCAATTCGGCGCAATGACCGTGGGAGCGAGCTTGCTCGCGAAGAGGACGGGTGAGGTGCCACCTGCTCACCTGCGAAGCTGTCGCTAACGGGGCTGTGCTAGAAAGCCCGCCTATCAATCGCTTGTACGTTCAGCTGTCTTGATCGTGGCCACCCGGCCTGAAAATGGCTTCAGCCTTTCGCCCTGCGCGTCATGCTCGACCACCAGGGCGGCGACTTCTTCACAAGGCGCCACCTGATAATGCGCCACGCTGGACAGCTTTTCATTGGTCACCGCCACCACCACCTGGCCGCTGGCCGCCACCACCGCGCGCTTGAAATCGGCATCTTCGAGGGCGAATGCCGTCACGCCGTTGTCCGGGTAAATGGCGCAGGCGCCGAGAAAGCACAGATCGAAATTGAACTGGCGCATCTGCTCAACCGCCCGCAGGCCGGTCACACCGCCGGTCAGGGTTTTCACATTGCCGCCCAGCATGATGACCTCCGCCTTGGGCAGCTTCATCAGCTCCACCGCAATCAGCGGCGAGTTGGTGGTGATGGTCAGCGCAAGCTGCGGGTCAATGGCGCATGCAATGGCCAGATTGGTCGAACCCGCATCAATGAACACATGCTGACCTGCACTCAGCAAGGATGCCGCCGCCCGGCCAAGGCTGTCCTTGCGCGAAGAACCCTGCAACACCCGCACTGCCATTGGCGCCTCGGATTCGCGCAACAGAATCGCCCCGCCATACACCCGCTTGCAAAACCCGGCGAGCGCCAGCGCGCTCAGATCCCGCCGGATTGAGTGCTCAGAAACACTGAACTCAACCGCCAGGTCCGCCGCGATCACCCGGCCAAAGCGCTCCAGACGCTGGCGAATCAACTGCTGACGTTCGTCGGGGAAGGTTTCAGGGCTGGGGGTCATGAATCGGTATCCTGCAAAAACGAGCATTAACGCTCACAAGCGCGCAGGGTGCCGTTTAACGCTGCAGGTGTCAATCCAGCAGGGCAGGACTGTTTCGTTCGGGCGTGCCGGGCCTTACCGCTTGGTCAGCAACCGCGCTAACACGGCCGTTACCACAACCGCCAGCAAAACGGCCGAGGCAATCGATAGCAGCGCGCCCCATGGCAGGATGGAGTATTTGAGTGTCAGGTAAAAACTCACCACCCCGACAGCGCCAATGGCGTTACCGCGGATGACGGCCGCCAGTTCATACCGCCCGCCCTGAACGTGGACAAACACCGCCAGC
This sequence comes from Pseudomonas viridiflava, assembly GCF_900585905.1. Taxonomy (GTDB): domain Bacteria; phylum Pseudomonadota; class Gammaproteobacteria; order Pseudomonadales; family Pseudomonadaceae; genus Aquipseudomonas. The sequence goes on from NZ_UTVH01000010.1 coordinate 79,710, forward strand.
GGCCAGGCGATCACAGGGATCGGCGCCAGCAGGCCACTGACCACAGGCCCGAGCCAGGTAGCACTGGCGGTAATCGCCAGCAATAGCAGGGTGGCGGTCAGCATGCGCAGGGGAATGACCCAGCGCGGCAGCGCAACATAGGCCGCGACCTGCGGCGGCGTCTGTTGCGAGGTGGCCACAATGATCAACGTCACCAGCAGCAGCGTGGCAACGATCGACAGCGCCAGCATCCCCAACAGGCTCATCAGATAGGCCGTTGCGCCATAGACCGCCAAGGCCATGACGCACCCCGTCAGCGCCGAAACGCGCCGTGTGACCAGAAAGTAAAACAGATAAGTCGCCTGAATCGCCGCCAGCCCGGCCAATGCCCCAGGCACCGCCATCGCAGCAAATGCGCTGCCTTGCTCAAGGCTGAGAAACAGCATGACCAGCGCCGAGGTCATCGGCAGACCGGACAGCAGCCCCGCCACGCTACTGCCCCAACGCCTGGCCGCCAGCGAAATCGCCAGCATCAACGCTGGCGTGATAAGTAACTTGAGGTAGAAGGCAGTCATGCAGGAGAGTTCACAGCGGGAGGTGGTGGGATGCTAAACCTTTGGCGGTCTGGCTACACGCCGAAACTGAGTGATCTTCAGGCCATTTGCAGGAGCAACCGGGTGGCGATCCAGCTTGTTCGCGAGGTGAGTGACCTGACACACCGCCTCGCCAACAAGTTGGCTCCTACAGTTCCGGGTGATGCCTGGACAGACGTCGACGTAAAGCGGGATGCCAGCCCTCTCGCAACGCGAGGGTCAGCGCCTCCCCCAATCGCCAGAAACAGAAAAGCCCGGCGAACCGGGCTTTTCAGCATCGCGCAGCTTATTTTTTCAGCTTGATCACGTCACCCGATACGGTGGTGGTGTAGCCGTTCAGGACCCAGGCCCAGAACCACTTTTCCTGCACCTGGGTGTTGATCAGCGCGTCGCCACCCTTGGCCTGGATGGCGGAATTCTGTGCACGTACAAAACGGTCGTTCTGACGAATCGGGATCAGACCGAACAGCATCAGGCCGGTGGCGCTGGCTTCACTGTGGCCAACGACGGTGTACTGATTACTGTCGTATTGCTGGGTTTTCATTGGGGTGCCGGTGCAACCCGCCAGAACCAGACCACATACTGCCGCAGCAACGACTTTGCTAAATGACTTCACGATAAAACTCCATGGAAAAACGCCCGGATCCAATTCTCGGGCGGTGACACTTTACCTGCTGAGGCCCGAGCTTGACGCTTTTTTTGAATCCTGACGTTGCTGCTCCACAGCGCGTGTGGATCTGCGCGATGGCAGCCGGTTCAACCGCTCACGCAGGGCGGACTCTGACCAGATCATCGAGTTGGAGATGGGCACTATGCAGGCGGAACGTCTTGATACGGTTGGTCATTGTCTGATCCCTTGCACGTGAGCACGCGCCAGCGTGTCGCGCACAGATGCCCATTCACGCGGCCCATAACGGTCGTTATCCAGGTTGAGCAGCTTGCCGCGGCCACTCATCATGTCCCGCAGGTATTGCATGCCTTGCCACGCCGGAAACGGTTTTTCACTGGCAGGCGTGAGCGCGCGCACCATGCCGATAATCGCTGACAGTGTGCCGATATTGCCCGGCCGCAGGGTGCGGTAGTGCTGCCCGGTAAGCTCGCTCAGCAGGCTGGCGATCTGCGCGGGCGACAGGCTGTTACCGGCAATGCGCAGCCAACGCGGGGTGTGCGGATCGAGCGCGGCATCAGCGGTGAAGGCAGCGACGTCATTTTTGGCCGTGAAGTCCAGAGGTTGCTGGGCATCGCCGAAATGCAGCACTCGCCTTCCAGGCAGCACGATGTGGGCGTCGCCTTCGAGCAGCTCCAGAAACCCACCGTTGAGGATTGAGGTGACGCTGATGTCGGCTGCCTCGAGCTGGGTGGCGAAGCGTCGACGGAGGTCCAGATTGCGATTGTCGCCAGGGCGCGTGTGGGTGTAGTCGAGGCAATAGTCCGAGGGAGTGAATCGGGGTACGCCAGCCGCCACGGCCGCCTCCAGCAGCATGCCCTGCTGCCCGATGATCACCTCTTCCAGGCCATTGAGCGTCGACACCACGCAACCGGCGCCAGCAATGGCCCGGCGCAGGCTCTGAGCGTCATCCAGTGACACTTGCATGATGGTAATGCCGCTGTCGCGCAAGCCGCGCAGCTGGGCCTGCTCGGTGCCAGGCCGCACCAGCGCAATCACGTGGGCGCCGCGCTGGGCCAGGGCCCGCACCAGGCGCTGGCCCAGATCTCCCGTAGCGCCAGCCACCACAATGGGTAAAGCAGAAGCGTTATTCACAAAGCGCCCTCCTGGTCGATATGAAAAGCTTGAAAACGATTCGAAGATTGCCACAGGCGCTGCGCGTGAGGTGGAGCTGCCGCTGCTGCAATAATCTGGATGAAGCGGATTGTTGTTAACCCCCCGGCATTCGCTGGCAGCCGTTTGACCGGTAACTATCGGTCAAAAGCGGTTCTCAACATGAGAATAAAATGCAGCGCACGACTACTCTTTGGCGTTCTCTGAGCCCGTTCATGATTCAGGAGTATTCAACCATGCCACACGATTCAGCCACTGTATTGTTGCAAGCTGTCTACGTCGCCTTTAACGCTCGTGATATTGACACCGCTCTGTCCATGATGACGCTCGATGTCGATTGGCCGCGCGCATTCAAAGGCGGCTTTGTGCATGGCCCAGACGCTGTGCGCTCGTATTGGACCGAACAATGGAGTGAAATCAATCCTCAGGTGAAGCCCGTCGCCTTTCATCACGTAGCGCCTGGCGAGGTGTTGGTCGACGTTCACCAAGTAGTGCGCGGACTTGATGGCGCATTGTTAGCGGATGAGATGGTTCAGCACCGATTTACCATTGCCGATGGGTTAATTCGACAAATGGAAGTGGAAACATCATCGGCATGAGGTGTTTTCTGGACTGCTGTGGGTCATGAGCTGCCTGCCGTGGTTGAACGCTTTCGGCCACAAGCAGCCGCTCGCCACCCACCCAACCACGAACACCCAAAAAAATGAACAACGCCCGGCGCGCAGTCAATGACACGCACCGCGCGATTGCCATTTACAGCACCTTCAGCACGATTTTGCCGACATGGTCGCCCTGTTCCATTCGCTGATGCGCTTGTGCTGCGTCGGCGAGGGGAAAAACGCGGTCAATGATAGGCAGGCATTCGCCTTGAGTGAGCAACGGCCAGACATTGGCCAGTATGGCGCGAGCAATCTCGGCTTTTTCTTCCGCGCTACGCGAACGCATCATCGAGCCTGTCACCGAGCCTTGCTTTTCCATCAACGCCAGCAGATTGAAGTCCTTTACGGAACTGCCGCCCAGAAAACCGATAACGACCAGTCGGCCACGTCGTGCAAGTGACGCCACGTTGTTCTCGAAATAGCTGCCGCCCATGATGTCGAGAATCACGTCCACGCCCTTGTCGTGGGTTTGCCGGGCGATCTCCTGAGCGAAGTCCACCTCGCGGTAATTGATCGCTTCGCCACCCAGTTCGCGGATTCGGTCGCACTTTTCCTGGCTGCCGGCCGTTGCAAACGCCTTGATCCCCAAGGCCTTGCACAGCATCAGCGCGGTCGTGCCGATGCCGCTGGTGCCGCCATGGATCAACACGGTGCAGCCCTTTTGGGCACGGCCCAGTTCGAACAGATTGGCCCACACGGTGAAGAATGTTTCCGGAATGGCGGCGGCCTGAATCATGTCCACGCCGTCGGGGATCGGTAATGACTGGGTGGCCGCCACCACGCAGTATTCGGCGTAACCACCGCCATTGGTCAGCGCACAGACCTTGTCGCCCAGTTTGAAATCGGCCACCTTCGCGCCAACCCCGACGACCTCACCGGCCACTTCCAGGCCGGGCACAGGGGTCATGCCGGGTTTCATCGGGTATTTGCCCGAACGCTGTATGACATCAGGACGATTGATGCCAGCGGCGTGAACCCGGATCAGCAACTCGTGATCACCCGGCGCTGGCACGTCGGCCTGCATCATCTTTAATACTTCGGGGCCACCGGGCTCGGTGATCTCGATGTAGTTCATACGGTTTGGCACATTCATGGGACACCTTTTATTGAGTGGGCTAATTGTTGAGAGGGCTAAAGACTCTGAAAGCTGAACGTCAAAGACATTCAGACTGTTTGGCAGCCCATCGAATCAACCCTCGACGGTAAACCTCAGTCCGGCCTTTTCAGTCAGGCGCTTGAGCAACGCCTCATTCAACGCCGCTGCGGGCGTCCAGCAACCGCCCGGGGTCTGATCGCGTGTCACATCGAACGCCAATGCCATCGCTGACTCGGCCAACATCTTGGATGTCGACAGGTAGCCCGGATCCTCATCGCAACTCACGGATGCCTTGAGCACCTGACCGTCTGCCAGTTCAGCGATGAACAACACATCGTAAAAGCCTGCCTCAAGCTCCTTCTGTGTCGGCCCTTGCCCCGGTTGCGGATGACCGCCCTCATTAAAGGAGAAACCCGCCAGGCCAGGCTCATCGTCTTCGCCCGGTTGGGCACTGAGCATCAGCATTTCGTCGTACTGGAACGACGTGCCCCACAGGTGCCCCCCCAGCAAGTTGGTGCGATGCACCGCCTTGGCATTGATGCCCGACATGATGAAAGGCCCGACCCAGGTGTGCGCCAGTTCATCCTGGTAGGGGGTCTGATCATCAGGTTGCTCGACACCTTTGAATCCCGGTGTGTAGGCAAACGGATCGGCCACCAGCGCGCCAAGCGCAGGATCCTGCGCCGCCGCTGCAACCACGGCATCGACACTCAGGAACGTGCCACCGGACAGCACGCCGTGCATGCTGCGCACGCGGCCCCTGACCCGAGGCGCGTAGCGCGCGAACTTCTTCATGACCTGCTGCTGGGTGAACCATACGCCGAGGTCGAACGGCACCGAATCGAAACCGCAGGAGAACACCAGTCGCGCGCCCGATGCCCGGGCCTGGGCCTGATGGCTGCCGATCATCTGGGCAATCCAGGGGATCTCCCCGGAGAGGTCAACGTAGTCCGTGCCCGACTCGGCGCAGGCGGCCACCAGGTCTGAGCCATAGACCGAAAACGGCCCTGTGGTGGTAATCACGACCCGGGTCGCGGCAACCATCTCGCGCACGGACGCGGGGTCCTGGGCATCGGCCACGATCAGTGGCAGCGTGGCGGCGTTGGCCCAACTGTCTCGAATAGCTTGCAGCTTGCTCAAGCTGCGACCGGCAATGGCCCATTTCACAGGGCCGTCGACGCCGTATTGAGCGAAGAGGTACTCAGCGACCAGCCGACCGGTGTAGCCCGTGGCGCCAAAAATGATCACATCGAATGTTTGTTTACTCATGGAAAAGATGATTCCTGAAAGCGCCGCGAAGCAAAGGCACCACTCTAGCCATCCTTCCTACAAATGATTAGATGGTATGGTTGGAATAGACCTATAACCCCAGAGCATCAATCGTGCGCAATACCGTCACCGACCTCCTGGCCCTCCTGCGGGTCGCCCGTGAAGGCAGTTTTACCAAAGCGGCAGCGCAGCTTGGCGTTTCACAGCCTGCGCTGAGCCGCACCATCACCAAACTGGAATCGCGCCTGGGTGTGCAATTGCTGACGCGCAGTACCCGCAGCGTCGCCCCGACCGAAGCCGGAGCGCGCCTGATTGACAGCATCGGGCCGCATTTTGATGGGATCGAGTCAGGGCTCAACGAGCTGAGCGAACTCAGCGGCACCCCGGCGGGTAGCCTGCGCATCACCTCCATGGAGCACGCCACCCAACTAGTCCTTACCCCGGCTGTGCTGCAATTAATGACCGACTATCCAGGCATCGAGGTCGAAATCAACGACAGCTACGCGTTGGTCGACATCGTCGCCGAGCGCTTCGACGCTGGTATCCGCCTGGGGGCGCAGCTGGCTCAGGACATGATCAGCATGCCCATCGGCCGAGAGTTTCGCATGGCACTGGTGGCCGCCCCCGCCTATCTGGAGCGCCGTGCCAAGCCCCTGACCCCGCAGGACCTGACCGAGCACGCCTGCATCAACCTGCGCCAGCCCACCTCGGGAGGGTTGTGGGCTTGGCCTTTCGCGAAAAACGGGAGAGAAATCAAAGTACGCGCCGACGGGCACCTGGTGAGTAACAACATCTGGCTCATGCGTGACTTTGTCAGGGCCGGTGCCGGGCTGGGCTACTTCCCGGAGCATCTGGTCGAGCAATATCTGGCGCAAGGTCGCCTGGTGCGGCTGCTGGAGGACTGGACTGGCACCGTCACCGGCTATCACCTCTACTACCCCAGTCGGCGCCAACACAAACCGGCTTTTCGTCTGCTACTGGATGCATTGCGTGATCAGGGGGGACGTTGACGGCTTAAGGAACGGTGTAATTTGAAGGATCGTCGGCATAGATGAACCAGGCCAAGATAGACGCGAATGGAGCTAACAATATCAAGCCGCCGACGGTAACTGCCCAGCCCCATGCAAAACCGTTTTATCCTTTAAAACGGCCACCACTCAGCAGGGCCAACACGCAAACACCGATGCGATGAGCCATCAGGTCGATCACAATGTTGAAAATGAAATCCATTAGATCTTGGTGCCTGTTGCCAAACTCTTGAGTGTATCCGAACAAATTCTTTTGCCCGAAATCTGCGACTAGCCTAGAGGCTGCAGTGTGCAGTTCGGCGCCGATCACGAATGGCCGCTTTCGACCCAGAGTGTGTAAAAACGATTTTCAGCGAGATAGGCATTTAAAAACGATCTCAAAATCGCGTCCCTACGCAAAATCTGCATCTGCTTACTTGCCGATAAATTTCAGATTTAACGTGGAGGCGCGAACTTCAATTTTGGCAAAACGTTTTTACACACTCTGGGCCAGAAGCGGTCATTCTGTGTCTTGGAAAACTAGGGCAATTCAGTGATCAAACTCAGGGGTGCGAGCTATCTGCTCTGGCTCGGCATCAAGTTGTTAAGCGCTCGCAGTTTGATCAGCTTTCAGGCGGCGTTCCGACAATCTTTGCCGCATGGTTCTAACTGGTCAGCTTTCGGCTGCGCTCAACACGAAGCCAGGCTTGTTCGTGTTGGCCCTCATTCCCCAGCACGTGGATCGGTCAGTGTGAAGGTGATGGTTTACGGGATGTGGTTCGCTGTACTGAGAGCCTTGGTTTTTGCCTTTGCCGGGCACCGGCTTAGTCATCAATTAGGTTGAAAAAAGGCATTTGGCTGAACGCCAAGTGCCCTTTTTTGGGGTATTAAATGTATTGGTCGGATGTTAATGTCGCGCAAACGACTCATCACCCTATGAATCCTGCGTCTGCATCAAGGAGAGATACGTGTTCAAATCGCTGCGATTGACCAACTTCAAGGCATGGAAAGACACGGGGGAAATTTGCCTGGCTCCTGTGACCATGCTGTTGGGCACCAATTCCTCTGGCAAGTCTTCATTGTTGCAAAGCCTGTTGTTGCTCAAGCAAACCGTCCGCTCTCCTGATCGCACCATTCATTTGAATCTGGGCGGTGATGAGGTCAACGATCTTTTCAGCTTCGGTGATTTCGATAGCGTTCTCAAGCATGGCGCCGATTCACCCAGGCAGTTTTCAATTGGCTTCGACTTTAACCGCTTCGATGACTCCCGGGTGAAAACCGGCTCTCTGGAAACGTCCTACGGAAAGACCTCCAGTGGCAGCGTCGCGGTCCAGCAGATGAAGCTGAACACCGACGCTCGCGAGTTTCGTGCGGTGCGTAGGGACCGTGGTGCTTTCTCGATATTTGTCGATAACGAAGTTCAACCCCGTTTCAAAGGGCGAAATTATGCGCCTGAACGGTCCATCTCTTTTTCTGCCGATGCCATTGCCGAACTCGATCAGGATGGAGCCTTGGTGGAGGACCTTAGCCTGTCCATCCGCCGCGAACTGGAAGGTATCAGCTACCTTGGGCCTCTACGGCGCAAACCCGAACGTGACTACGCTTGGAACAAAAGCAAACCAGGTGACGTCGGCAGCGATGGCGGCAACGCCATCGGCGCTTTGCTGGCGAGCGCATTGTTGCGTTCGGAGGAGCAGAATTACATAGTCGAGGGCGTTTCCAAATGGCTCAAACGCATGAAGGTAGCCGAGCAGTTGGAGGTCCGGCAGCAGGGGCGCTCCAATCGTTATGAGTTGATCGTCCACCGCGACGGTGTGGCCTGTAATCTAAGGGACGTCGGTATAGGTGTTTCGCAGGTACTGCCTGTGTTGGTCGTAGCCTATTTCGCCCCTGTGGGTAGCACCGTAATCTTGGAAGAGCCCGAGATTCACCTGCACCCCTTGGCCCAGTCGATCCTCGCCGAGTTGTTCGTATCCGTCAGCAAAGAGCGCAATGTTCAGTTCATCGTCGAAACCCATTCGGAACACCTGTTCCGACGAATGCAGACGCTCATCGCCAAGGGCACCGCAAAACAGCGCGATGTCTCAATGTACTTCGTCAAGCGCAGGGGCGCACAAGCACTCTTGCAGAAGTTGGAGGTCGATGAGTTCGGCGTCGTTGGCAATTGGCCGGAACACTTCTTCGGCGATAGCGTGGGTGAAGCGCGCCAGCAAGCGATGGCGCGTGCTAAGCGCATGCAGGAGCGTGCAAATGGCTGACACCAGGGTCGTCGACACCAACGTATTGATCGTAGCCAGTGCCGCGGACGAATGTTCGCTCTTCGCCGAGAACGCCACGCCGGTCCAGGAAAAGCAGTATCGTGACAAGGTGCTGGCGTGGTTGCATGCGTTCGAAACGGACGTTGAGCGTCGTGTAGTGCTCGATTGGGGCTGGCACATCTGTACCGAATACAGAAAGAAATTGACTGAACAGGACTACGGTTGGCTGGTCATGATGCATAAGCTAGACCATGGCCAGATCGAGTGGGTTGGTTTCGAAGTCGATGATAACGGGCATGCCCTGCTGCCCAATGGGTTGAGCGCGGCCATTAGCGATCTGGAAGATCGAAAGATGGTGGCCGCCGTGTTGGCTGCCATGGCGGAAAATCATGACTGCAAGCTGGTCAATGCCTGTGATACCGATTGGCTCGACTGTGCAGCGGCCCTGGACAAGGCGCAGGTGGACACCGAACATCTGATCGAACACGAGTGGCTGCGCCCTAGGTGGGCGAGCAAGAAGGCACGATAGATAAAGGCATGAGTGATTTTTTCCGGTTCCCCTCCACCCCTCATCTTTTCAGCGCTGCGGGTGCCAAACTGCCGCGCGACGACAAGCTGATGTCCGCTCAGGCGCTCAGTGAACTGCTGGCGGGAGAGGTAACGGTGGAGGAGAAGCTCGATGGCGCTAACTTGGGTATTTCCATCGACTCACAAGGGGCAATACGGGTACAGAACCGGGGAACTTATCTTGTCCCGCCTTTCTCAGGCCAGTTCGATCGCTTGCGGCAATGGTTGCGTCAGCATGAAGACCACTTGTTCGATGTGCTGAGTGGGAACATCGACCTTATCCTCTTCGGCGAATGGTGTGCGGCCCGCCACTCGTTGGAGTACGGCGGTCTGCCGGACTGGTGGCTGCTATTCGATGTTTATGACCGTAGCGTGGGGCGTTTTTGGAGCGTGACGGAGCGTGACACACTCGCTGGGAGGCTCGGTGTTGCGGTGGTTCCCTGCCTGTTTCGTGGGCGTGTGACCTGTGCACGCCTGGAGGCTTTTCTTGAAACCCAACCAAGCCATTATCGGGATGGACCTATGGAAGGCGTTGTCGTGCGCAGCGATGACGGCGTCTGGCTGCGCGCTCGGGGAAAATTGGTGCGCGCAGACTTCTCGCAGGCTATCGAAGGGCACTGGCGAAGCCGTGCGATTGAGTGGAACCGCATCAAGTTTTGAAAGGACCTGCATAGATATTTTTTGCATTAAACGTTGTATTAATTTGCGTGTTTCAAGTACACCAGCGCACATGAGTCAGGGTGTTGTGAAGGAACCCCGACGGATAAAGGCGTTAAAAGGAACGCCGTGTGAAGCGCTGGGAGCATGAGGCTGTAGTCGACGCGATGCAGGTTCGACTAGAACATGATCCAGCGATGATGAAGGTTCGTCGATAGGCCGTTGAACACCCTTTTGGAACCCTCAAGTACTAGATGGGAAGTACCCACTTCCTGACCAAAACCCTGCCGAGGGTTAGCACTGAGATGAGTCTTCATGGTAACCGTCCGGCAAGCCAAGCAGCTCGCACGACCATACAAAAACTTGATTTCCCCCTGATCACCAGCGAAATTCCGCCTTGGCCTGTACCAATTTTGTACTAAATTAAGGTATTTCGGGGATTTTAGGAGTATTCATAGCCAAGCATAGACCCTGAAACCCCATTTTTGAATACACCAGCTATTCCGTACATCATTGAACTTGAAGATTGGCTGAATGCTGGAATAGCTAGCCACTCAGAACTTGCTGAGCTTTTTGCTCATGAGACCGCGAAACGCCATGCGTGCACGGGCTACAAATTCGTTTTCAGACTCTTCAGGCATAGGGTCGCCCAGCGTAGTGCTTAGCTCTTCAATGAATGTATCGCTCGCAACAACTTCTGCAACGTGCTCGGAAAGCTCCTGCTGTTTTTTATTTTCAACGTCTAATAACTGCGCGGAGCGGAAAACCGAGAGGACAGCAGACGATAAGTTGGTTACGTTGAACGGTTTGACAGCGCTTGACTCATGACCCAGTTGGGGCGGGGGCATCATTCCATCGTGTTTCTTTACGAAATCTTTAAAGTCACTCATTCATTTCCCCTTATCCTTTAGCCTGCTTGCTGCGAAAAAACGCGCGCACCAGATGTTCGATGAGAGAGAATGCGGCCTCCACGACTTTGGTTTTGACGGCCTCAGGTATTGCGCCCCATAGCCCTGCGATGGCAAGAAACACCGTTTTGATTATCTGTAACATTCAGCCCTCCTGTGAGAATCCTGCGAAATACTTGTCAGAAATGTGTATCGGCTGAGTGAGGCAGATGTTTAGGTAAATGCCTCGGCCCCTCCCATTGCGGTGAGCTGCCGCTTTTCACGGAAGGTACAAATCGTTCCCCAATAAGCCGGGGCCGAACTGGAGCTACAATGCCAATTCGGGCGCGCCGATGTTCACGCCTTCGGTGTTGGCCATACCCGACCGCTCCTGCCCAATTGCAGCCATCGGCAAACGAGCCCGCAGAGCAACCTCCCAACGTTTAACGGGGCAAATGCTGTAAAAAGCGCAGGCCAAAACACCCATAAATTAGCGACCCAAAGTCGACTAACAGTGAGCACCCTCAAATGCCACGACATCTGCGCAGGCCTCCAACTCACTGCGCAGACGCAGCAGCTTATCCATCTGGCTGGTAACCGAGCCAACTTGTACTACGGTTGTCTCGACCCTCAATAAATTGCCAGGCCATGCTGGAGGTGCACGGGCACCCTAGGAACAGCCTGCGCCCCAGGAGCTTCGATGACCACTGTCTACTATAACGTCCGCGATTATGGCGCGGTCGGCGATGGCGTTACCGACGATACGAAGGCGATCCAGGCCACCATCGACGCCGCCAGGGCAGCCATTGATGCCGCCGACGAAATAATCGATGCCGAGGTGTACCTGCCTGAAGGCACCTACATCGTCAGCGGCAACCCTGAGTTGGACGCCAGCAGCTGCCTGCGGCTTTATAACCGGGTGACCCTGGGGGGTGACGGCGCCGACGCGACCACCCTCAAACTTGCCGATGGGTGGGACAAGACCGTTACCGGTATTGTGCGAACCGCTGGCGAAACCCAGCACGTTGGCGCCCATGACCTCACCATCGACGGCAACAGTGCAAATACCAGTGGCCGCGTAGATGGTTTCACCACCGGCGGGGAGAACTTGCGCGACAACCCGGACACGGGCGTCACCCTCAGCGGCGTGGCGCTGGTCAATTGCAGCGGCAACGGGCTCAACGCCCAGGAGAACACCTACGGCCTGACCGTTACCGACAGCGTGGCCAGGGGCAATGGCCTGGATGGTTTCTTCGCCCACCTGATCGGCCAGAACAGCGAATATGTAGATGCCGGTGGCTTCCAGGACAACCGCAGCGAGGGCAACGGTCGCAATGGCTTCACGCTGTTGCTGGATAACTACCAGACCACCCTGGCCGACAACGACGCCTTCAACAACGACGGCCGCGGGATCCTCGTCCAGGGCCCGCAGGGCGATGAGCCCAACGGGCGGGTGCAGATCACGGGTGGTGAGGTGTTTGGCAACGGGGAGGAGGGGGTGCTACTCAAGCTCACTGACCAAAACCGGGTCAGCGGCGTAACCGTGCACGATAATGGCGGCGCGGCCGTAGGCCTGTTCGGTGGCGGGGGCAACACCATCGCTGGCAATACCCTTTATAACAACGTGGTGGACCATGGCAACGCGGAAGTCGTCATACAGGCCTCGGACGACGCGGATGTCACTGCCGTGGGGTCGGCCCAGGGCAACGTGGTGTACAACAACATCATCAGCGGTGGCAATGCCAGCTATGCAGTCACCGAGCGCAACGAAGACGCTGTTGGCTTCAATACGGTTTTTGACAATTACTTCAGCCACCTGGGCGACCCCGCCACGCTGTTTTATGGCACCGACAGCAACGCGTTCGGGAACCACGCCGGGCTGGTACTGACCGGAACGGCCAGCAGCAACACCCTGACTGCAACCGATGTGGCCGATACCCTCCTCTATGGCGGCGCGGGCAATGACCGCCTGGTGGGCGGCGCCTACGATGACCTGTTATACGGCGGCGTCGGCAGAGACAGACTTACGGGCGGCGAGGGCGCCGACACCTTCCGCTACACCAATGCCAGTGACAGCGTACGTGGTGCCAGTGACCTTATCACTGACTTCGCACCTGGCGAGGATAAGCTCGATGTGGCAAGCCTTGGCTATTTCGGCCTGGGCAATGGGCATGACGGCACCCTGCGGGCCATCTACAACGCCAGCCTGGACCGCACCTACCTGCAAAGTCTCGATGCCGACAGCAACGGCCAGTATTTCCAGCTGGCGTTGGCCGGCAACTACCTTGGCCGGTTGCAAGCCGCCGACTTCGAAACGCTGTTTAAAGGGACTGGCAGCGACAATACCCTGAACGGCACCGATGCCAACGAAACGCTTGCAGGCCTGGCCGGGCGGGACACGCTGAACGCTGCCAGCGGCAACGATTACCTGATTGGCGGCGCCGGTGCTGACCAGCTCACCGGTGGCGCGGGTGCGGATACCTTCGTGATCACCGCACTGCGCGACAGCTACGGCAACGACACGCCTGGTGTGGATGCCAGCGACACGATTACGGATTTTGACTATCGCCAGGACGTGCTGGATTTGTCTGCGCTGGGCTTCACCTCGCTAGGTAGCGGCCATGATGGCACCCTCCAGGCCACACAAGTGGGCGCCACGGGTAACATGCTGCTGCAGTCGCTGGACCCGGACGCCAATGGCAACTACTTCAAACTGCTGCTGGAACACGTCGGTTATATCAATAATTCGGCGATCCGCTTCGGCGATCCGATAGACACTCATTTCAATGCGCAACCTGCCAGTTACGATGACTACTCTCTCGACTCGCCGACCTCGGGCGACGATATTATCGTCGGGTACTTCAGCGACGATCGCCTCTCCGGCCTGGCGGGCAACGACACCCTGCGCGGCGCGGCCGGTAACGATACGCTGATGGGTGATGCCGGAGCCGATACGCTGGACGGCGGCAGTGGCAACGACACCCTGGTCGGCGGCACTGGCAATGATCTGCTTGGCGGCGGTGCCGGGGACGATAGCCTTACAGGAGGCCGAGGAGTGGACCAGCTCACCGGCGGTTCGGGCGCCGATACGTTCCTCTTTACCAGCCGTGTCGACAGCCTGCACGGTGCCAGCGATCTGATCACCGACTTTTCAGCCGCCCGGGACCTTATCAATGTCTCTGCCCTGGGCTACACCGGCCTTGGCAACGGTCACGACGGCACACTCAACGTCAGCTACAGCGCCGAGGTCGACCGCACCTATGTCGAGGATTTCACCACCACTGGCGGCCAACGCTTCGAGATCGCCCTGAGCGGTGACCATAGTCAGGATTTGGGCGCAGGCCAGTTCATATTCGCCGAAGCTGTGCAGGAGCTGACAGTATTGGGCGTATCGGGCCTTGGTGCTTCCATATGAGGCGTGGGCGCCCGGGCGAGTAGGTGCCGGAGACGATGAAGCCGTCGTCTGCCCAAACTGACATCTGCGCAGTGCCTGCAACTCACTGCGCAGACGCCGCACACTTACTGTTTAGAAGTGCCTTTGGACAGCTCCATGATCATCCGCGTCAGCAGGTAGATCCGTGGCGAGACGCTTTCGACTTCGGCGTATTCCTCCGGCGTGTGAATGTTGCCGCCGACGATGCCGAAACCGTCCAGCGTCGGTACGCCCACACTGGCGGCCAGGCTCGCATCGGCTGCGCCGCCGCTGCCTTCGATGGTCAGCGTACGGCCCAGTTCGCCGTAAATGCCTTGGGCGATGGCCACCAGCTTGTCGGTTTCAGCGGTTTGCGGCATGGGTGGCAGGCCACGAACCAGCCTGGTCGACACTTCAGTTTCCGGGATCAGTTTGTCGGCCGAGACTCGCGCCAGGTCCTTCTCGATCCGGTCGAACTCTTCCGGCACCGCTGCGCGCACATCGGCCTTGGCGTTGGCGTGATCAGGGATGACGTTGGTGCGATCACCGGCATTGATCACCGTGAAGTTGATGGTGGTCTTCTTCTCGGCATCGCCCAGTTTGCCCAGTTGCAGGATCTGATGCGCCGCTTCCATCGCCGCGTTGCGCCCCAGTTCCGGTGCGACGCCCGCGTGGGATGCTTTACCCTTCACATCAACCTCTGCCGTGGCGCTGCCTTTGCGCCAGACAACCAGGCCGTCAGCCGGGCGACCGGGTTCCAGATTCAACGTCACATCATGTTGTTTGGCGGTTTTCTTGATCAGGTCGGTGGCCGCGTCAGAGCCGGTTTCTTCGCTGGCGTCCAGCAGAAAGGTGATCTGCGCGTAGTCGGTAAACTTCAGGTTTTTCAGAATCTGCAGCGCATAGATCCCGGCAACGATGCCGCCCTTGTCGTCCATCACGCCGGGGCCATAAGCGCGCCCGTCCTTGATGTGGAAAGGCCGGGCAGCGGCCGAGCCTTCCTTGAATACCGTATCCATGTGCGCCATGAGCAGGATCTTCGCCTTGCCCGTGCCCTTGAGCGTGGCAATCACATGCTTGCTCTTGTCGGGGGCCGTGTTGGGGAACGTCTCGATAGTCGCGCCGAGCTTCTTCAACTCAGCGATGACAATGGCGCTCACCTGGCTCAGCCCCGGCTCGTAACCGGAGCCAGAATCGATATTCACCAATTGCTCCAACAGTTTCAGCGCGGGCTCTTTGGATTGCTCGGCGCCAGCCTGAACCAGTTTGTCGGGCGTCGCCGCCTGAGCGAGGGAGCTGCCACCAAAGGTGACAGCAAGCGCCAGAGCGGAGGCGAGGGCAGAGCGCGAGAATATCAATGGCATGGGTCGTTCCTTGAGTGGGCTGGAGTCAGTAAAACGATCCTAACTCAATGCAACCATTCTCGCAGCGGGCACCCGCCAATCTGGTTGTACCAACGCTCATAAGCCACTGATCATCAGATGTTCATTGATATAAAAAGAAAGACTTAAAGTGGCTTACCGCTTCATCTCCCTGGCCGCTATGTGATGTCTACTATCGACTCAATCGCCTTTTGTAGATATTTGGAGCGTTGATGAGCAATGGATTCGTTGCGAGGATTCGCTGAAACTGTTGAATCGGACCGCGTGTTTCGCTGGGTACGCTGCTCTAGGGTGTCTCCGCGCTTGTTGATGACTTCAGTTTCAAGCTCAGGGCGGGCCTTAACGATTTCAGCAAGGCGCTTACTACTTTGCATGTGCTTCATGAACGTGGGTGGAAGGAGCCTGTCGACCTCCGAGTGAGGGACGATGTTATAGTCATTTTTTCCCGGAAGGGTATCGCTGGCATTTTGTGCGTGCAGCTTTTCAAAAGCCATTGAGGATTTATGCAATTTGACAGCATAGTCGAGACTGAACATACCGCAATCAAACGCACTTGATTGATGATTCACCTCAAGCATCGCGAATTTTGCGTCGGGTAAATGTTCTTGCAAGGCCATGTCAATCTGCATGGCCATCTGTGCAGGACCCATGCTGTTACTGTTGCCAGGTTCAAGTCCTATCAGAGAATGCTTGCCATCGATAAATTTATAATCGAAGGCAGAGAAGTGCATTCTCCCTCCCTCAATATTACCTACAAAACGAGCGGAGTTTTCTCCACGCTGGCTCAGCTCTTTGAGTTTCTCTGCCAACGCCGAAGGGCTCGCTGCGTGGTGAAGAGATAGCCCAGGATAATTCGTGTTCGCCCAAGACACCAGTTCAGGCATCGCTTCGAAATCGAGCCTGCCTAGCGTGGAGTCAGGCGCAATATCCTTGTCGATATAGTTCTTGACGCGCTTCTGGATGTCGCGAAGCGCTTGCTTGCTCTCGTGACTCCCTACATGAGGTAGTGATGAGTGAACAGCCCCTCTGATGTGCCCTATCATATTTTCTCCCGCGTGATAGCAAGGCTAACAAACCAAAGCCTCGCTAAGTTCTCAGTGGAATAAAGATTCAGCGTGTGAGTCGACGCTCCATTTTGACTGACAAGCAGGGTTCATTGAGTCGGCATCAGCCTGAGACACCTG
This sequence comes from Pseudomonas viridiflava, assembly GCF_900585905.1. Classification (GTDB taxonomy): domain Bacteria; phylum Pseudomonadota; class Gammaproteobacteria; order Pseudomonadales; family Pseudomonadaceae; genus Aquipseudomonas. The sequence goes on from NZ_UTVH01000010.1 coordinate 96,440, forward strand.
CGTTGGAAGTTGCGCACGCGTGATCATCAGTCCACACGCAGGAGCTTAGTGGGAAATCAGGGGTTCTGGTTCCCACACAAGGCCGCAGCCAAAAATGGGGAACCGTTTCGAGTAGGCCAAACATATGAATGCATGTGCTGTAAATTTTTTGGAGAGCAATGCGCCGAGCCTGCTTTCCAGCAGTACCCTACTTGCAGTCAGTGAACATGAGTCCCGTTCACTGACCCTGCCGGAGGTGTCAGCCCAAGTGGTCAACGGCGACGTGGGCAATAAGCGCCACGTTTGCAGTATCGGTAACCACCAGATCGGCATTGGTCAGATCTCGGGTGTAGTTGCCGTCCGCCAGCGTGATCTGGAAGGTTTGCCCATCGGCACCTGCCTCGTAGCTACGCAGGTAGGTACGTTCGCTGTACTCATCGTAGGTCATGCTCAGGGTGCCGTCGTGGCCGTTGCCCAACCCGGTGATGCCGAGCGCTGAGACATCGAGCTTGTCCACGCCGCTGATGAAGTCAGTGATCAAGTCGCCGCTGCCGGGATGGCTGTCGGCAGCGCTGGTGAACACAAAACGGTCGCTGCCTGTGCCGCCGGTGAGCTTGTCCGCGCCCAGGCCACCGGTCAGCACGTCGTCTCCAGCATTGCCGTCGAGGATGTCGTTGCCGCCGCCGCCCGTCAGGGTGTCGTTGCCCCAGTAGCCATAGAGGCTCTCGGACTTGTCGCCGCCCGCCAGATTCACCGGGATGACCGGCTGCGGGGTGGTCAAAACCGTCGCGTCACTGGGCGGGGCGAACAGCACAGTGCTGGCGTTGAGCTCATTGACGTGGTTGCCGCTGAGCATGATCTCAAAGCGGTTACCGTTGGCATCGGCTTCCAGTGATTTAAGCGCGGTGACATCGCCAGCCAGGTTGAGAACCACCTTCAGCGTCCCGTTCAAGCCGTTACCCAGCCCGGTGAAGCCCAATGCGGACAGGTCGATCATGTCATGGTCGTTGCCATTGAAGTCAGTGATCAGGTCGCGGCTGCGGTAGCTGCCACTGGCATCGTTGCGCAAGCTGTCGCTGAGCTGGGTGTAGACGAAGGTATCGCCACCCGCACCGCCACTCAGGGTGTCGCCGCCTGCCCCGCCGTATAGCCGATCATTACCCGCACCCGCATCGACAGTGTCACGGCCAGCGCCTGCTCTGAGCGTTTCGTTGTTGTCGGTGCCCGTCAGCAGTTCGCTCTGCGTGGTGCCAGTGATCAGCGGTTGCAGGTTGGCATCGGTAAAGTTTTTGATGCTGCTGCCTGTGAAAGCCACGGCAAAATGCTTGCCGTTGAGATCCCGCTCATAGCTTTCCAGGAAGGTGACGCCACGCAGGGAATCGATACGCATGTGCAGGGAATCACCATGGCCATTGCCTATATGGCTGTAGCCCAGGGCCGACACATCGAGGATATCGTGGGCGGTGTCGAATTTCTCGATGAAGTCGTAGGACTCACCCGCAGCATTGATAAAGCTGTCGCCGATGCGGTTGAAGCGGAATACGTCGTTGCCGGCGCCGCCATCCAGGCTGTCGAGTCCGGCACCGCCGACCAGCACATCGTCGCCGCCCCCTCCGAATAAATAGTCATGAAGGTCCCCGCCCATCTGCAGTTCATTAGCCAGCCCGCCGCGTATGACGTCGTTGCCTGGAGTGCCCTGTATGATCAGCTCAACCGGGTTGCTGCTGACGCGGCTAGAGGCGCCTTTGACCTGCACATCCCCAAGCGCCGTATTATCGGTCGCGTCCTTGATGTCGAAAACCTGGGTCATGCGCGCTCCTTGATTGCGGTGGTGTACTGAGAGTGTGGTTTGACGTCAGCGATGCTGTCTTGTTGCTGGGGATGGGCGTTGGGCGACGAAGGGGGGGGTGTTGGGGGATGTGCAGTGTCATGTTGTAGGTTTTTAGCCTTCCATGCGATGGATAGAGGGCTGCCAAAATCTCAGTCCATTTCACTACGATTTGAGAGGGGGTTTCCTAGCTGATACGGGTGGGCGCGGCTTTATTTGCATGGTCTCAGCCGAAACGTAGCTATGATCCTGCCGATACTAAACACCAACAAATAAGCTGGGCTTGACAAGGCCGGGAAAATCCTGCGATGAGTGTGCAAGAATCAGTGATCACTTGCTAGTATCAATATCTCGTCGAGCTCGATTCCAGAACACCAGGGAGTGCCAATGTTTTCAGCAAGGAATTCAGTGCAGACTTATCGTTTGCTGCTGTGGGGCTTATCACCTGCGCTCACGTAGAGGATATCGCCATGCACCAGATGGCAGTCACTCTGGTTGCCGCCGAGCATCAGTGCGGTTTGTACCAAGTCTAAAATCTATTAGCGCACGGTAATTCTTACATTTTCGGGGAAGGGACTGATGAAAGAAATCTCATGGCTTCATCTAAGTGATCTGCATGCAGGCATGGACGGGCAGTCTTGGTTATGGCCTACATTAAAACATGCGCTTTTCAAAGATCTCAGTACGCTACATGAAGCCAACGGAGATTGGGATTTTGTAATTTTTTCAGGAGACCTAACTCAGCGTGCTTCCACTGATGACTACGGGAAGTTGAGTGAGGTCATATTAGAACTTTGGGGTGTATTCAGAAAGCTGGGGTTCAATCCTTCAATTTTCTGTGTGCCCGGTAATCATGATCTTTTCAGACCCTACAAATTTCAGCCCGAGGTAATGGTGCTTGAAGATTGGTGGGAAACATCAAGGGAATTCCGTGAGGAGTTTTGGAAAAGCGTAAACCCTTATCTGACGCTAGTTAATAAAAACTTCGATAATTACAAGGCATGGGTCTTGTCGCTAGAAAGTAATGGCATAAAATTAATTTCAACTCAGGATGGAGTTATAGCCGGTGATACCTCTGGCGTAATTGAGAAGGAGGGGTTGAAGCTGGGTTTGGTGGGGTTGAATTCAACGTGGCTGCAATTAGGAGGGAATAATTATAAAGAAAAGCTACATATTGACGTCGCTCAAGCTTTTAGTGTTACGGGGGGAGATCCGGAAAAATGGTGTGCCAATAATGACTTTAACTTGATTGTTACGCATCACCCTCTTGACTGGCTACATCGGCAAAGCTTGTCGGACTTTAAGGAGCTTATTGCGCCGGACGGTAGGTTTACCTGTCATCTGTTTGGGCATATGCACGAGCCTAACCACCAAAGTATTTCTACTGGTGGAAGCAAGGCTAGACGTGAACTGCAAGCAGCATCTCTTTTTGGTCTTGAAAAGGTTCAAAGCTCCGGTATTGAGCGAATTCATGGTTACTCTTTAAATAAAATATCTAGTAATGAAGGCATCGTAGAATTGTCTTTTTTGCCAAGGAAAGATCGGCTCGTAGCAGGTGGGCGTCGAGTAGTAGGGGCTGATCCGTATTTTGAATTTGAAGTGATAAAAGAGACTTTGATTGAGTCAAGATCCTCAAGTCCTATACTAAGCCCAACACTAACACCGCTCCTCGAACTATCGGAGCTCGCCGCAACAACTGAAGGGGCACTGGAGGCTTTTTCACTAAAAGTTCAGCCATCGCCACAGCATCGGGATGTTCGCCGTGTTGAGCTTGATAATCTCATTGCTGCGCTGGAGTCGAATAGATGTGCATGGGTGATATCGGAATGGGGGATGGGCGAGGACGGTTTCTTATGGGCGCTCCAACAAAAGGACAAAGCAAATATTTCTCAATATTTGACTTTGAATATGGCCAATTTTAAAAATCTACCTAGCTTTCAAGAGGAAGTGAAAAGCGAAACGGGCCATTCCATTGAGGTTTTGTGCGGCGCACTCGAGGATGCTCAGGGTCTCGCGTTGTTATTGGATGATATTCCTGTTGATACACATTGGAACCAAGAGCAGACGAAAGATATTCTTAAGCTAGCTAAAATTTTTCTTGATTTCGCGCCTCATGTTAACGTTATTATGAGAGCCCGTGTTTCGCCCAAAAACGGGGTCTATGCTCAGGTCGAACTTAAAGCCTTGGATCAAGGCGATACTAGGCTATATATTTTAGATCACGCTAATGGCGGGGAAAAATATAGTAACTATGACTCTATTGATAGGATATATCGCAACACTGATGGCATACCAAATGTGATTGACTCTGTTTTGAAGAATCTTTCAGTTACTGGGCTGTCAGGGCTCTCCGCAATTTCTTCAGATGTCGCAGGTAAAGAGGTCATCTCCCCTACGGGGAACGAAGCTTTGAGGAAAATGATATTTGCCATAGGAGACTCTCCCGATCCTGCTCTCAAACTTAGCTACGAACTCCTTAAGGCTCTTACTATATTTCCTCAGGGAGAACAGCTGCAGCGAATAAAATATTTTAATCCTAGAACTCCTTTTTTCTATTCGAGCGTTCACGAACTTATGAGTCGTGGGCTAATTTCTACTGTGGAGACTGAAACTTTAGGTTTGGATCATGCTGATGCGGAAAACACGATCATAGTAAATAGACTTGTCAGAGAAGTCTTAATAGCTATGCTGAATCCTGCTCAATTTAAAGATTTCAATCGCAAAGCGGCGACACTCTATTTTGGGGAAAGAACTTCACAAGGAGTATTTAAGCCGCCTCGCTCACTAAGGTTTGATAAGTCTGGCAGGTCAAACGCTGAAATTTCAAACGCTGCAGTGATTATTCAACGGCTTGCTATAGAGGCCGTAAGTACCAAAGATAAGACAAAAATAAACTACGTTGTAGAATTGGCATCTTTTCACGCAAATGCTCTATTCAGCGGCTCATACTTCAAAGCCGCCGCGGATTTTTTTCAAGATATATTTCCTCTCGTGTCAGAGCACATAAGCGATAAGCAACATGCGTACTTTACCGCAAAACATGCGTCCGCATTGCGAATGTTGGATGGTGAGAAGTACTCCCAGCAGGCCCGGGATATGATTCTGAGCATAGAGCCAGATGTGCTAGATAAACCAGATAGACTTCAGGCAGAGCTAAATCTCGCGCTTTGTCATCACTCACTTAAATCGGCGACGGAAGCAATTGCCAGTGCTGAAAAAGTGATTTTTATGGATAAAAGATCCAATTCTGCCGTCCAGGCGCAATGGATCATACTTCAAAATGAAACGAACAATGATGAGAGTGCATCGAAGCTCAATGCGCTACTAAAAACTGCAGAAAAAAGAAAGATATATACGGTTTTGAATAGTATAAAGCTTGAGAAGGCAAACGAAGAGACGAACCCGCTAAAGCAAAAAGGGATGTACGAAGATATCATTTCCCAAGCGCATAGTAACGGCGATACCTATGATGCGATGAGGTCCATTGTTGCGCTTGGAAAGGCGACGAAGGATGAGTATACGCCCCAGGATAAGAATAGATTGATCCAGGCGTATCACTATCTTTATAAAGGTGGTTTTCTTTATCTTTTTAATAATTGCCATGACGCGCTTTGGAATATCTTTGAAAAAGAGCGTGACCTTTTAAATTTGCTACAGCTTTTTAAGTATAGTTCATTGGTCTGGCGTTTGCGAGGTATAGAAAATCTAGAGCTGGAAGCTATAAGTAAGTTAAAAGTTTACGTCGCTAATCATGCTGTTGAAGTATCTACACCTAGTCGAGGGATGTCATATTATATATTTAGAAGTACCAGTGAATAAACTAGAGCTTGTCAAGCTGTGATGTTGTTATAGTGTGACGGACAGGCGAGCTAGATCATAGGTCTCAGGTGCGCCTGTCAGTTTATAGATTTAAAGTTTTGGTAAAGCTAGATTGTATACTGTTTGGCTTTAGTCGTGCGGTTATGAGGCAGCGCATTCTAAGTAATTGATAGGGTTGATGGCTGGATGTCTGGAAGTTTAAGTTATGACATCATTTTGAGTTCGACGCTGACTAAGCAGGCCAAATTTATTGCTAAAAGGAAAAATAAATGCTTTTTTCGTCTAAGTTTGTCAAGAGCCTTGAGGTGCATCGTGTTGACAGAGTGCCTGTAGTAGCCATCGAAGAACTAGCTTGCGATTAGAGGTTGGAGCAAAAAAGCGTGGAAGGATTAAGTATGATCGCTAGATAAATGTCTATTATGGCCTAATAGACTCTGATCCTATGGTGGCAAGCAGTTCATGCTGGTTAGTGTAGCGATACAGGTGACTCAAGCGTAACCGTCCGGCCAACACACCTTCCTGACACCTTCGCTTGAGGCGATGGTGTCCACCTAAATTTAAGTGGACACCATTTTTAGCCTTTTTAAGCGGACGCCCATGCCACAAGAACGCCGTTCCTATTCCAAAACCTTCAAGGCCCAGATCATTGCCGAATGTGCGCAGCCTGACACGTCAATTGCCAATGTCGCATTGACCCACAACCTTAACGCCAACCTCGTCCATAAATGGATTCGGGTGCATGCGCAGAAAAACATGGCACTGCAAACTGCCTTTATTCCGGTCAAGGCATTGTCGTCGGCGGCGGCACCTCAAGTTCTTCCGTCCACGATTCGAATCGAAGTGCCTCATTCAAAAGGCGTAGTCGTTGTGAGTTGGCCGGCAGAACATGCAGCGGCGTGTTCCGCTTTCCTGCGAGACCTGCTGCGATGATCCGCATCGACTTCATCTGGCTCGCCACCGACCCCATGGACATGCGGGCCGGCACTGATACCGCGCTGGCACGAGTTGTAGCGGTGTTCGGTGCGGCGAAGCCGCACTGTGCTTATCTGTTCGCCAACCGCCGCGCCAATCGCATGAAAGTACTGGTGCATGACGGCGTGGGGATTTGGCTTGCCGCCCGGCGTTTGAATCAAGGACGCTTCTTCTGGCCGGGTGCGCGGCACGGCTCCGAAGTTGAGTTGGACGCCGAGCAACTTCAGGCCTTGGTGCTCGGGCTACCTTGGCAGCGCGTCGGTGCAGGCGGAATCATCTCGATGCTTTAACACCTGCCATGGCGCGCTTGCCAGCGCAATTGGCCCATCAGCCTATCGTCGCCACCAGCCCTCTCTGACAAAATCGGCGGCATGACTTCGCATCCAAATCTCGATCAATTAAACCCTGAACAACTGCGGGCCTTGGCGGCGCAGTTGATCCAGTGCGTCGAGACAATGGACAAGCAAATCACCCATCACAAATCGGTCAACGAGAAGCTGGCCCATGAGATCGCGCTGCTCAAGCGCTTCAAGTTTGCCAAGCGCAGCGAGCAGCTAAGTCCGGATCAGGCCAGCTTGCTTGACGATTTGATCGACACCGATATCTCCGCTATCGAAGCGGAGCTTGAGGCACTGCAACCGGCAGCTGTCGGAGCCAAAGTGCGCCAGCAACCCAAGCGCGCACCGCTGCCACCGCAATTTCCACGCACGCTGATCCATCACGAGCCGGACAACAGCCACTGCCAATGCGGCTGCGCCCTCAAACGCGTCGGTGAAGATGCCAGCGAAAAGCTCGACTACACACCGGGCGTGTTCACCGTCGAGCGCCACATCCGTGGGAAATGGGTCTGTGAACAATGCGAAACGCTGATCCAGGCACCGGTACCGGCGCACGTCATCGACAAGGGTATCCCGACAGCAGGCCTGCTCGCTCACGTCATGGTGGCCAAGTTCGCTGACCATCTACCGCTGTATCGGCAGGAGAAAATTTTTGGCCGTGCCGGGTTGTCCATCGCCCGTTCGACTCTGGCGCAATGGGTAGGCAACTGCGGCGTGCAACTCCAGCCGCTAGTCGATGCGCTGCGCGAAGCCGTGCTGACGCACGGCGTCGTCCACGCCGACGAAACTCCGGTACAGATGCTGACGCCTGGCGCGAAGAAAACTCATCGCGCTTACGTCTGGGCCTATGCCACCAGCCAGTTCTCTGAACTTGCTGCTGTCGTTTATGACTTCAGTCCGAGCCGTGCTGGCGAACATGCTCGAAATTTCCTCGGCCACTGGAACGGCAAGCTGGTCTGCGATGACTTCGCTGGCTACAAGGCAGGCTTTGAACTGGGCGTTACGGAAATCGGCTGCATGGCCCATGCGCGCCGCAAGTTCTTCGATCTGCACGCGACCAACAAGAGCCTGATCGCTGAAAAAGCACTGCACTACATAGCGGCCTTGTACGAAGTTGAACGAGAGGCACGCGAGCTGGAACCGGGTATCCGGCAGCGAATACGGCAGGACAAAGCAGCGCCGATCATCGATGCACTTCATACCTGGATGATCGCCCAGAGGCAGCTGGTGCCTGAGGGATCGGCCATCGCCAAAGCGTTGGATTACAGCCTCAAACGCAGGATAGCGCTGACGCGCTATCTCGATGACGGAGCTGTGCCCATCGATAACAACTGGTGCGAGAATCAAATCCGGCCGTGGGCTCTTGGGCGCTCGAACTGGCTGTTCGCGGGCTCGTTACGCAGCGGGAAACGCGCGGCTGCGATCATGAGTTTGATCCAGTCGGCGAGACTGAATGGTCATGATCCGTATACCTATCTGAAAGATGTACTCACGCGCCTGCCGACGCAGCGGGCGAGTGAAATAAGCCACCTACTGCCCCACGAATGGACGCCTAATCGTGCCCAACTGAAGTAAGTTAGGCATCCGGCATAAAATCGGTCACGGAGTTGACATGAAAACCCACGCCAAAAATGGACTGTTAGAAGGTTCCTGTCATTGTGGAAACGTGCGCGTGTTCATCCCGCATCCACCAGTTCATGCCATCAAATGTAATTGCTCTATTTGCCGGAGACTCGGGGCGCTTTGGGCTCACTATGAAACTGGTGCAGTAAAGTTAGAGGGACACCCTCAAAATACCTCATCGTATGTTTGGGGTCAGGAAACCCTGAGGACGATCCGTTGTAGTAATTGTGGGTGCGCCACTCACTGGGAAGCGATCCTCCCGGGGGCAGGTGCTGGTGTTGGGGTGAATATAAATAATTTCGGTCAGGAATTGGTCGGAACAACACCCGTGCGCCATTTCGATGGTGCCGATAGCTGGGCATATCTAGACTAGGCAAGGTGCATTGGCTGGACGCTTACTTTACTAGACGCTTACGATGGCATGGGCAGACCAGGCCCTTATTCGAGGCGTTTTCTTTACCCTCGCCCCTGAAAACTCCAGCTCTCAGATGAATCGCCGATAAACAAAGGTGAAATTGGATTTTTCAACACAAGGAGATCAGATTTTGGTCAGCTCAATCAATACCAACACTTCCTCGAACCCGAATATCAAAGTGTCCGGCACCCAGGTCAGCCAGACCTTATCAGTGCCCTCGACGGCGGCCGAAACACTAGCGACTACGTCCGGAAATGCTAAAGATACTGGCTCACTCTCCTTACTTGCGCGCCAGTTAAGTGAAGCCTCCGCTCGTGCAGAAGCAAGGGATAAAAGCCTCAGCCGCAAAGAACTGGGTGAGAAAGTCGGACAGCTGACCGAGCAACTGGTTGGCAGCAGCTACGACGCCAATAAAGCACGGCACGATGCGGAAACTCCTGACAGCGACGACCCTGAACGCATGAAGCGGGCCAAAAACGCGACCCAATTTGTCAATGGCAGCGGAAAAAACCCGTTCGGCGGAATCTCACGAGAACAGCTTTCTGTCATCGCCTATGACGAAAGCGGTGATTTTACAGTCAACGAGAAAAAATCGGCCTGGTTGGAGTCATACCGTCAGGAGCGCGTATGGCGCCAGCAAGTCGTGGCTAAAGGAAGTGTGGAATACAGCGCGACAGGCAAGCTGACTGATTTTTACACATCGGTTCTCGATCACTATAAAGGACTACCAGCCATTGAGCAGTCGCAATACCCCACTGACTACGAAGCCAAGCTTCAGAGCTGGATTGACCAAGACTTCAACTACAAAACGAACACCGCTGGAGATAATACTGATAACAAAAGCTTTCTGGACAAAGTCCTAAATCCTGAAAGCAATATATTTACCGGCCAAGGCACCTCAGGCAATCACTCCTGAAAGCTTCCTTTTTCGTCACCAATCTGCAACGCGTCAGCCACCGAAGCCTTTAATGCTGGAGTTCGGTAGGTGACTTGGCCGGACGCTTACACTCAAGCCCACTATTCATGGTCATGGCGAACGACAGGCACCAATGCAAATCCGTGATTTTCGCGGGAGCACCATAGAGCCATTTTCACGACGCGCACTTTCCTGATATAGGTACGGACTTCCGCAAACGGCTGTCAACTTGCTGTAACTGAGTTTGTTCCATCGGGTGGAGCAGGCCAAAAGCCTTGAATTTGTTGGTGCACCAGGCGGGATTCGAACCCACGACCCCTGCCTTCGGAGTCCTAAAAGTCGACGTTTAGAATCAATACGTTAGCGGGGATTAGCTGGGAAATCAATGGCTTGTGTTAGCTGGGGTTAGCGGGTTTTCGCCCCGGTTAGCGGGGCGAGTGTGGCAAATTTGTGGCATTTCTAACAGGGTAATGCAGTTTGTGCTGTGCCTTTTAATGTGATTTCAGTGGGTCGCATTGGGGTTCACGCCAGGGCTGGCAGGCCGAGCTCTTTTAGGAACGCATTGTGTGTTTTCCGAGCGTTCTGAATGGTCTCTTCCAGTGCGGTCAGTTCGGAATTCACAGCTTGTAAGTCAATGTCTACTTCTGTGCTCGCCGTGCTGATGTAGCGAGAAATATTGAGGTTGTAGTCGTTTTTCTCTATTTCCTCCATTGCCACTCGGCGAGCATAGCGGGATTCTTCCCTCCGGAACTGGTAAGTCTCTATGATCTTTGCGATGTTCTCATCAGTGAGTTGGTTCTGGCGCTTACCTTTAACGAACTGCTCAGCGGCGTTGATGAACAGCACATCGTCCGGTTGTTTGCATTTTTTGAGCACGAGGATACAAACTGGGATACCAGTTGAATAAAAAAGGTTGGATGGCAAGCCAATCACGGTGTCAATGTGGCCGTCCCTTAGCAGCTTGGTGCGGATGCGCTCTTCAACACCCCCTCGGAACAGCACACCGTGGGGGAGGATGATGGCCATGACGCCCTCGTCCTTCAAGAAATGAAAGCCGTGCAGGAGAAATGCAAAGTCGGCAGCTGATTTAGGTGCCAGACCGTGGTTTTTGAAGCGAACGTCGTCGGCAAGGGACTCGGTGGGTGTCCAGCGGTAGCTAAAAGGCGGATTGGCGACGATAGCATCGAAGGCGGGTTTTTTTGCGGGATTCAACTCGCGCAAGATGTCCCAGTCGTTGGTCAAGGTGTCGCCATGGTAGATATCGAACTCGGTATCCTTCACTCCGTGCAGCAACATATTCATGCGGGCCAAGTTGTACGTAGTGATGTTCTTTTCTTGACCGTAGATCTTGCCAATCCCATGCGGCCCCATGCGCTTGCGCACGTTTAGCAACAGCGAACCGGAGCCGCAGGCGAAGTCCATTACGCTCTCCAGACGCCGCTTAACTCCCACCTCGGGGTTCTGGCTGTCAAGAGTGACGATCGTGGAAAGTATGTCGGAGATTTGCTGGGGAGTGTAGAACTCGCCAGCCTTCTTACCTGAGCCGGCAGCGAATTGGCCGATGAGATATTCGTAGGCATCACCCAATGCGTCGATGTTCGGGGAGAATTCCCCCAGACCTTCGGCTATTTTCTGGATGATAGTACAGAGCTTGGCGTTGCACTCCGTGTAGTTCTTGCCCAGCTTAGGGGAGCTCAGGTCAATTTCTGAGAACAGGCCTTGAAAGGCGCTCTCGAACGACTCAGTTTCGATGTACTTGAAACCCGCTTGTAGCGTATTAAGAAGCTCACCGTTCTGGGTGCGGGCCATATTGGCAATGCTATTCCACAGATGCAGCGGCAGGATGACGTAATGCACTTTGCGGCGCATTTGCTTTTCAAATTCGGTGATATCGTCCGGATTGTTCGCGTACCAGACGGCTAGGGGTACCCGACGGTCATCGCCTTCAACTACGGGGTAATCCTTGCCTAGCTCCTTCTCCGCCGCGGCCTCATAGTTATCTGACAAATATCGCAGGAAGAGAAAGGACAGCATGTAGTCACGGAAATCATCCGCATCCATGGCGCCGCGTAACTGGTTGGCGATTGCCCAGAGGGTCTTGCCTAGTTGTGTTTTGCTGGAGTCGTTCATCTTGGAGGCTCGATAGTCGGGATCGGTGCTGGCATCGTCGTAGGCTGCTCTAAAATGTCGGGCAGAGCGAAGCGGTAGCGATTCAGAAACGCACTGAGGATTTGCCGGAAAAGATCTTTGGTGTCATCCACCATATCCATCGGTTGATAGATGGCATATTTGCCGTGACTCAGCAGATTCAGCGCTCGGGAGTAAAGCACCTCATCTTCCACGCCATGAATACAGGCAGAAAAATCATCATATCCGAAGAAGGTCGCGGTTTTCTCCATGATGCTGCGCAGCATGTTGAAGTGATAGGTATAGAGTTTACCATCCGCAGCGGCCTTGTGAATTTCAGCAAGCGTTGCGACATGATGGAAAAACGGGGTGTCATCGGTTGCCCGCAACGTGTAGGTAGCACCGGAGTCGGGGCGATGAAGAAAATATTTTTTGTGCGGGGCCTTCTTCAATTCATTGCACAAGACATTGAAGAAGAGAGCGTGATGGGAAGATAGAACTACCTTCCAGCGTTCTCTACCTCTACGGAGTAGTTTCGCCAAATCGCTCGCCACGGCAATTGCATTGTTATCGTCCAGAGACGATATGGGGTCGTCGACATAGAGGTACTTCACCCAAGCATAAGACTCGGCACCATCAATCACTCGTTCGCAAATGGCCATGAACAAGCACCATATGAAAATATTCTCTTCTCCACGGGATACTTTGATGTTATTAACCTCATTTTTACGGAAGCTAATGGTCCATCTGTCATAGTCGATATCGAAAAGAAAATCCGCATAGCGGCCTAGGTAGTCCCCGATACTTACTTCTAGCGCCAAGTCTTTGAGACCATCGAAGAATTTGGAGTCAGCATTTAAACGTAAGAGCCGTTCGCTGTCCTTATCCAGGTCGTTGTCCCACGAGAAAAGATCCTCAGTAAAGGCGTTAAAATAAAGTGTGTCTGGGAAACCCTTGTTTTTACGCTTTCCCGCATCTTTAAACTCCATAGATAGCCGAGTTTTGCCTGTCCCATTGTAGGCATAGATAAGTACGAAGTCCTGATTGCCCCCAGTCAGGTCATCCCGCAGTCGGGTGACTAGTTTCCCAATGTTTGCAAACACATGAATTTTTTGCTTTCCACTCATGCCTCCACCTCGGAATTGGGAAAAAGTTGCTGCATCAGCCCTTTTTTGTGTCTTTTTAGAGCCTCAATTTTTTGGATTTGGGCAGCGATAAGATCGTCAAGGGAGATGAGGCAGTCTGCGATGCGCTGTTGCTCGGGTAGAGATGGGACCGGCACGTGTAAGCTTTTAAAATATGGCAGACCAATAGTTTTGATAGTGCTGCCCATAGCGATTCTTTCGAAGACAGGTTTCATTTTCTGAAGGAGGTAATACAAGAACCAATTCGAGAGAAGATGACGATGGCAGGTCCAAACAATGAAGTGCTGACTAACGGCCATCGGCACGTTCATGACCGCACTTTTGCCGACACCTGCGTCTCGGCTGATGAGGACCGAGCCTGCTGGGTGTAGAACAGCCGAAGATTTTTTGATACCCAGCTCAGAAAGTTCTATTTTCGTGCTTGAAATAAGTCCGCAATCCAAACGATTTGAGTCAGCGAGAGATACCCATTTTACGCCTCCATCGTAATATTCAGGCATGTTTTTACTGGGGGTATGGCCAGAGCCTCTTTTGGCCAAATCTTCAAGCTTTTCCAACTCCCAATGTGACGCTTTTTTAAATTCTGGGAAGCGCAAGAGGGGTTGGGTTTTACCTTCGCGGGGAAGAAGCTGTTGCATCAGTCCTTTTTTATGAGATTTGAGCGATTCTAACTTAGCGGCTTCCGCCCCGATTAGCATCTGTACCGAGTTTAGAAACTCGGCGATTTTTTTCTGCTCGAGCGGGTCGCGAGGTAAGTAAATGCCATTAGAAAGGAAAACCTGATTTGTGATCTGAATGGTATTCTTAGCACCTTTCTGCGTTATAGGAGCTAAATAGTTTTTAGTTCTAATGGGAGATTCAAAATAGGCATCAAGGATGTATCCTATCCACGAAGTCTCAGGAGAAAACACACCGTAAAGAGGTGATACAATCACCTCAAAGCCAAGATGGTTGTGCTTCACCACGCCAAATGGAAACTCTCCAGTTGGACTTTTGGTATAGATGATATCGTGTGGTTTTACGAGGTTGTATTTGGAGGTGTCTGCAGCAGCGAAACTTCTGCCGAGGTGCTCTTTTTGATTGATAACACCCTTGTGAACGGAAACGGAATGCACTTCGTATTTACCACCACCCTTCAGTCCGTGCTCAGTTAGCACATCCTTAAGTAGTGTCTTTTTCCACCCCTCCGAACCACGAAATTCCGGAAAGCGTAACCTTGGTATCATTAGTGTAGATTGGCCGGTTTTGTCGTGTTTTGGGATTTTTTTGTTATTACTCATACGCGCTGAGTCCTGAAATTTCGCGGCCCTGGGCACGTTTGGTTAGTAGAGGGTGCAGGTCGTCCATCAGAGCGAGTTCTGCCTGGGTGCGGGCTTTCCAGCCGAGGTCGCGCGCGACCATAAGGTCGCTGAGCTGTTCACCGTCAAAGATCATTCGTTGGAGAATGCTATCCACAAAACCTTGCAGGGCGATAGGATCTAGGTTGTGTTTGCTTGCGATAGTGGAGATTTCAACGGCATCTTTTTCTTTTTTGAAGCAAATGTAACCGTCCCTAATTTTTGTCTCACTTAAACCCTCCCCAGCTTTGAGGGTGGCGATGTACGCGGCAATGTCTTCGCGCTCGTTCATGAACTTCGCATCGGCTTGAATAAGGCCAATGAGCTGCTCACGGCTCATCTTCTGTTTGCCCGGTTCCTGCTGCGAGAAGCGGGACATGAGCCCCACAATATAATCGTAGTCAATGACGGCAGACGCGAAGAGGACGAACTCGAAATCGAGCTGGTCCACAGCATCCTCTTTGGTATCGGTGCCTTTACCGCCATTGCCCTGCTGACCCTTGAGGCGCTGGGCCGTTTCCAGATACGCCCCGCGAAATCCGAGGAGGTTTTCCTTGGGAAGGATTTGCTCAATAACGACTGCGTTTTCCTCGGTGAGGTCAGTGTATTGGTCAAGCTGAGTTTTGAGGCGCTGCACTTCCTTGAAGTGGCTAATAAACGCAACACGGGCTTCGTCGCCCTTAAGATTAGACACGGCCTCGGGGGAGCAAGCAAGGCCCTGTGAATGCATAAAGTCGTCCAGCTTCTGCACAGCAGTGTGAAGTTTTTCGATAACTACTGGTGCCTTGTCTACCAGCCAGATTTCGCGTGCCTGCGGGTTAGACTTTTCGCCGGAGAACAGCGTGATGGCGGCATCTACAGCTTCTTGCTGCTGACGGAAGTCGAGGATGTTGCCGTAGGGCTTGGTTCCGTTAAGTACCCGATTGGTGCGCGAGAAAGCTTGGATCAAGCCATGGTGCTTGAGGTTTTTGTCCACATAGAGCGTGTTCAGGTATTTGGAATCAAAGCCGGTGAGTAGCATATCTACCACTATGGTGATGTCGATTTTCTGCATATGCGGGTGATCGGATTTTGGCCACTGCTGGTCTTTGATACGTTTTTGCACGTCTTGATAGTAAAGGTCGAACTCGGTGATGCTGGTATTGGTGCCAAAGCGGGCGTTGTAATCGGCCATGATTGCCTTGAGCGCCGCTTTCTTGCCCTCAGGGTCCTCTTCGTTGTCCTGTTTTTCCTGCGGTAGGTCCTCCTGAATCTGTTTTACATCGGCATTGCCTTCAGCGGGAGGCGAAAACACGCACGCGATGTTAAGCGGCGTGAAATCGGGGTCGGCAAGCTGCTTGACTTTTTGCAGCTCGGCAAAGAGATGGTGGTATTCAATAGCGTCGTTGATGCTAGCGGTGGCCAGAATAGCGTTGAAGCGGCGTTGGCCTGTGGCGATGTCGTGCTTAGCCAGAATGGCCTCAATGACTGCTCGCTTGGCTAGCCCTTCTCCAGGCTTGGGTATTTTTTTGCCTTCTGGTTTAAAGTAATCGATATGGAAGCGCAGGACGTTTGCATCTTCAATGGCGTGGGTGATGGTGTAGGCATGCAAGCGCTTCTGAAAAAGCTCCTCAGTAGTCTGGTACGAGGCCTGCTGGTCTTCCACTTTCACGCGGGAAGCGTTGTCTTCAAATATAGGCGTGCCGGTGAACCCAAAGAGCTGAGCCTTTGGGAAGAAGGCTTTGATCGCCTTGTGATTCTCGCCAAACTGGGAGCGGTGGCATTCGTCGAAGATAAAGACAATCCGCTTATCGCGTAGCGGTGCCAACTGCTCTTTGTAGGTCGGCTGATCGTTTTTTTTGCGCTGCTTGTTGCGCTTGCTGTTCTCATCTAGGGCGAGGCCGAGCTTCTGAATGGTGGTGACGATTACCTTGTCCGCGTAGTCCTCGGAAAGTAGGCGGCGCACGAGCGCGCCAGTATTGGTGTTCTCCTCAACACAGCCTTCCTGAAACCTATTGAATTCCTCACGGGTCTGTCGGTCGAGGTCTTTGCGGTCCACAACAAAGAGGCACTTCTCAACGTCGGGGTTGTCCTTGAGCAAGGTTGAAGCCTTGAAGGAAGTGAGCGTCTTTCCGCTGCCGGTGGTATGCCATATGTAGCCGTTTCCGCAGTTTTGTTGGATGCAGTCCACGATGGCTTTGACGGCATAGACTTGATAAGGGCGCATTATCATAAGTTTTTGCTCGCTAGCAATCAGCACCATGTAGCGGCTTAGCGTTTGGCCTAGAGTGCACTTGACGAGGAAGGTTTCAGCGAAGTTATCGATGTGGGTAATCTTCTTGTTCGTCTCGTCGGCAAACTGATAGATGGGTAGAAATCGCTCCTCGGCGTTAAACGCAAAGTGACGCGCATTGTTGTTGGCAAAGTACCAAGTCTCATTGCGGTTGCTGACGATGAACAGCTGAAGGAAGCTCAGCAATGTTTTGGTATAGCCGTTGCCGGGGTCGTTTTTATATTCAACGATCTGTTCCATGGCGCGGCGCGGACTGATTCCGAGCGTCTTCAGCTCCACTTGGACGCAAGGAATGCCGTTAATGAGAATGAGAACATCGTAACGGTGGTGGCTATTGTCGGTGTTAATGCGCAGCTGATTGATGACCTCAAATGTGTTTTTGCACCAGTCCTTGATGTTGACCAGTGTGTAGTTCAGCGGGGTGCCATCCTCGCGAGTGAAGGCATTTCGCTCGCGAAGGGTACGGGCGGCACCGAAAACGTCGGGGGTTACGATCTCGTCGAGCAGGCGAGCAAACTCGCCCTCGCTGAGGCGCACACGGTTAAGGGCCTCGAATTTATCCCGAAAGTTACGATCCAGCGAGGCGCGGTCTGTGATATCAGGTCGATAGGTGTATTTGAGCTCAACTAGCTTGTCGATAAAGCTTTGTTCGATTTTTTGCTCAATCATTTGTGGTGCTCTGCGCTCTTCGTATGGGGCGTAGTAAAACATGACTATTCTGAATTTCCACGTGCCACGTGGATAGGGCCTCGGATGAGCGGAGATACCTACCATTCTGCTGCAGTCGCTTCGTTGGCTGCCGGTGGGGTCTCGGTGCTGTCAGTACGGCATCTTATACGCCGAGCTGGACGCGTCTGTGCTCAAGCCGCGCTGTGGATACCCGGGCGCTTGGGAAGGCTATGCGGCTCCTGCCGTGGTCGCCTCCTTTATTCGTTTACGTTCTCATTGCTAAGGGCTCGTTCGAAGGATTTGGCGAAGCTTACAAGGTCATTGCCCAAGACCTGACACAAATCACGAAGTTGAACCGTATCCAGCCGTCTTACCCCTCTCTCCACATCACTCATGAACGATTGCGGCCTCCCCAGCGCAGCAGAGCACTGGGCCTGGGTCATGCCTGATTCAACACGCATGCGCTTCAGCACCTCCAAAAAAATCACGTGCTCGCGTCGATAAATAGCCTTTGTCATAGCCGTGTCCGGGCAAGGTTCGGCTGATCACGCTATATCTGCTTTTGGGATATCTGATTTTCAGTTATTTTGTCTGTGCACGTTTGGTTTAGGAGGATGCATGAGACTTATCTGGGAGTTGTTTCGCGTGGCATGGGCAGTAGGGTGTTTGCCGGTGGGTGCGCTTTTGCTAGTCGTGGTGGTTTTTTCTGGCTTCAACCTGACATTCTTTCTGGGTTTGACCAGTAGCGAAGACCCAGCGATTCGGTGGATGTTCTGGGTCTTGGTTCTCTACCTCGTCGGGGGCGGATTGCTGTTCTTCCGAATCAACCAGAGCTATGCCGATAAGCTGAGAAAAATGGTTGCCGGCTATCAGGCTGAAGGGTTCCATCCGCAGGTAGAGGTGTTCGCTAAGATCAATGACGCCTACGTTGGTGTCGACCTGCAATCGAAAAGGTTGCTGGCCTACCCCGTTGGTCAGGACGGTCATCTCTTCCGTTTGGATGAGATTCGCTCCTGGCGCATCCTTCCAGTCGGCAAGAGCAACCATCGATTGGAGCTGTTGACGAGCGATTTGGCTATTCCGAAGTTCAGCCTCGCGCTTAGAACGACGGACGTGACCAATACGGAGGCACGGCTGCATGCAATCTTCAGCACTTAACAGGTTGATGGAGCTTTCACTTACCCGTTCGGAGTAGCCCGATGACAGACGTAACTAAAGGCAGTGTTTGGCAGATAGATATCGCTCAACTGAAGCAAGCCAACGCTACTATGCGTTTGGCCAATCAAGCGCTGGCCTCTGACGATGTTGCCGTCCTATCCACTCTCGGTTTTTCGCTCGCTCACATTCGAGAGCTAAGACGCAAAGGCGGCTTCAGAACCTCTTCCATTGCGCAGAACACACGAATGATCAATTGCCTACAACAAAGGGAATCTGCCCATGCTGATTAACCACACGCCATTGAGAATCGCTTCCGGCATCCTGGCGGCTACGACCATCGATTCTGTCCGCCGATCCACTTCGTATCATGCATGCGGCTGGCAGATTCTTGATCGCTGGGCGTTTAATTCTCCCGAACGACTTCGGGCACTTGAGGTGCAAGGTGAGCTGCTGCTTCTAGGGCGGTTGCTTGAACAGCAAATTGTCGAGCACAACGCGCTCATTTCGCCCCTCGGATTGGCCCAGCGGAGGCAAGGGCTGGCGGATCATGAGGTTCTTGCGCTGGGGGGCATCTCTACCGAGTTGTGATCCATCGTCGGGAGCGGATTCCGCCAAAATTTTCCGGCCAATGAGTGTAGTGGGGTCTCGGGGCTTGCCCTGAGCAGGTACGGTAGGCAAAGCAAGGGAGTGAAACGACTGCCGCGTTGCCGGTTGTACGTACGCCATTCATGGCGGGAGTACAAACCCTACCCTGTCCCAGTTCTTATCCACCAAATGGTTGCAGCCGTTGTGGACGATTTTGGTCAGAAAAGTTGTCTGTACGTAGGTGCTGGATTTCTTGGTCCTTGATGAATAAAAGCATCGTTGGGGATGGGGCAGGGGAATCGTCCAATGACTCGATCAACACGAGACTCAGACGCCATCTGCTCAACAAAATTGATGATCGAAATATTTTGCGAAGCGAGTACGGTAACTTTCAAAAAACACCGCAATACGACGCCGCACGAAGCAGGGCTTTGGCTGTGATGGTGTCATTATTTTGAGGTATGCGGGTTTGCCGTTGGTGACTGTGCGTGCATCGCTCGGATAAGAAGAGAAAAACATCTGGCAGCACAGAGAAAGGTAGATCTGGTGATGCTGAGGGAGGCATGTGGTAGGCAAATCTAGGCACGTCATCCACAACTGGAGGAAACGCTATGAGTGAAAGCTGGCTGAGGAAAATGTGGTCGCTTGCACTGCGACGGAAATCTGTAGGCGCGATGAACGGTGGTAAGCCGCTTACCAGGTGCGGAACCCTCATGGTCTATGCGGGAGAGCTCAAGCTGATACCTGAGCTCATTCCCGAGTCAAAGCCTGCAAGACCCTGCACGCTGCCCGATTCAGATTGAGTGCAGCATCTCAGGGCGGCTAAACGCATGTCAGTAAAAGTGGAACGCCTTAACTGATACGCACTTCGGGTAGCCGGTGCGCAGGGCTAGCTGCTCAGACTGCCTTCCTGATCAAACAGAGCTCTGGCAGAGGGGCCATAGGTCGCGATTACATTCTCGATGGTATCCGGGTCGTTACAGTTCAAACTGCGGGTCAGGTCGAAGAGGGTGTTCCGCTCTGCTTTCCACTGGCTGATGATTTCAGCATTCGGCTGGGCTTTCTTCCTCTCGTAGAAAATCGACTCAGAACGGAGCGCTATTAAGCAACCCAATGCGTCCTGAGCGATTTCCAGTCTATGAGCATCTGATGGTTGGATCATCGTTGAGACCTCCTGCGGATCGTTTTCATGGCTTGGCGCGTTCCTAGATCTTGTCGGATTTCGAGCAGTTATAGCATTCCGACTGATATGGTTTTTTCTCTTCTTGTATGAGTGACTCTGTGTCACCTCAAATCAGGTTACACATGTCACACAGTCACCTGAAGTGAGCGCATACATGCCACCCTGTCACGTGACTGACGGCCCTGTGTATAACTCATGTTTTGGTCGCCTTGCGCTCCCGGATCGAATTCCGGATAGACAGTAGCTTGGTGTAGATGTCCGGATTGCTCTCGGCCAAATGGTCCAAGTCAGCTTGGCTAATTTGGAAGCCGATGTTGGTCTGGTTCTCGATGATCTGTAGGTTTTCGATGTGAATACCTTGGCCGACTGCCTCCCTGTTGAAGAGCATACGTTTCAGCTCCTCAACCGTGCTTTTGATCTGGGCTGGACGGTACTCCCACTGTGCTTGGCCTCTGGGTCTGCCTTGCGAGTCGCTAATTGCGATTTTCTCCGTGAGCTTATATTCGTTATGTTTACGGGACCGAGTCCTGCTGATGTAGCCTCGGGTTTCAAGCGTTTTGATCTCGCGCATAGCCTGGCGCGGACTGATCCCAGCTTTGCGAGCGATGGTTGGGATTGAAGGAATCGACAGTCCCGTTCTGAGATCGCAGTGGGATTTGATCACGCAGTAGACCGCGAATGCATACGGTCCTAGCTTTGCGAGTTCGTGATCCACCATGGCCTGGAAAATGTGAAACCAATAGGTGTTGGACTTCAATTGATCCTGTGGTTCCTGCCCGGTGGCGGCATCAACCGATAATTCCAGCTTACTCATTTTCTCGCCTCCATCTGAGCCTTCTTGGTAGGGCGCCCGACTTTATGTGTTCCTTCGGTCGAGGCTTGCTTGAGGAGAGGAGCCGATGTGATTGCCCCGGTGCGCATCCACTGTCTGAGATCACCTAGGCGCCATCGCAAGCGTGAGAGGCCGGGAACGGGCTCAAGCCCCGGCAGTTTGCGCTGACGCACTGTTAGAGCGCTGAAGCCTGTCAATGCAGCGACCTCGGCTACGCCAATCAGTACGTCATCTGCTAGCTTCTGAATCTTTTGAATAGTTTCGTAATCGATGCTCATCGTGACTGTCGCTCGGCTGCTATGGAATGCCTCCAGCTTTCGCCATGCGACTGCGGATTCACTAGGACACCTTTTTGACAGATGCGCGAATTAGCCAAAGAATGGCTCTATGCAACCACACATTTCTGATTCAGATGTCGACCCAGATGAAGCTTTCCAGCTTGTTTTTCGTGAACTGAAACGTCATGAAGAAACGGGCCGGAGAAACTTTGTTGTCCGTGTCCCTTTGGACCTGCTTGAGTACCTTTTCTCAGCAATTTTGCGCAAGTCAGGGATGTCTCGGGTGGCCCTTGAGCGGCGGCTCACGGAGCTGGGGATTTACGGATTCAAAGACGCGGACGGCCGGATTCTCCGACGGTATTTGAGCGGTCACACACGTATGGCTTGGTCCACCTATCAGCGTTTGATGCTATGGGCGTTATCAAGCGGCTGGATCAGCATGTGGGCTTTCCGCGATTTGGCTTTTCGTTCATATGAGCGAGAAGCTGCTCAGCTCTGCGCACGCAAAATAGTGAATACCCTCAAACGCCGGACGACGCTCCCTGATTTGACCAAGGAGCAGGTTGTCGCGTGCTTCTATGAGGTTTATCAGCTTCGCCAGCTTGAGCGCGATCAGGTTACGGCTACTCGCTTGCGAACCGACTTGGATGCTAGAGAGCTTGCCCTGTCCCTAGATCAGTAATTGCATGGACCTTGACCGCCCGTTTGCATTCGACCTGAGTAGGATACGGGATGTCATTGACCGACTATATTCGACCCATAGCTGCCGCTGGCGATAGTAAACAGCGACCTAAATGCTGGCCTCCGGAGCTGATCGACTATTTCAGCCTAGGAAACTTAAACGCTCCCTGCTTGGCTGATGACCTATAGATTTGCGACTCGAAATGCTGGTTTTCATCGAGCCGTAGTGGAGTTGGGTATAGTTCGGGCAGAGACGCGATCTTAGTTTCTATGAGGTCAGCGGCTTTGAGATAGCAGTCGTTATAGCTTGCCGCTACCACTGGTACTACCGTTACATTCAACGACCGTAGTAGCGACGTGATTGGGGTCTCATTTGCCTCCCTATCGAGCGAGACGTGGTAGTAAAAAACCTGCCCTGTTTGATGCTTCCGCCGCCGTTTATGCAGCAACAACCACCAAAGATCGATTTCCGTGAAGTCCAAACCCAGCCCGACAATGTGGATGTGATCACGCAAGAAATAATCCACCCATGAGTAAATGCTACGGTTATCAGTGAATTCTAAATTGCCGCTTTTCACGGGACTACCTACACGTCCGTGGGGGTGGCCCTTTACCTCAACCGAATCTGTCACGTAGTTTCGGATTTTTTGCAGGTATCCAGCGTAGTGATCGAATCCCAATACCATTGAACCCGGTCGAGCTACGTCGCCATGAACATGCCAGATTTCCTTCTCGCCCGCAGTGTGCCGACGAAATAGGCTGTATCTCGATTCGGGAGCAAGGAATGCAGGAGAGTGAAGTGGCCCGGCAAATGCCTCCTCAATCGTAAAATCATAGTTCGTGGTCATGATCACGTTGAATTGGCCACAGACCCTAGTGTGAGCTTCGACCGAATCGATCTGCTTGAGTAACTTCGCGAACTCAACTTTTACCATATGCTCTGCTTTTTGGAATGGTATTGTGGAGCGGGCACATAACTCCTCGATGAACATGGACAGCGGTTTA
Source organism: Pseudomonas viridiflava (assembly GCF_900585905.1). Taxonomy (GTDB): domain Bacteria; phylum Pseudomonadota; class Gammaproteobacteria; order Pseudomonadales; family Pseudomonadaceae; genus Aquipseudomonas. The sequence goes on from NZ_UTVH01000010.1 coordinate 119,602, forward strand.
GAGTCGATATGTGGTACCAAGTCTATACCGCCAAATGTGGTCGCCAACTCCCGCAGTATCTCGTACCAGCCTCTCTGCAATGCGACGCGATTTATACCGTTGCCAAGAAGAAGACTATGCATAGGTTTCCAACGTGATTTAGGAGTCAGAAGTCAGTGGTGCGCAGCGGCCTTTTGCGTCGTAGGCATTGGATACCAAAGAACAATAGCTGGTATCTAGCTAATTTGATCTGCTCCACTCACTGAGGACGTCCAAAGGAGTGCATCGGGCTGTGCTAAGCATCGTTCAGGTGGCCACCCATCAACCCAAGGTTGTGCCGTTTTTGTAAAGCTGGGCCATCTTCACTCCAAAAGGTTGTGCCCGACAACGCTGTCAACCTGGATGGGAGTCTGTAGCCTCAGTGTCGGTAGGCTCCTCGGTGGGAGGCGAAGGGTATGAGCATAGGGCGGCTAGGCCTGTGGGCATAAACCATTCCCTGACGAGCTCCTCGTACATGCTTGAGAGATTTGCCAGTCTCCGCCACACGTGCATGTCGCAATATTCCAGCAGACCGTCGATATCTTCTATAGCAAACCCTGACTGGATGTTTTCGAGGATGTCACTCAGTTCTGTATGGCTCCAAGCCATCGGCTTCCAAAATTCATGGCCTTGCCAGATATCCAGGCGAAGGGATATTGATGCAAAGGTCCTGATCATGGCGATGACGTTTTCTGGGGATTTTTTCTCCGCTACAAGCATCTTGCCCCGCGCCCGGAGAATTTCTCGATGCTGATAATGGAACATCCCGAATGCGCCGTACATCTTCGAACGCTTGCCGTAAGCTCTTAGCGGGACCAAACGGTCTTCTTCAAGGCTGATTTGATTCGCCAGCGGGATGTTGATGGTTTTGTGCGCTTTCTCGTAGTACAGAGGATCTTCTGGAATGATCACCTTGTCGATGTAGTCATTCAGGCATATGAAAAATGCGTCCCTGGTGGTCGTGTCAACCAGAATGAGGAGCACAGGTACTGCGACGCCCATAGCTTGCACAGTCAGGATTTCTGACATTTCAAGCTTAAATTTCGCGACAGGGATGTCATCGTATTGGTCGCGGGATTCAGCCAGTGGCCCCTTGGCAACGTTTCCTCGGTGATAAGCCCGCCGCGTACTGTAATTGATTGAGCTGGAGCCCTTGAGCTGAACAAAAATGTTCTCACCCAGTGTCTCCGCTACTGTTGCATCGCCTTCCACGAAGTCAAACAGCTCGATCACGCAGTCGATGCCGTAGTCAGCTCCATAATCGTGGACGACCCATTGTTCCGGCAGGCGTTCTCTAAGGACTTGTACGGAAATTTCTTCTTTTACTTGATTGATCGAGCGGCGTTTTCTCGGTTGGATCATGTCTGCCTCGAGCGAACAAAAGGCCGCATCTGGTGCGGTTGGACAGGTTGGCGGGGGCATTATAAATGCGTATGGCGGTGTCGGCAGGAGATGCGGGCCTCTGGTCCCACGGCATGGACATCAGGAACATGATCATTTCTGGTCGCGATGGTGTCGGCTATCCGGGATTGGCCGACTTCTGCCGGTCAAAGACACCCAGTGTGGTGGCCTCATCCGAAGCACACGACTGGCCCAGCGGTGCGCAAATGATGCTCCATCTATGCAATTACCACACCGAAGGGTGTGGTTCGATCAAGCTAGCTTTGCTGCCAACTCTTCCGCTGTGATGTTGTAGTAACGCTTGAGCATGTTCACCTCGCGATGCCCCGTCACGCTGGCAAGCTCGATCAAATTCGGCAGTTTGGTCGCAAGCCGACAGGTCGCTTCATGCCGCAGGTCGTGAAAGCGTAGATTGATCAGGAAGTCTTCCTGAGGCATTACCTGCGCCACTTCGCAATCTCCCAAGTATTTAAGCCTCGCACGCTCCACACCTCTCACAAACGCCTTCTTGAGAGCATCAGCCGTGGTGGGGAAGACTCGCCCGCACAGCGAACGCGGTAAATCTTTGAGCAGCTGAATAGCCTTCGGTGAAAGCGGGACGTTTCTGGGCAGTCCGTTCTTGGTCGCAGGAAGGTGCGCGGTCCTACGATCCAAATTCACATGTTTCCATCGCAGCTCGAAAATCTCGCCACGGCGCATCGCCGTCTCAATCGCCAGTTGGACGATGGGCCGTATCCATGGATTGTGGGATGCATCGGCGTAGGTCCCATCAGCACGTCGTTCACGAAGCTCTAACGCGTCGAGCATGTATTGCTCTTCAATTCGGTCAAGGCGTCGCAAGCGCTCGTCGTTGTAGCTGGGGCGGCTGACCATCCTGACTGGATTCTCGGCCAGATGAATGCCCCATTCGCGGCGAGCGACCTCAATCACGCACTGAAACAAAGCCAGCTCACGTTTCACCGTGTTGCCTTTGCGGATCTTCAAGCGCTCGTCACGGTAGCGGGCAAAATCTGAAGAGGTGAGGGTGGCAACGATACGCGTCGCCAGCGGATGACGCTTGAGCGCTTCCAGGCGTTTGATTTCCGAATACGCGCCTTTGTGCTTCGGAGCGATCTCGGAGATGTAGCGATCGATGAGCTGATGAAAGGCGGTGCGTTCAGCCTCGACGCGGGAGACAAAGATGCCCCGGTCGATTTCGCTTTCGATCATGCGCGCCCAGGCTTGGGCATCGGATTTGGTTTCGAAAGTTTTTCGCTGGGCTGGATAGCCCTTACGACGAATTTGCGCTTCCCACTGTCCTTTATTAACGGCTGGGCCGCGATTCCTGATTGTTGCCATTTCGACCATTCCCGCCACACCTGAGTGTGGCAAATTTGTGGCAAAAACGACTTTCAGGACTAGGACAGGTTTCTGGCAGTGGAGCTAATCCCTTGTATTACAAGGGATAGAAGATGGTGCACCAGGCGGGATTCGAACCCACGACCCCTGCCTTCGGAGGGCAGTACTCTATCCAGCTGAGCTACTGGTGCAGCGCGGGCGCCATGATACCCATATGGACTGAAGGCGTCCAATGCATTGACTGGCCGCGTGTTTTGCCAGGCTTGTCTGTCTCTGGCCGGCATAGGTCAGGCTATCTATCTACCCCCAGGGCAGGCGGGGGAGGTGTTTATCTAGACGTCTTTATGTCAGGACTTTCAAGATGGGCATCGACCTTGAGCACTTTGAGCGCAGCCTCAACGCATTGCCCCAGGCGCGGGTGGTGATGGACAAGGCGCGGGCTTGCCTTGAGGCATGGCCCGATCTCTATCTGTTGGCGCGGACGACGGCCGCCGCGTATCTGTTGCAGCACACTGGTAAAGCCATGGACCCGGATCGTGTCTGGTGGCACGCCTTTGACGATGCTGTCAGCGGGCCGACGTTCACTGGTTGGCGTCATGGCGAGCAGCCGTTGCAGTCGCTGACGTTCACCGCGCTGCTGGTCCACCGGTTCAGCGATGGTTTTCAACTGGCCCCCGATGCGTTGCCGGTCTACAGCGGCTTTTATAGCCAGGGGGCGGGGGCCAGCGATTACGGCCAGCGCAACGAGGTGCGGCTCGATGTGAGCAAGGTAATGGGGGACTTTTGGGCACTGGATTTTACTTCCCTGTTGAGCCAGCGCACCGCGATGTTCTGGCGCGAACACAGCGATGATTTCACGTTGCTGGCCAAGGTGCGCTTCATTGCCTTGCTCGAAGAGGGCTTCAGGCAGGGCGCGCTCACCCTGACGGATCGATCACGCTTGCGCAGATGGCTGGGCCTGGGCGCTGGGGAGGTGACGCTGGCGCTGCTGCAGGCGGCATCCGGCCGCGATGATTTTCATATCCGGCATTACGTGATTACCGGCGGCGGGCATGTGGTGACATTGCGCGCCATTGACGGACGCACAGTGCTCTATTGCCCCGGTACGGACTGGGTTCCGCGTGGGTTCGCCAATTTTGGTGACCTGGCGCACTGGCTCAGCCAGCAGCTTCGTCAGCCGCAGGTATTCGACGCGTTGTATCGGACGAGTCAGCAATCAAGCCCCACTCAGCGGCAGCAGGCGCTGGATGGCTTGCTCAAACGGCTAGGGCCGACGGCTGCTCCGGCCTGGCCGTTCGGCGTGGGCCGGGCAGTGGCTGGCGACTTGTTTGTTGAATTACGTGACTGGGCCAAGGCTGATCTGGCGGTCAGTCATACGCTTGCGATTAGCAATGCCGACCTGCGCAAGACCCTATGGCGCGGTTACCTGGGGGCGTTTCTGAATGTCTTCGGCGCATTCGCAACCATGGCCTGGCCCCTGGGGCTGATTATGCTGGGGGCGGGGGTTGCGCGTCTGGCGCTGGATGTCGATGCGGCACTGGGCGCACGCACTGCCAGCGACCGCACCCAAGCCATTTTTTCAGCCGTTGCCGATGCGGTGGTCAGCGTGTTTTCCCTGATTGATCTGGGGCTGGGGGCCAGAGCGCTGAGTTTTCGTGCGCCGCCTCATGAACGATTGGCGGCACCCCACAGCTGGCAGCCCACCTCGCGTCTGGATCACGAGCTGGAAAGCCTGGACGGCAACCGCATTCTTCCTCCAGCCAATACCACACCGGGCCTGCTGGACGGAGTGAGCGTCGACACCGATGGCTCGACCTGGATAGAAATGGACGACCTCGAGCTGAGAGTGCGTTACAGCCCCGAAACCGAGGGCTGGCTGGTCGAGGACGATGAAGACCCCTTCGCGTTTTTGCCTGACTATGGGCTGCGAATCTTGGAAGGCCGTACCTGGACGCTGGTGGAGGTGGCTCAACCCGCCGAGGCATCCACCGGCGAGGTGGCGCGGATCGCTTCGCAGTTTTGGGATACCTATATGAAAGAGAGCCCCGGGCTCTCCACGCAGCTGTCCGCAACATTGCTTGACCGGCAGCGCCGGGTATTGTCGCAAGCCGGTGTTCCGAAACCTTCGGCGGCGAACCCGTTGCTGAGCACGCCAGAGCATTTTCGCTACCTCATGAAGGAGGGAAAACCCTGGTTCACCTGGATCGAAGAGAGTGACCTCCACAACGATTTCATCCTGGCCTATACCCACGAGATGACTCAGGCGAACAACCTGTTGCGCCACGGTAAAAATGGTGACGCCGGGTTGTTGGTTTATCTGAACGGCCTGTTTGATTCGCTGGAGCAATTACCCGTCAGCGGAGCCGTGCGTCTGTGGCGCGGCGGCAGTGCTCAGCGCGCTACCGGCGGGGCGCACTTTCGCAACGGCGAGTTGAATCCTGGGGATGTTCTGGTCACTACGGACATCACCTCGTTCACCGAGAACCCCTATGCGCTGCGTGAGTTCGTGGCGCCCAGGCAGACGAGGGGGCTGGACAGGGTGCATGTGTTCGATGACGCCTCAGTGGTCTATGAGCTGATCGGCAAGGGCCTGCACAGCGGTATTCCGATAGGCCCCCTGTCGCTGATGACGAATGAGGCGGAAGTGATTCTCACGCCGGGCCGTTTCTTGCGCATTGAATCCGTGCGCGATGTGCGGGGTGCTCACTACCGCTTCATCAAGGTCAGGCTGCGTGAAGTCGACAAGCCCGACGCCGGGCCGGTTTTCGACCTGCGCACAGGCATGCCGTTTGACCGGCAGGCTTATGTTGAGCGCGTAGGCCATGAACCTTTGGTGGAGCGGTTTTTTCCGGCCGATGACTGGCCTTGAAGGCCCACTGACGTTTTCCCGGCTAAAGCCGGTCCCACATTTGATCTGAATGCTCGACTAAAACCAGTCCCACATTGATGTAAGGGTTTCGTGACCGTTTGTTCTTTTTTTCGAACACCCTCTTGTCCTTTAAGGCGGTTGAACCTAGGATCGTTTGAGATATCAAACGTTTTTACCCGGTTACTTGCGTTTTCTGTGCGCTTGGGCGGGTGATTTCACAAAGGTGGCCTGCGTCTGTGGCACCTTTGACTGATCATAAATCTGCTCCGCCTGCGCGCGGTGCTGTTTTGGAGGCCCGACATGCAGCTTAAAGATTCCACACTGTTCCGCCAGCAAGCCTATATCAATGGCGCCTGGGCAGATGCCGACAGTGGCCAGACCCTCAACGTCAGCAACCCTGCCACCAACGAAACCCTGGGCACTGTGCCGAAGATGGGCGCGGCTGAAACCCGTCGCGCCATCGAAGCGGCCGACAAGGCGCTGCCAGCCTGGCGTGCGCTCACCGCCAAGGACCGTGGCAACAAGCTGCGTCGCTGGTTCGAACTGATGATCGAAAACCAGGACGACCTGGCGCGCCTGATGACCCTGGAGCAGGGCAAGCCGCTCGCCGAATCCAAGGGCGAAATCGTCTATGCCGCTTCCTTTATCGAGTGGTTTGCCGAAGAGGCCAAGCGCGTTTATGGCGATGTGATTCCTGGCCATCAGCCGGACAAGCGCCTGATCGTGCTCAAGCAGCCCATCGGCGTTACCGCTGCGATCACGCCGTGGAATTTCCCGGCGGCGATGATCACCCGCAAGGCAGGCCCGGCGCTGGCCGCAGGCTGCACCATGGTGCTCAAGCCTGCGTCGCAAACCCCTTATTCGGCACTGGCGCTGGCTGAACTGGCCGAGCGTGCAGGCATCCCGGCCGGCGTGTTCAGTGTGGTGACGGGCAGCGCGGGCGATATCGGCAGCGAGCTGACCGGCAACCCGATCGTGCGCAAGCTGTCGTTCACCGGCTCGACCGAGATCGGTCGTCAGCTGATGGCCGAATGCGCCAAGGACATCAAGAAGGTCTCCCTGGAGTTGGGCGGCAACGCGCCCTTCATCGTGTTCGACGACGCGGACCTGGACAAGGCCGTCGAAGGCGCGATCATTTCCAAGTACCGCAACAACGGCCAGACCTGCGTCTGCGCCAACCGTATCTACGTGCAGGACTCGGTCTACGATGCGTTCGCCGAGAAGCTGAAAGTGGCGGTGAGCAAGTTGAAGATCGGTAACGGTCTGGAAGACGGCACCACCACGGGCCCGCTGATCGACCACAAGGCCGTGAGCAAGGTCAAGGAGCACATTGCCGACGCCGTGAGCAAGGGCGCCAAAGTGCTGGTGGGCGGCAACAGCCTGGAAGGCAACTTCTTCGAGCCGACCATTCTGGTCAATGTGTCCAGGGATGCTGCGGTCGCCAAAGAAGAAACCTTCGGCCCGCTGGCGCCGCTGTTCCGCTTCAAGGACGAGGAAGAAGTCATCGCCATGTCCAATGACACCGAGTTTGGTCTGGCGTCTTACTTCTATGCGCAGAACATGAGCCGCGTATTCCGCGTGGCCGAAGCGCTCGAATACGGCATGGTAGGGATCAACACGGGCCTGATCTCCAACGAGCTGGCGCCGTTTGGTGGCATCAAGTCCTCGGGCCTGGGGCGTGAAGGCTCCAAGTACGGCATCGAGGACTACCTGGAAATCAAATACCTGTGCCTGTCGGTCTGATACCTTCAGCCGGGTAAAGAAAAGCAGTGCAGCCGATGGCGCGCGAGAGCGACGCGTCATCGGCTTTTGTTATAACGCCATTTCTTGGTGGCTTGCAGGCTGCAGCAGTCGATCATCGTATGCTGGTGCAGTTGATCCAGGCCGCTTGATCCTTGAACCACGCCGACCGATGAGCGGCGAATGAGGAAATCATGAGTCAAACCAACGCAGAATTGATGCAACGCCGCGAAGCCGCTGTCCCGCGCGGTGTCGGCCAGATCCACCCGATCTTTGCAGCATCCGCCAGCAACGCCACCGTGACTGACGTCGAAGGTCGCGAGTTCATCGACTTTGCGGGCGGCATCGCGGTGCTCAACACCGGCCACCTGCACCCGAAAATCATTGCCGCCGTGCAAGAGCAGCTGACCAAGCTTACCCACACCTGCTTTCAGGTATTGGCGTACGAGCCGTACGTTGAGCTGTGCGAAAAAATCAACGCCAAGGTGCCAGGTGATTTCGCCAAGAAAACCCTGCTGGTCACCACCGGTTCCGAAGCTGTCGAGAACGCGGTGAAAATCGCCCGCGCCGCCACTGGCCGTGCTGGCGTGATCGCCTTCACTGGCGCCTATCACGGCCGCACCATGATGACTCTGGGCCTGACCGGCAAAGTGGTGCCTTACTCGGCCGGCATGGGCCTGATGCCCGGCGGTATCTTTCGCGCCCTGTACCCGTGCGAGCTGCACGACGTCAGCGTGGATGATTCCATCGCCAGCATCGAGCGCATCTTCAAGAACGACGCCGAGCCCAAAGACATCGCCGCCATCATCATCGAGCCGGTCCAGGGCGAGGGTGGTTTCTATGTCGCACCGAAAGCGTTCATGGCCCGCCTGCGCGAGCTGTGCGACAAGCACGGCATTCTGCTGATCGCTGACGAAGTGCAGACCGGCGCAGGGCGTACCGGCACTTTCTTCGCCATGGAGCAGATGGGCGTGACGGCCGACCTGACCACCTTCGCCAAGTCCATCGCCGGTGGATTCCCGCTGGCCGGTGTCTGCGGCAAGGCCGAGTACATGGACGCCATCGCGCCCGGCGGTCTGGGTGGCACATATGCTGGCAGCCCGGTGGCCTGCGCGGCGGCGCTGGCGGTGTTGCAGGTGTTCGAAGAAGAGCACCTGCTGGAGCGCTGCAAGGCCGTGGGCGAGCGCCTGGTGACGGGCCTCAGGGCGATTCAGGCCAAGCACCCGGTCATCGGTGAAGTGCGTGCCCTGGGCGCGATGATCGCGCTGGAGCTGTTCGAAGACGGCGATTCGCACAAGCCTAATGCTGCGGCTGTTTCGCAAGTCGTTGCCAAGGCGCGTGACAAGGGTTTGATCCTGCTGTCCTGCGGCACCTACGGCAACGTCTTGCGCGTGCTGGTCCCGCTGACCTCGCCTGACGAGCAACTGGACAAAGGCCTGGCCATCATCGAAGAGTGCTTCGCCGAGTTGAGCTGATCGTTGATTGATTTATGATCAGTTGCACAGAAAAGACCCGCTTCGGCGGGTTTTTTTGCGTTTTACGCCCGCCATTGGCTGTTTTCACCTGTATCCCGGCCCGCGCATTGGCTAAGGTGAGCGCAAGGACGTCGGAGCGCGCTAATGACAGCTGTGGATTCGCCTGCGGTAACCCGGGTACTGATTGCTGAATCCGATCCCTGGGTTCGGGAAACGCTCAGCGAGCTGATCCTGAGCGTGCGCGACGATGTCGAGCTCGATATCTGTACCGACGGCAAACAGGCGGTGGGCTTTATCAAAAGTCATCTGCCGGACCTGATCATCGCCGCCCGTGAGCTGCCGGTGATTGATGGTCTGGCCCTGCTGCGGGGCATACGCGCGTTGCGGCGGCCTTATCCGGTGCCGTTCATTCTGATCAGCAATCGCAATGACAACGCCAGCGTGCGGGAAGTGCTGCCCCTGGCGCCGACGGCGTACCTGACCAAACCCCTGGATACCGAAAAGCTGCGTCTGCGCATCGAAAGCCTGCTGCTGGCCTGCCCGATGCCAGGCGCGGTCCCGGCGCTGGGGGCCGGTCAGACCCTGAGCAAGTTTCTGGAGAAGCGCCGCGACACCGCTGATGCCGCGCCGCTGTTCGTCGATGTCGCCACTGCGCTGAAACTCAGCCAGGGCGCTGGCGGCATGGATGCCGGGCTGCTGGCACAGGAGTTGCGCAAGGACCCGCACGTTACCGCCGTATTGATTGCCGCCGCCAATACCGCCGCCGGGCATACCGGCAAGCCGGTGCAGACGCTGGCCGGTGCACTGGCCTTGCTCGGCGTGGCGCAGAGTGTCGGCATTGTGTCGGGGCTGGCGAAAAAGCGCACCGCAACGCTCGGCAATCCTACGTTGCAGACGCAGGCCAGTGCCTTGTGGGCGCAGTCGCAGCGTACGGCCGAGTACGCGCGGGTCTTGGCCAAAATGCTGGAGGTCGACGTCGAACGTTGTTTCAGCGCCGCGCTGATGCTCTCGCTGGGTGATCTGGCGGTGCTGAGTTGTCTGCAGGAATGGCTGTTCGCCGGAGGTGCGCTCAATGATGAATTGATCAGCCGGGCGCTGGAGCAATATGCAGCCTCATTCGGCTCGGCCTTGCGCACCCGCTGGCGCCTGCCGCTCGAGCTGCGCGAACTGACGGCGGCGGTTTACCAATACAACACCGGGGTTTATACCCGTGAGGTGCTGGTGATGAACCTGGCCGGGCACATGGCGCGGCTGGGCGATGAAGACAGCGTCACCTCGCTGCTCAAGACCAAGCCCGCGCGGTTGCTGAAACTGAACGTGGCGGACTTGCAGCGTTTGCGCAAGAAACTGACCGGAGTGATTGATCCAAGCCTGTTGCAGCCTCCACCCGTGACTGTCGCAGTGCCTGATGATAACGACCTGCAGGCGCCCAGCCCGGCGTTGGGCAGCGAGGCTGATGCAGCGCAGGTCATTGATAAATCAGCGCCAGAGGTGTGATCGCAACAGGGATGCTTTTCTGTAGGAGCGCGCTTGCCCGCGATGGCGGTAGTCCAGCCGCTGCAGATCTGTCGGATGCTCTGCCCAATCGCGGCCTCGCGCTGCTCGGTGGAGCGCCACCCCGGGCGCTCCTACAGCATGCCGCAAAACCATCAACTGCCCCGATCCTGTAGGAGCCCAGGAGCAGCGCGACTCGGCGATGGCTTCGTACCTGACACACCGCCATCGCGGCCTCGCGGTGCTCGGTGGAGCGCCACCCCGGGCGCTCCTACGGATTCTTCCACCTAGCCTGGCACCACCTTCGCAGCCCGATCAACTGCCCTCGCCACCCTGGGCTTCTTCAAAGAAATAATCTTTCCAGCTGTCCGCCTTGTTCTTCAGCACGCCCAGCTCATGAAGTTTTTCGGCATAGATAAAGGTGCGTTGTGGCGCGATGGTGAAGTCGATTTCCGGGTCGGAGACGATCTTCTCCACCAGCGCCAGCGGCAGTTTCGATTGCTCGACGCGAATGTAGGTCTGGGCGGCCGCAGGTTTGTCGGCCTTGATGATCTTCTCGGCTTCGGCCAGCGCGTCATAAAACGCTTTGTAGGTCTTCGGATTGGCGTCGTGGAATTTCTGCGTGGTGTACAGCACGTTGAAGGTCGCCTGACCGCCCAGCACATCGTACGAGCTCAATACCTTGTGCACTTTCGGGTTTTCCAGCGCCTGGTATTGAAACGGCGGGCTGGAAAAGTGCGAGTTGATTTCCGAACCGCCCGCCAGCAGCGCCGAGGTGGCGTCCGGGTGGGCAAGGCTGACGGAGATGTTGTCGAATTTCTTGAAGTTCTCGTTACCGAACACCTTCGCCGTTTCAATCTGCAAGGTCCGCGACTGGAAGCCTACGCCCGCAGCAGGCACGGCGATGCGGTCCTTGTCGGTGAAATCCTTGAGGGTCTTCACGTTCGGGTTGTTGGTCAGCAGATAGTTGGGCATCGAACCCAGCGAGGCGATGGCCTTGACGTTCTGCTTGCCTTTGGTGCGATCCCAGATGGTCAGCATCGGCGGGACACCAGCGGACACCACGTCCAGAGCCCCTGCCAGCAGCGCTTCGTTCATCGCCGTGGCGCCGGAAATGCTGTTCCAGTCGACCTTGATATCGAGACCCTGCTCCTTGCCGTGCTTCTCGATCAGCTGCTGATCACGCACGACGTCGAGGATCAGATAGCCGATGCCGAACTGCTGCGCGATGCTGATCTTGCCTTCTGCCTGAGCGCCAGCGCTCATGAGTGCGCCAACCAGCCCGAGGGATGCTGCCAGCGCAGTCAGCGCCGGACGCTTGAACGAAGTGACCATGGATTTCACCTTGATGTGCATAGGAAAGAAGGGCGTTAGCTGTCAGTCAGCGCTGCATGCCCCAGCGCTTGATGGTCAGGCGTTCGATGTTGGCGAACAGCAGGTTTTCCACCAGCAGGCCAATCAGAATGACGGCGGCCAGGCCCGCAAACACCTTGTCGGTATACAGCTCGTTGCGGTTCTGGAAGATGTACCAGCCCAGGCCGCCCTTGCCCGAGGAAGCGCCAAACACCAGCTCGGCAGCGATCAGCGTGCGCCAGGCGAAGGCCCAGCCGATTTTCAGCCCGGCAAGAATCGACGGCAGCGCGGCCGGAATCAGGATGTGCCAGACAAAGCGCAGGCCCTTGAGGCCGTAGTTGCGTCCGGCCATGCGCTGGGTTTCGGAGACCCCGAGAAAGCCCCCGTAGGTATTGAGTGCCAGGGCCCAGAGCACCGAATGCACGAGCACAAAGATCAGGCTGTTCTGGCCCAGGCCGAACCACAGCAGCGCCAGCGGCAGCAGGGCGATGGCGGGCAGAGGGTTGAACATGGCGGTCAGCGTGCCGAGCAGATCGCGCCCCAGCCGGGTCGACACCGCCAGCGTGGTCAGGACGAAGGCCAGCACAATGCCGATCAGATAGCCCTGAATCAGCACGGTCAGGGAAATCCACACCTTGCCTGGCAGTTCGCCACTGAGGATGCCGTCATAAAATGCTGCAGCGGTCTGCAGAAAGCTGGGCAGCAGCAGGTCGTTGTCCTGAATACGCGCCGCGATTTCCCAGAGCACTGCCAGCACCATCAGGATCACGCTCTTGCGCACCCCGCTCAGTTGCAAGATGCGCTGCGCCAGCGGCAGGTCGCGGGCCAGGTCCTGCTGGGTGAACGGTTCCAGCGTGACTTCGTATTCTTCACGGATGTTCATGGTGGTGTTCTCTGTTGAAAGCGATGCACCTCCTGTAGGAGCCAACTTGTTGGCGAGGCGTTGGTCCTGTGTGCTCAGGAATATCGCCTCGCGAACAAGTTCGCTCCTACAAGGCTCTGCAAATCAGTAGGCGATGCGGATGTCCTGGAAATTCAGGTCGCGGTCTGTCGGTTCGCTGTCGCCTTCGTCGAACAGCAGCCGGTGGATGCGTTGCGCGGTGTGTTGAAACCCGACGCTGCCAAGGCTTTTCAGGTCGTACTGATGGCTGTTGATCTCTGCTCGCACGCGGCCTGGGTGGGGCGAGAGCAAGAGGATGCGGTTGCCCACCACCAGCGCTTCTTCAATGGAATGGGTCACGAACAGCAGGGTGAAACGCACTTCCTCCCACAACTCCAGCAGCTCTTCCTGCATCTTGCGACGGGTCAGGGCGTCGAGGGCGGCGAAGGGTTCGTCCATCAGCAGGATTTTTGGCTGCATTGCCAGCGCGCGAGCAATCGCCACCCGGGCCTTCATGCCGCCGGACAAGGTATGCGGATAGGCATCGGCGAACGCGCTCAGCCCCACTTTTGCCAGGTAATAATGCGCCCGCTCGGCGGCTTCCTTGCGTTTGAGGGTGCGCGAAGCCAGCAGCGGAAACATGACGTTCTCGATCACGGTTTTCCACGGCGGCAGCTGATCGAACTCCTGAAACACCACGATGCGGTCCGGGCCGGGTTCCTTGACCTCGGCGCCTGCGAGGCGAATCGTGCCTTCGCTGGGCTTGATAAAACCCGCAACCGCCTTGAGCAGGGTGGATTTGCCGCAGCCCGAGGGGCCCAGCAACACGAAGCGATCGGCCGGATCGACTTCGAAACTGACCTGATGCGTGGCCCGCACGACGCGCTCGGGCGTGCGGTATTCAAGGCTGACGTTCTGGACGTGCAGCAGGGCTTCAGCGGCGGGCTGATCAACCTGTGGCGCAATCGGGGAGGCGCTGGCCGTGTAGCTTTGCAGAACAGCATTCATTGGTAGGCTCCGGTTTCAGAACGGCGCATCGCCCTGGATGGTGGTGCGGTGCAGGCGCCGACGCAGCTGTTCGGGAGTGCCGCCTGCCAGGTGGATCAGCGAGCGGTTATCCCAGAACACCATGTCGTTGGGCGCCCACTTGTGCCGATAGACGGCCTCCGGGCGCACGCTGTGGGCGAACAGTTCGGCGAGGATCTGCCGGCTTTCATCTTCCGGCAGACCGACGATATGGGTGGTGAATCCCTCGCTGACGAACAGCGCCTTGCGGCCGTTTTCGGGGTGCGTGCGCACAATCGGATGGCTGACCACCACCACCTGCGCCAACTGCTCGGCCGTCAGCGTCGGGCGCCAGTTCTGTGCGTTATGGCCCTCGCGATAACGGGCGGTGTAGCTGTGCACCGCAGCGCGGCCTTCGACCGCCTTACGCAAGTGCGCGGGCAGCGTGTCCCACGCCAGGTGCATGTCGGCGAACAGCGTGTCGCCGCCCTCGCTGGGCAGCTCCTGGGCGTAGAGCATCGAACCCAGGCTGGGCAGTTCTTTATAGGACAGATCCGAATGCCAGTATTTGCCTGCGTCGCCCAGACCAATCGGCTGGCCGTTGTCGACAATGTTGGAAACGATGAGGATTTCCGGATGGTTGGCCAGCAGGAACTGCTTGAGCACATGAATCTGCAGCACGCCGAAACGCCGGCTGAAGTCGACCTGCTGTTGCGGGGTAATTCGTTGATCGCGGAACACCACCACGTGGTGATCCAGATGAGCCTTATGCACGCGGGCGAAGTCGGCGTCGTTGAGCGGCCGCGACAGGTCCAGGCCCACGATTTCTGCGCCTACCGTGTCGGCGAACGGGCGCACATCGAACACCTGCGACGCGGCTTGAACAGAAGATGACGCGAAAGAGGCTGCAGACATAAACGCCGACTCCAGAAGACTGGTGGTTGAGAACGTCGACTTTATAGGTATAAGAAAATTAATTTAAATACCTTTAATGCATATGGATAGTTCGTTAAACGATTAGGGCAGATTGTGGTGACGAGCCCACCCACGCTCATTTCTATGGTGGATATACCTGGGGCGTAGGGGTGGTGGGAGTGAGCTTTGTGGGAGCGAGCTTGCTCGCGAACGAGATGCCGCAAACAGTAGTGCGCTGAGCTGACTGACGCCTTCGCAAGCAAGCTTGCTCCCACCTGCCATCTGCCATCTGCCACCTGCCACCTCCCACCTGCCATCTGCCATCATCCTAGTACCCGTTTCAGATTCCCATAGGCGCTTCCGGGGTGGCGCTCCACCGAGCAACGCGAGGCAGCGACGGCGTCCCGGAGCGCATACACAAAAACGCCGACGCTGTTGCCAGCGTCGGCGTTGAGTGTCGCTTGAAGGTATTCGCCAATCAGAACGCCGGGATGACTGCGCCGTCGTACTTCTTGTTGATGAAGTCTTTGACTTGCTGGCTGGTCAGCGCCTTCGACAGTTTCTCGATGGCGTCGGCGTGAGCATTGTCCTCGCGGGTCACCAGGTAGTTGACGTAAGGCGAGTCAGAACCCTCGATGATCAGCGCATCGTTCTTCGGGCTCAGCTTGGCTTCCAGCGCATAGTTGGTGTTGATCATGGCCAGATCAACCTGGCCCAGAGCGCGCGGCAATACCGCCGATTCCAGCTCGCGGAACTTGAGCTTTTTCGGGTTGGTGGCGATGTCTTTTGGTGTGGCCAGCGCGTTGGTCGGGTCTTTCAGGGTGATCAGGCCGCCTTTCTGCAGCAGCAGAAGCGCACGACCGGCATTGCTGCCTTCATTGGGGATGGCGATGGTGGCGCCATCCGGCAGGTCTGCCAGCTTCTTGTACTTGGTGGAGTAGCCGCCGAACGGTTCAACGTGGACACCCACACCGATCACCAGGTTGGCGCCCTTGCCCTTGTTGAAGCCTTCCAGATACGGCTTGGTCTGGAAGTAATTGGCGTCCAGACGCTTTTCGTTGAGCTGCACGTTAGGCTGCACGTAGTCGGTGAAGACCTTGATTTCCAGGTCGACGCCTTCCTTTGCCAGCTCAGGCTTGATCAGTTCCAGAATTTCCGCGTGGGGAACCGGTGTCGCGCCCACCACCAGCTTCTCGCCTGCCTGGGCGATACTTACCGAAAATACAGCCGCCAAAGCGGTCAACAGCAATGTCTTCTTCATGCAATGCCCTTGGGAAATCGAGGTCGCTCAGCACGACAGCTCTTCAATGAGAAGCCCCCAGCGGTGCTGCGGGGGGCGTGGAGCGGACATTACCGATATTGTTTATTCCAAGACAATACTTTTTTAGCTGGTGCTTATGCTTTTCAAGCATGCATCCAGCGCTGCAGAAGGGGGTGTCCTTCAACCAAAACGTTCGAGCAGGTGCCGCAGGGCGTCCAGGTGCTCGCGCCGGGCCTGGGCTGGAGCGCCTGACAGCAGCCGTTCGAGTTCGCGCAGCGGCTCTGCGATGACAGACAGGTTCAAGTGTTCCGGCAGAATCTCTGCGCCGCTGCTGACCAGCAAGGCAAAGTGGATGACATTCTCCAGTTCGCGGGTATTGCCGGGCCAGCGGTGGCTTTCCAGCACCTGCTGCGCGGCCTCGCTGATCAGCGGTACCTCGAGGCCCAGGCGCTGGCTGTAGATGCCCAGAAAGTACTCGGCCAGTGGCAACACGTTGCCTGGCTGCTCGCGCAGGGGCGGCAGGTCGAGATGGCCTTCGCTGAGGTAGCTGAACAGCCGCTCGTGAAACTTGCCAGCGGCCACTGCTTGCGCCAGATCGATACTGGTGGCAGCCACCAGTCGCACATCCACCGGGCTTGGATGCGGCGCACCGACGCGGACGACTTCATGGTTTTCCAGCGCAGCCAGCAGTTTGGTCTGAATCGACAACGGCAGGTCGCCGATTTCATCCAGGTACAGCGTGCCGCCGTTGGCTGAACCGAACCAGCCGGCGCGGCTGCTGGCCGAGCCGCTGTGGGTGCCTGCGGCATAACCGAACAGTTCGGCGTCGGCATAGGTCGGGCTGATGGCGCCGCAGTTGACCGAGACGAAAAGCCCCGGGCGATCACTGCCGCGATGGATGTGCCGCGCCAGCAGTTCCTTGCCGGTCCCTGACTCGCCCCGGATCAATACCGGCAGCGCACGCGGCGCCAGTTGCTCCATTTCCTCGCGTAGCCGTCTGGAGCGCGGATCGATGAACACCAGCGCTTTGGCGCGAATGCTCAGGGGGCTTTTTTCGGCATCGGGAAAGGTCAGCAAGGGCTGACCGAGGGGATGTTCCTGGCTCATGACAGACTCCCGCCTGAACCTTGTGCAAGCTCAGGCGTAAAACGAAAAGGATCAGCGGTTCAGGCGCGACGACGGGCTTGATGTTCCATTCGGCTCTGTAACCGGTAGAGGTAGGCAAAGCCTTGCTCCCAGCGCCGATGCCCGGACTTGACGTTGATATGCCCGGCCTCGCTGAGCACGCCGATCTCGGCGCCCCAGTGGCGGGCCATCGCCATGGCGCGGGCCGTGCTGACAGCGGCGTCGTTGTCCGACGTGACAATCTGGGTCGGAAACGGCAGCAGGTCTTGCGGGATTGGTGCGAAATTACGCAATGCCGGCGAGCAGTTGGGGCGTTCGACGTCGGCGGGGGCGACCAGCAAGGCGCCTTTGACCTGGCGCAGCGACTGCAAGGGCGCCAGCCGCGCCCAATGCGCCACGGTGACGCAGCCCAGGCTGTGGGCGACAAGAATCACCGGCGTGTCCTGGGCCGCAATACTGCGCTGCAGTTGGCCGACCCAGTCTTCACGGCGCGGGTTGTGCCAGTCCATTTGCTCCACGCGTTCGCTATTGGGCAGGCTGTTTTGCCAATGGGTTTGCCAGTGCTCGGCGCCTGACCCCTGCCAGCCTGGCACGATCAGATAGCGGATCGACTCGTTCTGCATGGGTCATGCTCCTGCATTCGTGCGTTCATCGGCGCAGTATAAGGAGCGAGTATCCATTGGTTAAGGAATAAGAAGCTATCAGCCAATAGCTAGATGGAATATACAAGGCGAAAAAAAGGGATTGTCCCCTGCCTGAGGAACAACCCCTTGAATACGCTCATGCGCGCCCGGCTTTCATCGGGCAGGTGCGACATTAGCGTGGCTTTGTTACAAAACGGCGAATGGCCGTTTCACTTACTCAAACACGTGTGAGCGAGCTTGCTCGCGAATAGATTTACCAGGCGAAGTACAGTGCTGATCCTGCTGACGCCTTCGCAAGCAAGCCTGCTCCCACTTTTGTCGCTGACTGACTGCTTCGCCAACACGTTGGCTCCTACAGTTATCGGATCAAGCCGCCTATTCAAACCGGCTGTGGCTGCGGGCTGTCCTTGGGCGCAAGGGGCTGAGCAGCAACCACCGCAGGCTCCGTCGGCAATGCCCGGGCAACGTTCCAGACCACGATGGCCGCCACGATATCGAACACGGCAAGCACCACGAACAGAGGGCTGTAGCCGATTTTGGTGACCAGCACGCCGAATACCAGGGTGAACGCGGCGGCGCCCAGGTAGCCAAACATGCCGCCCATGCCGGTTGCCGTGGCGACTTCATTCTTGCCAAAGGAGTCCGAGGTGATGGAATACAGCGCGCCGGACAGCGTCTGGTGGGCGAAGCCACCGACGCACAGCAGCGCGATGGCAGCGTAGGGGCTGTCGACCAGACCGATGCAGGCCGGGCCGATCATGCAGGACGCGCCAAACAGCAGCACCAGCTTGCGCGAGGTGAACAGCGACACCTTGCAGTACTTGTGGAAAAACGGGCTGAGGTAACCGCCCAGTATGCAGCCGATGTCCGCCGCCAGAAACGGCAGCCAGGCGAACATGGCAATCTCCTTGATGTTCATGTGCCGCTCGGTCATCAGGTACAGCGGAATCCACGCATTGAACGTCTGCCAGGCAGGCTCGGACAGCACCCGCGCTGACGCAATCGCATAGAAGTTGCGGCTGGTGATGATCTTCTTCCAGCTGCCTTTCTGTGCCGGCACTTCCTTGAGGTGCGATTCCTGCCCGCTGAGGATGTAATCACGCTCGGTGTCGCTGAGGCGCTTCTGGTCGCGAGGGTGTTTGTACAGCAGCAGCCAGGCGCCACTCCAGACGATACCCAGCCCGCCGACAATCAGGAAAGCCAGCTCCCAGCCGCTCTGCAGAATCGCCCAGACCACCAGGGGTGGTGCCAGTAACGCACCGATTGATGAGCCAATGTTGAACCAGCCAATGGCCACCGAGCGCTCTTTGGCCGGGAACCACTCGGTGGTGGCCTTGACGCCTGCGGGCAGGCCAGCGGCTTCTGTCAGCCCCAGCATGCCGCGGAAAATCGCCAGGCTCTGCCAACCGGTCGCAAACGCGGCAGCGGCGCAGGCTGCCGACCAGGCCACGGCAAAAATCGCAAAACCCATCTTGGTGCCGATGGCGTCGATGATGTACCCGGCCACCGGCTGCATCAGGGCGTAACATACCTGCCAGGCGACCACGATGTGGGAATACTGCTCAGTGCTGATACTCAGCTCGCTCATCAGTGTCGGTGCGGCGACTGACAGCGTATTGCGGGCCAGGTAGTTGACGATCAGGCCGGCTGTTACCAGGCCCACCATCCACCAGCGAATGCCTCGAATCTTCATCTCTTCACCTGTTGTTATTGGCGTGGCGGCAAGCGAGCTCGCGGGACGCGCTTATCGCGCCGGGCTGACGAACCCGGCGCATGGGCGAGCGCGACGTGCAGACCTGTGTCGTCGAGAGAGAGTGTGGAAAAGGCTGTCAGGGCGCACGCGGGCCCAGGAAGGCAAAGCGAAAGTGCTCATGAGGGTTGTTACTCTTTGTATTATTTTTGTGGTTGCGACATTCAAACATTTGCTAGTCATCGTATGACTTAGGCGATTTATAGACACACCTTGTTACACTGTCAATGACCATGAGCTGGGGTTAGACCATTGGCTATGGGGTCGCAGGCGCGTTTGCGCGGTCCGGGCATACGCGCTTGGTCATACGACAACTAATGACTGGCAAGTCACGTGGAGCGGCTTCAGACGGGAAGGCGGTGTTTTGCCAGCCAGGGATTGGAGATTGGATTGCGCCGTGGGACCGGCTTTAGCCGGGAAGGCGATGGTTTGGTCGGCAGGAATCTGGTGTCTATGCAGGCCTCTTCCCGGCTGAAGCGGAGCGCCGCCCGGCCGGTCCCACGTCGGTCCCTTTACGACTGGGGGCCTGGGTCAACGCAGATCGAACGCTTCGTCTTCCAGCAATGCCAGTTGATACCCTTGGGCACCGACGTCGTGGATCAGTTTCGGCAGGTAGCGTTCGTCGATTTTTGCGCGCAGGCGCTGGATCGCGACGCCTACCCGGCGTGGATCGTTGTCGAACACCTGCGCCGCAATCTGCGCATGGGAGAGTACTTCGCCGTGGCGACTGGCAAGCAGCTGCAGCAGGGCGAATTCCGTTTCGCCCATGGAAATGCGCTGGCCGCCACGGCTGACCCGTTGCAGGCCGATGTCGATTTCCAGATCGGCCATGCTGAAGCGTTCCGCATCCCCGCCCGGACCGCGCCGCAACAGCTTGCGCACACGGGTCAGCAGGTCATCGAAGGCAAAGGGTTTGAGCAGGTAATCGTCGGCGCTCAGCTCAAGGCCGCGCAGGCGGTCTTCGATGGCGTCGGGGGCGGTGAGCAGCAGTACGGGTGTCGCGCCGCGCTGGCGAATCAACTGCAGCAATTGCCAGCCATTGAGCCCTGGCAGCATCACATCGAGGATGATCAGATCGTAGCTCTGCTCTTCAACGAAACGTCGCCCGTCGAAGCCATTGAGTGCCACGTCCAGGGTAATACCGGAGCGGACAAAGCCTTCGCCCAGCTCGCGGGCCGTACCGGCATCATCTTCCACTAACAGCAGCCGCATGTTGCACCTCGATTGTTCAGGCCGTCAGCATAACGATTTGGCGCGCATGGCGTTGGCCGCCTTGCGCAATTTGTTGACATCGAAAATCTCCACCCGGTCGCTGTCCAGACGCAGGATCTTGCGCTGATGCATGGCCTGCAGCACCTCCAGCAGCTGCGGCGGGGTAAGGCCTGCCGTGCGCTGCGCGTCGATCTCGGCAAAGGTGATCAGACGTCGGGCGTGGCTGAGGGGGCCATAACCTTCAGCCAGCATCAGCAGGCGCCAGGCAACGCGGGCCTTGGCGGGCAACAGTTTGATACGTTCGGGGCGCAGCAGATGCAGGCCCAGCTTCTGGCTGAGCAAATCAGCGAACGGCCGCCAGTGGGCCGGGTTTTTCTCCAGCAGCGCCGTCAGGGTTGTCTGCGGAATGTGCAGGAAAATGCTCTGTTCCATGGAGTACACATCAAAGCGCCGCGGCTGCCCGTCAAACATCGAGACCTCGCCAAACCAGTAAGGCAGGCGCACAGGGTT
This sequence comes from Pseudomonas viridiflava, assembly GCF_900585905.1. Taxonomy (GTDB): domain Bacteria; phylum Pseudomonadota; class Gammaproteobacteria; order Pseudomonadales; family Pseudomonadaceae; genus Aquipseudomonas. Next base: position 140,592 of record NZ_UTVH01000010.1, read on the forward strand.
CAGGCGTGGCGCCAGGCGCTGATCGTCAGCGCTGCCCAGCCGCACTGCGCCTTCCAGCAGGGCGTAGAGGCCGCAGGCCGGGGCGTCTTTTGCAAACAGCAGCTTGCCCGGCGTCCTGCGTGTCTGGCGGGATGCGTCCAGCAGACTATCCTGCAAATCGGCGGGCAGATTGCCAAACCAGCAATCGGCCATCAGGCGTGATCGCCAGGCTGCTCCATTGGTCATGTGTCGCTCCTTGTTTGCCGAATCCGTAGCAGAATCGATTATCACCCCAGAGGAATAATAATGAAAAACCTCACTGATCATCTCAGCCAGTACGCGGCCTATCACCGAGACGCGCGCAATATTGTCACCCATTTCTTCGGCATTCCGCTGATCGTCGTGGCGGTCGCCGTGCTGTTGTCACGTCCGGGCTGGACGCTTGGCGGGGTCTGGATGTCTCCAGCCGCCGTGATCGCCGTGGCCTCCGCGGTGTTTTACCTGCGTCTGGACCGCCAGCTCGGGACGTTGATGGCCGTGCTGTTGCTGCTGTGTCTCTGGGCAGGTGCCGTGCTGGCGCAGCAGGCCACGATGGTCTGGCTCAGCGCCGGCGTGGGCCTGTTTGTGGCGGGCTGGATCATTCAATTCATCGGCCACCACTACGAGGGCCGCAAACCGGCGTTCATCGATGACATCACCGGGCTGATCATCGGCCCACTGTTCGTGGTGGCTGAATTGATGTTTCTGATGGGCCTGCGCAAACCTCTGCAGCACGCCATCGAAATGCGCGCGGGGATCGTGCGCAAGCGGGTGTTGAAGCCTTTAGTTTGAAAGGCACAGATGTCCCACGTCTGCCCTCTAGATCCCTGCCACTTTCTGCCAGGCCTTGGGCTTGAAGAACAGGGTCTCACCACGGGCCAGGCCGGTCAGGCTGTCGTGATCCTTCACCACTTCCGCCTCGATCAGCTCGTTCTGGCCTTCGACCTTCAGTGTCACCCGCGTTGTGGCACCCAGCGGGCGGATGTCGCGTACTTCGGCGGCGTGGTGGTCGTCCAGCTCGTGGCGCGACAACGACACTTCGTGCGGGCGGAACAGTACGTGTTCTTCGCCCACGCGAAATTGATTCGAGTCACCCAGGAAGTGATAGACGAAATCACTGGCCGGGTTTTCATACACCTCGCCCGGCGAGCCGATCTGCTCGATCACGCCCTTGTTCATCACCACGATGCGGTCGGCCACTTCCATGGCCTCCTCCTGATCGTGGGTGACAAAGACCGAGGTCAGGTTGATGTCTTCGTGCAGGCGCGCCAGCCAGCGCCGCAGCTCTTTACGCACCTTGGCGTCCAGCGCCCCGAACGGCTCATCAAGCAGCAGCACCTTGGGCTCCACCGCCAGCGCACGCGCCAGGGCAATACGCTGGCGCTGGCCGCCGGACAGCTGCTCGGGGTAGCGGTCGGCCAGCCAGTCGAGTTGAACCATGTTGAGCAGCTCATGCACCTTGACCGCGATCTGGCTTTCGTTCGGTCGCTGATTCTTCGGCTTCATGCGCAAGCCAAAGGCAACGTTGTCGAACACCGTCATGTGCCGGAACAGCGCGTAATGCTGGAACACAAAGCCGACGTTGCGATCGCGCACATCGTGGCCGGAGACATCTTCGCCGTGGAAGACGATGCTCCCCTGATCCGGGGTTTCCAGCCCGGCAATGATGCGCAGCAAGGTGGTCTTGCCGCAGCCGGAAGGGCCAAGCAACGCCACCAGCTCGCCACTCTGGATATCCAGATTGATGCTGTTCAGGGCCTTGAAGGCATTGAAGTTCTTGCTGACATTGCGGACTTCGATCGACATGAATTATTCCTCCGCCGCACTGTGGCGCAGACGGTTGATGCGCGCTTCGCTCCACTGCTTGAGCAGCAGGATGAACAGCGCAAGGATCAGCAACAGGCTCGCCACCGCAAAGGCTGCGACGTGGTTGTACTCGTTGTAAAGAATTTCGACGTGCAACGGCAGCGTATTGGTAACGCCACGAATGTGCCCGGACACCACCGACACCGCGCCGAACTCGCCCATGGCCCGGGCCGTACACAGCACCACGCCGTAGATCAGCCCCCACTTGATGTTCGGCACGGTGACATGCCAGAACATCTGCCAGCCATTGGCGCCCAGCAGGCGCGCGGCTTCTTCTTCCTGGGTGCCCTGTTCCTGCATCAGCGGGATCAGCTCGCGGGCGACGAACGGCACGGTGACAAAGATGGTCGCCAGGATGATGCCGGGCAGGGCGAATACGATCTGGATGTCGTGATCCTGCAGCCAGGGCCCGAAAAAGCCCTGGGCGCCGAACATCAGTACGTAGACCAGACCGGCAATCACGGGCGACACCGAAAACGGCAGGTCAATCAGTGTCACCAGAATGCTCTTGCCGCGAAACGAGTACTTGCTCACGCACCACGCGGCGCTGACGCCAAAGACCAGGTTGAGCGGCACCGAAATCAGCACGGCGATCACGGTCAGCTTCAGGGCCGAGAGGGCATCGGGTTCAAGGATCGCGGTGAAGAATGCACCGAGGCCGTTCTTCAACCCCTGGGACACCACAATGAACAGTGGCAGACCGAGGAACAGGAAAAACACCAGCCAGCACAGGGTGATCAGCACCCGACGCGCCCCGGCGCTGCCGCGACGCGAGGCATTGGTGGAGGCCGCTACAGATGAATGGGACATGCTCTGCGCCTCCTCAGGATGGGGTTTCGATGCGCCGCTGCAGCAGATTGATCAGCAGCAACAGAATGAAAGAGACCACCAGCATCATCACGCCGATGGCGGTGGCGCCGGTGTAATCGTATTGGTCCAGCTTGACCATGATCAGCAGCGGCAGGATTTCGGTCTTCATCGGCATGTTACCGGCGATGAAAATCACCGAGCCGTACTCACCGACACCGCGCGCAAACGCCAGGGCAAAACCGGTTAGCCAGGCGGGCAGCAGCGCAGGCAGCAGAATGTGGCGGAACACCTGCAGCGGACGGGCGCCGAGGCAGGCGGCGGCTTCTTCGACTTCACGCGGGATGTCCGCCAGCACCGGCTGCACGGTACGCACCACAAACGGTAGGGTGACGAAGGTCAGCGCCAGGGTGATGCCCAATGGCGTGTAGGCAATCTTGAAACCCAGGTCGGCGGCAAACTGGCCCACCAGCCCGTTGGGCGCATACAGTGCCGTGAGGGCGATACCGGCCACTGCCGTGGGCAGGGCGAAGGGCAGGTCGATCATGGCGTCGATGATCCTGCGCCCGGGGAAGGTATAACGCACCAGCACCCAGGCCAGCAGAACCCCGATCACGCCATTGATCACGGCGGCGCAGAACGCCACGCTGAAGCTGAGCTTCAAGGCTGCCAGCACGCGCGGGGCGGTAATGATTGCCCAGAACTGTTCCCAGGTCAGCTGCGCGGCGTGAATGAACATCGCGGCCAGCGGGATCAGCACGATCAGGCTGAGGTACACCAGGGTGTAGCCCAGCGTCAGCCCGAAGCCGGGTATGACGGGTGAAATACGTCGCGACATGGAAGTCCTTGGTTAACACACGGAACCCGCAGCGAGTGCGGGTGCAGGGTTCGGCTGGATGCATCTCTGTGTTGAACGCATCCCTGTAGGAGCTCACGAGCACCGCGAGGCAGCGATGGCGGCTTGGCTGTAACACCGCAATCGCGGCCTCGCGGTGCTCGTGCGCTCCTACAGGTTACGAGTTACTGCGCCTGATAAATCTGATCGAACACGCCGCCGTCATTGAAGAACTTGGGTTGCGCAGTTTTCCAGCCGCCGAAGTCTTTGTCGATAGTCAGCAAATCCAGTTTCGGGAACTGCTTTTCGTACTTGGCAGCCACTTCAGGATTGCGTGGGCGGTAGAAATTCTTAGCCGCAATTTCCTGGCCTTCCGTGCTGTAAAGATGCTTGAGGTACGCAGTGGCGATTTCCGTGTTGCCTTTCTTTTCCGCGTTCTTGTCGACGACGGCCACCGGCGGCTCGGCCAGTATCGACAGCGAGGGCACGACGATGTCGAACTTGTCTGCGCCACCGTCTTCTTTCAGCGCCAGAAACGCCTCGTTCTCCCATGCCAGCAGCACATCGCCCTGACCGTTGTTGACGAAAGTGATGGTCGAACCACGCGCGCCGGTGTCCAGCACGGGCACATGTTTGAACAGCTCTTTCACGTATTCGTTGGCCTTGGCCTCACTGCCGCCAGCCTTCAGGCCATAGCCGTAGGCGGCGAGGAAGTTCCAGCGCGCACCGCCCGAGGTTTTCGGGTTGGGAGTGATGACGGAAACGTCCTTCTTGATCAGATCACCCCAGTCCTTGATGCCCTTGGGGTTGCCCTTGCGCACCAGGAAGACGATGGTGGAAGTGTAGGGCGTGCTGGCGTCCGGCAGGCGTGTCTGCCAGTTCTCCGGGAGCGATCTGCCGAGCCTGGACACCTCATCGATGTCGCCTGCCAGGGCCAGCGTTACTACGTCGGCACGCAGGCCATCAATGACCGACCGCGCCTGTTTGCCCGAGCCGCCGTGGGACTGTTTGATCTGCACCTTGTCGTCAGGGTGAGTCTTGTTCCAGAAGCTGATGAACTCGGCGTTGTATTCCTGATACAGCTCGCGAGTCGGGTCATACGAGACGTTCAGCAGCTCGTAATCCTTGGCAATAGCGGAACCGGCGAACACGGCACTGGCGAGGGCGGCCAGTGCATAACGGCGTATGGACATGAATCAGGCTCCTGATGTTTCGCTATGTTGTCTATGGTCACTGGCTGGCGGCGGGTCAGGCCGGCTTGTTGCCCGGGTTTTGCAGGCGAAATTTTTCCTTGCGTTCGATCTGCACGACTTGAGCGTTATGCACAGTGATCTCCACCGCGCCAAAGCGCAGATCACGCAGCGCGGCCTGAATTTCGCGCAGGATCGCTGCTTCGTCCTGACCGTCAACGCTACGCAAAGATGCGCTCATGATCGTGCTCCTTGAAATGAGTGAGCCTGCAAGGCGGGTGTAGGCAATGGACGCGATAGTAGAGGCGCTGAGATATTCTTAAAAAGACTATTTAAGAATCTAGATATAACTAAATAGAATTTATGTGGACGCAGGTGTGATCCCACTGATCGGTGGGGCTCGTAGGTGCTTGAGGGGGGGCGCTCCTACAAATCCTGCAGACTCACAATTCCTGTAGGAGCCCAGGAGCAGCGCGACTCGGCGATGGCGTCCTGCCTGACACCCCCATCGCGGCCTCGCGGTGCTGGTGCGTGCCTGAAAACGCTCCAGGCTCAAAACTCCTGTAGGAGCCCAGGAGCAGCGCGACTCGGCGATGGCGTCCTGCCTGACACACCGCTATCGCAGCCTCGCGGTGCTGGTGCGTGCGTGCAAACGCTCCAGGCTCACAATTCCTGTAGGAGCCCAGGAGCAGCGCGACTCGGCGATGGCGTCCTGCCTGACACACCCCCATCGCGGCCTCGCGAGGCTTGTGCGCTCCAAATTCTACCTGTGCTGCGCACTGCCCGGCCTGCTGGGCAATGAGGGAGCGCCCCGACGGGCACCTCTGCCCATCACTCGCTGGCAGTCGCCGAAGGTTGCCAGTCGATCTGATCGGCTGGCATGGGCCGCGCGAACCAGTAGCCCTGGCCCAGCTCGCAGCCATTGGCGAGCAGGAACCCGGCCTGGTCGACGTGTTCGATGCCTTCGGCGAGCACGCGCATGCCCATGCTTTGCGCCAGAGCAATGATTGCGCGCACGATGGCGATGTCGTCTTCATCGCCCGGCAAGCCCGCGACAAAACCCTGGTCAATCTTCAGCTTCTGCACCGGCATGCGCTTGAGGCGCAGCAGCGATGAATAGCCAGTGCCGAAGTCGTCGATGGCCAGGCTCAGCCCGAGCTCGCGCAGACTGTGCATCTGCTCGATGGCCTGATCCGGGTTGTCCATCACTGAGCTTTCAGTGACCTCCAGCTCCAGAAGTGACGGCTCCATGCCCGTGGCCTGCAGCACCTGGGCCACGCGCTCGACCAGCTGACCGCTGCTAAACAGGCGGCTGGAGACGTTGACCGACACGAAGGACACGTCCCGGCCTTCGGCGCGCCAGCGACAGGTCTGCTCGCAGGCCGTTTTCAACACCCAGGCGTCAATGTCGGTGATCAGACCGCTTTGTTCGGCGATCGGAATGAATTCCCCCGGCGACACCATGCCCCGCTGCGGATGCTGCCAGCGCACCAGCGCCTCGACACCGAGAATGCGCCGCGACCGCAGGTCGTGGATGGGTTGATAGAACACCCGCAGCTCGTCGCGCTCGATGGCGCGGCGCAATTCGCTAGCCAGGTGCACGCGTTGCTGGGCGTGAGCGGTCAGCTCGGCGCTGTACAAGGCATAGGTTTCGCGCCCGCTGCTCTTGGCCTTGAACAGCGCCGAATCGGCATTGCGCAGCAGTTGTTCAGTGCTGTTGGCGTCACCGGGATAGAGACTGATGCCAATGCTGGCGCCGATAAACAACTGCTGACCATCAAGTGTGAAAGGCGTCTTGAACGCCTCATCCAGCGTGCGCTGCGCATAATCGGCAGCCTCCACCATCTGTTGGCAGTTCTCGACCAGCAGCGCGAACTCGTCGCCGCCCAGACGCGCCAAGGTCAGTTCGCTGTCAAACAGCGAGCGCAGCCGCCCGGCAACAGCCTTGAGCACTTCATCGCCCACGTTATGGCCGAGGCTGTCATTGATGTTCTTGAAATGGTCCAGGTCGATCAGCAGCAGCGCGCAGCCGCGTTTGCCAGCCCGGGCATACGCCAGGGCCTGGGTGGTGCGATCAATGAACAGCAGACGATTGGGCAGATTGGTCAGTGGGTCGTAGTGCGCCAGTTGCAGCAGCTCCTGCTCGGAGCGTTTGATGGCGGTGATATCGGAGAACACCGAAACGAAGTGTTTGATCTCGCCATCGTCGTCCTTGACGCTGCGGATGCCCTGCCACTGCGGGTAGATTTCACCGCTCTTGCGCCTGTTCCAGATTTCACCACTCCAGTGGCCAGTGCTGTCAATCGAGCGATACATCTGCTCATAAAACTCCGGCCCGTGTCGGCCGGACTTGAACATGCTCGGGTTGGCGCTCAGTACTTCTTCAAGGGTGTAGCCGGTAATTTCCATGAACGCACGATTGACGTGCACGATCCGGCCCTGCATATCGGTAATCAACACGCCTTCCAGGGTGCTGTCGAAGACGGCGCCCGCCAGGCGCAGGCGTTCATGGTCCTCGCGGCTGCGCTGCAGCATCAGATTAACGCCCATGAGCCGCAGGAAACGGCTGCGCACAATGTAGATCGCCAGGGCACTCATGAGCACCCAGACGTAACCGCTCATCTGTTGGACAAACGCCAGCCGCGCCGGATCGTGGATCAGCCAGGGCAACCAGTGGGCACTCAGTACGAACCACAATACTGACAGAACGCCATAAAACACTGCGGTTCGCAGTGCATCGCGGGAAGAATCCATCATAAGTAAATCAAAACCTTACGAAAGCAGGGACTGGGAACACGAAACATCTGGCGACGCTTATGTGCAGGTGTGGCTGGTTTTATCTGACGGCTCAGTGATAATGCAGCACGGCTGTTTCCATCTTCACAGCGTCAATTCGAGGGCAATACACCCTATGTGGTACAACGGTTTGCTTGACCTTTCAGTCTGGCAGTTAGTGGCAGTCACCCTGGCGATGACCCATGTGACCATCGTCGCCGTCACGATTTATCTCCACCGCTACTCGGCCCATCGCTCACTGGAGCTCAATGCTGGCCTGAAGCACTTCTTTCGTTTCTGGCTGTGGCTGACCACGGCGCAGAACACCCGCGAGTGGACAGCCATCCACCGCAAGCACCATGCCAAATGCGAAACCGTGGATGATCCACACAGCCCGGTCATAAAAGGGCTGTCTACTGTACTGCGCAAAGGTGCCGAACTCTACCGCGCAGAGGCGGAAAACCCCGACACGCTGCGTATCTACGGCAAGAACTGCCCGGAAGACTGGATCGAGCGCAAGCTCTACACGCCTTACCCGTTGCTGGGAATTGCCATCATGGGGGTCATCGACCTGCTGCTGTTTGGCGCGCTGGGCATCACGGTGTGGGCGATCCAGATGATGTGGATTCCTTTCTGGGCCGCAGGCGTCGTCAATGGCCTGGGCCATGCGGTGGGTTATCGCAATTTCGAGTGCCGCGATGCCGCCACCAATCTGGTGCCCTGGGGCATCATCATTGGCGGCGAAGAGCTGCACAACAATCACCACACCTACCCGAACTCGGCCAAGCTGTCGGTCAAGAAGTGGGAATTCGACATAGGCTGGGCCTGGATAAAAGTGCTCAGCGCTCTCGGGCTGGCCAAGGTGCAGCGTGTTGCCCCGATTGCTCATCGCGTCGAAGGCAAGGGCAGCATGGACATGGACACCGCCATGGCGATCCTCAACAACCGTTTCCAGATCATGGCGCAGTACCGCAAGCTGGTCATCGCACCGCTGGTGACCCAGGAGCTGGCCAAGGCCGATGCGTCGGTACGGCATCAGTTCCACCGGGCCAAGCGCTTGCTGTCGCGTGAGCCCAGCCTGCTGGACGACAAGCACCAGTTGCGCATCCAGACCATGCTCGAACACAGCCATGCGTTGCGGGTCATTTACGAGAAGCGCTTGGCGCTGCAGCAGATCTGGGTCAAGACCAGCAGCAATGGCCACGACATGCTGGCGGCCATGAAAGACTGGATCCAGGAAGCCGAAGCCAGTGGCATTCAGTCCCTTCGCGAGTTTGCCGATCAGCTCAAGACCTACTCGCTGCGTCCGGCTCACGTATAACGCCATTGATCAGTGCGCCCGCATCCGGGCGCGCCTGATTTGAACTTCATCGGCAGGATCCAATCTGAACAACATCCCGTGTCCCCGGCGGGGAAATGTTGTGGCTGTGCGCCGCACTTCTTCTGAGATGCAGTGCCTTGGACAATAGAATTTCTCCTATGCCCACCCCCGAAATGCCGGCTGCCGCAGAGACCATGCTGGCGTTGATGCACGCCCAGGCTGAAGTTGCCCGCTTGAGCGAGCGCGAGCAGCTGTTCAGCTCGCTGCTGGTCAGCGTCAACGCAGTGCTATGGGCCTTCGACTGGGCGACGCAGCGCATGATCTACGTCAGCCCCGCCTATGAGCGCATCTTTGGTCGCTCCGCAGGTCTGCTTTTGGCGGACTTCGGCGAATGGCGCGACAGCATCTACCCTGATGACCTCAACTATGCTGAGCGCAGCATGAGCGAGGTAATTGAAAAGGGCTCCGTGGAAGACCGCGAGTACCGCATCATCCGTGCCGATGGCGAAGTGCGCTGGCTCAGCGATAAATGCTTTGTCAGCCATCAGACCGACGCCGGGCAGCGTCTGGTGGTGGTCGGTATCGCCGAAGACATCACGGAAAAGAAAGAACTCGAAAGCGAGCTGCAGCGCCTGGCCACCACCGACGTGCTGACCCAGAGCAGCAACCGTCGGCATTTCTTCGAGTGCGCCCAGCGTGAATTCGAGCTGTCCAGGCTGCACGGCACGCCGATGGCTTTTCTGTTGCTGGACATCGATGACTTTAAGCTGGTCAACGACACCTATGGTCACCAGGAAGGCGATCTGGTGCTGCAACGTATTGCCGAATGCGGGCGCACGACGCTGCGCCGTGGCGATCTGTTCGGCAGGATTGGTGGCGAAGAATTTGCGGCAGTGTTCCCCGGTTGCGCGCCGGAAATGGCCAAGCAGATCGCCGAACGCCTGCAACGTGAAATTCAGCGCCTGAGCTTTCAACGCGGGGACAAGACCTTTGGTATCACGGCCAGTCAGGGCCTGACCCGGCTGGGCGAAACCGATCAGAACCTGGAAGCCCTGTACGCACGCGCCGATGCCGCTATGTATCAGGCCAAGCGCCAGGGCAAGAACCAGATCGTACTGGTGTAGTAAACCCGCAGCGCCGCAGGTTGCTGAGTCGGGATGGGCTTGCACCTTGCTTGCGAAGGGTGGACCTCAGGCAGTTAAGCGTTGGGCTGGCTGACGCCTTCGCAAGCAAGCTTGCTCCCACAGCATGCCGCAGAACCATCGCCAGTCCCCGATCCTGTAGGAGCCCAGGAGCAGCGCGACTCGGCGATGGCGGCTAACCTGACACACCGCTATCGCGGCCTCGCGGTGCTCGGGCGCTCCTACAGCAAAATGCGGTCCCACAAGAGCCGTGCGTCTCTAAAAGCCATCGTTCCCACAGCATGCCGCAGAACCATAGGTTGCCCACGATCCTGTAGGAGCCCAGGAGCAACGCGACTCGGCGATGGCGGCTAACCTGACACACCGCTATCGCGGCCTCGCGGTGCTCGGGCGTCCCTACAGCAAAATGCGGTCCCACAAGAGACGTGCGTCTCTAAAAGCTAGCAGCCGATCAATTCAACTCAAGCAACCAGCGACGTGGGCCGGGGCGCAGTTCGGGCATCTGGTCGGCTTCGGCGGCGTTGACGGCCTGGAAGATCTCCAGTTGCTTGCCTTTGCGCGAGAAGATCCACGGGTTGCCCTTTTCGGCCTTCTCCAGCCACATGCTGTCGTACTCGCCGCTCATGGCTGCACAATCGCCTGCCAGGCAGAGGGCGTAGCGGTCGTTATCCGGCAAGCCCTGAATGCTGCCGTCCGGCATGAACTGCACGATGTTGCCCTGACCGTCGCCGCTGACGATTTTCCACTTGCCGCCCATGTACGCGCCATACAGCGCCGCTTCGAAGCTGCTGCCGGTTGGCGCGCCCGCTGTGGCCGGAGTCTTGGGTTGTTCAAAGCGCTGCTCGGGGCCGGTTTCGCTGGCCGCCTGGATCAGCTCGTCGCCCTTGACCTGCAAGTCTTCGACGAAGTTGTAGTAGTCGACCCGCAGTTTGCCATTGGCGGCGCTGGCGATCTTGCCTTCGCCTACTTCGAAGCCGTTGGAGTACAGCGCCTGACCGGTCTTGGTGTCCAGCTGCCATTCCAAGTTGGGTCCATTGGCGAGCAATGCCTGGCGCAGGTTGTCGCCTTTTACGGCGGCTTCGATGGCTGCCTGATTGATCCAGGTGCCATCGGGATTACGATCGGCGTGACTGGCGCAACCGCTCAGAAAAACGGCAGTCAGCGAGAGAGCGAGCGCAAAGCGCATAGCATGTCCTTCCTTTTCAGCGATGGCGGAGCTTACCCCGCCCGGGGATTTATTCGATGACGAGAATCGCGTCCATCTCGACCTGGGCGCCACGCGGCAAGGCCGCTACGCCGATGGCGGCGCGTGCAGGGTAAGGCTGTTCGAAGTACTTGCCCATGATTTCGTTGACCTTGGCGAAGTTGCCCAGATCAGTCAGGAAGATGTTGAGCTTGACGATGTCGCGGAACGAGCCGCCAGCTGCTTCGGCCACGGATTTCAGGTTCTCGAAGACCTGTACCACCTGAGCTTCGATGCCTTCGACCAGTTCCATGGTCCGCGGGTCGAGCGGGATCTGCCCGGACATGTAGACAGTATTGCCAGCTTTGATCGCCTGAGAATAAGGGCCGATGGCTGCAGGAGCCTTGTCGCTGGTGATGACAGTCTTGGTCATGGAAAAACTCCAGTTCGATGATGGGCTATGCGCGCATGCGGGTAATGCGAATGACCCCGGCCAGTGCACGCAGTTTGCGAATGACACGCGCCAGATGCACGCGATCGTGCACGCTGACCACCAGCTGGACGACGCTGATGCGACCATCGCGCTCGTCCATGCTGATCTTTTCGATGTTGCCGTCGGCGGCGTTGACGCTGCTGGCCAGCAACGCGATCAAGCCGCGCTGATGCTCCAGTTCGACCCGCAGCTCGACATTGAATTCCCCGGTAACGTCCTTGGCCCAGGACAGCTGGATGCACTTTTCCGGGTTGTGGCGGATTTCGCTGATGTTGCGGCAGTTGTCCAGGTGCACCACCATGCCCTTGCCCGCCGACAGGTGGCCGACAATCGGGTCGCCCGGGATCGGCGTGCAGCATTTGGCGTAACTGAGCACCAGCCCTTCGGTGCCGCGAATCGCCAGCGGGCCTTCACTGCTCGGCAGTTGCTCGCCCTCGCCCAGCAAGCGCCGCGCTACGACATAGGCCATGCGATTGCCCAGACCAATGTCTTCCAGCAAGTCCTCGACCACCTCGGCGCGGTATTCGGCCAGCACCAATTGCACGCGTTCGGGCGAGACCTTTTCCAGGCTGCTGTCGAAGCCGTTGAGCACCTTGTTCAACAGGCGTTCGCCCAGGCTGATGGATTCGGAACGACGCTGCAGCTTGAGTGCATGGCGGATGTGGGTTCGCGCCTTGCCAGTGACGACGAAGTTGAGCCAGGCCGGGTTCGGGCGGGCACCGGGGGCGCTGACGATTTCCACGGTCGAGCCGCTTTGCAGCGGTTCGGACAGCGGCGCCAGACGCCGGTTGATACGACAGGCGATACAGCTGTTGCCGACATCGGTGTGCACGGCGTAAGCGAAGTCGACGGCAGTGGAGCCTTTGGGCAGCTCCATGATCCGGCCTTTGGGCGTGAACACATAGACCTCGTCCGGGAACAGGTCGATCTTCACGCTCTCGATGAATTCCAGGGAATTGCCCGCACGCTGCTGCATTTCCAGCACGCCCTTGACCCACTGGCGCGCCCGGGCGTGGGTGCCCTTGGGCACTTCGTCATCCGAGGACTTGTACAGCCAGTGCGCGGCGATCCCGTTGTTGGCCATCTCTTCCATTTCGCGGGTGCGAATCTGGATCTCGATGGGCACGCCATGCATACCGAACAGCGTGGTGTGCAACGACTGGTAACCGTTGGCCTTGGGGATGGCGATGTAGTCCTTGAACCGGCCGGGCAGGGGTTTGTACAGATTGTGCACAGCGCCGAGTACGCGGTAGCAGGTGTCGACCTTGTCGACGATGATGCGGAAGGCGTAGACATCCATGATTTCGTTGAAGGCGCGGCGCTTGCCACGCATCTTCTTGTAGATGCCGTACAGGTGCTTCTGCCGCCCGCTGACTTCGCCTTCGATTTCGTCCACCGCCAGGCAATGGCTCAAGGACTGCTCGATCTTGTTGACCAGCTCCTTGCGGTTGCCACGGGCGCGCTTGACCGCCTGACCGATGCGCGAGGAGCGCATCGGGTACATGGCCTTGAAACCGAGATCTTCGAACTCGATGCGGATACTGTGCATGCCCAGCCGGTTGGCGATGGGCGCATAGATTTCCAGGGTTTCCTTGGCGATGCGCCGACGTTTTTCGCCGGAGAGCACCTCCAGTGTGCGCATGTTGTGCAGACGATCGGCGAGCTTGACCAGAATCACGCGGATGTCCCGCGCCATGGCCATGGCCATTTTCTGAAAGTTTTCCGCCTGGGCCTCGGCCTTGGTCTCGAAATTCATCTGGGTCAGTTTGCTGACCCCGTCGACCAGATCGGCCACGGTGTCGCCGAACTGGGCGCAGAGCGCCTCTTTGGCAATACCGGTGTCTTCGATGACGTCATGCAGCATCGCGGCCATCAGGCTCTGATGGTCCATGTGCATGTCAGCAAGAATGGTGGCCACCGCCAGCGGATGCGTGACGTAGGCTTCGCCGCTGCGACGGCGCTGACCGTCGTGGGCTTGTTCGGCGTAGAAGTACGCACGGCGGACCAGGTTTACCTGTTCCTTGCCGAGGTAGGTCGAAAGGCGATCGGCGAGGGCGTCTATGCTCGGCAAGGTGCAACCCCCTGTCGATGAATTTTACCCTGCGCCGTACTACGTCGACCCGGCATAGGCTTAGACGGCCTCGTTGGACTCGTCCTCGAACGCAGCGAACAATGGTTCATCTTCGACGATTTCGGCTTCTGCGATTACTGCGTAATCCATCACGCCTGCTGCGATTTCGCGCAGGGCCATGACGGTAGGCTTGTCGTTTTCCCAGGCCAGCTTTGGTTCTTTGCCGCCGGTTGCCAGTTGACGGGCACGCTTTGTGGAGAGCATGACCAGCTCAAAGCGGTTATCCACGTGTTCTAGGCAGTCTTCAACGGTTACGCGGGCCATGGGTATTCCTCGTAGCAAATGCGGATGCGCGATGCCCGGATGGGCGAGCGGACTCGGTAGTTTACAAGCTGCAAGCCAAAAGCTTCAAGCGCCACGCCACGAGCGGTCGGATTTAACCTGCCGCCCGTGGCTTTGCGGCTTGCACATCAGGCCAGCAATTGCGCCAGCAGGTGGCTGAAGCGCTGCTGCTGATGGCTCTGGGTCAACAGGTTGGAGCGGAAAATCGCTTTCATGTCTTCCAGCGCCACGGCGAAGTCGTCGTTGATCACGATGTAGTCATATTCGCTGTAATGACTCATTTCGCTCACCGCTTCGCGCATCCGTCCTTCGATGATCTCGTCGCTGTCCTGGCCGCGATTGGTCAGGCGCTGGCGCAAGGCCTGCTGGGTCGGCGGCAGAATGAAGATCGAACGCGCGGCCGGCATCAGGCGACGAACCTGTTCGGCGCCCTGCCAGTCGATTTCCAGAATCAGGTCGTGGCCTTCATCCAGGGTCTGTTGCAGGTGGCTCTGCGAGGTGCCGTACAGGTTGCCGAAGACTTCAGCCTGTTCGAGGAAATCATTGTGCTCGATCATGCGCACGAACTCGGCGCGATCGACGAAATGGTAGTTCACGCCGTCGACTTCGCCCGGGCGCATGGCGCGGGTGGTGTGCGAGACGGAAACCCGAATCGACGGCTGGGCGTCGACCAGGGCCTTAACCAGGCTGGTCTTGCCCGCGCCCGAAGGGGCGGAAACGATGTACAGGGTGCCGGTGCTGTGGGTCATGTCAGGGTTAGCCTTACTCAATATTCTGTACTTGTTCACGCATCTGCTCGATCAACACCTTGAGGTTGACCGCCGCCTGCGTACTGCGTGTATCGAAAGCCTTGGAGCCAAGGGTGTTGGCTTCGCGATTCAGTTCCTGCATAAGGAAATCCAGGCGGCGTCCGGCCTGACCGCCTGCCTTGAGCACGCGCCGCACCTCGGTGACGTGGGTGCTGAGGCGATCCAGTTCTTCGGCGACGTCGCTTTTCTGCGCCAGCAGGACCATTTCCTGCTCCAGGCGCTGCGGATCGAGCTCGGCCTTCATGTCGGCAAAGCGATCGAGCACCTTCTGGCGCTGGGTGGCCAGCATCTGTGGCACCAGGCTTTTCAGCGTGGCGACTTCGTGGGTCATGGCGTCCAGGCGATCTTCCAGCAGTCGGGCCAGGTCCGCGCCTTCGCGTTCACGTCCGGCTTTCAGGTCGGCCAGCGCTTGGTTGAACAGCACCAGGGCTTCACTGTTGAGCGCCTGCGGGTCGCTGGCGTCGGCCACCAGCACGCCGGGCCAGGCCAGCACTTCCAGGGGGTTGAGCGCGCCGGGCTGCTTGATCAGGCTGGCAACGGTTTCTGCGGCCGCCACCAGTTGCGCGGCGCGTTCGCGGTCCACCTGCAACGGCTTGCCGGCTGTTTCTTCAAGGAAACGCAGCGTGCATTCGACCTTGCCCCGGGACAGCCCCTGGCGCAACGCTTCGCGAATGGCGCTTTCCAGATCGCGGAAGGATTCCGGCAGGCGCAGGTGCGGCTCCAGGTA
This sequence comes from Pseudomonas viridiflava, assembly GCF_900585905.1. Taxonomy (GTDB): domain Bacteria; phylum Pseudomonadota; class Gammaproteobacteria; order Pseudomonadales; family Pseudomonadaceae; genus Aquipseudomonas. The sequence continues at coordinate 156,171 of NZ_UTVH01000010.1, forward strand.
GCGATGGTTGACCGAGCGCAGCTCCCAGCTCAGTGTGCCCTGAGTGCCAGCCCGGTCGACCCGGGCGAACGCCGTCATGCTGTGGACCATGGGATACCTCTGTTATCCGGTGGCAGATCGCTGGCTGTCACGCAGGGCAGGCAATCTGTGAAGGCGCGGGATTGTAGCGCAGTGCAGTGAGTGCCCCCAACTGGCGAATGTCACAAGCGATGCGTGGCGGCTGGAAGCAGCTTTAATAACGGGTTTGCGGCGCTTGAGCAGGGCCTCTGGCCTGCACCGCGAGCGTCGGCCCGCATTAGAACTGCCCAGTTTCGGCTTGCGCCTCTATAATGCCCGGCAGTTTTCCGTCTCAGTACAGGTATCCCAAATGAAACGTCCAAGTGGTCGCGCCGCCGATCAGCTCCGCTCGATCCGCATCACCCGCAACTACACCAAACACGCCGAGGGTTCTGTGCTGGTCGAGTTCGGTGACACCAAAGTGATCTGCACCGTCAGCGTCGAGAACGGCGTGCCGCGCTTTCTCAAGGGGCAGGGCCAAGGCTGGTTGACCGCCGAATACGGCATGCTGCCGCGTGCGACCGGCGAGCGTAACCAGCGCGAAGCCAGCCGTGGCAAGCAGGGCGGCCGCACCCTGGAAATCCAGCGCCTGATCGGCCGCTCGCTGCGCGCCGCACTGGACATGTCCAAGCTGGGCGACGTGACGCTGTATGTCGACTGCGACGTGATCCAGGCCGACGGCGGGACGCGCACCGCGTCCATCACCGGTGCCATGGTGGCCCTGGCTGACGCGCTGAAAGTGATCAAGAAACGTGGCGGCCTCAAAGGCGGCGACCCGCTCAAGCAGATGATCGCCGCGGTATCGGTTGGCATGTATCAGGGGGAGCCGGTTCTGGACCTCGACTATCTGGAAGACTCCGCTGCGGAAACCGACCTTAATGTGGTCATGACCAGCGCCGGCGGTTTCATCGAGGTGCAGGGCACTGCTGAAGGCGCGCCCTTCCAGCCTGAAGAACTCAACGCAATGCTGGCCCTGGCGCAGAAAGGCATGAGCGAACTGTTCACCCTGCAGACGGCGGCACTGGCCGACTGACCCCACCACAGCCCGAGGAATGCACATGACTGACCAGCACCTTGTTCCAACCCCCGGCCGCAATCTTCGGCAATGGGCAATGTTCTGTCACTTCGCCGCATTCTTCGGCCTGATCTTTCCATTTGGCAATCTGCTTGGGCCGTTGATCATCTGGCAGCTCAAGCGCGAATCCGACCCGTTCATCGACGCCCAGGGCAAGGAAGCGCTGAACTTCCAGATCACAGTGTCGATTGCGGCGGTGATCTGCTTCGTACTCATGCTGCTGTTGATCGGCTTCGCGCTGCTGACCCTGCTGGGCATTGGCGCGCTGGTGCTGACGATTATTGCCGGCATCAAGGCCAATGAAGGCGTGGCCTACCGGTATCCGTTCACCTGGCGGCTGGTGAAGTAAGGCCTGGCGTTCGGCGCCCGCCGTGTGCGCAGATCATCGTTATGGTGGGAGGGGCCGCCCCGTCTTGGACGCTGATATGTCGCGCGGCAAACGTTGAACCTGTAGGAGCGCACGAGCACCGCGAGGCCGCGATAGCGGTGTATCAGACAGGACGCCATCGCGGCCTCGCGGTGCTCGTGCGCTCCTACCGAATAGTGTTCCAGGTTGGGTAGTCCTCTTTGTCTGATGAGACCGGCTTCAGCCGGGAGGGCGTCCTTCTGGGCGCTGAAATATCCGGCATTGTTCCACTTCCGTGACGAACCCTGTTGTAAGCTTGCAGTCGCATAGTCACGGCGCTTCCCACCCATTGGCAGCTCAGCTGCAGCGAGGCGCGCATGGCATCCGTATCAAGGAGTCTGCATGCCCGCTTCACCCTCAAGACTGGCAATTTCCGGCCTGACCTTTTCGTTGGCGCTGCTCACCGGCTGTGGCGCGGATAAACCGCCCGCCGAGCATCTGCCGCGTGTGCAGGTTCAGCAAGTGGCAACGATTGACTACGCAGCCCAGGCCTCCCTCACCGGGGACATTCAGGCGCGGGTGCAGACCCAGCTATCGTTTCGCGTCGGCGGCAAGATCATCCAGCGCATGGTTGACGTCGGCGACCGGGTTTCAGCGCGCCAGGTGCTCGCCCGGCTTGATCCGAAAGACCTGCAGACCAATGTCGATTCCGCTCAGGCTGCCGTGGCGGCCGAGCAGGCGCGGGTGACCCAGAGTCGGGCTGCGTTCGTGCGCCAGGAAAAGCTGCTGCCCAAGGGCTACACCAGCCGCAGCGAATTTGATTCGGCCCAGGCGGCATTGCGCAGCAGCCAGAGCGCATTGAGTGCCGCCCAGGCGCAACTGGCCAGCGCCCGCGAGCAATTGAGCTACACCGCGCTGGTGGCGGATGTGCCGGGTGTCATCACAGCGCGCCAGGCGGAAGTCGGGCAAGTGGTGCAGGCCACCCTGCCGATCTTCGGTCTGGCTCGGGACGGCCAGCGTGACGCGGTTTTCAATGTCTATGAATCGCTGTTCGTCGAGCCGCCGGGGGATCAGCCAGTAACCGTAACCTTGCTGGACAACCCGCAGATCAAGGCCGTCGGCAAGGTGCGCGAAGTAACCCCCGCCGTCTCCGCCGAAACCGGCACCTTGCAAGTCAAGATTGCCCTCGACCAACTGCCTGCCGGGATGGACCTGGGTGCGGTGGTCAGCGTGGCCCTGAGCGGGCCGGGCAAGGCCAGTGTCGAGCTGCCCTGGGCCGCATTGACCAAAGGCCTGGGCAAAGAACTGGGCCAGCCAGCCGTGTGGGTGGTGGATGATGCGGGCAAGGCCAGCCTGCGCGGCGTCACCGTTGGCCGCTACCTGACCGGCAAAGTGATCATCGTTGATGGCCTCAAGGGTGGGGAAAAGGTCGTGGTTGCAGGCGGTCAGCTGTTACACCCGGACATGCAGGTCGAAATCGCCGCCACTGAACAGCAACAACCCGCCAAGGTGCAACCATGAAGCGTCTGTACTGGTTGTTGCTGCTGCCGCTGTTGACTGCGTGCAGCAAGGAGGAGCCGAAGCCTGAGCCGGTGCGCCCGGTGCTGTTTGTCGAAGCCAGCGCGGTTTCCGAAGAAAGCCTGGGGCGTTTCGCCGGCAATATCGAAGCGCGCTATGAAAGCACCCTGGGTTTCCGCGTGGCCGGGCGCATTGCCCGCCGCGTTGTGGACGTCGGCAGTGAAGTCGCCAAGGGCGCGCTGCTCGCCACCCTTGACCCCACCGATCAGCAGAACAATGTGCGCGCCCGCCAAGGCGACCTTGCGCGCATTGAGGCGCAGTGGATCAACGCCCAGGCCAACGCGCGCCGCCAGCAGGAATTGTTCGACCGCGGCGTTGGCGCCCAGGCGCAACTGGACGTCGCCCAGACTGACCTGAAAACTACGGCATCGTCCCTGGCGCAAGCCAAAGCGGCACAGAGCCAGGCGCAAGATCAGCTCGGCTACAGCGAACTGCGTGCCGATCACGCTGCGGTGGTCACCCGTTGGCAGGTGGAAGCCGGGCAGGTGGTCACGGCAGGCCAGGAAGTCGTCACCCTGGCGCGCCCCGACGTCAAGGAAGCGGTCATCGATTTGCCTGATTCCCTCGCCGAGCAGTTACCACCCGGCGTCGAGTTCAAGGTGGCCAGCCAGCTGGACCCGCAGGTCTACACCCTCGGCACCCTGCGTGAAATCGAACCCCAGGCCCAGCGCGCCACGCGCACTCGTCGCGCTCGCTTGTCGCTGGCCGAAACGCCGCCAGCGTTGCGCCTGGGCACTGCCATCAGCGTCACCCTCAGCGCCGCGATTGCAGCGCGCACCGAGTTGCCCCTCAGCGCCTTGCAGACAGTGGACGGCAAAACCCGGATCTGGGTGATTGATGAGCAAGCCCGTACGGTCAACCCTCGGGCGGTGAACGTCATCAGCCGCAGCGCCGACCGGTTTGTGCTGGGCAGCGAAATCAAACCCGGCGAAAAGGTCGTCAGCGCCGGGATCAACAGCCTTAAACCGGGCCAGGAAGTCAAAATCAACGAGGAAAGCCCGCGATGAAAGGGAATTTCAACCTGTCGGAATGGGCCATCAAACACCAGTCGTTCGTCTGGTACCTGATGTTTGTCGCGCTGTTGATGGGCGTGTTTTCCTACATGAACCTGGGCCGTGAGGAAGACCCTTCTTTCACCATCAAGACCATGGTCATACAAACCCGCTGGCCGGGCGCGACGGTGGATGAAACCCTCGAACAGGTCACCGACCGCATCGAGAAGAAGCTCGAAGAGCTGGATTCGCTGTATTACGTGAAGAGCTACACCCGGCCGGGTGAGTCCACCATCATGGTCTTCCTGCGCGACACCACTGATGCCGAGGCCATACCGCAGATCTGGTATCAGGTGCGCAAGAAGGTCGACGACATCCGCGCCCAGTTCCCCCAGGGCATGCAAGGGCCGTTTTATAACGACGAGTTCGGCGACGTTTACGGCTCGATCTATGCGTTTACTACCGACGGCTTCACCATGCGTCAGCTGCGGGATTACGTCGAGCAAGTGCGCGCCGAGATCCGCGACGTGCCAGGGCTGGGCAAGGTCGAGATGATCGGCGCTCAGGATGAAGTGGTGTACCTCAACTTCTCCACCCGCAAGCTGGCGGCCCTGGGCCTTGACCAGCGGCAGGTGGTGCAAAGCCTGCAATCGCAGAACGCCGTTACCCCTGCCGGGGTCATCGAGGCCGGGCCGGAGCGGATTTCCGTGCGCACATCCGGGCAATTCGCCTCGGAGAAGGACCTGGCCAACGTCAACCTGCGCCTGAACGACCGCTTTTATCGCCTGAGCGATATCGCTGAAATCACCCGCGGCTACACCGACCCGCCAAAGCCCTCGTTCCGCTTCAACGGCAAGCCTGCCATTGGCCTGGCGATTGCGATGAAGAAGGGCGGCAACATTCAGTCCTTCGGCAAGGCGCTGCATGAACGCATGGATGCCGCCACCGCCAATCTGCCGGTGGGCGTGGGCGTGCACAACGTGTCGGATCAGGCCGAAGTGGTGGAAAAAGCCGTCGGCGGGTTCACCAGCGCGCTGTTTGAAGCGGTGGTGATCGTGCTGATCGTCAGTTTCGTCAGCCTGGGCATGCGCGCCGGGCTGGTGGTGGCCTGCTCGATCCCGCTGGTGCTGGCCATGGTCTTCGTGTTCATGGAATACAGCGGCATCACCATGCAGCGGATTTCCCTCGGCGCCCTGATCATCGCCCTCGGCCTGCTGGTGGACGACGCGATGATCACAGTTGAAATGATGGTCACGCGCCTGGAACTGGGGGAAACCAAGGAGCAGGCGGCCACCTACGCCTACACCTCGACCGCCTTCCCGATGCTCACCGGTACCCTGGTGACGGTGGCCGGGTTTGTGCCCATCGGCCTCAACGCCAGTTCGGCAGGGGAATACACCTTCACCCTGTTTGCGGTGATTGCCGTGGCGATGCTGGTGTCGTGGGTGGTGGCGGTGCTGTTCGCGCCAGTCATCGGCGTGCACATCCTCAGCAGCAACATCAAGAAGAAGTCCGAGCACGACAAGGAAGGCCGCATCGCTCGGGGCTTCAACAGCAGCATGTTCTGGGCGATGCGCCACCGCTGGCTGACCATCATCATTACCGTGGGGCTATTCGTGGCGGCGGTGTTCTCCATGCAGTTCGTGCAGAACCAGTTCTTCCCGTCTTCGGACCGCCCGGAAATCCTCGTCGACCTCAACCTGCCGCAAAACGCCTCGATCAACGAAACCCGCAAAGTGGTCGATCGCCTTGAAGCCTCGCTTAAGGACGATCCGGACATCGCGCGCTGGAGCACCTACATCGGCCAGGGCGCGCTGCGCTTCTATCTGCCACTGGATCAGCAGCTGGAAAACCCCTATTACGCCCAATTGGTGATCGTCAGCAAAAGTCTGGAGCAGCGCACCGCCCTCACCGAACGCCTGAACAAGCGCCTGCGCGAAGACTTCGTCGGCATCGGCAGCTACGTGCAGGCCCTGGAAATGGGCCCGCCAGTGGGGCGCCCGCTGCAATATCGCGTCAGCGGCGAAGACATCGACAAAGTACGCCAGCACGCCATCGAGCTGGCGGCGGTGCTCGACAACAACGCCCATGTCGGCGAAATGATTTACGACTGGAACGAGCCCGGCAAAGTGCTGCGCATCGACATCAACCAGGACAAGGCGCGCCAACTGGGGCTGTCGTCCGAAGACGTCGCGCAACTGATGAACAGCGTGGTCAGCGGTTCGCCAGTGACCCAGGTGCGTGACGACATCTATCTGATCAACGTGGTCGGCCGCGCCGAAGACGCCGAACGCGGCTCGCCGGAAACCCTGCAGAACCTGCAGATCGTCACGCCCAGCGGCACGTCCATTCCATTGCTGGCCTTCGCCACTGTGCGGTACGAACTGGAGCAGCCGCTGGTGTGGCGTCGTGATCGCAAACCGACCATCACCCTCAAGGCGGCGGTGGCCGATGACATGCAGCCCACAGACCTGGTCAAACAACTGCAGCCGGACATCGACAAGTTCGCCGCCGGCCTGCCGGTCGGCTACAAGGTCGCCACCGGCGGCACCGTGGAAGAGAGCGCCAAGGCCCAAGGCCCGATTGCCAGCGTAGTGCCGCTGATGATCTTCCTCATGGCCACCTTCCTGATGATCCAGCTGCACAGCGTGCAGAAGCTGTTCCTGGTCGCCAGCGTGGCGCCACTGGGGCTCATCGGCGTGGTGCTGGCGCTGATCCCCACCGGCACACCCATGGGCTTCGTCGCCATCCTCGGCATCCTCGCGCTGATCGGCATCATCATTCGTAACTCGGTGATTCTGGTGACCCAGATCGACGCCTACGAACGCGATGGCTGGCTGCCGTGGGACGCAGTCGCCGAAGCCACCCAGCACCGCCGCCGCCCAATCCTGCTGACCGCCGCCGCCGCCAGCCTGGGCATGATCCCCATCGCCCGCGAAGTTTTCTGGGGCCCCATGGCCTACGCCATGATCGGCGGCATCATCATCGCCACGCTGCTGACCCTGCTGTTCCTGCCCGCGCTGTATGTGGCGTGGTATCGGATTAAAGAGCCCACAGACGAGCAGCGTGATGAAGCGAAGCGTGGTGGGGAGGCGGTTGAGGCGTAGAGAGTAAATGATGCGACCCGGTGGGCTTTGAAAGGCCGACCGGGCAGCGCCATGCCATCGGGTTACTCCTGAAGTCGCACCTCCCCGTAGGAGCGCGCTTGCCCGCGATTCGATTTGCTAGTCGATGAATATGCCGCCTATGCCGACGCAATCGCGGGCAAGCGCGCTCCTACCGTAAAAGCATTTCAAATCAGGCGGCACCAACGCTCACGTCGCTCTTCTCTGCAATTACAAATATTGGACCTGTAGGAGCGCACGAGCACCGCGAGGCCGCGATAGCGGTGCATCTGCCAAAGCAGATCGTCCAGCAAGCCGCCTCACTCTTGGCCAAATTTAAAGTGTCTGATCCTGCGTCCCCAACCTGACCACCGAAGCATCAACCAACGCCTTGCCCGCCTCAATCTGATGCACAACCGACCTCGCCAACGGGCGGAACTCAGAAGTGCTGTTGTCCGCCACCTCATAAGCCGTAGCAGCCGCGCAACACAGATATTCAGATGCCAGAACCAGCGCGTCCTCGATCCTGACGTTGGGTTTTACGTAAAACAGACCGGGGCTGCCCAGATCGCAGTGAGTCAGCAGATCTTGCGGAGCTTTGGGGAAAGGCGGGTGGGGTGTGGATTTGATCATGAATAATTCCTCGATAGATTGAGCGCCTCCATCCTGCTGTCAATCAGAAGGGAGGCAGCTGTGCGCGGGTTGACAGACCAGGAATCGAGGAACCCGGCGCACACGAATGTGCCCCACGCACAACCACCATGATGCAGCCGTCAGACGCCATGCATCCCATGTAGGAGCGCACGAGCACCGCGAGGCCGCGATAGCGACGTATCAGTCAAAGCCTACCTTTCAGGTCCACCTCACTATCAGCCAAATCTAAAGCGTCTCATCCTGCGTCCCCAACCTGGCCATTGAAGCATCAACCAACGCCTTGGCAGCCTCAATCTGATGCACAACCGACCTCGCCAATGGCCGGAATTCCGAGGTGCTGTTATCTGCCACTTCGTAGGCCGTAGCTGCCGCGCAACACAGATATTCAGATGCCAGAACCAGCGCGTCCTCGATCCTGACATTGGGTTTCACGTAAAACAGACTGGGGCTGCCCAGATCACAGTGAGTGAGCAGATCCTGCGGAGCTTTGGGTAAAGGCGGGTGGGGTGTGGATTTGATCATGGTGAATCTCCCGACGTAATGGAGCCTCCACCCTTCGCGACTAAACAAAAGGTGGCGGCTGTGCGCGGGTTAGTCGACCGGGACGTCAGGCAACCCGGCGCACCCGAAGGTGCCCCGTGCACAGCCACCATAAAGCTTCGCTACTCGCGTCGTGAGCGAGTAACAAGGTGAGCGGCACTGCGGCCTGACGATGTACGAGCGACTAAACCCGGTCGTTAATTTCAACGACAGATCGGAAGGTAGTCGCGGCGTCAGGGATCTACAAGTGGGTGTGGAGGATATCCTGAATTTTCAGAAAGGTCCTACAGGGGATGGGTTTTGGGGAAGTAGGTTGTTTCTGATTGTTGATTTCTTTAGGTGTGGTGAAATATCGCGCAGATTCTTGTAGGTGTAAGCTTTCACGCCTAGACCACATGCCTGAGATAAATCTCAGAAGTTATGAGGTATGTTAGGTCACGGTTTGAATTCGCAGCATCAGGCATCACATGCCCGAAAATGCATCTCGCTTTTATTTGGTAGACCGGCTTCTGGTCTATGCGATCATCTAAAGGTGAAGAAAAAACGAGAGTAAACAGAGTGTTACGTGTCAGAAAGCAATCTGTTTTTTTTGGGGAAGCCAGAAGTGAATTTTTCTTGATTAGCGTAGCGCGCACGCGCAGCGTATTAGCTATGCTGTCGAGGTGCTGGTGGTGCTCGGAAGCAACTTATTTGGAAATTTACTCTTGGAGAGTGACATGGAGTTTGAGGAAAAGCTTACTAGTCTAGCCGCGAAAATTTGACAGCAGTCCTCGGCCATTCAGACCGAAGAAGCAACGAAAAACGCGTTCATTATGCCTTTCATACAGTCGGTTCTGGGTTACGATGTGTTCAACCCACTCGAGGTGGTGCCCGAATTTACTACCGACATTGGTACGAAAAAAGGTGAAAAGGTTGATTATGCGATTCTTAAAGACGGTAAGATTCAGATTCTTATTGAAACAAAGAAAATTGGCGAGCCACTTAATTTAAATCACGCGGGTCAGTTGTTTCGGTACTTTCATGTCACTACTGCGCGTATCTCAATACTTACTAACGGCCAGGTGTACAAGTTTTTTACTGACCTGGACGCGCCAAATAAGATGGATGAGAAACCTTTTTTAGAGTTTGACCTGCTGGACATCGATGATCATGCGGTGCCAGAGCTTCAGAAGTTGACCAAAAGCGCCTTTGACGTTGAATCGATTATCAGTGCTGCTGGTGAACTTAAATACGTGGGTCAAATAAAGCGGGAATTGGCGACTCAATTCTCCAATCCTGATGAAGAGTTTGTGAAATTCTTTGCCGCGCGGGTATACGAAGGCGCAATCACGCAAAAAGTCCGGGATCAATTCGCAATGCTGACCCGTAAAGCTACTGTGCAGTTTTTGAGCGATCAAGTGAACGATAGGCTCAAATCAGCAATAAGCGGCTCAACTCGGTCCATTATTGTCAGCCAAGTTAAGGCAGATACTCCAGTTTCGGATATTTCAGACTCTACCGCAGATGAAAAAGACAAAGTAATTACCACCCAGGAAGAGATTGAAGGCTACAACATCATCAAAGCAATCGTCCGGTCGGAGGTGGAGGCGCGACGTATCGTACCTCGAGACACGCAGAGCTATTTTGGAGTGCTTTTGGATGACAACAACAGGAAGCCGATTGCACGGCTTCATTTCAATCGCAGTCAAAAATATATAGGCGTATTTGATATCGACAAGAAAGAGACGCGTCACGCGATAGATTCGCTGGATGATATTTTCCTTCATGCGGACAGCTTGCGTGCCATTGCAAAGTTTTTTAGTGGTCAAGGCTAGCGTAGGGTCGCGAGCAGGTTTGCTCCTGTAGCGATTCACGTTTTAGGTGCGCTGATTTTGCAGACGTGGGCGTCGTCCACGCCAACCTTTGGGCCATGCACATGTGGAGCATCCCGTAGATGCTCCGCCTTCACAGAAAGACGAGCCAAATTTTGCATCCATAAACGAAGAGTACATATTCTTACTTAAGGCATTGGCTGCCAAAACTGAACCCTACCTCGATTCGACCAGAGATGATGTCCATTGGCTTTGGCGAAAGGTCCTTTTTATAACTTTTTGGCTGGGACGCTCTTGGCCGCAATGATTCGGATTTTCCAAGAGGACGCAATCGTTAGGCTTCGAATCTTTTCTTTTTGTTCAGCACTGTTTTATATTTTTTTACTATCAGATGGAGTGTTTGGACAAGGTGTTGTCGTTCAAATCAAAGTGCCAAAGCCAGGAACACCGCTTGTGTCAACCGTTGATGATGACAAAATCTATGCCGCTGATCAGCGGCATTAACGGAAAATATTTAGTTGCTGAATGTAGTGCTGCCAAAGATGTTAAGATAATAGAGCCTTCTGAAGAAGTTAAAATCTTCAATTCGTCAGTGTATGGTTGCCCTGCCAAACTTGAACGAAGCTCGCTCAGATCTAGCAGCCTCTATCGTACACTTACTTCAATGCCCCCTCGCCTCATTATTCCCTACAAAGCAAAGTGATGTAGGATCGATAGGCTATTGCTCTTGGCCTGTGCGATAGATTCGACAGGTCGTTAATTTTCTTCACCGGAGGCACTGACTACTGGCACGCTAAGATCGTACACGTCCATCATTGACTCATCCTTATGGCCGGAAGCCTGCTGCTTATCTGCCCGGGTACCCACCGTGTCAGTGATGCCCTTCCGCTTGAAGTCATGCATGCCAAACCGCTGCTCCTCGGTGAGGACTTGCTTCTCGATCGCCTGCGTGATCAACCGTTGGAATGCGGTATCGAGCCCAGACTTCGACAGCTGCCCGCCGCTGGCCGACAGCGACAGGGCGCAAGGTTGACTCTGGGCACCAGGCCCGTTGCCTTTGATGTAGAGATTTGACACGCGCGGGCCTCGCATAGCATGTCGCCGATCAGCGCCGGCCCGCATCCCCAAAACTCAGTCTCTTGGGGTTGAATCCTTTTGATTCAAGGTTATCCGATAACTCTTCAGCCTGTCGCCTTCAGTAATGTATTGCTTGCTGTAGTAACGATAAACAGCCCCTTTTAGCTCAATGTCTACACCATTGTCTGTATCACGTACCTTTACATCTTTAAGGGCACTGTCCGTGATTAAGAAAAGATTAGCTTCATTTAGCTGCTTCAATACTTCAACATCATCACCTTGCAATGGTTTGCTGATATAGAAGCGAAGTGTGTCGAGGTCTGTGGCAGGGGCGCCGTACTGAGTGGTGTATAACCACCCTCCATCAGGGAGTTCTCGTTTCATAACGAGCTCGTCAGCATCGCCGCGACCGAAAAGCAAGCCATCAAAAATGAATCTAAACGCTATAATTATAACAAGTGTCCAAAATAATATTTTGTAGTTGATTTTAAACTTAATACCCTTTGATTTCTGCATAGCGAATACCTCTTTCAATCCAGTACTGATCTTTGGGGTCATCGCCATAGGGTGCGCGCCAAAACCAGTGTCCCCAATCGATATCAGGATCCTGCGTATCCGCTTCTTTCTGAGCAAACCCAGCGGCTCTCAGTAAAATTTGCTCAGGTAGTTGACCAGCTCTTCCTACAGCACCGTAGTGAAAGTTACCAAAGTTTTCCCATAGGTGGTTTTGCTGCTTGTAATCCCACGGTCCACGATTACGGACCTTTTGGTAAAACCAGCTCATAAAAGCGCCGATCGCAGGATCTTGTCTCCATCGGTCGTGAGTGAGCTTCATGTGCACATCAACATTGACCCCAGGAGGAATAACTTCAGGCATGATTATGTCCATGATCTTCCCTTTTTGATTTAAAGAAGAATTAGGAATAAATCTTGTTGCTGATAGCGTCCCAGCCGCCAGCGATTTGTCCGGCGCCCTGCCCAGACTGTCGGCTTTGCTTAGAATATACGAGCTGGATACGTCCATAGTTCAGCGCAATAAGTTCGCTTGGAAAGGCCCCGGGTCGGTTTCCATTACCAGCCAAGGTAAACGAACTAATAATTACTTCTTCCAGTTTTATTTCTAAATATTTGACCTTCGGATCGCCTGCCCGAAATACATGCACAGATACCAGCGGAAAGTGCTTGCCACTGCAGCAAGCTTCATGAAGCTTCGGCGTAGCGTTATCAACAGCTTTACGAAGAAGCATGTCGCTCATGTAGGCACGACCTGAGGTAGCGCCACCAGCGGAGGTGGATGTAGAGGAGGCAGACTGGCTGGCCGATAAATCGAAATCCTGCAGCTCGATCCAGTTCTCATAGCCCTCTGATAGAGTTTCGCCGGGTACGCCTTCGATCTGCAGATATGCCTCAAATGACATGATTAATTCCTTTTAATACGATTTTGAGCCGTGATGATACACGCCGATATTCCCTATTGAAACGGCCCCCGGCTTTGGTACCTGGGTGTGGGTGCCATGCGGGCAGTGGGGGCGATAGGTGGGTAGCTCAGGCGAGATGAGGGCTACGATCTGCGGTAGGCCGCTGTGGCCGAGGGAAGCATCTTTGTATGCGCAATTGTACGTATTGCAAAAACGACAAAGGCCTGCATCGCTGCAAGCCTTTGTTTTGTATGGTGCCGGCACCAGGAGTCGAACCCGGGACCTACTGATTACAAGTCAGTTGCTCTACCAACTGAGCTATACCGGCGTGATGGGCGGTGAGTATATAGATTTTTTTTGGGCTGTAAACCTTAGCCACTGATTTCGCTTAAAAATTTTGCTGCACCGCCTGTGGCCAGCATGGCTGGCGCGTAGGCGGTGGTGTTGAGGTGGGTATCGGCCCGGTGGCGTGGGGCTGCAGGGCGTTGGTCGGGTGGGGGAGGGTTTGCGCGGGTTTTGTGCGCTGGGCTTCAGGTTGATGGCTGGGCAGGGCTTTGGGCGGGAAAGCTTGCTAGTATTGCCCGTCGCCACGGATAGCCGTTCAATGCCGAAACACAGCACCTATTACGATGTGCTCAACGTCCCTCGCGATGCCTCTGCGGACGAGATCAAGCACGCCTTTCGCAAACTGGCGCAGCAGCTGCACCCTGATCGCAATCGGTCGGCCGGTGCGTCGGAGCTGATGGCGGTAGTCAATGCTGCGCATCAAACCCTCGGCGATCCTCGCAAGCGTGCGCAATACGACGCCATGCTGATCCAGAACGCGCAACGCGCACGTCAGGTGGCGACCCAGCGACGTCATGGGGGGCCGAGTGCGGCAGTGGCCAGACCTTCGCCGCGTCCTTCCGTCAGCACTCAATCGAAACCCGCCAAGGCAGCGCGGCGTGGCAGTCGTGCGCGTTGGCTGGCGGTGTTTGTCGTGGCTTGTGGGGCAGGCGCGTGGATGGGCTTTGATCATGAAGCGGAGAAGGCTGCCATGCCGCCGCCGGTGATCAACGACGCCGCGATACTGGCGCAAGCTCAGGAGAAGGCTGAAGCCGCATCGGCAGCCATTGCAGCGGCGTCCAGGGTGGCGGTTGAGGCGCCCGCGGGCAAGCCGGTGAGGAGCGTCGAGCCCGGTCAGACGGATTGCGTGCCGCCAGAGTTTGACCCTCTTGGCGCGCCCTGGCCGAAGGCTGGCGCGTACATCGCCGGGATGCCGTTGACCCACGATGGTGGCTGGTCGGAAATCACCCTGGACAACATGGCGGGCGAGCAGGCGGTGTACGCCAAGGTCACTGATGCCAGCGGCAAGCGCGATTATCGCCACGCCTATGTGCCAGCCCACAGCCGCTTCACCTTCGGGCGCATGGACGTTGGCAATTATCTGCTCAAATACAAGATGCTCGACACTGGCTGCGCCTATGCGTCGAACCGGATTCGGCTGGAAGAAACCCTGGTGGGCGACCGCATCAAGTCCAGTGTCTACAAGCTGACGCTACGCAAACTGGAGAACCGCAATTCGCAGTTCTCCAATGTGCATGCAGAGCAGTTTTGAGTGATGCGCTCCCGGCGCGGGCCGGGAGGGTGTCAGGCGGGGGGATCAGATCAGCAGGCGCAGGACTTCTGGCATCAGGCTCATGGCGGCCAGGTTGTTGATGACCAGCATGTCCAGCAGCTTGAGGACCATGAAGGCCAGAATCGGCGAGATGTCCAGGCCGCCCAGATTCGGCAGGATGCGACGCAGCGGGGCCAGCAGTGGTTCGGTGATCTGGTTGACCAGTTCGGCGCCGGGGTTGTGGCTGGCCGGGGCGACCCACGACAGGATCACGCTGACGATCAGGGCGAAGAAGAAGATCTTCAGGAACAGCGCGGTTACGCCGATGATCGCCCAGATCAGCAGGTGCAGCGGATCACCGGTGGTGCCGTAGGCCAGCAGCAGGGTGAGCGCCATCAGGATCATCTGCACGATGATTGCCAGCACCAGCGAAGACATGTCCAGGCCAAACAGGCTTGGAATGATCCGCCGCAGCGGTTTCAGCAGGGGCTGAGTGGCGCGCACGGCGAACTGGCTGAGCGGGTTGTAGAAGTCGGCGCGCACCAGTTGCAGCACGAAGCGCAACAGGATGATCAGCAGATACAGACTGCCGATGGTTTGCAGTATGTAGATTGCAGCGGTGTTCAGTCCGATCATTCGGTCTGCTCCTCAATGACTGTAAGAATTACTTGCCCAGTTGCTCGGCCATTTCTGCCGAGCGATGTGCGGCAGCGGTGAGCGCGGTGTCTACCAACGCTTCGAAGCCGCCGGCCTGGAATGATTTGATCGCCGTTTCCGTGGTGCCTGCGGGTGAGGTGACGCGACGGCGCAGTTCGGCGGCATCGACATCGCTGCCGGTGGCCATCAAGGCGGCGCCCAGCGCGGTTTGTTGGGTCAGTTGTGCGGCGACGTCCTGGGGCAGGCCCAGTTTGACGCCTGCTGCGGTCATGGCTTCGATCAGCAGAAAAAAGTACGCCGGGCCGCTGCCGGAGACGGCGGTGACTGCGTCCAGTTGTTGTTCTTGCCCCAGCCACAGGGCCATGCCGACCGCCGACAACAGCTGCTCGGCCTGCTCGCGTTGCGCCGGAGTGACCTGCGCGGTGGCGTACAGGCCGCTGACGCCCTGACGCAGCAAGGAGGGCGTATTGGGCATGCAGCGTACGATGGGCTGCTCGCCCAGCCAGTTGATCATGCTGGCGCAGGTGATCCCGGCGGCGATGGAGACCACCAGCTGGTTGGGCTTCAGGCTCGGGCGCAAGGCTTCGCACACCGCTTTCATCACCTGCGGCTTGACTGCGATCAGCACCACATCGGCGCCTTCGATGGCTTCGGCGTTGTCGGCAAATACCTGAATGCCGTGTTCGGCGGCGATCTTGTCGCGGGTTTCGGCGCCCGGGTCGCTGGCGCGGATGGCGTCGGCTTCCACCCCTTCGGCGCGCAGGCCGCCGATCAGGCTGGCGGCCATGTTACCGGCGCCGATGAAGGCAATGCGGGTCGTGCTCATGTCGGGTTCCTTGGGTCAGAAGTCATGGCTGGCCGTAGTCGCGGGCGCCAAAAAGGGCAGTGCCAATCCGCACCCAGTTGGCGCCTTGTGCGATGGCGGCCTCCAGGTCGTGGCTCATGCCCATGGAAAGGGTGTCCAGCGGCAGGTTCAGGCTCGTCTGCAACTCACGCACGCTGGCGAAGGCGGCGTTTTGCTCGGCGCTGTCGTCGGTGGGTTCCGGAATGGCCATCAGGCCGCGCAGCTGCAGACGCGGCAGCGCGCTGATGGCGGCGGCCAGCGCAGGCAGGTCGGCGGGTGTGCAGCCGGACTTGCTCGCTTCACCGCTGACATTGACCTGGATGCAGATATTGAGCGGCGGCAGGCTGTCGGGGCGTTGCTCGGACAGACGTTGCGCGATTTTCAGGCGATCCACGGAATGTACCCAGGCGAAGTTCTCGGCGATAGCGCGCGTCTTGTTCGACTGAATGGGGCCGATGAAATGCCAACACAAGGGCAGGTCGGCCAGTTCGGCCTGTTTGCCCAAGGCTTCCTGCAAATAGTTTTCGCCAAAATCGCGCAATCCGGCGGCATAGGCTTCGCGCAGGTCGTCGGCAGGCTTGGTCTTGCTCACCGCCAGCAGGCCCACGCTGGCCGGATCACGCTGTACGGCGTGCGCGGCTGCGCTTATTCGTGCGCCGAGCGTTGAAATGTTCGCTGCTATCATGGACATTGATTTGCGCCAGCAGGGCTAAGGTCTGCGGCATTCTATGTGATTGAGGAGCTGTATGGATATTACCGAGCTGCTGGCCTTCAGTGCCAAGCAAGGCGCATCGGACTTGCACCTCTCGGCCGGGCTGCCGCCGATGATCCGAGTCGATGGCGATGTGCGCCGCATCAACCTGCCCGCACTGGATGCCCGCGACGTGCAGGCGTTGATCTACGACATCATGAATGACAAGCAGCGCCAGGACTTCGAGGAGCGTCTGGAGACTGACTTTTCCTTCGAGGTGCCTGGCGTGGCGCGCTTCAGGGTCAACGTCTTCAACCAGAATCGCGGCGCCGGTGCGGTGTTCCGGACCATTCCAGCGAAGATCCTCAGCCTGGACGATCTGGGCATGGGAGAAGTGTTTCGCAAGATTACCGACGTCACCCGTGGCCTGGTTCTGGTCACCGGGCCGACCGGCTCGGGCAAGTCGACGACCCTGGCGGCGATGGTCGATTACCTCAACACCAATCGCCATCATCACATCCTGACGATTGAAGACCCCATCGAGTTTGTCCACGAATCGAAGAAGTGTCTGGTCAACCAGCGTGAAGTGCATCGCGACACGCTGGGGTTTTCCGAAGCCTTGCGCTCGGCCCTGCGCGAAGACCCGGACGTGATTCTGGTGGGCGAGATGCGTGACCTTGAGACCATTCGTCTGGCGCTGACTGCAGCGGAAACCGGGCACTTGGTGTTCGGCACCCTGCACACCACGTCAGCGGCGAAGACCATCGACCGGATTGTCGATGTGTTTCCGGCCCAGGAAAAATCGATGATTCGCTCGATGCTGTCCGAGTCGCTGCACGCGGTGATTTCCCAGGCCTTGCTGAAGAAGGTCGGCGGCGGGCGGGTGGCGGCTCACGAGATCATGATCGGCACGCCCGCCATCCGTAACCTGATCCGTGAGGACAAGGTGGCGCAGATGTATTCGGCGATCCAGACCGGCGGCTCGGTGGGCATGCAGACCCTGGACATGTGCCTCAAGGACCTGGTCAGCAAAGGCACCATCACCCGCGACACGGCGAAGGAAAAGGCCAAGGTGCCGGATAATTTTTGAGGGTGTGTCTGGCTCTGGGGCCCTTGAACAGGCCCCATCAATCACGGATTTGAAACGCAGACTCTGTAGGAGCGCACGCAGGTTACGACGGCCGCGATGGCGGTGTGTCAGACAGGACGCTATCGCGGCCTCGCGATGCTCGGTGGAACGCCACCCCGGGCGCTCCTACAAAGGCCAACAGTTAAAAGCGTTTTTAGCGCTGTACCACGCGCATGGGTGCGGTCTGCTTCGGGAGCACGCGTTTGGCGACCATGTAATGGCTGTTCCAGTACGGCTTTTTCAGCGTATCTACCGTCACTTTCTTGCCGCGCCGTGGCGCATGGACGAAGCGGTCGTTGCCCAGGTAGATGGCAACGTGGTTGACCTTGCGGCTCTTGATGTTGAAGAACAGCAGGTCGCCCGGCTTGAGGTCCTTGCGGTCGACTTTCTGCCCGTGGCCTTCGGCCATGGCGTTGGATGTGCGCGGCAGATTGACGTCAGCGACGTCGTTGAACGCATATTTTACCAATCCACTGCAGTCCAGCCCTTTTCCCGGGGTGTTGCCGCCCCAACGATAAGGTGTACCGACGGCCTTGAGGGCGCGGCTGACCACGGCGTTGCTTTGTTTGATGTTCGGCGCCGCCGGCAGTTGAATGTTGGCGACGTCCTGAGGGGTGCTCTTCAGGATGGGACGCTGGATCACTGTCCGGGTGCTGCGGCTTTTTGGATAGATGACAGACGCAGGTTGATCGTTGGTGGACGCGGTCACTGGTGAAGTATGTGATTTGACAGTGTAGCCAGTGAAGCTCGCGGGTAATGATTGCTCACGATTGGTGGCGTGGGCGGCCAGGGGCACTAATAGGCAGATGGTTAGCCATGACTTGAAAAAAGGACGCATTCGGCAAGGCTCTTGGTGGTTAAGCGCGCAACTTTATAACAGCTTTTTGCGGATTTCTGACCCCTTATTACGAAACCGTTACAGCAGAATCGTTGCAAAATGCACGATGGACTGTTGCAGTGGAGGCCTCAATCCCTTGTGGCACAAGGGGTTGCATTAAGGGCAGGAGGTTCCTGCCATACGTCGGATCGACTTACCAAAGTCACAATCTTTATCACTATTTTTTTCTATCGAGACAAACGAGGTCCACATGAACACCTATGAAGTCACGTCGCCGCACCAGGACACCCACAGCAAATTGCTCGGCTACCTGCTCTGGATTGTCGGCTTTACCGGCGCCCATCGTTTCTATTACGGCAAGCCGGTGACCGGCACGATCTGGTTTTTCACCCTGGGCTTGCTGGGCATTGGTTGGTTGATTGATCTGTTTCTGATCCCGGCGATGGATCGTGAGGCCGACCTGCGCTTTACCGCTGGCGCAACCGATTACAACGTGGCGTGGGCTCTGCTGGCGTTCCTGGGGATGTTCGGCGTGCACCGTATGTATCAGGGCAAATGGATCACCGGGATCATCTACCTCTGCACCGGCGGGTTGTTTCTGGTGGGCGTGCTCTATGACTTCTGGACGATGAACGAACAGATTTCGATCAGGAATGCGCGGCGCGGGTGAGGCTACATGGGACTGGCTGCGTGGGACCGGCTACACATCTGCTTCGTCAGAAATGCAGCCTTCCCGGCTGATGCGGAGCGCCGCCCGGCCGGGCCCATGATCCAGTCATACATTCCCGGTGTGGGTGATCCGCCCGTCCACCACGGTGTAGCGCACGGCGCCTGGCAGGCAGTGGCCGAGGAAAGGGCAGTTTTCGCCCCTGGACAGCCAGGTTTCGCCCGCCACTGTGGAAGCGTCGGGCTCGAAGAGGACGATATCGGCAGGTGAGCCTGTGTGCAGTTGGCCTGCTGGCAGGCGCAAGGCTGCCGCCGGGCCGCTGCTGAGGCGGGCGATCAGCGTGGGCAGGTCGAGCAGGCCGTCCTTGACCAGGGTCATCGCCAGCGGCAGCAGCAGTTCAACGCTGCTGATGCCGGGCTCGGTGGCGCCAAAGGGCGCAAGCTTGGCGTCACGCTCATGGGGCTGGTGATGGCTGGATATCGCCTGAATCACGCCGGATTTGACCGCTTCACGCAGACCCTCGCGATCCGCCCGGCTGCGCAGTGGCGGTTGCACGTGATAGAGGCTGGAAAAATCGATCAGCGCTTCGTCAGTCAGAATCAGTTGATACAACGCCACGTCGGCGGTGACCTTCAGGCCACGCGCCTGGGCCTGGGCGATCAGCGCCGCACCGCGCGCACTGGTCAACTGGCTGAAATGGGCGCGTACGCCGCTTTGCTCAACCAGCAACAAATCCCGGGCCAGCGCGACGGTTTCTGCGGTTTCCGGAATCCCCGCCAGGCCCAGAAAGCTCGCCGTGGGGCCTTCGTGCGCCAGGCCGCCTTCGGCCAGATCGCGGTCCTGGGAGTTGAAAATCACTGTCAGGTCGAAGGTCGCCGCATATTCCAGCGCACGACACAGCGTGCGGGTATTGCGAAAGCTCTCCAGACCGTTGCCAAAGGCCACGCAGCCGACGTCACGCAGTGCCACCAGCTCGGCCAGCTGTTCGCCTTCCAGGCCTTTGCTCAGGGCGCCGATGGGGAACACCTTGGCGTGCCCGGCTTCGCGGGCGCGGTCCAGAATCAGTTCGGCCACGGCCGAGGTGTCGAGAATCGGTTTGGTGCGCGGCGGGCAGCACAGGCTGGTCACGCCACCGGCTGCTGCGGCGCGGGTTTCGCTGGCAATCGTGCCTTTGCGGCTGTAGCCCGGCTCGCGCAGAGCGACGTTGAGGTCAACCAGCCCTGGCGCGGCAATCAGGCCACGGGCGTCGAGGGTCTGCACCGGCTCGAAACCGGCTGGCGCCGCGCCGATGGCGAGTACCTTGCAGGCTTCGATGTGCAGGTTGGTAACCTGATCCCGGCCGCTGACCGGATCAATGACGCGAGCGCCGAGAATACTGAGTTTCACTGAGCGATCTCCTGCTCGAATTGGCGTTGCGCGGTCTGCCCGCTCATGGCCATGGAGAGCACGGCCATGCGTACGGCGATGCCGTAAGTCACCTGATTGAGGATCACCGAGTGGGCGCCATCGGCTACCGCCGACTCGATTTCCACGCCCCGGTTGATCGGGCCGGGATGCATGACGATGGCATCCGGTTTGGCCCCCGCCAGCCGCGCGGTGGTCAGGCCGAACAGGCGGTAGAACTCGCCTTCACTGGGCAACAGGCCGCCCTGCATGCGCTCGCGTTGCAGGCGCAGCATGATCACCACGTCAACATCCTTCAGGCCTTCGTTGAGGTCGGTGTAGACCTTCACGCCGTACTGTTCGATGCCGATCGGCAACAGGGTTTTCGGCCCGATCACGCGGATGTCGGGGCAGCCCAGCGCTTTGAGGGCGAGCATGTTCGAGCGTGCCACCCGCGAGTGCAGGATGTCGCCGACGATGGCCACCGACAGGTTCTCGAAGCCGCCTTTGTGCCGCCGGATCGTCAGCATGTCGAGCATGCCTTGGGTCGGGTGCGCATGGCGGCCGTCGCCGCCGTTGATGATGGCCACCTCCGGGCAGACGTGTTCGGCGATGAAGTGCGCGGCGCCGGAGTCGCCGTGGCGCACGACGAACATGTCGGCAGCCATGGCTTCCAGGTTGCGCAGGGTGTCAAACAGCGTCTCGCCCTTGCTGGTGGAAGAGGTCGAAACGTTGAGGGTGATCACGTCGGCCGACAAACGCTGCGCCGCCAGTTCGAACGTGGTGCGGGTACGCGTGGAGTTCTCGAAGAACACGTTGCAGACCGTCTTGCCGCGCAGCAGCGGGACTTTTTTCACCGCCCGGGCGCCGACTTCGAGAAAAGAGTCGGCGGTGTCGAGGATTTCAGTGAGCAGCTCGCGGGGCAAGCCGTCCAGCGACAGGAAATGGCGCAGCTGGCCCTGATGGTTGAGCTGCAGCGGGCGCTTGGCGTCGAGAGGCGTCATCGCAAAGGACTCTTTTAGAAGGGCGGTTAAAAAGTGCGTTTGAAAGCGCTGTCAGACGGCGGCGGACAGGTTTTGCAGTTCCAGGGTCAACGGCGTCGGGCCGCTGAGTTTTACCCGCTCGCTGGCCGCCAGGGGCAGCGTCGCGCCGATGATGTCGGGGCTGATCGGCAGCTCGCCGGCGTCCAGGTCCAGCAGACAGACCAGCGTCACGCTGGCCGGGCGGCCGTAGTCGAACAGTTCGTTGAGGGCGGCGCGGATGGTGCGCCCGCTCATCAACACGTCGTCGATCAGCACCAGGTGCTGGCCTTCGATTTCGAACGGCAGGTCGGACGGGCGCACTTGTGGGTGCAGGCCGTTCTGGCTGAAGTCATCGCGGTAAAAGGAGACGTCCAGCGTGCCCAGCGCGTCCTCGCGGCCCATTGCTTCAAGCAGTGCCTGGGCGACCCATACGCCACCGGTACGGATGCCGATGAAGCGCGGGGTGTCGATCTGGCGCTTGTGCAGGTGGGCGCTGAGATCGGTCGCCATCTGACGGATCAGTTCGGCAGGGTTGGGCAGGCTCATGAACGGTGCTCCTTGAGAGGTCCGGGCGGGCAGTCGACGGCCCGGACTGAAAGCGAAATCCGGAAAAGGGTCAGCGGGTCAGGCATTGAACAGCTCGCCATTGGCGTCCAGCCAGCCTTGCAGCAGCAGTGCCGCAGCGATGGCGTCCACCGGGTTGTCTTTGTAGCTGCTGCCGCGCTGGCCGCCCCGGCTCATGCGCTCGCCTTTGGCTTCAAAGGTGGTCAGGCGTTCGTCGTGGGTGTAGACCGGCAGGTTGAAACGGCCATTGAGGCGGCGCGAAAACTTTTCGGCCTTGGCGCTCATCTCACTGGGCGTGCCGTCCATGTTCAGCGGCAGACCGACCACGATGGCGTCGGGTTTCCATTCCTTGATCAGCGCTTCGATCTGGCTCCAGTCCGGTACGCCCTGCTGCGCCTTGAGGGTGCACAGCTCGCGCGCCTGGCCGGTGATCACCTGGCCGACGGCAACGCCGATCTGTTTGGTGCCATAGTCAAACCCCAGCAGCAGACGCAATCCGGCCATCAGGCGTGGCCTGCCTGGCTGGTCAGCAGGCTGAGGTTGATGCCCAGACGCGCTGCTGCCGCATCGAGGCGCTGTTCGCTGTCGATGTCGAACAGGATTGCCGGGTCGAACGCGCAGGTCAGCCAGGCGTTGTCAGCCACTTCGGCTTCCAGCTGGCCGGCGTCCCACCCGGCATAGCCCAGGGTGATGACACTCAGGTCCGGGCCGTAGCCGTCGGCGATGGAAAACAGCACGTCCTGAGACGTCGACAGGGCCAGATCGCCCAGATCGACAGTAGCCTGGAACGTCTGGCCCTTGGGGTGCAGGACGAAGCCGCGATCCGCCTGGACCGGACCGCCCTTGAGAATCGGGATGTGCTGGCAGCGTGCCGGAGGCGGCAGCTCGGGGCGCAATTGTTCGAGCACGTCGGCCAGCGAAAGGCTCTGTGGTCGATTGATCACCAGCCCCATGGCGCCATTGGCGTTGTGCTCGACCACGTAAGTCAGCGTGTGCGCAAAATTCGGGTCGGCCATGTGCGGCATGGCGATCAGGAACTGATGCTTGAGATAACTCGCAGATACGTTCTTCATGAGCCCTAGTGTGGCGTTGCGCGGCGGGACTGACAACTGGCAGTTGGGCCGATGCGCAGGATTGTGAGCAAGCGGTCAGTTGCTGGACAGTTTGTCGCCGCGGGCGAATTTCCAGGTTCTGATGATTTCCAGCCGGTCGATGTCGGCAAGATCGCCGGTAAAGGGCGCAAAAGGCGCAGCCAGCCGCACGATACGCTGGGCGGCCTGATCCAGCAGCGGCTGGCCTGAAGACTCCAGCACGAGGATTTCATACAGCGAACCGTCGCGGTTGATCGACACCATCAGCCGCAGGTTGCCGTAGATCTGCTGGCGACGGGCTTCTTCGGGGTAATTGAGGTTGCCCACGCGCTCGACCTTCTTGCGCCAGTCGTCCTTGTACCAGGCGCCCTTGTCGCGCATGGTCGAGGCGGCATTGAGACGGTGAATCTTCGGCCGCTTGGCGTACAGCTGCTGTTCGTTGGACAGCTCGGCTTCGAGGCTGGCGATCTCGCTGCTCAGCTCGGTGCTGTCGAATTCCGGCGCTGCCTTGGGCACAGGATCGGGTTTGACCTCTTCGCGCTTGGCCACGGTTTTCTGCGGCGTCTGCGCCTTGGTGGCGACCACGGTTTTCTGCGCGTCCTGCTTTTGCACCGGTTTTGCGGCAGGCGGTGGCGTCACTTTGTTGATCTTGGTGTCCTGAAAGGGCGCCAGTTCGGTGGTCTTGGGGATTTCGGCCTTGTCCAGCGTGCCGCTGCCCTGCTGGTTGTCCTGGGCGAGAAAGTCCGCGTCCCTGGGTTTGTTCTCGCTTTTGAAGGTGGCGAGGGTGATTTCCAGGGTGTGGCTGATCTGCTCGGGTTTGACGTAACTGAACCCCACGCCAAGGATGACCGCGACGTGGATCAACGCCGCAATCAGCAGGGTAAAGCCCAGACGATCCGCCGGGCGTACGCCGGGTTGGGAAAGCTCGTAGGGAAGTTCGGCAGCGGTCATCAGCGGTTCAGCGTCTCTTGGGGCAATGCAAAATCGGCGGTTGCGCATGATAGCGCAGAATTAAAAGCGCACTGTGGAACTTGCTGTAGTGCCTTTCGTGGGACCGGCTTTAGCCGGGAAGGCGATATGTCGGCAGGTGAAGGTCTGTTGCCTGCACCTGCCTGTTCCCGGCTAAAGCAGGTCCCACGTCAGTTGTCACACCGATTGGCGAGCCTTCAGTTTCTTCTCGATGACGTCCATCAACATGCCGCCAATGTCCGTGCCGAACGCGTTGTCGATCTCGCGGATGCAGGTGGGGCTGGTGACGTTGATTTCAGTAAGATGCTCGCCTATCACGTCAAGTCCAACGAAGATCAGCCCCTTTTCACGCAAGGTCGGGCCGATCTGCTCGGCGATCCAGCGATCCTTGTCGCTCAGTGGGCGCGCTTCGCCACGACCGCCTGCCGCCAGGTTGCCGCGCGTTTCGCCCGCCGCCGGGATGCGTGCCAGGCAATACGGCACAGGCTCGCCGTCGACCATCAGGATGCGCTTGTCGCCGTCCTTGATCGCAGGCAGGTAACCCTGCGCCATGATCTGCTGGGTGCCGTGGGCGGTGAGGGTTTCGAGAATCACCGACAGGTTGGGATCGCCCACGCGGTGGCGGAAGATCGACGCGCCGCCCATGCCGTCCAGCGGCTTGAGAATGACGTCGCCATGCTCGGCGGCAAATTCGCGCAGCACGTCGGCGCGGCGGCTGACCAGCGTCGGCGGCGTCAGGTGCGAAAACTGCGTGGCGAACAGCTTCTCGTTGCAGTCACGCAGGCTTTGCGGCTTGTTGACGATCAGCACACCGGCGCGCTCGGCCTGCTCCAGCAAATAGGTGGCGTAGACGAATTCCATGTCGAACGGCGGGTCCTTGCGCATCAGGATCACGTCCAGCTCGTCCAGACCGCTGTCGACCTCGGCGTCCAGCTCGAACCATTTGGCCGGGTCGGCGAAGACTTTCAGCGGCTTCATGCGGGCGCGGGCCTGGCCTGCGTTCTGATACAGGTCCTGCTGCTCCATATAAAACAGCGACCAGCCGCGCGTCTGGGCAGCCAGCAGCATGGCCAGCGAGCTGTCCTTTTTATAGGAGATGCGCTCGATTGGATCCATGACGATTCCGACGCGAATGCTCATGGGCTAACTTCCTCTGCTCGATAAGGGCCTGGGCGGCCTTGAAATAGGCGTCAGGGTGGCGCTCTGCTTGCGCCGGGTCAAGAGGCAGGCGCCTGACGCCCGGCTTTATGGATTGAGTCTGGGGAGTGTGCTAAAAAGACTCGGCGCCTGGATCGGGTCCTGGCCTGCGGCCCCTGCGGATCAGGCATTGGCAGCATGATCGGCTTGCCGTGCCGGGCAGGACATGCAAAATCACGCCGCGGCGATGGAACAGCGAATTATGGAACAGCCTGCATCTGCATTGAAAGTCATGGTCATCGACGACTCCAAGACCATACGCCGCACCGCCGAAACCCTGCTCAGGAACGTTGGCTGTGAAGTCATCACGGCCATTGACGGCTTCGATGCGCTGGCCAAGATCGCGGATAATCATCCGCGCATCATCTTTGTCGACATCATGATGCCGCGCCTTGACGGCTATCAGACCTGTGCGCTGATCAAGAACAACCGGGCGTTCAAGTCAACGCCGGTGATCATGCTGTCCTCCAAGGATGGCCTGTTCGACAAGGCCAAGGGGCGTATCGTCGGCTCCGATCAATTTTTGACCAAGCCTTTCAGCAAGGAAGAACTGCTGGGCGCAATCAAGGCCCACGTGCCGGGTTTCGTCGCCGTAGAGCAAAAAATCTCGTGATGCCCGCCGCCCACGCTGGCGGGCCTGCATCCTTATGGGGAACACCATGGCTCGAATTCTGATCGTCGATGATTCGCCGACCGAAATGTACAAACTGACCGGCATGCTGGAAAAGCACGGCCACGAAGTACTCAAGGCCGAAAACGGTGCCGATGGCGTGGCTTTGGCGCGTCAGGAGAAACCCGATGCGGTGCTGATGGACATTGTCATGCCCGGCCTTAACGGTTTTCAGGCCACGCGCCAGTTGACCAAGGATGCCGACACCAGCGCCATCCCGGTGATCATGATCACCACCAAGGATCAGGAGACCGACAAGGTCTGGGGCAAACGCCAGGGCGCGCGGGATTACCTGACCAAACCGGTGGATGAAGAAACCCTGATGAAAACCCTCAATGCAGTGCTCGCCGGCTGATCGCCGGGTGCTCATGACTGAGGCACAGACCGCATTCCAGTTGCTGGCCGACATCGACCAGCGCTGTCGCACACTGGCGGCCGGGTTGCCGTTTCAGGAAACCCGCCAGCAGGACTGGAGCGGCATCGGCTTCGGCATGGGCGGGCGCCGCTATGTGGCGTCCATGGGTGAAGTCAGTGAAATTCTTCACGAGCCGCGTTACGCCGTTCTGCCTGGCGTCAAACCCTGGGTACGAGGCATCGCCAACCTGCGTGGCCGTTTGCTGCCGATTATCGACCTGTGTGCCTACTTCGGGCATGAACTGTCGCCTGTGCGCAAGCAGCGCCGGGTGCTGGTGGTGGATCATCACGACAGCTTCGTCGGCCTGTTGGTGGACGAAGTGCTGGGGCTGCAGCATTTCAGCCAGGCCAGCCTCATGCCTCGCCAGGAGACGCAGGTGGATGACAACATTGCAGGGTTCATTCGCGGGCAGTTTCTGCGCGAGCAGGTCTGGCTGGTCTTCAGCCCGTGGGCATTGGCACAGGCGCCCGGTTTCAAGGACGTGGCGCTGTAAATTATTCGGCAGGTCGGCAACGCCGGCCTTTTTGCTCGCACGACGACATTCTCAGGCGGTTCAGGTGGGGCATGAGTAAGACAGATCGATCATTGGAAGGCGCTCGCAGCCGTTCGCAAATCCTTGCGCTGTTCGTCGCGCTGATCGTTTTCATCGTTCTGTTGTTCGTCAACTTCGCGTACCTCAATACGCAGTCGAACTACGACAAACAGTACATAGGCCACGCGGGCGAGTTGCGCGTGTTGTCCCAGCGCATCGCCAAGAACGCCAGTGAAGCGGCGGCAGGCAAGCCGCAGGCGTTCAAGCTGCTGGCCGACGCGCGCAATGATTTCGACATGCGCTGGAGTTTCCTGCGCAAGGGCGACAAGGCCACCGGCCTGCCTGCGGCGCCCATTGCCGTGCGCGCAGAACTGGACGCCGTGCAGCAAGACTGGGAAGCCCTGCGCAAGAACACCGACGTGATTCTGGCCAACGAGCAGACCGTGCTGTCGCTGCATCAGGTGGCGGCGACCCTGGCCGAGACCATCCCGCAACTGCAGATCGAATACGACAAGGTGGTCGACATCCTGCTGCAGAGTCGCGCACCGTCCAGCCAGGTGGCGGTGGCGCAGCGCCAGTCGTTGCTGGCCGAGCGCATTCTCGGTTCGGTCAACAAGGTGTTGTCAGGCGATGACACTGCGGTGCAGGCGGCTGACGCGTTTGGTCGCGACGCGGCGCAGTTCGGCCGCGTGCTCAGCGGCATGCTCGACGGCAACGTGAGCATGCGCATCGCCCAGGTCGAGGACCCCGACGCGCGCAAGCGGCTGGGGGAAATCGCCGACCTGTTCCAGTTCGTGTCAGGTTCGGTGGACGAAATTCTCGAGACCTCCCCCGAGCTGTTCGAGGTGCGTGAGTCGGCGGGCACCATTTTCAATACCTCGCAAACCCTGCTCGATGAAACCTCGGTGCTTGCCAACAGCCTTGAGCACCTGGCCGGTGGCCGGGCGCTCAACAGCTATGGCGGCTACGCGCTGGGTTTGCTGGCCCTGACGTCGATCATCCTCATCGGCCTGGTAATGGTGCGTGAAACCAACCGGCAGTTGCGCGAAACCGCCGAGAAAAACGAGCGCAACCAGAACGCGATCATGCGCCTGCTCGATGAGATCGAAAATCTGGCCGACGGCGATCTGACCGTGGCGGCTTCGGTGACCGAGGACTTTACCGGCGCCATTGCCGATTCTATCAATTACTCCATCGATCAGCTGCGCGAGCTGGTGTCGACCATCAACCTGACTGCCGAGCAGGTGTTCGGGGCGGTCAAGGACACCCAGACCACTGCCACCGAGCTGGCGGCCGCCTCCGAACATCAGGCGTTGCAGATCGCGACGGCGTCAAGCGCCATCAATCGCATGTCCGGCTCCATTGATCTGGTCTCGGCCAACGCCGACGAATCCACCTCGGTTGCCGAGCGTTCGGTGACCATCGCCAACAAAGGCAACGAAGTGGTGCGCAACACGATTCAAGGCATGGACAACATTCGCGAACAAATCCAGGACACCTCCAAGCGGATCAAGCGACTCGGTGAGTCATCTCAGGAGATTGGCGACATTGTCAGCCTGATCGATGACATTGCCGAGCAGACCAATATTCTGGCCTTGAACGCAGCGATTCAGGCGTCCATGGCAGGCGATGCCGGGCGCGGTTTCGCGGTAGTGGCTGACGAGGTTCAGCGCCTGGCCGAGCGCTCGTCGTCCGCCACACGGCAGATCGAAACCCTGGTACGGGCGATCCAGAACGACACCAATGAAGCCGTGATTTCCATGGAACAGACCACCACTGAGGTAGTGCGCGGGGCGCGGCTGGCCCAGGATGCGGGCGTCGCGCTGGAAGAAATCGAAGGCGTGTCGACCACCCTGGCGGCGCTGATCCAGAGCATCACCAATGCCGCCCAGCAGCAGGCCGAACTGGGCCAGCAGATTTCGCAAACCATGACCGTGATCCAGCAGACCACCTCCCAGACCACCTCGGGCACCGCCGCCACCGCGCGCAGCATGGGCAACCTGGCAAAGATGGCCAGCGCCATGCGCCGCTCGGTGTCGGGTTTCACCCTGCCATCGTCGAAGGGCCGCGGGTGATGGCCAGCGCTGCGTCGCCCCAAAGCCCACACCGCCCCTGTAGGAGCGAACTTGTTCGCGAGGCGTCGCGCCTGACACACCGCTTCGCCTGTATGAGCGCACGAGCACCGCGAGGCCGCGATTGCGGTGTATCAGACAAGTCGCCATCGCTGCCTCGCGGTGCTCGGGAGCTCCTACAGGCACTGGATTTATCTGTAGACCGGAGTCGTCATGGCTGATCGGCACGACTATGTGGCGCTGGAGTGGGTAAAAGGCGAAATCGCTGAAACCCTCAAGCTTGCCCGCCAGGCACTGGACAGGTTCATTGCCGACCCTGGCCAGGCCAGCGCCATGGATGAATGTCTGGACTACGTGCATCAAGTGCACGGCAGCCTGCACATGATCGAGTTCTACGGCGCGGCGCTGTTGGCCGAGGAAGTCGAAAAGCTGGCCCTGGCTCTGCAACGCGGGCAGGTGGCCAAGCGCGAAGAAGCGCAGCACTTGCTGACCCAGGCCCTGACGCAGTTGCCCGCCTACCTGGACCGCATCCATTCGGCGCGGCGCGATTTGCCGCTGGTGGTGCTGCCCTTACTCAATGACCTGCGCAGCGCCCGGGGTGAAAGTCTGCTGTCGGAGACCAGCCTGTTTGCGCCGCAACTGATCAGCGTCCCGCGTCTGGGCGAGCAGGTGCTGGCCGAGCGCGACAGCCCGGAACTGCCTGCCTTGCTGCGCAAGCTGCGACAGACCTTGCAGGCCGCGCTGGTCGGTTTATTGCGCGAGCAGGATGTGCAGACGCAACTGGCCTACATGGGCAAGGTGTTTGCCCGTCTGGAGCAACTGTGCGACGACGCGCCGCTGGGCCCGCTGTGGCAGATCGCCTCGGCGCTGGTGGAGACCATGGCCAGCGGCAATTTCACCAACAGCCCGGCCCTGCGCAGCCTGTTCAAGGATGCCGACAAGGAACTCAAGCGTCTGCTGGAGCAAGGTATTGCCGGTATCAATCAGCCCGCCCCGGACGATCTGCTGAAAAGTCTGCTGTTCTACATCGCCAAATCCGACAGCCAGGCCAAACGGATGGTCGAGCTCAAGGACCAGTACGGACTTGCCGAGGCGCTGCCGGACAGCGCATTGCCCGCGCAGCAACGTCCTGACCTGCAAGGGCCGGATCGTGACGCGATGCGCTCGGTGATCAGCGCCATGTGCGAGGAGCTGGTGCGGGTCAAGGAGCGGCTGGACGTGTTCGTGCGTGGCGACCGCCAGTCGGTCAGCGAACTCAATGGCCTGCTGCCGCCGCTGCGGCAGATCGCCGACACCCTGGCGGTGCTGGGCTTTGGTCAACCGCGCAAAGTCATCATCGACCAGATCAGCGTGGTTCAAGGCCTGGCTCACGGCCAGCGCGAACCCAGCGACGCGGCGCTGATGGATGTTGCTGGCGCATTGTTGTACGTCGAGGCGACATTGGCGGGCATGCTCGGCACGGTCGAACCGGCCAGCCGCGAAGAAAGCCGCCTGCCCACCACTGACCTGACCCACATTCATCAACTGGTGATCAGCGAGGCCCGCGTCGTGCTGCAGCAGGCCAAGGACGTGATCATTGATTACATCGACGGCGAATGGGACCGCCAGCGTCTTGCGCCCCTGTCGGCGCTGCTGATCCAGGTACGCGGCGCGCTGGCGATGATCCCGCTGGCCCGCGCCGCCAGCCTGCTCGCGGCCTGCAACGATTACATCCTGGAGCACCTGCTGGTCGACGAAACGCGCCCGGCCTGGACTCAGCTCGACAGCCTGGCCGACACCCTCAGCGGCGTCGAGTATTACCTGGAGCGCATGGGCGAAGACCACGAAGCGCCGGGCGAGCAGGTGCTGGATATGGCCGAGGAAAGCCTGGCCCGACTGGGTTACTCGCCGATGCCGGACGCGATGGACGTGCCGTTGCTCGACGAAGTCATCAGCCAGGATGAGATCCTTGAGCTGGAAGCGCGTAATGCGCTGGTCAGCCCGACCCAGACCATCGCCGAAGTGCTGGCGCTGCCGGTCTCCTCGCTCAACCCGCCCGCCCGCCACATGCCCGCCAGCCTGCTGCCGCCGCCCGTCGACGAGGCGCCGGTGGACGACGAACTGCTCGACGTGTTCCTTGAAGAAACCGACGAGGTGCTGGCTGCGCTGCTCGAATACCTGCCGCAGTGGATCGGTTCGCTCAACGATGCCCGCAGCAACATCACGGCACTGGGCGAAGTGCGCCGGGCGTTTCATACGCTCAAGGGCAGCGGCCGCATGGTGCGTGCGCTGATCCTCGGCGAACTGGCGTGGGCGGTGGAAAACCTGCTCAACCGGGTACTGGAGAACAGCGTCAAGGCGGACGTGCATGTTCAGCAACTGCTCAATGAAGTGCTGGCGTTACTGCCCGAAGTGATCAGCGATTTCGCCGAGGGCAGGCAACGCCAGCGCGACGATGTCGACGTGCTCGCCGCCCGGGCTCATGCGCTGGCGCGGGGGCAACGGGCGCTGCCGCCGGTGCTCAAGGCCGATGAAGATGAAGCGCTGGACCCGCAATTGCTGGAGATATTCCGCCAGGAAGCCCTCAGCCATCTGGACAGCCTGAAGCGGTTTCTCGACAGCACTGAGGATGAGGCCGAGCCGTCCATCAGTGACGAATTGCTCCGCGCCTTGCACACCCTCAAGGGCAGTGCATCCATGGCCGGTGTACTGCCGGTGGCGGAACTGGCCAGCCCGCTGGATCAACTGGTGCGCGAATACAAGGCGCATACGATTGCCCTCGGCCAGGCTGAACTGCAGCTGTTGCGCAATGCCGAGCCGTTGTTCCTGCAGGGCCTGGCGCAACTGACGAGCCAGCCGCTGGCGCCGATCCCGGGCGCTGCGCCGTTGATCGAGGCGGCACAGGCGTTGCTCCAGGAGCGTCTGAGCGCCGCGCTGAGTGCTTCCAGCCAGGGCCTGCGCACGCAACGCAATCCGCAGTTGATCGAGAGCTTTCTCGCTGAAGGCATGGATATTCTGCTGGACGCGGAAAACCTGCTGCAGCGCTGGCGCGAGCAGCCCGGTGAGCGTCAGCAACTGAGTGCGCTGCTGGACGAGCTGACCACACTGGGCCACGGCGCGCACCTGGCCGATCTGCCCCAGGTGGACGAATTGTGCGAAGCCTTGCTCGACCTTTATGGTGCCGTCGAGGAGAGCAGCCTGGCGGTCAGCGAGGCGTTCTTCGCCGAGGCCGAGCAGGCCCACGAAGCGCTGATCAACATGCTTGATCAAGTGGCGGCAGGCCAGGAAGTCCAGGCGCAGCCGCTGCGCGTGCAGGCACTGCGCAGCCTGCTGGGTCAAGCGCTGGACCCTGGGGCCACCGGGCTGATCAAGCGCCAGGGCGCGGCGGCGCCGAGCATCATCGAGCTGGACGCGGCCACGCAGCAGTTGGCCAGCCAGGCAGTGGTCGAAGAACAAACCTCGGGTATCGACGAGGAGATCGTCGAGATATTTCTCGAAGAAGCGGCGGACATTCTCGACAGCGCCGGCCAGGCCTTGCAACGCTGGCTGGACGAGCCGCAAAACCCGCTGCCCCTGTCTTCGCTGCAACGTGACCTGCATACCCTCAAGGGCGGCGCGCGCATGGCCGAAATCGGTCCGGTGGGTGATCTGGGGCACGAACTGGAAGCGCTGTATGAAGGCCTGATCGACCGTCGTTACACCTATTCGCCACAACTGGCGGCATTGCTGGTCAACAGTCACGATCACCTCGCGCTGATGCTCGAAAAGCTGCAAGGGCATCAGCCCCTGAGCAACCCGGCGGCGCTGATCGAAGCCATTGGTGCGCTGCGCCAGGGCACGGCGCCGTCGCTCTCTGCCGATCAGGCAACGAGCGCCGAACCATCGAATGCACCCGCCGAGGCAGTGCCCGAGCGCGATACCGAGCTGCTGGAGATATTTCTCGAAGAGGGCTTCGAGATCATCGAAAGCTCGGCGGCGGCGCTGGCGCGCTGGCAGGCCGAGCCCGCCAATCTGCTGGAGGTGGAAAACCTCCTGCGCGACCTGCACACCCTCAAGGGCGGCGCGCGCATGGCGCAAATCACCCCCATCGGTGACCTGGCGCATGAGCTGGAAGCGTTGTACGAAGGGTTGTCCGCTGGTGTTCTGCAACCGGTGCCGGTGCTGATCAGCCTGTTGCAGAGCGGTCACGATTTGCTCGCCGACATGCTCGACGCCGCGCGCCAGCACAAGCCACTGCCGGACGCCGCGCTGTTGATCGCCAGCATTCGCCAGTATGCCAACCCTGATCGTGCCCAACCGGCAGCGCTCAGCGCAGCGGTGGCCGAGCCTGCAACCGAGCTGTCGGCGCCTGTGCCCGAGGCCGACAGCGAGCGCGGCGCCAGCGAGATGGTGAAGGTGCCCGCGCAGGAGCTGGAAACCCTGGTCAACCTGGCCGGGGAGACGTCCATCTTTCGTGGCCGGGTCGAGCAGCAGATGATCGACGCCGAGGGCACGCTGGCGGAAATGGCCACGACCCTTGAGCGTATGCGTGATCAGCTGCGTCGTCTGGACATGGAAACCCAGGGCAGCATTCTCAGCCGCGATCAGGTGCAGGCCGAGCGCCTGGGTTACGAAGATTTCGACCCGCTGGAAATGGATCGTCATTCGCAGTTGCAGCAGCTGTCCCGCGCGCTGTTCGAGTCGGCGTCCGACCTGCTGGACCTCAAGGAAACCCTGGACACCCGCACCAACAACGCGCAAACCCTGCTGCTGAAACAGGCGCGGGTCAACACCGAGTTGCAGGAAGGTCTGATGCGCACGCGCATGGTGCCGTTCGAACGCATGGTGCCGCGCCTCAGGCGCATCGTTCGTCAGGTGTCCGGCGAGCTGGGCAAGCAGGTGGATTTCGAGGTCGGCAATGCCGAAGGCGAGATGGACCGCAGCGTACTCGAACGCATGGTCGCGCCGCTGGAACACATGCTGCGTAACGCCATCGACCATGGCCTGGAAAGTACTGAAAAGCGTCTGGCCAGCGGCAAGCCGGAACACGGCACCATTACCCTCAACCTGCGCCATGAAGGTGGCGATATCGTCATCGAAATGACCGACGACGGCGCAGGCATCGATTACGAGGCGGTACGCCGCAAGGCCCGCAAGCGCGGGATGATCGGCCCGGAGGCCACGCCGGGGGATCACGAAACCCTGCAATTCATTCTCGAACCGGGGTTCTCCACCGCCGAGACCGTGACTCAGATTTCCGGCCGTGGCGTGGGCATGGACGTGGTGCACGCCGAGGTCAGGCAACTGGGCGGCAGCATGGTGATCGAGTCGGTGCAGGGCCAGGGCGCGCTGTTCCGGATTCGGCTGCCGTATTCGGTGTCGGTCAACCGTGCCCTGATGGTGCAGTGCGGCGAGGAGCAGTACGCGATCCCGCTCAATACAGTGGAAGGCATCGTGCGGGTCATGCCGGGCGAGCTGGAGCTCTGTTACCGCTCGACGCCGCCGCGCTATCAATACGGCGAGCGCATCTACGAGTTGCGCTACCTCGCCGAATTGCTCAACAACGGTCTGCCGCCCGGGTTGATGGGCCAGACCCAGCCGCTGCCGGTCCTGCTGGTACATGTGCAGGACCAATGGGTGGCGGTGCAGGTCGATGCGCTGGCGGGCTCGCGGGAAATCGTGGTGAAAAGCCTCGGGCCGCAGTTTGCCCGTGTAGCGGGGGTTTCCGGTGCGACGATTCTGGGCGACGGCCGGGTGGTGCTGATTCTCGATCTGCTGGCGCATATCCGCCTGCTGCATGGGCGTCTGGCCGGGATGCAGGCCGCTGGCCATCGCGCCCCTGCGTACAGCGAAGTCGAGCAGACGCGGCGCTTGCTGGTGATGGTCGTCGATGACTCGATTACCGTGCGCAAGGTCACCAGCCGCTTGCTGGAGCGTAACGGCATGAGCGTGCTGACGGCCAAGGATGGAGTCGATGCCATGGCCCTGCTCAAAGACCGCGTGCCCGACGTGATGCTGCTGGACATCGAAATGCCGCGCATGGATGGCTTCGAAGTACTCAGCGAAGTGCGCGCCAATCAACAGCTCAAGGATTTGCCGATCATCATGATCACCTCCCGTTCGGGGCAGAAACATCGCGACCGCGCCAAGGCCCTGGGCGTCAATGAATACCTGAGCAAGCCGTATCAGGAATCGATGCTGCTGGCGAGCATCGCCCACTGGAGCCAGGTCAATGCCTGATATCAGCCGCGCCAGCCAGTTGACGACCCTGACCGGGCTGATCCTGCCGCTGGATGACCGTCAGTTGCTGCTGCCCAATGTCGCGGTGGCCGAACTGATCGACTACCAGGATTGCCAAGCCGAAGCCGATGCGCCGCCGTGGTACCTGGGGCCGATCAGCTGGCGCCAGCATAGCCTGCCACTGCTCTGCTTCGAAGCCGCCTGCGGTGGTCGCGCCCGGGTCGGCGGCCGCGCCCGCATCGTGGTGCTCAATGCACTGGGCGGTCGCGTGCAGCCCAGGTACATCGCCTTGCTGATTCAAGCCATCCCGCGCTCATGCAAGGTGGACAACCAGCTCAGCTACGTCGACGTGCCTCTCGACCAACTGGAACTGGCGGCGGTGCAGGTCGGCGACCTCATTGCCAGAATCCCCGACCTTGTGGGGCTGGAGCAGTTGTTGGTGGATGCGGGGTTGGTGTAGGCACTTCTTGATCCAGCAAGAGCCAACTTGTTGGCAAAGCGTCCCACCTGACCCACCGCGCTCGCAGCCCTCGTAACCTCCGGCAGCTACGAACCGAAGGCATCACCCGGAACCTGTAGGAGCTCACCGAGGTTACGAGCCCAGCGATGGCGGTGTGTCAGATACCCTGGGTACCAGGCCAACGAGCCGACTAAATAAGCTATTCGGCTCATTCAGTGAGCCGAATAGCGCTATTATTCGGCTCACCTCCCAATCGGCAAACCCATGAGCATCTCTACAGACTGGATCTGGCAGCACCCCGACTGGCCTGCGTTCATTTGGCAGACAGATCGGCTCGCACCCTTGCTGAGAGGCTGCTCACAGGCGCAGGGCCGGTTGCTGGGCATGATGGGCGCGGTGGGCGCGGATGTCAGCACGCAGACCGCGCTGGATGCATTGCTGCAAAACATCATCACCTCCTCAGCTATCGAGGGCGAACAGCTCAATGTGGGCTCGGTGCGCTCTTCACTGGCCAAACGATTGGGGCTTGAGCCGGATCAGCGGGTGAGTGCGCGCAGCGAAGGCCTTGCCGAGCTGACACTCGATGCCACTTCGCACCGCGCTGCAACGCTGACCCTTGA
Organism: Pseudomonas viridiflava; assembly: GCF_900585905.1. Classification (GTDB taxonomy): domain Bacteria; phylum Pseudomonadota; class Gammaproteobacteria; order Pseudomonadales; family Pseudomonadaceae; genus Aquipseudomonas. Next base: position 192,439 of record NZ_UTVH01000010.1, read on the forward strand.
GCGGCTGGTGCAATGGCATACGTTGCTGTTTCCCGCACAAGAATCGCTGCTGTCTCACCCCATTCGCGTCGGTGCGCTGCGGGGCGACGAGCCAATGCAGGTGGTGTCGGGGCGCATAGACCGGCCAACAGTGCATTTCGAAGCTCCGGCGCGCGAGGGGCTGGAAGCGCACCTTGAGACATTTCTTGATTGGTTTGCTGTCCATCGCGAAGATGCCAGCCTCGACCCCCTGCTGCGCGCAGGCGTTGCACATTTCTGGTTCGTGACATTGCACCCTTTCGACGACGGCAACGGGCGTCTGACGCGGGCCATCACCGACCTTGCCCTGGCGCAGGCCGACCCTCAGAGCGTTCGTTTCTACGCCATGTCGGCCAGCATCCTGGCGGATCGGCAAGGCTATTACGACATCCTGGAGCGCAGCCAGAAAGGCGGGCTCGATATCACGCGGTGGCTTGAGTGGTTTCTGCAAACCCTGCTTCACACCCTGCAGCAAGCGATCAAGCGCATCGAGCGCGTGCTGATGAAGGCGCGCTTCTGGCAGCAGCACCGCGACGATGGTTTGTCGCCCGAACAGATCAAAGTGCTCAACCGCATGCTGGACGGCAGTGTGCGGGCCGACAAGCCGGGCTTCGAAGGCGGCATCAGCGCCGCGCAATATCAGGCCGTTGCCAAAGTCAGCAAGGCGACCGCCACCCGGCATCTCGCTGATCTGTTGAGCAAGGGCTGCTTGCAGAGACTGCCAGGAGGCGGACGCAGTACCCGGTATCGGTTGGCTCTGGATTGAAGGGTTTATCAGCTTTACGTGGGAGCGAGCTTGCTCGCGAAGAGGCCCGTTCACCCGCCGATATCGGTCGCAGAATAAAAGCATTCGCGAGCAAGCTCGCTCCCACCGATCCGTCGTGCGCTGCATCATTACTCCAGCCGTAACGATTCGGACTTTTGCTTGATTGATGCCCCGCACCTTTAGCTCCTAAGGTGGCCCACGACAGAGAATCGTGGAGTGGACATGACAACAATAACGACCCCCGAAGCGCGCTGGTCGCGTCGCCGCAGTGAGAAGCAGCGGCGGCTTGAGCAGGTGCGGCATCTGGCCGATGGTGTGGTACTGCCGACCGAGCACATCGTGGCGGCGCTGGAGGCGTTGCTGGTGCCAGGCGATCGCGTGGTGCTTGAAGGCAACAACCAGAAACAGGCAGATTTCCTCTCCCGCTCGCTGGCCAAAGTCGACCCGGCCAAATTACACGACCTGCACATGATCATGCCCAGCGTGGGCCGTTCCGAGCATCTGGATCTGTTCGAACGCGGCATCGCCCGCAAGCTCGATTTCTCCTTTGCCGGCACGCAAAGCCTGCGCATCAGCCAGTTGCTGGAAGACGGCCTGCTGGAAATCGGCGCCATCCACACCTACATCGAGCTGTACTCGCGGCTGGTGGTCGACCTGATTCCCAATGTCGTGCTGTCTGCCGGTTTCATGGCTGACCGCGCGGGCAATATCTACACCGGGCCGAGCACCGAAGACACGCCCGCCCTGATCGAACCTGCGGCGTTCAGCGACGGCATCGTGATCGTGCAGGTCAACCAACTGGTGGACGATGTCAGCGACCTGCCCCGGGTCGATATTCCGGCCTCGTGGGTTGATTTCGTCGTGGTCGCTGACAAGCCGTTCTACATCGAACCGCTGTTCACCCGCGACCCCCGCCACATCAAGCCGGTGCACGTGCTGATGGCGATGATGGCGATTCGCGGTATCTACGAAAAACACAATGTGCAGTCGCTCAATCACGGCATCGGCTTCAACACCGCTGCCATCGAGTTGATCCTGCCGACCTACGGTGAATCCCTCGGCCTGAAAGGCAAGATCTGCCGCAACTGGACCCTCAACCCGCACCCGACCCTGATCCCGGCCATCGAAAGCGGCTGGGTCGAAAGCGTGCATTGCTTCGGCACTGAACTGGGGATGGAGAATTACATCGCGGCTCGCCCCGACGTGTTCTTCACCGGCCGCGACGGCTCGCTGCGCTCCAACCGCATGGTCTGCCAGCTGGCCGGGCAGTACGCGGTGGATCTGTTCATTGGCGCGACCTTGCAGGTCGACGGCGACGGTCACTCCTCAACCGTGACCCGCGGTCGCCTGGCCGGGTTTGGCGGTGCGCCGAACATGGGCCATGACCCCCACGGCCGCCGCCATCCGACCCCGGCTTGGCTGGATATGCGCCAACACAGCGGCGATGGCCCGGACGCGTACCTTGAGCGCGGTAAAAAGCTGGTAGTGCAAATGGTCGAGACCTTTCAGGAAGGCGGCAAGCCCACGTTCGTCGAAACCCTCGATGCGGTGGAAGTGGCACGCAAAAGCGGCATGCCGCTGGCGCCGATCATGATCTATGGCGACGACGTCACCCACTTGCTCACCGAAGAAGGCATCGCCTACCTGTACAAGGCACGCAGCCTTGAAGAGCGTCAGGCGATGATCGCCGCCGTGGCGGGGGTGACCGTGATCGGCCTGCGGCACAACCCGAAGGACACCGCGCGCATGCGCCGCGAAGGGCTGATCGCGCTGCCCGAAGACCTTGGCATTCGGCGCACCGATGCCAGCCGTGAACTGCTCGCCGCCAAGAGCATTGCCGATCTGGTGCAATGGTCGGGCGGCCTGTACCACCCGCCTGCCAAATTCAGGAGCTGGTGATGAGCGCACTCGCACAGCAAAGCCGATCAGGCAGTCAAACCCTTGCCGAACACCTTGCCGACCTTGCAGTCGATGCCCTGATTGCGGAGGCGGATCTGTCGCCCAAACCCGCCTTGGTGGATCGGCGTGGCAGCGGCGCCCACAGCGATCTGCATCTGGGCCTGATGCACGCCTCGGCGCTGTCGCTGTGGCCGATGTTCAAGGCCATGGCGGAGGCGGCTGAGCAGTTTGCAGCCGTGGGTCAGCCGTTACGTGAAGCGGTGGGGCGCATCGGGCGTGAAGGCGAAGTGGCCATGTTGCGCACCACCGAGGGCGTGAACACCCATCGCGGCGCGATCTGGGCGCTGGGCCTGCTGGTCACCGCCGCAGCGCTGGCGCCAGACGATTGCAGCGCCGCCGCGCTGACCCGGCGCGCCGCGCTCTTGGCGTTGATCGACGATCGTCATGTTGTCCCGCACGCCACTCACGGTGCCCAGGTGGCCCTGCGCTATGGTGCCAGCGGCGCGAAGCAGCAGGCGCAGTCGGGATTCCCGGCGCTCATGCATCTGGGGCTGCCGCAACTGCAGCGCAGCCGCGCGGCTGGTGGTGGTGAACAGAATGCCCGGCTGGACGCGTTGCTGGCGATCATGACCACGCTGACGGACACCTGCGTGTTGTATCGCGCCGGGCTTGAAGGGCTGCAGGCCATGCAACAGGGCGCTCAACGCGTCCTGGATGCGGGCGGCAGCGCCAGCCTGGCCGGTCGCCGCTGTTTGCATGCGCTGGACGCACAATTATTGCAGCTCAATGCCTCACCCGGCGGCGCTGCCGACCTGCTCGCCGCGTGCCTGTTCATCGACAGCCTTGAGCCTGCGCTCGGCACTGAAGCGAGGAATGTCTGACCATGGAAACCCTGTCTTTTGAATTCCCTGCCGGCCAGCCCGCGCTGCGCCGTGCCCTGGTGGGCTGCGTCGGTTCCGGTGATCTGGAAGTGCTGCTCGAGCCCGGCCTGCCGGGCAAATTGTCGATCAATGTGGTGACGTCGGTGAACGGCGCATCGGCGCGCTGGCAGCATCTGTTCCAGCGCATGTTCGACGGCCAGACGCTGCCTGCGATGGCCATCGATATTCATGATTTTGGCGCCACACCCGGTGTCGTGCGTCTGCGTCTGGAGCAGGGTTTCGAGGAGATCGGCCATGACTGATACCGCGCGTTTGCTTGAGCAACACAGCTTCATCGAGCTTGGCGCCCGGCAACGGGCGAAGGCGCTGCTGGACGAGGGCAGTTTCCGCGAGCTGGTCGGTCCGTTCGATCGGGTGATGTCGCCGTGGTTGATCAGGCAGGGCATTGTCGCCCAGGCCGATGACGGGGTGATCGTCGCCAAGGGGACTGTCGGTGGCCTGCCGGTGGTGATCGCGGCCATTGAAGGCGCGTTTCAGGGCGGCAGCATGGGTGAAGTGGGCGGCGCGAAGATGGCCGGGGCGCTGGAACTGGCGGCTGAAGACAACCGCAATGGCATCCCGACGGCGGCGATCCTGTTGCTGGAAACCGGCGGCGTGCGCTTGCAGGAGGCGAACCTGGGGCTGGCGGCGATTGCCGAGATCCATGCCGCGATAGTCGACCTGCGCCAGTACCAGCCGGTGATCGGCGTGGTGGCGGGCAGCGTCGGCTGCTTTGGCGGCATGTCGATTGCGGCGGGCCTGTGCAGCTATTTGCTGGTGACCCGGGAAGCGCGGCTCGGCTTGAACGGCCCGCAAGTCATCGAACAGGAGGCGGGCATTGAAGAATACGATTCCCGTGATCGTCCTTTCATCTGGAGCCTGAGCGGCGGCGAGCAGCGCTTTGCCAGCCATCTGGTGGACGGCTTTGCCGCCGATGACGTGGAGGCGATTCGGGAGCAGGTGACCGGCTGGGTCAGCCTCGGCATTCCGGGTCAGGAGCGCAGCGGGCAATACGCGCTGTTCCTGCAACGTCTGGCGCAGCTCGATGCGGCAGCGCCCATCGAGCCGCAGACCGTGCGCGAGCTGTATCAAGGGTCGCTGTCCAAAGGAGCTGATGCATGAGTGCTTCCCAACGTGGTTTGAACTGGTTCAACGCCCTCAGCGGCCTGAGTGCCAATGCCACCGAGGTGCCGGGCTTGCCCGCTTCGGTCAAGGCTGCCGATGGCTTGTTGGGGGATCAGCCAGCGCGCTTTCTGGCGGTGGTGGCCGATGCGGACAACACCTTCCCGCGGGCGCGCAATGGCGAAGTCGGGCTGCTGGAAGGCTGGGGGCTGGCCAGGGCCGTGGACGCTGTCATCGAGCTGGACCGTGAACACGAACATAAGCGCGCACTGATCGCCATTGTCGATGTGCCAAGCCAGGCCTATGGTCGGCGCGAAGAAGCCCTGGGCATCCATCAGGCGCTGGCAGGCGCGGTGGACAGTTATGCCCGTGCGCGGCTGGCGGGCCATCCGGTGATCGGTCTGCTGGTGGGCAAGGCGATGTCCGGCGCGTTTCTGGCCCACGGCTATCAGGCCAACCGGCTGATTGCGCTGCGCGACCCGGGCGTCATGGTGCATGCCATGGGCAAGGAATCGGCCGCGCGGGTGACGCTGCGCAGCGTCGATGAGCTGGAAAAACTCGCCGCCAGCATCCCGCCCATGGCCTACGACATCGACAGCTACGCCAGCCTCGGTCTGCTCTGGGAAACCCTCTCGGTCAGCCAGATCGAACAGCCCGCTGCGGCAGATATCGCTCTGGTGCAGCAGGCATTGCTCAGCGCCATTGCCGACGTGCGTGCCACCGGCACTGATTTGCGCAGCCGCCTTGGCGCGAGCCATCGGCAGGCGTCATCGCGGGTGCGCGAACTGCTGCGGGCGCAGTGGTAGATGCGTGACGCTCTGGCGCTGCAGCCCCATGATTTGCTCTGGGGCATGCCACTGGCTGCGCTGCCCGCCGACGCGCCCGCCTGGGTGATTGAAGCGGTGGGGCTCGATCACCCGGTGGTGGTGCGGCGTGCCCTGGCGCCTCGCGGCCAGGTAGCGGTCGGTGTGCGTGGGCCAAATCGCGAGCAACGTTACGCGGCGCTGATGCCCAGAGCAGACATCCGCCGCTGCATTCGCCCTGAGCAGTTGACCGACGCCGAGGGCCAACAGGACTGGCCAGCCTTGCGCGCCTTGCGCCACATTCGACCGCTGCTGGATCTGCTTGGCTTGCCCTGGGGCGTGGCGGGCAGCGCCGGTTTCGAGCTGGCCAGTGGCGTGGCGGCGCTGCATGAACACAGTGATCTGGACCTGATCCTGCGCACGCAGTTGTTCGTCAGCCGCACGTGGGCCGCTGAACTGGTGCAGGCGCTGGACCGCAGCGAATGCCGCATCGACGTGCAGCTGCAGACGCCTGCGGGCGCGGTGGCCTTGCGCGAATGGGCCGGGCAGTCGCGGCAGGTGCTGCTCAAGACTGAGCAGGGCGCCTGGTTGGTCAATCAGCCCTGGACATTGAGCGAGGCCAGCGCGTGAGCAGCCTTTGGGTGTTCCCCGGCCAGGGCGCGCAGCAGCCCGGCATGCTGGCGCAGTTGCCTGACGAAGGCGTGGTGCGCGATTGCCTGAACAGCGCCACCCACACATTGGGCGAAAATGTGCGCCTGCTGGATTCGGCCCAGGCACTGCAATCATCCCGCGCGGTCCAGCTGTGTCTGCTGATCGCTGGCGTTGCAGCCGCCCGCTTGTTGCAAGCGTGCGATTGCCAGCCGGACTACGTCGCCGGACTGTCCATCGGCGCGTATCCGGCCGCCGTGATCAGTGGCGCCCTGGCGTTCGAGGATGCGCTGCGTCTGGTGGCGTTGCGCGGCGAATTGATGCAAGGCGCCTACCCCGAGGGTTACGGCATGACTGCCATCCTCGGCCTGGATCAGGCCTGCGTGGAAACCCTGATCGCTCAGGTTCACAGCGCTGAAACGCCGGTCTACCTGGCCAATATCAACGCCGACACGCAATTCGTGATCGCTGGCAGCCTTGAGGCCATGGCGTCCGTGTCGCGTCTGGCCAAGTCCAGTGGCGCGTCCGCAGCACGACGTCTGGCGGTGACTGTGCCTTCCCATTGCGAGCTGCTGGCAACCCCTGCGCGGGTCCTGGCAGAGGCTTTCGCCCAGGTGCCGCTGCAAGCACCCGGCGTGCGCTACCTGAGCGGCAGCACGGCGCGGCCGGTCCTGCGTGCCGACAAATTGCGCGACGACCTGGCGTTCAACATGTGCCGGGTCGTGGACTGGCGCAGCACGGTGCAGACCGCCTTCGAGCGCGGCGTGCGCCTGCACATCGAATTACCGCCGGGCACGGTGCTCACCGGGCTGGCCCGCAAAACGTTCGAACAGGGCACGGCTATCGCCTTTCAAGGCGCGCGTCTGGATAGTCTGACGACGCTTTCGCGTCAGGAGGCGCACAGACCCTAGAGCGCACTGCTGTTTCGAAGGACAAAAACAACAACTTCGTAAGCAATGAGAGGAATGACGACAATGATTATCTACGGTGTAGCGCTGCTGGCCATCTGCATGCTGGCAGGGGTGATTCTCGGTGATCTGCTCGGCGTGATGCTGGGGGTCAAATCCAACGTGGGTGGCGTCGGGATCGCGATGATCCTGTTGATCTGCGCCCGTCTGTGGATGGAGAAACGTGGCGGCTTGAGCAAGGAGTGCGAAATGGGCGTGGGTTTCTGGGGCGCCATGTATATCCCCGTGGTGGTTGCCATGGCGGCGCAGCAAAACGTGGTGACGGCGCTCAAGGGCGGCCCGGTTGCCGTGTTGGCGGCCGTGGGCTCGGTGGTGCTGTGTGGCTGCACTATTGCCTTTATCAGCCGGATCAACAAGGGTGAACCGCTGCCCGCCGAAGAACCGGTGATTGCGGGCATCACCCCTGCGCCGACGCCAGCAGGGAGCCGCTGACATGTGGGAAATCATTGACAAGGGTTTGATCAATAATGGCCTCGTCACGGCGTTTGCCTTCGTCGGCGTGGTGATGTGGATTTCCGTGGTGTTGTCGAAACGGCTGACATTCGGCCGCGTGCATGGCTCGGCCATCGCCATCGTTATAGGCCTGGTGCTGGCCTGGGTGGGCGGCACCATGACCGGCGGGCAAAAAGGCCTTGCCGACGTCACGCTGTTTTCCGGCATCGGCCTGATGGGCGGCGCCATGTTGCGCGATTTTGCCATCGTCGCCACTGCCTTCGAAGTGCAGGCCACCGAAGCGCGCAAGGCCGGGCTGATCGGCGTCATTGCCTTGCTGCTGGGGACCATTCTGCCATTCATGGTCGGCGCCAGCATTGCCTGGATGTTCGGCTACCGTGATGCGGTGAGCATGACCACAATTGGCGCCGGTGCCGTCACTTATATCGTTGGCCCGGTCACCGGCGCAGCCCTGGGCGCCACGTCCGATGTCATGGCTCTGTCCATCGCCACTGGCCTGATCAAGGCAATCATGGTGATGGTCGGCACCCCCATGGCAGCGCGCTGGATGGGCCTGGACAACCCTCGCTCGGCCATGGTGTTCGGCGGGCTGGCGGGCACTGTCAGTGGCGTGACGGCTGGCCTTGCCGCGACTGATCGGCGGCTGGTGCCCTATGGCGCCCTCACCGCGACCTTCCATACCGGGCTGGGTTGTCTGCTCGGGCCCTCACTGTTGTATTTCATCGTGCGGGCGATTGTGGGGTAGCCGGCTGGGGGATTCGAAAAAGCCCCACGCTCAAGTCTGGGCTACTGCTTAGAGCCTCTGCATAAACCTCATGCGGCCGGCCGTGTCGAGCACGGTGGGCCGCATGTAGTGCTGAAAGTACCGCGACTCAGGCTGTTAACCCCCCTGGCAAGCCGTCGTCAGCTCGCACGGGCCCTGAGGGGCACTGCCCCCCTGACAAACCGCAGAGACCTGACAGGGATCATCGGCAAAGCTGGCACCGGTGACGGCCATCAGACTGGCGAAGATTATTGCGTTAATTTTTTTCATGATCGCATTCCTCCGAGAAAATCAACGACAGAGACGACAACGCCGCTCCTGAAACTCAGTGGCACCGGGGTGCATTCAGTTCCATGAACAGGATCCACAGTCAGTGTTCAGCATCCGGGAAGGCTGGCGAGCAGCGCGCTGCCCGCATCAGCAAACCCTGACAGTCTGCCGCGACATTTCAGGTCTTGAAGCGCGCCACCATCTGATTCAGGTTCACCGCCAATTGTGATAGTTCGTTGCTGGCGAGCAACGTCTGCTGGGTGCCCTCGCTGCTCTGGAGTGCCAGGTTGCGGATGCTGACCAGCGAGCGATCCACTTCCCGAGCCACGTGGGCCTGTTGTTCGGAGGCGGTGGCGATCTGCTGGTTGCGGTCGTTGATCAATTGCACTGACTCGGCGATGACCTTCAGTGATACCCCGGCTTCATCGGCCGTACGCTGGGTGTTGTGGACTTCTACAGTGCTGCTGCTCATCGAGTCCACCACCTGTGACGTGCCGGCCTGGATGCTGGAAATCATCTGTTCGATCTCCTGCGTCGAGGTTTGCGTGCGGTGTGCCAGGGCCCGAACTTCATCGGCCACCACGGCGAAGCCCCGACCCTGCTCGCCGGCCCGGGCGGCTTCGATGGCGGCGTTCAACGCCAGCAAATTGGTCTGCTCGGCAATGGCACGAATGACGCTCAGCACTTTGCTGATGTCCTGCGCCTGGCCAGCGAGGCCCTGGACCTGTTCCGACGTCATCTCCACGCGGTCGGTCAGGGTGCGCATGGCCTGCAGGGTTTCGCCGACCTTTTGATCGCCGGTGGCCGCAGCCCGCGTGCAATCCTTCGCCGATTCGGACGTTGAATTGGCGTTGCGTGCGACTTCGTCAACGGCGGCGCTCATCTGCGTCACAGCAGTGGCCGCCTGTTCAATTTCGCTGTTTTGCTGGTGCATCGTGCGGCTGGCACTTTCAGTGATCGAGGTCATCTCCACGGCTGCGGAGCTGAGCTGCGAAGACGCGTCGGATATCTGCCCGATGGTGCTGCGCAGGTTGGCTTGCATGGTGTTGAGCGCGCGCATCAGGCGCGCAGACTCGTCGTTACCTTTGACGTCCAGGCTGAGGCGCAGGTCGCCGGCGGCGATTTCCTCGGCCATTTTCAGCGAGGCGCTCATGGGGCGCACGATGCTGCGCGTCAGCAAGGTGGCCAGTACCAGCGTCATGACCAGCGCGATGAGCACCACGGCATCAATGATGGTGATGCTGTGGGCATACACCTCGGTGGCGGTGATGCCTGCGGCAGCGGCACCGTCCGAGTTGTGTTGGCGCAATTCGGTGAGTCTGTCCTGATAGGCACTCGCCCGTTCCCGTTGTTCGGTATTGGCGAAGGTCACTGCCTTCTCATGCTCGGTGGTGTCCAGGACGACGAGTTGCTGCAGCCCCTCGAGGTATCGGGTCATCAGCGTGGCGGCGGCTTCGAATTTGCTCGCGCCTTCGGGGTCGGAAATCAGGTTCTTGCGGTAAAAATCGGTGCGCTCGTTGAGCTCGCGCTTGGCATCGTCCAGATGCTGTATAGCGACGGCCCGCTCCTGAGGGTTGGAGGTCGCCAACAGGCGAATGCTCTCAAGGCGCGCATCAAGCAGGGCGATCTGGATACCGTCAGCGGTCTGAACGCTGGCCAGCCAGTTTTTCTCGATATCCTGTTGGGTGCCCCGCAGTTTGCCTAACTGGACGTAGGCGAAGCCGCCCAGGGCAATGACCAGCAGGGTAATCAGGCCAAAACAAAGCGCGGCGCGGGGCGCTATGTTCAGAGAACGTAGATTCAAGGTGTGACTCCCAAGGATGCAACGCAGAGATTTTCTGAGTTAGGTACAAAGGCCATCGGCAACGATCGGCGCGAGTTTAGGGTGAGCTGTGCACTGTGCATCTGTACTTGGGATGAAGCCTTCCCGGCTAAAGCCGGTCCCCCGACCGGTCCCACGAAGCATCATGGCTCAGAGCACCGAGAGCCGATGGGTGTACATGCGGCACTCGGCGATCAGCGCCAGCAGGTTCGGGTCCCGCTCCCTGGATTTGAGAAACACCATGCCGATGTGCTGCTGCATGCGGTAGCGCGCCTGCAGCGGGATCAGCTTGACCCGGTTCTCGTACACCGCCGCAATGCGCCCCGGCAGCAAGGCATAGCCAACGCCTGAGCTGACCATGCTCAACAGGGTGAAAATGTCGTTCACCTGCATGGCCACTTTCGGTTCGAAGCCCGCCTGCTGGAACACTCGGCTGCCATCGCGATGGGTGGCGAAGCCCTGGGTCAGGGTGATGAAGGTCTCTTCGCGCAGGTCGCCGAGGTCCACTTCGCGGCGCTGCGAGAATCGCGAGTCGGCGGGGACGGCGAGGAAGATATCGTCGGTAAACAACGGCAGGTGTTCGCAATCCGGATCGCTGACGCTTTCATCCAGGGACACCAGAATCGCGTCCACTTCCATGTGCTTGAGCTTGTAGAACAGGTCGAGGTTGGAGCCCATGATCAGGTCGATATTGAGCTCGCTGCGGCGGATCTTCAGGCCCATGATCAGCTGCGGCACGGTCTTCACCGTCAGCGAATACAGCGAACCGAGCTTGAAGCGCGCCGCGGAAAACCCAGCCGCCTGGCGTGTCAGCTCCACCGTGGCAAGCACGTCCTGAATCAGTTTCTGCGCCCGCTCCTCCAGCACGTAAGCGCTCTCCAGCGGTGTCAGGTTGCGTCCTTCGTGCTTGAACAGCGGGCAGCGCAAGGCGTTTTCCAGCGAGTGGATGGCGCGGTGCACACTGACATGGCTGGTCTGCAGCTGCTCTGCGGCGCGGGCGAGGTTGCCGGTACGCATGAAAGCCAGGAAAATCTCCAGCTTCTTGAGGGTCAACTCATCGTCGATTTGCATGGGCCAGGCTTCTTGTTCGAGTGCCGTGATTGTGCACACATCGACGGTCGCTGACTGGATTAAAAACTCGCAGGTCAACACACGACTTGCGCTTTGCCCGCACAAGCCGGAGCCTTGCGCGGCGCTCAGGTCAACGAGGTGATAGACGATGTATTACGGAGAGCGATTCAACGCCTGGTCGCATCTGGTGGGTGCGGTTTTAGCGCTGGCGGGGGCGATCTGGCTAATGGTGGTTGCCACCCTGCAGGGCGACATCTGGAAGATCGTCAGCATGGCGGTGTACGGCGTAACGCTGGTCACCCTGTACAGCGCGTCCACGGTGTACCACAGCGTACGCGGGCGGGCGAAAGCGATCATGCAGAAGGTCGATCATTTTTCCATCTACCTGTTGATTGCCGGCAGTTACACCCCGTTCTGCCTGGTCACCCTGCGCGGCCCCTGGGGCTGGACGCTGTTCGGGATCGTCTGGTCCCTGGCGGTAATCGGCATTGGGCAGGAAATCAAACCACGCTCCGAAGCCCGGATCATGTCTATCTTGATTTACGCGATCATGGGCTGGATCGTGTTGGTGGCGGTCAAACCGCTGATCGCCGCGCTGGGCATGGCAGGCTTCACCTGGCTGGCCGCCGGCGGCGCGCTGTACACCATCGGCATCATCTTCTTCGCCTACGACACCCGCTTTCGCCACTGGCACGGCATCTGGCACCTGTTCGTCATCGCCGGGAGCCTGCTGCATTTTGTGGCGATCTGTTTTTATGTGGTGTGAATTCAGGCGGGATGCATGTGGAAAGACGTCGGACCTGCGTCGTTAAAAATGACGCTTCGCGAACAAGTTCGCTCCTACAGAAATTCGATGATCATAACCAAGCGGCGTCCCATAGCGGATAATCGCCCACACGTCTAGCCAAGCCTGCTCTGATTGGATTGGCAATGATGTAGCGGGCGACCGTACGAAGATCGTCATGGTCACGAATTGCTCGGTCATGAAAGCCTTGTTGCCAAACGCGACCGTTTCGCCTGAGCACCTTGTTGATTCTGATCGCGCTACGTGCCTTGACCTGTTTCAAAATTCGATCAAGCGATCCGCTTCTGACTTCGAATAGCCAATGAAAATGATCGGGCATGATCACCCATGCCAGCGATGATGTTAAACCTTGCGCATCGGTGCGTTGGAATTCATCCACCACCAGACGGCCGGTGCGCCAATCCCCGAATAGAAGTCGACGTTGCTCGGTGATCGAGGTGACGCTGTAAATCTGGCCAACTTGGGAAAACCGTCCGAGACGGAGATGATGGCCATGTTCTAGTCGGGCCATCCCTGGCTCCTTCAAGAGTCATTCAGGCCTCAACGTTAGCGTATTTACAGCGGACTTGAATTCAACTTTGTTTCAGCATCATGCGATATCTGTAGGAGCCAACTTGTTGGCGAAGCGTCGGGCCTGCGTTGCACTTTGTCTTCAAACGCCCCGCATCGGTGCATCCACCTCGCCTACATCTGCGTATGGTTGCCAGGTCCGGCGCGTGCCGGGGCTCTGCGGCGGCGCACCAAATCGGAATCTGTTCGCACTGCTCTGAAGCATTTAATTCAATATTTATAATTGTTGAATTATTTGATTCTCGGCTCTAGTCTGTTGCCTGACCCGCCTGTTGGCGACTTCCTGCAACGCGTGAGACCGGAGCAACAGATGAACGTGAAAGTACTCTTGGGTATGGCGGTGGCAACTGCGTTTTCGGCTTCGACCTGGGCGGCGGACTGGACGGTTGGCGCCAACGTCGGCAACGTGCCGTGGGAGTTTCAGGACGCCAAGGGCGAGATCGTCGGCTTCGAGGTCGATGTGGTCAAGGAAGTCGCCAAACGGGCGGGCAAGACCGTCGAGTTCGTGAATATCCCCTTCAACGGGCTGTTCAGCGCGGTGCAGTCCAAGCGCGCGGACATCGCCATTTCATCCATCACCATCACGCCGAAACGGCTCGAATCGGTGGCGTTTGCCCAGCCTTACTACGACAGCGATCAATCGCTTTCGGTGCTGACCAAATCCGGCATTGATGGCCTTGCGGCCATGCAGGGCAAAGTCGTCGGCGTCGACACCGGCTCCACCGGCGACATGTGGGTGACGGCGCATCAGGCCGAGTACAAGTTCGCTGACGTCTCGCGTTATGAAGGGCTGTCCCCGGCGATGCTCGACCTGGCGTCCGGGCGCATGGACGGCTACATCAGCGACATCCCGGCGGTGCTCTATTACATCAAGGACAAACCGCAATATCGCGTTGTCGCGCGTATTCCCACCGGGGAAAAATATTCGCTGATGCACGCCAAGGGCTGGGCCCCGGCGACTCAGGTCAACGACATCATCAGCGCGATGAAGAAGGAAGGCGTGATCGCCGACCTGCACAAAAAGTGGTTCGGCGCGCAGGCGGATGCCGACTCCAGCACCGTCAAGGTCGTCGACGTCCCTAAATAACTGATCGCTCAACTCCGGCGCGCGGCGCTGTCACCCAGGAGTCACGATGGATCTGGTGCAGACTTTCTTCAACTGGGGCGTGTTCGTCGACGCCCTGCCGCAGATGCTGCGTGGCTTGGGCATCACTGTATTGCTCGGCGTGGTGAGCATCATTCTCGGCCTGGTCGGCGGTCTGCTGCTGGCCATGCTGCGCCTCTACGGGTATGCGCCGGTGCGCTTGCTGGCGCGTGTCTACATCGATGTCATGCGTTCGATCCCGCTGTTGGTGCTGCTGGTGCTGATCTATTACGCGCTGCCGTTCGTGGGCCTTCGGCTTTCGTCCTTTGCGGCGGCGGCAGCGGCGTTGTCGCTGGTGTCCTGTGCCTACTCGGCAGAGATATTCCGTTCCGGCATCGAAGCGATACCGCGTGGGCAGTTCGAAGCGGCGTCGTCCCAGGGCATGAGTTTTTTCAATACCATGCGCGACGTGATCCTGCCCCAGGCCATGCGCATCGTCATGCCACCGATGACCAGCAACTGCATCAACGTGATGAAAGACACCGCGCTGGCCTCGGTTGTCGCCATGCCGGACCTGCTCAAGCAGGCCACCCAGGCCCAGGCGTTGTCGGCCAACCCGACACCTCTGGTGGGCGCGGCGATCATGTACCTGCTGTTGTTGCTGCCGCTGGTGCAACTGGTCAGCTGGGTCGAGCGACGCAACCGTTCGGGGAGGAACAGCTGATGGGCGCAGTCATCGAAATGGAAGGCGTCGCCAAGTTCTATGGCCGGTTCCAGGCGCTGGCCGATATCAACCTGTCAGTCGAGCAGGGCGAAGTGGTGGTGATCCTCGGGCCTTCGGGGTCCGGCAAATCCACCCTGATCCGCTGCATCAATCTGCTGGAGCCTTATCAGGCAGGCGAGATTCGGGTGGCCGATCAGCGCGTGGAGAGCGGGCCAAAGCTGGCCGGCATCCGTTGCGAAGTCGGCATGGTGTTCCAGAATTTCAACCTTTATCCGCACATGACGGTGCTCGCCAATGTCGCGCTGGCGCCGGTGCGTGTGCGTGGTTTGTCACGCCGCGACGCACAGGCCCGTGCCCGTGTGCTGCTGGAAAAAGTCGGCATGAGCGCTCATGCCGACAAGTACCCGGGGCAGTTGTCCGGCGGCCAGCAGCAGCGGGTTGCCATCGCTCGCACCATGGCCATGGAGCCGCGTGTGATCCTGTTCGACGAGCCCACTTCAGCGCTGGACCCGGAAATGGTTGGCGAAGTGCTCGACGTCATGCAGAACCTGGCGCGCTCGGGCGTGACCATGGTCGTGGTCACTCACGAGATGGGCTTTGCGCGCAAGGTTGCCGACCGGGTGATCTTCATGGAAAGCGGCCGGATCATCGAACAGAACACCCCCGAAGCCTTTTTCACGGCGCCCCAGGAGCCACGAACACAGGCTTTTCTGCAGGCCATCCTGCACCACTGATTGCCATTGGAGACTGCCCATTTGAACGCCCTCGATATTGATTATGTCCGCAGCCAGTTCCCCATGCTGGGCGACGGTTTCGCCTATCTGGACAACGCCGGTGGTTCGGCGGTGCTTGGCCCTGTCGGCGACCGGGTGCGTGATTATCTGCTGCACAGCAGCGTGCAGCTGGGGGCGTCTTACAACGGATCGGCGCGGGCGGGCGAGCGGGTGCTGCAGGCGCGCGAGTCCGTGGCGCGACTGATCAATGCCTACCACCCGGAAGAATGCGTGATGGGCGGCTCGACCACGCACTTGCTGCAGATTCTCTGTCGAGCGCTGGCGCCGTCGATCAATAGCGGCGACGAAATCATCGTTACCCACAGCGATCACGAAGCCAACATCGGCCCGTGGCAGCGCCTGTGCGAGGAGCGCGGTGCGACATTGCGCGTCTGGAAGGTGGACGCGCACAGCCTGGAGCTTGAGCTGGCCGACCTGGACACCTTGCTCGGCCCGCGCACTCGCTATGTGGCCATGACCCACGCGTCGAATATTCTGGGCAGCGTCAATCCGGTGGCCGAGGTGGCGCGCCGGGTGCACGCCGTGGGCGGCAAGCTGTGTGTCGATGCCGTGGCTTATGCGCCACACCGGCTGGTGGATGTGCAGGCCAGCGGCGCGGATTATTACGTGTTCAGTTTTTACAAAGTATTCGGCCCGCATTTCGCAGTGCTGTGGGGCCATCGCGCGGCGCTGCTTGAGCTGCCGAGCCTGAACCACTTCTTCATCGGCCAGGACGTGATCCCCTACAAGTTACAGCCGGGCAACCTCAACTACGAGCTGTCCTGGGGCTGTATCGGCATCAGCGATTACCTGCTCGACATCGGCCAGCGCCTGGGCGCCAGCGGCAGCCCACGGCAGATTATGCAGGCCGCGTTCGACGCCTTTGAGGTGCAGGAAGACCTGCTGGCTGAAACCCTGCTCGCGTATTTGCGTGAGGCCGATGGCGTGCGCATCATCGGCAAAGCCAGGGTAACGGCAGGCGATCGGGTGCCGACCATCAGCTTTGTGGTTGAGGGGGTGCAGTCCGAAGCCATCGTGCGGCGCCTCGACGATCAGGGCATCGGCATTCGTTTTGGTGACTTCTATGCGCGACATCTGATCGAACAACTGGGCCTGGCCCGGTTCGGTGGGGTGGTGCGGGTGTCGATTGCGCACTACAACACGCTGGACGAAATGCAGCGTCTGGTCCGGCATCTGGCCGATGCGATCAACGAGTTGCGTCCATCCTGATCTTTACGAGCGATCTCAATGCCTGTACCCCAAACCCTTGCCGAGTTGCGCGCGGCCATCGTCGAACAGCAGGACCAGCTCACTGCGCGCATGCGTGACGCAGCGTGTTACCTCACCGAGCACCCCCACGACGTGGCCCTCAATACCGTGGCCGCGCTGGCGCAGCGTTCGGGCATTGCTTC
The DNA here is from genome assembly GCF_900585905.1 of Pseudomonas viridiflava. GTDB lineage: Bacteria > Pseudomonadota > Gammaproteobacteria > Pseudomonadales > Pseudomonadaceae > Aquipseudomonas. Next base: position 209,330 of record NZ_UTVH01000010.1, read on the forward strand.
CTCGGCCTTCATCCGCCTGGCCAAGGCCCTGGGCTTCAAGGGCTTCAGCGATTTGCAGAAGCTGTTCAAGGCGCCGCTGCAGCAGGCCGGTTCCAGCAGTTTCAGCGAGCGGATTCGCCATTATCAGGGTGAAGAACTGCTGGAAGACCCCACCGACGTCGGCGCCATTCTGGCCGCGTTCAGCCGCGCCAACATCGTCTCGCTGGAGCATCTTGCCGAGGGCCAGCAAGTGGAGGCGCTGGAACAGGCCATCACGTTGTTGCAGCGGGCGCGTACCACTTTTGTGCTGGGCATGCGCCGCTCGTTTCCCATGGCGACGTACCTGAGCTACGCGCTGAGCCGGGTGGGCCGCCGCGCCGTACATATCAGTGGTTTGGGTGGTTCTTTGCGCGAGCAAGTGGGCGCGCTGCACCGCGATGACGTGCTGGTGGCCGTGAGCTTTCCGCCGTATGCCCAGGAAACCATCGATGCCTGCCAGCAGGCGGTGGAAGCGGGCACCCCGATTGTGGCGATCACGGACAGCCTGCTTAGCCCGATTGGTCAGCATGCGGCGGTGATCATTGAAGTCAACGATGCCGAGCTGCTGGGCTTTCGCTCACTGACGGCGGCGTTTTGCGTGGCCCAGACGCTGGCGATGGGGCTGGCCTTTCGCGACGGTCAATCCCTCAGCGGCCCGGACCACGATGCCTTGAAAGATATCGACTGCTGAGCCCATGTCTCGCCAGTCTGCTTGCCCCTCAACCCTCTGCGCCTGTGCAGGAGTTCGCTCATATGGCTTTACCTCTTCGCGATCTGGTCGGCTACGGCCGCAACCGTCCACAAGGCACCTGGCCCAACGGCGCCCGGCTGGCGATCAGCCTGGTCATCAATTACGAGGAGGGCTCCGAGCGCTCCCTGGCCATGGGCGATCCGGATCAGGAAAGCATGACGGAATGGGGCAGTTATCAGTTCCCTGAAGGCGTGCGCAACCTGGCGATGGAGTCGATGTACGAATACGGCGCGCGGGTCGGCATCTGGCGGATTCTCGATATTCTCGAGAAGGCCGGTGTGCCTTCGACCTTCCACGCCTGCGCGGTAGCGTTCGAGCAGAATCCGGAGGTGGCGAAGGCTGCGGTTGCGCTGGGTCACGAGGTTTGCAGCCACGGTTACCGCTGGGAAGAAGTGTTCCGCCTGACCGAAGCCGAGGAACGCGAGCACATTCGCCTAGCGGTTGAATCCTTCGAGCGTACCTGCGGCAAGCGCCCGGTGGGCTGGTATTGCCGCTATGGTGCCAGCGTGCGCACCCGTCGGCTGGTGGCTGAAGAAGGTGGGTTTCTCTACGACTCGGACGCCTACAACGACGACGTGCCTTACTACGTCGATGTCGAGGGTCAGCAGCGGCTGGTGGTGCCATACACCAGCGACGTCAATGATTTCCGCTACTGGAACTCGCCGGGGCTGTCCCAGGCCTCGGATTTTCTCGAGTACATGAAAGAGAGCTTCGATGTGCTCTATGAGGAAGCCGCCGATGGTTTGCGCATGATGTCCATCGGGCTGCACCCGCGCATGGTCGGTCGCCCTGGCCGGGTGCGGGCGATCAAGCGCTTTATAGAATACGCCCAGGGCCATGAAGGCGTCTGGTTCGCCACCCGCGAACAGATCGCCAGAGCCTGGCTGAGCCGCCCCGCGCAGTGACGCGGATCGTCACTAGACGTGGGACCGGCCGGGCGGCGCCTAGAAATCCCCCCACAACTGCTGCGCCACGCTGAGGGCGACCACCGGGGCGGTTTCGGTGCGCAGCACGCGTGGGCCCAGGCGCGCGGCGTGGAAACCGGCGTCCTGAGCCTGATCGACTTCGACGTCATTCAGGCCGCCCTCCGGACCAATCAGAAAGGCCAGGGTCGCAGGCTTTTCATGGCTGGTCAGCGGCTCGGCGACCGGGTGCAATACCAGCTTCAAATCCGCATCGCTTTGCTTGAGCCATTGCGCCAGCGGCATCGGCGCATGAATCACTGGCACCACGGAGCGACCACATTGCTCGCAGGCGCTGATCGCAATCTGTCGCCAATGCGCCTGGCGTTTTTCTGCGCGCTCGTCCTTGAGGCGCACTTCGCAGCGCTCGCTGATGATCGGCGTGATTTCGCTCACGCCCAGTTCGGTGGCTTTCTGAATCGCCCAGTCCATGCGCTCGCCCCGTGACAGGCCCTGGCCCAGATGAACGCGCAGGGGTGATTCGATTTGCCCGGCAAAGGACTCGTCGAGCATGACGCGCACGCGCTTTTTGCCGGCCTCCAGCAAGGTGCCGCGAAATTCCTGCCCCGAACCGTCGAACAGCTGCAGGGCATCACCCTCGACCATGCGCAGCACGCGGGCGATGTAATGCGCCTGCGCTTCGGGCAGTTCGTGTTCGCCCAGGCTGAGCGGGGCGTCGATGAAAAAACGGGACAGTCTCATGGGGGGTCTCTGAATTTTTGGTCCAAGCCAGGTCATTGTCATCAAAAAAACACGATCACTGATTTGGAATGTTTTCTGTAGGAGCCAACTTGTTGGCGAGGCGGCGTGACTGACACCGTATCGCCAACAAGTTGGCTCCTACAGCTCTATGTTTGCTGCGCGACAGCCCGGTGTTTGGAGGGAGGAGAATCTCCGACACGGGAGCGCATTCAAATCAATGATCCGCACAATCAACCCGGATCACGAAAATCCGGATGGAAGTTTTCCCTCATCGCAACGCTGATGCTGCTGCGGGTCGCAATGTCGATGCCTTCGGTGGCCACTTCGGCGAGGAAATCGATCTGCTCGGGCGTGATGACATAAGGCGGCAGGAAATACACCACACTGCCCAGCGGGCGCAACAGGGCGCCACGTTGCAGAGCGTGTTCGAACACCTTGAGGCCACGCCGTTCCTGCCAGGGGTACGCCGTTTTGCTGGCCTTGTCCTGAACCATCTCGACGGCCAGGGCCATGCCGGTCTGGCGCACTTCGGCGACATGGGGGTGATCGACCAGATGCGCGGTGGCAGTCCTCATGCGTTCAGCCAGGGCCTTGTTGTTCTCGATGACGTTATCCTGCTCGAATATATCCAGCGTCGCCAGCGCAGCGGCGCAGGCCAGCGGGTTGCCGGTGTAACTGTGAGAATGCAGAAACGCCCGCAGCGTCGGGTAGTCATCGTAGAACGCGTCATACACATCGTCGGTGGTGACGCAGGCCGCCAGCGGCAGGTAACCACCGGTCAGCGCCTTGGACAGGCACAGGAAATCAGGCCGGATGCCTGCCTGCTCGCAGGCGAACATGGTGCCGGTGCGGCCGAAGCCGACGGCAATTTCATCGTGAATCAGGTGCACGCCGTAGCGGTCGCAGGCTTCGCGCAGCAGCTTGAGGTACACGGGGTGGTACATGCGCATGCCGCCCGCGCCCTGAATCAGCGGCTCGACGATGACCGCCGCAACGCTGGCGTGATGCTGCTCCAGGGTCTGCTCCATGGCCTGGAACATGATGCGCGAGTGTTCTTCCCAGCCCATGCCGTGCGGGCGGTGGTAACAATCCGGGCTCGGCACCTTGATGGTGTCCAGCAGCAGCGCCTTGTAGGTTTCGGTGAACAACGGCACGTCGCCCACCGACATCGCCGCCATGGTTTCGCCGTGATAGCTGTTGGTCAGAGTGACAAAGCGTTTCTTCTCCGGCTTGCCGCGATTGAGCCAGTAATGAAAGCTCATCTTCAGCGCCACTTCGATGCACGACGAACCGTTGTCGGCGTAGAAACACCGCGTCAGGCCTTCCGGCGTCAGCTGCACCAGACGCTCGGACAGCTCGATCACCGGCTGATGGCTGAAACCGGCGAGGATCACGTGCTCCAGCTGATCGACCTGGTCCTTGATGCGCTGGTTGATGCGTGGGTTGGCGTGGCCGAACACGTTGACCCACCAGGAACTCACCGCATCCAGGTAGCGTTTGCCTTCGAAGTCCTCAAGCCAGACGCCTTCGCCACGCTTGATCGGGATCAGTGGCAGGTTTTCGTGATCCTTCATCTGTGTGCAGGGATGCCACAGGACCTTGAGGTCGCGTTGCATCCATTGATTATTCAGGCCCATGGGCGATCTCCAGGTGACGGCTCGCAGGGTGCGCGAACATACAATCGCGCAAGCCTATGCAATGCCCGGCCCCGGAACAACCTCCGAGGTCATCGGGCCTGGTTTTTTGCGGCCGACGGACATTGCTGGCAGGCCTCTGGCGGCTGGCGTATCCTTCGCGCACTGTGACCCTTCTGGCGTCATTTCCTGCCCGTCCCCCTGCTTTATTCCGGAGTCTGCTCAATGCTTTCTGGTTGGCTGCGCGCCTGTGCGCTTGTATTGGTTGGGCTGGTCAGCGTTTCGACGCTCGCCAATGAAAAACAAAAAACCGCGATTGTCGTGGGCGGCGGGCTGTCCGGTCTGGCGGCCGCTTACGAGCTGCAGGCCAAAGGCTGGCAAGTGACGCTGCTGGAGGCCAAACCCGCTCTGGGCGGCCGTTCTGGCCTGGCCACCAGCGAGTGGATCGGCAACACCAAGGCGCAGCCAGCGCTCAATCAATACATCGAGCGTTTCAAGCTGACCACCGTGCCCGCACCGGAATTCGTGCGCACGCCTGGCTACCTGATTGATGGCGTGTACTTCAGCAAGGCGGATCTGGCCCTCAAGCAGCCCGCCACGGCCGAGGCGATCAAGCGCTACGAAGAAACCCTGGACAACCTCGCGCGTTCCATCGACGACCCGGCCAATCCGGCAGCCAACAGCACGCTGTTTGCGCTGGATCAGATCAACGTCGCCAACTGGCTTGACCGCCTGACCCTGCCCGCCACTGCCCGGCAGTTGATCAATCAGGAAATCCGCACTCGCTACGATGAACCGTCGCGGCTGTCGCTGCTGTATTTCGCTCAGCAATCGCGGGTTTATCGCGATGTTGAAGACCGTGACCGCCGTGCGGCGCGTCTGCCCGGCGGCAGTGCCGTGCTGGCTGAAGCCTTCGCCAAACAGATCAAGGCGATCAAGACCAGCTCGCCGGTGTCCGCGATTGTTCAGGACAAGGACAGCGTCACGGTGAAAGTCGGCGCCGTCGGCTATAGCGCCGACTACGTGGTGCTGGCAGTGCCGTTGAAGGCATTGGGCAAGATCCAGATGACGCCAGCGCTGGACGCTCAGCACATGGGCGCGATCAAGAGCACCAACTACGGTTGGCGCGACCAGATCATGCTCAAGTTCAAGACGCCGGTCTGGGAAAGCAAGGCGCGCATGTCCGGTGAAATCTTCAGCAACACCGGGCTTGGCATGCTGTGGATCGAACCTGCCACCAAGGGCGGCGCCAATGTGGTGATCAACCTGGCGGGCGACAACGCGCGGATCATGCAGGCGTTCGGCGACAAACAGCTGGTGGACCAGGTGTTGATTCGTCTGCACACGTTTTATCCACAGGCACGTGGCGCCTACACCGGTTATGAAATCCGTCGCTACAGTGTCGACCCGTCCACTGGGGGCTCGTATCTGGCATTCGGTCCCGGGCAGATCAGCAAATTCTGGCGTCTGTGGGAAAAGCCGATTCAGCGTGTAACCTTTGCCGGTGAGCACACCGACACGCTCTACCCAGGCACGGTAGAAGGCGCCTTGCGGACCGGCCAGCGTGCCGCCAGTCAGGTTCAGGATCTGGCCGACGGCAAGTCATTCGAGCCGGTCAAGGTGGCCCCGCCCAAACCTGCGCAAGCGGCGAAGGCATCCGGCGGTGGTTTCTTCGGCAACCTGTTTGGCGGTTCTTCTGACAAGCCTGAGGTGAAAACACCAGAGACTACCAAGCCGCAGGAAAAAGGCTTCTTCTCGCGCCTGTTCGGCGGGGCTGATGAACCCGTTGCCAAACCGGTAGAGAAAACACCGCCGCCTGCACCCGCCCCTGAGCCCGTGGCCCCGGTCGTTGCGCCAGCGGTTGCCCCCGTCGTTGCGCCAGTGTCGGCGCCGACCAGGGTCGAGCCTGCGAAAAAGCCGCCGTTGAAGAAAACCGAGCCTGCGAAGAAAGAACCCGTGAAAAAGGCGCCCGCCAAGGAACCTGCCAAAAAGGCGCCTGCCAAGACTGCGGCGCAGACCGAGGCGGCGAAGAAAGCGGCTGCCAAGGCCAAGGCTGATGCAGCAGCGGCAGATGCGAAAAACTGATAATTGCTGAACGAAAAAAGGGGCGCGGTTTTCGGACCGCGCCCCTTTTTTTATGCTGTGCCGTCAGCCATTTATGGCGTTGCCGACACCGATGATCAATGCGTCCCGGTGGTGATGAAGGACTTTTGCCCTTCCGTGCGGCGCACTTCCTGCAGAATGCGCTGGGGCTCGGCGCGGCATTTGTACCTCACACCTCTGCGCGTGGCGATGGCGCTGACGGTTTCCATGCATTCCTCTCTGGAGGCATAGGCTTCGCCCGGTCGGCGCTCAGTCACGCACCCTTCCATCCCACTGCACATTGTCATAACGACAAAATAAACGGTCATCATCGCCGTGTTGCTCCATTGATCTTTGCGATCTAAACGTCCTGCGCCGGTGCTCGTTAGTGTCTGAAGGACTGGTAGCAGTAATTGATAGTGAGTAGCGCAATACGAGAGGTTTTGGCAGCCTCGTTAGCGCAGGAGGCCATGCTGAGGCTTATTTGAAGAGGGGACAATGGCTAATGGCTACCATCTGTCGGAATAACGTCACTCTTGGCGTAAACGCTGGCTCGCGCCATTTTAGTGTTAATTATATTCGCCGTTATTTTGACTTATCGCTGCGCTGTGTAAACCAGCGTTTCTCAGAGCGCCCTCGCATCACGAAAGTTGCAGAAGGTTGTGCATATCTTTGCTGCCGCTCATCGGTGTAGATCAGCCGGTGGTCTCGGCGCTGTTTTGTTGCAAAGTATTTATCGCGATGCTTCGCGAGACGAATGGCCTCAGCTGTTACTCTGAGAACACCAAACAATCAGCTTTATCGATACTTCAAAGCGAAATTTTGCGCTTTCATTCGATAGATAAAAAGCTAGTCTTGGCTTTATTCCTACAAGGTAATGGCAATGCAGTTACGCAATTCATCCTCTCGCTACGGTCTGGTCAGTATGGTTCTGCATTGGGCCGTTGCCGTTGCAGTATTTGCCATGTTCGCCCTTGGGCTATGGATGGTAGGGCTGGACTACTACGACACCTGGCGCAAGGCGGGGCCTGATCTGCACAAAAGCATCGGCATTACCTTGTTTGCCATTATGTTGATTCGCGTGGTCTGGCGCCTGCTCAGTCCGCCGCCACCGGCACTGGCCAGTTATGGCAAATGGACGCGTATTGGCGCGCATTTCGGGCACCTGTTTCTCTATGTCGGGCTGTTTGCCCTCATGTTTGCCGGTTACCTTATTTCCACGGCCGACGGCGTGGGGATTCCTGTTTTTGGCCTGTTCGAGATACCTGCACTGGTCAGCGGTCTGCCTGATCAGGCAGACACGGCGGGCTGGATCCATCTGTACCTGGCATGGGTACTGGTGATCTTTGCGGGGCTGCATGGTCTTGCTGCACTCAAACACCACTTTATCGACCGCGACGTGACCCTCAAGCGTATGTTGGGTCGCGCCTGATTGTTCAACCACAAAGGGAATACACGAATGATGAAGAAGACTCTCGCCGCACTGGCACTGGGTACCGCTCTGTTGTCCGCCGGGCAGGCAATGGCTGCTGATTACGTCATCGATAAGGAAGGCCAGCACGCTTTCGTTGACTTCAAGATCAGCCACTTGGGCTACAGCTTCATTCACGGCACGTTCAAGGACTGGAGCGGCAAGTTCAGCTTTGACGCTGCCAAGCCTGAAGCCAGCAAAATCGACGTTGAACTGAAGACCGCCAGCCTGTTCACCAACCACGCTGAGCGCGACAAGCACATCATGAGCAAGGACTTCCTGGACACCGGCAAATACCCGGAAGCCAAGTTCGTCTCTACTGCTGTTAAATCCACCGGCGAGAAGACGGCCGACGTGACCGGCGACCTGACCCTGCACGGTGTGACCAAGCCAATCGTGATCAAGGCAACGTTCAACGGCGAAGGCAAAGACCCATGGGGCGGCTACCGTGCCGGCTTCAACGGTACTTCGACGCTTAACCTGAACGACTTCGGCATCAAGGGCCCAGGCCCAACTTCGCAGACTCTGGATCTGGACATCACCTTCGAAGGCGTCAAAGCCAAGTAAGGTTTCAGGCCATGCAGAACGCCGACCTCAGGGTCGGCGTTTTTGTGTGTGCTACACGCAGCACATGGCGTCCTTCCTGAAACACTCCTGCGAGACTCTGAGAAATAATCTGTAGGAGCGCACGCGCAGCGCGAGGCAGCGATTGCGATTTGTCTGATACACCGCTATCGCGGCCTCGCGCTGCTCGGGCGCTCCTACAGAAATGTATTCCGGATCGGGCAGTGCATTTGCACAGAAACCTGACAGCCAGACAAAAAAACGCCCCGAACTAGTCGGGGCGTGTTCGCCGTGGGACCGGCTTCAGCCGGGAAGAGGCCCGTACCGATGACCTGGTTTGTCTGACACATCCCCATCGCGGCCTCGCGCTGCTCGGTGGAACGCTACCCCGGGCGCTCTACAGGTATTGAGGTGTTGTAGGAGCGCCCGAGCAGCGCGAGGCCGCGATTGCGATTTGTCTGACACACCGTTATCGCGGCCTCGCGGTGCTCGGGCGCTCCTACAGAAATGTATTCCGGATCGGGCAGTGCATTTGCACAGAAACCTGACAGCCAGACAAAAAAACGCCCCGAACCAGTCGGGGCGTGTTCGCCGTGGGACCGGCTTCAGCCGGGAAGAGGCCCGTACCGATGAACTGGTTTGTCTGACACATCCCCATCGCGGCCTCGCGCTGCTCGGTGGAACGCTACCCCGGGCGCTCTACAGGTATTGAGGTGTTGTAGGAGCGCCCGAGCAGCGCGAGGCCGCGATTGCGATTTGTCTGACACACCGTTATCGCGGCCTCGCGGTGCTCGGGCGCTCCTACAGAAATGTATTCCGGATCGGGCAGTGCATTTGCACAGAAACCTGACAGCCAGACAAAAAAACGCCCCGAACCAGTCGGGGCGTTTTTTATGCAGGCCTTGCTCAGCCTTCGCGGTTGCGCGTCAGCAGGGCAGGTTTCTCACCGCGTGGGCGGCTTGGCAACTGGTCGAGTTGTTCAGCAGACGGGAAGCGGTCGCTTTTCGACTCTTTGTGCATGATCTTGGGCTGCGGCTGGCTGTCGCGAGGGCCTTTGACGGCTGGCTCCTGACGCGCCGAGTCGTCGCGTGCCGGGCGACGGTTGCGCGGGTTCTCTTCGCGACGGGCCTGGCCGTCACGGGGAGCGCCGCTACGCGGGCCGCTGCGCTTGGCAGGCGGTGTGCCAGTGGTTGTGCCACTGCCACTGCGCGGACCGCTTGGGCGTGGCGCGCGAGCGGCAGGGGCACCTGTTGCTGCGCCAGTACCCGTTGCAGCGGCCGGAGCGCCAGGACGACGACCGCGACCCTGGTTCTTGTCCTTGTACGGGCTGACGTAATCTGCGCGGTTGCCAAAGTTATCCACTTCGTCATCCAGGAACTCGTCCGGAGCACGATCCGAAGCCGGGCGCGGTGCAGAGGCGCGAGGCGTCGAGGCACGTTGCTCGCGAGCCGGAGCTGCGCCTTCACCGCGCGGCTTCTGCTGTTCACGTGGCTTGCGCGCCGGACGTTCGCCAGCAGCGGCTGCCGGCTTGTCCTTGCCTTTATCCTTGCCCTTGTCCTTGCGACCAGCGCCACCGCCGCCACCGTTCGGACCATCACCACGCGGGCCACGCGGATTGCGCGGGTTACGCACATCCGGACGCTCGCGCACTTCAGGCTTCTCGGCTTCAACCGCAGTCATGTCGAAACCCATGAGGTCGCCGTCGGCAAGCTTCTGCTTGGTCATGCGCTCGATGCTTTTGAGCAGCTTTTCTTCGTCCGGGGCCACCAGCGAGATCGCTTCACCGCTGCGACCCGCACGACCGGTTCGGCCGATACGGTGGACGTAGTCTTCGTCGATGTTAGGCAGCTCGAAGTTGACCACGTGAGGCAGCTGGTCGATGTCCAGACCACGCGCGGCGATATCGGTCGCCACCATGATGCGTACGTCACCGGCCTTGAAGTCGGCCAGGGCCTTGGTGCGCGCGTTCTGGCTCTTGTTGCCGTGGATCGCCACAGCGCTGAGGCCGTGCTTGTCCAGGTACTCGGCCAGACGGTTGGCGCCGTGTTTGGTGCGGGTGAACACCAGCACCTGCTCCCACGCACCCTGAGTGATCAAGTGTGCCAGCAGCGAACGCTTGTGGTTGGCGGGCAGGCGGAACACGCGCTGCTCGATACGCTCGACCGTGGTATTGGGCGGCGTGACTTCAATGCGCTCGGGGTTGTGCAGCAGCTTGCCGGCCAGGGCGGTGATGTCGTTGGAGAACGTTGCCGAGAACAGCAGGTTCTGACGTTTGGCCGGCAGGCGCGCGAGGACCTTTTTCACGTCATGCACGAAGCCCATGTCGAGCATCCGGTCTGCTTCATCGAGCACCAGAATTTCAACGTGGGACAAGTCGACGCTGCCTTGACCAGCGAGGTCGAGCAGGCGGCCGGGGCAGGCCACCAGCACGTCAACGCCACGGGCCATGGCCTGAACCTGCGGGTTGGTGCCAACGCCGCCGAAAATGCAGGCGCTGACGAACTTCAGGTCGCGGGCATACAGCTTGAAGCTGTCGTGCACTTGCGCGGCGAGTTCGCGGGTTGGGGTCAGGACCAGTACGCGCGGTTGGCGCGGGCCGTGACGCTGGGATTTGTCCGGATGACCATTGGGAAACAACCGCTCCAGAATCGGAAGGGCGAAACCGCCGGTTTTACCAGTACCTGTCTGGGCGGCGACCATCAGGTCACGACCTTGCAACACGGCGGGGATGGCCCGCTGTTGCACCGGAGTAGGCTGGGTATAGCCCGCTGCCTCGATGGCGCGGACTAGAGCCTCGGAGAGACCGAGGGAAGCAAAGGACATGAGTAATCCTGTTTTAGTTGGAGCTTATGCTCAAAGGGGAATCTTGCCTGGCGCGAATGGCGTTTTGGGGAACGCGATCCCGTCCGGTCCTGCGGGGTGGCTTCGGGGCATCTCGTGACGTCGGCGCGGGATGAAAACAGCGCGAGGGGCGTGCACGAGGAACCTGATGCTGGACCGCGCATCCGGGCGTAAGCCTGGCGGGAAGGCCGGAGTATAACAGAGCAAACGGCAAACGCTGCTTTCCTGCTGCTCAACGGTGCAGGTACGAGGGGAAGTGGGACCGGCTTTAGCCGGGAAGGCGTCATTTCAGTCAGGATCACCGGGTGATGCTGTTGATGACTTCCCGGCTAAAGCCGGTCCCACAGCCGGCCTGCAAGGTCCCAAAGCTAGCGTGGCAGTTGCAGGTTGTTCCAGATTGCCAGGCTCGGGTCGGCCTGATTCAGGGTGTAGAAGTGCAGCCCCGGCGCGCCGCCGTGCAGCAGACGCTCGCACATCTGGGTGATGACCTGTTCGCCAAACGCCTGGATGCTTTGCACGTCGTCGCCGTAGGCTTCGAGCTGCTTGCGCACCCAGCGCGGGATTTCAGCACCGCAGGCATCGGAAAAACGCGCCAGTTTGCTGTAATTGGTGATCGGCATGATGCCCGGCACGATGGGGATATCCACACCCAGCTTGCGCACGCGGTCGACGAAGTAGAAATAGCTGTCGGCGTTGAAGAAGTACTGGGTGATGGCGCTGTCGGCACCGGCCTGGGCCTTGAGCACGAAGTTCTTCAGATCGGTTTCGAAGTTGCGCGCCTGAGGGTGCATTTCCGGGTAAGCGGCGACTTCGATGTGGAAATGGCTGCCGGTTTCTTCGCGGATGAAAGACACCAGATCGCTGGCATAACGCAGCTCGCCGCTGGCCATGCCCATGCCGGAAGGCAGGTCGCCGCGCAACGCCACGATGCGTTTGATGCCCGCTTCGCGGTATTGATTGAGCAGGGCGCGCAGATCGGCCTTGCTGTCGCCAACGCAGGACAAGTGCGGCGCGGCGGGGATTTTCACTTCACGCTCCAGCTGCAGCACGGTATTGATCGTGCGGTCGCGGGTAGAGCCCCCGGCACCGTAAGTGCAGGAGAAGAAAGCGGGGTTGTAGGTTGCCAACTGACGAGCAACCGTCAGCAATTTTTCATGGCCAGCATCGGTCTTCGTCGGGAAGAACTCGAAGCTGAAGCTACGGTCTTGGGACATGGTCAATAACCTTGAGAATTCGAAGCCTAACGCGTCTCCCTCTGTAGGAGCGACCGGGGTGGCGCTTCACTTTGCCCGCGATAGCGTCAGGTCAGCCAACACGTATCTGACTGAACTGACGCTATCGCGGGCAAGCGTGCTCCTACAGAAATGAGACCGCTGTTCCGATAGCAAGACGGGGCGCGCAGTTGCGTGCCCGCTCGATCAATCAGTAACGATAAGCGTGTGGCTTGAACGGGCCTTCGACGGTCACGCCGATGTAGTCGGCCTGAGTCTTGGTCAGCTTGGTCACGACGCCGCCGAAACCGCGGACCATTTCCAGGGCCACTTCTTCGTCCAGCTTCTTGGGCAGGACCTCAACGGTCAGGCGCTCGGCTTTCTGCTCCTGCGACAGGTCGGCGTACTTCTGGTCGAACAGGAAGATCTGCGCCAGAACCTGGTTGGCGAATGAGCCATCCATGATGCGGCTTGGGTGACCCGTGGCGTTGCCCAGGTTCACCAGGCGACCCTCGGCCAGCAGGATCAGGTAATCGTCGTTCTGAGCATCGAAGCTGCCAGGGCCGGTGCGGTGAATCTTGTGCACTTGCGGCTTCACTTCTTCCCATGCCCAGTTCTTGCGCATGAAAGCGGTGTCGATTTCGTTGTCGAAGTGGCCGATGTTGCACACCACAGCGCGTTTTTTCAGCGCCTTGAGCATGTTCGAATCGCACACGTTGACGTTGCCGGTGGTGGTCACGATCAGGTCGATCTTGCCCAGCAGCGCTTTGTCGATGCTCGCTTCGGTGCCGTCGTTTTCACCGTCGATGAACGGCGAGACCAGCTCGTAGCCGTCCATGCACGCCTGCATCGCGCAGATCGGATCGACTTCGGTAACCTTGACGATCATGCCTTCCTGACGCAGCGACTGAGCCGAGCCCTTGCCCACATCGCCGTAACCGATGACCAGCGCCTGCTTGCCCGACAGCAGGTGGTCAGTGCCGCGCTTGATGGCGTCGTTGAGGCTGTGACGGCAGCCGTACTTGTTGTCGTTCTTGCTCTTGGTGACCGAGTCGTTGACGTTGATGGCCGGGATTTTCAGTTCGCCCTTGGCCAGCATGTCCAGCAGGCGGTGAACGCCGGTGGTGGTTTCTTCGGTCACACCGTGTACGCGATCCAGAATGGCCGGGTACTTCTTGTGCAGCAGCTCGGTCAGGTCGCCGCCGTCGTCGAGGATCATGTTGGCATCCCACGGCGCGCCGTCTTTCAGGATGGTCTGCTCAAGGCACCACTCGTACTCTTCTTCAGTCTCGCCTTTCCAGGCAAACACCGGGATGCCGGCAGCGGCGATGGCAGCAGCGGCCTGGTCCTGAGTGGAGAAAATGTTGCAGGACGACCAGCGAACTTCGGCACCCAGGGCAACCAGGGTTTCGATCAGCACAGCGGTCTGAATAGTCATGTGGATGCAGCCAAGGATTTTCGCGCCCTTGAGTGGCTGATCAGCGGAATACTTGCGACGCAGGCCCATCAGGGCAGGCATTTCGGACTCGGCGATGATGGTTTCGCGGCGGCCCCAGGCAGCCAGGGACATGTCGGCGACTTTGTAGTCGGAAAAATCAGCAGGCGTCAGTACAGCACTCATTAGAGAGTCTCCATTCGTAGTGTGCGAATGGGCGCCGTTGTGCGTTTAAGGTTCGACGCAAACAATCCTGTCGAACAACGCCCCATCCGAGCCTGACAGGTAATCCTGCTGCAGCGCCCCTCGGACAGGTGGCGAGAACGGTATCCAGTGCGGATGACCGTTTTGAAGCGGGGGAGAGTATAGCCAAGCTGGCTGATCTTCCCAAGTTTTCTATCGGCGGGTGATCCGAGAACTCAAGCCCTGCGAACACAAAACACGCCATGCCTGCCTATCAGCCCGATAAACCGCCATCACTGTGCCGATGCCTGCCGGGTCTGCCATGATGACCAGCATCAACCGGCAGACGATCAGGAGTGGACATGAATTTCCATACGCGCAAATGGGTTAAACCCGAAGACCTCAACCCGAACGGCACCCTGTTCGGCGGCAGCCTGCTGCGCTGGATCGATGAGGAAGCGGCGATCTACGCCATCGTGCAACTGAACAACCAGCGGGTGGTGACCAAGTACATTTCCGAGATCAATTTCGTCAGCGCATCGCGCCAGGGCGACATCATCGAGCTGGGCATAACCGCCACCGAATTCGGTCGTACTTCCATCACCCTGACCTGCCAGGTACGCAACAAAATTACCCGCAAAAGCATCCTCACTGTGGAGAAAATGGTCTTCGTCAACCTCGGCGAAGACGGCCTGCCAGCACCCCACGGCAAGACCGAAATCACCTACGTGAAAGACCAGTTCAAGGAAGAGCAGATCGATGGCTGAACTGCGATTTTTGTAGGAGCCCAGGAGCAGCGCGACTCGGCGATGGCGGCTTAACTGACCCACCGCCATCGCAGCCTCGCTCTGCTCGGGAGCTTGTACGGTCTGCCGCTCATGTTGAAGATGAGCCTGTTTTGCATGGTCGTCTGGTGCTTTTAGCCAATCGCAGTGACCGCCAGTGCCTTGGCGTCAGCTGCGTAATCGACCCCCAGGGTTGCGCGATACCTTGTCAAAAGCGGTATTCTTGGCCACCTTGCCCCTCCAGGCGAATGGATAAGCAGGAAGGGAAGGCTGCTTTGCCAGCGTCAGTTAGAAGATACGGAACAGGGCTAAACGCCCGAAGTTTACAGGAGTAGTCACGATGTTCGAGGCAGCCAGGCTGCATGACGAGATAGAACATACCGGCGCCCTGGCAGGTTTCCTGCTGGGCGCAGTTGTAGGCATCGCCCTTGTGGCCTATGTGGCAATCACCTTTGCCACCTGTGGCGTCGGTGGCTTCCTGCTGGGCATGGCGGCCGGGCTGGCCGGCGCGGGGATCGTTGCGGCGGGAGAGTATTTAGGCAAGTTAT
>NZ_UTVH01000014.1 GCF_900585905.1 Pseudomonas viridiflava
GATTCCTTCATGACTAACGCCACTTACAACCGCCTGAACAAAGACGACGCCGTAGTTCTGTTGGTCGATCACCAGACAGGTCTGATTTCGCTGGTACAGGACTTCACACCAAATGAGTTCAAGAACAACGTTCTGGCGTTGGCCGACGTGACGAAGTTCTTCGAACTGCCGACCATTCTGACCACCAGCTTCGAACAAGGCCCGAATGGACCACTGGTACCGGAACTCAAGGAGATGTTCCCGGACGGGCCTTACATCGCTCGCCCTGGCCAGATCAACGCCTGGGATAACGAAGACTTCGTCAAAGCGATCAAGGCCACCGGCCGTAAGCAATTGATCATTGCCGGCGTGGTGACGGATGTCTGTGTAGCCTTCCCGACTTTGTCGGCGCTGGCTGAAGGCTTCGATGTGTTTGTGGTGACTGACTCGTCCGGCACCTTCAATAC
>NZ_UTVH01000015.1 GCF_900585905.1 Pseudomonas viridiflava
TGAAGCTCGACGAACTGGAGCAACAACTGGCCCGATCCATGAGCCCCCTCGCCGAGCTGCAAGGGGAAACGACTCATCTGCAAGCGCCCGCCCCCGGCAAACCCGGCCTGGCGCTGGTCTTCCCGCCCAGGCAGCACGCTGAAGTGCGCTCGGTGCTGGAGAATTATCGGCGCGGCGTGAAGGTAGCGCCCAAGGCCGGATTGTTGGGGGATGGGGCTGGGTTGTTGGTGTTTGTGGCTCAGGTGATGAATTTTCTACAGGTCAGAAAAGAAGTCGACCTGCAGGCGGACGATGCCAAGAACTGGACGCCGTTTGCAAACGCCTTGGCGGCGACTGCTGCAGCTGGATTTGGGGCAGCGCAAGGAATAGCGGATACGGCTCTGAGTGCTCATGCCGCTGAACTTGCGAAGAACCTGAAGAAAGCTGAGCTGCTGGGTGTGCATGTGCAGATGGGGAAACTGCATATCGGCCTGGGATTGGGAGGCTACTTGGCAGGAACTGCCGCCGCAGCCATTAGTTTGAACAGCTCATTGAGTAACTGGCAGGAAGCAGTTCGCAGCGGCAACAGCCAAGCACAGGCCGGGGCAGCAATCACCATAGCGGGCAATAGCGGTTTTTTAATCAGCAACAGTTACGGTGTTGTACAGACAGGCTCGGCCTTCAAACATGTGCTCGCCACAGCTGGCAAATCTCCCGAGCGCCTTGCTGCCTGGGCCGCAGCGGGGACACGCCTGTCCACAGTGTTTCTGCGTTTTAATCTGGCCGGCATTTTATGTACGGCACTGGAGCTTGCCGGGAGCTGGTACTACAACCGGCATAACCTCAGCCGCCTTGACCGCTGGATGCAGAGCACCCCTTGGGGCCTTGACCCGGAACGCCGACTGTCGCGAACGCTGAAAGAGTACCAAAAGGATCTGCGCGGTGACGTTCAGGCTCCCAGCCTGCAAGTCATGCCGAGCGACGACAAAAATCCTAGACAGTATTTGCTGCATTTTCCAACCCTCTCGGCCTCAGACATTACCCAGTCTCTTCGCAGCAACTTGAGCAATGTGCTGCTCAATATCGGTGGCTATCAGGTTATTCGGATAGAACAAGTGCGGGTAAGGACGCCAGAACGCTGGAAACCATTGAAGCAAGGCCTCGATGATCGCTTGAGCATAGTCAATGAAGCGCCGCTGACCCTGCGCTTGAATGACGTTCGCGGCTTAATCACCTCGTCGCCACCAGAACATTGCGATATTGTTCTTTCAATCCAGCTGGGACATCAAACCGCCGAGGGCATGTGCGAGGCCAATATCTATCACCTGCGCTTCCCGCTATACGCTCAGGAAGGCGACTTCCCTACGGAAAGACTTGAGCCCAAGGGTGAGCAGTGTCCTTACTTCCCTGTCGATCCGGCTTTCATGACTGGAGGCCAGGAATGATGAACGAGTCAGAGCCTGTCGCCCCGCCGCCCATTCATCACAGCCCGACAGCGGGAATGGTCGAAACCTTTCCTACTGGACAAGTTCTGTACCTAGCACCTTTGCCACTGCCCACGAACCTGCCCGCTCAGGACTACGGCTATGCGGTGGGGGAAGTGAATGAAACGTACATGGACTTTGGCGTAGGCTTGCCGGCCGTATTTTCTTGGCAGATGACGTTAGGAGGACCGTTCTGGGCTGCCTGGTTTTTCGGCCTGTGCGGGCCAGCAATTTACTGGGTTCTGAGCGTCCTAGACGGAGACGGTTTGGAGCGAGCGACGATGATGTCGCTGCAGTTTATGCCCTACGGCATTACGGTTGGCGGCTGGACCGGCGCATTTGGCCTCACCCTCCTTCTCGGCGTCACCCTCCACCACCTCGCCAAATACAAAGATGTAGTGCCGACCCGCTTCAACCGCCAGCGTCGCGAAGTCTGCTTTGTACCCCACGGCCAAACCGAGCCCATTTTCGTGCCTTGGGAATCGCTTTCGGCCTGGGTCGTGCAGGCGCGTTCGGTCACGCAGTACGGCATGGACATTCGTTACGCCATGGGCGTCG
>NZ_UTVH01000008.1 GCF_900585905.1 Pseudomonas viridiflava
TCGAATGCAGGCTCCATGCCTTGGCTGGCGAATGAAAAGCCAGGTTCCAGAAGGCAGAGCGCGTGGTGCCGATGCCAGTTCCTGAGCGAAGGCGGCAGCTTGGCGGATGAGCAGGGCGTGCTCAATGTGCGAAAGGCAGTTTGGGAAATGCCCTACAGCAAATGTCTTGAAGAGGGTCGGCGGGCGGTACTGGAGGTGTCAGCAGTACCCATGGGCACTACGGCAGGGGTGCAAACGGCGTGCGCCCTTCAGCGGTCTGCAGTTCCAGAAGATACTTGCGGAAGATCTGCCCCAGCACCTGCGTGGCGACTTCAAGCTCGTCACGCTGCATGCGTTCGGACACTTCATCGGCGGCATCCAGCGCGTCTTCTGCACCGTTGACCGAGGCCATTTTCAGCACGATGTAAGCCTGGATGTTGTTGGCCTGCACACCTTCGCCTTTGGAGAACATGAGGCCCAGCTGGTACTGGGCCTGGGCATGGCCCTGCAGCGAGGCTTTCTCGAAGTAGCCGAGCGCCTTTGGCAGGTCACGTGTCACATGTTTGCCGTCGTGGTAGAACTCGCCCAACTCGTATTGCGCCTGCGCGTCCCCGGATTCAGCCGCCTGCTGGCACGCCGCAAGCGCAGCGGGCAGGTTGTCTGGCAGCGTATTGAGGGTGCAGCGACCCACCGCCGGGATTAACAACGAGTTGCCGCCTGCATTTGCCAGCAGGGGATGAATGAGCAACAGGCAGCCCAGTGCAAGGGCGCGGCCGGTGCGGATCATGGGAATCGACTTACCTCTGTAAAAGGTGCGGGCTTACCCGTCCAGCGGAACGTGCTGGCTGCGCATTATGAAATAAGCAGGGCCAACCTTACAAAGTCTTTACGGTTTTTCTGCTGCGCGGGGGTGAAAAAGCCTGATTGCGGGCAGTTGTCCGGACACACAGAAGGACGACGGCTGCGATAGCGCTAGGTCAGGCAAAACGCTATCACTGCCGTGGTACCGACTTGACCCAGGAAAAGGCCCACACACTGCCGATACAGGTGTCGTCAGTAATGCAGCTTTCCCGGCTGAAGCCGGTCCCACGCCGACCCCGCAGTGGCTGCCTTATTTCAACGCCGCGAACGCCTTCTCGGCGGCGTCCAGCGTCAGTTGCAGTTCCTCGTCGCCGTGGGCGATGGAGGTGAAGCCTGCTTCGAATGCACTTGGCGCCAGGTAGACGCCGCCTTCGAGCATCAGGTGGAAGAAGCGTTTGAAGCGATCGGCATCGCTGGTCATCACGTCATTGAACGTGACGATCTCTTTGGCTTCACTGAAGTACAGGCCGAACATGCCCCCTGCCTGGGTGGTCACGAACGGGATACCGGCGGCATCGGCGCGTTGTTGCAGGCCGGCGAGCAGGCGGCGGGTGAAGTCGCTCAGTTCATCGTGGAAGCCCGGGCGGCTGATCAGGCGCAATGTGGTCAGGCCTGCGGCCATCGCCAGCGGGTTCCCCGACAGCGTGCCTGCCTGATATACCGGGCCCAGCGGGGCGATGTGCGACATGATCTCGCGTTTGCCGCCGAAGCAGCCCACCGGCATGCCGCCGCCAATGATCTTGCCGAACGTGCTCAGGTCCGGCGTTACGCCGTAATACGCCTGGGCGCCGCCCAGTGCCACGCGAAACCCGGTCATCACTTCGTCAAAGATCAGCACCACGCCATGCTCGTCGCACAGGGTGCGCAAGCCTTGCAGGTAGCCTGGCGCAGGCGGTACGCAGTTCATGTTGCCCGCCACCGGTTCGACGATGATGCAGGCCACTTCCTGACCCACTTCGGCGAGCAGGGTCTTGACTGCCTCCAGGTCATTGAACGGCACTGTCAGAGTGTGTTTGGCGAAGGCGGCGGGCACGCCTGGCGAGCTCGGCACGCCCAGGGTCAGCGCGCCGGAACCGGCCTTGACCAGCAGGCTGTCGGAGTGGCCGTGGTAGCAGCCTTCGAACTTGAGGATGCTGTCGCGGCCGGTAAAGCCTCGGGCCAGACGAATGGCACTCATGGTCGCTTCGGTGCCGGAGCTGACCATGCGCACCATTTCCATCGACGGCACGATGGAGCACACCAGATCGGCCATTTCGGTTTCCATGGCGGTCGGCGCGCCATAGGACAGCCCGTGCTGCAGCTGGTTGCGCACGGCGTCGAGCACGTCCGGGTGGCTGTGGCCGAGGATCATCGGGCCCCAGGAGCCGACGTAATCGACATAACGCTTGTCGTCTTCATCGGTGACGTAGGCACCGGCTGCGTGCTTGAAGAACAGTGGCGTGCCGCCAACGCTCTTGAAGGCGCGGACCGGCGAATTGACGCCACCGGGGATGTGTTTCTGAGCGTTGGCGAACAGCGTTTCCGAGCGGGACATATAGAGAGTTCCTGGCAAAGCGAATGAGGAGGCCGGGCGCGTCAGGTTCTGCTGAGCAGAGTATTGAAGGCGCGAGCGCGGCGGGTGACTTCCTGGGTATTTTCGGCGCCAAACAGGCCATGCACCACGGCCAGCAGATCGGCACCGTGTTCCACCAGTGGCGCGGCGTTGTCCAGAGTGATGCCGCCGATCACGGCGATCGGCAGATTGAAGCGGGCGCGGGCCTGACTGAGCACGTCCAGCTCGATGGCCGGTGCGCCTGGCTTGGTGCTGGAATTGAAGAAGCGGCCGAATGCGAGATAGGACGCGCCGTCAGCCTTGGCCCGGTCGGCCAGGGCCAGTGAGCCGTGGCAGGTCGCACCGACAATGGCCTTGTGCCCGAGCAGGCCCCGGGCGTCGGTCAGCGAGCCGTCGGTCTGGCCCATGTGCACGCCCACATCCAGGCGCGCTGCAAGGTCGGCGTCGTCGTTGATGATCAGCCGGGTCTTGTAGCGCTGGCAGAGTTTGAGCAGTTCACTGGCCTCGCGCAGGCGCCGGGATTCGTCGTGACCCTTGTCGCGGTATTGCAGCAGGGTCACGCCGCCATCGAGGGCAGCCTCGACGTAGGCCAGGAACTTGCCCGCCAGCAATTGACTGTCGGTGATGGCGTAAAGGCCACGCAATTTCATCGATTAAACCTCATCACGTGGCGTTACGAGCAGAAATCCAGCGGCAGGCGACGGGGCACGAATTGCCCTTTGCCCAGCTGTTCGGCATCGCGCAGGGTGCGCCAGGTGTAATCGAGCGCGGTCTTGACCGCGCTAACCAGTGCCTCGCCCTGTGCCAGACGACCCGCCAGGGCACTGGCCAGCGTGCAGCCGGAACCGTGATAGCTGCCCGGCAGGCGCTGACAGGTGAAGGTGTGGGTGTCGCCGCCGCGGATGTACAGGCGGTTATGCACCAGGTCTTCATCGCCATGGCCGCCGGTGATCAGCAGATGCTCACAGAATGGCAACAGCCTGGCGGCGCATTCATCGGCCGAGCCCTCGGGCAATTCGGCGAGGAGGCGGGCTTCCGGCAGGTTGGGCGTGGCGATGGTGGCCAGCGGCAGCAGGCGTTCGCGCATGGCGAAACCGACTTCATCCTTGCCCAGCCGTCCGCCGCCGCCCGCCCGCAGTACCGGGTCGCAGACCAGCGGCAGGTGGGGATGGGCGTGCAAGAGCTCGACCACGGTGTCGACCATTTGCAGCGAGCCGAGCATGCCCAGCTTGACTGCGGCGACAGTGGAATCTTGCAGCACGGCGTTGGCCTGAGCCAGCACCCACTCACGATCCAGCACGCGAAAGTCAGTGACATTCACGGTGTCCTGCACGGTCAGCGCTGTGATCGCGGGAGCCGCATGGCAGCCTTGCGCGAGCAGGGCTTCGATATCTGCCTGCAGACCGGCGCCGCCACTTGGGTCGTGGCCGGACAGGCAGAGGACAACGGGGCGGGAGCTATAGATATTCATGGTGCGCGAGCTTACCACTAAACATTTTAGGCAGCTCCCGCTCGCGCAGGATTTTCTTTTTCTTCGCGACATTTAGCCATTTTAAAACGGATAAAAGCGCGCAGCTAAAAACTGCAAAATAGTGCTGAAAGGTGCGTAATAGAGCCTTTGCAGGGAAATGTAAATATCCCTGTCACGCGTTTGAGGGGCTATGCATCCGGTCGGCCACGTGAAATAGTGGCACCGCGATTCTGGATCGCCACGTGAAGTGATCTAGCCTGTTGAATAGCGTCACGCTGAAATTACAGTTGCAAGGCTGTCTGGACCTATTCCAACACATCGGGAACGCAGCAACCGTTGGCACCTGAGGAAGGGGCAAGCGGGGTCGTCTGCAGGACCTGTCCGGGGCTCTATGCGCTTTTTGCTGATCATGCTGTTTACATTGCTGCCAACGCTGGCGGGGGCTGTCGCGTTCGACGAGCGTATGGGATCGCTGTCGCTGGAGCCGTCTGCGCAAGTGTTCGAAGATCCCAGTGGCGAGGCCACCATCAGCGATGTCAGCGCGCCGGGGATGGCCGCGCGCTTCAAGCCGCTGGCCGGCCTGAACGCAGGCTTTTCCGCCTCGGCATTCTGGCTGCGTGTCGATCTGCTTTACCTGCCCCGGGATGCCACCGTCCATCGCGACTGGCTGCTTGAACTGGCCTACCCGCAGATGGACTACGTCGACCTGTACTTGCCCCATGCCGACGGCAGCCCCGCACTTGCCTGGCAGACCGGGGACATGCTGCCGTTCGCCAGCCGCCAGATCAGACAGAACAACTACCTGTTCGACGTGCCGCTTGAGCCGGGCCAGAGCAAGACCGTTTATCTGCGGGTCAAGAGTTCCGGCTCCATTCAACTGCCGCTCAGCCTGTGGGACACCAGTGCCTACCTGGAACAACAGCCGACGCGGCTTTACGTGTTGGGCATGTTGTACGGCGTAGTGCTGGTGATGCTGGTTTATAACCTGTGCATCTATCTCGGCATCCGTGACGCCAGTTACCTGTATTACGTGCTCTATATCGCGCCGTTCGGTCTATACCAGCTGGCGCTCAATGGCGTTGGCGTCGAGTTCCTCTGGCCGCAGAACCCCTGGCTAACCAATTGCGCGCCGCTGTTTCTGCTGATGTTGTCGATTTTGTTTGCCTGTCAGTTTTCGCGCTCCTTTCTGCAGACGCGGCGCATCAGTGTCGGGCTGGATCGTGGGCTGATCGTGCTGATGGCCGCAGCCGGGGCCTTGATGTGGCTGGCGCTGCTCGACAATGGCCTGGCGTTGCGCCTGTCCGGTGCGCTGGTGCTGATATTTGCCGTGCTGGTGTTTGTCGCCGGGGTCGTGGCCATCCGGCGCAAGGTGCCGGTGGCGCGTTTTTTCGTCCTGGCCTGGTCGGCATTTCTGCTCGGCAGCGCGATTCACTCGGCGATGCTGATGGGCTACCTGCCGCATTCATTTTTCACCATGTACGCCAACCAGATCGGCTCGGCGCTTGAGGCGGCCTTGTTGTCCATGGCGCTAGCCGCGCGGATCAATCAGAGTCGAGAGGAGCACGCGCGGGTGATGCGCGAGGCCAGTGAAAGTCTGGCCCGCGCCAACCAGCAACTGGCGGCCAGCAATCGGCTCAAGGATGAGTTTCTCGCCACACTCACGCATGAATTGCGCACGCCGATGAACGGCGTGATCGGCTCGCTCGAACTGATGCGCACGGTGCAGCTGGATCATGAGCTGGCGTCCTATCACCAGACGGCGGCCAGTTCCGCTCAAGACATGATGGGCATGGTCAATGGCATTCTGACCCTGACCGAATTGCAGGCCGGGCGCGTTCTGGCCGTTGCCAAGCCGTTCAACCTGCACAACCTGATGCAGACGCTGCGCGGCAAGTTCTCCCACGCCGCCCAGGTCAAGGGCCTCAAGCTGCTGATCGAATGGGTCGAGCCGCTGCCGCACAGCGTCGTTGGCGACGCGGATAAACTGCGTCAATGCCTGGAATGTCTGCTCGACAACGCGATCAAGTTCACCCGCGCAGGCTCGATTCGCATCCGGGTCCAGCAGCAGCCATCCGCCGCTCCAGTCGAGCAGGCGCACGTCGTGCAGTTGCTGATTGAGGTGATCGACAGCGGCATTGGCTTTGCCCATCTGGAAGAGTCGAAGCTGTATCAGCATTTCTTCCAGGTGGACGGTTCGCTGACCCGTCAATACGGCGGGCTTGGCATCGGCCTGGCGATCTGTAGGCAGTTGATCGAAGTGCAGGGTGGCACGCTCAGTCACCGTTCGCAGCCCGGTCAGGGCAGCTGTTTCGCGCTTACCCTTGGCTTGCCGAGCGCCCCCGATGATGTCGAGGTGGCCAGTGCCCCTTCGCAACGGCGCAGCCAGGGCTGATTCAGCAGTGACGCGCCACTAGTGCCTTCGTCACACGATGCAGGCAAGATGGGCCACTGCAAGATCAGAAGGATAGAATCGTGAGCGAAAATTTCATCGTTGTGACCACCCCCGAACAAGCGGTAGATCGCCTGGCCGAGCTGCACCAGCGCGCCACCAGCGCATTGAGCCAGGCGCTGAAGGTTTACCTGAAAAATCGCGTCGAGCCCGACGCCGACCAGCGTTCCTCGTTCCGCTATCCCGAGCTGCGCGTCACTTATCTGTGCCAGGGCGAAGTGCCGTTGACCACTCGCGCCTACGCCAAAGTCCAGCTGCCCGGCACCTACAGTGTGACCGTCACGCACCCGGCGGCCTTTCGCAAATACCTGCTCGAACAACTGGGCCCGTTGATGAACGATTTCACCCTGACGGTGGAAGTCGGCGTCAGCGAGCAGAACATCCCGTACCCGTACGTGGTTGAGCAGGGCGATGAGCTGGCGGGTTCTGGGGTCACTGCGGCTGCACTGGCTCGTGTGTTCCCCAGCACAGACCTGTCGGCCGCCACCGATGGCATCGCCGATGGCCTGTACGACTGGGCCAACACCGATCCGCTGCCGCTGGCGCTGTTTGATGCCGCGCGGGTGGATTTCTCCCTGCGTCGTCTGGTGCATTACACCGGTAGCGACTGGCGCCATGTGCAGCCTTGGATTCTGCTGACCAACTATCACCGCTACGTTGACCAGTTCATCGTCCATGGCCTGGAAAAACTGCGCGACGACCCACGTTTCGTGCGCATGGTATTGCCGGGCAATGTCGTCGTCGAAAAAGCCATGGATCATGGCGAAGCCCAGGCTATCGTTGCGGGCGTGGTCTGGCATCGCTACCAGATGCCGGCGTATCACCTGATCGCCGAAGACGGCCATGGCGTCACTCTGGTCAATATTGGCGTCGGGCCGTCCAACGCCAAGAACATCACTGATCACCTGGCGGTATTGCGTCCGCATTGCTGGCTGATGATTGGCCACTGCGGCGGCCTGCGTCAGTCGCAGACCATCGGCGATTACGTACTGGCGCACGCTTACATGCGCCGCGACGGGATTCTTGATCGCGTTCTGCCGCCGCACATTCCAATCCCGGCACTGGCCGAAGTGCAGCTGGCATTGCAGGAGTCTGCCGCGCAAATCACCGGCGAGCGCGGCGATGATCTGAAAAAGCGCCTGCGCACCGGCACCGTGCTGACCTACGACGACCGCAACTGGGAGCTGCGCTGGGCGCAGGAGCGGCCATTGATCAACCTGTCGCGCGCGGTCGCGGTGGACATGGAAAGCGGCACCATCGCCGCCCAGGGTTATCGTCTGCGGGTGCCGTACGGCACGTTGTTGTGCGTGTCCGACAAGCCTTTGCACAGTGAAATAAAATTGCCAGGCTCGGCTAACGCGTTCTACGAGCGTGCGGTGAGCCAGCATTTGAAGATCGGCATCGCTGCGCTGGACCTGATGCGCACTCAGCTCAACTCGCTGCATTCGCGCAAGCTGCGCAGTTTCGATGAGCCGCCGTTCCGCTGACAGGTTAGGCGTTTGACGAAAGGGCCATTAAAGTGGCCCTTTCTGTTATCTGAATCTGAAACGTCATGTCGCGCATCCAACGTCCCGCCCCCCGTCGCCCCTCGTCTGCCAGCGGCGTCAACAGCCGCCGTGTCGCCAAGGCAGCGCCCGCCGAATCCAGGCTGATCCTGTTCAACAAACCCTTCGATGTGCTGACCCAGTTCAGCGATGGCGAAGGCCGCGCCACGCTCAAGGATTACATTGACGTGCCCGGCATTTATCCAGCGGGTCGACTGGACCGTGACAGCGAAGGTCTCTTGCTGTTGACCAACGACGGCCAGCTTCAGGCGCGTATTGCCGACCCGAAACACAAGCTGCCGAAAACGTACTGGGTGCAGGTCGAAGGCGAAGCCACTGCCGAGCAAGTGCAGCAGTTGCGTGATGGCGTGCAACTCAATGATGGCCCGACGCTGCCCGCGCAGGCACGACAGCTGGATGAGCCGCAGCTGTGGCCGCGAGACCCGCCGGTCCGCTTTCGCAAAAGTGTGCCCACTTGCTGGCTCGAGTTGGTCATCAAGGAAGGCCGCAATCGCCAGGTCCGCCGCATGACCGCCGCAGTCGGCTTGCCGACCCTGCGCCTGGTGCGGGTGAAGATCGGCGAGTGGTCCATCGAAGGGCTGGATCAGGGACAATGGCGGGAAGTGCCAGCGGTGAAACCGGTTTAGGACCTTTTCCCGGCTGAAGCCTGTCCCGCGTCCGACCGCTGCGAAGGCGGTGTTTCAGGCAAGGCGCTATCGCAGCCTCGCGGTGCTCTTAAGCACCTGCCGTAAAATCAATTACGCAAATGCACCAATGGCAGCTCGGTACTGGCCAGCACTTGGTTGAGTACGAAGCTGGAACGCACGCTGGTCACGCCGTCGATGCGGGTGAGGTGGCCCAGCAGCAGCTTCTGATAATGATCCATGTCCGCGACTACTACCTTGAGCTGATAGTCGGCATCCATGCCGGTCACCAGGCTGCATTCCAGCACCTGCGGCAGATTGCGGATCTGCGCTTCGAAATTCTCGAAACGGTCGGGCGTGTGCCGATCCATGCCGATCAGCACGTAGGCGGTCAGGTTCAGGCCCAGCTTTTTGCGGTCCAGCAGTGCGACCTGGCGGACGATATAGCCATCGTCTTCCAGCTGTTTGACCCGACGCGAGCAGGGCGACGGCGACAGGCCGATACGTTCGGCCAGTTCCTGATTGGAGATGCGCGCATCGCGCTGCAATTCGGCCAAAATGCTCAGATCGTATCTGTCGAGTTTGCTCACGAGGATCACCTTTCCTTGATGTATTGCGCCGAATTATCTGCCTGAAGTAAAAAATTGCGCAAGTAATGTTTTATTGAGCAATTTTAGCAATCCTCCGTCGCCGCTCCGGGTCTATTCTTTTAACCAGAATCACTGCCCGGACATAGCGTCCAGCGCGGCTCGCCCAATCAGGCCAGCTGCGGCCTCCAGCCCCAAAGGGCTGATCAGGCCCCCGGGCTGCATGTGTCCACAAGACGACATGAGGTGAGCCGGTGCCAAAAGTGCCGAGCCAGGACGACATTTCCCAAGGGGGCCTCGCGAGGTCCCCTTTTTCTTTGCCTGTGGTTATGTTCGCCACTGGTAGCGTGCTGATAGCATGCGGCGAACGGCGCTTCAATAATGAAGTCTTAGCTTCATGTCTCCGCGCCTCTGAGAGGAAAGCATGAAATTCGGTATCCGGCGTCTGGCGGGCCTGGGCCTGTTGTGTATGAGCATTACTGCGCAAGCGCTGGCCGGTGACCAGCCGCCGCGCGATCAGATTCGTGGCAGCACAAATGGTCAGCAGCCCAACGCCGCTCAGCAACAACAATTTCAGCAGCGCGAGCAACAGCAGCAGTTTCAGCAGCAGCGCGGTGTCGAGCAGCAACAGATTCAGCAGCAGCAAATCCAGCAGCGTCAGGTCGAGCGCCAGCAACAGCAGCAGATTCGCGACGTTGACCGCCAGCAGCAGCAACAGATTCAACAGCAACAAATCCAGCAGCGTCAGGTCGAGCGTCAGCAACAGCAGCAGGTTCAACAGCAGCAGAGCCAGCAGCGGCAGATCGACCGCCAGCAGTTGCAACAGCGGCAGGACAACCTGCCGATCCAGAGCGGTCCCGGTGAAGCCTGGCAAACCCAGCAGCCACGCCAGGGCTTCTATGATGACAATGGTTCGCGCGGCAATCGTGGCAACTATCGACCCAATGATCATTGGACCGGCCGCCCCGACGGCCACGGCAATGGCTGGGGGCCAGGGCCGCAGTATCGGCCGGGGCATGTGATCGACCGAGTGCCGGGCAGCTATTCACGAGTGCCTTATCGCGGCCTCGATTATTTCTATTCCGACGGTTACTGGTATCGCCCGCAAGGCCCGCGCTATGTAGTGGTGACGCCGCCTTACGGCATGCGGGTGCGCAGCCTGCCACAATATTCGCAAGAAGTGTGGATCGATAACTCGCTGTTCTTCGTGGCTGCCGGGACGTATTACACCTATCAGGATGACACTCAGGATTACGTGGTGACCTACCCGCCGCAGAACGCCGAGCCTGCGCGCGCCCCGCAAAATCCTGCTGCCAATCCGTACGACCCCATTGCCTATCCGGCCAACGGGCAGAGCGCCGAGCAGGTGGCTCAGGACAAATACGAGTGCTATCGCTGGTCGGTCGAGCAAAGCAGTTTCGACCCGGCAGACGCCAGTTCGCCCAACGCGCCGGCGATGATTCAGGTCTACCGCCGTTCGATGATGGCGTGCCTGATGGGGCGCGGCTACACCATCAACTGACTTGCACTGAAGGCTGGTGCACCACTTCCTGCGGGTCGGCGTGCACCAGCACTTCGGCTTGCGGGTACTGGCTGATGATCGCGGCTTCGACCTGCTCGCACAGGCTGTGGGCCACCGACAGCGTCAGGCTACCCGGCAATTCCAGGTGCAGTTGCACGAACCAGTGGTTGCCGGAAATCCGCGTGCGCAAGTCATGGGCACCGAGCACCCCCGGCACGCTGCAGGCCAGCTCCAGCATTCTGGCGCTGACGTCCACCGGCAGTTCGGCGTCCATCAGCACTGACGTGGTTTCCCGCGCGATCTGGAACGCGCTCCAGAGGATGTAAAGGGAAATGGCCAGGCCGAACCAGGCGTCCAGTTGTTGCCAGCCGAACCAGGCCAGCACCAGCGCCAGCAAGATACCGGCGTTAAGCAGCAGGTCGGAGCGGTAGTGCAGCGAATCGGCGCGAATGGCCGCCGAGCCGGTGGCTTTGATGACTTTGTGTTGCAGGGTCAGCAGGGCGAGGGTCAAGCTCAGTGACAGCAGCATCACTGCCACACCCAGCCCCGGCGAGCCGATGGCCTGCGGGTTCTGAATGCGCTCCAGCGCCTGAAAGCCGATCAGCCCGGCACTGACCGCGATGAACAGCGCCTGCGCCATGCCCGACAACGCCTCGGCCTTGCCATGGCCATAGCGGTGGTCGTCATCGGCCGGGCGCAGCGCGTAATGCACGGCCAGCAGATTGAGGAACGACGCCGCGCCGTCCAGCAGCGAGTCGGTCAGCCCGGCGAGCAGGCTGACCGAGCCGCTGAGCCACCAAGCCACCGCCTTGGCGACGATGAGCGTGCACGCCACCGCCAATGATGCGCGGGTGGCCAGGCGCAGCAGGCGGGCGTGTTCGGCACTGGTATTCACAAGGTTTCCTTCATCTTCAGGCGGAAGGCGCCAGACCCAGTGCCGCCAACTGCTGCGCACTGCCGCGATGCTGGATCAGGCGTGGATCATTGAGCGGCAGGGAGCGGCCCAGTTCGGTTTCCAGAATGGCCTGCAGCTTGCTGTTGTCGACGCTGCCGTCGGCGTTGAGGGCCGGTTGCAGCTTCTGCGGATCGACCTGCGCACTCTGGCCATGGGGCAGGTAAATCGCGCCGGTGGCGAAGTCGACGCCAAAGGCAATCAGGCCAGGAATCACATAGAACAGGATGCCGACGGCGTCGAGCACGGCGATTGCCGGGTCGATCTTGCCGTCGATCTGACCCCGTCGATCAGGATAGAAAATGCTGCCACACGCCGTGAGTTGAGTCAGCAGGGTAGCAACCAGAACGCCGCCAATGAGTCGGGATGGAATGCGCATGAAATTCTCCATGAAGTGAAGGGCCAACTATACAAGGCAAACACCGCAGCGCTAAGACTATTGCATCGCTCGGTGCTTCTGTTCTGGCGATGTTCAGGTCGGCAGCCTGGCGCCTGCCATTACCTGCAACGTCTCGTGCTCAAGGCCGTGGACCAAATGTCATGCTCGCACCGTGAGCACTTTGATTCTTGTTGTTCTTTGATGGGTTGGGGTGAGCCACAGTTGACGCAGCAATAGAGCGCAGAGGCGGGCGCTTTCTTGAATTCCGGACGGTGCTCGACAGGCAGGACGGAGAGGCCAGGTCGTACGTCTTCCGTGTCATAGAAGTAGAGGCTCAGGTCGCCATCGGTTTCCATGATGCCCAATCGCACCTGGCCCAAATGTTCAACGCCTTGTTGGCGAAGCTCCATGACCAGCTCGCTGGGGGACATGTTCAGTTTCCCCAGAGACTCAAGCTCGTATAACCCATGGTGTATGACCGTCACAGGGAGGCCATCAATCAGCGCTTCGAAGGTCTTGCTTTTTCTCATGATCAGCACGGTTGTGCGATAAAGCAGTAGCAGGGTGAGAAACACCACCGCCACAGGCAACATCGGTACATCGTTGTAGAAAGTGACGTCTCCAGCAGCAGAACCCAGGGTCAGAATGACCACTAATTCGAAGAGCGATAGCTGTCTTATTCCTCTGCGGCCACTCGACTTCAAGAATAAAAAAACGGCAAGAAAAGCAAAAATTGTTCGAGCGCCTACTTCCAGCAGGAATGAAAGTGGAAACTCATCTATCAACATTCGTTGAATATCAAAGGGTGACATCGTTACCTCTTTTTCAATGCTCAGATAGTGCTTCAGTCGTTCTGGCCAATGCGCCAACCCTTCCGGGATCCCAGGCGCTGCAGAGCAATTGCTGAGCATGGAATGGAAGCTTCACGGTCAAATCGTATCATCACCAAGTATCTCCAGGCCCTAAATAGCCAACTCCATCAAACCCCAGCCTTCGTAGCTTGTATAATTCCGGCCATATTGCCGGAGACACCATGAACTCGCTGCCGATCGATGCCGCCCTGCCGGCCCTTCTCCAAGCCCTTCAAGATCGCAATGAGGTCGTGCTCGAAGCCCCGCCCGGTGCGGGCAAGACCACCCGTGTGCCGCTGGCGCTGCTCAACGAAAGCTGGCTCGGCGGGCAGACCATCCTCATGCTCGAACCACGCAGGCTCGCCGCCCGCGCCGCGGCCGAGCGCCTGGCCAGTGAGCTAGGTGAGAAGGTCGGCGAGACGGTTGGCTATCGCATTCGTCTGGACAGCAAGGTCGGCCCCAGGACGCGCATCGAAGTGGTCACCGAAGGTATCCTTACCCGTCGTCTGCAGGATGATCCGGCGCTGGAAGGCGTGGGCCTGGTTATTTTCGATGAGTACCACCTTCGCAACCTTGACTCTGACCTTGCACTGGCTTTATGCATGAGTGCCCGCGAACTGCTGCGTGATGAGCCCCCGCTGAAGCTGCTCTTGATGTCCGCAACGCTGGAAGGCGCTCGCCTTTCAAAGGTGCTCAATGATGCGCCTGTGGTCACCAGCGAAGGGCGGATGTATCCGGTCTCAACGGTTTGGGGTAGTCCTTATCAGTCGGGTGAGCGAATCGATGCGCGAGTCACGGACGCTTGCTTGGCTGCGATCAACGAACAGTCTGGAAGCGTTCTGGTTTTCCTTCCTGGGCAGGCAGAGATTCGGCGGGTGGCTGAGACACTTAAAGAGGAGCTGATCAGCCGTCCAGAGGTGATCGTATGCCCGCTGTACGGCGACCTCGACCTGAACGCTCAGCGTGCTGCTATAGACCCGGCACGCAACGGCTCCCGCAAGATCGTACTGGCCACGAATATCGCCGAGACCAGTTTGACTATCGAAGGCGTCAGGGTCGTGGTGGACAGTGGTCTCGAGCGAGTGCCGAAGTTCGATCCTCGCAGTGGCATGACCCGACTCGACACGCAGCGTATCTCGAAGGCCAGTGCTACCCAGCGTGCCGGGCGGGCAGGGCGCCTGGAGCCAGGCGTCTGCTATCGCCTGTGGTCGGAGTCGCAGCATGAGCAAATGGCCGGCTACAGCACACCCGAGATCCTGCAGGCAGATCTCGCTGCCCTGGCACTCCAGTTGGCCCGGTGGGGAATGAAGCCGGAAGAGATGACCTGGCTTGACCAACCTCCATCAGCTCCTTTTGGCCAGGCCAGAGACCTGCTGAAGCGTCTGGGCGCACTCGACGATGCTGGACAGCTCACACCGCACGGATCTTCCATGAGCGAGCTTCCCGCGCATCCAAGAATCGCTCACATGCTCATCAAAGGCCGTGCGATGGGCCTGGATGACCTGGCGTGCAATATCGCAGCGCTGCTGGGCGAAAAGGACATCCTGCGTGGAGCAGGAGCCGACCTTCACACCAGGCTGAGTGCTTTGTCAGGCGAGCAACATTCACGTCGAAGTGGTGGCTCCCTTCAGCGGGTTAAGCAGTCTGCTCGGCAGTACCGATCCTTGCTGCGTGGGAAGGCCTCCAGCCCCGTGAGCGAGCCTGATCACCCAAGATGGGTAGGGTGCCTTCTGGCGTTCGCCTACCCTGACCGAATTGGCCTCCAGAGGCGCGCAAGTGCATCTGAGTACCGTCTCTCCAACGGTCGGGCTGCCGTGTTCTCAGATCCCGATGCCCTCACCAAGCACGAGTGGCTGGTAGTGGCCGACCTGGGTAGCCGGCAAGGGCAGCGCGAAGAGCGAATCTACCTGGCGAGTGACCTCGATCCGGCCCTGTTCGATGACGAGTTGGCTGACTTTGTGAGGTCTGTGGATGAGGTCGATTGGGATGAAAGGGAAGGGGTGCTGAAGGCTGAGCGGCAGTTGAAGGTCGGGCAGCTCATCCTGTCGACGACACCCCTGCCGAATCTTGATGAGCAAACCCGTTCGCTGGCGTTGGTCAACCTGGTGAGGCGCAAGGGCATTGAGCTCCTGCCGTGGAACCCTGAGCTGCGGCAGTGGCAAGCGCGGGTCGATCTGCTGCGTCAGCTGGATATTCAAAATGGTCAGGCAGAAGGCAAATGGCCTGATCTCAGTGACACCAATCTCTTGGATACATTGGAAGAGTGGCTGACGCCATACCTGGGCAAAGTCACCAGGCTCAGCCACTTCAGCCAGCTGGATCTGTCTTCGATAGTCAGAAACCTCCTGCCTTGGCCGCTTCCGCAAGAGTTGGATGTGCAGGCGCCGCAGGCGATCCAGGTGCCTTCTGGTTCGAACATCCGTATCGACTATTCAGATTACCCGCCAATCCTTGCTGTGCGGCTACAGGAATTGTTCGGGCTGGCCGAAACCCCTCGGATTGCTCATGGGAAACAGCCGCTGACGCTGCATTTGTTGTCGCCGGCCCGCAGGCCTGTACAGGTCACCCAGGATCTTGCCAACTTCTGGCGCAGTACCTATGCGCAAGTGAAGAAAGATTTAAAAGGTAGATACCCAAAGCACTTTTGGCCTGACAACCCTTTAATCGCAGAGGCTACCGCTAGGGCCAAGCCCAGAAAGCCATGAGTGTCCGAGTAACCCCCAGTCTTTTGACAGCTGGGGGAATGACCAGAACACTTGAATTTGCAGTAGGTTGATTCTCTTGGGCAGCGCTATCTCTTCAGGCGCCTCACCATCGCTGTATGCCATTAGGTAAAAGACGTATCCGACCAGCCCGTCCCTGGCGCTGAGCGCCCTTTACATCGTGTAGTGGTCCAATGAGTCCGGACATTCATTTAGGCGACAATGCTCGCCACGTAGAGGTGTCTTGATGAACAAGCAATACGGTGCCCAGAATTGACCTCATCTCAACCTTGCATTCAACACAACGACGTTTTACAGGCAACTTGTCAACCGCAAGTAAAGTGAACTCTCGTAAAAAAATGCAAGCCGTCGGCACTGAATGCAAGCTTAGCTGCAGAGGATGAGCGTTTTTTGAAAGTATGCACTTTTTTTGAGGCTATCTTTCTACAGTGAACTACTCATAGTAAAACAAGGTGACACCATGATTGGAACAGTGCCAGCACCCTACCAGCCAACGATTTCGAAAAACGCTTTCACAACCAGTCAGATCAACGACAGCGGTGCTCTAAGAAACACCCTCACTGGAAAAATTATTAGAGTCAAAAACAACCCTGTCGACTATCGCATCGTCGACTTTCGCATCGGTGTAAAAGAGTTGTCATTGGCCTATGCCGTGCGCCTGAATAAGAATTTGAGAGTTGGGTCAAACATAGAGTTTCAAACAAGTCAGAAAGATAGACTTATTTCTATCGGGAAGGCGGTGACTGCAGTATTCAACCAGGGTGGTAATGGCAATGCACACGCTTCGGCTCATAAGATTTGCGCACAAGCAACAAGCGACAAGTCAGTCGATCTGAAATCAGACGCTGAAAACCTTAGGCGCGGGAGCGATTTTATAGACTCCAGCATAGACAGCGACTCCCCCCTGGCTCCTACTACTTACGCACTTGGTTTAAATCTTGGTCACGAGATTAAACAAGCAAGGCATGATTCGTTGATAGCCAATCACTTTGCAATCACTTGGGGTTTATCCATGAAGACGGCCCAGGAAAAATGATGCCGGGAAAGTGATATCAGGTTTAGCTAGAAAGCTGTGAAATACATCTGAGCCTCAAAAAACATTGAGGCTCAGAAGCGTCTACACTCATCGCTAGTGTGCTGTTAGCGAAATAATTTATTTAATTTTTCACCAGCACATCAGGTTTCATTCCTACCTCGAAGAGTCCCAGGTGAGCGCTCCTGCACCCAGCACCTTTAACATTATTGGATATATCAAATGCACGCGGAACAGATCGCAGTCAGTCCCTTGCTCGACTGGATGCAATAGTGAAATAACTTCGCAGCAGCCGGATATCGTCTTCCTCGGCGCAGGTCAATATCAGAATTCTGGAGAAATCATGACAGCTATCAGCGGGATAATTCTCTTTGTTTTAAAACGAACAGGTTTCATTGTCTGATGCACCGCTACAACTGGATTTGGCTACACCCGTTCAATGATGGACTGGCGCCCGCTCAGTCCGAAAAAAGACTTAACGTCGTGCCCGGGATCGGTTGACCACTACAATCCGCTGATTGCCGAGTCGACTGCGCGGGTGATGCCGAGGAAGTCCCGAGCGTAGATGCGTAGCCGCCCCGGTCAGTTAGCCTATATCTCCGCATTAGTGAATTAAATTCACCCCATTCAGTAATAACGACCCAAAATCCGACGCTATTTCTCTAATAGGCTGTGTCGATACCGCAATGGGATCGACTTCATGCCGTCCTTTTCCATCGCCAAGGCGATATTCGTGCCTGAAAGCTGCGTGTGATCGGATCTTCCGATCATGGCCATGGCAGTTGTCGCCGTTTTGGCTCGTGCGATCCCCGCGCCATGCTTGCTGCGCAAGAAGCAAATCACCCGGGCAGCGGCGTCGATGCGCCAGCTGCCTCATTTTTCTGGAGAACGTCGTGAGACTAAGCATTCTTGACCATTCCCCATTGGACCATGGCTTGACGTCCAGCGACGCGCTGTGGGCCACCACTCGACTGGCGCAAACCGCTGAAGCTCTTGGCTATGAACGCTATTGGGTGGCCGAGCACCACCAATCCAGCGTTCAGGTAGGCAGCAACCCTGAGCTGCTCATGATGCAGATTGCCGCCCATACAGAGACGATCAGGGTGGGCTCGGGTGGCATCATGCTGCCGCATTACAGCGCGTATAAAGTCGCCGAGACAGCGCGTGTGCTGGAGGCGTTGTACCCAGGGCGGATTGACCTGGGGATAGGCCGGGCGCCTGGCGCGGATCAGCGCGTTACCCGTGCTCTCAACGATGAGAAGACGCACCAGCTGCCTTTTCCAGTCAAGCTCATGGACCTCAAGGCGTTGCTGCTTGATGATGCAGAAGGGGCAGACGATCAGCACCCGCCAATCTATGCGGCACCCCGGATCAACACCCTGCCGGAGTTTCACATCCTGGGTGCCAGTGGCAGTACCGCCGAACTGGCGGCTGCTGAAGGCATGGGCTTCACCTTTGCGCACTTCATCAACCCCCATTTCAATCAGGGTGTGGTGGCCGCCGAGCACTATCGCGCGAACTTTCGGCCTTCGCGACTGCATGCTGAGCCCAGCGTCATCGTTGCTGTCTTTGCAGTAGTGGCTGACACCGTCGAGCAGGCCGAGCGGCTGGCAATCAGTTTTGATGACTGGTTGCTGC
The DNA here is from genome assembly GCF_900585905.1 of Pseudomonas viridiflava. Taxonomy (GTDB): domain Bacteria; phylum Pseudomonadota; class Gammaproteobacteria; order Pseudomonadales; family Pseudomonadaceae; genus Aquipseudomonas. Next base: position 18,186 of record NZ_UTVH01000008.1, read on the forward strand.
GCGCAGAGTCTGCCGTGCCTGCCGAGGCGTTGGTGCTGCCCGAGGCCGTCGATGCTGCGCACTACAGCGCTGAAGCACGCGAGCGTATAGCGGTCAATCGCACGCGGGTCGTCGTTGGCGACGGCCCGTTGGCGCTTCAGCAACTGCAGCGCATCGCTGAGCAGTATCAGACCGATCAGATGATGGTCATCCCGATGATTCCGGGCGAGGGCAATCGGCAGCGCGCTATCGAGCTGCTCGCTCGCGCCAATCAGGAATCCAATCTTCCCGCGCCACAGCGCGCACTTCAGGAGAGCTAATCATGAGCTTGTTTGAACACTACACACTCGGTGCCACGAAACTTGCCAACCGCATCGTCATGGCTCCCATGACCCGGTCGCGCGCGCCAGACGACATCGCGACTGAGCAGATTGCGCTGCACTACACGCAACGCGGCACCGCCGGGCTGATCATCTCGGAAGGCACGCCGATCTCGCGTGAGGGTCAGGGGTATCTGTTCAATCCGGGCATCTACAGCGCGGATCAAATCAAAGGCTGGAAGCTGGTCACTAACTCGATCCACAGCGTTGGCGGCAAGATGTTTGCCCAGCTATGGCACGTTGGCCGAGTGTCCCACACCTCGCTTCAGATCGAGGGCAAAGCGCCCGTCAGTGCAACCAGCAAACAGGCACAAGGCGCAGTCGCCTTTGCCTATACAGAAGATGGCGAGCCGGGTTTCGTGCCCACATCCACGCCACGTCCGCTGGCAACCGATGAGATCGCCCGCGTGGTTGAAGATTTTGCTCAGGCTGCGCAAAACGCGATCGAGGCGGGCTTCGACGGCGTGGAAATTCATGGCGCCAACGGCTATCTGCTCGAGCAATTCCTCAATCCGCTGGTGAATGACCGCACCGATCGCTATTCAGCCGATACGCTGGAAAACCGTTTGCGTTTCGTCTTCGAGGTCGTTGATGCAGTCGCCGCCAGAGTCGGCGCTGACCGGGTGGGTATTCGTATCTCGCCGTACGGCCAGTTGTTCGACATGCCGTTGTATGCGCAAATCGACGAAACCTACTCGGCGCTCTGTGCCGGCATGCAGCAGCGTGGCATCGCTTATGTTCACGTGATGGATCAGACCCATTTCTTCATGGCTGAGGAAGGCTCGGCTGAGCAAGAGAAGGCGCTTCGTGACCTGCTCACCCATTGCAAAAAGCAGTTGGGCGAGACCGCCTTGATTCTCGCCGGGGACATGACCCGTGAACGCGCTGAAGATCTGTTGCAGGCTGGCCTGATTGACCTGGCCGCATTCGGGCAGCCCTTCATTGCCAATCCTGACCTGGTGGCGCGGCTGAAAAATGGCTGGGCATTGACCGAGCCGGATCGTGACACCTATTACGGCGGTGATGCCAAAGGCTATGTGGACTACCCGCCTTATACGGGTTGATTGAATGAGCGGTGCGTGCCTGCGGCGGGGATGCTGAAGGCGCGCTTTCGTCGACCATTAAAAAACAAATCTGAACGTCGGATCCGGCAAAACGGATACAACAGTTACGGTGCTCGTCTCCCGCTCTCTCTTATTAAAAAATGACAGCCGTTACATTAATACAGCGTTTCAGGTACATCCTTGCACTGCGCATAAAGTTCTCGCAAATCCAATGGCAGGTCCTGTTGGCCCAAGGGGCCAGGCAAGACACTTAACTTCCATTGGTTGATCAGCGCGTCCCCTTCGACGCCCGCCTCAAGGCATGACATCCCCAATCCCATCAGCTCCTGGTAACAGGCACTGAAAGCGTCGGCCATGATGTCCAGTCTGACATCCAGTTTTCCAGTGACACGATTGATGGAGAGGGCGCCTGCATCACGCAGCCGGACCCATAGGTACGCCCCTCCCCAAGCATCGTTATCATCGTTCAAACCGCCCTGTTGTGCATTAACACCGGTCCCCTTTCGGGCATACCAAAAAATGCGATTCAAGAATATGAAAAGACAAATCTCTGGAAACTCTCTGGCGGTTTCAACAAGCTGCAGGTCCGCCCACAGCTCACCAACAATAGCCAGGTTCTTGCCACTGATACGTAAAGATTTGTCTTTTGAAGGAATGACTCGCCATATGCCAACGCGATGACACATTTCATGCAGCAATGAATACAGGTACACAACCTCCTCGATGCATGCGGAAAACGTGTCTTCAACCAACGCCACGATTTTCTTTGAACCCACACGTTTCAACGCCGGGACATGTACCTCATTGAAAATCGCGATCGACACCTCTACCAGTTCAAAGCCAAAAATGTGTTGCTCTTCTTCACTTCTAAGCCCGGCACCGAACGGGAAGTATAGAAATACGTTGTTTGACAATGCCGCCGCGCCATTGGAGGCGATAACCTTCATGGGAAAGTGCCGTGGCCATTCGACCCGCTCGCCAAAGCGACAACGCTGAGAGAGTCGAGAAAGCAGTACATCCTGAGAAACGCGAGAGGCAACCCAGCCCTGCATCCGGGCCTCCAAATCCAGTCTCCTGACCAATGTGGCGCGTAAATAAACCTCCCTGTTTTTAGTAAAACTGTATTGACCCTCCAAAAAAACGGGCTCTGCGGCCAAGGCCTTTCTTCCCAGGTCGGTGAGGTCGTTCAATGAAAATACCTGACTCACTCTGGACTCCTCGTCGGCTCGGTCTTTGAGACAAACAGGCTACCCGCGGCACTCAGTACGGCAGTGGCGTGTGAGAGTGACTCCTGTTTTATTAAGAAAAAGTCACCGGCAAACGAGGACACTGTCAACAGGCTGATACCTGCTCGGGCCAGGCTATTGCTGACAAAAGCAATTAAACCTACGACATCGGTGGGGTGTTCGCTGACAACTTCCAGACAGCGCCAGGCGAGGCTGGTCTGATCGATGGTACATCCCGTGACCTGACAGTCACTGGCACAGATCAAGGTTATTTCATTGGGCGAAATCGACAGGGATAAAAAGTCCGCGCTTGCAGACAAACAGGACAGATCAGGAACGTCGTTCAATTTATAGATTGAATAGTCAGGCGCGTGCAGCGCGAAGTGTAACTCGAAATTTATCATGGCGATCTATTAGTCCGTCAGAAATAACCGCATCTCATCTGCTGTAGAGGTGTATCAAGTTAACCTTGAAAAGGTCGGCCTGGATGAAGTCAGGTCGCCATCCTCGTGGCGCAGGAACAATGTTGTCAAGCCATATCAAAAACGAAGGCGTGGCAAAAAAACGGATATTTTTCTTCCCCGGTTTTTTACTATACGTTGGTCGCCACCTCAAAAGACGCCTGTTGTGCGCAACGTGACCGGACACTTTTTCTATTGAGTCTGCACCCTGTTGAAGACCCTGTTACCGCTCGGCTTATTAGTCTTCATAACGACTGTGCGCTGCAAAAACTGACCGCATCATACGGATTTCAATAAGAGAGCCCCAGGGTATGTTTAACGAATGCTTACATGACTTTTTGACTGCACGAGTAACGGCAGCTCCCGAGGCTACCGCTGCCGTGTTCAATGAATCATGCTTGACCAATGCGCAGTTGGAGCAACAAGCTCTTCAAGTTGCGCGCAGCCTGATCGCCGAAGGTATTACCACCGGCAGCAGGATCGCTATCCAGGTTTCACGGTCTCTGGACATGCTGGCCGGTGTCATTGGCATCCTCAAGGCTGGCTGCACATGCGTCCCCATAGACCCCGAGGATACGGACGAGCGTCGGGCTGCCATCCTGGGCGATTGCGACGCTCAGGCCTTGGTGGCAGACCAGCACTACGAGAATAGTCTCGGTTCATGGACCGGCCTCAGATTGACCCTGGGTCGACTGATTGACGCGCCGTACCCATACGATCAGCAACCCCTGCCCGGGGTCGACGCCGACAGCCTGGCTTTCCTGTTCTACACCTCCGGTTCTACCGGGCAGCCCAAGGGGGTCATGCTTTCCCATCGAGCATTGGTCAGCGGCCAACGCTGGTTGCAAACGCGATTCCCGCTGAGCGAAAAAGACCGCCAGTTACTGCGCACCACCTTGAGCGTCACCAACCTTGTCCGGGAAATCTTCTGGCCTCTTCTGTCAGGCTGCGTGATTGTTGTGCTGCCACCCGGCGAGCACAGAAGTCCGTCGAAGCTGGTCAATACGATCAATCAGAGCTCGATCTCTGTCTTCCTGGCAGTGCCTGCGCTCTTGGCCGGCATGATTGAAGAACCTGAGTTCAAACAGAACCGTACGCTACGTTATGTATTCAGCAGCAGCGACGTCATGCCAGGCGACCTTCCCGCCAGGTTTTTCGCCTGTGACCTTCCCGCACGGCTGTTCAACTTGTATGGACTGACAGAGGCGCTATACAGCTGCCACTGGGAATGCGAACCCGAACAGGAATATGCGGGATTCGTCCCCGTGGGATTCCCGGCAGAGCTGACGCCCGTCATTGTCGATGAGTCATTGCGCAAAGTGACCGATGGTCAGCCGGGCGAACTGCTTATTACGGGCATTGGCATTGCCGACGGTTACTTCAATCAGCCAGAGCTCACGCGCGAGCGCTTTGTCGAGACACCTTATGGGCTCTCGTTCCGGACAGGGGATATCGCGAAGCAAGGAGCTGATGATCGCATCGATCTGTTGGGTCGAGTGGACGACCAGTTGAAGGTCGCCGGGTATCGCGTAGAGCCCGGAGAGATCGAGAGCCACCTGAATCGTTGTCCTGGCGTGAAGGACGCTGTGGTGGTGGGCATCCGGTCGCCAAGCGGCAACACTCGTCTCTCGGCCTATCTGACCTTCGAACCTGGAGCAGAGTTGAGCGCGGCAGCTATTCGTGCCAGCCTGGCAAATCGTCTGCCTGACTACATGGTGCCGGCCAGGTTCTTGGTGGTAGACGCCATTCCCTATACCGAGAACGGCAAAGTCGATCGCAAGACGCTTCGCCAGTTGTTTACGCGCGAGCTTGAGTTGTCTGAGGACAGGACGCGTCCCGCTACCGACACCCAGGCCCGGATTGCTGCACTCTGGGAAGAGGTGCTGGGTATTGATGGAATCGGCATTCATGACAACTTCTTCTCACTGGGTGGAGATTCCATACAAGGCTTTCTGATCAGCGCCAAGGCGCGGCAGAAAGGGATGAAGCTGTCGGCAACACAAGTGTTTGAAACGCCGACCGTTGCGGAAATGGCCGTGCATGTAGAGTCTCAAGGTTTTCATGACCCGCAGGCCAACACCCTTGGTTATGGTGCACACGCCGCCGCGTTCATCCCCAGCGAGGATGTTCGCAACGTCATGGCGGCTCATGGTGCTCTGGCCTGCTCCGCGCTGACCGATATGCAAAAAGGAATGTTGTTCCACTCCCTGCTCGACCCTGATTCGGGGGTTTACTTTGAGCAATTCATTTATCACCTGGAAGGCATTGTCGTTGAACCTTCTTTGCAAAAGGCGTGGGAGCAGGTGGTCCAGCGTCACGAGATACTGCGCACGGGAGTGGTCACTGATGGTTTGCAGGAACCGCTGCAATTCATTCACGAATACGCCCCGCTGGACTGGCGTTTGCTGGACCTCTCCGAGCTGGCTTCAACCCAGGTACAGTCCGCTATCGAAGCTTATTTGAGCGAAGACCGGCGACGGGGGTTCGTGTACGAACAGGCGCCGCTTTTCCGACTGACATTGATCGCGCTTGGCAACAACCAGTACAAACTGGTCATGAGTTATCACCATTTGATTCTGGATGCCTGGTCTCTGTTCATTCTGCTCAGTGATTCGCTGGAGTTTTACCGTGCAGCGCTTGATGGGACGCCTCCAACATTGGCCAACGCCAGGCCGTTCAGGGATTACGTAACCGCGCTCACTCAAGAAGACGTAGCCGCCGCGCAGACCTACTGGAAAAATCGCCTCAAAGATTTTAAAACGCCAACCATTATCAGCCAGTCTGAAAAGTTGAACCTCTCCGCGAGTGTTCAGGCGCTTCATGCCGAGGCTCGCCTGGACATGACCGATCTTGAAACCGAGCGGCTGCTCACCTTCGGTAAACAGAATCAATTGACCCTCAATACCTTGGTGCAGGGGGCATGGGCGTTGGTATTGGCAAAACACACTCAGCAACGCGATATCTGCTTTGGCATCACCATTACCCACCGTCCGGTCGATCTGGCAGGCGTTCAGGATATGGTGGGTATTTTCATCAACAGTTTGCCGATGCGGCTGGGTGTATCACCGCACGTCACGCTGGAACAGTGGCTTCAGGAAGTGCAAGGCGTTCAAGTCGGAGCGCGCGCTTACGAACACTACCCACTGCCATTGGTACAGGCTGGCGCTGAAGTGGCCAGTGACCAGCCTTTGTTCGAAACGCTGCTGATTTTCGAGAACTTTCCTCGGACCTCCGACTGGCGCTCGAAAAAAGGCATCAAGATCCGCCAGGAACGCTATGTCGGCTGGACTAACTATCCTTTTGCAATTGAAGCCATGCCGGAAGAAACACTCTACTTCCAGGTCAAGTACGACAAGGGTTTCTTCTCTTGCGCCAAGGTCAGCGAAGTCCTGGAGGATTTCCGTTCGATCCTGAATGCGATCGCTATGGGCGCAGCCAGAACCCTCGGTGAGCTGGTTGGCGACTTGAACAGAAGCGTTGTTGCCGAACAGGCGGGGCATGGTGCCTACACCCGCGGTCAGGCTTCTTTACCGGTGCAGCGTACGTTGGCAAAAGGGCATGCCCAGGAGTGCCTTGCGAGCATATGGCAGCAGGCGCTGAGTATCGATGAAATTGATGTCCTTACCCCCTTCTTGGCATTGGGAGGCAATTCGCTCCTGGCGCTGCAAGTGTATGCACTGTCGAGACTGGAAGGGTTTGATTTCGAACTTAAAGACCTGTTGAGCGATGACGGGACCATTCAGCATCTTGCTTCGTCTCTATAGAAGGCAGGTATCACCCGGTCGGCATCCACGATGGCCGAACGGGTGTCCAGCGCCAGACCGTGAATACGCGATAACAGGAAGCCAAGAGAAACATGTCGCCTAAACTAGATCGTTACTTGGACGTGCCGGACGACGCTCAAGCAGACTCGGTAGAGGACTTATTAGGGGCTCTGGCCGAGCACGGAGTCACTGTGCGCAAGAGGCATGGATCTCTGGAACTCGATATTCCTTCGTTCTGCTCAGCCGAGACGTTAATTGCCCGGTTCAACAACGCTCGCAGTGAAGTGCTGGCCCATATCAATCTCAACCCCGGCATTTTGCTCGTCAATCGAGAACGACAACCAGACACTGCTGTGTTTCCGATGACTGATCTGCAAACGGCCTATCTTGTCGGCGAGTCGGAACTCGATAGATTCAGTACGCCGGCGTGCATTACTCAAGGCTACAAGGTTGCCGGTCTGGATATCGAGCGGCTGGTCCGGGCGGTTAACTCATTGTTTCTCAAGCATCCGATGCTGAGGGTAAGAGCCTCCCTTGAACTGGATGGGCAGTACATCGCCGCGACTACTCCGCCATGGTTTCCCCTCTATGAATCCATAGCTGACCCGACAGAGGCGCTCGCAAGGTACAAAACGCTGCTTGGTTCACCCGCCTCGCTGCTTCCCGGCCTGGCGCAGGGTCCGCAGTTGGGCTGTGCCGTGATTGAACATGGCAGCGGTCACTACCTGATCCTCACCACACGCCTGTTTGTACTGGATGCGCGTTCCATTACGTTGATCTACCGCGATCTCACCGCGCTTTATGACGCCGACGTTTACGCTGCAACGGGAGCAGGAAGCCTTTATCCCTCATTTATCAGCGCGCTGACGCATTATCGACAAAGTCAGCAGTATCGAAACGCTATTGCTTACTGGACACGACGGCTGAGCACGCTTCCCGGTGGCCCGCAATTACCTGCTGGCCGAAAAAACAACCCGACAGGAGTGCATCGATCTTCATTCACGCGGATTACACACCGGTTGCCGTCCCGGTCATGGCAGAAACTTCAGCAGCGCGCTCGCCACTATAATCTGACGGTCAGCGCGGTGCTTTGCGCGCTCTATTCAGAGGTTTTGAGGAGGTGGTCCGAGTGCGATCATTTCTGCCTGACCGTACTGGTCAGTGCCCGAGCGCACATCATCAGTGCGGAGAAGATAGAGGAAGAGCTCGGCAATTTCGGCTCGACCTTGTTGCTGGAAACGAAGCCTGGCGGCGATACCTTCCTGGCCTGTGCAAAAGCCGTGCAAGCGCAGCTGTCTTCTGACCTCCAGCACAGCATGGTTTCGGCCACCCAGGTTGCGCATCGCCTGCGCACGTCCGGCAATGGAGCGGGCCTGAGCAATATCCCCTATGTGTTTGCTTCTGGGCTTGATGCGCAGGGGCTGGATGACGTCGCGCAACGCCTGGAGCTCCCTGGCTGGGAGTTGGACTGCAAGTCAATGCACACGCCTCAGGTGATTCTTGATCACCAAGTGTTTGAAGACTCTGGTGAGCTGGTTACCCAATTTGATTACGTGGCGGCTGCGTTTCCTGCGCAGTTGATGGAGGAGCTGACTTTCACTCACCGGCAGATGCTGATGCATCTCGTTGAACAGGCCGAACACTGGCTGGATGCATGGAAGATTTCTCTGGACGCCTCGCTTACTCACGGGCGGCGAAACGCCAATGATACCTCTGTGACCTGGGGCAGGGCCGGGTTGTTCGAACTGGCCAGTCAGCAGATAAGCCGCTCGCCTGACCACTGCGCGATTGACAGCACTGACACCCAGATAACGTACGGTCAGCTCGCCGTAGAGGTCAGCCATCTTGCAGGGACGATCAAACATGTCACTCGAAGCGATCCTGCCTGCGAGGTGGTCGCCATTCTGGCAGGCAAGTCTGCGGCGCAGTATCTGGCGGCGCTGGCTATCATCGAGGCGGGCAAGGCCTATCTGCCCCTGCATATTGATTGGCCGATCCAGCGCATAAGAGAAGTACTGGAAAAGAGCCGAATCAACACCGTGGTGCTTGACCCCCGCGGTCAGACAAAGCTGGCGAACGAGTCAACTGAACTACACCGGATTGCGATTGATAGCCCGGTGCCGATGTCCGAACAGGCGACGCGTTCCTTGCGCCAACCCGATCTCCAGGAACTGGCCTATGTCATCTACACCTCAGGCTCAACCGGATCACCCAAAGGTGTTGCGATCAGGCATGGAGCCGTGCAAAACACGATTCTTTCCATCGTGCACCGTTTTGGGTTGTCGAGCAGCGACCGCATCCTTTCGCTGTCCGAGTTGAATTTCGATCTTTCGGTATTCGACCTGCTGGGCAGTATTGCCACTGGGGCAACGATCGTGCTTCCGCCTCCCGCTGCTCAGCGCGATCCGCAAGCGTGGAGTCATTGCGTCATCCAGAGCAGGGTAACGGTATGGAACACAGTTCCTGCTCTTTTGGAGATGCTGCTGGATTACCTTGGCAATCGGGCCAGTGAAGTCCTGTGTTCCCTGAGGCTCGTTCTGCTGAGCGGTGACTGGATTCCCCTTTCTCTGCCCTCGCGATTGAAAGCCTGTTGCCCGCAGGTACGTCTGATCGCGCTAGGAGGGGCGACCGAGGCGTCCATCTGGTCCAATTACTATGAAGTCGACGAGGTGGATAGCGACTGGAAAAGCATCCCTTATGGCTATCCTCTCGATAATCAGACATTTCACGTGCTTGGTCGCAACATGCAACACCAGCCTAACTGGGTCCCGGGGGAACTCTACATTGGTGGCGCAGGGGTTGCGGCCGGGTACCATCACGATCAGACGTTGACCGCGCAAAGTTTCATCATGCATTCCGACGATAACGCACCGCTTTATCGGACGGGCGATTATGGTTGCTATTGGCCTGATGGAACCCTGGAGTTCCTGGGGCGCCGCGACAGTCAAACCAAAGTACGAGGCTACCGGGTTGATCTTTCGGAAATCGAAAAATACCTTACGCAATCAACGGGGGTCACTGCTGCTGCCTGTTTGTTGATGGGTGAGAATGCCGATAAGCGCCTGGCCGCGGCAATCGTCATCGACCCTGAGCTCTTCGAAGGGCTGGATGTGTTGAGATCATCACTCAAAGCCAGCCTCCCGCTTTACAGTATTCCCGATCAGATTATCTGTATTGACCGAATCCCCCTGACGGCCAATCAGAAGCGCGACACGGCAGCGCTCGCCGCTCTACTTCTACCGGCCTGCAAGGTGATCTCTGAACTGGGCGGCGTCAGTGAAATAGAGCGCGAGCTGGTGCACCTGTGGAGCGACGCATGCTCAACACGTATTGCGACGGTGAACACCGACTTCTTTGCCGCCGGAGGCACTTCGTTATCCGCCATCAAGTTGATTCGAGAGATCAATGATCGGTACGCCGTCAACCTGTCTCTTTCCAACTTTTTCGAGTACTCAACGGTTGCCAGGCAAGCCGCCCTGATTGCCAATATGAACCTGCAACAGGCTGATGCCGGATCGTTCGTTCTGCTCAGAAAAGGCGATAACAACGCGACCCCTCTTGTTCTCGTTCATCCTGTGGGAGGTCACTTGGTCTCCTACAAACCTCTCATCGATGCACTGTCAATGAAGTTTGACCTCTATGGCCTCCACAGTCCGTCGATTGAAAAAATACCTGCCACGCTGGAAGCCCTTGCGCATCATTATCTCGATCAACTGTCTGGCCATATCGATGTAACCGACGCGTATCTCGTGGGCTGGTCCATGGGGGGTATGATCGCCACGGAAATGGCTGAGCAAGCGACGCGCCAAGGACGTTCCCCTCATCGTGTGCTGCTAATCGACAGCTATACCGCTGCCGATTGCCAAGCCGTGAGTTATTCAGAGCGCCACTCCGTCATTGGGTTTTTCAGTGACTATCTGCAGGAGTTCATACTTTGCGAAAACCCGAGCCCGCTGCTGGATCATTTCGACAGTGCTTACAGCCTGTTAGCACAGGCGTACCCTGCGCTGGCAAAGGTCGGCCATCGCGAACTCTTCACCCTCTATCGCATTTACCAGGCCCTGTACGAGCGGCTGCTCGCTTATATTCCGCCACCGACCATGGCCCGTGACCGCGTGCTGCTTCAAGCCTCGAATGCCGACGCCCACAGATTCTTTCATTTGGTCCCCTATAGACCAACACCGTGTCTGGCTAATCCGCACCCCCCCGACATCGTGCTCCTGAGCGGCGACCATTACTCTTTGATGCGTTTCCCCCACGTTCATCAGATTGCGAAATTCATCGACTGAGCACCATCGCCACGCGGGATCAACTTACCTCAAAGGAGCTCTATATGCCGCAGCCAAACATTAATGACATTGTCATTCTTGGAACATCCGAAGCCGAAATATTTAATGTCAAAAAAGGCCCGGACCGCCTGATTTCAGGCGACCCTGATATCACCAACAGCGTCTACTTTCGCAGCCAGGACAGACGGTTCACCTCCGGTATATGGGAAAGCACGCCAGGTAAATTTGTGTGTGTTTACGAAGAGGATGAATTCTATTACATGCTGAGCGGTAAAGTTGTCATTACCGACAGCGTGGGCAATAGTAAAACGTTTGTTCCGGGTGACAGCATTGTCGTGCCTGCCGGCTTTACCGGGCAGTGGGAAGTCGTGGAAACCACTAAAAAATTCTTCGCCCATTATATGCCCGACTGAAACAAATATATAAAACCCGGTGGGTCATCGTGAGCCGCTGAGCGTTGTTCACCCACGTGGCCTACTACCGCGCTGGTTGTTGTCCACGGTATTTTCTGAGGCCTACTTATGCAGCGCAGCCGCGACAGCAGTGACACGTACGATATTTTAGGCATCGGCTTCGGCCCTTCTAACCTGGCGTTGGCGGTTGCAATGTCCTCGACTGGCTATACAGGGGCCGCAGGTTTCATTGAGGGCAAGTCTGGTTTTTCCTGGCACGGTGACATGATGCTTCCCGGGGCCAAAATGCAGGTCATGTTTTTGAAAGACCTCATCACTCAGAAGGACCCCACCAGTTCCTTTACGTTTATCAACTATCTTCACGAACAGGAGAGGCTCAATAGCTTTATCAACCTGCGTGCGCTTTACCCCTCACGCCGAGATTACCAAGCCTACTTTTCATGGGCCGCCGACAAATTCAATGGTCAGGTTCAGTACGCCTGTTGTGCCTCAAGGATTGAGCCTGTCGAGAATGCACAGGGCGCAGTGGACTGTTTTGAAGTGCACTGCGATGACCTTCAGAACGGTGAGCGCACGATCAAGCGCGCTCGAAATATTGTGATGGCGACAGGTGGCAGCCCTGTTCTGCCCTGTGGCATTTCACAGCAGGACCTGAGCGCCAGACTCTTCCATGGCGCTCAGTATCTTTCCCGCCTGGAGATGCTGAAAGCCACGGAGAAAAATCCTGCTTTCCGCGCGCTGATCGTGGGGGGAGGGCAAAGTGCCGCGGAGATTTTCCAGCACATGCTGCAGACCTTTCCGCACGCCCGAGTGGACCTGGCTATCCGCAATCATTCGCTGATGCCAGCCAACAGCAGCGCATTCAGTAATGAGGTCTTCGATCCGGTAAGCGTCGACGCTTTTTATCAGTCTTCTTCAACCGCCAAAGAGCGCACGTTACGTCAATTACGTCATACCAACTATGCCGCCGTGGATGAGGCATTGATTCAGGCACTGTATGAACAGTTGTACGAAGAAAAGCTCGCAGGACGCAGTCGCGCTCGAATGCTCAATCACCGCTCGCTGATCCACGTCCGAAATGAAGATGACGCCGTTCACGTCACCCTGCGGGAGGACTGTACGCAAGACACCACGACTGATCGTTACGACGTCGTGATTCTCGCCACGGGTTACGACCATCAAAACGCTCACCACTTGCTGAGTGGTGTGGACCATTTACTGCGACGCCACCCGGATGGCTCGCTGCAGGTTGGCAGAGACTACGCCGTCGAGACCTTGCCCGGAGTCTCTGCTCGCCTTTTCGTCCAAGGCCCGACCGAGCACAGTCACGGCCTGACCAGCAGCCTGATCTCAATCCTGCCTTTTCGGGCGCGCGACATTCTCGACGCGGCCAGCAACGCGCCAACGCTCACCCGCTCCGATGAAAACGCCTTTGTCATGGAATGCAGCTGAAGATGAATACTTACTCAATCACTCGTAAAGCAGACGCGCATTTCAGCAACGAGTACGGTTGCCGTTTTGCTCGCTATCTACCGTGGAACACGACGGCACCCTCAAACAATGGCGCCGCACTTTCAGTCATGGCGCCAGGTGAGCAATCACACGCCCATGCCCACGACGAATACGAGTTTTTCTATGTGTGCAGTGGTGAAGGGCTTTTCTGGGTAGAGGGCCAGTCAGAAATAATTCAGGCGGGCGACGCGCTCTGGGTGCAACCCAACACTCAACATCATTTTGAAAACGTATCACGCACCGTGACACTGGAAGTCTTTAGCGTCTGGAGCACCGAAAGAACAGGAGTCGAGGCATGAGTAAACATACCGGTAAACATAAATACCTGGTGACCGCGACTCCGCCCACGACTAACGGTGATCTGCATGTCGGTCACTTGTGCGGACCCTACTTGGCGGCTGATGTCTTCAGCCGTGCCCAGAAGCTTCTGGGGCATGAAGCGATCTATCTGAGCAGTGGCGATGATCATCAGACCTACGTGGTGACTCGCGCCGAAAAGCTCGGCGTTGACCCCAAGGCTCTGGCCGCCAGGTGCAATGCCGAGATTCTTGCCACGTTACGTGCCGGCGATATCGAGACTGACTTTTTCGGTGCTCCGGATGCAGGCTATATCGAGGATGTCAGACAGTTTTTTCTGGGTCTGGAACAGCGCGGAATCATCTCTGACAAAGAGACCGTGTTCCCTTACAGCAAAAAGCAGCAGCGCTACCTCTTTGAGGCTTACGTCAGCGGTATTTGCCCGGAATGCTACAGCCGCACGGCTGGCGCAATATGCGAAACCTGTGGTCATCCAAATGATGCCAGTTCGCTGATGTTTCCTTCGTTCGACAATGCAGCAGATGATGGGGAAATCGAGCATCGTACCCTCACAATCAAAGTGTTGGCCCTGGAGTCCCATCGCGCCGCGCTCACTGCGTTTTATCAGCAGCAGAAAACCGTTATGCGGCCCCATCTGCGTGCATTCCTGGGTGAAATGATGTCCCGCCCTCTGGAAGATTTTCCCATCACCTATCCCGGTCAATGGGGGGTTGGTGCCCCCTTTAGTGGCTACGACAACCAGGTTTTGAACGTGTGGGCGGAAATGTTGCCAGGGTTGATTCATATGACGAGCAAGGTGTCGCGTCATGCCCCGTGGCAGTCGGACAGCGGCTATGAGTTGGTCCAGTTCATGGGGTTCGATAACAGCTACTATTTTTCTCTGGTTCACTTGACCCTGCTGTTAGCGCTCGGCGATCTGGTCACGCCGACTGCCATCATGACCAACGAGTTCTTCCACCTGGAAAACCAGAAGTTCTCTACCAGCAGAGGGCATTTGATCTGGGCAGCCGACCTGCTGAAGGATTACGGTGCCGACAACGTTCGATTCTTCCTGGCTTTGGTCAACCCTGAAATGCAGACCGCCAACTTCGCCGAAAAAGAGTTTATCGAGGCCGTCACACAAAAGCTGCACGACCCGCTGGATCACATTGCGCAAGCCATCACCCGGCATCCGCTCTGTGAGGTGGACGTCAGTCACCAGCACGTTCATTTCACCCGATATGCCGAGCGCATGACCCGCCTGTATTCGCTGGAGACTTTCTGCCTGCGACAAGCGGCTGAAACAACCGCCCATCTTCTGAGTTTGTTGTCAGACAGGGCGGGCTGCGCTTCAGTCGATGGCGCAGGGCGCAACCACATGGCATTTGTCGGCCTCGGGCTTTGCTACATCGCGCACTTTGCATCGCCACTCATGCCTGCGATGTGCGAGCGCCTCAAGCAGATGATCCAGATTCAAGAATTCGTTCCCGGACAGATGTCACCCCAGTCCATCCGTCGTCTGGGACTTGAAAAGCTGAGCCCGTCTTTGCTCCTGGCGTCCCTCGACAAACGACGCGGCACAAGCGAGGCGCTGGACAGGCCGCCTGTGATGCGAGGCGCAAGTGCCCTCGATCTCTGCACCCATGAATACCCATGCACCCCCCTGGCAAGCACGTTCAGGAATACAACAGCATGAACATCCAGGACCTGGCTCGCATCTCGCCTTTCAAACGGATGTGGTCGGCAATGTTTATGAGCATGCTGTGCAGCTTCGCCATCATGATTGCGGTGTCAATCCACCTCTTTCATGGTTTTCATTCCATACTTCTGGCATCTGGCATATATGCCGTCCAGTTTGGTGCGCCGGTGCTGTTCGTGGGGCTTGCCGGCTGGCTGTGCCAACGTGCCCATCCCGTACGACTGCTGATAAGTGTGGAGCTGCTCAGTTTTGTTGCCTTTCTGGTATTGGCAATCTGGGTCGAAGAGGCTCTGCCAGTGATAGTGGTCACCGTGTTCCTGAGAGGCTTCGCGGAAATCATCATCAAGAGCACCCGCGCCAAACTGGTAAAGCACTTGTTCAGTGCCGACATCCTGACCGATGCCAACACCTGGATGATGACGTCCTATTACCTGGGCTCAGCCTTGGGAGGGGCACTCGGGGCCTGGCTATATGAAAGCTATGGCGTTCAAACCGCGATTCTCCTGTGCGCGCCATTGAGTATTGGTGCCGCCATACTCTACGCGGGTGTGCCATCCGTTGAGTCGGCAGAGAATACCCAACAGAATGCGACGCGGGTGTTCAGCTCCTGCCTGAACCTGCTGTCTCGCCAACCTCAGTTAGTCAGGCCCTTTGCTGTCCTGACCTTGAGTGTCGTGATCTTCCAGGGGGCTCATCTGATAGCTCGCAGCTGGATACCCATGACTCACCTGCAACTCAGTCAGGCTGGCGTGGGTATCTTTCATTGTGTGAGTGTCCTGGGCATTTTTCTGGGAGCGTTGTTTGTCACCACACCGTTCTTCAAAAACAATGCCGATGCCGTCTCGAATGATCAGACGTTTACGTTGGGGCTTGCAGCGCTGGCGGTGCCGTTCCTGATCTCCTCGGCTGTCCTTGTGATACCCGCCTACTTTATCTTCATGTTCATCTTCGAAGTTGTTTTCATGCGAGCTTACAATGAGCTGCTGACCGAAACGCCTGCGCAAGATATCAGCGTTGTCATGGTGACCTTTCATTCGGTAGCACCGTTAGGCATGGCTGTCGCAGCCGTGGCAGGCGGGTATGCCATCGATCATTTCAACGCGCTTCCCGTTATCGCCAGTTTCATGGCTGTTGCCTTGGTGACTCTGTATTCAGCCCGATGGCTTTCAACCCGCCCCGCCCGTGTGGCTCAGTGACCGCACGCTTTTCAAGGACAATCATGACGAAAGATCTACTCAGCTCAATCATCCAGGCCAGGCAGTCAGTTGGCACGCCGTTCTGGTTGTACGATGCATCAATCATCCGTCGGCAGATCAGGCAGCTAAAGTCCTTCGATTTCATACGCTATGCCCAGAAGGCTTGCTCCAACATCCATATTCTGTCTCTGATACGCGAAGAGGGCGTTTTGATCGATTCCGTCTCGCTGGGAGAAGTCGAGCGTGCCCTTAGCGCCGGCTATAGCGTTGAAGGCCCTCACTCACCTATCGTCTTTACCGCAGACTTGATTGATGCAGACACTCTTGGCCGCCTTGCTGAACTGAAGATCCCGGTCAACGCCGGCTCACCGCAGATGCTTGAGCAATTGGGCGCCGCAAGTCCTGGGCATAAGGTGTGGCTGCGGGTAAATCCGGGATTTGGTCATGGCCATACGCGCAAGACCAACACTGGTGGGGAGCACAGCAAGCACGGGATATGGCACACCGAGATCCAGAACAGCATGGAGCTGATCCGTCGTCATGGGTTGAAACTGGTAGGCCTTCATATGCATATCGGATCGGGAGCCGACTACGAGCATCTGGCGCGTGTCTGCGATTCCATGGTGAAAGAGGTCAAGGAACTTGGCGCCGATATTGAGGCGATATCAGCGGGCGGCGGGCTGTCGATTCCATACACTGAGCATGAGCAGGAAATTGACACGGAACATTATTTTCAGCTCTGGCAATCGGCTCGTCAGGAGATCGAAGAGTTCCTGGGGCACCCTGTAAGTCTGGAAATCGAGCCTGGCCGCTACCTGGTGGCACAATCCGGCATCCTGGTGGCAGAAGTGCGGGCTTACAAACCCATGGGGCAAAACTTTTTTGTTCTTGTGGACGCTGGCTTCAATGACTTGATGCGGCCAGCCATGTATGGCTCAACGCATCGCGTCAGCGTCGTCAGTCCGACAGGCCAAGTAAAGTCCGAAGGCCTGCGACCGACAGTGATCGCTGGCCCCCTGTGTGAATCAGGCGACGTGTTCACTCAAAAAGAAGGTGGGGAAGTGATCTCTTATTTGCTGCCGGAGGTCGAGGTCGGTGACCTGCTGATATTCCATGACTGCGGCGCTTATGGTGCAAGCATGTCGTCAAACTACAACACGCGTCCGTTGCTCCCGGAAATATTGAAAGACGGCGAACAGCTGAAAGTGATCCGACATCGCCAAACCTATGACGATCTTTTGAAGCTGGAACTTGAGGCCGGGCAATTACTGCCCGCACGCTAAGTGAGGGTGTGGCTCCCATTCACTTGAATAGGAGCCCCGTCGGTTATATCAGTTGGCCAATTCGATACCTGTGGCGTCCGAAATCATACGGATCGTCGTTTTTGCGTGATCGAGAGCGGCCGAGTAGCTTTCAGCGACGATATGGATATAACCCAGTGACGAGTCATTTCCCGTCATCGGCAGTACCGCCTGGCCTGCCTGAATGGCAATCGAGTGTTCCTTGACCCAAGGGCAGTGTTCATCAATGTAACGAGCGTCGACAGTCGCCTGTGAAATCGTTTGTTTCATTGGCGCGAGTCGGCGGGAAGTGGAAAACAATCTTGATTTCGCCTGCGCCTCTACAACCTTCCCCAGGTAGGTGTCCAGCAAAATATCAAAGGCACTCAATGACGTGGACTTCTGAAAGAGTGTCGACAGTGCGCCTCCCATGAAACGAGGGTTTACCTCAACCAAATCAACGCGCCCCTCGTTGACCATGACCTCAATGTGAAAAATACCGACGTCGAGTTTCAGGCAGTCGACGACTTTTTCGCAGTATTCAAAAATCGCACGCTCATCGGCGTAGTGACCGCGCGGTGCCATGGTGGATTCTATTTCCAGCAGCTCATTATGCTTTGCACGGTCACGCTTGGTCAGCATCAATGGATAAAAGCCGTGCTCGTTTCTGGCCACTTCAGCAGAATACATTTGCCCGCTCATGTAGGCCTCGACCGTGTACGCTTCCGAGATAAAGCTTCGGAACGAACTGTCTATGCTGTCACGGGTCGACTCATACTCACTCATGAAATGGTTCAGGTGCTGAGGCGTTTCAAGGTGTGCTGTCAGGTACTTGGCAAATCCACAAACGGGCTTGACGATGCAGGGATAACCGATGAAGTTAACCGCCGCTGGCAGGTCATCGAGCGTCTGACACGTCCTGTATCTGCAGTGGGTCAACCCCTCGCCATTCAGGAGTTCACGAGCAAGGGCTTTATTCTTGGCGTTGGCGACACCCTCATGGGAGGTGCCTTTGAGCCCAGCCTTCCTGGCCGCCGAAGCGACCAACAATACGATGTCATCAAGGGGGGTGAAAATGGCGGATATCGGGTATCTCTGGCTGATATCCATTACGGCATCATCCAGCTTTTTCGAGTCCAGAGGCGATTCGATGTCGTAGGTCTCTACGGCATGTTCACTGAAGAACTCATGGGTTAACGATGTGTGATGACGTGTTAACTCGGAGCGAATAAAAAGGATGCCGATTCCCCTTTTCTTCGCGGCGGTGATTATTGCAGACGTTACATCCGTACAATCCACCATAATGACGTAGTCCATACCTGTCTCCATCGAGATTATCAAATCATAAACATGCGGACCTATAAAACCCTGGCGGCAAAAAATTGCAGGCGCGTCGCCCCCATTCGTTAACTTCTCGCTTGCTAAAATCGGGCAGTAATAAACGACGGCAATCATAGCAATCCGCTGCAATGCTGTCATCCTTGGGCTTGCACGGAGGCTGCAGTTACGGATAAGTCGGGCACTTTTATCGTTGCGCCATCAGGTGGTATCAGGTGGGTCAATCTTTCCGCTGCATCATTGGGGATTTCGGGAGGGGAACAGCCATTTCGTAGCATTCAGAGAGCGCTTTTTACGTCTATCGAGGTGCGGGTACGCTCGGTTCGCTGAATGCGCAATTTCCACAAGATATAGGTGTTTATTATCAGTTCATCTTCACAAGGACCTGTGTATAATTATTTTTTTGTCGACGGGCTTGAACAGCGGACGCGCCGTCAGTCGATAGTTTTATGCAGTGCAGGGGTGGATTGAAACAACGTCGGCAGTGGCTCGCCGTTGAAGAGCTGAAATATTATTTTCAACCTGAAACGTTTACTCAGATGGCAAGAGATTACTATGAAGGTTTCAATAAGGGATATTGAAGTGTTCAAAGCCGTCATGGCGGCTGGGAGTATTACTGGAGCGGCTGAGGCACTTGGCACATCACAGCCTACTATCAGTCGAGACTTATCCAGTTTCGAGCGCTCGATGGGTATGCAGCTATTTGACAGGACAAAAGGCCGACTCAAAGCCACTCGGCAAGGGCTGGCGCTTCATGATGAGATTATTAAAACCTACGACGGCTTGTCACGAATTTGCCTGGCGGCCGCAGAAATAAAACAAGGCTTGTTTGAAAAAATAGCGGTCGTTAGTTTGCCAATCCTGTCGCAAACATTACTGCCTCGTTCGGTTTCAAAGTTTTTGCTGCATTACCCCGAGGTGAACTTTAGCTTGACGACACATGACTCACCTCTGCTGGAGGAAAGCTTGTCGTCGCAGTCCCATGATCTCGGATTGATCGAAGGTGTCAGAGCGCCCATGGGGACGACCGCTGAGCCGTTGCTGAGCCTGGACGAGGTTTGCATACTTCCACCTCTTCACCCGCTGTGCCATCAAGTGATCATTGACCCAGCCTCAATGGCTGATCATACCTTTGTTCACTTGGCGCCCAATGACCCCTATCGGCATCAATTGGACAATCTGTTCTGCGCGCATGGCATCAGTCGCCGGCAAGTCCTCGAAGTCGACAATTCGGCGACGATTTGCCAGATGGTCTTGCATGGCGTGGGCGTATCTATCGTCAATCCGCTTGCAGCGCATGCTTATGCAAGCCAGGGCTTACAAGTTCGCAGACTTTCGGCCTCCATTCCTTTTACCGTCAGTATTATCAGACCCATCCAGAGAGCTACCTCACACATCACAGAGTCCTTCATTGACTGTATTCGCACGACGGGCAATGAGCTGTCCAGCGCTATGGAAAAGCACCAGTCAATGGCCTGCCAGGCGTAGAGAGCTGCACACGAGTCGCCAACGGCGGCTTGAAACCGGCCAGATGAACGCAAACAGCCGCAGCGCGGATCAACACGCTGCGGCTGTTTTGATGCACTTGCAGATCAATGCGCTTTGGGAATGCCGAACTGGTCCAGTGTCGGGTCGACGTTATGGTCGAACGCCTTCTGGTCCTGTTTCTTGTGGACGGCATCGATGATCGCTTTGATACCGAAGCCGATGGCCATGGCTGCATCGGCGATCCAGCCGACAACGGGGACGGCGGCGGCCACGGCACTCGCAGCGGCCATGCCTGCGACGCGACCGGCCACTGCGCCGACGACGCGGCCGGCAACCTTGCCCGCGATTTCGCCACCGGCGGTGCTGGATTTGGTTGCCAGGTCATAGCCCACCCGCGCCGCCGTGCCCGCACCCCGCACGCTGTCGTAGATGGCTTTACCGGCTTCGGCGTCCTTGCCCTGCGCCAGCAGGCCGGACACTGTCGTCATTGCATAAATCCCGCCAGCCGCCCCGGCTGCGCCGCCTGCAGCCCCCTTGGCATCAAGGGCCGTGTTGGCACGTTTCTGGGCTTCCGCTTTCAGGTCCTGGGCGTTGATACTGTTGGGGTCTTTATTGCCCAGCCCGGCGGTGGCGTCCTTGAAGTTGGTGATCATAGAGACGCCAGCCGCGGTGGTTTTGAGCGCTGCCAGGGTGGCGTCGGTGTAAGCGTCCTGTTTGACGGCGACGAACTCTGCTGGCAGCACGGCGTCGTAGGCTGCCTTCTGCCCATCGACGTCAGCCAGAACCTTGTCCGGCTTGGCGTCCTTGGACTTCATCTGCTCGTTCATTTTGCCGCCTTCGACAAAATTCGCCTGATAGGAACGCTTCAGTTCATCGCTCACCCCCGGCCTTTTGGCAACCACATCAGCAGCCGTTGGAACCCCGGCGTCAGGCCCGCGCAAGTCTTTCTGCATCTGCAGTTCGGCGCTGAGATTGCCCACGGATCCACTGTAGTCCGGCGAAGTCGGATCTGTCAGTGGTTTGCCGTCCTTGTCTTTGGTGACCGCGTCCTTATCGGCGCGCATATCGTCTTCCAGTGACTGGCCCGACTCGAGCTTCTTGTAGCGCTCATTGACGGCTTTTTCCAGCGCAGGGTCGTTGCCGATCAGCCTGCGCTGCTGTTCGGGAATCGCCTTGTCGAGGAAGCCTTGCACATCCTTGTCGCCTTGCAGCTGCGCAATCTTTTCCTTGAGCGCGGTTTCAGTCTTCTCGGTCTTGTGCAGGCTGCGTCCGGCCTCCACGCTTTCGAGGGTCTTCTGCAGCTTGACCATGACCGCCGCTTTCTGGTCGCCGCTGTAGTTGCCCGGATTGGCGAACACGTCTTGGCCCAGCTTGCTGATATCGACGTTGGCGGTGGCATTGATCGTGGCTGAGCTGCTCATCATGGCGGCGAACTCACCGCCATTGGTGGGCGCCTGTTTCTTGATCCATTGCTCGATGTTCTTCGTGCTGATCTGGCCGTCTACGCCGTTTTTGGCCAGCTCCTTGCCCTCCATGCCGCCCTGGTCGAGCAGGTCGGAGAAGCCTGGCTGGGCAAAGGTTTTCGCGGCGGTGGTGAGCATGCTCGACAGGCCAGGGTTGCCTGACGACAGCGCCTGCAGGTCTTTGACCGTGGTGTACTTGCCGATTTTTTCGTCACCGCCGTTGGCCTTATTCGGGTCGGCGGCTTTGGTGATTGGCTCGTTGGCACGCAGTATTGCGGCGCTGGTCACCATCTGCAGGGACTGCGGGTCGAGCTTGGGGTCGGCCCCAGGGTTGGCCTTGAGGTCGACTTTCGAGTTTGCCTTAATGTATTCAGTGACAGACTTGGTCCCGGCGTCCCGCGCTTTTTCCAGATTTTTTGCCAGCGAATTGTAATCGTCCTTGGTGGCTATACCGTCAGCCTTGCCCCCACGTTTGGCTGTGTCCGCTGCGGTCTTGAGTGCCGGATTGTCGGCGATGAACCCTTTGGCGATTTCTCCCTCCCTGCCGCCAGCCGCTGCCATTTTCGCTGCGGCGATAGGGCGATTGAGCTCCTTCATTGCTTTGTCTTGTTCCCCCGCTGGCAGATGGGCCACCATCGGGGCGAATTTCTTCAGCTCTTCGGGGGAGGAGTATTTGGAATTGTCGAGGACTGCTGTCTGCAGACTGGTCCTGGCAGCGGAAGGCGCACCGCCCGCAGCTTGTGCGCCCTGGGCGCCCGCGACGCCAGTCGGTCCGCCGGTACGCTGGGTCTGGTTTGAAGGCTGGGAGAATGTTTCCTCCGGCTGTTCGGTTTCACCCGTAAGGTTAATGCTTTCAGCCAACTCCCTCAGCATCGATAGCAATTGCGATGACGTCTCCGGCATGTTGGCCGTTTGCATGTTGGCCGTTGGCAAATTGCTGGTCGGGAAGTTGCCCAGTGCCGGACGGGGCTGCTGCGGGGCGTTGCCCTGACCGAAGGAGATCCCCCCGGCGTTGGGCAGCATACCTTTGAGCTGTGACACGGCGCTTTTGGGGTCCTGGCCTGGACCGGCGTTGAATGGCGATCCCTCGTGACCACCGAGGGGGATCTGACTGGGCATATCAGAGGAAACGCGTATGTTCATATTCATTGCCTTCCGGGTGACAACTATTGATACACCTGTGTGGCGACGCAGCAGAAACGGTTCCAATGTGGCCGAATGTTTTTAAGGCATCGCCCATTCCCGTGGGACCGGCTTCAGCCGGGAAGGGGCCAGATCATTCACTGCATGTTTAGCGTCAGTCATCGCGCCTTCCCGGCTGAAGCCGGTCCCACATCAGAACACAATCGCTGACTGACAGCTCAAGGCGCCAACGGCAGCAGGAAGCGTGCGATCAGGGGCAGGTGGTCGGAGATGAGCAGGGTGTCTTCGCCGCGCACGCTGGCACTGACGCGCTTGAGCCCGGGGCTGTGGAACAGGTAATCCACCGTTCTGTCCGGGCCGCTGATGCGTGGGTCGTTGGGGAAGCGGGTGAGCCATTTGCCGCGATCAACACCTGACGCTTCGTCGTTGCTCGGGATCATCGGATAAGTGTCCCACAACAGATGCAGCGGGCTATCTGGCGGGTAAGCCCCCTGCTGCTCGCGGGACAGGCGTTGATACTGGTCCGATGGCAACAGGTTGAAGTCGCCACCGATCAGCCAGGGCGTTGCGCTGGCTTCGAAACCGTCCAGCAGCGCCCGGATTGCCTGCACCTGGCGCAACGATACGTCGTCGCCACTCTCTGGGTCGGGGTTATCCAGATGCGTATTGATCAGCGCCAGATGGCCGCCGTCGCGCAGGGTCAGGTAAGTGACCAGCAGGGCAGGTTTGGGCTGGAACTGGCGGCGGATCAGGTTGGCTTCCTGAAGCGGCAGCTGGATACGCTCGGCGCGTTCGATGCTGAACCGGCTCAGCGTCGCCAGCTTCATGCCGACGCTGCCAGCGATGTGCGGATTAGGGATGAAGTCGGCTTTGCGATAGAACGCCTCGGTGCTGCACGGATAGAGGTCGATGACACGCGCCCGCAGCAATGCCAGCTGATTGTCATAAGCGGTATTTTTCGCGCCGTCGTTTACTTCCTGCAGCAACAGCACATCCGGCTGTTCATCACGAATTACCCGGGCTACTTCATCGAGGTTGTAGGCCACGTCTTCCGGGGTCGGGCCCGCGTCCGGGCCGCTGCCATCGGCCATGTCGTACCAGAACACATAGCGTTTGCCCGCCAGGTACTGGATGTTCCAGGTCATCACCTTCAGCGCCTGACCGGGCACCAGCACCTGCGCTCCTGGCGTCGCGTTGCAACTGACCGGCATCTGTTCAAGCGCCGCCGGCCGCCAGGTCAGGGCGTAGACCAGCACCAGCAGCAAGCCGCTCGGCACCAGCACAATCAGAAGGCAACGGGTCAGACGGCTCATGGGCTCGGCCTGGAACGCTGGGCGTTTCTTGGGAAATGGCAACGCTGGGCGTTCCTTGGAAAATGGCAACGCTGGGCGTTCCCTGAAAAACGGCAACGCAGGTCGTCAGGTGGGGAATGGCAACGCAAGGCGTTCAGTGGTGAATCGCGATGCAGGGCAGCTCCAAGCATAGTCGACGGGTCGCTGCCCGGCCGCTTACTCGCGTTTGCCCGGCTCGGTAATCAGCATGAACAGGCGGTACATCACCACGCTGGTAAACAGCTGCAGGAAGCTGCTGACAACATTGATCGTCAGCGTGACGGCCGCATTTGGCGGCTCGGAGGCGAGGTAGTAGGCGCCGCCCTCGAGCAGTGAAAGCGGGATGTAAATGCACAGCACGCAGGTCAGGATGCGCACGAAGTGTCCTTTGCTCAGCTCGAAGCTGGCGCGCATGGCCATCAGCGGCGTCATGCCCCGCAGGACCAGGAAATATTCGGCAAACACCAGTTTCACCATGACCCAGATCCCGGGGGCGATGAACAGTGACAGGCCAAACATGATCAGCAGGGTGCTCAGCGCTGACAGCACCGCGAAGGTCGGCCACATGCGCAGGGCCATCGCCAGCAGGTCGCGGCCGGCCGGGTGATCGCCACGGCTGCGCGCGTCGAGGAAGAGAATCAGAGCGCCGGTGTACAGCGGGTAGAACAGCAGGCCGATCAACAGTTCGAAACCGGAAGACGTATTGTTGGCGATGGCGCTGCTGACAGCCTGTTTCGCCAACGCCTCGACCACCACCAGCGGCAGGCACAAGGCAAGCAGCGCACCCAGGTTGCGCCGGAAAAAGTACAACGAGTCGTTGAGAATGGTCAGCGGGTTCATCAGGGTCCGGTCATTAAATAAGCAGGCGGTCACTTTAGCTGGCAAGCCAGACGCGGACCAGAGCCTTCTTAACATTTGCGTCCGGCCATTGAAACCGTCGGCGCAAGCCCCATTACATTTGCTGTACCCGCTATGACGGGCGAAGATTTTCAACGGCAATCTAACGAGGTCGCCATGAACAGCGAAGAGCAAACCCTGATCGATGGTCTTTTCACCAAGCTGAAAAGTGCTGAAACCGCTTCTGCCGCGCCACGCGACGGCGAAGCTGAAGCCCGGATCAAGGAGCACCTCAGCCAGCAACCCGCAGCGCCTTATTACATGGCGCAGGCGATTCTGGTGCAGGAAGCGGCGGTCAATCAGCTCAATGCCCAGGTCAAGGAACGTGACGAGCAGATCCAGCGTTTGCAGGCCGAACTGCAGCAGGCCAAAAGCCAGGGCACTTCAGCCCCTGCGCAGGGTGGCGGCGGTTTCCTGTCGAGCATCTTTGGGGGTGGCAGCAGTACGCCATCCCGGCAGCCCTCTGCGCCTGCGTCGGGCGGTGGCTGGCGTGATGGTCCGGCGGCCGGCGCCCCGGTCTACAACAACGCGCCGCCCTCCCAGGGCAACTACCCGCCTCAAGGCAACTATGCCGCACCCCAGCAACAGGCGCCGCGTGGCAGCGGTTTTCTTGGCGGTGCGCTGCAAACAGCGGCGGGGGTGGCTGGCGGCGTGATGCTGGCGCAAGGCATCAGCAGCATGTTTGGTCACCATGACCAGCCCCAGGAAGTGGTTGAAGTGATCAAGGAAGAACCGGCGCAGGTGGCTGATCACGGTACTCAGGATTCCAGCGGCTGGGGCGATGATCAGGAACGTGTGACCAGCAATGATTCCTATGCCAGTGATGCTGACCAGGGCGGCTGGGACGATGGCGGTTTTGACGCCGGTGATGACGATTCCTTCGTCTGACCTGAAACTTCCTGTGCCGGGCGTTGCGCGGCGCAGGTGCCCAGGCGCCTGTCGAAACTGGCATACTGGGCGCCGATTCAATCTCTGAATCGGCGCTGCCTGTTGGCGGTGTCGCTGCCCTGAGGATATCCGGTGAAGAAAATTGCAGTGTTCGCCGACGTACAGAACCTCTATTACACCGTTCGCCAGGCCCACGGTTGCCACTTCAACTACTCCGCTCTGTGGGCTGACATCAGCCAGCGTGGCGAAATCGTCCAGGCGTATGCCTACGCCATCGACCGGGGTGACAGCAAGCAACAGCAATTCCAGCAGATCCTGCGCAACCTGGGTTTCATCGTCAAACTCAAACCGTACATCCAGCGCAGCGACGGCTCGGCCAAGGGCGACTGGGATGTGGGGATCACTATCGATATCATGGACGTCGCGCCGCAGGTCGATGAAGTGGTGCTGGCGTCCGGCGACGGCGATTTCGATCTGCTGCTTGAGCGCATCATCAGCAAACATGGGGTCGAGGCGGTCGCTTACGGCGTGCCGGGCTTGACCGCCAACTCGCTGATCCGCGCAGCCACGCGCTATGTGCCCATCGAAGGTGGGTTGCTTTTACGTTGAATTTGCCAGGGTCAGCCAGTGTTGGAACGTGTTGCAGTCATCGACTTTGAAACCACCGGTATTTCCCCCGGGCAGGGTTGCCGTGCCACCGAGATTGCGGTGGTCATCATGGAACAGGGGCGCATCGTTGATCGTTTCCAGAGCCTGATGAATGCGGGTGTGCGGATTCCGGGCTTCATCGAGGCATTGACCGGGATCAGCAACAGCATGATTCGCACCGCGCCCTCGGCAGAACGGGTCATGAGCGACGTGGCTGATTTTGTCGGCACAGTGCCGCTGGTGGCGCACAATGCTTCGTTCGACCAGAAATTCTGGGATTACGAGCTGTCGCGCATCGAACGCACACGCCAGCAAAGCTTTGCCTGTTCGCTGCTGCTGGCCCGGCGGCTGATGCCCGGCGCGCCCAATCACAAACTCGGCACCCTGACCCGCTTCGCCCGCCTGCCCGACACCGGCAAGGCTCACCGGGCCATGGCCGATGCCGAAATGGCGGCCAACCTCACCGCCCACCTGACCCACGAACTGCGCCACACCCATGGCCTGGCGAGCATTTCTCATCAGTGGCTGTGCACCTTGCAAAAGGTCCCGGCAGCCAAGATGAGCGAAGCGATCAAGCGTCAGCGCGGTTTCTGATCACTGACTTTTCTGCCCTGCCGCGATACCCAGAGGTTGTCCGCTTTTTGCGCGATTGCCATTACTACAATGGATGACTCCAGAACGGATCCTGAGCCTGCCATGCCGACGTCCCGCCGCTTTCCCCTGCTGTTGATTGGCGCCTTCTTTGCCTTGTATGTGATCTGGGGCTCGACCTATCTGGTGATTCGCATCGGCATCGAATCCTGGCCGCCGCTGATGATGGCCGGTGTGCGTTTTCTGATCGCGGGCAGCCTGATGTACGCCTTCATGCGTTATCGCGGAGCACCGGCGCCCACCTGGACGCAATGGAAGTCCGCCGCCGCCATCGGCTTTTTGTTGCTGGCGTGCGGCAATGGCGGGGTGACCCTGGCTGAACACGCCGGCGTGGCTTCGGGTATCGCAGCACTGGCGATCGCTACAGTGCCGCTGTTCACCCTGCTGTTCGGGCTGTTCTGGGGTAACCGCACCACACGGCTGGAGTGGGGTGGCATCTTTCTCGGTCTGACCGGCATTGCGCTGCTCAATCTGGGCTCCAATCTGCAGGCCAGCCCCATGGGTGCCGCACTGGTGCTGTTTGCTGCCGCGACCTGGGCCTTCGGGTCAGTCTGGAGCCGCCACCTGCCGCTGCCTGCGGGGGCGATGGCCAGCGGCGCCGAAATGATTGTCGCCGGATGTGTGCTGCTGCTGGGCAGCGTTATCAGTGGAGAGCGCATGACGCACTGGCCGACCCCGGCGGGCTGGGGTGCGTTGCTGTACCTGATCGTGCTGGGCTCCATTGTCGCTTTCAGCGCTTATATGTACCTGCTGAAAAACGTGCGGCCCGCTGCGGCCACCAGCTATGCCTATGTCAACCCGGCGGTCGCGGTTTTGCTGGGTATCAGCTTCGCCGGAGAAACCATCGGGGCTGCCGAGTGCCTGGCCATGGCGGTGATTATCAGCGCCGTGTTGCTGATCAGTGTGCCGCAATGGCGAAAGCCACAGCTTGGGCAGGTCGGAAAAGTGCGGACAGGTTAAACTGCACGCCTTGCAACATATTGACCTACGGTAATCCTGATGACATTCGCCACACTCGGCCTGATCGAACCCTTGCTGCGCGCCCTCGACACCCTGGGCTACAAGACCCCGACGCCGGTGCAGGCGCAGGCCATTCCTCCAGTGCTGGCCGGACGCGATCTGATGGCCGCGGCCCAGACCGGCACCGGCAAGACCGCCGGTTTCGCTTTGCCCCTGTTGCAACGCCTGACCCTGGAAGGCCCGACCGTCACCGCCAATTCGGTGCGCGCTCTGGTCCTGGTGCCAACTCGCGAGCTCGCCGAGCAGGTGCATGAGAATATTCGCCAGTACGCCGAGCACCTGCCGCTGAGCACCTACGCCGTGTATGGCGGGGTGAGCATCAACCCGCAGATGATGAAGCTGCGCAAGGGCGTTGACGTGCTGGTGGCGACACCTGGCCGCTTGCTCGACCTGCATCGGCAGAATGCGCTGAAGTTTTCCCAGCTGCAGACGCTGATTCTGGATGAAGCCGACCGCATGCTCGACCTCGGCTTTTCCGAAGAGCTTGGCGCGATCTACGCGGCCTTGCCCAAGCGCCGCCAGACGCTGCTGTTTTCAGCCACCTTCTCCGATGCGATTCGCCAGTTGGCCGGGCAGATGCTTGATGACCCGCTGAGCATTGAAGTCAGCCCGCGCAACGTGGCGGCTTCGTCGGTCAAGCAGTGGGTGGTGACGGTCGACAAAAAGCGCAAACCGGAACTTTTCATCCATTTGTTGAAGAAGCTGCACTGGTCACAGGTGCTGGTGTTTGCCAAGACCCGCGTGGGTGTCGATCAACTGGTTGATCGCTTGCAGGCGCTGGGTATCAGCGCCGATGGCATTCATGGTGACAAACCACAGGCCACTCGGCAGCGCGCGCTGGATCGCTTCAAGGCCAGCGACGTGCGGATTCTGGTAGCGACCGACGTCGCGGCCCGCGGTCTGGACATCGACGACCTGCCGACCGTGGTCAACTTCGACCTGCCAATCGTTGCGGAAGACTACATCCATCGCATTGGCCGCACGGGGCGCGCCGGTCTGACCGGTGAAGCGATTTCGCTGGTCTGTGCTGACGAAGTCGAACTGCTCTCGGCCATCGAGACACTGACGCGACAGACGCTGCGCCGCGAAGAAGAACCGGATTTCACCCCGGAGCACCGCGTACCGACGACCGACGCCAGCGGTCAGATTCTGAAAAAACCGAAGAAGCCGAAAAAACCGAAAGTCTCGGGTGGCGGCAAGCGCAATCTGGGCAAGTGGGTCGACAGCGGCGACGCAGCACCCGAGCCGCCCAGCGCCAAGCCGGTGCGCAAGGTGCCGGTGTTCAACACCGGCCCGCGCAAGAAAAAGCCCTGATTCAGCTCACGCCGACGCAGGCTGCCAACTTCCCACCATATGCACCAGCCCTTGCGCGCCTTCAAGGCGCAGCTGGCCGTGGGAACCGGCGCTGCTGGCCACCAGGATGATTTCGCTGGGCAGCCGCACCGGTTTCTGAAATTGCACGTCAACGTCCAGATTTGACAGCGGCAGGTGATTGCTCAGCAACGCCAGGGTGCGCGCCTTGAGCCACATGCCGTGGGCGATGGCCTTGGGGAAACCGAACATTTTTGCGCTCGGCCCGCTCAGGTGGATCGGGTTGTAATCGCCTGAGACTTTCGCATAACGACGGCCAATGTCGGCTGGCGCCTGGAAACGGGTGACTTCGGCCATTGGCGCTGTCAGCAACTCGTCAACCAGCGCCACCGCACCGTCAAGCTCCACCTCCCGGCACAGCATCGTACTTTCTTCTTCCCAGAGCACGCCCAGCCCATCCTCGACCTGGGTGAACAGGCTGAAGGTTGCGCCCTTGGCGTGGGGCTGCAGATTGCCCGCCTGCACACCGATGTAGACCTTGTTCACGCCGCCCAGCGGACGATGGACCTTGATCCGATTGCCCAGATGGACCAGCCCCAGCAGCGGAAACGGAAACTCTTTGGCCATCATCAGCTGCATTTGCAGGTTGAAGGCCAGCACATGCAGATACGTCGGCGGCAGGACGCTGCTGGCGCTGAAGCCACAGACGTTGCGATAGGCTGCCAGTTTGACGGGGTCTACTGCCGTCCAGCAGCGCAGGCCGGTGTCCGGCAATTGCATGCCGGTGACCTTGCGCCGCAGGGCTGCCTGAACGAACAGGTTGGGTAATGTCGGCAGTGAGTCCAGGTATCGCCATCGAGCGCTCATCGTACTTCTCCTTGCTCAGATTAAGGTCCGTCGCTCATGCACCGATGAGGCTTTGCCCACATACGCGCAGCACCTGACCGCTGACGGCACCGGCGCCAGGTTGCGCCAGCCAGGCCACGGCTTCGGCCACGTCTTGAGGCAGGCCACCCTGGCCCAGTGAACTCATGCGCCGACCGGCTTCGCGGATGGCGAAGGGCATACTTGAGGTCATTCTGGTTTCGATAAAGCCAGGCGCGACGGCGTTGATGCTGATGCCGCGCGGCTGAAGTACCGGTGCCATGGCGCGCGCCAGGCCAATCAGCCCGGCCTTGCTGGTGGTGTAATTGGTTTGCCCGCGATTACCCGCCAGCCCGCTGATGGACGCCAGCAGAATCACCCGGCTGTGGTCATGCAGGGTGCCGCTGTCCAGCAGTGCCTGGGTCAGCACCTGCGGGGCGTTGAGATTGACCCCCAGCACCGAGTCCCAGAAATCCTCGGACATGTTGGCCAACGTCTTGTCCCGGGTGATACCGGCGTTGTGCACCAGAATGTCGAGGCCGCCCGGCAACTGTTCGATCAACTGGCTGGCGGCGTCGGCGGCGCCGATATCCAGCGTCAGCGCCCTTGCCCCCAGGCGTGACGCCAGGGCGTCGAGATCAGCCCTGGCCTGAGGCACGTCGAGCAACAGCACGTCGGCACCGTCGCGCGCCAGGGTTTCTGCAATCGCCGCGCCGATGCCACGTGCCGCGCCAGTGACCAGCGCCTTGCGCCCACTGAGTGGCCGGGTCCAGTCCTGCACCCGGGTGGCGCACTGGCTCAGACGCACAACTTGCCCGGAGATGAACGCGCTTTTCGGTGACAGGAAAAACCGCAGCGCGCCTTCGAGCTGGTCTTCGGCACCGGCGTCGACCTGAATCAGTTGCACCGTGCCGCCATTGCGCATTTCTTTTGCCAGCGAGCGGCTGAAGCCTTCCAGCGCCTGCTGCGTGCTTGCAGTCAGCGGATCCTCCGCGCTGGCTGGCGGGCGACCCAGAATAACCAGGTGTGCGCTGTGTTCCAGGTGCTTGAGCAACGGCTGAAAAAACGTGTGCAGTTGTTTCAAATGCTCGCTGCGGCTGAAGGTACTGGCGTCGAACACCACGGCCTTGAGCTTCGGCCCTTGCCCTGGCGTCCAGCCGTTCGTGCCCTCGACCTGCACGCCGAAGCGGAAGACCGAATCCGTCAGGCGCGGGGCGAATGCCTGAACCTGCTCGGCCAGCGGCCCCGAGCTGATCAGCAGGGTGCCCTCGACGGGGCGCAGGCGACCGGCCTGCCAGCGTTCCAGCCTGACCGGCTTCGGCAGGCCAATGGCTCCCACCAGGCGTGCGCCCAGATCGGAGTTGGCGAAATCGATGTAGCGATCAGACGGCATGGAACACTCTCCTTGAGTCGGGGTTCAAAGAAATGGACAACATGGCTTCGGGTTTGTCCTCAAGCGGCTCATCAGCGATTTGTATCAGCACAGGGAGTTTTCAATGCAGCAGCCACGCCGGGTCGCCATCATCGGCGGCAATCGCATCCCGTTTGCGCGTTCCAACGGACCTTACGCCACGGCCAGCAACCAGCAGATGCTGACGGCTGCGCTGGAGGGCCTGATCGAGCGGTTCAACCTGCACGGCCAGCGCCTGGGCGAGGTGGTTGCCGGTGCAGTACTCAAGCACTCACGCGACTTCAACCTGACCCGCGAATGCGTGCTGGGCTCGCGCCTGTCGCCGCAGACGCCAGCCTATGATCTGCAACAGGCGTGCGGCACCGGGCTGGAAGCGACGCTGCTGGTTGCCAACAAGATTGCCCTGGGGCAGATCGAATGCGGCATCGCCGGTGGCGTCGACACCACGTCTGACGCGCCCATCGGCGTCAACGAAGACCTCCGTGCCATCCTGCTGCAGGTCAATCGCGCCCGCTCCATGCCTGACAAACTCAAGGTGCTGCTGCAGTTGCGCCCGCATCACCTCAAGCCCGAGCTGCCACGCAACGGCGAGCCGCGCACCCGGCTTTCCATGGGCCAGCACTGTGAACTGATGGCGCAAAAATGGAGCATCCCCCGCGAACAGCAGGACCAGCTGGCACTGGAAAGTCATCTGAAGCTGGCGGCCGCTTATGCCGAAGGCTGGCACGACGACCTGATCACCCCTTATCTGGGGCTGACCCGGGACAACAACCTGCGCCCGGAGCTGACCCTGGACAAACTCGCCGGCCTCAAACCGGCCTTCGAGCGCAGCGCCAAGGGCACGCTGACCGCAGGCAACTCGACGCCACTGACCGACGGCGCCTCGCTGGTGTTGCTGGCCAGTGAAGCCTGGGCGCAGGCGCGGGGCCTGCCAGTGCTGGCTTATTTGCGCGATGGCGAGTCTGCCGCAGTGGATTTTGTGCAGGGCGCAGAAGGCCTGCTGATGGCCCCCGCGTACGCGGTGCCGCGCTTGCTGGCGCGCAATGGTTTGAGCCTGCAGGACTTCGACTATTACGAAATCCACGAGGCCTTTGCTGCGCAAGTGCTGTGCACCCTCAAGGCCTGGGAAGACGCCGATTATTGCCGCACTCGCCTGGGCCTGGACGCGCCGCTGGGGTCGATTGACCGCAACAAAATGAACGTGAAGGGCAGCTCTCTGGCAGCCGGCCATCCATTTGCTGCAACAGGCGGTCGCATCGTCGCCAACCTGGCCAAACTGCTCAACGTGGCAGGCGAAGGCCGCGGCCTTGTTTCAATCTGCGCGGCAGGTGGGCAGGGAGTGACGGCAATTCTGGAGCGGTGATTACAAAGGACGGGCTGTGAGCCCGTCCTGCCAGTTCACGCCGCTCGTGCTTCTTCCAGAGCTTCAGCTGACAACTGCTGTTTGTGCCGGTTGGCGTAGTTTTCCGCCATCACCGAACAGACGATCAGCTGCAGGGGGTGGTAAATCATGATCGGCAACAGGATCAGCCCCAGGCCTGGGTTGCTGCCGAAAATCAGCGCCGCCATGGGAGCACCGGCCGCCAGGGATTTCTTGCTGGCGCAGAACACCGCCGCGACTTTGTCCTGGTGGTTGAATTTCAACAGCCGTGCGGTGCCCGTGGTCAGCAGCAGAACGAACGCCAGCAACACCGCGCTGCCAGCGAAGGCCATGGCAATCACCGAGTTGCCCTGGGTCTGCCACATTCCCGAGATCATCGAGTTGCAGAACGCTGCATACACCAGCAGGAGAATGACCATCTTGTCGATCAGGTTGGTGTACTTCTTGTGGCGAGCAAAAAACTTGCCCACCAGCGGGCGCACCAGCTGGCCGAGTATCAGCGGCAGCAGCAATAGCAGGCTCAGGTTAAGCAGGGTCGAACCCAGGTCGATACCGCCAGAACCCGTGCCGATCACCAGGCTGACCAGCCAGGGCGTCATGAATATCCCGAACACGCTGGACATGCTTGCATTGAGGATCGCAGCGGGGACATTGCCGCCGGCGCTGCCGGTCAATGCGACGGACGACGAGATGGTCGATGGCAACGCACAGAGGTAGAGGAAGCCCAGCATCAACAGCGCCGGCAGGTAGGCACCGAACGCCCTGTCACAGATCAGCCAGATCACCGGGAACACGATGAACGTGAACGCTTGCACCATGATGTGCAGGCGCCAGTTCTTCAGGCCGTGGCGGATCTGCTCGCTGGACAGGTTGACCCCGTGCAGGAAAAACACCACGAACACGCCGATGTTGATGACGTACTCGGCATGCATTCCGCCGCCTGTGGCGCCAAAACGCGGAAAAAAGTAGGCAAGAACCGTCGCCAGAACCATGCCGCAGAGGAACCAGTCAGTGACGACGCGTTTCAGGTGCTTGAAAACAGACATAGGCGCTCAGTGATTTCTTTGTAAAAAGGGATGTCCACAGGCTAACCCACTCGTACACTGCCGTCTTGCGACACAAGGCCAATCCATGCCGACTAACGGACAAACTGCGCAGCATCAAGGTGCCGAGCGCCACATTCCAGTATTGAGCGAACTGCCCCGGCCGCTGTACGCCCGGGCCGAGAGCCTGAATGCAGGTTCCTGGACGCCGCCTCATCGCCATGAGTGGGTGCAGTTTTCCTACGCCATCAGTGGCGTGCTGGGGGTTCACACTGATGAAGGCAGCTTTTTTGCCCCACCGCAGTGGGGCGTGTGGATTCCAGCCGGGCTGGAGCATCAGGTGGTGACCTCGATGCGTGCCGAAATGCGCAGCCTGTATGTGCGCAAGGAAGATGCGCAATGGGCCGGGCAGCGCTGCCGGGTGCTGGAAGTGACGCCGCTGGCCCGCGAGCTGATCAAGAGTTTTTGCCAGCTGCCAGCCGAATACCCGTTGGGCGACAGCACTGAGGCGCGCCTGGTACAGGTGCTCATGGATCAGCTCGCGCACTTGCCGGAGGTCGGTTTTTCGCTGCCGTTGCCGCGTCATCCGCGTTTGCTGCAGCTGTGCAATGAACTGATCGAACACCCCGGCCAGGCCATCACCCTGCACGACTGGGCGTCTCAGCTGGGGACCTCGGAGAAAACCCTGATGCGCCTGTTTCAGCGTGAGACCGGGCTGAGCTTTCGTAGCTGGCGCCAGCGTGCGCGCCTGCTCTCGTCGCTGGGCGCACTGGAAACGGGTGAAAGCGTGACCCAGGCGGCACTGGCCTGTGGCTACGATTCCACCTCGGCATTCATCGCCGCGTTCAAAGTGCTGTTCGGCTTCACGCCTGGCGAACTGTTCAAACGTTGATCGTTTTTTGTCCAGATGAAAGATTTTATCCGGACGGGTTCATGGCCTGGTTCGGGCACGAAAGCTGCTTCGTTGCGGGACGATGACAGATTTTGCGACGCAAACTATCGGCATCAAACGCCAGCTCCCTCTACTCGCTGGCAGAGGATTGCCGTATAACGGGCAACAATCGCGTGTTTGGCAACCAAGGACCCATAAAAAAAGCTGATGAAAACTCCTAAACGCATTGAACCCTTGATCGAAGACGGTCTGGTGGACGAAGTGCTGCGCCCGCTGATGAGCGGTAAAGAGGCAGCTGTTTATGTGGTGCGCTGTGGCAATGAGCTGCGGTGTGCCAAGGTTTACAAGGAGGCGAATAAACGCAGTTTCCGCCAGGCGTCCGAGTACCAGGAAGGGCGCAAGGTCCGTAACAGCCGCCAGGCGCGAGCCATGGCCAAAGGCTCCAAGTTCGGTCGCAAGGAAACCGAAGACGCCTGGCAGAATGCCGAAGTGGCGGCGCTGTTCCGTCTTGCCGGTGCTGGCGTGCGCGTGCCCAAGCCGTACGACTTTCTTGAAGGCGTGCTGCTGATGGAAATGATCGCCGACGAGTACGGCGACGCCGCGCCACGCTTGAACGACGTGGTGCTGGAGCCTGACCAGGCCCGCGAGTACCACGCGTTCCTCATCGAGCAGATCGTGCTGATGCTGTGTACCGGGCTGGTGCACGGCGACCTTTCAGAGTTCAACGTGCTGCTGACCCCGACGGGGCCCGTGATCATCGATTTGCCCCAGGCGGTCGATGCGGCAGGCAACAACCACGCGTTCAGCATGCTGGAGCGGGATGTGGGCAACATGGCGTCCTACTTTGGCCGCTTCGCGCCAGAGTTGCGCAGTACCAAGTACGCCAAGGAAATGTGGTCGTATTATGAAGCCGGCACGTTGTCGCCTGCTACCGTGCTGACCGGCGAGTTTGATGAGCCGGAAGAAGAGGCCGATGTCGGCGGCGTGTTGCGCGAAATCGAAGCGGCGCGTCTGGATGACGAACGTCGTCAGGCCGCCCGCGCAGCCGATGATGCCCCGCCCACCAAAACCGCCGAAGAACCGCCTCCGCCCTGGATGCAGTGATCGCAGGTTGACCAGAAAACCCGGCTCAGGCCGGGTTTTTTGTGTGTGCTCAGAAAACGCCAGAACCTGTAGGAAGCTCCCGAGCACCGCGAGGCCGCGATAACGTTTTGTCTGACCCACCGCCATCGCGGCCTCGCGGTGCTCGTGCGCTCCTACAGGGTTTACGCGAGGCGTCGATAGCGTTTTGTCTGACCCACCGCCATCGCGGCCTCGCGGTGCTCGTGCGCTCCTGCAGGGTTTACGCGAGG
>NZ_UTVH01000021.1 GCF_900585905.1 Pseudomonas viridiflava
CCGTAGCAGGTATTGAATCCGATCATGCAACGCATGGCCGACCTTTCCGCTACCTTCGATCTGTTTGCCGGTGAAGAGCCCCAGCCCGCGTCCACCCTGCAGATAGGTCCACAGTCATGGCTGTTTCGCGGCCTTGCCCTGCCGCTCATCGAACGGTTATTGCCCGCACTGCATGAAACGCTGTCCGGGGCGCCGTTCAGGCACATGGTCACACCTGGCGCCCACACCATGTCAGCGGCGCTGAGCAGTTTCGGCCCGCTGGGCTGGGTTACCGATCCT
>NZ_UTVH01000033.1 GCF_900585905.1 Pseudomonas viridiflava
GCGCTATGTCGCGTTACTGTCGTTTTGCGTGTTTCTGGCTGCGTGCAGCAAAATCACCCAAGAGAACTACGCCAAGCTCTCCGCTGGCATGCCCAAGGCTCAGGTCGAGTCGCTGCTGGGCAGCCCGACCGAGTGCTCCGGTGCGCTGGGCATGTCGAGTTGCACATGGGGTGATCAGAACACTTTCATCAGCGTCCAGTACGCAGCCGACAAGGTCGTGCTGTTCTCGGGCCAGGGCCTCAAATAAACATGATCAAGGTACTCGTCCGGTTTGGTATCTTCGTGATGGCCAGTTTTCTGGCCATCGGCTTTGCAC
>NZ_UTVH01000016.1 GCF_900585905.1 Pseudomonas viridiflava
ATCCCGAACTCAGCAGTGAAACGATGCATCGCCGATGGTAGTGTGGGGTTTCCCCATGTGAGAGTAGGTCATCGTCAAGATTAAATTCCAGAACCCCTGATCGCTTACGCGTTCAGGGGTTTTGTTTAAGTAGAAGCCATAGAATTCGCTGGTCCGTGAGCCTGCAAGGTTAACGTCTCGGCAACCGAATTTCTTGACGACCATAGAGCATTGGAACCACCTGATCCCATCCCGAACTCAGCAGTGAAACGATGCATCGCCGATGGTAGTGTGGGGTTTCCCCATGTGAGAGTAGGTCATCGTCAAGATTGAATTCCAGAACCCCCGATCGCTAACGCAATCGGGGGTTTTGTTTTTACAGGGTCCAAAAGCCAGGTGATCGAGGTGCTGACGTTCAATGCGGCCTGGCTTGGCGCTCCAGGTATTGGGTAACGGCGTTCATCCCTCTATTGAGGTGAAGCTGGAGGGCTTGCACGGTTTCTTCAACCTTGCCGCTTTCAGCCAGATGCAGCAATTGCCAATGGTCATCCTGGGCAACTTTGCCCAGGCCCATGTCGCGCAAGTTGAAGCGCAGAAAGCGCTCCTCCTCGTTCAAGCCCTGCTCCACAAGAGCCATCAGGCGTCTGTTTGACGTCTTGGCGTACAGTGCCATGTGAAAGCCCTTGTTGAGCTTACCCATCTGGGCGTAGTCAGTTTCGACTTCTAGTTGCTCGATAAAGCTGCGAGCCAGCGCGATGTCGTCAGCATCAAGATGAGGAACAGACTGACGTAATGCTTCGGACTCGACCAGAATGCGGAGCGCGTAGGCTTCGGCGGCATCTTCGACGATCAATGGCGCAACAACCGCGCCCTTGTGGGTTTCGACCCGCAGCAACGACTGAGCTTCCAGCTGGCGCAACGCCTCGCGCACCGGCATGCGGCTTACGCCAAATAACGTCGCCAGCTCCTGTTGGCGCAGCGCTGTACCCGCAGGCAGACGGCCATCGAGTATGGCGCTGCGCAGTGTCTCTTCGATCACCGCCCTGGCCTGATAAGCCTGCGGTTTCAGATCGCCAATAATGACGCTCAACAGGTTGTTTCTTGGAGCATTTGGCATCACGAATCTTCAACTGATGTGGTTGATGGCTAATCGCGCAAGACGGTGGTCACGTGCGATTGATGCCTGGCATGTGCGCTGCGAAAGCAGAGGGCGCCGCCGAGCGCTGTCAGCGCGGCCAGTGCGTAAAACATGCTGACAGGCGCAGCATTGATCAGCAGGTAGCCGCAGATCACCGGGCTCAGGGCACCGCCGAATGCGGCCAGATTTTGCGCACCGTAGTAGCTGCCACGCAAGGCCTCGGGCGCAATAGTATCAACGAAAAGGTATTCGGCAGGACAGATGATCATCTCGCCCAGAGTGAAGATGAACATGGCCACGCACCACGCCAGCACGCTGTGGGACAGGCTGAACCCGATCAGCCCCAGAACGAACAGGCCGACGCCCACGCAGATCCACCATGCCAGTTGTTCACGTTTGAGGAAGCGGCCGATCTGGTACTGCATGGCAATGACCGTCAAGGCATTGCAGGCCAGCAGTGCTGACAATATGTGCAGCGCTTCCTCCTGGGGCCGGGTAACCAGCAGATATTGCGACAGATACAGGGTGAAGCGCCCGTGCACGATTGTGCTGAGCAGGCTGCCCAGGGTGAACAGCACCAGCGTGCGATCGGCCTTCAGAATACGCAGCGTGTCGAGGAAGCGAGCAGGCTTGATACTCGCGTCACGTGGCACAGGGGTAATGCCCAGCATCAACGCGACACTGCCCAGGGCAATGGCGCTGGCAATCAGAAAAGGCGCCGATGGCTGATACCCGGCGATGACGACGCCGAGCATGGGTCCTACGGCGTAGCCGATATTGTTCAGTGTGTAGCGCAGGGAGAACACCTTGGCGCGCAGGCCGACGGGCAGGTTCTCGCTCATGATGGCTTTTGAGCCGATCTGGAACAAAACAGAAGCTGTTTCGGTAATCACCAGCGTCAGGGTCGTCAGGTAGACGTTGTGAGCAAAAGCCAGCAAGGTGAAACCCACGGCACTCGACAGCATGGCGACGATCAACAGCTTGCGCTTGTCCAGGCGGTCAATGGTGTAGCCGCCGTAAAGCCCCAGCAAGGTAGCGAGAAACACGGCAACGCCCATGAGCAGGCCGACATCCTGTTGGTCGAGCCCGAGCCGCGTGCTGAGAAACAGCGTCAATACAGGGCCGGTGATCGCACGGCTGACGACGATAGTCAGCGAGCAGATAAGCAGCCGGCGGATAACAAGAGAATACCTGGCCATGCAGCGGTCATGTCCTTTGACAAAGTGTTAGCCCGTTAGAGTCCATTCGCAAACCGCCGGGCCTTGATCCCGGGCGGTTTGTCGATCATGCCTGTCCTAGGCAGGCGTCATCGGCGGCAAGCCCCAGTTTTCCAGTGGGAAATCTGCCAGTGAACCCAACATGAGATCGGCGTGCTGGTATTGCTCGACTGCCATATGCGGATCAGGCACGGCAACCGCGAACATACCGGCAGCTTTTGCCGCGGTGACACCAAAGGGCGAATCTTCGAACACCAGGCAATCAGCGGGCGCGACGCCCAGACGACGGGCCGCGACGAGAAAGATGTCCGGCGCCGGCTTGGCTGCACCGACTTCCGGGTCATCGGCAGTGACCACGGTTTCAAACAGCTCGAACCAGGCGCGGTGCAGCTCGGTCTTGGCTTTGAAATAGTGGACTGAAGAACTGGTGCCCACGGCAATCGGAATATTGTGCTGCGCCAGGTGCCGCACCAGCGCCTCGGCGCCTGCCATGGCTGGCGTCTTGGGGAAGCGCTCGTCGAGCATTGGCGCGCGGATGTCGAGAAACTCGTCTGCGGACAAGGGCAGCTCAAGTTCGCTGATCACAAACTCGGCGAAGTCTCGGGCGCCGCGCCCGATCGTGTGTTGCTTGATTGCCCAGTCAAACACACGGCCATAGCGGCTGGCGATCAGGTGAGTCACTTCGGTGTAGATGCCTTCGGTGTCCAGCAGCAAGCCGTCCATGTCGAAGATAACGGCCTTGATCGGGCCTCGCTCGCTGTACTGTTCAGTCATGGTCTCGGATCCTGTTTTGAAAACCTGAGAACAGCCTAACGTTTCCATGAAGACTATAGCTACCCATGACTGAGGTTCAGGGTGCAACCAATCAAGCCGGAAGCTGCCAAAGAGCCAGCGAGAAAAGGATAGTTCCTACACGGCACAGTGCCGCAACGCCGTGCCACGAGGCCCCGTCGATGATAACCTATTGCCACTTTTCGTCGCTGCAGCGCAGTGCCCTTGCCGACCACGTAGTGGTCGCCGAACGTCAGCGACGTCTCAGGGAACCGTTTTCCCAATTACCCGTCATGGATCTCTTCGAGTCGACACATGAATAAATCAGTAGGCATCGCAGCAGGCGTCATCGTCGTTGTAGCAGCATTGAGCACCGCCGGTGCGTGGTACACCGGCACTCGGCTCGAAGATGCCTTGCGCGACTCGATCCAGCAGGCCAATCAGGAAATGGCGACGTCCCTCAAGGGCAGCGACAGCCGCATGACCATCGAAATGCTGTCTCTGGACCGGCACATCTTCAGCAGTACGGCGCGTTATCGCGTGGTCATTCATGATCAAGACCTGGCCAGCGATGGCAAGGATGCCGAATTTCTGTTCCTCGATAACATCGAGCATGGTCCGCTGCCATTTTCGCGATTGAAGAGCTTCAAGCTGTTGCCGGTCATGGCCCAGAGCAACTTCCAGATGGAACGCAGCCCCAGCGCTGAAAAATGGTTCGCCATGAGCAAGGGCGAAACCCCGGTCCATGGTTACGCCGCTGTCGGTTATGATCGCTCCACCAGCGGCACGCTGCTGCTGTCGCCCCTGGAAAGCATTGATACCGACGGTACGTTCACGTTCTCCGGAATGGCCGTCGACGCCGAAGCCAGCGCCGACATGGAAAAGGTCAAGGTCAGCGGCAGCATGGATAACTTCCAGCTCAACGTGGCCTCAGAAGAGGGCAACGTTGCCCTGGGCGCCAAAGGCTTCAGTTTTGACACCGGTGGCACCAAGGGCCAGTCCGGTTTTTACCTGGGCCACAACAACATGAAGGCCGACAGCCTTGTCGCCCAGATTGCGGGTCAGGGGGCCATTTCCCTCAAGGATGTCACCGGCACGAGCCTGGCGCAGGAAGACGCTGGCAACCTCGCCGCGCAGGTGAGCTACAACGTCGGCATGATCAGCTATGCCGGCAAGGAGGTCGGTGCACTGCAGTCGGCTTTCAAACTGAGCAACTTCGATGTCGCCGCGTCCAAGGCGCTCTATGAGTTCTATCAGACCAAAATCATGCCGCAGCAGCAGGCTGCCATTGAGGCGGGCCAGAAGTTCGTGCTGCAACTGAGCCCGACAGACCAGGCCTTGATGGACGCCCAATTGAGCAAACTGCTGGCCGCCAAGCCGCACGTGGAGCTGGAGAAGTTCGGTCTGAAGACCGCCAACGGCGAAAGCCATGTTCGTGTTGCGGTCGACCTGACTGACACTGGCGCGACCGGCCCGCTGTCCGCTGACCAGATCCGTAACATCATCACCCAGCTGGAAGCGCGCGTGGTGCTGTCCAAGCCGATGATCAGCGATCTGGCAACGCTGCAGGCTGCCCTGGCGGGCCAGACAGACGCTGCCGCCATCGCCGAGCAGGCCAAGGCCGCCAGCGAAATGGTAGGTGCCATGGGCGTGATGCTGCAGGTGGCCAAGGTCGAGGGCGACAACGTGGTATCCAATCTGCAATACGCCAACGGCATGGTCGATTTCAATGGGCAGAAAATGACCCCGGAGCAATTCGTCTCGCTGATCATCAGCAAAGTCATCGCCATGCGTCTGCAGTAACCCCCGAGCCGATCATCACAGGCAGTGCATGCGCGTGATGATCGGCTTGCCCATCGCGCGTGTTACTGAGTCAACCCCACCAGTGTGTCAGCCAGCTTGCGCGTGCGCTGTGAGGTGCCTGCCGTCAGTTCGCTGGAGCCTTCCAGCTCGATCAGCAGGCCGTTGAGGGTACCGACTTCCGCCGACTGCTCTTCGATGTGCTGCGCCACCTTGCGGATTTCATCGGCAAGCCGGTCAATGTCGGTGCCGATCTCACTGGCATTTTGCGACGTCTTTTGAGCCAGCTGACGGACCTCGTCGGCCACCACGGCAAACCCTCGTCCCATTTCACCCGCCCGCGCCGCCTCGATGGCGGCGTTTAGCGCCAGCAGGTTGGTTTGCCCTGCAATCTGCTGAATCACTTGCACGATGGACTGAATTTTCAGGCTCGATTTAGCCAGCTCGCGGGAGCTGAGTACGACCTCGTCAGCCTGGCTGGTCAGGTTTTTTACGGTGTCGCTGGCCCGGTCCATGACCTTTTCCTGAGTGGTAATGGTCTGCCCCAGCTCATCCATCGACACATGCAGCTCACCGGAGTAATGACGCAGCTGGGTCGAGATTTCTTCCTGATCATGGTGCGCCTTGACCAGCACTTCACCGAGGTCACTCAAACCGTTGAATACCGGCTGGATGTGTTCGTCGAGGCCATTGGCATCAATGGCGCTGGTGAAGTTGCGCAGCTTGAACTGATCGATCTGCTTGACCACGACCTGGCTCAGCCCGGCCAGTTTCTTGATCTGCCGACGCAGGAAGAACGCCTTGAATTCACCGTAATAGGCGATGAAGTTGTCGATGTAATCGTCGCGAAAGCTTTCGTCATTGCCGACCCGGAAGAAAAACACCGCGGTCAGCGTCTGGTTCAGGTTCAACCCCAGGATTTCGCCGAACGTGGAAAACCCTACCACCGGCGTGTCGCCGAACACGCCGGTCATTCGGCTGAGCTCATTGCCATTGTTCAGGCGACGCAGGATGCAATCGCTGAGCAGACCAACCAGCGGTTTGCCTGACTTGCCCTGTAGAAACCGCTCGTAGTCTTTGCGCGTGGCGTCGACCATGGAGGTGCGTCGGACCATGACCAGTTCTTCGCCCGGCGCCACGTCGCAGAACAGATGCACGCGTTCGTTGCTGTAGTCGATCTGCGCAATGGAGCGCACGAACAGTTCCTCGCCCACGCGAATGGCGAAGGAGTACTGAGCCAACTGCGCCTCCAGCTGATTGGGCTCGCACTTGAGGATCTCGCACAGCGCCGACACCATCGTGGTGATCCGGCCTTTGGCTGTCACAACCTGACTGATGTAACGCTCTTCCAGCGAAGCGGTCAGCACGCTCATGGTGAACGGCGTGGGCTCGAAATTCTGGCTCTTGAACACGCCAAAACGCACGTTTTTAGCGCTTTTGAGAAACACCACCTGAGCGTGATTGACGTAACTGCGCTTGCCGTCGTGGATGACCGTTTTCTTGAAATCACTTTTGCCCCCCGCCGAGCCACCGACAAACAGGCACGGGAAGCGACCCGATTCATACAGTGCTTCCATGAAGAATGACTCGGACGCCGACAGCCCGTCGAAGGTGACGTAGGCCAGCGTGTCGCGATGATCGATGGGTGTGTCGATTTTGGTGCGCTTGATGGAGTCGGTCAGGCGAGTGATTCGCTCGCGCATCGACATGCGCTTGCCCGGCGTGCGGATGTCTTCGCTGTGCAGCGGAATATGGACGATTTCGGCCGATTGAATGACGCTGGCATCGAACATCACCAGCACCACGCGATCCCATTGCTCGCCGGTTGCGCAATACAACGCCGGGTTTTTCGACGACAGCTCGCCCGACGTGGTGCACAGGCTGATCGCCGCATTGGGGAAGCGGCTGCTGATACTGCGCGCGGCCTGGTCGATGTCGATATGAGGTGAGACGAATCCCGTCAGGTACACAGGCTCGAAGCTCACGGACGCAAGTTGCTCACTCAGGCTGTTGGCTGAAGTGACCAAGTTCAGTACACCGCCGGATCTGGCTGCGGTGGCCCGGAGTCGAGAAAAAAAGCTCATGGCAGAAGACTCAAAGTTTAAAGAGGATAAGGCTGCAAATTGGTTCTTGTCCTTGGGCATCGGCGCCAGATCGATTTAGCGCAGGGCGTGCGTGTATTGTTTTTTTGCATGACCCAGGCCGCACGCGCGGGTGCTCTTGTCGCTTGAGCAACCATAGATCGTGTTCGGCAAGTGTGCAGGGCGGGCCGACGAACCTCACCTGAGGGCAGGCAAGGCTCGTGGCATTTGGGCTAGACCGGAGGCTGGCGGGGAATGTCGAGGGGCGTTTCGTGGCTGTCGATTTCGGGCTTCACGCTGCGCGAAGAAATTTCCGTGCGCAGTTGCGGCAGGCTCTGCGGATATTGTTTGGCGATGAACGCGATCAGGCGCTCGCGCATGTGGCATCGCGCATCCCAGCTGCGCGAGGAGTCTGCCGAGCTGAGCAGCACCCGCAACTGCATGGCTTTGGCGTTGGTATCGGCGACCTGCAGCACGCAGACGCGGCCGTCCCACAGGTGCGGTATGTCTTCACAGATACGCTGGACTTCGGCGCGCAGCTCTTCCACCGGCAACGAATAGTCGACCCAGACAAACACCGAGCCGATCAGGCTGGACGTGGAGCG
The DNA here is from genome assembly GCF_900585905.1 of Pseudomonas viridiflava. GTDB lineage: Bacteria > Pseudomonadota > Gammaproteobacteria > Pseudomonadales > Pseudomonadaceae > Aquipseudomonas. The sequence goes on from NZ_UTVH01000016.1 coordinate 7,592, forward strand.
GGTCCAGTTCTGGAAAGGTTTTTCAATGAAGTACTGGAGCGGTACGACCATCCGTCGCTCGTCCCAGATCTTGATCACCACATAGGTGCCGCTGATTTCCTCGACGCGTCCCCATTCGCCTTCGACGATCACCACGTCATCGAGTCGAATCGGCTGTGAAATCGCGATTTGCAGGCCGGCAATCAGATTGCCCAGCACCGGTTTGGCCGCAAAACCGGCGGCCAGGCCGGCAAGACCGGCGGAGGCCAGCAGGCTGGTTCCAATTTTGGCCACCGGCGGAAAACTCATCAGGATCAGCCCGGTCCCGAACAGCAGCACCAATGCATTCACGCAACGCACCAGTACCCGCACTTGAGTCTGGATGCGTCGGGCGTACAGATTGTCGACCACATCCAGCGGGTTGCGGATCGCCACAGCCTCGCCCACCGCATTGACGCAACTGAGCACCAGCCAGGTAAAACCGGCCGTTACCAGCAGGCCGTTGATGTGACGCACAGCGTTTATCAGCGGCAGATCGTCAGGTGCCGACGTCCATACGGTCTGCAAGGCGAGCAGTGGCAGCAGCCACACGGTTGGATTCGCGGCGCGGCGCACCAGTTGCCGGGGCAGCACGAAGGACTTGCTGATCCGGCGCAGGACGCTGAATGCTAACCAGCGGATCAGCAGCACCAGCAACACGGCGATGCTGGCCGCAATCAGGGTGTTGAGCCAGGGCAACGGCAGGGCGTCGAGCCAGCTTTGCGGCAACAGCGTTTCCATCGATGATTCTCACAACAAATGACTTTTGCCGAGCGGGTCCGTCTCGGTATGCCCGTCGACCTTCATGGCAATAGCAGCCTGACAGCTGTGAACATCGGGTTGACGCTAATGTTCCCTGCAATTGCAGCGCCATACCTGGCATTTTTGCGAGCTGCTTTTCGACAGGCAACAAAAAACCCGCCGAGGCGGGTTTTCTTCAAGACCATTCCAACATCCTGTCGGTAAGCCCTCCGGGCCATGGTCGATCATCCTTGATCCTGTGCGCGTCCTGCGCAACAGCTGATGGGTCTAATATACGGCGGCATTGGCGGACGCAAAATGGCGAATCGCCGCCAATCGCTGTAAGCCTTTCGCTATAGATGAAAATTATTCTCACTACGGAGGCTTTTTTGGCCGCTTTTGCTGCAATATCAGGTAACAAATACCGGTCAGTGGCTTGAGTCGCAACGTGGCGGCGTGAACAATGGGCGCCCTGCAATCTGTCGAGAAACCTGATGTCCATGCGCTCCCGTTTTCTGGCCTGGCTGATCCTGCCCCTGTTGGCGTCCAGCAGCCTGAACCTGTGGGCCGACGCCCCTGATGGCGCGGCGCAGGCCTTGCATGTGCTTGACTACATCGGGGCCGACTACCCGCCGACCGTTGCCGCTGGCAACGTCATTGATGAAAGCCACTATCAGCAGCAGCTTGAATCGCTCGTCACGTTGAAAGGGCTGGTAGCGGCGCTGCCTGAGCGTGCCGAGCGCAGTGAGCTGGTCAAGGGCGTGGCTGATCTTGCCAGCGCGGTGGCGGGCAAGCAGGACGGTGCCCGGATCGCCCGCCAGGCGCGTCAAATGAGTGCGCGACTGGCGCTGGCGTATGAAGTCAGCCAGGCGCCGGTGATTACCCCCGATCCTGCTCGTGGCGCGCCGCTGTATGCCCAGCATTGCTCGGTGTGTCATGGCGATGCTGGCGCCGGAGACGGTCCTGCCGGTATTGGTCTGGAGCCGCCGCCCTCGAACTTGCGCGACGTGACGCGGCTCGATCACCTGAGCCTGTTCGATCTCTACAACACCCTGGGCCTGGGCATTGCGGGCACGGACATGCCCGCGTTTGCCGACCAGCTTGATGATCGCCAGCGCTGGGACGTGGCGACGTACATTGCCGGCTTCAGCGCCAGCCCGGCAGGCGTGCCTGGCAAGGCCTACAATCTCGCCGATCTGGCGCGGCAGACGCCGGACGAAATCCGCATGGCTGAAGGCGAGTCAGCGGTGGCCACCTTCCGCGCCCAGCGTGCGCAGCCACCTCAGGTCCAGCGCGGCCCGGCGCAGTTGCTTGATTACACCAGCCAGACCCTCGATAAAAGTATTGCGGCCTACCGCAGTGGCGATCATGAGCAGGCCTATGACTTGTCAGTTGCCGCCTACCTGGAAGGCTTCGAGCTGGTCGAAAGCTCGCTGGATAACGTCGATGCCACTGTGCGCAAGGACACCGAAAAAGCGCTGATGGCTTATCGTCAGTCGCTGCAGGACGGGCTGCCGCTGGAGCAGGCGGCACAAAGGCTCGACATTGCCAAAGGCAAACTCAAGGAGTCGGCGGGCCTGCTGGGCAGTGATGGGCTGAGTACCTCACTGAGCTTCATTTCCGGTTTGCTGATTCTGTTGCGTGAAGGGCTCGAAGCGATTCTGGTGCTCGCGGCGATTCTGGCGTTCCTGCGCAATACCGGTCAGGAGTCAGCCGTGCGCAGCGTCAATGTCGGCTGGGCGCTGGCGTTGGTGGCAGGGCTTGGCACTTGGGCGCTGGCGGCGTATGTGATTGATGTCAGTGGTGCCCAGCGCGAACTGCTCGAAGGTGCGACAGCGCTGTTCGCCAGTGTCATGGTGCTGTGGCTGGGCGTGTGGATGCACGATCGGCGTCATGCCGCTGCCTGGCAGGACTACATCAAAAGCAGCCTGGTGGGCGGTGGCGGTCGCTTTGGTTTCGCGATCCTGGCGTTTTTCTCGGTGTACCGCGAGCTGTTCGAGGTGATCCTGTTTTACGAAACCCTGTGGCTGCAAGCAGGTCCGGCCGGGCACAACGCGGTGCTGGCCGGTGGTGCGACGGCGCTGGTGTTGCTGGTCGGGCTGGCGTGGATCATCTTGCGCGGTTCGGCAAAACTGCCGCTGTCGCTGTTTTTCGGTATCAACGCGGCGTTGTTGTGCGCCTTGTCGGTGGTATTCGCCGGTCACGGCGTCAAAGCGCTGCAGGAAGCGGGCATTTTCGGCACCCGCCCGGTGCCGTTTTTCGAATTCGACTGGCTGGGCATTCACGCCGACGCCTATTCACTCGCCGCCCAGGCGGTTGCGCTGCTGGCGATTGCCGTGTTGTATGGGCGCAGCTGGCTGGCGCAGCGGCGCAGGGTCGAGGTGGTGTGACGTGGGACTGGCTTTAGCCGGGAAAGGGCAGTGCATTCGCTGCATCAGTAGCGTCTGAAACATTGCTTTCCCGGCTGAAGCCGGTCCCACGGCCCACTTCTCGACGTTGAGAAAGCCTGATCATTTTGCAAAAGGAAGTCCCATGCGCGTCTGGATTGATGCCGACGCTTGCCCCAAGGCAGCGAAAGACCAGGTCATAAAGTTCGCCCTCAAACGCGAGTTCGAAGTCGTGATGGTGGCGGGCCAGAGTCAGGTCAAGCCCACGTACACCCGGGTCAAACTCATCGTGGTGCCCAGCGGGCCGGATGCGGCGGACGATTATCTGGTCGAGCATGCGGTGCCCGGCGAACTGGTGATCTGCAGCGATGTACCGTTGGCCGATCGTCTGGTCAAGAACGGCGTTGCGGTGCTCGATCCACGTGGCAAAGAATTCGACCCGCAGAACATGGCCGAGCGCCTGGCAGTGCGCAATCTGTTCACCGATCTGCGCGAACAGGGGCAGATGGGCGGTGGTCAGCCGCCTTACGGTGATCGTGAGAAACAGGCCTTTGCCAATTCGCTGGATCGCATTCTCACCCGCCTCACGCGTTAGTTCGCCTGCCTGAAACGGTGCACCCACGCCTCAAAATGAATCACGGCGCGCTCGCTCAGGTCCATTGCCCCGCCTATTTGCTTACTTCACCAGATTGCCTGCAACCGGCCTGGTTATTGCTCCGACTCCTGTCTGCCGTTGAGTTTTATCTCGACCTCTGAACATGGAGAAATGCGCAATGAGTTCAGCCAGTGAGTTCCCCTTGAGCGAAGCCCCGCGCGAAGGGCGCAAAGGCCTGCTGTCGATTTCGATGGTGCTGTTCAGCTTCACTTTCTTCACCGGGACCATGTTTGCCGGCGGCAAGCTGGGTATGGCGTTCGGCTTTGTCGACATGTTGTGGATCGCCGCCATCGGCAACAGCCTGCTGGCGCTGTATGCCGCAGCGCTGGCCTTCATCGCATCGCGCAGCGGCCTCAATACCGTATTGATGGGGCGATTCTGTTTTGGCGAGGCGGGCAGCCGGTTGTCGGATTCGCTGCTGGGTTTTGCCGAACTGGGCTGGTACGCCTGGGGCACCGCGACAGTGGCCATCGTGCTGGTGAAGATGCTCGGTCTGGCCGAAGGCTTCACCACACCCCTGATGGTGCTGTTCGGTCTGGCGTTCAGCGTCACGGCAATCATCGGCTACAAAGGGCTGGACGTGCTGTCGCGAGTGTCCGTGCCGCTGATGTTCGTGCTGCTGATCATCTCCATGTACATCGCCACCCGCGACATTGGCGGCTTTCAAGGGCTGGCCGCCGTAATCCCGCATGAAAGCATGACGCTGTCAGCGGCCATCACCATGGTCTTCGGCACCTTCGCCAGCGGCGCCACCCAGGCCACCAACTGGACACGCCTGGCCCGCAGCGGCCGGGTGGCGGTCTTCGCCAGTGTGATCGCTTTTCTGTTGGGCAATGGACTGATGATTGTCGCCGGTGCGTGGTGCGCAATGGTCTATCAACAGGCTGACATCGTTGAAGTGATGATGCTGCAGGGCCTGTCCTTTGCGGCAGTGATCATGCTGTGCCTGAACCTGTGGACCATTCAGGGGCCGACCATTTACAACGTGTCTGCCGCCGCCTGCCATCTGGTGCGCAGCGAACGACGCCGGACCATGACTCTGGTGGCTGCGGCGCTGGGGATCGTGCTGGCCATCGGTGGCATGTATGAAATGCTGATTCCGTTTCTGGTGTTGCTCGGCTCGATCATCCCTCCCATTGGTGGCGTGATCATGGCTGACTTCTGGTATCGCCACCGGGGCAAGTATCCACCCCTGGCCAGCGTGACGCTGCCGCGCTACAACCTGCTGGGCCTGGGCGCCTACGCCGTTGGCGCGTTACTGGCCTATGCATCGCCCTGGATCGCGCCTCTGGTCGGTATCTTCGCTTCCGCCGCGTGTTACATCGTCATGCTGGAAGTGACCGGCAAGCGGAGTGTGGTGGCGCAAGTTTAGTGGGAGCTCCCGAGCACCGCGAGGCAGCGATGGCGATTCGTCTGACACACCTCAATCGCGGCCTCGCGGTGCTCGTGCGCTCCTACAGATTGTGATGTGGCAGCGATGGCGATTCGTCTGACACACCTCAATCGCGGCCTCGCGGTGCTCGTGCGCTCCTACAGATTGTGATGTGGCAGCGATGGCGATTCGTCTGACACACCTCAATCGCGGCCTCGCGGTGCTCGTGCGCTCCTACAGATTGTGATGTGGCAGCGATGGCGATTCGTCTGACACACCTCAATCGCGGCCTCGCAGTGCTCGTGCGCTCCTACAGATCGTGATGTGGCAGCGATGGCGATTCGTCTGACACACCTCAATCGCGGCCTCGCGGTGCTCGTGCGCTCCTACAGATTGTGATGTGGCAGCGATGGCGATTCGTCTGACACACCTCAATCGCGGCCCCGCGGTGCTCGTGCGCTCCTACAGATTGTGATGTGGCAGCGATGGCGATTCGTCTGACACACCTCAATCGCGGCCTCGCGGTGTTCGTGCGCTCCTACAGATTGTGATGTGGCAGCGATGGCGATCAGCCTGACAGCCTGCGTCACTCGTCCTGGGTCAATTCCAGCACTCGATCCACCAGTTTGTTGATGCCCGCCGCCGCCTCGCCGATGGTTTTGGCAACCATATAGGCCGGGGTGCAGACCAGTTTGCGCGCGCTGTCTTCGACGATCTCGGTGACTTCGCACTCTTGATGCTGGCCCTTCATGCGGGTGATGGCGGCAGCGGTTTCGGCATCATTGCCGATGGTGCAGGTGACGCCCGGGCCGTAGATCTTCGCCGCCAGTGCCGGGCTGATGCAGATCAGCCCCACCGGTTTGCCTGCGCTGGCAAAGGCTTCGGCCAAGGCCAGGACTTCGGGATGCACCTTGCACTCGGCGCCTGCGGTGGCGAAGTCAGAGAGATTTTTCGCCGCGCCAAACCCGCCGGGCACGATCAACGCGTCAAACTGGGTAACGTCTGCCTCACGAATGTCTTCGATGGCGCCGCGTGCAATGCGTGCCGATTCCACCAGCACGTTCCGCGTTTCTGCCATCTCTTCGCCCGTCAGGTGATTGATCACATGATGCTGGGTGATATTGGGCGCAAAGCATTGCACCTGCGCGCCGCGTTGATCCAGGCGCAGCAGGGTGAGCACACTTTCATGGATTTCCGCGCCGTCGTAGACGCCGCAGCCGGACAGGATCACGGCAACTTTCTTGTGCATGGAGGTCTCCCGAAGCGACGAACCGGCTCGGCTGTTTGCCGAGCATGACAAGAGTGGGACACGGCAGACAGGCGGGGATTCAATCGGCAAACAAAAGGGCGCCCTGGTGGGGCGCCCTTGGCGGGGTCAGCGTTCTTCCGGCTTGCTGCTCTGGACCTCGGCTTCGACCGGAACGTGCGCGGCAATGCGGGCTGCTTCAGCCGCTTCACTGCTGGCGCGCGCTTCTTCCTGCGCCTCTTCACGGGCAATTCGCGCATTCTTGATGCGGCGACGTATCCACAGGGCCACGCCAAGCAGCACGAGAGCGCCCAGCACCCACAGCTCGTACTTCTTGATGTTGCCCAGCATGCCTTCGAGCACTGCGCCGAAATGATACGCCGCATAGCCGAGCGCCGTTGCCCAGACAGCCGCACCGATGCCGTTGAGGATCAGGTAGCGCAGCGGCGGGTAACCGGACAGACCGATGGCCACCGGCATGACCGTGCGCAGGCCGTAGACGAAGCGAAAGCTCAGCACCCAGATGTCTGGGTGCTTGCGTATATGCGCTAGCGCCTTGTCGCCCATGAGCTGCCAGCGCGGTTTGCGCGCGAGGATTTTACGGCCGTGCCTGCGCCCCATGTAATACCAGAGCTGGTCGCCGGCGTAGCTTCCGAAAAAAGCCACGACCACGACCAGTTTGATGTCCATGTATTCACGGAACGCCAGAAATCCAGCGAGCACCAGAATGGTCTCGCCTTCAAAGAAGGTGCCGATGAACAGGGCAAAGTAGCCAAATTCCTGCAAGAAATTCTGGAGCATTGTCTGGATGCTGGCGAAATGAACGCGCAGCCTAACTCGGCCAAGGCATTCAGGAAAGTGTGTAAATGTGTCTCGACGTTAAACTTTCCTACAACCACAATGGCAAAAGCCCAGCTGCGGCCCGAGGTCGCACACCGCCCCACGACCGTCACACATTGGTCATAATGGCGGCTTATAACTGTCGCGCTTGCCCGCGTATGCGGGCTCAGGAGTCTCGCCGTGAGCTTTACCCCCGCCAATCGTCTGTTTCCATTAACCCGCCTGCGTCGCAATCGTCGTGACGATTTCTCTCGTCGTCTGGTACGCGAAAATGTTTTGACCGTTGATGACCTGATCCTGCCGGTTTTCGTACTCGACGGTGAAAATCGTCGCGAAGAAGTCACCTCCATGCCGGGCGTCGAGCGCTTGAGCATCGATCTGCTGCTTGAAGAAGCGCAGAAATGGGTCGCGCTGGGCATCCCGGCGCTGGCGCTGTTTCCGGTCACGCCAGTAGAAAAGAAGACCCTGGATGGCGCTGAAGCCTGGAACCCTGAAGGCATTGCCCAGCGCGCCACCCGCGCATTGCGTGACCGCTTCCCCGAGCTGGGCGTCATCACTGACGTGGCACTGGACCCGTTCACTACCCATGGTCAGGACGGCATCCTCGATGAGGAAGGCTACGTGCAGAACGACATCACCGTCGATGCCCTGGTCAAGCAGGCGCTGTCCCATGCCGACGCGGGCGCTCAGGTGGTTGCCCCGTCCGACATGATGGACGGTCGCATCCAGGCCCTGCGTGAAGCGCTGGAACTGGCTGGGCACGTCAACGTGCGGATCATGGCCTATTCAGCCAAGTACGCCAGTGCCTACTACGGGCCGTTCCGCGACGCGGTGGGTTCGGCATTGAATCTGGGCAAGGCGAACAAGGCCTCCTATCAGATGGACCCGGCCAACAGCAACGAAGCGTTGCACGAAGTAGCCGCCGACCTGGCTGAAGGTGCCGACATGGTCATGGTCAAGCCGGGCATGCCGTATCTGGACATCCTTCATCGGGTCAAGGATGAATTCAAAGTGCCGACATTTGTCTATCAGGTGAGCGGCGAGTACGCGATGCACCAGGCTGCCATTCAGAACGGCTGGCTCAGCGAAGGCGTGATTCTCGAATCACTCACGGCCTTCAAACGCGCAGGTGCTGACGGCATCCTCACTTATTTCGCCGTCCGCGCTGCACAACTGTTAAAAGGTCAATAGCCGTACAGGAACATTCATGAATACCGAAGGACTCACCGAAGCCACTGCGCAAGTCAGCGATCAGAAAGAGCTGGTTGTCGTCGATCCCAGCGTCGAAGTCATCCCCGTGATCGAAACCCCGGCGCCAGCGCCAGCCCTTCTGGTGCCCAACCTGGATGACAGCAGCCTCTACATCCATCGCGAGCTGTCGCAGCTCAAGTTCAACATTCGCGTGTTGGAGCAGGCGCTGGACGAGTCCTATCCGTTACTGGAGCGGCTGAAGTTTCTGCTGATTTTCTCCAGCAACCTCGATGAGTTCTTCGAGATTCGTGTCGCGGGCCTCAAGAAGCAGATTACGTTTGCTCGCGAGCAGGCGGGTGCCGACGGTCTGCAGCCGCATCAGGCGCTGGCGCGCATCAGTGAACTGGTGCACGGTCACGTCGACCGCCAGTACGCGATCCTCAATGACATTCTGCTGCCCGAGCTGGAAAAGCATCAGGTGCGCTTCATCCGTCGCAGGCACTGGACGGCCAAGCTCAAGGCCTGGGTGCGTCGTTATTTCCGTGACGAAATCGCACCGATCATCACCCCCATCGGCCTGGACCCGACACACCCGTTTCCACTGCTGGTGAACAAGAGCCTCAACTTCATCGTCGAGCTGGAAGGCATCGACGCCTTCGGTCGCGACTCGGGCCTGGCGATCATTCCGGCGCCGCGTTTGCTGCCAAGGGTGATCAAGGTCCCTGAGGAAATCAGCGGGCCGGGCGATAACTTCGTGTTTCTGTCCTCGATGATTCACGCCCATGCCGACGACTTGTTCCAGGGCATGAAGGTCAAGGGTTGCTACCAGTTCCGGCTGACCCGCAACGCCGACCTGGCGCTGGATTCCGAAGACGTCGAAGACCTGGCGCGCGCCCTGCGTGGCGAGCTGTTCTCCCGTCGCTACGGCGATGCGGTGCGCCTGGAAGTGGCCGACACCTGCCCCAAGCATCTGTCGGACTACCTGCTCAAGCAGTTCAACCTGGCCGAATCCGAGCTGTATCAGGTCAACGGCCCGGTCAACCTGACGCGGCTGTTCAGCATCACTGGCCTGGACAGTCACCCCGAGCTGCAATACCAGCCGTTCACCCCGGCCATCCCCAAGCTGCTGCAGAACAGCGAAAATATTTTCAACGTCATCAGCAAGCAGGACATCCTCTTGCTGCACCCGTTTGAATCGTTCACGCCGGTGGTCGACCTGCTGCGCCAGGCGGCGAAAGACCCCCACGTCCTTGCTGTTCGGCAGACGCTGTACCGCAGCGGCGCCAACTCGGAAATCGTCGACGCACTGGTCGATGCGGCGCGCAATGGCAAGGAAGTCACGGCGGTAATCGAATTGCGTGCGCGTTTCGATGAAGAATCAAACCTGCAACTGGCCAGTCGTCTGCAGGCCGCAGGCGCGGTGGTGATCTATGGCGTAGTGGGTTACAAGACCCACGCCAAGATGATGCTGATCCTGCGTCGCGAGGCGGGCGAGATTGTTCGCTATGCCCACCTCGGCACCGGTAACTACCACGCTGGCAATGCGCGGCTTTACACCGACTACAGTCTGCTGACGTCCGACGATGCCTTGTGCGAAGACGTCGGCAAACTGTTCAGCCAGTTGATCGGCATGGGCAAGACGTTGCGCATGAAGAAACTGCTGCACGCGCCGTTCACGCTGAAGAAGGGCATGCTCGACATGATTGCCCGGGAAACCCAGTTCGCGGTGGACGGCAAGCCGGCGCATATCATCGCCAAGTTCAACTCGCTGACCGATCCGAAGATCATTCGCGCCCTGTACAAGGCCAGCCAGTCCGGCGTGCGCATCGATCTGGTGGTGCGCGGCATGTGCTGCCTGCGCCCAGGCATCGCCGGGGTTTCGCACAACATTCACGTGCGCTCGATCATCGGCCGCTTCCTCGAGCACACGCGGGTGTTCTACTTCCTCAATGGCGGCGACGAGCAGATGTTTCTGTCCAGTGCCGACTGGATGGAGCGCAACCTCGACAAGCGCGTCGAGACCTGCTTCCCGGTGGAAGGCAAGAAGTTGATTCTGCGGGTGAAGAAGGAGCTGGAGCTTTATCTGACCGACAACACTCACAGCTGGCTGCTGCAGTCAGATGGCACTTACCTGCGCAGCACGCCAACCGGCAACCAGAATGCGCGCAATGTGCAGGCGACCCTCCTGGAGCGCCTGAGCAACCCGGTCCTCAGCGTACGCTGAGGACAATTCCGACCCGGGTCAGCCACTCCGCTTCCAGCGCGAAGTCGGCCTGGGTCAGCTGGTTGTCTTCCAGCCAGCCGTCCGGGAACACTACTTCCAGATTATTGCCCTCGGCCGTCAACACCGGATGGGGCATTTCCTGCGTGCCGCGAATGTGGTGGAACAGGATGGCGAAGCGCAGCAGTACGCACAGGCGAATCAGCTTGATGCCTTCATCACCGAACTCGGCGAACTTGTCCTTGGGAATGTTGCGGCGATGGCCACGCACCAGCAGGGCAAGCATCTGCTGGTCTTCGCGGGAGAAACCCGCCAGATCCGAGTGCTCGATCAGGTACGCGCCGTGCTTGTGGTAGTGATAGTGGGCGATGTCCAGGCCGACTTCATGCACCTTGGCGGCCCAGCTGAGCAGCTCGCGGTAGCTGTCGTGCTCCAGGTCCCAGGCCTGAGCGACCTGCTCAAGGGCGTGCAGGGCCTTGCGCTCGACCCGGTCAGCCTGTTCAAGGTCAACGTGATAGCGCTCCATCAGCGAGCTTAGCGTGCGCTCACGGACGTCTTCATGGTGATGACGGCCCATCAGGTCATACAGCACGCCTTCACGCAGCGCGCCTTCACAATGATCCATGCGCTTGAGTTCCAGCGCATCGAAGATGGCTTCCAGAATCGCCAGACCCGCCGGGAAAATCGCGCGGCGATCGGGTTTGATGCCGTCGAAGTCGATCTTTTCCGCATCGCCCAGTTTGAACAAGCGGCGCTTGAGCCAGGCCAGGCCTTCGGCGTTGACCTCGCCCGACCCCTGGCCGTTGGCTTTGAGCGCCAGGCCAATGGCGCGAATGGTGCCTGACGAGCCAATCGCTTCATCCCACTTCAAGCGATGCAGCGCGTGTTCGATGCTCATGATCTCCAGACGCGCAGCGGTGTACGCCTGGGCGTAGCGCGCCGGCGTGATCTTGCCGTCCTTGAAGTAGCGCTGGGTGAAACTGACGCAGCCCATCTGCAGGCTTTCACGCAGCAGCGGTTCAAAGCGCTGGCCGATGATGAATTCGGTGCTGCCGCCGCCGATGTCCGCGACCAGACGCTTGCCCGGGGTGTCGGCCAGGGTGTGGGACACGCCGAGGTAAATCAGGCGGGCTTCTTCGCGGCCGGAAATCACCTCCACCGGATGGCCGAGGATTTCTTCTGCGCGGCGGATGAACTCGCCCCGGTTGCGCGCTTCACGCAGGGCGTTGGTGCCCACGATGCGCACAGCGCCCGGCGGCAGGCCATTGATCAACTGCGCGAATCGCTTCAGGCAGTCCAGCCCGCGCTGCATGGATTCTTCGTTGAGCTGGCGCTCGTCGTTGATGCCGGCCGCCAGCTGAACCTTCTCGCCAAGGCGCTCCAGGATGCGGATGTCGCCCATGTTGGCCTTGGCGACCACCATGTGGAAGCTGTTCGAGCCCAGGTCGATGGCTGCGATCAGGGAAAGATTCTTGGCAGTGGATTGCGGCATGGTCGGAAAATCTCGGTCGATAACCGCGTCATCGTGCCACGATCCTTCGCTGCCGCCAACGCGTAGCGTGGAAACTGGCTTCTGGTCTGTAGGTTATGGGTGGGCATCAGGCTCTTATAGTGCCGCTGCAGGAGCGCGCTTGTCCCGGCTGCAGTGGGCCAGCGGCGAAGTGACGTGGGACCGGCTTTAGCCGGGAAGGGGCCCATTGAGCTGGAACAACTGCCCTCGCTGCACGTCTCACCCTCAATGGCTTTCCCTGTCGTCGATCAGTCCGGCTGAAAAAAATCGCAACGCTTGTATACGCATATGCCGCGATTCCTGACACGCTGGGGGCTACTCTTGGTTCGTTGAGCCGACTCGTCCGAAGGAATCGACATGTCAGTCCTCGCTTCATCTTCGCAAGACCGCTGGCTGGATCTGAATGATCTGCTGCGTGATCTGGTGGCCCAGGGCGTCATCGACCAGAACAGTGCCGAGCAGGCGCTGACCCAGCGCCGTGGCGCCGCCAACCTGCAGATGCACCCGCTGGAGTTCGTCGCTGCGCAACAGCTGGACGATCTCAAACGCGCGGGTCGCAAGCTGGACCTGGAAACCCTCACCGCCTGGCTTGCCGAGCAAAGCGGCCAGCCTTATCTGCGCATCGACCCGCTCAAGATCCAGGTGGCGTCAGTGACGCCGCTGATGTCTTATGCCTTTGCCCAGCGGCACAAGATTCTCGCCGTGGCGGTGGATCGCGACGCCGTGACTATCGCCAGCGCGCAGCCTTATGTGCGTGCCTGGGAAGCCGATCTGACCCACGTGCTGAAGCTGCCGATCAAGCGCGTGGTGGCCAACCCCATTGATATCCAGCGCCTGGCTGTGGAGTTCTATCGGCTGGCAAAATCCGTCAGTGGCGCTGCCGCCACCGATCAGAAGATCAGTGGCATGGGCAACTTCGAGCAGTTGCTCAAGCTCGGCGCCAGTGATCAGGAGCCCGACGCCAACGACGCCCACATCGTCAACATCGTCGACTGGCTGTTCCAGTACGCCTTTCAGCAGCGCGCCAGTGATATTCATATCGAGCCGCGCCGCGAACAGGGCACGGTGCGCTTTCGCATCGATGGCGTGCTGCACAACGTCTATCAGTTCCCGCCGCAAGTGACCATGGCGATCATCAGCCGCCTGAAAAGCCTCGGCCGGATGAACGTCGCCGAGAAACGCAAGCCGCAGGACGGCCGGGTCAAGACCAGTACGCCCCACGGTGGCGAAGTCGAGCTGCGGCTGTCGACACTGCCCACGGCCTTCGGCGAAAAAATGGTCATGCGGATCTTCGACCCGGAAGTGCTGCTGAAGAATTTCGACCAGTTGGGCTTTTCCACCGACGACCTGCGCCGCTGGGAGGGCATGACCCGCCAGCCCAACGGCATCATTCTGGTGACCGGGCCTACCGGTTCCGGCAAGACCACGACGCTGTATACCACGCTGAAAATGCTCGCCACGTCGGAGGTCAACCTGTGCACCATCGAAGACCCGATCGAGATGGTCGAACCTGCGTTCAATCAGATGCAGGTTCAGCACAACATTGACCTGTCCTTTGCCAGCGGCGTGCGCGCCCTGATGCGGCAAGACCCGGACATCATCATGATTGGCGAGATTCGCGATCTGGAAACCGCAGAAATGGCGATCCAGGCAGCACTGACCGGTCACCTTGTACTGTCGACGCTGCACACCAACGACGCGCCTAGCGCCATCAGCCGGATGCTTGAGCTGGGTGTGCCGCATTACCTGCTCAAGGCCACGATCCTCGGGGTCATGGCGCAGCGTCTGGTGCGTACCCTGTGCCCGCACTGCAAAGCGCCGATCACCCTCGACGAGCGCGACTGGCAGAGCCTGACCCGGCCCTGGCAGGCGCCCGTGCCGTCCGGCGCACACCAGGCGGTGGGCTGCGTCGAATGTCGCGACACCGGCTATCGCGGCCGCGCCGGGGTGTACGAAATCATGTTGATGTCCGACGGCGTGCGAGCGTTGATCAGCGCTGATCTGGACCTTACGGCGATGCGCCGCCAGGCTTTCAAGGAAGGCATGCGCAGCTTGCGGCTGTCTGCGGCGCAGAAGGTCTCGGCCGGGCTGACCACACTCGAGGAGGTGCTGCGCGTGACGCCGCAGAGCGAGCAGCGTTAGCAGGCGTCGCCCGGGATCGCTGCGATGCAGCCACCGTTTTGACGCAGAGATGCAGAGCGGTGAGGATCACATCTTGAACAAATACTCCTGTAAATCCGTCACCCGTTTTGCTCTGTTTCTGACTAAATAGGACCCACAAACAATCGCAAAACAGGGATAAGTCATGCAACTGGGAAGTGTGGTTCTGTTGTTCGTAGCGCTGGCGATCGTCATCGTATTCATGGGTTTCAAGGTTGTGCCTCAAGGCTATCAATGGACGGTCGAGCGTTTCGGCCGTTACACCAACACCCTTAAACCGGGCTTGAACATCATCGTGCCGGTGATGGACCGAGTCGGTCGCAAGATCAATGTCATGGAAAGCGTGCTCGACATTCCGCCTCAGGAAGTCATCACGGCCGACAACGCGACGGTGCAGATTGATGCCGTCTGTTTCTTCCAGGTCGTCAATACGGCGCAGGCGGCGTACGAGGTCAACAACCTCGAGCATGCCATTCGCAATCTGCTGCAAACCAACATACGCACCGTGCTCGGCTCGATGGAGCTGGACGCGATGCTCAGCCAGCGGGACGGCATCAACGAGCGCCTGCTGCGTACCGTGGATGAAGCGACGGCGCCCTGGGGCATCAAAATCACGCGCATCGAAATCAAGGACATCAGCCCGCCAGACGATCTGATGGCTGCGATGTCTGGCCAGATGAAAGCAGAACGTATCAAGCGTGCACAGATACTTGAGGCCGAGGGGCTACGTGCGTCGGCTATCCTCACTGCTGAAGGTAAAAAGCAGGCTCAGATACTTGAGGCCGAAGGCGGCAGGCAGGCTGCGTTTCTTGAGTCTGAAGCGCGGGAGCGACAAGCTGAAGCTGAAGCCCGTGCAACCCAGGTAGTGTCCGAGGCGATTGCCACAGGCAATGTGCAGGCCGTGAACTATTTCGTCGCGCAAAAATACATTGATGCACTGGGCAAGCTGGCTTCGGCCGATAACAGCAAGGTCATCCTGATGCCCCTGGAGGCCACTCAGGTGATTGGTGCAGTGGGAGGTATTGGCGAAATCGTCAAGGCAACGTTCGGTAACAAGAGCTGAGGGGCGAGGCGTGATGGAGTACCTGCAAAACCTTTCGTACTGGGATTGGCTTGGGCTGGGCACTTTATTGCTGATTCTCGAAGTGTTTGGCGCAGGAGGCTACCTGCTCTGGATGGGGGTGGCTGCGGCAACCGTCGGCGTATTGACGTTCGTTATCCCGGGTCTGCTCTGGACCCTGCAGTTTCTGTTGTTTGCGCTCCTGTCAGTATTCACTGCGGTGTACTGGTGGTGGCGCCAAAGGATGGTCAAGCGGCCTTCTGACCAGCCAGGGCTGAACGTGCGGGGTTCGGAACTCATCGGCAGGGTATTCGTTGTTCACGATGCCATCGTGGAAGGGCGAGGGAAAATCAAGGTTGCCGACGGTGTCTGGCTGGCGGCGGGCCCGGATACGCCGGCAGGCAGCCAGGTGAAGGTAGTAGGTCAGGACGGCACTGTCTTGCGTGTCGAGGCGCTATGACAGTCACTCAAGAGGCGATCCGGGGCCGGGCTTTGCATGGGTGTCGGCAAAGGTACTCAGGCCCGGAACGGAACTACCACCCCGGTTCAGTCATCAAACGGGTTCAGAACAACCATAGTTGGAGTTACCCTCATGCGCCTCAAGTTCGCTGTCGCCACGTTTGCCCTGCTTTCTCTCCCGGTCGGTTCGGCAATGGCCGACGCGGGGTTCTGGCGTGATGTCATTTCTTCGGGCGCAACCACTGGCTCGACGTACCTGACCTTCAAGGATCACAAGCTGATCGTTGCCGCTCAAGACGATGCGGGCAGCTACGTTGCCAGCAACGGCGGCATCCGTGGTCCTTTTCTGGAAGCTGCCATCCAGCAGGTTCGCAGTGAAAACCCGGGCTTGAACGCTTCGGACATGGACTTGGCAAACGCCATCCTGGCGAAAAACCTGGTCGCCGAAAACCAGTAATCGCCGCGCAAAAAAAATGCCGCTCAATGAGCGGCATTTTTGTGTGTGCAGCCAGGCTTACTCGCCAATGGCAGCCTTGTAGGCAGCGGCATCATGCAGTTTGGCAAGATCGCTCTCGGCAGCTGAAGGCTTGAGCTTGAAGATCCAGGCATCGTAAGGGGTGGAGTTCAACAGCTCGGGCTCACCCGCCAGGGCTTCGTTGACCTCAACCACTTCGCCCGCAACCGGCGAGTAGATGTCGGACGCAGCCTTGACCGACTCGACGACGCCAGCAGCGTCGCCAGCAGCAAACACCTTGCCGATCTCCGGCAGTTCGACGAACACCACGTCACCCAGCGCTTCCTGGGCGTGGTCGGAAATGCCGACGATAATCAGCTCGCCTTCCTTCTTCGCCCATTCATGGCTTTCGGCGAAACGCAGCTCGGCGGGGATCTTGCTCATTTAGTCATCCTCAAAGTCGGTCAGCGGTAAGCCCGCCAGGAATTTTAGATCAAGGCTCTGCCATGGCGCACAAACGCAGGCTTGACCACGCGAACCGGGTACCATTTGCCGCGAATTTCGACTTCGGCCCGATCAGCAGTAGCCATTGGCACTCGCGCCAAGGCAATCGATTTGCTCAGCGTAGGAGAGAAACTACCACTGGTGATCTCTCCTTCGCCAACTTCTGCGATGCGCACCACCTGATGCGCACGTAATACGCCACGTTCTTCCAGCACCAGCCCCACCAGTTTCGAAGCGATGCCGCGGGCACGCTCCGCCTCCAGTGCGGCGCGGCCTATGAATTGCCGCTCGGCAGGCTCCCAGGCAATGGTCCAGGCCATGTTGGAGACCTGCGGTGTGACGTTCTCGTCGATGTCCTGGCCGTACAGGTTCATGCCCGCCTCAAGGCGCAGCGTATCGCGTGCGCCCAGGCCAACCGGCGAAATGCCAGCCCCGACCAGGTCATTGAAGAAGCCGGGCGCCTGTTTCGAGGGCAAGATGATTTCCAGGCCGTCTTCGCCGGTGTAGCCGGTGCGGGCGATGAACCAGTCCCGCTCCTGGTGGCCTTCGAAGGGCTTGAGCTGGCGAATAAGGGTAGCGCGCTGGGCGCTGACCAGATCGGCAATCCGCGCTCGGGCCTGGGGCCCCTGAACGGCGAGCACCGACATTTCGTCGCGCCTGTCGAGCTGCACATCGAAGTCACCGAGCCGGGCCCGCATCCAAGCCATGTCCTTGGCGCCGGTGGCGGCATTGACCACCAGCCGATAGCCACTCTCGGTGAGGTAAACGATCATGTCGTCGACCACGCCGCCGTTGTCGTCGAGCATCGCGCTGTACAGCGCGCGGCCGACGTCTTGCAGGCGGGCGACATCATTGGCCAGCAGGTACTGCAGCCAGAGGGTGGCCTGGCTGCCGCTGACATCGATGACGTGCATGTGCGAGACATCGAACACACCACAATCGCGGCGCACCTGATGGTGTTCCTCGACCTGCGATCCATAATGCAAGGGCATGTCCCAACCACTGAAATCGACCATTTTCGCGCCCAGCGCGAGGTGCAGGTCAAAAAGCGGTGTGCGCTGTCCCATGGGTCTCTCCTTCCGGGCGTGGCGAAGATGCGGACAGGCAGGAGGCTGACACGCCCCGGTGAACTGGGGTGTAACGCTGATCACAACATGTCGAACAGTCTGACAGACCGCACCGATTGCGGCGCATTGTAGCCGCAAGGGGGTAGACCCGCACCTGGTGCTGATCGTTGCCGATTTCAGCGCGAGCGGCGTTGCCGGGCCGAGCGCCTGATCAGGCCGATCACCGGCAGCAGCCCGACCAGTACGAGGGTGAGGGCGGGCAGGGCAGCGCGGGCCCATTCGCCCTCGCTGGTCATCTCGAAGATGCGCACTGCCAGGGTGTCCCAGCCGAACGGGCGCATCAGCAACGTTGCCGGCATTTCCTTGAGCACATCGACAAAAACCAGCAGCGCAGCGCTCAGCGCGCCCGGGATCAGCAGCGGCAGGTAGACCTTGAAAAACAGCCGCGGCCCGCTGACACCGAGGCTGCGCGCCGCTTCCGGAAGCGAAGGGCGAATGCGTGACAGGCTGTTTTCCAGCGGCCCGTAGGCCACCGCAATGAAACGCACCAGATACGCCAGCAGCAATGCCGCCAGGCTGCCCAGCAGCAATGGTTTGCCTGCGCCACCCAGCCAGCCGGACAGCGGAATCACCAGCTCGCGGTCCAGGTAACTGAACGCCAGCATGATCGATACCGCCAGCACCGAGCCGGGCAGGGCGTAGCCGAGATTGGCCAGACCTACGGCAGAATTGATGCTGCGTGTCGGCGCCAGCCGCCGGGCAAAAGCCAGCACCAGCGCGACGCTGACAGTGATCAGGGCGGCGATGGCGCCCAGGTACAAGGTGTGCAGAATCAGCCCGAAATAACGCTCGTCGAGATCGAAGCGGCCACGCTGCCAGACCCAGACGATCAGTTGCAGCAGCGGCACGGCAAAGGCGCACAGGAACACCAGGCAGCACCACAGTGTTGCCGCCGCAGCCTTGATGCCGCGCAACGGATATAGCGCGCCCGCTCGTGGGCGCTCGTTAGTCACCCGGCTCGCGCCCCGGGCCCGGCGCTCGCCGTACAGCACCAGCATGACCGCCAACAGCAGCAGGCTGGCCAGCTGGGCTGCGCTGGAAAGGCTGAAGAAGCCATACCAGGTCTTGTAAATGGCGGTGGTGAAGGTATCGAAGTTGAACACGGCAACGGCGCCGAAATCGGCCAGGGTTTCCATCAAGGCCAGCGCGACGCCTGCACCGATTGCCGGGCGCGCCATGGGCAAGGCCACCCGCCAGAATGCCTGCCACGGTGTCTGGCCCAGCACGCGCGCCGCTTCCATCAGCCCCTTGCCCTGAGCCAGAAAGGCGGTGCGCGCCAGCAGGTAGACATAGGGATAGAACACCAGCACCAGGACGATGATCACTCCACCGGTTGAGCGCACCCGTGGCAAGCGCAGCCCGGTGCCGAACCATTCGCGCAGCAGGGTTTGCACCGGGCCGGAAAAATCCAGCAGGCCGACAAAGACAAAGGCCAGTACGTAGGCCGGAATGGCGAAGGGCAGCATGAGTGCCCAGTCCAGCCAGCGCCGCCCTGGAAACTCGCACAGGCTGGTCAGCCAGGCCAGGCTGACGCCCAGCAGCGTCACTCCGACACCGACGCCCAGCACCAGCGTCAGGGTATTGCCCAGCAGGCGTGGCATCTGGGTTTGCCACAGATGCGCCCAGATCTGCGTGTCGATGGTCTGCCACGACAACAGCAGTACGCTCAGGGGCAACAGCACCAGAGCGGCAATGGCGAAGACCAGGGGATACCAGCGACGTTGGGCAGGGTGGGCCAAGAGGTGGACCTTAGAGGCATGGTTATGACACGGGTCTGTAGGAGCGCGCTTGCCCGCGATAGCTGTCTTTCCGCCGAAAACTCATCGGTTGAAAAAACGCTGTCGCGGGCACGCGCGCTCCTGCATCGGCAGACGTCAGGCTACGATCAATTCCAGCCCGCGCGGTCCATCATGCGAATCGCTTCGGCCTGACGCTTGCCCGCCACTTCAACCGGGAGCGTATCAGCCTTGAATGCGCCCCAGCTGGCGACTTCTGCCGAAGGTGGCACGTTCGGGTTGGCGGGAAACTCCTGATTGATGCCGGCGAACATGGCTTGCGCTTCCGGCCCGGTCATCCATTCGACCATGGCCTTGGCTGCCTCCGGATGCGGCGCATGGCGGGTCAGGCCGATACCCGACAGATTCACATGTACACCGCGGTCCGCCTGATTGGGCCAAAACAGTTTTACTGCCAGATCAGGGTTCTGCTTGTGCAGGCGCCCGTAATAGTACGTGTTGACGATGCCCACATCGCATTGCCCGGCATTGATCGCCTCCAGCACCGCGATGTCATCGGAGAACACATCGGTGGACAGGTTATTGACCCAGCCCTTGAGGATTTTTTCCGACGCGTCGGCCCCGTGTGTCTCGATCAGGGTGGCGGTGAGGGACTGGTTATAGACCTTCTTGGCAGTGCGCAGGCACAGGCGGCCTTCCCAGTTCTTGTCAGCCAGGGCCTCATAGGTGGAGAGTTCGCCGGGTTTGACCCGCTCAGTGGAGTAGGCGATGGTCCGCGCGCGCAGGCTCAAACCAGTCCAGCTATGGGTGGAGGAGCGATATTGCGCAGGGATATTGGCGTCGATCACCGGCGAGGTGAACGGCTGCAGAATGCCCATCTGCTCGGCCTGCCACAGGTTACCCGCATCAACGGTCAGCAGCAGATCAGCCATGGCATTCTCGCCTTCAGCCTTGATGCGCTGCATCAGCGGTGCTTCCTTGTCGGTGATGAACTTGACCTTCACCCCGGTCTTGGCGGTGTAGGCGTCGAACACCGGCTTGATCAGCTCATCGATCCGCGAGGAGTACACCACGACCTCGTCGGCGCCGTGGGCCGTCGTGCCCAGTAACGCCAGAGTCAGAGCAGCCAGAAGACGCTTGCTTGCCTGCATGGGAGGGTCTCGAGTTGGCAAAATGAGGCGAAATGATAGTGAATCCCATTTGCTATCTCAATCGAAGACCGTGTGCAGCGGTTACCGGATGTTGCAGCACAGGGGATCAGCCCCACCAGGCCAATCCCACGAGGTCCGACGAATTTTTCTGCCCGCCACCGAGCCGCGTCAGGGTCAAACCCTTGCCAGCGCCGGCAAATCCCCGCTCAGCCCCAGCGCCTGGCGCACAAAGATCGCCTTTGCCTCCGGCATCCCGTTGACCAGCTTCAGCCCGGTGTTGCGTAACCATCGCAGTGGCAGCTGATCGGCCTGAAACAGGCGCTCGAACCCTTCCATGGCCGCCATCAGCGCCAGATTGTGGGGCATGCGACGACGCTCGAAACGCGCCAGCACGCGTATATCGGCCAGTCGCTCGCCCCGGGCATGGGCGTGCAGAAGTACTTCGGCCAACACCGCTGCATCGAGCAGACCCAGATTGGCACCTTGCCCGGCCAGCGGGTGAATGGTGTGCGCGGCATCGCCAATCAACGCCAGGCCCGGCGCGACATAGCGCTTGGCGTGACGCTGGCGCAGCGGCACACAGTGGCGCGGATCAGTGGCCAGCACCTGGCCAAGACGGCCTTCGAAGGCACGCTCCAGTTCGCGGCAGAAGGCGTCGTCATCAAGCGCCGTCAGCCGCTCGGCCTCCTGCGGTGTGACTGACCAGACAATCGAGCACCAGTGCTCGCCTTCGCGGTGCAACGGCAAGAACGCCAGCGGGCCATGATCAGTAAACCGTTGCCAGGCGGTTTTGCGATGGGACTCGGCGGTTCTGACGCTGGTGACGATGGCGTGGTGCTGGTAATCCCATTCGCGGGTTTCGGTCCCGGTCAGGCGACGCACTGCAGAATTGGCGCCATCGGCAGCGATGACCAGCGGCGCGCGCACCTGACGGCCATCGGCCAGGGTCAGCAGCCAGTCATCAGCGGAATGACGCATCTGCTCTACGCGCGCATCGGCGAGCAGGCCGATATCGCCTGCATGCAGGCGCTCAAGCAGGGCATCCTGGATGACCCGGTTTTCGACGATATGGCCGAGGACTTCGGCATGCACGCTGGCAGCAGAAAAGTGGATCTGGCCTGTGCCGCTGCCGTCCCACACCTGCATCTCGCCATATGGGCTGGTGCGGCGCGCGGCGACCCCCGGCCAGGCGCCGAGGCGTTCGAGAATGCGCTGGCTGGCGGCGGAGAGGGCGCTGACCCGCGGGTCGAAAATGCTCTGAGGGTCAAACGGCTTCACACTCAGCGGGCTGCCATCGACGACGACGATGTTCAAGCCGCTGTCCTGAAGGGCCAGAGCAAGGGCGCTGCCGACCATTCCGGCGCCGACAATCAGCAGATCTGCGCGAATTTCCATGCTTCGAATGATTCCCGCTTGCGGCCTGAGCCTGTGGATAAGAAAGACTGCATCAAATACCCGGCTGCGTGCCCAGACCCATGGCCTGGCGCGCGAACCAGCGTTTGGCGGGCGGCAACAGGTCCAGCCCCAGCAAACCGAGGTTGCGACTGGCAGCGATGAGCGGCTGGTCGTTGCTGAACAGGCGCGTGACCTGATCGGAAAATCCGACCGTCAGTTGCTGGTCCAGACGCTGTTTGTCGCGGTAAACCTGCAACGTCGCCAGATCGCCGGGCAGTGTGTCACTGCTCAACAGGGTCTGCGCCAGCGCGTGGGCATCGCGCAATGACAGGTTGAAACCCTGACCGGCAATCGGGTGCAGGCTGTGCGCCGCGTTACCGAGTACGACCAGATGCGAGCGTACTTGTTCTTGCGCTTCGATGAGGCTCAGTGGATAGACATGGCGAGCCCCGACCTGACGCAACGTGCCCAGGCGATAGCCGAACACGTCCTGCAGTTCACTGAGGAAGCTGCGCTCGTCAAGGTCGGCCAGGCGCTGGGTGTCCGTCCCGGTGCGGGTCCAGACCAGCGCACAGCGGTTTTCCGGCAGTGGCAGCAGCGCCATCGGGCCTTGCTCGGTGAAGCGTTCGAAGGCCTGGCCGCAGTGCGCTTCGCTCGGGCTGATGTTGGCGATCAGCGCGCTCTGATCGTAAGGCTGTTGGCGCACGTTGATCCCCAGTTGCTCGCGCAGGCTGGAACGACCGCCATCGGCGAGGACGGCGAGGTCGCAGTCGATCTCGGTTTCATCGCTCAACAGCAGCCGATACCCATCGGCTATGGCGTGCATCTTCCTGACCTCGGCGGGCACGCGCCAGCTGACCACATCCTTGTCCAGGCCTTGCCACAGGCATTGGCCCAGCCAGGCGTTCTCGACCACATAACCCAGTGCGGGCACGCCCTCTTCTAGCGCCGACAAGCGCGTGGCACCAAAACGGCCACGGTCCGACACCTGAATCTGTCTGATCGGTTCGGCGCGGCGGGCAATGGCCTGCCACAGCCCGAGGCGTTCGTAGATTTGCCGCGCGCCAAAGGATAAAGCCGAAGAGCGCGCGTCGTAGCTGGGCTGGTAGCTGTCGCCGGGGGCGAAGGGCTCGATGAGCACGATGTTCCAGCCGCGCGCCTTGGCGCCTGCCTGCAGGGCCAACGCCAGACTGGCGCCGACCAGCCCGCCGCCAACGATTGCCAGATTGAAACGGCTCATGCGGCGAATTCCGGTTGTTTGCGCGCCTCAGCCATCAGCGCCTCGATCTGGGCGACGGACTTGGGCACACCGCTGGTTAGAATTTCACAGCCTTTTTTAGTCACCACGACATCATCCTCGATGCGTACACCAATACCTCGCCATTTTCTGGCGACCTGCTGATTGTCCGGGGAGATGTAGATGCCCGGTTCCACGGTCAGGGTCATGCCGACTTCGAGCACGCGCCATTCCCCGCCGACCTTATAGTCGCCGACATCGTGAACATCCATGCCCAGCCAGTGGCCAGCACGGTGCATGTAAAACGTCTTGTAGGTTTCGTCAGCGATCAGTTGTTCGACATCGCCTTGCAGCAGGCCCAGCTCCACCAGGCCTTCGGTGATGACCCGCACGGTGGCCTCATGGGCCTGATTCCAGTGTTTGTCCGGCCCGATGGCGGCGAATGCAGCTTCCTGGGATTTGAGCACCAGCTCATAGATGGCCTTTTGCTCGGCAGAGAACGTGCCGCTGACCGGGAAGGTGCGCGTGATGTCGCTGGCGTAGCAGTCGATCTCGCAGCCAGCGTCGATCAGCACCAGATCGCCATCCTTGAGCAGCGCGTCATTCTGCTGATAGTGCAGGATGCAGGCGTTGCGGCCCGAGGCGACGATGGAGCCATAGGCAGGCATCTTCGATCCGCCTTTGCGAAACTCGTAGTCGAGCTCGGCCTCGATGCTGAACTCGTGCAGCCCGGCACGGCATGCCTGCATGGCGCGCACATGGGCGCGGGCGGAGACCGCCGCCGCTTCGCGCATGACCTTGATTTCAGCGGCTGATTTATACAGGCGCATGTCGTGCAGCAGGTGATCCAGAGCGACGAATTCGTTCGGCGGTTGCGCGCCCAGGTGCGCCTTGGAGCGGATCACGTTGATCCACTCCATCAGGTGGCGGTCGAATTCCGGATGGCTGCCCATGGCCGAATACACCCGGTCGCGGCCTTCGATCAGGCCGGGCAGGATTTCATCGATATCGTTGATCGGAAACGCGTCGTCGGCGCCGAACTCACGCATGGCGCCTTCCTGACCCGCGCGCAGGCCATCCCACAGCTCACGCTCCGGATTGCGTTCGCGACAGAACAACACGTACTCGCCGTACTCGCGACCCGGCATCAGCACCACCACGGCTTCGGGTTCAGGGAAGCCGCTCAGGTACTGGAAGTCGCTGTCCTGGCGATAAACGTGCTCAACGTCCCGATTGCGGATGGCAACCGCAGCCGCAGGCAGGATGGCGATGCTGTTGGGCTCCATCTGCGCCATCAGGGCCTTGCGTCGACGTGCGTATTCCGACTTCGGGATATGAACCATTGGCAGGCGTGTTTCCTTTCTGGGCGCTTTGCTGACCACTGACATCAATGCAGGGAAGGCTTGGGCTCGGCGGCGACGGCTTTGTTGAATTCGGTGAACAGCAGCAGCGGCGCCACGCGCAGGTACTCCATCACTTCCATGTAATCGCTTTCGCCGTCATCGGACTCTTCCAGCGCGTCCTGCACCTGGGCAATGGCGGCGAGATCCTGCAACACTTCCATGGCTTCGGCGCTCAAGGCCGTGTCACCGGAGGTGAGACCAAAACCGGTGAGGAAGCCCTGACACCACTGGCCCAGTGCGATAGCGCGCTCGCCCAGCGGTTCGTCGTCACTCGGGAGCAGCAGAACCACGGTCATGTCGTCACTGGTGAGCTCGCCTTTTACCATGTCCTGCAAGCCGATCAGGGCTTGGCGGACATTGTCTTCAGGCACCGACTCCAGCAGCTCGGCCGCGTCGTTCAACCAGTCGCCGGAATCGAAACCTGCACCTGCACAACTGCGTCCCAGCAGCAGGCCATGCAGTTCGGCGGGCGAAACAGGATGACCGCTGGTGCTGAGCAGCGTGGCGAATGCTTTGTAAGGGGAATTCTGAATGGGCATGGGTAGCTAGTCGCCAAACGGCGCAATGTCTAGAATGAGGCCTTATCCTAGACTATCCGCGCCACAAGATCATCAAGACGGCTGCCTGCCGTGGCGTTAAGCCAGCTCCTGTGCCATTCATCAGAAAGTATTCAGTGGGAAACAATGGAAGACACCGACCTGCAAGCGCTGATGGCCCGACTGGAATTACTGATCACTCGTGTCGAGCAACTTAAACGCGAAAACGGACTCCTATTAGCTCAGGAAAAGTCGTGGCGCGATGAACGCGCGCATCTGATCGAAAAGAACGAAATCGCCCGGCAGAAGGTCGAGACAATGATTTCGCGCCTTAAAGCCCTGGAGCAAGACTCATGAGCAATGGCAACAGCGTCACTGTGCAGATCCTCGACAAAGAATATTCCATCATCTGCCCGCCCCAGGAGCGCACCAATCTGGTCAGCGCTGCGCGTTATCTGGACGGCAAGATGCGTGAAATCCGCAGCAGCGGCAAAGTCATCGGCGCCGATCGCATTGCGGTGATGGCGGCGTTGAACATTACTCACGATCTGCTGCATCGTCAGGAAGTGCCTGATGTGCAGGCCAGCGGCTCGACCCGCGAACAGGTCCGCGACCTGCTTGATCGCGTCGATCTGGTGCTCTCCACCGATGCCGATTCGTCGCCGGATGCACCTCGGGGCTGAAAAGCACGGTGAGGTTTGTTACACTGGCGCCACTCCCTGGAGTGCTTGCCAGTCGGTCATGTCCCTGAGCCGATACGCACAACCACGGGGGTTGCACGTGGGGTTGGTGTGCATGTCCGCTCGACGGAAAGCCTTAAAACCTCCTGCAATCTCCACCTTGAACTTTCGGGTTCAAGGGCTACACCGACAGCGGTTCGTCGGGGAGTCTCAATTCTGTTCGTTGTCGCATTCTGCCGACAGCGATCCCCTCGGGGTCGTCGCACTGGCGTCCTATGTTCTGGTTCAACCGTAATGGATCAGTCTGCATGTACCGCCGCTCATGACCCGTGATCTACCGCCCACACGCCAGCAGTTGCGTCGCACGCTACGCAAGGCTCGTCGCGCCCTGAGCGCCAGTGAGCAGCGCGCAGCGGCACGCGGCATCTTTCGCCAGCTGGCACAGCACCCTTTGTTTCGTCGCGCCCGGCATATTTCGTTATACCTGCCCATGGACGGCGAAATTGACCCGCGCCTGCTGCTGCGTGCTGCGCAGAAACGTGGCAAGGCGACTTACCTGCCGGTGCTCAGCGCGTGGCCGCGAACCAAAATGGTGTTCCAGCGAGTAAGTCCCGGGGAAAAATTCAGACCCAATCGCTTTCGCATTCCCGAGCCACGCATCAATCTGGCGAAGCAGCGCAAGATCTGGACGCTGGATCTGATCCTGATGCCCTTGGTGGGGTTTGACGATGAAGGCGGGCGCCTGGGCATGGGGGGCGGTTTCTACGACCGCAGCCTGGCTTATCGCTCACGCAGAAAGATCTGGCACAAACCCGTGCTGCTTGGGCTGGCTCATGAATGTCAGAAGGTCGAGCGGCTGGCGCAGGCCAGCTGGGATGTGCCGCTCGATGGCACTGTGTCGGACCGGCGCTGGTATCCATCCAGGCTTCCGGTCATAGATCTATAGGAGCCAACGTGTTGGCGAGGAATGGGCCTGCGTAATCAAACATTACGCCTCGCCAACACGTTGGCTCCTACAAATAAAACGCGTTCAAATCAGTGCCGCGAAGGGTACTTCTGCTGCTGCTGGGTGATCTCGACCGGTGCATCCGGGGTATTGGACCACAAGCTTTGGGCATAACCCGTAGTGACGACACCCAAGCCGAACAAAATGACCAATATCCAAAGTAAATCCGGCTTGCGTTTCAATGACTGCCCTCCATAGGCAAATCAATACGATGTGAGCAGCGGTATATATAGGCCGTGCAGCAACGTGGGGCTTAAAATCCCGGCATTCTGCGACAACCTGTCCCGGCACGCAACGCTGACGCCAGCCGACCGTCGGTTTGTCATCAAATTGTAGGGCAATCTATGAGCAGCGCCTTTGAGGAGTTGGAAAATGGCTTATTGGCTGATGAAATCCGAGCCGGATGAACTGTCTATCACGATGCTGCAGGCGCTTGGCGAAGCGCGCTGGGACGGCGTTCGCAATTACCAGGCGCGTAATTTTCTGCGGGCCATGAGTGCAGGCGACGAGTTCTTTTTCTACCACTCCAGCTGCCCGGAGCCGGGCATCGCCGGGATCGCGCGCATTGCGCGTGCCGCCTATGCAGACCCGACAGCGCTGGAGTCTGACAGCCACTACTTCGATAGCAAAGCCAGCGCCGACAAGAATCCCTGGAGTGCTGTCGATGTGGCGTTTGTGAGGGTGTTCCCGAAGGTGCTCGGCCTTGGCTATCTTAAGCAGCAGAGTGCCCTTGAGCAGATGCCGCTGGTGCACAAGGGCAGTCGCCTGTCAGTGATGCCGGTGACCGCCGAGCAGTGGGCAGCGGTCCTGGCACTGATTTGAAGCGCAGTATTTACTGAATCATGAAGTTGTTGAACAGCAGGTCCTCAACGACCGGCTTGCCTTCTTCATTATTCATTACTTGCTGCACTTGCTTGAGCGCTTCCTGCCGCAGGTTTTCCTTGGCTTCGGCGCTGGTCATGGTGTCGACGGTCTGCTGCGTGAACAGCGTCACCAGCTGATTGCGAATCAGCGGATCATTGCGTTTGACCGCCGCCTGCGCTTCGGGGCCGGTGACGCGCAGGGCGACGTCAGCCTTGTAGACCCGCAGTTTCGGCCCGCCGTCCAGCGCGTAGTTACCCACGAACGGGGGTGTCAGCGACACATAAATGGCCTTGGGCGCTTCACCCTCTTTGGCGGCTTCTTCCTGCGCCAGAGCCATACCCGGCACCGACAGGGCCAGCAACATCACGATCCACGCTTTCACACGTCCACTCCTCATCCGGTTTACGCACCAGCTTATGTCTGTTCATCAGGGCAGGCCATGCTCATTGACCCGTAATCCCGCATAACTGAACGTATCGGCCACAAACCGAAAAGGAATAGCCCTATGAAAGCTCTGCTGTGCAAAGCGTTTGGCCGTGCCGAGACGCTGGTCCTGGAAGATATAGCCGATCCGCAGATCAAAAAGAACGAAATTCTGCTGGAAGTGCATGCGGCCGGGGTCAACTTTCCGGACACGTTGATCATCGAGGGCAAGTACCAGTTCAAGCCGCCCTTTCCTTTTTCCCCAGGTGGTGAAGCCGCAGGGGTGGTCATTGCCGTCGGCGAAAAAGTGGCCCATCTGAACATCGGCGACCGGGTGATGGCGCTGACCGGCTGGGGCAGCTTCGCCGAACAGGTCGCCGTGCCCGGCTACAACGTACTGCCCATGCCGCCCGCCATGAACTTCAACATCGCCGCCGCGTTCAGCATGACCTACGGCACCTCCATGCACGCCCTCAAACAGCGCGCCAACCTGCAGCCTGGCGAAACCCTGCTGGTGCTCGGTGCTTCAGGTGGCGTCGGGTTGGCGGCGGTGGAGATCGGCAAGGCCATGGGCGCGCGGGTCATCGCCGCCGCCAGCTCGGCCGAAAAGCTCGCCGTCGCCCAACATGCAGGCGCCGATGAATTGATCAACTACAACGAGGCCAACCTCAAGGACGAGATCAAGCGCCTTACCAATGGCAATGGCGCTGACGTCATTTACGATCCAGTGGGCGGCGATCTCTTCGACCAGGCAGTGCGCGCCATCGCCTGGAATGGCCGTTTGCTGGTGGTCGGCTTTGCCAGCGGGCGCATCCCCGAGCTGCCTGTCAATCTGGCACTGCTCAAGGGCGCAGCAGTCGTGGGCGTGTTCTGGGGCGCCTTCGCACAACGCCAGCCGCAAGAGAATGTCGCCAACTTTCAGCAACTGTTTACCTGGTACGCCGAGGGTAAGCTCAAACCTCTGGTGTCGAAGGTTTACCCGTTGGCGCAGGCGGGTGAGGCGATTGATTCGCTGGGGCAGCGTAAAGCGGTGGGGAAGGTGGTGGTCGAAGTCAGGTAATAGTTAGGTGCCGGTGATGGCGCAAGAGCAATGGCACCTGCACTTGCTTGAATATTCTTGTGTTAAGTATGCGAATATTAAGTGGTATATAGTTATGCCACTTTAGCTGATCCTCTTCAATACAGTTAGCTCATACAAAAAAAAGGACATTGTATGAGCACAAATGACGAGAACTCGAGTCCACCTGAAAAAAATATATTAGTTACCAGAGGTAATGACTACGACCCCTATGGTAAAGGTGGGGGGCAATCTGGTTCGGGTGGCAATAGCGGATGGAGATTCGGCTCTGGCGGTGGTGGCGGCTTCTTCAGCGGCGGCTTTGGTGGATCAAGCCGCAAGAAAGCCAAGAAACGCGCCAAGGCAAGAAGGCAGGCTATCGCAAGACTGCGGGCGGAAGCCGAGGCAAGGGCGCGCGCCGCAGCAGAGGCCATCGAACAAGCTCGGCGTGAGACCGCGCACAGGCAGTTGATCGAAACTCTCGGGCAAACCTACTCGATAACAAGATCGAAGTTGGATACAGCCTACCGTTCTAAGTTATCAACACTTGCGCACTCACTTGAGTCAGAAATAATCGCCGCCAAAAAGCCGCCAAACTCTCAGGGGAATGAGCGGTGGCAGTTATATCTGATCTCAAAAGAAAAGTCCGAGCTTGAAGGGTTGATCACCCAAAAGAATAGTGAATTGCAGGTCAGGGAAGGTCAGGCTCGTGCGTTCAATGGGCATGACCCTCTAACGCAAACAGCTGAGGATTACCAACGCGGCTTGGTTCAACACAGTGGCAATGCGCCTGAACGTGTCCAGCAGGCGCATGAGTATTGGCTGCAGGCCTACAGAGCCGCGCATGAGGCCCGGATACTGTCGCAATCAATCAAGACGCTCACGGACAAGTCGCAGGCGCTGTCAGCGCACTACGCAAAGGAAGAAGTCAGGTGGCGTGAGATTGAGGCGGTGCATGAACGCCACCGCCAGTATGCAGAGCGTCGTGAGGAGCACATCAGGCACAAGCGCCGCCTTGATGAACAGGTGCGTCGGGATTCAATCAAAACAGCCAATACCCTTCAGGCGCCCGGCGCGACGATGGCTGCAGGCGCCGTTGTGTGGGGCCGAGGCGGGGCGCTGGTCGTTGAGGCCACTGCAGCTGCGCTGGAAAGCTCTATCGTTGCAGGACTCAAAGAGCTTGGACGGGTTGCGGCACTGCGAGCAGGGCAGACGTTATCAATTTCTCTCTCTGCGCTGTTTTACTCCGAGCCACTGGGTAATGGTGAGCTGACGCCCGAGCAGCGCCGCCGCCTTTTTCAGGGCATGAGTGTTGGCGCTGATGCGCTCGGGTTGCCGCAGAATGTCGATTTACAGGCCGTTGCCTACGCCGCAGGCTCGGTAGAGCTAGCCACCAGAATCAAGGCGATACCTGTTGAACAAGGCACCGAGTTAAGGGGGATTACAACTGGCGGCGCGGTAGCTGCGAATGTGCCGGTTATCAACGCTGTTCTTGACCCGCTGACTGATACCTATCGTGCTCAAACTCCGGGCGCTCAGCCAAAACATCTCGTTGTCGGTTCATCGATATCCGTGCCTGCAGATACAAGCGGATCAGCAGCACAACCTGGAGTGTTCACGGGTGAACAGCAGATCAGTGAAGTCCCTCCGGGTGTTGATACGCGTATCAACGATTGCATCGTTTGCTTCCCGGCAGAAACGGGGTTGGCACCTCAGTACGTATCCTTCGCGACCAGCGCGTCAGACTTGGGCTTTGTCGTCGGCCGTGGTCAGGTGGCATCGGCTGACTGGTGGCAACAGGCTGCTCAGGGGCAGGTCGTCGCCCTGCCTGCGCAGATTGGCGAACAACTCAGATACCGTGAATTCAGTTCGATTGAAGCGTTTGATAAATCCACATGGCGCGCCATTGCTGAACATCCGGCGCTGGGCAAACAGTTCGGTGAAATCAACCTCAAGCGCATCGCCCGTGGCTTTCCCCCTTTGGCGCCCAGGTCGTCGTGGGTCGGCGAACGAAGAGAGTTCGAGTTTGGAAACAGCCGGGCGGCAAACGACGCCGGTGTCTATTTCAGCCTCGACCAGCTAAGCATCAGCAGGCCTGACAGGACCTCCGGCGTGCCAAGGCTCGCACCCACGGTCCTGCCTTGGCCCGTAACCGGCGCCAGAACCTGGACGCCGCTAGTCCCACCGGGCAGCGAGGCTCTGGGTCCAACCCAATTGCCCATAGCGCCGGGTCAGCCTACGCTTTACCCAGGCGAAACCACCGACCCTGTGGGGTCACAAGACGAAGTACTTCCTGCGCTAGACCCGGAGGATGTTAATGCGAGTATTCCGGGGTTTGGAGACGGGGATGATGAGCTGCCTTCTCCTGATCTGGTGTTTGCAACACCGGTACAGCCATTGGAGGTGGGGCCCTACAATGGATTGGCGTGGCGGAGTCATCGGGATGGGTTGGATATCGATCACATCGTATCGAGACAGGCGTTGAAGAGGCACATATTACAAGCTGATCCAGATATGCACCCCAGGAAACTGAAAGGCTATCTGGCCAGAGGCCCCAGCATTGCCATCCCACATGAAGTTCACCGAAGATTCAGTGAAGCCTACGCCGGAAGAAATACCGAGGAAAAACAGACCCAGGACGCTACGGACTTAAGGGTTGCTGTTAATAGTAATTTCGATGCGATTAAGGTCGGGCTGTTGGAAGTGGGCTATGAAGAAGCACACATCGAGAAGGCCCGTGAAGAGCTGCATGAGCTGATTAAAGAGCAGGGGTGGTACGAATGAGCGCGTCAACGATTGAAAGCTGGATTAAGAGCCTGGGTCAAACCCATGAGCATCTATTGGCAGAGTCGCTTATCCCTGACCATGAAATCTATGAAGTTTTCCCAGGTGATGATGAGGTTTATCTGGAGCCTGAAAAAGGCATCGGTATGAGGTTTTGGGATCAGGACGGTAGATTTGAGGCCATCACCATTACGCTGGTCAAGACTTTCCCTGAGGAGGATGAGTACAAAGGGGAATTGCCAACGCCCTATACTTTGAACATGAATAAATCGTCAGTTCGTGAGTTATTTGGGGCTCCCCCGCAATCAGCCGGTCCGGCAAAGGTGCCCACTCCTACCGGCTTTACGGGCGGATGGGACGCTTATCCGCTTGACCCATCGTTGTACCCCAATACCAAGGTGCTCTTTCATTACCTGAAATCTACTCAGGTCGATTACATTGCCTTCAGTTTAATCGATAAAGGTCACGATTAATAAAAGGCTGAGCTGTCGATATCGTTATAGATGGCTCAGCTTTATCGACAACATGGAAGAACAAAGATGGAACTTAAACAGCAGTTGCAAGACTACACGCGTGCAGAGTTTTTCGCGCTCATTAGAAAAATTTATAGAGTCGACGTGTCCAAGCCAGAACATGACACGCTCATTCGGCATTTCGATCAGATCGTGAAACATCCCAAAGGCGCAGATTTACTGCTCTATCCAGACAATGCTGCGGACTTTCCCGGCAATGAGATGGCTGACCTGGCTTTTTATCACGTGAAGAAATGGCATAACGACAAGGGTCAGTTGGCATTCAAGGATGACGTGCTACCTCAGCCACGGCAACGGCCAGGCGGGCCGCGACTCAGCGAGCAAGAACGCGCCACGATGGCATCTTCGAAAAACCTGATCAAAGTCCAGAAACTGGCTGACCAGATAAATGATGCAAAACGAAGGCTGGAGAGTGCGTTCGCGCATCTGGAGGCGTTGTTGCTCGCAGCCGATGTCGAGCCAATTGCCCAACTCAGTGCCTCGGATGACAGAGCGACACTTGTACTCACCGAGCAAAAGCTGGCTAATGTTGAGGTCGCTTTGGATGCCGTCAGAAGCGGCGTGTACGGCTACGAGGTTTTAGATCTGAGCGTTAAATTCGCCAGGGATGACGCTCAGCGTTCTATCACTTACGGCTATCTGGACAGCGGTTTGCAGGCGGCCATTCTTCAGCAAATGAATCACACCAGTGAGCAATACCTCGCGTTGCGTCCCGTTTTTGCAGAGCGACAGCGCGGGCTTCACGTGCGCGCGCAAGCACTGATCGATGAGTTGGAAACTCATCTGATCCGTCTGGCGTCGGCTATTGAGGCGGATTCAGTGAAGGATGTGAATATCTTTAGCGTGCGTCTGGATGACGTGGATGTGATGCCTCGGGTGCTGACGACCTATTCCAATATGGCGGATGCATTTGACATCGTCTTACCCGGATTGAAGTCGGGCATCCGCTCTGCCGTGAGCGGTCTCGCCTGGGAGGCTACCGCGGCAGAGGGGGGGCAGACTGCGAAACAGGCAAGCATCCTGTCATTTCAGTTCGACAATCCAGGGCGTGGCGAGCCCTATGCCTTCAGCGTTCCATTAGCGGAAATCGTACCCACTGACGGGCGGGACTGGCAGCATCTTGCGGCTAGCAACGCATTGGTTGAGCTGCCATTCAGGTTTACCTCGGGCATGGCTGGATTGCGCTCTGGAGCACTGTTCCAGGGATTGAAAGAAATTACCGAACTGGCCACTGTATTCGCAGTGGAGACGAGCCGCTTGCGTGTTTTGTCGCGGGTTGAAGTGTGTGCGGCTTCATGGGACGAAGATACGCGCACCTATCGCCTGGATCGCCAGGGACGTCCTGCGAACACGGTAATATGGGCCCTGCCTGCGTCCTCCAACCTGGATTCACGCCCACACCGCTCTTCACGACCAGGCTATATAGCACCTGTCAGCGTGCCGCTGATCGAGGACATTTCATTTGTTGAAGAACTGGAATTTGATGACTGCATCGTGGTGTTTCCACCTGAGTCTGCAATAGAGCCCATCTACCTCATGTTCAAAGGCGCCAGGGAATACGCTGGGGTGGCAGGCGGAGTTGGGCAGCCCCTTCAGGGCAATTGGCTGCAGGGCATAGCGCAAGGATTGGGCGCGCCTATCCCTTCGTTGATTGCGGAACAATTGCGAGGCCGCGTGTTCAAGCGATTCAGCTTCTTCAGAGCGGCGCTTTGGAGAGCGGTAGCCAATGAGCCTCGGCTCGCCGAACAATTTTCCAGCGCCGACCTGGCTGCAATGAACGCAGGGCGCAGTCCATCAATCCCCACTGTATCGGCACCCCGGCAATCGGAAAGGCTGCAGATACGCTATGCAGTGTCACCCGCGAGGGGCGGTGGGGTTTATGACATGGATAACATGCGCATTGCGGCTCATCTGGGGCGCTGATTGTGGGTGATCATTTAGCAGGCAGCCGCCAATCTCCAAGGATTGGCGGCTGCCTCTGGCTGTAAAGGCCAGACAAGAGATACCACTATTACGCCGAGCAGAAAGGTGCGCATTGAATGTCCGTGATGCCTGGTGCTACAACACCGCCCGAACCCCGTCAGGCAGTTGGTCCGCGAAATATGCCTCAGGCGCCGCCGCGCAGCGTTTGATGATTTCCGGTATTTGCTGGGTGAATTCGTTCATCAACGTTGAGCGCCGAGATTCCGACAATTGGCTGCTCGGTATTCCGTCTGACAGGTAGCGCCCGACGTCAGAAAAAACCCCAAGATCCTGCGGAAGGATTTTCGGCCGCCGTGAATTTCCCGTGGCCACCTGGGTGTTGACCTGGCTACAGGACAGCTTGCTCATCATGCCATTGATGACCATCGGCAGCTGAGTGTTATCGCCATAGGTGAAGATCATGGGCGCGATCACTTCTATGCTGGCGGGGCGCTCGGCTGTCACCTCCCAGGGCTTGAATTGCCATTGGTTGACGGCGGCCTTGGAGGCCTCCGAAAAAAGCAGATCATCGCTTTTCAATATCCTGATGTTGGAAACATGCCCGTTGGAGTGCACAAGGAACTGCACCCGGGTTTCACCAGCGACTCCGGCATTTTTGAGCGTCTCAGGAAATCTCGGCTTGGGGGCGTAAACAGGCATCAACATCGCATCGTCGGCAAGTGCCACAAGCGACACACTCATGCAAAGTGCGAGTAGCCAGGGTTTCATCGTGAAGCTCCTTAATTGAAATCGCACGCTCTTAACCACCCCGAGCCAGCACCTGGCGGCTCAGCGTGCGGGCATGGTATGTGGCTGCCCTGTAGGACGAACATCCATTCGCGTCCTAAAAACCTGTAGGACAAATCCTATTCGCTCCACATTTAGCAATACAAAGATCTTGTCTTCATTAAAAAACGCCCGCTTCTTCCATTTCCTTTCCAAAACTCGAACCCGGAGGCTGCTTTTTTCTGTAACGAAAATGTAATATTCACTTTCGCACACAAAAATAAAAAATGGAGTCCCCCCATGTTTGCCTTCTTCCGCCCCGCAGCCCATCAGGCGCCTCTGCCTGAGGAAAAAGTCGACAGCACCTATCGCCGGTTACGCTGGCAGATTTTCGCCGGCATCTTCATTGGTTATGCCGGCTACTACCTGCTGCGTAAAAACTTCTCGCTGGCGATGCCCTACCTGATCGAAGAAGGCTTCACCCGTGGGCAGCTCGGCGTCGCGATGTCAGCGATTGCGATTGCCTACGGGTTATCCAAGTTCCTGATGGGCATTGTTTCCGACCGCTCCAATCCACGTTACTTCCTGCCGTTTGGGCTGCTGGTGTCGGCGGCCGTGATGTTTGTCTTCGGTTTCGCGCCCTGGGCCACGTCCAGCGTGACCATCATGTTTGTCCTGCTGTTTATCAATGGCTGGGCGCAGGGCATGGGCTGGCCGCCGAGCGGGCGCACGATGGTGCACTGGTGGTCGCAGAAAGAGCGCGGCGGCGTGGTCTCGGTGTGGAACGTGGCGCACAACGTCGGCGGCGGTCTGATCGGGCCGCTGTTCCTGCTGGGCCTGGGCTGGACCAACGACTGGCATGCGGCGTTCTATGTTCCGGCTGCAGTGGCTCTGCTGGTTGCGGTGTTCGCTTTTGTGACCATGCGTGACACGCCGCAATCGGTAGGCCTGCCGCCTGTCGAGCATTACAAGAATGACTATCCGCAAGGCTACGATGCGAGCCACGAAGAAGAATTCAGCGCCAGGGAAATCTTCGTCAAATACGTGCTGCGCAACAAGATGCTCTGGTACATCGCTATGGCCAACGTGTTTGTCTACCTGCTGCGCTACGGGGTTCTGGACTGGGCGCCAACCTACCTGAAAGAAGCCAAGCACTTTACCGTGGACAAGACTTCGTGGGCCTATTTCCTCTATGAGTGGGCAGGCATCCCTGGGACGCTGCTGTGCGGGTGGATGTCGGACAAGATCTTCAAAGGTAACCGTGGCCTGACAGGCGTCGTGTTCATGCTGCTGGTGACCGTTGCCACTCTGGTGTACTGGCTGAACCCTGAAGGCAACCCGACCGTCGACATGATCGCGCTGGTCTCGATCGGCTTTCTGATCTACGGCCCGGTCATGCTGATCGGCTT
This sequence comes from Pseudomonas viridiflava, assembly GCF_900585905.1. GTDB lineage: Bacteria > Pseudomonadota > Gammaproteobacteria > Pseudomonadales > Pseudomonadaceae > Aquipseudomonas. The sequence goes on from NZ_UTVH01000016.1 coordinate 44,439, forward strand.
GCAGGCGCTGGAACTGGCACCGAAAAAAGCGGCCGGTACTGCCGCAGGTTTCACCGGCCTGTTCGGTTACCTGGGCGGTTCGGTAGCGGCCAGTGCAGCGATGGGCTACACCGTCGACCACTTTGGCTGGGACGGCGGCTTTATCCTGCTGATTGGCGCCTGCGTGATGGCGATTGTCTTCCTGCTGCCAACGTTATGGCACAAGCAGGTTGCGAGTGTGAGTCGCTAGAGGTTGGCAAACCCGGCGGGTGTCTGCAGTCAATGCTGACGCCTGCTGGTTGACGAGCAAAAAAGCCTTTGCATTGTGGTGTCATACACCCTGACTCTCACCCCGGCATCGCTTGAGCCTGGCTTCAAGATGCAGGTCAGGCATGGCATGGCTGCGCAGGGCGAAGGCGGTCTGTTCGACGTAGTCGCGCGTGGTGCCGTAGCGACCGCTGGCGCTGGCCAGCACCTGGCTGAGTACGTTGTCCGGCAGGTTGCCCGCGTAGCTGGGCAGATGGCGCTCAAGCACGAAGCCCAGGGCCTGGACCCGTTGACCATCGGCCAGTCGGCAGCTCAGCCAGTGCGGACGGTAGGAGGGGAAGGGCATTTCACGTTGCCACAGCGCCAATAGTGAGGCTTCGAGATTTTCCTCTGGCAGGCGATAGGCAAATCCACTGCAGGAACCGCCGCGATCCAGGCCAAAGACCAGCCCGGGCATTTCGGGCGTACCCCGGTGCTCGTGTGACCACAGGTACAAGCCGCGATGATAACCATGGATGCGCCCGCGCTGGCGCTCCACGGCAGTGCACTCGGGGCGCCAGATCAACGATCCGTAGGCGAACAGCCAGACCGGCCCGCCTTCATGGCGTTGCATCGTCTGATGCATCGATTGCAGTAACTGCTCGCGGGTCAGCTGCGGACCCAGATCAATAACCGGCGGGTAAGTCAGCCCCAGGCCATCATGAACGGCCGCACACAAGCTGTTGATTTGATTCTCCATTCGGGCTCCCCTGGCGTTTAATGCTGCCAGTTGTCGCGATCTGACGGGTGAGGCGATAAGCAATCTGGCTGCAGCACGCGCTTTGCAGGCTATCGGCTGCAGACGGTGCTGCGGGCTCATCGCTGAAACGATTCGTTATCTTTGATGCAATTAACAGTCCATGCAAGTTGCAATGCGCTTATGTCAGAAACTTCCGATAAACGACCTTTTAATGCAGGTTTTAATTCTAAGACTATTCCTACATAACATAAGGAGCATTCGCCTACTTAGTGCGCGCAACCTCAGGGTATAACGCATGGCTTTACATTCATGAGCGAACAACCGGCATGAGCGAACAACCGGGCATGAAAGCCAGTGTAATTGCCAGCATGACATTGACCGCCGTGCTGCTTGGCGCGTCGGGCTCGATAAGAGCGCAAGCGCAGTCCAGTGAGGGTGCACATGGATTCTGGGTCGTACAGACCAGTGTGTATACGCGGCATTTCTCGCCATCGCCTGACCACACTAATCGGCAGGATCTGCTAGGGCTTGAGCGCAACGAGGCATCAGGACTGCTGTACGGTGGCGCGACGTTCCGCAATTCGTTTGCGCAACGTTCGTTCTACGGCTACGTCGGCAAGCGTTTCGACAGCCGCCGCTACCCGCTTTATCTGAAGGTCACTGGCGGCCTGTTGAAGGGCTACAAGGGCCGCTATCGCGACAAGATTCCACTCAATCGCCAGGGCATCGCGCCGGTCATCATTCCGGGTGCTGGTGTGCAGCTGGGTGTCGTCAGTGCGGAGGCGGTCCTGCTCGGCGCCTCCGCTGCGATGATCAATGTCGGCTTGCGCTTCTGAGCAAGGGTTCGCTCAGGGGCGCGGCGCGTAGGCGAACACATCGGCGCGCATCTGATGAGCGTCCATGCCGGCGCCGACCAGCGCATCCAGCGTGGCGTAGATCATCGCCGGCGAGCCGCTGGCATAGACGTGCACCTGGCTCAGGTCGGTAATGTCCTCACACACGGCTTCGTGCAACAGGCCGCAGCGTCCCTCCCAGCCGCACAGGTCGCTGACGACTTTGTGCAGGTGCAGATTGGGCAATTGCTTCCATTCATCCCAGTGCCTGATTTCGTAGAAATCATCTGGCCGCCGCGCGCCCCAGTACAGATGCACGGGGTGACTGAAGCCTCTGGATCGGCAGTGCTCAATCAGGCTGTGCATCTGCGCCATGCCGGTGCCTGCTGCGATCAGCACCAGCGGGCCGTCCGGCAGATCGGCCAGATGCGTGTCACCAAAGGGCAGTTCGACGGTGGCCATCTGGTTGCGCTGCAACTGCTCGATCAGCGCTTGCGCGCTGGCTTCACGCACCAGCACGTGCATTTCCAGCTCGCGCCCGCTGTGCGGTGCCGAGGCCAGGGAGAACGCCGATTTCTCGCCGCTGTCCTTGTGGATCATCAGGTACTGCCCGGCGTGGTAGCGCGGCGGTTTGCCGGCCGGAGCACGCAGGCCCACGCGCCAGACGTCACCGCCCACTTCGACACACTCGCTCAACTGGCAGGCAAACGTGCGCACCGGCAACTCGCCGAGCGCGAGCACGCCATCCCAGAGCACTTCGCAATCTTGCAGAGGCGCGGCGACACAGGTGTGGATTTCGCCCTGGGTCAGTTCCTCGCCCTCCTGCAGCACCCGGCCTTCAACCAGCAGGGCAGAGCACACATGACAATTGCCGTTGCGACAGCTTTGCGGGCACTCGTAGCCCAAACGCTGTGCAGCGTCGAGGATCGGCTCGCCAGGCAAGGTTTCCAGCACTGCACCCGAAGGCTGCAAAGTTACGCGCATCAATCTATTCCCAGCTGATTCCAGATTTCGTCGACCCGACGCGTCGTGGCCTCGTCCTTGACGATGACCCGACCCCACTCGCGCGTGGTCTCGCCCGGCCATTTGTGTGTGGCATCCAGCCCCATCTTCGAGCCCAGCCCGGAGACGGGCGAGGCAAAGTCCAGGTAATCGATCGGCGTGTTCTCGATCATCACCGTGTCGCGCTTGGGATCCATGCGCGTGGTAATGGCCCAGATCACGTCGTTCCAGTCCCGGGCATTGATGTCGTCATCGGTGACGATCACGAACTTGGTGTACATGAACTGTCGCAAGAACGACCACACGCCGAGCATTACACGCTTGGCGTGCCCGGGGTACTGCTTCTTCATGGTCACCACCGCCATCCGGTATGAACAGCCTTCGGGCGGCAGGTAAAAGTCAGTAATCTCCGGGAACTGCTTTTGGAGGATCGGCACGAACACTTCGTTCAACGCGACGCCAAGAATCGCCGGTTCATCCGGTGGCCGGCCGGTGTAAGTGCTGTGGTAGATCGGTTTGACGCGATGGGTAATGCGCTCGACGGTGAACACCGGGAAGCTGTCGACTTCGTTGTAGTAGCCGGTGTGGTCGCCATAGGGGCCTTCATCGGCCATTTCGCCAGGATGGATCACGCCTTCGAGGACGATTTCAGCGCTGGCTGGCACTTGCAGGTTGTTGCCGCGGCATTTGATCAGTTCGGTGCGATTGCCCCGCAACAGGCCTGCGAAAGCATATTCGGACAGGCTGTCGGGGACCGGCGTGACGGCGCCGAGAATGGTCGCCGGGTCTGCGCCCAGGGCGACGGACACCGGGAACGGCTCGCCTGGATGCTTGATGCACCATTCCTTGAAGTCCAGCGCACCGCCGCGATGGCTCAGCCAGCGCATGATGACCTTGTTGCGGCCAATCACCTGCTGGCGATAGATGCCCAGGTTCTGCCGCTCTTTGTTCGGGCCACGGGTAATGGTCAGGCCCCAGGTAATCAGCGGGCCGACGTCGCCGGGCCAGCAGGTCTGCACGGGCAACATGCCGAGGTCGACGTCATCGCCTTCGATGACGATCTCCTGGCATGGGGCGTCCTTGACGACCTTGGGCGCCATGGAGATCACTTTCTTGAAGATCGGCAGTTTCGACCAGGCGTCCTTGAGGCCCTTGGGTGGCTCGGGCTCTTTCAAGAAAGCCAGCAGTTTGCCGATTTCGCGCAGCTCGCTGACTTCTTCGGCCCCCATGCCCATGGCGACGCGCTGCGGCGTGCCGAACAGGTTGCCAAGTACCGGGATGTCGTAACCCACCGGCTTTTCGAACAACAGTGCCGGACCTTTCGCGCGTAAGGTTCGGTCGCAGATTTCGGTCATTTCCAGCACAGGGGAAATGGGCATCTGGATGCGTTTCAACTCTCCGCGCTGCTCAAGTTGCTGCACGAAATCCCGTAGATCCTTGAATTTCATTGACTCGGCCACCGATAAAATAGGTTTGTATCCTACCTGCTCTTAACGTTCGTGGCAGCTGTGATGTCGCGTGGGACCGGCTTCAGCCGGGAAGAGGCCAGTGCAATCGATGCATATCGGTGGCTGAACTATTACCTTCCTGGCTGAAACCGGCCCACGACGCAAAAAAAATGGCGCCGGTGAGGGCGCCATTTTTTGTGCTGCGGTGCTACCTGTTACTTGCGTTTCATCGACAGGAAGAACTCGTCGTTGGTCTTGGTCTGCTTGAGCTTGTCGATCAGGAACTCGATAGCGGCGACTTCGTCCATCGGGTGCAGCAGTTTGCGCAGGATCCACATACGTTGCAGCTCGTCATCAGCGGTCAACAGCTCTTCGCGGCGTGTGCCGGAGCGGTTGATGTTGATGGCAGGGAACACACGCTTCTCGGCGATCTTGCGGTCCAGAGGCAGCTCCATGTTGCCGGTGCCTTTGAATTCTTCGTAGATCACTTCGTCCATCTTCGAGCCGGTTTCAACCAGCGCGGTGGCGATGATGGTCAGCGAGCCGCCTTCTTCGATGTTACGCGCCGCGCCGAAGAAACGTTTCGGTTTCTCCAGGGCGTGAGCGTCGACACCACCGGTCAATACCTTGCCGGAGCTTGGAATCACGGTGTTGTAGGCACGGGCCAGACGGGTGATGGAGTCGAGCAGGATGACCACATCCTTCTTGTGCTCGACCAGGCGCTTGGCCTTTTCGATCACCATTTCGGCAACCTGCACGTGGCGGGTTGGCGGCTCGTCGAAGGTCGAGGCAACCACTTCGCCGCGCACAGTGCGCTGCATTTCGGTCACTTCTTCCGGACGTTCATCGATCAGCAGCACGATCAGATGCACTTCCGGGTTGTTGCGGGTGATGTTTGCCGCGATGTTCTGCAGCATGATCGTCTTGCCCGCTTTCGGCGGTGCCACGATCAGGCCGCGCTGGCCTTTGCCAATCGGTGCGCAGAGGTCGATCACGCGGCCGGTCAGGTCTTCGGTCGAACCGTTGCCTGCTTCCATCTTCATGCGCACGTTGGGAAACAACGGCGTCAGGTTTTCGAAGAGGATCTTGTTCTTCGCGTTTTCCGGACGGTCGTAGTTGATCGTGTCTACCTTGAGCAGCGCGAAGTAACGCTCGCCTTCTTTTGGCGGACGGATCTTGCCGACAATGGTGTCGCCAGTGCGCAGGTTGAAGCGGCGGATCTGGCTCGGCGAGACGTAGATGTCGTCCGGGCCGGCGAGATAGGAAGCGTCTGCAGAGCGCAGGAAACCGAAGCCGTCCTGGAGGATCTCCAGCACGCCATCACCTGAAATTTCCTCGCCACTCTTGGCGTGCTTTTTCAGCAGGGAGAAAATCACATCCTGCTTGCGCGAACGGGCCATATTTTCTATGCCCATCTGTTCGGCCATTTCGAGCAGATCGGTAATCGGCTTTTGCTTGAGTTCAGTCAGATTCATAGGGGAATGACGTAATCATGTAGGGAGGGGAAAATTAAGCTTTTGGCTTAATGAGGCCGCGCCGCAGAGAAGGCGACAGGATCGCGTACTAAATCGAAAGGAGTGCGTCGGCGACGGCTTGCAGGGGGCAACGGAGAAGCCGTTGCGGGGCCGAATGTACCACTTGATTTTGGGGGCGTCTAGTATCGCACCTGAAAAAAAGCCCCGCAGATTGCAGGGCTTTGGCACATCAGATGTTGGCGTCGAGGAACGCGGCCAACTGGGACTTCGACAGCGCACCGACCTTGGTGGCTTCGACAACGCCGTTCTTGAACAGCATCAGCGTCGGGATACCGCGTACGCCGTGCTTGGCGGGGGTTTCCTGATTTTCGTCGATGTTCAGCTTGGCGATGGTCAGCTTGCCCTTGTAGGTTTCGGCGATTTCATCGAGAACCGGGGCAATCATTTTGCACGGGCCACACCACTCAGCCCAGTAATCAACTAGCACAGCACCTTCAGCCTTGATGACATCGGTTTCGAAGCTGGCGTCGCTGACGTGCTTGATAAGGTCGCTACTCATGGAGTTCTCCGAGTTAGTAGGCTAAAAAACGTGCCTTATCATAGCGGGCCTTGCCGCGTTCAGGAAGCTGGGCTTGATTGAGTCTGGCTATAAGGTTGCATGAGTCTGGTTATGGAGGGGCAAACTGGCTCACCAGGCATTCTCTTTTTGCAGGAGTGCGTTTGCCCGCGATGAACGATTACCTCGTGTGACTGGCAGACCGAGTCGACTGCATCGCGGGCAAGTGCGCTCCTACGGGTCCCGCGCGCGTCGGATCAAAGGGGAGCGGTGGAGCGGCCTAGCTGGCGGGCGAAACAAACACGATCCCCGTGCGCAGTGCGGCGCCGCGAATGTGTTCGTGCATGGCCTTCTGGGCGGCGCCCGACGCGTGACGGGCCAGCGCGCGCAGGATCTTGCGATGTTCCTGCCAGGTCTCCATGGCCCGGGAGGGGCGGATGAAGGGCATTTTCTGGCTTTCCAGAAAGATGTCGGCGCCCGCAGTGATGATCCCCAGCATCGCCTGATTGCCGCTGGCGACCAGGATGTGGCGGTGAAAATCATAGTCCAGCCGCGAAGCCGCCTCGAAATCCCCGGCGCGCAGCTCCAGGCGCATGGCCTCGACGTTGTCTTCCAGCACGTCGCGCTCGTCTGCAGTCAAGGTGATGGCTGCCAGGCTCGCGGCGAAGCCCTCCAGTGCGTAACGCAGCTGAAAAGTATCGGCGGGTGACACGCGGGTATCGAAAGGCCAGGAAAAACCATCTGTGCGCTGTTCTGGTTCAGAAACGGGCTGCACGAATACGCCCTTGCCCGGCTGCACACTGACCACGCCCAGCGCGCTCAGCGACGACAACGCTTCGCGCAGCGAGGCACGACTGACGCCCAGCAACACCGCCAGATCGCGCTGCGAGGGCAGGCTGTCACCCGCCTCGTAACCTTGCTCGGCAATCAGTTTGCGGATCGCCCGGACGGCGGATTCGGGCACGGCGAGGGGGCTATGGGGCATCACTGTTCAGGCCAGTCATTCCAGTCAAACCTCCTTTTAGGCCCATCGGACGCATTGGGCAAGCGCTGCCCAGGGCTGGGGCGGTGTGACTTTTTGGCGCGCCAAAGCAGGGCGCGAAGGTCATCAACTGGTCAGACCAGTAAGACCGAAATCATCGCCGGGCCCTTGAAACCCGTATGGTCAGGCCCGTGTGGCATGCGCTGTGCACTGAGCCCATCAGCCCCACTCATTGCCTTTCGGAGTCTTGCCATGACCAAGCGTTACAGCGCTTTGCTTACTGCCCTGTTTGCCAGCCTGATGCTGAGCCAGGCACCTGCCCATGCCGATGGCCTGGAGGACGTCGTCAAGCGCGGCACGCTGAAGGTCGCTGTGCCTCAGGACTTTCCGCCCTTCGGCTCAGTGGGCCCGGACATGAAGCCGCGTGGCCTGGACATCGACACTGCGCAGCTGATCGCCGATCGCCTCAAGGTCAAGCTGGAACTGACGCCGGTCAACAGTACCAACCGCATTCCGTATCTGACCACGGGCAAGGTCGACCTGGTGATCTCCAGCCTGGGCAAGAATCCGGACCGCGAGAAAGTCATCGATTTTTCCAGGGCCTACGCCCCGTTCTACCTCGCCGTGTTCGGCCCGCCTGATGCAGCGATCACCGGCATAGATGATCTCAAAGGCAAGACTATCAGCGTTACCCGTGGCGCCATCGAAGACATCGAGTTGAGCGCAGTGGCACCCAAAGAGGCCACGATTAAACGCTTCGAGGACAACAACTCCACCATCGCCGCCTACCTGGCCGGCCAGACCGACCTGATCGCCAGCGGCAACGTGGTGATGGTCGCCATCAGCGAGAAAAACCCCAAGCGCATTCCAGCGCTGAAAGTGAAGCTCAAGGATTCGCCGGTCTACGTCGGCGTCAACAAGGATCAGGCTGCGCTGCTGGCCAGGGTCAACGAGATCATCGAGGCCGGGAAAAAAGACGGCACCCTGGAAAAGAATGCCCAGACCTGGCTCAAGCAACCACTGCCGGCAGATCTTTGATGACTGCTCGCTGATTTCGAGGCTTGCCGATGGCTTATAACTTCGACTTTGTCCCGGTCCTGCAAAACGCCGACCTGCTCTTGCGGGGGGCCTTGTTTACCCTGGAGCTGACCGTTATCGGCACGCTGCTGGGGGTAAGCCTGGGCATTGTTGGCGCGATAGTGCGGGCATGGAATATCCGTCCGTTCTCGGCGATCTTCGGTATTTACGTCGAGTTGATCCGCAACACGCCATTTCTGGTGCAGTTGTTCTTCATCTTCTTCGGCCTGCCGTCTCTGGGGTTGCAGATCTCGGAGTGGCAGGCGGCGATTCTGGCCATGGTGATCAACCTGGGTGCGTATTCCACCGAAATCATTCGCGCGGGTATCCAGGCCATTCCCAAAGGCCAGCTCGAAGCCGCTGCAGCGCTGGCGATGACGCGCTTCGAAGCGTTCCGCCATGTGGTGCTGATTCCAGCCCTGGGCAAGGTCTGGCCGGCCCTGAGCAGCCAGATCATCATTGTCATGCTGGGGTCGGCGGTCTGTTCGCAGATCGCCACCGAAGAGCTGAGCTTCTACGCCAACTTCATTCAGTCGCGCAATTTCCGTTCTTTCGAAACCTACATGATCACGACGCTGGTGTACCTGTGCATGGCGTTGCTGGTTCGCCAGTTTCTGGCCTGGATCGGACGCCGCTACATAGCGAGGAAAGGCTGATGGATTTCACCCTTTGGGATGTGGTGCGCAACCTGCTTACCGGGCTGCAATGGACCCTCGCGTTGTCGCTGGTGGCGTTCATCGGTGGCGGTGCGGTGGGCCTGCTGGTCATGGCCATGCGCATCTCCAGATTGAACGCGCCACGAGTGCTGGCCAAGGTCTATATCGAGCTGTTTCAGGGCACGCCGCTGCTGATGCAGCTGTTTCTGGTGTTTTTCGGCGTCGCGTTGCTGGGGATCGACATTTCGCCCTGGGTGGCGGCCGCGCTGGCTTTGACGCTGTTCACCAGTGCTTACCTGGCCGAGATCTGGCGTGGCTGCGTTGAATCCATCGCCCACGGGCAATGGGAGGCGTCGGCCAGCCTGGCCCTGTCGCCGCTGGAGCAGCTGCGCTATGTGATCCTGCCGCAGGCGCTGCGCATTGCCGTGGCGCCCACTGTCGGGTTCTCCGTGCAAGTGGTCAAGGGCACTGCGGTGACGTCGATCATCGGCTTTACCGAACTGACCAAGACCGGCGGCATGCTCGCCAACGCCACATTCCAGCCGTTCATGGTGTATGGCTTCGTGGCCCTGGGCTATTTCATCCTCTGCTACCCCTTGTCGCTCAGTGCCCGCTACCTGGAAAGGAGACTGCATGCCTCTGCTTAGAATTTCCGCGCTGCATAAATATTACGGCGACCATCACGTGCTCAAAGGCATCGACCTCACTGTTGAAGAAGGTCAGGTGGTGGCGATCATCGGCCGCAGTGGCTCGGGCAAAAGCACCTTGCTGCGCACCTTGAACGGGCTGGAGTCAATCAACGATGGCGTGATCGAGGTCGACGGCGAATACCTGGATGCGGCCCGTGCCGACCTGCGCACGCTGCGGCAGAAAGTCGGCATGGTGTTTCAGCAGTTCAACCTGTTTCCGCATCTGAGCGTCGGCGAAAACGTCATGCTGGCGCCGCAGGTGGTGCAGAAGAAATCGAAAGCGCAGGCCCATGAGCTGGCCCGGCAGATGCTTGATCGCGTCGGGCTGGGAGAGAAATTCGACGCCTTTCCCGAGCGGCTTTCGGGCGGGCAGCAGCAGCGCGTTGCCATCGCCCGCGCCCTGGCAATGTCACCCAAGGTGCTGCTGTGCGATGAAATAACCTCGGCGCTGGACCCGGAGCTGGTCAATGAAGTGCTGAGCGTGGTGCGCAAGCTGGCCGCCGAAGGCATGACGCTGATCATGGTCACCCACGAAATGCGTTTCGCCCGGGAAGTCGGCGACAAGCTGGTGTTCATGCATGAGGGCAAGGTGCATGAGGTGGGCGACCCGAAAGTGCTGTTCGCCAACCCGCGCACCCCCGAGCTGGCGAATTTCATCGGCTCGGTGGAGCAGGGGGCTTAACGCCGAGCGACGTGGGACCGGCCGGCGTGGGACCGGCTTTAGCCGGGAAGGGGGCCGGTACAGTCCCTATACAGGGTGTCAGAAACGCTGCATTCCCGGCTAAAGCCGGTCCCACGACATCAGCGTGTGCTTACAAACGCAGTAAGGTCTTCCACGCGCGGCTCTGGAACACGACGATGGTCTGTTGCACGCGGGCGTCGAGGATTTCTTCGCTGATCGGCTGTTCGGCCAGTTGCACCAGCTTGTTCAGCTCGCCATACAGACGGTCCAGCTCCGGCAGGTCCAGAGCAGCGCGGGCATGATGCAGCCAGGCCTGGATGCGCTCGATACGCGGCAGCTGTTCAGCCAGATCTTCCGGCTGTTGCTGATAGCGACCCAATTGCAGGGCAGTGGCTTCGTCGGCCAGCAGGCGCGGCAACCAGCTGTCCAGCTGCGCTGCACCCTGGCGGTTGCCGCGGTTGTTGCGTTCGGTGGTCCAGCTGCGGGCCAGCAACCAGCGTGAAGTGTTCAGCGAGAACACCCCCCAGCGCGGGTCCTGCAGCTCTTCGATGAACTGCTCGTGGGCAGCGCCACGCACATCGCCATCTTCCTGGCCTGCCTGTACCAGCGGGCGCCAGTCTTCCAGCAGGGCATCCAGCGCGGCACGCAATTCGCTGCTGGAACTGCGCGGGGCGGCCTGGCCCAGGCTGCCGGTCATCGCCCGCAGTTCCACCAGCAGCGCAACCCAGTCCTGCAGCAGGCGCCAGTGGCCGTTGAAGCGGTATTGCTCGGCCAGACGCTGGCTGCTACCCAGCAAATGCCAGGCCAGCGCCGAGTAAGCGTCGTCCAGTGGCATTTCGGCCTGCAGTTGCGGCGCAGGCAAGGTCAGCGAGTAGCTGTTGGCGTCCAGCAGGCGATAGCCGCGCTCGGCCTTGCTTATGTCGCAAGGCATCAATGGCAGGGTCAGGGCCAGCTCTGCCGCCAGCTCCAGCAGCGCCGCCGGATCGCCTTCACGCAGCTCCAGCTCCAGTTCGCAGATTTCTTCTTTCTGTTTGCCCGCGACTACGTGGCCCAGATCCAGTGCCGCCTCGATGACGACCTTGGTCTTGCCACGGCCCCAGGCGATTTCCGCGCGTTCGCGCACGAAATCGGTAGTGAACAGCGGCTTGATGGTTTTCTTGTCCAGGTCCGCCAGTTGCTCGGGCCAGCAGTCGCCGTCGAGCTTTTTCAGATCCAGCTTGGCCTTGGGCAGGTCCCAGTTGTATTCGTTGCGCTCGGAAAAACCGGCAACGCTTTTGCCGCGGGTCTTCATGGTCTGGATGATCTGCTCGCCGTCGCGGCGCAGACGCAGGGCAACCTTGGCATTGGCCAAGTCGCGCTCGGGTGTGTCGAAGTATTGATTCGACAGTTCCACGCGCTCCCAGCCGCTTTTGTTGCGCTTCTTGAGCAACGGGTGTTCGCGCAGCGCAGCAAGGGTTTCGCGGCTGACGCGGAGTTTGATTTCTGTTTCTTTCTGCATGGCCGGGAATCCAGACGCTGTTAACCAAAACGGGGGCGCAGCCTGTTGTTGCGTGGCTGCTGAGGTCGTGCAGTGTACAGCACAGGCTCTGTTACGGTTTATTCCCGACGCCCATTAGTCCTATGATGATCGGCGTGCCGACCCGCTCTGAGGAAGCTGCCATGCCGTTGCCGTCCATGAAAGACCAGTTCGCTGCATTGATCGCCGCGCCTTCGGTGAGCTGCACCCAGCCTGCTCTGGATCAGTCCAACCGCGCGGTGATCGACCTGCTGGCCGGTTGGCTGGGCGATCTGGGTTTTGCCTGCGATATCCAGCAGGTCTCACCGGGCAAGTTCAACCTGCTGGCAAGCTTCGGCACGGGCCCTGGCGGCCTGGTGCTGGCAGGGCATAGCGACACCGTGCCATTCGATGGCGCGCTGTGGAAAACCGATCCGCTGAAGCTGACGGAAGTCGACAATCGCTGGATCGGCCTTGGCGCCTGCGACATGAAAGGCTTTTTTGCGCTGATCATCGACGCAGTGCGGCCGCTGCTCGACAAGCCCTTCAGGCAGCCGCTGCTGATCCTCGCCACCTGTGACGAAGAAAGCTCCATGGCCGGCGCCCGCGCGCTGGCCGAAGCCGGGCGGCCACTGGGGCGCGCTGCGGTGATCGGCGAGCCGACCGGGCTCAAGCCGATCCGCCTGCACAAAGGCGTGATGATGGAGCGCATCGATATCCTTGGGCGCAGCGGGCATTCGTCCGATCCCAGTCTTGGCCACAGTGCGCTTGAAGCCATGCATGACGCCATCAGCGCGTTGAAAGGGCTGCGCAGCGACTGGCAGCTCAAATACCGCAATCCGCAGTTCAGCGTGCCGACGCCGACGCTGAATTTTGGCTGTATCCATGGCGGCGACAACCCGAACCGCATCTGCGGCCAGTGCTCGCTGGAGTTCGACCTGCGGCCGCTGCCCGGCATGGACCCGGACATGCTGCGTGCCGCGATTCGCCAGAAGCTTGAACCGCTGGCCGAACTGCATCAGGTGAGCATCGACTACGCGCCTTTGTTTCCGGAGGCGCCGCCGTTCGAGCAGGCCGCTGACGCCGAGCTGGTGCGGGTGGCCGAGCGGCTCACCGGGCACCGCGCCGAGGCGGTGGCGTTTGGCACTGAAGCGGCTTATCTTCAGCGCCTTGGCTGCGAAACCCTGGTCCTGGGCCCTGGCGATATTGCCTGCGCGCATCAGCCGGGGGAGTACCTTGAGATGTCACGTTTGCAGCCCACAGTGCGTCTATTGGGTCAATTGATTGAACATTACTGCCTGAGCCCGCAATGAGCCGGGTTTTCCAGCATAGGAGAGTGCACGTGCGGCCATGCCTGTTTCGACGATAACCCTCACTGGGTTGTGAGTGTTGATGTCCTACGTCCTATTGATCAGCAGGCTTTTCAGGTATGCACGAATACGTTAACTGGCTTCGCCACGCGTCCCCCTACATCAATGCCCATCGGGAGCGCACCTTTGTCGTGATGCTGCCCGGTGACGGCGTTGACCACCCCAATTTCGGCAATATCGTCCACGATCTGGTGCTGCTGCACAGTCTTGGCGTGCGTCTGGTGCTGGTTCACGGCTCGCGCCCGCAGATCGAAAGTCGCCTGGCGGCCCGCGGCCTCACCGCGCAGTTTCATCGCAACCTGCGGGTCACCGATGCCGCCACTCTGGACTGTGTCATTGATGCCGTCGGCCATCTGCGCCTGGACATCGAAGCGCGCTTGTCCATGGACATGGCGGCCTCGCCCATGCAGGGCTCGCGTCTGCGGGTCACCAGCGGCAACCTGGTGACCGCCAGGCCCATCGGCGTGCTCGAAGGTGTCGATTATCAACACACCGGTGAAGTGCGGCGCATCGACCGCAAAGGCATCAATCGCCTGCTCGACGAGCGCCACATCGTGCTGCTGTCGCCTATCGGCTATTCACCCACGGGGGAGATTTTCAATATTGCCTGCGAAGACGTGGCCACTCGCGCTGCCATTGACCTGGGCGCGGACAAGTTGCTGCTGTTCGGCGAAGAGCTCGGGTTGATGGACGAGCAGGGTCGGCTGGTGCGCGAACTGCGCCCGCAACAGGTTCCAGCGCACATTCTGCGTCTGGGCAGCCATTATCAGGGCGAGCTGCTTGATGCGGCTGCGCAGGCCTGTCGCGGCGGCGTTGGGCGCAGCCATATTGTCAGCTACGTCGAAGACGGTGCGCTGCTGACCGAGCTGTTTACCCGCGACGGCGGCGGCACACTGGTGGCGCAGGAGCAATTCGAGCTGGTGCGCGAGGCGGCGATTGAAGACGTCGGCGGGCTGATGGACCTGATCACTCCGCTGGAAGAGCAGGGGATTCTGGTCCGTCGCTCCCGGGAGGTGCTGGAGCGCGAAATCGAACAGTTCAGCGTGGTGGAGCGCGAGGGCCTGATCATTGCCTGCGCGGCGCTGTACCCGATTACCGATTCCACCGCAGGCGAGCTGGCGTGTCTGGCGGTCAACCCGGAATACCGGCATGGCGGGCGTGGCGACGAATTGCTCGAACGCATCGAAACCCGCGCGCGGGAGCAGGGGCTGAACACGCTGTTCGTGCTCACCACCCGCACCGCGCACTGGTTCCGCGAACGCGGTTTCGAACCCAGCAGCGTAGACCGCCTGCCCGCCGCACGCGCGTCGCTTTACAACTTTCAGCGCAATTCGAAGATTTTCGAGAAGGCGTTGTAGGCCCGTCCCTACAAGGGAATTACGATCTCCTGTAGGAGCCAACTTGTTGGCGAGGCATTGGTCCTGTGTAAACAGAAATATCGCCTCGCGAACAAGTTCGCTCCTACAGAAAGTCGTGTTTCTGGATCAATTACTGATGCGCAGAATACTCGCCTGATAGGCACCGACGAAGGTGTCGAAATCCACGGGTTCTTCAGTGCGCTCAAGCTCGGCCTGTTCGGCAATCGAGGTGCTTGCCAGCGCTTCGAAATGCGCCTGCTCTTCAGCGCTCAAGGGGTGGCTGCGGAAGTACTCGGCGTGGACCTTGCTCTGGCGCAGCGAGAAAGCGGTAAACCCTTCGCCATGCTCCTTCATGCTGGCCAGCACCTGGGCTGAAGGCGTCTGCGATGGGTCGTCGACCCGGGCCTGTTGCGCGGCAATGGATTTGAGGTGCTCGTCAGTGCCTTGCGCCTGATCCAGCAAGCGGGCAATCGGCGTGATCTTCTCCAGCAGCTCGGCGGCCCAGTCCTGCAGGCTGAGGGTGCCGTCATTGCGGTTCAGTTCAAGGCCGGGGCGACGGCCTTCCTTGACCACCGTGAGGAAGTTGGTGGACGCATTGCGGCATTCCTGGGCCGTCAACTGCGGGCTGTCCTGCAGAGCGCAATAGAGCACGAAGGCATCCACGAAGCGCGACTGTTGCAGATCAATACCCGTTGGCAGAAACGGGTTGATGTCCAGACAGCGCACTTCGACATATTGCACGCCGCGGGCCATCAAGGCCTGGATCGGACGTTCGCCGGAATAGGTCACGCGTTTTGGGCGAATATTGGAGTAGTACTCGTTTTCGATCTGCAACACATTGGTATTGAGCTGAATCCACTCGCCATTCTGATGCGTGCCCACCTCTACATACGGCGCGTAAGGCGTCGCAACAGCCTTGCGCAGGCTGTCGGTGTAGCTGAGCAGATCGTTGTAGCAAGGCGTCAGGTCAGCCTGGGCATTGCTCTGGTAGCCCAGGTCGCTCATGCGCAGGCTCGTGGCGTAGGGCAGATACAGCGTGTCAGCGTCGAACTGCTCCAGCCGATGCTCGCGCCCGCGCAGGAAACCGGCGTCCAGTGCTGGCGAAGCCCCGAACAGATACATCAGCAGCCAGCTGTAGCGGCGGAAGTTGCGAATCAGTGCGATGTAAGCGTGGGACTGATACTCGCGCGCATCACCGTCGAAGGTTTCGGTCTGCTGCAGCAGCGGCCAGATGCTTTCCGGCAGCGAGAAGTTGTAGTGAATGCCCGCGATGCACTGCATGGTCTTGCCGTAGCGCAGTGCTAGGCCCTTGCGGTAGATGTACTTGAGCTTGCCGATATTGGACGTGCCGTAATAGGCAATCGGGATATCTTCCTCGGCAGGCAACGGGCACGGCATCGACGGGCTCCAGAGGAACTCGCTGCCCAGCTTGCTGTAGGCGAAACGATGGATCTGGTCCAGGCTGGCCAGCGTCTGCGCCGGGTCGGCCAGCGCAGGCGTGATGAACTCAAGCAGGGATTCGGAGTAATCCGTGGTGATCTGCCCGTGGGTCAGCGCTGCGCCCAGCGCTTGCGGGTGCGGCGTTTGCGCCAGGTGTGCATCGGCGGTCACGCGCAGCCCTTCGCGCTCGATACCGTGCAGGCACTGCTCCAGCAGAGAAAGATGGTTACGCTCGCCGAGCAGGGCCAGACGACGGTTGAAAAGTTCGCTCAAGTTGGATTCCTTCACGCGTCAATCGCCCCGTTACGAGGGTAGAAGTGACGGTGCACAAAAGTTGGGCACTGGCGTTGTCGCCTGGTTTCAGGATCTGCACGAAAACGCCGTACAGCCGCGCGAGAAAATCCCGGCGCCGCATTCGATAGCGCCGAAATTAACTCAAATCGGTCAATGCCCGCTAGCGGCCGTTGTGCTTTCGCAGTAACGGCAAGCTCCAGGGTCTGTTTCCGTTTCATCGCGAGCCGCGTTGCTGGGCACAATCTCGCCAGGCCAGGCGCAGGACGTAGAGAATGGTTGTTCCCTTTTCAAGTCCTGCAACGACGCATGGCGAGATTTGGCACGCCGACGCGGCCGTGACGAAACCCGAACAGACCCTAGACCACTGCAAACGTGCCTTGTGCCTTGGCGACCAGTTTTTCACCTTGCAGCACTTCGGCCTCGACCACCAGGGTGCGGCGTCCGGCATGCAGCACCCTGGCACGGCAGATCACCTCACCTTCGGACACCGCGCGCATGTAATTGATCTTGCATTCGATGGTGACGCTGCGCTGATCAAACCCATGCACGCTGGAGCACGCCAGACCCATGGCGATATCGACGAGGCTGAAAATCGCCCCGCCGTGCATCACATTGCCCCGGTTGCGCAGGTGATCTTCCAGCGGCAGGGCCACTTCGGCCACGCCTGCGTCCAGACTGCGCAGTTGGCAGCCAATCGCGCGGAAGAATGCACTCTCAGTGAACCCGGCCGGGACGTCCATCAGCGTTTCTTCATTTGCTTGGCATTGGCGAACAGTGACGCCATGGCGTTGTTGGCGGGGGCTGCAGCCTGGGTTTCCTTGCGCGGGGCGCTGCCCTGCGACTGGCGCGGCGCCGAGCCCGGACGTGCGCCACGGGCACCGTCAACTTTCTCGCCGGGGGTGTCGCTCATGCGCATCGACAGGCCGACGCGCTTGCGCGGGATGTCGACTTCCATGACCTTGACCTTGACCACATCGCCCGCTTTCACCGCTTCGCGCGGGTCTTTGATGAACTTCTCGGACAACGCCGAGATATGCACCAGACCGTCCTGATGCACGCCGATGTCGACAAAGGCGCCGAAGTTGGTGACGTTGGTCACTACACCTTCGAGGATCATCCCCGGTTGCAGGTCCTTGAGTTCTTCCACGCCGTCCTGAAATTCAGCAGTCTTGAACTCCGGACGTGGATCGCGGCCCGGTTTTTCCAGTTCCTGCAGGATGTCGGTCACGGTGGGCAGGCCGAAGGTTTCGTCGGTGTACTTTTTCGGGTCCAGGCGCTTGAGAAAGCCGGCATCGCCGACCAGCGAGCGAATGTCGCGGTCGGTTTCCGAGGCGATGCGTTTGACCAGTGGATAGGCTTCCGGGTGAACGGCCGAGGCGTCCAGCGGATTGTCGCCGTTCATCACGCGCAGAAACCCGGCCGCCTGCTCGAAGGTCTTTTCGCCCAGACGCGGGACTTTTTTCAGCGCTGCACGGGATTTGAACGCGCCGTTCTCGTCGCGGTGGGCAACGATATTCTGCGCCAGCGTGGTATTGAGGCCGGAGATGCGCGCCAGCAACGCCACCGAAGCGGTGTTGACGTCGACACCGACGGCGTTCACGCAGTCTTCCACCACTGCATCCAGGCCGCGCGCCAGCTTCAGCTGAGACACGTCGTGCTGATACTGGCCGACGCCGATGGACTTGGGATCGATCTTCACCAGTTCGGCGAGGGGGTCCTGCAGGCGACGGGCGATGGACACCGCGCCACGGATCGACACGTCCAGCTCCGGAAACTCCTTGGCGGCCAGCTCCGAGGCCGAGTACACCGACGCACCGGCTTCGGACACCATCACCTTGGTCATCTTCAGACCTGGATACTTTTTGATCAGTTCGCCCGCCAGCTTGTCGGTTTCACGGCTGGCGGTGCCGTTGCCGATGGCAATCAGGTCAACTGAATGCTTGGCGCACAACGCCGCCAGCACGGCGAGGGTCTGGTCCCACTGGTTTTTTGGCACATGCGGATAGACCGTGGCGTAGTCCAGCAGCTTGCCGGTGGCGTCAACCACGGCCACTTTGCAGCCGGTGCGCAGGCCCGGGTCAAGCCCCAGCGTGGCGCGCGGCCCGGCCGGTGCAGCCAGCAGCAGGTCATGCAGATTGTGGGCGAACACGTTGATCGCCTCAGCCTCGGCGGCTTCGCGCAGCTCGCCCAGCAGATCGGTTTCCAGATGGCTGTAGAGCTTGACCTTCCAGGTCCAGCGCACCACTTCGCCCAGCCATTTGTCGGCAGCACGACTTTGATTCTTCAGGCCGAAGCGTTCGGCGATCATCATTTCGCAGGGGTGCAGCGTGCCCGGCAGTTCTTCGCCGACCTTTAGTGAGGAGCTGAGAAAGCCTTCGTTGCGGCCACGGAAAATCGCCAGCGCGCGGTGCGACGGCATGCTTTTGAGCGGCTCGTCATGTTCGAAGTAGTCGCGGAACTTGGCGCCTTCCTCTTCCTTGCCTGGCACCACGCGGGCGCTGATCACTGCTTCATGCTTGAGGAAGCTGCGCAGCTTGTCCAGCAGGCTGGCGTCTTCGGCGAAGCGTTCCATGAGGATGTACTTGGCGCCTTCCAGCGCGGCCTTGACATCGGCAACGCCTTTTTCGCCATCGACAAAGCGTGCAGCTTCGGTTTCCGGGCTCAGGGACGGGTCGTTGAACAGGCTGTCGGCCAGTTCGCCGAGACCTGCTTCCAGCGCGATCTGGCCTTTGGTGCGGCGCTTCTGCTTGTACGGCAGATAAAGGTCTTCGAGGCGGGTCTTGGTTTCGGCCAGCTTGATGTCGCGGGCCAGCTCGGGGGTCAGTTTGCCTTGCTCCTCGATGCTGGCGAGGATGCTGATGCGACGCTCGTCGAGTTCACGCAGGTAGCGCAGGCGCTCTTCAAGATGACGCAGCTGAGTGTCATCGAGGCTGCCGGTCACTTCCTTGCGGTAGCGGGAGATGAAAGGCACTGTCGAGCCCTCATCCAGAAGCGCGACGGCCGCTGCGACCTGTTGTGGGCGTACGCCGAGTTCTTCGGCGATGCGGCTGTTGATGCTGTCCATAAGACCACCTGGAGTTGTGAGCGTAAAAAGTAGCGGCGGGCCAGGGCAAGGCGATGTCTGACGCCTCGCTGCCTGGCCTCGCTCGCCGACTTGTCGTAACGAAATCTGTCTGGCCGTTCTGTTCAGGCGCGGCCTGACGTCAAGGGGCGCGCATTATACCCGGCGCGATCCAGTTAGGGTCTGTCCCGTTTCATCGCGAGCCGCGTTGCTGGGCCAGATCTCGCCAGGCCAGGCCCAGGACGTAGAGAATGGTTGTTCCCTTTTCAAGTCCTGCAACGACGCATGGCGAGATTTGGCACGCAACCCGAAGGGTCGGGTCTGTTTTGCCGCGAGGCTACGTTACTCGACACTCATTTGGAACAATCAAACCTCGTGTCTCCTGCCTTGCCTCGCGGCAAAACAGACTCCGACGCGGCCGCGATGAGACGGGAACAGACCCTAGGGGATCAAGCGAGAAAACGGGGCTATTTGCGTTGAATATCAAGGCATGTATGGCAGCAGCGGTAAAATCTGCTAACAATGCACACGGTGCGTATGCCAGCAGCTACGCCATAATGCGCCCCGAGATCAAAGGAGCATCTGAATGAGCAGCACCGCACAAATTGCCGAAGGCGAAAAAATCCTTATTGTTGATGACGATCCGGGCCTGAGTAGCTTGCTGGAGCGTTTTTTCACCAGCAAGGGCTACCGCGCCCGTGCTGTGGCCAATGTTGAGCAAATGGACCGCTTGCTGGCCCGTGAAGTGTTCAATCTGGTGGTGCTGGACCTGATGCTGCCAGGTGAAGACGGTCTGTCTGCGTGCCGCCGCCTGCGTGCTGCCAACAATCAGGTGCCGATCATCATGCTCACGGCCAAAGGCGATGAGCTGAGCCGGATCAAGGGCCTGGAGCTGGGTGCCGACGATTACCTGGCCAAGCCGTTCAACCCGGACGAGCTGATGGCGCGGGTCAAGGCTGTGCTGCGCCGTCAGGCCGCGCCGGTGCCTGGCGCCCCTGGCAGCGAAGACGAATCGGTGACGTTCGGTGACTACGAACTGTCGCTGGCGACCCGCGAACTCAAGCGTGGCGATGAAGTGCACATGCTCACCACCGGTGAGTTTGCCGTGCTCAAGGCGCTGGTCATGCATGCCCGCGAGCCTCTGACCCGCGACAAGCTGATGAACCTGGCAAGGGGCCGCGAGTGGGATGCACTGGAGCGCTCCATCGACGTACAGATTTCGCGCCTGCGTCGCCTGATCGAGCCTGACCCCTCCAAGCCGCGCTACATTCAGACCGTCTGGGGTGTTGGATATGTATTCGTTCCCGATGGCGCAGGTGGCCGATAATCCAGCGCTCTCGGGCGCAGCCCCGCCACAGTGTTTACCCGTCACGTCGATAACCCTGCTCAGGGCTATCGACGTTTTGGTTTGCGATGACGGGGTGTCGGGTGGTCACTGCGATGGGCACACCTGCGAGCACGACTCGCTCCTGCAAAGTGTATGGCTGCAACTATGAAAACCCCGCTCTGGTTCCCGCAAAGCTTCTTCTCCCGCACCCTTTGGCTGGTGCTGATCGTCGTGCTGTTTTCCAAGGCCCTGACCCTGGTTTATCTGCTGATGAACGAAGACGTGCTGGTCGACAGGCAGTACAGCCATGGCGTGGCGCTGACTTTGCGCGCCTATTGGGCAGCCAGTGAAAATGATCGCGAAGCCATTGCCGATGCGGCGGGGCTTATTCGTGTGGTGGGCGGCGGTGTGCCGGAAGGCGAACAGCACTGGCCTTACAGCGAAATCTATCAGCGCCAGATGCAGGCTGAGCTGGGCGCCGATACCGAAGTGCGCCTGCGCGTGCATGCACCGCCCGCGCTGTGGGTGCGTGCGCCAAGCCTGGGGGATGGCTGGCTGAAGGTGCCGTTGTACCCGCACCCGTTGCGTGGGCAGAAAATCTGGAGCGTGCTGGGCTGGTTCCTGGCCATCGGCCTGTTATCCACCGCCTCGGCGTGGATTTTCGTACGCCAGCTCAATCAGCCGCTCAAGCGTCTGGTATTTGCCGCCAGGCAGTTGGGGCAGGGGCGCAGCGTGCGCTTGCCAGTCAGCGATACGCCCAGCGAAATGACCGAGGTGTATCGCGCGTTCAACCAGATGGCCGAGGACGTCGAACAGGCCGGGCAGGAGCGTGAGCTGATGCTTGCCGGCGTGTCCCATGACCTGCGCACACCGCTGACCCGCCTGCGCCTTTCGCTGGAATTGATGAAGGGAGAAAGCGAGCTGACAGAAGGCATGGTGCGCGACATCGAGGACATGGATGCCATTCTTGATCAGTTTCTGGCGTTCATTCGCGATGGCCGCGACGAGGAAATCGAAGAGGTCAACCTCAGCGATCTGGTACGTGATGTCGTGGCCCCCTTCAATAACCCGGAAAACCCGGAAGAGCAGATCCGCCTGTGTCTTGAACCGATTCCGCCGTTTCCGCTGCGCCGTGTGTCGATGAAGCGCCTGCTGACCAACCTGATCGGCAATGCGATGCATCACGCGGGTAACGGCATCGAAGTCGCTGCGTATGTGTCTGGCGACAACAATGCGCCTTATGTCGTGCTGAGCGTGCTCGATCGTGGCGCAGGCATTGATCCTTCTGAACTGGAAGTGATCTTCAATCCGTTCATCCGGGGCGACAAGGCGCGCAGCGGCAAAGGCACGGGTCTGGGCCTGGCCATCGTCAAGCGCATTGCTGCGATGCATGGCGGCAACGTCGAACTGCGCAACCGTTCCGGCGGCGGGCTGGAAGCGCGGGTGCGATTGCCATTGGGGTTGATGCTGCCCAGGGATGCGGTTTAAGCGCGCACTCAACGCCAGGCGCCGACAGGTTGGCGCCTGGCGTTGCGTGTTGTATCAGCCTTTGCCTTTGGTGCGCGTCATGTGCGGGCCGCTGTTCTTCTCCAGGTATTCGATGATCATCCCGGCGACGTCTTTGCTGGTGGTGACTTCAATGCCTTCCAGCCCCGGCGAAGAGTTGACCTCCATCACCAGCGGGCCGTGATTGGAGCGCAGGATATCGACACCGGCGACACTCAGGCCCATGACCTTGGCGGCGCGAAGGGCAGTCATGCGCTCCTCGGGGGTGATCTTGATCAGGCTGGCGCTGCCACCGCGGTGCAGGTTGGAGCGGAACTCTCCAGGCTTGGCCTGGCGCTTCATCGACGCAATCACCTTGTCGCCCACCACGAAGCAGCGAATGTCGGCGCCGCCCGCTTCCTTGATGTACTCCTGCACCATGATGTCCTGCTTGAGGCCCATGAACGCCTCGATCACCGATTCGGCCGCCGTCGCGGTTTCGCATAGCACCACGCCGATGCCCTGGGTGCCTTCCAGCACCTTGATCACCAGCGGTGCGCCGTTGACCATCTGGATCAGGTCGGGAATGTCATCCGGTGAGTGGGCGAAGCCGGTGACCGGCAGACCGATACCTCGACGCGACAGTAACTGCAGTGAGCGCAGCTTGTCCCGCGAGCGGGCAATGGCCACGGATTCGTTGAGCGGGAAAACGCCCATCATTTCAAACTGGCGCAGTACCGCGCAGCCGTAGAACGTCACCGATGCGCCGATACGCGGAATCACCGCATCGAACCCCTCCAGTGGCTTGCCGCGATAGTGAATCTGCGGCTTGTGGCTGGCGATATTCATATAGGCGCGCAGGGTGTCGATCACCACCATCTCATGGCCCCGTTCAATACCAGCTTCGACCAGACGACGGGTTGAATACAGACGCGGGTTACGCGAAAGCACAGCGATCTTCATGCAGCACCTGTGGCAGAGGTAGTCGAGACCGGAAAAACCGGTTTGTCCTGAACATAAGTAATGCCCGGATTGACCACCAGCTGGCCGTCAATCAGAGCGTTGGAGCCCAGCAGCAGGCGATAGCGCATCGCTTTGCGGCAGGCCAGGGTAAATTCCACCGGCCAGACCCGGTCGCCCAGGGCCAGCGTGGTGCGGATCACATAGCGAACCTGAGCGTGGCCGTTGGAGCTCTTGATGGTTTTCATGGCCACCAGTTGCGCTTCGCAGCGGCGATGGCGCAGTTGTACCACCGTGCCCAGGTGCGCGTTGAAGCGAACCCATTTGTGCCCATCGCGCTCGAATGGCTCTATTTCAGTGGCGTGCAGGCTGGAGGTGCTCGCTCCGGTGTCGATTTTCGCTCGCAGGCCAGCAACGCCCAGTTCGGGCAGCGCCACCCACTCGCGCAGACCAATGACGGTCAGATGATCAAATGTTTTCAAGAGGATTCCGTGTTCAAGCTGTTCGCCAGGCGCTGGCGTCAATCGGCGCCAACGCCTTGAATGCAGGTTTGGCGAACCAGTACCCCTGCATCAGATAAATTCCGCAGTCGCCGAGAAAGTCTCGCTCCCCGGCGCATTCGATGCCTTCGGCGATGACTGTAACGCCCAAGTCTGCACACATTGTGACAATCGCGCGAACAATAGCCTGACGCGCCTTGTTCTGGTGAATATCCCTGATCAAGTCCATGTCGAGTTTTATCAGGTCAGGCTGAAAATTCGCCAGCAGCGTCAGCCCGGAATGGCCTGCGCCGAAGTCGTCGATTGCGGTCATGAAACCGAATTGCCGGTACTCGCGCAGAATGTTGATCAAGTGCTGGTGGTTGTCGATGTGCTCGGTTTCGATGGTCTCGAAAATCAGCCGGTCCAGCGGAAAGTTGTGCGCGCGTGCAGCCTCAAGCGTGCTGCGGATACACAGTTCGGGCCGGTACACCGCGTTGGGCAAAAAGTTGATCGACAACCGGGTGTCCATGCCCAGCGCGGAGGCGCCGGCAATGGCATGGGTGCGACACAGCTGGTCGAAGCGATAGCGGTTCTGGTCGTTGACCTGACTCAGCACCGAAAAAGCGCTTTCCCCGTTGATGCCGCGTACCAGCGCTTCATGGGCAAAGACCGAGTTGCTGCGCAGATCGACGATGGGCTGGTAGGCAAAGGCAAAGGAAAAATCCAGATCAGGACTGTTGCGGCAGCCTTCGCATCCAACAGCGCTTGTAGTCAATGACGTCGGGAACTCGGTCATAGGGGCATTCCATTAGATAGGTAAATCTGGGGGCGAGAAGACAGGTTAATCGTCGCAATGGCTTGCTGCACGCCATGTCCGACGTAGTACAGTTCTGAGTACTCTGTAATCGAGGAATTTCCATGACACAAAAGTCAGACGAAGACGACAAGGTACGTCTGGATAAATGGCTCTGGGCGGCGCGTTTCTACAAGACCCGTGCCTTGGCCAAGGCGGCCATCGAAAGCGGCAAGGTGCACTGCCGGGGCGAGCGCTGCAAGCCTGGCAAGGAGCCGCGCATCGGTGACCTGTTTCAGATTCGTACCGGTTTTGACGAGCGTACAGTGGAGGTCCAAGCGCTGTCCATCGTGCGCCGTGGTGCGCCCGACGCGCAGATGCTTTATAGCGAAACCCCGGAGAGCATCGCCAAGCGTGAAAACCAGGCGGCGCAGCGTAAAGCGGGCAATCTTGGCGTGACCACCGAGGGCAAGCCGACCAAGAAGCAGCGTCGACAATTGTTCGATTTTCGTGGTGCAGTTCGCGATTGACACAGGTTAGGGCGCTGTGAATTACCCTGGCTTGGAAGCGCGATAAAATGCCACGCAGCCTATGGCAAGCTACGGCAACAAGGCGCGAAGGCTGCGCTTCATAGATACTTGTCATCATTTGTCACCTATTCAGATAACTTTCCCCATGCCTGATATCGATTACACACAGCGTTTTATCTTTGATGAAAGCGACGTTCGCGGCGAGCTGGTAGCCCTGGAGCGCAGCTACGCCGAAGTGCTGGCCAAACATCCCTACCCCGAGCCCGTCGCGCAGTTGCTGGGCGAGTTGCTGGCCGCCGCTGCGCTGCTGGTCGGGACTTTGAAGTTCGACGGTTTGCTGATTCTGCAGGCGCGCTCCAGTGGCGCAGTGCCGCTGTTGATGGTCGAGTGCTCCAGCGAGCGCGAACTGCGCGGCATCGCCCGCTACGACGAATCACTGATTACCCCCGGTGCCGGATTGCAGGACCTGATGCCTGACGGCTCGCTGGCGATGACCATCGACCCGCGCCAGGGCAAGCGCTATCAGGGCATCGTCGCCCTGGATGGCATCGACTTGTCCGACAGCCTGTCGAGCTACTTCAGGATGTCCGAGCAGTTGGGTACGCGCTTCTGGCTCAAGGCCGACGGCCATCGCGCGCGCGGTCTGCTGCTGCAGCAGTTGCCGATGGCGCAGCAGACCGATGCCGAGGAGCGCGACGCCACCTGGGAGCATGTCACCACGCTGGCCGGCACGCTGACCGCAGAAGAATTGCTTAGTCTGGACAACCAGACCGTGCTGCATCGTCTGTTCCACCAGGACCCTGTGCGCATGTTCGACGTGCAGCCACTGTGCTTCCGCTGCAGCTGCTCTCGGGAACGTTCGGCCAATGCGCTGGTCAGTTTGGGGCTGGAAGATGCGCAGCAGTTGGTCATTGAACACAACGGTACGGTCGAGATCGACTGTCAGTTCTGCAACCAGCGCTATCTTTTCGATGCCACTGATATCGCGCAGCTGTTCGCTGGCGGTGGCGTTGATTCACCATCTGATACGCGTCACTAAGTCGGTGCGTATTTTGCTCCTTTGAAGGCTGTAGGCCGCGGTGGGGCGGTTCTGACAGGAGGGTCCTACCATTTGTAGGGTTTTCTGGCATAATCCGGCCCACTTTTCCGCTGTAGTAGTGGTTGTTTTTTTACTACAAAACCGTTTGGAGCACTCGGCTACTGGCCGACGAGGACCCTCATGACGCAATCCAATAACGCTGTGTACACCGATCTGAGCATCGACGACCTGGTCAAGCAATCCCTTGCCCGCGGCGAAGGCGAGCTTTCCGACACTGGCGCGCTGGTTGTGAGAACTGGCCATCGCACCGGCCGTTCCCCGGCTGATCGCTACATCGTCGAAGAGCCGAGCACGCAGGATGAGATTGCCTGGGGTCCGATCAACCGCAAGTTTCCAGCCGACAAGTTCGATGCGCTGTGGAATCGTGTGGAGGCGTTCAACAACGCCCAGGAACACTTCGTTTCCCACGTGCATGTAGGTGCTTCCGAAGACCACTACCTTGCCGTGAAGATGACCACTCAGACGGCCTGGCAGAACATGTTCGGCCGTTGCCTGTTCATCAACCCGGCGCAGTACAACTCGGCCGGTCGCCAGGAGTGGCAAGTTCTCAATGTCGCCAACTTCGAATGCGTGCCAGAGCGTGACGGCACCAACTCCGATGGTTGCGTGATCATCAACTTCGCGCAGAAGAAAGTGCTGATCGCTGGCATGCGTTACGCCGGTGAGATGAAGAAGGCGATGTTCTCGGTGCAGAACTTCCTGCTGCCGGCCTCCGATGTGCTGCCGATGCACTGTGCCGCCAACATTGGTGAAGAGGGTGACGTCACGCTGTTCTTCGGCCTGTCCGGTACTGGCAAGACCACCCTGTCTGCCGATGAAAGCCGTTACCTGATCGGTGACGACGAGCACGGCTGGGGCGAAGGCGTGGTGTTCAACATCGAAGGTGGTTGCTATGCCAAGTGCATCGACCTGTCCGAGAAGAACGAGCCGGTCATCTGGAAAGCCATCAAGCATGGCGCGGTACTGGAAAACGTCGTGATCGACGATGCCGGTCACGCTGACTATGCCGACGTGAGCCTGACCCAGAACAGCCGTGCCGCCTACCCGCTGGAGCACGTTGCCAAACGTTCCGAGAAGAACCTGGGCGGTGAGCCAAACGCCGTGATCTTCCTGACCTGCGACCTGACCGGCGTACTGCCGCCAGTGTCGATCCTCAGCGAAGAGCAGGCGGCGTATCACTTCCTGTCGGGCTACACCGCGCTGGTGGGCTCCACTGAAATGGGTTCGGGCAGCGGCATCAAGTCGACCTTCTCCACCTGCTTCGGCGCGCCGTTCTTCCCGCGTCCGGCTGGCGAATACGCTGAGCTGCTGATCAAGCGTATCCGTGGCTTCGGCTCCAAGGTCTACCTGGTCAACACCGGCTGGACCGGCGGTGGCTATGGCGTCGGCAAGCGCTTCAACATTCCGACCACCCGTGGCGTGATTGCAGCCATCCAGAGTGGTGCCCTGATCGGTACCGCCACCGAGCACCTGGACACCATCAACCTCGACGTGCCACTGGCTGTACCGGGCGTAGACACCAACCTGCTCAACCCGCGCAACACCTGGGCTGACAAGGCCGCCTATGACGAAGCCGCCAAGGCGCTGGCAACACTGTTCACCGAGAACTTCAAGAAGTTCGAAGTGAGCGACGCCATCAAGGCTGCTGGCCCGCAGTTGTAAGCGTCACCGCTGAATAAAAAACCGCCCCTCGGGGCGGTTTTTTGTGGCTGTGGAAATATTCCCTCGCAATGCTTTTGCTCTCCTTCACTCGTCAGCGGCTAGATTTGCTATTTCAATCCAATAGGGCAAGGGCAACGGAATGCCTGCTAAAGCTCGCTCTCACTGCTTAAGGAAAGGTCGGTTTTCACACACCGGCCAGGTCTATCTGGTCACTACGCGGCTAGTGCCGGGACGTAAAACCTTTGAACACTGGCGGCTTGGCAGGCTTGTTGTTGCCGAGCTTCGCAGGGCGCATGAGCTGGGCACGGTTGTATCAATCGCCTGGGTTGTCATGCCAGACCATCTTCACTGGTTATTTGAATTACGCGAGGACCCGCTGGAGCGCATCATGCAGTGCGTCAAATTCCGCAGCGCCATCGCACTGAACAAGGCTACAGGTGGAGCGGGGCGAGTCTGGCAGACGGGGTATCACGATATCGCTCTGCGCAGGGAAGATGATTTGAAGCATTTGGCACGTTACGTTTTAGCCAACCCGCTAAGAGCAGGTCTGGTAGAAACAATCAGAGACTATCCACTCTGGGATTGTAAGTGGATCTGACGGGCGCCTTCGCAAGCAAGCTTGCTCCCACGTGAACCTCGGAACTCGCCCAAAATGCGTTGGTGCCAGCTTGGTGCGGGCGAGCTTGGTGGGAGCGAGCTTGCTCGCGAAAAAGCGGCTGACGCCTTCGCAAGCAAGCTTGCTCTCCCGTGACCCTCGGAACTCGCCCAAAATGCGTTGGTGCGAGCTTGGTGCGAGTGAGTTTGGTAGGAGCGAGCTTGGTGGGAGCGAGCTTGGTGGGAGCGAGCTCGCTCGCGAAAAAGCCACTGACGCCTTCGCAAGCAAGCTTGCTCCCACCTGGCCCTCGGACTATGCCCCGCCATCCAAGGTATCACCCCGCCATCCAAGGTATCACCCCGCCTCAAACGTCCCGTTTGCTTCGCAATAACGTTCCTGGGTCAGTCTGGTTTGTTCGTCTCGATCGCGAGCGGCGCGTTTGCTCCAGTCCTGGCAGGCTTCTTTGAAGAAAATCACTGCTGCGCGGCGGCATTCGCGGTTTTCGGCGCTGCCTTTGCTGAAATTCATGCACACGCTGGCGTTGTCGATGCGGTTGTTGAATATCTTGAAGTGCGCGGTGTAGCGGCTGCGGCTGTCCACTGCGCGAAAGCTGACGCTGGCGGTGCTATACGTTTTGACGGGGCGGTCGCTGCCGGAGCGGGCGATGTCGGATTTGAAGTTCGCCATGTAGCTGGAGGACACCATACCCTTGGCAGGTTCGCGTTCTGATGGTCGGGGGACCTGGCCAAAGCGACAATTGAGTACGTTTTCATCGATGACGTTGCCGTTCTTTATGCAGGCATCCAGCGGCTTGGCAGTGCTCGGCGGTGTCTGGCTGTCTGCCACTGGCAGCCTCAGGTCCGAGGCGGCATCTGATGACGGCGGTGGCATTGGCACAGAGGACAACGGCTGTGCCGGCTGATCGACTGGCGCAACCGGCTGTTGCGCTATCTGGTCTGCAGGCCTGGAGACCTCCGGGCGGGTGGCAGCTATCAGCAGATAAGCGCAGAAGGCCAGCGGCAGCAGACCCAGCAGGACCCAGCCATAATAGCCGCCCTTGCCCTTGCGGCCGTGTCTGCGCCGGGTAGGGTGAGCGCCCAGAACAACGTCGACCTTACCCGGCGGCAAGCGTTGCATATGGGTCTGGCCACCGTCATCCGGCAGTTTTGGTGCGGCGTCCATTACTGTCTGTTGCCTCGGTCGATCATGCGTAAGGACGCAAGAGTAGACTGCCTAAATATCATTTTGCTAGTAGTGGATGGTTGTATGCTGACGCATTTCGCAGTGGTTTGGCCGTGTGCCTGACCCTGACGGCCGGGTTAAGGTCTGGCACCTTGGCAGCGGTCAATGGAGTGACAGCTAATGCATCAACGTTTACAACAGGTTTTCGGCTACTCGCAGTTCCGCGCAGGCCAGGAAGATGCCATCAGTGCAGTACTGGCGGGTCGTTCTGCCGCCGCTATTTTTCCCACCGGCTCCGGCAAATCGTTGTGCTATCAACTGCCCGCCTTGCTGCTGCCGCATTTGATTCTGGTGGTGTCGCCCTTGCTGGCGCTGATCCAGGATCAGTTGGCCTTCCTGCAGCGCCATGGCATCGCGGCGGCGAGCATTGATTCAGCGCAGAGCCGCGAAGAAGTGGCCGATGTGATGGCGCGAGCGCGCTCCGGCGAATTGAAAATCCTGATGATTTCGGTGGAGCGTCTGAAGAACGAGCGCTTTCGCCATTTCATCGCGCAGGTGCCCATTTCCCTGCTGGTGGTGGACGAAGCGCATTGCATGTCTGAATGGGGCCACAACTTTCGTCCTGACTACCTCAAGTTGCCCGACTACCAGCGCGAATTCGGCATTGCCCAGGCGCTGCTGCTCACGGCCACAGCGACGCCGCAGGTCATCGACGACATGCAGCACAAGTTCGCCATCGAACCGCGGGACGTGGTGACCACCGGCTTCTACCGCGCCAACCTGAACCTGCGGGTCGAGCCGGTCAGCGCCCGCGACAAGCGTCGTCGGCTGGTGGAGTGGCTTGGCGCCAAACCGGATCAGCCGAGCATCGTTTATGTCACGCTGCAGAAAACCGCTGAATACATCGCCGAGCATCTAGCGCAAAACGGCATCGCCGCCAGCGCTTATCACGCCGGGCTGCCCAACGATCAGCGGGAGTCGATCCAGCGGCAGTTCATGGCCGGGCAGCTCAATTGCATCGTCGCCACCATCGCGTTTGGCATGGGCATCGACAAAAGCGACATTCGCAACGTGGTGCATTTTGACCTGCCCAAATCCATCGAGAACTACAGCCAGGAAATCGGCCGCGCAGGGCGTGACGGCGCGCCCTCGGACTGTCTGGTGCTGGCCAATCGCGACAGCCTCAATGTGCTGGAAAACTTCGTCTACGGTGATACGCCTGAGCGGCAGGGCATCCGTCAGGTGCTGGATGATCTGCTCGATTCCGGCGCCCAGGGGCAGTGGGAATTTCTGCTCGGGCCCCTGGCCGAACAGAGCAATATCCGCCAGCTGCCGTTGAAAACCCTGTTGGTTCAGCTCGAGTTGCGGGGCATTATTGCCCCGCGCTATGCCTATTTCGCCGAGTACCGCTTCAAGTTTCTGATCGAGCCTGACGCGCTGGTGCAACGCTTCGAGGGTGAACGACGGCAGTTCGTCGAGGCGCTGATTGAAACGTCAACGCGGGCGCGTACTTGGGCGACGGTGAATTTCGACGCGATGTACCAGCGCTATCAGGCTGAGCGCGCCAGGGTGGTGAAGGCGCTGGATTACTTCCAGGAAAAAGGCTGGATCGAGCTGGAAAGCAAGCAGATGACAGAGGTTTACAGCGTGCTGATCGGTGACTTCGATGCTACCGCCCTCAGTGTCGAGCTGCATGAATACTTCAGCGATCACGAAGCGTCAGAAGTGGCACGCATCCATGCCATGCTCGACCTGTTTGCCAGCGAACAGTGCCTGAGCGCGCGCCTGGCGCAGTACTTTGGCGACCATCATGCGCCCCGGCAATGCGGCCACTGCTCGGTGTGCAACGGCCAGGTTGCGCATCTGCCCGTACCTGCCGCACTGGCGCCGCTGCAGGCGCAGAGTTTCGAGCAGTTGTGCGGCGCCTTCGTGCGCAAGCACCAGGACTACGCGGGCGCAGTGCCCAGCCCTGAATGCCTGACACGCTTTTTATGCGGCATCAGCGTACCGCTGTTCACCAAGCTCAAGGCGCGCGGTATCCCGGGGTTTGCCCAGCTGGAAGATTATCCGTATGCGGCCGTTCGGGAGTGGGCGCGGCTCAATATCCATCCATAGCGATAGGTGATGCATGTCAGATAAAAGAGAGATTCGATGACTAATCCCCTTCTTGTGCAGCGCGCCGAGTATCGTCATTTCCAGCCGATCACCACCCGCTGGCATGACAACGATATTTATGGCCATGTGAACAACGTAGCCTATTACAGCTTTTTCGACAGCGCAGTGAACACCTACCTGATCGAACAGGGCGGTCTGGATATCCATGACGGTGCTGTGGTGGGGTTTGTGGTCAGCTCGTCGTGCGATTATTTCGCTTCGATCGCTTACCCACAGGTCATTGACGTCGGCCTGCGGGTTGGCAGGCTGGGTAACAGTTCAGTGCAGTATGAGTTGGCGGTGTTCAAGGCGGGGGAGGATGAAGCCTGCGCGGCGGGGCGTTTCGTTCACGTGTTCGTCGAGCGGGCATCCAACCAGCCTGTGACAATCCCGGCGATGTTGCGTGAGGCGCTGCAGCGACTGCTGGTCTGAAACGACACTGGCCGCTTATGGCGGCCAGTGCTGTGAGGGTCACTGCATGCAGTTAGCGGTGGCGATGCTTGTTCTTGCGGTGGCCGTGAGCGTGACCGCGAGGGCCGTGGCCATCGCGGTAATTGCGACGATTACTGCGCTCGTCGGCACGGCTTTCGTTGCCCATGTAATTGCCCAGCGCGCCGCCCGCACCGCCACCGGCAGCTGCGCCCACCAGGCCGCCGGTATTGCCGCCGACGCTGCGACCAATCACATTACCGCCCGCTGCGCCCAGGCCGCCACCAATGGCCGCCTCAGTGCGGTTGCGACGGTTCGCACCTACCGCCGCGCCACCTGCGCCGCCCAGGCCAGCGCCAATCGCTGCGCCCGTGCTGCCGCCGACCTGCTGGCCGACAACGGAGCCGAGTACCCCACCCAATGCACCGCCCACGCCGGATTCAACCGTGCCGGCTGCTGAGGCAAGGCCACTGGCCAGCGTGAGTGACAACAACAGAATCGAGGAATACTTCATGCAAGGAACCTCAAAGGGATGACAGCGCCGATGCTGCGGTCGCCGATGATTTGCAGCAACGCAAATCCGACCAGTAGCACGACTGCCGCACAAACACCTAAGTTATTGTTTTTCTTAAGGAACTTAAGCCTGGATTTAAAGTCTGAGTGTACTTGAGCCAAGGCCCGTTTCTGATGAAACGGGCCTTTTTTGTGGCTGGTCCTATGACAACTTCCGGGAATCGCCGGGCTCCTGTGGGAGCGAGCTTGCTCGCGAAGACATATCGCAGGCCAGCCTCGTTAGAAACATGGCCTGCGAGACGCTGTTTCAATCAGACAATCCGCGCCGATTCCGCCGCACGTTCCAGTTTGATCGCCACGAACTTCGACGTTGGCGTGCTGCTGCCGTCGCCGACGCTCTCCAGTGGGACCAGCGGGTTGACTTCCGGGTAGTAGGCCGCAGCCTGTCCTGCCGGAATGTCGAAAGCGAGCAAAGTGAAGTTCTTCACCCGGCGCTCGCGACCGTCGTCCCACAGCGAAATCATGTCGACTTTCTGCCCTGGCTGGAAGCCCAGACGCACGATGTCGGCTTCATTGACGAAGACCACGTCACGCTGACCTTTGACCCCGCGATAGCGATCGTCCAGGCCATAGATGGTGGTGTTGTACTGATCGTGGGAGCGCATCGACTGCATGATCAGGTCCGGTTCCTGACCGGTAGCGCGCACGCTGGCGTGGACCAGATCCAGCGGCAGCATGTTGGGCTTGAAATTGGCCCGCTCGGTGGGGGTGTTCCAGCGTCGCATGCCTGCCGAGTTGCCCAGGTAGAAGCCGCCCGGATGCTCAAGACGCTGATTGAAGTCCTTGAAGCCTGGGATGGTGTCGGCGATCAGATCGCGGATGCGGCTGTAATCTTCCACCATCCACAGCCAGTCCACCGGTTGCTTGCCCAGCGTGGCGTTGGCGATACCGGCAATGATCGAAGGCTCCGAGCGCATCTGGCGCGACGACGGCTGCAGCTGGCCATTGGACGCATGAACCATGCTGAACGAATCTTCTACCGTCACTGCCTGCGGGCCGTTGGCCTGCATGTCGATGTCGGTACGGCCGAAGCACGGCAGGATCAGCGCCTCTTTGCCGTGGCTGAGGTGGCTGCGGTTGAGCTTGGTGCTGATCTGCACCGTCAGGTCACAGTTGGACAATGCGGCGACGGTGCGCGCGCTGTCCGGAGTGGCCTGGGCAAAGTTGCCGCCCAGCGCGATGAACACCTTGGCACGACCTTCGGCCATGGCGTGAATGGCTTCCACCACGTTGTGGCCGTTTTCACGCGGCACCTTGAACTGGAAGCGACGCTCCAGGGCATCGAGGAAGAACGCCGGTGGGCGCTCGTTGATGCCCATGGTGCGGTCGCCCTGCACGTTACTGTGGCCACGCACCGGGCACAGGCCCGCGCCCGGACGGCCAATGTTGCCGCGCAGTAGCATCAGGTTGGAAATTTCCTGAATGGTCGCCACCGAGTGGCGGTGCTGGGTGATGCCCATGGCCCAGCACATGATGACGTTCTTGCCCTTGAGGTACATGCGCGCAGATTTTTCGATGTCGGCCAGGGGCAGACCCGCCTGCTCGATGATCTTCTCCCACGGGGTATCGTCAAGGCTGGCCAGGTAGTCCAGCACGCCA
The DNA here is from genome assembly GCF_900585905.1 of Pseudomonas viridiflava. Lineage (GTDB taxonomy): Bacteria > Pseudomonadota > Gammaproteobacteria > Pseudomonadales > Pseudomonadaceae > Aquipseudomonas. The sequence continues at coordinate 78,712 of NZ_UTVH01000016.1, forward strand.
TGGGTGTGCTCGTTGAGGAACGCGTGGTCGAACACTGAAGGCTCGTTGGCTGCCTGCGCTTCACGTTCCCACTGCAGCAGGAACTTGGCCATGCCGCGCAGCAGCGCCATATCGCCACCCAGGGCCGGGCGGAAATACGCCGTGTTGGTCGGACGATCACCGTTGGTGAGCATCTCGATCGGGTGCTGTGGATGCTGGAAACGTTCCAGGCCGCGCTCTTTGAGCGGGTTGACGCAAACCACCTGGGCGCCACGCTGGACCGCTTCACGCAATGGCTCGAGCATGCGCGGGTGGTTGGTGCCAGGGTTCTGGCCAAGGACGAAAATCGTGTCCGCATGCTCGAAGTCATCGAACGTCACTGTGCCTTTGCCGACGCCAACGCTTTGCGACAAGGCGACGCCGCTGGCTTCGTGACACATGTTCGAGCAGTCGGGGAAGTTGTTGGTGCCATAGGCGCGCACGAACAGCTGATACAGGAACGCGGCTTCGTTGCTGGCCCGACCCGAGGTGTAGAACTCGGCCATGTTCGGGTTTGGCAGGGCTTTCAGGTGCTTGGCGATCAGCGCGAACGCAGCGTCCCAGGCGATAGGCTTGTAGCGATCGGTTTCGGCGTCGTAAGCCATTGGCTCAGTCAGACGGCCTTGATATTCCAGCCAGTAGTCGCTTTGTTCGCGCAGTGCGCTGACGCTGTGGCGGGCGAAGAACGAGGGGTCAACGCGGCGCTTGGTGGCTTCCCAGTTGACCGCCTTGGCGCCGTTTTCGCAGAACTTGACCATGCCGCTTTCCGGCGAGTCGCCCCACGCACAACCCGGGCAGTCGAAACCGCCGTTCTGGTTGGTCTTGAGCATCATGCGCAGGTTTTTCAGCGCGTTGTCACTGGACAGCCAGTGATGGGTCACGCTGAACAATGCGCCCCAGCCGCCTGCGGCACCTTTGTAAGGCTTGTAGCGCGGGACTGGTTTGGCGTCGGCTTCTTTGTGCAGGCTCATGCTTGATTCTCCATCGCGGGACTGTAGACCCGCGGCGCACTGTGTTGCGGCAGGTGAATTAGATTCAGGTTATGACGGCGGGCCCATTGCAGGGCCAGGCCGGTTGGCGAGGACAGGCTGACCAGGGTCTGGATGCCCGCGCGCAAAACTTTCTGGATGAGTTCAAGGCTGCAGCGGCTGGTCACGATGGCCACGCCGCCCGTCACTGAAATCTGCTGGCGCACCAGCGCGCCAATGAGCTTATCTAAAGCATTGTGTCGGCCGATGTCTTCGCGGCTGAATAGCAATGTGCCCTTATCGTCCATGAATACCGCCGCATGGACTGCGCCGCAGTGTCTGCCCAGCGGCTGGAATTCACCGATGCGCTGGCGCAGGCCAACAAGCCACTCGGCCGGTGGCAGGGGGGCGCCGGGCAATACGTCGAGTTCGGGCAGGGCCTGTTCCACGGCTTCGACGCCGCACAGGCCGCAGCCGCTGGTGCCGGCCATCTGGCGGCGTTGCTGTTTGAGGTCCCAGAAGGCACGGCTGGCTATTTCAACCTGCGCCTGCATGGCAGAGCCGCAACCGCTGAGTTTCAGGTCATAGATTTCGTCGGGCGAGGCGATGATGCCGCTGCCCAGGCTGAAGCCGACGACAAAGTCTTCAAGATCGCTCGGGCTGACCAGCATCACGGCCTGGCTGATGCCGTTGTAGGCGATGGCAAGCGCAACTTCTTCCGCCAGATCGGCAGGCACGGAGGTGTCGCGTTCAAGGTTTGAATAGGTATAGGACTGGCTAGCGGCGGGCGCGGGCGTTGGTTCTGCGGGCGCCGTCCTGACAGTTCGCGTGGCATCCATGGATACGTACCGGCAGAGTGACATCTCGCAAGACTAGGCGTCTTGTCGGATATCGTCTAATCGCTAGTTCCGATACGTTGATAGATGACGTCGATCAATGTTTCTCCATCATATTCTGGTAAGCGGCAAAGCAGGCTTCGGCCAGCGCCGAACGCGGCGCGCTGCGGCGCATGATCATCCCCAGACGGGCCAGGGTGCGGGCGTCGTCAATGGGCTGCAGGCGCAGGTCCTCGGTCAGCTTCTGCAGCTCGCCTTCTAGCGGCATGATCGCGCAGCAGAAGCCACCGTGGACAGCCTGCAACAACTGATGAACGGCATCGGTCTGTATCAGCGGATTGAATTGCAGGCCGCGACTGTGAAAATTGTGATCAATCGATTGGCGAAAATGCATGCCGCTGGTGAGCAGGCCCAGGGGCAACTCGATCAGGTCGGCCCAGGTCAGCGCCCGCTCGCCAAAGCTGAAGTGACGATGGTCATACAGCAGGCCCATGCGCGTTTCCGCCAGCGTGATCGAGTCGAAGCGCTCGCTGTCCAGGTGCTCCATGTAGGACACGCCCAGGTCGATGCGGTTACTCGCCAGTTGCTCGATGATCTGCTCGGAGCTCAGCGCCGACAGCTCGAAGCGCAGGTTTGGATGGGTGTCATGCAAACGTCGCAGCAGCGGCAGGGGGTCGAAACTCGACAGCGGCACCACGCCCAGGCGCAGGGTCCCGACCAGATGACCGCGACAGGCCGCCGCCTCGGCCTGCAACCCGTCGTAGGCCGCCAGCACCGTGCGCGCCCAGGCCAGCACGCGCTCGCCGGGTGCGGTGAACCCTTCAAATCGCTGCCCGCGATTGACCAGCGGCAGCTCCAGTTCTTCCTCCAGGTTGCGCAAGCGCATCGACAGGGTGGGTTGGGTGATGTTGCAGCGCGCTGCTGCCTGCCCAAAATGCCTCGTTTCATCGAGGGCGATCAGGAATTTCAGTTGTTTGATGTCCATAGTCGCTCCGTGAACACTGCAAGCGGTTGATTCTAGCCTGTCGAGGCTTCGGATGGGCGGCAGGCGTGTGGTTGAACCCGGATTGACCAGGGTGGCGATCCACCTTGCTCGCGATCGGGATTTACGGTTGACGAAGTGGCTGTCTGAAAAGACGCCATTCGCGAGCAAGCTCGCTCCCACTACGCTCGGCCCCACCAGGCTCGCTCCCACCAGGCTCGCTCCCACTACGCTCGCTCCCACCAAGCTCGCTCCCACTACGCTCGGCCCCACCAGGCTCGCTCCCACTACGCTCGGTCCCACCAGGCTTGCCCCCACTACGCTCAGTCCCACCAGGCTTGCTCCTACCAAGTTCAGTCCCGCCAGGCGGGCTGCTGACGCGCTTCACAAGCCTGCGATCAATTCCCGGTAGTCGACCACCGCGTCAAATTCTTCTGTGTCCTTGGGGCCTTTCTGGCTGTTGGGTTCGCTGACGGCCAGCAAATGACCGATGCCATAGGCGCCAGCGCTGCGCAGCACGGGCAGGGTGTCGTCGATGAACAGACTGCGCGCCGGGTCGAAGTCGATATCCGCTTGCAGGGCGTCCCAGAATTGCGCGCTTTCCTTGGGGTAGCCATAGTCGTGGGAGCTGATCAGGCGCTCGAAATAAGGCGCCAGCTCAATGCGCTCCATCTTCAGCGACAGCGAGTCGCGATGCGCGTTGGTGATCATGATGACCCGTTTGCCTGCCTGTTGAATGGCCGCGAGAAACGTCTCGGCGTCAGGCCGCAAGGCGATGAGGTGGGCGGTTTCGCGCTTCAGGTCACGCACTGACAGCGCAAGCTCCGCGCTCCAGTAATCCAGGCAGTACCAGTTGAGCGTGCCGGCGTTTTTTTCGAACAGTGGCTTCATTTCCAGCAGTGCCATGGCGTGGCTGATGCCGTGCAGTTCGGCATAGCGCTGGGGCAGGTGCTGGAGCCAGAAATGTTCGTCGTAATACAGATCGAGCAGGGTGCCGTCCATGTCGAGCAGTACGGTGTCGATGTCGCGCCAGGGCATTGAAGGCATTCGGGTCTCGTCGCGTTTGATGGATAACAGGCATATCCGACGCTGTCATCGGAAAAGCCACGGTATAGTAACCCGTCCATGCAAAGGAGCCTGTCATGCGTCAGAAACCCACCGTACTTGCTCGTGAAATCGTCGCCAGCAGCCGTTTGTTCCGTGTCGAAGAGCTGCAACTGCGTTTTGCCAACGGGGTGGAGCGTACCTATGAGCGGCTGGTCGGGCGGGGGAGCGGTTATGGCGCGGTAATGATCGTGGCCATGCTCGATGCCGAGCACGCCGTGTTGATCGAGGAATACTGCGGCGGCACTGACGAGTATGAGTTGTCTTTGCCCAAGGGGCTGATCGAGCCCGGTGAGGACATTCTGGCGGCGGCCAATCGGGAATTGAAGGAAGAGGCCGGCTTTGGTGCGCGCAATCTGGAACACCTGACCGAGTTGTCGCTGTCGCCGGGGTACATGAGTCAGAAGATCCAGGTGGTCCTGGCCACTGATCTTTATGAAGAACGCCTCGAGGGCGATGAGCCTGAGCCAATGCGCGTCGACAAAGTGAGTCTGCGCGAGCTGAGCCGCCTGATCGAACACCCGCAATTCAGCGAAGGTCGCGCGCTGGCGGCGCTGTACCTGACCCGAGACCTGCTGACCCAGCGCGGGCTATTTCTGCCATGAGTGAGGTGTTCAGCGAGTTGCCGCACCCGCTTCTGGAACCTGTCATCAAGCTTGCCCGCCTGGCCGGGGAAGTGATCCTGCCGTACTGGCGTGCCAACGTCACGGTTGAATCCAAGGCGGATGATTCGCCGGTCACGGCTGCAGACATCGCCGCCCATCAGTTGCTGGTCGAGGGGTTGCTGGCGCTGGCGCCGGACATTCATGTGCTGTCCGAAGAGGATGCCGACATTGCGCTGAGCGAACGCGCGACGTGGGATCGCTGGTGGCTGGTCGATCCGCTGGACGGGACCAAGGAATTCATCTCCGGCAGCGAAGAATTCACCGTCAACGTGGCCCTTGTCGAGCACGGACGGGTGGTCTTTGGCGTGGTCTCGATGCCTACCAACAACCGCTGTTACTTCGGCGGTGCGGGGCTGGGTGCCTGGCGCAGCGATGACGATGATCATGTGACGCCGATCCGGGTGCGCGAAGAGCCGGGGCATGGGCATGACTTCACCGTGGTCGCCAGCCGACGCCATACCAGCGCCGAGCAGGAGCGCCTGCTTGCCGGTCTGGCCGCCGTGGTGGGCCCGCTGCACCTGACCAATATCGGCAGCTCGCTGAAATTCTGCCTGCTGGCCGAAGGGGCTGCCGATTGCTACCCGCGCCTGGCGCCCACCTCGCAGTGGGACACTGCGGCCGCTCAGGGTGTACTCGAGGGCGCGGGCGGGGAGGTGCTGGAGCTGTCTGGCCAGACTTTCAGTTATCCGTCGCGGGAGTCGCTGCTGAACCCGTTTTTCCTGGCGCTACCTGCCGATGCCCGCTGGCGGGGCAGATTGCTGGAGCTGGCGCAGGGCTTGTAGCTCAGCGCCAGTTGATGCTGGGACACATGCAGATGTGTCGTCTGTACTGGCCTCTCCCGGCTAAAGTCGGTCCCACGTCTGACCACTACAAGCCCGCCGATCCATCAGGTACCGGCGTAGCCCTCTATCAACTCGCTCGAATTCTCGGACGCCTCCAGTTGCACCGCCAGGTTGTGCAGGTCCAGCAGTGTTGCTCGCCAGCTTTGCTGGTGATTGCCGATACTGACCAACGACCGCACGCGATCGTTGATTGACTGAGCCTTCCCGGAATTTGCCGAGTACCCTCGCTCCAGTTGTGTCGGATCAAACTCCTTGAACGAGTCGATAGCGTCCACCTGGCACACCGCAAACCCAAACACCAGGCGGTTGCCGCGCACCACCAGCACCCGCGAGGAAGACGTCGGCGATTGGGGTGACGACTCGATCAGGCTGCTCAGGCAGATGAGCGGCACCTGTTCTCCTCGCAGGTTGAACTGACCCAGAAGGTGATTCTCCGGTTGGTTGACGGCGATCAGTTGCGTCGGCACCTCGAGAATTTCGGAAATCTGACTCAACGGCGCGGCGAAGTGGATGGGGGCACGGAACAACAGACATGCCTGGCGGTGCACTGCCCTGGCGGTGTGATGTGTTTCGATTGCGCACGTCACCTCGTGCTGGAAAATTCTGGCGTAGTTTTGCACTTCCGCACGCTTGAGCAGCGTTTCATGCGCCAGCAGCAGTGCCTGGTTGCCGTCGCCAAGGCTCATGACAGCGCTCAGCAGATCAGGCTCGCGTAACCCGTACGTTGGCACGGCCATCAGTCCGGCCGGGTTATTGCGCCGTATCGCGATCATACGATCATAACCAAAGCCTGATACGCGGCCGTCCGGGGCCGTCAGCAGCAAGAGCTGATCCTTCAACGGCAGCTTCCCGGTTTCAAAACCCAAGACATGGGACAAACTGAGGACCGCCGCCTTGGTCCCGCGCACGTCAGTAGTGCCGAAGCATCGCTCGTTGCCAAAGTCGCTTGGCGTGATCTCGGGCTTGTCGACGAGGCCGGTGACGACGCTGGCGTCAATGCAGAAGTTGCGGCCGTCGCACTCGAACACCAGATAATGATGCAGCCGTCCCTGCCTGGTCAGTGTCTGGCTGGGTACATCACTCTCTGTTTCAAAAGCGAGCAAGACGTCAGGAAGACCCGCCAGGTACGCAAGATCGAGCGCATAGATCATGCGCTTTCCGTCTTGGATGGTCAGCAGGGTCGAGAGCAGACCCGGCGCGCGATCACCCGAGGTCAGCGCACACGGCTGATCTGGCGACACGTGAACAATTTCGCACACCTCATCAACGGCGATGCCGACATAGCCCCCGTTATGCCGAATGACCGCAACCAGCGGCGTAGGGCCGACCTCAACCGAGCCTTGCGCAAACAAACCGTGAATATCCACCAGTGGCACGGGTTTACCGCGCAACGTGAAGACACCCAGCAAAACGCCGCGTCCGGTCGGATGCGGCACTATATCCTCAGGCCATTGCACCGCTTCAATCAGCGCACTGATCTCGATACCCAGGTAAAAACCGCCTATCTGCACCACACCGTAACCGCGGCGTTGGTTCATGCAAGCGTACCCACAGCGCCCAGGCTGAGCTCAGTGTTGCGCGATGACCCATGCAGGTCAGCCTTGATTCTGTTGAGCTCGAGAATCAACGCTTCTACCTGCTCGGCCGAGTTCATCTGCTTGTCGGTTGCGCTGTTGATACTGTCGATAGCTTCTGTGGTCTGCAACACGCCACTGAGTATTTGCTCGAACGCGGTCCCGGCGCTTTTCGAAATAGTCGTCCCGGCATCGATGCGCGAGACGGTTTCCTGGATCAGCTTGTCGATTTCCTTCGTCGCGCGAGATGATTTTTCTGCGAGTTTGCGCACCTCATCGGCGACCACCGAGAAGCCCAGCCCGTGCTCGCCGGCACGCGCCGCTTCGATGGCCGCATTGAACGCCAGCATGTTGGTCTGACCTGCGATCTCGCGGATAACCTGAATGATTTCCTTGATGTCTTCAGCCGACTTACCGATGGTGAACATGGCTTCAGTGGCACGCGACAGGGTTTGCGAGCCCCGGTGCGCCTCGTCCGATGTCATCCTCGCGAGTTCATTGGCGCGATCGGTGGTCTGCGCGACCGAGCCGATGGCGTTCATGAGTGTCTGAACAGCCTCGTTCATCGCCCGCGTCTTCGCGTCGATTGCGGCTTCCAGTTCGACCTGCTGGGTGATATCGGTGGCGAACTTGACTACTTTGAGCGGCTTGCCTTCGAGATCGAGGACCGGGTTGTAGGTCGCCTGTATCCAGATCTTCTGGCCGTACTTGCTCAACCGCATGAAGCGCCCGGAAAAGAATTCCCCTTGTGACAGCGCATGCCAGAACTCGCGATAGGCCGTGCTGCTCACGTACTCAGGCTCGCAGAAAATCCGGTGATGCTGGCCCTTCAGTTCGGCCACGTTGTAGCCCATGGTTTTGAGAAAGTTGGGGTTGGCCGTGAGCACGTCGCCGGACATGTCGAATTCGATGACTGCCTGCGCACGGTCGATGGCATTCACTTTGCCTTTGGACTCGATGGCGCTCTCTTTTGCCTCGGTCACGTCCAGCGCGAACTTGACGATTTTGTAAGGCACGCCCTGAGCGTTGAGGATCGGGTTGTAGGTCGCCCGGATCCAGATTTCCTTGCCGTCCTTGCGTTTGCGCTTGTACTCACCGGCGTCATACTCACCACGACCCAGGCGCTCCCACAGCTCACGGTAGGCGATGCTGTTGACGAATTCGTCGGGGCAAAGCAGGCGGTGATGCTGGCCCAGCAACTCATCAAGGTCGTACCCCACCACATTCAGAAATGTATTGTTGGCCCTGATGATCTTGCCGGTGAGGTCGAATTCGACCACTGCCTGCGAGCGTTCGATGGCCGTGACCTTGCCCTGGTATTCGGCATTGCGCTCACGTGATTCGGTAACGTCGTTGGCGAATTTGACGATCTTGTAGGGCCGCCCATCCGGGTCAAGGATCGGGTTGTAGGTCGCACGAATCCAGACCTCGCGCCCGCCTTTGCCAAGACGACGATATTCTCCACTGTCGAATTCGCCGCGCTCCAGCTTCTCCCAGAAGTGCCGGTACGAGGGGCTGTTCAACAGTTCGTCGTGACAGAACATGCGGTGATGCTGGCCCAGAATCTCGTCGAGACGGTAGCCAATGACATTCAGAAAGTTTTCATTGGCGTGCAGAACGCGACCATTGAGGTCAAATTCAATGACGCCCTGGGACCGCTCAATCGCTGCAACCTTGCCTTCATAGTCGGCATGCACCAGGCGCTGCTGAGTGATATCGGTGGCGAACTTCACCACCTTGACAGGCTTGCCCGCAAGGTCGAACACGGGGTTGTAAGTGGCTTGCAGCCATATTGGCTGGCCTGTTTTGCCCAGCCGTCGGAACTCGCCTTCGTTGAACTCCCCTTCACCCAGCCGCTGCCAGAACTGGGTGTACTCATCGCTGGACGCATACTGAGGCGTGCAGAACATGCGGTGGTGCCGCCCCTGCACTTCGTCCAGACGGTAACCGACACAGTCCAGGAAATTGGCATTGGCGTTAAGAATGATCCCATCCAGCGAGAACTCCACCATCGCCTGCGAGCGGCTGATCGCCGTCATCAGCGACGTGAGGTCGAGTTGATTGTCTGAAAGAATCACGGAGTCCGAACTGACAGGGGTAGACATGGTTTGCCTCGAGTGACGACACGCAATGAGCGGCTCTTGGCACTGTATCGACTTGTCTTGAGGGGACTTGAGGCGACTTGGATGCTATCGACGGGTAGCCGCAGGCGGGCGCTCAAGCGGGATCTCGCGATGCAGCACCTGCAGTGCCGCGACCTCGTGGGACATGGGGTTATCTTCGGTTTCATTCCTGTTCGTCGGCGCCGCCGCCGAAGCTCAGGCCGTGTTTGCGCAGTTTGTCGTGCAGGGTCTTACGCGGCAGCCCCAGGGCTTCGGCCAGGCTGCGTACCGAACTGTGCGGCCGCGTCAGTTCGGCGGCGATCAGCGAGCGTTCAAAACTTTCTACCTGTTCGCTCAAGCCGCCATTCGTGGTCGCCAGCGCGGGCATTTCGTTGCCTTCAAGCGCCAGTTCCAGGCCCAGAGCGAAGCGCTCGGCCGCGTTTTGCAGTTCCCGCACGTTGCCCGGCCAGGTATGACGCAGCAGCAACGCGCGCTGCGCCGGTTGCAGTTCATGCCGGGGCAGGCCGTGACGCATGCTGGCGGCGTCGGCGTAATGCTGAAACAGCGTCAGCGAATCTTCACCGCGCTCGCGCAGCGGCGGGATGCGTAGCGGGGCGACGTTGAGCCGGTAATACAGGTCAGCGCGGAAACGCCCCTGATCGGCGGCCTGACGCAGGTCCTCTTTAGTGGCGGCGATGACGCGGATGTCCAGCGGGATCTGCTGGTTGCCGCCCAGTCGCTCGACCACGCGCTCCTGCAGCAGGCGCAGCAACTTGACCTGCACGTCCAGGCTCATGCTTTCGATTTCGTCCAGGAACAGCGTGCCACCATTGGCGAATTCGAATTTGCCGATGCGTCGCTTTTGCGCGCCGGTAAAGGCCCCCGGCTCATGGCCGAACAGTTCGCTTTCCACCACCGACTCGGCCAGCGCGCCAGCGTTGATCGCGACAAACGGGCCGCTGCGGCGATTGGACAGGTCGTGCAGCGCACGGGCGACGACTTCCTTGCCCGCGCCGGTCTCACCCACGATCAGCACGTCCGCCTTGGTCGCTGCCAGGGCGCCGATCTGTTGGCGCAGGCGCAGCATGGGCGCCGACTGCCCGACCAGGCGTGCGCTCAGCTGTTCACGGTCGCTCAGGGCCAGGCGCAGGCTGCGGTTGTCCAGCACCAGGCGGCGCAGGGCCAGGGCGCGGCGCACGCTGTCGAGCAGGGCATCGCTGGCGAAGGGTTTTTCCAGAAAGTCATAGGCCCCGGCGCGCATCGCCTGCACCGCCAATGGCACATCGCCGTGGCCGGTGATCAGCAGCACCGGCAGGTCGGGATCGCGGCCGTGCAGTTCGGCCAGCAGGTCGAGGCCGTCCATGCCGGGCATGCGAATGTCACTGACCACCACGCCCGGCCAGTCGTGACCGACGCGTGCGGCCAGCCCGCTGGCTTCACCCAGGGTCAGCACTTTCAGCCCGGCCAGGTCCAGCGTCTGGCTCAGGGCCTGGCGCAGGTGCGGGTCATCGTCGATCAGCACCACTTGAATCTGGCTGTCGATGGCACTCATGCAGAAAGGTCCTCCGGGGGTTGCAGGTTGACGCCGGATGCCCCGTCACGCAGACGCAATGTCAGCAGGGCGCCACCGGTGGGGTGGTTGGCAAATAACAACTCGCCGCCCAGCGCACGCATCAGGGTATCGCAGATGGCAAGTCCGAGGCCAAGGCCCTGGGTCCGGGTCTTGGTGGTGAAGAAGGGTTCGCGGGCATGGGCCAGCGCTTCCGGGGTAAAACCCTGGCCGTTGTCGCGAATGAACAGGTTGACGCCCTCGGCAGTTTGCTCGGCGCTGATCCAGATCCGCCGCGGCGGGCCTTTTTCGGTCAGCGCGTCCAGTGCATTGGCCAGCAGATTGCCCAGGACCTGACGCAGTCGGGTTTCACCGGCCTGCACCCACAGGGTGGCGTCCGGCAAATCACGAATCAGCTCCACTTCCATGGCCCGCCGTCGTTTGGCCAGCAGTGCCAGGGCATCGTCCAGCGCCGGTTGCAGGGCAACACTCTCCGGCGCATGCCGATCACGCCGGGCGAAAGCGCGCAGGTGGGCAATGATCGACGCCATGCGCCCGGTGAGTTCGCCGATCAGCTTGAGGTTGCCACGGGCATCTTCAGTGCGCGCGTGGTCCAGCAGGATCTCGGCATTTTCCGCGTAGCTGCGGATGGCCGCCAGCGGCTGGTTGAGCTCATGGCTGATACTGGCCGACATGGTGCCCAGCGCCGACAGTTTACTGGCCTGAACCAGCTCATCCTGGGCGCGGACGAGCTCCTGCTGCGCCTGCTCGCGCTCCAGTACTTCCTGTTTCAGCCGGCTGTTGAGCCCTTCGAGATCGCTGGTGCGCTCCACCACACGGTTTTCCAGTTCACGCCGGGCTTTGGCCTCAAACGCGATGCGATCCAGATAATGGCGGCGGCGTTGAATCAGGATGCCCAGCAACAGCATCAGCACCAGCAGCGTCGCGCCGCCCACCGCCACCACGGTGCGTACCGGGCGGTCGATCATGGCGCGGGGCGCGAGAATATTCACGCTCCAGCCGGTCTCGGCGATTTCCTGGCTCTGGGTCAGCCAGGCTTTGTCGTCGATCAGCAGCGGGCGCGGGTCGCGGTTCGGATAAGGCTGCACGGCGACGATGGCCGTTTCCTCGCTGTCACTCAAGGCGCGGGTGGCCCTGAAGCGCCATTCTGGCCGGGAGGTGAGGATCACCACGCCGTTGTGATCGGTGAGCAGCAGTTGTTCCGGCGTCTTGCCCCAGAGGGTTTCGGTGTGATCCAGATCGATCTTGACCACCAGCACGCCGATGATCTTCTCGCCGTCGCGCACTGCCGAGGCGAAGAAATAGCCGCGCTTGGCCGACGTGGTGCCCAGGCCGAAGAAACGTCCGAGCTTGCCCTCCATCGCTTCGCTGAAATAAGGGCGAAAGGCAAAGTTGCGCCCCAAGAAGCTGTCGCGCTTGTCCCAGTTGGACGCGGCCACCGTGGTGCCGTCGGCGCTCATCAGGTACATCACTTCAGCGCCGGTCTGGCGTGCGATGGTCTGCAGCAGATGGTTGGCGGCGATTTGGCGGTTGCTGTCGCCAGGGGTGTCAAGCACTGCTGGCAGGTCGGGCAGTTGGCCGAGAATTTGCGGCAGGGTTTCATAGCGATGCAGCGTGCCCAGCAGGTTGGCGACGTAAAGGTCCAGCGTCTGCCGATTCTGGCTGACCAGCTCGTTGCGGTAATAGCGCTCGGCCAGGTGCTCCAGCGGCCACAGCAGCGGCGCCAGGCACAACGCCAGCAGCGCAAGGCTGCGCCAGCGCGGGCGGGGGGGAAGCGTGGAGGCGGTTGTCATCGTCGGAAAGCACCAGGGTCGAGCTGCCAGGCGATCCGCAGGGAAGGCGCAGCCGTCAGCAGCGCCCTGGAATCCGGCAACGGCCGATCTTAACCCTGCTCAGCCAGGCACTCCAGCATCGCGCTGTGCCAGTGCGGTTGCTGCACGCCCCATTCACGCATCAGCAGGCTGCAATCGAGCCGCGAGTTGATCGGCCGGGCTGCCGGTGTCGGGTAGGCGCTGGACGGGATGGCGTGCAGCTCGGCGCACTTCTTGCCCTGCACGTGCAACTGCTCGCCGATTGCCTGGGTGAAGCCATACCAGGAGGTTTCGCCGCTGGCGGTCAGATGATAAGTGCCCCAGGCGCCGGGTTTGCCTTCGCGCCAGCGCTCGATCAACTGCCGGGTACTGCGCGCGATGGTCACTGCCCAGGTCGGCGCGCCGATCTGATCGCTGACCACATTCAACTCTGCGCGCTCTTGCAGCAGGCGCTGCATGGTCAGCAGAAAATTGCGCCCGGTGTTGGAGTAGACCCAACTGGTGCGCAGGATCAGGTAGTGCCCACCGACGTGGGCAATGGCCTGCTCGCCAGACCATTTGCTGGCGCCGTACACGCCCAGCGGAGCAGGTGTGTCCTGCTCGGTCCAGGGCGTGGTCTTGCTGCCGTCAAACACGTAATCAGTGGAGTAATGAATGAACGGCACGCCCAGCTCTTTGGCCTGATCAGCCAGCATGCCCACGGCGATGGCGTTGACTGCAAGCGCGTTTTTCTGATCGGTCTCGGCCTGATCGACGGCGGTGTAGGCCGCCGCGTTGATGATCAGGTCTGGCTTGAGTGTCGAAATCTGATCAAAGTCAGCCAGCGGCTGGCTCAGGTCCAGTTTGTCGCGACCCAGCACCACCAGTTCGCCGAGATCGGCAAGGGTGCTCTGCAACGCCTGAGACACCTGGCCATGCTGACCGATGATGACGATTTTCAGTGATGAACTCATGGGAAAAGGTCGGCCTCTTGCAAGCGGGTGCCGTTCTGGTCTTTGGCCGACAGCTGTGGCGTGCCGTCCAGCTGCCAGTCGATGGCCAGGTCCGGGTCGTTCCAGGCGATGCAGCGTTCCGCTGCCGGGGTGTAGTAGTCGGTGGTCTTGTAGAGAAACTCGGCGTATTCGCTAAGCACCACGAAACCATGGGCAAAGCCTGCGGGAACCCACAACTGTCGGGCGTTTTCAGCCGACAGGCGAACACCGACCCACTTGCCAAACGTCGGCGAGCTGCGGCGAATGTCCACCGCGATGTCCAGCACTTCGCCTGCCGTTACCCGGACCAGCTTGCCCTGGGCGTTTTCGATCTGGTAATGCAGGCCACGCAGCACGCCTTTGGCCGAGCGCGAGTGGTTGTCCTGCACGAATTGCTGGTCAGCGAGGCCAGTGGCGTCGGCAAACGCCCTGGCATTGAAGCTTTCGTAGAAAAAGCCGCGCTCATCGCCGAACACTCGCGGTTCGAGGATGAGTACTTGCGGAATTTCGGTGCTTATTACATTCACTGATGTTCACCTGAAAACGTGAGCAGAAACGGGCCATGGCCTGACAGAGAGACGCCTGCGGTCATGCAATCAGGTCTTTGTTTTCGGCAAAGCCCAGGCGCTGGCCTTGATAGCTGCCGTCCTGGACGCGCTTGCACCAGTCCATGTTGTCCAGGTACCACTGCACGGTTTTGCGCAGCCCGGACTCGAAGGTTTCCTGCGGCACCCAGCCCAGTTCACGTTCGATCTTGCTGGCATCAATGGCATAGCGCTGGTCGTGGCCCGGGCGGTCGACCACGTAGGTGATCAGGTCGGCGTAGTTGCCGATGCCCGCAGGTCGCTCTGGCGCCAGCTCTTCAAGCAGCGCGCAGATGCCTTTCACCACGTCGATGTTCTTCTGTTCGTTGTGGCCGCCGATATTGTAAGTCTCGCCAACCACGCCTTCGGTGACGACCTTGAGCAGGGCGCGGGCATGATCTTCGACGAACAGCCAGTCGCGTACCTGCAGGCCGTTGCCATAGACCGGCAGCGGCTTGCCCGCCAGGGCGTTGAGGATGACCAGCGGGATCAGCTTTTCCGGGAAGTGGAACGGCCCATAGTTGTTCGAGCAGTTGGTCACCACGACCGGCAGCCCGTAGGTGCGCTGCCAGGCGCGAACCAGGTGATCGGACGCTGCCTTGCTGGCCGAGTAGGGCGAGCTTGGCGCGTAAGGCGTGGTTTCGGTGAACAGGTCGTCGACGCCGTGCAGGTCGCCGTACACCTCGTCAGTGGAAATATGGTGGAAACGGAACGCTGCACGTTCGCTTTCCGGCAGTTTCAGCCAGTAGCCGCGCACGGCTTCGAGCAGGCTGTAGGTGCCGACGATGTTGGTCTGAATGAATTCGGACGGCCCGTCGATGGAACGGTCAACGTGGGATTCGGCGGCCAGGTGCATGATCGCCTGCGGTGCGAAGCGCTCCAGAATGCGGCTCACGCCGGCCTGATCGCAGATGTCGGCCTGCACGAACTCATAGCGTGTGTTGGTGGCGACGCTGGCCAGCGATTCCAGATTACCGGCGTAAGTCAGCTTGTCGAGATTGAGCACTTCGTGATCAGTGTCTTGAATCAGATGGCGGATCAGCGCCGAGCCAATGAAGCCCGCGCCGCCGGTAACGAGTATTCGCATGAGATTGCCTTGTTCTGTCAGGTCTTGAGTCGTAATGCAGCATAGCTTGTGGGTATGAAACGGTACGTGCAAGCGGCTTGCGCCGAAACGGCCCCGCAATCGCAAAAAAAATTGCATTGCCTGGCTGGTCTCGCGGTACTCGGTGGAGCGTGCCACAGATCCCCGGCGCACCGTGGGACCGGCTTCAGCCGGGAATGGGCCCGGTCTGGCCGTGAATTTCTATCGGGTGTACCTGCCTCTTCCGGTGTCAGCCACGCCGCTCGCCACACGTGGGCAACGACAAGTTGCCTCCTGCAGGTCCATGTCTACCGCGCGATAGGTTCACGCGCTTTAAAAGCGCATTCATATCCGTTATAAACCCGGCCTGATCGTCATGGCGGGTCTGCTATGGTGGTGAACTGTTCGCTCTGGAGCCCTGATTGTCATGACCACACTCAACAGCACGCCACGCGCCGATGGCTTTCATATGCCTGCCGAATGGGCGCCGCAGACCCAGACCTGGATGGTCTGGCCGGAGCGCCCGGACAACTGGCGCCTGGGCGGCAAGCCTGTGCAGAGCGCTCATGTGGCGGTGGCCAAGGCGATTGCCCGTTTTGAACCCGTGACGATGGCGGTGTCTGCCGGGCAGTACGACAACGCCCGTGCGCGCCTGGATGTGCCCAATATCCGGGTCGTCGAAATCAGCAGCGACGACGCTTGGGTGCGCGACACCGGGCCGACCTTTGTCATCAACGATCAGGGCGAAGTGCGTGGCGTGGACTGGGATTTCAATGCCTGGGGCGGTTTTGAGGGAGGCTTGTACTGGCCGTGGAACCTGGACTCGCAACTGGCCAGCAAAGTGATGGAAATGGAGCGCTGCCCGCGTTACCGCACACCCGGTTTCGTGCTCGAAGGCGGCTCGATTCATGTCGATGGCGAAGGCACGCTGATCACCACCGAAGAATGCCTGCTCAACGCTAACCGCAACCCGCACCTGAGCCGCGAGCAGATTGAAGCCGTGCTCAGCGACAACCTGGCAGTGGACAAGGTCATCTGGCTGCCGGACGGGCTGTTCAATGACGAGACCGATGGCCACGTCGATAACTTTTGCTGCTACGTGCGTCCTGGTGAAGTGTTGCTGGCCTGGACCGATGATTCGAAAGACCCCAACTACCCACGCTGCCAGGCGGCGTTGGGTATTCTGGAAAACAGTCGCGATGCCAAAGGCCGCGCATTAATCGTTCACAAGATGCCAATTCCCGGTCCTTTGTTCGCCACCGCCGAAGAATGCGCAGGCGTTGATCAGGTGCACGGCAGTCAGGAGCGCAACCCTTCGGTGCGTCTTGCCGGGTCCTATGTGAATTTTCTGATCGTCAACGGCGGCATCATTGCACCGAGTTTTGACGACCCGATGGACGAAAAAGCCCTGCACATCCTGCAGCAACTGTTTCCCGAACATGAAGTGGTGATGGTGCCGGGGCGTGAATTGCTCCTCGGCGGCGGCAATATTCACTGCCTGACCCAGCAACAGCCCGCACCTGTTCGCCGGTAACTCGTCGGCACAGTTACATGGCCGTTACACAGTTGGTCTCTTTCTTGCTCCGCTAAAGCCCATCCACACGATGGGCTTTTTGTTGAGCAGCGCTGTTGGTCGGAACCCTGTGAATGACTCGCCCGTCCAGCCGGTGAAGCGCTACTCTTAGCCTTTCTGTCACAAAGCGTCAGTATTTTTAGCCGCTCACGACTCAAGAGGTGTTCCCTATGTACGCAGGTATAGAGCAAGGCGCTCGTGTTTTGTCTGCCAGTAGCGAAGCGCGCCAGATGATGGCTGACTGGTTGAGAACAACCAGCCTGCGCAAGCCTCCTCGGCCGGACGTGCGCAAGATGCTGCTTCAACGCTACCCGGCCGGATTGATCAATGAGGCCGAACTCGATGCGCTGGTCTCGGTGCTCAACGACTGAGCAGGTCCACGCATCGCTATGGGCGCCTGCGCCAGACACTTGCCAGCCAGGGTTGCTGCTCTCTGGGCAGCCCGGCAGGCCGGTAATAATGCTCAAGCTCGTCAAAGCCTGCCTGCTCCAGCAATTGTCGCCACGCTGCCAGATCGTGATACGAAGCGTAACGCGGGCCGTTCCAGCCTTCGCGGTTATCGCCTCGCGGATTTGAACTGAACAGAACGCCGCCGGGTTTAAGGCTGGCGTGCAGCGAGGCAAGCACCTGCGGCAGTTCCTGCAGCGGCACATGAAACAGCACGGCATTGGCGAAGACGCCATCGAAGCGCTCCGGCGGCAAGTCCAGTTCGAGGAAGTTTTGCTGCCAGACCTCGCAACCGGTGTCTGCCCGTGCCATGGCCGCAAAGCGCTCGGAGCCGTCGAGGCCAATAGCGACATGGCCCATGGCTTTGAACGTGTTCAGGTCGCGACCCGGTCCGCAGCCAAAATCCAGAATCTGCCACGGCGTCGGCGTTTCGATGTGGCGCAGCAGCGCCTCGATGTTCTGGCTGACATCGTGATCGCGAGTGCCCTCGCGAAAGTCATCCGCCACCTCGTTGTAATGATCCAGGGTTTTCGTGGTGATCTGGGCAAGGTCCGGCGCTTCTAGCTTCATGGCAGTCTGTTCAAACAGTGAGGCGGCGAATATAACCGCAGTCAGCGCTTGTTCAAACCTTTGGCCAGGCGGTCGCCGCCGAGTTGAATCACCGCCACCAGTAGCACCAGTAGCACGATGACCGTCAGCATCACCTGGGTATCGAAGCGCTGATAGCCGTAGCGATAGGCGATGTCGCCCAGGCCTCCGGCACCAATCGCACCGGCCATGGCTGAGGAGTTGATCATGGTCACCAGGGTGATGGTGAAGCCGCCGACGATCCCCGGCAGCGCTTCCGGCAACAGCACGTGCCAGATGATATGCCAGCGGCGGCAGCCCATGGCCTGGGCGGCTTCGATCAGGCCATGGTCGACTTCACGCAGGCTGACCTCGGCGATGCGGGCGAAAAACGGCGTCGCCGCGATGGTCAGTGGCACCACCGCCGCCCAGACACCATAGGTGGTGCCGACGATCAGGCGGGTGAAGGGGATCAGCGCCACCATCAGGATCAGAAACGGAATCGAGCGGAACAGGTTGACGAAGCCACCGAGCACGCGGTTCAGCGCCGGAGCCTGATAGATGCCGCCCTTGCCGCTGGTGACCAGAATCACGGCCAGCGGAATGCCCAGCACCAGCGCGATCAGCGATGAAACGCCGACCATCAGGAAGGTATCGATGACGCCTTGCACCAACCGCTCAGACCACATAACCCACCACCTCCACGTGTTGCGCCTGCTGACGCGCATGGCTCAATAAAGTCTGCACGCCATGGGGTGACCCGGCCACGGCCAGCAGCAGATGACCCAGGGCGCGACCCTGAATGCGTTCCACGCCGCCGTGCAGGAGGCTGACGCGCCCACCCAGCGCAGTAAACAGCGCAGCCAGATCCGGCTCCTGATCGCGGTTGCCGGTGAAATGCAGGTCCAGCACGATGCTGGCGCCGGGCCTCTGCGGCGCTGATGCCAGCCGCGCCTGCAGATCCTCAGGCAGGCCATGCTGCAAGGGCGCGAGCAAGGTTTTGCTGACCTCATGCTGCGGGTTGCCGAATACCTGCCAGACCGGCCCTTGCTCGACGACGCGGCCCTGTTCCAGCACCACCACGCGGTCACAGATGTCGCGGATCACCGCCATTTCGTGAGTGATCAGGACGATGGTCAGGCCCAGGCGCTGATTGATCTCGCGCAGCAGGCCAAGAATCGATTGCGTGGTTTCCGGGTCCAGCGCCGAGGTCGCTTCGTCGCAGAGCAGAATTGCCGGGTCATGCACCAGTGCGCGGGCGATGCCGACGCGTTGTTTCTGGCCACCGGACAGCTGTGCCGGGTACACCTTGTGCTTGTCCTGCAGTCCCACCAGTTCCAGCAGCTCGCTGACCTTGCGCTGGCGCTGCTCTCTGCGTACGCCCGCCACCTTGAGAGGCAACTCGACGTTCTGCCAGACGGTCTTGGCGGACATCAGGTTGAAGTGCTGGAAGATCATGCCGATGCGCCGCCGCAGCGCGACCAGCTGGTCTTCAGTGAACGGGCCGATGTCAGTCTGTTCGATGAGCACGCGGCCGCTGCTGGGTTGCTCCAGGCGGTTGATGGTGCGGATCAGCGACGATTTGCCCGCACCGCTGCGGCCAATGATGCCGAAAATCTCGCCGCGCTGGATCGCCAGGTCGATGTGCTGCAGGGCGTCGACCGGGCCCTGGCGGCCCTGATAGGTTTTGCAAAGGTTGATGAACCTGACGTGGGCGTGATTCAGTTCGGCATGCAGCTCGGTCTGTTGCGCCGAATACGTTGATCCCGAGGGGTCGAGAGGCCACTGGCGTTGCACGGTTGCGCTCATGTCAGTCTTTCCAGCCGGCTTGATAAAGTGTGCCGTTGACCTTGTCCAGCGCCGCGCGCACCACCGGCGAGTGCTGGTAGATATCGACGAATTTCGCCAGTCGGGGATCATTTTTGTTCTCGGGCTTGATCACGAACTGGATGACATATTCGGGATGATCAAGGCCGTCGAAAAGAATCGCCGATTGCGCATCGAAGGTTTTCGCCAGGCGGATGTACGCCGGGTAGCCTTGCACCAGATCGGCATCGTCATAGGCCCGTACCAGCTGCACGGCTTCGACCTGGATCAGCCTGATTTTTTTCGGGTTGGCAGTGATGTCTTCCTCCGTCGCCTTGTAGCCGACACCTTGCCTGAGACTGATCAAGCCGGCCTTGGCCAGCAGTTGCAGGCCGCGCCCGCTGTTGATCGGATCGTTGGCAATGGCGACCGTGGCACCCTCGGGCAACTGGTCGACGCGTGTGTATTTCTTCGAATAGAGGCCGACGTTGTTGATGATGCCGGGTGCATAGGGCACCAGCGTGGAGCCTGCGGCCTCGTTGGCATTGGTCAGAAACGGAATGTGCTGGAAATAATTCACGTCGATGTCGCCTGCGGCCAGGCTTACGTTGGGGGCGATCCAGTCGGTGAACTCCACCAGTTCGACCTTGAGGCCCTGTTTGCCCGCTTCTTCCACGGCTGCTTCAAGGGGGATGGCGAAGGCAGCGGTCGTGCCGACCTTCAAGGTCTCTGCGGCGCTGGCGTTCAGGGCCAGCAGGCTCAGGGCCAGGGTGCTGATGATTTTTTTCATGGTCAGGGTCCGCTGTGTTGTTTGACGAGATTGTGCTGTCACTCGTACGGGCTCAAGGCGGCCGTGCTCAACGCCGATAACCGGCGCCCACGTGCCGTTGCGGTAATCGCGCGTCGCCGTCGGGGAAGATCTTCTGCCGCAGGCTGCCGTCGGCATATTCGGTCTTGTAGGCGCCGCGCCGCTGCAACTCGGGGATCACCAGATCGATGAAGTCCACGTAGCTTTCCGGGGTGACAGTGCGGGTCAGGTTGAAGCCGTCCAGACCGGTTTCGGCGATCCAGGATTCCAGCTCGTCCGCCACCTGTTCGGGCGAACCGATCAGGGTGATATAGCGGCCGCCCAGGGCGTGCTGGTCGAGCAGTTTCTGCCGGGTCCAGTCATTGTTTTTCAGGTTCTTGGTCGCCGACTGGATGGCATTGCTTTTCACATACTCAATCGGCTCATTCAGTTCATAGTCGGCAAAATCGATGCCGGTGGAGGCGGCGAAATGGGCGACGCCTGCTTCGGCGCTGGCGAACTCGCGATACTCGGCATGCTTGGCCCGCGCTTCGGCCTCGGTGTTGCCAACAATCACGTTCAGGCCCATGAACACGTTGACGTCGTCGGGGTTGCGCCCGGCGGCCACGGCGCTGGCGCGGACCTTGTCCACCTGCTCGCGGGTCGCGGCCTTGTTCTGCCCGCTGATGAACACGCATTCGGCATGCTGCCCGGCAAACTGCAGGCCGCGCTCGGAACTGCCCGCCTGGAACAGCACCGGCGTGCGCTGGATTGAGGGCTCGCACAGGTGATAGCCCTCGACCTGATAGAACTCGCCCTTGTGCTGCACCGGATGCACCTTGTCCGGTCGGGCGTAGATGCGCTGCTGGCGATCATTGATCACCGCATCGTCTTCCCAACTGCCTTCCCACAGCTTGTAGAGCACCTGGAGGTACTCGTCCGCCTGATCGTAACGGCGGTCATGCTCGACCTGCTCACTCAGGCCCATGGCCCGAGCGGCGCTGTCCAGATAGCCGGTGACGATGTTCCAGCCGACACGGGCGCGACTGAGGTGGTCCAGAGTCGACATGCGTCGTGCGAAAAGATACGGAGCTTCGTAGGTGAGGTTCGCTGTCAGGCCAAAACCCAGGTTTTTGGTGACAGCCGCCATGGCTGATACCAGCAACAACGGGTCATTGACGGGCAGCTGAACAGACTCCTTGAGTGTGACGTCAACCGAATGCTGATAGACGTCGTACACGCCAACGATGTCGGCGATGAACAGGCCGTCGAACAGCCCGCGTTCCAGCAGTTGCGCCAGTTCGGTCCAGTATTCAAGCGTGTTGTACTGGGTCGAGTTGTCCCGCGGGTGGGTCCACAGGCCGTGATTGATGTGGCCAATGCAGTTCATGTTGAACGCATTGAGAAGGATCTTTTTCTTCGCCATCAAATAGTCCCCCGCAACGGAGGGTTCTGCTCATTGAGGTAGTAGTTGCCAATGGCGTGATACTTCCAGCGGACCGGGTCGTGCAGGGTATGAACCCGGGCGTTGCGCCAGTGCCGGTCAAGCCCGTTTTCAGCCAGGGTCGCCTGGCTGCCCGCCAGTTCGAACAGGGTGCTGCTCGCGGCGAGGGAGATTTCAGTGCTGATCGCCCGCGCTTCGGCCACTGCGATGGACGCCGCAGCGACGTTCTCGGCGTTGCTGTCCGCCTGGGCGCGATCAACGAAAACACCTGCGCGATTGAGCAGGGACTCGGCGGCGTACAGGCGCACACTCAACTTGCCGAAGCTGTTGAGCGTCAGCGGGTCGTCCACGGCCTTTTCAAGGCCGGAGTCGATCCACGGGCGGCTGCGGCTGCGCACGAACTGCAATGCGTCTTCAAATGCGGCGCGAGCAATGCCGGTGTCGATGGCGGCGTGGAGAATCTGCGCCAGCGGGCCGACCGTGGTGGGCCGCTCGAATGCGCTCTGGAATGGCACTACATCGGCCGCTTGCACATAAACGTCGTCAAAGACCACCGAGCCACTGCCGGTGGTGCGCTGCCCAAACCCGCTCCAGTCGTCAATCACGGTCAGACCCTCGCTGTCAGCGGGTACGAAAGCCAGCTGCTGCACGCCGTTTTCATCGATAACCGAGGTAGGAATACGCTGCGCGTAAAGCGCGCCGGTGGCATAGAACTTACGCCCGCTGATGCGATAACCCTGGCCGTCACGGGTCAGGCGGGTGCTGCGGTCGTGGGCGGTTTTGGTGCCCAGCTCAGCCAGCGCGTTGCCGAAACGCGCACCGGCCAGCGCTTCGGCGTACAGGCGCGCCTGTTGCTCGGGGTTGCCGTTCACGCGCAGCACTTCCAGCGCATAAAAGTGATTCTGCGGGATCTGCCCCAGCGAGGCGTCGGCCTCGGCAATCAGGCGGATGACTTCGGCCAGGGTGACATTGGAAACCCCGGCGCCGCCAAACGCTCGGGGCACGCTGATGCCCCAGAGCCCGGACTGGCTGAATTGCTCAAGTTCGGCATGGGGCAGGCGGCGCTCGCGGTCACGAACGGCACTGTGCTGCTTGAAGTGCGCGGCCAGTTCAGTGGCGATGTGCAGCGCCTGTTCATCGCTTTCGATCAGGTTGGCAAGGTCCCGCGACGGGGGGTACACGCTCATGACGATCAACTCCGGTGGACGATTCAAATCCACGAATGGCGGGCGGGCAGGGTGCCGTTGAGGTGCCACGCGCCTATGGCGTGGTATTTCCAGCGCACGGGGTCGTGGAGGGTGTGAACGCGGGCGTTGCGCCAGTGCCGGTCAAGGTTGAATTGGGCCAGCGTGGCGCGGCTGCCTGCCAGTTCGAACAGTTTCTCGCTGGCCTGCAGGGCGATTTCAGTGGTCAGCGCTTTGGCCCGCGCCACGGCGATGGACGCGCGCGCGGCAGAGTGCTCGGTTATCGGGCTGGCACTGACGGCATCCAGAATGCGCGCGGCGTCGTGCAACAGTGCTTCGGCGGCGTGCAGGTCGAGGGTGAGCCTGCCGATATCAGCGATCACGTAGGGATCGTCGCTGGCGCGAGCGACAGCAGCATCAATCCAGGGCCGCGAATGCTGGCGAACGAAAGCCAGGGTGTCGTCCATCGCCGCGCGGGCAATCCCGGCGTCAATCGCCGCCTGAACCAGTTGCGACACGGCGCCCTGAATATTGGGGGTGAGAGAGAGACGCCAGTTGTCGACCACCAGCTGCGCATCGACAATCACGTTGTCGAGCCGCACCGTACCGCTTGCGGTGGTGCGCTGGCCGAAGCCTGACCAGTCATCGACGATGCTCAACCCGGCGTTGCCCCGGGGCACGAACGCCATGACCTGCCGGCCTTGCTCATCCAGTGCCTTGACCGCGACCCAATGGGCAAACAGTGCGCCGGTGGAGTAAAACTTTTCGCCATTGAGGACCCGCTTGCCGTTTTCGCGAGTGAGGCGGGCCTTGAGTTCGAGGGTGTTTTTGCTCCCCCGCTCGGGCCCGGCATTACCGATGCGCCAGCCGTCCAGCACGCTGTTGAACAGCGTCTGCTGCTGTTGTTGGGTGGCGGTACCCAGCAGCAGATGAATAATGCCGAACTGGTTCTGCGGCATCTGGCCTAGCGCCGGGTCGGCGGCCGAGATGATCCGGAACACCTCGGCGATGGTCACGAAGGACACCTGCGGACCGCCATAGGCACGGGGGATGGCAATGCTGCCCAGGCCGCTTTGAGTGAATTGCTCTATTTGTGCCCAGGGCAACTGCCGCTCGGCGTCGCGCTTGGCTGCCTGCACACGTGCCTGGGCGGCGAGCGCATGCGCCGCTTCAATCGCCTGGCGATCATTCTGGAGCACGGCTGCTTTGTAGAGCGGCGGGGCAATGTCAGCCCCTCGCTCGGCTGATCTGGCGTGTGACGTTGAAGCAACCATCCGGAACCTCGCAGAACGCCGCTATGCGCGGCATGAAAAATCAACGATGTCCGGTGGTCCGGTGCATATACCCTAAAGCTACAAAGATATTAAATGAACGACTATTTTGGAATAAGCATAGAAGTGGCAGTTGTCTTCTCAGGCGCTATGCGCCTACGCAAGACAGAAGCCCGGTAACACGACGATTAAAATAAGTTTCAAATTGAGGTGCGATGCCATGGTTGTCACCTCCTGCATGAGTGTTCATGAAAGAGACGTGCCGTTCGGGCTGTCTTACTCGCTCAAAGTGTAGGCATATGAGTAGGTAGTTGTAGGAAAGATCTTGGTAGAAAGGATTATAGGGTTGTGTTTACCCGTCAATAACGCCGCCCGTACGCGAAGCTTGGCCAGGCAATCGCGTACGGTCGCAATAACGGCACTATTTATTTGTATTCAGCGCGGGTATCCAGTGTGCTAACACTGATTTCTCGAGCAGGTGCCCAGCGCGAGTTATTGCCTACACGATCGATAACGCAATAAGTAACCTCAAGTTGCGGCTCATCACCCGCCTCGCGAATCAAGGTTGCGGGCACTAGCAGTTCCACGGGCTTGCCGACGTTTTGTGCCGTCAGCGGTGCCAGGTCCATGCGCGCATCTCCCCAGCGCAACGTGATTTCGTCGCAGGGCGCCATGTTCAGGTAGGGCTTGATAGACAGCGGCAGCCCCTTCTTCACGTAGTGGGTCATCAGGCCGTTGCGCAGCACCGAGTCAGGCACCGAGACCGGCGCCAGCCCCTGATTTTCCTCGGTAGCGGCGTTCAGCAGCAGGCCACCGGGCATGTCCAGCTTGACCCGCAGCCGACGCGACGGTGAGGTGATCGGCGTGCCACCGACTTTCATCAGCCGATACCAGGTCTTGATCGTGCCGGTCTGGACGAAGCTTTCCGGTACCCGCAAGGCGATGGAGTGGCCTACGTCGGGCTCGGTCAGCACTTTGGAGGCGACGTAACAACCGTCCCAGAACAGTTCGATGAGGTCGCCTGCCTCCATGTGGGGATAAGGATCGATGTAGACCAGAAGGTGCGCAGCCGCCCTGATGCCGACGCCGTGTCGATGCGCCTGGGGTACATAGGGTGGAAAGAGTTTATGACCGTCTTTCTTGCAGGGTATGTGGTTCATGTCTGAATGCTCGTGTCGTTGAGTTAACGATAAGGCGGAAACCAAATCTTGTCGGAAACTTTGGTGCGGCGATAAATAAGTAGCCCAAAGTTAAGGGTCATGGGAAGCATACAAATTGTCAGGTAAATAGCCTTGCAGCCCAAGGCAAATACTGCAGTGGTGCGTTGCCATTCAGCTAATGTGGTTTGGCTGTGGGTGTCAAGATACTTGCGGATTGATATTTATATAACGCAAGAAATAAGATATTTCCTACAAAAGCACTACTGAGTTTCGGCCTTTCCAGGCTTGAGTGTCCTACTCATAGAAACAACCTGTGGTCATTACACGCCATTTGCTGCGCGCTCGTGAAAATCCATTTAATAACCATGGTCTGGAACAGTGCGGTTTCCACTCATTCAGAGGGGGCGATCGAATGGGGAATCCGATGTTTTTGTGCACGACCACGCTGAATCCAAACACCCGGTGGTCTGTTTTGATTGATGAAATAATGTAAATTGATAAAAAAAGGCGCCCAAGGGCGCCGGATTTTTCATATGTGTTTGTAGGACTATGCGCGGCTTCGCTCCAGAAATTGCCGAGTGCGTTCTTCTCGAGGGTTGGCGAACAGCGCCTTCGCTTCGCCCTGTTCGACGATCACGCCCTTGTCGATGAAGATCACTCGATTGGCCACGTCCCGGGCAAAATTCATTTCGTGGGTGACGATCACCAGCGTGCGCTTCTCTTCTGCCAGGGCGCGGATAGCGGTCAGCACTTCCCCTACCAGCTCCGGGTCAAGGGCCGAGGTCGGTTCGTCGAACAGAATGACCTCCGGTTCCATGGCCAGTGCGCGGGCGATCGCCACGCGTTGCTGTTGCCCGCCGGAAAGACGACGGGGGTAGGCGTCTTCCTTGCCTGCCAGGCCGACTTTCGCCAGCAGTGCGCGGCCCAGCTCAACCGCTTGCTGGCGCACCATTTTCTTCACCACCAGGGGGCCTTCAATCACGTTTTCCAGTGCCGTGCGATGGGGGAACAGGTTGAAGTTCTGGAACACGAAACCCACGTGCTGGCGCAACTGACGGATCAGGTCCTGCTGTTTGCTCAGCGGGCGGCTGCCGTCGATCTCGATATCGCCGACCACGATCCTGCCGCTGTCGGGTTCTTCAAGGAAGTTCAGGCAGCGCAGCAACGTCGTCTTGCCCGACCCACTGGGCCCGATGATCGCCACCACTTCGCCGGCTGCAACCTGCAGGTCAATGCCCTTGAGCACTGCCTGGCCGTTGAAGTGCTTGGTCAGTTTTTCGACCACAATCATGCTTCAGGACTCCCGATCATGGCGATTGACCCTCGCTTCCAGACGGTTTTGCAGATGGGACAGCAGGGTCGCCAGCACCCAGTAGATCAGGGCTGCGGCAAGGTACATGGTGAAGATTTCGAAGGTTCTGGCGGTGATCAGTTGGGCCTGACGGAACAGCTCCGGCACCTGGATGGTGGCCGCCAGCGCGGTGTCCTTGACCAGCGAGATGAAGCTGTTGCCCAACGGTGGCAATGCGGTGCGCGCCGCCTGCGGCAGAATCGCCCGGCGCATGATCTGTGCCCGCGTCATGCCGATGCTCGCGCCCGCTTCCCACTGGCCCCGGTCCACCGAGGCAATGGCCGCACGCAGGATTTCACAGGCATAGGCGCCCATGTTCAGCGAGAAACCGATGAGTGCGGCGGTCAGCGGGTCGAGCTCGATGCCCAGCTCCGGCAGGCCGTAATAGATCAGGAACAGCTGCACCAGCAGTGGCGTACCGCGGAAGAACGACACGTAAACCCGGGCGATGCCGCGCAACAGCATCAACCGCGAGAGGCGCATGAGCGCCAGACCAAAGCCCAGCAGCAAACCGAAAAACATGCCGCCCAGGCTCAGGAATACCGTGTAATACGCGCCCTTGAGCAGAAAGGGCGCGGAGTCCAGCGCAAGCTTGAGACCCTCTTCAATCATTTGGTCACGTCAGCCTGGAAATACTTGTTGGAAATCTTCGCCAGCGTCCCGTCGGCGCGCAGCTTGTCGATGGCCTTGTTGATGGCGTCGAGCAGCTCAGGCTCGCCCTTGCGCAGCGCCACACCGGACTCCTGACGCGAGAAAGGTTCGCCGGACACAGCCAGGTCCTTGGTCTTGGCAATCAGCTCCAGCGCGGCAAGGCGGTCGACCAGAATCGCGTCGATCCGACCGACGACCAGATCCCTGTATTTGGTCGGATCATCGTCGTAGGTCTTAATGTCCGCACCCGGCACGTTCTCATTCAGCCATTGCTGGTAGTTGGTGCCCAGGCCTACGCCGACCTTGGCGCCCTTGAGGTCCGCTGCAGTCTTGAACCTGCCGGCGTCTTTCTTCTGCACCAGAGCCTGAATGCCGGAGATGGTGTACGGCTCGGAGAAGTCATACTTCTTCTTGCGCTCGTCGGAAATGGTCACCTGGTTGATCACCACGTCCAGCCGCTTCGATTCCAGCGCCGCCAGAATGCCTGCCCACGGCATGGACTGCAGCTGCACCTTGACGCCCAGCTCTTTGGCCAGCGCTTCGGAAAACTCGACTTCGAAGCCGGTCAGCTTGCCGTTGGCATCCTGGAAGCTGAAAGGCGGGTAGGTGCCTTCCAGGCCGACCTTGATCGTGCCAGCGGTCTTGATCTGATTCAGTTGTTCGCCTGCAATGGCTTGGCCCATCAGGCCTGCGCTTAAGGCTAGGCCCAGCGCGGAAAACAGAACGGTGCGGCGAATGGCGGAGGTAATCATGACTGGCCCCATAGGTAATATTGTTTGGTTTCAAGGCAAGAATCGGACCCGACGAACGCTACGTGGGCAGCGCGGGTTTATCCAGCTTTTTCAGCGCCTTCGGGCGCATTGGTCCGTACTGGCGGCGATCATAGAAGCTGCAGTTTGGGGTTCAAAATAATTAAAACGATGGTTTATATTCGTTTATCGAATATGAAAACCACCTCCGGCCCTGGGACTGGCTTGTGAGACCGGCCGTGGGACCGGCTTTAGCCGGGAAGTGGCATTACCCATCTCGACAGCTGTGTCGTCTGACACAGAGCTTTCCTTGCTAAAGCCGGCCCCACGTCATCGTCTCCATGTCTTAGGCAAATACGCCCGGATACGCGAAGAGCGCCGGGGCGCCGCCGGTATGCAGGAATATCAGCGGGCCGTCTTCGAAGCGCTGGCGGCCGATGCCGTCGAGCAAGCCAGCCATGGCCTTGCCGGTGTAGACCGGATCCAGCAGCAGCCCTTCATGACTGGCCACCAGCTTGATCGCTGCCAGCGTTCCCGCGTTGGGTTCGCCATAGCGCGGGCCGTAATACTCATCCCAGAGCTGCACATCAAAGGCGGCAGGCAGCGGCATGGCCAGCAGCTCGGCGGTGTGTTGCGCCAGGTTCTGCACCTTGGGCCGCTGGGTCTCTTCCGGGCGCGAAACCGTCACGCCGATCACCGGCAGATCCGGCACGGCGTCGGCCAGGGCCAGCGCCAGCCCGGCATGGGTACCGGCGCTGCCGGATGCCAGCACGACAGCGGCAAAATCCAGCCCGGTCTGTTTGATCTGCTCTGCCAGCTCCAGCCCCGCCCGCACGTAGCCCAGCGCACCGAGCGCATTGGAGCCGCCAATCGGCACCACATAAGGCTTCTTGCCGCTCGACCTCAGGCGTGCCGCGAGGGCATGCAGCTGTTCATCGGCATCATCAAGGTTGGCGACCAGCTCGGCCTTGGCGTCGAACAGGTCCAGCAGCAGGCGATTGCCGTTGTGCAGGTAGCTGTCGTCTTCACTGTCGACCGGGTTCTCCAGCAAAGCCACGCAGCCAAGGCCCAGCCGGGCGGCCAGGGCAGCGGTCTGACGCACGTGATTGGACTGAATGGCACCCGCGGTGATCAGGGTGTCAGCGCCCTGCGCCAGCGCATCGGCGGCGAGGTATTCGAGCTTGCGCACTTTGTTGCCGCCCATGGCCAGGGTCGTGGTGTCGTCGCGCTTGATGTAGATGTCGCGCCCGGCCCAGATTGACAGCCGATCGAGCTTTTCCAGCGCGGTTGGCGCACCCAGCAGGTCGAGGCGATTGAAGCGCGAGAGCTGTTGTTTGATCATGAGGACAATTAGCCGTAGGAATAATCGCACGACTATAGGCACACGGCTGCGGTGGGGCAACTTATCGGGGCTGGTGCCCTCTGAGCACTAAGTCGGCCTGATTCGTCCGATTGTTTCCCGTAGATTGAACGCAGCAGCGGCCAGCGTCCGGGCCCCATGCATCCCAGGAGAAGTCCAGCGTGAGCGATATTCCCGTGAGCGATATTCCAGAGGCATCTGCCGAGGGCCAGTCCAGTCACTGGCAACTGCAGCAGATCGTCAGTGAGTTGCGCGCCGCCCGCAGCGACTGGCGGACCCGCAACAAGCGGGTCAGCGGTGAACATGGTGGCCGCGAACTGCCTTCCCGCGCCGCCATGCGCGATATTCTCGAAGCGTTGTGCGGAGCGTTGTTCCCGATGCGCCTGGGGCCGGTGGATCTGCGTGAAGAAAGCGAGGATTTCTATGTCGGGCACACCCTCGACGTCGCCCTCAATGCGCTGCTCGCCCAGGCCAGACTGGAACTGCGTTACGTGGCGCACCAGCACTCGGAAGATGTGCGGGCTGTGGATAAAAAAGCCCTGGACCTGATTCAGGGCTTCGCCCGCGCCCTGCCGCAGATGCGCAGTTTGCTCGATACCGATGTGCTGGCCGCCTACCACGGAGATCCTGCCGCTCGCAGCGTGGATGAAGTGCTGCTGTGCTACCCGGGGATACTGGCCGTTATCCACCATCGCATCGCGCACCATCTGTACCGCTCCGGTCTGCCGCTGCTGGCGCGGATCAGTTCCGAGCTGGCGCACTCGGCCACCGGCATCGACATCCACCCCGGCGCGCAGATCGGTCACAGCTTTTTCATCGACCACGGGACGGGCGTGGTCATCGGTGAAACTGCAATCATCGGTGAACGCGTGCGCATCTATCAGGCCGTTACCCTCGGCGCCAAGCGGTTTCCAGCCGATGAAGACGGGCAGCTGCAAAAGGGCCATGCCCGCCATCCTATCGTCGAGGACGACGTGGTCATCTATGCCGGTGCGACCATTCTTGGCCGCATCACCATCGGCAAGGGGTCGACCATCGGCGGCAACGTCTGGCTGACCCGCAGCGTGCCAGCGGGCTGCAACCTGACTCAGGCCAATCTGCTGCAGCAGGATGATGGTTGTCAGAAATAGCGGGTGAAGCGCTTTCGGCCTTCGCCACAGGTAAGTTTTCGCATTTTGTCGACTGCTGCGATGGCGAGGTGTCCGGCACACCGCCATCGCTGTCGCGCAGTGGTCGCGAGCGCAGAGATGCTCGCCCGACAAACGGTTCCAGCTACGGAACGATCCCCGTGAACCGGGCGTCATAGCTGCCTTGAGCCAGCCACCACCGGTCCCGCGATTAGTCGTTGCGGGGGTTACGTGTTTTAATTGAACGCTTGTTCAATATAAAACGGTGGTTCGCTGCCCGCTCACAACAGGAGGCTTACCTTTGCTTAACCCATTTGTCCTACGCCATTTCCTCTGCCCGCAGGTGCACCGCTCATGAGTGGTTCGGCTGCGCAGGCCAGCGGTCTGGTCCGCATGAACCCGCCGGTGTTTTATTTCGCGGCGACTTTCATTCTGCTGTTCGGTGTCACCGTCATTGCCTTCCCGCAGGCTTCAGGGGAGTGGCTGCTCGCGGCGCAAAACTGGGCGGCCAATACCGTCGGCTGGTATTACATGCTGGCGATGACCATCTACCTGGCGTTCGTGGTGTTCACCGCGCTGTCCGGCTACGGCAAAATCAAGCTCGGCGCCGATCACGATGAGCCCGAGTTCAGTTATCTGTCCTGGGCGGGAATGCTCTTCGCCGCCGGGATCAGTATCACGCTGTTCTTCTTCTGCGTGTCGGAGCCACTGACGCACATGTTGCAGCCGCCGCAAGGCGAGGGGGGCAACACAGAGGCGGCGCGGCAGGCGATGCAGCTGCTGTTTCTGCACTGGGGTCTGCACGGCTGGGGCGTGTTCGCTTTTGTCGGCATGGCCCTGGCGTATTTCGCCTATCGGCATAACCTGCCGCTGGCCTTGCGCTCGGCGCTGTACCCGCTGATTGGCAAGCGCATCAACGGCCCCATCGGTTATGCAGTGGATGGCTTTGGCATCATCGCCACGATTTTCGGCCTGGGTGCGGACATGGGCTTTGGTGTCCTGCACCTTAATTCCGGGCTGGATTACCTGTTCGGCGTGCCGCATACCCAATGGATTCAGGTCGGGCTCATCACCCTGATGATGGGCGCTGCGATCCTGGTGGCGATTGCCGGTGTCGACAAGGGCGTGCGCGTCATGTCCGACATCAACATGCTGCTGGCCTGCGCGCTGCTGTTGTTCGTGCTGTTTGCCGGCCCCACGCAGCACCTGCTCAATACGCTGGTGCAGAACATCGGCGATTACTTGGGCGCGTTGCCGGTCAAGAGTTTCGATGTCTATGCCTACGACAAGCCGAGTGAGTGGCTGGGCGGCTGGACGGTGTTCTACTGGGCGTGGTG
The DNA here is from genome assembly GCF_900585905.1 of Pseudomonas viridiflava. Classification (GTDB taxonomy): domain Bacteria; phylum Pseudomonadota; class Gammaproteobacteria; order Pseudomonadales; family Pseudomonadaceae; genus Aquipseudomonas. The sequence continues at coordinate 110,637 of NZ_UTVH01000016.1, forward strand.
GATTGCCTGGTCGCCCTTTGTCGGCCTGTTCATTGCGCGGATCTCTCGGGGTCGCACCATTCGCGAGTTCGTTTTCGGCGTGCTGCTGATCCCGCTGGGTTTCACCCTGGCGTGGATGTCGATTTTCGGTAACAGCGCCATCGACCAAGTGCTGAATCACGGCATGGTTGCCCTCGGTCAGTCGGCCATCGACGATCCTTCGCGCACGCTTTACCTGTTGCTGGAAACCTACCCGTGGAGCAAGACGGTGATCGCCGTGACGGTGTTCATCAGCTTTGTGTTCTTCGTCACGTCGGCGGATTCGGGCACCGTGGTGCTGTCCACCTTGTCTGCCAAGGGCGGCAACGCCGATGAAGACGGGCCGAAATGGCTGCGGGTGTTCTGGGGTGTGGCGACGGCGCTGATCACCAGCGGCCTGTTGTTCTCGGGCAGTATCGACGCGTTGAAGTCGGCCGTGGTGCTGACATCGTTGCCGTTCTCGCTGATTCTGCTGCTGATGATGTGGGGGCTGCACAAAGCGTTCTTCATGGAGTCCCAGCGCCAGATCGCGCAGCTTTACTCGCTGGCACCGGTCTCCGGCGCGCGTCGTGGCGGCTGGCGTCAACGCTTGAGCCAGGCCGTGCATTACCCGTCACGCGACGAGGTGTATCGCTTCCTCGACCAGACGGTGCGCCCGGCCATTGAAGAGGTGATGGCGGTGTTCGCCGAGAAAGGCCTGAACGTGGTCACTCAGCCTGATCCGGCCAACGACAGCGTCAGCCTGGAGATCGGTCATGGCGAAGAACGCCCGTTCATTTATCAAGTGATGATGAAAGGCTTCTTCACACCATCGTTCGCTCGCGGCGGCATGGGCTCCAAGCAGCTGAACAATCGTCGCTACTATCGCGCCGAGGTGCACTTGAGCGAGGGTAGCCAGGATTACGATCTGGTGGGCTACACCAAGGAACAGGTGATCAACGACATCCTCGACCAGTACGAGCGGCACATGCAGTTCCTGCATCTGGTGCGTTGAACCGTTGGGGGCAGTCGATGGTTCTGCGGTATGTCGTAGCGATGGCGGTGTGTCAGGTAGGACGCCATCGCCGAGTCGCGCTGCTCCTGGGCTCCTACAGGATTGGGGGCGGTCGGTGGTTCTGCGGCATGTCGTCGCGATAGCGGTGTGTCAGGTGGGACGCTATCGCCGAGTCGCGCTGCTCCTGGGCTCCTACAGGATCGGGGTTGCCGACTGCTCTGCAGCATGCTGTAGGAGCGCACGAGCAACGCGAGGCCGCGATGGCGGTGGCTCAGGCAGGACGCCATCGCCGAGTCGCGCTGCTCCTGGGCTCCTACAGGATCGGGGTTGCCGACGGCTCTGCGGCATGTCGTCGCGATGGCGGGGTGTCAGGTAGGACGCCATCGCCGAGTCGCGTTGCTCCTGGGCTCCTACAGGATCGGGGGCGGTCGGTGGTTCTGCGGCATGTCGTCGCGATAGCGGTGTGTCAGGTGGGACGCTATCGCCGAGTCGCGCTGCTCCTGGGCTCCTACAGGATCGGGGTTGCCGACTGCTCTGCAGCATGCTGTAGGAGCGCACGAGCAACGCGAGGCCGCGATGGCGGTGGCTCAGGCAGGACGCCATCGCCGAGTCGCGCTGCTCCTCGGCTCCAGAAGGAGGTTCAGGCCAGGCCGCCGTTGGCGCGCAGGATCTGGCCGTTTATCCAGCCTGACTCGGGGCCGGCCAGGAAGGACACGATCTGCGCGATGTCTTCAGGCTGGCCCAGGCGCTGCAAGGGCGGCATGTTGGCGAAGTTCTGGATTTGCTCCTCGGTTTTGCCATTGAGGAACAGTTCGGTGGCCACCGGCCCCGGCGCCACGGCATTGACTGTGATGTCGCGGCCACGCAGTTCTTTGGCGAAGACATGGGTAAACGACTCGACGGCCGCCTTGGTCGCGTTGTAAATCGCGTAGCCGGGGATGTTCAGCGCCAGGGCGGAGCTGGAGAAGTTGATGATCCTGCCGCCGTTGTTCAGGCGCTTGCCCGCCTCACGCAAGGTATTGAAGGTGCCGCGGGTGTTGATGGCGAAGGTCTGCTCGAACAGTTCGTCGCTGGTGTCGACGATGGGCATGGTTTTCATGATGCCGGCGTTATTGACCAGCACGTCGACCTTGCCCAGTTGCTGCTCGGTGGTGTCGAACAGATTGCGCACATCGTCGGCACTGGCCACGTCTGCCCTGACCGCAAGGGCCTGGCCGCCGTCGGCAATGATCTGCGCAACCAGGGCTTGCGCTTCGCTGGCGCTGTTTGAGTAATTGACGACCGTCGCAAAACCATCCGCCGCCAGACGTCTGGCGATTTCCGCGCCTATGCCGCGAGAAGCACCGGTGACGATGGCCACTTTGTGCTGGGTGTTCTGATTCATGGGTCACCTGTGTTTTGAATGTGGAAGGGCATCACGGTTTGATCGACAGGGAGGTATAGCAGGATTATCGCGACTCAGAAAATGAAAAAAGCCCGGGGCTGCGTGCTGCAACCCCGGGCTTTTTTCTGTGACTTGATCAGCCTTCGTCCGCTTCGTCCTCGTCGCCGCCATCGATTTTCATGCCCAGCTCCTTGATCTTGCGGGTCAAGGTGTTGCGGCCCCAGCCCAGCAGCACGGCAGCGTCGCGGCGACGGCCTGCGGTGTGCTTGAGGGCGGTTTCGATCATGATTCGCTCGAAGGTCGGTACGGCGCTGTCCAGCAGGCTGGACTGGCCGCGCGCCAGCGCCTGGTCGGCCCATTGCCGCAGCGCCTGTTCCCAATTGGTCACCGGAGCCGCGTCCTGGGGCAGGCTGAGCAATTCCGGCGGCAGGTCGCTGACATGCACTTCGCGGCCGGAGGCCATGACGGTGATCCAGCGGCAGGTGTTTTCCAGTTGGCGCACGTTGCCAGGCCACGGTAGATGCTTGAGGTATTCCTCGGTTTCGGTTTTCAGCAGCTTGGGCTCGACGGCCAGTTCCTGCGCGGCGCGGCTGAGGAAGTGCCGGGCCAGGGTCGGGATGTCTTCGCGACGGTCCGACATGCGCGGGATGTGGATGCGGATGACGTTCAGGCGATGGAACAGGTCTTCGCGGAACTTGCCCGCCTGCACCAGGGTTTCCAGATTCTGGTGGGTCGCGGCGATGATGCGCACGTCGACCTTGACCGGCGTATGGCCGCCCACTCGATAGAACTCGCCATCGGCCAATACGCGCAGCAGGCGGGTCTGTGTGTCGGCAGGCATGTCGCCGATTTCGTCGAGGAACAGGGTGCCGCCATCGGCCTGCTCGAAACGCCCCCGGCGCAGGTTGGCAGCGCCAGTGAACGCACCCTTTTCATGGCCGAACAGCTCCGATTCCATCAGGTCTTTCGGGATCGCCGCCATGTTCAGGGCGATGAACGGCGACGCCGAACGCGGGCTGTGGCGGTGCAGCGCGTGGGCCACCAGCTCTTTGCCGGTGCCGGACTCACCGTTGATCAGCACCGTGATATTGGAGTGGCTCAGGCGGCCAATGGCGCGGAACACCTCCTGCATCGCGGGCGCTTCGCCGATGATTTCGGGGGTGCGGGTCAGCGCCGGAGGGGCGTCGAAACCCTGCTGCTCCTGGGCGTGCTGATTGGCCCGCTTGACCAGGGAAACGGCTTCGTCGACGTCAAAGGGCTTGGGCAGGTATTCGAATGCGCCGCCCTGGTAGGAGGCCACCGCGCTGTCCAGGTCCGAGTGCGCGGTCATGATGATCACCGGCAGGCGCGGGTGCTGCTCGCGAATCCGCGCCAGCAGGTCCAGGCCACTGGCGCCGGGCATGCGAATGTCGGAAATGATCACGTCCGGCTGCTGGCGCGCCAGGCGGCTCATCACGCCGTCGGCGCTGTCGAAACTCTGGGTGGTCATGCCTTCCTGTTGCAAGGCTTTTTCCAGAACCCAACGGATGGAACGGTCGTCGTCTACGATCCAGACAGTTTCACTACGGCTCATGTCGAAGCTGCTCCTTGTTCCAGCGGCAGGAAGATCGAGAAGGTGGTGTGGCCGGGATGGCTGTCACACTCGATCAACCCCTGATGCTGACTAATGATGTTCTGCGTGATCGCAAGGCCCAGGCCAGTGCCGTCGGGACGGCCGCTGACCATCGGATAGAAAATGGTTTCCTGAAGATCGGCCGGAATACCAGGGCCGTTGTCGATGATTTCGATTTTGCTGACCAGACGGTGGCGCGTGTGGCCGATGGTGAACTGGCGCATGGCGCGAGTGCGCAGGCTGATTCGGCCCAGGCGCAGCTCGTTCTGGCTGCTGATCGCCTGCATGGCGTTGCGCACGATATTGAGCACGGCCTGGATCATCTGCTCGCGGTCGATCAGCACGTCCGGGATGCTGGGGTCGTAATCGCGCACCAGAGTGATGCAGCCCTGGCTTTCCGCTTCGACCAGACTGCACACGCGTTCGAGGACTTCGTGCACGTTGGTCATCGCCAGGGAGGGCAGCTTGTTGGAGCCGAGCATGCGGTCGACCAGGTTACGCAGGCGATCCGCCTCCTCGATGATGACGTTGGTGTAGTCCTTGAGGCTTTCTTCCGGCAGCTGGCGCGCCAGCAACTGCGCGGCGCCGCGAATACCCCCCAGCGGATTCTTGATCTCGTGAGCCAGGCCGCGCACCAGCATTTTGGTGGTTTCCTGCTTCGACAACTGCGCTTCTTCCTTGGTGATGCGCAGCAGCCGGTCACGCGGGTGCACCTCAAGCAGCAGCAGGGTCGCGCCCTGGCTGAGGATCGGCGTTACGGCGTAGTCAACGGTCAGCGTCTGCCCGGTCAGCGCCGTCAGCATGGCTTCACGTTTGGTGAACGGGTGCGCCTGCTCGACGGCCTGACGCAGCGAGCTGAGGGCCTCAGCCGATTCGGTGAACAGTTCGCTGATGAATTGGCCATGGCTTCGCTGGCCGCTGATGGCCAAAAGCATTTCAGCTGCCGGGTTCATGTACTCCAGACGCAGGTCGGCGTTGAGCAGAATCGTGGCAGTGGTCAGGTTGTCGAGTAACAAGCGGTGCAGCGCGTCACTGATAGTCATTACAGTCGTTGACCTCTTTTTGGCTCGTTGCACACCCGGGCGAGCCTCGGATCGCAGGCGCTGGTTGGTCCGCTCCAGCGTGGGTCATGCCACCAATACGTGTGCATCCGGCGCACGAAAGTTTCTGTAACAGCCTGTTTGCAAAAACCAAACCAAGGCTCCGAAAAGAAGCGTTAACCATGCAAAACCGGGCATTTTTTGCACGGTGGTGCACCTTGGCGGAGTGCATGACGACATTTGCGAACCAAAACAGGGAGCGTGGCTGACGGGCAAGACATATCTTGCACCAAAATGAGGCTTGTCGGGCGCTGCGACTCGTTTTCAAAAGAAAGGCAGGATGCTCGCTTCTTCTTTCGGCTTGTCCTTGAGCGGGCATTCGGGGCGCACGCCGTACTCGGGCGCCTGGCAGGGGTTGGCCAGGCGTTTCTGGGCGAGGGAGATGCGGAACATATGGAAGGGCTGGGCGGGGGTCTTCTCCAGCACGGCGCCGTTCTGATCGATGATTTCCACGGCGAGCTGGTGAGTGCCCCGGTCGACGTTGTGCAGCGGGAATACCGGGCTGCGGCCAGCTGTGCCGACAGGTTTGCCGTCCAGCAGCAGGCGGTAGCTGTGGCCCTGCTGCAGCGCCGGCTCGCTGGTGACGGTGGCGATCATATCGCCTGGCGTGCTGCGTATCGAGGCGTCAGGCTCGGGCACCAGGATCCTCAGCAGATCGTAACGAAACATCACTTCGGCCTGAGGCTTGGCCTGGGCTGCATGGCCTTGCACCGGGCGCTTTGAAGGTGATCCCGAGGTGCTGTTGCTGGGGGCGATGTCGACGCGTTTCGCATTCTTGTGCGGCTGGTCGGTAAACACGCGGTTGCCTGCGCCGTCGACGTAGGTGTAGACCTCGGCGCTGGCCATGGCAGGCGCCATCAGCGCCAGGCAAAGCAGGGCGCGACGGATAAAACTGGATTCAGGGCTTGCCGACATGGACGCGCTGCACAGTGAGGGTCATGGTCGGACTCTGCTGGATGATCCGGCCCTGATCAAGCACCACGACGGCAAAGCTGTGTTCGCCGCGCTCGATATTGACCACTTGCAGACGCGGCACGTTGCCGGGCTGGCCGTAGGGATTTCCGTCCACCCACAGCTGCAGCAGATGGCCCGGGGCGAGTCTTGGCTTGATCGCCACGCCCACCGTGAAGGTGCCGTTGTTCGCGCGCAGGGCTTCGTCCTGGGGCAGGTCGGTCAGTTCCAGCGTTGAGTAAGTGGCTTTTGGTGGGGCGTCTGCCGATGGCGGTGCGTCCATCGGCGGCAGTGGCGGCGGGGCCTGCAGGCGCTGCGTCTCCACACTGTTGAGCGGCGGCAACTCGACAACCTGCGCCTTGACCCCGGCAGGCGGCTGGTTGCTGTACGCAGCATTGCCGTTGGCGTCCGTGTACTTGTAGATCTGCGCGGCTGCCGGCAAAGCGATCAACAGCAGCAGACAGATGAGGCTTGGGCGCATGCAGGCTCCGTGGGCTTTGACGCGGTAGGCAGTGTCGTGGGCGCAGCATAGAACATAAATCAGTGTGCGCGGCTGTTGATCATTTGCGCACTATGCACAGCTCGCCGACTGCACGCGTCAGCGCCAGATCATGAATCGGATCCTTGGCTTGCAGTCGAGACTGTTGAAGCAGCCAGCCCGGGCAGTGTGGGTCCTGGCGGTAGGTCGAGAAGGCCGAGTATTCACGCAGCAGTCGCGTCTGCAGTTGATCCAGCTGCGGGCGGATTTGCCCGACCAGATCCGGCCTTGGGGTGTCTGGCGCTTTACCGGCTTCGTGCCACGTTGCCAGCAGCGCGTACTGCACCAGTTTGTTGGCTTCTATCTGGGCGGCGAGGAATTGGCTGACGTCCTGTGCGTCCAGATTGTAGGTGGGTGCGAGCTTGGCGGCGGCCGCGATGACCTGAGCTTCGCGGGGGCTGTCCTGAATCGGTTTGCCGCTGTCCCACTTGGTCAGTGCAACCTGATCGGCGATGGCCAGGCGTTCGCTGATCGTTGTCATCAACGGCGCCAACGGCGCAGGAGCCGGTGCCGTCGTGGGTGTGCCGGCGCAGGCGGTCAGGCTGGCGAGGGTGGCGCAGAGGAAGAGCAGGTTTATTGGCTTAGGCATGTGTTTTCTCTCAACCTTACAAATTCAATCTTCTGAGTAAATCCAGTCCTGTAGGAGCGCACGAGCACCGCGATGCTGCGATGACGGTGTATCAGACAGACCGCCATCGCGGCCTCGCTGTGCTCGTGCGCTCCTACAGGTAAAAAACCGTTAGCTGTATAGAGTGCTCTCGATGAGATCAGGTGCGGCAGTAAATATGTACCGCATGTTAAATTCCGGCCATAAAAAAGGCCCCCCGAAGGAGGCCTCTCTGGCGCGTCATGGCTGACGCGACTGGATCAGCAGCTGTAGTACAGCTCGTATTCCAGTGGGTGCACGAAGGTGCGAACTTTGATTTCTTCTTCGCTTTTCAGGGCGATGTAAGCGTCGATGAAATCGTCGCTGAAAACGCCGCCCTTGGTCAGGAATGCGCGACCCTTGTCCAGCTCTTCCAGGGCCTCTTTCAGGCTGCCACACACCTGCGGGATTTCCTTGGCCTCTTCAGGCGGCAGGTCATACAGGTTCTTGTCGGCGGCATCGCCCGGGTGGATCTTGTTCTGGATGCCGTCCAGGCCAGCCATCAGCAGTGCGGCGAACGCCAGGTACGGGTTGGCAGCCGGGTCCGGGAAACGCGCTTCGATACGACGGCCCTTAGGGCTGTTGACGTAAGGAATGCGGATCGATGCGGAGCGGTTACGCGCCGAGTAGGCCAGCATTACCGGCGCTTCGAAGCCTGGCACCAGACGCTTGTAGGAGTTGGTCGCCGGGTTGGTGAAACCGTTCAGCGCCTTGCCGTGCTTGATGATGCCGCCGATGAAGTACAGGGCGGTGTCGGACAGACCGGCATAGCCTTCGCCAGCGAAGGTGTTCTTGCCATCTTTGGAGATGGACATGTGAACGTGCATACCCGAGCCGTTATCGCCATACAGAGGCTTGGGCATGAAGGTCGCGGTGCGGCCGTAAGCGTCGGCCACGTTGTGAACGACGTACTTGAGGGTCTGAACTTCGTCAGCCTTTTTCACCAGCGTGTTGAATTTCACGCCGATTTCGTTCTGCCCGGCAGTGGCGACTTCGTGGTGGTGAACTTCCACGGTCTGGCCCATTTCTTCCAGAGCGTTGCACATGGCGGTGCGGATTTCATGGTCGTGGTCAAACGGCGGAACCGGGAAGTAGCCACCCTTGATGCCCGGACGGTGGCCCCTGTTGCCGCCTTCCACGTCCTGGTCGGACATCCACGAGCCTTGCTCGGAGTAGATCTTGAACATGGAGCCGGAGATATCGGACTTGAACTTCACTTCATCGAAGATGAAGAACTCAGGCTCGGGACCTGCGAATACCGTGTCACCAATGCCGGTGGACTTCAGGTATTCCTCGGCGCGGTGAGCGATGGCGCGCGGGTCGCGGTCGTAGCCCTGCATGGTCGAAGGTTCGATGATGTCGCACACCAGAATCAGCGTTGGCTCTTCGGTGAACGGATCGAGGACGGCGGTTTCGTCGTCCGGCAGCAGGATCATGTCGGAAGCTTCGATGCCTTTCCAGCCAGAGATGGAGGAGCCGTCGAACATCTTGCCAACTTCGAAGAAGTCGTCTTCCAGCGCATCGCGAGCCGGCATGGTCACGTGGTGCTGAGTACCTTTAGTGTCCGTGAAGCGCAGATCAATCCACTTTACGTCATGATCTTTGATGAGTTGAACCGACTTCGACATGGTGTCCTCCGGGTGGCTTCGGGCCGATTTAATGGTTTGGGCCCTTAAAATTTTGGTGATGCCGGCGCAGATACTCTGCCAAGGCAACCTGCCTCACAAGGGAGCAAATTGCATGCCAGTGCCCCGAGATGGGTTTTCTGCCGCCTGAACGTCCGAATCTGACTCATTAACGCAGGTTTGGGCGCAGGCGTGCACCTTAATGGGGCTGAAAAATCTTTCCTCGGTTCCTTTTGGTGCGTCGATGAAGGGGCACACGATAGTTGGTTAAACCTTGAGCAATTTCCGCTATAATCCCGCCCCCTCTTTTTCGGCTGGCACCTCGCGCGCTGTTTACATGAAACTAATCGTAAAAGTCTTCCCAGAAATCTCCATCAAGAGCCGGCCGGTGCGCAAGCAGTTCACCCGTCAGTTGGCCAGGAACATCCGCACCGTGCTCCGTGATCTGGACCCGGCGCTGGTGGTGGAGGGGCTGTGGGACAACCTTGAGGTGCGCACCGAGGTGGCCGACCCGCAGGTGCTGCAGGAAATGACCGAGCGCCTGTGCTGCATGCCGGGCATCTCCAATTTTCTGCAAGTGGCCGAATACCCGCTGGGCGATCTGGACGACATCGTCGCCAAGACCAAGCTGCACTACGCTGATTTGCTGCCGGGCAAAATGTTTTCGGTGCGTTGCAAGCGTGCAGGCAAGCATGCCTTCAGCTCGATGGACGTCGAAAAATACGTCGGCAGCCAGTTGCGCCAGCAGTGCGGCGCCGCCGGAATCGAGCTGAAAAAGCCGGAAATCGTCGTGCGCATGGAAATTCGCGACAAACGGTTGTTCGTGATTCATAGCCAGCACAACAGTATCGGCGGCTACCCGCTGGGTGCGCTGGAGCAGACCCTGGTGCTGATGTCCGGCGGCTTCGATTCCACGGTAGCTGCCTACCAGACCATGCGTCGCGGGCTCATGGCGCATTTCTGCTTTTTCAATCTGGGTGGTCGCGCTCATGAGCTGGGCGTGATGGAAGTCGCGCATTTCATCTGGAAAAAGTACGGCAGCTCCCAGCGCGTGCTGTTTGTCAGTGTGCCGTTCGAGGAAGTTCTCGGAGAAATCCTGCAGAAAGTCGATAACAGTCATATGGGTGTAGTTTTGAAGCGTATGATGTTGCGCGCTGCATCTTCTATTGCCGACCGCCTTGAAATCGACGTACTGGTAACCGGCGAAGCGATTTCCCAGGTGGCCAGCCAGACGCTGCCCAACCTGTCGCTCATCGATGCCGCGACTGACAAGCTGGTGCTACGTCCGCTGATCACCAGCCACAAGCAGGACATCGTGGATCAGGCTGTCGAAATCGGTACTGCCGATTTTGCCAAGCATATGCCCGAGTATTGCGGGGTGATTTCGATCAACCCCAAGACCAACGCCAAGCGTAATCGCGTTGAGTACGAAGAACAGCAGTTCGACATGGCGATTCTCGAGCGAGCGCTCGAAAATGCCAAGCTGGTTGCCATTGATCGGGTTATCGACGATCTGAGCCAGAGCGTCGAGATAGAGGAAGTCAGTCAGGCACTGGCAGGTCAGGTCGTCGTCGACATCCGTCATCCGGATGCCCAGGAAGATCAACCGCTGATGCTGCCTGGCATTGAAATACAGGCGCTGCCGTTCTATGCATTGAACAGCCGCTTCAAGGAACTGGATAACACGCGCCAGTACCTGTTGTATTGCGACAAAGGCGTCATGAGTCGCCTGCATGCTCATCATTTGCTCAGTGAGGGGTATGCCAATGTGCGCGTTTATCGACCGAGCTAAGTGCCCGGGGCTGTTTGCCTGTGGCTTGCGTCACCGGCCCCCCGACCTTTGTCGTTCAGCCGTAACGGCCATTGGCCGACTCTGACGTTATAAATAGCTGTATAGCAGTATTCAGCTGACCGAATCCTCTGATCGAGATACACAAGTGATCGAAAATCTACGCAACATCGCCATCATTGCCCACGTTGACCACGGTAAAACCACCCTGGTAGACAAACTCTTGCGCCAATCCGGCACTCTGGAGCGCGGCGAGCTCAACGACGAGCGCGTGATGGACTCCAACGACCAGGAGAAAGAGCGCGGTATTACCATTCTGGCGAAAAACACCGCCATCAACTGGAACGGCTACCACATCAACATCGTGGACACCCCGGGCCACGCCGACTTCGGTGGTGAAGTAGAGCGCGTGATGTCGATGGTCGACTCCGTGCTGCTGCTGGTTGACGCTCAGGACGGCCCTATGCCGCAAACCCGTTTTGTGACCAAGAAGGCTTTCGAAGCCGGCCTGCGTCCAATCGTGGTGATCAACAAGGTTGACCGTCCAGGCGCGCGTCCGGACTGGGTTCTGGACCAGATCTTCGACCTGTTCGACAACCTGGGTGCCACCGAAGAACAACTGGACTTCAAAGTCGTCTACGCCTCGGCCCTGAACGGCATTGCCGGTCTGGATCACACCGACATGGCTGAAGACATGACTCCGCTGTACCAGTCCATCGTCGACAACGTTCCGGCACCTGCCGTTGACCGCGACGGTCCGTTCCAGATGCAAATCTCGGCACTGGACTACAACAGCTTCCTGGGCATCATTGGTGTGGGCCGTATCGCTCGCGGCAAGGTCAAGCCAAACACCCAGGTTGTGGCCATCGACGCCAACGGCAAGCGCCGTAACGGTCGTATCCTGAAGCTGATGGGTCACCACGGTCTGCACCGCATCGACGTTGAAGAAGCAGCTGCCGGCGACATCGTCTGCATCAGCGGCTTCGAAGAGCTGTTCATCTCCGACACCCTGTGCGACCCACAGAACGTTGAAGCGATGAAGCCGCTGACCGTTGACGAGCCAACCGTTTCCATGACCTTCCAGGTAAACGACTCGCCTTTCTGCGGTAAAGAAGGCAAGTTCGTCACCAGCCGTAACATCAAGGAACGTCTGGACAAGGAGCTGCTCTACAACGTTGCCCTGCGCGTTGAAGAAGGCGACACCGCCGACAAGTTCAAGGTCTCCGGCCGTGGCGAGCTGCACCTCTCGGTACTGATCGAAACCATGCGTCGCGAAGGCTTCGAAATGGGTGTCGGCCGTCCTGAAGTGATCATCCGCATGGTTGATGGCGTCAAGCACGAACCGTACGAGAACGTCACCATCGACCTGCCGGAAGAATCCCAGGGTTCGATCATGGAGCAGATCGGTATCCGCAAGGGCGACCTGACCAACATGGTTCCGGATGGCAAGGGCCGTGTGCGCCTTGAGTACAACATCCCGGCCCGTGGTTTGATCGGTTTCCGTAACGAGTTCCTGACCCTGACCTCCGGTGCAGGCATCCTGACCTCGATCTTCGATCGTTACGACGTGATGAAGTCCGGCGACATGTCCGGCCGTCAGAACGGTGTACTGGTTTCGGTTGCAACCGGCAAGGCACTGACCTACTCCCTGGAAACCCTTCAGGCGCGTGGCAAGCTGTTCCTGGGCCACGGCGAAGACGTGTACGAAGGTCAGATCGTCGGCATCAACAGCCGCGACAACGACCTGGGTGTGAACCCAACCAAAGGCAAGAAGCTCGACAACATGCGTGCTTCCGGTAAAGACGAAACCATCGCACTGGTTCCGCCTATCCGTTTCACGCTGGAACAGGCTCTGGAATTCGTGCAGGAAGACGAACTCTGCGAAGTGACGCCGAAGTCGATCCGTCTGCGCAAGAAGATCCTTGGCGAAAGCGAGCGTACCCGCGCCGCCAAGAAGTCGGGCAACTGATTAATCAGTTAACCGGCTGAAAACAAAACGCCCCCGATCGCAAGATCGGGGGCGTTTTTGTTGGTGGAGCGCGCAATGGGCTGTTGTAGGAGCCAACTTGTTGGCGAGGGGCACTAACTGACTGTGCAGGCCCGACGTCTCGCCAACAAGTTGGCTCCTACAGGTCTACCATTTGCTGCGAGTTCACTCAGAACTTCGGAAACGGCGTGCTGGTGTTGTTCTTCAGCGTGCCGGTGTCCTGGCGTACCACATCCTTGGGTTTGTACGCGCAGTAACCGGGGCGCGGGCCGACCTTGGGGTGATTGCGGCAGGTGTCTGGACGCTTGTCGTAGATGGTGCACAGGCGGCTTTTGCGATCCAGATACAGGCAGTCGTTGTTGCTCATGCGCTGCAGGGTAAAAATTTCGGATTTCTGGTTATAGCGCTCGACAATCCCTTCCTTCTGCAACCGCTTGGCGATGTTCTTCGCCGGTTCGCCGCGTTCGAAATCATCGACGATGCCGATGCGGATCAGATCCTTGATCTTCACTTCCACAGGCAGCGTGCAGCAGCTGGATACGCAGCCGCCACACATGTAGCTGGAGTACTTGGCCCAGGTATCAATGCGGTCGAGTTCTGCGGCGGCGATCAGGGTCGGTTTCATGAGCAATGCGGTTCCGGGTGTATCGGGCGCGCGATGATACCGGTGTCGAGGCCAATCGAGTAATCAAAAATCATCAAAACGACTGCCGGACATAGATCTCCGGGCAATTGATAGCCAGTTGAGGCGTGGGACCGCCTTCAGCCGGGAAGGGGCCAGTAAGGCCAGATACATGTGTGTGCCTGGAACGTCGCCTTCCCGGCTGAAGCTGGTCCCACGTTGTTCGCCCCCACCCATGCAGGCGCGCCGGGATCAGGTTTTAACCAGTACCTGCGCCAGTTCCTCGATCTGCTCCTGGCGAGCGGCCTGATTGAGTTTCGCCCCCGGATTGAGCGACGACCACTGCGGATGCGCGCGCGCCCTTTGCAGCGGCTCGGGCAGGTGACCTTCGCGCCAGGTTTTATCCTGCGGCGTGGTCAGCTTGATGCTGTCCATGGCGGCGTGGCCACGGGCGGCAAGCGCTTGCAGCAGATGGCGCTGGCGCAAGGCGAGCAGGCGCAGCACGGCGTCAGCCACGGTCAGCTCGCGCTGGCCCTTGATCTTGCCCAGCAAGCGCCCGCCGTAGCTGCGCGCAGTTTGCAAGGCGCCCCCGGCAATGGCACCCGCCAGGGCGGCAGCGCCCATGGTCAGACCGCCCACCAGCAGATCGACACTTGCTCCGGCCGCCGCGCCAGCGGCAATCCCGCCACCGACACGGACCCCCAACTGCTTGAGGGTTTCAGGGTTGAACAGGTCATCCCCCCAGCGCCCATCCAGCAAGGGCAGATCGCTGGCGGCTGCATCCTGGACGCGGAAGGCATACAGCTTGAGCAGTTCTTCAACACAGCGCTGTTCGCGCTGGCGCACCGCCTTGCGCAAGGCATCGACAGCCTCTTGCTCCTCATCGGTCCCGGTTGGAACGCTGCGACGCAATGCAGCGCAATCGATCAACAGTTGCGCAATCAGACGCCCAGCGCTCTGCCGACGCACTTCACGCTGAGCCTCTTGATCAAGAATCAGTCGTTGCAGCGGGTCGCGGGCGTTTTCCAGCAGCAGCGCCAGGCTTTCGTACAGCCTGCGCTCGCCGTCTTCGGGTGGCGCGACACTGTCGAAACGCACGAGAGCGTGCAGGCCCAGGCGTGCCAGGGCTTCGCGCCAGGCCGGTTCGCGGTGATCGGCGCTGCTGACGAAATTCATCACCGGCAACAGCGGCTTGCCACAACTGGCCAGGATCGACAGCTCATCGCGATACTTGGCGAGCACCGGTTCGCGGGCATCGATGATGTACAGCCCGGCGTCCGAGGCCAGCAATTGGCGCATTACTTTGGCTTCCTGTTCGAAGCGTTGCCGGGCTTCACTGCCTTCCAGAAAACGCATCAGTCGCGCCGGGCCGTCCAGCCGCTCGCCGGGTCGATCCTGACGCTCAAGAAAGTCCAGCAGCGCGATGGCGTCCTCCAGGCCTGGCGTGTCGTACAGTTCCAGCAGCGCGTCGCCGTCCACTGATAGCCGCGCGCCTTCGACATGACGAGTGGTGCTGGGTCGGTGCGACACCTCGCCAAACCCCACGTCTCGCGTCAGCGTGCGCAGCAGCGAGGTCTTGCCAACGTTGGTGTGGCCCACCACCGCGAGCTTCAGCGGTCGAGTCGTGCCCTGATCAGTCATTGCCGGTCTCCAGCCAGTTCAAGGGCGCCTGCTCATCCGCAGGCAGGTCCAGCTGCAGCAGGGCCGAGCGCCAGTCACCTACGCGTGCCGCGTCAAGCAGTTGCCCCGGCGGCGCGGGCAGCAGCCAGATGCGCGTACTGCCTGCGCACCGGGCCAGCTCGGCGATCAGCGCCAGGCTGCCGCGGTCGGGTGAGCGACGCGGGTCGCAGGCGATCAGCAGGCGCGCAGGCGGGAAACGGGTCAATTGATCGAGCAGCCGGGTCCGCGATTCACGACTGTCGAGGACCCCGGCATTCTTGACGACTGACGGCAAGGGCGGGGGCCAGGACAGATCATCGTCCAGCTCGATAGCCACCAGCAGCGCGCCATCGGTGTCGTGCGCGGCGCCGTCAGTGCGCACCTGATGCAGCTCTGCTGGCGCTGCGTCGCTCACCCCCAGACGTTCGCTGCCGGGCATTAGCCGCTCACGCAGCTGGCTGTAACCGGGCAGGCTCAGGTCGAGGCTCAATCCAGCGCGCCCCAGGCGCCAGCGCCACAGGCAAAACAGCGCCAGCAGCAGGCGTGGCACGATGCCGAACACCAGCAGCACCCCGACCAGCCAGGCGGCCCAGGCCTGACGCCCGGACTCGACGATCAGCGCGCTGTCGCCACTGGCGCGGATCATCTCCTCGCTGGGCACGGCAAATCCAAGCATCGCTGGCAGCACGCCCAGGGTTTGAGTGAGGCTGACAAAGGTGTCGCTGCCCAGAATAGTGGTCTCCCAGACAAACCCGTAACGCCGGGTTGCCATCAGCATGAGCAGCAGCACCAGCGCACTGACCAACGCCAGCAGCCACACGCCATGAATCAACGCACCAAGCACCCAGCGGTTCAGGCGCCGACGTTGCAGCAGTACCACCAGCGCGGGTGCCAGCTGCGCGGCCTGAGCATCACGGGCGAGCTTTTCACTCAGCCACAGCCAGAAGCGGCCCAGGCCTGCGGCACTGGAGCCTGCGAACATCACGCTCAACGTCCAGCCGATCAACAGAATCAGGTTCAGCGCCAGCAGGCTGCCCAGTGCCCAGAACACATTAACCGGCGCCATGCCATCGCCCATGGCGGCGAACGCCAGGCCTGCGCCGCTGACCACGGCACATACAGCCAGCGCAATCAGCGCCAGGCGCGCGCCCTGCTTCCAGTGCAGCAGCGCGGCGCGCATGCCATCGCGCTCAGCCAGCCACAGCGCACGGCTTTTGATCCGCGTCGCCAGGTCGCCGCCCTGGGCGCTGGCGCGGCGGTTGGCTTCAAGGTCTTCCAGCGGCCCGGCCTGTTCTTCGCGCAGCCGCACGGTTTCAGTCAGCCAGAGAATGTCGAGGGGAGTCAGGGCAGTCACACGGCGTCTCGTCAGATCAATCGATGGGGGAGCATAACCCTTGCGGCCCTTATTCGAGCCATCAGGGTGATACGAATTCCGTCGCCGCCTCTGTTATTCTCGCCCGATGAAAACTCAACTGCCCCTCAGCCTGATTGCCGCCCTTGGTGAAAACCGAGTGATAGGCGTCGATAATTCCATGCCCTGGCACTTGCCGGGGGATTTCAAATACTTCAAGGCCACCACCCTGGGCAAGCCGATCATCATGGGTCGCAAGACCTGGGATTCTCTCGGTCGGCCATTGCCCGGTCGGCTGAATCTGGTGGTCACTCGCCAGGCTGACCTGCAACTGGACGGCGCCGAGGTGTTCACTTCGCTTGCGTCGGCAGTAGCGCGCGCCCAGGCGTGGGCGCACGAGCAGGGCGTCGATGAAGTCATGCTGATCGGCGGCGCGCAGCTGTATACCCAGAGCCTGCCAGAGGCTGATCGCCTGTACCTGACCCGCGTGGCGCTGAGCCCTGAAGGCGATGCCTGGTTTCCCGAGTTCGATCCGGCGCAATGGGCGCTGGTGTCCGAGGTGTTGAACCCGGCGGTAGAGGGCAAACCGGCGTACAGCTTTGAGGTCTGGGAGCGCAGGTGATCGCTGTGGGACCGGCTTTCAGTCATCACAGTTTGTTACAGTCCTCTACAATTTCCAGAGGATCTCCTTATGAAGTTTGCCCCCGCGTTGTTCGCTGCTGCGCTTTGCCTCGGGCTGGCCGGTCAGGCCGTGGCCGCCACCGAGCTCAGGCACTGGCCTGAACCTGCCGCCAAAGCCCTTGACGCCATGATCGCCGCGAATGCCCACAAAGGTAACTACGCGGTCTTCGACATGGACAACACCAGCTACCGCTTCGACCTCGAAGAGGCGCTGTTGCCCTACATGGAAAGCAAAGGGCTGCTGACCCGGGAAAAGCTCGATCCTTCCCTCAAGCTCATGCCGTTCAAGGACACCGCCGAGCACAAGGAAAGCCTCTTCAGCTACTACTACCGCCTGTGTGAAGTGGACGACATGGTCTGCTATCCCTGGGTCGCTCAGGTGTTCTCGGGGTTCACCCTCAAGGAGCTCAAAGGCTACGTCGACGAGCTGATGGCCTTGGGCAAGCCGGTCCAGGCGACCTATTACGAAGGCGACGTGGTCAAGACGCTCGATGTCGAGCCGCCGCGTATTTTTACCGGGCAGAAAGAGCTGTTCAACAAGCTGATGGAAAACGGCATCGAGGTTTATGTCATGACTGCCGCCTCTGAAGAGCTGGTGCGCATGGTCGCCGCCGACCCCAAATATGGTTACAACGTCAAACCGCAGAACGTCATCGGCGTCAGCCTGCTGCTCAAGGATCCGAAAAGTGGCGAGTTGACCGCCGCGCGCAAACAGATTACTGCGGGCAAATACAACGAGAAAGCCAACCTGAGCCTGGAGATGACGCCTTACTTGTGGACCCCGGCCACCTGGATGGCAGGCAAGCAGGCCGCCATCCTCACCTACATCGACCAATGGAAGAAGCCGGTGCTGGTCGGGGGTGATACGCCGACGAGCGATGGCTACATGCTGTTTCACAGCGTCGACGTCAGCAAGGGGGGTGTGCACTTGTGGATCAATCGCAAGGACAAGTACATGACTCAGCTCAACGGCATGATCAAGTCTAACGCCCAGGCCCAGGCCAAAGAGGGCTTGCCGGTAACGGCGGACAAGAACTGGGTGATCGTCAAGCCGGACGAGATTCAGTAGGGCGTCTCAGCGAGTAGCACGGCGGTTGCCGTGCTGCTCGCGCCTGTTCCGCCAGTGCCGATAATGGCTCATGCTTCTGCATTGTCTTGAATGTCGGTTATTGGAAGAAGGAGCTCAAATGAGCACGTTGCCCTCTGATTCGCCCCCCAGGCATGTCGCGCTCTTGGGATATGGCGGCTTGCTGCCGTTTATAAGTCTTGCGCTGCTGATCTCGTTTTCACCGGAGCACAGCCCTTTTTTTGGGCGTGCACTGGTGGCCTATGGTGCGGTCATCCTGAGCTTTGTGGGTGCGCTGCATTGGGGCTTCGCCATGATCTTGCAAGACATGAGTGCTGATCAACGCCGCGGCCGCTTCATCTGGAGCGTTATCCCCTCCCTGATCGCCTGGCCTGCCACATTAGTGTCCATACCGCTGGGGTGCCTGCTGTTGATTGTCGGCTTTGTCGCTCATTACTGGCGGGATCGGCAACTGGTAAAGCTTGCCAGCCTGCCCGACTGGTATCTGCCGATGCGCGTCAGGCTAACCATGGTGGCAAGCGTTTGTCTGTTGTGGGGCGCGATTGCTTTGACGATTCGCTTATAAGCCGCAGCGCCATCGGTTTATGGCACGCACATGCAGCTTGCGTGGAGAGGGGGGCACACTTTCGCGCGCAAAAAAACACCCCGACCTGCGGGGTGTTTTCAATGCGACGCTGTATTACGGCACCAGCTTGTCCAGTAATGCCTTGTCGCGCACTGCGCCCTTGTCGGCGCTGGTGGCGAGCAGCGCGTAGGCTTTCAGCGCCGTGGTGACCTTGCGTGGCCGCGACTCCACTGGCTTCCAGCCTTTCTTGTCCTGCTCGGCACGACGCTCGGCCATTTCTGCATCGTCGATCATCAGGTTGATCGAGCGGTTCGGAATGTCGATCAGCACTTTGTCGCCGTCGCGCACCAGACCAATCGCGCCGCCAGCAGCCGCTTCCGGAGAGGCGTGGCCGATGGACAGACCGGACGTACCGCCCGAAAAACGACCGTCGGTGAGCAATGCGCAATCCTTGCCCAGGCCCTTGGACTTCAGGTACGAGGTGGGGTAGAGCATCTCCTGCATGCCCGGGCCGCCTTTCGGGCCTTCGTAGCGGATGATCACGATGTCGCCTGCTTTTACTTCGTCGGCAAGAATGCCGCGAACGGCGCTGTCCTGACTTTCGAAGATTTTCGCGTTGCCTTCGAACACATGGATCGACTCGTCCACCCCCGCCGTCTTCACCACGCAGCCGTTCAGCGCGATGTTGCCGTACAGCACAGCCAGGCCGCCCTGCTGCGAATAAGCATGCTCAACGCTGCGAATGCAGCCGTTCTCGCGATCATCATCCAGGGTGTCCCAGCGGGTCGACTGGCTGAAGGCCGTTTGCGTCGGGATGCCGGCAGGGCCTGCGCGGAAGAACGTGTGCACCGCCTCGTCGTCCGTCTGGGTGATGTCCCACTTGGCGATGCCCTCGGCCATGGTCGCGCTGTGCACGGTGGGCAGGTCGGTATGCAGCAGGCCGCCACGGGCCAGCTCGCCGAGGATACTGAAGATCCCGCCCGCGCGATGCACGTCTTCCATGTGGTACTTCTGGATGTTCGGCGCCACTTTGCACAGTTGCGGCACTTCCCGGGACAGGCGATCGATGTCACGCAGATCGAAGTCGATTTCCGCCTCTTGCGCGGCAGCCAACAGGTGCAGGATGGTGTTGGTGGAACCGCCCATGGCGATGTCCAGGGTCATCGCGTTCTCGAACGCCTTGAAGTTGGCAATGTTGCGCGGCAGCACGGCGTCGTTGTTTTCGATGTAGTACTGGCGGCACAGGTCGACGATGGTGCGGCCAGCCTGCAGAAACAGCTGCTCGCGGTCGCTGTGGGTCGCCAGCGCCGAACCGTTGCCCGGCAAGGCCAGGCCCAGGGCTTCGGTCAGACAGTTCATCGAGTTGGCGGTGAACATGCCGGAGCACGAACCACAGGTCGGGCAGGCGCTGCGCTCGTATTCGGCGACTTTCTCGTCACTGGCGGTATCGTCAGCGGCGATGACCATGGCGTCCACCAGGTCGAGCCCGTGAGATGCCAGCTTGGTCTTGCCAGCTTCCATGGGCCCGCCGGAAACGAAGATCACCGGGATATTCAGGCGCAATGCTGCCATCAGCATGCCGGGGGTGATCTTGTCGCAGTTGGAGATGCAGACGATGGCGTCGGCGCAGTGGGCGTTGACCATGTATTCAACGGAGTCGGCGATGATCTCGCGGCTCGGCAGCGAATACAGCATGCCGTCATGGCCCATGGCGATGCCGTCGTCCACGGCAATGGTGTTGAATTCTTTCGCTACGCCACCGGCGCGCTCGATCTCACGGGCGACCAACTGGCCCATGTCCTTGAGGTGCACATGGCCGGGTACGAACTGGGTGAACGAGTTGGCGACGGCAATGATAGGTTTCTTGAAGTCCGCATCCTTCATGCCGGTGGCACGCCACAGGGCACGCGCGCCGGCCATGTTGCGACCGTGGGTGGACGTCTTCGAGCGGTAATCAGGCATGGGGCACTCCTGGCGGCTAATCAGGTAAATAGAGGGGGAGTGAGCTTCTGATGTCTACGCAGACGAAACGGCAGTAACCGCCTGTAGCGAGGGAACCGACACGCCATGGGATCACCATGCGCTCGGCCTGAGCTCCTAAACCCGCCGGGATGACTGGCGATGAATAGGGTCGATTCTACACCGGTAGAGAGGAGAAGAAATGTGCAGGGGGGATTTAAGGATGAATGAGTTCTACAGCCATACGGCATCCCAGAGCGGATAATCACCACAGCGCTTCACCAGACCTGCGCGGATGGGGTTGGCAATGATGTAGCGGGCGATGTTGATGATATCGCTTTCCTTTCGGATCGCGTGGTCGTGATAGCCATTTTGCCAAAGCTTGAATGGGTGTCCCTCTGCATTGCTGATGGCCAGGGAGCTTTTGGTTTTGACCCTGCGCATCAGAGTGCCCAGGTCACCACTATGCAGTTCAATCAGCCAGTGAAAGTGGTCCGGCATCACGACCCATGCGATTGAGCTGGCAATCTGCTGATCCTGGGCGTTACGGAACTCTTTAACCACGAGTCGTCCTAGCCTCCAATTGGAAAAGACAGGCGCCCGATGATGGGTGACGGTTGTCAGCAAGTATATCCGGCCTGATTCTGAATATCGGCCTTTGCGTAAATTCGATCCATAGTGTCGTGTGGACAATCTCGTTCCTCCCGCATGGGTAAGAACGAGAAGGCTAGGCGCCGATCATGTAAATCGCATTCAGGATTTTGAGTCTGTATGTTGCTTGCACCTTCCATCGCTGCCTCGCGTTGCTCGTGAGCTCCTACAGGCTCTCGGTAGGAGCTCACGAGCAACGCGAGGCAGCGATAGCGTGCAGTCTCATACCATAAGTCAGAACGAAAAGCGTTCCGTAGGAGCTCACGAGCAACGCGAGGCAGCGATAGCATCAGCGGCCGTTACGCACAATCACACCCAGCCATCATTCTTTTTGCGGCCGCGGGTCATGGCGGGGATGATGAGGCCGATCAGCAGGCCGGCGCCGGCGATGCTGCCGCCGTAGACCATGTAGCGCATCAGCACCTGGTTGTTCTCGTCGCCGAGCTTGGCCTGGGTAGTGCGCAGTTCGGATTGCGACGCGCTGAGCTGTTCATTCAGGTCCTTGCTGCGGGCCTCCAGCTCGTCGATGAGTTTCTTGCGCGTATCCAGGGTCTCCTGCATGCCTTGCACGCGGGTTTTCCAGCTGTCGTCGATGGTTTTCAGCTGGCCGCTGAGGTCGGCTACCTGCTGGGTCAGTTGCGGCAGGCGCTCGGCCTGGCCGGGTTCGCTCTGCAGGTCGCTGGTGGGGATCCACACCGAGCCGCTTTCGCCACGAACCTGGCTGTAGTCACCCTGGGTGCTGAGCAATTCCACTTTCTGCCCTGATTTCAGCGTACCGACAATCCGGTAACCATCAGTAGGGCCGCTGCGTACAAAGGTGTTGAGGCTGTCGCTGACCCAGCGGTCATTGGCTTTTGGTTCGGCGGCGTGGGCCGTGGTGCATACGGCGATCAGCAGGCTGGTACCGAGCGCGCGGCGATTGAAGAGGGCGGGGAGACGAGAAATAAAAGCTGAAAGATGACGAGGCATGGACATGGTTATCTTCGATAAAAGGAAAGATAAAGGCGCCGATGGTCGGGCCGGTAAAGAGGGGCAGTTGTCGGCGAGCCATCACGCCAACACTGAGAGGGATGATCAATACGTGCGGGGTTAAAGCAATTTGAGCCCGTCAGGGACCTACACCCGCAGAACCATCCGTTTTATCCCCACACACTGACCATGAGAATCGTTTCGGGTTCATTACCGGAGGGGGTGTGTGACAGAATTCTGACATGTGGTCGGCAAGTGTCAGGCAATCGTCACCGCCAAAGCGTTACCGGTCCGTTGGGCAAACCGGGGCGCAGCCCTACACCGCCACGGGTTGCCTGCCGTTGCAGCAGGCAACCCGGCTATCAGCTGTTGGGCAGCAGTCGGCAGGTGATGCTCTTGATGTAGCGGGTTTCTGCGATAGCCGGGTGAACCGGGTGGTCCGGACCCTGGCTGCCGCGCTCCAGCAGCTGGATATTGCGGTCCAGGTGACGGGCGCTGGTCAGCAGAATGTTCTGCAGGTCATCTTCAGGCAGGTGCATGGAGCACGAAGCGCTGATCAGAATGCCGTCCTTGCTCAGCAGGCGCATGGCTTGCTCATTGAGGCGGCGATAGGCGCCTTCACCATTCTTCATGTCTTTCTTGCGCTTGATGAAGGCAGGCGGGTCGGCAACGATGACGTCGAAACGCTCTTCGCCGGCCTTGAGTTCTTTCAGGGCTTCGAAGACGTCGCCTTCGATGCAGGTCATTTTTTCGGCAAACCCGTTCAGCGCTGCGTTGCGCTCAACGCCGTCCAGCGCAAACGAGGAGGCATCGATGCAGGTCACGTCACTGGCGCCAAACGCCGCTGCCTGGATGCCCCAGCCACCGATATAGCTGTACAGATCCAGCACCCGCTTGCCTTTGACGTAAGGGGCGATGCGCGCGCGGTTCATGCGGTGGTCGTAGAACCAGCCGGTTTTCTGTCCGGCCATCACCGGCGCCTCGAACTTCACGCCGTTTTCTTCCAGCGCAACCCATTCAGGGACCAGGCCGAAGACTGTTTCGACGTAGCGATTGAGGCCTTCTGCGTCGCGGGCAGCCGAGTCGTTCTTGAACAGAATGCCGCTGGGCTTGAGCACCTGAACCAGCGCTGCGATCACGTCTTCCTTGTGGTTTTCCATGGCAGCAGAAGCCAGCTGGACCACCAGAATGTCGCCGAAACGATCCACCACCAGGCCCGGCAGCAGATCGGAGTCGCCGAACACCAGGCGGTAGAAAGGCTTGTCGAACAGGCGATCGCGCAGGGAAAGGGCGACGTTCAGGCGATGCACCAGCAGCGACTTGTCCAGTGGCAGCTTGACGTCCCGCGACAGCAGGCGCGCGCAGATCAGGTTGTTGGGGCTGATGGCGACGATGCCCAGCGGCTTGCCGCCGGCAGCTTCCAGTACGGCCTGGTCACCTGGGGCGAATCCTGAGAGGGGCGTCGCGGCAACGTCGATTTCGTTGCTGTAGACCCACAGATGGCCCGCGCGCAGGCGGCGGTCGGCGTTGGCTTTGAGGCGCAAGCTAGGCAGGGACATGACGTCGCTCCGGAAAAAAGAGCGGGAGTATAACGCGTCATCCCGGTACCGGGCCGGGATGAGGTGAATTAACCGGTCAGCGGTCAATACCGACCCTTGCCTCAGGCCAGTTCCAGCGCCTCTGCGCGACCGGTCAGTGCGACCTGCTCGACGCCATCAATGGCCAGAATCGCAATGCGTTTGCCGTGCAAAGATTTAGACATGATTTTCTGCGCCTGCAGACTTCAGGCCTGATCCAGACGCATCGCCATGCATTTGAAAGGCTTACAACGCCCATGCTCGCACTGTCCGGATAGTTGACGCCAACAACCGCTCAGTCTTTCGACGGGGTGGCTGGGAAGCCGGTCAAGGTGGGGGTAGAATCCAGACCATTCCTTGAGTATGCATTTATGTCCGAAGAGCTTACGTCCGAGCAGATTCACGAAGCCTTGCAAGGCATCAGTGTGCCGCCGCAGCCGCAGATCATGGTGGATCTGCAGATGGAGCAGTACATGCCGGATCCCGATCTGGGGGTGATCGCCAAGCTGATTTCCCAGGACCCTGGGTTGTCCGGTGCGCTGCTGAAGATCGTCAATTCGGCCCACTACGGTCTGACGAACAAGATCGCGTCGATTCAGAAAGCCGTGAATCTTCTGGGCATTCGCTCGGTGATCAACCTGATCAATGCGCAGTCGATCAGGGGTGAGATGAGCGACGAGACCATCGTGACCCTGAACCGGTTCTGGGATTCGACCCACGATGTGGCGATGACCAGCCTGACGCTTGCCAAGCGCATCGGCTCGCAGACAGTGGACGAATCCTATGCCCTGGGCCTGTTTCACGACTGCGGCATACCCCTGATGCTCAAGCGCTTTCCTCATTACATGGACGTGCTGGAGCAGGCCTACGCCAACGCCGGCCCGGATCGGCGCGTGGTCGATACCGAAAACGAGGCCTTCGACACCAATCATGCGGTGGTGGGCTACTACACGGCCAAATCCTGGCGCCTGCCGGAACACGTCAGCAGCGCCATTGCCAATCATCACAATTCACTGGCGATCTTCGAGGATGACTCCCACCGCAACGCGCAGCTGAAAAATCTGCTGGCGGTGCTGAAGATGGCTGAGCACATCTGCGCGTCGCACAAGGTGCTGGGCAACGAAAACGTCGATCATGAATGGAATGCCATCGGGCATCTGGTTCTGGATTACGTCGGCCTGTCCGATTACGACTTTGAAAACCTCAAAGAAAGCATTCGCGAGCTGGCATCGCATTGACCTCCCTGCGCCTCGCGCCCCACTGAGTTATCCATGCCTGAACTACCCGAAGTTGAAACCACGCGCCGGGGCATTGCCCCGCATCTTGAAGGTCAGCGTGTCAGTCGCGTCATCGTGCGCGATCGACGGCTGCGCTGGCCGATTCCCGAAGACCTGGACGTGCGCCTGTCCGGGCAGAAGATCGTGCTGGTCGAGCGACGCGCCAAGTATCTGCTGATCCAGGCAGAGGTGGGGACGCTGATCAGCCATCTGGGCATGTCAGGCAATCTGCGCCTGGTCGAGGCCGGTCTGCCCGCGCTCAAGCACGAGCATGTCGACATCGAACTGGAATCCGGACTGGCCCTGCGCTACACCGACCCACGGCGCTTTGGCGCCATGCTCTGGAGTCATGATCCGCTGAATCATGAATTGCTGGTTCGGCTGGGGCCGGAACCGTTGACGGATCTGTTCGACGGGTTGCGGCTGTACGAACGTTCCCGTGGCAAGTCCAGCGCCGTCAAACCCTTCATCATGGACAACGCGGTGGTGGTCGGCGTCGGAAACATTTACGCCACCGAGGCGCTGTTCGCGGCCGGTATCGACCCGAGGCGCGCGGCCGGGACGGTGTCCAGGGCTCGCTACATAAGGCTGGCGCTGGAGATCAAACGCATTCTTGCCGCTGCCATCGAGCGTGGCGGCACGACGTTACGTGATTTCACCGGTGGCGATGGCAAGCCCGGTTATTTTCAGCAGGAATTGTTTGCCTACGGCCGTGGCGGGCAGCCGTGCAAGGTGTGCGGCACGACCTTGCGCGAGGTCAAATTGGGGCAGCGGGCGAGCGTGTATTGCCCCAAGTGCCAGAAATGACTGGTGCTTTAACTGGCCGCCGTCCCGCTTGCGTAACCCGAATCGCTGTTTATAGTTAGGTTCTGTACGAAAAGTCGGCGAGCGCAGCCACTTTTCGTACAGAGCCCAACCCCACTCAACCTGCTGCGCCTGAAGGATCATGCCATGAAGCCGTTTCGAATCCTCGCTGCCACCCTGGCGCTGCTGTCCGGTCTTCAGGCCCTGCCAGTCATGGCAGGCAATGAGGCGTCGGGCAGCGGCGACCCTGTCTACAGCATCCAGAACCCACCGGCCTACGCCATGATCGGCGACTTGGTGATCGCCAGGCCGCTGTTGATCGCGGCGACTATTCTGGGCGCGGGGCTGTTCGTGATTGCTTCGCCTTTCGCCGCTGCTGGCGGCAATCTGGGCGCTACGGGCAAGGCACTGGTGGTTGATCCGGGCAGGGCTGCCTTCGTTCGCTGCCTGGGCTGTACCGGTGAGACGTTCGGGCGCCAGGAGTAGCCTGGGGTCGCTGGGTAACCCGCGCCTCAAGCCTTGCCAGTGAGGATGAGATACTTGGCCATCAGCTGTTCTTCGCTTTCGACCCGGTTTTCATCCAGCGGGATGCAGTCCACAGGGCAAACTTGCTGGCATTGCGGCTCGTCGTAATGGCCGACGCATTCAGTGCACAGGTTCGGGTTGATCACATAGATCTCCTCGCCTTGCGAAATCGCCTCGTTCGGGCACTCGGGTTCGCAAACGTCGCAGTTGATGCAATCGTCAGTGATGATCAGGGACATGAAGCACTCCAGCCGCGGTCGACGCCTCGGCATATGAAATCCAATGCGGCGAATTGTGCCGCATTAGTGGTTTCGATGCACCCGCCGTTAGCGTGGCAGTCGTCAGGCCTTGAAGCGCTCAGTCAGTGCAGCAGCCACTGCCGGATGCACGAACTTGGTGATATCTCCACCTAACGCGGCGATTTCTCGCACCAACGTCGACGAAATGAACGAGTAGCGCTCCGACGGAGTAAGGAACAGGCTTTCGACGTCCGGTGCCAACTGACGGTTCATGTTGGCCAGCTGGAATTCATATTCGAAATCAGAAACAGCCCGCAAGCCACGCAGGAACACATTGGCGTTCTGCTCCTTGGCGAACTGCGCGAGCAACGTCGAAAAGCCCACGACTTCGACATTCGGCAGATGGCTGGTGACTTCACGCGCCAGAGCAACCCGTTGCTCCAGGGTGAACAGCGGATTTTTCTTCGGGCTGGCGGCGACGGCAATGATCACGTGGTCGAACAGGCGCGATGCGCGTTCGACCAGATCGCCATGACCCTTGGTAATCGGGTCGAAGGTGCCTGGATACAACACTCGGTTCATCGCGACGTCCTGGTGGAGTCCTTTGGGGAGTCGGATGGTAGCGCAGCATTCCCGATGGGCCAAGTCGGCATGCGAAAGCCGAAGGTCGTATTGCGTCGCGATGGGCGTGCCAGCGCGCGGTATTAAGGGTGCCCTGTAGAAGTGCGCGAGCACCGCGAGGCCGCGATGGCAGTTTACCTGATACACCGCTATCGCTGCCTCGCGGTGCTCGGTGGAACGCCACCCCAAGAGCGCCTACAGTTCATGGGCAATGAGCTATCAAGGCAACAGGACGTGCGTTGTGCGAAGAATTTTACCTGCCGTTGCATCAAGCGCTCGCTGTTGCAGTCTGAGTATCATCAGCGCAAGCGTTCACGCAGGCTGAACCCCTTTAGTGCCACAGGAGCCCGTCATGCCCATCGCGCAACTGATCAGCCCTCAGCAACTGGCCGCGCGCCAGCAGCAGCCCGGGCTGGTAATTCTCGATTGTCGTTCTGCACTTGATGACACGTCCTACGGTCAGCGCAGTTACGCCAATGGGCATATTGCGGGGGCGTGCTTCGCTGACCTTGAGCGTGACCTCAGTGGTGCGGTCAGCCGGGGCAAGACCGGGCGTCATCCGCTGCCCGACCCGCAGACCCTGACGCGGCGCCTGCAGGACTGGGGTATCAATGATGACAGTGACATCGTGCTGTATGACGACGGCCCGGGCGCTTTTGCCGCCAGGGCCTGGTGGTTGCTGGTCTGGCTGGGCAAGCGTGACGGTCTGTATATTCTCGATGGTGGCCTCAAGGCCTGGCATGCGGCGGCACTGCCGTTGAGCCTTGATGCCCCGGACAAGAAGCCGGGCCATTTCAACGCCCGGCCAGACAACGCGCTGCTCGTGGATGCGGCGCAACTTCAGGCGCGTCTGGGCGACGCTCGCATGACCCTGATCGATGCCCGTGCCGAGGCCAGGTTTCGCGGTGAAGTGGAGCCCATCGACCCGATTGCCGGGCACATCCCCGGTGCACAGTGCGCCGCCTTCACCGAAAATCTTGGCGCAGACGGACGCTTTCTGCCGCCAGAACAACTTCAGCAGCGCTTCGCCGAAACGCTGCAAGGGCGCTCGCCGAATCATCTGGTCGCCTATTGCGGCTCGGGCGTGACGGCCTGCCACAACCTGTTCGCGCTGTGCCTGGCCGGTTACCCGCTGGGCGCGCTGTATGCCGGATCGTGGAGCGAGTGGATCACTGATCCGGGTCGGGAGATTGCGACGGGGGCGTGAGGCCAGAGTTGGCGACCTGCTGCCAGTGGGTCGTCAGCCACACAGGAATCCGCCGCTCCAGGTAATACCGCGGATTGTTCAGCGTGCCCTCGACGAACCCCACGTGACCGCCTTTGTCGTGCAGTTCGAATTCGATGCAGGGCGCCAGTTCCTGCGGCTCAGGCAGGCTGTGCCTGAACACGAACGGATCGTCCGCCGCCTGAATCATCAGGGTTGGGGTGCGAATATCGCCCAGGTAATAACGACTGGATGCGCGACGGTAATAGTCCTTGGCGTCTGCGTACCCGTGCAGTGGCGCCGTGACCCGGCCGTCGAAGTCCCAGAAGGTGCGCATGTTCTCCAGTGAACCCAGCGCCGACAGTTCAGCCAGCCCTTCGCTGATGCCCGCGCTTTCGAAATGGCGCTGCTTGGCTTTGACGTAAGTGAGCATTTCGCGCATGAAGTGCCGTTGATAAACCCGGGAAAACCCCATGCCGATGCGGTCGGCGCACTGGTCCAGGCGGAACGGCACCGATACTGCCACTGCGCCTTGCAGATGGCTGTCATGGCCGGTTTCACCCAGGTATTTGAGCAGCACGTTACCGCCCAGCGAGTAGCCGACGGCATACAGCGGCGCCATGGGCCGTTTGGTGCGCAGGTGGGTGACAACCGAGGCGAGGTCCTCGCTGGCGCCGGAGTGATAGCTGCGCGACAGCAGGTTAGGCTCGCCCGAGCAGCCACGCCAGTTCAGCGCCACACTGGCCCAGCCCTGCTGCGCCATCACTTGCTGCAGGCCGGCGACGTAGGGCGAATTGGATGAGCCTGTCAGCCCATGCAGCACCAGTACCAGTGGCGCATCTGCCTGATGCGGGCCGAACCAGTCCAGATCGAGAAAATCGCCATCTTCGAGCCACAGGCGTTCGCGCTGGCGATCCATCGGCGGCAGTTTGCGCCACAGCGGACCCCAAAGCGTTTGCAGATGAGGATTGCCCAGGCCAGACGCCGGGACAAAACGATTGGCTGGTGAGGATGGGGCGGGTGGTGTCAAAACGATGGTCCTCGTCGCGCCAGGGAAAGAATCAATGTAGAGGTGCCTGTAGAGCCATTAGCTGCCCTCGATCCTGTAGGAGCCCAGGAGCAGCGCGACTCGGCAATGGCGTTCTACCTGAAACACCGCCATCGCGGCCTCGCGTTGCTCGTGCGCTCCTACAGCAAGCCGCATAGCCGTCGGCTGTCCCCGATCCTGTAGGAGCCCAGGAGCAGCGCGACTCGGCGATGGCGTCCTGCCTGACACCGCCATCGCGGCCTCGCGTTGCTCGTGCGCTCCTACAGCATGCCGCATAGCCGTCGGCTGTCCCCGATCCTGTAGGAGCCCAGGAGCAGCGCGACTCGGCGATGGCGGCTTACCTGACCCACCGCCATCGCGGCCTCGCGGTGCTCGGGCGCTCCTGCAGCATGCCGCAGAGCCATCGGTTATCCCCAATCCTGTAGGGGCCCAGGAGCAGCGCGACTCGGCGATGGCGTCCTGCCTGACACCGCCAT
The DNA here is from genome assembly GCF_900585905.1 of Pseudomonas viridiflava. GTDB lineage: Bacteria > Pseudomonadota > Gammaproteobacteria > Pseudomonadales > Pseudomonadaceae > Aquipseudomonas. Next base: position 140,596 of record NZ_UTVH01000016.1, read on the forward strand.
CGCGGCCTCGCGGTGCTCGTGCGCTCCTACAGCATGCCGCAGAGCCGTCGGTTATCTCCAATCCTGTACGAGCCCAGGAGCAGCGCGACTCGGCGATGGCGGCGTACCTGATACACCGCCATCGCGGCCTCGCGCTGCTGCATCTGGATGATCAGCCGCGTTGCCAGAGGGAGTAATACACCTGGCCAGCCTTTTTCTCCCGGTGCAGGCGCCAGTTGCCGGGCAAGCCGGTGGCGGACGGCGGGTTTTCGCTCTCGGTGTAGATCCAGGCATCATCTTCCAGCCAACCATGGCTTTCCAGCAGAGCGCAGGCGGATGCCAGCAGGTTCTGATGAAACGGCGGATCGAGGAACACCACGTCGAATGCTTCACCAGGCTGGGTTTCCAGATGACGCAAGGCATCGGCCTGGGTGACCTGACCCGTGGTGCAGCCCAGCAGGCTGAGGTTCTGGCGCAGGTTGGCCACTGCTGCGGCGTTGTTATCCAGCGCCAGACCCATGCTGGCGCCCCGTGACAGCGCTTCGAAGAACAACGCGCCGCTGCCGGTGAAGACGTCAAGCACGCGTGCTCCGGCAATGTGCATCGACAGCCAGTTGAACAGCGTTTCGCGCACGCGATCCGGTGTCGGGCGCAGCCCTGGAGCGTCGGGAAAGGTCAGCCTGCGGCTGCCCCATTCACCGCCAATGATGCGCAGTTGACCCAGGCCGTTGTGGCCCTTCGGGCGTGGATTGGCCATTAGTGTTCCGGTACTCCAAGAGGTTGTTCAGCAGGCTTGTCGGTGGGCGGCGGCAGCGGTTTTTGCGGCACCGTTGGCCCGGCAGTCACGACTACCATTTTGTCAGCGCTCAGGTGCTTGCCCATCGCGGCCTTGACCTGTTCGACGGTGACGTCCTGAGACTGGGTCATGAAGTCTTCAAGGTAGGTCAGCGGCAGGTTGTAAAAGCCAATGGCGCCCAGTTGCCCAACGATGGACGAGTTACTGGCAGCGGTCAGCGGGAAGCTGCCAGCCAGCTCGCGCTTGGCATCGTCCAGTTCCTTTTGGGTCGGGCCATCGGCAAGAAAGTCGCGGACGATGTCCTGCACCAGCTTGAGCGTGTTCTCACTCAGCTCGGCGCGCGTCTGCAGAGCGATCAGGAACGGCCCCTGGGTCTGCATCGGCGTAAAGCCCGACGTCACCCCATAGCTCAGGCCGCGCTTCTCACGGACCTCGGTCATCAGGCGGCTGCCGAAACCGCCACCGCCAAGAATCGAATTGCCCAGCGACAGCGCGGCAAAATCCGGGTCGTTGCGGGTGATGCCCAGCTGGGCCAGCATCAAATGCGTCTGCTTCGACGGGAATTCGATGTGGGTCTGGCCTGCCTTCGGTTCGACTGGCGTCGGCATTCTGGCCAGCGCCGGGCCTTTGGGCAGCGAGGCCGAAACCTGTGCGGCAACGGCCTGGGCTTCGTCGCGGGACAGGTCGCCGACCAGCGCGATCACCACATTGCCCGCCGCGTAGGCATGGGAGTGGAACGCCTTGAGCTGGGCAAGGGTGATGGGATTGATGGTCTGCGCAGTGCCTTCACTCGGGTGGGCGTAGGGATGCTCGCCGTACAAACGGGTGAACAGCTCTTTGCTCGCCAGGGCGCCGGGGTTCTGCTTCTGGTATTCGAAACTGGCCAGCAGCTGGTTTTTGATGCGGATTAGCGAATCAGCCGGGAAGGTCGGTTTGCCCACCACCTCAGCGAACAGCTTCAATGCCGGTTCGCGTTTGTCCGTCGCGCTCAGGCTGCGCATCGACGCCACCGCCATGTCGCGATAGGCACCATTGCTGAAGTCGGCACCGAGGCCTTCGAAGCCCTGGGCGATGGCGGTGACATCCTTGCCTTTGACCCCTTCGTTGAGCATGGCGTTGGTCAATACCGCAATGCCGGGGGTCTTCTGGTCCTGGCTGCTGCCTGCCGCGAAGGTCAGGCGCAGGTCGAACATCGGCAACTCGTGGGCCTCGACGAACATCACCTTGGCGCCTTCGGCGGTTTGCCAGGTCTGGATATCCAGGGCGCGGCGGGCCGGAGCCTTGCCGTCGAGTTCTTTCAGTGATTCCAGTGCCGGGCGGGCAGGCCTGGCGGCGTCATCCGCCAGCGCGGACTGGGCGACAAAGACGCTCAGGCCTGCCGTCAGCAGCAGGCGGAGCAGGGTCACGCGGGGGCCGTTGCGCTCAATCATTTGGCTTTCTCCTCAGGCAGAACGTGCGCAACGCTGAGGCGCTCACGGGTGAAATAAGTGCTGGCTGCCTTCTGGATGTCAGCGGGCGTCACGCTTTGCAGCGCGGCCAGTTCTTCATCCATGAGCTTCCATGACAGGCCGACCGTTTCCAGTTCGCCGATGGTGCTGGCCTGGCTGGTGATCGAATCGCGCTCGAAGACTACGCCCGCAATGACCTGTGCACGCACCCGCTCCAGCTCTTCAGTGGTGGGCGGTTTGGTCTTGAGTTCGTCGAGCAGACGCCAGATACCCGCTTCAACGTCGGCCAGGGTTTTCTTTTTCTGCGTGTTGGGCGTTGCGCTGATCATGAACAGGCTGTCGCCACGGGCAAATGCGTCGTAGTTGGAGCCCGCGCCGGACACCAACTCTTCGCCACGCTCCAGGCGGGTCGGGATGCGCGCGCTATAACCGCCGTCGAGCAGTGCGGCGATCAGGCGCAGAGCGTTGACCGAGCGCGGGTCTTCAGCGGTGGCCAGGCTGGGCACGTTGAAGCCGTACATCAGGCTTGGCAGTTGCGTCTGCACGTGGAGGGTGATGCGGCGCTCACCGGGTTCGGCAAGCTCCAGGGGTTTTTTCGACGGTGGCACTTCGCGGCGTGCAATCGGGCCGAAGAACCGCTCGGCCAGGGCTTTGACTTCTTCCGGTTTGACGTCGCCCACCACCACCAGCGTGGCATTGTTCGGCACGTACCAGGCCTGATACCAGTGGCGCAGCTCTTCGACCTTCATGCGCTCAAGATCGGCCATCCAGCCAATGGTCGGCGTGTGATAGCCGCTGGCCGGGAAGGCCATGGCCTTGAAGCGCTCGTAGGCCTTGGACGTGGGTTTGTCGTCAGTGCGCAGGCGACGCTCTTCCTTGATGACCTCGATTTCGCGGCTGAACTCATCTGCCGGCAAGGTCAGGTTGGCCATCCGGTCGGCTTCCAGTTCGAAAGCCACCGCCAGGCGGTCGCGTGCCAGCACCTGGTAATAGGCGGTGTAGTCGTCGCTGGTGAATGCGTTTTCTTCGGCGCCCAGGTCGCGCAGGATCAGCGACGCTTCGCCGGGACCGGTCTTGGCGCTGCCTTTGAACATCATGTGTTCCAGCGCGTGGGACAGTCCGGTCTGGCCTGGGGTCTCGTAGCTGGAGCCGACCTTGTACCAGATTTGCGACACCACCACGGGGGCGCGGTGATCTTCGCGGACAACCACCTTCAGGCCGTTGTCGAGGGTGAATTCGTGGGTCGGTTGGGTGTCGGCGGCCATTGCGCCGAAGGGCAGACAAATTGTGCCGAACAGCAGGCCTGCGGCTCGACGGGCTAGAGCATTCATTCGAAATTTGAACCTGTGAGGCAGCCAGTTTGGACTTAGCGTCCATGGGCAAGGGGGTGTTAGGATAGCGGGCGGTTCGCCACGCGACCATGACAAAGATGCAGGAATCTTCCGGCACGCATCAGGCCAGTGTGTCTGTGGGTTGTAGGCGATTTCTGCGCGGAACCTGCCATAGCGGTTCTGCAGCAAGCCGTTCATGGCGCAGTCTGCGTGCTTGAAAGTTTGTTTGTAGTGAGCGGCATGGCAACTTGCAGAGTGACTTGCCGTGGGCAAGCAGGTGAACAAGCAGACGCAAATGTAGTCTGTTTCGCATGTCAGAATTTTCAGAGGCGCCGCACTGGCGCGTCGCTACCGTGAGATAGCCGTCCTCCATGTTTGGTTCCAACGACGACAAGAAGACCCCAGCCCCGGCTGGCGAGAAGAAAGGCCTGTTCGGCTGGCTGCGCAAGAAAACGCAGGAAACGCCAACCGAGCCGCCGCAAGACGTGTCCACAGCCGTCTCGCCGATCATCAAACCAGCTGTAGACCACGCTGAGCCGGAGCTCGCGCCGCAATCGGTGCCCGAGCAGGTTGAGCCAGGCACGCCTGTGGAGCAGCCCTGGCTACAATTGCCGGTGGCCGAAGAGCCTGTTGCGCTGATCGACGAGCTGGCACCACATGTCACGCCGCCCATTGCGCCAGTTGATCCCGTGCCGGCGCCGCCCGTGCTGCTGCCTGAAGCCGCCCTGGTTCCCGAGGCCGAGCCTGCGCGGGTTGACGAGTCGATTGCCGAGCTGGATTCGACCCTCGTCATCGACGAGCCGCTGCCTGAACCCGCCACCATTGAGCCTGAGCCAGCGCTGGCTGCCGCTCCGGCAGCTGCGCTGTCTGTTACGCCCATCATCGAACCTGTTGCACCTGTTGCACCTGTTGCACCTGTTGCACCTGTTGCACCTGTTGCAGCAGCGCCTGCCGTGCCGCCGGAAGCGGCCAAGGCCGGCTTCTTTGCGCGCCTCAAACAAGGGCTGTCGAAAACCAGCGCCAGTATTGGCGAGGGCATGGCCAGCCTGTTTCTGGGCAAGAAAGTCATCGACGATGATTTGCTCGAAGAAATCGAAACCCGCCTGCTGACCGCCGATGTCGGTGTCGAGGCGACGGGCGTGATCATCCAGAGCCTGACCCAGAAAGTCGCGCGCAAGCAGCTCACTGATGCCCAGGCCCTGTATACCTCGCTGCAAGGCGAGCTGAGCGCCATGCTCAAGCCGGTCGAGCAGCCGCTGATCATCGATGCCTCGCGCAAGCCGTTCGTCATCCTGGTGGTGGGCGTCAACGGTGCGGGCAAAACCACGACCATCGGCAAGCTGGCCAAAAAGCTGCAGCTGGAAGGCAAGAAAGTCATGCTGGCGGCAGGCGACACCTTCCGCGCCGCCGCCGTCGAGCAGTTGCAGGTGTGGGGCGAGCGCAACAAGATTCCGGTGATCGCCCAGCACACCGGTGCCGACTCGGCTTCGGTTATTTTCGATGCCGTGCAGGCCGCCAAGGCGCGGGGCATCGACGTGTTGATCGCCGACACCGCCGGGCGTCTGCACACTAAAGACAACCTGATGGAAGAGCTGAAAAAAGTCCGCCGCGTGATGGGCAAGCTCGATGCCGATGCGCCCCATGAAGTGTTGCTGGTGCTGGACGCCGGCACCGGGCAGAACGCAATCGCCCAGGCCAAGCAGTTCCACCAGACCGTGGCCCTGACCGGCCTGGCCCTGACCAAACTCGATGGCACGGCCAAAGGCGGGGTGATTTTCGCCCTGGCCAAACAGTTCGGTCTGCCGATTCGCTATATCGGTGTGGGTGAAGGCATCGACGATCTGCGCACCTTTGAAGCCGAGCCTTTCGTGCAGGCACTGTTTGCGGAGCGCGAGCGGCCATGATTCGTTTTGAACAGGTCGGTAAACGCTATCCGAATGGACACGTCGGCCTGCACGAACTGAGCTTTCGCGTACGTCGCGGCGAGTTCCTGTTCGTCACCGGTCACTCCGGCGCTGGCAAGAGCACCCTGCTGCGCCTGCTGCTGGCGATGGAGCGGCCCACCACCGGCAAATTGCTGCTGGCGGGACAAGACCTGGGTCAGATCAGCAACGCGCAAATCCCGTTTCTGCGTCGGCAGATCGGCGTGGTGTTCCAGAACCACCAGTTGCTGTTCGATCGCACGGTGTTCAACAACATTGCGTTGCCACTGCAGATTCTGGGGCTGTCCAAGCTGGAAGTGACCAAACGGGTGGATTCGGCGCTTGAGCGCGTGGCGCTGTCGGACAAGGCCGAGCTTTACCCTGGCGACCTGTCCACCGGCCAGCAACAGCGTGTCGGCATTGCCCGCGCCATCGTCCATCGTCCGGCATTGCTGCTGGCTGATGAGCCCACCGGCAACCTCGATCCTCGCTTGGCTGCGGAAATCATGGGCGTGTTCGAAGACATCAATCGGCTTGGCACCAGTGTGCTGATTGCCAGTCACGATCTGGCGCTGATCGCCCGCATGCGCCATCGCATGCTGACCCTGCAGCGCGGTCGCCTGATCGGTGACGGGGAGGCCGGGGTATGAGTGCCACTCGTTCGCCAAAAGTATCGGAACGCGTGCTGCCTAAAGCGGCCGAGCCCGAGCAGAAGAAAAAGCCTGGCAAGAACAGCCATGATGATGACGGCCCGGATTTCGGCACGCTGTTCAACGCCTGGCTGGAGGCGCATCGCTCCAGCCTGCTGGACAGCCTGCGCCGCCTGGGCAGGCAGCCCATTGGCAGCTTCTTCACCTGTCTGGTGATGGCCATTGCCCTCAGCCTGCCCATGGGCCTTTCGCTGCTGCTCAACAACGTCGAGCGCCTTGGCGGCTCGTGGCAGCGCGCTGCGCAGATTTCGCTCTACCTCAACCTTGATGCCAGCGCCGCGCAGGGTGAAAAGCTGCGCGAAGAAATCCGCGGCATGCCCGGTGTCGCCGAGGCCGAATACATCAGCCGCGAGCAGGCGCTGAAAGAGTTTCAGCAGCAGTCTGGCTTGGGCGAGGCGCTCAAGGAGTTGCCCGAGAATCCGCTGCCCGGTGTGGTGCTGGTGACGCCTGATGAAGTCGACAAGCCTGCGCTGGAGGCTTTGCGCACACGTCTGGCGCAGATGCCCAACGTGCAGCAGGCGCAACTGGATCTGGTCTGGGTTGAACGTCTGGCCGCCATTCTCAAGCTGGGTGACCGCTTCGTGTTCGGCCTGACCGTGTTGCTGGTGGCGGCATTGCTGCTGGTGATTGGTAACACGATACGTCTGCACATCGAGAATCGCCGCACCGAAATCGAGGTCATCAAACTGGTGGGCGGGACGGACAGCTATGTGCGTCGCCCCTTTCTGTACATGGGCGCGCTGTACGGCCTGGGCGCCGGGCTGCTGTCCTGGGGCGTGTTGGCGTTTGGCCTGGATTGGCTCAACGAGGCCGTGACGGGGCTCGCCGGGTTGTATGGAAGTGATTTTGCTCTGGCTGGCGTACCGGCTGCGGATGGTCTATCACTATTGCTTGGGGCTGTGTTGTTGGGGTATATCGGTGCGTGGATTGCAGTTGCACGCCATTTGCGTGAACTGGCCCCGCGATAAATTTTTCTTCATCTATTGATAGTTCAGCTCAGGGAACTTGTTTTGGCGGTTCCCGGTCAATTTTTGCAGTGCTGACTGCACGAGTCATGTGACGGAGGTAACATTTCGTATGACCACTTCTTTGCAACCTGCGTATGCCTTGGTCCCGGGTGCGAACCTGGAAGCCTATGTGCACACGGTGAACAGCATTCCCTTGCTGACGCCCGAGCAGGAGCGTGAACTGGCTGAGAGTCTCTATTACGAGCAGGATCTGGGGGCGGCTCGGCAGATGGTCCTCGCCCACCTGCGCTTTGTGGTGCACATCGCCCGCAGCTATTCCGGTTATGGCCTGGCTCAGGCTGACCTGATTCAGGAAGGTAACGTCGGCCTGATGAAGGCCGTGAAGCGTTTCAACCCGGAAATGGGTGTGCGCCTGGTGTCTTTCGCCGTTCACTGGATCAAGGCGGAAATCCACGAGTTCATCCTGCGCAACTGGCGCATCGTCAAGGTCGCGACCACCAAGGCTCAGCGCAAGCTGTTCTTCAACCTGCGCGGGCAGAAGAAGCGTCTGGCGTGGCTGAACAACGAAGAAGTGCATCGCGTGGCGGAAAGCCTGGGTGTTGAACCGCGTGAAGTGCGCGAGATGGAAAGCCGCCTCACCGGCCACGATATGGCGTTCGATCCGGCGGCTGAAGCCGACGATGACAGTGCCTTCCAGTCGCCTTCCAATTACCTGGAAGACCATCGCTACGATCCGGCCCGTCAGCTGGAGGATTCCGACTGGACCGACAATTCCACTGCCAATCTGCATCAGGCCCTGGAAGTGCTGGACGACCGCAGCCGCGACATTCTCTACCAGCGCTGGCTGGCGGAGGAGAAAGCGACGCTGCATGACCTGGCGCAAAAGTACAACGTCTCTGCCGAGCGTATTCGTCAGCTGGAAAAAAGCGCGATGAACAAGCTCAAGCTGTCGATTGCTGCGTAATAGCTGATCGCCAAGAAACGCCCTGACCGGGAAGCTGGTCAGGGCGTTTTTGTGTGTGGTTGTCGTGCTCATGACGTGGGACCGGCTTCAGCCGGGAAGGCAATGGATCAGGCGCAATAGATATCAGCGGGGGCACCGATGCCCTTGCCTCACCCAACACGCACCGCTACCTGCTTTGTGATGCTTCTGTAGGAGCCAACTTGTTGGCGAGACGGTGTCAGCCATACCGCTTCGCCAACAAGTTGGCTCCTACAGGTCCACATAGCTCCTGCCATTGGGTGCGGTCTCCGCCATAGTGCTTTGTCTGCCCCTACCACTTCCTGCTGCTATTGAGCCCGATCAGGTACTCATCTCCGCCTAATTGCTGCATTTGCCGACGAATCCAGCTGGCGCGGCCAGCGACGTAGCTGCTGGGCTTGCTGGCGCTCCACGCGCGGGGATTGGGCAGGACGGCGGCGAGATAACTGGCCTGCTGCATCGACAGCGCGCTAGCGTTGACGCCGAAGTGATGCTGCGCGGCGGCCTGGGCGCCAAAGACGCCGTCATCCCACTCGACGCTGTTCAGGTAGACCTCAAGAATCCGCTGTTTCGACCACAGAATCTCGATCAGCCCGGTGAACCAGGCTTCCAGGCCCTTGCGCAGATAGCTGCGGCCGGACCACAAGAACAGATTCTTTGCCACCTGCTGGCTCAAGGTGCTGGCGCCGCGCACCGACCCCCCCATTTCGTTGTGGGCGATGGCGGCCTGGATCGCTTCGACATCAAAGCCCCAGTGCTCGGCAAACTTCTGGTCTTCGCCGGCGATAACGGCAACTTTCAGATCGCTGGAGATTTTTTCCCAAGGCTGCCAGTCGCGCTGCAGGTCGATGGGCTTGCCGTCGACCCAGGATTCGATCTTGCGCTCCACCATCAGCGCCGTGCCGGGTGGCGGCACAAAGCGAAAGATCAGCACCAGCAATACGCTGCCCGCTGCAAAACAGAGCAGGCCCTTGATGAGACGACGAACAATTGTACGCAGCATAGAGATGGCTTGGCCGAACCCGTTGAGCGGGCCATTATACAGACCGAGCGGGTCTGGATGATTTGGAGTTGGCAATGGTTCGTGGCTTTTTAATACTGGCAGCGTTTTTCGGCTTTACTGGCGTCGCGTTGGGGGCCTTCGCCGCGCATGGCCTCAAGGGGCGGCTGAGCGCTGAATATCTGGCGATTTTTCACACGGGCGTGCTGTATCAACTGGTTCATGCCCTGGCGATTCTGGGTGTGGCGGTGCTGGCCGCACAATTGCCCGGTCGGTTGATGACCTGGGCGGGTGTCTCGTTTGCGCTGGGGATCGTGCTGTTTTCCGGCAGCCTTTACGCCCTGACCCTGACGGGCATTGGCAAACTGGGCATCATCACGCCGTTTGGTGGCCTGGCATTTCTGCTGGGTTGGGCGTTGCTGGGTGTTGCCGCGTGGCGGTTTGGCGGGGTTTGACTGGGAGTTCCCTATCTGCCTGCAAGCTGACATGGGACCGGCTTCAGCCGGGAAGATATGTGTCGTCAGAAATGCCGCCTTCCCCGCTAAAGCCGGTCCCACGTCTTGCATCTGCCTGCGGGCAGACATAGCCCCCCACACATCGCTTTGCCTTGGTCATCCAGGCTGATCGGGCTAGAATGCTTGCCCCCAAAATGATGGCTGCTCTTGCGCATGCACATTGAGTTGAACGGTGAACCCTTTGAACTGCCGGATGGCGAAACCGTCGCGGCGTTGCTGACCCGCCTGGATCTGGCCGGCCGTCGTGTCGCGGTCGAGCTGAACCTGGACATCGTGCCGCGCAGCCAGCATGAAGCCACAGCGTTGCGTGAAGGCGATCAGGTCGAGGTTGTCCACGCCATCGGTGGCGGCTAGTCGGCTCGACGCGTTTGCACCTGCCAGACCTCAACTTTCGAGAGGATTTCCCATGAGCACTTTTCGCAGCGACAAGCCTTTCGTTCTGGCCGGTCGGACATTCGAGTCACGCCTGCTGGTCGGCACTGGTAAATACGCCGACATGGAGCAGACGCGTCTGGCCATCGAAGCGTCTGGCGCCGAAATTGTCACCGTTGCCGTGCGCCGCACCAACCTGGGCCAGAACCCGGGCGAGCCGAACCTGCTCGACGTGCTGCCGCCGGACCGCTACACCATTCTGCCTAACACGGCGGGCTGCTTTGACGCGATCGAGGCGGTGCGTACCTGTCGCCTGGCCCGCGAGCTGCTCGATGGCAAGAATCTGGTCAAGCTGGAAGTACTGGCTGACCAGAAAACCCTGTTTCCCAATGTGATCGAAACCCTCAAGGCCGCCGAAGTGCTGGTCAAAGACGGTTTTGACGTCATGGTGTACACCAGCGATGACCCGATCATTGCCCGTCAGCTGGCTGAAATTGGCTGCATTGCCATCATGCCGTTGGCAGGTCTGATCGGCAGCGGGCTGGGTGTTTGCAATCCGTACAACCTGCAGATCATTCTGGAAGAAACCAAAGTGCCAGTGCTGGTCGATGCCGGTGTCGGCACTGCGTCTGACGCCACCATCGCCATGGAGCTGGGGTGCGAGGCGGTGCTGATGAACTCGGCCATCGCTCACGCCCAGGACCCGATCCTGATGGGCGCCGCGATGAAGCATGCAGTCATCGCAGGCCGCATGGCGTATCTGGCCGGCCGCATGCCGAAAAAATTATATGCCAGCGCGTCTTCCCCGCTGGATGGGTTGATCCGCTAAGGCAGCCAGAACCTGTAGGAGCCAACTTGTTGGCGAGCGAAGTGTCTGACACCGCCTCGCCAACAAGTTGGCTCCTACAGGGCAGTATTCCCGCCCAGAAAGTTATGTATCGTTTTATAAGAGCCCGTTGATGACTGATCCACACGTTCCAAACCCAGACCTGCCTGTTGCCGAAGAAGGCGAAGAACGCCAGCACCGGCGCATCAAGAGTTTCGTGATGCGCGCCGGGCGTATGACTGAAGGCCAGCAGCGTGGTCTGGAACAGGGCCGCCCGCTGTATGTGCTGCCGTTGACTGACGCGCCAGTGGATTTCGACCAGGTGTTCGGCCGTTCGGCGCCGCGCACCCTGGAAATCGGTTTCGGCATGGGCCATTCGCTACTGGAGATGGCCGCCGCTGCGCCTGATCAGGATTTCATCGGCGTGGAAGTGCATCACCCAGGCGTTGGCGCGTTGCTCAATGGCGTGCTGACCCAGGGCCTGACCAACGTGCGAGTTTACGATTGCGATGCGATCGAGGTGCTCAATCGCTGCATCGCCGATAACAGCCTTGATCGGCTGATGCTGTTTTTCCCCGACCCGTGGCACAAAAGCCGCCACCACAAACGCCGCATCGTGCAGCCTGAGTTTGCGGCACTGGTGCGCAGCAAGCTCAAGGTCGGAGGTGTGCTGCACATGGCCACGGACTGGGAACCCTACGCCGAATTCATGCTGGAAGTGATGAACGTCGCGCCGGGCTACCGCAACCTCGCCGAAGACGGCAAATGCGTGCCTCGCCCCACCGAACGCCCGATCACCAAATTCGAGCGCCGGGGTGAGCGCCTGGGGCATGGGGTGTGGGATCTGAAATTCGAGAAGCTGGACTGACAGCGCCGAAATACCTGTAGGAGCGCACGAGCCCCGCGAGGCCGCGATCGCGTTGTGTCAGGCAGGACGCCATCGCTGCCTCGCGTTGCTCGGTGGAGCGCCACCCCGGGAGCGCCTACAGGATCCGAGGATGGGATTGATTTTCTGACGCCATCGCGGGCAAGCGCGCTCCGACGGGTGATGTGGCCGCCCTAGCAGTGTGTCAGAGGCATCTGGGCATGGCGTGTGGGATTTGAAGTTCGAGAAGCTGGGCTGACAGCGCCGACATACCTGTAGGAGCCAACTTATTGGCGAGACATGGTTCCTGCGAAACAGGGATGTCCCATCGCCAAAACGTTGGCTCTTACATATCCTCTATTACGTCGCAACCGTGTTGGGGCAGAAGGATTGCGACATCCCTTCATCTGGCTGCGCCTCACTTTCTGTCCGCAATCACCCCGATGAGCACCAGCACCACGATCAGTACGGGTGCCAGGCTGTAATTGTTGAACTGGCTCAGACCACGCAGGACCCAGGGCGTGGCGTAGATCAGCGCCGCGCCGCTGCCGATGATGACCAGCAACGCGACCAGCGGGATGCGCAAGGCACCGCTGAAGCTGCCGATGCGGCCTTCAATCCAGCCTTTGACGTCGGCGCCGAACAGCACCAATAGACTGCCTACCAACGCCAGCGAAATTTCCGAAAGGTTGCTGCGGCTCCAGCGGGAAACGGTGGCGAGCAGGTCGAGTAGAAAATCCATTCAGATTCCTTAGATCAAAAAGTATTGCAGCAGGTCATTGAGGAACAGCTGACCGTGTTCGGTGGCGACCAGCCGTGCCGGATCAGCCTGCAGCAGGCCGCGTTGTTCGGCTTGCTGGCGGGCGTTGGTCAACGAATCGAGGCTTAGACCGGTGCGCTGGCTAAATAATGCAGCGTCCACGCCATTTGTCAGGCGCAGGGCGTTCATCAGGAATTCGAACGGCAGCTCTTCCACGCTGAGCAGCTTTTCTCCCGCCTGAAATGGCTTGGCCGGGTTCAGATAGTCCTTGGGTAGGCGCGTTTTCCAGGTGCGCACGATGCGCCCGTCCGGATGGCTGAGCTTGCCATGGGCGCCCGCGCCGATGCCGATGAAGTCACCGAAACTCCAGTAATTGAGGTTATGCCGCGCGGGCTTGCCGGGCTGTGCGTAGGCCGACACTTCGTATTGCGCAAAGCCGTGCTGCGCCAGCAGCGATTGGCCAGCTTCCTGAATGTCCCAGAGGATGTCATCTTCCGGCAACGTCGGCGGCTGGTTCCAGAACACCGTGTTGGGCTCCAGGGTCAGCTGATACCACGACAGATGCGTGGGCTTGAGATCAATGGCCTGCTGCAGATCGCCCAGCGCATCTTCGGCTGACTGATCCGGCAGCCCATGCATCAGGTCCATGTTGAAATTATCGAAGCCCGCCTGGCGCGCCATGTCGGCGGCCCGAATCGCTTCGTCGCCGTTATGAATGCGCCCCAGAGCCTTGAGCTTGGCTTCCTGAAAGCTCTGAATGCCAATGGACAGACGATTGATGCCCAAACCGCGATAGGCGCTGAACTTGGCCTGCTCGAAGGTGCCGGGGTTGGCTTCCAGGGTGATTTCGATGTCGCTGGCAAAGCGGATGCGCTGTTCGACGCCCTTGAGCAGACGCCCCAGGGCATCGGCGCTGAACAGGCTGGGCGTGCCGCCGCCAAAAAAGATCGAGCTCAGTTCACGGCCGTGCGCATGGTGCAGGTCCTGATCCAGGTCGGCCAGCAGCGCGTCGATGTACTCCGCTTCCGGCAGCACCGGGCTTGCGGTGTGGGAATTGAAGTCGCAATACGGGCATTTGCGCACGCACCAGGGGATGTGGATGTACAGCGACAGCGGCGGCAGTTGTGGCAACGCGGCGCGCGGGCTGCTTGATGAAAAGCCTTGTTCGCCAAGCCACAGCGGTGTTGCCGACTGATCAGGGGTCATTGCATGCCCAGACGCTGGCGCAGGATGGCCATGGCGCGGGCGCGGTGGCTGAGCTGGTTCTTTTCAGCCGGGCTCAATTGCGCGCTGGAGCAGTCGCGCTCCGGCACCCAGAACAGCGGGTCATAGCCGAAGCCGTGTTCGCCGCTGGCGGCGGCCAGGATGCGTCCGTGCCAGAGGCCTTCGCACAGAATCGGCAGCGGGTCATCGGCGTGACGCACCAGCGCCAGGACGCAGACGAACTGGGCGCCACGCTGTTCGGCGGGCACGTCCTTGAGCGCTTCCAGCAGTTTGGCGTTGTTGGCAGCGTCGCCCTGGCCATCGGCGTAACGCGCCGAGTAGATGCCTGGCGCGCCGCCGAGGAAGTCCACTGCCAGCCCGGAGTCGTCGGCCAAGGCTGGCAAGCCGGACAGGCGTGAAGCGTTGCGGGCCTTGAGAATGGCGTTCTCGACGAAGGACAGGCCGGTTTCTTCGGGCTCCACGGTGCTGAATTCGCCAACTGAGCGCAGTTGCACACTGTCGCCGAGCATGGCTTGGAGTTCTTTGAGTTTGCCAGCGTTGTGGCTGGCCAGTACGAGCTGCGCGAATGTCATCATGTGCCTGGATAGAGTTGCTGGTCGTAGCTGAACGAATGACTGTCGTCACTGCCAGCCTTGACGCTTATATTGAAGGTATAGGTGTCGGCCTGACTGACCGGGACTTCAGCGATGTAGCTGATCGAACCGTGATCCGCGACCTGCCTGAACGCCAGGGGGCTGCCTGCGCCTGCCAGCGCCTTGTAGCTGCCGGACACATTGGCGGGCAGCGGCTTGCCGTTTTTCAGCACAGTCACGTTGAGCAGGTTCAGGGCTTTACTGCGGGTCAGCCCCGCTGGCTTGGCCACGGCGGGCTGCAGCATGCTGGAAGCGAAGGCGTTGTAATAGACCGTGACCTCGCCAAACGACTCCTCACGGGTCGGCGGCGTGTGGTCAGCCGCGACCGCTGACAGACTGAAGGCACACAGCAACAGGATTGCAAGACGACGCATGACGATCCTCCTCTCAACATTGAAATGTACTCCCCTGTAGGCGCTCACGAGCACCGCGAGGCAGCGATGGCGGTGTGTCAGGTAAACCGCTATCGCGGCCTCGCGGTGCTCGTGCGCTCCTACGGGGTTTGTCGTGGGCTGCTGACGCGATAAATGCCGATTTCACCCAGCAGGTTGGGCCACTGCTTACTGGCCCAGCCGTGCCGATGGTGTTGATCGACAGCCAGGCGGTCGATGACCTGGGCATCGCGGCCCCGGCACAGTTCTTCGAAATCCTCGAACGTGCAGAAGTGAATGTTTGGCGTGTTGTACCAGGTGTAGGGCAGAAAATCCGAGACCGGCATGCGGCCCTTGGTGGCCAGGTACCAGCGGCAGCGCCAATGGCCGAAATTGGGGAAGGTGATGATGCATTGCCTGCCCACGCGCAGCATTTCGTCGAGGATTCTGTCGGGGTAATGCACGGCCTGCAGCGCCTGGGTCATGACCACGATATCGAAACTGTGGCTGGCGAAGTTGCCCAGCCCTTTGTCCAGGTCCTGCTCGATGACGTTGACGCCCTTGCTGACGCAGCGGGCAATATTGTCAGCGTCGTTTTCCAGGCCGTAGCCGGTGACCTGCTTGTGGTCACGCAGCCAGGCCAGCAGTTCGCCGTCACCGCAGCCCAGGTCGAGTACGCGACTGCCCGCAGGGATCCATTCTTGGATGATTTCCAGATCGGCTCTCATGGCGTCCTCAAAGTGCAATTCGGTTCATGTAGCTGGAGAACGCCTGCAGGTAGCGCGGAATCGGGATCAGAAACGCGTCGTGACCCTGGGGGGCGTCGATTTCCAGGTAGCAGACGTTTTTCTTCGCGGCCATCAGGGCATCCACCAGCTCCCGCGAACGGGCAGGGGAGAAGCGCCAGTCTGTGGTGAACGACATCACGCAGAAATCTGCCGTGGCCGGGGCAAAGGTGGCAGCCAGGTCGTCATTGTGCGCGCCCGCGGGGTCGAAATAGTCCAGGGCTTTGGTCATCAGCAGGTAGGTGTTGGCATCGAAGCGGCCGGAGAACTCTTCACCCTGATAGCGCAGGTAGCTTTCAACCTGAAACTCCACGCTGTGGAAGTCGTAGTTGAGCTTTTCGCTCTTCAGGCCGCGGCCGAATTTTTCGCCCATGGAATCATCGGACAGGTAAGTGATGTGCCCGACCATGCGCGCCAGCATCAGGCCGCGCTTGGGGATCACGCCAACTTCCTGGAAGTCGCCGCCGTGAAATTCCGGATCGGAAAGAATGGCCTGACGGGCGACTTCGTTGAAGGCGATGTTCTGCGCGGACAGCTTGGGCGCCGAGGCAATGGCCAGACAGTGGCGCACGCGATCCGGGTAGGTCAGGGTCCATTGCAGCGCCTGCATGCCGCCCAGGCTGCCGCCGACCACCGCTGCCCATTGCGTGATGCCCAGCAGATCGGCCAGACGGGCCTGGCTGTGGACCCAGTCTTCCACCGTCAGCACCGGAAAGTTGGCGCCGAATGGCTTGCCGGTTTCCGGATCGATGCTGCTGGGGCCGGTAGAGCCATTGCAGCCACCCAGATTGTTCAGGCTGACGACGAAGAAGCGACGGGTGTCGATGGGCTTGCCGAGGCCGATGCAACTGTCCCACCAGCCGGGCTTGCGCTCGTCGACGCTGTGAAAGCCGGCTGCATGGTGATGACCGGAAAGGGCATGGCAGATCAACACGGCATTGCTGCGCGCGGCGTTGAGCTGGCCGTAGGTTTCATAGACCAGATCATAGGCTGGCAACGAGCGACCGCAGGCCAATGCGAGGGGCTCGCTGAAATGGGCCAGTTGTGGCGTAACCAGACCGACAGAATCTTCGGGAAAGTCCGTGGACATCGACCCTGCTCTCGCTTGAATGAGGCGTAAGTCTAAAGACCGCAGGGGGGAGGGGCAACCAAGGAATAATCAGGCCCGGATTCCATTTTGCTCTGGTTCAGGCAAAGAGATGTTCAGGTATACAGAAGCGACGCGTTGCCCACCCTGGCAGAGCTGAGTGACGCGGCGCGCGAGCGGGAATTCTGGTAACGCTGAAATCGTTATGCACATAGGGAGAGCCCTTAAAACCATTGGCGATAAAACTTGGCGAGGCGCTGCGAAGATTATTCAAACCTCATGTATTTAAAGGCTTTTACAGCTGCTGAGTGGCCATATCCTGACCATTCGGATGAATAGCTGACTAACGAAATCCCCAGGCTATCAACTTTTCATCAACAGACTTATCCACAGGCTGTGCACTGCATTACAGTCAGGCCATTTGCGCGATCAGGAGCAAATTGCGGGGCGTGGTCTGGTGCGCGCAGAACGTGCCCACGGTGACGCTATAGCCCTGTTCGCGCAGGTACAGTGCGCGTTCGAGCACCAGCCACAGCTCCAGTGGGCGACGGAACAGATTGCGCACCTGCTCCAGATTGCGCACCTGTGCCAGCCGCGCCCAACCGGCAGCTTCAAGGCTGCCCCAGTCCTGTTCAGCGAACGGGGGCAGATTCTTCAGCGCCGCCAGGTCGCGGCAATAGTCGGCAAACGATTTGTGCAGCCAGGCGCTGGGCAGTGAGGGAGTCGGCAGGTACTCAGCGCTATCGCCTGACTGGCGCTGCAACAGGTCGAACCCCAGGCGACGCGCCATGGATTCATCGCGCTGGCGGCGTACGCGTGCGCCCGCAGTGACCGTTTCGCTCAGCGGCAGGCCGAGCTCATCGCGGCTCAACTTCAGTGCGCTGGCGTGGCCTGCCTGAGACAACGGCTGAAAGTCCGGCGCGTCGATGCGGTTGTAGCAGCACGGCGCAATCGCCAGCTGACGACAACCGGCGTCGCTGGCCAGCCGCATCAGCTGCACATGCAGGTCGCCACAGGCGTGCAGCGCGACCGGGGTATGACAGGCGTGCAGGCGCTGCGCGGCATCGACGGCCATGACGTCCTGGTGCACGTGGGCGGCCGCAAGGTGCAGGCGTTCACTCAGGCGCTTGCCGCTGGCAATCAGCGCCGGGTCGTGTTCCAGGCAGGTCAGCTGTTGCCCAGGTTGCAGCAGGCGCCGCCCGAGATGCCCTTTGCCCGCGCACCAGTCCAGCCAGTGTTGCGCGCCATGATTGAAGTTCAGGCAACTGGCGAACGCTTCGATCTGCTGCCACTTGCGCCCCGGCACGTCCGCGCTCATCCGCGCCTGCACCGGCACCATGGCACTGGCGGGCAGCGGCGCAACCTCGCTCAGTCGCGCGGCTTCAAGGGCCAGGTGCGCGAAGGGGGCGGGCGCCGCCAGCGGCTCTGCACGAGTGTGGGCGTCCTCCGCCTGCTCGAGGGTGCGTTGCCGCAGCCAGTGGGCTAATTGTGGGTGCTCGCTTTCCCAAGGCAACTGCAGATGAGTGAACGGCTTGGGGCGCCAGAGCGACTGCCAGGCCAGCAGAAAGCTGTCCAGCTCAAGGAATCGGCTGAGCAGTTGCTGGTCATGCAGGGCGGTCTGTGGGGTGACGGTCATGAGCGATATTCAAGGGAAGAAGGCTGGCTGCGCAGCTGCCAGCCTTGCCCATGATGGCATTGATCGACGCAATCAAAGAATGCTGAAGGGAAAGTACTTGTCGTTGATCTTCTTGTAGCTGCCGTCTTCGATGATTTCCTTGATCGCCAGATTGAGGCGCGCGCGCAATGGGTCGTTCAGGCGCACGGCGATGCCGATCTTGTCGTTATCCAGCACCGGCTCGCCCTTGAATTCGAAGTTCAGACCGGCGTCGCCCTTGAGCCACTCGTAGCTGGGGTATTTGTCCGCCAGCAGCGCGTCGATGTGCCCGGCGGCGAGGTCGGCGTAGGCGTCTTCCTGGGTGTCGTAAAGACGCAGGGTGATGTCCATGCCCAGATTTTCCTGCAGCCAGGTCGCCGACAGCGTCGAGGCTTGCGCGCCGAGGGTCTTGCCCATCAGCGAGTCGCGAATCGAATCCTTGTCGGTCTTGATCTCGGTGCTCTTGGGCGCCACGAACTGCAGCTTGCTGGTGTAGTAAGGCTCGGTGAAATCCACCTGCTGCAGGCGATCCGGGGTAATCGACATCGAGGAAATGATGAAGTCGAACGTGCCTTCATTGAGCGCCGGAATGATGCCCTCCCATTCAGAGGTGACGACCTGGCATTCCACTTTCATCTTGGCACACAGGGCGTGGCCGATTTCGACATCGAAGCCAACGGCCTGGCCACTGGCATCCTTCTGGTTGAACGGGGCATAAGCTCCTTCGACACCGAACTTCAAGGTCTCCACCGCAAAGGCACTGGTCGACAGCGCCAGAGCGGCGGCGATCAGCAGAAATTTTTTGTACATCTGCATGGGTGTTGCTCCGGTTGCAATTGCAGGGCTTGAGACGCGGCGGTGAGACGCCTGCTGTTCGACAGGAGATACCGGCAAATGTCGCGATTGTCCTCAAGCATTTGTTTAGGTTCTGTGTCCGTTTAATCGCGGCCGCGTCGGAGTCAGCCCTGTATCGGCCGCAGCGGCGCAATGCGTAGCACGGGTGCCGGCGTTTAAACGCGGGCACTCGAATGGAGCGCCGTCTGACAGCGAGTGGGTATTTATGGTGCGTGTTGATCAGGCGACCCTGTGCACATAAGTAACAAAACGTGTCACAAGAGCGCTGAAACGTTTCTCTCCAGCACCTGCATGGCCGCGCTACGCCTAGCGTTTCCTTGAGCGACGTCGTTTCTGAATCATTCTGGCGCAGAATTTGCGTCAAGAATAAAAAACAGTCCGTTTCTTTCCTTTGACGAAAGCCATTCGGGCAGTCGCTCCTCACGCAAAGGTAGTTTTATGAGCAGCATTGGCAACACTTCAGAACTCGAACAAGGACTCAAACCCCGGCACATCACCATGCTGTCGATTGCTGGCGTGATTGGCGCCGGTCTGTTCGTCGGTTCCGGGCACGCCATCGCTGAAGCAGGCCCCGCCGTGCTGCTGGCGTATGCCGCGGCCGGCACGCTGGTGGTGCTGGTCATGCGCATGCTCGCGGAAATGGCCGTCGCGTCGCCGGACACCGGTTCGTTCTCGACCTACGCTGATCGCGCCATCGGCCACTGGGCCGGTTTCACCATCGGCTGGCTGTACTGGTGGTTCTGGGTACTGGTGATTCCGCTGGAAGCCAACGCCGCAGCCACCATTCTGCATGCGTGGTTCCCGAACATCGCGATCTGGGTGTTCACCCTGGTCATCACCTTGCTGCTGACCGTGACCAACCTGTTCAGCGTGAAGAATTACGGTGAGTTCGAGTTCTGGTTCGCGCTGATCAAAGTGGTCGCGATCATCGCCTTCGTGCTGCTGGGCCTGGCTGCGATTTTCGGCCTGCTGCCCACCAGCCAGGTCAGTGGCGTCAGCCATCTGTACGACACCCAGGGCTTTTTGCCCAACGGTATGGGCGCGGTGCTGGCAGCGATGCTGACCACCATGTTCTCGTTCATGGGCACCGAAATCGTCACCATCGCGGCGGCTGAGTCGAAGAACCCTGAAAAGCAGATCACCAAGGCCACCAATTCGGTGATCTGGCGCATCGCGCTGTTCTATCTGGTGTCGATCTTCATCGTCGTGTCGCTGGTGCCATGGAACGACAGCCGCCTGGCAGACGTCGGCTCCTATCAGACCGTACTGGATGTCATGGGCATCCCCAACGCCAAGCTGATCGTCGATATCGTAGTGCTGATTGCCGTGACCAGCTGCCTCAACTCGGCGCTCTATACCGCGTCGCGCATGCTGTTTTCACTGGGTAAGCGCGGCGATGCGCCAGCGGCGTCCACGCGCACCTCGAAGAGCGGCACGCCTTACTGGGCGGTGATCATGTCGACGGCTGCCGCATTCCTCACCGTGTTCGCCAACTACTTGGCCCCCGCCGCAGTGTTCGACTTCCTGCTGGCAAGCTCCGGCGCCATTGCGCTGCTGGTGTATCTGGTGATTGCCGTGTCGCAGTTGCGCATGCGCCAGAAGAGCATCGCGGCGGGCGAAGTGCTGTCGTTCCGCATGTGGTTGTTCCCGTACCTGACCTGGGCGGTGATTGTGTTCATCGTCGGGGTGCTGGGCATCATGCTGGTGCAGGAAGCGCACCGCCTGGAGATCCTCGCCACGGGCCTGCTGAGCCTGGCGGTCATCGCCACCGGCATCCTGATTGCACGCCGTCGCAAGGGCGAAAGGGCTGGCAAGACGGTGTTGAATTGATGATTTGATTTAGCGCAGCAAAAAAACGGCCGCGATCAGCAATGATCGCGGCCGTTTTTGTTTGGTCTATAAGGCACATTGTCTGTAGGAGCGCACGAGCAGCGCGAGGCCGCGATAGCGTTTTGCCTGACACGCCGCCATCGCGGCCTCGCGCTGCTCGTGCGCTCCTACAGCACCGGAGCGTTGGTTTATTTAGCCTTCATCAACCCCGAACACGCGGCCTTGTAGGCCTCGTGCTGATATTTGTTCAGCGAGGCGGGGAGGGTGAAGTCGTGTTTTTTGTTCTGCGCGTTGATGGTTTGCGGCGACAACAGGGTCACTTCGCAGTCACGCAGCAGCTGGAATACCGTCTCGATCTTGAACGTCGTCGGCCCACCAGCAAACTCGCCTTTTTTGCTGCGCTTCTTGATCACCACATGACTGATGCCGTTTTCCCGCACAAAACCGGCAATCTGCGTGGCGAAGGTTTTGACGTTGGCAGACTCGTCGTCGTCCGCAAGCGCCAGCTTTTTGGTCGCCAGTGGCAGGTGTTCGAGGCCACTCTGCTGGAGCGTGGCCAATGCGAAGATGGCTTCGCTGCCTTTGATTTCTACACCACAAATGATCATGAGCGGGCCTTTACGTCATTGCCTTGAATTAAAGCTGACACCATAGCCCATCGCGATGTTCATTCCTGTGCAATCGACTCCAGATACTCCGAGCGCTCGTCGCTCATGCGCGCCAGGCAGTCGTTCTGGGCGATGTTGAAGGCCTTGCTGCCTGCCGCGTTGGGGAACACTTCCACCGCGCAATCCGCATCGCGCAGTTTCTGCCAGGCCTGATGAGCCGTCTTGAGCTTGTCGGCGAAGTAATCGGACTGTGCCTTGTTGGCGCCGAACTGGGTATTGACCCGCTTCAGCAGATTGTCGAAGTTTTCTTTGAGCAACTGCTCGGCGGTGTCGCGGCTGTATTTGGAGCACTCAAGGGTCTGCTGGTCTTCCTCGACACCATCGCAAGGCGTGGCGTCAGGGTTTTGTGCAGCATGAGCACCGCTGATACCAGCAGCCAGAACAGCCAGGGCCAGGAAAACCGTTTTCATTGAGTCACTCCATCCATTTGATGGGCTCGATTCTGGCTCAAGCGCAGGCTAAAGAACAGGTTGGCGACGCAGACGGTCGTCGGCTGGTTTTCGCCTTTGTCGTTTCTGGACGCTTTCAGCAGACCCATGGCGTTTTTGCACCCGGCTCGCAGTACCCTTTGGCCTATGCTGACCCAGGTGCTGACGAACGCGGTGCAGGTCACGCGAAGGTCACTGGAACGTCTACGTCTGGATGACACGCCGAGCGCTTCTATCTAAGAGTGCGGCTGGAAAAGGCGCGGCGGTTGTGCATGACGGTCATGTGTATCTGGAGGCGGGAGTGGTAAGCGGGTTTGAATCGGTTTTGTAAGTCCACCATTATCTTCAATCACTCGCACGTTAAGATCCTCGCGACAGTGATTAAAGATAATGGGGTTGTGAGGGAGTGCCTAATCCCATTGCCTTGTGGAAAAAAGGTTGAAGCCGCCGTTGCCGTATCCATTAAGCTTAAGGGGTGATGGCAAGTTTTTGTCGCTATTTAAGTTTAAGTCTGGGAGTTCAAAATCGCCCGAGTAGCGACCCTCAATATATCTGCCGGCCAGGACGCCATCCATTGCCACCATGGAACCTGTGTAGTTTTTAACCTTCATTGAGGGGTTCATAACCAGGCCCCATATGACACCAGGACACACCGTTGCTAGCAACTTGTCATCATAGGGCTCCATCGTAAAAGTGCATGGCAGACCCTGGAAATCTTTCAATGGGTAGAGGGTTATAGTTGACGTTGTTGGTGGTGGCGGCGGTGGCGGCGGTGGTGGTAGGGTGACATCCTCAAGCGTGTCCATATTGTATTTCCAGGATCCACGATTATGGTTGCCGGCGCCTTGGGCGTCGACTCGCATTACCTTGGTGTTCCAATTGAACGTCACGTTCAAATACGATCGAGCCAGCAGCGCCCCATCCTGGAATACTGGAACTTTGCCAATTTTCCATACATACCCTAATTGACGGTGTACGTGTCCTAAGAACACCGCGACGACTTTATTGTCTTCAGCTAATTGTGTAAACCGTGCGAGCTGGGCGTCCGTCCAGCTCCACCTGTGCATGTTGATGATTGTATACTTACCCTTTGCTTTTGCTGCCTTCAAATCACTTTCTAGCCAATCCATTGAGGGCGTGATATCGAACCTGGCCTTCGGGTTAAAGTTGGGAAGCCCTCCGGTTTCAAATTTCACCGCGTAGTTAGGGTGGTTGTTCAGCTGGACGATGTGGATATTGCCTACATCTACCGAATAGGCAAGAGAGCCTCTGTGGGTGCTGCTCCTGGTGAGCCATTGGTAATCGAAGTTTACACCTGACGATTTGTTCTTGAGTGCGGTGACCCAGTGGATGTGGTCACAGACGGCATCACGCGCGCAGCCATTATTCCCGCAATCATTAACATTTTGGTCGTAATCATGATTGCCCAGGCCAGGCAACATCAACGGCCCCTTGCCGTCGCCCCATTTTTTCATTAGCCCTTGCAAGACTTTTCGCTCGTCGCCATGGCCGTATTCTGTCATATCACCGTTGATCAGTAACGGTACGTGGAAATCTTGACTTTGCCCACGATAGTGTCCGAATTGGTCGGACCAGCGGCCATCCAGCTTTTCTCTCCATTTTGATTCATTGAATTCTTCATGGTATGGATCTGAGGCGGTCATTATCCTGAATGCCTGTGGGTCCGAGGCAATTATCATTTTTTGCACGGTAGGGCTCGCTCGCTGCCAGTCGGGTGTAATGTAACTTTCGTAATTGTCGGTTTCTGTTGCTGCACAGCCCTCATTTCTCATTACCGTAGCGGCGGTGCCGACTGATTCAGTCTGGTCGGTGGTTGTAGGAGAGGTGTTCAAGCATGCCGATAACTGCACACTCAATGCCAGGAGAGTCAGCCTTTTAAACCAGGGTATGCGAGTGTTCATGAGATCAGTCCACGCTGCGGGTTTGGTGTGATTATTGAGGCGAAGGCCGCACAACAGTAACTAGCAAAAATACTAGTTTTTCTGACTTCATCTATCCCTGAGATGCGAGTGTGAGGCGCCTCCAGCGCGGAAGTTGGTGTTCAGCCTTTGGCCTATGGACCCAGGTGCTGGCGAACGCTGTGCAGGTCACCCAAAGACAACTGGAACGTCTGCGTGTGGATGACACGCCGAGCGGCTTCTATCAAAGCATGCGGCTGGAAAAGGCGCGGCAGTCTTTATGCCTGACGGACATGCGTATCTGGAGGCGGGAGTGGTAGGCGGGTTGGAATCGGTTTTGTAAGTCCACCATTATCTTCAATCACTCGCACGTTAAGACTCTCGCGAAAGTAATCAAAGATAATGGGGTTGTGAGGGAGTGCCTATTTACCGTAACCAAACGTGCTTGTTTTGAGTGACAGGAAGCCGCCGGAGCCGTATCCGGTGATCTCAAGGGGTGGAGGCAAAGGGTTGCCAATAGTTAAGTCAGGGAGTTCAAAATCGCCGGCGTAGCTACCCGAAATCCATCTGCCGGCCGTGACGCTTTTGAGTATTATCGTTGAGTTATTGTAATTTTTAACCTTCATTGAGATATTTGGACTGGTGACCCATGCGGAAAAATTACACAGGAACGCTAGTAATGTTTCTTGATCACGTTTCACGTGAAATGTGCATGTTTTACCTTGGAAGTTTTTCTCTTCGTACAGGGTTATAGTTACCGTTCCTTCTGGCGGTGGCGGTGGAGGTGGCGGCGGTGGTGGTAGTAGGGTAACATCTTCGAGCGTGTCCATATTGTATTTCCAGAATCCAATATTACGGAAACCGGCGCCTTCGGCGTTGACTTGCATTATCTTGGTGTTCCAATTAAACGTCACGTCCAAATACGATCGAGCCAGCAGCGCCCCATCCTGGAATACTGGAACTTTGCCAATTTTCCATACATACCCTAATCGACTGTGTACGTGTCCTAAGAACACCGCGATGACTTTATTGTCTTCAGCTAATTGTGTGAACCGTGGGAGCTCGGGGTCCATCCAGCTCCACCTGTGCATGTTGATAATTGTATATTGCCCCCTTGCACTTGCATCCCTCAGATCACGCTCTAGCCAATCCATAGAGGAGGTGATGTCGAACCTGGTTTTCGGATTACCGTTGGGGAATCCTCCGGTTTCAAATTTCACATGATAGGTAGGCTCGGTGTTCAGCTGGACGATATGGATTTTGCCCACATCTACCGAGTAGGCAAGAGAGCCTCTGTGGGTGCTGCTACTGGAGAGCCATTGGTAATCGAAGTTTACACCTGACGATTTGTTCTTGATTGCAGTGACCCATTCAATGTGGTCACAGACGGCATCACGCGCGCAGCCATTATTCGAGCACTTTCCAACATTTTGGTCGTAATCATGGTTACCCAGGCCAGGCAACATCAAAGGCCCCTTGTTGTCGCCCCATTTTTTTATTAGTCCGCGCAAGACTTTTCGCTCGCCGCCATGGCCGAAGTCTGTCATATCACCATTGACCAGTAACGGTACGTGGTAATCACCTAGTTTACGATAGTGTGCGAATAGCTCGGACCAGCGGCCATCCAGCGTTTCTCTCCATTTGGATTCATTGACTTCTTCTTTGTATGGATCTTTGTTGGTCATTATCCTGAATGCCTGTGGGTCCGAGGCAATTACCATTTTTTGCACGGTAGGGCTCGCTCGCTGCCAGCCGGGTACAATGTAGCTTTCAAAATTTTCGGACGCTGTTGCTCCGCAGCCCTGAATGCCCGTTACCGCAGCGGCGGTGCCGTTGACTGATTCAGTCTGGTCGGTGGTTGTAGGAGAGGTGTTCAAGCATGCCGATAACTGCACACTTAATGCCAGGAGAGTCAGCCTTTTAAACCAGGGTATGCGAGTGTTCATGAGATCAGTCCACGCTGCGGGTTTGGCGTGATTATTGAGGCGAAGACCGCTTCGCAGTAACTAGCAAAAATACTAGTTTTTCTGACTTCATCTATCCCTGAGATGCGAGTGTGAGGCGCCTCCAGCGCGGAAGTTGGTGCTCAGCATGCCCGGTGACTGGCGATAGCTCCCTGACGAGACGTTCATGAGCGCCCTTATCGAGAGTGTCTCTCAACAGCGCTGGCCGCGGTTCAGGGCACTTGTCGCGGATTGACGCTTTCGGCAAACCCCCTGTCGTTTTTGCATCCGGCTCGCCTGCCGCGCAGGCATATGCTGGCCCCAATAGCGTCGGCAAACGTTCCGGCGCGCAGCACCTGCCAAAAGGGGACAGCCTGATGAGCCCAGCCGAATTACACGCCGACAGCATCGTCATTGACGGCCTGATCATCGCCAAGTGGAACCGCGAGCTGTTCGAAGACATGCGCAAGGGTGGCCTGACCATGGCCAACTGCACAGT
Source organism: Pseudomonas viridiflava (assembly GCF_900585905.1). Taxonomy (GTDB): domain Bacteria; phylum Pseudomonadota; class Gammaproteobacteria; order Pseudomonadales; family Pseudomonadaceae; genus Aquipseudomonas. The sequence continues at coordinate 166,965 of NZ_UTVH01000016.1, forward strand.
GTCGGTGTGGGAAGGCTTCCAGGCCACCATCGACAGCATCTGCAAAAGCCAGCAGCTGATGCGCGAAAACAGTGACCTGGTGATGCCGGTGCGCACCACCGCTGACATCCGCAAGGCCAAGGAGCTGGGCAAGACCGGCATTCTCTTCGGCTTCCAGAATGCTCACGCATTTGAAGACCAGATCGGCTATGTCGAGATCTTCAAACAGCTGGGCGTCGGCATTGTGCAGATGTGCTACAACACCCAGAACCTGGTGGGCACCGGCTGCTATGAGCGCGATGGCGGGCTATCGGGCTTTGGTCGCGAAATCGTCGCGGAGATGAACCGCGCCGGGGTCATGTGCGACCTCTCCCACGTGGGCTCGAAAACCTCCGAGGAAGTCATCCTCGAATCGAAAAAACCGGTCTGCTACTCCCACTGCCTGCCTTCAGGGCTCAAGGAGCACCCGCGCAACAAGTCTGACGCCGAGCTCAAGTTCATCGCCGATCATGGCGGCTTTGTCGGCGTGACCATGTTCGCGCCGTTCCTGGCCAAAGGCATCGACTCGACCATTGACGATTACGCCGAAGCCATCGAATACGTGATGAACATCGTCGGCGAAGACGCCATTGGCATTGGCACCGACTTCACCCAGGGTCATGGCCAGGAGTTCTTCGAATACCTGACCCACGACAAGGGCTACGCCCGACGCCTGACCAGTTTCGGCAAAATCATCAACCCGCTGGGCATTCGCACCGTGGGCGAGTTTCCCAACCTCACCGAAACCCTGCTCAAGCGCGGCCATCCCGAGCGCGTGGTGCGCAAGATCATGGGCGAGAACTGGGTCAACGTGCTGGCTGATGTCTGGGGCGAATAACCCCGTTATACCGGCGCACCACACTGACTGAATTGATCACCCCGCTGCCATTTCGCGCAGTGGGCGTTAGCCGAATTCCTGGAGTTTGACCCATGCCCAAGATCGCCCCGCAACTGCCCATCGAAGTCGACAGCGAAACCGGTGTCTGGACCTCCGACGCCTTGCCGATGCTGTACGTGCCACGGCACTTTTTCGTCAACAACCACATGGGCATCGAAGAGGTACTGGGCGCCGATGCCTACGCCGAGATTCTCTACAAGGCGGGCTACAAATCCGCCTGGCACTGGTGTGAAAAAGAAGCCGAATGCCATGGCCTGCAAGGCGTCGCAGTGTTCGAGCATTACATGAAGCGCCTGTCGCAACGCGGTTGGGGTCTGTTCAAAATCGAGGCCATCGACCTGGCCAAGGGCACCGCCAGCGTCAAGCTTGAGCATTCCTGCTTTGTGTACGTCTACGGCAAGGTCGGGCGCAAGGTCGACTACATGTTCACCGGCTGGTTTGCCGGCGCCATGGACCAGATCCTCGCCGCCCAGGGCAGCCCGCTTCGTACCGTCGCCGAGCAAGTGTACGGCGGATCGGAAGAAGGCCATGACGACGGTTTGTTTATCGTCAAACCGCTGTAAGTCGAGGACCGCGTTATGGCTTTCGAAGCGATGTTCCAGCCTGTTCAAATCGGCAAACTGACGATTCGTAACCGCGTGTTGAGTACCGCCCACGCCGAGGTCTACGCCACCGATGGCGGCATGACCACTGACCGTTACGTGAAGTACTACGAGGAAAAGGCCAAGGGCGGGATCGGTCTGGCGATCTGCGGCGGGTCTTCCAGCGTGGCCATCGACAGCCCGCAAGGCTGGTGGAAGTCGGTCAATCTGGCGACTGACAACATCATCCCGCACTTCCAGAACCTGGCCGATGCCATGCACAAGCATGGCGCCAAGATCATGATCCAGATTACCCACATGGGGCGGCGTTCGCGCTGGGACGGCGATCACTGGCCGACGTTGCTGTCGCCTTCAGGGATTCGCGAGCCGGTCCACCGCGCGACCTGCAAAACCATTGAGCCGGAAGAAATCTGGCGAGTCATCGGCAACTACGCCAGCGCTGCAGCACGAGCCAAGGCCGGTGGGCTGGATGGCGTCGAGTTGTCTGCCGTGCACCAGCACATGATCGACCAGTTCTGGAGCCCGCGGGTCAACAAGCGCACCGACGAGTGGGGCGGCAGTTTCGAGAACCGCATGCGTTTCGGCCTGGAAGTGATCAAGGCCGTGCGCGAGGCAGTGGGCCCTGATTTCTGCGTGGGCTTGCGCCTGTGCGGCGACGAATTCCATCCCGATGGTCTGAGCCACGAAGACATGAAGGAGATCGCCCGCTATTACGACCAGACCGGCATGATCGATTTCATCGGCGTCGTGGGTTCCGGTTGCGACACCCACAACACCCTGGCCAACGTGATCCCGAACATGAGTTACCCACCGGAGCCGTTTCTGCACCTGGCCGCCGGTATCAAGGAAGTGGTCAAGGCGCCGGTGCTGCATGCGCAGAACATCAAGGACCCGAATCAGGCGACGCGGATCCTGGAAGGTGGCTACGTCGACATGGTCGGCATGACCCGCGCCCACATCGCCGACCCGCACCTGATCGCCAAGATCAAGATGGGCCAGATCGACCAGATCAAGCAGTGTGTCGGCGCCAACTATTGCATCGACCGCCAGTATCAGGGCCTCGATGTGCTGTGCATCCAGAACGCCGCCACCTCCCGTGAGTACATGGGCGTGCCGCACATTATCGAAAAATCCACCGGGACCCGGCGCAAGGTGGTGGTGGTCGGTGCCGGACCTGCGGGGATGGAAGCGGCGCGGGTGTCGGCCGAGCGTGGCCACGACGTGACGCTGTTCGAGAAGAAGGCCTTCATTGGCGGGCAGATCACCACAGCCTCGAAAGCGCCGCAGCGTGACCAGATTGCCGGCATCACCCGCTGGTTCCAGCTGGAGCTGACGCGGCTGAAAGTGGACCTGCGTCTGGGCACGGCAGCGGGTGCGGCAACCATTCTCGACCTGCGGCCAGACATCGTCGTGCTGGCGGTGGGCGGGCATCCGTTTCTGGAGCAGAACGAACACTGGGGCGCGGCCGAAGGGTTGGTGGTCAGCAGTTGGGACATCCTCGACGGCAAGGTGGCGCCTGGCAAGAACGTGCTGGTCTACGACACCATCTGTGAATTCACCGGGATGTCCACTGCCGATTTCCTCGCCGACAAAGGCTGCCAGGTGGAAATCGTCACCGACGACATCAAGCCGGGTGTGGCCATTGGCGGCACGTCATTCCCGACCTACTACCGCAGCATGTATCCCAAGGAAGTGATCATGACCGGCGACATGATGCTGGAGAAGGTCTACCGCGAAGGCGACAAGCTGGTGGCGGTGCTGGAGAACGAATACACCGGCGCCAAGGAGGAGCGGGTGGTGGATCAGGTGGTGGTGGAAAACGGCGTGCGCCCGGACGAGGAAATCTACTACGCCCTCAAGGCCGACTCGCGCAACAAGGGCCAGATCGACATCGAAGCGCTGTTCGCCATCCAGCCGCAACCCTGCCTGAGCGAACCCGGTGACGGTTATCTGCTGTTCCGCATCGGTGACTGCGTGGCACAACGCAACACCCACGCGGCGATCTATGACGGCCTGCGTCTGTGCAAGGATTTCTGACGGATTGTGGATAAAACCGTGGGAGCGAGCTTGCTCGCGAATGCTATCTGTCAGCCAACAATGATGCTGTCTGACCCGGCGCGTTCGCGAGCAAGCTCGCTCCCACCTAGAAGCACTCAGTATCCCTGTAATCCCTGTAGGAGCGCGCTTGCCCGCGATGAATGATGACGCTGTTTTCCAGATATACCGCAGCGTTTTTATCGCGAGCAAGCTCGCTCCCACATAAAAGCACCAAGTATCTCTGTAGGAGCGCGCTTGCCCGCGATGAACGATGACGCTGTTTTCCAGATAAACCGCAGCGCCTTTATCGCGGGCAAGCGCGCTCCTACAGGCCGCATCCGCCGCAGGAGCTCCACATGCTAAACACACTGCTTCCGATCCTGCTCTTCGCCGCCCTGGGCCTTGCTGTCCTCGGTGCTGTGCGGCGGGTGAACCTGTGGCGCAATGGCCGGGCCTCCAACGTCGATCTGCTCGGCGGGCTGCTGGCCATGCCCAAGCGCTACATGGTCGACCTGCACCATGTGGTGGCGCGGGACAAATACATCGCCAACAGCCACGTCGCCACCGCCCTGGGTTTCGTGCTCTCGGCGCTGCTGGCGATTGCCGTGCACGGGTTTGGCCTGCACAGCCGCATCCTCGGCTACGCCTTGTTACTGGCGACGACGTTGATGTTCATCGGCGCGATCTTCATGTTTCTGCGCCGTCTCAACCCGCCCTCCCGCTTGTCGAAAGGCCCGTGGATGCGCCTGCCGAAAAGCCTCATGGCGTTTTCCGTCAGCTTCTTTCTGCTCACCTTGCCGGTGGCAGGCATCCTGCCGCAGGACTTTGGCGGTTGGGTGCTTGCCGCACTGTTGGCGCTGGGCTGCCTGTGGGGCGTGTCGGAAATGTTCTTCGGCATGACCTGGGGCGGGCCGATGAAGCACGCCTTCGCCGGGGCCCTGCACCTGGCCTGGCACCGGCGCGCCGAACGCTTTGGCGGCGGCCGCTCCACCGGGCTCAAACCGCTTGATCTGGCCGACGACAACGCGCCGCTTGGCGTGGAAAAACCCAGTGACTTCACCTGGAATCAACTGCTGGGTTTCGACGCCTGCGTGCAATGCGGCAAATGCGAAGCCGCGTGCCCGGCGTTCGCCGCCGGGCAGCCGCTGAACCCGAAAAAACTGATTCAAGACATGGTCGTCGGCTTGGCAGGCGGCACCGATGCCCATTTCGCGGGCAGCCCCTATCCCGGCAAGCCCATTGGCCAGCATGGCGGCGACCCGCATCAGCCCATCGTCAACGGCCTGGTGGACGCCGACACCTTGTGGGCCTGCACCACCTGCCGCGCCTGCGTCGAAGAATGCCCGATGATGATCGAGCACGTGGACGCCATCGTCGATATGCGCCGGCACCTGACCCTGGAAAAAGGCGCGACGCCGAACAAGGGCGCCGAAGTACTGGAAAACCTCATCGCCACCGACAACCCCGGCGGCTTTGCCCCGGGCGGGCGCATGAACTGGGCAGCAGACCTGAACCTGAAACTGCTCAGCGACGTGCAGAGCACCGATGTGCTGTTCTGGGTCGGCGATGGCGCCTTCGACATGCGCAACCAGCGCACCCTGCGCGCCTTCGTCAAAGTCCTGAAAGCGGCCAAAGTCGACTTCGCCGTGCTGGGCCTCGAAGAGCGAGACAGCGGTGACGTGGCGCGGCGCCTGGGCGATGAAGCGACCTTCCAGATGCTCGCCAGACGCAACATTCACACCCTGAGCAAGTACAGTTTTCAGCGCATCGTCACCTGCGACCCCCACAGTTTTCATGTGCTGAAAAACGAGTACGGCGCGTTCGACGGCCACTACTTGGTGCAGCACCACAGCGCCTACATGGCTGAGCTGATTCAAGGCGGCGCCCTCAATTTGCTGCCGCACAAGGGCGCCAGCGTGACTTATCACGACCCCTGCTATCTAGGCCGCTACAACGGCGAATATGAGGCGCCTCGGAATGTGCTGCGTGCGCTGGGTATCGAGGTCAAGGAAATGCAGCGTTCCGGTTTCCGCTCACGCTGCTGCGGCGGTGGCGGCGGTGCGCCGATCACCGACATCCCCGGCAAGCAACGCATCCCCGACATGCGCATGGAAGACATCCGCGAAACAGGCGCCGAGGTGGTGGCCGTTGGCTGCCCGCAATGCACCGCGATGCTCGAAGGGGTGGTCGAGCCTCGGCCGCTGATCAAGGACATCGCCGAACTGGTGGCCGACGCCCTGCAGGAAGAAGTTATCCCCAGGTCCGTCGCGAGCAGACCTGAAACTGAAGCTGAACCTGCGGAGGTGCATTAATGAGCGACATTATCCGCCGCGACCCGCGCGCCCAGTGGATCGCGCGCAATCGCCTGCACCCGCTGCATGCGGCCATGCAACCGGCGCAAGCCAGCTGGATAGGGCCCAACGGCATCATTCGCAAGAGCCTTCACGGCCAGGGTTTCATCGGCCCCAACGGCATCAAACGGATCGACCGCAGCGGCGCGCAACAAGGCGGGGCGGTGAAGCGCTCGGCGGCGGTCGAAGTGCGATTGCCGCTGCATCAGGTGCCGCAACCGGCCTTTTACATCTGCGTGGTGCCCGACATGGTGGGCGGCCGCTTGAGTAGCCACGACCGTGACCTGCTGGGCCTGGCCCATCAACTGGCGGGGCAGGACGGCGCGGTGCTGGCCGTGGTGTTCGGCGAACACAAGGAACAGGCCTTTGCCGCCGCAGGGGTTGATCGCCTGCTGCTGATGGACGGCAGCGAGTTTGCCGGTTATGCACCGGAGCAGCGGATTCAGGGCCTGCGGGCTGTGGATAACCAGTTCAGCCCGCACCACTGGCTGCTGCCCGACAGCCGCAGCGGCGGTGGTGAACTGGGTCGTCGCTTCGCCGCCAGCCTGGGCGAGCGTCCGGCGACTCGCGTCTGGCAGGTCAAGGATGGGCAGTGCATCGGTCGCGCCGGTGCGGGCCAGCAGGATCTGCCCCGACCTCTGGCGCGGGTTTTGCTGGCGCTCCCTGAATGCGCCGAACCGGTCAGCGAAACCCGGCACGAGGCACTGCCCGTAGAGTTATCCACAAGCGTGGCGCGCCGCCTGCCGCGCATCGAAGATCTGGGCGCCGTGGCCGTCGACCCCGCTGCCATCCCCATGGCCGAGGCAGAGTTCATCTTCGCCGGTGGTAACGGCGTGCAGGACTGGGACCTGTTCCACCGCGCCGCAGTGGCCCTGGGCGCCACCGAAGGCGCCTCCCGGGTGGCGGTGGACGATGGCTTCATGGCCCGTGATCGGCAGGTCGGCGCCAGCGGCACCTGGGTCACCGCGCGGGTCTACGTGGCGGTGGGGATCTCCGGCGCGATTCAGCACCTGCAAGGCATCGGCGCCTGCGACAAAGTGGTGGCGATCAACCTCGACCCCGGTTGCGACATGATCAAGCGCGCCGACCTGTCAGTCATCGGCGACAGCGCTGCGATTCTTCACGCGCTGATTGCCGCCATCCAGGCCTATCGCAACGAGGTCAACCGCCATGCAGCCTGAACCCAACGCGCCTGTGAATGCGCCTGTTGATAAAGCAGTCGTGCACGTCATCAGCCTGGTGTCGGTGGGTGCGCACCCCACGTCCGGCCGCCCCCGCCGCGCCGAGCAGGACGCTCGCGCTGTAGAGCTGGGCCTGCAACTGGCTGGGGACAAGGTGCAAGTGGTGCACGCAGGCGACCCTGAAGAACCTGCCTTGCGCGCCTACCTGGGCATGGGCCTCGATGAACTGCACGTGCTGGAACAACCCGCAAACGCCGACGCCGTCCCCGCACTGAGCGACTACATTCGCGAATCCGGCGCGCAGATCGTGCTCACCGGCAGCCAGGCGGAAACCGGCGAAGGCTCCGGCATGCTGCCGTTTCTGCTGGCCGAAGCCCTGGGCTGGCCGCTGGTGACCGGCCTGGCCGAAGTCGAATCACTCACCAACGGCGCCGCCCTGGTGCTGCAGGCGTTGCCCCGAGGCCAGCGCCGACGCCTGAAAGTGCGCCTGCCATTCCTCGCCACCGTCGACAACGCCGCCCCCAAACCCCGACAAAGCGCCTACGGCCCGGCGCAACGCGGCGCGCTTGAAGTGGAGCAATTCGCGACCGTCAGCGATGCACTGCTTGATGAGGCCATGCTGCAACCCGCCAAACCCCGACCCAAACGCCTGAAAGTCATCAAAGCCAAAAGCGGCGCCGACCGCATGAAAGCAGCGACCGCCAAAGCCAGCGGTGGCGGCGGGCAGGTGCTCAAGGGGGTTACGCCGGAGGCTGGGGCTGAGGCCATTCTCAAGTTGTTGATTGAGGAAGGGGTGGTGCGTTGAGCGTCGGTCTGCCGGTGGGTGTATCCAGACGTTGCGGATATGAGGGGTGCTGGCTAGTCTGTTGAGCTGCCCACAGGAGGAGTTCCCATGTCCACGCCGACCATGACGCTGCACTACAACGCCGCCTCGCCATTTGCTCGCAAAGTCCTGCTGGTGCTCCACGAAACCGGCCAGCTCGACCGAGTGGCATTGCAAGCCACCACCCTGTCCCCCGTCGCACCGGCCGATGCAGTGATTTCCGACAACCCGTCCGGCAAGATCCCGGCACTGCGCCTGGCGGACGGCAGCGTCATCCACGACAGCCGCGTGATCATGGACTACCTCGACCACCAACACGTCGGCAACCCCCTGATCCCACGCGAAGGCCAAGCCCGCTGGCGCCGCCTGACCCTCGCCTCCCTGGCCGATGCAATACTCGATGCCGCCGTCATGATCCGCTACGAAAAAGCCCTCCGCCCCGAAGAAAAACACTGGGACACCTGGCTGGACAACCAACAAGAAAAAATCGAACGCACGCTGGCGTATTTTGAGCAGGAAGCGATTACTGAGCTGAGTTCGGCGTTTGATGTGGCGTCGATTAGCGTGGCGGCGGCGTTGGGGTATCTGGACTTTCGGCAGAGTGAGCTTGGGTGGCGGGATCGTTATCCGCGATTGGCTGAGTGGTATTTGGAAGTTAGTGAGAGGGCTTCGATGGTGGCTACGCGGCCTTTGGTTTGAGGTTGATTGGGTGAGGTTTTGAGGTGGGGACATGTGTTCGGGTCGTTGATTTTGAGTTGCGGCTGCGCGTTAGTGTTTGCGCTTGATCGGATCGAGCGACTCTAATCCTGAAGTTCTCTACCCGTGTGATCAGCTTGCATGGTCGCTAGATTGATGGCCCGGCGCTTGAGCTTGAAGGGCGGCTATCGGCCAGAAGCGGTCGTTCGTGTATCTCTTTATAGTGCTTCTGATGGGGTGTTAATTTAGTATCAGAATGACTACCCCGGCTCCAATTGAGGCTCCAGTACGACATGAATGAATGCGCAAATTTGATAGTGCATGCAATCATCAAACGAACACTGTGGTGTGAGACTAATGACAGTCGAATCACTATGCCTCAGGACGACCTGCTAAAAAGAACCGAGTCGCTCGTGATACTTGGCGAAGCCGGCATGGGTAAATCTCACCTGCTTGACTGGCTTGCAGCGTCTCCAGGCTGTTCGCATTGCACCGCCCGCCAACTGATCAACCGATATGATCCGAATACGCTACTAAGTGACACCCAAATCCTAGTGATTGATGCACTAGATGAGGTAAGCAGCCTGAAGGGAGGAGACGGGGTGGATCTTGTCCTGCGTCAACTCGGTAAGCTGGGCTACCCTCGCTTCATTCTTGCGTGCCGGGTAGCGGATTGGCGTAGCGCGACGGGTTTAGAGGCTATTCACGAACAGTACGCGGAAAACCCACTAGAGCTACACATTGAGCCCTTCAACGACGATGACGCTTCCACCTTTCTAAGCGCCACACTCGGTTTGGCGGCAGCCAAAAATGTGATGGAGCATTTCAATGCACGAGGGCTCAATGGATTACTCGGCAATCCGCAAACTCTCGAGCTAATTGCTCGCGTTGCGGGGTCGGGGAAATTACCTGAAACGCGTAGCGAGCTTTTCGAGCGCGCCATTGAGGTTTTACGAGTCGAACATCGTGACACCAAGGCCAGAAGTCAGCCAGGGCGGGAAATTGGCCTTGATGCCGCAGGCGCCGCATTCGCCGGTTTGATCCTAACTGGCAGTGAGGCCATTGTTCGGATTTCCGCAGCGAACGCTGCCGAAGGTGAACTGCAACTTTCCGATATCTCTCTTCTTCCTGATGGAGACGTAGTGGAGGCCATGTTAGGTACTCGCTTGTTCAAAGCTGACGGCGTCGATCACTTCACCTACCTTCACCGCCGGGTCGGGGAGTACTTAGGGGCTCAATGGCTCGCGAAGCAGGCGAATACCCCACAAAAACGCAGACGCCTCCTCTCAGTGTTTCACAGCCACGGGCTTGTACCTTCAAGCCTTCGGGGCATTCATGCCTGGCTCGCATTGGACCCGGCTCTTGCCAAGGCTGTTATCACCGCGGACCCAATGGGATTGATTGAGTATGGGGATGCAGATGTACTCACGGCCGATCAAGCTCACTTGCTTATTGGCTCACTGGAGCTTCTGGCAAAGGATAATCCGCGCTTTCGTGACTGGGGACCGTATGCGTTACGTGGTTTCAGGCACCCAGTGGTCATCGAGGACATACGGCGACTGATCTCAACACCTGAAACATCGTTCAGCCTTTGCCTTCTTATGCTCGAAGCAGTCAGGGGAAGTGATATTGCGTCCCCGCTGAAAGATGAACTGCGGAAAATCGTTATCGATCCCCAAGCGTATTTTGCATGCAGGAAAGTTGCAGGCGAAATTCTAATTGATGTAAATGACGATATCGATTGGCCAACCGTTCTTCACGCGCTGGGTAGCTCTCGAGATGAGCTTTCTATTCGGCTTGCAATCGAAGTTATTGATAAAATCGGATACGAACAATTCGATGCAAATCTGATTGTCAGCCTCGTGATTGCTTATGCAGGCAGTGGTAGTCGTACGATCGGAGTATTGATGCTCTTGGAGAGGCATCTTCCAGATGGGCAGATAGCGGATGTCCTTGATCTTTTAGCCGTAGCGGCAAAGAGTCTTGGTAAGTGGGATGACCGACCTGGGAACGACGTGTTGACCGATCTTGCTTATCATCTAATCGTTCGCGTCGTGGAGGCCGGCGGTGTCACTGCGAACGAACTTTGGTCTTGGCTAGAGCCCTTCCATAGCCGTGATGGATATCAACGTGATGTTCATCAGAAATTGCACGAGCTCATTCGGAGCGACGAAAATTTGCGGCGGTCCGTTCAACGGCTAGTGCTTTTAGAACTGCCCAGTGATCACAACTCTTATCAGCAATCTTGGCGGCTCAGCGAACGATCGACCGGCTTTATACCGTCCGACAAAGATGTTATTGCGCTACTTAATTGGCTCGACCCCACAAATCACAGCGACGAACGCTGGCGCGATTTGGTCCTGCTTTCACGGCATGATAGTGAAGCAGGGGCAGAGGTACGTGCTGCTGCACGACTCTTTGCTGCTCGCAGTGCCGATCTATTGCAGTGGCTCGACAAGCTCACAGAGCAGACAGTACCTGAATGGCAGATCAAACAGACCGAACGTGAGCGAGAGCGTCGAGCAGAACAAGCGGCCATTCACGCTGGACACCGGAATCATTTTTCTGCTCGCATCGATCAGATGCGCGCGGGTGATTACAGTGCGATTGTCGGCCCCGCTAAAGCCTATCTCAACCTCTACAACGACATTGAAGATGCACCTGCCCATAAGCGGATCGGGCAGTGGCTTGGAGATGATATTGGCGAAGTAGCACATGCCGGGTTCGAAGCATTTCTAACACTTGATCCACCCAAACCCAATGCGCAGCAGATCGCGAAGAGCAACGCGAACGGCAAGGCTTACGATGCCGCGTACATTATCGTTGCCGCACTCGCCGAGCGGCATCGAGTAGGCGTAGGGTTCGATGACCTTTCTGATGAGCGCTTAATGGCAGGACTGTTCGAACTTCGCCGTAGTCGCATCGACGATCATGCAGGAGTCGTGGGTCTCATTGAAGCTGTTGAAGCTACCATCCACATTCGCGGTGGCTGGAAGGAAGCGATGAAGCTCTACCATGAGCCGCAACTACAGCAGCGGCGTGAAAATGTAGATGGCCTCTACACGCTGATGCACGACCAAGTCCATGTCGCCATAAGCACCGAACTTGCTGCGGAGTGGCTGGAGCGGTTTCCAGACTTACCGGCCGGTCCAGAACTAGAGTTAGTTGATAGACTTATCCGCTCAGGGCGATTTGAGGAATTACGCCGAACTCTAGCGCTTCGTTCTACGTCGACGGACGAAGAGCGCCATCGCAATTGGGTTGCGATTGGCGTCATTGTTGATTTCCCCGTCACTGTAGCGCGGCTTGGCGCTAAGCCGGTTGAACCTGAACTGCTCTGGCACATACGGCATCGAATCAGCAACCGCATAAACGATGATACCAATGTCCTCCTCAATGCCGCGCAGAGTGAGTGGATGATCAATACGTTCCGATCGCTTTGGCCAATGGTGCATCGCCCAAGCGGGGCTTCGTCAGGGGATTCAAATTCTTGGGATGCAAGCAGTTTCATCGTCCAACTCATCCGCCGCCTTGGCAATGACACCAGCGATGAAGCAATCGATGCATTAGTCCGTTTAAGGGACGCACCTGTCGATGGCTACTCTGAAGAGGTCAAGATCGTTATTGCTGAGCAGAAGCGCATCCGCGTCGAAGCTACCTATTTTCCGCCCACACTTGCTGCTATCGATGCGATCACACGCAGTCTTGCCCCTGTGTCCCTTGTTGACCTACAAACTCTTGTTCTTGAAGAACTCGCCATCGCCCAAGCGAAGATAAAGAGCGACGATGCTGAATCCTGGCGCGGGTTTTATGACGATAAAAAATTCCGTTCGTTGAGGAGCGTTGCCGTGATCACCTTCTAGGTCTTCTCCGTCAAGGATCGTCAGGGTTCACTTTCGATCCTGAAACGCATGTTGCCGCCGACAAGGAAGTTGATATCACTTGTTCGGCTGGCACACTTCGGATTCCGATCGAGATCAAAGGGCAGTGGCACTCCGAACTCTGGACAGGATCAGATAGACAGCTTGATGCTCTCTACACTCCAGACTGGCGAGCGGAAGGGCGTGGTATTTATCTGGTGCTCTGGTTTGGAGAACAAAAACAAACAACCAAGAGGTTGAAGAGTCCAGGTCGACACGAAACCCTTCCCACAACCGCCGATGAACTGAAAAGAATGCTCGTCGCGAAGAGCAGGTCTGCGCGAGAAGGAAGAGTCGCCGTTTTCGTGCTTGATCTCGCGCGATGCAATGCTAGCTGAAGACGAAGCTTGTGGCAGTAATGTCGACGGTCATCAAAGAAAGCGGGCTGTTTTTACCGAGCTGCTTCGGAGCGGTGGAACACCGATGCATCCCATTGCATTTTCGAAAGGCCGCTACCAGTCAACTAAACCTCTTTTAACGAATGTCTGCTTTTGGCCGATGGCTGCCGATCGTAATCGTCAAACTTTGACTAGGAACGGGTAGCCCAATGTCATGGAGCAGCAGGATAAGCTGAAAGTTCGACAGATACTTACTTTTGCAAGTCCGGAACTCTTTGAAGAAAAATGGATGTTGTCAAAAGTGCTGGAGTTGCCAGTTTAATCTTTGGTCCCTTGGGGGGAGGGCAACATAGCGTTTCCACGCACATCACCCCTCGGAACCTCCTTCATTGCGTTCTATTAATCACCGTTGTTGCTGTCGAATGAAATGATGAGAGCCTGATATGGCAATCCTGCGTCTCCGAACGCTGATTGGTAGTTGCGATTCTTTAGGGGCTTTCCTTGAGAGCAGACACAAATGGAATGGATAATTTCAGAAATTGTTATCGAATTCCCTTCTAGCAATCCACCTAATTCGTAGTCACTCCAAGGCTTATCAAAATCCGGTCGTGCCATAGTTGCGGCGTAAGCATGATCATGCCAAACACATGCAGATCCTTCCGGTGGGAAATGCTTCGGCTGCTTGCCAAATGAATGCTCAGAATAAAACATTTCCCATACCGCTAAATAATGTATTTGAGCATGCTGGCGGACTAGTTGAGAATGGAAATGAGACTGCCCCGACGATTTCTGTTTTTTGTCCCATGTGTCTACGTTTGTACTTAAACGAGGCCATTTTGCCTAAAATATTGATGCCTTGAACTCATTTTTGTTCTGGAAAATTATGCATGCGTCTGCCCCCATCTCTCGTTCAGCGCTGGCATTCAAAACTTGTATCTTCGCGCTTAGTCCGGCGATGTTCCTAGCACTAATCTCTCGTCGCAGCGCACCAGTGAAGTTCGATGTGTAATCATTCTCGCTGACAATATATCCATCAATCAGATCAGCCTTGACGAGCCTATCTGCCCAGTGAGCGCAAGACATGAGTTCCTGAATAATTCTGTGATCGAAAAGCATTATTTACGTCCTTTATGTTGTTTCGCTAAGATCTTAAGCTAACTAGTTTGCTGCGAGTTTAGGCGGTGTTTATATGGGACAGAGAATGGTTGCCGAAGGTGAAAGCAATAATTTGGTGTTGATCCCATTCGCCGATCAATAGCGGTTTCAGCCGCGAGAGTGCGTGCAGGCGATGCATTTCGGCGCATTTGCCGACGTCCTCCCGGCTGAAGCCGGTCCTACCAATGTAGGGATCTAGTGAGCTAGCGACCCACCGCAATCAAACCCCATCAATCACCTTCCGATAAAACCCCCACTCCTTCTCCAACGCATCCGCCTGGTTCAATGCCAAGCGAAACCCATGACGCTCCTCGGCATAAAAATGCCCCTCTGCAGCGATGCCTCGGGACTTAAGCGCTGTGAGCATGGCGCGGGTTTGTTCGGGGACGACTACGGCGTCGAGTTCGCCCTGGAAGAAGATCACGGGCACGCGGATGTTGTCGGCGTGCAGCAGGGGGGTGCGGGCGTGGTAGCGTTCGAGGTCGTGTTCGGGGTCGCCGATCAGCCAGTCGAGGTAGTCGCTTTCGAATTTGTGTGTGGCTTTGGCCAGTGCGATTGGGTCGCTGACGCCGTAGAGGCTGGCGCCTGCGCGGAAGACGGTGTGGAAGGCCAGGGCGCAGAGGGTGGTGTAGCCGCCTGCGCTGCCGCCGCGAATGAATGCCTGGGTCGGGTCGATCAGGCCGCGTTCGGCGAGGTGGGCGACCACGGCGCAGGCGTCTTCGACGTCGGCCACGCCCCAGTTCAGGTGCAGGCTCTGGCGGTAGGCGCGGCCGTAGCCGGTGCTGCCGCGATAGTTGAGGTCGGCGACGGCAAAGCCGCGCTGGGTCCAGTACTGGATCTTCGGGTCGAACACCGGGTAGCAGGCTGACGTCGGGCCGCCATGGACGAACACCACCAAGGGCGGCTTCTGCGCGGCATTCATGGCCGGGTAGAAATAGCCGTAGGCGTGACCGTCGCCACTTTTGTAGCGCAGGCTCTGCGGCTGGCTGATGCGCTCGGGCGGCAAAGGCGCGACGCCGCCTGCCACAACTTCCACCTTGTGGGTCTGGCGATCAATCGCCAGCACGGCGGAGGGGCGGGTTGCGGACGCGGCGATGCAGTAGATGTGCTGTTCGTCCACCGCGAGGCTGCGAAAGCGGGTGTAATCGCCGCTGAAGTCGTCCAGCGTGCCGTGGCCGTCACGCATGCCCAGCACGCCCACGCCATCTTCCGACCAGGTCGCCAGGTAGGCGCCGTGATGCAGCGCTATCCAGCTACGACCGCCCAGTTGCCAGGGCGCGGGGGCATGGTCGGCCTCGGCAGCCTTGAGGTGGGTCAGTCCGAACGAGCCTTCGACGCAGGGCTGCCAGTAGCCGCCCTGATCACTCAGGCAATACAGCCTGCCCTGTTCATCGAAGCGCGCCTGCTGGATGGATTCTTCTTCGCGGTCGCCTGCGAGGCAGCGTGGTTCTGACCAGCCGCCGCTGGCCAAGCGCTTGCTGCTCATGAGCAGGGTGCTGGTCCAGGGTTGATGGGGCTTTTGCCACTCGATCCAGGCCAGGCGCTGGCCGTCCGGGCTCAGGGTGGGCGAGGCATAGAAGTCAGCACCGCGGGCCAGCACCAGGCGCTTGCCGTCGGCGACGTTGATGCTCACCACCTGGTGGCTGTCCTTGTCCTCTTCGACCGCCAGGATCAAGCCGCCTGCAAACTGCAGATCGCCGTAGCGCTTTTTGCCGGTGGTGATGGCGTTGGGCAGAACCTGTTCTTCAAACTCGTCGGTCTGCAGCGCCACGCGGTACAGCTGCTGGTCGCTTTCGTTGACGAACACCACGGCGTCTTCGGTCAGGCAGAAGGCGCCGCCGCCGTATTCGTACACCCGGCTGCGCACGCTGAAGCCTTCGGGCGTCAGGCAGCTCTTGGTGCCTTCAAACCAGCGCCAGATGCGGCTCGCGCCATCCTCGGGCCGGTATTCACTCCAGAATAGCCCCGCCGGGCTGACCGCCAGTTCGGCAAAGTCAGTGCCGGCGGCGACGGCCTGGGCGGCGGTGAAGGTGTCAGGATTTGGCGATGAGGCGCGAGTTTCGTTCATTGCGAAAGGCCAGCTGCTCGATGGTTTGAGTAGCATACTCGGCTTCTTCGCGCGCCTGCACAATCATCCCGTGGTGGGGTGATTTGCTGCACACCGGATCGGCGTTGGCGGCGTCACCCGTCAGCATGAAGGCCTGGCAGCGGCAGCCACCGAAGTCCTTTTCCTTCTCATCGCAGGAGCGGCAGGGCTCGGGCATCCAGTCGTAACCGCGAAAGCGATTGAAACCAAACGAGTCGTACCAGATGTGCTGCATCGTGTGGTCGCGCACATTGGGGAACTGCACCGGCATCTGTCGCGCGCCGTGGCAGGGCAGGGCGGTGCCGTCCGGGGTTACCGTCAGGAAGATGCTGCCCCAGCCGTTCATGCAGGCTTTTGGCCGTTCTTCATAGTAGTCGGGGGTGACGAAAATCAGTTTGCACGGATGGTCTTCGGCGGCCAGCTTGTCGCGGTATTCATTGGTCACGCGTTCGGCGCGCACCAGTTGATCCTTGGTCGGCAGCAGCCCCACGCGATTGAGTTGCGCCCAGCCGTAGAACTGACAGGTGGCCAGCTCGACGAAGTCCGCTTCCAGCGCGATGCACAGTTCGATGATGCGGTCGATGCGATCGATGTTGTGCCGGTGGGTGACGAAGTTGAGCACCATCGGGTAGCCATGCTTCTTCACGGCGCGGGCCATTTCCAGCTTCTGGGCGAAGGCCTTTTTCGAGCCGGCGAGCATGTTGTTCACCTGCTCGTCGCTGGCCTGGAAGCTGATCTGGATGTGATCGAGACCGGCCTCCTTGAAGTCGATGATTTTCTGTTCGGTCAGGCCGATGCCCGAGGTGATCAGGTTGGTGTAGTAACCCAGCCGCCGCGCTTCGCGGATCAGCTCTGCCAGGTCCTGACGCACCAGCGGTTCGCCGCCGGAAAAACCGATCTGCGCCGCGCCCATCTGCCGCGCTTCGGCCATCACCTTGAACCACTGCTCGGTGCTCAGCTCCTGGCCCTGCTTGGCGAAATCCAGCGGGTTGGAGCAGTACGGGCATTGCAGCGGGCAGCGGTAGGTCAGCTCGGCGAGCAGCCACAGCGGCAGGCCGATGGCAGGTTTCGGCGGTATCGTGATCGTCGGCTCGACCAAGGGTGCTTCAGGCAAGATCAATCCAGTGTTCGCCACGGGCCACCTCCATGAATTGCTCGACATCGCTGGCAAGCTCGGGGACGCCTGGGAACTGCGCATCGAGGGCGTCGATGATGGCGGCGACGCTGCGCTGACCATCGATCAGGCCGCCAATGGCGCTGGCGCTTTCATTGAGCTTGATCATGCCTTCGGGGTACAGCAGCACGTGGCCGTTCTGCGCCGGTTCGAACTGGTAGCGATAGCCGCGACGCCAGCTCGGCACGCGTTGTCGATCGAAACTCATAGGGCGATCCCCTTATGCCAGACCCGTTGGTCGGTCACGCTGTGATACGGCGGGCGGTTCAGCTCGTAGGCCATGCTCATGGCGTCGAGCATGCTCCATAGGATATCGAGTTTGAACTGCAGGATTTCCAGCATGCGCTGCTGGCCTTCGTAAGTGGTGTAGTGCTGCAGGGTGATTGTCAGACCGTGCTCGACATCACGCCGCGCCTGGCCCAGGCGGGTGCGGAAATACTCGTAACCGGCCGGGTCGATCCACGGGTAGTGCTGCGGCCAGCTGTCCAGACGCGACTGGTGGATCTGCGGCGCGAACAGCTCGGTCAGCGAACTGCTGGCGGCTTCCTGCCAGTTGGCGCGGCGGGCGAAATTGACGTAGGCGTCGACGGCGAAACGCACGCCGGGCAGCACCAGCTCCTGGGAGCGCAGCTGGTCCGGGTCCAGCCCAACCGCCTGGCCCAGGCGCAGCCAGGCTTCGATGCCGCCATCTTCACCGGGCGCGCCGTCGTGATCCAGCAGGCGCTGAATCCACTCACGACGAATCTCGCGATCCGGGCAATTGGCGAGAATCGCGGCGTCCTTGAGCGGGATGTTGACCTGGTAATAAAACCGGTTCGCCACCCAGCCCTGGATCTGTTCACGCGTCGCGCGGCCCTGGTACATGGCCACGTGGAAAGGGTGATGGATGTGGTAATACGCGCCCTTGGCGCGCAGCGCCTGTTCGAAATCAGCGGGGGACAGCGGCGTTGTTTCGCTCATGTCGGTTCCTGTCAGCAATACATCTCTGTCTGAGTGAATCGACCTGTAGGCGCCAGCTTGTTGGCGAGGGGGTGTGTCAGGAGTACCGTCTCGCCAACAAGTTGGCTCCTACAGGGTCAGCATCATTCAGCTTTCAAAGCTCGATACTCATCCCGTCGAAGGCCACTTCGACATTGCGTCGCGCCAGCTCGGCGCGCTCGGGGGAATCTTCGTCGAGGATCGGGTTGGTGTTGTTGATGTGGATAAGCACCTTGCGCTGTTTCGGCAGGCGTTCCAACACTTCAAGCATGCCGCCGGGGCCGTTTTGCGCCAGATGGCCCATTTCCGTGCCGGTGCGGGTGCCAACGCCGCGGCGCTGCATTTCATCGTCATCCCACATC
The DNA here is from genome assembly GCF_900585905.1 of Pseudomonas viridiflava. Classification (GTDB taxonomy): domain Bacteria; phylum Pseudomonadota; class Gammaproteobacteria; order Pseudomonadales; family Pseudomonadaceae; genus Aquipseudomonas. The sequence continues at coordinate 185,584 of NZ_UTVH01000016.1, forward strand.
GTGCCATCCACCAGCAGGCAGTCGGCAGCAGTCATCTTTTCCATCAGGCTGTCGTCAACCTTGCCCAGGCCCGGTGCGTAGAACAGTTTGCCGCCAGTGTTGAGGTCTTCCACCATCAGGCCGATGTTGTCGCCCGGATGCGGATCGAAGCGATGCGGCGAGTAGGGCGGTGCGGCGCTGCGCAGCGGGAACGGGGTGAAACGCAGGCCAGGGCAGGCCGGGATCACGAAGCTGCCTTCCAGCTCGATACGGTTCCAGGCCAGGCCGCCGTTCCAGTGGGTCAGCATGTTGAACAACGGGAAGCCACTGCTCAGGTCTTCGTGGACCATGTCGGTGCACCAGACCTGATGCGGGCAGCCTTCGCGCAGGCTGAGCAGCCCGGTGGTGTGGTCGATCTGGCTGTCCATCAGGATGATTGCGCTGATGCCGGTGTCGCGCAGGGCCCGGCCTGGCTGCATGGGCGCGAAGCTCTGCAACTGCGCGCGGATGTCGGGCGAGGCGTTGCACAGCACCCAGTTGATGCCGTCGTCGGAGAGCGCAATGGACGACTGCGTGCGGGCCCGGGCGCGCAGGCTGCCGTCGCGGAAACCGGCGCAGTTGGCGCAATTGCAGTTCCACTGCGGGAAGCCGCCGCCAGCTGCGGAACCTAGAATCTGGATGTACATGTCAGCTCCCTGAGATCAGGCCTGAAATCTTGATGAAGCGAAAAAAAAGTGGTGTCACCATAAAAAAAGCCCCGGCGAACCGAGGCTTTGCACCGCGTTGTCATCAACGGCTAGCGAAGTACATCGTGACTTCGAAACCGATACGCAGATCAGTGTAAGCAGGTTTGGTCCACATAAAAGACTCCTTCTGGGTGATTGCAGCGGTGGGTGGTAAATCGTTAGTGCGCCCTTTATGGCATACGTTCGATCTGTTGCGTGCGATGTTACTTAATTTAACAAATTCCCGCTGTCTGAATAATGAACAACGCTTTTGCAGCTTGGGTAAAAATCAGCAGCTTGGCCAAGGGTTCTGCGCCTCGTTGGTCAGGCAAAGCCAGCCGCCCGCTGCGCTGTACAGGCGAGCGGCGGCTTGCAGCACAGCGGGCCTGTTCAGGTTTTGCACGGCCTGATGAAGCGCGGGCAGGTGCTGTTGGTCGCGCCCTGCCAGATGAGCTTGCCAGCGTAACTGCGCCACTTGCGCGGCCGATAGGGCGTCGAGGTGCAGTTGCGCGCTCAGGGCGAGGGCTTCGCGGGCGAGGTCGGCGCTGGCGATCAGGCGGGGCAGTGCTTGCACAAACTGCTCGATGTGCTCGATCAGTTGCGCCGCTGACGCAGTGGGGGACTGAACGCCGAACACGATCCCGGTTTGCCCGACAATCTGCCGCACGCCGCTGAACACGGCGTAGCCCAGTTGCAGCTCGACCCGCAGACGTTGGTAGAACGGACCCTGCGCCAGGTGAGCGAGCAGTCGCCAGGCGGCTTCGTCCTCGATGGCAGTGGAAGGCACAGGGCAGAACAGCAGCACGGCGCTTTCTGACGAGGGCGTTGCGGCGATCCGCCAGTGTTTGCCCGTTGCCAGGGTTGGCGCGTGCAGTTCGCGCAAGTCAGGTGTGCCGGGTGTGCTGCGCAGCGCCGTGTTCAGCGCGTCAACTGTGTTCGGGCTCAAGCCTGAGGTGAAGCTTATCCATTGCGTGGTGGGCCAGAACGCCTGAATGTCGGCGATCGCGCTGGCAGGTGCTGCGTTGAGGTACACGTCGGGCAAGGCGTTGAGCAATTGTCGAATGGGAATCAGCGCGGGGTCGTCGCGCGTTTCATCCAGGTGCGCGCGGGTGGCGGGCTCGTCCAAGCGCTGTAACGTCTGGGTGAGAATCTGCGCCATGGGCGCGTCGATGCCGGCCAGCTTCAATTCCCAGTACTGGCCATAGGCACTCAGCTCAAGGGTGACGCCTGCCTGGCCGGCCTGCTGGGCAAGAGATTTGAGGCGCCGCACCTGCATTCGCCACAGCGCCGGTTGCGGCGCGGGCAAACGCCAGCGCAGATAAAACGCGCCTTCATAGCCATTGCCCGGTGCGCCGAGGAAGGGGTTGGGTTCAGGCAGCTGCCAGTGGTGCTCTGGGGCCTGAGTGGCGGGCTGAAGCTGCTGCAGCAAAACTGCCAGCGCCTTCTCGCCTTGTGCGGACAAGCCTTGCGGCAGATCACGGGCGTAAGAATGCGCCAGCGCAAGTGGGCCGCTGACTTCCAGCGTTCGTTGCGCCAGTTGGTTGTAATCGTCGCGCAGGTCGTGCCAGCGGGTTTTGAACAGACTGAGCCAGTCGTGGATCAGTGCCAGGGATGCCTGGGTCACGCTGACTTTGATCAATAATTGACCGGCGAATTGGTAGATCACCTCGGCCTTGATCGTCTCGTTGAGGCCTGCGGCGCGGCTGCCGTTGAGGCAGTGGCAGAAGAACGCGGCGGCTTCGTCAGCGCCTTCAGGCAAGTCGTCGCAGGCGAAGAGCAGGTCTGAGGGGGCGATGAAGAGCTCGGTGCTGGCGTTGTCGAGCAGTGTTGGCGGCGGGTTCTGTGTTGTCCCGGCTGGCGCTTCGCCAACAAGTTGGCTCCTACAGAGCATGGTCGCTAGCGCTTTAAGGTCAGGCAGTGATTGTGGGCCAGCCAGGCATAAGGTCATCTGCGCGGGCTGATAGAAGCGCTGATAAAAATCCCGCAACGCCTGCTTAAAATTCTGACGCGGTATTGGCAGGCTGTAGCGGTTACCGGCATGGAAGCCGCGCAACGGATGGCGCGGCGACAGGCTGGCAAACTGCTGCAGCTGTTGGCGTGTTGCCGGGTCGCGCCACCAGGCGATGAACTCTGCGTGCAGCACTTCGCGCTCGCGCAGCTGGTCGCTGAGGCCCATGCGGCAGTGGGCGAGCATGTCCCAGAGCCTTTCCAGGCCATTGGCAAACACGGCCTCTGGTAGCTCGAAGAAAAAGTCCGTGCTGCGCTCGCGGGTGCTGGCGTTGACCTGGCCGCCGTGGCGCTGGACGAAGGTCATCAGCTTGTCGTCGTCGGCGAACCGTTCGGTGCCGAGAAACAGCAGATGCTCAAGGAAGTGCGCCAGCCCTGGATAGGCCGCAGGTGCATCATGGCTGCCTGCCGCCACCCGCAGCGACGCCGCACAGCGCTTGAGCCTCGGCGCATGGCACAGAACCACGCGCAAGCCGTTGGCCAGAGTCAGGTGTTGGGTGGCGGGGAGGGAAGACATGAGCGATCCGCAGAGCTTGATTGCTGCATGCTAGCCCAATTCCCGCATCGTTGGGATGCGACGTGGGACCGGCTTCAGCCGGGAAGAGGCCAGTACAGTCGCTGCACATGTATCGACAGGAATACAGCTTTCCCGGCTAAAGCCAGTCCCACGAGTTCCATGGGGCCAGTCCCCATGAAGCCAGTCCCACTTCACACAATCACTCCTCGGCCAAACCGGCATAAAGCCTTGGCCGACGGTCGTTGAAGTAGGTGTTGATCGAGCGTGATTCTGCCAGTAGTTGCTTGTCCAGCTCGGCAGTGATCAGCGTTTCATCCTGCTGCGCCAGTGCCGCCCGGCTGCCATCCGGGGCGCTGATGCTGCTCAGGCCGCAGTAATGTATGTCACCTTCGCGGCCGCAGTAATTGGCGTACGCCATGTAGCACTGATTTTCATAGGCCCTGGCGCGAACAGTCACTTCGGCGACGAAATCGTAAGGCGTCATGTTGGCGGTGGGCACCAGGATCAGATCAGCGCCTGCCAGTGCCAGGCGCCGGGTGTTCTCGGGGAACTCCACGTCGTAGCAGATCAGCAGCCCCAGCTGCCAGCCGTTCAACTCGACGACAGGGAAGCTGCCTCCGCCGACGCTGAACATGGCCTTGTCCAGGTCGCCATACAGGTGCGTCTTGCGATAGTTGCACAGGGTCTGGCCACGGCTGTCGATCAGTTGCACCGCGTTGTACACCTGCTCGTCGGCGCCCAGTTCGGGGTAGCCATAGAGGATCGCCACGCCGCTGGCCTGGGCGATGGCGGCGACGTCACCTGCCGCATCGCCGTCGGCCGCTTGCGCCAGCTCCCGCGCTGCCTGGGCGCCGATGTTGTAGCCGGTGAGGAACATTTCCGGGCACACCAGCAACTGCGCGCCCAGGGCGGCGGCGGCGTGAGCCTGCTGCTCCAGGCGCAACAGGTTGCCGTCGATGTTCAACGGCAGCGGCGGACATTGGTACAAAGCGATGCGCATGGTTACACCTCTGGTTCAATCCGGCAGGGCAATCGGGCCGATCTCGTGGAACACGTCACCGGGGCCCGGGTTCTCGGCGTGAGTCTTGCCGCCAAAGTGGGTCATGATGCCCCAGACCGCATTGAGCGAGGTCTGCACGGCGCCTTCGACCCAGGCAGGCGTCCAGGATACGTCATCCCCGGCGATGAAAATGCCGCGCTGTTCGGCGGGCATGTCCTGCTGCATGAAGTGCGCGTACATGCGCTGGTTATAACGGTAATGCCCAGGCAGGGCACCCTTGAACGCGCCAAGGAAATGCGGGTCGGCTTCCCAGGAAACCGTGATCGGGTCGCCGATGATGCGCGCCGCGATATCCACTTTCGGGTAGATCTTCTTCAGTGCATCGAGGGCCAGCTTGACCCGCTTTTCCACCGGCTGCGGCAGCATCTTCAGCGCGTCGCTCATCCACGAATACGACAGGCACATGACGCCAGGCTTGTCGTCGCCGTTGTCGAACAGGTAGGTGCCGCGCGTCAGGCGGTCGGTGAGGGTCATGCTCATCAGGTCGCGGCCGGTGTCCGGGTCCTTGTCCTTCCAGAACGGGCGGTCGACCATGACGAACGTCTTCGACGACTGCATGTAGCGGGTGCGATCCAGCGCCATCCACATCTTCTGCGAAAACAACGATTCTTCGCAGTCGATCTGGGTGGTCAGCAGCCAGCTCTGGCAAGTGGTCAGCACCGCCGCGTAGTGCCGCGTGTCGCCCCAGTTGTCCGTCACCGCCAGGCGGCCGTCCTCGGCGCGGGCGATGCCCTTGACCCCGGTGCGCGGCGCGCCGCGATGCAGCGACGACAGGCTGGTGCCTTCCGGCCAGTGGGCGCAGCGCTCGGGCACGTGGCGCCAGATGCCCAGCGGCACTTGCTCCACGCCGCCCACGATCAGGTGCTGGTGATCGTCGCAGTTGGTCATCACCACGCGGAAAATTTCCAGCATCGAATTGGGGAAATCCGAGTCCCAGCCGCCGGTGCCGAAACCCACCTGGCCAAACACTTCGCGGTGATGGAACGACAGCCTGGCGAAGGCCTTGGAAGTGGCGACGAAATCATAAAAGGTGCGGTCATCCCACAGCGGCACCAGGGTGTTCCACAGTTGTTTCAGGCGTGTCACGTCGCGGTCGCGGATGGCCTGTTGAATGTCCTTGAAGCCCGAACCCTCTTCAAGCGCATCGGCCCAGGCATCGGCCACTTCCTGAAACATTACTGGCAGGTCAGATAGCTTTTGCGCGTAGTGGGTGGTGCCTTCAAGGTCGATCACCGTGCTGCCGGACGCCGCTGTCAGCGGATTGGGAAAGGGTTTCGACTCCAGGCCCAGCTTGTCGACATAGTGGTAGAAGGCTGTGGAAGACACCGGAAAACGCATCCCGCCCAGCTCGGCAATGATGCCTTCGGCGCCCTCGAATGCCTGGGAGCGCAAGCGTCCACCCATCTTCGACGCTTCATACACCACCGGCTTCAGGCCCAGCTTCATCAGCTCATAGGCCGCCACCAGGCCGGCAATCCCGGCGCCGACAATCGCCACTTCAGCGCCATGCTGCTCCACCGGAATACTGCCCAGCCCGGCCGGATGCTCGATCCAGTCATCGAAAGCAAACGGAAAATCCGGGCCGAACATGGTGATCGGCGCCTTGCCGTCTGCGGGGTGGCGATTGTTTTTCATGGCTGACCTGACTGACATGCGAAAGGCGACAGTCTAGACAACAGCCGCCCCGATAATAAGACGCAAAGTGTCGTCGTTATGGCGAATATTCAGTCGATATGACGAAGGGTAAGATCATTATGACCATTTGGTTTGTAGGAGCGACCGGTATCAGACAGACCGCCATCGCGGCCTCGCGTTGCTCGTGCGCGCCTACAACAAAAGCATCCTCACCCTAAACCGGCTGCCCGCGATCGATCTTGCTGCTGAGGATGATCGACGTGGTGGTTTTCTCGACGCCATCAACGCTGCCGATCAGGTCCAACTTCTAGGGGGCAGTTCATTCTGTAGGCGCGCACGAGCACCGCGAGGCCGCGATAGCGTTGTATCAGACAGACCGCCATCGCGGCCTCGCGTTGCTCGTGCGCGCCTACAACAAAAGCATCCTCACCCTAAACCGGCTGCCCGCGATCGATCTTGCTGCTGAGGATGATCGACGTGGTGGTTTTCTCGACGCCATCAACGCTGCCGATCAGGTCCAACTTCTAGGGGGGGCAGTTCATTCTGTAGGAGCGCACGAGCACCGCGAGGCCGCGATAGCGTTGTATCAGACAGACCGCCATCGCGGCCTCGCGTTGCTCGTGCGCGCCTACAACAAAAGCATCCTCGCCCTAAACCGGCTGCCCGCGATCAATCTTGCTGCTGAGGATGATCGACGTGGTGGTTTTCTCGACGCCATCAACGCTGCCGATCAGGTCCAGCAACTGGTCCAGCTTCTAGGGGGGCAGTTCATTCTGTAGGAGCGCACGAGCACCGCGAGGCCGCGATAGCGTTGTGTCAGACAGACCGCCATCGCGGCCTCGCGGTGCTCGTGCGCGCCTACAACAAAAGCATCCTCACCCTAAACCGGCTGCCCGCGATCGATCTTGCTGCTGAGGATGATCGACGTGGTGGTTTTCTCGACGCCATCAACGCTGCCGATCAGGTCCAGCAACTGGTCCAGCTGCTCGGGCGAGTCGGTGCGCAACCAGGCGACGTAATCGAACTCGCCGCTGACCGCGCACAGTTGCTGCACCTGGGCCAGGCTGCTCAGACGGCGCAACACTTCCTTGCCCGAACGCGGCTGCACGGTGATGCCGACGTAGGCCTGCAGGCCGCCATCGACTACCCGCTGACTCAAACGCACGCCATAGCCGGTAATGACATTGCTGCTTTCCAGGCGCGCCAGCCGGGAGGTGACGGTGGTGCGCGCGATGCCCAGCTGGCGGGCAAGCATGGCGACGCTTTCCCGCGCATTGAGCTGCAGCGCGGCGATAAGCTGGCGGTCGATTTCGTCGAGCACGGGCGGGCGGGTCGTGGACAAAGGGCTCTCCTTCAAGGCTGCGCGCATCTTACCTGTGCTTGACCGCCAGTGAGCCAAAACCATGCAGGCGATACATCCTGGTGCAGATGTGTGCGGGCAATTATTTAACCCGTCTTGGCGGATTGTCCGTTAAGCGATGCTATGTGTCTGGCCAGCGTTAGAGCGCGAAATTCAAAGCGCGTAGGGTGGTGGTCGTCAGATAAAAATATCTGCTCTTTTATTGGTTATTTCGACATGTGCGCGAAAGCTTTAATAGTGGGCGTCTGTTAATGGCGCAGCGCTTTTATACGCTGGTTATTCAACAGCATCATTAAATACATATATTAACTGGCATGCCCCTTGCTCATTGAGATGAATCAACCACTTGCACAGTGAGATTCATGATGAGCAGCAAGACGCTTACGCTAGAGCAGCCGCTGGCCGTGGTTTCCAGTTCGCGCTGGCATCAATTGGTCATTGGCGTGATCTGCATGATGGCCATTTCAAGTCCGCAATATGTCTGGACGTTATTTACCGGCCCCTTGACCCAGAAGCTGGGTGTGTCGCTGGCTCAGGTGCAAATTACCTTTTCCCTGTTAATTATCTTGCAGACCTTCTTTTCGCCTGCGCAGGGCTGGTTGATTGATCGCTTTGGCCTGCGCAAGTTGATCGCCACCGGCTGTGCCTTGTCCGGGCTAAGTTGGGTGTTGGCCAGCCAGGCCAACTCGCTGACGTCGCTGTACCTCAGTTACGGTCTGTTGGGCGGGCTGGGGACCGGCATTGTTTATGTCGGGATTGTCGGGTTGATGGTGCGCTGGTTTCCGGATCGCCGCGGTCTGGCGGCAGGCGCGGTGGCGGCGGGCTACGGCATGGGCGCGATGCTGACCACCTTCCCGATCAGCAACAGCCTCAAGGACGTCGGCATGGAAACCACGCTGATCACCTTCGGCGTGATTCTCGGCGTGGTCGGGCTGGTGGCGTCACAGTTCCTGCGCCAGCCGCCTGCGCAGATGGCCGAACAGCCAGTACCCATCGTCGGCGCCGTGGTGGCGGACGTCGCGCCCCGGCAAATGCTGAAAACCCCGGTGTTCTGGCTGATGTTCGCGATGTTCACCATGATGTCCACTTCGGGCCTGATGGTGACCTCGCAGATGGCCAGCTTTGCCAAGGATTTCGGCATGACCAATGTCATGGTGATGGGCATGGCGGCCTTGCCGCTGGCGCTGACCATCGACCGCATCTGCAACGGCCTGACGCGCCCGTTGTTCGGCTGGATCTCGGATCGCTGGGGGCGGGAAAACACCATGGCGTTCGCGTTCTTTTTCGAAGGCATCGCCATGACCTTGTGGCTGCTGACCAGCGACAACCCCGTCTTGTTCGTGCTGCTCTCCGGCGTGGTGTTCCTCGGTTGGGGCGAGATTTTCTCACTGTTCCCATCAACCCTGACTGACACTTTTGGCACCCAAAACGCGACCACCAACTACGGTTTTCTGTACATGGCCCAGGGCATTGGCTCGATCTTCGGCGGCCCGGTGGCGGCGTTGCTGCATCAGTACACCGACAGCTGGATTCCGGTCTTCGCCGTCGCCATCAGCTTCGACATCATCACCGCTGCGCTGGCCTTGTTCGTTCTCAAGCGCATGCGCAGCAACTGGATTGCGAATAACGCCACGCGCGCGTAAATCAAGGATTTTCCATGCTCAACACAACCCTCGCGGCACGCGGCATTGCAGTGGCGCCCCATAGCCTGGCGGCACAATCGGCGCTGGCGGTCTTGCGTGAAGGCGGCAACGCCATTGAAGCGATGGTCGCCGCTGCCGCAACCATCGCGGTGGTCTACCCGCACATGAACAGCCTGGGCGGCGACGGCTTCTGGCTGATCGTGCCGCCAGCCGGTCATCCCGTCGCCATTGATGCCAGTGGCCCGGCGGGCAGCCTGGCGACCCTTGAGCGCTATGCTGGCATGGCGCGCATCCCGACCCGTGGCGCCGCTGCTGCGGTGACGGTCGCGGGTACGGTGGGCGGCTGGCAGGAAGCGCTGCAGGTCGCGGCCGAGCAGGGCGGCGGCTTGCCGCTGACGCGTTTGCTGGCTGACGCGATTCATTACGCCGAGGCGGGTATTCCGGTCACGCCTTCTCAGCATCTGGCCACCCGCAGCAAGCAGGCTGAACTGGCAGGCATCCCGGGCTTCGCCGAGACCTTTCTGGACAAGGGCGAACCGCCTGCGGCTGGCCAGCTGTTCAAGCAGGCGCGGCTGGCCACAACATTGCGTCGCCTGGCTGCAGACGGCCTCGACAGCTTTTATCGTGGCGCACTGGCGGACTCCATCGCCGACGACCTGCAGGCGCTGGGCTCTCCAGTGACCCGCGCTGACCTGGCGGCCTATCGCGCGCAACGGGTTGCCCCACTTGAGCTCACCCACAGCACCGGCGCCGTGTTCAATCTGCCGCCGCCGAGTCAGGGCCTGGTCTCGCAGTTGATTCTGGGCATTGCCGATCATGCCGGGCTCAGCGAGTGCGCCGCCGACAGCGCAGCGCACATCCACACCCTGGTGGAAGCCACCAAACTGGCGTTTGCGGTGCGTGACGAGCACATCACCGACCCGTTGCACATGACCCTCGATGCTCAAGCCTGCCTGGCCGATGACTATCTGCACGAACTGGCGCAGCGCATCGATCCGCTGCACGCCGCCGCTTGGGGTGAGGGCAAGGGGCCGGGGGATACCGTGTGGATGGGCGTCATCGATAACGACGGTTTGGCGGTGTCGTTCATTCAGAGCATTTATCACGAGTTCGGCAGCGGCGTGGTGCTGCCCGAAAGTGGCTTGAACTGGCAGAACCGGGGCGCGTCGTTCAGCCTCGATCCGCAGCATCTTCTGGCCCTCAAGCCCGGCAAGAAGCCGTTTCACACCCTCAACCCGGCGGCTGCACGCTTGCGCGACGGGCGCACGCTGGTCTACGGCACCATGGGCGGCGATGGCCAGCCGCAAACCCAGGCGGCGGTGTTCAGCCGCTATGCCGTCTTCGGTCAATCGCTGCAGCAGGCGGTCACCGCGCCACGCTGGTTGCTGGGCCGCACCTGGGGCGACAGCAGCGATACGCTGAAGCTGGAGTCACGCATCGCGCCTGAGGTGGTGCAACAGCTTGAAGCGCTGGGCCACGAGGTGGAAATGCTGGCGCCGTTTACGGAAACCATGGGCCATGCAGCGGCAGCGGTGCGCCTGCCCAATGGCTCATTCGAGGGCGCTTACGATCCGCGCAGCAATGGTGCGGCGGCAGGCTATTGAGCCTTTGCTCACGCCGCAACAGCGTCGCTTGAAGATCAGATCTTCCAGCGTCTGGCAGTTTTGGCCAGGCGCTGCTGAAGGCCATCCAGATTGCTCGCCAGTTGCAGCATCAGCAGGTGATAGCCGGTCAGGCCCACGGGGATCGGATAGCCCATGTCCGGCAGGCTGCTCTCGGCGCTGCGGTCCAGGCGATCGGTGGCGCCAGTCTGCAGCGCACGGGCCATGGCGATCAGCTTGCGCCGGGTCTGGCGAAATTCTGCATCCAGACGCGCTTTCCATTCCGGGCCTGCAGCCTCTTCGAGGCTCTCCGGGCGAATACTGGCGAGGATTTCCAGGGTGCTCAGGCACATGCGGAAGTGCCCCTGAATCGCATCCAGCTCGACCATGGAAATTTTCACTTCCTTGGACACCGAAGGCATCAGCGAGCGCAGTTGCAGCATGGTGCCGTTGAGACGGGCCATCAATTTGAGGTGCTCGTCAGCGGTGACCGCCTGGCCATTGATGATCCGCCCGAAGACCTTGGCGCAATCGCGCAACCCGCTGGCCAGGTTGTAGCGCCAGGAGAACACTGCGTAGAGCGGCAAGGCGAAGGAAAACGCCAGCGCCAGAGCGATACCGATGAGGATGTCCACGGTGCGCCACAGGCCGTCGCTGATCGGGTTGTAGCCATGCCCGGCGACGATGAACAAGGTGATCGCCGACAGCAGCGCGGTGTAGCCGCCCTTGCCAATGGCATGGAAGGCGAAGAAACCGCACATCACTGACATCATCGCGTAGGTCAGCAGCGGCATCTGCAGATAGCCTTGCTGCACCACCACCAGCAGACCCAGCCCCGCGCCAATCAGCGTGCCATAGGCCCGCTCGACGGATTTCTTGCGGATATTGCCATGATGCTGCAGGCCGCCGATGACGATCAGCATGGTCACCGACGCCCACTCACCATGGGGCAGATTGAGCCCGGTAGTCAGCAGAATCGTCACCAGCAAACCCACGGCAATGCGCGCCGCGTGGATAAGGCGGGCGTGGCGATAGCGGCGGTATGGGTCCATCCACGGTCGCAAAACGCGACGCAGCCAGATGGGCAAGCGGAGAGAGCGAGAATTGGTCATGCGTAAAAGACCGCGCAGATGGCTGATTGATCCCGTAGCAGACGCAGGCCGAGGTCGACAAGCCACCGCCGCGTGAAGAAATAGTCACGTTACTGACACTCAGCATTGCAGGTCTTCATGAAATATCTCGCATTGGGTTTATCACATGTGAGCAGTTGCGTGCCTTCTGTATTGAGCGTAGGGTGCTGCTCTATCACATGTGATGTGTCGGAGGCGCTGGAATGGTTCGTAAAACTTCAACCGACTACATGCGTGAAATGCGCGCCCGGCTCACTGCCGCTGGCTACGTGAAACGAGAATTGTATGTGCTCCCCGAAAACGCTGAGGTCTTGCGCAGCATCGAGAAGGTTTTACGTCAGCCCTATTTGGGCAACCGGATCAAACTGGAGGAATTCATGACCGAAAGTATCAACTGGACCATCAACACCCTGCACTCGGCTCTGCTGGAGCTGGATGCAGTCAAGAACGAAGAGATCAAGCTGACGCTGATTCAAGGCGCCGAGCCGAGCCTGAGCCTGACCATGCATCATTTTGGCGACCTGCCGATCATGATCGCCATCGCCGGTGACCAGATCCTCGTGGATTCGGTCCTGGTCTACGCCTCTCAGGTCAGAGACATCGCAGCGTTCAACGACACCGTACTGCGCAGCCGGGACATTTTCCCGCTGTCATCCATCGGCATCGAAACCATGCCCAACGGCGAGACTGTCTACAACATGTTCGGCGCCCTTAGCGCGGCATCGTCGCTGACTGTCATCGTCCATGAAGTCCTTACCCTGGCGGACAACGTCATTCATGCGGCCGATGCCTATGAAGATTTGTTGACCGCTGATTCACAGTAACCGGGAGATAAATAATGAGCCTTTGGAAAAAAATGGTAACTGCGCTGCGTGGCGGCGCTTCTGAAGTGGGCGAGTCCATCGTCGACGCTCAGGCCCTGCGCATCCTGGACCAGGAAATCCGCGACGCCGATGCTTCAATGCTGGCAGCGCGCAATCAACTGATCCAGATCAAGGCCAAGCACAAGCTGTCGGTACAGCGTGTTGAAGAACACGACAAGAACATCGCCAACTGGGAACAGAAAGCCCTCGCGGCCATGAACAAAGGCGAAGAGGGCCTGGCCCTGGAATGCGCCGAGAAGGTCTCCGAACTGACCGCCCTGCGCGATCAGGAAAAAGCCGCCGCCGAGCAGTTTGGTACGCAAGTGGCCAAGCTGACCACGCAGGTGACCAAGGCCGAAGGCCAGATCAAGGCCCTGCGCCAGCAGGCCGACATGGCCAAGGCCCGCGACAGCGTGCAGAAAGCCCAGATCAACGCCGCCGCAGCAACCGGCGGCGCCAATGGCCGGCTGGAAACCGCAGTCGGTTCGCTGGCGCGCATCAAGCAGCGTCAGGACGAGCAGGACGCCAAGCTGGAAGCCGCTGAAGAACTGGCCGATGTGTCCGCCGGCGGTGACCTCGAGCGTCGTCTGCAGGATGCCGGCATCGGTGCGAAAAGCGGTGGCGCAGCCGATGTGCTCGCCAGGCTGAAAGCCCAGAGCCAGAGCAATAATCCGGGTCAGTAACGCCCTCGACAAGGGGCAGGCGGGATGTCCGCTTGCCCCTTTTTACGGGTTTCCTTTGCAGGCTTCGGTGCGGCTGTCATGAAGGTCGGAAACGGACTACGGGTAATACTTGGCCTCGCCGCTTTGATGGTTGGCCTGCAGGTGGTTAACTCGCTGACCGGCAACAGCCTGTTGCACCACGGTCTGATACCGAGGACGCTGTCCGGTCTGCAGGGCATCGTGTTTGCGCCGTTTCTGCATGGTTCTGTACGGCATTTATTGAGTAATCTGCTGCCCTTTGTCGTGCTCAGCTGGCTGGTCGCGACTGAAGGGCTGCAGCGTTATATCCGCGTCTCGGCGCTGGTGGCACTGCTGGGCGGGCTGATGGTCTGGATCATCGGCAGGCCGGTCATTCATGTCGGTGCAAGCGGGGTGATCTTTGGCCTCTGGGCTTATCTGCTGGCGCGTGCGTGGTATCAGCGCAGCCTCTTGAGTCTGGCGATCGCACTGGTCACTCTGGTGGGCTATAGCGGTCTGATATTCGGCTTCATCCCGGTCCCCGGGGTTTCCATCGAGTCACACCTGTGCGGCGCATTGTCCGGTATTGTCGTGGCCTGGCTGATGCACTCCCGGCAGCTGGTTGCAGACAATGCCACGCGAGGCTGACGCTGGCGCCATGGATTTTTAACCCGCTTCGGCGAGATGTGAGGGAAGTTCTTCATGAGTTGGATCAAACGAGCCCTGGGGCTCGCCCCGCCGAAACCGGCCGATGGCAGCGCATCCCTGGCCGATGCCCAGGCGCTGAACGCGCTCGGGCTGGGTCCGGGGCGCATGCTGGATCTGGATGATTCGCTGAAGCTGATGCTCGATGGTCATTCGGAGCTGGTGGTGCCTGACGAGGAAGTGGTCTGGTCGGTGGGCCAGGTTGATCTGGGGCAATCCATTCGGCTGCTGCGCTTCTATTTCGAAGACGAAGACTACTGGATGCAGGTCATGATGAACGGCCCTGCCGCCGAAGACGTTCAGGACATCATCCTGTTCGGCTACAGCAGCGTCGTGACCATCACCAGCGAAGCGGAGCTCAAGCGCCTGGTCGGCCCGGCATCGCGTGTCGGCATGCCGATCTTCGAGCACGATGGCTGTGAGTACGAGCGCCAATGGGGCAGCGAAGCAGGCCAGACCGAACTGACGCCGCTGACGGAGAAGGTCACCAGCCCGGACGGCAGCTACACAGTCGAGCACCTGAGCATGTTGTACGCACGTGATACCGGTCTGGTGGATCGTCGCGAGTTTCTGCTGCTGTCTGTCGAAGAAGACGAAGAGGGCAATGTGTCCCTCACCACGTCTGTCGGCGTGACGCTGCAATCCACCGACTTCACCGTTATCTAAAAGGAAGTAAAAATGCTCGATGCGCTCAGCATGTCCGTGAGTTTCCAGTCGCTGTTCAGCTTTCTCATCTACATCGTCGTCGCCGGTATTCTGTTCGGCCTGTTCCAGATGGCCTACACGCGGCTGACCCCGCACAAGGAATTCGTCCTGATCCGCGAGGGCAACGTGGCCGCAGCCATTGCTCTGGGCGGCGCGCTGATCGGTTTTGCCTTGCCTGCCAGCAACGTCATCACTTACAGCATCAGTGTGATGGACGTGGTGATCTGGGCGGTCATCGCCGCCGTCGTGCAACTGCTGGCCTTTACCGTGACCAGCCTTGTCTTGAAGGACCTGTCGGCGCGCATCAGCCGTGGCGAACTCGCCGCTGCCATCTACGCCGCCAGCGTGTCGATCAGTGTCGGCTTCCTCAATTCGGCCTGCATGACGCCGTCGACGTGATCGCCGTAATCGAAAGGAGTATTCGATGAGACGCAGTTCCCTGAAGCTGGTCCTGGCCAGCACGCTGCCGCTGGCAATCAGCGCCTGTAGCAAACCCGACACGGTGGACGTCACCGCGCAGCAGACCTATCCGACTGTGCAGGCCTGCGTCGAGCAGAAAGTCCCGGTGGATGTCTGCTCGGACGCCTACATGACCGCCCTGGCCGACCACCGTCGCATCGCGCCGACCTACGACGACGTCAAAGCCTGTGAAGCGGATTTCGTCCCTGATTATTGCCAGCAGAATTCCGACGGCAAATTCACCCCCAAGCTTGCCGGGTTCCAGCTGGAAATGTCCGGTCAGGTGCCCAAGGACCAGTACGAAGCAGCCAAGGCCCAGGCCGAGCAGTCAGGCGGCGGCATCGGCGGCACAGGCATCGGTGGCTCTGCGGTCAATGGTTTCCTGATGGGCATGCTGGTCAGCAACATGGTCAGCGGCCTGGGTGGCGGTGGCGGGCGCTATTACTCGCAGCCGATTTACCAGGAGCGCGACTCCCGTGGCGGTTATCGCAGCTCCACCCTGTCGCGGCAAATCGAGAACGGCAAGACCTTCGGCAACTCGACCCAGGCGCGCAGCACCCCCGGAGGGAGTTACACAAAAAGCACACTGGGCCGCAACACTTCGGTGTCGTCGTCGGTTTCACGCGGTGGCTTCGGCAGCCAGGCAGCGGCCCGCAGTGGTTGGGGCGGCAAGAGCTCGGGCTTCGGCGGCTGAGTGAGGTGGTGTAGATGAAGAAGGTCAGCATCGAAGAACGTCCGGACTGGCGCCAGACGGCCGAGCGTGAGGGGTTTGCCTTCCATACCATCGACGGCGAGCGTTACTGGGACGAGCGGGCGTATTACCAGTTCAGCGAAGCGCAGATCACACGAGACATCGAAGCACCGACCCAGGAGCTTCATGCCATGTGCCTCGATCTGGTGGACAAGGTTGTGAACAGCGAAGAGCTGCTGACCCGCCTCGCCATCCCCCCGGCGTTCTTTGATCTGGTGCGCACCTCATGGAAAGAGGGCCATCCCCACCTGTACGGGCGGTTTGACTTCAGCTACGACGGCATCAACCCGGCCAAGCTGCTCGAAGCCAACATGGACACGCCCACCTCGGCCTACGAGGCTGGCGCCTTTCAGCTGATCTGGCTGGAAGAACAGATGGCTCGTGGCGTATTGCCCGCCAACGCTTCGCAATTCAATTCTCTGGCTGAAGATCTGGTCAGGGCGTTCGCCGCCATCAGGGAAGGCGGGCCATTCTATTTTTCGGCGATGTCAGGTTCCGTTGAAGATCGCGGCACCACCGAATTTCTGCGCAAGATGGCCGAACACGTCGGCATCGAAACCCGGCACATCGATATCGAAGACATCGGCCTCAACGCACAGGGCCGATTCGTCGACCTGGAGGGCCGCTGGATCGAGCGCATATTCAAACTGCACGCATGGGAGCATGTGTTTCACGAGCCCCACGGGCAGGCGATTCCCCAATGCGACACGCAATTCATCGAGCCGGCATGGAAGGCCATCGTTTCCAACAAGGGTATTCTGCCGCTGCTCTGGGAGCACAACGAAGGTCATCCGAACCTGCTGCCGTCCTTCGTCGACAAGGACCCCCGTGCGCCGGTGGAGAAGGGCTGGGTGCGCAAACCCTACTTCTCCCGGGAAGGCGCCAACATCGAAATCCGCACCCCCGGTGACGAGGTGGTGTTTGAAGACGGCCCCTACAACGACGCCCCGTACATCCTGCAAAAATTCGCGCCCCTGCCGCGTTTTGGCGACAGCTACACCCTGATCGGCTCCTGGGTCGTCGGCGACCTCGCCTCCGGCATCGGCATCCGCGAAGACGACAGCCTGATCACCAAAGACAGCAGCCGTTTTGTGCCGCATGTGGTGATTGATTAGCGCAAGCGGTGCGGGCGGTCGACTATCGGGTGACCGCCCGTACCGAAGTGCAGAATTTACTGCTTTAGCGCCTTGATTCGCCGCTATCAGGTTGGCTCTCACTGTCGAGCTTTGCTTCGAATCTCTGTGGGCTCGTGGACGGCTTGGTGACTGGCGCCGGGGCGGGATTGCCTATCGCTGCCAGGGCGGCATTGGCCTCACGTTCGAAGTCGCCGACGTCGCCCACGTTGATCTCGGGTAGGCTGTTCTCTCGCATTCTTTCGCCAGATAGCGACGCTTGCCAGTTGGGTTGCTCAGCGCTGAGGGGTTCTTTCGGCGGGCGAGGCGGGGGTGCGCTCTGAGAACGTCTCAGGGCATTGGCGGCATGCTCTTGACGTTCCCGCTGACCTGAGGTGGCAGATTCACGTACAGGCGGACGTGTCTGCTTTTGCGGCGCCTGAGCGTTTAAATCGATGCCGTCAGGTGCATTAGCCCCTCGACCAGGCGTTGACGGCGGGATGATGCCTGAGGTCGGTTGTGAAATATCTGCGGAATGATTTTTTGAACCAGGTTGCTGCCCACCAACGGGTGATTTGGTGAAAAAACCTCTCAGGGCGGCAACGGCGGCAAGGCTTGTGCGGCTAGTGGAAGATTCGGTTCGCGTGGCTCCACTGTGAGGCTTTCCCTGTTGAGGGGGTGGCGATATCGCATCTGCCAACTTGGCGCCCAGACTCAGCAGTGTTTTACCCTTGCCATCCTTCATGCCTAGAAAAGTCAGCACGTCCGGCATCGATTTTTCGAATCCGATGGTCAGTGTCTTTGCGTCCAGAACAGGTGGATACAGGTCGACTTCACGGCCTGTGTCCGTTTTACGAACGTCCCCCGTTGGCACTTCGTCCTTTAACATTTTGACCGCAACATCAAACAGTATCTGCTGGGACGAGCCTGGCTTGAGCGAGGCGCGCTGCTTGTCGAGCCAGGCGCCAGTAAAACGCATCGTAGCGCCCATGGAAACCTTCCCACCGACATGGAGATCAGCGGTAACGGAAGCCTTTTCAGGGCCGCCGATGCTGACGTTGAAATTATTCATTTTCTGCGAAATATTGATCATGGGGCGTACTCTGGAAAGCCGATACTGCCTGAGTGGTTTGGCGCGCTTATCTGGTTCCAGCTTCCGCCTGAAGCTGAGCCGGTACCCCCAGCGCAACGCAAACAGGCACCTGGCTGCCTGTTTGCGTAGATCTGCACTGCGCCAGGATCAGCTGCACCTACGGCCAGTCATACATCGAGACGGGCGCGGAGGGTCTGCTCGCCCAGGCTTGTGCGCTCGGTCATGCCACTGCGCTGCTCGTCTATCCCGGTCCGGGGCATCTGCTCGTAAGGCGCCGCTCCGGAGACGATCTCGGCGCCGAAACCCGCTACCCCTGAGCCCGCTACTTCGGGTCCCGAGGTGGTCTGGTGGAAGCGTTGGTGGACGATTTCTGCCGCAGGCTTTTTGTAGTGATTGACCAGGATCCCAGTCGCTGGCCACGCTGCCAACACAGGCATCATAGTCCCCATGCCCACAGTCTGAGCGAGCGCCAAAGCCCCCGCCGGGGAGAAATTATGTGCCGCAGCGTAGGCAGCAGCCTTGGTCTTCGCCACGCCGATGGCAGCGATCCCGCCTGCCAGAGGCCCGAACCCTGCGACAAGGTTTTCGGGCCGGAACACCGACTGTAGCGCAGTGGTTCCGTCGGTCAAAAGATCAATGGGAATCTTCGATGTGCGGACCAGGGCGCCTTTGGTTTGAGCAGTCAGGCTGGTTTTATCCAGTTGCTCCAGACGCTGCAGATAGTCACGCCGACCGAGCAATGCAGAGAACTCGGAGAGGCCGTTGGCATGGGCGAAATGGCCAAGGCCTTGATACGCAAATGCCCCCGATGCTATGCCGCCGAGTGACGCCACACCCGTGTCGATATGGGAGACAGCTTTTGCACTGGCGAATAAAGAGGCGATGGGTGAAATGGCAATTCGAGCCAGGTTTCGTACGGTGTAAGACTGAAACGACAGCGCGGCCTGGCCCATTTTTTTTGGTACGCCGATGTCCGAATCTATGTTCTCAACCGCCTTTTGCATGACCGCGGACAACTCGCCGGGGTGACGAGTGACGTCAACACTTTCGGTCTTCGGATTGTATTGCAGGGTGGGCGTCTGATCAGCCGGATTGATTCGCAGCCACCAGGCATCGTGTACGGCACGATTCAACGCCTCTCCGCCTGCCGTATCAATAATTGCGCTGATAGCGCCCACCATATACATCTTGGTGCCCAGGTCGGTGACTCGCTCCCCACCACTCATCGCAGGCAACAGATCGGTAAGCACGCTTGCAATCGCAAAAGGCGTCGATTTTGCTCCGCCGACAACCCGGTCAGCCCAGACGTCGAGTCGAGTGGCTTTTTGTTCCAGTTTCTCCAGTTTGTCGGCGCTGTAATCGTGCCCCGTCAAGTCCATAGCGCGAACAGCGACTTCATCATCAAAGGCCGGCAAGTCAGCGGGATCTACCTTCATGCGCCAGCGATCGTAAGATTTGTCCACGGTGTCGCGCACACCATCGAAGCGCTGACGATCGACTTCATTCAGTGAGTGTCGAAACTCGTTCAGCTTCACCTGCGCGGCAGTCGTACGCGGATGTTTCGCCAGCGACGCGCCCCGCCCTGTGGAAGGACGCGCTGCGGCAGGTGCCAGTGGATGATTCTGCGTTGTCAGAGCGGAATGAAACGATTCCGGAGTGCCGGGCCTGCTATCCAGCGGAGGAAGGCTGGGCGTGTGAACGTTCGTTCTGATACTACTGCCTGACATGGATACTCACCCCTTAATACTAGGTTTCAGACTCGCGCAGTGCTTGCGTCACCTGGGCTCTCAATGACATGAATAGTCATCAATCTGAAATATGTGGCCGTAGGCGGGTGATCGGTTCCGTAGCCGCTTGATAGAAGGGCCGCCAGGTTGTCAGCCAGTCCGGCTGCCCATGATCAGGCGCTGAGCCATTCACTCAAATCATGAGCCCGCAGGCGGGCGTTGATGTCCTGCAGTTGAAGGAGACTGAGAGTGTGCAGAGGTTTATTTTCTGTGTGCTCGGCAACCTGAGTTGCCAGTTTCTGCCTGAACGTCGCTATTTTTTGCGCGTCGAGGTATTGAGCCTTGCCGCCGTTCTGACCCTTTACCCGCACCAGTATGTCGTCAGGCAACTCGACCCCCTTGATTGCACTGCCCAGACACAAAGTGGCGAAGTCCTCCAGGTCCCGCACCTCCACTTCTTTGAGCTTGCCGCCTTTTTCCTGGCTTCCGGACAGCGGATGTTCGCCATCCTGGTAGGAAAATCGCTTGAGTTTGTTGTGGTACTGGATCTCGTGTGTGGACAGGTCTTTGACTTTCTCGAACCCGAATACCAGCGGGACGATACTTCCACGATTCAGCAAGCCCAGGTAGGGCGCTTTGCCGTTTTCCAGAGAGCGTTGCAACTCACTTGCCGCCTGATGATAAAAACGATTCAGGTTGTCTCCGCTTAACTCACTGACGTGCCCGTCATGTTTCAAGGCTAATGAGCCTGGAAGTTTCAAGGCGTCCAGATGTTTATCCAGTGGCGCCTCCATGAATAGGCGGCCGGCAGCGTTATTGGTGTAACTGATGTGCAGTAGCCGTTGAAGCCATATGGCACCTTCGGTATGCAACTGCTCAGGATTAGCCAGCTCAATCGATGGCGTCATCGTACTGCTCGGGATTGGTTTGCCGTTGTCCAGCGCATGCAGGATAACTTGGGTCATCCGGTGTTGCTGAGCCCGGGAGTTGGCGTTAGTCGGATGATCGCCTTTGCCCCTGGCGTGCACGCGTGCCTTGCCGCGCAGGTCTGCACGGGTGGTTTCATCGGTTCCGCTTTCCGGCGTCCGATCTGAAAAAAACACCTTGCCTTGCAAAGACTGGGTGCCGCCCTTGGCATCGTTCACACCCCCTTTGAGCGCCCCGGACTGGAGGATCTCAAGGCCCCATGGCGTCCCATGCAACGCCTCGGGTTTGGCGTAACCCAGCGGCGCAGTCGGGTTGAGCGACTGTAACAATGCCATGCGCAGGCTGGACCGACTGCGCTCGTCGATATCGCGCATGTTGTCCAGCACATCCAGCGGAGAATGCCCCTGCGCATTCAACGTGTTCGCCCGCACACCCTCATGACGCAGCCGCGCCACGGCCTTGCTGTCACGGCTGAGGACCGCCGTGTGCAAAGGCTTGCCGGGCTCTTCGCTCGCAGGTGAGTGGATGAGCGGGAGATAACATGGAGATGTGCGAATGGGGTTCATAAGGGCACGTCATGATGAGAACCCCTTGGTGGAAAGCGCGAGGCTGACGGTTCCATGGTGGGCGGATTTGTTTAGGCAGCGTGCACAGTCTTTACGCAAATTAGCGTCCTCACGGAACCCAACTGATTCGGTTTGCCACTTAAAGCCATATCCGGTGTGATCACGCGTGGGGCTACTGCTATGTCTAATATGTCTATGGAAACACTACGACCGACGGCTCCGCCCCTCGGTTTTGAAAAGGACGCTTATCAACAGCCTTGGAGCTCTGAGCAGCAAGGCATGGGTCAGGGCAGCCAGGGCAATAGCATCGATTTCGGCGGGCCTAGTAACCTGGGCGCGAATAGCAGCCGAGTGGATTTCGGCGACCGCGTCGATCAACTGAGCACAAACAGGCCTTCAGCCAACGGACAACCCAGCCAGAATGACCTGCTCGCAATGGTTATCGGGCTGGTCCAGCAAATTTCTCAGGCACTTTTACAGTTCATGCAGCAAAACCAGCAAGGCAATACGGAGCCGGGCAACAGCCCTAACGGCTTGGCATCGGGTCCGCAGCAAGGGGCCGGCAACACGCCGGTAGGCAGACGCAGTGACCAGGGCATCGACGCTCCTGTGGCAGACGTCGCCACGCCTGAACCGGGTGTAACCAATAATCAGGGCGCCCAGGCTCTCCCCAGTGGCCAGACAAGCAAGAGTAATGTCGCCGACAGCGTTGGCGGCGACAGCAGGGTAAGCACCGGCCCAAGCCAGGGCGCTCCGCGCTTGCCGGTAGCTGAGGGCGATGTGCCCGGCGGCGATACCAAGGCTCTCAACTTGATCAACGACGGCAAGGAGGCCAAGACGGTCAAGTTCGTAGCCAACGCGGGCGGTAAGCAGTTCGATGATGTGACCCTGCAGCCAGGTGAAAGCAAAGCGGTGGTCATGCCGGAAGGCTGGAGTGGCAACATTCGCCAGACCACTGGCGGCAGCGATATATCGACTTTGGGTGAATTCACCTTTGGCGCCAAGGGTGAGAATAACTACTTCGACGTCAGCCTGATCGAGGGTTTCGACTTCCCGATGGTGATTCAACCACGCGATGGTGGGCAGTCATCCGGCGTTAACGAAGATCTCCTGGCTAGCGCACCAGATTCAATCAAGGAGAAGGATGTCGATGGCAACGTTTATGGCATTAAGAAAGCCCTCGTCGCCAACCAGCCCAACGAGGATGTAATCCAGTTCTACAAGCAGGGTGTCGACGGATCCGGGGCCAAGATCACCGATGACCAGGCATACGTACGTTCAAATGACGACCGAAGCACCCTGGGCACTACTACAAGTCAATTCGATGTGCATATTTACTGATGGGTTCGGCGCTCGCATTGGTGGGCTTGCAATAGCTGGGGTTAGGTGGGGAGGGTGGCCGCTTCAGGGGGCCAGCTTCCCTGGTTCCCAGCTTTCACCTGGCTTCGCACCGGCCGACATTTGAGGATCGAGCACTACATTAGCGAAGCGCAACTTTATTCACGTGTTGAGGTGGCTACTGCCGATTGTGACCCACCGAACATAAAGAATTCCCCAGCATGCGGTTTGTAAGTGAATGGTGACGCACCAGCACCGCAGCGGTGGAGCCCTGGCTCTGGGTTACGACAGGCCGCAATCTGTCTCAACAAGCTCCCTCTTGAAGGGCTGCGCCAGCCGCATCGTGCTTCGGGATGCGCATTCCCTGCTTTTGCCAGCAGCGCCTTTATATCATTCATGCTGAGAAAACTGACACAGCACGATTTTCCGCCTAGAACGTGGTGATGTGAACGCCATGATCGACAGCAAAGCTTCTGAACTGCTGCCGAGCCCGGTTGAAATCTTGCTGTTTGGTAGTGGCCCTGATATAGGCTCGGATGATCATGCATTTGTACTAGTTAGGGTGCCATTTTCGGTAGGGTTCAAACCCAACTCAAATCAGTAGAAAAACAGCATTTCATGTTGGCCAACGAGAGGGTTTGCCGGTGTTGAGGCTAGGCAGAAGCCCCCGTTGCTTTCAGCGACTGAGCCGGATTGATCGATGCCATGTGGTGCTGAGTGGGGAGACCTAAACGGGAGGGGTTCATCGCTGGCTGTGCCTGTACTGTGATGTGATCGGCCAAGCTGGACGACTCGATTGAAGTAAATGGTCGGGAGAACTTATGGGGTTCTGAAGTCGGTCGATCAACAGGCTGCACAACGCGTCAAGCAAGCCGCAGTGGTGAAAGCTATCTTTAGCGTCTTTGGTCTAACGCCTGCGGATCGACTCGAACGTCCTAAGGAGTGGCGCCGCACATCCAGGACACCTCACCCAGTCTGCAGCTGATCCCGTGCGTCTCTCATCAGCTTCACGAGGCGATTGGTATCTACCCCCAATCCGACGGTTTGCAGGGCGCTGCGGACTTCACTGTTCATTCTCAACGTCCCGTCGTCGTTGTTCAGGTGCTCCCTGATCTGAGCGTCCGTAGCGCCTGGCAGTTGTTGTATCCCCCCGACGGCGTGCAGTCGGGTTCCGACTGACTTTCTACTAGCCCCCACGCCGATGGCATGCAGGGCTTCGATGACCTCCTTCTGGGTTCTTAGCGACCCTTCGTCGTCATACAGGTGCTCCCTGATCTGAGCGTCCGTGGCGCTTGGCCGTTGTTTTACCCCCTGGACGGCCTGCAGCAGATCCCCAATGCGCGTCTCTTTTGCCCCTAAGCCTGCGGCGTGCAGGGCGCTCCTGACGGCCTTTGCTGTTCGCAACGCTCCGCTGTCGTCATACAGGTGATTCCTGATCTGATCTTCCGTAGCGCCAGGCTTCGGTGCCGCCCGACCTTGGGATTTTGTTTGCGACTGAGAAGGCTGGGAAGGCGGTTGGTAAGGAGTGCTTCGTGCTGCACGAGCCGGCCGATTTCGGCTGGGCCCGGGCGCCTCGGAGCCGCGAGCGGCCGAGCCATTATTGGAGACGACCATGCCCTGGGTGCTGACCGAATCGCCAGAGGGCAGTGGGGCGCCTTGGGTGCTGACTGAATCGCCAGAGGGCAAAGGGGCGCCCTGGGTGCTGACCGAATCGCCAGAGGGCAGCGGGGCGCTCTGGGTGCTGACCGAGCCGCCTGAGGGCAGAGGGATGCTCTGGCTGATCATGGCCTGGGTCAACTGGCCCCTTGAGTGCTGAGCGGCCAAAGGGCTGGACATTGAGGAGGCTTGTTCATGCGTATTGACAGGCGGTGGAGGCAGCGACAGATAGAGAGGGCCTGCATGTGGCGAAGCGATGCTGATGACGTCGTAGCGCGATTGTTCGTTCAGCTGTGTGTGAACGGTAAGGTCTCCATCAGCCGTTGCATAGTGAGCGTCTGTACCGTGGGCCGATAGCAGGCTCAGGGTTCTGTCTCCGATAAGGTGAATGGCTCGCATGGCCAGATGCTCATGGCTTTGATTGGCGTGGTCCAATGCATCCAGTGTGGTTTTGCTCATGCCGGCCAACGAGAGGGTTGGCGGGTGTTGAGGCTGGGCAGAGTCCCCCGTTGCTTTCAGCAACAGAGCCGGATTGATCGTTGGCGTGTGTTGTCGAGTGGGGAGACCTAAATGGGAGGGATTCATCGCTGGCTGTGCCTGTACTGTGATGTGATCGGCCAAACTGGACGACCCGAATCGCAGTAAGTGGTCGGGAGGGCTTATAAGGTTCCGAAGGCAGGAAACTGTCAGGTTTTTGTGGGCGGGCCGTTAAAGGGCTGCTGACAAGCAGGCGTAACCGACGAAATGTGCAGGTCTGAGTATGGTGGGCCCACACGGACTCGAACCGTGGACCTAGGGATTATGAGTTGCAGGGAGAGGTGCTATGCCTAGAGAAATCGTTCGTAGGTGAACGTAGGTTGGCATAGCTGGAGGCCCCGTAGTTAATGGTGTTGAGCGTAGTTTTGAGAAGGTTGATCAAGCTGAGTACTGTACCGTGGTTGTACTGATTTTGCAGCGTATAAGCTTCGACTTAATGTAACGCGGTCACCATGTTCAATTCTGAAGAGGCGAATGCTTGGCCTCGAATGGGCTCTTGGCATTGGTAGCGGCTGAGCCCCGGCTTCCGGTTACACCAGGAGGCCGCAATCTGTCGCAGCAAGCTCCCTCTTGAAGCACTGCCCCAGCCGGATCATCATTCGGGATGCGCATTCTCTGCTTTTGCCAGAAGCGCCTTAATCTCGTTCATGCTGAGAAATTGGTACAGCACCATTTTCCGCGAACACCAGGTGGGGCCTGCTGATACCCTTGTCAGGAGGCCCCGGCCTGACTCTCTCCAGATCGAGCACGATTCCCGTGCCATCCTGACAGAGAGGCCGCATGACCACCCGCCGCGCTACTTCGCTTCGCCCTGGACAATTTAAGCACCTTATCCGCGTTGCATCCGTAACTGGCCGCATGCCAGAGCGTGATGTGATGCTGTTACCTAACCCTGCATACCCACAGCACTGACCCTGGTACGCGGAAAACGCTGCAGACAGCGATAGATCAACTTGAGAAATCACTTAGCATCATGAGTCCCAAAGCGGTAGCCGCGCTGGGGGCTTTGGAGCCCGCGTACTTTACCTACCAGGTGCTCTCTGATGACGCTGGACATGTATCAGCCACATCCCTCGATCATTTCATTGAGCCTCACGAAGGCCGAAAGTATTGGAACTACAAAGTCGGTGCAGGTGGGCCTGACGAGATCGCAGCGTCACTCTATTACTGTCTTTATGGAGCCATTCCTGTTGCAGTTGGGGTTGCAGAGTTACTCAAGCTGGAGCAGTTCGCGGGCCAAATTAATGAGGTGGTGGACCGATTCGATAAAGTCCCCCACCCACTTGAAAAAAACGCACAGCGCGGCTATTCGAAGCCAACGCCTTGACCGTCGAAGTAAATAGGAAATCACCCGTTACGTGTGACACGCCTTTGACTCGCAAAACTGACACAACAGAGAAATTTATGACCCCAAATCCAGATGATTCGAACTTGAAATCAGCAGACTTGATATCTGCATTAAGCCAAATGGAGCCGTTAGCCAGCGCGATAAAAGGGCTTGCACAGTCCCAGAGACATCAGTCGGATATTGAGATTGTGCGCCTCTGGTATACCGATCAGCAGCGGTCTGACGTCATTGCCCAGCTCGACAGTGCAAGGAGAGCTCTCGATTTTGCCGATGGTGTGATGGAGCTCGTTGTTAGACGCAGATCTGACCAGCGAAGCTTCGAGCAGTATGCTCAGGCTCGGGGTGAGGAGGAGGCCCGTAAGGCTTTCACGTCGGAGGAGGATGCCCAAGCTATGGTCAAAGGTCGTAGGTCTGACCTTGAACGCATCAAGTGGTCGCATCCTGTCGTTAGTCGTCTACATGCCCAGGTTCGCGGCTGGTAGGTAGGTGCCTGGTACGTTATGCACATGGGCTTGGCTTCCGATTAAAGGAAAGGAACGCCAAAGCCCCGCCAAGTGTGGGGCCGAGTAAATAGAGGATGCCGCTTTGGTATCCACCACATCTAAGGCATGACGACATGGCCATGCCCCCTTGGAACGCCTCGCCGGGCGGGTCGAAACTGAATGACCAGGCCAAAGCTGCCCAGGTCGAGGACTAGGGAAAAAAGGACGAATGAGATGATGATGAAAGGTATAGTTAGCATGTTGACTCTAGCCGCTCTCGGCGGTTGCGCGGCGATTATAGGTGGTCCTACAGAGGTCACAGTATCCTCACTAATGACTGCACCGGCACTTTTTCAAGGCCAAATTGATCCGTTCTCCGCAAGTGGCCCGAATACGCTAAAAGTGGGCGATTCTTATAACCAGCTGGCGATCTTCAACCTACGTTCCTGCAACGATGACAAGACGGACTGCAAGGTTGGAAAAGGAAAGTTGCAGAGCAAGACAACAGTGTTAGGCCTCAGCAGAGATGAGGCAACCGTTCGGGTCGATCTGCATCTCGACGTTGGTGGCTCGCAAACCGTGCACGACAAAGTCAGCAATACAGGGTATCAACTCCACGACGTACCCTTGAAAGACCAAGTTGTCACGTCCAAAACCATCAGGCTGAATTACAACGCCTCCAGGCATATCGGTTTGCCCTATGGCGTGAGCTTCAACGTTTGCGTTGAAGGCACCGCTGATCCTGCTGGCAATGTGATGCACGCCTGCCAGCCTCTGCGCGGGTTCGACTGATTCCACGGAAAAACCTACGTTCGTTCAGGCGGATTTCTGATTGCCCATGGCCAGCTGGCTGGGGGGCTAATCATTGATGAGGGAGGCCATGCGATAGTCCACGGTCAGGTATCACGCAACGTAATCAACCACGGAACGCTTGAGCTGCTGGGTCAAGTATCTGGAAGGATTATCGGAAATCCACCTATCAATGAGGTGAAGCCGGTTCAGATCGTCGGCACGGATCTTGAGGTTCCCTTTCGTGGGGAAACTACCTCATGGACCTACACGAGCTAGTTCAAGGAAAGATCATGATCAAACGTCTGACCAAAATTGCATTTTTATCTTGCCTAAGCGCGTCGGTAATCAGTCTTATCTTAGGCGTATGGTCCGTTTGGGAGTTGCCCGCCTTCAGCGGCAAGCTAGTGACCTCGGGAGGTATCTTGATGGCTCTGGCTGGTGTGCTTCAGCTAGAGATCAGCAATTTTTTTCAAAACCTTTTTTCCGAGTATTCAGACTTGGAGCGGTATCCTGGATGGGCCCCATCACGCGTTGCACGACAGGTCATAGACAATCCCGACCGACCCATAGCCACCAAGCTACGTAACCTCTCGTTCTTCAACGTCCGCACGGCTCTATGGCTGGTTATTGCAGGCACATTTTTGCAGCTGATCGGCGTATGGATATAAATAGGAAAAATGCTCATGAGCTGGGATGACTACATTGATACGGATTATATCGACCTGCCAGAAGAGGCTGTGATCCCGGATGCTCATCCTTTTGAGCCTAATGATGAGTGGTTATCAAGTGCTCAGCCGGAGCATCAACTTGAAGCGATGAAGCGGTGGTTCCAGGCTAGATTCGTGGACCCGGCTCAAGAAACGCCTTATGACGGCGGTGAGGGGGGCTATCAATTCATCCATGGTGGTCCATACGATCCCGACGAGGAGCTACAGGACAGATTTGGCAATATTGTCGAATACGGGGTTATAGAGCAGCGCGTAAACGAACTGTATTCTGAGGTTGGAGATGAATGGGCACCAGCGGATTGGGAGCCGGATTACGACGAAGCCCTTGCTATGGTTGCGTCAGGTCCCGGTGAACCATACCAAATGCTTTGCACTCGGCTTGATCAGATCAGGCAAGTAGCGTCAATTAACGGCAATTTTGATGTCACACAAGTGGCTAATCAGCTCGCCCATGCAGGAATCATTTCAGCCCTCGAAGCTTACCTCTCTGAGACAGTGACCTACTGGGCGAATGAGGACGAGTATGTGTTCCGTGACTTAGTCAGCTCTATTGAGGAGTTCCAGAAGGCCAAGCTTTCGGTTTCAGATATTTTCAAAGAGATGGAAGGACTCCATGCTCGGCTAGAAAAGTACCTGCAAGATTTGGTCTGGCATCGCTTTGAAAAAGTGAGATCACTAATGCAGCGGGGTTTGAAGATAACAATACCTGACATCGGTTTTTTGATGAAAGAGGTAGAAATAAGGCATGACATCATTCACCGGGGCGGTCGAGACAAGCAGGGAAGAGCAGTCGTCCTGACGGGGCAGCAGGTCAGTGATATTTCCGAAAACGTGAAGGTTTTCGCCGCATATATAGAGCAAGAGCTAGCTCAAAGATTTGAGTCACATTCAGCGGTCGACAAATAGGTGTCTAGCGCTATGGGCTTGCTGGCTGCTGCCATCCAGGGCGGCAAGTCACCCGGTCCACCACTAGCTCCACGAACGAAGGAAAAATCGCCTATGACGCAGCTGATCGAGGCGCTACGCGCAACCGCCACAAAGTGGCGGGCAGGTAACCAGGAACACCCTGGCGGTGTCGTGCTGGTATGGGAAGGCGTGGTGTACGGCTGGAAGAACGAACTACGCGATCCTGAAAGCGAGCGCCCAGGCGCCTACGCCGTGGACAAGGCCGGAGTGGTCTTCAAAGCAGAAGGTGGCGACGACTACAACGGCGCGAAAGCGTGGGTCGCTGTTGACCCTGACGGACGATAGGAAAAAGAGGAATGATGAAGCGCGCTGCAATTACAACACTGGCCTTTCTGATCGCACTCCCATCAATCTACTGGTTGCTCGGCGAAGCGGCAGTGATGTTTGAAATGGCAAGCACGGGAGCCAAATCAAGAGCTGAGCTGGCAGATGACTTTGGCCTTGGTATCATTGGGCTCTTAATTGTCGCACCTGCAACCGTAATCGGCGCAGTGATCACAGCCTCTTTTTTTTGGTGGCAAATGAGGCCCCGCAGGAGGGGCTAAATGCTTAACAAACCATCCAGCACTCGCAGGCTTGCAGGCAGCTGATCTATAGGGTGACGTTACCCCCGTCCACCACCAGCTCCACGAACAACGGAACATGAACTAAAAAGGATGAAGCTATGAGAAACGAAAAAGCCCACCTACTGATAGTCGAGGCAAAGCTACGCAAAGCGTGTAGATCTGCATTGTTCTGCGGTGTGCTAGTTGTTTTCGCGATGGTGGCCATCGTTATGTTGGGTTTAGCCGCCGAACAACCAGTGGACCAAAAAGCCATTGCCGAAGGCTGGACACCGCTCATCATGCTGATGGCAGCAATCTGCGGGATTTGTCATTTTTTCCACGGGTTGGTTAAGAATAAAATCAAGAGACTGAACCAATGAGCCTCTACTTCGATAACGACCAGAGCCGACTTACTTAACTCAGCCCCTACATACGTAGGTAAATCGCCCAAGTACACCACAATCCCTGCCGTAAACGCGGGGCTAAGTAGGTAGAAGGACGCACAACCTTGCGTCCGGAAAAAAGGAGAGGGAATTCGAATGACGTCATCGAGTGAGCTGGATCTAACGATGGAAGCAGCATCGGCTTTAGCCGACGCCCTGGATGTGAATGCAGAGCCTCGCCCTACATCGCGCATCCGGTTCATTACGTGGATTCTGGGCCGTTTTGAAGACGCTGAATCTTTAGTTAATGCCGCTCAAGGCTTACCTGAACTGCCTTCTGAGCTTCGCATGGACTATGACGCCTGGGTCACCAAGGGCTGTAAAACGCAAAGTGCCGATCTAGACGAATAGGAGCTGATGAATCAGGGGGTTGCGGTTTGGAGTACATCAAACGTTTTATCGAAAAACACCGATATGGACCTTGGAAAGGCATCCTGATTGGCTATCTCGTTTTGTGCGGGGTATCAGGAGTTATGTCTGCTTGGAATAGCCGTCACTTCCTACCATCGTTTGTTCTCTGGACCTGTACGCATCTTCTTTACCTTCCTGTCATGGCCGCCTGTTTGGGATTATCCATTTGGCCCGGTGTCCTTGCCGCAAAATCGTCAAAGCTACCAATTATTGGTTGGATTGTAGGAATAGCTGCGTTTTTCATTGTCAGCGTATTCATCCTGTATCTCGTAGGTGAAATCCCAGGGATAGGATGGCGATTCAAAGTCATTCTCAGCTCCTCAAATGACGATTATTGAACCCTGACCCTGGGCTTTCGTAACGCTAGGAATTGAATGAATGGACCACCATCCGCTCCGCCAACGAGTCATCGAGCGTTTCGCTAAAAGCTGGAGCCTTGCACGCCCTGAGAGTAAGCGTCTGCCGAACCCGTCTTGAACAACTGGATTGGAATTCCGATGTACCTATTTTCGAACTTCCATTGAGGTCGCTGGGTAGGCTCAGGTCACTATGACAGTAGAGACAGCGTACCTATAGGCCGCACTGATTTCGGGGCGTGGAGGTTGAAGTTATCGGTACTGTTGCTATAGGATCTGCACAGGAGATGGCATTCCTCCTTGAAACCGCCTCGTGCTGATGATGCCTACGTAAACCCTGGACAGGGTGCGTAGGTTCGCCTCCCTGTCCTCTAATCTAGGACAGGATCTTGACTTCAAATCTCATAGCAGCTCTCTATCGCAATCTGCGATTATCAGTACCTCCTCGGCTCTACCAGACCAGAGGAGAATTGCAGCCATGCTGAAATCACTATTAGTTATCGCCATCGGTGCATCACTTGGTGCTTGGTTGCGCTGGCTCCTAGGCATGAAGCTCAACGCACTCTTCCCGACAATTCCCCCAGGCACTGTGGTGGCGAACATGGTCGGGGGTTACATCATCGGCCTGGCCATCGCGTTCTTGGCCGCATCTCCCTCCTTAAGCCCCGAATGGCGCCTGCTAATTATCACGGGTTTTTGTGGGGGACTTACCACCTTTTCCACCTTTTCAGCCGAAACAGTTGCCCTAATCCAAGAAGGGAGATTGCTTTGGGCCCTCGGCTCAATTTCATTGCACGTCGTAGGTTCGTTAGCGATGACCGCTGCCGGACTACTGTCCTACCAAATGATTGGTACTCGCTGAGGAGATTAAAATGAAAGGTTATATGGTCGTTTTCTTCACCCAACAAAACCGTCGTTATCAAGGAAAAATGCTTGGCGAATGGATCGTCGACGTGGCTAAGGAAATGGGGCTGCGCGGTGCCACGCTATGTACTGGAATCGAAGGTTTTGGACACACTGGGAAACTACACTCATCGCACTTTTTTGAGCTGGCTGATCAACCCACGGAGATTCGCTTGGCAATCACGGAGGATGAGGCAGAGCGGTTATTCAAGCGACTGGACTGTGAGGAAATATCGGTGTTTTTCACCAAGACGCCAATCGAGATGGGCACACTTGGAAAAACGCCTTCCAGCTCAGCCCCTTCCAAAGCTTCGGAGCTGTGAACATGAGCTATACGGACATTCCAGCTGGTAACGCGATCCCCGATGACTTTTTCACCGTTATCGAGATTCCTGCAAACCACTCGCCGATCAAGTACGAGGTGGACAAGCCAAGTGGACAGATCTTCGTTGATCGCTTCCTCAGCACGCCGATGTTCTACCCGGCTAACTACGGGTTCATTCCAAATACCTTGAGCGATGACGGCGATCCTTTGGACGTCCTCGTGATTTGCCCTTACCCGGTATCACCTGGCGTTGTCATCCGCAGTCGCCCAGTAGGTGTGATGTACATGACGGACGAAGCTGGTGCGGATGCCAAGGTAATCGCAGTGCCTCATGAAAAACTCAGCTCTATGTACAGCAATGTAAAGGAATGCTCTGACCTCCCTGCGTTACTCCTCGCACAGATTCAGCACTTCTTCGAAAACTACAAAGCGTTAGAGCCGGGTAAGTGGGTGAAAATGGGCCGCTGGGGGAGCGCAGACGAAGCGCGGGAAGATATTCGTAAATCGGTAGCGGCCTATAACCTGAAGAAGGAGGCTTGCAAGTAGTGTTACTCAATCAGAAGAGCGCAGAGCAGGAAATTTCTCTGAAGGTAAGAGAAGACTTTTTGCTGCTGCCGAAAACTGCTGAATTGACGCGCTGGGTAATGGCCCAGTCCACGGGCGGAAGAACTTTACCGTATTTCGATCCACTGGATGGCGGCGTCTTCGCAAGGGTATTGATCTTGTTGGAATCGCCCGCTCGAACGGTCAGTCTTCCACGGTATGTCTCAAGAGACAATCCGGGGCCTGCACAACGCAACCTGAAAGGTTTCATTGAGCAGGTTGGACTGGCACGTCACAAAACCGTCCTTTGGAATTTGTACCCTTGGTTACCAGATCTCGATAAGCCCAAGGGTCCGCTCCGCAGAGCGCAAATTGAGGAAGGTATCGAGATGCTGATCACGCTACTGACGCTTTTCCCTGATCTCGTCACTATCGTGTTTGCCGGACGTGTTGCCCAGAAAGCCATACCGCGTGTTCGGCTCGCCTTCCCTAATTTTTCATTGCTGGAAATGCCACACCCAAGTCCCCTTTCTGTTTGCACTCACCCGAATGTTAGGCAGCGCATTTTGTCCACACTGCGTCACGCCAAACAGTCGATCAAGTAGCCAAAGGCTCAGGTTTTGCTCGCCTTGTTCAGCGAGTGGATACACGGCGAGACGAACAAGTTGCCGCGATAGGCACCAGCCAGGGTTTTAGCCGCGACGATCATCCACATGACAGTCAGCATCAACACCAGCACCACGCCAAAGAAGCTAAAGAACGTGAGGTGCAGCATAGAGCCCAATTTGAGGGTTGTTACGGCGTACACTCCCAGCGGAAAGGTGAAGCCCCACCAGCCGAGGTTGAAGGGAATGCCCTCCCTAAAGTAGCGCCCGGTAATTAGCAGCGCCAATACCATCCACCACAATCCCAGCCCCCAGAACAGCACACCACCGATCAAGCCAATGCCCTCGGCTACGCCGCCGATGCTTGCCATTCCATGAGCAGCAAAGATTGCTGGAGCATCGTTGCCCAGCAGCAACATCCCCAAAGCCCCGGTACCGATCGGCCCTAAAGACAGCCAGCTCGATGCTGCCATGCTTTCATGAGGTAGTTTGTGCAGCGCCATGCGCAGTAACAGGATCACCAGTATGCTCAAGGCGACGGGCACCGAGTAGGCCCACAGCACGTAGCTGGTGATGAGCATGGTGAACTGTGCGCTCGCATCAGCGAGGTGCGGAGCCAATAGACCGCCACTGGCGGCAGCCACCTCAGCCGCAACTACTGGCAGCAGCCATACCGCTGTCATCTGATCAATGCTGTGCTGCTGGCGAGTAAACATCATATACGGGATCAGCACCCCGCAGGCCAATGCCATGGTGACATCGATCCACCACAACACTTCCGCTAAAGCGACTACCCCACCCCCCCAGCGTGGCAAACCATAAAGGAGAAAACCGTTGATGATGGTCGCCAATCCCATGGGGATAGTTCCAAAAAACATCGATACAGTGGAGTGGCCGAAGATCTGTTTGGCCTCGTCGAAGAACAATACCCAACGGCTCGCGTACATCAGCGTAAACAGGCAAAACAGCACGATATTAAAAAACCACAAGGCTTCCCCTAACGCTTTGGGCCACTGCGCAACAAAGGGCAGTTGGCCCAGAGCCAGCGCCAGAATCCCGGTGCCCATCGTGGCGGCGAACCAGTTGGGTGTGAACTGCCGGATCGCTTCTCGTGGATTGGACAAAGCCGCCAGTGGATGGCTGCCGCCCATTATAGCTGCGAGTCGTGTCTCACTCATTTTCGCGCTCCCGCTTCAGTGTGCCTTCAATATGACATGGTTGAAGTATAGCTTGATGGGCATAGCGGTAAAAACGGATAGTATAGGTTTATATTACCTATTAAGAAGGTAGATTACTTGAAGCTAAGCCTACGCCAGCTACAAATTTTCTGCGCCGTCGCGCAGCACGGTAGCACCACCAGCGCCGCCATTTCGGTATCACTGTCCCAATCTGCAACCAGCGCCGCACTGAACGAGTTGGAAAGCGCCTTGGATACCAGGCTGTTCGACCGTGTAGGCAAGCGTTTAGTGCTGAACGATAACGGCCATGCCTTACTGCCTCAAGCCAGAAGGATGCTTGAGAATGCACAACAGATAGAGGCCAGTTTCTTACCCGGCCATGCCGGGCTGAAGACACGCTTGCGGGTAGGATGCAGTACCACGATAGGCAATTATGTTCTGCCATTAATTCTCGGTGAGCTACGTCAATCAACACCACATTTGAGGGTCGATGTCGACATGGCCAACAGCATGGCTATCGCAAGAAGAGTCGCTGATTTCGAGATTGATATGGGCCTGATCGAGGGGCCTTGCCACCTGCCCGAACTCAGTGCCGAGCCTTGGCTTATTGATGAGTTGCTTATTGTCGCAGGCCAACGGCACCCCTTGGCACTAAAGCAGCAGGTCACACTTGATGATCTTCGTACCGCTGAATGGCTACTGCGCGAGCCAGGTTCTGGTACCCGTGAAGAAGTCGAACAATTGCTGCTGCGTCATTTGCACGATCTCGCCGAAACGCGCCAGATCGGCAGTTCGGAGGCCATCAAGCATACCCTCGCACAAGGCATTGGCATCAGTTGCCTGTCCCGCTGGGTCGTTCGGGATCTACTGGCCTCTGAAGTTCTGGTTGAACTGCCGCACGCGTTGCCTGCACTGACCCGACGTTTTTTTCTGATCCGCCACCGGGACAAATACATCTCGCCTGGGCTTGAGCGATTCTGGGAAAACTGCAGTCAATTCGTGAGCCAGGAATAGCTAGACCTATTTATAAAACAGGTAAGAGCTACCAAAAAAAGTTGTTTCCGGAATTTATCAACGACGCATAAAGTCAACTCATTGCCTTGCAGCGATGAACGAGTTATATATGCCAAGGCGCGACTGGATGCCTTGCTTACCCTATGAGGAAACTCTGATGAATGTGATAAAGAAAACCGTCACAGCCCTGACGTTGGGTGTTGCGTTGGCCGCATCGATGAGCGCGTGGGCCGCGCAAGATCGCTGGACGTTTGACGGCGATATTCACAACAACTCGCTGGCCGTCAGCCCTGATGAAACGACGGCGGTGGTCTCTTACAGTCAGCGTCCAGATGTAGTGGTTTATGATTTGAAAACCGGTAAGGTTCGCCAGGTTCTCACCGGCTACGTCACGCCGCGAAATATTGTGTTTTCGCCAACTGGCGATGTGTTCTACCTCTCCGACAGCAGTTTGGGGGTCGTGCGCAAGATTGACACCAAGACTTTAAAAGTGATCGCAGATATTCCGTTGGGCGCAGGTGCTTTTGGTACCACACTCAGCAAGGACGGAAGCCTGCTCTACGTCAACAATGAAGCGGCCAGCACGCTGTCGGTCATTGACCTTGATCACCAGCGGCCAGTAGCTGTGGTACCTGGCTTCTCCCAACCGCGCCAGGGCATCCGAGTAAGCCCTGACGGCAAAACCGTCTATGTCACCAACTTTCTTGGGGACAAAATTACCCTGGTCGACAGCAAGACCAATACGATTGAAGGTGAGATCACTGGCTTCAACAAGTTGCGCGCCATCTCCATATCGGCGGACGGCAATACGCTGTACGCGGCTAACAGCGGCAGTAACAGCATCGCAGTTGTCGACACTCAAAAACGCGCCATCACAACCACCGTCATGGTTGGCAAAGACCCCTACGGCGCAGCCCTCACTCCAGACGGGCTGCACGTCTACTCGGGTAACCTCGGTGACAACAGCCTTTCAGTGATCGACACCAAAACGCTGAAAGTGACCACCACTGTGACCGGTTTGAAGGCACCCCGCCAGGCCATTGTCTTCACCAAAGACAAGTCGAAGGCGTATGTCCTCAATGAGGACTTGAGTATCTCCACAGTCGATCTCGACAGCAACAAGGTGGTGTCGACGCTCAAGGCCGACTGATTGAACAGCGCAGGCCTTCATGGGGGCCTGCTGATACTCCACGACCAAGTGAATAATAATGAGTGAAAATGATGAGTCCTGGATGATGGATCGCCGTCGCTCATTGAGATGAGCCAGTGATGCGTGACCGTGAGCGTCGCTTTGCTCAATTGAGGAAGGCATAGGGTCCGGGGGGGGGGAGCCCAGCATTCCAGCAAAAAATGATATCGGGACGTTTTTTCTACGGAATCGAATTAACCTGTTTGTGGCTCGTCTACTGTCTGATCGCTTGCCGTTTCAAAAGCAGGTGGGTCTTCTAAAAATTAAAAATGACCAAAGGAAATACATATGTTCAAAAAGATGATTCTCACCGTCGCTGTTGCCGCCAGCTGCATGTCGGGTTTGGCGCTCGCCGATGCGCCAGTCAAGCTTGCTGAAACGGACAAGGGAAAAGTACTCGTAGACGTGAAAGGAATGACTCTTTATACCTTCGGTAAGGACACCTCGGGCAAGTCGGTCTGCAATGGGCCATGCGCTTCAAACTGGCCACCTTTACCGGTATCCGCAGACGC
This sequence comes from Pseudomonas viridiflava, assembly GCF_900585905.1. Lineage (GTDB taxonomy): Bacteria > Pseudomonadota > Gammaproteobacteria > Pseudomonadales > Pseudomonadaceae > Aquipseudomonas. The sequence goes on from NZ_UTVH01000016.1 coordinate 222,700, forward strand.
GAAAGCGGGTCATGATTACTCTGTCGTCACTCGAGACGATGGCACAAAACAATGGGCATACAAAGGCATGCCACTTTACAGCTGGGTCAAAGATACCAAGCCAGGGGATACAACCGGTGACGGCGTCAACCAAGTCTGGCACGTTGCCAAGCCGTAACGTCAAATAATTAATAGGCTGGCTTACGCCACTGGCTTTGTCAGTGGCGCAAACCAGAAGAATACACACCTGATATTTTCGCCAACATACAGCCGCCGCGCCTCATAAATCTTTTGATGGATCATTTCAACGAAAAATGGGGCCGAGGTACGGTACACCTTGGACGTATTCCCGTAACGCCAGCCTGAGGATTTCGTTTGGCCGGGAGTCTGTGACGATGCGCATGGTGGTTCCATCCAGCCGCTAGTGGACCGATATTCTGAGGCAACGCCAATTAGAACGGTAGGGCATCGTAAATATGCGGGCGAAGGTCTGCTTATGGCCGAAAGCTGCCGTTAATAAGCCGACCAACAGGCGTCGCTTTATTGGTTGGTGCGCATGGCTTACAACTCAAACAAGGGTATGGTTTTGGGCGTATCAAACCGGCCCGCACAGCGCTACCTTCAGCATCTAACAAACGTACGCTGAGGAGTCGAAACAGTGGATACTGAACGAGGTGTTGAGGAATGGAACGGTCGATGGTCGATCGTTGCCGGACGTGCTGTATGCACTGGCTGCATGGAAAGCCAAGCGCTGGAAGACTGCGAAAGCCCCTTTCTACATGCCGACACCTGTCCAGCCAGCGATGTGGAAGGTCATCATCCATGGGCAGCGTTGCACCACATCCTCGGCAGTGCGCGTGGGTGAGCTGCCGCTTAGGCCTCGATCACTTCAATTAATACTTCACTTTATAGGTGGGTGAATCCTCCGGCCGGTTCTCCCGCCGATCGTAGATCTTGGTCGTGCTGATGTTGGCATGACCCAGCCAGGCCTGGACCTTGGCGATATCGGCTTCATGCTCCAAGGCGTTGGTGGCTGCCGTTGCTCGGAGTCCATGAACCCCAAGGCCGTCGACCTCAATCCCGGCCTTTTTCGCGTAGGCCGTGACGACGGCATAGATGCCGTTTGCCGTGATACCGGCGCCGGTCAATTTACCTCGCAGCGGCATGAACAGTGGCACCTTCCGTTCGGCCAGATGATGCTCTGAGTTTTCCAGGTACTGATGAATACGCCCGGCTGCGATCGGGTGCAACGGGAGGTATCGCACCTTGCCGCCCTTGCCGTGAACCTTCAGATGCTGAATACCGCGGCGCTCCTGAATGTCGCTAACCTGCAGCAGCGCCGCTTCTTCACGGCGCAGTCCGTGATAGAGAAGAACAGCCAATAGCGCCCGGTCGCGCTGCCCTTTAAGTGTTGTTTCATCCGGCGCCTCGAGCAGCGCCTTCGCCTGGTGGTCACCCAACGCCGGCGTCTTGCCTTCATTGCTTTCTATCCTGGGACGTTTTACCCCATGCACTGGATTGCCGCCGGCGATCGCATTGTTCTCCAGGAGGTGATCAAAGAGGCTGGCCAGCGCGGCCAATTTGCGCCGGATCGTGGCTCCGGCCAAACCGCGATGCTCGAGCTGGGCGCGCCAGGCTAAAACATGCGATCGGGTCACGACCCGAAATTCATCGGCCGAAGCCAAGCCGACAAAACTACAGAAGTCTTCCAGGTCGTTTTGGTAAGCACGTCGTGTTCGAGGGTTGTCCAGGTTGGCAAACCACTCGACCGCGGCCGGAACCTTGGCCAGCGTCTGAAATTCGACCGACGTGAGCCGACGCTGATCATTCGTATGGTTTTTCGTCAGTTCCTGCATATTGTTCTCATCATTGGCTATCCTGCAATCGTTCTCAAAGCTTTCGGTCACAAAATCATCGCTATATCAGTCCTCCGTTGCTAAAACCGATAAACGGCAATAATTGGTGATAACCTATTTTATTGCTAGTTATAGGTGGCTATCCATTTCCGCGTAGGCGCTTTGACTGCTGTCAGAAGGATAGCTGTATTCCGCGAAGAGCGGCTATGCGCGTCACGAAACCTCGATGGTCTATCGAGGGCCCGACGTTGTGCGTGAGATTGAGGTCAACCGGCGCAGCCTGACTAGACGCATGCTATCTGTACACGCAGTTTGACTTAAGCCAATCGACTAGACATGAAGGCTTCCCGTCCAGAGGTCGGCTAACGAAATAGCTTCGCAAACTCTACTCAGGAGCAAAAATTCGTCATGACGAATTTTTTGCTCCTGTCACCAATCAGCTAAATTTTTCGCCATGTGAACGCTGGTGGCCGAATCTGCGCGGTGAGTTATAGCCGTGAACGTTTACACGTCTAAGTTTCGCGAGTAATGCTCCACCGTTCCAAGCTCGCCCGGATAGCGTCGCTCACGACTTTTGTATGCTAATTTATCAGTCGGCTGAGTGCCTCGATCCGCTCGACGGTGATCGGCTCGTAGGTAACTTCATTCAAGCGCCGAGCAACTTGATTCAGGTTTCGACCCAGTGCGAGCAACTGGTAATTGGATTCCCCCAATGCATAAATTTCGGACATGCCAAATTGCGGCTCATGAGTTAAGCCAGTTCGGATGGAATCAACAACCCAGCGCCGCATAGAACAGCGCTCGACATGGGAACGCTCTTTCACGGCAGCTTTTTCAGAAGCTGTCAGCAAGAGTTCAAAGCGTTGCTTTGGCTCCTTGGCTGCTTCTGTTTGTCGGTACACCCTGGGGGCTGGCAAAGCATCAGCGCTTTTTAGCTGTTGCTCTATGGCCTCTTTAATAGCCGAGCTGGGAGCACGACCAAGGCTTTCGCAATAAGCCTCCTGTCGGTCTTTGAGTTCAGGCCCTAGCTTGACACTTAGAATCGGTAACTTCTTTTCAACACTCATAACGCGAACCCTAAATCGGCCCCAACGGGCCAAGTGGAATACAGAATGTATGACACTTTACCGGCGAACAGCCTATCCTGCACTAGTACTTCGTGACAATAAAAACTTCGTCATGACGAAGAACTAGGAAGTTATTGTTCGACGGTTTAACCAAAGTTATATAGTTGGTTTGCCAATATATAGTGTTTTGGTTCTAGCTGATGCGTCACTAGCTTTTGGACAGAGAAATACTTCGTCATGACGAAATTTCCTGGACGGTCGGTACTTCAGATAATGGAGCCTTGATGAGATAATTGGCTCGCCAAAACATAGGTTTTTGGTTTCTCAAACGAACGCTGAAACCGCCTCGCTGATGCTGTTTGCATTATGGGCGCGGCCCCTAAAAGACGGGGCCTACACCGGGTAAGACTGGCGCATAGTCACCCCAAGAACGGCAACGCCGTGCCGGGTGCGATTCCTAAACAGATCGACAGGCCGGACAGACGGCCCAGCGCTCACCATTTCTAATGGAGAGGTGACTATGGATCTGTTTAAGTGTCCGGCTCGTATGGGCAAGCAGCCGCTTCGTATTGCTGCCGCATTTTCATCGTTGATGTGTGCGCAGCAGTGCTTTGCACAAATTCCTGTAACCGTTACCAGCCAGGTAACCGAATCCCCGATGACTATCGCTGAGTTTGCTTCTAACTCCACCCGTTGGAGCCAGCAGGTCCAACAGATGGCTTCTCAGATTGACCAGATGAAGCAGCAGTACGGGGCGATCACTGGCTCGCGAGGGCTCGGAAGAGTGTTCGATGATCCTCAGCTCCGAGAGTATCTGCCTCAAGAATGGCAAGCGGTGTATGACTCAGTGAAACGTGGCGGTTATACAGGCATAGATGGCCGTGCGGAGACGATCTATGCAGATAACAAGGTGTTCGATGCATGCCAAAGTTTCACTCAGGATGAACAACGTACTGCCTGCCAGGCGCAAGCCGTAAAACCATCACAGGACAAGGCTTTCGCATTGGATGCCTATGATCAAGCCAAAGGTAGGCTGCGTCAGCTTGATCAGCTCATGGGGCAAATTGATAAAACCCAAGACCCCAAAGGTATCGCCGAGCTACAGGGGCGCATTGCTGCAGAGCAAGCAATGATTCAAAACGAGCAGACCAAGTTGCAGATGTTCCAAATGGTGGCTCAGGCAGAGGACAGGTATAGCGGCAACCCCCCAAAAACACAAAAGCCGCGCAATGCGCGGCTTTGAGTATGGTGGGCCCACACGGACTCGAACCGTGGACCAAGGGATTATGAGTCCCCTGCTCTAACCAACTGAGCTATAGGCCCTCAGTAGGCCGCGGATTATAACGGTGGTTTCGTTGCTGTGCTATCCGAAACGTCCGAAAAACGCATGCGAAGAAACCTCGCGCTGAATTCGTCGGGGGGTAGGGGCATGCTGATGAGGTAGCCCTGGATCTGTTCGCAGCCTTCGTCGGTGAGGAATTGCTGCTGTTCCGGGGTTTCGACGCCTTCGGCGATAGCGGTCAGTTGCATGCTGCGGCTGAGGGCGATGATGGCGCGTACGATGGCGGCGTCGTGTGGGTCTTCGGGCAGGCCGCGGACGAAGGACTGGTCGATTTTCAGGGTGTCCAGCGGCAGGCGTTTCAGGTAGCTGAGGGAAGAATAGCCGGTGCCGAAGTCGTCGATGGCCAGTTGCACCCCCAGTTTTTTGAGTTCGTGCAGCACGGCGAGGGCTTCCTCGGTCTGGCTCATGATGAAGTTTTCGGTGATTTCCAGTTGCAGGCGCTCGGGGGCCAGTTCATAGCGCGACAGCAATTGGCCGATGCGCGCCAGCAGGGTCGGCTGCCGCAGTTGCGCGCCGGCGAGGTTGACCGACAAGGCGCCAAACGGGACGTATAGCTCGTTCCAGTGATGCAGCTGTTGGCAGGCCTGTTCCAGTACCCAGTCGCCTATCTGCAGGATCATGCCGTTCTCTTCGGCGAGCTGGATAAAGCGTTCGGGTGGCACCTCGCCCAGGCTGGGGTGGGTCCAGCGAATCAGCGCTTCGGCGCCAATCAGTTGCTGTGTGCTGAGGGAGATTTTTGGCTGATAGCACAGGCTCAGTTCGTTGCGCTCGATGGCTCGCCGCAGTTCCTGCTCCAGGGCGATGCGTGCGCTGGCCTGGGATGTCAGGTCCTGGGTGTAGCTTTCGACCCGGTTGCGGCCTTTGGCCTTGGAGCGGTACATCGCGGCGTCGGCATTTTTGACGATGGTGGCGACGTCGTTGCCGTCGGTGGGGAACAGGCAACTGCCGATGCTCGCGCTCATGAAGAACTCGTGATCACCCGCCTGGAACGGGGCGCTGAAGCAGCCCAGCAGTTTGGCGGCGATGGCGTCAGCGTCGCTGGCCTGCGACAGGCCCGGCAGCAGGATGATGAACTCATCACCGCCCAGGCGCGCAACGGTATCGATGTCGCGCAGGTTTTCCTTGAGGCGCAGGGCAATGCCCTTGAGCAACAGGTCGCCCACCGGGTGGCCGAGGCTGTCATTGATGTGTTTGAAGCGGTCCAGGTCCAGAAACAGCACGGCGCCCAGGCTGTGTGATTCCTGGCCTTGAACCAACGCGGTCTGCAGGCGGCTTTCGAACAGGGTGCGGTTTGGCAGGCCGGTGAGCGGGTCGTGGTGGGCCTGATAGTCCAGCCGCGCCTGAGCGTGTTTGAGGCTGGAGATGTCGGCGAAGACCGCGACGAAATGGGTGATGAACCCGGCTCTGTTGCGCACCGCATTGATAGTCAGCCAGCTGGGGTAGATTTCGCCGTTCTTGCGCCGGTTGCTGATTTCTCCCTGCCAGTGACCTTCAGCGGTGAGCTGATACCACATGGCAGCGTAAAAGGCGCTGTCATGCAGCCCGGAAGCCAGCAGGCGCGGGGTCTGGCCGACGGCTTGCTGCTCGCTGTAACCGGTAATTTCCGTGAAGGCGCGGTTGACCGCGTTGATTTGCTGCCGCGTATCAGTGATGAGTACACCTTCGGCAGTGCTCTCGAACACTGTGGCGGCCAGCTTGAGTTTTTCCTGCATCTGCTGGCGTTCGGTGATGTCCCTGGCGATGGTCAGCATGCAGGCATCGTCGCCGATCACCAGTGGTCGTGAGGATATTTCGCACAGCAGAATCTGACCGTCCTTACGGCGCAGGTGGGCGCGGAAATCGCTCACGAAGCCATCCCGGTCCATATGCGCCAGCAGTTGCTTGCGTTCCTGCGGGTTGGCCCAGATGCCCAGATCCAGCGACGACTGATGCAGCGCCACCTCGTGCTCATAGCCAGTCATGCGAACGAACCCCTGGTTCATCTCGACCAGCAGGCCATCGCGTTGCCGGGTGATGATCAAACCGTCGGGGGAAGAATGAAAACTCTTGGCGAACTTCTCCTCCGACAACTGCAGCTCCTGCTGGGATTGCTTGAGCTGGCTGATGTCGCGCACCACGACCACCACCGCCTGCGTCGAATCCAGGTCGAAGGGCTCGGAAGACAGCAGGCCGCAGAACGTGCGGCCATCCTTGCGGCGAAAGAGCATTTCCAGGTTGCGCACGCTGCCATGGCGCAAGCGCTCGAGCATGCCCGGGCCGGCACCGGGCTCGCCCCATATACCCAGTTCGCTGGGTGTGAAACCAGCGACGGCGGCGGCATCCAGGCCGATCTGTTCGGCAAATGCGGCGTTGGCTTCCATCAGGGTGCCGTCGGCCAGGTTAGCGATTATCAGCATGTCCGGGCACTGGGCGAACACCGAGGCGAACTTGCCTTCCGACAGGCGCAGCGATTCTTCGGTTTTCTTGGCGTCGCTGATATCGATCATGAGGCCGCGCAACACCGGTTCGCCCCCTAGCATGATCAGGCTGACGATATCGCGTATCCACAGCGTTCTGCCGTCGGCGTGGACGACTCGATAATCGATGCTGTGATTTTCACCCTTGCTCGTGGCTTCGCTGCAAAGGGCCTCTGCCCGCTGCAGATCAAGGGGATGAACGATGCTTTGCCAAAAGCCCGGCTCTTCCCAGCGTGCCATGGAGTATCCCAGCAGCCCTTCTGCCTGGGGGGAGACGTAGCTGAAGGTGAGGTCTTCCGGGTTGGACTCCCAGGAAATCGCCGACAGGCTCTCGACCAGCCCGCGATAATGGTGCTCGCTGCTGCGCAGTTCCTGCTCCAGCTGCATGCGCCGGGTAATCTCGGAGCTGAGCTGGCGGTTGACCCGTATGACGATGATCAGCACCGTGGTCAGTAGCAGCAACCCCGGCAAGCCGTACACCACAAGGTATTCTGTGAGCATCGAGCGCTCTGCCGTTATGTTGCTGCGATACGCGGCTGGTGAAAAAGATTCATCGGCGGCGGTCTGCGCTTGCGTAAGTGGGCTGCCGGCCGCAGCGGCGCTTGCCAGTAGCAGGGGAGCGTGCGGCCCATGGGCTTGAGGCGACGAGGTTGTGTGTTGCAGGGCTGCGTTGGCCGAGGTGCCTATCAGGCAAGCGAGCATAATGGCCGGCAGTCGCGACATGGCAGCCTCAAACGGGTAGTGGCAATGGATCCAGTGTAGCCTCACTGCAACATGCGTGGCCTGCGGCGATGAAACTTATATGCAAAAACGCAAAACCCCCGACGAGTCGGGGGTTTTGTGTGCCGCAGGGGACGTTACTCGTCCAGGAACGAGCGCAGATGCTCGCTTCGGGTCGGGTGACGCAACTTGCGCAGGGCCTTGGCTTCAATCTGACGAATACGCTCACGGGTGACATCGAACTGCTTGCCGACTTCTTCCAGCGTATGGTCGGTATTCATGTCGATACCGAAACGCATGCGCAGAACCTTGGCTTCGCGGGCGGTGAGGCCCGACAGCACTTCGCGAGTGGCTTCTTTCAGGCTCTCAACGGTAGCGACGTCGATAGGCGACTGCATGGTCGAGTCTTCGATGAAGTCACCCAGATGGGAATCTTCGTCGTCACCAATCGGCGTCTCCATGGAGATCGGCTCTTTGGCAATCTTCAATACCTTGCGGATCTTGTCCTCAGGCATTTCCATGCGCTCGCCCAGCTCTTCCGGCGTCGGTTCGCGACCCATTTCCTGCAGCATCTGCCGGGAAATACGGTTGAGCTTGTTGATCGTCTCGATCATGTGCACCGGAATACGAATGGTGCGTGCCTGGTCGGCAATCGAGCGCGTGATGGCCTGACGGATCCACCATGTCGCGTACGTCGAGAACTTGTAACCACGACGGTATTCGAACTTGTCCACCGCCTTCATCAAACCGATGTTGCCTTCCTGGATCAGGTCGAGGAATTGCAGGCCACGGTTGGTGTACTTCTTGGCGATCGAGATCACCAGACGCAGGTTGGCTTCAACCATCTCTTTCTTCGCGCGACGGGCCTTGGCCTCGCCGATCGACATGCGACGGTTGATGTCCTTGATTTCAGCAACGGTCAGACCGGTTTCAGTCTGCAGCGCGATCAGCTTCTGCTGGCAACGCTGAATGTCCGGCTGCAGGCGACCGATGGCTTCGGCGTACTTGCTCTTGCCCTTGGCCAGTGCGTCGGTCCAGCTTTCGTCGATTTCGTTGCCAGGGAACTGACGCAGAAAGTCGGCGCGCGGCATACGTGCATCACGTACGCACAGCTGCATGATGGCGCGTTCCTGGGCACGCAGACGCTCAAGTGCGCCACGTACACGTTCAACCAGGCCTTCAAACTGCTTGGGAACCAGCTTGATCGGCATGAACAGCTCAGCCAGCGCAACCAGCTCGGCAATTGCCTGCTTGCTGCCACGGCCGTGCTTCTTCAGCGCCTTGCGAGTGATTTCCATCTGGTCCGACACAGCGCCGAAACGCTGTTGCGCGATGACCGGATCAGGACCGCTTTCGACTTCTTCCTCGTCGTCAGTGGAGTCGTCCTTCTCTTCCTCGTCTTCTTCGCCCTCGGCAGCCTTGGCTGTTTTCGGGTCAACCGGCGGCGGCACTTCGGCGGGCGGCGCGATGCCGTCATCCGGGTCGATATAGCCGCTTAGCACGTCGGACAGGCGACCGCCTTCCGTCGTGACACGGGTGTACTCGGAAAGAATATGATCAACGGTCCCAGGGAAATGAGCGATGGCGCCCATGACTTCGCGAATACCTTCTTCGATCCGCTTGGCGATTTCGATTTCGCCTTCACGGGTCAGAAGCTCGACCGTGCCCATTTCGCGCATGTACATGCGCACAGGGTCAGTGGTGCGACCGATGTCGGTTTCAACCGCTGCCAGCGCGGCTGCCGCTTCTTCTGCGGCTGCCTCGTCGGTATCGGCGTCGGCCAGCATCAGGGCGTCGGCATCCGGGGCACTCTCGTGTACCGGGATCCCCATGTCGTTGATCATGCGGATGATGTCTTCTACCTGCTCGGGATCTGAAATATCCTCGGGCAGGTGATCGTTGACCTCTGCGTAAGTCAGATACTTCTGCTCACGACCCAGGGTAATCAACTCTTTGATACGAGACTGCTGTTGCGCTTTTCCGGACATAACACCCTATCCACTGAAGGTCTTGGCGGGCAAAAAACAAGCCGGGGATTATACCCGAGCTATGACCTCACGCGCCAGTTGAGGTCGGGGTTTGTGCAGGAACATTCCGATTTAACAGCTTCAGCAGCAGAAGTTTTTCATCTGCGTCCAAGCCTGTCTGGCGTTCCTTCCTGATCAATTGCTCCAGGCTGCGCTCGCGTTGGCGGGCGGATAACCTAGTTATAGTGTCGAAAAACTGTTGTTCAAGGTTATCGGCCGAGATCAGCCATTCCTTTTCCGCTAGTGCTCGCAAAAGCCGACCCTGTTCGGTGCCGTGCCAGCGAGCGATCAATTGCAACGAGCGCAGCTTCGGGTTTTTCTGCAGGGCTTCCAGCAAAGCCACCAGCAACTGCGCGTAAATGTGGTCTTCTGCAGCAAGATGGCTGGCATCTTCGACTTTCTCGGCAAGCTCAGGGTGGTGCAGAAGTGTCCTCAATGCTGTCAACGTTGGAGGTTCGACGGTGGTCGGCGTGCGCGGGGCACGTGGTTCGTCGTTTCCGCGTCGACCTTTCTTGTCCCAGGGCTTCTTTTCCCACTTTTTCTGACCCTGGCCGCCGGATTTCTGCGGCGTCCAGTCCTGCTGAGGCGCTTCGTATCCGCCTTGCTGCTGATAATCAGCATAGTCGGGCATCGCGTCATAATCGAAACCCGGATCGTAGCTGGGCGGTGCCTCGGCGGGGGCGTTCTGTACCAGCTGACTGACGGTTTCGTGGGTCAGCCCGGTAATTTGCGTCAGGCGCTGACGCATCAGCGTGCGTAGGTTGGCTCCTGGCACCTTGTCGATCAGCGGCGCCGCCAGTGTGGCCATGTGCGCCTTGCCCTCCAGCGAGCGCGGGTCGGCCTCTTTGGTCAACTGCTCGAAGAAGTAATCGGCCAGAGGCTGCGCATGTTGATGGATGCGTGCCTTGAAGGCATCGGTGCCTTCGGCGCGTACCAGCGTGTCCGGGTCTTCGCCTTCGGGCAAAAACAGAAACCGCGCGCGGCGCCCGTCCTGCAGGCTGGAAAGCGTCGCTTCCAGTGCCCGCCAGGCGGCGTTTCGTCCGGCCTGGTCGCCATCGAAGCAGAACAGCACATTGGGCACGACCCGGAACAGGCGCTTCAAGTGTTCTTCACTGGTGGCGGTGCCCAGCGTTGCCACGGCATTGCGCAGGCCTTGCTGTGCCAGGGCGATAACGTCCATGTAGCCTTCGACGACAATGATCTCATCGAGGCTGCGGTTGAATTTGCGCGCCTCGAACAGGCCGTAAAGCTCCTGCCCCTTGTGAAACACGGGAGTTTCCGGCGAATTGAGGTACTTGGGTTTGTCGTCCCCCAGCACCCGGCCACCAAAGGCAATGACGCGGCCCCGGCTGTCGCGAATGGGGAACATCACCCGGTCGCGAAAGCGGTCGTAGCGCTTGCCGGTTTCGGCATTTTCAATCAGCAGGCCGGCATCGATCATGGCCTTCTGTTGCAGCGTGTCGCTGCTCAGATGCTTGTATAGATTGTCCCAGCCTGGCGGGGCGAACCCCAGGCCGAAATCCCGGGCGATTTCTCCGGACAGGCCACGGCCTTTCAGGTAATCCACTGCGGCTTTGCGCGTCGGATGATTCTTCAGGGCGAGCCGGTAGTATTCGGCGGCGGCGGTGAGCAGGGGGTAAAGCGGCGAGTCGGTGGGCTGGCGTGGCTTCTGCCCCTTGCTGCTTTGCTCGCGCGGCACTTCCATGCCGGCAGACTTGGCCAGGTCCTCGACTGCCTGGACGAAATCCAGGTTGTCGTGATCCATGATGAAGCCCAGGGCGTTGCCACCCGCGCCGCAGCCAAAGCAGTAATAAAACTGTTTGTCAGGGCTGACGCTGAAAGACGGTGTCTTTTCCTTGTGAAACGGGCAGCACGCGCTGAAATTCTTCCCGGTTTTCTTCAATTGCAGACGTGAGCTGACAACATCGACGATGTCGGTGCGGTTCAGAAGGTCGTCAATGAAGCCTTGGGGAATCAGCCCGGCCATGTCGTTCTCACATCAAGCGTTCCGCCATGGGGATCGTGGCGGACCAGAATGTAGCAGCTGCACGCGGCTTGTCTGCCGTGTTGTCGAGGCACAGGCGAATGGGCGCGGTGGCTCAACATTATCTGGAAGGGTAGCTGCCGTTCACTAACCTGTGGCCCGCTGTAAACCTGAGCGGTTATTGCGCTCGGGCGATCGGGTCAGGCAGTGTAGGCGTTGAAGCATGTTGGCTGTCGTCAGCAAATCGAATGCCGGCGTGCGGATTCAGCTTCGCTCAGCGTGCGAGGATGACGCTGCCTTGGCTGAGCTTCTTGCGAAGATCATCAAGGCATACTCGCCATTCACATTGATGCGCTCGCCTTGACGGCGTGATCAATATGGCCTGGTTTCAGGCAGGACGTGCTTGATCAAGAAACCGGTTGCGCATGTGCGCAGTGGTTGCTTCTTCAATGTAGCTTTATGCGTAGCCATAACTGCCGCTAGCCCGGCTGTTAGACCGGGCGTTGCAGAAGCTTGCGACAGACGTCTGTAAATTAATACAGACGAACGGCGCGGCGCTGTTCGCGCTGTACTTTCTTGGCGTGACGCTTAACAGCGGCTGCTGCTTTACGCTTACGCTCAGAAGTAGGCTTCTCGTAAAATTCGCGGCTACGAACTTCAGCCAGAACACCGGCTTTTTCGCAGGAGCGCTTGAAACGACGCAGAGCTACGTCGAAGGGTTCGTTCTCTTTAACTTTGACGGCTGGCATCCAGAGCTACCTTCATTCATTACCGGGGTCAACGTCTCGTGCAAAAACTGCACATAAGTACGTCGGTTTTTAAGGGTTGCGGATGTTAACCCCTCATTGAGAGGAATGCAAAGCCTCTGATCGAAAACCGCTGGTCGGGGCATCGGGCGGCGACTATTATGCGCGCCTTCGAATTCAGCCTCTACAAGGCGCAAACCCATGCTAGTACTGGGATTAGAAACTTCTTGCGACGAGACCGGCGTCGCCCTTTACGACAGTGAACGCGGGCTGTTGGCCGATGCGCTGTTCAGTCAGATCGACCTGCATCGTGCCTATGGCGGCGTGGTGCCCGAGCTTGCTTCGCGTGATCACGTCAAACGCATGCTGCCGCTGATTCGTCAGGTCATGGCTGACGCCGATATCGTCGCCGCTGACATCGACGCCATTGCCTACACCGCCGGGCCGGGGCTGGTCGGCGCCTTGCTGGTCGGCGCGTCGTGCGCGCAGGCGCTGGCCTTTGCCTGGGATATTCCTGCCCTGGGCGTGCACCACATGGAGGGCCATTTGCTCGCACCCATGCTGGAGTCGCAACCACCGGAGTTTCCGTTCGTCGCTTTGTTGGTTTCCGGGGGGCATACGCAGCTGGTTCGCGTCGATGGCATCGGTCTTTACCAGTTGCTGGGCGAGACCCTGGACGATGCGGCGGGTGAGGCCTTCGACAAGACGGCGAAGATGATGGGGCTGCAATACCCGGGCGGGCCGGAGATTGCCGCGCTGGCTACGCGCGGTGTTGCCGGGCGCTTTCTGTTTCCGCGGCCGATGACGGACCGGCCGGGGCTTGAGTTCAGCTTCAGCGGGCTGAAAACCTCAGCCTTGAATACCTGGCAGCAGTGTCAGAGCGCCGGGGACGACAGTGAGCAAACCCGTTGCGACATCGCGCTGGCCTTCCAGCAGGCAGTGGTGGAGACTTTGACCATCAAGTGCAAGCGGGCGCTGAAGCAGACCGGCATGCAGCGTCTGGTGATTGCAGGCGGTGTCAGCGCCAACAAGTCGCTGCGGCTGTCGCTGGAATCGATGCTGGCAGGCCTCAACGGCCATGTGTTTTATGCCCGCCCCGAGTTCTGCACCGACAACGGCGCGATGATCGCGTTTGCCGGTTGTCAGCGGCTGCAGGCAGGCCAGAAGGAAGATTTGAGTATCAGCGTTCAGGCGCGCTGGCCCATGGAGCAGTTGCCAGGCTTGTAGGGCCTCGGTTTGCCGACGCTCAGAAGCGTCTTTCGTGCCCGGCAGCGAGGTCGCGCAGGTTGCTGCGGTGACGCCAGACAACGAGCAGGGCCAGCAATGTCATGGGCAGCAAGGCCCGTGGTTGTTGCCAGGCCAGCAGCGGCAGGGTCAGCGGCAGGGCGATCAGCGCCGCCAGCGAGCTGGTGCGGCGCAGGTAGAACACCAGCGCCCAGGCGAGGATGGCCAGCGCAGCGGCCGGAGGATACAGGGCAATCAGGACCCCGGCGGCGGTGGCGACGCCCTTGCCGCCGCGAAAGTGGAAGTACAGCGGAAACAGATGGCCCAGGACTGCGCAGAGCCCGATCCAGGCCTGCGCTCTGATGTCCAGGTCGAGCAGCCGGGCAAGCAGCACTGGCAGCAGGCCTTTGCACAGATCACCGAGCAGGGTCAGCAGCGCGATTTTCCGGCCTGCCAGGCGCAACATGTTGGTCGCGCCGGCGTTGCCCGATCCGCTGACACGCGGGTCTGGCCTGCCGGTGATGCGGCTGAGCACAATGGCAAAGGACAATGACCCAAGCAGATAGGCGAATGTCGCCAGTGACCCAAACATGCTTGTAGTTCCAGGCTGGAAAGCTTCGATTCTAACGGCGCATCGCGCCCTTGTCGTGCAGTGGAGAGTAGTGTTGGACAGAGTGTTCATTGAGGGGCTGGAAGTCGACACCGTGATCGGCGCCTACGACTGGGAGCGCGACATTCGCCAATGCCTGCGTCTGGACCTGAGTTTTGCCTGGGATAACCGTCCGGCGGCTGCCGACGATGACCTCAGCAAGGCACTGGACTACGCCAGCGTCTCAGCGCGCATCATCGATTTTGCCGGGCAGGCGCGGTTCGAGTTGGTGGAAACCTTCGCCGAGCGCCTGGCCCAGACATTGATGAGTGAATTCCAGATTCCCTGGCTGCGCCTCAGGCTCACTAAGCCCGGTGCGGTTGCAGCCGCCGCTGGCGTGGGCGTGGAGATCGAGCGCGGATGTCTCTGACACGGATTTTCCTCGGCCTGGGCAGCAACATCGAACGCGAGCAGCACCTGACCGCAGGGCTTGAAGCGCTTGATGGCTTCGTCACTGAAATGACGTGTTCGCCGGTGTTCGAGAGCCAGCCAGTGGGGATCAAAAGCGGCCTGTTCTTCAATCTGGTGGTGTCGGGGCTGACTGAGCTACCGCTGGCGATGCTGGACCGGCGGCTCAAGCTCATTGAAGCCGAGAATGGTCGCTACGCCCCTGACCGCAAGGGTTTGCCCCTGGACATCGATGTGCTGCTGTACGGCGATCAGGTGGGCGATTTTGACGGTCTGATCCTGCCCCGTGCGGAGATTCTGAAGAATGCGTTCGTGTTGTGGCCCCTGTCACTGATCGCGCCGGATCGATTGCATCCTGAGGCGGCGATCTGCTTCGAAACGCTGTGGGCCGAGGCCCGGATCGGCCAGCAGCTGTGGCCCGTGCCGTTCGAATGGCGAGGGACGCCATTGACCCCGCAGAGCATGCTCAACGGCTAAGGCACCCCCTACCTGATTTGGAATGCTTTTCTGTAGCGATCTTCCAGTGGATGCAGGCCCATCGTTTCGCCAACAGGTCCCACGTCGGGTGTATGTTCGGGAATGTGCAAGCGATTCCCTGTAGGAGCGAACTTGTTCGCGAGGCGATCTGCCAGTGCATGCAGGCCCATCGTCTCGCCAACAGGTCCCACGTCGGGTGTACGCTCGGGAATGTGCAAGCGATTCCCTGTAGGAGCGAACTTGTTCGCGAAGCGATCTTCCAGTGCATGCAGGCCCACCGTCTCGCCAACAAGTTGGCTCCTACAGGTTCCGCGTCGGGTGTGTTCGGGAATCTGTGAACGATCCCCTGTAGGAGCGAACTTGTTCGCGAGGCGATCTGGCAGTGCATGCAGGCCCATCGTCTCGCCAACAGGTCCCACGTCGGGTGTATGTTCGGGAATGTGCAAGCGATCCCTTGTAGGAGCGAACTTGTTCGCGAAGCGATCTGGCCGTGCATGCAGGCCCATCGTCTCGCCAACGAGTTGGCTCCTACAGGTTCCGCGTCGGGTGACGCTCGGGAATGTGCAAGCGATTCCCTGTAGGAGCGAACTTGTTCGCGAGGCGGTCTTTCAGTGGATGCAGGCCCACCGTCTCGCCAACGAGTTGGCTCCTACAGGTTCCGCGTCGGGTGACGCTCGGGAATGTGCAAGCGATTCCCTGTAGGAGCGAACTTGTTCGCGAGGCGATCTGCCAGTGGATGCAGGC
The DNA here is from genome assembly GCF_900585905.1 of Pseudomonas viridiflava. Lineage (GTDB taxonomy): Bacteria > Pseudomonadota > Gammaproteobacteria > Pseudomonadales > Pseudomonadaceae > Aquipseudomonas. The sequence continues at coordinate 238,379 of NZ_UTVH01000016.1, forward strand.
CCATCGTTTCGCCAACAGGTCCCACGTCGGGTGTATGTTCGGGAATGTGCAAGCGATCCCCTGTAGGAGCGAACTTGTTCGCGAGGCGGTCTTTCAGTGGATGCAGGCCCATCGTTTCGCCAACGAGTTGGCTCCTACAGGTCCCACGTCGGGTGTACGCTCGGGAATGTGCAAGCGATTCCCTGTAGGAGCGAACTTGTTCGCGAAGCGATCTGGCAGTGCATGCAGGCCCATCGTCTCGCCAACAAGTTGGCTCCTACAGGTCCCACGTCGGGTGTGTGTTCGTGCGCTCCTACGCGCTCTCAGCTGTTGTATTGCGCCTTGTATATCTTCAGCGCATCCAGGCGTTCGACTTTCAGCGCTTCGCCCACGGCCTGCCCCTTCAGGCCTTTCTCAACCAATGGCTGTACCGACACCTCGCGTGCTGCCTGGGCCGCGCCGCGCAGGTAGGCGGCTTGCGGGTAGTCGCGCTGCTCAAACCCGAGGCGGCCGCGGGCGTCCATTTCGCAGGCGATGATAAAGTCTTCGAAGCGCTGCGGCCTGCGATAGACGTCGAAGCTGTGTAGAAGCTCGAGCAGCGTCGATGGTTTGAGTTCCAGCGCCCGATGGCCATGGGTGTGATATTGGCCTACCAGCAAGGCCAGCTCCTGACATTCCCGAGGCACTTTGAAGCGCGTATTGACTGCCTTGATCAAGCGCAGGCCGGTGTGTTCATGGGCAATGTGTCGGGGCCACTCGGCCTCTGGCGTCAGGCCCTTGCCGAGATCATGCAGCAGGCAGGCCCAGCGCACGCTCAGCGGCTGCTCATGCAGGGCCGCCTGGTGCAGAACGCTCAAGACGTGCACGCCAGTATCGATTTCAGGGTGATGCGCCGGTGGCTGTGGCACGCCGAACAGGGCGTCTACTTCGGGAAGCAGTTCCTTCAGCGCGCCGCAATCGCGCAGCACTTGAATAAACACTTCAGGGTGCTTTTCCAGCAGGGCGCGGGAGATTTCCTTCCAGCTGCGCTCGGGCGTCAAGGCCTCCAGCTCGCCGGATTCACTCAGTTGGCGCATGAGCGCGAGGGTCTCGGGCGCGATGCTGAAACCCTCAGGCGCATAGCGCGCCGCAAAACGCGCGACTCGCAATACTCTGAGGGGATCTTCGGCAAACGCGGGGGAAACGTGACGCAATACCCGCGCCTCCAGGTCGCGCTGACCGCCGTAGGGGTCAGTCAGATTGCCTGCCTTGTCCTCGGCCATGGCGTTGATGGTTAAATCCCGGCGGATCAGGTCTTCTTCCAGCGTGATCTCGGGGCTGGCATGAAACACAAAGCCGCCGTAACCGCGCCCGCTTTTACGTTCTGTGCGCGCCAGCGCGTACTCCTCGCCCGTCAGGGGGTGAAGGAACACTGGAAAGTCTGTCCCGACCGGGCGATAGCCCTTGATCAGCATTTCGTCGCTGGTGGCGCCGACGACGACCCAGTCGACATCAGTCACCGGCTGGCCTAACAGGCGGTCGCGTACTGCGCCACCGACCTTGTAAATCTGCATAAAAAACCTCCGTGAGCGCAACAGGATAAACCCTGCGGAGCGCTTGCGGAGGTGAAAACTGGGTCACGCCTGCGTTAAACGGTTTTGTCGGCTCCAGGCAGGCGAGTCGTCAAAGGTGCACGACTGCCATGTCCAGGCGCGGGTAATCCCCGTCACTCTGCTCATTTTTGGGCGGAACATGGAAGGTCTTGATCAACTTGTCGCCCTGCAGGGTTTCCAGATGGATGTCGAATCCCCACAACCGGTGCAAGTGTTTGAGCACCTCGTCGGTAGAGCCGCCAAGTGGTTTGCGGTCGTGTTGTTGATGGCGCAACGTCAACGAGCGGTCGCCGCGCCGATCGATGCTGTAAATCTGCACGTTGGGCTCACGATTGCCGAGGTTGTATTGCGCAGCCAGGGTTTCGCGGATGAATTGGTAACCGGGCTCGTCATGAATGGCAGGCACTACCAGGTCTTCTTTCTGATCATCATCGAGAATGCTGAACAGCTTCAGGTCGCGAATCACCTTGGGCGACAGGTACTGCAGGATGAAGCTTTCGTCCTTGAAACTGCTCATGGCGAATTTCACCGCAGTCAGCCAGTCTGTGCCGGCGATGTCCGGGAACCAGCGCCGATCTTCGTCCGTAGGTTCTTCACACATGCGGCGGATGTCGCGGTACATCGCGAAACCCAGGGTGTAGGGATTGATTCCGTTGTAGTACGGGCTGTCAAAGGCTGGCTGGAAGATCACGCTGGTGTGCGACGTCAGAAACTCCATCATGAAGCCGTCGGTGACCAGCCCCTCGTCGTACAGGTCGTTCATCAGGGTGTAGTGCCAGAACGTGGCCCAGCCTTCATTCATCACCTGAGTCTGGCGTTGAGGGTAGAAATACTGCGCTATCTTGCGCACGATGCGCACCACTTCGCGCTGCCAGGGTTCTAGCAGGGGCGCATGTTTCTCGATGAAATAGAGAATGTTTTCCTGCGGTTCCGTTGGGAAGCGAGCGTTGTCTTCCTTGTTGTTCTTGTCGGCATTTTTCGGGATCGTGCGCCAAAGATCGTTGATCTGCTTCTGTAAATGCTCCTCACGATCTTTTTGCCGACGCCGTTCCTCTTCGGCGGAAATCGGGTAGGGCCGTTTGTAGCGGTCGACGCCGTAGCTCATCAATGCGTGGCAGGAGTCCAGCAGATCCTCGACTGCATCAATGCCGTGGCGCTCTTCGCACTGCATGATGTACTGCTTGGCAAACACCAGGTAATCAATGATCGAGCTGGCATCGGTCCAGGTGCGGAACAGGTAGTTCCCCTTGAAGAAGCTGTTGTGGCCATAGCAGGCGTGAGCCACCACCAGCGCCTGCATGCAAATCGTGTTTTCTTCCATCAGGTAAGCGATGCACGGGTCTGAGTTGATGACGATTTCATACGCCAGCCCCATCTGACCGCGGCTGTAGGATTTCTCAGTGCTGAGGAAGTGTTTGCCGTAGGACCAATGGTGATAGCCCAAAGGCATGCCCACCGAGGCGTAGGCGTCCATCATCTGTTCGGCGGTGATCACTTCTATCTGATTGGGGTAGGTATCCAGCGCGTAACGCTCGGCGATACGGCCGATTTCCCGGTCATAGGCCTGGATAAGTTCGAACGTCCACTCGGAACCCGTGGAGAGGGGCTGGCGTTTCTGCTCTCTAGCGGTCATGTCACTAACCTGCGCTGGAAGAGTTCACGGAATACCGGATAGATATCTCCGGCGGAGACCAGCTGCTGCTGGGCGAAGGTGTCGGCAAAGGCCTCGCCGATACGCTCGTATTCAAACCACAGCGCCTGATGTTCGCGCGGCGTGATTTCCACGTAGGTGTAGTACTGCACGAACGGCATGATCTGCTTGACCAGAATATCGCGGCAGATCGGCGAGTCGTCATTCCAGTTGTCGCCATCCGACGCCTGGGCCGCGTAGATATTCCACTCGTTGGTGGGGTAGCGCTCGGCCATGATTTCCTGCATCAGTTTCAAGGCGCTGGACACGATGGTGCCGCCGGTTTCCCGCGAGTAAAAGAATTCCTCTTCGTCGACCTCCCGGGCGCTGGTGTGGTGACGGATGAACACCACTTCGATCTTGTCGTAGTTTCGCTTCAAAAACAGATACAGCAAGATGAAGAAACGCTTGGCAATGTCCTTGGTGGCTTGGGTCATGGACCCGGAAACGTCCATCAGGCAGAACATCACCGCTTTGGAGCTGGGATTGGGTTGCTTGACCAGCAGGTTGTATTTGAGGTCAAACGTGTCGAGATAGGGCACCCGCCTGATCCGCGCCTTGAGCCGCTCGATTTCTACGTCCAGGGCCTGAATGTCGCCGAAGTTGTCCGGTTCTTCGCGCTTTAGCCGCTCACTTTCGCTTATTGCTTCCCTGAGTTTGGCTCTGCTGCTGCCCGACAGCGCGATGCGCCGGGCATGGGCTGAGCGCAGGGTGCGAATGATATTGATGCGTGACGGATTGCCCTCGTTGCTGATGCCTGCGCGCACCGTCTTGAAGGTGTCAGTGCCGCTCAGGTTGCGTTTGACCAGGTTGGGCAATTCCAGGTCCTCGAACATGAACTCGAGAAACTCCTCCTGGGTGATCTGGAACGAGAACTCGTCCATGCCCTCGCCGGAATTGCTCGCCTTGCCAGGGCCTTTGCCGCCACCGCCCTGGGGCCTGGCGATGTGCTCGCCGCTGGTGAACTCTTTGTTGCCGGGATGGACAACGGTCTGCTTGCCGCCCCGCCCGTGATGCAGCACCGGCTCGTCGATGTCACGACCGGGAATACTGATCTGCTCACCGTGCTCCATATCGGTGATGGAGCGGCGGCTGACGGCTTCTTCGACTGCTTTTTTGATGTGATCACGGTAACGGCGCAAAAAGCGCTGCCGATTTACCGTGCTCTTGTTCTTGCCATTGAGACGTCGGTCGATCACATAGCTCATAGGTGGCCCTCCGGGCAGCTTCACGTTGTGAGCTGCAAGCTGCAAGTAGAAGCTTCCCGGGATATTCGGTTTACACGCCTCTTTCTTGCAGCTTGTAGCTAGAAGCTCGCAGCTGTTGCTCTACTGCGATTTGCGGACCCGTAGGTACCATTCGGAAAGAAGCCGAACCTGTTTGTCGGTGTAACCCCGCTCGACCATCCTGGTGACGAAGTCGTTGTGTTTCTGTTGATCCTCCTTGCTCGCTTTGGCATTGAAACTGATGACCGGCAGCAGGTCCTCGGTGTTGGAGAACATTTTCTTCTCGATCACCACGCGCAGTTTTTCGTAGCTGAGCCAGGTCGGGTTTTTGCCATTGTTGTTGGCACGGGCCCGCAATACAAAGTTGACGATTTCGTTGCGGAAATCCTTTGGATTGCTGATGCCGGCCGGTTTCTCGATTTTCTCCAGTTCTTCGTTGAGCGCCACGCGGTTGAGGATTTCTCCGGTTTCCGGGTCGCGGTACTCCTGATCCTGAATCCAGAAGTCGGCGTACAGCACGTAGCGATCAAAAATGTTCTGCCCGTACTCGCTGTAGGATTCCAGATAGGCCGTCTGGATTTCCTTGCCGATGAACTCGATGTAACGCGGCGCCAGGTATTCCTTGATGAAGCGCAGATAGCGCTCGCGGGTTTCGGCCTGGAACTGCTCCTGCTCGATCTGCTGCTCCAGCACATACAGCAGATGAACCGGGTTGGCGGCGATTTCGTGCGGGTCGAAGTTGAAGACCTTGGACAGGATCTTGAAGGCGAAGCGTGTCGACAGGCCATTCATGCCCTCGTCCACACCGGCGCTGTCGCGGTATTCCTGAATCGACTTGGCCTTGGGGTCGGTGTCCTTCAGGTTCTCGCCATCGTAGACGCGCATCTTCGAATAGATGTTGGAGTTATCCGGCTCCTTGAGGCGCGACAGGGTGGTGAACTGGGCGAGCATTTTCAGCGTGTCGGGTGCGCAGTGGGCCTTGGACAGGGAGCTGTTGAACAACAGCTTGTCGTAAATCTTGATCTCATCGCTCACACGCAGGCAGTACGGCACCTTGACGATGTAGATCCGGTCGATGAAGGCTTCGTTGTTCTTGTTGTTGCGGAAGCTGTGCCATTCCGATTCGTTGGAGTGGGCCAGCAGAATCCCGGTGAACGGGATAGCCCCCAGGCCTTCGGTGCTGTTGTAGTTGCCTTCCTGAGTGGCGGTGAGCAGAGGATGCAGCACCTTGATCGGCGCTTTGAACATCTCGACGAATTCCATCAGGCCCTGGTTGGCCCGGCACAGTGCGCCTGAGTAGCTATAGGCGTCGGCATCGTTCTGCGGGTATTCCTCCAGCTTGCGAATGTCCACCTTGCCGACCAGCGCGGAAATATCCTGGTTGTTCTCATCGCCGGGCTCGGTCTTGGCTACTGCAATCTGGTTGAGAATCGAAGGGTAGAGTTTGACCACTTTGAACTGGCTGATATCACCGCCAAATTCAGCCAGCCGCTTGGTCGCCCAGGGCGACATGATGGTGCTCAGGTAGCGGCGGGGGATGCCGAAGTCTTCTTCTAGGATGGCGCCGTCTTCGGTGGCGTTGAACAGCCCCAGGGGGGATTCAAAAACCGGTGACCCCTTGATGGCGTAGAAGGGGACCTTCTCGATCAGCTGTTTGAGTTTTTCAGCCAGCGATGACTTGCCGCCACCGACCGGACCAAGCAGGTAAAGAATCTGTTTCTTCTCTTCCAGGCCCTGAGCGGCGTGGCGGAAGTAGGACACGATCTGGTCAATGCATTCTTCCATCCCATGGAAGTCGGCAAAGGCGGGATAACGGCGAATGACCTTGTTGGAAAATATCCGCGACAGCCTTGAGTTGGTCGAGGTGTCGACCAGTTCCGGCTCGCCGATAGCCAGCAAAAGTCGTTCTGCCGCCGACGCGTAGGCGCTGCGGTCCTGCTTACAGAGCTCAAGATACTCCTGTAGGGAGAGCTCCTCCTGCCGTGTCGATTCAAAGCGTTGTTGGAAGTGGCTAAAAATACTCATGACGTCACCTCGCTCGATACGTAGAGCCGGCGGCGGATCGTCAGTCGATGTTGGCAGCACCCGGGAAACGAATGCAGTTGACCCCCCAAACACCTGAAAGTAGCTACCGATGACCCACGCGCCGGTGTACCGGCTCTCCCCTGATTTCGGATGGCCTGAAATCAAGGATAGTTGGTAATCGCGAAGATAAAGAAGGGATGTGCAGAAAGACGGGCTGACCGTCCGTCAGTTAGGGCGCGAGCCCGCGCAGTACGCGGGATCGCCGGGGAGAAAAAATTTTCCTTCAGCCTTGCGCGGTTTGGGCCGGATAGGTCGCACGCCACAGTTCAAAGCCGCCATCCAGGCTGTACACATCTGAAAAGCCCTGGTTGACCAGGTAGGCTGCTGCGCTCTGGCTGGAATTGCCGTGGTAACAGACGACTACCACTGGTTTATCCAGATCAGCCTCGCGAATGAAATCTGCCAGCGAATGGTTGTCCAGGTGCTGGGAGTTCGGGATGTGATTACTGGCAAACGTCTGCGGATCGCGCACATCCACCAGCACCGCACCTTGCTCGCGCAGGGCTAGAGCCTGTTCTGGGGGGATGCGTTTGAAGTCGGTCATGGTTGGCTCCTCTGTGAATTGTGCAGGATCTTGCGGGGCGCGCCTGATTGCGCATAGCCGTGTTCATCGCAGTCGCACAAATGCCGTTCGAATGTGTCGACGTTGATCATGGTCATGGCGGCTCCCCATACGCAACCGGTGTCCAGCGCATACACGCCAGGCTCCTCGCAGCGGCCTTCAAGGGCTGCCCAGTGGCCGAAAATGATTTTCACATCGCGGGTCTTGCGCTCCTTGTGCTGAAACCAGGGGGCGTAGCCGGGGAGGGCGGTCTCGATACCTTCCTTGCCCTTGAGGTCGAGCTTGCCGTCACTGGTGCAGAAGCGCATGCGGGTAAAGTAGTTGGTGATCACCCGCAGGCGGGTGACGCCCTGCAGGTCACTGTCCCATTTGTTCGGCTCGTTGCCGTACATGCCATCCAGAAACGCCTGACAGCGCGCGTCGTCCTGCAGGGCGGATTCAACTTCAGCGGCGCATTTCAGGGCCTTCTTCAGTGACCATTGCGGCGGGATGCCTGCGTGGACCATGACCAGATTGCGTTCGGGGTCATGGTGCAGCAGCTTCTGCTGGCGTATCCAGTGCAACAGATCGGCACAGTCGGGTGCGTCGATGATTTCACGCAACGTATCGCCTTTCTTCAGCCGCTCGACATTGCGCGCCGCTGCCAGCAAGTGCAGGTCGTGGTTGCCCAGCACGCAGGTCAGCGAATGACGAATGCTGTAGAGAAAACGCAGGGTTTCCAGCGATTGTGGACCACGGTTGACCAGATCGCCCACCAGCCACAGCCGGTCGCGGGCGGGGTCGAAATGGACGTGCTCAAGCAAGCATTGCAACGGTTCCAGACAGCCTTGCAGGTCACCAACGGCGTACACCGCCATCAGTGCAGAGACCCCGGTACCGCCAGGCGGAACGGAGCAATGATGGCGTTGAAACGTTTGCCATCCTCGGCAAGCATCTGATAAGTCCCTTGCATGTTGCCGACCTTTGTCATCATGACGGTGCCACTGCTGTAGGTGTGGCTCTTGCCCACCTGAATCAAAGGTTGCTGGCCTACGACACCTTCGCCGCTCACTTCTTCGACCTTGCCGTTGCCATCGGTGATCACCCAGTGGCGTGTCAGCAGCTTGGCAGGGAGTTCACCGTTGTTGTGCACGGTAACGGTGTAGGCGAACGCATAGCGGTCCTGCTCGGGTTGCGATTGCTCCGCCAAAAAGCGGGTGACGACGCTGACGTCGACCTGATATCGGGAATCGGACATGCAGTGGGCCTTGGAAACGATTGCGGGTAAACCGGAGAGCCCGGTCCAGTCAGTCTAGGACATGTGGACGAGATGACCAATCGGCCGTCGGTCGTCCGCATGCCCCCAGGATCAGGTTGCGGCGGGCTTGTCGCTGAGTTTGTCGGCCAGTCTTACAAAAGCTGCAAGATCCAGCTGCTCCGGACGGAGGCTGCCATCCACGCCAGCGGCTTCGATGTCATCGCTGTCGAGCAGTAATTTGAGGGTATTGCGCAGGGTCTTGCGGCGTTGATTGAAGGCTTCGCGAACAACGCGCTCCAGCAGGCGATGATCCTTCGCCGGGTGTGGCAGCGTTGCGTGCGGGACCAGACGAACAATCGCGGAATCCACCTTGGGCGGCGGATTGAACGCCCCAGGGCCGACGTTGAACAGGTATTCGACCCGGCAGTGGTACTGAACCATGATCGACAGGCGGCCATAGTCGCCACCGCCAGGGCCCGCCGCCATGCGCTGGACCACTTCCTTCTGCAGCATGAAGTGCATGTCGCGGATCAGGCCTGCGTTCTGCAGCAGATGGAAGATCAACGGTGTGGAGATGTTGTAAGGCAAATTGCCGACCACACGCAGGCTGTTGGCCGCAGCGCCCAGACTGGTGAAGTCGAACTTCAGGGCATCGCCCTGGTGCAGATTGAAGTTGGCCTTGTTGCCAAACTGGTGGATCAGGATCGGGATCAGATCCTTGTCCAGCTCGACCACGTCAAGTTGCGCGCCGCTGCCCAGCAGACCTTGGGTCAGTGCGCCCTGGCCCGGTCCGATTTCCAGCAGGCGGTCTTCCGGGCGGGCATGGATCGCGCGCAGGATTTTGTCGATTACGCCGGCGTCATGCAGGAAGTTTTGTCCAAAACGCTTGCGCGCCTTGTGTTGAAATTGCTCGGTCATGAATGAGTCTCGGCCATCGTGTAGGCAGTTTGCAGAGCGACCTTGAGGCTGCCGGTGTCGATGGCACCGCTGCCTGCAAGGTCCAGGGCGGTGCCGTGGTCGACTGAGGTGCGCACGATCGGCAAACCGAGCGTGACGTTGACCGCCGCGCCGAAGCCTTTGTACTTCAGCACCGGCAGGCCCTGATCGTGATACATCGCCAGCACCGCGTCGCAGTGCTCCAGATATTTGGGGGTAAACAGGGTGTCGGCGGGCAATGGGCCGCGAAGGTCGAAGCCTTCTGCGCGCAGACGCTGCAGAGCAGGTTCGATGATGTCGATTTCTTCGCGGCCCAGGTGACCACCTTCACCCGCGTGGGGGTTGAGGCCGCAGACCAGGATGCGTGGACGCGCGATACCGAACTTGTTGACCAGATCGGCGTGCAGGATACGCGTCACGCGCTCCAGGCGCTCTGCAGTGATCGCATCGGCCACTTCGCGCAAGGGCAGGTGAGTGGTGACCAGCGCCACACGAAGATCGCCCGTCGCCAGCATCATCACCACCTGCTCGGTTCCGGTCAGCTCAGCAAGAAACTCGGTGTGCCCTGAGAACGCAATGCCAGCGTCGTTGATCACGCCCTTGTGCACTGGTGCGGTGATCATTCCGGCAAAGTGGCCGTCCAGGCAGCCTTGACCGGCTCGGGTCAGCGTCTGCAGTACGAACGCGCCGTTGGCGCTGTCGAGTTGGCCAGTGACTACCGGCGCCTGCAGCGGGGTATCCCAGACATACAGGCTGCCGGCCGGGGCTGGCTCGTCGGGGAAGGCATCTTCGCTGACCATCAGCAGCTCGACAGCCACGCCCAGTTGCGCGGCCCGCTCACAGAGCAGGTCGCGACTGGTAATGGCGATAAGCGGGTAGGGTTGTGGCTGCGCGGCGAGCAGCAGGCAGAGGTCAGGACCAATGCCAGCAGGCTCGCCGGGTGTCAGTGCGAAACGCCTGGGTTTCACTGTTCGGCCTGAGCGACGCCGGGAAGTTTGATCTCGACGTAGGCTTCGTCGCGGATCTGACGCAGCCAGTTTTGCAGCTCTTCGTCGTACTTGCGGTTGCGCAGTACCAGCAGGGCTTGCTGATCACGCGCCTGATTGGTGGCATCCGTGGCGCGACGACCAAGGACCTCCAGCACGTGCCAGCCATACTGAGTCTTGAAGGGTTTGGACAACTCGCCCTGCGGCGTGTCGTTCATGACCTGGCGGAACTCGGGGACCAGGGAGTTGGGATCCACCCAGTTCAGGTCGCCACCATTGAGGGCCGAGCCCGGGTCTTCGGAGAAGCTCTTGGCCAGCTCGGCAAAGTCTTCGCCATTCTCGATGCGCTCGTAGATCTTCTGCGCCAGACGCCTTGTCTCGTCTTCGCTGCGGATCTCGCTCGGTTTGATCAGGATATGCCGCACGTGGATTTCGTCACGCATCTGCGCCTGACCCTGACCGCCGCGCTTCTCCAGCAGCTTGAGAATGATGAAACCACCGGGCGTGCGTGCCGGAGGGGTCACATCGCCAATGGGCATGCTGCCCAGCATGTCACCAAACGGCGGTGGCAACTGAGCTGCCTTGCGCCAGCCCATATCACCGCCTTCCAGCGCGCTTTCGCTTGCCGAGTTAGCGATGGCGGCCTGACTGAAATCAGCCCCTTGCTTGAGCTTTTTGTACAAATCGTCAGCCTTGCGGGCTGCGGTCTGAATCTGGTCAGATGAGGCGCTGTCTGGGGTGGCGATCAGAATGTTTGCCAGGTGAAACTCCTCCGACAACTGCGCCTTGCCCAGGCCTGACGCGAGGAAGTTTTTCACTTCCTGTTCCGACACCTGAACCCGCTCGGCCACGCGACGCTGACGCACGCGGCTGATGATCATTTCGCGACGAACCTGTTCGCGCGCCTGATCGTAGGAGAGGCCGTCGTGGGACAAGGCTGCGCGAAATTGTTCCACGCTCATGTTGTTGCGCTCGGCAATAGTGCCGATGGCCTGGTTGAGTTCTTCGTCACTGATCCGAATGCCGGCGCGATCACCCATCTGCAACTGCAGGTTTTCCAGAATCAGACGTTCCAGAACCTGCTGTTGCAACGCTTCGGCGGGAGGCACGCCCGAACCACGCTTGGCGATGGTCTGCTGAACCTCATGGACACGCTGGTCCACCTGGCTCTTCATGATCACGTCGTTATCGACGATGGCCGCCACGCTGTCCAGTTGCTGCACCGCAGCCTGCGCTGCGCTGCCCAGGAGTAACGCGCCCAGCATCAGCGGGCGCAGACAATCAGAAAGCTTGGTCTTCACGTTCACGATAACCTTGGATGCCTTGGTCGAGGAAGCTCTCTACTTTGGCGCCGGTCAAGCCGCCGAGTCCCTTCAACACGATTTGTAGGAATATGCCACGGTCGGGCTTTTCGTTCTCGGGTGCGTTCTGGCTGAACTCGTCGTAATCAATCCAGTAGCGATTGATCAGGCGCAGCTTCCAGCAGCAGTTGTCATATTCGAACCCGCCAAACGCCTCGATTGTGCGATTGCGGTTGTAGTCGAACTGCCAGCGGCTGATCGCGCTCCACTGCGGCACAATCGGCCAGATGACCGAGAAGTCGTGCTGCTGGATCTTGTAGTAGTCCTTCACGTAGCCACGCTGCCCAGGCGTACCATAGTCGCCGCCGCCCACTGTCCAGCGGCCGGTGCGCTGGTCGTAACGGATCTGGTCGTTGCGATAGCGGTAGCCGAAGTTGACGACCTTGTTCGGGTTATCTTCAGGCTGGTAGTGGAACATGCTGCTGCCGGAGCGCGTGCTGCGGCTGTCCGGATCCCAGTTGAAGTCGGACGTCAGGCGCCAGTCGCGGTTGAAGCGATACTCGTGTTCAAGCGCGTAAGGCGAGACATTGGCCTGCGCATCGTCACGATCCTTGAACTCGACGCCTGGCAGCTGTACTTCACGATCCTTGAAGTAGATGGCCTGACCAATGCTGAAGCGCTGACGCTCAAAGCCGTTTTCTTCGATCCAGCGATTGGTCACGCCCAGCGACAGTTTGTTCTCGTCGCCAATTCGGTCGACGCCGACAAAGCGGTTGTCGCGGAACAGCGAGTTGTAGTTGAACGTAGTCTCGCCGCTGTCGAATACCGGGATGTCATCCTGGTCCTTCTTCGGTACATAGAGATAGAACAGGCGCGGTTCCAGAGTCTGGCGGTAGCCCTTGCCGAACCAATTGGTATCACGGTCGAAATACAGGCCACTGTCTACGCTGAAGATCGGCACGCTGCGGTTCTGGCTGCTCTTGAATTTTTCACCGGAGGCCAAAAGCGTGTTTTTACCTCGGCTGTCTAGATCCAGGTCGTACTGGGTATAGACGTACTTCAGCTTCGGCGTGACATACCCGTAAGAGGCGTACATCGGCAGGCTGATGGACGGTGCCAGGTTCAGGCGGTCGCCGTTGGCGCGGGCCAGACCGGAGACGTTGTTGTCCAGGCGAGACTCTGCAAGACCATTCTGATCAATGTACGTCCCGGTGCGCAGATCACGCTCGAAGCGCACGGCCTCGGTCTCGTAATCCATCTGCACGCCGCCTGGGTGATAAGGCAGCGAACCGTTGAAAGTAATCTGCGGCAGGCGGTCGTACGGCGTGATGTCGGCAACGGTGGCCAGCTTGTACGCCTGGGCATTGAACCGCGCATTGAAGTTATCGCCGCGATAGGTCAACGACCCCTGCTGGTTGATGAACTCTTTGGTATCAACACCAATCTGCTCGGTTTCCAGGTCCTGGAAGTAGTACGGGTCGCTGATATCGGTGTAGTCGACCTCGGTCAGCCAGCGCGAATCGAGCCCGCCCTTGTGCTGCCAGTTGATCATCCAGCGGGTGTCTTCGTAGTCGGATTGCTGCTTGCGCTCGTCTTCGTCGTCGTTGAGGTAGCCGCCGCCAAACTGACCTTCGCTGCTTTTGGTCAGGTAGCGGAACTCGCCTTCCATCAACAGCCCGCGTTTGGACATATAGCGCGGGTACAACGTGGCGTCATAGTTTGGCGCCAGGTTGAAATAGTAAGGTGTCACCAGCATCAGACCGGTATCGGTGCTGGTGCTGATCGACGGCGGCAGGAAACCGGACTGGCGACGGTCGTCGATCGGGAAGTAGATATACGGGGTGTAGAACACCGGTATGTCTTTGACCCGAAGGGTGGCGTTGGTCGCGGTACCGAAACCGGTGGCCGGGTTCAGGGTGATGTTGTTGCCCTTCAGCGTCCAGGCATTGCTGTTGGGTTCGCACGACGTGTACGTACCGTCCTTGAGGCGAATGATCGCGTTCTCGGCACGCTTGGCGTACAGCGCGTTACCGCGAATATTGGACTTGTGCAGGACGTATTCGGCGTTGTCGATCTGCGCTTCGCCGGTATCGAGCTGTATTTCAGCCCGGTCGCCGACGATCAGGGCACCGTTGTCGCGCAGACGGACATCGCCGTTGAGCTCGCCACGGTTTTCGGCCTGATGCAGTTTGGCCTCCTGGGCCTGAACCTGCATGCTGCCCTGACGCATGACCACGTCACCGGCCAGGGAAGCGACCTGCTCTTCCTGCTCGTAGCGCGAAGCCTTGGCACCGATGAACAATGGCGCGTCTTTCTTCGGCGTCTTGTCATCCATGCCCGGGCGAATCGGCTCGACGTAGGCGCCAGAGCAGTACGGGCCGGTTTCGGCCAGCTGCGCAGGTGTCAGGTTTTCCCGCGCGACCCAGTCGAGGTGGCTATAGTCGGCACTGCGCGACTTCAGGCCACGACCCTTGGCCTCGGTGACCAGCTGTGCGCTTGGCGCGCCGGCATCACGGGTTGTACCGTCTTCGGCCGTGACTGTGCCGTTGGAGCTCACCGATGTCGCGCTGTGGGCGGGACGTGGAGGCAACACGGCAGCGTTGGCTTTGGGCGCACAATCCCAGGCGCCCGAAGCAGACACTGAACAGTCATACTGTTCCGCCGCAACCACGTACTGGGTGGCAAAAGGTTGCATCGCCAGCAGACTGCCGGTTACGAGCAACGGAAATTTTCTACGAAACGCGGGGGATTTCAATGCCATCTTATTAATCCGGGCTTCCTGCGCGCCATCTGCCCGCGGGGGGGCCGCACGCCTCTCGATGGGCTGAAAAAGATGTCGGATAATAAAGCATGACCCGCTTGACGGCTAGCGCCGTCGGAGACCCTTGCAATGCCAGATCAAGATGTACGCCTGCAATCCCTGAAAAGCTGGCTCGATGAGCAACTTCCAGCGCTGTTCGCAGCGCAAGGCTGGGGCGCAATACCCCCGGCCACGTTGACTGCCGCCAGCAGTGACGCCAGCTTTCGCCGTTATTTCCGTTGGCAGGGCGGTGAACGCACTTTTATTGTGATGGACGCACCGCCACCCCAGGAAAACTGCAAAGCCTTCGTGGATATCGCTCATTTGCTGAGCACATCCGGCATCAACGTGCCGTTGATTCATGCCCAGGATCTTGAGCGAGGCTTTTTGCTGCTCAATGACCTGGGGACAAAAACCTATCTGGATGTGATCGACGAGCACAATGCCGATGCGCTCTTCAGTGATGCCATCGATGCACTGCTGGCCTTCCAGCAACTGCCGATGGATGCACCGTTGCCGTCCTACGACGTGGCCCTGCTGCGCCGCGAGCTGGAGCTGTTCCCCGAATGGTACGTGCGCAGGCATCTGGGCATCGAAATGAACGCCCAGCAACTGGCCGAATGGCAGCGGGTCAGTGAACTGTTGATCGACAGCGCCCTGGAGCAACCCAGGGTTTTGGTGCATCGCGACTACATGCCGCGCAATCTGATGCTCAGCCTGCCCAATCCCGGCGTGCTGGATTTTCAGGACGCGGTCTATGGCCCGGTCACCTACGACGTGACATGCCTGTTCAAGGATGCGTTTCTCAGCTGGCCGCAGGAGCGCGTGCAGGGTTGGCTGACCGGCTACTGGGACAAGGCGCGGGCGCTGGGCATCCCGGTACAGGAAGATTTCGAGGCTTTCTTGCGTGCCAGCGACCTGATGGGCGTACAACGGCATTTGAAGGTGATCGGTATCTTCGCGCGCATTTGTCATCGCGATGGCAAGCCACGCTATCTGGCCGATGTGCCGCGCTTCTTCAGCTATATAGAGGCCGTGCTGCAGCGCCGACCGGAACTGGATGATCTGGCTCGCCTGTTGAAAAGCCTGAATCACCCGGCAAGCTGATGGTCATCATTAAAGACTTACTGATTGTGTCGACGAGGCCTGAATGAAAGCGATGATTCTCGCTGCGGGAAAGGGCGAACGGATGCGCCCGCTGACGCTGCACACGCCCAAGCCGCTGGTTCGTGTCGGCGGCGTGCCGCTGATTGAATATCACCTGCGTGCCCTGCGTGACGCAGGTTTTGCTGACGTGGTGATCAACCACGCCTGGCTCGGCCAGCAGATCGAGGACTATCTGGGCGAGGGGCGGCAATTGGGCTTGAACATTCGTTATTCGCCTGAGGGCGAGCCGCTGGAAACCGGGGGTGGCATTTTTCGTGCGTTGCCGTTGCTGGGCGACGACCCTTTTGTGGTGGTCAATGGCGACATCTGGACCGATTACGATTTTCAGACAGTGCGCAAACCGTTGAACGGGCTGGCTCATCTGGTGCTGATCGACAATCCGGCGCATAACCCCGGCGGCGACTTCTGGCTGTGTGATGGCCGGGTCCACAACCTGAGCGAACAGGGCGCGCGCCTGACCTACAGCGGCATCGCCGTTCTGCACCCGCAGCTGTTTGCCGCGTGTGCCGACGGGCCGTTCAAACTTGCACCGTTGTTGCGCGCTGCCATGGATCAGGGCGCGGTGAGTGGTGAATATTTCGACGGGCGCTGGGTCGACGTGGGCACCCACGAACGCCTGGCGCACGTCGAACACCTGATCGCGGCGGGTGGCTGAATGCTCTGGCCAACCACGCTGGTCGGCGCAGGCATTGGTTATGCCATTGCCAGCATTCCTGGCGCCATGCTCGGCGCGTTGCTTGGCCAGGCGGTGGATCGACATCTGGCGTTGCAAAACTGGGCGCAGTTGCGTGAGCGGCTTAATGGCCGGGCAGTGCCGCGCGATGATGAACTGCTGTTTGTGCTCCTGGGTCGCTTGGCCAAGCATGACGGCCGGGTGGTAGAGCAGCATATCCAGCAGGCGCGGGTGGAGATGCGCCGCATGGACATGAGCGAGCCCGCGCAACGCCGGGCAATAGCCGCGTTCAAGCGCGGCAAGGAAGGTGGCGACAAATTGCGCAGCCACCTGCGCAGGCTGGCCAGCCAGCCCCACGCAGCGGAAGGCGTGTTGCGCGCCTGCTGGCGCATGGCCTGGGCCAACGGCCGTGCTTCGTCAGGTGAGCGCGAGCTGATCGTGTCGTGGGGCAAGTGGCTGGGCTGGTCGACGGCGCAAGTGGATGCCCTGGCTGCCGAGCATGAAACACCGCGTAAACCTTTGGGCAACAGCAGCGCCGATTATCAACGAGCCCTGGCCCTGCTGGGGGTGCACGCTGGCAGTGAACCGGCGCAGATCAAGCGCGCCTATCGCCGCCTGCTCAGCCGTCATCATCCCGACAAAATCGCCGGCTCCGGCGCCAGCCCGCTGCAGGTGCGCGATGCGACTGACCGGACTCAGGACTTGCATAGGGCTTACAAGGTCATCAGAGCGCGGCGCGGGTTTTGACAGGGTGATACAGGAATCCGTAGGCGCTAACGTGTTAGCGAGACGGTGCGCTCTGACTGCCGCCTTCGCAAGCAAGCTTGCTCCCACGAGGGGAGATTCGTTCACATCCGTGGGAGCGAGCTTGCTCGCGAAGAGGACATCGCAGGCAATAATGTGATGCCGCTTTGCCAACAAGTTGGCTCCTACAGAATGCGAGAGATTGATCTACTCCGCCTCGACCCAACCGCGCACCCTGCGGAAGATTTGTTCCTGGTCGCCTGCGCTGTTGCCGGGAGAGGCGGCGAGGGCGATCTGGCGGAACTCGGGGCCCTTGTTGCGCTTGCTGGCTTGCAGGCGTTCCAGTTCGTCGTTGCGGCCGATGCCCTGGTCCTTGTAGATGAAATCTGCAGTTTTGATTTTCAGCGTTGGCACTACTGCGTTCAGCGTCGGGCTGGTTTCAGCCGGTTCGCGCGCCAGGACCATGACGAATTTCTGCACCAGTGGCGCAGGCCGTTCGCTCAGGTAGCGCGCCGCCCAGTAAGCGCCCGTACCATGGCCAAGCACGATGATGCTGCGGGCCTTGTTCTGTTGCGCAAAACTGACCGCGCTTTCGATCCGGGCGAAAATCCGCTCGGCCTGTGCCTTGGCCTGTTCATCGGCTGCGGCAGCCCGCGCGGCTTCGGCTGCTGCTGCCTGCTCGGCCTTGGCTGCCGGGTCCGCTTCAACGGGTTTGGCGTCTTTGGGCGTAGCCTTCGGATCAGCCCCCGATGCTTCACCTGGCGCAGGCTCGGCCGCGCGCGCAGCGCTGTAATCGGTCAATTGATCAGGCAGCGTGATGCTCAGGCTGGACCAACCGATGTCCGGAAACTTCTGCCGCATGGGGCCGACGATATTGGGCGCATTCGCTGACTCATCAGCGCCGGGGACAATGATCACCGCCCCCTTGGGGTCGTTGCTGTTCGCGGGTTTCCAAAGGGCCAGAAAACTGTCCTCGCCGGCTTTGAGCTGTTGCTGGTCAGCGGCTGGCAACTGGCTCTCCAGCGCCAGGGCGCCTTCTTGCGTGCGCGGCAGCAGAGGCGCACGTTCCACGGCGGGTTCGGCAGATTTTTCTTTATCGGGAGCAGGGTCAGCTGCCATTGCCTGCGACGCACAGGGCAGGATCAACGCCATCCCCAGCGAAGCAAGCATTGCGCGAATTGTGTGGGGCATTGAATATTCCAGGCCAGAAGCAATCCCGGCAGACTAATGGGTTGCTGAAGATTTGTCAGGCTCGCGCGCAAGCGTTGGCTCATGCAGGCTCCCGCGCGGGGAGACACCCTATAAATGAGGCACCACTTTGAAGACGGGTCTGCTGCGCACAGGGGTTATCGGCTGGCTGGCGATGCTCTTGATGGTTTTTACCCCGATCACCGGTGCGCCGCGGCCAGCCTTGGCGCCTCACCGCTGACCGCGTTTCGCCGGGTGACCCTGCCGCTGATTGCACCGGGGGTGATCTCTGGCGCGCTGTTCGCGTTTGCCACCTCGTTCGATGAAGTGGTGGTCACGCTGTTTCTCGCCGGTCCCGAGCAGGCGACACTGCCACGCCAGATGTTCAGCGGCATCCGCGAAAACCTGAGCCCGACCATCGCGGCGGCGGCAACCTTGCTGATTGGTTTCTCGGTGGTGTTGCTGCTGGTGCTTGAGTGGTTGCGCGGGCGCACCTGAACCAAATCCCGCGATTAATGCTTTCTGGAGGAGCCAACTTGTTGGCGAGGCTGTGGTTCCGATTACGCAGGACCAACGTCTCGCCAACAAGTTGGCTCCTGCAGGTCTGCACCCCGGAGTTTTCCCGAAAGTCTTGGAGTACAATGCGCGCCACCGAGATTCTGCTTAGAAAAGGTGCGTCATGCAGCCCTTCCTCATTGCTCCATCGATCCTATCCGCCGACTTCGCCCGTCTGGGCCAGGAGGTCGATTCCGTACTGGCCGCTGGCGCCGACATCGTTCACTTCGATGTGATGGACAATCACTACGTGCCCAACCTGACCATCGGCCCGATGGTCTGCGCGGCGTTGCGCAAATATGGCGTCAGTGCACCGATCGACGTGCACCTGATGGTCAGCCCGGTGGACCGCATCATTGGCGACTTCATCGAGGCGGGCGCCAGCTACATCACCTTCCACCCGGAAGCGACCCAGCACATTGACCGCTCGTTGCAGCTGATCAAGGAAGGCGGCTGCAAGGCGGGCCTGGTGTTCAACCCGGCCACGCCGCTGAACCTGCTCGAATACGTGATGGACAAGGTCGACATGATCCTGCTCATGAGCGTCAACCCGGGCTTTGGCGGGCAGAAATTCATCCCCGGCACGCTGAACAAGTTGCGCGAAGCGCGGGCGCTGATCGAGGCGTCGGGGCGTGACATTCGTCTGGAAATCGATGGCGGCGTCAACGTCCACAATATCCGTGAAATCGCGGCGGCGGGCGCCGACACCTTCGTCGCCGGTTCGGCCATTTTCAACACGCCGGATTACAAGCAGGTCATCGACCAGATGCGCGCCGAATTGGCGTTATCCCGCGCATGAGCGGCCTTGCGCAGTTGTTCGGCGGGCGTCTGCCGAAGCTGATCATGTTTGATCTGGACGGCACTCTGGTGGATTCGGTGCCTGATCTGGCAGTGGCGATCGACAAGATGCTGGTCGAGCTGGGTCGCCCTGTGGCGGGGCTGGCGGCGGTGCGAAACTGGATCGGCAACGGCGCGCCGATACTGGTGCGCCGCGCCCTGGCCAACAACCTGGATCACAGCGCGGTCGATGATGCCCAGGCCGAGCAGGCGCTGGAGGTGTTCATGCGCCACTACGCCGAAAAGCACCAGTTCACGGCAGTCTATCCCGGTGTCCGGGAAACCCTGAAATGGTTGCAGAAAATGGGCGTGGAAATGGCCCTGATCACCAACAAGCCGGAGCGTTTCGTGGCCCCCTTGCTGGATGAAATGAAGCTGGGGCGCTTCTTTCGGCTGATCATCGGTGGCGACACCATGACAACCAAAAAACCTGATCCGGCCGCGTTGTTCTTCGTCATGAAGAGCACCAACGTTCCGGCATCCCAGGCACTGTTCATTGGCGATTCGAGTAGCGACGTGCGCGCCGCCAAAGCCGCTGGCGTGACCTGCGTGGCGATGAGCTATGGCTATAACCATGGTCGGCCTATCGAGGAAGAGTCACCGGCCCTGGTGATCGATGATCTGCGCCGCCTGATTCCCGGTTGCCTGGATCAGGACGCTGAGATACTGTTGCCGCACGCTAAATCCTCCCTTAGAGATTCCATCGTGGTAGTCACTCACAAACTCTGGATGAAAGTCATCAAGGCCTTGGCCCGCTGGCGTTGGCGCGCCTGACTTTTTCTGGCCGGGCTGTGCCTGGCAATGAACGTTTGCTGACCTGACTGCTAACCCTCCGAACCGAGGTTGATGATGAATCGCGAAGAATTCCTGCGCTTGGCCGCTGCTGGCTACAACCGCATACCGCTGGCCTACGAAACCCTGGCTGACTTCGACACGCCGCTGTCGATCTACCTCAAGCTTGCCGACCAACCCAATTCCTACCTGCTGGAATCGGTGCAGGGCGGCGAGAAATGGGGGCGTTACTCCATCATCGGCCTGCCATGCCGAACTGTGCTGCGCGTTCATGATCAGCAGATCAGCGTGACCCACGACGGCGTCGAGATCGAAAGCCTTGCGGCTGAAGACCCGCTGGCCTTCGTCGAGACCTTCAAGGCGCGCTACAACGTCCCGACCATCCCCGGCCTGCCGCGCTTCAACGGCGGGCTGGTAGGGTATTTCGGTTATGACTGTGTGCGCTACGTGGAAAAGCGTCTCGGCAAATGCCCGAACCCTGATCCACTGGGCGTGCCGGACATTCTGTTGATGGTCTCCGATGCCGTGGTGGTGTTCGACAACCTGGCTGGCAAGATGCACGCCATCGTGCTGGTCGATCCGGCGCAGCAGGACGCTTATGAAAACGGTCTGGCGCGCCTCGACGCGTTGATGCAAACCCTGCGTCAGCCGATTACCCCGCGCCGTGGCCTGGACCTGACACGGCCGCAGGCTGCCGACCCGGTGTTCCGCTCCAGCTTTACCCAGAATGATTACGAGCAGGCCGTTGATACCATCAAGGAGTACATCCTGGCGGGCGACGTCATGCAGGTGGTGCCTTCGCAACGCATGTCCATCGACTTCAAGGCGGCACCCATCGACCTGTATCGCGCGCTGCGCTGCTTCAACCCGACGCCTTACATGTACTTCTTCAACTTCGGTGACTTCCACGTTGTAGGCAGTTCGCCGGAAGTGCTGGTGCGGGTGGAAGACAACCTGATCACGGTGCGTCCGATTGCCGGCACGCGGCCTCGCGGGGCCAACGAGGAAGCCGATCTGGCGCTGGAAAAAGACCTGCTGTCAGACGACAAGGAAATCGCCGAGCACCTGATGCTCATCGACCTGGGCCGCAACGACACTGGCAGGGTGTCGGAAATCGGCTCGGTGCGGCTGACCGAGAAAATGGTCATCGAACGCTACTCCAACGTCATGCACATCGTGTCCAACGTCACTGGCGAGCTGAAAAGCGGGTTGACCGCCATGGATGCCTTGCGCGCGATTCTGCCGGCGGGCACCTTGTCCGGGGCACCGAAAATCCGCGCCATGGAAATCATCGACGAGCTGGAGCCGGTCAAGCGCGGGGTCTATGGCGGGGCCGTGGGCTACATGGCGTGGAACGGCAACATGGACACCGCCATCGCCATCCGCACAGCCGTGATCAAGAATGGCGAGCTGCACGTCCAGGCGGGCGGCGGTATTGTCGCTGACTCGGTGCCAGCGCTGGAATGGGAAGAAACCCTGAACAAGCGCCGCGCCATGTTCCGCGCCGTCGCCCTGGCAGAGCAGGAGCAGCAACCGCTCTGACTCAGAGGCGAAGACGCTGTTCGACGTGGGACCGGCCGGTCCCACGACGCCACGCGCCTACTCAAGATCGCCTTCCGCAGCTCTTCAGAAATCCAGACTCACCGCCAGATTCACGCCTTGCTGCGTGGCGTCGTCGTTTTTGCGCCAGTTGTAACCACCGCGCAGGGTCAGGTCCCGGCTCAGCTTCTGGCTAATGCCAAGGCTGGCGCGATTCAGGTCGCGTTGCGGTGTGTAGCCCTGCAAGGTGAAGTCATTGCCGGGCAGGCTATTGAGGGCAATGGTCACGTCCTGCTGATCCGTTTCGAATTCCCGTTCATGCGCCACCTCGGCAAACAGCTGCGTGGCAGGCGTAACCTGGAATTTGCCTTGCAGGCCCGCACCCAGGCGTCGCGACGTGCGGGTCTGATCGTCAAAGGTCAGTGCCGTCGAGCGGTTGCCTTTTTCCGCATAGCCGTCAACCGTGGCGCGTGAGTAATCGGCGCTGACGAACGGCGACAGATGCCAAGGGCTGCCAGCCCCGGCGATATCGAAGCCCAGACGCGCGCTGGCGCCCCAGATGTCGCCCTCAGTGCTGCCTTTTTCGTTGCCTTCGCTCACGCCCAGCGCGAACTTGCGTTCGGCATTGCGATAATCCAGTCGCCCGCCCGACGCCGCAAGGTCTGCCCACCAGTGATTGGCCTGATACTGGACAAACGCGGTCGCCAGGTAGCTGTCGAGCTTGTAGTCCGAATCCCTCGCGCCGGCGTCCAGATTCTGCCGGTACGCGCCCGCCACCAGGCCTGCCCGCCAGTTGTCGGCAAAGCGGTAACTGCCGCCCACGGTCAGGTTGTAGCCATGGACATCTGCGTTGGCGGAATGGTCCTGCGCATCGAAGTCGAGTGTCTGCCCGCCCGCCGCGACCATCGCCCGCCAGGTACCGATGCCTTGCCAGTCACCCCAGTCCGCCAGCCACTGGCTGCGCAGTTCGTCCTGCTGCGAACGCAGCGCGCTGTTGGCCATTTCCGGCAACAGGCTGATTTCCCAGGGTGCGGCCAGCAGCGAATAGGCGTAGTCGGCGATCAGTCGCTGGCCGGTTTGTGTCGGATGCACGCTGTCGTTGAACAGCAATTTGCTCGGGTCCGGCGTTGCACTGTTTAGGCCGTAACGGCCGTTTTCTCTGCAGTTGTTGCCATTGAAACAGGTGCCCACCAGATTCTGGTCCGTGGCGAAGCCGAAGCGCGCCGGGTCGCTGACCGATTCGGCGAGAAAGCGTGGCATGTTCAGCGGGATGATTTGCGCATCGATCTGCGCCAGACGGCTGACCAGCTCGGTATTGAAGGTGGCGCCAAGGGCAGACGTGAACGAGGCCAGCGGGGTGCCAGACAACGCGGGCGTCTGGCCGATGTCGGGCAGCAGCCAGACCATGATGTAGCGTGCGCCCGCCTGTTGCAGCGCCAGCGCGCTGTCGGCCAGTTGCCCTGCCGCGGCGCGAGACTGCGTCGCGCTCAGAATCCGCCCCTGGAGAAAGTCATTGCCGCCGCCAGTCAGGTAATAAAGCGCGTTGGGATCAGCGCGCAAGTTGTTGGCCACCAGGTAGCCGGGACGTGAGCGCAGCAGCGTGCCGTCGTTGGGGTTGACGATCCGCGAGGTGCCGGTGATGGCTGTCAGGACCTGATCGGTGCGGTCGCCGCCTACCGCCCAGTTATTGCCATCGGCCAGCCCCAGCGCGGCATTGACGGGCGACGTCGAAGGCGCCAGATCGGCCGCCGCGACGTTAAGCTGCATGCCCAGCAAGGTGGACGAATTGAGCGCAAACATTTCGCCGCTGCCAGCCTGATAGGTGGGCCCTGTGCGATTGGTAAAGCGCACACTGGCGCCGGGTGGTCCGCCCGCGTCAGGGAATTGCCCGGCATCCGCCAGGCTGTCGCCAAACACAAACATGGTGGAGTAGGGCGTGGGCGCCGCCCAGCTTGCCGGGCTGGCCGAAACCAGCACGCAGGCAGCCAACGCTGCGCAACGTTTGAGGATTGGCATGGTGCTTTCCTTTTTTTGTTGTTAGAAGTGCCACGAAAATAGCGAGCCAATCAGCACACGCCAAGTGAAAACGTCGCAATTTGCCCACTGACGTGTAAAAAGATTTCCGTTTTGCCCTGATGGCACCTGTCTGAGTGTTTTATGACCAAAATTCCGTGTTCCGACCGCTGAGCGCGTAACGGCTCTATATTGCACGCCTTCCATCGGTGCGCTAATGTGCCTCAACGTAAAAACGAGACCTCTCCCGTGCCAACCGTCAGCAAACTTCTGATGCGCGTTATCAAGGCCCATGCCCGCTGGCGTTGGCGTGCCTGACTGAATCTCTCTGGCCTGTCCGGGCCTCCCCGCTTGCTCTCAAACTCGGTATCGCTATTTTTTGGAGCCTCGCCCACACGTTTTCAACGAGCGTGCGCTCAATGGCAGCGAGTTTGAAGGTTGAAAAATAGTCAGTCATTCCATGGGTTGAAGCCAAATGCTGCTGATGATCGATAACTATGATTCCTTTACCTATAACGTTGTGCAGTACCTGGGCGAACTGGGTGCCGACGTTAAAGTGATCCGCAATGATGAAATGACCGTGGCCGAAATCGAGGCGCTCAACCCTGAGCGCATTGTCGTTTCGCCCGGCCCCTGCACCCCCAATGAAGCGGGTGTGTCACTGGATGTGATCAAGCATTTCGCTGGCAAGCTGCCCATTCTGGGTGTGTGCCTCGGGCATCAGTCCATCGGCCAGGCCTTTGGCGGTGACGTGGTGCGTGCCCGCCAGGTGATGCACGGCAAGACCAGCCCTGTGGCGCATCTGGATCACGGCGTGTTCGAAGGGCTGAATCAGCCGCTGACCGTGACCCGTTACCACTCGCTGGTGGTCAAGCGCGACAACCTTCCAGAGTGCCTGGAAGTGACCGCCTGGACTACCCTGGAAGACGGCTCGCCAGACGAAATCATGGGCCTGCGCCACAAGACGCTGAATGTCGAAGGTATTCAGTTTCACCCGGAGTCGATTCTGACCGAACAGGGCCACGAGCTGTTTGCCAACTTCCTCAAGCAAACCGGCGGCACCCGTCAGGGTTAAGGATTGATTTATGACTAAGCCAATGGACATCAAGACCGCATTGGGGCGTGTTGTCGACAACCTGGACCTGAGCACCGCGGAAATGAGCGATGTCATGCGCGCGATCATGACGGGTCAGTGCAGCGAAGCGCAGATTGGTGCGTTCATGATGGGCATGCGCATGAAGAGCGAAAGCATCGACGAAATCGTCGGCGCGGTCTCGGTCATGCGCGAGCTGGCGGATCGGGTCCAGTTGCGCACCCTCGACGGCGTGGTCGACGTGGTCGGCACGGGTGGCGACGGCGCCAACATTTTCAATGTCTCCACCGCGTGTTCATTTGTGGTTGCCGCAGCTGGCTGCACCGTCGCCAAGCACGGCAATCGTGCGGTTTCGGGCAAAAGCGGCAGCGCCGACCTGCTGGAAGCAGCGGGTGTGTACCTCAACCTCACGCCCGTGCAAGTGGCGCGCTGCATCGACAGCGTGGGCATCGGCTTCATGTTCGCCCAGGCCCATCATGGCGCGATGAAGCACGCTGCCGGCCCGCGCCGTGACCTGGGCCTGCGCACCCTGTTCAACATGCTCGGCCCGCTTACGAATCCGGCCGCCGTACGGCATCAGGTGGTGGGTGTTTTCAGCCAGGCGCTGTGCCGGCCGCTGGCCGAAGTGCTGTTGCGGTTGGGCAGCAAGCATGTGCTGGTGGTGCATTCCCAGGATGGCCTTGACGAGTTCAGCCTGGCAGCGCCGACCTTCGTGGCTGAGCTGAAAAACGGCGAAGTCACTGAATACTGGGTGCAGCCCGAAGACCTGGGCATGAAAAGCCAAAGCCTGTTCGGCCTTGCCGTTGACGGGCCCGAAGCATCGCTGGCGCTGATCCGCGATGCCCTGGGCCGACGCAAGACCGAGCAGGGCCAGAAAGCGGCGGAAATGATCGTGCTCAACGCAGGCGCGGCACTTTATGCCGCCGACCATGCCTATACCCTCAAAGAAGGCGTGGCCCTGGCTCATGACGCGCTTCACACCGGCCTCGCCCGGGAGAAGCTGGAAGAACTGGGTGCCTTTACCGCGGTATTCAAGCAGGAGAATGAAGAATGAGCGTGCCGACGGTGCTGCAAAAGATACTCGCCCGCAAGGTCGAAGAGGTGGCTGCACGCCGTGCGGCGGTCAGCCTTGCCGAGGTTGAGCGGCTGGCGGCTGCGGCTGATCCGGTTCGCGGCTTTGCCAATGCCCTGATCACGCAGGCCAAAGGCAAGCAGCCTGCGGTCATTGCTGAAATCAAAAAGGCTTCGCCGAGCAAAGGCGTGATCCGCGAAAATTTCGTGCCGGCCGATATCGCCCTAAGCTACGAAAAGGGCGGCGCGACCTGTCTGTCCGTGCTGACCGACATCGATTTCTTTCAGGGCTCTGACCTTTATCTGCAGCAGGCCCGTGCTGCCTGCAAGCTGCCAGTGATACGCAAGGATTTCATGATTGATCCTTACCAGATCGTCGAAGCCCGCGCCCTGGGTGCTGACTGCGTGCTGTTGATCGTGGCTGCGCTGGACGACGTGAGAATGGCTGAACTGGCCGCCGTTGCCAAAAGGGTTGGCCTTGATGTGCTGGTAGAAGTGCATGACGGCGATGAACTCGAGCGCGCACTGAAAACCCTGGATACACCGCTGGTGGGCGTCAACAATCGCAACCTGCACACCTTTGAGGTGAATCTGGAAACCACGCTGGATCTGCTGCCGCGCATCCCGCGTGACCGGCTGGTGATCACTGAAAGTGGAATCCTCAACCGCGCCGATGTCGAATTGATGGAAATCAGTGACGTCTATTCCTTTCTGGTCGGCGAGGCTTTCATGCGTGCCGAGTTGCCAGGTGCCGAGCTGCAGCGTCTGTTCTTTCCCGAGCGCGGCCCGGTGATCAGCGGTTCCACGCTAGACTGAATGCACCCGCCGTCAGCGAGGGCCGTTATGCCTGATGCAGTGATTGATACCTGTGTCGAAGCGGGTCTGCAGGCCGAACTGGACGTGCTCGCCTCGGTCTGCGCCGGGGCCAGCGATGTCGGCCTGCTGCTGTGGCGGCCTCTTGACCAGGCGTTGGTCATGCCCCGGCGCATGAGTCATCTGCCGGGTTTCGTCGAGGCCAGTGAGACCCTGGCTGACAGCGGTTGGCCCGTACTGCTGCGGGAAACCGGTGGCGAGCCCGTACCGCAATCCCGCGCAACAGTGAATATCGCGCTGGTGTATGCGCAACCAGCCAGCGACCCGGATCGTGACCGCATCGAAACGGCTTACCGTCGTCTGTGTCAGCCGATTCTTGATGTCCTCAGCGAACTGGGCGGCGATGCTTCACTGGGCGAAGTCGAAGGCGCGTTTTGCGACGGCCGTTTCAACGTCAACCTCGGCGGGCGCAAAATGGTCGGTACTGCCCAGCGCTGGCGTCAAAGCAGGGGCGGGCTCAGACCGGTGGTGCTGGCACATGCGGCAATGCTGGTGGATAACGAGCGTTACGAAATGGCTGCCGCCGTCAACCGGTTCAACCAGATTTGCGAGATCGAGCAGCCTGTGCGCGCCGACAGCCATGTGGCGCTCAGCGAGGCGTTTGTAGTGGACGGTGTGCTGGAAAAGCTGGCGGCAGCTTATCGCTCGACGCTGGACGAGCTGATCGGGTGAAGCCTTCGCGAGACTTCGTGTGACCGGCTTTAGCCCGGAAGAAGTCGATACACTTTTTAAATTGAAACCCTGCACCAGGCCCACGCTTCAGCGTTGCCCCTGAGCTATCGATACTCAACGCGTGCCGAACACCACCATCGTCTTGCCTTTGACGTTCACCAGTTCCTGTTCTTCCAGCGCCTTGAGCACGCGTCCGACCATCTCGCGGGAGCAGCCGACGATACGGCCGATCTCCTGGCGGGTGATCTTGATCTGCATGCCGTCCGGATGGGTCATGGCGTCTGGTTGCTTGCACAGGTCCATCAGCGTGCGCGCCACGCGGCCGGTGACATCCAGAAAGGCCAGATCGCCTACCTTGCGCGTGGTGTTGCGCAGCCGCTCGGCCATCTGTCCGCCAAGGGCGTACAGAATTTCCGGCTCCTGCTGTGAGATTTCACGAAACTTGGTGTAGCTGATTTCCGCAACGTCACATTCGGTCTTGGCGCGCACCCACGCACTGCGTCCGTTCTCCTGCCCTGGCGGCTGAAACAGGCCAAGCTCGCCGAAAAAGTCGCCGGTGTTGAGATAGGCGACGATCATTTCCCGGCCGTCTTCATCTTCGATCAACACGGTGACCGAGCCCTTGACGATGAAGTACAGGGAGTCGGAGCGATCACCGGCGCAGATGATATTCGCCTTCGCCGGGCAGCGACGGCGCTGGGCGTGAATGAGCAACTTTTCCAGGTGTCTGGGCTTGGGTGTGACAGGGATAGCTAGCATTCTGATGTCCCGAAAGGTACGTCGCCTGGGTCTTGTCAGCGTATCGGCAGGAAATTGCATTTAGCCAGTCTATTACTGTTCATTTCCGAAACGTCCTACATCGCGCAGAAGGCGCGGCCTGCGCCAGGGCCTCTCGGTGTCAGGGCGCTGTGCTAAGCTGGCGGCCTTTTCAGTGGAGTCTCTGACGATGAAAGCGCGCATTCAATGGGCCGGAGAGGCCCTGTTTCTTGGCGAATCCGGCAGTGGTCATGTGGTGGTGATGGACGGCCCGCCCGAGAGCGGCGGTCGTAACTTGGGCGTGCGTCCCATGGAAATGGTGCTGATTGGCCTAGGCGGTTGCAGCAACTATGACGTGGTCAGCATCCTCAAGAAGTCGCGCCAGCCGGTGGAAAACTGCGAAGCATTTCTTGAAGCCGAGCGTGCTGACGAAGACCCGAAGGTGTTCACCAGCATTCACCTGCACTTCGTCGTCAAGGGTCGTGGCCTGAAAGAAGCCCAGGTCAAGCGTGCCATTGAGCTGTCGGCCGACAAGTATTGCTCGGCATCGATCATGCTCGGTAATGCCGGGGTCAAGATTACCCACGACTACGAAATCATCGAACTGGGCGCCTGACGCCAGGGCGCGCGTTCTGCCTGAGGCGACACCCAATTATCATAAAAGCGGTGCACACTCTGGCAGAGCGCTTCTGACGTCTGCATAATGCGCCCCTTTTTCAGGGTGACCGTTGCCGGTGCAACGGCCGCGCCCGAACAGACAACCAAAATCGCCAACGCGAAGAGGTGTTAACCGTCCTACGCAGCTGAGCCGGGCTCAACTGACGGGCATGCTTGATCACGCGGCCTGGGCCGCACCCATATAGAGAGTTTTTAACGGTGAAAAGCAAACTCAAGCTCCACGGGTTCAATAACCTGACAAAGACCTTGAGCTTCAACATTTATGACATCTGCTATGCGGAAACCCCGCAAGACCAGCAGGCCTACGTCGAGTACATCAACAGTGTGTACGACGCCGAACGCCTGACGCGGATTCTCACTGATGTCGTCGATATCATTGGCGCCAACATCCTCAACATCGCCCGCCAGGATTACGACCCACAGGGCGCCAGCGTGACGATCCTGATCTCGGAGCAACCGGTCACGCCGACCGAAAGCCAGATCGAGGAATCCCCAGGCCCGCTGCCGGAAACCATTCTGGCGCATCTGGACAAGAGCCATATTACAGTTCATACCTACCCGGAAATTCACCCGGTAGATGGCATTGCGACGTTCCGCGTGGACATCGATGTGTCGACCTGTGGCGTGATTTCACCGCTCAAAGCGCTGAACTACCTGATTCACAAGTTCGAGTCGGACATCGTCACGGTTGACTACCGGGTTCGTGGCTTCACTCGCGACGTGGAAGGCAAGAAGCACTTCATCGATCACGAGATCAACTCGATCCAGAACTACCTGTCCGAAGACACGCGCAACGGTTACCAGATGACCGACGTCAACGTGTACCAGGAAAACCTGTTCCACACCAAGATGCTGCTCAAGCAGTTCGAACTGGATAATTATCTGTTCGGCGATGCCACCAGCAACCTGTCCCCTGACCAGCGTGAGCAGGTGACGGCAAAGGTCAAACACGAAATGCTGGAAATCTTCTACGGCCGCAACGTCTCCGTTTGAGTTTTTCGCGACAGAAAAAAGGCGCCCTTGAAGGCGCCTTTTTTTATGCCCTGGACTCAGACCCGATACGTGCTCTTGGTCATCACCTTGGCGAGGATGCCCATGCCGAACTTGATCGGCGCCGGGAAGCGAAACCCGCCAGCGTCGAGTGCGCCCTGCGCATGGTGCTCTTCATCGGCAAGCATCTTTTCAAGAATCGCCCGGGACTTCTGGTCTTCGGCGGGGATCTGCTGCAGATGCTCGTGCAAATGCTTGCACACCTGATCTTCAGTGGCCGCCACGAAACCCAGGCTGACCTTGTCACTGATCATGCCTGCAGCGGCGCCGATGCCGAATGACAACCCGTAAAACACCGGGTTGAGAATGCTGGTATGGCTGCCGAGCTGACGGATGCGCTGCTCGCACCAGACCAGATGATCGATTTCCTCTTCTGCCGCATGCTCCATGGACCGGCGTACATCCGGCAGTTTTGCCGTCAGCGCCTGACCCTGATACAACGCTTGCGCGCACACTTCGCCGGTATGGTTGATACGCATCAGGCCCGCGACATGGCGGGTATCGCTGTCGCTGAGCTTGGCGTCAGGTTTGACGAGGGCGGGAGAAGGGCGTTGCGAGTATCCCTTGGACGGCAGCAATGTGCGCATCGCGGCATCAGCCTGCAAGAGAATACGATCAATGGGGGAATACTGACGTTCGGTAGCCATGGGCACCTCCGGAAAAACCATGAGCCAGTTTAACCCAATCCGGCGCACGAGGCGTATGCGCGATCATCGTCGGCAACAGCCTCGGCGCCATGCCTCGATTCAGCCCGGCGGCCAGTTCATCTGGCGCTGACCCAGCACATGCAGGTGGATGTGATACACCGTCTGACCACCCAGCTCGTTGCAGTTCATGACCACGCGAAAGCCTTCCTCGCAACCCAGTTCCAGGGCCAGCCGCTGCGCGGTGAACAGAATGTGACCGGCCAGACCCTTGTCTTCCTCGGTCAGGTCATTGAGGGTGCGGATGGGCTTTTTCGGGATGACCAGAAAGTGCACAGGGGCCTGCGGTGCAATGTCATGGAAGGCCAGGACGTGGTCGTCTTCGTAGATGATCTTTGCCGGGATTTCGCGGTTGATGATTTTGCTGAACAAAGTTTCCACAGCCGTTGCTCCTTGTGGGCGGGTGAGTCGAGCACCGAGTGTACTGAGCCATGCCGACATCTGTCAGCACATCGATTTGTTGACCCGCCCGGTCATCACCCGACTAAGCCAGCGCGACACGAGCCTTGGGATGAATGCAACCAGTGCGTTGCGCTTGCCTGGAATGATCAGCGCCTGGTCCCTGGCCAGCGCCCGCACGGTGTACAGCGCGACTTCTTCCGGGCTGAGCATGCGCGTGCTGCTGTTGCGTTTACCGCTGTCCAGGCCAGTGTTGCGGGTGAACGCAGTGTGGGTAGGGCCGGGGCAGAGCACCGACACCTTGATGCCGGTGTCCTTGACTTCCTCGCGCAAGCCTTCGGAAAAATGCAGCACGTAAGCTTTGCTGGCGTGATAGGTGCTCATCCATGGGCCCGGACTGAAGGCCGCAACCGACGCCACGTTGAGAATCTGGCCGCCGCCCTGCAACGCCATCAGGTTGCCAACGGTGTGGCACAGGCGAGTCAGCGCGAGAATATTGAGATCGATCAAATCCTGCTCCAGCCCCCAGTCCTGAGCGAGAAACGGCCCCGAAGTGGCGACCCCTGCGCAATTGACCAGCAAGTCGATCTGATGCGCGCCTTCTTCCTCCAGCTCCAGCAGAAACCCTGATAAACGCAGGGGTTCACCTAGATCACAGGCGCGGAACAGGACCTCGACGCCAAACCGCTGGGTCAGTTCGAGGGCGATGGTTTCCAGCAGGTCACGTTGCCGGGCGACCAGAATCAGGCTGCGACCCCGACGCGCCAGCGCTTCTGCCAGGGCCAGACCGATACCGCTGCTGGCGCCGGTAATGAGGGCGTAACGGGTCATGCAACTCTCCATCGAGCGTGGCGCAAAGGCCTGGGCAACAGGCTATTGATCACTTTCTTCTTGCTGGCGGTCATCACTTGGCAGTTCTGGGCCGTCGTTATCAAGCAACGACTGCTCGTACTCCATGGTGGTGGCATCCACTTCTTCCCGGAATTGATCCAGACCGCCGGTCATGCCGCCAATCACGGACAGCACAATCGGCAGCAACCAAAGACAGGCCACTATTTTCACACCGCGCGTGTTGGGCGGCGGCAGAGGCCCATACCGGTTGGCAGTTTTGTTACCCGGTATGACAACCAGCAGGATCAGAAAGACACTTCCCAGGTACGGCACCAGCGTCAACAGAAGAAGCCAGCCGGACCAGCCCAGATCGTGTAGCCGTTGGCAGCCGATCTGGAAGCTGACGACAACGAAGGCCAGCATCGTCAGGGCGATCAGCAGGCCACCGCCTACCAGGGATAGGCTCAGTGCCGAAACGCAGATGCCCATCGCCAGCATCAGCCCCGCGAACGCCGCCAGCGTCCAGGCCAGATAACGCACGCGCCCGACACGGCCCTGAGCGCTGAAGACTTTCAGTTCGCCGTAGCCGGTCATTTGTTCAACCACGGGTGCTCGCGGGGGTGCATAAGGCGAAAACGGCTCGGTGTCGGTTTTTACCTCATCAAGGTTGAGGCTCAGTGCCGGGTCGGCTGCAACCTGAGCTTCAATGCCGGCATCACGCAAGGTCTCGAGGTAGATCTGCGCGTCTGCTTCAGTCAGCCCGCGCTTGAGGGTGACCGTCTCGCCGTTAAACAGTCTTTCAACGGCAACCACCTCGCTGCCAAACAGCCGGGCGAGATTGAGCTTGGCCGTGTGCAGGTCGACGCCCTCGCGCAATTGCCCGGCGAATACGATTTTGAACAACGTGGTGGCCATGCATGGCTTCCTTGTCGTGAAGAATACGGCGTCAGCGGTCTGCGGCCGCCAACGTCGCATCATGGATCAGCGCGATACGCACGGATCAGAAGGGTTTGACCACCACCAGAATCACGATCGCCAGCAGGATCAGCACAGGGACTTCGTTGAACCAGCGATAGAACACGTGGCTGCGGCCGTTTTCGCCACGGGCGAAGCGTTTGACCTGCGCGCCGCAGACATGGTGATAGCCAATCAACACCACCACCAGCGTCAGCTTGGCATGCATCCAGGCCTGGGACATGAAGCCCGGCGTGAGGCTGATCAGCCAGATACCGAACACCAGCGTGGCAATCATCGCCGGCCCCATGATTCCGCGATACAGCTTGCGCTCCATCACGCAGAAGCGCTCGCGGCTGATGGCATCTTCACTCATGGCGTGGTAGACGAAGAGCCTTGGCAGGTAGAACAGCGCGGCAAACCAGCAGACGACTGCGACGATGTGCAGCGCTTTGATCCATAAATAGAGCATTTTTAGTTATTTCCCAGGTTCACGGTGGCTCAAATAGTAGAGGCTTGTGTACCCATACGTCACGTTGTCGGTTGTCGCAGACGCCTGTGACCCATATTATCGACAGCTTTCCAGTTGGCAGGTCGAGGGCAGGTTATGGTCAAGGTCGGTATCGTCGGCGGCACGGGTTACACCGGTGTCGAGTTGTTGCGTCTGTTGGCGCAGCATCCGCAAGCTGAAGTGGTCGTCATCACCTCTCGATCCGAGGCGGGCCTGCCTGTTGCCGATATGTACCCCAACCTGCGCGGTCACTACGACGGGCTGGCATTCAGTGTGCCTGACATCGCCACCCTTGGCGCTTGCGATGTGGTCTTCTTCGCCACGCCCCACGGCGTGGCACACTCCCTGGCGGGCGAGCTGCTCAACGCCGGCACCCGGGTCATTGATCTCTCTGCTGACTTTCGCCTGCAGGATTCGGTGGAGTGGGCCAAGTGGTACGGCCAGCCTCACGGCGCGCCGGAGCTGCTCAAGGACGCGGTCTACGGTTTGCCCGAGGTCAATCGCGCGCAGATCAAGGACGCGCGTCTGCTGGCTGTGCCGGGTTGCTACCCCACGGCCACTCAACTGGGTTTCCTGCCGTTGCTCGAAGCTGGCCTGGCCGACAACACGCGCCTGATCGCTGACTGTAAATCCGGCGTCAGCGGTGCTGGCCGTGGCCTGAGTGTTGGCTCGCTGTATTCCGAAGCCAACGAAAGCTTCAAGGCCTACGCCGTCAAGGGGCATCGCCACCTGCCCGAGATCAGCCAGGGCCTGCGTCGCGCATCAGGCGGCGACGTCGGCCTGACGTTCGTGCCGCATCTGGTGCCGATGATTCGCGGCATCCACGCTACGTTATATGCAACGGTTGCTGACAGATCTGTCGACCTGCAGGCGCTGTTCGAAAAACGCTACGCCGACGAGCCTTTCGTCGACGTGATGCCTGCAGGCAGCCACCCGGAAACCCGCAGTGTGCGTGGCGCCAATGTCTGTCGGATTGCCGTGCACCGCCCACAGGGCGGCGATCTGGTGGTGGTACTGTCGGTGATCGACAATCTGGTCAAGGGCGCGTCCGGCCAGGCAGTCCAGAACATGAACATCATGTTCGGGCTCGATGAGAAGCTGGGTCTGGGCCACGCCGGGATGATGCCCTGAGGGCGCAGCCGCAAGTTACAAGCTGCAACGGAGGGTACGCCCACGTGCAGCTTGGGGCTCGACGCTTGCCGCGGCTCCGTAATAGTTGACCGATTTTGTCGGAGAAGCGGATAATGCCCGTCAATACGCATTATGACGGCCTCGCGCCGGGAGACAGTTGACATGAGCGTCGAATCCTTCACTCCAACGGCTTTGCAATTCACCCAGGGTGCAGCGCACAAGGTGAAGACCCTGGTTGATGAAGAGGGCAATGAGCGGCTTAAGTTGCGTGTATTCGTAACCGGCGGTGGCTGTTCCGGTTTTCAGTACGGCTTCACTTTCGATGAAGACATCGCCGATGATGACACCATCGTTGAGCGCGAAGGCGTCAGTCTGGTGGTCGATCCCATGAGCTTCCAGTATCTGGCGGGCGCTGAAGTCGATTATCAGGAAGGCCTGGAAGGTTCGCGTTTCGTGATCAAGAATCCAAATGCTTCCACCACCTGCGGCTGCGGTTCCTCGTTCTCGATCTGATCTGGCAACAGACATGAAAACGCCGCGCAAATGCGCGGCGTTTTTGTTTGTCTGCCAAGGCATGGCTCAGGCGGGGTAAATTGCGCCCAGTACGCGTAGGCCTTTTGCACCGGTGACCGTCGGACGGTTCGCCGGGACACTTTCCAGGCAGCAATGCGCCAGCCAGGCGAACGCCATGGCTTCGACCCAATCAGGATCAACGCCGAACTCTGCCGTGCTGCTGACTTTGGTGTCCGGCAACAACGCAGCCAGACGCTGTGTCAGCGCAATGTTGTGCGCGCCACCACCACAGATCAGCAGCTCCTTGGTTTCCGATTGAGCGGACTTCAAGGATTCAGTGATGGTCAGTGCCGTCAGCTCCATCAGCGTTGCCTGCACATTCTCGGGCGACAGCGTTGGTAGCTGGAACAGGTGGTGGTGCAGCCAGCCTAGGTTGAACACCTCGCGACCGGTGCTTTTTGGCCCCTTGGCCATGAAAAACTGATCGCTGAGCAGCGCCTTGAGCAAGGCCGGATCCACGGTACCGCTGGCGCCCCAGGCGCCGTCGCGGTCATAACTCTCGCCGCGCTGCGACTGAATCCAGGCATCAAGCAGGACATTGCCCGGGCCGCAGTCAAAGCCGGTAACCGGGCTGTCGAGTTCAATCAGGCTCAGGTTGCTGAAACCGCCGATGTTAAGTACTGCGCGGCGGTCCTTGTTGTCATCGAACAAGGCTTCGTGAAAGGCCGGAACCAAGGGTGCGCCCTGGCCGCCCGCGGCGATATCACGACGGCGGAAATCACTCACCACGGTGATCTCGGTCAGCTCGGCCAGCAGCGCCGGGTTACCGATCTGGATGCTGAAACCGCGTGACGGCTCATGGCGAATGGTCTGGCCATGGCTGCCAATGGCACGAATCTGCCCGGCGACCATGCCTTGATCGTCCAGCAACTTGAGGATGCCGTTGGCCGCCAGATGCACCCACTTCTGCTCGGCAATGGCCGCTCGGGTCAGTTCATCCGGGCCGCTGGAACACAGGCCAAGCAGTTCAGCGTGCAAGTCCTCAGGCATTGGAATGTAGTGGGTTGCAAGCAATCGTGGCCGGTCGCTCTGCTCGACCAGAGCGATATCGATCCCATCCAGACTGCTGCCGGACATCACACCTATATAGAAGAAGGCCATGGCTTATCGTTTGCTCGAGGCCAGCATGGTGGCCTTTTCCTGATCCATGCGCGCCATCAACGACTGGCTTTGTTGCATGAATCGCTGTTTTTCGGATTTGGCGATTGGGTCCGCCATCGGCAATTTGCGACCCAGCGGGTCGACGTGCACGCCATTGACCTGGAACTCGTAGTGCAAGTGCGGGCCTGTCGACAGGCCGGTAGTACCAATATAGCCAATAACCTGACCTTGCCTCACGGTGCTGCCGGTCTGTACGCCTTTGGCGAAGCCCTGCATGTGGCCATACAGGGTGCGATAGGTGTCGCCGTGCTGGATGATCACCGTGTTGCCGTAGCCGCCGCGGCGACCTGCAAGCAATACCTTGCCGTCGCCAGTGGCCTTGATCGGTGTGCCGCGCGGCGCTGCATAGTCGACACCTTTGTGCGCGCGGATCTTGTTCAGAATAGGGTGCTTGCGACCCATGGAGAACATCGAGCTGATGCGCGCGAAATCCACAGGCGTGCGGATAAAGGCCTTGCGCATGCTGTTGCCGTCAGCCGTGTAGTAATTGGTGTTGCCCTGTTTGTTGGTATAGCGCACGGCCGAGTAGGACTTGCCCTGGTTGGTGAAGCGCGCAGACAGGATGTTGCCGGTGCCGACGGTTTTGCCGTTGACTACTTTCTGCTCATACACAACGTCGAATTCGTCACCCTTGCGAATGTCCTGGGCGAAGTCGATGTCGTACCCAAAGATGCTCGCCATGTCCATCGTCATGCTGTGGGTAAGACCCGCGCGCTGTGCCGACTGAGACAAGGAGTTGTTGATCACCCCATGGACGTAGGCAGTGCGCACGTCTGGCTTGCTGATCTCGCGGCTGAAGGCGTAACCAGTGCCGGTCTTCGACAGCTTGATCGTTTCGAGCTCGCTCACCTTGGTGTGCAGCTGCTTGAGCTGCCCCTCGGGCGAGAGCTCGAATTGCAACACCTGACCATTCTGCAGGCGGCTGAACTGCCTGGCCTGCTTATCGCTGGCCATGACTTCATGCACAGTGGCGTCCGCAAGACCCACTTTCTGGAACAGCGTCGACAACGTGTCACCGCGCGCAACCACGACTTCCCGATGGTTAGGGTTTTTCGCAGCGGGCGCTGGCGCTTCAGGCGCGGCGTTGGCAGTGTCCTTAGCCTGTTCAGCGCCGTTATCGATCTGCGCGAACGGAGAATCTGTCGCTTCTGGTGTGGCTTGTTCGGTTTGCGGAGCGTCTTGAAGGGGAGTGTTCTGATCTGTAGCGGCTTCCAGATCAAGATTCAGAATGGTTTTTTTGGCTTCGACTTCGCTTGATGGAAAAACCAGAAGAGCCAGGCTCAACAGGGCAGCGATACCGCTGGCTGCGAGCAGATGGGTCTTTGGATAAAGCGGTGGCGCTTTAGGCGGCGTGTCTATCATAGGTAATTTGACTTTGAAAAAAGATGAATTGGAAAAGATGAATGACATGATGAAGATGAAATAACTGTATAAAATATAACCAAAACCTGTGCGAAGCAACCCTGCGAACGAATCGCTTGCCGATTTGTCGTGCAGTGCTGGGGATAACTTGTAATCGGGCGCTGATCTTGTATGGTTGGAGCCCTTTGAAAATGGCGATTAGGGGTCTGAAATGAAGTCGGTTGAAGAGCAGCTTGCGCTGATCAAGCGAGGGGCTGATGAGCTCCTGGTCGAGGCTGAGCTGGTAGCCAAGCTCAAGCGTGGTCAGCCACTGCGTATCAAGGCCGGATTCGACCCTACAGCGCCGGATCTGCACCTGGGTCATACCGTGCTTATAAACAAGCTGCGGCAATTCCAGGAGCTGGGGCACCACGTCATCTTCCTGATCGGCGATTTCACCGGCATGATCGGCGACCCCAGCGGCAAGAGTGCTACGCGTCCGCCGCTGACTCGCGAGCAGGTGCTGGACTATGCGGAGACCTACAAGGCTCAGGTCTTCAAGATTCTTGATCCGGCCAAAACCGAAGTCGCCTTTAACTCTACCTGGATGGACAAGCTCAGCCCTGCGGATTTCATCCGTCTGTCTTCGCAGTACACCGTAGCGCGCATGCTCGAGCGCGATGACTTCGACAAGCGTTACAAAAGCAGTCAGCCGATCGCCATTCACGAGTTCCTTTATCCGCTGGTTCAGGGCTATGACTCGGTTGCGCTGCGCTCGGACGTCGAGTTGGGCGGCACCGATCAGAAATTCAACCTGTTGATGGGCCGTGAGCTGCAGCGCGCATATGGTCAGGAAGCTCAGTGCATCCTGACCATGCCGTTGCTTGAAGGGCTCGATGGCGTGAAGAAGATGTCCAAGTCGCTGGGCAACTACGTGGGTATCCAGGAAGCGCCCGGCATCATGTACGGCAAGCTGGTTTCGATCCCTGACGCGCTGATGTGGCGTTACTTCGAGCTGCTCAGCTTTCGCTCCATGGAAGAAATCAATGGCTTCAAGGCTGATTGCGAGAAGGGCGCCAACCCTCGCGACATCAAGATCAAGCTGGCAGAGGAAATCGTGGCGCGTTTCCACGGCGAAGAAGCCGCAGCCAGCGCCCATCGCTCGGCGGGTAACCGCATGAAGGATGGCGAGTTGCCTGACGACCTGCCGGAAATCGCGTTGACTGCCGCTGAAGACATGCCCATCGCCGCCGTCCTTAATAAGGCAGGCCTGGTGAAGAACTCGGCGATGGCCAGAGATCTGCTTGCCTCGGGTGGTGTGCGTATAGATGGTGAGGTCGTCGACCGCTCGTTCGTCTTTAAGGTAGGCGCGGTGCATGTTTGCCAGGCAGGCAAGAAGGCTTTCGGGCGTATAAGCCTGGTTTTGGAATAAAGCTGAAATTGGGGCTTGACGGCCTCGCCAATCTCTCTATAATTCGCACCTCTTCTGACGCAGATAGAACGAAAAACTTGTTGTTAATCAATAAGTTGGACGGTTCGGTTGGCGAAGAAGAGGTTTCGATGAGGTTGATCGAAAGCGGTGAAAAAAGGCAGTTGACAGCAGGTTGTAACGCTGTAGAATTCGCCTCCCGCTAACGAGCAACGTGATGTTGATCGAAGCGCAAGTGGTTGAAGTTGATAAGGAAACTTTGA
>NZ_UTVH01000018.1 GCF_900585905.1 Pseudomonas viridiflava
CCCCCCCCCCCCCCCCCCCCCCCCCCCCCCCCCCCCCCCCCCCCCCCCCCCCCCCCCCCCCCCCCCCCCCCCCCCCCCCCCCCCCCCCCCCCCCCCCCCCCCCCCCCCCCCCCCCCCCCCCCCCCCCC
>NZ_UTVH01000013.1 GCF_900585905.1 Pseudomonas viridiflava
GCGCATAGCAGAACAGCTGCCGCTGTAGGGCTCATTCTTGGGTGAGGCAATCCCCAAGACCTCGCGGACCAATAGCGAGCCTGCCCCGGTAAGCCGCGTGACGTAGGAAAAAATTCATATACCGCTTAACTTCCAGATGAAGGTCAAGATACTGTAAGCGCTCCATAAACCCCACCTGGCTAAAGATAGGTAAAGCGTTTAGCTGTGAAGTCGGGTTCGCAGTTCCACGGCAGCAAGGCTTCGTAATCCTCTACCGATGTCGCCGTTGGCAAACGTTCAAGTGCGTGGCGCAGCCACGCATAGGGCTCTTGGCCGTTGGCTTTGGCAGTCTCGACCAGGCTGTACAGTTGAGCAC
>NZ_UTVH01000047.1 GCF_900585905.1 Pseudomonas viridiflava
AAGACGGCAGCATCGATTACCTGGGGCGCAGCGATCAGCAGGTGAAGATTCGCGGCTTCCGCATCGAACTGGGCGAAATCGAAGCGCAATTGCTGGCCCAGCCGCAGGTGCGCCAGGCCGTGGTGCTGGCGCGGGAAAGCGCCAGTGGCCAGCAGCTGGTGGCGTATCTGGTCGCCGACGACGCGGCCGACCTTGAGCCCATCCGCGCCGCGCTGAAACAGAATCTGCCGGATTACATGGTGCCGACGCACCTGCTGTTGCTCGACCAGTTACCCCTCACCGGCAACGGCAAACTCGACCGCAAGGCGCTGCCGGAGCC
>NZ_UTVH01000114.1 GCF_900585905.1 Pseudomonas viridiflava
AAACATGCCATAGGCCAGCAGCGACAGCAGAATATGGCTGAGAATGCCGGGCTCTTCGTCGATCGGCTGCACCGTGCCACTCGGCGCAAACTGCGCCAGCAGCGCGGTGATCATGCCGAGAGGGAACAGCAGGACAAGTAGGCTTTCCACCGGGATGCGGGTGGTGGCGATCAGGGTCACGACAATCACCGACGCAGCAATCAGGCTGGCCGAATTGAAGAAGTCCAGACCAAGGCCGACCGGGCGTGCCAGTTGCGAGAACAGGCCGATGGCATGGGCGATCACGGCAAGCGTGCCGAGCAGGTACAGCAGCCGCTTGTCAGGCCTGATGC
>NZ_UTVH01000048.1 GCF_900585905.1 Pseudomonas viridiflava
GTATTTATTTGGTTAATTGTTAAAGCGTTTCCGAGTTCTCTGTAGGAACTTTCCTGGAATTTCCAATATAAAAAATAACGCTAAACAAAACGGCATCAAAGCCGATTTGCTCTTGAGGTCGTGGATGGCGGTTGTAGGAAGCATCTTACACGTTCATCCGTGGGCATAGTGACAACAAGAGGGAATACCATGTGGGCGACTCTTCGAGAATAGGAAGTCCTGGCGCTTTTGCTTCAAGATTGTAACAAAAAGGAAATTGCACAGCCGTTCTACATGAGGGGCTATCGTGTGT
>NZ_UTVH01000071.1 GCF_900585905.1 Pseudomonas viridiflava
ACACCAGCAAATTCGATCAGGTCAAAGACAACCGCATCAAACACTGGCGCGACCAGGAATACAGCTACGATCCGTGGGGCAACCTGATCGAAAAACGCAGCGGTCTGAATATGCTGCAGACGTTCAGCTATGACTGTGAGAATCGTCTGGTCAAAGCCGAGACGTTCGTCAGCGCAGGCCTGAAAAGTACCGGCACCTACCGCTACGACAGCCTCGGAAGGCGCGTCGGTAAAACCTCAACCATCGACGGCAAAACCGAACACAAGAACTTCCTCTGGCAAGGCCTGCGCATGCTGCGCGAGGAAAGCCCAGGGCAAAGCAGCCTGTACATCTACGAACCCGGCAGCTATGCGCCACTGGCGAGAATCGATCAGAACGAAGGTGAAGAGCAGAAGCTTTACTACTTCCACACCGACCAGATTGGTACGCCGCTGGAAATGACAGATGCGGACGGCGAGATCGTCTGGCAGGCGACGTATAAGGCGTGGGGGTCCATCGAGACCCTTGCCGTGAACGAGGTAGAGCAGAATCTGCGGTTTCAGGGTCAGTATTTTGATGATGAAACGGGGCTGCATTACAACACGTTTCGGTATTACGATCCGTTGGTGGGGCGGTTTATAACGCAGGATCCGATTGGATTGGCGGGTGGGAATAATCTTTATAGGTATGCCCCAAATGCTATCGGTTGGATTGATCCTCATGGTTTGGCTACGCTGTTCGAGTTGGGCAGTTATGCCGAGTTAAACGGACCAACGCATCTCGGAGACGGATTGCAAGCTCATGAGCTCCTTCGCCACGAATATTTAGTTCAGCAAAATCTCGCTGAAAAAGGTATTCGCCTTTCCGGCAACCCTTCTATTGCGCTTGACCTCGATCATCACACTCGGGGGCCTTTGAAGGATTCAAGAGGGATAGGTGGTGCGCATTGGCATGAAACGCAAATTCGCGAAACCCAAGGTTTGGGGAGAAACGAATTTGCGCCTTCCTTAAAACGTGAACTGGACATTACCTCTGGTGCTCTGAGGAAAAGCGGTGTGCCGAGTTCTAGAGTGAAAAAACTTAAAAAAATGGCTAAAAAGTTTCATAGTAGCCTTAATGGATGCGGGTGATGATAATATGACGTCAGTTAAGCAAGTTATACCTAGTGATGATGTTGCAGGCGAGCCGATTATAATCTTGGGAGGGGTGGGCGCCAAAGTGGTTGAGTGGCCATTAAACCCTGAGGGTGAGCCACTTGTTCTTGTGGCTGCAATAAACTGCTCAGAGTTAAAGGTGGCCACTAAACTAGACAGCATACCAAAAGATGGAGTCCTATATATTTTTTCAACCTACAGCAAGTCAGAATACTTTCTTGAAAGTATTAGCTACAGCGGCGACGCTTCAGAACTAAAAAACATTTTGGACGGGTATACAAGAGTGGTTTTTGGCGGCGGCGTAGATATGAAAATAAGTCCGGGTGAAAGTATTCCCGAGGTCAATACAGTACTTCGAGATCGAGAGATTAGTAGCGATGAATTCCCTGTTTTTTCTTTGATTTCCAAAACCCCTCCTAACGGATTCAATATCCCGAAAGAGATTGGTCAGGATTATGATTTTTCTCTTCAGTTATACTCTTCAGATTTTCCTGATCCATTCAAAGATATTTTCTATCTTACTGACGCTGTCGGTTATTTGCTCCTGAAAAAAGATGGATCAGGTGAAGGACTTTTCTTTGTTCAAACAGCCTAATGGATAATGCTATTGCTAGACAGATCTAGCTCTCCCGGATCCTGAAGGTGAATAAGTGCCGTTGGGGCACTGGGATATAATATTTAGTTCTTTAAAAACTGATCACGTCGAAAGCGGTGAGCCATTGGCTCACCGCTTTCCATAATCGGAGTAAATGTCATCGCTATGTGCTTTAAAACTCAAGCACTTGAGGGGTGTAGCGGAGACCTGCGATTCAAAGTGCCCTTTCCTACGAATACGATCCGCTCAGCAACCTGACCACGCTGACCTTGCCTACAGGCCAGCACCTGAACCACCTGTACTACGGCAGCGGCCACCTGCACCAACTGAACCTCGACGGCCAGTTGATTAGCGACATGGAGCGCGACGACCTGCACCGTGAGGTCTACCGGACACAGGGCAAGCTCACCAGTTGCTTTGGCTACGACGCCATGGGCCGCAAAGCGTGGCAGTTTGCTTCAACACTGCCAGCCGAAAAACTCTCGCAAGTGCACAACACCGGCATCAACACCTCGTTACTGGTAGAGCATGCCTACAACCCGACCCATCGCCGCTATCAATATGATCCGGCGGGCGAGTTGGTACGCACACTCGACAAACTGCGCGGCGAAATCAAATACGAATACGAAGCCAACGGCCAGCTCCACAGCCGCGAAACCGGCAGGCTCATCGACAGTGAAGAATTCCGCTACGACGCCGCCGCCAACCGCCTGAACTTCAACACCAGCAAATTCGATCAGGTCAAAGACAACCGCATCAAGCACTGCCGCGATCAGGAATACAGCTACGACCCGTGGGGCAACCTGATTGAAAAACGCAGCGGTTTGAACATGCTGCAGACGTTCAGTTATGACTGCGAGAACAGGCTCGTTAAAGCAGAAACCTTCGTCAGCGCAGGCCTGAAAAGTACCGGCACCTACCGCTACGACAGCCTCGGAAGGCGCGTCGGTAAAACCTCAACCATCGACGGCAAAACCGAACACAAGAACTTCCTCTGGCAAGGCCTGCGCATGCTGCGCGAGGAAAGCCCAGGGCAAAGCAGCCTGTACATCTACGAACCCGGCAGCTATGCGCCACTGGCGAGAGTCGATCAAAGCGAAGGGGAAAAGCAGAAGCTTTACTACTTCCAAACTGACCAGATAGGCACGCCGCTGGAAATGACCGATGCGGACGGAAGCATTGTCTGGCAGGCGACGTACAAAGCTTGGGGGTCCATCGAGACCCTTGCCGTGAACGAGGTAGAGCAGAATCTAAGGTTTCAAGGGCAGTATTTTGATGATGAAACGGGGCTGCATTACAACACGTTTCGGTATTACGATCCGTTGGTGGGGCGGTTTATAACGCAGGAT
The DNA here is from genome assembly GCF_900585905.1 of Pseudomonas viridiflava. GTDB lineage: Bacteria > Pseudomonadota > Gammaproteobacteria > Pseudomonadales > Pseudomonadaceae > Aquipseudomonas. The sequence continues at coordinate 3,078 of NZ_UTVH01000071.1, forward strand.
CCGATTGGGTTGGCGGGTGGGAGTAATCTTTATAGGTATGCTCCTAGTTCTATCGGTTGGGTCGATCCATTAGGCCTCTGTTCAAAAGCTTTAAGCAGTAATATGACAGAAGCCGGAATCCCTCGTCCCGCAAACTCAGCTGCACACCATATAGTCGGGGATACATCTAAGCTCGCAGATCCCGCAAGGAAGGTACTAGCGAAACATGACATTGATGTGGATGATGCAATTAATGGGGTATTCTTACCCGGTCGAAATAATATTGATCCGACTCTTCCCGGCATATTGCACAACGGCAGGCATCCAGACTCATACTTTGAAAGTGTAAACGAGTTAATCGTAAGCGCTGATAAGGCTGGTGGGAAGCCGATGGTATTGAAAACCATTGATAGAATTCGAAGTACACTGCTGGCCAGTCCTCGTGACGCCCAATGGTCCGGGCTATTTAGGTGAGATATGAAAATCTATACCATAACTCAAGATGACAAATACAAAAAACTAGTCGACGGCGAGCAAGTTGAGAGCCTGCAGGAATTTGCCATAAAACTTGCTTTTAGAGAAGCCAGCTTAGATCCTGAAAGTGATCTGTATTTTATTGCATACAATCCTGATGATGAAAAAAAGAAGGCTTTATCAGATTTTTATACGTTCTTTAGGCCCATTCTAGTCTTGTCCAAGACGGCTTATGATGAACTGATTTTTTTACAAAAGCTTCCATGTGTGAGAATATCTAGCCCTCGTGCTGATGATGTTGCAGTTTTTGTATCAACAGTTTTGACAAAAGCGTTTGACTACGAAAAATCTGATTATGATAAGGGGCCAAACGGATACGTCGTTTATAAAACAGTTCTGAAACTCTCTGAGGATCGAACTGAAGCTATATTTCGTATCGCTGAAAGCCCGCATAGCTTGTTTGTTAGTCAATTCTTTAAAGATTCTATTGAGTCCAAAGGTCTCAAAGGACTAGAATTTCGGGAGGTGGAGTGTGGTTTTTAGGAATGTTGGAGGGCGTTTGAGATTTTCCGCATCAGCCAATCTTCAATGCTGACAGCATTAATGTAAACCAGTGTTCTTTAATAATTTAGAAGGTGCGGTGGTTGCCAACTCTGGGCCTAACCACTCCGACAAGGCCATTCGCCTTACCGCACTGGTGAATGAAAACAACGCCGCCTACCGCTTCGCCTACGACGCCTCCGACCGCTAGATCGAAGAGCAACGCATCGACAACCTCACCCGCCGTTTCGCGTACAACCAGGGCGGGCATCTGACCCAAGTCGAGGAAATCGGCTACGGCGAGCGAGGCGAAAGACCAAAACGCACGACGGAATTT
>NZ_UTVH01000049.1 GCF_900585905.1 Pseudomonas viridiflava
CAGTCTGCACCTGTGGATAAAAGCGCTGTGGATAACCTGAGCGTGCCTCGTGGCATCGGCCAGTTACCTGCTGTCTGGCCCGATCCCCGCGTGCCACTCTGCCTGAGCCATGAAGGCGGCGGCGGATGGAGTATCGTCTGGCGCTGGCACCCGTCGCAGCAATTCGATCTTCAGCGCGTGCGGCTCTGGCTTGAAAGCCTGAACTGGCAACGTGCGAAAATGGTTATCCACAGCGCTGGCGGCTGGTATTCAGGCAATGTTGCGCAAGGTGGACGGCTGGCTTGGCAACTCAGCGAATGGCGACAGGACTCGCGTCTGGAACTGATCTTCTCGACACCTCAGGATGCTGAAGTGTTGCAGGCGCAGATGGTCGGATGCCTATTGGC
>NZ_UTVH01000050.1 GCF_900585905.1 Pseudomonas viridiflava
ATCTTCAGCGTCTGCGATACCGCATCGCGGGCAAGCGCGCTCCTACAGTTACAGGCTCGCTTCGCGACAGCGCCGTGTCAGCGACATAGCGAGTCCTTCATGTCGAGCGCGAAGCTAGGATATTGAGAACGCCGCGAATCGAGCGTCGGGAGGCTGAGCGTAGGTGCCGTGGTGTGGGTCGCTCGGCATGGATGCCGAGCGAGCGCCGTTGGGCCATGGATGGCCCGTCGGCGCGTGCCCACACCACGGTGCCGGAGCGAGGGAACCTCTGCGTAGCAGAGGCCGGACGTCAGCGAAAATGGTTTTGCCCATCTTTTGCCGAAACAAAAGTGGGTCGACCGTCAGGGCGAAACCAGAACTCGCAAGCGCCGCAAATGCTGTTATCCCTCGCAACCAAAAGATCGCCGATGCCGATTTCAACGCTGCCGTGGACGTAAAGGGCTTGACGCCATCGCGGGCAAGCGTGCTCCTACAGCTTTATTGGCATCACTTTTTCTTGTCCCGCACAAACGCCGCCTCAAGCGCCTCGTTCAATGTGCGCAGCACCTTGACCCGCGCCCAGCGCTTATCGTTGGCCTCCACCAATGTCCAGGGCGCGATTTCAGTGCTGGTGCGATCTACCATGTCACCGACCGCTTCACGGTACTGTGGCCACTTCTCCCGATTACGCCAGTCGTCCTCGGTGATCTTGTGGCGCTTGAACGGGATATCTTCCCGCGCCTTGAAACGTTCAAGCTGAGTGTCCGCATCAATGGCCAGCCAGAACTTGACCACCACCACTCCGGCGTCCGTCAGCTGTTCTTCAAAATCGTTGATCTCGCTGTAGGCCCTCAGCCAGTCAGCCTGGCTACAGAAACCTTCCACCCGCTCAACCAGCACCCGGCCATACCAAGAGCGGTCGAAAACCGTGAACTTGCCCCGCGCCGGGATCTGCCGCCAGAAACGCCACAGGTACGGCTGCGCCCGCTCATCCTCGGTAGGGGCGGCAATCGGCACGATGCTGTACTGACGCGGATCGAGCGCTGCGGCCACTCGCCGAATGGCGCCACCCTTGCCAGCGGCATCGTTGCCTTCAAATACGGCCACCAGAGCATGTTTGCGCATCCGCTTGTCGCGGATATTGCCCGACAGCCGCGCCTGCTCGGTGATCAGCTGTTCTTCGTAGTCGTCCTTGTTCAGACTCAGGCTCATGTCGAGGCTGTCCAGCAAGGTCTTTTCCTGGGGGATAGGCGGCAGTGGCGCGACGCTTAGCGCAGGTGTGGCCTTGACCGTCTGCAGCGCGGCCTGCATGCCTTCGAGCAACAGACGGCCGACCGTCAGGCTACGGTAATTCGGATCAACACCTTCGATGATGTGCCAGGGCGCATAATCTCGACTGGTGCGGCGCAGCACGCGCTCGCCGTAACGCACGAACTTGTCGTAGGTCTTCGATTGCTGCCAGTCCAGCGGGCTGATGCGCCAGCTGTGCAGCGGGTCGTCTTTGAGGTGCTTGAGGCGTGCCTTCATTTGCTGCTTGGACAAATGGAACCAGAACTTGAAAATCAGCGCCCCTTCGTCGCAGAGCATTTTTTCCAGACGCTCCGAACCGTTGATGGCCTGGTCCAGCCGGGCGTCCTTGAACAGCCCGTGGACGCGGCCCTGCAGCATCTGGCTGTACCAGTTACCGAAAAAAACGCCCATGCGGCCCTTGGCAGGCAGCTGCCGCCAATAGCGCCACGCGGTAGGATGCGCCAACTCCTCGTCAGTCTGCTGGTCGAAAGTGCGCACTTCGATGAAGCGCGGGTCCATCCACTCGTTCAGCAACTTGACGGTTTCACCCTTGCCCGCGCCTTCGATACCATTGATCAGCACGATGATCTGGTGCTTGCCCTGCTGGTGCAGCTCGTACTGTGCTTCCAGCAACGCTTCGCGCAAGGCAGGCACTTCGGCGTCGTAGGTTTCCTTGGCAATGGCGTGACCGATTTCAGCGGATTCGAACATGTACGGCTCTCTTCAGATGGTCTACGAAGCATGTAGACCGTTGAACACCCGAGGACGATCCCTCGCAACGAGTTAAAAGCCCGGTGGCGCCAGCGATGGCCTGCGATCAGGGCATAAATCGTTATTAGCCGCTAAGATACGGCCCCCGCGCACAGGCCCATCCGCACATGACCGCTATCCGCCACGCCCAGATCGACTGGGACGAACACGGCAACCCCTTGTCCCGGGCGTTCGCTGATGTGTATTTCTCCACCGAGTCAGGTCTGGCGGAGACGCAGCACGTCTTTCTGCAGCAGAACGATCTGGCCACCAGGTTCGAAGGGTTGCCCGCGCAGGGCCGGCTGGTGATTGGTGAAACCGGCTTCGGCACCGGGCTGAATTTTCTCTGTGCCTGGCAGTTGTTCGAACAGCGCGCCGTCGACAGCGCAAGATTGCACTTTGTCAGTGTCGAGAAATACCCGCTGAACCTCGCTGACCTTGAGCGCGCGCTGGCCCTGTGGCCAGCACTGGCGAGCTTCGCGCAGCCACTGCTGGCCCAGTATGTGGCGGTGCATCAGGGCTTTCAGCGCTTCGTGTTCGACGGCGGGCGGGTCACCCTGACGCTGCTGATCGGCGATGCGCTGGACATGCTGCCGCAACTGGACGGCCCGATCGATGCCTGGTTTCTCGACGGTTTTGCACCAGCAAAAAACCCGGACATGTGGACCCCCGAGCTGTTCGCTGAACTTGCAAGGCTGGCGGCGCCGGGCTCGACCCTCAGCACCTTCACCAGCACCGGCTGGGTGCGTCGAGCGTTGAATGCAGCGGGCTTCAAGATGAAGCGCGTGCCGGGTATCGGCCATAAATGGGAGGTGCTGCGCGGGGTGTTTCTGGGCTGGCCTGAAGATGTTCCGCCACCACCGGCCGCCAAGCCCTGGTTCGCCCGCCCCGCTGCGCATGCGGGCCAACGCAAGGCACTGGTGATCGGCGCGGGCCTGGCCGGCTGCAGCACGGCCGCCAGCCTTGCGGCCCGGGGCTGGCAGGTCAGCCTGCTGGAGCGACATGGCGCAGTGGCGGCCGAGGCTTCGGGCAATCCACAGGGGGTGCTCTATCTCAAGCTTTCGGCTCACGGGACGGCGTTGTCGCAGCTGATTCTGGCCGGTTTCGGTTACACCCGCCGGGCCTTGCAAAGGCTGCAACGGGGCACCGACTGGGACAATTGCGGCGTGCTGCAGTTGGCTTTCGATGACAAGGAAGCACAACGCCAGGCGCAGTTGGCACAAGCCTTCGATCCCGATCTGCTGCAGCTGCTGGATAAACCCCAGGCTGAGCAGCGCGCTGGCGTCGCCTTGCAACAGGGCGGGCTGTTTTTTCCCGAAGGAGGCTGGGTCCACCCGCCCGCATTGTGTCGCCAGCTGGCCTCGCACCCTGGCATCACTGTGCGTCTGCATCACGACGTTGTTCAACTGCGCCGAGAAGGTGATGACTGGCAAGCCTGGGACGCTGACACCCTTCTGGACGCCGCGCCCATCGTGGTGCTGGCGGGTGCCGCCGAGGTCAAGCGCTTTGCGCCCAGCGCTGATTTGCCGCTCAAGCGCATCCGCGGCCAGATCACCTGCCTGCCGCAGACTCAGGCCAGTCAGGCGCTGCGCACCGTGGTCTGCGCCGAGGGCTACATCGCGCCGCCGCATGGGGGTCAGCACACCCTGGGCGCCAGTTTCGACTTCAACAATGAAGACCTGAACACCACCCTCGTCGACCACATGGACAACCTGCAGCTGCTGGCAGACATCTCGCCGGACCTGGCCGAACGCCTGGGCGCGCAGGGGCTGCCCGCGCAGTCGCTTGAAGGCCGCGCGGCGTTCCGTTGCACCAGCCCGGACTACCTGCCCATCGTCGGGCCGCTGGCGGACAAGGCCGCATTCAATCTGAGCTACGCCGCGTTGGCCAGGGACGCTCGTCAGGTGCCGCAGGCAAGTTGCCCCTGGCTTGAGGGCCTGTATGTCAACAGCGGTCATGGCTCGCGCGGCTTGATCACTGCGCCACTGAGTGCCGAACTGATCGCCGCCTGGCTCTGCGACGAGCCTTTGCCCCTGCCCCGCAGCGTCGCCGAGGCCTGCCACCCGAACCGGTTCATGCTACGGGAATTGATTCGAGGCAAATGAAGGCATGGCCCATCCGGGCGGTGTCTGCTGATCCAATAACGGGTCGGACGAAACGGCGAAGCGGCCACTGGGCGATTCTTGCGGGCCAATCCACTGTCATAAAAAGCTATGCTGTGGGCTCAATCGTCAACCGGTCATCCAGTTCGCCATGCTCGAAGTCAACAACGTCTGCAAAAGCTACGCCACCGCGCAAGGGCCGCTTGCGGTGTTGCGCGGGGTCGACCTGCGGCTGGAAAGCGGCAGCAGCCTGGCATTGATGGGGGAATCGGGCAGCGGCAAAAGCACCCTGCTGCACCTGGTCGCCGGGCTTGATCAAGCGGACAGCGGGCTGATTGACATCAACGGTCAGCGCCTCGACCGGATGAACGAGGCACAGCTGGCCAACTGGCGACGCACCGAAATCGGCCTGGTGTTTCAGCAGTTCAACCTGATCAATAGCCTCAACATCGCAGACAACCTGGCTTTTCAGGCGCGATTGGCCGGGCGCCACGATGTGCAATGGCAAGCTCAATTGATCGAGCGTCTGGGGCTGGGCGACTTGCTCAAACGCTACCCGGAACAGCTGTCCGGCGGGCAACAGCAGCGGGTGGCCATCGGTCGCGCACTGGCGTCGCGTCCGGGCCTGCTGCTGGCGGACGAACCCACCGGCAATCTTGATGAGGCGACCAGCGACGAAGTGCTGCAGCTGCTGCTGGACGTGTTGAAAAGCAGCAAGACCAGCCTCTTGATGGTGACGCACAGCCCGCGGGTGGCGCAGCGTCTGGCCCGCAGCGTGGTGCTGCAGCGTGGTCGTCTGGCGACCCAGGGCGAGATTTGAATGGCTGCTTTTTATTGGTCATTGCGCGCCCTGATGAGTCACTGGCGGCGCCACCCCGTGCAGTTCTTCAGCCTGCTGACCGGCCTGTGGCTGGCCACGGCACTGCTGGTGGGCGTGCAGGCCTTGAACGCTCAGGCGCGGCAGAGTTACGCCCAGGCCAGCCAGTTGATTGGTGGCGCGCCCCAGACCAGCCTGGCCAGCGCCAACGGTGCGCCCTTCCCCCAGGACCTGTTCGTCAGCCTGCGTCGTGAAGGCTGGCCAGTGTCACCCATGGTGCAAGGCCGCATTACCCTGCAGGGGCTGGAAGATCGCCGCCTGCAGGTCATGGGCATTGAGCCGGTGTCGCTGCCCAGCGGCTCTGCCCTGGCAGGGCAAACCCTGGACACGGCTCAGATCATCGACTTCCTCACCCCGCCCGGACGCACCTGGATTTCGCAACAGACCCTTGCCGAGCTTGGCCTGCATGAAGGCCAGCAGGTACTGAGTGCCGATGGCCACCGGCTACCACCGCTGCACGGCCAGACTGACATGGCGCCGGGTGTGCTGATGATGGACATCGGATTCGCCCAGCCTCTGCTAAGCCTGCCGAACCAGCTATCGCGGCTGTTGCTGCCAGCGGACTTTGCCGCCGCCAACCCTACTCTTCCTGCACAGTTCAACGATCAATTGCAGCTCAAGCGCGGTGATGACGACAACAACCTGGCGCGACTGACGGAAAGCTTCCACCTGAATCTGGATGCGCTGGGCGTTCTGTCTTTTGTGGTGGGCCTGTTCATTGTTCATGCCGCGATTGGTCTGGCCCTGGAACAGCGGCGCGGCCTGCTGCGCAACCTGCGCGCCTGCGGTGTCAGCGCGCGTCTGCTGATCGCTGTGCTGGGCGTCGAGCTGGGTGTACTGGCGTTGATTGGCGGCACGCTTGGCGTCGTCAGTGGCTACCTGCTGGCAACCCTGCTGTTGCCCGATGTCGCCGCCAGCCTGCGTGGTCTGTACGGTGCCCAGGTGGCGGGCCAATTGACGCTCAGCCCGAGCTGGTGGCTCAACGGCCTGGGCCTGAGCGTACTCGGTGCGCTGCTGGCCGGCGCCAACAGCCTGCTGCGAGCTGCACGCCTGCCGTTGCTGGCGCTGTCCAGCCCGCAAGCCTGGCAGCAAGCCCATGGCCGCTGGCTGCGACGCCAGGGCTGGGTCGCCGCAGGTGCGGCGGCGATTGCGCTGCTGGCACTGATGCTGGGCGACAGTCTCACCAGTGGTTTCGTGCTCATGGCGGCGCTGCTGCTGAGCGCTGCGCTGGGGTTGCCGGTACTGCTCGATGCCTTGCTCAGTGCACTGGCCAGGCGCAAACCCGCGAGGGGGCAGTCGGTGCTCGCGCACTGGTTTCTGGCCGACTGCCGCCAGCAATTGCCGGCATTGAGCCTGGCGCTGATGGCCTTGCTGCTGGCCCTGGCGGCCAATATCGGCGCCGGAACCATGACCTCGGGCTTTCGTGAGACCTTCGGCAACTGGCTGGAGCAGCGCCTGACCGCCGAGTTATACGTGACGCCCCAGAACTCCGACCAGGCACCCGCGTTACAGGACTGGCTGAATCAGCGCCGCGACATCGCTGCCGTGTTACCCAACTGGCAGCTGTCGACTCAACTGCAAGGCTGGCCCGCTGACCTGTTCGGCGTGATAGACCACGTGACCTATCGACAACACTGGCCGTTGCTGCAGTCGGCAGCCAGCACAGCAGCCGGCGATCCCTGGGATCAACTGGCTGGACAAGACACCGTGATGATCAGTGAGCAACTGGCGCGGCGCCTGAAAGTGGGTATTGATCAGACGGTCAGCGTACCGACACCCACTGGCCTGTGGACGCCGCGAATCGTCGGCATCTACGCCGATTACGGCAACCCCAAGGGGCATCTGCTGGTCAATTCGAAGCACTTTGTCGAACACTGGCCGACGCTTGCGCCCGTGCGCTTCAACCTGCGTGTCGAGCCGGATGCGGTGCCCGCCCTGATCCGCGCGCTGCAGGAGCGTTTCGCTCTGGATGACAGCCACATCATCGATCAAAGCCAGCTCAAGGGCTGGTCGACTCAGGTCTTCGAGCGCACCTTTGCTGCCACCGCTGCCCTCAACAGCCTGACCCTGGGGGTTGCCGGGGTCGCCCTGTTCATCAGCCTGCTGACCCAGAGCCAGAGCCGGCTCGGTCAGTTGGCCCCGCTGTGGGCGCTGGGCGTGACTCGACGTCAGCTGATGCTGCTGAATCTGGGTCAGACCTGGCTGCTGGCGCTGCTGACACTGGTGTTCGCCCTGCCGCTGGGCCTGCTGCTGGCCTGGTGCCTGAATGCGGTGATCAATGTCCAGGCGTTCGGCTGGCGGCTGCCGTCGCATGTTTATCCCTGGCAACTGGCGCAGCTTGCGGCGCTGGCCCTGCTCGCCACCTTGTCGGCGTCAGCGTGGCCACTGTACAAACTCTATCGCACCCGCCCTGCCGATCTGCTGAGGACCTTTGCCCATGAGAACTGAGTGGCTGAAGGTGGTCGTGCTCGCCCTGCTGGTCAGCGCGTGCGACCAGCAGGCCGAGCCCGAAAAAGGTTTCGCCGGGCTGGGTGATGCCGCTGAACACTACACGGCCGTGGTCCCGGATCGGCCGTTCAGCTTCCCGCAGGATCATGGGCCGCACCCCGGTTTTCGCATCGAGTGGTGGTACATCACCGCCAATCTGCAAGACGATCAGGGTCGCCATTTCGGCGTGCAGTGGACGCTGTTTCGCAGTGCGCTGCGGGCTGATTCCACCGGCACTGGCTGGAATGACGGCACGATCTGGATGGGCCACGCTGCGCTGACATCGGCCACGCAGCATTTGGTAGCCGAGCGCTACGCCCGAGGCGGCGTCGAGCAGGCCGGGGTGACGCTGACGCCGCTCAATGCGTGGATCGACGACTGGAGTCTGCGCAGTACCTCCCGCTCGGCAGACCCCCTGGCAACGATGCAGTTGACCGCGAAAGGCCAAGGCTTCGGCTATCAACTGTCACTCAAGACCCGGCAAAACGTGGTGCTGCAAGGCAACCAGGGCTTCAGCCAGAAGTCTGCCCAAGGCCAGGCGTCCTACTACTACAGCCAGCCCTTTTTCCAGGCCGACGGCGATCTGCAGATCGACGGCAAGACCTACCACGTCAGCGGCCCGGCGTGGCTGGACCGCGAGTGGAGCAGCCAGCCCCTGACCGCCAACCAGACCGGCTGGGACTGGTTCTCGATGCACCTTGCCGATGGCGCGGAGCTGATGCTCTACCGCATGCGCCACAAGCAGGGCGCACCGTACCTGACCGGCACCTGGATCGCCGCCGATGGCAGCACCCAGTTGCTCGACGCCAATGACATCAGCCTGACGCCGCAGGGTGAGAGCACCGTCGCGGGGCGCCAGATACCGACGCGCTGGTCGGTGAAAATCGCCAGTAAAGGCCTCGACATCAGCACCACCGCGCTCAACCCACAGGCGTGGATGGGTCTGCAGATTCCGTACTGGGAGGGTCCGATCCAGTTCAGCGGCAGCCAGGAGGGTGTCGGTTATCTGGAGATGACGGGGTATTGAGGCGTATTCTTCGCCGTTTCTGATCCTTCCGGGAGGGTAATTCGAGCCGGACAGGCCGCCAGCGTCGGCCTGCTTATAACCGATCGATATAAAACTCAACCGCTTCCCATGGGTCAGTTCATGAGTGGCCATTTTTTCAGGCCCCTTCCCCAACGGAAAACCGGTAAGGACTTATGTGCGGATTAGCAGGTGAACTACGTTTTGATCATCAACCAGCGGATCTTGCCGCGGTTGAGCGAATTACCCATGAGTTGGCCCCTCGCGGGCCGGACGCGTGGGGCTTTCATAGCCAGGGGCCGGTTGCCCTTGGTCATCGCAGGCTGAAGATCATGGACTTGTCGGACGGCTCTGCGCAGCCGATGATCGACAGTCATCTTGGCCTGTCGATGGCGTTTAATGGCGCTATCTATAACTACCCCGAACTGCGTACTGAACTGCTGGGCATGGGCTATCAGTTCCATTCCGACGGTGACACTGAAGTGCTGCTCAAGGGCTATCACGCCTGGGGTGCGGACTTGTTGCCCAAGCTCAACGGCATGTTTGCATTTGCTATCTGGTCACGGGACAAACAAGAGCTGTTCATCGCCCGCGACCGTCTCGGCGTGAAGCCGCTGTACCTGTCTCACACCGACAAGCGCCTGCGCTTTGCATCGTCTCTGCCTGCGCTGCTCAAGGGTGGCGACATCAGCGGCATGCTTGACCCGGTCGCGCTCAATCATTACCTGAACTTCCATGCCGTGGTGCCTGCACCACGCACACTCCTGGCCGGCGTGGAAAAACTGCCGCCGGCCAGCTGGATGCGCATCGATGCAGCTGGCCAGGTCGAGCAAAAAGTCTGGTGGCGCCTGCCCTACGGCCCCCATGCCGACGAAGCAAACCTCACGCTTGAAGACTGGCGCGACCGCGTGCTCGACAGCACTCGTGAAGCCGTGGCGATTCGTCAACGTGCGGCGGTGGATGTCGGCGTGCTGCTCTCGGGTGGTGTCGACTCCAGCATGCTCGTCGGGCTGTTGCGTGAGGTGGGCGTCAAGGACCTGTCGACGTTCTCCATCGGCTTTGAAGATGCGGGCGGCGAACGCGGCGACGAGTTCCAGTATTCCGACCTGATTGCCAAGCATTACGGCACCCAGCATCACCAGTTGCGCATTCAGGAACACGAGATCATCGACCAGTTGCCTGCGGCCTTCCGGGCCATGAGCGAACCGATGGTCAGCCACGACTGCATCGCGTTCTACCTGTTGTCGCGTGAAGTGGCCAAGCACTGCAAAGTCGTACAAAGCGGCCAGGGTGCGGATGAGTTGTTCGCCGGCTACCACTGGTATCCGCAGGTGGATGGTGCAGCGGACCCTGTGGCCGCTTACCGCGATGCATTCGTTGACCGCAGTTACGACGAGTACGCCGCCACCGTGCAGCCCAAGTGGCTGACCGCCAATGACGCGGCGGGCGACTTCGTTCGCGATCACTTCGCCCAGCCCGGCGCCGACGCTGCCGTCGACAAAGCGCTGCGTCTGGACAGCACCGTGATGCTGGTGGACGACCCGGTCAAACGTGTCGACAACATGACCATGGCCTGGGGCCTGGAAGCGCGCACGCCGTTCCTGGACTATCGCCTGGTGGAGCTGTCGGCGCGCATCCCTGGCAAATTCAAGCTCCCTGATGGCGGCAAACAGGTGCTCAAAGAGGCCGCCCGCCTGGTGATTCCGTCTGAAGTGATTGACCGCAAGAAGGGTTACTTCCCGGTGCCGGGCCTCAAGCATCTTGAAGGTGCCACGCTGGGCTGGGTGCGTGATCTGCTGGTTGACCCGAGCCAGGACCGCGGCCTGTTCAATCCGGCCATGATCGACAAGCTGCTGACGGATCCGCAAGGTCAGTTGACACCCCTGCGCGGTTCCAAGTTGTGGCAACTGGCGGCGCTGAACCTGTGGCTCAGCGAACAAGGACTCTGATCGATGAAACAGCATCCAACGGCGTATGGCCAACGCTTGCTGCGCGGTCAGTCGCCGTCCTATGAGCGGTTGCAGGCGCGTCTGGCCGAAGATGGCAGCAGCGTCGATGCGCAGCCGCTGGCGCTGCATTGCGGCTGGGGTCGACTGTTGATCGGCCACACCTACCCGGACCCTGCGGCGCTGGCTCAGGAACTGCTCAACGAAAAGCCTGGCGAACGCGACATCGCGTTGTATGTCGCTGCGCCGCAGCAGGTGCTGGCGCAATCGCCGCAGCAACTGTTTCTGGATCCATCAGACACGCTGCGCCTCTGGTTCAGCGACTACCGTCCGGCGCAGCGGGTATTTCGCGGCTTCCGCATCCGACGCGCGCAGAACAGTGCCGATTGGCAGGCGATCAACAACCTCTACATCGCGCGCGGCATGTTGCCCATCGACCCGGCCTTGCTGACCCCGCGTCATCAGGGCGGGCCGGTTTACTGGCTGGCCGAGGACGAACGCAGCCACGCAATCATCGGCAGCGTCATGGGTCTGAACCACAAGAAGGCGTTCAATGACCCTGAGCACGGCAGCAGCCTGTGGTGCCTGGCAGTGGATCCACACTGCACACGGCCAGGCGTCGGCGAGGTGCTGGTGCGCCATCTGATCGAGCACTTCATGAGCCGTGGCTTGAGCTATCTGGACCTGTCGGTGTTGCATGACAACCATCAGGCCAAGGCGCTATATACCAAGCTGGGCTTCCGTAATCTGCCGACCTTCGCGATCAAGCGCAAAAACGGTATCAACGAGGTGCTGTTTCTCGGCCCCGGACCGCAGGCGGACTTCAATCCCTACGCAAGAATCATCGTCGAGGAAGCGCACCGACGTGGCATTGAAGTACAGGTCGATGATGCTCAAGCCGGGCTGTTCACCCTCGCCTACGGCGGTCGGCGCATCCGCTGCCGCGAGTCGTTGAGCGACCTGACCAGCGCCGTGAGCATGACCTTGTGTCAGGACAAGAGCCTGACCCACAGGGCGCTCAAGGCAGCAGGTCTGCAATTGCCAGCGCAACAGCGCGCAGGCAGCGACGAAGACAACCAGGCCTTTCTGCAGGCGCACGGCCGCGTCGTGGTCAAGCCGCTGGACGGCGAGCAGGGCCAGGGCGTGGCCGTGGACCTGCGCAGCGAAGATGAGATGAATGATGCCATCGAGCGTGCGAAGCAGTTCGACAGCCGGGTCATTCTGGAAAGCTTTCACGAGGGCCTGGACCTGCGCATCATCGTTATCGGCTTCAACGTGGTGGCTGCGGCCATCCGCCGCCCGGCCGAAGTGGTGGGCGATGGTCGGCACAGCGTTGGGCAACTGATCGAAGCGCAGAGCCGACGCCGCTCGGCGGCTACCAGTGGCGAGAGCAAGATCCCGCTGGACGACGAAACCCGGCGCACCGTGCGTGATGCTGGCTACGACTACGACAGCATTCTGCCGATGGACGAACGTCTGGCGGTGCGCCGCACGGCCAATCTGCACACTGGCGGATGCCTGGAGGATGTCACTGCGATTCTGCACCCTGTGCTTGTCGACGCTGCCGTTCGCGCTGCCCGCGCGCTGGATATTCCGGTGGTCGGTCTGGACCTGATGGTGCCTGCGGCTGATCGGCCGGACTACGTGTTCATTGAAGCCAACGAGCGTGCAGGGCTTGCCAATCATGAGCCGCAGCCGACCGCCGAGCGTTTTGTCGACTTGCTTTTCCCCCATAGCCTGCCTGCCCACGGCTGAATTCTTCGCGGTCTGTTGTCGCGGTGCAGCACCGTGCAACAGACCGCCCAGCTCACGGACTGGCCCCAATCCAGGGCCGACCGTAGCCTTTGTCTTTCAGGAGTACCCATGACCACTGCAAAACAAACACCCGAACCGGATCTGGATTACCTGCAGAAAGTGCTGCTGGAAATGCTCGCGATCCCGAGCCCGACCGGCTTTACCGACACCATCGTGCGCTATGTGGCCGAGCGTCTTGAGGAGCTGGGCATCCCCTTCGAACTGACCCGTCGCGGGACCATCCGCGCCACGTTGAAGGGCCGCCAGAGCAGCCCGGACCGGGCCGTTTCCGCGCACCTGGACACCATTGGCGCCGCCGTACGCGAGGTCAAGGACAATGGCCGTCTGGCCCTGGCGCCGGTGGGCCACTGGTCAAGCCGCTTTGCCGAAGGCAGCCGGGTCAGCGTCTTTACCGATCGCGGCGTGATTCGCGGCAGCGTCCTGCCATTGATGGCGTCCGGGCATGCGTTCAACACAGCCGTGGATGAAATGCCTATCAGTTGGGACCACGTCGAATTACGTCTGGATGCCTACAGCACCACCAAAGCCGATTGTGAATCCCTGGGCGTCGGCATCGGCGATTTCGTCGCCTTTGACCCGCTGCCGGAATTCACCGAAAGCGGCCACATCAGTGCCCGCCATCTGGACGACAAGGCTGGCGTTGCCGCCCTGCTGGCCGCGCTTAAGGCCATCGTCGAAAGCGGGATAGAACCGCAGATCGACTGCCATCCACTGTTCACCATCACCGAAGAAACCGGCACCGGCGCAGCCGGGGTGTTGCCGTGGGACGTCAGCGAGTTCGTCGGCATCGACATCGCTCCGGTCGCACCCGGCCAGCATTCCAGTGAACACGCGGTAAGCGTTGCGATGCAGGACTCTGGCGGCCCCTACGATTATCATCTGTCACGTCATCTGCTGCGCCTGGGCGCCGAGAACGATCTGCCGGTGCGTCGCGACATGTTTCGCTACTACTTCAGCGACGCTCATTCGGCAGTCACGTCCGGCCACGATATCCGCACCGCGCTGCTGGCCTTTGGCTGTGACGCCACCCACGGCTACGAGCGCACCCACATTGACAGCCTCGCCGCGCTGAGCCGACTGCTGGGCGCCTACATGCTCAGCCCTCCGGTATTCGCCAGCGACGCACAGCCGGCGCAAAGCTCGCTGGAGCGCTTCAGCCACCAGATCGAACACGACGCGCAGATGGAGTCCGACACCCGGGTTCCACCGGTGGACAGCCTGGTGGGGCAGAACCGCGAAGAGCTGGAGTAGGTGTGCAGCGGCAACGGGTTGGCGACGATGCCGACCCGTTGCCTGCGCAGCTGCCACCACACTGTGCAGGCAGACCAAGCGATTTATTCCCTTTTCTTTTCAGACGCTGGCTCTATCATCGCAGCGACCTGATGCGAGAACGCCATGCTGATCCCCTACGACCAACTTGAAACTGACACCCTGACTCGCCTGATCGAAGATTTCGTCAGCCGCGACGGCACCGACAACGGCGACGACACCCCGCTGCAGACCCGCGTTTTGCGGGTACGGCAGGCCCTGGGCAAGGGCCAGGCGGTGATTTTTTTTGACCTGGAAAGCCAGCAGTGTCAGCTCATGCTCAAGCATGAGGTGCCGAAAGAGTTTTTCGAATGATTCACCGGGCGGATTTCAACGGCGCTCTGTTTTAACGTTCGCCGCTGGCGACGCTGCCTTTCGCGGCTGGTTGTCGGCTATGCGCCTGTACACTTCGGCCCGATGAATCTTGATATGTTCCGGTGCGTCGATACCCAGGCGCACCTGATTGCCGCTGATGGCAAGCACCTTGATGCAGACCTCTTCACCTACCGAAATGGCTTCACCCGCTTCCCTTGTCAATACCAGCATCTTGCTTCCCTCGTCATGTTCGATAGGGGCAGAGTGCATGGCGTGACGGCAAGCTTCAATTACCTGAAGCAAAATCAGTAATGCCCTGCAACGCCTTCGGACATGCCTGAAAGAAAGGTCTTACATCTCAAAGAATTGGCAGGAGATTTCATTGCGAGGTCCAGCGCGGGCCGAACAGGATGATGCTTGCCCCCACCACACAAAGCGCTGCTCCCAGCCAGTCTGACGTCAGTGGCCGGGAGCGCTCGATCAGCCCCAACCAGGCGATCGATGCCACGATGTAGATGCCGCCATACGCAGCATAGGCGCGCCCCGCGTAAACAGCCTCGACCCGCGTCAGCAACAGTGCGAACAGCGTCAGACTGACCAGCGCGGGAATCACCCACAACGCACTTTTGCCTTGCCGCAGCCACATCCAGAAGGCATAGCAGCCAGCAATCTCGAACAGCGCAGCGAGCAAAAACCACAAATAATTAAGCACGACAGGTTCTCTTCAGGGGGGCTTGTGGGTGCGCAACCCTAACAGAATATGCCCCTTGCCCGCAGGCCGCTCAAGGCGCCGGTTGCAGGCCCGGTCAGTCTCGACCCTGACGAGCCTTGGCGCGCATTTTCTCGCACATGGTTGCCATTTCGTCGTACAGCGCCTGAGGGTGTTTCTGCTTCAGCTCCCAGGCCATACGGCCTTGCTCATGGGGCAGAATCATGAAATCGCCTGCAGACACTTTGTCGAAGATATAGCTGGCGATGTCAGACGCACTGATCGGCGAGCTTTCCAGCAGCTTGCCGACCTGAGCCTTCATTGCGGGCGTAGGGCCTCGGAAGGAATCAAGCAGGTTGGTCTGGAAGAACGAAGGGCACACCACGTGCACATCGACGTGCAACTGGCGCAGCTCAATCAGCAGGCTTTCCGACAACGCCACCACGCCTGCTTTCGCGACGTTGTAATTACTCATGGCCGGCCCCTGCATCAACGCAGCCATCGAGGCGATATTAATGATCGTGCCTTTACTCGCTTCCAGCAGCGGCAAAAAGGCCTTGCAGCCTTTGACGACTCCCATCAGGTTGATTGCGATCTGCCAGTCCCAATCCTCCAGAGACAGCTCATTGAAGAAACCACCGGAGGCAACGCCAGCATTGTTGACGATGACATCGATACCGCCGAGCCTTTCCTCGCAAGCCTGGGCCAATGCCGTCAGCTGGCTGTAGTCGCGCACATCGCAGCGTTGGGTGAAGCCGTCGCCGCCGGCTTCGCGCACCAGCCCGAGGGTTTCCTGCAAACCTGCGTCATTGACGTCGGACAAGGCCAGCCGCCAACCCTCACGCGCCCAGCGAACAGCGATTTCGCGGCCCAGTCCAGAACCTGCGCCGGTGATCATGATGCGATTTTGCATAGGGACGCCTTGTTGTTTTTGGGGGGCTGGCCTTGAGTGTAACCACGTCCTCTCGCCCCCTGATCTACCATCATGAGGCTGAATGACCAGAGCAAACCCCGGCACTATGAATTTCGCATCAGCGCCAACAACTTTCCGCACTCAAAGTTCAACCGAACCGGGCAAACGGCACTCATTTTCGACAACTAAACTTTATTGGCCGATGAATGGACTTTTTTTAAAGACCGGCAGTCCGATCAGTCAAGCAGCACGCACTTGCCTACCAGGGCTTAGTTCGCACTCGCTCGATTCAGACCGTACTATCCAAAGAAACTGTTATTCAAGAAACTAAGGAAGGAATTCGTCATGGGCATCGGCACTATTCTGATCATCGTACTTATCCTGCTGCTGATCGGCGGCCTCCCGGTCTTCCCGCACTCGCGCAGCTGGGGCTACGGTCCGTCGGGCATCATCGGTACCATTCTGGTGATCTTGCTGATTCTGGTATTGCTTGGACGGATTTAACCGTTCACTGCGCTCAGCGTAGTCAGTACCGCAGCAACGGCCCCGCTTCTTAGCGGGGCTTTTTATTGCCTGCTTATTATGTGCCTGATGCCAGATAAGTACGGTGCACGCCTCAACTTGCAGGTATTAAAAAAGCAGCCCGAAGGCTGCTTCAAGTACAACAGTGGTATGTATCAGTGCGAACTCGCTCCGCTGGCGCCCAGGCCGGTCTGCGACCGCACGAACTGCGGCATGAACAACGCACGCTCGCCTTCCGCGGCCGCCGACTTGTCGGTGATGGAGAAGAACCAGATCCCCACGAATGCAATGGCGATGGAGAACAGCGCCGGGTATTCGTACGGGAAGATCGGTTTGGCGTTGTGCAGGATCTGCACCCAGATGGTCGGGCCCATGATCATCAGCACGACGGCACTGATCAAGCCCATCCAGCCGCCGATCATGGCGCCACGGGTGGTGAGGTTTTTCCAGTACATCGAAAGCAGCAATACCGGGAAGTTGCAACTTGCCGCGATGGAGAATGCCAGGCCCACCATGAAGGCGATGTTCTGGCTCTCGAAAGCGATACCCAGCAGGATGGCGACCACTGCCAGCGCGATGGTGGTCATCTTCGAGACGCGAATTTCGTCCTTCTCGTTGGCCTTGCCAGCCTTGATCACACTGGCATACAGGTCGTGAGACACCGCCGATGCACCGGCCAGGGTCAGACCGGCGACCACTGCCAGAATGGTGGCGAACGCCACTGCCGAGATGAAGCCCAGGAACAGGCTGCCGCCGACCGCATCGGCGAGGTGGACCGCCGCCATGTTGTTGCCGCCCAGCAAGGCACCTGCCGCATCCTTGAACGCCGGATTGGTGCTGACCAGAAGGATCGCGCCGAAACCGATGATGAACGTCAGGATGTAGAAGTAGCCGATGAAGCCGGTGGCATACAGCACGGATTTACGCGCTTCCTTGGCGTCGCTCACAGTGAAGAAACGCATGAGGATATGCGGCAGACCTGCGGTGCCGAACATCAGCGCCAGGCCGAGGGAAAACGCCGAAACAGGATCTTTCACCAGCCCGCCGGGGCTCATGATCGCCTCACCTTTGGGGTGAACTTTGATCGCTTCGGAGAACAGCATGTTGAAGTCGAAGTTGACGTGTTTCATCACCATCAAGGCCATGAACGACGCGCCGGACAACAACATCACCGCCTTGATGATCTGTACCCAGGTGGTTGCCAGCATGCCGCCGAACAGTACATAGAGGCACATCAGGATACCGACCAATACCACCGCAACGGCGTAGTCGAGGCCGAACAGCAACTGGATCAGCTTGCCGGCACCGACCATCTGCGCGATGAGGTAGAACGCCACCACCACCAGCGAGCCACAGGCTGACAAGGTGCGGATTTCTTTCTGCTTGAGGCGATACGAGGCAACGTCGGCAAAGGTGTATTTACCCAGGTTGCGCAGGCGCTCGGCGATCAGAAACAGAATGATCGGCCAACCCACCAAGAAGCCGATGGAGTAAATCAGGCCGTCGTAACCGGAGGTATAAACCAGCGCCGAAATACCCAGAAAGGACGCCGCCGACATATAGTCACCGGCAATCGCCAGACCGTTCTGAAAGCCCGTGATCTTGCCGCCTGCCGAGTAATAGTCCGCCGCTGTCTTGTTCTTTTTCGACGCCCAGTAAGTGATGTAAAGCGTGAAGGCGACAAACACCACGAACATGATGATCGCGGCGATGTTCAAAGGCTGTTTCTGCACCGCGCCGGTCAAGGCGTCTGCTGCCCACAATGAAGGCGCGAACGCCGCCAGCCCCAGTGCTGCTGATAGACGCCTGATCATTGCTGTGCCTCCTTGAGGATAGCGTTGTTCAGGTCATCGAATTCGCCATTGGCGCGACGCACATAAATGGCCGTCAGCACAAACGCCGACAGGATCAGACCAACACCAATGGGCATGCCCCAGGTGATGGTCGATGTGGGACTGAGTTTGGCACCCAGAATATGCGGTCCGTAAGCGATCATCAGGATGAAAGCGGCGTAAAGCCCGAGCATGATCGCCGAAAGAATCCAGGCGAACCGCTCCCTTTTTGATACCAGCTCCTTGAAACGGGGGCTGTTTTGAATCGAGAGGTAAATGCTGTCGTTCATTGTTTTTGTCCTCGCAGCACAGATGAGATGTCACGCAATGCACTTTAGTCCGCTCTGGCCAGTGCTCCAGTGGACCTTAGTATTAGAACGACAGTAGTCGTGATGGAGGGGAGGTATGTTTTTATGTAGCCAGCGTTGAATTATGCCTTGGCGTACGGCCCCTGCTGCGGTCGCCGATTTGTAGGAGCGCGCTTGCCGGCGATGAGACCGGGGCGTGAGCCACATAGTTATAAGCAGAAATATCGCTATCGCGAGCGAGATGTGTCGCCACCCCGCTCGCGTCTACAGATGGGCGGATTGAGCTGCAAAACCTCAGCGATTGAAATACCGTCATCGCGGGCAAGCGCGCTCCTACAGCTGCAAGAGCGCTGCCGAGAGGCAGGAGCGCAGCGAAGCGAGCGCTAGAAGCACACACCCATGCGGGTTAGCCCATTACTTACCCGTCCACTCCTTCACCCGATCCGGATGCTTGGCCACCCAAGCCTTCGCCGCCGCATCAGGCTTGGCGCCATCCTGAATGGCCAGCATTACTTCACCAATTTCATCCTTGGACGCCCACTGAAACTTCTTCAGAAACTCGACCACATCCGGCGCCTTTTTCGCAAGTTCCGTGCTGCCGATGCTATCCACGGTTTCCGCTGAGCCATACACGCCCTTCGGATCTTCAAGGAACTTCAACTTCCACTTGGCAAACATCCAGTGCGGCACCCAGCCGGTGACTGCAATCGACTCTTTCTTGCCTTCAGCCCGCGTCAGTTCAGCGATCATTCCGGCGCCGGAGCTGGCCTGCAGCTTGTAGCCATCAAGGCCATAGTCCTTGATCGCCTGATCGGTCTTGATCATGACACCTGCGCCGGCATCAATACCGGTGATTTTGTTCTTGAACGACTTGTCGGTCTTGAGATCCTCAATGGAGTTGGCCTTTACATACTCAGGCACGATCAGGCCAATCTTGGCGTCCTTGAAGTTGGAGCCATAGTTGACCACCTTGTCCTTGTTCTTGGTCATGTACTCGCCATGGGTATTGGGCAGCCAAGCGGACAGGGTCATGTCCAGTTTGCCGGTGGCAACGCCCTGCCACATGATCCCGGCCGCCACGGCCTGCAGCTTCACGTCATAGCCAAGTTTCTGCCTGATGACTTCTGCCGCCACATTGGTGGTGGCAACGCTGTCGGACCAGCCATCCACGTAACCGATGCTGACTTCTTTGGCATTCGCCAGCGTTGAACTGACAGCAAGCGCCAGAGCGGCACCTACGCCCAGGATTTTTCGCATCTTCATGGTGACTCCCCGGTAGTCCTGCGCCCGACAACAGTCAGGCATGGTTGACGTTGCAGCCTCTGCACCTGCTGCCCGTTAAGGGGCTGCGGGCAATATTGGCGATTCATGACGGGCCGTACGACGTGCCACATGACATCGGCCCTCCCCTGATCATCAACCTGCACCGCAAAGCGTCGTGCTCTGTCAGCGACCTTGAGGCAGCGAGAAACGACAGTGAAAGATCAGCAGCGACGTCGCTGTCGTTTTCAGTCACTGCGCGCTATTGAACAGCACCTGCGCTTCCCGACGCCGGGGTTAGCGCGTGCGGTAACGCCTGGGCAGGAATAAGTGTTACCGCGATCAGGGCCTGCGGCGTAACAATGTGTCACACGGGAACATATTTTCGTCACATTCCACCCCCGCTCTCAGTCATAACTATTAAGTCATTGTTAATTAAGGCCTTTATTAACTTGGCACGGCTTCTGCTATCTATCCCGCACAACAAGAATAAAAATGCATTACACCTAATAAAAACAAGACGTATCGGCTCTGACATAACAAGAACAACGGCACAGAGACGCAGCTAACAGATTTTTTTGGAGTGGATCAGCTTTACCGAGGCGCCTTCTGGCCTCGCAGCCGGGCAGAGAACAATAAAACTACCCTCAGGTAGCTCCCGAACTGGCTGGATACCCGGATTCCAATTCAGGTATCGAAGCGGCTCAGCGCTCAAAAAAATACGTTTGCTCTTGACCCCGGGTGGGGTCGACAACACGCAGCAAAGGGACGGTCGCCAACAACAATAACAGGCCCCCAGAATAATAATAAAAGAGCACGTTAACACCATTGAAAGGGGAGCTTCGGCTCCCCTTTGTGCTGCCTGCGATTCAACAAAATCGTCAACCCGGGCACCTGAAGCTGCCAGCGCAGAATCCTGACGCCAGAAAATTCGAGATAAAAAGCGCAACGGCCATCACCTGCGCCGAGAGAACGTGTATTGTCTCGTTCTATTTACATCAGGTTGACAGGCTAGTACGGCACTTTGGCATCACGCCGAGGTCATAGCCCGCGTAACTCATCAGCACATCTTTCCCAAGGGATCTAGTCATGCTCCGTTTCCTGCGCTTCGCTGCCGTCATCGGCGGCCTCTGTTTGAGTGCGTCCGCCATGGCGGTCGATGTCGACCCCGCCACGTATGGCTTCCCTTTAAAGAACCCCTTTGAAGCGACCATTGCCACCACGCCTCCTGACATGCGCCCGGAATTGCCTGCCGATGATGACATCGACCAGGATGACTACACCCTGACCCTGCGGCCAGAGCGCGAATTCATTCTGCCGGACAACTTCTGGGCGGTTAAGAAGCTGCGTTATCGCCTGGCCAAACAGGATCACGCCGCGCCGCTGATTTTTCTGATCGCGGGCACCGGCGCGCCATATAGCAGCACCATCAACGAATTCCTGAAGAAGCTGTACTACAAAGAGGGCTACCACGTCGTACAGCTGTCGTCTCCGACCAGCTACGACTTCATGAGCGCTGCGTCGCGCTTCGCCACGCCAGGTATCTCTACCGAAGACGCTGAAGACCTTTATCGCGTCATGCAGGCCGTGCGCGCCCAGCAGTCTGATCTGAAGGTCACCGACTACTACCTGACCGGTTACAGCCTGGGCGCCCTGAACGCCGCGTTCGTCAGCCACCTGGACGAAACTCGTCGCAGTTTCAACTTCAAGAAAGTGCTGCTGCTCAACCCGCCGGTCAATCTCTACACGTCGATTTCCAACCTCGACAAGCTAGTGCAGACCAACGTCAAAGGCATCGACAACAGCACAACCTTTTATGAGCTGGTACTGGCCAAGCTGACGCGCTACTTCCGCCAGAAAGGCTACATCGACCTCAACGATGCCCTGCTGTATGACTTCCAGCAGTCCAAGCAGCATCTGACCAATGAGCAGATGGCAATGCTGATCGGCACCTCGTTCCGTTTCTCTTCGGCTGACATCGCCTTCACCTCCGACCTGATCAATCGCCGCGGGCTGATTACACCGCCCAAATTCCCGATCACCGAAGGCACCAGCCTGTCGCCGTTCCTGCGTCGCGCTCTGCAATGTGACTTTGATTGCTACCTGACTGAACAGGTCATCCCGATGTGGCGCGCCCGCACTGATGGTGGCAGCCTGCTGCAACTGGTCGACCAGGTCAGCTTGTACGCACTCAAGGATTACCTGCACAGCAGCAAGAAGATTGCGGTCATGCACAACGCCGACGACGTCATCCTGGGTTCGGGCGACCTCGGCTTCCTGCGCAAAACCTTCGGCGACCGTCTGACCGTTTATCCGTACGGCGGCCATTGCGGCAACATCAATTACCGCGTCAACAGCGACGCCATGCTGGAGTTCTTCCGTGGCTAAACGTCTTTTACTCCTCGCTGCCCTGCTCTGCGCAGGAACCGCCCAGGCGGCCGACGCGGTCAACAGCAATATCGCCGAACACCCAGCCACGGTACTGCGCCAGGTGGATGCCGATGGCTTCACTCAGCCGATCAAATCGCTGCAGTTCAACCCCGGCCTGGATCAGCGGGAATTCGAACGTGCGACACTCAGCGCGCTGGAAGTCTATGACCCGCTGGAATCGTGGAACCGCCGGGTCTACCACTTCAACTATCGATTTGATGAGTGGGTATTCCTGCCGGTGGTCAACGGCTATCGCTACGTGACTCCAGGTTTCGTGCGGTCCGGCGTGAGCAACTTTTTCAGCAACCTGGGTGATGTGCCCAACCTGCTGAACAGCCTGTTCCAGTTCAAAGGCCAGCGCTCGCTGCAAACCACCGGTCGCCTGTTGCTCAACACCACCATCGGTGTTGCCGGCCTGTGGGACCCGGCAACCATGATGGGCCTGCCGCGCCAGAGCGAAGACTTCGGCCAGACCCTTGGTTTCTATGGCGTACCGTCCGGTCCTTACCTGGTGCTGCCATTGCTCGGCCCCTCGAACCTGCGTGACACCGGCGGCCTGCTGTTCGACTTCACCGCCGAATCGCAGATCAACTTCCTCAACGTTTCTGATGTCAGCAGTGATCACCCGGAGCTCTACGTGCTGCGCGCGGTTGATCGTCGCTACAGCACCAGCTTCCGCTATGGCCAGATGAACTCGCCCTTCGAGTACGAGAAGGTTCGTTACGTCTATACCGAATCACGCAAGCTGCAAATCGCCGAGTAATCGCGAGCAGTACCCGACGGCCAGCCGGAGCAATCGGGCTGGCCGTTTTTGTTTGGACTAATGGCCGTCACATCCAAAAAACCGATCAATCATGCGAAAAATCATCACCCATTGATCAGCCACACTGGCATAGCATGTGCGCCAACGATGAGGAGATTATTCATGAGCCAGTTGCGCAAAGTGCTGTCAATTCATACCGGCCGGCCCACCTCGGACGGCGCAGGCGTGCGCCTGACCCGGGTGTTCGGTGGCTCTGGCGTCGAGCAGTTCGACCCGTTCCTGATGCTGGACGAATTCGGTTCGGAAAACCCCGACGAGTACATCGCAGGTTTCCCGCCGCATCCACATCGGGGGTTCGAGACCGTGACTTACATGCTCGAAGGCCGCATGCGCCACGAGGACCACATGGGTAATGTGGGCTTGCTCAATAGCGGCGGCGTGCAATGGATGACGGCGGCACGCGGGATCATTCACAGTGAAATGCCGGAACAGGAAGAAGGTGCGATGCGCGGCTTTCAGCTCTGGTTGAATCTGCCAGGCAAAAGCAAGCTGGCCGACGCTGATTATCAGGACATCCAGCCCGAGCACATCCCACGCCTGAGTACTGGAAAAGGCGTGGAAGTTGTGGTCATTGCAGGCACGTTTGATGATGGGCAGATCACGCAGGCAGGCGCCGTGCAACGGCCGGACACCGAGCCGCATTATTTTGACCTGCACATGCCGGCGGGGAGCAGCATCGCGCCGGTTATTCCTGATGGACATCGTGTGTTGCTCTATGTCTACGAGGGCAGCCTCGACATAGAAGGCCAGCCGCAGACCGTCACCACCAGCCGAATGGTGCGCCTGTCGGAACAAGGCGCGCTGCAGCTGAGCAGCGCTGCCGGTGCACGCGTGTTACTGATTGCCGGCAAGCCACTGCGCGAACCCATCGTGCAATACGGGCCGTTCGTGATGAATACCCGAGAAGAGATCGAGCAGGCGATACGGGATTTTCGCGATGATCGCCTGACGGCTTGAGGACAGAACACAGCGGTTTCCCTAACCGCCAGGCGCTCACAAGCAACGCCAGTCGCAGCGCTGCGATCCAGAGAACACCGCAGATCGCGCGTCGGGAGGCTGAGCGGAGGTGCCGTGGTGGGGGTCGCTCGGCATGGACGCCGAGCGAGCGTCGTTGGGCCATGGATGGCCCGTCGGCGCGTGCCCACACCACGGTGCCGGAGTGAAGGAACCCCTGCGAAGCAGGGGCCGGACGCCAGCGCAGAATGGTTTCCCCCCTTTGCCGAAACAAAGGGGGTCGACCGTCAGGGCGAAACCAGAAATCAGCAGCACCGCGCAGCACGATGCCGCCACGCTATCTGATCGTAGCCATCGTCACCGATTGAAGCGTAATCAGAGACAAGCTTCGACCCTTACAAATCCAGCCCGGATCAAAGCCGCAAAAACCGCTTCAACTGCTCACCCTGGGCAATGGCGTCAAAGCGGCCCAGCTCGATCAGTTCCTGACAGTAACCCGCCTCGAACAACAGATAACTCAAGACACTGGCGCCGCTGGTCTTGGTCGCACCCGGCCCACGCAGAAAGGTACGCAGCGCGGGCGGGAGTTCGTGGCGATGACGCGCGGCGATCTGGTCGATGGGCTGGCTGGGGGCGATCACCAGCACCTCGACCGGCGCCAGCCCCTTCTCCCGAACGCGTTGCTCGCAGGGCAGCAGATCGCTGACCAGATTCATCCGCTCCAGCACTTCGATGTCGCTTTCCAGATTATCGATAAACGTACTGTTGAGCATGTGGCCGCTGATCTGCGCCAGCGTCGGCTGCCTGCCGCTGCTGGCCTTTTTCACCCGGCGGCTGGGCGCTGCGCCTCGCGGGTTGCCACTGACACCCACCACCAGCACGCGATTGGCCCCAAGGTGCAAAGCCGGGCTGATGGGCGCGGACTGGCGCACGGCACCGTCGCCAAAGTATTCGTGATCGATCTTCACCGGCGCGAACAACAGCGGAATCGCCGAGCTGGCGAGCAGGTGGTCGATGGTCAGTTGCGTTGGTACACCCACCCGACGATGCCGCAGCCAGGGCTCGATGGCGCCTTTGCCCTGATAGAAGGTCACCGCATGGCCAGACTCATACCCAAACGCGGTGACCGCCACAGCCCGCAGGTGTTTGGCGTCGATGGCCGCGTCGATACCTGCCAGGTCCATTCTTTCGATCAGCAGATCGCGCAAGGGCGAGCTGTTGAGCAATGCCACTGGCACCTGTGAACCCAGGCCCAGCAGGCTTTTGCCAAAAAAACGGCTGGCCTGGCCCATGACGCCCGGCCAGTCACTGCGCAGCACCTGATGGCTGCGAAAGCCCTGCCAGAACTCGGTCAACTGGTGCACCGCGTTGCGAAAATGGAGCGCGCCACTGGCCAGCTTGACAGCATTGATCGCGCCCGCCGAGGTGCCGACGATCACCGGAAACGGGTTGGCTGCACCCGTCGGCAACAGCTCGGCGATACCGGCCAGCACGCCGACCTGATAGGCCGCTCTTGCTCCACCTCCTGACAGAATCAACCCGGTGACCGGCTCGACATCTTGCACAGCATCCATTGCTACGGCGGTTTCAGGCATTCAGGGCAGCGCCTCGGTGGTGGATTAACGCGTCTTGTAGAGTTTGGGCTCGCCTGGGGGGCGGCTTTTAAAACGACGATGCGCCCAGAGGTACTGTTCAGGGCACTGGGTAACAGCCTTTTCTACCCATTGATTGATGCGCAGGCAATCAACTTCATCGCTTTCCCCCGGAAAATCCTGCAGCGGAGCATGAATCACCAGTCGATATCCGCTGCCATCGGCAAGGCGTTGCTGGGTAAACGGCACCACCACGGCGCGACCCAGTTTGGCGAACTTGCTGGTGGCGGTCACGGTAGCGGCCGGGATGCCGAACAGCGGCACGAACACGCTTTGCTTCGCGCCGTAATCCTGGTCCGGCGCGTACCAGATGGCGCGGCCTGCACGCAGCAGTTTGAGCATGCCGCGCACGTCTTCACGCTCCACCGCCAGGGAATCGAGGTTGTGCCGCTCGCGGCCGCGGCGCTGGATAAAGTCGAACAGCGGGTTCTTGTGCTCGCGGTACATGCCATCAATGGTGTGGCGTTGCCCCAGTAGCGCCGCGCCGATTTCCAGCGTGGTGAAATGCAGCGCCATGAGAATCACACCTCGCCCCTCCTGTTGCGCAGCCTGCAGGTGCTCAAGGCCCTCAATGTGCGCCAGCCGGGCAAGCCGCTGCCGCGACCACCACCAACTCATCGCCATTTCAAAGAAGGCGATGCCGGTGGAGGCAAAATTTTCCTTGAGCAGGCGCTTGCGCTCTTCGCTGCCAAGGTGCGGGAAGCAGAGTTGCAGATTGCGCGAAGCGATGTATTTGCGATCAGTGGCGAAGCGATACATCACCGCGCCCAGCAGGCGGCCGATCACCAGGAGCAGGCGAAAGGGCAGCTGCACGATCAGCCACAGCAGGCCCAACCCCAGCCACAGCAGCCAGAAACGGGGGTGCAGAAAGTAAGTTCGAAAACGCGGGCGATCCATTAAGGCTTCCGTCAGAACATTGGCCGCGCATTCTACATCGGTTCGCCCCTGCTTGCGGCTCGCGGGCGTTCTCGCTATAAGTCTCGGCACTTTTAGCGACAAGCCGTTGTATGCCAACCATGAGCCAAAACGAATCGTACGATCAGGAACCAGTCTTCCAACTCAAGGGCAGCATGCTCGCCATCACGGTACTGGAACTGGCCCGCAATAATCTTGAAGGCCTCGACCGTCAACTGGCGGCGAAGGTGGCCCAGGCCCCTAACTTCTTCAGCAACACCCCGCTGGTGCTGGCGCTGGACAAGTTGCCCGCTGACTGCGGCGCCGTCGATTTGCCAGGATTGATGCGGGTCTGCCGTCAGCACGGCCTGCGCACCCTGGCGATTCGCGCCAACCGCATCGAGGACATCGCGGCGGCGATTGCCATCGACCTCCCCGTGTTGCCACCGTCGGGCGCCAGAGAGCGTTCGCTGGACCCGCTGGAAGGCGAGGCGGCGAAGAAAATCATGGAAAAACCGGTGGAGAAGCCACCGGAACCGACGATCAAGCCCACCCGTGTGATCACCACGCCGGTGCGCGGCGGCCAGCAGATTTATGCCCAGGGCGGTGACCTGGTGGTGATTGCCCCGGTCAGTCCGGGTGCGGAACTTCTCGCCGATGGCAATATCCATGTCTACGGCCCGCTGCGCGGACGCGCGCTGGCAGGGATAAAGGGCGACACCCGCGCGCGTATCTTCTGTCAGCAAATGGGTGCGGAGCTGATTTCCATCGCAGGCCAGTACAAGGTCTCCGAAGACCTGCGCCGCGATCCGCTCTGGGGCATGGCTGTGCAGGTCGGCCTTTCCGGTGATGTGTTGAACATCATCCGGCTTTAACGGATACTGCGCCATTTTCAAAGCTCCCCTGATTCGTCGCGAAAACGTAGCAAAGGTTGTAGGAAATGTGGGGGTTACACGTCCCCGGAAGCTCGCTCCCTGAGGTGTCATGTCTGGAGCCTTTCGATTTCCATCTTATGTTCGCCAGTCGCCGCTTCAAGGGACGCTCTTCAGGACTAACCGTCCTTTTCCTCTAGGGGTGATACACCTTGGCCAAGATTCTCGTGGTTACATCCGGCAAGGGTGGTGTGGGCAAGACCACCACCAGCGCCGCCATCGGTACCGGTCTCGCTCTGCGCGGCCACAAAACTGTCATTGTCGACTTCGACGTCGGCCTGCGTAACCTTGACTTGATCATGGGCTGCGAGCGGCGCGTGGTGTATGACTTCGTCAACGTGGTCAACGGCGAAGCCAACCTGCAGCAGGCCCTGATCAAGGACAAGAAGATCGAAGGCCTGTTCGTGCTGGCTGCCAGCCAGACCCGCGACAAGGACGCCCTGACCAAGGACGGCGTGGAAAAAGTCCTGATGGAGCTCAAGGAATCTTTCGAGTACATCGTCTGCGACTCCCCGGCGGGTATCGAAACCGGTGCTCACCTGGCCATGTATTTCGCCGACGAAGCCATTGTCGTGACCAACCCTGAAGTCTCGTCGGTACGTGACTCGGACCGCATGCTGGGCCTGCTGGCCAGCAAATCGCGTCGTGCCGAGCGTGGCGAAGACCCGATCAAGGAACACTTGCTGCTCACTCGCTACAATCCAGAGCGTGTCAGCCGGGGCGAAATGCTCGGCGTCGAAGACGTCAAAGAGATTCTGGCCGTGACCCTGCTGGGCGTGATCCCGGAGTCCCAGGCCGTATTGAAAGCTTCCAACCAGGGCGTGCCGGTCATCCTTGATGATCAGAGCGATGCCGGTCAGGCATACAGCGATGCTGTTGATCGTCTGCTGGGCAAAGACCGCGAGCACCGTTTCCTGGACGTACAGAAGAAAGGATTTTTCGAACGCCTGTTCGGGGGTAACTGATGAACATTTTTGACTTCTTTCGTGCCAACAAGAAAGTCAGCACTGCATCGGTCGCGAAAGAGCGTCTACAGATCATCGTGGCGCACGAGCGTGGTCAACGCGTGGCCCCCGATTACCTGCCGGCCCTGCAGAAAGAGCTGGTCGAGGTGATCCGCAAGTACGTCAACATCGACTCCGACGATGTGCAGGTCGCCCTGGAAAACCAGGGCAGCTGCTCGATTCTGGAACTCAACATCACCCTGCCTGATCGCTGATCCGGCGGTTGTCTGCGGCGGCATGTGCGCCACTTGAAGAAGTGGCGCCTTGCCGCCGTTTGCATTGGCGTTTAGAGGCTGTTGCCACATGCCGTTGTCGAACATCCGCATCATTCACCAGGACGCTGCTGTTCTGGTGATCGACAAGCCGACCCTGCTGTTGTCTGTCCCCGGCCGCGCCGATGACAACAAGGACTGCCTGATTACCCGCCTGCAGGAAAACGGCTACCCCGAGGCGCGAATCGTCCATCGTCTCGACTGGGAAACGTCGGGGATCATTTTGCTGGCCCGGGACGCCGATACCCATCGCGAACTGTCGCGACAGTTTCATGACCGGGAAACGGAAAAGACCTACACCGCGCTGTGCTGGGGCGAACCCACTCTGGACAGCGGCAGCATCGACCTGCCCCTGCGTTACGACCCACCGACCAAACCGCGGCACGTGGTGGACCATGAGTCTGGCAAACATGCGCAGACGTTCTGGAAGGTGGTTGAGCGTTGCGGCCATTACAGCCGTGTCGAACTGACGCCCATCACCGGCCGTTCCCATCAGTTGCGGGTGCACATGCTGTCAATCGGGCATCCCCTGCTGGGTGATGGCTTGTACGCGCATCCCGAGGCGCTGGTGGCGTATCCACGGCTGTGCCTGCACGCCAGCATGCTGAGCTTCACCCATCCGCAGAGCGGCGAGCGGTTGCGGTTTGAATGCGTGGCGCCGTTTTGATCAGCACCCCCATCGCTGCCTCGCGCTGCTCGTGAGCTCCTACAGAAATTTGTAGGAGCTCACGAGCAGCGCGAGGCAGCGATAGGCCCAACACAAAGCACACCCGATCCCAATACGGTAAACTCGCGCCATTGCTGCCTGGAGTGACTTATGCGCGAAGTGTTGAATCAGGGCCTGATTGATTTTCTCAAGGCCTCTCCTACCCCTTTCCATGCGACTGCGACCCTCGTCAAACACCTTGAGGCCGGCGGCTTTCAGCGCCTGGACGAACGTGAAACCTGGGCCACCGAGACCGGCGGCCGCTACTACGTGACCCGCAATGACTCCTCCATCGTTGCCTTCCGCCTCGGCCGCCAGTCGCCCTTGAGCGGCGGCATCCGCATGGTCGGCGCGCACACCGACAGCCCGTGCCTGCGGGTCAAGCCGCAACCCGAGCTGCAACGCCTGGGCTTCTGGCAGCTGGGCGTCGAGGTGTATGGCGGCGTCCTGCTCGCGCCCTGGTTCGACCGCGACCTGTCCCTCGCGGGCCGCGTCACCTTCCGCCGTGACGGCAAGGTGGAAAGCCAGCTGATCGACTTCAAGCAGCCCATTGCGATCATTCCCAACCTGGCCATCCACCTCAATCGTGGCGCCAACGAAGGCTGGGCGATCAATCCACAGATTGAACTGCCGCCGATTCTGGCTCAGGTTGCCGGTGACGAGCGTGCCGACTTCCGCGCCCTGCTGACTGATCAGCTGGCACGCGAACACGGCCTCAACGCCGACGTGGTACTCGATTACGAACTCAGCTTCTACGACACCCAAAGCGCGGCGGTGATTGGCCTGAACGCCGATTTCATTGCCGGTGCGCGGCTGGACAATCTGCTGTCGTGTTTTGCCGGTCTGCAGGCACTGCTCAATACTGACAGCGATGAAACCTGCCTGCTGGTGTGCACCGACCACGAAGAAGTCGGTTCATCGTCGACCTGCGGCGCGGATGGCCCGATGCTGGAACAGATTCTGCAGCGCCTGCTGCCAGACGGTGCGCAATACGTGCGCACCATCCAGAAATCACTGCTGGTGTCGGCCGACAACTCCCACGGCATCCATCCCAACTATGCCGAAAAGCACGACGCCAACCACGGCCCGAAACTCAATGCCGGTCCGGTGATCAAGGTCAACAGTAACCAGCGCTACGCCACCAACAGCGAAACCGCCGGCTTCTTCCGTCACCTGTGCATGGCCGAAGAAGTGCCGGTGCAGAGTTTTGTGGTGCGCAGTGACATGGCCTGCGGCTCGACCATCGGCCCGATTACCGCCAGCCATCTGGGCGTGCGCACTGTCGACATCGGCTTGCCGACATTCGCCATGCATTCGATTCGAGAACTGGCAGGCAGCCATGATCTGGCGCACCTGGTGAAGGTGCTGGGCGCGTTTTATGCGAGCCACGAGTTGCCCTGAGCCGCGCCAGGGCTTTAAAAATCCCGCACCACTGCGCTGACATGAATCGCATCATGGCGCCAGTATTCCAGGTCACAGTCGATCGGCCTGCCGCACTGGTCGAAGTTGACCCTGGCGATGCGCAGGCCCGGGCAGCCGGGTGACACCTTGAGCGCGGCGCACGCCTGTGCGGGCAGTGCGGTGGGCACCATTTCGAAACGCACCTGGCCGTAACGCAGGTCGTAGCGGCTGGCACACAGCTCGGTCAGTGACTGCTCGAGATCGCACTGGATGATGCCAGGGAAATAATCCGGGTTCAGGTAGTGCTCGACATACAACACCAGCCGCCCATCAATGCGCCTGGCACGGCAGATCTGGATCACGCTGGACAGCGCAGGCAACGCCAGCATTTCGCAGATTGTTGCCGACGCCGGTTGCAGCCGCGCCGAAATGACCTGAGTCTGCGCTACCCGCCCCTGGGCGCTGACCATGGCGTGGAAATGGCTGCGCCGCATCAGGTCATAGGCCAGGCGGGGCGGCGAAATAAACCAGCCCCGGCGCTCCTCGCGATAGATCAACCCCAACGCTTCAAGCTGCACCAGTGCCTCACGCAAGGTGATCCGGGTGGTGTCAAACACCTCACTGAGCTTGCGCTCGGCGGGCAGCTTGCTGCCAGGCGGCAGCAGGCCGTGCTCGATCTGCTCCTGCAGTGCGTTGCAGATGGTCTTCACCGCACGGGGTATTTCATCGCGCATCAGGTTACCTGTCTGGACTAGACCAGCGCCATTACAGCGCAGGGTTTGCCGTTATCGACCGCGTTCGGCCATCCGTGGAGCGTAATGCCTGGCCATGAACGCGACATGACAGGCCGCCATCACGAAACATGCCAGTTGCGCCGACGAGAGTGTTCCGAGGCCTGGCGGATCAAGGGCTTGAGGATGGTCTACGCTTGCATCACTGCGTCGGCTACTGCTGTTGGCAGAGCAAGCGCGACGCCCGGTGAACATAAAAATGTCATCGAAAAGTCCTAACCTGGCTCAGGTATTGCTGACCTAGACCAATCATCCCGCAACCCTCACTTCTGAAGCCTGACGGTTAGAAGTGCTTAAGGAGCTTCGAATGAAACACCTTTTGCTGGCATCACTCCTCGGTTCCGCCATTGCCCTCAGCACGTCGGTGATGGCCGCAGACGTGGACCTCAAAACCCTCGAAGCAGCAGCCAAATCCGAAGGCGCGGTAAACAGCGTCGGCATGCCGGATGACTGGGCCAACTGGAAAGGCACCTGGGCTGACCTGCAGAGCAAATACGGCCTCAAGCACATGGACACTGACATGAGCTCGGCCCAGGAAATTGCCAAGTTCGACGCGGAAAAAGACAACGCCAGCGCTGATATCGGTGATGTGGGCGCCGCTTTCGGCCCTATCGCAGTCGCCAAGGGTGTCACTCAGCCTTATAAGCCAAGCACCTGGGATCAGGTCCCGGACTGGGCCAAGGACAAGGACGGCCACTGGGCGCTGGGCTACACCGGGACCATCGCGTTTGTGGTCAACAAGAAGCTGCTGCACGGCTCCGATGTACCCACCAAATGGTCGGATCTGAAAACCGGTAAATACAAAGTCACGGTCGGAGACGTCAGCACCGCGGCGCAGGCGGCCAACGCCGTGCTGGCCGCAGCGATTGCCATGAAGGGCGACGAAAGCAATATCGCGCCCGGCCTGCAACTGTTCACCGAACTGGCTAAACAGAAGCGTCTGGCGCTGAACAACCCAAGTATCCAGAGCATGGAAAAGGGCGAAGTCGAAGTGGGCATCGTCTGGGACTTCAACGGCCTGAGCTACAAGGCCAAGATGACCAACCCGGATGACTACGTGGTCCTGATTCCGTCCGACGGCTCGGTGATTTCCGGTTACACCACCCTGATCAACAAGTACGCCAAGCACCCCAACGCGGCCAAACTGACGCGCGAATACATCTTCAGCGACGCCGGCCAGATCAACCTGGCCAAGGGCAATGCGCGCCCTATCCGCGCCGAGCACGTCAAGCTGCCTGCCGATGTTCAGGCCCAGTTGCTGCCTAACGAGCAGTACAAGAACGTGACGCCGATCAAGGATGCCGCGGCGTGGGAGAAAACCTCCAAGGCGCTGCCGCAAATGTGGAACGAGCAAGTCATCGTCGAAATGAACTGATGCAACCCGGGCCTCACGGACGAGGCCACTTTCAGCGACAGGCCTCTGCCGCCGGAGCGACTGGCTCATGAACCACAACGTCATTCTCATCGTGCTCGACGGCCTCAATCATGAGGTGGCCAGGCACGCCATGGGGCATCTGCAGGCGTACTGCAACGCAGGCCGCGCTGCGCTCTACAAGATCGAATGCGAACTCCCGGCCCTTTCGCGGCCCTTGTACGAATGCATCCTGACGGGCGTTGCGCCGATCGACAGCGGCATCGTGCACAACCAGGTCTCGCGGCTGTCCACTCAGCGCAGCATGTTCCACTGCGCCACCGATGCCGGGCTGACCACCGCCGCTGCTGCCTATCACTGGATCAGCGAGCTGTATAACCGCACGCCCTTCGACGCCGCTCGCGACCGCCACACCGATGACCGCAATCTGCCGATTCAGCACGGCCACTTCTATTACGCTGATCGCTACCCCGATTCGCACCTGTTTGCCGACGCCGAAAGCCTGCGTGTCCGGCATTCGCCGAATCTACTATTGATCCACCCCATGAATATTGATGACGCCGGGCACAAACACGGTCTGGACAGCGCGCAATACCGCAACAGCGCACGCAACGCCGACATCCTCCTGGCTGATCACCTGCAACGCTGGCTCGACCTGGGCTATCAAGTAGTGGTCACAGCTGATCACGGCATGAACAACGACCGCTCGCACAACGGCCTGCTGGCGGAAGAGCGAGAGGTACCGCTGTTCGTGTTCGGCGAGGCCTTCAGCCTGGACCCGAATGCTGCGCCCCGGCAGGCAGAGCTGTGCGGAACGGTCTGCGAACTGCTCGGCGTGCCCCATGACAAACCCCTGTGTCGGGAGCTGCTCAAATGAGTACCCGCAATCGCGGCAAATGGCTGAGCCTGCTGTGCCTGCTGCCGTTTGCCCTGTTCTTCTTCGTGTTCCAGATCGCCCCACTGGGTTGGGTAGCGATCAACAGCCTGCATTCGGACGCAGGCTGGGGCCTGGAGAATTTCATCAAGGCCTTTGATTCGCGCTTCTACCGCCAGGCGATGCAGTTCAGCCTGGAGATCAGTTTCTGGTCCAGCCTGTTCGGCATCATCATTGCGGTATTGGGCAGTTATTCGCTGCGCAATGTTGATTCGCGGCTGCGGGACTTCGTCAATTCGTTTGCCAACATGACCAGCAATTTCTCCGGCGTGCCACTGGCCTTTGCCTTCATCATCCTGCTGGGTTTCAACGGCGCCGTGACGCTGATGCTCAAGCAGGCAGGGGTCATCGACGACTTCAATCTGTATTCGAAGACCGGCCTGATCATTCTCTACACCTACTTTCAGATCCCGCTGGGCGTGCTGCTGCTCTACCCCGCCTTCGACGCCTTGCGCCAAGACTGGCGCGATTCGGCGTCGCTGCTCGGTGCCAGCAGCTTCCAGTTCTGGCGCTACATCGGCCTGCCGGTGCTGACGCCTGCCCTGCTCGGCACCTTCGTCATTCTGCTGGCCAACGCGTTGGGCGCTTATGCCACGGTGTACGCGTTGACCACCGGCAACTTCAACGTGCTGCCGATCCGTATTGCGGCAATGGTTGCCGGTGACATCAGCCTGGACCCGAACCTGGCCAGCGCCCTGGCCATGATTCTGGTCGGCCTGATGACGCTGGTCACGGTCATCCATCAGTGGTTGCTGAAGAGGAGCTACCATGTCTCGCGCTGAAGCTGGCCCCGCCGGGTGGTACCACCGCACTGTGGTCTACCTGTTGTTTCTGATCCTGCTGCTGCCACTGGCCGGCACCCTGCTGTATTCACTGGCCACCAGTTGGTCGGCGACCATCCTGCCTAGCGGCCTGACGTTCAAGTGGTACATCGCATTGTGGAGTGATCCGCGTTTTCTGATGGCGTTTGCGCAGTCACTGATGGTCTGCGTCGGCGCGCTGATCCTGTCCGTCGTGCTGATTCTGCCGCTGCTGTTTGTAGTGCATTACCACTTTCCACGCCTTGACGGGCTGATGAACATTCTGATCCTGCTGCCCTTCGCGGTGCCGCCGGTGGCCTCCTCGGTGGGCCTGCTGCAGCTTTATGGTTCCGGCCCGTTTGCCATGGTTGGTACGCCGTGGATCCTGATCGGCTGCTATTTCACCATCGCCCTGCCCTTCATGTACCGGGCGATCAGCAACAACCTGCAGGCGATCAACCTGACTGACCTGATGGACGCGGCCCAGTTGCTGGGCGCCAACACCTGGCAGGCGGCATTTCTGGTGGTGCTGCCCAATCTGCGCAAAGGCCTGATGGTTGCTCTGTTGCTGTCGTTCTCCTTCCTGTTCGGCGAATTCGTGTTCGCCAATCTGCTGGTGGGCACCCGCTACGAGACGCTGCAGGTGTACCTCAACAACATGCGCAACAGCAGCGGCCATTTCAACAGCGCGCTGGTGATTTCCTACTTCCTCTTCGTGCTGCTGCTGACGCTGGCCGCCAACCGACTGAATAAGGACAAAGACTGAATGAGTTTTGTCAGTGTCGAAAACCTGCAAAAAAGTTACGCCAGCACGGCGGTATTCAGCGACATCAATTGCAGCGTAGAGCGCGGGGAATTCGTGACCTTGCTGGGCCCGTCCGGCTGCGGCAAATCCACCCTGCTGCGTTGCATCGCGGGCCTGACTTCGGTCAATGGTGGCCGCATCGTCCTTGATGGCGTCGATCTGGTGCCAGTCACCCCGCAAAAGCGCAACATCGGCATGGTGTTTCAGAGCTATGCGCTGTTCCCCAACATGACCGTCGAGCAAAACGTCGCCTTTGGCCTGCGCATGCAGAAGGTCAATGCCGATGACACCCACAAGCGAGTCGCTGAAGTCTTGCAGCTGGTGGAGCTGACGGACTTTGCGGCGCGCTACCCGCACCAGATGTCAGGCGGCCAGTGCCAGCGTGTGGCCCTGGCGCGCTCGCTGGTGACCCGCCCGCGCCTGCTGCTGCTCGATGAACCGCTGTCCGCACTGGATGCACGTATTCGCAAGCACCTGCGCGAGCAGATCCGCGCCATCCAGCGCGAGCTGGGGCTGACCACGATCTTCGTCACCCACGATCAGGAAGAAGCGCTGACCCTGTCAGATCGCATTTTTCTGATGAATCAGGGTCGGATTGTGCAGAGTGGCGATGCTGAAACACTGTATACCGCGCCCATCGACGTTTTCGCTGCCGGGTTCATCGGCAACTACAACCTGCTGGAAGCCGCTGATGCCAGCCGTCTGATGCAGCGTCCGATCAGCAGCCGCATCGCGATTCGCCCGGAAGCCATCGCACTGAGCCTGAGCGGCGAACTGGAAGGCCAGATCCGCAGCCACAGCCTGCTGGGCAATGTCATCCGTTACCGCATCGAAGCGCGCGGCGTGCCACTGGTGGTCGATGTGCTCAACCGCTCGGCAGCCGACCTGCTGGCGGACGGCCAGCGCGTGTCGCTGAGCATCGACGCATCGGCACTGTGCGAGGTGGCTTGAACGCAGACGCAACCTGTAGGAGCCAACTTGTTGGCGATACGATCTGTGGATCGGCAGTAAATCGCCTCGCGAACAAATTCGCTCCTACATAGGTAGGTAACACCCTGAATGTGCCGCTGAGCATCGACGCATCGGCGCTGTGCGAGGTGGCTTGAACGCAGACGCAACCTGTAGGAGCCAACTTGTTGGCGATTCGATCTGTG
>NZ_UTVH01000051.1 GCF_900585905.1 Pseudomonas viridiflava
TCTTCAGCGTGACTGGCACATCGACCGCAGCCACCACGGCCTGCAGGATCTCGGTCAACAGTTGTTCGTCTTTCAACAGCGCTGAACCGGCTGCCTTGTTGCATACCTTCTTGGCCGGGCAGCCCATGTTGATGTCGATGATCTGAGCACCCAGATCGACATTGGCACGTGCCGCGTCCGCCAGCATCTGCGGATCTCCGCCGGCGATCTGTACCGAGCGGGGCTCGGGATCACCTTCGTGGAGCATCCGCAGCCGCGATTTGCGGCTTTTCCACAGACTCATGTCGCTGATCACCATTTCCGAGACCACCAGCCCTGCACCTAGTTGGCGGCACAGCTGACGGAAAGGCTGGTCAGTGACGCCCGCCATAGGGGCGAGGATCAAGCCGTTCTGCAATGTATATGGGCCGATGCGTACCGCCGACATAGCCTTACCTGTAG
>NZ_UTVH01000086.1 GCF_900585905.1 Pseudomonas viridiflava
AGGTACCACCAGAACGGATAGAAAAAGCCGACCTCCCGATCCTTGCGGCGCCGTCGCATGCGCTCGCGGGCGTTGTAGAAGGTATGGACGCCTTCGTGGGGCGGGTCGTCGGGGTTCTGCAGGTCGAGCGGGTCCTGAATCTCCTTGAGGCTGTGAACTTCATACTCCATGTACGCCCGAATCGCCTCCCAGTTGCACACCGCCAGATCAAACCCGGCGCAGAAAAACTCCAGGCTGTAATGCTCGTTATGAGGCGGGTGATAAAACCCGACGCCCATGGCGTAACGAATGTCCATGCCGTACTGCGTGACCGAACGCGCCTGCACGACCCAGGCCGAAAGCGATTCCCAAGGCACGAAAATGGGCTCGGTTTGGCCGTGGGGTACAAAGCAGAC
>NZ_UTVH01000052.1 GCF_900585905.1 Pseudomonas viridiflava
CGCACTGACTCACTCAGTTACGCAGGCGTACGCGAAAACCCCGTACTGACCCTGGATCAGATCACGCTCAATACCTGGAATGAAACGCTGGTCAGCCGTTACGACGGTCCGCACGCGTTGCTCGATTGTCTGAGCGAGTTGCTGGGCAGCCTGCCCCAAGGCGCGAGTCAGCCGAAGATTCATGTGCGCTGCTTCTGCCACAACCGCGCCCCGGCCATTGCGCAGCGCGTCGAGGAACTGGTCAGCACTACGCGCCTGCTGCTCGCCCGGCAGCTCAATCACCGCTACCTGATTCAGGTGCAGCAGCAGTATCACGTACTGGAAATGGTGCCGGGCCGGGTTGGCCATGTGGTGGTCAACAGTCTGCCAGGACTGTTCAAGTACCTAGGCGAAGAACTGCCGCGTTACAGCCCGCTGCATCTGGACCCGCACGCGCTGGACGAGCACGATCTGGCGCTGATTCTGCCGTTCGGGCAGCCGGAATGCATTCAGGTGTTCTACCGTGTCAACGAGGCAGAAGCGGACCTGTATGTGCTGGACGAGCACA
The DNA here is from genome assembly GCF_900585905.1 of Pseudomonas viridiflava. GTDB lineage: Bacteria > Pseudomonadota > Gammaproteobacteria > Pseudomonadales > Pseudomonadaceae > Aquipseudomonas. The sequence goes on from NZ_UTVH01000052.1 coordinate 548, forward strand.
ATTCACTCTGGCACCAGCGCCTGCCTTATCACGATGAACAAAGCCTGCTGATGCCGCTGCAGCGTTTCTTCCACTCGCTGGTTTACCGCCGGGGCGCGTCGTTGCCACTGGACGATCCTAGCTAGCCGGTCATACTGTAAACGCTCTATTACCAGGTCATTCCGTCCGCTCATTCCCGTGCCTG
>NZ_UTVH01000053.1 GCF_900585905.1 Pseudomonas viridiflava
TCAAAGTTTCCTTATCAACTTCAACCACTTGCGCTTCGATCAACATCACGTTGCTCGTTAGCGGGAGGCGAATTCTACAGCGTTACAACCTGCTGTCAACTGCCTTTTTTCACCGCTTTCGATCAACCTCATCGAAACCTCTTCTTCGCCAACCGAATCGTCCAACTTATTGATTAACAACAAGTTTTTCGTTCTGTCTGCGTCAGAAGAGGTGCGAATTATAGAGAGATTGGCGAGGCCGTCAAGCCCCTGTATCGACTTTTGATTGAACTTTTTTACCTGTACCACCAATACGCGGGATTCGCCCCGCAATCACAGGGGCTCTGAGCAGCATTAACACAGCACCAATCACTGCATACAGTGACCACTCCTTCAAATCCGCCCTGACAATCCAGAACATGTGCAGCAAGCCTAACGCCAACACTAGATAAGAAAGCTTGTGCAGTTTTTTCCAGCGCCGGCCCATTCGGCGCTGACTGTATCGATTGGAGGTGGCTGCCAGCGCCAGCAGGCAAAGAAACGCCAGGCTGCCGACAATGATGTAAGGCCGCTTGACCAACTCAACACCAAGCTGAGAAAAATCCAGACCGAGAATGAATACCAGGTAGCCGCTCAGATGCATCACCACGTAGGCGAAACACCACAACCCCAGCTGGCGCCGAACTGCAATCCAGCCAGGCCAGCCCGTCAGGCGTTGCAAGGGTGTCAGCGCCAGGGTGATCAGCAGCAGGATCAGGGTACCAAGCCCCAGACGGTCAACCAGAACCTTGCCGGGGTCAGGCCCCAGCGCGAATATCCACGCCTGGTACAACCACAGTGCTGGCGCCACGCACGCAGCCAGGAAGACGCCGACACGCCAGATCGGATAACGCATCAATCAATAGTCCTTTCGCAGATCCATGCCTTTGTATAAGGAGGCAACCTCCTCCTCATAGCCATTGAACATCTGGGTCTCACGCACATTCGGGCTGAACAGACCGCTGGGCAGCCTGCGTTCACGCGCCTGCGTCCAGCGCGGGTGGTCCACCGTGGGGTTCACGTTGGCGAAGAAACCGTACTCATTGGCAGCAATACTCTGCCAGGTGGTTTTTGGCTGCTCGCTGACAAGGCTGATACGCACGATGGATTTAACGCTCTTGAAGCCGTACTTCCATGGCACCACCAGACGCAAGGGTGCGCCGTTCTGGTTGGGCAGCTCGCGCCCGTACATGCCCACAGCCAGGATCGCCAAAGGGTTCATGGCTTCGTCGAGGCGCAAGCCTTCGACATAGGGCCAGTCGATAAGCGCAAAACCAGAACGCTGACCGGGCATGCTTTTTGGGTCCTGCAGCGTTTCGAAGCGAATGTACCTGGCCTTGGCGGTAGGTTCGACCTGCTTGAGCAATGCCGAAATCGGAAAGCCGATCCAGGGGATGACCATCGACCAGGCTTCAACACAGCGCAGACGATAAATACGCTCTTCCAGCTGATAGGGCTTCATGAAGTCTTCGAGGTTATAAGTGCCGGGCTTGCCGACCTCGCCGTCGATGATCACGCTCCAAGGCTCGGTTTTCAGCGAACCGGCGTTGCTGGCTGGATCACCTTTGCCAGTCCCGAACTCATAGAAGTTGTTGTAATGAGTGGCGTCCTTGAACGGCGTAATCGCCTCTCCCTTAACGCTGACAGCTTGCCATTGGGTGGACGACAGTTTTTCCGCCAGCCAGCCAGGCGCCTTGCCAGGCTCGACATCGGGATACAGTGAAGGGTCAGCGGCGGCGGCCCAGCTCGGCATGGCGCTGACGGCCAGACCGGCGAGCGAGCTGCCTAACAAAGCGCGGCGGGAAAGGTAAATTGACTCGGGGGTGACGTCCGACTCTTTACAGTCGGACGCCGAAGGTATCTTGATCAGCATAGTGACTCCACATCGCAAGGGGCTATTGCCTCGACACGATGTGAAGTATGAGCCAAATCAGATCAGTCGGTTGATTTGTGCCGACGAAGGCGTAACAAATATTGAATAGGCCCCGATGCTGCGTAGGCGAGAAAAATCAGCAGCAAAATGCGCGGCGGGTCGCTAAAGACCACAGCAAATACCAACACCACAGCGAGAATCGCGACAAAGGGCACTCGCCCCTTGAGGTCAAGTTCCTTGAAGCTGTTGTACTTGATATTGCTGACCATCAGCATGCCCGCCGCGGCCACCAGCAGGGCCACCAGAAACGACAGCTTGGAACCCTGGATGCCGAAGTCACTGAACGCCCAGACCGTGCCCGCAACGACGCCCGCTGCAGCGGGGCTGGCCAGGCCAATGAAATAGCGTTTGTCGGCGGTGCCCACCATGGTGTTGAAGCGAGCCAGACGCAACGCTGCGCCTGCTACATAGATGAAGGCGACCATCCAGCCGACCTTGCCCATGTCGCCCAGCGCCCAGCCAAAGGCAAGTAGCGCTGGCGCAACGCCAAACGCGACCATGTCCGACAAGGAATCATATTCAGCGCCGAACGCGCTTTGCGTATTGGTCATCCGGGCCACACGCCCATCCAGACCATCAAGGACCATGGCCACAAAAATGGCGATGGCAGCAAAAGCGAAGTATTTGCTCGCTCCCACCGCATCACCTGCACTCAAGGCGCTCTGTGCGCTCATGGAGCTGATGATGGAATAAAAGCCTGCAAAGAGGTTTGCAGTGGTGAACAGGTTGGGCAGCAGATAGATGCCGCGATGCCGGACCTTGCGCCCTTCGGCGTCATGCCCTTCTTCAATATGCTCATCGATCAGGCTTTCGGCGTCAGAGGCCTTGTTTGGCTCTTCAGGACGTTCGCTCATGGACTTTACCTTGCAACGGTTTGAAAAGTTTCGACAGGTGTCTGCAGCATGGGTTCGCCTGCAAACGTTGCAGCTTTATACCAGAAGCCGCCCGCCGCCGTTTGCGACGAAGGTAACCAATCCCTGCGCAATAACAAGAAACGCGGCCAATTGGCCGCGTTTCTTTCCAGCGTCGAAGCGGGCCGAAGTGGCTTAGTTCTTGGCTTTGTCGACGATCTTGTTGGCGCCGATCCACGGCATCATCGAGCGCAGTTGCTCGCCGATGATTTCGATACCGTGAGCGGCGTTGTTACGACGCTTGGCGGTCATCGAAGGGTAGCCAGTAGCCCCTTCGCTGATGAACATCTTGGCGTATTCGCCGTCCTGGATGCGCTTCAGAGCGTTGCGCATGGCCTGACGGGATTCGGCGTTGATGACTTCAGGACCGGTCACGTACTCGCCATATTCGGCGTTGTTGGAGATCGAGTAGTTCATGTTGGCGATACCGCCTTCATACATGAGGTCAACGATCAGCTTCAATTCGTGCAGGCACTCGAAGTAGGCCATTTCCGGCGCGTAGCCCGCTTCGACCAGAGTCTCGAAACCCGCTTTGACCAGCTCGACCGTACCGCCACACAGAACTGCCTGTTCACCGAACAGGTCGGTTTCGGTCTCGTCCTTGAAGGTGGTTTCGATGATACCGGTACGGCCACCGCCAACGCCCGACGCGTAGGACAGCGCAACGTTTTTGGCGTTGCCCGAAGCATCCTGGTACACAGCGATGAGATCAGGGATGCCGCCGCCTTTGACGAATTCGGTACGCACGGTGTGGCCCGGCGCTTTTGGCGCGATCATGATCACGTCCAGATCGGCGCGAGGCACGACCTGATTGTAGTGAATCGCGAAACCGTGGGAGAAGGCCAGGGTCGCGCCCTTCTTGATGTTCGGCTCGACTTCGTTCTTGTACAGCGCGGACTGAAACTCGTCCGGAGTCAGGATCATGACCACGTCGGCACCGGCTACCGCCGAAGCTACGTCAGTGACTTTCAGGCCGTGGGCTTCAGCCTTGGCGACAGTGGCCGAACCTTTGCGCAGGCCTACAGTGACATCTACGCCGGAATCTTTCAGGTTGCACGCTTGCGCGTGACCCTGGGAACCGTAACCGATGATGGCAACTTTTTTGCCCTGGATGATCGAAAGGTCGCAGTCTTTGTCGTAATAAACTTTCATGAAATTCCCCTGGTTTACTGGCCTTTCAGGCCGTTTTAGCTAAATGAGTCTAGATGCTCAGCACTTTGTCGCCACGGGCGATGCCCGTCACGCCGCTGCGAACTGTTTCCAGGATAGCGGCAGTGCCGATGGCCTGAATGAAGCTGTCCAGCTTGTCGCTGGTACCGGCGAGCTGCACGGTATACACGCTGGCCGTGACGTCTACGATCTGGCCGCGGAAGATGTCCGTGGTGCGCTTGATCTCGGCACGCTGCGCGCCAGTGGCCTTGACCTTGATCAGCATCAGTTCGCGCTCGATATGGGCGCTCTCCGACAGGTCCACCAGCTTGACCACCTCGATCAGCTTGTTGAGGTTTTTGGTGATCTGCTCGATCACCTGATCGTGGCCGACGGTGGTCAGCGTCAGACGCGACAGGGTCGGGTCTTCGGTCGGTGCCACGGTCAGGCTTTCGATGTTGTAGTTACGCTGGGAAAACAGGCCGACAACACGCGACAGTGCGCCGGGTTCGTTTTCCAGCAAAAGCGAAATGATGTGCCGCATGATTAAGTCCGCTCCGTCTTGCTGAGCCACATGTCGCGCATGGAGCCATCCTTGATCTGCATCGGATAGACGTGCTCGGTAACGTCGACCTGGATGTCGATGAACACCAGCCGGTCAGTCATGGCGAAGGCTTCTTCCATCTTCGGCTTGAGGTCTTTCAGGTCAGTGATTTTCATGCCGACATGACCGTAGGCTTCCACCAGCTTCACGAAGTCCGGCAGCGACTCCATATAAGAATGCGAGTGACGGCCGCTGTAGCTCATGTCCTGCCACTGGCGGACCATGCCCAAGACACCGTTGTTGAGCAAAATGATCTTCACCGGCAGACCGTATTGCAGGCAGGTCGACAGCTCCTGGATGTTCATCTGGATGCTGCCTTCACCGGTGACACAGGCAACGTCTGCATCCGGGAAGCTCAACTTGACGCCCATTGCAGCCGGGAAACCAAAGCCCATGGTGCCCAGGCCACCGGAGTTGATCCAGCGGTTGGGCTTGTTGAAGCGATAGTACTGGCAGGCGAACATCTGGTGCTGGCCGACATCAGACGTGATGTACGCCTCGCCTTTGGTCACTTCGCACAGCGTTTCGATCACGGCCTGTGGCTTGATCACGCTGCCGTCGCCTGGATTGTAAGGAAACAGACCACGATCCCCGCGCCACTCGTCAACCTGCTTCCACCAGGCGGCCACCACTGCCTTGTCCGGCAGCTCACCCATGTCTTTGAGGGTGGCGACCATTTCCGTCAGCACGCTCTCGACCGGGCCGACGATGGGCACATCAGCCTTGATGGTCTTGGAGATGGATGCAGGATCGATGTCGATGTGAATGATTTTCGCATTCGGGCAGAATTTCGCCGCGCCATTGATCACGCGGTCATCGAAACGTGCGCCAACCGCCAGGATCACATCAGCGTGATGCATAGCCAGGTTTGCGGTGTAGCTGCCATGCATGCCGAGCATGCCGACAAACTGCCGATCCATGCCCGGATAGCAGCCCAGGCCCATCAGCGTGTTGGTGACCGGGGTATTGAGCAGCTGCGCCAACTCGGTCAAAGGCGCCGAACCATTGCCCATGATGACGCCGCCACCGGCGTAAATGATCGGCCGCCTGGCCGCCAGCAACATTTCGACTGCCTTGCGGATCTGCCCCGAGTGACCACGAACGGCCGGGCTGTAGGAACGCAGCTTGGCTTTCTTCGGGAAGACGTATTCGAACTTCTCGGCCGGGTTGGTCATATCCTTCGGAATATCGACGACCACAGGGCCGGGACGACCGGATTGCGCCAGGTAGAAAGCCTTTTTGAGTACTTCCGGGATTTCTGACGGGTGCTTGATCATGAAACTGTGTTTCACGATGGGCCGCGAAATCCCGATCATGTCGGTTTCCTGGAAGGCATCGGTGCCCACCAGGGTGCTGGCGACCTGCCCCGACAGCACGACCATGGGAATCGAGTCCATATAGGCGGTGGCGATGCCGGTAATCGCATTGGTGGCGCCGGGACCTGACGTCACCAGCACTACGCCGGCCTTGCCGGTAGCGCGGGCATAGCCGTCAGCCATGTGGGTGGCGGCCTGTTCGTGACGCACAAGAATGTGGGCGACTTCAGGTTCTTTGAACAGGGCGTCGTAAATGTGCAGGAGGGCACCACCTGGGTACCCGTAGATATGCTTAACGCCTTCGTCACGCAAAAAGCGGACGACCATTTCAGCGCCGGATAAGAGCTCCACGTTGTTCACCTCTAAAACGCCAGAATACCGTCCACACGTGAGGACGGGTCTTGATAGGTTTTACTGCCAAGCAGAGCATGAGCGACGGTGGTCGCCGACTACGTCAGCACTGACTGAGCAAGTATTGGGACGGCCCTGAGTGTTTCGGGACGTTCCCACCCAGCGCGAGGTAACGCGTTGCGGGTGTTACGGGTCGGCGCGGGTGTGCGCCTCATGATCTACTGAGAGGGCCTGCTTCTGGCAGTCCTTCCACAGCGAACTTTCGATTGTTCTGATTCGTTCGCCTCAAGTCAAGTCATCCGTGCGCTTTATTGGATTCAAACGCCTGGCAGTGCTCGCCAATGATGCATCGCCAGATCAGACGCCGACCGAGGATTTGTCCACGTACAGGTGGGTTGTGCTAGCTTTGAAGCGGACCTCACTTCAAGGAAGCCACATGCGGCGCATCATCTTCGCAGCCCTTATGAGCCTGGCGTTCAGCGCCAGCAGCCAGGCCGCACAAATCTACAAGTGGGTGGATGCCCAGGGCGTGACTCACTTCGACGCGCAACCCCCTGCCAATCGGCAGGCGCAGGAAGTGGATGTGCAAAAGCCGCCAGTGGCGCCCACGCCTGAAAAGCCGCAATCGACCATCGAGGGCGAGGCCGAGCAGCGGGCTATCGACAAGGAAGTGAAAAGGAAAGTCAGCAAGGAGCAGGCGAAGCTGTCGGAAGACTGCAAGGTGCTGCGCACCAATCTGTCGCAGTTGCAGAACAATCCGCGGGTACGCGAACAGACCGAAGATGGGCTGCGACGCCTGTCCGAAGAGGAAAGAACGTCGCGCATCGAAGATACGCAGAAAGCTATTGCCGATTACTGCCTTTAAGCGGGTTGCTGCCCAGCGACGATGAGCCGGTCGAACTGCGCCAGCAACCTTTGCAGGTTCTGCGTCTCACGCTGCCGAGTGGTGTAAACCATCTCGGCCATTTCCAGAATGCCGGAAGCGTTTGGCAGTGGCATATCCTGCTCCAGGATATGTTTCATCCTCGGCAGAAATATCCACTGCAACCATTGCTCGAACTCCAGCGTGTCGACGCAGAACGGCTCGCTGCTGGACAATTTATGCTCGCTGGGGGGCACTTCGCTCCACCAGCCCAAGGCCCTCAGTTCGCGCTCGATCAATAGCAGGTGTTCTGCAATCTGCGGAAAACGCTGATCCATTACGCACCTGCCCGGGCTTTCTGGCGGGCAAGGTTGGCACCGGCAGCATCACCCTGTTTTTCACGGGCTTGAGCGATGATGTCCCAAAGACTCGCCTGCAGGCTTGGACGGCCATTGGCATAGGTCAGGCCGCGGCGCGCCAGCTGTTCGGCCTGAGCAGCATCGCCTTGTGCCAGGCGTACCTGAGCGAGGCGATAAATGACTTGCGGTTCACGGGGAGCCACGCGTTGCGCCCGCTCCAGACTTGAAGAAGCGCCGTTGAGGTCGCCGCCGTTCTGTTGCTGTTGCGCGGTGGTCAGCAACGCCAGTACCGGGCCATCCAGTTGTTCGTCTGCGGACAGGCCGCCACCGGATGACGGGATGCCGCTCGGGGCGCTGGAAGAAGGCATGTTGTAAGTCGTATTGCTGGCAGGCGCGCTGACTGGCGATGTATCAATCGGCGGGCTGACACTGATGGGCGCCTGATTGACAGGTGCGGCATAGGTGTTGATAGGCGCCGCACTGGCTGCACCGCTACCCGGAATCATCACCACCACGCCCGAATCCTGCGGCACGGCCTGGGTCTGTGTCGGCACCGGGGCTTGGGAACCACCAGTACGCGCAGCACCGCTACGGGAAATACGCTCGCTGTTGGTGACCTTCGAACCCGAGTCCACAACCGGAATAGAGCCACGCTGCACGCTGGCACAACCATTGAGCAAAGTCAGAGCTGCTAACGCTGGTAATAACCACTTGTTCACTTCACATCCTCTTTGCTTAGTTCAACCAACCCTTGACCCAGTCCATCACTTCCTGGGTCGGCGCTGCCGGACCATCGCAAGCGGAGCCGGGCGCAGGTTCACTGCCGCGAATATACGGCATCTGCACGGCATTCGGGCAGCCGGCGGCAGAACCCTGCCCGGTGGCAGCATCGACCCACGCCTGCACCACGTTATCCGGCACTGCCATATCCAGCGGCAGCGGATCGGCTTTTTTCATGAAACTGGTCCACACCTGCAGCGCACCGGTGGCCCCGGTGAATGGCGTCTTGCCGTTATCGTCGCGGCCCAGCCAGACCACTGCCAGCAGGTCCTGGCTGAAACCGGCGAACCAGCTGTCGCGCGAATCATTGGTGGTGCCCGATTTGCCCGCCAGATTCAGCGATGCAGGCAGCACGTTGTACACCGAGCGCCCGGTACCTTCGCGCATCACGCGCTGCATTGCGTTCTGCAGCAGATAGATGGAGCCGGGATCGAAGCGTTGCTGGATCTGGAACGGGTAGCGTTTGAGCGGTTCGCCTTCGGCGGTCAGCACGCTGCGGATGCCACGCATCGGCGTGTTGAAACCACCATTGGCAATGGTCTGATACATGTTCGCCACCTGCATCGGGCTCAACGCCCCCGCCCCGAGCAACATCGACGGATACGCAGGCCAGTCGACTTGCACGCCCAGTTTGCCGAGGGTCTTGAAGACGTTGGGTACGCCCAGTTCAAGGCCCAGCTTGGCGCTCGACAGGTTGTAGGAATGCGCCAGCCCCTGATACAGGAAGATGTTGCCATGGGCTTTGTGATCGAAGTTCTGCGGCTTCCATACCTGACCATCGGCGCCCTTGACCTGGAACGGCTCGTCGGCGACCCAACTGGTCAGGGTGTACTGGTTCGGACGCTCAAGTGCAGTGAGGTAAATGGAAGGTTTGACGAGCGAACCGATGGGCCGCACTGCATCGATAGCCCGGTTGAACCCGGCGTAGCCCGCCTTGCGGCTGCCGATCAGCGCCTGAACCTCGCCGGTTTCCGGATTGGTCACCACCATGGCCGCCTCGACGTCATCGACACCCTTGCGCCCGGCCAGCCGCTTGAAGGTTTCGCTCATGGCCGACTCTGACTTCATCTGCAGAATCGGGTCGAAGCTGGTGAAGATGCGCAGCCCCTCCTCGGTCAAGTCTTCGTCGCGGTAGTCCTCGCGCAGCTGGCGCTTGACCAGATCAAGGAAGCCGGGGAACGAGCTGTCTGCCAGGCTGCCGGTCTTGGTCACGCCCAATGGCATTTTCTTCGCTGCAGCGACCACGTCGGCCGTGGCGACCCCTTGCTGTTCAAGCAGGTCGAGTACCAGATTGCGGCGCTCCAGCGCGCGTTCCGGATTGCGCCGGGGATTGTAATAGGACGGTCCCTTGACCAGGCCCACGAGCATTGCCACCTGATGCAGTTTCAGCTCGGACAGCGGCTGGCTGAAGAAATACTGACTGGCCAGACCAAAGCCATGCACCGCCCGCTGCCCGTCCTGGCCGACGAACACTTCGTTGAGGTAAGCCTCGAGGATTTCCTGCTTGCTGTAGTGAATCTCCAGCAGCACCGCCATCATCGCTTCGGTGAGCTTGCGCGTCAGGCTGCGCTCATTGGTCAGGTAGAAATTCTTCACCAGCTGTTGCGTCAGGGTACTGCCGCCCTGGCGCATCTGCCCCGCCGACGCATTGACCCAGAAGGCCCGGGCAATCGACTTCGGCGAGACCCCAAAGTGGTGGTAGAAGTCGCGGTCTTCAACGGTCACCAGCGTGTCGAGCAGATAAGGCGGCGCCTGATCGAGCTTGATCAGGATGCGATCTTCCAGGTTCTTCGGGTACAAGCCGCCGATCATCAGTGGCTCGAGGCGCGCCACCGCCAGCTTGGCGCCATTGGCCGCCGAGAGGTCGGCGACATAGTCACCGGAGAAGCGGACACGGATCTGCTGCGCCGGATCACTGCCTTCATAGAACTGAAAACCACGGGTATTGAGGTCGACGGTATTGCCATTCACCGCCGCTGCCCCCGGGCCATTGGCCACGCTCTCACGGCGATAGCCCAGCGCATCCAGCTCGATGAGGAAGTCATCCTTGCTGAGTTTCTGGCCAACGAACAGTTCAAGGGGGCGGGCATAGACCTTGGCCGGGATCGTCCAGCGCTTGCCGGAGAATTTTTCCTGGACGATGGCATCCAGGTAAACGGCGAAGCCAGCCAGCAGGACGAAGCCGACAATGCCAAGCTTCAAGCCCCAGCCCAGCCAGGTGCGAAGCCCGCCAGGGGCAGGTTTTTTTGCTTTGCGAGAGGTGCGGGTACGAGTCATGGCGGCGGATTATACGCACTTTGCCGGGGATCGACAGACGCCCTTTCCAGAGGTTTGCAGCCTAGCCTTGAGCGGCCATAATGAGTGCCTGAATGAATTCGCCGAAACATCACTCTTGAAGGATCGTCCGTGAGCCAATCACTGATTGCAGCCCTGCAGAACCCTGCCCTGTTCCCCCATGCGGTCGAGCGCTTCGAGCTCATTGAAACGCATATTTCGTGGGTTTTGCTCACCGGTCCGTTTGTCTACAAATTCAAGAAACCGGTCAACTTCGGCTTTCTCGACTTCACCACACTGGCCGCGCGCGAGCACTTCTGCCAGGAAGAACTGCGCCTCAACCAGCGCCTGACCAGTGATTTGTATCTGGAAGTGATCCCGATAACCGGCAGCCCTGAGTCACCCCGACTGGGTGGCGCAGACGAGGTCATCGAGTACGCACTGAAGATGCGTCAGTTCCCGCAAAGCGGGCTGCTGAGCACACTGCAGGCCAACGGCGAGCTGACGCCCGAGCACATCGACCAGATGGCTGCGCAGATCGGCAGGTTTCATCAACAGGCACCGGTGGTCGGGGATGATCAGGAGCTGGGTTCGCCTGACAGCGTCATGGCGCCAGTCGTGCAGAACTTCGAGCAGATTCGCCCGCTCATCAGCGAAAAATCCGACCTGACGCAACTCGATGCCTTACAGGCCTGGGCCGAGTCCAGCTTCCAGCGCCTCAAGCCCCTGCTGGCCAGGCGCAAGACAGAAGGCTTCATTCGTGAATGCCACGGAGATATCCATCTGGGCAACATCACCTTGATTGACAGTCAGGTGGTGATTTTTGACTGCATCGAATTCAACGAACCGTTCCGCAAGACGGACGTTTACGCCGACATCGGTTTTCTGGCCATGGACCTCGAAGACCGAGGGCTCAAATCCCTGTCGCGACGGCTGATCACGCAATACCTGGAGCTGACCGGCGACTATCAGGGCCTGGAGCTGCTCAACTTCTACAAGGCATACCGCGCAATGGTGCGGGCCAAGATCGCCCTCTTCAGCCTGCCCGCCGACGCCGATCCGGTGCAACGTGGCGCCACCCTGCGCCAGTACCGCAACTACGCGAATCTGGCGGAGAGCTACAGCGCGATCCCTTCACCGTTTCTGGTGATCACCCATGGCGTCTCGGCCGTCGGCAAAAGCCACGTCGCCATGCGCCTGGTTGAAGCGCTGGGCGCAGTGCGCTTGCGCTCCGATGTCGAGCGCAAACGCTTGTTCAGCGAGCAGACCGCCGACAGCGGCCTTTATGCGACCAACAGCAGCCAGGCCACCTATACACGTCTGCACGAGCTGGCCACAACTGTGCTGCGTGCCGGGTTCCCGGTGGTGATCGATGCCACCTATCTCAAGCGCGATCAGCGCGACGGCGCGGCGAAAGTGGCGGAAATCACCGGCGTGCCGTTCCTGATTCTGGATTGCAACGCGCCGCAGGCCGTCATCGCCGGCTGGCTTGCCCAGCGCCAGACAGAAAACAATGACCCGTCCGACGCGACTCTGGCCGTCATTGAGGCTCAGCAGTCCAGCCGAGAGCCGCTTGATGCCGCAGAGGTGCTGCGCAGCAAACGTGTTGAAACCAACCAGAGCAGCGACCTCGACGAGTTGATCAAGAATATTCGTCAACGCCTGCCAGCGCTCTAACGCAATGATTCGAGCCGTCTGGCAGTTAGTGCTTCACGGCTCGAAAACAGTGGCGATATAATGGCGCCATAATTCCAACGCAAACGCACAGGTAAGGCACCATGAGTCATCCAAAGGTACTTGATTCCTCCCTCTACACGATGCTGCGCAACGATAACGTGGCGGGCTTCAACCAGGAAAAACCCAAGTCCGGCACTGTCGACCTGGCAGGCGGCGATTTCCGTGGGCTGGACTTGCGCAACCTTGACACCAGCGGGATTGACTTCACCGACGCTTATTTTCGCTCGGCGGATCTGCGTGGCCTGGACCTGAGTAACACGCCCATGGAAGGCGCCAGCATCGCCCACGCACAGATATCGGGTGTGTTCTTCCCGCGCGAGCTGACGGCCGACGAGATTCTCATGTCCGTCAATTTTGGTACGCGTCTGCGCTATCGCACTCACTAAGTCGCCTCATTAATAACCTGCAGCCTGCATGTGCAACGCATGCCGGGCTCACACTCCAACGCCTGCATGACCGTCGATCACCTCAGGTTATCGCTGCGATGACTTATCTGTGCTATCTGCCAACATCCCGCTACACTCCTCCTCGCTACACATGCGTTTATTCGCTCAAGGCTTAGGATTGCACGGAGGCATGATGAACGATGAACTGCTTAACCTGAAAAACCTTGGCAAGACATCAGCGCAGTGGCTGCACGCAGTAGGCATCCACTCGGTAGCTGACCTGCGTCGACTGGGCGCGGTGGATGCCTACAAGGCGGTACGCAAACGAGGATTTCGTGCCACCAAAGTGCTGCTCTATGCAATCGAAGCGGCACTACTGGACATCCACTGGAATGATCTGCCAGAAGATCGCAAGCAGGAGTTGAATGAAAGGGCCTGCCCGGCAGCCTGTGTCCGCCAACTCATCGGCGAGATTTGACGCTGTAACCTGCACAGCAGAAATAAGCCGTTGACATGCAAATGAGAATCGATATTATTATCACAACTGGTCGCGAGACTGGCCGATAATTGAAAGACCTTGGTTCGGACTTTCAGATTATCTCCTCATCAGGCTAATCACGGTTTTTGACCCGGCTCTTGCCGGGTCTTTTTTTGCCTGCATCATGGCTGGCGTGCTCAATAGCCGTGGCGATGTGCAGCGATGCCTTGAACCCCCAGTTGCAGCAACAGGTCGTCGAGCAGACTCGAGCCGGTCAGCCTGACCCGTTGTGCAGACAGCCACTGCGGCCCGAAACGGTCGCGCGCCATGCCCATGAACTGGCGGGTTTCGGCAAAGGTGCGCAGGCCGCCACAACACTTGAGCCCCACCTGCCCACCCACTTCGGCGATGGCTTGGAGCATGATGCGTACGGCCTGTGGCGTCGGTGCGCCACCCAGCTTGCCGGTGTTGGTCTTGATGAAATCTGCGCCACAGGCAATCACCGAGTGGCAGGCATCGCGAATGAGCTGCGGGTCGCGCAGGTCGCTGACTTCCAGCGTGACAGTCAGGGATGCGCGCTGGCCGCATTCGACCCGACAGGCCGCTACCATGTCCATTCCCGTCTGCGCGTCACCGCCGAGCAGTCCGTGAAATGGAAACACCAGGTCAACCTCGTCGGCTCCCGCGATGACTGAAGACCGGGCTTCAGACACAGTCACCTGAAGGCCTGACGACGCATACGGAAAGTTGACAAGCGAGATCACGTTAACGCCAGGCATCCCCAGGCGATCCAGCGTGGTCCGTGCCAGCAGCACGAACCGTGGCAGCACGTAAACGGCGGCGATTGGCCCGAAGGGCGTCATCGCCCGCTGACACAGGCCGGTAATCCGCGCTTCGGTGTCATCGACAGTCAGCGCCATCAACTCGAATAGCCCGATCGCCTGGCGAACCAGCGCCTCGTCGGCATCAGTCATTGCAGTGCTCATAGCAAAATCCCACCCTTAGCGGCTCAAGTGCAGACCCTACTAGAGCTGCGCACCCGCGAGCGCCCTGCGCGCTGGTTAGAGAGCAGGATTACAGAACAAAGAGAAATCTCCGACGAAGCAAAAAGCCTTGAACGCTGCCACACTGTTGCGCCGCTTTGATCATCCAACCCGTCAGGAGGCCCTGTTGATATTGCTCTGTGAAAGCGCTCGCCTGCCTGAATCCGCGAGCTGCGGATTTGCCCTGGCCGACACTGAAGTCTTTGCGGTCAGACGCGACGGCCAGGTGTTCGTCTATCGCAACCGCTGCCCTCATCGCGGCGCTGCGCTGCAGTGGCAAGCCGATCAGTTTCTCGACGACAGTGCCAGCCTCATCCGCTGCGCCAGCCATGGCGCATTGTTTTTGATCGAGACTGGCGAGTGCGTCGCTGGCCCCTGCGAAGGCCAGGCGCTGACGCCGGTGGCCTGCCGTGAAGACAGGCACGGCATCTGGATCGATACCGACAAGGCACACTGATCAGCCTTGTGCAGACCAGCGAACCTCCAGAGGCCGGTCGATGAACACGTCCTGCGCCGTCAATTGCACGCCATAGGCCAGCACTTCGACACCCGCCGCCACCGCCTCACGCAATGCTGCAGCGTAACCGGGGTCGACTTCCTCGGCGGGCCTGACCGCTTCAATGCCCGTCAAGTTGACGCAATACAACAGCACGGCGCGGGTGCCTTCCCGCGCCAGCGCGGCCAGCTCGCGCAGATGTCGCGCGCCACGCTGGGTCACCGCATCCGGAAACGCTGCCACGCTGGAATCCGCGAACCCGAGGGTGACACTTTTGACTTCGACGTAGGCCGCGCCCTCGGGGTAATCCAGACGGAAATCAACCCGGCTTTTCTCCACACCGTAGGCCACTTCGCGCTTGAGCCCGGTGAACCCGTTGAGCTCGGCAATTATCCCGGCACGCAGCGCCTCCTCAACCAGCGCGTTGGCGCGCCCGGTGTTCACGCAGGCCAGCCGCCCCTGCGGGGTTTCGCTGATTTCCCAGGTGCCCGGCAGTTTGCGCTTCGGATCGCTGGAGCGGCTGAACCAGACGCGGCCGCCCGGCATCATGCAATTGAACATCGACCCGGTGTTGGGGCAGTGAATGGTCAGAAGTTCGCCGCTGTCGGTACGGATGTCAGCCAAAAAACGCTTGTAACGCAGCAACAGGACACCCTGCTCAAGCTCTGGAGAAAAACGCATCAGCCTTGCCAGCTCCTGAGTCCGCGGGCGATTCGCTCAACAGCCTGCTGAAGACGCGGCAAACTCTGGGTATATGCGAAGCGCACATGGTGGCCCGCCTGAAAACGCCCGAAATCCAGGCCGGGGGTGATTGCCACGTGCTCGGTTTCCAGAAAGTGCTGGCAAAAGGCGAAGGCGTCACCGCCAAAGGCACTGATGTCGGCATACAGGTAGAAGGCGCCTTCTGGCTCAACCGCAATGTCAAAGCCCAGCTCGCGCAGAGCCGGGAGGAGAAAGTCCCGACGCAACCCGAATTCGCGGCGCCGCTGCTCCAGAATCGCAAGCGTTGCTGGTTCAAAGCAGGCCAGAGCGGCGTACTGAGCCATGCTTGGCGCGCTGATGTAGAGGTTTTGCGCGAGCTTTTCCAGATCGCTGATCGCCCCGGACGGCGCCACCAGCCAGCCCAGACGCCAGCCGGTCATGCCGAAATATTTGGAAAAACTGTTGAGGACGAACGCCTCGTTATCGACCTCCAGCACGCTGGAGGCATCGCAACCATACGTCAGCCCATGGTAGATCTCGTCCACCACCAGATGCCCGTTGCGCGCCTTTATCGCTGTCGATAGTGCGGCCAGTTCGGCCCGCGTCAGCAGCGTGCCGGTCGGGTTGGCAGGTGAGGCCACCAGCGCACCCACGCTGTTCTCGTTCCAGTGCCGCTCTACCAGCTCGGGGTTGAGCTGGTAGCGCTCTTGCGGACCGACCGGCACCAGCTGCGCCTCGCCCTCTACCAAACGCAGAAAATGCCGATTGCAGGGATAACCCGGATCCGCCAGCAGCCAGTGTTTGCCGGGATCGACCAGCAGACTGCTGGCCAGCAGCAACGCCCCGGAGCCGCCCGGAGTGATCAGGATGCGCTGCGGATCGATGTCGACCGCATAGCGCTGCGCATAGAACCCGGCAATGGCCTCGCGCAGTTGCGGCAGCCCGCGCGCAGCGGTGTAGCGAGTCTTGCCCGCCGCCAGCGCCGCCTGCCCTGCAGCAATGATGGGCTGCGCGGTGATGAAGTCGGGCTCGCCGATCTCCAGGTGAATCACATCGTGCCCTGCCGCCTGCAGCTCGTTGGCGCGGGCCAGCAGGGCCATCACGTGAAAAGGTTCGATGGCGCGGCTGCGCGCGCTGTAGGGCTGAGCCATTGGCCTTCCTTTAATCAGACGGGCCAGGCATGTGCATATGCACTGGCGGTGGACGCCGATTCTACCCAAGGGCGACGCGGGCGTAACGTTAATAGCGTCGACGCTGCCCTGCGCAGTGCGATAAATAGCAGACGCTCAGGAGGAGGACTCACGCTCGACAACCGGGAGTAGCGTGCGGCGATTCTATCTGGTAAGTTCGCCCGCTTGCAGCCGCAGGGCCGACAGGTGTCGGTGAAGGATTTTAACCTGCGCAATAGATCAAAGAGTGAGAGGCTGTCCATTCATGCCCACCCAAGAAAAGCAGCAGAATACCCAGCTCAACGGTGAGTTCACACCTTACGAAACCAGTAAGGGTGAAGAGTACATGAGCGCGGAAATGCGCAAGCACTTCACCAAAATCCTCAATGCCTGGAAACAGCAATTGATGATCGAAGTGGATCGCACCATGAGTCACATGAAGGACGAAGCTGCAAACTTCCCCGACCCGGCCGACCGTGCCAGTCAGGAAGAAGAGTTCAGCCTTGAGCTGCGCGCCCGCGACCGCGAGCGCAAGCTGATCAAGAAGATCGACAAGACCTTGCAGTTGATCGAAGACGAAGAATATGGCTGGTGTGAATCCTGCGGCGTCGAGATCGGCACTCGCCGTCTTGAAGCTCGCCCGACCGCCGACATGTGCGTCGATTGCAAAACCCTGGCGGAAATCAAGGAAAAGCAGGTCGGCAAGTAATACGACCGCTGCCTTGCCTGCAAAGGACGCTTCGGCGTCCTTTGTTGCATCTGCCAGACGGTAATCGCTTGTAATCGATTCTGTGTGAATTTTTTCTGCCTGACGGCTCGACTGATGCGCCCATGAAAACGACTCCTTACATTGGCCGCTTTGCACCGACGCCCAGCGGTTACCTGCACTTCGGCTCGCTGGTCGCCGCACTGGCCTCCTATCTCGATGCACGTTCGGTGGGCGGCACCTGGCTGATGCGCATGGAAGACCTCGACCCGCCCCGGGAAGTCGCCGGCGCGCAGGCGGCGATTCTGCACACGCTGGAGCGCTACGGGTTCCAGTGGGATGGGGAACTGGTGACGCAGAGTCATCGTCACGGCCACTATCAGGATGTGCTCGATCGCTGGTTCAGCCATGGCCTGGCCTACGCCTGCACCTGCTCGCGCAAACAGCTTGAGCCCTTCAACGGTATTTATCCCGGCACCTGCCGCAACGCCGGGCACGCGCCGCAGGATGGCGCCATTCGCATCCGCGTGCCGGAATTGCTGTACCGCTTCGAAGACCGGGTGCAAGGCCTGTTCCAGCAGCATCTGGGCAACGACGTCGGTGATTTCGTGATTCGTCGCCGCGATGGTTTTTATGCCTATCAGTTGGCGGTCGTCATTGATGATGCCCTGCAGGGAGTGACCGACATCGTTCGTGGTGCCGACCTGCTCGACTCCACGCCGCGCCAGCTTTACCTTCAGGAGCTGCTGGGCGCATCGGCACCGCGCTACCTGCACATTCCGCTGATCACACAGCCTGATGGTCACAAGCTAGGCAAGTCCTATCGCTCGCCACCGCTCGCGCCTGACCATGCAACGCCGTTGCTCCTGCGTGCGCTACGGGCGCTGGGCCAGGCGCCGACTCCAGAGCTTGCGTATGCCAGCGCTGAAGAAGTCCTTGCGTGGGCGATCGCGCACTGGAATGTCGCCGCCATCCCACGCGTGCGCCACCTAGAAGAGGCCGCGATAGACTGAGTTAGAGCGCTTGCGCCCATGCGACCGGCGCAGGCGCGCAAACGACGCTTGCAGGTTGCTCGCCATCCGTTACCATGCCGCTCCTCAACCGCCGCAACACGCACGCTCGTCAGGGAGGCCAAATGTACATCTACCGCTTGGTCCTGCTGCTGGTTGTCGGTATCTATCTGTTCTCGCCCGCCATCATGGACTGGTGGATCGATGCCACTGGCGCCTGGTATCGCCCCTATCTGCTGTGGCTGATCCTGATCGTGGTGACGTTTATCCTGCAGAGTCAGCGAGATGCCGATGAGCTTTAGCCTGACGCAGATGATGCTGGTCAGCGCCGCCTACCTGCTGATGCTGTTTGGCGTCGCCTGGATCAGCGAACGCGGCGTCATCCCGCGCTGGATCATTCGCCACCCGCTGACCTACACGCTGTCACTGGGCGTCTATGCCAGTGCCTGGGCGTTCTATGGCAGCGTTGGCCTGGCCTACCAGTACGGTTACGGTTTCCTCTCCAGTTATCTGGGCGTCTCCGGCGCATTCCTGCTGGCGCCGGTGCTGCTGTACCCAATCCTGCGCATCACCCGCACCTATCAATTGTCATCGCTGGCGGACCTGTTCGCGTTTCGCTTTCGCAGCACCTGGGCAGGCGCGCTGACCACCATTTTCATGCTGATCGGCGTGCTGCCACTGCTGGCCCTGCAGATTCAGGCCGTGGCTGACTCGATTGGAATTCTGACCCGCGAGCCGGTACAAGATAGGGTCGCCATCGCCTTCTGCGCGCTGATCACGCTGTTCACGATTTTCTTCGGTTCGCGGCACATCGCAACCCGGGAGAAACACGAAGGCCTGGTATTCGCCATTGCCTTCGAATCGGTAATAAAGCTGGTGGCCATCGGCGGCATCGGGCTGTATGCCCTGTACGGGGTCTTCGATGGCCCGCAGCAACTGGAAGTCTGGCTGCTGCAGAATCAGGCCGCCCTCGCCGCCCTGCACACGCCGCTGCAGGAAGGGCCCTGGCGCACCTTGCTGCTGGTGTTCTTCGCTTCGGCCATTGTCATGCCGCACATGTACCACATGACCTTTACCGAAAACCTCAACCCGCGCGCGCTGGTGAGCGCCAGTTGGGGTTTGCCACTGTTTCTGCTGTTGATGGGCCTGGCGGTGCCGTTGATTCTCTGGGCCGGGCTCAAGCTGGGCGCCACCACCAGCCCTGAATTCTTCACTCTCGGCATCGGCATTGCGGTCAACAGCAAGTCGCTGGCATTGCTGGCCTACGTGGGCGGGCTGTCGGCGGCCAGTGGCCTGATCATCGTGACCACGCTGGCGCTGTCAGGCATGGCGCTCAACCACCTGGTGCTGCCGCTGTATCAGCCGCCTGCCGAGGGCAACATCTACCGCTGGCTGAAGTGGACCCGGCGCGGGCTGATCGTTGCCATCATCATGGCCGGGTACGGTTTCTATCTTTTGCTGGGCGCGCAGCAGGATCTGGCCAACCTGGGCATCGTCGCCTTCGTCGCCACCCTGCAATTTCTGCCCGGCGTGCTGTCGGTTCTGTATTGGCCTGCTGCCAACCGTCGCGGCTTCATTGCCGGGCTGCTGGCGGGCATCAGCGTCTGGGCAGTCAGCATGCTGTTGCCACTGATTGGCGACTTCCAGGGTTTCTATATTCCACTGCTGAACATGATCTACGTTCTGGATGACACCAGCTGGCACATGGCAGCCATTGCATCGCTGGCCGCCAACGTACTGGTGTTCACCCTGATTTCGCTGTTCAGCAATCCCAGCCCGGAAGAAGCCAGCGCCGCCGAGGCCTGCGCGGTGGACAACGTGCGCAGGCCGCAGCGGCGCGAACTGCATGCCGTATCGCCACAGGAATTCGCCACGCAACTGGCCAAGCCGCTGGGCGCCAAGGCCGCGCAGAAGGAAGTCGAGCAGGCGCTGCGTGACCTTTATCTGCCTTTCGACGAACGCCGACCTTATGCATTGCGCCGTTTGCGTGACCGCATCGAAGCCAACCTGTCCGGGCTGATGGGCCCCAGCGTGGCGCAGGACATGGTGGAAACCTTCCTGCCGTACAAGTCGAGCGGCGAGAACTACGTCACTGAAGACATCCACTTCATCGAAAGCAGGCTTGAGGACTATCACTCGCGCCTCACCGGCCTTGCCGCCGAACTCGACGCCCTGCGCCGCTACCATCGGCAGACCTTGCAGGAGCTGCCAATGGGTGTCTGTTCGCTGGCCAAGGATCAGGAAATCCTGATGTGGAACAAGGCCATGGAAGAACTCACCGGCATTGGCGCGCAGCGGGTGGTCGGCTCACGCCTGGAGACCATTGCCGAACCGTGGCGAGACCTGCTGAGCGGTTTCATCGACGTCCCTGACGAGCATTTGCACAAACAGCGTCTGGCGCTGGACGGCCAGATTCGCTGGCTGAACCTGCACAAGGCGGCCATCGACGAGCCCCTCGCCCCCGGCAACAGTGGCCTGGTGCTGTTGGTCGAAGACCTCACCGAAACGCAGATGCTTGAGGATAAACTGGTGCATTCCGAACGCCTGGCGAGTATCGGCCGCTTGGCAGCCGGGGTGGCTCACGAAATCGGCAATCCGATCACGGGCATCGCCTGTCTGGCGCAGAACCTGCGCGAAGAGCGCGAAGACGATGGCGAGCTGACCGAAATCAGCAGTCAGATTCTGGAGCAGACCAAGCGCGTGTCACGCATCGTGCAATCGCTGATGAGTTTTGCCCACGCTGGCAGCCATCAGCACAATGACGAAGCCGTTTGCCTGGCGGAAGTCGCGCAGGACGCCATTGGTCTGCTGGCCTTGAATCGACGCAATTTCGAAGTGCATTTCTATAACCTGTGCAATCCCGAGCACTGGGTCGATGGTGATCCGCAGCGGCTGGCGCAGGTGCTGATCAACCTGCTCTCCAACGCCCGCGACGCATCCCCTGCCGGGAGTGCAGTGCGGGTCAGAAGCGAAGTGTCCGAGCACACGGTCGACCTGATCGTCGAAGATGAAGGCACCGGCATTCCAAAGGCAATCATGGACCGATTGTTCGAACCGTTTTTCACCACCAAGGACCCGGGGGAAGGCACAGGACTGGGCCTTGCACTGGTCTATTCCATTGTTGAAGAGCATTATGGACAGATCACCATCGACAGCCCGGCCGACGCCGAGCAGCAGCGCGGTACCCGCATCCGGGTGACCTTGCCGCGACATGTCGACGCGACGTCTGCCGTGAACTGAGCCCGTCGAGAGAATTGAATAAATGCCCCATATTCTGATCGTCGAAGACGAAACCATTATCCGTTCGGCGCTGCGTCGCCTGCTGGAACGCAACCAGTATCAGGTCAGCGAAGCAGGCTCGGTGCAGGAAGCCCAGGAACGTTTCAGCATCCCGTCATTCGATCTGATCGTCAGCGATCTGCGTCTGCCCGGCGCGCCCGGCACCGAGCTGATCAAGCTGGGAGAAGGCAGGCCGGTGCTGATCATGACCAGCTACGCCAGCCTGCGCTCGGCCGTGGACTCAATGAAAATGGGCGCCGTCGACTACATCGCCAAGCCATTCGATCACGATGAAATGCTCCAGGCTGTCGCGCGGATTCTGCGTGATCGCCAGACGGTGCAGAGCATGCAGGCCGATCGTGCTGCAGCCAGACCTGCCGGCTCCGACAAATCACCGGTGGATAACAGCAACGGTGAAATCGGCATTATTGGCTCATGCGGCCCGATGCAGGACCTGTACAGCAAGATCCGCAAGGTCGCACCGACCGATTCCAACGTGTTGATCCAGGGCGAGTCCGGCACCGGCAAGGAACTGGTGGCGCGCGCCCTGCACAACCTGTCGCGTCGGGCCAAGGCGCCGATGATTTCGGTGAATTGCGCGGCCATCCCGGAAACCCTGATCGAGTCGGAACTGTTCGGCCACGAGAAGGGCGCATTCACCGGCGCCAGCGCCGGTCGCGCCGGCCTGGTCGAGGCGGCTGATGGCGGCACCCTGTTTCTTGACGAAATCGGCGAGCTGCCGCTGGAAGCCCAGGCGCGTCTGCTGCGCGTACTGCAGGAGGGCGAGATCCGCCGCGTCGGCTCAGTGCAGTCGCAAAAGGTCGATGTGCGCCTGATTGCCGCGACCCACCGTGACCTCAAGAGCCTGGCCAAGGTCGGGCAATTCCGCGAAGACCTTTACTACCGGCTGCATGTCATCGCGTTGAAACTCCCGGCGTTACGCGAGCGCGGTAACGATGTCCTCGACATCGCCCAATCGTTTCTGACCCGGCAAAGCGCCAAGGCCGGGCGCAATGACCTGACCTTTGCTGCCGATGCGGAGCTTGCCATCCGCCAGTACACCTGGCCTGGCAATGTGCGCGAACTGGAAAACGCAGTGGAACGCGCAGTCATCCTCTGCGAAAACCCGGAAATCTCTGCCGAGTTGCTGGGTATCGACATCGAGCTCAGCGACCTCAATGACGAGGACTTCATCGGGCTCTCGCCAAAGCAGGGTTCGGCCAGCTCCACCAGCCACGAACCGACCGAGGACCTGTCGCTGGAAGATTATTTCCAGCATTTCGTGCTGGAGCATCAGGACCACATGACCGAGACCGAACTGGCGCGCAAACTGGGCGTGAGTCGCAAATGTCTGTGGGAAAGGCGCCAGCGCCTGGGTATCCCCCGCCGCAAAGGGGTTGCCAGCGAAACCTGACAGCAGCACAGGGCTCTGGGCTGCGCATCGCAGCCTGGCGCACAAACTGTTACCTCATACGATGCACGTAACAAAGGCCGGGGTTTACGGTAACGAAACCCCGGCTTTTTTTGCGCTATCAAAAAGCCACTTAAACGCTGTAGACCACGGTTTACCTGGCTTTTCAAAAGTTGGCACAGGTCCTGCTATATCACTGGTACAAGAACAACAAAAACCAGAACGAAACACCTCAATAATAAAAACAATACGAATCGACTCACGCATAACAAGAACAACACGGCGGAGGCGCAGCTAACTGATTCTTTTGGAGAGGCGTTGTATTTGGGGCTTGCCCCGCAACCAGGCCGAGAACTATAAAAACTACCCTGAGGTAGCGCCTGATCTGGTTGGATCGAATGATCATTGCAGCACAGCGACCAAAGCAATCCGTTTGCTCTTGACTCCCATATTGGGAGGTTTCACAGGCGAAAGCCTCGTGAATGGGCACTCAACAAAAACAAGAAGCCCACAGACACAATAAAAATAAGAGCACACACTTTGGGGGAGCTTCGGCTCCCCCAGTAGCCTCTGCAGCAAATCTCCCTCGATACGTGCAGGCCCCTCCTTGAATCGCAATTGCGCATGAGCGCCTGCCCACGACTCAGGCAGCGCGGTCTTACAGGCTCCCGGCGTCATCGTCCATCGCGGGCAAGTACGCCCTACCGACGGTCCACGAACACCAACGCCCAACCCCATGGCGCAGCTTCCTACACCATCCCCTGACTAAATGCTAGAATCCCCGCCCACCCTGCGGTCATTCTTCGTTTTTGGCCGAATATTCCTTCAAACAGTGCATCCCATGCTGAAGAAGTTGTTCCAGTCATTCCGTACCCCACTGCGCAAACCGCAGCAACACATTCGCAGCACGCCTGAGGTGCTCAACAGCAGCCAGCATTCGCTGCAACGGGGCCAGTTCAGCCGTTACGCGGTGAATATCGTCGAGCGTCTGCAGAACGCCGGTTACCAGGCCTATCTGGTCGGCGGCTGTGTTCGCGACCTGATGCTCAATATCGAACCCAAAGATTTCGACGTCGCCACCAGCGCCACGCCGGAGCAGGTTCGCGCCGAATTTCGTAATGCCCGCATCATTGGTCGTCGTTTCAAGCTGGTGCATATCCACTTTGGTCGCGAGATCATCGAGGTCGCCACCTTTCGAGCCGGTCATCCCCAGGATGATGAGGAAGAAGACAGCAACCAGTCTTCGCGCAACGAAAGCGGGCGGATCCTGCGGGACAATGTCTACGGCACGCTGGAAGAAGACGCCCAGCGCCGTGACTTCACGATCAACGCGTTGTACTACGACCCGGTCAGTGAGCGCATTCTTGATTACGCCAATGGCGTGCACGATATCCGCAATCGCCTGATCCGCCTGATCGGCGATCCTGAGCAGCGCTATAAAGAAGACCCGGTGCGTATGCTGCGAGCCGTGCGCTTTGCCGCCAAGCTGGATTTCGGCATCGAAAAGCACAGTGCCCTGCCGATTCGGCCGTTGGCGCCGATGCTGCGCGATATTCCTTCGGCGCGGCTGTTCGAGGAAGTGCTCAAGCTGTTCCTTTCCGGCTTTGCTGCCCCGACGTTTGAAATGCTGGTGGACCTGGAGCTGTTCGACCCTCTGTTCCCGGCCAGCGCCCAGGCGCTCGAACATCGTCCGACTTACACTCACACGCTGATCAGTCAGGCCCTGACCAACACCGATCTGCGCATCAAGCAGAACAAGCCGGTGACCCCGGCGTTCCTGTTTGCCGCGTTGCTCTGGCCAGCACTGCCGGGCAAGGTTTTGCGTTTGCAAGAACGTGGCATGCCGCCGATTGCAGCGATGCAGGAAGCGGCCCACGAGCTGATCATCGAGCAATGCCAGCGCATCGCAATTCCGAAGCGTTTCACCCTGCCAATCCGAGAAATCTGGGACATGCAGGAGCGCCTGCCACGGCGTTCCGGCAAACGCGCCGACCAGTTGCTGGACAACCCGCGTTTCCGTGCCGGTTACGACTTTCTGTTGCTGCGTGAAAGCGCTGGCGAAGACACCGATGGCCTGGGCGACTGGTGGACCGATTATCAGGACGCTAATGACAGTGAGCGTCGCGGGATGATCACTGACCTGGGCAGCAAGCCGGATGCAGGCGCCCCGCGCAAGCGTCGTCGCACCACTGGCGCCAAACGCACGCGCTCTGACGCAGCAGGCGAGTAAGTCAGGTGGAGCGTGTTTACATCGGCATGGGCAGCAACCTGGCGGCACCTGCCGAACAGTTGCAGCAGGCCATCAGCGCACTGGCTGCGCTGCCGCTGAGCCAATGGATAGGGGTTTCGTCTTTTTACCTGAGCGATTCGCTGCTGCCAGGGCAGCCACGCTACACCAATGCCGTGGCGGCGCTGGATACCCGGCTGCCGCCACTGGCGTTGCTGGACGCGCTGCAGGCCATCGAGCTGAGCCAGGGACGCGAACGTCATGAGCGCTGGGGCCCGCGCACGCTGGATCTGGACATCCTGACCTTTGGCGAGCGCCTGATTGACGAGCCCCGGCTGAAGGTGCCGCATTATCATCTGCAGGCACGTGCATTCGTGCTCTATCCACTGGCTGAACTGGCACCCGCGCTGCAACTGGCCGACGGCCGTCACCTCGCAACACTGCTCAACGAATGCCCATTTGAAGGCCTCGAACGGCTGACGCCCAAGGTATAAAGGCGCGTTGCGCAGCTGCCCCCTCTGACCGCGCGCGCCGCCCGCCGAGACGCTGGCGCAAACGCCGGTAACCAAGGGTTACAGCGGCAATTGACTTAATAGGTCCTCCTCACGAAGATAGGCGTCCCCGCCAGCCCGAACGCTGGTCAATGGGCGCCAGCAGGCCATTTGAAGCACCGCGCCACGACGGTGTACGTGCCTGCCAGGATGCAACTCGCGCGTTGCTCGCCGTCGTGTTCACAGCGCCTGAAAGAGGAATTTTCCATGCCAGATATCACCGTAACCTCGCTGCAGGCACTCAAGCAAAGAGGTGAAAAAATCACCATGCTGACCTGCTACGACGCGACTTTTGCCCATGCCGCCAGCGAGGCAGGCGTTGAAGTGCTGCTGGTCGGCGATTCGCTGGGGATGGTCCTGCAAGGCCACGACAGCACGCTGCCTGTAACCACTGCCGACATGGCCTACCACGTCGCCAGCGTGAAACGCGGCAACCAAGGCGCGCTGATCCTTGCCGATCTGCCCTTCATGGCTTACGCGACGCTTGAGCAGACTTATCTGAACAGCGCAGCGCTGATGCAGGCCGGGGCGCACATGGTCAAGATCGAAGGCGCGGCCTGGCTGGGCGAATCCATCCGCCTGCTGGCAGATCGAGGCATTCCGGTATGCGCGCACATGGGCCTGACCCCGCAGTCAGTGAATGTACTGGGCGGCTACAAGGTGCAAGGCCGACTGGAAACCCAGGCCCGGCAAATGCGTGCCGACGCGATCACGCTGGAACAGGCAGGCGCGGCCATGCTGCTGCTCGAATGCGTGCCCGGTGAACTGGCTGAAGAAATCAGTACTGCAGTCAGGATTCCGGTCATCGGCATCGGTGCTGGCAGCGCCACCGACGGCCAGGTGCTGGTCTTGCACGACATGCTAGGCCTGTCCATCACCGGTCGTGTGCCCAAGTTCGTGAAAAACTTCATGGCCGGCCAACCCGACATTCAATCGGCGCTGCAGGCTTATGTAGCGGCAGTCAAAGACGCAAGCTTCCCCGCACCTGAACACGGATTCTCGGCATGAACACAGTCAAGACAGTTCGCGATCTGCGCGCCGCCATCGCCCGCGCTCGCAGCGAAGGCAAGCGAATCGCTCTGGTGCCCACCATGGGCAACCTGCACAGCGGTCACGCGGCGCTGGTGAGCAAAGCGGCGCAGCGCGCCGATTTCGTCGTGGCGAGCATTTTCGTCAACCCCATGCAGTTCGGCCCCAACGAAGACCTGGCCACCTATCCGCGCACCCTGGCCGCCGATCAGGAGCGCCTGCTGAACGCTGGCTGCCACCTGTTGTTCACGCCTGATGTCGAGGAAATGTATCCCCACGGCATGAGCGACCAGACCACTGTCAGTGTTCCCGGTATTTCCGAAGGTTTGTGTGGCGCCAGCCGACCCGGCCATTTCGATGGTGTGTCGACCGTCGTCAGCAAGCTGTTCAACATGGTTCAGCCCGACCTTGCGGTATTTGGCGAAAAAGACTTTCAGCAACTGGCGGTGATTCGCGCCCTGGTGCGTGACCTGAACATGCCGATCCAGATCATTGGCAAGCCCACCGTGCGGGCTGCTGACGGCCTGGCGCTGTCGTCGCGCAACGGCTACCTCAGCGAAGAGCAGCGCGCAACGGCACCGGTGCTTTACAAGGTGATTCAACAGATGGGTGCCGCCGTGAGCAGTGGCGACAAGGATTTCGCCCGCCTGGTAGAGGCCGGCAAACACCAGCTTGAAGCCGCAGGCATGCGCCCTGACTATCTTGAAATCCGCGAAGCCACCAGCCTGCGCCCTGCCGCCTTGCAGGACAGCGATCTGGTGATTCTGGCTGCGGCGTTCCTGGGCAAGACGCGATTGATCGATAACCTGCACCTGAAGCGTGAACACCACCAGGGTCATCGCTGACGCTATCCTCGTGGGACCGGCTTTAGCCGGGAAAGCGGCTTGCCAGGCAACCCGGATGTGTTGAATGTAAGGGCCTCTTCCCGGCTGAAGCCGGTCCCACGGGGCAGCGACCTGGCACTGCTCGGCAATGAACTTAGCCACACCCGCAATGCCTATTCGTAACACTTGCCTGATGCAGCAAACCTGCTTCTGTTCATCCGTCTGACAGCCAGGTGTGAAATAGTACCGAGCCCGAAGCCGATCAGGCGCAGACATAACCGCACATAATGTTTAGTCTTGGTGCCAGGATTCAAACTGTCTGCGTATCTTCGCTTACTGTGATTAGCCCGTTTCAAGTACAAGGAAACCCGCAGCGATGGCGTACTACCGCACTCCTTCTGATGTGACCGCCCTGCCCGCGTGGCAGGCGTTGAGCCAACACCGTAAAGCCATGCAGAATTTCAGCATGCGCGAGGCGTTCACTGCTGATCCACAGCGCTTCAACCAATTCACCCTGAGCAGCTGCGGTTTGTTTCTCGATTATTCGAAAAACCTGATCACCGCAGAAACGCGCGACCTGCTGGTCAGCCTGGCCAACGAAGCGGGCCTGAAGGACGCCATCAAGGCGCAATACGACGGCGAACTGGTCAACTCATCCGAAGGTCGCCCGGCACTGCACACCGCCCTGCGCCGCCCGGTGGGCGACAAGCTGCAGGTCAATGGTGTCGACGTCATGCCGGAAGTGCACAAGGTGCTCAACCAGATCACTGATCTGGTCGGCCGCATCCACGATGGGCTGTGGCGCGGCTACACCGAAAAACCGATCACCGACGTGGTCAACATTGGCATTGGTGGCTCGTTCCTCGGCCCTGAACTGGTGTCCGAGGCGTTGCTGTCCTACGCGCAAAAAGGCGTGCGCTGCCATTACCTCGCCAATATCGACGGCAGCGAATTTCACGAGCTGACCTTGAAGCTGCGCGCCGAAACGACGCTGTTCATTGTCTCCTCAAAATCCTTCAACACCCTCGAAACCCTGAAAAACGCGCAGGCCGCACGCGCCTGGTACCTGGCTCAGGGCGGTTCGGAAGCCGAGCTGTATCGTCACTTCATCGCCGTCTCCAGCAACAACGCTGCGGCTGTGGCTTTCGGTATCCGTGAAGAGAACATCTTCCCGATGTGGGACTGGGTCGGCGGCCGCTACTCACTGTGGTCGGCCATTGGCCTGCCTATCGCCCTGGCCATCGGCATGTCCAACTTCAAGGAGCTGCTGTCCGGCGCCTACAGCATGGACCAGCACTTCGAGAGTGCACCGTTTGAGCAGAACATGCCGGTGCTGCTGGGTCTGCTGGGGGTGTGGTACGGCAATTTCTGGGACGCGCAAAGTCACGCGATCCTGCCCTATGACCACTACCTGCGTAACATCACCAAGCATTTGCAGCAGCTGGACATGGAGTCCAACGGCAAGAGCGTGCGTCAGGATGGCACGCCGGTGTCCACCGATACCGGCCCGGTCATCTGGGGCGGCGTTGGCGCCAACGGTCAGCACGCCTACCACCAGTTGCTGCACCAGGGCACTCAGCTGATCCCGGCCGACTTCATCGTGCCGATCGTCAGCTTCAACCCGGTTTCCGACCATCACCAGTGGCTGTACGCCAATTGCCTGTCGCAAAGCCAGGCGCTGATGATGGGCAAGACCCGCGCTGAAGCCGAAGCCGAGCTGCGCGAAAAAGGCGTCAGTGAAGACGAGGTGAGCAAGCTGGCCCCCCACAAGGTGATCCCCGGCAACCGTCCGAGCAACACCCTGGTGGTGGAACGCATCAGCCCCCGCCGTCTGGGCGCTCTGGTGGCCATGTATGAGCACAAGGTGTTCGTGCAGAGCGTCATCTGGGGCATCAACGCCTTCGACCAGTGGGGCGTTGAACTGGGCAAGGAAATGGGCAAGGCGGTGTACCAGCGCCTGACCGGCGGCACCGAGGCGCCTGCCGATGATGCCTCCACCCAGGGTCTGATCAATTATTTCCGCAGTCGCCATCGCGGCTGATCAACCTTCGGCAAGACTCAAACCCGCTGCCCTCGCAAGAGGCAGCGGGTTTTGTGTTTCCGGGCCAAACGGATACTGACCGGTTCTCGGTTGGAAGCGGGCCCTTCATCTGTGCCAACATGGGTTTTTTCGATCACAGCGAATCACGCCTGCACAAGTGGCCGTGACGTAAAACCTAATAATAGTGAGGCCTTACCATGCAAGACGTCGTTATCGTTGCTGCCACTCGCACCGCAGTCGGCAGTTTCCAAGGCTCGCTGGCCAGTGTGTCTGCCGTCGATCTGGGCGCCGCAGTGATCCGCCAGTTGCTGCAACAGACTGGGCTTGAGGGCGCGCAGGTCGACGAAGTCATCATGGGCCAGGTGCTGACCGCAGGCGCGGGGCAGAACCCGGCACGTCAGGCCGCGATAAAGGCGGGCTTGCCGTTCTCGGTGCCCGCCATGACCCTGAACAAGGTCTGCGGCTCCGGCCTCAAGGCGTTGCATCTGGCAACCCAGGCCATTCGCTGTGGTGATGCCGAGGTGATCATCGCCGGTGGCCAGGAAAACATGAGCCTGGCCAACTACGTCATGCCCGGCGCACGCACCGGTCTGCGCATGGGCCACAGTACCCTGGTGGACACCATGATCAGCGACGGCTTGTGGGATGCATTCAACGACTATCACATGGGCATCACCGCAGAGAACCTCGCCGACCAGTACCATGTCAGCCGCGAAGCCCAGGATGTCTTTGCCGCCGCGTCCCAGCAAAAAGCCCTGGCAGCGATTGAAGGCGGCCGTTTCGTGGCGGAAATAACCCCGATCCTGATCCCCCAGCGCAAAGGTGATCCGCTGTCGTTTGCTACCGACGAACAACCCCGCGCGGGCACCACTGCGCAAACACTTGGCAAACTCAAGCCAGCGTTCAAGAAAGAAGGCTCAGTCACTGCGGGCAACGCCTCCTCGCTCAACGATGGTGCCGCGGCGGTAATTCTGATGAGCGCAGCCAAGGCGCAACAGCTGGGGCTGCCGGTGCTGGCCAGGGTCGCGGCATACGCAAATGCCGGTGTCGATCCTGCGATCATGGGCATCGGTCCGGTGAGCGCCACCCGTCGCTGCCTGGACAAGGCAGGCTGGTCCATCGAGCAGCTGGATCTGATCGAGGCCAACGAGGCCTTCGCCGCCCAGGCGCTTTCCGTGGGCCAGGAGCTGGGCTGGGACATGAACACCGTCAACGTCAACGGTGGGGCCATCGCCCTAGGCCATCCCATCGGCGCATCGGGTTGTCGGATACTGGTGACCTTGCTGCACGAAATGATCAAGCGTGACGCAAAAAAAGGCCTCGCCACCCTGTGCATCGGCGGCGGCCAGGGTGTCGCCCTGGCGCTGGCTCGCTGAGCATGGGCATGGGCATGGGCATGGGCATGTTGGAGGAGATTGCGGTGGGTCAGTTAAAACGTCATCGCGGCCTCGCGTTGCTCGTGCGCCCTACCCACCGCCATTGGTTGCCCGCGAGATCCAGCCCTGTGGTGGCGGGCCTTACCTGATAAACTGCGGCGCCCAGTCAGACCAAGGCGCTTTGCATGTCTTCCTTGATTCAGGCGCTCAGCGTCGCCCTCGACAATCGCCGCGATCTGCTTGCCGAGTTGCATCAGCAAGGCACTGATTGCTATCGCTTGTTTCACGGCAGCCAGGAAGGCGCCAGTGGCCTGACGATCGACCGCTACGGCCCGCAATTGCTGGTGCAGAGTTTCCATACCCGGCTTGAACGCGAGGTGTTGCTGGCACTGCACGCTGCCGTCAACGCGCACCTGACGCTGGACCTGCTGCTGGTTTACAACGACCGCTCCCAGGGCAATTCGCGGATTGATCGGGAAGACACTGTCTACCAGGCCAGTGACGCCGCGCTGCAGGACTTGATCGGCCACGAGTGGGGGCTCAACTACAGAGTGCGCGGCCGCCACCCCGGGCAGGACCCGCTTTTGTTTCTCGACCTGCGCAATACCCGCGGCTGGGTCAAGCAGCACAGCCAGGGCAAAAGCGTGCTCAACCTGTTTGCCTACACCTGTGGCGTGGGCCTGAGTGCGGCAGCGGGGGGCGCGAATGAAGTCTGCAATCTGGATTTCGCGGAAGGCAATCTCGCCGTCGGGCGCGAAAATAACGCGCTCAACCCGCAACTGCCGACCATGCAGTTCGTCCAGTCCGATTACTTCCCTGCCATCCGCCAACTGGCGGGCTTGCCCATTGCCCAGCGGCGCGGGCATACGCTGCCGGCCTACGTGAAGCTTGATCAGCGCCAATACGACCTGGTGCTGCTCGACCCGCCCGCCTGGGCCAAAAGCGCGTTCGGCACCGTCGACCTGCTGCGCGACTATCAGAGCCTGCTCAAGCCAGCGCTGCTGACCACGGCCGAGGATGGCGTACTGATCTGCTGCAACAACCTGGCGAAAGTCAGCATGGACGACTGGCGCGAACAGGTGCTGCGTTGCGCCAGTAAAACCGGTCGTCCGGTGCGCGACTGGCAGGTGATGCCGCCTGCGGCCGACTTCCCCTCCATGGACAACCAGCCGCCGCTCAAGACCCTGATTCTGCAGCTCTGACCTCCCCCGCGTGCTGGCAAATGTCTGCAGCCAGGGCCGCAAGCCGCTTCAGAGCCGACAGGCATGCCATACTTCAATGGCCCTGATTACAGAGATGACGCCTCACATGTCCAAAGGATTGTTTCGCGCAGCCACTACCCTGCTGGTTGCGTTCGGGCTTTACAGCCTGCTCGGCTTTCTGATTCTGCCAGGGGTCGGTTTACGCATCGCCAATCAGCAACTGGCCAATTACGCCACTGTTGCGGCGCGCATCGAGCGCATCGAGTTCAACCCCTACACGCTGGAGTTGACTGTCTGGGGCCTGAATATAGGTGTCCCCGGCAAGGAACAGCTGGGCTTCGAAAAGCTCTACGCCAACCTGCAGATCGACAGCATCTGGACTCGAGCGCTGCATCTGCAGGCAGTCGAGCTGGTCAAACCGAAAACCGAGCTGCTGTTTGGCAAGGACGGCAAACTCAACCTGAGTCAGCTGTTCAAACTTCCGGCAAACACACCGGCCAACCCGGACGAGCCCGCGGCCAAGCCTTTCCCGCTGCGCATTGATGCCATCAGGCTGGCCGACGGCTATGTACACTTCCAGGACCTGCGCCCTGGCGAGCCCATCGAATTCCTCTATGACGCGCTGAATTTCGAACTGAAAAACCTCAGCACATTGCCCGAAGACAACGCCGACATGACCCTGGTCGCAGCAGGTCCCGATGGCGGTCAGATCGACTGGGTCGGGCGCATCAGCCTGGTGCCGATCACTTCCGAAGGCACGCTGAAAGTCACTGACAGCCAGATGAAGCTCTGGTGGCCGTATGTGCGCGATGCCCTGCCGCTGGAACTGAAAGACGGCACGCTCAACTTCAGCACGGCCTACTCGCTGAACCTGTCCAAAGAAACCCAATTCAAGCTCAGCGACACGGCCCTCAACATCGCACCTCTGGCGATCAATGCGCCCGATGGCCGCCCGCTGGTGCGCTTGCAGCGTCTGCAGGTGAGCGAGTCCTCGGTTGACCTGGCCAAACAGCAAGTGGTCATTGGCAAGGTTCGCAGCCAGAAGCTGGAGACCTGGGCAGCGCTTGAAGCAGACGGCCAGCTGGATTGGCAAAAGCTGTTCGCCAGCAAGCCCGGCAAGGCTGCTGCGACGAAGCCGGCCGTCGATGACAAGGCGCCGCCAGCTGATGCGCAGGCCCAGGCTGCAGCGGACAAACCGGTTCAAGCCGCCAAGCCAGGCAAACCCTGGCAAGTACTGGTCAAGGACGTGCAGCTGCGCGATCACTTGATTCACCTCGCCGATCGCAGCCAGAAGGAAGCGGTGGCGCTGGATGTCGGCCCGCTGAACCTTGACCTGCAGAATTTCGACAGCCTGAATAAATCACCCTTCACCCTCAAACTCGACAGCGGCGTGGGCAAACAGGGCAGCCTCAGCGCAACGGGCGAGGTCAATCTCAGTCCGGTCAGCGCCAGGTTGCAAGTGACCACCAAGGACATCGACCTGCGGATCGCCCAGGCCTATATCAGCCCGTTCATCCAGCTGGAGCTGCGCAGCGGGATGCTCGGCAGCGACCTGGCAGTGGACCTCAAAAGCACCGAGCCACTGGCCTTCAGTCTGTCGGGCAAGGCTCAGATCGAGCAGTTGCACACGCTGGATACCTTGAAGACACGCGATTTCGTCAAATGGCAGAAGCTGACGCTGGAGAACCTCAACTACCAGCACGGCGACAGCCTGACGATTGCCAGGGTCAATCTGGAGCAGCCCTATGCGCGCTTCATGATCAACGAGGATCGCACCACCAACATCGACGACCTGCTGATTCCACAACCGGCTGATAAACCAGCAGCGGCAAAAGGCGCCAAAGCTGAACCCAAGAGCAAGCCGCTGGGCATCCGGGTGGGCGAAGTGAACATCAAAGACGGCTCCGCCAATTTTGCCGACTTCAGCCTGACGCCCAATTTCGCCACTGCCGTGCAGCAGCTCAATGGTCGCATCGGTACGCTGGACAATCGTCAGTCGAACCCGGCCACGGTCGACGTCAACGGCAAAGTCGACCGCTATGCCCCGGTGACCATCAAAGGCAGCCTGAACCCGTTCAACCCGATGGATGCGCTGGATATCACCACCCAGTTCAAACGCGTCGAGCTGACGACACTGACCCCCTACTCCGGGAAATTCGCGGGCTACCGGATCCGCAAGGGTCGCCTCAACCTGGACCTGCATTATCTGATCAGCAAAGGGCGGCTCAAGGCCGAGAACAAGGTAGTGGTCGAGCAGCTGGAGCTGGGTGAAAAGGTCGACAGCCCGGACGCAGTGGATCTGCCGTTGCGCCTCGCGGTGGCCCTGCTCAAGGACGTCAATGGGCGCATAAGCCTGGAGCTGCCGGTCTCCGGCGACTTGAACAACCCTCAGTTCAGCGTCATGCCGATCGTCTGGCAAACCATGCGCAATCTGCTGGTGCGCGCAGCAGCGTCGCCCTTCAAATTCATTGCCGGCCTGGTCTCCGGCGGCAGCTCCGAGGATCTCAGCAGCGTGCGCTTCTCGCCAGGCTCCACCGAGCTGAGCCCGACCACGCAGAAAGCCCTGGATGCACTGGCCAGCGCCCTGAAGGCTCGCCCTACCCTGCGCCTGGAAATCGAAGGCACCAGCGCCCCCGGCAGCGATGGTCCTTACCTGGCGCAACAGCGCCTGGAACGCGAGTATCAATACACCTATTACAAGATTCTGCAGCGCCGTGGTGACAAAGTCCCCGCCAGGGCAGGCCTGTTGGAAGTGCCGGACAGCGAGAAGGCGCCGATGCTTGAAGGTATCTACCGCGCCCGCCTGAAGAAGCAGCCGCTGGCGCAGTGGGCGAGCCTGGGCAAAGAAGAACGCGCCAACACGCTGCGCCAGGAGATTCTGACGTTCTGGAGCAGTAACGAAGTGCTGCTGCGGGAACTGGGTCAGAATCGCGCCAGTAGCATCAAGGATTACCTGGTCGACAAAGGCAGGCTCGAAGATGAGCGCGTGTATTTTGTCGACGCCAAACTTGGACAACCAGAGAAGGACGGCAGCGTTATCAGCCCTCTGCATCTGGACAGTGAGTGAAACCATGCGCACGTATTTGATGATCGGTATGACCGCACTGGCCTTCGCGCAGGCGGCCCAAGGCACGACACTACGCTGCGGCAGCCAGCTGATCAGCGCGGGAGATCGCGCGTTCGAGGTGCAGCAAAAGTGCGGTGACCCGGTGAGCCAGGAAGTGATCGGCTCTAAAGAGACGTTCAGCGGCAACTTCCGCCAGTCGCAGGAAGTCAGGATCGAAGAATGGATCTACGGCCCTAACAATGGCATGTATCAATACTTGCGCTTTGAGGGCGGCCGCCTGGTCAGCATCGACAGCAAGCGTGGTGGCTGAATGGGAACTTGGTGAGACCGGCTTTAGCCGGGAAGACAATTTTTCTGACTAAACAGATGCACAGAATGGAATGGCCCCTTCCCGGCTGAAGCGGAGCGCCGCCCGGCCGATCCCACGTCACCCTTTATCCATAGAAAAAGCCCCGACGTTTCCGCCGGGGCCTTTAATGGCCACATCCTTGTGGCCTTTCGCATGAACCTCTCATGAACTGACTGTAGCCATCAGGCCGCCAGCCAGTCCCTTCCTTCGTTCAGCGTAATGTGTCCGATTACTCGGCTTTCAGGCCAGCAGCCGATACGTCTTTGACGCCTTTGATTTTCTTGGTGATCATCACGGCAGTGTTTTTCTGCGCTTCGGTCACTTTAACCATGGAGGACAGGGAGACAACACCTTTGTTGGTCTCAACCTTGATGTCCGAACCTGGGATGCCTTTCTCGGTCAGCAGGTCAGCTTTAACCTTGGTGGTGATCCAGGTATCAGAAGTGTCTTCTTTCACTTCTTGAGTAGTAGTGTTGGCAGCCAGCACCATTGGAGCCTGGGCGGAGGTCTGAGCGAAGGCAGCGTTAGCCATGGTCAGAGTCAGGGCAGTGGCGGTAGCAGCAGCAATAGCAAACTTCTTCATACGAGTAACTCCTGTTTTTCTCAGAAACTGCACCAAGAGGGCTGCAGGGTTACTGTATATATCGCAATCGCTGTGCCAGTTTCTAAACGCATAAAAAGACTATGTAAATCATAGACTTAAAGAATTCATTAAACATGGCCCATCGTGCATATTGCCCGTTACGCTTGTTAACCGCGTGCAAGATGCATGCTTTTACTCGCCGTGCGTAAGCCTTTAATTACCCTCATAAAAAAGGACCCCGAAGGGTCCTTTTCATTTACAGCTCAATCAATGAATCACGCTTCAGATGCCTTGGCGGCAGCAACGTCCTTGATCGACAGCTTGATGCGACCACGGTTGTCCACGTCCAGCACCAGCACTTCAACTTCCTGACCTTCCTTGAGGATGTCAGTGACTTTCTCGACGCGAGCATCGCTCAGCATGGAGATGTGCACCAGACCGTCCTTGCCAGGCAGGATGTTGACGAAGGCGCCGAAGTCGACGATACGCTCGACCTTGCCGACGTAGATCTTGCCGATTTCTGCCTCTGCCGTGATACCCAGGACGCGCTGACGTGCGGCCTCGGCGGCTTCTTTGCTTTCGCCAAAGATCTTGATCGAGCCATCGTCTTCGATGTCGATCGAGGCTTTGGTCTCTTCGCAGATTGCACGGATGGTGGCGCCACCTTTACCGATGACATCACGGATCTTGTCGGTGTCGATTTTCATCGCGATCATGGTCGGAGCATTTTCCGACAGCTCGGTACGCGACTGACCAATGATCTGGTTCATCTGGCCGAGGATGTTCAGGCGCGCTTCCAGGGCCTGACCCAAAGCGATCTCCATGATTTCTTCGGTGATGCCCTTGATCTTGATGTCCATCTGCAGCGCGGTAACACCTTTGGCGGTACCGGCAACCTTGAAGTCCATGTCGCCCAGGTGATCTTCGTCGCCCAGGATGTCAGTCAGGATGGCGAACTTCTCGCCTTCCTTGACCAGACCCATGGCGATACCGGCCACAGGTGCCTTCATCGGCACACCAGCATCCATCAGCGCCAGGGACGCACCGCAAACGGACGCCATGGAGCTGGAGCCGTTGGACTCGGTGATTTCCGACACAACGCGGATGGTGTACGGGAACACGTCGGCAGCCGGCAGCATGGCCGAGATCGAACGACGCGCCAGACGGCCGTGGCCGATTTCGCGACGGCCAGCACCGCCCATGCGACCACACTCGCCCACCGAGAACGGAGGGAAGTTGTAGTGCAGCATGAAGGGGTCTTTCTTCTCGCCTTCAAGGGTGTCGAGCAGCTGTGCATCACGCGCGGTACCCAGGGTGGCCACAACCAGCGCCTGAGTTTCGCCACGGGTGAACAATGCCGAACCGTGAGTCTTGGGCAGAACACCCACTTCGATGTTCAACGGGCGAACAGTGCGGGTGTCGCGACCGTCGATACGCGGCTTGCCGTTGACGATGTTCTCGCGCACGGTACGGTATTCGATTTCGCCGAACGCAGCTTTGACTTCGCTGGAAGTCGGCTGGCCTTCTTCACCGGACATTTTGGCAACGATCTGGTCTTTCAGCTCGCCCAGGCGCGCATAACGATCAGCCTTGACGGTGATGGTGTAGGCCTGGGAGATCGCGTCGCCGAACTCCGAACGGATGGCGCCCAGCAGCGCAGTGGCTTCTGGCTTGGTTTCCCACGTCCACGTTGGCTTGGCAGCTTCGGCAGCCAGTTCCTTGATGGCGTTGATCACGACCTGGAACTCATCGTGGGCGAACAGCACAGCGCCCAGCATCTGGTCTTCGGTCAGTTCTTTGGCTTCGGACTCAACCATCAGCACAGCTTCGGAAGTACCGGCCACGACCATGTCCAGGCTCGACGCTTTCTGCTGCTCGTAAGTCGGGTTCAGCAGGTAGCCCGTGCTTTCATGGAAAGCGACACGAGCGGCGCCGATCGGGCCGTCGAAAGGGATACCGGAGATGGCCAGCGCAGCCGAGGTACCGATCATCGCAGCGACGTCCGGATCGGTTTTCTTGCTGGTGGAAACGACGGTGCAGACAACCTGCACTTCGTTCATGAAGCCTTCAGGAAACAGCGGGCGGATCGGACGGTCGATCAGGCGCGAGGTGAGGGTTTCTTTCTCGGAAGGACGGCCTTCACGCTTGAAGAAGCCACCAGGAATTTTACCTGCAGCGTAGGTTTTTTCCTGGTAGTGCACGGAAAGTGGGAAGAAGCCTTTGCTTGGGTCTGCTGTCTTGGCGCCGACCACAGTCACGAGTACGGTGACGTCGTCGTCAACGGTGACCAATACAGCACCAGAAGCTTGACGGGCAATACGGCCAGTCTCGAGGGTTACGGTCGATTGACCGAATTGAAATTTCTTGATTACCGGGTTCACGGTTTCCTACCTTCTTTGTGGCTCTTGGGGAACTGGTTCTTGCGAATTCTTGGGCGGTGCGGGGAATCGGCCCCACGACTGTCCAGATACAACTAGAGGCTGGGAGCCTGCCAGACCCACCGAAACTCGGCGAACCACGACAGACAACCAACCTCTATCCGAGTCGTTATTAGCGACGCAGACCCAGACGACCGATCAGGGTGCTGTAACGGCTAACGTCCTTACCTTTCAGGTAATCCAGCAGCTTGCGACGCTGGTTTACCATACGGATCAGACCACGACGCGAGTGGTGGTCCTTGCCGTTGGCCTTGAAGTGGCCTTGCAGTTTGTTGATGTTGGCGGTCAGCAGTGCAACCTGCACTTCTGGCGAACCTGTATCACCAACAGCTTGCTGGTAGTCGGTTACGATCTGAGCTTTTTCTTCAACGCTGAGTGCCATGGGGCAATCCTTTTATCAGGAAACCGTTTCAAAAACGGCTTCAACAGGCCAAGGGCAAACCCTTGTATTAAAAGATGAGGAATGACCGCGCCTGTTAACAGCCATCCTCTCCCGAATCATTCACATGACCCGGGGTTCGGTCATTCTGACCGAATCAAGCGACGTGGCGCGATGCGCCCGTCTTCGGCCACTTCACCGATGCCGATGAAGCGACCCTGGTGATCCTGCACACGGACCATGCCGAACTGCGGCGCGTCCGGTGCTCTGACCGGTTGACCATGCAACCAGTAAAACGAGCTGTGTTCCGAAAACTGTAGCAACGGCCAATGCTGCAGCCCGCTGTCCGATGGCATGAGAAAGCGATCAACCGCTTCATTGCCGCCATCGGCGTGCACTTGCTCCAACTCTTCCAGCGTGACCGTCTGGGTCAGGCTGAAAGGTCCGGCCTGGGTACGCCGCAGCTGGGCGACATAGGCGCCGCAGCCCAGTTTCTCACCAATGTCCTCAACCAGGGTGCGTATATATGTACCCTTGGTGCAATCGACCGAGAAGCGCGCGGTGTCCGCATCACATTCGAGCAATTCCAAGCGCGCAATAGTAACAGAACGCGCCTCGCGCTCCACTACTTCACCGGCACGGGCCAGCTTGTACAGCGGCTGGCCATCACGCTTGAGCGCGGAGTACATCGGCGGTATCTGACTGATTTCACCACGAAAATGTGGCAATACCGCTTCAATATCGGCACGACCAACGGTCACCGCACGCGTCTGCAAAACATCACCTTCGGCGTCGCCGGTGGTGGTGGTCTTACCCAATTGCGCCAGTGTTTCGTAGGATTTGTCCGAATCCAGCAGGTACTGCGAGAACTTGGTGGCTTCACCGAAGCACAACGGCAGCACGCCGCTGGCCAGGGGATCGAGACTGCCGGTGTGCCCGGCCTTCTCCGCGTTGAGCAACCAGCGCACCTTCTGCAGGGCGGCGTTGGACGTGAAGCCCAGCGGCTTGTCCAGCAGAATGATCCCGCTGACGTTGCGACGTATGCGCTTGACCTGAGCCACCGGTTATTCCTCGGTGCTTTCTGGCTTGGCGGCAGGCGCAGCGTTTTCAGCGTGCTGGCCGTCTTCAGCAACGGCACGCTCGATCAGCGCCGACAGATGCATGCCACGCACGACGCTTTCGTCATAGTGGAAGTGCAGCTGAGGCACGCTGCGCAGCTTCATTTCCCGCGCCAGTTGCATGCGCAGGAAGCCGGCTGCCGAATTGAGCACCTTGATGGTTTGCGCAATATCTTCGGCGTTGTCCTGACCCATCACGGTCATGAAAATCTTGGCGTGGCCCACATCGCGACTGACATCGACCGCCGTGATAGTGACCAGGCCGACGCGCGGGTCTTTGATTTCACGACGGATCAGCTGTGCCAGCTCGCGCTGCATCTGATCGCCAATACGTTGGGTACGGCTATATTCTTTTGCCATGTTTCGTTACCTGATGCTGACCGGAGGGCGAAACCCTGGCGGTCTGAAAGCGGCAAACGCCCGGCCTGACTGAAGTCGGACCGGGCGTTGCGTATTGAGCCCATGACGGCAGCGGCGGCATGTGCATGCCCGCTACTGTCATGGCTCTTCCAGCTCGCGACTTAGAGGCTGCGAGCCACTTGGACTTTCTCGAAGACTTCGATCTTGTCACCGACCTTGACGTCGTTATAGCTCTTGACGCCAATACCGCATTCCATGCCGGCACGTACGTCAGCAGCGTCGTCCTTGAAGCGACGCAGGGATTCCAGCTCGCCTTCGAAGATAACGATGTCTTCACGCAGAACACGGATCGGACGGTTACGGTAAACCGTGCCTTCCAGAACCATGCACCCTGCGATCGCGCCAAACTTCGGCGAACGGAACACGTCGCGGACTTCAGCGATGCCGAGGATGTTCTCCCGAACGTCGCTGCCAAGCATACCCGTCAGGGCTTTCTTGACGTCTTCGATGATGTCGTAGATCACGTTGTAGTAACGCATATCCAGACCTTCCTGCTCGACGATCTTGCGCGCACCAGCGTCGGCACGCACGTTGAAGCCAAACAGTACAGCGTTGGAGGCCAGTGCCAGGTTGGCGTCGCTCTCGGTGATACCACCGACACCACCACCGACCACGCGCACTTGCACTTCGTCGTTACCCAGACCGTTCAAGGCGCCGTTCAACGCTTCGAGGGAACCACGGACGTCAGATTTGAGGACGATGTTGAGCGTCTTCTTCTCTGCCTGACCCATGTTCTCGAAGATGTTCTCCAGCTTGCCAGCGTGAGCACGGGCCAGCTTGACTTCGCGGAACTTGCCTTGACGGAACATCGCCACTTCACGGGCTTTCTTCTCGTCGGACAGCACGCTCATCTCGTCGCCAGCATCTGGCGTACCGTCCAGGCCGAGGATCTCGACAGGGATGGAAGGACCTGCTTCTTTGACCGGCTTGCCGTTCTCGTCGAGCATGGCGCGGATGCGGCCGAAGTTCGAACCGACCAGAACCATATCACCCTGACGCAGCGTACCGTCCTGAACCAGCACGGTAGCAACCGGACCGCGACCCTTGTCGAGGCGCGATTCAACCACCACACCACGGCCAGGGGCCGAAGGCGTTGCGGTCAGTTCCAGCACTTCGGCCTGCAACAGCACGGCTTCAAGCAGATCGTCAACGCCAGTACCCATCTTCGCCGACACCGAAACGAACGGCGTATCACCGCCCCACTCTTCGGATGTCACGCCGTGCACCGACAGTTCGCTACGAATGCGATCAAGGTCAGCGCCGGGCTTGTCGATCTTGTTCACCGCAACCACCAGCGGTACACCGGCAGCCTTGGCATGCTGGACAGCTTCGATGGTCTGCGGCATCACGCCGTCGTCCGCCGCAACCACCAGAATCACGATGTCAGTCGCCTTGGCACCACGGGCACGCATCGCGGTAAACGCAGCGTGACCCGGAGTGTCGAGGAACGTGACCATGCCGCGTTCGGTTTCAACGTGGTAGGCACCGATGTGCTGAGTGATACCACCCGCTTCGCCGGCAGCAACCTTGGCACGACGGATGTAGTCGAGCAGAGAGGTCTTACCGTGGTCAACGTGGCCCATTACGGTCACGACTGGCGCACGGGAGAAGCTCTCGCCTTCGAACTTCAGCGACTCGGCCAAGGAATCTTCCAGAGCCGTGTCGCTGACCAGCGTGACCTTGTGGCCCAGTTCTTCAGCAACCAGCTGGGCAGTTTCCTGATCCAGAACCTGGTTGATGGTGGCCGGAGTGCCCAGCTTGAACATGAACTTGATGATTTCTGCAGCCTTGACCGACATCTGTTGGGCCAGATCGCCGACAGAAATAGTCTCACCAATTTTCACGTCACGTACCAGAGGACCTGTTGGGCTCTGGAAGCCGTGAGCATTACGCTTCTTCAGCTTGGCCTTGCCGCGACCGCCGCGACGGAAGCCATCGCTTTCCTCGTCGGTGGTACGTGGCGCAACGCGTGGCGTCGGAGCCTTTTCCTTGACCGAAGCGCGATGCGGAGCGTTCTTGCGATCGCCGTCGCCGCCACGAGCGTTTCTGTCATCGCTGCGTGGCTTGTCCGGACGACGCTGCTCGTCGCGCTTGCGCACTTCAGCAGCAGGAGCAGGTGCAGCGGCAACAACCGGAGCTTCCTGCACAGGCTGCGCTGCTGGAGCGGCAGTCGGTGCTGGAGCAGCATCGGAAGCTGCAGCCGAGGCAGGCTGGCTGCTCGTCTGCTGATCAGCGCGCTGGCGTGCTTCTTCTTCGGCTTTCTGGCGGGCGGCATTCTCTACCGCACGGCGCTCGTCCATTTCGCGTTTGCGCTCGGCTTCGATTTCTTCCGGGCTGCGCTGCACGAATACTTTTTTCTTGCGTACTTCTACGCTGATGCTTTTGCTGCCAGCCACCCGAAGGGTGCTGGTAGTTTTACGCTGCAGCGTGATCTTGCGTGGTTCTTCCACTTTCGCCTTGTGGCTGCTTTTCAGGTGATTGAGCAACGATTGCTTCTCACCTTCAGTCACTTTCTCTTCGGCGGCGGTGTGCGGCAGACCTGCCTCACGCATCTGCTGCAACAGGCGCTCTACCGGTGTTTTGACCTCATCGGCCAGTTGTTTCACCGTGACTTGCGTCATGCACTTCTCTCCTCAGGCCGCGCCTAATTACTCGAACCAGTGGGCTCGGGCGGCCATGATCAACTTGCCGGCACGAATATCGTCAATGCCGTCGATGTCGAGCAGATCGTCAATAGACTGCTCGGCCAGGTCTTCGCGGGTAACTACGCCGCGCACTGCCAGTTCCATCGCCAGATCCTTGTCCATACCCTCAAGCGAGAGCAGGTCTTCGGCCGGATGGGCGTCTGCCAGCTTTTCCTCTGTAGCGATGGCTTTGGTCAACAAACGATCCTTGGCCCGAGCGCGAAGCTCGTTGACGGTTTCCTCGTCAAAGCCGTCGATGTTGAGCATCTCCTCCACCGGTACATAGGCAATTTCTTCCAGGCTGGTAAATCCTTCATCAACCAGTACCTGCGCCAGGTCTTCATCGACTTCCAGCTCTTCGATAAAGTTGCGCAGAATGTCACCGGTTTCTGCTTGCTGCTTGGCCTGAATGTCCGACTCGGTCATCACGTTCAGCGTCCAACCGGTCAACTGGCTGGCCAGACGCACGTTCTGGCCGCCGCGACCGATGGCCTGAGCAAGGTTGTCGGCACCGACCGCGATGTCCATGGCATGGGCATCTTCATCAACGATGATTGCCGCAACTTCAGCCGGGGACATCGCGTTGATGACAAACTGAGCCGGATTGTCGTCCCACAGGACGATATCCACTCGCTCGCCACCCAATTCGCCCGATACAGCCTGAACTCGCGAACCACGCATGCCGATGCAGGCGCCTTGCGGATCGATTCGTTTGTCCTTGGAGCGAACAGCGATTTTTGCACGCGAACCCGGGTCACGAGAGGCCGCCATCACCTCGATCAGACCTTCGGCGATTTCCGGCACTTCGATGCGGAAAAGCTCGATCAGCATCTCTGGCGCAGTACGCGACAGGATCAGCTGGGGACCACGGTTTTCTGTACGAATTTCCTTGAGCAGTGCCCGCAGACGGACACCTACGCGGAAAGTCTCGCGGGAGATAATGTCTTCGCGAGCCAGCAGCGCTTCAGCGTTGTTGCCCAGGTCAACGATGACGTTGTCGCGGGTCACCTTTTTAACGGTGCCGGAAATGATTTCGCCCAGTCGTTCACGGTAGGCATCAACCACTTGCGCGCGCTCGGCTTCGCGGACTTTCTGCACAATGACTTGCTTGGCAGTCTGTGCCGCAATACGGCCGAACTCGATGGAGTCGATCTTCTCTTCAATAAGATCGCCCGCCACCGCGCCGGGACGTTTTTCCTGGGCCTGATCGACCGCCAGCTCGTAAGCCGGGTCGTCCAGATCCTCGTCCTCGACAACTGTCCAGCGACGGAAAGTCTCGTAGTTACCGGTTTGACGGTTGATCTCTACACGCAGCTCAACTTCATCTTCAAAACGTTTTTTTGTTGCGGTGGCCAGGGCCAACTCAAGTGCTTCAAAAATTACACCTGCCGGAACGCCCTTTTCATTGGACACCGACTCAACAACCAGCAGTACTTCTTTGCTCATCGTACGCC
The DNA here is from genome assembly GCF_900585905.1 of Pseudomonas viridiflava. Lineage (GTDB taxonomy): Bacteria > Pseudomonadota > Gammaproteobacteria > Pseudomonadales > Pseudomonadaceae > Aquipseudomonas. The sequence continues at coordinate 44,717 of NZ_UTVH01000053.1, forward strand.
TCGCCTTTCGCAAACCATTGGATCCGCGGGATCCGCAGTATCTGGCACGTATCAGTCAAACGTGGGAATAATGTTGGCCTTGTCGATCATATCGATCGGCAACAGAAACTCGTGGTCTTCAACCTGCACCACGACATCCTGTTCTTCTACACCACGCAGAAGGCCCTGAAAGTTGCGTCGTCCCTCGAAAGGCGAGCGCAGCTTGATCTTCACTTGTTCCCCGGCAAATTTTGCGAACTGGTCAATAGTGAACAGTGGGCGTTCCATGCCAGGCGAGGAAACTTCAAGGGTGTATTCAACGGAGATCGGATCTTCAACGTCCAGAACGCCGCTGATCTGACGGCTGACGATGGCACAATCGTCCACCAGCACACCGCCCTCTTTATCGATATAAACGCGCAACATCGAGTGACGGCCCTGGGCCGAAAACTCAATACCCCAGCATTCATAGCCCAGGGCCACGACCACCGGGGCCAGCAAGGCCTGCAACTCTTCTAGCTTGCTCGACACCTGAACCCCCTCGTGCATGTATGTGCATGCTGTGCAAAATAAAAAAATGGGCGAAACGCCCATCCTTGAAACGCCGTCGAACAGCGGCGTTGAAAGTGTCCAGCTAACAAAAAGCCCCTTAAAAGGGGCCCTAAAAACTGGTTGCGGGGGCCGGATTTGAACCGACGACCTTCGGGTTATGAGCCCGACGAGCTACCAGACTGCTCCACCCCGCGACAAAGCTGGGGCGGAAGTATACGACTGATCCCCAACAGGGTCAATGTAACCTTCCACCTACAAGAAAGCCCGCATCTGCGGGCTCTCCTGATAATTGGTACCGAGAAGGGGACTCGAACCCCTACACCCTATGGGCACAACCACCTCAAGGTTGCGTGTCTACCAATTCCACCACCTCGGCAATACAACTCTTTTGACAGCCTCGAACATCACTGCCTGTTGAAACCTTACTTCTTCTCGGGAGCTTGAGGTACGTCAGCCGGTACAACAGCTGGCTTTTGCCCTTCGAGAACCGGCACATCGTCTGCCGCCGGCTTTTGCTTCACTTCCATGACTGCTGGATCTGGCAAGCCTACCTGAGTCAGCTCTTGAGCTTTCTCTTTAGCAAAGTAACCTAACCCCAAGCTAGTTATGAAAAAAGCTGCGGCGAGTATACCAGTAAACTTACTGAGAAAGGTAGAGGAACCTTGGCTTCCGAAGACAGTATTTGATGCACCTGCCCCGAACGACGCGCCAGCGTCCGCACCTTTACCCTGCTGCAGCAGAACCAGGACAACAACACCCAGAGCGGCCAGCAGATGAAAAACAACTATGACTGTTTCCAGCATTTTTTCAGTTTCCCGCGGCGCGACAGATCGCACCGAACTCAGCTGCATTCAGGGAGGCACCACCAATGAGGCCCCCATCGATATCCGGCATGCCGAACAGTTCGACCGCATTGGCCGCCTTCACGCTGCCGCCATAAAGAAGCCGCACACCTTGTGCGACCTCAGCATTCTCTTTCGCCAACTGCGCACGAATGGCTGCGTGCACATCCTGCGCCTGTTGAGGCGAAGCCGTCAGCCCGGTGCCGATGGCCCAGACTGGCTCGTAGGCAACTACTGCCGCTGCAAAAGCGTTGATCCCCAGCGCTGCGATGACGCTGCCGAGCTGCTGCCCGACCACCTCAAGCGTTTTGCCAGCTTCACGCTCTTCAAGGGTCTCGCCAATGCAAAGCACCGGCACCAGACCGCTTTCCTGCGCAGCAGCGAACTTGCTGATCAGCAGCTCGTCACGCTCGCCCATGACCTGGCGACGCTCCGAATGGCCGACAAGCACCAGCTTGCAACCCGCATCAGCCAATTGACTCGACGATGTCTCGCCGGTCAATGCGCCCTGCCCTGCTTGGTGCGCACAGTTCTGCGCACCCACAGAAATCGATTTGCCTTGCAAACCATCAATCACAGGATTGATGTGCAGGGTCGACGGAAATACCGCGACATCAACACCGCCAGGGAGAGCCTGCTCAGCAAGGCCCTCGATCAGCTCAGCGACGCTGGCGCGGGTACCGTGCATCTTCCAGTTACCAGCTACCATAGGGCGACGCATGCTGTACCTCGTCGGTCAAAGTGGGCGCAGATGTTACCCAACAGTTTCAACACTGGCAAGCCAAAATCAGGCGCAAACTTCTGCGACCAGTTTTGCCAGCTCGTCGGCGTACCCACGAACTTGCGCTTCATCCTCACCTTCCACCATGACGCGCACCAGCGGCTCAGTGCCTGACTTGCGCAACAGGACGCGGCCACGACCAGCCATCGCCGCCGTTACGCGCTCACAGGCATCCTTCACCGCCGGGTGATTGATGGGATCAGCGCCGCCCGCGAACTTCACATTGATCAGCACCTGCGGGCATTTACGCAGCGCCTGACGCGATTGTGCCAGGCTCTCGCCGCTGCGTCGCAACGCAAGCAGCACTTGCAGCGCAGCGATAATCGCATCGCCAGTGGTCGTATGCTGGAAGCAGACCAGGTGACCTGAGTTCTCGCCACCCACCTGCCAGTTGCGCTCCAGCAACTCGGCGATGACATAGCGATCACCGACATTGGCCCGCACGAACGGAATCTCGAGATCGGCCAGGGCCAGCTCCAGACCGAGATTACTCATCAGCGTACCCACCACCCCGCCCTGCAGACGGCCGCGAGCGTGCAGGTCTCTGGCGATGATAAACAGCAACTCATCGCCATCAACAATGGCGCCGGTATGATCGACCATCAGCACGCGATCGCCATCCCCGTCGAAGCCGATGCCCAGGTCGGCATGCGCCGCCAGAACCGCCGCCTGCAGTGCACCCATGTGGGTAGAGCCACAGTTTTCGTTGATATTGAGCCCGTCAGGCTGGGCCGAGAGCACAGTGACTTCGGCGCCCAGCTCGCGAAATACATTGGGCGCCACTTTATAGGTCGCGCCGTGAGCGCAATCAATCACCAGTTTGAGGCCGGCAAAATCCGTGCTGCTCGGCACACTGCTCTTGCAGAACTCAATGTAACGGCCAGCCGCGTCATTGATGCGAGAAACTTTCCCCAGCTTCGCCGACTCGACCACGGTCATCGGCGCATCCATCAACTCTTCGATCATCAACTCGATTTCGTCCGGCAGCTTGGTACCCTGCCCGGAAAAGAACTTGATGCCGTTATCGTAGTGCGGATTATGCGAGGCACTGATAACAATGCCAGCCTCGGCGTGAAAGGTGCGCGTCAGGTAAGCGATGGCTGGCGTCGGCATTGGACCCAACAGCATCACGTCAGCCCCTGCAGCAGACAGACCCGCCTCAAGCGCCGATTCGAACATGTAGCCGGAAATGCGCGTGTCCTTGCCCACCAGAATCCGACAGGCACCCAGCTTGCGGAAGGCCATGCCCGCCGCCCAGCCAAGCTTGAGCATGAACTCAGGTGTTATGGGGAATTGCCCCACACGGCCTCGAATGCCATCGGTGCCGAAATATTTCTTGGTAGTCATGGATGCTCCGAATTGTTATTGCGCCGCGTCAACTGCGGCGATCATCCGCACGACATCTACCGTTTCGGCGACATCGTGCACGCGCAAGATCTTTGCGCCTTTGGTCATGGCCAGCGCCGCAAGCGCGAGGCCACCGAAAAGCCGCTCGCCTACGGGGCGGCCTAGCGCCGCACCAATCATGCTTTTGCGCGAAACCCCGACCAACAACGGGCGCCCCAACGCTTGCAGCGATTGCATATGTTTGAACAGGACCAGATTGTGATCCAGGCTCTTCGCAAAGCCAAACCCGGGATCAAGAATAATGCGGTCCGGGGCGATGCCCGCGATCTCGCACTGCTCCATGCGCTCGCCAAGGAAAGCAATGACCTCAGCCACGATATCGTCGTATTGAGGGTCATCCTGCATATTGCCCGGCTCGCCGCGCATGTGCATGAGACACACAGGCAGGCCCGTCGCTGCCGCCGCATCCAGTGCGCCATCTCGACGCAGAGCACGCACATCGTTGATCAGCCCTGCCCCCAGCCGCGCTGTCTCACGGATCACTGCAGGTGTAGACGTATCCACCGAAATGATGACATCCAGTTCGCGATGCAAGGCTTCGACGACGGGAGCAACCCGCTCAAGCTCTTCAGTGGGAGAAACCGCGCGAGCGCCGGGCCGGGTTGACTCGCCTCCCACATCGATCAACGTGGCGCCTGCAACCACCATCGCCTCGGCGTGACGCAGAGCAGCGTCGAGGCGGTTGTAGCGGCCGCCGTCAGAGAACGAGTCAGGAGTCGTATTGAGGATGCCCATGACGTGTGTACGGGCCAAATCAAGAACCCGGTTGCCGCAAGGCAACCGGGTTGGGTACAGCGCAGAAGTCATGTCAGGCCTTAATGCTCAGCTGCAGGACCACCGATTGGCGTTTCGGGACGAACATCCGGGGGCGTCAGCGGAGCACTTGGCGTGCCCGAACCATCTTCCCAATCACGGGGTTCACGTGGCGTGCGGCCTGCCATGATGTCATCGATCTGTTCGGCATCGATGGTTTCATACTTCATCAGCGCGTCAGCCATGGCTTCGAGCTTGTCTCGGTTGTCCGTGAGGATCTGCCGAGCAGTGCCGTAGCACTGGTCGATGATGCTGCGCACTTCAGAGTCGATCAAGCGCGAAGTATCAGCAGACAGACCACTGCTGTTGCCGCCGCCACTGCGCCCCAGGTAGCCTTCGTTCTCGTCTTCGCCGTACAGCAAAGGACCGAGTTTTTCGGACAGACCCCACTTGGTCACCATGTTGCGGGCAATCTGGCTGGCACGCATGATGTCGTTGGAGGCGCCGGTGGTGACACCGTCAAAACCCAGGGTCATTTCTTCGGCGATACGGCCGCCATAAAGCGAACAGATCTGACTGATCAGTGCACGCTTGGACAGACTGTAACGATCCTCTTCAGGCAGGAACATGGTCACACCCAGCGCTCGGCCGCGAGGGATGATCGACACCTTGTAGACAGGGTCATGTTCAGGCACGACTCGACCAACAATGGCGTGACCCGCTTCGTGGTACGCGGTGTTACGTTTTTCCTTGTCGGACATGACCATGGATTTGCGCTCGGCACCCATCATGATCTTGTCTTTGGCCAGTTCGAACTCTTTCATCTCGACAACACGCTTGCCCATTCGCGCTGCGAACAGAGAAGCTTCGTTGACCAGATTGGCCAGGTCAGCACCGGAGAAGCCAGGCGTGCCGCGAGCGATGACGCCCGGGTTGACGTTGTCCCCCATTGGCACTTTGCGCATGTGCACCTTGAGGATCTGCTCACGCCCGCGAATATCCGGCAGACCAACAACGACCTGACGGTCGAAACGACCTGGACGCAGCAGCGCAGGGTCGAGCACATCAGGACGGTTGGTGGCAGCGATGACGATGATGCCGTCATTCATTTCAAAGCCGTCCATCTCCACCAGCAACTGGTTGAGCGTCTGTTCGCGCTCGTCGTGACCGCCACCCATGCCGGCACCACGGTGACGACCCACCGCATCGATTTCGTCGATGAAGATGATGCAGGGGGCGTGCTTCTTCGCTTGCTCGAACATGTCACGGACGCGGCTTGCACCGACACCCACGAACATTTCAACGAAGTCAGAACCGGAAATAGTGAAGAACGGCACTTTCGCTTCGCCGGCAATGGCCTTGGCGATCAGTGTCTTACCCGTACCTGGTGGGCCAACCATCAGCACGCCACGTGGAATACGGCCACCCAGACGCTGAAACTTGCCCGGATCACGGAGGAACTCGACCAACTCGCCGACTTCTTCCTTGGCTTCGTCGCAACCTGCCACGTCAGCCAGTGTTGTCTTGACCTGATCTTCGGAAAGCAGGCGCGCCTTGCTCTTGCCGAAGCTCATCGGACCGCCCTTGCCCCCCGCGCCACCTTGCATCTGGCGCATGAAGAACATGAACACGGCAATGATCACCAGGATCGGGAAGCTTGCTACCAGCAGCTGAGTCCAGATGCTCTGCTGTTCAGGCTGCTTGCCTTCAACCACGACGTTGTTGTCGACCAGATCGCCGATCAGCCCGTTGTCCTGGATTGCAGGACGGATGGTCTTGAAGGTGTCGCCATCGCTGCGCTTGCCGGTAATGACATAACCGTCGACAGCAACCTTCTCTACCTTGCCATCCTTGACCTGCTGGATGAACTCGGAATAGTTGAGGGTCTGCGGCTCGTTAGGGCTGGAGAAGTTGTTCATCACCGTCACAAGGACTGCCGCGATGATCAACCACAGGATCAAATTCTTTGCCATATCGTTCAATTAGCTACCCTCTGAAGCAAGCTCCACGCAGGAGCGTGCCTCGCATGATATTCACCGGCCTAACTTACTACAGAACCTGCACGTGTGGCAGGCACCGTCTGTAACCCTTTGTGAAACTTTGACTACACGATGCTCGGTGATGCTGCATCGACAGGCCATTTAAAAATTACTATCGCCACGCTTCAAAGACGCTCGACACTCGCCGAGCCTTCGATCCCACGAAAACCGCGGCCCAAAAGGTACTGTTCACGGGAGCGATCGCGCGATGACAAGGGCTTGCGCATCTGCACCTTGTCGAACAATTTGCGAATATCCTTGTGGTACTCGTCAAAGCCTTCGCCCTGGAACACCTTGATCAGAAAATCGCCACCCGGACGCAATACCCGGCCAGCCAGGTCAAGCGCCAGCTCACACAGGAACATTGCGCGAGGCATGTCGACTGCACTCAGACCACTCATATTGGGGGCCATGTCGGAAATCACAAGGTCCACCTGCGTATTACCCACGGCTTCCAGGATCTGCGCGAGCACTGCGTCCTCGGTAAAATCGCCCTGAATGAAGGTCACATCGGGGATGCTGTCCATTTCAAGGATATCGGATGCAATCAGCCGACCCTGACCGCCAATCAGACGACTGGTCACCTGAGACCAGCCACCCGGCGCGGCGCCGAGGTCAATAACAGTCATGCCAGGGCGGATGATCTTGTCCTTTTCCTGAATCTCCAGCAGCTTGTAGCTGGCGCGGGAACGGTAACCGTCCTTTTGCGCCATTTTGACGTATTTGTCGTCGAAGTGTTCTTTGAGCCAGTTATGGCTTGTCTTGGAACGGGCCACGGGGCACCTCAAATATAATCGAGTCATGATTAAGCGGGCGGTCCCGGACTCGCTCGGGTAAACTGGCCGCCGCTTTTTACAAGATCAGACGCAGGGGTCAGATTATGCCGCTCACTCAAGAGCAGAAGAAACAGTACAAATCCATTGGCCATCACCTGAAACCGGTTTTGATCGTGGCTGACAATGGTTTGACCGAAGGTGTTCTTGCCGAACTGGAACGCGCATTGAGCGATCACGAGCTGATCAAGATCAAGGTCAATATTCTGGACCGCGAAAGCCGCTTGGCAGCCATCGCTGAACTGTGCAAAGTCGGCAAAGCCGATCTGGTGCAGATCATCGGCAAAATGGCGCTGATTTACCGCAAGAACCCGAAAGTCAACAAACTGCTTTCAAACGTACACCGCGCACATTGATGCAAACACGGGGCGGCTTCAACCGCTCTACTGCATGACATCAGCGTAATGCCAGGTGAGCTGCCCGGTTAGCCGGGCAGGCACAGGCAGGGCGACCGCCAGAGGCGGCCGACCTTCCTCAAATGTGTTTCACTTCCATGATTTCATATTCGATCACGCCGCCCGGCGTTTTCACCGCGACGACATCACCCTCCTCCTTGGCAATCAGGGCGCGCGCCAATGGCGAGCCGACCGAGATCTTGCCGAGCTTGAAGTCAGCTTCATCCTCACCAACGAGGTGATAAGTGACGCGCTCGTCCGTCTCGACGTTGGCGATTTCCACCGTCGTGCCGAAAATCACCTTGCCGGTATGAGGAATGGACGTGACGTCGATGATGACTTGGTTCTGAATCCGGCCTTCGATGTCGCGAATCCGCGCCTCGACCATGCCCTGCTGCTCCCGGGCAGCATGGTATTCAGCATTTTCCTTCAAATCACCCAGCTCTCGCGCTGTGCCGATGTCCTGGCTCAACTTTGGACGGACGACCTTGGTCAGGTGAGCGTGCTCTTCTTCCAGGGCTTTGGCGCCCTGGACTGTCATTGGATACTTGATCATGCCTTCAACCCTGCGTGTAGATCCTGCAAGCGGCGCACGGTCTTTTCCGGACCGAATTTCAGCGCTTCGCAGATAGCCTCGCCCGCAGCAATAGTCGTGGTGCAGTAGATCTTGTGCTGCAGGGCATTTCGACGGATAGAGTAGGAATCAGCAATCGACTGACGCCCTTCAGTGGTGTTGATGATCAACGTGACTTCGTCATTCTTGATCATGTCGACCACGTGCGGACGCCCTTCGGTCACCTTGTTCACACGGCGCACTTTCAGGCCGGCGTCTTCGATGAGCTTGGCAGTGCCAGCGGTGGCAACGATCTGGAAGCCGAGGCTGATCAGATCACGGGCCACACCGGCAACCAGCGGCTTGTCGTCGTCGCGCACGCTGATGAAAGCAGTGCCGCCAGTTGGCAGAATTTCGCTGGCGCCCATCTGCGCCTTGGCGAACGCTTCACCAAAGGTGTCACCAACGCCCATCACTTCGCCAGTGGACTTCATCTCGGGGCCAAGGATCGGGTCAACGCCCGGGAACTTGGCGAACGGGAACACCGCCTCCTTGACACTGAAGAAGCCAGGAATGATTTCCTTGGTGAAGCCCACTTCCTTCAGGGTTTTACCAGCCATGACCCGAGCCGCAATCATTGCCAGGGACACGCCGATGCACTTGGAAACGAACGGCACGGTACGCGACGCACGCGGGTTCACTTCGATGACATAGATATCTTCGCCCTGCAACGCCAGTTGCACGTTCATCAGGCCGACAACACCGAGCTCAAGGGCCATCTTCTTGACCTGCTCACGCATCTCGTCCTGGATGTGCGCAGGCAGCGAGTAAGGCGGCAGCGAGCACGCGGAGTCACCGGAGTGAACGCCTGCCTGCTCGATGTGTTGCATGATCGCGCCGATGACAACGTCGGTACCGTCGCAGACTGCATCAACATCCATCTCGATGGCACAGTTGAGGAAGTGGTCAAGCAACACAGGGCTGTCGTTGGACACTTTCACTGCGTCGCGCAGGTAACGCTTGAGCTCTTCTTCTTCGTAGACGATTTCCATCGCCCGCCCGCCGAGCACGTAGGAAGGACGCACCACCAGCGGGTAGCCGATCTTGCCGGCGGCGCGGATGGCTTCGTCTTCACTGCGCACAGTGGCATTAGGCGGCTGACGCAGATTGAGGCGCTCGACCATTTGCTGGAAGCGCTCGCGGTCTTCAGCGCGGTCGATGGCGTCAGGGCTGGTACCGATGATCGGCACACCGGCCTCTTCAAGCGCACGCGCCAGTTTCAGCGGCGTCTGGCCTCCGTACTGGACGATCACGCCTTTGGGCTTCTCGACGCGGACGATTTCCAGCACGTCCTCCAGGGTAACTGGCTCGAAGTACAGGCGATCCGAGGTGTCGTAGTCAGTGGAAACGGTTTCCGGGTTGCAGTTGACCATGATGGTTTCGTAACCATCTTCACGCAGCGCCAACGCTGCATGCACACAGCAGTAGTCGAACTCGATGCCTTGACCGATGCGGTTCGGACCACCACCCAGAATCATGATCTTGTCACGATCAGAAGGGTTGGCCTCGCACTCTTCTTCGTACGTGGAATACAGGTACGCGGTGTCGGTGGCGAACTCGGCCGCACAGGTATCGACACGCTTGTAGACCGGGAAGACTTCAAGCTTGTGGCGATGACGGCGCAGGTTCTTCTCGGTCACGCCGAGCAGCTTGGCCAGGCGCGCGTCGGAGAAGCCCTTGCGCTTGAGGCGGTACATCAGGTCGCGATCAATGGTCGCCAGCCCCAGGGTCTTGATCTTTTCTTCGTCATTGATCAGGTCTTCGATCTGCACCAGGAACCAGGGATCGATCATGTTCATGGCGAAGATTTCTTCGACCGTCATGCCCGCGCGGAACGCATCGGCCACGTACCAGATACGCTCGGCACCCGGCACGGTCAGCTCGCGCTTGAGCACACTCATGCTTTCAGGGTTGGCCAGATCCAGCTTGGGGTCGAGACCGCTGACGCCGACTTCAAGGCCGCGCAATGCTTTTTGCAGGGATTCCTGGAAGGTGCGGCCGATGGCCATGACTTCGCCCACCGACTTCATCTGCGTCGTCAGGCGTGCATCGGCCTTGGCGAACTTCTCGAAGGCAAAGCGCGGCAGCTTGGTGACCACGTAGTCAATCGAAGGCTCGAACGACGCCGGGGTCTTGCCGCCGGTGATTTCGTTCTGCAGCTCGTCAAGGGTGTAACCGATGGCCAGCTTGGCAGCGACTCGGGCAATCGGGAAACCGGTCGCTTTCGAGGCCAGTGCCGAGGAGCGCGAAACACGCGGGTTCATTTCGATGACGACCATGCGGCCTGTGTCCGGGCAGATGCCGAACTGGACGTTGGAGCCGCCGGTTTCCACACCGATTTCACGCAGCACCGCCAGGGAGGCGTTGCGCATGATCTGGTATTCCTTGTCGGTCAGGGTCTGCGCCGGGGCCACGGTGATGGAGTCACCGGTGTGCACGCCCATCGGATCGAAGTTCTCGATGGAGCAAACGATGATGCAGTTGTCCTTTTTGTCGCGGACAACTTCCATTTCATATTCTTTCCAGCCGATCAGCGATTCATCAATCAACAGTTCCTTGGTCGGCGACAGGTCCAGACCACGGGTGCAGATTTCTTCGAACTCTTCACGGTTATAAGCGATGCCGCCACCGGTGCCGCCCATGGTGAACGAAGGACGGATGATGCACGGGAAGCCGAGCTTTTCCAGAACCGCGTAGGACTCTTCCATCGAGTGCGCAATGCCGGAACGCGGGCAATCCAGGCCGATGGATTTCATCGCCTTGTCGAAGCGCGAGCGGTCTTCGGCCTTGTCGATGGTATCGGCGTTGGCACCGATCATTTCCACACCGAACTGTTCGAGGACGCCTTCGCGCTCCAGATCCAGAGCGCAGTTGAGCGCAGTCTGACCACCCATTGTGGGCAGCAGAGCGTCGGGACGCTCTTTTTCGATGATCTTGGCGACCGTCTGCCACTTGATCGGCTCGATGTACGTCGCGTCGGCCATCGAAGGATCGGTCATGATCGTCGCCGGGTTGGAGTTCACCAGGATGACGCGATAACCCTCCTCGCGCAGGGCTTTGCAGGCCTGAGCGCCAGAGTAGTCGAATTCACAGGCCTGGCCGATCACGATGGGGCCGGCGCCGAGAATCAGGATGCTTTTAATGTCTGTACGTTTTGGCATGGTTTGTCTCAAATCCGCAGGTCAGTCGGCAAGCCGTCTTGAACGTGGTAGCAGTGCCCGGGCGGTCGCAGCCGGAGGGTATCCAGGTCCAGCCCGGCACTGCGCGTGACAGTCTCAGGGCTGTCGGTCAGCGTCGCTTGGCCATGGCGTCGATGAAGCGATCGAACAGCGGCGCCACATCGCCCGGGCCTGGGCTCGCCTCAGGGTGACCCTGGAAGCTGAACGCGTCCTTGTCGGTGCGCTCGATACCTTGCAGGCTGCCGTCGAACAGCGACTTGTGGATGGCGCGCAGGTTGCTCGGCAAGGTCGCTTCGTCCACCGCAAAACCGTGGTTCTGGCTGGTAATCATCACCACACCTGTGTCCAGATCCTGAACCGGGTGGTTGGCGCCATGGTGACCGTGGCCCATTTTCACGGTCCTGGCACCCGAGGCCAGGGCCAGGAGTTGGTGGCCCAGGCAGATGCCAAAGACCGGAGTGTCGGTTTCCAGTACTTCCTTGATCGCCTGGATCGCGTAGTCGCAAGGCTCCGGATCGCCAGGGCCGTTGGACAGGAACACGCCGTCTGGCTTGAGCGCCAGCACTTCACTGGCGGGCATCTGGGCCGGTACTACAGTGATGCGGCAACCGCGCTCGACCAGCATGCGCAGGATGTTGACCTTGACGCCGTAGTCGTAAGCGACAACGTGGTATTTCAGCTCGCTGGCAGGGATTTCTGCGCAGGTGTCGGTCTTCAGTGACCAGACGCTGTGTCGCCACTCGTAGCTTTCCTTGACGCTGACGACTTTCGCCAGGTCCACGCCCTTCAGGCCAGGGAAACCGCGCGCTGCCGCGATGGCCGCTTCTTCCGAGATATCGTCACCGGCCATGATGCAGCCGTTTTGAGCGCCTTTCTCACGCAGGATTCGGGTCAGGCGACGGGTATCGATACCGGCGATGGCAACCACATTGTTGGTTTTGAGGTAGTCACCCAGCGACATCTTGTTGCGCCAGTTGCTGGCAACCAGCGGCAAGTCGCGAATGACCAGCCCGGCAGACCAGACCTGGTCTGATTCTGCGTCTTCCGGCGTGGTGCCGGTGTTGCCAATGTGCGGATAAGTCAGGGTAACGATTTGCTGGGCGTAGGAAGGATCGGTAAGGATTTCCTGATAGCCTGTCATGGCAGTGTTGAACACTACCTCGCCAACGGTCTGACCGTCGGCTCCAATGGCTTCGCCGCGAAAAATGCTGCCATCAGCAAGGGCGAGTATGGCTGGCTTAGTCAAGAAGACCTCCCGTAAGTAAAGCCTGAAAGGGCGTTCGCAGCTTGCAAAAAAGCGGAATGACGTAGTTACGTCACCCCGCTTTCTTATAGAATCATCTGCGCGCTTTTAGTGGACACACTAAAGCTGTAGCTTACAGAAAAATGCTTTTTTGGTCTACCGCCAATGAGGCGAAAAGACGAGGGAATGCGACAGAAGTTCCGCGTCGCGGGAATTAAACAGGCATCACCCGGCGCAAACCGGATGAAACCCGCCAGATTCGGCCTGAATCAGTGCAGTTCCAGCACATCCTGCATGTCGTACAAACCGGCTTCACGCCCCTCGAGCCACAACGCTGCACGCACTGCGCCCTTGGCAAAGGTCATGCGGCTTGACGCCTTGTGGGTGATTTCGACACGCTCGCCTTCGCCAGCGAACAGCACCGTGTGGTCGCCCACGACGTCACCCGCGCGAATGGTTGCAAAACCGATGGTTTGCCGATCCCGCGCACCGGTCTGGCCTTCGCGACCATAGACCGCCACTTTCTCCAGATCACGCCCCAGCGCACTGGCGACAACTTCGCCCAGACGCAACGCCGTGCCCGACGGTGCGTCGACCTTGTGGCGGTGATGCGCCTCGATGATTTCGATATCGACGTCATCACCCAGCACTCGCGCAGCCGTATCCAGCAGTTTGAGGCAGAGGTTGAGACCGACGCTGAAGTTTGCCGCGAAGACGATAGGAATGTCCTTGCCCGCCTCGGCAATGCGAAGCTTCTCTTCAGCGCTGAAACCCGTGGTGCCGATGATCATCGCCTTGCCTGCCTTGCGACAGAACGCCAGGTTCTTGAGCGTAACTGAAGGATGGGTGAAATCGATCAGGACGTCGAACTCATCAGCCACCTTCGCCAGATCGCCCGACAGCGGCACGCCAATGCGGCCCAACGCTGCCAGCTCACCGGCATCAGCGCCCACCAGAGTGCTGTCTGGTCGATCAATCGCCGCCGTCAGCCCGGCGCCAGGCGCCTGCTGGACGGCCTCGATCAGAATCTTGCCCATGCGCCCGGCGGCGCCCATTACAGCAATACGTCGCATGTCCTGCTCCCGTTGCACGCTTTACAGATCGCCGAAGAAACGCTTCACACCATCGAACCAACCGGTGGCTTTCGGAGAGTGAGAGCTGTCGCCTTCCAGCGTGGAGCGGAACTCTTCCAGCAGCTCGCGTTGACGACGACCGAGATTGACCGGCGTTTCCACCGCGACACGGCACATCAGATCGCCCGCACCGCCGCCACGAACCGGGGCGACGCCCTTGCCACGCAGGCGGAATTGCTTGCCGGTCTGGGTGCCTTCGGGAATCTTCAGCTTGACGCGGCCGTCCAGCGTTGGCACTTCCAGCTCACCGCCCAGCGCCGCGTCGGTAAAGCTGATCGGCACTTCGCAGAACAGATGCTTGCCATCGCGCTGGAAAATCGCGTGCTCACGCACATTGATCACAACGTACAGGTCGCCGGTAGGTCCACCTTGCGCCCCTGCCTCGCCTTCACCGGACAGACGAATGCGGTCGCCGGTATCAACGCCAGGCGGCACTTTCACGGAAAGTGTCTTGTACTCTTCGACACGCCCTTCGCCGTTGCAGGACTCGCACGGGTCGGAAATGATCTTGCCGTTGCCATGGCAACGCGGGCAGGTCTGCTGCACAGAGAAGAAACCCTGCTGCATGCGCACCTGGCCGATACCGCCACAGGTCGGACATGTTACCGGTGCCGAGCCTTTTTTCGCCCCGGAACCGTCGCATGGCTTGCAATTGACCAGCGTCGGCACGCGAATGTTGACCGTGGTCCCGCGCACCGCTTCTTCCAGACTCAGCTCGAGGGTGTAGCGCAGATCGCTGCCGCGCTGCGCGCCACCACGTCCGCCTGCACCCCCCCGGCCCCCGCCGAAGAAGTCGCTGAACACATCGCCGAAAATGTCCGAGAAGTTGGCACCGCCGGCACCACCGCCGCCGAAGCCGCCGCCGCCCATGCCTTGATCGACACCGGCATGCCCGTACTGGTCGTAGGCCGCACGCTTGCTGGCATCGGACAACACTTCGTAAGCCTCGTTGGCTTCCTTGAACAGCTCTTCCGACGCCTTGTCATCCGGATTGCGGTCAGGGTGATGCTTCATCGCCAGACGACGATAAGCCTTCTTCAGATCCGCGTCGCTGGAGCCTCGCTCCACCCCCAAAACTTCGTAGTAATCACGCTTTGCCATAATTCTTCCGCACTCTTGAGGACGTCCGGCAAAACCCTCCTGAGCCTTGCCAAACTCGTTGAGCCCCATACAGGCCCGGACCCAACTCACGTCAATTCAACGATCCTGGTCTTGATTCACCGGCCACGCGGGCCGAGAAAGCGGCAGAACAAGCTGCCATGCAGGAGCATGCCAGCCTAGCCACATCAGCCTGCGGTACATAGCGCAAGCCAGAAAAATTCGTCTGCTCCAGACATGCCAACGCGGGAGCAAGCTCCCGCGCGGCGACATCCTAACAGTGACCGCCCGAAAACGGTCAACTGGCTGCAAGTGAGCCTGCGCTTACTTGTTTTCTTTCACTTCTTCAAACTCTGCATCGACAACATCGTCAGCAGGCTTGGCGTCTTCCTGCGCCGCCTGGGCACCCGCTTCTGGCTTCTCGGCCTGCTCGGCGTACATTTTTTGAGCCACTGGCGCAGAAACCTTCGACAGCTCTTCGACTTTGGCGTCGATGGCAGCCTTGTCGTCGCCCTTGATAGCGGCTTCCAGGGCAACCAGCGCAGCTTCGATGGCAGTTTTTTCTTCTGCAGTCACCTTGTCGCCAGCGTCGGAGATCATTTTGCGAGTCGAGTGAACCAGTGCATCACCCTGGTTACGCGCCGACGCCAGCTCTTCGAACTTGCGATCTTCTTCAGTGTTGGCTTCAGCATCACGAATCATCTGCTGGATTTCTTCGTCCGACAGACCGGAGTTAGCCTTGATCACGATCGACTGCTGCTTGCCAGTCGCCTTGTCCTTGGCGCCTACGTGCAGGATGCCGTTGGCGTCGATGTCGAAGGTCACTTCGATCTGCGGCACACCACGTGGAGCAGGTGGAATCTCCGACAGATCGAACTTGCCCAGGGACTTGTTCTGACCAGCCTGCTTGCGCTCGCCCTGCAGTACGTGAATGGTCACGGCAGCCTGGTTGTCGTCTGCGGTCGAGAACACTTGCGATTTCTTGGTTGGAATCGTGGTGTTTTTCTCGATCAGCGCAGTCATCACGCCCCCCATGGTCTCGATGCCCAGGGTCAGCGGGCTGACGTCCAGCAACAGAACGTCTTTGACATCACCGGCCAACACCGCGCCCTGGATGGCAGCACCCATGGCAACCGCTTCGTCCGGGTTAACGTCTTTACGCGCTTCTTTGCCGAAGAACTCGGTGACTTTCTGCTGCACCAACGGCATGCGAGTCTGGCCGCCGACCAGGATCACGTCGTTGATGGCGCTGATGTCGATACCGGAATCCTTCAACGCGATGCGGCAAGGCTCGATGGTGCGCTGAACCAGGTCTTCAACCAGCGATTCCAGCTTGGCGCGGGAGATCTTAACGTTCAAGTGCTTCGGACCGGTCGCGTCTGCAGTGATGTACGGCAGATTGACGTCGGTGGAATTGCTCGAGGACAGCTCGATCTTGGCTTTTTCAGCGCCCTCTTTCAGGCGTTGCATGGCCAGCGGATCACCCTTGAGGTTCATGCCGCTTTCTTTCTTGAATTCGTCAACCAGGTAGTCGATCAGACGAATGTCGAAATCTTCACCACCCAGGAAGGTGTCACCGTTGGTTGCCAGCACTTCAAACTGGTGCTCACCGTCCACTTCAGCGATTTCGATAACCGAAACGTCGAACGTACCGCCACCCAGGTCATAAACGATGACGGTGTGGTCGCCCTTGGCTTTGTCCATACCGTAAGCCAGCGCGGCAGCGGTAGGTTCGTTGATGATGCGCTTCACGTCCAGACCGGCAATGCGGCCGGCGTCTTTGGTCGCCTGACGCTGGCTGTCGTTGAAGTAAGCCGGAACGGTAATTACCGCCTCGGTCACGGCTTCGCCCAGATAGTCTTCAGCGGTTTTCTTCATCTTCTTCAGGATTTCTGCAGAAATCTGAGGAGGCGACATTTTCTTGCCGTTGACTTCAACCCACGCATCGCCGTTGTCAGCCTTGGCGATCTTGTATGGGACCATCTGGATGTCTTTCTGAACGACATCTTCTTCGAACTTGCGGCCGATCAGACGCTTTACCGCATACAGCGTGTTGTGCGGGTTGGTCACTGCCTGACGCTTGGCCGACTGACCGACGAGGATTTCGCCATCGTTGGCGTAAGCGATGATCGAAGGCGTGGTACGAGCGCCTTCGGCGTTCTCGATAACCTTGACGCTGCCGTTTTCCAGAATGGAGACACAGGAGTTGGTGGTCCCCAGGTCAATACCGATAATTCTGCCCATCTTTGAATCTCCCGAAATTTTGAATTTGGTTGCCGCAAATGCATTTACACGTTGCGGTAGCTCTTAAGCGCTTGGCCTATAAATGGGGGCCAGACAGCTGATTTCAAGCCTGCTCGTCAATTGTTGGCTGAGCGGGCGATGGTGCCTTGCTGACCACGACCATGGCCGGGCGCAGCAGACGACCATTGAGCTGGTAGCCCTTCTGGAACACTTTCAACACACTGTTTGGCTCGACATCGACACTTTCCTGCATCGCCATCGCCTGATGATGCTCGGCGTTGAATGGCTGACCGTGCGGGTCAATGGCTTCCAGGTGGTAACGCTTGAGGGTGTCGTTGAACATCTTCAGCGTCAGCTCGATCCCTTCACGCATCGGACGGATGCTTTCATCGTCCGGATTGGAGAGATCAAGGCCGCGCTCGAGGCTGTCGACAATCGGCAGCAAGTCGACAGCGAATTTCTCGAGGGCGAATTTATGCGCCTTTTCCACATCCTGCTCGGCGCGGCGGCGGACGTTCTGCAAATCCGCAGCCACACGCAGAGACTGGTCCTGCGCCGCAGTCAATTGCTCTTCGAGCACTTGCACGCGGGTTACCAAATCTTCACCGGAGACCGCATCGGCAGCCTGGTCCTGGGTCTGCGCATCCAGATTCTGTTCGTCAGCCATAGATTTCTCCTTTGAAATACGTTCGCAAGCTCAACTCGCGTGTCTGCCCCCTATATGGGAGCGGAATTTTCAGCTTCAAGGGCCAATTTCAGCACGAAGAAAAAAGTCCTCACAAACATTGACCCCTGCAGGCCCGACTGGCGCTGGCTTAAATCGCCAAATGGACTAAACAAGGCCTGGGACTGATGAAAACGTGATAGACCAAGGCGTTGCCAGCCCGGAACAAAACACTGTATAAATAACCAGACTTATCGCCTGGGAGCCACTCCATGCTGGTGCACCTTTCCGTACACAACTACGCCATCGTTGAACACCTCGACCTCGAGCTGGACCGTGGCATGAGCGTAATTACCGGCGAGACCGGTGCTGGCAAGTCGATCATGCTGGACGCGTTGGGCCTGACCCTGGGCGACCGGGCTGACAGCGGTGTAGTGCGCCCGGGGGCTGACAAGGCCGACATTCTGGCAACGTTCGATCTGGGCGATATCCCTGAAGCACAGACCTGGCTCAAGGAGCGTGACCTGGACAATGACGGCCCCTGCATCCTGCGCCGGGTCATCACTGCCGAAGGCCGATCGCGCGCCTATATCAACGGCACGCCCTGCCCTCAGGGCGACCTCAAGGCGCTGGGCGAACTGCTGATCGATATTCACAGCCAGCACGAGCACCAGTCGCTGCTCAAGACAGACACCCATCGACGCCTGCTGGACGAGTACGCAGGCGCTACAGACCTCGCCCGTCAGGTGCAGATGGCGGCTCAGCGCTGGCGGCAAACGCGTCAGGAGCTGGACAAACTCGCCAACTCTGGCGACGAGCAGCGCGCGCGGCACCAGCTGCTGAGCTATCAGATCGAAGAGCTGGAAAGCCTGAGCCTGGGCGAAAACGAACTGGAGCAGCTTGAGCAGGAACACAAGAATCTGACCAACGCCGAGAGCTTGCTGAGTATCTGCCGTCAGGTGGTCGAACAATGCAGCGAGAACGATTCGGGCAACGTGCTCAATGCGCTGACTGCCAGCCTGCATCGCCTGGGCAGCGTCAATGATTCCCCTACCGCCTTGAACGAGGCCACGACCCTGCTGGCCAGCGCCCAGATTCAGGTCGAAGAAGCGGTCGGCGAACTCAATCGCTTCCTTGACCATTTCGACGCTGACCCGGCGCGCCTGCAGCAGCTTGAGGAGCGTCTGGACGCGATTTATACACTGGCTCGCAAGCACCGCATTCAGCCGACTGAAGTCGCGACGCTGCAACAGACATTGCTCAATGAGCTGGAAACGCTCAACGCCAATGACGAAGCGATCGAACAGCTGGAAAATGAACTGGCGTCATTCGCTCGCCACTATAAAGAGAAGGCGCGCGAACTGAGCGACCTGCGCCAGCGTGCGGCGCCTGAACTGGCCAGTGCCGTCGAACACGAAATTCAGCGCCTTGGCATGCCCGGCGGGCGTTTCAATATCGAGCTCAAGGCAACCTCCGACACAGAGCTGCTGCCCCATGGCCTGGAACAGGTAGAGCTGCTGGTCAGCGCCAACCCCGGGCAACCGCTCAAGGCGCTGGCGAAAGTCGCCTCCGGTGGCGAACTGTCACGCATCAGCCTCGCGATCCAGGTCATCACCGCACAAACCTCTCGTGTGCCAACCCTGGTATTTGACGAAGTCGACGTGGGTATTGGCGGACCGACTGCAGAAATCGTCGGCCAACTATTGCGCCGCCTTGGCGACCGAGGTCAGGTCATGACCGTAACCCACCTGCCTCAAGTCGCCGCTCAGGGACACCAGCACCTGTTCGTGCACAAAGTCCGCGACAGCGAAGTGACGCGAACGGCGGTGTCCAAATTGAGCAAGAACGAGCGTATTGAAGAAGTCGCGCGCATGCTCGGCGGCATTGACCTGACCAAGGAATCTCTGGCCCACGCGAAGAAAATGGTCGTGACGGCCAAGAGCTGAGACATCAAGGCGCCCATGCGTTGAACTGCCATGTCGGCTGTCGTGGGAAACGTCATGGGGGCTGTCGTGCCCCCGCAGACCTGCAGTCTTGCGCTTCAAAACGCACAAAGGCGACCTCAAGGTCGCCTTTGTTGTTGCGTGAAAAAAGACTTAAGCCTTTTTCATGCGCACATAGAGTACCAAGTTGTGATCCACCAACTCGTAACCATGCTTCTCGACAATGGCCTTCTGAAGCTTCTCGATTTCTTCGTCGAAGAATTCGATGACCTCTCCAGATTCCACGTTGACCATGTGGTCATGGTGGCCGCCGTCAGCCAGCTCGAACACCGCGTGTCCACCGTCGAAATTGTGGCGAACCACTAATCCGGCAGCTTCGAACTGGGTCAGAACACGGTAAACCGTGGCCAGACCAACGTCCTCGCTGGCTTCCATGAGGGCCTTGTAGACATCCTCGGCGCTCATGTGACGCTGCTCGGCAGAGTCGAGCATCTGTAGTATTTTGACCCGTGGAAGGGTCACTTTAAGTCCGGCTTTTCGTAGTTCGCTATTTTCAACCATGGTCAGCTTTCTCGCAGACGCTGCTTCGCAGCTTCTCTTAATGCAGGTATGATCGGGGTTTACGTTATCCCAGCCAAGATAGTGGAAGTCGCCCACCGATGCAAAACACCAAGCTCCTGCTAACCAGTTTCACCCTTGTGGGACTGCTCGCACTCGCCGGTTGTTCATTCCCCGGGGTTTACAAAATCGACATCCAGCAAGGCAATGTCGTCACGCAGGACATGATAGACCAGTTGAGGCCGGGAATGACCCGGCGGCAAGTACGGTTTATCATGGGCAACCCGCTGCTGACCGACACTTTCCATGCTGATCGCTGGGATTACCTGTACAGCCTGCAGCCAGGTGGCGGTGAGCGTCAGCAAGAGCGTGTGTCGTTGATCTTCAATGGCAACGATCAGCTGGTCAGCCTTGCCGGCGACTTCATGCCGGGCGTCAGCCGTGACGAAGCCATTCTTGGCAAGGGCAGCGATACCAGCGTAACGCCCGCTGATAAAACGCAGCCTGAAGAAGCACCGGCCAAGCCAGGTTCACTGCTGGATCAGATCCAGAAAGACGTCGACACCATCGAGACAGTGCCGGTACCTGCGCAGGAACCGCTGGACACTACGCCTCGATAAGCGCTCGCAGCACCACAAAAGCCCGGCATGCCGGGCTTTTTGCTGTTCGCTGTCCAGCCGCTCCCGCTAACGCGCCTTGGCCGCTTTCGCTGCACGTAGCCTGCGCACCTCTTTGGGGTCCAGCAGCAGCGGGCGATAAATCTCCACGCGATCACCAGGCTCAAGCAGACGATGCGCGGGCACCACCTCGCCGAAGATACCCAGCGCGCACTGAGCCAGATCAAGTTCGGGAAATTCGGCGGCAATCTGCGACAGGCGTAACGCGTCATCCACAGTTGCCTCAGCCGGAACATGCAGGCTCTGCAACCACTGTCGGTCGACAGCTGCATACACCACTTCGACAGTGATCGTCGCCTCAGCCATGCAGTTCTTTCGCACGCTCGCAAAAGGCGTCGACAAAGGTATTGGCAGCCTGATTGAACAGCGGACCCAAAGTGGTACGCACGATGGGCCCGGCGTAATCGAAGGACAGATCGAGGCTGATCTTGCAGGCCTTTTCGCCCAGCGCCTTGAAGGTCCAGACACCATGCAACTGTTTGAAGGGACCTTCAATCAGATCCATGACGATGGACTGCCCTGGCACTAGCGTGTTTTCAGTTACAAAATGTTGGCTCAAACCGCCCTTGGCGATCTCCAGCCTGGCGCGCATGTGCCCGTCGCTTTGCTCAAGAATCCGCGCAGCGGAACACCACGGCAGAAACTCCGAGTAACGAGGAACGTCGTTCACCAGGTCATACAGCGCCTGTGCCGGGTAAGGCAAAAGAGCGGAACGTTGGATGTGCGTAGTCATGTCAGCGTCATTTCCAAAGCTGAACGGCAAACGGTGATATTGCCGAACGGCGCACGTAGCGCATCTAAAAAACGTCGAAGCAAGGGGCGCCAAGGCCCGGAGCCCAACCTGTGAATATTGCGAACGCGACCTGCCTTCCAGCGAGCGACGCCCAAAACACATCGACCCGACAAGCCCGCATCGGTTCGAAGCAACAGTGTCGAGCGCCGATTCCATACCCGTGACTCAGCGCTCGCAGCCCGCCCATTGTCCGGGATTCAATCAAGCGGCTCAAGCATGCAGCTCCCCGTAGCCGACATTGAAGCGAGTCCCTATAATGCGTCGCCTATGGCTAAGCTCAAGAAACACCCTACGGGGACCATCGCGCAAAATAAAAAGGCGCGTCACGATTACTTCGTCGAAACCAAATTCGAGGCCGGTCTGGTCCTGTCCGGTTGGGAAGTAAAAAGTCTGCGTGCCAACAAGGTACAGCTGGTTGACAGTTATGTGCTGCTCAAGGATGGCGAGGCGTGGCTGATGGGCTGCCACATCACGCCACTCAAGACGGCCAGCACTCACGTCATCGCTGACCCGACACGTACCCGCAAACTGCTGCTCAACGCGCGCGAGATCGAAAAGCTGAACACGTCTGTTCAGCAAAAGGGCTATGCCTGCGTGGCCCTGTCCATTTACTGGAAGGCGCACCTTATCAAGTGCGAAATCGCACTGGGCAAGGGCAAGAAGGAATACGACAAGCGCCACACCGAGCGCGAACGTGATTCCGACCGCGAGTTGCAGCGCGCAGTGCGGACCAAGGGCAAAGACGACTAGGCTCCTTGCCTGCTCTTCAATCCCGGCAAGGTGTGGACGCGTTCCACGCCTTGCTTTGTCGCGTCACGAATTCTCCGTGACCATCCTGCTTATCAGCTACGTTCACGCACTCGCATTGAATGCGACGATAACCTTGCGCCAACAACCGCGCTGTCGAGCCCGGTGGCCATCGTTAAACGTCCCGCCGGGCCACGCCTGCAAATTTATAAAAAATTGAAAAGCCGCTTGATCGCAACCCAATGCGCGAACATCGCCCCATTTAGGTGCATTAACGCTGGCATGGCTTTTTCGCATCTGTGCGAAAAAAAAATAGAACCCCTGCGTTCCCGGGCAGTCAGTTTGTATAGACCCGGCGATCGACGCGCGGGCTGATTCACTACCTCGGGGACAGGCCTACGACCGGCCACACCGAGTCCACAGGCTAAGGAGATACACGATGAAGCGTACAGCACTCACTGGATTGTTCCTCACTGCTGCACTGTTGGGTTCCCCGGTATTCGCGGCAGATGACCTGTGCGGCGCCAACCTCCAGACCCTCAAGGACGCGCAAACGTCCTCCGGCACCAATCTGAGCCCGCAAAACAAGGCGATGATTGAGGAGACCGAGAGGAAGGCCACAGCTGCGCAAGCCAAAGGCGATGAAAAAACGTGCGTCGAACTGACCACTAAAACCATCACCTCGATGAAAGGCACCGGTTCGGGTAGCGAAGGCGCTGCCAAGTAACTGTCGCAGACCTGATTCGATCAGTTTGCACAGCTGGGTCGACGTGGCGCTTTGATAGGCGTACACTCCGCCCCAGCGTCTGCGAAAGCAGGCTCGGGGCCGATTAGGATTCGACGCCGGTGATGAAACTTTAGGTGCATGCCGACTTGGTAACAGAAGTCGTAAATCCACTGTTGCAACTTTCTATAGTTGCCAATGACGAAAACTACGGCCGGGGTGAGTTCATCGCTGCGTAAGCAGCTTTAAACCCTGAGCTTCTGGTACCTTCGGGTCCAGCAATCACTAGGGGATGTCTGTAAACCCGAAGTGATTGTCATATAGAACAGAATCGCCGTGCAGTACGCTGTGGACGAATCGGCTAAAACTTACACAGCTCGCCCAAAGCACCCTGCCCGTCGGGTCGCTGAGGGTTAACTTAATAGACACGGCTAAGCATGTAGGACCGACAGCGGAGTACTGGCGGACGGGGGTTCAAATCCCCCCGGCTCCACCATACAAGCATTACAAATCAAGCACTTAGCGCTAGCCGCAAGTGCTTTTTTTGTGCTTCTTGGACCTGTCTTGGCTCCGTAATGACAGCTGAATGACAGCGTCGGCGGTGCCCTACGACAAGAAAAGGATGATAAAATTCGCGATCTGAGCCCTATATGCCATGATGAGAAATGAGAATATGAAGTCCTCATCAATAGGCGTTAGCTATTGACACCAACTGAACAATAGAATTCATATACCTGACCTACGAATGGTAACGAGAACTGTATGAGTGAAGAAACGAAAGACGAATACATAAGAATAGTATCGCCTTTGTTCGTGTCTGGCTTCAAAGCCATGCAAACTGAAGAAATCCTTATCGTTGATTTCTTGACTGCGTTCCCAGGGGAATCTCAGCGCATTGTCGCTTCTGTAGCGCTTACAAAAGACATCGCTGAAAATCTGTCGCGAGCATTGTCTACTTTCATCCAGGAAGATGAAGATGGTGAAAATTAAGTCATTAGAGCCCTTTGAAAAATCGACGGCTACCTACGTAGTTGCTGACAACGAACTACTTACAGTCTACGGCAATCTCGAGCGTGATCGCCGGCAAACGATCGTTTCTGAAGACGTATATCTTAACCATAAAAAATCTGAAATCCTGTCAGAGTCTTTTAAAAAAACTTATTTTGAATACTCCAAAGCAGTAGTAGATACGCGAAGGCAAGAGTGGTACGACCTAATCTCTAGCGATTATTTTAAGCCACGCTTTGATATTGAGAACGGAGTTAGCTTCTTTACTTCGCACGAAGCAGCGGACAGCCACCATCTCCCCTATAAGGTGATTGAGGACTTAGTAAGCGCTTTCATATTCCGAACTTCAGAGACGACACTGAAGAAGGAGGAAGTCGCCTCAGTAACTGATTCAATTTTGATGGCATGCTCGCAGCTGCTTAGATATTTGCCTGAGTTTGAAAAAAGACGCCCCCATTACTTTATCGACTCACACTCTTCCAAACTTGGAGTTATGTTTCAGAAGTATGGGACTTTAACGATCTTGATTGGTAGCAATAGCGAGATCGAATACTCCTACGCTCACAAGCAGAAAGTAGGGACTGTCAGAATGTCTGGCACCGCCAAGCTTACCAAAAGCCTTCACAACTCAAAGTTCATTAGGAAACTAATCCGACTGCAAGGGATGTCAGAATGAGCTCTAACAATAATTACGTATATCGCTATTTAAAGGCAACGGACATCAGAGGCAACATTGCGTGGGCTGATGTTGATAGCAACGTGCATGTATCTCAAAGCAGCTCCACCGACTTCATTTCTGAAACCACTTTTGAACTCAGGCCACCCGAAGAGGACGTTTCGTTTTTTCGGTCCTTTAGAGATCTGGATGCTAGCAGAATTCTTGAGGTACTGAGCGAGCTTCATTACAGACGCGATGGCGGAGGTTTTTCAGTAAATTCGGGAATGATGCGTATTGACTTTGAAGTTGCGCATGAAGATCTGAATGACATTCGGGAAACCATACGATTCCAAGACAATGACAAATCAAACCGCGAGTGTCGTCACTATGGCCTTTACATATTATCCAAAACATCTATCGAACGACTAGAAACCGTTAACGCACTTATTGAGCTTGCTGACTTTTACGCTCTCAAACAAAGAAAAAAGTCACCCGACACTAGGGACGTCTTGGCATTTGTGGAAGGCGGAGAGTTCTTCAGAATCGCAGCAGATGTGCAATACGCAATAACCTCCGTTACATAGGGCGTGGTGCTACATTTTCAACGATCTGCGCATACGCAAAATGCTAACGATAGAAAACTGCTGCGATCGACTACTTGACTTGACCGGATCGAGTAACGCAGGTCGAGTTGGCCCTCCATGTGCTTGACTAGACTTTAATATCTCAAGGGCAGCTGCCTAAATCGACAGCCCCCATCGATAGCCTAATGCACCTCGGAATCATATCCAGAACCCGGCTTCGCAAGCGCCATAATTCCTAAAGTGCGCACTGCCCCAGCGTTTGTGCAAGCGCCTCTATGGGTGTCCTCAGAACGCGAGCTGACTGCGGGGCAGAGATGCTCGGCACCGCTTTTGATTTTGCCCGCACTTGGGCTGCTACGATTGTTCGAGACAGCTCACTGATGACGCCCTCAAGTGAGCCGAGGCGGCGAGCAAGGCCAGCATAACCAAATCAAAAATCCCGATCGGTGCAAATCCTATTTGTAGTGATCAACTGATCCCGGACACGACGTTAAATCTTTTTCGGACTGAGCTGGTGCCAGCCTGTTATTGAACTGGTGTGGCCAAATCTAATTGTAGCGGTGCGTAAGATAATGACTGATGTCTCGCTGAGCCTCTTGAACCGTCGTGTAACCCACTGTAGGTATCCACTCAGTTTTCAAACTCCGGAACACGCGCTCCATCGGAGCATTATCTCAGCAGTTCCCACGGCGGCTCATGCTCTGGCGCATGCGGTATCCCCAAAGCCGCTGGCGGAACTCGCGGCTGCCATATTGCGATCAGGCCCTGAGGCTTACCGCGTTGTTCATAGGCCATATCCAGCGCCTTGACCACCAGATCTATGCCCGGCTTGCTCGACAATGCCCAGCCCACCACTCGGCGCGCGAAGAGATCCATGACGACTGCCAGGTAGTGCCATTTTCCTTGCGCCCAGATGTAGATGATATCGCCGCACCAGACTTGATTAAGTGCTGGAACATCGAACTCTCGATTCAAAATGTTCGAAATATCTAGCCGCTCAATCGTCGTTTTTTTATACGCATGCGAGCCCGGTTGCTTGCTGATCAATCCCAGTTCCCGCATCAGGCCACACACCTTGAACCGGCCAATCTGCTCGCCATCTTCCTACATAATCGAAACGATGCTGCGGCTGCCGGCAGCGCTTCGACTTTGTGTAAACAGCTCGTTGACCCGACTGCGTAGCCGGACTCGCTCAACGTTTGGAGTCCGACGTCTAAGGCGATGGCTGTAGTTGCACGCGCGAGGCACTTCAAAGGGTTCCAGCAACTCAACCGATTCGCGGGGACTGAGCTGATCAATCAGCGCATGCGCTAGTGCTCTTCCGGCATCAAGAGCGCGGTAGCCTTTTTTAAAATGGATTTCTCCCGCTCTAGACGGGCAACTCGGGCTTCCAGCTCCTGAATTTTCTGCTCGGGCGTCAGGGCTTTGCTCTGTAGAGTTACACCGTTGCGCTCCAACTGAAGCTGGTTGACCCAGCAACGCAGTGCAGACTCGACCACTCCGAGCGAGCGACAGGCTTCGATATGGCTATAGCCTTGATCAAGCAAGAGGCCTGCGGCCTCGCGTTTGAATTAAGCGGAAAAGGTACGGCGTTGTTTGGTCATCAGACACCTCTATCTGGCGAGCATTCTCGCCTAAATGGGTGCCCGGTTTCATTAGACCACTACACCCGGCCAAAGCCGATCCTACTGACGGGGTATGCTTTTTGGATAAACGAGCACTGGGTAAGATTGCCGAACATTGCCTCTGCCCGCGTTGGCAAAACCGAGCAGTGAGGCGCGACGTGCGTTAGGCAAGTCAAGCTGATCGCTCAACCGATACGGCTCGCTCCGCCAGATGGCGGGGCGAACCGGTTTTGGTCAGATACGAAACGCACCCACCATCTTCTGCAAGTCAACGCTCAACCTTGCCAGCTCGACGCTGGAGGCTGAGGTTTTTTCCGTGGCGGCGGCGGTTTGCTCGGACACGTCTCTGACGCTCAGTACGCTTCTGTTGATTTCTTCAGCCACGGCGCTCTGTTGCTCGACGGCGGTAGCTATCTGCTGGTTCATGGATTCGATATCGGAAACCGAGCTGCTGATTCTTTCCAGCGAAGCGCCGGCCTGTCTGGCGAGATCGAGGGTGTCGTCGGTCAGGCTCTTGCTGCTGTCGAGCATGGTGGAGACGCGGTCGGTGCCGCCGTGCAGGCTGGCGATGAGCGCGGCGATTTCTTCTGTGGAGGTCTGGGTTCGCTGTGCCAGGCTGCGGACTTCATCGGCAACCACGGCAAAGCCGCGGCCTGCATCACCTGCTCGTGCGGCCTCGATAGCGGCGTTGAGGGCCAGCAGGTTGGTCTGTTGCGCCACGCTCTGGATCACGTCCAGCACGCCGCCGATCTTGTTGCTCTCAAGCTTGAGATCGTCCATTGCCTGCTTGGATTTGCTCACCTCGGCCGCCAGACGCTCCACCCTCGACAGCGCTTCGGAAACCGTTGCATCACCATCGCGAGTTTCACGCGAAGCCACGATCGCCGCTTCGGAAGCCTGCTCGGCATTCTTCGCCACTTCCTGAACGGTGGCGGTCATTTCCTGCATCGCGGTAGCGACCTGGTCAGTTTCCTGCTTTTGGACGTTGACACCGGCACTGGTTTGCTCGGTCACGGCTGACAGCGACTCGGCGGCACTGGCGATCTGCACCACGCCCTCCTTCAACCCGCCAATCAGGCCGCGCAGATTCCTGGTCATCTTCTGCATGCTGGTTTCAAGCTGGCCGATCTCGTCCTTGCGCGTCGAGACGCGATCATGGGTGAGGTCACCATTGGCAACGTTTTCGGCGATCACCAACGTTGCCAGTAACGGCGTGACGATCATTCGGGCGATCAACCAGGCGGAAAGAATGCTCAATACGACCAGGATGATGGTGCCAATCGCCAGCATTGTCGTGGCCGCATTGGCATCTTCATTACGCAGTTTCACCTGGTTGGCAGACAAATCGTCCGCAGCGCCCAGCAGCCCTTTGATGATGCGGTTGATGCCGACCTGGGTTTCCGCGATCTTTGCCTGATCAGCCGAGAATGCCATCACTGATTTCTTGTACTCGTCCAATGCGACTTCCACTTTATCCACAGACGCTTCGGGAAGACCCTTGCCGTGCAACCCGGCAATATAGGTGATCGTTTCGTCGATGGACTTCATCGCGTCAGCTTCCGCCGTCGAGATCACGCTGGAAGTGTAACCACGAACATCAAAACGCATCTTTTGGAACAGTGTCAGGCCTTGCGCGGTTCGGTGCGCGGCCAGGCCATCAGCCTGATTGGAATTGGCATAGTCATCAATCAGGGCAAGCACTTTGAGGCCTTGTTCGGCAAAGTCGGCTATCTGCGTGCGGGCCAGTTCACGATGGACGGTGGATTTTATTTGTTTGTCGTATTCACCGTCGTACTCACCCAAGTACGAGGTCATAGTTTCGAGGTATTTCAGATTGAGCGGAGAGGTAAATTGACCCTTTGCATAGTTGACCTGCTGTTTCAACGCGTCCAGCGCCTTCGCCCAATTCGTTGCATTCTGGGTATCAGACGTGACGCTGTACGCCAGGCGTGCGATGCGAACATCCCGAGCCAGCGTATTGACGGTGGCGATGTCCTGTACGCGTTCGCTGCGATCAATCATTGAGGCAACACCGGCATAACCTACATAGGCAATAGCGAGTGCGAAACATATAACCAAGCCAAAGCCCCATGCCAACTTATACCGGATGGCGATGTTTCCGAATCCTCTCGTTATTGCACTCAACATTTCACCACCTACCTTCTAACTTAAAATGTTTCACTGTTTTTTGGCGGCGCGTGATCGTCGCTGCTCAGATGCCTGAACACGCTATCGACTTCGGCACTCGATTCTTGAATGACAGCAACAATTCATCCGACTGGCGGCACCGTACAAAAGTGTTCAATCGAAACTTCGCGACGCTTAAATTTATTTTTTAAATCGTGAACTTTTTTTGAAACTTGGTTTCGCCCTTCACTTGCAGTGAAAAACATGACCCGAGCATGCAACTTGAACGTTCAGACATCGTGAATGGCTGGGCGTAAAGCGTGGCTGGATCTGCTCTTATTCAGGGCATGGCCACGCTGAAGCGCCTGTCTGATTAGAGGAGTTTTCGATACCCATGCAGCGCATGGGTATTCAAACCGGACGCTGTTACACCCGGAAACGCCCAACCACTGCGCGCAGCTCTCCGGCCAGGTGGGTCAGTTCATCCGCTGTGCGGGCGTTATCGTCAACACCTTGCATCAATACCGCGCTGCTGTTGCGGATTTCAAGGACATTGCGGTTGATGTCTTCAGAGACCGAATGCTGCTGCACAGCAGCGCTGGCGATCTGAGTGTTCATGCCGACAATGCCGTCCACGGCTTCGTTGATCTGGCCAATGCTGCCTGATGCCTGGGCGGCGGCGCCGATGCATTCGCGAGCGCGCTCCTGGCCGGTGGTCATCTGGGCCACCGCTTGCTGGGTAGCGTGTTGCAGTTGCTGAATGATGCGGCGGATTTCCTCGGTGGATTTCTGCGTGCGTGATGCCAGCGTGCGCACTTCATCGGCCACGACCGCGAAGCCCCTGCCCTGCTCGCCGGCCCGAGCCGCCTCGATGGCGGCGTTGAGCGCCAGCAGATTAGTCTGGTCGGCGATGGTGCGGATCACTTCGATCACGCCACCGATCTCGTCACTGTGTACGGCGAGGGCCTGGACCTTCTCGGCGCTGAGTTCCACTTCGCTGGCCAGTGCGGCAATGGTTTCGTGGGTCTGGCGCATGATTGCCAGGCCGGTGTTCGAGGCGTCGCTGGCTTGCTGCGCAGCCGTGGCGGCGCCTTCGGTGTTTTGCGCCACGTCGGCAACGCTGGCGGTCATCTCATGGATTGCGGTTGCCACCTGATCGGTCTCGGCCTGCTGGCTCTGCATCGACTGGCGCGCCTGACTCATGGACTCGCCAAGGCGCTGAGCGGCATCCGACACTGAATGGGAGCTGCGCTCGACATGGCTCAGTGACGTCGAAAACGCTGCGACCATGGCATTGAGGCTGTTGCCCACATCGCCGATCTCGTCACGGCTGGCCACGTTGACCCGTGATGTCAGATCACCTTCGGCGATCTTTGCAGTAACACCCTGCAGTTCGTCGATGGCGCGACGCATGGCCTTGTAGATACCACCAAATGAATAGAGCAGCAGCAGAACTACGCCGATGAACAGACCAATGATGAAATTGCGCTCTTGCGTCTTTTCTTCGTCACGCGCCTGCAAGCGGTTGCGCAGGGATTGCTGCAACTGCTCCTGTGCGGCGTAGAAGCCAGCCACGACAGCATTGCCGCTGTCGCCAAGCCCGGCTAGGTTAACGGAGGCGCGACGATCCGGGTCCAGAGCATCGATCATCGATTGGCGGAACGTCTCCATGCCAGTGATTGCAGCGCGGATAGGCGCCTCGATGGTGTCGGTCAATTCAGGCTCTTCGCGGCGCAGTAATTTGAGGCTTTGCTCCAGTTCCTGCCGGGTCTGGGCTTCCTGCCTGAGCAGGGTTCTGGCAAAGCTGCGGGTGGCGTCGTCAATAGGTCGGCCATTGGCAAAGCCGGTCGCCAGGCCACGCAGTTGACCGATCAGGTTGATCTGGCGCGGAACGCGCAAGGTGCTCAGGTCGATAAGAAACAGCGAGCCATACTCTTCGTCCAGGACCATGCCCGATGTGGCAGAAACGTAGTAGATGAAGTTGAGCACGCGGCTGAGCTGATCGTTCCAGGCAGTGAACATCTGCAGCGGTTCAGCGCCGGGTACGCTCTGCGCGACCAGTTGGCGGCTCTGGGTACGCAAGTCCTGCACGCGGCTGGATGTTTCCAGCACGCCGCCATTCTGTGCGTCCGACGCCGTCAGCACAGCGTAGGCCTCATCCAGCTTTTCAGCGTTGCGCGCTGCATCTGCCGCCGCAGCGGCATCGCCATTGAGCAGGCGATACGTCAAGGCGCGCTGCATCATCGACAAGCGCAGGATCGGGGTAATGTCCAGCGTGTACTTCTGTCCGACTTTTTCGTGATTGATCACGTCCACGCTGTGGTTCAGCCCCTGCAGCATTCTGCTGCCGAGCAGAATCAGCGGGACTAGCGCGATGATCATCAGAATGGTGAATTTCGCCGGGAAGCGGATTCGGTTCGAAACGTAAATGGCAGGCGCAAAAATATTCATCAAACTCTCACTGCCGCTCAAGCGGCAAGCCTCAAGGCTTACTTAGAGAATGATCCTTTTCTCTGATTAGGGGGGATGTTGCGCAGGATGATCCCGGCGAAAGACAACGGCATCAATGTGCCATCATCTTTCACCCATATGTGATCATCCACCCAATTGAATAGTTCAATGGGGACGATGTGTTTTTGGCGTCAATGTTAAGACGTCCGACCTTGAGCGGCCTACGACTGGCTGAAGCACTTTTTCGCTGCCCTTCCCACGCGTTTTAGCTCACTATTGGACGTTACAAACCACTCCGCCACGGCATTTTCAGGGAGCGCACATGCCACAAGAACAACTCGACTTGCTAAGGCTGCCAAAAGCGATTCGCGGCCAGGTGGACAAGCTGGTGAGGTCGCTCGACGCGGCCAGTACGCGTGAAGACATCGAGCGCGAAGGCACCATGCAGATCAGCTTCATTTTCGGTCTTGAGGCGGCCAGACAGCTGCGTGCCAGTGACGTAGAGGTGCTTTACATAATTTTTGACGATGCCGTGCAGGCGCGCCTGAAGCAGCTTTAACGCGTCAGCAGTCATGTACTGTCCAGGCCTCGTGGCGACCGCGCACTTGCTTCGGCACGCCACGAACACCTCCCGCCCTTGATACTTCGTGTCGCGCAGCCAGCGTTTCCCCAGGCGCCTTGCGCCTCAGTTGGATAGTTTTCGGAATGACGCCCAGAGCTTTCTTCGCTTGTCCGGGCGGGCGCCGCCGCGCAGTATTTGCGGCAATCGGCCAATAGCCTGCTGCGGGGAATCAACACAATGACTGCTTCACGTTTTGCCAGCCGTGATCTGATCCGTGCCGACTTTTCCCGCGCCATGTCGCACATGTACAAGGCCGAAGTACCGCTCTACGGCTCGCTGCTGGAGCTGGTGGGGCAGATCAATCAGCAGGTGCTGGCCAACGACCCTGGCATTGCCCAAAGCCTGCATCAGACCGGCGAAAGCCAGCGCCTGGAAATGGAGCGCCATGGCGCCATCAGGGTGGGCACTGCGCAGGAGCTGGCGACTTTGGCCCGGCTGTTTGCTGTCATGGGCATGGAGCCGGTGGGCTATTACGATTTGACCCCTGCGGGCGTGCCGGTGCATTCCACCGCCTTTCGCGCGGTGCACGAGGCGGCACTGCAGATCAGCCCGTTTCGGGTCTTCACGTCGCTGTTGCGCCTTGAGCTGATCGATAACCCGGCGCTGCGGGAATTCGCCAGCCAGGTGCTGAGCCAACGCACTATTTTTACCCCGCGCCTGATGGAGCTGATCGACAAGTCCGAGCACGATGGCGGCCTGACGCCCCATGAGGCCGAGGCGTTCGTCACTCAGGCGCTGGAAACCTTTCGCTGGCACAGCAGCGCCACGGTGAGCCTGGCGGATTATCAACAGCTCAACGCTCAGCATCGTCTGATCGCCGACGTGGTGGCGTTTCGTGGCCCGCACATCAACCACCTGACGCCGCGCACGCTGGACATTGATGCGGTCCAGAGCGGCATGCCGGGTAAAGGCATCACTCCGAAAGCGGTGGTCGAAGGCCCGCCTCGACGTCGCTGCCCCATCTTGCTGCGCCAGACCAGCTTCAAGGCGTTGCAGGAAACCATCAGTTTCGTGGGCCAGGGCGCAGGCGAAACAGGCAGTCACTCGGCGCGCTTTGGCGAAATCGAACAGCGCGGTGCGGCGCTCACGCCCAAGGGTCGCGAGCTCTACGATCAGTTGCTGGCGCGTGCACGCGATGCCCTCGGGGAACCACCCAGCGAGGCCAATGCGCTGCGTTATGCCGAGATAATGGCGCACACCTTCAAGGACTTCCCCGACAACTACCCGCAGATGCGCGCCGAAGGCCTGGCCTGGTTTCGCTACTTCCCCAGCGAGCGGGGCCTCGCCGCGCGCGCGTCATTGCTGCCGGAGATGAGCCTTGAGCAGTTGGTGGTCGCCGGTCATGTCAATGTCGAGCCGCTGGTGTATGAAGATTTCCTGCCGGTCAGCGCGGCGGGTATTTTCCAGTCCAACCTGGGCGACACGGCGCAGTCGCATTACGGCGCTCATTCGAACCGGCAGGATTTCCACACGGCACTGGGCCGCGAGACCATCGACGAACTGCAGCTGTACGCCGAGACGCAGCGACGTTCTTTGCACGCCTGCGCCCTGGCGTTGGGCGTTACCTTCGCCGACTGAGCCGGGTAATGATTCAACCCTGGCGACGCTGCCATTCATCAACGACCTGGCCCATGTTCCTGGCCGGTTCGGCCTTGATCCAGGCCATGAAATCGCGGTCGAATTTGAACGCCGGCCCGCAGTGCTCAAGCATGAAGCGCCGCACGTTCTGGGTGTTGCGGTAGCCCTTGTCCACTACCGTCGCGCGGGTGATAGGGTTGCTGTGCCAGTCAAAGGCCATGAATACGTGCTCCTTCAATTAACCTGAACGTCCACGCTCATGTAGGAGCCAACTTGTTGGCGAGGCGGTGTGTCAGGTAGGAATTCGCTGAATGTGCCGACCTCTCGCGAACAAGTTCGCTCCTACAGAACGGGGTGCCTGACCCTTCTGCACACCATCAAACGGTTGCTGTGCCAGTCAAAGGCCATGAATGCGTGCTCCTTCAATGAACCTGAACGTCCACCCTCTTGTAGGAGCCAACTTGTTGGCGAGGCGGTGTGTCAGGTAAGAATTCGCTGAGTGTGCCGACCTCTCGCGAACAAGTTCGCTCCTACAGAGCGAAGCGC
This sequence comes from Pseudomonas viridiflava, assembly GCF_900585905.1. Classification (GTDB taxonomy): domain Bacteria; phylum Pseudomonadota; class Gammaproteobacteria; order Pseudomonadales; family Pseudomonadaceae; genus Aquipseudomonas. The sequence goes on from NZ_UTVH01000053.1 coordinate 79,113, forward strand.
CTGACCCTTCTGCACATCATCAAACGGTTGCTGTGCCAGTCAAAGGCCATGAATACGTGCTCCTTCAATGAACCTGAACGTCCACGCTCTTGTTGGCGAGGCGGTGTGTCAGGTAAGAATGCGCTGAATGTGCCGACCTCTCGCGAACAAGTTCGCTCCTACAGTGCGAGGCGCCTGACCCTTCTGCACAGGCTGCTGTGGCAGTCAAAGGCTATGTATGCGTGCTCCTTCAATGAACCTGAACGTCCACGCCCATGTAGGAGCCAACTTGTTGGCGAGGCGGTGTGTCAGGTAAGAATGCGTTGAATGTGCCGGCCTCTCGCGAACAAGTTCGCTCCTACAGAACAGGGTGCCTGACCCTTCTGCATACCATCAAACGGTTGCTGTGCCAGTCAAAGGTCATGAATGCGTGCTCCTTCAATGAACCTGAACGTCCACACTCTTGTTGGCGAGGCGGTGTGTCAGGTAAGAATGCGCTGAATGTGCAGACCTCTCGCGAACAAGTTCGCTCCTACAGAGCGGGGTGCCTGACCCTTCTGCATACCATCAAACGGTTGCTGTGCCAGTCAAAGGTCATGAATGCGTGCTCCTTCAATGAACCTGAACGTCCACGCCCATGTAGGAGCCAACTTGTTGGCGAGGCGGTGTGTCAGGTAAGAATGCGTTGAATGTGCCGGCCTCTCGCGAACAAGTTCGCTCCTACAGAACGGGGTGCCTGACCCTTCTGCATACCATCAAACGGTTGCTGTGCCAGTCAAAGGTCATGAATGCGTGCTCCTTCAATGAACCTGAACGTCCACACTCTTGTTGGCGAGGCGGTGTGTCAGGTAAGAATGCGCTGAATGTGCCGACCTCTCGCGAACAAGTTCGCTCCTACAGAGCGAGGTGCCTGACCCTTCTGCACATCATCAAACGGTTGCTGTGCCAGTCAAAGGCCATGAATACGTGCTCCTTCAATTAACCTGAACGTCCACACTCTTGTTGGCGAGGCGGTGTGTCAGGTAAGAATGCGCTGAATGTGCAGACCTCTCGCGAACAAGTTCGCTCCTACAGAGCGAGGTGCCTGACCCTTCTGCACAGGCTGCTGTGCCAGTCAAAAGCCATGAATGCGTGCTCCTTCAATGAACCTGAACGTCCACGCTCTTGTAGGAGCCAACTTGTTGGCGAGGCGGTGTGTCAGGTAAGAATGCGTTGAATGTGCCGACGACCCTTCTGCACACCATCAAACATTGCAGAAATGCAGGAGCAACGCGAGGCCGCGATGACGGGGTGTCCGGTGAAGCGCTATCGCTGCCTCGCGCTGCTCGGTGGAGCGCCACCCCGGGAGCCCTACTGGGGGCTGGGTGAATTCCAATACACGTAGAGCCGTGATTCAGAGAATCACCCGCAAACACTGCCCCGCGTGATACAGGTTGAAGCCGGTTTCGTAGGCCAGCGCCCGCAGCCTGGCGCTCTTGAGCTCAGGCGCGGGGGCAAACGGGATGGGCAGCGCGTCGGGATCGTCCTTGATCAGAAAATCAGCAAGCGCCTTGCCCATCACCGTACCCGTGGTATTGCCCCGGCCATTGTAGCCGTTGGCGGCAACCAGGCCGGGAGCGGGCTCGAACAATTTGACCATGTGATCGGGGGTGAAATCGATGCAGCCGGTCCAGTGCATCTGCCACTGCACCTTGCCCAGTTGCGGGAAATAATGACGCTGGATGCGATCCGCCCAGCCGCGAATGAACCAGTCAGGCTTGTTGTTCATCTTGCCCATGCTGCCAAGGATCAGCCGCCCTTCATTGTCGCGACGAATGCTGCTGAGCACTGTGCGGGTGTCCCAGGAACCCTGGCCGTGCCTGAGCACCTCGCCGGCCGCACTTGAAGTCAGAGGTTCAGAGGCAACGTTGTAGTAATAGCCCTTGAAAAAATTTTGCCTGATGCCCGCCCACTCGCCTTCGGTGTAGGCGCCGGTGGCCACCACCACCTTGTCGGCGATCACCACGCCAGTAGCAGTGCTCACTCGCCAGCGAGCGTCTTGCCGGGTCACCGCCTGCACGGGTGAGTCCTGAAAGATACGCCCGCCGAGGCCAATCACGCTTTCGCCCAGGCCGACGGTGTAGGCCATCGGGTTAAGCGTGCCCGCGCGGCGATCCAGTAGCGCAGTGGCAATCTTGTCGGTGCCGCAATACGCCTGACAACGCGCACCGGTGAGCAGCTCGACGTCGGCACCCCGTCGCCGCCATTGATCGTGACGCGCCTGAATGTCTTTCGCGCCATTGCCGTTGTGGGCCATGTGCAGGGTGCCAACGGGGCGCGCCTGACACTCGATGGCGTACTTTTCGATCAGTGCGAACACCTGCGCGGGCGCCTGGCCCATCACACTGTTGAACCGCTCGCCCACAGCGGGGCCAAGCACCTGTGTTGCGGCGTCAGGGGGGATCCAGCTGCCAGCATTGACCAGACCGACATTGCGACCGGAGCCCCCGGTGCCGATGCGTGAAGCCTCAAGCACCGCAACTGAGGTGCCGGCCTCCAGCAAGTGCAGGGCGGCAGAAAGGCCGGTGATGCCGCCGCCGATCACGCATACGTCAACGCTGATTTCCTGACGCAGAGACAGCGGCGGGATCTGACGCGCTGTGACCTGTTCCCACAGACACCTTTCCTGCAACTGATCCATGCCCACCTCATTTGCCCACAATGGCCCGGCCCCACAGGCTCGATCCTGCATTCTTGATCGCTGACAGCGCAATGACCAAACGACCTTTACTCCGGATATCAGTCGCTTTCGGCATGATTTGGCTGCGCGACGGTGAAGAAAACCGTTACCCCGAATAAACAGACCCGATTCAAGGCGGGCATGTAAGCGAAGTTGAAAGATGCAGCCACGTCACGCGCTTAGATGGCGGCCATTTGCTATATGGGGAAGTTAGTCAAACCGTAACAAGAGATATCTACGTTCATCGGGAAGATCCAATAAACGGTAGCCCGCTGAAGAAATTGGGAGCAGGATTTTCGCGATGTTTTCAGCGCCGAACACTCGGCATTTTGTAAAACCGCCTGACTGATGGAGATGCAAGCGATGCTTATCCAGATTGAAGAAGGTACGCACGGTGCAAACTGGATCGTGAAGCTGGACGATTACCCGGTGAAATGCAGTAGTTGGGACGAAGCCCGGGAGTTTGCAGACAAAATGACATCACGGATTAATGCTCCGCACGCATTGCCGGGCCGATCCAACGCCACTTCGACGGGACAGACCTACCAGGCCAACCATTGATCGGTATTAAACAAAAAGCCCGGCAAATGCCGGGCTTTTCAATTAGACGACATCTTTTTCACACGCTTTTCACTTCAGCGTGTTTAACCTGACGTCACTCCTGTTGAATCTCCTGGCCCGCCTTGTTGCGGGTCTTTTTTTGCCTGCAGAAAAGTCATTCGCCAGCAGTGCCAACGATGTCGGCACGCCGGCAGGATTTCAGATCAGACCCTGACATCCTTGGGTATTAGCAACCCTCGCGGCTAATGCCGCTCCTGCTCTGTCACGCTTGAATCAAACCACTGCTGCACCTGGCACCAGGATGACCTTGCGGCAGTCGTCTTCTTTCTTGTCGAACATCTTGTAGCCTTCAACCGCCTGCTCCAGCGACATCTTGTGGCTGATGATTGCTTCAGGGTTCAACGCGCCGCTTTCGATGTGCTCCAGCAGCTCTGGCAAGTAACGCTGGACATGGGTCTGGCCCATCTTGAAGGTCAGGCCCTTGTCGAAGGCGTCGCCAAACAGGAAACCGTGAATGAACCCGGCATACACGCCCGGCACACTGACCACGCCGCCACGACGCACGGCAGCAATGCACTGACGCAAGGCTTTGCCGCTGCTGCCTTCCAGTTTCAGAGTGGTCAGCACGGTTTCAGTGGTGCTGCCCTTGGCTTCGAAACCCACTGCATCGATCACGCCATCGACGCCACGCATCCCGGCGGTCTGGCGGATGATGGTGTCAGCCGGATCATCGTCTTCATCGAAGTTGATCGGGATCACGCCGTAAGTCGCCTGGGCATAGCTGAGGCGATAAGCGTGGTGATCGACCATGAAGATTTTATCGACGCCGAGCATGCGCGCGCAGGCAGCGCTCAACAGGCCGACAGGCCCTGCGCCATAAATGGCCAGGCTCGAACCCTTGCCGACGCCGCTGTTCAGCACGGCTTGCCAGGCGGTTGGCAGAATATCGGAGAGAAACAGTACTTTGTCATCCGACAACGTACCTGGCACTTTGAACGGGCCGGTATTGCCCTTGGGCACACGCACATATTCGGCCTGGCCGCCCGGAATACCGCCATACAAGTGGCTGAAGCCGAACAACGCCGCCCCTGGTGGAATGGACTTTTTGTTGAGAATCGCCCCACGGCCAGTATTGGTGGTTTCACAGGCCGCAAACTGATCAAGCTGGCAGAAGAAACAGCCACCACAGGCAATCACGAACGGAATCACCACGCGATCACCTGGTTTTACTGCTGTGACTTGTGGCCCGACTTCTTCAACAATGCCCATGAACTCGTGGCCGAAGATATCGCCCGACTCGGTGGACGGAATCTTGCCACGGTACAAGTGCAGGTCAGAACCGCAGATGGCCGTTGCAGTGACTTTCAGCACGATGTCATCGGCTTCCTGAATCACTGGATCAGGCACGGTATCCACTCGAACGTCATTGGCCCCGTGGTAAGTAAGTGCGCGCATCTGGCTCTCCTCATCAAACAAATCGCGCCGCGCGAGTGCGGCACGTATGTGTAGAGGAAAACGAAATGCAGCGGTTAGTTCAGCGTAATTGAGAGCAGCGGGACCAGCGGAATAAAAGCGAGGGATGCTCTGGCACGGGCCTTTGCAGAACAAGTACGCATGTTCTGCACCGGCCCGCTTATCGATCAGGTAATCGGTGCCGGGTTGAACAGGGTGATGTCGTTGTGCAGGCGATAGTGTTCGGTCCAGGTTTTTTTCTTGCCACTGGCCACATCCAGATAGAAATGGAACAGCTCCCAACCCAGGTCGTCGATACTTGCCCGCCCGGTGGCAATCCGCCCGGCATCAATGTCGATCAGGTCCGGCCAGCGCTGCGCCAGTTCGGTCCGGGTCGACACTTTGACCACCGGCGCCATGGCCAGGCCATAAGGCGTGCCACGGCCGGTGGTGAACACGTGCAGGTTCATCCCGGCGGCCAGTTGCAGCGTACCGCAGACAAAATCGCTGGCCGGCGTGGCGCAGAAAATCAAACCCTTGCGCTTGAAGCGTTCGCCAGGGCCCAGCACGCCGTTAATGGCGCTGCTGCCGGACTTGACGATTGATCCCAGGGACTTCTCGACGATGTTCGACAACCCGCCCTTCTTGTTGCCGGGCGTCGTGTTGGCGCTGCGGTCGGCTTCACCCTTGGCCAGATAGCGGTCATACCAGTCCATCTCGCGCACCAGTTCCTGGGCCACGTCCCGGGTTTCAGCACGAGACGTCAGCAGGTAGATGGCGTCGCGCACTTCGGTCACTTCGGAGAACATCACCGTGGCGCCAGCGCGCAGCAGCAGGTCGGAGGCATAGCCCAGCGCCGGGTTGGCGGTGATGCCGGAAAACGCATCACTGCCGCCGCACTGCATGCCCAGAATCAGCTCAGACGCCGGCACGGTTTCGCGACGACGCTGATCAAGTTTCTTCAGGCGCACTTCGGCCAACGCCATGATCTGCTCGATCATCTCGTTGAAGCCGTGGCTGGAGTCCTGCAGCCGATACAGCCAGGGATCACTCAGGTCAACCGAACTGTCGTCCTCGTGCATCACCTGCCCGGCCTGCAGTTTCTCGCAGCCCAGGCTGATCACCAGCGCTTCACCCCCCAGATTCGGGTTGCGCGCCAGGTTGCGCACGGTGCGAATCGGGATGTAGGCATCGGTGGCAGTAATGGCAACGCCGCAGCCGTAGCTGTGGGTCAGCGCCACCACGTCATCGACGTTGGGATAGCTGGGCAGCAGCTCCTCGCGAATGCGCTTGACCGCGTGATCCAGCACGCCAGTCACGCACTGCACGGTGGTGGTGATGCCCAGGATATTGCGCGTGCCCACGGTGCCGTCGGCGTTGCGATAGCCCTCAAAGGTGAAGCCCTCCAGCGCCTCACCGCGCACAGGCACGGCGTCGGACATCGGCAGGCTGTCCAGCGCAGGCGCTGACGGCATGAGCAGCTGGTCTTCCCTGACCCAGCTACCCTGGGGAATCGGCTGCAGGGCATAACCAATGGTGTGCCCGTAACGGATGATCGGCGCCCCTTCGGCGATGTCGACGGTGTTGACCTTGTGGCTTTGCGGCACGTTGTCGATCGTCACCAGACCGTTGTCGAACACAGTGCCAGCGGGCACGCCCTGGTCGTTGACTACCACGACCACGTTATCCAGCTCATGCAGCCGGATGTAACGAGGCGAATCGGCATGTTGAATCAGGTTCATCACGGTTTTCCTCAGGATTTAGCTTGAGAAAGTTCGCTGGCGTTGTCGCCAGTCAATGGCCCCTTGGTTGGCGGCTCTTTCAATTCAACGCGTTTGATCTCACCGACGATGAAGATGTAGCTGAACACCGCGACCACGGCATTGGCACCGACGAACACCAGCGCCCATTTGAACGAGCCGGTGGAGCTGATGATGTAGCCAATCACGATAGGGGTGGTGATCGAAGCAATGTTGCCGAAGGTGTTGAACAGGCCGCCACTGAGACCGGCGATCTGTTTGGGCGAGGCATCGGACATCACTGCCCAGCCCAGCGCGCCCACGCCTTTGCCGAAGAATGCCAGCGCCATGAAGCCGACGACCATCCATTCGATATCGACGTAATTGCACGCCACGATGGTGGTGGAAAGCAACAGACCGCCAATGATAGGCGCCTTGCGGGCGAACGTCAGGGAGTGCCCCTTGCGCAGCAGGTAATCGGAAATCACGCCGCCCAGCACACCGCCGATAAAGCCGCAGATGGCAGGCAGCGAAGCGATGATGCCAGCCTTGAGAATGGTCATGCCACGCTCCTGAACCAGGTACACCGGGAACCAGGTCAGGAAAAAGTAGGTGATGCCGTTGATGCAGTACTGGCTCAGGTAGATGCCGAGCATCATGCGGTTGGTCAGCAGCTGGCGGATGTAGTCCCACTTCGGGCCGCTGCTCTTGCCTTTGCCCTGCTCCTGGTCCATGTCAACCATGCCGCCGTTGTCGGCGATGTGATCGAACTCTTCCTTGTTGATGCGCGGGTGCTCACGCGGGCTGTAGATCACCTTCATCCAGATCGCCGAGAAGACGATCCCGATGGAGCCCATGACCACAAACACATGCTGCCAGCCGAACCGATAGACGATCCAGCCCATCAGCGGCGCGAACAGTACGGTGGCGAAATATTGCGCGGAGTTGAAGATGGCAGACGCCGTCCCGCGTTCGGCAGTGGGGAACCAGGCCGCGACGATGCGCGCGTTGCCAGGGAAGGACGGCGCTTCGGCCAGGCCTACCATGAAACGCAGCATGAACAGCACGATGACGGCGGAGCCGATGCCGAATTCACCCACATAGCCTTGCAGCAAGGTGAACAGCGACCAGGTGAAAATGCTCAGGGCGTAGATTTTTTTCGAACCGAAACGGTCGAGCAACCAGCCGCCAGGAATCTGACCGGCCACATAGGCCCAACCGAATGCGGAGAAGATGAATCCGAGAGTGACCGCGTCGATGCCGAGGTCTTTTTGCAGGCTGGAGCCCGCGATGGCGATGGTGGCGCGGTCGGCGTAGTTGATCGTGGTCACCAGAAACAGCATGAACAGAATCAAATAGCGGACGTGAGTCGGCTTGGACTTTTGCATGAACGGTAACTCCCACTAATTATTTTTTTTACGCGGGTAGATCGTGTTGCTGTCTTGCTGTGCTGCTTGCGCCTGCCGGCCCCTTGGGTCGTGTCGCTCTGCGCGCCCCTTCCCACCCACAGTTGCTACGTCCCTTCTGGCTGATGCAAACCCCGTCAGCCCATGTGTTGCTGGCAAACCACCAAGGGCAAAAAACCGCTGATTGCTCAGCGGCTCGATGCCATGGCCAGTGTTATTGCTTACCCTGCTTGTCCATCAGCGCGGCGAGCATTTCATACTCTTCGCCAGTCAGGTCGGTCAGGGGGGTACGCACCGGGCCTGCGTCATAACCAGCGATTTTCGCGCCAGCCTTGACGATGCTCACGGCATAACCGGATTTGCGATTACGGATATCCAGGTAAGGCAGGAAGAAGTCATCGATCATCTTGCCGACAGCAACGTGATCGTCCTTGGCAATGGCATGGTAGAAATCCATGGCCAGCTTCGGTACGAAGTTGAACACTGCAGAGGAGTAGACCGGCACGCCCAGCGCCTTGTAGGCAGCGGCGTAGACTTCAGCGGTCGGCAAGCCGCCCAGGTAGGAGAAGCGGTCGCCAAGGCGGCGGCGGATCGAAACCATGAGTTCGATATCGCCCAGGCCATCCTTGTAACCGATCAGGTTCGGGCAGCGCTCGGCCAGACGTTCCAGCAGTGGAGCAGTGAGACGGCAGACGTTACGGTTGTAGACGATCACACCAATCTTGACCGATTTACACACGGCTTCAACGTGGGCGGCAACACCGTCCTGGCTGGCTTCAGTGAGGTAGTGCGGCAGCAGCAACAGGCCTTTGGCGCCCAGACGCTCGGCTTCTTGAGCGTATTCGATGGCCTGACGGGTCGACCCGCCGACACCGGCCAGGATAGGGACGCTGCTGGCGCAGGTGTCGACGGCAGTCTTGATGACTTCGGAGTATTCGCTGGCAGCCAGGGAGAAGAACTCACCTGTACCGCCTGCCGCGAACAGAGCGCTCGCACCGTAAGGGGCCAGCCACTCGAGACGTTTGATATAGCCCGCGCGGTGGAAATCGCCCTGAGCATTGAAATCGGTGACCGGGAAAGACAGCAGGCCGTGGGAAAGGATGGACTTCAGTTCTTGTGGATTCATTATTCGAACACCCTGGGAAAGCAGAAAAGTGAATGGACCACCGGTTGCCTACCGATGTCGTAAGTCATCGTACAACTGATCATGGTATCCCTCAACAGGGATTTCTCGTTTTTTTAAGCAGGGCTCGCGAACATAGGCCCTACCCCGCAGGATTGGAGGCTGGAGCAAGTTTTGCCTAGACTAAGGTCGTATGATCACTTGGTTGGCGAGGCTGATGGGAGGCCGGGATCTGCAGCCTTCGGCAGCTCTTATCGACAACTCACCTTGTCTGATCCTGATGCTTTGCGTAGCGCTCACCGGTGGTGCCCACTTGCTGGCGAGACTCTGTCAGTCATGCCGCCTCGCCAACAAATTGGCTTCTACAGATGCGTGTCTGCTGCGCGTGCGATACGGGCGCCAGAGAACACCTACTCGCCATTCACACCCTTTGTCGCTACAGCATCGCCGTGGCTATTCGAACAACGCGTCCAGCGCCTGTTCGAGGCGCGTCACGCCAATGATCTGCAGGCCCGGCGGCGCTTCTTTCGGTGCGTTGGCCTTGGGCACGATGGCGCGCTTGAAGCCATGCTTGGCCGCTTCCTTCAGACGCTCCTGACCGCTGGGCACCGGGCGTACCTCGCCAGACAGACCGACCTCGCCGAACACCAGCAGATCATGGGGCAACGGACGATTGCGCAGGCTGGACATGACCGCGGCCATCAACGCCAGGTCAGACGCGGTTTCCAGTACCTTGACGCCGCCAACCACGTTGAGAAACACGTCCTGATCGTGAGTCGGAATGCCGCCATGGCGATGCAGCACTGCCAGCAGCATCGCCAGCCGGTTCTGATCCAGGCCCAGGGTTACCCGCCGCGGGTTGGACATGTGACTGTCGTCCACCAGAGCCTGAACCTCCACCAGCATGGGCCGCGTCCCTTCCCAGGTCGCCATCACCACGCTGCCCGGCACTTCTTCCTGAGCGCGGGTGAGAAAGATCGCCGACGGGTTGGAGACTTCCTTGAGCCCCTTGTCGGTCATGCCGAATACACCCAGCTCGTTCACCGCACCGAAACGGTTCTTGACCGCACGCAGCAGACGCAGGCGGCCGTCGGACTCGCCTTCGAAATACAGCACCGTGTCCACCATGTGTTCCAGCACCCGAGGCCCGGCCAGCGCGCCTTCCTTGGTCACGTGGCCCACCAGGAAGATGGCCGTGCCGCTCTGCTTGGCATAGCGCACCAGCAGCGCGGCACTTTCACGCACCTGCGAAACGCCGCCGGGCGCCGATTGCAATTGCTCGGTGAAGATGGTCTGGATGGAATCGATCACCATGACCTTGGGCTTCTCGACCTTGGCCGTGGCGATGATGTTTTCGATACAGGTTTCGGTCATCACCTTGAGCTTGTCCTGGGGCAAACCCAGACGACGGGCGCGCATGGCGACCTGCTGTTGCGACTCCTCGCCCGTCACATACAGCGCAGGGATGCGCTCGGCAATATTGCACAAGGTCTGCAACAGGATGGTCGATTTGCCGATACCGGGGTCGCCGCCAATCAGCACCACCGAGCCATCGACCAGGCCGCCGCCGAGGACGCGGTCGAGTTCTGCGGAGCTGGTGGAAAAGCGCGGAATTTCTTCGATACTGACTTCAGCCAGCGTGCGCAGCTGAGTCTGCTGCCCGGTCCAGCCCGAGCGCCCACTGGGTGGCGCCGCCGCACCGCTCTCCAGCATGGTCTCGACCAGCGTATTCCAGGCGCCGCATTCGGTGCACTGGCCAGCCCATTTGGCGAAGGTTGCGCCGCATTCGGTGCAGCCATACAAGCGTTTGGCCTTGGCCATGACAACCCCACTGGAGAAAAGTCGTCAATCATAACGCAGCTCGGGAGGCTGCGTTGGCCTGCGGTAGCGACAAGTTTTAGTCACGCCGATAAAACTTACCCCGCCCGCTTCGGTCGACTACCAGGTTCGAAAGCACAACCCCCGCAGCTGAATTACACTGCATCAGACCCAACTCATCTGTAACAAGGAATGACCCATGAGCGTACTAAGCGAATTCAAAGCCTTTGCCGTCAAAGGTAACGTGGTCGATATGGCCGTCGGTATCATCATTGGTGCAGCATTCGGCAAGATCGTTTCGTCGTTCGTCGGCGATGTGATCATGCCGCCCCTGGGCCTGCTGATCGGTGGCGTGGACTTCAGCGACCTGGCCGTGGTGTTGCGACCTGCCGAAGGCACTGCGCCAGCCGTCGTGCTGGCTTATGGCAAGTTCATCCAGACCGTGATCGATTTCATCATCGTGGCCTTCGCCATCTTCATGGGCGTGAAAGCGATCAACCGCCTCAAGCGCGAAGAAGCCAAGGCGCCGACGTTGCCTGCCACACCGAGCAAGCAGGAAGTGCTGCTGGGTGAAATTCGCGACCTGCTCAAGGAGCAGCACGCGCCTCAGTCTGTGGCGCCTATCACCGTCGACCCGAAGCAGCCGCTTTAACAGCCGCTGCCTTCTACCAGTAATTCTCCACCACCACCTGCCCCGGTCGCCGGGTCAGGTTGAGGTTCATGTCCCGGACTTTGAGCAGTGCCCGCGTGTCCTCGATCATCTGCGGGTTGCCGCAGATCATCACCCGCGAATGCTGCGGCTCAAGGGCCAACCCGGCAGCCCGTTCCAGCTCGCCATTCTCGATCATGTGAGTGATGCGGCCCTGCAGCGCGCCGTTGATGTCTTCTCGCGTCACCACGGGCACATAAACCAGCTTGCCCGCATGTTCGGCTAGGTACTCACGTGCTTCAAGCCCTGCGATCAGGGGCTGATAAGCCAGCTCCCTGGCCTCCCGCGCGCTGTAGACCAGCACGATGCGCTCAAACTTCTCCCACGCCTCAAAATCCTGAAGGATCGACAGAAACGGCGCCACTCCGGTGCCGGTGGAGAGCAGCCAGAGATCGCGGCCATCGGTGAAGCGGTCAACGGTCAGGTAACCGGTCGCCATTTTTTCCACCAGTAGGGTATCGCCCACTTGCAGCCGGCTCAGCTCACTGGTGAATTCGCCGCCGGGCACGACAATCGAGAAAAATTCGAGAAACTCGTCATGGGGCGAGGACACCATCGAGTACGCCCGCCAGACAATACTGCCATCGGCCTTGGTCACGCCCAACCGCGCAAACTGCCCGGCAGTGAAGCGGAATGACGGATCGCGAGTGGCCCGCAAGGTGAACAGTGTCGGGGTGAGTGGCGTGACCTCAAGCAGCGTCTGCCGGGTGTACTTTTCTGCACTGGCGGTCATGGTCGATGGTGACTCCTGCGTCTGACCCGAAAGATGTCAGTTTCCCGCAAAGCGCGATGAATAAACACCGACGGCTTGTAATGTCATCGCTGTCGATAACCTCGACATCTTAGATTGATTGTCTATAGCCATCATAGCGCCATGATTAGTCCCGATAATTGTGATTGCCTGCAAGCCGCGCCAGACAAGGCTTTGCGCTTTTTCTCACAACATCGCGCAGCGTCGCCGAGCAGTCCCCCTGTCTTGCGGTGAAAGCGCACCGCTTTGCGCGCACAGATTTTTCCTACACTCTGGAAACCTTCAAAACAACCATTGCCATGGAGGCAACATGAGCGATCTGGTGCCAGGTGCAAGCCACAATCACGCGCAGGAACAGCTGACGGAGCGTGAAATCGAGATTCTGAAATGGACCGCTGCGGGCAAGTCTGCGGATGATATCGCCCTGATCCTGAGCATGAAAAAGCGTACGGTGCATTTTCACGTCGCCAACGCGGTGCAGAAAATGGGGGTCAGCAACAAAACGGCGGCGGTGGTTCAGGCGGCATTGAGCGGAATGTTTTAAATACAGGCGCGCACGGCGGGTGCAGGAGGCAAAAAGCACGTAAAATCTTTCGCCTCAGCCAGCCCTGTATCGGGTTCAAGTTTGCATTCTTCGCAACCCGCCGACTATTAAGAGTTACTTCGCCCATGCCGTTGCTTGATACGCCGTTTGCCCAGCTCGATCTCATCCGCCAGCCGGAACAACAGGACGAGCCGTTGCAGGCGTTTGATGCTGCCGATGAGTACTTGCTCAACCATGTGGCCGGGCAAGGCCTGACGCTGCACAGCAAAGTGCTGGTGCTTAACGACAGCTTTGGCGCGCTAGCCGCCAGCCTCGCGCAGCACGCCACGGTGACCAGCAGCACCGACTCATGGCTGGCCGCTCAGGGCCTGCAGAAAAACCTGGTGCGAAACGGCATGGCGTTCGATGCCGTGACGCAGGTTCCGGCAAGCGAGCCACTGACCGGGCCCTTTGACTGGGTATTGATCCGGGTACCGAAAACCCTGGCGCTGCTGGAAGAGCAATTGATTCGGCTGCAAGGCCAACTGGCCCCCAATGCCCGCGTGGTGGCCGCCGCAATGGTCAAGCATCTGCCCCGCTCGGCAGGCGAGCTGCTAGAGGAATACGTCGGCCCGATCAGCGCGTCGCTGGCAGTGAAAAAGGCGCGACTGCTGTTCGCCACGCCGGAGACCAAGGAGCATTTCAGCTCGCCCTACCCGACACGTTACACGCTGGATGAGCCGGCTATCGAACTGGTCAACCACGCCAACGTCTTCTGCCGCGAAGGGGTGGACATCGGCACCCGCGCCTTTCTGCCCTTTCTGCCGACCAACCTGGGCTCGGCCAGGGTGGCTGATCTCGGGTGCGGCAATGGCGTACTGGCCATCGCCAGTGCGCTGGCCAATCCGCAGGCCCATTACACCCTGGTGGATGAGTCGTACATGGCGATCCAGTCAGCGCAGCAGAACTGGCGCGCCACGCTGGGCGAGCGCGAGGTGGTGCTGCGTGCTGATGATGGCCTCGCTGGGCAGGAAGCGGATTCGCTGGATGTGGTGCTGTGCAACCCGCCGTTCCATCAGCAGCAGGTGGTGGGTGATTTTCTTGCCTGGCGCATGTTCCAGCAGGCCCGCGCGGCACTGGTACCGGGGGGCGCGCTGTACGTGGTCGGCAACCGGCATCTGGGTTACCACACTAAACTGGCCCGCTTGTTTCGCGGTGTGGAGCAAGTGGCGTCGACGCCCAAGTTCGTGATTCTCAAGGCACGCAAGTAGCGGGTTGAGGTTTGATTTGTCGTGGGACCGGCTTTAGCCGGGAAGGTTTTTTTTGCTCGCGCGCGGGTTTCGCCCTGGCGTCCGGCACCGTGGTGTATCAGGTAAACAGCCATCGCGGCCTCGCGTTGCTCGTGCGCTCCTACTGGCATCGCGAGGCTGAATCCGTAGGAGCGCGCTTGCCCGCGATTGGCCAGAGCATCCGACAGATCTGCAGCGGCTGGTCTACCGCCATCGCGGGCAAGCGCGCTCCTACAGGAAAGCATTCCTGTTTGTGATCGCACTCATTTGCCACAAAAAAAACCCTCCAGACGGAGGGTTATAAAACCGCATCGATGGGATGCGGGAATGGGATAAGTATCAATGGGTCGTCAGCCCCGCCGCGTTCATGAACAGCCGCAGCAGGCTGGCGACAATGAACAGCGCAAACACACTCGCCGCCCAGATTCCGACCAGCCAGGCCAGACGTTGCCACAACGGCTTTTTCAGCGCCGGGTCTTGCTCGTCGTGAAAGGATTCGTTACCAGACATCGCCAGTACTCCTCTGTCGCCTGCCCCGAAGCCATCCCTCGGGGCTGCTGTTGACTAGTGGTAGCCGTGTTCGTGAGTGACCTTGCCGCGGAACACGTAGTAGCTCCAGAAGGTGTAACCCAGGATGCACGGCAGGATGAACAACGTGCCGACCAGCATGAAGCCCTGACTCTGAGGCGGCGATGAGGCGGCCCAGATGGACACAGACGGCGGGATGATGTTGGGCCACAGGCTGATGCCAAGACCGCTGTAGCCCAGGAAGACCAGCAGCAAGGTCAACAGGAACGGGGTGTAATTGGCGTTGCGGGCAACAGCCTTGAACAACCCGTACATGGTCACCACCACCAGAATCGGCACCGGCATGAACCAGAACAGGTTTGGCAGCGTGAACCAGCGCCCGGCGATTTCCGGGTGGGCCAACGGGGTCCACAGGCTCACCACCGCCATGACCGCCAGCAGCACGAAGGCCAGCGGTCGGGCCAGATCATGCATGGCCTTCTGCAGCGCGCCTTCTGTCTTCATGATCAACCAGGTGCAGCCCAGCAATGCATAAGCCACGATCAGCGCCAGACCACAGAAGACGGTGAAGGGTGACAGCCAGTCCATGTCGCCCCCGGCGAACTGTCGATTGACCACCGGGATACCGTCGATATAAGCCCCCAGCGCCACGCCCTGAAAGAACGTCGCCGCTAGCGAGCCACCAATGAACGCCTTGTCCCACAGGTGACGCTTTTCGTCGGTCGCCTTGAAGCGGAACTCGAACGCCACACCGCGAAAGATCAGGCCCATCAGCATGAACATCAGCGGCAGGTACAGCGCCGACAACACGACTGAATACGCCAGCGGGAAGGCACCGAACAACCCGGCACCGCCCAGCACCAGCCAGGTTTCGTTGCCGTCCCAGACCGGCGCGACGGTGTTCATCATCACGTCCCGGTCGGTCTTGTCCTGCATGAACGGAAAGAGAATGCCGATGCCCAGGTCAAAACCGTCCATCACCACGTACATCATGACGCCGAAAATGATGATGACGGCCCAGATCAGCGGAAGATCAATACCCATGACTTAATTCCCCTTGCCCAGACGATCGAGGTGGTCGTCATCATCCGTGCCTTCAACAGCGGCGGAGAGCGGACGGGCCGGTGTGCGTTGTTGCCCGGGCCCACCTTCGGGCACGTGTTCGATGTACGCCTTGGGACCCTTGCGGACCAGACGCATCATGTAACCCAGACCGGTGCCGAACAGCAGGAAGTAAACCACCACGAACATCACCAGGGTAATGCTCATCTGCGTAACGCTGTGCCCGGACGAAGCATCGGACGTGCGCATCAGGCCATACACGACCCAGGGCTGACGACCGATCTCGGTGGTGAACCAGCCCGCCAGAATCGCGATCAGACCGGACGGCCCCATCCACAGGGCGAGATACAGGAACGCGCGGGACTGATACAGCGTGCCGCGCTTGCGCAGCCACAGGCTCCACAGGCCGGTAAAAATCATCAGCATGCCCAGCGCGACCATGACCCGGAATGACCAGAACACGATGGTCGAGTTGGGGCGATCCTCTGGTTTGAATTCCTTGAGCGCTGGCACCTGTTTGTCCAGGCTGTGGGTCAGGATCAGGCTGCCCAGATAAGGGATTTCAACCGCGTACTTGGTGCGCTCTTCTTTCATGTCCGGCAAACCAAACAGGATCAGCGGAGTTGGCTCGTCGCCGACATTTTCCCAGTGGCCCTCAATCGCGGCAATCTTCGCCGGTTGATGCTCAAGCGTGTTCAAGCCGTGGAAGTCACCGACGACCGCCTGAATCGGCGCAACGATCAAGGCCATCCACATGGCCATCGACAGCATCTTGCGCACTGCAGGGTTGTCGCGGCCGCGCAGCAGGTGCCAGGCCGCGGACGAACCGACGAAGAAGGCGGTGGCAACGAACGCTGCGATGGCCATGTGCGTCAGGCGATAGGGGAACGAGGGGTTGAACACCACGGCGAACCAGTCGGTGGGGATGACCCGGCCGTCGATAATCTCGAAACCTTGCGGCGTCTGCATCCAGCTGTTGGAAGAGAGAATCCAGAACGTCGAAATCAGCGTGCCGATGGCAACCATCACTGTGGCAAAAAAGTGCAGGTTGCGCCCTACCCGGTTCCAGCCGAACAGCATGACGCCCAGGAAGCCAGCTTCGAGGAAGAAGGCAGTCAGCACCTCATAGGTCAGCAACGGCCCGGTCACTGCCCCGGCAAAATCCGAGAAGCGACTCCAGTTGGTGCCGAACTGATAGGCCATGACCAGGCCGGAGACCACGCCCATGCCGAAGTTGACGGCGAAAATCTTCGACCAGAAATGGTAAAGGTCGCGATAGACGTCGTTGCGCGTTTTTAGCCAAAGGCCTTCGAGCACAGCCAGGTAACTTGCCAGACCAATGGTGATGGCCGGAAACAGGATGTGGAACGAAATGGTAAACGCGAACTGAATTCGGGCGAGTTCAATTGCATCCAGACCAAACATAGGTTTTCCTCAATCAGGTGATTCGGCACCGACACGAGGTCAGCAGCCACTGCCCCCACGGTTAGTGGAGCCTTGCGCCAGTGAATCGTTCTGACTCATTTGCCGAGCCTGTTCACAACCTCGGGCGCATGCCAGCCTGCCTGGCGTTTCGTTTGCCTGAGCAGGCATTGACGCAGGTCAACTGACTGTCAAAGAGTAGTCCTATTTAGGCATTAACATCGTGTGGTCTATTGTCGCGTGAGGCGTTGCCCGACAAAGGCAGCGGCCCGCCCTACCGACCCTTCTGGATCCCGTTTCACGCAACAGGCTGTTACAACTGCTAGTCTTGGCCCTCCCCCTCCTCCGGCTGCTGTTGCTCATGTCGACTCAAGCACCTGTGTTGTTGCGCCATCATCGCCCGTTTGTCGCGTTCTGGTTTGCCCGCATTTTCACTGCCAGCGGCTTTCAGATGCTGACCGTCGCCAT
Organism: Pseudomonas viridiflava; assembly: GCF_900585905.1. Taxonomy (GTDB): domain Bacteria; phylum Pseudomonadota; class Gammaproteobacteria; order Pseudomonadales; family Pseudomonadaceae; genus Aquipseudomonas. The sequence continues at coordinate 96,662 of NZ_UTVH01000053.1, forward strand.
CGGCTGGAATCTCTATCAACTCACCGGCAACGTGCTGGATCTGGGCCTGGTGGGCCTGGTGGAATTTGCGCCCCGGGTGCTGTTCATGCTGCACACCGGCCACGTTGCGGATCGCTATGACCGGCGCAAGGTCGCCGCCATCTGCCAGAGCGCCCAGGCGCTGATTGCCTTGACGCTGTTCATCAGCAGCAGCACCGGCAGCGTCACCCGCGAAATGATTTTTATCCTCGCGTTCGCGCTGGGTGCGGCGCGCTCGTTCGAAATGCCAACGACGCAGGCACTGCTGCCCAGCATCGTGCCACCTGCACTGTTCCCCCGAGCGGTGGCCGCCGCGCAGTCGGCGCAGCAGTCGGCGACCATCATCGCTCCCGCCCTCGGCGGCTTTCTCTACGCCTTCGGCAGCAGTTGGGTGTATGGCCCGACGGTGCTGCTCTACGTTGTAGCCTGCGCGCTGATGCTCAGCCTGCCCGCACGGCAAATGCCGTTGAACAAGAACAAGGCCACGCTGGATTCGCTGCTGGCCGGGATTCGCTTCATTCGCAGCCGCAATGACATATTGGGCGCTATTTCGCTGGATCTGTTCGCCGTCCTGCTGGGCGGTGCGACGGCGCTGCTGCCGGTATTCGCCAAGGACATCCTGCTGACTGGCCCCTGGGGGCTGGGCATGCTGCGCTCGGCACCGGCGGTCGGCGCCCTGGCGATGTCATTGTGGCTGGCGCGATTCAACGTCGAACGCCATGTCGGACGGGTCATGTTCACTGCGGTGGGCGTATTTGGTGTGGCGACCATCGCCTTCGGCCTGTCGACTTCTTTCTGGTTTTCCCTGGCCGTGCTGGCTGTGCTGGGAGCGGCGGACATGATCAGCATGGTGATCCGCGCCTCATTCGTGCAGCTGGAAACCCCGGACGAAATGCGTGGCCGCGTCAGTGCGGTCAACGGCCTGTTCATCGGCGCGTCCAATCAACTGGGAGAATTCGAGTCCGGCCTGACTGCCCACTGGTTCGGTGTGGTCCCCGCAGTGGTCATGGGCGGCGTCGGCACACTGGCGGTCACCGGGATCTGGATCAAACTGTTCCCGACCCTGGCCAATCGCGACCGAATGCGTGAAGTGGTCGCAGAGGAAGCAGAGAACCCACAGCGCGCCTGACACCGCAGGAGTCTGTAGGAGCCAACTTGTTGGCTCCTACAGGTTTGGCCGTGAACGTCAGTTGCGTACAAACCCCACCAGCGCCCGAACCAGCCGCTGGTAGGCCTGATCGACTTCCGGCGCCAGACCCAAGGCTCGAATGTAGCCATGCACCAGACCTGTCCCCGGATCCAGGGCGGTCGGCACACCGGCTTCTCGCAAGCGCTGTTCATAGACCACGCCATCGTCACGCAACGGGTCGAACTGGGCCACGGCAATGTAGGCAGGAGCCAGAGCGCTGAAATCCTCGGCCAGCAACGGCATGGCGTAAGCCGATTGATAATCCTCGGGACGCTGGAGATACAACGCCCAGCAATCATCCAGTTCGGCGCTGCTCAACAGGGGCGCATCGGAGCACTCATGGCGCGATGACAACGCTGCACTGCCACCCAGCGCCGGGTACAACAGCGCCTGACCTTTGGGCTGTGGCGAACCGGCGTCACGCAGTGCCAGGCACAGCGCCGCAGCCAATTGCCCGCCTGCGCTGTCACCCGCCACGGCAACCTTGGCAGCGTCGATGCCAAGCCAGTCCGCCTGGGCCTGAACCGCGTGCCAGACCGCCGCGCAATCGTCGAAGGGCAGCGGAAAGGGATACTCAGGCGCCAGGCGGTAATCCACCGCGATGACCACACAGCCTGTGTCAGCGGCCAACGCTGCAGTAATGAAATCGTGAGAATCGAGGTCGCCGACGATCCAGCCGCCACCGTGCAGATAAATCACGCAGGGTGCAGCAGCAGCCTGTCCGACAGATGCGTCAGGCCGGTAACAGCGCACCGGCACATCGGCCAGTTGCAGATCAGTGATCTGCAACCCGTCCGGGCGTGCCGTATCGAACGCTTTGGCCATGCGCACATACGACGCGCGCTGACCAGGGAAATCCGTTGCGGTCGAGGCCAGGCTTTCAGTCTTGGCCACGAACGCCCCAAGTTCAGGCGAGAGCGGGTAACGCGTGTCCATGTTCAATCCTCGCTGGCGAGCGGGCTCATTGGCGAGGCGGTGACCAGGCAACGGTTCACCGCCCCGCCGCTACTTGGCGCAAGTGCGCCGTTAGAGCACCTTGTCCAGGGTGATCGGGAAGTCCCGAACGCGCTTGCCAGTGGCGTGGTAAATCGCGTTCGCCACCGCCGCTGGAACACCGACAATGCCGATCTCGCCGACACCCTTGGAGCCCAACGCGTTGACGATCTCGTCGTGCTCTTCGACGAATACCACATCAATGTCACCCATGTCGGCATGCACCGGGATGTGGTATTCGGCCAGACTGTGGTTCATGAAACGTCCCAGATTGTGGTCGCTCTGGGTTTCTTCCTGCAGGGCCATGCCCATGCCCCAGACCACGCCACCGAGGATCTGACTGCGCGCCATCTTCGGGTTGACCACCCGGCCTGCAGCAATAGCGCTGACCACACGGCTGACCTTGATGGTGCCAAGATCTTCATCGACCTGCACTTCGACGAACACGGCCGAGTGAGTCGCGGTGGCGTAACCTTCGCGTTTCTCGTCCGGCTCGGCATCGACCTGCACCTGCAAGCCATCCGGCTGACCGCTCAACACATCGCGCAGCGCCACCCGCTGATCGCCAATCTGCAGAAAGCCGTCAGCGATGGTCATTTGCTCAGCGCTGCCGGTAGCGAAACGCGTGTCCAGCTGGCAGGCAACCTCGAACAACTTCTTGCGCAACGCCTGACCCGCCTGTTGAACCGCTGTGCCGACCGACGACACGGTGAACGAACCGCCCTGCAATGGCGCAGTCGGCAGTGAAGAGTCGCCCAGCAGAAAGGTGGTATCAGCCACCGATACGCCTGCGGCTGCGGCCGCGATCTGAGTCATCACGGTATAGGTGCCAGTGCCGATATCCGTCGTGGCGCTGCTGACCGTCAGCTTGCCCTCGGCATCAATGTGCGCCTTGGCGCTGGCCTTCATCTGCATCGCTTCCCACACACCGCCGGCCATGCCCCAACCGACCAGCTGTCGGCCCTGGCGCATGCTGCGCGGTTCCGGGTTGCGCTTGTTCCAGCCAAAACGCTCGGCGCCCTGGGCGTAACAGGCGCGCAGCTCCTTGCTTGAGTACGGCTTGTCTTCGTTATCGTTGCGTTCGGCAAAGTTGGTCAGGCGCAGTTGCACCGGATCGATGGCCAGCGCGTACGCCAGTTCGTCCATGGCGCATTCCAGGCCAATCAGCCCCAGCGCCGCGCCGGGTGCGCGCATGTCCAGCGGCGTGTAGACATCCAGCGGCGTCAGCTTGTAGGTCAGTTCGACGTTGTCACACTTGTAGAGCATGCCGCTCCACTCGACGACGTGCTCGGTGAAGTCTTCGAACCGCGAGGTCTGGCCGTTGGCCTCGTGCGCCACGGCCTGCAGGCGGCCATCGGCACTGGCGCCCAGACGCAAGCGCTGCAGCGTGCGCGGGCGGTAACCAAAGGTGAACATCTGCTGACGCGTCAGGGTCACGCGTACCGAGCGTTTCAATTCCAGCGCCGCCATGACGGCCAGTGGCAGCTGGTACTGTGGGCGCAGGCCGGAACCGAAAGCGCCACCGACAAAAGCGGCCAGCACACGAATCTTGTCTTTTTCCAGGCCGAACACGTTGTGCAGGTAGTCCTGACAGTTCTGCGGGCCCTGGGTCTTGTCATGGATGTGCAGGCTGCCGTCCGCCTGGTACAGCACAGTGGACGCATGCGGTTCCATCGGGTTGTGATGCTCCACCGGCGTGCTGTAATGAGCGTCGATACTCACGGCTGCGCCGGTGTAGGCGGTCTGGAAGTCACCTCGTGGCTTGGGTAACTCGGCAGGCGCTGCGTAGCTGTGTTCCTGCTGCGCGAGCAAATCGGTCTGGTGCGCTTCAGCCAGGTATTCGATGCGCACCAGAGAACCGGCGTGACGCGCCAGTTCAAGCGTCTCGGCTACCACCAGCGCCAGCGGCTGGCCGCTGTACAGCACGCGATCGTTGTACAGCGGACGAAAGGGCGAACCTTCGGCCGAGTCAGCGTCCTCGTAATCTTCGTCGTAACTGGCCAGCTTCGGGCGATTCTTGTGATCGAGGATCATCACCACACCGGGCACTTGCAACGCTTCGGTGACGTCGATGTGGGTAACGCGTCCACGGGCGATGGTGCTGGACACCACGCTGCCGTACAGCAAGCCGGTCTCCGGGTACTCTCCGGCGTAGCGCGCTTGCCCGGTGACCTTGAGTTTGCCGTCAACGCGGTCCAGCCCTTGGCCCATTGGCGATACAGGCGTGTTCATCGGGCATCTCCTCCCACGGCGGCGTCGCTCAGGGCGCGGATGATCGCGCGGCGTGCCAGTTTGATTTTGAAGGCGTTGTGCTCAAGCGGTTCGGCGTCGGCCAACAGCGCATCGGCAGCGGCCGCAAAGTTTTCCCGCGAAACCGGCTTGCCGATCAGCATGTGCTCGATCACCTTGTCGCGCCATGGCTTGTGCGCCACACCGCCCAGTGCCAGGCGTGCATCGCGAATTACATCGCCATCGAGTTGCAGCGATGCGGCGACTGAAATCAGGGCGAAGGCATAGGAGGCACGATCGCGGATCTTCAGGTACTTGCCCTGGCCCGCGAAACCTGGGGCCGGCAGCTCGACGGCAGTGACCAGCTCACCTTCGGCCAACTGATTGTCGTGCTGCGGGGTATCACCAGGCAGGCGGTGGAAGTCGGCGAATTCAATGCTGCGCTTGCCCGCACGACCCTCGACATGCACCACGGCATCCAGTGCGGCCAGGGCCACGCACATGTCCGACGGGTGCGTCGCAACACAGGCGTCACTGGCGCCAAGAATGGCGTGAATGCGGTTCAGGCCGGTACGCGCCGGGCAACCACTGCCGGGCTCGCGCTTGTTGCAGGGCGTGGTCGAATCATAGAAGTAATAGCAGCGCGTGCGTTGCAGCAGGTTGCCACCGGTGCTTGCCATGTTGCGCAGCTGCGGCGACGCCCCGGCCAGAATTGCCTGGGAGAGCAAGGCATAGCGCTCTTCGATCAGCGGATGCCAGGCCAGGTCGGCGTTGCTCACCAGCGCCCCGATCATGACCCCGCCCGAGGCGGTTTCAGTGACCGTATCCAGCGGCAGGCCGGTGATGTCGATCAGGTGCTCGGGCTGGGTGACGTTTTCTTTCATCAGGTCGAGCAGGTTGGTGCCGCCAGCGATGAAGCGGGTAGCCGCCCCGCTCTGCATCACGGCTTCGCTGACACTGGCTGGTCGGCTATAGGTAAACGGGTTCATTGGCTGCGCCCCGCTTTGTCGGCGTCGCGCATCTGCGGCAACACTTCCTGCACAGCATCGACGATGTTGCTGTAGGCGCCACAGCGGCAGAGGTTGCCGCTCATCATTTCCTGGATCTCGCCACGGCTGTTGGCGCGGCCTTCATTGGCAAGGCCCACGGCCGAGCAGATCTGGCCAGGGGTGCAATAGCCGCACTGAAACGCGTCATGCTTGATGAACGCCTGTTGCAGCGGGTGCAACTGGTCGTTGTCGGCCAGGCCTTCAATGGTCGTCAGCTCGGCGCCGTCGCACATGATTGCCAGGGTCAGGCAGGAATTGATCCGCTTGCCATCGCGCAACACAGTGCAAGCGCCGCACTGGCCGTGGTCGCAGCCTTTCTTGCTGCCAACCAGATCGAGCTGGTCGCGCAGCAGGTCGAGCAATGTGGTCCAGGGTTGGACTTCAAGCTGTCGTGCCTGCCCGTTGAGGGTCAGGCTGATCGCGTGACCAGCGAAGTCCTGGGGGGATGATGAACTCATGGAAACCTCACGGTAGGGTACTCAAACAGCGCAGTGATCTGCGTCTTAAGGGGTACGACTTCACGGGATTGGCAACGTTCAGGACGGTTGACGAGCGAGGGGGTGGCGCTGTTGAAAGAGGTGTCGGACGAGCTGTGTACTGACACGCAGCTGTACTGGATGTACTGGCCTCTTCCCGGCTGAAGGCGGTCCCACGTCAGTGAATCATTGATCCGCAGGCAGCCGCCGCTGGTGTCGTGGGACCGGCTTTAGCCGGGAAGGCACTGGCTCTGACAAAACAGCCGTGTTGAATGTATTGGCCTCTTCCCGTCTGAAGCCGGTCCCACGTCACTTCAGCAACCCTTCATCGACAGGCAGCCACAACCTCCTGCTGCTGGTATGATGCGCGGCTTTTTGCGGCCCGCACAATTCACCGACTGCCTGCATGGTCTGTGCTTTGCTGTTTGAGTCGATTCACTCACGGCGCAGGCGCGTCACCGGGAGCCAGACATGCTGGAGCGGCTGTTTCAACTCAAGACACACAACACCAATGTGCGCACCGAGATCCTCGCGGGTGTGACCACGTTTCTGGCCATGGCCTACATCCTGTTCGTCAACCCGAGCATTCTTGGCGAGACCGGCATGGACAAGGGCGCGCTGTTCGTCGCCACCTGTCTGGCTGCCGCCATCGGCTCGGCGACCATGGGTCTGATCGCCAACTACCCGATTGCCCTGGCACCGGGCATGGGCCTGAACGCCTTCTTTACCTACACCGTCGTGCTGCACATGCACCATACCTGGCAGGTGGCATTGGGCGCGGTATTCATTTCGGCGGTGATGTTTTTCATCCTGTCGATCTTTCGCATCCGCGAACTGATCATCAATGCCATCCCCTTGCCGCTGCGCTCGGCGATTGCCGCAGGCATTGGTCTGTTTCTCGCGCTGATTGCCCTGCACAACGCGGGCATCGTGGTCAGCAACCCGGCCACCATGCTGGGCATGGGCGATCTGAAGCAACCCGCTCCCGTGCTGGCCACCCTGGGCTTCTTCCTGATCGTCGCACTGGAAAAACTCAACGTGCGCGGCGCGGTACTGATCGGCATTCTGGCAGTGACCATTGTTTCGATCCTGCTCGGCTACACGCCTTTCGCAGGCGTGGTGTCGATGCCGCCGTCGCTGGCGCCAACCTTCCTGCAACTGGACATCAAGGGCGCCTTCAACGTTGGCCTGATCAGCGTGATCTTTGCCTTCCTGTTCGTTGATCTGTTCGACAACTCCGGCACCCTGATCGGCGTCGCCAAGCGCGCCGGGCTGATGGACAAGCAGGGCAACATGCCGAAAATGGGCCGCGCGCTGATCGCCGACAGCACCGCCGCCATGGCCGGCTCCCTGCTGGGCACCTCGACCACCACCAGCTATATCGAATCCGCTGCGGGCGTCAGCGCAGGCGGGCGCACCGGGTTGACCGCCATCGTGGTTGCGATCCTGTTCCTGCTGGCATTGTTTTTCGCCCCCCTGGCGGGCAGCGTGCCTGAGTTTGCAACTGCGCCAGCACTGCTGTTCGTTGCGGTACTGATGACCTCGGGGCTGGCTGAAATCGACTGGGACGACCTGTCCGTCGCCGCGCCGGTGGTGATCACTGCCCTGGCCATGCCGTTCACCTACTCTATCGCCAACGGCATCGCGTTCGGCTTCATCGCCTGGACCGGCATCCGCCTGTTGTCCGGCCGCTGGCGCGAGCTCAACCCGGGGCTGGTGATTCTGTCGATCCTGTTCGTGGTCAAACTGGGATGGTTTGCAGCATGAGTGCGAGTATTCCGTTCGACCCGGCCAGCTACGACACTCAGCTGCAGGGCAAGGCAGATCGCCTGCGTGAGCTGCTCGCTCCATTCGATGCCCCCGAGCCGCAGATTTTTGATTCGCCAAAGGCTAACTATCGCCTGCGCGCCGAATTCCGCCTGTGGCGCGAAGATCAGAAGCGTCACTATGCGATGTTTCCACCCGGTGACAACAAGAACCCGATCCTGCTCGACGGCCTGCCCATCGCCAGCCTGCGCATCAACGCGCTGATGCCGGTGTTGCGTGACCGCTGGGAAGCCAGCAAGGTGCTCAACCACAAGCTGTTCCAGGTGGACTTCCTGACCACGCTGGCGGGCGATGCGATGATCACTATGTGCTACCACCGCCCGCTGGACGACGCCTGGATGGCTGAGGCGCAGCAACTGGCAGCCGATCTGGACGTGAGCCTGATCGGACGGTCCAAGGGTCAGCGACAGGTGATCGGCCGCGATTACGTCACCGAAGAGCTGGAAGTGGCTGGCCGCACCTTCAGCTATCGTCAGCCTGAAGGCGCATTTACCCAGCCCAATGGCACCGTCAACCAGAAGATGCTCGACTGGGCCTTCGCTGCCCTGGGCCAGCGCGACGATGATTTGCTGGAGCTGTATTGCGGCAACGGCAACTTCACCCTGCCGCTGGCGACCCGCGTGCGCAAGGTGCTGGCCACTGAGATCAGCAAAACGTCAGTCAATGCCGCGCTGAGCAACCTGGCCGACAACGCTGTGGATAACGTCACCCTGGTGCGCCTGTCGGCCGAAGAGTTGACCGAAGCGCTCAATGAAGTGCGTCCGTTCCGCCGCCTGCAGGGCGTGGACCTGAAAAGCTACGATTTCGGCAGCGTCTTCGTCGACCCTCCGCGTGCAGGCATGGACCCGGATACCTGCGAACTGACACGTCGTTTCGAGCGCATTCTGTACATTTCCTGCAATCCGGAAACGCTGGCCGCCAATATCGCCCAGCTCAACGACACCCACCGGGTAGAGCGTTGCTCACTGTTCGACCAGTTTCCATACACCCACCACATGGAATCGGGCGTTTTGCTGGTCAGACGCTGATGGGTGCCCCTTCGCAGGCGCTGCCGCAAGCTGCAAAAGCAGTCGCCCTGATGCAGTGTTGTTCGCGGCCTGCGGCAGCGCCTGCAGGGTATGCCCTGACCGCTAGGCAGCCGCATGCGAAATTAACGGTAATATCTGCAACCTTGAGAGCTTGTGTCACTCTTATTAGCAGATATTTCCTGGACCTTCGCCATGAACCAGATTCCTGATGCCAATGTAATCCACAGCCGTCTGCGCCTGCGCCAGCTGCGATTGATGCTGGCGTTGCAGGACATGGGCTCGCTGCGACGGGCAGCGGACAGCATGGGCATTACTCAGCCAGCTGCGACCAAGATGCTGCATGAAGCCGAGGACTTACTCGGCGTCGAGCTGTTCTCGCGAATGCCCAGAGGCATGGAGGCAACCCCCTCTGGCGTCACTGTCACCTCTTGCGCGCGCAGGGTCTTCGCCAAGCTGAGCGGCATGCGCGAAGACCTGGTGGCGCTGGAATCAGGCAGCCTGGGCCGGGTGTCGGTGGGCGCCATCCCGGCACAGGCTTCGAGCCTGCTGACGCGCACCATTGCCGAAATGAAAAGAACCCACCCTCGGCTGTCCATGAGCATTCAGGTCGATAGCAGTGACGTACTGGTCCAGGCGTTGCTGACCGATCAGCTGGACGTCGTACTGGGGCGGATTCCCGGCGGTATCCACACAGAAGAGCTGCTCTTCGACAGCCTGGGCGAAGAAGAACTGTGCGTGATCGCGGGCAGGCAGCACCCCATGGCGCACGCCACTGAGTTGAGCTGGGCTGACATCCAGGACATGACCTGGGTGCTGCAACAGCATCCGAGCCCCTTGCGCTCGATGATCAACCAGGTGTTCCACGACGCCCGACTCGAGGTCCCCGACAGCATTATCGAGACCACCTCGATCATGACCCTGCTCTCGCTGGTGCAGCAGACCGACATGCTCGGGGTCATCCCGATTTCAGTAGTCGCCGACTATCCCGGCCGTGATCGGCTGGCGATCCTGCCGATCAAATTCGACACGCAGCTGCCGCCCTTTGGCCTGATCACCATGCGCAATCGCGTCCAGTCCTCGGCGATGACGGTGTTCATGAAATCGGTGAAAGCCGAGTACAGCGTCGTGCGGACGTAAATACGCGGCAACGGCCGCGAACTAATCGCCGCATACTCCTCTCTACTTGCAGCGCCCTGATGTGCGCCGTTCAACTGTGGTTCAGGTATCAAACCTGACAATTGGACTGGCGCAGTCCGTGGGTAGCAGTAACACTCCCTACAGGATTTAAAGAGGATTCCCACATGCTATGGAAAAAGGGTCGCCGCAGCGACAACGTTGTTGACGCACGCGACAGTGGCGGCGGTGGTGGCGGTGGGATGCGCCTGGGTGGCAAGGGGCTGGGCATTGGCGGTGTGATCATCATCGTTGCCATCGGCCTGTTGACCGGTCAGGACCCGATGCAGATTCTCGGCCAGCTGACTGGCCAGGCCACCCAGCAACCGGCCAGCCCGCAAACCCAGAAGGCGCCGCCCGCCAACGACGAGCAGGCCGATTTCGTGCGTTCGATTCTGGGTGATACCGAGGACACCTGGCGCGCGACCTTCGAACTGGCTGGCAAGCAGTACAAAGACCCGACGCTGGTGCTGTTCAATGGTCAGGTGCAGTCCGCCTGCGGTTATGCGACGTCTGCCAGCGGCCCGTTCTACTGCCCGGCAGACCAGCAGGTCTATCTGGACATGGCGTTTTTCCGCGAAATGTCTCAGCGCTTCAAGGCCGCTGGCGACTTCGCTCAGGCCTACGTGATCGCCCACGAAGTCGGCCACCACGTGCAGACCCTGCTCGGGGTTTCGGCCAAGGTCGACGCCGCGCGCAAAGGCGGCCAGCGCATGGAAGGCGCCAATGGTCTGCTGGTTCGTCAAGAGCTTCAGGCTGACTGCCTGGCGGGCGTCTGGGCCTACAACGCACAAAAGCGTTTGAACTGGCTCGAACCGGGTGATATTGAAGAAGCACTGAATGCCGCCAACGCGATTGGCGACGATCGTCTGCAGCAACAGGGTCAGGGACGCGTGGTGCCCGACTCGTTCACCCACGGCACTTCCGCTCAACGGGTTCGCTGGTTCAAGACCGGCTTTTCCGAAGGTCAAATCAATCAGTGCGACACGTTCGCCGCCAAGAGCCTCTGACTCAAATGATGAAACCGCTCCTGATCCTCTCGTTTAGCACCCTGTTGAGTTTTGCTGCTCACGCCGAGGACAAGGCGGTTCAATCCATCAGCCCTGATCGCCTGCTGGTCAATGGCGGCCAGGCGACGCTGGGCATGAGCCTGAACTGGCAGCAGCCCAGGCCGCAGGTCGAACGCGCGGTCATCGTGCTGCATGGTCGTTTGCGCAACGCCTCGACGTACCTGCGCAGCATCGAGCGGGCGGCCAACCAGTCACGGCAGCGCAACAAGACGCTGCTGATCGCGCCGCAATTCCTCGACGAAAAAGACATTACGGCTCACCACCTGGCCGACAGCATCCTGCGCTGGCACGGTGATGCGTGGATGGCTGGGGAAAACGCTGTCGGCCCCAGATCGGTCAGCTCGTATGCGGTCATCGATCACATCCTCAGACGACTGAGCGACAGCAAGCTGTTCCCCAACCTCAAGGAAATCGTCATCGCCGGGCATTCCGGTGGCGCGCAGGTGGTGCAGCGTTATGTAATGATCGGCGGCAAGGAGGATGTATTGCTGAAGAAGGAAGGGATCAAGATTCGCTACGTGATCGCCAACCCGTCTTCTTATGCGTGGTTCGACAGCCAGCGACCAAAACCTGTGACGTCAGCCACCTGCCCGGCCTTCAACGAGTGGAAATACGGCCTCACCGCCATGCCGCCCTACGCTGGCAAGGTCAAGGTAGCCGACGTCGAGGCAGACTACGTCAAGCGTGACGTGACTTACCTGGTCGGTCAGCTCGACACTGACCCGATGCACCCGGCGCTGGACCGGACCTGCGGTGCAGAAGCCCAGGGCAGCAACCGCGTGGAGCGTGCCGAGAACTACTTCAAATACCTGCAGACTCGCCATCCTCAGGGGCTGAACCAGCATCTGGTCGTGGTTCCCAATGTCGGCCACAGCGGCGACCTGATCTTCACCTCACCCCAGGGCCAGGCCGCGCTGTTCAAGGATTGATGTCACGAATCCCCGTACCTGTGGGAGCTCACGCGTGGGACCGGCTTTAGCCGGGAAGAGGCCACATAGGCAATAGATGTACCGGCCCTTTCCCGGCTAAGCCGGCCCCATAGAAAAGCGCCATTCTCTGCAGAAGCGCCTGGGGTGGCGCTCCTCCGAGCAGTGCGAGGCCGCGATGGCGTCATTTCCGAAACCACACCGTCAATCCAGCAACCCACGCAACTCGACACAATCGCGCACATGCCAGTCGGTCAGCTCTGGCCAGGGATTGTGCGGCAGGTTGACCAGCACAGTCTGGGCTCCGGCAGCACGACCGCAATCCAGATCGTGACGATAATCGCCGACCATGACCATCTGCGCAGGCGCCACTTGCCAGGCCCGGGCCAGATGCAACAGGCCCGCCGGGTCAGGTTTGAATGCCGCCTCATCGCGCCCCAGAACATCCTCTCTGGCGAAACAATCCGCGACGCCAATGGCTTGCAGCGTGATATGCGCCAGCTCCCTGGCATTGCGCGTCAGAATGCCCAGCCGATAACCGCGTCCGGCCAGTTCGCGCACCAGCGCCACCGCGCCGGCGGCCGGTTGCGAGGCCAGCGCCACATCGCGCTCGTGCTCTAGCAGCCAGGCATGCTTGGCGGCAGACTCCTCCTCAGGCAGTGCGGCAAGATGGCCGAGAATGTCACCCTCTTCGGGGATATCCAGGGCGCGCTTGATGGCGGCAAAATCATGGGCAGCCACCGTCAGCGTGCCGTCCATGTCGAATACCCAGTGACGCACCTGTGCCAGGTTCATGCCCAGTCCTTGCGCTGGCGAATCAGGCCTTCCTGACTCACCGAGGCCACCAGTTGACCGGCGCGGTTATACACACTGCCACGGGAGAAGCCGCGAGAGTTGCCAGCCCATGGGCTGTCCATGGCGTAAAGCAGCCAGTCGTCGGCGCGCAGGTCGCCGTGGAACCACAGCGAATGGTCGAGGCTGGCGACCTGCATGTCCTTCTGCCAGACCGTCCTGCCGTGGGGCAGCAACGAGGTGGTCAGCAAGTTGAAATCCGACGCGTAGGCCATCAGGTATTTATGCAGCGCCGGGATTTCCGGCAGCGCGCCGTCAGCACGGAACCAGATGTATTTGACCGGATCGCACGGCTGCGGGTTGTAAGGATCACTGGCCGTGACCGGGCGAAACTCGATGGGCTTGGGGCAGAGCATCTTGTCGCGCATCGATTCCGGGATCAGGTGGGCGCGCTGCTGCATCAGTTCCAGTTCCGACGGCAGGTTCTCGGGGCCGACAACTGTTGGCATCGGGGTCTGATGATCGAAGCCCTGCTCGTCATACTGAAACGACGCGCTGCAGGTAAAGATAGGGTTGCCCTTCTGGATGGCAGTGACCCGCCGTGTGCTGAAACTGCCGCCATCACGCACCCGATCCACTTGATAGACCACCGGCAAACCGGCGTCACCGGGGCGCAGAAAGTACCCGTGCAGCGAGTGCACATGGCGCGCGTCTTCCACCGTCTGGCTCGCCGCCGACAGCGACTGACCCAGCACCTGCCCACCGAACAGCTGACGAAAGCCAAGATCCTGACTGCGCCCGCGGAACAGGTTTTCTTCAATCGGTTCCAGGCTCAACAACGCGACCAGATCATCCAACACTTGGCTCATTCAACACTCCTCGCCTTCCGTTGGCCCCGCTTCTGCGCGTGACCAGAAACCGAAATCATACAGAAATTCCAGTCGGGCATTACCGTCAGGCTTGCAGCGTGTCCAGCCATTGCTGGCGGCTGATGCGGTAAAGCACATGAGGTTGCAGCGGGTTATCTTCGGGCAGTAAAGGATGGGCAAAGTCATCCTGCGGGTCGCTGATCATGCCGATGGCCTGCATCACCTTCTGCGACGGCTCATTGTTGCGGGCGGTGAAGGACACGATCTGGTCCAGCTCCAGGCGCTCGAAGCCGCAGCGCAGCGCAGTCCACGCCGCCTCGCTGGCGAAACCCAGCCCCCAGTGTTCATAAGCCAGGCGCCAGCCGATCTCGATGGCCGGGGTAAACGGCGCCTTGAAGTTCACTACACCGAGGCCGGTAAAGCCGATGAATTCGCCGCTGTCCTTGCGTTCCAGCGCCCACAGGCCAAAGCCAAGCTCGGCAAAATCGCCGCGAATACGGCCAATGAGGGCGGCGCTTTCCAGGCGGCTGAGGGTGTCGGGAAAGTAACGCATGACCCGGGGATCGGCGCACATGTCGGCGAACGCAGGCAAATCATCATCCCGCCATTCGCGCATCAGCAACCGCGCGCTCTCAAGTGTGCGTATCCGCTCCATCGGTGATCTCCCTACAACAGCCTGTGAATGTGTGCGCCCGGCTGGCATCGCGCGCAACCTGAAAGGCTGGGCGTTCACGGACAATGCTGGCACTATCGGCCTTCGACCTCAGACAGCACGCAAAATGTCCCTGCCGCTCATCTATCACGACGACTACAGCCCGGACTTCCCGCCTGATCATCGCTTCCCCATGGACAAGTTCCGCCTGCTGCGCGATCACTTGATTGACAGCGGCCTGACCCGCGATGTCGATCTGCTGCGACCAGAGGTATGCCCTGAGGATATTCTCGCCCTCGCCCACGACCCTTCCTACATACGCCGCTACCTGCAAGGCGACCTGTCGCGGGAGGATCAACGCCGCCTCGGCCTGCCATGGAGCGAGGACCTGGCACGCCGCACCGTACGTGCAGTGGGAGGCTCGCTGCTGTGCGCCGAGCAGGCGCTGCAGCACGGGCTGGCCTGCCACCTGGCGGGCGGCACCCATCATGCCCATTACGACTACCCCGCCGGTTTCTGCATCTTTAACGACCTGGCCATCGTCAGTGAATACCTGCTGCAGAGCGGGCGGGTCGACAAGGTGCTGATTTTCGATTGTGACGTGCATCAGGGCGATGGCACTGCGCGGATCCTTGCCGACAACAGTGACGCCATCACCGTTTCGCTGCACTGCGAGAAGAACTTCCCGGCGCGCAAGGCGCAAAGCGACTGGGACATCCCGCTGGCCATGGGCATGGGCGACGGCGAATATCTGCAGGTGGTCGACAACCTGCTCAACTACCTGCTGCCGCTCTACAAGCCGGACCTGGTGCTCTACGACGCCGGGGTCGATGTGCACCAGGATGACGCGCTGGGTTACCTGAAACTCACCGACGCTGGCGTTGCCGCACGCGACGAAGCGGTGTTGCGCCATTGTCTGGGCCGCGACATTCCAGTCATGGGCGTGATCGGCGGCGGCTACAGCAAGGACCGCCAGGCACTGGCGCGCCGCCATGGCATTTTGCACCACAGCGCGCAGCGAGTGTGGCTGGCGCAGGGTTTGTAACAGGTGATATCCGGCTATCTGTAAGAGCGCACCGAGGTTGCGAGGCCCGCGATAGCAGTGTGTCAGACAGGGCGCCATCGCTGCCTCGCGGTGCTCGTGAGCTCCTACACTGTAGGCGCAAGCGCGCGATAGCGGTGCGCCAGGCAGGACGCCATCGCGACGTCGAGATAACGCCAGATCTCCTGCACACCCTGCGAGGCAGGTAGAATGCGCGGCCAGACTCCCGAAGCGGCTGACACGCCATGACCCATCCTGCCCCATCCATCTCGCAATCAGTAGCCATTATCGGTGGCGGCCCTGCCGGCCTCATGGCCGCCGAAGTGCTGAGCCGGGCCGGGGTCAGGGTTGATGTCTACGATGCGATGCCATCAGTGGGCCGCAAATTTCTGCTGGCTGGCGTGGGTGGCATGAACATTACCCATTCCGAAGACTACCCTGCGTTCCTTGGCCGCTACGCTGAACGCGCTGCCCATATTGCGCCGCTGTTGCGCGACTTCGACGCCGACGCCTTGCGCACATGGATTCACGGGCTGGGCATCGATACCTTCGTCGGCAGCTCGGGCCGCGTCTTCCCCTCTGACATGAAAGCCGCGCCGCTGCTGCGCGCCTGGCTCAAGCGCCTGCGGGAAGCCGGTGTGACGATCCATACCCGGCACCGCTGGCTGGGCTGGGACGCGGCTGGCAACCTGCGCATCGCCAGCGCCGACGGCGAACGGACCCTGCACCCCGACGCCGTGTTGCTGGCGCTGGGCGGTGCAAGCTGGTCAAGACTGGGTTCCGACGGCGCCTGGTGGCCACTGCTGGCGCAACGCGGGATCGACCTTGCGCCCTTGCAGCCTGCCAACTGCGGCTTCGAAGTGGCCGCCTGGAGCGATTTGCTGCGCACAAAGTTTGCGGGTGCGCCGCTGAAAAACATCGCTATTGGACTGTCAGGCCAGGCGCCTCGGCTGGGCGAATGCATCGTCACCACCTCCGGCGTCGAAGGCAGCCTGATCTATGCGTTGTCGGCAAACATTCGCGAAACGATCCACCAGCGCGGATCGTCCATTGTCTACCTTGATCTGCTGCCTGCGAAAACACCCGCTGCCATACGCAAAGCCCTGGAAAAACCCCGAGGCTCGCGTTCCCTGTCTCGCCATTTGCACAGCCAGCTGGGGATCGACGGAGTGAAAGCGGCGTTGCTGCATGAGCTGGCGCCCCGCGATGCCTTTGCTGATCCTGCCCGCTTGAGCCAACTGATCAAGGCGTTGCCGCTGACCCTGGTCAAACCGCGGCCGCTGGATGAAGCCATCAGCACTGCGGGCGGCGTCGCCTTCGAAGCCATGGACCAACGCCTGATGCTCAAACAACTGCCCGGCGTATTCTGTGCCGGTGAAATGCTCGACTGGGAGGCACCGACCGGCGGCTACCTGCTCACCGCCTGTTTCGCCAGCGGTCGCGCCGCAGGATTGGGCGTGTTGCAATGGTTGCGGGCGCAGTAGGCGCCGCCGAAGACTGCGAACCGCGCCCCATCGAGCCAGTTTCCCCATTCAGGACTTCCTCAAATCATGAACCTCGAAGAAATCACCCAACGCCTGCACCGCATACGTGATCAAAACGACTGGAAACAATTTCACAGCCCGAAAAACCTGAGCATGGCGGCGAGTGTCGAAATGGCCGAGCTGGTGGAGATCTTTCAGTGGCTGACAGAAGACCAATCGCGCCAGTTGCCAGCAGACAAACTGGCCCATGCAGGCCAGGAAGTGGGCGATATCGTGCTGTATCTGTTGTTGCTGTGCAGCGAGCTGGGGATCGACATGAACGAAGTGGTGCGCAGCAAGCTGGCTGACAGCGAACGCAGGTTCGGCCAATGAGCGACCGTCATTTTGACCAGTTGGCAACGCGGTTTGCGGAAAAGATCTATGGCGGCGCCAAAGGTGCGATTCGTCTCGCAGTGCTGCAGGCCGATCTGACCGAAGCACTGCCCGAGCGACCACTGCGGGTGCTGGATATCGGCGCCGGGCTGGGGCACATGTCGCTGTGGCTTGCGCAATGCGGGCACGACGTCACCCTTGCCGAACCTGCGGAGCCCATGCTGAACGGCGCACGACAGCGCTTTGCCGATGCCGGCCAGGACGCCAGATTCATACAGGCACCCTGGCAGGATCTGACGCAACAGCTGCATGAGCCTTACGACCTAGTGCTCTGCCACGCGGTGCTGGAATGGCTGGCGCAGCCGCATACCATCCTGCCGACGCTGCATCACCTGACAAAAGCGGACGGCTGGCTGTCGCTGGCGTTCTACAACCGCGATGCGCTGATCTACCGCAACCTGCTCAAAGGCCACTTCAAGAAAATGCGCAGCAATCATCTGGCCGGTGAGAAACAGAGCCTGACCCCGCAACAACCCCTTGATCCCCGCGAGCTGGCGGCGCAACTTGAAGGCCTGTGGCAGGTCCAAAGCCAGAGTGGTGTGCGGGTGTTTCACGATTACATGCCAGTGGAATTCCAGGCAAAAGCCAACCTGGTCGACCTGCTGGAAATGGAACTGGCACACCGGCGGCATCCCGCCTATGCCGGGCTGGGTCGCTACCTGCACTGGGTCTGCCGCCCGCGCTGAGGGTGCAGCGACTTTACATGAGATGTATCGAACCACCTGTCGCGGAGTTTTCGATGATACGCCGTGTTGCTTTGCTCGCTCTCTCCTTGGGCCTCGCCGCTTGCCAGAGCGGCAATCCTTATCGCGCCAGTTCCAACCCGCTGCCACCCGCTCCGCCCCACGCTGCCAATACGTTGGACATGAGCGCCTACCCGGCGGCGCCGCGAGATTATGCCCGCTATCGCAACTGGACCTGGCGAAATGGCCAACTGCCTGCCGGTTCGGCGTGGGCCGAGTCGGCGCAGATCGCCGAAGCGGTCAGCAATGGTCTGGACCAGCGCGGCTTGCGCCCTGTGCAGAATGCGCAGGCGGCTGATCTGCAGGCCAGCGCGCAGGTGCGCATGGAAACCCGCCTGCGTCAGGTGCGTGAGGACTACAACGATCCTTATTACGGCAGCAACGTGGGTTACGGTCGCGGCCCCTATCAGCGCGGCTACGGCGGCTACGCCAGCGTGCCGATCGTACGCACGTATCAGGAGCAGGTGATCGTCATCAACATCAGTCTGTTCGACAACCGCAGCGGCCAGCCGGTATGGAGCGCCAGCGCCGAAACCCGCAACGGCGGCGATCAGGCCGACCGGGCCAGGGCGTTGCGCGACGCTGTGCAAAAAGCCTTGAGCGCGTATCCTCCTTCCTGATCCTTTTCGGAGAGCTGCCATGTTGCGCCGTCTGATCCTGCTGTCTCTGTTGTTGCTGCTCAGCGCCTGCGAAACCCGCCAGGTCGAGCGTGATTTCGACGCGCGCAGGGATTTTGGCGCCTACCGCAGCTGGAGCTGGAAAGAACCCGGGGTGCAATACCAGCCTGACGATCCGCGCATCAAGAGCGACCTCACCGAGCAACGCATTCGCGAGTCGATCAATGACCAGCTGGAACAGCGCGGCCTGCGCCGTGCACCCGCCGGGGCCAGTGGCGAACTGCAGGTGCAGGCCTGGCTGATCGTTGAAAACCGGCAGCAACTGGTCAGCACCAATTACCCCACCGGCTGGGGGCCGTGGGGTGGCTACGGTTACCGGGGCATGCCCATGGCCAGTGAAACCCGCAGCGTCGATTATCAGGTCAGCACCTTGCAGATCGACCTCTTCGACAGCAAGGACGGCAAGCTGGTATGGCGCGGCAGCACCGAGCGCCTGGTCAGCCAGGACAACGCGCCCTACGCTCGCGAAGCCGCCATTCGCGAGACCGTCAGCACGATACTGCAGCAGTACCCGCCGCGCTGATAGCTGCATGACGGCTGACTGGTACGCCGCTTTCGCAGCCTTCGCGAGTAGACACCAAATCTGCAGGAGCGCACGAGCACCGCGAGGCCGCGAGGCCGCGACGGCGGTACAACTGACACGCCACTTTCGCAGCCTTCGCGAGTAGACACCAAATCCGTAGGAGCGCACGAACACCGCGAGGCCGCGATGGCGGTACAACTGACACGCCACTTTCGCAGCCTTCGGCAGCCTGCGACGTGAAGCAGCATCAGTTATTGGCGAAGCCCCCGTTAGTCGTAAACTGACTAGCACTATGTACATAGCGCCAAAGTCTGACTACGGTTATACCCGCAAGAGATAGCAAATAGCCTCTACGAGCAATCGTATGGACGAGGCGAGCTGTCCAGGGCATGGATGAGTCGCTGTCAGGGAGTAGTGCATGAACAAGCGTTCAGCAGTCAAGGTTTTGATCGTCGATGTGCAGCCCCTCGCGGTTCAGGAGCTGGCGGGGTGTCTACAGGGCAATGGCTACGAATGCATACCGTGCCATTCCAGCAACGAGGCATTGGCACGGTTTCGTGGTGACCCGGATATCGGCATTGTCATCTGCGATCAGGACCTGCCGGAGCTGAACGGCATCGAGCTGATCGAGACGTTGAAGCAGACCACCGACCGCATGCGCGCCTTTGAAGCCATCGTGTTGACCCATCGCGCTGGCAAACAGGATGTGATCAGGGCCTTGCGGGCAGGCGTCGCTGACTACTTTCAGAAACCGGTAAATCTCGACAAGCTGCTTGAAGGCATCAAGCGTCAGGAAGCGACGTTGCTGGATCGGCAAAAAAGCTTTCGCCGACTGGGCGAGCTCAACGACAAACTGCGCTTCCTGGCGGCCTCCATTGACGATCTGTATCAGGATCTGGATCGGGTTCGACAGCCCACTCCTGCGCAAGGACAGGATGCCGTACAGGCGCAGATGGACTTCGTCGCCCTGTTCGCCCCGCTCTCGCCGCGCCAGCAGGATGTTGCCTGGCTGGTGGCCAAGGGGCAGACCAATTACCAGATCGGCTGCGAACTGGGGATCACCGAAAACACGGTCAAACTCTACGTCTCGCAGGTGCTGCGCCTGACTCACATGAGCAATCGCACACAACTGGCCCTCGCCCTCTCGCCCCACGCCAGTGCCGGGCACAACGCAACGGCCCATTAGCTGGCCTGCCCCTTTTTCAGCCTGACGCCAGCGTCAGGGGGCTCGTTCGTGGCTGGCAAAACGCTTCGAGGGCGGGCTGCACGCAGCTATCAGATGAAGCAATTCACCGTCCTGCGCCATTGCCAGGCAAAACGCCCTTACACTCCACGGAACTCGACGCATCGACTGATAGCCAAAGCGAACAGTCTCGTTTTCCCATGACCCTCATCAGGACGCACATATGCAGGTAGAAAGCTTTTTCGAATGGCTGGGCCAGGCCCTTGGCGCAGTGATCCGTTTCATCGTCGATGGACTGGAATGGTTTTTCAATCTCTTCGCCAATGCCGGGGGAAACTTCGTCGATGGCCTGTCCCGCACGCTGGGTATGGACACCTCGCTGATCAGCATCGTGGCGCTGATCGTCGGCCTGTTACTGCTGTTCTCGGCCGTGCGCGCCTTCATGCGTGCCTCGATCATCATGGGCATCATCTGGCTGGTGCTGGGCTTGTGGCTGCTGAGCTGGATCATTCATTGAGTCAACCCGTACAGGCTGCGAACGTCAGGCTCTGACAGATCGCTTCGCAGCCTGCTGCAGCTTCCTCGCTACCTGCCTTCACCGCCCTTGATCCGCACCTCTCACCCAGCGCTCGCCAGCCTGGCCGGCGCATGGACTCCGCCCAGGCGGCACGCGATGAGTTGTTCGCTACAATGCCGCCTCGCCAAGGAGTGCCCATGTTTCATCTGCTCAACGACTGGCGCCATCGCGCCACCCACCGTCGGGTCTGGGCCCTGGCTGCGCCGATGATTCTGTCCAATATTTCCGTGCCGCTGGTGGCGCTGGTCGACAGCACCGTCATCGGCCATCTGCCCCACGCCCATCAACTGGGTGCTGTGGCGGTCGGCGCCACGCTGTACACCTTTCTGGCGTGGAGCATGGGGTTTCTGCGCATGGGCACCACCGGGTTTGCTTCTCAGGCAGCCGGGCGCGGCGATGGCTCGGCGCTGCGCCAGATCCTGCTGCAGGGTTTGCTCCTGGCGATGGGCCTGGCGCTGCTGCTGGCGGTCGTCGGCCTGCCGTTCAGCCATCTGGCGCTGAGCCTGATGCAGCCGTCAGCCGATCTGCAGACGCTGACTGAACGCTTCTTCCATACCCGGCTTTTCGGTTTACCCGCCGCGCTGGCCGGGTACGCACTGGTGGGCTGGTTCCTGGGCACCCAGAATGCCCGCGCGCCGCTGATCATTCTGCTGACCACCAACCTGGTCAATATCGCGCTCAATCTGTGGTTCGTGATGGGCCTGGACTGGGGCGTGGTGGGCTCCGCGCGGGCGTCGGTCATCGCCGAATGGACCGGCGCGCTGCTGGGCCTGGCACTGACTCGCAACACCCTGCGCGCCTGGCCGGGCCAGCTGGTGTGGGCGGCCTTGCAGCGATGGCACAGCTGGCGACCGTTGCTGGCGGTCAACCGCGACATTTTCATCCGCAGCCTGGTGCTGCAATCGGTGTTCTTCCTGATCACTGTGCAGGGCGCCCGGCTAGGCGATGCCACAGTGGCGGCCAACGCCCTGCTGCTCAATGGCCTGCTGCTGACCGCCCATGCGCTGGACGGCCTGGCTCACGCTGTTGAAGCCCTCTGCGGCCACGCCATTGGCGCCCGCGACAGGACCGCGCTACGCCGCTCGCTGACAGTCGCTGCCGGCTGGTCATTGATTGCCAGCGTAGCCTTCGCCTTGCTGTTTCTGCTGGCCGGGCATCTGTTCGTTGCGCTACAGACCGACATTCCCGAGGTACGCGCCACGGCTTATCGGTTCCTGCCCTATCTTGCCGCGCTGCCGTTACTGGCGGTCTGGAGCTATCTGCTGGACGGTCTGTTCATCGGCGCGACCCGAGCCAGGGAAATGCGCAACACGATGCTGGTCAACATGGTGCTGATTGCACCGTTCGCCTACGCCCTGATGGATCAGGGCAACCATGGCCTGTGGCTGACCCTGCTGATCTTCATGCTGCTGCGCGCGCTCACCCTGGGCTATGTCACCTGGCAACTGAGCAGGCACGATGGCTGGATCAAGGTTCAGTCTCCTGAGTGAAGCTGCTGGCACCCGCACCAAGCACGATGTTCGGGCTGCTCAGGGTGATATCTGCCATGCCAATTTTCACGCGGCTGTTGCCTACTGCAAAGCACAGCGCGCGGCCAGGCTCCTGGGTAAGCCTCACGCCGCCCTCGATCTGAATCCAGGGGTCGTTGCCCATGACGGATACTCGGGACACAAGCGCCTGGACCGGCCCTGCCCGAGCGCATTGACGTGAGGCGTCGGTTGGCGCCGCGGGCAGCGTATCGGCAGCTTGCCAGCACCGGGCCAGGATCATCGGCCGCTCTTCATTGCCACCGGCAAAGCTGACCATCACCGGCGTACCCGCAGGCAATGGCGTCTCCAGCGCCGGGTCAATCGGCAATGAACAACTGGCCCACGACCCGCTCCGCCCTGCGCAGCCCCAATCGAACTGCACCTTGACCCGTCCCTGAGCATCCGGGCTGACGGGTTCTGTTCCGGCGCCTACCACAAAAGCCCGATGCAGCGTCCCTACCGCCGGGCTCACTGCAGCCTGCGCGGTGAAGCCGGATTCCCCGGGCGCCACGTCGAACTCATTGATATAAAGGCCTGGCTGCTGATCCTCAGCATGATTCGACTGTCGTCGATCCAGCCCGCGATGCACCACGCGGGTCACCAGCCACAAGCGATTCAGACGCTGATCGGCATGCCCCGCGAGCGGCAACCATTGCCCGGAGGCCATGGACGGCAGTGTGCTTTCGCCCTTGCCGCCCCGACACTCATCGGTCGCGCACTCGGGATCAGCCGGCTGAAGCGAAAACTGGCGCACCCCCACTTCCAGCTCCGCGCCCTGCATCGCAGCGACCTGCCCTCGGCGAAACACCTGCAAGCCGTCGCCAAATACCAGAATGTGGCCGGTCTCAGTGTGGCGGAAATGAAAGTGAATACGTTCTTCGGCACACAGGCGCTGCAGCAGCTGCAAGTCGGTTTCGCGGTACTGGGCGCAGACATCTCGAGGGCGGTAGTGATTTTTCAGATCGAACTGGTACTCGTCCGGGCCGATACCGTGCTCGCGCAGCAACTGCGCAATGATGCCTGGCGCGCTCAAGTGCTGAAAAACCCTCGGCGTGTAGCGTTGCCCTAGGCAAGCCAGCCGCGGCCCGATGGACAGGTGATAACAGGCAGGTCCCGGCTTGTAATGACTGCGCATGACGCTGTGAACCTGCCCGTGCACCCCGACATCACCGCCCTGAAAACCGAGAAATGCCGAACGGTACATCAGGCTGGAGGCATCCAGCTGCGGCTCATCGATGAGCACTTCAAGTTCAAAGGCAAACAGCTCACTGATCGCCTCGGTCCCGCTGAATGACAGCACGCGCAGCCCTTCGAAAAAAGGGCCGATGGCCAGACGAAACTGATGGGCAGCAGAACGGGACATGGAAAAGCTCTCTACAGGAAGCGACCCTGGATTCTGGCCGAGAACCGCCGTCCGCGAGAGAGCAGAAATACGAAAAGGACGTTACCTACATGAAATACAAACTTGGACTACGACAACAACATGTTGGCGAATGCGTAATCACGAAAATAGTTTAAAAATCTATCAAAATATATATATACATTCCATCGCCCTCTGATTTTTATAGATCGTATGCCTACATCCAAGGAGGAATGTATGGACACACGAGAAAAACGAAATGCTGGCTTTCTGCACGATACCAGCAGCGGTACGGTAAACATCACCCACGGCAGTTCGGCTTCGCCATCCAACACAGGTTTTTTTGGACGGGGTTTCACCAATACAGGAGGCCGCAGCAAGAAAAGACGACGCCGTCGAGATAGAGCCAGGGCCAGAGCAAGGGCCGAGGCGCAAGCACGAGCGCAGGCACTGGCACTGGCAGTAGCAGCGGCAAAAGCCAAGGCTCAGGCTGACCGTGAAGCTCAAGCAACTGCCGAGGCGAACGCCAGAGCTATCGCTCATGAACAAGCACAAATAAGACAAGCGCATCGAGAAACAGTCGAGGGGTTAGTACGATCATTTGAGCAGGTGCGCGAAGAACTTTTCAAGCGCTATACGCAGGATTCTTCTGCACTTTCAAGCGCGCCGGGGCAGCCGATAGAAATAGGCACTGATGCCAACATCGCCACACACGAGAAGCAACAGATTCTGAATGCAATTCTCGAAGAGAAGGCGCGCATCAATTATTTGATAGCGAGCAAAACTGATCAATTGCACGCTTCAAATCTCAAGCATGGACGAGAAGTCGATAAGCAATCCATTCAATCGGGTGAACAGTACAAGGATTACCTTTTAAGCGGCAGTCAGGGCGATACCCAACGCGCCCAGCAATTGCATGACGCCTGGCGCAATGCACTCAGCGAGCACTATCAAAATAAACTGCTTGCCGAATCGATCAGCCTGCTTACCAGCACGTCTGAACAACTTGCTGCGCGTTATGCACACATCAATTCCACTCCAGCCCCCGATGTCACAACAACCTCAGCACATGCGAGCGTGGATTCGCCTGCGCAGCAAGCTGCCCAGTTAGCAAAACTGTGGTCCATGACCTCTGCTCCGCCTGCCCCCAATGCTGCAAGTAGCACGGATAGCGGAACCCTGCGAGATACAGCAAGCCGTATTGCCAAAGAGCAGTTCACTCGCGCGATGTTGAAGCGTCTGGGTCGAAACCTGCCTGCCCTTCTAGCGACTTATTCGTCAGAAACCGGAGATGCCGGGCGTCCTTCAATGGTCGTCGGCACGCCTGTATCACAACTTAACCTGCCCAAGGGCCTGGACCTCGGCTTCATTGCTGCGCGCAACGGCACACTGGATCTTACCCACCGGCTGGCTCTTCAGGACTCCAGCGAAGGACCCGTTGCCCAGTGGGTAGAGACCGATGGTGTAGTAGTCGGCAGCAAAGTCCGCGTCAGAAATTTCACCTATAACGCCCAGAACAATACCTACGAATTTGTCAGGGATGGCGACTCGACACCAACGCTGATCTGGACACCAATAAGCCGGCCACCTGACAGTTCCACGACTTCGCTGGGCCAGGTACCGGTTTTGCCTGATGCGTCGGGCTTGCCGATTACCGATGTGGAGACACAGGTTGATATCTATCCTGAGGTAGATAGAAACAAACCTGACGACTACATTCTCCTATCGCCGCCAGGTTCGGGGCTGCCTGACTCCTATGTCCTGTTCAAGGACCCGAGGAGCATACCGGGGATTGCCAACGGCTACGGCAAGCCGGTCAGCGGAACGTGGCTAGGCGAAAACAGCCGTGGCGAGGGCGCGCCTGTGCCCTCGCATATCGCGGATCAACTGCGCGGTGAGCGGTTTAACCACTTTGATTACCACAGGCGGGCCATGTGGAAGGCGGTTTCCAGGGATCCACTGATGAGTAAGCAATTTAGCGAATTTAACGTGAAGCGAATGAAAGAGGGTAACGCTCCGTTTGCGCCTGTTGGCGAGAAAGTTGGCGGACGTCAGACCTTTGAGGTGCATCACAAACATGAAGTGGCCAAAGGCGGCGAGGTATACGACATGGATAACTGGTCTGTCATGACGCCCGCTCAGCATATTCAACATCACAGAGAACTGAAGCAATGAACGACTTGAAAGAAAAGCTAGAAGATTATACAGAGGCTGAATTCCTGCACTTTATAGCCACCATCTGCGATGCGCCTGCTGGATTATCGGCTGACGAATATGACGCCTATACCATTCCAAGAATCAATCATTTCGCGAAAATCTCAGGGCACCCTGCAGAAACCGACTTGATTTTCTATCCCCGCCCAGGCGTACCAGACACCCCTGAAGGCATTCTTCAAGAAGTAAAGGAGTGGCGAGAAAAAAACGGCAAGCCCGGTTTTAAACCTGCATGACCACCGCTGGCGCGAGGCTCTGTGCAGCATACCCATTAACAAAAATCATCTGGATTGAAGAGAAAAATGAACGGACTCTATAATCAACTGAATCAGCTCCCCAACTTCCTGCAGTCGGAAGTAACTGCACAAGCCGGAAATCTTCAGGGTTTGTCTGACGTACAAATCGTCAATCGCTACCGGATTGCCTGCGAGCAATTGATAGTCAGCAAACGCAGCGGTCTGCGTCAAGAGCATATTGACAACGCGATATTCATATGGGGCAACTCAACCTCCACGAAGGTGGACGTTGAAAACAGGATGATGTTACGCATGCTTCCTGGTCCCCGAGCAACGGATTTCTTTTCGCTGAGCATCGAGGCGGATTTCTTCATGCAGTGCATCAAGTTCTTGACCGAATTTGTGGGCGCCCTGCCAGCCATTCAAGCAAGACTGGAAGAGGAAGAGCGCCAGCAGGCCCGTCGCCTTGCGGAAGAAGCAGCGCGTCAACACGCTCAGCGGCTGGCAGAAGAGGAAGCAGCGCGGCAACTTGCGCAGCGCCAGGCCGAGGAAGCTGCAAGACGTCAAGCCGAAGAACTGGCCGCGCAACAAAGGGCCAAGGAGGCCGCCATGCAGTTGGCTCAACGACAGATTGAAGAAGCAACGCTGGCTTTGGCCCAACGCAAGGAACAAGAGAGGGCGCTTCGGACAGAGGCTGAAGAAGGGGATTCGAAAAAGCCCATCGACATGCAATCAGGCCCCAGGCTTATTGCTGAACTTGAAACTGCAGTGTTCCGCCTAAGGCACGACATTGACCGAGCGGTGGATGAGTTTGCCCGAACCATCGAGCCCTACTTCGATTCTGGCAACGACCAACATCTGGCAGCTATTCAGAACATACCCACTTGATGCTCATACTCCCGCAGTGCGGTGGCCACTGCGGGAGTGCATCAAGCGATCACGACGACAGGTAAGAAGACCGCGTCAGCCCCAGACGCAGGGCATCGAGGAACTGGGTGCGTTCACGCGGGGTGATCCTGGCGCTGGCGACTTTGTCCCGGTAGTGGGTCATCAGTTCTTCCGGCGACAAGTGCACGTAACGCAGCATGTCTTCGATGGTGTCGTGGGTCTCGATGCCGGCGGAGTAAACACTGCCATCCTGATTCTGGTAGATGTTCACCGAGTCGGTGTCACCGAACAGGTTGTGCATGTCGCCAAGAATTTCCTGGTACGCGCCCACCAGGAACACACCCAGCAGGTAGTCCTCGCCTTCGTTCAAGGCGTGGACCGGCAGGCTGGTTTCGATGCTCTGCTCGTCCACATACTGGTTGATCTTGCCGTCGGAGTCGCAGGTCAGGTCCTGCAGCACGGCGCGGCGCAGCGGCTCTTCGTCCAGGCGGTGCAGCGGGATAATCGGCAGCACCTGATCGATGGCCCAGGTATCCGGCAG
The DNA here is from genome assembly GCF_900585905.1 of Pseudomonas viridiflava. Taxonomy (GTDB): domain Bacteria; phylum Pseudomonadota; class Gammaproteobacteria; order Pseudomonadales; family Pseudomonadaceae; genus Aquipseudomonas. The sequence goes on from NZ_UTVH01000053.1 coordinate 124,382, forward strand.
GCTCTGGAACACGGAGAAGTTGCAGATGTACTTGTCGGCCAGCTTGTCGTTGAGTTCGTCGAGTACCTGGCGATGGGAGCGTTGACGCGCTTTGAGCGAGTTGTGCAGGCGGCGGCAGACGGCAAAGTAGCACTGCTCGCCCAGGGCCTTCTGCGCCAGCGTGACCTTGCCGTCGGCGTACTGAGCGGCGATGTCGCTCATGTAGTGCGTAGCGCGCCAGTAGGTTTCGGTGACCATCTCGATATCGGTCGGGCCGAGCAGATCCACCAGCCATTGCAGGGTTTCCGGCAGGCTTTCCTTGTCTTCGATCTGCGGCATTTCGTCGTTGTGGCGTTCGACGTCAGTGACCTGCACCACCAGCATGGCGTGGTGCGCGGTCAATGCGCGGCCGCTTTCGGAGAAAATGTGCGGATGCGGCAGGCCCTGGGCGTCGCAGAACTCCTTGAGCATGCCGACCACGACACCGGCGTAATCGTCCATGTCGTAGTTGATGGAGCTGGCATTGCGCGAGTGGGTGCCGTCGTAATCGACCCCCAGCCCGCCGCCCACATCGATGTGGTCCACCGGCAGGCCAAGGCTGCGCAGCTCGCCGTAATAGCGGATCGCTTCCTTAAAACCGTGCTGGTAGTCAGCCAGATTGGCGATCTGCGACCCCATGTGGAAGTGCAGCAGACGAATGCCCTGATCCAGACCCGCCTTGCGGAAGCGTTCGACCACTGACAGCAACTGCGCTGCCGACAGACCAAACTTGGACTTCTCGCCGCCCGTGTCTGCCCATTTGCTCGACGCCAGGGAAGACAGCCGCACGCGCAGACCCACTTGCGGCGCGACCTTGAGCTCGGCCGCCTCTTCGATCACCAGTTCGACCTCGGATTCCTTCTCGATCACGATGAAGACGTTGTGACCCAGCTTCTGGCCCATGAGCGCCAGGCGGATGAACTCGCGGTCTTTGTAACCGTTGCAGACAATGGTGCCGCCTTTCGGGGCCAGCGCCAGCACGGCCATCAGCTCCGGCTTGGAACCGGCTTCCAGGCCGATCGACACGTTCTGTGTGGCGATGATGTTTTCCACCACCGCTTCCTGCTGGTTGACCTTGATCGGGTACAGCGCGGTGTACACGTTCTGGTATTCCAGGCGCGCGATATTGCTGTCGAAAGCGCCGGTCAACTGGCGCACGCGGTCTTGCAGAATGTCAGGGAAACGCACCAGCAGAGGCAGGCTCAGCCCGCTCTTGCGCAGGTTGTCCACCTGCTCGTAAAGATCGATGGGCGAGCTGCCCGGCCCATTGGGGCGAACTTCGACGCGACCGGCTTCATTGATCGCGAAATAGCCGGCTCCCCAGTGGCGGATGCCATAGACGCCGCGGCTGTCCGCTACGGTCCATTGGCTGCCATCGTCTTTACGTGTGCGTCTTACGGACATCGAGGTCCCCTATATTCAGTCAAGTGCGCCAGCCATCATCGGGCTGGGCGCAGTGTAAAGAGTGGAAATGACGGTTTGGTGCCAGCCACCTCGTGGACAGTAGACACGCGCGACCAGGCAGAGTTTACCTGCGCCGCCAACGGCATCAGCCGCCGGACTTCTTCGCCTTGAAGCCTTGCCTGACCAGTTCAGCCAGCAGCAGCTCGACGTGGTCACCCTGGATCTCGATCACCCCTTCTTTCAGCGCGCCGCCAGTGCCACAGCGCTGCTTGAGGGTCTTGGCCAGGTCTTTGAGGCCGTCTTCCGGCAAGGGTACGCCAGTGACAGTGGTCACGGTCTTGCCGCCACGCCCTTTGCTTTCGCGGCGCACACGGGCAATACCGTCCCCTTCGGGGATCAGTGTCTGTTTGCATAGGCAGGCGTCGACGGGCTGACGACAGTCGGGGCAATGCCGTCCGGCGTCAGTGGAAAAGACCAGACCGCCGAGGGCTGAGAAAGATGAAGCTTTTTTAGCCACCACAAATCCTCTGGTTGAGGATTGAAGACTGATCGATGTTCGCCACGCCAACAATCGATCGCGAAGCCCCACTCAGGCAGGGGCAGCGCAGCAGACCTGGAAAAGGTCGCGCAGTGTAACGGCAAACAGGCTGATTGCTAAGGGCCAATATTCGTGGGCCAGCTGAAGATTGGCGTGGGGCTGGCTCTAGCCGGGAAGACGCCGGAACTGCCGCAACAACTTCATCGCCTGGCAAGCCGCTTTCCCGGCTGAAGCTGGTCCCACGTCGCTAGTGCGTAGCCTCCAGGTAACGCTTCAGGGCCGCGACAGAGTCGGGGCAATACGGGAGTTCCCTGGCTTCAAGCAGCGCGTCTGCAATCGGCAAAAAGCGCGCTTCCAGGACTTCTTCGGGCTGCAGTGTCAGCGGCCCGTCCCAGACCGCCGAAAACACTGCACACCAGAGCCGGTTGCCAGGCTGATCGAAAAAAAAGTGTTCGTGCTCGGTCAGTGGCACGCCGGTAACGCCCAACTCTTCGGCCAGCTCGCGGGCAGCCGATTCGGCGTAACTCTCGTCGGGCTGGACCATGCCGCCCGCCGCGACGTCCCAGTAGCCTGGGTAAATGGCTTTGCTCAACGTGCGGCGATGCACACACAGCTCACCGGCAGAGTTGAAGAGAAGGATATAAGTGCCACGCCCGATCAGCCCCCGCTCACGCAACGCCGAGCGGCGGGTGGCGCCGAGCAGTTGGTCGTGCTCGTCCACCCAGGCCACCTGTTCAGCGTCCGAAGCGGCGCGGTGCGCAGCTTCGGCGGTTGAAAATGACATCGATCAACCCTGCGACAGCAATTGACGCAGATCAATCACGGCAGCGTTCGCACGCGAAATGTAGTTAGCCATGACCAACGAATGGTTGGCCAGTACACCAAACGCCCCGCCGTTGAGCACCACCGGACTCCACAGTGGCTCCTGGGAAGCTTCCAGTTCGCGAATGATCTGACGCACGCTCACAGTTGCATTCTTCTTGGCCAGGACATCGGCGAAGTCGACTTCAATGGCGCGCAACAGGTGCGACAGCGCCCAGGCCTGACCGCGGGCTTCGTAGAACACGTTGTCGATCTGCAGCCATGGCGTCTCGACGATTTCTTCGTCAACCTGCGGCACCTCGCCCGGTTTGACGTCGGCAGCCGCTTCGGTCTTCAGCGTGCTGTTGAGCTTGACCCGGCCAACGCTGGCCGACAGACGCTGAGACAGCGAACCCAGACGCGTATTGACGTCGCCCAGCCAGTTATTCAGGTTATCGGCACGCGCATAGAACAGTGCGTTCTTCTGATTTGGCTCGGACAATCTGGCCTGATAACGATTGAGCGCAGAAATACCTTCGCGGTACTGCGACTCGCTGGAAGGCAGTACCCAACTGTTGTTGTTGAAGTTGAACAGCGGCTCGGCGCGGGCCAGATCACCGTCTTCGGCCGACTGCGACTGGGAACGGGCGAAATCCTTGCGCAACGCACGACTCAGGTCACGCACCTGGACCAGCACGCCATATTCCCAGCTGGGAATGTTATCCAGCCACAGACCCGGCGGCAGCCGGTCATTCGCCAGGTAGCCGCCACGCTTGTCCAGCAGGGTTGAGGCCACTGTCTTCAGCGTCTCTACCGTGGTGTAACCGATCACCATCTGCTTGCCTTCACGCTGGGCCGCAGCCTGAGCGTTCTGCTGGACCGGAAAGAGGTCCGGCTCGTCACTCCAGTACCAGCCGATCAGCAGCGTGACGACCAGGTAGATGACAACCAGCACGCCGAGCGCGCGGCTATAGAACAGACCGCCCAGGTAGCCGCGGCGCTTGACCGCTGGTTCATCGACGCGCTCGTTCGCGCTGCCTGCGCGGTTTTTCCAATCCAGCATGGCTATGTCCTTTCAATCACGGGTTCAGTGCTCTGACCGCAACCTTACAGCAAGGTGCATTTTGCCGGTAAGCGGGGAATGACCGATTTGCAGCGGGCCAGTCATCGCATTGTTGCCAGATATTTAATTGAACGTGCGTTTGGAAACAGCAAGAGATGCTAGCATAGCGCCATCATCGATTTAGTGAAAAACTCACAGTAGCCCTGACATGAACCACCCTGCAGACCCCGGTCGCGAACGCCTCAAACAGCACTTTGCCCAGCGAGTCATCCATCAGGCACGGCAGATTCTTGAGGCCTGGCAGCGACTGCAGCAACGCGAATGGTCGTCGGCCGACTTGGTCGAGTTTCAGGATGCCAGCCAGCGCCTGCTCAGATTTGCCGAGCGTTTCGAGCAGACGGAACACATTGAACTGGCCCGGGCGATGGTTGTGGCGCTGGAGGCGGTGCACGCCAATCGCGGGCGATTGAGCAGCCAGCTCATCACCGAACTCAACCGCTTGATGCAGCGTCTGTCGCGCACCGGCCTGCGCCATGGCGACCGCTTCGAGCAAACCGCTCTGCCGCCCTTGCGCAAGCCTATCTATATAGCGCTGCAGGATGTCGAACGGGCCGAGCGGCTGGCCCAGCAACTGGAATTCTTCGGGCTGTTCGCCGTGGCAGTAAGCGATACCGCCGACTTTCAGGCCGCCATGGCTCATCGGCACCCTTCGGCCATCGTCATCGACGTGGATTTCTGCGGCCCGGGCGCGGGCTTGAAACTGGCCATGCAGACTCAGCAGGGTCTGGAGCGCAAGCTGCCACTGCTGTTCTTCAGTCATGATGAAACCGATACGCCCACCCGCCTGGCCGCAGTGCGCGCCGGTGGCGAGGAATTTCTCACCGGTACGCTGGAAGCTTCGAGCCTGCTGGAAAAAATCGAGATTCTGACCTGCGTGGCACAGTACGAACCCTACAAAGTGCTGATCATCGACGACTCCCGGGCTCAGGCCACGCACACCGAGCGCCTGCTCAACAGCGCCGGGATCGTGACCCGGGTGTTGCTGGACCCCATCCAGGCCATGGCCGAACTGGCCGACTTCCAGCCCGACCTGATCATCCTCGACATGTACATGCCTGGCTGCACTGGCACTGAACTGGCCAAGGTGATCCGTCACAATGATCGCTACGTCAGCGTGCCGATCATTTATCTGTCGGCTGAGGGCGATCTGGACAAGCAGCTCGATGCCATGAGTGAAGGCGGCGATGACTTCCTGACCAAGCCGATCAAGCCGCGCCACCTCATCACCACGGTGCGCAATCGCGCTGGCAGGGCGCGCAATCTCAACGCGCGCATGGTCCGGGACAGCCTCACCGGGCTGTACAACCACACCCACATCCTGCAATTGCTGGAAGACTGCTGCTTTCGTTCGCGGCGCGAACATCAGCCCCTGTGTTTTGCCATGCTCGATATCGACCATTTCAAGAAGGTCAACGACAGCCACGGCCACCCCATGGGCGACCGGGTGATCAAGAGCCTGGCCCTGTTTCTCAAGCAGCGCCTGCGCAAGACCGACTTCATTGGCCGCTACGGCGGTGAAGAGTTTGCCATCGTCATGCCCGACACCGACATCCATAGCGCCTGGCTGGCGCTGGATGAAATTCGTCGACGTTTTGCCGAGATCCACTACCCGGCGCAACCGGCCGACCTGAGTTGCACCTTCAGCGCAGGCCTGGTGGAGATGACCAGCCAGGATGACAGCCTCATGCTGGCGTCGCGTGCCGACATCGCGCTCTACCGCGCCAAGGATGCTGGCCGCAACCACGTGCATTTTGACGCCGACGCCAGACAGGCGGCGCAGTGGCTGGCCGGTGGCGCTGACAACCACTGATTCTTCGACTTCGCAACGGACGTTTACAAGCCTGCCCTGCAGGCCAGCGGCCTCTGGGCTATCATGCGCGGACTTCTGCGTCCCGAGACTGCCATGCGCCGCGTTCTATGCCTGTTGCTTCTGATCCTCGCCCTTCCCGCCACGGCTGCAGGCCTGCTGGACAGCCGTCCCAGCGCTACCCTGGGCGCTGCCGGGCTGGATAACAGCAAGGACTTCCTGCCGGTGCGTCAGGCGTTCCAGCTGAACCTGGTCGACACCACGGCACAGTCGATAAAGCTGCGCTTTGTCGCCACCGACGGTTACTACCTGTATCGCCATCGCTTTCAGTTCCGCACGGAGCCTGCCGATATCGCGCTGGGCGCCGCCGAGCTCCCTGCTGGCGAGAAAAAGCATGACGAGTACTTTGGCGATGTTGAGGTTTACCACGGCATTCTCGACATCAATCTGCCGCGCAAACCTGGCGATGATCGCCCTTTCACCCTGATCGTCAGTTATCAAGGCTGCGCTGATAAAGGCCTGTGTTACCCGCCGGAGACCGAACGCCTGAGCATTGGCGGTTCGGCAACCTCCACAGCTGGCGCTCAGGCGCCTGAAGTCGCGGGCTGGAGCTGGAAAGAGCTGACGCTGTTTTTCCTCGCCGGAATCGGCCTTACCTTCACACCTTGCGTATTGCCGATGCTGCCGATTCTGTCCGGCGTGGTGCTGCGCGGGCAGGTCGGCGGATTACGCGGCCTGAGCCTGTCGCTGGCCTATGTGTTGCCGATGGCGGTTACCTTCGCGACGCTTGGCGCCCTCATGGGCATGTTCGGCGCGGGCCTCAATCTGCAAGCGCGCCTGCAATCGGCGTGGGTGCTGGTGCCGTTCTCACTGTTCTTCGTGATCTTTGCCGTGGCCATGTTCGGCGCCTTTGAATTGCGCCTGCCACAGGCGTTGAGCAACAGACTGGATCGCATTGCCGGCAAGACTGAAGGCGGCTCGCTGTGGGGCGCGGCCGTGCTGGGGGTAGTGTCCAGCCTGCTGGTTTCGCCTTGCGTGTCGGCCCCCCTTGCTGGCGCGCTGCTTTACATCAGCGCCAGCGGTGATGCGTTGGGTGGCGCGTTGAAACTGTTTGCCCTGGGCCTGGGCATGGGGGCGCCGCTTTTACTCGTCGCCACTGGCGGCGCCACCTGGCTGCCAAAAAGCGGCCCCTGGCTGGTGACGGTAAAAAATGCCATTGGCGTGCTGCTGCTCGGGCTGGCCATTGCCTTGCTCAGCCGCGTCCTGCCGGGGCAGATCACCCTGCTCCTCACCGGGCTGCTGGCCGCAGGTGTCGCGCTGTTTCTGGGCACGCTGGAATTGGGCGCCAAGAGCACGCGCCAACGTCTCGCACAGCTGCTCGGGCTGTTTTTACTGGTGTACGCCCTGGCGTGCTGGTTTGGTGCCTGGACCGGGCAAACCGACCCGACCAGGCCTCTGGGCATTGGACAGCCTGTGGCCAGCGCCGGGCCGAGTGCTGCGGCTGCAGCCTCCGACTGGCAGACCATCACCACATCCAGCGAACTGGATCAGGTACTGAGCGAGGCCAGGGCCACGGGGCAGCCCCTGCTGCTGGACTGGTATGCCGACTGGTGCATCAGCTGCAAGGTCATCGAACACGAAGTGTTGCCGGATCCCGGCGTGATCAGCCAGTTGCAAGGCTATCGCCTGATTCGTTTCGACATGACTGACAGCAATCAGGACCAGCGCAAGCTGCTCGATCGCTACAAACTGTTCGGCCCGCCCGCGCTGCTGATTTTCGGCAAAGATGGCAGCGAACGTGCCGATGTTCGGGTCGTCGGCGAGATCGATGCGAAGGGCCTGACAGAGCGGTTGATCAGAGCAAATGACCAAAATTAACGGATGAGTCACAAACTTTTCGCGAATATCGGTCAACGTGCTGGCTATTGCAGTTAACTGGACAGCCCACTGCGGTTTCCGGCATAGTCGCCGGGCTTCGATGCTCGCGACCATAACAAGGAACACCCGATGGCGACTTTTCTGGTATTGCACGGCCCCAACCTGAATCTGCTTGGAACCCGCGAACCCGGGATCTACGGCGCAGTTACCCTGGCTCAGATCAATCAGGACCTGGAGCAACGGGCGCGTGATGCCGGCCACCATCTGATGCACCTGCAAAGCAACGCCGAGTACGAATTGATCGATCGCATCCATGCTGCGCGCGATGAAGGCGTGGATTTCATCCTGATCAATCCCGCCGCATTCACTCACACGAGTGTTGCGATACGTGACGCGCTGCTGGGAGTGAGCATCCCATTCATCGAAGTGCACCTGTCCAACGTGCACAAACGCGAACAATTCCGCCATCACTCCTACTTCTCGGATGTAGCGGTGGGCGTGATCTGCGGCCTCGGCGCCAGCGGTTACCGCATGGCCCTGGAGGCCGCCCTGGAACAACTGGCCGTGCGTTCGAAGTCCTGACAGCCCAGCCCCCTGGCTGCGCAGCGCGATTCGAACCGCTAACAATTTCCCCCTGACCGACCCTTGGGAGTTGAAGATTAATGGATATCCGTAAAGTCAAGAAGCTGATCGAACTGCTGGAAGAGTCTGGCATCGACGAACTGGAGATCCGTGAAGGCGAAGAGTCCGTACGTATCAGCCGTCACAGCAAGACGCCAGCGCAGCAATACTACGCACCGGCGCCGGTGGCCGCGCCTGTCGCAGCCCCTGCAGCACCCGTTGCCGCTGTCGCTGAAGCACCATCGGCACCCAAGCTCAACGGTAACGTGATCAAGTCGCCAATGGTCGGCACCTTCTACCGCACCCCGGCTCCAGGCTCGCCAGCGTTTGTTGAAGTCGGCAAGACCGTGAAGAAGGGCGACACCATCTGCATCGTCGAAGCCATGAAAATGATGAACCACATCGAAGCTGAAGTCAGCGGTGTGATCGAGTCGATCCTGGTGGAAAACGGTCAGCCGGTTGAGTATGACCAGCCGCTGTTCACCATCGTTTGAATCGGGGAGAAGCTGCGATGCTGGAAAAAGTCCTGATTGCCAACCGCGGCGAAATTGCCCTGCGTATCTTGCGTGCCTGTAAAGAGCTGGGCATCAAGACCGTCGCGGTACATTCCACGGCAGACCGCGAGCTGATGCACCTGGGCCTGGCGGACGAAACCGTCTGCATCGGCCCGGCACCAGCCAACCTGTCTTACCTCAATATCCCGGCCATTATTTCGGCCGCAGAACTGACCGGTGCCACCGCGATTCACCCTGGCTACGGCTTTCTGGCGGAAAACGCCGATTTTGCCGAGCAAGTGGAAAAGTCCGGCTTCGCCTTCATTGGCCCGAAAGCTGAAACCATCCGCCTGATGGGCGACAAGGTTTCTGCCAAAGACGCCATGAAACGCGCCAGCGTACCCACGGTTCCGGGTTCTGACGGCCCGCTGCCGGAAGACGAAGAGACGGCACTGCGCATCGGCCGCGAAGTCGGCTACCCGGTGATCATCAAGGCCGCTGGTGGCGGCGGTGGTCGCGGCATGCGCGTGGTACACAAGGAAGAAGACCTGATCGAGGCGGCCAAGCAGACCCGCGCTGAAGCGGCTGCCTGGTTCAGCAACCCGATGGTCTACCTGGAAAAGTACCTGACCAACCCGCGTCACGTTGAAGTTCAGGTCATTTCCGACGGTCAGGGTCATGCCATCCACCTGGGCGACCGTGACTGCTCGCTGCAACGCCGTCACCAGAAAGTGCTGGAAGAAGCTCCGGCCCCGTTCATCGATGAAGACGCACGCCAGGCGGTATTCGCCAGTTGCGTCAAGGCGTGCATCGACATCGGCTACCGCGGCGCCGGCACCTTCGAGTTCCTCTACGAGAATGGCAGCTTCTACTTCATCGAGATGAACACCCGGGTTCAGGTAGAGCACCCGGTGTCGGAAATGGTCACCGGTATCGACATCGTCAAGGAAATGCTCAGCATCGCTGCTGGCAACAAGCTGTCGTATACCCAGGAAGACGTGGTCATCACCGGTCATTCGCTGGAATGCCGGATCAACGCCGAAGACCCGAAAACGTTCATCCCGAGCCCTGGCATGGTCAAGCATTTCCACGCCCCCGGTGGTAACGGCGTGCGGGTCGACTCGCACCTGTACAGCGGCTACAAGGTTCCGTCGAACTACGACTCACTGATCGGCAAGCTGATCACCTGGGGCGCGACCCGCGACGAAGCCATGGCGCGCATGCGCAATGCCCTGGATGAAATCGTGGTCGACGGGATCAAGACCAACATCCCGCTGCACCGTGATCTGACTCGCGATGAAGGCTTCTGCGAAGGCGGCGTCAACATCCACTACCTGGAACACAAGCTGGCCAATCAATAGGCCTGTCTGCGCAAACAACAAAGCCGCTTACACAGCGGCTTTGTTGTTTGTGGTCCGGCGCAGTAAACTTGCGCGTTTTCCGCTGCACGCAAACTGCAGATCATTTTTCATTCATAGGTGCCCCGCCATGCCATGGCTGCAAGTCCGTCTCGCCATCAGTCCAGAACAAGCCGAAACCTACGAAGACGCCCTGCTTGAAGTCGGCGCCGTATCGGTGACGTTCATGGACGCTGAAGATCAACCGATCTTCGAGCCGGAACTCAACACCACGCCACTGTGGTCGCACACCCATCTGCTGGCGCTGTTCGAAGCCGACACCGATGCCGAGCACGTGCTGGCGCACCTGCGTCTGCTGACCGGCGCCGAGTTGCCGGAGCATATGAGCGAGGTCATCGAAGATCAGGACTGGGAACGCAGCTGGATGGACAACTTCCAGCCAATGCGTTTCGGTCAGCGCCTGTGGATTGTGCCGAGCTGGCATGCCGCGCCTGAGCCCGAGGCGGTCAACCTGCTGCTCGATCCGGGCCTTGCGTTTGGCACCGGTACCCACCCCACCACCGCCCTGTGCCTGGAATGGCTGGATGGTCAGGCCCTGGAGGGCTGCGACCTGCTGGATTTCGGCTGTGGTTCGGGCATTCTCGCCATCGCCGCCCTGCTGCTGGGCGCGCGCCAGGCGGTGGGCACTGACATCGACGTGCAGGCGCTTGAAGCTTCACGTGACAATGCCGGGCGCAATCAGATTGCGCCTGAGCGTTTCGAGCTGTACCTGCCGCAAGACATGCCCGCACAGCAAGCCGATGTGCTGGTGGCCAACATTCTGGCCGGCCCATTGGTGGCGCTGGCCCCGCAGCTGGCCACGCTGGTCAAATCCGGTGGTCGTCTGGCGCTGTCAGGCATCCTCGCCGAACAGGGCGACGAAGTGGCTGCCGCCTACGCCGATGCCTTCGATCTGGATCCGATTGCCAGCCGTGACGGCTGGGTTCGCATCACTGGCCGTCGCCGTTAATCGCCGCACCCATCGGATAGTCGCATGACCGACAGTTTCGTCACACAGTGCCCGCACTGCCAGACCAGTTTCCGCGTCAGCCACGCTCAGTTGAGCGTGGCCCGTGGTGCCGTGCGCTGCGGGTCCTGCCTGCAGGTATTCAACGCCGCCCGGCAATTACTGGAACAGCGCAGCAATCAGTCGCCAGCCGTACTGCCGATGGCCAGCGACAGCGAACCTTCTTCATCAGGGTTGCCTTCAGACGCGCTGCCCGCACCGACTCCGACCCAGACGCCCCGGCCAGCCGAGCGCTGGGGCAGCCACGCGATGGACCTGGACCACCTTGATCTGGACGAAGAACTGGCACGCCTCGAACAACGCGATGCCGGACGCCCGCAAACACCAGGCCGGGAAATCCGCGACCCTGATTCCAGCCTGCAGGCCCGACGCGACGACGCCCGTGCCGAAGGTGATGAGTGGGTCGACAGCCTGCACAACGACGACGTCGACAGATTGCCCGAGGTGCAGGCGCAGGTCATTGATCGTCGCGATGACCGTGAACCTGAACCGGAGCATCAGCCTGAAAATGGCCGCACCGAGCCTTCGTTTTCAAGCAGTGCGGCCGTTGACGACGAACCCACGGCGCCTGATCCAGGCCCGCGCAAGATCGCAAGCACTGACCGGGCACAGCGTTTCTCCGCCGTGGATGAGCTCGATGACGAGGACACCGACGAGCCGCTGCAAGACCCGCGCGGGAAGCGTCAGCGTGCCGAACCGGCCGTGCGTGATCAGGCGCTGCTGGACCTGACCGACGACCCCTTGCGTCTTGACTGGCAGCCGGCAAAACCGCGCACCGGGCGCAAGCTGCTCTGGACCCTGCTGGCCATGCTCGCCCTGCTCGGGCTGGCGGGCCAGTATGTGTGGTATCACTTCGATGAACTCGCCCGGCAGGATCAGTATCGGCCGTGGTTCCAGTCGATCTGCCCGCAAATCAACTGCAAAGTGCCTTCCAAGGTCGATATCAAACAGCTCAAGAGCAGCAATCTGGTGGTGCGCAGCCATCCCGAGTTCAAAGGCGCGCTGGTGGTGGACGCGATCATCTACAACCGTGCGCCCTTCTCGCAACCGTTCCCCCTGCTGGAATTGCGCTTCGCCGACCCCAGCGGTCAGCTGATCGCCAGCCGTCGCTTCAAACCGGGTGAATACCTGAGTGGCGAAATCGCCGGCAAGGAAGAAATGCCGCCGCAAACGCCGATCCATATCGCGCTGGATATTCTTGATCCTGGCGCCAAGGCCGTGAATTACAGCCTGAGCTTCCGCTCACCCGAATAAGCGCAACGGCGCGCGCGAACGGCGTACAGACCCGCCGCTGATCGGCGACATTGGTCAGCGGCAGGCACCGATGACCTCTTAACGCGGCGCAACGGACTGCCAAAGCAGCCCCAAACGGGCAACAACTGTTCAGAATTTACCCAATTCAGCCTTTATCCGGTCATCCAGAGCGGGTATCATGCCCACCCTTTTTCCTACTCCGGATTCGCTCTGAAAAGGCGCGCAAGCACTTGGCAGACCGGACCCGGGCAGACCATGACTACAATCCATCGGCATGGTCTGCGATGATTCGGCCCCACAACAGGCACACCTATGTCGGCGGTACGCATCGGCCCGTATACATTACAGAACGGCTTGGTTCTCGCTCCCATGGCGGGCGTCACTGATCAGCCTTTCCGTCAGCTCTGCCGCCAAATGGGCGCAGGCCTGGTGGTGTCGGAGATGGTCACCAGTGACATGAGCCTGTGGAACAGCCGCAAGTCGCGTCTGCGCATGATCCATGAAGGTGATCCCGAGCCGCGCTCGGTGCAGATCGCCGGAGGGGATCCGCAGATGCTTGCCGATGCTGCGCGCGCCAACGTCGAACTGGGCGCCCAGATCATCGACATCAACATGGGTTGCCCGGCCAAGAAAGTTTGCAACAAGGCAGCCGGGTCGGCGCTGCTCAAGGATGAACAGCTGGTGAGCGAGATCCTGCGGGCCGTGGTGGCCGCAGTCGATGTGCCGGTCACCCTGAAGATCCGCACCGGTTGGGACCGGGCGAACAAGAACGGCCTGACTGTGGCGAAGATCGCCGAACAGGCCGGAATTCAGGCGCTTGCTGTGCATGGCCGCACGCGTGCGGACCTGTACACCGGCGAGGCCGAGTACGACACCATTGCCGAGATCAAACAGGCGATTTCGATTCCGGTGTTCGCCAATGGCGATATAGATTCGCCGGAAAAAGCCCGGCAGGTGCTGCACGCCACCGGCGCTGACGGGTTGTTGATTGGCAGGGCGGCCCAGGGGCGCCCGTGGATTTTTCGCGAGATAGAACACTACCTGCGCACCGGCCAGTTGTTGCCAGCGCTGCAGTTGAGTGAAGTGGAACGCATTCTGCTAGAGCATCTGGCGGCGCTTCACCTTTTCTACGGCGATGTGCTGGGTGTGCGTATCGCACGCAAGCATGTTGGCTGGTATCTCGCGACCTTGCCGGGCGCCAGGGAGTTTCGCGCCCACTTCAATCGTTTGCAAGATACGGAAGCACAGTGCGCCAACGTTCGCGAGTTCTTCAGCGAACGCTACAAAAGCCCGAAAACAGGGCAAGAAGAAGAGGTGGCCGCATGACGATGATGACTGAGACTTTAGTGAGTGGAACGACACCCGTGAGCGACAACGTCAATTTGAAACAGCACCTCAACACGCCAAGCGAAGAGGGCCAGACCCTGCGCGGCAACGTTGAGAAGGCGCTGCACAATTATTTCGCCCACCTCGAAGGTGCAGCCGTCACTGACGTGTACAACCTGGTGTTGTCGGAAGTCGAGGCGCCTCTGCTCGAATGCGTGATGAACTACGTCAAGGGCAACCAGACCAAGGCGTCCGAGCTGCTGGGCCTCAATCGCGGCACCCTGCGCAAGAAACTCAAGCAGTATGACCTGCTTTAAGCATTCCAAATAAAAGAGGCGACCTTCAGCGAGGTCGCCTTTTTTGCTGAATCCATTTGCTTTTGCCTTGATGGAAATTGAGATGACCGACCAGACTACCCGCCTGCCGATTCGCCGCGCCTTGATCAGTGTCTCCGACAAGACCGGCATCCTTGAATTTGCCCGTGAACTGGAAGCCCTTGGCGTTGAAATCCTGTCCACTGGTGGCACCTTCAAGCTGCTGCAGGACAATGGTGTCGCCGCCGTGGAGGTCGCTGACTACACCGGCTTCGCGGAAATGATGGATGGCCGGGTGAAAACCCTGCACCCGAAAATCCACGGCGGCATTCTCGGTCGTCGTGGCATCGACGACGCCATCATGAGCGAACACGGCATCAAGCCGATCGATCTGGTGGCGGTCAATCTCTACCCGTTCCAGGCCACGGTGGCCAAGCCGGGTTGCGACCTGCCGACTGCGATCGAAAACATCGACATCGGCGGCCCGACCATGGTCCGATCGGCGGCGAAAAACCACAAGGATGTGGCTATCGTGGTCAACGCCAGCGACTACGATCAAGTGCTGCAAAGCCTCAAGGCGGGTGGCCTGACCTACGCCCAGCGTTTCGACCTGATGCTCAAGGCGTTCGAGCACACCGCCGCCTACGACGGAATGATTGCCAACTACCTGGGCACCATTGACCACCAGGCGCAGACCCTGACCACCGAAGGCCGAAGCGAATTCCCGCGCACCTTCAACAGCCAGTTCATCAAGGCCCAGGAAATGCGCTACGGCGAGAACCCGCACCAGAGCGCGGCGTTCTATGTCGAAGCCAACCCGGCCGAAATCGGCATCGCCACCACCACTCAGCTGCAAGGCAAGGAACTGTCGTTCAATAACGTGGCCGACACCGACGCGGCGCTGGAATGCGTGAAGAGCTTCGTCAAACCAGCCTGCGTCATCGTCAAACACGCCAACCCGTGCGGCGTTGCGGTTGCGCTGGATGAAGAAGGCGGTATTCGCAAGGCTTATGAACTGGCCTATGCCACTGACGCAGAATCCGCTTTCGGCGGGATCATTGCCTTCAACCGTGAACTGGATGCCGACACCGCCAAGGCGATTGTCGAGCGTCAGTTTGTCGAGGTGATCATTGCCCCGAGTGTCAGCGCCGAAGCCCAGGCCATCGTTGCCGCCAAGGCCAATGTCCGCCTGCTCAGCACTGGCCAGTGGGCTGCCGAACGCGGCGCGGCGTGGGACTACAAGCGGGTCAATGGCGGGCTGCTGGTGCAGAGCCGCGATACCGGCATGATTGGCGCCGATGATCTGAAGATCGTTACCCAACGCGCACCCAGCGAGCAGGAAATTCACGACCTGATCTTCGCCTGGAAAGTCGCCAAGTACGTCAAATCCAACGCCATCGTCTACGCACGCAACCGCCAGACCATTGGCGTCGGCGCCGGCCAGATGAGCCGGGTAAACTCGGCGCGCATTGCCGCCATCAAGGCTGAACACGCCGGGTTGCAGGTTCAGGGCGCCGTCATGGCATCCGACGCATTCTTCCCGTTCCGCGACGGCATCGACAACGCGGCCAAGGTCGGCATCACGGCTGTCATCCAGCCAGGTGGCTCGATGCGTGACAGTGAAGTGATTGCAGCAGCGGACGAAGCCGGTATCGCCATGGTGTTCACCGGAATGCGGCATTTCCGTCACTAACAGCACCGCTCCATAAAATGGGCATCTGCGGTTTTGGGGGTGCACCGCATACCTGTAGGAGCGACCGGGGTGGCGATCCACCTTGTTCGCGAAGGGCCAGCTCAGGCAATACATGAACAACTGAAATATCGCCTCGCCAACAAGTTGGCTCCTACAGGTAGTGGTTGGCAGCACCACACATAGAATTCAGCGTCATCGAGGTTTTTTGAAATGAACGTATTGATCATTGGCAGTGGTGGCCGCGAGCACGCGCTGGCATGGAAAGTCGCCCAGGACCCGCGTATCGAGAAGGTATTTGTCGCGCCGGGCAACGCAGGTACGGCCATCGAAGCCAAGTGTGAGAACGTCGCCATCGACGTGCTGGCCCTTGAGCAACTGGCCGATTTTGCCGAACAGAATGTGTCGCTGACCATCGTCGGCCCGGAAGTACCCTTGGTGGCCGGCGTCGTCGATCTGTTTCGCAGCCGTGGCCTGGACTGCTTTGGCCCTACCGCTGGCGCTGCGCAGCTGGAAGGCTCCAAGGCCTTCACCAAGGATTTCCTGGCGCGCCACAAGATCCCGACCGCCGACTACCAGAACTTCACTGAAATCGAGCCCGCGCTGGCCTACCTGCGTGAGAAGGGTGCTCCTATCGTGATCAAGGCAGATGGCCTGGCGGCGGGCAAAGGCGTCATCGTGGCGATGACCCTGGGCGAAGCCGAGGACGCCGTACGTGACATGCTCGCTGGTAACGCGTTCGGCGATGCCGGTTCGCGGGTGGTCATCGAAGAGTTTCTCGATGGCGAAGAAGCCAGCTTCATCGTCATGGTCGATGGCAAGAACGTGTTGCCCATGGCCACCAGCCAGGACCACAAACGTGTCGGCGACGGCGACAGCGGCCCCAACACTGGCGGCATGGGTGCCTACTCCCCTGCCCCGGTGGTGACCGCCGACGTTCATCAGCGGGTGATGGACCTGGTCATCTGGCCAACCGTGCGCGGCATGGCCGAGGAAGGCAACGTCTACACCGGCTTTCTCTATGCCGGGCTGATGATCGACAAGGCGGGCAACCCCAAGGTGATCGAATTCAACTGCCGCTTTGGCGATCCGGAAACCCAGCCGGTGATGCTGCGTCTGCAATCGAGTCTGGTCCTGCTGGTGGAAGCTGCACTGGCTCAGGCACTCGACAAGATCGAAGCGCAATGGGATCCGCGTCCGAGCCTGGGCATCGTGCTGGCCGCTGGCGGCTACCCGGCCGACTACGCCAAAGGCGCCGTGATCACGGGCCTGGACGATGCTGCGCAACTGTCCGGCAAAGTGTTTCATGCCGGCACCGCACTGCACGCAGGTCAAGTGGTGACCAGTGGCGGTCGCGTGCTGTGTGCAACAGCTTTGGGCGAAACGGTGGGCGATGCGCAAAAACAGGCCTATGCTCTGGCGTCAAAGATCAAATGGGAAGACAGTTTCTACCGCAGCGACATTGGCTATCGCGCCATTGCCCGCGAGCGTGGCCAGGACCCGGCGTAAGCCATCGGCCAGCCCTTTGATCCGGCAACGCAAGCCGCGGCCCGCTCTGGCGCCGCGGCGGGTCCGCTTGAGGAGGTGGTCGCCATCCGCAGTTTTGTCCGACTACACGCGACGGTAAAGACAGGGTTATCAGGTAATCATCTAGGAAGGGATTTCGCCGTGCGCTGGCTCTGGATCGCCAAACATCTTGCTGTCGGGTTGATGACCCTGCTGTTTGTACTGTCGGCTGATGCCCAGCCCGGCACAGGCTGGTCGACGCTGCTCGACAGTCAGGCCAGCCTTGCGCTCAACGACGTGCGCTCGGCACGCTACGAGAACCAGTTCAGCCCCATAGACCTTAATCAGGTGACCGCCGCCGACCGCGATGGCGCGTTGTGGCTGCACTATCGCATGCTGCCCGGCGAGCACGAACAGCTGCTGCGCATCTTTGCGCCAGACCTCGCCAGCCTCGACCTGTATGTGCTCGATGGCGACCGGCTGGTGGATCACTCACGCACCGGCAACGACGTCCCGCCACAAAACCAGGTGCTGCGCGCCAGCGACTTCATGCTGCCGCTGCCGCAAAGCCAGGTGCCGCTGGACATTTACCTGCGTCTGGTCTCGACCCAACAGCTGCGCCCCAATATCACCCTGCAGCCTGCGATCATGAGCGCCGCCGACGAACGCGAGCCGTTTGTGTTCGGCCTGCTCTTTGGTTGTCTGGCGATGCTGGTCCTGCAGAACCTGGCCCGCTACGCGCATACCCGATCACGCTGCAACCTCTGGCTGGCGACCTGCGAGTCATTGCTGGCCCTGAGCGCGGCGTTGCTGCTCAACCTGCTGACGCCATGGCTCAAGACCTGGCACGTGGCGCAGACGCCCGCAGCACACCTGACCTTGCTGCTGGCAGCCATTGCCGGCCTCATGTACACCTACACCTTCTTCGTCCAGCGCAAAGTGGCGATACTCAATCGCCTGCTCCTGGGCAGCCTGACCGTGATTGCCCTGGGCGGTCTGCTGGTGCTGTTCGTCGACACCCTGCCGCTCAATCTGCTGACATTTGCCCTGGTGACACTTGCCACGCTGAGCATTTTGTCTGTCTCAGTCTACCACTGGCAGAAAGGCTACTGGCCAGCGCGCCTGTTCGTGCTGGCCATGGTCACCTTCAACATTGGCTGCCTGGTCATCCTGCCTGCGCTGCTGTGGCTGAGCTGGATTTCTCCGCAATGGCTGATCCTCACGCTGCTGGGCGTGTTCTGCCTTGCTGGGCTGCTGATGAGCACGGCCGTCAGCGAACGCCATCGCAGCGTCACCGAAGACAATTTCAGCATCAGCCGGGACAAGGCTGCCAGCACCGCTGAAATCAATGCCAAGGCCGAGTTCCTGGCCAAGATCAGCCATGAAATCCGCACCCCGATGAATGGCGTGCTGGGCATGACCGAACTGTTGCTGGGCACGCCTCTGTCGGTCAAACAGCGCGACTACGTGCAGACGATCCACAGCGCAGGCAACGAGCTGCTCAGCCTGATCAATGAAATCCTCGACATTACCCGCCTTGAGTCGGGCCAGATCGAACTGGATGACGTGCAGTTCGACCTCAGTGCGCTGATCGAAGACTGCCTGAACATCTTCCGTGGCAAAGCCGAGCAGCAGGATGTCGAGCTGATCAGCCTGATCCAGCCGCAAGTGCCCAGGGTGATCAGTGGCGACCCGACGCGCCTGCGTCAGACCGTCCTGAGCCTGCTCGAAAACGCCCTGAAGAAAACCGGCGAGGGTGAGATTCTGGTGGTCGTCGCCCTCGACACCCGCGCAGGCCTGCCGCGCCTGCGCATCACCGTGCAGGACAGCGGCGAAGCGCTTTCGGCAGAGGAGCGCGAGGCCTTGCTGCATGCCGAACTGCACAGCAAGAACTTCATGGCATCGAGCAAGCTTGGCGGCCATCTGGGGCTGGTGATTGCGCGGCAACTGATCGTGCTGATGGGCGGCGAATTCGGCATACAGTCCAACGGCATTCAGGGCAGCACGTTCTGGCTGAGCCTGCCGCTGGACCCTAATCGTCTGCAACAGCCGCCGCTGGACGTCGACAGCCCGCTCAAGGGCGCACGCGTGCTGGTGGTTGACGACAACGACACCTGCCGCAAGGTGCTGGTGCAGCAGTGCACTTCCTGGGGGCTTAATGTGAGCGCCGTGGCGTCGGGCAAGGAAGCGCTGGCGCTGCTGCGGACCAAGGCGCATCTGCGCGATTACTTCGACGTGGTGCTGCTCGATCAGAACATGCCCGGCATGACCGGCATGCAGTTGTCGGCCAAGATCAAGGAAGACCCCAGCCTGAATCACGATATTCTGCTGATCATGCTCACTGGCATCAGCAACGCCCCCACCAAAGTGATCGCGCGCAACGCCGGCATCAAGCGCATTCTGGCCAAGCCCGTGGCGGGCTACACGCTCAAGACCACCCTGGCCGATGAACTGACCCAGCTCAACAGAGGCGCTGTCACCCATCACGCAGTCGCGTCCCCCGATGCCGAGGTTCAGGTGCCTAATGACTTCCGTATTCTGGTCGCCGAAGACAACAACATTTCCACCAAGGTCATTCGCGGCATGCTGGGCAAGCTGAACCTGGACCCGGACACCGCCAGCAATGGCGAGGAAGCGCTGCGCGCCATGAAGGCGCAACGTTATGACCTGGTCCTGATGGATTGCGAAATGCCGATCCTCGACGGGTTTTCCGCGACCGAGCAATTGCGTGCCTGGGAAGTCGGCCATCAGCGGGTGCGCACCCCGGTGGTGGCGCTGACCGCGCATATCCTCACTGAACACAAAGACCGCGCACGACAGGCCGGCATGGACGGCCATATGGCCAAGCCCGTCGAGCTGTCACATTTGCGTGATCTGGTGGAGTACTGGGTCGCGCACAAAGCCAAGATTCGCGCCGTGCCCACTGCGGACGATCGTTCCGTACGGAGTTGATCGGGCTCGGATAAACATGGGGCATGCCCTGAAAAGCTTGCTCTCCCACCCTTTGCTGGCGTGAGCCCACCATGCTCCATGTGTTGTTTAGCGTTTACCTCAAGATGCTGGTGCTCTACAGCCCTTTCTTCGTGCTGTCCTGTTTTATCAGCCTGACACGTGGCTACTCGCGCAAGGAGCAGCGCCGTCTGGCGTGGAAAGTCGCATTGGCAACGCTGGTTTCCAGTGTGCTGCTGTACCTGTTTGGGCGGGTGATTTTCAGCGTATTTGGCATCACGGTCGATGCCTTCCGCATTGGCGCGGGCACTGTGCTGTTCATTTCAGCCCTTGGCATGGCGCAGGGCAAATCGGCCGTGCAGACCGACAATGTCCAGCAGGATGTCACTATCGTGCCGCTGACCATCCCGCTGACTGTCGGCCCCGGCACTATCGGTGCGCTGCTGGTCATGGGCGTGAGCCAGCCTCACTGGGACGACAAACTGACGGCTATCCTCAGCATCGCCCTGGCGAGCCTGACCGTGGGGGTGATCCTTTATCTGGCCAACAATATCGAGCGGATTCTAGGTGACCAGGGCCTGCAGATCGTCAGCCGTCTGATGGGACTGTTTGTCTGCGCGTTGGCGGCCCAGATCATCTTCACAGGTGTTAAGGGTTATCTGGTTCAGTGAATGCTGCTCATAGACACACCAGCTGCTCGTCAAGTCGCGAGCCCAGCTGCTGCACAATTGCGGGCCTGAACCGGCTATAAGCGATATCGTCCAGTTCAGCCGTGACCAGGCTCAGTTCCAGCTGACCAACCGGGCACCCCGCTTCAAGCAGCTGCGAAATTCCTGGAGGGGTCGCCGCCAGGGCCGTCTTGAAGGACAGGAATGCCAGATTGATGACAGGGGCAGCAGCGGCGAATGACAGCAGCAGGGAAACCGTGACGAGTGCCGGGCATACTGCCGCTTCGGTGAGCGCAGAGGTGCGCTGTGCATCCATTACCGGACTTGGCGGCAGACAGACACTGCCGTTGGATGGCACGCCATGCAACGCGTGGATGCGCAGCACTTCGCAGGCTTTCGGATGAGTGTTCGCAAGAGCGTCCAGGGTGTATTTGGCGTCGTCGATCGCCGCCTCACTCACGTGTTTCAAAAGCCTGTCTTTAATGGCTTGCCAAGGAGAAGTTTCCGGGCACAGAGCAAGACTTTCGTCTTCATACCGAATAACCGTATAGCCAAAGCTGACCATGGCCTGTGTATGCAGCTGACGCCATTTGTGACCGCCGACAAATCTGGCGTTTCGAATTGATTTGCCAGATTGAATATATAAATTGCTTGCCAGTACATCCTCTTCAAAAGAGCCAGTTACTGTATCGGCAAACATGAAGAGTCCGCCTGCGTTGACATATCCCTGTCGCATGTCGCTACCCCTGATCAATGCAAGAAGAAGTCGCGGTTGTCACGCCGCGACGTCCGGTCAATCAAATCTCGAAGTCAAGAATGGACTGGCGTGCATGTTCGTCAAGTTTGGCTTCGAGCGCCGCCTTTACGCCGTTGTACAAACGGTGGTTCAGGGTCAGGACATTCTCGGCACGTTTGATCTGCACCGAAGAGCTGCTCCACTCCCAGAACAGCACGTTGGTTACATCCAGCGCGGTGTTGAAGTTCAGTGCCCCCATGGCCATGACGACTTCGCCGTCGCTGGACTCTGCGCTGGACCCAATGGCAAATTTGGCGCCGTTGTGGGTCTTGCTGGAGTTTTCGAACAGGCGCAGTGGCTCGCTTTTGCTCTGCAGCGCCTCAACCGTGTCCTTGGCCACCCTCAACATCAGCAGCGCGGCAGGGCCCGGAAGCGCCGCAGCCAGGATTGCAGATTGAAGGATTTTCAGCGCTTCCTGCTCCATGGTGAAACGGGTGTTGCCGACGCGGTAATCACTTAAGCCGGTGGACTGAGGCGTCCAGCCACAGATCTTCAGCCTGTTGACGAACTCCTTGTACCATTCAACACCGCCTTGGCTGTGCAACTTGTCAGCGGCCAGGGTGGAATAAAGAACGGTGTCCTTGACGATCTGTTTGTTCTCGCGCGTCATCCCGGCAACGATGGAGACAATCGAGCTGTCTGCCACCACCCCTTCTGCATTCATTTCATCCACGGCAAAGGCTGCCAGCCTGGCCATTTTTTGCGAATCTTTATCACACTTGCCGAGATCGCAATCACTGATCGATTCGATATTGCGCTGGATAAGGCTTTCAACCATCTGTTCGTTCATTTCAACTTCCTTTTTAATTAATCTGTCCGTCATGGACATCGAGAAACTAGCGCACCCGCCGGGTGGCGTCCATTGCATGAAAAGGCATCATTTGAGACCTTATTGAGCCAACATCAACGGGCCACTATCGCGGCAGACCTTACTCCGCAAGGGTTACAACTTCCGTGCGCGTTATTCTGACAATGAGCACTGCATTTCCCCCGCAGGTCGTGCCCTATTCCGCGTAAACACATCGGAAAATTTCACCGGAACGCGCCTCTATTCACACGTTCATAAATGAAGTTTCTTACCGCACAAACGGAATTAGCGCCCTGCCCACTCATATGGAAATAGGCCTGATGTTGAACGGCCCAGTGTTTTCAAAATGAGTTTGCACCCGTTGCCGATAGGGGTCATAACCAGCCTGGCTGAAACTGTAGGCGCTGCCTGCCAGGCGCACGACCATTTGCCGGTCGGTGCGCCAGTCTCCGCCGCGGCCTTCACGGGTGGCTGTCGCGCTGGCGTACAGGCCGCAGACCAGAATTGATACTTCACCTGGGCTGGCGGTTTCACAGGGCACGATTTGAAAGGTGCTGAGCGCCTGGCGACCTTCGCCCATTTCAAAAAAATGCTGTGCGTACTGGCTAAGCCGCGCCGCCTTGATCGAACGCCGGGCAAGCTGCAACAGGCCGTTCACGGCCACGTTGCCGACCACGCCGAAGGAAAGATTATCCAGTTCGGCCGCGCTGGAAATAACCATCGGCTGCTTGACGATGTTAGTGCTGCGCCTGCAACCACAGGCTTCAAGCCGCTTGCGGTAATAGTCTATCCAGCTCGTCCAGTGCTCCTCCCGCCGCCAGGTCTGGCTTGCGGAAAAGTCGGCGTACATCATCAGGTCCAGAATATCCGCGCGATCTTCACGGGATACCCCGGAGAAGGAGATCAGGTTGGTGTCGCCAATAACTGCATGTGCATCGTGCAAGCTCATATCTACGCTCCCTGTAGAAAACCGAGCCCAAACACTAGCTGTTCCATTTCCCGAGCTCTACATCCCCCGAAAATACAGACCGTTCTCACCAGCCAGAGGGAAAATTCCTCGGTTCAGCCTTTTGGCTTTTGCCCGTACCAGCGCGGCGTGTAAACCCATTGCCCGCCATCGGGGCGAGCAAAGGTGCAGGTGGTCGAAGACCCGATCAACACCATGGTGCGCATGTCCACCTGGTCAGGCGTCAGCTCGCCCAGGCTGATGATGCGCAGGGTCTGCCCCGGCCTGCCGATGTCGCGACCCAGGGTGACCGGGGTTTGCGGCCCTCGATGCTGACGCACGATTTCCAGCGCGCGGCCCAGTTGCCAGGGGCGGGAGCGGGAGATGGGGTTATAGAAGGCCAGCGCCAGATCGGCCCGGGAAGCGAGGTCCAGGCGTTTTTCGATGATGTCCCACGGTTTGAGGTTGTCCGACAGCGACATCACGCAGAAGTCGTGACCCAGCGGCGCACCGGCCTGGGCCGCTGTCGCCAGGGACGCAGAAACACCGGGCAGGATCTCCAGCTCGACGCTGTGCCAGTCGGGGTTGCTGGATTCGTGCAGCGCTTCAAGCACTGCCGAAGCCATGGCAAACACCCCCGGATCACCGGACGAGACCACCACCACAGAGCGCCCGCAAGCCGCCAGTTCGAAAGCATGCCGCGCGCGCTGCATTTCTTCCCGGTTATCGGTGCAATGCAAGACCTGATCGCTGCGAAACGGCCCGGCCATGCGCACGTAGGTTTCGTAACCCAGAATGTCATGAGCGCGGGCCAGTTCGGCCTTGACCGCAGGCACCATCAGATCCAGCGCCCCGGGGCCCAGGCCAATCACCGCCAGGCGACCACGCCGCCTGCCGAGCTGTTCGACGTCCAGCGGCTGTGCGGCAATCATGATTGCCAGATGATCACCACTGGGCAACCACTGCCCCGCCATGGCCGCCGTCTCTGCGTCGGTCACAAAGCGCACCGGCACCTTCAATTGCCGAGCCGCCTGATGCAGCGAAGGGTCAGTCATCAGCCTGTCGCTGGCCAACAGGCACGCCAGCGACTGGGCGGCAATGCCGGTCTGGTGCAGCGCGTTGCGAATCCGGCTGACGAGTTCGGCATCACAGGCACTGACCCGCACGGCGACACAGCGCGGATAAATCTGCATTTCAGTGGCTGAGTGCTCGCGCGCCACGTGGCTGACATGGATTGCCAGACGCGCTTCGCGGCTTTGCGGCAACTGAGCTTCACTCAGCCACGGCGCTGAACCTTCGACGCGCACCGGTTGCCCGGCCAGCAAGTCGGACACGAAGCGCTTGCCTGACTCCAGATCATCCAGCACGTAACCACTCGGCGGGTTGAGGAGGCAAGTGCCAAAGCGCAGTTCGCCACTGGTAGTGATTGCAGCGCTAGTGTCCAGCGCTGCCGCAATGTCGCGCGCCATGACGTTAACGCCACCCAGCCCGCCCAGCAGCGGCACCACGGCGCTGCCGTCTTCGGCCACGGCGAGCACGGCGGGCTCGGCGCCCTTGGCCAGTAACAGCGGCGCCAGGGTGCGGATCACGATGCCGGCCGCGCACAAGGCAATGATCGGCGTGCCCTGCTGGTAAAGATCGCGCAGCAGCGTGCCGAACTCGTTGTAGACGACATCGGCGCCCTGCACCCGCCCAGCCAGGCCATAGACCTGTGATTCGGCGTACAGGTGCTGAATACGCCGCGCGGTATCGAGACTGCCATTGCCGAGAATCACAATGGCAGGAATGTTCTGCGCCATCAGCCCTGCCATTTTTCACCCGGCACGATGATCAACGAGAAATAGGGCGAAGACATCGGGACGACCTCATCCAGCGGCACGATTTTCTGATTGGCCATGGTCGCCCGTTCCACATACAGCGCGCGACCGGCAAGACCCAGCTCTTCCAGCACCAGCCGGACCTTGGGGAAATTACGCCCCAGCTTCATGATCACCGCCGCATCGGCGTCAGCCAGCTTGCGCTTGAGTTCATCGTGGGACAGCACGCCGGAGAGAACCGACAGGCTCTGATTGCGGTACACCAGCGGCGCACCGAGCACCGACGCGCCGCCCAGCATCGAGCAGACACCGGGTACCACCTCGGCCGGATAGCGCTCGGCCAGGCGGTCATGCAAATACATGTAGGAACCGTAGAAAAACGGATCACCCTCGCAGATCACTGCCACGTCACGCCCGGCGTCCAGGTGAGCGGCCACCTCGGCACTGGACTGGTCGTAGAAGTCACTGATCACCTTTTCATAGGACAGCGTTGCAGGCAGCGCTTCGGTGGTCACCGGGTACACCAGCGGCAGCAGCGTCTGCGCGGTCTGCAAGTGGCCTTCGATAATGCTGAACGCGTTGCCTTTCTTGCCCCTGGCGACGAAATAGGCGATGACCGGGGATTCGCGCAGCAGGCGCAGCGCCTTGACGGTGATCAGCTCCGGGTCGCCGGGGCCGACGCCCAGACCGATCAATCGACCACGTGCCTGCATCATTCGGTCTCCGTGGCCAGGGCGTTGAGCGCCGCAACGGCCATGGCGCTGCCGCCGCGCCGACCTTGCATGATCACGAACGGCACGCCGCGGCTATCCGCAGCCAGCATCGCCTTGGATTCGGCAGCGCCGACGAAGCCCACCGGAAAACCCAGGATCAACGCAGGTTTCGGCGCGCCCGCGTCGAGCATTTCCAGCAGATAGAACAGCGCGGTCGGCGCGTTGCCGATCACCACGACGCTGCCTTCCAGGTGCGGGCGCCACAACTCCAGGGCCACGGCGGAGCGCGTGTTGCCGACATCAAGGGCCATTTCCCGCACGCCTTCGTCATGCAGCGTGCAGATGATCTGATTGTTGGCGGGCAGGCGGGTGCGGGTAATGCCCTCGGACACCATCCGCGCATCACACAGAATCGGCGCGCCCGCCGCCAGCGCATCGCGCCCGGCCTGGCCTGCGCCTGGCGAGAAGCGCAGGTCTTCGATCACCTCGACCATGCCGCAGGCGTGAATCACCCGCACCGCGAGTTTTTCCAGATCAGCAGGAATGGTGTCCAGACGCGCTTCTGCACGAATGATTGCGAAGGAATTGCGATAAATCTCCTGACCATCGCGGATGTAATCAATCATGGGTGTTGCTCCGTGAGTCGGCGATCAATAACGCGCCGACTGCATCAATAGTGAGGTCACGCGCCTGCAGGGCGCCAAATCCTGGCTGCCCGGGGTCGCGAAAATAAAAGTCGTAGTGGCCGGGAGACACCGCCAGCAGGGTAACGTCGGCCACGTGAGCGGCCGCACAGGAACGCGGGCAGCCGGACAGATGCACTGCGCGACTGACGCCGCTGCGCTGCAGCTGGGCAGCCAGCAGGCGGGCGTCGGCCTTGGTGTCGGCCTGCCCTTTGGCGCAGGCCGCCGAGCCGGTGCAGGCAATCATCTGGCTTAGCGCCAACTGCGGCGAACACAGCAGCCCGGCGGCTTGCAGGCCATCGAGCAGCAACCCGGCCTGCTGGCGCGCCACATTGGGCAACAGCAGACTCTGCCAGGGGGTCAGACGCAGAGTAGCGTCGCCGAACTGCTCGGCCAGCTGCGCGGCCGTATTGAGCATTGCAGGATCAAGCCGACCCAGCGGCGGCGCGGCACCGATGGCGACCCTGGCGCTGTCTCGCTGCGCAAGAATGCCCAGAGGCCCGGCACCTGCCATGCCGGAGCGCCGCCAGCCGGTGACACACGGATCAGTGCGCAGCGTTTGGCCAAGCCGTTGCTGCAACTGGACAAGCAACTGGTCTGCGGGGATTTCGGCGAGCAAATGACGCATGCGTACCTGATCAGGCCGAGCCAGGTCGAGGAACAGTTCCAGCACCGCCAGCACCAGCTCAAGCGCTTGATCCACAGCAACAGCCGCCAGGGGCGAATCCTGCCCCGGACACCCGGCCAGGCCAAAGCCGAGCATGATCTTGTCATCCACACGCATGGCCGAGAGCCACAGGTCATGGGGATGATCGAGCATCACCAGGCCTTCGCCACCCTCCAGCGACAGGGCAAACTTGGGCGACAGGTCATACAGGCGCGGGGTGTTTTCCAGCGCGGCCAGAATCTGCGCGGCCAGCGGCCTGACGTCCAGCAGCATGTGCGGATCAAGCCCCGCCATCGGGCTGAGCATCAGGTTGCGCACATCGTCGCTGTGCGGATTGCCCGGCCCCAGGCCCGCTGCCAGCAACATCTCGATCAGCGGCTGCTGCCCGGCACCGATGCCGCGAATCTGCAGATTGCCGCGATTGGTCGCTTCGATCACGCCCTGGCCGTAAGTCTGCGCCGCACAGGCCACTGCCCGCGCCTGATCGGCGGTGATCGAACCGCCCGCCAGCTTGATCCTGCAGATGCCGCCGTCCAGCGCCGGGACGATACGCAGCAACCCCGGACAGGCCGAGGGGCGTAGCGAAACGGCAGGCGTGCGCGCGGATGGCGGCTCGATCAATGGATTACCCTGACTGAAACTGAATGGCGTGATTAGGCACTTGTGCCCCCTGGGCGCGGTATTATGCCTGCTTTGTCCGCAGGCATGAAAAGCCGCTCTGTCGGAAGCCCGTATTGAGGTAAGCAAATGTCGCCCTGGCTGACAGTCGTGGGAATTGGTGAGGACGGTTACAAGGGTCTGGGCAAGAACGCCAGGCATGCGCTATTGCGTGCCGATCAGGTGTTTGGCGGCCCGCGTCAGCTGAATTTGCTGCCGCCGTGCATTCAGGCCGAGCGGCGGGCCTGGCCGAGTCCGTTTTCGCTGAATCCGGTGATCGAGCAGCGGGGTGCTGAAGTCTGCGTGCTGGCCAGCGGCGATCCGATGCTGTTTGGCGTGGGCGCCAGCCTGGCGCGGGTGGTTGCCATCGACGAGATGCTGATTCTGCCTGCGCCCTCCTCCTATTCGCTGGCAGCGGCGCGCCTGGGCTGGCCGTTGCAGGAGGTGGTGACACTTTCGGTGGTCGCCCGGCCGCTGGCGGCCCTGAACGCGCAATTTCATAATGGTGTACGCCTGCTGGTGTTGAGCAACGACGGCAGCAGCCCGGCGGCAATTGCCGGGTTGTTGCGCGAACGTGGCTTCGGCCCGAGCCGCATGGTCGTTTTCGAACACCTGGGCGGCACCGCTGAACGGCGTGTCGAAGGGCTGGCCAGCGAATGGGCCAATCCGCCGATTGCCGCCCTGAACCTCGTGGCCATCGACTGTCGCGCCGATGCCAGCGCGCTGCGCCTTTCGCCCGTGACCGGCCTGCCTGATGCGGCCTTCGAGCATGACGGCCAGCTGACCAAGCGGGACGTGCGCGCGATCACCCTCGCCCGTCTGGCACCGCTGCCGGGCGAGCTGCTCTGGGATGTCGGCGCGGGCTGTGGCTCCATCGGCATCGAATGGATGCGCGCGCACCCGGCCTGTCGCGCCTTTGCCATCGAGGCCGACGAAGGCCGCCAGCAACTGATCGAATTCAACCGCGATGCCTTGGGCGTACCAGGGCTGCAACTGGTGCGCGGCAGTGCGCCCCAGGCGCTGGCCGGGCTTGAGCGTCCGGACGCTATTTTCATTGGCGGCGGCGTCACTCGTCCCGGGGTGCTCGACGCCTGCTGGCAGGCATTGCGCGCCGGTGGACGGCTGATCGCCAACGCCGTTACCCTGCAAAGTGAAGCAACGCTGATGGCCTGGCGCGACTTGCATGGCGGCGAATTGACGCGCATCCACATCGCCCACGCCAAACCCCTTGGCGAGTTCGACACCTGGCGACAGGCCTTGCCAATCACCCTGCTGGAAGTGGTCAAGCCCTGATGCGCAACGAAACCGCCGAACAACCCGCGCCGCTACGCAGCGGCCTGACCACCGGCAGTTGCGCCACCGCAACCAGCCAGGCGGCAGCGCGGCTGTTGCTGGGCGGTCAGGCCAGCGATGCCGTGCAGATCGTGCTGCCCAAAGGCAAGCAGGTACAGATGCGCCTTGAGTTCTGCCGCAGGCTGGCGGATGGCGCCGAGGCCGGAACGATCAAGGACGCCGGCGATGACCCGGACGTAACCCATGGCGCGCTGGTCTTCGCCCGGGTGCGGTTGCTGACAGAGCCCACCGTGCGCTTCGTTGCCGGTGAAGGCGTCGGCACGGTGACCCGTCCGGGGCTGGTGCTGCAAGTGGGCGAGCCGGCGATCAACCCGGTGCCTCGCGGCATGATCATCACCCATCTGCAGGCGGTGGCCGACGAGTGCGGCTATACCGGCGGTTTCGAGGTCAGCCTTGGTGTAGAGGGCGGCGCGGCGCTGGCGCTGAAAACCATGAACCCGCGCCTGGGCATCGTTGGCGGGCTGTCGATCCTCGGCACCAGTGGCATCGTCCGCCCGTTCTCCTGCGCCGCCTACATCGCCTCTATTCATCAGGGCATAGACGTCGCCCGAACCAACGGTCATGAGCATCTGGCCGCCTGCACCGGCAATGCCAGCGAAGACACCATGCGCCGGGTCTATGGGATGCCGGACATTGCCCTGATCGAAATGGGCGACTTCGTCGGTGCCGTGCTCAAGCATTTGCGCAAGGGCCCGGTGAGAAAGCTGAGCATCTGCGGCGGCTTCGGCAAGATCAGCAAGCTGGCGGCCGGTCACATGGACCTGCACAGCCGCCACTCCAGCATCGACCTGCCGCAGCTGGCCCGGTGGGCCGCAACGGTGGGCGCCAGTGCGACGCTGCAACAGGCGATCTGCGAGGCCAACACCAGCCAGCAGGCCCTGGCAATGTGTGCCGCGCAAGGTATCCCGCTGGGCGATGTGGTCTGTCAGCACGCGCTGGCGTTTGCCCGCAGTGTGGTGCCGGTGCAACACGCCATCGAGGTGTTCGCCATCGATCGCCAGGGCGGTATCGTCGGCCAGGCCGGGGCAGGCGCATGAACAAAATCCTGCTGCTGGGCGGCGTGGCGGATGCCTTGGCGATTGCACGCACCCTGGGACCGCAGCATATCTACAGCCTGGCGGGGGTTGGCCGCATCCCGGCGGACCTGACCTGCCAACTGCGCGTGGGCGGCTACGGCGGCGCCCAGGGCCTTGCGCACTTCATCGACGAGCAAGGCATTGATCTGCTGGTGGACGCGACGCACCCCTACGCCGCGCAGATCAGCCGTAATGCTGCCAGCGCCGCGCAGTCCGGCGGCGTCCCGCTCTGGGCCCTGCGCCGCCCGGCGTGGCGGCCAGAGGCCGGAGACGACTGGCGCGAGGTGCCCGACTGGGCCGCGCTGCTGAAGGCGATAAAGCCCTTCGATCGCCCCTTGTTCACCCTCGGACGCGAGCCGCTTGAGCATCTGGACGACATTTACCCGCATCAGTTCTGGACCCTGCGAGCACTGGAAAATACCCTGCGCGACCTGCCGCAGCACGAGCGCTGCGAAGTGATCGGCGCACGCGGGCCGTTTCTGCTGGAGGATGAGCGAGCACTGTTTCAGCAGCGCGGCATCGATGTGCTGATCAGCAAGAACAGCGGTGGCTCAGCCACCGAGGCCAAGCTTGAAGTAGCGCGGGAGTTGAAGGTGCCGGTGGTCATGCTGCAACGGCCGCTGCTGCCGGATGCTGATCGCGCCTTCAACTGCGTGCCGTCATTGCTGGCCGCCTTGCACCTGCGCGCTGCGCAGCTATAAATGACATCCGGGCTAAATACGCCACTGGCCTTGTCGTCTTGCATGACACGAAGCCAATCGAGAGACCTCTTATGTTCAAACACCTGCTGCTAGTGGCTGCATTGTTATCACCCGCCTGCTTCGCCGCCAGTGAATACCAGGCTGGCGAGCTGAGCATCGCGCAACCCTGGTCGATGGAACTGCCGCCCAACGCGCCGACCGTCGCGGCGTATTTCGTGATTCACAACAGTGGCCTCAGCGCAGACCGCCTGCTCGGCGCCACCACGCCGATTGCCGGCGATGCGCAACTGCATCAGCATGTGCACGCCAATGGCTTGATGAAAATGCAGCCAGTGCCTGGCGTCGACGTCCCTGCAGGGGGTAACGCGGTGTTTGCACCCATGGGCTATCACGTGATGCTGCTGGGGCTCAAGGACAAGGCTGCACTGATGGCGGGCAATAGCTTCCCGCTGACCCTGCACTTCGAAAAATCCGGAGAGGTGACGCTGCAGGTCGACGTGCTGAAACAACCGCCAGAGCCAGGCCAGTAGCGGCACGCGCCAAATCCTACAAGGTTTGTCGCCATTGTTCACAGCAGGGGCAGGCCCATACCGACAGACACACCGGGCCAGATTCGATTTCGTGAAGCACTCTTTCACCAAGAGAATCGGATCATGTCCAACCCCACACTATCTGCCACAACCAGCAGTGATGCTTACCCGCCAGACCTGCGCGTCGTTGCCGAAGAGCTGTTTCTGCACCTGCTGCAGCGCGATCAACCCATACCCGTCCATGATCTGCGTAACGCCTGGCTGACCTTCTATACCCTGAAGCACCTGGCGATCCCGCCTTTTACCCACTTCCCGACACATAGCCACCCGGCCATCCATCGTTCGCTGAGGCAGTACCTGCGCTCCGAACCGGTCATTGACACGCTGCCGGGTTACTTCCTCAATCCTCTGGCCGTGGATCGTGGCACTCATGTCAGTCTGTATCGTGCGGCGGGCACCGTTGCGCAAAGCGATGAAGTGACAGCCCTGGACTGCCAGAACATCGTCAATTCCTATGCCACCTACAGGGCCTCCCTGGAGGCGACGTATCGCCAACGACTCGCGACCTATTGGGTCCACCCCGAACAAGGCAGAAGCCGGCGTGCGCTGTTCATTACCGGACAGCGCGAGGCCTTGCTTGTAGAGGCCGAGGCCGCAGTGGAACAAGGGCTGCTGACGACCAGCCAGCACGGCATGCTGCAACACGTCCTGGATACGCCCGATGAGGCAGGCGCAGGCTTACGCCGCCATGGGGTCTTTCACCTTCTGCTGGCAAGCGCAGACGGCGCCGAGGAAGTGCTCCCCGGTGCCTTTGTCGTGACACATGCACAAAGTCTGCAAGCTCCCGCGCCGGATGACCACAATCTGGGTGAAGCACTGCTGTACACCGAACAGCAAGGGCTGGAAGGCTACGACAGCGTCGCCCAGATGATGGATTCGCTCGCCGTGCGTTTCAACGACGCGACACAAAGACAGGTCCTTGTGCAGAACCTGAGCAAGGACCAGCGTGAGCGACTGAGCAATCGAGCAACAGCAGCGAACTGGCGCCTGTCTGTGATGAGCGGGGATGTGCTGCAAACACTGTTCGATCTACAGGTAGCCAGGCAACAGTCAGACTTCAGCCACATCGTGCGCGAGGCCAGGGCCACGAAGATGCCCGCGCAGGCCTTCGTGCGCAAGGTGCACATGGACCTGGCGCAAGCCGCGCATCTGGACAACGCCTACAGGCTTGAGCGCAACGACCGCCGCCTGATCGACAGCAACATGCCACCGTGGTGGTCACAGACAGATGCCGCGCAACAGCAACGCTGGGTAGAGGCGGTGCAACGTTACGGCCAGGCAATCACTGAGTTGCATCAGCTGTGCAGTCAGTTGTCAGATGATCCGCCCACTGCCACCACGCATCAGGCGCAGTGGCTGGACAACGTACGGCGCCTGGCGACAGCCCAAATGCACATGGGGCAAGTGCAGGCGTCGGCTGAGCGTCTCCCCGCCCAGGCCCAGGCCTGGATAAAAGCGGTCATCGAAAGCCCGGATGCGGATTATCGAAGGACCGTCGATGGCAAGGTCATCCAGGTCGACTTCATGACGCTGGGGCCAGACACCCTGGCTGACGTCATGCGCATTGCGCCTGTTGGCAGTGGCGATCAGGACCCGCGGGTGCTCTGCACCCTCAATGCGCCGGACAGCAGGGTCTTTCGCTGGTTTCCAAATGAAGAGACGCTGCGTGAGGGATTTCTCGACCAACCGCATTTCGCCCGCTATCTATTGCGCCAACTGCCGAAAGCCAGCCGCCCCGATACCTGCACCGCGCAACAGTATGAGCAGTGGCTCAAATATTACCGCGCCGGGAGTACCTTCGAGCATTTGACTGCCCCGGCGCCGCTGACCCGGTTTGTTTTCCGCGGGAGTGGATACATCGCTCAAGGGCAGGACTTTCTGCGCACCCATTACGACCTCAAGCAACGCCGCAGCAGTGGCGTGCGGATCATCAAGAATGACATCGCCAGCCAGGGTTCCGTGCTGGGCAGTATCGCTTTGGGCATTGCCATGCTGTATATCCCGTCGCCGGTGTTGATCGCCCTGGCAGGCGGCGTTGCCCTGTTCAAGGTCTGGAATAGCTTCAAACATCTGGAGCAAGGCGATTATAGAGGCGCGGCCTTCGAGCTCACCTGCGCGATTGGCTACCTGGCGGCGGCAGCGGTCGGAAAATGGATGATCGACAGCCGACCATTCGTTGCCCTGGAAGAGATTCGCCCGGCGCCACCGCTGGTGCTGCGCGCCGCTGCCGATGGCGAAGAGCAGATCAGTTACCTGGCGCGTCCCGGCATCGCCGCGCATTTGCCAGCAATGGACGCCCAAGCCCTCTATAACGCGGAGCAATTTGGCGCCATTTCGATCCACGACCACCAATACTTCGTCAAAAAGCAGCCCTGGCTGTTCGGGCATCGCCAGCTCTACGAAGTGGATGCCCACAACCCGAACCTGTTGATCGGCACTCCGGACTACGTCGTGCAGGATCGCCTGGGCATCTGGCGGAGAATTTCAGCCATGCAGGCAACCATCAGCAGAGGCCTGCTCAGACGAGCAGACGCGGAGCTGGCGAGCCTGACAAGCGACTGGCCGGAAACGCTTGATCAGGTCAGTCCGGCGATGAAAATCGCGTTCGAGGTCAGCTATATGCGCCTTGCCGCGACCTCCAATGCAGCGGAGTTTGCCGAGATCAGCGAGTACTGCGAAGGCGGCTCAGGCGCGATCAATACCCTGTTGCGGGCCGGGCTGCAGACCTCTCTGACCCGTCGTTTCATCAAGCAATTCTACTGCTTGCACGAATACAACGGGCTGGCGTATCGCGTCGCAACAGTGAGCCTGGCGGGGCTGCGGCGCCTGACGATGGAACTGGGTCAGGTGTTCGTCGATAACGGCATTCAATCGGCCTCCACCACGCGCTGGAATGCCGAACAATGGAGCCGGGACGAGTTCATCCAGCCCGCCAGCGCTATCGAGAGCAAGATGGTATGCCTGATCTTCGATGCGTCGATCGCAAAGAAAAACCTGTTTACCTCCTTCTTCGGCGACCACGTGGCAATCGCCCCTTCGACCCCGCTGCAACTGGTTGCCAGTCGGCAGGTAGGCGAGCGCTTCTTTGCATACTTCACGCGGCCAACCAGCTGCCCGGCTCACTTGGTCAACCTGTATTCGGGCGGGACTGAACTGATGCTCTGACGCGCAGGCACCAACTCAGGGCAGATCCGCGCACCAGCCCGCAAGGCCCGTCCCAGACTGGTGCGCAAAGCTGCCTTGCGGCGCTGCAGCTGCGCGGCTGCGGCGCTGTTTTCCACCTTGGCCCAGCCTTTGCTAAAGACCTTGCAGACCCTCGTTATCGTGCGTTCTGCATAAGCCAAGACTGAATATCCAAGAATGGAGCTAGCCCAATGAAGCGTCGCAGTCTGATCAAAGCCTTCACCCTGTCCGCGTCCATCGCGGCCATGGGTCTTGCCTGGACCGTGCAGGCCGCCGAGACCATCAAGGTGGGCATCCTGCATTCGTTGTCCGGGACCATGGCGATTTCCGAAACATCGCTCAAGGACATGGCCTTGATGACCATCGACGAAATCAACGCCAAGGGCGGCGTCAACGGCAAGATGCTCGAAGCCGTGGTGGTCGACCCCGCGTCCAACTGGCCTCTGTTCGCAGAAAAGGGTCGTCAGTTACTGACCCAGGACAAGGTCGCCGTGGTCTTTGGCTGCTGGACCTCGGTGTCGCGCAAATCCGTGCTGCCGGTGTTCGAGGAGCTCAACGGTCTGCTGTTCTACCCGGTGCAATACGAGGGCGAAGAAATGTCGCCCAACGTCTTCTACACCGGTGCGGCGCCCAATCAGCAGGCGATCCCGGCGGTGGAGTACCTGATGAGCGAAGACGGCGGCGCGGCCAAGCGTTATTTCCTGCTCGGCACCGACTACGTTTACCCGCGCACCACCAACAAGATTCTGCGTGCATTCCTGCATTCAAAAGGCGTCGCGGACAAAGACATCGAAGAGGTCTACACCCCGTTCGGCCATGCCGATTACCAGACCATCGTGGCCAACATCAAAAAGTTCTCGGCCGGGGGCAAGACGGCGGTGATCTCCACCGTCAATGGCGACTCCAACGTGCCGTTCTACAAAGAGCTGGCCAATCAGGGCCTGAAAGCCACTGACGTGCCGGTGGTGGCGTTTTCAGTGGGTGAAGAAGAACTGCGTGGCATCGACACCAAGCCTCTGGTCGGCCATCTGGCAGCCTGGAATTATTTCCAGTCGGTTGAAAACCCGGTCAACACAAAATTCGTGGCGGACTGGAAAGCCTACGCGAAGAAGAAAAACCTGCCAGGCGCAGACAAGGCGGTGACCAACGATCCGATGGAAGCCACCTACGTCGGCATCCACATGTGGGCGCAAGCGGTGGAAAAAGCCAAATCCACTGACGTCGATAAAGTTCGCGAAGCCATGGCCGGGCAGACCTTCGCCGCGCCGTCGGGCTTCACCCTGACGATGGACAAGACCAACCACCATCTGCACAAGCCAGTGATGATCGGTGAAGTTGAAGACAACGGCCAATTCAATGTGGTCTGGCAGACCAAGGAGCCGATCCGCGCCCAACCATGGAGCCCGTACATCCCGGGCAACGACAAGAAGCCGGACCATGCGGTGAAGAGTAATTAAGCCCGGCTGATACCGAATCCTGTAGGAGCGACCGGGGTGGCGATCCACCTGGTTCGCGAGGCGATTGATCTGACACACCTCGTCGCCTGCCTCGCCAACAAGTTGGCTCCTACAGAATCCGCGCTCCTCATGCGGACGCTTTTCAGGACCCACGACATGCCTCATTTTCTGTACCGCCTGATCATCACCCTCGCCCTGCTGCTGCCCATGGCGGCGCAGGCCAGCGACGCCGGTGACTTCGTGGCGGCCAGTTCCGCACAGCAGGCCGAACTCCTTGAGAACTGGGCAGCACAGCCGGTTGCAGGGCGTATCGACCTGCTCAACGCCTTGCGCGAAGGCCGCGTCGCCGCCGACGGTAACAAACGCGCCTTCATCGAAACCGGCGACACCTATATCGCTGCCGATGCCGACACGCCGACCACCGATCAACCGCGCAAGCTGCGCCTGAACAATCGCCTGCGCGGGCTGGTAGAGACGGCGCTGGCCAGCCATCAACTGCTTGCCGAGGACGCAGACCTGCGTCTGGCGGCCGCACTGCAACTGCAGAAAAGCGCGCGACCTGCACAACTGGGCTTTCTCAGCCAGCAACTGGCTGCCGAACAAGACGACGACGTCCACGACGCCCTGACGCTGACGCTGGCCAATCTGCAACTGGTGGACACAAGCCCCACCGTGCGTCTGGCAGCCGTGCGCCTGCTTGGCGAAACCGGCGACCCGCTGGCGCGCACCCGCCTGGAAACGCTGCTCGCGCCCGGCGTGGAAACCGATGACAGCGTCCGCATCGCCGCGCAGACCAGCCTGGCGCAGGTCAACCGCAAACTGATGATCGGTGAGCTGCTCGGCCAGGCCTTCAGCGGCATGTCGCTGGGTTCGATCCTGCTGCTGGCCGCCCTCGGGCTGGCCATTACCTTTGGCCTGCTGGGGGTGATCAACATGGCCCATGGCGAAATGCTCATGCTGGGGGCCTACTCGACCTACGTGGTGCAGCTGATGTTTCAGCGTTACGCGCCGGGGGCCATCGAGTACTACCCGTTGCTCGCGCTGCCAGTGGCGTTCTTTGTCACCGCCGCCATCGGCATGGCGCTGGAACGCTCGGTGATCCGCCACCTCTATGGCCGACCGCTGGAAACCCTGCTGGCGACCTGGGGCATCAGCCTGATGCTGATTCAGGCCGTGCGCCTGACGTTCGGCGCGCAGAATGTTGAAGTCGCCAACCCCGAATGGCTCTCGGGCGGGATACAGGTACTGCCTAATCTGGTGCTGCCGTACAACCGCATCGTCATCATCGCTTTTGCCTTGTTCGTGGTGGTGCTGACCTGGCTGCTGCTGAACAAGACCCGTCTGGGCCTGAACGTGCGCGCCGTCACCCAGAACCGCAACATGGCCGCCTGCTGCGGCGTGCCCACCGGGCGCATCGACATGATGGCGTTCGGGCTCGGCTCGGGCATTGCCGGGCTCGGTGGTGTCGCCTTGAGCCAGATCGGCAATGTCGGGCCTGACCTTGGCCAGAGCTACATCATCGACTCGTTCCTGGTGGTCGTGCTCGGTGGCGTCGGACAACTGGCGGGCAGCGTCATGGCAGCCTTCGGGCTGGGCATCGCCAACAAGATTCTGGAACCGCAGATCGGCGCCGTACTGGGCAAGATCCTGATTCTGGCGCTGATCATTCTGTTCATCCAGAAACGTCCGCAAGGCCTCTTCGCACTCAAAGGACGGGTGATCGACTGATGAACCAACCCTTGATGATCACCGCTGCACAGAAAGTCGGCCCCAGAGGCACTATGGCCGCAGGCCTGCTAGTGCTCGCGGTGTTACTGGCACTGCCGCTGCTGTCGATGCTGCCCGCTGAGAACAGCTTCCAGGTGTCGGCTTATACCCTGACGCTGGTGGGCAAAATCCTCTGTTATGCCATTGTCGCCCTCGCGCTGGACCTGGTCTGGGGCTACGCCGGGCTGCTGTCTCTGGGTCATGGCCTGTTTTTCGCCCTCGGCGGCTATGCCATGGGCATGTACCTGATGCGTCAGGCGGCAGGCGATGCATTGCCCGCGTTCATGACCTTCCTGTCGTGGACCGAGCTGCCCTGGTATTGGGCGGGCACTGACAATTTCCTCTGGGCCATGTGCCTGGTGGTGCTCGCGCCGGGCTTGCTGGCACTGGTGTTTGGCTTCTTTGCCTTCCGCTCGCGGATCAAGGGCGTGTATTTCTCGATCATGACCCAGGCCCTGACGTTCGCCGGGATGCTGTTGTTCTTTCGCAA
The DNA here is from genome assembly GCF_900585905.1 of Pseudomonas viridiflava. Lineage (GTDB taxonomy): Bacteria > Pseudomonadota > Gammaproteobacteria > Pseudomonadales > Pseudomonadaceae > Aquipseudomonas. The sequence continues at coordinate 162,901 of NZ_UTVH01000053.1, forward strand.
CGAAACCGGTTTTGGCGGCAACAATGGCTTCACCAACTTCCGCAGCATTCTGGGCTTCAGCATCAGCGCTCAGGGCACCCGCGCCACGCTGTTTCTGGCCACGGTCCTGTTGCTGGTTGCCAGCCTGTATGTCGGCTGGCGTCTGGCGCAGAGCAAGTTCGGCCGCGTGCTGACCGCCCTGCGCGATGCCGAAAACCGGCTGATGTTCTGCGGCTATGACCCTCGCGGTTTCAAGCTGTTCGTCTGGGTGCTCAGCGCCGTCATGTGCGGCCTGGCCGGAGCCTTGTACGTGCCGCAGGTCGGCATCATCAACCCCAGCGAAATGTCGCCGACCAACTCCATCGAGGCCGCCGTCTGGGTAGCCCTGGGTGGCCGTGGCACCTTGATCGGCCCACTGCTGGGCGCAGGCGTGGTCAACGGCATGAAGAGCTGGTTCACGGTGGCGTTTCCGGAATACTGGCTGTTCTTTCTCGGTGCGCTGTTCATTATCGTCACGCTGTATCTGCCCCGGGGCGTAATTGGCTTGCTCAAGAAGAGGCGCGAACAATGAAGACCACGCCCACGCCTGCATTCATGCTCGAACCTGCCCTCGACCCGACGGCCTTGCCTCCCAATGCCGACATCGGCACCAGCCGTGATGCCATCGGCCTGGGGCGCAGTGTCGGCAAAGGCCTTAACACCCGCCACGGCACCATCCTGACCCTGGAAGATATCAGCGTCAGCTTCGATGGTTTCAAGGCGCTCAATGACCTGACCCTGTACATCGGCGTCGGTGAATTGCGCTGCATCATCGGCCCCAATGGCGCGGGCAAGACCACGCTGATGGATGTGATCACCGGCAAGACCCGACCCAGCCACGGCAACGCCTGGTTTGGCGAAACCCTTGACCTGACACAGATGAGCGAAGTGCAGATCGCCCAGGCCGGGATTGGCCGCAAGTTCCAGAAGCCGACGGTATTCGAAGCCTTGAGCGTGTTCGAAAACCTGGAGCTGGCGCAAAAAACCGACAAATCGGTGTGGGCCAGCCTGCGCGCGCGCCTCAGTGGCGAGCAGCGCGATCGTATCGAGCAGGTGCTGGACACCATCCGCCTGACCGCATCGATGCAGCGCCCGGCGGGCCTGTTGTCCCACGGCCAGAAGCAGTTCCTGGAAATCGGCATGCTGCTGGTCCAGGACCCGCAGCTGTTGTTGCTCGACGAGCCGGTGGCGGGCATGACCGACGCCGAAACCGAATTCACCGCCGAGCTGTTCAAGAGCCTGGCGGTCAGGCACTCGCTGATGGTGGTGGAACACGACATGGGCTTCGTCGGCTCGATTGCCGATCACGTCACCGTCCTGCACCAGGGCAGCGTTCTGGCAGAAGGCTCGCTGGCGGATGTGCAGGCCGATGAGCGGGTGATCGAGGTTTATCTCGGAAGATGATTGGCGCCGAAGAATCGGTCGTGGCGCTGGCTCGTGGGACCGGCTTCAGCCGGGAAGACTGGATCTCTGACGACACACATGCTGGGGATGTACTGGCCCCTTCCCGGCTAAAGCCGGTGCCACAAGCCGATCCCACGAGCCGATCCTACATGCCGGGCCCCACGAGGCGATCCCGCATCCACTGTTTGGGAACTGAACATGCTCCAGGTCGAAAAGCTTCATCAGTACTACGGCGGCAGCCATATCCTGCGCGGGCTGTCCTTTGACGTGAAGGTCGGGGAAGTGACGTGCCTGCTGGGCCGCAATGGCGTCGGCAAGACCACGCTGCTCAAGGTGCTCATGGGCCTGCTGCCTGCCAGGGAAGGCGCAGTGCAATGGGAAGGCAAAGCCATCACTGGTTTCAAGCCACACCAGCGGGTCCACGCCGGCATCGCTTACGTCCCACAGGGCCGGGAGATTTTCGGCCGGCTGACGGTAGAAGAAAACCTGTTGATGGGCCTGTCACGCTTCCCCGGCGCCGAAGCCCGAGAGGTGCCGCCGTTCATCTACGAGCTGTTCCCGGTATTGCTGCAGATGAAAGATCGTCGGGGCGGCGACTTGTCCGGCGGTCAGCAGCAGCAACTGGCGATTGGCCGAGCGTTGGCCAGCCGGCCCCGGCTGCTGATCCTCGACGAGCCCACAGAAGGCATCCAGCCCTCAGTGATCAAGGAAATCGGCGCGGTGATCAAGAAGCTGGCCGCGCACGGCGACATGGCGATTCTGCTGGTCGAACAGTTCTACGACTTTGCCGCCGAACTGGCCGATCAGTACCTGGTGATGTCCCGAGGCGAGATCGTTCAGCAGGGCCGTGGCGAAAATATGGATGCCGAAGGCGTACGCGGTCTGGTGACCATTTGAGGTATTCCGTTATGGTGCATGCTTTGAATAAAGTGGTCGCACGCCGATGAACCTCCCCGCCCACACCGCGCTGTTCACCCCCAGCTGGCACGCCGAGCTGGAGCTGGGTTACGCGCGTTTCGGCGACAGCACCCGACCGGTTCAGCGCCGCCACAAGGGCCCGCTGCGGGTGCAGAAACACCTGTACGCCGAGGGCCCGCAGGTCTGCCAGCACATTATCGTCCACCCGCCAGGCGGTATCGCCGGAGGTGATCGTCTGGACATCAGCGCCAGCGTCGGCCGCGATGCCTGGGCGCAGTTGACCAGCCCTGGCGCGGCCAAGTGGTATCGCGCTGCCGGGCCGGCCTATCAGCAACTTGATCTGCACGCTGCCCCCGGCGCCACGCTGGAATGGCTGCCGCAGGAAACCATTGTCTTCAGCGCGGCGCAGGCCGAATTGACTACCCGTATCGAGCTGCAGGGCGATGCCAGGCTGTTTTACTGGGATGTGGTGGCGTTGGGCCGACCGGCGAGCGGCGAGCGCTTTGAAGCCGGGCATTTTCAGGCGCATCTGGACATTCGCCGCGACGGCAAACTGCTCTGGCATGAACGCCAGCGTATCGTTGGCGGCGACGGCTTGCTGCAGTCGCCCATCGGTCTGGATGGCCAGCCGGTGTTTGGCACACTGCTGGTCACCGGCGAGATTGACAGCGACCTGCTCGACGCCTGCCGTGCAGTGCCTAACCGGGTTCGCGGCGACCTGACGCAACTGCCAGGCCTGCTGGTCGCGCGCTGCCTGGCACAAGAGGCACTGCACGCCCGAGCCTGGATGATCGAATTATGGAAACTGCTGCGCCCGGCGCTGCTGGGCCGCGAAGCAGTGGCACCACGGATCTGGAATACCTGACCACCCTTTTTGTTTTCTGTAGGAGCGAACGTGTTCGCGAAGCGGCAGACCTGACAACTGATGTGCTTCTAAAATTGCCTCGCCAACACGTTGGCTCCCACAGGTCACTCATCGTTTTTACGGACTGCCTGACCACCCTTTTTGTTTTCTGTAGGAGCGAACTTGTTCGCGAAGCGGCAGACCTGACAACTGATGTGCTTCTAAAGAAGCCTCGCCAACACAGCTACGCGCCCCGGTCGCTCCCACAGGTCACTCATCGTTTTTACGGACTGAATAATGGATCTGACTCCACGCGAAAAAGACAAGATGCTGATTTTCACCGCTGGGCTGGTTGCCGAACGGCGCCTGGCACGCGGGGTGAAGCTCAACTATCCCGAGGCCATGGCCTATATTTCGGCGGCACTGCTCGAAGGCGCCCGCGATGGCCAGACAGTTGCCGAGCTGATGCATTACGGCACCACTTTGCTGACCCGCGAACAAGTAATGGAAGGCATTGCCGAAATGATCCCGGAAATCCAGGTCGAGGCCACCTTTCCCGATGGCACTAAACTGGTGACCGTGCACCAGCCGATTGCCTGACGCCGAACCGAACGGAGCCGATCATGATGTATGCCATCCGCGACGCACTGCCAGACGATTTGTCCGAAATCCTGGCGATCTACAACGACGCCGTGCTCAACACCACCGCCATCTGGAACGAGCAACCGGTGGATCTGGCCAACCGCCAGGCCTGGTTCGCCGCGCGCCAGGCCCAAGGTTATCCGATTCTGGTGGTGGTCAATGAACACGACCAGCCACTGGGGTATGCGTCGTTTGGCGATTGGCGGCCTTTTGAAGGTTTCCGGCATACCGTCGAGCACTCGGTGTATGTCTGCGCCGATCAGCGCGGCAATGGCCTGGGCCCCACGCTGATGAAAGCCCTGATCGACCGTGCCCGCCTGTGCGACAAGCACATGATGGTCGCGGCGATTGAAAGTGGTAACGCGGCGTCCATTACCCTGCACGAGCGACTAGGCTTCACCCTCACTGGCCAGATGCCCCAGGTCGGAACTAAATTCGGCCGCTGGCTGGACCTGACGTTCATGCAGCTGGACCTGTCCCCCGGCGCATCAGCACCCCCATCACAAGCCCCGGTTATTCAATAAGAGGCGTTCATGAATCCTGCCCAGTTGCGTCGCGTTAACGATGAAAGTTTCGCCCACTACCGCCAAGGCCTGGCGCAACTGCTGCTGGACGCCGTCCACCACGGCGCATCGGTGGGGTTCATGGCTGATCTGACCGACGCTCAGGCATATGCCTGGTGTGACGGCCTCAAACCGGATGTCGCAGCCGGCGATCTGTTGCTCTGGGTCGTGGTGGAGAACGAACAGGTGCTGGCCAGCGTGCAACTGGCGCTGTGCCAGAAAGCCAACGGCCTGAACCGGGCTGAAGTGCAGAAGCTGATGGTGCTCAAAGAGGCGCGACGCCGCGGGCTGGGTCAGCAACTCATGCAGGCGCTGGAGCAGGCGGCACATCAGCTCAAGCGTGGCTTGTTGTTTCTGGACACCGAAGCGGGTTCGCCTGCCGAAGCGTTCTACACCTCGCTTGATTACACCCGCGCGGGCGAACTGCCCAATTACTGCCAAAGCCCGGACGGGCGCTACACACCGACCGCCATTTACTACAAGACTCTGGGACAACCTGCATGATTCCTGGCCAATATCAGATCCAGCCTGGCGACATCGAACTCAATGCCGGTCGCCGTACCTGCAGCCTGACCGTCGCCAACAGCGGTGACCGGCCGATTCAGGTCGGCTCGCACTTTCACTTTTTCGAGACCAACGACGCACTGACCTTCGACCGCGCCGCCAGTCGCGGCATGCGCCTGAACATCCCGGCAGGCACCGCCGTGCGCTTCGAGCCGGGCCAGGCACGAGAGGTGGAGCTGGTGGACCTGGCGGGACTGCGCCGGGTATTCGGCTTCGCCGGGCGGGTGATGGGTGATCTGTAGATCACAGATCCCTGCCACCTTCCCCCCTGCGGGAGCGAGTTTGCTCGCGATGGCGTCAGATCAGCCCATAGATTCGTCGCCAGAAAAATCGCATCGCGAGCAAGCTCCCTCCTACAGATCAGGTCAGGTCAGCGCACGCTCAGCCCTATTTTTTGACTCCAAGGAATCGCCATGAAGATTTCCAGACAAGCCTACGCCGACATGTTCGGCCCCACGGTGGGTGACCGGGTGCGGTTGGCCGATACCGAGTTATGGGTCGAGGTCGAGAAGGACTTCACCACCTACGGCGAAGAAGTCAAATTCGGCGGCGGCAAAGTGATCCGTGACGGCATGGGCCAGGGCCAGTTGCTGGCCGCCGAGGTGGTCGACACGCTGATCACCAATGCCCTGATCATCGACCACTGGGGCATCGTCAAGGCTGACGTCGGCCTCAAGAACGGCCGCATCGCAGCCATCGGCAAGGCAGGCAACCCTGACATACAGCCCGACGTGACCATCGCCATTGGCGCCGCCACCGAAGTCATAGCCGGTGAAGGCATGATCCTCACGGCGGGCGGCGTCGACACCCACATCCACTTCATCTGCCCGCAGCAGATCGAAGAGGCGCTGATGAGCGGCGTCACCACCATGATCGGCGGCGGCACCGGCCCCGCCACCGGCACCAACGCTACCACGGTGACGCCAGGGCCCTGGCACATGGCGCGCATGCTGCAGGCCGCGGACTCGTTCCCCATGAACATCGGTTTTACCGGCAAGGGCAATGTCAGCCTGCCCGGCCCGCTGGTCGAGCAAGTCAAGGCCGGGGCCATCGGCCTGAAGCTGCATGAAGACTGGGGCACCACGCCGGCCGCCATCGACAACTGCCTGAGCGTAGCCGACGAATACGATGTGCAGGTGGCGATCCACAGCGACACCCTCAACGAGTCCGGCTTCGTCGAAACCACCCTGGCCGCGTTCAAGAATCGCACCATCCACACCTATCACACCGAAGGTGCAGGCGGCGGCCATGCCCCGGACATCATCAAGGCCTGCGGCTTTGCCAACGTGCTGCCGAGCTCGACCAACCCGACCCGGCCGTTCACCCGCAATACCATCGACGAGCATCTGGACATGCTCATGGTCTGTCATCACCTGGACCCCGGCATTGCTGAAGACGTGGCCTTCGCCGAAAGCCGTATCCGCCGCGAGACCATCGCTGCCGAGGACATCCTCCATGACCTGGGTGCGTTCTCGATGCTCAGCTCCGACAGCCAGGCCATGGGCCGCGTCGGCGAGGTGATCATGCGGACCTGGCAAACCGCCGACAAAATGAAGAAGCAGCGTGGCCCCTTGCCTGGGGATGGCGAAGGCAACGACAACTTCCGCGCCAAGCGTTACATCGCCAAGTACACCATCAACCCGGCGATTACCCACGGCATCAGCCATGAAGTGGGCTCTGTCGAAGTGGGCAAATGGGCTGATCTGGTGCTCTGGCGGCCGGCCTTTTTCGGTGTCAAACCGACCCTGATTCTCAAGGGCGGAGCGATTGCCGCCAGCTTGATGGGCGACGCCAACGCGTCCATTCCGACGCCGCAGCCGGTGCACTACCGCCCGATGTTCGCCAGCTATGGCAGCTCGCTGCACGCCACCAGCCTGACCTTCATCAGCCAGGCGGCCTTTGACGCCGGGGTGCCGCAATCACTGGGGCTGAAAAAAGTCATAGCCGTGGTCAAGGGCTGTCGCAGCGTGCAGAAGAAAGACCTCATCCACAACGATTACCTGCCCAGCATTGACGTCGACCCGCAGACCTATCAGGTCAAGGCCGATGGCGTGTTGCTGTGGTGCGAACCGGCAGACGTATTGCCCATGGCGCAGCGGTATTTTCTGTTTTGACAATCAGTGGGTTGGCCATGAGCTGGCAGCGTTGATGCACAGGCAATATCTGTTCGTAGGAGCGCACGAGCACCGCGAGGCCGCGATAGCGGTGTATCAGACGGACCGCCATCGCTGCCTCGCGGTGCTCGTCAGCTCCTACAGAAATGTGTTCCGAACCAGGTAGCTGTGTCTTGTGCCTTGAGCGCTTGTCCACTTTTCCGAAACGCAAAAAAGCCAGGACTCAGTCCTGGCTTTTGCTTTGCTGCTGGCTGTTCGTCAGCAATTACAGGTCCTGATAAATATCCGCCATGTCATCGGCATGCTCTTCTTCCTGAGCAAGGATGCTTTCAAAGATGCGGCGGGTGGTTGGGTCATCGTCGCCCAGGTACTGGATGATTTCGCGGTAGCTGTCGACGGCAATACGCTCGGCCACCAGGTCTTCGTAGACCATTTCCTTGAGGGTGGTGCCCGCTACATATTGCGCGTGGGAGTTTTTCGACAGCAGGTCCGGGTTGAACTCCGGTTCGCCGCCCAGTTGCACGATGCGCTCGGCCAGCAAGTCGGCGTGCTCGGCTTCCTGCTTGGCATGTTCCTGAAACTCGGCTGCGGCAACGCTGGCTTTCAAGCCGCTGGCCATGAAGTAGTGGCGCTTGTAACGCAGCACGCAGACCAGCTCGGTGGCCAGCGACTGGTTGAGCAGGCGCAGCACGGTTTCGCGGTCAGCGCTGTAGCCCTCGGTGACGGGGCCGTCTTCGACGTTCTGACGAGCGCGGGCGCGCAGTGTGGCGACATCGGACAATTGCGTTGCTTGATTCATGGTCTATCTCCAGGGCTAATCCGGTATCCGTCGCGCTCTTGATGCACCAGCCTTGAGGTTATTGGCTGAGCCCGGCGTGATCGGTCAATCAGTGTGAGTCCCCCAAGCCCTGAAAAGTTTTATTACATTTTGCCCATCGAACCGATATGGAAATATTAAGAAACGTCTGCCGTGCGCTGCGGTCCCAGACTTGAGAATGCAAATAAAACCATGGAGATTCACATGCTCAAGTTTCTAGGCAGCACCATCGGCATCATCTTTCTGATTGGCCTGGTCGTGGTCATCGCCCTGTTCAAACTGGTGTTCTGATCCCACAGGCCTTGTGCCGGGAAAAGCAGCACCCAAGAAAAAGCCCGATGCATTGAGCATCGGGCTTTTTCGTTGCGGCGAACCGGTTACATGGCGCGTTCGTTGGTTTCGCGCTGCTCGCAGGTCATGAAGCCCTTGTTGTCAACGCGACCGTTAGCGTCAAAGCTCACGTGATAAACCTGCTCGTGGTTGTCCTTGTTCATCACGTAGTTGTTGCAGGTGCCAGGGTGCACTTTGCGCTGTACGCGAGTGGACGGGGTGCCGCCGATAGTCAGCACCTGCTGCTCGGTCATGCCGTTCTCGACCTGCTTGACCAGAGGCTCGTTACGATAGGTCACGAAGTCCACCGGATTTTGCACAGTGGTGTTGGCGCAGCCGCTGACGGCGGCAAATACGAACATGGCCGCGAGGCTCTTCTTGATCATGAAAATCACTCCAATGACCGAGCCATTGTTGGCCCGTTGCAGCTTTGAGCGTTGCCTGTGGCTGAGAGTTCGATTATTTGATGGCGATGGGGCATTACCTTTTTGAGAGGCCCGTCACGGCCTGAAAAATCGCTGGCACGTTCGCAATACACTGAGGTCAATGTGATGGCAAGGGCATCAATCCTCTGCAGTTGTCTCTAATCTGCCGCGCCTGAACGGCGCTGCCTCTGGCTGTTTGATCCTTGTGTGGTGCCGATCGGTTGGTCGGTACTGGAGTGATGCAATGAGCGATAAAGAACACTACGAAATCGAATACACCCTGGCGGGTGAGCACCATGTGGACGTGATCGAAAATCTGGATGTGCCGATCATTGAGGTGGTCCAGGAACTGGCGCTCAAACACCACGTGATGCTCGATGAAGTGCTGCACAGCACTGGCGCATTCGACGACGGCATTCCCCATGCCGCCGGTATCACCGACGTGTCGATTCACAGCGTTGAAGACCAGAGTATGTCCAGCCCGACAGGCTGATACTGGTCGGCGTGCTCAGCAACTTCTTGACTACACTTCGTTGCAGGCCGTGCCGCTCGGCATGGCGACTGCCCCGGAGAGATTGCAATGAAGATGCTGCACGCCCCTTTGTTGTTGCTAGGCCTACTGCTGTCCGCGCCAGGTTTTGCGGCAACGGCACAACAGAACAAAATGACAAGCTGCAATGCAGACGCCAGCGCCCGGTCCCTCAAGGGCGATGAGCGCAAAGCGTTCATGAGCCAGTGCCTCAAGGCTGCCCCCGTGCAGACCCAGCAGGAGAAAATGAAGACCTGCAATGCCACCGCCGCTAGCCAGAAGCTCAAGGGCGATGAGCGCAAGGCCTTCATGAGTGATTGTCTCAAGAAGAAATAATTTTCCTCGCGGTCCATCGAGCCTGAAAACACCGCTTTCATGCCCGATTCCCGTCGATTTCGTCCAGTTGTGCACAGGCTGCCTGCAAGGCAATAGAACTCCTTCCTCACCTGCTTATCTGATCACTGGTTCCCGGCACTGAACGCTGGCAGACTGCCTGCCTCTTCGCGCCGTTCGTCTTGAGGCTCTATGCCCACGTTCTCTTCACGCCAAATCCTGTTGGCCAGCTGGATCCTGATATTTGGCGGCCTGTTGATGGTGCTGCCATTCAAATTGTTGCCAAGCCTGCTCGCCGGTCTGCTGGTGTATGAGCTGGTCAACATGCTGACCCCCAAGCTGCAGAAGCTCATCGCCGGAGAGCGCGCCCGCTGGCTGGCGGTTGCGTTGCTCGGCACGCTGGTGGTCAGCGTCCTGGCGTTGATTTTTGCCGGCGCTTTCAGCTTCGTGCTGCATGAGGCGGAAAACCCCGGCGCCTCGCTGGACAAGTTCATGGTGCTGGTGGACCGTGCCCGCGGCCAGTTGCCGCCGTTTATAGACGCCTACCTGCCAGCCAGCGCCGCCGAATTCCGGGTGTCACTGGGCGAGTGGCTGCAAAAGCATGTCGGTGAACTGCAACTGATCGGCAAGGGCGCGGCGCATATGTTTGTCACCATGCTGATCGGCATGGTGCTGGGTGCGATCATCGCCCTGCAGCGTATCTCTGATGTGCACACGCGCAAGCCACTGGCCGCTGCGCTGTTCAATCGCCTCAGCCTGTTGAGCCGGGCCTTTCGCAATATCGTCTTCGCGCAGATCAAGATCTCGTTGCTCAACACGGCGTTCACCTCGGTGTTCCTGGTGATCGTCCTGCCGCTGTGCGGGATTCACCTGCCGCTGACCAAGACGCTGATCATCATGACCTTCCTGCTCGGCTTGCTGCCGGTGGTGGGCAACCTGATGTCCAATACGCTGATCTTTATCGTCGGCATGTCGATTTCGATCTGGGTGGCGCTGGCAGCGCTGGGTTACCTGATCGTGATCCACAAGGTTGAATATTTCCTCAACGCGCGCATCGTTGGCGGCCAGATCAACGCCAAATCGTGGGAGTTACTCTTGGCGATGCTGCTGTTCGAAGCCGCATTCGGCCTGCCGGGCGTGGTGGCAGGGCCGATTTACTACGCGTATCTGAAGAGCGAATTGCAGAAGGAAGGGTTGGTGTAGAAGCAGATCCTGTAGGAGCTTCCGGGGTGGCGTCCCACCGAGCACCGCGAGGCAGCGATGGCGGCGTATCAGGTATAACGCCATCGCTGCCTCGCGGTGCTCGGTGGAACGCCACCCCGGGAACTGCTACAGATCATGCGCTGCAGTTTCTAGCCGTACCGCTTCTTGGCTTCAATCGCCAGGCCGCTGCCAATGCTGCCGAAGATGTTGCCTTCAACGTGACGCGCATTGGGCAACATGGCGGCCACGCTGTTGCGCAGGGCCGGGATGCCGCTTGAACCGCCGGTGAAAAACACCGTATTGACCTGATCGACCCGGGCGCCCGCTCGGGTCAGCAGTTCGCTGACGCTGTTGCGCACCCGCTCCAGCTGCGAATCGATGGCCGCCTCGAACATCACTCGGCTCAAGTCCACGCTCAGACCCTTTTCGATCCGGTCCATAGCCAGGTGACGGTTTTCGCTGTGGGTCAGTTCGATCTTGGTTTCTTCCACTTCCATCGCCAGCCAGTGCCCGGCGCGCTGGTCGATCAGCTTGAACAGGCGGTCGATGCCCTGGGTGTCTTCGATGTCGTAACGCATGCTGCCCAGCGCCAACTGCGATTTTTGCGAGTAGACCGAGTTGATGGTGTGCCAGGTTGCCAGGTTCATGTGGTGGCTGGTGGGCATGTAGGCCTGGCTTTTCATCCGGCTGCCGTATCCGAACAGCGGCATGACGCCATGCAGGCTCAGCTGTTTGTCGAAGTCGGTACCGCCGATGTGCACGCCGCCGGTGGCGAGGATGTCTTCGTGACGGTCGTCATAGAAACGACGGTCCGGCGACAGGCGCACCAGGGAGAAGTCAGACGTACCGCCGCCAATATCGACGATCAGCACCAGCTCTTCACGGGTGATAGTGGACTCGTAATCGAATGCCGCCGCTATGGGCTCGTACTGAAACGACACATCCTTGAAGCCGATCTTGCGCGCCACTTCGGCCAGTGTGTCTTCGGCTTCCTGGTCAGCGCCGATGTCGTCGTCGACGAAATGCACCGGGCGCCCCAGCACCACTTCTTCGAACTCACGGCCTGCGCTGGCCTCGGCACGCTTCTTCAGCTCGCCGATGAACAGCGCCAGCAAGTCCTTGAACGGCATGGCGGTGCCCAGCACGCTGGTGTCGTGCTTGATCAGCTTGGACCCCAGCAGGCTCTTGAGCGAGCGCATCAGGCGGCCTTCGTAGCCCTCCAGGTACTCGTGCAGCGCCAGACGGCCGTAGACCGGGCGGCGTTCTTCCATGTTGAAGAACACCACCGAAGGCAGGGTGATCTTGTTGTCCTCCAGCTCGATCAGCGACTCCATGCCGGGCCGGAACCAGCCAACGGTGGAATTGGACGTGCCAAAGTCGATGCCGCAGGCACGGGCCGGGGATTGGTCAGTCATGTCGTTTGCGTTTCCAGTCAAAAAACGGCCGCGCAGTGTATGTCAGTGCAGGGCTTATGCGTAGGTCAACCATCGCTATTACGCAGATATCTGTATTTCGCCGAATCACTTGAAGTCATCGCCCGCCCCCCCAATCTCTGGGGAACTGTCAGCTAACCTGGCCGCCACCTGTGCGAAACATCATGTCAGAGCGTTCGGCGGCCGATACACTTCAGCGTAATTAGATCCAGACACCTGACATCAGAGGCTGCTGCGCGCGCATTCGTGCAGCACCAGACACACCGGGGACGAGTAGCAGATGGACTTCAAAGACTATTACAAGATACTTGAGGTGCAACCGACGGCGGATGAGAAGGCAATCAAGGCCGCCTACCGCAAGTTGGCGCGCAAGTATCATCCTGACGTCAGCAAAGAAGCAGGCGCGGAAGACAAGTTCAAGGAAGCGGGCGAAGCCTACGAAGTGCTGAGCAGCCCGGAAAAGCGCGCCGAGTATGACGATTTGCGCAAGTACGGTCAGCAGGGGCGGCCTTTTCAGCCGCCGCCAGGCTGGCAGAGCCGGGCCGGTGCAGGCGCGGGTGGTTTTGGCGACGAAAACGGCGATTTCTCCGACTTCTTCAGCTCCATCTTCGGTGGTCGTGCCCAGCAGCAGGGCGGCAGAAGCCGCAACCCCGGTCGCCGTGGTCAGGACGTGGAAATGGAGCTGGCGGTGTTTCTCGAGGAAACCCTGTCGGGTGAATCCAAGCAGGTTAGTTTCAAAGTGCCGCAACACAATGCCGGCGGCCAGCGCATGGCCGACATCACCAAGACGTTGAACGTGAAGATCCCGGCCGGCGTGGCGGATGGCGAGCGCATCCGCCTCAAGGGTCAGGGTGCGCCTGGTGTGGCGGGTGGCGAAAACGGCGACCTTTACCTGATCATCCGCCTCGCTCCGCACCCGCATCTGGAGGTCGAGGGTCACGATCTGATCATCACCGTCCCGCTGGCACCGTGGGAAGCTGCGCTGGGCGCCAAGGTGGCGGTGCCGACGCTGACCGGCAAGATCAACCTGACCATTCGTCCCGACAGCCAGAACGGCCAACGTTTGCGGATCAAGGGTAACGGTCTGTTGAACAAACAGGGTCAGCGCGGCGATCTGCTGGCGCAGCTCAAGATCGTAATGCCCAGGTCAAGCGACGAAGCCGCCCAGGCGCTGTGGAAGCAACTGGCCGAGAAAGCCCGGTTCGATCCGCGCACGCAGTGGTAGTCAGCGCGCGGCGTAACAATGAGCGGTGGGACCGTCTTTAGCCGGGAAGGCCCTGGCAGATGGTGCAAGGTGCAGTGTCTGGACATGCCGCCCTCCCCGCTAAAGCCTGCGCAGCCCGGAGCGGGCTTGGTTTGCACCCTAGACGCTCTTGGGCAAGACCACGGTAAAGGTTGTGCCGTCGCCGACATTGGAGGTGACCGTGATGCTGCCGCCGTGGGCATTGACCACTTCCTTGACGATGAACAGCCCCAGCCCCAGGCTGGTGGTCTGATCCTGGGGCGCAATGCTGTCGGTGGTACTGCGCACCAGCGGGTCGAAGATAGTGCCGATGGCACCCTCGGCGATGGGTTCGCCAACGTTGTGCACCGCCAGCTCGATGTAGCCTTCGTCGCCGCTGATGCTCACCGCCACTTCATTGCCCGGCTGTCCATGTTGCAGCGCGTTACCGATCAGGTTCTGCAGCAACTGGTCGATGCGTCCGCGATCCCAATGGCCGATGGTGTCGCCCTTCACGGTCAGGCGCGGATGTGATTCAGGTTGCCCGGCGCAGGCTTCGCTGATTGCATCGCGACAGGCGCTGGCGAAGTCCATGCTCTTGCGCTCGATCGGCAGGCTGGCGCCAAGGCGGCTGCGCACGAATTCCAGCAGATCACTGACCATCGCGCCCATGTGGCGGGTGCTGGTTTTGATCTGTGAGACGTAATTGAGGGTTTTGTCGTCCAGGCCCTCACGTCGCGCCAGCAGTTCGGTGGACATACTCACCGCTTGCAAGGGCGAGCGCAGATCGTGGCCCAGAATCGCCAGAAAGATATCGCGAGAGCGGTCGACCTGCTGGGCATAAGCCGCCGTGGACTCGGCCAGCGCTTCATCAATGGCTTCGTTGAAACGAATCATGTCGGTGAAGTACGACATGTCCGGTCGGGAAAGGCTCTCCACCCACAGGCGGATAACGCTCGCGCGCAGGTGGCGGAATTCCGAGGTCATCTGCACCAGGTCGAACCCCACCATGTGCCGCAGCTCGCCATGGCTGGCCGCTGCTTCGTCAAGGCTCGGGGTCTTGCCCAGGTCCTCGCCCTTGGACTTGGCCGCCTGTTCACTCTTGGTTTGCGCGGTGTCCATGTCTCGCGCGGCTGCCAGCAGAATCACTTTGGCGTGATCACGCAGCTCGACGCTGTTCATGGTATCGGCGGCAGGCTTGACGGTTTTGGCAAAGTTCTCCCACTCGTCGACGATGCGATCCGCATGAGCAACGATGAAATCGGATAGACGCATGGTCTGATAACCCTTGCTGCGGGAGCGGTGAGGAGATGGCGCATCTTACAGCGTTTGCTCAGCTTTTGGGGCTGGCGAAGGGCGGGTGTCGATTCATCCAGGTCGCGACGGATGGACTGACGCCTTATTGACCAAGCTCACCTTTATCAAACAACAATCTGATTTGAGCGCTATCCAGTAGGAGCCCAGGAGCAGCGCGACTCGGCGATGGCGTTCTACCTGAAACACCGCTATCGCGGCCTCGCGGTGCTCGGGCGCTCCTACAGCATGCCGCAAAACATCCGCTGCCCCCGATCCTGTAGGAGCCCAGGAGCAGCGCGACTCGGCGATGGCGGCGTACCTGACACACCGCTATCGCGGCCTCGCGGTGCTCGGGCGCTCCTACAGCATGCCGCAGAACCACCGGCTGCCCCCGATCCTGTAGGAGCCCAAGAGCAGCGCGACTCCGCGATGGCATCCGACCTGACACACCGCCATCGCGGCCTCGCGGTGCTCGGGCGCTCCTACAGCATGCCGCAGAACCAACGGCTGCCCCCGATCCTGTAGGAGCCCAGGAGCAGCGCGACTCGGCGATAGCGCTCTACCTGACACACCGCCATCGCGGCCTCGCGGTGCTCGGGCGCTCCTACAGCATGCCGCAGAACCACCGGCTGCTCCCGATCCTGTAGGAGCCCAGAAGCAGCGCGACTCGGCGATGGCGGCGTACCTGACACACCGCTATCGCGGCCTCGCGGTGCTCGGGCGCTCCTACAGCATGCCGCAAAACATCCGCTGCCCCCGATCCTGTAGGAGCCCAGAAGCAGCGCGACTCGGCGATAGCGTCCGACCTGACACACCGCTATCGCGGCCTCGCGGTGCTCGGGCGCTCCTACAGCATGCCGCAAAACATCGGCTGCCCCCGATCCTGTAGGAGCCCAGGAGCAGCGCGACTCGGCGATAGCGTTCTACCTGACACACCGCTATCGCTGCCTCGCGAAGGGAGCGCTGCAGCGCTCACGATCATTGCACTGTCTTGGGCGCTTTGCCGGACCTCATCTGCTCCAGTAGCGGTGCGCACTGGTTGGGTTCTCCGGAACTGGGTACCACCAGCGCCAGCAGACCGGCCGCCGGGCCCACGGCAGCGCCGAGCAGGACCATGCCGGCGCCACGCAGCAGCAACGGTCCGGTCTGCACCCCCGCATCAGGCTTGGCGAACGGGCCGCGCACGTACAGCGGCGAACGCAACGAGAACACTCTGAAGCCCTTGGACTCAGGCTTGACCTGCAGATCCAGCTGTTCGGTCTTGAAGTTGGCGGTGCCGTCGATGAAGATAATCGCGTTCTCGGTATCGAAGGCAAACAATCGTGTCGTCGCCAGGCCGTCCTTGATGCCCAGATCAGATGCGGCGCAGTTGATCTTCACGTCCTTGTCGCCAAACAGACGGCCCATCACGTAGTTGCCCACGTTCAGCCCGGCAATCTCCATCAGGCCACGGCTGATTGCGCCGTCATTGACCAACATTTTCAGGTCGCCATTGGCTGTACCCAGCAGCGCAGCAATGGAATTGCCACGGCCTGCGATGTCGGCATCACCGGCCAACTCACCAAAACTGGTCTTCATCGGCTCGAAGGTCGGGAACAGCTGTTTCAGCTTGAGATTACGCGCTGACAGCTTGGCTCGCCCCTGCATCGGCTGGCTACGGCCATCGAGGCGGATGTCAGCATCCAGCTTGCCCCCGGCGACACCAAAACGCAGCGGCTGCAGACTCAACTGGCCATCGTCCAGCACCACATGGGTGTAAAGATCGGAAAACGGCAGCTCAGGGCTTTTCACGATGCGCTTACCGGTAAACTCCACATCGGCGTCCATGGCGCGCCAGCGATCAGTCTGGAACTCTTCCACCGGCAAAACCTTGCCCGCAGGCTGTTTGCTGTCGCCCCCACGTTTTTTCTGTTTGGCATTGGAATCAGCGCCAATCAGTGGCGCCAGATCGGTGAACAGCAGCTGATTGGACACCAGTGCCCCGCTGAGCTTGGGTCGCGGCTGACTGGCGACGAAACCCAGGTCACCATGAATATCGCTCTCGCCGATCTTGCCGTTGAAATCCTCATAGCGGAAATTGGCCCCTGCTGCATCGTGCAGTTTGGCAATCAGTCGCCCGTCCGTTGAGTAGGCAGGCGAATCCGGCAGGGTCACGCCGGTCAGCGGATAAAGGTTGGCCAGGCTGTTGCCGGACAGTTTCAGGCGCAGATCCAGCGCCCCCAGATTCTGCGGATCGGTCACCGTACCCGCGGCCGCTGCGCGGGTATTGCCGACCTGTACGTCGACCTGAACCGGGAACGGTTGATTGGCGTCCTTGAGCGCCAACAGGCCGCCAAGTTTGCCGGTGCCGTTAAGCTTCTGGCCGTGATACTGGCCTTTGAAACTCAGGCCAAAAGCGTAATCCTGGGGTGCCACACCTTTGTCGCGCACTTTCTTCGCCTGACCTTTGCCAACGATGTCGTCGAACGGAATCGGCTGGCCCAGTGGATCGATAACCACATTGACCTGGGTGTCGAGCTTCTGGTCACTGTAGCCGACCAGGCCTTTGTCGAATTTGATGGCCCCAATGTCCAGCACCCAGCTGGAAGGCTTGGCATCCGGATCGGCTTCGGGCAGGTCGAAGACCCAGTTGGCACGGCCGTCAGCCAGACGCTCAAGGTGGGCATCAGGCCCGGTCAGGTCGATGCGCGGGATCACCACTTGCTGCGCAATCAGCGGCAGCGGCGACAGGCGAAACTCGACCCGCTTGAGGGTGACCATGTTGGGCGTTTTCGACCAGTCCGGATTACCCAGGCTCAAATCTTCAGCGACGAAATGCGGCCATGGCACCCAGGCGCGCCAACCGCCCTCTTCGGCTTCGCGCTGCCAGATCACCGCCAGGTTGCCATTGATGGCGAACGGTCGGTGCAACGCGGCACTGACCTTTTCATTGAGCGTCGGCTTGATCCGATTCCAGTCAAAGGTGGCGATCACGATCACCAATACGGCCAACAGCACCAGCAGGGTGCCAGCGATCCAGGCAAAAATTTTACGGCTGCGCGTCATTGCGTGACTCTCCAGATAGCGGCAGGCCTGCCTTGGCCTGTCGCGTGCGACTTTACATATCGACTCACAAACACCCTGAGGGTTTGACCGGCTATGCAAATTACAGCAATTGCACCGCTACCGGGCACGCTTTGGCTGTTACCCATGTGAACGGCAGATCAAAACCCCTTCGACGCCGATAAAGCTGATTTGCTAGAGTGCAGCAGTCTTTCCACGACTTGTCCAAGACCATGCTGCCCCGCGCCGAACAGAAACAACAGACTCGTCACGCCCTGCTGGATGCCGCCCGATCATTGATGGAAAGCGGCCGCGGCTTCGGCAGCCTGAGCCTGCGCGAAGTCGCGCGCACGGCAGGCATCGTGCCGACGGGCTTCTATCGCCATTTCGAAGACATGGACCAGCTCGGCCTGGCACTGGTCAGCGAGGTTGGGCAGACGTTCCGGGAAACCCTGCGCCTGGTCCGCCACAATGAATTTGAAATGGGCGGTCTGATTGACGCCTCGGTGCGGATTTTCCTCGACGTTGTCGCTGCCAAGCGGGCGCAGTTTCTGTTCCTGGCCCGCGAGCAATACGGCGGCTCAAGACCGGTGCGTCAGGCCTTGTGTGCATTGCGCGACGGCATCAGCGCCGACCTGGCGACCGACCTGGGCACCATGCCGAAATGGCAGCATCTGGATGCTGCAGCGCTGTCGGTTCTGGCCGACCTGGTGGTCAAGAGCGTGTTCGCCATGCTTCCGGAACTGATCGATCCGCCTGCCGACAACCTGCCTGCGCACCTCACGCCCAGAGCGAAGATCACTCATCAGCTGCGCTTCATTTTCAGCGGTGCCAAACACTGGCGCGGGCTGAGCAACGCCGATCAGGCCTGACACATTCTGGTGCGCGCTTGCCTGATCGCACACTTGTGGTGCGGACGACAGTCCTCGCGCTGGCACATACCTTTCTATGTACCGCGCTTTTCCTGCTTTTTGCACTGTTGGCAAGCCACTTGCTCTGTCTTGATGCATCGTAGTTAGCTGGATGCCTTCCGATGCTGGTGATTCATCGAAGAATAGATCCCCAAACCGAATGGGCCGCAGAGCTGCATTTGATTTTTGAAGCGCGCAGCAAAAGCCGATTGCGCTGCTACACCCAGGATGGCGAGGACGTCGGCCTGTTTCTGGAGCGCGGCCAGCCGCCGTTGTACGACGGCGAATATCTCCAGGCCGAAGACGGTCGCATCGTGCGTGTCTGCGCACGGCCCGAACACCTGCTGCACGTGACCTGCAGCAGCACCTTCGAACTGACCCGCGCGGCCTACCATCTGGGTAATCGCCACGTTGCACTGCAGGTCGGCGACGGCTGGCTGCGCCTGCTTGACGACTATGTGCTCAAGGCCATGCTTGATCAGCTGGGCGCCACAACCGAATCCATCGAAGCACCGTTTTCGCCCGAGACCGGCGCTTACGGCGGCGGCCACCATCATTCCCGTGCGGGTGAAGAAGACTTCAACTATCCGCCGAAACTGCATCAGTTCGGCGTGCGCACATGAATGGCGCCTGGGCGCTGCTGCGCCTGGCCAGTCCGCAACTGCCGATTGGCGGCTACAGCTATTCCCAGGGCCTGGAAATGGCTGTGGAAAATGCCCGGGTCATTGACCTGGCCAGTGCATCGCGCTGGATCGGCGATCAGTTGCTGCTCAACCTCGCCCGCCTCGAAGCGCCGCTGCTGCTGGCCCACTGCACAGCCGCCGCCAACGACGACTGGTGCCAATTGCTGCAGGTCAGTGATGAGCACCGCGCCAGCCGGGAAACCCGCGAGCTGCATCAGGAAAGCCGGCAGATGGGCTATTCCCTGCGACAGCTGCTCAACGGCCTGCCCGAGCTGGATCGCCCGGCCAGAGCATTTCTCGCCCAGACCGACGAACCGCATCTGGCCCTTGGCTGGGCGCTGGCCGCTCGCGCCTGGCATATTTCGCCCCAGGACGCCCTCGCCGCCTGGCTGTGGAGCTGGCTGGAAAACCAGCTGGCGGTCCTGATGAAAACCCTGCCCATGGGCCAGCAAGCGGCGCAACGCCTGACCAGTCAATTGCTGCCGGTGCTGCAACAGGCCCGGCAACACGCCACAGACCTTGACCCGGCACACAGGGGCAGCGCTGCATTCGGGCTGGCACTTTCGAGCATGGCCCATGAATGCCAGTACAGCCGACTGTTTCGGTCCTGACTTTTTGTAACCCTCCAACGGAGAACTCTATGAACAGCCAACCTCTGCGCGTCGGCATCGGCGGCCCGGTCGGGTCCGGCAAGACGGCCCTGACCCTGGCGCTGTGCCTGGCATTGCGCGAGCGCTACAACCTGGCGGTGGTGACCAACGATATCTACACCCGTGAAGACGCCGACTTTCTGGTGCGCAACGAAGCACTGGCACCGGAGCGCATCATCGGGGTGGAAACCGGTGGCTGCCCGCACACCGCCATTCGCGAAGACGCGTCGATCAACCTGGAAGCAGTCGACCAGTTGAACCGCCGCTTTCCGGGCCTGGACCTGATCATCGTCGAATCCGGGGGCGACAACCTCTCCGCGACCTTCAGCCCGGAGCTGTCTGACCTGACCATTTATGTGATTGATGTGTCAGCAGGCGACAAACTGCCGCGCAAAGGCGGGCCTGGCATCTGCAAGTCCGACTTGCTGGTGATCAACAAGATCGACCTCGCGCCGCTGGTGGGCGCTTCGCTGGAAATGATGGATCGCGACACCACCAAGATGCGCGGCGAAAAACCCTTCGTCTTCAGCAACCAGAAGACCGGCCAGGGTCTGGAGCAGATCATTGCGTTTATCGAACGCCAGGGTTTGCTGACCGACGCCGCCTGACTTTCATCACCTCAAGGAAGCTTTGCATGAACCTCAAAAAAGCCTGTAGCGCCCTCGCCCTGCTGATGATTCCGGCACTGGCCTTTGCTCATCCGGGGCATGGTGACAACGGCCTGATCGCTGGCATCAGCCACCCCATCGGCGGCCTGGATCACCTCTTGGCGATGCTTGCAGTCGGCCTGTGGGCGGCGCAGCAGCAAGGTGCCGCGCGCTGGGCACTGCCTTGTACGTTCGTCGGCACCATGCTGGTCGGTGGCCTGCTCGGTTTTGAAGGCTTGAATCTGCCGGGTCTGGAAAGCGGCATCGCAGCGTCGGTCCTGGCGCTGGGGCTGGCAGTTGCACTGGCAATCCGTCCGCCGCTGGTCATGGCGGTGGCTGCGACGGCGGTGTTTGCGCTGTTCCACGGCGTGGCGCATGGTCTTGAGCTGCCAGACATGTCCAGCCCATGGGCCTATGCCGCAGGCTTCGTGGCCGCTACCGCCGCGCTGCACGCTGCCGGTTATGCCGCCGTGCGTTTCTTGCCGACGGCGGCTGCACCCTTGGTGCGCGTAGCAGGCGCGATCTCGGCTGCGGCCGGAGTGTGGTTGCTGGCTGCTTGATGCCCGCTGCCTGAACCGACGCTTTCGCGAGCAAGCTCGCTCCCACCGGATTCAACTCTCCTGTGGGACCGAGCTACTTCACACTGCAGTCAAACTCTCTGAAGCCAGCTGCTACAACTGCATTCAAATCTCTGTGGGAGCCAGCTGCTACCACTGCACTCAAACAATCCGTGGGAGCGAGCTTGCTCGCGAATGATGCGCCACGCTGCATCTGACACACCGCGCCTGCTACCATGTTGCGCAATTCGCCCCTGCCGTGACGCCAGCCGATGCCTGATGTTTCCAGCTCCGCCCTCCAGCCTGACTTGATCGCACTCTTCAATGGCGTTCAACAGCACTTCCTGCAGACGATCATTCCGGTGTGGCTCGGCCCTGGCTGGAATGCGCACCTGTCGCTGCCTTATGAAGCAGTGGACGCCAGCCATACGCCCCTGCCGCCCCAGCGTTATCGGGCCATGGCCTGTGCGCGGCAGTTGTTCGTGTTTGCAAGCCTCATTGATCACCCGTCCGTACCTGAGGCAGCGCCCCGTGCGGCGGCGCTTTTTCGCTCACTGCAGCGCCACTTCCACGACGCCGAACATGGCGGCTGGTTCTACAGCATCGACCCGCAAGGCGCGCCGCTGGACAGGCGCAAGGATCTCTACACCCATGCGTTCATTATCTTTGCCTGCGCACACTACTGGGCCAGGGTTGGCGAGCCTTTGGTGGAGTCGGTGCTCAACGCCGCGCTGAACGTGGTGGCCGAACGCTTCGCCGACAACGACGGCCTTTACGAGGCGGTGCTGGCTGAAGACTGGACGTCGCTGGGCAGCGGCCCGCTGCAGAACCCGCTTATGCACCTGGCCGAAGCGTTTCTGGTCACCGTTGAAGTACGCGAAGACAGCGCCACGCTGGATGCCCTGCAGCGGCTGGCGGACGCCATGCAAAGGCGCTTCGTCGATGTCGAACACGGCGTCATGCTGGAAAAACCCCTCGGCGCTGTGGATAACTGGTACGAACCGGGCCACCAGTTTGAGTGGTTTTTCCTGCTGGACTCCTCACCGCACTTGCGCGGCAGCCCGCTGCACCGTTCGCTGACAACAGCGTTCGGCCATTCAGAAAGCCAGGGTGTGGATGCGCGCAGCGGCGCCGTTGTGGCCATGCTGCACGCCGACGGCGGGCTCAAGGATGGCACACAGCGTATCTGGGCCCAGGCGGAATACCTGCGCGCGCTGACCTTGCGCCCAGGCAGCCAAGCCTCACTGGGTCGCCAGTTGCTGGCGTTGCAGGCGAACTTCCTGCACGACACGGGCTGGCACGAATGCCTGGACAGCGAAGGTTTGGTCAGCCGTAGCGACATGCCGTCCACCACGCCGTATCACCTGGCGACCTGCTACATCAGCCTGGCGCAGTATTTCAACGCCTGACGCCAGGCTGAGTGGACGTAATCAGCCGCGATTGCGATCAATCGACAAGCCTGCCCAGGTCTGGCTCACCGGCATCAGCTCAAGGCTGTTGATGTTGACGTGGGCCGGGGTGTTCATGATCCAGAAAATGGTTTCAGCGATATCCTGCGGCTGGATTGGCTCGGCGCCTGCGTAGGTTGCATCGTATTTGCTCTGATCGCCGCCAAAGCGCACCAGCGAAAACTCGCTCTCGCACAGACCCGGTTCCAGGTTGGTCACTCGCACGCCGGTACCCACCAGATCGTTGCGCAGGTTCAGCGAGAACTGCCCAACGAAGGCTTTGGTGCCGCCGTAGACATTGCCCCCCGGATACGGATAGTTGCCTGCCACCGAGCCAACATTGACGATGCTCGCGCCGCGACCGTGGGCGATCAGCCGCGACAGAAGCAGCCGGGTGCTGTAGACCAGGCCCTTGATGTTGGTGTCGATCATGGTGTCCCAATCGTCCAGGCTGCACTTGGGCGCCGGGTCGATGCCCAGCGCCAGCCCGGCGTTGTTGATTAACCCCTGAATCGACGCGTACTCGGCAGGCAGCCCGTCAATGGCCGCTTCCATGGCGGCGCGGTCACGCACATCCAGCACCAGCGTATGCACGCTGGTTTGTCCGGACAGTTCTTCGCTCAGGGCCTTGAGACGCTCTTCGCGGCGCCCGGTCAGCACCAGCGACCAGCCAGCCTGGGCGAAGCGACGTGCACAGGCTTCGCCGAAGCCGGACGTTGCGCCAGTAATGAATACGGTGGAAGTCATTTCAATCTCCTGAAGGTGGCGGCACTCGGGTGCCACGATGGCGCAATTGCACGCAGGCCCGGCAGAATGCCTGCGCAGGCGCTTTGCGGGCAAGTCTGCAGAAAGAGCAGCGCAACCTGTACAAAAAACAACCAGAACTGCGCAAGCCACGGCGAATAAGGCCCGGGATGACTTTTACCCACGTTATCCACAGTCAGGCCCACAATATCCGTGGGCAAGTCCAATACCGCGCACGCTGCGGTGTGCGGGGCTTGCGGCGCTTCACCGGGGCATGTGTCTTGACCTTGAGACGCTTATCGTGCGGCGTGGTTGCAAACGTCATGCAAGAGAAATTCGGCGGTACCGGCGCGAGGCCATATCCAGCGCCACTTTGCCAAGTCTTTCCAACGTTTGCCCACAGACTTATCCACAGGCTGACATCATCGATTACCTGTATGAAAAACCAGCTCAAGATTCGTTGACAAACTGCTCAAACGGACGCACTAAAAACCCTGGTCATTTCTTGATCAAATCTCTACAGACCGCGTATCCCGAGGCCTGCAGCCAGATGCTCCCACGTTATTCACAGGCAGTTCCACAGTAAACCTGAACAAGTCAAAAACGTGACAAAACAACTATTTGCAGCGGCTTTATGTCGCAGTTCACGAGCGCGCGAAAATTGTTTTCCACAATTGGCGAATAGCTACTGGATGTCGTTATCTGTGAGAACCCGCATGCTCACCAAGAGGCCCGTATGCCCGCTGAAAATTGCCCAGATGTGCCATCGCTTTCGCGAGCAAGCTCGCTCCCACAGGCCCTGTATTCCGGCCAGTCAGATGTGGCCCATTTCAAGCAGCCCGCCTATCTGTGGGAGTGAGCTTGCTCACGAAGAGGCCCGTATGCCCGCTGAAAATTGCCCAGATGTGCCATCGCTTTCGCGAGCAAGCTCCCACGGGTCATCCGCAGGAGCACACCCATCAATGCCCACCCAGATAGGCATTCCTGACTTCGTCGTTGACCAGCAATTCCTGTCCTGTGCCGGTCAGGCGGATTTCGCCGTTGACCATCACGTAAGCGCGGTCGGACAGCTTCAGGGCGTGGTTGGCATTCTGCTCGACCAGAAAGATGGTCATGCCGGTGCTGGCCAGCTCGCGCAGGGTCGCGAAGATCTGTTTGACGATGATCGGCGCCAGACCAAGGCTGGGTTCGTCCAGCAGCAATAGCTTGGGCCGACTCATCAGCGCACGGGCGATGGCGAGCATCTGCTGCTCGCCCCCCGACATGGTCATGGCGCGCTGGTTGCGGCGTTCCTTGAGCCGCGGGAAGAGCTCGAACATGCGCTGCATGTCTTCAGCCGAGTGTTTGTCACCGATGGGGATGGTGCCCATCATCAGGTTTTCTTCGACGGACATGTCCGGGAACACCCGCCGCCCCTCTGGCGACTGCGCAATACCGTTGGACGCGATGTAGTGCGAGGACTTCTGGGTGATGTCAGTACCCTGATAAATGATCTGCCCGGCTGCCGCTCTTGGCTGACCGAAGATCGACATCAGCAGCGTCGACTTGCCTGCGCCATTGGAGCCGATCAGGCTGACGGTTTCGCCTTCGTTGATATGCAGCGAAACCTTCTTCAGGGCCTGGATCGGCCCGTAAAACACATCGATCTCTTTCAGTTCGAGGATCGGGCCAGTCATACCAGTTCCTCTTCATCAGCGCCCAGATACGCGGCGATTACCCTGGGGTCGTTGCGAATCTGTTCCGGCCCGCCCGCAGCGATCACGTTGCCATGGTCGAGCACCACAATATCGTCGGAAATCCCCATGACCATGCCCATGTCGTGCTCGATCAGTACGATGGTCATGTCGTGCTGATCGCGCAACAGGCGAATCATCCCGCTCAAGGCCTCGGTCTCCTGCGGATTCAGGCCCGCAGCCGGTTCGTCCAGGCAGATCACCTGAGGGCGTGTGCACATGGCCCGGGCGATTTCCAGTCGGCGCTGCTGGCCGTAGGAAAGCTCGCCAGCCAGACGGTTGGCGCAGTCCACCAGGTCCACCACTTCCAGCCAGTAAAACGCTGTGTTGATGGCATCTTCCTCGGCCTTGCGATAACCGCGGGTGTTGAAAATGCCCGCCAACAGGCTGCGGTTGACCCACATGTGCTGGGCCACCAGCAGGTTTTCCAGCACTGACATTTCCTTGAACAGCCGAATGTTCTGGAAGGTGCGCGCCAACCCTGCGCGGTTCACCAGATGGGTGCCGCCGAACATCTTGTAATAGACGCGGCTGAGAAAGCTTTTTGGCGAAACGAAATCGGCGCCCTTGAACGGCTCGCCCAGCAGCTTGATGACATTGATGGTGGTGCCGCGAGTGTGCAGTTCAATGCGCCCTCCGGTGGCCTTGTAAAAGCCCGTCAGGCAGTTGAAAACCGTGGTCTTGCCCGCGCCGTTGGGGCCGATCAGGGCGAAGATCGAGTTGCGCCGCACTTGCAGGCTGACGTCGCTGAGCGCCTTGATGCCGCCAAAATGCATCATCAGATGCTCGACCGAAAGTACGATGTCGTTGCTCATGGCGCGACTCCCTTGCGTGGCATGACACCGGTACGCGACACGCGGATCAGGCCGCGTGGTCGCCAGATCATCATCAGCACCATCAGTATCCCGAACAGCAGCACGCGGTATTCGGCGAAGCTGCGCAGCAACTCGGGGGCGACCGTCAACACGAACGCGGCAATCACCACGCCCACCGTCGAGCCCATGCCGCCCAGCACAACGATGGCAAGGATCAAGGCCGACTCGAAGAAAGTGAAGGACGTCGGGTTGATGAAGCCCTGGTAACTGGCGAAAAACACGCCGGCCAGACCCGCTGTCGACGCGCCGATGGTGAACGCCGACAGTTTGACCAGAACGTGATTGAGCCCCATGGAGCGACAGGCAATCTCGTCTTCGCGCAGCGCCTCCCAGGCACGGCCGATCGGCATGCGGGTCAGGCGATGCTTGATGTACAGCACCGCCAGTACAACCAGAAACAGCACTGCATAGATAAAGATGAATTTGAGGTCCGGGTTGTAATCGAAGCCGAAATACTCATGGATCGGTACCCCGCCCTCTTTGGCCCGGCGGCCAAATTCAAGACCGAAGAACGTCGGCGATGGAACCGCGACCCCATTGGGGCCGCCGGTAAACGACAGCCAGTTGTTCAACACCAGGCGAATGATCTCCCCGAAACCCAGGGTCACGATGGCCAGATAGTCGCCATGCATGCGCAAGACCGGGAAGCCCAGTATGCAACCCGCCAATGCTGCGGCGATGGCCGCCAGGGGCAGCGCCGACCAGAAACCCAGGCCCAGGTACTGATAACCCAGCGCCAGCCCATACGCGCCAATGGCATAGAACGCCACGTAACCCAGGTCCAGCAGACCGGCCAGCCCGACCACGATATTCAGCCCCAGGCCAAGCAGGACATAGATCAGGCCGAGAATGACGACAGTCAGCACGTACTTGTCGGCAAACACTGGGAACACCATGGCGATCACGATCATCGCCGGGATGATGAAGCGCAGTCGGGTCTTGTAATCGGGCGGCAGCACATGGACACCGGAGCCTGAACTCTCGAAGCTCTGAGCGATGATCAGGCCCTTGGGCGTCTGCATGAACAAGCTCAATAACAGACGCCCCACCATCACCACGCCGACCAGAACGGCCACGCGGGCAGGTTCAAGGTTGAAGCTGTAGCCGTCGAGCACCACGCCGACAATCGGGCCGAACACGATCAGGGCCAGGAGCCCGGCAATCACGGCATCAATCAGGCTTTGTTTGACGCTAATGGGTTTAATCGGAGCGGACATATTCATACCTTCGCCACGAGTGGGCGACCCAGCAGGCCTTGAGGACGGAAAATCAGGATCAGTACCAACAGGCCGAAGCTGAACACGTCTTTGTAATCGGAATTGATCAGCCCTGAGAACTGCGACTCGGCAACCCCCAGGATCAAACCGCCGAGCATCGCACCCGGCAACGAACCAATCCCGCCCAGCACTGCAGCGGTGAACGCCTTGATACCGATGATGAAGCCGGCATAAAAATCAAAGGTGCCGTAGTTCATGGTGATCAGTACACCGGCCAGCGCCGCCATGGCGGCACCGATGATGAACACGTAGGAAATCACCCGATCGGTATTGATGCCCAGGATCGACGCCATCTTGCGATCCTGCTGCGTCGCGCGGCACATCCGCCCCAGCTTGGTGTACTTGATGATGTAGGTCAGCACACCCATGCCGACAAACGCAGCGATCAGGATGAATATCTTGGTGTAGGTGATTTGCACAAAGCCGCTGCCGACTTCAAAGCGCCATGCCCCTTCAAGCAGCGTCGGGACGCCCTGCTGGCGGGCACCCTGGCTGATCTGTGCATAGTTCTGCAGGATCAGCGAAATACCGATGGCGCTGATCAGCGGGGCCAGGCGGGTCGAGTTGCGCAGCGGTTTGTATGCCACGCGCTCAATCACAAAGCCATACACGCCGGTCACCACGATGGTGAAGATCAGCGTGCCTAGAATGAGGAAAGGGAAAGACTCCACACCGAAAAATGACAGCACGGCCAGGCCGATGGCGGCCAGATAAGCCGAGATCATGTACACGTCGCCATGGGCGAAGTTGATCATGCCGATGATGCCGTAGACCATCGTATAACCGATGGCGATCAAGCCGTAGACCGACCCCAGGGTCAGCCCGTTGACCATTTGCTGCAGGAATATACCGTCCATCACGCACGCTCACGAACTTGAAAGGCCAGTGACGCAGGCCCGAAACTCTCTCGTGAAGAGCAACGGGCCGACGCCACTGGCTGACAGAAGAACTTCGGGGCGCAATCCGGCGGCCCCATTGACGCGACCTGCGAGCGCCGTGAGGCGCCCCTGGTCTAGGCGCGTTGCTTACTTCTGCTTTTCAAGCTGATGGTACTTGCCGTCCTTGTCCCACTGATACACCACGTAGTCGGAGACCTTCAGGTCGCCTTTGTCGTCCCAGGCTTTTTCGCCCATGACGGTTTTGACCGGGTGCGCCTTGAGGAACTTGGCAGCGTCTTCGCCCTTGTTGGACTTGGCACCATTGAAACCGGCAGCCAGGGCCTGCACCGAAGCATAGGCATACAGGGTATAGCCCTCAGGCTCATAGCCAGACTTGCGGAACTCATCCACCACGGCCTTGCTGTCTGGCAGCACGCGCGGGTCAGCACCGAAGGTCATGTACACGCCATCAACGTACTGCGCACCGCCAGCGGTGGTGACCAGTTCATCGGTGACGACGCCATCATCGGACATGAACTTGACGTCTTTGAGGCCCTGCTCGCGCATCTGACGCACCAGCGGACCCGCTTCCGGATGCAGACCGCCGAAATAGACGACATCGGCGCCAACAGAACGGATCTTGGTGACCAGGGCGCTGAAGTCTTTCTCGCCACGGGTCAAGCCTTCTTCCAGCACCGGCTTCACGCCTCGCTTGGTCAGCTGTTTCGCCGTCGCATCAGCCAGGCCCTTGCCGTAGGTGTCCTTGTCATTGATGACGGCGATTTTCTTGCCCTTGAGAACATCGACGATGTAGTCGCCAGCCACCACGCCCTGCTGGTCGTCACGACCGCACATGCGGAACATCGCGCTCAGGCCGCGTTCGGTAACAGTCGGGTTGGTCGAGCCCGGGGTAATCGCGATGATGCCAGCCTCGTCATACACTTCCGAAGCGGGGATCGTCGAGGATGAGCAGAAGTGCCCCACCACACCCGCGACCTTGTCGGACGCGGCCTTGTTGGCAACGGCAACGGCCTGCTTGGGTTCGCAGGCATCGTCATAGGACGTCAGCACGATCTTCTCGCCATTGACACCGCCCGCCTTGTTGATGGCATCGGCCGCTGCCTGAGCGCCTTTCATGTATTGCTGACCGAACGATGCGTTGGCGCCAGTCATTGGCCCCGCAACACCGATCTTCACGTCAGCCTGAGCAAACGAAGACACGCCCAACGCAGTGGCGACCGCCATTGCCAGAAAGCCTTTCCTGTAAAACGTCTGCGACATGAGTGGTGCTCCTGAGGTTTTATTTGAGTGGCACGACAACTACGCAGTAGCAGCGAGCAAGCGGCGTGCCATTCATTTTTTATTCTGCAGAAACCAGCGAAATTAACAGCTTGCGTGAACTAGGGACGTTGGATGGCGGGGCATGGGACGTGTTGACGCATCAAAAGCGCAACCCGAAAGAAATCCAAGCGCAACCTGAAGACCTGCGCAGTGCAACCTGGTTAACCTGCCAAGGGCAACCCGACTGTAACAACGTGCGTCACCGAACTGCACACCACCGGTGCGTCTGCGCTACGAGACGCACCATTGTGGCGGGGGGCATGAGCCTTTTGGGCCTGGTCAAAATCGCCGTGGGACCGGCTTCAGCCGGGAAGGCATCAGATGCCACACAGCTGGATCGAATCCGGGAAACCGGTTCAATCGAACGTAATGCCCTGGGCCAACGGCAATTCCAGCGAATAATTGACTGTTGCGGTCTGTCGGCGCATGTAGGCGCGCCATGAGTCCGAACCCGACTCGCGTCCGCCGCCGGTTTCCTTTTCGCCACCGAACGCGCCGCCAATCTCCGCGCCGCTGGGCCCGATGTTGACATTGGCGATGCCGCAGTCACTGCCCAGCGCCGACATGAACTGCTCGGCTTCACGCACATCGGTGGTAAAAATGCAG
The DNA here is from genome assembly GCF_900585905.1 of Pseudomonas viridiflava. Taxonomy (GTDB): domain Bacteria; phylum Pseudomonadota; class Gammaproteobacteria; order Pseudomonadales; family Pseudomonadaceae; genus Aquipseudomonas. The sequence continues at coordinate 192,948 of NZ_UTVH01000053.1, forward strand.
GACGACAGCCCCTGCGGCACAGCATTGTTCAGGCGCAATGCCTCGGTGAAATCCTCGTAACCCACCACATACAGAATCGGCGCAAAGGTTTCGCTGCACACCACGTCGCTCTGCTCAGGCATCTCGACGATGGCCGGGGACACGTAATAGCCGTCAGGAAATTTGTCCTGCAACTGACGCGTGCCGCCGAATACCACGCCGCCCTCGCTGACGGCCTGTTCCAGCGCATCCTGCATCGCCTCGAAGCTGTGGCGGTCGATCAGCGGGCCGATCAGGTTGCCTTCAAGAGGATGACCGATACGGATTTTTTCATAAGCGGTTTTCAGTCTTTCAACGATCTCGACCTTGACCGATTCATGGGCAATCAGCCGACGCAAGCTGGTGCAACGCTGCCCGGCGGTACCCACTGCGCTGAACAGAATGGCGCGAACCGCCAGGTCCAGATCGGCGCTGGGGCTTAAGATCATCGCGTTGTTGCCGCCCAGTTCGAGAATGCTGCGGGCAAAACGGGCAGCGACTTTCGGCGCCACTTCACGGCCCATTCGGGTGCTGCCGGTAGCGCTGATCAACGCCACACGCGGGTCTTCGACCAGGGCTTCACCGGCTTCACGGCCGCCGATGATCACCTGCGCCAGGTACGTGGGCGCGTCGGCGAAGTCTTTGGCGACAGTATCGAACAGCGCCTGGCAGGCCAGACCGGTAAGAGGCGTCTTTTCCGAAGGCTTCCAGATCACCGGGTTGCCGCAGACCAGCGCCAGCGTGGTATTCCACGCCCATACCGCGACCGGGAAGTTGAACGCGCTGATCACACCCACGATGCCCAGCGGGTGCCAGGTTTCACGCATGTGATGGCCGGGGCGCTCTGAAGCGATGGTCAGACCGTACAACTGCCGCGACAGCCCGACGGCGAAATCGCAGATGTCGATCATCTCCTGCACTTCGCCCAGACCTTCCTGCGTAATCTTGCCCGCTTCCCAGGACACCAGCTCACCCAGATCAGCCTTGTGCTTGCGCAATGCCTCGCCAAACAGGCGGATCAGCTCGCCCCGGCGCGGTGCAGGAACCTTGCGCCAGGCTTGAAACGCTGTGTCGGCGCGGCTGACCTGTTGTTCCACTTCCGCCGCACCTTGCCAGTTGACTGCGCCAATGCGACTGCCATCAATGGGCGTGTGCACCGGCTGGTTGCCGTTCTGATAGGACGCAGGGTCGACACCGAGGCGGGTCAGCAGGTCGGTAAGCATGAGTTCTCCTGATTCTGGAATGCTGCAAAAATGCGATGGATCTCTAGGTGTAGTAATAACTGGCCTCAGGCGCCTGAACAAACGACGATTAGGCGAGATATCATTCCTTTAATTCATGCTGCCGCCGCCCGGCAGCCCGACACCGGAAAAGGCCCGAACATGCTCAATCGACGCCATTTGCCCTCGATTACCGCCCTGCAATGCTTCGAGGCGGTGACCCGGCACCTGAGCTTTACCCGCGCGGCCGAGGAGCTGAACCTGACCCAGAGCGCTGTCAGCAAACAAGTGGCGCAGCTTGAAGAGCTGGTGCAGCACTTGCTGTTCCGCCGGGTTCGACGCCGCCTGCAACTGACCCCCGCTGGCGCGTTATACCTGGGCGAAGTGCGCAAGATCCTCAGCCAGATGGAGATGTCCACGCACTTCCTGCGCTCCTACGGCGGAGAAACCGAAGTGTTGCGCGTATCAACGCCTTCCACCTTCGGCGCGCGCTGGCTGATCCCGCGTCTCAAAGGCTGGCGCCTGCGCCATCCGCATATTCATCTGGACGTGGTCACCGAGCAGGAAACCGATGACCTGATCCAGAGCCGCTGCGACGTGGTGTTCTATTTCGGCCAGGGCGCGCGGCCAGGCGCGGAGAGCGTCAAGCTGTTTGCTGAAGAACTGGTGCCGGTTTGTGCACCGAGCGCGCTGCCTGCCACGTCGTTTACCGATCCGACCCAGCTGACCGATCTGGTCTTGCTGCAAAACGCCAATCGCCCGCAAGGCTGGCACGACTGGTTCGACAGCCAGGGCCATCACACTGAACACAGCTACCACGGCCCGCGTTTCGAAACCTTCTACATGTGCATCCGTGCCGCCCAAGTGGGTTGCGGCGTCGCCCTGCTGCCCCGTTTTCTGGTGCAAGAAGAGCTCGCCGAAGGCAAGCTGGTCATCCCCTGGCCACACGCCCTCCCCAGCAGCGACGCGTACTACATGGCCTACCCGGAACATGCCGCCGAAGTGCCGAAGATCAGGGATTTTGCCAAGTGGATGCTGGAGCAATTGGGGTGACGCTTTCGCAAGAGCAAATACTGAACCTGTAGAAGCGCACGAGCACCGCGAGGCCGCGATGGCGGTTTGTCTGACAACAGCTAAAGGGGATGCGGACAATGCCGCCTTCGCAAGCAAGCTTGCTCCCACAATGCCAAAGCAGCTCAATGCTTGAGCAAGTACTCCGGTGAAGCGCCTCGCGCGGGAGCAATTGGGGTGACGCTTTCGCAAGAGCAAATGCTGAAACCTGTAGGAGCGCACGAGCACCGCGAGGCCGCGATGGCGGTTTGTCTGACAACAGCTAAAGGGGCTGCGGACAATGCCGCCTTCGCAAGCAAGCTTGCTCCCACAATGCCAAGGCATCTCAATGCTTGAGTAAGTACTTCGGTGAAACGCCTTGCGCGGGAGCAATTGGGGTGATGCTTTCGCAAGAGCAAATGCTGAAACCTGTAGGAGCGCACGAGCACCGCGAGGCCGCGATGGCGGTTTGTCTGACAACAGCTAAAGGGGCTGCGGACAATGCCGCCTTCGCAAGCAAGCTTGCTCCCACAATGCCAAGGCATCTCAATGCTTGAGCAAGTACTTCGGTGAAACGCCTTGCGTGGGAGCGAGCTTGCTCGCGAAGACCATGTTGCAGCCAAAAATGCGCTGCGCCCAATGCCACTTTCGCCAGCAGGCTTACACTGACAATGCCTGGAAACGTCGAGCCAAAGCCAATTCATTCACCCCAACCGCTCTGCCACTGGCATTATGTCGGCCATCTTCGTTTCCCCACTGATTCAGATTCGTTTTGGCCGCCAAAGGCGGCTGGTCCCGCTGGAGCGACCCAATGAGCGAGAGCGCTTTCTCCAATCGCATCGTGCAAAACCTGCTCGACACCGATCTGTACAAGCTGTCCATGATGCAGGCCGTGCTGCATAACTACCCCAACGTCGACGTCGAGTGGGAGTTTCGCTGCCGCAACGGCGAGGACCTGCGGCCTTATCTGGCCGATATCGAAAAGGAAATCGCCAGCCTCTGTGAGTTGTCGCTGGGGGCGCCGGAGCTGGCGTTCCTGGAGCGCATCAATTTCATGAAACCGGACTTTCTCAGGTTCCTGGGGCTGTTCCGGTTCAACACCCGCTACATCAAAACGTCCATCGAGGACGATCAGCTGTGCATTCGCCTGCAAGGGCCCTGGCTGCACGTCATCCTGTTCGAGGTGCCGGTGCTGGCGATTGTCAGCGAAGTGCGCAATCGCCATCGCCATCCTGACACCCTCCTCGGCCAGGCCAGGGATCAGCTGTACCGCAAGTTCGACTGGCTGACCGCCAACGCCCACGCTGACGAACTGGCACAGCTGAAGGTCGCCGACTTCGGCACCCGTCGACGCTTTTCGTACCGGGTGCAGGAAGAAGTGGTCGACGTGCTGAAAAAGGATTTTCCCGGCCAGTTCGTCGGCACCAGCAATGTGCAACTGGCCTGCAAGAACGGTCTCAAGCCCTTGGGCACCATGGCCCACGAATGGATCATGGCGCACCAGCAACTGGGTCCGCGGCTGATCGACAGCCAGATTGCCGCGCTCGATTGCTGGGTCCATGAATACCGCGGGCTGCTGGGCATCGCCCTGACCGACTGCATCACCACCAACGCCTTTCTGCGCGACTTCGATCTGTACTTCGCCAAGCTGTTCGATGGCCTGCGTCACGATTCCGGTGACCCGGTACAGTGGGCTGAAAAATGCATCGCGCATTACCAGAAAATCGGCATCGACCCGATGACCAAGACGCTGGTGTTCTCGGACGGGCTGACGTTACCCAAGGCGCTGGAAATATTTCGTGCATTACGTGGTCGCATCAATGTCAGCTTCGGTATTGGCACCAACCTCACGGCCGATATTCCCGGCGTTGAACCCATGAGCATCGTGCTGAAGATGACGGCTTGCGCCGGTCAGCCTGTCGCAAAGATTTCCGACGAACCCGGCAAGACCCAATGCAAGGACCCCAATTTCGTGTCCTACCTGCGCCACGTGTTCAAGGTCGGTGAGTGAATCGACCGTTGCCGCAACGGATTATTCAGGTCTTCACTGAAGACTGCCTCAACCAGAAGGAGTCAATCATGCAAGGTGTACAGTTGCAGATCGCCCAGGCGCTCAAGGTGCAACCCCCTTTCGCCGATGACCACGCACTTCAGGCCGAAGTCGCGCGACGCATCGTCTTCATTCAGGACTGCCTGACCCATGCCCGGCTGAAAACCCTGGTTCTGGGTATCAGCGGCGGCGTCGATTCGACCACTGCAGCGTGCATGGCCCAGCGCGCAGTCGCAGAACTGCGCAGCAGCACCGGCGATGACAGCTACCGGTTCATCGCTGTGCGCCTGCCTTATCTGGTACAACACGACGAGCACGATGCACAGACCGCGCTGGACTTCATCAAGCCGGACGTTTGCCACACCGTGAATATCGGCGCGGCCGTGAAAGGGCTGGCAGGCGAGATCAGCGCGTTCGAAGGCAAATCGGCCAACGCCGTTGACTTTGTTCTGGGCAACACCAAGGCGCGCATGCGCATGGTCGCTCAATACACGGTGGCCGGTGCCGAACAGGGCCTGGTCATCGGTACGGATCACGCGGCTGAAGCGGTCATGGGGTTTTTCACCAAATTCGGCGACGGTGCCTGCGACCTGGCGCCGTTGAGTGGGCTGGTGAAAAACCAGGTCCGCGCCATCGCCCGTCATTTCGGTGCGCCGCAGTCGCTGGTGGAAAAAGTGCCCACCGCCGACCTCGAAGACCTCACCCCCGGCAAGCCGGACGAGGCGTCCCACGGGGTGACCTACGCGCAAATTGATGCCTTCCTGCACGGCGAACCGGTCAGCGAAGAGGCGTTCAAGATTATTTGTGACACCTACAGCAAGACCCAGCACAAGCGGGAATTGCCGTACGCGCCTTGATGCTTTCTGCTTTCTGCTTTTTGCGCTTGCGCGTCTGCTGGCGCTTTGTGTCAATTGCACCTTGGTGCTGCTGGATTCAGGTTTCGCCCTGACGGTCGACCCCCTTTGTTTCGGCAAAGGGGGGGAAACCATTTTTCGCTGACGTCCGGCCCCTGCTTCGCAGGGGTTCCTTCGCTCCGGCACCGTGGTGTGGGCACGCGCCGACGGGCCATCCATGGCCCAACGGCGCTCGCTCGACATCCATGCCGAGCGACCCACACCACGGCACCTCCACTCAGTCTCCCGACGCTCGATTCGCGGCGTGACTGACATCTCGACACGGAGCGCGCACCTGTGGGAGCGCGCTTGCCCACGATAGCGTTCTGTCAGGCGAAGGATATGTCTGGCTTGAAGCCGCAGTCGCGCCACCTAGGCCGAACGCCTGTATCACTTCAGCGTCACACTCCCCTTCATCATGCTGATATGCCCCGGAAACGAGCAGAAAAACTCGTATTGCTCCTTCGGATCCAACTTGGCGACATCGAAAGTTACAGAATCCTTTTCCCCGGCGCCGATGATCTTGGTGAAGGCAATAACCCGCTCATCCCCCTCCTTCAAATAGCTTTTATCAATGCCAGCGCTCAACCCGTCCGTGGCTACCGCCGAGGCATCCGCCTGCTTGCTCAGTACCCAGTTATGGCCCATGACATTCTTCGGCAGGTTACCGGAGTGAGTAAGGTTAACGGTGAAGGTCTTGCAGCTCTTGTCGATCTCGATGGCCTTGGTGTTGAAGGACATCTGGTCGGTGGAGTCCACGGTGGTGCTGCACTCGGCGGCGAGCAGATTGCCGCTGGCAAGTGTCAGCAGGGATAAAGCAACAAGCTTTCGAATCATGGGTAATCTCCGGAACAGAAAATTTTTTCAGCGTACGACAAAGATTGCCTGATATGACCAACGGTTCCAATCACCTGCGGCAATCAGGCTCAGCAGGCAAATGGCTATCAGCCCCATCGAGACAATCTACAAGCACGCACACAAGGCCCGGGCGATGATCGTGCATCGCCACTTATCAGGACAAGCGCCATGCCCCTCGACCCTTTCTTTCGCAGTTTGCTCGCCGCGTATGCCTGCGGCGCCAGCGGTTGTCATACCGACAGGTAATGTCAGGTAATGGACGAAAAATGCTCCGCTTGAATTAAACCTTCGGACATCTACGCACACACGCCGTGTGCCCGGCCCCGTTCTCAGGCAGAATAGGCGCATTTACTGCCTGATATGAGGATTGCCCATGGCCAAACCTAATTACTCCTTCGCCAAACGCCAAAGAGACTTAGCCAAAGAGCAGAAGAAAGAGGAAAAGCTGCAGCGCAAGAACGCAGCTCTGGCTGAGACGCCTGCCGAAGGCGAGACCGAAGCGACCGAAAACGCTGACGAGACCACCTCGGTCGAACCGACCAGCACCGATGAAAAGCCAGCGAACTGATCACATCGCGGCACAGCCAAGCTCAATCCCTGCGAGGGAGCGAGCTTGCTCGCGAAAGCGGCATGACAACCGCCAAAGCTCCAGCAAATTCACTGCCCCCTTCGCAAGCAAGCTTGCTCCCACCGCTTGAACGGCCCACTGCACTGCCCACAGAACTACTCTTTGTGGGAGCGAGCTTGCTCGCGAAAGCGGCACGACAACCGCCAAAGCTCCAGCAAATTCACTGCCCCCTTCGCAAGCAAGCTTGCTCCCACCGCTTGAACGGCCCACTGCACTGCCCACAGAACTACTCTTTGTGGGAGCGAGCTTGCTCGCGAAAGCGGCATGACAACCGCCAAAGCTCCAGCAGATTCACTGCCCCCTTCGCAAGCGAGCTTGCTCCCACCCCTTGAACGGCCCACTGCACTGCTCGCAGAACTACTCTCTGCGGGAGCGAGCTTGCTCGCGAAAGGCATGACAACCGCCAAAGCTCCAGCAGATTCACTGCCCCCTTTCGCCAGCCAGCTTGCGCCTGCAAAGAGAACCCTGATGCCTAGGCATCAATCGGCATCACAGTCACCCGCACCTCCGGGTCATGGCTGCCGCCCCCGAGAATCACCCCGCGCAGCGGTGACACATCTGAAAAATCCCGACCCCAGGCCAGGCTGATGTGCTCAAGCGCAGGCTGAACGTTGTTGGTCGGATCGAAATCGACCCAGCCCAACGCCGGACAAAAGACTGACACCCACGCATGTGATGCATCGGCGCCGATCAGGCGTGGCTGCCCAGGCGGCGGCTGGGTCAGCAGATAGCCGCTGATGTAGCGCGCCGACAGGCCTCGGGAGCGCAGGCAGGCGAGCATCAGGTGGGCAAAGTCCTGACAGACACCACGTCGCCGCTCCAGCACTTGCACCAGCGGGGTCGCCACCTGTGTCGCCTCGGCATCGAAGGTGAATTCGCTGAAGATTTTCTCCATCAGCGCCTGCGCGCACAGCAGCAAGGGCCTGCCCGGAGCGAAGCACTCTGCGGAAAAATCCACGAACGACTGCTTGAGATGCACATAAGGCGATTCAAAGCGGTAGCGACAGGCTTCGAGAATATCCGCTGGCAAAGGCTGCGCGTTGTAGGTCAAGGCGCTGCGCGTCGCGTCCCACGCTGGCGAATGGTTGAAATCCAGGAGCGGACGTTGCAGCACTTCGATCTGCAGCCTCGCATTGACCTGCAGCTCGTCGTGGGGCCGTTCGAAGGCCAGGCGGGTCAACGGGTTGCCGAACACGTCGAACTCATCCCGGCGCATGGTCGGGATCGGACTGATCAGCAGTTGCTGTTCCGTACAGCGCTGCCAGGGGCTGGGCCGCGGCCACAAATGTGCCAGCTGCTGGGCGAGCGACACCGGGCTGTCGTACTTGTAATGAGTATCGTGAAAAATCCGGTAATGCGCGCTCATCAGACCGACACCGTACGCTGACTGACATCGTCGACATGGGCAAAATGGCGCAAGGCCAGGCGATCAGACACCAGCCCGCTGGCGTCGCCGATGCCTTGCAATAAGTCAGCGAGGCCATCAAGGGCCGCGCGCAGGCCGCTCTCGCCGAACAGCGGGTTCTCCAGACAGCCCAGGTCGAAACTTGAGAGCTTGCGCACCAGCGTGACGAGGCTGGCATCCCGAGGCGCGCCGAAATCCTCGTTCAGGCGATTGAGGGAGCGGCTGACCAGTTTCAGCTGAAACAGCACCGCGTGCGGATTCTGGTCATCCAGCAGCAACAGGTCGAGCACCGGGATCAGTTGCGGCACTGCCAGATAGCGCGAGCGGTAGGTGATGCTGCTGTTGCCCAGTTCCAGCAGCCATTCCAGCCCGGCCTGCTCCTGGGCCGCCGAGCCGCGCAGAAATGCCGCCAGGCTGGTACTGAGAAACTTCAGGCGCTCGATGCGGCGGCCAATCATCAGAAAACGCCAGCCTTCATCGCGAGTCATGTCATCCAGGGCAAAGCCGGACAGCGCTGCCAGCGACATCACGAGGCGGTTGAGAAAATCCAGCAGCTCGCCAAAACCCGGTTCTTCGCTCTCCAGGCTCTGGGCCTCGCGCTGCAGCTCCACCAGCGCCTGCCAGTTTTCCCGGGACAACTTGCCGCGCACCTGCGAGGCGGCCCACTGCAGCCGCTGCAGATTGGCGCGCAGGCTCGACGGCCACTCCTCGCCCAGCAAACCGGCGAGCAGGCGTTCGGGCAGCTCGCCCTCTTCTGCGTCGGGCACCAAGAGCAGGTTTTCGCCCAGCGCGACGGCAGCGTCCAGCGCGACCGGGTCGTCGCCATCGACATAACGCGCCAGCATGATGCGCAGCAGCCGCGCGCTGTTATCGCAGCGCTCGCAGTAACGCCCGAACCAGAACAGGTTTTCCACCACCCGCGATGGCAGATAGGGGTCGCGGCGGATCAAATCATGGGTACCCAGAGTGCGCTGGCTTTTCCACGGTTCACCGCTTTGTGACAGATCGCCCAATACCCAGGTGTCCTTGCTGGCCCCGCCGCGTTGCATCGACACCACCTCGGCATCGGCATCGGCGGCCACCCGGGTCAAACCACCCGGCAGGACGCGATAACCCTCGGCGCTGGCCACCGCATACACACGCATGCCAATAGCCCGCGGCTGCAACTGGGCGCCATCGGCCTGCCAGACCGGCGCGTGGGACAACTGCGCCAGCTCCTGGGCCACGTAAGCGTAAGGCCGCGCCTGCATGCGCGACGCCAGAGCCTGACGCTGCGCTGTGCTGAGGTCCCGACCGAACACCGGGGGAAAACTCTGCGACGCAAAGGCAGGCTTGATCAGCAGCTCCGGCAGCTTCTCCAGCGCCTGGGCCAGCACCGGTGGTTCGCCACACCACCAGGTGGCAATCGACGGCAGAATCAAATCTTCGTCGAACAGGTGCCGACAGATTTTCGGCAGGAAGCCCAGCAGCCCCGGCGACTCAAGCACCCCGCTGCCCAGCGCGTTGGCCACCAGCACCCGGCCCTGGCGCACGGCCTCCAGCAAGCCGGGCACGCCCAGTGCAGAATCAGTGCGCAGCTCAAGGGGGTCGCAAAAGTCATCATCCAGACGACGCATGATCGCGTGGACCCGGCGCAGGCCGCTCAGGGTCTTGAGGTAGACCGTGGCGTCGCGAACCGTCAGGTCGCCGCCTTCCACCAATGGATAACCCAGCTGACGCGCCAGGTACAGGTGCTCGAAATAGCTCTCGTTGAAACGCCCGGGCGTCAGCAGCACCACCAGCGGCGTACCGTTGCTGGCAGGCGCCTGACGCGCCAGCGTGGCCTGCAAGGCGCGAAAGAACCCGGACAGATGCTGCACCCGCAGATCACGGTAGGTATCCGGAAAGGCCCGTGCCACGATTTGCCGGTTCTCCAGCGCATAACCGGCCCCCGAGGGCGCCTGGGTGCGGTCCGCAGTTACCCACCAGCGGCCATCGGGCGTGCGCGCCAGATCCGCCGCGTACAGGTGCAGAAAGGTGCCCTCGGGCGGCACGACCGCCTGGCAAGGCCAGAGAAAGTTGGTGTGGCCAAACACCAGTTCAGCCGGTAGCAGGCCATTGGCGATCAGTGTCTGCGGACCGTACAGATCGGCCAGCACGGCGTTGAGCAGGCGCACGCGCTGAGCGATGCCAGCCGCCACCTGCTGCCATTCCTGCGCCGGTATCACGTGGGGGAGCAGGTCCAGCTCCCATGGCCGGTCAGCGCCTTTGGGATCGGCATAGACGTTGTACGTCACGCCATTTTCCTGGATCTGCCGGGTCAGTAAAGCCTGGCGCTGAAGCAACTGGGCGGGCGTGCTGCGTTGCAGATGTTCGTACAGGCGCTGCCAATGCGGCCGGACAACGCCAGCCGCATCGAGCATTTCATGATAAGTCCCCGGAAACTGCGGGTAGCGGTCAAGCAAGTCGGGCATGGAAGGCTCGGCAGAGACTGAATGAGTCACAAGGGTGCGACCGGATGTCATCCAGGGCGTGGCTGATATCCGGCTGGCGACGTTGTTCTAATTATGCAGACGCAAATCCAGGGTCATCGGCAGCTCATCGTTGCGGCTCAGCGCTGGCACATCCAGTTTGCCGGGGCTGTGGCCGATGCGGAAAAACCGCGCCAGACGGCGGCTCTCCGCCTCGTTCGCGTTGACCGGCAAGGTCTCGTAGTTGCGCCCGCCGGGATGGGCGACATGGTATTCGCAGCCGCCCAGCGAGCGATGCATCCAGGTATCCACCAGGTCAAAGACCAGCGGCGCGTGCACGCCGATGGTCGGTTGCAGGCAATTGGCTGGCTGCCAGGCGCGATAACGCACCCCGGCGACGAACTCGCCCACCCGGCCAGTCGGCTGCAGCGGTACTGCGATGCCGTTACAGGTCAGTCCATAACGTGTCGGCGGCAGGCCATTAATCTTGACCTGCAGGCGCTCCAGCGACGAGTCGACATAGCGCACCGCGCCCCCGGCAGAGCCCTCCTCGCCCAATACGTGCCAGGGTTCCAGCGCCTGACGCAACTCCAGCTCGATACCCTTGACCGCGTAATCCCCCACCTTGGGGAAACGAAACTCCAGATGCGCGGCAAACCATTGTGCATCCAGCTCATAGCCCGCCGCGTTGAGTTCAGTGATGACGTCGGCGAAATCCTGCTCGATGAAGTGCGGCAGCATGAAGCGATCATGCAGCTGCGTGCCCCAGCGTGCCAGCTTGGCCGGGGCATAAGGCTCGCGCCAGAAGCGCGCGACCAGCGCCCGCAGCAGCAACTGCTGCGCCAGGCTCATGCGCGCATGGGGCGGCATCTCGAACGCGCGCAGCTCCAGCAGGCCCAGACGCCCGGTGGCGCCGTCAGGGGAATACAGCTTGTCGATGCAGAACTCGGCGCGGTGGGTATTACCGGTGACGTCGATCAGCAGGTTGCGCAGCAGGCGGTCGACCACCCAGGGAGCAACCTCTTCGCCCGGCGCAGGCATCTGCGCGAAGGCAATTTCCAGCTCGTACAGCGAATCATTGCGCGCCTCATCGACCCGTGGCGCCTGAGAGGTCGGGCCGATGAACAGCCCGGAAAACAGATACGACAACGACGGGTGATTGTGCCAGTAGCTGAGCAGGCTGCGCAGCAGATCCGGGCGCCGCAGGAACGGCGAGTCCGCGGGCGTGGCGCCACCCATGACAAAATGATTGCCGCCACCAGTGCCGGTGTGGCGACCGTCAATCATGAATTTCTCGGTGGTCAGGCGCGTCAGGCGTGCCTGCTCGTAGAGAAACTCGGTGCGCTCCACCAGTTCGCTCCAGGAGGAGGATGGCTGCACGTTGACTTCGATGACACCAGGATCCGGCGTGATGCGAAAGTTGGCCAGGCGCGGGTCGGCGGGCGGCTCATAGCCTTCCAGCAATACCGGGCAGTTCAACGCCTGGGCGCTGTCCTCGATGGCCGTCACCAGCTCCAGATAATGTTCGAGTTTTTCCAGCGGCGGCATGAATACATAGAGGCGCCCGTCCCGGGCCTCGGCACACAGCGCCGTGCGCGTCAGCCAGTCGGCGGACTCATCCACCCCGGGTTCGCGTTCGGTACTGGCATCCTCTTGCTGGCTCAGACCTGCCAACTGTGACTGGATCTGCTCGCTGCCCGGCAGCGCGGGGAACTCCTGATTCAGGTCGGCCGGGTGAATAAAGGGGTATTCTGCCGCCTTGACCCATGGTTGCGAGGCCAGCGGCAAGCGGTAACCCAGCGCCGAGTCGCCCGGCACCAGTCGGCAATGCTCGTCGCGCAGGTACCAGCGCCCGCTCTGCCAGCCATCACCGGCGCCACTGCGTGCCAGCGGCAGCACCTGGCCAATGACCTTGTCCAGCCCTTGGGCGAAAACCTTGCGCAGCCGAGCCCGCTCCATTTCGTCGCCCAGCCGCGAATCCTCGGCACTGACGTTGCCCGGCAGCGCACCTTCACGCCACAGGTAATAGAAATTGTCTTCGTAAGCAGGGAAGACAAAGCGCGTCGGCACCTGCAGCCGCTCGGCGACATTGGCCAGAAACTGGCCCGCCATTGCGCCGGTGGCGCCGTAGTCGCGGGTTTCTTCGGCAATCAGCGCATTGTTGCGCCACACCGGCTGCCCGTCCTTGCGCCAGAAACAGTTAAGCGACCAGCGTGGCAACTGTTCACCGGGATACCACTTGCCCTGACCGAAGTGCACGATCCCCAGCGGCGCATAGTGGTCGCGCATGCGCTTGAACAACTCGACCGACAGCGCGCGTTTTTTCGGGCCCAGCGCGGCAGTGTTCCACTCGGCACCGTCGCGATCATCGATAGACACGAACGTGGGCTCGCCACCCATGGTCAGGCGCACGTCCTCACGGGCAAGGTCAGTATCGATCTTATGGCCCAGCGCCTGGATCTGCTGCCACTGCTCATCGCTGTAAGGCTGGGTGACGCGCGGCGCCTCCCAGATTCGCTGCACCGACATTTCATGGCTGAACACCGTTTCGCACGGTTCGACCAACCCGCTGATGGGCGCCGCCGAGGAAGGCTCGGGGCTGCACGCCAGCGGAATATGCCCTTCACCGGCGAACAAGCCTGACGTCGCATCCAGCCCGACCCAGCCTGCCCCCGGCAGATACACCTCACACCAGGCATGCAGATCAGTGAAATCGACCTCGGTGCCCGAAGGCCCATCCAGAGCCTTCACATCCGCCTTGAGCTGGATCAGATAGCCAGACACAAAACGCGCCGCCATGCCCAGGTGGCGCAGCAACTGCACCAGCAACCACGCCGAATCGCGACACGAGCCGGAGCTGTTCTCAAGGGTAAATTCCGGCGTCTGCACGCCGGGCTCCATGCGGATCAGGTAGGCGATGTCCTGACTCAGACGCTGGTTGAGGCCCACGAGGAAATCAATCGCCGGCAGCGGCGTGCGATCAATGCTGTCCAGATAGGCCGAAAACCGCGGCGTCAGCGGCAAGGTCTCAAGGTACGGCGCAAGCTCGCGTTGCTCCTCACTGGCGTAGAGAAACGGAATCTTCTCGGCGTAGGGTTCAAGGAAAAAGTCGAACGGATTGAACACCGCCATCTCGGCGACGAGGTCCACTTCAACCCGCAACTCGCTGGTTTTTTCCGGGAACACCAAGCGCGCCAGGTAATTACCCTGGGGGTCTTGCTGCCAGTTGATGAAGTGGTGTTCCGGCAGGACCTTGAGCGAGTACGACAGCACTCGGGTTCGGCTGTGGGCCGCAGGCCGCAGGCGGACAATCTGCGGACCCAGCTCCACGGCTTTCGCATAGCGATAATGGGTAACGTGGTGCAAGGCAATGTGAATCGACACGGCGTGCCTCCTGCGAGCCTGGACGGTGATAGCAACCGCGCAAGACTTATGCCATCCAGTCAGATTCGGCAGTTGCGGGGCAGCGAGTCAGAACCAGGCACTATTAAAGCGCCTGCCAGCCTCTGTGGTGCAAGCGTTGCACAGAAACGAGGCACAAGCCGAGAATTTTTGGAGACTGCCTGGAGCGAGGGGGGACTGGATCTAGCCGGGAAGAGGCCAATCGATTCAATGCTTATCTGTCGTCAGACACTTCGCTTTCCCGGCTGAAGCCGGTCCCACGACCATTCCGACCCTAATGGCACGCGCTTGCTGGCGAGGCGTCAGGCCTGCTAGATACCGTCGTGGGACCGACTTTAGCCGGGAAGAGGTCTTCAGAGCCAATGCACCCACTGGATCAGTCAACCGCCTTCCCGGCTACATCCTCAGCGCGGCACTACCGGCTTGCGCTTGGGCGGTTTGGGGCCTTTGCCTTTCGCTGCGTCGATGCGCTCTTTCGCGGCCTGTTTGTTGCGCGCCTCGGCGGCGGCCTTGGCCTGCTCGCGTTTGTCCCAGGGCTTGCTGCCATCGCTGGCGCGCGGGGGCAAGCCGGTGTGCTGGGTCAGGATCCGCGTGGTTTCCTTGGCCACTTTGTGGCTGCCCGCTGGCGTAGAGTTTTTACGTCGGGCGCTCTGGTAGCTGTCGGTGGCAGGCTGATGTTGCGGGATCAGCTGATCCTTGCCCGATCCGATCAGATCGGCCCGACCCATGCGGATCAACGCCTCGCGCAGCATCGGCCAGCCTTTCGGGTCGTGGTAGCGCAAGAAGGCCTTGTGCAGACGCCGCTGGTCCTCACTCTTGACGATGGTCACCGCATCGCTCTTGTAGGTCACCTTGCGCAACGGATTCTTGCCCGAGTGGTACATCGCCGTGGCCGTGGCCATCGGCGAGGGATAGAACGCCTGCACCTGGTCGGCGCGGAAGCCATTGCCCTTGAGCCACAAAGCGAGGTTCATCATGTCTTCATCGGTGGTGCCCGGGTGGGCGGCGATGAAGTAAGGAATCAGGTACTGCTCCTTGCCTGCTTCCTTGGTGTACTTCTCGAACATGCGCTTGAACTTGTCATAGCTGCCAATGCCCGGCTTCATCATCTGGTTGAGCGGACCTTCCTCGGTGTGCTCCGGGGCGATCTTGAGGTAGCCACCAACGTGATGGGTCACCAGCTCCTTGACGTACTCGGGGGACTCCACCGCCAGGTCATAGCGCAAGCCCGAAGCGATGAGAATTTTCTTCACGCCCGGCAGAGCGCGTGCGCTGCGATACAGCTGGATCAGCGCCGAGTGATCGGTGTTCAGGTTCGGGCAGATCCCCGGGAACACGCACGACGGCTTGCGGCACGCGGACTCGATCTCCGGGCTCTTGCAGGCAATCCGGTACATGTTCGCGGTCGGCCCGCCGAGGTCGGAGATAACCCCGGTAAAACCTGGCACCTTGTCACGAATTTCTTCGATCTCGCGAATGATCGACTCTTCGGAACGGTTCTGGATGATGCGGCCTTCGTGCTCGGTGATGGAGCAGAAAGTACAACCGCCGAAGCAGCCGCGCATGATGTTCACCGAGAAACGGATCATGTCGTAGGCCGGGATTTTTTCCTTGCCGTACGCCGGGTGCGGGACGCGGGCGTAAGGCATGCCGAACACGTAGTCCATTTCCTCAGTGGTCATGGGAATCGGCGGCGGATTGAACCAGACGTCGACTTCCCCATGCTTCTGCACCAGGGCGCGGGCATTGCCCGGATTGGTTTCCAGGTGCAATACGCGGTTGGCGTGAGCGTACAGAACCGCATCGCCGCGCACCTTTTCCACGGAGGGCAAACGGATAACCGTTTTGTCCCGGGTCATGCGCGGGCTGGCCAGGATCTGTACGACCTTGGCTTCGCTGGGGTCTTCAACCGGGCCTTTTTCCTGCTCGATGGCGCAGGCCTCGGTGTCCTGAGTGTTGACGTACGGGTTGATGATCTTGTCGACCTTGCCCGGACGGTCGATACGCGTGGAATCGACTTCGTACCAGTCTTTTGGCGTGTCACGACGAATGAACGCGGTGCCGCGCACATCGGTGATGTCTTCAACCTTCTGGCCGTAGGACAGGCGCTGGGCAACCTCGACAATCGCCCGCTCGGCGTTGCCGTACAGCAGGATATCGGCGCAGGCATCGATCAGGATCGAGTTGCGCACCTTGTCCTGCCAGTAATCGTAGTGGGCGATTCGGCGCAGCGACGCTTCAATACCGCCCAGCACGATTGGCACGTGCTTGTAGGCTTCCTTGCAGCGCTGGCTGTAGACCAGGCTGGCACGGTCCGGCCGTTTGCCTGCCATGCCGCCCGGGGTATAGGCGTCATCGGAGCGGATTTTCTTGTCGGCGGTGTAACGATTGATCATCGAATCCATGTTGCCAGCAGCGACCCCGAAAAACAGGTTCGGCTCGCCCAGCTTCATGAAATCGTCCTTGGACTGCCAGTTAGGCTGGGCAATGATCCCGACGCGGAAGCCCTGGGACTCCAGCAGCCGGCCAATGATTGCCATACCGAACGAGGGATGATCGACGTATGCATCACCGGTGACGATGATGATGTCACAGGAATCCCAGCCAAGCTGATCCATTTCTTCCCGGCTCATGGGCAGGAAAGGCGCAGGCCCGAAACATTCGGCCCAGTACTTCGGATAGTCAAATAACGGCTTGGCTGCTTGCATGTCGGAACCTACGTTTGCACGTTGGAAAAATCGCGGGCGCGGAATATAGCACAAAATTTGATCAAACCCGACGACGGTGGTCGGATTTGAGCAACTGACAGGGCAGGACGTACCGTGGGACCGGCTTTAGCCGGGAAGGGGTCTCCTGACAATGCATCTATGTCGCCTGGAAGGTCCTCTCCCCGGCTAAAGCCGGTCCCACTGGTCCCAAGTCCTATCACTCGTCGTCGAAGTTGTAACTGCCCGGCGCGAGGTTTTCGAAGCGTGTGTACTTGCCGATGAACGCCAGGCGAGTGGTGCCAATCGGGCCGTTACGCTGCTTGCCGATGATGATTTCGGCAATGCCTTTGTGCTCGGTCTCCGGGTGGTACACCTCGTCCCGGTAGACGAACATGATGACGTCGGCATCCTGCTCGATGGCGCCGGACTCACGCAGGTCAGAGTTGATCGGGCGCTTGTTCGGCCGCTGCTCAAGGGAGCGGTTGAGCTGCGACAGGGCAACCACCGGGCAATTGAATTCCTTGGCCAGGGCTTTCAAGGAGCGGGAAATCTCGGAAATCTCGTTGGTGCGGTTATCACCGCCTGACCCTGGAATCTGCATCAGTTGCAGATAGTCGATCATGATCAGCGCGATGTCGCCGTGTTCACGCACCAGACGCCGGGTGCGGGCGCGCATTTCCGACGGGCTGATGCCTGCGGTGTCGTCAATGAACAGCTTGCGCTCGTTGAGCAGATTGACCGCCGAGGTCAGGCGCGGCCAGTCATCGTCTTCCAGACGACCGGCGCGGACCTTGGTCTGGTCGATGCGCCCAAGCGAGGACAACATACGCATGATCAGCGATTCGCCTGGCATCTCCAGCGAGTAGACCAGCACCGCTTTGTCGCTGCGCAACACGGCGTTTTCCACAAGGTTCATGGCGAAGGTGGTCTTGCCCATGGAAGGACGACCGGCGACGATGATCAGGTCGGAAGGCTGCAGGCCGCTGGTTTTTTCGTCCAGATCGGTATACCCGGTCGACAGGCCGGTGATGGCGTTGTCGGTGTTGAACAGGGTGTCGATGCGGTCAATGGCCTTGGTCAGCAGATCGGTGACACTGACCGGGCCGCCTGTCTTGGGACGCGCTTCGGCAATCTGGAAAATCTGCCGCTCGGCTTCGTCGAGGATCTCGGCAGCGTTGCGCCCTTCGGGATTGAAGGCGCTGTCGGCAATCTCGGTACTGATACCGATCAACTGCCGCAGGGTTGCCCGCTCGCGGACGATCTGCGCGTAGGCCTTGATGTTGGCAACCGACGGAATGTTTTTCGCCAGTTCACTGAGGTAACCCAGACCGCCCACCTGGGACGTCTGCCCTTCCTTCTCCAATTGCTCGGCCAGCGTTACCACGTCGATGGGCTGGTTCTGATCGGCAAGCCGGGCAATGGCGCGGAAGATCAAGCGGTGGTCATGTCGATAGAAATCGCCATCCGATACCTGATCGAGCACGCGTTCCCAGGCATTGTTGTCCAGCATCAGACCACCGAGCACAGCCTGTTCGGCCTCGATGGAATGCGGCGGCACCTTCAGGGCTGCGGTTTGCAGATCGTACTGTTCGGGGGCGGAGATATCGTTCATGACCACTCGGAATCAGAGGTGGCGAAACACCACGGTACAGAAAGACAAAGGGCACGACCTGTAAACAGGATCGTGCCCGATGTTAATCCTCCGGCGAGCAAGTCGCCAGACGATTACGTGCTGCTTACGCAGCCACCACAACAACGCGTACGGTTGCTTCTACGTCGCTGTGCAGGTGCACGGCCACGTCGAATTCGCCAACGTTGCGGATGGTGCCGTTCGGCAGACGAACTTCGCTTTTTGCCACTTCAACGCCAGAGGCGGTCAGTGCATCAGCGATGTCGTGAGTACCGATCGAGCCGAACAGCTTGCCTTCGTCACCGGCAGTGGCAGTGATAGTCACTTCCAGCTCAGCCAGTTGGGCAGCGCGAGTTTCGGCGGATGCTTTCTTGTCTGCAGCCAGTTTTTCCAGCTCGGCACGACGCTCTTCGAACGCGGCAATGTTGACAGCGGTCGCAGCGGTAGCTTTGCCGTAAGGCAGCAGGTAGTTACGACCGTAACCGGCCTTAACATTTACTTTGTCGCCCAGGTTGCCCAGGTTGGCGACTTTTTCCAGAAGGATCAGTTGCATGTGAAAATCCTCTTAACTTTTAACCTTCACCGTTCGCAGAGCCATTACCTTCATCTTTCGATGAACGGCGACCGCGAAAATCAATCAGGCTGTCGACAATGGCTAACACCACGAGCAACGGATAGATCAGCTGCATGAACACCAGCAGCGTTATGTACATCCCCACCAGCCAGAACCTGGCCAGGCGCTTTTGAGCCACCAGACCATGAATCAGGGCCAGCCCTGCGAATACCAGCGGTACGCTGCAAAGCGGTGTAAGCATCGCCATCTGCGGACCGAAATTAGGGCCCACCAGCATGCACACCAACAGCACCAACGCCGGTACCCGCGGCAGTCTCAGGGCACGAAACTCGCTCCCGAACCCGCGAGGGTTGTACAACAACGCTTGCCAGTAACGCCCGACAATCAGGCTCAATACACTGACGACTTGCAGCAAGGCCGCTATCAGGCCATTAAGGACCGGTGCAATCAGTGCTCCCAGACGCGCTCGCTCTTCTACGGACATCTGATCGTAGAGACCTGTGAGCATTGCCGGCAGGTGTTTCTGCAACTCCTGCGACATCGCCTCGATGGGTTCGCGGAAAACCGCGCCCAGAACCACTGCATACAACAGACCCAGCGCCACGCTGAACAACAGCACGCGGACCCAGGATTCGCTGGCGCGTAAAACCATCGCCAACCCCAGTGAGCCGACCAGCACCATGAAGATGCGGGGATCACCGAAATACCACCAGAACAACGCTGGCAGCAGAGCCCAGGCGATGATGCCAAACGCATCACCGAACCCGCGTCGCAGGAGCACAAGGCAACCTGCAGCAGCACTCAACCAGAACAACAACGGCAATGCCGCACATCCGACCACTACCAGAGTGGCCTGCATGCGGCCGCGCATGATGTATTCAGCGATGGCGCGCATGCGATCTATCCCTTGTTACTTGTCGACTGCCCGGTCTCAGCGGCCGTGGCTGTCGGTGTAGGCCAGCAGGGCCAGGAAGCGGGCACGCTTGATAGCGGTGGCCAGCTGACGCTGATAACGTGCTTTGGTACCGGTGATACGGCTTGGAACAATTTTGCCGGTCTCGGATACATATGCTTTCAGCGTGTTGAGATCTTTGTAATCGATCTCCTTCACGTCTTCAGCGGTGAAGCGGCAGAATTTACGACGACGGAAGAAACGTGCCATGTAATTGGCTCCTCAAAAGGTCCGTGGATTACTCGTCAGCGTTATCGCTGTTGTCACTGTTGTCGCCGTCATCGCCATCGGCGCTGTCGGAGTGCTCAGGACGGTCACGACGCTCACGGCGCTCGCTGCGGTTTTCTTCTGCCTTGAGCATCTCGGACTGACCGGTTACGGCTTCGTCGCGACGGATGACCAGGTTACGGATCACGGCATCGTTGTAACGGAAGTTGTCTTCCAGCTCGGCCAGGGCCTTGCCAGTGCACTCAACGTTCAGCATCACGTAGTGAGCCTTGTGAACATTGTTGATTGCATAGGCCAGTTGACGACGGCCCCAATCTTCCAGACGGTGGATTTTGCCGCCGTCTTCTTCGATCAGCTTGGTGTAACGCTCAACCATGCCGCCGACTTGTTCGCTTTGATCCGGGTGGACCAAAAAGATGATTTCGTAATGACGCATGAATGCTCCTTACGGGTTGTAGCCTGCCGCCAGAAAGCGGTCAGACAAGGAGTGAATGACACTGTGAGTCTTGCTCAGGGACAGGCACATGAGCGCCTGCCGTGACAGCAAGGGGCGCAATTGTAGGGAAGGAGATGCCTGGGTGCAAGGCAATTGGTGAATATTTGAGCAGCATGCAGAATCATGGGTAGGAGCTAACTTGTTAGCGAGACGATATTCCTGATTGCACAGGACAATTGCCTCGCCAAAAAGTTGGCTCCTACAGGGATTGGCCAGTTCAGGCCTTTTTCCCAGCCGCTTTCACGCCACGCTGACGCATCGCTTCAAACAGGCAGACGCCCGTGGCGACCGATACGTTGAGGCTGCTGACGCTGCCTGCCATCGGCAGGCGCACCAGATAATCGCAGTGCTCGCGGGTCAGGCGGCGCATGCCTTTGCCCTCGGCGCCCATGATCAGGATGGTCGGCCCGGTGAGGTCCTGTTGATACAGTTCCTGCTCGGCTTCCCCGGCAGTGCCGACGACCCAGAGGCCACGCTGTTGCAGCTTTTCCAGGCAGCGCGCCAGATTGGTCACTGCCACCAGCGGTATGACTTCCGCCGCCCCGCACGCCACTTTGCGCACTGCGGGCGTCAAGGTCGCGGACTTGTCCTTGGGCACGATCACGGCCAGCGCACCTGCGGCATCGGCAGTACGCAGGCAGGCGCCGAGGTTGTGCGGATCGGTCACGCCATCGAGCACCAGAATCAGCGGCGCGCCTTCGGTGCGGTCAAGCAACTCATCGAGCATCGCCTCGCCCCAGACCTGACTCGGGCTGACTTCAGCCACGACACCCTGGTGCACACCCTCGACCCAGACGTCCATTTCGCGACGTTCGGCCTGACCGATGGATACGCGGTTCTGCCCGGCGAGGTCGACCAGCACCTGAACCCGCGGATCGTTGCGACCCTCGGCCAGCCAGATCTGCTTGACCCGCTTCGGGTGATGGCGCAACAACGCCTCGACGGCATGCACGCCGTAGATTTTTTCAAGCGAACTCATGACTTCGCCTTGGGTTTGCGCGAACCGCTGCTTTTGGCAGCAGGTGCCGAGCCGGTTCTGGACGAGCCTTTACGGTGGCTGCTCGGCTTGGACGAAGTGTCAGCGCGATCAGACTTCGCCGAGGACGACTTGCTGCCGCCCTTGGCCTCCGCCAACAGCGCCTGCTTCATTTCGCGACTCTTGCGCACTTCGGCGTTTTTCGCCGCCGCGTCGCTAGGGCGATAGGCTTCAGGCTCGGCACTGGCCGTCTTGGCCTTGGCCGGGCGCTTGCTGGCACCACCACGACCTGACGCAGCACCTTTTTCAGCCGCCGCAGGCTCAGGCTCGCCACCGCGACGCTTGCGACCAATCGGTGCGCTGATGGTTTTCTCGGCCATTTCGAAGTCGATCTTGCGTTCGTCGAGATCGACGCGCATGACCCGCACTTCCACCGTATCACCGAGGCGGAAACTGCGACCGGTGCGCTCGCCGGCAAGGCGATGATGAACCGGATCGAAGTGATAGTAGTCACCCGGCAACGCCGTGACGTGCACCAGGCCTTCCACGTAGATGTCAGTCAATTCCACGAACAGACCAAACCCGGTCACCGCCGTGATGACACCCGGGAACGACTCGCCGACGCGGTCTTTCATGAACTCGCACTTGAGCCAGTTGGTGACATCACGCGTCGCCTCATCGGCACGCCGCTCGCTCATCGAGCACTGCTCGCCGAGTTGCTCGAGAATCGCCTCGTCGTACGGGTAAATGCGCGCCTTGGGAATGACCGCCCCGCCCGCGCGACGCACGTGAGGTGTGTCCTGCTTGGAGCGGATGACACTGCGAATGGCCCGGTGCGTGAGCAGATCCGGATAACGGCGGATCGGCGAGGTGAAGTGGGTGTACGCCTCGTAATTCAGACCGAAGTGGCCATTGTTGTCAGAGCTGTAAACCGCCTGGCTCAACGAACGCAGCATCACGGTCTGGATCAGGTGATAGTCCGGACGGCCGCGCACTGTCTCCAGCAACGCCTGGTAATCCTTGGGCGAAGGGCCGTCCTTGCCCTTGTGCAGCGAAAGGCCCAGCTCGCCGAGGAACGCGCGCAGCTTCTCCAGACGCTCAGGTGGCGGACCATCGTGAACACGGTAAAGCGCCGGGATTTCGTGCTTCTTGAGGAATTCGGCAGTCGCCACGTTGGCAGCGAGCATGCATTCTTCGATCAGCTTGTGCGCATCGTTGCGGGTGGTTGGGCGAATTTCGGCAATCTTGCGTTCGGTACCGAAGATGATCCGCGTTTCCTGCGTCTCAAAATCGATCGCACCGCGAACATGACGCGCGCCCAGCAGCACCTTGTACATCGCGTACAGCTGCTTGAGATGCGGCAGCACGTCACCGTATTCATTGCGCAACACCTTGGCGTCGGCAGTTTTCGGATGCTCCAGCATAGTGCTGACCTTGTTGTAGGTCAGACGTGCATGGGAGTGGATGACGGCTTCAAAGAACACATAGTCGGTCATCTCGCCGGTCTTGGAGATGGTCATCTCGCACACCATGGCCAGACGATCGACGTGCGGGTTCAACGAGCACAAGCCGTTGGACAGCTGCTCAGGCAGCATCGGCACGACACGCTCGGGGAAGTACACCGAGTTGCCACGCACCTGGGATTCGGCGTCCAGGGCAGAACCGATCTTGACGTAACTGGACACGTCGGCAATCGCGACGTAGAGCTTCCAGCCGCCGGAGAATAGCCGCAGCTTGCCTGGCTTGGCTTCGCAATAAACCGCATCATCGAAGTCGCGGGCATCTTCGCCATCAATCGTCACGAACGGCAGATGACGCAGGTCAACGCGATTCTCTTTGTCTTTTTCTTCAACTTCAGGCTTGAGCTTGGCCGCTTCCTTGAGCACCGCTTCAGGCCAGACGTGAGGAATGTCGTACGTGCGCAGTGCAACGTCGATTTCCATGCCCGGCGCCATGTAGTTGCCGACCACCTCGACGATATCGCCCTGTGGCTGAAAGCGCGGGGTTGGCCAGTGGGTGATTTTCACCTCGACGAACTGACCGACCTTGGCGTTGTTGTTGCGGCCCGGGGTCACCAGTACTTCCTGCTGGATCTTCGGGTTGTCGGGCGTCACGAAGCCGATGCCGCCCTCTTCGAAGTAGCGACCTACAACCGTTTCATGCGCACGGGAGATCACTTCAACAATGACGCCTTCGCGACGACCGCGACGGTCCAGACCGGACACACGCGCCAGAGCACGGTCGCCGTCGAACACCAGACGCATCTGCGCCGGGCTCATGAACAGGTCATCGCTGCCGTCATCGGGTACCAGGAAGCCAAAGCCGTCGCGATGGCCGGAGATTCGCCCCAGGATCAAGTCGAGCTTGTCCACCGGAGCGTAGGTGCCGCGACGTGTGTAGATCAGTTGCGCGTCGCGCTCCATTGCCCGCAGGCGGCGGCGCAGGGCTTCGAACTGATCTTCAGTGGTCAGGCCGAACTCTTCGACCAGCTGCTCACGACTCGCCGGCGAACCACGGTCGGAGAGATGAGCCAGGATCAATTCGCGGCTTGGAATAGGGTTTTCGTATTTTTCCGCTTCACGAGCGGCCTCGGGATCGAGGGACTGCCAATCGGCCATTAGAGAGTTTTCACCTTGTCTATATGCGGGTTAGTTTGGCATACACCTAATGAAACGGGAAATTTCAGACTTACACCACGTTTGCGAGAGCCTTGCGCATGTAGCGAAAAACCGCAAGAA
This sequence comes from Pseudomonas viridiflava, assembly GCF_900585905.1. Classification (GTDB taxonomy): domain Bacteria; phylum Pseudomonadota; class Gammaproteobacteria; order Pseudomonadales; family Pseudomonadaceae; genus Aquipseudomonas. Next base: position 217,224 of record NZ_UTVH01000053.1, read on the forward strand.
GCCAGGCTCGGGAAATTTTCGATCTATTTTCAATGCCGGGGCTTTACAGCGCAAATGGCGCTCCGTATAGTGCGCGCCATCGACAAGCACACACCTGTCGATATTGCCCAGATGGTGAAATTGGTAGACACGCCAGCTTCAGGTGCTGGTGACCGCAAGGTCGTGGAAGTTCGAGTCTTCTTCTGGGCACCAATTCTGAGCCGCAGATTACATCAATCTGCAGGCTCCTACAAAAACCCGCGAAAGCGGGTTTTTGCATTCTGGACCCTCACCCGCCTGATTTGAAAAAGGATTTATTAAAACCAAAACAGGGGTTTACAGATCAAAATACGCTCCGTATAGTGCGCTCCATCAACGGCGTGCAACGCTGCTGATACTGCCCAGATGGTGAAATTGGTAGACACGCCAGCTTCAGGTGCTGGTGACCGCAAGGTCGTGGAAGTTCGAGTCTTCTTCTGGGCACCAATTCAAACAAAACCGAGCCCAGTGCTCGGTTTTGTGCTTTTCGGGGTCTGGAAATAGTGCTCCCTGCATTTGCGCCCTGCCCTGCTCCAGAGCGCCAAGCCTTGAACGGTGCCGCACAACACATAGCCAACGACGCCAAAAACAAAAGGCCGCATCAGCGGCCTTGTGTTTCAGATCGACGCCTTGTCAGGCAAACGGATGGCGCAGGACGATTGTCTCGTTGCGGTCCGGGCCCGTCGAAATGATGTCGATCGGCGCACCGACCAGCTCTTCCAGCCGCTTGATATAAGCGCGAGCGTTGGCAGGCAATTCTTCCAGGGTCTTGGCGCCCAGCGTCGATTCGGACCAGCCTGGCACTTCTTCGTACACAGGCGTGAGGCCGATGTAGCTGTCAGCATCCGTTGGCGCGTCGATGACGGCACCGTTCTCGTTCTCGTAACCGACACAGATGTTGATGGTTTCGAGACCGTCGAGCACGTCGAGCTTGGTCAGGCAGATGCCGGAGATGCTGTTGATCTCGATGGCGCGACGCAGGATAACCGCATCAAACCAGCCGCAACGACGGGCACGGCCGGTGGTTGCACCGAACTCGTGGCCACGCTTGGCCAGGAAAGCGCCGATGTCATCGAACAGCTCGGTAGGGAACGGGCCCGATCCCACGCGAGTGGTGTAAGCCTTGGTGATGCCCAGGATGTAATCCAGGTACATCGGGCCCATGCCGGAACCGGTGGCGATGCCGCCAGCCGTGGTATTGGAGCTGGTCACGTACGGGTAGGTGCCGTGGTCGATGTCCAGCAGCGAACCCTGCGCGCCTTCGAACATGATGTCCTTGCCCGCACGACGCATGTCATGCAGCGCAGCGGTAACATCGAGCATCATCGGCTTGAGCAGCTCGGCGTATTCCATGCACTCGTCGAGTGTCTTCTGGAAGTCGATGGCGGGCTCTTTGTAGTAATTGACCAGCACGAAGTTGTGGTAGTCCAGCAACTCGCCGAGCTTGGCGGCAAAACGTTCACGGTGGAACAGATCGCCGATGCGCAGACCGCGACGTGCCACCTTGTCTTCGTAGGCTGGGCCGATGCCGCGACCAGTAGTGCCGATCTTCAGTTCGCCGCGAGCCTTTTCACGGGCCTGATCCAGCGCCACGTGGTACGACAGGATCAGCGGGCAGGACGGGCTGATGCGCAGGCGCTCGCGCACCGGAATGCCCTTCTCTTCCAGCTTGATGATTTCGCGCATCAGCGCATCCGGTGCAACCACGACACCGTTGCCGATCAGGCACTGCACGCCGTCACGCAGCACACCGGACGGAATCAGGTGCAATACGGTTTTTTCACCGTCGATCACCAGCGTGTGGCCAGCGTTGTGACCACCCTGATAACGCACTACGGCGCTGGCATGTTCGGTCAGCAGATCAACGATCTTGCCTTTGCCCTCATCACCCCATTGGGTGCCCAGGACTACGACATTCTTACCCATAACACTTGTCCTCATTCACGCAAACTGGGTGTCGGCAGCGGCCGACAGGAAAACTCAAGAAGCCAGCGGCACTACCTGCCAACGCTCGCCATGCTGAATCAATTGCCGATCGCAATCGGCATCACGCGCTGCGCTCAGCGCCTGGCCGGGCAAGGCCTGAACCACACGCTGACCTTCATTGCGCAACTGGCACACCTGCTGCCAGAGTGCTGCATCCGTACTGTCCGGCATCCAGATACCACCCGACGGCAGTTCGATTTCCGCGCGCCCCAGCGTGACCAGGGTTTTCAGATCCGTCGAGAAACCGGTGGCCGGACGGGCACGACCGAAGTCCGCGCCGATGTCGTCATAGCGACCGCCCTGAGCGATGGACTGACCCATGCCCGGAACGAACACCGCGAAGACCACGCCGGTGTGGTAGTGGTAGCCACGCAGCTCGCCAAGATCGAAATACAACGGCAGATCGGGGAAGCGCAGGGCCAGACGTTCGGCCACGCTGAACAGATCGTCGAGGGCGGCCAGTACCGGCGCAGGCGCACTGGCCAGGCGGTCACGGGCAGCGGCAAGCACCTCGCGGCCACCACACAGGTCGACCAGCGCACGCAGCATTGCCGCCAGATCAGCCGGCAGGCTGGCAGTCAGTTCGATGACTTCGTCAATGGCCTTGCGCTGCAGCGCGTCGAACAGCTGCTGCTCGAGCTCGCCGGACAACCCGGCAGCGCGGGCCAGGCCGCGGTAGATACCGACGTGGCCGAGGTCCATGTGCACATCCGGCACGTCTGCCAGTTGCAGCATCGCCAACATCAGACTGATGACTTCGACATCGCTGCTCGGGCTCGCATCGCCGTACAGCTCGGCACCCAGCTGAATCGGGCTGCGCGAAGTGGACAAGGCACGCGGCTGCGCATGCAGCACGCTGCCCGCGTAACAGAGCCTGCTCGGGCCTTCACGACGCAAGGTGTGCGCATCGATACGTGCCACCTGCGGCGTGATGTCGGCGCGAAAGCCCATCTGCCGACCCGACTGCGGGTCGATGACCTTGAACGTGCGCAGATCCAGATCCGAGCCCGCGCCGGTGAGCAGGGACTCGAGGTATTCGATATGAGGGGTAACCACGAATTCGTAGCCCCAGCTCTGGAACAGGTCCAACACCTGACGACGCGCCACTTCAATACGCGCAGCTTCAGGTGGCAGTACTTCTTCGATGCCATCTGGTAGCAGCCAGCGGTCAACGGTTGCCATTACGCCTTTCCCCTATCATCCGGGCGGCCCGCGTCGAGGCGAGCCTTGAGTAAAGCAGAGAGTGAACAAGGCCTGCGCTCATTACAGCGGGCACGGCGAGCGCCCGAGAATGACCCTTGAACCACTGTCCTCGAAAATCCTGCCACTGCTGTGGCCAATCAATGGTGCAGACGCAAAAAAGCCGGGAATTTCCCGGCTGCCGCATCATACACACGTTTCACTGCATGATCACCCCGCCAGACGGTTTTGCCGCCCGGCGGGTGAATTACGACGACTGGATCAAGGCTTGGATTTTTCCAGGTAGCGGAAGAAATCGCTGCTCGGGTCCAGCACCATCACGTCGCTTTTGCTTGCGAAGCTTTCGCGGTAGGCGCGCAGGCTACGGTAGAACGCGTAGAACTCCTGGTCCTGACCATAGGCCTTGGAGTAGATCGCGGAAGCCTGGGCATCACCATCACCACGCGCCTCTTCAGACTCGCGATAGGCTTCGGCCAGCAACACGCGACGCTGACGATCGGCATCGGCACGAATGCCTTCAGCCAGCTCGTTACCCTTGGCGCGGTGCTCGCGTGCTTCCCGCTCACGCTCGGTGCTCATCCGCTCGAACACGCTGCGGTTCACTTCCTTGGGCAGGTCGATGGCCTTGACGCGAACGTCGACCACTTCAATACCCAGCTCCTTGGATGCCATGGCATTCAGGGAGGCCGTGATGTCCGCCATCAGCGCGTCACGCTCACCCGACACGGCTTCGTGCAGGGTGCGCTTGCCGAACTGATCGCGCAGGCCGGACTCCAGACGACGCGACAGACGCTCGTCCGCAATCTGCTTGAGGCCGGACGTCGCGGTGTAGAACACCTCGGCATCCTTTACACGCCACTTGGCGTAGGCATCAACCATGACCGCTTTCTTTTCCAGCGTCAGGAAGCGCTGCGTTGGAGCGTCCAGCGTCAGCAGGCGGCCGTCGAACTTGCGCACCTGGTTCATGACCGGGATCTTCACGTGCAGACCCGGCTGGATGTTCGGTTGCACCACGCGACCGAATTGCAGCATGACGGCGCGTTCGGTCTGGGAAACGATGAACAGGCTGTTCCAGGCCACGACGGCCAGCACCACACAGACAATCAGTGCGATCAGCGATTTATTGCTCATCAGCGGGCCTCCCTTGTACGTACATCACGCTGCTGAAGCTCGGCAGCGCGAGCGCCCACGTCAGCACCGGCAGTAGCAGCACCGGACGCTGCGCCATTGGCCGGGGCAGTGCCGTTACGGCCGTTTTCGATCATCTTGTCCAGCGGCAGGTAAAGCAGGTTGTTCTGCCCCTTGTCGCCGGTCACGAGAACCTTGCTAGTGTTGGTAAACAGTTCCTGCATGGTGTCCAGATACAGACGCTCACGCGTGACTTCCGGCGCCTTGCGATATTCGGCGACCAGTTTGGTGAAGCGATCTGCCTCACCCTTGGCGCGCGAAATCACTTCATCGCGATAACCATTGGCATCCTCGATGATCCGTTGCGCCTGACCACGCGCTTCAGGGATGACCCCGTTGGCGTAGGTTTCAGCCTGGTTACGCGAACGCTGCTCGTCTTCACGGGCACGGATCACGTCATCGAAGGCTTCCTGAACTTCACGCGGCGCAGCAGCGCTCTGTACATTCACCTGAGTGACTGTGATGCCGGTGCGATAGGTATCGAGGAAACGCTGCAGGCGCTCCTTGATTTCGCTGGCCATCAATTCACGACCTTCAGTCAGCACCTGGTCCATTGCCGTGGAGCCCACGACATGACGCAGCGCGCTTTCAGTGGCGTGCTGCAGGCTGATTTCCGGCTGATCGACGTTAAGCACGAAGTCACGCAGGTTGGAGATCTTGTACTGCACGGTCAGCGGCACTTCGACGATGTTCTCGTCTTCGGTCAGCATCTGGCCCTGCTTGGTGTAGGCACGTTCGCGCGTCACGTTTTCCATGTATTTGCGATCGAACGGCGGGAAATAGATGTTCAGACCCGAGCCTACGGTTTCATGGTACTGACCAAAGCGCAGCACGACCGCCTGCTCCTGCTCGTCCACGACATAGATCGCGCTGTACAGCCAGATCGCAACCAGCACGACCAGGCCGATGCCCAGCAGGCCAAAACCGCCACCCTTGCCAGGATTGCCGTTACCGTTGCCACTGCCGTCACCGCTACCGCCGTTACGTTTCTTGCCGCCACCGAACAAGCCGTTCAGGCTTTCCTGCAGCTTTCGGAAGGCCTCATCGAGATCCGGTGGCCCCTTGCGGTCGCCGCCCTTGCGCTTACCACCCCAAGGATCCTGATTATTCGAGTTGCCACCCGGCTCATTCCAAGCCATAGCGCTCTCCATCTGATAAAGCAAAGACGCGCCCGCGGCGCGCCGACCAATGCTACAGAATGCCCAAGAAAGCCGTACGACGGCTTTCTCACGCTTTTATTGCAAAGTGTGTTGCTCGATGAATTCCAGCGGCTGCAGTCCTTCGCGACTCACCAGACGATTGAACTCAACGCGCGGTAACCGTACTGCCAGAAGGCTGGCGCCTTCTTCGTCATATTCTTCGCTCTGCACCGCTCCCAGTTCAAAGAACTGAGCGCGCAACCTTGCAAGGTCCTGTGACAAATGCAGAGTGCCTACGAACAGGTCGTCGCCGAGCAATTCGGCAACCGCCTGCTTGAGCAGGTCCAGCCCTCGACCATCATGCGCCGAGACCCAGACACGTTGCGGCTTGCCATCGGCATCGCGCTGTATCTGCGGCTCAACGCCTTCAAGCAGGTCGAGTTTGTTATACACCTCAAGTATCGGCAAGTCCTGGGCACCGATCTCGCCCAGTACCACCATGACCTGCTCGATCTGCTCCATGCGCTCGGGCTCGTGGGAGTCGATCACATGCAGCAGCAAGTCGGAGTTGCTGGATTCCTCAAGCGTGGCGCGAAAGGCTTCGACCAGCTTGTGCGGCAGATGCCGGATGAAGCCTACGGTATCGGCCAGAACGATAGGCCCCAGGTCGTCCAGCTGCAGACGGCGCAAGGTCGGATCGAGGGTGGCGAACAATTGGTCGGCGGCGAACACGTCGGAATCGGTCACTGCGTTGAACAGTGTGGATTTGCCGGCGTTGGTATAGCCCACCAGTGAAACCGAGGGGATATCAGCGCGCTTGCGCCCGCGACGTGCCTGCTCGCGCTGGCTGCGTACTTTCTCCAGGCGACCCTTGATCTGCTTGAGGCGAACCCGCAGCAGTCGGCGGTCGGTTTCGAGCTGGGTTTCACCCGGACCGCGCAGGCCGATACCACCGCCCTGACGCTCAAGGTGAGTCCAGCCACGAACCAGGCGCGTGCTCATATGCTCGAGCTGTGCCAGCTCGACCTGCAACTTGCCTTCATGAGTACGTGCGCGCTGCGCGAAAATATCAAGGATCAAACCGGTGCGATCAAGCACGCGACACTCGAACACGCGTTCGAGGTTACGTTCCTGACTGGGTGTGAGCACATGATTGAAGATGACAATATCGATTTTTTCGGCCTTGACCTGGTCGCGAAGCTCCTCGACCTTGCCACTGCCAATCAGATATTTCGCTGAAAACCGATGACGCGGCACGTTGACGAACGCGACGGTCTCGGCGCCAGCTGAAATGGCCAGCTCCTGAAACTCCTGCGGATCTTCACGCGCCTCAGGGTCCTGGCCGTCCAGATGAACGAGAATTGCCCGCTCACCACCACTGTGGCGCTCAAAGAACAAAGCAGACTCCTATCAGGCGTTACCCGGCTCGGTGTCGCCCTGCTCACCTTCGGTGGCGCTTGGCAGACGGATCGGGCGAACGGGAACAACGGTGGAAATGGCGTGCTTGTAGACCATCTGGCTGACGGTGTTCTTCAGCAGAATCACGAACTGGTCGAAAGACTCAATGGTGCCTTGCAGCTTGATCCCGTTGACGAGATAAATCGAAACCCCAACCTTTTCTTTACGCAAGGTGTTCAGGTAAGGGTCTTGTAGCGAATGCCCTTTTGACATGTGCCGCACTCCTTTAAGGATCAATAATAGTAATTGGAATTCAGTTGGCTCGAACCGTCACCCCCCAAGGATAGACGGCTATTGCAAGGACTCAGCCCAATATGGAGACCGACCCCAGGTATTTCAAGGCGCGTGGCAGATTGTCGCGGGCCAGACTGTCCAGCCAGTGCGGTTCTTCGAAGCTTCGCAGCCAGGTGAACTGCCGTTTGGCCAGCTGACGCGTGGCAATGATCCCCCGCTCCTGCATCTGCGCCCGTGTCAGTTTTCCATCCAGATGATCCCAGGCCTGACGATAACCGACGGCTCTCATCGATGGCATACCTGCATTGAGGTCGCCTCTTGCGCGCAACGTCAGCACCTCGTCGAGGAAGCCCTGGTCCAGCATGGTTGAAAATCGTGACGCAATACGCTCATGCAACACCTTGCGATCTGCCGGAGCAATGGCCAGGCTGGCGACAGTATAGGGCAATTGCGGCGTACCAGAAGCCGCAGCATCGGTACTTTGCGCAGTTTGTTGTTCCCGGTGCGCCGTCATGCTCAAGCCGCTGACCCGAAAGACTTCCAGCGCGCGAATCAAACGCTGGGGATCATTGGGGTGAATGCGTGCCGCAGACACAGGATCGACTGCTGCCAGTTCATCGTGCAGCGCCTGCCAGCCATGGGCCGCAGCCTGTGCTTCCAGCTCCGTTCGTACACCTGCATCAGCCGCTGGCATATCCGCCAGACCGTCCAGTAGAGCCTTGAAATACAACATAGTGCCGCCCACCAGCAGCGGAATGTTGCCCCGGGCGGTGATCTGCGCCATGGCCGCCAGGGCGTCAGTGCGAAAATCCGCCGCAGAATAGCTTTGTGCAGGGTCGAGAATGTCCACCAGCGCGTGGGGAAACTCGGCCAGTTGCGCCTTCGAAGGCTTGGCCGTGCCGATGTCCATGCCGCGATAGACCAGCGCCGAATCGACGCTGATCAGTTCGCAAGGCAGCACGCTGGTTAATTGCATGGCCAGATCGGTCTTGCCGGAAGCCGTGGGTCCCATCAGGAAGATGGCGGGAGGCAGCGCACCCATCAGCGGCCGCGCAAGAACAGTTTGTCGAGATCATCCAGACCCATCTGAGTCCAGGTTGGCCTGCCGTGATTGCACTGGCCGCTGCGCTCGGTGTTTTCCATGTCGCGCAGCAGGCCGTTCATTTCCGGGATGGCCAGACGCCGGTTGGCGCGGATCGCGCCATGGCAAGCCATGGTCCCGAGCAGCTCGTTCATGTGCGCCTGAACCCGGTCACTGGTGCCGTATTCCATCAGATCGGCCAGCACATCGCTGACCAGCCGATTGGCCTCGGCCTGCTTGAGCAGTGCCGGGATCTGCCGGATCGCCAGGGTTTCCGGGCCCAGCCGCTGCAGCTCGAAACCCAGGCGCTGAAAGGTCTCGATATGCTCTTCGGCGCAATCGGCCTCGCGCTGGCTGACGGCGATGGACTCCGGCACCAGCAGCGGCTGGCCGCTCAGGCCTTCGCTGGCCATGGCGATCTTGAGCCGCTCATACATGATCCGCTCATGGGCGGCATGCATGTCCACCAGCACCAGGCCGTGGGCGTTTTCGGCAAGAATGTAGATGCCCTTGAGCTGCGCCAGCGCGTAACCCAGCGGCGGAATATCGCCCTCGGTTTGCGGCAGCGACGGCGCAGCAGCACCCGGCAGCGGCGCATAGAACTCGCGATAGGCGGCCTGCGCCTCGGCGGCGGGCAGCGCGGCACCGGGGCGCGGCGTGTACTGGTACTGATAACCGCTGCCGGCGCCTTGCCCGGCGGGCTTGGCGTACGGCTCAGCCTGGGGCTGCTCCAGCAGGTTGGCCGCCAGGCGCATTTCACCCTGCGGCCCGAACTCGCCGGCCTGCGGGCCACTGGGCCGCTCGGCCACCGTCACTGGCGCTGCGCCTGCGACCTGATCCTCGGGGCGCACGTCACCCAATGCCCGATGCAGGGTGCCATAGAGAAAGTCATGCACCATGCGCCCATCGCGAAAGCGCACTTCATGCTTGGTCGGGTGCACATTGACGTCGACCACGGCCGGATCGACTTCGAAAAACAAGACGAACGTCGGGTGCCGACCATTGAACAGCACATCGCGATACGCCTGGCGCACCGCATGGGCCACGAGTTTGTCGCGCACGGCACGGCCATTGACGAAGAAATACTGCAGGTCCGCCTGGCTGCGCGAGAAGGTCGGCAAGCCGACCCAACCCCACAGGTGCAAACCATTGCGCTCGATCTCGATGGGCAGTGCCTGTTCGAGAAAGCCCGGCCCGCAGATGGCCGCAACGCGTCGGGCGCGGGCAGCATCATCCCTGGCTTCATGCAGGCTGAGGATAGTCTTGCCGTTATGACGAAGATGGAAGGCCACGTCGAAACGGGCCAGCGCCATGCGCTTGATCACTTCCTGAAGGTGATCGAACTCGGTCTTTTCCGCTTTGAGAAACTTGCGCCGCGCAGGGGTGTTGAAAAACAGATCACGCACCTCAACCGAGGTGCCTACCGGGTGCGCCGCAGGCTGCACCCGCGAGGCCATGTCGCGACCTTCAGTCTCGACCTGCCAGGCTTGATCGGTGTCCCGGGTGCGCGAGGTCAGGGTCAGACGCGCCACCGAACTGATGGACGCCAGCGCTTCGCCGCGAAACCCCAGGCTCATCACCCGTTCAAGGTCTTCCAGCTCACGAATCTTGCTGGTGGCGTGGCGCGCCAGGGCCAGGGGCAGGTCATCGGACGAGATGCCACTGCCGTCATCACGCACACGCAGCAGCTTGATGCCCGCCTGCTCAACGTCCACATCGATGCGCCGGGCACCGGAATCCAGGCTGTTTTCCAGCAGCTCCTTGATCACCGAAGCAGGACGCTCGACCACCTCACCGGCTGCGATCTGGTTGGCCAGCCGCGGGCTGAGCAGTTCGATGCGCGCCGCGGTGCCTGCCGCTACAGTTGCGTCTGGCGAAACATCCAGCTCAAGGCTGTCAACGAGGGAATCGGTCATGGCTGAGAGGCCACCTCGGAACTCGGGATTCTCAAGTCCTGACCAATGCGCAGTTCATCGCTGCTCAGGTTATTGGCGCTGCGCAAGGTCGCTGCGCTCATGTCATAGCGGGCCGCGAGCATCGCCAGGGTTTCACCCGAGCGCACTACGTGGTTGCGCGGGCCTTGAGCCAGCTTGCCGTTATCTCGCAACCAGGCAATGTAGGTGCCCTGCGGCGGATTCTGCTGGAAGAACTGCTTGACCCCGGAGGTAATCGAACGAGCCAGTGCCTGCTGGTGTGGCGCTGCATTGAGCTTGGCCGCTTCGGCATTGTTGGAGATGAAGCCGGTTTCCACCAGAATCGACGGAATGTCCGGAGATTTCAGCACCATGAAGCCTGCCTGTTCGACCCGCTGCTTGTGCAACGAGGTCACGCGACCAATATTGGTGAGCACTTTCTGACCCACATTGAGGCTGGACGACAGCGAAGCGGTCATGGACAAGTCCAGCAATACCCCTGCCAGCATTCGGTCCTTGTCATCCAGACTGACTGCACCGGCACCACCAATAAGGTCGGAACGGTTTTCACTGTCCGCCAGCCAGCGTGCGGTTTCCGACGTGGCACCACGATCGGACAGCGCAAACACCGATGCCCCGAAGGCAGCTCTCGACGGCGCCGCATCGGCATGAATCGAGACGAACAGGTCGGCACCCTTGGCGCGGGCAATTTCGGTGCGTTTGCGCAGCGGGATGAAATAGTCGCCGGTACGGGTCAGCTCGGCGCGGTAACCCTTCTCGGCATTGATTTGCCGCTGCAGCTCCTTGGCAATGGCCAATACCAGATTTTTCTCTTTCTGCCCGGCGCTGCCTGACGCGCCCGGGTCTTCGCCGCCGTGACCGGCATCGATGACGATGACAATATCGCGCTTGCCATTAGGCACAGGAGTGAGCTTGATCTCGGGTTTGGCCGGACTGACCGGCACTGCAGGCGCAGTGGTTGCAGGGGTGCTGGCAATGATCGTGGGCGTCGGGTTGGCGTCTGAGGCTTCGTCAAACAGATCGACCACCAGACGATTGCCGTATTGCTGGTTGGGCGCCAGGGTGAAGCTCTTGGGCGTGACCGCTTTTTTCAGATCAATGACGACGCGCAAATCCGTGGGTGTACGCTGGGCCGAGCGCATGCTGGTGATCGGCGTGTTGGCGGTCGGCACGTTCAACGGACCGCTCAGCGTCGCGCCGCCGATATCGATGACCAGACGATCCGGCGAGGTCAGGGTAAAAACACTGTGCTGCACCGGACCCGAAAGATCGAACACCAGACGGGTGTTATCCGGCGCACGCCATAAGCGCACACTTTTTACCTGGGTCGCAGCCAGTGCATCGACAGCCAGGGCTGTCAGGAGCAGACCCACTACAGTAACCAGCGCGCGCATGCGCATACCTAACCCCATCTCTATTTGAATTCCAACGCCAAAACGGCACACCAGGTTTCGCCACGCGAGCCGGTTGGGCTCAAAGTCAGTGTCCGACCTTGCGCATGGGCGCCAATGGTAATGGTCAGGTCAGGCTTTGGCAAAAAGCCTGCACCGCGCTGGGGCCATTCGATCAGGCAAAGTGCATCACCTTCGAAGTAGTCACGAATGCCCAGAAACTCCAGCTCTTCCGGATCGACCAGGCGATACAGGTCGAAATGGAACGCGCGCACGGCGCCCAGCTCATAGGGCTCCACCAGGGTGAACGTCGGGCTCTTGACTGCGCCAACATGGCCCAGGCCGCGGATGATACCCCGCGAAAGAGTGGTTTTACCGGCACCTAGGTCGCCTTCAAGAAAAATGACGCCCAGCCCCCTGGTTACCTCGGCAATGCGCGCACCGAAAGCGGTCATGGCGTCTTCGCCGACCAGGTGCAGCGTTAACTCAGACACGGTTGCTGTTCCTCCAATAACTGACGAATGGCTGGAATAAGATCACTGGCCGCCAGCCCACGACCGGCCTTGCCCACGTGCTCGCCTGCGCTGGCATGCAGCCATGTACCGAGGCACGCGGCGTCGAACGGTTTCATCTTTTGCGCCAGCAGCGCGCCAATCAGCCCGGCCAGCACGTCGCCAAGGCCTGCAGTCGCCATGGCCGGATGGCCGCGATCGCACAGGGCAAGCCGGCCGTCGACATCGGCAACCAGGCTGCCGCTGCCCTTGAGCACGCACACCGCGTTGAACCGGCTGGCCAGCGCACGTGCGGCGGCCGGTCGATCAGCCTGAACCTGTTGCACGCTGATACCCAACAGCCGCGCGGCCTCACCGGGATGAGGCGTGATCACGCTGCCGCCGGGCAACGCCACCCAACCCTGGGCCAACTGATTCAGTGCCTCGGCGTCCCATACCTGCGGGCGCTCGGCATTGGCAGCGGCCGACAACAAACTGCGCCCCCAGGCGCCCTGCCCCAGACCCGGACCGATCACCAGCACGCTGGCCGCCTCGATCAACGCCATCAATTGATTGGCAGAGCGCACGCCTGTGCTCATGACTTCCGGAAGCCGCATCAACGCAGCGGGCACATGCTCGGCGCGGGTCGCCAGAGTGACCATGCCAGCACCGCAGCGCAAGGCGCTTTCCATGGTCAACAGGCTTGCACCACCGAAGCCGAGGTCGCCGCCGATGACCAATACCCGGCCGTACATGCCCTTATGGGCAGTACGTGGACGTACAGCCAGGCGCGGCAGATTAAAAGTATCAAGACGTGTCGCCATGGCTTGCGCAGCGACAACGCCCGCGGCCTGCGCCTGTAAATCGTCGAATACCAGCTCGCCTACAAGGTCGGGCGCATCGGCAGTCAATAACCCCAGCTTCAGCCCGATGTAGGTCACCGTCAGATCGGCGCGCACGGCGCTGCCCAGGATGCAGCCGGTATCGGCGCTCAGGCCGGAAGGAATATCCACCGCCACCACCGGCACGTCGCTGGCATTGATCGCCTCAATGGCCGCCTTGTAAGGCGCGCGAACTTCACCACTGAGGCCGGTGCCCAGCAGCGCGTCGACAACAATGCCGCGCAGCGGCTGGTGACGCCAGGGTTGGATATCCACGCCTGCGGACGCGGCTTCGGCATGGGCAGAGGCGGCATCGCCGGTCAGTTGCGCGGCGTCGCCCACGGCGAAAACCTCAACCGTCCAGCCAGCCCTGTGCGCCAGCGCTGCGATCAGGTAACCGTCGCCCGCATTGTTGCCGCGCCCGGCCAGCACTGTCAGGTGCAACGCTTCGGGCCAGCGGCGGCGCAGGGCGCGCCAGGTGGCACGGGCTGCGCGTTGCATCAATTCGAGGCCGCTGGTACCGGCCGCGATCAGTTGCGCATCAAGGGCGCGAACCTGCGCAGCGCTGTACAGCGCGTCGGGTAATTGCGGTTTCGTATCGACCATGCGTCTCTGAGCTCCGATGTCTGGCAGAATTATACGCACCTCCACCTGGTTTCTCCCTGCGCATGCCCGTTATAACTGTTGATTCGCCCGACACTGTTGACCTCGTCACGCTTGCCCAGTCGATCAAGGCGTGGGGGCGCGAGCTGGGCTTTCAACAGGTCGGGATTGCCGGGCTTGACCTGGCTGAGCACGAACAGCACCTGCAACGCTGGCTGGACGCGGGTTATCACGGCGAGATGGACTATATGGCAGCACATGGCAGCAAACGTTCGCACCCGGAAGAACTGGTGCCGGGCACGTTGCGTGTGGTGTCGTTGCGCATGGATTACCTGCCCGGCGACAGCGAGATGGCTCAACGCCTGGCCGAGCCGGAAAAGGCCTACGTGTCGCGCTATGCCCTGGGCCGCGACTATCACAAGCTGATCCGCAAACGCGTGCAGCAACTGGCCGAGCGCATCCAGCAAGCCATCGGGCCGTTTGGCTATCGCGCGTTTGTCGACAGTGCCCCCGTACTGGAAAAAGCCATTGCCGAGCAGGCCGGGCTGGGCTGGATCGGCAAGAACACGCTGGTACTCAATCGCAAGGCGGGGAGTTTCTTCTTTCTCAGCGAACTGTTCGTTGACCTGCCGCTGCCCGTGGATCCGGCCCATGGCAGCGAACATTGCGGGCGCTGCACGGCGTGTCTGGACATCTGTCCGACCGCCGCTTTTGTCGGGCCCTATGTCCTGGATGCCAGGCGCTGCATCTCCTACCTGACCATCGAGCTCAAGACCGCCATACCCGTAGAGCTGCGCCCGCTGATTGGCAATCGGGTGTTCGGCTGCGATGACTGCCAGATCGTCTGCCCGTGGAATCGCTTCGCCCGCCCCACCGAGCAGGCGGACTTCCAGCCCAGGCATAATCTGGACAATGCCGGGCTGGCGGAGCTGTTCATGTGGGATGAGGATAAATTCCTCAGCAATACCGAAGGATCGCCCTTGCGCCGCGCCGGTTACGAGCGCTGGCTACGCAACCTGGCGGTTGGCCTGGGCAACGCGCCATCCACGATCCCGGTACTGGAAGCCCTGCAGGCGCGGCGCGATTATCCGTCGGAGCTGGTACGCGAGCACGTGGAGTGGGCATTGGCGCAGCATGCGCAACGCTGAGGCCCGGACACTCTGAAAGGCCACTTGATTACGGATGATTTTAGGTAGGAGCGCACGAGCACCGCGAGGCCGCGATGACGGTCTGTCAGAACACCACTATCGTAGGCTCGCGGTGCTCGGTGGAGCGCCACCCCGATCGCTCCTACAGGTTCTATGGCTGCTGCATAACGGCGCGGCGTCTGGACGACCGGGCATCGCGGCCATTAATGCTCAGCATCGTTGTAGACGAATTTCGGCATGTTCCAGTTGAAGCGGATCGCCAACAGCCTCAGTAGCAGGCCGCCGAATAGAGTAATAAGGATGCTCTGCTCTTCGGGCAGTTCGACATAGCGGCAGAGCAGAAAACACCACGCCGCCAGGAATGAAACGCTGGCGTACAGTTCGCGGCGGAAGACCAGCGGGATGTCGTTGCAGAAGATGTCTCGCAAGATGCCGCCAAATACCCCGGTGATCACGCCACACACCGAAGCCACCATCAGACCGGCGCCGGTTTCCAGGGCAGTCAGGCAGCCGATCAGGGTAAACGCCACCAACCCCAGCGCGTCGAGCACCAGAAACAATGAACGCAGATGGCGCATCAGCGGCGCAATAAAAATGGTCAGCAAGGCGGCAACGCTGGTCAGCACCAGGTATTCAGGGTGCTTGACCCAGGTCAGCGGGTAATGCCCGAGCAGCACATCACGCACCGAGCCGCCACCCAGCGCGGTGATGCAGGCAATCAACACCACACCGAACCAGTCCATCCCGCGTCGCCCGGCGGACAGCGCACCGGTCATGGCTTCTGCGGTAATGGCAATCAGATAGAGCATCAGCAACATGGCGGCAGTCCCTGCGAAGAAGCCGCGCAGTCTAGGGCAAGCACCAAAAGAGGGCAAAGCGGGATGCCACGGCAAGCGCCGTTTCTGTAGGAGCCAACTTGTTGGTGCCCACTTGTTGGCTCCTACAGCAGGGATGATGCTCGGCATCAACCTTTGATGAAGTGCTCGCGATAGAAGCGCAGCTCGGCGATGGATTCGCGAATGTCGTCCAGTGCCAGATGGGTGCTGCCCTTCTGGAACTTAAGCTCCGGCGACCAGCGCGCAGCCAGCTCCTTGAGCGTGGACACATCAAGGTTGCGATAGTGGAAGTAATGCTCCAGCGTCGGCATGTGGCGATAAAGGAAGCGCCGATCCTGACAGATGCTGTTGCCACAGATCGGCGAGCTGCGCTCCGGCACCCACTGCTTGATGAATTCCAGGGTCTGCGCTTCGGCTTCGGCCATGCTGACGGTGCTTTCGCGAACCCGCTGGGTCAGACCGGAGCCGCCGTGCTGGCGGGTATTCCACTCGTCCATCCGGGCCAGGGTCTCATCGCTCTGATGCACGGCGATGACCGGGCCTTCAGCCAGGGTGTTGAGCTCGCTGTCAGTGATGATCGTCGCCATTTCGATGATGACGTCGGTGTCCGGGTCCAGACCGGTCATTTCCAGATCGATCCAGATCAGGTTCAGCTTGTTCTGCATAATTGACTCCTCAGCGTAGGCGCGCAGTTTAGCTTACCCCGGCGTGCTAGTATGCTTTGCGCTACTTTCAGCTGCTCTATAACACGGAACACCCATGGCCAAACGCCAACTCAATCGTCGTCAGAACTGGCGCATCGAAAAAATTCAGGGCGAGCGTGCCGCCCGAGCCGCCAAACGTGAGTCACAAGCGCTGGAGACCCTCGAAGGGGGCGACTTGGGCCCGGAACAGACCGGCCTTGTGATTGCGCACTTTGGCGTGCAGGTAGAAGTCGAAGCAACCGACGGCGAGCACGCAGGTCAGGTGTTCCGCTGCCATTTGCGCGCCAACCTGCCAGCGCTGGTCACCGGCGATCGCGTGGTCTGGCGTGCGGGTAATCAGGGCATCGGCGTCATCGTTGCGCAACTGCCACGTGCCACAGAACTGCGCCGCCCGGACAGCCGCGGCCAGCTCAAGCCGGTGGCGGCCAACGTCGATCTCATCGTCATTGTCTTTGCCCCGGCACCCGAGCCCCATGCCAACCTGATCGACCGTTACTTGGTCGCAGCCGAACATGCCGGCATTCGGCCCTTGCTGCTGCTGAACAAGTTCGACCTGATCAATGAGCAGAACGCCCCGGCGCTCAACGCCCTGCTGGCGGTCTACCGCACGCTGGGTTACCCGGTGCTGGAAGTCTCTGCCCATCATGGCGACGGCATGCAGCAGTTGCAGGACCAGTTGGACGGGCACATCAGCGTGTTCGTCGGGCAGTCCGGCGTGGGCAAGTCGTCGCTGGTCAACAGCCTGCTGCCTGAAGTCGAGACGCGCGTTGGCCCGCTGTCGGAATGGTCCGGACAGGGCACGCACACCACGACCACCGCTCGCCTGTTTCACTTTCCCCGTGGTGGC
This sequence comes from Pseudomonas viridiflava, assembly GCF_900585905.1. GTDB lineage: Bacteria > Pseudomonadota > Gammaproteobacteria > Pseudomonadales > Pseudomonadaceae > Aquipseudomonas. Next base: position 234,363 of record NZ_UTVH01000053.1, read on the forward strand.
GACCTGATCGACTCCCCCGGCATTCGTGAATTCGGCCTGGGCCACGTTAGCCGTGCCGATGTCGAAGCGGGTTTCATCGAGTTCAACGACCTGATCGGCACCTGCCGCTTCCGCGACTGCAAGCACGACCGCGAGCCCGGTTGCGCCCTGCTGATCGCGCTGGAGGAAGGCCGCGTACAGCAGCAGCGCATGAACAGCTACCGCTCGATCATCGCCAGCCTGCCGGAAAGCAGTTATTGAAGTTCGTGCAAGCCCTATGGGCACGAATTGACTCGCGAATGGGCCGGTACATTCATGGAATATGTGTTTCAGGAATGCCGCCTTCCCGAATGAATTCGGTCCCACAAAATACAGGTACGTTTGAAGCTGCCACGAACCCTGTAGGAGCGAACTTGTTCGCGAAACGGCGGAACTGACAGACCGCTTCGCCACAAGTGGGCACCAACAAGTTGGCTCCTACAGACTGGCGGCTGGCAAAAAAGCCCGGGCTCTTTCGAGATCCGGGCTTTTTGTTTTTCCGCAGGACCGCAGCACGCTTAGTTCTTGGTCTCTTCTAGCTTCAGCGTGCCGTCTTCGAATAGGTTGAGCTTCTGCCGCAACTCCCGAGGCTGGACGTAGGCGGACGGGTCAGCGGGCTGGATATTGCCCGCACCAGGCACGGCAGCCGGGGCTGGCGCAGGCGCCGGAGCCGGAGCCGGAGCCGCCGGTTGCTCGCTGTCGCCCGCGCCGATGTCGTGAGTGCCTTCCATGCGCTGCTGCGCTTTTCTGGTCATGACCACGATATCAATGCGACGGTTGACCGGATTGAGCGGTTGAGTACGGTCATACAACAGCGATGAGGCGTAACCCACGACCCGGGCAACCTGGGTTTCAGGGTAGGTCCCGGCAATCAGCGCCCGACGCGCGGCATTGGCCCGGTTGGCGGAGAGCTCCCAGTTGCCGAAATCGCCGTTGCCCACGAAAGGCTTGGCATCGGTATGACCACTGACGCTGATCTTGTTCGGCACCGCTTTGATGGTGTCGGCCATGGCCAGCAGAATGTCTTCGAAATATGGTTTGAGCCGCGAGCTGCCGGAGTCAAACATAGGCCGGTTGTCCGCATCGGTAATCTGAATCCGCAGTCCGTCCTGGGTGATCTCGAAGTGGATCTGATCCTTGAATTTCTGCAGCTCCGGATTCTCTTCGACCTTGTTCTGCAGTTCTTGCAGCAGCAACTCAAGGCGCTCCTGCTCAACCTCTTCAGCCTTGGCCTCAGCCGTTTCGGCCTCGATGGGCACTGCCTGCGGGGAGGGCGTGCTCTGGACCTCAGGGTTCAGGGTCTGGTCCGGAGACATTTCGGGCGAGCCGCCCAGATCGATGACGTAAGGCGATCCACTTTCAGAAAACCCCACCGGGTCCTTGAAGTAGCCCGCAATGGCAACCAGCTGCTCAGGTGTAGCGGACGACAGCAGCCACAGCACCAGAAAGAACGCCATCATGGCGGTGGCAAAGTCGGCGAACGCGATTTTCCATGCGCCGCCGTGGTGCCCCGCTTCATAGCGCTTGACGCGCTTGATGATTATCGGCTGATTATTTTCCATGACTCAGCGACCGCGAACCGCTTGTTCCAGCTCACTGAAGCTGGGCCGATGCGCCGGATAGAGAACCTTGCGGCCAAACTCGACGGCCAGCGAAGGCGGCATGCCGGAAGCCGATGCCACCAGCGACGCCTTGATGGCCTCGTAGACATTGAGCTCTTCCTTGGCATCGTGAGACAGGGAAGTCGCCAGCGGACCGAAGAAGCCGTAAGCGGCAACGATACCCAGGAAGGTACCCACCAGGGCTGCCCCCACGTGGTTACCGATGGCCGCCTTGTCGCCGTCGCCCAGGGAAGCCATGGTGATCACGATGCCGAGCACCGCCGCCACAATCCCGAAGCCGGGCAGGCCGTCGGCGATGCCGGTCACGGCGTGGGAAGGATGACCCAGTTCTTCCTTGATGCTCTGCAGCTCCATGTCGAACAGGCCTTCGAGCTCATGGGGTGCCATGTTGCCGGACGACATGATGCGCAGGTAATCACAGATGTAGGCGGTCATGCGCTCATCTTTGAGCACGCCAGGGTACTTGGTGAAAATCGGGCTGGAGGACGCGTCTTCGATATCCCCCTCGATCGCCATCATGCCTTCGCGTCGGCTCTTGTTGAGAATCTCATAGACCAGACCCAGCACTTCCAGGTAGTAGGCATGCGTGAAGCGCGTGCTGAACATCTTCAGCGACTTCTTCAGCACGTGCATGGTCATGTAGCCAGGGTTGGCTTGCAGGAATGCGCCCAGGGCGGCACCACCAATGATCAGCACTTCGTAAGGCTGAATCAATGCGCCAATCTTGCCATGAGAGAGGACGTAGCCCACGAGAACACTCGCAAAGACGACGATGATGCCGATAATTTTAGCCATAGGTAAAAGGTACTTGCTGAGTCGGGTTCAGGGACGTATGCGGAAGTTCTTGAATCTCTTCTTCTCCATATCGGCATCTGTGGGCCAGACTATAGGCAGAAAATTGAAAAGCCAGTTGACCGCCGAACGGGGCCCCGCCAATAACGGTCTCAATCGAGGACCTCGCAGTCTCTACTGCCTAACGCTCCAGTCGCACGGGCTTGACGTATGCCAGCAGCTACCTCGCCACAACTTCCTGTCCCGAAAAATCTCGATGCCTGGCTCCAGCAACTCGACGCAATTGCGCTGCCGGTTCCCCAGGCCAGCCACGCCAGAGTGCGCAGCGCGCTTAACGATAGCCGTCGCTCGTTGCGGGACATTGCCGACCTGATGCAGGACAGCCCGGCGCTGGTATTGAGCGTCATGCGCGAGGCCAATCACCACGCCACGGGCCTGACCGAACCGGCAGAGAGCCTGGAAGTTGCGCTCACCCGGCTCGGCCTTGGTCGCACCGAAGTACTGCTCAACCGCCTGCCTGCGCTGGAGCCTGGCAAGATCCCGGCGGCCTTGCGGCAGTTGCTGCTGATCAGTCAGCACGCCACGCAGCAGGCCAATGGTTTGTTCGCCAGTCGTCTGGCGCGCCTGTGGCAGGACATTCATCTGGGCAGCCTGCTGTTTCTGTCGCCCCTGTGGCCCATGGCACTGGCTCACCCCAAACTGCTGGAGCAATGGGAGCTTCGGGTCATTCACCAGGGCGAATCGTCGCGCCAGGTGGAAAAAGAGCTGTTTGGCATCAGCCTGCTCGAGTTGTGCATGGCGCTGGCCACCCTGTGGCGGCTGCCGCTGTGGGTAACCCAGGGTTACAAGCTGCTGATCAACGATCGCCGCCCTCTGGTCAAGGCCCTGCACATCGCGCGGCAGAACGATGCGCCCCTGCATCAGCAGCAATTGATGGATGCCGATACGCAGCTGCAGCGCTGGTTCAACCAGCCGGCCAATACCGTCCTCCTGGGCAACGGTCTGGCACTCGCGGCGCAGCAGGCCTGGAACAGCCCGCATTGTCTGCGCTGGGAACTGCTGACCAGTCTTTATCTGCAGCAAGACATGGCGGGTGTGCAGCAGCAGATCCACCAGAATGCCGTCATCAGCGCCCGGCAGGACTTCGATCGTGACCTGTGGCATCCGGCCGAGGCCCTGATCTGGCCGTGGTCGGCGCGGCGCACCCACAGCAAATTGCAACCCGCCCCAACCCCTTCACCCGACGCGCTGCACACCTGGCGCCAGCTGTGTGCCGACCTGCTGGCTTCGCCGTCGCCGTTCAGCAATGCGATGCACCTGACCACCGTTGCCCGCGATGCGCTGGTGGCGTGCGGTATGGAGCGCGTCATGCTGCTGATGGCGGACAAGACCGCCACGATGTTACGCGTTCATCAGAGCGCAGGCCTGCACGCCGACGTAGCGACGCTGGTGTTGTCGATACCAGAGAGCACCGTGCTGCAGCGCCTGCTGGCACAGCCCACCCAACTGCGCATGACGCCTGCCAATATCGAGCAGTTTTCCGCCCTCCTGCCAGGCAAGCTCAAAGGCGTGTTCCCCGGCAAACACTGGCTGATACGCTCCCTGAGCAGCCATGGCAAAGTGGTCATGCTGGTGGTCGCGGATCAGAGCGGCGGGCAGTTCTCGGAAATTTCCGTTCAGGCATTCGGCAAAACCTGTCAGTGCATCGAGCGTGCGCTGACCAGTTTTAGCGGGCGCAAAGCCTGACAGCTGGGCTACAATTCGCCTCTTTTTTTGTTGTGGAGGCTGCACATGTCCGTCTTCTCCGGCCTGCCGCTGGTCATCGAGCCGGACGACCTCAACAGTCGTCTCGATGCCCCCAATCTGATTCTGGTGGATCTGACCAGTAGCGCCCGCTATGACGCCGGACACCTGCCAGGCGCCCGCTTTGTCGACCCCAAACGCACCCAGCTGGGCCTGCCGCCAGCACCTGGTCTGCTACCCGCCAAGGCGGACATGGAAGCGCTGTTCGGCGAGCTGGGGCATAACCCCGACGCGGTCTATGTGGTCTATGACGACGAAGGCGGTGGCTGGGCCGGGCGCTTTATTTGGTTACTGGATGTAATCGGCCACTCCCGTTATCACTACCTCAATGGCGGCGTGCTGGCCTGGGAGGCACAGGGCCTGCCCTTGTCCACCGCCGTTGCGGCGCCAGCAGGCGGTCCCGTCGCGCTTGCATTGCATGACGAACCCATCGCCACCCGCGAATACCTGCAAGGTCGCCTGGGCGCTGCTGATCTGGCAATCTGGGACGCCCGGGCGCCGACTGAGTACACTGGCGAAAAAGTCGTCGCGGCAAAGGGCGGCCACATCCCCGGCGCGATCAATTTCGAATGGACGGCGGGCATGGACAAGGCGCGCAACCTGCGCATCCGCGATGACATTAGCGAAGTCCTGGCGCATCTCGGGATCACGCCGGACAAGGAAGTCATCACCCATTGCCAGACGCATCACCGCTCAGGCTTCACTTATCTGGTCGCCAAGGCGCTGGGTTACCCACGGGTCAAAGGCTATGCCGGCTCATGGGGCGAATGGGGCAACCACCCCGACACGCCCGTCGAGCGCTGAAACCTGCACCCACACAGAACACGTTTAGGAATTCTGATGAAAGAGCGTCTGTTTATCCTCAGCCAATACCTGTTGCCTCACCATCTGCTGTCGCGTCTGGCCGGCTGCGTTGCCGAGTGCCGCGTGCGCTGGTTCAAGAATGCCTTCACGGCCTGGTTCGCCCGCCGCTATCAGGTGGACATGTCCCAGGCGCAGGTGGAGGACCTGACCGCCTACGAGCATTTCAATGCCTTCTTCACCCGCGCGCTGAAGCCTGACGCCCGCCCTCTGGACCCGACACCGGGCGCCATTCTGTCTCCGGCCGACGGCGCAGTCAGCCAGTTGGGGCGTATCGAGCAGGGGCGTATTTTCCAGGCCAAGGGCCACAGCTTCAGCGTGCTGGAACTGCTGGGCGGCGACCCGGCACTGTCGGCACCGTTCATGGGCGGCGAATTCGCCACCGTGTACCTGTCGCCCAAGGATTACCACCGCGTGCACATGCCCCTGGCAGGCACGCTGCGCGAGATGGTCTACATTCCGGGACGCATCTTTTCGGTCAACCAGACCACCGCAGAAAATGTGCCTGAACTGTTCGCCCGCAACGAGCGCGTTGCCTGCATCTTCGACACCGAGCGCGGGCCGATGGCCGTGGTGCTGGTGGGGGCAATGATCGTGGCGTCCATCGAAACGGTCTGGGCCGGGCTGGTGACACCACCCAAACGTGAACTCAAGACAGTGCGCTACGACGAAGCTGCTCGCGCACCTGTTCATCTGGAGAAAGGCGCCGAAATGGGCCGATTCAAACTCGGCTCCACGGCCATCGTGCTGTTTGGTCCGGATCAGGTGCAATGGGTCGAGCAGTTGGGCGCCACTTCTGCTGTGCGCATGGGCCAGGCATTGGCGGTGCCTGCGCTGGTTTGACAGCGGGACGCCTGGTGGCACATCGTGCCACTACTGCCTGACCCGCACGGGCTGCGATAGCAGATCGTTGCTGATAAGGTCTCGGCATCAGCGCCGTGGGAAACATCGCGCATTATCGACGTCCTTGGCATACCCTGAGCGAGTATCTGCAAATGCGTCGATTATCGTTAAGGCCAGAGTTGGTAGTTGGAGTCAGCCTGTCACATGAGTAACTTGAGCCCTCCGGTGTTGCTGCGCGTGCCTGCGCCAACGCAGTCGAGCCTGACGTTCTGTGAGCCGACGCCCAAGGACCTCAAGCGCTGGATCGCGACGTTGCCCAAGGCCAACCTGGGCGAAACCGCGCGGCAGCTCTATCAAGGCCTGAGTGAACTCAATCATCTGCTGACCCCCAGCGATAATCGCCTGCAAATGCTTGAGCTGCTGCGTCCGGAAGTGCAATTCGTGTGCAAGCACCTGGAGCGTCACTTCCTCAATCAGGCAGTGGTGCTCGAAGAGCGTCCGCGCAAGGTGGCCAACCTGTGTCAGGCGCTGCAAAACCACCTTGCGGTGGGTTACAAATTGATCATCGGCCGCGTGTCGCAGCGCCCTGCCAGAGATCGTCTGCCCATGCTGACCACCGCATTGCAGCGCGCCCTGCAATGCCTTAACGGCCCGTTGATCCGCGCCAATCAGCTGTATTGTCCGGTGCAGGACGGGCTTTGGCTGGAAATGCACAAGATTTACCAGATCGCCTGCCAGCATGACCTGCAGCATCAGCCGGTCAATGACGAGCAGGCGCTGCACGTCAAGGCCTTGAGCGTCGAGCAGACCTATATCATTGGCCTGCTGATGGGTTGTTCGCGCTGCAATCAGATGCGCCAGATCAATATCGGTCGGCTGGCCGACGTGCTCGACGCCTGGAGCACGCTGGTCAGGCTGCAGGCACCGGCGGATGAAAACAGCCTGTTCGCGCTGGCAACGAGTCAGGACAAACCGCCCCTGTACAAGACCCTGTTCCCGCCAGACGAGCATGCCAGCCTGCTGGGGCTGGACACCCAGGCGCTGTCGGCGATGATCCATCGCTACATGGAAACGCCCGCTGACCAGCGCGCGCAATCGCCTCTGCTGGTGCCCCCCGGGTTTTCACCTGACTTGCTCGAACACCTGGCGGCAGCCTGGGGCAACGCTGCCGAACGCTCGTTTCAGCGCACGCCGGGCCAAGGCACGCTCAACCTGTGCATCGGCATGAGTGCGCTGCATTTCTACCTGGGTGGCAAACGTTCGTTCAATGACATGCTGCAGGTGCCCACCAGCAAAGCCGCGCAATTCAGCGCCCAGCGCGGCGGCGACAAGGCAGTGGACCCTTGGGCGACGGCGTTTGACAGCCAGCGTGGCAGCTCGTCCGAGGTATTGCTGCCGTATGAAGAAATCCAGTATCAGCAGCCTGATGGCGAGAGCAGTGATGCCAACGCGCAACAGTCGTTTCCCACCTTCGACCTGCTGATCATCAATCACAGCCCGGGCGGTTATTGCCTGGCCTGGCCCAGAGAAGTGCCGCCACAACTGCAGGCCGGCGAGCTGGTGGGCATTCAGGATGCGGCTGGCCAGGGCTGGAGCGTTGCCGTGATTCGCTGGGTGCGCCAGGTGCGCGGCGGCGGTACGCAGATGGGCATCGAGCTGATCGCGCCTTTTGCCCAGGCGTGCGGCTTGCAGATCGTGCGCCCCGAGCACCACAGCCCTTACATGCGTTCGTTGCTGTTGCCTGAAGTCCGCGCCGTGGAACAGCCGCCGACGATTCTCGCGCCACGACTGCCATTCAAGACCGGCAACAACGTGATGATCAACATCGCCGGTCACGAACATCCAGGCTTGCTGGGCCATCAACGCACCAGCAGCGGCAGCTACAACCAGTTCGAATACCAGACTTTCGACGCTCCGGGCACACCGGGCCTTGGCGACGCGAAACCGGATCAGGAATTCGACTCGCTGTGGTCGTCGCTTTAACTTTAATTGGATAAACGGGACGTGGGACCGGCTTCAGCGCGGAATATAAAATTCCCCCAGGCATCAGCCCAGCAACTGAAACATCAACCGCGCCCTTCCCGATCGCGAACGCCCAGCAGATAAAGTACGCCATCCAGGCCCAGGGTCGAGATCGCCTGCTGCGCCGACTGTTTGACCAGAGGCTTGGCCCGGAACGCCACACCCAGGCCGGCAATTGCCAGCATCGGCAGGTCGTTGGCGCCATCACCTACCGCGATGGTCTGATCCAGGCTCAGGCCTTCCTTGCCCGCCAGCTCGCGCAGCAGATCGGCCTTGCGCTGCGCATCGACGATGGGTTCTACCGCGACGCCGGTGCATTTGCCGTCCACCACTTGCAGCTCGTTGGCGAAGACATAGTCGATGCCCAGCTTTGCCTGCAGCTGCCTGGCGAAATAGGTAAAGCCGCCGGAGAGGATCGCCGTCTTGTAACCCAGGCGTTTGAGTTCGGCAAACAGCGTCTCGGCGCCCTCGGTCAGCCGCAATGACGCGCCAATCTGGTCGAGCACGCTGATGTCCAGCCCTTTGAGCAACGCCAGACGCTCCTTGAAGCTGGCGCTGAAGTCCAGCTCGCCACGCATTGCCCGCTCGGTGATGGCCGAGACCTGCTCGCCAACCCCATGGGCTTTGGCCAATTCATCGATGACCTCGGCCTCGATCAGTGTCGAATCCATATCGAACACCGCCAGCCGACGATGACGACGCAGCAGGTTGTCCTGCTGAAAAGCGATGTCGATGTTGAGCGCCTGCGCGGCCTTCAGAAAGTCTGCACGCAGGGCGGCCGCGTCCGCAGGCTCCCCGGACAAGGAAAATTCGACACAGGCCTTGCTGTTGCTATCAGCTGCAGTGGGCATGTGGCGCGCGGACAGCCGATCCATGCGTTCGATCTTCAGGCCATGGCTGTCAGTCAGTGCGCTGACGCAGTGCACCTGTTCAGCCGTTACCTTGCGGCTCAGCAGCGTCACGATGTGCCGGGGCGCGCGCTCGCTGGCCACCCAGCGCTGGTAATCCTGCTCGCTGAGCACGCTGAAACTGGCGTGCAGGCCGACAGGTTCAGTGATGGCGAGCAGTTGCGCGCGCAGGCTGTCTACCCCGGCGGCGGCTTGCACATCCATGGGCACCTCGATCAGCACATTCATCGCCAGGGCGCCATGGACCACCGCCTGATCGATATCCAGGATGCTGACTTCATGGCGGGCGAGCATGCCGGTAATGGCCGCAATAAGGCCGCAACGCTCTGCGCCGGTGATGTTGATCAGGACGATTTCGCGCAAGACGCACCCCAAGAGTGGAAAAAAACCGCATTCTAACCACATTCAGTGACCATCGGGCACAGCCAGCGCTTTGCCGCTACTGGGTCGCTCGTTATACTGCGCGGCAACTTCCCCGAAAGAGCCGTGCTCTGTGAACCGGCCCACGCCTGTTAAATCCGATAATTTCTTCCTGCTGATCTTCCGGGCATTGCGTCATCGCCGGGTTCCGATTGCATTGCGCATCGCCAGCCATAACGTGATCCTCGTCTCCCTGGCGTTGCTGATCTACGCCGGGGTGATGGGCCTGCAGTTCAAGCAGGCCATGCACGAGCAGGCCGACGCGCTGGGTCAGGCCCTGACCACGCAGACCGCCACCTCTGCCACCGAGCTGCTGGTGTCCAACGACATCCTCAGTCTCAATGTGCTGCTGGGCAATCTGGTGAAGAACCCGCTGGTGGCCCATGCCGCGATCTACAGCGTGGACAACCGTATTCTCGCCGAAGCCGGCCAGCGCCCGAAAAACGGCCTGCTGGGTGAAGCCGAGGGCTTGTACGAAATCAAGATCACCTTCCAGGACGTGATGGCCGGGCATTTGCGCATCAGCCTGGATATGTCCCAGTTCCAGCAGCCCATGACCATCAGCCTGCAAAGCATGGGCATCCTGGCCGGGATTCTGCTGGCGCTGGCGCTGGCGCTGAGCCTGCGTCTGGGCCGGCAGATTTCCACGCCCCTGATGCAGCTGCGCATCTGGCTGCGCGACATCGATCCCTACACCCCGGCCACCGAGCGCCAGGATGAAGTCGGCGATCTGGCTCGCCAGCTACGCACCTCTTTCGCCCCGCCTGTGCCGGAGCCAGTGCCCGAACCCGAGCCGGAATATGCCGAAGAAGACTCGGACGAGGATGAAGATGACACCGCAGAGCACCCCCTGCCGGTAAAAAATCGCACCTCGCGCGAACCCGGCTTCGACGAAGCACCCAAGCCACGCCTGCCTGCACCGCCGGTCCAGCGCCGTCTGGTGGCCGAGGAAGATGAAGAAGACGAAGGCGACGATCCGTTTGCCGATCTGCGCGACACCTCGAACTCGCCTGCGGTGGTCAGCAAGGTTGTCGCACCGAGCACGCCACAGCCAAGCGCCGTTCTGGCCGTTCAGCTCGGTTCGCAGGACCAGTTGCGGCGCCTGCCCCGCGCCCGCCTGACCGATCTGCTGCAACGCTATCGGGACTGTCTGGATCAGGCCTCGTCGCTGTATGACGGCGAGCTGCATACCCTTAACGACGGCAGCACTCTGATGCTGTTCCACAGCCAGGAAAGCGGCGAAGACTACCTGACCAACGCCATCTGCTGCGGCGAGCTGCTGCGCGCCTTGAGCCATGCCCTGCAAATCGAAGTCGCCGACAGCGGCATCACGTTGCAGCTGCAACTGGGCCTGACCCTCGGCGAAGGCCTGGCGGGCATGAGCCAGATCGACCTGCTGCTGACCGAGACCGCTCAGGATGCCCTGGCCCTGTCGCAACACAGCCGCAACCTGCTGCTGGTGGAGCGCAAGATCAACGACGATGCACTGATTCGTCAGCGTGCACGTATCCGCCCCATTGCCAGCCCGGAAGGCGCCTGCTGTGTCGAACGCCTGATGGAGCCTTATCCGTCGATGCTGGAACGGCAACTGGCACGCATGCACGAGATCGCGCGCAAGGTGTAATGCTGTTGTCGGTGCCCGCTTGCGGCGCCCGCTTGCAGAGCCCGCTTACGGCGCCCACTAAAAAGCCCGCAACGATGCGGGCTTTTTAGTGGGCGCCTATCTGGAAGCGGAGAACGCTAGAAGCGGAACACTTCAAGGTCTGTGCGGATGGGCGAAGCCATGGGTATCTTTGGCTTGTCCTGGGTTTTGGAGCGGGCGACCGGTGCTTTCCTGGGCTCCGCCAGCGGCTGCCAGGAAACCGGCTTGACCGCTGTGCTCAACTGATCAGCCAGACGCTGAAGCAGCAAGCCCTGGGCGCGGACCTGATCGGCAGAAGTGCCCGCGTGCAGCTCTTCAAGGTGAATGATGCGGCTGTCCCGGACATGCCCCCTGCGATCCAGCAGGCGCCATTGCGCATCGAGAATTGCGGGCTGTTTGACCCCGGAATCCAGACGCGTGATGGACAACACGACCTGTACATCAGGGGTAAAGCTGGCTGCAGCGGGGGCCAGTACAACGCGCTGGCTGTCGAGTTTCCACGCCAGCTGGCGCAGCAACAACTGATCGATATCAGCAGAGAGACTGCCGGCCCAGCGGCCTTCGTTGGACGCCGTCAGGCTGCCATCAGGCTGGCGCTGAAGCAGGGTTTCGCGTTGCAGGTAATCGGCCACCGAAACGGGCCCGAGCAGCACGGCCAGGCCGTTATTGCGCGAAGGCTGGCCCGGCGAGCCGCTGTCCAGCTGATACAGCGCCGCCGGCTTGTGACCGGCGCAGCCCGTCAGGCCAAGCACGCCAGTTATCAATAAAACAAAGGGAAGGCGTAGAAAATTCATCGTCCCGTCCAAGTGGCCGCCGCAAGGCGAACCACAGTGAATATAACCACAAAGTCGTACAGGCATTCAGCCACGCTTGCGCGTCAAGACGTCATATCATCCGTGAATATGCGTCCTGACTCCAGCGATTATGTGGCGATCTTCATGGCAAAACGAAGACCACTTGCGCAGTCGCGCTGCTAAGAGACGTTTTCTACCAAAAGCGCATCAACGCGCTGAAACCCACGTGGCAGCTTGTTGCCACGACGCCCGCGGTCACCCTTGTAATGCTCCAGGTCTTCAGGTTTGAGTGAAAGCGTGCGCTTGCCAGCCTGCAGGATCAGCGTCGCGCCCTGCCCGATGACCGCCAGATCAGTCACGTACTCTTCACGACTGGCGACGCGATCGCCGGGTATGCCAATGATCTTGTTGCCCTTGCCCTTGCTCAGTTGCGGCAAGTCGCTGATCTTGAAAATCAACAGGCGACCCTCTGTGGTGACGGCGGCCAGCCTGTTCTGTTCTCGATCGGCCACCGGGCGCGGCAACATGACCTTTGCGCCCACCGGCAGGCTGAGCAGCGCCTTGCCTGCCTTGTTCTTGGCCTGCAGATCCTCGCCCTTGACCACGAAACCGTAGCCGGCATCGGAGGCAATCACGTACAACGCGTCGTCTTCGGGCAGCAACACGCACTCGAAGGTGGCGCCCGGCGGCGGCTGCAGTTTGCCGGTCAGGGGTTCGCCCTGACCCCTTGCCGATGGCAGGGTATGGGCTGGCAGCGAGTAACTGCGCCCGGTGGAGTCAATAAACACCGCATATTGATTGGAGCGCCCCATGGCAGCGGTCTGGAAGCCGTCGCCTGCCTTGTAGGAAAGCCCGGTGGCATCAATGTCATGGCCCTTGGCTGAGCGCACCCAGCCTTTTTCCGACAGCACTACAGTCACTTTCTCGTTCGGCAGCAGGTCGTGCTCAGTCATCGCCTTGGCTTCGGCGCGCTCGACAATCGGCGAGCGACGATCGTCGCCATAGGTTTCGGCATCTTTCAACAGTTCGGTACGCACCAGCTTCTTCAGCTTGGCTTCGCTGCCCAACAACGCCATCAGCCTGGTGCGCTCCTTGTTCAGCTCGTCCTGCTCGTTGCGCAGCTTCATTTCTTCCAGCCGCGCCAACTGGCGCAAGCGGGTGTCGAGAATGTAGTCGGCCTGGATTTCACTGAGTTCGAAACGCTCGATCAGGCGTGCCCGAGGATGCTCTTCGGTACGAATGATGTGGATGACTTCATCCAGATTGAGATACGCAATCAGCAAGCCGTCCAACAGGTGCAGACGACGCTCGACCTTGTCCAGACGAAATTGCAGGCGGCGGCGCACGGTACGCACGCGAAATTCCAGCCACTCGACCAGCAGCGTACGCAGGTTCTTCAACTGCGGTTTGCCGTCCAGGCCGATGATGTTGATGTTGACCCGGTAGCTGGACTCAAGATCAGTGGTAGCAAAGAGATGCTGCATCAATGCCTGGTGATCGACCCGGCTGTTGACCGGAATGATCACGATACGGCACGGGTTTTCGTGGTCCGACTCGTCGCGAAGGTCAGCCACCTGGGGCGCCTTGGACGGCTTGGCCTGCATCAGCCCGGCAATCTGCTCGAGCACCTTGGCCCCGGACACCTGATGCGGCAAGGACGTGACGATGATGTCGCCATCCTCGACATGGTAGACGGCACGCATGCGCACCGAGCCCTTGCCGGCTTCATACATCTTCAGCAGATCACCACGCGGGGTGATGATCTCGGCTTCAGTGGGATAATCCGGCCCCTGGATGTGCTCCACCAGTTGCTCGACAGTGGCTTTGGGCTCATCGAGCAGGCGCACGCAGGCGGTGGCGACTTCGCGCAGGTTGTGGGGCGGTACATCGGTGGCCATGCCGACGGCGATGCCCGTGGTGCCATTGAGCAGGATGTTGGGCAGGCGCGCAGGCAGTACCGCGGGCTCGTCCAGCGTGCCGTCGAAGTTTGGCACCCAGTCGGCAGTGCCCTGCCCCAGCTCGCTGAGCAGGACTTCGGAATAGCGCGACAGACGCGCTTCGGTGTAGCGCATGGCGGCGAAGGATTTCGGATCGTCCGGGGCCCCCCAGTTACCCTGCCCGTCCACCAGCGTGTAGCGGTAGCTGAACGGCTGGGCCATGAGCACCATGGCTTCATAGCAGGCCGAATCGCCGTGGGGGTGAAACTTGCCGAGCACGTCGCCGACGGTACGGGCCGATTTCTTGTGCTTGGAATCGGCATCCAGGCCCAGCTCGCTCATTGCGTAAATGATGCGCCGCTGCACCGGCTTGAGGCCGTCGCCGATATGCGGCAGGGCGCGGTCCATGATCACGTACATGGAGTAGTTGAGGTAAGCCTGTTCGGTGAAGTCAGCCAGTGAGCGGCGTTCTACGCCATCCAGGCTGAGGTCAAGGGAGTCGCTCATGCGTGCCTCATTATTTCGTGGTCTGGCGCAGCAGCATGGTGCCGCCGCGCTGAGTGAATTCAAGTTGTTTCATCGCGCTCATGCCCAGCAATACCTGTTCGCCGTCGAACCCGGGCACCACCAGCGCACGCACGTCGCGCAGCACGATGTCGCCCAGTTGCAGGCGCTGGATCTGGGTGCGAAAACCCTGACTGCGGCCATTGGCCGTGTTGACCCAGACGGGCGCACCGCGTTGCAGCTGCAGGGCTTCGGCCAGGGTTGCCGGAACTGCCACGTCGGTGGCGCCGGTATCCAGTAAAAACTGCACCGTATGGTCGTTGATCGTGCCGGTGGTGACGAAATGCCCCTGGCGGTTGCTGACCAGTTGCACCTCGATGTAACCATCGCCATGTTGCGAAGTGACCACCACATTGGGGTTTTCCTGGCGCTGCTCCCACTCGCCAAAAAAGCGCGTGGCCAGAAACAACGCGGCGCCCCAGGCCACAAACATCAGCACCTTGCCCGCACGCCTGCCGGGAGGCTGCGGGTTCATTTACCTGCGCTCCAGCCACCGACAGGCGCGGCAAAGCGCCAGACGATCGGGCGTTTCTCGCCATCGGCGCGCTCGCCGAAATTGTTATCCACGCCTATCCAGGCACCGGTTTCATCAACGACCAGGGCCTCGGTCAGGCCGAATTTCTGATCGTAGAGCCGCTGGGGTTTGAGCGCCTCTGCGGAAAATGACCAGCAATGTTCGCTGGCACCTGTTTGCAGAGATCGACGACAGATGCGATAGGCCGATCGCTCGAGGGCATACAGCTTGCCGTTGAACAGCGACAGGTCAGCGAAATCCCGGGATACCGATTTGCCACCCACTTGCGGCGGTAAGACGTCCTTGCCCGGCTCGGTTCGCAGAACGCAACTGCCCTTGCAGCGCCAGCTATCGCTTACGCGGCTCACCACCAGTAATCCGCGTTGTTCTCGCTCGGCCGCCAACCACAAACGATCGCCTTCGGCGCTGATCGCCAGGCCTTCGAAAATGGCGTTGAAATGTTGCAGCATGCCTTTGGCGCGTGCTTGAGCCACCAGCTCGGCAGGCAATTTCAACCAGGCCGGACTGCCATCGACCGGCACTTCGAGCACTTCGGCGTGAGCTTCGCTGACCACATATTTATTGCCAGCGGTGTCGCAACTGATGCCTTCGAAATCCAGACTGCCACCGCGTACGAAGGACGAGAGTTTGGCCAGGGAGCGTAAATTGGCGGGCAACTCACTGTCCGGCACTGGCGGCACATCAATGGTAACCGGCTGCGCCTGCCAGACGGTCTGCGCTGTGTCCATGCGGTACAGCACGTTATCGTCGCGATCAGAAATCGCCCACAATTGGCCATTGCACACCGCCAGCCCCGACAGATTGCCACCGACCATGCCGTCCACCTGATGCTCGGAGACCAGTTCCAGTTGCGTCAGGGGGGCTGCGAAAGCTGTAGTGGCAGTTGCCATCAGAATCCCGGCCATCACCAGCAGTGCGCAGGAGCGCACGAAGGTTACGACGCCCGCGATGCGGTGTGTCAGGCCAACCGCCATCGCTGCCTCGCGTTGCTCGTGAGCGCCTACAGGTCGCGCAATCCTCAAGGAGCGACCGGGGTGGCGTCCACCTTGCTCGCGATTCGATCTGCAAGCCGCTGGAAATAGTAGCTCGATTGCCGCCATCGCGAGCAAGCTCGCTCCCACAGAGGTCAGGGATGCGACGCAGCCCTGCATGAAACGCACGATATTGCAGGAGCGACCGGGGTGGCGAATGCCGCCTGGCATCAGGTCAGCACCTCGGCAAGGTTGCCCTTGGACTCCAGCCAGCTTTTACGATCGCCTGCGCGTTTCTTCGCCAGCAGCATGTCCATCATTTCCGACGCGGCAGCGAAGTCGTCCAGGGTCAACTGCACCAGACGCCGGGTGTTGGGGTCCATTGTGGTTTCCCGCAGTTGCGGCGGATTCATTTCACCCAAGCCCTTGAAGCGGGTGACCTGTGGCTTGCCGCGTTTTTTCTCGGCCACCAGCCGGTCAAGAATGCCGTCGCGCTCGGCTTCGTCCAGGGCGTAATAAATGTCCTTGCCCAGATCGATGCGGTACAGCGGCGGCATGGCGACGTAGACGTGACCAGCATCCACCAGCGGGCGGAAATGCTGGACGAATAGCGCGCACAACAAGGTTGCGATGTGCAAACCGTCGGAGTCGGCGTCAGCCAGAATGCAGATCTTGCCGTAACGCAGCTGGCTCATGTCGGCCGCACCGGGGTCGACACCAATCGCCACGGCAATGTTGTGAACCTCCTGACTGGCCAGCACTTCGCCACCGTCGACCTCCCAGGTATTGAGGATCTTGCCGCGCAACGGCAGGATGGCCTGGAATTCCTTGTCCCGTGCCTGCTTGGCCGAGCCGCCGGCAGAATCCCCTTCGACCAGAAACAGCTCGGAACGCATCGGGTCCTGCCCTGCGCAATCGGCCAGCTTGCCCGGCAGCGCGGGGCCCTGAGTGATGCGCTTGCGCTCTACCTTCTTGCTGGCCTTGAGTCGACGCCCGGCGTTGTTGATCGCCAGTTCCGCCAGCTGCATGCCAACGTCGGCATTGGTATTGAGCCACAGGCTGAACGCATCCTTGACCACCCCGGAAACAAAGGCCGCCGCCTCGCGAGACGACAGGCGCTCCTTGGTCTGGCCAGAAAACTGCGGCTCCTGCATCTTCATCGACAGCACGAAGGCGATGCGTTCCCAGACATCTTCCGGCGCCAGCTTGACGCCCCGGGGCAGCAGGTTGCGGTATTCGCAGAATTCGCGCATGGCGTCCAGCAAACCCTGGCGCAGACCGTTGACGTGGGTGCCGCCCTGGGCGGTGGGGATCAGGTTGACGTAACTTTCCTGCACGCTGTCGCCGCCTTCAGGCAACCACAGCAGCGCCCAGTCGACCGCTTCTTTATTACCGGCGAAGACACCACAGAACGGTTCGTCCGGCAGGCGCAGGAAATCGCTGACCGAATCCTGCAGGTACGAGCGCAGGCCGTCTTCGTAATGCCACTCGACTTTCTCGCCGCTGGCCTTGTCTTCGAAGCTGACCAGCAGACCCGGGCAGAGCACAGCCTTGGCCTTGAGCACATGCTTGAGGCGGCTGACCGAAAACTTCGGCGTGTCGAAATACTTGGGGTCCGGGGCGAAATACACACTGGTCCCGGTGTTGCGCTTGCCTACCGTGCCGATCACCGAAAGCTCGGAGGCCTTGTAGCCATCGGCGAAAGTCATTTCGTATTCATTGCCATCGCGCTTGACCCGTACCCGGACCAGGGTCGACAACGCGTTGACCACCGAGATGCCGACGCCATGCAGGCCGCCGGAGAACTGGTAATTCTTGTTGGAAAACTTGCCGCCCGCGTGCAGCTTGGTGAGGATCAGCTCGACGCCGGACACACCTTCTTCAGGGTGAATGTCCACCGGCATCCCCCGACCATCGTCGGACACCTCCAGCGAGTTGTCGGCGTGCAGAATGACCTGCACGGCCCTGGCATGCCCGGCCAGCGCTTCATCGACGCTGTTGTCGATCACTTCCTGGGCAAGGTGGTTGGGCCGCGAGGTGTCGGTGTACATGCCCGGACGCTTGCGCACCGGGTCGAGGCCCGAGAGGACTTCGATGGCGTCTGCGTTATAAGAGCTAGCGCTGGGATTGGCCATGGGGTCTCGTCATCAGAAATTCGTGGAAAAACGTGCATAAGCAGAACAGTGAATGTGTAGGAGCCAACGTGTTGGCGAAGCGGTGGACCAGCTTCATCGTCTCGCCAACACGTTGGCTCCTGCAAACCCTGAGCAGCGCCTGCATTTCAAGCTGATTGCTGCAAAACATCAGGGGCAAACCCGGCAAAGCTCAACAAACCGGGCAATTGCCCGGCGAACCCCTGATAACTGTGATCGCCACCGGCCTGAATACGCAGGGCGCAGGCCCGATAAAACGCTTCGGCGCGGCGGTAATCAAGGGTCTCGTCGCCGGTTTGCAGCCACACCTGATAGCGCTGTGGATCTCGCGGCGCCGGCACTTCCAGCTCAGCCAGTGCGTGCACGTGATCGTGAGTCAGTTCCCAGGTCTGGCCGGTATAAAGGTTTTGCTGGAGGCCGACAAACCCGGTGAACAGTTGATGCGGATTGACGGCCGGATTGATCAGCACCGCCTTGAGGTCGTGGCGCTGCGCCAGGTGAGTGGCATAGTAGCCGCCGAGCGAGCTGCCGACCAGTAAAGGTCGCCCCAGCTGCGCAATGGCTGACTCCAGCTGAACCATGGCGCGGCGCGGATGATGATGCAGTTCGGGCACTTGCAACTGATCGCTCAGACCCAGCGACTCCATCAGGGCAATCAACTGGCAGGCCTTCTTCGACAACGCCGAACTGTTCAGGCCATGAATGTACAACAGAGTAGGCTTTCCGGGGTTCACGCTGTCCCCTCCAGGAGCACAAAGCGGTGCAAAGCCGCCGAGTTTACAGGGACTGGCACTGAAAGACTCGCCTGGAATGTTTCAGCGCAATGATCAGTAACCCTTGCCGCCGTAGTCCACTTCAAAGCTGAACACGGCCACCCGCGATACGCCGGTGTCCAGCTGACCGTCGTCATGCAGGCGCAACCAGCGATAGCCGGGCGCGGTGCTGTCAACCGTGAAGTCGACGCTGCCCGGCGCAAACTGGATGCAGGTCGAAGGCGAAGCCAGCAGGCGAATGGCGCCGCGCATCTGGTCGTATTCCTGATGCACGTGGCCCCACAGCACCGCCCGCACCTGCGGGAAGCGCTCCAGCACCGCGAACAGGGCATCCGGGTTGCGCAAGCCAATCGGCTCCATCCAGGCGCAGCCGATGGGCACCGGGTTGTGGTGCAGGCAGACCAGATGATGCCGCTCGGGCGCTTCGCTCAAGGCCTGGGCGAGCAGCTGCAGCTGCTGGTCCTGCAGATAACCGGGCACCGAACCCGGCACCGAGGAGTCCAGCAGCGTGACGCGCCAGTTGCCGATATCGATCACCGGCTCAAGCAGGTCAGTCTGCTGCGCCGCCTGGCGCATCTCCATGGCCTCGTCGTGATTGCCGGGAAACCAGCGCTTAGGCGCGGCAATCTGCCCACTCACTTGAGCGAATGCCTGGTAGGACTCGACGCTGCCGTCCTGGGAAACATCGCCGCTGGCAATCACCAGATCTACCTGCGCCTGCTCGGCGAGCACCCGTTCGACCACCTTTTGCAGGCTGTCGCGGGTATTCATGCCCAGCAGCGTGCCCTGCGCCTCGCCGAACAGGTGACTGTCGGACAACTGGACCAGCAGAACTGAATGATTGACACCGGCGGCATCGGACAAGGGCCATCTCCCTGAACAGAGTCCGGGGATTATGCTGGCAAGCTGGCGAGCTCAGCAATCCGCGAATGAGCGGCAGGTCTCAGTTGGGAAGGATCAATACCAACACGCGCAGGCAATCACCGCACCGCTTCAAACTCATGCCCGCACGCCAGGCAATGGCTCAGCCACTCGCCTAGAAACACGTTCAGCTGGGCCTTTTCGTCCGGCTGGTGCATGTGTTCGTTGGGGTAAGGGTAGATGCCACGGAAGCGTCGCGCATGTTCGGCACCGATGACTTCGGCCATGCGCGCGTCGTGGTAGACCTGCACTTCCAGGCTGGGCACCGGCAGCCACGGTAGGCTGTGTTCCTGGCGCACTTGCAGGGTGGTGGTGTAGGGGCAGTCGAGCAGCACTTCCACCGCCAGCACGCCCAGCATCTGATCACCCTGAGTCACGGCGATCCGACGCGAGCGCTGCTGGTTGCGCATATCGGGGAGCAGCCGCATCAAGCGCGCGTAGTTGGCCTCGCACGCGGCTTGCAGCCCGGCGAGGTCAACACGGTAGCGCTCGCGCAATCGATTCACGACCATAATCCCCTTACTTCGCTGCGATTCAATGCCAGCCACTGCAGCGCAATGATGGTTGAAGCATTCATGATGCGACCGTCGCGCACGGCCTGCAGCGCGTCGTCGAACGACCAGATGGTCACGCGGATGTCCTCGCCTTCTGATTCCAGCCCGTGCAACCCCCCGGCGCCTTCGCTTTCACAGCGGCCCAGGTAAAGATGAACGTACTCATCGCTGCCACCCGGCGAAGGGAAGTACTTGGTTATCGGCCACAATGCACTAAAGGCAAGGTTGGCCTCTTCCTGGGCTTCGCGGTGCGCCACTTCTTCCGGTTGCTCGTCCTTGTCGATCAGGCCGGCAACCAGCTCGATCAGCCATGGATTGGCGGTTTTCTCCACGGCGCCGACACGAAACTGCTCGATCAGCACCACTTCATCGCGCCTGGCGTCGTAGGGCAGAACGCACACGGCATCGTGGCGCACAAACAACTCGCGACTGATTTCCTTGCCCATCCCGCCAGCAAACAGCTCATGACGCAGGAAAAACTTGTCGAGCTTGTAGAAGCCCTTGAAGCAGTTCTCGCGTCGGGTAATTTCAAATGCAGTCGGGGTTGATCGGGTCGAATCAGTCATATATTTCTCACGTCGGGCGAACACTGTCTTCGCCCCATCCTAGGGGCTGTTGGCGCTTCAATACAAGTCGGGTTGCGGTTGCGGCGCTCGCCAGGCTGCGCTGTGCGATCACGCTGAACATGCAGAATAGACAGCCGGGCGCAAAACGGACTCTAATCCGCCCGACGGCGAACCCCATGGACGCTTTGCAGTCCAAGCAGCCTGCACTCGAACAACGTACCCGTCTTCATTGCCACCGCAAAGGATCAACATGTCGTTATTGAGGATCACTTCACTGGTTTGTCTGGCGCTTCTGCTAGGCGCGTGCCAGAGCCTGTTCCAACCCAACTATCGCGCACCGCTGCAGGTTCAGCGCGATGCCTCCGAGCTGGTCAAACCCGGCTGCACCACGGCCGAATGCCCGCTGGTCAACCTCGACACCGTGCACTTCCCGGATGAGCCGAAGCTTGACGCCATCACCCAGAAAACCCTGCTGCAACTGACCCGCAGCGACAGCAGCGGCCCGCTGCCGACTTCGCTCAAGGAGTATCAGGAGCAATACCTGCGCAGCGCCGAAGGCCGCAACGCCAGCTACCTGCAAGCCAAGGTCCGCGAGCAGCATGACGGCATTGTCGTGGTCGAGCTGTCCAGCTACTTGGAAAACGGCGGCGCTCACGGTGTGCCGGGGCGTGCGTTCATCAACTATTCACGCCAGCAAGAGAAAGTGCTGACCCTGGCCGACATGATCATCCCTGGCAAGGAAGGCGAGTTCTGGCAGAAAGCCGAACTGGCGCATCAGGGCTGGCTGCTGTCGACCAAGATGAATGAAGACGCCGATTTCATGCAGACCTGGCCGTTCAAGCGCACGCCGCATATCGCCCTGACCTACGGCGCGTTCATCCTCAAGTACCAGGTCGACACCATCGCGCCCTACTCCATGGGCCACATCGAGCTGAAGATTCCTTATCCGCAGCTCAATGGCATCCTCAGACCGGAACTGTTCCCCGGTCGCGGCTAAGGGTTCGACCCAACAGCCCATGCAGCACGCCGGCGACGATCAACGCCGGCAGTGTTGCGCCGATATCCGGATACTGATTGGCCAGCAAGTGGTAGGTGCTGACCCCGCCCAGCCAGGCCAGCAAGGTCAGCCAGCGCACGCTGACGTTCGCTCCCACGCCGCTGCGCCGACGCAACACGAAGTGATCCACCAGCACCACGCCGAACAGCGGCGCAAACACCGAACCGATCAGCAACAGAAAATTCTGGTACTGCGCCAGAGGCGCCAGGCAGGCAATCAGCGTGCAGATCAGGCCAATCGCCAAGGCCAGGTGCTCGATCTTCACACGCACCAGCAGACCGCTGGACACCGCCGCCGAGTGAATGTCGGCGAAAGCGTTTTCTGATTCGTCGAGCAGGATCAAGAGCAGCGGAATCCCCAGCCCGGCCCCGGCCAGCGCCAACAGCAACGCATTGACTTCGCCACTGGGGGCGAACGCCAGGGTGTAGGCGACGCCCAGGCTCATCAGCCAGAAATTACCGATAAAGAACCCCAGCGCGGTGCCGCCGAAGACGTTCCTGGCGCGCTTGCCGAAGCGCGAGTAATCGGCGATCAGTGGCAGCCACGATAACGGCATGGCAATCGCGATATCGAACCCCACGGCCAACGGCAGCGAGCCGTCACCCCGATTTGCCCACAACGCTGCAAGGTCGGCCTTGGCCAGTAGATTCCAGGTCAGCCAGAGGCACGCTGCAAGCAACAGCCAGATGCCCCACTTGCGCAGGATCTGGCGCACGAATGTCAGCGGCCCGCTGACCGCCAGCAAGGTCGCCAGCGTGCCAAAGAACAAGGTCCAGAGCAGCGGGCTGGTCCACATGCTGCTTTCGCCGAACGCGCGTGTGCCCAACAGACTGGCAGCGTCGCGCATGACGATGATTTCAAACGAACCCCAGCCGATCAGTTGCAGCAGGTTGAGCAGCGCAGGCAGCGACGCGCCCTTGCTGCCCAGGCTGAGCTTGAGCGCGGCCATGGACGACAGGCCGGTATCGCTGCCAATCACGCCTACGGCGGCCAGCAGCAGCACGCCCACCAGCGTGCCGAGGAAAATCGCCAGCAACGACCCGGCAAGGCCCAGCCCCGGCGCCAGCAACGCACCGGTTTGCAGGACCATCAGACCAATGCCGAGGGAGAACCACAGGGAGAACAGATCGCGGCCGCCGAACACACGGTTGCCTGCGGGAACGGGGGTATCAGGGGAATAGGTGCTGGGTTGAATGCTCAAGGGTGTTATCTCTGAGGGATAAATGCGTCATTGAGAGTCCGGTTGTCGGGTCTGGCGCTTTCGCGAACAAGCTCGCTCCCACCGCGGTCGTGGGAGCCAGCTTGCTCGCGAAAGCGGCGGTGCAAGCACCGCCAGACTCGAATCAAACCTTCTTGTACAACTGACTGCCTTCCTGCCTGAACCGCTCGGCCTGTTCCGCCAGGCCCTGGGCGACTTCGGCGTCAATCGTTTCAATCCGCTGATTGGCGGCGTACTCGCGTACTTCCTGGGTGATCTTCATGGAACAGAACTTCGGCCCGCACATGGAGCAGAAATGCGCCACCTTGGCCGAATCCTTGGGCAGGGTTTCATCGTGATACGAGCGCGCGGTATCGGGGTCCAGGCCGAGGTTGAACTGGTCTTCCCAGCGGAACTCGAAGCGCGCCTTGCTCAGGGCGTTGTCGCGGATCTGCGCGCCGGGGTGGCCTTTGGCGAGGTCGGCCGCATGGGCGGCAATCTTGTAAGTGATGATCCCGGTCTTGACGTCATCCTTGTTCGGCAGGCCCAGGTGCTCTTTGGGCGTGACATAGCAGAGCATGGCGCAACCGAACCAGCCGATCATCGCGGCGCCAATGCCTGAGGTGATGTGGTCGTAGCCCGGCGCGATGTCGGTGGTCAGCGGCCCGAGGGTGTAGAACGGCGCTTCGTCACAGCACTCCAGCTGCTTGTCCATGTTCTCCTTGATCAACTGCATGGGCACGTGGCCAGGGCCTTCGATCATGGTCTGCACGTCGTGCTTCCAGGCAGTTTTGGTCAGCTCGCCGAGGGTTTCCAGTTCGCCGAACTGCGCGGCATCGTTGGCATCGGCAATCGAGCCCGGACGCAGCCCGTCGCCCAGAGAAAAGCTGACGTCATAGGCCTTCATGATTTCGCAGATATCGTCGAAATGGGTGTACAGGAAGTTCTCCTGGTGATGCGCCAGGCACCACTTGGCCATGATCGAGCCGCCACGGGAGACGATCCCGGTCACCCGCTTGGCGGTCAGCGGCACATAGCGCAGCAGCACACCCGCATGGATGGTGAAGTAATCGACGCCCTGCTCGGCCTGCTCGATCAGCGTGTCGCGAAACAGCTCCCAACTGAGGTCTTCGGCCGCACCGCCGACTTTTTCCAGCGCCTGATAGATCGGCACGGTGCCAATGGGCACGGGTGAATTGCGGATGATCCATTCGCGGGTTTCGTGAATGTGTTTGCCGGTGGACAAGTCCATGACCGTGTCCGAGCCCCAGCGAATCCCCCAGGTCAGTTTGGCGACTTCTTCTTCAATCGAGGAGCCCAGCGCGCTGTTGCCGATGTTGCCGTTGATCTTCACCAGAAAGTTGCGGCCAATGATCATCGGCTCAAGTTCGGTGTGGTTGATGTTGGCCGGAATGATCGCGCGGCCACGGGCGATCTCCTCGCGCACGAACTCGGCGGTGATCTCCCTGGGGATGTTGGCGCCGAAGCTGTGCCCGGCGTGTTGCTGGGTCAGCAGGCCAGCGGCGCGGGCCTCTTGCAGTTTCATGTTTTCGCGGATGGCGACATATTCCATCTCGGCGGTGATGATGCCCTGCCGCGCATAGTGCATCTGGCTGACATTGGCCCCCGCTTTGGCTCTGCGCGGGTTGCGCACGTGGGCGAAACGCAGGCGGGTCAGCTCGGCATCGGCCAGACGCTGTTGGCCAAAGTGTGAAGTCAGCCCCGGCAGGCGCTCGGTGTCGTCACGCGCCTCGATCCACGGCGAACGCACGTCGGCCAGACCTTTGCGCACGTCGATGACGACAGTGGGGTCGGTGTACGGGCCGGAGGTGTCGTACACCGTGACCGGCGCGTTGATTTCGCCGCCGAAGTCAGTGGGCGTGACATCCAGGGTAATTTCGCGCATGGGCACGCGGATGTCGGGCCGCGAGCCCTGAACATAGATTTTCTGCGAACGGGTAAACGGCTGCACGGAGCCGGAATCGACTTGTGCGGACTCACTCAGATGGGTGGTGTTTTTTAAAATTATGCTCATCACGGCTCTCCAGACATCATCCTGCAGCGGATTAATTGTCGGAGCGAACCTGTGGACGCAAAGGCGCACCTGGAGCGGTGCTGAGAATCAAACGAGGCAGCGGCGGCTCATGAATGAACCCTCGACCCCGGACGACACTCAAGAGGACTCGCCGGGAGACGAGAAATCTTGTTCCCTACGCAGGCGTTAACCTGATCAGGTTCAACGGGATCCGGTTTAACCGATCTCAGCCTCAAAGCAAGGCACCCCGACAAGAACGTTGCCAGTCTAGTCGCCAGCGCCCCGATCCGCCAAGCCCGTTTTCAGCGCCTCGATAAATGGCCGATGGGGCGGCCATGAGCGATTGTTGCAATGCCCCTCAACCTCTACACTCGCAGGCCAGGTTTTGGCATTCGGACCGGCACACCACTCATGAACAGGAAACGCCCCATGCTGCACACGCTTTCATTGGCTATTGCCGTGTCCTGTGCCTGCAGCTCGATGGTCTGGGCAGCCGAGATGCCGCTGTCCACCCGTACCGGTCTGATCAGCGTCTATCAGGAGGCCGTCGACAACAACGCCGACCTGGCGGCCGCCCGCGCCGACTATGCCGCGCGCAAGGAAGTGGTGCCCCAGGCCCGTGCCGGGCTGCTGCCCAATCTGTCGGCGGGTGCCGACATCAACGATACCCGCACCAGCATCGAACAGCCGATGAACGCCACCATCTCGCGCAGCGGCACGGTGTACCAGGCGACCTTGAGCCAGCCAATCTTTCGCGCTGACCGCTGGTTCCAGTTGCAGGCCGCCGAAGCCGTCAATGAGCAGGCCGCGCTGGAGCTGTCGGCGACCGAACAGAACCTGATCCTGCAAAGCGCGCAAAGTTATTTCAGCGTGCTGCGGGCCCAGGACAACCTGGCCGCGACCAAGGCTGAGGAAGCTGCATTCAAGCGCCAGCTGGATCAGGCCAACGAGCGTTTCAACGTCGGGCTGTCGGACAAGACCGATGTGCTGCAGGCGCAGGCCAGCTACGACACCTCGCGAGCCAACCGGATCATTGCCAAGCGTCAGGTCGATGATGCCTTTCAGGCGCTGGTGACCCTGACCAATCGGGAATACAACGCCATCGAAGGCATCGTGCATACCCTGCCGATCCTGGCGCCGATGCCCAACGACGCCAAAGCCTGGGTCGACACGGCCGCGCAACAGAATCTGAACCTGCTGGCGAGCAACTTTGCGGTGAATGCCGCCGAGGAAACCCTGCGCCAGCGCAAGGCAGGCCATGCGCCGACGCTGGATGCCGTCGCCACCTACAAGCGCGGTGACAACGACGCGCTGGGTTTCACCAACCCCAACTACACCGGGCAGAACTATGGCGGCGACGTGGAGCAGCGCAGCATTGGCGTGCAGCTCAATATCCCGATCTACAGCGGCGGCCTGACCAGCTCGCAGGTGCGCGAAGCCTATTCGCGCCTGAGCCAGAGTGAGCAGCGCCGCGAGGGGCTGCGGCGTCAGGTGGTGGAAAACACCCGCAACCTGCACCGGGCGGTCAACACCGACGTCGAACAGGTGCAGGCGCGCAAGCAGTCAATCATCTCCAACCAGAGCGCGCTGGAAGCCACCGAGATTGGCTATCAGGTGGGCACCCGCAACATCGTCGACGTGCTGGATGCCCAGCGCCAGCTGTATGCGTCGGTGCGTGATTACAACAACACGCGCTACGACTATATCCTCGACAACCTGCGCCTGAAGCAGGCCGCAGGCACGCTCAACCCCGGCGACCTGCAAGACCTGTCGCGCTACCTGAAAGCCGATTACAACCCGGACAAGGATTTCCTGCCGCCCGATCTCGCGACAGCGGCGAAGAAAAACTTCGAAAGACCGCCGCAGCGATAAGGCCCATGCCTGCGGGCGACATCGTGGGACCACACACAAGCCAGTCTCACAAGCTGGCCTCGCAACCGGGCCCCACACAGCCCCGCGACTTAACCCCGTTCAACCAACCCACCCAAGCCATCGAGCAATCGCTGCAGCGCGCCCTGATTTGCCTTCATGACCGCAAGCCCTGCGTCGGCCATTTCGCGAGCCTGTTGTGGTTGCTCGAACAGGCGCTGCACGCTCGCAGCCAGGTTTGTTGCATCGCTGACCTCGCACAACGCCCCGGTGCTGCGCAGCATCGCGGCGATTTCGAGGAAGTTGAACAGATGTGGCCCGCTCAATACCGGTTTCGCCAGGGCCGCCGGTTCAAGCAGATTATGGCCACCGTTGGGCACCAGGCTGCCGCCGACAAACGCGCTGTCTGCCAGTGCGTAGAGGAACAGCAGCTCGCCCATGGTATCGCCCAGCAGCACCGAGGTATCGGCCTGCACCGGTGAGGTTGCTGAACGCCGCACCGTGGTGAAGCTCTGCTGCACACACAGCTCATGCACAGCGTTGAAGCGCTCGGGATGGCGAGGCACCAGAATCAGCAGTGCATCCGGGTGCTGGCGCAGCAACTGCCGGTGAGCCGCCAGAACAATTTCATCCTCGCCTGCGTGGGTGCTGGCCGCGATCCACACCGGGCGGCGGCTCGCCTGCCACGTTTCACGCAGTTGCGCTGCCGCAGCCAACAGTTGCGGATCTATGCTCAGGTCGAACTTGATCGAACCGGTCACCGTCACGCACTCGGCGCGGGCGCCCAGGTCACGAAAGCGCTGCGCCTCGGTTTCAGTCTGCACCGCCAACAGGCTCAGTTCACCGAGCATCGGCCGCGTCAGACGGGCAAATTTTGCATAACCCCGCGCCGAGCGCTCCGACAGCCGTGCATTGGCCAGCGCTACCGGGATGCCGCGCCTGGCGCATTGATGAATATGGTTGGGCCACAACTCGGTTTCCATGATGACGCCAAGACAGGGGCGCACATGCTCAAGAAATCGGCTGGCGGCCCACGGCAAGTCGTAGGGCAGATAGCAATGCTGAATACGCGGCTCGCTGGCGAACAATGCCTTGATGCGCTCTGAGCCGGTGGGCGTCATGCAGGTGACGGTGATCGGCAGTTGTGGATAACGCGCCAGCAACTGACGGATCATCGGCGCCGCCGCGATACTCTCGCCCACCGACACCGCGTGGACCCAGATGCCCCCCGGCTGCATCGGCGGCAAGCCGAACGCGAAGCGCTCGCCGATGCGCTGGCGATAGGCAGGTGCCTTGCGCGCGCGCAGCCACAGTCGCAGGGCCACCAGCGGCAGGCCCAGATGAAACAGCACGGTGTATAAGGTTCTATTCATGGGCGTGGAGTTTATCAGCCAATGGCCAGTAAATGCCCAGCGCAGGGCCAACCCTTGGCAAAGCCTGCGGTATTGAATTTATTGTTTTGCCGACCAGTCTAGAATGCTCGGCCATTGAGAGAGATTATCCGTCATGCCTGCTTACTACCTGTTGGCCATTGCTATCTGCGCCGAAGTGATCGGCACCGTCTCGATGAAAGCGGTCAAGGGCCTGAGTACACCCATCCCCTTGCTGCTGGTGATCTGCGGTTACGCCATTGCCTTCTGGATGCTGATTCTGGTGGTGCGCACCATTCCGGTGGGCATCGCTTATGCCGTCTGGGCCGGGATGGGTATTGTCATGGTCAGCATCGCCGCGCTTTTTATCTACGGCCAGAAACTCGATGTACCGGCGATGCTCGGCATGGCGCTGATCGTGCTGGGCGTGATCGTCATTCAGCTGTTTTCGAAAACCGCCGGGCATTGATATCGATCGCCTCTATAATGGCCGCATTCTTTCGGCCACCGAGGTGCTCATGCCTTCTGTAATTTCCACTGACGTGCTGATCGTCGGTGCTGGCGTTGCCGGGCTCTGGCTCAATGCGCGGTTGCGCAACCAGGGTTATTCAACCGTTCTGGTGGAAAACGCCAGCCTGGGTGGCGGGCAAAGCCTGAAGTCTCAAGGCATCATTCATGGCGGCGCCAAATACGCGCTGCACGGCGCGTTGTCTGGCGCCTCCGAAGCCATTGCCGACATGCCCCGCCGCTGGCGCGAAGCCCTGGCCGGAACCGGCGAACTGGATCTTGGCGGTGTGCGCCTGTTATCCCAGGCCCATTACCTGTGGTCGCCGGGCACCTTGGCGGGCAACCTCACCAGCTTCTTCGCCAGCAAGGCCGTGCGCGGCCGGGTCGATCAGGTCAAGGGCGACGAGCTGCCCCCAGCGCTGCAAAACCCCGGATTCAAAGGCAAGGTCTATCGCCTGGCCGAACTGGTGGTCGACGTGCCCAGCCTGATCGAACGCCTGGCGCAACTGGCCGGTGACAGCCTGCTGGCGGGCCACGACCTTGAACCGCTGCAAGAAGGCACTGCGCTGACTGGCTTGCGGGTCGATGGCCGCGAGGTTCGTGCCCAGCGCGTGGTGCTGTGCGCAGGTGCAGGCACCGCCGATCTGCTGAAAAAACTGGGGGTTTCGCAACCCGCCATGCAGCGTCGCGCATTGCATATGGTGTTTGCCAAGGGTCCGGGGCTCAAGCCGCTGTATGCCCATTGCCTGGGCGGTGGGCCGAAGCCGCGCCTGACCGTGACCACGCATCCGGCTGCCAACGGCGAGTGGGTCTGGTATGTGGGCGGCGATATTGCCGAGGCCGATGGCGTCGCTCGCCAGCCCGAAGAACAGATCGCCACCGTGAAAAAAGAACTCGGCACTTTGCTGCCGTGGATCAATCTCAGTGAAGTGAAGTGGGCGACATTGCGGGTTGATCGCGCCGAGCCGGCGCAGTCCGGTCTGGTGCGGCCTGACAACGCGTTTGTCGATGTGCAGGGCAGCCTGATGGTCGGCTGGCCCACCAAGCTCGCCCTGGCCCCCGATTTTTCCGATCGGGTGCTGGCCGAACTGGCCAGGGCGCAGGTCCAGCCAACGACGCAGCCGCCGCTGATCGACGTACCGCGCCCGCCACTGGCGCCGCCAGTCTGGGATCAATTGCTGCCATGAGTACCTCGCCATGACTGTAAAAAGCCTTCACGACTTGCACCGCCCCCTGGGCAACACCGGCCTGCGGGTGTCACCCCTGGGCCTGGGCACGGTCAAACTGGGCCGCGACCAGGGTGTCAAATACCCCAGCGGTTTCACCATCCCGGATGACCAGCAGAGCAAAATGTTGCTGAACATGGCGAAGGACATGGGCATCAACCTGATCGACACCGCCCCTGCCTACGGCACCAGCGAAGAACGCCTCGGCCCGCTGTTGCGCGGCCAGCGCCAGGACTGGGTGATCGTCAGCAAAGTGGGCGAAGAATTCGAACAGGGCCAGTCACGTCATGACTTCAGCGCGGCCCATGCGCGAATGTCGGTGGAACGCAGTCTGAAACGTCTGGAAACGGATTTCATCGACCTGGTGCTGGTGCATTCAGACGGCAACGACCTGGCGATCCTCAATGACAGCGAGGTGTACCAGACGCTGGCGCAGCTCAAGGATGAAGGCAAGATCCGCGGCTTCGGTTTTTCCGGCAAGACAGTGGAAGGCGGCCTGCTGGCCCTGCGCGACGGCGACTGCGCCATGGTCACGTTCAATCTTGATGAACAAGCCGAGAAGCCAGTACTGGACTACGCCGCCGCCCATGGCAAAGGCATTCTGGTGAAGAAGGCGCTGGCCAGCGGGCATGTGTGCATGGGCCCGGGTATCGATCCGGTGAAAGCCAGTTTCGAGTTGCTGTTCGCCCACCCAGGCGTTGCCAGTGCTATTGTCGGGACCATCAACCCGCTACATCTGGCTCACAACGTCGCCACTGCTGCTCAGGTGCTTCGCCGTCCAGCCTGATGTAGGCGGCCGACCCCAACGCAAGAAGGAGCCGATATGCCGCGAACCCTGATCCGAAAGAACCCCAGCAACTTCAAGACCCTGCCGCTGTTTGTCGAAGCCACCCCTGAAGGCCTGAGCTATCAGAGCATCGGCATGCCGCTGAACTTCGCTCAAACCCTGCAGCGTCGGCGCAAGATAGAGGTGGCAGATCCTGAGCGCTTTTCCACCGAGCTGGCCAACCTCGGCGTCTCTGTAAGACTGACCTTGAACTGGCAGAACCGCGACTACTGGGTGCTGGTGCGCCAGCGGCGTCAGGACCGCGGCGATGTCGTGCTCAAGCTCATCTCCGGCTATGTCCCGGCCCATGAACTGAATCTGCCGCTGCACACGGCCATTCAGGAAGTCGCCGAAGAATGCCTGATCGAAACCCCCCAAGGCTGGCTGGGCGGTCGTTTCAACGATACCTGGCTACCGGCGCCGTACGCATCCGCACTGCATTACCGCGAAGCCCTGCCCTTTCGCCTAAGCCCGCTGTCCGGCTCGGCACGTCCGGTGCGCTGCGCCAGCATGACCCTGATCGAACGCCCCCACGCTTACGTGCACCTGCCTACGGCTTCGCTGCAATTGATCTACGATATGCGCCTTGAGGTGCCGAAAGAGGCACGGCCGCTGAGCCTTTTCCATGTCGACGAGTGCCTGGAAGAAAACCAGCTGGTCGCCCGCCTTAATCGCAGCAAACCTGATCTGTACCTGATGCCCCTGGAAAATGGCGCACCCTTGCCCGAGCTGTATACGCTCAAGCGCGACAAGCTGACCCCCGTTGGCACTCGCGGGCTGTATCTGGCGGAGAGTTTTGCGGCGCAGGAGGGGTGGGTGGTACGTGACGAAAGGATTCGCTGGAAGGACTGGCTGCGCCAGCAGGGCCTCACCCCGCCGCCCAAGAAAACTGGCCTCAAACGCCTGACCGGCAAGGCCAGGCAACTACTGCAGATGGTCACGTTCAAGGGCTGAGCGGCTGGAAATCAGGCATGTAGGAGCTAACTTGTTAGCGAAGCGGCGAGTCAAGAGCACGCCATCGCTGCCTCGCGTTGCTCGTGAGCTCCTACAGATTTTGATTCCGCAAGAGCTGCAGAAGGCTGCGAAGGCGGTGTATCAGGCAGCCCGCTATCGCCGCCTCACGCTACAGATCCCGGACGACAACCACCGTTACTGGCTACGAATCTTCTCGACGATGGCCGTCGTGGAGCTGTTTTCCACCAACCCGAGCACCCGCACTTCGCCGCCGTAGGCCTGAACAATGTCAGCGCCCACCACCTGATCAATACCGTAGTCACCGCCTTTGACCAGAACGTCAGGCTTGACGTGGCTCAGCAGGTGTTCCGGCGTGCCCTCGGAAAAACTGATGACCCAATCCACCGCGCCCAGTCCCGCCAGCACCGCCATACGCCGGTCGACGCTGTTGATCGGACGGCCCGGTCCCTTCAGGCGGCTGACCGAGGCGTCATCGTTGACTGCCACAATCAGTCGATCACCCTGCGCCCTCGCCTGCTCCAGATAGGTCACATGGCCAGCATGGAGAATGTCGAAGCAGCCGTTGGTGAAGACAATTCGTTCGTTGTGCGCGCGGGCATCGTCGATGGCCAGGAGCAACTGTTCAAGGCTCAGCACCCCACGCTCCGAACCTTCCTCTCGCTGTATCGCCCGGCGCAGTTCAGGCGCGCTGATGGCCGCAGTACCCAGTTTGCCGACGACGATGCCCGCCGCCAGATTGGCCAGCGCCACGGCATGGGGCAGCTCCTCACCCGCTGCCATGGCCGCCGCGAGCGTGGAAATCACTGTGTCGCCAGCGCCGGTGACGTCGAACACTTCCCGCGCCCGGGCAGGCAGGTGCAACGCCGGGTGGCCGGGGCGCAGCAGCGTCATGCCATGCTCGCCGCGAGTGACCAGCAGCGCGCCCAGTTCAAGCTCGCTCATCAGCTGTGCGCCCTTGGCGACCAGTTCGGCTTCATCGACGCAATGGCCAACGATGGCCTCGAACTCACTCAGATTGGGCGTAATGACGCTGGCACCGCGATAGATCGCAAAATCCTTGCCCTTGGGATCGGCCAACACCGGAATGCCACGGTCCCGCGCCGCCTTGATCAGCACCTGATGGTTTTTCAGCGCGCCCTTGCCGTAATCGGACAGCACCAGCACCTTGATGCCTTCAAGCAGCGATTCCACCTCGCGGCCCAGCGCCGCAGCGTCAGTGGCGAAGGGTTCTTCAAAGTCGATGCGTAGCAGTTGCTGGTGGCGACTCATGACCCGCAGTTTGACGATGGTCGGCTGGCTGGCAATACGCTGAAACCGCGCCAGCACGCCGGCGGCCTTGAGGCTGTTGCTCAGGCTCTCGGCGGCTTCGTCTTCCCCGGTAACCCCCACCAGTGATGCAGGGGCACCCAAGGCAGCGATGTTCAGGGCAACGTTGGCGGCACCACCGGGACGATCCTCGATCTGCTCGACCTTGACCACCGGTACCGGTGCCTCGGGAGAAATCCGGGAGGTACCGCCATGCCAGTAACGGTCGAGCATGACATCGCCCACTACCAAGACAGGCGCCTGATCGAAACGCGGCATGGACAACTTCATCGAACAACCCACATACAAAATGAACAGGGTCGCGATATTAGCACAGGGAAAAGCATCGACCGATTTCAATCCTGGCAGTCAATCCCGGTCGAGCTGCCATGGCACCTCAACCGGCATCCGTCATAGGGCTGGCGTCACCGGGTCGCCTTCTGCGAACTCCTTGGCGTGCAGACGGGCGTAGTAGCCATTCTTCGCCAGCAGCTCAACATGGGTACCACGTTCGACAATCTGGCCGTCGTCCATCACCAGGATCAGGTCGGCTTTCTCGATGGTGCTCAGGCGATGAGCGATCACCAGGGTCGTGCGGTTCTTCACTACATGGTCCAGCGCCGCCTGGATATGACGCTCTGACTCGGTATCCAGGGCCGAGGTCGCTTCGTCGAGAATCAACAGTGGCGCGTCCTTGAGCAAGGCACGAGCAATTGCAACGCGCTGGCGCTGTCCGCCAGACAGCAGTACGCCGTTTTCGCCAACCAGGGTTTCATAGCCCTGAGGCATCTTCACGATGAATTCTTCGGCGTACGCTTCGCGAGCGGCGTGGTGCACCGCATCGGTGGGCGCGCCAGCCAGGTCGCCGTAGGCGATGTTGTTGGTCACTGTGTCGTTGAACAAGGTGACCTGCTGGGTCACCAGGGCGATTTGCCGACGCAGGTTGCGCAGGGTGAAATCCTCGACACGTACGTCATCGAGCAGAATCTGCCCCTGCTCATGCTGATAGAAACGCGGGATCAAGCCCGCCAGCGTCGACTTGCCGCTGCCCGAACGCCCCACCAGCGCGACCATTTGCCCAGGCTCGACGATAAAACTGATGTCGTTGAGCACCTTCTTGTCGCTTCCCGGGTATTGGAAGCTGAGATTGCGCACTTCAATACGCCCAGCCAGACGCTCATGCTCAATCACGCCCTGGTCGACTTCTACCGGCTCATCCAGCTGCTCAAAAATACTTTCGGCACCCGCCACGCCTTTCTGGATGGTCGAGCTGACCTCCGAAAGCTGGCGAATGGGTTTGGGCAGCAGGCCAGCCATAGTGATATAGGCCACCAGGTCGCCCGGCGAAGCATCGCCGCGCAGATAAAGGACCAGGAACATGACCACGGCCATCGCACTGTAGGTCACCAGCTGCAACATCGGCGTGTACACCGCGCCGGTCTTGGTCATGGCCAGTTGTTTCTCGGTATTGCTCAGGCTCGCCTGCTCGAAGCGCACCTTTTCATAGTGTTCGCCGCCAAAGCTGCGGACCACGCGGTAACCCTGGATCGTCTCAGAGGCAACGTGAGTCACATCCCCCATGGACACCTGGATTTTCTTGCTTTGCTTACGGAATTTACGACTGGTGCTGTTCACCATCATGCCGATCACCGGCAGGATAGCCAGCATTACCAAAGTAAGCTTCCAGTTCATCCAGACCAGGGTGCAGAACAGGAAAATCACTGTCATGCCTTCGCGGATAACCACCTTGATCGCATCGGTGGCAGCACCGGTAACCATGGTGACATTGAAGGTGATACGGGAAATCAGGTGGCCAGAGTTGTTCTTGTCGAAGAAACGGTTTGGCAACACCAACAACTTGTTGAACAGCACCACACGCAGATCGTGGACCAGCCCCAGGGAAACCCGGGCCAGAAAGAAGTTACCCAGGAAGGAACCCACGCCCTGCCAGGCCGCGATCAGCACGATCATCAGCGGCACGGTTTCCAGCAATTGCAACTTGCCCAGATAGGGGTTGCCGGGAAACAGGCTGGCCTCGGGATTCGCCAGGCCGTCGACGAAATACTTGAGGATATAAGCGAGCATCGGCTGAGTCGATGCGAAGATCAGGAACCCGACGATACTTAGAATGAACAGACCCACATAAGGCCGTACGTAAGTCAGGAGGCGAAAGTAAATCGCCAGCGTCGACTGGGTTTTCGGTTCAGGACTGCTCATGGGAATCCGCGCAAATCAGTAAGGCGCGGATCATATCACAGGCCTCTTCGCCCCAAAAAACATGAGCAGGGGCCCGCTTTGCATCAAGTCGGTTAAGATAACGGGCTATTGATGGGAGTCAGGCATGCAAGTAATCGATCACAACACCTATGAGGCACTGCGCGCCGACGCGCAGGTGCTGGAAGCCGATGGTTCTGGCGACAAGGTGCTCCGGTTGACCGATGGTTGCATGCTCAAACTGTTCCGGCGCAAGCGCCTGCTCAGTTCGGCGCTGTTCTACCCCTATGCACAACGCTTCGCCAACAACGCCCGCGCACTGCAGCAACGGGACATCCCCTGCCCGCGCATCATTGCGGTGTATCGCATCCCCAGCATTACGCGGGATGCGGTGTACTACAGCCCGCTGGCCGGGCAAACCATAAGGCAGTTGAAACTCGCAAAGGCCGATGCCGACGCCTTGCGTGGGCGTCTGGGCTGCTTCGTTGCGCAACTGCATGAGAAGGGCGTGTACTTTCGCTCGCTGCACTTTGGCAACGTCGTTCTGACACCTGAAAACACCTTGGGCTTGATCGACATTGCCGACCTGAACTGTCAGTCATCCCCCTTGAGCCAGAACAAGCGGCGCCGCAACTTCAGCCATCTGCGCCGCTATGCTCAGGATCGGCAATGGCTGCTGGGCGATGATGCCGGGGAAGCTTTTTTCAACGGCTATAGCCAGGGCTTGCCGACAGGCAGACACCAGGCGCCACTGATTGAGCGCCTGCGGCAGCTACTGGACTGATCTCACTGGGTGATGACCAGTACCGTGGCGCCTCGGGTATTGGCGAAGCGCTCGACGATGCGCAGGTCGCGCTCGGCTAGCCAACTGGTGAGCCAGGGCTCGTTGCCGCGGGCTTCAATCAAGAAATAGCGAAACCCACTTGCGTGCGCCGGTGACATGGCCTCTTGCCGAGTGAATCCCCCAATCGAATAACCGCGGCCGGCGTAATAACCAATACGGCCATCATCGAAATAG
The DNA here is from genome assembly GCF_900585905.1 of Pseudomonas viridiflava. GTDB lineage: Bacteria > Pseudomonadota > Gammaproteobacteria > Pseudomonadales > Pseudomonadaceae > Aquipseudomonas. Next base: position 270,662 of record NZ_UTVH01000053.1, read on the forward strand.
GCAGGTACATTCGGATCGACATTGGCTGCCATCCAGCGGCCTGCAGCGACGTACTGGGTTTTCCCCGCGCCAGTTGAAACGACATTGGACAGCATTACCAACAAGCATACCGCGATCATAACCTTGCCCAACCGCGGGAACTGCCGGGCAAACATCTGCATCCCCAGCGCCAGAGCCGGTACAAACAGAAGGTTCATGAAGCTCATGTAGCGCATGTTCATGAACTGCTGCCGAACAAAAAATAGCACGAGTATCAGAAGATACAGAGCCGCTGCCCAGGCAAAGGGACGGTACTCTCGCCAATAGACAGTTATTGCTCGCCAATTGCGGCCACGTAAAAATGGCACCGCAAACGGCCCTGAAAGCATCACAAAAGTAATGACCATAGACGCCAGCATACCGAAAAAGATGATTCGCCCCGCCTCATCCTGGGAGTACTTGTTGATCAGTGAGCTGGCAAACTGCTGACGTAGCAAATCAAAGGACGTCAGGACCCTGCTCGGGTTGATCAGGCTCAAATAGTAGTCAACCCGCTCCGAGGCAAAACCACCCATTATCGAGATCAGGACCGCGCCCAACACAACACCCAGCAGAGGCAGCGCCAAAAACTGCAGGAGCGCACGCCGCTGACCCCGAACCCACAGGCCTGGCAACTGCCATAGCCCTAACGCAGGCAACAATAGCAATGCTTCCAGCCGGAAGGCTGAGGCTGCCACAATCGCCAGGTGAATAGTTGCCGCACGCAGCCATCCGCCGCGAACCTGCCAGCGCATTGCCAGCCAAAGAGCCAGAACGCAAAAGAACCAGAACCCGAACTCCCGCAGTATCTCGCCGCGAAACCCGTTGAACGCCGGCATCGCCAGCACCACCAGGCACGCCCAGGGTGCCAGTTGCAGCGAGCGCTGACGAACGCAATCGACCAGCAGTGCACAGGTACCGGCAGCAAATAATGAGCACCATAAATAAGCAATCAGCTCTACTGGCAGCCTGGATACCAAATGTGTTGCGGCCAGGAGCAGGGAAAACCAGGGCCAGTTGAAGACCTCAAAAGCAGCTTTCGGCCCACGTGCCTGAACATCCTGGGCGATAGTCAGGTACAGCGCAGCATCACGCCCGACCGTTGCGCTACCCAATACAGCGATCAAGGACAGCAGCAGGCTCGCAAAAAATGCCACGCGAACAGGGTGTTCAACGACAACATTTAACACTCGAACCAACACTTTACTGCCTATACCGATCACATCGACCCCTTAAACCAACGCCACGTCTTGCGCACAAGACATGGGAAACAAAATTGAGCACGTAAAAACCAACGCCTGTTAACTGCAATCAACCCAGGCGCAGCGCAGGTAATTCTGGGCGTAGCGTAACAGGCTGTAAAAAGCTTACTTGAACATCAGCTGAAGCGCCTTGCGTGTATAAGACCAGCGCGTCAGGGCACGCCAGTCTGTACGTACCGCCTGGTAGTAAAACTGCCTGGCAAGCGCGTATTCTCCAGCACTGAAGCAATTACGAAACAAAGACAGGCAGCGCTGCGCGAGAAACGCACGGCGCAAGCCTTGCAACTCTGCCGGCATCCGCACTGGTGAAAACACCTCGTCTACCAGGCTCACGCCTGCCGCGACACTGTGTTTGATGTCATGCCGCAAGCTGTCCGCATGTTTGTAGACCAGCGCCAGCGGCTGGTCGATGACTGTGCAGGGCACGCTCGCCAATGCCTGGGCAAACACCGGGATATCCTCGGCGTTGCGCAGGCGTTCGGGATAGTTTCCCACCGCAAAGATGTCCCGGTGCATGGCGCAGGCACCGTTGGAGATCGCGATGGTCTTGTCCAGCAAATACCCGCGCACCCTCAGATAAGGCGTGACAGGCAACGGCTTGACCGCGTGCAGGCGGCGCTTGCCATCCTCGAATACCGACCAGTGACCACCGATGATCAGACGACTGTCCGGGTGAGCGGCAATATGCTGCGCGACCAGAGCCAACGCACCCGGGGCCATTTCATCATCGGCGTCCAGGAACATCAGGTACTGGCCCGCAGACTCCTCAATGCCACGATTGCGCACCGAGGCCAAGCCGCCATTGGGCTTGCGCAGAACCTGAAACCGCCCAGGATGGGTCGCCATCAGAGCCTCCAGCACCTGCGGCGTCTCATCGGTAGAGCCGTCATCAATCACCAGCAACTGCGCATCAGCTTCGCCGAGTTGCGCCAACACCGACTCAACCGCCCGCTCAAGGGTGCGCGCATAGTTGTACGCCGGGATGACGACGCCAATCAGTACTTCAGTCAATGACTTGCCCTTCCACACCATCTTTAACCACCAGAATATCTTCCATGATCAGATACTCCAGGTCCGAGCCGAAGAACATGTTCAGCGCATCGGTGGGCGAGCAGATCATGGGTTCGCCGCGGCGGTTGAGGGACGTGTTCAGCGACACGCCGTTGCCGGTGAGGTTTTCCAGCGCCTTCATCATGTCGTAGTAGCGGGGGTTGTACTCACGCTTGAGGACCTGGGCGCGCGAGGTGCCGTCTTCGTGGACGACTTCCGGCACGCGAGTCTTCCATTCTTCGGCGACCTCAAACGTGAAGGTCATGAACGGCGCCGGGTGATCGATCTTGATCATCTGCGGTGCGACGGTGTCCAGCATCGAAGGGCAGAAAGGCCTCCAGCGCTCGCGGAACTTGATCTGGTGGTTGATGCGATCAGCCACACCCGCCACGCTCGGGCAACCGATGATCGAGCGGCCGCCCAGCGCACGGGGGCCGAACTCCATACGGCCCTGGAACCAGGCCACGGGGTTGCCCGCAACCATGATCTGCGCGATGCGCTCGGGCGTGTTTTCAATCTGGCGCCACGCTGGTTTGCTTGGATGGCGGGCACAGGCGGCGATGACGTCTTCGTTGCTGTAGGACGGCCCGAGATAGACGTGCTCCATCTTCTCCACCGGCACACCACGGGCGTGAGACACGTAAGCCGCCGCGCCCACTGCGGTACCGGCATCGCCGGAGGCTGGCTGAACGAACAGCTCCTTGACTTCGGGGCGAGCAATGATCTTCTGGTTGAGTTTGACGTTCAACGCACAACCGCCGGCAAAGGCGATCTTGCCGGTTTCCTTGAGGATGTCACCCAGATAGTGATCGATCATCTGCAAGGCGAGCTTTTCGAACAGCGCCTGCATGCTCGCGGCATAGTGGATGTAAGGCTCGTCGGCGATATCGCCTTCACGCTTGGGCCCCAGCCACTCGATGAGCTTGGGCGAGAAGTAGAAACCCTTGCCCTTCTCTTTATAGCGACGCAAGCCGATGACGTTGGCCAGCTCGGTATTGATCACCAGCTCGCCGTTCTCGAACTTCGCCAGACGCGAAAAATCGTATTTGCTGGCATCGCCATAAGGCGCCATGCCCATGACCTTGAATTCGCCATCAAGCATTTCAAAGCCCAGGAACTCAGTGATCGCGCCATACAGGCCGCCCAGCGAATCCGGATCGTAGAATTCCTTGATCTTGTGGATCTTGCCGTTTTCGCCATAACCGAAGAAGGTCGTGGCGTATTCGCCCTTGCCGTCGATCCCCAGGATCGCGGTCTTTTCCTTGAACCCCGAGCAGTGATACGCGCTGGACGCATGCGCCAGGTGATGCTCGACCGGTTCGATCTTGATCTTTTTCGGATCGAAACCCAATTGCTCCAGGCACCAGACAATCTTGTTGCGATAGCGCTTGTAACGGCGATTGCCCATCAACAGCGCATCCAGCGCGCGATCCGGCGCATACCAGTAGCGCTTGGCATAGTGCCAGCGAGCCTTGCCGAACAGGCTGACAGGCGCAAACGGGATCGCGACCACATCGACATCGGACGGCTTGATCCCGGCCTGTTCAAGGCAGAACTTGGCCGACTCGTAAGGCATGCGGTTCTTTGCGTGCTTATCGCGAACGAAACGCTCTTCTTCGGCCGCTGCGACCAGCTTGCCGTCGATGTAGAGCGCTGCGGAAGGATCATGGCTAAGGGCGCCGGACAGGCCAAGGATCGTCAATGCCACTAGTGTCTAGCCTCTTCAGTCTGCGTGCAGGCGCAGCGCGCCCGAGATAAGGATGGGCCCCCGACACAGCAGCGGCGGGACAGCCAAAGGGCGGGATTATAGCGTAATGACAAGCGAATTTGCTTGGCGCTGAACAAATCCCGCGTGAACGACGCGCTGCAAAGGTGCATCACCGTGGACCGTTACCAGAGAGGAAAAGTAGCTTACGACAACGCTGGCGGGCCGACGAAGACATTTCCTGTAGGGCATTTCCCAAACTGCCTTTCGCGCATTGAGCACGCCCTGCTCATCCGCCAAGCTGCCGCCTTCGCTCAGGAACTGGCATCGGCACCACGCGCTCTGCCTTCTGGAACCTGGCTTTTCATTCGCCAGCCAAGGCATGGAGCCTGCATTCGA
>NZ_UTVH01000096.1 GCF_900585905.1 Pseudomonas viridiflava
GCTCTTGTAGATGGTCTCGATGCGAAATGCCTCAAGGCGCGTGCCGTCGGCGCCGACCAGATTGTCCTTGCCTTCGCAGTCGGACGGCATGAGGTAGGTCGGGATTTTCAGTTCATGGAACTGCTCCCGCGTGCCGACTGCGCCTTGCTTGCCGACCATCCATTCCAGCTGCACGGCAACCAGTTCGGGACGTTTGCCGATCACGGCCTCAAAACTGGGTTCGTTGTTGGCCAGGCGCTCGACCTTGTCGTTCTGCTCTTTGAAGCGCGGCAATACATCGTTGAACCACAGGGAGG
>NZ_UTVH01000109.1 GCF_900585905.1 Pseudomonas viridiflava
GGCGAAGGTCGCGAGATCAACTTCCGTAATACGGTGATCATCCTGACATCCAACACCGGTACTGACCGCATCATGCAGTGGTGCTTGAATGCCGAGCAGAAGCCAACGCCCGATGACATCGTCGAGGGTCTGCGTGACGAGCTGAATCAGGTATTCAAACCCGCCTTCCTTGGCCGTCTGACCATCGTGCCTTACTACCCGGTTCAGGACGAGATTCTGGAACGCATCGTCGGCTTGAAACTGGAGCGCATTCGCAAGCGTTTCGAACGCAATCATCAAGCGGTTCTGCGTTACGA
>NZ_UTVH01000054.1 GCF_900585905.1 Pseudomonas viridiflava
GTTTCATTACGTGCATCAGGACCTGACCGGCAAGCCTTACGCCGATCCCGCCGAGCTGGCGGTACAGATCAGCCAGGCGGCGAGTTCGGTCGGCATCGGTCTGACGCTGTTGCCGGTGCTCTACAGCCATTCAGGTTTTGGCGGACAGGCACCTAACGAGGGCCAGCGCCGATTTATCCACAGCACCGAGAGTTATCTGGACCTGCAGGCGCGTCTGCAGCCGATTAAGGCAAAACACTCAGCGCAATGAGTGGGGCTGTGCTTTCAGTAGTTAAGTGGCGTCACGCCCGGTCACACCAGCGCCCTGCTGTCCACCAGTGACCCGCATTGCCCGGAGCATATT
>NZ_UTVH01000055.1 GCF_900585905.1 Pseudomonas viridiflava
GTTGGTCTGCGCGTTCATGCTGTTGCCCGCGGTGCTTTCGCTGCTGTCGGGCCTGACGCCCAACTAGTTTCAAGGCCTGTCCAGCGGGCTGACCTTCGACTGGCTGGTGCAGGTCTGGCAGGCCTATTCGCCGACCGTCTGGCTGTCGCTGCAACTGGCCGTGGCCTGTGCGCTGTGCGTCTGCCTGATCGGCGTACCCGCCGCATATGCGCTGGTGCGTATGAATAACCGCTTCAGCCGCGCCTTCGAGGAGCTGATGGTGTTGCCCGTCGCCATGC
>NZ_UTVH01000056.1 GCF_900585905.1 Pseudomonas viridiflava
CGGTCCGGCTTGTTGATCGGGTTGCTGTACAGCTCGCTGGCATCAATGAAGTCGTACAGCGTGCGCTGCTTGATGTCGTTGAGCTTGCCGATGGCCTCGACGCCACCCTGCTCCTTGAGCCACTCGAAGACCAGACCCGAGAGGTACCAGGCCAGCGTCGGCGGGGTGTTGTACATCGAGCTGTTATCGGCCGCGACCTTGTAGTTGAGCATGGTCGGGCACAGCGAGCGCGCGCGTCCCAGCAGGTCTTCGCGAATGATCACCACCACGATGCCGCTTGGACCGATGTTCTTCTGCGCACCGGGGTAGATCAGGCCGAACCGGGGGATATCCACAGGGCGAGACAGAATGTCCGAAGACATGTAAGCGACCAGCGGCACATCACCGG
>NZ_UTVH01000059.1 GCF_900585905.1 Pseudomonas viridiflava
CTACGGCCGTCCTCACAGCCTGTCGGAACTGAGTCGCCACAACTGCCTGATCGGCGGCGGCGATACCTGGTTGCTGCAACAGAACGGCCGGGAGTTCTCTCAGCGCGTGCAGGGCAATTGGCGGTGCAACAGCGGCCAGGCTGTACCCGATGCGGCGTTGCACGGCGTGGGTCTGTGCCAGCTTCCGGATTATTACGTGCAGAAACACCTTAAGAGCGGCGCGCTGATTTCGTTGCTGGAGATGCATCAGCCGCCCAACACGGCTGTCTGGGCGCTGTATCC
>NZ_UTVH01000057.1 GCF_900585905.1 Pseudomonas viridiflava
GTCCGAGATAGACCGCATCGTTGGCAGCGTTCCGGGCGGCGCTGCCAACGTGCAGGAAATCTACCCGCCGGCACCGCTGCAGGAAGGCATTCTCTATCACCACCTGTCTGCCGAACAGGGCGACCCCTATCTGCTGCAATGGCGTCTGGCATTCGACAGCCCGGAGCGCCTCAACGCGTGGGCCGATGCCTCGCAGCAGGTCATCGATCGTCACGACATTCTGCGCACCGCTGTGGCCTGGAAAGGGCTTGAGAGTGCCCAACAGGTGGTCTGGCGCAAGGCCGATCTGCTGGTCCAGCAGGTCAACCTCAACAGCGCTGCCGATGAGCACGCTGCCGACTCCGTGATGGAT
>NZ_UTVH01000104.1 GCF_900585905.1 Pseudomonas viridiflava
TTGCTCGACCAGCGCGAAAGAAAAGTCCGCCGTTCGCTGCGCGGCGAGCTGGAGCAGACCGATCAGGCCGCTGCTGCCAGCACCGAGCTGTTCGGCACCGTGCGCTCGCTCCAGACCCTGCGTTATCTGCTCTACGAAGTCTTGCCTGCGCTGGACGCCGAGCCCGATATCCGGGCGCTGGCCGAAGACGTGATTCGTGAGGAAATCGATATTCGCCTGCTATTGGAACAGCAACGCGCGCAGGTGCAGCCATGAGCGCGAGTCGGGATCGTGACTGCGTCGAGCTGCTCAAGGGGCTTGGCGATCTTTATCGTCGCTGCGGCCAACCGCAACGGGCGCTGGTGATGCTGTTGATTGCCATCCAGCTGGCCCCGGCCGACACCGGTCTGCTGCACAGCCTGGTGCTGGCCTTCAC
>NZ_UTVH01000093.1 GCF_900585905.1 Pseudomonas viridiflava
ATCTTGTAGTCTTCCATGATTTTCAGGGCTTCGGCGGCCAGCATGTCTGCATGGGCCGTCTTGCCATGAACCGTCATGACTTCATCGATGGTTGTTTCACGGATGTCGACCGGGCGATCCAGTGTGCGACGCAGATCGCCGTCGGTGAATATTCCGGCCAGTGTGCCATCGGCTTCCAGAATTGCAGTCATGCCCAGGCCCTTGCGCGTCATTTCCAGCAGCGCATCACGCAACAGCGTGCCGCGTTGAACCACCGGCAGGGCGTCGCCGGAATGCATGACGTGTTCGACCT
>NZ_UTVH01000062.1 GCF_900585905.1 Pseudomonas viridiflava
CGGTGTATTGCGCCAGATGTTCGAAGATTTCATAGGGCAGTCCATTGCGCAGCGCCGTGTACAAGCTGTCGCCGCGCGGCGGGATGCCCAGCTTTTGCCAGAAATCCTGCTTCTGGATCATTGCCGGATGATAGTCGCGTATGGCGAGAGACATGATTCACCTCTACTATCGAATGATTATTTGTAAATCTATCATTTGATCATAGGACCATTCCGGCTGAAGTGACAGGCATCCAGAAAAAAATACTGGCGGCAGGCCAATCCTGATAACGATTGTACGTGACGGCTTATGAAACTCTTCTAGTATGACAACGTGTCACGTCGAGATGTGGCGGGAGTGATGTCTATATG
>NZ_UTVH01000063.1 GCF_900585905.1 Pseudomonas viridiflava
GCGGGTTTGAGCATTGATGCCAATGGCCTGATCACTGGCACGCTGGCTAACAATGCATCGCAGCAGGGCCCAAACAACAACGGCATCTACTCGATTATTGTGACCGCGACTGATGCAAGCGGCCTGAACACTAGCCAGACGTTCACGTTGAATGTAAGCAATCCTGTGCCTGTTACTTCGGGTTTTAGTATTGCAACCGCAGAAGATACTCCGGTAAATGGCACGCTGGTCGCCACCGACATTGACGGCGACACCCTCACCTTTAGCGCCACTCAAAGTCCAGCTAACGGCACGTTGTTGCTCAACAGCAATGGCACGTACATTTACACGCCAAACGCCAATTACAACG
>NZ_UTVH01000065.1 GCF_900585905.1 Pseudomonas viridiflava
CTACAACCCCATGACGGTCCAGTCTTCCCTGTTCGATTCGACAGGCGCACGCTTCATCAGCGTCCATCTCGACGCGGGACACGTTGCGTCGGTATTCGGCGAGGTGCAAGGGCCACTGTTTGATGAAGGCGCGCTGAAGGACGATGCGCTGTTCAAGGCCATTGTCACGCTGCACGCGGCCAATGATCCTTCGCGGCGCGAAGAAGCGCCCTACGAACTGTTGGCCGAGCTTTCCAGATTTCGCGGCGAGGCCCCGGTGATCGTGGAGCCTGATAAGGCCGCCAGGGTCGTGGAATACATGC
>NZ_UTVH01000076.1 GCF_900585905.1 Pseudomonas viridiflava
GCATTCCGGTCAGTCAGATGCAGCCCATTTCAAGCAAACCGCATAACTTCGTGGCAGTGAGCTTGCTCACGAAGAGGCCCGAATATCCGCTGAAAAATGTGCAGATGCGCCATCGCCTTCGCGAGCAAGCTCGCTCCCATAGGCCCCGCATTCCGGTCAGTCAGGTGCAGCCCATTTCAAGCAAACCGCATAACTTCGTGGGAGTGAGCTTGCTCACGAACAGGCCCGTATACCCGCTGAAAAATGTGCAGATGCGCCATCGCCTTCGCGAGCAAGCTCGCTCCCACAGGCCCCGCATTCCGGTCAGTCAGATGCAGCCCAATTTCAAGCAAACCGCATAACTTTGTGGGAGTAAGCTTGCTCACGAAGAGGCCCGTATACCCGCTGAACAATGCCCAGATGCGCCATCGCCTTCGCGAGCATGCTCGCTCCCACAGGCCCCGCATTCCGGCCAGTCAAATGCAGCCCATTTCAAGCAAACCGCATAACTTCGTGGGAGTGAGCTTGCTCACGAAGAGGCCTGTATACCCGCTGAACAATGCCCAGATGCGCCATCGCCTTCGCGAGCAAGCTCGCTCCCATAGGCCCCGCATTCCGGTCAGTCAGATGCAGCCCAATTTCAAGCAACCCGCATAACTTTGTGGGAGTGAGCTTGCTCACGAACAGGCCCGTATACCCGCTGAACAATGCCCAGATGCGCCATCGCCTTCGCGAGCAAGCTCGCTCCCATAGGCCCCGCATTCCGGTCAGTCAGATGCAGCCCATTTCAAGCAAACCGCATAACTTCGTGGCAGTGAGCTTGCTCACGAAGAGGCCCGAATATCCGCTGAAAAATGTGCAGATGCGCCATCGCCTTCGCGAGCATGCTCGCTCCCACAGGCCCCGCATTCCGGTCAGTCAGATGCAGCCCATTTCAAGCAAACCGCATAATTTCGTGGGAGTGAGCTTGCTCACGAAGAGGCCCGAATACCCGCTGAACAATGTCCAGATGCGCTACCGCCACTGCAAACCAGTGCGCCCCGGAAAGCTCGGAGCGCGGGCATCAGCCTTTGCCCAATCTTCGCGAAACTTGTATTCAATGGCGTTCTCCAACACGATGCACCTTTTTGGCGCTCTGCGCTGGTTTCACTTCCTGTCCCTACGAGAATGCAATGACGACCAAGGCGCCAGCGGCGAGCACGACCCCGCAACATGAGACTTCGACCCTTACACGCCCCTGGCTGTTGCTGCTAGGCCTCATATTGGTGGCGCTCAATCTGCGCCCGGCACTGTCGAGCATTGCGCCGCTGCTCAACAATGTTTCCGAAAGCCTGGGCATGTCGGCTGCCGAAGCGGGCCTGCTGACCACTCTGCCGGTGCTGTGCCTGGGCCTGTTCGCTCCGCTGGCGCCGCTGCTCGCTCGTCGCTTTGGCAGCGAGCGCGTGGTGTTCATGATTCTGCTGACCCTCGCTGCCGGCCTGGCCTTGCGCAGCCTGTTTGGCGAGCCGGGTCTGTTCACTGGCAGCCTGCTCGCGGGCGCCAGCATCGGCATCATTGGCGTTTTGCTGCCCGCCATCGTCAAGCGTGACTTCCCCAGGCAGGCGGGCGCAATGATGGGCGTGTACACCATGGCGTTGTGCCTGGGTGCTGCCATTGCCGCAGGCTCGACGGTCCCGCTGAGCCAGTATTTCGACGACAGCTGGGCGATAGGCCTGGGCTTCTGGCTGGTCCCGGCGCTCATTGCCGCCCTTGTCTGGTTCCCGCAGGCGCGTGAAGCTCACGACGTCAACCGTCCGGTGTATCGGGTCAAAGGTCTGCTGCGTGATCGTCTGGCCTGGCAGGTCACCTTGTACATGGGCCTGCAATCTTCGCTGTCGTATATCGTCTTCGGCTGGCTGCCGTCGATCCTCATTGGCCGCGGGCTGACGCCGACCCATGCAGGTCTGCTGTTGTCCGGATCAATCATCGTGCAGGTCATCAGCGCCCTGAGCACACCCTGGCTGGCGACGCGGGGCAAGGATCAACGTCTGCCGATCATGCTGGTGATGAGCCTGACGCTGACCGGTCTGTTCGGCTGCCTCTATGCCCCGCTGGAAGGGCTGTGGGGCTGGGCGATTCTGCTGGGTCTGGGGCAGGGCGGTACGTTCAGCCTGGCGCTGGCGTTGATTGTGCTGCGTTCGCGTGATTCACATGTTGCCTCCAATCTGTCGAGCATGGCTCAGGGCATTGGCTACACCATCGCGTCGATGGGGCCTTTTGCGGTTGGCGTGGTGCATGACATGACGGGCAGCTGGAATGCCATCGGCTGGATTTTCGCGGTGCTTGGCCTCGGCGCGATGATCGCCGGGCTGGGCGCCGGGCGTGCGTTGTACGTTCAGGTCGGCAGTGAGCGGGTTGAGTGACGCTATCTGCCTGGCAAATGTCGGTGGCAAACCGGCGCGCAGCCGCCTATGGTGCTTTCATCTAATGGCCTCAACGGACCTGCCTGCATGAGCGACGAAGACAAACGCCTGATCAACAACGCGCTGATCTCCCGCTTCTATGAGGCGTTCAACCGTCTCGACGGCGATGCCATGGCGGCGTGCTACACCGACGATGTGCTGTTCAGCGATCCGGTGTTCGGCGAGTTGCGCGGCGCCCAGGCAGGCGATATGTGGCGCATGCTCACCTCGCGGGCCAAGGATTTCTCCCTCACCTTCGACAGCGTGCGGGCTGACGAGCGCACCGGCGCTGCCCACTGGGTGGCGACGTATCTGTTCAGCCAGACCGGCAATGTCGTGATCAATGATATTCAGGCGCGTTTTGTGTTTCGCGACGGCAAGATCTGCGAGCACCACGATCATTTCGACCTGTGGCGCTGGTCCCGTCAGGCGCTGGGCTTCAAGGGCCTGCTGCTGGGCTGGACGCCGATGGTGCAAAACGCCATTCGCGCCCAGGCGCAAAAGGGGCTTAAGGCGTTCCAGGCGGGGCGCTGACGTTTGCTAGAATCGCCGCCTCCAACCCCCATCGATTTCATCATGCCCGACACGCCTGACAAGCCCGAACCAGAACAGCCCGGCAAGACCTGGTTTGTCTATCTCGTGCGGGCCAGGAATGGCTCGCTGTATTGCGGGATCAGCGATGATCCGCACCGACGCTTCGCCAGGCATCAAAGCGGCAAGGGCGCACGTTTCTTCAGCTCCAGTCCCGCGGTGGCATTGGTCTACATCGAAGCCTGGCCCGACAAGGGCGAGGCGCTGCGTCAGGAACGCTTGATCAAGAAATTGCGTAAGAGCGCCAAAGAGTGCCTGGCGGCCAGCTTCTGCATGGCTGACATCGATCGTTAAGCGTCCCCCTGCGTGTCAGCCAGACCGGTGATTAAACACCTGCAGGAGTGCACGGAGGTTACGACGCCCGCGATGGCGGTGTGTCAGACAGGCAGCTATCGCTGCCTCGCGTTGCTCGTGAGCGCCTACAGAGCCCGGTGCCAATCCAGCGCCGTGATGATCCGTCATCAGAGTTGTCGGGTAGGCTCCGCCTGCGCAGCCGGGTAAGCTGTTGCACCTCTCTCTGCCGGACTGACTGACCATGACTGACATCATCCTGCACCATTACCCCACTTCGCTGTTTGCCGAAAAGGCCCGCTTGATGCTCGGTTTCAAGGGCCTGGCATGGCGTTCGGTGACGATTCCGTCAGTGATGCCCAAACCGGACCTGACGGCCTTGACCGGCGGCTATCGCAAGACGCCGGTGTTGCAGATCGGTGCCGATATCTATTGCGACACCGCGCTGATGGCACGCCGTCTGGAGCAGGAAAAATCCACGCCTGCGTTCTTTCCCGCCGGACAGGCATTCGCCGTTGCCGGCCTTGCCGCCTGGGCGGATTCGGTGATGTTCATGCACTCGGTGAGCCTGGTGTTCCAGCCTGAGTCGCTGGCCGCGCGCTTCGCCAAGGTGCCACCGGAAGCGGTGAAAGCCTTTGTGGCGGACCGCGCCGCGTTGTTCGACGGTGGCAGTGCCAACCGTCTTCCTGCCGATCAGGCAAGGTCGCAGTGGCCAACCCTGATGGCGCGTCTGGAGCAGCAACTGCAGCACGGCAGTGAGTTCTTGTTCGGTGCGCCATCGATTGCCGATTTCTCTGTCGCCCACACCCTGTGGTTCCTCAAGCAGACGCCTGTCACGGCGCCACTGGTGGACGATTATCCAGCCGTCTCGCAGTGGTTGAATCGGGTGCTGGCCTTCGGTCATGGCTCGTCCAGCGAGCTGAGTTCGGCTGAGGCCATCGACATCGCCGCCAACGCCACGCCTGCTGCGCTGCCGCAAGAAACCTTCACCGATCCCAATGGCTTCAAGGCAGGTGATCGGGTCAGCATTGCGGCGGTGGACTATGGCGTCGACCCGGTTGCAGGTGAGCTGGTGTTCAGCGGGCGTGAGGCACTGATTCTACGCCGCGAGGACGAGCGGGCGGGTGTGGTGCATGTGCATTTCCCACGGCTCGGGTTCGCTATCAAAAAGAGCTGACCTGATGCGTCAGGTTCGCCATCTGCGGCATCCCCTGCGGGGCCATAGCGATCCTCCAGGCGCTGTCGAAGCTTGCGAGGCGCTGCTCACTTCAACGCCGCCAATATCGCCTCTTCGCTGAAGCCGCGGATGATCGTGCCGTTGACGTCGATCATCGGAATGCCGCGTCCGCCCAGCGCTTCGTAGGCCTGGCGGCCGTCGGTTGATTTTTCGATGTCGTATTCCTTGAAGGCAATGCCCTGGCTATCGAGGAAGCGACGGGTCTGCTTGCAGTAGCCGCACCACTCAGTGCTGTACATGACCACCCGCGCATTGGCGTGGCCAGGTGCGGCGTCTTGCGGGCTGAAAACGTGTTCGATCTTGCCCCAGTTCTGATAGACCACCACCAGGAGCATGATCAGGGCGAATTTCTTCAAAGTGCGCAGCAACATGATCTGACCGCTCAGCGACGCTTGAGCTGGTCGGTGAGCTGTGTCGGCAGGCCTTTGATGATCAGCGTGCCGGCGGCCTCGTCATACTCGATCTTGTCGCCCAGCAGATGCGCCTCGAAGCTGATCGACAACCCTTCGGCGCGGCCCGTAAAGCGGCGAAACTGGTTGAGGGTGCGCTTGTCGGCGGGGATCTCCGGCGACAGGCCGTAATCCTTGTTGCGAATATGCTCGTAGAACGCGCGCGGGCGCTCTTCATCGATCAGCCCCGACAGCTCTTCCAGGCCCATGGGCTCGCCCATCTTGCTCTGGCTGCTTGCGTAGTCCACCAGGGTCTTGGTCTTTTCCCGGGCGGAATCTTCCGGCAAGTCTTCGCTCTCGACGAAGTCGCTGAAGGCCTTGAGCAGGGTGCGGGTTTCGCCGGGGCCATCGACGCCTTCCTGGCAGCCGATAAAGTCGCGGAAGTACTCCGAGACCTTCTTGCCGTTCTTACCTTTGATGAACGAAATGTACTGTTTCGAGGCCTTGTTGTTCTGCCATTCGGAAATGTTGATGCGCGCCGCCAGGTGCAGTTGCCCCAGGTCCAGATGGCGCGATGGCGTCACGTCCAGGGTCTCGCTGACAGCCACGCCTTCGCTGTGGTGCAGCAGGGCGATGGCCAGGTAATCGGTCATGCCTTGCTGATAATGGGCAAACAGTACGTGACCGCCGACCGAGAGGTTGGATTCCTCCATCAGCTTCTGCAGATGCTCTACCGCAACGCGGCTGAAAGCCGTGAAATCATTGACGCCGTCCATATATTCCTTCAGCCAGCCACTGAAGGGGTGCGCACCGGACTCGGCGTGGAACAAGCCCCAGGCCTTGCCCTGTTTGGCGTTGTAGCTTTCATTGAGGTCGGCGAGCATGTTTTCGATGGACACGGACTCGGCAAGCTCGGAGTCACGGGCATGAAGAACAGCAGGCGTACCATCGGGTTTCTTGTCGATCAGGTGGACGATGCAATGACGGATCGGCATGGGTATCTCGGCTGGTGGTGAACGAAAAACAGGACGAGCCGCGCGGCTCGGTCAAACAGCGGTCAGTGTAACGCAGCAAAACATGAAACGTCGCTGGACCCCTTGATTTTGGCAGCGATAGCAATTCCCAAGAGTTTTTTTGGCTGATTCGGGAGAAACCTGTCCAATCGGCTAGGTTAGTGCGGATATTTGCTCGGCTCTGTGCTAGTTTTGCCCGGTCTTGCGCAGCATAGCGCGCCAGCACCGCAGTCAGTGAGCGTTCCGGCCGAACCAATGCATGGTTTGTGTATCTACATTTCGCGATTAACCGTGGCTGCTACAGGAGGGTCGGGTTTGATGCCCGATCCCAGGCCGACGCCTCACTCTGCAATCCAAATGAATTTGATAGGGAAGGAACACCACCATGGCTCTGACTAAAGACCAATTGATCGCCGATATCGCAGAAGCTATCGACGCGCCAAAAACCACCGCGCGTAACGCTCTTGAGCAATTGGGCCAGATTGTTGCCGACCAACTGGAAAACGGTGCAGAAATCACTCTGCCGGGCATCGGCAAGCTGAAAGTGGCAGAGCGTCCAGCTCGCACTGGCCGCAACCCTTCGACTGGCGCTGCCATCGAAATCGCTGCCAAGAAAGTCATCAAGTTCGTACCAGCCAAAGTGCTGACCGACTCGATCAACAAGTAAGTACTGACTTGTTGTAAAAAGCCGTGCACCGGTTAACCGGGCACGGCTTTTTTGTGGGCGATGACTTCAGCTTATCTGTTGACGTAAGACCGGCTTTAGCCGGGAAGAGGCCCTGAAATTCACTGCATGTGTCTGGCCAATGATGAAGCTTTCCCGGCTAAAGCCGGTCCCACGGATTAGTCCCGCAATTCAGTCCCACGACTTCGCTACGACACCCAGCGCGCCTGCCGCCAGGCTTCCTGCAGGGCCTTGTCGTGAAAGGTCCAGGCGACGAAGCGGCTTTGCTTCTGGCCCTGGCCCATCTCGACTATCCGGCTTTCAAACACGCCGACTTTTTTCAGTGTGCTTTGAATCAGCGGCAGGTTTGACGCCTTCGACACCAGCGTGCTGAACCACAGCACCTGCGTCGCCACTTGGGTGCTTTCTTTGATCAGTTGGGTGACAAAGCCAATTTCACCGCCTTCACACCACAATTCCTGAGACTGGCCACCGAAGTTGAGCACCGGCAGTTTGCGCTTCGGATCAGCCTTGCCCAGGGCCCGCCATTTACGCTGGCTGCCGCGCTGGGCCTCCTCCAGCGAAGAATGGAAGGGTGGGTTGCACAAGCTGACGTCGAAGCGCTCTTCGCTGGCGAGCAGGCCCAGCAGGATATGCTGGCGATTGCTCTGCAGACGCAGCCTGATGGCTTTGTTCAGCGCGTTCGACTTGACGATGAGCGTCGCGGCGGCAACCGCTGTCGGGTCGATCTCGGAGCCGAGGAACTGCCAGCCGTAATCGCTGTGCCCAATCAGGGGGTAGACGCAGTTTGCCCCGGTGCCGACGTCCAGCGCCTTGACCGCTGCACCCCGAGGGATCGCGCCTGCATTGCCTTCGGCCAGCAGGTCGGCGAGAAAATGCAGGTAGTCGGCTCGCCCCGGAATGGGCGGGCAGAGGTAGTCTGCGGGGATGTCCCAATGGGCAATCCCATAGAACGACTTGAGCAACGCTCTGTTGAACACCCGCACGGCCGCAGGATCGGCAAAGTCGATGCTTTCCTTGCCATACGGATTGGTAATCAGAAACTGACCCAGCTCAGGGCTGCTCTTGATCAGCTTGGGAAAGTCGTAATGGCCCTGATGCCGGTTGCGCGGATGCAAGGTTGCCTTTTCCCGCGGCTCGGCAGGCTTGGCTGGCTGCGCCGGTTTAGGCTTTTTGCGGGGTGGTTTTGGGGTGGGGGTTGTCATGAATTTGGATTCTGTGAAGAGACTGCACACCCCTCGTAGGAGAGCGCTTGCCCGCGATGGCGTAGTGTCAGATACATAGTCGTTAACTGACACTCCGCTATCGCGAGCAAGCTCGCTCCTACAGGGTTTGTAGGTGTCGACCAGCCCGAGTTTTGGGCTGGGTGACTGTTTTTAATTACAAACTCGCAATCCGCGCATGCTGCTCGGCCAGTTTGCTCAGGGCCTGTTCGGCTTCAGCCATCTTCGCGCGCTCCTTGGCGATGACTTCAGGCGGTGCCTTGTCAACGAAGGCTGCGTTGGACAGCTTGCCGCCCACGCGTTGCACTTCACCTTGCAGGCGCAGGATTTCCTTGTCCAGGCGCGCCAGCTCAGCGGCCTTGTCGATCAGGCCTGCCATGGGCACCAGCACTTCCATCTCGCCCACCAGTGCGGTGGCCGACAGCGGCGCTTCGGCACCGGCCTCAAGCACAGTGATGGACTCCAGCTTGGCCAGCTTTTTCAGCAGATAATCGTTTTCCTGCAGGCGACGCAGGTCTTGAGCGTTGACGTTTTTCAGGAACAGCTGCAATGGCTTGCCCGGCCCGATGTTCATTTCGCCACGAATGTTGCGGGTGGCCAGCATCAGGCCCTTGAGCCATTCGATGTCGTCTTCGGCCGCCTGATCGATGCGCGCTTCGTTGGCCACCGGCCATGGCTGCAGCATGATGGTCTTGCCTTCAACGCCCGCCAGCGGCGCCAGGCGCTGCCAGATTTCTTCGGTGATGAACGGCATGAACGGGTGCGCCAGACGCAACGCCACTTCCAGTACCCGAACCAGCGTGCGACGCGTGCCGCGCTGACGTTCCACCGGCGCAGTCTCGTCCCACAGCACAGGCTTGGACAACTCCAGATACCAGTCGCAGTACTGGTTCCAGATGAACTCGTACAGCGCCTGAGCGGCGAGGTCGAAGCGGAACTGGTCCAGTTGCCGGGTCACTTCGGCTTCGGTGCGTTGCAGCTGCGAAATGATCCAGCGGTCGGCCAGCGACAGCTCCACTTCTTCGCCGTTCTGGCCGCAGTCTTCGCCCTTGTCCAGGACGTAGCGCGCGGCGTTCCAGATCTTGTTGCAGAAGTTGCGATAGCCTTCGACGCGGCCCATGTCGAACTTGATGTCGCGCCCGGTGGAGGCCAGCGAACAGAAAGTGAAGCGCAGGGCATCGGTGCCGTAGCTGGCGATGCCGTCGGCGAATTCATCGCGGGTCTGCTTCTCGATCTTCTTCGCCAGTTTCGGCTGCATCATGCCCGAGGTGCGTTTCTGCACCAGGTCTTCAAGCTCGATGCCGTCGATGATGTCCAGCGGATCCAGGACGTTGCCCTTGGACTTGGACATTTTCTGACCTTGGCCATCGCGGACCAGGCCATGCACATAAACCGTCTTGAACGGCACTTGCGGGGTGCCGTCTTCGTTCTTCACCAGGTGCATGGTGAGCATGATCATCCGGGCAACCCAGAAGAAAATGATGTCGAAACCGGTGACTAGCACGTCGGTGGAGTGAAAGGTTTCCAGCGCCTTGGTCTTTTCCGGCCAGCCCAGGGTGGAGAAGGTCCACAGCCCGGAGCTGAACCATGTGTCGAGGACGTCGTTGTCCTGTTGCAGTGCAACGTCGGGACCAAGGTTGTGTTTGGCGCGCACTTCGGCTTCATCACGGCCGACATAGACTTTGCCGGACTCGTCATACCAGGCCGGAATGCGGTGGCCCCACCAGAGCTGACGGCTGATACACCAGTCCTGAATGTCGCGCATCCAGGAGAAGTACATGTTTTCGTATTGCTTGGGCACGAAGGCGATGCGGCCGTCTTCCACGGCCGCGATGGCTGGTTCCGCCAGCGGCTTGGTGGACACGTACCACTGATCGGTCAGCCATGGCTCGATGATGGTGCCGGAACGGTCGCCTTTCGGCACTTTCAGCGCGTGGTCGTCGACGCTGACCAGCAGGCCTGCGGCGTCGAAAGCTGCGACGATCTGCTTGCGCGCTTCAAAGCGGTCCAGCCCTGCATACTCGGCTGGCAGGCTGCCGTCGATGGCGTCATTCAGCGTGCCGTCGAGGTTGAACACCTGGGCGGCAGGCAGCACGTGGGCGTTTTTGTCGAAAATGTTGAGCAGCGGCAAGTTGTGGCGTTTGCCCACTTCGTAGTCGTTGAAATCGTGGGCCGGAGTGATCTTCACGCAGCCGGTGCCGAATTCCGGGTCGCAGTAATCATCCGCGATGATCGGGATGCGGCGGCCAACCAATGGCAACTCGACGAATTTGCCGATCAGTGCCTGGTAGCGCTCGTCTTCCGGGTTAACGGCGACCGCAGCATCACCGAGCATGGTTTCCGGGCGAGTCGTGGCAACGATCAGGTAATCCAGGCCTTCAGCGGTTTTCGCGCCGTCAGCCAGCGGATAACGCAGGTTCCACAGATGGCCTTTTTCGTCGTGGTTTTCCACTTCCAGGTCGGAGATGGCGGTGTGCAGCTTGGTGTCCCAGTTGACCAGACGCTTGCCGCGATAGATCAGGCCGTCTTCATGCAGGCGCACGAAGGCTTCTTTCACGGCCTCCGACAAGCCGTCGTCCATGGTGAAGCGCTCGCGGCTCCAGTCGACGGAGGACCCCAGGCGGCGGATCTGACGGCTGATATTGCCACCGGACTGATCCTTCCACTCCCAGATCTTCTGCAGAAACTGGTCGCGGCCCAGGTCGTGACGGTTCAGGCCCTGGGCTTCGATCTGGCGCTCTACCAGCATCTGCGTGGCAATACCGGCGTGGTCGGTGCCCGGCTGCCACAGGGTGTTGCGGCCCTGCATGCGGCGGAACCGGATCAAGGCGTCCATGATCGCGTTATTGAAACCATGGCCCATGTGCAGGCTGCCGGTGACATTCGGCGGCGGGATCATGATGGTGTACGAGTCACCTGTGCCTTGCGGCGCGAAGTAGTTCTCGGATTCCCAGGTTTGATACCAGGAAGTTTCAATAGCGTGAGGCTGGTAGGTCTTGTCCATGCGCGGCGGGAACCTATTGCTGTAATTCAGGAAAGCCGACAAGTATAGCGAGGATGAGCGGCTGGGCGTAGGGCGGGGCGATGATGGGCGATAAAAAGACCGCACCAGTGACGTGGGACCGGCTTTAGCCGGGAGGGGGCCAGTGCCTTCAACGCATTTATATTGTCAGCACCTCAGTCTTCCCGGCTGAAGCCGGTCCCACGTGAGCCGTTTCAGTTCTGATACTGGCTCAGCAAGCGCTCCATCCGCGCCTCCAGTCGGCGTTTGATTTCGGTCTCGATGTGTGGGGCGAAGTCACCGATGACGTCCTGCATGATCAGCTGCGCGGCGGCGCGCAACTCGCTGTTCAGATGCAGCAGCGCGTCCTCCTTCGACACCACCTGTACCGCAGTGGCCGGGGTTGCGACTGAATCGGCCGTCAGCGTCGGGATATCGGCATCGTCTTCGGCAAAGTCCGGTTGCGCGTGGTGGGCCGGTCGGGCACCCACCACGTCGAACAGCAGCGGAATCTGGTTTTCGCCATGCTCGGGCGTTGAGCGTGATTCGTCGCCGAGCAGCTGGCGGATCGACTCAAGGTCGTCCAGCAGGTTGGCGGGGTCATTCTGGGGTTTTGGAGTGTCCATTTTAGGCTCAGAGACGCTGTAGTCGGTGATCCTGCAGAGGATAGCCCTGTTCACGATAGAAACGAAAACTCTCTCGTGCGGCCAGCCTGATGGCAGGTTCTTCGACAACGATTTCAGCCACGCGGGCGAAACCTTTGAAAAATTCAGGGACGCGCAGGTCAAGATTGACCAGCAGGTCTTGATGGTTTCCGGGGTCGCTGCCCAGGCCCAGCACCACTGGCGCATCCGAGTCGTCCTCGGCGTCGCCGTGGGGGAGGAATGCCTCGCCCTTGAAGCGCCACAGCCTGGCATCGAGTTCTTCGCGCTGGCTGGCGTCGCTGCAATGCAGGTAGATCCGGTGGCCCATGCGCCAGGCTTTTTCCGTCAGCTTGCAGGCAAAATCCAGACGAGCTGATGGATCGGCGCTGGGCAGGATGTAGAAATCGACTTGGGTCATGCAGGGTCCGGATTGTTGGGTACTCGTGTCTTGCTGGTCATCACATTAATCATGGATTTGAAATGCATACCCTGTAGGAGCGCACCGAGGCTACGAGGCCCGCGATAGCGATGTGTCAGTCACAACGCTATCGCGGCCTCGCGTTGCTCGCGCGCTCCTACCGGTCTTGTCAGAACGCCGAAATTTTATACGCCAGCGCGGTCCAGCAGGTACTGGGTCAGCAGCGGCACTGGACGGCCGGTGGCGCCCTTTTCCTTGCCGCTCATCCAGGCAGTGCCGGCGATGTCCAGGTGCGCCCACTCGTAAGCCTTGGTGAAGCGCGAGAGGAAGCACGCCGCAGTGATGGTGCCGCCTTTCGGGCCGCCAATGTTGGCGATGTCGGCAAACGGGCTGTCCAGCTGTTCCTGGTATTCATCGAACAGCGGCAATTGCCAGGCGCGATCGTCAGCCATCTTGCCCGCGTCGAGCAGTTGGTTGATCAGCGCGTCGTTGTTGCCCAGCAAACCGGAAGTGTGACCGCCCAGCGCTACCACGCAGGCGCCGGTCAGGGTTGCGATGTCGATCACGGTCTTTGGCTTGAAGCGTTCGGCGTAGGTCAGTGCGTCACACAGCACCAGACGGCCTTCGGCATCGGTATTGAGGATTTCAACGGTCTGCCCGCTCATGGTGGTGACGATGTCGCCAGGGCGCGTTGCGTTGCCGCTGGGCATGTTCTCGGCGGCGGCAATCACGCAGACCAGGTTGATCGGCAGTTCCAGCTCAAGCACGGCACGCAGGGTGCCGAACACGCTGGCGGCGCCACACATGTCGAATTTCATCTCGTCCATGCCCGCGGCAGGCTTGATGCTGATGCCACCGGTATCGAAGGTGATGCCTTTACCCACAAGCACGAACGGCTGGTCGTTCTTCTTGCCGCCCTGATAATTCATCACGATCAGGCGGGGCGGCTGAGCGCTGCCCTGGCCGACGGCGAGGAAAGCACCCATGCCCAGTTTGGCGATGTCTTTCTCGTCGTGTACTTCAACTTTGAGGTGCTTGTGCGCCTTGCCCAGCGCCTTGGCCTGCTCGCCCAGATAGGTCGGGTGGCACAGGTTGGGCGGCATGTTGCCGAGGTCGCGGGTCAAGGCCATGCCGGTGGCGATGGCCTGGGCATGCTGCGCGGCGCGCTCGACATCGGCGACGGTGATCTTGTTGGTCAGCAGGGTGACTTTTTTCAGGGCGCGGGCTTCAGCCTTTTGCGACTTGAATTGATCGAACACGTACTCGCCATCGGCCAGGGTTTCGGCCAGCAAACGGGTCTTGCCGTAGGTGTCGCGATGCTTGACCAGCAACTGGTCCAGCGCGATTGCAGCATCAGCGCCGCCCAGGCCTTTGAGGTTGGTCAGCACGCAGCTGATGACTTTCTTGAACTGGCGATCAGACAATTCGGTTTCTTTACCGGTGCCCACCAGCAGCACGCGTTCGGCTTTCAGGTTTGGCAGGCTGTGCAGCAGCAGGCTCTGGCCGACCTTGCCTTGCAGGTCGCCGCGTTTGAGTACGGCAGCAATCGCACCGCCACTCAGGGTGTCTACGGTTTTGGCCGCATCACTGAGCACCTGGCCTTCGCCCACTGCAACCACCAGCGTTGCTGTTTTAAAGGTTTCTGGGCTTACGCTTTTAACAACCAATTCCATGTCGGGGTCCCCGAATTAACGATGAGCTATCGCGAAATGAATGACGTGCGCGGCAGGGCAGAGGTGTCTTGCTCAAGCCTGCTCGCGACAAGGCCCGCAGTTTGACCCCGGCACGGGACCGCTGACAACCCCGTAAAACGCGGCAATCAAACGCTGTGCAAGACAGGGCCTGAAGAACTATCCGGGTCACGCAGTGACAGCGCCGCCTATTCACAGGATAATGCCGCATATTTTTTGGCTGATCTGCGGCGCAAAGCGCCTGGTCTGCCGTTACCACGAGTACCATTTCTTGCCCGGCTGCCTGAGCCGGGCGACCCTGGAGTGTCTGGTTTGATCGTCTTCCGTTATCTATCCCGAGAAGTGCTGGTTACCTTGAGCGCGGTCAGCGCGGTCTTGCTGGTGATCATCATGAGCGGACGCTTCATCAAATACCTTGCGCAGGCGGCCTCCGGCGCGCTGGATCCGGGCGTGCTGTTCATGATCATGGGCTTTCGCATGCCCGGCTTCCTGCAGCTGATCCTGCCGCTGGGTCTGTTCCTGGGGATCCTGCTGGCGTACGGCCGGTTGTACCTGGAAAGCGAAATGACCGTGCTGGCCGCCACCGGCATGAGCCAGCAGCGCCTGCTGCTGATGACCATGGCGCCGGCGGCGCTGGTGGCATTGCTGGTCGCCTGGCTGAGCTTCAGCCTGGCCCCCCAGGGCGCCACGCAGTTTTCCATGCTGATCAACAAACAGGACGCAATGACCGAGTTCGACACCCTGGTGCCGGGCCGTTTCCAGACCCTGCGTGATGGCAGCCGGGTGACCTACACCCAGGAGCTGACCGAGGACCGCGCCAATCTGGGCGGCGTGTTCATCTCGGAAAAACGCATGTCGTCGGACAAGAGCAAGGACCGTGGCATTACCGTTCTGGTCGCCGAAAAAGGCCACCAGGAAGTCAGGGCTGACGGCAACCGCTTCCTGATTCTGGAGAACGGCTACCGCTACGACGGCAATCCCGGCGAAGCCAATTACCGCGCGATCAAGTACGACACTTATGGTGCGTTACTGCCCAAGCCTGACATCAGCGATGAAATCACTGACCGCGAGGCGATTCCCACTTCCGCCTTGATCGGCAGCAGCGAACGCCGCAATCAGGCCGAGCTGCACTGGCGCATTTCGCTGCCGATCCTGGTATTCATCGTCACGCTGATGGCAGTGCCGCTGGCGCGGGTCAACCCGCGCCAGGGCCGCTACCTGAAACTGCTCCCCGCCATTCTTCTTTATATGGCTTACCTGACCACACTGATCGCCGTGCGCGGCGCGCTGGAGAAAGGCAAACTGCCAATGGTGCTGGGCATGTGGTGGGTGCATGGCGTGTTCCTGCTGATCGGGCTGGGCCTGCTTTACTGGGAACCGATGAAATTGAAGATGAAGAGTCGCCGCAGCGCGTCGGAGGTGGCTCATGGTTAAGCTCGATCGCTACATTGGCAAAAGCGTATTCGTCGCAATTCTCGCGGTACTGGGCATTATCCTCGGGCTGGCGTCGCTGTTTGCCCTGATCGACGAGATGGGCGACATCAGTGACACCTACACCCTGATGGACGCGGGCGGCTTCGTTGCGCTCACCGCCCCGCGCCGGGTGTACGAAATGCTGCCGATGGCGGCATTGATCGGCTGTCTTGTGGGCCTGGGCAGCCTGGCCAGCAGCAGCGAACTGACTATCATGCGTGCGGCGGGTGTTTCCATCGGCCGCATTGTCTGGGCCGTGATGAAACCCATGCTGGTGCTGATGATCGCCGGAGTGCTGATCGGCGAGTACGTGGCGCCTGCTGCGGAAAATCAGGCTCAGGCCAACCGCTCTCTGGCCCAGGGCAGCGGCGACGCACAAAGCGCGCGACACGGCATGTGGCATCGTCAGGGTGATGAGTTCATTCACATCAACTCGGTGCAGCCAAATGGCGTGCTCTACGGCGTCACCCGCTATCGTTTTGACGACGAGCGCCACATGCTCAGCGCCAGCTTCGCCAAACAGGCGACGTTCAACGAAGATTCGTGGGCCTTGAAAGACATCAATACCACTTTCTTCCGCGATGGCAGCACCGAGGTCATTGCCACGCCTGAAGAGCGCTGGGACGTGGCCCTGAGCCCGCAATTGCTGAACACCGTCATCATGCCGCCTGACTCCCTGTCGATCACCGGCCTGTGGCAATACGCGCACTACCTCGCGGATCAGGGCCTGAGCAATGGCCGTTACTGGCTGGCGTTCTGGACCAAGGTGCTGCAACCGCTGGTGACCGTCGCTCTGGTATTGATGGCGATCTCCTTCATCTTCGGCCCGTTGCGCTCGGTCACCCTGGGGCAGCGGGTATTTACCGGCGTGCTGGTGGGCTTCACCTTCCGCATCGTGCAGGACCTGCTAGGGCCGTCGAGCCTAGTGTTCGGCTTCTCGCCGCTGTTCGCCGTGCTGGTGCCTGCGGCCGTCTGCGGGTTGGCCGGGGTGCTCCTGTTACGCAGGGCCGGATAAAATTTCCTGCTAATGAAAAGCCGACTTTCGAGTCGGCTTTTTTACGACTATGAGAAGGTTATGTCCGCTTCGGCACCCGCACCAGCTGGCTGCCTGAATAGCGGTCATGCCAACTGCGATTCTGCTTGTCAAATAGCGCCCACACAAAACCCAGCCCCACGCACAGCCACGACGCGATAGCGACCATGAAGCGCAGCAGCGCCTGCACCAGGCTGATACGGCTGCCGTCAGTATTCTGCACGCGGATGCCCCATACCTGCATGCCCAGCGTCTGCCCGGCACGGGTCCAGAACGTGGCGAAAAATCCGAACAGCACCAGCAACAACAGGGTCGACAGCAGTGGGTCGCCATCCAGCGAGCCTGAATCCGACAACGCCTTGAGCCGTGCCTGGCCGATGATTGCCATCAACACCAGCTTGTAAATGAACGCGGTCACCAGCATCAGTGCAATGCACAGAACCGCGTCGTAGGAAACGGCCGCCAGACGCCTGGCCAGGCTGGCGGGGGCAAAGTCACCTTGCGGATGCAACAGAGGGCGGGGCATGGCGGGCTCTCGATTCTGACGAGGCCGCAGTGTACAAAATCGCGAGCAAAAAAAAGCCCCCGACATCAAGCGTCAGGGGCTTTAGGGGGCCTGCGATTATGCCTCGGCTTGCACTTCATCCGCCTGCAGGCCTTTCTGGCCCTGCACGGCAACGAAGGTGACTTTCTGGCCTTCTTTCAGGCTCTTGAAGC
The DNA here is from genome assembly GCF_900585905.1 of Pseudomonas viridiflava. Taxonomy (GTDB): domain Bacteria; phylum Pseudomonadota; class Gammaproteobacteria; order Pseudomonadales; family Pseudomonadaceae; genus Aquipseudomonas. The sequence goes on from NZ_UTVH01000076.1 coordinate 16,827, forward strand.
CGCTGCCCTGAATGGCGCGAAAGTGTACGAACAGGTCCGGACCGCTCTCGGGCGTGATAAAGCCGAATCCTTTTTCATCGTTGAACCACTTAACAGTACCGCTCTGACGTGTGGACATATTCTTTTCCCTGCAACATGAATAAATGACAGCCCCTTGCAATGGAAGGAGTACTGGGCTGGTTGCAGGAAGTAAGAAACGCAGCGCGGGTTGTAGCGACATCTTGGGCTACTGCCCAGGTCCCGATTCAAGCGACCCATGCAAACACAGTTGCGAAACTCTACGCCAACATCGATTACAAAAACAAGCGTATGAGGTGCCCGGATTCAGGCGGTTTGCCGGGTTTTAAAAAATATTAACCATGGCGCAAGAATCAATAGATTTTGGCAGGGTGGCGCACTTTTAAAGTGCGGTTGGTTATTAAGTTGCCGCTGTTTAGGGCGTGTACTACTGCGGGGCGTTCGTACTACGCGCCCCGCGTATTTCGCATCAATGGTCAGCCGCGCCTGACCGTCAACGCTGTCAGCCATGACGGTTGACCATGGTTATCAGCCACGGAAATAACGTTGCGCAACGAATGGCATCTTGGTGACGCGCATGGGGACTGGCTTGCCACGCACCACGGCCCAGAGTGCCGTGTCGAGTGTGGCCAGTTCGCTGTTTACATACCCCATCGCCAGCGGGCCGCCCAGGCTCGGACCGAACCCGCCGCTACAGACCGTCCCGACCACAGCACCCTGATCATCGACAATGTCCGCACCTTCACGCACCGGGGTGCGTTCCTGTGGCAGCAAGCCGACGCGTTTGCGCGCCACACCTTGCTGCTGTTGTGCAAAGATCTGCTCGGCACCCGGGAAGCCACCGGCGCGAGCGCCATCAGCGCGGCGAATCTTTGAGATGGCCCACAGCAGGCTGGCTTCAATGGGGCTGGTGCGCGTGTCCATGTCATGGCCGTAGAGACACAGGCCGGCTTCCAGGCGCAGCGAGTCGCGCGCACCCAGGCCGATAGGCGCCACTTCCGGCTCCGCCAGCAGGCGGCGAGCCAGCGCCTCAGCCTGATCGGCAGGGACCGAGATCTCGTAGCCGTCTTCGCCGGTGTAGCCTGAGCGGCTGACATAGCAATCAGCGCCCAGCAGCTGCACGGCGGTGAACTGCATGAAAGTCATTTTTGCGACCTCAGGCGCGAGTCGTGCCAGCACCGTGACCGCTGCCGGACCTTGCAAGGCCAGCAGGGCGCGCTCCTCAAAGAGCGGTTCAATCTGGCAATGCCCCGCCAGATGCTTGCGCAGGTGCGCCAGGTCCTGATCCTTGCACGCCGCGTTAACCACCAGCATCAGTTGATCGTTGCCCAGATTGGCGACCATTAGGTCATCCAGAATGCCACCGTGTTCATCGGTGAACATGGCGTAGCGCTGCATGCCCACTGGCAAATCAATGATGTCCACAGGCACCAGTGCCTCCAGCGCGCTCGCTGCGTCAGCGCCGGTCAAACGGATCTGGCCCATGTGCGAGACGTCGAACAGCCCGGCTTTTTCGCGCGTGTGCAGGTGTTCCTTCATCACTCCGGCGGGATATTGCACCGGCATGTCGTAACCGGCGAAAGGCACCATTCGGGCACCCAGTTCACGGTGCAGGGCGTGGAGTGGTGTGGTCAGCAGTTGTTCGCTCATGATCATGCCTCCTGATAGCTTTCAATAGACGGGCAGGCACAGACCAGATTGCGATCGCCGAAGACATTGTCGACGCGACCCACGGGTGGCCAGTATTTGCCGTCGATCAGGGATTCGACCGGGTACACCGCTTGCTCGCGGCTGTAGGGGTGAGTCCACTCGCCAACAATTTCTGCGGCGGTATGCGGGGCGTTTTTCAGCGGGTTGTCTTCCTTGTCCAGCTCGCCGCTCTCGACTGCGCGGATTTCTTCGCGAATCTTGATCATGGCGTCGCAGAAACGGTCCAGCTCTTCCTTGGATTCGCTTTCGGTCGGTTCGATCATCAGCGTGCCCGCCACCGGGAACGACATGGTCGGCGCGTGGAAGCCGAAGTCGATCAGGCGCTTGGCGACGTCATCGACGCTGATGCCGCTGCTGTCCTTGAGCGGGCGCAGGTCAAGGATGCACTCGTGGGCCACCAGGCCGTTGCTGCCGGTGTAAAGCACGGGGTAGTGCTCTTCCAGGCGGCGGGAAATGTAATTGGCGTTGAGGATCGCCAGTTGCGAGGCGCGCTTGAGACCTTCGCCGCCCATCATGCTGATGTACATCCAGGTGATCGGCAGGATGCTGGCGCTGCCGAACGGTGCCGCGCAGACCGCGCCGGCCTTGCGGTCCATGCGGGCGTGGCCGGGCAGGAACGGGGTCAGGTGCGACTTGACGCCAATCGGGCCGACACCCGGGCCGCCGCCGCCGTGGGGGATGCAGAAGGTCTTGTGCAGGTTCAGGTGCGACACGTCGCCGCCGAACTTGCCCGGCGCGCAGAGGCCGACCATGGCGTTCATGTTGGCGCCGTCGATATACACCTGACCGCCGTTGTCATGGACGATGGCGCAGATTTCGCGGATGCCTTCCTCGAACACGCCGTGGGTCGACGGGTAGGTGATCATGATCGCGGCCAGATGCTCGCGGTGTTCGATGGCCTTGGCGCGCAAATCCTCGATGTCGACGTTGCCGCGTGCATCACAGGCGGTGACGACCACGCGCATGCCAGCCATGTTGGCAGTGGCCGGGTTGGTGCCGTGAGCGGACGACGGAATCAGGCAGATGTCGCGGCGTTCATCGCCACGGCTCTGGTGATAGGCACGGATGGCCAGCAGGCCTGCGTACTCGCCCTGGGAACCGGCGTTGGGCTGCAGCGAGATGGAGTCGTAACCGGTGGCGGCGCAGAGCATCGCTTCCAGTTCGTCAGTGAGCTGCTGGTAACCGGCGCTTTGCTCGGCGGGGGCAAACGGGTGCAGATCGCCGAACTCGGCCCAGGTAACCGGGATCATTTCGCTGGCGGCATTGAGCTTCATGGTGCACGAACCCAGCGGAATCATGGTGCGGTCCAGCGCCAGGTCCTTGTCGGCCAGCTTGCGCAGGTAGCGCATCAGTTCGGTTTCAGAATGATAGCGGTTGAACACCGGGTGGCTGAGGATGGCCGATTGACGCAGCAGGCTCTGGGGTACCTTGGCTTCGGCGCTGGCAGCCAGGGCGGCGAAGTCCGGCAGGGTCTGGCCTTCACCGGCGAAGATCGCCCACAGTGTTTCGACGGCAGCGGGTGTAGTGGTTTCATCCAGCGACAGGCCCAGACGCTGGCTGTCCACTTCGCGCAGGTTGATCTGCTGCGCACGTGCCTTGGCGTGCAACGCTGCGGTGTCAGCGCCGGTGTTGATCGTCAGGCTGTCGAAGAAGTACGTCTGCTCAACCTGCAGGCCCAGCTGGCTGAGGCCCTTGGCGAAGATCACTGTCAGTTGATGAACGCGATTGGCGATCCGGGTCAAACCCTGAGGGCCGTGATAAACGGCGTACATGCTGGCGATGTTGGCCAGCAGCACTTGCGCGGTGCAGATGTTGCTGGTGGCTTTCTCGCGGCGGATATGTTGCTCGCGGGTCTGCATTGCCAGGCGCAGTGCCTGCTTGCCGTGACGATCCACCGAGACACCCACCAGACGGCCCGGCATGTCGCGCTTGTACGCATCCTTGGTGGAGAAGTAGGCGGCGTGTGGGCCACCAAAGCCCAGTGGCACGCCAAACCGCTGCGCACTGCCAATGGCCACGTCGGCACCGAACTCGCCGGGCGGGGTCAGCAGGGTCAGGGCCAGCAAATCTGCGGCCACCGCCACCAGCGCGTTGGCGGCGTGGAAGCGCTCCACCAGTTCACGATAGTCAAACACGTCGCCGTTGCTCGCCGGATACTGCAGCAGGGCGCCAAAGAACGGGCTGACATCGCTCAGCTCGGCTTCGTCGGCGACCACGACCGTGATGCCCAGTGGCTCGGCGCGGGTGCGCAGCACGTCCAGGGTCTGCGGATGGCAGTGGCTGGAGGCGAAGAACTGATGGCTGCTCTTGTTCTTGCTCAGGCGTTTGCAGAAGGTCATCGCTTCGGCAGCGGCGGTGGCTTCATCGAGCAACGAGGCGTTGGCAATCGGCAAGCCCGTGAGGTCGCTGATCAGGGTCTGAAAATTGAGCAGGGATTCCAGGCGGCCCTGGGAGATTTCTGGCTGGTAAGGCGTGTAGGCGGTGTACCAGGCCGGGTTTTCCAGCAGGTTGCGCAGGATGGGCGCAGGCGTGTGGGTGTTGTAATAACCCTGGCCGATGTAAGTGGTAAACAGCTGGTTCTTGCCTGCGATGGCCTTGATCGAGGCCAGGGCATCGGCTTCGCTCAGGCCCGGCGTGCTGCCCAGCACGCTGGTGCCCTTGATGGTTTCCGGAATGACGCTGGCGCTCAATGCTTCCAGCGATTCGTAGCCCAGGGTCGCCAGCATGGCGTGCTCGTCGGCGGCGCGGGGGCCGATGTGGCGGGCGATGAATTCGTTGGCAGTGCTCAGTTCAATCATGTCGGTCATGGTCGGCTCCTCAGGCTTCGGCGTTGGCTTTGATCAGGCGGTCGTAGGCGTCCTGATCGAGCAACTGCTCGACGGCACTGGCGTCCTGGGGGATGAATCGAAAGAACCAGCCGGCGCCGAGGGCGTCTTCGTTGACCAGTTCCGGAGTGGCATCGAGGGCGGAGTTGACTTCAACCACTTCGCCATCGAGGGGCATGTTGATGCTGCTGGCGGCTTTGACCGATTCGACGACCGATGCTTCGGCATGCTGGGCGTAGGTCTGCAGTTCCGGCAGTTGTACGTAGACCACATCACCCAGGGATTCTTGTGCGTAAGGCGTTATGCCTACGGTGACACTGCCATCGATTTCGGCTCGCAGCCATTCGTGATCGACAGTGAAACGCAATTCGCTCATAAAAACTCCTGACAGTGACATGAGCCCGCAGCGCGCGCAGGCGTGATGGCTTTATCTAGCAAATAGGCGGCCAGCTTTATATTTGTCAATAAATTCAATGGCTTAAAGATTTTTAGACTGTATGTATGCTACGCCTGTGTATTGATTTCAATACGCTGATCTGGCGGGTGCGTATTTCGGTGACGAGAAAGCTGTACTGAAATCGTTCCGCTGTACTGATATCGATACGATCATTGTGGTGCCTTCCGCCGTACGTTTCGCGCTGTTCTCAAGATCGCGATCGCTGCGGACCTGTAGGAGTGAGCTTGCTCGCGATTGGATTTCTAGCCCCACATAGCCGCTGACTTAACTGACGCCATCGCGGGCAAGCGCGCTCCTACGGACTCTGCATGCCCAAGGAATGCGTGGCCTCCCTTGCAATGCTGCGATTTCAAGAGCACCGCAATACACACAATCCCAAGCGCTCCAGACAAGTATCACCGCACTGCGCTGACGCCATCCAGCGTGGCGAATGAGGTGTCTTTGGCCGTCAGCAGGAAATCGCGCATGTAGGGGGCGTCGAGCATGTCGGTGCGCACGGCGGCGTAAAGGGTGGCGAACAGGCCTTTTTCACCCAGGCGTTTGCCTTTGACGTAGCCCCGCGAACTGTATTCGTGCAGCGCCCAGTGGGGCATGCCACAGACACCGCGACCGCTGGCCACCAGTTGCATCATCATGACGGTCAGCTCCGAGGTGCGCACCTGGGCCGGCTCGATGTCCGCCGGTTCCAGGAAACGAGTGAAGATGTCCAGCCGGTCACGCTCCACCGGATAGGTGATCAGGATTTCCTTGATCAAGTCTTCCGGCACAATGAACGGCTTGCTTGCCAGCGCATGCTGATTGGCCACCGCCAGCATCGCCTCGTAGGTGAACAGCGGCACATAGGTGATGCCCAGCAGTTCCAGCGGGTCAGAGGTGACCACCAGGTCGAGATCGCCACGGGCCAGCGCTGGCAGTGGCGCAAAGGCAAAGCCCGAGGCCAGGTCCAGCTCGACTTCGGGCCAGGCATCGCGGAACTGATCGATGGTCGGCATCAGCCACTGAAAGCAGCTGTGGCACTCGATGGCCATGTGCAGGCGCCCCGCAGTGCCCCCCGCCAGACGCGCAATGTCGCGTTCCGCGCCGCGCAGCTGTGGCAACACCGAGTCGGCCAGCTGTAGCAAGCGCAAGCCGGCACTGGTGAAGCGCACCGGTTTGGTCTTGCGCACGAACAACGGCATGCTCAGGCGCTCCTCCAGCTCTTTGAACTGATGGGACAGCGCTGACTGTGTCAGATGCAGGCGTTCGGCGGCCTCCACCAGGCTGTCGGCTTCTCGCAGGGCGTGCAGGGTTTTCAAGTGGCGTATTTCAAGCACCTTGGCGCTCCATGAAAAAATCTTGTGATGAACACGAAAAAAATGAGTTTGTCTCATGATAGGGCGGATGTCGACAATACGCCCATCTTTTAAAGGGGATGCACCATGGCCTTGGCCCATCATTCTGCCCGCGCACCGTTCAGTGTCCACGATGACCTGAAACCGTCCATCCACGCCTGGCTTGCCGGTGAAATGAGCGAGGATGCCTTGCGGGTAACTGCTGGGGGGCTGCGCCGCAACCGCTGGCAGTCCCAGCAGGCCGCCGGGATCGAGCAACTGCCGGTGGGTGATTTCGCCTGGCAGGATTCGGTACTGACCCATTCGCTGATGCTGGGTGTGATCCCGCAACGCTTTGCCGACAGCAAGGACAGCCGTGGTTTGCCAACCCTGGCGACGCTGTTTGCCATGGCCGAAGACGCCGGGTCTGACGCCGATGATTGCGCCAGGCGCTGGTTCGACACCGAGTCACGCTACGTCGCGCCGCAGTTCACTCGGGAGCAACGCTTCCAGCTGAGCTGGGAGCAGTTGTTCGAGGAGGTCGAAGAGGCAAAGCGGTTTGGTCACGCGGTCAAACCTGTACTGCTTGGCCCGCTGACTTATCTCTGGCTGGGGGAAACCACGGGCGACCCTTTCGACAGACTCGACCTGCTGGAGCGCCTGCTGCCGCTGTATGGCGAAATTCTCGGCAGGCTGGCGGGGCAGGGCGTGGAGTGGGTACAGATCGATGAACCGATTCTGGCGCTGGAGTTGCCGCAGGCCTGGAAAAGCGCGTTCGAGCGGGCGTATCACATCTTGCAGTATTCGCCGTTGAAAAAGCTGCTCGCCACTTACACCGGGGCCCTGACCGATAATCTCGGGCTTGCCGCCTGTCTGCCGGTGCAGGGCCTGCACGTCGATCTGGTGCAGGCGCCCGAGCAGCTGGCGGCCGTGCTGGATCGCGTGCCCACATACAAAGTGCTGTCGCTGGGGGTGGTCGATGAAAGTGACGTGTTACTGGCTAACCTGCGACCCCGGCTTGAACAGGTTCAAGAGGCGCAACTGCGGTTTGGCGACAATCTCTGGCTGGCCGGATCGCGAGCCTTGCTGCAGTACCCCCTCGCTGAAGCTCTGTAAAATCACAGTTCTCGTGGGACCGGCTTCAGCCGGGACGAGGCCGGAAAATTCAAAATGCTGCCTTCCCGGCTAAAGCCAGGCGTACGATCCCCGTCTGCGCGCGGTTATAAAGACCGTTCAGCCGCCTTCATCAAACTGTCACGCAACTGTGGCAGCGCCCCCGACAAAACTTCATCAGACTCGCGGCCTATTGGGATCTGTTGTCGGTATTTATCAAATGCGTGTTTTTCTGTTTCTGGCCGCACTTTTATGCGGCCTGCCGTCGTTTGCGTCGGCTCGATGTGATGTCAATGTTGCAACTCAATTCGTCGACCTCAAGCAGGTACGCCTGGCCTATCAGAGCATCGGCCGTGACTCCGACCCTGCCTTGCTGCTGGTCATGGGCCTGGGCGGGCAGCTGATTCACTGGCCTGATGAGGTGGTGGCCGCGCTGTGCGAGCAGGGTTATCGGGTCATTCGTTACGATAATCGCGATGTTGGTCTTTCGACCTGGGTCGCCGCACCTCCCAGCGCCAACCTGACCTACGAAGTGCTGCGTTTCAAGCTCGGCCTGCAAGTCGCTGCGCCGTATTCACTGACCGACATGGCGGATGACGCGCTGGGTTTGATGGATGCGCTGCAGGTCAGGCAGTTCCACGTGCTGGGTGCCAGCATGGGTGGCATGATCGCTCAGCACATGGCCGACATGGCGCCCCAGCGGGTTGAAAGCCTGACCTTGATCATGACCACCTCCGGCGCTCAGGGCTTGCCGATGCCCAGCCCGGCGTTGCTGCAATTGCTGGCCAAGCGTGGCGCGCCGGATCGTGCCACCGCCCTGGAACAGCAGGCGGATCTGCTCGCCGCACTGGGCAGCCCCCAGGTCAAGGATGATCGTGCCTCGTTGCTGCAACAGGCGGCGGCGTCCTATGACCGGGCGTTCAATCCCGAAGGGGTCAAGCGGCAGATTCTGGCGATTCTGGCCGAGCCGAGCCGGGTGCAATTGCTTGATCGCCTGCGTCTGCCGGTGCTCGTGGTACACGGCACCGCCGACCCGCTGTTGCCGGTGATGCACGGCGTGCATGTGGCCGCGCACATTCAGGGCAGCCAGCTGCGGCTGATTCCAGGGTTGGCCCATCGTTTTCAGGAGGCCTTCAAAGCGCCGCTGCTGGCGGCGGTATTGCCTTACCTGCGTGCCCAGCATGACGACGGCCGGAACATGGCCCAGCTCTGAATTTACCGGCTGACACACCGCCATCGTGACCTCGCGGTGCTTGGTGGAGCGCCACCCCGGTCCTACCGATAGTGGAGAATCGCAAACCTGGCAGGTCGCGCTGAGTGGCGGGGAAAAAATGAATACGCTGAAGATCATTTCCTGGCTGCAGTGGATTTCAAAAAGGCATCGTTCAAGGACGCGGCGTTCAGGAACACTTCCGAGGCGGTCATTTGCAGCTACAAAGGTAAAGGCGAGGCGGCTGTCAAACTGTCGCTGAAACCGTTCGTTAACTGGCAGGCAGTAGTGGGGACCGGCTGGAAAAAACAGCAATGCGCCGTCTCGAATACGGCCAGTTGCTCTTTCAGTCACGCGCCATGAGCCTGTTTACGCTGCAGCCTGGCGCGCAGTCCCCGCGTTTCTGTAACAGGCCATTCAGCCCAGGCCGTACTTTTTGACCTTGTCGAACAAGGTTGTTTTCGCCATGCCCAGCTCCAGGCTGGCCTGGCTGAGGTTGCCGCCGCTGCGTTGCAGGGCTTCGCTCAGCAGGTTTTTTTCGAAGGACTCCACCGCTTCGGCAAAACCCAGGCTCGGGCTTTCCTCGCTGCTGGTGCTGGCCTTCTTGAAGGCAGGCAGGCCCAGGGCGAAGCGCTCGGCGACATTGCGCAGTTCGCGAACATTGCCCGGCCAGTCGTGGCTCATCAGGCTGGACAAGGTCTGCCGGTCCAGTTGCGGCGGCTCGCGGTCGAAACGCAGGGCCGACAGTTGAAGGAAGTGCTCGAACAACTGCGGGATGTCTTCGCGCCGCTCGCGCAGCGGCGGCAGTTCCAGGGTGACTACGTTGAGGCGGTAATACAGGTCGCTGCGAAACTGTCCGGCCTTGCTCTGTTCGTCGAGGTCTGACTTGGTCGCCGCAATGACCCGGCAATCCACTTCGACGCTCTGGTTGGAGCCCAGCCGCTCCAGGGTGCGCTCCTGCAGCACCCGCAGCAGTTTGATCTGCAGGTTGATCGGCATGCTTTCCACTTCGTCGAGAAACAGTGTGCCGTTGTGGGCATGTTCGATCTTGCCGATGCGACGCTTGCCAGCACCCGTGAACGCGTTGGATTCGTGCCCGAAGATTTCCGTTTCGAACAAAGATTCTGGCAGCCCGCCGCAATTGAGCGCGACAAATTGCTGGGTGTGGCGCCGACTGAAGTCGTGCAGGCAGCGGGCGACCAGCTCCTTGCCGGTGCCGGTTTCACCTTCGATCAGCACATTGGCCGAGGTGTCGGCGACGTTGGCAATCAGTGCGCGCAGGTTTTGCATGGCGGGCGAGCGACCGATGATCTTGCCTTCCAGGCAATCGCGCTCGGCCAGTTGTTTGCGCAGCGACCAGACTTCCCGGGCCAGGCCGCGCTGCTCCAGGGCGCGACGTGTCACGTCGACCAGGCGTTCCGGCGAAAACGGCTTCTCCATGAAATCGTAGGCGCCGTCGCGCATGGCGTTGACGGCCATGGAAATGTCGCCATGGCCGGTGATCAGCACCACCGGCAGCGTGCGGTCGCGGGCCTTGAGGCGAGTGAGCAATTCCAGGCCGTCGATGCCGGGCAGGCGAATGTCGCTGATCACGATCCCGGCAAAGTTATCGCCAATACGCGCCAAGGCTTCTTCTGCGCTGCCGACGCCTTCGCTGGCAATGTCCTCCAGCGCCAGTGCCTGCTGGCAGCCGAGCAGTACGTGAGGGTCGTCTTCGACGATGAGAACGGTCAGGTCAGTGGTCATGTGTAAATCTCGTCGAGAGGCGGGTGAACCGCGTAGGGGCTCCCTGTCATGCCTGGTTATCCTTCACCACCGGCAGCCACAACACAAACTCGGTACCGCCACCCTCGGGCTGTTCGGCGCTGAGACTGCCACCGGTGGCCGCAGCCAGGCTCGCTGACAGGGTCAGGCCCAGCCCCAGGCCTTGCTCGCCGGGTTTGGTGGTGAAGAACGGCTCGAACAGGTGCTTGCGCGCCTCGTCGTCAATGCCGTGGCCGTTGTCCCGCACCCGCAGGCAATAGCGCTCCTCGACCTGCGCGCCCTCAAGCCAGAGCTGGGGCAACGGCTGGGCGCTCATGGCATCCAGCGCGTTACCCAACAGGTTGACCAGAATCTGTTCCAGTCGGGTCTGATCAATCATCAGTTCGGCGTCGACATACAGCAGGTGCACTTGCAGCGAAAAATGCTCCAGACGCCCGCCGAGCAATTGCAGCGCGGCATCGACCGCCTTGCTCAGTTTCGCCTGACCCTTGTCATCGCCGCGCCGGGCGAAGGCGCGCAGGCTGGCGGTAATCCGGCCCATGCGGTCGACCAGATCGTTGATCGTGCGCAGGTTGGTGCTGGCAACATCCAGCGCGCCGCGTTCGAGAAACCGAATGGTATTGCCCGACAGCGTGCGCAGCGCTGCCAGCGGCTGGTTGAGCTCGTGGGCAATGCTGGTGGACATCTGCCCGATGGCGGCCAGTTTGCCCGCCTGCACCAGCTCATCCTGGGCCTGGCGCAAGGTATCTTCGGCCTGTCGGCGTTCGCGGATCTGTGCCTTGAGGCGTTCGTTGCTGGCGCGCAAATGCTCGGTGCGCTCGGCGATCTTGCGTTCCAGCTCGTCATTGGCGGCCTGCAAGGCTTCGCGCGCGGCCAGCCGGGTGGAAAGCACCTTGCGTCGTTCATTCCAGGCAATCAGCAGAAAGGCCACCAGCGCGCAGGCCACCGCCACCAGCATGCCCTGGCTGCCTGCTTCGCGGCGCAAGTCTTCAAGCGGAGTAAGCAGGGTCAGGTGCCACGGCGTGTCGCTCAACTGCCGGGTCTGGGCCAGGTAACTGACCTGTTTGTGTTCCAGATCGACGCTGACATTGGCCGGGAAGGTGAGTTTTTCCACGCCTTCGGACAGCAGTTCGCGCTCCAGGGGCACCAGTTCGTTCAATGGCCACCAGTAATATTGCAGGCTGCGGGCCAGGCGCTCCTTGATCTCCGGCGTCAGCGGACGCACAGACTTGAGGCGGCGGGCCGGGTCGCTGGAAAGAATGATGATGCCATTTTCGTCACTGACGAATGCCTCCAGACGGGCCCGTTGCCAGCGCTGCTCAAGGGCTTCGAGCTGCACCTTGATCACGGCAACGCCGACAATCTTGCCTTTCTCTTCCAGGCCGTGGGCCAGGTAGTAGCCGGGTTCGCCGGTGGTGCTGCCGATGCCGTAGAAACGCCCCGGCATACCGCGCACGGCGTCCTGGTAATAAGCGCGGAAAGACAGGTCCTCGCCCAGGTAACTGTCCGCATCGCGCCAGTTGCTGGTGGCCAGCACCCGGCCCGTGGTGTCGAGCACGTAGATGGCCCGGCTGCGGCTGCGTCGGTTCAGGCCTTCCAGATAGTCATTGACCTCTGCGCGCAGCGCTGGCGTCGGGTCATTGAGTAGCGCGGAAACGCTGGACTCCAGTTCCAGCACGCTGGGCAGGTAGGTGTATTTGTTGATCTCGCTTTCCAGCGTGCGGGCATGCAGCTCCAGCTGGCGTTCACCGCTCTCGCTGAGGCTCTTGATGCCGTAATGTTCGCTGAACAGATAGGCGATGTAGCCCAGGCCGAACATCAGCACGATGACCAGCGGAGGCAGAAACAGGTGGCGGATCAGGCGGGGCTTCACGGCGAGTGATGGCGGCGCGGCGCGATACGAAGTGGGGTCGCATTTCATCACAGTCGTCCTGAAGCGAACAGCGCCCCGGCGCTTCGACAGGCCGGGACGCTGCACATGCCGCTTTTAGTGCTGAAGGATCTTGGCGAGAAATTGCTGCGCGCGTTCCGAGCGGGCACTGACGTCACCGAAGAACTGTTCCTTTTCGCAGTCTTCGACAATCTGCCCCTGATCCATGAAGATCACGCGGTTGGCCACTTTGCGCGCGAAGCCCATTTCGTGGGTGACGCACATCATGGTCATGCCCTCATGGGCCAACTGGACCATGACGTCGAGCACTTCATTGACCATTTCCGGGTCAAGCGCCGAGGTTGGCTCGTCAAACAGCATGACGATCGGGTCCATGGCCAGCGCCCGGGCGATTGCCACGCGCTGCTGCTGGCCGCCGGAAAGCTGGCCTGGGTGCTTGTTGGCGTGTGCCGAGAGGCCGACGCGGTCGAGTAGTTTCAGGCCTTTTTCAGTGGCTTCGGCCTTACTGCGACCGAGCACCTTGATCTGCGCGATGGTCAGGTTCTCGACAATGGTCAGGTGCGGAAACAGCTCGAAATGCTGGAACACCATGCCCACCCGCGAGCGCAGCTGTGGCAGGTTGGTTTTCGGGTCGGCGATGGACGTGCCGTCGACTGTGATGTCACCTTTCTGGAAAGGCTCCAGTGCGTTCACGCACTTGATCAGGGTCGATTTACCCGACCCGGAGGGGCCGCAGACCACGACCACTTCGCCTTTCTTGACCTCGGTGCTGCAATCAGTCAGCACCTGGAAGTCGCCATACCACTTGTTTACGTTTTTAATGGAAATCATACGGCGAACCTTTTTTGCAGACGCTTCACCAGCAGCGAGGCGGCGAAGCTGATCGTGAAATACACAAGACCGGCGATGACCAGGAACTCATTGGCGCGGCCAATGATGTCGCCACTGGCCCGCGAGGCGTTGAGAAAATCCACCAGGCCGACGGTGTACACCAGCGAAGTGTCCTGAAACAGAATGATGCTCTGTTGCAGCAACAGCGGGGTCATCTTGCGAAAAGCCTGGGGCAGGATGATCAACCGCATCATTTGCCCGTAGGTCATCCCCAGAGCCTGGGCGGCGCCCATCTGGCCCTTGGAGATCGACTGCACACCGGCGCGCACGATCTCGCAGAAGTACGCTGCCTCGAACATCATGAACGCCACGACGCAGGAGGTGAACGCGCCGATTGGCGTGTCTTCGCCAGTGATCCAGCGCAGCACGAATGGCACCGCCAGGTAGAACCAGGTGATCACCAGCAGCAGCGGGATGGAGCGAAAGTAGTTGACGTAAGCGCCGGCGAGGTTGGACAGCAGCTTGTTCGAGGACAGACGCATCAGCGCCAGCAAGGTGCCCAGTATCAGCCCGCCAACGATCCCCAGGCTCATCAGCTTGAGGGTCATGACCATGCCGTTCCACAAGCCGGGCAAGGCCGGGACGATTCCAGTGAAATCCATTATTTGCCCCCCACGGAAATCAGGCCGGGCACCGCGACTTTCTTCTCGATCACGCGCATCAGCAACATCAGGCTCATGTTCAAGGTGAAGTAGATCAGGGTGGCCAGGGTGAAGGCTTCAAACAGGTTGGCGGAAAACTCGGCGGTCTGTTTGGTCTGCGCCAGCAACTCCATCAAGCCGATCAATGAGGCCACCGACGAGTTCTTGAACACGTTGAGGAACTCAGAGGTAAGCGGCGGAATGATGATCCGGTACGCCTGCGGCAACAGCACGTTCCAGTAGATCTGCGGCAGACTGAAGCCCATCGCCCGCGCAGCGGATTCCTGGCCACGCGGCAGCGCCTGAATACCGGTGCGCACCTGTTCGCACACCCGCGCGGCAGTGAACAGGCCCAGACACACGATCACGCTGAGGAACGCCGACGTGGTCGGGTTCAGGTCCTGTTTGTACCATTCCTGCATGCCCTCAGGCAGCAGGTCCGGCACCAGGAAGTACCAGATGAACAGCTGCACCAGCAGCGGCACATTACGGAAGATTTCCACATAAGTGGCGGCAATCCCGGACACCACGCGATTGGGCACAGTACGCATGACACCCAATACCGAGCCCAGCAGCAAGGCGATGATCCAGGCGACGACGGCGATTGCGATGGTCCAGCCCAGACCGGAAATGAACCAGTCCAGATAAGTCTCGCTGCCAACGCCGGTGGACTTGAAGAAAACACCCCAGTCCCAGTTGTAATTCATCAGGGTCTCCCCTCTGATCGATCCAGTTGCACGCACGGCATCCCGGAACAGCACGGGGCTGTCCGGGATATTGATGGGCAGTTAAGCTTTTTTGTCTTCAGCCGCTTTGTCGGTCGGGTTCGCGATCAGTTCCTTGAGCTTGTCGCTCATCGGGAACATGAGGTTCAGGCCTTTTGGCGGGATTGGCTGGGTGAACCATTTGTCGTAGATCGAGTTGATCTTGCCGGACTTGTAGGTGGCCACGATGGCGTCATCGACAGCTTTCTTGAACGGCTCGTCGCCCTTGCGCACCATGCAGCCGTAGATTTCATACGATTGTGCCGTGCCGGTCACTGCCCAGTCGTCAGGCTTCTTGGCCTTGGCCATTTCGCCAGCGAGCAGGGCGTCGTCCATCATGAACGCGACTGCGCGGCCCGATTCCAGCATCTGGAACGACTCGCCATGGTCCTTGGCGGAAATGACGTTCATGCCCATCTGCTTGTCGGCATTCATTGACTTGAGCAGACGCTCGGAGGTGGTGCCTGCGGTGGTCACCACGTTCTTGCCCTTGAGGTCGTCGAAGTCCTTGTAGGTCGAGTCTTTCTTGGACAGCAGACGGGTGCCGATCTCGAAGATGCCCATGGAGAAGTCGACCTGCTGCTGGCGTTCGACGTTATTGGTGGTCGAGCCACACTCAACGTCGACAGTGCCGTTCTGCACCAGCGGGATACGGGTCTGCGAGGTCACCAGGTTGTACTTGACCTTGAGGTCAGGCATGTCCAGGTCTTTCTTGATGGCTTCCACGATCTGCAGCTGGATGTCGTGGGAATAGCCAACCGGAACACCGGAAGCATCGGCGATGTAGGAGAACGGGATCGAAGCGTCGCGATGACCAAGGGTGATGGTGCCGGACTCTTTGATTTTCTTCAGCGTGCCGGTCAGTTCGGCGGCTACCACTGGGGAGCTGATCAGTGCGGCAGCGATAGCTGCGCCCAGAAGATGAGGGATGATGCGCATCGGTTAATCCTCGGATTGTTTTTTTTATGGGACCGGAACAAGAAGTGGTCCTCCTGTTTCAACAGCAACTCCAACAGCGCTGACGGATCGCGGTTGGAGGATCGACAGGAAGTGCAGAGCAGAAGGCGTGCCAAAATGCCACGGGTCGGCTAACCCAATGATTTGTATGAACAAATGACTGTTGGTGGAGACCGGGTAAACCGTCGGTTGTCCGGGAAACCGAATCTAGGAAGGCGTTGCGTTCGGAAATCCGAATGAGAGGGGCGTGCAGCTCTAGCTGTTGCAGGAGCCAACGAGTTGGCTCCTGCAGGAGGATGAACTTATCAGGCCGCTACGGTGGCGCCCTTGTTACGTGCGACGGTGTCGAGATAGCGCTGCACGCCGGCCTGTTCTTCTGCAGTCATGAACAAGCCAAGCTTGCTGCGACGCCAGAGGATGTCTTCAGCCGTGGTTGCCCACTCGTGACTGCACAGGTAGTCGACTTCCCGGGTGTACAGGCCCGCGCCGAGGTCTTCACCCATGTCGGCAGCGCCTTGCACACCTTCAAGGATGCGCCAGCTGCGGCTGCCGTAAGTACGCGCCCAGCGTTTGGCAGTTTCGGCACCCAGCCATGGCGAGCGCTTCATCAACTCGTTAGTCAGTGCCTGCGGCGTCGTCATGTCTTCGCCGCCCGGCAGCGTGCCCTTGGCGGTCCAGCTCGGCTTCATCTGCTTGAAGAACGGCGCCAATTGCGTCATCGCCGATTCTGCCAGCTTGCGATACGTGGTCAGCTTGCCACCGAACACCGACAGGATCGGCGCTTCGTCGCCGCTGCCCGAAAGCGACAGCGTGTAGTCACGGGTGATGGCCGACGGATTGTCCGACTCGTCGTTGCACAACGGACGCACGCCGGACCAGGTGTTGATCACGTCATCGCGGCTGAGCTGCTTCTTGAAGTGGTCGTTGGCCACTTTCAGGATGTAGTCCATTTCACCGTCGGTGATTTCGACCTTGTTCGGATCGCCCTGGTACTCGCGGTCAGTGGTGCCGACGATGGTGAAGCGTTCCAGATACGGGATGGCAAACACGATGCGCTGGTCTTCGTTCTGCAGGATGAACGCGTTCTCGCCTTCGTACAGGCGCGGCACGATCAGGTGGCTGCCCTGGATCAGACGAATGCCGTACGGCGATTCGAGCTTCAGGTCATCGCGAATGAACTTGGCGACCCACGGCCCGGCTGCGTTAACCAGCGCCTTGGAGCGAATCGAAAACAATGTGCCGTCGGAGCGCTGCATGTGCAGGTGCCAAAGGCCAGCGCTGCGGCTGGCGCTCAGGCAGCGGGTCTGGGTATGAATGTGCGCACCCTGCTCACGTGCGGCCATCGCATTGAGGACCACCAGACGGGCGTCGTCGACCCAGCAATCGGAGTATTCAAAACCTTGGCTGATGCTGGATTTCAAAGGGCTGTCGCTGCCGAATTTCACGCTGCGCGAGCCTGGCAGTTTTTCACGCTTGCCCAGGTGATCGTAAAGGAACAGGCCGGCACGGATCATCCACGCCGGGCGCAGGTGCGGGCGGTGAGGCAGTACGAAGCGCATCGGTTTGACAATGTGCGGAGCTTTGGCAAGCAGCACTTCACGCTCGGCCAGGGCTTCACGCACCAGGCGGAATTCGTAATGTTCCAGGTAGCGCAAGCCACCGTGGATCAGTTTGCTGCTGGCGGAAGAAGTGTGGCTGGCCAGGTCGTCCTTCTCGCAAAGAAAGACTGACAGGCCACGACCGGAGGCATCTGCTGCGATCCCGACACCATTGATACCACCACCAATGACGGCGATGTCGTAGACCTCGGATAGGGGCGGTACAGGCAAGGTGGAATGGGGCATCGGAGAGCCTCCTGAGTTTATTGTTCGGGTAACTAATTCGAACATTTATGTTCATTTCCGAAAATCATAGCTCAATAACGTTGGGGGTTCCAGTGCCGATGCATTGAAAAAACTGATCAGGAGGGGGCAAAAAGAAAAAAAGTGAACATGGTGCGCGGGACTTGTCGGAGGGACTGAAAGTTCAAAATCGGGCGGAGGTTTGTCATGGCGTCGGTGCGCTGGTCAGTGATCCAGATCACGGCCACTGTTATCAACTAGACACGACTAACTGAATACTCACTGTAGGCGCTCACGGGCACCGCGAGGCCGCGATGGCGGGCTGTCTGGTGCAGCGCCATCGCGGCCTCGCGGTGCTCGGGCGCTCCCACAGGTCTCATGTTGGCTGCGCGACAGCGCGGGTCTGGACGAAGAGAGTAAAGTGGAGTGTCAATCCGGTCGCCTCAAACCACCTCAAGCCGAATCTTGTTCTGCTCCAGTAACTGCATCAGCGCCGGGGCTGGCGTCTGGTCGGTCACCAGGCAATCAATCAGGCTGATCGGGCCCAGACGCACCATGGCGTTGCGCCCGAACTTGCTCGAGTCGGCCGCCAGGATCACTTGCCGTGCATTGGCGATGATCGCCTGCGACACCCGCACTTCCTGATAATCGAAATCCAGCAGGCTGCCATCCTCATCAATGCCGCTGATGCCCACCAGCGCGAAGTCGACCTTGAACTGATTGATGAAATCAACGCTGGCCTGGCCCATCACCCCCCCATCACGACGAACATTGCCGCCTGCCAGCAGCACGTCGAAGTCTTCCTTGGCACTGAGCATCGACGCCACGTGCAGGTTGTTGGTGATGACCTTGAGGTTGTTGTGATTGAGCAGAGCGCGGGCGATGGATTCGGTGGTGGTGCCGATATTGATGAACAGCGAGGCATGATCCGGTATCTGCGCGGCAATGGCTTCGCCGATACGCTGCTTTTCATCGCGCATCTGATCCGCACGCATGGCGTAAGCGGTGTTTTCGATACTGGAGTCATAGGCTGCGCCGCCATGGTAGCGACGAAGCAAATTGGATTCCGCCAGCTGATTGATATCGCGGCGGATGGTTTGCGGGGTGACGACGAAGAGTGTGGCCATTTCCTCGATGCTGACGTAACCACGGTCACGCACGAGCTCGAGGATTTGCTGCTGGCGAGGAGGCAGGTTCATTATTTTGAGTGTCCCTAGGCTGCCAAATGGCAGCCATCATGCCGCAGGCTGAGGTTGCCTGCCAGCCGGAAACTCATCATTAATGGCCTGCCTCGCGCGACAGCCTCAACCAATCAGGCGTTGTCTTCGTGAGGTTCCCAGTCGCGGGTGCGGGCCACGGCTTTCTGCCAGCCAGCGTACTGCTTCTCTTTGTCCGCTTCTTCCAGCATTGGCTCGAACACGCGCTCGATGACCGCCTTGTTGCGCAGCTCGTCCAGGCTGCTCCAGAAACCCACGGCAAGGCCTGCCAGATAGGCGGCACCCAGCGCTGTAGTCTCGCGCATTTTCGGGCGCTCGACGTCGGTGCCGAGGATGTCGGCCTGGAATTGCATGAGGAAGTTGTTGGCCACGGCGCCACCGTCGACACGCAGGGCTTTGAGGCGTTCGCCGGAATCCTGCTGCATGGCGTCCAGCACATCGCGGGTCTGGAAGGCGATGGACTCCAGCGCCGCGCGAATGATGTGATCTACTTTCACGCCGCGGGTGAGGCCGAACAAGGCGCCGCGGGCGTACGGGTCCCAGTAGGGCGCGCCCAGGCCGGTAAAGGCCGGGACCAGATAGACGCCATTGCTGCTCTTCACTTTGCTGGCGAAGTACTCGGTGTCGACCGCGTCAGTGATGATTTTCAGCTCGTCACGCAGCCATTGCACGGTCGAGCCGCCGTTGAAGACGGCACCTTCCAGGGCATAGGCCACTTCGCCACGCGGGCCGCAACCGATGGTGGTCAGCATGCCGTGGGCAGATTTGACTGCCTTCTTGCCGGTGTTCATCAGCAGGAAGCAGCCAGTGCCATAGGTGTTCTTGGCCTGGCCCGGTTCCACGCACATCTGGCCGAACAGCGCCGCCTGCTGGTCACCCGCGATGCCGGCGATAGGAATGCCGCTCTTGCTGTGGCCATAGACTTCCGAGGATGCCTTGACCTCAGGCAGCATCTCGCGAGGGATGTCCAGCACGTCGAGCATGCGCTGATCCCATTCCAGGGTATGGATGTTGAACAGCATGGTGCGCGACGCGTTGGTGTAATCGGTGACGTGCACCTTGCCGCCGGTAAATTTCCAGATCAGCCAGCTGTCGATGGTGCCGAACATCAGCTCGCCTTTGCGTGCGCGCTCACGGCTGCCTTCGACGTTGTCCAGGATCCACTTGACCTTGGAACCTGAAAAGTACGGGTCGATGACCAGGCCGGTGGTGTCCTTGATGTAGTCTTCCAGGCCGTCACGCTTGAGCTGCTGGCAGATCTCGGTGCTGCGGCGGCACTGCCAGACGATCGCGTTGTAGATCGGGCGGCCAGTGTCCTTTTCCCAGATCACGGTGGTTTCACGCTGGTTGGTGATACCGATCGCGGCGATCTGGTTGTGGTGCAGGTCAGCCTGGGCCAGCGCCTTGGTCATGCAGGCTGTCTGGGTGGCGAAAATTTCCATTGGATCATGCTCGACCCAGCCCGGCTGCGGGTAATGCTGGACGAATTCACTTTGCGCGGTGCTCACCACATTGGCGTCGCGGTCAAAAATGATTGCGCGGGAGCTGGTCGTGCCCTGATCAAGGGCAATGATGTAGTTCTTGTTCTGGGTATCAGTCATTTCGATTGCCTTGCCTTATTGGGTGAGGTTCAAGATGAAGCGATTGAATTTCAAGATGAAGTCTGGACTTTGCCGGGCACGACGGCGGCGGCGGGGTCTCTGGCAACAACCGGTTGTGGCAGGTATGGCGCGATCAATGTGCGATAGCCAAACGCGCCCAGGCAGGCACCCAGGATCGGCGCAATGATCGGAATCAGGAAGTAGGGAATGTCATGGCCGCCGGTGAACGCTATTTCATCCCAGCCAGCCAGGTATGTCATCAGCTTGGGACCGAAATCCCGCGCCGGGTTCATGGCAAACCCCGTGAGCGGGGCGGTGGCGGCACCAATCAGCGCTACCAGAATACCAATCAGCAGCGGCGCCAGGGCGCCACGTGGCAGACCATTGTTGTCGTCGGTCAGCGACATGATCACGCCCATCAGAATGGCGGTGATCACCAGTTCCACGAAGGCCGCTTGACCCAGGCTGATGGCCGGGTTGGGGTAGGTGGAGAAAGCCGAAGCCAGCTCAAGGCTTGCAACTGAACCGCGCACCATATGGTGGGCTTGTTCGAAATCGAAGAACAGGCTGATATACAGCAGGTAAACCAGACCTGCGCCGCAGAAAGCGCCTGCGATTTGAGCGGCGATATAAAACGGGAGTTTGCGCTTTTCGAACCCGGCAAACAGGGCAAGTGCGATGCTCACTGCCGGGTTGAGGTGGGCGCCGGAGACGGCTGCGCTGAGATAGATCGCCATGGCTACGGCGAAACCCCAGATGATGCTGATTTCCCAGAGGCCGAAACTCGCACCCGCGACCTTGAGCGCCGCGACGCATCCGGTTCCAAAAAAAATCATCAGGGCGGTGCCCAGAAATTCGGCCACGCATTGGCCTTTGAGCGACGGTTGTTGCAGTGCATCAGTCATGAAAACCTCATTGTTCTTCTTGTGCGGCTCTGTGTGAAATTCACCAGTGCACGTCTTTTAACGGTTTCGAGGAAACCCCATCCTCGACACCCTGGATTCGACCTTTTTCGGGACTAAAGTTCCAAGTGACATTCGTAAACGAAAAAATATCGACATAAATGAATGCTGTCAAAGGCCATAATCGACGGATGCATGATTATTGAGTGATGAACAAGGTTTTCGCCAAGGCCTGGTCGCTGACAACTTCCCACATGGCGAGGGCTCTGGATGGCCTACTATGAATGTCTGTCCCCGCAAATCCGGAGCTGTGCATGACCCCTGCATTGGACCTGCTGAAGAAAGTTCGCGCCGAACATCGTATCCATAGTTATGAACACGATCCCAAGGCTGCCTCCTATGGTCTGGAAGCGGTGGAAAAACTCGGGCTCGAGCCAGGCCAGGTGTTCAAGACGCTGCTGGCAAGTACCGAGAAGGGCGAGCTGCTGGTTGCGGTGGTGCCCGTAGCAGGCACGCTCGACCTCAAAGCGCTGGCCACCGTCGCCAAGGTGAAGAAGACCGAAATGGCCGATCCGGCCATGGCGCAGCGGAGCACGGGTTACCTGCTGGGCGGGATCAGTCCGCTGGGTCAGAAGAAGCGCCTGCGCACGTTCATCGACGACAGCGCCAAGGCTTTGCCGACCCTGTTCGTCAGCGCCGGACGCCGGGGCCTTGAAGTGGAGCTCGCACCGGAGGTGTTGGCAGAGCATACGGCAGGGGTGTTTGCGCCTGTGGGGCGTGGGTAGTATTGGTTGCGCCTGGCGCGATGTCTTTCCGCGCCTGAGCCTGATAGTCCTGCCCGCTATTTGACATCTTATGTAGGAACTTTCTGATTTGCGCCGACCCCGCTCAGCCGCAGCGCAAAGCCTTGTAGGCTGGGCCTTTTCGCCAGGCAAGGACGCACGATGGCCGACAGACCCAAGATCAGCAGGGGCAATATAGAGGTTGAAAAGCGGTATACATTTTCGACGCTTTATCCAGAGCGGAGCCGCAACCGGCTAATTCTCGATGCGCCTCAATATCCTTTTTCATCAAAAAGCTACAGTTTCGAAACCCCACCGCCTCGCACGACCATAAAAAAGCCGGAGATCGAACCGGCCGCCGAACCCGGCTTCTACGTCGTACCCCGCAGCCTGTCGGCTCGCGAGCTCTATGAGAATTTGTTCGAAGATTTGCCAGTCAGCGCCCTAGGCAAATTCAGCGCTCTGAACCCCGGGCTGTCCGATGGGTTCAAGGCAGGCAGCATTGTCGTTCTGGCTAATCCAAGAAGCACCTCATGTACTTACGCCGAGGCGCAACTGATGCAGGCGGCCCATCAAGTCAAAGCAGCACTGGCGCCGCTGACTGCTGAGGAGGCTGATTTCATGCACCGGCATGCGGCTGAAATCATTACCTTCACTGGTCAAACTTCAACCTGGCTGGGCGTCAGCGCAGCCGTGGTTGAAAAACATTTGAGCACGATGGCTGCGACCCTCAGGTCCATCGAGGAGCTGCACCAAAACAGCTTCAAACAGCACGGCCACCTCAACTCCTCCGAATTTTTCGCTCGGCGCAAAGCGCTTCTCCACCAGCTCGACGCGCAGTTGCTGAAATCTACACGCCTGCGCAGCCTGACTACCCTGGATAATCACCGCAAGTTGAAAAATGCCCTTGGCATCTCCAGCCGCAGCCTCGTCCATCACTGGAAAGAGGTCGGTGCGCCAGGCCAGATCCCGGGCTACTCCAACCACGTCAGCTCCATGAGTAAAGCCGCTAAATACATGCAAACCGGAGGATACATCGGCATCGGGATCGGCGGCGTGTCGGGATTGCTGGCTATTCAGGAGGTCTGCAGGGGTAAGGATGCAGAGGCGTGCAGGAGGGTCAGGTTTACGGAGGGTGGGAAGTTTCTAGGGGGCACTGCTGCAGGATATTACGGCGGCGAAATGGGCTTTAGCGCAAGCGGTCCGCTATGTCTCGCGCTGGGTATCTCCGGAGGGCTTCCTGGCGTGGCGTGCGTTGCAGTGGTCGTCGGCACATCCGCGTGGATCGGGACTACGGTCGGGAGTGCTGCAGGAGAGTCAGTAGGTGAATTCATTTATGGGGCAACCAGCCCGTGAGCTCTGCGAGCTTTTGGCACTCGTGGTGGGCGCTTTCATTTATGAGCGCTCCATTCCTTTTGATGGTTGTGAGCATCCTGCTGAGTTTTCATATCGCGAATTATCTCGATCAGATGCTTGGCGCGCTCAAAAACTGTCGCTACATCACAGCAAGGGCAGGGCTGCGCCATCAGGGGTGGTTTGGACGACTGGCGCTTGTAGCGATAATTGGGGGCATGGTGAGGTGGCCTGGGCCCGGACTGCGGGCAGGAGAAATGGACGCGAGTGATCTGGAGAATTTTCCTGAGCATCTCGGCAGGCTATTAACGATCAAGCATCGGATCACTTGGGTCATCGGCTTCTGGCTGTTTATAGTCTGGCTGGCTATCAAGTTGAGGTAACCCCAAATCCCAACACATTCACCCGCCAACTACACCGCCACACTACCCGCCGCCGGGAACAGCACCAAGTGTTCTGCTGCGACGTGGATGCCGACCTGATCACCGGGCTGGTAATCGACGTGGCTCGGGAAGACGGCTTCCAGCTGGGTGCCCGTGGGCAGTTGCAGGCGGTAGAGGGTCGAGGCGCCCTGAAAGGTCTTGCCGTTGACCCGGCCGCTGAGTGGGCTGCCCGGCTGGTGGACGATGTCGTCAGGGCGTAACAGCACATCCACCGCGCTGCCGCTGACGCCCGGATAAGCGCGATTACCCTTGAGTACACCGAGTTCGGTCTGCACGGACTGGGGATCAAGCATCTGGCCGCGAATGAAGTAGCCCTGGCCGATGAAGCTGGCGACGAAAGGTGTCCGCGGTTCGTGATACAGGTTGTAGGGCGTATCCCATTGTTCCAGGCGACCCTCCCTGAACACGCCGACGTGATCGCTGACCGCAAAGGCTTCTTCCTGATCATGGGTGACCAGAATCGCGCTGGTGCCCCGCGCCTTGAGAATGTCCCGCACCTCATGGCTGAGGCGGCGGCGCAGCTCGCCATCCAGGTTGGAGAACGGTTCATCGAGCAGCAGCAATTGCGGTTCCGGCGCCAGCGCCCGGGCCAGGGCCACCCGCTGCTGCTGGCCGCCGGACAGTTCATGAGGGTAGCGTTTGCCGAGGCTGGCCAGGTTGACCAGTTCCAGCAGTTCACCCGTGATCTGTTGCAGGCGCGGATGCTTGCGAATGCCGAATGCGACATTCTCGGCCACGTTGAGGTGCGGGAACAGCGCGTAGTCCTGGAACACCATGCCGATGCGCCGCTTTTCCGGTGCCAGGGTAAAACCGGGACGGGAAATCACCTCGCCCGCCAGGCTGATTTCTCCGGCATGCACCGGTTCGAACCCGGCAATGGCGCGCAGCGTGGTGGTTTTGCCGCAGCCTGAAGAGCCCAGAAGACAGCCGATATCACCGGCGTTGAGGTGCAGGTTGAGGTCCTGCACCACTGCTTGCTCCTGATAGCCGCAGGCCAGAGCGCGCAGGTTCAGCAGCTGCTGCGGGCTCATGCCGGTTGGCAGGCGGGGGCGACGAGAAATTCCAGCAAGGCCTTTTGCGCGTGCAGCCGGTTTTCCGCCTGATCCCAGGCGACCGAGCGCGGATCGTCCAGCAGGTCGACGCTGATTTCTTCGCCGCGATGCGCTGGCAGGCAATGCATGAACAAGACCTCGGTGTCCGCCAGGTCCAGCAGTTCCCGGGTGACCTGAAAGGGTTTGAACAAGGCCAGACGGCGAGCCGCTTCTTCTTCCTGACCCATGGAGGTCCAGACATCAGTGCTGACCAGGTGGGCGCCGCTTACCGCCTGACGAGGATCACGCACTAGGCTGACCCGGTCTCCAGCCAGCGCCAGGAATTGCGCGTCAGGCTCGTAGCCCTCAGGGCAGGCCACGCGCAACTGGAAGTCAAACTGAATGGCCGCTTCTATATAGCTGTTGCACATGTTGTTGCCATCGCCGATCCAGGCGACCGTCTTGCCCTGAATCGAGCCCCGGTGCTCAAGGAAGGTCTGCATGTCGGCCAGCAACTGGCAGGGGTGCAGATCATCGGACAGGCCGTTGATCACAGGTACACGGGAATTGGCCGCGAATTCAGTCAGGTTGCTGTGGGCGAAGGTGCGGATCATGACAGCGTCGAGCATGCTCGAGAGCACCTTGGCGCAGTCCGCTATCGGCTCGCCACGACCCAGCTGGGTATCGCGTGGGGACAAAAAGATAGCCTGACCGCCGAGCTGTATCATTCCGGCTTCGAATGAAACCCGGGTACGCGTTGAGGATTTTTCGAAGATCATTCCCAGCACCCGGCTCTTCAGCGGCTCGAAGAGTACGCCACGATTGCGCAGGTCCTTGAGCTCAAAGCCGCGACGAATCAGGCGCAGCAGCTCTTGCGGCGAGTAATCCATCATCGAGAGAAAGTGTCTGGCGTTCATCATTGACTACCTTTTTTGCAACAGACCGCAGATGCTCAGAGCCGGTTTTTATCGGGAAACTGGCGAGATCCAGGGCAAAGGCCGCATCGTGCGGCGAACAGGGAAGGCGCGATGGTATAAAAAAATGTCGCGTCTTACCAATAGCATGCGTGTGTTCGATCAACTTTCTGCGGCCAGGGCCCATTCGTGCATGAGCAACTCCCGGAGTTCCCGCAGCCGGGTGTCACGCCGCGACGATGGACGGCATGATCGAGGCTGGAAAAGGGGGAGCAGTTGTACACTGCCGTTGCCCGCGATTGCAATTGCTGCCGATTCTGCAACAGTGATCGTTGTTTTTGGCGCGTCTTGTGCGACTTGCTTCACGCGACGTGCATGTAGCCCGTTTCTTTAATACTCGCCCTGATGTATAACTGCTCATCGCGCGCATCAAGGGCTAAGGGAATGGAATCGAAGGAAAAACAGCTGACGGAACTGCTCGGGCTCACGGCCCGCACCTTGACGCACCTGACCGCTTCGATGACCTCGATGTCTTTCGAGCTGTTGCGCAGCCAGGACGAGGTTACCCGCGCTGCCGGACGCCACATGATTGACCGCATGGCAACCATCAGTTCCGGGCTCGACGAGCACTGGCGCCTGATCGGTGAGCTGACCGGTGTGCACGTCGCTCAGGAGCAGGTCGAGACTGTTCACGAGATCCAGCTGCAGCGCAAGATCAGCCCTATCGGCGGCTGAGCCTGGGTTGTCATGAGCGCGCCTGATAGCCGCCGATTCATGAGGCCAACCTCTCTGGCGCACTGACGGGCCACGGCTCATAGTCTTGTCACAACGATCGCTTCAGGTCGTGCCGACAACACCATGAGGCTGGCCATGACCAAGACTCTGCACCACCGCGCCTGCCATCTCTGCGAAGCCATTTGCGGCCTGAGCATCGAGATCACCACACATGATGATGAACAGGTGTCGATCACCTCGATCAAGGGCGATCCCCTGGACCCATTCAGTCGTGGTCACATTTGCCCCAAGGCCGTTGCCCTGCAGGATATCCAGAACGACCCGGATCGTCTGCGTCAGCCCATGCGCCGTGTCGGCGCCCAATGGCAGCCCATCGGCTGGCAGGAGGCCTTCGATCTGGTGGCCGAGCGTCTCATGGACATCCAGCAGCGCCATGGACAGAACGCCGTTGCGGTCTATCAGGGCAACCCCAGTGTGCACAATTACGGGCTGATGACCCACAGCAACTACTTCCTTGGCCTGCTGAAAACCCGCAATCGCTATTCAGCAACGTCCGTTGACCAACTGCCGCATCACCTCACCAGTTTTCTGATGTACGGCCACGGCTTGCTGCTGCCGATTCCGGACATCGATCACACCGATTTCATGCTGATCCTGGGCGGTAATCCGCTGGCTTCCAACGGCAGCATCATGACGGTCCCGGATGTGGAAAAACGCCTCAAGGCGATACAGGCACGCCATGGCAGGATCGTGGTAGTCGACCCGAGGCGCACTGAAACGGCAGCCATGGCCGATCAGCATCTGTTCGTGCGGCCGGGTGGGGATGCTGCCTTGCTGTTCGGCGTACTCAACACACTGTTCGCCGAAGGCCTGACCAGGGACAGTCATTTGCCGGTGGACGGCCTTGATCAGGTGCGCGCTGCCATTGCCGATCTGACAGCTGAAGCCATGAGCCCTCGCTGTAGCATTGCAGCCGAGCAGATTCGCCAGCTGGCGCGTGACTTTGCCAAGGCAGAAAAGGCCGTCTGTTATGGCCGGATGGGCGTGTCCACCCAGGCGTTTGGCACCCTGTGCCAGTGGCTGGTGCAGTTGATCAATCTGGTCGCCGGCAATCTCGATGCGGTGGGTGGCGCGCTGTGTACCGAGCCTGCGGTCGATCTGGTGGCGTCCACGTCTGGCGGCCATTTCAATCAATGGCAGAGTCGGGTTTCCGGGCTGCCCGAGTACGCTGGCGAGCTGCCTGTCGCAGCCCTGGCTGAAGAAATCCTCAGCCCTGGGGAAGGGCAGGTGCGAGCATTGATCACCGTCGCTGGCAACCCGGTGCTGTCGACGCCGAACGGACGCCAGCTGGATCGCGCCCTCGATGGCCTGGAGTTCATGCTCAGCATCGATTTGTACATCAACGAAACCACCGCCCATGCCGATCTGATCCTGCCGTCGACCTGCGCTTTGGAAAATGATCATTACGACACAACGTTCAACACGCTGGCGGTGCGCAATGTGACACGCTTCAACAAGGCGATTCTGGCCAAGCCCGAAGGCGCCTTGCATGACTGGGAGATTTTTGTCGGCCTGGCGCAGGCGTTTGCCGCTAAGGCCGGGCGCGAGTTGCGCGCAACCCTGGCGCCTGCGCAGATGATCGATCTGGGCCTGCGCAGCGGCCGCTATGGCGACGCCAGCGCACAGCGGCTGTCGCTCGCAACCCTTGCGCTGCACCCTCACGGTATGGATCTCGGCCCGCTGCAGCCAAATCTCGCCTCCCGACTGAAAACCGGCAATGGCCGCATCCAGGCTGCGCCGGAAGCGATCATGGCGGATCTGGCGCGCTTTGTTGCCTCGCCGCTGCCGACTGCGAACCAGTTGTTGCTGATCGGCCGACGGCATGTACGCAGCAATAACTCGTGGATGCACAATTTTCATCGTCTGGTGAAGGGCAAACCGCGCCACCAGTTGCTGATGCACCCCGATGATCTGGCCAGTCGCGGCTTGACCGATGGCCAGCTGGTTCGTGTCAGTTCCCGGGTCGGCGAAGTTCAGGTGCACGCCGTGGCCAGTCTGGAGATGATGCCGGGGGTGGTCAGTCTGCCCCACGGCTGGGGTCATGGGCGTCCCGGCGTAGAGATGAGCATTGCTCGCGAGCAGCCCGGCGTCAGCGCCAATGACCTGACCGATGAGCGTGAGCTGGACTGCCTGTCGGGCAACGCGGTGCTCAATGGGGTGAGCGTCGAGGTGGCTGCCGCGTGATTACCTGCCTGGGCGAGGCAGAGCGGGCGCGCCGTGTTTCCGTTACAATGCGCCACCGTGTCGACAACTGAGTCGGAAAAGTCTAGCCGAGGTGCTCCATGGATATTATCGAAACGATCAAAGACCAGATTGCCAACAACACCATTCTGCTTTACATGAAAGGTGCCCCGAACGCTCCACAGTGCGGCTTTTCGGCAAAAGCCACCCAGGCCTTGATGGCGTGCGGCGAAAAATTCGCTTATGTGGACATTCTGCAAAACCCGGAAATCCGCGCCAACCTGCCTAAGTACGCCAACTGGCCGACCTTCCCGCAGTTGTGGGTCGCGGGCGAGCTGGTCGGTGGTAGCGACATCATCACTGAAATGCAGGCAGATGGTTCGCTGCAAACACTGGTGAAAGAAGCGGTCGCCCAGGCTGCAGGTAACGCTCAAGCCTGATCATCACTTCGGGTGCGCGACGATTTGTAGGAGCCAACTTGTTGGCTACTACAAGATCCATTTGGATGTCGAAAAGCTGCGCCCAGGCCGTGATAAGAAACCATGAAAAAGCCCCGCCTTCTTTCGAAAGCGGGGCTTTTTCGTGACCGGCAGGTCAGACGTATCAGTCTTCGCCCATCTGTGACTGCAGGTAGTTCTCGATGCCGATCTTGTCGATCAGGCCGAGCTGTGTTTCCAGCCAGTCGATGTGCTCTTCCTCGGACTCGAGAATATCTTCAAGCATGTCTCGGCTACCGAAATCGCCAACGACTTCGCAATGAGCAATGGCGGCCTTCAGGTCAGCCAGGCCTTTGTGCTCGATGCGCAGATCGCACTCAAGCATCTCTTTGGTGTGCTCACCAATCAGAATCTTGCCCAGCTCCTGCAGATTAGGCAGACCTTCCAGAAACAGGATGCGCTTGATCAGCTTGTCAGCGTGCTTCATCTCGTCGATGGATTCGTGATACTCGTGCTTGCCTAGCTTGTTCAGACCCCAGTCTTCGTACATGCGCGCATGCAGGAAGTATTGATTGATGGCGACCAGCTCGTTTCCGAGGATCCTGTTGAGATGCTGGATGACTGTAATGTCGCCTTTCATTTTTGAGGTCCTGCCGATGGCTTGTGTATATAAAGCGCAAGTCTGACCCCAGGCTTAATGACTGTCAAACCTAAGTTGTTGAATACTAAGTGAAAATAAATAGGAATAAGAATGTTTGTGTTCCGCATCTTGACGCTAAGCGCTTGAATTAAAGGCATAAAAAAACCGGACGCCAGGTCCGGTTTCTGAAATAGGGACAATCAGGCGGGAAAAAATTCTGCTGGATAGGGCAGAGCGGCCTGGCTGCTTTGCAGTTCGGTCAGGGTATCGCGTACCACTTCCTTGGCCAGGCAGGCGCATTTGCCACATTTGGTGGCAACCCCGAGGGTGTCGCGCACATCTTTGTAGCTGCAGCAACCTTCAAAGATTGCATCCCGGATCTGGCCGTCGGTGACACCTTGGCAAAGGCAGACATACATAAGTGAGAACCATCGCTGTAATTTCTCGTTGCCGGGGATACTAATGTTAATGAGAATGCTTGTCAAAACTCTTTGAGAGCAATTCCATGAACGACGATGAGCGGTAATTCACCAAGGCAGTGAGGATTTTGGCGCGAGGAAATGTGTCAGCAGGCTATCGCTGTCGACGTCATACCAAAGGGCTTCCCGGGTCGTTTGAATGCAGCCTACAGCAAGTAGTTGGGCTGGTTTTTACCTGTCGATCGGGTATCTGGCGGGCATCTATATTGGCTGATCCAGAGTTATCGCGGGCAAGCGCGCTCCTACGGTTACCATCGGCGATATCAATTGCAACGCTGCTATTTTGAAAACGCCACGAACCGAGCGTCGGGAGGCTGAGTGGAGGTGCCGTGGTGTGGGTCGCTCGGCATGGATGCCGAGCGAGCGCCGTTGGGCCATGGATGGCCCGTCGGCGCGTGCCCACACCACGGTGCCGGAGCGAAGGAACCCCCGCGAAGCGGGGGCCGGACGCCAGCGAAAAATGGTTTCCCCCCTTTGCCGTAACAAAGGGGGTCGACCGTCAGGGCGAAACCAGAACGCAGGAGCGCCAAGGTAAGTCGGCTTCACACTAGGCGTCGCGCTGAAGATCCCTGCTATGACTAAATTCGAAGATCCTGAAAATCAATCGTCAAAATCTTCCCAGCCACCCATTTGTTTCCAGCGGTTGACGATGCCGCAGAACAGGTCCGCAGTTTTTTCGGTGTCGTACCGCGCCGAGTGCGCCTCGCGTCCGTCGAAATCGATACCCGCCGCCTGACAGGCCTTGGCCAGCACGGTCTGACCGTAGGCAAGGCCGGCGAGGGTGGCGGTGTCGAAACTGGAGAAGGGATGAAACGGATTGCGCTTCATGTCCAGTCGCGCGACGGCGGCGTTGAGGAAGCCCAGGTCAAAACTGGCGTTATGGCCCACCAGTACCGCGCGCTTGCAACCATTGGCTTTGAGCGCCTTGCGCACACCGCGGAAGATATCGGTCAGCGCCGCTTCTTCACTGACGGCCATGCGCAACGGATGGTCCAGCTTGATGCCAGTGAACTCCAGCGCAGCCGCTTCGATGTTGGCGCCTTCAAAAGGCTCCACGCGAAAGAAATAAGTGTGCTCGGGGAACACGAAACCGTGTTCATCCATGCCGATGGTCGTTGCTGCGATTTCCAGCAGGGCATCGGTGGCGCAATTGAAGCCGCCGGTTTCTACGTCGATGACAACAGGCAGATAGCCGCGAAAGCGTGCGGCCATTGGATGACGCGAGCCGCCCTGGCCCTGGCCTTCCTGTTCGTCGTCGAAATGATCTTCACTCACGCGTGTTCCTCCAGCAGGCGCCAGCGCAGTTTTTCACCGGCGCGCAGCGGGATTACAGACAGCTCGCCAAAAGGCAGGCTGGCGGGCGCGGTCCATTCTTCACGGACCAGCGTTATGGTGTCTTGTGCGACCGGCAAACCGTAGAACGCCGGGCCGTGCAGGCTGGCGAAACCTTCCAGTTTGTCCAGCGCGTTGCGTTGCTCGAAGGCCTCGGCATACAGCTCGATGGCGGCATACGCGGTGTAGCAGCCCGCGCAGCCGCAGGCAGCTTCCTTGGCGTGCTGGGCGTGGGGCGCAGAATCGGTGCCGAGAAAGAACTTGCTGCTGCCACTGGTGGCCGCGTCGAGCAAGGCGCTCTGATGCGTATTGCGCTTGAGGATCGGCAAGCAGTAGAAGTGCGGACGGATACCGCCCACCAGCATGTGATTGCGGTTGTACAGCAGGTGGTGCGCGGTAATGGTCGCGCCAACATTGGCCGAGGCCTGATTGACGAACTGCACCGCTTCGGTGGTGGTGATGTGCTCGAACACCACTTTGAGTGTCGGGAACCGCTCGACCACTCGGGTGAGGTGCTCGTCGATGAAGATTTTTTCGCGGTCGAAGACGTCGATCTCGCCACGCGTCACTTCGCCATGCACCAGCAGCGGCATGCCGACGTCGGCCATGGCTTCGAGCACCGGGAAGATCTTGTCGATACTGGTAACGCCGGAATCGGAGTTGGTGGTGGCGCCGGCCGGATACAGCTTGGCAGCGTGCACGAACCCGCTGGCCTTGGCCGTACGGATGTCAGCAGGCTCGGTCAGGTCGGTCAGGTAAAGCACCATCAGGGGCTCGAAACGGCTAGCAGCCGGGCGTGCGGCAAGAATACGCTGCCGATAGCGCTCGGCTTCCTGCGCATTACGCACCGGGGGGACCAGATTGGGCATGATGATGGCGCGGCCAAAAGTGCGCGCAACGTCGGCAACGGTGTGAGGCAAAACAGCTCCATCGCGGAGGTGTATGTGCCAGTCGTCGGGACGCAGAAGGGTCAGGCGGTCGGACATTGGGGATTCCAGGCGGGTCAAACTCGCTGGGAATGCTACCGGAAAAGACTCTCTCAGGCACTCGCTATCAAGTTTCGCAGGAACTTACCGATAGCTCGATGTAAGAAGTACTTTCCGTTACACCGTTATTTTGTGGAGCCACCCGTGCGCCAGCGATATCTAGCCCTGCTCAGCGTGTTCGCGACCTTGCCTGCGATGGCGACCACTTTCCAGACACGTCTGGAAAGCATCGAATGGCGAGTGGAAGGCGATCAGTTCGAGTGCCGTCTCAGCCAGCCCATCACCGATTTCGGTGCGGGTGAGTTTGTGCGGCGCGCGGGCGAGCAAGCGACGTTCCGCATCAAGTCGCCTGCCAATACCCTCGCTGGCGGTTCGGCGACCCTGTTGGCCGCTGCCGCACCTTGGCAGCCCGGGCGTGGCGACATCAATCTGGGCTCGGTGCGCGTGAGCAATGGCGAATTTCCGTTCAGCAGTTCGCAGGTCCAGGCCGGGCGGCTGGTCAGCGGCCTGATGGAAGGGCGCAGCCCGGTTATCCGTTACTACTCTCGCGACGCGGGGGGCACCAATGAGGTGCGCTTGTTGCCGGTCAGGTTCAACAAGGCGTTTGGGGATTATCAGCAGTGCGTCAGCAAGCTGCTGCCGATGAATTACGATCAGGTCAAGCAGGGCGAAGTCGGCTTTCCAGGCGGCGGTATCGATCTTGATGCCCAGGCCAAAGTGCGTCTGCAGACTATCGTGGCTTACCTGAAAGCCGATCCGACGGTCAATCATATCGAGCTCGATGGCCACTCGGATAACAGCGGCAACCGCTTGACCAACCGTGACCTGTCCCGGCGCCGTGCCCTTGCAGTGATGGACTACCTGAAGGCCCAGGGTATTCCTGAAGAACAGATCACGCTGCGCTTCCATGGCGAGCGTTACCCGCTGGTGCCTAACACCAATAATGCCAACCGCGCGCGCAATCGCCGTGTGAACATCCATCTGGAGCGTATTGCGCCCGAGGAAAGGCCGTCTCCGGTGGCGATAAACACGCCCGCTGCGAAGATCTGAATAGTCGCATTTGCGCGATGTGCTGTCGCTTCATCGTCAGAAGCTGTCGCGCTACTGTAAATCTTCCGCATTGAAAGGTAGACTCACCGGTTTTCCGTACAACCTGGTGGAGTGATGGCATGGCGGACGTAAACAAGGTAGTTCTCGCGTATTCCGGTGGCCTGGATACTTCGGTAATCCTCAAGTGGCTGCAGGACACGTATAACTGCGAAGTAGTGACCTTTACCGCTGACCTGGGTCAGGGCGAAGAAGTCGAGCCCGCACGCGCCAAGGCCAAGGCCATGGGCGTCAAGGAAATCTACATTGATGACTTGCGCGAAGAGTTCGTGCGTGATTTCGTGTTCCCGATGTTCCGCGCCAATACCGTCTACGAAGGCGAGTACCTGCTGGGTACTTCCATCGCCCGCCCGCTGATCGCCAAACGCCTGATTGAAATTGCCAACGAAACCGGCGCTGACGCCATTTCCCACGGCGCTACCGGCAAGGGTAACGATCAGGTGCGTTTCGAGCTGGGCGCCTACGCCCTCAAGCCAGGCGTCAAAGTCATTGCCCCGTGGCGCGAGTGGGACTTGCTCTCGCGTGAAAAGCTGATGGACTACGCCGAGAAGCACTCGATCCCGATCGAGCGCCATGGCAAGAAGAAATCGCCGTATTCCATGGACGCCAACTTGCTGCACATTTCCTATGAAGGCGGCGTGCTGGAAGATACCTGGGCCGAGCATGAAGAAGACATGTGGCGCTGGACCGTGTCTCCGGAAAACGCACCGGACACCCCGCAGTATCTGGAACTGACCTACCGCAATGGCGACATCGTCGCGCTGGACGGCGTCGAAATGACCCCCGCCACCGTGCTCGCCACCTTGAACCGCATCGGCGGCGAACATGGCATTGGTCGTCTGGACATCGTCGAGAACCGCTATGTCGGCATGAAATCCCGTGGCTGCTACGAGACCCCGGGTGGCACCATCATGCTGCGTGCCCACCGCGCCATCGAATCAATCACGCTGGACCGCGAAGTGGCGCACCTCAAGGATGACTTGATGCCCAGGTATGCCAGCCTGATCTACACCGGCTACTGGTGGAGCCCTGAGCGTTTGATGCTGCAGCAGATGATCGACGCCTCGCAGGCGCACGTGAATGGCGTCGTGCGCCTCAAATTGTACAAAGGCAACGTGGTTGTTACGGGGCGCAAGTCGGATGATTCGCTGTTCGACGCCAACATCGCAACGTTCGAAGAAGATGGCGGCGCTTACGACCAGGCCGACGCTGCGGGCTTCATCAAGTTGAATGCACTGCGCATGCGCATCGCTGCCAATAAAGGTCGCAAGCTGTTCTGATCGGGCTGTGACTTGGTGCAGCACCTTGTGGTGCTGCACCTGCTGATCATTCTGCACTGGCTTGTTTTACGGCGTCCCGGCCAGGGTAAACTGGGCGTTGCCGACCCTCGGGTGGCGTCTCAATGTCTGCAATCGCGCAGAACTTCAATCTCTCTCCCGCTGCCTGAGCTCGAATCGATAAGCCTGGGCCATGTCCCTGATCTGCCGCACGCTCAGCCCCAGAATCTCGGCAATTTCCTGAGCCGTATAACCCAGGCTCGAGTAATGCATCGCATGACCGGCTACCGCATCGTCCACATCTCCCGCGTCATGATCCAGAGTCTTGCAAGGCCCGCTTATCCTGCGATGACAGACGAGGGTCACGCCGTGATCGAGGGCGAGCTTTCTGATGTCCTTCCTGTTCATTCGAAGTGCATACTGCAATGCACTTATGCCCGCACCTTTGTTCGCCAGCGCCTTTAATAGTTTTACTTTTTCGCAGAGAGTGCACTCGGTAGGGTTAACATCCGACTGCGCGTTGACGGGCAACGGAGATGGCACCGTTCGTTCATTGTCCTGTAAAACGTCTATAACCCCACCCCGTGCAATGAACTGCTCGACAGCTGCTGTCAATGCTGCAGTCTGGACACTCTTGGGTGCTGGTTTTGTATTTTTGTTGTTCATGTCATATCCCTTTTTTAACAGGGCCGAACACAGGGCCAACAAAAACTTCGGGCGCGAGCCGGAACGGTTGCATAGGCCCCTGATCGACCCTGTTGATACGGCTCGATAACTTCGGCCTCCTTGCCGAAAACGTCCACGCAGGACCGCGCGCACGACAGCATCACACAACCGGGTTTGCTATTAACTTAATTATTTATATTATTGCAAAGATAGTATGTTCCAGGTGTTTCTGAAAAAGTAACGACTGATAATAAGATTTGCAAGTAAAAAATCCGCTGCCGATGAAATAGTATGTAAGGTCATTACAAGTCTTACGCGATGATTTTTTGTGTCCGTTAGTTGTGTAGTCTTTTTCCTGTTTGTTTAGCAGAGTATGGTTTTCCTGGTGAGCGTAGTATTAGCTTTCGGCACCGGAGCGCATCCGCGTCGCGCGTCAGGCTTGCTTGGCGTTCTCGGTTGGGAGGCATTGCAGCGTGCGCGGGCGTTGGCAGATGCGATGTTTTCAATCGCCTCACTCGCGTTCCTCAGATTTTTCTGAGAAGCGTGTAGGAATGCTCCTTAAATACATATGTTTACAATTTTAAGATTAAAAGTGTGTAGTTTTTAAACGTCGTGCCAGTGGGGATGTAAATTACCTGCTCGCTGGCAAGGCATCTGACCCCCGGTACATAGACCACCACAGCGCTGGTCAGCGGGCAGACCCGTCCAGCAGCGAGAAGACTTTTCCGGTCCTGGACCCGGCACACATGACAGGGAAGCGGGCTATGACTTAGCTGCGAACGCTATTTGCAGTCTATTTATTATTACAAAGGGATATTTGAAAAATGTTTAAGTTGATGGTGAGAATCCAGCTATTAGTAGCGGGCCAGGCCCTGCAAGCCCCGCGCAGATTGATGACGACGCTGAAGCCGGTTATCTGCTGCCTGCATGGCCTCAGGCCGAGGGTCAAGACGGCGTTAGTCGGAGGAGGTTTTGTAGGAATATTCCTTGGTGGTTGTGAGAATGGTCTCTGCCTGTCCGGCTTCAGGTGGGTGCGCCATGCAAAGCAGTAAACGACTAGGCTATTGTGCTGACTCTGAACAATCAAATAGCGAAATTTGGACTGCCCATGAATAAAGTGCTGATCGTGGACGATCATCCCGTCATTCGCCTAGCCGTACGTATGCTGATGGAGCGCCATGGCTACGAGGTCATTGCGGAGACGGACAATGGCGTGGATGCCTTGCAACTGGCTCGTGAGCATTTGCCCGATATCGTTATTCTCGACATTGGAATCCCGAAACTCGACGGCCTGGAGGTCATCGCCCGGCTCTCGGCGATGACGCTGCCCTTCAAGGTTCTGATACTGACCTCGCAAGCGCCGGGGCATTTTTCCATGCGCTGCATGCAGGCGGGCGCGGCAGGCTACGTGTGCAAGCAGCAGGACCTTACTGAATTGCTCAGCGCCGTCAAGGCGGTATTGTCGGGCTACAGTTACTTTCCCAACCAGGCACTGCATACGGTCCGCGCGAGCATGGGCAATGCCAGCGAAGCCGATCTGGTCGATCGGCTGTCCGGACGGGAAATGATGGTGCTGCAACAGTTGGCGAGGGGGAAAACCAATAAGGAAATAGCGGATGGGATGTTTCTGAGTAATAAAACCGTCAGCACCTATAAAACCCGCCTGCTGCTGAAGCTCAACGCACACTCGCTGGTGGACCTGATCGAGCTGGCGCAGCGAAACGGGCTGGTCTAGCGCCGCCGGTCGGCGGGTGCACGGGTGATACCCTTGGACACCAACGCTGATGCCTCTCGGTCAGAGAGGCATTGAAGATACATCGGTTTGAATGCGGGCTCAGAGGTCGAAGTCGTAGTCAGCCAGCTGTCGCTGCAGTCGACGCTCCTCCAGCATGTTGTCGATGGTGCGCCGTTTGCTGAGGTTGGTCTTGGCGGGTTCGACGGGTGCAGGCTCGCTGTCGTCCACTTCTACCTCGGTGAGGTCGTCATCTACGTCCAGCTGCTCTTTATCAGTGCTCATGCATCGACTCCAGACTTAGCGGTCATTGGCGGACCTTATAGCGGCTATCGGTGAGCGGGTAAAAAAGATTTTTTCAATCGATCAGCGGTAGGGTTCGCTATCGCTTCAATCATCGGATGTCTTGTGTCGATAATCACACAGGTCCTCGATTCGGCAGCTGCCGCAGCGCGGCTTGCGAGCCTGGCAGACGTAGCGGCCGTGAAGGATGAGCCAGTGATGGGCGTCCAGCAGATAATTCTTCGGTACAAACTTCAGCAGCTGTTTTTCCACTTCGACGACGTTCTTGCCAGGTGCCAGGCCCGTGCGGTTACTGACCCTGAAGATGTGTGTGTCCACCGCCATGGCGATCTGGCGGAATGCGGTGTTGAGCACCACATTGGCGGTCTTGCGCCCGACGCCGGGCAACGCCTCCAGATCCTCGCGAGTCTGCGGCACCTGACCCTCATGCAGTTCAACGAGGCGTCGACAGGTTTCGATGACATTCTTCGCCTTGCTGTTATACAAGCCGATGGTCTTTATGTACTCGCTCAGGCCCTCGACCCCCAGCGCATGAATCGCCTGAGGCGTGTTGGCCACCGGGTAGAGCCTGGCGGTTGCCTTGTTGACGCTGACATCCGTGGCCTGCGCCGACAGAATGACCGAGATCAGCAGCTCGAACGGCGTGGTGTACGCCAGCTCGGTTTTAGGATCGGGATTGTCCTCATGGAGGCGCCGAAAGATTTCCATGCGTTTCGCGGCATTCATCAGCCAGGGGTATCCGTGTTGAAGGTTGGTGCGGGCTGAGCATTGTCGGGTTGGGCCTGCAAGGCATCCAGCGCGTGCTGTGCATCCTGAAGTTCAGCGTTGAGCCGTGCAATGTGCCCCGGCGCCGCGTGGGCCGCATCGGCTTTGTTAACGGCCGCGCGCGCCAACGCCAGGCGAATTTTCGAGCGCTTGAGATCGCTGCCGCTCACTGCGGGGCTTGGCGTTGCGATGCGCGCTGGTTGCTGTGGCTGGAGTCTGGCCAGCTCGCGCTCGGCGGCTTCGTACAGCTGCTGCAGTTGAACCAGTTGCGCTGCCTGCTCGGCGACAGGCGGATGGCCGAAGGCTTTGAGGGACTTGTTCAGTTGGGTCCTGCTCATGGTGACGGCGATCCTGGCCTTTTTCAGCGCCTGCTCATCGCTGTTGAGCACGTTGTCTGCCCTTGGCAGTGGGGTGCTGCGTGTACTCGTCAGGCTGGTCTGACGAGCCAGACGCTCGGCCTGGCGGCGTTGTTTGGCAAGGTGAAGGCGTGCAGTGCGTGACTCAAAACGACGCCTGGCGTGGTCACGCTTGTGCGCCCTGGCGACCAACTCAGCAGCCTGTGTTGCGTGGTCACCTACCAACGGCACCACTGTGGCGGGCAATGCCAGCATGTCGATGCAGTCTACCGGGCAGGGCGCGACGCACAGATCGCAGCCCGTACATTCATCGACGATCACGGTGTGCATGAATTTCGCGGCGCCGACAATCGCATCCACCGGGCAGGCTTGAATGCATTTGGTGCAGCCGATGCATTCGGCCTCGCGGATAAAGGCCACCTGTGCGGGTGCCTCGCCGCGTTCGCGCTCAAGCGGCAATACCGGGCGTTTCAACAGGTGCGCCAGGCCAGCAATTGTCTCGTCACCGCCGGGCGGGCATTTGTTGATTGCTTCACCCTCGGCAATGCCCATCGCATAAGGCTTGCAGCCGGGATGGCCGCATTTGCCGCATTGCGTCTGGGGGAGGAGGGCGTCGATGCTTTCAATGATGTTCATGGTAGTGCCGACTGGCGGCAATCTCAGGCAGAGGCTGCTGGCCCTGCTGCGCGGTGTAGGCCGTAAAGTGTGTTGGGCTGCATGAACCCGATGCCAGCCGCGCAGGCTGGCATCGGGCGATTCGCAGATTACTTGATGCGCTGCCCAGGCTTCGCGCCGTCATCAGGGCTCAGCAGATAGATGTCTTCGCCGCCGGGGCCCGCCGCCATCACCATGCCCTCGGAAATGCCAAAGCGCATCTTCCTCGGTTTCAGGTTGGCGATCATCATCGTCAGGCGGCCCTCCAGTTCCGAAGGATTGGGGTAAGCGCTCTTGATGCCGGAAAACACGTTGCGCTGTTCGTCGCCGATATCCAGGGTCAGACGCAGCAGCTTGTCCGCGCCTTCGACGTGCTCGGCCTTGATGATCCGCGCAACGCGCAGGTCGATGGCCGCAAAGGCGTCAAAGTCGATCTCGGCCGACAGCGGGTCGTTGAGCAGCTCGCCGTTGCCGGTTGAGGTTGAGGTTGAGGTTGCGGTTTCGGTTGCGCCAGTGTCTGTTGCACTGGCGGTGAGATCTTCTTTCGACGCATGGGTCATGGCTTCAACCTTCACCGGATCGATACGGCTCATCAGCGGCTGAAACGGATTGAGCTGATGATTGCTCAGCAGAGTCTTGTGGTCATCCCAGGTCAGCGGTGCCACGTTGAGGAATTTCTCGGCGTCTGCGGCCAGCAGCGGCAGCACCGGCTTGAGGAAAATCACCAATTGGCGGAACAGGTTGATGCCCAAGGCGCAGACGGCCTGAACCTCGGCCTGCCTGCCTTCCTGCTTGGCCAGCGACCAGGGTGCCTTGTCGGCGATATAGGCGTTGGCGCGATCGGCCAGCCCCATGATCTCACGCATGGCCCGTGCAAAGTCGCGCGCTTCATAGGCCTCGGCGATGCCGGGCGCCGCCGCAAGAAAAGCGTCCGTCAGCTCGGGCGCGGCGTTTTCAGCCACAAGAACGCCGGCATTGCCTTTGTGAATGAACCCCGCGCAGCGGCTGGCGATATTGACCACCTTGCCGATCAGGTCCGAATTGACCTTCTGGACGAAATCTTCGAGGTTGAGGTCGAGATCGTCGACACCCTTGCCCAGCTTGGCCGCGTAGTAATAACGCAGGTATTCCGGGGACAGGTGCTCAAGGTAGGTGCGCGCCTTGATGAACGTGCCCCGGGATTTCGACATCTTCTGGCCATTGACCGTCAGATAGCCGTGCACATTGATGGCGGTAGGCGTGCGCAAACCGGCACCTTCGAGCATGGCGGGCCAGAACAGGGCGTGAAAATTGACGATGTCCTTGCCGATGAAGTGATACAGCTCGGTGCTGGAATCCTTGGCCCAGTACGCATCGAAGTCCAGGTCCGGACGGCGTTCGCACAGGTTCTTGAAGCTGGCCATGTAGCCGATGGGCGCATCCAGCCACACATAGAAATACTTGCCAGGTTCGTCGGGGATTTCGAAGCCGAAATAAGGCGCGTCGCGGGAGATATCCCATTGCTGCAAGCCCGTGTCCAGCCATTCGGCGATCTTGTTGGCAACCGCGTCCTGCAGCGTACCGCTGCGGGTCCACGCCTTGAGCATGGCGTCGAAGGCGGGCAGGTCGAAGAAGAAGTGCTTGGAGTCCTTGAGTACCGGGGTGGCACCGGAAATCGCTGATTTCGGGTCTTTCAGGTCCGTCGGCGCATAGGTGGCGCCGCATTTTTCGCAGTTGTCACCGTACTGGTCTTCAGTGCCGCATTTAGGGCAAGTGCCTTTGATGAAGCGGTCGGCCAGGAACATCTTTTTTTCCGGGTCGAAATACTGGGTGATGGAGCGCGTTGCAATGTGCCCGGCATCACGCAGGCGCGTGTAGATCATGCTCGACAGCTCACGGTTTTCTTCCGAGTGCGTCGAGTGGAAGTTGTCGAAGTCCACCAGAAATTCACTGAAGTCGGCGCTGTGCTCGGCCTTGACGTTGGCGATCAACTGCTCGGGCGTGATGCCTTCCTTCTCTGCGCGCAGCATGATGGCCGAGCCATGCGCATCGTCAGCGCAGACATAAATGCACTGGTTGCCGCGGTGCTTTTGAAAGCGCACCCACATATCGGTCTGGATGTACTCAAGCATATGGCCAAGGTGGATCGAACCATTGGCATAGGGC
Organism: Pseudomonas viridiflava; assembly: GCF_900585905.1. GTDB lineage: Bacteria > Pseudomonadota > Gammaproteobacteria > Pseudomonadales > Pseudomonadaceae > Aquipseudomonas. The sequence continues at coordinate 58,317 of NZ_UTVH01000076.1, forward strand.
AGGGCGCTGGTGACGAGGATCTGGCGTGGCTCGGACATGGGGCTCGGCTACTTGAAGTGAAACGGAGGTCGGCCACTATAAAGCGCTGTGGATTTTTTTTCACCCTGGCTGTCTTTTCAGACGAATTTTGGGTGGTGCGTTTTTTATTGTGGGGCGCCATTGATATTGCGGCGCTGCTTAACTCGGGTTCCGTCCTGACGGCCGGGTCACTTTTGTCTAGGCAGCTTTTTGTTTCAAAGGCGGACCAAAACCGTTATCGCTGACGTCAGTCCCTGCTCTGCAGGGGTTGCTTCATCCTTACCGTGGCGTGGGCACGCGCCGACGGGCCATCCATGGCCCAACGGCGCTCGCTCGGCATCCATGCCGAGCGACCCACGCCACGGCACCTCCACTCAGCTTCCCGACGCTCGGTTTGCGGCGCCCTGCAGATCGCAGCGTTGCGATTGAGATCATGCGAGCCGGCTTTCAGGGCTTGCGTTGACTCAGATGGTGGGGCTGTTTTATGGACCTATCCGGCAAACTCAGCGAAATCATGCCCGGACCTTGTAGACGGGTTAGGATAGCTGCCTGTTTTTGTCAGTCTTTAGGGAGTAACCCATGAGCGCCGTCGATCGCGCCGCGGTGGAAGCCGTTCTTCGCCAGTACACCGATCCTTATCTGAATCAGGACCCGGTCAGTGCCGGATGTGTGCGTGCCATAGAGATTCAGGGTCAGCAGGTCAGCGTGCGCCTGGAGCTGGGCTACGCCGCCGGGCTGTTCAAATCCGGCTGGGCGCAGATGCTGCAGATGGCTATTGAAGGCCTGCAAGGTGTGACATCGGCCCGGGTCGAGATCAACTGTGTCATCGAAGCGCACAAGGCGCAGTCGCAGATTCCGGGCCTGGCCAACGTGAAGAACATTGTTGCCGTGGCGTCCGGCAAGGGCGGGGTGGGCAAGTCCACGACGGCGGCGAATCTGGCACTGGCGTTGTCCCGCGAGGGCGCCCGTGTCGGTATTCTCGATGCCGATATCTACGGCCCCAGCCAAGGGGTGATGTTCGGCATCGCCGAAGGCACGCGGCCTAAGATCAAGGACCAGAAGTGGTTTGTGCCCATTGAGGCCCATGGCATTGAAGTCATGTCCATGGCGTTCCTGACCGATGACAATACGCCGATGGTATGGCGTGGCCCGATGGTTTCCGGCGCATTGCTGCAGCTGATCACGCAGACCGCCTGGAACGATCTGGATTATCTGGTCATTGATATGCCGCCGGGCACCGGGGATATCCAGCTGACACTGGCGCAGAAAGTCCCTGTTGCAGGTGCGGTGATCGTCACCACGCCGCAGGATCTCGCGCTGCTTGACGCGAAGAAAGGCGTCGAGATGTTTCGCAAGGTCAATATTCCGGTGTTGGGCGTCGTGGAAAACATGGCGGTGCACATCTGTTCCAATTGCGGCCATGCCGAGCATTTGTTTGGTGAAGGAGGCGGGCGCAAGCTTGCCGAGCAATATGACGTCGAGCTGCTCGCTTCATTGCCGCTGTCGATGCTGATTCGCGAACAGGCCGATGGTGGCAAACCCACCGCGATTGCCGAGCCGGACAGCCAGATCGCCATGGTGTATCAGGAGCTGGCACGTCATGTTGGCGCGCGAATCGTCTTGCAGGAAGCGGTCAGCCCTGCAATGCCGAGTATTTCCGTCAGCGAGGATTGACGTGGGACTGGTGGGGCCAGCTTTAGCCGGGAAGTGGTTTGGAACAGGCTCTACGTCCGTGTCGGCTGCCTTGACCTCTTCCCGGCTGAAGCCGGTCCCACAAGGCCAGTCCCACAAGCCGGTCTCAAAACGCAGGCATAAAAAAACCCCGCCGAAGCGAGGTTTTTTAAGCGAACAAGTACAAGTTAGATAACTTGAACTTCTTCAGCTTGCATGCCTTTCTGACCGCGGGTAGCGATGAAAGAGACCTGTTGGCCTTCTTTCAGGCTTTTGAAGCCGTCAGATTGGATAGCTTTGAAGTGTACGAACAGGTCGTCACCGGATTGTGGAGTGATGAAGCCGAAGCCTTTTTCATCGTTGAACCACTTAACGGTACCAGTTTGGCGATTAGACATGGTGTATCTCCTTGGACAAAGTTAACTGCGACTCAGGAAGTGCCCTGGCCGAGACTGAGTGCAAAGAGCAGGAAAAATTCTTGGAGATGGTTGGATCGAAATTCAACATCGTGTAGAGATTCTCAGTGACACAAGCAACACAGTGACGCCACCTTACCGCGTTTTTTTCGCAGTGCCAACTGCCAATCGAGGATTATTTCGATTATCGCGCCAGGCATCGGTGCGGTCGGCTGCGCAGCCTTTGAACCGGACGCCTTGCCCCGGTAAGATGCCGGACATGTTTTTTCACCTCGTAATCAGGACATCGCCATGAGCATCAAATCGGACAAGTGGATTCGCCGCATGGCGCAGGAACACGGGATGATCGAGCCCTTTGTAGAGCGTCAGATGCGCGGCGAAGGGGCTAACCGGATCATCTCTTATGGTGTGTCCAGCTATGGCTACGATGTGCGCTGCGCTGACGAATTCAAGGTGTTCACCAATATCAATTCGGCCACGGTGGACCCGAAAAATTTTGATGAAAAAAGTTTTGTCGACATCAAGAGTGACGTTTGCATCATCCCGCCGAACTCTTTTGCGCTGGCTCGCACGGTCGAGTATTTCCGCATTCCGCGCAATGTGCTGACTATCTGCCTGGGTAAAAGCACCTACGCCCGCTGCGGCATCATCGTCAATGTCACGCCGCTTGAACCCGAGTGGGAAGGCCATGTGACGCTGGAGTTCTCCAACACCACCACCTTGCCGGCGAAAATCTACGCCAATGAAGGCGTCGCACAGATGCTGTTCCTGGAGTCTGACGAGGAATGCGAAGTGTCCTACAAGGATCGGGGTGGTAAATACCAGGGCCAGCGTGGCGTCACTCTGCCTCGCGCCTGACTGCTCGCGCCTGACTGTAGGTGGGCGGGTCAGCTGGAGCTGAAATCTCCAGCGGCCCTATTTGTGACCGTTGGTATGTCGATAATTGAATTAGTCCCGCATTAGGCACTCTATTGACCGTAACACTCTCCCTCACGCATGTGAGCAAGGGACAACGTTAAGGAGTGCCTTATGAAGATTCAGTCGAATGCCAGCGCTCAGGGGCCTGACCCGCGAGCAAATCATGTTGGTCTGCTCGCTTTGTCGTTACTCGCCTACCCTCAGGACAACATGGTCGGAGGAATTCCCGGACAGCCAGATCCAGACGGTCCGGGTGAATACCCGCAGCCAATCGAGCCCGGGAGTCCAACCACACCTGACGAGCCGCCACCTGCTCCAGTGGCCTGATTCGATCACCCGAGACTGTCGGCCATTCGTTGCCCGGCAGTTTCGGGTGCCGCTTGATCATGCGATCTAGTAGCCAGTTTGCAGTCATCGTGTCGGCTTGAATCGATTCAGCCAGCCGCCCATACCGCGCCATCGCCAACCACATAAATGCTGCGTCCCTGGGCGCGTTCGACAGTGTAGCCTCCGGTGAACGCACCGAACGCGGGCAGCAGACTGGTGCCTTCACCCAAGTAGAAGCACGCCAGCCGCAAGCTTTGCCGACCCCGCCCTTGCAGGCGAAATACCGGATGCACGTGGCCAGCCAATACATGGTGAGTGTCGTGGGGGTGCGGCTCATGCTGCAGCGCAAACGGCCCTAACAACATCGGCTCCGGTACTGTGTCGATGGCAAGGCTGGTCGGCGGATCGCCAGCGATCTTGTCGTGGTTGCCTCGAATCAGCGTAATTTTCAGCGCCGGGTGCCGTGCTCGCCATTCATGCAGCGCCTGCAGGGTCGCTGGGGCTCTGGATTCCCTTGCATGCAGAAAGTCGCCGAGAAAGATCAGGTGTTCGCAGGATAGCTGCTCAAGCATGTCATCCAGCCGTTGCAGATTATTTTGCGTGGTGCCGTGTGGCACCGGCTGACCGAGCCTGCGAAAAGCCGCCGCCTTGCCGAAGTGCACGTCAGCGATGAGCAGTGCACGACGTTCCGGGAGGTACATCGCTTTCTGCGCCAGTAACCAGACTTCTTCGCCCGCCAGGCTGATTGACAGCCACGGATTCATGAGCGTGCCTCTGGCCCGGCAGCTTTCTCAAGGTCGCGGACCATGCGGGCGATGCGGTCGGCCAGTTTTTCCGAGCTCAGGCTTTCACGCATTCGCTCCACCAGCAAGGGGAACGCCAGTGGCGTGGCGCGCTTGATGATGTGCAGGTCCAGGGTTCGCTGATTGATACGTTGCAATGTCTGCTCCATTCGTACCACGTCCAGTTCCTGACGCAGCACTTCTTCCTGCGCCTGGGTCAATAGCAGGTTGCCTGCGTCGTACTGTTTGAAGACCTCAAAAAACAGACCGCTGGAGGCCTGTAACTGGCGATTGCTTTTCGGGGCGCCGGGATAGCCTGAAAATACCAGACCGGCGATGCGGGCGATCTCGCGAAACCGTCGCAGGGCCAGCTCGCCAGCATTAAGGCTGGCCATGATATCGGCCATCAGCTGATCTTCGCTGAACAAGGTCGGGTTCAGCACGGCGCGCCAGTCCAGCTCCGTGGCGCTGAGCAACTCGAAGCCGTAATCGTTGACTGCAATCGAGAAGGTCAACGGCGTATCGCGACTCAGGCGCCAGGCCAGCAGGCTGGCCAGCCCGAGGTGAACATGCCGTCCAGCGAACGGATAGAGAAACAGGTGCCAGCCTTCCCGCGACTTGAGTGCTTCAGCGAGCAGCGTGTCCTGGCGGGGCAGGGCCGACCACTGCTGCTGAAGCTCCAGCAACGGCTTCACCGCCTGCATTTCCGGACTGTTGAATTGGCCATGCGCGGCCGCGTCAAACTGAGTCACCACGGCATCGGCCAGTTCGCTGGAAAGCGGCATGCGCCCACCGTTCCAGCGCGGCACAGCTGCCTTCTTGACGGTGGAGCGTCTGACGTAGGCGGTCATGTTTTCGACCCGGACCAGTTCCAGCAGACGACCACTGAACAGAAAGCCGTCGCCGGGCTTGAGGCGGGCGATGAAGCCTTCTTCGACACTGCCCAGCGAGCCACCGCCGCCGCCCTTGGTCCAGTACTTCACGTTGATGCTGGCATCGCTGACGATGGTGCCGATGCTCATTCGGTGACGCCTCGCCAGGCGTGCATCCGGCACGCGCCAGATGCCGTGTTCATCCGGCTCGACGCGGCGATAGTCGGGGTAAGCAGTCAGCGAAAGGCCGCCATGGCGCACGAAAGCCAGCGCCCAGTGCCATTCGTCATCAGTCAGCTCGCGATACGCCCACGCTGTCCTGACTTCAGCCAGCAGTTGCGCGGGCTCAAAACCGCCACCCAAGGCCATGCTGACCAAGTGTTGCACCAGCACGTCCAGAGGTTTGTGCGGCGATTCCCTGGGTTCGATCATGCGCGCCGCCACCGCATCGTGAGCCGCCGCCGCTTCCACCAATTCCAGGCTGTGGGTGGGCACCAGCGTCACCCGCGAGGGGCGGCCCGGCGCGTGGCCCGAGCGACCGGCGCGTTGCATCAGCCTGGCGACGCCTTTGGGTGAGCCTATCTGCAGCACGCGTTCGACTGGCAGAAAGTCCACCCCCAGATCCAGGCTTGAGGTGCAGACCACGGCTTTGAGCTGACCTTCCTTCAGTGCGCGCTCCACCCAGTCGCGCACTTCTCGGGCCAGCGAGCCATGGTGCAGCGCGATCAGCCCGGCCCAGTCCGGACGAGCCTCCAGCAGCGCCTGATACCAGATTTCCGACTGCGCTCGGGTGTTGGTGAAGATCAGGCAACTGCTGCTGCTTTCTACCTCGGCGAGCACTTGCGGGAGCATGCGCAAACCCATGTGTCCGGCCCAGGGAAAGCGCTCGATGGCAGGCGGCAACAGCGTGTCGACGCGCAGTTCCTTGCTGACCTTGCCCTGCACGCTGACGCCGCCTTCGCCCAGCAGTGCTGCCTGGGCATGCGCTTGATTGCCCAGGGTGGCGGAAACGCCCCACACGATCAGTTGCGGATTCCATTGCCGCAGCCTGGCCAGCGCCAGTTGCAGCTGCACACCGCGCTTGTTACCGATCAGCTCGTGCCATTCATCCACCACCACCATGTTCAAGGTGGAAAAAATGTCCATGGCATCTGCACGCGTCTGCAGCAGGGTCAGGCTTTCCGGAGTGGTGATGAGCGCGCTGGGCAGGCGCCGCCCCTGTTTCGCCCGCTCGCTGCTGCTGGTGTCGCCAGTGCGCAGGCCGACGGTCCAGGGAATGTCCAGATCCTGCAGCGGCGCCTCAAGCGCGCGGGCGGTGTCGGCCGCGAGTGCGCGCATGGGCGTGATCCACAACACGCTCAACGGCGCTGCGGGCGGTTTGCGCTTGCGCGGCTTGTCGTCGCTGGGCGCTTTGTTGGCGTGCGCAAAGCGATTGAGGGCGGCGAACCACACTGCGTAGGTCTTGCCCGACCCTGTACTGGCATGCAGCAGCCCCGAATGGCCCTGCTTGACGGCAGACCAGACCTCTTTCTGGAAGGGGAAGGGTTTCCAACTGCGTCCCGAAAACCATCGCTGGGCGAAATCGGTCGATTTGCTCATCCGTCGCTGTGTGCTCTGAAGGGGGATATGTCAGAGACAGCGCAGGTGGGGGATTAGTTTAGGAAGGACTCTTCAGGAGACTCCCCATCGCTCACACGCCGCCCTGTCGTGCAGCTAACGTGGACATGTAGGAGCCAACTTGTTGGCGAGGCGGCGTGACTGACACCGTCTCGCCAACAAGTTGGCTCCTACAGGAAGCAATAACGGTTTCTTATTTCAAGTTGCCGCTCAAAAATTGCTGCAGGCGTTCGCTTTTCGGGTTGCCCAGCACTTCATCCGGATGACCGGACTCTTCGATCTGGCCCTTGTGCAGAAACACCACCTGGCTTGCAACTTTGCGCGCAAAGCTCATCTCGTGAGTCACCATGATCATGGTGCGGCCTTCTTCGGCCAGCCCCTGAATCACCTTGAGCACCTCGCCCACCAGCTCGGGGTCCAGGGCCGAGGTCGGCTCGTCGAACAGCATGATTTCCGGCTCCATTGCCAATGCGCGGGCGATGGCGACGCGCTGTTGCTGGCCGCCGGACAGAAACGCCGGGTACTGATCCGCCACCCGGGCGTCCAGGCCGACCTTGTCCAGGTACTTGCGCGCGCGTGTCTCGGCGTCTTCTTTCGACACGCCCAGCACCCGACGCGGCGCCATGGTGATGTTTTCCAGCACAGTCATGTGCGCCCACAGGTTGAAATGCTGAAACACCATGGCCAGTCGGGTACGAATGCTTTGCAGCTCGGCGGGGTCAGCGACGCGCATGGCGCCTTTTTCACTGACCATGCGCACCTGTTTGCCATCCAGGCTCATGGCGCCGTCATCAGGCTGTTCGAGGAAGTTGATGCAGCGCAGGAAGGTACTTTTGCCCGAACCACTGGCGCCGATCAGGCAAATCACATCGCCGCTGCTGGCTTTGAGCGAGACACCTTTGAGGACCTTGTGGTCGCCGTAGCTTTTATGCAGGCCATCGATGGTCAGTTTGTACATGACAGGCAGTCCTTAAGGAGAAAGTAGGTAGCCGCTACGGTAGGCCTGGGTGCCTGCCACGTGAGCGATGACCATGCCGGCAGTGGCCATGCGCCGCAGGGAGCGCGCATAGAGCAGGCCGGAATTGAGCGTGTGGATCGCCGTGACGGCGTCGCTGATCGGATCGATGATTTCGGCAATCAGTTGCCCGGCTTCGATGTGTTCGCCGGGCTGGGCGCAGAACACCAGCAGGCCGCCCACCGGAGTCGTTACCGGTTCTACCGCTGCCAGGGGCGTGGCCGGGAACAGCAGCGCGGGCGCTGGCTGGACTTCACCGTCAATGGCGCCAAACGCGATCAGATAATTGATCAAGGCCTGGCAGTCACGACTGGCCAGCGAATGGTTGACATCCCCTTGCCCGCGCAGCTCCAGCGTCACCGAAAAGCTGCCTTGGGGGATAGCGAAGCGATCACCGAAACGCTGCTGCAGCTGCCACCAGACCAGAGTGAAACATTCGTCAAACGATTGCCCGCCCGAATCGGTAGCCAAGAGGCTCGCCTGGGCGCCGAGATAGCGGGAAAGGGGCTCCACCTGCGGCCAGGCTTCGGGCGTGGTGTACAGATGCTCGACTGCTTCGAAGTCACAGTGCAGGTCGAGGACCACATCGGCATCACAGGCCAGACGTTGCAGAATCAGGCGCTGGGACTGCAATTGCGTAGTGGCGGACTCGCCGGCAAGGGCGGCACGCAGGCCGCCACGGATCAGTTGCAGATTATGTTGAGGATCATCGGTCAGTTGCGCCTGCACGGCATCGCCCACCTGAATGCCTAGGTCGACGAACCAGCGATTGAAGTTCTGTCCGCTTTCCAGCTCGTAACGGCCCAGCGGCACGTCCATCAGGATCTGGTCGAGCCCCACGGGATTGGCCACCGGCACGACGACTATTTCACCGCGCAGCAACCCTGCGTTTTCCAACTCCAGCAGGCGCTGCTTGAGGTACCAGGCCACCAGCATGCCGGGCAGTTCGTCGGCATGCAGCGAGGCTTGAATGTACACCTTGCAGCCGCTGTCCCGGGGGCCGTAGTGGAAGCTGTGGATCTGCCGCGCCGTACCGGGCACGGGCGAGAGCAGGTCGTGAATGTCATGACGCATGTGCGAGTCCTAGTGGGTCGGGCCGAGAAAAGCCAGCCAGCGACGCTCGGCAAGGCGGAACAGGCCGACCAGAATGAAGGTCACGCACAGATAAATGACCGCCGCGATGCCGAATGACTGAAAGGTCAGGAAGGTCGCCGAATTGGCATCCCGCGCCACCTTGAGGATATCCGGCACGGTGGCAGTGAAGGCCACGGTGGTGGAATGCAGCATGAGGATCACTTCGTTGCTGTAGTAGGGCAGCGAACGGCGCAGCGCCGAGGGCATGATCACGTAGGCATAGAGCTTCCAGCCCGTCAGCCCGTAAGCCTTGGCCGCTTCGACCTCGCCATGGGCCATGCTGCGAATCGCGCCGGCGAAGATTTCTGTGGTGTAGGCGCAGGTGTTGAGGGCAAACGCCAGGATGGTGCAGTTCATCGCATCGCGGAAGAACGAATCCAGCAGCGGCTGGCCACGCACGGCTTCCAGGCTGTAGATGCCGGTGTAGCAGATCAGCAACTGTATATAGAGCGGAGTGCCGCGAAACAGATAGGTATAGAACTGCACCGGCCAGCGCAGCCAGCGAGCGTCGGAGACCCGGGCTATCGACAGCGGAATCGAGACCAGAAAGCCGATGCCGATGGACGCGCTGAGCAGCCACAGCGTCATCGCCAGGCCGGTGATGTGCACGCCATCGCTATAAAGGAATGGGCGCCAGTATTCCTGAAGCAATTCAATCATCGCTGCGCCTCCCGGCTGCCGGCGGCATAACGTCGTTCAGCCCAGCGCAGGGCGAAATTGGAAGCACTGGTGATGAGCAGATAGATCAACGCCGCCAGGACCAGGAAATAGAACAGCTGATAGGTGCTTTTACCGGCGTCCTGCGCGGCCTTGACCAAGTCGGCGAGGCCGATGATCGACACCAGCGCGGTGGCTTTGAGCAGCACCTGCCAGTTGTTGCCGATGCCGGGCAGTGCGAAGCGCATCATCTGCGGGAATACCACATGGCGGAAACGCTGGGCACGGCTGAGGCCGTAAGCCGTTGCTGCTTCCACCTGACCGCGAGGCACGGAAAGAATCGCGCCGCGAAAGGTTTCGGTGAAGTAGGCGCCATAGATAAAGCCAAGAGTAATGACGCCCGCGCTGAAAGGGTCGATCTCGATGTAGTCCCATTCCATGGCGTCAGTCAGCTGACTCAGCCAGGTCTGCAGGCTGTAGAAGATCAGCAGCATCAACACCAGGTCTGGCACGCCGCGGATCAGCGTCGTGTACAGCTGCGCCGGCACCCGCAGCACGCGGGCGCTGGACAGTTTTGCGCTGGCGCCGATCAGGCCGAGCACAATGCTCACCAACAGCGACAGCAGCGATAATTTAACGGTCATCCAGGTGCCTTCCAGCAGCAGCGGGCCGAAGCCTTTAAGGCTCAGGGAGGACAGACCGAGGGTTTGCAGCAGTGAGTCAAGCATGGGTAAAGCCTTTGACGGTCAATAAAACAAAACGCCCATGGAGCCCGGCGCGAGATCATCGCCGAATTCCATGGGCGTCGGGGTGTTATTTACCGCTGTACAGATTCAGATCGCCAAAATGTTTTTTCTGGATCTCGGCATATTTGCCGTCGTCGTGTAACGCTTTGATACCTTTATCCAGCAATGCCTTAAGCTCTTTGTTACCTTTCGCGATACCCACGGCGGTTTTCGCTGGCAGCAATTCACTGTCGATTGGTTTGCTGACTTCGTAATCGGCACCTTGTGGCGACTTCAGAAAGCCCAACTCGGCCTGCAGCATGTCCTGAATGGAAGCATCCAGGCGACCCGATACCAGGTCCGAGTAGACCTGATCCTGGTTCTGGTACGCCTGGGTTTTGACCCCGGCCTTGTCCAGAACGGCCTTGGCATAGGCTTCCTGAATGGTGCCCTGCTCGTAGCCAACGGTTTTGCCCTTCAGGCTCGCGGTCTCGGCGGTCAGGCCTGCACCCTTTTTGTACACCAGAGAAGTCGGGCCCGAGAACAGTTCGCTGGAGAAGTCGATGACTTTCTCGCGCGCCGGGGTCACGGTCATCGACGAGATAACACCATCGAATTTACGGGCCTTGAGGCCTGGAATCATGCCGTCGAAATCGCTCTCGACCCACTTGCACTTGACCTTCAGTTCGGCGCAGATAGCGTTGCCCAGGTCGATGTCAAAGCCCACCAGGCTGCCGTCGGCGGCTTTGGATTCAAACGGTGCATAAGAAGGATCGACGCCGAAACGCAGTTCCTTGTATTCCTTGGCCATTGCATTGCCAGCTGCCAGACAGATAGCCAATGCGGAAAGGGTCAGCCATGCTTTTTTCATCGTTCAGTCCTTAAAACCAAATTGAGCGTTTTGAACACGCGAGGCTTGCTACCGGCGAGTGCCAGACGCCAGAAGATAGCAATTTCCGAACCAAAGAAGCGAACGTGCGTTTTAAATGTACGACAGTGTCGCAATGCTGACTGCGCCCCTGACAGTCGTTTAAGCGGCAGGTCTGCGTGTTCGACAGCTGACCTGAGCGGCTTGCCCAAGAGGCTGCCGCCATTAAGGTGACACCGGCCAGGCGCTCAACCATGCACCAAAACCGGGCCACATAAAAGCGCAGTCCCAAAAAAGGGCGGCATCCTAACCCAACAGATCTTGCAGCGTCGACAGGCTGTCGGCTTCCGCGACGGTTTTATCCTGGCGCCAGCGCAACATGCGGGGAAAACGCACGGCAATGCCGCTCTTGTGGCGCTTGGACAACGCGATTCCCTCAAAGCCCAGTTCGAACACCAGGCTTGGCGTCACACTGCTGACCGGGCCGAATTTTTCCACTGTGGTCTTGCGCACAATGGCGTCCACCTTGCGCATCTCTTCGTCGGTCAGGCCGGAGTAGGCCTTGGCGAAAGGCACCAGCGTGCGTTCGCTGGATTCTGGCGGGCCGTCCCACACGGCGAAGGTGTAGTCGCTGTACAGGCTGGCACGTCGGCCATGGCCGCGCTGGGCATAGATCAGTACCGCATCAACGCTGAACGGGTCGACTTTCCATTTCCACCAGACCCCCATGTCTTTGGTGCGCCCCACGCCATACAGCGCGTCGCGGGCCTTGAGCATCATGCCTTCCACGCCCAGGCTGCGGGAGGCTTCGCGCTGCTGGCTGAGGTCGAGCCAGTCCTTGCCGGTCACCACCGGGGAGGGCAGCAGCACCGGGCTGTTGCAGGTTGCGACCACGCTGTCCAGTTGCGCCCGCCGTTCGTGTTGCGGGCGGCTGCGCCAGTCATGGCCCTGCCATTCCAATAGATCGTAGGCGAGCACCACCACAGGCACTTCTTCGAGGATTTTCTTGCCCAGGGTCTTGCGTCCGATGCGTTGCTGCAACAACGCGAAGGGTTGCACCGAGGGCTGGGACTGCGCGGCAGGCGCGGCGTCTGCAGCGGCCAGGGCGAAGCTTTCAGTGTCAGCGGCCGCCACTGCCGGTGCTTTCCAGACCACTATTTCGCCGTCGATGACGGTGCCATCCGGCAGGCTTTGCCCAAGGCTGTGCAGCTCGGGAAAGCGATCAGTGACCAGTTCTTCGCCCCGCGACCAGATCCACAACCGGCCTTCACGTTTGACCAGTTGTGCGCGAATGCCATCCCACTTCCACTCCACCTGCCAGTTTTCCACCGGGCCGATCAGGCTCTCGAATTGGTCCACTGGCTGCTGCAAGGCATGGGCGAGGAAAAACGGGTAAGGCTGTCCGCCGCGCTGGGCGTGTTCGTCGTCGGACTCAGCCGCGATGAGCTTGAGAAAACCTTCAGCGCTGGGGCGATGCGAGAGGTCGGTATAGCCCACCAGGCGCTGCGCTACGCGCTTGTTGTCGATGTCGGCCATGGCCGCCAGGGCGCGGGTGACCAGCAGTTTCGAAACGCCGACGCGAAAGCTGCCGGTGATCAGCTTGATGCAGACCATCAGGCTGATGCGATCCAGCTGCGCCCAGAACGTCGGTAACCGCTCGGCCAGTTCTTCCGGAGGCAGGCCGCGCAGAGGCAGCAGCTTCTCTTCCATCCAGATTGCCAGCCCCTGATCGGAGCTGTGCTCGGCCAGCGGCAGAAGCAGCGACAGGGTTTCCGCCAGATCGCCCACGGCCTGGTAACTTTCCTCGAACAGCCATTCAGGCAAGCGGCCAAGGGTCATCGCCTGCTCGCGCAACAGCTTGGTCGGCACCAGTTGCCGAGGGCGTCCGCCAGAAAGAAAGTACACCGCCCAGGCAGCATCTTCCGGCGGCGCACTGGCGAAGTAGTCGCGCATGGCGGCCAGCTTGGCGTTGCTCGATGTGGTTGCATCAAGCCTTGCGTAAAGTTCGGCGAAGGCCTTCATGCTGGCACCTCACCAGGCTCCCCAGCGGCGGGCTGCGCGGCGCCAAGGTCTTCCTCGTCGCCATATTCAGTCACGAAGCCTTGCGCATCCAGGCCGGTCTCGCGCAGGTAGCGCACCAGCACGGCCACCGAGCCATGGGTGACCATGACGCGCTCGGCGCCGGTTTGCTCAATGGCCCAGAGCAGGCCCGGCCAGTCGGCATGATCGGAGAGCACGAAGCCACGGTCGACGCCACGCCGCCTGCGGGTGCCGCGCAGCATCATCCAGCCACTGGCAAAGGCGTCGCTGAACTCGCCGAAGCGCTTCATCCAGGTGCTGCCACCGGCTGAAGGAGGCGCCAGGATCAACGCCTGACGCAAGGCCGGGTCGGTTTTGTTGAAGTCGCCCGCGTACTGGGTTTCCGGAATTCGCACGCCTGCTTCGCGATAGACGCGGTTCAACGGCTCGACGGCGCCATGCACCAGAATCGGCCCGATCTGCGGGTCGATGCCATGCAGAATCCGCTGCGCCTTGCCGAATGAGTAGGCGAACAACACGCTGGCTTTGCCTGCCGCTGCGTTGGCGCGCCACCAGTCGTTGATCCCGGCAAAGATTTCCGCTTGTGGCTGCCATTGATAGATGGGCAGACCGAACGTGGATTCAGTGATGAAGGTGTGGCAACGCACCGGTTCAAACGGCGCGCAGGTGCCGTCCGGCTCAACCTTGTAATCGCCGGAGGCTACCCAGACTTCGCCCTTGTATTCCAGACGCACTTGCGCCGAACCGAGCACATGCCCCGCCGGGTGGAGGCTCAGCTTGACCCCGTGGTGCACCAGGGACTCGCCGTACTCCAGGGTTTGCAGGTTAATGTCCTGGCCCAGGCGCGAGCGCAGAATGCCCTCGCCCGATGCCGCCGACAGGTAATGTTCGTTGCCGGTGCGGGCGTGGTCACCATGGGCATGGGTGATGACTGACCGCTCGACCGGTCGCCACGGATCGATGTAGAAATCACCGGGCGGACAGTACAAACCTTCGGGGCGAGCGATAACAAGATCCATGGGGTAACCGACGCAATGGGCTTGTTAGGTATGAGGCGAAGCGGGGGAGGAAAGTTCGACCGGGCGGGGAGGTGGCGTGTCCGCAGAACATCGGCTGTCCCCGATCCTGTAGGAGCCCAGGAGCAGCGCGACTGGGCGATGGCGTCCTGTCTGACACACCGCCATCGCGGCCTCGCTGTGCTCGGGCGCTCCTACCGGTTCTGGGTTCTGTCTGATGCACCGCCATCGCGGCCGTCGTAACCTGCGGCGGCTCCTACGCGATCCCGAGCATCTCACCATATCCGTAGGAGCTCACGAGCAACGCGAGGCAGCGATGGCGGCTTTCCTGACACACCGCCATCGCGACCTCGCGGTGCTCGGTGGATCGCCACCCCGGTCGCCCCTACAGGATCCACCCGAGGCTGCGAAGGCGGTGGGTCAGGCTGGCATTCATTTACCCGGCGTCAGGGTCAGTCGCTTGCTGCCATAACCACGCTCGTAATTTTGCGTCTGCAGCGGGATCGACTGGTATTGATTCTTCAGCCACGGCTCGATGCTGTTGCTGTACCAGGGACTTGCCGGGTTGCCGGAATGGCCGATGTTGATCAGCCCCAGCAATGGCTCGGTCTGGCTGAAGTCGACGACCATGCGCATGGCAGGCACCACCGGGCTGTCGAAATTCTGCCCCGATAAATAGGCCGAGATATTCAGCGTGCTGTGGTCGCCACCCGAGGCGAGCGGGCCACGATTGAAATCGTTGGCGGCGAACTCATTGCTCTGCAGCGTGACGCGGTGCAGTTTGCCCCACTGCCAGGCCTTGTGATCGCCGCCCAGCTGGGCATCGCCTGCGCTGATCGCCGCCGCAAGGCTGCGGGCGAGAATCACCGGTTTGTCTTCTTTCTGCGGGGTTCTCACGTCATCCCAGAACGGGCTGTCGTCACGCCCCAGCAGGTGATCGGCCTGGGCGGAATAGGACAGGCTGGCGCTGCGCACCAGGGCCTGCCACGCCGGACTGCTGTCCGGGCCGAGCTCGTCGAGAAAGATCTGCCGCGCGCTTTCCTGCAGGAACAACTCATAAATAGCCGCATCGGCGGAGGTGGCAGCCAGGCGACCATCGAACGCCATCAGGCGAGCGTACGCCTCGCGCGCCTTGTTACGCTCAGCGTCCGGCAAGTTGTCGATGGCCTGCTTCAACGGTTTGACCATCCCCGGCGCCTCAAACATCTTTTTCAGCTTGGCCGCAAAGGGCGTGGTCTGATCGTTCTGCATGGCGATGACGCTGCGGCTGTCCTGCTTGCCGTTGTTGGTCAGTTCGGCAATGCGCTCGGCCCGCTCCGGCGTTTTCCAGGAGTTGGACAGCTGCATGCCGTAACCCTTGCCGAAGGTGCGCTGGTTGGCCGTGCCGATCCAGCCCTGCTGCGGGTTCTGGTCGTAGGGATGCAGCATCGAGTCGGCAAACCCGTCCCAGTCGTAGCGGCCGTCCCAGCCCGGCGACGGCATCAGGCCCAGGCCTTCGCGGCGGTTGGGGAAACGCCCGGTGACTTGCCAGCCGACATTGGCGGCATCGGCAAAGACCATGTTCAGCGTGATCGCACGAATCTCCCGGCTGGCGTCAAAGGCCTTGTCTACGCCCGGCGCACGGGACAGATCAAAGAATGCATCCAGACTCTTGTCGTCCTTGAAATCAGGCGTCTGCAGGGCAATACCCAGGCCGTTGGCCAGCGGGCCCTGGGCCGGATTGCTGTTGAGCAGCGGGCCGTGGCGGGTTTCATAGACCGCTTCACGCACCGGCCGCGCGCCTTTGACGATGAAGGTTTCTTCGTGGGCGATAGCGGGCAGCCATTTGCCATCGGCGAGGTACATCAGGCGATTGTTTTCTCGCTTGAGCTTTTCCAGGAACAGGTCCTGGTTGTCGCCCATCGCCGATGCCATGGACCAGGCCAGCTTGCCGTTGAACCCGCTGAGCAGCAGAGGCAGGCCGGCGATGGACACGCCTGCGGCCTGATACTTCGGCGCGCGAATCTGCACGAAACTCCATCCCGAGTTGGCCCCGGCCGGCAGTTGCAGGTCACCGGCCAGCAGGCTTTTGCCGCTGCGGCTGCGTTGTGGCGCAATCGCCCAGTTGCTCGATGCGGCTACGCCCAGCATGTTCAGGTCAGCCAGTTGCAGCGCGGCCTTGTTCAGCTCGGCAAGCCCTGAGATCTGGCCCGGGTTCAGCCCCTTGAGCTTTTCGGCCTCGGAAAACGGCAGTGCTTCGTCCGGATAGGTCGGCAGCAGCCAGGCCAGCGAGTCGATACCGGTCTTCTGTGCCAGCACCAGCGACGACAACTCTTCCTGCAGATTGACCGCTTGACTGAAATTCAACAGGCTGAAAATCAGCGCCGAATCTTCCGGCTTCCAGTATTCCGGGCGATAGCCGGAATTGGCCAGATCGGCAGGCAAGCGGTCGCGATAGCGGAACATATAAGCGTTGACGCCGCGCGCGTAAACTTCGAAGAACCGTTGCAGGCGCGGGCTCGACGCCTTGTACAGGTCACTGGCATTGCGCTTGAGGCTGGCTGAACGCATCAGGCGGTCGACATCCAGCGCGCTAGCGCCGAGCAGTTCCGAAAGCCGCCCCTGTGCGAGCAGGCGCATAGTGACCATCTGCGTCAGGCGATCGCTGGCGTGGACGTAACCCAGGCTGAACAGCGCGTCGTGGAACGTGCTGCTTTCGATCAGCGGCATGCCAAGGGCGTTGCGCCGCAGCGATACATTCTGCGCCAGACCCTTGACCGCCACAGTGCCGGATAAGGGCAGCAGCGTGTCAGGGTCGCCCGCACCCATCTGGCAACCCGCCAGGCTGAGCAAACCCGCCGCAACGGCGACAGCGCCGAACCGGGGTACAAATCTGGAAAGGGCTGGCGAGGCCATGGCGTAGCTCCTGCGGGGGTGGCATATAAAAGGCGCTACGTTAGAGAGGGCGCAGGCGCCACGCAAGCGTGCAGAGGGAGTTATTTCAGGATTTTTCAAATGGGCAGGCGCGGGTGATCATTCGACCCTGGCACAAGCCCGTGCAGACACGAAAACGGCCTGTCAGACAGGCCGTTTCAAGGGGCGGCGATATTATGCGCCGTGGCACTTCTTGAATTTCTTTTCGCTGCCGCACGGGCAGGGATCATTACGACCTACGTCTTTCAATGTGTTACGCACCGGCTCTTGATGCGCATGGCCGCAGTTGGGGCCATGCACGTGACCGTGCTGGTGGTCATGAGCGTGGTCATGGTCGTGATCGTGGTTGCAATCAGGGCCATGCACATGGGCTTGCTGGTTCATCGGGTTACTCCGCAATTAAATCGTTGGGGATTATCTCGCCGTCGCGGCCAATTAGCACGTTATGCCGAAACAAAAAGCCGGTCTTGAGCCTGCCTTCCAGGCGATAGTGGATGGCCTCGTCAGGTTTCTTCAGCAGTGCCGCCAGGTATTTCGCGTGGCGCCAGAGGTTGGTGCGCACGGGCACCACGAAATTGCCATGGCTGTCACCTTGCACCACAAACCATTCGCTCCACTCACCTTCGGCCAGTGCCACCTCGTTGAGCATCACCCGGTAGCGCAGGCCGCGTACCAGCACACTGCGGTCGTTGGGGTTGTCGATGCGAAAATACAGGCGCAGGTCCTGCTGCAGCAGCCGGGCCTTGACCACTTGAACCTTGAGCAGGCTGACCTCGGGCTGCTGATAGTCGTTCACCCGCAGCCACGAACAGCCGCCCAGGGCCGACAGCAGCAGGGTCAGGGCGAGCAAGCGGACAGCGTGGGCCGATGCAAACATTTAAGTGCTCCAGATGAGGCCGGTTTCTTTTTGAAAAAGCTGCGCCATACTCCTCGCACCAGCATCAAGAGTATGACTGATGAACCTGTTCGAAATTGTATTCAATGGCCAACTGGTGCCTGGCGCGCAGCTGGCAGTGGTGCAAAGCAACCTGGGCAGGCTGTTCCAGGCCGACGAGCAGCGTCTGGCCTTGCTGTTTTCCGGTCGACGGCTGGTGCTCAAGACTCATCTCGATGCGGCGGCGGCAGAGAAGTATCGCTCAACCCTGGAGCGCGCGGGTGCCTTGGCGCAGGTGGTGCAGATGGTAGCGGCGCAGCCCGCGGAGCATACGGCCGAACCTGCGCAGGCTGCCAGGCCCGGGCGTTTGAGCGTCGTGCCCCGGGACGTGTACATGGCGGCATTCGAGCAGGTTGACGCACCTGCCCTGGATTTATTCGCAGCAGGCAGCGAACTGCAGGACCCCAAGCCACCTGTCGATGCGCCTGCGCTGGATCTGTCGCAATTGAGCCTGGCGCCAGTCGGTGCTGATCTGGGTCAGACACCGCGCGCCGAAGCCGGTCCGGTGCCGAACACCTCGCACCTGTCGCTGAGCTGAGCGCCCCGCCGGTTCAGCTCAGGTAGCCCGCGCAACATTTCTTGAATTTCTGTTCACTGCCGCAAGGGCAGGGGTCATTGCGGCCGGCGCTGAGGCCGACGGTGGGGTCGATGAAATACCAGCGGCCTCTGGTCTGGACGAAGGCTGAGCGCTCCCGGTGGCTGTGCTCACCGCTGCCATCGTGCCAGCGCGCAGTGAACGTGACGAAGGCGTGCTCAGGCGTGCCGCCGAGTACTTGCGAACCTTCCACGTCAAGCCCCAGCCAGGTGCTTTGCTGGCTCCACTGGCTGATGGATTCGCGATCCAGTCTGGCCTTCTGCACCGGCAGCGTGGTGTCCAGCAGATAATCAACCAGCCCCAGCACGTACGCGCTGTAGCGTGAACGCATGAGCTTTTCCGCGCTGGGCGTTGGCTGACCGGCGTGAAACGGCGCACAGCACGACGCCAGCACATCGCCGCTGCCGCACGGGCAGACAGGACTATTCATGACTCACCACCAGTATTTTCCAAAATTCTCCGGGTTAGCCCAGAACCGTGCATTCAGCCAGTCTGGTACCTGTTTGTATTCACGCACGTCGTAGGTGAACAGCGTCAGCACTTGCTCCTGGCGGGCGAAACGCTCGTTCAGTTGCAGGGCCAGGGAATAGAAGTCCGTTTCCTGCCAGCCGCAGGCCGCCAGGTCCGCCAGTACGGCGATACGGCTGGCGTTGAGGTTGCGAATGCCGCCCAGCAGTTCGAGGCCTTCGCGCTGGCTCAAATGCTCCAGGCAATCGAGCACCAGCGCCAGGTCGAAACGCATGGCGGCGAGGTTCGCTGGCAGTGCTCCGGGCATGGCGTGGAACACCTGCGCCTCGGGATGCGCCTGGGTATAGGCGTGCAGCGCCGGGAACGTGTCGGCACCGATCAGCAGCAGGCGTTTTGGCGCTTGCATGTCGAGCAGGGCGGCCAGTGCCTGTTGCGGGGTGCGCGTGGAAAAGCCTTCGCTCATCGAGAGTCCTCTTTATATGACGTGCAAGACTAGCCTGTGGTGGCGCGCGGGCCTAGCCCTGCTCTGATTGTGCAAACGCATTAACGCTCCATCCTGCCAGATCGCCTGCGTGAATAATTACGCGGTGAGCTGGCTAAGTTCATCTGCATGCGTTTACTGTGCGCCCATGGAGCGGGCGCGGCGAGCAGCGCCTACCGACAACAAAAGGGGACAGGTGAGGCATGAAGGCGTTTTCAGGGTTATGCAAATTGTTGGTCGCGGGGTTCTGGCTGGTGGTGCTGATCAACCTGGCAATGCGGTTTTCAGATCCATTCGGTACGCTGATCAACGTGATTGGCGCTGCTGTAGCGCTGATTCATGTGGTTGAAATTCTTCTGTTCAACCGCCGTCTGCGCGGTCGGCCGCATCCCTGGCGTGATCGCGTGCAGATTCTGTTGTTCGGTGCCTTTCACGTGCTCTCCTTGCCTGAAAAATCTTCGGAGCCTGCTCATGCGTAGTATCTGTCTGCTTGCCGCGCTGTGTAGCCCTCTGGCAATGGCCCAGACCCTCACCGTTGATCCGCATTCGCTGATGCGCATGCCAAACATGACCAGCGTGCTCCAGCTCGACCGGCTTGAGGTTCAGGATTACGGCACCTTGCTGATTCCGTCCGGGTTAAGCGAAGTCAAGGTTGGCCAACTGGTGCTTGGGCATGAAGCGCGAATCGCCATTGTTCCTGGCAGTACCGCGTTCAACCTGGTGGTGGGCCAGGGGCAGTTGGGAAGCGGCAGCCAGATCACTGCGCGTGGCGCGCCGGGCACTTATGAAAAGGCGCCATCGCCGGGCCGCAACCTGACCGTGCGTATCGAGCATCTGCAGGGCGACGAGTTGTTCATCGACGCCCGCGGCGGTGCCGGATCACCCGGCTATGTCGGCCTGGACGGCGCCTATGGTGAAGCGCCGGGTTGCATTCTTGGCAGCGCAGGCCGTGGCGCCAATGGTGATCACGGCGGCAACGGTCACGACGGCGCGTCAGGCGGGCAAGTGCAATTGTTACTGGCTCAGGACTTCCCGGTAGAGCGGGTCAAGGTCGATGTACGCGGCGGCGCTGGCGGCTTGGGGGGTGTGGGCGGCAAGCCGGGCAAGGGCGGTGCGTCGAAAGGCTGCATCGTGTACCGCGCCGATGGCGGCAAGTCCGGTCGAGAAGGGGATGCAGGGCAGCCTGGCGCGCCTGGGCCTGCGGGGGCGTTGACGTTGCAGCGGTTGTGATGGGGTTGGTTAGACCGTCGGACAGGTTGAGATTCGATTTTAAGCAGCTATTAACCGTGTGCTTTTGATCGCGTGCCGTCAATAGCACTTGCGTCGTTTACGGGTTCTGGTTTCGCCCTGACGGTCGACCCACTTTTGTTTCGGCAAAAAATGGGCAAAACCATTTTCGCTGGCGTACGGCCCCCGCTTCGCGGGGGTTCTCTGCTTGCGGCACCGTGGTGTGCGGTGTTGCTGATATCGCAGCATCGCAATTGCGGTTCTGTAGGAGCGCACGAGCACCGCGAGGCCGCGATGACGGTCTGTCTGATACACCGCTATCGCGGCCTCGCGGTGCTCGTGCGCTCCTACAAAGAATTTAGACTATCACGCGATCTTGAGAACACCGCCGAACGCGCGTCGCCCCACCAAAATGCCGGAGCGAGGGGACCGCTGCGAAGCAGGGGCCGTACGCCAGCGCACAACGGTTTCCCCCCTTTGCCATGACAAAGGGAGTCGACCGTCAGGGCGAAACCAGAATTCACAAACGACGCAAATGCGGATGACACCACCAGATTTAATGATCGCGCCGAAAAAGCCTCACGATATCTCCCGCCGAAACGGCGGCAGTGCATTCAGAATCGCCTTGCCATAGCGCTGCGTCACCACGCGCCGATCCAGGAGGGTGATGGTGCCGCGGTCCTCTTCTGTGCGCAGCAGCCGTCCGCAGGCCTGAACCAGGCGCAGGGAAGCGTCGGGCACGGCGATTTCCATGAACGGGTTGCCGCCCCGTGCTTCGATCCACTCGGCCAGCGCGGCTTCGACCGGGTCATCCGGTACGGCAAAGGGGATCTTGGCGATTACCACGTGCTCGCAATAGGCACCCGGCAAGTCCACGCCTTCAGCGAAACTGGCCAGCCCGAACAGTACGCTGGAATCCCCGCCGTCGACCCGGGCCTTGTGCTTGTTGAGGGTTTCCTGTTTGGACAGGTTGCCCTGGATGAACACCTGCTTGCGCCAGTCGCGATCCAGGCCGTCGAATACGTCCTGCATCTGCTTGCGCGAAGAAAACAGCACCAGCGTGCCGCGTGAACCTTCCACCAGCGTCGGCAGCTCGCGGATGATGGCCGCCGTATGCGCCACGGAGTCCCGAGGGTCGGCCTTGAGGTCCGGCACCCGCAGCACCCCGGCATCGGCATGATGAAAGGGGCTGGGCACCACGGCCGTGACCGCCACCTTGGGCAGCCCGGCACGCATGCGGTAGCGGTCGAACTTGCCCAGTGCAGTCAGCGTGGCCGAGGTCACCAGTGCGCCGTAAGCCACGTTCCATAAATTGCGTCGCAGCATTTCCGCCGCCAGGATCGGACTGGCGTTGACTTCGATGTCGAACAACGCACCGCTGTCGGCCAGGGTCAGCCAGCGCGCCATGGGCGGGCTGTCTTCGGGGTCCTCGGCGGTGAAGGCTGTCCACAGTTCCCAGTTGCCATGGGCACGGGCCAGCAGGCTGCCGAACAACGGGTACCATTCTTCTGCCTGGTGGCTGGCGATGCCAATGTTGACCTCGCCGTCCATGCCTTCCTTGAGCAGCTCGGCCAGGCGGGTAAACAGGTCATCGAGCCGGGCAAAGCCCTTTTTCAGCTCGATGCCCATCTCGCGAATATGTTCGGGTACCACGCCGCCGATGAAACGATGACGCGGGCGCTCGCGGCCCTGCATGTCTTCTCCGGCGCGGAAGTCAGCCAGTTGCTCACAGGCGCTGAACATGAACTGCTGCTGCGCCTTGATTTCACGTGCCAGCTCAGGGACTTGCTCAATCAGCTTGCCAAGGTCGCCGGGCAGCGGGTGCTGGGCCAGCAGCTTGGCCAGGTTCTTGGCGGTCTGTTCCAGCCAGTCGGCGGTGGAGCGCAGACGCGTGTAATGGGCGAAGTGGCCGATGGCCTTGTCCGGCAAGTGATGGCCTTCGTCGAACACGTACAGCGTGTCCCGCGGATCAGGCAGGACCGCACCGCCGCCCAGCGCCAGATCAGCGAGGACCATGTCATGGTTGGTGACAATGACGTCGACCTTGCCCATGCCTTCGCGGGCCTTGTAAAAGGCGCACTGCTGAAAGTTGGGGCAATGCCGGTTGGTGCACTGGCTGTGGTCGGTGGTCAGGCGTGCCCAGTCCTGATCTTCCAGCGCCTGGGGCCAGCTGTCGCGGTCGCCGTCCCATTTGTTGCCGGCGAGTTTGTCGAGCATGCTGGTGAACAGCTTCTGGCTGGCCTCGTCGACCTCGATCCTGAAGCCTTCTTCTTCGAACAGTTGCGCGGTGGCGTTGCTGGCATCACCTTCCTGCAGCAGCATGTCCAGTTTGGACAGGCACATGTAGCGGCCACGCCCCTTGGCCAGGGCGAACGTGAAATTGAGCCCGCTGTTGCGCATCAGGTCAGGCAGGTCCTTGTGGACGATCTGCTCCTGCAGGGCGACGGTGGCAGTGGCGATGACCAGCCGCTTGCCCGCGAGTTTCGCTGTCGGGATCGCGGCGATGGCGTAGGCTACGGTCTTGCCGGTACCGGTGCCGGCCTCAACCGCCACCACTGCGGGGTCGCTGCTGCGGCGTCCTTCTTCATCGGTTTCGATGGCACCCAGCACCTTGGCCACTTCGGCGATCATCAAACGCTGGCCATAGCGCGGCTTGAGGCTCTTGGCTTCGAGGAAACGCGAGTAGGCGCCCTGGATCTGGGATTTGAGTTCGTTACTGATCATGGCTTCGGCGCTGGGAAAACTGACTGAAAGTGCTGGATAAATTCTCAGTAGTCCTGAGAGGCGGCTATCATACCGCGCAAATTCCATCTGCGCAGAACGGAGTACCCGATGACCACTTTTTCCCTGGTCTACACGCTGCATCTCCTCGCCGCTCTGGTCTGGGTGGGCGGCATGTTCTTCATCTGGATGATCGTGCGACCGGCGGTCGTTGCCGCCCTGCAGGGCCCGGCCAGGCTGCAGCTCTGGTTGCAGATACTGCCGCGCTTTTTTACCTGGGTGTGGGTCGCGGTGGTGCTGCTGCCGATCACTGGCGTGGGAATGATCCAGTTGCAATTCACCAGTTTCGACACCGCGCCGCGCTACGTGCAGGTGATGATCGGCCTGTACGTGGTGATGACGGCGCTGTTCATGCGCGTGCATTCATTGCTGTTGCCGGAGCTGCGCCAGGCAGTGCAGGCCGAACAATGGCCCGAGGGGGTCGCCGTGCTGGGCCGGATGCGGCGGATGATGGCGGTCAATCTGGTACTGGGTCTGGCGGTGGTCGCCATTGCCGCTGCGCGTCCCGGTTTTTGAGCGAGTGGTCGATTCACAAACGGCGCAATCGCTGAAACAATGCGCGCCATTTTCACTCAGCTCATTCAATCACTTAAAGCGGGAGTCAGCGGTGCAGATTCAGGGGCATTACGAGCTTGAATTCGAGGCGGTTCGCGAAGCCTTTGCGACGCTGTTCGAGGACCCTCAGGAGCGCGGCGCAGCGCTGTGCATTCAGGTCGGCGGTGAAACCGTGGTCGATCTCTGGGCCGGTACCGCCGACAAGGACGGTGCCCAGGCCTGGCACACAGATACCATCGCCAATCTGTTTTCCTGCACCAAGCCTTTCGCGGCGGTTACCGTTCTGCAACTGGTGGGGGAGGGCAAGCTTGCCCTTGATGAACCCGTGGCCAGGATCTGGCCCGAGTTTGCCCAGGCAGGCAAGGCGGCGATCACCCTGCGTCAGTTGCTGTGCCATCAGGCAGGGCTGCCGGCGGTGCGCGACATGCTTCCCGCCGAAGCGCTTTACGACTGGCCGTTGATGACGCAGACCCTGGCCGCTGAGCAGCCCTGGTGGTCGCCGGGTCAGGACCATGGCTATGCCGCGATCACCTATGGCTGGCTGGTGGGCGAGGTATTGCGCCGTGCTGACGGCCGGGATCCGGGGGATGCCATCGCGGCCCGCGTGTCCCGGCCATTGGCGCTGGATTTCCATGTCGGGCTGGCCGACGCTGAATTTCATCGCGTGGCGCACATTGCCCGCGGCAAAGGCAATGCCGGTGATGAGGCTGCCCAGCGGCTGCTGCAGACCACCCTGCGCGAACCCGCTTCCATGACCGCGCGCGCCTTCACCAACCCGCCGTCAATCATGACCAGCACCAACAAGCCCGAGTGGCGGCGCATGCAGCAACCTGCTGCCAACGGGCATGGCAATGCCCGCAGCCTGGCCGGGTTCTACGCAGGGTTGCTTGATGGCAGCCTGCTGGAGCCTGAGTTGCTGGGGGAGATGACTCGCCAGCACAGTGCAGGCGATGACAAGACACTGCTGACCCGCACGCGTTTCGGCCTGGGTTGCATGCTTGACCAGCCAACGCTGGCCAATGCCACGTACGGCCTGGGCGCCAAGGCATTCGGCCACCCCGGTGCAGGCGGATCGACCGGCTTCGCTGACCCCGAGCGCGACGTGGCGTTCGGCTTCGTCACCAACACACTGGGGCCCTATGTGCTGATGGACCCACGGGCGCAGAAGCTGGCGCGAATCCTCGGTGAGTGTTTGCGCTAAGTTAACGCGATAAGTGCTTGTTTAATACCGACTGTCAGTTAATGGGTGTTGTATGCAGCCGTGCGACGGTTTCTTTTTCCTAAGGCTGGTTTTTGCGTGTTATATGGGCGCTGCAACGTCTATTTTTTCTTTACCAATTTTTATGGGTCACCCATGTCGTCCAATAAAAGCCTAGCAATCGCTCTTTGCATCGCCGTCACTGGCTGTGCGCAAACCCCTAATACTGACTCGGCCGATGCTGGCAACCACTGGTGGTCCTTTGGCGCCGACAAGCCTGCCAGCGCTGCCGCGTCTGCCTCGGCGCCAGCCCCTGCAGCCGCCAAGGCGCCAGAAGCCAAACCGGCCGCGTCGGTGGCTCAGGCCGACGGCGGCGCCAAGTGGTACTGGCCATTCGGTGCCAGCGACAGCACGCCAGCCAAAGCCGAGCCGGTGGCCAGCAAGCCCGCCGAGAAAAGCGTGCCGCCGCTGATCGCCAAGAACGAAACCGACACCAAGTGGTGGTGGCCGTTTGGTGACAGCGCCAAGAAGGATGAGGCTCAGGCTGCGCCGAAGATTGACCCTAAAGTCACTCAGGCATGGCTGGATGACTACGAACCGCGCCTGCGTCTGGCGATCAAGGACAGCCCGTTCGAGCTGGAGCGTCGTGACGACCTGCTGGTGATCACTGCACCCGTGGACAGCTCGTTCAACCCGGACCGTCCGGCGATGTTGCTGCCAGTGACCCTGGGCCCTATCACGCGCCTGGCCAAGATTGTCGAAGGTGATCCGAAAACTGCAGTCCTGGTCCTGGGTCATGGCGACACCACCGGTGCGGCGCCTGCGAACCAGAAGATCAGCCAGGAACGTGCCCAGTCGATCGCGGCGATTTTTCGCCTCAGCGGCCTTGAGCGCAATCGCCTGAGCCTGCGCGGCATGGGTGCGGTCATGCCGCGTGCTGCCAACGACAGCGCTGAAGGGCGCAAGCTCAATCGTCGCGTGGAGATCATGATGACTCCACAGAACACCATGATCGCGCTGATGAGCAAGTATGCCTTGCCGCCATCGGCCAACATGGTCGCGACTCAGGACGTCAAACCCGCCGCTGCGCCTGTGGTGGCACCCGCTCCGGCCAAGGCTGCGCCAGCCAAAAAAGCTGCAGCCAAGGCACCCGCAAAGAAAGCCGTTGCCAGCAAGGCGCCTGCCAAGAAAGCTGCACCGGCGAAAAAGACCGCACCCGCCAAGGCTGCCCCTGCAAAGGCGGCAACGACGAAAAAGGCTGCCGCCACCGATCAGGCCAGCAACTGAGCCGTTCGGCATGGGTCAGCCCGGCACCGGGCTGAAGTGATCCGGCCACCGACTGGCGCTCAGAAGCGTTGAGTCGGTGGCTGACTGTCTCAACCGAGGAAGATGCCATGACTCAGTCTCTGGCGGACATGCGCCGCGACTACACCCGCGACGGTTTGACCGAAAGCCAGGCTCCCGACGAGCCGTTCGCGTTGTTTCATCAATGGTTCGCCGAGGCGGTCAAAACCGAACAGGCGCCTGTCGAAGCCAACGCGATGACCCTGGCAACGGTGGACGAGCAGGGCCGCCCGCACTGTCGCATCCTGTTGCTCAAGGGGCTGGATCAGGACGGCTTTACCTTCTTCACCAACTACGACAGCGCCAAGGGCCAACAGCTGGCTGCACGACCTTTTGCGGCCATGACCTTTTTCTGGCCAGCCCTTGAGCGCCAGGTGCGCATCGAAGGGCGCGTAGTGAAAGTGACGCCTGCAGAGTCTGATGCCTACTATCAGGTGCGCCCGCTGGGCAGCCGTCTCGGCGCCTGGGCGTCGCCGCAGAGCCAGGTGATCAGTGATCGCGCCGAGCTTGAAGACATGGTCAAAAGCACTGAACAGCGTTTCCTCGACACTCAGCCGCATTGTCCCGAGCATTGGGGTGGCTATCGTCTGTTGCCGGAGCGCATCGAATTCTGGCAAGGGCGCTCCAGCCGTTTGCATGACCGCCTGAATTATTGTCTTGCCGGGGCGCGGTGGACGCGTGAACGCCTGGCGCCTTGAGTTGCCGGAATCTTGCGAGCCTTTTCGGGTCTGACGTTGAAGACCGGTGGGCGGCTGTATGTCGGCTGAATAAACACATATTAACAAGATGCGGCAGGTGACAGCGCGGATAGCGCGGAGTCTAATGAGCGCATGTTCTTCTGGAGATACCCCTATGCGTAAGTCTGTTTTGCTGGCTGCGACATTCACTGCCATGACCATGACGCTGACTGGCTGCATGTCAAATCTGACCGGTGATTCCTATTCCCGTGACGAAGCCCGGACGGTGCAGACGGTTCGCCTGGGCACCATCGAATCCCTGCGACCAGTCAAGATCGAAGGCAGCAAGACGCCTATCGGTGCCGGTGCTGGTGCGGTTGTTGGCGGTCTCGGCGGCAGCGCCATCGGCGGCGGGCGCGGCAGCATCGTCGCAGCGGTCATTGGCGCCGTTGCGGGCGGTCTGCTGGGTTCGGCCACTGAAGAAGGCCTGACTCGCACCCAGGGCGTTGAAATCACCGTGCGTGAAGATGACGGCTCGATGCGCGCCTACGTGCAGCAAGTTCAGGAAAACGAGATTTTCCGGGTGGGCGAGCGTGTGCGCGTGATGACGGTCAATGGCACCAGCCGCGTCTCTCACTGAGGCAGGCGAGCCGGGCTGCAAAGCCCTCGAACCAAAAAAACCCGATCTCTGGATCGGGTTTTTTGTTTTTACAGTGCGTTCAGCCTTGTGGCGCTTTTCGGCTGCTGGCCGCCATCACCGCGTAGCCGATCAGCGCTGCCAGGATCGATCCGGTCAGAATGCCCATGCGGTCGGCGCCAGCGTAGGCGCTACTGGCCGGATCGTAAGCCAGCGAACCGACAAACAGGCTCATGGTGAAGCCAATTCCGCAGAGGATCGACACCCCTAGTACCTGACCCCAGTTGGCCCCGCCGGGCAGCTTCGCCACACCGATGCGAATGGCGATCCAGGTGAGGCCGAACACGCCGAGGGTCTTGCCCACCAGCAGGCCCGCAGCGATACCCATGGGCACCGCGTGGGTGAAGCTCTGCAGGGTAACGCCGGTTAACGACACCCCCGCATTGGCGAACGCAAACAGCGGCAGAATGGCGTAGGCCACCCAGGGATGCAGGGCATGTTCCAGCGTCAGCAGCGGCGACTGTGTGATCCCCGCGCGCAGAGGGATGCAGAACGCCAGGACCACGCCAGCCAGCGTTGCATGCACGCCACTTTTAAGCACGCACACCCAGAGCACCAGCCCAATCAACAGGTAGGGCGCCAGCCTGTGCACGCCCAAACGGTTCATCGTGATCAACGCCACGATCGAAGCTGCGGCCACGATCAGCGATAACGTCGACAATTCGCCGGAATAGAACAGCGCGATGACGATGATCGCACCCAGGTCATCAATGATCGCCAGTGTCATCAGAAACAGCTTGAGTGACACCGGCACGCGCTTGCCCAGCAAGGCGAGGACGCCCAAGGCGAAAGCGATGTCGGTGGCCATGGGGATCGCCCAGCCAGTCATCGCCTCGGCGTCGCCCTGGTTCAGTGCCCAGAAGACCAGCGCGGGCACCACCATGCCGCCAACCGCTGCAGTGCCCGGCAGGATGATCTGTGAAGGGCGGGAAAGATGCCCCTCCAGCACCTCGCGCTTGACCTCAAGGCCGATCAGCAGGAAGAACAACGCCATCATGCCGTCGTTGATCCACAGCAGCAGCGGTTTGGCGATTGTGAGGGCGCCGATCTGGGCCACGACCGGCACTTCGAGGAAGGCGTTGTAGAGCCACGACAAGGGCGAGTTGTTGATAATCAGCGCCAGGGCGGCGGCAGCGATCAGTAACAGACCGCCTGCTGCCTCCAGCTGAAAAAAACGAATGACAGTGCTACGCAGCGGCAAGGTTCGCGCTCCTGGGATGCAAAAGGAGCGACACCCTAACCCGGTCTTTGCGCAGTTAAAACAAAAGTTATATTCGTTTTTGTTCTAAGCAAAATAACTAAGTTAGAGTATTTCCAAGTCTGTCAGCACTCTTACTTTTACTCGTCAGTGGCGTCTTTTTATGGTGTAGGAAATATCGCTAGTTGTCCTGAATCAAGCCTCGATTCCCAACATGTCCCGCGCCAGCGCCTCGGCAATCCGAATACCGTCCACGCCTGCTGAAAGGATGCCACCGGCATAGCCAGCGCCTTCGCCCGCCGGGTACAGGCCTTTGACGTTGAGGCTTTGCATGATTTCGTTGCGGGTGATGCGCAACGGTGCAGAAGTGCGAGTTTCGATCCCGGTCAGCACCGCATCGTGCAGGGCGAAGCCCTTGATCTGCTTCTCGAACGCAGGCAACGCCTCGCGAATGGCTTCGATGGCATAAGCCGGCAGGGCGTCGGCCAGGTCTACCAGCTTCACCCCCGGCTTGTAGGACGGCTCGACGCTGCCCAGCGCGCTCGACGGTTTGCCGGCAATGAAGTCGCCAACCAGTTGCGCAGGCGCCTCGTAAGTGCTGCCGCCCAGGGTGTAGGCGTGGGATTCCAGGCGCTCTTGCAGTTCGATGCCCGCCAGCGGGCCGCCCGGATAATCTTCCGGCGTGATACCTACCACGATCCCGGAGTTGGCATTGCGCTCGTTGCGCGAGTACTGGCTCATGCCGTTGGTGACCACACGGTTGGGCTCTGAGGTCGCCGCCACCACCGTGCCGCCAGGGCACATGCAGAAGCTGTAGACCGAGCGACCGTTTTTCGCGTGGTGCACCAGTTTGTAATCCGCCGCGCCCAGTTTCGGGTGACCGGCGTACTTGCCCAGACGCGCCCTGTCGATCAACGACTGTGGGTGCTCAATGCGAAAGCCGACGGAAAACGGTTTGGCTTCCATATAAACGCCACGGGCATGCAGCATGCGGAAGGTGTCGCGGGCGCTGTGGCCGAGGGCAAGAATCACGTGGCGCGACTCGATGTGTTCGCCGCCATCAAGCACCACGCCTTGCAGCTGACCGTTGTCGATCAGGACGTCGGTGACCCGCTGTTCGAAGCGCACCTCGCCACCCAGGGCTGCGATCTGGTGACGCATGTGTTCGACCACCCCGGTCAGGCGGAAGGTGCCGATGTGCGGCTTGCTGACGTAGAGAATTTCCGCTGGCGCGCCCGCCTTGACGAACTCGTGCAGGACCTTGCGGCCATGGAACTGCGGGTCCTTGATCTGGCTGTACAGCTTGCCGTCAGAGAACGTCCCCGCGCCGCCCTCGCCAAACTGCACGTTGGATTCCGGGTTGAGCACATTCTTGCGCCACAGGCCCCAGGTGTCCTTGGTGCGCTGGCGCACTTCCTTGCCGCGTTCGAGGATGATCGGCTTGAAGCCCATTTGCGCCAGGAGCAGGCCGGCGAAAATGCCGCAAGGGCCGAAACCGACGACCACCGGGCGCTCGCTCAAGCCCCCTGGCGCGTGACCGACGACCTTGTAACTGACATCCGGCGCGACGTTGACGTGGCGATCATCCGCCAGGCGCTGGAGCAGGGCCGCCTCGTCGCGTACCTGAAAGTCGATGGTGTAGATGAAACACAACTCGGACGATTTCTTGCGAGCATCGTAGCTGCGCTTGAACAGGGTGAAGTCGAGCAATTCATCGCTGCCAATGCCCAGACGCCGGAGAAGGGCGGGGCGCAGGTCTTCATCCGGATGATCGATCGGCAGCTTGAGTTCGGTGATTCGTAACATGAAAGGGTCCAGTATTCGGGCCGCAGGATCAGCCCGACAGCGCTACAAGAACCGGGGATTATAAGCCACATTGGAAGAGGCGGGGTGGCGAGTATGTCTGCGCTGCATAGCCGGTCTGTCTGCCACCTGTACATCGCCAGCCGCAGCTTGGCAGACATCACCACATCCTGCAGGAGCAGCGCGAGGCTGCGATCGCGTTGTGCCTGCGACGCCGCCTTCGCGGCCTCGCGCTGCTCGTGCGCTCCTACCCAGGCGGGTTCGGAAGATATATCAATCAATCGTCCCGCGAGCCGCCGTAATAACCGCAGCCGCGCTGAGTGACGCCATTGAGGCGCAGCTCGGCGGTGAGGTGCTGTACCGAGCCATTGACGCTGTCGACGCAGCGTTGCGGGGCCACCCACAGCTCCATCGTGTTGCCGTTGGCTTCGCTGCTGACGCTGAACCGGCCGTCAGGCAGTTGCTCTTCCACGTAAGGCACTGCGATGGACTCCTTGCCGAGGCGCTCGATGACCATGCCTTTGCCACTGACGTTGACGTTCCACGCTGGATTATTGCCGTTGACGTGCAGATTCAGGCGCTTGAAGTTGGGATCTTCGCAGGCCTGCCCGGCACGTTCCACCCGGTAGATCTGCCGCAGATCGAGCTGGCCTTCGCTGCCTGCTGTTTTGCTGGCGACGAATAGCCCGCGCAGGTCGGCGAACACCTTGCCGGACGTGTCAGCCAGTGCCGAAGCCTCCTGCAGGATACCCGTGTTGGCGCCGTCCTTGACCACGTAACGCCGTTGCTCGTTGCAGGGCTGGAACATCAGCCTGCCGCCTTCGCCGCTCAGATTGCCCTGCATACGCACCCAGCCAGCCTTGGACACGGCGTCGTCAGCAGATGGGGTGCCAAGCATCTGGCAACCGGCGAACAGTGGCATCAGCGCGACAAGCAGAACGGAACGGGCAGTAAACATGGGGCGGTCTCCAGACAAGAGCCGCCACGTTACTCAGCCTGTCGCGCCATCACAAGAGGCATCAACCCTCGCGAGGATTCCGACCGCTCTGCAGGCCCTGTGCACTTTTCCCACCGGCCAGCGCTACATCGGCCGCAGGCGGGCATTTCGCCAGTGCTTCCAAGGGCCTACCCGTTCGAATAGTTTCCGGATCCAGCGGCTGTCACTAGTATCACTCTGCTCATCAATGTGCTCCGCAGGTCGGTGGATAACTCAGTCCAGGACCTGGGTTTGACGCTGACAAGCGCCGCAATAGGCAACACTCAGCTCTCATGAGGAAACAATCGTGAGCGAAATCGACGATCTGGCGGCCTTTGCGGTATTGGTCGAAGCGGGCAGCTTTACTGCCGCAGCGGTCCGCCTGGAATGCAGCAAAGGCTATTTGTCCAAGCGTATCAGCCAGATGGAGAAACGGTATGGCGTCATGTTGCTGCACCGCAGCACGCGCAGCCTGAACCTGACGTCGGCGGGCGCCGCGCTGTTGCCTCAGGGCCAGCAGTTGCTCGCAAGCATGGTGCGGGCGCGCGACATCGTGGCGTTAATGCGCGATGACATGGTCGGCCAGGTGCGTCTGACCACCCCGGTTTCTCTGGGCGAGACGTTCGTTGACGGGTTATTGCGCGAGTTCTCCGGGCAGTATCCGCAGATCAGGGTCGAGCTGGAACTCAACAACAGCTTTCGTGATTTGCGCCGTGATGGCTTCGACCTGGCGGTTCGCTCCCAGGTAGCGGCCGACGAGCGGCTGGTGGCGCGGCCGTTGCTGGCGATACAAGAGCTGACCTGCGCCAGCACCGCCTACCTGCAGGCACGCGGCCAGCCCCGCCTGCCCCAGGAGCTGACGACCCACGCTTGCCTGCTCAACAGTCATTACGGAGGCCGCAACGAGTGGCTCTACCATCAGCACCATGAGCTGACCCGGGTTCAGGTCAACGGCAGTTTTGCCAGCAACCACTATGGGCTGCTGAAAAAAGCGGCGCTGGCAGGCGCCGGTATCGCGAGGTTGCCCTTGTACATGGTGCACACCGAAATCAGCGATGGCCGATTGCACTGGCTGTTGCGCGACTACCAGACCAGCACTACGCCGCTGTTCCTGGTGCATCCTTATGAAGGTGAATTACCCCGCCGCATTCAAGTGCTGGCCGACTACCTGACTGCCTGGTTTCAGCGCAGTGGGGCGGCGTTGGAGGGATTGGGAAGGGAGGGGTAAAACGGCTGGGCCGCTGGTTTGCCAGCTGTACAGCGCTGTCTCCAAGTCCTGTCTTGGCAAGGCTCCGGGTGGCGCCAGATCTTGACTGCGCCTGGACTTGCAGCAGGCCACCGTTCTACTGGCTGGCAGAATGCAATCGCGGGCAAGCACGCTCCTGCAAGCGCCTTGCCGGCCATTGAGCCGATCGCTTACCCGCCCAGGTAAGCATCTCGCACTTTCGGGTCCACCAGCAGTTCTTCACCGGTGCCCTGCATCACCACGCGACCATTTTCCAGCACGTAGGCACGGTCGGCGACTTTCAATGCCTGGTTGGCGTTCTGCTCAACCAGAAACACCGTCACGCCGTCGCGACGCAGCTGTTCGACGATCTCGAAAATCTGCTGAATGATGATCGGTGCCAACCCCAGCGAAGGTTCGTCCAGCAGCAACAGCTTGGGCTTGCTCATCAAGGCGCGGCCGATGGCGAGCATTTGCTGCTCGCCGCCGGACATGGTGCCGCCACGCTGATTGAAGCGTTCCTTGAGGCGCGGGAACAGCTGCAGGACTTTGTCCATCTGGGCTTCATAGTCGTCTTTTTCGGTGAAAAAGCCGCCCATGGCCAGGTTTTCTTCCACCGTCAGGCGAGCGAAGACGCGACGGCCTTCGGGCACCACGGCAATGCTTTTACGCATGATCACGGCTGACTCCAGCCCCACCAGCTCCTCACCCATGTAGCGAATACTGCCGCTGTGGGCGCGTGGCGATCCGCACAGGGTCATCAGCAACGTGGATTTGCCAGCGCCGTTGGCCCCGATCAGGGTCACGATCTCGCCCTGGCGCACCTCCACGTTGACGTCGTGTAGCGCCTGGATCTTGCCGTAGAACGTGGAGACGTTTTCGAACTGCAGCATTTACGCTTCCCCCAGGTAGGCTTTGATCACTTCAGGATTGTCGCGGATCTGCGCCGGTGTGCCGTCGGCCAGGGGCGTGCCCTGGTTGATCACGACGATGTGGTCGGAAATGCTCATGACCAGTTTCATGTCGTGCTCGATCAGCAGCACGGTGGCGTTGTGCTCGTTGCGCAGCACGCCGATCAGCGCCTTGAGATCTTCGGTTTCTCTGGGGTTGAGGCCTGCGGCAGGCTCGTCGAGCATCAGAATGCGCGGCCGGGTCATCATGCAGCGGGCGATTTCCAGGCGCCGCTGCTGACCGTAGGCCAGCGTTCCGGCAGGGCGATTGGCAAACTCCTTCAGGTTGACCGCGTCCAGCCAGTACTCGGCGTAATCCATGGCTTCGCGTTCGCTGCGGCGAAAGCCCGGGGTCTTGAACAGGCCAGCCAGGAAGTTGGTATTGAGGTGGCGATGCTGAGCAACCAGCAGGTTTTCCACCGCTGTCATTTCCTTGAACAGGCGAACGTTCTGAAAGGTGCGCACCACACCCTTGCGAGCGATCTGATGCCCAGCCAGGCCCTGGATCGGCTCGCCGTCGAGCAGAATGGTGCCCGAGGTCGGCCGGTAAAAACCGGTCAGGCAGTTGAAGACGGTGGTCTTGCCCGCACCGTTGGGGCCGATCATCGACACAACCTGTTTCTCATGCACTGTCAGGCCGACGCCATTGACGGCCAGCAGGCCGCCGAAGCGCATGCTCAGGTTGGACGCTTGCAGGATCGGGCGACTCGATAGTGTGCGGCTCATTTACGCAACTCCATGTGGGGGCGTTGCATTGGCAGGAACCCCTGAGGACGCCAGATCATCATCAGCACCATCAGGGCGCCGAACATCAACATGCGGTAATCGCTGAATTCGCGCATCAGCTCGGGCAGCAGAATCATCACGATGGCGGCCAGAATCACCCCCAGCTGCGAGCCCATGCCCCCTAACACCACAATCGCCAGGATGATGGCCGACTCGATGAAGGTGAATGATTCCGGTGTCACCAGGCCCTGGCGTGCAGCGAAGAAGCTGCCGGCAAAACCGGCGAATGCAGCGCCCAGGGTGAAGGCCGACAGTTTGATCACGGTTGGATTGAGGCCCAGCGCACGGCAGGCGATTTCGTCTTCACGCAATGCTTCCCAGGCGCGGCCGATGGGCATGCGCAGGAGGCGGTTGATGACGAACAGCGCGGCCAGCGCCAGCAGCAGGGCGATCAGGTAAAGGTAGATCACCTTGCTGATCGGGCTGTAGTCCAGACCGAAATACTGGTGGAAGGTCTGCGCGCCTTCAGCGGCACGACGCTCGAAGCTCAAGCCGAACAGCGTTGGCTTTTCGATGTTGCTGATGCCGTTGGGGCCGCCGGTGATGTCGGTCATGTTGCGCAGGAAAATACGGATGATCTCGCCGAATCCCAAGGTAACGATGGCCAGGTAGTCGCCGCGCAAGCGCAGCACCGGAAAGCCCAGCAGGAAGCCGAACAGCGCCGCCAGCAGCCCCGCCAGCGGCAGGCATTCCCAGAAGCTCAGGCCGAAATAATGCGAGAGCAACGCGTAGCCGTAGGCACCCACCGCATAGAAGCCGACATAACCCAGGTCGAGCAGACCGGCAAGGCCGACAACGATGTTCAGGCCCAGGCCAAGCATCACGTAGATCAGGATCAGCGTGGCGATATCGACAGCGCCGCGGGAGCCGAAGAACGGCCAGACGAAAGCCAGCACGATGAGCGCGACCAGCCCCCAGCGCTGGGTACTCGGCAAGGTGAGGAAGTCACTGGTCTTCTGCGGGATCAACGGTTTGCCTGAGCCGCTGCGCACGCCACTGATGCGCTCGGCGAACAGCACGCGCAGAAACATCAGCACCGAGCAGACCGCAATGATGGTCAAGGTCATCGCACTGGCGTTCTGCACTTGCAGGATCACGCCGGAGAAGGCCAGTTTCAGACCGAATACCGGGTAGGCCACGGCCCACACCAGTGCAGCGCTGAACAGCGCCTGTTTGAAAGACTTGTTCATACTTTTTCAACCTCCGGGCGGCCCAGAATGCCGGTCGGCCGGAACAGCAGCACGAGGACCAGCAGGCCGAAGGCCACGACGTCCTTGTACTGATCACCAAAAATATCGGCGCCGAAGGCTTCGGCGACGCCCAGCACCAGACCGCCGAGCACAGCACCCGGGATCGAACCGATGCCACCCAGGACGGCTGCGGTGAATGCTTTCAGGCCAACGAGGAAACCGGCGCTCGGGTTGATGACGCCGTACTGCATACCCAGCAAAACGGCGGCGACGGCTGCCAGCGCAGCGCCGATGACGAAGGTCAGGGCGATGATCGTATTGGTGTTGATGCCCAGCAGGTTGGCCATCTTCATGTCTTCGGCGCAGGCGCGGCAGGCGCGGCCCATGCGTGAACGCGAGATGAACAGGGTCAGGCCTGTCATCGCCACCAGGGTGACCACGAACACCAGAATCTGAATGTACGAAATCAACACTTCCTGCGAGCCACCGGGGCCGAAGGTGAAGCTACCGGGGAGCAGGTTGGGAATCGCGAAGTTGCCGGACCCCTGGGAAAGCTGGACGGCGTTTTCCAGGAAGATCGACATGCCGATGGCAGAAATCAGCGGAATCAGCCGATTGCTGTTGCGCAACGGGCGGTAGGCGAGGCGTTCGATGCTGTAACCGTAGGCGCTGGTGACAATGATCGAGGCCGCAAAGGCGACAATCATCAGCAGCGGCAGGCTCTGGATGCCCAGCATGGCCAGACCGGCCAGGGCCATGAAGGCAACATAGGAACCGATCATGTATACCTGGCCGTGGGCGAAGTTGATCATTCCGATGATGCCGTACACCATCGTGTAGCCGATGGCGATCAATGCATACGTGCTGCCAATGGTCAGGCCATTGACCAGCTGTTGCATGTAGTGGAAAAACTCGGGCATTTACCGCGCTCCTAAAAACCTGATCTGCATTTCTCTGGCCTGCGCCGGATTCGCATTCTGTCGATGCGTTGCCTGTGACGCCGCCGGCGAACCGCGGGTAACGGTTTTAAGATTTTCAGGGATCTCGCTGCTGGATTGCGCAACGGACCATCATTGGTAAAACAAAGCCCACTGCATGGGCAGTGGGCTCTGGTTGAGGCGTCAGGCGTTTACTTGGCAGCTTCGGTTTTCGGTTTGCCGAAGTGCCACTCGTAGACCACGAACTGGAAGTTCTTCAGGTCACCCTTGGCGTCGTAGCTCAGCTCGCCCATTGGCGTCTTGAAGGTGCCTTTGTGGATGGCAGCAGCCACCTTGTCGGTTTCTTCGGACTTGGCGGCAACGATGCCGTCAGCAATGACCTGCACGGCGGAGTAGGACGGGTAGACGAACGGACCGCTCGGGTCCTGCTTCTTGTCCTGGAAAGCCTTGGTCAGGGCCTGGTTGGCCGGGTCCTGGTCGAAGGATTTTGGCAGGGTGACCAGCAGGCCTTCCGAAGCATCACCCGCAATCTGCGAGATGGACTCGTTGCCGACGCCTTCAGGGCCCATGAACTTGGCATTCAGGCCTTTTTCCTTGGACTGACGCAGGATCTGGCCCAGCTCAGGGTGGTAGCCGCCGTAGTAGACGAAGTCGACGTTGGCCTGCTTGAGCTTGGCGATCAGCGACGAGAAGTCCTTGTCGCCAGCGTTGATGCCTTCGAACAGTGCAACCTTGACGCCTTTGCTTTCAAGGGTCTGCTTCACTGCGGTGGCGATACCTTCGCCGTACTGCTGCTTGTCGTGGATGACTGCAACGATTTTCGGCTTGGCGACGTCGGCAATGTAGTTGCCAGCGGCCGGACCCTGGGCGCTGTCAAGACCGATGGTGCGGAACACCAATTTGTAGCCGCGCGCGGTGATTTCCGGGCTGGTAGCAGCCGGGGTCACCATGATGATCCCTTCATCTTCATAGACGTCGGAAGCAGGTTGAGCGGAGCTGGAGCACAGGTGACCGATCACGTACTTGACGCCATCGTTGACCACTTTGTTGGCCACCGCGACAGCCTGCTTGGGGTCGCAGGCATCATCGTACTCAACGGCTTCAAGCTTCTTGCCGTCGACGCCACCTTTGGCGTTGATCTGCTCGATGGCCATCTTGGCGCCGTTGAATTGCATCGTGCCGTACTCGGCCACAGGGCCGGTTTTCGGGCCGGCGATGCCGATCTTGATGGTGTCTGCGGCGAATGAATGGCTGGCAACCCCCGCCATAACCAATGCGGCAAACAGCCTGGAAAGCTTCTTGGTACCCTTAGTCATGATGCTCCACTCTTGTGTTTTAGTTTTTATAATCCTGCTGCACGAGCGGCAGGACCGGATGCAACATCCGGTCTGACCC
Organism: Pseudomonas viridiflava; assembly: GCF_900585905.1. Lineage (GTDB taxonomy): Bacteria > Pseudomonadota > Gammaproteobacteria > Pseudomonadales > Pseudomonadaceae > Aquipseudomonas. The sequence goes on from NZ_UTVH01000076.1 coordinate 96,724, forward strand.
CTGGCCAACTGTACCGGAACAGTTTAGAGCGCCGGTCAATCGCTTGAAAAGCGGGCTGGCGAGGGCAGAACCGGATGATGTCGCGTAATTGACAGAAAGATACAGAATCATGCATGTGCAGCACACTGGCGCGTGGCCGAACCCCTGGTTTTCCTGATCTTCCCTGCAATCAATAAGTTGTATCCGGGTTTTTCGCGAAGGAACACGGCGTTATCATGGTCCGCATTTTCCAGTCGGTGAAACCCATGAGTGAAGAAGCAAGCACCCTCTATGCCAAACTGCTCGGCGAGACGGCATCTATTACCTGGACAGAGCTGCAGCCGTTCTTTGCCCGGGGCGCCCTGTTGTGGGTCGAGCCAGGTCTGGATCTGATGGAAGTGGCGCAGGCGGTGGCGCGCAACGAGGCAGACAGAGTAGGCGCCTGGCTGGCCAGTGGTGAAGTGAGCAAGGTGGCTGAAACACTTGCCCTTGAGCTGGTGGCGCGCGATCCGACGTTATGGGCGGTCGTCGTGGCGCCCTGGGTGCTGGTCCAGGACAGGGCGCCCGTTTGATAAGTGCTCTATTTTGGGGCTCTTGCGACGTAGTCCTGGGTAGTCCGGTAACTGCATTGTCGCTGCGGTGGAGAAATGCCTCAGGCCGTGGTCAATGCACGGTACCTGGTTGCGCAGCGCATTGAGCCAGCCGGCCAGGTGCTGAAAATGACAAAGCCCGCTCAATCGAGCGGGCTTTGTCGGTGCTACTGCGGCGTTTTTATATCGCGACTTAACCCGCGACCAGAACCCGAATCGCTTCAAGTCGCAGCGCTGCTTTTTCCAGCATCGCCAGGCCCTGTTCGCGCTGCTCGCGCAAGGCCGCCAGTTCGCTGTCACGTACCGTGGGGTTGACCGCCTGCAACGCCGTCAGACGCGCCAGCTCCTCGTCGGTATCCGCAGCCAGACGCCGCTGCGCCTCGGCCACGCGTTCGGCGTGCTTTGGCGCGATTCTGGCTTCACCGGCATTGATCTGCGGGTTGAGCACGTCACGCTGGGCCTGAATGAACTTGTTCGCGCTGGCGCGCGGTACGCTTTCGAGCTGATCATTGAGGGTCACGAACGAAACCCGGCCAGACAGATCGTTGCCATTGCCGTCGAGCAGGCAGCGCAGTGCCGCCGGTGGCAGGTAGCGGCCCAGTTGCAGCGAGCGTGGCGCAACCACTTCGCTGACGTAGAGCAGCTCCAGCAATACCGTGCCTGGTTTGAGCGCTTTGTTCTTGATCAGGGCCACGGCCGTGTTGCCCATGGAACCGGACAGCACCAGGTCCATGCCGCCCTGCACCATGGGGTGTTCCCAGGTGATGAACTGCATGTCTTCACGTGACAGCGCCAGATTGCGGTCGTAGGTAATGGTCACGCCTTCGTCGTCACCCAGCGGGAAACTGGCGTCGAGCATTTTTTCGCTCGGGCGCAGGATCAGTGCGTTCTCCGAATGGTCCTCGCTGTCGATGCCGAAGGCGTTGAACAGGGTTTCCATGTAAATCGGCAGGGCGAACTGGTCGTCCTGTTCGAGAATCGCTTCCACCAGCGCTTCACCTTCGCCCGCGCCGCCGGAGTTGAGTTCCAGCAGGCGGTCTCGGCCAGTGTGCAGTTCGCTTTCCAGGCGTTCACGCTCGGCACGCGCCTCGGTGATCAGCGCCTGCCACTCATCATCGTCGCCGCTTTCGAGCAACGGCAGCAGGCGAGGGCCGAACTGATGTTGCAGCGCGTTGCCGGTCGGGCAGGTGTTGAGGAAGGCATTGAGCGCTTCGTGATACCACTGGAACAGGCGCGCCTGCGGGCTCGGGTCGAGGAACGGCACGTGCAGTTCAATGGTGTGTTTCTGGCCGATGCGGTCCAGACGACCGATGCGCTGCTCGAGCAAATCGGGGTGCGCAGGCAGATCGAACAACACCAGGTGATGGGCGAACTGGAAGTTGCGGCCTTCGCTGCCGATTTCCGAGCAGATCAGCACTTGCGCGCCAAATTCCTCGTCGGCGAAATACGCAGCAGCGCGGTCGCGTTCGAGAATGTTCATGCCCTCGTGGAACACGGTCGCCGGGATGCCGGAGCGCACGCGCAGGGCGTCTTCCAGGTCCATGGCCGTTTCGGCGTGGGCACAGATGACCAGCACCTTGACGCGCTTGAGCATCTTCAGGGTATCGATCAGCCACTCGACGCGCGGATCGAAACGCCACCAGCGTTCTTCTTCGCCCATCTCCGATTGCGCCTGAAAGCTGACCTCCGGGTACAGATCGGCATGTTCACCTATCGGCAGTTCCAGGTATTCGGCAGGGCAGGGCATCGGGTATTGATGCAGCTTGCGCTGGGGGAAACCCTGCACGGCGGCGCGAGTATTGCGAAACAGCACACGACCGGTGCCGTGGCGGTCGAGCAGCTCGCGAATCAGGCGTGCCTTGGCTTCATCGTCGCCAGCGTTGATGGCCGCCAGCAAGGAGTCGCCCTCGGCGCCGAGGAAACCGTGAATGGTCTTCTGTGCCTGCGCCGACAGCTTGCCTTCGTCCAGCAGCTCCTGCACGGCTTCGGCCACCGGGCGATAGTTTTCGCTCTCGGCGCGGAAGGCGTGCAGGTCGTGAAAGCGATTGGGGTCCAGCAGGCGCAGGCGCGCGAAGTGGCTGTCCTGACCGAGTTGCTCAGGTGTCGCGGTCAGCAGCAGCACGCCAGGGATAACTTGCGCCAGTTGCTCGACCAACGCGTATTCAGGGCTGGCCTTTTCTTCGTGCCAGACAAGGTGATGCGCCTCGTCGACCACCATCAGGTCCCAGCCTGCCGCGAACAGCGCGTCCTGGGCCTTTTCGTCGTCCACCAGCCATTCCAGCGCGACCAGTGCCAGTTGCGTGTCTTCGAACGGGTTGCTGGCATCGCTTTCCATGAAGCGCTCGGCATCGAACAGCGCCACCTGAAGGTTGAAGCGGCGACGCATCTCCACCAGCCACTGGTGCTGCAGGTTTTCCGGCACCAGGATAAGAATGCGGTTGGCGCGGCCTGACAGCAGCTGGCGATGGATCACCAGACCGGCCTCGATGGTCTTGCCCAGGCCTACTTCATCGGCCAGCAGAACCCTGGGGGCGATGCGGTCTGCCACTTCGCGGGCGATGTGCAACTGATGCGCGATGGGTTGCGCGCGCACGCCGCCAAGGCCCCAGAGCGACGACTGCAGCTGTCGGCTGGTGTGCTCAAGGGTGTGGTAGCGCAGGGAGAACCAGGCCAGGGGGTCGATCTGCCCGGCAAACAGGCGATCGGTCGCCAGGCGGAACTGAATGAAGTTCGACAGCTGGGTTTCCGGCAGGGTCACCGCTTCGTTTTGCGCGTTGAGGCCGTGGTAAACCAGCAGGCCGTCGACGTCATCGACCTCGCGCACGGTCATCTTCCAGTTTTCGAAGTGAGTGATCACATCGCCTGGAGAAAACCGCACGCGGGTCAGCGGTGCATTTCGCAAGGCATACTGGCGCGTATCGCCAGTGGCCGGATAGAGCACGGTCAACAAGCGCCCGTCCTGTGCCAGCACGGTGCCCAAACCCAGCTCTGCTTCGCTGTCGCTAATCCAGCGTTGCCCCGGTTGATACTGCTGCGCCATGCTGCCTGTCTCCGCCTTTGAAAAGCCGACTATGGTAACGGAACACGCTGCCCAGGCCAAAGGCGCAGTGACAAAACGTCCGTTTTTCAGTGCTCTGGCGGCTTTTTTACCGCGTGTAACGGCACTTGTCCTGCAAAATCGTGTCGAACGCTCGCCTTTACGGGTTCAAGTCGAGCGATCGACGGCCGACATCCACTCAACAGGAGATCAATAATGTTCCAGTCGACACTGCCTTTGAGTGCGGTTCCCGTGACTTCGCAGCTGGATCCGGTACGCCACGCGCCGGATATCCCGCCTGTCGCACCGGTGCAGCCCAGTTCCAGCGAAACCGGCATCGACCTGCGCAATGAAGAAGAAGAGCGCAACGCCCGCTTGATGCGTGAAGAACAGCAACGCCATGAAGAACAGCAGCGTCGTCGCGAACAAGGCTATGACGAGCCGGAACATCTGGCGGTCCCCGGTGTGGCCCTCAACGCGGACAACACGGTACCTGTGGTGCCGCTGATGGACGAAGAGCCTCGTCAGGGTCTGTGGGTCGATATTCAGGTCTGAGCGGGCGTTCTCATGATCGGCACTGGCGCACGACGGCTCTGCCGTAAGTCATCACACTGGTCATGCTCGATGTGATTGCGCATTATTGGCCCAACTTCCATGTGTTCGAGAGTTGCAGGCCATGAGCGACGATGAAAAGGTGATCGATCTGGGCGCAGAGCGCGCCAAGCGCGTACACGATCTGAAGGACAAACGCCTGAACGAAATGCGCAATGCGTTCGAGCAGGCCATGCCGCTGGACCCGAACAAGGGCCTGGGCAAGAAGAAATCCAAGGGCAAACCGAAAAAGCGCTGAGTTTCTCTCTCTTTCAACTGCTTTATTTACCACTGAATGCCACGCCGACCCCAGAGACTTCCACCTCCGCGCGCTATAGCTCGCGGGGCGCGAATTGATATGGGTCAATAAACACAGATGCCAGGCGCGTTACTGTTGCCCAAACAGGACGAAGGACTGGCGCACCCGCAGGCAGCTCCTTCGCTAAACGAGCACGCAAGGCATTTGGGGCGACTTCGGTCGCCCTTTTTTTGCGTTCGCTTCAACTGGCACGACGCCCGGTGCCGTATTGGCACGCAGGCAGGTCACGGGCGGGCGCAGTGCGGCCAGGCGCCAGGTTCAGCCGATGCTGATGGCAGGCAGCGTCGTCAGCGTCACTGTCTGCTGCTTGCGTGGCGCAAGAATTTCCGCCTCGCCGTCCACCACCAGCTCGTCGCGCTGATTGAACACACGTGTGGCGATGCGCACGCGAAACTTCGGCAGTTTTTCCAGGATTTCCAAGCGCACGGTCAGGGTATCGCCCAGCTTCACCGGCTTCTGAAAGGTCATCTGCTGGCCGAGATAGATGGTGCCAGGGCCAGGCAGCTCACAGGCCACTGCCGCGCTGATCAGGGCGCCGCTGAACATGCCGTGGGCGATGCGCTCCTTGAACATGGTCGCCGCTGCGTATTCTGCATCCAGATGCACCGGGTTGTGGTCGCCGGACATGGCGGCGAACAACTGGATGTCACGCTCCTGCACGGTCTTGCTGTAGCTGGCGGTCTGGCCGACTTCAAGGGCTTCGTAAGGCGTGTTGGTAACCTGGGTCATGGAGGGTCCTGAGAGTGAAGAGTGATGTAACGCCACCGGCCAGTCATTCACAGCGTGTCGGCCTGGGCTGCAGCAGAGCCTGTTGCAGCCAGTGAATGACATCACGGGTGACGTCGTCACGGTTGGCTTCATTGAGCAGTTCGTGCCGCGCCTGCGGGTAGATCTGCAGTTTTACCATTTGCTGACCGGCTGCGGCCAATGCGCCAGCAAGATCCTTCAGACGCTTGCCGTCACTCACCGGATCACATTCCCCGCCCATTATCAGCATCGGCAGCCCCGGATCGATCTGCGCCAGGCTTGAGGGCTTGCTGATCTGTTGCAGGCCGCCGAGCATGTCGAACCAGAATTGATTGCTGCAGCGAAAGCCGCACAGCGGGTCGCGCATATAGGCGTCGACCTCGGCCGGGTCGCGGCTGAGCCAGTCGCAGGGGGTACGGGCCGGTTTGAACGCCTTGTTGAAAGAGCCGAACGACAGGCGCTCGATCAGCGCACTGCTTGCCTTCGGACCCTGGCGCGCGCGTTCCAGCCGGGCGATCAGGCGTGCTGCGCGGTAGAACCCTGGCGGCCGGTAATTGGAGCCGCAGAGCACGGCCCCCTGCAGGCTGCTGCCATGGTGCATGACATACGCCTGCGCCACGTAGCTGCCCATGCTGTGACCGAACACAATCAGCGGCGTAGCGGCATGCCGCTGGTTGACGGCCTGGGCGACGGCCGCCACATCGCCCAGTACTTTGGCCCAGCCTTGCCGATCGGCATAGTGACCCAGCATGCCCTCGACCGCCGTTTTCCCGTGGCCGCGCTGGTCATGGGCATAACAGGCAAACCCTGCCTCGGCCAGGGTCTGACCAAAACGGGCGTAGCGACCGCCGTGTTCAGCCATGCCATGAACCAGCAGCACTACCGCCCTGGGCGCTTTATCGGGCAGCCAGGCGTTGACGAACAGCTGGCTGTGATCGGTGGCGTCGAGCCAGAAGGTCTGATGGTTCATGACAACTCTCGTGATCTCGAAGACGTGCCGCCAGAGAGCTTGCATCGAGTGCAGGGTGGATAGCAAATCCGGGGTCGGTCAGCCGCGAGATTCACGCCGCTGATGACAGCGCGGCTGCTATTTGCCTTCCCCACGTTAACTGCTAACGTCGGCTCGATGCCCGCGTGATTGCAGCGGGCCATACACTCTCAGGTAAGAGGACAAAAATAATGCAACCTGATTTCTGGAGCGACAAACGACCGGCCGGGGTACTGCCTGATGTCGACCTGCAGGCTTATGGTTCGGTGGTGGAAGTCTTCGAGCGCAGCTGTCGCAAATATGCCGACCGCCCGGCGTTCAGCAATATGGGGGTGACCCTGACCTATGCTCAGCTTGACCAGCATTCGGCTGCGTTCGCTGCCTGGTTGCAGCAGCACACCGAGCTCAAGCCTGGCGACCGGATCGCCGTGCAGATGCCCAACATTCTGCAGTACCCGATAGCCGTTTTCGGTGCCATGCGCGCCGGTCTGATCGTGGTCAACACCAACCCGCTTTATACCGCCCGGGAGATGCGTCACCAGTTCAGGGACTCCGGCGCCCGTGCGCTTGTGTATCTGAATATGTTCGGCAAGCGGGTGCAGGAGGTGCTGCCTGATACCGACATTCGCTATCTGATCGAAGCAAGGATGGGTGATCTGCAATCGGCGGCCAAGGGTTGGCTGATCAATACCGTGGTCGACAAAGTGAAGAAGATGGTCCCGGCCTACGATCTGCCTCAGGCGATGTCCTTCAAAGCGGTGTTGCGCCACGGCCGCCCGCATGCCCTGCGACCTGTGCCGGTGACCCTCAGCGATGTTGCCGTGCTGCAATACACTGGCGGCACCACGGGCCTGGCCAAGGGCGCGATGCTCAGCCATGGCAACCTGGTTGCCAATATGCAGCAGGTCTACGCCTGCATGCTGCAGCATGGCGACGATGGCACGGCGCTGTTCAAGGAAGGCCAGGAAATCATGATCGCGCCGCTGCCGCTCTATCATATCTATGCCTTCACCGCGAACTGCATGTGCATGATGGTCAGCGGCAATCACAACGTGCTGATCACCAATCCGCGGGATATCGCAGGGTTCATCAAAGAGCTGGGCAAGTGGCGGTTCACGGCCATGATCGGCCTCAATACGCTGTTTGTGGCGATGATGAACCACCCCGATTTCACAGCCCTGGATTTCTCCAGCCTTAAAAGCACCAACTCCGGCGGCACCGCTTTGGTCAAGGCCACCGCCGAGCGTTGGGAGCAATTGACCGGTTGCCGGATTGTCGAAGGCTATGGCCTGACCGAGACGTCGCCGGTGGCCAGTGCCAACCCCTACGGCGCCAGCGCGCGCCTGGGCACGGTGGGCTTCCCGGTGCCGGGTACCGCGATGAAGGTGATTGACGATCAGAATAATGAGCTGCCCACCGGTGAGCGCGGTGAATTGTGCATCAAGGGCCCGCAAGTGATGCTGGGCTACTGGAACTGTGCAGAAGCCACCGCCGAAGCCCTGGACGCCGATGGCTGGCTGCGCAGCGGCGACATCGCGGTGATCGACGCCGATGGTTTCGTCAGCATCGTTGATCGCAAGAAGGACCTGATCATCGTCTCCGGTTTCAACGTGTACCCCAACGAGATAGAAGACGTGGTCATGGCGCATCCAGCGGTGGCCAACTGCGCAGCCATCGGCGTGCCGGACGAGCGCTCCGGCGAAGCCGTGAAACTGTTCGTCGTGGCCCGCGAGGGTGGAGTCAGCGTTGAAGAGCTCAAGCGTTACTGCAAGGAGAATTTCACCGCGTACAAGGTGCCCAGGCACATCGTGTTGCGCGACACCTTGCCAATGACACCGGTTGGCAAGATCCTGCGCCGCGAGCTGCGTGACAGCTGAGCAGCGGGGCTTTGGAGGTTCGGCTTCAGCCAGGAAAGGGTTCAGCCCAGACAATGAAGATGCTGCAGGAAGGAGCCGGTCCAGACGTGGGACTGGCTTCAGCCGGGTAAGGGCCAGCCCAGACAATGAAGATGCCGCGCCTGTCACGTCTTGTCTCGAATGAATTCGCTCCTGCAAAGGCATCTATAAGCCCGGCAACGACAGGCCTATTCGCGACAATAAGAACCAAAGCTCTAATCGTGACCGAAACCTGCTATCGAGTCTAATTAGTGACCGCGCGGCTCTCCTTTGCCTCTAGGCGACATTTTGCAAAGCTGCTACTCTCGGCGCGCTTTTGACCTGTCATAAAGCAATCAGGCGTCAATTGCACACTTTAAAAACACAAGAAAATCGTCGCAGTAAGCGATGTGAAGAATTCGCTGTCGCTGAGGAGCCGGCTTCCATGATCGAAAATTTCTGGAAGGACAAGTATCCGTCCGGCATTCCTGCCGAAATCAATCCGGACGCCTACCCGAACGTCCAGGCCGTGTTGAAACAGTCTTGCGAGCGCTTCGCCAGAAAGCCCGCGTTCAGCAACCTGGGCCAGACCCTCACCTATGGCGAACTGTATGAGCAGTCCGGCGCGTTTGCCGCCTGGATCCAGCAACATACCGACCTGCAGCCTGGCGACCGCATCGCCGTACAACTGCCCAATGTCCTGCAATACCCGATTGCCGTGTTCGGGGCGATGCGCGCCGGCTTGATCGTAGTCAACACCAACCCGCTGTACACCGCGCGGGAAATGGAACATCAGTTCAAGGATTCCGGCGCCAAGGCGTTGGTGTGCCTGGCAAACATGGCGTATCTGGCGGAGAAGGTCGTGCCCAAGACCAGCGTCAGGCACGTGATCGTCACCGAAGTCGCCGACCTGTTGCCGCCGCTCAAGCGGCTGCTGATCAACAGCGTCATCAAATATGTGAAGAAGATGGTGCCGGCCTACCACTTGCCTGCCGCCATCAGGTTCAACGACGTGTTGCGCATGGGCCGTGGTCGCGCGTTTACCGAAGCCTCGCCTGCCAGTGACGACGTCGCGGTGCTGCAGTACACCGGCGGCACTACCGGCATTGCCAAAGGTGCGATGCTGACCCACCGCAACCTCATCGCCAACATGTTGCAGTGCAAAGCGTTGATGGGCGCCAACATGAATGAAGGCAGCGAAGTGGTGATCACGCCGCTGCCGCTGTACCACATCTATGCATTCACCTTTCACTGCATGTCAATGATGCTGCTGGGCAATCACAACATCCTGATCAGCAACCCGCGTGACTTGCCCGCGATGGTCAAGGAGTTGTCGAAGTGGAAGTTCAGTGGTTTCGTCGGCCTCAATACGCTTTTCGTGGCGCTGTGCAACAGCCCGGACTTCCGTCGCCTGGACTTCTCGGCTTTGAAAGTGACGCTGTCCGGCGGCATGGCCTTGCAACTGGCCGCTGCCGAGCGCTGGAACGAGGTGACCGGCTGCGCCATCTGCGAAGGCTATGGCATGACCGAGACCAGCCCCGTTGCCAGCTGCAACCCGAATCAGAAAATCCAGATCGGCACCATCGGCATACCGGCGCCCTCGACCCTGTGCAAGATCATTGATGACGCTGGTAATGAACTGCCGCTGGGCGAAATCGGCGAGTTGTGCATCAAGGGGCCGCAGGTGATGAAAGGCTACTGGCAGCGTCAGGACGCGACCGACGAGATTCTCGGCGCCGACGGCTGGCTGAAGACCGGTGATATCGCCCTGATCCAGCCGGACGGCTACATGAAGATTGTCGATCGCAAGAAGGACATGATTCTGATCTCCGGCTTCAACGTCTACCCCAACGAGCTGGAAGACGTGCTGGCGGGCTTGCCGGGCGTCCTGCAATGCGCGGCCATTGGCATACCGGATGAAAAGTCCGGCGAGACGATCAAGGTGTTTGTCGTGGTCAAGCCGGGCATGACCCTCACCAAAGACCAGATCATGGAACACATGCGCGCCAACCTGACCGGCTATAAGGTGCCGCGCAGCGTTGAGTTCCGCGATGTACTGCCGACCACCAACGTTGGCAAGATCCTGCGCCGCGAACTGCGCGACGAGGAATTGAAAAAGCTGGGCCTGAAGAAGTAAGCCTGTCTTTTTGCAGGTGCTCCCGAGCAACGCGAGGCAGCGATGGCGCTGTATCAGGCGAACCGCTACCGCTGCCTCGCGTTGCATGATGGAGCGCAAGCCCGCAAGCCCGCAAGCCCGCAAGCCCCTGCCGAGCTGGTTTTATTCCCGACTCCCGTTATCTGAGATGCGCAGTTTTATAGACATCGCCACGCTCGCGCTTGCCTACTGCGACCACTGTCACGACCAGCCGATTGTCTTCAACTCTATAGACCAATCGATATCCTGCGCTTCGTAGCTTTATTTTATAATGATCAGGCATCCCGTGTAGAGCATCAGCAGCGACTCGGGGCAACTCCAGCCGCTCTCGAAGTTTTCTCTTCATCTGATCTCTAACAGTGTGACCGAGCTTTTCCCATTCCTTTAACGCCGATGGCAAAAATTCAAGCTCAAAGGTCATCGAGGTCTACCGGCACCGACTTTTCATGCTGCCGAGTCTTGATCAGCTCAACCAGATCCAGATCATCAAGGCGCTCCATCATCGCCTCAAAAATGTCAGCCGGAACCATATAGCCCATCACCTTGTTATGGTTGAGCACGGCGACAGGAAGGCCGTGCGCTCCGGACAGGACGGCTGAAGGATTCTTCTTGAGTTCGGATACGCTGACTGCAATATCCGCTAAAATATTTTGCATGATTGATCCTCAAATAAGTACTTTATTTTGGTCGTTTTAGGGCGCGCGTGCAATCAATCATTGATTCCGGATACGCACAGCCGCTGCTAGCCTCGTGCAAAGAAGGTCGTCACCACCCCCGCCAAATCTGCGACAATCCCCGCCTTTGCACCCCTCAGAAGACCCTGCGCACCTGATGACCGATCAAACGCCTGCGATTGAAGAACGCCTCAAAGACCTCGAACACGCGATGATCAGTGATCGTCATCGCCTGCGGCGGCAGTTGCATGAGCTGCGCAAAAAGCCCGACGAAGCGAAGCTGGCGCAGTGGGTGGCCAAGGTGCAGGCCTCGTGCGCCCAGGTGGCCGCCCGCCGCGACAGCGTCCCGCTGATTCGGTATGACGACAGCCTGCCGATTGCGGCCAAGCGTGACGAAATCAAGCAAGCGCTGCTCAAGCATCAGGTGCTGATCATTGCTGGCGAAACCGGCTCGGGCAAGACCACCCAGTTGCCGAAGATCTGCCTGGAAATCGGTCGCGGGCAGCATGGTCTGATCGGCCATACCCAGCCTCGACGGATTGCCGCGCGCAGTGTCGGCAGTCGCGTGGCCGAAGAGCTGGGCTCGCCGTTGGGCGGGCTGGTGGGGTATCAGGTGCGGTTCGAGGACCAGAGTGACAGCAGCACGCTGATCAAACTGATGACCGATGGCATCCTGCTGGCCGAGACCCAGCATGATCGTTTTCTCGAACGCTACGACACCATCATCGTCGACGAAGCCCACGAGCGTAGTCTGAACATCGACTTTCTGCTGGGTTACCTGAAAACCCTGCTGCCGCGTCGTCCCGACCTGAAAGTCATCATCACCTCGGCCACCATCGACCTGCAGCGTTTCTCCGAGCACTTCAATGACGCGCCTATCGTCGAAGTGTCGGGTCGCACTTTCCCGGTGGACACCTGGTATCGCCCGCTGACCTCCGAGCAGGACGAGGAGGGCAACAGCGTCGAGGAAGACCTCACCGTCGATCAGGCGATTCTGGCCACCCTCGACGAGTTGGCGGCCTTCGAACGCAGCGAGCGCAAGAGCCCGGGCGATGTGCTGGTGTTTCTGCCCGGCGAGCGCGAGATTCGCGACGCGGCGGAAATGCTGCGCAAGGCGCAGTTGCGCCATACCGAAATCCTGCCGCTGTATGCGCGCCTGTCGCCGGCGGAGCAGCAGCGGATTTTTCAGTCGCACCCTGGGCGGCGAGTCGTGCTGGCGACCAACGTCGCTGAAACCTCGCTGACGGTGCCCGGCATTCGCTATGTGATTGACACCGGTACCGCCCGCATCAGCCGCTACAGCTATCGGGCCAAAGTGCAGCGTCTGCCCATCGAAGCGGTGTCCCAGGCCAGTGCCAACCAGCGCAAGGGCCGCTGTGGTCGTGTCGAGCCCGGCCTCTGCGTACGCCTGTACAGCGAGGAAGATTTCAACGCCCGCCCCGAATTCACCGACCCGGAAATTCTGCGTACCAACCTGGCGGCGGTGATCCTGCAGATGCTGCATCTGCGCCTGGGGGAAATTACAGACTTCCCGTTCATCGAGCCGCCGGACGGCAAGGCCATCAGCGACGGTTTCAACCTGTTGCAGGAGCTGTCGGCGGTCAATCGCGAAAACCAGCTGACCCCGCTCGGTCGCCAGTTGGCGCGCTTGCCGGTGGACCCACGCATTGGCCGCATGCTCCTGGAAGCGGCAAAGCAGGGCAGCCTGCAGGAAGTGTTGATCGTTGCCAGCGCCATGTCCGTGCAGGATGCCCGCGAGCGCCCGCCGGAACGCCAGCAGGCGGCGGATCAGGCCCATGCGCAATGGAAGGACGCCGATTCCGATTTTGCCGGGCTGGTCAATCTGTGGCGCGGTTTCGAGGAGCAGCGCCAGGCCCTCACTGCCAGCCCGCTGCGTAACTGGTGCCGCCGCAACTTCCTCAATTACCTGCGCCTGCGCGAGTGGCGCGATGCGCACCGGCAACTGAGCCTGATCTGCCGCGACCTGCAACTGGTGGTCAATAAAGACGCGGCGGATTACCCGAAATTCCACAAGGCGATTCTGTCCGGGCTGCTCAGCCAGATCGGCCAGAAGGCTGAAGAAGGCGATTACCTGGGTGCGCGCCAGCGCCGTTTCTGGATTCATCCATCGTCAGGTCTGGGCAAGAAGCGCCCGCAATGGCTCATGACCGCCGAACTGGTGGAAACCACCAAACTCTATGCGCGCATGGTTGCCAAGATCGATGCCGACTGGATCGAGCCCCTGGCTGGTCACCTGATCAAGAAGAACCACTTCGAGCCCCATTGGGAGAAAAAGCGCGGCCAAGTGGTGGCGTTCGAGCAGATCACTCTGTTCGGTCTGATCGTGGTCGGGCGCCGGCCCGTGCATTTCGGCCCCATCGATCCGGTGGTGTCGCGCGAGCTGTTCATTCGCGAAGGCCTGGTGCGCGGCGAAATCAACTCCCGGGCCAAGTGCCTGAGCGCCAACACGCGTCTGCTGGAAACCCTTGATGAGCTGGAAGCCAAGGCCCGCCGTCGGGATATCCTGGCCGATGAAGACACGCTGTACGCATTTTACGAAGCGCGGATTCCGGCGGAAATCCACCAGACCGCCACGTTCGACAGCTGGTACAAGATCGAAAGCCAGAAGAACCCGCAGTTGCTGATCATGCGCGAGGAAGACGTGCTGGCGCGGGAGGCCAGTGAAGTCACAGCAGCGTATTACCCCGACACCCTGAAGCTGGGTGAGTTGACCCTGCCGCTGACCTATCACTTCGAACCCAACCACCCGCGCGACGGCGTCACCGTGCGTGTGCCTGCCCCGCTGTTGCTGTCCTTACCTGCCGAACGGCTGCAGTGGCTGGTGCCGGGCCTGCTGGAAACCAAGTGCATTGCCCTGGTGCGTAATCTGCCCAAGGCGATCCGCAAGAACTTTGTGCCGGTGCCGGACTTCATCAAGGCTGCGCTTGCGCGCATGACCTTCGGCGAAGGCTCGTTGCCCCAGGCACTGGGCCGCGAGTTGCTGCGCATGACCGGCGCGCGGGTCAGTGATGAAGCCTGGGCCGAGGCGACGCAACAGCTGGAAAGCCATCTGAAGATGAACCTTGAAATCGTCGACGGCGATGGCAAGTTTCTCGGCGAAGGGCGGGATCTGGACGAGCTGACGGCGCGATTTGCGCAAGCCAGCCAGGCCGCGCTGGCCGTGCCGCAGAGTGCCAAAGGCCAGCAGCCGGTCGAAGCGAAGGTGTTTGCGCCGGTGGCGGAAAAAACCCAGCAGAACATCGCCGGGCTGTCGATGACGGTCTACCCGGCGCTGGTCGAAGAGGGGGGAGCCGTCAAGGAAGGCCGTTTCTCGACATCGGCCGAGGCCGAGTATCAGCATCGCCGCGCCCTGCAGCGTTTGTTGCTGCAACAGCTGGCTGAGCCGGCGAAATTCCTGCGCAGCAAGCTGCCGGGGCAGACCGAGCTGGCGTTGCTGTACCGCGAGCTGGGCCGCGTTGATGCGCTGGTCGAGGACATCCTGCTCGCCAGCCTCGACAGCTGCGTACTGGAAGGCGAAGCGCAGTTGCCCCGGGATGGCGCCGGGTTGCTGGCGCTGGCCGAGCGCAAGCGCGGCACCTGGACTGAGCACGCCGAGCGGCTGGCGAAGCTGACGCTGGAAGTTCTCAAGCTCTGGCATGGCCTGCAGAAGCGCTTCAAGGGCAAGATCAATCTGGCCGAGGCGGTTGCCCTGAATGACATCAAGGCGCAACTGGGACATCTGGTGTATCCGGGCTTTGTCCGGGAAACCCCGGCGCAGTGGCTCAAGGAATTGCCGCGCTACCTGAAGGCGGTTGAAATGCGCCTGGAAAAACTGCCCTCGCAGATGCAGAAAGACCGGGTCTGGAGCATCGAGCTGGCCGGCCTGTGGGCGCAATACCAGGCCCGCGCCAGCAAACATGCCCAGGAAGGCAAGCGCGACGGCGAGCTGACCGCCTACCGCTGGTGGCTGGAAGAATACCGGGTGTCGCTGTTCGCCCAGCAGTTGGGCACCAAGATGGCAGTGTCCGACAAGCGTCTGGGCAAGCAGTGGGCGCAGGTGGAGGGGTAGCACATCAGCGAGCCCGTCGGGCCCGTAAGCTCACGAGCAACGCCAGGCAGCGATGGCGGTTTACCTGACACACCGCCATCGCGGCCTCGCGTTGCTCTTGCGCTCCTACAGGAGGTTCGCAGCCCGGCCCAAAGCGGTGTGTCTGAAACACCGCTATTACTACGGCGCCCAAGCGTCATTCCCCCCACACAAACAGGCCGATATGGCACACTTCGCCCCCTGAACCCGGAGGTCATGGCCGCTCTGCCTGCGCTTGAGGGGTCTTGCAATTGAGTGCTGGTACGTTGGTCCCAAAAAAGGACACCATCGCGCCATGCCCGAGCAGGTCGTTACCTGCATTCAACCAATAAGAGAGGAACGATCGTGCACAACGTCGTCATCAGCGGCACTGGCCTGTTTACCCCGGCCAACAGCATTTCCAACGAAGAGCTGGTGCAGTCTTTCAATACCTACGTGGCAAGTTTCAATGGCGAGAACGCCGCCGCTATCGAGCGTGGCGAGGTCCAGGCGCTGACTGAATCCAACGCCGCATTCATTGAAAAAGCCTCGGGGATCAAAAGCCGCTTCGTCATGGACAAGGACGGCATCCTCGATCCTCAACGGATGAAGCCGCGCTTGCCTGAGCGCTCCAACGACGAGTGGTCGATTCTCTGCCAGATGGGCGTTGCGGCTGCCGAGCAGGCCCTTGAGCGTGCAGGCATGACCGCTGCCGACGTCGACGGCGTCATCGTCGCCTGTTCCAACCTGCAGCGTGCCTATCCGGCCATTTCCATCGAGATCCAAGCGGCGCTGGGCGTGCAGGGTTTCGGCTACGACATGAACGTGGCGTGCTCGTCGGCCACCTTTGGCATTCAGGCCGCGTGCAACAGCGTGCAACTGGGTCAGGCCAGGGCGCTGCTGGTGATCAGCCCGGAAATCTGCACCGGTCATCTCAATTTTCGCGACCGTGACAGCCATTTCATCTTCGGCGATGCCGCCACCGCAGTGCTGGTTCAGCGCGCTGATCTGGCAACGTCCGCTTATCAATTCGATATTGTCAGCACCCGCCTGCTGACCAGTTTTTCCAACAATATTCGCAATAACTTCGGCTTCCTCAATCGCGCTGCGGAAGAAGGCGTCGGCGCACCGGACAAACTGTTCGTGCAGGAAGGGCGCAAGGTGTTCCGTGATGTCTGCCCGATGGTGGCGGAGCTGGTAGCCGCCCATCTGGAGGCCAACAGCCTGAATGTCAGCGATGTCCAACGCTTCTGGCTGCATCAGGCTAACCTGAGCATGAACCACCTGATCGTGAAGAAACTGCTCGGCCGCGAAGCCAGCGTTGAAGAGGCCCCGGTGATCCTCGACAGCTACGCCAACACCAGTTCAGCGGGTTCGATCATTGCGCTGCACAAACATCAGGATGACCTGCCCACCGGCGCGCTGGGTGTGTTGAGTTCGTTCGGTGCCGGTTACTCCATCGGCAGCGTGATTCTGCGCAAACGCTGATCGCCTGCCCGCAGGCAGCGTCACACTTGGCGCGCCCAAAGCCCCGACGCTGACCGGGCGAATGAATGACGGCGAGCATCGGGACAATGTCAGGCGAGCGCTTTCACCGCCCATTTTCGTGAACAATCATTCGCGATAGGCGATACTGCTGCCTCGCTTGGCCTCCCCGGGAAATGTCTGCATGCCTGTTGAAATCGCCACCCTCCAAGAGGTGCCGCCCGCCCAGTGGGACGCCCTCGTTCCGGCGGGTCAGCCGTTCGTGCGACACGCGTTTCTCAGTGCGCTGGAAGACAGCGGCAGCCTTGACCCGCGCTCGGGCTGGAAAGCCGAGCACTTGCTCAATTATCGCGATGGCGAGCTGGTGGCCGCGCTGCCGGCCTACCGCAAATGGCATTCCTACGGCGAGTACGTGTTCGACCACAGCTGGGCTGACGCTTGCCGGCGGGCGGGCATCGCCTATTACCCCAAGCTGCTGGTGGCGGTGCCGTTCAGCCCGGTCAGCGGGCCGCGCATCCTGTCGGCCTCGCCAGACGCTGGTATCGAGCTGCTGGACGCGCTGCCGGGCTATTTGCAGGCGCAAGAGCTGTCCAGCGCCCACGTCAATTTCACCGACTCACTGGCTGATGCGTTTCTCGACGAACAGCCCGGCTGGCTGCAGCGCTATGGTTGTCAGTTTCACTGGCAGAATCGCGGCTACCGGGATTTTCAGGATTTCCTCGACGCGCTCAGTTCGCGCAAACGCAAGCAGATGCGCAAGGAGCGCGAGCAGGTGGCGGGGCAGGGCATCGAGTTCGAATGGCTGGAGGGTCATCAGCCCAGCGAGGCGCTGTGGGATTTTGTCTACGCCTGCTATTCCAATACCTACGAAGTGCGCGGCCAGGCGCCTTATCTGACGCGGGCGTTCTTCAGCCTGCTGGCCGAACGTATGCCCGAAGCCATTCGCCTGGTCATCGCACGGCAGGGCTCACGACCTGTTGCGATGGCGTTCAGCCTGGTCGGTGGTGACAGTTTCTATGGGCGCTACTGGGGCTGTCTGGCTGAATACGATCGCCTGCATTTCGAAACGTGTTTTTATCAGGGCATGGATTACGCCATTGCCCACGGCCTGCAGCGTTTCGATGCGGGCGCGCAGGGTGAGCACAAGCTGGTTCGCGGTTTCGAACCGGTCATCACCCGCTCATGGCATTACCTGCTGCACCCCGGCCTGAAAGAGGCGGTAAGTGATTTTCTGGAGCAGGAAAAAGCCGGCATCCTCGCCTACGCCGAAGAGGCCCGTGGCGCGTTGCCTTATCGGCAGGTTTGAGGTTGCCGGAGTATGGAGTCTCTGTGGCAGCGAGCTTGCCCGCGATAGGGTAATTTCAGGCGAAACATTCATCGGCCATGAAACCGAATCGCGAGCAAGCTCGCTCCCACGGATCTCTCTGAGCTGCAGTGGTTAATCAATCCCGACAAAACCACCGGTCTGGTGCTGCCACAGTCTCGCGTACAGGCCGCCATGGGCCAGCAGTTCAGCGTGGCTGCCGCTTTCGGCAATCTGGCCGTTCTCCAGCACGATCAAACGGTCCATCCGCGCGATGGTCGAGAGTCGGTGGGCGATGGCGATGACCGTTTTGCCCTGCATCAGGGTTTCCAGGCTTTCCTGAATCGCTGCTTCGACCTCCGAGTCCAGCGCCGAGGTGGCCTCGTCCATGATCAATATCGGCGCGTCCTTGAGCAGCACCCGTGCGATGGCGACGCGCTGGCGCTGACCGCCGGACAGTTTCACCCCTCGCTCGCCCACCTGTGCTTCAAAACCGGTCCGTCCTTCTGAATCCGACAACAGCGGGATGAACTCATCGGCACGAGCCTTGCGAACCGCCTCCCACAACTGTTCGTCAGTGGCATCCGGTTTGCCGTACAGCAGGTTGTCGCGAATCGAACGGTGCAGCAGCGACGTGTCCTGGGTGATCATGCCGATCTGCTCGCGCAGGCTTTCCTGGGAGACGTGAGAAATGTCCTGATCGTCAATCAGAATGCGGCCGTTCTGTACGTCATACATGCGCAGCAGCAAGTTGACCAGGGTCGATTTGCCCGCACCGGACGGCCCGATCAGGCCGATTTTTTCACCCGGGCGGATGTTCAGGTTCAGGCCATGAATGATGCCGTTGCCGTTGCCGTAGTGAAAATCCACGCCATCGAATCGGACCCCGCCCTGAGCGACGTTCAGACGCGGCGCCTGCTTGCGGTCGGTGACGCTGACCGGTTGGGCAATACTTTGCAGGCCGTCCTGGACCATGCCGATGTTTTCAAAAATGCCATTGACCACCCACATGATCCAGCCGGACATGTTGACGATGCGGATCGCCAGCCCGGTGGCCAGGGCGATGGCACCCACCGAAATCAGCGACTGGCTCCACAGCCACAGGGCAAGGCCGGTAGTGGTAACGATGAGCACGCCGTTCAGGCTGGTCACCACGGTGTCCATGGCCGTGACCACACGTCCCGCCAACTGGCTTTTCTCGGTCTGTTCAGTGATCGCTTCCCGGGCGTACTGCTGCTCGTAATTGGTGTGGGCGAACAGTTTCAGCGTGGTGATGTTGGTGTAGCCATCGACGATGCGCCCCATCAGCTTGGAGCGTGAATCGGACGAGACCACCGAGCGTTCCTTGACCCTGGGCACGAAGTAGCAAAGTGACAGAATGTAAGCGGCAATCCACGTCAGCAGCGGGATCATCAGGCGCCAGTCGGCTTCGGCGAACAGCACCAGGGCGCTGATGGCGTAAATCAGCACATGCCAGAGCGCATCCACGGCCTGTACGGCGGAGTCGCGCAGCGAGTTGCCGGTCTGCATGATGCGCTGGGCGATGCGCCCGGCGAAGTCATTCTGGAAGAAGCGCACGCTCTGCTTGAGCACATAGCTGTGGTTCTGCCATCGGATCAGGCTGGTCATGCCGGGGCTGATGGTCTGGTGCACCAGCAGGTCGTGCAAACCGACAAAAATCGGCCGCAGCAACAACGCCACCACCGCCATCCAGATCAGCTCGGTGGAATGGGTACGGAAGAAGTCCTTGTCCGGCGTGCCCTGAGCCAGATCAATGATGCGGCTGAGGTAACTGAACAGAGCCACCTCGATCAAGGCCCCGATCAGGCCGACGACCAGCAGCGCAGCAAACGTTGGCCAGACCTGACGCAGGTAATAGATGTAGAAGGCCAGGACAGTATTGGGCGGGGCTTCGGTGGGGGCTTCGCGGAAGATATTGATCAGGTTTTCGAAACGGCGATAGAGCATTGGCGATGACACCCGCAGGTTGTGCAGGCTCTCCTTGCTGAGCGGATTACTCCTGATGTGACCGCATGAAGGCCTGATTGCTCAGGCTGATTTCATGCGGTCGCGCAGCATTCAGTCGATGCGCTTGGCCGATTTGATGTAAATCGGGTCCAGCGGCACGTTCTGCATGCCTCCTTTGTTGCCAGACTGAGCGTTGACGATCTGGTCGACCACGTCCATCCCTTTGACCACCTTGCCGAACACCGCATAGCCGAAATCACGGGCGCCGTGGTTGAGCATGGCATTGTCGTTGGTGTTGATGAAGAACTGACTGGTGGCCGAATTCACGTCAGAGGTTCGCGCCATGGCAACAGTGCCACGGACATTGGGCAGGCGGTTTTCAGCTTCGTTCTTGATCGGATCCTTAGTCGGCTTCTGCATCATCTGGGCAGTGAAACCGCCGCCCTGGGCCATGAAGCCCGGAATAACGCGGTGGAAAATCGTGTTGTTGTAGAAGCCGCTGTCAACGTAGCCCAGGAAATTTTTGGTGCTGATCGGTGCCTTCTGATCTTCAAGCTGGATTTCGATGGCGCCAAAGCTGGTCTCGAGCACGACGTGAGTGGATTTTTCCGGGGTTGCCGCCATGACGTTGGCAGCGAACAGCACGGAGCAGGCAGCAATTGCGAGTTTTTTCAGCATGGGTCAGTTGATCCTGATTGAGGGGGTCGACGGCGATCAAGCACGCGGATGCACAAGGTGCAGGCCGCAAGGTAATCACGTTTGGCTTTTTTTGCCCAGCCTTCAGC
Organism: Pseudomonas viridiflava; assembly: GCF_900585905.1. Taxonomy (GTDB): domain Bacteria; phylum Pseudomonadota; class Gammaproteobacteria; order Pseudomonadales; family Pseudomonadaceae; genus Aquipseudomonas. Next base: position 117,285 of record NZ_UTVH01000076.1, read on the forward strand.
GGGTTTCGGCGGCGGCCACATGCGGTGTGGCGAATGTGGTGTTCATCGGCGCGGCGTCAAAGGTGCGGATCAGTTCGATGAGAATCTGCGTCGCCGGCCCCAGCGGTTTGTCCTTGCTGGCATACAGGTAAAAGGTTGGATGACGCGTACCGCCCTTGTCCAGCGGCAATGCCTTTAGCACGCCATCGCGCAGCTCGCGCTCGATGATATGGCGCGGCAGCCAGGCAAAACCCAGGCCGCTGCCGACGAAGGTGGCGGCGGTCGCAAGGCTGCCCACCGTCCAGCGCTGTTCGGCGCCCAGCCAGCCCACGTCTCGCGGCTGCTGGCGGCCGGAGTCGCGAATCACGATCTGCAGCTGGCTTTCCAGGTCCTGGAAATTCAACTCGCGCTGCAGTAGATGCAGGGCATGATCCGGATGAGCGACGGCGACAAACTCGACATCGTTCATTTCGGTGCCCAGGTAACCGGGAATGCTCAGGCTGCTGATCGCCAGGTCGGCGACGCCCTCGATCAGTACTTCCTCGACCCCCGACAGCACTTCTTCGCGCAGGCGCACCCGGCAGCCGCGGCTCTGCGGCATGAACGCGGTCAAGGCGCGGACCAGTTGCGCATTGGGGTAGGCGGCATCGACCACCAGACGCACTTCGGCTTCCCAGCCCTGTTCCATGTGGTGGGCCAGATCTTCAAGCTGGCTGGCCTGCTTGACCAACTGCCGCGAGCGCCGCAGCAAAACGCCGCCGGCTTCGGTGAGCACGGCCTTGCGGCCATCGATGCGCAGCAGCGGCACGCCGAGCTGGTCCTGCATGCGCGCCACGGTGTAGCTCACCGAGGACTGTGAACGGTGCAGCACTTCGGCCGCCTGGGCGAACCCGCCGTGATCGACCACCGCCTGTAATGTGCGCCATTGATCCAGGGTGACCCGTGGGGCTTTCATCTGCCACTCCTCTTTTGCTGCGGTTTATCCTAATCTGCAGCTCCCACCGGAGACTGTCGATGAACCGAATCTGCTGTGCGTTGCTGGCCCTGTTGCCGTTGACGGTATGGGCCTATCCCATTGAAGTGGACAAACATTACGAGGGCGTCGAAGTCGACTACACCGCTCACGATACCTTCTACGACACCGGCTCCATCACCCTCAACAACTATGGCAGCGTCGATGCCAGGTGCAGCGTGGTTTTTCGCAACGGCCCCGAATCGCCACGCACCCGGCGCATCAACGTCGCGGCAAAACGAAGCGTGGACGTTTCGGCGAAATTCAACCGCAGCATCATTAAGTTGCGCATCAGCCTGAGCTGTAAGCCGAGTGCGTAGACCGTACTGTTTCGACCCGGCCAGAGCGTAGAACGCCTCGGGTGATAAAACAAATAATTAGATGGTTTGTGAAGGATTTCAGCGATATTTCATCGGCCAGGTCTGTCGTCATCATGCGCGTGACGAGTGCAACGCACTTCAGGTAAAAATCATGCTGCCACGTTGCCAGGCTTTAGCTAGACTTGGGTCGGCTCGCTGAAACGATTAATCTGCCCGGCGACACCTCATAATTCCAATAAGGATCACCGTCATGAAACCTTCTGTCTGGCTTCTCAGCCTCAGCGCGCTCGCTGCCGCCTCCAACGCCTTCGCCTGGGACTACGTGCTGCTCGACGTCGACAAGCCCGCCACCAATCAGCAGATCACCAGTGACCAGCTCGGGGTCAAGACCGACAAACCGTTTTCCATCACGACGCGCACGCTGCACGGCGGTCGCCAGGAAGGGGTAAGCGTGATCGACATCGACAACGGCAGCATGAAGCTTTCCGTGGTGCCGACCCGTGGCATGAACGTGCTGCAGGCATCGGTGGGCGATGTGCGCATGGGTTGGGACTCGCCGGTCAAGGACGTGGTCAATCCGGCCTTTATTGAACTCAATGGCCGTGGCGGCCTGGGCTGGCTGGAAGGTTTCAACGAGCTGGTCACGCGCTGTGGATACGAGTGGGTGGGCCACCCAGGCATGGACAACGGCGAGCTGCTGACCCTGCACGGGCGCGCGGCCAATATTCCGGCCAGCAAGGTCACCTTGCACATCGACGAAAAGCCGCCGTATGCCATCCGTCTCAAGGGCGAGCTGCATGAGCAGGCCTTCAAGAAGGTCGATTTCAGCGTGCAGACCGAGCTGGTCACCGACGCTGGCAGCACACGCTTCACCCTCAACGATACGCTGACCAACAACGGCGACTACCCGAAGGAATATCAGGCGCTGTATCACAGCAACTTCAGCACGCCATTCCTGGAGCAGGGTGCGCGCTTTGCGGCGCCGGTCAAGCAAGTGTCGCCGTTCAACGACAAAGCCAAGGGCGACCTGGCGGACTGGCAGACCTATCGCGGGCCAACGCCTGACTATGACGAAACGGTCTACAACGTCGTGCCTTACGCCGATGCCAAGGGCGATACCCTCGCGGTGCTGCACAACAAGGCCGGTAGCCTGGGCGTATCGCTGGGCTTCAATACCCAGCAGCTGCCGGTATTTTCGTTGTGGAAAAACACCGATACCAAGGGCCAGGGCTACGTCACCGGCCTTGAGCCGGGCACCAGCTTTTCCTACAACCGGCGCTACCAGCGTCCGCTGAATCTGGTGCCGACCATTGGCCCGAAACAGCAGCGTCAGTTCCAGATCAGCTACAGCCTGCTGGCCGACAAGGGCGCAGTGGACCAGGCCCTGGGTCAGGTGAAAAGCATCCAGAACGGGCGTGATACCGAAGTGCGGCAGCAGCCGCTGGTGGATCTGAGCAATGAATAACCCGAGCGCGCGGGGCGGGGCAGGGTGATGGACAGCCAGCGCCCCAGCCGCTAAGGTCGCCGCCTTCGAAAGGGGGCGTGCATGGCTTATCTATTATTCGTGACGCTGATTCAGGCGTTTTCCTTCAGCCTGATTGGCGTCTTTCTCGCAGGTCATGTCGACAGCTACTTCGCGGTGCTGGTGCGCGTGGTGCTGGCAGGTCTGGTGTTCATCCCACTGACACGCTGGCGCCAGGTGGAGCCTGGCTTCATGCGCGGCATGTTGCTGATCGGCGCGCTGCAATTCGGCATTACCTATGTCTGCCTGTATCTCAGCTTCCGCGTGCTGACAGTGCCGGAAGTGCTGCTGTTCACCATCCTCACGCCGCTGCATGTCACCCTGATCGAAGACGCCTTCAATCGCCGCTTCAACCCCTGGGCGCTGATCGCCGCACTGGTTGCAGTGCTGGGCGCGGGCGTCATTCGCTATGACGGTATCGATGGCGATTTCCTCGGCGGGTTCCTGCTGCTGCAAGTGGCCAACTTCACCTACGCCGCCGGTCAGGTGCTGTACAAGCATCTGGTGGCGCGTTACCCGAGCGATCAGCCGCATTACCGGCGCTTCGGCTACTTCTACCTGGGTGCGCTGATCATAGCCTTGCCAGCCTTCCTCCTGTTCGGCAACGCCACACGGCTGCCGGATGCTTCCGAGCAATGGCTGGTCCTGCTGTTCCTCGGCCTGTGCTCCACCGCGCTGGGCATGTACTGGTGGAATAAAGGCGCCTGCAGGGTTTCAGGCGGCACGCTGGCAGTGTTCAACGTCCTCCACGTCCCTGTCGGCCTGCTGCTCAACCTGCTGATCTGGAATCAGCACGAGCCGCTGGGGCGGCTGTTCATGGGCGGCATGTTGATCGTGCTGTCGTTGTGGATCAGCCGGTTGGGGGCTGGGCGGGCGGAGCTCAAAACGCGGCAATTGGACTGACTGGAGGCCCCGTGTTGCCTCCCTCGATCATTTGTCGAGGCGGTAACGCGCTTTGGCGGCCTGGGCACGATAGCGTTCGAGCATTTCCGGTGTGTTGGCTGCACCCGCGACATACACCTCTTCGTCCATCGCAGTGGCGGCTGAGGTGCCACTCAGGCCCCTGATATTCAGGATCTGATCCAGCCATGCATCACGGGTTGAAACAGGACTCATGAATGCCTGCAGATAATCATCAAGGATTCGCTTCTCGGGATTATCGATTTCCTGACTGAGTTTTTGCAGATAAGTGGTTTTGTCGGTGGCTGCCCATGCGATTGAAAAACCGGCACGGAAACACAGCTCCATGTGTACTAGAAGAATTGTTCGGCCATTCCCGTCCAGAAAAGGATGAGCAAAGGCAAACAGGCCCATGACGGTGCCTGCTTTGGTTTGCATAGTTGAGCTGTCTGTCGCCAGTTTCAACCCATAGTCCATAGCGAGCCTTATAAGTTCAGGTCTTTCAAACTCGGTACGAAACGCCGAACCTGGGGCTCCTTTCGATATTTCCTTGTCTGGCGAAGTGTAGAGACGATCTCTGCCTGCCCAATGATAAAGGTCCTGAAAAAGCATCTGGTGCGTTTTCAAGAACGTGGTTTAGGTAATTTCCTTTGTGCCCTCTAGCATCGCAAGAGTTGATTCCAGCCGAGAAGAGAAAGCCACGTGCTCCATGCGCTTTACTTTCTCCAGGTCCTTCTCGGTAGTCGCGTTCTCCAGATAGCCCTTGGTTGCGAACGTCCCAAAAGGATCAAAAACGTCTCCGGATGATGCGGCCATGGGTCAAGGATTTCCTGTACTCAAGCTGATCTCATCCAAGTAGCGCGAGTGCAGTTTCACCATGTCAGAGCCCCCTATCAGACCTCTACGACTGAGGCTGATCAGCATGCCTTCGATCTCATCCGGAGCAACGTCGTCCCCTGCTAACCGGGTGACGACTCGGGAAATCCTGTCCAGCCTGGAAGGAGGGGCACTAACGCCGTTGCTCTGCGCCAGCGAACGGATGAAGCCAGATACGTCTTGATCAGGAATATTCAACGCGGCCATTTTCAAAAGCCTCCTTCGTCAGTGGGGTCAGTGTAGCAAACAGGCCGCCGTCCAAGCGCGCACCTGTTGGCCTTTGATTACACCGCTTCCCCGCGCAACCCCACCCGCATATCCGCGCCGCTGGGCTGTTGATAGAGGCCCAGGCCGAATTCCGGGAGTACGGCGAGCAGGTAGTCGAAGATATCGCCCTGAATGCGTTCGTAGTCGGCCCACACCACGGTGCGGGTGAAGCAGTAGATTTCCAGCGGCACGCCCTGGGCGGTGGCTTCGAGCTGGCGGACCATGCAGGTCATGTCCGGGTGCACTTCGGGATGGCTTTTCAGGTAGGCCAGGGCGTAGGCGCGGAAGGTGCCGATGTTGGTCATGCGGCGACGGTTCGCCGACAGCGCCGCGACGTTGCCCTGGGCTTGATTCCAGGCCAGCAGCTCGGCCTGTTTGCGGCCGATGTAATCGGTGAGCAGGTGCACCTCGCTCAGTTGCTGTTCCTCATCGTCGCGCACGAACCTTACGCCACTGGCATCGATGAACAGTGCACGCTTGATCCGCCGACCGCCTGCCTGCTGCATGCCGCGCCAGTTTCTGAACGATTCCGACATCAAGCGCCAAGTCGGGATCGAGACGATGGTCTTGTCGAAGTTCTGCACCTTCACGGTGTGCAGGGTGATGTCCACCACATCGCCATCGGCCCCGACCTGAGGCATTTCGATCCAGTCGCCGACGCGCAGCATGTCGTTGCTGGTCAATTGCACGCTGGCGACGAAGGACAGCAGGGTGTCCTTGTAGACCAGTAGAATCACTGCCGACATGGCGCCCAGACCGGACAGCAACAACAGTGGCGAACGGTCGATCAGGGTCGCGACGATGATGATCGCGGCGAAGATGTAGAGGATCATTTTCGCCAGCTGCACATAGCCCTTGATCGAGCGGGTGCGGGCATGGGTGGTGCGGGCATAGATGTCGAGTAACGCGCTGAGCATGGCGCCCATGGCCAGGGTCATGAACAGGATGGTGAACGCCAGGGCGATGTTGCCGATGATGTTCTTGCCCGTGCTGCTCAAGGCGGGCACCAGGTTGAGGCCGAACTGGATGACCACTGACGGCACCATCTGCGCCAGACGATGGAAAACCTTGTTGTGCCGCAGGTCATTGAGCCAGTGCAACGCCGGTTGCCGCCCCAGCGCCTTGGCGCCATGCAGGATCAGAAAGCGCGCCAGCCGCCCGGCAACCAGGGCGACCACCAGCAGCAACAGCAGGCCCAGGCTGGCCTGCAGTAATGGGTGTTGCTCAAGCAGGGCCCAGGTTTCCCGGGCATGTTGCCATAACGATTGAATATCCATGGGGGGTCGGCAGATTCCTGAAAAGAGGGCGGGGCAATTAGAGCACTCATGGCACCCGGATAGGCAGTTACGGGAAAAACGAGTAACAAAATCGGCCGTTGGTAGTAAAGACACTCGGCTCAGACGGCCGAAACCGGTACGCTATGCGCCGTATTTTTGTTTTTCGTCGAGGTAACACCCGTGTTTTCCCAATTCGCCCTGCATGAACGCCTGCTTAAAGCCGTGGCCGAGCTTAAATTTGTCGAGCCGACCCCGGTGCAGGCAGCGGCCATTCCGCTGGCTCTGGAAGGGCGGGACCTGCGGGTGACGGCGCAAACCGGTAGCGGCAAGACTGCAGCATTTGTATTACCGATCCTCAATCGGCTGATGGGCCCGGCCAAAGTACGGGTGGATATCCGCGCCGTGATCCTGTTGCCGACCCGCGAGCTGGCGCAGCAGACCCTTAAAGAGGTCGAACGCTTTTCGCAGTTCACCTTCATCAAGTCCGGCCTGATCACCGGCGGTGAAGACTTCAAGGTTCAGGCCGCGATGCTGCGCAAGGTGCCGGATATTCTGATCGGTACGCCTGGGCGTCTGCTGGAGCAGCTCAATGCCGGCAACCTGGACCTGAAGAATGTCGAAGTGCTGGTGCTCGACGAAGCCGACCGCATGCTCGACATGGGCTTTTCCGAGGACGTCGAGCGCCTGGCCAATGAATGCGCCAACCGCGAACAGACCCTGCTGTTCTCCGCCACCACCGGGGGTGCCGGCCTGCGCGAGATGATCGCCAAGGTGCTCAACGATCCCCAGCATCTGCAAGTCAACAGCGTCAGCGAACTGGCTTCGGGTACGCGCCAGCAGATCATCACCGCAGACCACAACAGCCACAAAGAACAGATCGTGCACTGGCTGCTGGCCAACGAGACGTATCAGAAGGCGATCATCTTTACCAACACCAAAGCCCTGGCAGACCGCCTGTACGGGCGCCTGGTGGCACTGGACTACAAAGCGTTCGTGCTGCACGGCGACAAGGACCAGAAGGACCGCAAAGCCGCCATCGACCGCCTGAAGCAGGGCGGCACCAAGGTGCTGGTAGCCACCGACGTCGCGGCCCGAGGTCTGGATGTTGAGGGCCTGGACCTGGTGATCAACTTCGACATGCCGCGCAGTGGCGATGATTACGTGCATCGCATCGGTCGCACTGGCCGCGCAGGTGCGCAAGGGCTGGCCATTTCGCTGATCTGCCACGGCGACTGGAATTTGATGTCCAGTGTCGAGCGCTACCTCAAGCAGAGCTTCGAGCGCCGCACCATCAAGGAAGTCAAAGGCGCCTACAGCGGGCCGAAAAAGGTCAAGGCTTCGGGCAAGGCTGTTGGTGTGAAGAAGAAAAAGACTGACGCCAAGGGTGACAAGAAGAAAGCAGGTGCCAAGGCGCCGACCAAGCGCAAGATCACCAACCGGCCGAAGACCGACGCGTTGTCGCTGGTCAGCAAGGACGGTATGGCGCCGCTGAAGAAGCGCAAGACCGAAGCGCCGGCGGCTGAGTAATCCAGGGTCCGGCTTTTGGCGCTATTGCCTTCGCGGTAGCGCTGAACGGCCGACAGCAACGCAGGTCACACCCTTCAGTAGCGAATCCGGCGACACCCTGTTGCGGACTACTCACCTACGCTAGTGGAGGCCATAACGATGCCAACGCCTTATAACTGGGACCTCGTCGAACGCCTGCTGCACGAAGCGCAGAACGCTGAAGACGACAGTTTCACACCTCGCGATTACGCTCAGGATCACGCCAACGCCAGCGCCGCAGCGGGTGAGCCGGTGGGCAATATTGACCAGTTGAAGGCCGATGCCGCTGAGTACGAGCACCTGCTGGTGGAGCGCGGCTTTATCGCGCCACGCCAGGGTGACCGGGGCAGTTATAGCCTGACACCTCGCGGCGCAAGCCTGCTGGCGCTGATTGACAGCAGCATCCCGGGCAACGACCACCCGCGTGAAGTGCTGGATGATCAGGCTGATGCCCTTGATCCCGCGACCTTTGATGAAGTGGCGGCCAAAGCGCAAATCGCCTGAAACCTGTTGCGAGTTGCAGGACAATGGCGGTCTCCCATGCGGTACGCGGCCGAGCAGCGAACCTGGACCTGTAGGAGCCCACTTGTTGGCGAGGCGGCGTGACTGACACACCGTCTCGCACAACAAGTGGGCACCTACACTCAAGCGGTGACTACATGGCTTGCGCCGCCTTCAGGCAGCTCAGGTCGGTAAAGTCTTTGCGCGTGTCAGCGATCTTGGCCAGCAGGCGTTGGCGCTGCTCGGGCGTGCTCTGGGCCATCAGGTCCACCAGCAGCGAGATGGCGGCCTGCTCGGTCTTGTCGTAGGCCTGGCGGTACTCCGGCGTCCAGAAGGTGGCGCGATCCTGCAGCAGTTTGGCGATTCGGTCCGGGAAACCAGGTGACTGTCGCTCCTTTACTGCCGCGATAAACAATGTCTGCCAATGGGCGCGATTGGCCAGCCAGGCCTTGTTCTGCTCGCCCAGCGAGACCGACCAGCTGCGAATACGCTCAACCTGACCAGCGTCAAGCTTGCCCATCCAGGGCTTGAGCCGATCCTGCATGCGTTCGGCGCGGTCGCTGATCTGGCGATCCAGTGGCTCCTTGAGGAATTTCTCTTCGCGCTTGCGCTGATCCTTGACGAAGGCGTCCTGCATCTCCTGCACCTGCTGGTCGTCCAGCTGCGTGAGCAATTCAACGGCTGATGGGGTGATCTGGCGGGAAATCTGCGCAATGGCCTGCTTGGCTTCATCGGTGCGCGCCTGCAGCTCGGCGGCGCTGACCTGGTTGCTCTCGGCCATGCCCTGCAAGCGGTCGAGCCAGTCGAGGTAGCTGGGCAACTGCGTGCTGCAGTGCCAGCTCAGATGCTGCTTGAGTCGCTCGTCGAACCAGCCTTTCTGGCGGGTGTTCATGTCGAGGTAGTCGTTCAGTGACCAGGGGATGATCACGTCCAGGTTGCGATACGCCAGACCGATGCGCGAGCAGCCGCTGACCACCAGCAGGGCCAGCAACAGCGAAATAAAGGCTTTATACGGGGTGCGCATGACAACGCCTCAATGAACCTGCCTGATGGAGTAGAGCGGTTCAGAGAGTAGCAGTTCAGTGCTTAGAAGAACGAACGCACTGCTTTGAGGGTGAAGGTCGCTTCGCAGTTCGGGTTGTGCCCGGAATAGGCGCTGCAATCGCTGCCTGCCAGGCTGGAGCCGCTGTAGATGAGGTTCATGTCGACACCCAGCCAGGGCCGCGACAGGTTGAGCGACCAGTCATTGAAGCCCGAGACCATGCTGCCATTGGCAATCTGCTGCGGGGCATCGTACTGGTGATTGGCGTACTGCACGCGCACGCCCAGGCCGAGTTCTTCGATGCCGCCCAGGTCGACGATCAACGTGCTGTCGCGCCGACCGATATCGTTGCTGAAAGCAGCGCCAATGCGACTGTCGAGAATGCGCAGCCCGGCGTAGAACTCGTGGGTGTCGACTTGATCGGTGTCCGGGTAGCTGTAACGAATCATGCCCAGTTCGTAGCCGAGGGTCTGATCGAAAGGTTTCTTGAAACCCATGTAGGAATCGACTTCCAGGGCTGAATCAGAGGTGACGCCAACGTTGGGCGACCACTGACCGAAGTAGAAACCGCTGTCGTGAGTCAGGTCCAGGCCACCATGAAAGGAGCCCGAGCCACTTTGGGTGACAAGCCCCTGAGCCATGCTGCGGGTGGGCGAGGTGCCCAATTTCAGGCTGAAGTCGCCCAGCTCCCGCACCATCAGTTGGGCAGACGCCGATTGGCAGATCAACAGGGCGCCCAGAGGCAGCGCGCAGCGGTGAATTTTGAGCATGGTGCTCACTCCTTGGAGGACGGAGGGGGCAGAAAGCGGCCATTGGCCCAAATGAAAACAGCAAGAAACCCGCGATTTAGAGCCCCGCAAGCATACCTGCGAAAGTTGCCGGTCGAAAACCGTTGGTCGATCCGCGTGGCAATCAATTGCTCGCAGTGGCCCGATTCGATGGAATGATCAGCCCGCGAATGACCACCAGGGCCTGTTCGAACGAAGGGTAGCCACTCTTGGCCACGTCCAGTTCTGCATATTGCGCCCGGTATTCTTCCGATCTCTTCTGATCAGTCATGCTCAGCTGTTGCGAGAGCAGGGCGATGGCCAAGGGATGTTGCCTGTCGGCGGCATCCTTGAGCAATTCGATGACCCTGGCCTGGTCCGACTGTTGTCGGATCAGCAGCACGGCGAGATAAAATTCCGCCTCGCCTGACTCGTCAATTGCCCCTGCGCGTTGCAGCATGGCTTGCGCCAGTTCGTAATTTTCCCGGTCCGCTTCACTGATCAGCAGCTTGGCCTGGAGCATGTCGTTCTGATACAGCAAATGCCTGGCTCGACAGTCGCTTCCCTCAGGGTAGCCGTCGATCGGAGCAGTGGTGCAGCTGTGGGATGCGCAACCAGTCAGGGACAACAGGGCGCCGAACAACATCCAGGTTTTCATTCGTGCATTCCGTAAAAAAGACTGACTTCAAGGCGCTATCCTGCCCGTCGCCGAGCGATCAGGCAATGCACCCTGTGGTCAGATTGAAACGGTATCGGGCAACGAACAGTGCGGCTCTGGCGCTATGAAGATCAGCGGCGCCGAAGAAATCTACAGCTGACCGGCAGAAGGTTACTTCTTGCCGAGGGTGATCTGCTTGGACGGGCCGAATGTCTGGCCGCTGACGCCTTTGGCAATCTGCTGGATTTCGCCGCCGGACTTGAGGAAAGCAGCAATCTGGGCATTGATCGAATCGCTTGTTTCAACGGCTGGAGCTGGCTTTGCTTTCGAGTTGGATGCTTTTACGCGCATGACTGCCACTGACCTATATAAACGTAATACGGCCGCACAGGTTACACGAATGGCTCCCTTCCTGCTTGGGAAATGTCCCGCCAAAGGCCCGGCGCCCACCCTGGCATGGCTGAATCAGCTCGCTGGCAGGCCCTGCAACTCCATGTTCCTGCTAGGAAAACCGGTGTGCCTCGGTTTTTTTTGATGAGCCCGCTCCCGCGTTGAACAGGCTGCCACCTGACGAGTGGGCCGTGAGTGCCAGGTTTGGTTCGGCTCTCGATGGGCTTTTTGCACGCCTGGCCGGTGATCACCAGATGCGCCTGCATCGCACTCGACACTGGGGTAGAATGCCGCCCACGTAAAGAGGGTAATTGGCACATGGCGTTAATCGGGCGTTACAACAGCTTGCAAGTGGTTAAACACACCAACTTCGGTCTGTATCTGGATGGCGGGGCGGACGGCGAAATTCTGCTGCCCAATCGTTACATCCCCAAGGACATTCCCAGCGAAGATGAGGACTGGCTCAACGTCTTCATTTATCTGGACAGCGAAGACAAGCTGCTGGCTACCACAGAAAAGCCCAAGGTTCAGGTCGGCGAGTTCGCCAGCCTGAAGGTGCTGGAAGTCAACAGCATTGGCGTGTTCCTCGACTGGGGTCTGCCCAAGGACCTGTTGCTGCCTTACTCCGAAGAGAAGCGCACGCTGCAGGCCGGTGATTACTGCGTGGTGCATGTGTATCTGGACAAGCACACCCGGCGCATCACCGCCACTGCCCGGCTTGACCGCTACCTGGACAAAACCCCCGCCAGCTACAGCGTTGGCGAGGAAGTTGACCTGCTGGTAGCAGAGGCTACCGACATGGGCTTCAAGGCGATCATCAACAACAAGCACTGGGGCTTGATTCACAAGAACGAAGTGTTCAAGTTCATGCGCGCTGGCAAGCAGGAAAAGGGTTTCATCAAGGAAATCCGCACCGACGGCAACATCAGCCTGAGTCTGCAGCCGGTCGGCGAGCAGGCCGCCAGCAGCCTCAATTCAAAGATCCTGAGCAAGCTGCGGGAAAACAACGGCGTGCTGCCGGTCAGCGACAAGAGCGATCCGCAAGTGATCAGCAGCCTGTTCGGCGTCAGCAAGGGCAACTTCAAGAAAGCCATTGGTGCATTGTACAAGCAAGGCCAGATCGTGATCCACGCGGATCGCATCGAGCTGGCCTGACAGCGCGCGGGGCAGCGATCTGCACGCGCCTGCCCCGGGCTTAGGCCTGCACGAACTGGGCGAAGCTCAGGTTTGCGCCAGTGGGGCGCAGGTCCTGAAGGAACGAGTCGCGGTCGGCGCTCAGTTCCAGGCTGACGGTCGACTTGCGCTGGCCCTTATTGCGGATCACCACGCCTTCCATGTGCTCACGCAAGAAGGCAGTCGTGACTTTGACATGCAGCAGCTGGTCGGTGCCTGGCGTGTACATCAGCAGGTGCATCCATTCGTACTGGCCCACGGCAACGCGCGGCACCGGCAGGTCGAACCACCAGATATTGCGGTTGGTGTTCAACGTCGCGAAGTGGGTATTGTTGGTGCCCAGCACGGCACCGCCCAGTTCCTGGTTTCTGCGGGCGATGGCCTGCTTCTTGTCGAGTTTCATAGTGTTCCTGCGGATCGTTTTAATCGGCGCCTCACGACGGACACGCCCTGACGGCGACGCGCATTCTCGGCGCTCGCCGCACAAACTTAAAGGCAAAATTTTCAGGGCCCGCCTGCGCATCGCTTGCGCGGGCAGACGAACGGACGTAGTGCAGGCAAAAATAGTTGAAACTCCAAGCGAAGCGGCCGGGTCAACTCTTATGTCGAGGCAATGACCTCTCTTGAATCATTGGAGTACACCATGAGCAGCACTGGCGATAAAGTTAAAGGCATGGCTAACGAAGCAGTCGGTAACGTCAAGCAAGGCGTGGGCAAAGCTACCGACAATGACAAGCTGCGGGCCGAAGGCAAGGCGCAGGAACTCAAAGGCGAAGCCCAGCAGACTGTTGGTAATGCCAAAGATGCTGTGAAGAAGGGCGTCGACAAGGCGTAAGCCACAGGTCCTCCCTGACGTCTCGCATCACGCAAGACCGTCGACAACGGCCATCCTCGGATGGCCGTTGTCATGTCTGATGCCAGCTATTTTGAAACCTTTCTATCAAGCCTCCAGTCCACTGGATAAGGTAAAAGGGCAGATTTTGAGGCAGTTGCTCCACAGCCGGGCACTTCCCACATACGCCAACAGCGCCGCTGCGTCAGCATGAAGCAAGGAGACACCATGATTTTTTCGGAATTGCGCCAACTGCCCATGGGCAAAGTGATGGTGCGCACGGTCAGTGAATTTCTCGATGACGAGATGTCCACCTACGCGTCCGCACTGGCTTATCAAATGCTGTTTTCGCTGTTTCCTTTCCTGTTGTTCCTGATTGCGCTGATCGGTTTCCTGCATTTGCCGGACTTCTTCTCCTGGCTGCGTCTGCAGTCGGAATTGGTACTGCCACCCCAGGCGCTGGATCAGGTCAATCCGGTGATTGATCAACTGCAGCAGTCCAAGGGCGGGCTGCTGTCGATTGGTATTGTCATCGCGCTGTGGACCGCTTCTGCCGGTGTGCGTCTGATGATGAGCGCCATGAACGCGGCGTATGACGTGGTTGAAGAGCGCCCTGTGTGGAAGCGTATCCCGCTGTCGGTGCTGTACACCATTGGCATTGCCATGATGATGCTCGCTGTCGCTGCGCTGATGGTGACCGGCCCGCAAGTAATGAACTGGCTGGCCGCGCAGATTGGCATGGAAGATTTCATCGTCACCTTGTGGACGATTCTGCGCTGGCCGTTGATCGTGATGCTGCTGATGGTGGCTGTCGCACTGATCTACTACGTCATGCCGGACGTGAAGCAGGAGTTTCGCTTCATCACGCCCGGTTCGGTCCTGGCGGTGGTGGTATGGATCGCGGCCTCGCTGGCCTTCGGTTATTACGTCAAGACGTTCGCTGACTACAACGCCATGTACGGCAGCATCGGCGCGATCATCGTGCTGCTGCTGTATTTCTATATTTCGGCGGCGGTGTTGTTGCTGGGTGCAGAAATGAACGCGGTGGTGGAGCACATGTCTGCCGAGGGGAAAGACAAGGGCGAGAAGGAAGAAGGCGATGGCAACGCCGAAACCCCGCATAACCAGAACGTTTCCGGACTGGGCCGTGACCATTCCGCGGCTGCTGCTGCGACGGGCGGCCAATCCTGATCAAGTCTGTGGCAGGATGACGCTTTCACTCCAGGGACACGCGCTGACATGATCCGCGACATTCTGAAAATGGGCGATCCGCGCTTGCTGCGCATCGCCCCGGCAGTACCTGAATCGATGTTTGGCAGCGCCGGGCTAGACGACCTTATTGCCGACATGTTTGAAACCATGCACAGCGTCGGCGGCGTAGGCCTGGCCGCACCGCAGATCGGCATCGATCTGCAACTGGTGATTTTTGGCTTCGAGCGCAGCGAACGCTACCCCGATGTTGAAGCCGTGCCACAGACCATTCTGCTCAATCCGCTGATCACCCCGCTGAGCCCGTTGACGGAAGAGGGCTGGGAAGGTTGTCTGTCAGTGCCGGGGCTACGCGGCGCGGTTGATCGCTATCAGAGCATCCGCTACGAAGGCTTCGACCCTCAGGGCCAGCCTGTCCAGCGCGTCGCTCATGGTTTTCATGCCCGCGTCGTGCAGCATGAATGCGATCACCTGATTGGCCGGTTGTATCCATCGCGCATCACCGATTTCAGCAAGTTTGGATTTATCGAAGTGATGTTTCCGGATATGGACCCCAATGCTGATGAGTGATCGTAGTCCTGTCGCGCAGCAAATGTTCAAATCTTAGGAGCGAACGAGCACCGCGAGGCCGCGATAGCAATATGTCGGACTGCACCCCGCTCTGGAGCGTTCTACAGCTCACCGGCTGCCGGTATGCACACCATTGCCAGCAACGGCTTGAAGCGGCTATACCGCGTCAGTTTATCGGCCAAGGGGGGTGGCAGTCGCGGTGCGAGGGTGAAGCCTGCGCGCGCGTAGAATGGCTCCAGTTGCGGGTGGCAGAACAACCACACTGGCCCCTGTAGCCCCTCCATGGCGCAGCGCAGCAACCCTGCGGCGATACCTTGGTCTCGCCACGCCGGTGAGACGAACAGCCCGGTCAGCCAATGGCCGTTGCTCACGGGTGTCAGGCTGAGCCCGGCAATAATGTCGATGTGTTTCACGGCCCACAGCACAGCCCCGCCGGATGCGCGCATGGATGAGCGATGTGCCCGGTAGAACTTGTTCAGCAGGGGCTTGCCCGCCGCAGGCAGTTGGCAGTACTGGATGGCCGTCATGACGCGCAGCTTTTGCGAAGGAAAGGGCTGCGCATGATACAGGCGCTGAAGAGTGGGACGTCAGCGACATTTTCTCGCGTATTGGTCTGTCGCTCAGGCCCTACAAGGATTTGCCATGATCAAGGGTTTTGCCCACCTGGCCATGTATACCGCGCCGCCACGCGTTGCCCAAGCCAGCGCCGCCTGGCTGACGCGGACCTGCCAGCTGCTCGGCGTCGAGCACCTGGGCCCCCCGGACCTGGATTTGGTGGAGTCATGGTTGTCGCCACAGCTGTTGCTGGCGCAAACGTGCGGCTATCCACTGATGACCCGACTACGCGGCCAGGTTCGCGTGCTGGGGCGGCCGGTCTACGAGCTGCCCAACAGCGCCAATGGCGATCATTGCAGTCTGCTGATGGTCCGCGCCGATGATCCACGGCAGGACCTTGCCGGATTTGTTGGCAGCGTTGGCCTGATCAATGGCCAGGACTCCAATTCCGGAATGAACCTGTTGCGCCGTGCGGTTGCGCCCTTGCAGCAGGGCGGACGCTTCTTTTCCCACGCGATCATCACTGGCAGCCATCGCCAGAGCCTGCGCGGGCTGCAGGATAAAACCGGCGATCTGGCAGCCATCGACAGCGTGACCTACGATTATCTGGCCCGTGACCACAGTGACGAGCTGAGCGGGCTGCGCATTCTGACGCGCAGTGCATCCAGCCCGTGCCTGCCCTACATCACCTCGCGTAGCACCCCTGCGGCAGAGGCTGAGCGCATACGCCTGGCCATGAATCAGGCGCTGGTAGAGCTGCCCGATGTGGCGATCACCCTGGCCATTGGTCAAGTGCTGGCGGCCAGCGAAGCCGACTACCAGCGGATACTGGATATTGAGCAGCAGGCGGCAGACTTGGGTTTACCCGCCTTGTTAACCTGAGCGCGGCAGACCAATGCGGCTACAACTTATTGCCGCCTGGCGCTGTCGATACCTGACAGCTGACTTCAGAATCATTCATTTTTGCTTTCCCAGAGGTGACCATGACATCCATCAGATCCCTGTTCTGCGGCTCGCTTCTGGCGTTGGGGCTGCTCGTTCAGCCCGCCGTGGCGGCAGACAAGAACGCGCCCATCCTGTTTGGTGACATCACTTGGGAAAGCGGCAGCCTGATCACTGAGATCCTGCGCACCCTGGTTGAGAAAGGCTACGGTTACCGCACCGATACCCTGCCAGGCAGCACCGTCAGCCTGGAAGCTGCGCTGGCCAAGAACGACATTCAGGTCATTGGTGAGGAGTGGGCAGGGCGCAGCCCGGCATGGGTCAAGGCGCAAGAGGAAGGCAAGGTTCATGGCCTTGGCAACATCGTCAAAGGCGCCACCGAAGGCTGGTGGGTGCCGGAATTCGTGATCAAGGGCGATCCGGCCAGGGGCATCAAGCCGCTGGCGCCGGACCTCAAGTCAGTGGCCGATCTGCCGCGCTACAAGGATGTGTTCAAGGACCCTGAATCGCCGCAGCAAGGGCGCTTCCTCAACAGCCCCAGCGGCTGGACCTCGGAAATCGTTAACACCCAGAAGCTCAAGGCCTATGGTCTGACCGACAGCTATGTGAACTTCCGTACCGGTTCCGGGGCGGCGCTGGATGCTGAAATCAGCTCCTCGATCAATCGCGGCAAGCCGGTGCTGTTTTACTACTGGTCGCCAACGCCGCTGCTGGGGCGCTTCAAGCTGATCAAGCTGGACGAGCCGCCATTTGACGCAGAAGCCTGGAAAACCCTGGCCGACGCCAGTAACCCCAATCCTCGCGGCACGCGCTCGCTGGAGCCGCGCCTGACCATTGGCGTATCGGAACCCTTCCGCGCCCAGTACCCCGAGCTGGTGGCGTTGTTCGAAAAAGTCGACCTGCCCATTGATCTGCTCAACCACACCCTGGGCCAGATGAGCGAGAAGCGTCAGGACCCCAAAACTGTCGCGCACACCTTCCTCAAGGAACACCCGGAGGTCTGGAAAGCCTGGATGCCTGCCGATGTGGCGAGCAAAGTCAGCACCAGCCTTTAATGGCCCTGCCTGCTCAGCGCAATGGCCTGGCTCCTCGCGTGACACGGCTGCGCGTGCTGCGGCGGTTGCTGGTCGTGCTCCTGGGCCTGCTGACGCAGGCCGGGCAGTCCGCCCAGGCAGCGGACGTGGCAGACAGTGCGCTGGTCTACGTCCAGGAGCGCCATCTGGGTGACAGCCTGGGCTGGTTGGGTTATCAAGTGGCCTCGCGTACGCCCACTTTTGGCAGCATCGTTGAGGCGGTGGGCAAGACCCAGGCGCAGGTGCTCATGCAGGACGAGTTGCAGCGCCTGCAGCCGCAGTACCAGGCGCAATGGGACCGCAACCTTGCCGCCGCGTACGCCCGATACTTTACTGCCGATGAGCTGCAGGCGCTGGGTCGTGGCGATAATCAGCCGCAGCTGGCCAACAAGCTCAGGGCGGGGCAGAGCGATGTCGGCACTGACATGAAGGCGCGTTCTGCCGACCTGCTCAAGGATTACGTGTCCAGAGCCTTGAACGATGCACTGGCCAAGCTGCCGTAGCGATGTTTTCCGGCTGACGGGTGAGCCTGCTCGATTGCAGTGCCGCGCGCTTTGCGGCACTGTTCCCTCCGACCACTATCCACCAGACCAAGAGGTAAACACCATGGACTCATTCATGCAGGCCGCGATCAACGAAGCCAGGCAGGGACTGGACGAGGGTGGTATTCCAATCGGTTCGGTCATCGTCCATGACGGCAAGATCATTGGTCGTGGCCACAACCGCCGCGTGCAGCAAGGCAGTGCAACCAGGCATGGCGAAATGGACGCGCTGGAAAACGCCGGCCGCCAGCCTGCCAGTGTCTACCGCGACGCGGTGCTCTACACCACGCTGTCACCGTGCGCCATGTGCAGCGGCGCCATTCTGTTGTATGGCATCCGCAAGGTGATTGTCGGCGAAAACCAGACGTTCATGGGCGAAGAGGACCTGCTGCGCTCGCGCGGCGTGCAGGTCGACGTGATTCACGATTCGTCGTGTGTCGAGATGATGAAAAGCTTCATCGCCGCCAAACCCGAGTTGTGGAACGAGGATATTGGCGAGTAGCAGGGCACGCGAGTCTGCCTGGGCACGCAATTTTCAATAAGCGAAGGGACAAAGCGCTCTGTCGGCATCGAACGGTGCTAATCTCCGCTCATTCGTCAGTATCAGTCCGAAGTGGCCCTTCGAGCAGAGTGTGTGGAGACACGAATGTCGGTGCAGCTGCGTAACAACGTCAAAGTCTTGGGAGAGGGGTCCACGACCCTGGTGTTTTCCCATGGCTTTGGCTGTGATCAGAACATGTGGCGCCTGATTGCGCCGCTTTATGCCAAGCGGTTCAAGGTGGTGTTGTACGACCTTGTGGGCAATGGCCAGTCCCAGCTCTCGGCCTACTACCCGCGCAAATACGAAACCCTGGACGGGTATGCCGGCGATCTGCTGGAGGTGGTCAAGGAGTTTGCCGGCGCCGGGCCGGTGGTCCATATCGGCCACTCGGTGAGCGGCATGATCGGCGTTCTCGCCGATCTGCGCGAGCCTGGCCTGTTCAGCGCCCACGTGAT
The DNA here is from genome assembly GCF_900585905.1 of Pseudomonas viridiflava. GTDB lineage: Bacteria > Pseudomonadota > Gammaproteobacteria > Pseudomonadales > Pseudomonadaceae > Aquipseudomonas. Next base: position 136,233 of record NZ_UTVH01000076.1, read on the forward strand.
GATCGGGCCGTCTCCCTGCTTCATCAATGACGGCGACTATGTCGGCGGTTTCGAGCGCGCGGACATCCTTTCCCTGCTGGACACCCTGCAAAGCAATTATTTTGGCTGGGCCAGCACCATGGCACCGGTGATCATGGGCGCTCCCGGTCAGCCTGAACTGACCACCGAGCTGGCCGCGAGCTTTAGTCGAAACGACCCCGACATCTCCCGGCAGTTTGCCAAAGTGACGTTCCTCTCCGATAACCGTCGCGAAGTGGCGCGCATGCCGACCAGGACGCTGGTCCTGCAATGCAGCCAGGACCTGATCGCGCCGCTGACGGTTGGGCATTACCTGCAGCAGGTCATGCCCGATTGCACATTGCGGATCATCGACAATATCGGTCATTGTCCGCACATGAGCGAACCGGATGGGTGTATTGAGTTCATCGAGCAATTCCTTTCAGATTGCGGAGTAGTGCCCCTTGCCAGTTGACAGGGAAGTCACCATCGACAATGCCCAGCTGTTTGAACACGCGGCCTGTGGCCTGCTGTTGACCGAGGCCGACGGCACCATCCTGCAGGTCAACCAGACCTTCTGCCAATGGCTTGGCCTGCCTCGCGACCGCCTGTTGGGCCGGCGTTTCCAGGACCTGCTGAGCATGGGCGACCGGGTATTCCACCAGACCCACTGGGCGCCGCTGCTCAACATGCAAGGCTCGGTCGCCGAGGTCAAACTCGACGTGCTGCATCGCGATGGCTACAGCCTGACCATGATGCTCAATGCCGTGCGCCGGGAAACCGCGCACGGCGTGCTGCACGATCTGGCGTTGATGGGCGGCGAAGAGCGCAATCGTTTTCAGCGTGAATTGACCAGTGCCCGGGAAGCCGCCGATGAGCTGCTGTTGCAGCAGATGGCGTCGAAAAAGGAACTGTCCTCGGCGCAAAACCGCTTGCGCATGGCCCAGACCGAAGCGGACATTCGGGCGACCTTCGCCGAACAGATGGTGGCCATTGTCAGCCATGACCTGCGCAACCCGCTGGCGGCGGTGAAGATGGCCGCAGGCCTGATCGGCCTGGAAAGCCTGAGTGACAAGCAAGGGCGCAGCCTGGAGCTGCTGTTCCAGTCGGTGGGCCGCGCCCAGCGTTTGATCGTCGATCTGCTGGACTTCACCCAGGCCCGGGTCGGACGCGGCATTTCGGTGCTGCCGCAGCCGATCAATCTGCATGAAGTGATTGCCGAAAGCGTCGAGGAGCAGCGTCATTTCTTTCCCGAGCGCCAGCTGGTGCACCGCCAGGTCGGGGAAGGTTTATGCAGCGCCGACGCTGACCGGCTGTTCGAACTGATCGACAACCTGGTCACCAACGCAGTGGTCTATGGCGCTGCCGGAGAGCCGATTACCGTCACCTCCGCCTTCGAAGGCCAATGGATAAAGATATCGGTGCACAACATCGGCCCGCCGATTGCGCCCGAGCTGCTGGAGGATCTGTTCGAGCCAGCGGCCCACGGTGTGGCAGACGATGACCCGAGCCGCAGCGTCGGCCTCGGGCTGTTCATCGTGCGAGAAATCGCCCGCGCTCACTGGGGCGATGTCAGCGTCACCTCTACAGTTGAACACGGCACGACATTCGTCGTCAGCCTGGCGCGGCCGGTGGCGTAACCGGCGCTGCCAGGGCTTTGCCGATACCCGACGGCAGAGGCCGGATTCGGCTTTCTGTTTGGGATCGATCCCGTTGCCCCCGTTGCCCCCGTTTCCTGCGGCCAGCGCTTGGTCCCCGGCGCTGCCACAGCGTTTGCCATTTCACGGGAGTGCAGTTGCCCGCTACACTTGTCTCCCTCAAGCCCCCGCGCAGGATCACTATGAGCTCATCCATTGCCGCAGATATTGCCACCATCGGCCGGATAAGCGCGGTGCCCGCCATGCTTCAGGTCATCAGCGAAACCACAGGCATGGGTTTCGTCACGGTAGCGCGGGTGACCGAGAGCTCCTGGACCGCGTGCGCGGTGCTCGACAAAGTGGATTTCGGTGTGGTGACTGGCGATGCCCTGGTGCTGGAAACCACCATCTGCCATGACATTCGCACATCCGCCACGCAGGAAGCCGTGGTGATTGATCATGTCAGCCAGGACGAACGCTATCGCTGTCACCACACGCCGCGTCTGTACAGGTTCGAAAGTTATATCGCCGTGCCGGTCTTCCTCTCGAACGGCCAGTTCTTCGGCACGATCTGCGCTGTGGACCCCAATCCTGCGCAATTGCGCGACACGCCTATCGAAATGATGATGACGTCCTTCGCCCGCATGCTGGCCATCCAGATCGAGGCCGACACCAACCTGCGCCAGGTCACGGCCGACCTGCAGGCCGAGCGTGAGCTCGCCGAGCGGCGCGAACAGTTCATCGGCGTGTTGGGCCATGACCTGCGCAACCCGCTGTTCTCGGTGATCGCCAGCGCCGAGCTGCTGTTGCGGCGCACGCTGGATGATCGCGGGACAAAAATCGCCCAGCATATCCTCGCCTCTGGCCGGCGCGCGTCGCAGCTGGTCGACGACGTGCTGGATTTCGCTCGGGGCCAGTTGGGCAATGGCATTCCGTTGTGCCTGCGCGACTGCAGCGATCTTGAGCCAGCGTTGCGGCAGGTGATTGCAGAGGTCCAGCGGGTTCATCCGACGCAGCCAATCCATGCGGTCATCGGTGCGCTGGACGGCATACGCTGTGACCGCGAGCGGCTGGCGCAAATGCTGTCCAACCTGGTCTCCAATGCCATGGCCCATGGCGACAGCAGGGGCCGGGTGGATGTCGCGGCCAGGGTCGAGGGCGAGCAATTGCTGATCAGCGTCAGCAATCAGGGTGAGCCGATTGCCGACGATGTGCTGCCCCGGCTGTTTGAGCCTTACTCGCGCCCGATCACCGATGAGCCCAGGGCAGGGCTGGGGCTGGGGCTTTATATTTCCAGCCAGATTGCCATCGCCCATGGCGGCAGTCTCGGGGTGGAGTCGAGCCGCGAACAGGGCACCACATTCACCTTCCGCATGCCTTTGAGCTGAAGGCCCTTGTTACAAACTTCGAGCCGCTCGGGTTGCTCATCCTCCGGTTGAGGGCGAACCTACAAAGGTAATCGTCATCAAACATCCGGATAGTTACCGTTTCCCACAGAAGGTAAAGGATGAACAGTTTTGCTCGACGCGTTGCACTTTTCGCTCTCGCGAGCCTGCTGACGTCAGGCGTCGCCAGCGTCTCTCAGGCTCAACCGTTGTCTGGCAGCGGCGTCAACAGCAACCCGAACAACAGCCCGATCCGCCGCGCCAACCCCAACAGCCGCCAAGGTACTGTGCCCAGTACACCACCGGTGCGCGGCCCGAGCACCGCGCCCCGCGTGCGGCCACCGACCCTGGAAAACGGCGGCATCGGCAACGGCTACCCGACGCGCCAACAGGCGCCCCGCAACGGTGGCAGCGGCTCGGGTCAGGGTCGCCAGCCCACCGAATAAATGACTTTGCCACCCCCGCCTTCCGGGGCTCTTTCATGTACAGAAGGAATCGTCCATGCATCGCAAAACCTTGATCGCGACGTTGTGCGCCACTGCGCTGTCCGTCCTGCCGCTGGCGGTCAGTGCCGGCCCGGTACAAACGTTCAAGAGTGAGGAGGGCACGCTCAGCGTCGAAGAAGTTGCCAAAGGCCTGCAACACCCGTGGGCTCTGGCGTTCCTGCCGGACAGCCAGGGCATGCTGGTGACCGAAAAGCCTGGCAACCTGCGCGTGGTGAAAGCCGACGGGACCCTGTCAAAGCCACTTTCCGGCGTGCCCCAGGTCTGGGCGAACGGGCAGGGAGGCTTGCTCGATGTGGTGCTGTCGCCTGATTTTGCCAAGGACCGCATGGTTTATCTGACCTTCTCCGAAGTGGGCGAAGACGGCAAGGCAGGCACGGCGGCCGGGCGGGGTCGTCTATCAACTGACCTGAGCCGACTGGAAGACTTCAACGTCATCTTCAGACAGCAGCCCAAGCTGTCGGTCGGCAATCACTTCGGGGCGCTCATCGTGTTTGACCGCGACGGCTACCTGTTCATCGCTCTGGGTGAAAACAACGAACGCGCCACGGCGCAGGATCTGGACAAGTTGCAGGGCAAGATCGTACGGCTGTTTCCGGACGGCAAAGTGCCGCCAGACAACCCGTTCGTGGGCCGCGACAATGTGCGCCCGGAAATCTGGTCTTACGGCCATCGCAACCAGCAGGGCGCGACCCTCAACCCGTGGAACGGTACGTTGTGGACCAACGAACATGGCCCCAAGGGCGGCGATGAGGTCAATATCATCGAGCGCGCGCAGAATTACGGCTGGCCGCTGGCGACCCACGGCATCAACTATTCCGGCGAGGCGATTCCTGAAGCAAAAGGCGAGTTTGTCGAGGGGACAGTCAAGCCTTATCACGTCTGGGAGAAGTCCCCCGGCATCAGCGGCATGGCGTTTTATGATGCCAGCCGGTTCAAGGCCTGGGACCACAACCTGTTCATCGGTGCGCTGGCCTCGGATGAGTTGATCCGCCTGGAGTTCAAGGACGACCGGATCGTCCACGAGGAACGCCTGCTGGGTGAGTTGAAGAAACGCATTCGCGACGTGCGTCAGGGCCCGGACGGCTACATTTATGTGCTGACAGACGAGGACGATGGCCAGTTGCTGAAGGTCGGTCTGAAGTAATCGATATCAAGCCCGACTCAGCGTTACAGGCATGCAAAAAAGGCCCGACGTTCAATAGACGTCGGGCCTTTGCTGTTCTACCTATCGGTGCAGTCAACCTGTGGTGCACTGCACGGGACGTTTATTACTTGTCCTGCTCGTCTTTGAGCACTGCGCCGGTCTTGGCGTCCAGATCCACATCCCACTCGACATTTTTGGCGTCACGCAACTCAACCTGGTACACGTAACGGTTGGCGGCCTGGTCATGGTCCAGCTCAGTGTCGTGAATGGTGAAGCCAGGGTGCTTGTCCAGCGCCAGCTTGTTCAACTTCTCGAAGCTCATCACTTTGCCCGACTTGACCAGCTCGGCGATCTGATCCGGACGCACGTCAGCCTGGGCAACGCCAGTAGCGGTAACAAGGGCAACAGCGGCGAACAGGGCAGATAAAGTTTTCATGAGGCTTTCCTTTTAATGATTGCGTATCTGGTTTTATTGATTCAATGACAATTGATAGGTTCACTTGTCTGTTGAAGCCAGATTAACCCTGGATGCTTAATTCACCCTTAATCTTCAAGAGTTGCATGCGCCCTGCGGGGCGGGCGATTTTTTGGCCGAGTCGGGCACATCGAATATCCGGTCGAAGGCCCACTGAAATACCAGAGCGTATAAAAAGAAGAAGGCAAACAAGGCCAGGTTCGTGGCCAGCGCCTGCCACCAGCTGATCTCCAGCCAGAACGCAATCAAGGGCAATAACAGTACCGTCAGCCCGCCTTCGAAACCGGTGGCGTGCAGCAGACGACGTTTCCAGTTGCGCTCGCGTTCCTGCTGGCGCGCCTCCCAGCGTTCAAAGCCCCAGTTGTACAGCACGTTCCACAACAGCGCGCTGACAGACAGCAACACCGAGAGCATTCCGGAGGACGCCAGGCTATCGTCGTACGCCCAGGCCAGGGTGGGCGACAGCACGGCGATGGCGATGATTTCGTAGAGGGCTGCCTGAACGATCTTGCGAAGGGGACCTTGCACGCGAAGCTTCCTTGCGATGAAGAAAAAATATTAACCGGCAATCGGCATAGCTTGAAGCGCCTGCGCCGGGCAATCAACCTCTGTGTGCAAGGCATCGGCCGCCACGCACGACACGTGCAGTCGACGCTCGTCATCGGGTTGCGCTGATGGCGGCCGAGTTTGCTATTCTGCGCGCCCTGCGACGGATCGTCGCGTTCCTCATCCAAGGTGTCCGGGGTTCCCATGACGGCCATTGCTCGACCACGCCCGCAGCCGCTGTCCCGTGCGAACTACAAGACCCTGGGTCTTGCGGCACTGGGCGGCGCGCTGGAAATCTACGATTTCATCATCTTCGTGTTCTTTGCGCTGACCCTGAGCCAGCTGTTTTTTCCACCGGAAATGCCGCAATGGTTACGTCTGCTGCAGAGTTTCGGCATCTTCGTCACCGGTTACCTGGCGCGACCCCTGGGCGGCATTCTGATGGCGCACTTTGCCGATCGCCTGGGCCGTAAACGGGTGTTCAGCCTGAGCATCCTGATGATGGCGTTGCCCTGCCTGCTGATCGGCATAATGCCGACCTATGCGCAGATCGGCTATTGGGCACCCCTGATTCTGCTGGCGTTGCGCATCCTGCAGGGCGCAGCGGTGGGCGGCGAAGTGCCCAGCGCCTGGGTGTTCGTGGCCGAGCATGCGCCTCGGCAGCATCGCGGTTACGCCCTCGGCGTGCTGCAGGCCGGATTGACCTTTGGCTACCTGCTGGGCGCACTGATCGCCACCTGGCTGGCGAAGGTGTTTACCCCGGCTGAGATTCTCGATTACGCCTGGCGGATTCCGTTTCTGCTGGGCGGCGCCTTTGGCGTCATCGGCGTGTGGTTGCGCCGCTGGTTGAGCGAAACGCCCGTATTCATGGCGTTGCATGCCCAGCGCGAGGCGGTGGCGGAGTTGCCACTGACGGCGGTGCTGCGCAGGCATCGGCAATCCCTGTTGCCGGCAGCGCTGCTGACCTGCGTGCTGACGTCCGCCGTGGTGGTGCTGGTGGTGATCACCCCGACGGTGATGCAGCAACGCTTCGGCATGAGCGGCCGTGACACCTTTGCGCTCAGCAGCCTGGGCATCGTGTTTCTGAATATTGGCTGTGTGCTCGCCGGCATGCTGGTGGACCGCATCGGCGCCTGGCGCGCGGTCATGATCTACAGCCTGTTGCTGCCGGTGGGCATTGCTCTGCTTTATGGCAGCCTGATCGCCCAGTGGTTACCCTTGGGTGTCGCTTACGCCCTGGCCGGTCTGGCGTGCGGCATCGTCGGCGTGGTGCCTTCGGTGATGGTGGGGCTGTTCCCGGCGACCATCCGTGTCTCCGGTATTTCGTTCACTTACAACATCGCTTATGCGCTGTGGGCCAGCACGACGCCGTTGCTGCTCATTGCACTCATGCCCTGGAGCGCGTGGGTCTGCGTGCTTTACGTGAGCGTCATGGGCGCGGTGGGCCTGATCACTGCCGCCGTGTTCGGCCTGCGTCGCGGCATGGAAGTGGACACGGCCATGGCCGGTCACTGATGCTTGCCGGGCGCCTGATCCGGCACGCTTTGCCGTCGGTGCCCGTTTGCTCGAGCAATGTGGCGCAGTTTCATAAGTCTGTCGGCAAAAGCCTGCATGTGGTGTGGGCCGTTTCCTGATTTTTAACCATCAAGTTTCGTATTGGCTGTAAGTTTTATTTCATTCGAGATAATTGTAACCATTGATTGTAATTGCTAATTCAAGTGTTTATCTTTCAGGCCATTCAAACGACTGAAAATCGAACGGTTTATATGATCGAGTGAATTGATTGGGAAGTTTCTTTTTCTGATGTAAGAAATTTCTTTGATTAAGGCGCGGGGCGTGCTCTTGCAGTGCGTCTATACGGCGACGTTGATCGCATTGATGAAATGATGGGTCAATACTTGTCGGCTGTTTCCTACATTTATTCACTAAACTTGTGAGCGTCTTCTCTGTTCAGTGCCGTGTCGTCGCATTGGCCGCAGTAACGCAAAACAACCTGTTGAAAATCCGTCTGCACTATACGACACGTCAATAATAAAAGGGAGTGAGTCAATGAGCGGTTCATTTATCGAAGGGCAGGCGCCCATTTGTTCGTCACTGCCAGCCCCCGAGGCTGCGCAACTGTGGTTCGAGCGCTTGGCACACCGGCAGGCGGCGTGTGCTACTGATCAACTGTGCGCTCGCCAGGCCGCGCTGCTGGGGCCACAGGGTTTGCTCCCGGTATTTTCCCGGCAAGTGGCTGCGCAGGGGCGCCAGGCACCGGCACTCAGTGACGTGCTGAAGTTCGACGACCCGCAGCGCCAGCAGTTGGCCGAGCAGGCGGTGAATTTCGTGCTGGCCCATCACCAGCGCCGGTCTACGGTGGCCAACCCGTACCTGGGGCTTTCGCGGCAATTGCTGTGCTGCATGCTGTTCGACGATGAGGTGCATTACACCCTCGCCGAGCGATTTGCGGTATCCGAAGCGTTGCGCCAGCGCGACAGCCATTATTTCAGCACGCTCATCGCGACCACTCGCGATACGGTGGAGCGTCGGCTGGTGTTCACCGGCCTGCTGGAACATTTCGATGCGCTGTTGCCGATCGAGCAGAGTATCTATCCCGAGGGTTATCGGCAGGCGCAGCAGCAGCACCTGGATCGGGAGGTAGCGCTCTACGGCAAGCTGCAACTGGAGCGTCCCGTTGGCCAGTTGCTTGAAGCGCACAGCCCGGAGTGGTTGCTGAAACATCTCTGTTGCGTCAACGCTTCAACCCTAAACGACGGCGCCTGAGGCTCAGGACGTTGAGCTTTCCGAGCCCAGACGCGGGTAGTCGATGACCAGGGGCGCAGCGACGCAGATTCGATTACGGCCCGTGCTCTTGGCGCTGTACAGCGCCTTGTCGGCTTCGTTGAGCCACATGGCGGCATCGGTGACGTGGTGGCCAAAGGTCGAAATGCCAATGCTCAGGGTCAGGCGCATGTGCGGCAGTTTCGGGTCACGCAGATTGTCCACGTCGCGGCGCAACTGATCCATGAGTTCCCAGGCCAGGTTGGCGCTGGTGTTGGGCAGAATCACGCAGAACTCATCGCCGCCGTAGCGTCCCGCCAGATCAGAGTCCCGCAGGCTGGCCAGCAGGGCGGTGCTCAGGCGTTTGAGTACGCTGTCGCCAATGATGTGGCCCTGAGTGTCGTTGATGGCTTTGAAGTGGTCGATGTCGATCAACGCGATGGACGTCTGCCGCGCCATCGCCTGGCACCGGGCGAACTCCAGTTGCAGCAGGTCCTTCCAGGCGCCGTGATTGATCAGGCCGGTAAGGCTGTCGGTACGGCTGAGCTTGCCCAGAATGTCCTTGTGCTCGCTGAGCTCCACCGCCACTCGATAACTCATGTAGCCAATGAACATCGGGTACAGCAGCAGCACGGGCAGGCAGGCGTAAATCTGCAGGTTGCTGCTGGAAGCCAGAAAGGGTTGACGGAGCAGAAAGACGGCAATCAACGCGCCCACGGCCTGCGCCAGGCACCCGCGCCAGAACAGCCGGGTACCGCCCGCAGCAAGGTTGTGCATGCCCATCAAAGCCAGCACGGTGACGGTTGGCAGCGGGTTGAAGCCCATGGCCCCCACCCAGAAACCGCCGGCCAGCGAGTCGCAGACGATATTGCGCTGTTCGGCGGCAAAGGGCTGACGCGAGCGAGTGGCGATCCACAAGGCCGCAGGCGGCCAGACGATGGCGTTGCAGAGCATCAGCACCCACACCCATATCGGCGGATGCACGGTATAGACAGTGGCGGCGACACTGAAAAATCCAATGCCGACGCCGACGCTGCGCGCCCAGTAAATCCGCTTGGCGAAAGACCTGCCCTTGCCGTCATATCTATTCATGAGGTCTTCCGAAATCGATCTTGTGACCTGCAGCATTGAGGTCAGAACGAAATATCGGATTTTGGGCCCCTCACGCGTGGGAAGGGAAGAGCCTCAGGCAGTAATCAGGCAAAAGCGTCACAAAAAGTTTCTGTTGTGACGCTTTGATCGGGTGATCAGACGCTTGTGGATTTCATCTTCAGGGCAATGATGGCAGTGGCAATGGCCAGCACGGCAATAAACGCCGCGACGTAGCCGACGTCGACCAGGCCCAGGTGATCGATCGTCAGCCCGCCGATGACCGAACCCAGACCGATGCCGGCATTGGCAGCCGACACGTTGAGGGTGCCCGCCAGTGCCTGGGCCTGAGGGGCCGTTTTCATCACCCGGATCTGGCAGATCGGGAACAGCGCAGTGTGAGCGATGCCCCACACCACCAGCACGGCGCACAGCAGCGGGATCGAACCGGCAGCCGGTACGGCGGCGGTCATGCCGATGGCCAGCATCAGGGCGAAGACGATGGTCGAGCCCAGTGGGCTGCGGTCGACATAACGTCCACCCAGACCATTACCGATCAGACCCACCGCACCAAAGCCCATCAACCACCAGCCAACCTGTGCGGGCTCTACGCCAGCAACGCGTTCCAGGGTGTCGGCCAGGTAGGTGTAAGCGGTGAACATTGCGGTGAATATCAGGATCGACAGCAGCAGATTGACGATGAAGTGTGGGTCGCCGAGGATCTTGGCCTGCTTGGCCAGGCCCACTTTGGCGGTGGCCGCAATGGTCGGCATCGACACGTAAAGCAGCAGCGCCATCAGCAATGACATGACGGTCAGCGCCCAGAAGGCGCCGCGCCAGCCCACCGCGTCAGCAAACAGAGTGCCCAGCGGGATGCCGAACAGCATGGCCGCAGATATCCCCAGATAAACCCGCGCCACGGCCTTGCCCGCATGTTGCGGACCGGCCATCAGGCTGGCGGTTTCACTGGCCGTGCCCCAGAACACCGGCAATGCCAGCGCCGGGATGAACCGCGCCAGGGCCAGAATCCAGATGTTACTGGACAGCGCCGCCAGCGCATTGGAGGCTGCGAAGATCAGCAGGATCACGATAAAGGTTTTCTTGCGGTCCAGGTGCGACAGCATCGCGGTCAGCGGTGGGCCGAAGAGCATGACTGTGAAGGCGAACAGCGTCACCAACAGCCCGGCATCGGAGATCGAAATCCCCAGATCCCGCGCCATGGCAGGCAGCAGCCCGATGATCAGAAATTCGGTAGTTACAATCACGAAACCGGCCAGGGCCAGCATCGCGATGGGCAACGCCGAGCCCTTGGCTGCAGCGCTGCTGGCCGACCCTGCGGCGGTTGAATCAGTAGAAGACATGTCAGGCACCCTAAAACTTGAATGGCCGCTAGCCTATTCGAGAAACTGCTTCTTATCTTTGGTGATTTTTCCGTGCACTATGGAATCCGTTTCCAGAGTATTGGACTGAGCATGATCTCCGCAGACCGCCTCAAAGGTATTTCAACGTTTGTTGCCGTGGCCAACGCCGGTGGCTTTACCGCCGCCGCCGAGCGCCTGAACCTGACCAATTCGGCCGTGAGCAAGAGCATCGCGCGCCTTGAAAGCCGCCTGGGCATGCGTCTTTTCGAGCGCACCACGCGCAGCCTGGCCCTGACCGAGGAGGGCAGCGCCTACTTTACGGTGTGTACGCGCATTCTGGATGAGCTGGCCGAAGCGGAAACCGCACTGGCAGCGCAACGTTCCGAGCCTGCCGGGCCGCTGCGCCTGGATTTGCCGGCGTCTTTCGGGCGCATCCACGTGCTGCCACTGCTGCTGCAGTTCGCCGAGCGCTACCCCAAGCTGCGGCCGCATGTTTCCTTTACCGACCGCTTTGTCGACCTGATCGAGGAGGGCATCGACGTCGCGGTGCGCATCGGTGGCCCTGCCGCCTGGCCGGCCAACCTCGGCCATTGCTATCTGGGCACCGAGCGGGTGATTTTCTGCGCTGCGCCGGTTTACCTGCATCGCCACGGCACCCCGCAGACATTTGACGAACTGGCCGATCATGCCTGCGTGCTCTATGGCAAAGCGTATGGCAGCACCAGCCCTTGGGTCGTCGTCGACGCCAGCGGCCAGTCACAGCTTCGCCTGGTCGAGGGCCGCATTGTGGTGGGCAACGGGGAAGCCCAAGTGGCCGCGGTGGTCGCGGGCAGCGGCGTGGCGCAACTGGCCACCTGGCTGATCAAGGACCAGCTGCAGCGCGGCGAGCTGGTGGAAATCCTGCCGCATCTGGCCACTCAGGGGCTTGACCTGCATCTGGCCTGGCCGCGCAGCCGCGAGTCGCTGCCGAAAATTCATCAACTGGTGGAAATGTTGTCGGCGACGCTGCGCATGGATTGACCGCCTGCCGGCCTTCGGTTTCACTGCTGAGCATCGCGCGCAGTATTTCCATCTGACAACAGGATGTCGTCATGCCGGAGTTTTCCAGTCTCTTAGCGTTTTCCCTGATCTGCCTGGGCATGGTGCTGACGCCCGGCCCGAACATGGTGTACCTGATTTCCCGCTCTATTTCCCAAGGCCCGGTGGCGGGTCTGATTTCTCTCGGGGGCGTGGGCGCAGGGTTTCTGATCTACATGCTCTGCGCCGCGTTTGGCATCACCGGTCTGGTCATGGCCGTGCCCTACGCGTACGACACGCTGCGTTACGCCGGGGCGATGTACCTGCTCTACCTGGCCTGGCAGGCGCTGAAACCGGGAGGCCGCTCGCCGTTTCAGGTCAGGGACCTGCCCCGTGACAGCAACCGCCAGTTGTTTCTGATGGGCCTGATGACCAACCTGCTCAACCCCAAAGTCGCTGTGCTGTACCTCTCGCTGCTGCCGCAGTTCATCACCCTGGACAGCGGTGCCAGCGTGCTCAGCCAGTCGCTGGTTCTCGGCAGTTGCCAGATACTGGTGAGCCTTTGCGTCAACGCGATGATTGCCCTGGGCGCAGGCTCCATCGCCGTATTCCTCACCCAACGCCCGAGCTGGGCCCGGTTTCAGAAGTGGCTGATGGGCACGGTACTGTGCGCGCTGGCGGTGAAGATGATGGTTGAGGCGAAGCGTTGATCCTGCCTCAGATAAATGACACACCTCGCACGTAAGATGCTCGCGCAATTCATCCAGGACAGCCCCGTAGAAGCTCACGAGCACCGCGAGGCAGCGATAGCATTCTGCCTGATCCACCGCCATCGCGGCCTCGCGGGGCTCGTGCGCTCCTACAGCATGCCGCAGAGCCATCGATTATCCCCAATTCTGTAGGAGCCCAGGAGCAGCGCGACTCGGCGATGGCGGCCTGCCTGACACACCGCCGTGCGCTGCAAAAGCAGCTTACCGCTTCTTGTTATCGGTAATCGCTTTGAGCAACTCGCCATGGGCTTTGGTGTCTTTCTCCAGAGAAATGACATTGACCATCGCCATGCGTTTGCCGGAGGCTGCTGCCACGGTGCTGCTCAGCACCTTGCCACCGTCGACGCTGCCGGAGATGTCCAGCTGGCGCACGCCCAGGCCTCGGCGCACCATCTTTTTCTCGCCCAATTGCTTGAAATCCTTATAGCTGGCTTTCTGTTGCTGCGCGGTGGCGGCGACGATGCCGTCGAGGGTGGCGCTGTCGTTGCTCGATACGGGTTGCGCCTTTTCCAGCGGGCTTTCAGTGACGATGACCACGCGCCTGGCCGCCTTGTTCATGTACAGCGTGCCGGTGATGCCCGCCGCCCGGGCCTTGGCATCAATCTCTGGCATCGGGCTCTTGATGTACTCCCTGGGGAGCTGAAACTGCAACTGCCCGCCCAGCATCGACACTGGCTGAGCGCTGGGCGCTTTTGCCTTGCCGGCGGCAAACAGCGTGGTGCCATGCAGGCCGAGCACCATGGCAGCGGCGAGCACGAATGCATTACAGCGAATCAGCGACATGATATGTCCTCAAGGGCTCGTCCAACCCGGGAAGCGAGCAATGGCGGCAGAATACGTCAATCCGTGCCGCCGGGCGTGTACTGGCTGTCGGCAAGCGAAAACCGAAGCGCGTGCCCGGTGACGACGGCGCGCTAATCCAGCTTGATCGGCGCGAATATCGCCCGGATACCGCGACACTTCGGGTAATCCACACAGCCCCGGAAATCACCCCCGCCCTGGCGCCGTCGCGCTCATGCCTTCAAATCAGAGGCTTCGCTCGGCGCCTTAAAAAGCCGCTGGACGGTCGGAACCCATTTTGCGGCCGTCGCCACTCATTTCCCAAGGCTTGCTCAGGCATTGCCTGGCCGAATGAGCCTGACGTATCGCTAATCTCGATCAGAGGAAAACAATAATATGGCTATGCCTCGTCAATACGTTCAACTGCTCGCGCAAATTCGCGAGTTGACCCTCCTGCCCGAATCCCTGCTGTCCCAGGAGCTGTCCCACCTGTCCATCAAGGGCGTCGACTTCTCCATGTACCCGGTGGGTGAAGAAGACAACGCCTTCCTGGTCACCCACTGCGACCTCGGCGCCTTGCCCGATGCACGCCGCGAAGAGGTGCTGATGCGCCTGATGGATACCAACTTCCACATGGTCAACTCGGCCAAGCCAGTGACCTTCTGCCGCAACGAGGAAACCGGACACATGATGCTCAGCGCCGCGCAGCCGCTGGCGATGGTTTCGGGGCAGTCGATTCTGGATCAGATGGGCTCGCTGGCCGATTACGCTCTGGCCTGGCGCGAGACCTATTTCCTGAGTGACAGCGCAGCCAAAAAACGGCCTGCCGCCAGTGCTCAGCAAGCGCCGTTACCTCGTACTGTATTGTCTCAGAGGGCTTTGTAATGGATAGAATGGGAGTTGGCGGCCCTAGCCGCACTACAGGCATAACGCCTGCTCATCAAAATGACGACATTGAACTCGCCGAGCGGCCGAAGGTAACGGCGTCCAGATCAGGTTCGGTCAGCCCTCAACAGCAGACTATGCCTGGCAGCTTTCCGGCGACACCGCCGCGAGCAAAGTTCGAGATGTCGGCCAAACTCAAGTCCGACGCCGCCCGGCTTCGTACAAACCAGCAGAAGTCGATTGGCTATCTGTGCGATCGCATGAAGGCAGAAGGACAGTTGATTGCCGATCATCAGGCTCACGCCGCGAGAACCGGTGCAACGGAAGATGTTTATATCAATTTCCCTGATCTTGCCGAAAAGCTCGGACTTGATGCCACGCTCCCTGATGAAGTTAACAAGCTAAGCACGGAGGCGCTCGATAACCTGCGTGAACTTGCTAAATCGGACGCGCCTGACCGCGACGATATGCATAAGATTGCAGGTGTGCTGAAAGAGCTGCTGGCAGACCAGACCCAGTTGTTTGCTTCCCATGCCGCGCAATATGAGGAAGTGCGCGGCCTGGATAAATCCAAGGTTCCAAAAGAGGACCGTGCGAAAATTCTGCTCAGTGAGTTGAGCTTCTCGGCTTATGCCACGAAATCGATATGTGCGGTGCCAAACATCGTTTCGGATGCACATACCAAAGCGACGAAAATAGCCGAGGGATTGAGAGCAGAACCCGGTAAAGAGCAGGAGGCCGAAAAATGGGAGGCCACTGCTCACCAGCTCCAGAAGGTGCAGGAAGAAATACTCCCGGATTTCACGAATGCTGTTGACCAGGCAAAGCTCTCGCTGCTGATCAAGGAATATCAAGATACCAGCTCCAGCTTCAAGAATCAGAGTATGGCTTTTCTGGGGCAGGGTTTGCGCCAGATGGGCCTGTCCGGTCTTGCACTGGGTGCCGCCAGAGCATTCACCCTCGCAGGTGCAGAAGACAGTCCAGTCGGCAAGCTTTTTGCCGCCGGAGCCACTACCGCCGTCGCTCACGAAGTGGGCACACATCTTCTAGCCCCCGCTATTCTGAATATAGTCGGCGGGGCGACGGTGCCAATTGACAGTGCCGAGGTGCTACCAGCGCCCAACAGACTTGTCAGTGTAAACGGCCAGGTCCGCGAACGTAACGCGGCAGAGCTGGCCGCTGCCACCAAACAGAACAACGATCTGCGCGTCGAACACGGTTATAGCAAGAATGCCAACAAGGTAGGCTCCGGTGCGGGCGAGCTCAAGGCCTGGTCAATGTTCGCGATGGTGCAAGGCGCTCGCGCGGGCATAACCGGGGATATGAACTTCCCGGCATTCAAAGAGGCTGGCGCCATTACCCTCGGCTCGATGCTTGCCGGCTTTTTCATGGGAGGCGTCCACGCCGCTGATGGTCTCAATGCGAAGATGACAGATAAAGACGGCCGCCCACTGGTGGCTCACACCATGAAAAAGCCATCCGGTGCTAAATTCGGCGAGAGTATGGGCAAAATTCTCAAAGAAGGACTACCGATGCTGGATCCGCGCAATGCAGGCGTGATACGAACCAACTATAACAAGGCCGCAGGTCTCACCACCGGGATGGGGCTCGCTGATCTTGTGGGCAAGCCGATACTTGATCTCGTTTCGGGTCCCGAGACCAGTCCAGCCCTCAGAGGCGGTGTCACCACGCTAACGGCCGGTTTGCAGTCCATCCTCATGCTGAGCCAGGCATGGGGCGCCTTCGGCAACAGCGCACGAACAGAAAAAGATCATGCCGCACGCGAAAAAGAACGCATCAGGAGCTCGCCGGAGACAGCCGGTGCAGGCGACCCTAGACCTCCAGGTGCCTTCGCCAGCACGAAAATGCTTGCCAGCGATCTTGTCCACCCGGGCCACTTGCCGAGTACCAAGTCTACGCTGCCGGATACCAAGGGACGTTATGCCGAAAACTTGAACACGGCGTGGCAGGCAGCGGGTGGTATGCCTGGAGCCGCTTTTGCCGATGGCTTGGAATATGCCGCTAATAAACTGAAGAGTTTAAAGTCCGCAAAAGATCCCGCAGCTGCCCCTCCAGACGGCGGCCAAGGTGGGCAAGGTAGAAGCTAGCGAAAACTCCGGGGGGGATGAATATTCATTACTCCCGGAACGGCCATACACCGTATGGCGGATACACATTAGTGGCTTAATGATGGCGTGGTATAAATCCTGTCGGACGCTTCGTCCCGACCGCTAAGGATTGGCCATGAAAAAAGCAGGCATCAGCTTCCTCGCAACAGTCGCGCTGCTCAGCGCATTCTCGGCATACGCCCGAGAAGCCCAGATCCCCGATTCAACCATCGCCCAACGCATCATCGATCAATCCATCGCCTCCTATTCCGGCAACTGCCCGTGCCCTTACAACACCATGAGAAACGGCCGAAGCTGCGGCGGCCGCAGTGCCTACAGCAGACCAGGCGGCGAGTCACCCACGTGCTACGAGGCAGACGTCACCCCGGCCATGGTGAAGGCGTATCGGCAGCGAATGAAAAATTGAAGGTCAAAGCCGGGTAAGCTGGCAGCCTGCGTAACGGGAATGGATCAAACAGGGAGGCAGCATGCTGCAAGTATGGGGAAGGCGTTCGTCGTTCAATGTTCAGAAAGTCATGTGGCTGATTGGCGAACTGGGTTTGCCCCATCAGCATGTCCCGGCAGGCGGCGCATTCGGCCTCAAGGATACCCCCGACTTTCTGGCCATGAACCCCCACGGCCGGGTCCCGGTCATCAAAGACAGCGATGGCACCGTGGTCTGGGAGTCCCACAGCATTCTCAGGTACCTGGCCGCACGCTACGGCGGGCCTGATTTCTGGAGCGACGATCCCGCGCATCGCGCCCAGGTCGATTGCTGGATGGACTGGTCGCAGACGACCCTGCAACCTGCTTTTCTCACCGGCGTTTTCTGGGGCTTTTACCGAACGCCCGAAGCCCAGCGCGACATGACCGCGGTGGAGAAAAACCTGAAGCAGTGCGCCCACTATTTTCAACTGCTTGACCGCATCCTCAGCAAGCAGGAGTTCCTCGCCGGGCAACGCCTGACCCTGGCCGACATACCGGCAGGCACGAACCTCTACCGCTACTTCAACCTGGACATCCCCCGACCCGCCATCCCCCATGTAGAAGCCTGGTATCAACGGCTGCAGCAACGTGCGGCGTTCCGGCAACACGTCATGGTCGGGTTTGAAGAATTGTATGGGCGGCTGGATTATTAGCGCAAGTCATTGCCCTCGCGGAGTGTCAGCAAGCCGCCATCGCGTGATATTCAGTATCTGTAGGAGCGCACGAGCACCGCGAGGCCGCGATGGCGGTGTGTCAGAAAGGACGCCATCGCTGCCTCGCGGTGCTCGTGAGCTCCTTCCGGGATAGCGTGATGTTCGGCATCTGTAGGAGTGAGCTTGCTCGCGATGGCGTTGTGTAGAAAGGACGCCATCGCTGCCTCGCGCTGCTCGTGAGCTCCTACCGGGATAGCGTGAAATTCGATATCTGTAGGAGTGAGCTTGCTCGCGATAGCGGCGCATCAGACAAGTTGCCATCGCGTGCCCTCCAGCGATCTCTAACCACCATTTGCCAAGCCAATCAGCCTCGCCCTCACTCCCCGTACGAATCGCCCCACACCCCAATACGCATCACCTGACGCCAGATCCATACCCGTCCTATGCTGCGCGCCTCGATCTTCATCTTCACTGCACAGCCGGACGCTGCCAGAACGCGCATCCCATCAACTTCATGACCCAAGGACCCCCATGACCGACGAATACGACCGCTATCTACAGATCAAAGCCGACATCGAACAGGCCTACAAACAAACCGTGCGCACCCATCGCAAACAACGACAAGCCAGCAAAAGCCATCGGTTTGAAATCCTGTATTTCTGGCTCGCCATGATTACCCCCTCATGCTTGGCCGTACTGCTCGCCATCATTGGCAAAGCCCTCGACGCCTATTGGCTGTTCAACGTCTGTTGGATACTGATTGCGGTGTCTTATCTGGCGCTGTTCTTCTACCCCTTTGTGGGTGTACTGCTTCACCGCCACTCCCTGAAAAAGATATTCACCTCGCCGTTCGCCAGCCTGCTGAACTCAAACGTCAAAACCGTCATGCAGGTCGACGCGCACTACCTGCCGCAGCTGACAGCCCTGTCCCGCGATACCCTGAAACTCGGCGCGCTGGAACTCAAAAGTGAACGCAATGGCTTTGAAAAACGCAGCTATATGGTCGCTGGCGCGGTGGAGAAGATCGGCATCATCCCTGGGTTGTTTGCCATGATCATCGGCGTGACGGCTGCTATCAAAGCACTCGACAGTGCCGGCCTCACCGCCCGCATGGATTGGGTATTCGCACTGGCAGCCGCCAACCTGTTCTTCTTCTTCATGTCCTGCTTCGTGCAAGTCATGCTGGTGCACTACGACCGCATGATCGCCCTGACCGAACTGGCGATTGAGCGTAAGAAAGAGCATGAGGAGATAGGGAAAGGGGTTGCAGGCTAACAGCTTATGCGAGGCGCAAAAAAAATCGGCGTCTCGCCATTAGGCTTGGATACAGCGCCTTAGCTAGCCAAATCCAGAGGGAGATCACTGATATCTTTTAGACGCTTGCCATCGACCATTATCGCAAGCATGTCAGCAGAGTCATCCATGCCTAACTCTTTCAACGTCGCCTGCAGTTCGTAGAGCGCAAAATGATACACGCAGTCGATATCGCCTGTACCGAGTGCAATAGACGCCAGGCGGCTCGGCGTTGGCTCGGCTGTGACAACCATGATATTTGGCAACCGACCCTTGCGATTGCGCATCAAGTTCAATGCCTCTGAGCGAGCGTTTTGCGCTCGGTCACTTCGAATCGTCCATTTGCATGAAACGCTTGCATGCAACAGGGGCTTGCCGCCGGCAGCCGCCCGCAGACTCGCTCGAGTACTGACGGAATTGTCGACCAAAAACTCATTCACGTTTATCTGATCATCACTTTCCAGCCCCCTGACTACCACTATGTCAGGGGTAATTGTGTAATCACTACCCAGTGCTGCGGCCAGTTCGGGATCTGCTTTTGCCGCACGATCCAATGCAATCAAATGAGCGTATTGCTCATACTTGGCAATCTCGAGACGGTTACGCCCCGATACTTGATGCACATCCCAATCGCCTGGCCTTAAGTGCCCGAGCCTCAAAAAAGTATCTCTGACGTACTTGGCACAGATGCCTTCGAATTCATTGCCTGATGTCTGTCCGGCTTGCCGTTCCGCGATAGTTTCAGCTTTTAAAATATCAGCGATGCCCTTGGCAATCGCGATACTGCTTCTATTGCTACTGTCAGCATTGCTCGGCACGCCCTTATCATTGATGGTGAGGGTCGTTTTGAGTAGCGACGCGTGGAACTCTTTTCGGGCTTGTAAAAATTCAGCTGTGATTGTCATTAGGCAACTCGGACCAAACGTTTGACTGAAAGGGCTTTGAATATCTGCTGTGCGACGGCGCAGGCCACTGGAGGCGGAAATGCATTACCAATCTGTCGATAGGTCGCCGTTTTCTTTCCAAAGAATTGCCAGTCATCGGGGAAACCTTGAATACGTGCAGCCATACGAGTGGTAAGCCGCGGCATCCCTTCAAATAGCTCCGTGGGCGGGGCATTTGCTATTCCCATACCGCATACGCCAATTGACGCCCAGGCTTTCTTGGCTCTTGTCGGGCCCAGGTCAGGACCACCGTGTTTCTTCGATCCGCCAACGAGCGTTGGGGCGATGGTGTTCGCTTGCTCGCGCCACGCATCAGCACCTTTCCAACCATCGGCCGCCATCAGATCATGAAGAAGCTCACCGACCGTAGGCGGGGTGATGATTTTTGGTTCGGGCCAGGAAAAACGCTCGGACAAATCTTTTCGGATGCCCACGAATACCACTCGGGGCCTCAGCTGAGTCACACCATAATCAGACGCATTGAGCAGACGCCAGCCTGATACGTAGCCTAGTTTCTCAAGCTGCATTTCGACATTGTTACGGTAGTCGTCAAAAACACGATCCAGCAGGCCTCGAACATTTTCCAGCATCACGGCTTTGGGGCGACACTCATCAACAATGCGCAACGCTTCAGGGAATAGATCCCGCTCATCATCAGCACCAAGCTGCTTACCCGCTTTGGAAAACGGAGGGCAGGGGACGCCGCCTGCAACCAGGTCGACACCGAAGTAAGGCATGCCGTTGAAGTGTCGCAGGTCCTGCTGTTGCACATTCCATTGCGGACGGTTCAAACGCAGCGTCGCACAGGCAGGAGGCTCGATCTCTACCAATACTTCATGCCCAAACCCCGCCATTTCGAGGCCGAGAGCTTGACCACCAGCTCCGGCACACATTTCCAATGACGTGAATAGGCTCATCTAGTCTCCTCGCAAGCCCTGTCCGGAGCTGCTTTTCTTAAAAGTCGGCGATCATATCATGGTGTATGGATGAACAGGGATGTGGTCCGGCTATTCACTGAATACTAGGAAAATTCACACAAGTCGCGGCGCTTTTTACTGGCCATTCAGATCGGGCGCAGCGCTTTCCACAATGTCTGCCACTTTGAAAATCGTCTTCCATTGCGCTCCGAGTCATCCGGCACTTGCCCAAACGGCAACAACCTCGGCATATCCCGCAACCGAATCCACGGCTCCGCCTGCCAGTTCAACAGGCACACCGACAACTCAGGCCACTGCAACTGGCTCAGGCTCGGCACGTCATGGCTAAACGGCTGCCGCTCGTGCACACAAGGCACCACCTCGTGAGTGACCCAGCGACGCAACTCACGATTCTCCGCATGACCGCGATGCACCAGCATCGCGTAAATCCCCGACTCACTCACCATCAGCACCTCCCCAGGCCCATCGTGATTGACGAGCACCACCACACGCCGCTGATCCGCATCCAGCATGCGCGTCGTGCGCTCATTCAACGGCCACCCCATCAACCGCCCGAAATCCTGGGCACAGAACCACACCTGAGCTTCCAGCAGAAGCGTGCGCAGTTGGCGGTTGTGGCGGATGAAGGTGGTGGGGTGGAGGGGGGGTGTTGGAGATTGCCTATGAGGCTCGATGCTGGACATTTTTTGAATCTCTGCTGTGCAATTCTGAAATAGGTGTCGGGAGTTAAGAAACCTCACAGCAGAGAAGGCCGGACGTATTTCCCTTGCGGGTCTTGTATTGGTCCACTCCCGACATAGCAGAGATTTTAGGACGCGCAGCCGCTGGCCGCAGGTACAAAAAGCCGCATTTTATCGGGAGCGGTCGGGCCGCTGCTGTAGGTTTCTCTGTGCGTTTCTTAGGCGCGGGGCAAGGGTAGGGGGGATGGTCGGGGTGGGCAAGTGGCAATGTTGTAGGGCATTTCTGAAATTTTGTTAAACGCAGGTGCAGGCGTGTCATGTGCTATCAGTAGAATTTTTTTGCAAGGTATTATCTTATAAGTTGCTGAAATTAGTTGGGCCAAATATGTTTGGCCAATAAAAAATTGTAACTTTATAAAAGTTTCGCTGTATGAAATAGTGAACTGTCCTCAGGCCAAAAACCAAGATTAGCGCCATCGTCCTGTCGATTACTTAGTCGATAAGCAAGCTTATTGCATTAGTTAAGTTTTAATTCGTATATAGTTTGCATAGAGAAGGCGCGTTCGCCTTCTCTATATTATCCTCTAATGGACAAAGCTTCATTAACTATATAGGGTTACTTGTCTCAGCGAGTCATTAAAGTGCTCCTGGTATTTCCCGGAGTCCTCAAGTTGCGAAGGGTTCTTTATCTCTTTCTGTACTCGTTCCATCTTAAGTTTTAACTCAGAAAAGCTTATTGTTCTTAACTGGTCATATGTGTATCTATGCAGTATTTGGAATAAAATGTAAAAGTCTACCAAATATCGTTTGTAGTTAGTCTGCTCTTTGTTAAGTAACGAGTTTAACGAAATTTTAAAATCGATTGGATCTAGTTTTGATTTTAATATGTCGATATAGCCGCTGACTTTCTGTATGCTCAATGAGAATGATTGCTTGAGTTCCACGTCTGTGGAAATCTTTTCCAGCAACGATGAAACATCCCTTTTGTCTGTGATTCGACAGTTTATTCTTTGATCTCTGAGATAAAATCCAATACTTTTGAACTCTGTTCTATTGTCCATATTGTAGGCGATATATGATAGCAGTGCGACAAGTTCTTCGTTGAGCATGCGGTCAACAGTACTACTACCATCTCGTTGTTTAATGAAGAACCAACCGATGTTATCATCGGTGATTTTTCGTATGCTTTCTATTATTTGCCTGTCGACAAATGAGTTCCACATTTCGAATGAGTTTTCTTTTATTGGATATGGCTTGTTGTTGAGTCTAATGAAAAGATCGACAGGGTCAAAGTTAGCATTCAGGGCGTGATCAATTTCGATAACACTTAATTTGAAGTCAAGTATTTTTTCTTGAGTGCTGTGATCCAGGTCAGCGTAAGATTTGCCGTCAAGCTCACTCAAGATCTTTAAACGGTTAAGTTTGTAATTGCAATTTCGTGGATAAGTAATATTGCCTGTCTCATCTTTGTACTGTTTTCCTAAAAAGCCCAGTATTGAGAGAAGTCGCTGTTGGCCGTCAATTACTTCCTTGACACCGTTGTTATTTTTAAATACAAAAATAGGTGGGAGATTAATTCCAAGGATTATGCTTTCTATGATCGCCGATGCTTTAAGTACATTTATTTTTTCTTGGCGCTGATAGCTAGGTCTTAGTTCATATCTAGTACTACCCACCTCACTTACAATTTCGTCGATGGGGATTAAGGAGGGCTCAGGTTTTTGCACCCTGAGAGATGACAACTCTTCAAGTTTTAACTTCGCTTCCTTTTCGCTTTGCCTAAGCTCCTTAACCCTATATTTGAAATTGTCATTTTTAAAATATTCCTGATATGTCAAATTAAACGCATCCTCGAATATCCGAGAGGTTGCGGAGTGACGATTAATGATGGATTTATAGTGGTGGCTGTTCTCGGATATGTAGCTATTCATTGAGTTGATTAAAGATTTTTCAATTTTTTTAATCGGTTGTTTTTCTAGTATTTGCTCTCCTGTGAAGTTTTTATCCATTAAAATGCATACTGCCCAGAGAAGAGTTTCATTTATAAGTTTGTTATTTTTAACTGCTTCATCTGAAAATGATTTGATAAGCGATATTGTGGTTTTTAGTTTTAGGATTAGAAGCGAGCAAAGTTCATCAACATCATCTGTGTTATTGCTTTTTACGTTGTATAGTAAATCAATTATCTCTGATCGGTTTACACCGGTTGCATACGAATTTATCGGAAATGAGGAAAGTACCAAATACTTACGTAAAAATTGGAGTATAGATGCATTATTTGACGATATCTCCACCTGTCTGCCGATAAAGCGATAAGCAATATCTTCGATCAATGGGAAGTCTTTAGATAGAAGTTCTTTGAGACGATTAGTAATATCGTCATCATCATAGGTCGCGTTATCAATTTCCGCGCCGTTAAGGGGCGTTATTCCAGAGTTGTATCTTCTGAATATTTCTTTTTTTATTTTATCTTCTAAAGCTGTTTCAAGTCTTGGTTCATTGATGACTTCAAATTCAAATATTCGAATTTTCGCATCATCAAGGATTCCTTTAATCTCTCCATCCAAACTGTCGAATGTGTGGTCTCTAAGTTGCGTCAACTTTGTAAGCCCATTCAAACTTAGTTTGATGTCTCCTTCTCGAAACCTTTTGATTGTCTCGTAGCGCTGTCTACCATCAATAACTTCCATGTTTGCGCCGCTTACAAAAAATATTAACGGCGGGATATCGGTCCCTAGCAAAATACTCTCAATGAAAAAAGATGCTTTAGGGATATCCCATACATAATTTCTTTGATAATACGGTTTGTAGTTTATTTTTCTAGACATGCGTTCGCCGAAAAGCGTTTTAATCGATACTGAGTATACGCTAGTCTTGATGTGGCGTTTGAATACGTTTTCAAACTGCTCTTTATTAAGATATAGATTGCCATTTAGCATTGGTTTTATCCTTCTGCATCTAAGTTTAAGCCTAGCTTGGATTCGCCGGAAACTTCAAATTTTAATTTTTTTTGTGAGTTGGTAATTCTTATAAATCTCTCAAAGTCCATGCGTTTTATATATCTTGAGCATATAAAAATATCATATAGCAGCCAAGATATATACCGCTGAAAGGTCTCCAGTGAATCTGTGATGCTCTTTGTATGACTGTCTAAATTTTCACCTGAAATCTCGATACATATCTCATTAACCTCACTGCTGTATGCAGCGACTGAAATACTCTCGTCAAAAGACAGAAACGCTGAGATGCGTACAATTTCGAAGTTATCTTTTCGAATATCTTGAGATAACGAACTTAAGCAGTTTTCGATAAGTTTCCTCAGCCCCTTATCTGTGCTCAAAAGTTTTGAGGTGGACGTGGAGTTTTGGTAAAAATATTTAAATTCAACCTTTGATAATGCTGGGAGATGTTTTAATAAGTTGAATCTAAGAATGTAGCTATATAGGGACTCCCCATGCGTTGACTGGGAGTTATAATAAAGTGCGAACATCTCGTTTTCGCCTAGTTGTGAGCGAAATATTGTTATGAATTCAAATTTGTTTACTTCTTCAAGATCCGATTTGTCAATCACCTTGAGGATGCGATAAATAATTTTAAAATACTGTGATAAATCCTCTTTTCTATCGTGAAAGAGGTCAGTGTATATAGCATCCGCAAGTCTTCTAGAAGATTCATAATCTGGCTGTGGTGTATACTTTTCGAAGAATTCTGTCCTGAATGTACGAAAATAATTGCTGTTAGAACAGCGATTATTTAGGCCGTCCACAATTTTTTGATAGACCTCAAGCAATGAAAAATATGTCGAGGATACTCGCTGCTGTTTTAAAGTTTTTGATTGTTCTAGAAATACCTGCCGAGACTGAGACATCTCGTCACGTTGTAGTCTGAACTCATCGATTTGTAAGTTTAACGCTTCAATTTGCTTTTCTAGCGCTTCACGATTAATTTTTATGTCTTCGCGTTGCTCTTTTAGAGCGGCGTAAAAAATTAGCACTCCACAAAGTGACCATATTGCACCAAAAACACCGCCAACGAAGTCTCCAAACGTTCCAAACTTTCCGCTGTCAACTGTGGTTGAGTAATCAAAGTGAGAGTTCCACAAAAAAAGCACTGCTAACGGGATTATTAAGTAAAGAATATATATGGAATATTTAACTATTTTTTCGACATCAATATTTTTCAATCACAGCTTCCTTGTCGTTATTCAGATTTTTTATCCTGCTTTTGCTTTTCTGAAACTTTTTTCTGAAGTGAAATACTGATAAAGCCAGAGGCATTATACCTCTGGCTTTTTCTACCTAGTACTACACGCCACGCCTTAAATCAATCCCAGCTCAGCGCCCCACCCGTCTGATACTCAATAACCCGCGTCTCAAAGAAATTCTTCTCTTTCTTCAAGTCCATGATCTCGCTCATCCATGGGAAAGGGTTAGTCGTACCTGGGTACTCTTCCTTCAAACCAATCTGGCTCAGGCGACGGTTGGCGATGAATTTGAGGTAGTCCTCCATCATCGCGGCGTTCATGCCGAGGACGCCGCGGGGCATGGTGTCGCGGGCGTATTCGATTTCCAGTTGGGTGCCTTGCAGGATCATCTGGCTGGCTTCTTCCTTCATTTCGGCGTCCCAAAGGTGCGGGTTTTCGATCTTGATCTGATTGATCACGTCGATGCCGAAGTTCAGGTGCATGGATTCGTCGCGCAGGATGTACTGGAACTGCTCGGCGACGCCGGTCATCTTGTTGCGGCGGCCCATGGACAGGATCTGGGTGAAGCCGCAGTAGAAGAAGATGCCTTCCAGTACGCAGTAGTAGGCGATCAGGTTGCGCAGCAGTTCTTTGTCGGTCTCGACGGTGCCGGTTTCGAACTTCGGATCGGAGATCGAACGGGTGTATTTCAGGCCCCAGGCGGCTTTTTTCGCCACCGATGGGATCTCGTGGTACATGTTGAAGATCTCGCCTTCATCCATGGCCAGCGATTCGATGCAGTACTGGTAGGCGTGGGTGTGGATCGCTTCTTCGAAGGCCTGGCGCAGGATGTACTGGCGGCACTCCGGGTTGGTGATCAGGCGGTACACGGCCAGCACCAGGTTGTTGGCCACCAGGGAGTCGGCGGTGGAGAAGAAGCCCAGGTTGCGCATGACGATGCGGCGCTCGTCATCGGTCAGGCCTTGTGGGTCTTTCCACAGGGCGATGTCGGCGGTCATGTTGACTTCCTGCGGCATCCAGTGGTTTGCGCAACCATCCAGATACTTCTGCCAGGCCCAGTCGTACTTGAAAGGCACGAGCTGGTTGAGGTCGGCGCGGCAGTTGATCATCATTTTTTCGTCAACGGCCACGCGGGCGCTCGCGCCTTCGAGCTCGGCCAGGCCTTCGGCGACGTCCAGGGCGTCCAGTGCTTTCTTGGCACGCACCAGCGCAGCGGAGTCTTTCTCGGTGATGGCGCGAGCTTCGTTGGCGGCGGCACCACCGGCGCTGTCGAGGCGGTCCATGTTGGCTTCGTTGGCGTGCCCGGCGTTGGTTGCCTTGACCGCTACTTCGCCGTCTTCTTTATCGAATTCGTCCCAGCTCAGCATGATGCGTCTCCTGAGGGAGGGCCAGCGGTTGGGCTGGCCGGTTGGATCTGTAAGGTGTGTTGCTTGCGTTTCGGGTATTGCACGCAAAGAACATGAATGTGTGGGTTCGGTGACCCTGAAGCTTGGCTTGTGTTGTATGAGGGAGCAGTGGGAGTTTTTTTGGCCTCTTCGCGAGCAAGCTCGCTCCCACCAGGTTCTGTCCCACCAAGCTCTGTCTTACCAATCAAGCTCTGTCTTACCAATATAGTGCCCACCAGGCCCGCTCCCATGAGATGGGAGCGGGCCTGGGCTATGCCTTTACTGGCAAGCCTCGCAATCCGGCTCGTCAATGGCACACGCTTTGGGTACTGGCGCTGGGCCGGCTGGGGCGGCTTCGCTTGGGCGCGGGGCGCTCAGGGCGGAGTCGTCCGGGCCGTGGCCGCCGCTCGATACGGCGTTGAGCTTGCCGGTGTTGACGGTGGATTTCTCGGTGCTGGTTGCGGCCAGGGCACGGAGGTAGTAAGTGGTTTTCAGACCACGGTACCAGGCCATGCGGTAGGTCACGTCCAGCTTCTTGCCCGATGCACCAGCGATGTACAGGTTCAGCGACTGCGCCTGGTCGATCCACTTCTGGCGACGGCTGGCGGCATCGACGATCCACTTGGTGTCGACTTCGAAGGCCGTGGCGTACAGGTCTTTGAGTTCCTGCGGGATGCGCTCGATCTGCTGCACCGAACCGTCGTAGTACTTGAGGTCGTTGATCATGACCGAGTCCCACAGGTCGCGGGCCTTGAGGTCGCGAACCAGGTACGGGTTGATCACGGTGAATTCGCCCGAGAGGTTCGATTTCACGTACAGGTTCTGGTAGGTCGGTTCGATCGACTGCGACACGCCAGTGATGTTGGCGATGGTGGCGGTCGGTGCGATAGCCATGATGTTGGAGTTGCGAATGCCTTTCTGCACGCGGGCACGAACCGGCGCCCAGTCCAGGGTTTCGTTGAGGTCAACGTCGATGTACTTCTGGCCACGCTGCTCGATCAGGATCTGTTGCGAATCCAGTGGCAGGATGCCCTTGGACCATAGCGAACCCTGGAACGTCTCGTAGGCACCGCGTTCGTCGGCCAGGTCACAGGACGCCTGGATGGCGTAGTAGCTGACGGCTTCCATCGAACGGTCGGCAAACTCGACGGCCGCATCGGAACCGTAAGCAATGTGCTGCAGGTACAGCGCGTCCTGGAAGCCCATGATGCCCAGGCCGACCGGGCGGTGCTTGAGGTTCGAGTTGCGAGCTTGCGGCACCGAGTAGTAGTTGATGTCGATGACGTTGTCGAGCATGCGCAGGGCCACGTCGATGGTGCGCTTGAGCTTGGCGGTGTCCAGCTTGCCGTCATTGATGTGGTTCGGCAGGTTGATCGAGCCCAGGTTGCAGACCGCGATCTCGTCCTTGTTGGTGTTCAGGGTGATCTCGGTGCACAGGTTCGAGCTGTGAACCACGCCCACGTGCTGCTGCGGGCTGCGCAGGTTGCACGGGTCCTTGAAGGTCAGCCATGGGTGGCCGGTTTCGAACAGCATCGAGAGCATCTTGCGCCACAGATCCTTGGCCTGGATGGTCTTGAACAGCTTGATCTTGCCTGGGTATTCGCTCAGGGCTTCGTAGTACTCGTAACGCTCTTCGAAGGCCTTGCCGGTCAGGTCGTGCAGGTCCGGCACTTCAGAAGGCGAGAACAGGGTCCACTTGCCGTCATCGAAGACGCGCTTCATGAACAGGTCAGGGATCCAGTTGGCGGTGTTCATGTCGTGGGTACGACGGCGATCGTCACCGGTGTTCTTGCGCAGCTCGATGAACTCTTCGATGTCCATGTGCCAGGTTTCCAGGTAGGCACAGACTGCGCCCTTGCGCTTGCCGCCCTGGTTGACTGCCACTGCGGTGTCGTTGACCACTTTCAGAAACGGCACGACGCCCTGGGATTTGCCGTTGGTGCCCTTGATGTAGGAGCCCAGCGCGCGCACCGGGGTCCAGTCGTTGCCCAGACCGCCGGCGAATTTGGACAGCATGGCGTTGTCGTGGATGGCGTGGTAAATGCCCGACAGGTCATCCGGAACGGTGGTCAGGTAGCAGCTGGACAGTTGCGGACGCAGGGTCCCGGCGTTGAACAGCGTCGGCGTCGAGGCCATGTAGTCGAAGGACGACAACAGGTTATAGAACTCGATGGCGCGGTCTTCGCGGGCGTGCTCTTCGATCGCCAGGCCCATGGCCACGCGCATGAAGAAGATCTGCGGCAGTTCGAAACGCACGCCATCCTTGTGGATGAAGTAGCGGTCGTACAGGGTCTGCAGGCCCAGGTAGGTGAACTGCTGATCGCGCTCGTGGTTGATCGCCTTGCCGAGTTTTTCCAGGTCGAAGGTGGCCAGGATCGGGTTGAGCAGTTCGTACTGAATGCCTTTGGCGATGTACGACGGCAGCGCCTTGGCGTACAGATCGGCCATTTCGTGGTGCGTGGCGCTGTCGGCCACTTCCAGGAAACCCAGGCCTTCGGCGCGCAGGGTGTCCATCAGCAGGCGGGCAGTAACGAACGAGTAGTTCGGCTCGCGCTCGACCAGCGTACGGGCGGTCATCACCAGTGCGGTGTTGACGTCTTTCATCGCCACGCCGTCGTACAGGTTCTTCAGGGTTTCGTTCTGGATCAGGTTGGCATCGACTTCAGCCAGGCCTTCGCACGCCTCGGTGACGATGGTGTTGAGACGACCCATGTCCAGCGGCGCCACGCTGCCGTCGGCGCGGGTGATGCGGATCGACGGGTGCGCCTGCACCGGCGCGTCATTGCCACGCACGGCACGCTCCTTGGAACGCTCGTTGCGATAGATGACGTAGTCGCGGGCGACTTTCTGCTCGCCGGCGCGCATCAGGGCCAGTTCAACCTGGTCCTGGATTTCTTCGATGTGGATGGTGCCGCCCGAAGGCATGCGCCGCTTGAAGGTGGCAGTGACCTGTTCGGTCAGGCGGGCAACGGTGTCGTGGATGCGCGAAGACGCAGCGGCAGTGCCGCCCTCAACTGCGAGAAACGCTTTGGTGATGGCGACGGTGATTTTGTCATCGGTGTAGGCGACGACAGTGCCGTTACGCTTGATCACGCGCAGCTGGCCGGGAGCGGTTGCCGACAGGTCCTGTTGTGCCTGGCCTGCCTGCGCCGCCGGGTTCGGCGAGTTCTCGCGGTTTGTGTCTGTTTGCATGTGTGTCTCCACGTTCTCAAAATGTGTAGGGGCCGCGATCGAGGTTGCGGTCCACCGTTGCGGTATGAAGGCATCAGGTCGACAAGGGTCGACCCCAACGACTTCAGACGCAGAGGATGGCAATGATGCCGTCCCGGGCTTGAAGTCAAAAAAGGCAGCGAATCATTGCTCGCTACCCTTGGGAATGCGTGTCTTGCGGTGCAAAAATCTATCTGATTACCGAGCCCCCGGGCGGCGTCTGGTTCCCAGTCATCTGGTGCGGCATCAGCAGCTGGATGAGCCCTTGATGCGACCTTTCAGAGGTGAGAAAAATGCTTGAAATTGCCGACCGAGTTGTGGTGGGTTTTCCGTGCAAAACCCTACATGTAGGGTCACGGGTGACGTCGGGCTACAAGATAAAGCGTTTCAGACATCAATTGCAACGCACAGCCTGTGGATAAAGCTGTGCGTAATGCGTGTATGAAACGGCCTTTTCGCGTGTAGGCCGCATAACTACTGGACTGAACCGCCCGTCACGGATTTCTGCCTTTTTTTACCAAGTGTTGCGGATTTTTGCGGGCGCGAACCCTATCACAAAAATACCTCCCGGCAACGGCGCTCTGGCACGTCATGTGCTTCAGGTGTTTCGGGTTATGTGCATGACGACAGCGTGTATCTGGCGCCCGGCTCACAGCGGTGTTCAGGCCGGTATCGCCACCAGGCTCAGGACGTGATCGCCCTGCACGCTGAACTGGCCGGGCAACTCCTTGCCGTTGTGCCATTCACTGGACAGGTCGGTGAGCAGGCGCAGGCGGGCGCGGCCATCGGCGTGCCATTCCAGCAGTTGCGCGTCTTCGAAGTAGAAGCGTTTGCCGACGATGGGGTAGAGGGCTTTGAACAAGGCTTCTTTAATAGAGAAGGTCAGCGTTACCCACAGCGCCGCCTGGTCGGCCGGGCTCGCGGCCAGCTGCTGCATTTCCCAGGGGGTGAGAATTTCTCCGGCCAGGCGCGTGGCGCGCTCCTGGCTGAGCAGGTTTTCAGCGTCCAGGCCCAGGCCACGCCAATGCTCACGGCGGGCGACAACGGCTGCTGCCCAGCCGCTGCTGTGGGTGATGGAGCCGCAGATTGCCGCTGGCCATACCGGCGCGCGGTCTTCACCGATCGGCGGCACGTAATCGCGGCCGTCCAGGTGCCGCAGGGCGGTTCTGGCACACAGTCGCCCGGCAAGAAACTCAGTCTGCCGCTTGGCCACCGAGCGCTGGATGCTGGCGGGCGGCGGGATGCGGCAGCGCTGAAAGTCGCCTTCGGCCAGCAGCGCCGGGTCGAAATGCGCGCTGATCAGCGTCACCTCGGGTAGCGCCTGGGGCAACGGCCAGTGGTGGGTCAGGGCAGGGCAGCAGGCGGGAAGGTGCGGTGGTTGAGTCATGGGCCGCATTTTGCCGGGTCGGTGGCGTGCTGGGAAGCCTGTTTCCGTTCAGTCAGCTGCAGTAGATCCCCGTCGGCCAGGCGCCGCGCTGTCGCGCAGCAAACAATGATCTATGGGACCGGCTTTAGCCGGGAAGACGGCAGTTTTTACTGCACATCTGCAGTGGATGTACCGGCCCTTTCCCGGCTAAAGCCGGTCCCACGGGGGGGTGTGAAAACGCCGGATTAATCCATGGGGAGTTGTTCAGCGAAGGTTAAGTGAGCGTTCAGTGGGGGTTCAGCGATGAACGATTACCTTGGCCCCCGTACTCACAACAAGCGCGTGACGCTATAAGGAAATATCCATGCTCAAGTTCAATCAGTTCATCCTCGCTTTTGCTTTTGTCAGCGGCAGTGCAGTGGCACAGGCGTCTGAGGGTAGCAGTACGTTCGGTGGCGTGACCTACGGCACCACCAGCGACAAGATTTCCAAGTCCAATAGCCTCAATCGCAACCTGAACCACCCAAATTCCGACGGAGTCCTGGGCAAGGACAGCACGTGGGGGGTAAGGGTGGGCAAGCTGAATCAGGACAGTCGCTACTACGCCACCTACGACAACGTATCCGGTAGCCACAATGGGCTGAAGCTGCGGCAGGAAAACCTCCTTGGCAGCTACGATGCATTCATGCCCGTGACTGACACGACCCGGCTGTTCGGCGGCGGCACCCTGGGCGTGACCAAGCTGAGCCAGGAGTCACGAGGCAGCAGCCGGGACACCGGCATGGGTTACACGGCAGGCCTGCAGGTGGGTGTTTTGCAACAGGTTGCACAAAACACCTCGGTGGAGCTGGGCTATCGTTATCTGCGCAGCAATGCCAGCACCGAGGTCTCGCCGCATGCCACGGGCAAGGTGGGCTCGTTGAAGCTCGACAGCAGTGCCCAGACTTATCTGGCTGCCAACTATAGCTTCTGATGGTCATAGGCTGGAAACTGCCGGGTTCATGCATCGCGTGAATCCGGCAGCTTTATTTAAGCGTCCCTAGGGGCGGCAGGTTGAGGAATTTACATGAAACTGCTGGTTGTCGAAGATGAAGCCCTGTTGCGTCATCACTTGCAGACCCGCCTGACCGAGTCTGGCCACATCGTCGAGGCGGTGGCCAATGGCGAGGAGGCGCTCTACCAGGCCGGGCAGTTCAACCACGATCTGGCGATGATCGACCTCGGTTTGCCGGGCATGAGCGGGCTTGAGCTGATTCGTCAACTGCGATCGTCGGGCAAGGTGTTCCCCATTCTGATCCTGACCGCCCGTGGCAACTGGCAGGACAAGGTCGAAGGGCTGGCTGCCGGGGCCGACGATTATGTGGTCAAGCCGTTTCAGTTCGAAGAGCTCGAAGCGCGCCTCAACGCTTTGCTGCGCCGGGCCAGTGGTTTCACCCACTCCACCATCGTCGCCGGGCCGCTGCACCTGGACCTCAACCGCAAACAGGCGACGCTGGACGCGCAGCCCTTGGCGCTGACTGCGTACGAATACCGCATCCTTGAATACCTCATGCGCCATCATCAGCAAGTGGTGGCCAAAGAGCGCCTGATGGAGCAGCTCTACCCCGACGACGAAGAGCGCGACCCGAATGTGATTGAAGTGCTGGTCGGGCGCCTGCGTCGCAAGATCGAAGGCAGCATGGCGTTCAAACCCATCGAGACCGTGCGCGGCCTGGGCTACCTGTTCACCGAGCGCTGCCAGTGATCCGTTCGCTGCACCTGCGGCTGCTGATCGGCGCTGCGACCCTGGCGGTGATCTTCATGCTGCTCATGCTGCCCGCCCTGCAAGGCGCGTTCAGCCTGGCGTTGCGCGGCTCCATCGAGCAGCGTCTGGCGTCGGACGTTACTACTCTGATTTCTGCTGCAAGGGTTGAAGACGGGCGCCTGCTGATGCCATCGGTGCTGCCCGGCGAACAGTTCAGCCTGCCCGGCGGTCGCCTGCTGGGCTACATCTATAACCGCCAGGGCGACCTGGTCTGGCGCTCGCTGGCCACCGAAGACGAAAACATCGACTACCAGCCGCGCTATGACGGCAAGGGCAGCCAGTTCGACATCGTGCGCGAGGCCGATGGCGAGGAGTTCTTCGTTTATGACGTGGAAATCAAACTGCTCGGCGGGCGCAATGCGGCTTTCAGTATCGTTGCCTTGCAACCGGTGCGTGGCTATGAAGAAACCGTGACGGCATTGCGGCAAAAACTCTACGTGGGCTTTGGCACCGCATTGCTGGTGTTGCTGGCGCTGCTCTGGCTAGGGTTGACCTGGGGCCTGCGCGCGCTGCGCGGCTTGAGCCGGGAACTGGATCAGGTCGAAGCCGGCCAGCGTGAAAGTCTCAGCGAGCACCACCCCAGTGAGCTGCTGCGCCTGACCGGGTCGCTGAACCGCTTGCTAAGCAGCGAACGCGAGCAGCGCATTCGCTATCGCGATTCTCTGGACGATCTGGCCCACAGCCTGAAAACTCCTCTGGCGGTGTTGCAAGGGGTCAGCGAAACCATCGCCAAGCGCCCGGAGGATCTAGAGCAGGCACGCATTCTGCAAGCCCAGATCGAGCGCATGAGCCAGCAGATTGGCTATCAGTTGCAGCGCGCCAGTCTGCGCAAGAGTGGGCTGGTGCGGCATCACGTCAGGCTGCGGCCGGTGGTGGAGAGCCTGTGCAACACGCTGGAGAAGGTCTACCGCGACAAACAGGTCAAGGCGACGCTGGAGCTGCCGGAAGAATGCGTGGTGCCGATGGAAGAGGGCGCCTTGCTGGAAATGCTCGGCAATCTGCTGGAAAACGCCTACCGCCTGTGTCTCGGCGAAGTGCGCGTCAGCCTGCGCAGGTCGGCCGAGGGCGACGAATTGTGCGTCGAAGACGACGGCCCCGGCGTCCCGCAAAGCCAGCGCGAGCGCATCCTGCAGCGTGGCGAACGGCTGGACCGGCAGAACCCGGGCCAGGGCATTGGCCTGGCGGTGGTCAAGGACATCATCGAAAGCTACAACGCCCGCCTCACCCTGGACGATTCGCCGCTGGGCGGCGCAGCGTTCCGCATCCGCTTTTATGCCGGCTGACCGGCGCTGAAACGCGGGACCGGCTTCAGCTGTGAAAGCTGCATGCCAGGCGACAGAGATGCATTGGGTCAAATGGCCTATTCCCGACTAAAGCCGGTCCCACGTCATTTTTGCTTGATTCTTTTAGTGGCACTTTGCTGGCTAGCTAGGCGGATAACCGCCATTCAGTAGCGATTTGCTCTGGTATTCGGCGGAAATCCGCCACCTCTTGTTGGTCCGATGCCACCCCTCGACGCTACAATGCACCGGTTTGCCTGACGTGCAGCCCGTTTGCGCAAACTGGCGCGGGGCTTGCACTACAAGCCAGAGGTCTGCCCCGTGCAGCTCGACAAAACAAATCCCTCCAGTTGCAGGAGGGTTAGCTCGTTAGGCGTCGCGCGCATCACATGACTGGTGCCGACAACGCTCTTGAGGATGATTTAATGACGACTCGTCAGCCGATTTACAAAACCCTGTATTTCCAGGTCATCGTAGCCATCGTGATTGGTATTCTTATCGGTCACTTCTACCCGGATACCGGCAAGGCGCTCAAGCCACTGGGTGACGGGTTCATCAAACTGATCAAAATGGTCATCGCCCCGATCATCTTCTGTACGGTGGTGAGCGGTATCGCCGGCATGCAGAACATGAAGTCGGTGGGCAAAACCGGTGGCTACGCGCTGCTTTATTTCGAAATCGTCTCCACCATCGCCCTGTTGATCGGCCTGATCGTGGTCAACGTGGTTCAGCCGGGCGCCGGCATGAACATCGACGTCACCACGCTGGATGCCTCCAAGATCGCTGCCTACGTGACCGCAGGCGCTGATCAGAGCATCGTCGGCTTCCTGCTCAACGTGATCCCGAACACCATCGTGGGTGCCTTCGCCAACGGCGATATCCTGCAAGTGCTGATGTTCTCTGTAATCTTCGGTTTCGCCCTGCATCGCCTGGGTGCCTATGGCAAGCCGGTGCTGGACTTCATCGATCGCTTCGCGCACGTCATGTTCAACATCATCAACATGATCATGAAGCTGGCGCCCATCGGTGCATTCGGTGCCATGGCGTTCACCATCGGCGCTTACGGTGTGAGCTCGCTGGTGCAGCTGGGCCAGTTGATGATCTGCTTCTACATCACCTGCCTGCTGTTCGTGCTGGTGGTGCTGGGCGGTATCGCTCGCGCACACGGTTTCAGCGTTCTGAAACTGATCCGCTACATCCGTGAAGAGCTGTTGATCGTGCTGGGTACGTCTTCTTCGGAATCGGCGCTGCCACGCATGCTGATCAAGCTGGAGCGCCTGGGTGCGAAGAAATCGGTAGTAGGTCTGGTAATCCCGACCGGCTACTCGTTCAACCTGGACGGCACCTCGATCTACCTGACCATGGCGGCCGTGTTTATCGCTCAGGCGACCAACACGCACATGGACATCACCCATCAGATCACCCTGTTGCTGGTGCTGCTGCTGTCGTCCAAAGGTGCTGCTGGCGTTACGGGTAGCGGCTTCATCGTGCTGGCTGCAACCTTGTCGGCGGTTGGCCATCTGCCGGTTGCCGGTCTGGCGCTGATCCTGGGTATCGACCGCTTCATGTCCGAAGCCCGCGCCCTGACCAACCTGGTGGGTAACGCCGTGGCCACCCTGGTGGTTGCCAAGTGGGTAGGTGAGCTGAACACCGACCAGCTGCAAACCGAGCTGGCTTCCGGTGGCCGCGCCATCGACAACACCATGCCGGTCGATGACCTGGGTGTTGCCGAAACGGCAGAAGAGCCACTGACCCGCCCGATCCCGACGCGCAAGCCAGTCTAAGCGGCGTCAGCGATCGATAAAAAACCCATCTTCGGATGGGTTTTTTTATGCCTGCCGTTTGCTCAGCGGAGTTACTCGACGCGGGTTTCGCCGCTGAACACCAGCGTTTCGCGGCAACGCTTGCACAGGTAGCGGCGCCCCTTGCGTACCATCTGATGGCGCTGGGCCGTGAACGGGAAGTCGCTGCCGACACAGGGGCAACGGTAGATGTAGCGCGTCACGCTGCGGCGGCTGACCGCGTAGGTGTGGCAGCGGTTGGGCGGCAGCTCGTAGACGCCGCGCATGATCAACTGCCATTCCTCGCCATGGGGCGCGATGCGCTCGCCGAACAGCTGATGGGCGACCAGGTGCGCAACTTCATGAGGGACGGTCTGGCGCAGAAAATCTTCGCTGTTTTCGCGATACAGCTGCGGGTTGAAGCGCAGCATGTTTTCATGCAAATGCGCGACACCGGCCTTCTGACCGCGCAGCTTGAGGCTGACTACCGGGCGTTTGAAGGGGCGTTTGAAAAAGGCTTCGGCTTGTTGGTAGCAGTGTTCGACGCGGGTGTTGAGTGGCTCGGGCATGCTTCATCGGTCTCCAGAGCAGCCGAGTATGCCGCAAATCCGGGCGCTACCGAAAACCCGAGCCGCCCAATGGTCATCAGCCATCCAGGCGACAGAGCAGGGTGGCTCAGCGTTCAGGTGGCATATTCAGGGCCGACACCGATGCCCCACAGCACCACGGTAAACGCCATGATCGCCACCAGCACCACCAAGCCAATGGCCAGCACCGAGCTGGAGAACATGAACCCTTCGTCCGCCGGAATGCTCATGAACGTGGGCAGCCCGACATACAGCAGATAAACCGTGTAGCAAATGGCCGACATGCCCACCAGCATGCACAGCCACATATGCGGATAAAGCGCCGCCAGACCGCCGATGAACAGCGGCGTGGCAGTGTAGGTGGCAAACGCAATGCAGCGCGAGAGGCTGGGCTCGGCGTTGTAAGTACGCGCTATCCAGTGAATGAAGCCGCCCATGATCGCCACGGCGCCGAGTATGGCGATGTACGACATGATGCACATCCACAGCGCGCTGTGCGGTGTCAGCGTGACCGGAGTGTGCGCGCCGATCACCCAGCCCATCTGCGTGGTGCCGATGTAGGCCGAAACCGTCGGGATGGCTGCGAGGATGAGGGTATGGGTGAAGTAGAAACGGCCAATACTTTGTTCGTGGTCGCCCCGTATGTGCTGCCATTCCTGATCGGGATGGGCGAACAGGCCCCAGAGGTGATGGATCATGTGGCCACTCCTTGCTTTCATGAAACCGTGCTGCCGCCTGCGATGGCATCACACTGAATGCAGACTTCCATTGCTCAGTGTAGAAAGAGTTGTCAGCGTTGGCTGGGCCCGCTTAGAGCGTTTCGCGATGAACTGGCTATTTGATATCGCGATGCGTGCGCTGGCCCGCCAAGTGCGTTAGCCCAGCACAGTATTTGTGCGTAAAATGTCGGCCTTTTCACCTGTCTTCCTCGTTTCAGCAAGCGGATATCAGCGCCATGGGCACCCTATCAGTCAATCAGAACAAACTGCAGAAACGCCTGCGTCGCCAGGCGGGCGAAGCGGTTGCCGACTACAACATGATTGAAGAGGGCGACAAGGTCATGGTCTGTCTGTCCGGGGGCAAGGACAGTTACACACTGCTCGACGTGTTGCTGCACCTGCAGAAGGCCGCGCCGGTCAAATTCGATATCGTCGCTGTGAACATGGACCAGAAGCAGCCGGGCTTCCCCGAACATGTGTTGCCCGCCTACCTTGAAGGTCTGGGCGTCGAGTACCACATCGTCGAGAAGGACACTTATTCGGTGGTCAAGCGATTGATCCCCGAGGGCAAGACCACCTGCTCCCTGTGCTCACGCCTGCGCCGCGGCACCTTGTATACCTTTGCCGACGAGATTGGCGCGACGAAAATGGCCCTGGGTCACCATCGCGATGACATCATGCAAACCTTCTTCCTCAACATGTTCTTCAATGGCGCGCTCAAGGCCATGCCGCCCAAGCTGCGCGCTGACGACGGCCGCAATGTCGTGATCCGGCCGCTGGCGTACTGCCACGAGAAGGACATTCAGGCGTACTCGGACTTCAAGAACTTCCCGATCATCCCCTGCAACCTGTGCGGCTCCCAGGAAAACCTGCAACGCCAGGTGGTCAAGGAGATGCTGCAGGACTGGGAGCGCAAGACGCCGGGCCGCACCGACAGCATTTTCCGCAGCCTGCAGAACGTGCAGCCGTCGCAACTGGCCGACCGCACGCTGTTTGACTTCACCAGCCTGCGCATCGACGAAAGCGCAGCGTCGCGTTTTGTGCAGGTGGTGAATATTTAAGGCACATAAATATTGTAGGAGCGTCCGGGGTGGCGTTCCACTGAGCACCGCGAGGCCGCGATAGGGTTCAGCGAATACCCCCTATCGCGGCCTCGCGGTGCTCGTGCGCTCCTACAGACAGCCGTTGAAATTTAATGGTTTACCGTAAACGCCAGCATGGCTGAGAGCTGGCACAGTGGCCTGCCGCTTTCACTGTGCCACTGGTTGAACACCTGCTGGACGATGGCCTGGTCGCGTTTGCTGGTCGGGACCCGGTCGACGATCTTCTGCGCGTTGAGCGCGGCGACCACGTCCCAGGTCGGAATGAAGGTGTCCTTGCCGACCATGCGCAGGAACCTCGGCGCCGACAAACCGCCCATCTGGTTGCCCTGTTTGGCCAGGTATTGCCACAGGCCGGTGATGTCTTCGACTGGCCATTGCGCGATGAACTGGCCAAAGCTGCCATGTTCCTGCTCGACGTCGAGCATCATCTGCGCATTGCGCGGCACGCTCTTGAGCTTGCCCAGGTGGCGAATGATTCGCGCGTCCTGCATCAGTCGCTCCAGGTGATCGGCGCCCATCAGCACCACTTTTTCCGGGTCGAAGCGAAAGAACACTTCTTCAAACGCAGGCCATTTGGCATCCACCAGGCTGTGCTTCAAGCCGGCACGAAACACCCGCAGTGCCATGGTCGACAGGTAGCGGTCGGTCGTCATGGCTTGCAGCTGTTTCGCGGTTTTGGCGGTTGGCAAGTGCGCTTCCAGCGCTTTCGCCGAACCGAACCGGTTCAGGCAGTACTCGTTCAGCCATTTGTAATCGTGCATTCAAGTTCCAGAGCAGAGGTTCGCAGTCTCAGACCCGAACCCGGTGCGCAAGGTTTCACGGGGATAAGCTTCGTGACGGGTCGAGCAATTGCGCGGTCTTGGCCAGACGCTGGCCCAGCGCGCGGCACAGTTGGCTTTCATGGGCGTCCAGCGCGCGCTTGCCATCGGCGCCCGCATGGTGACTGGCGCCATAAGGGGTGCCGCCGCCGCTGGTGTCCACCAGTGCCGATTCGCTGTAGGGCAGGCCGGCGATCAGCATGCCGTGGTGCAACAGCGGCAGCAGCATCGACAGCAGCGTGGTTTCCTGGCCGCCGTGCAGGCTGGCGGTGGAGGTGAAAACGCCCGCAGGTTTGCCAACCAGCGCGCCGGTCAGCCACAGGTTGCTGGTGCCGTCGAGGAAGTACTTGAGCGGCGCGGCCATGTTGCCGAAGCGCGTCGGGCTGCCCAGGGCCAGGCCTGCGCAGTTTTTCAGGTCGTCCAGCGTGGCGTACACGGCGCCGCTTTCCGGGATGGCCGGGGCGGTTGCTTCGCAGTCGGTGGAAATCGCCGGCACGGTGCGCAGGCGCGCCTCCATGCCACCCAGCTCGACGCCGCGGGCGATCTGGCGGGCCATTTCACTGGTAGAGCCGTTGCGGCTGTAAAACAGAACCAGGATGTAAGGGGTCGTCATGGCAGTAACTCCAGGATGGCTTCCGGTGGGCGGCCGATCACGGCCCTGTCGCCAGCGACCAGAATCGGTCGCTCGATCAGCTTGGGATGCGCCGCCATGGCCGCGATCAACGCGTCTTCGCCAAGGCTTGGGTCGGCGAGGTTGAGGGTCTTGTAGTCGTCTTCTGCGCTGCGCAGAAGCTGGCGGGCGCTGATTCCCAGTTTGCTCAGCAGATCACGCAGTTGTGCGGCGTCTGGCGGGGTTTCCAGATACAGCACGATGGACGGACTCTGGCCACGGCCTTGCAGCAGTTCCAGCGCGCCGCGCGATTTGCTGCAGCGCGGGTTGTGATAAAGCGTCAGATCGGTCATTTGCAGGTCGCATCTTGCGTAAGGTGGCGGCTATTCTACCTAAGTGACGGCGGTGGCTGAACACCGGGCGGTGATTGGTCGCAGCTTTCGGCATTTCATGACAGCGAGGAATAACATGGCAAGTCGATTGGCAGCGGTGATGGCACTGGTGGGCAGCATGCTGCTGGCCGGGTGCGGCGTAGACCTTGGGACCGATCAGAATGGCCAGAAAGTCGCCAGCGAACGTATCGATAAACACTGGCTGGTGATCAATTACTGGGCTGAATGGTGCGGCCCGTGCCGGGTCGAGATTCCCGAGCTCAATGGCCTGGCCGAGCAGCTCAAGGACAAACAGGTGACGGTTCTGGGGGTCAACTTCGATAACCTGCAAGGCGAGGAATTGAAGGCGGCGAGCAATGCGCTGGGCATCAAGTTCACCGTATTGGCCCAGGACCCGGCCGCGCACTACGACCTGCCGCCAAGCGAGGCATTGCCGGTGACCTACATCATCGACGACAAGGGCAAAATGCGCGAACAGCTGTTGGGCGAACAGACAGCGGCGGGGGTCATGGCCAAATTGAAGGCATTGCGCGGGGAGGGGTGATCGACGCGATATGCCCGTCAGACGGCCGCGAAGGCGGTGTGTCAGGCACGCCGCCATCGCTGCCTCGCGGTGCTCGGTGGAGCGCCACCCCGGGAGCTCCTACGGGTTCTGGATGATGGCCGATCTTCGCAGGAGACCTTTCAGCTTTCTTCCCAGAAGCGCAATGGCTTGCCCTGGGCCGGCCATAGGCGCAGCTGGTCGATAGGCGAGATGTCCCAGCGCTGCACCTTGCCCAGCGCTTGCAGGAAGCGTTGCTCCTGCTCCATCAATGCCGGGGCGCACATCTTGCGGGTGTTGCCCACGGCGCTGAAGGTCAGGGTCTGGTTCTGCAGGGTGTAAGACGCGAACCAATGGTTGCAGCCTGCATTGCCGTAAGCGCGGCCATCTTCGCCCAGGGTCATGGTCAGATGGCTGTTATCGATCAGCGGGCGTTCGCCAATCCATTCCAGCACATAGCTCTGGTCATGCTTGATCGGTAACGGCGTAGCCGCACAGCCTGTCAGCAAAGCAGCAACCAATGCTGCCGATGCAAACATTTTCATGCCGCTTTCTCCTGGCACTTCTTGCACAGGTGGCGCTCGCCTTCGGCCGTCCAGCCCAGCTCGGCGATACGCGCCGCTGCAGCGGGCTTCTGCGCCGCCACCCCGGCCTTGGCGTCGACCATGAACTCGAAGTCCAGCACCGAGCCGCAGCCATCGCAATTGACTTTCCACTGATGGATCGCCAATTCGTCGAAAACCGGGCCGCGGGCCACGGCAATCCACTGGCCGGGCGGATTGATCAGGTGCCTGACCTTCTCCACTTGCAGGCGCATGTGCAGGGTTTTGCTGCCTTTGATGGTCACCAGCAGTTCGTCGCGGTCGTGAATCGAGCCGCCGTTGCCAGTCACTTGATAGCGCCCGGGGGCCAGGGTGCGGCACTCGGTCAGGGTGTGTTGCGGGTTGAGCATGCTGTAACGAAAGTCGTGTTCGGCCATGAGGTCCTCCAAATTGCGCGCATCCTATCACGCACTTGTGGCTTTTTTTGCCTGCATTGGCCGCCGAAACCTGCCCGGCGAAATCGGCACGCTTCACGCGCTGACCCGCGCTTCCTTGGCCAGCCGGATGATCGCGGCTTCCAGATCATCCAGGGCGTCGTCGAGTTGGGGGGAATTCTGCTTGAGCAGGGTTTCGCTGCGCTGACAGGCGGCGCGCAGTTGCGGGACGCCGCAATACCGGGTGGCGCCATGCAGGCGGTGCACACGCTCCAGCAGGGTTTCGGCGTCACCGGCTGCCCGCGCG
Source organism: Pseudomonas viridiflava (assembly GCF_900585905.1). Lineage (GTDB taxonomy): Bacteria > Pseudomonadota > Gammaproteobacteria > Pseudomonadales > Pseudomonadaceae > Aquipseudomonas. The sequence goes on from NZ_UTVH01000076.1 coordinate 178,773, forward strand.
CTGCGGATCGCTTCGCGGTCCTGATCCAGGGACGCCAGCAGCATGGCGAGCATATCGGCGGCCAGGTCCGGCTTGCCCGCCGCCAGTTTCAGGCCCTCGCCGTGGTCCAGCACGTGCACGTCGATGCCCTGATAAAGCGTCTGGGTATGGCGATCAGGATGCTGGTTGCGCAGCGCCAGGCCGGTCCACTTCAGCACCACCTGGGCCAGTTGGCGCTCGCTGATAGGCTTGGTCAGGTAATCGTCCATGCCGCTCTGCAGCAGGGCGCGTTTTTCGTTGGCCATGGCGTGGGCGGTGAGGGCAACGATGGGCAGCGAACTGCTCTGCCGCTCGATTTCCCAGGCCCTGATTGCTTCGGTTGCCTGACGGCCATCCATCCCCGGCATCTGCACGTCCATCAGCACCAGGTCGAAGGTTTCACTCTGCACCGCACGCAATGCGGCATAACCGCTGTCGACGGCGGTGACCTGCGCGCCCATGTCTTCCAGCAGGGTCTGCACCAGCAGCAGGTTGGCCGGGTTGTCATCGACGCAGAGCAGGCGTGGCGGCCGACTGGCCAGCGGCTCTGCCGCCTCGCTGCGCTGGGTGCGAGGGCTGACCAGTTCGCACAGGGCGCGGCGCATTTTGCGGGTGCAGGCGGGTTTGGCCTGCAGCTGGGTGTACATGTCGGGCACCGCCAGCTGAAACAGCGCCTGCTCGGTGGTCGGGCACAGCACCAGCACTTTGCAGCCGAGGTTTTCCAGGTCCCAGATATGCTGACGCAGGCGTTCGGGCGGAAGCTCATGAGCGGTCAGGCCCAGCACCGCAAGGCTGATGGCCGCAGGCGACTGATGCGCGGCGGTGACGCCATTGAGCAGGTTTTCAAGATTGCTGAAGACCAGCGTCTGCAGGCCGCAGTCTTCCAACTGATGCTCCAGCGCCTGGCGAGCGAGATCGTGATGCTCCAGCACCGCTACGCGCAGGCCTTGCAACGGCAGGGCAGGCAAGTCTTCGATGTCATCGCGGGCCTTGGGCAGCCGCAGGCTGATCCAGAACTCGGAGCCTTCGCCCGGCTCGCTGTCGACCCCGATCTCGCCGCCCATCTGCTCGATCAGGCGCTTGGAAATCACCAGCCCCAGCCCGGTGCCGCCCGGCTGCCGGGACAGTGAATTGTCGGCCTGGCTGAAGGCCTGAAACAGCGCCCGCACGTCCTGGCTCGACAAACCGATCCCGGTGTCCTGCACGCTGATGCGCAACTGGGCGCTGTCCTCGCTTTCGTCCTCGACCATGGCGCGGGCGACGATGGTGCCCTCGCGGGTGAACTTGATCGCATTGCTGACCAGGTTGGTCATGATCTGTTTCAGGCGCAACGGGTCGCCCAGCAGTGACAAAGGCGTATCGCGATACACCAGGCTGACCAGCTCCAGCTGCTTGGCATGGGCGGCGGGAGCCAGAATGGTCAGGGTGTCCTGGAGCAGGTCGCGCAGGTTGAAGGGCACGTTGTCCAGCACCAGCTTGCCCGCTTCGATCTTGGAGAAATCAAGAATCTCATTGATGATGCCCAGCAGGCTGTCGGCGGATTTTTCGATGGTGCCCAGGTAGTCGTATTGCCGTGGGCTCAGCTCGCTTTTCTGCAACAGGTGGGTAAAGCCCAGAATACCGTTGAGCGGGGTGCGGATTTCGTGGCTCATGTTGGCCAGGAATTCGGATTTAATCCGGCTGGCCTCCAGCGCCTCTTTGCGCGCCAGGTCCAGCTCGATGTTCTGGATTTCGATGGTTTCCAGGTTCTGGCGCACGTCTTCGGTGGCCTGCTCGATGTTGTGCTGCAATTCTTCCTGGGCATTCTGCAGCGTGGCAGCCATGCGATTGATGCCCGACGCCAGTTCGTCCAGTTCGATGCTGCCCAGGGGCGGCAGACGGGTTTCCAGATTGCCGTCCTTGAGTTGTGATACCGCCTGTTTGATCAGGCTCAGCGGGTCATTGATGGTGCGGCTGATGCGCAGGGCCAGGATTGCGGTCAGTACCAGCCCGCCGAGGATCAGGAACAGGCTGAAGAACATGCTGCGATAGCCGCGCAACAGCGTGCCGCTGTGGGTCAGCTCCAGCTCGACCCAGCCCAGCAGGCGGTCGGCTTCTTCCGGGATCATCTCACCGGTCAGGTGGCGCTGACGGCCGGTCACCGGCAGCAGATAGCGCGTGGCGTCGTGGCCGGAACGCTGCTGCATGGTGGTCTCGTCGCTCTGCGGCGGCGGGTTGATCATGTTCGGCCCTGCGTGGGCGAGCACGTCGCGGTTGGCATCAAGGAAGGTGACCGAGCGCACGTCGCTGTGCTCAAGGGTCTGCACGGCGATGCGCTCAAGCAGGGTGGCGTTGCTGCTGCTCATGGCCGGAGCTGCCAGAGGCGACAGCTCTTCAGCGATCATCTCGCCACGCTCAACCAGCTGGCTCTGCAGGTCGTGCAGCTGCATCCAGATGAAATAGCCACCCAGCAGCGTGGCCATCAGCAGCGCAGGCAGGATGGTCAGCAGCAGGACGCGGCCCTTGATACCCATCTTCTTCAGCACACGTGTTCTCCAGCGGGCCAGGATGTCCGGCAATCATTCACGACAGTAACAGTAGGGGTGCGGCCAGTTTAGTCAGTTCGCCGCGATCGATGGCTAATAGTAGCGTCATCGGTCGGCCTGTGGGCACGCATCGGTGTTTGCATCGCAGTGCGCCAAGTGCTTATGCCATTTAGCGATAGGGCCCGTACTTTGCGTGATATGGGCTTTGCCCCTTTGCCGTTATGATAGGCGCCCCCGCAGCCTGGATTGCGAATACGTCATGACCCTGCAGTACCCCACCATTGCCGATTGTGTCGGCAACACCCCGCTTGTGCGTCTGCAACGCATGGCGGGCAATACCAGCAACACGCTTCTGCTGAAACTGGAAGGTAACAACCCTGCCGGTTCAGTCAAGGATCGTCCTGCGCTGTCGATGATCACCCGCGCCGAACTGCGCGGCCAGATCCACCCGGGCGATACCCTGATCGAAGCGACCTCCGGCAACACCGGCATTGCCCTGGCCATGGCGGCGGCAATCAAGGGTTACCGCATGATCCTGATCATGCCGGACAACTCCAGCGCCGAGCGCAAGGCTGCGATGACCGCCTATGGCGCCGAGCTGATTCTGGTCAGCAAGGACGAAGGCATGGAGGGCGCCCGTGACCTGGCCGAGCGCATGCAGCGTGAAGGCCGTGGCAAGGTGCTGGACCAGTTCGCCAATGGCGACAATCCCGAGGCGCACTACACCAGCACCGGCCCGGAAATCTGGCGACAGACTGCTGGTAGCGTGACTCACTTCATCAGCTCCATGGGCACCACCGGCACCATCATGGGCGTCTCGCGCTACCTCAAGGAGCAGAACCCTGACGTGCAGATCGTCGGTCTGCAGCCGATGGACGGCGCGTCCATCCCCGGTATCCGTCGCTGGCCGGAAGAATACCTGCCGCGCATCTATCAGGCCGATCGCGTCGATCGCATTGTCGACATGGGCCAGGACGAGGCAGAAGACACCATGCGCCGTCTGGCCCGTGAAGAAGGCATTTTCTGCGGCGTGTCCTCCGGCGGTTCGGTGGCCGGCATGTTGCGCTTGTCACGAGAAGTCGAAAATGCGGTCATGGTCGCGATCATCTGTGACCGTGGCGACCGATACCTGTCGACCGGCGTCTACGACGCGCCCCGCTGATGGCCAAACAACAGAGAGGCCTGCGCTTTCAACCCGCAGGCGGTACCCGGACCCAGCAGATCCCCACCGGCAAGAAGCAGCGCCTGACCATCGAGCGTCTGGCCAACGACGGCCGTGGCATTGCTTTCTTCGAAGGCAAGACCTGGTTCGTCAGCGGCAGTCTGGCCGGTGAAGAGGTCGAAGCGCGGGTGCTCAATGCCCACGGCAAGATCGTCGAAGCGCGCACCGAACGGGTGTTTCAGGCCAGTACCTTGCGCCGTCCGGCACCCTGCAGGCATTTCGGCCGTTGCGGCGGCTGCAGCGTGCAGCATGTGCCCCACACCGAGCAGCTTGCCCTCAAACAGCGCATGCTCGCCGAGCAGCTGCAGCGCGTGGCCGGGGTCGAACCCCAGCAGTGGGCAGCGCCTCTGACCAGCGCAGAATTCGCCTACCGCCGACGTGCCCGGGTCGCGGTGCGCTTTGATATCAAGGCGAAACATCTGGACGTGGGTTTTCGTGCGCTGGCCAGTCAGGACATTATCGCCATCGAAGAATGCCCGGTGCTGGTACAAGCCTTGCAACCGATCATGGCGCAGCTGCCAGGCATGCTGAAAACATTCAGCAAGCCTCAGGTGCTGGGCCATGTCGAGTTGTTCAGCGGCACATCGACGGCCGTACTGGTGCGTCATACGGCGCCCTTGGCAGAGGGTGACCTGAACATCTTGCAAACCTTTTGTCACACTCACGACGCGCAACTCTGGTTGCATGGCGAAGGTGAGCCGCAACCGGTCAGGCCCGATGACAAACTGGGCTATCGGCTGGAGCCCTGGAACCTGGAACTGGCCTACCGGCCGGGGGACTTCATTCAGGTCAATGCAGCCATCAACACGGCGATGATCGAGCAGGCGCTGGACTGGCTGGCGCCTCAGGCTGATGAGCGGGTGCTGGATTTGTTCTGCGGCGTTGGCAACTTTGCTCTGCCGTTGGCGAGCAAAGTCAGGGAAGTGGTGGCGGTGGAAGGCGTTGCGACCATGGTCGAGCGTGCCACTGCCAACGCAATGAGTAATGATCTGCACAATGTCGAATTTGTTCAGGCGGACTTGTCTCAGCCGTTGGCCCGGCTGGACCGGGCAGCCCAGGGCTTTTGCGCCATACTGCTGGACCCGCCGCGTGATGGAGCGCTGGAGGCAGTGCGCCAGCTCAGGCATTCGGGTGCCAGGCGGTTGCTCTATGTTTCCTGCAACCCGGCCACGCTGGCCCGCGACACGGTCGAGCTGGTCAATCAGGGCTATGTATTAAAACGTGCCGGTATCCTCGATATGTTTCCACAAACGGCACATGTCGAGGCCATGGCGTTATTTGAAGCGAGCAAGTAAGCGGCGGCCCAGGGCATCGAGCCAGCCGCTTACAGGGAGTCTCGTTCAATCCGACTGACCCGCGAACAACGTCCGCGCCTGCCCAGCGCGCCGTGGCCGCTCAAGAAGGTCAGCGACATACAGGCGCCATTCATCGCGCCGTAGGGAAGGTAAGCAGCATGGTACAGGTGAGAGCACACCAGCCGATCAACACCGACGGCAGTATCAACCTCGACGCATGGCTTGATCATGTGGTCAGCGTCGACCTCATAGTGGATCGACAGGCATTGAAGGAAGCCTGTGAGTTTGCCAGGCAGGCCGAGCAGCAGGACAACGCAGCGAAAAACCTGTGGGCCGAGGGTGCGTCCAGTTTCCAGGCAGGCCTTGAGATCGCCGAGATCCTCGCCGACCTCAAGCTGGATCAGGATTCCCTGGTGGCCGCCGTGCTCTATCGTGGCGTGCGCGAGGGCAAGATCCCGCTGCGCGACGTCGAGCAGCGCTTCGGTGCCACCGTGGCCAAGCTGATTGATGGCGTGCTGCGCATGGCGGCGATCAGTGCCAGCCTGAGCCCGCGCCAGTCGCTGGTGCTGGGCAGCCAGGCCCAGGTGGAGAACCTGCGCAAGATGCTGGTGGCCATGGTTGACGACGTACGCGTCGCGCTGATCAAGCTGGCCGAGCGCACGTGCGCCATCCGCGCCGTGAAGAACACCGACGAAGAGAAGCGCAACCGGGTGGCTCGCGAGGTCTTCGATATCTACGCGCCGCTGGCTCATCGGCTCGGCATCGGCCATATCAAGTGGGAGCTGGAGGACCTGTCTTTCCGCTACCTGGAGCCCGATCAGTACAAGCAGATCGCCAAACTGTTGCATGAGCGCCGGCTGGACCGCGAGCGCTTCATCGGCGAGGTGATGAACCAACTGGAAAACGAACTGCTGGCCACCGGCGTCAAGGCCGATATCAGCGGGCGCGCTAAACACATCTATTCCATCTGGCGCAAAATGCAGCGCAAGGGGTTGGAATTCAGTCAGATCTACGACGTTCGCGCCGTGCGGGTGCTGGTTCCGGAAATGCGCGACTGCTACACCGCGCTGGGCATCGTTCACACCTTGTGGCGACACATTCCCAAGGAGTTTGACGATTACATCGCCAACCCCAAGGAAAACGGCTACCGCTCGCTGCACACGGCGGTCATCGGCCCTGAAGGCAAGGTGCTGGAGGTGCAGATTCGCACCCACGCCATGCACGAAGAGGCTGAACTCGGGGTCTGCGCGCACTGGCGCTACAAGGGCACCGACGTCAAATCCGGCTCCAATCATTACGAAGAGAAAATCTCCTGGCTGCGTCAGGTGCTCGAATGGCACGAAGAACTCGGCGACATCGGCGGTCTTGCCGACCAGTTGCGCGTCGATATCGAGCCGGATCGGGTGTACGTCTTCACCCCCGATGGCCATGCCATCGACCTGCCCAAAGGCGCCACGCCACTGGATTTCGCCTACCGCGTACACACCGAGATCGGCCACAACTGCCGTGGTGCGAAAATCAACGGCCGCATCGTGCCGCTCAACTACAGCCTGCAGACCGGCGAGCAGGTGGAGATCATCACCAGCAAGCACGGCACGCCAAGCCGTGACTGGCTGAACTCGAACCTGGGTTACATCACTACGTCGCGGGCGCGGGCCAAGATCGTTCACTGGTTCAAGCTGCAGGCGCGGGATCAGAACGTCGCTGCCGGGCGCACGCTGATTGAGCGCGAGCTGGCGCGACTGGCCTTGCCTTCGGTGGACTTTGACCGGCTGGCCGACAAGGCCAACATGAAAACCGCCGACGACATGTACGCCGCGCTTGGCGCCGGTGACCTGCGTCTGGCCCAGTTGGTCAACCTGGCGCAGCAACTGGTCGAGCCGGAGCGCGGCAACGATCAGCTGGAGCTGATCCCCCGCAAGGCCACCGGCTACAAGCCTGGCAAGCGCGGCGACATCCAGATTCAGGGCGTGGGCAACCTGATGACGCAGATGGCCGGTTGCTGTCAGCCGCTGCCTGGCGATGCCATCGTCGGTTACATCACTCAGGGCCGGGGCGTCAGTATCCACCGCCAGGATTGCGCATCAGTACTGCAACTCGGTGGTCGCGAGCCGGAGCGCATCATCCAGGTCAGCTGGGGCCCGGTGCCGGTGCTGACCTACCCGGTGGACATCATCATCCGCGCCTACGACCGTTCCGGCCTGCTGCGCGATGTCTCGCAGATCCTGCTCAACGAGCGGATCAACGTGCTGGCGGTCAATACCCGCTCGAACAAGGAAGACAACACCGCGCTGATGTCGCTGACCATCGAGATTCCCGGCCTGGATGCACTGGGCCGGTTGTTGGGACGAATCTCGCAACTGCCAAACATCATCGAGACCCGGCGTAATCGCACGCCTTGAGCGGAAAACTGTTGCAGGAGCCAACGTGTTGGCGAGGGGATGTTTAGCGGCGCCTCAGGTCTGCCGCCTCGCCAACACGTCGGCTCCTGCATGAATTGCGCCCTGCGAGCAAAGGGAACCCCCATGTACAAGCTTCAGGACCTGCTTCACCTCATGGCCCGTCTGCGCGACCCGCAATACGGTTGCCCATGGGACGTGCAGCAGAATTACGCTAGCATCGTGCCGCACACGCTTGAAGAAGCCTATGAGGTGGCCGACGCCATCGAGCGCGGTGACTTCGATGACCTCAAGGGCGAATTAGGCGATCTGCTGTTTCAGGTGGTGTATTACAGCCAGCTGGCCAGGGAAGAAGGCCGCTTCGAATTCGACGGTGTGGTCGATGGCATTACCCGCAAACTGATTCAGCGCCACCCCCATGTATTCCCCACCGGCGACCTCTATGCGCCGCTGGAAACTCCGCGCCTGAGCGAAGAGCAGGTCAGGCAGCGCTGGGAAGAGATCAAGGCTCAGGAGCGTGCCAGCAAAGCATCAGCCCCGGAGCAGTTGTCGCTGCTGGACGACGTGCCTGCGGTGCTGCCAGCCTTGTCCCGGGCTGCCAAATTGCAAAAGCGCGCATCCAGTGTCGGTTTTGACTGGCCATCGGCGTTGCCGGTGGTGGATAACGTGCGCGAAGAGCTGGACGAAGTGCTCGAGGCGATGGCCGATAACAACCCCGAAGGCATCGCCGAGGAAGTGGGCGATCTGCTGTTTGCGGCCGTCAATCTGGCGCGGCATCTGAAGGTAGACCCGGAAAACGCCCTGCGCGCCGCCAACCGCAAGTTCGAGCGCCGCTTCCGATTTATCGAACAGGCATTGCGCGACACCGGTCGTCCCATGGAAGATTGCACCCTCGAAGAAATGGACGCTCTCTGGGGCGAAGCCAAACGTCAGGAAAAGAACGCGCCCAGCGATGGCTGAGCCCGCTGCAACTGCATAAGTGAGTAGATAAATGAGCATTTCCCTACGCGACCAGTTGCTCAAGGCAGGTCTGGTCAATCAGAAGCAGGCCAAACAGGTCAGCAAAACCAAGCAGAAAGAACAGCGTCTGGTGCACAAGGGCCAGATTGAAGTTGACGACTCACAGAAGCGTGCCGCCCAGGAAGCGGCGGCGCAGAAGGTCAAGCGCGATCAGGAGCTCAATCGTCAGCAGCAGGAAAAGGTCGAGCAAAAAGCCCGTACCGCCCAGGTCAAGCAACTGATCGAAGCCTCGCGCCTGCCGAAGCTGACGACCGAAGATTATTACAACTTCGTCGACGACAAGAAGGTCAAGCGTATCTCGGTCAACAACCTGATGCGCAGCAAGCTGAGCAATGGCTCGCTGGCGATTGTTCACCATGGCGGCAGCTACGAAGTCATCCCCCGGGAGGCGGCGCTGAAGATTCAGGAGCGCGACCCGCGGCGTATCGTGTTGCTCAGCGAGGCGACCGAAGAGAAGGCCGATGGCGATGATCCGTACGCGGCGTACAAGATCCCTGATGACCTGATGTGGTAAACCCCTTGCAGACAAAACCCGCCTTGAGCGGGTTTTGTTTTAACGCGATTCTGCTCGTCAACTCCGCGCGGCGGCGAATGACTGATTGCGTCTGCTTTCCTGCTCTTCGAGTTCCATCCTGTAACGCTGCGCGTCTGACTCGACGTGGAACATGCCGACCAGTTGATCCTGCTGGTAAACGTCCCAGATCTGAATGCCATCAGCAATGCTTTCGTGGGAGATATGGGCGTCGTCGCGTTCAGTTACGATTACAGTCATGATTCAACCTCCTGACGTGGACTGCGGCGATCTGTCGCAGGCCTCATTTATAGAAGTTGTTAGCTGACTACGTAAATAGTCGGTTTTTTTCATGTTCCGCTGTTTCGCCTCTAGTTCCTCTGAAGGCCTTTAATCACAAGGGCTGTGGCGGTTCGGGTCGGCAAATGAAGATAGTTTCATGTGGGTTTCGGCAGGTCCTGTAGGCGCGAAATTGTTCGCGAGAGGCGGTCTCTGACACGCCGCTTAGCCAATAAGTGGGCTCCTGCAGCCGGGACAGGTGCCATAAAAAAGCCCCGCTCGATGGCGGGGCTCTTTGTACGGCGGCAGGACTATCAGCTGCCTTTGACCGCGCGGCCATTGACCGTGCCATCCTGCAGCATGATGTTGTATTCCTTGCCGTCGGTTTCGACCTGCTGCAGGCGCACCAGCAGGTAGTCCCAGTCCTTGGCGAACCAGAGCACGGTGATGCGCTTGCTCTGTGTCGGATCGCGCACGCGCTCGACCTTGATGGCGTCGATCTGACCTGCCTTGGTGGCGACCTTCTCGGAACCCAGCACGCGGAAGTCGTAGGTATCGATCTCGTCACCGTCGACGACCTGATAGCTCATGCTCTTCTTGCCGGTGGCCACGTCATGCTGCAAGGCCAGCTGATAGGTAGATTTATCGAGCACGCCACTGTTGAGCGGCAGCTTGATGGCATCGCCCCGGTCAGTCCCGGTGATGACCTTGTTCGACCAGTCGAACGCCAGGTCGACCTTCTTCGACTTGCCCAGCCCACCGCGTTCGAATGCGTAGGTCTGCGGCACCAGGGTGTCCTTGTCGACTTTGAGTGTGCTGACTTCAGACAGGCTGGCAATCATCATCGAGGCCTTGAAGTTCAGGGTCCAGACGCCGTTGGGGCCGGCAGCGAGGCTGCGTTCGGCCGTGCCGCTCATGGGCAACTGCTTCCAGTCGGCGGTGTAGCTGGCGGAGAAGGGTTGTAGCTCGGCGGCCTGAGTGGCTGGCAGGGCGAGCAGGGCGAGAGCGAACAGCAAAGCGCGGCGCATAATATCTCCTAGTTTCGAATCAGGTGGCCGGTGGCGGCGATCAACTGCCCGTCCAATAGTGCGCCTTCTGCACCCAGGCTTAAACGGCCTTCGGCAAACCAGCGAACGGCCAGTGGGTAGATACGGTGTTCCTGGGCGTGAACACGCTTGGCCAGGGATATCGGCGAGTCGTCAGGCTCGACCGCAATTGCTGACTGTACGACCAGGGGGCCACCGTCGAGTTCCTCGGTGACAAAGTGCACGGTGCAGCCATGTTCGGCATCACCGGCGTCCAGTGCCCGTTGATGGGTATGCAGGCCTTTATGGCGCGGCAGCAGCGAAGGATGGATGTTGAGCAGGCGGCCCTGATAATGGCGTACAAAGCCTGCCGTGAGGATACGCATGAAACCGGCGAGCACCACCAGTCGGGGTGCGAAGGTGTCGATCAGCGCGATCAGCGCGGCATCGAAGGCCTCGCGGTCGGCGTAGCCGGTGTGATCAAGAACCCGGGTGTCGATCCCCGCATCCCGGGCGCGCTGGAGGCCGTACGCATCGGCGCGGTTGGAAATCACCGCACAGATACGGGCGGGCTGATCAGCGCCCTGGAAGCTGTCGATCATGGCTTGCAGGTTGCCGCCGGTGCCGGACAGCAGCACCACGACATTGCAGGTTGCAGGCATCAGTGCGCCTTGAGGTTGTTCAGCTCGACTTGCGCAGCGCCCGGCGCAGCCGTGGCGATCTGGCCGATCACCCAGGGCTGCTCGCCCGCTTCGCGCAGGACCTTCAGCGCACTTTCAACGTGCTCCTGCGCCACGCAGATGACCATGCCCACGCCGCAATTGAGCACGCGATGCATCTCGGTCTCATCGACATTGCCCTGCTGCTGCAGCCAGTCGAACACCGCCGGACGCTGCCAGCTCGCAACATCGACCACCGCCTGCGCGCCTTCTGGCAATACGCGGGGGATGTTGTCCAGCAGACCGCCGCCAGTGATATGCGCCATGGCCTTGACGGCGCCCGTGTCCTTGATCAGCTTGAGCAGCGGCTTGACGTAGATGCGGGTGGGCGCCATCAGCAGCTCGGTCAGCGGTTTGCCGTCGAGCTGGATGTTTTCGATATCGGCACCGGCCACTTCGATGATCTTGCGGATCAGGGAATAACCATTGGAGTGCGGGCCCGAGGACGGCAGCGCGAGCAGGGCATCACCGGCAGCGACCCTGGAGCCGTCGATGATGTCGGCCTTTTCGACGACACCGACGCAGAAACCGGCCAGGTCGTAGTCTTCGCCTTCGTACATGCCGGGCATTTCAGCGGTTTCGCCGCCGACCAGCGAGCAGCCGGCCAGTTCGCAGCCTGCGCCGATGCCAGTCACCACCTGGGCCGCCGTGTCGACATTGAGCTTGCCGGTGGCGTAGTAGTCGAGGAAGAACAGCGGCTCGGCGCCGCAGACCACCAGGTCGTTGACGCACATGGCGACCAGATCGATGCCGATGGTGTCGTGTTTGTTAAGGTTCAGGGCCAGGCGCAGCTTGGTGCCCACGCCGTCGGTGCCGGAGACCAGAACTGGCTGCTTGTAGCCCGCCGGGATTTCGCAGAGGGCGCCGAAGCCGCCCAGGCCGCCCATGACTTCCGGGCGCTTGGTGCGCTTGGCCACGCTCTTGATGCGTTCGACCAGTGCTTCACCGGCGTCGATGTCTACACCGGCGTCTTTGTAGCTCAGGGAGGGTTGCTTGCTCATGATCCAGGCCTTTAAGGGGGATTCGGGGAGATCGACCGAAACAGCGGGGCTCGTGAACCGCAATGCCGTTGCATGAGCCGCCACTATCGCCAGTCTGCGAAGGCGCGCGATTTTATCAGGCTTGGGCGGCAGCGGCCATCCTTAGGCCGACAGGCTGGCCGATTGGCGCGAAATAATCCGCCGCACCGTCACGCTGGTCGGTGCGGTACGAGCGCTATAAGGTGTAGCCTTCACCCGCATTGTGAATGTTTGACGGCACTACGCGGTCACACCCACGCCAGCCTTTCGACGCGGTCTCTATTTTTGTTGCCGCTTTTTTCTGTTCGGGATCTGCCCATGCGTCTTTCAAACCTGTTTTTTCTCGGCTGTCTGTCATTGCTCAGCCTGCCCAGCTTTGCTGAAACCGTGAACAACCTCTATCAAGTGCGCGAGCCCGTCAGTGGCCAGACGCCTGACGAGCGCACCCGCGCCACCCAGGCAGCGCTGGAAACCCTGGTGCTGCGCCTGACCGGCGACGCCCGTGCGGCCAAGGGGTCGTCACTGGCCGAACTGCGCAAGGACCCGCAAAAAGTCATCAGTCAATACGGCTACGAAGCGGGGCCGCCGGAAACCCTGCTGGTGGATTTCGATCCGGCCAGTACCGACCGCGCCCTGCGTGACGCCGGTTATGCGCTGTGGGGCAGCAACCGGCCGACCCTTCTCGGCTGGTGGCTGAACGACGCCACCGAAGGCTCCAATCTGGTGGGCGATGGTCAAGGCTCGGCCGAGCCGCTGCGCCGCGCTGCCCAGCATCGCGGCCTGCCGTTGCGCCTGCCCCTGGCCGACCTGGAAGAACAGAGTGTTGGCACCGCGAAAAACCTAGAAGGCAGCGATCCGACTGTTCTCAAACAGGCCTCCGAGCGTTACGGCGCCGACGGCCTGCTGGCCGTGCATGCCCGTGAAGAGGCCGGGCAGTGGCAAGGGAAATGGCGTCTGTGGATCGGCGATCAGCGTGAGCAGGGCACAGCCACTGCTGCCAGTTCCGAAGCCCTGGCCGACGCGGTGCTGCTGGCGGTGAGCGAGCGCCTGGCGCCAAGATTTGTCGCCAAGCCCGGGGCTTCCAGCGGCCTGGTCATGCAAGTGCAGGGCATGAACCTTGAGCGTTACGCGCAACTGATGCAGTTGCTCGAACCCTTTGGCGCGCGCCTGAAGGTTGTCGAAGGCGACCGGATCATTTATGAAGTGAGCGCCAGCGCCGATCAGCTGCGTTCGCAAATGTCTTTGGGCAAACTTCAGGAGGTGGCGGCTGCCGACGCCGCTCAGCCGAATCCGCCCGCTGCCACGCCGCCAGTGTCAACACCGGTGGATGCAACGGCAGCCATTCACGCCCCGGCCCCGGCTCCGGTGCCCGCGGCGGCCCCGCAAGTGTTTTTCCGCTGGTAACCCTGTGCCGCCCGATGCTGGGCGGTTCGCACACGTAATGCTTTATCTATCAGCAATTGAGGGGTTTTGATGACGGACACAAAACGCTGGTTCTGGATTGGCGGCATCGCGCTGCTGGTGGTTTTTGTGTTGTTGCTGCACGCGATACTGACGCCCTTTCTGGTGGCGCTGTTGCTGGCGTACATGGGCGACCCGCTGACCGACAAACTGGAAAAGCTCGGGCTGTCGCGCACTTTGAGTGTGGTGGCGGTGTTCGGTCTGTTCACCCTGATCTTCATGGGCCTGCTGCTGGTTCTGGTGCCGATGCTGGCCAAGCAGTTGTTCCGCCTCTACGAACTGGCGCCGCAGATGCTCGACTGGATGCAGCACAGCGCGCTGCCCTGGGTGCAGACCAAGTTCGGTCTGGCGGATGGTTTCTGGAAATTTGACAAGGTCAAGGCGGCGATCTCCGAGCACATGGGCCAGACCGGCGATATCGTCGGTATCGTCTTGTCCAAGGCGACGGCGTCGAGCCTGGCGCTGATCGGCTGGATTACCAATCTGGTGCTGATCCCGGTGGTGTGCTTTTACCTGCTGCGCGACTGGGATGTGATGATGGCGAAGATTCGCGGCCTGTTGCCGCGCCATCGTGAGGAACAGGTGGTCAAGCTCGCCGGTGAGTGTCACGAAGTGCTCGGCGCGTTCATTCGCGGGCAGCTGCTGGTCATGGTTGCGCTGGGCGTCATCTATGCGGCGGGCTTGATGCTGGTGGGGCTTGAGCTGGGCCTGTTGATCGGGGTGATCGCCGGGTTGGCGGCCATCGTGCCTTATATGGGCTTCGTCATTGGCATAGGCGCTGCGTTGATCGCCGGGCTGTTCCAGTTTGGTGGCGATCTCTATCCGATGCTGGCCATCGCCGCTGTGTTCATGGTCGGTCAGGCGCTGGAAGGCATGGTGCTGACGCCATTGCTGGTGGGCGACCGCATCGGTCTGCACCCGGTTGCGGTGATCTTCGCGATCCTGGCGGGCGGCGAGCTGTTCGGTTTCACTGGCATTCTGCTAGCGCTGCCGGTGGCGGCAGTCATCATGGTGCTGCTGCGCCACGTTCACGACGTCTACAAACATTCTGCTATTTATGCAGGTGCTGAAGATCCTGAGTTGTAAGCAGCAAGCAGATGCGAGCAGGGCGTGGATGAGTGATCGCATCCACGCCTTTTTTATGTGAGCCTTTAACGTCACCGTCAGCCTGCGTTCGCCCGAGACTGGCGCAAACCTTTGATTTTGCATGGGGTTACGGCTCATTGTGCGGCCAGCCTCACGGGTATAAACTTTGCGCACTTTTCACAGAGGCCTCTGGCGGTTCGCCTGAACCGCGCAGCCAGCATGAAACCCATTCAGCTGCCCCTGGGTGTGCGTCTGCGTGATGACGCCACCTTCATCAATTACTATCCCGGCGCCAACGCTGCGGCCCTCGGCTACGTGGAGCGGCTGTGCGAAGCCGAGGCCGGCTGGACCGAAAGCCTCATTTACCTGTGGGGCAAGGACGGAGTAGGGCGCACGCATCTGCTGCAGGCCGCCTGCCTGCGTTTCGAGCAGATGGGCGAACCTGCGGTCTACCTGCCGCTGGCGCAAGTGATTGACGAAGGCGTCGAGCTGTTCGACAACCTTGAGCAGTATGAGCTGGTCTGCCTCGATGACCTTCAAGCCATCGTCGGCAAGCCGGAATGGGAGGAAGCGTTATTCCACCTGTTCAATCGCCTGCGTGACAGCGGTCGGCGTCTGCTCATTGCCGCCTCGCAATCGCCTCGCGAATTGCCCGTCAAACTGCCGGACTTGAAGTCGCGCTTGACCATGGCCCTGGTGTTTCAGATGCGCGGCCTGTCGGACGAGGACAAATTGCGCGCCCTGCAGTTGCGCGCCTCGCGCCGCGGCCTGCACCTGACCGATGACGTCGGGCATTTTATTCTCACGCGCGGCACCCGCAGCATGAGCGCGCTGTTCGACCTGCTGGAAACCCTGGACCAGGCTTCGTTGCAGGCGCAGCGCAAGCTGACGATCCCCTTCCTTAAAGAGACGCTCGGGTGGTAGACCCGGCGCTGCTGCAAACCGCTGCCGCCCTGCGCCACGCCCGGCGCATCCTGATCATTACCGGGGCTGGCCTTTCGGCGGATTCCGGTCTGCCGACCTATCGCGGCGTTGGCGGACTATATGAGGGCAACACTGCCGATGGCCTGCCAATCGAGAAGGCGCTGTCCGGGCCGATGCTGCAGCGTGATCCGGCGCTGTGCTGGAAGTACATCGCCGAGCTCGGCCGGGCCTGTCTGGGAGGCGAACCCAATGCTGCGCATTATGCGATTGCCGAGTTGCAACGAAAAAAACCGGACTGCTGGGTGCTGACCCAGAACGTCGACGGCTTTCATCGGGCGGCGGGTAGCCCGGTGGACCGCCTGATCGAAATTCATGGTCAGTTGAGTCCGCTTTACTGCCAGTCCTGTGCAGCCGTCGACGAGGACTTGAGTGGACGATTGCAGCAACCGTTGCCGCCGTTATGTCGGCAATGTGGTGGCGCAATGCGACCACCCGTCGTTTTGTTCGAGGAGCTATTGCCCGTTTCGGCCCTCGAAAAGCTGCATGAACAGATGGCTGAAGGCTTCGATGCTGTGCTCAGTATTGGCACCTCGGCAAGCTTTGCGTACATCCATGAACCCCTAGTAAGAGCAAGGGTTTGCGGCAGTTTTACGGCGCAAATTAATTTGACGCGCACCGAGCACAGCGATCAGATGGACGTGTTTTTGCCCTGCCGGGCGGTACATGTCATGCCCGATCTGGTAAGTCACATTTAGTTCGATTGAATTTGCAAATGAAGATGGGTGCGGGCATAGTCTCGTCATCTTCAATTTCCCGACACGGTTGTGCCCATGCTTGCTCGCTTCGCACCCCTCGTGCCTCTTGCACTCGTCACCCTGCTCATTGGCTGCTCGGCCAACATGCCGGTTTCGCAAAACGGCCCGCAGCCAGCGCTGCAACAGTCCGTCAAGTCTATTACCGCTCCGGCTACCAGCGTGCGTTCCGACCGCTCGGTGTTGCAGGATGAGCTCGCCACAGATGCCGAACTGGCCCGGTTCAGCGACGCCAAGCCTTACCAGCTGCCGGTGCTGGCAGACAGCATTCTTGAGCGTGGCAAATCCCTGATAGGAACGCGCTATCGCTTCGGCGGCACCTCCACCCAGTCCGGGTTCGATTGCAGCGGTTTCATCGGTTATCTGTTCCGCGAAGAAGCGGGCATGAGCCTGCCGCGTTCTTCCCGTGAAATGATCAACATCGATGCGCCGCTGGTTAAACGCAACGACCTCGAGCCAGGCGATCTGCTGTTCTTCAGCACCGCAGGCCGCGGCCGCGTCAGCCACGCTGCCATCTACCTGGGCGACAATCAGTTCATCCACTCCAGCAGTCGTCGCAGCGGCGGCGTGCGGGTCGACAGCCTGGACGACGTGTACTGGAGCAAGACGTTCATCGAAGCCAAGCGCGCCCTGGCCATGGAGTCGCCTACCCTGGCGCCCCAGCAGACAGCGATGACGGCTACCACGCTCAAGACCACGCCGGTCAAGAAGCGCAAGCACAAATAATTAGCGTACCAGCGCAAGACAGGCTATAAGCCTGTCTTGCGCGTTCCGGACCCCGGCAAGTAAGCCGCATCCACATCAGGTTGTCGTTTATGTCGATACTGGTTCGCCTCGCAGTCCTTTCCCTTGCAGCCTTGCTTGGCGCCTGCGCCAGCCCGCCGCCGCCTGCGCCGCCGAAAGTGGTTCCGCGCCCGGTGGTCATGGTCGCCCCCGTTGCCAATGCCAATCCTGCTGCCGAAGATGTGCTGTTTCGCGCACTGGGTCTGGTGGGCACGCCCTATCGTTGGGGCGGCAATACGCCGGATTCGGGATTCGACTGCAGTGGCCTGATCGGTTTTGTATACCGCGATGCGGCAGGCATTGCGCTGCCGCGTTCAACTCGCGAGATGGTGGTCATGCAGGCGCCGAATGTTAATCGCGAGCAGCTGCAGAGCGGCGACCTGGTTTTTTTCGCCACCAGTGGCGGCACCCAGGTCAGCCACGCCGGCATCTACGTCGGCGAAGGCCGCTTCGTCCATGCGCCCGCTACCGGCGGCACCGTCAAGCTGGACAGCCTCGACAAGCCTTACTGGCAGAAAGCCTATCTGAACGCCAAGCGCGTGATCCAGATGTCGAATCTGGCGCGCAATCAGTAGCAATACTCTGTCACGCACGATCAAGAGCGAGGCAAGGCCGCGATGGCGTAGTTTCAGGCGATGAAATCGTCGACCATCCGGCCAGCATCGCGAGCAAGCTCGCTCCCACCAAACGGCACTTAATTCAGCGTTCGACTTTATTGAATAGCCGCACATCCTCCAGGAGCGCCCGGGGTGGCGCTCCACCGAGCAACGCGAGGCCGCGATGGCGGCCTGTCTGATTTCGCCAAGGCCCTATGGCTTCACCGCCGTCACCCGCCAGATCTTGTTGCCCACATCATCCGCTACCAGCACGCCGCCCTGGTGATCATTGATCACGCCCACCGGCCGGCCCTGGGCTTTGCCGTCAGCGTTGAGAAAACCGGTCAGCAGATCAATCGGCGCGCCGTTGGGCTTGCCGTCGATGAATGGCACAAACACCACCTTGTAGCCACTGTGGGGCTTGCGGTTCCAGGAACCGTGCTGGCCAATGAACATGCCCTGGTTGAATGGCGCAGGCAGGCTTTTGCCGTCCGCGAAGGCCAGACCGAGCGAGGCCGTGTGCGGCCCCACCGCGTAATCCGGTGCAATCGCCTTGGCCACCAGCTCAGGATTCTGCGGCTCGACCCGCACGTCCACATGCTGGCCGTAATAACTGTAAGGCCAGCCATAGAACGCGCCATCCTTGACCGAGGTCACGTAGTCAGGCACCAGATCACTGCCGATCTCGTCACGCTCGTTCACGGCCGTCCACAACTTGCCGCTGACCGGCTCCCAGTCCATGCCGTTCGGGTTGCGCAGGCCAGAGGCGAAAATACGGTGACTGCCGCTGGCCGGATCGACTTCCCAGATTGCCGCCCGACCTTCTTCCGCCGCCATGCCATTTTCCGCAACGTTACTGTTGGAGCCGACGGTCACGTAGAGTTTGCTGCCGTCCTTGCTCGCTATCACGTTCTTGGTCCAGTGGTGATTGAGCGTGCCGCCTGGCAAGTCGACCACTTTGCTGGGGGCGGCGCTGATCGCGGTCTGGCCATCGCGGTAAGGAAAGCTGATCAGGCGGTCGGTGTCGGCCACATAAAGCGTGTTGCCCACCAGGGTCATGCCGAACGGGGAGTTGAGGTTCTGCAGAAACACCGTGCGCGTTTCCGCCACGCCGTCGTGATCCTTGTCCCGCAGCAAGGTGATGCGATTGGCGCTCGGTACACCTGCGCCTGCGCGGCCCATGACTTTTTGCATCACCCAGCCGCGAATGCCCTTGTCATCGTCCGGCTTGGCCGGGGAGTTGGTTTCCGCCACCAGCACGTCGCCATTGGGCAGCACGTACAACCAGCGCGGATGATCGAGGTTCTCGGCGAACGCCGCGACTTGAGTGCCTGCCACCGCCACTGGTTTCTTGCCACTCTCCCAGCCGACGGCCGGGGCGATGTTGACGGTCGGGATCAGCGTCTTGTTGGGCTCCGGCAGCTTCGGCGCCGGGCCGCTGCCGTCCATCACTTGCAGGGTCGATGATTCTCCACAGCCCACCAGGCCTGCGGCCAGCAGCATCAGAACTGCGTAATGGGGTCTTGGCTTGAACATGGTTGAGCTCCGTTTCGGCTGTGATTGTTATTGGCACTTATCAAAGATAGAGAGGCCTGGGCAGGGGAGGTTCAACCCCGTGTCGATTGACGCTCCCCGGCCAACGCTCTAATCTGCGCCCTTTGTTTCAGGTGCTCGACGCCCACGGGTAGGTCGGGTGAAACAGGGAAGCCGGTGCCGCCGCTGTCAGCGCGCCATTCCGGCACTGCCCCCGCAACGGTAAATGAGTGAAGACTGCGCAATAGCCACTGTGCGAGAGCATGGGAAGGCGTGCAGTCGGGTTCGCCCGCTCATGAGTCCGGAGACCGGCCTGGATCATCCAACAGCATCGCGGCGGGCGATGGTCTGCGCCTGATCTGGCCATGTGTCCGATCATCTGCTGCGCCTGCCATCTGCTTTCCCATGCCACCCAGCGGAGAGCCCGGATGAACGAATCCCCCGAACGAGACGAACGCCATCTGGCGCGCATGCTGCGCAAAAAAGCGGTCATGGATGAGCGTATTGCCAACTCGCCCAGCGAGTGCGGCGTGTTCCTGGTCCTGACCGGCAACGGCAAGGGTAAAAGCAGCTCGGCATTTGGCATGCTTGCCAGGGCCATGGGCCACGGCATGCAATGCGGCGTGGTGCAATTCATCAAGGGCAGCCACAGCACTGGCGAAGAGTTCTTCTTTCGCCGCTTCCCCGAGCAGGTTCGCTACCACGTGATGGGCGAGGGCTACACCTGGGAAACCCAGGATCGTCAACGGGACATCGCCGCTGCCGAAGCCGCCTGGGAGGTCTCGCTGCAAATGCTGCGCGACCCGGCTATCGGCATGGTGGTGCTGGACGAACTGAACATCGCCCTCAAACACGGCTATCTGGACCTCGAACGGGTGCTGAGCGATTTGCAGGCGCGCCCGCCGATGCAGCATGTGATCGTCACCGGGCGGGGCGCCAAGCCGGAAATGATCGACATGGCCGACACGGTCTCCGAGATCACGGTGGTCAAGCACGCTTTTCAGGCGGGCATTCGCGCGCAAAAAGGCATCGAGCTGTGAGTTATCGCCCGACCCAGCCGCATCACTGTCCTGCGGTGCTGATCGCCGCACCCGCCTCCGGTCAGGGCAAGACCACCGTTACTGCCGCGCTGGCGCGTCTGCACCGCAACCAGGGGCGCAAGGTCCGCGTCTTCAAGTGCGGTCCGGACTTTCTCGATCCGATGATTCTGGAGCGGGCCAGTGGCGCCCCGGTGTATCAGCTCGATCTGTGGATGGTCGGCGCCGATGAAAGTCGCCGCCTGCTATGGGAGGCGGCGGGCGAGGCTGATCTGATCCTGATCGAAGGGGTGATGGGGTTGTTCGATGGCACCCCGTCCAGCGCCGACCTGGCCCGCCACTTCGGCGTGCCGGTGCTCGGCGTGATCGACGGCACGGCCATGGCGCAGACGTTCGGCGCCCTGGCGCTGGGGCTGGCGCGCTATCAGCCGGACTTGCCGTTTGCCGGCGTTCTGGCCAACCGGGTCGGCACCGTGCGCCATGCACAACTGCTTGAGGGCAGCCTGACCGAAGGCTTGCGCTGGTACGGCGCACTGTCGCGGGAGACCGGTATCGAGCTGCCCAGCCGCCACCTGGGCCTGGTGCAGGCCAGCGAACTGAATGACCTCGACCTGCGCCTGGATGCGGCCGCTCAAGCCTTGGCCAGCACCTGCGAAGTGGCGCTGCCGCCAGCAGTCACCTTCGTCGCGCCGGAAATGGTCAGCGCCGAACCGCTGCTTGCCGGGGTGCGCATTGCCATCGCCCATGACGAGGCCTTCGCCTTTACCTATGGCGCAAGCCTTGATCTGTTGCGTGCCATGGGCGCCGAGCTGTCGTTTTTCTCACCCATCCGCGACGCACAATTGCCGGATGCCGACAGCCTTTATCTGCCTGGCGGCTATCCCGAGCTGCATCACCTCGCGTTGAGTGAAAACGCGCCAATGCTGGCGGCGATTCGCGCCCATCATCAGGCAGGCAAGCCCTTGCTCGCCGAGTGTGGCGGCATGCTTTATCTGCTTGATGCGCTGACCGATGTCGACGGCACCCGCGTCGAGCTGGTCGGCCTGCTGGCGGGTGAAGCCACGCTGCAGAAAAAACTGGCGGCGCTGGCGCTGCAAAGCGTGACGTTGCCCGAGGGCGAGCTGCGCGGCCACACCTACCATCATTCGCTGACCACCACCGAACTTGAGCCGATTGCCCGCGGGCAGAGCCCCAATGGCGGGCGCGGCGCCGAGGCGGTCTATCGCGACGGGCGGCTGACGGCGTCCTACGTGCACTTCTATTTCCCTTCCAATCCCCAGGCGATTGCGGCGCTGTTCAAACCATGAGTGATCAATCCTTCAGCGACCTGGAGCGGGCGGCGGTTTATCGCGCCATCGCCGAGCGCCGCGACATGCGCCATTTCAGCGGCGGCAGTGTGGCGCCCGAGGTGCTCATGCGGCTGCTCGAGGCAGGCCATCAGGCGCCCAGCGTCGGCCTGATGCAGCCGTGGCGCTTTATCCGCATCAGCGACCCGGCGCTGCGGGCCAGTATTCAACAGCAGGTCGAAGCAGAGCGTGTGCGCACCGCCGAGGCGCTGGGTGAGCGCGCCGATGAATTCATGAAGCTCAAGGTCGAGGGCATCAGCGATTGCGCCGAGGTGCTGGTCGCCGCACTGATGGACGACCGCGAAAAACACATTTTCGGCCGTCGTACCTTGCCGGAGATGGACCTGGCGTCGCTGTCCTGCGCGATTCAGAACATGTGGCTGGCCGCTCGCGCCGAAGGCCTGGGCATGGGCTGGGTGTCGCTGTTCGAGCCGCAGGCGCTGGCAGACCTGTTGCGCATGCCGGCAGGCGCAAAGCCGCTGGCCATTCTCTGTCTGGGGCCGGTTGCCAGCTTCTACCCGGTGCCCATGCTGGTCATGGAAGGCTGGGGCCAGGAGCGCGCACTCAGTGAACTGCTGTTCGACAATCATTGGGGAACCCGCTCATGAGCGTGGCGCTGTTGAGTGTCGCCGCCGTCGCGCTGGATGCCCTGCTCGGTGAGCCGAAGCGTGCCCATCCGCTGGTCGCGTTCGGCGCTTTTGCTGATCGCATCGAGCGACGTTTCAATGCGGCCGGCCGTGGCTGGCGCAGTCACGGCGTCAGCGCCTGGGTGATCGCCGTGGTGCCGTTGACGCTGCTGGCAACGCTGCTCAGCTGGTTGCCTTATGTGGGCTGGCTGGTGGAGATTCTTGCGCTCTACTGCGCCCTCGGTCTGCGCAGCCTGGGTGAGCATGTCGAGCCAGTCGCCAGTGCATTGCGCGCAGACAATATCGAAGAGGCCCGGCGGCGTGTCGGCTATCTGGTGAGCCGCCAGACCACCGAGCTGGATGCCACCGAAGTCGCCCGCGCGGCCACCGAGTCAGTGCTGGAGAACGGCAGCGACGCGGTGTTCGCAGCACTGTTCTGGTTTGCGGTGGCAGGGGCGCCCGGCGTGGTGCTCTATCGCCTGAGCAATACGCTCGATGCCATGTGGGGCTATCGCAATGAACGCTTCGAGCGCTTTGGCTGGGCGGCCGCGAAGATCGACGATGGGCTCAACTATATTCCGGCACGCCTGGTGGCCCTGACTTACGCCTTGCTTGGCAAGACGCGTCTGGCACTGCGCTGCTGGCGTACTCAAGGCCCGACCTGGGACAGCCCCAACGCCGGGCCGGTAATGGCCGCAGGCGCCGGTGCGCTGGGTGTCGAGCTGGGTGGTGCGGCGATCTATCACGGCGAACTGCACCAGCGCCCGCCACTGGGCGAGGGGGTTGCCGCCGACGCTGATTCCATCGATCGCGGCTGGCAACTGGTGCAACGCGGCGTGTGGTTGTGGTTGCTGGTCCTGTGCCTGGGAGCCGAATTTTATGCTTGAACATGGCGGCAGGCTGCGCAAGGCTGCCTTGCACTACAACATCACGCCCGCGCAGTGGCTGGACCTTTCCACTGGCATCGCGCCCTGGCCCTGGCCGATTCCGGCGATCCCGGTCAGTGCCTGGGCGCGGCTGCCGGAAACCGAAGACGGTCTGGAGCAGGCCGCCTGCGCCTACTATGGCGCCCCTCAAGCCTTGCCGGTGGCGGGTTCTCAGGCCGCCATTCAGGCGCTGCCGCGCTTGCGCAATGGTGGCAAGGTCGGTGTGCTTTCACCCTGTTACGCCGAGCATGCCCACGCCTGGCGCAGCGCCGGGTTCGTGGTGCGCGAGATCCTCGAACACGAAGTCGATTACTTTCTCGACAGCCTCGACGTGCTCGTGGTGGTCAATCCCAACAATCCCACCGGCCTGATGCTGAGCCGCGAACGCTTGCTCAGGTGGCAGACGCGGCTGGCAGAGCGGGGCGGCTGGCTGATCGTCGATGAGGCGTTCATGGACAACACCCCGCAACTGAGCCTGGCGGCTGAATCGGCGCGTGTCGGCTTGATCGTGCTGCGTTCGTTCGGCAAGTTTTTTGGCCTGGCAGGTGTGCGACTGGGGTTCGTGCTGGCCGAGCCGCGCCTGCTTAAGTTGCTGGCGAAAGAGATCGGCCCCTGGTCAGTCAGCGGGCCAACGCGAATTATCGGCGAAGCCTGCCTGACCGACATTCAAGGGCATTTTGCGCAACGCTTGCGCACCGAGCAGGCCAGCGGCCGCCTGACGCAGCTGTTGAGCGCCCACGGCCTGGCGCCGAAAGGCGGCTGCGGGCTGTTTCAGTGGCTGATCACCCCTCTGGCGGCGCCACTCTACGAGTTCTGTGCCCAGCGCGGCATCCTGCTGCGGCTGTTCCACAGTGACAATCCGCTGACCAGCAGCCTGCGATTTGGCCTGCCTGCGGAGGAAGCCCAATGGCAGCGTCTGGATCAGGCGCTGCTCGAGTTCAACCAGGATCTCGCAAGCCAGGAGCAACCATGACCACGCTGATGGTGCAAGGCACCACCTCGGATGCCGGCAAAAGCACGCTGGTGACGGCCCTGTGTCGCTGGTTGACGCGCCAGGGCGTCAGCGTGGTGCCGTTCAAACCGCAGAACATGGCGCTCAACAGCGCGGTAACGGCCGACGGCGGCGAGATCGGTCGCGCCCAGGCGGTGCAGGCCCAGGCCTGCGGGCTGGCGCCGCACACCGACATGAATCCCGTGCTGCTCAAACCCAACAGCGACACCGGCGCGCAAGTGATCATTCATGGCCGCGTGGTGACCACCATGAACGCGGTGGCTTATCACGGCTATAAAGAGATTGCCATGCAGGCGGTGCTGCAATCCCACGCCCGGCTGAGTGCCGCTTACCCGGTGATCGTGGTCGAAGGCGCCGGTTCGCCAGCCGAAATCAATCTGCGCGCCAACGACATCGCCAACATGGGGTTTGCCGAAGCGGTGGACTGCCCGGTGCTGCTGATCGCCGATATCAATCGCGGCGGCGTCTTCGCCCACCTGGTTGGCACCCTGGAACTGCTGTCGCCCAGCGAGCAGGCGCGGGTCAAGGGTTTCATCATCAACCGTTTTCGCGGCGACATCGCCCTGTTGCAACCGGGTCTGGACTGGCTCGAAGCGCGCACCGGCAAGCCAGTGGTGGGCGTCCTGCCGTATGTGATGGACCTGCACCTGGAAGCCGAGGACGGTCTCGACCAGCGGCAGACCGACAAAGCGGCCCAGGTGCTGAATGTGCTGGTGCCGATCCTGCCGCGCATCAGCAACCACACTGATTTTGACCCGCTACGCCTGCATCCTCAGGTCAATCTGCAATTCATCGGCCCAGGCCAGCCGATCCCCGCCGCCGACCTGATCATCCTCCCCGGTTCGAAGAGTGTGCGCAGCGACCTCGCCTGGCTCCTGACCAACGGCTGGGAGCAGGCCATCGTCCGGCACCTGCGTTACGGCGGCAAGGTGCTGGGCATCTGCGGCGGCCTGCAGATGCTGGGCCAGCAGTTGCACGATCCGCTGGGCCTTGAGGGCATGCCCGGTTCCAGTGCCGGGCTGTGCCTGCTGGAGATGAGCACCGTGCTCGAAGAAGAAAAACAGCTGCGCAACGTCAAGGGCCGTCTGATGCTTGAAGACGTCGAGGTCAGCGGCTACGAAATTCACGCCGGGGTGACCACCGGTGTCGCGCTGCAACGGCCGGCGGTACAGCTCGGTGATCGTTGCGATGGCGCACAGAGCGTGGACGGGCAGATTTTCGGCACTTACCTGCACGGCCTGTTCGAAACGCCTGAAGCCTGCGCTGCCTTGCTGCGCTGGGCCGGTTTGCTGGATGTGCAGCACGTGGATTATCACGCCCTGCGCGAGCGCGACATCGAACGCCTGGCGGACCTGGTTGAACACCATCTCGATGGTGAATTGTTGCGCACGCTGTGCGGTTTGCCCGATGCCGAGCCACTGACGTTGAACCACTGATGCTGAACCAGAGAGAACCCCTGACATGCTGCAACTGATCCTCGGCGGCGCACGCTCCGGCAAGAGCCGACTGGCAGAAGAGCTGGCTGCCGGGTCCGGGCTGGAGGTGGTGTATATCGCCACCAGCCAGCCGGTCGACGGCGAGCTGAACCAGCGCGTGGCCCTGCATCGCCAGCGCCGACCTGACTCCTGGGCCCTGATTGAGGAACCGCTGCAACTGGCCAGGGTGCTGGCTGAAAACGCCAGTGCCGGGCGCTGCCTGCTGGTCGACTGCCTGACCCTGTGGCTCACCAATCTGTTGCTGCTGGAAGACGACGGGCGGCTGGCGCAGGAACGTGAAACCCTGCTCGACGGCCTGGCGCAGCTGTCCGGTGAAATCATTTTTGTCAGCAATGAAACCGGGCTTGGCGTTATGCCCCTGGGTGAGCTGACCCGCCGTTATGTCGATGAAGCCGGGCTGCTGCATCAAGCGCTGGCGCAACGTTGCCAGCGCGTGGTGTTGACAGTCGCCGGGCTGCCGCTCATTTTGAAAGGACCTGCTTTATGACTCATTCGTGGTGGCTTGCACCGGTGCAGCCAATCGACATCGCCGTGCGCGAAGAAGCGCTGGCGCGTCAGCAGCAGTTGACCAAACCGGCAGGCTCACTGGGCCAGCTGGAGCAGTTGGCGGTGCAACTGGCAGGCCTGCAGGGGCGCGGCAAACCCCGCGTCGATGCCCTGTGGATCGCCCTGTTTGCTGGCGACCATGGCGTGGTGGCCGAAGGCGTGTCCGCCTACCCGCAGGAAGTGACCGGGCAGATGCTGCACAACTTCGTCACCGGCGGTGCCGCCATCAGCGTGCTGGCCCAGCAACTGTCGGCGCAACTGGACGTGGTCGACCTGGGCACCGTTACCCCACTGGACTTGCCGGGTGTGCGTCATCTGCGCATCGGCGCGGGCACGGCCAACTTCGCCAAAGGGCCGGCGATGAGTCGCGAACAGGGCCTGCTCGCCTTGCAGGCCGGGCGCGACAGCGTGTTGCGGGCGAAAGCGGTGGGCACCGAGTTGTTCATCGGCGGCGAAATGGGCATCGGCAATACCACGGCCGCCAGCGCGGTGGCCTGCTCCTTGCTCGAATGCGCGCCGCCGTTGCTGGTAGGGCCAGGCACCGGGCTGAATGCCGCAGGCGTCCTGCACAAGATCAAGGTGATCGAACGCGCGCTGGCCCTGCACGGCGAACACGCCGGTGATCCGCTGCACAGCCTGTTCTGTCTGGGCGGCTTCGAAATTGCGGCACTGACCGGTGCGTATCTGGCCTGCGCTCAGGAAGGCATCGCCGTGCTGGTCGACGGCTTCATCTGCAGCGTTGCCGCCCTGGTGGCGGTGCACCTCAACCCTGCCTGCCGCGACTGGCTGCTGTTCGGCCATCGTGGCGCCGAGCCGGGCCATCGCCACTTGCTGGAAACCCTACAGGCCGAGCCCTTGCTCGACCTGGGCCTGCGCCTGGGCGAGGGCAGTGGTGCCGCATTAGCGGTGCCCCTGGTTCGTCTGGCCTGCCAACTGCACAACGGCATGGCGACATTCGCCGAGGCCGCCGTGGCGGATCGTCCGGCATGACGCTGCATCTGGATCTGCTGCGTCATGGCGAAACCGAACTGGGCGGCGGCATGCGCGGCAGCATTGACGATGCGCTGACCGAGCTGGGCTGGGCGCAGATGCGGGGTGCCGTGGCAGACGCAGGGCCGTGGCAGCGTATTGTCAGCTCGCCGTTGCAACGCTGCGCGCGCTTCTCCGAGGAGCTTGGCGAACGTCTCAAGGTGCCGGTGGAGCTTGAAGCGAATCTGCAGGAGCTGCATTTCGGTGACTGGGAAGGCCGTAGCGCTGCGCAGTTGATGGAAACCGATGCCGAGGGGTTGGGCCTGTTCTGGAACGATCCTTACGCCTTTACCCCGCCCAATGGCGAAGCGGTCAGTGATTTCGCCTCCCGCGTGCTCGCAGCCGTGCAACGCTTGCAGCAACGCTGCGCCGGGGAGCGGATCTTGCTGGTGAGCCATGGTGGCGTCATGCGCCTGCTGCTGGCGCAAGCTCGCGGGCTGCCCCGCGAGCAACTGCTGCAAGTGAGCGTCGACCACGGCGCATTACTGGCTGTTACGGTGGCTGACAACGGCCAGCTCAAGGAAGCCTGACATGCTGCCATTCTGGATCGCCCTGCAGTTTCTCAGCAGCTTGCCCGTCAGCCTGCCGGGTATGCCGACGCCTCGCGAATCGGGCCGTTCGCTGTTGTTCTATCCTGCCGTGGGCCTGTTGTTCGGGGTGATCCTGCTGGGCTTGAACGCGCTGCTGGCGGGCACCCCAGATCTGCTGCGCGCCGCCATCGTGCTGACTGCCTGGGTGTTGCTCAGTGGCGGTCTGCACCTGGATGGCCTGGCCGACAGCGCCGATGCCTGGCTGGGTGGTTTCGGTGATCGCGAGCGCACCCTGAGCATCATGAAAGACCCGCGCAGTGGGCCAATTGCCGTGGTCACCCTGGTGCTGGTGCTGCTGCTCAAGTTCACCGCACTGGTAGCCATGATCGACAGCCAGGCGTCGCTTGCCCTGTTACTGGCACCCCTGGCGGGGCGCAGCGCCATGCTGGGTCTGTTCCTCTGCACGCCCTACGTGCGCGCAGGCGGGCTGGGCCAGGCGCTGGCCGATCACCTGCCACGGGCCGCAGGGCAGAAAATACTGGCCGCTTGTGCCCTGGGTTGCGTGTTGATTGCAGGCGTCAGCGGTGTGTATGCACTGGCAGCAGCGGCGGCGTGCTTTATCTGGCTGCGCCATCTGATGCGCAAGCGTCTGGGCGGCACCACTGGCGACACCGCCGGGGCGATGCTGGAGTTGCTGGAAACGGTGGTGCTGCTGGCGATGGTGCTGAACTGACGCGGCCTGCTGCTCCTTTGTCAGGCACGCAATTGCCTGATTGACACTTGTTAAGGCTAACGCGTAGCTTTCATACATTCTGTTACGGGCTGCGTTCACCGGCTCGCATCACGCGTTCTCACCCCCTGCCGGAACATAATAATGACCTCAGTCTGGCGTACCAGTGGCTGGATTCTGTTGGGCAGCGCCCTGATCCTGGCGTTGTCCCTTGGCACACGGCACGGCTTCGGCCTTTTTCTGTCGCCCATGAGCGCGGATTTTGGCTGGGGCCGCGAGGTGTTTGCCTTCGCCATCGCCTTGCAGAACCTGATGTGGGGCCTGGCCCAGCCATTTGCCGGTGCTCTGGCTGACCGCTTCGGCGCAGCCAGAGTGGTATTCGTCGGCGGTGTGCTTTACGCCATTGGCCTGATGACGATGAGCATGGCCGATTCACCCTTGAGCCTGTCGCTGAGCGCAGGTCTTCTGATCGGCATCGGGCTGTCCGGCACCTCGTTCTCGGTGATTCTGGGCGTGGTGGGCCGGGCACTGCCAGCGGAAAAACGCAGCATGGGGATGGGCATTGCCAGCGCTGCAGGGTCTTTTGGTCAGTTCGCCATGCTGCCCGGTACGCTGGGGCTGATCGGCTGGCTTGGCTGGTCCAGTGCCTTGCTGGTGCTGGGCGTGATGGTTGCGCTGATTCTGCCGCTGGTGTCAATGCTGCGCGACAGCCCCACGCCGTTTGTGGGCGGCGAGCAGACGTTGCGCGAAGCCTTGCATGAAGCCTGTTCCCACAGCGGCTTCTGGCTGCTGGCGCTGGGCTTCTTTGTCTGTGGCTTTCAGGTGGTATTCATCGGCGTGCATCTGCCTGCGTATCTGGTGGATCAGCATCTGCCCGCCAAGGTCGGCACCACAGTGTTGGCGCTGATCGGGCTGTTCAACATATTCGGCACCTACACTGCGGGCTGGCTGGGCGGGCGCATGTCCAAGCCGCGTTTGTTGACGGCACTTTACCTGCTGCGAGCGGTGGTGATCGTGTTGTTCATCTCGCTGCCCTTGAGCGAAACCTCGGCTTACCTGTTCGGTGTGGCCATGGGCCTGTTGTGGTTATCCACCGTCCCCCTGACCAATGGCACTGTGGCGACGCTGTTTGGTGTGCGCAACCTGTCGATGCTGGGCGGTATCGTCTTCCTCTTCCATCAGTTGGGCGCCTTCCTCGGCGGCTGGCTGGGCGGCGTGGTGTACGACCGTACCGGTAATTACGACCTGATCTGGCAGGTGTCCGTCCTGCTTAGCCTGCTGGCGGCGGCCCTCAACTGGCCAGTGCGGGAACGCCCCGTCGCGCGCTTGCAGGCGCAAACGGTGTGAGCAGGCTTGGCTGGTGTGGCGCGGGGCTGGCGGGCGCAGTGCTGTTGACGCTGGTCTGGTGGGCATGGCAACACGTCGGCCTCAGCGCGTTGCAGCTCGGCATGGGTGCTTGCTGAACGCGCATCTAGGCATTTGTCCCGACGCGGGGTAGTTTGTCTGCAGACACCAATCATTGCGCCGCCAGGCGCCCAGGGACGCCCTATGAATATCCGCTGGTTTTCGCTGCCTGTTCTGCTCCTCGCCATGAGCGGTGGCGCCTTTGCTGCCAATTGCCCGGCATTGCTGCAGGGCGAACTGACCAAGCTGCGCTCGAAAGAAACCATCGACCTCTGTCAACGCTACGCCGGCAAGCCGATGCTGGTGGTCAATACCGCGAGCTTCTGTGGCTTCGCGCCTCAGTTCAAAGGCCTCGAAGCCTTGAATCAGCGTTACAAGGGCCAGGGCCTGGAGGTGCTGGGCGTGCCATCGGACGACTTCAAGCAGGAGTCCAAGGATGGCGAAGAGACCGCCAAGGTCTGTTACGTCAATTACGGCGTGACCTTCACCATGACCGAGCCGCAAGCAGTGAGAGGGGATGATGCTACTCACTTGTTCAAGGTACTGGCCGAACAGAGCAATCCACCGCGCTGGAACTTCTACAAATACGTGGTCGATCGCCAGGGCAAGGTCGTGGCGAGCTTTTCCAGCATGACCAAGCCGGACGACCCGGAGCTGCTGGAAGCCATCGAAAAGGCCATCGCCTCCAGACCGTGATTCGACGCTGACAAAAAAAGCCCCGCAGGCCTTGATGGTTGCGGGGCTTTTTGTTGATCCTGAAGACGACGGCGGCGGTGTCAGCCCGCTGCCGTCAATGCATCAGAAGCGATAGGTGATGGACGTGCCGATGCCGTGAGCGGAGTTGCGGTAATCGGCGTTGTAGGCACCCTTGGTCGCGCTGGACTCGCGAATCTTGGCTTCGTCTTCACGCAGGTACGAGTAGGCGACGTCGATGGTCATGTCGTCGGTCGGACTCCAGCCAGCGCCGAAGCTGATGGCCTTGCGGTCGCCTGTCGGGATACGTGGGGAGCGGTTGGTGTTGTTGGTGGGCGACTGATCCACCGAGAATCCGGTGCGCAGGGTCCACTGCTTGTTGACCTTGTACGACGCGCCAATGGCGTGGGCCCAGGTGTCGTGCCAGTTCTGCTCTTCGGCGATGGTGCCGATCGGCCCGGTGGCGCCGCCCAGCGCTGGCGAAACGCCGGAGTTTTCAACGATCAGGCTCTTCAACCGGCTCCAGCGAGTCCAGGTGCTGCCTGCGTAGAGTGTCCAGTTTTCGTCCAGTTCGTGGGTGACCGAGAAGTCCACGGATTCCGGGGTGGTCACATCCAGCGAAGCATCGAACTTGCTGCCGCTCAAAGCGCCAAAGCCGGTGCCCTTGATCTTGGTATCGCCGTCGAGCTTGTATTTGACCTTGGAGTGATAAGTCGCGCCGACGCGGGTGTTGTCGGTGGCCTGGATCAGGATGCCGGCATTGAAGCCCAGCGCCATGTCGTCGCCCTTGACCTCGACCTTGCCGTCATTGCGGCCGGGCGATCGTGCATTGAGCGCCGAAGAGGTCAACTCGCCTTCAATGCGGTTGATGGTCGGGCCAAAGCCGATGGAAACCTTGTCGTTGAATGCATAGCTGATGGTCGGCTGAAAAGTAACGACCTGAACGTGACTCTTGTCAGCCCAGTAGCGACCGGCAAAACCGCTTTCGTAGTCGGTGACCAGACCAAACGGAACGTAAAAGCCCACACCAAACGCCCAGTGATCGTCGATGGGCTTGACGTAATAACCCATCGGCACGCCGACGAAAGGCACCATATCGCCATCATTGCTGCCGCCAAAAGTGCCGCTGCCGTTGTCGATATCAGTCTTGGCGATGATCGCGGCTGCACCTGCGCTGACTTGCTCACGCTTGATGCGGGACATGCCTGCAGGGTTGCCGTACACGGTGCTGGCATCATCGGCAGAAGAGGAGCGCCCGGCAAAACCGGTGCCCATGCTGCTGATGCTCTGCTCGTTGATGGCGAAGCCGGCAGCGAAGAGTTGGGAAGCGGCCAGGCTGACAGAGAGGCCGATTGTGGTCTTGAGCATTACTTTTTTCATTATTAGAACTCCTGTTGATCACCGAGCGGAAATTACCAACATTTCCATCAATGCGCCATACTCCGAATAGCCCGATCTAGAGCGTTTTTTGTAGGACAATCCATCTATTGTAGTCAGATCTTTCGTGATCATTCGTAGGTCGAATGTCGGCAATGCCGTACAGGTGATGGCCAACGAGCATCGCGCGTGGCAGTTACAGTGAAACCGGGCCCGCCGCGGGCGAGCTTATCCGTCTTGATCAGCCTGGTGTCGAATTGTTACCGCAACAGGCTGTTTCATCTGGCTTGCGATGACTCACCCACTGGCGCTGTTTCCCCGCGCCGGGTCAGACAAGGATGGATGTCGCGAATGTCGGGCAAAAAAAAGCCTCGCCGTGATCGGGCGAGGCTTGTATCGGCACATCGATTGCGGCTTTAGGCAATCAAGGCCTGGCGCGTGCGGTCGATGACGGCCTGCAGCGGCTCGGCGCTGGAGTACTGATCGGGGTACAGGCGTTCACTGTGGCGAGCAATACCGTGTTCGTTGACGATGGTAAAGCTGAAGCAACCTTTGCGAGCGGCCATGATCAGGCAGTTCATCGGTGCGAAGGCGTTGGTCAGGGTGTCGATAGCGTGAGTCTGATGAATAGTCATGATTAAGGGTGTTTCCTAAAACGACACGGAACATTACCGTGCAAAAATAAACGTTCCAGTAAACGCGGGCGCTCCTGATTGCAGGATGCGGCTGGGCGAAGAACCTGTCTGGAACAAAAGCAGCCAGTTGAAGCGCGCTTTAATAATATGGCGTTCGGTCTGACTGGTAGGTACTTAGGAGGGCAGGCAACACAACAGGAGCAAAGGTTCGACGCTCCGGGTGAAGATCCTGATCAATTGCAGGTTGGTTCGTTCAGACCATGATGGGGTGCAGAGGTATTCCCATTTCAGGGACGATTGCAGTTCATGTCTGGAAACCATCGAGGCGGTCGATCCCTTGTTGTCAGCATCGCATTCATTGCAAAGAAGCGCTATTGCTGGGGGACTTGTCGACCAGAATTGACTTTCAGCTTGGTACTAACGGCGACAATGCTAACTGAGTGATCAAGACAATGGAAGGGGTTGGGTAAAAAAACCTTGCATGCGCGGGGTGCCTGCAATACCGGCCACCTCGCCGAAGCTTTTCCCGGCTTGAGCTACCGCTCGTCGATTCTGGCATTTTCCTGGCACGCAAAAAGCCCTGGCGACGACATTGGTTATCATTTGGCGCCCGGCAAATGGCGCGGGTAATTTGACTTGTGCACATTGGCGCAAGTTGTTGCTACATCACTGTTACAGACGCGTCTAACAGCTTGATTTACTGCAGTGATTTATTAAGTCAATGAAAAATATCAGTATTTTCAGCTGGTGAAAAAAGCGTCAGTTTGAGTGCAGGCCACGTTCTATGTGGGTTTGCGAGATCCGTAGAGAGGTTGTCCACTGAGTTATCCACAGGTTCTGTGGATTGTCCCCAGCGCAGGCTCTAGCCTCTGCCTTTCGCCCCGGCTCTTTACCTCAAGCAGAAAAAGTGTAGAGTTGCGCGCCTCCCGATTTGCCCCTGCAGTGTTTATGAAGCCTCGCCCTGATCCAGTCACCCATTCCGTCTCCGTTGCACCTGGTCGCACACCGGCGCGTCTGTCCATGCGCATGGCCTTGTGGCTGCTGGATCATCCGCAGTTGAGCCAGAAACCGGGCGTCAAGCATTTTGCCGGACGCCTGCTCAAACAGCCCGCCCGCCAGGGCGTGGTCGCGGCGCAAAGCCGCCTTGGGCAAATGCTCTGCCGCGACTGTGGCAATACCCGCGACCGTCGCGTGGGTCACGAGCTGCTGCGTCAGGCGGCCCGCGCCGGTGATTGTGTTGCCCAGTTCGAATACGGTCGCCTGTGCGTCGAGGCGCCGATCAACGCGCCGCAACGGGCGCGTTACTGGCTGGAACTGGCGTCGGCCAAGGGCTCGCAGGAAGCCCGGCAGCTACTGGGCCAGTTGGACAAGCAGCAAGTCGACGCGTAATCGTCAGCCGTTCGCGCATAATGTCGCACGCACGAATCCGGCACTCCTGGAGCTCTTATGGCATTGGATCTGAACAGTCTGTTTCTCGGCCTTGGCCTGGCGGCGCTGCCGTTGCTGGCCATGGCCTGGCATCTGCAGCGTCGGATTGCACAGCTGCAGGCTGACAGTGCCTTGCTCGACGAGCGCCTGAGCCACGCGCAGATGGCGCAAGACGGGCTCAACGCCCAGCTTGATGCCAGCCGTGACGAGATCAGTGATCTGAGCCAGGCCAATGCGGTCAAGCAGGCCGATCTGGCCGCCAGCCGCCGTGAGGTCGAGTTGCTGCGCCAGGAACGCGATCATGCCCAGGCAACGGCGCTGGACTGGAACGAAGAGCGGAATCATAAGGAGACCGAACTGCGGCGTCTGGATGCTCAATGTGCGGCACTGAGCGCCGAGCTGCGCGAGCAGCAGGAGAGTCATCAGCAGCGTCTCGACGACCTGCAGAATTCTCGCGACGAGTTGCGTGCCCAGTTCGCCGAAATGGCCAGCAAGATTTTCGACGAGCGTGAACAGCGCTTTGCCGAGAGCAGTCAGCAGCAGTTGGGGCAACTGCTTGATCCACTCAAGGAGCGGATCCAGTCCTTTGAGAAACGCGTTGAGGAAAGCTACCAGGCCGAGGCCCGCGAACGCTTTTCCCTTGGCAAGGAGCTGGAGCGCCTGCAGCAGTTGAACCAGCGACTGAGTGATGAAGCGACCAACCTGACGCGCGCGCTCAAGGGCCAGAAGACCCAGGGCAACTGGGGGGAACTGATCCTCGAGCGTGTGCTGGAGCATGCCGGGCTGGAGAAGGGGCGCGAGTATCAGACCCAGGTTAATCTCAAGGGCCCGGATGGTGAGCGCTTCCAGCCCGATGTGCTGATCATGCTGCCGGGCGACAAGCAGGTGGTGGTCGACGCCAAGGTCAGCCTGACCGCTTACCAGCAGTACATCAGCGCCGACGACGAGGTGATCGGTCAGGCCGCGCTGAAACAGCATGTGCTGTCGCTGCGCAATCACGTCAAAGGCTTGTCCGGCAAAGACTACAAGCGCCTGGAAGGCCTCCACAGCCTGGATTTCGTTCTGCTTTTCGTGCCCATCGAAGCGGCGTTCTCTGCGGCGCTGCAAGCCGAACCCAACCTGTTTCAGGAAGCCTTCGACCGCAACATCGTGATCGTCAGCCCCACCACATTGCTGGCTACCCTGCGGGTGATCGACAGCCTATGGAAGCAGGAGCGGCAAAGTCAGAATGCGCGGGAGATCGCCGAGCGTGCCGGCTGGCTGTACGACAAGTTCGTGCTGTTCATCCAGGACCTCGATGAGGTAGGCAACCGGCTGCAGCAGCTGGACAAGGCCTACAGCGCCGCGCGTAACAAGCTGACCGACGGGCGGGGCAATCTGGTCAGCCGCAGCGAGCAACTGAAGCTGCTCGGCGCCCGCGCGAGCAAGCATTTGCCGGCCGATCTGCTGGAGCGAGCAATGACCGATGAGCAGGGTCTGATGCAGCTGCCGGAATAGGGTGCCGCTGGTCGCGTCGCTGCTGCTGGTCGTTCAGATGGCTCAACGCAGGCCGATAAATGTCATATTGAACACATCGTGAAAAATGTTTTCCCGGCGTGAAGATGTTGCAAGGCGTAAAGTGCTGTCACGCACTATCATCAGTAGCAGGCGGCTTGAGAAGGGTCGCAGAGCATTCCCTGAAGGGGGTTCCATGAATACCAAACTGCAAGACTGGCTTCATGATCTTGGTGTGGCGTTGGGTTTGATCGAGCGACCCAAACTGCAACCGATTCCGGTGCGCACCGACGACAAACGACGTCGTCAGCCACAGCGCCGATAACTCTATTGCCCATCCCTCCCGGGGCGCGTCCGCGCCCCGCTGCATCTCTAGCCAGGCGCTATTGCGCGTCGGGCTTCCATATTTTGTCTATCAGGATCTCCAGCGTCATGCGCTCGGGGTGATCGTGGGCAGATTTCATGTCCCGGCGACTTGCGACGATGTCGAATTCATCATCGAGCATGCGGAACAACTGATCGATGTCTTTGTCATCCAGTGCCAGTTCGCTGAGCGTAGAGCTTTCTTGAATTACTGATTTGTCGACCAGAATGACGCCGATTACACCTTCGACGCGCTTTCGGATTTCGTCGCGGTTCATGGTTTTTCCTTGGTGGTGTCATTGCAGAATCCGTTCTGACTGCCTGAAGCAGAGGGTTGGCCGATGCGGTGTCTCTGGGAAGCGGGAGCGGGTTCAACGTGCGCATGAGTTCGCCGGGCGTGATATCAGGCTAGCTCATAATCGGGTCTGGCCTGGGCGTCAGTTGTCGCTTTTGCGCGGCGGGGATCTAGAACACATTTTTGTAGGCGCTCCCGGAGTGGCGCTCCACCTAGCACCGCGAGGCCGCGATGGCGGTGCATCAGACAGACCATTATCGCGGCCTCGCGGGGCTCGTGCGCTCCTACAGGTCCGCAGGTGGCACGCATTGGTGTTGTGTCAGTACTAGGCGCAACGGGATAGCAGCAACAGGGTTCAGCGAGAGACAACCCCCCGGCAACACACAGAGCATTTCATACAACTTTGTAGGCGCGCACGAGCCCCGCGAGGCCGCGATGGCGGTGCATCAGACAGACCACTATCGCGGCCTCGCGGTGCTCGTGAGCTCCTACAGGTCCGCAGGTGGCACGCATGGGTGTTGTGTCGGTCCCAGGCGCAGCGGGATAGCAGCAACTCGGTTCAACGAGAGACAACCCCCGGCAACACACAGAGCAATTTCATACAACTTTGTAGGAGCGCACGAGCCCCGCGAGGCCGCGATGGCGGTGTATCGGACAGACCGCTATGCGGCCTCGAGGTGCTCGTGTGCGCCTACAGGTCCGTGTGTAGTACGCATTGGTGTTGTGTCGTTACCAAGCGCAACGGGTTATCAGCAACTTGGTTCAGCGAGAGACAACCCCCGGCAACACACAGAGCATTTCATACAACTTTGTAGGAGCGCACGAGCCCCGCTAGGCCGCGATGGCGGTGTATCGGACAGACCGCTATGCGGCCTCGAGGTGCTCGTGTGCGCCTACAGGTCCGTGCGTGGCACGTATTGGTGTTGTGTCGTTACCAAGCGCAACGGGTTATCAGCAACTTGGTTCAGCGAGAGACAACCCCCGGCAACACACAGAGCATTTCATACAACAGATTAGCCCCCAGCAAAGACGTATTGCCGGTGGTGTCGTAGGGCGGTGATACCTCGACCAGGTCGCAGCCGATCAGGTCCAGACCCTGGCAACCGCGGATAATCTCGATCCCCTGAATGGTGGTCAGGCCGCCGATCTCTGGCGTGCCGGTGCCCGGTGCCCAGGCCGGGTCGATGCCGTCGATGTCAAAGCTCAGATAAACCGGTCCGCCGCCGACTTTTTCCCGCACCTGGGCCATCAGCGGCGCCAGGGATTGGTGCCAGCATTCCTCGGCCTGAACCACACGAAACCCCTGCTTGCGGCTCCAGTT
The DNA here is from genome assembly GCF_900585905.1 of Pseudomonas viridiflava. Classification (GTDB taxonomy): domain Bacteria; phylum Pseudomonadota; class Gammaproteobacteria; order Pseudomonadales; family Pseudomonadaceae; genus Aquipseudomonas. The sequence continues at coordinate 216,288 of NZ_UTVH01000076.1, forward strand.
GAAGTCCTCCGCAGTGTAGCCCTGGGCGCGCAGGCCGATCTGCACGACGCGATCGCAGTCCAGCAAGCCTTCTTCGACGGCGCGGCGGAAGGTCGTGCCATGGGCTATTTTCTCGCCAAACATGTGATCGTTGACGTCAGCATGGGCATCGATGTGGACCAAACCCACCTTGCCGTGCTTTTTGTGCATGGCGCGCAGAATCGGCAGGGTGATGGTGTGATCGCCGCCCAGCGTCAGCGGGATCACGTCATGCGCGAGAATCTCGTCATACGCGCCTTCGATGATGCGCACCGCGTCCAGCAAGTTGAAGGTGTTGATCGCCACGTCACCGATATCCGCGACCGACAGCGAATCGAAGGGCGCCGCGCCAGTGGCCATGTTGTAGGGACGAATCATCACCGATTCGGCGCGGATTTCCCGGGGGCCAAAGCGGGTGCCGGGACGCAGTGAGGTGCCGATGTCCAGCGGCACGCCGACAAATGCTGCGTCCAGAGCCGCTGCGGTTTGCAGATGCGGTAGACGCATCATGGTCGCGATTCCGCCGAAGCGCGGCATTTCATTACCGCCCAGCGGCTGGTGAAAAATCTTTTCCACGAGAGTGCCTCTGCGTTGATTTCAATGCCGTTGATTCTGCGAAGCCAGGCCTGACGGAACAATCGCTGCAGCAAAATACTTAGTTCAGGAATTTCAGAACCAAAGGGTTTTTACGCTAAGCTGCCGCGCTTCAACCCGGCTGCAGCGGAGCCCTGAATGCCCAGCGCCTTGCCTGATCTGAAACTGCTGCGCATCTTCGCCAGCGTGGTACGCCATCAAGGCTTTGCCAGTGCGCAACAGGCGCTCAACCTGTCGACCTCGGCCATCAGCACGTACATGAGCCAGCTGGAGGCGGGGCTCGGCATCGTGTTGTGCCATCGCGGGCGCGGCGGCTTCAGTCTGACCAGCAAGGGCGAGCTGTTTCATCAGGAAACCCTGCGCTTGCTGGGTGAGCTGGAAGGCTTTGAACTCTACGCCGCAGCGCTCAAGGGGGAATTGCGCGGCACGCTCAATCTGGGCGTGCTGGACTCCACGGTCAGTGACCGGGCCTTGCCGTTTGCCGAAGTGATTGGTGCCTACAGCGCCGAGCACCCGGCCGTGCATCTGCACCTGTCGGTGATGAGCCCTTACGAGCTGCAACTGGGCGTGTTGGACAATCGGCTGGACCTGGCCATCGGCTCGTTTTCCACACGCATGAACGGTTTGCTCTATCAGCCGTTGTATCGCGAGCAGCACTGGCTGTATTGCAGCAGCCGGCATCCGTTGTTCGCCGAGCGGCGCATACCCGAGCCGCTGGTTGCGCAACAGCGCATGGTGGGACGCGGTTACTGGAGTCAGGCGGAACTGGCGCGACACGGTTTCAAGCACAGCGCGGCCACCGTGGAAAGCATGGAGGCGCAACTGATCCTGGTGCTTTCCGGTGCCTACATCGGTTATCTGCCGGAACACTACGCGCAATCCTGGGTCGACTCAGGCCACCTGCGCGTGCTGCTGCCGGCGACGTTCGGCTATCAGGCGCCGTTTTCGATGATCCTGCGCCGGGGCCGCAGCCGCGAGCCTTTGATCCAGACCTTCCGTGACCTGCTCAAAGCGCAGTTGAACCCGAACTGAGGACCTGTCCATGACCACCACGGCGCCTGCCTCCTGTCCTGCGACAGGATCAAGAGCCCGCTGCGAACGCTGCCTGCGCGCGCTGAGTCATTGCCTTTGCGCGTTGATCCCGCAACTGGACAGCCGCACCCGCGTCTTGATCCTGCAGCACCCCAGTGAAGTCAGTCATGCGCTCAACACCGGACGTCTGGCGGCACTGGGGCTTAACAATGCGCAACTGGTGGTGGGCGAAGTATTTGCCGAGCTGGCGCAGTGGCTGGCGCTGCCAGGGTATCAGCCAAGGCTGCTTTTTCCGGGGGAGGGCGCGCAGCCCCTGATGGCTGAATCGGCCGACACCCTGCCGTCGCTGCTGGTGGTGCTGGACGGCACCTGGCGCAAGGCGCGCAAGCTGCTGCATCTCAACCCGTTGCTGGCCGCCTTGCCAAAAGTGACGTTGGGGGATGTGCCGGTCTCGCGCTACCGCCTGCGCAAGGTGCCCGGCGCACAGGCGTTGTCTACCATTGAAGCGATCACTCATGCGCTGCAGATACTCGAAACACCGCGCTCGTTTGCGCCGCTGCTGACGCCGTTCGAGGCCATGATCGACAGGCAGATTGCCGCGATGGGCAGCGAAACCTACGCGCGTAACCATGCTGTGCCAACCCGGCGCTGAGCTGCCAAAAACAATTGCGCGGGTTATGCGCAGCCAGCTGTAACTGTCGACACCGGCAACCAGCGCCTACACTGCCAGCTTTGCTCCACTTGTCCGGGAATCACTCATGCACATTTCCTCCGGCCGTTGGCTGTATGGCTTAAGTCTGGCGCTGTTGACGGCGCTGCTGTGGGGCATTCTGCCCGTCAAGCTCAAACAGGTGTTGCAAGTGATGGACCCGGTGACGGTAACCTGGTTTCGGCTCGTGGTGTCGGGCTCGCTGTTGTTTGTCTGGCTGGCGTGCGTGGGTCGATTGCCCAGCTTCAAAACCCTGGGGCGCAAAGGCAAGGGGCTGGTGGCGCTGGCGGTTTTCGGTCTGGTGGGCAATTACCTGTTGTACCTGGTGGGCCTGAAAATTCTCAGCCCCGGTACTGCGCAGCTGATCATTCAGGTGGGGCCGATCCTGCTGTTGATTGGCAGCATTTTCCTCTTCAAGGAGCGCTTCACCCCGGCGCAGGGTGTGGGCCTGCTGGTGCTGCTCATCGGTTTCGGCCTGTTTTTCAATCAGCGTCTGGCGGAGCTGTTGACCTCATTGGGCGAATACACCACGGGTGTGCTGATTGTCTTTTCGGCGGCGGTGGTGTGGACGTTCTACGGGCTGAGCCAGAAGCAACTGCTGACGGTATGGAATTCCATCCAGGTGATGATGGTGATCTATCTGTTCTGCGCCCTGCTGATCACGCCGTGGGCGCACCCGACGCAGGCCCTGCAATTGAGTCCGCTGCAAGGCTGGCTGCTGCTGGCCTGCTGCCTGAATACGCTGGTGGCTTATGGCGCGTTCGCCGAAGCGCTGGCGCATTGGGAGGCTTCACGAGTGAGTGCGACGCTGGCGTTGACGCCGCTGGTGACCTTTGCGTCAGTGGCGGTGGCGTCCCGACTGTGGCCTGACTATGTGCCAGCCGAACAGATCAACGTGCTGGGGTATGGCGGGGCGGTGATGGTGGTGATTGGCTCGGCGGTCGTTGCGCTGGGCCCGTCACTGCTTGCCGGATTGCGTGCCCGCAGAGCGCGCCTGGCCAATCAGACCTGACGCGCCCGGTTGCGTGTCTTTAGCCTTTGCTGCCGGCTTCCAGCATGTTTTCAGGCCGCACCCACTGGTCAAACTCGGCGTCGGTCAGGTAGCCAAGTTCCAGCGCCGCTTCGCGCAGCGTCAGGCCCTCGCTGTAGGCCTTTTTGGCGATATGGGCTGACTTGTCGTAGCCGATATGCGGATTGAGCGCGGTCACCAGCATCAGGCCACGTTCCAGATGCTCGGCCATTTTCCCGGCATCAGGCTCCATCCCGGCAATGCAGTGCTCGTTGAAGTTGCGGCAGCCGTCGCCCAGCAAGCGGATCGATTGCAGCAGGTTGTGGATGATCACCGGCTTGAACACATTCAGCTGCAAATGGCCCTGGCTGGCGGCAAACCCGATGGTGACGTCGTTGCCCATGACCTGACAGGCGAGCATCGACAAGGCCTCGCACTGGGTCGGGTTGACCTTGCCGGGCATGATCGAGCTGCCTGGTTCATTGGCCGGCAGGCGCACTTCAGCCAGCCCCGCGCGTGGCCCGGAGCCAAGCAGGCGCAGGTCATTGGCGATTTTCATCAGCGTGCCCGCCAGGGTTTTCAACGCGCCAGACAATGCCATCAGGGGCTCATGGCCCGCCAGCGCGGCGAATTTGTTGGGGGCTGTGACAAAGGGTAAGCCGGACAGCGCTGCCAGCTCGGCCGCCACTGCTTCGGCAAAGCCCTTGGGCGAGTTCAGACCGGTGCCAACGGCCGTGCCGCCCTGAGCCAGTTCATACACCGCTGGCAAGGTGGCGCGGATGGCGTTTTCGGCGTACTCCAGTTGCGCGACGTAGGCCGACAGCTCCTGACCGAAGGTGATGGGAGTGGCGTCCATCATGTGGGTGCGGCCGGTCTTGACCAGTTTCATGTGCCGCGCCGACTGCTCCGCCAGGCCGCTGGACAGCTCGGCAATGGCAGGCAGCAGTTGCTCGGTGACAGCCTGGGCCGCCGCGATGTGCATGGCGGTGGGGAAGCAGTCGTTGGAGCTCTGGGAACGATTGACGTGGTCATTGGGGTGGACCGGCGATTTGCCGCCGCGACCCTGGCCGGCCAACTCGTTGGCGCGCCCGGCAATCACTTCGTTGACGTTCATGTTGCTCTGGGTGCCGCTGCCGGTCTGCCAGACCACCAATGGGAATTGTGCGTCCAGCTCGCCTGCCAGCACTTCATTGGCCGATTGCTCGATGAGCCTGGCAATGTCGGCCTGCAGGTCGCCGTTGCGGTCATTGACCCGCGCTGCCGCCTTCTTGATCAGGGCCAGGGCATGCAGCACCGGCAACGGCATGTGTTCATCGCCGATGGCAAAATTGATCAGTGAACGTTGAGTCTGTGCGCCCCAGTAAGCGTCTTCCGGGACGTCGATCGGGCCAATACTGTCAGTTTCTGTGCGGCTCACGGGACTCACTCCTCAAGGTTGAATGAAATGTTTAGGCCCTGGGTGCCAGACAGGGTTCAACCGGATGCGTTTTTTACCGCCTGGCGAGTCAGGGGTTGAGGCAAAAGCGCTCATGGGCGCAGAATGGTCGGCCCTGGGGTTCTGCCTCGACTGCTAGTAAAGGAAACTCGATGTCCCGTCTTCGCGCCCTCTGTACTGCGGCTGTACTGGTTTGTGCCAGCGGCCAGGTTCTTGCCGACACCGCCAGCCACAACGCCAGTGCCGAAACTTTCCTCAAACTGGCCAACGCTGACAAGCTGGGTACTCCGGTGTACATGCAGGTCCAGCAGATGTTCGCCCAGCGCTTTGCCGAAACCAAGGCGCCTGCATCGAAGAAACCGCTGCTTGATACCTACCAGGCCAAAGCCAACACCGCGCTCGACCAGGCTATCGGCTGGGACAAACTCAAGCCGGACATGGTCAAGCTGTACACCGCCAACTTCACTGAAAGCGAGCTCAAGGATCTGGTTGCGTTCTACCAGTCTCCGCTGGGCAAGAAAGTGCTGACCAAGATGCCCGAGCTGACTCAGCAATCGGCGCAGCTGACCCAAGGCAAGCTGGAAACCGCAGTCCCTGTGGTCAACAAGCTGCTGGCTGACATGACTGCCGAGCTTGAGCCTGCCAAGAAAGCAGCCCCGGCACCTGCCAAAAAGCCCTGATCAGCGAAGCCTGCCATGACTATGCAAACACGTATCGAGTCAGCCCTTGCTGTGTTTCAACCGCTGCACCTGCAAGTGCTCGACGAGAGCCATATGCATAGCCGTGGCGAGCAGACGCACTACAAGGCTGTGATCGTCAGTGATCAGTTCGAAGGGCTCAATGCTGTCAAGCGGCACCAGAAGGTCTACGGCATTCTGGGTGGTTTGATGGGGGAGTTTCATGCCCTTGCACTGCACACCTATACGCCGGTGGAATGGGCGAAGACTGGAGCTGCGCCGGTTTCGCCTACTTGTGCGGGTGGGGATTAGGACCGTTGATTCAGTGATTGTCGTGTACATATCCGTTATCGAGGTCACGGCTGATATTGGTTGCGCTTTTACAGCGCCTCACTTTTGAAAAGCCCAAAAGTAAGCAAAAGGCTCTTGCCCCACCACTGGGTGCCTCGCTGTCGCTCGGCATGCCCGTAATCCGACATTGCTGCGTGGGGCCGCCGCAATGGGCCATCCATGGCCCGGTGCGGCTAAACCGGCATCCCTGCCGGTTCACCCCACGCAGCAATATCGAATTCCGGCCTGCGTGGTTTAATGGGGCGCCTAAGATCAAAATCAAAAGCTCGGCGGCCTGAAGGCCGACCTGATTTTTGAACTTACCGATATTTTGTAGGAGCTGCCGAAGGCTGTGAAACGGTGTGTCAGGTATACCGCGATCGGCGCCGTCGTAACCTCCGACAACTCCTACAGGCCCGATGCGCCACTCCTGCTTTTGATCGGCTTTTGATCTGCTTTTGATCTTGATCTTAGGCGCCCCGTTAAATCACGTTGGCCGAACGCAGGCCTTGAAGCGTGGGCAACCCGGCAGGACGCCGGGTTAGCCGCACCGGGCCATGGATGGCCCATTGCGGCGGCCCACGGTTCAAGGTCTGCGGGCGGGTACACCGAGCGACAGCGAGGTGCCAAGTGATGGGGCCAGAGCGTTTTGGTTACTTTTGCGCTTTTCAAAAGTGACGCGCTGTAAAAGCGCAACCGATACCAGCCTCGACTGCGGAAACGGATATGTACGAGAAAATGAATATACCAATATCCAATAGGTTCACGCAGACTCGCCAAATCGCACCATCCCTGCATTTTTGTTAGAATCCGCACCCGCGCCGCCCAGCCGACGCGTTCTCACCGCAATTTCTGTCCGGTAGGCCCTTTGCGAGGGTCGCCACCTGGAGATGTACATGACACACCAACCGATGAGTCAACCGATCGTCGTAGCGGCGCTATACAAATTCGTCACCCTGAGCGACTACGTCGAACTGCGTGAGCCCTTGCAGCAGGCCATGGTCGACAACGGCATCAAGGGCACTCTGCTGATCGCCGAAGAAGGTATCAATGGCACCGTTTCTGGCAGCCGTGAAGGCATTGACGGACTGCTCGCCTGGCTCAAGAACGACCCGCGCATGATCGACATTGATCACAAGGAATCCTACTGTGACGAGCAGCCGTTCTATCGCACCAAGGTCAAGCTGAAGAAAGAAATCGTGACCCTGGGCGTCGAAGGTGTGGACCCCAACAAGGCGGTGGGCACCTACGTCGACCCTCAGGACTGGAACGCGATCATCAGCGATCCAGAGGTACTGGTCATCGACACGCGCAACGATTACGAAGTGTCCATCGGTACCTTCGAGGGCGCCATCGATCCCAAGACCACCTCGTTTCGAGAATTCCCGGACTACGTCAAAGCCCACTTCAACCCGCAGGTGCACAAGAAAGTCGCGATGTTCTGCACCGGCGGCATTCGGTGCGAGAAGGCCTCCAGCTTCATGCTGGGCGAGGGCTTTGACGAAGTTTTCCACCTCAAGGGCGGCATTCTCAAATACCTTGAACAAGTGCCCCAGGAAGACAGCCTGTGGCGCGGCGAGTGTTTCGTCTTCGACAACCGCGTGACCGTGCGTCACGATCTGACCGAAGGCGACTACGACCAGTGTCACGCCTGCCGCACGCCGATCAGCGCAGAAGATCGGGCCAGCGAGCATTACAGCGCCGGCATCAGTTGCCCACATTGCTGGGACAGCCTGAGCGAAAAAACCCGCCGCAGTGCCATTGACCGGCAGAAGCAGATCGATCTGGCCAAGGCGCGTAACCAGCCGCACCCCATCGGTCGCAACTACCGTCTGCCCAGCGAGGCTTGAGCCATGACCCGCCGCCTGCTCTACGTGATGGACCCCATGTGTTCCTGGTGCTGGGGCTTTGCCGATGTGGCACAGGCTCTGGTGCAGCAGGCGCAAGCGAGTGGCGTGGCGTTGCACTTGGTAATGGGCGGCTTGCGTACCGGCAGTGGTGCGGCGCTGGACCCGGCGACTCGGCGCTACATTCTGGAGCACTGGCAGACAGTGGCGACCACGACTGGCCAGCCGTTTCGTTTTGACGATGCACTGCCGGAAGGTTTCATCTATGACACCGAGCCCGCGTGCCGGGCGGTGGTGGCTGCGCGTCATCTGGAGCCGGAATTCGCCTTGCGCCTGGTGGGCTTGATCCAGCACGCGTTCTACGTCCAGGGACGTGACGTCACTCAGGCCGTCGTGCTGACGGAGCTGGCCGAACAGGCCGGTCTGCCCCGTATCGAATTCGCTGAAGCCTTTGACAGTGCCGAGCGCCTGGCCGAGACCCAGGCTGATTTCGCCTGGGCCCAGGCCTTGGGCATCGCTGGATTTCCGACGCTGCTGGCCGAGCGCGATGGCCAGTTGGCGTTGCTGACTAACGGCTATCAGGCACTGGATCAACTTTCACCGCTGCTGGATCGCTGGCTTGCGCGTGCCGCTCGTGTCTGAGCCTCACCTCAAGCGCGAGCCACCTGAGGCGTCTTCAGGTTTCGAACATCTGAGCTGGAAGCAGATACGCAGCCTTGCCGCGCGGCACAAAAAAGCATTATGGGTCGCCAATGGTGTGGCGGTCCTGGCGACCCTGTGCACTGTGCCGATTCCTTTATTGCTGCCCTTGCTGGTAGATGAGGTGCTGCTGGGCAATGGCGACGCTGCGTTGCGCTTCATGGATCACCTGCTGCCTGACAGCCTGCAGCAATCTGCGGGCTACATTGGCCTGATGCTGTTACTGACCTTTGGGTTGCGCATCGGTGCGCTGGTGTTCAACGTGATTCAGGCGCGGCTCTTTGCCCGCCTGTCCAAGGACATCGTCTATCGCGTGCGGGTGCGTCTGATCGAGCGATTGAAGCGAATTTCCCTGGGTGAGTACGAAAGCCTCGGCGGTGGCACTGTCACGACTCATCTGGTCACCGACCTGGACACGCTGGACAAGTTTATCGGCGACACCCTCAGTCGCTTTCTGGTGGCCATGCTCACCCTGACCGGCACCGCGTCGATTCTGATGTGGATGCACTGGAAGCTGGCGCTGCTGATTCTGCTGTTCAACCCGCTGGTGATCTACGCCACGGTGCAGATGGGCAAGCGGGTCAAACATCTGAAGAAGCAGGAGAACGACAGCACATCGCGCTTCACTCAGGCGTTGACCGAAACCCTGGATTCAATTCAGGAAGTGCGCGCGGGCAATCGTCAGGGCTATTTTCTCGGGCGCCTGGCTGTGCGGGCCCGGGAAGTGCGCGATTACGCGATCAATTCGCAGTGGAAAAGCGACGCGTCGAACCGGGCCAGTGGCCTGTTGTTCCAGTTCGGCATCGATGTGTTCCGCGCTGCCGCGATGCTCACGGTGCTGTTTTCCGACCTGTCGATCGGGCAGATGCTCGCCGTGTTCAGTTACCTGTGGTTCATGATCGGGCCGGTGGAGCAGTTGCTCAATCTGCAGTACGCCTACTACGCAGCGGGCGGTGCGCTGACCCGGATCAACGAGCTGCTGGCCCGTGCCGACGAGCCGCATTATCCCGGCGGCGTTGATCCATTCGCCGGGCAGCAGACTGTCGGTATCAAGGTGGATGGCCTGTGTTTTGGCTACGGCGACGATGCCATTCTTGACCAGTTGCACCTGACCATCGCGCCGGGTGAAAAGGTAGCTATCGTCGGCGCCAGCGGTGGCGGCAAGAGCACGCTGGTGCAATTGCTGCTGGGGCTCTATTCGGCGCAGTCGGGGACCATCAGTTTCGGTGGCGCGACGCAGCAGGAAATCGGTCTTGCGACCATTCGCGAAAACGTCGCCGTGGTGCTGCAGCATCCCGCGCTGTTCAACGACAGCTTGCGCGCCAACCTGACCATGGGCCGCGAGCGCAGCGATGAAGCCTGCTGGCAGGCGCTGGAAATCGCTCAGTTGGCGCCCACCATTCGTGCCCTGGCCGAAGGCCTGGACAGCGTTGTCGGTCGTTCCGGGGTGCGTCTGTCCGGCGGGCAGCGTCAGCGCCTGGCCATTGCGCGCATGGTGTTGGCCGATCCACGCGTGGTCATTCTCGACGAAGCCACCTCGGCGCTGGACGCAGCCACCGAATACAGCCTGCATCAGGCGCTGGCTCGCTTCCTCAAGGGGCGCACTACGCTGATCATTGCCCACCGGCTTTCTGCGGTTAAGCAGGCAGATCGGGTGCTGGTGTTTGACGGTGGCAGGATTGCCGAGCAGGGAGAGCATCAGCAATTGATCGCTGAAGGGGGGCTTTATGCCAGGTTATATGGCAATCTGCAGCACATTTAATTGAGTCCCGCGCTTGCAAAGATGGCATTTTGCGTCTTTCGTGATGTTCAGGCCTCTCACTGCGTTGACAGCTTTGTTTCACTGATTTCAGGCGCCAGACCCTCTTTTGATTGAGTTGTTTTTCGCGATGGCACTATGCGGGGCGATTGTGTGTCTCATGACCATGAATTTACCCGCCAGCGCTGCGCGATTGTCCGGCATGTACCGAGGACGACTCATAGGGCAGCGGTCGGGCATGTCGTATCGCTATTAAAGGGAACCCATGAAGCATACGCGGATCCTCGGAAAACCTCGTCTACTTGGCATCGTCTGGCCGTTCATCGCGGTCGCGCTGTTCCAGGCGTTGCTGGGTTGCGTGAGTCTTTACATGCTGTCGGCGGTCCGCAGTTACGTGGCGGGTGAGAGCCTGTGGTCCAAGGGCCAGAAGGACGCCATCTATTACCTCAATCTGTATGCCGACAATCACGACGAGATCAACTTCAGGCGCTACGAAGACGCCATCGCGGTCCCCAAGGGTGGTCACGCGTTGCGTATAGCCCTTGATCAGCCCGAGCCAGATCTGAATCGAGCGCGTCAGGGCATTCTGCAGGGCGGCAACCATCCGGAAGATGTCTCCAGCGTCGTCTGGCTGTACGTCAACTTTCGTGATTTCAGCTACATGCGGGAAGCCATCGACCAGTGGACGCTGGGTGATGAGTTTCTGTTGCAGCTCGATGAGCTGGCGCACGCCATGCATCAACGTATTTCCAGCGGTCAGGCCAGCGCCAGTGACACCCTGGGCTGGCGCAGTCAGATCACGACCATCAACGAAAACATCACGCCCGCCGCCAAGGCCTTCAGCGATGCACTGGGCGAGGGGTCTCGCGACATCCTGCGGCTGCTGCTGTGGATCAACCTGGTCACCGCCGTGGTCCTGATCCTGCTGGCGCTGCTCAGGACCCACAAGCTGTTGGCCCAGCGCCATGCGTTCGCCGATGCCCTGCAAGTGGAGAAGGAGCGCGCCCAGGTGACCCTGGAGTCCATCGGTGATGGCGTGATCACCACCGATGTGAAGGGTGCGATTGTCTACATGAACCCGGCCGCTGAAGGCCTGACCCACTGGAAAAACGTTCAGGCCAGTGGCCTGCCGCTGGCGGCGCTGTTCAACCTGCTGGATGAGAACGATCAGAAAGACAGCTCGGCCTTGATCGAGCACATTCTCGGTGGCCAGCTCTGCGGCGGCAGCGAGCACTCCAAGCTGATCCAGCGCCTGGATGGCAGCACGGTGTCAGTGGCGCTGGTGGGCTCGCCAATTTTCACCGACGGCAGGGTCAGCGGCACAGTGTTGGTGCTGCATGACATGACGCAGGAGCGGCAGTACATTGCCAACCTGTCCTGGCAGGCAACCCACGATGCCCTGACCGGGCTGGCCAATCGTCGAGAATTCGAATATCGCCTGGAGCAGATTCTCAACGCTCAGGCCCGGCGACCCAGTCGGCATTCGGTGATGTTCCTGGACCTGGATCAATTCAAGCTGGTCAACGACACCAGCGGCCATGCCGCCGGTGACGAGCTGCTGCGCCACATCAGCACGGTGCTGCAGCAAAGCCTGCGCGAGGGCGATACCCTGGCCCGTCTGGGCGGCGACGAGTTTGGCATTCTGCTCGAAGACTGCCCGCCGGAGACCGCTGAAGCTGTTGCCGAAACGCTGCGCCAGAATGTGCAAAGCCTGAGTTTCGTCTGGAAGGGCAGGCCGTTCGTCAGCACCATCAGCGTGGGCATGATGCACATCTCGCATCTACCGACCACCCTTGAAGCCGCGTTGCGATCCGCCGACATGGCCTGCTACATGGCCAAGGAAAAGGGGCGCAACCGGATTCAGGTCTATCACCCCGACGATTCCGAAGTTTCGGTGCGTTTCGGCGAAATGGCCTGGGTGCAGCGCCTGCACATGGCGCTGGACGATAACCGTTTCTGTCTCTACGCCCAGGAGATCGCTGCTCTGGGCTCCAGCCCCGGCAAACAGCCGGGGCACCTGGAAATCCTCCTGCGCCTGCGCGATGAAAACGGGCGCATGATCCAGCCGGACAGTTTCATCCCTGCGGCCGAGCGGTACGGGCTGATGACGTCCCTGGATCGCTGGGTAGTGCGCAATGTATTCAAGGTCATTGCCCAGTGTCGCGATGAGCAGAAATACACCGGGCCGATGGTGGTGTGCGCGATCAATCTGTCAGGCACCAGCATGGGGGATGAGGATTTTCTCGGGTATATCAAACAGCAACTGCGGATATACGACATCATTCCGTCCATGATTTGTTTCGAGATTACCGAGACCAGCGCCATCGCCAATCTGGGCAGCGCCATTCGTTTTATCAATGAATTGAAAGAGCTGGGTTGTCAGTTTGCGCTTGATGACTTTTGTGCCGGAATGTCGTCGTTCGCTTACCTCAAACATTTGCCTGTTGATTACTTGAAAATTGACGGCAGTTTCGTTAAAGACATGCTGGACAACCCGATTAATCGCGCCATGGTCGAGGTGATAAATCATATTGGCCACGTGATGGGCAAGCGAACCATTGCCGAGTTTGTGGAAACAGCACAGATCGAAATGGCACTGCGGGAAATCGGTGTCGACTTCGCCCAGGGTTTCCTGATCGAACGTCCACAGCCTTTTACCTGGGAAAGTCTTCATGCTCGACCTCCACGACCGGTTCCGCTGTTAGTCGGTACTCCGGGAACATTCCGCTAAGCCGTCAACGACATGAAAAGGAGTTAAACAGTGATCGATACTTTCAACAGGACCGGTCCGCTCATGGAAGCCAGCAGCTATCCAGTCTGGGCGCAGCAGTTGATCAAGGATTGCAGCGGTGCCAAGGCCCGAGTGGTCGATCACGAACTGTATCAGCGCATGCGTGACGGGCGTCTGAGCCAGAAGGTGATGCGTCAGTACCTGATTGGCGGTTGGCCGGTGGTTGAGCAGTTTGCGATCTATATGGCCAATAACCTGGCCAAGACGCGTTTTGCCCGCCACCCTGGCGAAGACATGGCGCGTCGCTGGCTGATGCGCAACATTCGCGTCGAGCTCAATCACGCCGATTACTGGATCAACTGGAGTGCCGCCCACGGCGTCACCCTCGATGATCTCAAGGCACAGCAGGTCTCGCCCGAGTTGCACGCGCTGAGCCACTGGTGCTGGCACACCAGCTCCTCTGATTCACTGGCCGTCGGCATGGCCGCCACCAATTACGCGATTGAGGGCGCAACCGGAGAGTGGGCTGCCGTGGTCTGCTCGACAGACGAGTACGCAGAGGGTTTTCCGGAGGAGGGTCGCAAGCGCGCCATGAAGTGGCTGAAGATGCACGCTCAGTATGACGATGCGCATCCCTGGGAAGCGCTGGAGATTATCTGCACGCTGGCTGGCAATGACCCGAGCGAGCATCTTCAGGTCGAACTGCGCCAGGCGATCTGCAAGAGTTACGACTACATGTATCTGTTCCTGGAGCACTGCATGAAGCTCGATGCCGTCAAGCCGACACGCACTCGCGTGGCAGAACTGGAGAGCTGATCACTCAGCTGGCCATCGCCAGGCGGTTGCGCCCTTCACGCTTGGCGACATACAACGCAGCGTCAGCACGACGCAAGAGGCTGTCAGCAGATTCCGCTGGCAGCAGCGTCGCACAGCCCAGGCTGATGCTCAGCTCCAACGCGTGTTCGAGCATCGGATACTCCAGCGCCACCGTCGACTGTCGCAACCGCTCGCCAATCGAACCTGCCGCGCCGCTGTCAGTGCCGGACAGCACCACCAGAAATTCTTCCCCGCCGTAGCGAAATACCCGGTCGATATTGCGCAGCTGCGCTTTGAGAGACTGGGCGATGGTGCGCAGTACTTCGTCGCCTGCCGTGTGGCCGAAGGTGTCATTGACCCGTTTGAAGTGGTCGATGTCGAGCATCAGCAGCGAAAGCGGATGGTTATGGCGGCGTGCCACCTCGATTTCCCGAGTCAGGGTCTGCTCCATGGCGATGCGGTTACCGGCGCCAGTCAGCGGGTCACGCAGGGCGCTTTGCGTTGCGGCCCGGTACAGCAGGGCATTACGCAACGGGAACAACAGGCATTCCATCAACGACTCCACCGCAATCAGTTCCTGCTCACTGAACGCCTGGTTACGCTCGAACACAAAGGTGCCCAGATACTCGCCTTCATTGCTGAGGTTGTAACTGGCACTGTGTCCGGCAGGCTCGCCCAGGCGCAGGTGCAGATCGCGTTCGGTGTAGACATAGTTCAACGCGCTGATGTACAGCAGACGTTGTGCGCCTTGGAAGAACATTCCCAGAATCCGTTCTACTTCCAGAGTGGTCTGCAATTGCAGGCCGAGCTGCAGCTTGAGCTGCGCCAGATCGATCGGCTGTAGCAAGGTGTTCGGGTTGGGCCGGTTGCAGAAGCCCATCCTTTTCAGCTTGGCAGCGTCGAAATCAATGGCGTTGGTCTGGGCAGGAGAAATCATGGGCTCACTCCTCAGCACATCTTGATGGATTGGCTGGGTTAGAGCTGAACTCCGGCTACCCGGTTCACTTATATATAAATCTTTACATTCAGAGGGTTGCTGGCGCGTCGCCTGCAAGCGCCCGCATGGCGGGGGCCTGGTCTGGCGACCAGGCCCCCGGCCGTGCGGCGTCGCGGCGGTGTGGCGGGGCACAAAACGTTGCAGCCTCGCGGCGTATTTTCAGCTACTGCGCATTGAGCGCCTGGCCGTTGACATCGCTGCTGTCCGGGCCCATCAGGTACAGATAGACCGGCATGATTTGCTCCGGCGTCGGGTTATTCAACGGGTTCTCCGCCGGGTAGGCCTGGGCGCGCATAGTGGTGCGGGTCGCGCCAGGGTTGATGCTGTTGGAGCGGACCGGCGCTACGGTATCGAGCTCATCGGCCAGCGTCTGCATCAGGCCTTCGGTGGCGAACTTGGAGACGCCGTAGGCGCCCCAGTAGGCGCGGCCCTTGCGTCCGACGCTGCTGGAGGTGAACACCACGGAGGCGTCCCTGGACAGTTTGAGCAGCGGCAGCAAGGCCTGGGTCAGCATGAACATCGCATTGACGTTGATGTGCATCACGCGCATGAAGTGCTCGCCGGACAGCTGCTCCAGTGGCGTACGCGGACCGATGATCGAGGCGTTGTGCAGCAGGCCGTCGAGTTGGCCGAATTCGCTTTCGATCATCGCCGCCAGTTCATCGTATTGATGGGGCAGGGCGGTTTCCAGGTCAAACGGGATCACCGCAGGCCTTGCATGGCCTGCCGCCTCGATTTCGTCGTAGACCTGGGTCAGATTGGCTTCGGTCCTGCCCAGCAGCAATACCGTGGCGCCATGGGCGGCGTAGGTTTTCGCTGCAGCAGCACCGATACCGCGTCCTGCGCCAGTGACCAGAATGATTCGGCCAGTGAGCAGATCGGGGCGGGGGGAGTAGTCGAACATGGGTTACCTCTTAATCAAGCAATACGCAGGTTGCTCCTACAGGGAGAAGGCTAATCAGCTGCTGCCCAGCGCGCCGTCCAGCACCTTGCGCAGGTCCAGCGGATGATCCACAACCACGTCCGCGCCCCAGTGATCCGGATTGTCATCCGGGTGGATGTAGCCATAGCGCACGGCTGCGGTCCGGGTCCCGGCATCGCGGCCCGACTGGATATCGCGCAGATCATCGCCAATGAACAGAACGCTGGCCGGGTCCAGATCAAGCATCTTGCAGGCCAGGGTCAGCGGCTCCGGGTCCGGCTTGCTGCGAGTCACGTGATCCGGGCAGATCAGCAGCGCCGAACGCTGTGCCAGCCCCAGCTGCTCCATGATCGGTTGGGCAAAGCGCACGGGTTTGTTGGTGACCACGCCCCAGATCAGATTGGCCTTTTCGATGTGGGCCAGTAATTCGGCCATGCCATCGAACAGCCTGCTGTGTACGGCGCAATCGCGTTGATAGCGTTCGAGAAACTCAAGGCGCAAGGCTTCGAATTCAGGCGCTTCGGGAGACATTCCGAACGTCGCTGCGACCATGGCCCTGGCGCCGCCCGACACCTCGTCGCGGATGAGCTTGTCCGGCACCGGCGGCAGGCCTCGCGCGGCGAGCATGGCCTGGCCGACGGCGATGAAGTCCGGAGCGGTGTCGAGCAGCGTGCCGTCCATGTCGAATAGAACCGCTCTCAAACCCATGGCTCAGGCCTCCCGCAGCGTCTGCAGCATGTAATTGACGTCGACATCCGACGCCAGTTTGTAATGTTTGGTCAGCGGATTGTAGGTCAGCCCAGTGATGTCCTTGACCGACAGCCCGGCCGCCCGGGCCCAGGCGCCGAGCTCGGAAGGGCGGATGAATTTCTTGAAGTCGTGGGTGCCGCGTGGCAGCAGGCCCATGATGTATTCAGCGCCGACAATCGCGAACAGGTACGCCTTGGGATTGCGGTTGATGGTCGAGAAGAACACCTGGCCGCCGGGCTTGACCATGCGGTAGCAGGCGCGGATCACTGAAGACGGGTCCGGAACGTGTTCGAGCATTTCCAGGCAGGTGACGACATCGAACTGCTCCGGCATCTCTTCGGCGAGTTCTTCAGCGGTGATCTGCCGGTATTCGACCTCTACGCCCGACTCCAGCTGATGCAGCCTGGCCACCGCCAGTGGTGCTTCGCCCATGTCGATGCCGGTCACCTGTGCGCCACGCAGGGCCATGGCTTCGCTGAGGATGCCGCCGCCGCAACCGACGTCGAGCACTTTCTTGCCCGCCAGGCTCACGCGTTCGTCAATCCAGTTGACCCGCAGTGGGTTGATGTCATGCAGAGGCTTGAATTCGCTTTCGCGGTCCCACCAGCGATGGGCCAGCGCCTCGAATTTGGCGATTTCTGCTTTATCGACGTTGCTCATGGGAAATCCTCTTGAATTCAAAAATGCCTGCAACGGAGCAGCTGACGCTAGCTGCGCCGACTTATTCTGTGTGGTGCAGCCTCTGTGCGATGCACCTTCGGCGTGCTATTCAGTGCGCCCGGCAATACGCTTGCCCCAGGCTTTGGCGGTGGCGATCAGCGCCTGTTCGTCCATTCGGGTCAGCCTTCCTGCGTCAAGCAGGTGCTTGCCCGCGACCCAGACATGGCTGACGCAGTCGCGCCCGGTGGAATAAATAAGCTGCGACACCGGGTCATAGATCGGTTGCTGCGCCATCCGTGACAGGTCAAACGCCACCAGGTCCGCCGCCTTGCCGACCTCCAGGGAGCCGACTTCGTTCTGAATGCCCAGTGCCCGCGCGCCATTGAGGGTGGCCATGCGCAGTGCGCGGTGGGCGTCCAGCGCGGCAGCCGATCCAGCGACAGCCTTGGCCAGCAGTGCAGCGGTACGGGTTTCTCCGAGCAGGTCCAGATCGTTGTTGCTGGCCGCGCCGTCGGTGCCTATAGCTACATTGACGCCAGCCTGCCACAGACGTTCGACCGGACAGAAGCCGCTGGCCAGTTTCAGGTTCGATTCCGGGCAATGAACGATGCTGCTGTTGCTTTCCACCAGCAGCGCCATGTCTTCGTCATTGATCTGCGTCATGTGCACGGCCTGAAAGCGCGGGCCCAGAAGACCCAGACGATTCAGCCGGGCCAGCGGCCGCTCGCCGGTCTGCGCCACGGCCTGCTCGACCTCGAAAGCGGTTTCGTGCACGTGCATCTGGATCATGGCATCCAGCTCGTCGGCAATGACCCGGATCTTCTCCAGATTCTCATCGCCCACGGTGTAGGGCGCATGGGGGCCGAAGGCAATGCGAATGCGCGGGTGGTGAGCCAGATCGTTGAACAGCTGGATGCCGATGTGCAGCGCTTCGTCGGTGTCGTGGGCACCGGGAATGGCGAAGTCCAGCACCGGCACCGTGATCTGCGCGCGCATGCCGCTGTTGTGCACGCGGTCGGCAGCGACCTGGGGATAGAAGTACATGTCGGCAAAACAGGTGATGCCGCCTTTGAGCTGCTCGGCAATCGCCAGGTCGGTGCCATCGCGGATGAAGTCCTCATCGACCCATTCGCCTTCTGCGGGCCAGATGTGGTCCTGCAGCCAGGTCATCAGTGGCAGATCGTCGGCCAGGCCGCGAAACAGTGTCATCGCGGCGTGGCCGTGGGCGTTGATCAGGCCCGGAGCAAGCAGGGTTTCCGGCAGCTCCAGGGTCTGCGCGCTGGTCAGCCTGAGGGCTTCGCCCCGGGGGCCGATGAACACGATGCAGCCGTCGCGGATGCCCAGGCCATGATCCTTGAGCACCACGCCGGCGGGTTCGACCGGCACCAGCCAGGCGGGCAGGAGCAGAAGGTCGAGCGGGGCGGCGGCGTTCGGCATGACAAGGCTTCCACAGGCTTATTACAAGGGATTGCGAGTATACCCGAGCGTCTTCGCTGACGGCTCGCTATAATCGGCCGCTTTTGATGTCCGGTTCTGGTGTATCAGTGTGGAGTGTGTAATGCGCGATCGATTATTGGCTGCAGAGAAAGTGAAGGCCATTGATTGGCGGGATGACGCTCTGTACCTGTTGGATCAGCGCGTACTGCCCTTCAGCGAAACCTGGCTGGCCTACGACAGTGCTGCGGGCGTGGCCGACGCCATTCGCTCGATGGTCGTGCGTGGCGCCCCAGCCATCGGCATCAGCGCCGCTTACGGCCTGGTGCTGGGCGCCCGAGCGCGGATCGCTGCGGGCGGCGACTGGCAAGCAGCGCTGGAGGAGGACTTCACCGTGCTGGCGCAATCGCGGCCCACGGCAGTCAATCTGTTCTGGGCGCTGGACCGCATGCGTGATCGCTTGCGCCGCCTGAAAGCCACTGATTCGCCGCTGGCGGTGCTTGCGGCCGAAGCCGTGGCCATTCACGAGAGCGACCGCGAAGCCAACCTGACCATGGCGCAACTGGGCGCCGACCTTATCCGCCGCAATCAGGGCAACTTGCAGGCGGTGCTGACCCACTGCAACACCGGGGCGCTGGCCACCGGTGGCTTCGGTACCGCCCTGGGGGTGATTCGCGCGGCGCATCTGGAAGGCATGATCGAGCGGGTCTACGCCGATGAAACCCGGCCCTGGCTGCAAGGCTCGAGGCTCACGGCATGGGAGCTGGCTAACGAAGGTATCCCGGTGACCCTCAACGCCGACTCGGCCGCCGCCCACCTGATGCGCACCAAAGGCCTGACCTGGGTGATCGTTGGCGCTGACCGCATCACCGCCAATGGCGATGTCGCCAACAAGATCGGCACCTACCAGCTGGCCGTGGCGGCCATGCACCACGGGGTGCGTTTCATGGTGGTGGCGCCCAGTTCGACCATCGACATGGAGACCGCCAGCGGCGAGGACATCGTCATCGAAGAGCGCGACGGCCGCGAACTGCTTGAAGTCGGCGGCCAGCGGGTCGGCGCTGACGTGGATGCCTTCAACCCGGTATTCGACGTCACGCCTGCCGATCTGATCGATGTCATCGTCACCGAAAAGGGCATTGTCGAGCGGCCGGACGCCGCCAAGATGGCGCAGTTGATGTGTCGCAAACGCTTGCATTGATTCTGTCGGTGCAGGCAGGTTTTTTTGCCGCGCCAGTGCTGAGCGGGCCTGTAGGCGATTCTCAGCGCTCTTATCGTGGACGCGCTCATTTTCAGCGCTTTCAAAGGATAGGTGCTCAGCGGCGATTGTGGTAACATCCGGCGGTTTCCAGGGACGTTCGCGCATGCAGTCCCTACTGCGCAGATCCAGGGCATAACTCGTTGATTTGTCGTAAGTCGTTGCCAGGCAAACGTGCCGGTGACGGCGAGCTTTCTGCATCCCGAATGGATGCACGAGGTTTCACCAGAAAAAGGAATCAGGCTTCTCATGGGCGAACTGGCCAAAGAAATTCTACCGGTCAATATCGAAGACGAGCTGAAGCAGTCCTACCTCGACTACGCAATGAGCGTAATCGTCGGTCGTGCACTGCCCGATGCGCGTGATGGCTTGAAGCCCGTGCACCGGCGTGTACTGTTCGCGATGAGCGAGCTGGGTAACGACTGGAACAAGCCGTACAAGAAATCCGCCCGTGTGGTCGGTGACGTCATCGGTAAGTATCACCCCCACGGCGACACCGCTGTGTACGACACCATCGTGCGGATGGCGCAGCCGTTTTCGCTGCGTTATCTGCTGGTCGACGGCCAGGGCAACTTCGGTTCGGTAGACGGCGACAACGCTGCAGCCATGCGATACACCGAAGTGCGCATGACCAAGCTGGCCCATGAGCTGCTGGCCGATCTGCACAAGGAAACCGTCGACTGGGTGCCCAACTACGACGGCACCGAGATGATCCCGGCGGTCATGCCGACGCGTATTCCCAACCTGCTGGTCAACGGTTCCAGCGGTATCGCCGTGGGCATGGCGACCAATATTCCACCGCACAACCTGGGTGAAGTCATCGACGGCTGCCTGGCGTTGATCGACAACCCGGACATTTCCATCGATGAGCTGATGCAGTTCATCCCTGGCCCTGACTTCCCGACCGCAGCGATCATCAATGGCCGCGCCGGTATCGTCGAAGCCTATCGCACCGGTCGCGGGCGCATCTACATGCGTGCCCGCTCGATGGTCGAAGACATCGACAAGGTCGGTGGCCGTCAGCAGATCGTCATTACCGAGCTGCCTTACCAGCTCAACAAGGCTCGCCTGATCGAGAAGATCGCCGAGCTGGTGAAAGAGAAGAAACTCGAAGGTATTACCGAACTGCGCGACGAGTCTGACAAAGACGGCATGCGCGTGGTGATCGAGCTGCGTCGTGGTGAAGTGCCTGAGGTGATCCTCAACAACCTTTACGCCCAGACTCAGCTGCAGAGTGTGTTCGGCATCAACATCGTGGCCTTGATCGACGGCCGCCCGCGCATCCTCAACCTCAAGGACCTGCTCGAAGCCTTCGTGCGTCACCGTCGTGAAGTGGTTACCCGGCGCACGGTGTTTGAGCTGCGCAAGGCCCGTGAGCGTGGTCATCTGCTCGAAGGTCAGGCCGTAGCCCTGTCCAACATCGACCCGGTGATTGCCTTGATCAAGGCCTCGCCGACGCCGGCTGAGGCCAAGATAGGCCTGATTTCCACCGCTTGGGAATCCAGTGCCGTGGTGGAGATGGTCGAGCGCGCCGGTGCCGACTCCTGCCGTCCGGACAACCTCGACCCGCAATATGGTCTGCGCGACGGCAAGTATTTCCTCTCGCCGGAACAGGCGCAGGCGATTCTTGAGTTGCGTCTGCACCGCCTGACCGGTCTGGAGCATGAAAAGCTTCTCACCGAGTATCAGGAAATCCTCAGCCAGATCGGCGAGCTGCTGCGCATCCTCAACAGCGCCGTGCGCCTGATGGAGGTGATCCGCGAAGAGCTGGAGCTGATCCGCGTCGAATACGGCGATGTGCGTCGCACCGAGATTCTCGATGCGCGCCTGGATCTGACCCTGGGCGACATGATTCCTGAAGAGGAACGTGTGGTCACGATTTCCCATGGCGGCTATGCCAAGACCCAGCCGCTGGCGGTCTATCAGGCGCAGCGTCGTGGCGGTAAAGGCAAATCGGCTACCGGCGTCAAGGACGAGGATTACATCGCTCACTTGCTGGTCGCCAACAGTCACACCACGCTGCTGATGTTCTCCAGCAAGGGCAAGGTGTACTGGCTCAAGACCTATGAAATTCCGGAAGCCTCCCGCGCAGCCCGTGGCCGTCCGCTGGTCAATCTGTTGCCGCTGAGTGAGGGTGAATACATCACCACCATGCTGCCGGTGGACCTGGAAGCCATGCGCAAGCGTGCCGATGAAGAAGGCGAAGCCCTCGAAGGCGAGCTGGACGAAGCGGAAAACAGCAACGAGAGTGAAGAAGAGCGCAAGGCGCGTATCAAGGCTGCAGACAAGAAGAAGGCGCCGTTCATCTTCATGTCCACCGCCAACGGTACGGTCAAGAAAACCCCGCTGGTGGCGTTCAGCCGTCAGCGTAGCGTGGGCC
Organism: Pseudomonas viridiflava; assembly: GCF_900585905.1. Taxonomy (GTDB): domain Bacteria; phylum Pseudomonadota; class Gammaproteobacteria; order Pseudomonadales; family Pseudomonadaceae; genus Aquipseudomonas. Next base: position 238,345 of record NZ_UTVH01000076.1, read on the forward strand.
TTATCGCGCTGGAGCTGGACGAAGGCGACATTCTGATTTCCGCGGCCATCACCGACGGCGAGCAGGAAATCATGCTGTTCTCCGACGGCGGCAAGGTCACGCGCTTCAAAGAGTCCGATGTACGTGCCATGGGCCGTACTGCTCGCGGTGTCCGCGGCATGCGCCTGCCCGCTGGGCAGAAGCTGATTTCCATGCTGATCCCGGAAGAAGGCAGCCAGATCCTTACCGCTTCCGAGCGAGGCTATGGCAAGCGCACGGCAATTTCCGAGTTCCCTGAATACAAGCGTGGCGGCCAGGGCGTGATCGCCATGGTCAGCAACGATCGCAACGGCCGTCTGGTCGGCGCGGTTCAGGTGCTGGACGGCGAGGAGATCATGCTGATTTCCGACCAGGGCACATTGGTGCGTACCCGGGTCAGCGAAGTGTCCAGCCTGGGCCGCAACACTCAGGGCGTGACCCTGATCAAGCTGGCCAGCGACGAGAAGCTGGTAGGGCTTGAGCGTGTTCAGGAACCTTCGGAAATCGAAGGCGAAATGCTGATCATCGGCGAAGACGGCGAAATCATTGAAGGCCAGGTGCAGGCTATCTCCGACGAGGACGCCGCCATCGACGAACTGCAAGCCGACGCCCCTGCGGATGACGAAGAACCGCAGAGCTAAGCAGGGCTGGTAGGAACGCACGAGCACCCCGAGGCCGCGATGGCGGTGTATAACGCCGAACGCAATCGCGGCCTCGCGGTGCTCGTGCGCTCCTACAAAAAAGAAGTAAGTTCAGACAACCCTGCGTTGTCTGACTGAAGTAGCCGAAGGCTGCGAACGGTGTCGCGGCCCTTGTCATCTTCGGCTGCAAATGACCCAAGCCTGAGTAAATCAGCGTGTAGCGAGAGTGGATATGAGCAAGCGAGCCTTTAACTTCTGCGCAGGTCCTGCTGCGCTTCCTGAAGCTGTTCTGATGCGTGCCCAGGCGGAACTGCTGGACTGGCATGGCAAAGGCCTGTCGGTCATGGAGATGAGTCATCGCAGTGATGAATTCGTCTCCATCGCCACCAAGGCGGAACAGGATCTGCGCGACCTGTTGAGCATTCCCTCCAACTACAAGGTGCTGTTCCTGCAGGGCGGTGCCAGCCAGCAGTTTGCCCAGATAGCCCTGAACCTGTTGCCGGAAAACGGCTCCGCCGACTATATCGACACCGGTATCTGGTCGCAGAAAGCCATTGAAGAAGCCTCGCGTTATGGCCACGTCAATGTTGCCGGCAGCGCCAGGGCCCACGATTATTTCGCGATCCCCGGTCAGAACGAATGGACCCTGTCCAAAGACGCGGCCTACGTTCACTACGCCCCCAACGAAACCATCGGTGGCCTGCAGTTCGACTGGATTCCGCAAACCGGCGATGTACCGCTGGTGGCTGACATGTCTTCCGACATCCTGTCGCGCCCGGTGGACGTCTCGCGCTTTGGCATGATTTACGCCGGTGCCCAGAAAAACATCGGCCCCAGTGGCATTGTCGTGGTCATCATCCGCGAAGACCTGCTGGGTCGCGCTCGATCCCTGTGCCCGACGACGCTCAATTACAAGGTCGCGGCCGACAACGGCTCGATGTACAACACCCCGCCGACCCTGGCGTGGTACTTGTCCGGCCTGGTCTTCGAGTGGCTCAAGGAGCAGGGCGGCGTGGAAGCCATCGGCAGGCTCAATGAAATCAAGAAGCGCGCGCTGTACGACTTCATCGACGCCAGCGGCCTGTACAGCAACCCGATCAACAAACCGGATCGCTCGTGGATGAACGTGCCGTTCCGTCTCGCTGATGATCGTCTGGACAAGCCGTTTCTGGCTGGCGCCGATGAGCGCGGGCTGCTCAACCTTAAGGGCCACCGTTCGGTCGGTGGCATGCGTGCCTCTATCTATAACGCCGTCGACCTCAACGCCGTCAATGCGCTGGTGGCTTACATGGCGCAATTCGAGAAGGAACACGGCTGATGTCGGAGCAAGAACTCAAGGCACTGCGGGTCCGTATCGACAGCCTGGACGAAAAAGTCCTGGAGCTGATCAGTGAGCGGGCACGCTGTGCGCAGGAAGTTGCGCGGGTAAAGATGTCCACGCTGGCTGAAGGCGAAGTGCCTGTGTTCTATCGGCCCGAGCGTGAAGCCCAGGTGCTCAAGCGGGTGATGGAGCGCAATCGCGGCCCCCTGAGCAACGAGGAAATGGCACGTCTGTTTCGGGAAATCATGTCTTCATGCCTGGCGCTCGAGCAGCCGCTGAAGGTCGCTTATCTCGGCCCGGAAGGTACCTTCACCCAGGCGGCCGCGATCAAGCACTTCGGCAACGCGGTGATCAGCCTGCCCATGGCCGCCATCGACGAAGTGTTTCGTGAAGTGGCCGCAGGTGCCGTGAATTTCGGCGTCGTGCCGGTGGAAAACTCCACCGAAGGCGCGGTCAACCACACGCTGGACAGCTTCCTCGAACACGACATGGTGATCTGCGGCGAAGTGGAGCTGCGTATCCACCACCACTTGCTGGTGGGCGAAAACACCAAGACTGAAAGCATCAGCCGCATCTATTCCCATGCGCAATCGCTGGCGCAGTGCCGCAAATGGCTGGACGCGCATTACCCGAATGTCGAGCGGGTGGCCGTGGCGAGCAATGCCGAAGCAGCAAAGCGAGTCAAAGGGGAGTGGAATTCCGCCGCGATTGCCGGTGAAATGAGCGCCAATCTCTACGGTTTGACCCGCATCGCTGAAAAAATCGAAGACCGTCCGGACAATTCCACCCGTTTCCTGATCATCGGCAACCAGGAAGTCCCGCCCACTGGTGACGACAAGACGTCGATCATTGTGTCCATGAGCAACAAGCCAGGTGCGCTGCATGAGTTGCTGGTGCCGTTCCACGAGAACGGCCTGGACCTGACCCGTATCGAAACGCGCCCGTCACGCAGTGGCAAATGGACGTATGTGTTCTTCATCGATTTCGTCGGCCACCACCGTGACCCGCTGGTCAAGGCAGTGCTGGAACAGATCGGCCAGGAAGCTGTGGCGCTCAAGGTCCTGGGGTCCTACCCCAAGGCCGTGTTGTAAGCGGAGTGGCTGACATGACTGGCGATTTTCTCGCTCTGGCCCGGCCGGGCGTGCAGAAACTCTCACCGTATGTGCCGGGCAAACCGGTTGACGAACTGGCGCGGGAGCTGAATATCGACCCGGCGCAGATCATCAAGCTGGCCAGCAATGAAAACCCGTCCGGCCCCAGCCCGCAAGCGCTGGCAGCAATTGGCCAGGCGTTGGCGGAGCTGACGCGCTATCCGGACGGCAACGGTTTCGAACTGAAAAGACGTCTCGCCGAGCGCTGCCGCGTGCAGATCAATCAGGTGACGCTGGGCAATGGTTCCAACGACATTCTGGAGCTGGTGGCCCGGGCATACCTTGCTCCCGGCCTGAATGCGGTATTCAGCGAATTCGCTTTCGCGGTTTATCCGATAGTGACCCAGGCCATCGGCGCAACGGCTCGCGTTACGCCTGCCATGGACTGGGGGCATGATCTGCCTGCAATGCTGGCCGCTATCGATGACGATACACGCGTTGTGTTCATCGCCAACCCCAATAACCCCACGGGCACCTGGTTCGACGCGGACGCGTTGAGTCAATTCCTCGCCGCTGTTCCCGAGCATGTGCTGGTGGTTCTGGATGAGGCTTATATCGAATACGCCCAGGGCGGCGATCTGCCGGACGGCCTTGATTACCTGGCCAGACATCGCAATCTGCTGGTCTCGCGGACCTTTTCCAAGGCGTACGGCCTGGCGTCCTTGCGGGTTGGCTATGCCTTGTCCTCGCCGGTCGTGGCCGACGTGCTCAACCGCGTACGCCAGCCGTTCAACGTCAACAGCCTTGCCCTGGCCGCGGCCTGCGCGGCGCTGGACGATGTCGACTATCTGCGCACCAGTCGTCAACTGAACGAAGTCGGCATGGAGCAACTTGAAGGTGGCCTGCGTCTGCTGGGCCTGGACTGGATCGCGTCCCGCGGCAACTTTATCGCTGTCGATCTGCAGCGCGAAAGCGGCCCGGTCTATCAGGGTTTGCTGCGCGAGGGCGTGATCGTGCGGCCCGTGGCCAATTACGGCATGCCCAATCATCTGCGGGTGAGCATTGGTCTGCCAGCGGAGAACACCCGTTTTCTCCAGGCGCTGGCCAAGGTGCTGGCGCGTGGTTGATGTCATCCAGATGAAATCAGACGCGCCTATCATCCGGCGGTTGGTCGTGGTGGGCCTTGGCCTGATTGGCGGCTCGTTTGCCAAAGGCATTCGTGAAAGTGGCTTGTGTGGCGAGGTGGTTGGCGTTGATCTCGATCCCCAGTCGCGCAAGCTGGCCGTTGAGCTGGGCGTCGTGGATCGCTGTGAAGCGGATCTGGCTGTGGCGTGCCGTGATGCTGATGTGATTCAGCTCGCTGTCCCGATTCTGGCCATGGAAAAAGTGCTGACCGTGCTTGCCACCTTCGACCTCGGCAACGCTGTGCTCACTGACGTCGGCAGTGCCAAGGGCAATGTGGTCAAGGCGGCACGCCGGGCGTTTGGCGAGATGCCGGCACGCTTTGTACCCGGCCATCCCATTGCCGGGTCCGAGCAAAGTGGTGTCGAAGCGTCCAACGCGCAGTTGTTCAAGCGTCACAAGGTGATACTGACCCCGCTGCCGGAGACGGATGGCAAGGCTCTGGCGGTGGTTGATCGACTCTGGTCCGAACTGGGTGCCGATGTGGAACACATGGAAGTCGAGCGACACGATGAGGTGCTGGCAGCCACCAGCCATCTGCCCCATCTGCTTGCCTTCGGTCTGGTGGATTCGCTGGCCAAGCGCAACGAAAACCTCGATATCTTTCGTTACGCGGCGGGCGGCTTTCGCGACTTTACGCGCATTGCCGGCAGTGATCCGGTGATGTGGCACGACATCTTTCTGGCCAATCGCGAGGCTGTCCTGCGCACCCTGGACAGCTATCGCACCGATCTTGACGCCCTGCGCGAAGCCGTAGTGGCGGGCGACGGTCATCAACTGCTGGGCGTTTTCACCCGTGCCCGGGTGGCGCGTGAGCATTTCGGCAAGATCCTGGCCCAGCGCGCCTACGTCGAGCCGCAGCACAATAACGCTCTGACATTTGTCGCACGGCCCGGCGGCAGTGTCAGCGGGCGTGTGCGCATGCCCGGTGACAAATCAATTTCCCATCGTTCCATCATGCTCGGCTCGCTGGCTGAAGGCATTACTGAAGTTGACGGTTTTCTGGAAAGCGAAGATGCCCTGGCGACCTTGCAGGCATTTCGTGACATGGGCGTAGTCATCGAAGGCCCGCACCATGGTCGGTTGACCATTCATGGCGTGGGCCTGTATGGCCTCAAGCCTGCGCCGGGGCCGATCTATCTGGGTAACTCGGGCACCTCGATGCGCTTGCTGGCTGGCCTGCTGGCGGCGCAGAGTTTCGACAGCACGCTGACAGGCGACGCTTCGCTGTCGCTTCGCCCCATGGCGCGCGTGGCCGAACCATTGCGCGCCATGGGGGCGCTGATCGAGACCGCTGCGCAAGGCCGTCCGCCTCTGATCATCAAGGGCGGGCAGATCCTGCGCGGTATGCGTCATGAACTGCCAGTAGCCAGCGCTCAGGTGAAGTCAGCGCTGTTGCTCGCCGGTCTATACGCTGAAGGCACGACCACTGTCATCGAGCCTGCGCCTACCCGCGATCATACCGAGCGCATGTTGCGTGGCCTGGGGCATGCAGTCAGCAGTGACGGCTCTCAGGTGACGCTGGCCTCAGGTACGGCGCCGAAAGCGGCGCGGATCGAAGTTCCTGGTGATCTTTCTTCGGCGGCGTTCTTTCTGGTGGCAGCCAGTATTGCTCAAGAAGCTGATCTGCTGCTTGAGCACGTCGGCATCAACCCGACCCGCTCAGGCGTGATCGAGATTCTGCGGCTGATGGGCGCCGATATTGTGGTGATGAACGAGCGCCAGATCGGCGGCGAACCGGTTGCCGATCTGCGGGTGCGTTCGGCGCCTCTCAACGGCGTTGACATTCCCGAGGCGCTGGCGCTCCTGGCCATGGACGAGTTTCCGGCGCTGTTGGTGGCAGCAGCCTGCGCCGCAGGTCGGACCGTCTTGCATGGCGCGCAGGCACTGCGGGGCAAAGAGTCAGACCGTATTCAGGCGATGGCCGATGGTCTGGCAGTGCTGGGCATCAGTGTCGAAGCAACCCCGGACGGCATTATCATCAACGGTGGCCAGATCAACGGCGGCGTTGTCGACTCACGGGGCGATCATCGCATTGCCATGGCGTTCAGCGTGGCAGCACTGCGCGCGCGGGCGCCCATCCATATCCATGATTGTGGGAACGTCGCTACGTCGTTCCCGAATTTTCTCGCGCTTTGCGCTCAAGTCGGCATGCGTGTAGCGCACGAGGGGCAGTTGTGAAAACTCAAGCACCGGTTATTACCATTGATGGCCCGAGCGGTTCGGGCAAGGGCACAGTCGCAGGCAAACTGGCCAAGCACCTGGGGTGGTGTCTGCTGGACTCCGGCGCGTTGTATCGCCTGCTGGCATTTGCCGCGCACAACCATGGCGTCGATCTGACTAACGAAGAAGCCTTGAAAGTGCTGGCCGCGCATCTCGATGTGCAATTCGAGGCCGGCCTGGCAGGCCAGGGTCAACGCATCATTCTGGAAGGTGAGGATGTCACCCATTCGATCCGTAACGAACAGATCGGCAGCGGTGCTTCTCAGGTCGCTTCGCTGCCTGCAGTGCGTGATGCACTGCTGCAGCGTCAGCGTGCCTTTCAGGAAGAGCCCGGGCTGGTGGCGGACGGTCGCGACATGGGCACTGTGGTGTTTCCTGACGCGCCGTTGAAAATTTTCCTGACTGCCAGTGCCGAAGAGCGCGCCCGTCGGCGTTACTTGCAGTTGAAGGCCAAGGGCGATGATGTTAGTCTGTCGAGTCTGCTAGATGAGATATGTGCGCGCGATGAGCGCGACACCCAGCGAGCGGTAGCCCCGCTCAAGCCAGCGCATGACGCTATACAGCTGGATTCCACCGAATTGTCCATCGAGCAGGTGCTGGAACGCATCCTGAGTGAGATCGCCCTGCGCGATATCGCCGGATGACCAAAGAAGCATGGGGGAGACCAGAAATAATCCCACATGTCCTCTTTTATATGAACGTAACCCACATTGTCTGGAATGTGGCAGATGGGCGTATCCTTCGCCCTTGATCAACAGGAATTAAAATGAGCGAAAGCTTTGCAGAACTTTTTGAAGAAAGCCTAAAGACCCTCAACCTTCAGGCCGGTTCGATCATCACCGCGATCATCGTTGATATCGATTACCAGGCAGGCTGGGTGACGGTTCACGCCGGTCTGAAATCTGAAGGCCTGATCCCGCTGGAACAGTTCCACAACGACGCTGGCGATCTGACCATCAAGATCGGCGACGAAGTTCACGTTGCGCTGGACGCGGTAGAAGACGGCTTTGGCGAAACCAAGCTGTCCCGCGAAAAAGCCAAGCGTGCCGAGTGCTGGATTGTTCTGGAAGCGGCTTTCGCAGCTGAAGAAGTGGTCAAGGGCGTTATCAACGGTAAGGTTAAAGGCGGCTTCACTGTCGACGTTAACGGCATCCGTGCGTTCCTGCCTGGTTCTCTGGTTGACGTCCGCCCTGTGCGCGACACGACTCACCTGGAAGGCAAAGAGCTCGAGTTCAAGGTCATCAAGCTGGACCAGAAGCGCAACAACGTTGTCGTTTCCCGTCGCAGTGTCCTGGAAGCCGAGAACAGCGCAGAGCGTGAAGCACTGCTCGAGTCCCTGCAGGAAGGTCAGCAAGTCAAAGGTATCGTCAAGAACCTCACCGATTACGGCGCATTCGTCGATCTGGGTGGCGTCGATGGCCTGCTGCACATCACCGACATGGCCTGGAAGCGCATCAAGCATCCATCGGAAATCGTCAATGTTGGCGATGAGATCGATGTAAAAGTGCTGAAGTACGATCGCGAGCGCAATCGTGTTTCCCTGGGTCTGAAGCAGCTGGGCGAAGACCCATGGGTTGCTATCAAGGCTCGTTACCCGGAAAGCACTCGCGTTACCGCGCGTGTTACCAACCTGACCGACTACGGCTGCTTCGCAGAGCTGGAAGAAGGCGTGGAAGGCCTGGTACACGTTTCCGAAATGGACTGGACCAACAAGAACATCCACCCTTCGAAAGTCGTACAAGTCGGCGACGAAGTGGAAGTCATGGTTCTGGACATCGACGAAGAGCGTCGTCGTATCTCCTTGGGCATCAAGCAGTGCAAATCTAACCCTTGGGAAGATTTCTCTGGCCAGTTCAACAAGGGCGACAAGATATCCGGCACCATCAAGTCGATCACCGATTTCGGTATCTTCATTGGTCTGGACGGCGGCATCGACGGCCTGGTTCACCTGTCCGACATCTCCTGGAACGAAGTGGGCGAAGAAGCCGTACGTCGCTTCAAGAAGGGCGATGAGCTCGACACCGTGATCCTGTCTGTTGATCCTGAGCGCGAGCGCATCTCGCTGGGTATCAAGCAGCTGGAAAGCGATCCGTTCTCCGAGTACGTCACTGTCAATGACAAAGGCGCAATCGTTCGCGGTATCGTTAAAGAAGTTGACGCCAAAGGCGCCATCATCACTCTGGCCGACGACATCGAAGCTTCCCTCAAAGCCTCCGAAATCAGCCGTGACCGCGTTGAAGACGCGCGTAACGTTCTGAAAGAAGGCGAAGAGATCGAAGCCAAGATCATCAGCGTTGACCGCAAGAGCCGCGTGATCAGCTTGTCCATCAAGTCGAAAGACGTTGAGGACGAGAAAGAAGCGATTCAGAGCCTGCGCGACAAGCCAGCTTCTGACGCCATCGCTGCTGGTCCGACCACTCTGGGCGACCTGCTTCGTGCACAAATGGAAAAGCAGAACTAAGTTCTGGCTGACCATTGAAAAAGGGCGACTTCGGTCGCCCTTTTTCGTGGGCGCTGTTAAAGCCAGCCAGCACCACGCCCTCGGGGCGCTGGCTGGCCGCGACGATCAAGTGGGCGGACCGCACGCCATGACTGATCAGGATTGCATCTCCTCACATAAGTCAATACTTGGGCTGTTCAAATTCATCCGGCCATGCTAAAACCTTCGGAGCGCTTATCTAGCTGCTTGAAAAAGAAGGGAAAAATATGACGAAGTCGGAGTTGATCGAACGAATTGTCACCCATCAAGGGCTGCTCTCATCCAAAGATGTGGAGTTGGCTATCAAGACCATGCTTGAGCAAATGTCACAGTGCCTGGCAACAGGCGACCGCATTGAAATTCGCGGTTTCGGCAGCTTCTCTTTGCACTATCGCGCACCGCGGGTAGGTCGTAATCCCAAGACCGGTCAATCCGTCAGCCTTGACGGCAAGTTCGTCCCGCATTTCAAGCCGGGCAAGGAATTGCGTGATCGCGTCAACGAAGATGAAGAAGAGGCGCTCTAAAACGCCACAAGGAGTAACAGATGCGAACGTTCACCCGAATCATCGCCGCCATCATTGCCTTGGCGCTTGTCGCGTCGACGATAGTGTTCATTCTCGAAAATCAGCAGAAGGTGTCGCTGGTCTTTCTTGGCTGGTCTTCTCCCGAACTGTTCCTGGCCATTCCCGTTATTGCAGCGCTGCTCGCAGGCATGCTCATAGGCCCAGTCCTTGGCTGGATAGTGGTCGCGCGTAAAAGACGTCCACTCGCTCGTCGCTCGATCTGACCGGATGGCGATAGCTGCCTTGCACTATGCCGGGTGCTTGAAAGCCTGCAGATATAGCCAGTCTCACGATCGGTGCTCGCCCTAGCCTCAGGTCAATCGAGTCTGCTTTGTCGGAGCCAGCGCGTAGGGCCTTGGTGAAATCTTACTTTTTGCTCGACGTGTGTTGTCAGAGTTATCTTCGAGTTTTGTAGGACTCATCACTTGGCGCTGTCAGCAGCTGCCTTTCGCTTGTAGCAAAAAACGCTGAAACCCTTATGTCTGCTGCTCCCGTCCGACGCATGGGCCAGGACACCTTCGTTTATCTTCCTGCAGGCCCCAGTTTTCTCGATGTTTTGAAATGCCCCCATCCGCAGGCAGAATGCACACCTTCGAACAGGCTGAAATGTCCAGGGGCCCTGGCTGCGACCCAGAGCGCGCCCGGTCTTCGACTCTGCCTGAATGCCCGTCGCTGCTGATACAGGATGTTCATGACTTACCCGGCTGTCATTCACCATGGCGGTGTCGAAAGCGTCACCGGCTCTTGCCACCAACTGTTATGCGACGAACGTCACGGCATCCTGATTGACTGCGGGCTACGCCTGGAGTCGAGCGGCTTTACAGGCTCACGCACATCTACTGCCATAGATTTCCCTCTGCACAGTATCAACGCGTTGGTGCTTACCCACGTGCATGTGGATCATGCCGGACGCATCCCGGATCTGCTGCAGGCGGGCTTTAAGGGCCCTATTATCTGCAGCGAGCCCTCCGCCAGCATGCTGCCCATCATGCTTGAGGATGCCAGCAAGCACCGTTCCAACGCTGACGAAACAGAACGGGCGCGCCACCTCTCACTCGTTCAGGCGCAAACTCTGGCGCTCCCTTTCGATGTCTGGCACGTGGTGGTGCAAACCCCAGGGCTCGTGGTCAGGACCCGCCTGCAGAGTGCGGGTCATATTCTGGGCTCAGCCTATGTGGAATTCGATATCCAGTACCCGCTGCAACAGAGAGACAAACGTGTGGTGTTTTCCGGCGATCTGGGGGCCAGTGCCAATCCTCTGCTACACAGCCCGGTTTCGCCCGAGCGCGCCGATACGCTGGTGCTGGAGAGCACCTATGGTGATCGTCATCACCATAGCCACAGTAATCGTCAGCAAGTCCTTGAGCGCGTCATCGACAAGGCGCTGGCTGACCATGGCACTGTCCTGATACCGGCGTTCAGCATCGGCCGCACCCAGGAGCTGCTGTACGAGATTGAAGATATCCTGCGCGCCAAGTCACTGCTGGGGGAGGGTGATGCCAGTGGCGCCAGCCTGGACCCCGAAGGGTTGCCGGTCGACTGGCCACAACTGCCCATCATCCTCGACTCACCGCTGGCCAGCCGCTTCACAGCGATCTATCGGCAGTTTCGCCGCTACTGGAATGAGCCGGCACAAGAGCGCGTGACTCAGGGGCGCATGCCGCTGGGCTTCAAGCAGCTCATTAATGTCGACAGCCATGACAAACACCTGAGGGTCGTCAACTATCTGGCCAGCACCGGCAGACCCGCCATCGTCATTGCAGGCAGCGGCATGTGTTCTGGCGGGCGGATCGTCAACTATCTCAAAGCGATGCTCGGTGACAGTCGCCACAACCTCGTGTTCGTCGGCTATCAAGCCAAAGGCACGCTCGGCGCGGCGATTCAGGCATACGGGCCGATGCAGGGCTATGTCGAGCTGGACAAAAAGCGCGTTCACATCAAGGCCGGCATCACCAGCGTCGCAGGTTATTCTGCCCATGCCGATCAAGCCGGGCTGGTCAGCTTCGTCACCGGCATGGAGCAATGGCCTGCCGAATTGATACTGGTGCATGGCGAGCCTGCGGCCAAGAAAGCCTTGGGGGAAGTGCTTGAATGCAGGTACTTGCTGAAGAGGCAGGCGGTGAGGTTGGTGATTCCAGCTTAGGCGTGAGGCGCTAGCAGGCGGGTTGTGACTGAGTAACTCCGGGATTGGGATGCGGGCATCTGGTGACATAATCGCTAAACATTCGCGACTGCAAGCTGGCGACTGAGCCAGCCAGGTTGATGGACGACAATCCTGGGCAGCCTGGATCGGAGTGGCCACGCCAGAGTCCTGTCGAAAAGTATTGAGAAATATAGGGCGCGAGAGCGCTCTTGAGACGTCATCAGCGTTATGCGTACGAGCTACCAATTGAGGGCTCACTGCAGGTGTGATATGTGGGCGGTGGGATAGGACTGTAGTATCATATTGCCGTTGAGGTTGGGACTAAATCGATGAAATGGCATATCAAGATCGAGCAACGCAGTGGCTTAAAATCGCTGCACATATTATTGCGTCGAAAGGTAAAGGGGGGATATATTGATTAGTGCTGTTGTTAATTGATATGGTTTTCCAGGCGCTATGTGTGTACGTCTCCTGGCAAAGTGGAGTAGTACGCCAGTTGCGCGATGTTAAGTTGCCTTTGTGGCGGCAAGAATGCACTAAATAATGATTCAGTACTGGGTTAAGAATGGATATCTCGAACTTAAAAACTAGCCGATTTAAAAATGTTTTTTTCCGCAGGGGCATGCTGTTTGCGTTGATGTGGGTGGTCTTTAGCGTATTGCTATATCATTCTTCGTTCACCAGTCCTTCGCTCGTGATCAATGTGGACTCCAGAGTGGCGGAGAGGTCACAGTTATTTTACGGTAAGGACGCAGCTTACACTCAAGCGTCCAGTGCATGGCAATCTATCACGCCTGGGGAGAACAGACTTGTATTTCCTCTGCAAGGTGATTATTCATCCATGCGCTGGGATTTACTGCAAGAGCCAGGCAGTTTAAAAGTAAACGATATTTATTTTTCTTTTTTCGGGAAAAAGCAGAAGCCTGTTCCCGTCGTTTTGGAACCGCTCAATGATATCGCCCTGCTTGGGCAGATTGCATCGGGCGGAATGATTGTTACAACAGCGAATGCAAAGGATCCGCAGGTCAATGTTATCATAGATGTTAAAGCTGTCTCCCTCAAAGAAAAATTTGCAAGTGCCGGCCTGGGCTTTTTAATAGCTTTTTGCGTCATTATATGTATTTTATTTAAGTCTATTTTTCTTGGCTTCTTGAGTCAGTTAGAAGACTTTTTTGCTCGGATAAGCCTTCGGTTGCGCGCCGACGGTTTCAAGGCATCTGAAATTGCGTGGTTATTTGTAATTGGTTGCGTTTTTTATTCGTATTTTCTGTCGTCTTTTTCCTTCTCGATAGATGACGAAATGGCGGCTGTTCGTCAGGATCCCGCCGTGTGGGTGACACAAGGTCGTTGGTTTGTATACCTCATAGAAAGATTTTTATTTGCTCAGTCTTCGATACCTTTCGCGCCTTATATTCTTCTAGTGCTTGGTTTTTCGGTGTCGTATGCGCTTATTTTAAGAGTTCATCGCTGCGTGCCTGATTGGAAAAGCTACGCACTGTACCCGGTTTTTTGTGCCTTTCCGACGTGGTGGGCCATCTCCGAATTCTACTCAAATGTGCCCGCTGTGGCATTTGGTATTTTCTTCATTAGTCTTAGTCTTTACCTGGCGTTTCTAGACGACAGTGAACAGTCATCCAGTCCGGCCGGTGTATGGCTAAAAAATTCTGCCATTGTCTTGATGCTTTCGTGTGCTACCGCCGCGTATCAGGCGCTGTTGTTGGTCTACGTAACAATGCTGTTTGGAGCGCTATTATTTCGGTCGCGGCATCACGGCCTGAGTCAGCAGGGCGGCCAGCTCCTAAAACACTCGTTTTTGTTCCTGATGAAGAACGCTGTGTGGGTTGTGCTGTCGGTCCTCTGTTATGGCTTGATCAGCGCCGTGGCGCAACATTTTATTGCCGTCAGCAGTGGTTATATTGATAAGTTTATAGATTACAACGCATGGTTGACGCAGCCCGGCGATGCTGTTTCAGCGATTCTTCAGGAGATGAAGAAGATCTACTCGGGGGACTCGACACGGTACGGAGCTGACATCGGCCTCGCGTCACTCGTCATCACGGGTGCGACGCTGAGCCTGTGGTGCAGGCATAAGGGTATAGCTGCGGTCAGGCTGCTGTTGTGGGCTGGCGTATTGATTATGCCCTTTGGGCTGCACGTTATATCAGCAGGTGGACCGCCGGCCATGCGCGCGATGCTTGCAATTGCGTATGTGAGTTGGCTTGCTTGTTTGTTAATGCTGTCCGTCAGGCGACGTGCTGGTTTAGTGCTCGCTGGACTGCTTGTCGGTTTGTTTCAGCTGCAAATATTTAGTGTGACCTCGCAGTACATGGCATCGGCCACGATTACTCAGGCTCACGATCGAATGTTAGCGGCTGACATCTACAGAAGAATCGGTGAACTTAGCCCGAGCTTTGATAGAAATACACCTGTGGAAGTTGATTTTTTTGGTCTCAAACCGGTTAAAACCGTTTACGGTGATGGTTGGTGGGCACCCACGCAAGGCTCTTTTTTCGCATGGGATGTCGGAAATATTGAGCGGATGCTCACTTATATGAAAGTGATGGGGTATCAGAATTTATCCGCTCCGCCCAACGATCAGAGGATCGCGATGACACCTGTTTTCTTGGCAATGCCGGTATGGCCTGCCATGGGGTCTGTACAAAAAGTGGGTGATCGTTATCTAGTTAGACTGAGCCAGGAACCTGACCCACTCCATGCCAGCTATGTACCGTAGAGCCTAGTACGGCTGGGGAAGATTATTCGCTCGAGTCAAACGCCAACGTGAGGTATACCGACCCCAACACCTCAGGGCGTCGGTATAACTTAAAGGCTGCACACGTTATGATCGGCTGGCGTTGCGCGTCTGGGGCTTCGCAATCAGAGGAGTTTGATGCAATGCTGCTTAGTACGCTGCCTGACAGCGGTATTGCGCGCCAGGTAGGCGCGGTCAAAAATCGCAGATTTGATAGCTCCCGTCACGACGAGGGAGCGTTGTGTACCAAGGTGTTCGAAGCTGTAGAAGTGGGAGTATCTGAAAATAAAATCTTCATCGTCTACGGATATCGCCCTCTTTGTTCTCATCCGGACGCGTGAACAAAGCTTTCGATAGTAAATAGGTTATGGGAACGGTAATCAAAATCGCAGTCAAAGGTGCCAGGTAGGTGGGGAGGCCAATTTTGTCCACCCAGACCCAGATTATAACCATGCTCAGTAGGTACTGGATCACGTAAATAAGCGGAAACAGTACCGCGGATTTGGCCCCCCGGTGGCTTTTGAATACAAAATACCGGCTCAGCACAAACGCCAGCACAATGCCTGCCACGTAAGAAATCGTATACGCTACCCTATAGCTGAAAGCGTTAAGTAAAAGTAGGTAGGCCCCATAGGTCAGGAGGGTATTTACCCCGCCTGACACCAGGAAACGCGTGAAGCTGAACGTGGTCAGCTTCTCAAACAGATCTTTAGTTCTCAAGGTTGTTCTTTTTCAATGCCGTAAACTCATCATAGTTACGGATGTAGTCTGCGGAATCATAGTAATGGGAAGCAAAAACCAGCAGCACTGCATCGCTTGAATAGCGGTACTGAATGCCCCAGGTCATCGGCGGGAGATGGATGCCTAGATTAGGCTTGTCGAGGATAAACTCCTCGCGATTGAAACCATCGTCGGCCACCACATGAACGGTACCTTTGACGGCAATGAGAAACTGGTGACATTCCCGATGAGCATGTTCGCCGCGTGTTTCCGCAGTCGGGACGTCATAGACCAGAAAGTAGCGTTCAGCCTTGAACGGAATGGCTCGATCAAACTCGCCAACCGACAGGCTTCCGCGGATGTCTGTTACCTCAGTCAGTGCATGCAGGGTCACGTTGTCAACGGTGGTGGTTTGTACGGTTTGAGCAGCGAGGGGGGGCTTGCTGTCCTTGCCGTTGTCAGGCTTTGCATTGACATAGCCGATGATTTTAGCGGGGTTGCCCACTACTATCGCATTAGGCGGTACTGATCGGGTAACGACTGCTCCGGCTCCCACCATTGCATTCGACTCAATCGTTATGCCCGGTAATATCGTTGCGTTGGCGCCGAGTGATGCGCCTTTACGGATCACCGTTTTTGAAAATGCTTCCGGGTACACCTTGCTTCTGGGGAAGCGATCATTAGTGAACGTCACGTTAGGACCGATGAACACGTCATCTTCGATCTCTATGCCGTCCCAGATCTGCACGCCGCACTTGATGGTGACACGGTCGCCGATAATTACATCATTTTCGATGAAAACCTGATCGCAAACGTTGCAGTCTTTACCCAGTACGGCAGAGGGCAGTATGTGGGTGAACGCCCAGACGCGTGTGCCTTTGCCGATATTCTGGCTTTCGCACAGCGCGTGCGAGTGAACGAAAAAGTCACTTGCTGATTCAGTCATTGCCTACCTTCGTAGCTTTCAATGCTCATTGGGATAGCCAATGGGCGTTTCTTGGTATTTTCATAAGTGCGCCAGGCATAAGAGCCAACGATGCCTAGGCCCATAAGATTTGCGCACCCAAGAAAGGTCACGGTGAGCATGATCATTGCGTAGCCTGGCACTTGAATCATGCCATTGATCTTTGCAAAGGCTACGACTATCCCCAAGAGCGCCGCCAAACTCGCACCAATACCGCCAACGCGCGTCAGAACGCGAATGGGCAGGTCGGTAAAAGAAAACACGCTGTCCATAAGGTAGTTGACCTTCTTGCGCAAGGTCCATGCAGATTTTCCATGCTCACGCTGGATGCGGGTATAAGTAATGCATTTGCGGCGATAGCCTAGCCAGAAAATTTGTGCGATCAGTGAGCTATGGCGTTCCTCCAGCGTCAGCAAGGTATCGCGGAACGCAAGATTGCAGCCAAACATGTCTACGCCGCCAGGTGGTATTTCCGGCACCACGTAACGACGATAGAAGCCCCAGAAAAGCCGAGATGCAATGCGTGACAGCAGTGGGTCATCTCGACCTTCACGTGCTCCGACCACCACATCTATCGGTTCTGTGCGCAGGATCCGGTCCATGGCCTCGACCAGTTCCGGAGGCTCTTGCAGGTCGGCAGCCATCACCGCGAAGCGGCTGCCGGAACCGTGTTGGAGACCCGTGCGGATGGCCATGAAGGATCCGAAGTTCTTCGACAGCAGAATCAGCTTGGAGACGAAACTTTGCGATGGGAGCGCATCTCTCAGCAGCTCAAAACACCGGTCGGGACTGCCGTCTATGACGAATACAACCTCGAGCGCGCCCTCAAGTTTACTGTTTAAGCCAGTCACTGCCTTCAGCAGATCCGGGATCGATCCCTCGTTTTTGTAAACCGGTATGACGAGCGTGAGCAAGCTAATTTCCTTTCAGATTGATGGACCGCGGTGAGCGCGCGGTCGACTTCCTGTTCCGTGGTGCAGGGGAGCTGGGCAATGATCTTACCTGATAGCGCACATTTCGGTCATCAGGGAGCGCTACATCACTTAGGATGTTGCTGATGGCGGGCAATTTCCACCCCGCCTGGCATGCATTTGCGTCAGCGTTCTGTCATGAAATTGTTACACGACGCATTTTTAAGGATGCTTGCTGCCACGAGTTATCTACAATGAGTTACGCATCGCGGGCACAATGAGGGATGATGAAAACGCTACGGTTGAAACTGCTCGGCCTGTCACGCAAGAAAAAACGCATCGTGCAGGTTGCGGCCGACATTGTGTTGATCTGGATAGCATTGGTGTTGGCCTTTGTCGTTCGCCTGGGCTTTGAAGAGGCTTATCTTCCGATCTCGGTCCACCTCTGGTTATTTGCCACCGCGCCGCTGATGACCATCCCGATTTTCATCCGGTTCGGCATGTACCGCGCTGTGATGCGTTATTTTGGCAATGATGCGCTGATCACCATCGTCAAGGCGGTCAGCCTCTCTGCGCTGCTGCTGGCGCTGGTTGTTTACTGGTACAGCGATCACGAGGTCGTTGTGCCCCGGTCGATCGTTTTCAATTACTGGTGGCTCAGCCTTGTAATGACCGGCGGTCTGCGCCTGGTCATGCGCCAGTATTTCCTCGCGGAAGGGCTGACGACAACCAGGCGCGCGCCGTTCGCCTCACGCCACGACGGCGTCCCCAAGGTGGCCATCTATGGCGCGGGTGCCGCTGGCAATCAGCTGGTCGCTGCCTTGCGCATGGGTCGACTGATGCGTCCGGTGGCCTTCATCGATGATGATGAAACCCTCAGCCGACGCGTCATTGCCGGCATGCAGGTTTACAAATCCAAATACATTCAACGGATGATCGAGGCTACGGGTGCCGAGGAGATCCTGCTGGCCATTCCGTCGGCGAGCCGCGTGCGCCGCCGCGAGATTCTCGAGTATCTGGAAGGCTATCCACTGCACGTGCGCAGCGTTCCAGGCTTCATGGATCTGGCCAGCGGCAGGGTGAAAGTCGATGACATTCAGGAAGTCGACATAGCCGACCTGCTCGGCCGCGACACGGTGCCTGCGCAGGCAGATCTGCTTGAGCGCTGCATAGCCGGGAAGGTCGTGCTGGTGACGGGTGCAGGCGGGTCCATAGGCTCCGAGCTGTGCAGGCAGATCATGGGTCTGGGACCCACAACGCTGCTGATGTTCGAGCACAGCGAATTCAATCTGTACAGCATCATGAGCGAGCTGGAGGAGCGGGCCACCCGTTTATCGGTGCCTGTGCAGCTGTTGCCAGTGCTGGGCTCTGTGCGCAATGCCGGGAAATTGCTTGAAGTGATGCGCGCCTGGAAGGTCGATACGGTTTATCACGCGGCTGCGTACAAGCATGTGCCCATGGTTGAGCACAACATTGCCGAAGGTATCCTCAACAATGTAATGGGTACTTTGAATACCGCTCAAATGGCGATACAGGCGGGAGTCGGCAACTTTGTACTGGTGTCGACCGACAAGGCTGTGCGGCCCACCAATGTGATGGGCAGCACGAAAAGGCTTTCCGAGATGGTGTTGCAGGCCTTGAGCCGAGAAAGCGCTCCGGTCCTGTTCGGCGCAGCGGACAATGTGCCTTGCCTGAGCAAGACCCGGTTCACCATGGTCAGGTTCGGTAATGTGCTGGGCTCGTCTGGCTCGGTCATTCCGGTGTTCCACCGCCAGATCAAGGCAGGTGGCCCCATTACGGTGACTCACCCCAATATCACCCGTTATTTCATGACCATTCCCGAAGCTGCGCAACTCGTGATCCAGGCCGGGTCCATGGGGCAGGGCGGCGACGTGTTCGTGCTGGATATGGGCGAACCGGTGAAAATAGTGGCGCTGGCGGAGAAGATGGTTCATCTCTCGGGGCTGAGCGTGCGCTCGGAACACAATCCGTATGGTGATATCGCGCTGGAGTTCACAGGCCTGAGGCCAGGTGAGAAGCTGTATGAAGAGCTGCTGATCGGTGATGACGTGTCGGCCACCCGTCACCCCATGATCATGAGTGCTCATGAGGAGTACTACCCGTGGGAAATCCTCAAAGGGCATATCAGAGAACTGCTTGCGTCGCTGGAAGACGATGATTACGACATGGTTCGTAAAAATCTCAGGCGTATCGTCAGCGGCTACAACCCCGATGGCGAAATTGTCGACTGGTTTCATCTGCAGCAGCGCAAGCCTGGCTGAAACTCGACCAAACGAATGACGCACCTGACAGGCCTGATTTCCGTGAGGTCGGGTATACCCGTGCGTTGTTGGTTTTTCAGTCCAGATTTATGTTTTTTCTGGCTTCAGGTAGTTTCGCCCAATTGGATGTGTGGTCAGGGCGACGATTGTTGACTGTTTTTTTGACAACTTCAATTCAATAGCTGTGTCATTTTATGTGCACTACTACTCCGGCTGATTACCATTATCCGTGTAATGAAAAGACACGCTTGGCCGTGTTGACGACGCGCCGGTGTGCGCTAAGTTTTAAAAGCGACACAAGAATGTTGCTTTTCAATCACTGATATACGGAGTAATCCTGATGCCTAGAACATTTCTGTCTTCCCTGATTTTCGCGCTGCTGGCCACTGTCTCGGTCGCGACCAGTGCAGCACCCGCTCCGGCAGCTAAAATGGAGGACTCCATGAGTGCGCCGATGATGCATGGCAATATGATGGGCAAGGTCAACATCAATACCGCCGATGCGAACACCCTGCAGAAAGAACTTTCCGGGATTGGCAAGAGTAAGGCAGCTGCTATTGTGGCTTATCGTGAAGCCAATGGAACATTCACGTCAGTCGATGAGTTGATTGAGGTCAAAGGCATTGGTAAATCGCTGCTCGACAAGAACAAAGATAAACTTGCTGTGGAGTAATTGACAGCCTGTTTGATGTTGGCCGATGAAACATCGGCCAACTAAGGGGCTATAACATTCAGCATTGGTCTGGCCCGCACCGCTTTTACCTTCCTGCCACTGGGTTCAACACCCGTTAAATTTTCATTCCTCGCTCACGTTTTATGGAAGAACCCTGACATTCGTGAGCCCCGAGTATGCCTCATTCATCCCCTGTGACGACCACGCCGCTGGTTCGCCCGAGCAAGCCAGTTGGCGAGGTTTACCGCCGCTTCGACGCCAGCCTGGGCGTCTGGTTTTCCTTGCGCACGCTTGATCTGGAGCAGGACCTGCAACGGTTCAGCCGCTGGCAGAACAGTGCGCGGGTCATGGCGTTCTGGCAGGAGGGCGGTACGCCGCAGCAGCACCATGTGTACTTGCAGAAACAGGCGGATGACCCCCACACGCTAACGTTGATCGGCTGTTTCGACGATGAACCCTTTGCCTATTTCGAGGCCTACTGGGCGCTGGAGGACCGCATCGCGCCGTTTTGCAGCCCGGGGCATTACGATCGGGGTATTCATATGCTGGTAGGTGAGGAACGTCATCGCGGCCCGCACAAAGTGGCCAGTTGGTTATCCGCCCTGGCTCACTACCTGTTTATCGATGAGCCACGTACGAACCGGTTGGTTTCCGAGCCTCGGGCGGATAACGAAAAAATGATTGAGTATCTGCAGGTTCAGGGCTTCGTGCGAGAAAAAGACTTCGATTTCCCGCACAAGCGTGCGGCATTGATGACGCTCGATCGGCAGCGCTTTTTCGAGCAGTGCGCCTGGCTCTAGCTGCAGGTGCTGGCCTGTCGCAGCATTTGCGTCAGGCCATTCATCCCGGCCGGCTTAATTGCGCACCGCGCGCGCTTCATGCAGGGAAACCTTGCGGCAGTGCACCAATGCATCACGGATCATGAAGTTGACCAGCGTCGGCGACACGCCCAGCTCTTTGGCGATGTCTTTCTGCGCAACGCCGTGCAGGCGGTACATTTCGAAGGCATAGCGCGTGCGGCTGGGCAGCTCGCCGAGCGCGTCGGCGATGGTTTCCAGGGTGGTGAAATTGATGTGCGAGATTTCAGGGGACGCGCCGTGGATGACCACGTTGAGTCCCTCTTCCTCGGGGCCAGAGTATTTCTGCTCCAGCGCCTGTTTGCGGTAATGATCGATCGCCAGATTGCGCACGATCTGAAACAGATAGCTGAGCTGGGCCTTGATGGATGACGTGATCTGGGGAGCGGACTGCAGTCTGAAGAAAGCGTCCTGTACAACATCTTCGGCTCTTGAGCGACACCCGGTAATGCGGGCAGCGATCTTGACCAGGATCAGACGGTTATCGACGAACGCCTGGAGTAACGGTGAATCGCACGTACTTGTGGACAATTGTTCCGGCATGGAAGTCACCTTGCAGCAATGGGCAGCTGAAGCTTGGTAGGGAACCCCCTACACACGGTGCAACAAATTAGGCTGGATGATAATTATTGTCAATTGAGAAATATATCTATTGGTGTATTTATCTCGATACCACCGCGCTGGCGCCTGCCCTCCGTTGCTCGGCCGCTAATTATTTCTCGACGCCATCCGTTCTCCATGGTGACAGCCCAGGCCACAGGCCGGGCTCCTTGCCGCAGGAGAACGACATGGTATTTGATCGCGAAGACCTCACCTTTCAGGTGGTGTGCAACCACGAAGAGCAGTACTCCATCTGGCCGGATTACAAGGCCATCCCTGAAGGCTGGCGTGCCGTGGGCATGAAGGGCTTGAAGAAGGAGTGCCTGGCCTATATCGAGCAGCACTGGACCGACATGCGCCCCTTGAGTCTGCGTCAGCAGATGGACCAGGACAAAGTGGTGGCCTGAACATGATCGCCGAAAACCGCCTGCGTCTGTTTTGCCTGCCGTACTCCGGCGCCAGCGCCATGGTCTACAGCCGCTGGCGGCGCGTGTTACCCCAGTGGCTCGAGGTGCACCCGCTGGAGTTGCCCGGCCGCGGCATGCGCATGAACGAGCCGCTGCAGACCGACATTCGCGCCCTGGCGCTGCAATTGGCCCGCGAAATCGGCAGACAGCCATCAGGCCCGCCTTATGCGCTGTTCGGCCACAGCCTGGGTGGGCTGCTGGCTTATGAGCTGGCGCATGCGTTACAGGATCTGCACCTACCGCCGCCCATCAGCCTGTTTGTTTCGGCGACAGCGGGTCCTGCGCGGCGCGATGTCAGCGAATACCGCGAGGCGAAAACCGATGCGCAGTTGATCGAGCGCCTGCGCAGGCTGCAAGGCACCTCGGAAGTCGCTTTGGCAGACAGCGACCTGATGGCCCTGATGCTGCCGATCCTGCGCGCCGATTTTCTGCTTTGCGGCAGCTTTCAGTACCAGACGCGGGAGCCTTTGCCGATGCCCGTGCATGTGTTCGGCGGCAAACAGGATCAGGTGCGGGTCGAGGAGCTGCTCGACTGGCAGGATGAAACCACTGTCGGTTTCTCCCTGGACATGTTCGAAGGCCATCACTTCTTCCTGCAGGACCAGCAAGCCCCCTTGCTGCGCTGCCTGCGACGCTACGCCGAGCATGATCTGACTCGCGCCAGCCGCCAGCGTCTGCCGACGGCAGCAGCAGGCTGAGCCACAGCGCAACACCCGGCGCGCAGCAAGCGCGCCGCTCTTCGTGAATTTCTGATTGCAAGCCGGACTCAGGCAGGTGCCCCCATGAACGACGCGTTCGAACTCCCCAACACGCTGGCCCACGCGCTGCAGCAACGTGCGCTCAACCAGCCTGAGCGCATTGCCCTGCGCTTTCTCGCCGACGATGCCAGCGAAGGTGCAGTGATCACTTACCGTCAGCTTGATCTGCGTGCACGTACCATTGCCGCCGCGCTTCAGGCTCAGGTGGCACCCGGCGAACGTGCGGTGTTGCTGTTCCCCAGCGGCCCGGATTATGTCGCCGCGTTTTTCGCCTGCCTGTATGCCGGGATCATCGCTGTACCGGCTTACCCACCGGAGTCGGCGCGGCGCCATCATCAGGAGCGTTTGCTGTCGATCATCGCTGACGCGCAGCCCAGGTTGATCCTGACCCGCAGCACCTTGCGCCAGTCGCTGTTGGCCACGAGCCCTTCGCTGGACGGCGCCGACGCACCGCAGTTGTTGTGCGTCGATACCCTGGACAGCGCACTGGCCGATGCCTGGCGGCAAGCGGATCTTCACGCCGACGACATCGCCTTTTTGCAGTACACCTCCGGCTCCACCGCGCTGCCCAAGGGCGTGCAGGTCAGCCACGGTAATCTGGTGGCCAATGAAGTGCTGATCCGCCGTGGGTTCGGCATCGACCTGAATCCGGATGACGTGATCGTCAGCTGGCTGCCGCTGTATCACGACATGGGCCTGATTGGCGGCCTGCTGCAACCGATTTTCAGTGGCGTGCCTTGCGTCCTGATGTCGCCGGCCTATTTCCTTGCTCGCCCGGTGCGCTGGCTGGAAGCGATCAGCGAATACGGCGGCACCATCAGCGGTGGTCCCGATTTCGCCTATCGCTTGTGCGCCGAGCGGGTCAGCGAGTCGGCACTGGAGCGTCTGGACCTGAGCCGATGGCGCGTGGCGTTTTCCGGCTCCGAGCCCATTCGTCAGGACAGCCTTGATCTGTTCGGCAAGCGTTTCGCGTCCAGCGGCTTTACCCCGGACAGTTTTTTCGCCTGTTATGGCCTTGCCGAAGCGACGCTGTTCGTCACCGGCGGCCAACGCGGGCGGGGCATTGCCAATCTTGAGGTCGACGAGGCTGCGCTGGCCCGACACCATGCCGAACCCGGGGCCGGCACCTTGCTGATGAGTTGCGGCCGCAGCCAGCCCGCACATGCCGTGCGCATCGTCGAGGCGTCTAGTGGTGAGGCGCTGGCCGATAACCGGGTGGGCGAAATCTGGGCTGCAGGGCCGAGTATCGCCAAGGGCTACTGGCGCAATCCCGAGGCCAGCGCACAGACCTTCGTCGAGCGTGACGGCCGCACCTGGCTGCGCACTGGCGACTTGGGTTTCATGCGCCACGACGAACTGTTCGTCACCGGGCGCCTGAAAGATATGCTGATCGTGCGCGGCCATAACCTGTATCCGCAGGACATCGAACAGCTCGTCGAGAGCGCCATCGACGGCGTGCGCAAGGGCCGGGTGGCTGCGTTTGCGGTCAGCGAAGCGGGTCAGGACGGCATCGGCATCGCGCTGGAGGTCAGCCGCAGCGTGCAAAAAATCCTCCCCGCGCAGGCCTTGATCAAGGCGATTCGTCAGGCCGTCGCCGAAGCCTTTCAGCAGGCCCCCAGTGTTGTCGTACTGCTCAACCCCGGCGCGCTGCCCAAGACGTCCAGCGGCAAACTGCAGCGAGGCGCCTGCCGTGGGCGTCTGGCCGATGGCAGCCTCGACCATTACGCTTTGTATCCCGATGCCGGGCAGTGTCTCGAAGAGCCTGCGGCACCTGAACTTGCGGCCACAGAGGAGCCGCTGAAACACCGCATCGCCTCCCTCTGGCGCGAGCAGCTTGAGGTCGAGCACATCGCCGACGATGACAACTTTTTCCTGCTGGGCGGCAACTCCATCAGTGCGACTCAGGTGATAGCGCGTTTGCGCGAGGCCCTCGGCCTGGAGTTGAACCTGCGCCTGCTGTTTGAAGCGCCCACCCTGGCGCACTTTGCTGCCGCTGTGGGGCACCAGCAAAGCAGCGGCGCGATGCTGCAGAGCGCGATCGGCGTGCTGCCACGTGATCAGGATTTGCCCCAGTCCCTGGCACAGAATCGCCTGTGGATTGTCTGGCAGCTGGACCCTGCAAGCGCTGCCTACAACATCCCGGCGGCCTTGCGTCTGCGTGGCGAGCTGGACGAGCGGGCGTTGCGCGAAAGCTTCCAGCAATTGATCCAGCGTCACGAATCGCTGCGTACCCGTTTTCTGCAGCGCGATGGCCTGGCGTTGCAACGGGTTGAGCCTGCGGCCTCGTTTCAGCTGCATCAGCTGGACTTCAGCGAGGTGCCTGCCAGCGAGCGTGATGCGCAGGTGCGGCTGGCCCGCGAAAGTGATGCGCAGGTGCCGTTCAATCTGCAGCAGGGGCCTCTGTTGCGGGTCACGCTGGTTCGCCTGGATGAACAGGAGCATCAACTATGGGTGACCCTGCATCACATCATTGCCGATGGCTGGTCGCTCAATCTGCTGGTCGATGAATTCTCCCGGCTGTACGCCGCCGCGGTGCACGGCCAGCCCGTGGCGCTGCCAGCCCTTGCGCTGCACTACGCCGATTACGCGCAGTGGCAGCGCCACTGGCTGGCGGCGGGGGAGGCGCGGCGGCAGCTGGATTACTGGACGCAGCAGTTGGGTGACGAGCAGCCGACCTTGCTGCTTGCGGGTGATCATCCGCGCAGCGCACTGCAGACGCGTACCGCTGCGCGCTACAGCGTATTGCTGGATGAAAGTTTGAGCACGGCCCTGCGTGACACCGCCCGGCAACATGATGCAACGCTGTTCATGCTGTTGCTGGCCGCCTGGCAAGGCCTGCTGCATCGCTACAGCGGGCAGACCGACATCCGCATCGGCGTGCCGGGGGTTAATCGCCCGCGTCTGGAAACCCAGGGGCTGGTGGGCTTTTTCATCAACACCCTGGTGCTGCGCGGCAAGGTCGACGGGCGCACCTCCTTCACCCGGCTGCTCAGCGAAGCCCGGGAAGCCACCCTTGGTGCCCAGGCGAATCAGGATCTGCCCTTCGAGCAGTTGCTCGAAGCGTTCCCGCAGGCCCGCGAGCAGGGGTTGTTTCAGGTCATGTTCAATCATCAGCAGCGTGATCTCGGCGCCTTGCGCCGCTTGCCGGGGCTGCTCGCCGAGACGTTGCCGTGGCACAGCCGGGTCGCCAAGTTCGACCTGCAATTGCACAGCGAAGAGGATCATCGCGGCCGTCTGGTGCTGCATTTCGACTACGCCGCCGAGCTGTTCGAGGTGCAGACCATCCAGCGCATGGCCGAGCATTTCACGGCGCTGCTGCAACACGTCAGCGCTCAGCCCGAACGTTGTATTGGCGATGTAAACGTGCTCAGCGTCGAGGAAACCGCGCTGCAGCAGCAGTGGGGTCAGGCGCCTTGCCCGGCAGCTCAGAGCTGGTTGCCGCAGCTGCTGCGCGAGCAGGCAGCGCGAACGCCAGCGGCAATTGCGTTGATCTGGGAGGGCGGCGAGCTGGATTACTCAAGCCTTGACGCCCAGTCCAATCGGCTCGCCCATTACCTGCGCGACAAAGGCGTCGGTGCGGACGTGCGCGTCGCCATCTGCGCCGAACGTTCGCCGCAGTTGCTGATCGGCTTGCTGGCGATCATCAAGGCGGGCGGCGCTTATGTGCCGCTGGACCCGGATTACCCGCGCGAACGCCTCAGCTACATGCTGGCCGACAGCGCCGTCGCCCTGCTGCTGACCCAAAGCCATCTGCTGCCTGCGCTGCCGGTCAGCGAGGGGGTGACAGCGATCAGTGTCGACACGCTGCACCTGGACAACTGGCCGAGTAGCGCTCCGCTGTTGCAACTGTCGGGCGACAACCTCGCCTACGTCATTTACACCTCAGGCTCCACCGGCCAGCCCAAGGGCGCAGGCATCAGTCATGCCGCCCTGGCTGAACGCCTGCAATGGATGCAGGCGACCTATGCCTTGCAGGCCGACGACGTGCTGATGCAGAAGGCGCCGGTCAGTTTCGATGTGTCGGTGTGGGAATGTTTCTGGCCGCTGATCAGCGGCTGCCGCTTGCTGATCACGGCGCCGGGCGAGCATCGGGATCCGGCAAGGATCGTCGAGCTGGTCCGCCGCTATCAGGTCACCACGCTGCACTTCGTGCCAGCTTTGCTGCAGTTGTTTACCGAAGAGCCTCAGGTCGCTGAGTGTGTCAGCCTGAAACGTCTGTTCAGCGGCGGCGAAGCCTTGCCTGCCGAGCTGCGCAACCGGGTGTTGCAGCAGTTGCCGAACGTGCAGTTGCATAACCGGTACGGGCCGACCGAGACCACCATTAACGTCACCCACTGGCACTGCCGCAGTGAAGATGGCGCGCGCTCGCCCATTGGCCGTCCGCTGGGCAATGTGCTGTGCCGGATTCTCGATGATCAGCTCAACCCGCTGCCCGCCGGTGTTCCCGGCGAGCTGTGCGTTGGCGGCGCCGGGCTGGCGCGGGGGTATCTGGGACGTCCCGGGCTGACGGCCGAGCGTTTCGTGCCCGACCCGCTAGGCGCGCCGGGCGAGCGCCTGTACCGCACCGGCGATCGGGTGCGCTGGGCCCATGATGGTGTGATCGATTACCTGGGGCGCCTTGATCAACAGCTCAAGTTGCGTGGTTTTCGCATCGAACCGCAGGAGATCGAAGCGCGGCTGCTGGCTTGGACGGGTGTGCGTCAGGCGGTGGTGCAAGTGTGCGACACCCGCAGCGGCGCTCAGTTGGTCGGCTGGTTCATAGCCGATGACGAGGTCACCGAGCAGCAGCTGAAGGCTGCCCTGGCTGCACAACTGCCTGATTACATGGTGCCCGCGCAGTTGCTGCGTATCGACGCCATGCCCCTGGGCCCGAGCGGCAAGCTGGACCGCGGCGCACTGCCTGCGCCGCAATGGCAGCAGCGCGAGCATGTGCCGCCGCGGACTGCGCTGGAACAGCAGGTCGCGTCAATCTGGCGCGAGGTGCTGGGGCTTGAGCATGTGGGTCTGGAGGACGATTTCTTCGCCCTTGGCGGGCATTCATTGCTGGCAACCCAGATCGTCTCCCGCGTGCGCCAGGCATGTGATGTCGAGCTGCCGTTACGGGTCTTGTTCGACGCCAGCGAACTGGGTGCCTTCGCTGCCCAGGTTGAGCTGATCCGCCAGGCGGGTTCGAGCAATCAACAGTCGCCCATCGCCCGCGTCGACCGCAACCAGCGCGTGCCACTGTCGCATTCGCAGCAGCGCATGTGGTTTCTGTGGCAGCTGGAGCCGGAGAGCCCGGCGTATAACGTCGGCGGCATGGCGCGTCTGCGCGGGGTGCTGGACATCAGCCGTTTCGAGGCCGCGTTGCAGGCTCTGGTTGTGCGCCACGAGACACTGCGTACTACCTTCCCGAGTGTCGATGGCGTGGCCTGGCAGCAGGTGCATGACGAACTGAATCTGCGCCTGCAATGGCAGGATTTTTCTGCCCTGGCCGAGGGCGAGCGCCAACTGCGCCTGCAGGATTTCGCTGACGCCCAGGCCCACCAGCCTTTCGATCTGGAGCAGGGGCCACTGTTGCGTGCCTGTCTGGTCAAGGCCGGCGAGCAGGAGCATGTGTTCGTCCTGACGCTGCACCACATCGTCACCGAAGGCTGGGCCATGGATATCTTTGCCCGGGAACTGAGTGCGCTGTACGAGGCCTTTGTCGATGACCGGCAATCGCCGCTGCCGCCGCTTGCCGTGCAGTACCTGGATTACAGCGTCTGGCAGCGCCAGTGGCTGGAGTCCGGCGAAGGTCAGCGCCAGCTGGATTACTGGACAGCAAAACTGGGTACTGAGCACCCGTTGTTGGAGCTACCTGCCGACCGTCCAAGGCCGCCGGTGCAAAGCCATCGTGGCGGGCTGTACCGTTTCGAGCTGGGGGATGAACTGGCGCAGCAGGTGCGCCAGTTCAATGCCGAGCATGGTCTGACCCTGTTCATGACCATGGCGGCAACCCTGGCTGTGCTGCTGTATCGCTACAGCGGCCAGCAGGATTTGCGCATCGGTGTGCCAGTGGCCAATCGTATTCGTCCTGAAAGCGAAGGGCTGATCGGTGCGTTTCTTAATACCCAAGTGCTGCGTTGTCAGGTGAATGGGCAGATGAGCGTCGCCGAACTGATCGAGCAGGTGCGCCAGACGGTGATCGAGGGGCAGTCGAATCAGGACTTGCCGTTCGATCATCTGGTGGAGGCGCTGCAACCACCGCGCAGCGCGGCCTGCAACCCGCTGTTTCAGGTGATGTGCAACGTGCAGCGCTGGGAGTTCCAGCAGCGTCGTCGCCTGGCCGGGATGACCGTGGATTACCTGGTCAACGATGCCATGGCGACCAAGTTCGACCTAAATCTTGAGGTCACCGATCTGGACCGGCGCCTGGGGTGCTGCCTGACCTACAGTCGCGACCTGTTCGACGAGCCACGTATCGCGCGCATGGCCGAGCATTGGCGCACGCTGCTGCAAGGTCTGATCGCCGACCCTGCCCAGTGTTTGAGTGAGCTTGCGCTGTTCGCGCCGGGCGAGCGCGAACAGTTGCTGAAGGGGTTGTCGGCGCCGGTCGAGGCGCAGGCGTCGGCCAATTGTGTGCACCTGCTGTTTGCCGAACAGGCACGCAAGACCCCGGACGCCGGTGCACTGACGTTTGCCGGGCAGACAGTGAGTTATGCCCGGCTCAATCGCCGCGCCAACCGGCTGGCCCGCGCCCTGCGCGATAAAGGAGTCGGGCCGCAGGTCCGGGTTGGCCTGGCGTTGCCGCGCTCCCACGAGATGGTGATTGGCCTGTTGGCGATTCTGAAGGCGGGTGGCGCTTATGTGCCGCTGGACCCTGAATACCCACTGGATCGCCTGCATTACATGATCGAAGACAGCGGCATTGAGCTGCTGCTCGCTGAGGCAACGTTGCTTGAGGCGTTGGGGGAGTTGCCGGTGGGGGTCGTCCAGTACGCGTATCCCGCCCCCATCTGTAGGAGCGCGCTTGCCCGCGATGGCGGTGGTGTGGATGCGGAGTTTGTTGCGGATGTACCGGCCTCTTCGCGAGCAAGCTCGCTCCCACCAGACTCAGTCCTGCCGGGCGTGTGGGCGGAGGATGTAAAGCGGCTACAGCATTACGATGACAGCGATCTGGAGAGCCTTTCTTCGCCTCGTCATGACGCTTATCTGATCTACACCTCCGGCTCCACCGGACAGCCCAAGGGGGTGGTGGTCAGCCAGGGTGAAATCGCCAGGCATTGCCGCGCCGTGATAGAGCGCTTTGGCATGCGCGACGACGACTGCGAACTGCATTTCTACTCGATCAATTTCGACGCCGCCACCGAGCGTCTGCTGGTGCCGTTGCTCTGCGGGGCCCGCGTGGTGCTGCGTGCCCAAGGGCAGTGGGACGCCGAAGAAATCTGTGAGCTGGTGCGCCAGCAGCAGGTCAATATCCTCGGTTTTACCCCCAGCTATGGCAGCCAGTTGGCGCAGTGGCTGACTCGCCAGAAACAAACGCTGCCGGTGCGCATGTGCATCACCGGCGGGGAAGCGCTGACGGGCGAGCACCTGCAGCGAATTCGCGCCGCCTTCGCGCCTCAGCAGTTTTTCAATGCCTACGGCCCGACCGAAACCGTGGTCATGCCTCTGGCCTGCCTCGCGCCACAGGTGCTTGAAGAAGGCCAGGCAACAGTGCCCATCGGACGCATCGTCGGTGCCCGCAACGCCTACATTCTCGACGCCGATCTGGCACTGGTGCCTCAGGGCGGCACCGGTGAGCTGTATATCGGCGGCGCCGGGCTGGCCAGCGGTTACCACCAACGTCCCGGGCTTACCGCCGAGCGTTTTGTCGTCGATCCGTTTTCGGCGGCGGGCCAGCGCATGTATCGCACCGGTGATCTGGTGCGCCAGCGCAGCGACGGGCAGCTGGAATACATCGGTCGGATCGATCATCAGGTGAAGATTCGCGGTTTCCGTATCGAGCTGGGTGAAATCGAAAGCCGTCTGCTGGAGCATCCTGCCGTGCGCGAAGCGGTGGTGCTGGCGCTGGAGGCGGCAAGCGGCAAACAGCTGGTGGCTTATCTGGTGGCCGACGGCGATGCCGAGCCGCTGCGTGTTGCGCTCAAAGCGCATCTGCTCAGCCAGTTGCCCGAATACATGGTGCCTGCGCAGTTGATCGTGCTCGACAGCATGCCGCTGACGGCCAATGGCAAACTGGATCGGCGGGCTTTGCCAGCGCCGGATCCTGCCCACAGCCATCAGCCGTTCACGGCGCCGCAAGATCCTCTGCAGCAGGCACTGGCGGCGATCTGGCGCGAGGTGCTGAATGTCGAACGCGTTGGCGCACTGGATAACTTCTTTGAATTGGGCGGCGATTCGATTCTGTCGATCCAGGTGGTCAGCCGGGCGCGTCAGGCAGGCATTCACTTCAGCCCGCGTGACATCTTTCAGCATCAGACCGTGCAGGCGCTGGCCCTGACTGCCACCCGCCGCCAACAGATTGTGGCCGAGCAAGGGCCCATCATCGGCGCTGCGCCGTTGACCCCGATTCAGCACTGGTTTTTCGCCAGTGACATCCCGCAGCGCCAGCACTGGAACCAGTCGGTGCTGCTGCAAACCACCGAAACCCTTGATCCTGAACGTCTTGAGCAAGCGTTGCAGCAGTTGTTGCAGCATCACGATGCGTTGCGCCTGCGCTTTACCGCCCAAGGCCAATGCCAAGGCTGGAGCGCCGAGCACGCGCCGCTGGCATCGGGCGGGGTGCTCTGGCATGCCCAGGCTGCGTCGCCCCAATTGTTCGCCGATGCCCAGCGCAGCCTCGATCTGCAGCAGGGCCCATTGTTGCGCGCCGTGCTGATCAGCGACGGCAGCGCGCCGCAGCAGTTATTGCTGGCGATCCATCACCTGGTGGTGGATGGCGTGTCATGGCGCATCCTGCTCGACGATCTGCAAACCGCCTATCGTCAGCAACCGCTGCCCGCCAAGACCAGCGCGCTGCGTGACTGGACCCGACGCCTGCACGCCTACGCCAGCAGCGAGTCTCTGCGCGAGGAGCTGGGTGGGTGGCAATCGCGCGTGAGCGGCAGCAACACCTTGCCGTTCGATCATCCGCAGGGGCGGCAACTCAATGGCCTGGCCCACACCCTCAGTGTGCGCCTGGACGCACCGAGCACCCGGCAACTGTTGCAACAGGCGCCGACCGCCTACCGCACGCAGGTCAACGATCTGCTGCTGACCGCGCTGGCGCGTACGATCTGTCGCTGGACTGGTGAAGCGTCGGCGTTGATCCAGCTCGAAGGCCACGGCCGCGAGGCGCTGTTTGACGACATCGACCTGACCCGCAGCGTTGGCTGGTTCACCAGTGCCTGGCCGCTGCGCCTGACGCCGCTGGACGTGGATGACGAAACGGGTCGCGGCGCCTCGATCAAGGCGATCAAGGAGCAACTGCGCGCAGTGCCGCACAAAGGCCTGGGCTATGGCGTGCTGCGCTATCTGGCCGACGATCATTGTCGGCAGGCCATGGCAGCATTGCCCGAGGCGCTGATCACCTTCAATTACCTGGGCCAGTTCGACCAGAGTTTCGCCGATGACGCGCTGTTCAGACCGCTGGATGCCGACGTCGGCCCGACCCACGATGACAATGCGCCGCTGCCCAATGCCCTGAGCATCGACGGCCAGGTGTACGGCGGCGAACTGGTGTTGCGCTGGACCTTCAGCCTGGAACGCTTCGACACCTCAACCATCGAGACACTGGCGGGCGCCTATCTGCATGAATTGCAGGGGCTGATCGCCCATTGCCTGAGTGAGGAGGCGGGCGGCCTGACGCCATCGGATTTCCCGCTGGCGCGCCTGACTCAGCCGCAGCTGGATGCCTTGCCGGTGGCGGTAACGGCGATTGAAGACGTCTATCCGCTAACCCCGATGCAGGAAGGGCTGCTGCTGCACACCCTGCTTGAGCCTGGCACTGGCATCTACTACATGCAGGATCGCTATCGCATCAACAACGAGCTCGATACGCGGCGTTTCGCCCAGGCCTGGCAGGCGGTGGTGGCGCGTCATGAAGCCCTGCGCGCCTCGTTCTGCTGGGACAACGGCGAGCAGATGCTGCAAATCATTCACAAGCCGGGCACCACGCCCATCGAGTTCCTCGACTGGAGCCAGGCGCCCGAGGATCAGCACGAGGAGCGCCTGCAGGCCCTGCTCAAGACCGAGCGCGAAACCGGTTTCGATCTGCTGCATGAGGCGCCGTTCCACCTGCGCCTGATCCGCGTCGGCGAGGGGCAGTACTGGTTCATGATGAGCAACCACCACATCCTCATCGATGCCTGGTGCCGTGGTTTGTTGATGAGCGACTTCTTTGAAATCTACACCGCCTTGGGCGAAGGTCGCGACCCGCAGTTGCCGCTCGCGCCGCGCTATCGCGACTATATTGGCTGGTTGCAGCGCCAGGATATCGAGCAGTCCAGGCAGTGGTGGCGCAGCAATCTGCAAGGCTTTGAGCGCACCACCCACATCGCCAGTGACCGCCCGCTGTTGCGCGAGCACGCCGGACACAGCGGTGGCATGGTGGTGGGCGATCGCCATACGCGCCTGGATACCCGTGACGGTCAGCGGCTCAAGGCGCTGGCGCAGCGTCATCAACTGACCGTCAACACCTTCGCCCAGGCGGCGTGGGCGCTGGTGCTGCGGCGTTTGAGCGGCGAACGCGATGTGGTCTTCGGCGTGACCGTGGCCGGTCGTCCGGTGGACATGCCGCAGATGCAGCGCACTGTTGGCCTGTTCATCAACAGTGTTGCCTTGCGCATCAGCCTGCCGGGCGTCGACCAGACGTGCAGCGTACTGGACTGGCTGCACGGGCTGCTGGATCGCAACCTGCAACTGCGCGAGCACGAATACCTCCCGCTGGTGCAGATCCAGGCGTGCAGCGAGTTGCCCAAAGGCCAGCCGCTGTTCGACAGCCTGTTTGTGTTCGAGAATGCGCCAGTGGAAGTGGCGGTTCTGGATCACGCCCAGAGCCTGAGCGCCAGTTCCGACTCGGGCCGTACCCACACCAACTTCCCGTTGACCGCGGTGTGCTATCCGGGGGATGAACTGGGCCTGCACCTGTCGTTCGATCAACGCTATTTCGATGACGACAGCGTCGAGCGGCTACTGGGCGAGTTCAAGCGTCTGCTGCTGGCGTTGGCGGATGGTATCAACGGCGACATGGCCGAGTTGCCTTTGCTGGCGCCAACGGAACGCGAATTCCTGGTCCACGAATGCAATCGCAGCCAGCACGACTACCCTCTTGAACAGGGCTATGTGCGCCTGTTCGAAGCTCAGGTCGCTGCGCACCCGCAACGTACGGTCGTCACCTGCCTCGATCAGGCCTGGAGTTATCAGCAGCTGAACGTGAACGCCAACCGTTTGGGGCATGCCTTGCGCCAGGCCGGGGTGCAGGTCGATCAACCGGTGGCGCTGCTCGCCGAACGCGGGCTGGAACTGCTCGGCATGATCATCGGCAGCTTCAAGGCCGGTGCCGGTTACCTGCCGCTGGACCCGAGCCTGCCTGCGCAACGCCTGGCCGGAATCATTGCGCAGAGCCGCACACCGGTGGTGGTGTGTACCGAGGCGTGTCGCGAGCAGGCGCTGAGCCTGCTGGAGAACTTCTCCTGCGCAGGCAGGCCGCGGCTGCTGGTGTGGGAAGCGGTGCAGCAGAATACGTCGGCGTCGCACAACCCTGGCATCCATGCAGGCCCGGATAATCTGGCCTATGTGATCTTTACTTCAGGCTCTACCGGGCAGCCCAAGGGTGTGATGGTCGAGCAACGCGGCATGCTCAACAACCAGTTGAGCAAGGTGCCGTATCTGGCCCTGAATGAGGCCGACATCATCGCCCAGACTGCGTCGCAGAGCTTCGACATTTCGGTCTGGCAGTTCCTTGCCGCGCCCCTGTTCGGCGCCTGCGTCGACATCGTGCCCAACGCCATCGCCCATGATCCGCAGGCATTGCTCGGCCACGTCGAGGGCCGCGGTATCAGCGTGCTGGAAAGCGTGCCGTCGCTGATCCAGGGCATGCTGAACGACAATCATCCGCCGCTGCAAGCGCTGCGCTGGATGTTGCCGACCGGCGAGGCGCTGCCACCGGAGCTGGCGGCGCAGTGGCTGCACAGCTATCCACGCATCCCGCTGGTCAACGCTTACGGGCCGGCGGAATGCTCCGACGACGTGGCGTTTTTCCGTGTCGATCGGGCCTCGACCCAAGGCACTTACTTGCCCATCGGCACGCCGACCGACAACAACCGTCTGTACCTGCTGGATGAGGCCCTGGACCTGGTGCCGCTGGGCGCAGTGGGCGAGTTGTGCATTGCGGGCACCGGCGTGGGCCGTGGCTACGTCAACGATCCGCTGCGCACCGCCCAGGTCTTCGTACCGCATCCCTTTGGCGCGCCGGGTGAGCGCTTGTACCGCAGCGGTGACCTGGCCCGGCGTCGGTCTGATGGCGTGCTGGAATATGTCGGGCGCATTGATCATCAGGTGAAGATTCGGGGCTTGCGTATCGAGCTGGGGGAAATCGAAGCGCGCCTGCATGAGCAGCCGCAGCTACAGGAGGCCGCAGTGGCGGTGCAGGAGGGGCCCAACGGCAAGTACCTGGTGGCCTGCGTGGTGGTTGATCCGCTGCTGGCTGACGAGTCGCGCGACGAACTGCCGGAGCGGCTTAAAACCCATCTGCGCGCAGTTCTGCCTGATTACATGGTGCCGCTGCACTGGCTGATGCTGGATAAATTGCCGCGCAATGCCAACGGCAAACTGGATCGCAACGCGCTGCCGAGCGTGGACATCGGTCAACTGCACAGCCAGGCTTACGTGGCCCCGCGCAGCGAGCTGGAGCGGACACTGGCGGATATCTGGGCGCAGGTGCTGGGCGTCGAGCAGGTCGGGGTGCGGGACAACTTCTTCGAGCTGGGCGGTCATTCGCTGCTGGCCACGCAAATCGCGTCGCGGGTGCAGAACACCTTGCAGCGCAACGTGCCGCTGCGAGCAATGTTCGAGTGCAGCAGCGTGGAGGCCCTGGCCAGTTATATCGAAGGCCTGGAGTCCAGTGTCATCACCG
The DNA here is from genome assembly GCF_900585905.1 of Pseudomonas viridiflava. Lineage (GTDB taxonomy): Bacteria > Pseudomonadota > Gammaproteobacteria > Pseudomonadales > Pseudomonadaceae > Aquipseudomonas. The sequence goes on from NZ_UTVH01000076.1 coordinate 274,068, forward strand.
AGGACAAGGTGGATCGGCTAAGTGATCTGATGGCGCAGCTGGAGGCGCTGGATTGATCGGCAAATGGGCAGGCGGGTGACGTGGATGTCACGTCACCCGCCGGGGGTCAAAGCGCCCGCCACAGCGTCAAAGCAACGTCAAGGCGCTGCGGCGGGGCCGATGGCGTCCAGGTATCTGTGCAGGCTGGCGCTGGAAAGCTCACCCAGGTGACTCCCCACGCGGCGTCCCTGGGCGTCGTAGAACAGCGTGGTGGGCAACGCCGCCGAGCCTACTTGCCTGCTTAGTTCGCCGTCGCGATCAAAGAGCATGTTGCGCAAGCTCAGCCCTTGCCGAGTCATGAAGCTGTTGACCGTCTGGGCATCTTCCTGCTGATTGACGAATAGAAACACCACGTCATCGCGCTCATTCTGAGCCGTCTGCAGCACCGGCATTTCCCGGCGACACGGCGGGCACCAGGTGGCCCACAGATTGACCACCAGCGGGCGACCCTGATAGTCGGCCAGCTTGACGGTTTCGCCTGCGGCGTTGTGCACGGTCAGCGCAGGCAGCTGCGAGCGTTGCTCAAGGTGTTCGAGGGCGAAACCTGCCACCAGCCAGAACAGCAGTCCGCTGCCCACACCGGCCGCCAATGCTGCGCGCCCGCGCGGGTGGCGCCAGCCTTGCCAGATGGCCGCCAGCAGCAACGCAATGACGCCGGGCCAGGCCAGAAAGCCGCCGTCGCGGATATCCAGCGCCTGTAACGGGGCGTCCCGGTACTGCGGCCAGTAGGCGATCACGAAAGCCAGGCGGGCAGCCAGCAAGCCGATGATGAACAGGCTGAACAGCTTCGACTCCGGATTACCTGAGCGACGCCTGCCCACAAGCCAGCCCACCAGCGTTGCCAGCGCCAGTGCGGCGAGTATCAGCAGGTGGGCGACCGCCAGCGCGAACGGTCCAAGGGTGATGCTTAACATCTGCGTATTCCTTCTTGATGGTTTCAGGTGACTGGCGCGTGCCACGGCGGTATACCCGCGCAGCTTGCGTACAGCCACCTCTATTTGACGACAAACCATTACTGCCCGGCGCTGTTGCGACAAGGAGTAAATCCCGACCGCGCTGGCGCGTTCTTCTATCAGGAATCTACAGGTGCGGGTGGCTTGGCAGATATCCGCTTCCAGTACCTGCTATCGAGGGTTTGAAGGATGTCAGTCGCCATCAGTCGCAATGATCACACGTCGCCACGCGTCAGCAACCAGCCTGAAGAAGTGCTCTACCACTTTGCCGAATCGCCATTGCTGGAGCGCCAGAACCGGCAGGAATCCAATGCTCGCAGTTACCCCCGGCGTCTGCCGCTGGCGCTGAAGCGAGCCCAGGGGATTTACGTCGAAGACGTCGAGGGGCGCACCTTCATCGATTGCCTGGCGGGCGCTGGCACCCTGGCCCTGGGGCACAACCACCCGGTGGTCATCGCGGCCATTCGCAAGGTGCTGGATGATGGCTTGCCGCTGCACACCCTTGACCTGACGACGCCGGTCAAGGATCAGTTCGTGCAGGATCTGTTCGCGTTGCTGCCAGCAGAATTTGCCCGCGACGCGAAAATCCAGTTCTGCGGCCCCACCGGCACTGACGCGGTGGAAGCGGCGCTGAAACTCGCGCGTACGGCGACGGGCCGCAGCACGGTGATCTCCTTTCAGGGCGGCTATCACGGCATGAGCATGGGAGCGCTGAGCCTGATGGGCAGCCTGGGGCCGAAACAGCCGTTGGCCGCGCTGCTGAGCAGCGGTGTGCAGTTCATGCCATTCCCCTATGACTATCGCTGCCCGTTTGGCCTGGGGGGCGCCCAGGGGGTTGAGGTCAACCTGCGTTATCTGGAAAACCTGCTGGGCGACCCGGAAGCAGGCGTGCAATTGCCGGCGGCGGTGATCGTCGAAGTGGTGCAGGGCGAGGGTGGCGTGATCCCGGCGGACCTGCACTGGCTGCGCGGCCTGCGGCGGATCACCGAGCGCGCAGGCGTGGCGTTGATCGTCGACGAGATTCAGAGTGGTTTTGCCCGCACCGGCAAGATGTTCGCGTTCGAGCACGCCGGGATTGTGCCGGATGTGGTGGTGCTGTCCAAAGCCATCGGTGGCAGTCTGCCTCTGGCCGTGGTGGTGTATCGCGACTGGCTGGACAAATGGCTGCCAGGCGCCCATGCCGGGACGTTTCGCGGCAACCAGATGGCCATGGCGGCAGGTTCGGCGGTGATGAATTATCTGGTGCAGCACGATGTCGCGGCCCATGCCGTGGCGATGGGCGCTCGTCTGGGTGAGCACTTGCGGGTGCTGCAGCGGGAATTTCCGCAGTTGGGCGACATTCGCGGGCGCGGCCTGATGCTCGGTGTCGAACTGGTGGACCCGGCGGGCGCGGTCGATGGCCTCGGTCACCCCCCGGCCTTCGGCCAACTCGCGCCTTTGGTGCAAAACGAATGCCTCAAGCGCGGGCTGATCCTGGAGCTGGGCGGACGCCACGGCAGCGTCGTGCGCTTCCTCCCGCCGCTGATCATCAGCGCCGAGCAGATCGACGAAGTGGCCAGACGTTTCGCCAGGGCAATGGCGGCGGCGGTGCAGCGGGTGTGAAATGCATTCCAAATCAGGTAGTTGTATGTTGTTTGACTAGAGTGGGTTTGCGCGAGGGGGTTTGCTGTAGGAGCCGAGCAGCGCGAGGCAGCGATGGCGTCCTGTCTGAGACACCGCCATCGCGGCCTCGCGGTGCTCGGGCGCTCCTACGGGAACGTTAGAGGTCTGAATATTGACTGGTTTCAGTTGCAACGCTGCGATCTTGAGAACACAGCCAGACGCGCGTCGGGAGGCTGAGCGGAGGTGCCGTGGTGTGGGTCGCTCGGCATGGATGCCGAGCGAGCGCCGTTGGGCCATGGATGGCCCGTCGGCGCGTGCCCACACCACGGTGCCGGAGCGAAGGAACCCCTGCGAAGCAGGGGCCGGACGCCAGCGCATAACGGTTTCCCCCCTTTGCCATGACAAAGGGGGTCGACCGTCAGGGCGAAACCAAGACTCACAAACACCGCAATACTATTGTCGCCAATCGATCAGGAGTGCGACATCCATCAGACATCTCTGCCAACTGACCTGACGCTATCGCGAGCAAGACGGGTCGCTCCTGCAGATTCATGCGCTTAACGCCTGCGCACTATCAATCACAGCTCTCACCCCAATACCACATGCCGACTCAACAACGCCCGCAGCGCCGCTGGCTTTACGGGTTTGGGCAGAAAATCCAGACCCGCTGCATGAACCTGCTCAATCAACTCCGCACGGCCATCAGCGCTGATCACCACGCCGGGCAACGGCGTGCCCAGCCGGGTGCGTATCCAGGCCATCACCTCGGTGCCGGTTTCGCCAGCGTCCAGGTGGTAATCCACCAGCGCCAGCTGCGGGCGCACGCCCTGATCGAACAGCGCTTCGCATTCGGCCCGGCTGCGCGCCGTCCATACCTGGCAACCCCAACGGGTCAGCAGGCTGTGCATGCCGATCAGGATGCTGTCCTCGTTATCGATACACAGCACCTGAGTACCGGTCAGCGCCGTGCGGCTGGGTTCGGCGATCGGGCTTACGAGCACAGCCTGATGCTGCGCCAGCGGCACGCAGACACTGAACACACTGCCTTTGCCCGGCCAGGACCGCACTTGCAAGGTATGCCCGAGCACGCGACAGAGACCGTCGGCGATGGCCAGCCCCAGGCCAAGGCCTTTTTCTGCCCGGGTCTGGTGGCTGTCCAGACGTTTGAATTCTTCGAAAATCACTCGGCGCTTGTCTTCCGGAATACCCGGCCCCCGGTCCCAGACTTCCAGGCTCAGATACGTGTCGCGCCGCCGCACACCAAGCAGGATCGGGCCTTGGCCGTAGCGGAAGGCATTGGTCAGAAAGTTCTGCAGAATCCGCCGCAGCAGCTTGGCATCGCTGTCGACCCGCAGGTCAGTGCCGCGGACCCGGAAGGTCAGGCCTTGTTCCTGCGCCAGTGCCTTGAATTCGGCGCCCAGGGCATCGAACAGCACACTGAGGGCAAAGGGCTGGCGATCCGGGGTGATCTTGCCGTTTTCCAGCCGAGAAATGTCCAGCAGGTCGCTGATCAGGTCTTCGGCTGAACGCAGCGAGCTGTCCAGATGCTGCACCAGTTGCTGCGCTTCAGCGGTCATGCTGTCGTCCTGATGCGAGAGCGCTGCCGAGAACAGCCGCGCCGCGTTCAATGGCTGCATCAGGTCGTGGCTGACGGCCGCGAGAAACCGGGTTTTGGACTGGTTGGCGGCCTCTGCGGTGCCTTTGGCGTCGGTCAAGGCCAGGTTCAGTTGCGACAGTTCCCGGGTGCGCTCTGCGACCCGCTGCTCCAGGCTTTCATTGGCGCCCTTGAGGGCATGCTCGGCATCGCGGAAAGCGGTGATGTCGGTAAAGCTCATGACAAAGCCGCCGCCGGGCATCGGGTTGCCGATCAGCTCGATGACCCGGCCGTTGGGGAACATGCGCTCGGACGTGTGCGCCCGGCCCTGACGCATCCAGTGCAGGCGGCGGGCGACGTGAACCTCGGCTTCACCCGCGCCAAGCAGCCCGCGTTCGGCGTTGTAGCGAATGATGTCGGCGATGGGTCGGCCAATGCTGATCAGGCCTTCGGGGTAGTCGAACAGCTCCAGATAGCGGTGGTTCCAGGCCACCAGCTTGAGCGATTGATCGACCACGCTGATGCCCTGGGTAATGTTCTCGATGGCGCCCTGCAACAGCGCCCGATTGAACTGCAGCACCTCGGACGCTTCATCGGCAATGCGCACCACGTCTTCGAGTTGCATGTCGCGGCCTTCGATGGCCGCCTTGACCACCGCTCGGGTGGACGACGCCCCCAATACGCCGGCCAGCAGGCGTTCGGTATGGGCAATCCAGTCGCCATTGGCGTTCTGGTTCGGATTGAAGCCTTTGCCCTGGCGGTAGGCAAAACGGATGAAGCTCTGCCGAGCGCGCTCCTCGCCGACGAAACGCGCCGAGAGGTTGAGCAAGTCCTCCACCTGCACCGCCAGCAGAGGTTTATTGCCGCTGCTGACGCTCGCGTCCTGGCCGATGAAACGCCCGGCCTGCCAGTGCTCGGAGACGCGTGTCCTGGAAATCACCGACACCCAGCCGAACAGAATGAAGTTGCCCGCCAGCGACAACACTACCCCCTGGGTCAGCGGCGTGATCGGCAGCCCCAGCGGGTTGGCGTGCAGCCAGGCCAGCAGCGGAAATCCTTGCAGTGACCAGCCCAGGCTTTCAGCGGTGATCGGCAGCACGAGGGTGTAGAACCAGAGAAAGATCCCGGCGCCCAGCCCCGCGAAGACTCCACGGCGGTTGGCCTGCTTCCACCACAGCGCGCCAAACATGGCGGGCGATAGCTGGGTGATGGCGGCAAAGGCAATCTGGCCGATGGTCGCCAGGCTGGCGGTGGACCCCAGCAGCCGGTAGCAGACGTAGGCCAGCAGCAGGATCACGACGATGCTGACCCGGCGCACCGACAGCATCCAGTGACGGAACGCTTCGAATGGACGCTCGGCGGTCTTGCGGCTCAGCAGCCAGGGCAACAGCATGTCATTGGAAATCATCGTCGACAGGGCGACGCTGGCGACGATCACCATGCCCGTGGCCGCCGAGGCGCCGCCGATAAATGCCAGCAGCGCCAGGGAAGGGTGGGCGTGGGCCAGCGGCAGGCTGATGACGAAGGAGTCCGGCAGCACCGCATCCGGCAGCAGCATCTGCCCGGCCAGGGCGATGGGCACCACGAACAGCGCGGCCAGGATCAGGTAGGCCGGGAACACCCATTTCGCCAGGCGCAGATCCTGCGGGTCGATGTTTTCCACCACGGTGACGTGGAACTGCCGTGGCAGGCAGACAATCGCCATCATCGCCACGCCGGTCTGCACCACCATGGACGGCCAGTTGACGGTTTCCTTCCAGTATTCCTCAAGCCGTGGTGCGAGCATGGCCTGATTGAACAGGTCGTCGAAGCCGTCATACAGGCCATAGGTGACGAAAGCGCCCACGGCCATGAAGGCAAACAGCTTGACCAGCGACTCAAAGGCAATCGCCATGACCATGCCGCGATGGTGCTCGGTAACGTCCAGGTTGCGCGTGCCGAAGACGATGGTGAACAGCGCCAGGACCAGCGAGACGATCAGCGCCGTGTCCTGCGCCCGGGTGCCTGTGGCATCCGCCACCGCGCCGATGAGAATGTTGACGCCAAGGACAATGCCCTTGAGTTGCAGCGCGATGTAGGGCAGCACCCCCACCAGACAGATCAGCGCCACCACCACCGCCAGCGATTGCGATTTGCCATAACGGGCGGCAATGAAGTCGGCGATGGACGTGATGTTTTCCTGCTTGCTGATCAGCACCATCTTCTGCAGCACCCAGGGCGCCAGCAGCATCAGAATGACTGGCCCCAGGTAGATCGGCAGAAACGACCACAACTGCTCGGCGGCCTGGCCCACGGCGCCAAAAAATGTCCAGCTGGTGCAGTACACCGCCAGCGACAGGCTGTACACCCACGCCCGCAGTTTCGGCGGCAGCGAGGTGCTGCGCCGGTCGCCATAAAAGGCGATGGCGAACATGATGGTCATGTAGACGAGGGCGACGGCCGCGATCAGCCCGCTGGACAGCGACATAGAAATTCCGAGCCTTGGGGACAAGCTGGCTAGTCTCGCATGGTGGCCGGGTTTAGAGGAGGTCCTGACGGCCAGAGGCTTTGTGCAGCGCTTGCGCTGCGCCGATGGCGGTTTGTCTGACTACCGCTATCGCGGCCTCGCGGTGCTCGTACAGGTTTTCGGCGCTGTATCGACAATCCTGTCGACACAGCACCTGCAAACGTCTTCAATGTGCCCCGCACCATCCTTCACCCCACCACTCAGGACCAAGGACGATGAGCCAGCCGTCACAATTTACCTTGTTGGGCACGCGGCGGTTTCTGCCGTTTTTCATCACCCAGTCCCTTGGCGCGTTCAATGACAACGTGCTCAAGCAGTCGCTGATCCTGGCCATCCTCTACAAACTGAGCATCGACGGCGACCGCTCGATCTGGGTCAATCTCTGTGCCTTGCTGTTCATTCTGCCGTTCTTCCTGTTTTCGGCGCTGGCCGGGCAGTTTGGTGAAAAGTATCCCAAGGACGCGCTGATCCGCCTGATCAAACTGGCCGAAATCGGCATCATGCTGGTGGCCGCTGCTGGCTTTGTCTTTGGCCACCTGTGGCTAATGCTGCTGGCCCTGTTTGCCATGGGCACCCATTCGGCGCTGTTCGGCCCGGTGAAGTACTCGATCCTGCCGCAGCACCTGCATCAAGACGAACTGGTGGGTGGCAACGGGATGGTGGAAATGGGCACTTTTCTTGCGATTCTGGCGGGCACCATCAGCGCCGGCATCATGATGTCCACCACGCACTACGCGCCGCTGGTGGCTGCCGCGATGGTGGTGGTGGCGTGCCTGGGATACCTCGCCAGCCGCAGCATTCCTGAGGCGGTCGCGGTCGCCCCGCAGATGAAACTGCAATGGAACATTTTCACCCAGACCTGGGCCACCTTGCGCCTGGGTCTCGGGCAGACGCCTGCGGTGTCGCGCTCGATTGTCGGCAATTCGTGGTTCTGGTTCGTCGGCGCGATCTACCTGACGCAAATCCCGGCGTACGCCAAACAATGGCTGTATGGCGACGAAACCGTTGTCACCCTGATCCTGACCGTATTCTCCATCGGCATTGCTGCAGGCTCGATGCTCTGTGAGCGGCTGTCCGGGCGCAAAGTCGAGATCGGCCTGGTGCCGTTCGGCTCCATGGGCCTGACCGTGTTCGGCCTGCTGCTGTGGTGGCACTCCGGGCAGATGCCACAGAACATCATGGCCAACGACTGGCTGGGCGTGCTGGGTTTCAGCGAGGCCCGCTGGGTGCTCCTGGATATTCTCGGCATCGGGATTTTCGGCGGCTTCTACATCGTGCCGCTGTACGCGTTGATCCAGTCGCGCACCGAGGAGCGCGAACGTTCCCGGGTGATTGCCTCCAACAACATCCTCAACGCCCTGTTCATGGTGGTCTCGGCGATTGTCTCGATCCTGCTGCTGAGCGTGGCGCAGCTGTCGATCCCCGAGCTGTTTCTCGTTGTCTCGCTGATGAACGTGGCGGTCAACGTCTACATCTTCAAGGTGGTGCCGGAATTCACTATGCGCTTCATGATCTGGCTGCTGAGCCATTCCATGTACCGCGTGGAGCATCGCAATCTGCAACTGATCCCCGATGAAGGCGCAGCGCTGCTGGTGTGCAATCACGTGTCGTATGTCGATGCACTGCTGATCGGTGGTGCGGTGCGTCGGCCGATCCGCTTTGTCATGTATTACAAAATCTACAATTTGCCGGTGCTCAATTTTATCTTCCGCACGGCCGGGACCATCCCCATCGCCGGGCGCCATGAGGACCTGCAGATTTACGAACAGGCCTTCGAGCGCATTGCCCGCTACCTGAGCGAAGGCGAGCTGGTGTGCATTTTCCCCGAAGGCAAGCTGACCCGCGATGGCGAGATTGACGCGTTCAAGAGCGGCATGACCTACGTGCTGGAAAAAACGCCCGTACCGGTGATTCCGCTGGCCCTGCAAGGTTTGTGGGGCAGCTTCTTCAGCCGTGACCCTGACAAGGGCCTGTTTCGCCGCCTGTGGTCGCGCGTGACCCTCATCGCCGGGCCAGCTATGGAGGCGGATGCTGCAGCGCCAGCGGCGGTGCGCGAGCAGGTCATGCTTTTACGGGGTGCGGTGCGTTAACGCGCATCCCTTCGTCATTGCGACTCATTTATGAAGGTGACGATAATATAAAGGTGTTGCCTGAGTACGACATGCACAATGTCGAGCCCGCCAAGGGCCGACATTGCATTTAACCAGCGTCCCCTCTCATTATTCGCCTCGCGTTGATCAGCCACCGAACCGTTAATACCTGACTCCGGACCTGTGTCGTCTGTTTGATTGTTTTTTCATTCAGTGTGGAACCGATAAGCGTTAATTGACGACACAGCTCCTCGTATTCCGTCATTAGGTAATGTCTGGATTTCCATGTCTATCAATGTCAGTTTGTCGAGGAGGGCGAGTGTTAAGTATTTCAGGTAAAATGGACGCTTATAGCGCAGCATTAGGTGCGCATATCGCAGACGAGTTACAGGCACCGAAAAAAGCCAGGGACGCAGCGCTCGCGCTGCAACCCTTGATAAAACGGCAAGCTGCCAAACTGGCTGATGCAAAGGTAGCAAGCGGTAATTTTTCCCCTGCCATTACAGGAAAGCTATTGGCGAAAAATGCTGGGGATGCCCTGCAAGAGGTCATGGGCACCGCCGCCAGTGCGAGCGTGGTCGCTTATGCCAGCGCCATGATGAGCAACGAAGAGGGCAGTACCAGAGGTCATATTGCCCAAGCGGCTGCGAACTCTCTCACATTGGCCACTACTTCACTAATTCGAAGTACGATGGGCACGTTGCTAAACAAGAGCACGCTCGACGAGCTGGATGCAGAAATAGAAACCTATAAAAATCTTAAGAAATCCACCTTGCTGGAAGGTTATCCAGCCGACATCCAGAAAGCCGTCAAAGCGTTGGATAACGATATCGATAAAGCGATTAATGGTCGTCGTCCCAGTGAGGGCGCCGTCTGGCTTCAGCAAAAAATCAGGCACCGTGAAATGGTTTTGCTGGCCCGACCTACCGAAGTCAAGCCTTTTACAAACTTTGCTGATCCCGCGGCCAGGAAAAAATTTTACAAGGATCTGAATGCGTTGGTGAAGGATTACCCCAGCTTGAATTCAAGTACCATCGAGACCTTGGTTCAGCGCATCGCCGCTAACTCTCAAAGTGACCGCCCTGATCGGTCGCAAGCTTATATTTATGGCCCTGGAGGGGTGGGTAAAACCCGACTGGTCAATCTGATCGCCAAAGCGTTGAATGCCCCTTTGGTGGAAGTCAATATCAATGGCAAGGAGATAAGAAGCCTGATGGGCCAACCTTATCCGGCGGCGTACGCTGCGGCAACTAAGCCGGATGACGAAGTCATTGGCGAACTGCCGCTCAAAATGATCGCTGCGGGCTATGCCAATCCTATTATTTTCATCGATGAAATGAAGTTGACGCACGGTAATATAAACGACCTCAAGTTGCTTCTGGATCCGGCCAAGACGGAGTTGAAGATTGGCGGTTATGATGCCAGTGTCGACTGGAGCCGAGCCACCATTCTGGTGGGCAGTAATGATGCCCTGACAGATGGACCCATGCAGACGAGGTTGTCTCAGATCGTCATTGGAAAGGCGTCCCCCGAGGCCAAACTGAATGTCGCTAACAAGATCATCGAGCAGGCTGTAAAAGGTTACAAGGACAGTATGGGCAGTCTGGGCGGTGAAGCTTATAAAAGGTTGTTAAGCACCTGCAAGACTCGCATAGACCAGCTCGTAGCGCTTGACACTGAAAACTTCGCAGGCGTCAGGTTTCTGGAAAGCTCGGCTCAAAACATGGTCCATTTCGTTGCTTCTGGTTTGCTTCAAGAGCAGCCCAAGACAATGCAACAGATCGAGCGCTATCTTGAAATTCAATATGCGCAGGCAAAAGGGAGGGCCACCCCAGGTGATGAATTACCCCCCGCCCAAGCGCTGGGCAAGGACTAATTCACGTGCAGATCGTTTTTCAAGGCTGTAAGGCCAGACACTGAATAGCAGAGTGGAAAAATAAAATGCAAAATTTTGAACAAATTGTCGCATCGTTGTTAGAGTCGTTGAAGATACAGGCGCCAAAAATCTCCGCCGGTCAATTTTTTGTAGAGCTGTCTGACGGGTTGAAAGTTAATATTATTTGTAATTGGGAAAACAACGTCATTCTTGTAGCCAATGTGGGAGGCACCCAGGATAACACTCAAGAGTTGCTATGGCATTTGCTTGAAAAGAACTTATTCTGCGAGCTCCCGCATATCCAGATCAGCGCCAGTGCTGAAGATAAAAAAATCATTCTATGGACGCAGGAAAGGCTCAGTCAGCTCGACTCCCGTTCGTTGAACGCGTTGTTTGAAAGATTTGCGCGCAGAGCGGCGGAGATCAGCGTGATTCTGGCTGGTCAGAAACAACGTCAGCCCAAAGCAGTCGGCGATTCATCCTTGCGTAACAGAACAAGGCTGGGTGCACCGGTGGTATGACGTTCCAGCTGGCGTTTTAAAGTGGAAGCGGGCATCGATTGTTGATGCCCGTTGACCCGCTCACTATTGATCTGCCACCCCCGACAACCACACATCAATCGCCCCATAAATCCCCGCCACCGCCTCGCTGATCCCGCTCATGCGCAGAAAGTCGTGGGTCAGGCCGTGCTGGATATCGAGGGTCACTGGCGTTCCGCTGGCGCGCAGGTGTTCGGCGTAGGCCAGGCCTTCGTCGAACAATGGGTCGTATTCTGCCAGGCTGATGTAGGCGGGCGGCAAGGTGCGCAGCCCTTTGGCTAGCAGCGGCGACATGCGCCAGTCGGCAAGCTGTTCAGGCGCTGTGCTGTAGTGCCGGTAGAACCACTGCAGGGTCACGCTTTCCAGCAGAAAACCTTCGTCATAACGGCGGTGTGAGTCGCGCTGGGTTGACGCGTCGGTCACCGGGTAGAACAGCAACTGGGCGCGTGGCTTGAGCTGCAGTTGCTCGGGATGCTGCACCGAGGTGATCGCCAGCACCGTCGCCAGGGTAGCGCCGACGCTGTCACCGGCGACGCTGATCCGCCGGTGGTCGATGTGCAACTGCGCGGCATGTTCGGCCAACCAGTTGGCGGCATCCAGGCTGTCGTTCAACGCAGCGGGAAACGGGCTCTCCGGCGCCCGACGATAGGCCGGTGCCAGCACCGCTTGCTGGCCGCTGGCTGCAAGTCTGCGGCAGATGGAATCGTGGGAATCCAGACTGCCGACCACGTAGCCACCGCCATGCAAATAGAGGATGCCCGGCTGCAGCGCTGCTGTGGCCTGGGCGGTGCGATACAAGCGGGCGGCTATGTGCTGGCCGTCGCGGGTCGGGATCAGCAGGCTGCTGACCTCAACCGCAGCGGGCGGGGCGGGGTCGAGAACCTGTGACGTCTGCTCGAACTCGGCACGGGCCTGTTCGACGCTCAGGCAGTGCATCGGCTGGCTTTTGCCACTCAGGCGACCCATTTGCGCCAATTCAAGAAAGCCTTCCAGGTCGGGATCAAGGGGCATCGGGTAATCCTTTTCTATTCATGAAGGGCCGGTTGCGCATCAGTCAGCACCTGCAACAGGCCGTTCAGCACGGTGCTGTGAGTAAGCATCTGATAATGGCCAACGGGCAGGCGGATATTGCTGCGCGCGCCCAGGACCTGCGGATGACCTGCGGCAGTGGCGCTGGCCGCCCACCAGCAATGCGCGGCGGCGCGGGTTGGCGGCAGCGTGGTGATCTGTCGCGACAGGGCCTTGAGCTTCATCGCCACGCAGAAGGTGTGCGCCAGCTCGTCGCTGGCGATGCCGGTGTAGGCCGATGTGGTTGGCAGTTGCCCCTTGATCTGCTGGATCAGGGTTTCCAGCTCCTGTGCGGCGGGTGTGGCGCTTAGCTCAAAAGTCGGAAACTGCTCGACGGCGACGGCGAAGATCACTGCCAGGAAACCCCGCAGGTCGGCATTCCAGTCATCCTCGCCTTGCTGGCCTTCGCCGGGCATGAAGCTGTCGACCAGCCCGAGGAAGGCCACGCGCTGGCCCTGGCGTTCCAGTTCCTCGCTGACCAGCACCGCCAGGGTGCCACCCAGGGACCAGCCGAGCAGATGATAGGGTCCGTCGGCCTGCTTCTGGCGAATGTATTGCGCGTAATCGATGGCCATGGCGCTCAATGACTCGTCCTGCCAGTCGCGATCCAGCAGCATCCGGCACTGCAAACCATAGACGCTGCGTCTGCCGTCGAGCTGGCGCGCCAGCGGTTCGTAGTCGAACACCGTGCCAAATCCCGCGTGCAGGCAGAACAGCGGCGCCGCCGACGGCGTGCGACTGTTGAGCAACAGCAACGGGTCGAGGTTGGCGTGCGCGTCGGATTGGGTGCCCACGGGATAGCCGCTCAGCTCGGCGATGGTGGGCTTGCCGATCATGTCCCGCAGCTTCAGCTCGATACCCAGATCGCTGGCGCGCACTTTGCTGAGCACCTTGAGAATGCGCAGCGAATCGCCGCCCAGCTCGAAGAAGTTGTCGGTGACTCCGATGCGCTCGACCTCCAGCACCTGCTGCCAGATGGCGGCAAGGCCGCGTTCCACGTCGTTGCGCGGGGCGACGAACTGCTCGCTCTTGAACTGCGGGTCGGGCAGCGCATTACGGTCCAGTTTGCCGTTGGCATTGAGCGGGAAACGCTCCAGCAGCAGGATCTGCGCCGGAATCATGTAATCGGGCAGGTCACCCTGCAGATGGCTGCGCAGTTGCTGGCCGAAGTCGCCACTGCGGCGAGTCACCACGTAGCCGATCAATTGCTTGCCAGCGCTGCTGTCCCTGGCCACCACCACGGCATCCTGCACATCGGCCAGCGCGCGCAGGCGTGCTTCGACTTCGCCGGGTTCAATGCGGAAGCCTCGGATTTTCACCTGATTGTCCAGCCGGCCGAGGTAGTCGATGACCCCGTCGGCGCGCTGGCGCACCCTGTCGCCGGTGCGGTACAGGCGCGATCCGTCGGCGCTGAAGGGATTGGCGACAAAACGCTCCGCCGTCAACCTCGGCCTCTGGTGGTACCCGCGCGCCACGCCCTGGCCGCCAATGTAGAGCTCACCGGCGACGCCGGGTGGCAATGGGTTCAGCGCGTCATCGAGGATGTACAGGCTGCGCTCGCCGACCCGCGTGCCGATGGGCGCATAGACCGCGCCGCAAGTGGCCTGGACGTCGACTTTCCACAGCAGCGGGGTGACCACGGTTTCGGTCGGGCCATAACCGTTGGTGAGGAACTGCGGTTTTAGGGCGCGCTTGACCTGTTCGAAATTCGCCTCGGCCACGGCATCGCCGCCAAAACAGTAAATCCGCACGGCGGGGGGCGGCTGATCCTGGCTGTCGGCGTAGTCGGCCAGTTGCTGCAGATAGGCCGGCGGGAAACAGGCGATGCTGATGCGCTGCGCGTGCAGCGCTTGCCAGGTCTGCTCGGCAGTCCACAGCTGGTTGCCGCGCACCACCAGACAGCCGCCGCTGAGCAGAGTCGACAGCCAGCGCTCCTGGGCGCCATCGAAGGCGAACGACATGAACAGCAATTCCCGGGTGTCGGCGTCCATGTCATAGCGCTGGGCGATGGCCTGGCAGTGCATGCGAATCTGCCCGTGGCTGACCGCGGCCCCCTTGGGCTGGCCAGTGGAACCCGAGGTGTAGATCAGGTAGGCAAGGTTATCCGGACGTGCCACCACTACAGGGCAACTGGCGGGCTGCGCGCTGCAATCGAGTTGGTCCAGTGCCATCAGCCGGGCTGGGGTCGAGGCAAAGCGCGCCAGCAGGCTGCTTTCAGTGAGCAGTACTTGCATCGCCGAATCGGCAACGATCCATTGCAGCCTTTCGGCCGGATAATCGACGTCCAGTGGCACGTAGGCCGCACCGGTTTTCATTACTGCATAAAAGGCGACGATGACGTCAACCGAGCGCTCAAGACCAACGCCCACGCAGGTTTCCGGGCCGATGCCCTGGGCGATCAGGTGATGGGCCAGGCGGTTGGCGTGCCGTTCGAGTTCGGCGTAACTGAGCTGGCGATCGCCGCAGGTAACGGCAATCGCCTCAGGCTGCACCTGGGCATGGCGGGCAATCACCTCGGCCAGCAATGGCGCGGGTTGCGCCCTGGCGACGCGGTTGGCAGCCTGCAATTGCTCGCGTTCATCGGCATCGAGCATGTCCAGGCTGCCGAGGCTGGCCTGGGGATCACCCAGCAGGGCCCGCAACAGCGCTGCATAACTGCGGCGAATCTGCTCGACGGCAGCGGCACTGAAGCGGTTGCGCAGGTACATGAACTCGATGGTCAGGGTGTCGTCTAGCATCACCGCCAGGTCCATCGCGAAATCGGTAACGCCTCTGGCATTGATCTCGCCGAAGCGCAGCCCATGGGACTGCGCCTGCTGCAGACGCTCATCCAGCGGGTGGTTCTCGAACACGATGATGCTGTCGAACAGGGCCTGGCCGCTGCTGCCGGACCAGCGCTGGATGTCGGCCAGTGAGGCATGTTCGTGGTCGCGCAGGGCGAGGTTGCTGTCCTGCAATTGCGTCAGCCACTGGGTTACAGACTGCGAGGGCTGCGGGCTCTGGATCACCGGCAAGGTGTTGATGAACAGGCCCAGTATTTCATCGGCATGGTCCAGGCTTGACGGCCGCCCGGCCACCGTGGCGCCGAAACACACAGTCTGCTGCCCGGTATAGCGTTGCAGCAGCAACAGCCAGGCGGCCTGAATCAGTGTGTTGGGGGTCACCCGCAGACGCTGCGCCTGCTCGCGCAAACTGGCGGTCTGCTGGCGATCCCACTTCAAATACAGCGGCTCGTGCCCGCTCAGGCACGCAGCGGGGCGCGGGGCGATGGTCGCGGCCAGCAGGGTGGGTCCGCTCAAGGCCTGCAACTGATCTTTCCAGTAGGTTTCCAGACGCGTTTGTGACTGTGCCCTGAGCCAGCCGATGTAATCGCGATAGCGACCGTGGGTATTCGGTAACGGCTGGCCACTGTAGTGCGCCAGCACCTCGCCCAGCAGGCGCGAGCTGGACCAGCCATCCATCAGGATGTGGTGGCTGGTCCAGATCAGGTAATGACTGTCGGGAGCGAGGCGGATCAGGGTCAGACGCATCAGCGGCGCGGCGAGCAGGTCGAAACCCTGTGCCGCGTCGGCGTCAACCTGCTGTTGCAGCGCCTGGGCGCCGACCTCGCGCTGCTGCCAGTCCAGCTGTTGCAGGGCGATGGCGGCCTGTTTGTGCACCACTTGCAATGGTTCGGCCAGTTGGCTGGCGGACCAGAAACCGCTGCGCAGGATTTCATGGCGGGCGATCACGGCATTCCACGCCGCCAGGAAGCGTTCGACGTCCAGGCCTTGCACCGGCACCGCCAGTTGATTGAGGTACAGCGCCGCTTCGTTGGCCTCCAGGGTGTAGAACAGCATGCCTTGCTGCATCGGCGACAGCGGGTAAATGTCTTCGATCTGCTCGATGGGCAGCGGCAGGCTGGCTAGCTGCTCCGGGCTGAGTCCCGAGAGGGCAAAGGCGCTGTGGTCCTTGATCGGGTGCGCGGCGGTGGCGGGTATATCGGTCGCGGTGACGGTCGCCAGTTGCTCGACGGTCTGGTGCTGGAACAGGTCCTTGGGGGAAAAGTGCAGGCCCTGCTGCCGCCCGCGACTGACCAGTTGAATGGACAGGATCGAGTCGCCGCCCAGATCAAAGAAGTTGTCGCTGATGCCCACCCGATCGCGCTTGAGCACCTCCTGCCACAACGCCACCAGCCGTTGCTGCAGGCCGTTGCGCGGCGCGAGGTACTGGCTTTGCAACGGGCTGGCGTCGCAGGCGGGCAGGGCGGTGCGATCCAGTTTGCCGTTGGGCGTCAGCGGCAGCTGGGCCAGAAACAGCCATTGGCCCGGCACCATGTAGTCGGGTAAATCCTGACGCAAGGCAACGCGCAGGTGTTCACGCATCTCGAGCTGTAGTTCAGCCGTCAGGGCGTCTGCCAGCACCACATACGCCACCAGTTGTTCGCCGCTCGCTGACGATTGTGCAATCACGGCGGCACTGTGCACGGCAGGCTGGCTGAGCAGGCGGCTTTCGATTTCGCCCAGTTCGATGCGCAGGCCGCGAATCTTGACCTGATGATCGAGGCGGCCGAGGTATTCGATGACGCCGTCACGGCGGTAGCGGCACAAATCGCCAGTGCGATACAACCGGGCGCCGGGCTGGCCGAACGGGTCAGGCACGAAGCGTTCGGCCGTCAACCCCGGACGCTGGAAGTAGCCCCGCGCCAGACCGTCGCCACCGATCAGCAGCTCACCGGCCACGCCTGTCGGCGTCGGTTGCAGGTGGCTGTCGAGGATGTACAGCGTGGTATTGGCAATCGGCCGCCCGAGCCAGGGTTTGCCGTGTTGATCAAGCTGATGAATCGCTGACCAGATGGTGGTTTCGGTCGGGCCATACAGGTTCCACAGCTGATCACTGACTGCCAGCATTCGCCCCGCCAATTCGCCACTCAGCGCCTCGCCGCCGCATAGCAGTTTGCAGCCCTGCAGCACCTCGCAGCGAGGGTTGTCGAACAGCATGCGCCAGGTCGAGGGTGTGGCCTGCAAGGCGCTTACCTTGTGCCGTTGAACCAGGGCCAGCAACGCGTCAGGGTCATGATTGACGTCGTTCTCGGCCAGCACCATGCGCGCGCCAACCGTCAGCGGCAGGTAGATTTCCAGGCCGAAAATATCGAAACAGAAGGTGGTCAGCGACAGCAGGCAGTCGTCGCTGGCAAGCCCCGGCGCCTGGGTCATGCTGGCGATGAAATTGCTCAGGGCGCCGTGGCTGACCATCACCCCTTTGGGCTTACCGGTGGAGCCGGAGGTGTAAAGGACGTAGGCCAGAGAGTCCGCTGTGGCGACCGAAGCCGGGTTGTCGTCGGCAAAGGCGGCAAGTGTGCTGGCCGGGTCGTCCAGCATCATGATGTTGATGCTCTGGTCCAGCGCCAGGCTGGCGCGCAGCGATTGCTGGGTCAGCAGCAGACGGATGCCGCTGTCGCTGATCATGTAGGCCAGCCGTTGCGCCGGGTAGGTCGGGTCCAGCGGCAGATACGCGCCGCCTGCCTTGAGGATCGCCAGCAGGCCGACGACCATCTCGACGTTGCGCTCGACGGCGATACCCACGCGTGTTTCCGCGCCGACGCCTTTGGCGATCAGTGCGTGGGCCAACCGATTGGCGCGGCCGTTGAGTTCGGCGTAGCTCAAGATCTGCTCACCGACAATCAGTGCCACGGCCTGCGGTGCCTTGCGTACCTGCGCTTCGAACAGGCGTACGACGCTGTCGCCGGGCATCTGCATGTGCACGGGCGTGTTCCAGCCGTTGATGATCAAGTCGCGCTCGGCATCGTCCAGCAGCATCAGGCTGGCCACCGGCTGGTCAGCGTCGAGGACAATGGCGCGCAGCAGCGCCTGCCAGTGCCGCGCCAGTTGTTCGATGGTGGCGGCGTCGAACAGGTCGGTGGCATAGCTGAACGAGGCCGCGAAGGTGTCGGCCGACAGCGTGGTGTTGAGCGTCAGGTCGAACTGCGCGCTGGGGCTGGACCAGGGCAAGTGTTCGATCTGCAATTGCGGCAACGCGCGGGCGGTCTGCCCGGCCAGCGCGCCCTGATGATTGAACAGCACCTGAAACAGCGGGCTGTGGCTCAGGCTACGCTCCGGTTGCAGCGCGGCCACCAGTTGCTCGAACGGCAGCTCCTGATGCGCCTGGGCGTCCAGCGCGGTTTGCCGGGCCTGGCGCAGGATATCGCTGAAGCGGCTGTGCTCGTCGAACCCGGCCTTGAGCACCTGAGTATTGACGAAGAAGCCAATCAGCCGCTCGGTCTCGCTGCGGTTGCGATTGGCGCTGGGGACACCGATGCGAATGTCGTTCTGCCGACTGTAGCGATGCAGCAAGGTCTGCAGCGACGCCAGCAGCAGCATGAACGGGGTGACATTGTGCTGCTGCGCCATCTGGTGCAGCGCCTTGCCCAGTTGCGGGTCAAGCACCAGGTCCAGCTGCGCACCGCGATAACTCTGCTCGGCCGGGCGCGGTCGGTCGGTGGGCAGCTCCAGTACTGGCTGTTCGCCACCCAGTTGCCGGGTCCAGTACTGCAGCTGACGCTCACGCTCGCCCGCTTCCATCCAGTGCCGTTGCCAGATTGCGTAATCGGCATACTGGATCGGCAACCCGGGCAATCGCGGCTGCCGACCCTGGCTGAACGCGGCATAGCATTCGATCAGCTCAGTGACCATGACCTGCATCGATGCGCCATCGGAAATGATGTGGTGTTGGGTGATCACCAGCACGTGCTCGTCGGCCGCTACCTGCAACAGTTCGACCCGCAGCAATGGCCCATTCTGCAGGTCGAACAGGGCGCTGCTGGAGCGAGCGATAAACGCCTCGATGGCGGCATCGCGGTCGATCTCGTGTGCCTGCAACAGCTCAACCTGCAACGCGATGCGCCGCTGCGCCGCAATGGTTTGCAGCGTGCGCCCCTCTACCTGACTGAAGGTGGTACGCAGGCTTTGATGGCGGGCGATGAGGGTGTTGCAGCTGTCCTGCAGCGCGGCGATGTCCAGCATGCCCTTGAGACGCAGCATCATCGGAATGTGATAAGCCGCACTTTGCGGGTCCAGCTGCCACAAAAACCACTGCCGCTCCTGGGCGAAGGACAGCGGCAGTTCGGCGTATTCAGACTGCACCTGGGGGATCGGCAGATTGGCCGGGGAGACGCCTTCTTCGCGCATCTTCTCCAGGTACAGCTTGCGTTTTTCCAGGGGCAGAGTGATGAAGCGCCTGGCGATTTTCGACGCGACGGTGCGGTCCATCAGATGTCCTCCATGTCATCGAGCAGCGCGTCGAGCCTGCTCAGTTTTGCGCTGTCGAACGGGGCGTCGCTCGAGGCCAGCGAGGCGGCGAAGGCGCCCAGGGTCGGCGCTTGAAACAGCTGCTGCGGAGTCAGTTGCAAGCCGAGTTCCAGCTGCAGGCGGGACACCACTTTGATCACCAGCAAGGAGTGGCCCCCCAGCTCGAAAAAGTTATCCCCCAAGCCGACCCGCTCAAGCTTGAGCACGTCCTGCCAGATGCTGGCGATCTGCTGCTCCAGCGGGCTTTGCGGCGCCAGATAAGTGCCTTGCACCAGGCTGGCGTCGGGCTCCGGCAGCGCCTTGCGGTCGAGTTTGCCGTTGCCGGTGAGGGGTAACTGGTCGAGCAACAGCAGGTGCGTCGGCACCATGTAATCCGGCAGATTCTGTTTCAGCGCGGCGCGGATGGGCTCAA
>NZ_UTVH01000064.1 GCF_900585905.1 Pseudomonas viridiflava
GCGTGGGAACGATCAACATCGTATTCATCCAGGAGGATTTATGTATAACGCTGAGCACGGAGCATGGGCTCGATCGGTGTGCTGGAGAGCGCTGATCGTTCAGCCGTGATTCTTGCCCAGTAGCGCGTGGTACAGCTCGGTATCGCCAAGGATGCCGACGACCTGGTTGCCGTCCTGCAGCACCAGTTTGTTGCCGGTCTGGTAGCGGATCTGCAAGGCGTCGAGCATGCCGATGTTGGAGTGCACGAGCGTCGGGCGGCGGTCGAGGGTGTTGACGTCCTGGCCCGGTGTCCAGT
>NZ_UTVH01000067.1 GCF_900585905.1 Pseudomonas viridiflava
ACCCAGGGCCAGCGTGGTGCGAATGACATAACGCACCTGTGCCTGACCGTTGGAGCTTTTGATGGTTTTCATGGCAACCAGCAATGCCTCGCAACGGCGATGCCGCAACTGAACCACGGTGCCCAGATGCGCGTTGAAACGAACCCACTTCTGGCCATCGCGTTCGAAGGGTTCTATTTCAGTCGCATGCAGGTTCGACGTGCTGGCGCCGGTATCGATTTTTGCCCGAAGGCCCGCCACCCCCAAATCGGGAAGCGCCACCCACTCGCGTAGGCCGATGACTGTCAGA
>NZ_UTVH01000089.1 GCF_900585905.1 Pseudomonas viridiflava
CGGTAGACCTCACGGTGCAGGTCGTCGCGCTCCATGTCGCTAATCAACTGGCCGTCGAGGTTCAGTTGGTGCAGGTGGCCGCTGCCGTAGTACAGGTGGTTCAGGTGCTGGCCTGTAGGCAAGGTCAGCGTGGTCAGGTTGCTGAGCGGATCGTATTCGTAGGAAAGGGCGCCTTGGGGCGTGGCCTCTTTGATCAAGCGCCCCAGCAGGTCGTATTCGAAATCGAGTGTTTCTTCGCTGACGCCGAGAGTCTTCCCGGTTGCGCTCGGCAGGCGATTGATGCTGAGCAGCCGGTCTGCCTCGTCGTAGGTGTAATCCTGACGCGCATCGCTGTTGACCTTGGCCAGTAATCTGCCAATTCGATCACGCTCAAATTCCGTCGTGCGTTTTGGTCTTTCGCCTCGCTCGCCGTAGCCGATTTCCTCGACTTGGGTCAGATGCCCGCCCTGGTTGTACGCGAAACGGCGGGTGAGGTTGTCGATGCGTTGCTCTTCGATC
>NZ_UTVH01000070.1 GCF_900585905.1 Pseudomonas viridiflava
ATCGCCCTTGTGGCCTATGTGGCAATCACCTTTGCCACCTGTGGCGTCGGTGGCTTCCTGCTGGGCATGGCGGCCGGGCTGGCCGGCGCGGGGATCGTTGCGGCGGGAGAGTATTTAGGCAAGTTATTCAGCTCTCCCGCAGGGCAGATCGAATCGGCTTCAGCCAACGTCTTCGTCAACAGCCGTGCGGCGGCCTACGCCGTGGGTAGCATCGGCGTCTGTGACAAGCACCCTCCTACGATCCAGGTGGCCGAAGGCTCGGCCAGTGTCTTCATCAACGGGTTTGGCGCTGCACGCAAAGACGACAAACTGACCTGTGGGGCAAAAATCGCATCGGGCTCGGATAACGTTTTTATCGGCGGCGGCACTTACGGTTATCTGCCGGTCGACGACGAAGTCCCGGCCTGGCTGCGCTACACCGTCGACATCCTCATGGCCGTGGCAGGGGGTGCGCGCGCCGTCATCAGCATTTACAAGATGGGGCTGCAAAACGGTCTTAAAGCCGCTGGCCCCTGCGCCATGCGCTTCATGGCCGGGGTTATTGCGGGCGACGCCGTGGTGCGGTTTGGCGTGGCGCCTGTTGCGGGCAAGGTCCTTGGGGGGATGCACGGGAACCCCGTCGACACCACCAAAGGCCGCAAACTGCTGAATGATGAAATCGACTTCGCACTGCCCGGCCTGATGCCTATCGAGTGGTCGAGGTTTTACGCCAGCGACCTGACCGTGGACAGCGTGCTGGGGCGTGGCTGGGTGTTGCC
>NZ_UTVH01000072.1 GCF_900585905.1 Pseudomonas viridiflava
CCTGCGTATCGCGCAATGCCTGCAACTGCCGACGCTGACGTGCCGCCAGCTTGCCGGTGAGCGCCGACGTCAGCAGGAAAAACATCAGGGTCAGTACGTCTTCGTCGCGCTGGATGCTCAGCGAGAAACTGGGCGGAATGAACAGAAAGTCGTAGGACAGAAACGAC
Organism: Pseudomonas viridiflava; assembly: GCF_900585905.1. Taxonomy (GTDB): domain Bacteria; phylum Pseudomonadota; class Gammaproteobacteria; order Pseudomonadales; family Pseudomonadaceae; genus Aquipseudomonas. Next base: position 168 of record NZ_UTVH01000072.1, read on the forward strand.
AGTCCGGCACAGGCCAGTGCCGGCCCCATGCTGCTGCGAACCGCCACCAGCAGCACGGCCGCGAGAAAGATCAGAGAGATGTTGGGTAACGCCAGCACGCCCGAAACGCCCCACGCCACCAGACTGGCCAGCACCGTTGCGATCAGCGCCAGCCCGTAATCGAACCACAC
>NZ_UTVH01000095.1 GCF_900585905.1 Pseudomonas viridiflava
ATCCCGAACTCAGCAGTGAAACGATGCATCGCCGATGGTAGTGTGGGGTTTCCCCATGTGAGAGTAGGTCATCGTCAAGATTAAATTCCAGAACCCCTGATCGCTTACGCGTTCAGGGGTTTTGTTTGTGCGCGTGGAAAAGGTTGGCAACTTGCGACTAGCCGGTCCCACGACGCCGCCGGGAAAGAGGCCAAAACCGACCCCACAGCCAACCCGACAGTCATGTACACGCAAAAATACGCGCAATAAAAAAGGCCGCATTCTCATGCGGCCTTCGTTCGACGCTTCGCAACTCATTCGCCGCGGTAAATGCACCCACTGGTGCACGTCTCGTGGATGCGAATGGCTGAGAGCTCTGGCAACAGCGGTTTAAGCTCGGCAAAGATCCACTTGGCCAGGTTTTCGCTGGTAGGGTTTTCCAGGCCTGGGATGTCATTCAGGTAGTTGTGATCCAGGCGCTCATACAGCGGCTTGAAGATGGCCTTTATCTCCGAGAAATCCCGAATCCAGCCGATATGCGGATCGACTTCGCCTTCCAGGTGGATGGCGATGCGAAAGGAGTGACCGTGCAACCGACCGCATTTGTGTCCCGCAGGCACATGGGGGAGGAGGTGGGCAGACTCGAAGGTAAATTCTTTAAAGATTTCCACTATCAATCAACTCTTGAAAAGGTGCGATCATCAGGGTGATGCGTTGGCTGAGAGTTTATCAGCAATGGTTTGGTGGTTGCGCTTAAGCAGACCAATTGGCGCCCGATGATGGCAGCTAGCCAGATACATTCAGCTTGAGTTAAGTTCGAATGGCTATGCTCCCGGCCATATGAACTTTCCGGTGAAATGGCATGAACCCCCTCATCGCTGGTGTCGCCAGCGTCACGCTAATATTGACCAGCAGTATCGTCTGCGCTCGCGACGTCCCCGATAAGGAGGCGGCTGCACTTCAGGCTGCAGGCAGTATCCAAGCCTTGGACAAGCTCAAGTCAATTGCGCTGACTGCTCATCCTGGTGCGACCATCACCGACAGTGAGCTGGATGAGGCGTACGGCAAGCATGTTTATCAACTCGATCTCACAGATGCCAGAGGGATCGCATGGAACGTGGACGTCGACGCGGCATCCGGTAAAATTCTCAAGGACCATCAGGACCGATAATGATCCTCTTCAAGCTCCAAGCTTCGCTGCTGTGTCTCGTTCTCGGCTGCGCGTGCGCGCACGCCAGGGATCTGGATCAGGATGAAGCCCTGCGCCTGCGTCAGCAAGGCACCATCCTGCCCCTTGAGCAGCTGATGGAGCTCGCGCTTGGGCGCCATCCAGGCTCAAGGCTACTGGAAGCCGAACTTGAGGAGAAACATGGCGAGTACCGTTATGAGTTCGAGTTGCTGACCGCAGAGGGGATTGTTCGAGAGCTGAAATTCGATGCCCGCGACAGTCGTTTATTGAAAGACGAGGAAGATTGATGCGGCTGCTATTGGTTGAAGACAACGTCCCACTGGCTGACGAGTTGATCGCCGGCCTCGGGCGGCAAGGGTATGCCGTCGACTGGCTGGCCGATGGGCGGGATGCGGTGCATCAGGGTGCGATCGAACCCTATGACCTGATCATTCTCGATCTGGGGTTGCCTGGCTTGCCGGGGCTCGACGTTCTGCAGCAGTGGCGCAGCTCTGGCTTGGCGACGCCTGTTCTGGTGCTGACCGCGCGAGGTTCGTGGTCCGAGCGTATCGAAGGTCTCAAGGCCGGCGCGGACGACTACCTGACCAAGCCATTTCACCCCGAAGAGCTGCAGCTGCGGATTCAGGCGTTGCTCAGACGCGCCCGCGGCCTTGCCAATCAGCCGCGCCTGGAATCGGCTGGCCTGCATCTGGATGAAGGACGTCAATCGGTAAGCCGAGAGGGCGTGGAAATTCAGCTCACCTCCGCCGAGTTCCGCTTGTTGCGATACTTCATGCTCCACCCTGAGCAGATCCTGTCCAAGACTCACCTCGCCGAGCATCTATATGACGGTGAAAACGAGCGTGATTCCAATGTCATTGAAGTTCACGTCAATCACCTGCGGCGCAAGCTGGGCAAGACGGTTGTCGAGACGCGCCGTGGTCAGGGCTACCGTTTCGGTGGGGCGTCTGTTTGAAATCCATTCAGCGACGTTTGAGCCTTGGCCTTGTGGGTGTCATGGTCGTGGTGTGCCTGGTATTGGCGCAAACCAGCCTGTGGCTGTTCGAACTGGGTCTGCAGCGTTATCTTGAAGCCGGGCTGCGTAACGAAAGCGAGAGCCTGCTGATTGCTCTGGTGCGCGGGCAGAACGGTTTGCAACTGGATGAACAACGGCTGTCTCCGGCCTATCAACGGCCTTACTCGGGGCATTATTTCCGCATCGACTTGCCCAAGGGGCAATGGCGCTCCAGGTCACTGTGGGACCTGGAGCTCCCCGAGCTGGCCTCCACTGGGCTGCACGCGAATCTGGAGCTTGGCAAGACCGAACAGTCGCTGCTGTTGCTGAAGGCCGATTACCGCAAATTCGGCCAGGACATTTCCATCACCGTCGCCCAGGATTACACGCCGGTGCGTGCCAGCTTTCTGCGCATCCAACAGATCGGTCTTGCTCTGGGACTGGCCGCACTGGCGCTGATCCTGACCTTGCAACGGATCACCGTACGACGTGCGTTACGCCCCCTGGAGAGAGCGCGAGAGCAGATCTTCCAGCTCCAGCAGGGCAAGCGCTCGCAACTGGACGAGCAAGTGCCGGTAGAGCTCGAACCGCTGGTGGCTCAGGTCAACCACCTGCTCGTCCACACCGAAGACAGCCTCAAGCGCTCGCGCAATGCCTTGGGCAACTTGGGGCACGCCCTGAAGACACCTCTGGCGGTGCTATTCAGCGCCACCACCAGCCCACAGCTCGACGCCTATCCCGGCCTGCGCAATGTGCTGCGCGAGCAACTGCAGCAGATTCAGCAGCGCCTGGCCCGGGAACTCAATCGCGCGCGGCTCGCGGGTGATGCGCTGCCAGGCGCTCATTTTGATTGCGACGCCGAGCTTGAGGGCCTGTTTGCCACCCTGCGCATGATCCACGGCGATCACCTGGACCTGCGGATGCGCGTGAGCCCCGGCCTGTCGCTGCCCTGGGATCGCGAAGACGTGCTGGAGCTGTTGGGCAATGTGCTCGACAACGCCTGCAAATGGGCTGACAGCGAAGTGCTGCTGACGGTTGATCGTCATGACGGCACGGTGTCTGTGTTGATCGACGACGACGGCCCCGGCATCCCCGAATCGCGGCGCGAAGAAGTCTTCAGTCGGGGTGCGCGGCTGGACGAGCAGATCACCGGGCATGGTCTGGGATTGGGCATTGTGCGCGATATCGTGCAGGCCTGGGGCGGCACCCTGCAACTGCTGGTCAGCCCGCTGGGCGGCCTGCAGGTACGGATCAATCTGCCGGAACACCCGCCAGGCGAATGAGATTCAACTGAATCGCTCTGTATTTCCAGTCGTTGCCCGGTAAAGGCTTCTGCGCAGCTTAACTTTCCCGTCCGATTGCCGTTATAGAGGCAAGATCACAATTCAAATAACAAATCGATAACGGGGTTCTATGCGCATCAGTCTGAAAGCCAAAGTTCTTTCGCTGGCAATTCTGCCTGTCCTGATATTTGCCGTCGTCATCAGCGTGACGACGGTGCTCATGCTGCGCGAGCAGGCCAGACGCGAGGTGAGTGAAACCCGCGAACGCCTGCTCGCCGAAGCCAAGGCCACGCTCAAGGATCACGTGCTGATCGCGCTAACGGCGATCAAGCCGCTGTACGACGCGGCCGCGCCTGGCGATGAAGCGGCTCGCGCGCAGGTCATCAAACTGCTGTCGAGTATCAGTTACGGCAAGGATGGCTACTTTTTCGGCTATGACTCGCAGATTATCCGGCTGTTCCGGTCGACCAACCCTGACGGCGTGGGCAAGAGCTTCAAGGATGCACGTGATCCCAACGGCGTGATGGTCAATACCGAACTGGTGGCCGTTGCCAAGGCCGGTACCCACTTCTCGCTGTACTCGTCTGCCTTGCCGGGCAAGACCGAGCTGGTGCCAAAACTGGGTTACACCGAATACCTGCCCAAGTGGGACATGGCCTTTGGCGCGGCCGTAAACCTGGACAACATCGACGCGCAGGTTGCTGCCGTCGAGAAAAGCGTTGAGGCAAGGCTGGAAGAAATGCTCTTGAGCATCATCGGCGTCGCGCTGGTGGTGCTGGTTCTGATCAGCATTGTCGGGGTGATTCTGGCCGGTACGGTGTTGCGTCCCCTGCGACTGATGAAGGACAACCTGGATGACATTGCCGCAGGCGAGGGTGATCTGACGCGTCGGCTGACCATCACCAGCCAGGACGAGCTGGGCGAGCTTGCGGGCTCCTTCAACCGTTTTGTCGACAAGATTCACGGCTTGATCAGTCAGGTCGCGGGGATGACCACGCAACTGACGGTTCTGGTGGGCGAAGTGTCCAGCCAGGCCCAGCGCTCCGAGCTGGCCATGGAGCGTCAGCGCCACGAGACCGATCAGGTGGCCACTGCCATCAACGAAATGTCAGCAGCGGCTCAGGAAGTCGCCCGGGGCGCACAAGGCGCTTCGGTCGCGGCGCAACAGACTGACGAAGAGGGGCAGTCCGCCAAGCGTGTGGTGGAAGGCAGCATCCGCCAGATTCACGCCCTGGTCGATGACATACGTCACAGCGGCACTTCACTGGACAGCCTGCAGAACGATGTGTCTTCGATTGTCGGCGTGCTTGGCGTGATCCGCTCGATTGCCGAGCAGACCAACCTGCTGGCCCTCAACGCGGCCATCGAAGCGGCGCGGGCGGGGGAGGCCGGACGAGGTTTTGCCGTGGTCGCCGATGAAGTGCGCGCGCTCGCCAGTCGTACCCAGCAGAGCACGCAGGAAATCCAGAACATGATCGATCGCCTGCAGAAGGGTACGCAGACCGCCGTCGACGCCATGCGCCGCTCCAGCGAAGCGGGTGACGGCACGTCCACCCAGGCCAACCAGGCCGGCGCTTCTCTGGACACCATCGGCCGCCTGATCGGCACCATCAATTCCATGAACGCGCAGATCGCCAGTGCAGCGGAAGAGCAGACGGCGGTGGCTGAAGAAATCAACCGCAGCGTGCATCAGATCGCGTCGGCCGTTGACAGCGTTGCCGATGAAACCCGGCAGAGCGCCGAGACTGCGCGCAGCCTCGATACCCTGGGGCAGCGCCTGGGTGCGCTGGTCAGTCAGTTCCGCGTCTGAAGCCAGGGCGGTGCCATCTGCTCAACACAATGATGGCACTTGCCTGTGGATTGATGGACTAAGGATCAGGTCGAGCAAGTGGCTCGCCTGCTGACATGGACAGGACATGAACGAAACCACTCTGCAATATAAGACCCTGATTTTGCTGCTGGTGATGGTGACCGTCGCATTCATCTGGATTCTCCTGCCGTTCTACGGCGCCGTCTTTTGGGCGGTGATTCTCGGCATCATCTTTGCTCCGGTTCAACGCCGACTGCAATTGCGCTTCGGCTTGCAGCGTAACTGGACGTCACTGTGCACGCTGATGATCTGTCTGGTGATCGCTATTTTGCCGGTCATCGTTATCAGCGCCCTGCTGGTTCAGGAAGGGGCGACGCTGTACAAGAACGTGGAAAGCGGCGAGCTGGATATCGCCAGCTACCTGACGGAGTTCAAGCACCTGCTGCCACAGTACTTCCAGAACTGGCTGGACCGCCTTGGCATGGGAGACTTCGAAGGTCTGCGCGACAAGATCGCCAAAGGCGCCATGCAGGGCAGCCAGTACCTGGCGACCCAGGCGTTCAGCTTCGGTCAGGGCACGTTCGATTTCGTGGTGAGTTTCTTCATCATGCTCTACCTGCTGTTTTTCTTCCTGCGCGATGGTCAGGAGCTGGTACGCAAGATGCGTCTGGCGGTGCCACTGGCGGAGCAGCAAAAACGCCGGTTGCAGCTGAAATTCACCCGCGTCGTGCGCGCGACGGTGAAGGGCAACGTGGTCGTGGCAATCACCCAGGGTGCTCTGGGCGGCTTCATCTTCTGGTGTCTGGACATCCCCAGCGCGTTGCTCTGGGCGGTCATCATGGCCTTTCTGTCCCTGTTGCCAGCGGTCGGGGCGGGGATTGTCTGGGCGCCGGTGGCGGCCTACTTCCTGCTCAGTGGCATGATCTGGCAGGGCGTGGTTCTGGCGTTGTTCGGGGTGTTCGTGATCGGCCTGGTGGATAACGTGCTGCGCCCTGTACTGGTGGGCAAGGACACCAAGATGCCGGATTACCTGATCCTCATCTCGACCCTTGGCGGCATGGCGGTATTCGGGCTCAACGGCTTTGTTATCGGGCCGCTGATCGCAGCGCTGTTCATGTCCAGCTGGGGCCTGTTCAGCAGCGCGAAGAAAACTGTGCGCCTGCCGGGCTAGTCCCTGCGGGACAAACATCAAGGCGAAAAAAAACCTGCTCAGCTGAGCAGGTTTTTTTATGCCGCGGGAACGGTCAGCGCATCAGGCCTGCATGCTGCACCAGGTCCAGCAGCGGCTGTGGGTAGACGCCGAGCACGAAGGCCAGGATGGCAATGGCCAACAGCATCACGCCGCCAGTACGTTGTGCCCAGTTGAAAGCAGCATCGTGGCGCGGCAGCTTGGAGTCCACCAGATACAGGGTCACCATCACCCGCAGGTAGTAGAAGACGCCAATGGCGCTGCCGATGATCAGCGCGCCGATCAACCACCACAATTGCGATTCAACGCCGGTGGCAATGATGTAGAACTTGCCGATGAAACCTGCGGTCAGCGGAATGCCCGCCAGCGACAGCATCATCAGCGTCATCACGGCGGTCAGATACGGGCGACGCCAGAACAGGCCGCGGTATTCGAACATCGCATCAGTGTCACGACCGCTGTAAGGCGACGACATCATGGTGATCACACCGAAGCTGCCCAGGCTGGTCAGCACGTAGGTCACCAGATAGACGCCAATCGCCTCCACCGCCATGCCCTTGCTCGCCACCAGGGCGATCATCAGGTAACCGAAGTGAGCGATGGACGAATAGCCCAACAGACGTTTGAGGTTGGTCTGCGTCAACGCCAGCAGGTTGCCGACGATGATCGAGGCCACCGCGATCACTGCCAGTACATCGTGCAGTACACCGCTGCTGGCCGCCGGGGAAATCTGGAACAGACGCACCAGCACCGCAAACACCGCCACCTTGCTGGCTGTGGCGAGAAAGGCGGCCACCGGCGCCGGAGCACCTTCGTAGACGTCCGGCGTCCACAAGTGGAACGGCACCAGCGACAGCTTGAACGCCAGGCCCACCAGCATCATGCCCAGACCCAGGCTGGCGATCGGGCTTGGCAGACCGGTTGCCGCCAGCGCCTTGCCAATGCCGTCAAAGCCCAGGGTGCCAGCTTCGGCATACAGCAGCGCCATGCCGAACAGCAGGAAAGCCGAGCCGGCTGCCGACAGCACCATGTATTTTATGCCGGCTTCCAGAGAGCGCTTGTTGAAGAAGGCGTAGGCCACCAGACCGTAGACCGGCACCGACAGCAGCTCCAGGCCGATGAACAGGCTCGCCAGATGCTGGGCACTGACCAGCACCAGACCACCTGCCGCTGCCAGCAGAATCAGCAGATAAAGCTCTTCCCGATTACCCGGATAACCTGCCTTGCCGTCACCGAGGTAGGCATGCGCCATGGTCACGCACGCCAGGGTCGAGGCCAAAATCAACGCCATGTACAGGCAGGCGAAGCTGTCGATCTGCAGCAGTGGGGTGACCACCAGCGGAGCGACTTTCAGTGCCGGGTAAATCGACAGCAGCGCCAGGTTCAAACCGGCGACACTGAGCAGGAAGGTTTGCGAGTGATTACGGCGCCAGGCGATGGCCAGCATCACCACCACAATGGTGAGACTGGTAATCAGCAGTGGCGCAAGCGCAATAAAGTGTTGAATCGTCAGGTCCATAGCGCTCTTACCGGGCCGAAGCGAGTTGAGTGAAGGCAGTGCCGAGCCATTGCTGCACGCCGTGCATGGTCGCCGCCGAGGTATCGAGAACCGGTTGCGGGTAAACCCCGACCACCACCAGCAATACCGCCAGGCCCAACACCATTATCATTTCGCGTCCATCCATGCCTTTGAGCGGCTCGTCCGATTTGGTCGGGCCGAAGTAGGCGCGGTGGATCATGATCAGCGAGTAGACCGAGCCGAACACCAGGCCGGACGTTGCAATCGCGGTGATCCACGGCGAGCTGACAAAAGCCCCCAGCAGGATCAGGAACTCGCCAACGAAGTTGCCAGTACCCGGCAGCCCCAGCGATGCGGCGGCAAAGAACAGGCTGATGGCGGGCAGATAAGCAATGCGCGACCACAGACCGCCCATTTCGCGCATGTCCCGGGTGTGCAGGCGCTCGTACAGCTGGCCGCTGAGGATAAACAGCGCGGCAGCTGACAGGCCGTGCGCAATCATCTGGATCACCACGCCTTGCAGCGCTTGCTGGCTGCCGGAGTAGATGCCGATCAACACAAAGCCCATGTGCGACACGCTGGAGAACGCGATCAGACGCTTGATGTCGGTCTGTGCGAACGCCAGGAAGGCACCGTAGAAAATCCCGATCAGGCCCAGCACCATGGCAATCGGCGCGAACTCGGCAGACGCATTGGGAAACAGCGGCAGGGCAAAGCGTAACAGGCCATAGGCAGCGGTTTTCAGCAGGATACCGGCAAGGTCGACCGAGCCTGCAGTGGGTGCCTGGGCGTGGGCGTCTGGCAGCCACGAGTGAAACGGCACCACCGGCAGCTTCACCGCGAAGGCGATGAAGAAGCCCAGCATGAGGATGTACTCAGTGCCCGGCGCCAGCTGGGTCTTCAACAGCGTGGCGTAATCGAAAGTGATCACACCGGTCTGATTGAAGTTGACCAGCACCAGCCCAAGGATCGCCACCAGCATGATCAGGCCACTGGCCTGAGTGAAGATGAAGAACTTGGTCGCGGCGTAAATCCGTGTCTTCTTGCCGTCCGCCGAGCTGTGACCCCAGAGCGCGATGAGGAAATACATCGGCACCAGCATCATTTCCCAGAAGAAGAAGAACATGAACAGGTCGATGGCGAGGAACACGCCAATCACGCCGCCCAGGATCCACATCAGGTTGAGGTGGAAGAACCCGACGTTACGCTGGATTTCCTTCCACGAGCACAGCACCGACAGCACACCCAGTAAACCGGTGAGCAGGATCATCAGCAGCGACAGGCCATCCAGCGCCAGGTGGACGCTGATACCGAAGCGGGCAATCCACAGGTGCTTGAATTCAAGCGCCCAGGTAGGGTCGACGCCAGGCGCGGGTGCGTAACTGTAGTTGCCGGTACTCCACAACCACAGGCCCAGGGCCAGTTCGAGGGACATGGTCAGCAGCGCGATCCAGCGCGGCAGGGTAGGGCCGAAGCGCTCACCTTGCCAGCACAGCAGGCCACCGATAAAGGGGATCAGGATTAGCCAGGGCAGAATCATGACGGGCTCAATTCCTTTCGCAAATTCGCAAGGTTCATATCAGATCGCAACCGCAATGACGGCGCCCAGGACCAGTACGGCACCCACGGCAATCGAAGCGGCATACCAGCGCAGTTGACCAGTTTCGGTACGGCTCATGCTGCCATGACCCGCCTTGACCAGACGCGGGATTACGCCAATGGTGTGATCCAGCGGATCGCTACGCAGCAAGTGGCTGATCGCCAGATACGGTTTCACGAACAGCTTGTCGTAGATCCAGTCAAAGCCCCAGGCCGCGAACCACCAGGCCGAGAGGAAGCGACCCGGTGCGCTGTTGGCGATGCTGGTCACCAGACGGCGCTTGCCGAGGAACAGCATCGCCGCCAGCAGGATGCCGGCCAGAGCGATGGCGCCCGAGGCGATTTCCAGGCTGTGTTTGGCGTCGCCACCAGCATGACCAACGCTCTGCGGCAGGACACCGGCCAGTGGCGGGGTGATCATGGCGCCGATGAAGGTCGACAATACGATCAGCACGCTCAACGGCAACCAGTGGGCGATGCCATGACCGGCATGCGCCTCGGTGTGAGCTTCGCCGTGGAAGGTGATGAATATCAGCCGGAAGGTGTACAGCGACGTCATGAACGCGCCCACCAGACCTGCATACAGCAGCGCATTGTTGCCGCTGGCGAAGGCTTCCCAGAGAATCTCGTCCTTGGAGTAGAAACCTGCCGTCAGCAATGGCAGGGCCGCGAGGGCTGCACCGCCGACGATGAAGCTGGCGTAGGCCAGTGGCAGCTTTTTCCACAGGCCGCCCATCTTGAAGATGTTCTGCTCGTGGTGGCAGGCAACGATCACCGCACCGGATGCAAGGAACAGCAGCGCCTTGAAGAAGGCGTGGGTCATCAGGTGGAAAATCGCGCCTTCCCAGGCACCGACGCCCAGCGCCAGGAACATGTAGCCGATCTGGCTCATGGTCGAGTAGGCAAGGATACGTTTGATGTCGGTCTGCACCAGCGCGGCAAAACCAGCCAGCACCAGCGTCACGCCACCGACGATGCCCACCAGGTGCAGGATGTCCGGCGCCAGGGAGAACAGGCCGTGGGTTCGGGCGATCAGGTAAACACCTGCCGTTACCATTGTGGCGGCGTGGATCAAGGCCGATACCGGAGTAGGGCCTGCCATCGCGTCCGCCAGCCAGGTTTGCAGGGGCAGTTGCGCGGATTTACCCACGGCTCCACCCAACAGCATCAGCGTCGCCAGCACGATCCAGAAGTCGCCGACCTTGAAGTGCTCGGGCGCACGCACCAGCAGTTCCTGGATGTTCAGCGTACCCAGCTGCTGGAACAGGATGAACAGGCCGATGGCCATGAACACGTCACCGATGCGGGTCACGATGAAGGCTTTCAGCGCTGCATTGCCGTTGTTGCGGTTGCTGTAGTAGAAACCGATCAGCAGGTAGCTGCACAGGCCGACACCTTCCCAACCGAAGTACAGGAACAGCAGGTTATCGCCCAGCACCAGAAACAGCATGCTGGCAATGAACAGGTTGGTGTAGGCAAAGAAGCGCGAGTAGCCCGCTTCGCCGCGCATGTACCAGGATGCAAACAGGTGGATCAAAAAGCCGACGCCGACCACGACGCCCAGCATGGTCACGGACAGGCCGTCCAGGTACAGGGCAAAGTTGGGTTCGAAGCCGTCCACTGCCATCCAGCGCCATAGCACCTGGGTGTAGTGACCGCCTTCAGGTGGCGCGACGTTGAACTGCCAGATGACCCAGGCCGTGACGAGGGCGGAAAGGCCGATTGAGCCCACGCCGATCAGCGCTGCGAGGTTTTCCGAGATGCGTCCACGGGAGAACGACAGCAGCAGGAACCCGATCAGGGGGAATACGAAAGTCAGAAAGAGTAGGTTCATCCGCGCATCTCGCTGGCAGCGTCGATATCGAGAGTGTGGAAGCGGCGATAGAGCTGCAACAGAATCGCCAGGCCAATACTGGCCTCGGCTGCCGCCAGGGTAATGACCAGGATGAACATTACTTGTCCATCCGGCTGTGCCCAGCGGCTACCGGCTACGACGAACGCCAGAGCTGATGCGTTCATCATGATCTCCAGGCTCATCAACACGAAAAGAATGTTGCGGCGCACCATCAGGCCGACGAGGCCCAGGCAGAACAACACCCCGGCAACCGCCAGCCCGTGCTCCAGAGGGATAGCATTCATTGGCTTGGCTCCTTGGCTTCGTTGCGGCCCAGATGGAACGCGGTAACGGCTGCTGCGAGCAGCAGCATCGATGCCAGCTCCACCACCAGCAGGTAGGGACCGAACAGGCTGATGCCGACCGCCTTGGCATCGACCGTGGTCTGGCCAATGCCAGCACCGGTTTGATGGGCGAACAGCACATAGAGCAGTTCAGCCAGCAGCAGCACGCCGAGGAATACCGGGCCCAGCCAGATACCCGGCTTGAGCCAGGCGCGTTCCTGATCAACAGCGGCAGGGCCGAGGTTGAGCATCATCACCACGAAGACGAACAGGACCATGATCGCGCCCGCATAGGCGATGACTTCCAGCACCCCGGCAAACGGCGCGCCGAGGCTGAAAAAGGTCATCGCCACGGCAATCAGGGAAATGATCAGGTAGAGCAGGGCGTGCACCGGGTTCGTGTTGGTGATCACCCGGAGGGTGGCCACCACAGCGATGCCGGATGCGAAATAGAAAGCGAATTCCATCTTTACTTCCTTAAGGCAGCAGGCTCTTGACGTTGATCGGTTCAGCTTCGTTCTGCGCAGCGCCCTTGGGCTTGCCAGCAACAGCCATACCGGCAACGCGATAGAAGTTGTATTCAGGATTCTTGCCGGGGCCGGAGATCAGCAGATCCTCCTTCTCGTACACCAGATCCTGACGCTTGAAGTCAGCCATCTCGAAGTCCGGCGTCAACTGGATCGCTGTCGTCGGGCAGGCTTCTTCGCACAGACCGCAGAAAATGCAGCGCGAGAAGTTGATGCGGAAGAACTCCGGATACCAACGGCCATCATCGGTTTCAGCTTTCTGCAGCGAAATACAGCCTACCGGACACGCCACGGCGCACAGGTTGCAGGCAACACAACGCTCCTCGCCATCCGGGTCGCGGGTCAGAACGATGCGGCCACGATAGCGCGGCGGCAGATAGACCTGCTCTTCGGGGTATTGCAGTGTGTCGCGCTTGCGAAAGCCATGGCCAAAAACCATCACCAGGCTGCGCAACTGGGTACCCGTACCCTTAACGATGTCGCCAATATATTTGAACATGGGTCAAATCCTCACTGAACCGAGCCTGCCGGCGTGTTCAACAACACGACCGCAGCAGTCACCAGCAGATTGATCAGGGTCAGCGGCAGACAGAATTTCCAGCTGAAGTCCATCACTTGGTCATAGCGCGGGCGCGGGATAGACGCACGCAACAGGATGAACAGCATGATGAAGAAACCGGTCTTCAGGGCGAACCAGAAGAACGCCAGCGAAGGCAGAATATCGAACGGGCCGTGCCAGCCGCCGAAGAACAGGGTCACCAGCAGCGCCGAGATCAGAATGATGCCGATGTATTCGCCAACGAAAAACATGCCCCATTTCATGCCGGCATATTCAATGTGGTAACCGTCGGCCAGTTCCTGCTCGGCTTCCGGCTGGTCGAACGGGTGACGGTGAGTCACGGCGACGCCAGCGATGAAGAACGTACAGAAGCCGAAGAACTGCGGGATGATGAACCACAGGTTCTGCGCCTGATATTCGACGATGTCGCGCATGTTGAACGAACCGACCTGCACCACGATGCCCATCAGCGCCAGGCCCATGAACACTTCATACGACACGGTCTGCGCCGAGGCACGCAGGGCACCGAGCAACGCGAACTTGTTGTTGCTCGACCAGCCCGCAAACAGCACCGCGTAGACCGAAAGACCGGCCATGGCAAAGAAGAACAGCAGGCCGATGTTCAGGTCCGCCACGCCCCAGGTCGGGGTGATCGGGATGACGGCGAAGGCGATCAGCAAGGCGCTCATCGCCACCACCGGCGCCAAGGTGAAAATCACCTTGTCGGCAAACGGCGGTGTCCAGTCTTCCTTGAAGAACATCTTGAGCATGTCGGCAGCGATCTGGAACATGCCGAACGGGCCGACGCGGTTTGGACCATAGCGATCCTGCCACCAGCCCAGCAGACGACGTTCGACAAAACTCAGCAGCGCGCCACAGACCACAACGGCCAGCAGCACAACGATCGCCTTGACGACGGCAATGATCGCGTCGATCACTTCAGGGGTGAACCAAGTCATTGCGCTGCCTCCTGCAGACCGTCAACCGACTTGCCGAACAGGGCCGGCGGAATGCCCGCCAGGCCTGCGGGCAGGGCAACCAGGCCGGCGCCAAGCTCTTCGTTGATGCGCAGCGGCAGACGCAGGGCCTGACCGTCGACGTTCAGGGAAAGCAGGGCACCTTCGTTGACGCCCAGGCGATCGGCTTCAGACTTCGCCAGCGCGACGTAGGCCGCAGGGATGCGCTCCTGGACCGGTGCAGCTTTGGAGGAGTTTTCCTCACTGCCGAACAGGTGATAGAACGGCACCACCTGCCAGGTCCCTGGCGCGGGGGAGAAGGCACGCGGCACGCTGGCGAACCAGCCGAGGTTATCGCCACCGCTCTCGATCAGGCGAGTGCCCGGATCACCGGCGCGCAGGTGGCCGCCGACTTCGTCCTGGAACTTGTTCCACGCTTGCGGCGAGTTCCAGCCCGGTGACCAGGCAAAGGGCACTTGCTGGCGCGGCTCGACGGAACCCGAGTAGCCTTCCATAGAAAACGAGAATGCAGTGTCGTTGTCCTGCGGAATGCGGGGTTCATGCACGCTGATGTTGGCCCGCATCGAGGTGCGACCGCTGTAGCGCAGAGGCTCGCGAGCCAGCTTCAGGCCCTTGATCCGGAAGGCTGCCGACGGCGCTGCATCGATAATGGCAGCCAGTTGTGGCGTGCTCGCAGCGCAGGCCGCCGTGACGTGATCCAGCTGGGTCCAGTCAACTGGCTGATTGAGCAGGGTAGCGCGCAATGCGTGCAGCCAGCGCCAGCCTTCGTGAACCAGAATGCTGGCATCCAGATAGGTCGGATCGAACACCTGGAAGAAGCGCTGGGCGCGGCCTTCCTGGCTGACCAGCGTACCGTCGCCTTCAGCGAAGCTCGCGGCGGGCAGCACCAAATGCGCGCGTTCGCCAGTAGCGGTTTTCTGATGGTCGGCAACGATCACGACTTTCGCCGCGCTCAGCGCCGCATCAACCCTGGCCTTGTCGGTGCGGGTGTAGAGATCATTCTCGAGCACGACAATGGCGTCGGCGCTGCCGTCGATAACGGCTTGCAATGCCGCGTCAACGGATTCACCGCCGAGCATCACCAGACCGAGGCTGTTGGCCTCCGGCACGATCAGGCTGATCGAGCCGTTCTTGTCGCGCAGCTTCAAGGCTTTGGCGATGTTGGCTGCGGCCTCGATCAGTGCCTTGGAGCCCAGCGAAGTACCCGCGATGATCAGCGGACGCTTGGCGGCCAGCAGCGCGTTGGCGATGCGTTGCGCCAGCTCGACGGCTTCAGCATCGAGACCTGCAACCGCAGGCGCACTGGCGTCCAGAGCGTGGGCGACGGCGAAACCGATACGAGCCAGATCATCGGGTGCTGCGTGCACGCACTCTTCAGCAATGTCATCGAGCCTGGTTTCAGCCAGGCTGGCGATGAACAGCGGATTGAGTTCGTGCTGACCGATGTTCTTCACCGCAGCGTCCAGCCATGGCTGGACTTTCATCGCCGCGGCCATCTCTTCGGCTTTGCCTTTCACTGCCTGACGCAGGCCCAGAGCCAGACGCGCTGCGGTCTGGGTCAAGTCTTCACCGAGGACGAAAATCGCATCGTGGTCTTCCACGTCGCGCAGGGTGGGGATCGGCAGCGGGCTGTCTTTCAACACCTGCAGCACCAGACGAATGCGCTCCAGCTCCGAGGCTTCGATACCGCTGTAGAAATGCTCGGCGCCTACCAGTTCGCGCAGGGCGTAGTTGCTTTCCAGACTGGCGCGCGGCGAGCCGATACCGACGATGTTGCGCCCGCGCAGCAGTTCGGCGGCGTTATCCAGTGCCTGGTCCAGGCTCAGCTTGCTGCCATCAGCCAGCAGCGGCTGACGAGGCCGGTCTTCGCGATTGACGTAGCCATAGCCGAAACGGCCGCGGTCGCAGAGGAAGTACTGGTTGACCGAGCCGTTGTAGCGGTTTTCGATACGACGAATTTCGCCATAACGCTCGCCTGGGCTGATGTTGCAACCGCTGGAGCAGCCGTGGCAGATGCTCGGCGAGAACTGCATGTCCCATTTACGGTTGTAGCGCTCGGAGTGCGTCTTGTCGGTAAACACGCCGGTCGGGCAGACCTCGGTGAGGTTGCCGGAGAACTCGCTTTCCAGGGTGCCGTCTTCAACGCGACCGAAGTAGACGTTGTCGTGAGCACCAAAAACGCCCAGATCAGTGCCGCCCGCGTAATCCTTGTAAAAACGCACGCAGCGATAACAGGCAATGCAGCGGTTCATCTCGTGAGCGATGAACGGGCCGAGTTCCTGATTCTGGTGGGTACGCTTGGTGAAGCGATAACGGCGCTCGTTGTGACCGGTCATGACGGTCATGTCTTGCAGATGGCAGTGGCCACCTTCCTCACAGACCGGGCAGTCGTGGGGATGGTTGGTCATCAGCCATTCGACGACACTGGCGCGAAACGCCTTGGATTCATCATCCTCGATGGAGATCCAGGTGTTGTCGGTGGCCGGCGTCATGCAGGACATGACGATACGACCACGGGTGTCGTTCTCGTCGGTGTACTGCTTGACGGCGCACTGGCGACAGGCGCCGACGCTGCCAAGGGCGGGGTGCCAGCAGAAATAAGGGATGTCGAGGCCCAGAGAAAGACATGCCTGTAACAGGTTGTCCGCCCCATCGACCTCGAGCGCTTTGCCGTCTACGTGGATAGTGGCCATGGTTCAAAGTTCTTCGTTGGCCCGGTGTCAGCGGGCGTGGCTAATGGAATCTTGGTGTTCGTGCAAATCCAAACAGCCATTACGGCGTCATCGCACGATGGACCGGGAGATGTCGCTCCCGGCCTTGCAAACTGTCAGGCGCCGACGTTGATCGGCCGTGCCAGGGGCGGGACGGCAGCGCTTGTGGGCGCTATACCGGCCTCGAACTCCGGGCGGAAATACTTGATCGCACTGCCCAGCGGCTCCACGGCACCCGGCGCGTGAGCACAGAAGGTCTTGCCTGGGCCGAGGAAGCCGACCAGGCCCAGCAGCGTTTCGATATCGCCTGCCTGACCATGGCCTTTTTCCAGGGCGCGCAGAATCTTCACACTCCAGGGCAGGCCGTCACGGCAAGGCGTGCAGAAACCACAGGACTCCTGAGCAAAGAACTCTTCCATGTTGCGCAGCAGCGACACCATGTTGACTTTGTCGTCGACCGCCATGGCCAGGCCCGTACCCATCCGCGTACCGACCTTGGCGATGCCGCCAGCGTACATTTGCGCGTCAAGGTGCTCCGGCAGCAGGAAGCCGGTGCCGGCGCCGCCGGGCTGCCAGCACTTGAGCGTGTAGCCGTCACGCATGCCGCCCGCGTAGTCTTCGAACAACTCCCGAGCCTGCACGCCAAACGGTAGTTCCCACAGGCCAGGGTTTTTCACCTTGCCGGAGAACCCCATCAGCTTGGTGCCGTGGTCTTCGCTGCCTTCGCGAGCGATGGCCTTGTACCAGTCGTTGCCGTTGCCGACGATGGCT
Source organism: Pseudomonas viridiflava (assembly GCF_900585905.1). Classification (GTDB taxonomy): domain Bacteria; phylum Pseudomonadota; class Gammaproteobacteria; order Pseudomonadales; family Pseudomonadaceae; genus Aquipseudomonas. Next base: position 17,286 of record NZ_UTVH01000095.1, read on the forward strand.
GGCACGTTGCACAGGGTTTCAACGTTGTTGACGCAGGTCGGCTTGCCCCACACGCCGACGGCGGCAGGGAAGGGCGGCTTGGAACGCGGGTTGGCGCGGCGGCCTTCCAGGGAGTTGATCAGTGCGGTTTCTTCACCGCAGATGTAACGCCCGGCGCCGGTGTGGACGAACAGTTCGAAATCAAAGCCGGTGCCCAGAATGTTCTTGCCCAGCAGACCCGCTGCTTTGGCTTCCGCTACAGCGCGGTTCAGGTGTTTGGCGGCAGTGACGTACTCGCCACGCAGGAAGATGTAGCCACGGTAGGCTTTCAGGGCGCGGGCGCTGATCAGCATGCCTTCCACCAGCAGGTGGGGCAGCTGCTCCATCAGCATCCGGTCCTTCCAGGTGTTGGGCTCCATCTCGTCCGCGTTGCATAGCAGGTAGCGGATGTTCATGGATTCATCTTTGGGCATCAGGCCCCACTTCACCCCGGTGGGGAAGCCTGCGCCGCCGCGACCCTTGAGGCCGGAATCCTTGACCGACTGAACGATGTCGTCCGGCGATTGCTGGGTCAGTGCCTTGCGCGCTGCACTGTAGCCATCTTTAGCCTGATACTCGTCAAGCCATACCGGCTCGCCGTCTTCACGCAGGCGCCAGGTCAGCGGATGCGTCTCTGCCGTGCGCGCGATGCGGTTGGCGGGGCCGAAGGACGTAATGGTCATGGGTAACCCTCCAGCATTTTGGCCACGGTGCCAGGCTGCACGTTGCCAAAGGTTTCATCGTCGACCATCACGGCCGGAGCCTTGTCGCAGTTGCCCAGGCAGCAGACCGGCAACAGCGTGAAGCGACCGTCGGCGGTGGTCTGGCCTGGCGCAATGCCCAGGGAATTCTGGATTTCTTCGACCACTGATTCGTGACCGGCAATGAAACAGACCATGCTGTTGCAGACGCGAATGATGTGGCGACCCACCGGCTGGCGGAAGATCTGGCTGTAGAAGGTCGCTACGCCTTCAACGTCGCTGGCCGGGATGCCGAGCATTTCGCCGATGGCGTAGATCGCGCCGTCAGGGACCCAGCCGCGCTCCTTCTGCACGATCTTCAAGGCTTCGATGGACGCCGCTCGCGGGTCCTCATAGTGATGCAGCTCATGCTCGATGGCCGAGCGCTCGGTTTCGCTCAGGGCGAAACGGTCTGTCTGGATAAGCGGGCTGTTCATGCTTAGCGGTCCACGTCGGCCATAACGAAATCGATACTACCCAGGTACGCGATCAAGTCCGCGACCATGCTGCCTTTGATCACCGAAGGGATCTGCTGCAGATGCGGGAAGCTTGGGGTGCGAATCCGGGTACGGTAGCTCATGGTGCCGCCGTCGCTCGTCAGGTAATAACTGTTGATGCCCTTGGTCGCTTCGATCATCTGGAAGGATTCGTTGGCCGGCATGACCGGGCCCCACGAAACCTGCAGAAAGTGGGTGATCAGGGTTTCGATATGCTGCAGCGTGCGCTCCTTGGGCGGCGGCGTAGTGAGCGGGTGGTCCGCCTTGTACGGGCCGGCCGGCATGTTGCGCAGGCACTGGTCGATGATCTTGATGCTCTGGCGCATTTCTTCCACGCGCACGATGCAGCGGTCGTAGGCGTCGCCATTGGCTGCCAGCGGCACTTCGAATTCGAAGTTTTCGTAGCCCGAATACGGGCGCGCCTTGCGCAGGTCAAAATCCAGGCCCGTGGCACGCAGGCTCGGCCCGGTCACGCCCCATTCCAGCGCTTCTTTGGTGTTGTAGGCCGCAACGCCGACCGTTCGGCCTTTCAGAATGCTGTTCTGCAACGCAGCCTTGGTGTATTCGTCCAGGCGCTTGGGCAGCCAGTCGACGAAATCCTTGACCAGTTTTTCCCAGCCGCGAGGCAGGTCATGAGCGACGCCGCCGATGCGGAACCAGGCCGGGTGCAGGCGGAAACCGGTAATGGCCTCGATCACGGTGTACGCCTTCTGCCGGTCGGTGAAGGTAAAGAACACCGGCGTCATGGCGCCCACGTCCTGGATGTAGGTCCCCAGGAACAGCAGGTGGCTGGTGATGCGGAAGAACTCGGTCATCATGATGCGGATGGTGTTGACCCGATCCGGCACGGTGATGCCAGCGAGTTTTTCCACCGACAGCACGTAGGGCAGGTTATTCATCACCCCGCCCAGATAGTCGATCCGGTCGGTGTAGGGAATATAGCTGTGCCACGACTGGCGTTCGCCCATCTTCTCGGCACCACGGTGGTGGTAGCCGATGTCCGGGACGCAGTCGACGATTTCTTCACCGTCCAGCTGCAGGATGATGCGAAAGGCACCGTGGGCCGAAGGGTGGTTCGGGCCCAGGTTGAGGAACATGTAGTCCTCGTTGGTCCCTGAACGCTTCATGCCCCAGGCTTCCGGGTTGAAACGGGCGGCTTCTTCTTCCAGCTGCTGCTTGGCCAGCGTCAGGCTGTAGGGGTCGAATTCGGTGGCGCGGGCAGGGAAGTCCTTGCGCAGCGGGTGACCTTCCCAGGTGGGCGGCATCATGATGCGAGTCAGATGCGGGTGGCCGGGGAAGTCGATGCCGAACATGTCCCAGACTTCGCGTTCGTACCAGTTGGCGTTGGGCCAGATTCCGGTAACGGTCGGCAGGCTGAGATCGCTCTCGGACAGCGCAACCTTGATCATCACGTCGCTGTTACGCTCAATCGACATCAGATGGTAGAAAACGCTGAAATCCGCCGCGGGCAAGCCTTGGCGCTTGGTGCGCAGACGTTCGTCCATGCCATGCAGGTCGTACAGCATGACGTAGGGCTTGGGCAACTGACGCAGACAGGTCAGCACCTCGATCAGCCGCGCACGCTGGACCCAGAGCACCGGCATCCCGGTGCGGGTTGGCTGGGCGGTAAACGCCTCAGGGCCGAAACGGTTGTTCAATTCCACGACGACGTCTTGGTCGTCAGCCTTGTAAGGCGGGATGTACAGAGCACTGCCTGTAGTCATGATTTTTTATCGCTTTGGGTCAACGTAAAGAATGAAGCCAGCTGCTCGTCTCTATGACAGGAACAGGTAGCGGATCAGACTTCGTCGGGGCTGCGCAGGTTGGTGACTGCGATTCGCTGTTCGCGGCGCTGTTCCTTTTGCGATGGCATGTCGGCGCGGTAAACGCCTTGATCGCCAACGACCCAGGAAAGCGGTCGACGCTCCTGTCCGATGGATTCCTGCAACAGCATCAAGCCTTGCAGAAAAGCTTCTGGACGGGGCGGGCAGCCGGGCACGTAGACATCCACCGGGAGGAATTTATCAACCCCTTGAACCACGGAATAGATGTCGTACATGCCACCCGAATTGGCACAGGCGCCCATGGAGATGACCCATTTCGGTTCCAGCATCTGTTCATACAGGCGCTGAATGATCGGGGCCATTTTCAGAAACGGGGTACCGGCGATAACCATGAAATCCGCCTGACGCGGCGATGCCCGGATGACTTCGGCGCCAAAGCGGGCGATGTCGTGGGGCGCCGTGAAGGCGGTGGTCATTTCCACATAGCAGCACGACAGACCGAAGTTATACGGCCACAAGGAGTTTTTACGCCCCCAGTTGACCGCACCGTTCAGCACGTCTTCAAGCTTGCCCATGTAGATATTTTTGTGGACTTGATCTTCTAGCGGGTCGGAAACAGTTTCCCGTTTGCCGATTGGATACTCTTCATTGGGAGCATCCGGGTCGATCCTGGTGAGATTATATTGCATCGCCAAAGCCTCATTGTTTCAGCTTCGCTTGCCGATTACGGCGACCTTCAGGAGCCCAATCCAGCGCTCCAACCCGCCATAGGTAGACAAGACCTGCCAACAGAATTGCTATGAAAACGAGTGCTTCGACGAATCCGGTCCAGCCGCTTTCGCGGACGGACACAGACCAGGCAAAGAGATAGAGGGCTTCGATGTCGAAGATCACGAAAAGCATCGCGACCAGATAGAATTTTGCCGAAAGGCGAAGACGCGCACCGCCGGTGGGCAGCATGCCCGACTCGAACGGTTCATTTTTGCTGCGGCCCCAGGCCTTGCTGCCCAGCAGGCTCGAAACACCGAGCATGAAGGCACACAGGCCAATCACGCCCAAAAGGAAAATGGCGAAGCCCCAATTGTGGGCGATCAGACCTGTCGATTCGGACATGCGGCATTCCTTGACAGAGATCAATGGTCTCTGAGCTTGAAAAGAGTATAGGCAGCGACGTTATGTCGCAGCGACATCAATTTCGATGATTTTATGTGCAAACCCGGTGCAAGTAAATTTTCTATATCAAATTAATTTGCGCAATTAATCACTTACGCACGGCGACGAGGCGCTTGGGGCAGGCGGGGCAGGCGTTGGCGGGGGATTTGACTAATTATGTTCGGTTGTGAAAAGTCGCGCTACAAGCAGCCTTTTCTAAATGATAATAAGTATCATTTGTTATTGTGGATTATAAGTTGCTTGCCCGGAGTGTGGAGTCGAGTTAGTTGTAGAGAGCGGTGCCTGCCCTCAGGTCGCAGATTGGGCATTCCAGCGCTGCGAACACACTTCAGTTCGAGGTGGAACCGGCTGACGTGGGACCGGCTTTAGCCGGGAAGACACCGGGACGGTCACTGACATAGGTGGCCAGAAATACCGCTTTCCCGGCTAAAGCCGGTCCCACGTCCACCTCAGCCGGTCCCACGTCGTCAGCTCCGCTTGCGGGCGACGGTAAAATCGCCAATACAATCAGCCTGGCAACTGACCCTCAATGAAACTGTTCTTCCTCAGTCGAACCGGTCAGGGCCGTCACTGATGACGCGCCGCCCTGGATCACGGTGGTCATGTCATCGAAGTAGCCAGTGCCCACTTCCTGCTGGTGCGCCACAAAGGTGTAGCCCTTGGCGGCGTCGGCGAACTCCTGTTCCTGCAGTTTGACGTAGGCGGTCATGTCATTGCGCGCATAGTCGTGGGCCAGGTTGAACATGCTGTGCCACATGTTGTGAATACCCGCCAGGGTGATGAACTGATGCTTGTAGCCCATTGCCGACAGCTCGCGCTGGAATTTGGCGATGGTCGCGTCGTCCAGGTTTTTCTTCCAGTTGAAAGACGGTGAGCAGTTGTATGACAGCAACTGGTCGGGGTATTGCTTCTTGATCGCTTCAGCGAAACGCCGTGCCTCATCCAGATCCGGCTTGGCGGTTTCACACCAGATCAGGTCCGCGTAGGGCGCATAAGCCAAGCCACGGGAAATGGCCTGATCAAGACCGGCGCGCACTTTGTAAAAGCCTTCATGGGTGCGTGTGCCGGTGACAAACGGCTGGTCATACGGATCGCAGTCGGAAGTCAGCAGATCTGCGGCGTTGGCGTCGGTGCGTGCCAGAATGATCGTCGGCACGCCTGCAACATCAGCCGCCAGACGCGCGGCCACCAGCTTTTGAATCGCTTCCTGAGTGGGGACCAAAACTTTGCCCCCCATGTGCCCGCACTTTTTCACCGACGCCAGCTGATCTTCGAAGTGCACCCCGGCAGCGCCCGCTTCGATCATGTTCTTCATCAGTTCATAGGCATTGAGCACGCCGCCAAAGCCCGCTTCGGCATCGGCCACAATGGGAGCGAAATAGTCGATGTAGCCTTCATCGCCAGGATTCTTGCCCGCTTTCCACTGAATCTGGTCTGCGCGCCGGAACGCATTGTTGATGCGTTTGACCACGGTGGGCACTGAGTCCACCGGGTAGAGCGACTGATCCGGGTACATCGACTCTGCCGAATTGTTATCGGCCGCAACCTGCCAGCCCGACAGGTAGATGGCCTGGATGCCAGCCTTGACCTGCTGCACCGCCTGACCCCCGGTGAGGGCACCCATGCAGTTGACGAAATCCTTGTCCGGACGGAACGACGGTCTGGCACCTTGCGTCACCAGGTTCCACAGCTTTTGCGCGCCGTTGCGGGCGAACGTATGTTCAGGCTGAACCGAGCCACGCAAGCGCACGACATCAGCAGCGCAATAGGTGCGGGTGACATTGTTCCAGCGCGGATTTTCAGCCCAGTCCTTTTCCAGAGCCGCTATTTGTTGTTCGCGTGTCAGTGCCATGAGCCAAACCCCTTTCACATAGGTGGTATTGAAGTGTCGTGCTCCGTCGCACGCCTCTGCACTGAGGCGCTTCGACTGCTCGCCAGTAGGCCTGTCGACCGGGTTCGGGGGATCGGGCTGGTGAAGGTCGTCCGAGGTGTAGGCGGGCAATTTTCGGCCGCGGCCGGCATGAGCGAGCAAGCCTGAGCAGGCCTGTTCGCAATCACCGGCAGCCTGCCGAACGACTGATTGACGCCTCGTCCCTGGGGACAACTTCGATCCAGTCGCAATCTCGTCAAACTGCCTTGTGGGCGGCGGGGACACAGATCGGCTCGCAGGATGGGAGGGTCGATCCGCAGGCGCTTTTCAGCGCCTCTGATTAGCGGGAGCGGGGCAATCATGCCTCGCCGGTTTTACCTCGTCAAACGGTTTGTAGTGCTTTTTTAAAAGCACTACATATTTGTCTGGAGGAGACTGCGCGGTCAGTTTTCGGCCCATTAGTGCTGGTCTTGCTGCCGTCCCTCGTCAGTCCAAGGTCTGCACCATAACGCGCAGGGTCATGTCCGCTCGACCTTGGGTGGAGTAGCGTTGGGCGTTGCCTTGCTGGTCCGCCACTGACTGATCGCTTGCGGCCGCCAGGGTGATCCATTCGCCAATGCGGCCGCTGACCTGGCTGTCAGTGCTTTGCACCTTGAAGGCGTCGGGCCTTTCCTGGCTGACGCGGTCGTGGTTGGTGCTGATGTTCAGTTGCACGGTGTCGCCGGTGATGCTGGCAGTGACGTAGAAACCCTGGGTGACGTTGCGGTACTCGGTGTTGCTCTGTGCGTAACCGTAGTTGTCGGTGCGCGAGGTCGTGACCGGTACGCTCTGGCCTACCTGAATCAGCGCAGGCTTGCCTTCGCTGGCCTGAATCTGCTGGACTCCACCTTCGCGGCTGCTGGTGCCGTAGTTGATCACCCGGGACGCGTTGCCGCTGGCACCATTGCTCTGCGAGCTGTCGCTGGTGTCAACGCTGATCAGCAGGCGTTTGGGCGCGGTGTCCAGCTGGGTGATGAGGGCGCGTAGTTCATCGATCTTGCCGGGCTCGGCGTTGACGATCAACTGGTTGTTGTAGGCGCTGACAGAGCCATCCGCACCGATAAAGGACTTGGCCACCGCCAGCAGCTCGTCACTGGTGCGGTAGTTGAGCGGCACGACTTCTGTAGCGGCCAGCGCATTGGCGCTACATATGACCAGCAACAGGGTAAGCAGGGTGCGCAGAAACATCATTCATCCTCCACAAGGCGTGTCGCATTGGCGACAGGTTTGCCAGTTTGTCGGCCTGTGGCGGCACAAGTTGAATGCCTTACAGCAAAACGCCCCGCCTGTGCGCTCAGGCAGGTTGATGCCGGAGTGAACGGGCGGGGCGTCGACAGCGGATGTCAGCCTGCGCTGCGCGTCATGTTGACGTGGGGCAGGCCTGCCTCGAGAAACTCTTCACTGACCACAATGAAGCCAAACTGCTCGTAGAACGCTACGGCCTGAACCTGGGCGCTGAGCTTTTGCTGCTTGAGACCGCGACGTTCGGCTTCCGCAATCACAGCGCTGAGCAATGCCTCGCCCACTTTCATGTTGCGCCAGTCCTTGAGCACGGAGAGACGGCCGATCTCACCGTCGAGCAGCAGTCGCGCAGTGCCTATGGCGTAGTCCTCTTCCTGCGCCAGAAAGTGAATCGCTGCATTGTCCTCGGCGTCCCATTCCAGCTCCGGCGGCACCGATTGCTCGGCAGTGAACACCGAGTCGCGAATGCGACGGATGTCAGCGTTGTCCTTGTGCCAGTCAGCGATACGCACATTGGTTCTATTCATCGGCAAACCCCAGGCTTCCTTGTTTGACCAGCTCACAGAGCAGGTTGCGTCCTTCTTCATCGGCCAGCCATTGGCCGAGGTTGTCACTGTGCAGGGCATCGGCCGCGCAGATCAGTTTCAGCAGCTCGCGCAGGCTGCCCGGCAGCAGGCGGCTCTGCCCGCTGGCGAACAGTAGCAGGTCATCGTCCACTTCGGACCATGCCAGGCGCGCGCTTGGATTGCGAATGAGAACGGCGCCCTGTTCCAGGCTGCTGAGCAGGTCCTGTTCCTCCAGTTCCGCGCCGGCGACCAGTTCCGGGTAGCGCGGTTCGGTCATGAACTGGCCGAACCAGGTCAGCAGCAGGCGCTCGTCACCCATGTGTTCGGCCAGCAGCGCCTTGAGGCGATCAAGGGCGTCGTGCTGAATCTGGTGCGGGTCACTCACCGGCTGCGCGTTGGCGTCGGTGTAGCGCTCTTCGTCAGGTATGAACTGGCCGAGGAAGTCGGTGAAGTGCGTCAGCACTTCGGCGGCACTTGGCGCGCGGAAACCGACCGAGTAAGTCAGGCATTCATCGACGGCCACGCCGCAGTGGGCCAGACGCGGAGGCAGGTAGAGCATGTCTCCCGGCTGCAGCGTCCACTCTTCGGTCATCTGGAAATCTGCCAGGATGCGCAAGTCGGTGTTCTGCAACAGCGGGCTTTCAGAGTCGCACATCTGGCCGATCTGCCAGTGACGCTGGCCGTGACCCTGCAGCAGGAATACGTCGTAGTTGTCGTAATGCGGGCCGACGCCACCGCCGGGCGCGGCGTAGCTGACCATCACGTCGTCGATGCGCCAGCTCGGCAGAAAGCGGAACTGCTCAAGCAATTCACTGACTTCCGGGACGAACTGATCCACCGCCTGCACCAGCAGGGTCCAGTCAGTTTCCGGCAGCTTGCTGAACTCATCTTCGGCGAACGGCCCGCGGCGCAGCTCCCAGGGGCGCTCGCCATTTTCGAGAACCAGACGCGATTCAACTTCTTCTTCCAGCGCCAGGCCAGCCAACTCGTCCGGGTCAATCGGGCTTTGGAAATCAGCGATGGCCTGGCGAATCAGCAGCGGCTTTTTCTGCCAGTAATCGCGCATGAAGACGCGTGCGCTGATGCCGCCCAGAAGTTGCAAAGGAATGTCAGGATTCATGTGTAAGCCCTTGAAATGAAAACGCCCGGCTCAGCCGGGCGCCTTGCTGAATGCAGCGTGTCAGATACGCTTGGCCTGGGCCGCCGCGTTGCCGATGTAATTGGCCGGGGTGAGCTTGCTCAGCTCTGCCTTGGCCTCTTCCGGCATGTCCAGTGCGTCGATGAAAGTCTGCAGGGCCTGTGGGCTGATGCCCTTGCCGCGTGTCAGTTCTTTCAGCTTCTCGTACGGGTTTTCAATGTTGTAGCGGCGCATGACGGTCTGGATCGGCTCGGCCAGGACTTCCCAGCAAGCGTCCAGGTCAGCGGCGATCTTCTGCTCGTTGAGCTCCAGCTTGCTGATGCCCTTGAGGCTGGCTTCATAGGCAATGACGCTGTGAGCGAAGCCGACACCGAGGTTGCGCAGCACGGTGGAGTCGGTCAGGTCACGCTGCCAGCGCGAAATTGGCAGCTTGCTCGCCAGGTGCTGGAACAGCGCATTGGCGATGCCCAGGTTGCCCTCGGAGTTTTCGAAGTCGATCGGGTTGACCTTGTGCGGCATGGTCGATGAACCGATCTCGCCAGCAATGGTGCGCTGCTTGAAATAGCCCAGGGATATGTAGCCCCAGATATCGCGATCGAAATCGATCAGGATGGTGTTGAAGCGCGCGATCGCGTCGAACAGCTCGGCAATGTAGTCATGCGGCTCGATCTGCGTGGTGTAGGGGTTGAAGCCAAGGCCCAGTTCGTCTTCGATGAACGCGCGCGCGTTGGCTTCCCAGTCGATGGCCGGGTAGGCCGACAGGTGCGCGTTGTAGTTGCCCACGGCACCGTTGATCTTGCCCAGCAATGGCACAGCTGCGATCTGGGCGATCTGGCGCTCCAGGCGATACACCACGTTCGCCAGCTCTTTGCCCAGCGTGGTTGGCGAGGCGGGCTGGCCGTGAGTGCGCGACAGCATCGGCACGTCGGCGAAACGGATGGCCAGTTCGCGGATGGCTTCGGCGGTCTGGCGCATCAGCGGCAGCATCACCTCGTCGCGGCCTTCACGCAGCATCAGCGCGTGAGACAGGTTGTTGATGTCCTCGCTGGTGCAGGCAAAGTGAATGAACTCGCTGACGTTCTCCAGCTCCGGCAGCTTGGCAGCCTGTTCCTTGAGCAGATACTCCACGGCCTTGACGTCGTGGTTGGTGGTGCGCTCGATTTCCTTCACACGCTCGGCGTGGTTGATCGAGAAGTCTGCTGCCAGCGTGTCGAGGATCGCATTGGCTTCGGCTGAAAAAGCCGGCACTTCGCTGATCTGCGGATGCGCGGCCAGACGCTGGAGCCAGCGGACCTCGACCATGACACGAAAACGGATCAGGCCGTATTCGCTGAAAATAGGGCGCAGGGCCTGGGTTTTGCCGGCGTAACGGCCGTCAACAGGGGATACCGCAGTGAGCGAAGAAAGCTGCATGGGGTGCTCTCGTACTGTCAGGCAACGAAAAGGGGCGCGTATCATACCTGAAAATCGAGGCGGATCGGCTCCGCCTGACCAGCGTATGCGACGCGGGGCGTGTCAGCGATGCCCTGAAGGCACCTGGACGTTTCACGGGTTCATCAGGGGATACAGTTCTTTCAACAGCTTGCGGCGACTGAACACCAGCTGCCAGCGATGGCCGCCCACCTGGCGCCAGAGCCGCGCGGAGCGAATACCGGCCAGCAGCAGGGCGCGAATTTTCGAGGCGTTGCTTGGTTGCTGCAGGTTGCGCATGTCGCCATGCACCTGGATGCGCTGGCGCAACGTGCTCAGGGTGTCTTGGTACAGGGCGCCGCAGGCGGCAATCACGTTCTCGTGGGCAATGCCGAAGTGTTCGACCTGGGATTGAATCTGCGGCAGGCGCTTGCCGACTGTCTCGAGCATGTCCTCGCGCTTGGCCAGTTGCCGTTCCAGGCCCAGCATCGACAGGGCGTAGCGCAGCGGCTCACGCTGCAGGCTGGACGGGTCACGCTCCAGCGCACTGGCCAAGGCGCGATAACCTTCGCGCAGGTTCAGATCATCGCCGCCGTAAACCTCCAGCGTGTCCTTGGGATCCTGCACTAGCAGGCTGCCGAGCATGCAGCCCAGTGCCGCCTCGCTGCTCTGACCCGTTTTGGCGATGCGGTCAACCAGAATCGCCGCCTGGAATACGCCAGCCAAGGCAATCAGTTGCTCCTGAATCGGGGTCATCAACGCGCATCCTTGCTGTGCCAGGCTTCGGCAATTTCGATCACGCCACCGCCGAGGCAGACTTCGCCCTGGTAAAACACCACCGACTGCCCCGGAGTAACGGCGCGCTGCGGTTCGTCGAAGGTGGCTCGGTAGCCGTCGGCGGTCTGTTCCAGCGTGCAGGCCTGGTCGCTCTGCCGGTAGCGTACCTTGGCGGTCAGGCGCTGCGGGGTGCTCAGGTCGACCGGGTTGACCCAGTAGATCTGCGACGCCATCAGCGCTCTGGAAAACAGCCAGGGATGTTCATTGCCCTGGCCAACGATCAGCTCGTTTTTCTCGAGGTCCTTGACCAGCACGTACCACGGGTCATCGCTGGCGTCCTTCAGGCCGCCGATGCCCAGCCCCTGACGCTGGCCAATGGTGTGATACATCAGGCCGCTGTGGCGACCGATGACGTCGCCTTCGGTGGTCTTGATCTCGCCGGGCTGAGCGGGCAGGTACTGACGCAGGAAATCGGTGAAGCGGCGTTCGCCGATGAAGCAGATGCCGGTCGAGTCTTTCTTCTTGGCCGTCGCCAGGCCGTGTTTCTCGGCGATGGCGCGCACCTGCGGCTTTTCAAGTTCGCCTACCGGAAACAGCGTTCTGGCGATCTGCTCGCCACCCACGGCATGCAAAAAGTAGCTCTGGTCCTTGTTCGGGTCCAGGCCTTTGAGCAGTTCGGTGCGGCCGTCGATATCCCGGCGACGCACGTAATGACCCGTTGCAATCAAGTCAGCGCCCAGCGACAGCGCATAGTCAAGAAAGGCTTTGAACTTGATCTCGCGGTTACACAGGATATCCGGGTTGGGCGTGCGTCCGGCTTTGTATTCGGCGAGGAAATGCTCGAACACGTTGTCCCAGTACTCGGCGGCGAAATTGGCGGTGTGCAGCTTGATACCGATTCTGTCGCACACCGCCTGCGCGTCGGCCAGGTCTTCGCGGGCCGTGCAATAGTCCGTTCCGTCGTCTTCTTCCCAGTTCTTCATGAACAGGCCTTCCACCTGATAGCCCTGCTCCATGAGCAGAACGGCAGAAACCGAAGAGTCCACGCCGCCGGACATGCCGACAATGACGCGCTTCTTTGCTGTATCGGAAAGGCTTGAATCAGGCATAGGAATTCAATGGGTAGCTTGGAAAAGGACGCGATTCTAACAGGCCCGGGCCTGCGAGTCTCACGCCTTGTCGCGCAGCAGGTCGAGGCTGAAGTGTTCACCGTGCAGGTAGTCATCGATGCAGCGCAGCACCAGCTCGCTGCGCCAGCGTTCCTGCTCGGCCAGCAATTGCTCGCGGTCGAGCCAGACCGGGCCGATGATGCCGTCGTCCAGTCGATAGTCAGGATGATGCCGCAGGGCTCTGGCGGCAAAGCAGATGCGCTGATAGGTCACACCGTTGCTGGGCGCGGTGTAGAGGTAGATGCCGACCACACTGGTCAGCTCGACGTCCCAGCCGGTTTCTTCCAGGGTTTCGCGCACGGCGGCGCGTTGCAGGGATTCGTCGGGATCAAGATGACCGGCGGGTTGGTTAAGGACCGCCTTGCCGCCCTTGAGTTCTTCAACCATCAGGAAGCGGCCCTGATCTTCGACGATCGTGGCGACAGTGACGTGGGCTTGCCAGTTCATGGATTGGGTGCTCGCTGGTTTATGCCTGGAATGATCTGTAGGAGATTGCCGGGTGTCCCTGACTCAGCGCGGTTGCGCAGAAAACGGGTGGACTGTAGGAGCCAACTTGTTGGTGAGACGTCGGGCCTGCATAGTCAGAAATTCCGCCTCGCCAACGAGTTGGCTCCTACAGATTCAAGTTCGCAGCGATACAGTGTGGCGCCAGACACCGGACAGGCCCGGATACATCGGATCTCAGAAACACAAACCCCGGCACGGAGCCGGGGTTTGTGCAGGGCAGAGCGCCTTAAACCAGCGAAGCAATCGCCGCATTAAGGGTTGCGCTCGGGCGCATGACCTTGCGAGTCAGCTCCGGGTTCGGATAGTAGTAACCACCGATGTCCGCAGGCTTGCCTTGCACGGCGTTCAACTCGGCAACGATCTTTTCTTCGTTGTCGGCCAGGGTTTTGGCCACTGGGCTGAACTGCGCCTTGAGGGCCGCATCGTCGTCCTGCGCTGCCAGGGCTTGCGCCCAGAACAATGCCAGGTAGAAGTGGCTGCCGCGGTTGTCGATGTTGCCGACTTTGCGCGAAGGCGACTTGTTGCGGTCGAGGAACTCACCGGTAGCCTGGTCCAGGGTTTTGGACAGTACCAGCGCTTTCGGATTGTTGTAGGTCGTGCCCAGATGCTCAAGGGAAGCAGCCAGGGCGAGGAACTCACCGAGGGAATCCCAGCGCAGGAAGTTTTCTTCGACCAGTTGCTGCACGTGCTTGGGTGCCGAACCGCCAGCGCCGGTTTCGAACAGGCCGCCGCCGTTCATCAGAGGCACAATGGACAGCATCTTGGCGCTGGTGCCCAGTTCCATGATCGGGAACAGGTCAGTCAGGTAGTCGCGCAACACGTTCCCGGTTACCGAAATGGTGTCCTGGCCAGCACGGGTGCGCTCCAGGGTAAACGCCATGGCTTCAACCGGCGACATGACACGAATGTCCAGGCCTGCGGTGTCGTGGTCGGCAAGGTACTTTTCGACTTTCTTGATCATTTCAGCGTCGTGGGCGCGAGCCGGGTCCAGCCAGAACACGGCGGGCGTGCTGCTGGCGCGGGCACGATTGACCGCCAGTTTGACCCAGTCCTGAATCGGCGCGTCCTTGGCCTGGCACATGCGCCAGATGTCGCCTTCTTCGACGTTCTGCTCCATCAGCACCTTGCCGGTCTGGTCAGTGACCCGAACAACGCCTGCGGCAGCCATCTGAAACGTCTTGTCGTGGGAGCCGTATTCTTCGGCTTTCTGCGCCATCAGGCCAACGTTGGGCACACTGCCCATGGTCGTAGGATCGAAGGCGCCGTGTTTCTTGCAGTCGTCGATCACGGCCTGGTAGATGGTCGCGTAGCAGCGATCCGGGATAACAGCCTTGGTGTCGTGCAACTGGCCGTCGGTGCCCCACATCTTGCCCGAGTCGCGGATCATCGCTGGCATCGACGCGTCGACTATCACATCGCTTGGCACGTGCAGGTTGGTGATGCCTTTGTCCGAATTGACCATCGCCAGCGGCGCGCGCACCGCGTAGACAGCCTGGATGTCAGCCTTGATTTCAGCCTGTTTGTCGGCTGGCAGGGTGCTGATGCGGTCGTACAGGTCGCCAATGCCGTTGTTCAGGTTGAAACCAACCTGCTTGAGTACTTCGGCGTGCTTGCTCAGCGCGTCCTGATAGTACTCGGCCACGATCTGACCGAACATGATCGGGTCGGAGACTTTCATCATGGTCGCTTTCAAATGCACCGAAAGCAGCACGCCCTTTGCCTTGGCGTCTTCGATTTCAGCAGCAATGAAGCTGCGCAGGGCGTTTTTGCTCATGACCGAGCAATCGATGATCTCGCCTTCTTTGACGGCGGTCTTTTCCTTCAGAACGGTGGCTGTGCCGTTCTGGGTGATCAGTTCGATCTTCACGCTGCCTGCAGCATCGATCAGCGTCGATTTTTCGCTGCCATAGAAGTCGCCGTTGCTCATGTGTGCAATGTGCGACTTGGAGTCAGCGCTCCAGGCACCCATCTTGTGCGGGTGCTTGCGGGCGTAGTTCTTGACCGACAGGGGCGCGCGGCGGTCGGAGTTGCCTTCACGCAGTACCGGGTTCACGGCGCTGCCTTTGGTCTTGTCGTAGCGGGCGCGGACGTCTTTTTCGGCGTCGGTGGCAGGCGTCTCCGGGTAATCGGGAATTTTGAAACCCAGGTCCTGCAGCTCTTTGATGGTCGCCTTCAGTTGCGGCACCGAAGCGCTGATGTTCGGCAACTTGATGATGTTGGCTTCTGGCGTGGTGGCCAGCGTGCCCAGCTCGGCGAGATGGTCGCCGATCTGCTGATCAGCGCTCAGTGATTCCGGGAAGCTTGCCAGAATACGACCCGCCAGGGAGATGTCTCGCGTCTCGACGTCGATATCGGAGGAGGCGGTGAAGGCTTCGATGATGGGCAGAAGCGAATAGGTGGCGAGGGCAGGGGCTTCGTCAGTGAAGGTGTAGATGATCTTCGAGCGGTTGGACATTTGGTATGAACTCTCTGTTTTGCTGAGCATGCACAAAATCTCGATACGCGCAGGGTATGCACTTTGCTCGCAGCCTTTTTCGGAGGCTGAGTCGAGGTTTATTCGCGATGATGGTGGTAGGTGCATCAGTCGAGCGTCAAGCGGTCGAGCGGCGCGGCTGCAGGACATGCAACGGCGCCAGGCCTGTTTCCGGGCGGTCTGACCTTATGACCCGTTAGTCACGCGGCAGAGTATAACAAACCCGTGGCGCCAGGCATTAATGCTAAGCGCGGTAAGCCGTTGAGGGTATTGGCCGTTAGTCGACGACGGGCGCTTGGGGCGGGAGCCTGTTGATGTGTAAGCATTTATTACGCATCTTCCAAGCGTTGTGCCTGGATAAAAAAAACGGCCGACCCGGTTGAGGTTCCGGGGCGGCCGTTTCATTTCAGGCAGGCGCTTTGCAGCGGGTATGGCGTCAGGCGGTTACCTCCTCGGTGGCCCCGGCCGTATCCTTGACTGCATTGGCAAATGTGGCCACCTCCGGCACGATCGCTCGCTGAATGTTCACAGCATGCAAGCCTTTCGGGCCCTGGGTGATCTCGAAGCTGACCGCTTGACCGGCCTTGAGGGTTTTGTAGCCATCCATGTTGATCACGGAATAATGAACGAATAAATCTTCGTCCTTCCCATCCTCCAGGATGAAGCCATAGCCTTTAGCATTGTTGAACCATTTGACTTTTCCGCTGAGCATCGTCCATCCCTCTGCAAAGGACTCCGTTAGGAGTATCATCCACTTTATCCGCCTGACCTGAAAAAATTGGTTGACTGCGCGGACCCTTTTTACCCAATGTGGGTTCTACTGTTTGTAACACTGTTTGGCCGATAGTCAAGACCCTATGGCGCTTCGTTTAAGAGCCGGTCAGGCTGCGGTCGACTCTTCATTCCGTCTTCTACGAACCTTTCTTTCATGCATGCAATCAGCAAGATTCGTCTAACATCAGATCAGGACAGTCCCAATTCCCATGAGGATGACGCGGCTGGTATTGCGGTGCAGGATGCCAAGCCGACGTTGCAGGCGCCGCCGATGTACAAGGTGGTTTTGTTCAATGATGATTACACACCGATGGATTTCGTCGTCGAAGTGCTCGAGGTGTTCTTCAACCTGAATCGTGAGCTGGCGACCAAGGTCATGCTGGCCGTCCATACAGAGGGACGGGCAGTATGTGGATTGTTTACCCGCGACATCGCCGAAACCAAGGCAATGCAGGTCAACCAATACGCCAGGGAAAGCCAGCATCCGCTACTCTGTGAGATCGAGAAGGACGGTTAATCGCCGACCACTTGGGTATGAGGTGAAGCAATGTTAAACCGTGAGCTCGAAGTCACCCTGAATCTGGCCTTCAAGGAGGCCCGTTCGAAACGTCATGAGTTCATGACTGTCGAGCACCTCCTGCTGGCTCTACTGGATAATGAGGCTGCCGCCACTGTTCTGCGTGCCTGCGGCGCCAATCTCGATAAACTCAAGCATGATTTGCAGGAGTTCATCGATTCCACTACGCCGTTGATCCCCGTGCATGACGAGGATCGCGAGACCCAGCCCACCCTGGGCTTCCAGCGCGTGCTGCAGCGTGCGGTATTCCACGTGCAGAGTTCTGGCAAGCGCGAAGTCACCGGCGCCAATGTGCTGGTCGCCATCTTCAGCGAGCAGGAAAGCCAGGCGGTATTCTTGCTCAAGCAGCAAAGCGTTGCGCGTATAGATGTCGTCAATTTCATTGCCCATGGTATATCCAAAGTGCCAGGACAAGGCGATCACTCTGAAGGTGAACAGGATATGCAGGACGACGAAGGTGGCGAGTCTTCTGCTTCGGGCAATCCTCTGGATGCCTATGCCAGCAATTTGAATGAACTGGCTCGCCAGGGTCGTATCGATCCGTTGGTCGGGCGTGAGCAGGAAGTGGAGCGTGTCGCGCAGATTCTGGCTCGGCGGCGCAAGAATAACCCGCTACTGGTAGGCGAGGCGGGCGTCGGCAAGACGGCCATCGCTGAAGGCCTGGCCAAGCGCATTGTCGACAATCAGGTGCCTGACCTGCTGGCAAGCAGCGTTGTCTATTCGCTGGACCTCGGCGCTCTGCTGGCTGGCACCAAGTACCGTGGCGATTTTGAAAAGCGCTTCAAGGCGCTGCTCGGTGAGCTGAAAAAACGTCCCCACGCGATTCTGTTCATCGATGAAATCCACACTATCATCGGTGCCGGCGCGGCCTCGGGCGGCGTGATGGACGCGTCCAATCTGCTCAAGCCGCTGCTGTCTTCCGGTGATATTCGCTGCATCGGGTCCACGACTTTCCAGGAATTTCGCGGCATTTTCGAGAAGGACCGGGCATTGGCGCGGCGCTTCCAGAAGGTCGACGTTTCCGAGCCGTCGGTCGAGGACACTATTGGTATTCTCAAGGGGCTCAAGAGCCGCTTCGAGCAGCACCACAGCATCGAATACAGCGACGAGGCGCTGCGTGCCGCAGCAGAACTGGCATCGCGTTACATCAATGACCGTCATATGCCCGACAAGGCGATTGACGTGATTGACGAGGCGGGTGCCTACCAGCGGCTGCAGCCGGTGGAGAAGCGCGTCAAGCGCATTGAAGTGCCACAGGTTGAAGACATCGTTGCGAAAATCGCGCGTATTCCGCCTAAGCACGTCAACAGCTCGGACAAGGAGTTGCTGCGCAATCTCGAGCGGGATCTGAAGCTGACGGTATTCGGCCAGGATGCGGCAATCGACTCGCTGTCGACTGCGATCAAGCTGTCGCGCGCAGGTTTGAAATCGCCTGACAAACCTGTGGGTTCGTTTCTGTTCGCGGGCCCAACCGGCGTCGGCAAGACCGAAGCGGCGCGTCAGTTGGCCAAAGCGCTGGGTATCGAGCTGGTACGTTTCGACATGTCCGAGTACATGGAGCGCCATACCGTCTCACGTCTGATCGGCGCACCTCCGGGTTACGTTGGTTTCGATCAGGGCGGTTTGCTCACCGAAGCGATCACCAAGCAGCCACATTGCGTGCTGCTGCTCGATGAAATCGAGAAGGCGCATCCGGAAGTCTTCAACCTGCTGTTGCAGGTCATGGACCACGGCACCTTGACCGACAACAACGGGCGCAAGGCAGATTTCCGCAATGTGATCGTGATCATGACCACCAACGCGGGTGCTGAGTCCGCAGCCAGGGCATCGATCGGCTTCACCCATCAGGACCACTCGTCTGATGCCATGGAAGTCATCAAGAAGAGCTTCACGCCGGAGTTCCGCAATCGTCTGGATACCATCATTCAGTTCGGTCGCCTGAGCCATGAGGTGATCAAGAGCGTGGTGGACAAGTTCCTCACCGAGCTTCAGGCGCAGTTGGAAGACAAGCGTGTGTTGCTTGAGGTGACCGAGGCGGCCAGGAGTTATCTGGCGCAGGGTGGTTACGATGCGGCGATGGGCGCTCGTCCAATGGCACGTCTGATCCAGGACAAGATCAAGCGTCCGCTGGCGGAAGAGATTCTGTTTGGCGAGCTGTCTGACCATGGCGGTGTGGTGCACATCGATTTCAAGGATGGCGAGATCACCTTCGATTTCGAAACCACGGCAGAAATGGCTTAAGTTTCATTGCTCTGAAAAAGCCCCGCATCTCGCAAGAGGTGCGGGGCTTTTTGTTGGTGTCTGTGTACATATCCGTTGCTGCGGTCATGGCTGTCTTGGGGTTGCGCCCTTACGGCGCCTCACTTTTGGCTGGGCCGGCTTCCGGCTCTATCAAAAAGTGAGGCGCTGTAAAAGCGCAACCAATGGTCGCCATTAACGCGATAATGGATATGCACGCAGGTATAGATTTGTGTGTCCCGCAGAATACCCCGAGCCTGGACACAAAACCCAGGCACACAAAAACGCCCGGCAGGAGCCAGGCGTTTTTGCTGAGACCTGCTTAGCGAGCGCGGTAAGTAATGCGCCCTTTGCTCAGGTCATAGGGCGTCAATTCAACACGCACCTTGTCGCCGGTAAGAATACGAATGTAATTCTTGCGCATCTTGCCGGAGATATGCGCGGTTACGACGTGCCCGTTTTCCAACTCCACACGAAACATGGTGTTGGGCAGGGTGTCGACGACAGTGCCTTCCATTTCGAAGCTGTCTTCTTTCGACATGCAGTAAAGCCCTCGGTATCCAATGAGTGGCCCGGTGCAAGTGGCGCCAGGCAAAAGCGGCGTGCATTGTGCCCGAAAAATGCGCTTTAAGCCAAGACTCTTCAGTAAAGAGTCACCCAGCGCTGATTTGTCAGCAGTTCGATGGGTCGATATTGGGTCTTGTAATTCATTTTCTGGCAGTTCTTGATCCAGTAACCGAGGTAGACCGCCTCCAGTTGCAGCCGCTTTGCTTCGGCGATTTGCCACAGAATGGCGTAGCGGCCCAGGCTGCGCCGCTCCTCGCAAGGCTCAAAGAAGGTGTAAACCGCTGACAGGCCGTTGGGCAGGACGTCGGTCACCGCGACGGCAAGCAGGCGCCCCTCGACGCGAAACTCGAAGAATCGGCAAAAAGGCAGGTCCCGCACCAGAAACGTGGCGAACTGGTCGCGACTGGGCGGAAACATGTCGCCGTCCGCATGGCGTTGCTCGATGTAACGCTGGTAAAGGTCGAAATATTCTTCGGTGAAATGTGGTCGGGTCGCCTTGACCTCAAGATCCGCATTGCGCTTGAAGATGCGCTTCTGTTGCCTATTGGCGACGAAAAGCTCGACCGGAATCCGCGCAGGCACGCAAGCGCTGCAGTTCTGGCAGTGTGGCCGGTAGAGGTGATCGCCGCTGCGGCGAAAGCCCATGTCAGACAAGTCTGCATAAATCTCGACGTCCATGGGTTGGCTTGGGTCGAGAAACAGGGTCGTCGCCTGTTCTTGCGGCAGGTAGCTGCACGAGTGGGGTTGAGTGGCATAAAACTTGAGGCGCGCCAGCTCTGTCATGATGGTCCCCGGTGTTGGAAATGCACGTTAAGAGTGTATGCCAGCCTGCGGGACTCGCCTAGGCAACCAGTCGGCCTGATTGGCCTGATCCAGATGGCGGTCCAGGTAGTTGGCAAATTCTTTCCTCGAAATCGGCCGTGCACCGAAGCTTTGCAGGTGTTGCGTGTGCATCTGGCAATCAATCAGCACAAACCCCCAGGCCTGCAGGCGTTCGACCAGGGTCGCGAAGCCGACTTTCGAGGCGTTGTCGGCGTGGCTGAACATGGATTCGCCGAAAAACAGTTGGCCCATCGCCAGCCCGTAGAGGCCGCCCACCAGTACCTCGTCCTGCCAGACCTCGACACTGTGGGCATGGCCGCGGCGATGCAGCTCCACGTAGGCCGCCTGTATGGAACCGGTGATCCAGGTGCCCTCTGCATAGGCGCGCGGCCCTGCGCAGGCGCGGATGACGGCTTCGAAGTCCTGGTCGAAGGTCACTTGATAGCGGCCCTGGCGCAGCAGCTTTGCCAGGCTGCGCGAGACGTGCAGCTGGTCCGGGATGATCACGGTGCGCGGGTCGGGGGACCACCAGAGGATGGGTTGGCCGTCGCCGAACCAGGGGAAGCAACCGTGCCGATAGGCGCAGACCAGCCGCTCAGGTGAAAGGTCGCCGCCTGCAGCCAGCAGTCCGTCGGGCTCGCGAAGCGCTTTTTCCAGGGGTGGAAAAGCCAGCGTGTTTCGATCAAGCCAGGTCAGCATGGGCAGGCACTTGGCAAAACGTTGCGCAAGGGGAGGGCAGCACAGGTGTGTTTCATGCAACTCCCTCCAGGGGCAGTGGTCATAAGGTGTCGTCCGCGATGGCAGCAATCTGGATGCGATATATGGCATAAGTCTTTGTGAGCAAAGACAATGCGTGCTCAAATTACGCGCTTGTGTCGATTCCGGGGAAGATCTTCGTGACGAACGGGTCATCACCGGCAGGCGGCGAATTGATTGTCGGCCGCAGATGACCGGCTGATCAGGCGTTGCGCAGAAACTATCCGGCCGACAGGTCGCTGACAAGGCAAGACGCTATCGTGGCATCAGCCGTACAAACCCGTACAATACCTGCTTCGCAAGCGGCTACCTCGTCATCAGGGCAGGCTGGTCGTGGCGGTTGCCCGGATGTGACCCTATCATTTGCAAGTCGTGATTAGTTGACAGTCAATCATCAGATGTTCGCGCCCCAGCGCAGGAATGAAAGCGTTTTGAAGAAATCCACCGCAGTATCCAACTCCGTTCCGCTTTGGCGGCAGCATTTGCACTACCGGCTCAAGGAAGGTGCGCTGATTGCCTTTGGCGCGCTGTGCCTGTATCTGATGATGGCGTTGCTGACGTATGACCAGAACGACCCTGGCTGGAGTCATACCAGCAGTTCGGCCGTTGTGCAGAATGCTGCGGGATTTGCCGGTGCGTTCAGCGCCGACATCCTGTTCATGGTGCTGGGCTATTTTGCGTACATCTTTCCGCTGCTGCTGGCCATCAAAGCCTGGCAGGTGTTTCGTCATCGCCATGAGCCATGGCAGTGGAGCGGCTGGCTGTTTTCCTGGCGTTTGATCGGGTTGGTCTTTCTGGTTCTTGCCGGTGCCGCACTGGCGCATATCCATTTTCACTTCGCTGCGGGCTTCCCCGGTTCTGCCGGTGGTGTACTGGGCGAAGTGCTCGGCGACCTGGCGAAAAAAGCGCTCAACATTCAAGGCAGTACGCTGCTGTTCATCGCGCTGTTCCTGTTTGGCCTGACTGTATTTACTGATCTGTCGTGGTTCAAGGTCATGGACGTCACCGGCAAGATCACGCTTGACCTGTTCGAGCTGTTCCACGGTTCAATCAATAGCTGGTGGGCTGCGCGCAATGAACGCAAGCAGATGGTTGCCAAGCTGCGCGAGGCCGATGCCCGCGCCAGCGATGAGGTCATACCGCCAGCCAGCAGCCGTCGCGAACCGGCCAGGGCCAAGGAGCGCATGATCGAGCCGGAACCGGTCATCAGCAAACCATTGAGCAAACCGGCAAGCGAGCGCGACACCTATATTCCAACCGGGTCGGCATCTGCACCGGTGATCCTGCCCACGGTTGCGAAAGCGGTTGAGCCGAGCAAGCCTGTGGTCAAGCCAAAGCCGGCGCCGCAGTTTGTCGACAGCGCAGTGGAAGGCACCTTGCCGCCGATTTCGATTCTCGACCCGGCGGAAAAGAAGCAGCTCAACTACTCGCCCGAATCGCTGGCGGCGGTGGGCAATCTGCTGGAAATCAAGCTCAAGGAATTTGGCGTCGAGGTGTCGGTGGACTCCATCCACCCGGGCCCGGTCATTACCCGTTACGAGATCCAGCCCGCTGCGGGGGTCAAGGTCAGCCGCATTTCCAACCTGGCCAAAGACCTTGCCCGTTCGCTGGCAGTGACCAGCGTGCGTGTCGTCGAAGTGATCCCCGGCAAGACCACCGTGGGTATCGAGATACCCAACGAAGACCGCCAGATTGTGCGCTTCTCCGAGGTGCTTGCCACTCCCGAATACGACAACTACAAATCGCCGGTAACCCTGGCGCTGGGACATGACATTGGCGGCAAGCCGGTGATTACCGACCTGGCGAAGATGCCGCATCTGCTGGTGGCCGGTACCACCGGCTCCGGTAAGTCGGTGGGGGTCAACGCCATGATCCTGTCGATCCTGTTCAAATCCGGCCCGGAAGACGCCAAGCTGATCATGATCGACCCGAAAATGCTTGAGTTGTCGATCTACGAAGGCATCCCGCACCTGCTGTGCCCGGTGGTGACCGACATGAAGGACGCTGCCAACGCCCTGCGCTGGAGCGTTGCCGAAATGGAACGCCGCTACAAGCTGATGGCGAAGATGGGGGTGCGTAACCTGTCGGGCTTCAATCAGAAGGTCAGGGAAGCCGAAGAGGCTGGCACGCCGCTGAGCGATCCGCTGTACAAGCGTGAAAGCATTCATGACGAAGCGCCGCTGCTGACCAAGCTGCCGACGATTGTGGTAGTGGTGGATGAGTTCGCCGACATGATGATGATTGTCGGCAAGAAGGTCGAAGAGCTGATCGCGCGGATCGCGCAGAAAGCCCGTGCTGCCGGTATCCACCTGATCCTCGCGACCCAGCGCCCGTCGGTTGACGTGATCACCGGCCTGATCAAGGCCAACATTCCAACGCGTATGGCGTTCCAGGTGTCGAGCAAGATCGATTCGCGCACCATCATCGACCAGGGCGGTGCCGAACAATTACTGGGCCACGGTGACATGCTGTACATGCCTCCTGGCACCAGCCTGCCGATCCGGGTCCACGGCGCCTTTGTTTCCGACGAGGAAGTGCACCGCGTGGTCGAGGCCTGGAAGCTGCGCGGCACGCCGGATTACAACGAGGACATTCTGGCCGGCGTCGAGGAAGTCGGCAGCGGCTTTGATGGCGGCAGCAGCGAAGGTGGCGACGACAGCGAAAGTGACGCCCTCTATGATGAGGCGGTCAAGTTTGTGCTGGAGAGCCGCCGGGCATCCATTTCCGCTGTTCAGCGCAAGCTGAAGATCGGCTACAACCGCGCTGCGCGAATGATTGAAGCGATGGAAATGGCCGGTGTGGTGACGTCGATGAACACCAACGGCTCGCGCGAAGTGATCGCCCCGGCACCGATGCGCGATTGATTCCGAACTCAGAAAATGTGCTCGCCGACGGCCCGGCCGTTGGCGGCATTCTACCGAACTCAATAATGAGGACTCCCATGCGTCTTATCCGCATGCTGTTGGTAACTGCACTGACTCTTTCCGCCATCCCGGCCCACGCCGACCCCAGGGATGTGGCGCGGCTCACGCAGTTGCTGGAAAAATCCCAGACCCTGACTGCGCGCTTCTCTCAGTTGACCCTGGACGGTGGTGGCACTCAGTTGCAGGAGACTTCGGGCCAGATGGCGTTGCAGCGCCCAGGCCTGTTCAACTGGCACACCGATGCACCGCAAGAACAACTGATGGTCTCTGACGGCAAGAAAGTGTCGCTCTGGGACCCGGACCTTGAGCAGGTCACCATCAAGACGCTGGACCAGCGCCTGACCCAGACACCTGCGCTGCTGCTGTCCGGCGATGTATCGAAGATCAGCGAAAGCTTCGACATCACTGCGAAGGAGGCCGGGGGCGTGATCGATTTCGTGCTCAAGCCCAAGACTAAAGACACGCTGTTTGACAGCCTGCGTCTGTCGTTCCGCGGTGGTGTGATCAACGACATGCAGCTGATCGACAGTGTTGGCCAGCGTACCAATATTCTGTTCACCGGGGTCAAGGCCAACGAGCCCATCCCCGCGAGCAAGTTTCAGTTCCAGATCCCGAAAGGCGCTGACGTCATTCAGGAATAAGAGGGTTTCAACGCTTGTCCATGAACCTGTTTCCCACTGAGCCGATTGCCCAGCCTCTGGCTGCACGTTTGCGTGCGACCAATCTGGACGAGTACGTCGGTCAGGAGCATCTGCTTGCTCACGGCAAGCCGTTGCGCGAGGCGCTGGAGCAGGGCGCATTGCACTCGATGATTTTCTGGGGGCCGCCGGGGGTGGGCAAGACCACGCTGGCCCGCCTGCTGGCGAAGGTGTCCGACGCGCATTTTGAAACCGTGTCGGCGGTGCTGGCCGGGGTGAAGGAAATTCGTCAGGCAGTGGAAGTGGCCAAGCAGCAGGCCGGTCAGTATGGGCGCCGCACGATCCTGTTCGTCGATGAAGTACATCGTTTCAACAAATCGCAGCAGGACGCGTTTTTGCCCTACGTGGAGGACGGCACGCTGATCTTCATCGGCGCCACCACGGAAAACCCCTCGTTCGAGCTGAACAACGCATTGCTGTCCAGGGCGCGGGTGTATGTACTCAAAAGCCTGGATGAAGCCGCGTTGCGCAAGCTGGTCAATCGCGCACTGCACGAAGAGCGTGGCCTGGGCCAGCATCGCCTGAGCCTGAGCGATGAAGGCTTTGCCATGCTGATGGCCGCTGCCGATGGCGACGGCCGGCGCATGCTCAACCTGCTGGAAAACGCCTCGGATCTGGCCGAAGACGGGGCTGAAATCGATCTGGAGTTGCTGCAGAGTCTATTGGGCGACAGCCGTCGCCGTTTCGACAAGGGCGGCGAGGCGTTCTATGACCAGATTTCTGCTTTGCACAAGTCCATACGCGGCTCCGATCCGGACGCCGCGCTGTACTGGTTCGCGCGCATGATCGATGGCGGTTGTGACCCGCTGTATCTGGCCCGTCGCGTAGTGCGCATGGCCAGCGAGGACATCGGCAATGCCGACCCGAGGGCGCTGCCGCTGTGCATGTCGGCCTGGGATGTGCAGGAACGCCTGGGCAGCCCGGAAGGTGAACTGGCGGTGGCGCAGGCAATTGTCTACCTGGCCTGCGCGCCGAAAAGCAACGCGGTATACATGGGCTTCAAGGCCGCGATGCGCGAGGCCACCGAACACGGCTCACTGGAAGTCCCGCTGCATTTGCGCAATGCACCAACCAAGTTGATGAAGCAGCTCGGTTACGGTGAAGAGTATCGCTATGCTCATGACGAGCCCGATGCGTATGCCGCCGGCGAAGACTATTTTCCCGATGACCTTGAGCCCCGCCAGTACTACCGGCCGGTGCCTCGCGGCCTGGAGCTGAAGATCGGCGAAAAACTCAGGCATCTGGCCGCGCTGGACGCCGCCAGCCCCCGCCAGCGGAGAAAGTGATGCTCAAAACCATTCTGGCGGTATCCATTGCCGGGGTCGCTGGTACATTATTGCGCTTTGCCGCTGGCACCTGGGTCAACGCGAACTGGCCGAGGTATTTCTATACCGCGACCCTGGCGGTCAACATTGTCGGTTGCCTGATCATCGGTTTGCTATACGGCCTGTTTCTGTTGCGCCCGGAAGTGCCTGTGGAAGTACGCGCCGGCCTGCTTGTCGGTTTTGTGGGTGGTCTGACCACCTTTTCATCCTTTTCACTGGATACGCTGCGCCTGCTGGAAAGCGGGCAGATGCCACTGGCCCTTGGCTATGCGGGCATCAGCGTATTCGGCGGGCTGCTCGCCACCTGGGTCGGCCTGTCCCTGACCAGACTTTGATAAACGAGAGAACGATATGCTCGATTCCAAACTGTTACGTACGCAACTTCAGGACGTAGCGGATCGCCTGGCTTCCCGTGGCTTTACACTGGACACCGCCCGCATCGAAGCGCTGGAAGCACAGCGCAAGACAGTTCAGACCCGCACCGAGCAGCTTCAGGCCGAGCGTAATGCCCGTTCCAAGTCCATTGGTCAGGCCAAGCAGCGCGGTGAAGACATCGCGCCGCTGATGGCCGACATCGACCGCATGGCAGAAGAGCTCAACACTGGCAAGAAAGAGCTCGATGGCATCCAGTCCGAGCTGGACGCCATGTTGCTGAGCATGCCCAACCTGCCTCACGAGTCTGTTCCCGCAGGCGCTGATGAAGACGACAACGTCGAAGTGCGCACCTGGGGTACGCCAGCGACCTTCGATTTCGCGGTTCAGGATCACGTCGCGCTGGGCGAAAAATACGGCTGGCTGGATTTCGAAACCGCCGCCAAGCTCTCCGGCGCGCGCTTCGCCCTGCTGCGTGGGCCGATTGCGCGTCTGCATCGGGCCCTGGCGCAGTTCATGATCAACCTGCACATCAACGAGCACGGCTACGAAGAAACCTACACGCCGTATCTGGTGCAGGCCCCGGCGTTGCAAGGCACCGGACAGTTGCCGAAGTTCGAAGAAGACCTGTTCAAGATTACCCGTGACGGCGAAGCGGATCTGTACCTGATCCCGACTGCCGAAGTGTCGCTGACCAACATCGTCTCCGGTGAGATCCTCGATGCGAAACAGCTGCCGCTGAAGTTCGTCGCCCACACGCCTTGTTTCCGCAGTGAAGCGGGCGCTTCGGGGCGTGACACGCGGGGGATGATCCGCCAGCACCAGTTCGACAAGGTCGAGATGGTGCAGATCGTCGAGCCGGAAAAATCCATGGAAGCCCTTGAGGGCCTCACCGCGAACGCCGAGCGCGTCCTGCAACTGCTGCAGCTGCCTTACCGCGTATTGGCGCTGTGTACTGGCGACATGGGCTTCAGTGCGGTCAAAACTTACGATCTGGAAGTGTGGATTCCGAGCCAGGACAAATTCCGCGAGATTTCGTCGTGCTCCAACTGCGGCGATTTCCAGGCGCGTCGCATGCAGGCGCGCTGGCGCAACCCGGAAACCGGCAAGCCGGAGCTGGTTCACACCCTGAACGGTTCGGGTCTGGCGGTCGGCCGCACCCTGGTTGCCGTGCTGGAAAACTATCAGCAGGCTGACGGCTCGATCCGCGTGCCGGATGTGCTCAAGCCCTACATGGGTGGACTTGAGGTCATCGGTTAATGGAATACCTGCCGCTGTTCCACAACCTGCGTGGCAGCCAAGTGTTGGTGGTAGGCGGTGGCGAGATTGCGTTGCGCAAGTCCCGCCTGATTGCCGAAGCGGGTGCGGTCCTGCGCGTGGTCGCCCCCGAAGTCGAGCCGCAATTGCGTGAGCTGGTCGAACGCAGTGGCGGGCAGTTGATCCTGCGCGGTTACAGCATCGTCGATCTGTACGAGTGCGTGCTAGTGATTGCCGCCACCGACGATGAGCCTCTCAATGCCCAGGTGTCCCGCGATGCCCGCCAGCGTTGTGTGCCGGTGAACGTAGTGGATGCGCCAGCGTTATGCAGCGTGATCTTCCCGGCCATCGTCGACCGCTCGCCGCTGGTAATCGCCGTGTCCAGCGGCGGCGACGCGCCCGTTCTGGCCCGGCTGATCCGAGCCAAGCTGGAAACCTGGATTCCGTCGACCTACGGCCAACTGGCGGGGCTGGCCGCGCGTTTTCGTGCTCAGGTCAAACAACTTTATCCCGATGTAACTCAGCGGCGCGCCTTCTGGGAAGAAGTTTTCCAAGGCCCCATCGCTGACCGGCAGCTGGCGGGGCAGGGTGGGGAGGCCGAGCGTCTGCTGGTGGAAAAAATCGCGGGCGCGCCGCCCCATGCCCCCGGAGAGGTCTATCTGGTGGGCGCCGGACCGGGTGATCCTGATCTGCTGACCTTCCGCGCGCTGCGTCTGATGCAACAAGCGGATGTGGTGCTGTACGACAGACTGGTTGCTCCGGCGATTCTCGATCTGTGTCGGCGTGATGCCGAGCGTGTCTATGTCGGCAAGCGTCGCTCGGAGCACGCGCTGCCTCAGGACCAGATCAATCAGCAGTTGGTTGACCTGGCCAAGCAAGGCAAGCGAGTGTTGCGTCTGAAGGGCGGCGATCCGTTCATCTTCGGCCGTGGTGGCGAAGAAATCGAAGAACTGGCTGCCCATGGCATTCCTTTCCAAGTGGTGCCAGGCATTACAGCCGCCAGCGGTTGCGCGGCGTATGCAGGCATCCCGCTGACCCACCGTGATCATGCGCAATCGGTGCGCTTCATCACCGGCCACCTGAAGGACGGCACCACCGATCTGCCCTGGAGTGATCTGGTGGCGCCCTCGCAAACCCTGGTGTTCTACATGGGCCTGATTGGCCTGCCGGTCATTTGCGAGCAGCTGATCAGGCATGGTCGCGGGGCGGATACCCCAGCCGCGTTGATCCAGCAGGGCACCACTGCCAACCAGCGGGTGTTCACTGGCACGCTGGCCAACTTGCCCGATCTGGTGGCAGAGCATGAGGTGCATGCGCCAACGCTGGTGATCATCGGTGAGGTGGTTAAATTGCGCGAGAAACTGGCGTGGTTCGAAGGCGCTCAAGCCAGCGTCTGATCGCTGACTGACTGAAACCGGGCAGCTGGCGACGCTTAACTGCGTCGCTGGCCAGCCCGGTTTTTTTATGCGCCTGTCTTGTGCCAGATGCCTCGGCCGGTCAATCGTTCGCGATCATGGCTGCGGTCAAGGTCCTGCGCGGGGCCCTTTGGCACAATGCCGGTCGGGTTGATGGTGCTGTGGCTGGCGTAGTAGTGATGCTTGATATGCTCGAAATTGACGGTCTCGGTAACGCCCGGCCACTGATAAAGCTCCAGCATCCAGTTGCTCAGGTTCGCGTAATCGCTGATGCGCTGGCGGTTGCACTTGAAGTGACCGTGGTAGACCGGGTCAAACCGCACGATGGTGGTAAACAGGCGCACGTCGGCTTCGGTCAGGTACTCGCCAGTCAGGTAGCGTTTTTCACCCAACAGCTGTTCCAGCGCATCCAGCTCGGCAAAGACGTCATCGAAGGCTTGCTCGTAGGCGTTCTGCGAGGTCGCGAAGCCCGCGCGGTACACGCCATTGTTGACGGCCGGATAGATCCGTTCGTTGAGTTGATCAACCGCCGACTGCAGGGCGTCAGGATAAAGATCCAGCCGATTGCCGGTGAGTTCGTCGAAGGCGCTGTTGAACATACGGATGATTTCCGCCGATTCGTTGCTGACGATCCGCTGCAGCTTTTTGTCCCACAGCAGGGGCACGGTCACCCGGCCTGTGTAGCTGGCATCATCAGCCAGGTAACGCTGATACAGAAACTCGTGATGATCCAGATGATCGCCGCTGGCGCCTTTTTGCGGGTCGAAGGTCCAGCCGTTTTCGCGCATCAACCAGCTGACCACTGACACATCGATGAGGTTTTCAAGACCTTTGAGCGTGCGATAGATCAGCGTGCGGTGAGCCCAGGGGCAGGCCAGCGAGACATAGAGGTGATAGCGCCCGGCTTCAGCCTTGAAACCGGCTTCGCCAGAAGGCCCGGCGCTACCGTCGGCGGTTATCCAGTGACGACGTTGCGCCTGCTCGCGCTGAAAAGCCCCGTCTTTGCTGCTTTCGTACCACTGGTCTTGCCAGCGTCCTTCGACCAGAAGGCCCATATCAGACTCCAGAATTGTCTATAGCGATGAGTGCTTGGAGACGAGTCTAATCAGTTTGGTTCGAAGGAACAGCGCAAACGGTGGGGCAGATTTATCGGTTAAATCGATCTGTTCCGGGCTTCCCAAAAACGTTCAGCCTGGGCAAACGCTTCGTCGCGGGGCAAGCCCAAGCCGCGCAAGGCCAGGGCCATGGTTGCCATCAATGCCAGTTGCGGGTAGCTGTCCTGCACCTCGCCTCTCCACAGCGCGAGAAGGTGGCCAGGGTCCAGCGTCGCGGGTTTCACGTGGCGACGATCCGACATGGCAGGCCATTGCTCATCCCAGGGCTGACCGTCAGTGGTGCCGTACAGATGGCTGATGGTGTCCGGATTGATCTCGACTTCGCCGCCGTCGCCCTTGATCACAATCGTATGATTGCCCAGCAGGCCGCTGGCATCGCGGTGCACGCTCTGATAGCCAGGGTGGAAAATGCTTTGCAGCCCGCAACGTGCGTTCAGCGGGTTGATGATCCTGGCCAGGGAGTGAATCGGCGAGCGCAAACCCAGCGTGTTGCGCAGGTCGATCATGCGCTGCAGCTGCGGTGCCCAGTCGCCCAGCGGGAAGAACGCCAGGTTGTGATCCTGCAATGCGCTGTCGACGTCGCTCCAGTTGCGACACAGCGGGATGCCCAGCAGCCCGAGCAATTGCTCGCTGTAAAGGCGCCCGGCAGTGTGGGCGCCGCCGCCGTGCATGAGGATTTTCACGCCATTTTGCGCCATGCATTTGGCCGCCAGCAGATACCACGGCAGATGCCGCTTCTTGCCGGCGTAACTGGGCCAGTCGATATCCACCTGCAATGGCGGCGCGTGCAGGCGCTCGCGCACCGCTTCGGTAAAGCCGGCCAGCTCTTCGGCGCTTTCTTCCTTGTGCCGCAGCAGCATGAGAAACGCGCCCAGCTGAGTGTCTTCGACCTTTTCATCCAGCAGCATGCCCATGGCCTCGCGGGATTCTTCGCGAGTCATGTTGCGTGCCCCGCGCTTGCCCTTGCCAAGAATGCGCACAAACTGAGCGAAAGGGTGTTCGGCAGGCGTTTCAGTAATCAGAGGCAGGTAATCGTTCATATGCAGTTAGTCGGCTTGGGCAGGCCCGCCAGCTTGGCGGCGAGTTTGGCGGGAGTGCCGTTGAACAGGCGATTGAGGTGCGCGCTGTTGCCTTTCTCCGGGCCCAGCTTCAACGCGGTGTACTTGATCAGCGGGCGTGTGGCTGGCGACAGCTGAAACTCGGCGTAAAACTCCCGCAGCGTCAGCAGCACTTCAACATGTTCGGGGCTTAACGCGATGCCTTCCTGCCCGGCCAGCGCATGGGCAACCGGCAGCGACCAGTCTTCAAGGTTTGCCAGGAAGCCGTCCTTGTCCAGCGCTATGCCGCGTTCGTCGACGATAAGCTGCGTCATAGCCACGTGTTGACCCTGTCGTAGTGAATCGACAACTCGACGAAACGTGGGTAATCGACACGCTCGACCCAGTCAGGGGTGGCGATGTCTCGGGCCAGTATGTCGTCGTCGAGCGCATAAATCCGGCACTCCGGGCCGCGATCCTGCAGGGCCTGAAACGGCGCTGTTGTCGGGCGCAACGCATAAACAGCATCGCCACACAGCAGCAGTGCATCGCTGGTGCCCAACAGACGCAGGCAACTGCTCAGGCGGGTGTCGGCGAAAGGGGAGTGAGATAAAACGTGAAGGGTGGTCATCAGAGAGTGATCACATGGTCGTAACGGTCGATGAGTGCCGCGATGTCGCGCGCCTGTGCCAGCAGGCGCACCTCGATATGCAACCGGTCCGCAGGCAGACCGCGTTCAGCCAGGCTGGTGCTACAGGCATAGACTTCTTCAATGCCGAACATCTCCAGCGCCTTGAGGTTGGCGCCGAGATCCTTCTGCTGCACGGCTGCTGCATGTTGCGTCTGGGCAAGCTGAAGTACGCCGTCGTCCATGAACAGCAAGCCGATAGGCAAATCGTAGGCGCCGCCCGCAAGCGCGATATCCAGAGCTTCGCGCGCGCTGAGCCCGGACCAGGGCGACTGGCGGCTGATGATCAGCAATGACTTCGCCATCTCAGGCCCCTCCAAAACAGACGAGACGATCCGCAGATTGAGCGCCGTCGTGCAGCTGGCCGAGGCCGGACAGCTCCCATGGCGCGCCAACGTTGGCGGCTGGCCGCTGATAACGCTGCGCTTCTTCCTCGTTCAATACACCGCGGCGCAGGGCGGCTGCGATGCATACCACCGCGTCGAGCTGGTGTGCGGCGACGAAATCACGCCACTGCGCAGCGATGTCCTGCTCATCCTGAGGCGCCACAATATTGGCCGAAGCGCTGTGGACCCCATCCTGATAAAAGAACAGGCGCACGATCTCGTGCCCACCCGCCAGCGCTGCCTTGGCGAACAGCAGGGCGCGGCGGGAGGCGGGTGCATGGCCAGGGGAGAATACGGCGATGGCGAACTTCATGAGCGGCTCGTTTGGGCAAACATGCGTAATGATAAAGAATTCAAAAGCGATAGACAGCAAAAAGCCCGCTGGGCGGGCTTTTTGTTGAAGCGGTGGAGCAGATCAGTCGTCGCGGCTCATGATGCCGAAGATCTGCAGCAGGCTGACGAACAGGTTGTAGATGGACACATACAGGCTGACGGTTGCCATGATGTAGTTGCGCTCGCCGCCGTGGATGATCGCGCTGGTCTGGAACAGAATGCAGACCGACGAGAACAGCACGAAACCGGCGCTGATCGCCAGCTGCAGGCCGCTGATCTGGAAGAACATGCTGGCCAGCGTCGCGCCCAGCAGAACAAAGAAGCCAGCGGTGATGAAGCCGCCGAGGAAGCTCATGTCCTTGCGGGTGATCAGCACGTAGGCCGACAGGCCACCAAACACCAGCGCCGTCATGGCGAATGCGGAGCTGACGATTTCAGCGCCACCGGCCATGCCCAGATAACGATTGAGGATCGGACCGAGCAGGAAGCCCATGAAACCGGTCAGGGCAAAGGTGGATACCAGACCCCAGGCCGAGTCGCGCAATTTGTTGGTCAGGAAGAACAGACCATAGAAGCCGATCAGCACGACAAAAATGTTCGGGTAGCCGACACGCATCTGCTGCGCGACGAACGCCATCACGCCGCTGAAGGCCAGTGTCAGGGCCAGGAGACCGTATGTGTTGCGCAGAACGCGACTAACCTCTAGCTGATCGGCCTGCACGCCGTTATTAACTGCGTAATCCTGTTCGCGCATTGCGAACCTCCTAGTGGTTGAAATGTAGAGTTGCAAAGATCATAACAGACGGCCTGCAATCAGCCACCCAGAGAGTTTGACAGCGTGTTTCATTCCGGTATTATGGCGCCCGCAATGCAAACGGAAGTATGGCCGAGTGGTTTAAGGCAGCAGTCTTGAAAACTGCCGACTGTAACAGGTCCTAGAGTTCGAATCTCTATGCTTCCGCCATATCAGATACGTCAAAGCCCTGAATATTCAGGGCTTTTTCGTTTCCGGGGGTGGATGGCGCAAGATCGCCAGCAGCCCCGAATGCAAGCGCTGCGACGCCGAAATCCAGCCTCTGAAGAGGCTATCGCGCAGCCAGCGGTCGAACGTCAGGCAGTAATGATTCAGTGGGTCTTCGACGCTCTGCCTCTGCGCCTGGCTCAAGCCGACCACTGCCGACCGTGCACCTCCCGACGTACTCCTGGAAGTCCGGCAGGCACAAGGTGGCATTTGCAGCCGCTAACGGGTTAGGGTTGCCGGTCTTAACGCCCTGGCCCTTCTGGTCAGTGCTCCAATCAGGATCTGGATTTTTTGTGAGTCGCTTGAACACTGCTGAAATCGCTGACACTCGACCCGCTTCATGGTGGGCGGTGGGCAGCGTAGGTCTTGGCTCTTTTGCCACGGTCACCACTGAATTTCTTCCTGTAGGCCTGCTGCCTCGCATCGCCGCCGAGCTGGGCGTCAGTATCAGCCAGGCCGGGCTGATGATGGCCGTGCCCGGCGTGTTGGCAGCTATTTCTGCGCCGAGCTGTATCGCACTGTTCAGCCATGTTGATCGCAAGCGAATCCTGCTGGTGTTGCTTTCGATATTGCTGGCCTCCAACCTGATCGTCGCGCTGTCAGCGCACTTCTGGCTCACCCTGGCGGGCCGGGTGTTGCTGGGGTTTGCCCTGGGCGGGTTCTGGACCATCGCCGGTTCGCTCGGTCCTCGATTAAGGCCCGGCAAGGAGGGCGTCAAGGCGACCTCTTATATTCTGGCGGGGGTGTCGCTGGGCACGGTCGCGGGCATACCTGCCGGCACGCTCATAGGCGAAGCCTTCGGCTGGCGCTCAGCGTTCGAGCTGGCCGCCGTCGTCACCGTCGTGGTCGGGCTGCTGATCGTGTGGTGTCTTCCTTCATTGCCAGGGGAGCGCAGCGCCGGCATGAGCCAGATGCTGTCTCTGGCAGGCGAGCGGGCAATCAGACGGATGTTTGCAGCTGCCTTGCTGATCTACGTCGGTCATTTTGCGGCGTATACCTATCTGGCGCCTTATGTGCAGGAATACGCCGGTATTGCCGGGCAGGCTCTGGGCACGTTGCTGTTCGCCTTCGGTCTGGCAGCGGTGGTCGGCAACCTCGCGGGAGGCGCGCTGGCTGCCCGGGGAGCGCCGTCTTCGGTGCTGGTCATGACCCTGCTGATGCTGGTATCGCTGACTGCACTGATAATGTTCGTCAGCCATCCGCTGCTGCTATGGCCTGTGATTGTGCTGTGGGGGGTTGCTTTCGGCATGATCCCGATCACCACCCAGATCTGGTGTTTCGAGGCTTCTGGCGGACGGGTCGAAGGAGTTCAGGCGCTGCTGGTGTGCGTCGTCAATCTGTCCATCGGCGGCGGGGCTTTCATTGGCGGACAGGTGTCCGGTTTCGCAGGTTTCAGCGCCGCGATTGTCACCGGCGCTGTGTGCGCGTCGATGGCTTTGCTGGTGGTGCTGCTCTCGTTGCGCAGCACCCGGCCATCAGCTCAAGGTGCATCGCGCTTGAGCAGGTAGGTGTCCATGATCCAGCCGTTGACTTCACGGGCGGCGTTTCGAACCCGACGGATCTCATCGGCGACCTCGCTGAGTTTGCCTGAAATGAGAATCTCGTCAGGTGTGCCCAGGTAGGCGCCCCAGTAGATATCAATGTCCTGGTCTACCAGCGTTCGGTACGCATGCTCGGCGTCGAGCATGACCACCACGCTGTCAACGTCATCCGGAAAACCCTGGGCCAGACGGCGTCCGGTGGTGATTTCAACCCCGCGGCCGATGTGGTTCAGCGGCACTTTGTGCCGCGCGGTCAATGCCTGCACGCTGGTGATGCCGGGGATGACCTCGTAGTCCAGCTGATGGCGACCGGTCTTGATAATGGCCTCCATGATGCGGATCGTGCTGTCGTACAGCGAGGGGTCGCCCCACACCAGGAATGCGCCGCACTGGCCATCATCCAGCTCTTCGGCAATCAGGCGCTCGAAGGTGCGCTGCTTGTCGGCATTGAGCCTGTCGACGGCCTGCAGATAGTCGCCGCCGTCGCGCGCGCGCTCAGGGTTGAGCGCCTCGACGATTCGGTAATCAGGCTTGTGGATGTACCGCTCGATGATTTCCCTGCGCAACTCGTTGAGTTTTTCCTTTTCGGCACCTTTGTCCATGAGAAAGAAAACGTCTGCCCGATTCAACGCATTGACGGCCTGAACAGTGATGTATTCCGGGTTGCCGGCACCGATGCCGATGATCAGGATGTTTTTCATGGCGCGTCCGTTGAACGTTAAAAGGCGGGTGTGAGCTGCAGGAACCGAACTCGGGTCTGGCCCGAATCTGGAAGTGTGTTCGAGTGTCCTGATGTTGTCGATACGACTGGCGCTGCAATTGAACATGTGCCATTTGCGCCAGCCCTCGCTGTGAAGATCATCAATGATAGGCTAGCGGATTCACCATTATCGTTTCATAGGAGGGGTCAATGGAATTGCGCCACTTGCGCTATTTCATCGCCGTGGCCGAGTACAAAAGCATTCGACTGGCTTCGCAGTGGATACACGTTACCCAGCCTGCCATTTCCCGCCAGCTCCATGACCTTGAGCTTGAGCTGGGGGTCGAGCTCTTCACCCGGCACCCGCGGGGCCTGACGCTGACGCCGGCAGGCGAATCATTCCTGCATGATGCCCGCCAGATCATGCAGGATCTCGATGCCGCGACGCGCAACGCCCAGCGCATCTCGACGGGCTGGCAAGGCCTGTTACGCCTGGGCTTTGTCGAGAACAGCAGTTGGAGCGGGATTGTTCCAGAGGCATTGAAAGCCTTTCAGGCAGCAGCCCCTGATGCGAGCCTGGAACTCCACCCGTTGAATACGCCAGAGCAGCTCCGCCTGATTGAAACCGGCGCCCTTGATGGAGGGTTCATCTATCAATATGGAAGCTTGCCAGCGCATTGCACCTCGCTGCGGCTTGCGGAAAACAACCTGGTCCTGGCGATGCCCGCCGATTGGCAGTTGCCGGGTCCGGCAGTGTCGCTGAACGACGTCGCGGGGCGCCCGTTCATAGGCTTTCCGCGCTGGGTGTATCCGCTTTACCACGATCAACTGATGGCCGCGTGCGCAGCGCTGGGTTCAACGCTGGACATCGTTCAAGAGGTACAGACCGAGTCAGCCATTCTGGCGCTGGTGAGTTCGGGCGTAGGAGCGGCGCTGGTCAACTCGGCCAATCTGGGCCGTCCACCGGCCTCAGTCAGATTCGTGAAGTTGCAAGACCTGTCCGTGCCCATGCCCCTGGTATTTGCCTATGCAGCAGGTACGCAGTCACCGCTGCTTGAGCGGTTCATTCGCACCCTTACCGCCGTAAGGGGCGCGCCGACCTGCCCGTGATGCTTCACAGGCATCGCCAACCTTATTAAACGGCAATATTCTTCTTCGTCTGAGTGGCAGATAGTGGCTGGCCTTGCCGAGCCCGGGCTGAGAACACGCCGTTGAGACCAGCGCGCCCAGCCCCGACATCCGGCGACTAGCGAATAAAGGCAGGATTTTTCATGAAGACCTCAGACGTTTATCACCTCGGCAATCTGCGCATCACAAAAATTACCGAGCAAGTGTTTTGCTTACCGGTCGCTCAACTGTATCCCGATGCGACCCTTGAGCAGCTTGAGGTGATCTCCCATGAAGCCCCGGTCAACCTGCAAACTCCAGTGGAAATGAGCGTGCACAGCTGGCTGGTGGAGACGCCTGAATATCGGCTGCTGATTGATACGGCGTCTGGAAATTTCAAGGATCGGCCTTTCAGTCGCCTGTTTCACCAATTGAACAGCCCTTGGCTGGACAACCTTGAACGGGCAGGTGTTCGCCCAGAGCAAATCGATTACGTCCTGCATACCCATTTGCACGTGGATCACGTTGGCTGGAATACGGTATGGGACGGTGAACGATGGGTTCCAGCTTTTGTGAACGCCGTGCATGTGTGCTCGCAGGCGGAACTGGACTATTACGGGACGCCTGCTGCGGCTGCACGCATGGTGGTTTTCGAGGACAGCATCAGGCCTGTGCTTGAAGCGGGTAGGTTGCAGACGATTGATGACGGCGGAGCAGAATACCTGCCTGGCATCAGCTTCCACCCAACCCCCGGCCATAGCCCCGGACACATGAGCATCAGCATTGATTCGGGTGCCAGCGTGGCCGTTTTCTGTGGTGACGTGATGCACAGCCCGTTGCAGGTGGCCTGTGCGCAATGGAATTCGGTGTTCTGTGCCGGGCAGGAAAACGCGCGGGCATCAAGGCACTGGCTGCTTGAATACGCCGCTTCCAGCGCGGCGACGATATTCACCAGCCATTTTGCGGAAAACTCGGTGGGTCATGTTACAAACGCCGACGGGCAATACGCCTGGACCTTTATCACCCAGCCCGAGCCTGCAAGCTCTGCGGAGTCCGTTGATGAAAATCGTCATTGCCCCTGATTCGTTCAAAGACAGCCTGAGCGCCGAAGGTGTCGCCCGCGCCATTGCCCAGGGACTGGCCGAGGTGTTGCCGGAGGCCGAGCTGATTCTGTGCCCGATGGCTGATGGCGGCGAAGGCACGGTTGACGCGATATTGGCGGTGATCAGCGGCGAACGCCGGGAGGCTTCTGTTCTCGGGCCTCTGGGTACCGAGGTGATGGCTCGCTGGGGGTGGTTGGCACACTCGCGCACGGCCATCATCGAGATGGCCGAAGCGAGCGGTTTGCAACTGATTGCGCCGCTGCAGCGCAATGCCGGGCTCAGTTCGACCTATGGCACCGGGCAATTGATTGGCCATGCCCTGGACGCTGGTGCGGAAAAAATCATTTTGACCATCGGTGGCAGCGCCACCAACGACGGCGGCACTGGCATGCTCTGCGCGTTGGGCGTGGCGTTTTACGATGCCAACGGGGAAAGCCTGCCGCCCGGTGGCCTGGCGCTGGAGCATCTGTCACGCATCGATGCCAGTGGCCTGGACCTGCGTCTGTCAGGGGTGCGCTTTGAAGTGGCAGCGGATGTCGACAATCCGCTTTGCGGGCCCCATGGCGCGTCCTTTACCTTCGCACGGCAGAAGGGCGCCAGTGATGAGGACATAAAACGGCTGGATTATGCCCTGGCCCTCCTCGCCGATCGCAGCGCCGCGATCCTGGGACGCGACATGCGCGAATTTCCGGGTGCTGGCGCTGCCGGGGGGATGGGCTTTGCGGCTCGGGCCTTTCTCGCTGCCGAGTTTCGCCCCGGTGTGGACGTGGTTGCCGAACTGGTGGGGCTCGGGCAGAAGGTGGCGGGCGCTGCTCTGGTGATCACCGGCGAAGGTCGATGCGATGTGCAGACGCTGCGCGGCAAGACGCCCATGGGCGTTGCCCGCATCGCTCGCGAGCACGGTGTACCGGTGGTGCTGCTCGCGGGGACATTGGGTGAGGGCTATGAGGCCCTTTATGCCCATGGCATCGGCGCAGCGTTCGCGCTCACCCCCGGACCTATGACGCTTGAGCAGGCCTGCGCGCAGGCGCCCGAACTCCTGCGTCAGCGTGCCCGTGATATTGCCCGGCTGTGGTGTCTTTAGGCCGGGCAACTTCCTTGGTCGATCGCGCCCGCTCAAGTGCGCCAGTGTAACGAGCCATCGGCGTTGATGGTCCAGTGCGGCTGACCGGGCTGTATACAGACGCCACCCACCCATCTGGCGTGGGAGGCATGATCCGGCCAGTAGGCGGTGCCTCGCAGAATCTGATGGCCCAGGGTCGTCAAGGTCAGGGTTCGTTTCGGCCACGCCAGCTGCGGGTCTGATTCCCGCAGCAGTGGCGATAGGCCGTCGATGAGCGGCCGCATCAGGGCGTGAAACATCATGTCGCCCAGCGCCGGAAGTGGGTCCCGGCTGTTCATCAGCTCGGCGAAGACGTGGGCAAACAGTGTCGGACCCTGCTCGGCAATAATCTGCACCGCCAGACGCTCGGTGAGTGACAAGCCATCTTCGGTTCCTGGCAACTCCTGCAGTTGTCGACG
Organism: Pseudomonas viridiflava; assembly: GCF_900585905.1. Taxonomy (GTDB): domain Bacteria; phylum Pseudomonadota; class Gammaproteobacteria; order Pseudomonadales; family Pseudomonadaceae; genus Aquipseudomonas. Next base: position 56,966 of record NZ_UTVH01000095.1, read on the forward strand.
CAACGCGGGCGCCAGCAGCGGCAGCGCAGCCTGTGGGTGCCGGGCCAGTTCGGCCAGCGCGACGGGGGATGGAGCGCAGTACGCGCCCCAGGCATGGCGGGCGAGTTCAAGCGCATCCTGATCGAGGGGGCGGCGTTGCGGCCATAACCAGGCCAATAGATCCGGCGCCAGCTGGCCAATGCCGATGAACCGTGACACACCGGGTATGCGATCAACCTCCACCAGCTCCAGCTTGCCCTCAAGCTGCGTGATGCCCGCCAGCGCGCGGATCAGGAACAGCTGATCGTAAGCATCGGCTTCGCACCAGAGCACGCTGTGGCCTGCCTTGCCCAATTGCGCCAGGTCGGCGTACTCATCATCCATTCGGCGTGCAGCGTCGGCTACGGGGATGGCGAATGCCTGGCTGATGAAGTCGCAGCGCACCTGGCGATAGCGCTCGTAGGGCAGGTCCTGCACCGGGCCCATGCACATCGGGTCGGTGAGCATGTGGAAGCGGCCGTTGAAGCCGGCCAGTTTCAGGTTGTGAGCGATGTCACTGCCGCAGCGCCAGTGCCGGGTTTGCGCTTCATCGGATGCGTCGAAATCAGGATGACGGGCGGCGAACTCAACCGCGTCGACGTGCGCCTTGAGCCTGGGCCAGCTGCTGAAACCCAGTTGTCTGGCGATGGACCACTGCGCGTCTGAGAGTGTGAGCGGGGTCGATGCGACGCGTTTGGCGGGCATGACGAAGTGGGCAGGTGATGACCCTGTTCGCATCAGACGCAACAGCTCTTTGGCACGTTTGCGTTGTTGCTCGAGGTTGATTCGGCCGTCAGCGGACGACGACATTGAAAGTAGCGACATACGATCTCCTGTTCAAACCTTGTCCGCTTTAAGGTCGGGAGTCGTAATGACTTGAATGGGGGGTGAAGGTCCTGGGCGCTGCCCTTTCCGCGGATGGTGGCGTGGAGTGCGCCGCCGGGAAATATAGGCAGGCTTGCTCGCAAAAGCAATGCCCCGCGCGCCGCTGGCGGCTCAAAGCACGTGGGCCTGCTGCAAGGCTGTCAGTGCCTGGGCCTTCAGGCTTGCCAGTCGTGGATCCCGGCGATCACGCGGGTGCGCCAGGGGCACGGCGAGTTGCTGGCGTATGTTGCCGGGCCGATGCCCCATGACCAGCACCCGATCGCTCAGATACAGCGCTTCGTCAACGTCATGGGTGACCAGCAACAAGGCGATGGCATGGCGCTGGGCCAATTGCAGCAGCAGGTCCTGCAGTTTCATCCGGGTAAAGGCATCCACCGCGCTGAAGGGCTCATCCAGCAATAGCACCTTGGGGTGTGAATACAGCCCGCGGGCAATCGCCACGCGCTGCGCCATGCCGCCGGACAGCGCCTTGGGCAGCGCATCGGCAAACCCGCTCAGGCCCACTTCCTCGATCAGTTGCGTGACCCAGGCTTTGTCGTAATGGGTGTCGTCACTGAAACCGATATTCTGCGCAACCGTCAGCCAGGGCATCAGGCGTGGCTCCTGGAACACGAACGCCAGATCATCCGCGCTGCGCGCCAGTTCGCCCTGAAAGTTTTTGTCCAGCCCGGCAACAATGCGCAGTAGCGTGCTTTTGCCGCAGCCGCTGGGACCCAGCAGGCTGACGACTTCTCGCTCATGCAGTTGCAGATCGACGTTGTGCAGCACCGTCGCGGCGCCGAACGATTTACGTTCTACTCTGATACTCAGCAGCGCCTGGGCCATGCCTCAGTCTCCTCTGTTCTGACCGGTGAAGGTGTCGCGCCAGGCCAGCAGGCGTGTTTCCAGGCTGGCCAGTGCGCCGTCGCTGAGTTTGCCCAGCGCCGCCAGGACGATGATCGCCGCCAGCACAATGTCTGGCCGTGACGTTTCCCGGCCGTCGCTGAGCAGGTAGCCCAGGCCTTTGGTGGCGGCGATCAGTTCGGCGGCGACCAGGAACATCCACGCCAGGCTCATGCCGCTGCGCAAACCGGTGAACAGGCCGGGCAGGGCGGCAGGCAGCAGGATCCGGCGCACCAGCCTGGCGCGGGTGAAGCCGTACATCTGGCCGACCTCTACCAGTTTGCGATCAATATTGCGGATCGCGGCCACGCCGTTGAGGTAGACCGGAAAGAAGGCGCCGATGGCGATGAGCACGATTTTCGAGGTTTCGTCGATGCCCAGCCACAACAGCAGCAGCGGCACCCAGGCCAGGCTCGGGATCGAGCGCAGCCCGGCAAACGTAGGTTCCAGGTACGCTTCCGCTTCCCGGCTCAGGCCGACCCAGGCGGCAAATACCAGCGCCAGGCCTGCGCCGATGGTGAAACCCAGCAAGACCCGCAGCAGGCTGACGCTGATGTGTTTCCATAACGGGCCATGCGCCAGGTCGCCGAGGGTCAGGGCGATCTCGCTGGGCGCCGGCATCTGGTAGGACGGCAGCCAGCCGACACGTACGACGATTTCCAGCACGGCGATGATCAGCAGCGGCAGCACAAGACCCTTGCCGCGTTGTTTCCAGCTTGCGCCGTTGGCTGCCAGTGGCGCTACTCTGGGTGCTGGCAGCGCTTTGTTTCTGCAGTTCATGGGCTTCTCTCGTGTGCCGGGCCGCGTCATATCCCGTTACGGGGTTTTGCTGTAGGTGGTGTCGATCAACTGATCGATGACCTGGTCGACATTGACGCCCCGGCGCACCAGTTCTTCGGAGACCAGAATCGGCGCTGCAGCCTTTGAGGACGTCACATCGGCGCTGCTCAATGACGATGTACTCAGGTCGGTGCGCGACAACTGCAACCTGGCCACGTCCAGTGGCAGGCCCGATTCTTGCGCCAGCAGCGTCGCGAGTTCATCCGGGTGTTGCAGCGACCACTGCCTGGCCTGTTCATAAGCGCTCAGCACGGTTTTGATCGTCTGCGGATGCGCTTTCGCGAAGGCTTCGGTGACGCTGAGCACGCCATAGCTGTTGAACGCCAGGTTGCGATACAGCAAGCGCGACCCGGCCTGGATCTGGCTGGCGGCCATGTGCGGGTCGAGACCGGCCCAGGCGTCGACGTCACCTTTTTCCAAGGCTGTGCGGCCGTCCGGGTGTTGCAGGTGGACCAGCTCGACATCGTCTTTGCTCAGGCCTGCCTGTTGCAGCGCGCGCAGGGTGAACAGATAGGGATCAGTGCCTTTGGTCGCTGCGATCTTCTTGCCCTTGAGGTCGGCAATCGACTGATACGGCGAATCCTTGCGCACCAGCAGGGCTGTCCATTCGGCGCGGCTATAGACGTAGACCGACTTGATCGGGCTGCCATTGGCGCGGCTGAGCACGGCCGCGAGGCTGGCCGAGGAGGCAAAGTCGACGCCGCCGCTGTTGAGGTATTCCAGCGAGCGATTGCTGCCCTGGCTCAGCACCCAGCCGACCTTGCTCTGCGGCAAGGCTTTTTCCAGCCAGCCGAAATGCCTGAGCGCGAGGCTCACTGGCGAGTAATAGGCGTAATCGAGCCTGATCTCGGCAGGCGCTGCCTCGGCGGCCTGGGCTGCAGGCTGCAAAGCGATGGCGAACGCCCCGGCAGCAATCGACAGTGTGAGGCGAGCAATCGACAACAGGTTTCTTGCGTTCATCGCAGTGGCTCCAGCGCAGTGGCGTGGTTATTCACAAATGTGCAGTCGGTTCGTTCTCGACCTGCCTAAATGGAATATTGCAGGCTCTGTGCCAAAAGGTGCGATGACGGGGCGTGGCGCGGTTCAGGCGGGCAGCGCTGTTCGCCGCTGTGGGGCGGCGAACAGTCTGTTGATCAGCTGTTGCGCAACGAACAGTGGGCTTTGCCCATAGGCGCAGGGAGGAAAGCGCAGCTCTGGCTGCCTATTTCCACACCGCGTCCTCGACTCGAATCGCCTTGGGCAGCAGTTTGTTCTGCAGGAACAGATCGGCAGTGGCCTGCTGCGCGGCGATGATGTTTTCATCGATGGGCATAATCGGCGAGGGCGGACGGTTATCCATATAGCGTGCGACTACCACTGCTGGCAGGCCCATGGAGCGGGTGAGGATCTGCAGGCTCTGGTCACGCTGGCGACGGGTCAGGGCCTCGGCGACGGTCAGTTGCTCAAGCAGGGTTTTCAGGAATCCACGGTTGTCATCGGCGTAAGCGCGCCGCGCCGTGTAGACCGGACCCGAGAGGCCGAGCCCGTCGCCGTTGGCCAACAGGCGGCTGTGGCTTTCAAGGATGGCCAGCGAGGCGTAAGGGTCCCAAATCGCCCAGGCGTCGACACTGCCTTGTTCGAACGCCGCTCTGGCGTCCGCCGGGCTCAGGTAGATCGGCTGAATGTCCTTGTAGCTCAGGCCCGCATTGTTTAGCGCACGCAGGATCAGATTGTGCGAGCTTGAGCCTTTTTGAAAGGCCACTTTTTTGCCCTTGAGTTGCGCCACGGTCTGCACCGGGCTGTCACTGCGTACCAGCAGGGTTTCAGCGGCGGGCTTGGCGGGCTCGGCGCCGATGTAGACCAGATCAGCGCCTGCGGCCTGGGCGAACAGGGGCGGGATATCCCCTGTGGAGCCGACATCCAGCGCACCGATATTCAAGGCCTCAAGCATCTGTGGCCCGGCCGGAAATTCGATCCATTTCACCTGCGTATCGGGGAAGCGTTTCTCCAGCAGCCCTTGCTCCTTGGCTATCACCAGAGCCACTGAGCTTTTCTGATAGCCGATGCGCAACGATTGCGGATCTGCCGCCAAGGCGCAGTGTGCCGATGCCAGGCCGAGAAGGCCGGCGAAGAGTAGTGCGATGGGTTTCATGGGTGTGCTCGCTGATTGGGATCGATGGGTGGTGCTGTTCTCCGGTGGTCCGGTTTGTCTGCGCCGGTTTATTCATAAGGAAGGCATGCATGCTAGGTGGGCCAGCCTGCCTTGCTCAATTACATGATTTGGAATGGTTATGTAGGAGCCAACAAGTGGGCACCAACAAGTGGGCTCCTACAGTTCTGCGTTTGCTGCGCCGAGTGCGTGTTTTTACTCGGCCAGCGACGGTTTTTCCCACAGGTTGATGCCGCCTTCCTGGGCAAAACGATCGATTTCTGCCAGTTCTTCCTGACTGAATTCAAGATTTTTGAGCGCCTCCACGTTCTCGATGATCTGCTCCGGGCGGCTCGCGCCGATCAGGGCTGAGGTCACTCGCGGGTCTCGCAAGGTCCATGCCAAGGCCATCTGTGCCAGGCTCTGACCGCGTCGCTGGGCGATTTCGTTGAGGGCGCGAACATGGCTGATGTTGCTTTCCGAAAGGTGCGAAGCCTGCAACGAACCACCGCCCGGCCGATTGACCCGAGCATCCTGCGGCACGCCGTTGAGATACTTGTCGGTCAGCAAACCCTGGGCCAGAGCAGTGAACACGATGACGCCCGCGCCCAGCTCATCGGTGGTGTCGAGCAAGTCCTTTTCGACCCAGCGATTGAGCAGGTTGTAAGCCGGCTGATGGATCAGCAGCGGCACCTTCCACGCTTTGAGCAGGGCGGCGATCTCCCGCGTCTTGGCACCGGAGTACGAAGAAATGCCGATGTACAACGCTTTGCCCTGCTGCACTGCAGTGGCCAGCGCACTGGCGGTTTCTTCCAGTGGCGTATCCGGGTCGAAGCGGTGGGAATAGAAGATATCCACATAATCCAGACCCATGCGCTGCAGGCTCTGATCGAGGCTGGCGAGCACATATTTGCGTGAGCCGCCGCCCTGGCCATAAGGGCCCGGCCACATGTCCCAGCCCGCTTTGGTGGAAATGATCAGCTCGTCGCGGTAGTGCTTGAAATCTTCCCGCAGCAGGCGCCCGAAATTAGTCTCGGCGCTGCCATACGGAGGGCCGTAGTTGTTGGCCAGATCAAAGTGGTTGATGCCCAGATCAAACGCCGTGCGCAGCATCGCGCGCTGGGTGTCCACCGGGGTGCTGTCGCCGAAGTTGTGCCACAGGCCCAGTGACAGCGCGGGCAACACCAGGCCACTGCGCCCGGTGCGGCGATAAGGAATCTGCTGGTAACGGTTTTCGGCAGCAATATAAGTCATGGCTGATCTCGTTCAAGCGAAGATGATGGCGTCAGTTGCGCAGGCCAGTGATAAAAATCCAGGCCTGGCGCACTGCGATTCTTGAAGCCTTTCCAGTAACTGTGATCCGCTTTGTCCTGACCGGTTTCATTCTTCGACCATTTACTGCAGGCGGCGATGTCTCGCACCTGCGGCATGACTTTGCTCGCGATCGGCTCTTGGAAAGTGAGTTTTCGTTGCCTGACCTCACGCCAGCGCGACCACCCTCACGCCTACCGTTTTTCACGGTAGCTGTGAGCACCGCGATCATGCGTCTACACGTTGTTAATAATATTGATATAACATAACATTCGCGCCGTTTATTCAAGATCGGCCGCGTTCCTTCGTTCTATTGGAACCAGCCTTTCGTACACCCATCCCAGACGAGTTCACGATGACGACCCAACCTCTGAAGCCGTTGGCTGCCACGCGTTTGCAATCGATTGACGCGTTGCGCGGCCTGATCATTCTGTTCATGTTGCTTGATCACGTGCGTGAGACCTTTCTGTTGCATTTGCAGGTTTCGGACCCGATGGACGTGGCGACGACGCCAGCCGAGCTGTTTTTCAGCCGCACGTTGGCACATCTGTGCGCGCCGCTGTTTATCTTTCTCACCGGGCTGTCGGCGTTTCTGTATGGCGAGCGACGGGGTCAGGCCGGTGTCTCGGGGTTTCTGTTCAAGCGCGGGCTGTTTCTGATTGTGCTTGAGTTCACCCTGGTCAATTTCGCCTGGACCTTCCAGTTCCCGCCCACCTCGATCTACCTGCAGGTCATCTGGGCGATTGGCTTGAGCATGCTGGCGCTGGCGATGCTGGTGCGGTTGCCAAGGCCGGCGCTGGTGATTCTCGGCGTGGCGATCATTGCCGGGCACAACCTGCTGGACGGCGTGCATTTCGCCGAAGATTCAGCTATGTACGTGCCTTGGGCAATCCTTCATGACCGTGGCTGGCTGGTGCCGTTTGACGGTCTGCGTTTGCGCACGTCCTATCCCGTGCTGCCGTGGATTGGCGTGATCGCGCTGGGTTATGCCGCTGGCCCATGGTTCGCGGCCGGAGCTGATTCACGGCAACGGCAAAACCGCCTGCTGGCGGCGGGCGCGGGATTGCTGGCGCTGTTTTCCGGTTTGCGGCTCATTAACGGTTACGGCGAAAAGCCATGGATGACCGGGGAAACCGGCGTGCAGACAGTGATGAGTTTTTTCAACATCACCAAGTATCCACCTTCTCTGCTGTTCGTCTGCCTGACCCTGGGGCTGGGCCTGCTGATGCTGCTCTGCTTCGAGCGCGCTGCCGGCCGCGCCTGGCTCAAGCCTTTGCTGGTATTCGGTGCGGCGCCAATGTTTTTTTACCTGCTGCATCTGTATGTGCTGAAAATCCTTTACCTGGCGGCACTCGCCATCTGGGGGCCGAATAAAGGCGACTATTTCGGTTTTGATTCGGTAGGCGCGGTATGGCTCTGCTCGGCACTGCTGGCGCTGGCGTTGTTCCCGGCCGTCAGAGCGTTCGCAGGCTTCAAGGCGCGGCGCAAGGATCTGGCCTGGTTGAAGTACTTTTAACCGCCAGGCAGACCCCTGAATGTCAGATGATCCGGCATCCGCTTTTCAGGGGATGCCGGATTTTTTGTCATTCGTGATGGGCCTCGCCGACAAACGTCAGCGAGGTAAACAGGCCTTGCTCATCAATGTCCGGGTTGCCGCTGATCTTGATGACGGTTTCAGCAGCGATGACGTTCAGCCCCTGGTTTCTGACCTGCACGCTGGCGCGTCCTTCGGCATCGGTTTCGGTGCTGACTTCATCGGGCTGATTGCGGTAGTCGCCCATCAGCTTGATCCCGGCAGCGGGCTTGCCGTCGAGCAGCACCTTCACCGGCAGCGCTTTGCCCGGGCCAACGCTCAGCGGATCGGCCTGGGGCACGATGACCAGCCTCAGGCGAGGCAGCGGCGGCAGCTTCACCCCGGGTTGATAGATGGCCAGGCTGTATTTGAAGGTCTGCAACGCAGTGGTCGCGCCGGGCACTTTGCTGCGGCCCAGATTGGTCCACTTTTTGTCGGCGGTTTGCGACCACATGCCATTGTTCAGCGCCACGGCCATCACCGCTGGCCGGTTCAACGGCTGCAAGCGCGCGTGGTCGGCGAGACGCTCAACCGTCACCGGAATCATTTTGCCGCGCGCGTCATAGGCCCAGGCCCCGCTGATCTTCTCGGCCTTGAAGGCGTTGTCTTCGGCGCCGTGGCCGTACACCACTTCGATGTTGCCGCGGCGTTCTTCGGTCCACAGGCCATGGGCGCTAGCCTGATTGACAGCGAAGCCGCCCAGCAGGCTGAGGGCCAGGATTGTTTTTGTAAGGTGCATGGTGAGTCCTTGTTGATCAGAGGTTGAGGGAAAGGCTGACGGTAAGGTTGCGCGGCTCGCCGGGAGAGACCCAGTAATTGCTGTAGGAGCGCTCGAAGTATTTTTCGTCGAACAGATTGTTCAGGTTCAGGCCGACCGTCACGTTGTCGCTGGCCTTGTAGTGGGCCAGCAGGTCGACGGTGTGGTAAGCGGGTAATTCGAAGCTTTTACCGGCTTCGCCTGAACGGTCGCCCACGTAGGTAAAGGCCGCGCCCAGGTCCGAGCCTCTGAGCATGCCATCCTGAAATTCATAGACGCCGAGGAGGCTGCCGCTGTGCTTGGCTACGCCGAGGATGCGGCTGCCGGTGGGGATCTCGGTGTCGCCCTGAGTCACCTCGGCGTCGATGTAGGCGAACGCGCCGATGACTCGCAGCGCATCGCTGACCTGACCGCTGAACTGCGCGTCGAAGCCCTGGCTGCGGGCCTTGCCGATGGCGCGCTGAGCGTCACTGGCTGGATCGGTCGCCAGGACGTTTTCCTTTTCGATATGGAAAGCGGCGAGGGTGGCACTCAGGCGATCGTCAAACAGTTCGGTCTTGATCCCCACTTCATAACCGACGCCTTGCTCGGGCTTGAACGCTTTGTTCTGCGTATCCTGCCCGGTGTTGGGTTTGAACGAGGTGGAGGCGTTGGCAAAGACACCCAGCGCTGGGGTCAACTGATAGAGCAGGCCGCCGCGATAAGTCAGCTCATCGTGACGCTGCTCGCTGCCGGGTACGCCGGTGTAATTGCGCGTGTCCTGCTCAACGTGCTCCACGCGTGCGCCAAGCATGCCGCGCAGTTTGTCGGTGAAGACAATCTGATCCTGCAGGTTGAGCGCCTGGCTTTTTACGGTGTCACGAAAGTCTGTGCTGCCAGCCAGCCCATTGGGTTTCGCCTGGCCGTAAACCGGGCGGTAGACGTTGATGGCGTAGGGGCCGCCACTGACAGTGGTCACGCGTTCGTTCTTGCGATAACGCTCGTATTCGCTGCCGATCAACAACTGATGTTGCCAGCTGCCGACGTCCACCAGCCCGCGCAGCTCCAGTTGCGTAATGCTGTCGTGCCAGCTGGTGTCACGCTCGCGATAGCGGCGGTTGACGGTCTGACCGTCGGGGTTCAGTGCCCGGCTTTCCGAAGCAAAGCCGCTGAGCTCGCCTTGCTTGTAATGGCTGGCCAGACGCAACGACCAGGCATCAGTCAAGTGATGCTCCAGCGCCGCCTGAACCATGTTGTTGTCGTTGTCCATGTCGCCGTCGTCGGGCTCGCCAAGGAAGGTGCGCCGCGACATGCCGCTCCAGCGATTGTTGGGGGCGACGATGCCACGGTCAAAGGTCGACGTGTGGCGCACGAACTCGGTTTCCACCGACAGCGCAGTGTCCGGGTCCAGCTGCCAGCTGAACGTGGGTGCTACCAATACCCGGCTGCTCTGCACATGGTCGCGAAAGCTGTGGTTGTCTTCGACCGCCAGATTGACCCGTGACAGCAGGTTCTTCTGCGCATCGAGCGGGGCGTTGACGTCCAGTGCCGTACGATAACGATCCCAACTGCCTGCACTGGTCTGCAGGGTGGTGAAGGCTTCTGCCTGGGGTTTCTTGGTGACGATATTGACCGTGCCGCCTGGATCGCCGCGTCCGTAAAGGCTGGCGGCCGGGCCTTTGAGCACTTCGATGCGTTCGATATTGGCGGCGTCCGGCGTGCTCGGGTAGCCACGATTGGCGCTGAAACCGTCCTTGTAGAATTCCGAGGTGGTGAAGCCGCGGATGCTGTATTCGTAAAGGGTCAGGCCGCCGAAGTTGTTCTGCTTCGACACGCCACCGGCATATTCCAGCGCGCGTTCGACATCGTGGCTGCCCAAGTCCTTGAGTACGCTGGCGGGGATCACGCTGATCGACTGCGCAATGTCGCGGATCGCCGTATCGGTTTTGCTCGCACTGGCCGAACGGGTCGCCCGATAGCCACTGACCGGGCCGGTTGCCGATTCGAAATCGGTGTCGGCGCTGACACTGATGGATTCCAGCTCGACGGGTTGCGGCGGGGTTTGTGCGTAACTCGCATCGGCGAGAAAACCTAAAGCGAGGCCAGCGAGAGAGACCACTTTACGAGGGGGCATGTACTGAGATTCCTGTTAGAGTTGTTATAGTATAACGTCTCTTTCAGGGTTGCAGCAGATCGAATCGCGCCGCGCTTACAGGCGTGACCGGGATGGTGATGTGCCCCGGTTTTTGTGGGAGCGAGCTTGCTCGCGAATAGAGCGTCAGGCATGACAGGTGGTTAATCTGCTGGAACGCCTTCGCGAGCAAGCTCGCTCCCACGGGTGTGGCGTTGGTTAACGCCTTTTTCCAGGGTTGAATCGCGCAGTGCTTACCGGGATGGTGATGTGCCCTGATTTTGTGGGAGCGAGCTTGCTCGCGAATAGAGCGTCAGGCATGAGCACGCTCGCTCCCGCAAAAAACCATTTTGCTTTTATCAGGTGATGCTGTAGCCGTCGAAGGCTTTGCCCTGTTGCAGGGCGGTGATGATGTTCTTGCGGGTGACGGTCAGTTCGTTGCCGTCGTTGTCGCTGAAGGTCTCGCGTTGCAGCTCGGCTTCGTCGCCTTCGCCGACAAATGCAAAACCTAGAAACTCCAGTGCCTGGCGGTCCGCGTTAAGCCTTGAGCGTGGCGTGCGCAGCGGCAGGCTGACGCTTTCGCCGTCCTTGCTGATGGTGTAGACCTCCGCTTCCTTTTTCGCCCGTGCGTTCTTGCTCTTGCCCGCGCTTGGGTTGCTGATGGCCTGATGCGTCTGGTTCAGCACCTTGAGGGCCAAGGCATAGACCAGGTCCTGAAACGCAGGATCATCCTTGTAGCTGGACAGGATCCGGCTGATGGGGAACTGCGTGCTCAGATCGGCCAGCGCTGCACTGTCGGCGGCTTCGGCGTCCTTGAGGCGCTTGAGTTCGCCCATCAGCTCGTAGGCCTTGTCGTCATCCACATCGTCCTGAGCCTGGCGTATCGCAGCACGCAGTTGGCGAATTTCTTCGCTTTCCTTGGCCGTCTGAAAGGCGTCGAGGACCATCTCGCTGATGGTCTTGGCCTGAGGCACATGCTGGGAAAGACCAATGGCGCTTTCATAGGCGCGCTTTGCACAGGTCACGGAGTCGGCAGTCTGGGAATCAGGCATCGAATTTCACTATTTCAGGTGTGGGACACGCAAGGCTGGGCCTTTCGGGGGCGCATAATCTAGTGGACCGAGGCGCGCTTGTCACGGCTCAACGGCCCGGAGGTCTTTTTGCACTTCAAGCACGCAAGGTGCACGCGTACAATGGCGCCCTGTCATTCGACGTAGTCGGCGAACACCGCCGGATCACTGATAAGAGAACGCTGCACATGAGCACAGGCTTGACCGAAGACGATATGCGCCGCGCCCTGGGCCTCGACGTTGCGACGCCAGCCGCGCCGGAGCCGGTGGCCGCACCCACTCCCGCACCTGTTCCCAAGAGCGCGCCCGCACCGGTTGAGGTCAAGGCGCCGCCTGCGCCCAAGCCGAAGACCAAGCGCCTGTCACCGGCACTGGTGGTGACGTTGCGGGTCACTCGCGAGTTCGAAGGCGAGGAAACCCTGTTCGTCCACGAAGCCAAGACCCTGAGCACCTTCGACGCCGAACAGGAAGCGCGCAAGGCGGCGAGCAAGGAAAAGTACAAATACTTTGAAGTGGTGTCGATCAAGCGGGTCGAGTGATCACCGATCGGGGAGCCATCTGAGTGCACGCCGGCAACCGGGGTCGCCGTTGGTCAGGGAAGAACGACGTTGATCGGCGATTGCAGGGTGCGACACTTGCAGCAGTTGCTCGCGACCGGCCTGCATCGTACGATGGCCGACTGTTCGGCTCCTTTACGACTGTCTGACAAGACACGCTCGGCGCTGGATCACCCGAGAGGTAAACGAAGTGCCATCGATACAATTGACCGCTGCCGAGATCGCGGCCATCGCCGAAGTTGAAGCGACCTCCGATATTCTCAGTCTGGTAACACGTTTGACGTCGTTGCGTTTTGCCGCCATCGCCCGGGTGACCGAGCAGCGCTGGATTGCCTGTGCAGTCAACGATGAAATCCGCTTCGGCGTGGGCCCTGGCGACGAGTTGATGATTGAGGAAACCATCTGCAACGAGATCCGCCAGCATCATCAGGCGGTTGTCATCTCTTGCGTTAGTGAGAACCCGCATTTCAAAAATCATCCGCTGCCACTGAAGTACGGCTTTGAAAGCTACTTGTCGTTGCCGATCTTCCTTGCCGACGGGTCGTTCTTCGGTACGCTGTGCGCGCTCGATCCGCTGCCCGCCAAGCTGGACGACCCGGACCTGCTGCAGACGCTGAAGATCTTCGCGCGCCTGATCGGCATTACTCTGGACATGCAGGCCCGGGTGGCTGCCGCCGCCGCTGCCGCCGCCTGAACGCCTGTGGCCATCAGCGGCACATGCCGCTGATTTTCTCTGCCTGAGACTCAACTCCCGCCTCAAATCGTGCCGATTGCAGCGCTGCGTCGGCATGCATTCGAACTATCCAGCGCCAGTGCAGGTCGGTTGTACAGCAGCGCCGTGAGGCGTAACCCCCTAGCTGGAGCATCGCCATGAAGCCTTATGTTATCTGCCACATGATGTCGTCCGTCGACGGCCACGCCCTGACCGACGGCTGGGCGCGCCCGTTCAAGAATGCGGCTGGCGAGCTGTACGAAACCCTGGCCAAGACCTTCAACTTCGATGCCTGGATCTGCGGCCGGGTGACCATGCAGGAAATCGCCCATGGCGACGATTACCCCCGTGGCCTGGCCAGATCGCCGATTCCCCGGACCCATCATTTTGCCGACCGCAAGGCCGCCAGCTACGCGGTGTCCATCGACCCTCAAGGCAAAGTGGCATGGAAGAGCAACCAGGCACTGGGCTCTCATGTGGTCGAAGTGGTGACCGAGGCCGTCACAGACGACTATCTGGCTTATCTGCAATCCATCGAGGTGTCCTACATTTTCGGCGGCAAGACCGAGGTTGATTTGCAGCACGTAGTCGCTGTGCTCGCCAGTGAACTGGGGCGCAGCCGCTTGATCGTCGAAGGCGGTCCGCATGTCAGTGGCTCGTTCCTCAATGCCGGGCTGGTGGATGAAGTCAGCGTACTGGTGCTGCCGCTGATCGATGGCCGAGGCGAGCACCCCGCGTCGTTCGAAGTCTCGGCTCAGGCCTGGAAACAGCCGGCCTACCTGACCCTGACCTCAGCAGAAGTGCAGGACGGTGGCGGCGTCTGGTTGCGCTACAGCACTCAGGCAGCGGCCGAGTGACTTGATTTGCCTGTGGGACCGGCCTCAGCCGGGAAGAGGCCAGCACAGCTGATGAATCTGTGGAACAGGCCAGTCAGCTTTCTCGGCTGAAGCCGGTCCCACGTCATCATTGTGTTCTGTGCGACCTCCTCGCGAGCACCTTCGCTCCCACGGGCCGCGCCGCAAAAGCCACAGTAATCGCCGCCAAAAGTTGTCCACGAAAAGTGGGGGTATGTCTGTGGATAACTTCGCCAACGCCTTGCAGGCTGCGGTTTTGCGCCGATGATCATGAAATGAACAGCCGCAAATAAGCAGAATTTCCCTTGATTTTCAGATGCTTCGCGGTGCAGCGCTGCGCTTGTTGCCAATAGTGGCCCTTCCCTCAGTCAACCTCTTCGAAAGGCAGCCCGACATAATTTTCGGCAATGGTCCTGCGGCCGGCCTCGGCGGTGGCGAAGTAATCGAGTTCCGCCGCTTGCAACCGCTGACTGAAGCCGTCGCTGTCGGGAAAGTGGTGCAGCATCGTGGTCATCCACCAGGAAAACCGCTCGGCTTTCCACACTCGACGCAGGCAGATGTCGGAATAACGTTGCAACACATCCGCGCGGCCTTCGCCATAGACCTTGAGCAGCAGGCGATACAGCGTGTTGACGTCGCCTGCTGCCAGATTCAAACCTTTGGCCCCGGTGGGCGGGACGATATGCGCAGCGTCGCCGAGGAGGAACAGGCGCCCGTGCTGCATGGGCTCGACCACGAAACTGCGTAACGGCGCGATGCTTTTTTCGATGGACGGCCCGGTCACCAGACGCTCGGCAACCTCCTGCGGCAGGCGCTGTTTCAGTTCGTCCCAGAAGCGCTCATCGGACCAGTCCTCGACGTTTTCCTCGGCACCGACCTGCACGTAATAGCGGCTGCGGGTTCTCGAACGCATGCTGCACAGGGCGAACCCCCGGGCGTGGCGAGCGTAAATCAGCTCTTCACTTACCGGCGGCGTATCGGCCAGCACGCCGAGCCAGCCGAAGGGGTAGACCCGCTCGAAAGTGGTCAGCGCAGCGGCCGGGATGGCCTGGCGCGAAACGCCATGAAAACCGTCGCAACCGGCAATGTAATCGCAGTCCAGGCGCAGGGTCTGGCCGTCGACTTCAAAGGTCACATAGGGCGCTGCTGTATTCAGGTCGTGGGGTTGAACGTCGTTGGCGTCGAAAAAGCTGACCGCCCCGGCATCGCCCCGCGCCTGCAGCAAGTCGCGGGTGACTTCGGTCTGGCCATAGACCATCACGCGCTGGCCGCCGGTCAACTGGTGCAGGTCGATGCGCTCGGTGCGGCCGTCGAACGCCAGCGTGAAACCGTCATGGGGCAGGCCCTCGGCATCCAGGCGCTGGGCCACACCGGCTTCGCGCAGCAGATCGACCGTGCCCTGTTCCAGCACTCCGGCTCGAATGCGCGAGAGAATATGGACGGGATTTTTGCGCTCGATAATCACGTTATCGATACCGGCGCGTTGCAGCAACTGGCCGAGCAGCAGGCCGGAAGGCCCGCAGCCAATAATGGCGATCTGGGTTTTCATGGCGTTACCTTCAAGCTTCTTGTTTTTGTCTGGCTGGTATTTTTGGTGGCTTGAAGGTGAAGAAGAAGGCACGATTCGTTGTATTTTCTGGATTTTCCATCAGCTCTGGCGGAGGGCTGCATGCCCGCAAGCATTCGCGAAGTCGTCCCGGTGTTCCAGTTGTATGGCGAAACGGCGCCCTGGCCGACGCCCGATTTGCTGCATTGCGAGCCGATCCCACAGCGCAGCCAGTTGCACGGCTGGGAGATACGCAACCACGCCCACAACGATCTGGTGCAACTGTTGTATGTGCAATCCGGGCAGGCCACGCTGCAGGTGGAAGGCATCACCCGGCAGGCCGCGTCAGCTGTGCTGCAGATCATCCCACCGCTGAGCGTGCACAGTTTTCGCTTCGCGCCGGATATCCAGGGCTATGTGCTCAGCCTGGCGCAACCTCTGGTGGAGCGGTTGAATGCCACACTGGTGCTGCCAGGCGCCGATCAGGCCCAATGTCATGCGGTTGATGAGCCGGCGCGCAGGCTGCTGGATGTTCTGTTCGCGGCGATCAGCGAGGAATACTGCCAGGTGAGCAGCGGCAGGGACGCCATGTTGCAAGCGCTGGTGACTCAGCTGTGGATATGGCTGGCGCGACGCACTGCTGAATCGAAAACCGCGCCTGTTGTCGCCCATGAAGCCGGTCGCCCGCAACTGCAAGCGTTCACTCGGCTGCTGGGCCAGCATTATCGCCAGCATTTGCCCATCGAGTACTACGCGACGCAGTTGAATGTCAGTGCGGCTTATCTCAACAGCCTGTGTCGTCGGCTCACCGGGCATTCTGCCTTGCAGCTGATCAACCAGCGCCTGCTGCTGGAAGCCAAACGCGAGCTGGTCTACACCACGCTGACCGTCAATCAGGTCTCGGACCGGCTGGGGTTCTCTGACCCCGCCTATTTTTCCCGCTTTTTCAAGCGCAGTACCGGGCAGTCGCCGCGCCAGTTCCGCGTGGTGCGCTAGCCGTTGCGTGCAACGCCGTCTGCCGTGGGCAATGCGCCAAACGGCGTCAGGCTGGGTATGCTGATGCTGCCTCTTTTCCTTGCTGGCGATGATTACGTTGAACATTGATACCCGAATTAAATTCCGCCATTTGCTGTGTTTCCTCGAAGTCGCCCGGCAGGGCAGCCTGGCCAGGGCGTCGGATCAACTGGCGATCAGCCAGCCGGCGCTGTCCAAGACCCTCAAGGAACTGGAAACCCTGCTGCAGACCCAGCTCTTCGTACGCAGCAAGAGCGGGGCAGCGCTGACCGACGCCGGGGTGGCGTTCCTGCGCTTTGCCGGGCCCAGCGTGCAATCGTTACGCGAAGGGGTGAACAGCTTGCGTTCCGGCGAGCACGAGCCGGTGACCGCACGTCTGGGCGTGCTGTCGACCGTGGAAAGTCTGCTGGTGCCGGAAGTGGTGTGCCGCCTGCACGCACGGCATCCGGCCTTGATCGTCAGTGTGATGACCGGGCCCAGCGCTTATCTGCTGTCGCAACTGCGCGTTGGGGAACTGGATCTGGTCATCGGCCGCATGACCGACAGCCCGCAGATCCAGGGGCTGACCTTCGAGCACCTGTACAGCGAATCGATGACTCTGGTGGTGCGTCGCGGTCACCCGCTGCTTGGGGCCGGGCTGCAACGCGAGCAGCTTGAGCATTACCCCATGGTGTTGCCGCTTGCGGGCACTACCATTCGCAAATTCGCCGACGCGCTGTTTGTGCAATATGGCCTGAGCCCGCCGCGCCAGCGCCTGGAAACCCTGTCGCTGACGCTCAGCCGACGTTACGTGCAATGCAGCGACGCCATCTGGATCGCGCCGCTGGATGCCGTGCAGCAGGATGTGCGCAATGGAGAGCTGCATGAGCTGGAGCTAGGCATCCGCGAGCCGGGCGGGTCAGTGGGCATCTCCAGCAACCCGGCGTTGCCGCTGTCGAGAGCGGCGCAGTGGTGCGTGGACGTGTTGCGGGAGGTGGGCAAGGCCTACGGCGAGATCGTCCATCCATAACCAGATGGTTATGGATGCAGTCGTTTTATTCAGTTCAGGTTTGGGTTCGGCCACGACAGACTGCGGGCTGTTCACGCGCTCCATCCAATAATAAGCAACAGGAAAAACCTGGAGAACCGCATGCCTGATGCGCACAGCAGCCGCTTTGTCATTCGTGACCGAAACTGGCACCCCAAAGCCCTGACGCCTGATTACAAGACCTCGATCCTGCGCTCGCCGCGACAGGCATTGGTCAGCATTCCGCAGTCGAGTTGCGAAACGACCGGCCCGGATTTTTCTCATCTCAAGTTCGGTGAGCACGACAACGACCTGCTCCTGAATTTCAACAACGGCGGCTTGCCTATCGGTGAGCGCATCATCGTCGCCGGGCGGGTTTGCGATCAGTATGGCAAGCCGGTGCCGCACACCCTGGTGGAGATCTGGCAGGCCAATGCGGGCGGGCGCTATCGCCACAAGCGCGACGCGTACCTGGCGCCCATCGACCCCAACTTCGGCGGTGTCGGCCGGGCGCTGACTGACCGCGACGGCCATTACAGCTTTCGTACCGTGAAGCCGGGCCCCTACCCATGGCGCAACGGCCCCAACGACTGGCGTCCGGCGCACATTCACGTGTCGGTCAGCGGCCCGTCGATTGCGACGCGGCTGATTACTCAGCTGTATTTCGAGGGTGATCCACTGATCCCGTTGTGCCCCATCGTCCAGTCCATCGCCCACCCCGAAGCGGTGCAAAGCCTGATTGCCCGGCTCGACATGGGCATGGCCAACCCCATGGACTGCCTCGCCTATCGCTTTGACGTGGTGCTGCGTGGACAACGCGCCACCCATTTCGAAAATCGCTGAGGACCGCGCCCATGCCTGTTCAACTGCTGCCTGAAACACCTTCCCAGACCGCTGGCCCCTACGTGCACATCGGCCTGGCGCTGGAAGCGGCGGGCAATCCGCCCCGGGATCTGGAAATCACCCATGAAATGGTCATGGCCCATGCGCCCGGCGAACACATTGTGCTGTTGGGCAATGTCTATGATGGCAACGGCCACCTGATCCGCGATGCTTTTCTGGAGTTCTGGCAGGCCGACCATGAGGGGGTGTATCACCCGGTGTACGATCCGCAAAAGCCGTTCAACGGCTTTGGTCGCACCGCCACCGGCGAGGATGGCCAGTGGTTGCTCAACACCATCAAACCCGGCACCGTGCGCAATGCCGCAGGCGTACCCGTGGCGGCGCATGTCAACGTGTCGTTGTTCGCGCGCGGGATCAATATTCATCTGCAAACGCGTCTGTACTTCGACGACCAGGCCCAGGCCAATGCACAGGACCCGGTACTGAATCTGATTGAACAACCGGCCCGCCGCGAAACCCTGATTGCTCGCCGTTGCGAGTTCGACGGCAAGACCGCCTACCGTTTTGATATCCGCGTGCAGGGCGACAACGAAACGGTTTTTTTCGACTTCTGAACGGATTTATCGTCGTGTGAGCAGCAAGGCGTTCGTACCCGCGAACGACCCCATAATAATAAAAGGATGGACCATGACACTCACCGCTCGCGTGCCCGAGGCTGGCACCCTTGATGTGCAGGCTTTTATCAATGCTCAACCGCTATCGCGCTACCAGTGGCGCGTGGTGGTGCTGTGTTTTCTGATTGTGTTTCTCGACGGCCTCGACACCGCTGCCATGGGTTTCATCGCACCGGCATTGAGTGTGGAGTGGGGCATTGATCGCGCCAGCCTCGGGCCGGTGATGAGCGCGGCGCTGATCGGCATGGTCTTCGGCGCCCTCGGATCCGGCCCCCTGGCCGACCGTTTCGGGCGCAAAGTGGTGCTAGTGGTGGCGGTGTTTCTATTTGGCCTGTTCAGCCTGCTGTCGGCGTACAGCAGCAACATCGATCAGTTGTTGATCCTGCGTCTGCTCACCGGGCTGGGCCTGGGGGCGGCGATGCCCAATGCCACAACGTTGCTGTCGGAATACACCCCGGAGCGGCTGAAATCGTTGCTGGTCACCAGCATGTTCTGTGGTTTCAACCTGGGCATGGCCTGCGGCGGTTTCGTCTCGGCCAAGCTGATTCCGGCCATGGGTTGGCACAGCCTGCTGATGCTGGGTGGGATTCTGCCGTTGATCCTGACGCTGGTGCTGATGATCTGGCTGCCGGAGTCGGCAAGGTTTCTGGTGGTGCGCAATCGCGGTGCCGAGCGTATTCGCAAGGTGCTGGCGCCCATCGCGCCACTGCAGGTCAACGCCGCGCATGATTTCAGCGTGCCGGAGCAGAAAACCGTGCGCAGCCGCAATGTGCTCAAGGTGGTGTTTGCCGGCCGCTACAGCGCAGGCACCTTGCTGCTCTGGCTGACTTATTTCATGGGTTTGGTGATCGTTTACCTGCTGACCAGTTGGTTGCCGACGCTGATGCGCGACAGTGGCGCGAGCATGGAACAGTCGGCGTTGATCGGCGCGCTGTTCCAGTTTGGCGGTGTGCTGAGCGCAGTGGGCGTGGGCTGGGCGATGGACAAATACAACCCGCACAAGGTGATCGGCTGTGCCTATTTTCTGGCCGGGATCTTCGCCTGGCTGGTGGGGCAGAGCCTGGGCAATGTCGCCGTGCTGGCGATTCTGGTGTTGCTGGCGGGCATGTGCATCAACGGCGCGCAGTCGGCGATGCCGTCCTTGGCGGCGCGCTTCTACCCGACCCAGGGCCGCGCCACCGGCGTGTCGTGGATGCTCGGGATCGGGCGTTTCGGCGCCATTCTGGGGGCCTGGGCGGGCGCGACGTTGCTCGGCCTGGGCTGGAACTTCGAGCAGGTGCTGACCGCGCTGGTGGTGCCCGCGGTCCTGGCGGCCATCGCCGTCCTGATCAAAGGCTGGGTCAGCCATTCCGACGCCACCTGATGACTGGAGCATGCTTTTGAATTCTTCAAGCCAGCAACTGTTCGACGCTTATTTCAGCCAGGCGCAGATGAGCGAGGTGTTTTCCGATCACGGTCGTCTGCAGGGCATGCTCGACTTCGAGGCTGCGTTGGCACGCGCTCAGGTCAGCACCGGTTTGATCCCGGCCCAGGTGCTTGCCGCCATCGAGGCCAGTTGCCACGCGCCACTGTTCGATGTGGCCGAACTGGCGACGGCCATTGGCAGCGCCGGTAATCCGGCGATCCCGCTGGTCAAGGCACTGGGCAAAAAAATCGCTGCCGATAACCCGGTTGCCGAGCGCTATCTGCATCTGGGCGCCACCAGCCAGGACGTGATGGACAGCGGGCTGGTGCTGCAACTGCGCCGCGCCATCGAGCTGCTGGACCACGACTTGCGGGTGCTGGCCGACAGCCTCGCCAGCCAGGCGCTGCGTCACCGCGCCACGCCGCTGGCCGGACGCACCTGGCTGCAACAGGCCACGCCGGTGACCCTGGGGATGAAAATAGCCGGCTGGCTTGGGGCGATCAGTCGCCACCGCCAACGCCTGCGGGAACTCAAGCCGCGCCTGTTGTGCCTGCAATTTGGCGGCGCCTCGGGCACCCTGGCGGCGCTGGGCGAGCAGGCCTTGCCGGTCGCCGTCGCCCTGGCGCGGGAACTGCAACTGACCCTGCCGGAACAACCCTGGCACACCCAGCGCGACCGGCTGGTGGAATTCGCCGCCTGGCTTGGCCTGCTGGCGGGCAGTCTGGGCAAGGTCGGGCGCGACATCAGCTTGTTGATGCAGACCGAAGTCGGCGAGCTGTTCGAGCCGGCAGCGGCGGGTAAGGGCGGCTCGTCGACCATGCCGCACAAGCGCAACCCGGTGGGCGCTGCGGTGATGATCAGCGCGGCAGTGCGCGCCCCCGGGCTGGTGGCGACGATGTTTGCTGCCTTGGCACAGGAGCACGAACGCAGCCTCGGCCTGTGGCACGCGGAATGGGAAACTCTGCCCCAGCTGTGCTGCCTGGTGTCCGGTTCGCTGCAACAGGCGTTGCAGATGGTCCCGGAACTTGAAGTCGATGCCGAGCGCATGCGACACAATCTGCAGTCCACCCAGGGCCTGATCCTGGCCGAGGCGGTGAGCATCGAACTGGCCCGGCGCCTGGGCCGCGACGCGGCGCATCATCTGGTCGAGCAGGGCTGCCGCCTTGCCGTGCAACACGGCCTGCCCCTGCGCGAGGTGCTCGGGGCCGATCCACAGGTCAGCCAGGCGCTGACGCCTGCAGACCTGGACCGATTGCTCGACCCTGCCCATTACCTGGGCCTGGCTCAGCAATGGGTCGCGCGAGCGGTGGCCGAGCATGAACAACTCGGCAACGATCACACTGATCTGTAGGAGCGCGCTTGCCCGCGATGACGTCGGCACCGGCAATATATTCAGCACCTGACAGACCGAATCGCGGGCAAGCGCGCTCCTACGAATAAAAAATATTTCAAATCAGATAGCTGTGTTTTTCAACGAGAGCCAACGTGTTGGCCAAGAGAGTGCCAGCACGGATGCGCACGAAAAAAAATCGCACCCATCCATCACAGGAGGCCCAATGCCCTTTATCCAACTCCCCGACGGCAAGCTGCACTATCAGCTCGAAGGCCCGCAAGGCTCGCCGGTATTGCTGCTGTCCAACTCCCTGGGCACCGATCTGCACATGTGGGATTCGCAGATGCCGACGTTCACTCGCCATTTCCAGGTGCTGCGCTACGACACCCGGGGCCATGGCCAGTCACTGGTGACCGATGGCAGCTACAGTATTGAGCAGAATGGCCAGGACGTATTGGCCTTGCTCGATGCCTTGCAGTTAGCTCAGGTGCATGTGTGCGGGCTGTCCATGGGCGGGCTGATTGGCCAATGGCTGGCGATCAACGCTGCGCCACGCCTGTTGCGCGTGGTGCTGTGCAATACCGCCGCGAAGATTGGCACTGCCGAAGTCTGGAATTCGCGTATTGAAACGGTCCAGCGCGAGGGTGTTGCCGCCATGCGGGCACTGCGCGAGGCCTCCATTGCGCGCTGGTTCACGCCTGAGTTTGCCAGCGCCGCGCCGCAGCAGGTCGAGCCGATTGTCGCCATGCTGGCGCGCACTTCACCGCAAGGCTACGCAGGCAATTGTGCGGCTGTCAGGGACGCCGATTTTCGTCAACAGATCAGCGCGATAAAACGCCCGGTGCTGGTGGTCTGTGGCAGCCACGATGCGGTCACTACGCCGGCCGACGGGCAGTTTCTTGCCGATCAGATCCATGGCGCCGACTACGTTGAATTCCACGCCGCGCACTTGTCCAGCGTCGAAGCGGGCAGCGCTTTCGGCGAGCGCATTCTCACTTTTCTGCACGCTTGAACCGGAGCCCCATATGGACGAAAAACAACGCTATGACGCGGGCATGCAGGTGCGCCGCGAGGTGCTGGGAGATGCTCATGTCGATAACAGTCTGAAGCAACTTACCCCGTTCAACGAAGAGTTCCAGGAGATGATTACCCGTCATGCCTGGGGCGACATCTGGACCCGCCCCGGCCTGCCACGGCACACCCGTAGCCTGGTCACCCTCGCCATGCTGATCGGCATGAACCGCGAGGGCGAGTTGCGTCTGCACCTGAAGGCGGCGAAAAACAACGGCGTCAGTCGTGACGAGATCAAGGAAGTACTGATGCAGAGCGCAATCTACTGCGGCATCCCGGCGGCCAATGCGACCTTTCACCTGGCGCAAGCCGTCTGGGAGGAAATAGACGCGCAGGAACAAGACTAGCAAACATGGGCCTGCCCACCCCTTGGGCTGGCCGAGCCTGACACTCAGGCCGCCACTGCGCTGGCGCCTTTCGTTCGATGACTCCTCATTCATATAGTCGCTTTGACCCCCACCGTGACAGTTAAACCCTAGTAGTTCTGCTAGTACCCGCTGCATCAGAGCAGGCGTTTAATAGTGGGTGCAAGGGCAGGACATTTCGGCTTTATAACGGGGTGCGCTTCAAGGTTGCAGCAGCTTCAACAGTGCCTGTCGTTCACCTCCTGCACGTCGCTGCCCAGGGTTGCTTATCGTTTACATGGAGAACGCGAAAATGAGTGGATCGAAGCACATTTCTGCCGCTGAGCAGGCGCGCGAGACTTATCGGCAAAATCGAATTGAGCGAAGCCGCACAAGGAAATCAGCCTATGAACCTCCTTTACTAAAAAACGCGATACCGCCCATCGCTGGAGACGATAGAACACTTTGGCCTGAGGCAAATCGGGATACCGATTTGGAAGTGGCCATTCCTGCCCCACCGGAGCTACCTACGGAAGGTGACGAGCTCAATTTGTTCGTTACAGGCATACGGGTTGAATCTCGTGAAATTCGAAATCCCAGCGACCCTGAAGAGCGCAACTTCACTGTTGCGGCCGACACGTTCGGAGATCAAGCGAGCTATGACATTCATTACAGCTTTAAGAGCATCCTCGACGGGAACGAAATCCATTCCGAGCCAGCATTGTTGACTGTTGACCGAGTGCCGCCGAATGAGGGTAGGCCTGTTACAACACTCTTGTTGCCAGAGGACATTGTTGATAACGAACTACGACGTGATTACCTGGAATCGCATGAAACGTTGGATATAACAGTGCCGCGCTCCAGCGATATGATTGCCGGTGACACCATCTATGTGTTTTGGGGGCGGATAAAAGCCATCCCCGATGGGCCTACGGCGATCAAAGTCGTCAGCGAAGAGGATGTAGCGAATACAGGTTCACTGGTTCTCAGCATT
This sequence comes from Pseudomonas viridiflava, assembly GCF_900585905.1. Classification (GTDB taxonomy): domain Bacteria; phylum Pseudomonadota; class Gammaproteobacteria; order Pseudomonadales; family Pseudomonadaceae; genus Aquipseudomonas. Next base: position 80,893 of record NZ_UTVH01000095.1, read on the forward strand.
GATTCTGCGGATATCGAGAGGCTGCCGCAAGATGAAATCGGGATTAGCTATCGCTACGTAGACCGCAGCGGCAATCTGGGTCAGATGTCAATGCCGGTCGAGCTCTACGTTGACCTTGATCCACTGCCTTCAGGTCTGGAGGATCCTGTGGTGCCGTTGGCGGGGGATGGCTTGATCGATCGCGCTGATGCCCAAGAAGGCGTAACCGTCGTGATCCCTGGGTATGTCAATTTCAAACTCGAAGACAGGATTCAGGTCACCTGGGAAGATGAGCTGATTGAGCCATTCCCGGTCACCGAGCTCCCCATGGATATCCCTATCACCTGGTCAGCGCTTTCTGCCGGAGGAGATCACACAGCGCGGGACTTTAAAGTCAAGTACAGCGTTTTGCGTAAAAAATTTCGTGCTGACTCGGCCGAAATCGACGTCAGCGTGGACTTCACCGTCGCCGGGATTGATCCGCCCCCGGAGAATCCAGGCCCTGTCAACCCGTACCTGCCTCGGGTTGTCATCAAGAGTCGCGAAGGTTCGCCTGAAGACAACGTGCTCGGGGAGGCTGATAAAAACATGGATGCCCGGGCTGAAATCCCTTCTAACCCTGCTGTGCGCGGAGATAAGCTGCGACTCTACTGGGGGGCGGTTGAGTCTTTTGTTGATGAAGTTGAGATCTCAGACGAGGAGGCGGGAGATCCCATTACGTTCAACGTACCCTGGGCCAAAATCGTCGAAGGCGGCTACAGCGACAAACTACCCGTTTATTACAGCACGTGGAATAACGTGAACGAACAGGAGTCGGAAAGGACGTCAGTCGATGTTCGAATTATCGACATCGTCGGTCTTAACGAGGTGGAATTTCCTGACCGGTGGCGCGGAGGAAAGCCCGATGCGATTCCGATGATCAATTGTTGTTCGCTGCCGTGGAACGGTGTGAGGTTCCGGGTGTTGCCTGATCCTGACAACTTCTCGGATGGCGACACGCTCGATATACAATGGCAAGGCTACTCGGACATCGATTTCAAAAATCCAATATCAGGATCCGACTACAGCTTTGAAACCATCACGCTCGACGATGAAAAGATCAAAGAAGGTTTCGAAAAAACGGTGCCCTATGACGATTACGTTGAGCCTATCTTATTTGGCAGCGCCATTGTTACCTGCACATTGACAAAGAGTGCAAGCGGACAGTCAGGCTCCAGTGCAACGCAGGTCAGGGTGTCAAGGAGGGGCGCTGGAGCTGTGTATTGCACTATTGACTCAGAGTTGAGCTGCCCTCCCTCCGGCAGACGGTAGCGTCATGGCTTGGTGGGTTTCAACACTCGCCTCTCTCCTTCTAAGCGTTAGCGCACAACGCCTACTCAGGAATAAGCCAGGCATGTTCTTATCGCCGCTTGGCTGTTCCTGACGCGGTTGAATTCCCATGGCCTAAAGTGGGTGGGCTGGTCTTGCCAGTAGGAACTTTCCTACAGTCCTATGGGAATGTTCCTGCATGATTTCCGGAGTCAAGTCTGTAGTCTGCGCATCCGCCATTCACTGAAGGCCGTATTCGGACAGTCCAGCTTGAATTTTCCGACACGGCGTTGAGACTAAAGGAAGCCTGTCATGGCCCGTTCTGCCCTATTTAAGCTGCGCCCACTGGTTATTGCAGCCAGATGGACTTCATTACTGCCTTTGCTGTTTGTCAGCCATCACGTGCTTGGGGCGATTATTACGGTTGATAACGTGACAATGGAAATTGATGGGTCAAACCCCGCCAACGATTACAATGTTATTAACAATGGCACGCTAAACGTCAATGGAGGCACTCAGCATCAACGCATGGCGGCCAGTGGGGCCTCGATTAATATTTCGCCCGATTCTTCTATCAAGGCAGTAGATGTCAGGGAAGGCTCAGCTATCACCATGAGGGGCGCAACTATCCGTGAAGGGCTGGTCATCAATAACAGCACGGGCACCCTTTCTGGTAGTACCTTGATCGGCGCAAACAACGGCCTGACGCTCAACAGGATTACATCCGAGACCACAGGCTCTTCGGCCACGCTCACCGACAGCACCAGCACCGGTGGGGTTACGGGGGCGTTGGTCACGCATTTCAGCGAGCTGAACCTGCTGCGTTCAGAGTTGACGGGCACTGGCCCAACCGGAGTCGGCCTGCGCCTTGCGGGGCAGGCCCGGGCCGTTGACAGCCGTTTGACGGGAGCCGTAAACGGTGTCTGGATAAGTTCGGAGGCGGCCTATTCCGGCGCTTCCCTGACACTGGATGGCACCCATGTCGTCGGGCAAACCGGCGCGGCCCTTTCATTCCGGCAGGCAAGCCCGAGCGCTCTGCCGGTGGAGGGCGTAGTTGACGTCAACAATGGCTCTACGCTGATCGGCGGCAATGGCGTTATCCTGGAGGTCCTGGACCAGTCCAAGGCCACCGTTAACGTCAATAACAGCAGCTTGTCCGGCAATGTGCTGATGGCGGGGGGCAGCACGACAAATCTGAATTTCGCCCAAGCCAGCCTGACCGGCGATTTACAGCTTGAGGGCGGCAGTCGCGCAGACCTCAAATTTGCGGACAGCATCCTGACGGGTAACCTGCAAGCCGTCGATAGCAGCACGGCCACGCTGGACCTTGCGCGCGCCAATATGGCGGGCAATGTCAATGTCGACGCCACCAGCAGCGCCGATCTGAGCCTGGACCAAAGCGTCATGACAGGTGATCTGATCGCCGAGGCAGGCGGTATTGCCAACCTGACGCTGGGTAACGGCTCGCTGTTCACCGGCCGCCTGGAGAACACCCAAAGCGTTGCAATCAACACCGGCTCGCAGTGGGTCATGGTCGATAACGCCAGTCTCAATGATTTGTCGATGAACAATGGATTTATCAAACTGGGCGATGCCGCCTCGTTTTATACGCTGTCGATGGCCAGCCTGTCGGGCAGTGGCACCTTTGTCATGGATGTGGATTTTGGCGGCGCGCAAACAGACTTCATCGACATTACCGGCAGCGCCACCGGCAGCCATTCCTTGCTGATCGGCAGCACGGGCACCGACCCTGTCGACGACACCAGCCTGCATGTTGTGCATGCTGGCGCTGGCGATGCTGATTTTTCCCTGGTAGGCGGGGCAGTGGATCTGGGCACCTGGTCTTATGATCTGGTCAAGCAGGGCGCCAATGACTGGTACCTGGACGCCTCCACGCGCAGAGTAGGGCCCGCCCCGCAGACCATCATTGCCTTGTTCAACACTGCACCAACCGTCTGGTATGGGGAATTGACAACCTTGCGCACGCGCATGGGTGAACTGCGCACTAACGGTGGTCGGTCCGGCGGCTGGATGCGCAGCTACGGCAACAAGTTCAACGTGGCCAATGCGTCGGGCTTTGGTTATAAGCAGCAACAGCAGGGCGTAACACTTGGTGCCGACGGTAAATTGCCAATTGGCGACGGCCAGTGGCTCGCAGGTGTCATGGCTGGCCAGAGTAAATCCGATCTCAATCTGGATCGCGGCGCCAATGGCAACGTCGAGAGCTACTATGTGGGCGCTTACAGCACCTGGCTGGACAGCGACACCGGTTACTACTTTGATGGCGTGCTCAAGTTCAACCGCTTCAAGAACACTGCCAAGGTCAACTTGAGCGACGGCACTCGCACCAAAGGCAATTACCACAATTCTGGCGTCGGCGCATCCGTGGAGTTCGGCCGTCATATCAAACTGGACGATAACTACTTCGTCGAACCTTATACCCAGCTGGCAGGCGTCATTATCGAAGGCAAGGATTACCAATTGGACAACAGCATGCGCGCCGAGGGTGATCGTACCCGCTCACTGTCAGGCAAGGTGGGTGCCACGGTCGGCCGCCGCTTTGACCTGGGTGAAGGGCGTACCGTGCAGCCTTATCTGCGAGCGGCCGTGGCCCATGAGTTTGTGAAGAACAATGAAGTGGCGGTTAACAATAACGTGTTCAACAACGACTTGTCCGGATCCCGAGGTGAGTTGGGTACAGGGATCGCTGTGGCGCTGTCTGACGCCGTGGAGCTGCACGCCGATTTTGAATACAGTAACGGCGACAAAATCGAACAGCCGTGGGGAGCGAATGTAGGGCTGCGCTATAACTGGTAAGGGCCTGATGGAATATCGTTTGAAAAGGGAAGTCTGATGACTTCCCTTTTTTTATAGGGGGTATTGGAACACGGCTGTCAACTAGCAGAACTACCAGTACCTGAGCCGCTGTTACAGGTTCTACTATGGATATTCCCCACAGCTGATGACCTACTGGGCAGTGTCAGCAGGATTCAAGGAGAATTCCATGAGCCGCTCTTCCCGTTCAGAAGTAAATGCCAACCTTCCCAAGCCCATGGTAGAGGCTTTGCTCGATGATGATCCGCAGTGGGACGAGCAAGGCTTGCTCCCGCGTGACAAGGCTGCTGCGGATCTGGCCTTCGAAGTGCCAGCCTGGGATTATGAGCCATCGCCGGGTGGCTTCACGGCGCTTGAGTTGTATTGGGATGGTAGTGAGTTCGATCGCAAAGCGTGGGATGAGAGTGTCCCGACGTTGCCGCCAGGCGATCTGCGGTCAGTCGTTCCAAGTGAAAAGTTGACGCCAGGAATTCATCAGCTCTACTACATTGTGCAACAGACGGAAGGTAATCGGACCCAATCGGCACCACAGCCGGTGACCGTGGACCTGACGCCTCCTGCCCTCGGAGCCCAAAACGGTCCTTTGCAATTTCCTGTGAAGGCGGTAACCGCACGCTACCTGAAGGACAACGGCGACCAGATAGAGGGTCAGATGCCGTCCTACGTCGGCGGCAAGCCGGGGGATGTAGTGACCTGGTACTGGAGCGATGACGCGTTCGAGTTCGGTAATGCCGATATTGTTTCGACAAAGACGCTTTCTCGAGAAGAGATCGGTAAGCCGGTGGTCCTGACCTTTAGTGGAGATATGATCCGGGCGCGTGGCGACGGCGAGCGTTTTGCGTTTTACTCGATAGCGGATCGCGCAGGTAATCTCAGTCCGGAGTCCCGGCCGGTGCAACTGCAAGTCTCGGCGCAGCCTGTGCCACGGGTATTTCAGGCACCGAAAATCAAGGAAGCAACAGGCGGTGCGAGATCCGGCACCCTGAACCCTGGCAACGCGATTGGCGGAGCCACGGTGGTCATCCTTCCCGAAGCGCCCATTGAGCCAGATGACCAGGTCTTCGTGCAGTGGGCCGAGCGCGATAGTATGGGGTCGTATCGCATCCAGGCTTCTGCAGCGCCTGGGGAAACCCGAATCCCTGGCTCGTGCATCGCCCCGCATCTGGGCAAGTCCATCAAGGTGCATTACGAGGTATTCGAAAGCGGTGCCGATCAACCGCACACCTCAAGCCAGTACACCTTGACGGTCTCGCCGATAGCGGGCTTCCCGACCCCCCAGTGCGACAAAGTTGCCAATGGTCAGCTGAACCTGGCGGCCGTCACCGACTTCGCCCACTTCACCCTCGAAAGCTGGTCGTTCATGGGCACCGACCAGTTCATTAACCTGGAGGTGCGGGGAGTCGACAACAGTAATGCAGGTATTACGGTGACCGTGCTGTCCGAGTACCCGGTGCCGCAAGTTGCCGATCGGATTAGTGCAGGGCGTATATCCAAAGCCGACTTACAACGCTTCAAGCTCAACGAAGGTCTGGTTGTTCGGGGCCAGGTGAGCTTCGACGGCAAGCTCACCTGGTTTAATTTCTCTGACTTGAAGCCGACACTGGTCGACCGCTAGCGATGAACAGATGCGGATCAAGCCCTGGTGCCCTTAGGCGCGGTCCGCCATGACGCGCTATTTATAGGTCACGGTAAAACTCAGAGCACCCTTGGCGCTGCCGGCACGAACTTCGCTGTTGGCGCCGGTCTGGTAGAACCTGGCGTGGAAATTGAGCACGGTGTTGCCCGGGGTGATGGCGACCAGGGGAACCTCTGCTTGCAGTTCCACGGGCGTTGCGCCGTCGGCCTTGAGGATTTGAATGCCTACCCCCTGGGCATCAGAGTCGCTGGTCAGACTGAACACGCCGCTGCTGGTCGGTGCTATTGGCACAGAGCCTTTGACGCCATCCAGCTGAATATTCGCCATCGCCACGAAGCCCGGCGTAACGGTATCGGTTTCGCAGTTACTCAGGGTGATGCTGAAAGGCACGGCGGCGGTGGTAAAACCGGGACCGGTAAAGTCCGCACTTTCCCACTCGCCCAACTGCACTGGATCGGCGCTGACCGGATTGCCGCCCACCGTGCATTGGGCGGCGATGACCGTGCCGGTCAGCCCGTAGCTCAGTACCCGCCCCAGCATTGAGACACTGCCGGAGAACAGCTCGCTGCCATCGAGCAGCTGTGGTCCTGCGGCGATAGGGCCGGTTTTGATCAGTGTGATATTGCTGGCCATGGAGCCGAATGTAAGGGGGCTCGCCATCGGCATGCCGTTGGTGAAAGCCTGGAATGGCACTGTGGGCTGGCCGCCCACGGGGTGGAATGAGTTGGAGGCCCCGCCCCTGAAAGGTGCTCCCTGCCTGATCCGTACGCCGACTCCCGGAATGTTGGTTTGCAACACCTTGCCGGTCAGGTCTTCGCCGTCGACCGGATCCAGAGCGCCTGGGAATAATGGCACGCTGGGTCGGGTATTCCACTCATGTACCGTCCCGTCCCAGCTATTGCAGTGAAGCACCAGCTTGGCAGGGTCTGGGGTGAACTTCGATTCATTGATAGCGCCTATGGCACTGCCGACCCTGGCGTCCCTCGGGATATACAACGTGCCGATATCAACACTGAACGTCTTGATGCCGGGCGTCGTGGACCAATAGCATTCATTTTGCGGGTCATCGTCAGGAGCGGCAGCGGCCGATGCGCTCTGGCAGGTTGCGATGACGAGCAGGCAGCGGGTGAGAACGTCCAGGGATTTATGCATGCTGATTGTCCTCAATGAGCGGTTTCCGGAGCAGGGGGGTTGGTGGGCAAATCAAATGCATGTCAGCTCCTGAAGCCGATAACCGGCATTCTCTTGCATGCTCGACGGGTCAATCGACAGCCTGCACTGTGGCGCTGGCTGTTCGCCCCAACGCACCGTGAGGGTTTGTGGCTGTGGGCCCGTTGACAGCAATATTTGCCCGGCCTGACCGACTACGCCCATCAGGTTGCCCTGTTCATCTCTGACCTGGGCGCCAAACGGCAATGGTTGGCCATGGCGGGTCCGCCCGGTGATAACCAGACGGTTCACGCTGCGAGCAGCAAACGTCGTCTTGACTATCGCACCGCGCGTCGGCATCACCTGCGCGCTGCCGTTGTCGATTTCCACTTCCGGGCCAAGGTTATCGGTCTGCAGCTGAATCTGGTTGAAACGATAGGGCCGCAAGTAAGGAACCATGGCGTAACCACGGCTGTTGGTTTTCACCCCCGATGCATTGAAAACGCCGACATTCGGGATGTCGGGCACTTCCACCAGGCCAAAGGTTTCGCCCAGATAAGGCCCCAGCTCGATACCCTCTGCGTGCAGCAGTACGGCGCCTGTGGCATTGATGGATGTGTTGCGGTAATTGTTGCCTTGGGTGAGTCCTGCCCCGACGCTGCCAAAAGGTGCCTGGTAGCCAACAGCCAGGCTTGCCGTCTGCTGACGTCGATGGTCGTTACTGAAGCTGGCGTTGTAGCTCAGGTTACGCTCACTGAGGTTGCCACTCAGGCCCGCCCGCTGGCTGTAGCGATCGCCTGTGCTCTGCAGATCGAAGGTGGCATGACTCGAATGCCCCAGGTCCAGGGGGAACGATACGCTCAGCCCCAACTGACGGTCGTTCCCCCGGTTGCGCTGTTCACTCAGCGATTGCGAGGCATGCAGGTTGTAGTTGATCCCGGCGTGCTGGGTGTTGAAGTTGAACTGGAATTGTCGCTGCTCATTGATGTTGCCCCAGTAGTCCTGCTGGGAGAGGGTCAGGCTGACGCCGCTACGGGTACCGAGGCGCTGGTGAATCGATGCTTCGAGTCGACTGCGACGGCTGCCTTTGAATGTCGTCTGATGGCTGCGCTGGTTCACCGCTTCATCGAAGTCCCGATAGCCTTCAGTGGAGTAACGGTACCCGGCGAAGCGCAGATTTGTGCTGGTAGCAAAAGTCTTGCCGTATTTTACGGCGTAGCTCATGCCTTTCGCGTTCCGCTGGTGGGGCGTATTGATGTTGGCGCTGGAGCGCGTGATATCCATGGCCACTGCGCCAACGGCACCCAGATCCCGGGCGATGCCGGCGGTTCCCGCGCCGTAGAACTCACTGGTGAGCAGGCCGCCATAGAGTGTCGAGTGCCAGCCTATTCCGGCCGCCAGAGTCCCTTGCCATAACCACGGTTGTTCGGTTTTATCAGCGGCGTTATAACGGCCCAGCGCACTGCTGTAGTTCCAGATGCCCTCGCGCAGCAGGTTGCCGATGTTGGCGTAGGGCTGGGTGAAACGCCTGACCTGGCCGTCGGCTTCGGTGAGGACTATCTCCAGCTCGCCGCTGCCTGAAGTGCTCAGGTCGTCGATTTCGTAAGGGCCAGCGCTGACATAGGTCGAGTAGATCGGATAACCGTTTTGCAGCACTTCCAGTTTGGCCCGGCTCTGCGCCACGCCGCGGATCACCGGGGCATAGCCCTGCAAGGCATCGGCGAGCATTTCCGGATCGGACTTGATCACCGCGCCCTTGATCGGCACGCTTCGGAACACGTCACCACCGGTTGTGATTTCGCCGATCGTCAGGTTGGCGCGGGTGCCGGGGAGGTCGTGCTGAGCGTAGGAGTAGGCTCTGGACCATTGGCGTTGACCGTCTTCATTGTGGCGCATGGCATGATTGCTGCGCAGACGCCACGCGCCAAGATTGATACCGCTGTTCAGGTAGAGATCCTCTGTGCTGCGATTGGCGCCCCTAATACCGGAACGCTGCTGCGCCGAGGCCTGATAACTGACAAAGGCCGCGCTGATGCCGTGATCGCGCAGGGCCGGGTCGGCCTCGCCGTGGGTCGTGCGGCGCATGGCGATTTGCGGCACGGAAACGGACAGTTGCAGTTTGCCGCCATCGAAGTCGACTTGCGCGCCCGGAATCAGCGCAAACAGGTCTATACAGGATGCTTGCATCAGGGCCGGTTCTGCGAGGCTCTCCAGGCGGACACCCATCTGTTCCAGCATGTCTGCGCTCAGGCAGGGCAGCAGCCGCTTGCTCTCTGGATCAAAATTGAAGCGGATTTCCCGCTGGCCGAAATAACGCAGGTTCACCTGGATGTGTACCCGGTAAGTGCCAGGGCCCAGGTCCTCGGTTTCAGCCAGAGTGCGTAGCGCAAGTGCGGCGGCATCGCTTGAGTATTCCGGGCCCTGACGCAAAAAGCCGGCCTGGAAGCCAGTGGCCTGCGCGGGTGTGATCTCCAACAGCAAAGCGCAGCTGCCGCCCGCCAGCAATAAATGCACGAAGCGCAGGCGCACAGGTGCAGCCCCGCGTCCGGGTAATAAGCTCATGTCGGGTGTCCTGAAGTTAGTGCAGTTGGAGCGGGACGGTCAGGGGCGAGGTGTAGCCGCCGTAGTCGTTGATGGCCGCAAACACAACGTGCAGGCCGGGCGCGACCTTCATGTCATCCAGGGGATAGCTTTGAGTGGTGAGCGGGCCGAGCATGGCCGGGTGCTTGAGCTGCTCGGTCTTGCCGTTGCCGGACACTTCAAGGCGGATAAACGAGATATGGAAGGGAGTCGGATTGGTGGCAATCAGCTGTGCCTTGCCCGCATCCTTCCGGACAGACCACTGCACATCCTTGAGTCGTGTAATCGGGTTGTCCTTGAGCTGGGCAGGCCGGTAGAACAGCTTGAGCCGGGTACGCAGGGCAATGCTCAGAATGTTGTCGTCCGTGCCGTCCGCCTGGGGGATTTCCTGCACGTTCAGGTAAAACAGCGACTCGCGATCGCTGGGCAAGTCATTGGGTAAACCATTGATCTGCAGTTGCTGTTCTTTGCCTGGGTTGATGCGGAACAAGGGGGGAGAAGGGATGAACGGGACTGCGGTGGTGGCATCGTCAGCTTCCGTGTTGACCCAGGTCTGCACGGCGAACGGCAGATTGCTGGGGTTGGAGATGATCACTGAAGCGCTGCGCTTGTCGCTGCTGAATACGACTCGGGTTGTGTTGACGGTCAAGGCTGCCTGGGCAACGGGCACGACAGTGGCGAGCATAAGCAGGGTTGCGCACAGAGCGAGCGCGGGCCGCAGGGTGGCCCGCTTTGGTTTGAAGGCGAACATGGATAGCTACCTGGTACATCCGCAGGCGCGAGCGTGCCCGGATGTATTGAAAGTACCCCGGGTGAACATGGCCTTTGGCCGTTCACCCGGGATGCGCGGATTTTCAGTTGATGGAGACGAGAAAACGAATATCAGCGGACGCCGGACCCGCTGTTACCACTGCAGCCGTGGAGCGATAGAACGCGTTGAAAGTCAGGTCGGTGGGGTTGGTCCGATGCACGGGGTAATCGGCGGACGCGTCTCCCGGTTTGAGTGAGGCACCGGTGCGGTCCTTGATGACAATGGCGACGCCGGTAGCCGCCCCGGCGGCAGGGGCTATCGCAAAGAAGTTGCCATCCGGGGTGCCGTTAAACGTCACCTTGGCCACGTTATCATCAGAAGCTTTCAGGCCGCATTTAGCGGGGTCGCCAATGCGAAGCGCGAAGGCCTTGCCGTTTTTTTCGACATCGGCAGCGGTGAAGACGGCGGCATCTACGCTGCCCATTTTCACCACCGGGCCAATCGTACCGTCAATCGGGTTGACGACTTCAATCGCGCAAGTCCCACTGGTGATGCGGCCTTCAAAACTGATGGTGCCGTTGTCGGCGAATGCCGAGGTACCGGCGACGGCTGTGGCCAGGCCGAGTGTTAACGCTGAAAGGTATTTTTTCACGATAAAACCTTCTGGGCTGATTTTAGCTAAGTGTATGTAACTAAATACAGAATTCTATAGTCGAGATTGTGTTGGGTGTCATGACGAGATGGATTCTAAGACTGACTGATCAGTGTAAGCCAGTGGTGCAAAGGATCAACTAAGGGCGGGAGTTGTAGGGGGTTTCTGTATTGTTTGCAGGAAGCATTCAAATGAGTGGGCTATTTGTCTGTATAGGTTTTTTCAGTAGGCGGTGGACGCAGGCGTAGCGTGTAACTTTAGCATGCTTGTAACAGTAGATAACAACATAGTGAAAGCCATGGGGTATGCTTTCACTATGTTGTGGTTTTGGTTATTTAAACGCGTATGCTGGGACTGACGATGGGGTCGTCGGCTGTTGTTACGAACCAAACGTTATTTCGGTCCGCGTTTCTATTTCCTGCTTCGCCTGTCATTCGCGAACGCATGGTTCTCATCGCTGCGCGTGCGTCGCTAAATTCGTCTCCATTCGGCAAACTTGCTGACCTCCTCAAAGGGTTCGTGGCCATGGAGGGCGTCGGGGCAGCACTAGGGGGAGCCGGCTTGGAAGTTACGAAGCGAAAGCGACCCATTCTTAGCCTTCCGAACTCAGGTAATTGCCCGTTACCAACTACTCCGGGGCCTGCGGCAAAGGCAGCGTTTCTACCTCCGCCGGGGCTTACGTGTGGGCTAAGGAATGGACTGATTGAGGGTCTGATTCCTCTTCCTGCTGCTCCTGCTGCTCCTCGCGCTGTGTTGGCGCCGGCCTTGATGGCGCTCTTGACGGAGCTACGAAGCCAGCCCCCAACCATACCAAACGGAATGGCCGCAATCCCTGTCCACTGGCTTATCTGCTCGGCGGTTTTATCGCCGGTCACCGCCGCATAAGCGCCTGCGCCTGTCGAGGACACTGTCAACGCCGTTGCGGTAGCTAAAGATGCGACCGTGATGACCTTCACAGTGGTGGCGGGGATAGTGATGTTCAACAGCGGTACAGTGATGGGTGCGGCGGTGCCGAAGGAGGCCACTGTCGCAGCGGCAAGTCCAATGCTGCCAACGACCCCGATTGCGACAAAGACCCATGACATCCAGCCGCCGCCCACCGCGTCGGGGGGCAACACGTCCTCATCCGGCCGCCGCAGCCGCCCGCTCTGGCCGCTGGCATCATGGCCGGTGGGGTCACGCAGCGCGATAGGGTTGCCCAGGCAGTAGGTATACGGGTTCAGCCCACCGGCGCCAAACGGGCTGAGCGAGTCCGGGCTGTGGAAGCGCATCAGGCCTGGGTTGTAGGCGCGGTAGCCCCTGCCCAGCAGGTACCAGCCATTGCTGGACTCGCGCAGTTCGCCGTTGTAGCCAAAATCGCTGAGCATCTCGTCATCGCTGTGGCGTTCGCCGTAAGCGCTGTAGACCGCTGTGCGCAGGTCGTTCTGCTGGCTTTCAGCCAATACGCTGCGGTTCGGGTCAGTGAGCAGCAACAGGGTTTGCGATACGTCGTCTGCCTGCTGTTGGGCCAATGGCTGGTCATCCAGGAAGAGGTAGTGGCGTTGCTGATCATCCTGCACGCTGCTGCTCATCTGCTGGTCCTGATAGAAGCGCAGGGTTTCACTGGTGCTGCCATGTCGGGAGGTGACCAGGTGATCGTGGCCGTCGTAGCGGTACTCGCTGACCAGCTGCCCGGCCTGCTCGACGCGCAGCAGACGGCTCTGGCTGTCGTATTGCAGCTGTTGACCGCGCTCGTCATTGAGCTGGTTGCCATTGAGGTCATAACTGAAGGTCGGGTTCGGGGCGGTTCGTTCAGGGCTGTAAACGATGCCTGTCAACTGGCACGGCTCATCGCTGTTTTCATAGGCGAATTTGGCCCGCTCATTAGTGCCGTCGGCGAAGGTGGTCCTGCTGGCCTGGATGTTGTCCAGGGCGTCGAAACTGAAAATCTGCTGGGTGATGAGCCGGCCTTCGCTGTCCCTGGGCAACTGGCTACCGGAGCAGGAGTGAATGGTCAGCCGACCTCGGCTGTCGTATCTGAATGACTCCGCGAGTAAACTCGTTCCACCTTGCTGCAGATGGCGGGTTTCCAGCTGCCCGTCAATGCGCCATTGCTGCTCAAGGGTGAACGGGGCATGTGAGTCCTGTGTGAGCGTGCGATGCACTTCGCGGCCCTGATCGTCATACCTCACATCGATGTCCAGCGTCGTGCCAGCGGCCAGATCGCGGGTGGTGATGTGATCGAGCTGGCCCAGCGGGTCATACCTGAAAGCGGATTGGATATTGCCCTGGTCAACCGCTTCAACCCTGCCTAATGTGTCGTAGTGATAAACCGTGTCAAGGCCTGCGTTGCTACCTTGCTGCAGTTCGGTGCGCCTCAGCTGACGGCCTCGTGACGAGGTGACGTAGGTGGTCTCCCAGAGCTTGTCCTGGCTGTCGAGCCATTGTTCGCCGCGCAGGCGATTCAGTGCGTCGTAATCGTAGCGGCGCTCCCCCAGTGAGTTGGCGGCGCGGGTCAGGCGAGCGCTGGTCTTGTTGTAAGTGAACTCGGCCTTTTCATCGGGTGCGGTACTGGACACCGGCTCAGCGGTGAGTGTCAGGTTGTAGTCAAACTCAATGATCTGGCCGGCCGGGGTGGTGCGGCTTTTGACTTGCGTGCGGTCGCCGTCGTAAGTGTAGTGCTCGATCCGCTTGCCGACCTTGACCTGGGTCATGCGCCCCAGCCCGTCGAACACCTGCTCCCCGGCGAGGGTCTCGCCACCATTCGGATGCTGCACACGCAGGACGGTGGGCCACTCGGCGCTGCTGTGCGATGCATATTCCCGGCTGATGACGCTGGTATCGGGCAGCACGGTGCTGACCATGCGCGACCAGGGGTCGTAGCTGAAGCGGGTGGTGAATTCCAGCTCGTCTGTTTGCTGCGTGCAGCGTCCCAGGCCGTCATAGAGAAAAGTCTGAGTGCCGAGCACGTTTTCGGCAGCGTCCAGGCTCATGCTCTGATCCACTTTGCCGAACACGTTAAACCAGGTTTCGCTGCGACCACTGATGACAGGCTTTGGCCCGGCACTCTGCACCCAGTTGCGCTGGATCGGGGTGAAACTGGTTTCGGGAGTGCCGATCGGGTCGTACTGCTGATGGGTTTCGACCCCGTCTGCCGCGATCACGCAAGCCTGCTGGCCCCAATCGTCATAACGGTAGGTGAGGGTCAGTGCCAGCTCATCATTTTCAAGCCAGTCGAAGTTGGTTTCGGTTTGCAGCTGGCCCAGGGCGTCATACTGCGCGGCGTAGGTTTTCCGGACGCGGCCGGGGTCATCGCTGTCGAGTCTGTCCTGTTCTTCGCCGATGCGCCGACCCAGCCCGTCAAACAAGGTGCGGGTCATGGCCCCGCGAGCATTGAACACCACCTCCTCGGCCTGGTCACCCATTTGGCTGCAGAGGGTGTATTCATACTCACGGATGGCTTCGAACTCGGTATCGCAGGCGATGATTTCGCGCGTCACCCGATTCAGTGCATCGTAGGCGCGACGGGTTTCCACACCGTCAACAACGCTCAGCAGCTCTTGCGCCGTGACGGTGGACTGCTGTTGAAGGATGGTTTTGCTGGCGCTGTCAAAGTCGGTTGACAGGGTCTGTGTGGTCTCCAGCACGGGGACTTGGAGCTGCGGACTGTCGTAAGTCTGGTACGTGTAGGTGGTGAAGGTGGATTTGCCGTTGATCGTCTCCGCCTCGGATTGGACCCGGCCATGCAGCAAAGGGTCTTCACGCAGATTAAACATGTCGAACACGTTTTGTTGCAGTTGCAGCTCCTCACCGTTACCCAGCAGCTGCACCAGGGTTTCACTTTCGGGCACGACCATGTCTGCCAGCTCGCTGCCGGCGATGGGCCCCAGAGATGTGTAGCGATAACGGGTGCACAGGGTTGGCGCGCCACTCTGAAGCGAGGGCGCCGGGGTCACGGTTTTCGCCTTGAGATGGCGAACAAACCCTTCGGGGTTCGCAGGGCAACCATCGCTGCAAGTGGCGGGGTACCAGACATTCTGTTCGACGACACCGTCGGCCCGGGTCCGGGTGTGCAGATTGCCGTGGGCGTCGTAGGTACTGCTGACGGTTTCAAAGCGCGAATGGGTGGCATCATTCAGCATTTGCCAACTCGTCTCGATTTGCCTGGGCAATTGACAATCGACGGGTTGATCCTTGTAGAGCGTTTCTTTCAGGAGGTTGTAAGTGGTTTTCTGGGTCTGCACATGATTGCCCTGGGTAGTGACCTCCCGGGTTTGCAGATGAAAGCGATTGAACTTGCGCTCGATGCTGCGCACCGGCTCAAGTTTACCGTCTTCATGCAGGCTTTCGATGCAGAAGTAATCGTATTCATTCAAGTTTTTGTAGAGGTTATCCCGGCCATCGTCCCTCCAATCAATGTTGAGCCCCACCCCTAGAAAGTTGTTCCTGACGGGGCGGTTCTCTTCACTCATGCCCTCATAGGTGTAGTGCACGTCAATTGCCGGCTGATTGAAGCCGGGAAACACAACGTGCTTGGTGACCCGTGGCAAAGGAGGCCGCTGAGCGCTGTCCGGGAAATAATGGCCACTGTCCAGGTAGTAGATTTCCTCGCGACCCCCGGCAGGTGTCTCCACTTTTTCGATATAGACCTGATCATTGCGCGAGCCGTATTCGAATCGCCAGCACGCCTTGTTTTCAGTGGGCAGCGTGATCATCGTGACTCGTTTGTCCCTGCCGATCAGGGTCATGAAGAAACGCGCCAATGGCTCACCGTCGACACCGTCATAGGGGCGCAGCACATACTCGACGCTGAATTCATCCCGTTTGACCTCCAGCAGGGTGGTGCCCAGGTCATCTTTGATAGAGTCCAGACGCTGGTGAGTCGTGCTGAACGGCAGATAGTCCAGGGTAATGCCATGCCCGGACGCCGAGAGGACCCTGATCGGCAAAGCCACATTGCTGAGTATGTTGCCGCGTACCTGAAGGATTTCCACCATGCCGGATTTGTGCATCACCCGGTAACGGTCTGAAGCGTCCTGATAAAAATTGAAGCTGACGAGTTTCTGCTCTTCCATCAAGAGCTTAAGGGTGTTGGTACCGGGCACCGTTTCGGTGCCGGTCACCTTGAAGGTCTCGCCGGTGCTCAATGCCAGGACTTGGTTGCCGGGGTTGTATTCTGACAGTTGCATCGTCCAGCCCATGCCAAAGCCAATATCCAGCGTATTGAGCGGGCTGTAACTGAGGCCCAGATTAAGCCCCGGGCCGCGCAAGTCGTTGCTCTGAAATTCCGGCAAACTAATGGCAACGGTATAGAGCCCGGTGCGTGGGTCAACGCCACCTTTAAGGCAGCTCATGAAGTTCAATGCATTGGAGTTCACTGAAGTTGACGCTGTCATGATGCAGTTCTCGATGGGGAGTGAGTCAGGCCACAAGGGGCCCCTTCGACGCGTCAGTCGAGGCATCGAAAGTGCGTTGAAGATCGCGATCAGCGGCCCTGTTTAACTTGCTATAACGACTCGCTATAACGAAAGGGCGATGTGTTGAGTGATAACCGCGCTGTCTGATCAGGTGGGCAACTGCGCGCGGCTCTTGCAGTTACCTTAGCAGGCTTGTTGAACGGGGCAACCTAGCACTTTTGCTAGTGTGCAGCGATGCCGTGGAGGTGTAAAAAACAATCCTGACAGTTTGATCCCCGCGTCCTGTCAAGGAATCCGTCCAGGCCGTTGCCCAACGTTTCAAGGAATGATCATGCCACTACCACTCTTGCCATTTCCTGAAGTTCCAGATCTAGAGCCAGAAAACTATATTGATCTGGATAAGCTGGGTAATGCGAACCTGACCACTTACATCTCCTACCCGGAGATGGCGGCAGGCTCTTCGTTCTGGCCCAATTGGCGAGGGTGTAGTGTCACGGGCGAAGTGAAAGACTTTTTTGATACGGAAGTTGTGTCCGAAGTTGATTATCCGAAAAAGATGCTGGTGTCGATCACCAACAGTCTGCTTAGGGGGATGGATCAGGGCTGGGTGTTTTATTCCTATCGGTTGCCTCACAGCCTCGATCCCACACAGCCCGGCGAAGAGTCACTGCGACGTTTTTTTTACGTGGGCAAGCCGGCTGCATCGGGTAACGCGCTGCCCGTGCCGCAATGTAAAGAGTCCCATGACTTGTGCCTGGACCCGGAACTTCTGGAAAAAGGCGGGGAGGTGACCTTTGTAACTGTGCCCTACCGCGCCATGCAGGAGGGTGACAAGGTGACCTTGACTCTGAACTTGTATTTTGATGAAGACACGGATGATATAGGTCCGCTGGTACTGAGGAAAACCCTGACCGCTGAAGAGGCAGGGCAGCCTTTGCTGTGGTCCGTAACAGCCAGTGAGCTGCTGATGATCGAAGGTGGCTATGCCTTGATGAGTTACAGCATCGATTACGCTGACCCCACTGTGATCACTACGTCAGCCCGGCAAACCCTTAGCATCATCACGCCCCCCTCTGATTTATTGCCAGCCCTGTCCGTTAAAGACTCGTCCGGAGACTGGCTTGACCCTGATGAGTGGCTCAACGGCGTCACGCTGGAGATCCCTTTGTATCCAGGCATTCAGACCGGTGATGACGTGCTGCTGTACGCCACGGGCGGCAACAAGCCACTGGTCAAAACCCTTAGGGTGGATTCATCGACCATTGCCAGCAAGGTGCTGCAAGTCGCAGTGGAGCATTCGTGGCTGTACGCCAGTCGGGGCAAGACCGTGACGTTGTTTTATCAGTACGCCCGAGTGGGCAAGGCTGGCACCTCTGATCCGTTCTCACTTGAGTTAGTGCGCAAACAGAACTTGCCACCGCCGAATGTTGATGGCGCTGAAGCCGAAGCTGCCGACCCGGGTGAATTCAAAGGCTACATCCCTGCCTCTAAAATAACCAATGGGGTCACCATCTTCGTGCCCGACGAGGTGGACCTCGGTCCAGACGACGTGTTGACAATGCACTGGGAGGGCGTTCCAGGTTTGGGCAGCCACGTTGCCGGTCCTTCTACGAGTAATCCCCTTCGCTTTTACATTCCCGCGCAAGCGGTGCCGGCTAACCTGAGTAAAACAGTACGGGTCTATTACACGCTGACCCCGAGCGGGGGAGCCGCTAACAGATCTGCTGTTTACGATCTTGAAGTCAGGCCCCTCGACTTTTCTTACTGGCCGCAAATCCAGGCCCTGACGCCACTGGCACCAAGTGGCAAATTACCCCTTGATCAAGTCCCTGATGACGGGGCCGTGTTCAGGTTGGATGCCTGGGCGTTCATGGCAGAAGACCAGCGGGTCAGAATCAAAGCGGCAGGGCTGGGGGACGATGGCACTAATAAACTGATCGATCTGCGGGTGGACAACGACGAGTTCGTCACGGAAGAAGAGTACCAACTTGGTAAGATTTTAGTGCGTGTGCCCAAGGCGTTTCTGTCGAGTTTAAAGCTCAATGAAATAAATTTGCAGATCACCGTCGACATCAGTTTTGACGAACAGTTCTCATATATCCAGCTTCCCGGGCTCCCCGACCTGCAAGTAATCAGCAGTGCATCGTCTGTGCGCGAAAAATAAAGATCGCAGAGCAATGACTGCTCTAACCCTGGAGATTGAAATCATGACTGACAACTCACTGGATAGCTTGTTGGACTGGATGAAAGATAAGCGCAACATCGTTATGTGGGGCTGGGACGCTATTGCTGCAATGACGCGCAGCAAAACCAACATGTTATTGATACAGCAATATATAGCCCGGTTCACGGAGGATTCATACCTCCCCCCCATCAGCGGGGTGGTGCCCATAAGCGATGGCAAAGTTCAAGAACGTCTCAGGGATTTTATTCTCGATGCGCCGCGGCTGTCGTTTGAGCGGTTGGATCCGGATGACCCACACTCAAGCGCCAAAGGGCTATTGACGTGCGCCATTCTGGGCGGCGTGCAAGTCACTATGGTGCGTGACGTCGACCAATGGAACGCCTCGAAACTGGTGGAGACGGACCCGCTGCAGGGGCCTCGGTTGACACTTGATTTGATCCTTGACCAGGTGCCGGGAAACGTGGAGGTCAATGGTGACGTCAAGTTTGACTTGAGATACTCTGACAATTTCAAGCTGACGTTTGGTCAAACCCTGATCGAACAGGAATTGGGCGGCAAGTTTTTCAGGGACCTCTTCCAGAACTTGCCGCCTGAACAGCGGGTCTGGACATTGGGGCGTATTGCCAAGGGCAATGTAGATGGCTTGACTCCGCGATCTTTCAAACTGGGCATGCAGGCCAACCGCTTGGCGTCGCTAAACGTTAGCGATGCCAGTTATGGGGATGGTGCCCTGCTCATTTGTATGTCTATGGGCGCAGGTCAGCCAGCTGCAACCCCGCCTCAAGAGCATAGATATCTGATACCCGATGACGCAGGTGAGGATTATTCTGCAACGGTGTTGTTTGACCGGGATAGTATCAACAACGCGCTTGCCGTTAAACACGTTTTAGACCGAGTTGCCGAGTTAATAGGCAATCGCGACTTTACCATTACCCACGATGAACATGGCCGATTTCTAAGTGCCGTGGCCACTGGTGGAGGTTTGCACACCCCGGAATCGGTCACTCATATGGGGCCGATAGCCTATGGCGATCAGTTAGTCACTATCCGTGTGACGAGAACGGAAATGTTCTTCTCAGCCTCTGGGCCAGAGCCGCTACGCATTTATGTGGAGGATAATGTTATTTGCGTGGACTGGAGCTCCGAAGCCTTGGAACACGTGGTGACCTCGTCTTCAGTGAGCGAAGACATCCTTAGCGATCAGCTTTACAGGATTGAGGTTAAAAGCCGGTATCAACTTGGTGAGGAGGGTGATGAACTTGTCCTGACACCAACGCTCGATGTGAAGATCACCTCAAGTAAGATCGAAAATCCCACAGGTTCAGGCGATGGAACTGCTTTTTATGCGTTGGTGCTGCTCTATCTGGCCGCCAACCTTATACTCTTGGTTAGAGGTTTGATCGAGCCGAAAATTGATCATGCGTTAAAGGTAGCGTTAAAGGTAAGCGTCCCCGTCAGCTCGTTCATCAAAGAAAGTATCCGACTCAACTTCGGCAATGCCATCCAGGGCGAAAAATTTCGCGCACCCCGTGACATCGGTTTTTTCGGCCGTGTCGATCCCAAGTTAACGACATTTACCATCAATCCGCTGGAACCGCTGATGGCTGCCGGGGGTAGCCAGGTGTTTACCCTGGAAGGCTTAAGCGCCGCGGTGAACTGGCATGTGTATGCGCTGGAAGAAGACACGCCGGGCCTGGGCAGCGTTGATAGCAACGGGGTGTACACCGCGCCGCTCGCCAGCCAGATTTCCGGACGTTTTCTTCGCGAGCGTGTCGTTGCAGAGAGTAAGACCCTGCCTGCTGTCATCAACAGCTCGGCATTGGTCACGGTGCTGGTCAATCAGTTGACCATCAATCCCCTGATCCAGCTCTGCGACTACGACAGGACGGTGGAACTGGCCGCCGGTGCGCTGAGCGGCGGAGAGCTGCAGTGGACTGTCAGAAATTCCAGTGGGGACAACCCCGGCAGTGTAGCCCCCAGCGCATTGCGCGACGGCGATCATACTTACACCCCGCCTGCGAAAGTGGGTAATAAGACCTATGTCCTGGACGAAGTGGTCATCAGCAACGCGCAAGGTACTCGCTCGGCGTGGGTGCTAGTGAAACAGATGCCCTCATCGCTGGTCGTCAAACCGGCATCGGCCGCAGTTTTGACTGCCGGGAAGTTGCAACTACGGGCAATCTTCGGTAGCCGTGACGTGACCGAAATTTGCACATGGTCGCTGCCGATGAATGGCCCTGGATCCATAGATGAAAGCACAGGACTCTACACCAGCGACCCGGAGAGTACTGAAAGATTTGTACTCGTATTCGGCCTGGTAGATGGTGGACTTTTAGGAGAAATAGAAGGACACATTATCTTGCCACTTCCTCTGGGTGAATTCGGGACCGAACTTGAGATGATGAAAGCCTGACGCCTGTTCACAGTGCAAGATCAAGATGGCCGCACGGGTTTGCGGTTTCGGTTAATTGATACATACAGGTATCGCCAGGAGGTGATGTCATGGCTCGTCAGTCAGTAGAAAGTCTGTTGGCATGGATGAAAGATATATCCCGGTTGTCAGGGTGGGATGGGTTAGTTGCACTGAGTAGTGACAAGGTCAATGAAGTTCTGCACCAGTCTTACTTGTTTAAGTTGAGCGATGGCGCGCTCCAGGTACCCGATGGCAGTGTGCCTGTTCCGAACTCCAGTCTCAGTCATTACTTCGCCGGGTTTGCCCTTGGGGCACCGGTGTTGAATCTTGAACATGCGTCGCTGCAAAGTTCCGATATTGCACTGCGCCTGCCTGTAGTGGCGGGTGTGCATACCCTGCTGGAGAGGTCTCTGGGCGTGAACCGGATTCTCAAGCTCAGCGTTTATGATCCGTTGAGCGGACCGGCATTAGGCATGAACCTGCCCGCACGCACGACGTCGTCCACTGTCGAGCTGGATCTGGCCCAGGGCACCGATCTGCTGTTGCAGTTTGCCGGCACGGCCATCGAGCAGAGCGAAGGCGGCAAATACTTCAAGGCCTGGTTGAACGATCCGGCGACTGTCGGCCAGGTGTATCCACTCGGGTCGTTTGATTACCAGGACAACACGCTGCTGCAGGTGCGTCGGGTAGACGTCGGTTTCCAGCGCGAGGATGACCGTAGAGCGCCGCAATCAGACCCGGCAGGAGCCATGCTGTTGTTCTTGACCATGCAACATGGCATCACCGGTGGTATTCCCGGCAACCCTGCGGATTGGCCTTATCTGATTCCCGACGATGCTGATCAGCCGTATTCAGCAACGGCGATATTCAGCCAGCATCTGCTGCATCGCGCCGCGTTTGGCCATGCCGTGATGCAGTTGCTGGAGGCAGGCGAATTTGACTTCATTGAGGCAGATGGTGAGCCGGCAAGGCAAATGGTCGCTCGGGCAGGCAGGTTTGAGGTCCCCGCAGGCGGCGCTAAAGGGCCAAAATTCATGTTCGAGTCCGAGGCGTTCAGCCTGAACGCCGGGGGTGGTCAGCAACCGCTCACCGTGGCATTCGAGAATAATCAGGCGTTACAGCACTGGCAATTTACCTGCACCGTCAAGTTCAAATACAAGCCTCTGCAGACTACTGACTGGACGCATTTGACCGGTTCCTTTGCTGCGAGCCTCAATCATGAGTTCAACTTCGTTGCTGACGAGTTGGCCACCCACGGCATGGAAGGGCACCTCTTTGTGCCGTACACCCAACGCCAGGAAGTCACCGCTCTATCGGGTTTGCCGATGAACCTGGACCCGGCAGAGCGCGAGCATATCAATGGGTTTATTGGTTATACGATCAAACGCGCGCTGCTTGAAGCGTTCAGCAAGACACTGACGGCGACTGTTGTCGAGCCCTTTCTGGAGCAGTGGAAGCTGGAGGGTGGTTGGGGCTTCAGCCCCTTGTACAAGGCATTGCCTCAGGACCAAGCGCTGTTCGGACGCCTTCACGGGGTTGGGTCCTCCTTCGCGATTGTCCAGCAACGGCAGGTAGTGAGGGCCAGCGCGCAGGTGCAGTTCAGCACCGAGCCAGCTCGCCAGAACCTGGTCTGGAGCCTCGAACCACTGCCTGGCAATGTCGGTGACCTGGGGCGTATTGACGCATCGGGGGGCGAGTACCGCGCGCCTCCGGCCCGCACTATCACTGATTCGGCGCGACATGTACTGGTTCTTGCCACTGATACGGAAACCCGGGAAACCAGCGCGGCGTTAGTGACCATCGTCGCTGATCCTATCTCCATTCACCCGCTGATTCAGGTCTGTAACTATGGCGAAAAGGTAAAGCTTGCAGCCAGCAGCCTCGATGAAGGCCTGTTGCAGTGGACGATCAAGAACCCTGTGGCGGGGGAAAGTGGCCGCGTGATTACAGATGAAGAGGCGGGGGGCGATCACATTTATGCCGCCGCGAACCAAGTCAGCACAAAGACTTACGTGCTGGATGAGATCGAGGTGAGTGCGGCGGGCGAAACGCAATCTGCCTGGGTGTTGGTGCTTCAGCGTATTCCACAACTGCAGGTCCTTATTGAGGTGGACGAGTCATTGCTGCCAGGCCAGGTTCGTCTGCAGGCGTTCTTTCTCGAAAACGCCTTGTCGGGGGTCGAATGGAGCGTGCCTGCTGGTCGCACAGACTCCATTGACGCGAACGGTATTTACACCAGCGACCCCGGCGTACGGGATCGATTCGTGGTGATCTTCGCCAAGTATGACGGCGACTTCCTTGGCATCTTGGAAGGCCACATGATTTTACCGCTGCCGCTGGAAGAGTCTTCTGCAGTGCTGCAAGCGCTGGCCCGTTAACACACAGCCAAAGGGCTGACCGGAGGGTATTTTCATGTCTAATTCCGTGGATCAACTGCTGACGCTTATGCGTCGGGGCACCATTACTCAAGGCTGGGGCGCCGTGTGTGCGTTCAGTCGCAGCAAGCTCAACCGGCTGCTGGAACAGCAATATATCGATCGGTTTCAGCGGATGACGTTCTTGCCAGCGTTCCTGGGGGATGCCCCACTGGATGACGCGCTGATCGAGACCGCAAGCCTCGCAAAAATCGAACTGGGACCCCCACTGCTATCTTTCAATAGTGCATCGCTCAAAAACGCCACGGCGTTGGTGACGATGAACATCGTGGGCGGGCAATACAGCACCCGCAATCGCAGCGGTGGGGTCGCCGAGACCCTGGCATCAAGCTTTACCATCACTGAGCAGATGGGTTTCAAGCTGGAGCTGGATGTAGACCTCTCGGTGGTTCTGGGGGAAATCGATCGACAAGGCAAGGTCACCCTTGATTTATCCCGCGGGGTGAGCTTTCGCTGCAACCTGGCAGGCGAGGATTCGGGCCTACCGGAAAATGTGCGCCTGGCCAGTTTTTTCCAGCGCGAGTTTGCAAACCTGCCTCAGGATCGTGGCGTATTCGAGCTGGGCATGCTGGGCCTCAAAGGCTACAACGCACTGACGCCCAGAAGTTTTCGTGTGCTGACCCAGCCCGCCCCGGGTGCGAAGGTTCTGGGTGCGACAAACTTTGGTGACGGCGCGGTGGTGGTGTTTATCCAGTTGCGCGCCAATCGCTCGCCGGGCAACTTCCCGCCTGAGGGCAACTTCCCGTACCTCATTCCTGACGATGACCACGAGCAGTACTCTGCGTCATTGGTCGTGTCCCGGGATCTGATGGGCCATGCAGACGATGATCGCCTGGATGTACTCAGTAACCTGCTGTTCCCCGGCGCCCACGTTTTCAAGGAAACCGAACGGCACAGACCTCTCGACCTGGCGATTTTTGGTGCCATCAGCCCGAGCAAGACGAGCTATGCCGTCACCCCGTTGTTCAAGACTATAAAAGCCGGGGAGAGCCTGAGTTTCGACTTGCGCGACTGGCAAGGTCAGGTCGTCCAGGCGCAGAAGTGGCAAGCAGTCAGCCTGCAAAGTCACCTGCCCCAGGGGGAGGGCACTATCACCCCTGATGGCGTTTACACGGCCGCCAGCCCGTCTGATATCGGTTACGCCTCGTTGAGCGTGATCATTACCGCCACTTACGTCGATGCAGACACCACCTACAGCGCTTCGGCCATGCTGCTGGTGGTGTTCGATAGCATGCAACTGACGAGTGTGGTTTCGGCCCAGGGCGGCGATCTGGCGCAACCTGTGGAACTGCGTGCATCGGTACTTGCAGGCAATGCGCCGAGTTGGTCACTGCTCAGCCCGCAGTATGGTGAACTGAGCGAGGTGGGCGCGGGTGCCGTGTTCGTTCCTGATGACCGTGCCGAGAGGAAAGCCCTGCAGGTGCAGCAAATCGAAGCGTCGGGGAACGAGAAAAAAACCGCGTCGGTGTTGCTGATCAAAGGCCAGCAGATGTCCAGGGTCGAGCCGGCCCATGTGCCCCGCGTTGGTAAATCGGCAGAGGTACCACTGGCGAATGACGAGACATTGCTGCCAGGCCTGACCCGGCGCTGGAAAGTCCTTGGCGGAGGCGGTGAGGTCAATGATGCCGGATACTTCACTGCGCCAGCGGACACTACCGGCTCGAGCAGTGTCGTGAGTTGTGAGGTCGTCCATAACGGCGTGGTGTTTTCCAGTGGTTACAGTGTTATTGAACTGTCCGAGCTGGTGGAAGAAGAGTCCTGGGTAAACCTGTCTCTGTTTACACTCGAGGTGCCTGGCGGCCCTGACCGGCAGCGTAACGGGACGCTGTACCCTAACGGTTATCAACAGCTCAAGGTGCATATCAGAACCCAGACCCAGCCCGTCAACGGCAAGTCTATTAGTTTGAGCCCTACCGAGCTGGCGTCCATGCGCCTGGTCGATCTCTACAGCAATCAAGATATCCCGTGGATTGGAGATGGCTTTGACGGCATCCCTGAAGAAGATCCTCAATACTGGCAAGTGAGTAAAGCCAGTAACCGATTTGAACTGGCTGTTCAGTCGGTGTCCCCTCAGCAGTCTCCCTTGCGGCTCGTGCCGTTGAAAACGCGGGCGGACAGTCCCGTCACTGACCAGGATTTTTACCTGCACACTCGCGCCAGGGTGGGCAACAGCGCTGAGTTTTATGCCAGGTTCCAGGCGGACCGGGATAATCGGTGGTACAACTCCAAGGACCTGGCGCGGAGCGAAGGCTTGATCAATGTCACGCCAAAACAAATTCCACAATTTGACGTCGATGATTACGAGTTTACGGTTGCACGGGCCAATGGTTCCGGTGATGACCCTAGTGTCAGACCCCCTGCTGAAAATACGGCGGATGATCCTTTCGACTTCCATTTCCTGACCGTCGACTATTGGTCGCTGGCGTTTAGACCGCGTAACACGCTAGTGACGGTGCCTTTTGAAACCCTGGAGTTCTTGCCAGACGATGACTCAGATGTCTACACGTCCACCAATACCTCGATGATCCTCTGGGAAAGTGAGCAACTGGCGGAAACCTATTTCAGTTGGACCGGGTACATCTTCGATGACCCGTTAGTTGAAAAAGATACGTCCGTTATCAAATTTGATTCGGCGGTCAAGGACATTGTGAAAAGCGTTGCGTCGCTGGATGTCGAGGTCAATGCCCAGAAATTCTCCAGCGGCAAACTGGTGATCAGCCTGCACCGTCACGACGATATTCCTTATGTACGATCGGGTAATCTGTCGCGGGACAAGTTATACCAAGAGCTGCGGGTATTGTTGATTGATAAACAAGGTAACGCTCACAAACGGCGTATCAATTTTCTCTATGAGGGCCAGGTCGGCAGGCGCAACCGTCTGGAACACAACAACTTGACTTGATCGCGTGCACAGTGCTGACAACCCCATGGACAGGAGATTCATCATGAATACGATAAACAAGGGCTTGGTGCTTTTATGGATGGTCGGGATGGCGGGTTGTACCCAGGTCAACACCCAGCAGCCACCTGCTGCACCGGGGCAGGCGGTGCGCATTATTGAATTTGCGGAGAATAGTGACGGTTCAGGCGATACGTGTAAAGTTGATATTACCTCCAGCAAGGAAGTATGGCTGAACAAAAGAGATTACCAGTGCAAAAACGATCAAATGAGCTACTTCAAGCTTGATAATGCCCGTTCGGCTATGACCCTCGAACTGGAGTCCAAAGACTGTGATGACATCGGTGGATGGGTATTTGTATTGAAAACCTACATCGATCCCGTCACAACGCCCTGGATATCAATACCGGACCTGAAAGGTCGATCCGCGGGTTCTGTTATTACCCGTGGCGTGCGCAAAATAGAGGGTCGGAGCGAAAATGAAAATATAAAAGGCAAGTTGTCCTGCGTCAGAATTACAGTTTCAGAGTGACCCTAAAGGCTGAGGTGAGGCGCCCGTCTGTCAGAGGGGTGTCGCGGCCAATACATAATTAATAAGTCTGCTTACTATCTGAGGTCTGTCCCATGACGACGACAACGTCCGTTCATTCCAATGCTTTCAATTTCATGAGTTTTCTGCAAAATGGCGTTGACCCGCGCACCGGGCAATACACGGTGAACATTGCGTTGCCTGATGTTAAAAGCAATGGCTTGCGAGGCCCCGACGTGCCGCTGAACCTGGCGTATAACCCCCTTAATACTCAGGATAACGGGTATGGACGTGGGTGGAGCTTGCAACTTTCAGAGTATGATCCGGGTCGCCAGATTCTGTCATTAAGCACGGGTGAAACCTTTCAAGTCACGGGCAGCAATGGCGATCGATTGCTGATGGAAGAGCAGAAGATAGACAGCTTTCACTTCTATAAAGAAAGTGACGAGTGTTATCGCGTGATGCACAAATCCGGACAAGTTGAAATCCTTAAAGTGCGTGGTAACGCTCAGCGCAGTGTGGCATTGGCGGTGCGCATATTTGAGCCATCCGGCCACGCGATCACGCTGGACTACGTGCCCTTCAGTAATACTCATCAGCGGCTGAGCTCGATCAAGGATGATCAGGGCAGCACGCTGCTGGAGATTGAGCGCACAGACACCAGTATCGACTATCAGCTGCACCTCGACGTTAACGCGGAGGGCGGGCCGCTGGCGAGTTTTGTCATGACCCTGATTGGGTCCGACAAACGGGTGTCGGCAATCACCTTGCCCACAGAGAATGCGGCATCGTGGCGCCTGGAATATGAAGAAATTCTTGACCACATCTGCCTCACCAGCGTGCATACGCCCACTGGCGCTCACGAACAGATTTTATATCTGGACAATGGTCACGTCTTTCCGACATCCAGCAACCGTGAGCCGTTGCCTCGGGTCACCCGGCACATTACGCGGCCCGGCTCCGGTCAGCCGGAGATTGACGTGTGTTACACCTATGAGCATGAGGAGGGCGGTCGTCGCGTCCAGCACAGCTTCGTGGGGTCGGGCCTGTCGATCGACTGGACGAATGACGGTCGTGACAACCTCTACAGATACGAGGGCGAATACAACTACACCAGCACTGAAAGCCTGTATGTCGACGGTGCCGCTGACCCGGTGCGCAGCATTGAACGCCGGTTTAACCAGTTTCATCTGCTGACCCGTGAGGTGACCACCCAGGGCGGCAATATCAAGACAGTGGAGACCCGTTATAACCTCAAGCCTGAAACGAGGTTCAAAGATCAGTCCAACACCTGCCAATTACCCCATGAGATTGAAACCACCTGGCGGCTACAGAACGATCCCACTCGCGTGCGCAGCGAATCCGAAACCCGCTCCTATGACGACGTTGGCAATCTGCTGGTACAGAAGTCTGCCAATGGCGTTACTGAAACCAGCACCTGGTACCCTGCTTCGGGCGGCGAGGGCTGCCCAGCGGATCCGGAAGGCTTTGTCCGGCAGATCAAAGACCAGACCGTCACTGCGGCGCCCTCCGCCCACGGCCAAGCACCAACTCTGGTGACCCGCTACCGCTATGTGGCCCTGCCTGCGGTGCAAGGCAGCGGGCTGGAAAACTGGCTGGTGACTGAAAGTGAGACCTTGGTAAAAACCAGTCCCGGCACTGAGCAACCGTTACAAAGCACTGTGTTCAACTATATCGACAACCGGGAAGTTCCCTTCCAGCATGGTCGAGTCGCCAGCCAGGTGGTGACCATGGGCGGTCAGGCCACCACCACCGCGTACGTGTACAGCACGCTTGCTGACCTTGAGTCAGGCGAAAGCGTGCAACGCACCATGCAAACCCTTATTGGATTCGACGGCCAGAAAAAGGAAATCATGCTGGAGCATTCGTTGTTCACCGGTGAGCCCTTGCTCAATCGTGACGACAACGATGTCGAAATCCGTTACCTCTACGACAACCTGCGACGTGTGCTGCGTGAAACCGTGGCGCCCGGCACTGAATATGAGGCCTATCGTCGCTACGAATATTATCTGTGCGCCAGCGTTAACGATCAGGCCGAACAATGGCTGTTTGACGTCAAAGGGGTCAGAACCTCTACCCGTTTCGATGGCCTGAACCGGGCGATTTACGAAGAGCGTGACGATGCCGACAACCCCCTGCGCGTTCAGGCGCCGCGTCAGACCTACGCAGCGGTGTATGACGCCTTGGGCAATCTGGTCGAAGAAACCCAGTACGACTGGCTGGACATTGAGGCTGCCAACGGCAGTCTGGATCTGCAGCAGTTGCCGCTGACCAGCCGTTTTGACTATGACAACTGGGGCAATCAACGCTGCGTTACTGGCCCGGACGGGGTCAAGACCTTCGACGAAGTTGACCCTATCGGCAGTCAGGATTCTCAGGGGCCGATTCAACGCAGCTGGAGCGAGGGCAGTGGCGCAGAGGCGGCCACCAGCGGGGTCACTGAAACCTGGCTCAATCTGTTTGAAAAGCCCACTCGAATCGAGCGCTGCGGTCGGGACGGGAAGCCCGTGAGCCTGGTTCGAAACCATTACGACGGTCTGGGCCGCACTGTTGAAGAAATCGCAGGTTTCCCGGATCGGGAACGCAAGACGCTGAACACCTATGATGCCTTCGACCGGATGATCGCCACGACGTTGCCCGATACCGCCATCGTGTGTCGTACTTATGCCACGCACAGCAGCGAGGACCTGCCGACGTCGATCAGCGTTGAGCACAACGCCAAACTTGATTTGCTGGGTGAACAGGCATTCGATGGCCTGGACCGCATGACCAGATCCTCGACGGGCGGCCGTGAGCGCTTGCTCAGCTACGAAGCCGGTCAACCGCAACCCAATACCGTGACCACGCCCGCCGGGGAGGTCATCGGCTATGAGTACCTGCCGCAGCTGGGTGACGAGCCTATGCAACGACGGTTGCCGAGCGCCACCGCCAATTATGAGTACGACCCGCAGAACGCCAGGTTGCTCAATTGTCTGGAGCAAGACGAAAAGCTGACCCTTGAGTACTACAGCACGGGCGAGCTGAAGAGTGAGCGACGCACGACTGCAGGCGATGAATACACCATGCATTACCGCTACAGTCGGTTGGGGCGTTTGCAGTCCTATACGGACGTGCTTGGTCAGGAGCAGACGTATGAGTTCGACAGCGCAGGCCGCCTGCAGAAAACGGTGCTTGGCACGACCACCTCGGATTTCACCTACGACTCCCTTGGCCGCACCGCCAGTATCACTACCACAGACAGCGCCAGCGGCAGTACCGTCGGGATTGACCTGCAATACGATGATTTTGGTCGCGAAATCCTGCGCACCTTCGATCTGGATGGTGTTGAGCAGCGGTTGGCTCAGGCCTATGACGACACGGATAACGCTATCCGTCGCAGCCTGACCGAGAATGAAGCTGTCATCCGTGACGAGGAGTATGGTTACGATCTGCGTGGTCGGCTGGTCTCGTATACCTGTAAGGGTACTCAACCGCCGGTAGACCCTGCCGGCAATGCAATCACGCGGCAGTTATTCAGCTTCGACGCGCTGGACAACCTCAAGGCGGCAGTGACATCGTTCGACGGCGGCAATAATCGAGCGCTGTATTTTTATGAGGGCGACGACCCTGTCCAGCTGAGCAGAG
This sequence comes from Pseudomonas viridiflava, assembly GCF_900585905.1. Classification (GTDB taxonomy): domain Bacteria; phylum Pseudomonadota; class Gammaproteobacteria; order Pseudomonadales; family Pseudomonadaceae; genus Aquipseudomonas. Next base: position 111,285 of record NZ_UTVH01000095.1, read on the forward strand.
TTACAAATTACCCTGCGGAACAGGGATATCCCGCAGAGATCACTCTGGTCTACGACGCCGACGGCAACCTGATCAGCGATGAAGCGGGCCGGACTCTCAAATACGACGCGTTGGGGCGCTTGATTGAAGTAGGCACCGATCCTGCCGGTAGCCGATACCGCTATGACCCGCTGGACAAACTGACCAGCGAAACCCGCAACTCGGAGCAGGACCAACGCTTCTACCGCGATGGCGAACTGGCCAACCAGGTGAAAGGCAACCAAAACAGCACGTTCATGCGCGGTGACAACCACCTCCTGGCCGAACGCCAGGGCGACAACGCGCTGTTATTGGGCGTCAACGACAAAAACAGCGTATTAAACGAAATCAGCGCCGGTGCCGCCAATGCCAGCACCTACAGCCCCTATGGCCAGCGCAGCAACGAACGCCCCGCGGTGGGCAAACTGGGTTTCAACGGCGAGCTTTACGAGGCTGATACCGGCTGGCAGCTGCTGGGCGGTGGCTATCGCGCTTATAACCCGCTGCTGATGCGCTTCCACAGCCCCGATAGCCTGAGCCCGTTTGGCGAAGGGGGAATGAACGCCTATGCGTATTGCGAGGGGGATCCGGTTAACTTTGTGGATCCGACGGGGCATGGCTTGTTTACGCCGCTGAAGTTGCTGCTTAGAGTGATAAAGCCCGTTGTGATGTCTAACTCTAAAAAGGCCGCTGATGTGCCGTCATTGTTGAAAACCGTTCCAAGCGGGAAAGAAGCAACCAGGCTGTATAAAATTAAAAAGCCGTTTGTTAATCGGCTTAAACAAGTTGCAGAGTATCGACAAAAGTTGGCGAGCAAACCGACTGTTTCCGGCTCTAATATTGCTGAGCGGAATAGGCAGCTTACCAATCTGGTAGAACAATCACAGGACGCTAGGGAGGCTTACATATATGCGGCCGAAAATGTTGGCAAAGAAGGGGTTTCGAGGTATGCAAAAAACATCGTTAATAGCGAATGGAACGCGCTTGTAAAAGACGCAGTGGATGCAAACCGGAAGGCCAGAGCTGCTTATGCGACTCGCTCTGGTAAACCAGGTGAGCATCATACCCGTACGGTGTTTGAGGTGAGGGGGACTCGAGACAGATTTGGCTATAACGTCTGACAGCACTCACCCGGAGCGGCGAACTTCGCCGCTCCGGGTGAGTTGTTTCTACGCATCTTCCTGGCAACAATTACGCTAAACAACCATCCCCTGATGAATCGCCTTCATCAACGCCGCCCGGAGCGAGTTCACCCCGAACTTGCGACGGATGTTGCACAAATGGAAATTCACCGCCGCTTCGGTGCGCCCCTGGATGCGTGAAATTTCCCAGGTGGTTTTGCCCAGCGCTGCCCAGTGCAGCACTTGTTGTTCCTTTTCAGTCAGTACCACTTCAATCGGCAACGTTGCCGATGGGTCAGCCACGGGCATCGAATCCCGGCCTTCAGGAGCGCGACGCGCGCGTTTTTTGCCTTGATGATTCATTACGGACTCCATGTCGTCGTCTATGTGCCTGCCCTACGATACTGACTATTGCCACTCCCGAAACCTGTCATAAATGACAGGTGGCAATGAGCCACTTTTGTGTCCCGTGCAGGCACATCACCTCTGTGGCCTACCTAGTATTTTTGCTAGGCAGGCAAGGCGCTGATAGCGGTATAGGATTGAAGTGTGTACCTCCTACTTCAGGGTTCATCTCATGCCTTCTACGAACCAAACGGTGCTGTGCCAATACCGCTACGACGCGCTGGACCGGCTGGCGTCCTGTGCGCCTGCCGGGGAGAGTGACCTGCAGCGCTTTTACCAGAAGAGTCGCCTGAGCACGCACATTCAGGGGCAGATCCAGCGCAGCATCATGCTCAGCGATGAGCAACCGCTCGCCCAGCTGACGAGGCAGAGCGGCCAGACCACCGGTGCTTTGCTGGCTACGGATCAGCAGCGCTCGGTGCTGGCCGGGGTCGAGGCCACGCAGCGGTATGAAGTTGCCTACACGCCTTACGGATTTCACCCGCCACACCACCTGCCAGGCTTCAACGGCGAACAACCCGACCCGGTGACCGGCCACTACTTGTTGGGCAATGGCTATCGGGCCTTCAACCCGCTATTGATGAGGTTCAACAGCCCGGACAGCCTGAGCCCGTTTGGCGAGGGAGGGTTGAATGCCTATGCGTACTGCGCGGGGGATCCGGTGAATCGGGTGGATCCGACGGGGCATACTTGGGCGGGGCTAAAAGTGGTTTTGCGTTTACTTAAATTAATGAAAAAAAGCCCGGCCAGCCCTACCTTGCAAAGTGCCCGTCGAGTTTCAGGATCGGTGTCAGGTCTGGGGCAACAACCATCAGGCAGTGCGTTCGCCGGGATCACTGGCGAGGTTGTCGCTATCTCTGACGAGGCTAATGTGTCCCGTAGAGCCAGTGTGGCCAGTCAAATATCATCCTCATCCTCATCCATATCCCAAAGCTCAACGTCCACCTCACTCTCACCCTTATTGGGAGTGCGAGGGCAGCAACCCCACTGGGATAGCGCCAACCCTCTATTGCGGTACACGGCAACGACGCGCAATGGCCGTGCGGGTACAAGCCCGGCAGCGTCACCTGCACTTCGGCAGTCCGCTGGTAATCGTCCGGACCTCCCACCACCTTATGAGCATCCGCCGTCGTATGAGTCCGTCGTCGCTGCACAGCCAGGTCACGCGGAGGTTATGGCCGCCGCGCGCACTGTAAGAAAAGGGTCTTGAATGGCATCTGCTCGTTCCTGGCGAAATGACGCACAGGTCACGACTTGAATTGACTGCTATCGCAGGTGGAGTTGATTAGTGGTGAGCCCCATCTCTATTTAACTCCGCAGCCACGATCAACTGTGCCTGGCGATTTGAAGTCTTTACGGGTTGCCAGACGGGGATTCGACCACAAATTTTGGTGTCGCACGGCAGTCAATGATTTGTAGGAGCGCGCTTGCCCGCGATTGCGGTATTGCAGGCAATATATTCATCAACTGACAGACCGAATCGCTCGCAAGGGCGATATCCACTCCGGCCGTTGTTGACCACACCGCCACCTGTAAAGACGATCTTTACGCCATCTTTACGCCCCATCATCCCCCTCGCTCTCGTTCCTTTACACCCTCTGTCCCGACAATTAGCCATACGCGGCAATCGCCGCCGAGACGGAGAATGTCGATGAGTGTTCTGGATGGGGTGTCACTGCTGTTGGCAGCAGGGCTGTTCGTGTACTTGCTGGTCGCGCTGTTGCGCGCAGGCAGGAGCTGAGGCCATGCACAGTTATGACTATCTGTTGATTCTGGCTTTTCTGGCATTGGTGCTGTTACCGGCACCGCTGCTGGGGCGCTTTTACTATCGCGTGGTGGAAGGCGAGCGCACTTGGCTGACGCCGGTGCTGCGCCCGGTTGAAAACATCTGTTATCGACTCTCGGGCGTAGACCCGACGATCGAACAGAACTGGAAGACCTATCTGTGGGCTCTGCTGGCCTTCAACCTCGCGGGTTTCGTGCTGCTGTTCGTGATCCTGGTCGGGCAGGGCGCACTGCCACTCAACCCGCAGCAACTGCCGGGCATGGAGTGGTCACAGGCGATCAATACCGCGACGAGCTTCGTCACCAACACCAACTGGCAGAGCTACAGCGGCGAAGCGTCGTTGAGCTACCTGAGCCAGATGGTTGGCCTGACTGTGCAGAACTTCGTCAGCGCCGCTACTGGCATTGCAGTATTGCTGGCGTTCTGCCGAGGCATCAGCCGCCGCTCGACGCAAAACCTGGGTAATTTCTGGGCCGACCTGACCCGCGTCACGCTGTACGGCCTGATTCCGCTGTGTATCGTGCTGGCGCTGTTGCTGGTGTGGCAGGGCGTGCCCCAGAACTTTGCCCATTACGTCGATGCGCTGACCTTGCAAGGCGCTGACCAGAGCCTGCCCATGGGGCCTGCTGCCAGTCAGATTGCGATCAAACAGCTGGGCACCAACGGTGGCGGTTTCTTCGGCGTCAACTCGGCGCATCCGTTCGAGAACCCGACGGCGTGGAGCAACCTGTTTCAGCTGGCATCGATCCTGATGATCCCGGCGGCCCTGGTGTTCACCTTCGGTCATTACGTCAAGGACCTGCGCCAGAGCCGGGCGATCATCGCCTGCATGCTGACATTGCTGCTGATCGGCGGCGCGGTGTCGCTGTGGGCTGAATACCAGCCGAACCCGACCCTGGCCATCAGCAACGTCGAGCAGACTGCGCCGCTGGAAGGCAAGGAAAGCCGCTTCGGCACCACCGCCACCGTGCTCTGGGCGACGGCGACCACGGCGGCGTCCAATGGCTCGGTCAACGGCATGCACGACAGCCTCAACCCGCTCAGTGGCATGGTTGCGCTGGCCAACATGATGGTCGGCGAAGTGATCTTCGGCGGCGTCGGCGTCGGCCTTAACGGCATGCTGCTGAACGTGCTGATTGCCGTCTTCCTCGCCGGTCTGATGATCGGCCGCACCCCGGAATACCTGGGCAAGAAGCTGCAGGCCAACGAGGTCAAGCTGCTGGTGGCGACGCTGCTGGTGATGCCCGTGGGCGTACTGGTGCTGGGCGCCATTGCCGCCAGCCTGCCGGGCCCGCTGGCCTCGGTCAGCAACCCCGGACCCCACGGCTTCAGTCAGTTGCTCTACGCCTACACCTCGGCCACGGCCAATAACGGCTCGGCGTTTGGCGGCTTCAGCGCCAATACCGTGTTCCACAATCTGATGCTCAGCCTGGCCATGTTCATCGGCCGCTTCGGCTACATCCTGCCGGTCATGGCCCTGGCGGGCAGCCTGGCGATGAAGAAAAGCGCGCCCCAGGGCCTGAACAGCTTCCCGACCCATGGCCCGCTGTTTGTCACCCTGCTGACGGTGACCATCCTGCTGGTGGGCGGCCTGACCTTCCTGCCAACCCTGGCACTGGGGCCGATTGCTGAACATTTGAGTCTGGGTTTCTGAGGAACCGACCATGAATATGCCAATGTCTGATACACAAGCAGCCAAACCTGGCGAGCCTGCCGTGCCCGCAGCCCCCGCCAAAACCGGCTTTGCCGCGCTCTGGCGCCCGGCGCTGGTGCAGGCGTTCGTCAAGCTCGACCCGCGGCAACTGGCGCGCTCGCCGGTGATGCTGGTGGTGGAGTTGACCGCCATCCTCACCACCGTGTTGTGCCTGATCCCCGACCCGGCGGTGTCCACCGGGCTGGCCGTGCAGATTGCCCTGTGGCTGTGGTTCACCGTGCTGTTCGCCAACTTCGCCGAAGCCCTTGCCGAAGGGCGCGGCAAGGCCCGGGCCGACAGCCTCAAGGCGGGCAGCGAAGGGCTCAAGGCGCGGCGTCGCGATGACGCCGGTCAGTTCAGCGTGGTCAACGCCACTGCCTTGCGCAAAGGCGATGTGGTGCGCGTTGAAGCCGGCGACATGATCCCCGGTGACGGCGAGGTGATTGAAGGCATCGCTGCCGTCAACGAGGCGGCGATTACCGGTGAATCCGCGCCAGTGATTCGCGAGTCCGGCGGCGACCGATCAGCCGTGACCGGCAATACCCGACTGGTTTCGGACTGGCTGTTGGTGCGCATCAGCAGCAACCCCGGCGAGTCGACCCTGGACCGCATGATCGCCCTGGTCGAAGGCGCCAAGCGGCAGAAGACGCCGAACGAAGTGGCGCTGGATATCCTGCTCATCGGTCTGACCCTGATCTTCCTGCTGGTGGTGGTCACCCTGCAGCCGTTCGCTCATTTTGCCGGGGGCAGCCTGCCGCTGGTGTTCCTGGTAGCGCTGCTGGTGACGTTGATTCCGACCACCATTGGCGGTCTGCTGTCGGCCATTGGCATTGCCGGGATGGATCGCCTGGTGCGCCTCAATGTCATTGCCAAGTCCGGTCGCGCCGTTGAAGCGGCAGGGGATGTTCATGTCCTGCTGCTGGACAAGACCGGCACCATCACCTTCGGCAACCGCCGTTGCACGGCGCTGTACGCAGCCCCTGGCGTTACGCCCAAAGAGTTGAGCGAAGCGGCGCTGCTGGCCTCGCTGGCCGATGACACGGCGGAAGGCAAATCCATCGTTGAGTACCTGCGTGCCCTGCACCCGATGACCGAGCCGCAACCGGCGCAATTGACTGCCGTGCCATTCAGCGCCGAGACGCGGCTGTCCGGGGTGGACTACGAGAACCGTATCTATCGCAAAGGCGCGGTTGATTCGCTGCTGGCCTTTATCGACATGCAGCGCCCGGACCTGCCGGCGCCCCTGGCCCGCGAGATCGAGAACATCGCCAAGACTGGCGGCACACCGCTGCTGATCTGCGTCGACAAGAAGCTGATTGGCGCGATCCATCTCAAGGACGTGGTCAAGCCAGGCATTCGCGAGCGTTTCGCCGAATTGCGCAAGCTGGGCATTCGCACTGTGATGGTCACCGGCGATAACCCGTTGACGGCCGCCGCCATTGCTGCCGAAGCCGGGGTCGACGATGTGCTGGCCGAAGCCACACCGGAGAAAAAACTGGAGCGTATCCGCGCCGAGCAGAATGACGGTCGCCTGGTTGCGATGTGCGGCGACGGCGCCAATGACGCCCCGGCGCTGGCCCAGGCCGACGTCGGCATGGCGATGAACGATGGCACCCAGGCTGCGCGGGAAGCGGCCAACATGGTCGATCTGGACAGCGATCCCACCAAACTCCTTGACGTGGTGCAGATCGGCAAGGAGTTGCTGGTGACCCGGGGCGCGCTGACGACCTTTTCCATCGCCAACGACATTGCCAAGTACTTTGCCATTCTCCCGGCCCTGTTTGCATCGATTTACCCGCAACTGGGGGTGCTCAACATCATGCACCTGAACAGCCCGCAGAGCGCGATTCTGTCGGCCATTGTCTTCAACGCGCTGATCATCGTGGTGCTGATCCCGCTGGCCTTGCGTGGCGTACGCGTCCAGGCGGCCAGCGCTGCTGCCCTGTTGCGCCGCAACCTGCTGATTTACGGGCTGGGTGGGATCGTGGTGCCGTTCGTGGGGATCAAGCTGATCGACATGGTGCTGGTGGGCCTGGGGCTGGTTTGAGTAGAAGAAAAGCAACCACCTGATTGCAATGCTTTTCTGTAGGAGCGCCCGAGCACCGCGAGGCCGCGATAGTGGTGGATCAGACTGACCGCTATCGCTGCCTCGCCATGCTCGGGAGCGCCTGCACACAGTTCATTTATTCACATCAAGGAATTGACCATGTCCACCTTAATACGTCCCGCCCTGAGCCTGCTGGTGCTGATGACCCTCATCACCGGCGTTGCCTACCCGCTGGTGGTGACCGGCGTCGCTCAGCTTGCCTTCCCGGATCAGGCCAACGGCAGCCTGATCCGCGACGCCGACGGCAAGGTGCGCGGCTCGCAACTGATCGCCCAGTCCTTCAGCGGTGATGAGTGGTTTCACTCACGACCTTCTGCAGGCGACTTCGCCACGGTTTCCAGCGGCGCGAGCAATCTGGCGCCGAGCAACCCGGCGCTGGCCGCTCGCGTGCGCGATGACGCCGCCAAACAGGCGGTGCCGGGCCAGGGCCCGGTGCCGCTGGACCTGCTGACCACCTCCGGCAGTGGCCTCGATCCGCATCTGTCGCCCGACGCCGTTGCCTATCAATCTGCTCGTGTTGCAGCGGCGCGCAAGCTACCGCTGGACAAGGTTCAGGCGCTGATCGAGGCTAATACGTCGCGCCCGCTGATCGGCCCGCCGATCGTCAACGTATTGAACTTGAATCGCAGCCTGAATGCGTTAACGTCTGCGCCACAACAGGCACAGCTTTAAGTGAGCAACCCCTACCATGAGTGATTCCGGCCGCGCCGACGCACTACTCGCCGACATGCCCAGAGACGGGCGCGGGCGACTCAAGGTCTTTCTCGGCGCAGCGCCAGGGGTGGGCAAGACCTACGCCATGCTGCAAGCCGCGCACACGCAACTGCGCCATGGCGTGGCATTGATTGCCGGGGTGGTGGAAACCCATGGCCGCGCCGAGACCGAAGCCTTGCTTGCCGGCCTGGCGCAGCAGCCGCTGATCCGCTCGCAGTATCGCGGTGTGACGCTGGAAGAGATGGACCTCGACGGCCTGCTGCGCCTCAAGCCCAAACTGGTGCTGGTGGACGAGCTGGCGCACAGCAACGCGCCAGGCAGTCGTCACGCCAAGCGCTGGCAGGACGTGCAGGAACTGCTCGCCGCCGGTATCGACGTTTACACCACGATCAACGTCCAGCATCTGGAAAGCCTCAACGATCAGGTGCGTGGCATCACCGGCGTGCAGGTGCGCGAAACGCTGCCGGACTGGGTCTTGCAGGAAGCCTTCGACCTGGTGCTGATCGACCTGCCACCGCGTGAATTGCTGGAGCGTCTGCGCGACGGCAAGGTGTACGTGCCGGAACAGGCCCGCGCTGCAATCGATGCCTTTTTTACCCAGACCAACCTCACGGCCTTGCGCGAGCTGGCGATGCAGACGGCCGCCGCGCAGGTCGACAACGACCTGGCCCAGGGTTATCGGCAATTGGGTCAGGCGGCGCCTGCGGTGCGCGGGCGTCTGCTGGTGGGCATTGATGGCGACGTGCATGCCGAGCGCCTGGTGCGCCATGCCAGCCGGGTAGCGCAGCGTCGCCATCTGCCGTGGAGCCTGGTGCATGTCGACAACGGCCGCGCCTTCGACGAGCAGGCCCGGGCGCGGCTGCAGAACGCGCAGCAACTGGCCGAGCGGCTGGGTGGCGAAGTGGTGCTGTTGCGCGCCACCGAGGTCGCCAGAACCCTGATTCAGCACGCCAGCGAGCGCCGTGCCAGCGTGGTCCTGGTGGGGCAGACGCGGCCACGCCTGCGTCGGCGGCTGTTCGGCGGCGGTGTTGCCGAGCGCCTGCTGCGTCAGGCCCATGGCCTGGAAATCAGCGTGCTGGACAGCGAACCCTTGCCCGATCAGCCGCGCCCGCGGGAATCACGCGCCGCGCCGTGGCCCGAGTACCTGCTGGCACTGCTCGCCACAGTGCTGGCCAGCGCCCTGGCCTGGGCGGTGTCCAGCGTGCTGGATCTGCCCAACATCTCGCTGGTGTTTCTCGCCGCCGTGCTGCTGGTGGCTGTGCGTACCAGCGTGGGGCCGGCATTGGCGGCGTCGATCCTGTCGTTTCTGGCTTACGATTTTCTCTTCATGCCCCCCAGTTTTTCCCTGACCATCCAGCGCGAGGAAGACGTGCTGACGTTGCTGTTTTTCCTGCTCATGTCGGCCCTCACCGGCAACCTCGCGACGCGTCAGCGCAGGCAGATGCAGGCGCTGCGTGATACCCAGGAAGAAACCAGCGAGCTGCTCGATCTGTCGCGCAAGCTCACTGCCGCCACTGACCGGCAGGCGGTGATCAGCGCCGCCGGGCTGCATTTTGCCGGTTGGCAGGAGCTGGACATTTGCCTGGTTGATCGCGATGGTCAGGGTGACTGGAAGGTGCAAAGCGGCGAGGCGCAACTGGCCGAACCGGAGCGTGCCGCAGCAGACTGGGCCTGGCAGCACGACCAGCCAGCCGGGCGTGGCACTGGCACCTTGCCGTCCAGCGCCTGGTGGTGGTGGCCATTGTCCGCTGAAGAACGGCCGCTGGCGCTGCTCGGGGTCAGGGCGCGGGAGGGGCAGGATTTCAGTGCCCAACGGCGCAGGCTGCTGATTGCACTGAGCCAACCGGTGGCCCAGGCGCTCGCCCGCGCGCAACTGGCCGACGAGCTTGAGGCGGCGCGGCTGCATGGCGAAACCGAGCAACTGCGCAGTGCCTTGCTGGCGTCGGTGTCCCATGATTTGCGCACGCCGCTGACCGCCATGCGCGGCAGCATCGACAGCCTGCTGGCGCTGGGCGAGGCGATACCGCTGCAGGATCGCCAGGAGTTGCTCGAAGGCACGCGCGATGAGGCCGAGCGCCTGGATCGCTATATTCAGAACCTGCTGGACATGACGCGCCTGGGGCACGGCGCGCTGAAACTGGCTCGGGACTGGGTGTCGCCGGGGGACATCGTTGGCAGCGCAGTCAATCGCTTGCGGGCTGTGCTGGCGCCTTTGCAGCTGAGCACCTTGTTGCCTGTGCAATTGCCTTTGCTGTATGTGCACGCCGCGCTCATCGAGCAGGCACTGGTCAATGTGCTGGAAAACGCCGCGCGCTTCTCGCCTGCAGGCGGGCGCCTGGAGGTGGAGGCCGGAGCGATCGACGGCGAGCTGTTCTTTGCCGTCAGTGACGAAGGGCCCGGGATCCCCGAAGATGAACGGGCGAAGATCTTCGACATGTTCTACACCGCCGCGCGCGGTGACCGAGGCGGGCAGGGCACCGGTCTCGGCCTGGCGATCTGTCAGGGCATGGTCGGCGCCCACGGCGGACGCATCAGCGTGGGCCAGGGTATCGACGGCCATGGCACCTGCATCACCCTGTATCTGCCGTTGCAGACCCAACCTGTGGGCGAGAGCGAAACCGAGTTGCTGTCGTGACCCGGCATTGGGTTAGGCTTGGCGTCATTCACTTCGCAGATTCAGGTCATTCATGAGTCAGACCGCAACCATTCTGGTGATCGACGACGAACCTCAGATCCGCAAGTTTCTGCGCATAAGCCTGGCGTCTCAGGGCTACAAGGTGCTTGAAGCCGCAAGCGGTGGGGAAGGGCTGAGCCAGGCCGCGCTGAACAAACCCGACCTGCTGGTGCTCGACCTGGGCTTGCCGGACATGGACGGCCAACAGGTCTTGCGCGAGTTTCGCGAGTGGTCGAGCGTGCCAGTGCTGGTGCTCTCGGTGCGCGCCAGCGAAACCCAGAAGGTCGAGGCACTGGACGGCGGCGCCAATGACTATGTGACCAAACCCTTCGGCATCCAGGAGTTTCTGGCCCGGGTGCGTGCCTTGCTGCGGCAAGTGCCCGCAGCCGAGCAACAGGCTGCGGCGCTGGAGTTCGGCCCGTTGACAGTGGACCTGGCCTATCGGCGCGTCCTGCTCGATGGTGTCGAAGTGGCGCTGACCCGCAAGGAGTACGCCGTGCTGGCGCAGCTGGCGCGCTATCCGGGCAGAGTCATCACCCAGCAGCAATTGCTCAAGGATATCTGGGGCCCGACGCACATCGAGGACACGCATTACCTGCGTATCGTGGTGGGCCATCTGCGGCAAAAGCTCGCCGATGATCCGGCGGCCCCGCGCTTCATCGTCACCGAAGCCGGGGTGGGCTATCGATTGCGCGAGACATGAATAGGCGGGCAGGCTAACCTCGCCGCCAAACGCCCTGCACCACGGCACTTTTGGCGGTGATTGCCGTCAAAACCGCACCACCGATTTTCCCCCCTGAGGTAACACCGATGAAAGCCTGGATTTGCGTACCCTTGTTCGCGTTGATGGTCGCTGGTTGCGCGGGCAAAACCGGCTATCGTGACAGCTGCGCCACCCAGCTGGATGCCGCCTGGCATGAGCTGGATCTGGCCAAGGCTGAAGGCTTTGCCGGCACCGTCAGCTACTCCAAGGCCCTGTCTTTGCTGACCGGCGCCAAGACCCAGCAGCAGTTCGAAGCGTTCGAAGGGTGCACCAGCAAAGCTGAAAAAGCGCGCTTCTACATCAAGGAATCCCGCGCTGGGCGCTGAAACCCGCCACCCGGACTGCCTTGACTTGCAGGAGCGAACTTGTTCGCGAGATGTATGCACAGGCGATGCATCGCTTCGCCAACAAATTGGCTCCTACAGGTTCATTTTTTTCCGCGCCATGCTCTGATTAACGCACCTACGCTGACCCTAGGGTGCTGCACAGCATTCTTGACTCCGAGCAGACTGCCTTGACCTGTAGGAGCGAACTTGTTCGCGAGACGTGGGCACAGGCGATGCATCGCTTCGCCAACAAGTTGGCTCCTACAGGTTCACTTTTGCGCGCCATGCTCTGGTTAACGCGCCTACGCTGACCCTAGGGTGCTGCACAGCATACTTGGCTCCGAGCAGACTGCCTTGACCTGTAGGAGCGAACTTGTTCGCGAGATGTATGCACAGGCGATGCATCGCTTCGCCAACAAGTTGGCTCCTACAGGTTCATTTTTTTCCGCGGCATGCTCTGGTTAAAGCACTTACGCTGACCCTAAGGTGCTGCACAGCATTCTTGGCTCCGAGCAGACTGCCTTGACCTGTAGGAGCGAACTTGTTCGCGAGACGTATGCACAGGCGATGCATCGCTTCGCCAACAAGTTGGCTCCTACAGGTTCACTTTTGCGCGCCATGCTCTGGTTAACGCGCCTACGCTGACCCTAAGGTGCTGCACAGCATTCTTGACTCCGAGCAGACTGCCTTGACCTGTAGGAGCGAACTTGTTCGCGAGACGTATGCACAGGCGATGCATCGCTTCGCCAACAAGTTGGCTCCTACAGGTGCATTTTTTTCCGCGGCATGCTCTGATTAAAGCACTTACGCTGACCCCAAGGTGCTGCACAGCATTCTTGACTCGTGGGAGCGAGCTTGCTCGCGAAGGCGGCGCAACGGCTTGAAGAACTGTTGCGCCTGTACGATGTTGTTCGCGAGCAAGCTCGCTCCCACCAGGCACCCAGGCACCCAAGCACCCAGGCACTAGGCACCAAGCACCAGGCTTAAACACCAACCACCAACCATGAGTCAAGCAGTGCCAAGCATTCTGCAGATGATTGTGCTCACCTCATCAACGCATTTTCCTACTCGCTCTGGTGAAACCGCCTACGCTGACCGTAAAGTGCTGCACAGCATTGGGTCTTTCAACGGCAGTTGCCTGGAGTGTGGCGGGTATGGGCAGGAAACTTGACGAGTGCCTCGGCGCCATCAATGACGTGGTGCTGGGCAAGGAAGCGCAGGTGCGCCTGGCGATGACCTGCCTGTTGGCCGGTGGGCATCTGTTGATCGAAGACGTGCCCGGCATGGGCAAGACCACCCTCAGCCACACCCTGGCCAAGGTGCTGGGGCTGAGCTTTCAGCGCATCCAGTTCACTTCCGACCTGCTGCCCGGCGATATCCTCGGCACATCGGTGTTTGATCGCGATTCAGGGCAGTTCACCTTTCATCCGGGGCCCATCTTCGCCGAACTGGTGCTCGCTGACGAAATCAATCGCGCCACGCCGAAAAGCCAGAGTGCGCTGCTTGAGGCGATGGAAGAAGGCCAGGTCACCATTGAAGGCGCGACGCGGCTGTTGCCCGATCCGTTTTTCGTCATCGCCACCCAGAACCCGTTCAGCCAGGGTGGCACCTTTGCGCTGCCTGAATCGCAGCTGGATCGCTTTCTGATGCGTCTTTCCCTCGGCTATCCGACCCGCGCTGCCGAGAAGGCCCTGCTGCTGGGCGAATCACGCCGCGACCTGTTGCCTCGACTGCAACCGCTGCTCGATCACGCCGGGTTGGGTTTGCTGCAGCAGCAGGCCAGACAGGTAAGGGTCAGCGATGCCCTGGTGGACTACGTGTTGCGCCTGGTGGACGCCACCCGCGCACAGCCACAGTTCGCCTACGGCCTGTCGCCCCGCGCCAGCCTGGCGATTCTTGCCGCTGCCCGCGCCTGGGCATTGCTCGCCGGGCGTGATTACGTGCTGCCTGAAGACGTGCAGGCGATTCTGCCATCGGTCATCGGCCACCGCCTGCGTGAACGCAGCGACCCCAGCGGGCATGGCGGCGGCGCGCTGGTCCAAACGTTGCTGCGCGAGGTGCCGGCCCTTTGATCGAGCAGCTCAAGCCGCGCTGGCAACGCTGGCTGACGCAACGCATCCCGCCAGCCACGCGGGTTCAGCTCGACCACCGGCGTATCTTCATTCTGCCGACGCGCACTGGCGCAAGTTTTGCGCTGGTGCTGTTTTTGATGCTGCTGGTGGCGATCAATTACCAGAACAGCCTGGCCTATGGTCTGACATTTCTGCTCGCGTCGATGGCGGTGCTGGCGATCCTGCACACCTACCGCAACCTCAGTGGGCTGGTACTCACTGCGGGCGCCGCCACTTCGGTATTTGTCGGCGACAGCCTGCAGATGGGGTTGCGCCTGGAAAGTACCGGCGACGCCCATCAGGCCATTTCTCTGGGCTGGACGATTGAACAGCTGCAACAGGTCGACGTGCTGCCCGAAGGACGCGTTGACCTGCAGCTGCCGCTGCCCACCCTCCAGCGTGGCTGGCTGCACGCACCCAGACTGCGCGTCGAGAGCGTCTTCCCGCTGGGCATTCTGCGCAGCTGGAGCTGGCTGGACCTGCAGCAGACTGCGCTGATCTACCCGCGTCCGGTGGCCGGCGCCATGCCGTTGCTCAAAGGCATTCAGCCCCACGCCGAAGATCAGGGCGTAACGACCCAGGGGCCGGGCGTGGATGACTATCAGGGCTTGCGGGTTTATCAGGCCGGCGACAACCGCCGTCGCCTGCACTGGAAGGCCTACTCTCGCGGTCAAGGCTTGCTGGTCAAAGACTTCACCGAGTTGGCCGGACAAGACCTGTGTCTGGATTTCATGGCCCTGGGCGGCGACGTTGAAGAGCGCTTGTCGCGCCTGTGTTACTGGGTGGTGACCCTGTCCCGGCGCCAGCAACCGTTTGCCCTGCGCCTGCCGGGTTTTCTGTCGGCGATGGACAGCGGCGATCAGCATCGCGAAACCTGCCTGCGGGCGCTGGCCCTCTATGGTGTCCGGCAATGACAGCATCGGCACTGGGGCAGCCAATCCCGCGTACCAGCCTGCTCTGGCTGCTGCTGGCGCAGGCGCTGGTGATTGCGCCGTTCATTGCGCACATCCCGCTGAGCCTGCTCGGTTTAGGGCTCGGCTGCAGCCTGTGGCGCATCCAGATCATGCGTCTGCGCGCGCGTAACCCTGGTGGCTGGATCAAGGCCGGGTTGCTGGTGGGCACCGCAGGCGGGGTTTATCTGGCGCGTGGCAGCCTTGTCGGACTGGACGCCGCAGCGGCGCTGCTGGTCGCCGCCTTCGTGCTGAAAATGCTCGAGATGCAGACCCAGCGCGACGCCCTGGTGCTGATCTTTCTCGGTTTTTTCTGCGTTGTGGTGGGTTATCTGTTCGAGAACAACCTGCTGTGGGCGCTGTTTGCGCTATTACCCGTCAGCACCTTGTTGGCCGCACTGATCGCGTTGCAGCCAGCCAGGCAGAGCTCAAGCCTGGGTGGCAGCCTGAAGCTGGCGCTCAAACTGATGCTGCAGGCGGTGCCCCTGATGCTGGTGCTGTTTCTGTTCTTTCCGCGCCTGGAGCCGTTGTGGGCGTTGCCGCAACCGAGCAACAAGGGCCAGACCGGGCTGTCCGACAGCATGGCGCCCGGGGATATGGCCGAGCTGAGCAAGTCTGCCGAGCTGGTATTTCGCGCCAGTTTCGAGGGGCCTGTGCCTGCGCGCAATCAGCTGTACTGGCGCGCGCTGACCCTTGAGCAATTCGACGGCAGGCGCTGGTCGCAATCGGCCAGGGCGCAGTCGGTGCAGCAGGCGCAGTGGCAGAAACGCGGCGAGCCGTTGAGCTACAGCATCGTCATGCAGGCCAGCGGGCGACCGTGGCTGTCGAGCCTGGATGTCGGCGAGGCCGATCTGGCAGATGTGCGCCAGATGAGCGACTTCCGCCTGCAACGGCGGCGGCCGGTGGAGCAGTCGCTGCTCTACAGCGTGACCTCATGGCCCGATGCGATCCGTGACGCGCAGCTCAGCGAAAACATTCAGCGCCAGGACCTGCAACTGCCCGCCAAGGGCAATCCGGCCAGCCGCCAGTGGGCCAGCGATCTGCGTCGACGCTATGCGCAGCCCGATGCGCTGGTCACTGCGATGCTCGATTACTTCGCCCGCGAGGCCTATCACTACACCCTCAAGCCGCCAACCCTGGGGCCGGACAGCATCGACAGTTTCCTCTTCGACAGCCGCCGGGGTTTTTGCGCGCATTACGCCGGTGCGATGACCTTCGTCCTGCGTGCCGCAGGCATTCCGGCGCGGGTGGTGGCCGGTTATCAGGGCGGCGAGTTCAATCCCGATGGGCAGTACCTCACGGTGCGTCAGTTCGATGCCCACGCCTGGGTCGAATACTGGCAGCCCGGCATTGGCTGGCGCAGTGTCGACCCTACGGCGGCGGTTGCGCCGCAGCGTGTCGAGCAGGGGCTTGAGCAGGCGCTGGCGGCGGATGAAGCCTTTCTGGAGGATTCGCCGATGTCCGCGCTGCGCTATCGCAACGTGCCCTGGATCAACTCGCTGCGCCTGGGCTGGGACAATCTCAACTACGGCTGGCAGCGCTGGGTGCTGGGTTATCAGGGCCAGGAGCAGCTGCGCGTGTTCAATCGCTGGTTCGCAGGGCTTGAGGCTCCGGCGTTCCTCACAGCCATGGGGCTGGCCCTCGGGCTGGTGGCACTGTGGGTGTTCAAACCGTGGCGGCGTGAAAGCGATTCGCAACTTCGCCTGTTCACTGCGTTCGAAAGAGTGCTGGCACGGCATGGACTGCGCCGTTTGCCCGGTGAGGGCGCGGAGCAATTTGCCCATCGGGCGGCGCTGCGCTTACCAAGGCAAGCCGAGGCAATCCAGGCCTTTACCGATGAATTCCAGGCCCAGCGTTATGCTGGCAGGCGCTCGTCAGTGAAAGCGCTGAGGCGCTGCCTGAAACACTTGCGTCGTGATTTGCCCTGGCGCTTGTCGGCGGCCAGAGACACTCAAGAATAACTAACAAGGATTACTCCATGTCATCGATGGTTGACCACCTTGTGGCGCACGTACTGGCGCTCAATATCAAACTGCTGGCCTGTCAGGCGCGAATGGCCGCAGCCACCGACAGCGAAGCCTTGCACGACCTGCGCACCACTGTGCGCCGCTTGCGCAGCCTGCTGCGACCACTGCGCGATCTGTCAGGGGTCGAACAGCTTGAAAATGCCGCCCGCGATGTGGGACAACTGACCACGCCGCTGCGCGACATGGAAGTGCTTGCCGCGCACCTTGCCGAGCAGGGCATGACCCAGGCTGCGGCGTCGAGAATCACTCAGGTCAGTCAGGCCTATGCCCAGGTTGCGGATTCGCCGGAGGTTAATCGCCTGCTTGAGCGTCTGGATCAGTTTCCGGCCTTTGTGCGTGTGCAGCAGCGCCAGGGCATGCTTCGTGGTCTGCGCAAACTGATTGAAAAGGGCATGGACAAACAGTGGAAGAAGCTTCGCCAGGCCATGGCCGACCCCGCCCATGACCGCCATCGGCTGCGCCTGCTGATCAAACGCGTGCGCTACGCCGCCGAGGCCTACCCGCAATTGAGTCACCAGCCGAAGAAAATGCTCTCCAGCCTTAAAGCCGCTCAGGGCCAGTTGGGCGATTGGCATGATCTGCTGCAATGGCTGGCGCAGGCCGAGGTGCAGGCAGATCTGGCTCCTCGAGTGGCTGGCTGGCAGCGGGCAATGGTGCGCGCCGAGAGCAAGGCCGAAGTGGCCTTGCAGCGACTGGCCAAGACCTGCTTTTAGCGCCAGACGGATTTAATGACTGCACTGGCCTGAAAGGCGACGTTTCGGCCGCAGAATTGGCTGATATGCAAGGCGCGCAGAGCGGCGATGCTCGGTAAGATCGCTGCCCTGTGGGTTCAATCAGGCGGGGTAATCATGAAGTTTTCAGAGCTCATCGACGTTGTGCGGCACGATCCGTTGAGCGTGACCATCGGGCAGGAATGGGGGCAGGGCAGGGCTTGCTTCGGCGGGCTGATGGCGGCGTTGCAGTATCAGGCCATGCGCGACAAAGTGCCGGCCGAGCGCGGAGTGCGCTCACTGGCGATTACCTTTGTGGCGCCAGCGGAGCCGGGAGTGCCCATTGCGTTTGAGGTGGAGAT
The DNA here is from genome assembly GCF_900585905.1 of Pseudomonas viridiflava. Classification (GTDB taxonomy): domain Bacteria; phylum Pseudomonadota; class Gammaproteobacteria; order Pseudomonadales; family Pseudomonadaceae; genus Aquipseudomonas. The sequence goes on from NZ_UTVH01000095.1 coordinate 129,052, forward strand.
TCTGCGCGAGGGCAAGGCTGTCAGCCAGGTGCTGGGGCGTGCCACGCAGAATGGGAACGTGATGACCCTGATGCAGGGCAGTTTTGGCGCTGCGCGTGAGTCTTCGATTGCGGTTCAGGCCGATCCTGCACCGCCGTTCAAGACCCTTGAAGAGTGCCAGCAACTGCCTTTTGTCAGCGGCATGATGCCCGAATACCTGCGTTTCATGGACCTGCGCTGGGGCCTGGGTGGTCTGCCATTCAGCAATACGCCGTCACCTGCCATCGGCGGTTATGTGCGCCTGCGTGACGTCGACCGCGCGCACCTGACTGAAGCCCACGTGCTGGCCCTGGTCGATGCCTGGCCGCCTGCGCTATTGCCTCACCTGAGCCGACCGGCACCGGGCAGCTCGCTGACCTGGACCATCGAATTCGTCCAGCCGCTGCCTCAACTGACGACGCTCGACTGGTGCCAGTACCGCGCAGTCATCGAGCACGCGCGCGACGGCTATGGGCACACGGCCGCCATGCTCTGGGCCCCAGGCGGCGACCTGATTGCCATGAGTCGGCAGACGGTTACCGTGTTCGGCTAACTTTCATTTCAAGCGGCTTTGTTCTGACCCATGGTCATACCGGCAAGCGCGCTGACAACGCCGATGGCCGACGATGCAAAGCTGGCTGACACCAGGCCGTCGATGATCAGCAGCGCGCCTACAGCGATCAAGGGCAGGCTGACTCTGCGTAGTGCGGCATAACCTGATTGTGAGTTCGAGGTCGCTGTGTGCGCCTGCCAGATGTGTGCACTGTTCCATTGCCTGCCCATGATTAACGCCCTCTGCAAAACCGATTCGAGGCCTGAGAGTAGGCCCGCAGGGCGCAGACGGCGAATCAAGCCTGACTATCGGCGCCATAGTCTTGTGAAGAGACTGGCGGCAATGAGAAAAATTGCCGGGCCGCCAGGCTGGTGTGCTGCGCCAGATCCTCTTCACTTTCACCCCGGTGCAACGCCACCTCACGCAGCACTTCAGGCAGATAGGCTGGTTCGTTGCGGCCGTTTTTAGGTTTCGGTCGCAAGGTGCGTGGCAGCAGATAAGGCGCATCGCTCTCCAGCATCAACCGCCCTTGAGGAATGTCGCGCACCAGCGGGTGCAGATGGCCGCCACGGCGCTCGTCGCAAATCCAGCCGGTAATGCCGATGTGCAGGTCCAGATCCAGGTAGCTGTAGAGCGCCCGCTGTTCGCCGGTGAAGCAGTGCACGACTGCTGCGGGCAGGCGATCACGGTACTCGCGCAAAATGTCGAGGAAGCGCTGGTTGGCATCACGCTCGTGCAGAAACATCGGCATCTGCAGCTCTACCGCCAGCGCCAGATGGGCTTCGAATACCTTCTCCTGTTGCGGCCGGGGCGAGAAGTCGCGATTGAAGTCCAGCCCGCACTCGCCCACGGCGCGCACCCGCTGCTGGCGCAGCAGGGCGCGCAATTGCTGTTCGCTGTCGCCATTCCAGTCGCTGGCCGAATGGGGGTGGATGCCAGCGGTGCTGAACAGCCGCTGGCCAGCTTCGTCCAGCTCTTCGCACAGGTGCAGGGCCTGCTCGCTGCCTTCGACGCTGGTGCCGGTGACCAACAGCTGGCACACGCTTGCCGCATAGGCGCGATCGAGTACCGCTTGTCGCTGCTCGGCAAAGCTTGGGTTGGTCAGATTGACGCCGATGTCGATGAGTTGCATGGTGCTACCCTGGGCTTGCGGCCGCTGAGGATATCAGAGCTTCAACCACAATAATAAAAGCCAGGGTAATCAGCCTCTTGCTGCACTGTCTGGCAGCGACCGGCGTTACTCCCTTCCTATCTTCTGTGTGTTTGAACGGCATTTTCCTGGAGCGTGAATGATCCGAGCCTTGCTGTACCTCATCATTTGCGCCTCGATGCTGTCGCCATCGGTGGCCGCTGCGCGCCAGGTCGGACCACAGGTTGCGGAATATCAGAGCGCTGTGCGCGATTTGCCGACAATTCGTGATGGCAAGGTCCTGCGCGTGCTGGTCAACCAGAGCCGCAACAGCTCAGGTGACGCCAAGGGTGAGGAAATCGGCGTCGAGTATCACCGCCTGCAGGCTTTCGAAAAGTACCTCAACGGTCACGCCAGAGAGGGGCCGCGCATCACCTTCAAGATCGTGCCCAAGGCCAAGAACCAGTTACTGAGTGCCTTGCAGCGCGGCGAAGGCGATCTGGTCGCACCCGGCGAGCTGCTGGACACCCGGCAAGCCCGTGGCGTTGCGGCCAGCGAGCCGATCATCAGGCACGTGCCGTTGGTACTGGTCGGTGCAAAAGGTGCGCGCAGCGTGCGTCATGTCGAGCAATTATCCGGGCGTACCTTGAGCCTGTCTGCCGGCAGCGCCGCTGATGAGGCCGTGCACTTGCTGAACCAGCGTCTGGCACTGCGCAAGCTTGCGCCAGTCAAAATCGAATGGGTCGATCCGAGCCTTGCAGTGGAAGACGTGCTGGAAATGGTTGAGGCCGGGATCTTCAACCTCACGGTGGTCGAACAGCCGATTGCCGAGCGCTGGGCCAGAGTGATGCCCAAACTGCGTGTCGATCGCGCCTTGAGCCTGGGCACCAACAGCGACATGAGCTGGTTCGTGCGCCAGGACGCTGCGCTGCTGCGCGCCAGCATCAATAGCTTTCTCAGCACCTACAAGACGCCCCCTGGCCAGGATGTCGCTTTCGAAAAAGCCTACAAAAACCTCTATCGCGTGCACAACCCGCTGGCCCGCGCCGACCGTCAACGCCTGGAGCAGCTGCGCCCGACCTTGCAACGGCATGCGGACTCTCAGGGCATGGACTGGCTTAATCTGGCTGCGCTGGCATTCAAAGAGTCCGCCCTCGATCCCGACGCGCGGGGCAGAGGGGGGGCGACGGGACTGTTGCAAATCACCCCGGCAGCTGCGCAACGGGTGGGCGTCGGCAATATTCAGTCGACCGACAATAACGTGCAGGCGGGCGCGAAGTACCTGGCGATGATCCGGCGCAAGTTCTTCGCCAGCTCCCGCTTCAACGAGCGTGAGCGCATGGCGTTCACCCTGGCTGCCTACAATCTGGGGCCTGAACGTGTCCAGGGGATGCGCAACGAGGCCCGGCGCAGAGGCCTGAACCCTGATCAGTGGTTTTTCCAGACCGAGCGCGTGGCCATGGAGCAGGCCGGGATGGGGGTGGTCAGCTACGTCAACAGCGTCAACAAGTATTACCTGGCGTTTGATCGTGAGCGAGGATCGCTGGAGGGCAACCGCTCAACAAACAGAGTCATCAAAAATAATCGATAAATTCGATTGATCAACCCATTTTTTTGCGCTGGAAACATCTGCGAGGTCGATTATGATGGCGCCATCAAATCACTGCACGGAACTGCCGACATGAGCCCTCGCATCAAAGCAATCTTCAACACCCGCGCCGGTTACGGCCTGACCGCAGTACGCGTTCTGGTCGGCATCATCTTCATCGCTCATGGCAGCCAGAAGCTGTTTGGCGCCTTTGGCGGCTACGGCCTGGAAGGTACCGGGCAATATATGGCCAGCCTCGGCCTGACCCCGGGCTACCTGATGGCGTTGCTCTCGGGGAGCGCCGAGTTCTTCGGCGGTCTCGGCTTGCTGGTGGGGCTGCTGGCACGCCCGGCGGCCTTGGTACTGGCGGCGACGCTGGTGGTCGCGATCCTGTCGGTGCACATTCACAACGGTCTGTTCATGGCCAACAATGGTTATGAATTTGCGCTGGCGCTGCTGGCTGGCGTCATTGCGGTGCTGATCGAAGGCGCTGGCCGGTTGTCCCTCGACCGCGTCATCAGCCGCTGACCCCTCGCTGATTGTTGCCCCCGCAAAAAGGCCCGCCGTGTGCGGGCCTTTTTGCGTTGGAGGCATTTGACAATGGCTTGGCGGCTTATCTAGGATGCTGTCCATGCGCCGATTTAAACAACTACTTGCGGGGCGCCAGGCAAGCACGAAGCTTGCCGACAGAAGCCCATGGGCTTCGAAATACCGCTAAAGCGTTGGTTCGGTGTTGCCTCTCACCGCTGCCCAGCGGAGAACCTGAGGCTGAGACACACATCATGAGCTACCCCGTCGTTCGCATCTCCCCGATTGCCACGCAATTTTCCCGTCGCAACCCGAAAATCCTGCTGTGCGGCTCACACCAGCCGACGCTGTTGCGCTATCTCGACGGCCGCCCCCGGCGCAACGGTGGGCCGCATGCGTTTCTGATTCAGTTTGTCGAACCAGGGCAGACGCTGGCGCCGTTCACGGACGATGAATTTGACCTGGCCGTAGTGCAGGCGCCGGATGCCGATCACGCTGAAGAAATGATTCGGCACCTGACGCGGATAGCCCGGCAAGGGATGATAACCCGCTGTTGATGAGCGGGTGCTCAACGCCCCGAACGCAGGGCGTTGCGCAAGCGCGCTTTGATCTGGTTGGCATGCATGCAGTTGCTCACGATGTTGCTGCGCAATGACCAGTCAGTATTGATGATGCGGAAGTTCTGGATGTAACTGTGCTCATCTTCAGAGTGGAACCACTCATCGATCTTGTCGCTGAAGTCATCGGGAACGTGAAAAGGCAGCACATATTTCGCGCATTGAACGGCCTCCAGATAGGTGTCGGATTTGCCACTGGCGGCGACGGTATCCATGAATGCTTTGAGTTCGCGGGTGTTGTTCAGGTTGCTCCCGCTCCACCGTTGATCGACCCCGTCCCAGAACGCATCGCTCGATTGCGCAACGTTATAGGCGATGACGACGTTCCGGCGCGGGTGCTCGGTCCACAACTCATCCAGCGTCAGGCTGCGCAGGGCATAAGGGATCAGGCGTTCCCCCAGCGTCTCCAGGACCTGCTCATGAAGTTGCTGGTGAGCTTGCGGCGTAAAGCCTTTGAATTCATGGAAATCCAGGATGATGATTTCGCGTGCGTCGCTGCCATCCCGCTCCACATCACGATAAAACTGCAGGACCGGCGCCAGAATGTCGTTGCCAATGTTGCGCCCCGAACTGGTCCCGTGAAAAAGCTGAAATCGCCTGGGATCGGGCATCGGATACGATTCATAGAAAGAAACCCTGAGGTCCAGCGCGCGAATGCCTTGCTGGATCTGCTGTTCGGGCGACACGTCCTGAGTCGTTTCCTGTAGCCAGTTGAAATTAGGAGATTTTTTGTCCATGCCCGAGTTGTGGGTGCCGGGCAGGATCAGTTCGGCGATGCGCAGGCAGCCGAGATGCGGGATATTCGCCATCCATTGGGTGTGCATAGTGTCATCCTTGACGATAAAAGTGAGTGTGTAGACGTCAGTCGCAGCTCGTCGGATCCATCCGCCGATTGCGCTGACGATTCTTCAAAATCTAGCTGCGATCACGAAACTGACAACTATTTCGGGCGCGGGTGTGTTGCAGAATGTACGGGGACGTCGGGCAGCCTGTCAGGGGTAGTCGATCACCACGATGTAGTAAACCTGCTCGCCGGTGGGCGTCTGCACCTTCACTTCGGCATCCAGCGCCTTGCCGATGAGTGCGCGGGCCAGTGGCGAATCAATGCTGATCAGGTTCAGCTTGAGGTCCAGTTCGTCCGGGCCGACGATGCGATAGCGCGCCTGCTTGCCGTCCTCATCCTCGACGGTGACCCAGGCGCCGAAATACACCTTGTCCGGGTTACTCGGGTGCTCGCTGACAACTTTGAGGCTTTCCAGACGTTTGGTGAGGAAGCGCACGCGGCTGTCAATTTCGCGCAGCATTTTCTTGCCATAGGTGTATTCCGCGTTTTCCGAGCGGTCTCCCTGGGCCGCCGCTTCGCTCACCGACTGGGTAACCTGCGGACGACGCACATGCCACAGGTCATGCAGCTCGGCACGCATCCGCGCTTCCCCCTCCGGGGTGATCAGCGCGGTGCCAGCGGCGCGAGGAGGGCGGTAGCGGCTCATGAGGAGCGGATTCGCGAGGCGGGGACAGGCACGCTATCAGCCCTCACGCAATACAGTCAGCGGGCTGACGTTAAGCGCACGACGCGTGCCGAATACCCCGGCACCGCCCACCAGCAACGCGCCGATCACCGGCAACAGCAGTAACCAGGCGTGTGGCGCCCACTGCAGATCGAAGGCCCAGCGATAGAGCACAAAGGTCACCAGCTCACAGCCCAGCGCGGCCAATACGCCACTGACCGCGCCCAGCAGACCGAACTCGATGCGCCGCGCCTTGATCAGCAGCGCGCGTTCAGCCCCCAGCGCCCTGACCAGTGCGCCTTGTCGAATGCGCTCATCCAGGGTTGCCTGCAGGCCCGAAAACAAGACCGCGATGCCCGCCGCCAGCACGAAGAGCAGGACGAACTGCACCGCTAGCGTGACCTGGTCGAGGATGCTGCGCACCTGGGCCAGAAGCGCTTCCACGCCAAGAATGCTGATGGCGGGGAAGGTTCTCGACAGCTCGACTATCTGCTTGTCGTTGCCAGGCGGCAGATAGAAGCTGGTCATGTAGGTCGTTGGCAGATCCTGCAAGGTGCCGGGCTGGAAAATGATGAAGAAGTTGGGCTGAAACGTGTCCCAGTTGACATCACGCAGGCTGGTCACCACTGCATCGCGGCTGAGCCCGCCGACCACAAAATTGAGTCGGTCCCCCAGCTTGATTTGCAGGCTTTCAGCCAGCTTGGTTTCCACCGACACCCCGGGCAGCTCGCGGCTGCCATCTTCAGCCGACCACCAGTTGCCCCCTGTCAGCGTGTTGCCTTCCGGCAGGGTGGCCGCCCAGGTCAGGTTAAGGTCGCGGCGGGTGGCATTTTCGCCGCGTGAATCCTTGGTCACGAAGTTGGCCACCGGTTCGCCGTTGATGTTCATCAGGCGACCGGGCACCACTGGGTACAGCGGGGCCGAGTGAGGCGAGAGTTTGCCGATTTGCGCGGCGAAGGCGTCCTTCTGGTCGGGCAGCACGTTGAGCACGAAGTAATTGGGTGCATCCTTGGGCAACTGGTTTTGCCAGGTGTCGAGCAATTCGCCGCGCAACAGTGCAATCAGCCCCATGGACAGCAGGATCAGGCCGAATGCCAGGGATTGCCCGGCCGCAGCCAGCGGATAACGCAACAGCTGACCGAGGCCAAGGCGCCAGGGCAGGGATGCGCCAGCCAGCAGGCGACGCAGACTTTTCAAGGCCAGCAACAGCAACCCGCCCAACACCACGGCGGCAACCACGCCACCGCCGAGCAGGGCGAAGGTCAGCACCAGATCCAGGCTCAGGCGCCACATGATCAGGCCCAGGGCAAGCAGCGCCGCGCCGTACACCAGCCACGAACTGGCGGGAATCGGCAGCATGTCCCGACGCAGGACCCGCAGCGGCGGGACGCGGCCCAATGCTGCAAGGGGAGGCAGGGCGAAACCGGCCAGGGCCACGAGGCCGGTGCCGATCCCGGCAAGGGCTGGCATCAGGCCGCCGGGTGGAACGGTGGCCGGTAGCAGGTCATGCAGCAGACCGAACAGCGCCAATTGCGCCAGCCAGCCCAGGAATGCGCCACTGAGGCTGGCCAGCACACCGAGCATCGCCAGTTGCAGGCTGAACAGCAGCAGCGCTTCGTTGCGCGACAGACCCAGGCAGCGCATCAGTGCGCTGGCGTCGAAGCGGCGAGCCGCAAAACGGGCGGCGGACAGCGCCACCGCCACCCCCGCCAGTAGCACGGCGACCAGGCTGGCCATGTTCAGATAGCGCTCGGCCTTGCCCAGGGCGCCGCCGATCTGCTGGCTGCCGTCGCGTGCGTCCTTGATTTCCTGATGCGGCGCGAGCCCAGGCTCGATGGCCTTGCGATAGGCGGCCAGCGCGTCGGGCGGTCCGCTCCACATCTCCCGATAACTGACGCGGCTGCCGGGCTGGACCACGTTGGTGGCGGCAAGATCAGCCAGGTTGATCATCACGCGGGGTGTCAGGCTGTAGAAGTTGCCCGCCCGGTCCGGTTCGTAGGTCAGGATTCTCGTCAGCTTGAGGGTTTTCGAGCCGACATCGATGTCATCACCGATTTTCAGTTCCACCGCTGGCAACAGTCTCGATTCTGCCCACGCCTCGCCAGGTGCCGGGCCACGGCTGACCTGTTCCGGTTGGAAGAGGTCCGGCGCGCTTTTCAGCTCACCGCGCAAGGGGTAGGCGTCGTCCACGGCCTTGATGCTGGACAGCTGGATCCCGGCGTCCGTGGCAATGACCGTGGAAAACACCACGATGTGCGCATGATCGAGCTTGAGTGCCTCGCCCGCCTGCACCTGTTCGGGAGTCGCAGGGCTCGAGCCTTCGATCACCAGGTCGGCGCCGAGAAACTCAGTGGCGCGCAGCAGCATGGCGCCATTGAGGCGGGCGCCGAAATAACCGATGGCCGTGCTGGCCGCGACTGCCACCAGCAGGGCGAAAAACAGCACCCGCAACTCGCCGGCGCGCGCGTCACGCAGCAGTTGGCGGGTGGCGAGGTTGAGCAGGCGAGTAAACGGCAGGCGTACCATCAGGGCTCCAGAGGGGCGACCAGGCGGCCACCTTCAAGACGAATCAGGCGGCGGCAACGATGGGCCAGGCGTTCGTCGTGAGTCACCAGCACCAGGGTGGTGCCGCGCTCCTTGTTCAGCTCGAACAGCAGGTCGCTGATCCGCTCGCCGGTCTGGCTGTCCAGATTGCCGGTGGGCTCGTCGGCGAACAGCACCGAAGGATCGGCGGCGAAAGCACGGGCAATGGCCACCCGCTGTTGTTCACCCCCTGAAAGTTGACGCGGCGTATGGGTCAGGCGTTTACCCAGGCCGACACGCTCCAGCAGCACACGCGCCTGCTCCCGGGCGTCCTTGCGACCCTCCAGTTCCATCGGCAGCATGACGTTTTCCAGGGCGTTGAGGCTGTCGAGCAACTGAAACGACTGGAACACAAAACCCACGTGCTCGGCACGCACTCGCGCGCGCTGGTCCTCGTCGAGCTCACTGAGGTTGCGGCCGGCCAGGATGACCGCGCCGGAGCTGGGCAGGTCCAGGCCGGCGAGCAGGCCGAGCAGGGTGGACTTGCCGGAACCGGACGCGCCAACGATGGCCAGGCTGTCGCCCTTGTTTAGTTCCAGCGAGAGTTCGTGCAGGATGGTCAAGTCACCTTCGGTGCTGGGGACCACTTTATTGAGGCTCAGAGCACTGAGAATACTTTCACTCATGGAGAATCCGATGCGTGCGTGGTTTTTAAGTGCTGGCCTGGGCTTGCTGTTGCTGTCACAAGGAGCAGCGGCGGGCACGGTGCTGATCGTTGGCGATAGTATCAGCGCGGCTTTCGGCCTGGATACCCGGGTAGGCTGGGTATCGCTGCTGGAACAGCGCATGAAGCAGGAAGGTTTCACCGATAAGGTGGTCAATGCGTCCATCACGGGTGACACCAGCGCTGGCGGCCAGGCGCGGCTGCCTGCGCTGCTTGCAGAGCACAAGCCTGAGCTGGTGATCCTCGAACTGGGCGGCAATGACGGCCTGCGAGGGCAACAACCCACTCAATTGCAACAAAACCTTGCGACGATGATTGACCGCTCCCGCCAGGCAGGCGCCAAAGTTTTATTGCTCGGCATGCAGATCCCGCCCAATTATGGCCCGCGTTACACCAACGCATTCAAGGCGGTCTACACCACCCTGGCCGATGAAAAAAAGGTACCGCTGGTGCCATTCTTCCTCGAAGGTGTGGGCGGTGTGCCCGAGTTGATGCAGGCCGATGGCTTGCATCCGGCGGCAGCGGGGCAAAACCGGTTGCTGGAAAATGTCTGGCCGACGCTGAAACCGCTGCTTTGAGGCTTTTCTAGCAGGGGGCTTTCGGCTAAGGTGGCGCCCCCGATCTGGAGCCCTCCATGCCACGTCCCGCCTGGTCCCTGTTTGCCTATCAAATGATTGAGCCTGATGAGCAGCTCGACCTCTTTGCGTGTCAGGAGGTCAGGGTGCATCTGGTCGCGCGTCAGCTTGAACTGGGCGGCACCGTCGATCGCACCTTGTGCGGCACGCTGTTGCCTGCTCAGCCGCGCTGGTCCACGGTGGCGCGTGAGGTGTTTCGTGATGACCGCCTGTGTTCGCTGTGTCGGGCCATCGTCGAGGCACAGAAGCGGGGCACGCGGCCCGTCTGGCCGGAATTGCGTTTCATGGAATAGCGTCTGGGGTGACGTCCAGGCCAGCGCGGGCTGATTCCCGGTGTCGCGAATCCGGGTGTACACTTTCTTTATTATCTCCCCGCCGTATTGCCCAAGGATTTTCGGATGTTGTCGCGCCTTCCAGCCGTTACCCGCTGTCTGTCGCTTGCCGCACTGTGTGCGGCAGGCCCCGTTTGTGCCCTGGAATTTGCGTTGCCGCCACCGGGTGAAGACATTGTCGGCCAGGTGCAGACCGTAACCGCCCGTTACGAAGACACCTTCGCCGACCTGGGCACTCAATATGACCTGGGCTACCTGGAGATGATCGCCGCCAACCCGGGCGTTGATCCATGGTTGCCGGGCGTTGGTACGCAAATCGTGTTGCCGACGCGTTTTGTCCTGCCACCCGGGCCACGTGAAGGCATCGTCATCAACCTTGCCGAGTACCGGCTCTATTACTACCCCAAAGGCGAAAACGTGGTGCACACCTACCCGCTAGGGATTGGCCGCGAAGGCTGGGGTTCGCCGATTGCCACCACAAAGGTCACCGCCAAGACGCCGAACCCGACCTGGACGCCGCCGGCATCGATTCGCGCCGAGCACGCGGCAGATGGTGATCCTTTGCCCAGCGTCGTTCCAGCCGGGCCGGACAATCCATTGGGCCCGTTCAAGTTCGGGCTGGGCCTGCCCGGTTATCTCATTCATGGTTCCAACAAGAAGTTCGGTATCGGCATGCGCACCAGCCACGGCTGTTTTCGCATGTACAACAATAACGTGCTGGAACTTGCCGACATGGCGCCAGTGGGCACGCCGGTGCGGATCATGAGCGAGCCTTACAAGTTCGGCCTCAGCGCAGGCAAGGTGTATCTCGAAGCCCATACGCCGCTGGACGATAACGGCAACCCGTCGGTGGTGGACAAGCATACTGCCGTGATCAACGCCTTGCTCAAACGCGAGGATCTGGCCAACAATCTGCGCCTGAACTGGGATCTGGTTCGCGATGTCGTCGCTGCCGAGGATGGCATGCCGGTAGAAATCGCCGTGCCGGGTGCGTCCAGTTCTGCCAGCGTTGAAGTGCAAGTTCCCTTGCAATAAAGACTAATAAAAGCATTGAAAATCAATGGCCGATGCAATGACCCGCCGCCTCCGCACTGACCTCTTTTTATCAGGCAGGGAGAGGCAGGGGTTACTGTCCCTCAGCGACCCGGCCACATTGCCCATCGGCAAAAAAAGGCAATAAAAAAAGCCGACCCGCAAAAGCGGATCGGCTTTTCCGCAACGACAATCCCGAGGGATTATTACTTGCGGCTAGCCTTGTCCAACATACGCAGAGCGCGCTCGTTGGCTTCGTCAGCAGTTTGCTGAGCTTTTTGAGCAGCAGCCATCGCTTCGTCAGCTTTGCGGTACGCTTCGTCAGCGCGAGCTTGCGAGCGAGCAGCTGCGTCTTCGGTAGCAGTCAGACGAGCTTCTGTTTCTTTGGATACGCTGCTGCAACCGGTAGCCAGAACTGCTGCCAGGGCCAGAGCAGAGAATTTCAGAACGTTGGTCATCGTGTTCCCCTTCAAGGACTTTTATCAAATTAGTCATCTCTCGAGAGTGAGAAATTGACCGGCGTACATAGTACTCATTGTTTGTAGTAAGTAAACTGACCAAGCGCAAGAAGCGCGGATTTCTCCGGGCATCGCAAGTGTTCAGCAGGGCCGTCCCTGCGCGCTTTATGCAAACATGCACTGCGCTGCCAAAGTCACCGACGGGTGCAGGTTTCCTCTCAATCGACAACTGCCGCCATTCAGCGTTCGGACACGCCCCTGAACGGACGTGCGGTCAGCGCTTTTAGCTGCCTGGATACTTGAGCATATTCCACAATGACGCCTACTATCTGCGGGTGCTCTTTTGTTTGGATCGGCAGTGCCCTTCCGGTGTCCAAACCTGCACAGGGTGGCGTAGATGTTCCTTCGCCGGAAAAACATCGGTAAGGTAGGGGTCAAATTCCAAGACCCGCGAGGAGCAGTGATGAGCGAGGCGTTGTCCATTCACCATGATCAGGCCGGTCACCAGTTCGAAGTCAATATTGACGGTCACCGCGCTTACCTGACCTATATGGATCTGGGTAAGCAGACGCTTGATATATATCGCACCTTTGTGCCCAATGCCCTGCGCGGCCGGGGGATTGCTGCAGCCCTGACCGAGCATGCGCTGGATTACGCCGAGAGCATGGGCTATACCGTGATCCCGTCATGTTCCTATGTCGAGCGTTACATGGAGCGCAATCAACGCCAGGCCGCCAAAATCTGAGCCACGCCATGAAAAACGCCGAGCGGATGCTCGGCGTTTTTGTTCACTCAACTATTGCGCTCAGCCGCGTGAGCGCGTGGGCAAGACGTCTTTGAGTTTGGCGTGCATGCTGCGCAGGGTTTTTTCGGTGCTTTCCCAGTCGATGCAGGCATCGGTCACTGAAACGCCATATTGCAGTTCCGACAGATCTTTCGGAATTGCCTGACAACCCCAGTTCAAATGGCTTTCGACCATCAGGCCGATGATTGACTGATTGCCTTCCAGGATCTGATTGGCCACGTTTTCCATGACCAGCGGCTGCAGGGCAGGGTCCTTGTTGGAGTTGGCGTGGCTGCAATCAACCATGATATTGGGCTTGATGCTGGCCTTGTTCAGCGCTTGCTCGCACAGCGCCACACTCACTGAATCGTAGTTGGGCTTGCCGTTGCCGCCGCGCAGGACCACGTGACCATAGGCATTGCCCTTGGTGGTGACGATGGACACGCCACCTTCCTGGTTGATGCCCAGAAAACGGTGCGGGCTGGAAACCGATTGCAGTGCGTTGATCGCAACCGTCAGACCGCCGTCGGTGCCGTTCTTGAATCCGACTGCCGACGACAGGCCCGAGGCCATTTCCCGGTGAGTCTGCGATTCGGTCGTGCGCGCGCCGATGGCTGACCAGCTGATCAGGTCCTGCAGGTACTGCGGAGAAATCGGGTCCAGTGCCTCGGTTGCCGTCGGCAGGCCCATTTCAGCCAGGTCCAGCAGCAACTGACGACCGATGTGCAGGCCATCCTGGATCTTGAACGAGTCATCCAGGTAAGGATCGTTGATCAGACCTTTCCAGCCCACTGTGGTGCGCGGCTTTTCGAAATACACGCGCATCACCAGATACAGCGTATCGCTGACTTCTGCAGCCAGGGCCTTGAGGCGCTGGGCATATTCGTGGGCGGCCTTGAGGTCGTGGATCGAGCACGGCCCGATCACGATGAACAGGCGGTGATCCTTGCCATCGAGAATGTTGCGCACCACTTCGCGGCCTTCGCTGACGGTTTTCAGCGCGGCAGCGGTGAGCGGGATTTCGCGCTTGAGCTGATCCGGTGTGATCAGTGTCTCGTTGGAAGAAACGTTAAGGTCGTCAATCTGTAAATCAGCCATCGTGCTACTCATCTGTCACAGTTGCCGGCCGCCAAGGATCCCCGTGGGGCGAAGCCTGGCAAGATTGAGCGAGACGGGGGACCGAACCTTAGCGCGTTAGGCGGCCCTTCGACAATGGGCAAACGCCGGTTTGTCGGGCCAGAGCGGCCATTTGCGCAGTGTGTACGCCGAGCACCCGGCCGGATCGGGTGATTTGCCACAAACCCCCGCGGCGGGGATAGTGGCTGGTGAGTATGCGGAGGCTATCGTTGAACCAACTTGAACTGAGTGACTTTGATATCGATCAGCAACTGCTGCAGTTACCGGGCATTTCACTGCTGATTTTCACCGGCGCCGGTTGCGCCAGTTGTCGCTACGCCCGGCAGACGCTGCCGACACTGCAGCTTGAGATCGACCGGCTGTGCTGGATCGATGCCCAGGCAAGCGGCGGGGCGGTGACGCGCTATGAAGTGTTTCATCTGCCCGCCTTGTTCGTTGTGCGTGACGGCCAGTTCCACGGCGCGCTGCGTACCCCGCTGACCCGCAGTGGCATAGAGCGGGCGCTGGCCGAGGCGCTTGCCTCGCAGCCCGATGAGCTGCCATGACGCTGATCGGCCAGGCCAGGTGTTCCCCACCCGGATTACTCCTAATCAGAACCGTTTGCACAGAGAGACCTATGGCGACCCTTCAAGGCAACAATCTGGTCCTGGCGATTTCATCGCGCGCCCTGTTCGATTTGCAGGACAGCCATGCGATCTACATGGCCGATGGCGTCGAGGCATACCGCCAATACCAGATCGATCACGAAGACGAAATTCTCGAGCCCGGTGATGCGTTCCGGCTGGTGGAAAAGCTGCTGAGCCTCAACGCGAGCCTGAGCCAGGCGCGTGTCGAAGTGATACTGGTCTCGCGCAACAGTGCCGACACCGGTTTGCGCGTGTTCAACTCGATTCAGCACTACGGGCTGGACATCACTCGCGCCGCGTTCGTGGGCGGGCGCAGTCCCTGGCGGCATTCGGCTGCCATCTTTTTCTGTCGACCCACGCCGAGGATGTACGTAGCGCCCTGGACGCCGGTTTCGCGGCGGCGACCATTCTCTCCGGTGGCGCGCGGCGGGCGGCCAGTGCCGAGTTGCGCATTGCCTTTGATGGTGATGCTGTGCTGTTTTCCGATGCGTCCGAACGGGTGTACCAGAGCCGCGGCCTGGAGGCTTTTCAGGCCAGCGAGCGGCAAGCAGCCCGCGAGCCGCTGCCGGGCGGACCGTTCAAACCATTCCTTGCTGCGCTCAACCTGTTACAGCGCGAATTCCCCGAGGCTGCCTGCCCGATTCGGACAGCGCTGGTCACCGCCCGCTCGGCGCCCGCCCATGAACGGGTGATCCGCACCCTGCGCGAATGGGATATCCGTCTGGATGAGTCGCTGTTTCTCGGCGGCCTGGAAAAGTCGGCATTTCTTGAGGCGTTCGCTGCCGATGTGTTTTTCGATGATCAGCCGGGTCATTGCGAAAAAGCACGCGAAGTTGTCGCCACCGGCCATGTTCCCCATGGCATCAGCAACCCATTAACGTGATCGACTCGCCGTATTTGCGGGGAAATTTCTTCGTGTCGTTGATGCCGCTGCTACGCTCAGACAATCTCCGCCAAACGGCAGCAAAGGAGGTCGCTGATGATCCGTTCGATGCTGTATGCCACAGATTTGGGGCTGTACGCGCCTTTTGTCATGCAGCACGCGCTGGCATTGGCCCGAACCTTCAAAGCCGAGTTGTACCTGGTGCACGCGGTTGAGCCGTTGGGCCTGTTTGCCGAGTCGGTGCTACAGACCTGGCTGGGCGAAGACGCTTTCAGGGACGTGCAGGGCCAGGGCGTCAACACGCTGCTTGAAGCCATCGAGCGCAAGGTGCTCGATGGCTTGCGTGATGAGTTGGGGGAGGATTTTCAGGACCTTGAACTGATCCGTACTGTGCGGGTGATTCTGGGTGATCCGTGCGCGGTCATTCTCGAGCAGGCCGAGCAGTTGGGTGTCGATCTGTTGATTGTCGGCAGTCACAGTCATTGCGCCGACACCTCGGCGCCGATGGGGCGTACCGCGTCACGCGTACTGCAGCTGGCCCAGGTTCCGGTGTACATGGTGCCTGGTCGTAGACGCGACTCGCGGAGGGCAGATGCTCAGTCGATGTGAAATCAGGCGTGCCTTTGCCTTGCAAAAGTGATAAAAAGTTCTAGCTTTAAGTTGTAACCAATTATCCAGTTATATACCGTCGCTGCTGCCGTGACGCTTTCCTGCTTGAGGGATCCATATGAAGCTTCAACAATTGCGCTACATCTGGGAAGTGGCGCACCACGACCTCAACGTTTCGGCAACGGCCCAGAGTCTTTATACGTCCCAACCCGGTATCAGCAAGCAGATCAGGCTGCTTGAAGACGAACTCGGCGTCGAGGTATTCGCCCGCAGCGGCAAGCATCTGACCCGGGTCACGCCAGCCGGTGAGCGCATCATCACCACCGCCGGAGAAATCCTGCGCAAGGTCGAGAGCATCAAGCAGATTGCCCAGGAATTCTCCAACGAGAAGAAAGGCACGCTGTCGATTGCCACCACCCACACCCAGGCGCGCTACGCCTTGCCCCCGGTGATCAGCAGTTTCATCAAGCAGTACCCGGACGTTTCCCTGCACATGCATCAGGGCTCGCCGATGCAGATCGCCGAGATGGCTGCCGGCGGCACTGTGGATTTCGCCATCGCCACTGAAGCGCTGGAGTTGTTCGGCGATCTGGTGATGATGCCGTGCTATCGCTGGAACCGATGCGTGGTGGTGCCCCACGGGCATCCGCTGACCAAGGCGCCGAAGTTGACCCTGGAATTGCTTGCCGAATACCCGATCGTCACGTACGTGTTCGGTTTTACCGGGCGTTCGAAACTGGACGAAGCATTCAGCCATCGCGGCCTGGACCCCAAAGTGGTGTTCACCGCCGCCGACGCCGACGTGATCAAGACTTATGTGCGCCTGGGGCTGGGCGTCGGCATCGTTGCGAAGATGGCGGTGGACGCAAAACTGGACAGCGATCTGGTCATGCTCGACGCCAGCGATCTGTTCGAGTCCAGCATTACCCGGATCGGTTTCCGCCGTGGCACCTTCATGCGTGGGTTCATGTGTGACTTCATCGAGAAGTTCGCCCCCCACCTGACCCGCGAAGTGATGACCAAGGCTATTCAATGCCACAACAAACAGGAACTCGAAGACCTTTTTGCTGAGGTTGAACTGCCGGTGCATTGATCGGCCGGGGCAAGGTGCAGGAGCGAACTTGTTCGCGAGACGGCGTTTCGAGCCACACAGTGATGTCGAATCGACCGGCCCTTCGCCAACCGGTTGGCGTCTACAAGGCCGGGGTTGCAGCGTGACAGCGCAGCGTCAGGCCTTGGCGATCACGTTGCCGGCATGCAGCCCGCATTCCTTCTGGGTTGCTTCTTCCCACCACCAGCGGCCTTCGCGTTCGTGCTGGTTGGGCAATACCGGGCGGGTGCAGGGCTCGCAACCGATACTGATGAAACCGCGTTCGTGCAGGCTGTTGAAAGGCAGTTCCAGCATGCGAATGTAGCCCCAGACCTCTTCACTGCTCATCTGCGCCAGCGGGTTGAATTTGTACAGGGTGCGTTCTGGTGTCGAGAACGCCGTGTCGATTTCCAGTGCGGCCACGTTGCTGCGGGTGCCAGGGCTTTGATCGCGGCGCTGGCCAGTGGCCCACGCCGTCACGCCTGACAACTTGCGCCGCAGTGGCTCGATCTTGCGGATGCCGCAGCATTCGCCATGGCCATCGCGGTAGAAACTGAACAGGCCCTTGGCCTTGACCAACGCTTCCAGTTTCTGATGGTCGGGGGTCATGATCTCGATATCGATCTTGTAATGCTCACGCACCTGTTCGATGAACCGGTAGGTTTCCGGATGCAGTCGGCCGGTATCGAGGCTGAACACTTTGACGTTCTTGTTCAGCTTCCAGGCCATGTCCACCAGCACCACATCCTCGGCGCCGCTGAAGGAAATCCACAGCTCGTCGCCGAATTGCTCGAAGGCGAGCTTGAGAATGTCCTGGGGGGATTTATTGGCGTAGGTCGTGGCGAGGCCGACGACGTCGAAAGTTGGGCTCATCAGGCGGTTTCCTAAATGTGGCGCTTAGGCGCTCGTAGTGACGCCGATGGTAACAAAATCCACCTCAATTGGCCGAGCTTGCCACTCAGGGTGGCTTGCTCCTGACTGGCGGATACCGCCTTCGCCAGCAAGCTTGCTCCTACAAAAACCAAACGGCACCGGCGCCTGATGGGAGCGAGCTTACTCGCGAAGTTGGTTAACCCAGCCCCGCTATGAGGCGAACACTGCCTGCGCAGGCAAGGGTGCTCGGACAAGAAATTAGAAGTTCTGTTCCAGGGTTTCCAGCAGCACGCGGACCTTGCTGAAGGTCTCCTGATACTCCGCTTCACACTCGGAATCGGCCACGATACCGCCGCCGCCCCAGCAGGACACTGTGCCGCCTTTGACCAGCAGGCTGCGAATGGCGATGGAACTGTCCATTTCGCCACGCACGTCCAGATACAGCAACGACCCGCAGTACAGGGCGCGGCGAGAAAGCTCCAGCTCGTCGATGATTTGCATCGCCCGGATCTTCGGCGCGCCGGTGATCGAGCCGCCGGGGAAACTGCCCGCAATCAGGTCCAGTGCATCGCGGCCTTCGGCCAGTTCGCCGGTTATGCTGCTGACCAGATGGTGCACGTTGGGATAGCTTTCCAGGCTGAACAGCTCGGGCACTTTCACCGAACCGATGCGGCAATTGCGTCCCAGATCATTGCGCAACAGGTCAACGATCATCAGGTTTTCCGCGCGATCCTTGGGGCTCGCCAACAGCGCTTCGGCATACGCCTTGTCCTCGATAGCGTCACTGCTGCGCGGACGCGTACCTTTGATCGGGCGAGTTTCGACCTGGCTATCGCTGACCCTGACGAAGCGCTCTGGCGACAGGCTCAGGATCGCATCGCCGTCAGGCAAGGCCATGTAACCGGAAAACGGCGTCGGGCAGGCGGCGCGCAGCGCACAGTACGCAGCCCAGGGGTCCCCCTGGCAAGCGGCCTGAAAACGCTGGGCAAAGTTGACCTGATAACAGTCGCCTGCCTGGATGTAAGCCTGAATGCGGACAAAAGCAGCACGATAGTCATCGGCATGCAGATCGGCCTCGAACGCTGAAGTGAGGCTGAATTGAGCAACGTCCAGGTCGCCAGGCTCACTGAACAACGCCAACAAGCGCTGCGCTTCGCCGGGTGCCAGCGAGGGATGACACATCAGCTGGGTGGTCAGCGCCTGATGGTCTGAGATAACCGCCCAGGCGTACAGCCCGAGGCGGGCGTCCGGTAATTGCAGATCATCCATCGCGCGCCCGGCGGCTTGAGGCTCCAGGCGACGGCCGAAGTCATACCCCAGGTAACCCAGCAGCCCGCCAGCGAAGGGCAACTCGCTGCCTGCTGGCAGGTGCGCCGGGCCCAGTTGTGCCAGGCTCTGGCGCAGAAGCTCAAAGAACGCGTGGCCGCTTTCCCCGGCCTGCGGCGCTAGCTGCTCCAGCGGCCAGGCGCTGTACACATCGAACCTGCCACGCCCGGCGCCGGGGCGACCGCTGTCCAGCAGGATGGCGCCGGGGGCGTGGCGGATCCTGGCGAAGCTCTCGGCAGGATTGGCGCAATAGGGCAGGGGATAGAGTGAACACGTGGGCATGCCAGGCTTCTGATCAGCGGCGCGGGCAGCGATTGTAGCCGCCCGCGTCGCCGGGGCCTAGCGCATTCCAGTGCTGGTCGCGTGGCTGCTGTCGTTGCGAATACTCGGGGCAAAACCTAGTAGTTTTGTCAGGTAGACGAATCACGTCGAGGCGCTCAGGCTGGTGGGTATCGCTAATTACGGAATTGCGTGAAATGTCTCGACAGATTCGATCATGTCGCTACGCCTACGATGCTTCAGACCGCCTCGCGTCCCGCGCGCAGCTGGCCGAAGCCCCGATGCTGGATTTTTACCAGGCCGACAGACTGGTCACGCAAATCCAGGGCGCCCGTCAGCGCAGTCTTGTGTATCACGACAGCCAGCTTCTGGCGCAGCGCACCTTGGTCGGAGAACTCGCTGTCACTGCACTGGTCGCCACAGACCCACAGCACAGCGTACTGCGCGCCGGTGAGTCTGCCATCGCCTACACGCCTTACGGCCACCATGATCAGCTCATGGCATTGGCCGGACTGCCCGCCTTCAACGGTCAACAGCCCGATCCCGTTACCGGCCACTATCTGCTGGGCAATGGCTATCGCGCCTACAACCCTGCGTTGATGCGCTTCAACAGCCCGGACAGCCTCAGCCCGTTCGGCGAAGGGGGGTTAAACGCTTATGCCTATTGCGCTGGCGATCCGGTCAACCGCAGTGATCCAAGTGGGCACAAAGCGGATACCCGTCAGATCCTGTCCTATGTCTGGCTCGGTCTGGCCCTGTTTGGCGCCGCCTGGGGTGTCAAGACTGCCATGCCAGCGCTTAAAGCCGTTGGCAAAGGCACTGCGACACGCGCTCAGCAGTTGAGCGCAGGTTCTGCTGTGACCCAGGTCGCGGCAACTACGCTTGTCGCCGCCAGCACCGTGGTGAATGCGGTTGAGCCCGGCGCACCGGCATCGACAGCTCTGTTGGGGATTGCGGTTGCCATCGCACTCCCCACCGTGCCGGCCCGTATCGTCGCGAGCAAGCTGACCAATTCGGCTGCGAAGCAAGCCGCCGGGGCCAATGCGAGGAACGCATCCATTCCGATGAGCACGATTCAGTCCAGTCCCCGCAGTAGGGCTTCAAGTATCCGCGGCGATCAGGTTCGGGTAACCCGTTTATAAGGCAAACCAACCCGAGGTACTCAGTGCACGCCCTCAACATGCCCGAACAGTTCCTGCACGAACTGCACCCGCGCCTCGGGGGTTTCAATCGTGCCGTCGCGCGCCAGCTCTTCAAGCCGCGCTTCCACTGCCTGGGTACGATGGGTCAGGCCGCAGTCGTTGGCAATCTGGATGTTCAGGCCGGGTCGGGCGTTGAGTTCCAGGATCAGCGGGCCTTTTTCCTGGTCCAGCACCATATCGACGCCGATGTAACCCAGGCCGCACAGCTCGTAGCATTCGGCAGCCAGCTTCATGAAGCCATCCCAGTTGGGCAGCTGCACGCCGTCCACTGCGTTGGTGGTGTCCGGATGTTTGGTGATGATGCTGTTGAGCCAGGTACCCTTGAGGGTAATGCCGGTGGCCAGGTCGACGCCAACGCCAATGGCGCCCTGGTGCAGGTTGGCCTTGCCGCCGGACTGGCGAGTCGGCAGGCGCAGCATGGCCATCACCGGATAGCCCATCAGCACGATGATGCGGATGTCCGGCACGCCTTCGTAACTGATGCTCTTGAAGATCTGGTCGGGGGTGACCCGATACTCGATCAGCGCGCGATCACGATGGCCACCCAGCGAATACAGGCCGGTAAGAATGCTGGAGATCTGATGCTCGATTTCCGAGTGGCTGATGATCCGCCCGGAGATCGTGCGATAGCGGTTTTCGAAGCGGTCGGCGATCACCAGAATACCGTCGCCACCTGCGCCTTGCGCAGGCTTGATGACGAAGTCGCTACGCCCGCCGATGATCTCGTCGAGCTTGTCGATTTCTTTCTCGGTGGCAATCACACCGTACATCTCGGGCACGTGCATGCCCGCTGCAATCGCCCGCTCCTTGGTGATGATCTTGTCATCGACAATAGGGTACAGGTTGCGCTTGTTGTACTTGAGCACGTAGTCGGCGTTACGCCGGTTGATGCCCATGATGCCCTTGGCCTCCAGCGCCTTCCAGGTTTTCCACCAGCCGATCACTTCGGTTCATCCTTGAGGAAGGCCTTGAAGCGCATCAGCTCGGTGAGGCGATAGCCGCGATAGCGACCCATGGCCAGCATGAAACCCACCAGCACCAGGAGAACCGCCGGGAAGGTGAACACAAAGTAGATCAGCTCCGGCACGCTCATGATGATGTGCGCGAGAGAGGCGGCGAACAGGGTGCCGATGGCCACTTTCATCGCATGGCCACCGCCGCGCTCCTCCCAGGTGATCGACAGGCGTTCGATGGTCATGGTCAGAATCACCATTGGGAACAGCGCCACCGACAGACCGCGCTCCAGCCCCAGTTTGTGGCTGAGCAGGCTGATGGCGGCAATCAGCACCACCACGAAGGTCAGCACCACCGAAAGGCGCGGCAGCATTTGCAGCTTCAGGTGTTCAAGGTAGGACCGCAGCGACAAGCCCAGGGCCGTTATCACGGTGAACAGAATGATGCCGAAACCCAACTGCGTTTCGCGAAACGCCAGGGCAATCAGCACCGGCGTAAAAGTGCCCAGGGTCTGCAGGCCGATCAGATTGCGCAGAACCAGAATCACCAGCACGCCAATCGGGATCATCACCATGATCATGAAGGTCTGCTGGGTTTGCAGCGGCAGGCCGTACAGCGAATATTCGAGAAAGTCGGCGTCAGTGCTGGCATCGGTCAGCTTGGCCAGGCGAATGGCATTCATTTCGCTGTTGTTCAGGCTGAAATTGACGCTGGCCTTCTTGCCGCCTTCGACGGTCAGCAGGTTTTCGTCACCGGTCCACCACATCAGGCGGTCAGCGGGCAGGCCTTGTTCACCGGTTTCCGGGTTGAAATACAGCCATTCCTTGCCATTGAAACTGCGCACCCAGAGTTCCGGGCTCTGCTGCTGATCGGCCAGCAGGCGGATGGTGTGGACCTTTTCCAGCGGCACATGGGCGAGGGACAGCAGCAGCTCGGTGATACGAGCCTTGTTCGACACGGAGGTATCGCCAGCCAGCAGCAATTTGACGTTGTCGTCGGCAAGATTGTTGACGCGCTTGATGGCTTCAGTGACGAAGGTTTCGACATCGGCCGAGTGCTGCCGGATCGGTGCCAGCAAGGCGTCGGCGGCGATTTTCTCAGGGCCTTCGACCGGCAGGCTGTCGCGGAAGATCGGCCCCTTGGTCTTGATCTTGTCGCCGCTGTAGCGCTTGGTCAGCACCAGACGGTAATACAGCGTCTGATTGCCGGTGGCGCGCCGCGCCGACCAGGTGACCTTGCGGTTGCCGTCGACGCGGTTGACGCTGACCCCGTAATTATTGGAAATAAAGCTCTCGTTGAGGCTGATGTAGTCGCGCGCCAGGGGCGGCACGAACATCTGGATCTTCACCGAGTCCTTGTTATTGTTGGCGACGAACTCGACCTTGGCGTCGATGTTCCACAGGTCGTCGGTCTCATCCTCGGTAACCGGGATGCCGAGCGCCAGAATCTGATAGGCCGTGATCGCGATGCCCAGGGTCACCAGGACACCAATCAGGATTTTCAGATGCAGAGTCAGAGAGCGCATTGAATTACTCGGTGATTTGAGCGGTGGTTGCACAGCCAGGCTTGCCCGCTGCGTATTTAAGACTTGGATCGACCAGCGCATCGAAGCGTTTCAGCGCTTCGGAGCCGATCAGGAGCGGATATTGGAATGCGCTTCGGTCAGTCAAGTTCACTTCGATGGTGCGTAAAGCTGCGCCCATGCAGATGTCCAGGCTGATCACCGGGCGGGCGCTGTATTTGCGGTCTTCTTCGGCATCATAATCGTCCGCTCGACGCTTGATCTTGCTGACCCGGGCCAGCGGCCGCTCTATAGGGTGCGCGTGGGCGTTGTCGACCGCCAGATAGAAGCGCACCCAGCTTTCACCGTTGCGCTTGAAATGCTTGATGTCCCGGGCGCTCAACGACGCCGTGCGGGCGCCGGTGTCCAGCTTGGCCGCAACTTGCAGGTCGATGCCGGTAAGCCGGGCGTATTCATTGAGGCCGTAGATGGTCTTGTCGACCGCCATGGCCGTGGTGGGCAGCAGGCCAATGCAGAGCAGGGTAATAAAAGCTTTGTAGGTCATAAATCCGGGCGCATGGGGGGCATTGCTCGGCAGCGCAGCCCTTGGATCTTGAATGAGCTGGCGCAGGGTTATTGCGGCCAGTCAGATTGGCCGCGCAGTCTAGCATGAAGGCCGTGGGTCACAGGCGTGGCGGCCTGTTCCACCTCACGACCCGTTTGTTGCCGATTATGTCGACTATTAGACGATTGTCGACAATCCTCGCATGGCCTTTGACCGAAAGGGTTTTATTGGCTAGATTCAGGCGTATTGAATCAATGGGTGTCGACAATGCTACAAACTGTCGAAGTGACTACGCCGCAATCAGATGACCCGGAGACGCTGTCCGAAACCGTCTTCCGGCGCATTCAGTCTGCGATCATCAAAGGCGATATTGCCCCGGGTAGCAAGATTTCCGAGCCTGAACTGGCGCGTACCTATGGCATCAGCCGCGGGCCGTTGCGCGAGGCGATTCACCGCCTGGAGGGTCAGCGTCTGCTGGTTCGCGTCCCTCATGTGGGGGCTCGTGTCGTGTCCCTGAGCCATGCCGAGCTGATCGAGCTGTACGAAATCCGCGAGTCGCTGGAGGGCATGGCCTGTCGCCTAGCCGCCGAGCGCATGAGTGCTGAAGAGATCCTGGAACTGCGCGGCGTGCTGGAAACCCATGAGCGGGACGCGGCGTTTCAGGCCGGTGTCGGTTATTACCAGCAGGAAGGCGACTTCGACTTTCACTACCGCATCATTCAGGGCAGCGGCAACCGCACGCTGACCCAGATGCTCTGCGGCGACCTCTATCAGTTGGTACGCATGTACCGCATCCAGTTTTCGGCGACGCCCAATCGGCCGCGCCAGGCCTTCGCCGAACACCACCGGATACTCGACGCCATTGCCGAGCGCGACGGCGAGCTGGCTGAACTGCTGATGCGCCGCCATATCGCTGCATCGAAACGCAATATCGAGCGGCATTTTGCCGAGCAGATTCCTGAGCCGGCGCACACCAAGACGTCGACTCAGGCTCGCCACACCCAGATCAATCCCGAGGTGAACAATGAATGCCAATAACACCCCACCCGGCCAGCGTTTTCGTGATGCCGTCGCCAGTGAACAGCCGCTGCAAGTGGTCGGCGCCATCAACGCCAATCACGCTTTGCTGGCCAAGCGTGCCGGGTTCAGGGCGATCTATCTGTCCGGCGGCGGCGTAGCGGCGGGCTCTCTGGGCATCCCGGACCTGGGTATCACCGGCCTGGACGACGTGCTGACGGATGTGCGTCGCATCACCGATGTCTGCGATCTGCCACTGCTGGTGGATGTCGATACCGGATTTGGTTCTTCGGCGTTCAATGTCGCGCGTACTGTGCGCTCGATGATCAAGGCGGGCGCGGCTGCCATCCATATCGAGGATCAGGTGGGCGCCAAGCGCTGTGGCCATCGCCCGAACAAGGAAATCGTCACTCAGCAGGAAATGGTCGACCGCATCAAGGCCGCAGTGGATGCGCGCACCGATGACAGCTTCGTGATCATGGCACGCACCGATGCGCTGGCCGTGGAAGGACTGGACTCGGCCCTTGAGCGCGCCGCTGCCTGCATTGAGGCCGGCGCCGACATGATTTTCCCGGAAGCCATCACCGAGCTGGCTATGTACAAGCTGTTCGCCGAGCGGGTTCGGGCGCCGATTCTGGCCAACATTACCGAGTTCGGCGCCACGCCGCTGTTCACCGTGGACGAACTGCGCGGCGCCGATGTGTCGCTGGTGCTCTATCCGCTGTCCGCGTTCCGCGCCATGAACAAGGCGGCGGAAAACGTCTACGGCGCAATCCGCCGCGATGGCAGCCAGAAGAATGTCATCGACACCATGCAGACGCGCATGGAACTGTACGACGCCATCGATTACCACACCTTCGAACAGAAGCTGGATGCGCTGTTTGCGCAGAATAAGTCATAGATCAAAGCTGAGGCTGGCAGCATTTTTGTGGGAGCAAGCTTGCTTGCGAAGAGGGTGGGATGGGCTTAGAGATTTTTGGTGGAGCTGCTGAAGCTTTTCGTGAGCAAGCTCGCTCCCACCAAGCTCGCTCTCACCAAGCTCGGTCCCACCGAGTTCGCTCTGATTAGATTCGCCTCCATCAGGCTCATTTCCACCAGGGTTGACTCGACAATGCATGCTCTTGCGGGCGCGATGAGTGAATAACTGATCCACTGAAACGAATTGCCAAATCCCTAAAAAATCCAAGACTGGAGAAAGCAATGGCTGAAGCAAAAGTGTTGAGCGGAGCCGGCCTGCGAGGCCAGGTGGCGGGGCAAACGGCGTTGTCCACGGTTGGGCAGAGCGGCGCCGGTTTGACCTATCGCGGTTACGACGTGAAAGAGCTGGCCGCCGAGGCGCGGTTTGAGGAAGTGGCCTACCTGCTGCTTTACGGCGAATTGCCCACTCAGGCGCAACTGGATGCCTATCTGCAGCGGCTGAAGATTCTGCGCGATCTGCCGCCCGCGCTGAAGGAAGTGCTGGAACGCATTCCCGCCGCCACCCACCCGATGGACGTGATGCGCACTGGCGCGTCAATGCTCGGCACCCTGGAGCCGGAGACCGGCTTCGATCAGCAGCACGACGCCACTGACCGGCTGCTGGCTGCCTTTCCAGCGATCATGTGCTACTGGTATCGCTTCAGCCACGACGGCAAACGCATCGACTGCGTCACCGACGAAGACTCCATCGGCGGCCACTTTCTGCACCTGTTGCTGGACAAGCCTCCCAGCGAACTGCACCGCAAGGTCATGGATGTGTCGCTGATTCTCTACGCCGAGCATGAATTCAATGCCTCAACCTTTACCGCGCGGGTCTGCGCTTCCACCTTGTCTGATCTGTTCTCGTGCATCACCGCGGCCATTGGCACCTTGCGTGGTCCGCTGCATGGCGGCGCCAACGAAGCGGCGATGGAGATGATCCAGCGCTTCGGTTCCGCCGAAGAAGCTGTCAAGGGCACGTTGAGCATGCTCGAACGCAAGGACAAGATCATGGGTTTTGGCCATGCCATCTATAAAGAGTCAGACCCGCGCAACGAAGTGATCAAGGGCTGGGCGAAACAGCTGGCTGACGAGGTCGGGGATCGCGTGCTCTATCCGGTTTCCGAAGCCATCGACAAGACCATGTGGGAGCAGAAGAAGCTGTTCCCCAACGCTGATTTCTATCACGCCTCGGCGTATCACTTCATGGCCATCCCGACCAAGCTGTTCACGCCGATCTTTGTCTGCTCGCGCCTGACCGGCTGGGCCGCCCACGTGTTCGAGCAGCGCGCCAATAACCGCATCATTCGCCCGAGCGCCGAGTACACCGGCGTGGCCCAGCGCCGTTTTGTGGCGATCGACCAGCGCTGAACGGGCAGGGGAGCGGCTGCGCATAAAGCTCCCCGCCTTTATCCGAACTTCCGTGATTGAGTGCCCGTACCATGAATTCAGAACACCGCAAACCGCTGCCCGGCACCGCGCTTGACTACTTTGACGCCCGTGCCGCGGTCGAGGCCCTCCAGCCCGGCGCCTACGATGGGCTGCCCTATGTATCGCGCGTGCTGGCGGAAAACCTGGTGCGGCGCTGCGAGCCGACGATGCTGGCGGCATCGCTGACACAATTGATTGAACGCAAGCGTGATCTGGATTTCCCCTGGTTCCCGGCGCGCGTGGTGTGCCATGACATCCTCGGGCAGACCGCGCTGGTGGACCTGGCCGGCCTGCGTGACGCCATCGCGCTGCAGGGCGGCGATCCGGCGCTGGTCAACCCGGTGGTGCCGACGCAACTGATCGTCGATCACTCGCTGGCGGTCGAGCACGGCGGTTTCGAGCCCGACGCTTTCCAGCGCAACCGGGCGATTGAAGACCGTCGTAACGAAGACCGTTTTCACTTCATCGACTGGACCAAGAAAGCGTTCAAGAATGTCGACGTGATTCCGCCCGGCAACGGCATCATGCATCAGATCAACCTGGAGCGAATGTCGCCGGTGGTGCACACCCTTGAGGGGGTCGCGTTCCCTGACACCCTGGTGGGCACCGACAGCCACACGCCCCATGTCGATGCGCTGGGCGTCATTGCCATCGGTGTCGGGGGGCTGGAAGCCGAGAGCGTCATGCTCGGTCGCGCGTCGTGGATGCGCCTGCCGGACATCATCGGCGTCGAGCTGACCGGCAAGCGCCAGCCGGGGATTACCGCCACCGACATCGTGCTGGCAATCACCGAATTCCTCCGTGCGCAAAAGGTTGTATCAGCCTGGCTGGAGTTCTTCGGCGACGGCGCCAACGCCCTGACACTGGGCGACCGCGCCACCATTTCCAACATGACCCCGGAATTCGGCGCCACCGCCGCGATGTTCTACATCGATCAGCAGACCCTGGACTACCTGACGCTAACCGGCCGCGAGCCCGAGCAGGTCCGGCTGGTAGAAACCTACGCCCGGCAGACCGGGTTGTGGGCCGACAGCCTGAAAAGCGCCGAGTACGAGCGGGTATTGACCTTCGACCTGTCCAGCGTGGTGCGTAATATTGCCGGGCCGTCCAACCCCCATCGCCGGGTGGCGACCTCGGACCTGGCCGCCCAGGGCATTTCCGGTGTGGTGGAAAACCAGCCAGGGCTGATGCCCGATGGCGCGGTGATCATCGCAGCCATCACCAGTTGCACCAACACCAGCAATCCGCGCAACGTCATCGCGGCCGGTCTGCTGGCGCGCAACGCCAACGCCCATGGCCTGACGCGCAAGCCCTGGGTCAAGTCATCTCTGGCACCGGGGTCGAAAGCGGTTCAGCTGTATCTGCAGGAAGCAGGGCTGCTGCCGGAACTGGAAGCGCTGGGTTTCGGCATCGTCGGTTTCGCCTGCACCACCTGCAACGGCATGAGCGGGGCGCTGGACCCGAAAATCCAGCAGGAAGTGATCGACCGCGATCTGTACGCCACTGCCGTGTTGTCCGGCAACCGCAACTTCGACGGCCGCATCCATCCTTACGCGCGCCAGGCCTTTCTGGCTTCGCCGCCCCTGGTGGTGGCCTATGCCATCGCCGGAACCATTCGCTTTGACATCGAAAAGGATGTGCTGGGGCTCGATGCGTCCGGCAATCCGCTGACGCTCAAGGACATCTGGCCCAGCGACGAAGAGATCGACGCAGTGGTGGCCGCCAGCGTCAAGCCGGATCAGTTTCGGCAGGTCTACATTCCCATGTTTGAAATCAAGGCCGACAGCGGCCCGGCGGTCAAACCGCTGTACGACTGGCGCGAAGCAAGCACTTACATTCGTCGGCCGCCTTACTG
Source organism: Pseudomonas viridiflava (assembly GCF_900585905.1). GTDB lineage: Bacteria > Pseudomonadota > Gammaproteobacteria > Pseudomonadales > Pseudomonadaceae > Aquipseudomonas. The sequence continues at coordinate 157,786 of NZ_UTVH01000095.1, forward strand.
GGAAGGCGCGCTGGCCGGTGCCCGACCGCTCAAGGGCATGCGCCCGCTGGCGGTGCTGGGTGACAACATCACCACCGACCACTTGTCACCGTCCAACGCCATCATGCTCGACAGCGCGGCCGGTGAATACCTGGCGAAAATGGGCCTGCCGGAGGAAGATTTCAATTCCTACGCGACCCATCGCGGTGATCACCTGACGGCCCAGCGAGCGACCTTTGCCAACCCCAAGCTGCTCAACGAAATGGTTCGCGAGAACGGCAAGGTGGTACAGGGCTCGCTGACGCGTGTCGAGCCTGAGGGGCAGGTCAGGCGGATGTGGGAAGCCATCGAAACGTACATGGAGCGCAAGCAGCCGCTGATCATCATTGCCGGAGCCGACTACGGCCAGGGCTCGTCCCGCGACTGGGCAGCCAAGGGCGTGCGTCTGGCTGGCGTCGAGGCAATTGCCGCCGAGGGTTTCGAGCGCATTCATCGCACCAACCTGGTGGGCATGGGCGTGCTGCCATTGGAGTTCAAGCGTGGCGTGGATCGGCATACCCTGACCATCGACGGCAGTGAAACCTTTGACGTGATCGGTGAGCGTATCCCGCTCAGCACCATGACCCTGGTGATCACTCGCAAGAACGGCGAGCGTGTCGAAGTGCCGGTGACATGCCGTCTGGATACTGCTGAGGAAGTATCGATCTATGAGGCGGGCGGCGTATTGCAGCGCTTCGCCCAGGATTTTCTCGAGGCAGCCACAGCTTGATGGTTTGAGATGAGCCTTGCCTGATTGCAGGCTGACGTGGGACCGGCTTTAGCCGGGAATAGGCCATCACAGGCGACGTATTTGTACTGTCAAAAACGCCGCCTTCCCGGCTAAAGCCAGTCCCACGACATCACATCAATGGTTATGAGCGGGTTCGCCTGAGGACCGCATGGAGACAATGTCTATGGCAAGTGCACAGCAAATGAAAATCCCGGCCACGTACATGCGGGGTGGCACCAGCAAAGGTGTGTTTTTCAATCTATCGGATCTGCCCGAGGCTGCGCGCATCCCGGGCCAGGCACGGGATGCGCTGTTGCTGCGCGTTATCGGCAGCCCCGATCCCTATGAAAAGCAGATCGATGGCATGGGGGCGGCGACGTCCAGTACCAGCAAGGCCGTCATCGTGTCGAAGAGCACCCGTGCCGACCACGATGTCGATTATCTGTTTGGCCAAGTGTCCATCGACAAGCCTTTCGTCGACTGGAGCGGTAACTGCGGCAATCTGTCTGCCGCAGTGGGTCCATTTGCCGTCAGCAGTGGCCTGGTCGATGCCTCGCGAGTACCCCGCAATGGCATCGCGACAGTGCGCATCTTGCAGGCCAATATCGGCAAGACCATTCTTGCTCACGTCCCCATCACGGAAGGATTTGTGCAGGAAACCGGTGATTTCGAGCTCGACGGCGTGACCTTTCCGGCTGCCGAGGTCCAGCTGGAGTTTCTTGATCCGGCAGCGGACGAAGAGGGCGCTGGCGGTTCGATGTTCCCCACGGGCAATCTCGTGGACGAGCTGCACGTGCCGGGCCTGGGCACCTTGCAGGCAACGATGATCAACGCGGGCATCCCGACCATTTTCATCAACGCCAGCGAGGTCGGTTACAGCGGCACTGAGTTGCAGGGCGATATCAACGGCGATGCCAAGGCCCTGGCAATGTTCGAAACCATCCGTGCCCACGGCGCGCTGCGCATGGGGCTGATACATGAAATCGGCGAAGCAGCCACCCGTCAGCACACGCCGAAAGTGGCGCTGGTGGCACCGCCTGCGGATTACCTCGCGTCAAGCGGCAAGCCCGTTGCGGCAGCTGACATTGACCTGCTGGTGCGGGCGTTGTCCATGGGCAAGCTGCACCACGCCATGATGGGCACTGCTGCAGTGGCCATCGGCACGGCGGCGGCGATTCCTGGCACCTTGGTCAGCCTGGCGGCGGGCGGCAGCGAGCGTTCCGCCGTGCGCTTCGGCCATCCCTCCGGCACCTTGCGGGTGGGTGCTGAGGCGGTGCGGGAAAACGGCGACTGGAAAGTCACCAAGGCCATCATGAGCCGCAGTGCACGTGTACTGATGGAGGGCTGGGTACGGGTGCCGCAATAGCTGCGCGTGGATGCAGTGCGGAATGTAACGACGTGGGACCGGCTTCAGCCGGGAAAACGGCCGTTCCAACGCTTCACTTTCTGCTGCTGGGCTGGCCTGTTTCCGACTAAAGTCGGTCCCACGTCTCAGCCCCCTATCCAGATCCAGCCACCCACCCACATCAAGGTGAAGCCACGTTATTTGAACCTGCGTTCCACGCCTTTTTCCACCAGCACTTTGGCGGAAATTTCTTCCACCGAAAAATGTGTCGAGTTGATGTGGGGGATGTTCTCGCGACGAAACAGACCCTCCACCTCGCGCACTTCGAATTCACATTGGGCGTAGCTGGAATACCGGCTGTTGGGCTTGCGTTCGTGGCGGATCGCGGTCAGCCGGTCGGGGTCGATGGTGAGCCCAAACAGCTTGCTGCGGTGCTCTTTGAGGGCGTTGGGCATTTGCAGCCGCTCCATGTCGTCTTCGGTCAGCGGGTAATTGGCCGCGCGGATGCCGAACTGCATGGCCATGTACAGACAGGTCGGCGTCTTGCCGCAGCGCGACACGCCCACCAGGATGATGTCGGCCTTGTCGTAATACTGCGTGCGTGCACCGTCGTCGTTGTCGAGGGCAAAATTCACCGCCTCGATGCGCTCCATGTAATTGGAGCTGTGGGCGATAGAGTGCGATTTGCCCACCGAGTAGGAGGAGTGTGAACTAAGCTCCTGCTCCAGCGGGGCCAGGAAGGTTGCGAAAATGTCGATCATGAAACCGTTGGAGGTCGCCAGTATTTCGCGAATCTCCTGATTGACGATGGTGTCGAAAATGATCGGCCGCACCGCATCCCTGTCGGCGGCATTGTTGATTTGTTGTACCATCGCCCGCGCCTTATCGATACTGTCGATATAGGGCCTGGTGAACTTGTTGAAAGTAATATTTTCAAATTGCGCTAACAGGCTCTGCCCCAGGGTTTCAGCGGTAATCCCGGTGCCGTCGGAGATGAAGAAAGCGGATCGTTGCATGTGCGCCTCTGGCCTTAAGCTGGTAACGATGGTTGGCCTATCATAGGCGCGCATGGCAGACCTGAGTGAAGGCTGTCGGCTTCTTTTTCACGCCTAGGGCGCGAAATTGGCGCAACACAGGCGCAGCGATCCGTCAGCAGTACTGAATGACTGAGCTTTTCCCAACAACAAACACAGTTAGTGGAGAGATCACCTTGGTAGAGTACGTAGTTTCCCTCGATAAGCTCGGCGTCCATGATGTGGAGCATGTGGGAGGCAAAAACGCATCCCTCGGCGAAATGATCAGCAACCTCGCCGGTGCTGGCGTTTCTGTACCTGGCGGCTTTGCCACCACGGCGCAGGCCTACCGTGATTTCCTTGAGCTCAGCGGTCTGAACGAGCAGATCCATGCTGCCCTCGACGCGCTGGATGTTGATGACGTCAACGCCCTGGCCCGCACCGGCAAGCAGATACGGCAGTGGATCATGGAAGCCGAGTTCCCTGAAAAGCTCAACGCCGAGATTCGCACCGCGTTTGCCGAGCTGTCGGCAGGCAACCCCAATCTTGCGGTCGCCGTTCGCTCATCGGCCACCGCCGAAGATCTGCCGGACGCCTCGTTTGCCGGTCAGCAGGAAACCTTCCTTAATATCCGTGGCGTCGAGAACGTCATCCGTGCGGCCAAGGAAGTTTTCGCTTCGCTGTTCAACGACCGTGCCATTTCCTACCGTGTGCATCAGGGCTTCGACCACAAGCTGGTGGCCTTGTCGGCGGGCGTGCAGCGCATGGTGCGTTCCGAAACCGGAACGGCGGGGGTGATGTTCACCCTTGATACCGAGTCCGGCTTTCGTGACGTAGTGTTCATCACGGGTGCCTACGGGCTGGGTGAAACCGTGGTGCAGGGCGCGGTCAACCCCGACGAGTTCTACGTTCACAAGGGTACCCTGGCGGCGGGTCGCCCAGCCATTCTGCGCCGCAATCTGGGCAGCAAGGCGATCAAGATGATCTATGGCGAGGAAGCCACGGCAGGTCGCTCGGTGAAAACCGTGGACGTCGAGCCTGCCGAACGTGCGCGTTTCTGCCTTAGCGACGCAGAAGTCGCCGAACTGGCAAAACAGGCAATGATCATCGAAAAGCATTACCAGGCGCCCATGGACATCGAGTGGGCCAAAGACGGCGACGACGGCAAGCTTTACATCGTTCAGGCCCGCCCGGAAACCGTGAAAAGCCGCTCCCAGGCCAATGTCATGGAGCGCTACCTGCTCAAGGAAACCGGTACCGTGCTGGTTGAAGGCCGTGCCATCGGTCAGCGCATCGGCGCGGGCAAGGTGCGGATCATCAAGGACGTGTCGGAAATGGACAAGGTCCAGCCTGGCGACGTGCTGGTCTCGGACATGACCGACCCGGACTGGGAACCGGTGATGAAGCGCGCCAGCGCCATTGTCACCAACCGTGGCGGACGTACCTGTCACGCCGCAATCATCGCTCGCGAGCTGGGCATTCCTGCCGTGGTCGGTTGCGGCAATGCCACTCAGTTGCTGCAGGATGGCCAGGGCGTAACCGTTTCCTGTGCCGAGGGCGACACCGGTTACATTTTTGAAGGGCAACTGGGCTTCGACATCAAGACCAACTCAGTCGATGCGATGCCTGAACTCCCGTTCAAGATCATGATGAACGTCGGCAACCCCGACCGCGCCTTCGATTTCGCCCAGTTGCCCAATGCCGGTGTCGGTCTGGCGCGTCTGGAGTTCATCATCAACCGCATGATCGGCGTGCACCCCAAGGCGCTGCTCAACTACGACAGCCTGCCGCCGGAGATCAAGGACAGCGTCGACAAGCGCATCGCTGGCTACAGCGATCCGGTGGGGTTCTATGTCGACAAGCTGGTCGAAGGCATCAGTACCCTGGCGGCGGCCTTTACCCCGAAAAAAGTCATCGTGCGCCTGTCGGACTTCAAGTCCAACGAGTACGCCAATCTCATCGGCGGCAAGATGTACGAGCCCGAGGAAGAAAACCCGATGCTGGGCTTTCGCGGTGCCTCGCGCTACATCAGCGAGAATTTCCGCGACTGCTTCGAGCTTGAATGCCGCGCACTCAAGCGCGTGCGCAACGAGATGGGCCTGACCAACGTTGAAATCATGGTGCCCTTTGTGCGCACCCTGGGTGAAGCCAGTCAGGTGATCGACCTGCTGGCAGAGAACGGGCTTGCACGCGGCGAAAATGGCCTGCGCGTGATCATGATGTGCGAGCTGCCGTCCAACGCCATCCTTGCGGAGGAATTTCTCGAGTATTTCGACGGTTTCTCCATCGGCTCCAACGACCTGACTCAACTGACACTTGGGCTCGATCGTGACTCCGGGGTGATCGCGCACTTGTTCGATGAACGTAATCCAGCCGTGAAGAAGCTGCTGTCCAATGCCATTCAGGCCTGCAACAAGGCTGGCAAGTACATCGGCATTTGCGGGCAGGGGCCGTCTGACCATCCCGATCTCGCGCGCTGGTTAATGGATCAGGGTATTGAAAGCGTTTCCCTGAATCCGGATTCGGTACTGGAAACCTGGTTCTTCCTGGCCGAGGCGCAAGCCCCGGTCTGATTCATTCTCGCGAGCCCCGGCCCGTCATCCTGACGAGTCGGGGCTTTTTCATGTTTACCGCGGACGGTTTTGCAATGCCCGTCCCTTGATTGTTTGAGCAATATGCACAGCAGTAGCAGTCTATTTCCCGTGGCTTTGATCAGTGCCGAGCGACGTGGCGATCTGGTCGAAGACGTTTACCGCCTCAAGCCCGCCAACAGCCCCGACTACAGTGTCGAAATCGCCGTAACCCGCCTGGGGCTTGCGCTGCAGCCCGACACTCGGGGTGTTCCTGTGATCCTGCTGCATGGCAGTTTCTCCAATCGACGGTTCTGGTATTCACCTAAAGGCATCGGTCTGGGGGCTCATCTGGCACGCGCAGGTTTTGACGTCTGGATCGCCGAAATGCGCGGCCATGGCCTGTCGTCACGCAACCAGAATTACCGAGCCAATCAGGTGGCTGATTACGCCCGCTACGATATTCCGGCGATTGCCGCGTTTGTGCATGAGCAGAGCGGTCAGGCTGCGCACTGGATCGGGCATTCGCTGGGCGGCACCACGCTGGCCGCTGCGCTGGGCGGTGAGCACCTGGATACGGCCGGTGCCGCCTCGGTGGCGCTGTTCGGCAGCCAGGTCAGTCGCGTCCACTGGCCACTGAAAATCCCGCCGCTGCAATGGCTCGCGCGGCTGGTGCTGAAACCTTTCGAACACATCAGCGGCCCGCGCTTCCAGCGTGGCCCTGAAGACGAACCGATTGGCGTGGTGCTGGAAAGCATGCGCTGGAATGGCCTTTTCGGGCGTTTCGGCGATCGCGAGAGTGACTGGTGGGTGGGGCTGGCGAGAGTCGAGGTGCCCGTGCTGGCTGTTGCCGCCGCGGGCGATCACCAGGACCCGGTCTGGGCCTGCCGCAAACTGTTCGACCAGACAGGCTCTACGCAGCGCCGATTCCTTTGCCTGGGACGCGACCACGGCTTCAGCGAAGACTTCGATCATGTGGCCATGCTGGTGAGCAAGGCCGCGCAGCGCGAGGTCTGGCCACTGGTGGTGGACTGGCTCAACAGCGGGCACCTGCCTGTCAGTGAGCTGTCGTCTGTGTAAGTCGGTGTGTCGAATCGAGCCGGCGGCGTTTCCCTCTGCGCCGCTTGCGACTAAGCTACGGCGCACACTCATTCGATCATTCGCTGACAGGAGTTACGCCATGCATTACAGCACCCCGGATCTGTGCGATGCCTATCCCGAGCTGGTCAAGGTGGCTGAACCCATGTTCAGCAACTTCGGCGGTCGTGATTCCTTTGGCGGCGAGATTGTGACCCTCAAGTGTTTCGAGGATAACTCCCTGGTCAAGCAGCAGGCCGAGCTGGACGGCACCGGCAAGGTGCTGGTGGTTGATGGTGGCGGTTCGCTGCGATGTGCACTGCTGGGCGACATGATTGCCGAGAGGGCGGCCCACAATGGCTGGCAGGGCATGGTCATCTATGGCTGCGTGCGCGATGTCGACGTGCTGGCGCAGACCGACCTGGGTGTGCAGGCGCTGGCCAGCCATCCGTTGCGGACCGAAAAACGCGGCCTGGGTGACCTCGACGTCATCGTCACCTTCGCCGGATTGACGTTCCGGCCGGGCGAGTACCTGTATGCGGACAACAACGGCATCATCGTCTCGCCGTCCCCTTTGAACATGCCGGAATAAGCGACGCCCTGAATGTTTGATGAAACAAACGCACAATGGGGGCTGGTGCATGCCCTGGTACTTGATGGCAACGGCGGCGCGCGCTTTATCGCGCGCACCGAGCTTGATGATTTGCAGTTGCTGGCTCACGAAAGTGTCTGGCTGCACTGGGATCGCGGGCACCCGCAGACCCATACCTGGTTGCGTACCGGCAGCGGTCTGAGCGAATTTGCCTGCGATCTGCTGCTTGAAGAAAACACCCGGCCACGCATGCTGCCATTGCCGGAAGAAAAATTGTTGCTGTTCCTGCGCGGGGTCAACCTCAACCCGGGTGCGGAGCCTGAGGATATGGTTTCGGTGCGGATTTTCGCCGCTGCGCAGCAGGTTATCTCGCTGCGCCTGCGGCCATTGCGCGCCACCGATGAACTGATCGAGCTGCTTAACCAGGGCAAAGGTCCGAAAACCTCATCTGAACTCATCCTTTATCTGGCCCAGTTTCTGACCGACAAGGTTCAGGCGCTGGTAGGTGACCTGACTGAACTGGTCGACGAGGAGGAGGAAGAGCTGGACGCCGACGAACGGTATGCCCCGGAGCACGGCAAGCTTCTGCAGATTCGCCGTCGGGCAGCCGGGTTACGTCGCTTCCTGGGGCCGCAGCGTGACATCTACGCTCAGCTGACTCGATGCAAGCTGCCCTGGTTTGTCGAGGATGATGCCGATTACTGGAATGAGCTCAACAACAGCCTGACGCGCTATCTGGAAGAGCTCGAACTGACCCGGGAGCGCGTCGGGCTGGTGCTGGAGTCGGAGGACCGGCGTCTGCGCGAGCACATGAACCGGACCATGTATCGCTTCGGCATTATCACCGGCATCTTCCTGCCCATGAGCTTTCTCACCGGCTTGCTGGGGATCAACGTCGGGGGGATTCCGGGGTCGGAGAGCCCTTACGGATTTTTGCTTGCCTGCCTTCTGATCCTTGGCGTCGCGCTGGGGCAATGGTGGTTGTTCAGGCGTCTGCGCTGGGTATGAATGTGAGTTTTTGTCAGTGTAGTTACGCGACAGTTGTGACTCGTTCGGATTGGTCGGCGTCTTCAATTGAAGTTAACAGAGGTGCCCAATGCACGATCCGTTTGAACAATCATTGCGTGACATGCTCAAGTCGTCCTCCACAAGTCGTGATGACGATGCGTGCCTGGGCCGGGTATTGAAGACTGCCAATCGCCAGGTCGGCGCAGGTGTGATGTTCAGCCTGCTGGGGCGTTGGGGTGAAGCACTGATGATTGCGCTGAACAACGGATCGGCTCACGTGGCACCTGTTTCACGACACAAGGCTAATGTTTCTGCCCATTCTGTCGATAAGGCTGATTGACTATGGAATTGGATCTCTGGACCCAGAGTCTGGTTGCTGCAATGACTGCATTGTGGACCAAGGTTGCAAATTTCATCCCCAATCTGTTCGGGGCGCTGGTTGTAGTACTGCTGGGTTTCGTGGTGGCCAAGCTGCTGGACGCGTTGCTGTCCAAGCTGCTCGCCAAGCTGGGCCTTGATCGCTTGATGGCAGGCACCGGCCTGACCAAGCTGATCAGCCGGGCAGGGGTTCAGGTGCCGGTCTCGACATTGATCGGCAAGATTGTTTACTGGTTCGTGCTGTTGATATTTCTGGTGTCGGCGGCCGAGTCGCTGGGCCTGGAACGGGTTTCGGCCACGCTGGACATGCTTGCGCTGTATCTGCCGAAGGTATTTGGCGCCGCGCTGGTTCTGCTGGTGGGTGTGCTGCTGGCGCAGTTGGTCAACGGGCTGGTGCGAGGCGCCGCCGAAGGTGTCGGGCTTGATTATTCCGCAGGCCTTGGCCGTATCGCTCAGGGGCTGGTGATCATCATCAGCATCTCGGTGGCGATCAGTCAGCTTGAGGTCAAGACCGACCTGCTGAACCACGTTATCGTGATTGGATTGATTACCGTTGGTCTGGCTGTTGCGCTGGCCATGGGACTTGGAAGTCGTGAGCTGGCCGCGCAAATACTGGCGGGTATTTATGTACGAGAGTTGTATCAGGTTGGTCAGGAAGTGCGGATTGGCGATGTCGAAGGTCAGATTGAAGAGATCGGTACGGTCAAGACAACGTTGCTGACAGACGACGGGGAGTTGGTTTCATTGTCCAACCGCGTCCTGCTGGAGCAACGAGTGAGCAGCCGTTAAGCGGCGAACCTGCTACTCTATGCCGCCACGAATTGCCGGTCGCCGGACAGTGGCGGCCATTGATCTGACTGTCGGCACACTTTGTTTTGAATAACGTTCAACCGCAATCGCTGCGCTATGACCCCCGCGAGCTCTCGGATGAGGAGCTGGTTGCGCGAGCGCATGCCGAACTGTTTCACGTAACGCGCGCCTATGAAGAACTGATGCGGCGTTACCAGCGAACCCTTTTTAACGTCTGCGCACGGTATTTGGGGAACGATAGAGATGCTGATGATGTCTGTCAGGAAGTGATGCTTAAGGTGTTGTATGGCTTGAAAAATTTCGAGGGCAAATCGAAATTTAAAACATGGCTCTACAGCATCACGTATAACGAATGCATCACGCAGTACAGAAAGGAACGGCGCAAGCGTCGCTTGATGGACGCGTTGAGTCTGGATCCACTTGAGGAAGCGTCGGAAGAAAAGACGCCCACACCTGAAGAACGGGGCGGACTTGATCGCTGGCTGGTGCATGCCAACCCGATTGATCGGGAGATTCTGGTGCTGCGATTTGTCGCAGAGCTTGAGTTCCAGGAGATCGCAGACATCATGCACATGGGCTTGAGTGCTACCAAAATGCGCTACAAGCGGGCTTTGGATAAATTACGCGAGAAATTTGCAGGGGTTACGGAAACTTAACTGCACGCAAATATCTCTAACGAGCTGGCAGGTTCTGATAGACTTGCCGATGAGTTGTCCCCTTGATGCGGGACTGCTTTTTAATCACCAGATGGGGATTTAACGGATGAAACTGAAAAACACCTTGGGCTTGGCAATTGGTACTATCGTTGCCGCGGCTTCTTTCGGCGCTCTGGCACAAGGCCAAGGCGCAGTTGAAATCGAAGGCTTCGCGAAGAAAGAATACTTCGACAGCGCTCGTAACTTCAAAAACGACGGCAACCTGTTCGGTGGCTCGGTTGGTTACTTCCTGACCGACGACGTTGAACTGCGTCTGGGCTACGACGAAGTTCACAACGTTCGCAGCGACAGCGGCAAGAACATCAAGGGCTCGAACACAGCTCTGGACGCTCTGTACCACTTCAACAACCCAGGCGACATGCTGCGCCCGTACGTTTCGGCTGGTTTCTCTGACCAAAGCATCGGTCAGAACGATCGTAACGGCCGTAACGGTTCCACTTTCGCCAACGTTGGCGGCGGTGCCAAGCTGTACTTCACTGACAACTTCTACGCCCGTGCCGGTGTTGAAGCTCAGTACAACATCGACCAGGGTGACACCGAGTGGGCGCCAAGCGTCGGCATCGGCGTAAACTTCGGCGGCGGCTCGAAGAAAGTTGAAGCAGCACCAGCTCCAGTAGCTGAAGTGTGCTCCGACAGCGACAACGACGGCGTGTGCGACAACGTCGACAAGTGCCCGGACACCCCAGCCAACGTTACTGTTGACGCTGATGGCTGCCCAGCAGTTGCCGAAGTGGTTCGTGTTGAGCTGGACGTGAAGTTCGATTTCGACAAATCCGTAGTCAAGCCTAACAGCTACGGCGACATCAAGAACCTCGCTGACTTCATGCAGCAGTACCCGTCGACCACCACCACTGTTGAAGGTCACACTGACTCCGTCGGTCCTGACGCTTACAACCAGAAACTGTCCGAGCGTCGTGCAAACGCCGTTAAACAGGTTCTGGTCAACCAGTACGGTGTTGGCGCTAGCCGCGTAAACTCGGTTGGTTATGGCGAATCCCGTCCAGTTGCTGACAACGCAACTGACGCTGGCCGCGCTGTAAACCGTCGCGTAGAAGCTGAAGTTGAAGCCCAAGCTAAGTAATTAGCCGCTTCACTCGCTTCTTATAGAAAAGCCCGGCTCAAGCCGGGCTTTTCTTTGCCTAGGATTTGGCTTTGACGCGCAGCCATCAGGCGCGCTGGCTGATCAACTGGGGGAGGGTGACTGCCTGAGAGGCCGCGACGACCTCGCCGATGACCAGAATGGCCGGGCTTCGCAAGGCGAACTCCATGGCATCGCGCTGCATGTCCTGCAATGAACTGCGGCATTCACGCTGATGGGGCAGTGACGCGTTTTCAATCATCGCTACCGGGGTTGCCAGGGGCATGCCGCCTGCGATGAGGCTGTCACGAATTTGCGCCAGCTTTGCCACGCCCATGTACACCACCAGTGTCGTTCCACCTTGCGCCAGCGCCTGCCAATTCAGGCTGCTGTCATCCTGGGTGTGCGCCGTCACCAGCGTCACGCCACGACTGATACCGCGCAGGGTCAGCGGAATGCCGCATTGTGTTGCTCCCGCCAGTCCGGCTGTTATGCCGTTGACCAGTTCCACCTCGATGCCGCGTTCGCGCAACCAATCCGCCTCCTCGCCACCTCGTCCGAAAATGCAAGGATCGCCGCCTTTGAGGCGAACCACGACTTTGCCCTGACGTGCGTAACGCAACAGCAGGCGATGGATGAACGCCTGGGGTGTCGAACGGCAGCCACCGCGTTTGCCCACCGCAATCACTCGGGCAGCAGGGCAGTGCTGCAGCACGGCCACATTGACCAGATCGTCGATCAGCACCACATCGGCTTCGTGCAGCGCACGTACGGCCTTGAGGGTGAGCAGCTCCGGATCACCCGGGCCCGCACCGACCAGCCAGACTTTTGCATTCATCCTGCTCACCTCGTTAGTTGACTGCGACAGCCGTCAGCAGCCGCTTGATTTCCGGAACGCACGAGCCGCAGACGCTGCCGCAGCCCAATTGCGTTTTCAGCTGGGCCAGATCCATGCCCCTGGCGATGGCCTCGCAGACTGCGCCTTCGCTGATATTCATGCAGTTGCACAGTGTCTTGCTGCCGTGTTGTGGACCCGCAGTCTGGCCGGGTGGGCTGCCGATCGGCGCCAACAGCCAGCGACGCATCCGCGCATCGATGTGGTCACCTTCCAGCCACAGGCGTTGCAACCAATCCTGAGCCAGGGTTTCGCCCGCCAGCCGTATTGCGCTGATGCGGCCGTCGTCCAGGCGGATGCGTTTGCTGATGCCGCTTGCGCTGTCGTCGTAGGCCAGCACCGGGCCCTGATCCAGACCCAGCAAGTGATCGATCTGCCCGAGCCATTGCCCATCCGCAGCTAGCTCGCTGGCGGCACGCAGCAGCACGGCGGGACGTTCCCGGCCCGCCAGCCCAAGGCTCACGTAGGGCAACCGGTCGCACAGCGAGCGCAGGGCATCGAGGCGCGGTTGAACATCGCCCTCGATCAGGATGAACAGTCGCCACGGCAGAGCGGCCTTGTCGATACGCACGCCTGAGTGCTTGAGCTCCGGCTGTTTCGAAATCGGGTCGAAGGCCGGTTGCGTGAGCAGGTTGACGCCGCCCTTGAGAAAGCGCTCACCCCAGTGCATCGGCAGAAATCCATGGCCCGGCCCCACGCCGTCATCGCTGCAAACCGGTACCACAAGACTGCCGCGACGGCTGCTCAAGTGGACCAGATCGCCAGACTGCAGGTGATTGCGCGCCAGTTCCTCGGGATGCAGGCTCAAGGTCGCTTCGCTGACATGGCCGAACAATCGGGCAGCGGTGCCCGTGCGGCTCATGCCGTGCCACTGGTCGCGCAGGCGCCCGGTGTTCAGGGTCAGGGGGAAGCGTGCATCACGCGCCTCCAGCGCCGCGCAATAAGGCTCGCTGATGAACCTGGCGCGGCCTGACGCAGTGGGGAACACCCCATCACCATAAAGCCTGGGTGTACCTTGCGTTGCGCCAACCGGAAACGGCCATTGCTGCGGACCGCTGTGGTCCAGCATCTCATAGCTGATGCCAGCCAGGTCCAGATCACGCCCCTGGGTCAGGTATTTGTATTCGTCGAACAGCGCCTGAGGCTGATGAAAATCAAACAGCCTGCGCTGTGCGGTGGGCGACGAAGCCTGCATGCGCGCTTCCAGACGGCGAGCGAAATCGACAGTGATCGCCCAGTCGGCGCGTGCCTGGCCGGGCGCGGCGACAGCTTTACGCACGTGAGAGATGCGTCGTTCTGAATTGGTGACAGTGCCTTCTTTTTCGCCCCAACTGGCGGCGGGCAGCAACAAATCGGCAAAGCGCGCAGTTTCCGTGGTGCGAAAGGCTTCCTGTAACACCACGAAGGGGCACGCCTGCAAGGCTTCCTGCACACGTGCCTGATCCGGCAGCGATTGCGCGGGGTTGGTGCAGGCGATCCATACGGCCTTGATCGTGCCGCTGCGCATCTGCTCGAACAGTTCGATGGCAGACAGCCCCGGTTTTTCGGGCAACTGATCAACACCCCAGTAGGCAGCCACTTCAGCCCTGTGCTCGGGGTTGGCCGCCTCGCGATGGCCCGGCAGCAGGTTGGACAGGCTGCCGGTTTCGCGCCCGCCCATGGCATTGGGTTGACCTGTGAGGGAGAACGGTCCGGCGCCGGGGCGGCCGATCTGCCCGGTGGCCAGGTGCAGGTTGATCAGCGCGCTGTTCTTCGCGCTGCCGGAGGTGGACTGGTTCAGGCCCATGCACCACAGCGACAGAAAGGCCGGGGCCTCGCCTATCCAGCGGGCGCATTGCTGCAGTTGCTCAATGCTGATGCCGCAGGTGTGCGCGACCATCTGCGGGGGGTATGAATGCACCCGCTGTTTGAGTTCGGCATCACCTTCGGTGTGCTGATCGATGAAGGCCTGGTCGACCCAGCCGTGGGAAAGCAGCTCATGCAGGATGCCGTGGAACAGCGCGACATCGGTGCCCGGCGTGATCGCCAGGTGCAGGTCCGCCAACTCGCAGCTGTCGGTGCGCCGCGGGTCGATGACGATCACTTTCATCGCCGGGCGGCGGCTTTTTGCTTCTTCCAGACGCCGAAACAGCACGGGATGGGCGTAGGCCATGTTGCTGCCGACGATCATCACGCAGTCGCTCAGCTCGATGTCCTCGTAGCTGCACGGCGGTGCATCGGCGCCCAGGCTGCGTTTGTAGCCGACCACGGCCGATGACATGCACAGCCTGGAATTGCTGTCGATGTTATTGGTGCCTATCAGGCCGCGGGCCAGCTTGTTGAACGCGTAATAATCCTCGGTCAGCAACTGGCCCGAGAGGTAGAACGCCACGCTGTCCGGGCCGTGTTCGGCGATGGTTGCGGCAAACATGCTGGCCGCATGATCCAGAGCGGTGTCCCAGTCGGTGTTGTCGCGGGCCAGGCCTTTGCCCAGGCGCAGCTGCGGGTGCAGCGCGCGGGCGTCGAGGTCGCCGGTTAAGTGCAGGGTCGAGCCCTTGCTGCACAGTTTGCCGAAATTGGCCGGGTGCGCCGGGTCGCCGCTGACGCCCAGAATACGCTGCCCATCATGCTCGATCAGCACGCCACAGCCGACGCCGCAGTAACAGCAGGTCGACGCGGTGATCCGGGTGGCGGGTGCTGCCGCTGTTTCTGCCGATGGGCTCAGGCGCATAATGCAGCCTCCGCTTGCTGCGCCTGGCTGTCGCCGAACATGAGTTGGTTGCGCAGCGCCCCCAGCGGTTGCGCGCCAGCGATGAGGCGCAAGTACCAACCGCTGTCCTCGGTGTCGCCATACAGACAGGCGCCCACCAGCCGGTCATGTTTGATCACCAGTTTCCTGTAGCTGCCGCCGACCGGGTCGTGCAGGGTGATGATTTGAGTGCCTTCGGCGCCCATGAAGTCGCCGGCAGAGAACAGGTCGAGCCCGGTGACTTTCAGTTTGGTCGATATCACCGAGCCCTTGTAGCGGGCAAAACCCAGCTGGGCCAGGTGATTGGCGCAGACTTTGGCCTGCTCGAACAGCGGTGCAACCAGGCCGTAGGCCATGCCGCGATGGCTGGCGCACTCGCCAATGGCGTAGATGCGCGGGTCGTAGGTCTGCAGTGTGTCATTGACTAGAATGCCGCGGTTGCACGGCAGTCCGGTCTGCTCGGCGAGTTCGGTTGCGGGGCGAATGCCGGCAGCCATCACCACCAGGTCAGCGGGGATGGCCTCGCCATTACTGAACTGCACCGACGTCACCTGATCATTGCGGTTGCCCAGCAGTGCCTCGGTCGCCTCGTTGAGACGAAAGTTCAGACCTCGCTGTTCAAGAGCCGCTTGCAGCAACTGGCCTGCGGTCTGGTCGAGCTGGCGCTCCAGCAACCATTTGCCGATATGCACAACGGTCACGTGCATGCCGCGCATGCTCAGGCCATTGGCAGCTTCCAGCCCGAGCAGCCCGCCGCCGATCACCACCGCATGACGGCGGGTGCGGGCCGTGTTGATCATCAGTCGGGTGTCGGCGATGTCGCGATAGCCGATCACGCCGCGCAAGGTACTGCCCGGCATCGGAGGCATGTAGGGCGTGGAACCGGTGGCGATCAGCAACCGGTCGTAATGCGCGACGGTGCCGTCTTCGGCGATGACCTGACGTCTGGCCCGGTCGATCCTGATCACTCGCCGGTTGAGCAGCAGTTTGATGTCATGACCCAGATACCAGTCGAGGTCGTTGAGCACGATGTCTTCGAATGCCTGCTCACCCGCCAGCACCGGCGACAACATGATGCGGTTGTAATTGGGGTGCGGTTCGGCACCGAATACAGTGATGTCATAGAGCTCGTCGCTCAGCTTGAGCAGCTCTTCGAGGGTGCGCACGCCCGCCATGCCGTTGCCGATCATCACCAGTTTGAGTTTTTTCATCTTGCCTCCGAGACGTCTGTGACGGCGTACTCGACAAATTTCGCGCAAACAAAAAAAGGTGTCCCGCCAGTTACCTGGCGAGGACACCTTTGTCCGGTCCCGTTCTCTCGGGAAGCTGGCTTTCGTCTTTGAAAGTTTCAGCGATATGAATTGCTTGAAGACACTGATGCAGGGGTTGTGCCAGATGCGCAATCACCGGCCGGGCAGCGCGGTTCGAGAAGAGGATCAAGTTGAAGGCTACAAAAGCCGCCTGCTTTGGTGCGTATTGCACTGATGCGGGGCGTTGTCAGTGGCGCATCAGGCAAATCAGCAGCACCAGGTTTAACAGCATCGACACAAGCGCGAGGGTGCGCCATACCTTCAGCGGTTCGCGTTCCAACAGCGGCTGCGCGCGCGTTGCCGATGGCCGTGTTTCGGCGTGTTCAAGCACCAGTAGCCATTGTTCCGCCGTCTCGTAGCGTTTGTCGGGGTCGGCCTGCAACGCATGGGCAAGCGTTCGATCCAGCCAGTCCGGCAGGTCGGGGCGGTGGCGGCTGGCGACCGTTGCGGCGGTGAAGCGAGGCTGTTGGAACGCTTCAATCTCGCCGTAGGGATAATGACCGGTCAGCAGGTAGTAAAGCGTGACGCCAACGGCATAAAGATCCTGTCGCGGGGTAGGCTCGGCGCCTGCGAAGGCTTCTGGCGCGATGTAGCTGGGGGTGCCCGCGACGGAGTCGGACGGCTGTGCCGACAGGCCGGGGCAATACGCGAGGCCGAAGTCCAGCAGGCGTAGTTCGCCATTGCCGTCGAGCAGCAGATTGTCCGGTTTGATGTCGCGATGAATGATGTTACGGCGGTGCAGCAGACCCGTGGCGCGCAGCAATTGTGCAGCCAGGGTCTGCCATTGCGCCACCGAGAGGGGGCCGTTCTGCCGGAACAGCTCGGCCAGGCTCTGACCGCTGTGTTCACGCATCACGTAATACAGGTGCTGGCGCTCGGTCGCCGGGTGCAACTCGGGGAAAAAGCGCCCGGCGACGCGGCGCAGGAACCATTCCTCCTGCAGCAACTGCTGGCCTGTCTCGTCATTGTCATGGGGCTGGGCGGGCAGCGTCTTGAGCAGCCATGCCTGGCCTTGTGCATCGCTGACCCGATAGAGCAGGGACTGTCGTGATGCCGCCAGCAGGCTGTTGACGCGCCAGCCTTCGAATACCTGACCGGGCTTCAGCGTTGGCGGTAATGGCCATTGCTGCAGCTGGGCCAGGGCATTGCAGAGATCGTCCTGACCCAGGGCATCGACCTGGATCAACAGGGCGCTGGCATTGTCCTGGCTGCCCGCCAGATGGGCGCTGCTGACCAGGGTTTGTACCGCCAACTGCAGATCGCTCTGTTCGTGCAGGATCGAACCGATGCGCGCGTCATCGAGCGTGGCCCAGACGCCGTCGCTGAGCAACAGCAGACGTTCGCCCTCGAGCAGCTCGCCGTCGCGGTAATCCATGACCACGTGTTGATCCAGCCCCAGCGCGCGTTTGAGCACGTGCTGCATGTCCGGCTGGTGCCACACATGGTCTTCGCTGATGCGCGATAGCTCGCCTTGGTACCAGCGATAAACCCGGCAGTCGCCCACGTGCGCCAAGGTAAAACGGCGGCCGCGCAGCACCAGGGCGCTGAGGGTGGTCAGCAGGCTGTTGGCCTGTAGCCAGCGATTCTGCGCCAACAACAGGCGATCCAGTGACTGCGCCACGCCCCAGGTTTCCGGCGTCGAGTAATAATCCAGTGCCAGTGCCTGTAAAGTCGATTGCGCGGCCAGTGCACCGTCGGCGCACTGGCTGACGCCGTCGGCCAGTGCAAACAGATAACCTTTGCTGGCCGCCAGTGCAGGGGCGGGCGTGACCAGGCGCAAGGCGTCCTGGTTTTCTTCCCTAGGCCCGCTGGCGCTGTACTGCGCAAGACTCAACTGCAATGCCATGAACGATCAGACCCGCGCTGCAGTGGCGGCAGCCGAACCCCAAGTGGTCCTCCAGCGGCGCTTGACGCTGATCAGGCCGAACCAGGCGAGCACACCGAGGAAGGCAAACAGCCACAGGCCCAGTTGATAGTCACCGGTGTTCTGTTTGATCGCCCCCAGGCCCGCCGCGAGGAGAAAGCCACCAATGCCGCCCGCCATGCCGATCAGACCGGTCATCACGCCGATTTCTTTGCGAAAACGCTGCGGAACCAACTGAAATACCGCGCCGTTGCCTGCACCGAGGCCGAGCATGGCGGCCACAAACAGCGCCAGTGCTGCCCACGAACTGGGCAGGTTGAAACCCACTGCGGCGACACAGATCGCCGCCACTGCGTACATGCCCGACAAGGTGCGGATGCCGCCAAAGCGATCCGCCAGGGCGCCGCCCAGAGGACGCATCAGGCTGCCGCCGAATACGCACGCTGCGGTGTAGTAACCGGCGGTTACCGGGCTGAGGCCATATTGATCGTTGAAATAGCCGGGCAGAGCGCTGGCCAGGCCGATGAAGCCGCCGAAGGTGACACTGTAGAAGAACATGAACCACCAGCTGTCACGGTCACCCAGCGCCTTGAGGTAATCGGCCATCGATTTCGGCCTGGCTCGTTGCGGAGCATTGCGCGCCATCAGCGAAAAAGCGATCAACGTCAGAATCAACGGGATGACGGCGAAGCCGAACACGTTGTTCCAGCCGAACGCTGCAGCCAGGAGGGGGGCGATCAGCGCGGCCAGTACGGTACCCGAGTTACCGGCACCGGCGATGCCCATGGCCTTGCCCTGATGCTCGGGTGGATACCATTGCGAGGCCAGCGGCAGGGCGACGGCGAAGGACGCTCCGGCGACCCCCAGAAACAGGCCCAGCAGCAACGCCTGCTGATAACTGTGGACGCCGAGTTGCCAGGCGCTGAACAAGGCAATGATGACGATGACCTGGCCGATGATGCCAGCGGTTTTCGGCGACAGTTGATCGGCCACCAGGCCCATGAGGAAACGCAGCACGGCACCGGCGAGGATCGGCGTGGCGACCATCAGGCCGCGTTGCTGGGTGGTCAGTTGCAGGTCGGCGGCGATCTGCACGGCCAATGGCCCCAGCAGGTACCAGACCATGAAACTCAGATCGAAATAGAGAAAGGCGGCAAACAGGGTCGGTTTGTGACCGGCCTTCCAGAAGCTTGTATTCATTGAGCACCTCATCGGCAAAAAGGGGGATCTGTCGACCGGCGCATGCCCTGTCCACAGCAAGCCTGGAGCGCTGGCTTCGGCAGCTCCACCGGCCCCGTTCAGTGGGGCCAAAAACGCAAAAAACGCCGCAACCCGATGCGCCTGGGGCGAAAGGGGTGTGCGACGTCTTTGTCGTAGCGTGGGGCAACCGCCGTTGGTTACCTGTAGTCGATGACTAGCAAAAGCCGGGCCATAGAGTTTGCCAGGCGCGCTGTCAATGTCAGTTCAGCAGCTCGCTCATGGCGATGATCTGCTCAGCCACCTGAATCAGCTTCTGCTGCTTGCTCATGGCCTGGCGCCGCATCAGGGTGTAGGCCTCTTCTTCCTTGCAGTCCTTCATTTTCATCAGCAGTCCCTTGGCTTGTTCGATCCGCTTGCGCTCGGCCAACTGCTGGTCCCGTGCCTGCAATTGGGCACGCAGGGCCTGATCGCTCTCAAAGCGGGCCATGGCGACATCCAGAATCGGTTGCAGGCGCTGGGCCTGAATGCCTTCGACGATGTAGGCGCTGACGCCGGATTTGATCGCCTGGCGCATGACGCCCGGGTCGTGCTCGTCGGTGAACATCACGATGGGCCGTGGCTGATCGCGGCTGACCAGCACCACCTGCTCCATCACGTCGCGGCCGGGGGATTGGGTGTCGATCAGAATCACATCCGGGCGCAGCGCTTCAACGCGTCCCGGCAGGTCGATGATCAGGCCGGATTCGTCGATCACGTCGAATCCCGCTTCGCTCAATGCCGCCTTGAGGCGGCCGACTTTTTTTGCCGTGTCATTGATCAGGAGGATACGCAACATGGTGATCAGCTCCTCATAGGGGCAGGGCAGCGGGCACTGCATCGGCCAGCGCATGAAGTTTGAAGCTGCGTGCGTAGCCGGCCGGGTCCGAGCCGTCCCAGATGCGGCCGTCGATCAACTGGCTGCTGCGCATCGCTGACGCCTGGGTGGCGATGCCAAGCCGTTGCGCCGCCTGGCGATACAGCGCCAGTTGCTGCACGCCGCTGGCCACAGCAAGATAGTCCGGGTCTTCGCGCAGCAGGCCCCAGCGTCGGAACTGGGTCATGAACCACATGCCATCCGACAGGTAAGGCAGGTTCACTTCGCCGCCGCCATGAAAGCGCAGGGCGTGATGATCGTGCCAGCAGTTGCCCAGGCCATCGCGGTAATCCCCCAGCAGGCGCGGCTCGATGCAACTGGCGGGCGCGTCAAGGTAGTCCTTGCCGCTGAGCAGCAGCGCCGTGCTGCGCCGGTTCTCGTCGCTGGCCTCGATGAACCGACTGGCGTCCAGCACGGCCATGATCAGCGCACGAGCGGTGTTGGGGTTCTGCTCGACGAATTCGCGGGTGCAGCCCAGGACCTTTTCCGGGTGATCGGGCCAGATCGCCTGACTGGTGGCAAAGGTGAAGCCCAGCTGCCGGTCCACCGCACTGGCGCCCCATGGCTCGCCCACACAAAAGCCGTCGATGCGACCGGCCTTTAGGTGTTCGACCATCTGCGGCGGCGGCACTACCACGCTTTCGACGTCCCGCAGCGGATGAATGCCCTGGCTGGCGAGCCAGTAATACAGCCACATCGCGTGGTTGCCGGTGGGAAATGTCTGTGCGAAGGTCAGTTTTGTGCCGCGTTGGTGCACTTCGCGGTCCAGCGCTTCAGGAGTGATCACGCCTGCGACCTGCAAGGCGCGGGAAAGGTTGATGCTCTGGCCGTTCTGATTCAGACCCATAAGCACCGCCATGTCGGCTGCAGCGCCGCCGCCGATGCCCAGTTGCACCGCATAGATCAGCCCGTACAGGCAGTGGGCGGCGTGCAGTTCGCCGTTGACCAGTTTGTCGCGCAGGCTGGCCCACGAGGTTTGCCGCGCAAGGTTCAGCGACAGGCCGTAAGGCTGGGCAAAGCCCTGGGTTGCGGCGACCACCAGCGAAGCGCTGTCGGATAACGCCATGAAACCGATATCGAGGCTGTTTATTTCCGGCGCGTCACTGCCAGCCAACCAAACCATGGCGTCCTTGCCGGGCAGAGCGTTGCTCGATGCCGGGCTCTCAGGCGCAATGGTCGGGGGTTCATCGGTGCTGGCTTCGTTCATGCTTGCTCGTTCATCGGCGGGTCTATCGTCAGGCTGATGGTGGGTCATTGCAGGTGCCTCCTGGCCGCAGTACAGCGCGCGGGCATTTGCATGGGCGCATAAAAAAGCGTCGCTCGGCCTCCGCCCGTGGGCAAGGACCAAGCGACGCCATTGTCGCTGCAGCGCGCCGCCATTGGCGCGCATGCCTGCTGGCGATCAAGCAATGCATATGCCATCGCGCATGACCTCGGCGAAAAGCCGCGCACATGCCTCGCGTGCAGTCGTGCAGGGGTCTATAATCGCCGCCCTGAATTCCGCTTCCCACGAGCCGCGCCCGCCCATGTATAACCTGGCCCGCCAATTACTGTTCAAACTTTCCCCGGAAACCTCCCACGATCTGTCGCTGGATCTGATCGGGGCTGGCGGTCGGCTGGGCCTCAACGGCTTATTGAGCAAAGCGCCTGCGCGTCTGCCCGTGACAGTCATGGGGCTGGAATTCGCCAATCCGGTTGGTCTCGCTGCCGGGCTGGACAAGAACGGTGCGGCCATCGACGGCTTTGCCCAGCTGGGCTTCGGTTTCGTTGAAATCGGTACCGTGACGCCACGGCCGCAGCCGGGTAACCCCAAACCGCGGATTTTCCGTCTGCCCCACGCTGAAGCCATCATCAACCGCATGGGTTTCAATAACCTGGGCGTGGACAATCTGGTCGCCCGGGTTCAGGCCGCCAGCTACAAAGGCATCCTGGGGATCAACATCGGCAAGAATGCCGACACGCCGGTCGAGCGCGCCGTTGACGACTACCTGATCTGCCTGGACAAGGTCTACGCCCATGCCAGCTACGTGACCGTCAATGTCAGCTCACCCAATACGCCGGGGCTGCGCAGCCTGCAGTTTGGTGATTCCCTCAAGCAGTTGCTCGACGCCCTGCGCATCCGTCAGCAAGTGCTGACCGGGCTGCATGGCCGCCGCGTGCCGCTGGCCATCAAGATCGCCCCGGACATGACCGACGAAGAAACCGTGCTGGTCGCCGCCGCGCTGGTGGAATCGGGCATGGACGCGGTGATCGCCACCAATACCACGCTAAGCCGTGAAGGCGTCGAAGGCCTGCTGCATGCCGAGGAGGCGGGTGGTCTGTCGGGTGCGCCGGTGCGCGAGAAGAGTACGCATACCGTCAGGGTGCTGGCCAGTGAGCTGGCCGGGCGTTTGCCGATCATCGCTGCGGGCGGCATCACGGAAGGGCGTCACGCCGCCGAAAAGATCGCTGCAGGGGCGAGTCTGGTGCAGATCTATTCCGGCTTCATCTACAAGGGCCCGGCGCTGATTCGCCAGTCGGTGGATGCCATCGCCGCAATGCGGCCAGGGCAGGGCGCAAAAAAAGGGGCTCCATGAAGGAACCCCTGGGCTCGACGCCCGGCGCCCGGATGGGACGCTTCTGGTGTGGATCGGTTTCAACAACGATGTGATGGACTGATTGTCGGAAGCCTGTTTATCCGACAGCGTGAAGTTCGTTGAGCCTGTGGATTCCCGCAGTGCCGGTCATACCGTCCCAGTTGTCGCCGCGTCCTTCTCGCCAGCCATTGATCCAGGCTTGGCGCACCGACGGTAGAGTAAAGGGGCAAAGCTCACGGGATTTACCATGAACACCAAATTGATATCCGCGTAAAAATGCTCTTTCCAACGGATCACGCTTAAGTCTTCTCATAGGGTGTTGCCCTCGTCTGTTGACTGTAATGTCCCTGAGACCTCTTGCCGAGGTCAGGCAGAAAATGCTCTGCCGTTGGTACCCGCTGCCGGCGTCGCGGGCGTGGTGTCCAGACCATTGCGGCCAAGACCTGAGTTGATTTCTAACCAATGGGCGAGGCGCTGTGAATGACCGTTTAGTCATAAGCGCGTCATATTTGTAATAACCCGAACATAAGCCCGCGGTGTTTCAAACTTGATTTTTTCTGCAAGGCCCAACCCGTCTGGCTCGCAGGTAGGGCGGCGGTGATAATGCAAATGCGAATGATGGCCAGGTGCAGCCCCCGATAAATCGACGAAGGGTCACGATGTGACTTTTTATTACCGCAGTCGTCGTGCTCAATGACGTTTTATATCTGCGACCCTTGCGGTCCGGATAACCTGCCGCGGTGCCTGACGGGCTCACGCGGTGGACCGGCACGATCTGTGTGCCACGCAGGTGCGCTCCAAGAAAGACGCCTGTTTTAAATCTGGTCGGGCAATGCGTTGCCTGCCGCTGCTGGCTTAGGCCCTGGAATATTCATGTCGGACCGTTACGAACTTTTCCTCACATGCCCCAAAGGTCTGGAAGGACTGCTGGCCGAGGAGGCCACGGCGCTGGGCCTTGAGGACACCCGCGAACACACCTCTGCCATTCGCGGCAATGCCGACATGGAGACTGCCTACCGGCTCTGCCTCTGGTCGCGGCTCGCCAACCGCGTGCTGCTGGTGCTCAAGCGCTTCCCGATGAAAGACGCCGAGGACCTGTACAACGGCGTGCTGCACATTGACTGGCAGGAGCACCTGGAAGCGGAAGGTTCTCTGGCTGTGGAGTTCAGCGGGCACGGATCGGGCATCGATAACACGCACTTTGGCGCGCTGAAGGTCAAGGACGCCATCGTCGACAAATTGCGCAGGCCAGACGGCGCACGGCCGTCGGTGGACAAGCTTAACCCTGACCTGCGGGTGCACCTGCGGCTGGACCGTGGCGAGGCGATTCTGTCTCTGGACCTGTCCGGTCACAGCTTGCACCAGCGTGGCTATCGCTTGCAGCAAGGTGCTGCACCGTTGAAGGAAAACCTCGCAGCGGCGATTCTGATTCGCGCCGGCTGGCCACGGATTGCCGCCGAAGGCGGCGCTCTGGCTGACCCGATGTGTGGCGTTGGCACCTTCCTGGTTGAAGCGGCCATGATCGCCGCTGATATTGCGCCCAATCTCAAGCGCGAGCGCTGGGGCTTCTCGGCCTGGCTGGGGCACGTTCCGGCGTTATGGCGCAAGCTGCACGACGAGGCACTGGCCCGCGCCGAGGCAGGCCTGGCCAAGCCGCCGCTGTGGATTCGCGGTTACGAAGCGGACCCGCGCCTGATCCAGCCAGGCCGCAACAACATTGAACGCGCAGGCCTGAGCGAATGGATCAAGGTGTACCAGGGTGAAGTGGCGACCTTCGAGCCGCGCCCGGACCAGAACCAGAAAGGCCTGGTGATCTGCAACCCGCCTTACGGCGAGCGCCTGGGTGACGAGGCGAGCCTGCTGTACCTGTATCAGAATCTGGGCGAGCGTCTGCGCCAGTCCTGCCTGAACTGGGAAGCCGCAGTGTTTACCGGCGCGCCCGATCTGGGCAAGCGCATGGGCATTCGCAGCCACAAGCAATATGCCTTCTGGAACGGCGCATTGCCGTGCAAGCTGCTGCTGATCAAGGTGCTGCCGGATCAGTTCGTCACCGGCGAGCGACGCACTGCCGAGCAGCGTCAGGTCGAACGCGAGCAGGCTGAGCCAGAAGATACCGGCACGCTGCTGGCCCCTGGCAAGTACGAGAAGTACAACAAGAACGGCAATCCGATCAAACCGGCTCCGGTGGTGGTCGAGCAGCCGCGCTTGAGCGAAGGCGGGCAGATGTTCGCCAATCGCCTGCAGAAGAACCTGAAGCTGCTCGGCAAGTGGGTGCGTCGCGAAGGCATCGACTGCTACCGCATCTACGACGCCGACATGCCGGAATATGCCCTGGCTATCGACCTTTATCAGGACTGGGTCCACGTGCAGGAATACGCGGCCCCCAAGTCGATCGACCCGGAAAAGGCCTCGGTGCGTCTGTTCGATGCGCTGGCGGCGATTCCTCAGGCCCTGGGGATCGACAAGAGCCGCGTGGTGATCAAACGTCGTGAGCGCCAGAGCGGTACCAAACAGTACGAACGGCAGAGCGCGCAGGGTCAGTTCCTGGAGGTCAACGAAGGTGGCGTCAAGCTGCTGGTCAACCTTACGGATTACCTGGATACAGGCCTGTTCCTCGATCACCGGGCAATGCGCATGCGCATTCAGCGTGAAGCCGAGGGCAAACGCTTTCTCAATCTGTACGCCTACACCGCTACCGCCAGCGTGCATGCTGCCAAGGGCGGCGCGCGCAGCACCACCAGCGTCGATCTGTCACGCACGTACCTGGACTGGGCGCGGCGCAACCTGTCATTGAACGGCTTCTCCGACAAGAACCGGCTGGAGCAAAGCGATGTCATGGTCTGGCTGCAGGCCAGCCGCGACGAGTACGACCTGATCTTCATCGACCCGCCGACGTTCTCCAACTCCAAGCGCATGGAAGGAGTGTTCGACGTGCAGCGTGATCAGGTGCAGTTGATTGATCTGGCGATGGCGCGGCTGGCGCCCGGTGGCGTGCTGTATTTCTCCAACAACTTCCGCAAGTTCGTGCTGGAGGAAAATCTGGCCGAGCGCTACGCGGTGGAAGAGATCACTGCGCAGACGATTGATCCTGACTTCGTGCGCAACAGCAAGATCCATCGCGCCTGGAAGATCATGGCCAAGTGAGACCGCGCCTGCCCCGAATACAACTGACCGGGGCAGGCGTCAGGCCGCCAGTGAAAAGCGGCCTGCCTCACGCCAAGCTGCTTACTTGATCTGATTCTGTTGTATCGGGCCCTGCTGGATCGACACTGCGTTGTCACCCATCTTCGGTTGACGGTACAGCTCGACCAGCACTTCATCCAGCACGGAAGAAGCGCCCCATGGCCGCGGATCATTGAGAATGGCGACCACCGCCCAGGTGTTGCCATTGCTGTCACGGCTGAAGCCAGCGATGGCGCGCACGTTGTTCAGCGTACCCGTCTTGATGTGTGCCTCGCCTAACAGCGGTGTGCGCTTGAGGCGTTTGCGCATGGTGCCGTCCATGCCCGCCAGCGGCATCGAACTCATGAATTCGGCCGCATAAGGGCTCTTCCAGGCCGCCTGCAGCATGATCGCCATCTCGCGCGCGCTGACCCGCTCGTCCCGCGACAGGCCGGAGCCGTTTTCCATGACCAGATGCGGTGCCGTAATGCCTTTCTTCGCCAGCCACTGACGAATCACCCGTTGCGCCGCCTTGGCGTCATCACCGTCGGCATCGTTGCGAAACTCCGAGCCGAGGCTGAGAAACAGCTGCTGGGCCATGGTGTTGTTGCTGAACTTGTTGATGTCACGGATGACTTCCACCAGATCCGGAGAAAACGCCCGCGCCAGCAGCTTGGCCCCGCCGGGTACCACATCGATACGATCCTTGCCCTGGATGCTGCCGCCCAGTTCCTGCCAGATGGCGCGCACTGCACCGGCTGCGTAGGTCGGATGGTCAAGCAGTGACAGATAGGTCTGCGAGGAGCAGCCGTCGCCCAGTTGGCCGGTCACCGTCACGTTGATGGTGCCGTCAGCTTGCGGCATGGGGTTGTAACGCACATCGCCTGCGCACTGCTTGGAGGCGACCGCTTTTACCTGATTGTCGACGCGGATGGTGGCAATCGGTGGTTCGACCGAAACCAGCACCTTGCCGCCGTCATTGCGGGTCACGAAACGCAACGCCTTGAGGTTGACCATCAGGGAATCGGGCTTGACCAGAAACGGCGCGTTGCGGTCATTGCCGTCGTCGTTGAACACCGGCAGTTGTGGCTGGACGAAGTGGCTGCGATCCAGCACCAGATCGCCGGTCACCTGCTGCACGCCATTGGCGCGCAGATCACGCATCAGCAGCCAGAGCTTTTCCATGTTCAGCTTGGGGTCACCGCCGCCCTTGAGGTACAGGTTGCCACGCAGCACGCCGTTGCTGAGGGTGCCGTCGGTGAAAAATTCGGTCTTCCACTGGTGGGTCGGACCAAGCATCTCCAGCGCCGCATAGGTGGTCACCAGTTTCATGGTGGAGGCGGGGTTCACCGAGACGTCGGCGTTGAACACGGTGGGAACGCCTGGGCCGTTGAGAGGCAGCATGACCAGCGACAGGGCGTCATTGCCCAGTTTGCTGTTTTTCAGCGCCTGTTGAACCTTGGGGGGCAGCGACGTATTGATAGGTGCGGCGTGAGCAGGCAGGGCAAGGGGAAAGAGGAGGGTGGCAAAAAGCAATGGACGCAATGATTTGATCATTCAATAAACCCTACTGCAAAGACAGGACATAGGAGGGCATGGATGGATTCCCTCGACACACGAAAATACTGATGACAGTCAACTGGCACAGGCGACCGAAAAAAGTTGCTAACGCGCTGTAGCACAATCGAACAGGCGGCATTATGCCCCAACCACTGGCGACATGGGCCTTGCCCGGGGGCGGCGGGGAAGTATTTTTTGCAATGCGCAAGATGGCGTGCACATCTGTGGGGTATTCGTAAGCTTTGGCGCCGGGTTTTTTTCGGCATTTGCCTGCCCGAACTGGTAAAGTGCCCGCCGATATTACTCAAGAGGATTGTCCCAATGGCCACTAACCGTTCCCGCCGTCTGCGCAAAAAACTCTGCGTGGATGAATTCCAGGAGCTGGGTTTTGAGCTCAACCTGGACTTCAAGGAAGATCTGGATGAGAACGCGATCGACGCATTTCTTGATGATTTCCTGACTGAAGCCATGGATGGCAATGGCCTGGACTACGTTGGCGGCGACGACTTCGGTCTGGTTTGCTCGGCCAAGCGTGGTTCGGTCACTGAAGAGCAGCGCGCAGCTGTTGAAACCTGGCTCAAGGGCCGCAGCGAACTGATCAAGTCTGAAGTCAGCCCGCTGATCGACGCCTGGCACCCGGAAACACCTATCAATCCGGTTGCTTGACGCCTCAAAGCGGCAGGCTTTGCGCCTGCCGCTTTTGTTTTCACGCCTTCACCCTCCCGGTGCGTTCCGTCTTCTAGTTCTGCCCTCACTCAAAGCAGCTCAGCTGCTCGCATATCGCGCCTTCCAGTTCCATCATTGCTGACTCGATTGCCCGCTGCCGCTCGCCTATGACGTCTGGCGTTGCAGATCGTGCGCAGGCGGCTTCCAGCGCCTTGCAGCAATCGATCACCGGGTCGGCCCGAATGATCAGCGCAGCTCCCTTGATCTTGTGCGCCATCTGGCTGAGCGCCTCTGGTTGCTCAGGTGCCAGCATCATCAACGCCTGGCGATCCTCCTTACAGCTTCTCAGCAACTGCTCCAGCAGGCGGCGAACCATCTCCGGACGGTCTCCGGTCAGTGCACTCACGCTGCTCATGTTCAACGCGGCAACCGCCTGCGTGGGTTCGCTCCGAGCCATTTCTGGCGCGTGTGACGGCTGCACTGGCAGGTTGTCCAGCCGATCGCTCAAGGACGCCAGCCCGATGGGCTTGAACAGGCAATCATCCATGCCCGCTTCCCGGCAACGCTGCCGCTCTTCCGGCTGGGCATTGGCGGTGAAGCCCCAGATGATGCAGCGCTCCTGCTGGCGATGTGCTTCATCGCCGCGGATAGCCCGGGTGAGATCGTAGCCATTCATCACCGGCATATTGCAGTCGGTCACTACCAGATCGAAGTGATCCTGCCGCCACAGGTTCAGGCCCTGCGCGCCCTGTTCCGCCACGACGCAGCGATGACCGAGAAATTCCAGCTGCTGGCAGAGCAGCAGCGAGTTGGCCGGATGGTCGTCAACCACCAGAATCCGCAGGGCAGAGGTGGCCTGACGAACGCTCTCCTGCTGCGCAGTTGAGGTTGCCAAAGGTTGCAGGGTCAGCACATTGAAGGTCATGTGCACGTGTGTGCCCTGGCCTGGCTGGCTGCTCAGCTGCAGGTTGCCGCCCATCATTTCGCACAGGCTGCGGCAGATGACCAGTCCCAGGCCCGCACCGGTTCGCGGCTGCTGACCGTTGTCGTCAGCCTGCGCAAAGGGCTGAAACAGTCGACGCTGATCCGCTTCGCTGATGCCGATGCCGCTGTCTTCGATGCGCACGTGGACCAGCAGCTGGTCCGGTTCGCTGCATGGCTCCGTATGCAGGGCAATTCTGATCTGCCCCTTCTCGGTGAATTTGATTGCGTTGCTGGTCAGGTTGGACAGGATCTGCTTGAAGCGCAGAGGATCAATGAGAACATCAGTGTTCAGCCCGCTGTCGAGCTCCAGCAGCAGGCTGAGGCTTTTCTGTCGGGCGAGACCATCGAACACCCGCACCACCGACTCCACCAACGCCCTCAGGTTGGCGCGCTCTGGGCTCAAGGTCAGCTTGCCGGATTCGATGCGGGCGATATCAAGAATGTCACCGATCAGCTCCAGCAGATCTTTTGCCGAACTGTAGGCCACCTCCACCGAAGAGCGGTCGAGCTGCCCCTGATCGGCGCGCTTGAGCGCCAGTTCGAGCATGCCGATGACCGCGAACATGTACGCAGTGTTATAATTTTGTCTTGATCCGTATGGAGATCGGGATGAAGCAGCAGGCGTTCAGTTATGTAAGGTTCTCGGCGAGGTCACAACGCAGTGGGGATTCCCTACGCCGCCAGACAGATATGGTTTCGACTTGGCTGCTGCAAAATCCCGAGTATGAACTGTCGCCGCTGCGTTTCGAAGACCTGGGTCGGTCTGGTTATTCAGGTGCTCACTTAGAAAATGCTTTCGGTCGCCTACTCGCTGCTGTAGAGACGGGAGCCATACCAAGCGGGTCGACCATCCTGATTGAAGCAATCGACCGTGCAGGACGTATGGAGCCAATGGACATGCTGCCGTTGGTTTCAAGGATCGTGAAAGCTGGCGTAGATATCGTTACGTTGGACGATGGCATCAGGTACGACAAGAAGTCAGCGAACAGTAACCACCTTTTCTTGTTGGTCGCAAAGGTGCAGCAGGCTTACAACTACTCAGAAAACTTGAGTCGCCGCGTGCTCGCAGCATATGAAAAGAAGCGAGAGGTCGCTCGTTCCGGTGTTGCAGTGGGACGTCGAACACCCCTATGGCTCACCTCTGAGTTTCCGAACGGCAAGGGAACGCCGCCAGTCGTCACGTTGAGGGATGACATCGCCCCATACGTTGCTCAGGCGTTTGAAGATTACGCCGCTGGCTTAGGCGAACGTCGCATCCTGACACGCCTGCGTGCTCAGAATGACGAGTTTAAAACGGTGAGCTTCAGCACTATAAAGCGTTGGCTAAATAACCCTGTCGCTGTTGGTCGCTGGAATGACATCGAGGATGTATACCCGCCAGTGGTATCCAAGGAGCTTTGGTTTCGCGTGCAGAAGAAGCTGAAGGAGGTGAGCAAGCCTAAATCGGCCAGCTCGCGATATTTACTTTCAGGGCTCGTGAGATGTGCACGGTGCGGCAAAAATTACTGTGTAACTGGGCAGAACGCAGCACTACGCATGATGTGCATTACTCGTCACCATTTTGGCGCAGGCTCTAACGGCTGTGCGAACAAACGCAGCATTCCGTATGCCGTGCTTGATTACATTAGGTCTCAAACCGCCCACGCTGCTCTGCTGCGAGCATCCCAAAGCAAGACGCTCAGTCAGTCCGAGAAGCGGCTTATTGAGATAGACGGTCAGCTAACCGACTTGCACAGACAGAGTGAACGAGCTGCGGAAGGACTTGCCGCCTACGGTATGTTGCCAGCCATCAAAGCTGTATTAGATCGCGTGAGCGATGGCGTCGTGGCGCTGGAACAGGAACGAGCACTGTTGAAGGCAACGCCAGTGGAGACAACTCTGGACGATATGATTGGCGAGGAAGACATCCTTCTTGATGACGACCCAGAACGATTAACGGCATTAATGAGAAATGTAGCCTATGCAATGATTGTAGATGATCGTACGATTACGGTGAAAGAGCAGAGTGTATTCAATAACCTGCCTGAGCAGACCTATCGATTTCTCGGCACGGATCGGGTTAAGGGTGTATTCAAGCTTAGAGAGAATGACGGGCCACTCCTTGAGATACCTAACCTTCATTCCAAGGTGCAGAAGGCCGAAATAGCTGCTAACGATGCACAGGAAGCCCGCTATCAATCTGGCGATCTTGAAAGAACTCTCTTTAATTGGAACGCTGAAACGGGTGAGATTAACTACTTATCAGGCCCTCTGCCAGAGAACATCGGCGACTGACAATTTCCCGTGTTATGTGTGTAACTTCCCGGCAGGCCGGACAGCACAGTGCCGATACACTACCGTCCGTCAGTTATTTGTTGATATATGCTCTCAAATGAGAATATTTCTTGACAGCAGGGCACTGTCGTGTTAGACTAGTGTGTAAATAGAGAACAATAAAAAAACAAACCGCAACCCCCAAAAATATCTTCGATTTTACAAATTCATAGCCCAGACCAACGCCTGCCTCTTCTCGGGTTAGTTGCGTTTGGGCCTCTGATAGATCAGGCACTCCAAGAGCCTCCTCGTACCCAAGCTGTGGTATTGATCGAATACAGTTAGAGTTTCGTGGTTGTGACTCGCAGCTTCGCCTTAAGCTTTTAAGCTCTCTTCAAGCATAGGCACAAATTCCTAAAGCAAGACGCTCCCGGCATCGGAGTATTAAAGGTCACGCAAGTGGCCTTTGTTTTATCCAAATTAATCCGCGTAAGCGCTCGTAACCAATATGACTAACCAAACCACCTAATTCATAGGAGCTAAATCTATGGCAACAAGAAACTGTGCTCGTTGTGGCACGCCTTTTCAGTTAAGGCCTCAAGGCCAACACGCGAAGTTCTGTTCAACAGCTTGCAGGGTCGCTGCCAGCAAGCAGCGCAACCTTGAACAAACCACGCTTGTGCTACAGGTTGGCGGCGTAACGATAACCATCGCTGACCTTCCCAAACACATTGATCCCACCAGTCTAAGACAGACCATCCTTGAAACTTGCGGCGAAGAACTACTCGCTGCGATTAAGAAGCTATACCCACAACCAATAGGAGAAACAAAATGAGTGCACTTAAACAGATTGACAAGAAAGAGTTAGCTGCCCGTAAGAAAGCAGAAGAGGTTTATTTTAGGACGCGTATCAATGGCATCAGCGCTATGACGGCTCAAGAATCCACCATATATGACACCGGTGTATCATTGGTGAAAGGTGCAATTGCACCTATTCTTTGCAACAGTATTTATTCTGTGCTACCAGCATTCGTGGAACATCAGGCCAAAGGGTACACACTGCACGATTCCCTTGAAATTTCCGCTGTCGGGCCTCTTGCGTTCGAATTCTTTATGGTTCGTCCAGAAGCCGATATTCAGCAAGATTTGATTGAAGTGTTTCAGCAAGTGGAGCAGGAGTATCGTTCAGAGATTGATAGCTATAACGCTGCCATTCTTCAGAGAGAAATTGATTTACAAGTAGAGCGCGAGATTCGTCTTGAACAGAAGCAACAAACCGACGCTGAACAAGCTCGCCGTGATCGTATTACACAAGAAGTTCGACAAGCACTGGGGGCAAAATGATAGACGCCCTGACTCGCGCATTATTGCTGAAGTACGACCCTGATAACAAAGCACTACAGAAGGCTCCAGAGAACTCTGTAGGGGTCGCTGTTACGAAAGCAGCATACGAGCTACCCCTCATAACCAGAATTGCCATAGCGAAGTTACAGGGGCTTCCTGAGCTGGTTATCGTCGCACTCGAAAGACAACTTGCCGCAGGACTAACCAAGGAGCGCATATGATTGAAAAATATCTACCAAGACTACTTGCCGCAGGGCCATACTTCGAAACCGTATTACTGAAAGACATCACCAGCGCCAGAACCTTCCTCGGTGCATTCCGTACAAGATTGAAAGCACTTGATGTAACACAGCATCCCTTCAAAGAATTCTGGTTTAAAACTGTCGATGGCGTGGTTTTGTCAATTAGCGGACCTATGTTGATAATTCAGTTATTCAAGATGTTTCTCGCTGAGTATGATGGGCATTACTTCCGAGGGTTCGAGACGACTCATTCAAGTCATGGGCCAGTGAAGTTCGAGAGAGCCTTGAATGAGTCGTTTCTGAGTTACACACCGCCTACCGGTGATCACGAACGCTGCCACGGAGGTTCGTACTAATGTCTGGTATCAATCAAGAAGTAATTGCGAAACTTGTCGGGCAGCTCAATTTCCTCGTAGATACGAGTGGGCTTCAGCGCTTTCAGCGTGGTCTTGAAGCGACTCGGCAGCGAATGGTGGAAATGGCTAAACAAGCTGACCATCTGTCACAGAAGCTTAGCTCCAAGATGGGTCTAAAGGTTGACACAAAGGCTCGTGACAAGCTGGATAAGCAAGTTAGAACATCACTTGATCGTGAATTGCGTGGCGAAGTACTTCTACAGAAGGCAAGACGCGCGACGTTTACCGCAGAGCTTGCTGGGCAGAAGCTCCAGTTTGCCGGACAGCGTGAATCAGCGTTTCTCACCACGCAGACCTTGAAGGATCGTCAGCAAATGGCAGTCCTTGCAGCCAAAGAGCAACGTGCAGAACAGGCGAGGCTTAAGGTGCAAGGGCAAGCGATCAAGAATCAAGATGCTCTTACACAGGCTAAGGGCAGGCAAGCCCGCATAGAAGCGATGCACGCGCAGCAAGTGCAACGCACGCTCAATCTGCAAGCTCAGCAACAACGCACCCTAACGGCGACACAGAAGCTTGAGCAGTCGATGCAGCAAGCTCGTGAGCGTGGTCAGCGTCAGGCTCAGAAGTTTGTTGATTTACAGCAGGCGGCAAAGGTACGCGCACAGCGTCAGGATGTAGCACACCAACAACGTCAAGAAAGATTTGAGTGGGCACAGACACGGCAAGCCCAGTGGCAGGCCAATCAGAACAAGCCTGAACGGTCTAGCGGGTTCCTGGGGCTTGGTACAGCGGGCTTGGCCGTTGGCGGTGCTGCAGCTGGTGTTGCTGCAATTGTCGCCGCTGTGAACGCTCTGGGCGAGCGAATGAGCGCCACACAGACGAGGGTAAGCGACAGTCAACAGTTCTCCAACGTACTCGATCAGGCCGGTGGGAATAACGTTGCTAATCAAAAGTATGTTGCAAACGAGTTCGTTCGTATCGGGCAAAAGTTTGGTACAGCGCTGGATATCGATAGTGCAAAGATGTTCCGTACATTTGTTATGGCGGAAACTGCAAGGGGCAATAGCCTAACAAAGGCTGTTAGCACATTTGAAACGCGTCAGGCTGCTTTCCGTGGTGCTGGCATGACTCGTGAAGAACAGAGTCGAGCCAGTCTTCAATTGCAGCAAATCATGGGCAAGTCTCAAGGCGATAGAGAAGATTTAAATACCTTCACAGAAGCCGCACCGCTGCTTATTGAGCCAATTCGGCGAGCGTGGGCAGAGCGTAATAAGCATAAGCTTGACGGAAATCTTGAGAAGGATTTCAGAGCAAGCACCACAAAGGGCAATCTTAAAAGTGTCGACTTCACCAGAGGCATCGAGCTTTTCGTAAAAGAAAACGCTGTGGCGATACAACGTCAGTCTGACAGTATTTCTGCTAATGCCACGAGGCTGAGCAACCAGCAGTTTCTGCAACAACAGGGAATTGATAAAAACCCTGAGCTGATCGATGCAATCAATGCTCGGATCAAATCCGAACAGGAACTTAATGAAGCAATGGCGCCGCTGAAAGAAACTTCAGCCAAGCTGGATATTGCTTTGAACAAGCTAATGACTTCACTTCTGGGCTGGGTCTTCGGGAAAGATGGTACATCCCAGACTAACGCTACAAAGATTGATACTCTCAGTCCAGACAAGTCTGCAATCGATCTACAAGCGCTCACAGGCGTCGATGTTGACTCAAGCAAGGCCACGCAACAAGACCCGATAGATCGTGCCTACAGATGGCTTACAGGAGCTTCAAAGTATGACGAAGGACCTGCAACTCAGATGAGAGCAAAACAACTTGATATTGGCGCTATGAGCTTCCCTAAACTGGACGCTTCGATTTTTGCCCAACCAGCTATTGATGGCAAGTTCAATCAGATCGCTCGCAATATGCAACCACTGGCGGCACCTGAGCTGTCTTTCCGTGCAGTTCAAAGAATCTTTGGTGACACGCCCGCAAACTCTCAGGCAACGGTGAATAACAACAATACACCAATCAACGTGACGAATAATGTAACGGTGAATGCTCAAACTGGATCAAGTGCTGAGGAAATTAGCACACTGGTAGAACGCAGTCTAAGTGATAAGACTCGGGAAGTGTTTAGGGGGATTCTGGGCGAGCACCAAATGCCACAGGATACCGAATGACCAGTAAATGGTTAAAGGCGTTGGTGCTCTGTTCTATTCTCCAAATAGTAACAAGCTTAGGCGCCATGGTTTCCCTAAGTGAACATAACTCAGCGATGACTCGGGAGTATACGTTTTTGGCTGAACAGAACGCTCACGCCTTTACCAGTGCAAGCGTTCTCGACCTCTACAACCAGATACAGCGAGAAATGCAGAACAACCGTCTTGCAACGACTAAAGAAATCACCCGTGCCATTGAATTGAATAATGCACGGCGTGATTCACCCATTTTACAGGAGAATCAATAATGTTTATTGGAGACAGTAAAAATGCTGTTCCATACAATCAAATCGCAGCACAGCCAGAACTTGAGCAACGTTGTGCCGATTACTTGGCCCTGGCATATGGCAAAGCTGTTGCACACGCGATACCTATTGCACAGCGTGAAATCCATGTCGGGGTCTTGTACGGATACACCGAGGCTCAGACGCAAGAAATGATTCTGGGTATGTACGGGCTACAGCCACTTTGAAAGAAGTGGCACGACTCTAGTAATAGAATCTAATGATTCGATACGCCGCAAGCCTTGTTCCATAAGGGCTACAGGCCATTTTCGTGTGCATAAGCATACATACTTTATCCATAACAGAGGTGATCAACTCATGAAGCAATGCCAGTGCCAATGCCGCAATTGCGGTCGAGCTTTCACAGTTACCAAGCCTATGCCGTTCTGTTGCGGCACCTGCCGCCAGACGTACCAACACAGACTATTAAATCAACCGACGATCCATGTAGGAGTCAACAATGACCAAAGCAGTACCGAGCAACACCAATAAGCAACGCCAGCCAACATGCCCACAATGTAAAAAGCGATTCAGAACACGCATTGCTGTTAAAAAGTTCTGCACCATTGATTGCCAGAAAGCAGCCAACAAACAGAAGCACCGAATTACCCAGATTGACCGTGCAACCAATTCTGCATTTATGTATGTACTCGCCGCTGAGTGTGAACGTGCCCAAACGCTTCAGGTTCTGGAAGGTCAAGACGTAGCATCACTTACAGAGTTATATATTCTGTACAAACGTTACCTTCGTGCCAACGAGTACGGTGATACACGCGACTACGCAATGAGCCACATACACCCGGTGAAAGGCCAGTCAGCCGTCGGCCTCTATCACGCTGACAATCTGGTGATCGCGCCATCGGGCATGAATCGCTCTCACGGAGTGAAACACTTTGGTCATGGCCTCAGCATTCCACGTGCAAAGCTCCAGTCTCGGCACGAGGTACACAAGGGCGACAGCCGAGCAACCACCATCAAACGTATCATCCAGTTCCTGGGCGAAGATGTGATCACTGAGTTTGCTAAGGCAGTGAAGCTCCAGCCGTCGACAAGACATAAGACCCTGTCGTGGTTACATGACCACCTAGACCGAGACGTGCCAGAGCACGCCGAACACCTAGCCAAGCTAGACAGTATGTCTAGCAAAGCCCTCACCACGTTGAAGGCAGCGCTTCAGGGCAAGGACGGGAAAGGATTCAAGCTAATGACGCAGGATGTACACCCGCTGGACATCTTCGCTGCTGAGCTACAGCGTCACGCTGTGATTCGTCCAGACCTTGCAGAGTTGGCTACATTCATAACCGAATGCACCAAACGCCTGAACCACCGTGAGCCGTTCATCCTTGAATCAAGCCTGCTGCCTAACCTGTTTGCCGTCTTGCACGGCAAGGAGTTGGCAGACGTAGCCGAAACACTGGTGCCAGCGCTTCAACACATGAAGACCATGGGTGAGCTAAAACTCGACGTGCCGACAGCTGCCCCAGTCGAGGCCGTAGCATCGGTGGTACAAGCGGCACCGGTTAAGGTGCTCAAGACGTTCACGGGCTTTGCGGATGAGCTTGATGGATTCGTGCCAGACGTGGCGCCTGCGCTGCTACAAAGCCATGCGGCGGCGTATGAGGTTGATCCGCTCCCATGGGACTGAGCAGGCCCTTTGCTTGCTTCCTTGATAGTGTCATTCTGCGTTCTCACTAATGAGGGAACGAGCGATGGGCGACGAGGAAAATGGTGGGATGGTCAAAGGTACAATCGAAGCAGCGACAGGGCTGGTGAAAGCTGTACCAATTTATGAGGATGCGATTCAGCCAGTTGCAAAACAGGTCGGCAAATCGTTGGAAACAGTTGGCAAATTGGTGAATGTCGCGCTAGCGCCAGTTGGCTTGCTAGTGTGGGGCTATGACCAGTGCGAGGGATTCATCAAAACGAAGGTTACTGATCGACTAAAAAATACTCCACCAGAGGACATCATCACGCCAAAGCCTAACGTGGCGGGACCTGCCATAGAAGCGCTGAGGTATACGGGCCATGAAGAGTCCTTGAGTGACATGTATGCCAATTTGCTAGCGGCGGCAATGGACAAAAGAACGGCTGCCGGGGCCCACCCTGCATTCGTCGAAATGATAAAACAACTCACCCCTGACGAAGCCAAACTGATGTCTCTCTTCTTAGAAAAAAGACCTTTTCAGCTGGTCTCAATCCGTGCCGAGATTGCGAACGGACAGGGGGGAATGACGATTGCTCGCAACATTTCGCTGCTCGGCGAGCAAGCAGAGGTGGAGGTTATATCACTTGTACCTTCCTACCTCGACAACCTTGCCCGTCTCGGCCTGATCTCGATCATGAGCGACTCAGCCTACACCGACCAAGGGATGTATGATGATCTCGAAAAGTCAACGGCAGTCCAGCATTTCGTAGCCAAGGCGAACGAAACGCCTGACCGGAGATCGAGGATTGTGCGAGGACGGGTTCATCTCACGAATCTAGGGCAGCAATTTGGTTCGGTATGCGTTTTCAATCATTCGACACAAGTTGAAGCAGCAACGGCGTCATCGGATTCCCCTGAAGTATCTGTGTAGATTCACTCACGCTCACAATCAGTGATTTCTCGCAAGATCATCCAAGGGCGCTGCAAAACGATAACTAAACGCCCTTCGTGATATCTACCGGGTGATTCTTCCTGTTAGAGGCAGCAGAATAACTGTGCCCAAACCCTCTGAATACCATCAAATACGTACATCCGAATGAGGTTTCCAAGCTAGGGAGAAAGTTGTAGGACGTCTGTAGCCCAGTAACGGCGGAGCCTTTGCTGATCCAGTGCCAAGCCGGACGCTCTCAAAAGAGTTAATTAGCAAGCTAGCGATAAATATGATTTCCGAGATTCCAAAGTAGTCGACTTTTCGCCATACGCATGAGAGACCACCAGCCTGACCTTGCACAACTGTGAGCCTGAACTACCTTTGCTCATGTCGCCATGTGGCGATCAGCCTTTGGAGAGACAGCATGGTAAACAAGCGTGGTAGGGACTCAGGAACTGGAGAGTTCATAACTATCGAAGAGGCGAAGAAGCGACCCAAAGAAACTACGATTGAAGTCATCCCCCCGCCGAAGCCGGTTCGTAAGAAGAAAAAATAGCTCGACAGGGCAAGGTAGTCTTGCCCTTGCACCCATGCCCGGTGCCGAAGCTCAGCCCTAATTGACACAATGATATTCTGTTAACTAGAAAAGACAGACGGGCATTGACTCGCACCCCATTTCGCTAGATGATTGGCCTGTCGATTTTTTTTGTTAACTAGCCGAGCTAGACAAATCAAGGGGTGCACAATGGAACTGGTAGAGGCAGTGAAGACCACGGCAGAAGTGCAGACAGTAGGTCGTAAACTGCTGCTCAATGCCAAGGGCAACACGCTCTATACCGACATCTGGCACTTCGGGCTAAACGTTGCACTGCGAATCAGCGACCTGCTCACCATCACCATGGCGGAAGCGCTCACTGGCAAAATCAAACTGGTGGAAGGCAAGACAGGCAAACCTCGTACCGTGCCCCTCAATGACAAGGCTCGTGCAATCGTTCAGCGTCGTGCAGCCTCTCACCCTGACGCCATCTACCTGTTCGAAGTGAACAGCAATCGAGCTAAGGACAAGCCCGTTAGCCGCATTGCCGTGGCTAAGGCATTCAAGGCTGTAGGTGATGAATTAGGCATTCACCTAGGCACACACAGCATGCGTAAGACTCGTGGATGGGTCATGCACAGCGCTGGCATCAGCATTGAGATGATTTGCAAGGTGCTCAACCACAGCAGCCCAGCAATCACGATGGCGTACATTGGTCTGACACAGAGCGAGACAGACGCAACATACGATCAGTTCGTCATCTAACGGGTTCTTAACTCCCGCAAGCTACCAGAGCCCGCATAAGCGGCCTTTGTCGTATCTCAACCTGGCTCAACGCGTGACTAAGCCTTATCAGTGAGCACGCCACAGCAGCGCCGAGCTGGACCGTCAGGGGTTATTTTAGGATTGATCAGCTTCCCGACTGGTCAGTCAGCTACCTGCTTAATAGGTCAGGTATAGATGCCGCCCGTCTTTATTTTTTCAGCCACGTAGCTTGGTCGTTCTTTGGTGTGCAAGATTCTCCCGGCGGGATTTATGTTAGCCGGAGAGCAAGCCTGTCAGTTGCATGGGTATGCATCCTTTAACGCTAAAAGCACAATAATAGAATCGTGAGCATTCAAGTCTACAGGGTGATCGAGCATGTACTTAGTGACGATACGTACCGATTGGCCGTACGTGATATTGCCGGGCATGCAAAATTTAATAGGGAGCTTGTCTTGGTAAAGTGTCAGCATATCAGTCACAGCTTGCACAACTCCCATACAATGCCCAGTGTCATAAGTATCCGGGCCCTGCTGGTCCATAGTTCGAATCAAACCTTGGCATTGGGTTAGAAAAACATTCCCGTCAGCCGCACGTACGTCGCAACATGCCAAACT
The DNA here is from genome assembly GCF_900585905.1 of Pseudomonas viridiflava. Lineage (GTDB taxonomy): Bacteria > Pseudomonadota > Gammaproteobacteria > Pseudomonadales > Pseudomonadaceae > Aquipseudomonas. The sequence continues at coordinate 198,164 of NZ_UTVH01000095.1, forward strand.
GCTAACTATCCCGACCGCCGCTAGGAACCTTTTGATGGTTATCCTCTTCGGTTGGTGGTTGTCGCAATAATTCACTGCTTGCAAGCCGTAAGGAACTTGTCTGCCTCGCGCGTGGAACCCACGGTGCTGATGGTCCCGGACCATTTCGAGTCGAACTCTTTAGATTGCAGACCTATAAGAACCTGGGATTTTGCATCCTTTAGTTCTTTGACCACGGCCGTAATTTCTGGTTTATCGGAGGCTTGGTATTTGAGATGGTCAGAATTGCGCCGACCGCTCATAGCGAGAAATTTGTAAATCTTGCCCTGATCTACTTTGATCAGCAGGTCCCAGCTAGTGCTACGGCCGTCTTCAGGCCACTTTCCTTCAGTAATTAACGAAACCGTCAGGGTGTCAGCGTCGCATTCAAAAACGATGGCTTGTCCCCCTCCGATTTCAGAGAGCATCATGCCTTTCTTGCCGCCCGTAAAGATGTCATCTTCTATAGTGGTACTCCATTGGGCAAAAGCGCTGGTGGAAAGGCCCAAGGCAACAAGTGATGCACAAGCACGGGTGAAATGGTGCATACGAAATCCTTATCGAAAACTCAGAGTACGGGGACGCCAGAATAGTGGCGATTAGCCGGTGGTACAAGCGTCACGCTCACCGGCGAGATTTTCCACCACTCGTTCAGGTGTGCCGGTGCAAGACGTCATTGCTCAGCATCACTTCACGTGCCATCTAAGCGATTAGCTTCCGCTGCATGCCTTATCTTGGAGATTGACAGGTATAGCCACACCTCTGAATTCAACGTTCAGAGCCAGTGCTATGAACTGGATAGCCGATGGTGTGTGCAGACCCGTAAGCATTGAGTCGCTGAGCTTCCCTGATGCCTCCTAGCCTCAAGTGCTCACTCATGTCTCGCCGGGTCTTGGCAAGCTCCAACATGAACGTATCCCGCTCTTTACATGCATCAGAGTGCATCAGCACAAGTTTATGAATGCTACGCCTCGCGCTGGATAAATCCCGTTGCAGGTCTCCAATTTCAGATGCCAGCAGATGGGCCTGCTGCTTCCAGCACTCCAAGGCAGAGGGGACGCCAAGGTCCTCAAACCCCTCACAGTCAATCAAATCACCGTCTAGCAGTGCTGGTCCCATTTCACGTCCCCCCTTCAAAATGCTGTACACATATACAGTGAGTACAAATGTACTCTTTCGGGCGGATGTGGCTCAAGGATTTCAAGACAAGCGGCGGGAATGCTCAGGAAAACGACGAGGGAGCGGTGGTCCCTGTCTGGGCAGATATATTTGATATATCAATGAGTTAAAGAGGGTCAACAACTCTCTCTAGTGATGCCCCGATGATGAAAATCGCTCGGTCTACGAGTCGTTTCTCAGAGTTTGGAAAATCAGGATGAAGTAACTCCTCAGCAGCCGCGTGACAGAGCAGGTCTACGTCAATGCCCATGCTTGCCGCTGTACTCAAGATGGCGTTGAGGGCTAACTGTGTTTCGTTGGTATCCATGGCTATCACCTTCCTTTGTGGTTCCAGAATGGTAGCCAGACAGGGCGCTCGCGTTGGATCGATTGGCGATATGCTCAGCCGCTTTCATGCCGTCATTCCAAAACATAACAATGCGTACTATTGCGCGTTCATCGGCGTGCGGATTTCGTGGCTCATGGTCGCGAGAAACGTACTCTTGGCTCGATTGGCGTTGTCGGCCTGATCCTTGGCGGCGCGCAGCTCCTCAATCAGCTGGCGCCGCTCACTGATGTCGATCCAGCCGCCAATAATCCCTTGAACCTCACCCAGAGAATCCCGGTAAGGCAGAATCCAGTGGTAGATGGTCTGTTCCCGGCCATTGCTGCAAAAAGTGCGATCCAGGATCATGGGGCTGTTGTTGACCATGACCTGTTGATAATCGTTGGCGTATTCACAGGCCTCCTGAACGTTGACCAGCACGCAATCGGTCAGGCTTTTACCAATGACCTCTTCGCGTTCTACCGAAAAGGCCTTGAGATAGCTGTCGTTGCACATGCGCAGCAGGCCGTTGCGGTCTCGCACGTAGATCGGGTGCGGTGTGCCGTCGACCAGCGTGCGCATGAATTCGAGCTGATCGTTCAATGCGCGCTCGGCTTGTTCGCGCTGCTTGATCTGCCTGCGCATATAGGCATTCCAGGCCAGGGAGCCGAGCAGCAACAGGCCGGCGCCGACGATGATCTGATAGATCTGGCGCTGGTAGTTGGGCCAGCTTCCGCCTCTGGGGGTGTAGGAGCGCCAGCGATTGTTGATGGCTGCCAGCTCCTGCGGGGCGATGCTCGACAGCGCCTTGTCGAGAATGCTGCTCAGCTCGGTCGCCTTGCGGGAGGTGGCCATGGAGATCAGCGCAGGCTCGTCGCCCACGGTGGTGGTCATCTGCAGGCGGTCTTCGAACATGCCGGAGGTCAGAAAGTAGTTGGCGCTGACCAGCGAAGTGATTGCGCCTTCGGCTCTGCCCTGAGCGAGCATATCCAGGGCCAGAAACGGGTTGTCCACCTCAATGGGCACTACTTCGGGGAACTCTCGACGCAGGAAAGGCAGGATCGGGCTGCCCAGGGTAATTGCGACACGGCTGCCGTTCATCTGGCCGAGATTGATGGCGTTGTCTGGCCATTTTCGCGTGACCAGGACAAAGGAATTGTCGATGTAGGGCCTGCTGAAGCTGAACTGGTGTTCTCGCTCATCGCTGGGAATCAGCGCCGCTATCAGATCGGTCTGGCCCTGGCCCAGCCGAGTCATCATGTCCGTCATGCTGGCGGCGCGCGAAACGTCGAAACGCAGGCCGGTGCGCAGCCTGACCAGTTCGAGCAGTTCCGCGGTGATGCCGCGAAAGGCGCCATTGGTGTCGAAGAATGTCAGCGGCGCGTAGGCCTCGTTGATCACCACGCGCACGGTCGGATGCTCTTCAATCCAGCGCTCTTCACGATGGGTCAACTGCAGTTTCTGATCGGTCAGCATCAGGTCGCTGGCACCCCAGCGCTTTGAAATGGCTATGCGCTCGTCGACCGGGATGGCCTTGAGAATGCCATTGACGATGTCCAGCAATACGGTGTTGTCGCCGGTGACGGCAAAGCTGAACCCGCTGGGTTCGTGTTTGCCGAAATTGGCCAGCTGCACATTGTTGAGGTAACCCTTGTTGATGACGTACTGGGTCGAGATGGTGTCGCCGAGAAACACGTCAGCCTGGTTGAAAGCGACCGCATTGATCGCACTTTGAAACGAGGGGTAAGTCTTGAGCACGGCATTGGGGTAGAGCTTTTGCACTTCGGCAGGTGGCAGGTAGTGGTAGACCATGCTCAGGCGCATGTCGGCCAGGCCATTGGTGAGCGAACGTGTTTCTCCGATGCGGGTGACCAGCACGGGCTGGTCGACCGCATAGGGAGTCGACAATTTTATATTGTGGTCGAGCGCCTCAAACCCGTTGGCGCTGCCCAGCAAGTCGATGTCGCCATCGCCGAGCGCAGCCATTGCTGACTGCCTGGAGTCGAATCGCTGCACCTTGACCGGCAGCCCCAGCGCTCTGGAGATGATACCGGCGTAATCCGCGGTGAAGCCTTCGTAGTCACGTCCGGTCAGGGTCAGGTCAAAAGGGGGGTAGTCCGGGGCTGAAGTGCCCAGAATCAGTTCACGTTTGTTGCGTATCCACTGCCACTGGGCCTTGTCCAGCTGCACTTCCATGTGCCCGGGATTGCCGCGGCCCAGGAGGGTGTAGGACTGTGCTGCGGCGAGCAAAGTCGATGGACCGAGGCTCAGCCAGATGCCCAGAGCCATGATCAAAAAGGAGTTGAAGCGCCTGGACATTCGGTCCCTCACACGAGCGCGTTGCGCTTCGCCATCTCGATGAGTTCCACCAGGGTCTTGACCCTGAGCTTCTGCATCAAGCGTGTCTTGTAGGTGCTGACGGTCTTGTTACTTAAAAACATGCCCTTGGCTATTTCCTTGTTGGTACGGCCCTGGGCAAACAGTTGCAATACCATCAACTCACGGTCATTGACGAGTTTGAACAGTTCAACCTCACTGGGCTGACCATTTTCTCCAGGGGGCAGCGTCAATGCCTGACTCGGAAAATAATTGTAGCCGGATAAAACTGCTTTCACCGAACTGAGGAGTTCACTGAGGTCTTCCTGTTTGCACACATACCCTGCAGCACCCGACTGCATGCAGCGTATGGCGAACAGGCTCGGCGTCTGCGAGGTCAGCACCAGAATTTTCGAGCTCAACCCCATGGTGTTGAAGCGGGCCAGCACTTCCAGGCCGTCAAGCTTGGGGATGCTGATGTCGAGGATGATCAGGTCCGGCATGCACTCACGAACCATCTGCATCGCGTCCACGCCATTATCGGTCTCGCCAACCACCTTATAATTTTCGTTTTCAAGCAGCATTCTGACGGCCATGCGGATAACCGGGTGATCGTCGATGATAAAAACAGAGTTCATGGTGCCCATCCATCAAGGTGCGAATAATGCGCGCACCTTAGCTCAGATGTTCTGGCAGGCACATTAAGCGAGCCTGCTCTAAACGGTATATAGGAAAGTTCCTACAGTAATTGGAGTATCGGCGCACGTGATGTCATGAGATGCGTTTCTTGATGTTTAAGAAAGCCCCTCGTCGACAGTAATATTTCGCTATTGAAAACGAGTTGTTTATTTCGTTTCGGATTTTTCAGTATTGATACTCGGAGTCTTCCTACAATAAAAGAATCCTTTCAACCTGACCACTCGCGAATGCCCAGGGGAATCTCCCTGGGCGTTGCTCCAGCTGCGCCCAGCACTTCACTCTGACGCGAAGTGGGAGGTCAGCAACTGGCGCATCTGCGGACCTTGCAGGGGTTTGCTCAGGCAGCCGAGCAGCGGCAGGTTGCGCTGCGCAGCGAGTCCCTCGATGGCCTCCAGTTGATTGCTGTCCAGGCCGCTGAGGACAATGGCTGTGCGGGCGGTGCCAGACCTGAATGCCTGTTCGATGACATCAAATCCTTCGCCGTCAGGCAGACACTGGTCACACAGCAGAAGGTCGTAGGGGACTTTGGTCCGCGCCAGTGCCTGGAGAGCTTCAGCAGCGGTCAGGGCTGGCGTCAGCAAAAAATACCCGTGATTGTTGAGCAGGATTTGCGTGGCGATCAGCTGAAAAGGATGATCTTCCACGAGAAGAATGCGCAATTTATGATTCAGCATCGGGTCGTCCTGCAGGGAAAGGCGTATCGCAGAGGCCAAGGGATGTCGGGCGCTGAAACGCTGGGTGTGGCGCGCCTGATTGGAACGGGTGGCATCGGAACTCAAGGCGGGAGTATTGGTGAGGCGAGGCGCGCTGTAGATAGGACACGTCCGACAGACGTGTAGGAAATGTCCTAGAGTCGCTTAGGTATCAAGTGATTTTGCAGTGGTACTTAGCGCTAAGAACTGAATGAAACGATGAACCCCTCTCGCTCATGGCCTTCCTCAGGTACGTTGCCGCTGCCAGTATTCTTACAGGCAGCGGCGCAGCAGGGCAGCCTTACATCGAGGTCGAGCGCCCGGTCATTTCCCGGGCCATCTCGCTGGCGTAGCTGTCGGTCATACCGGCAATGAAGTCGATCATGCGTAAAAACGAAGCGTGCAGCGGAGCGCTGGGGTCTGGTGCGCTCTTGCCCAGCAAGTCGAGGATGCGTCGGTGCTTGAATGACGGTTCACGGCCTCCGAATTGCTCCAGGGCTGCACCGCAGAACGCGTTGAGGAGGATTTCCAGAGTGGTGTAGGCGCCGATTTCATGCAGCGTCTTGCGCTTGTCCTGAAAGATTTTCTTGCGCGCCATGTCCTTGGCATTCAGCACGCAACGTTTGGCCGGGCCATGCATGTGCTCCACCAAGTCACCTGGCAGCGTGCCCGCCAATAGCGCATCCTGCTGCTCGACAAAGGCCCGCGCTGCGGCATTGGTCAAGTGCTCGATAGCCTTGCCGCGCAGAATCGCGAGCTTGCGCCGACGGGAATCATCGGGGCCCAGCTGGCGGTAGGTATCAGGCAGATCATCGCCCACCAGACCAAGCAGCAACGCTTCAACCTCGGCGTACTCGAGCAGGTCCATCTCCAGACCGTCTTCGAGGTCGATCAACGCGTAGCAGATGTCGTCTGCCGCCTCCATCAGGTAAACCAGTGGGTGGCGCGCCCAGCGCTGTTCTTCGAGCTGGGGAATACCCAGCTTGGCGGCGATCTGTTCCAGAATGGGCAGCTCACTCTGATAACAGCCGAACTTGTGCTTCTTGTAGCCCAGTGAATCCGCATGGCGGGCGGTCCAGGGGTACTTGAGGTAGGTGCCCAGTGTTGCGTAGGTCAGGCGGGTGCCACCATCGAACTGGTGGTATTCCAGTTGGGTCAGGACACGAAAGCCCTGGGCATTGCCCTCGAAGTTGAGAAAATCATTGCGCTCCACTTCGCTCATGGCGTCGAGCCAGCCGCGCCCGGCGGCCTGTCTGAACCAGTTGCGTATGGCGTCTTCGCCGGAGTGGCCGAAGGGCGGGTTGCCGATGTCGTGAGCGAGGCAGGCCGACTGCACCACCATGCCCAGATCGCTTGGGTCACACCAGTCCGGCAGCGCGCCGCGCAGGGTTTCCCCGACACGCATGCCCAGGGAGCGGCCGACACAGCTGACCTCCAGTGAGTGGGTCAGGCGCGTGTGGATGTGGTCGTTGCTGGAAACGGGATGCACCTGGGTCTTGCGCCCCAGGCGGCGGAACGCGCCGGAAAAAATGATCCGGTCGTGGTCCTTGTGAAAGGGGCTGCGTCCCAGTTCTTGCGGGCTGTGCAGAGTTTTGCCAAGTCGTTCGCGGTTGAGCAGGGTTTGCCAATCCAAGGCGGTCACTCCGTCGATGAAGAGCGCCTAGCTTCCCGGTTCGCGGCCTTCGCTGCAAGAGGGTGCCGCAGAGCTTCGGTCTGGCGTGCGCAGGAATGGGCAAGCTACCTGTCACTGAGATAAAAAAATCGCCGCGCCCGCAAATGCGGGAGCGGCGAGGATTACAGCCTGGAGGCGAGCAATTCGCTCAAGGCTTGTGGTGCGGGCCTTTGAGCGCCAGACGAATGATCGGCAGCAGGCTGGCACCCAGCTTCACAACTCGGACAAAACTGCCCGAACGCTTGCTTTTGGCACCCTTGCCGCCGAAAAAGCCCAGCAACGTCACCACGCCCATACTCCACAGCGGGGCGTGCTTGACGCCAATCTTGCTTTGCCAGTTGGTCGTCGCGCCGCGCATACGTCGCAGCGGGTTGAGCATGTTGGAGGATTCTTGACGAATTTCCTGCCGATGCATCTCCATGCGCAGGCGCACCAGCGACTTGCGCAATTCCTGACGGGAGTGTTTCTGGTGGGATTCTGGCTGGCTCATGGCATCAGTCGCTCACGGTCGTTGGCCAATTCTTCAAGCGTCGCATGAAACGGCGACGACTCATCGAACAGCGCAGCTTTGATACGCAGGGCGCAGAACAGGGCGGCCAGCGTGTAAAACGCGCAGAGCCCGACGATGCCGGCGATCCGGTAGGTGTCCCAGAGCAGCACCAGCAACAATGCCGACAGCCCGGTCAACAGCAGCAATGCAAACACCAGGGCCAGCCCTGCAAACAACAGCAGCTTGACGCTTCGCGTCTTCTGTTCCTGCAATTCGATACCGAACAGCTCGACATGGCTGTGCAGCAAGCCCATGAAGGCTGCGCCGAGTCGACGGGGCGACGCGGACTGGTCCTTTGCTGGACCGGATTCCGTTCCCAGAGCCATAATTTAGCGCCTTGTAGCCAGGAGGCCGATCAGGAAGCCAACGCCAGCAGCGATGCCAACTGATTGCCATGGGTTGGTTTGAACATAGTCTTCGGTCACCAGCAGGGTTTCCCGGCCGCGCTCACGAAGTGACTCTTCGGTGACTTTCAGGGTTTCGCGTGCACGCAGCAGACTTTCGCGGATTTGCTCACGCAGAATATCGGCCTGCTCGCCTGCCAGCGAAGCGGTATGCTCAAGAAGCTTTTCAGTGTCGGCCACCAGGATCTGAAAGTCGGACTTGAGAATTTCCTGGGCGTTTTGTGCTGTTTCGCGAGCCATGTTTTATCTCCGTTAAGTGCATGTGGGCTTTCGAGTCCGGCGCGGCGCTGAAGGTTCACTCCAATTGTCGATCGTTGCTACGGGCTTCCCACCCAGAGGGTCTCGAACCGGTTATGAGAGGTGCTGGGTATCGAGTGTCGGTTATTTTGCAGGGCATGTCGCGCCGGGCCCAGGGTCGGCCGAGCATTTATGCCCTCAAGGTAGTGTCTGGAGGGCACCATGGTTGACTATGCTGTGGTGCAGCGCGCATAGACCTGGGTCGCCAGGCGCGTGGGCAGGTCGAATGCATTGGCAATCATGGCAGTACTGCCGCACCCAGCGTGCAGGCGCAAGCTGGAGAAGTGAGTTGAAGAGAGGCATGGAGCGGCTGTATTCCCTTCAGGGGTTGAGAGGCCTGGCGGTGCTGGGTGTCGTGGCTTTTCACATGGTGTCGGTGGAGTCGAAGTACGCCGGCGGTGATCGCCTGTTACCCGCCTGGCTGGATTTCTTCCAGCTGGGCGTGGACCTGTTTTTCGTCATCAGCGGCTTCGTCATGGTGATGGTCAGCCGCGGTCGATTCCAGCGACGCGCCGAGGCCGGGCGCTTTCTTTTCAATCGCTTCTCGCGAATCTACCCGACCTACTGGCTGTATTTCTTTATCACGCTGGCGGTCTGGCTGGTGCAGCCTGGCCTGGTCAACAGCGGCCATGGCGCCTCCAGCCTCTGGATGTCGTTCCTGCTGCTGCCTTCGGATCAGGTGCTGCTGGTAATGGTGGCCTGGTCGCTGGTATTCGAGCTCTGGTTCTATCTGGTTTTTGCCTTGCTGTTGCTGTTCCGGGAGCGGCATTTGCCCTGGCTGCTGGCGGTCTGGGCCGTGGTGCTGCTGGTCTTCAACGGCCTTGCGGACTGGCAGGCCTATCCGCCGCTGGCGCAAATCGCCCTGCATCCCTATGCATTGCAGTTCATCGCTGGCGCCGGGGCGGCATTGTTCTTTTTCGCACGTTTCAGCGCTGGGCTGAATACTGCCGGGGTGTGGGCGGTACTGGCAGTGATTTTTGGCGCGGGAGTCCCGCTGATAGGGGTCTATGGTCTGTTCGAACGCCACGACCTGCCGAGAATGCTCGTGGTCGGGCCGGTGTTCGCCTGTCTCGTGCTGGCGCTGGCGCTGATGGAGCGGCGCCAACTGCTGGCGGTGCCCAGACCCCTGGTGCTCGTCGGTGACATGTCCTATACCGTTTACCTGTCCCATTTGCTGGTGCTAGGCGTGATCGGTCGGGTGTGGCAAGGGCTCGGCAATGCCCCGTCAAGCCTGCTGGACAACGCGCTGTTCGCGACGCTGATGGTCGTTGCGGTGCTGTGTTACGGCTGGATCGGCTACCGCGCATTCGAAAAACCGGTGCTGGACCTTGCCAATGCCTTCGCGCGCCAGCGCTTCCCCCATGATACGGCGCGTCCTCAGCCACTCGACCGCTGAGGCGCGTTCACATCCTGCTTGGTCGATCTTCTGGAGGCCTTGTCCATGCCTGCGCAATGCCAGTTGTTGAGTACCCCGGGTTGCCACTTGTGCGAAATCGCCGAGGCGTATCTGCTGCCGCTGATTGAGCACGGCCTGATGGTGGAATTGGTGGACATCAGTGAGAGCACGACGCTGGCAGATGCCTACGGTCTGCGTATTCCGGTGCTGCGACGGGTCGATAACGGGGCTGAGCTGGACTGGCCGTTCAGCACCGAGCAGGTGGTGGCCTTCCTGTTGTGAGGGCTATCACCTGCCGCTCGGCAGACACCTTTTGTGGAACTTTTCCGTGCCTGCAGGTGTAGAACATTAGCTACCCTCTGGGCGGCAAATGCTTTCGCTGCCAGCAATTTCACTCAGCAAATGGATGACCCATGAAACCTTATCTATGGCTCGGCCTGATCGGTGCGTTTTCTTTCAACACTGCCTTCGCTGACTCGTTGTCGGTGCCGATGAACCTGGTCAGCACCACCGAGGCGCCCAAGCCAATTGGCGAGATCGTGATTACCGAGACCCAGTACGGTCTGCTCTTCACGCCGAACGTGACGTCCCTGCCAGCCGGCGTGCATGGCTTTCACGTGCATGAAAACGCCAGTTGCGAGGCGGCCATGAAAGACGGCGTGAACGTTGCGGCCCAGGCGGCAGGCGGTCACTTTGACCCGAAGAAAACCGGCGAGCATCTGGGCCCCTATGCCGAAGGCCACCTGGGCGATCTGCCCGCCATCTATGTAGCGGCTGATGGCCTTGCCAATTACCCGGTGCTGGCTCCGCGGCTGAAGAAGCTCGCTGACGTCAAAGGCCATGCGCTGATGATTCACGCCGGTGGCGACAACCATTCCGACATGCCCAAGCCACTGGGCGGCGGCGGTGATCGGGTTGCCTGCGGTGTGATCTGACGGTTGCGCTAATTCGCCAGCGCCGCGGCCTTGGGTGATAATCGGCTTTTTGAGCCATGAGCCTGCGTATGTCCGAGCCAGTTTTCAACGCTGCCCAGCACCAGGCCAGCACGCTTTATCTGCCGCCTGGTCACTGGACGAGCGTACTCGATTGCCTGTGCGCTCATTTTCCCGCGATCAGCCGTGAGCAATGGCTCGACCGCATGGCGCGCGGTCGGGTACTGGACGGCAACGGCGCGCCGATCGACGACCAGCTTGCCTATCGCGAAGGCTTGCGCATTCATTATTTTCGCGAGGTGCCGGACGAAACCCCGATCCCGGTCCTGGAATCAATCCTCTACGCCGACGAACACTTGGTGATCGCCGACAAGCCGCATTTCCTGCCGGTGACGCCCGCTGGCGAGTACGTCGAGCAGACCTTGCTGCGACGTCTGATCCGCCGCCTGGATAACCCGGATCTGGTGCCGTTGCATCGAATAGACCGGCATACCGCCGGGCTGGTGATGTTTTCCGCTAATCGACAGACGCGTTCGGCGTATCAGTCGTTGTTTCCAACGCGGCGTATCGACAAGCGCTATGAGGCCATCGCGCCAGCCTTGCCTGGTCTGGAATTTCCCCGCATCCACAAAAGTCGTCTGGTGGCAGGCGAACCTTTCTTCCGCATGCAGGAAGGGCCCGGCCTGAGCAATACCGAAACGGCTGTCGAGGTGCGAGAGCGCAACGGCGAACTGTGGCGCTATCAGCTTGACCCGGTCACTGGCAAGAAGCACCAGTTGCGTGTGCATATGGCGGCGTTGGGGGCGGCGATTTGTAACGACCCTTTCTACCCCGACGTGCTTAAGGATGTTGCGGATGACTATGCCAACCCGCTGAAACTGCTCGCTCAGGCGCTGCGTTTCGAAGACCCGGTCACCGGCCAGCGGCGCGAGTTCCACAGTGAAATCACCTTGCAGTGGTAGCTTGCAGTCAATTGACACGCAACAAAAAACCCGCCTTGAGCGGGTTTTCTGGTAGTGCGCGGTCAAGCCTGAATGATCAGAGATCCTTGACGGTGCGCACTTGATCCTTGTTGACGCGGGTCTGCTTGCCATCAAGTTGTTCGAACTCGTAGAAGCCCGAATCGTCATCGTACTTGGGGGTGTCTACAGCCTGGATTTCGCGGCCGTCGGTCAGTGTGATCACGGTAGGCGAGGCGCAGCCAGCGAGGGAGGCCAGGCTCAGGGCGAGCAGAAAGGCAGCTGGAAGGGTCCGTTGTTTCATTACGGTGTCTCCTGATGGATTCTTGGTTAACTGACGTTAAGACGTAACAACCCACTGCAAGTTCCGTCCTGGCGCTGGCTGATGCGAGCTTGTTCAGGAAGCGGCATCAGCCAGCAGATCAGGCGTGTTGAGGTTCGCCAGCCGAGGGTCATCTGCGGCGCATTGTACGGCGATTGGCGCGAACTGTTGCATGACTTTGCGCGGACTTCGTTCGCCCGCCTGCCACGCAGTCTCAAACGCTGCCGCGTGCAGCGTCGGAATGATGCACAGCAGCGGCTGCCAGTGCTCGCCACTGCGTACCATCACCGGCTGACGAGGGTGCTCCTGCGCGGTGAGGCGCAGAGCGTTCAGCAGCGACAGATCAATGCGCGGCACGTCACACGGCAGCACCAGCAACCACGGGTGACGCGCCAGCGGCAGGGCCGTGCGAATGCCGGCCAGCGGGCCGTGAAAGTCATCATTGTCGTCCTGCACCAGACGGTCGGCGTAGGCCGCGTAGTGTTGCAGATTGCGGTTGCAGGAAATGATCAGGTCGTCGGTCAACGGCCGCGTCAGTCGATGCAAATGCTCGATCAGCGGCTCGCCGCGCCATGGCAGCAAGCCTTTGTCGCGTCCGCCCATGCGTCGGCCCTGGCCACCGGCCAGGAGCAGAATTGAACACGCGGGAAGTGTGATAACAGCGGACATTCAGCACTCGACTCAAGCGGCAAAAAGGGGTGCTGTGATATAACACCGGCCTGTAATTCATACAACTGGATCGCCCGATGACTGCCAAGGCTGACACTCCCTTCGTTCCCCTCAATATTGCCGTGCTGACCGTCAGTGATACCCGCACTCGGGACACCGACACTTCCGGGCAAATGTTCGTCGATCGCCTGACCGCTGCCGGTCACAGTCTGATCGAGCGGGTTTTGCTCAAGGATGATCTGTACAAGATCCGTGCGAAAGTCGCTGGCTGGATCGCTGACGACGAAGTGCAGGTGGTGTTGATCACCGGCGGCACCGGCTTCACCGGTCGTGACAGCACCCCGGAAGCCGTTGCCTGTCTGCTGGACAAGCAGGTGGACGGTTTTGGCGAGCTGTTCCGGCAGATATCCGTGCCCGACATCGGCACCTCGACCATTCAGTCCCGCGCGCTGGCAGGCCTGGCCAATGGCACGCTGGTGTGCTGCCTGCCAGGCTCGACCAACGCGGTGCGCACCGGTTGGGACGGCATTCTCGCCCAACAGCTGGATTCGCGCTTTCGCCCCTGCAATTTCGTCCCGCATCTCAAGCAGGCCGAACCTTGCGCGACCCGTGGATAAAGCGCCGATGAATACGCCCCTGATGCCGGTAGAGCAGGCGCTGGCCCGGTTGCTGCAAATGGCGGACGCCACGCCGATCACAGGTTCCGAGACAGTGGCACTGGCCGATGCTCAAGGCCGGGTGCTGGCGCAAGACTTGATCGCCACGCTGGACTTGCCGCCCTGGCCGAACAGTGCCATGGATGGCTATGCATTGCGGCTGGCGGACTGGCAAGGCGAGCCGCTGCCGGTGAGCCAGCGGATTTTTGCCGGCCAGGCGCCTCAGCCGCTGGAGCCCGGCACGTGCGCGCGGATCTTTACCGGTGCGCCCGTGCCTGACGGTGCCGATTGCGTCGAGATGCAGGAAAATGCCCAGGTGCTCGGCGACGCCCGGGTCCGCTTCGATCAGGTCCTGCAGGCGGGGCAGAATATCCGCCCGCAAGGCCAGGAAACCCGTATCGGCGACCATGTCCTGGCCAAAGGGACGCGGCTAGGGCCGATTGAACTGGGGCTGGCGGCGTCTTTGGGTCTTGCTCGCCTGGAGGTGGTCAGGCGTGTGCGGGTGGCGGTGCTGTCCACTGGCGATGAGTTGATCGAGCCCGGCCTGCCACTGGGGCCGGGGCAGATCTACAACAGCAACCGCGTGCTTTTGTGCAGCTGGCTCAGGCGCCTGGAATGCGACGTGGTGGATGGCGGTATTCTCCCGGACGACCTGGAGAAAACACGGGCTGCGCTGGGTTCGCTGGGCAGCGTCGATCTTATCCTTTCCACCGGCGGTGTCTCGGTGGGCGAGGCAGACTTCCTCGGCCACGCCCTGCGCGAAGAGGGCGAGATCGCCCTGTGGAAACTGGCCATCAAGCCCGGCAAACCACTGACGTTCGGGCATTTTCGCGGCGTGCCGGTGATCGGTCTGCCAGGTAATCCGGCGTCCACGCTGGTGACCTTCGCGCTATTGGCCCGGCCTTATCTGCTGCGTCGACAAGGCGTCAGTGATGTCACGCCGCTGCAGTTTCCGGTGCCCGCAGGTTTCGCCTGGAGCAAACCGGGCAATCGTCGCGAATACCTGCGCGGTCGCCTGGAGCAGGGCCGCGCAGTGTTTTACAAAAATCAGAGCTCGGGGGTTTTGCGCAGTGCGGCGTGGGCCGACGGCCTGATCGAAGTGCGCGAAGGCAGCACGGTCGAGGAGGGGGGCTGGGTCAACTTCATCCCGTTGAGCGAAGTGCTCGGTTGAGTGCAATCCTTGAATTGCAGCCTGGGCGCTGGTTGACGGTTGACGCCTGACGCCTGATGGCTGGAGGCTGCGGCATGAGCTACCCTCAGGCGTGCTGACCATGTGGGCGCCCTGTCTTGCCCTGGAGTCCTGTTCATGCAGTCTTTGAAAGTGGCCTGCGTCATCCCGACCTACAACGGTCGCGCCGATTTGCAGCGGTTGCTCGATTCGCTGACAACCCAGAGCGCAGAATTCGACACCCTCATCGTCGATTCAAGCTCAACCGACGGCACCCTTGAGCTGGCGCACGCACGTTGCCCCCGGGTCACGCAGGTGGACAGTCGCGACTTCAATCACGGCGGCACCCGGCAGATGATGGTAGAGGCGTACCCGTACTACGACGTTTACGTCTACCTCACCCAGGATGCGTACCTCGAAGACCCCTTGGCCATTGCCAATATCCTCAAGCCCTTCGCCGATCCTGAGGTGGGCGCGGTCTGCGGGCGACAGCTGCCGCATCATGACGCCAGCCTGCTGGCGCAGCACGCGCGCCTGTTCAATTACCCGGCCGTTTCCCAGATCAAGACGTTGAGCGATGCGCCGACACTCGGGATCAAGACGCCTTTCATGTCCAATTCTTTCGCAGCGTATCGACGTGAGGCGCTGGCGGCGGCAGGTGGATTCGCCCGCCATGTGATCCTTTCGGAAGACATGCACGTCGCCGCCAGAATGCTGCTTGGCGGCTGGAAAGTCGCCTACGAAGGCGCTGCGTTGTGCCGTCACTCGCACAACTACACCCTGTGGCAGGAGTTTCAGCGCTATTTTGATATTGGTGTCTTTCAATCCCGCGAGGCCTGGATTCAGCAGGCCTTTGGCGGGGTGGACGGCGAGGGGTTGCGTTATGTCAGGTCGGAGCTCGCATTTCTCGGCCCCCGGCACTGGATGCTCTGGCCGTTGTGCCTGGTGCGCAATGCTGCGAAGTTGCTGGCTTACAAACTGAGTCGACAGGAAAAGCACCTGCCGGTCAGCTTGAAGAAAAAGCTCAGCATGCATCGGCGCTACTGGGATGGGCCCTACGCCTGATCCGTGGCGCTGGCGTCAGACTACAGCCTTTCAGTCCTTCGCCGCTTCCTCGTCCTGGCGATCCGCCTCGAACAATTGCGCCAGTTCTTTTCTCGCCTCGCGAGCTGTTTGCAGAACCTTGGCGGCGTCGTCGTAAACCAGATGCTGCGCCGCCAGAACCTGCTCGTCATGCCGTTTGAAGCGGCTGATGCGTGCATCGGCCTGGGCCTGACTCAAGCCCAGGCCCAGCAGCGTGTGGCGGCTCATTTCCAGGCTGGAGTGATAGGTCTCCCGCACTGCTTGAGCGCCGACGTCCATCAGCCGGTGCACATGCTGCCGGTTGCGGGCGCGGGCAATGATCTTGATGTTGGGGTACAGCTTGCGCACCAGTTCGGCGGTCTTGATATTGGTATCGGGATCGTCGGTGGCGATGATGAAGAACTCGGCGTGTTCGACTTTTGCCGCACGCAGGATTTCCGGACGCAGCGGGTCGCCGTAGAAGACCGGCACATTGCCGAAGCTGCGCGAGAACTCGATGGACTCCACAGCGGTGTCCAGCGCCACGAAAGGGATGTTCTGCGCGCGCAGGATACGCGCGACGATCTGGCCCATACGGCCCATGCCGGCAATGACCACACGCGGTGCGTCGGTATTGATGTCTCGATATTCGTCCGGGACGTCGATCTTCGCTGGCTTGGCTTTGAACAGGTAGCTGATGCCCAGCAGCAACAGAGGCGTCATCGCCATGGAAAGGGTAATGGTCAGCACCAGAATGTCGTACAGCCGCGCATCGAACAGGCCCTGGCTGCTGCCAATCTTGAACACCACAAAGGCAAACTCGCCGCCCGCCGCCAGCACGATCCCCAGGCGCAGCGCGCTCTCCTTGCCCAGCCCCCCGGCCAGGCGCCCGACTACAAACAGCAGCGGCAACTTGATCAGAATCAACAGCAGCGTCAGGCCTACCACCAGCAGCGGCTCGCTGAGCAGCAGGCTGAGGTTGGCGCCCATGCCCACACTCATGAAGAACAGCCCCAGCAGCAGCCCTTTGAAAGGCTCGATCTGCGATTCCAGTTCGTGCCGGTACTCCGAGTCGGCCAGCAGCAGGCCCGCCAGAAACGCACCCAGTGCCATGGACACGCCGACCAGGTCCATCAGCCATGCAGTGCCAATCACCACCAACAGGGCAGTGGCGGTCGAGACTTCCTGAATCCGGGTCTTGGCGACGATGCGAAATACCGGGCGCAACAAATAGCGCCCACCCACCACGACAATGGCGATCACACCCAGCACTTCCAGGCCGTGGGTCATGCCGTCACTGGCGCTGATGCTGTGGTCGGCACCTGCCAGCAGCGGCACCATGGCGATCAGCGGGATGGCGGCAATGTCCTGAAACAGCAGAATGGCGAAGGCCAGACGGCCGTGAGGGTGATTGAGCTCCTTGCGTTCGGCCAGACTCTGCAGGCCGAAAGCGGTGGATGACAACGCCAGACCCAGACCCAGCACGACCGCGGTGTTCAGTGGCTGGTCAAAGGCAAACAGCGCCACGGCACCGATGGCGAGACCGGTGAGCAGCACCTGTGCCATGCCGACGCCGAACACCGCTTTGCGCATGACCCACAGGCGTTTGGGCGACAGCTCCAGGCCAATGATGAACAGCAGCAGCACCACGCCCAGCTCGGATATATGGCTGACGCTTTCAGGGTTGCCGATCAGCCCCAAGACCGAGGGACCGATGATCACGCCTGCCAGCAGATAGCCGATGACAGCACCCAGTTGCAGCCGCTTGGCCAGTGGAACGGTCAGCACTGCAGCGAGCAGAAACACGACGGCGGCCTGCAACAGACTCCCTTCATGGGGCATGGGTGACTCCTTATCGAGCAAATAGCGACTGGCAAAAGGTGGCCATTAAACCATGGCAGCGGTCAGGGGCGTTGTTTGCAATGTGCTCGGGATGTCCGCTGCGGGGGCGCGCGGATCGATGGCGGCAAGGCGTCTGCGTTGGTGTGCGGTCACAGGCCGGTGCCAGCCGCCGCGCTTGCGGTTAAGATGGGCGCGCTGTGCCATGCAGTGAATGTCGTCCATAGAAATCCGGGAACTTCGTCATGACCAACAAACAACGTCTGCTTTATTCGCTGCTCATTGCCCTGATCGTGCTGGCCGTCATGCTCGGCCTGTCGAGCTTGCAGAACAGTGGTGTCATCAGCGAAAAGACCTTCCAGTACATTGCCATTGCGGTTGCCGTGCTGGTGGTCATCATCAACGGCATTATCCGCCGCAAGGTCAAGCGCTGATCGCCTGCACCGCCATTCGGGGCGTCACTGCGGCGCCTTGCTCGCTTCCAGCTGCTGCAACGCTCGCGGGTGCAGGGCGTAACTTTTGTCGACGTTGAGGGTGATTACGCCTTCATCGCATAACCGTTTGAGAACCTCGCGCACGCTCAGAAACGACAGCGGGCTGTCCAGTTTCAACAGCTGACTGTGCACGCCGCGTACGCCCAGGGGCTTGCCATCGCTGCAGGCCTGCAGCAGCGCGTCGAGTACCTTCAGGCGAACAAGGCTGGTGCGCAGGCCGAAGCTTTTCAGCAGCTTTCTGATCGGCTCGTTGCTGGCGCGTTCGACACTGGCAGCCGGGCGCGCCTGGGCCGCGATGGCTGACTGGCGCAGCAAGTTGCGAGTGGTGGTGGCTTGGCGGTTCAACATGCAGACATTCCTTTTCAGGCCTCAAAATACTTGCCTCATCAGGTAAGACGTACGGGCGCCGCAAATCCTCAATCGTTCGTGCAAATTAGTCCGCCGCCCGACGCCTGCCCAGCGTCCGGAGCTGCAGTTCATGGCTAAATTTTCCTGAAGTATTTCGTTTAGAAGTCAGCGCGACGCCTTCCAGACCGCGTCTGTCGCATGCCAGCCTTCAGGAGTCAGAGTGAATATTTTCAAGCGCACGCCAACCCTTTACCTTGCCGGGCTGCTGTCATGCCTGAGCGCAGTTGCGCAGGCACAGGTTGCCACGTCCATCGCGCCTTCGGCTGAAATACGCCGCACAGCATTCGGTGTGCCGCACATTCGCGCCCAGGACGAGCAGGGTCTCGGTTACGGCATCGGCTACGCCTACGCCCAAGACAACCTGTGCCTGCTGGCCAACGAAGTGATCACGGTCAACGGCAAGCGTTCGCGTTATTTCGGTGCACAGGCGCAGACCCTGGAGCAGCGCAACAATCTGACCAGCGATGTGTTTTTCAACTGGCTCAACACCCCGCAGGCGGTGGCGACGTTCTGGGAGGCGCAACCGGCTGAAGTCAGGCAACTGATAGAAGGCTACGTCGCGGGCTATAACCGTTTTCTGGCCCAGGCCCGCGAGCAGCAAACCCAGGGCGGATGCCTGAAAGCGCAATGGGTGCGGCCGATCACGTCCAGGGATCTGGTCAAGCTGACCCGGCGCCTGTTGGTGGAAGGGGGTGTTGGCAGGTTTGCCGAGGCGCTGGTGGGTGCCACGCCGCCGACGACAGCGCTGGCCGACGCGGCGTCACAGCCTGAGGCGTTTGCCAACGCCGCGTCACAGCTGGACGATTTCGCGCTGGAGCGCGGCAGCAACGCGGTGGCCATTGGCAGCGAAGGCTCGGCCAACGGGCGCGGCATTTTGCTGGCCAACCCACATTTTCCGTGGGTTGGCGGCATGCGTTTTTATCAGATGCACCTGACCATTCCCGGCAAACTCGACGTCATGGGCACTGCGTTGCCGGGCCTGCCGCTGATCAATATCGGCTTCAGCCAGCACCTGGCCTGGACGCACACGGTCGATACGTCCAGGCATTTCACTCTATACCGGCTCAAGCTCGACCCGAAAGACCCGACGCGCTATCTGGTCGACGGTCAGTCGCGCCCGCTGCGCAAGACTACCGTCCAGGTCACCACCCTGAGCAAGGAGGGCAAAAGCGTGCCGGTGACCCGTGAGTTGTATCAGTCCGAATTCGGCCCGGTGGTGCAGTGGCCTGGCAAGCTGGAATGGAATCGTAAGTATGCCTATAGCCTGCGCGACGCCAACCTGGGCAATGACCGGGTCATCCAGCAGTGGTACGCGATGAACCGGGCGCAAACATTGGGGGATCTGAAGCACGCGCTGCAGAAAATCCAGGGCATCCCCTGGGTCAACACCCTGGCCGTGGATGATCAGGGCCAGACGCTTTACGCCAATTATTCGGTGGTGCCCAATGTCAGCCAGCAGAAGCTGGCGCAATGCAGCGACCCTGCCGCCGGGCTGGAAATGATCGTACTCGATGGCTCGCGCAGTGCGTGCGCCTGGGACATCGATTCTGCGGCGGCGCAGGCCGGGATTTTTCCTGCATCCGCACTGCCCAGCCTGAGCCGCAGTGACTACCTGCAGAACTCCAATGATTCGGCATGGATGACCAATCCTGCGCAGCCGCTGAGCGGTTTCTCGCCGTTGATCAGCCGCGACGCTCAGCCACTGGGGCCGCGCACGCGCTTTGCCATTGAGCGCCTTGGCAGCCTGTCGCAGCGCGGCAAGATCGGGGTCGCCGACTTGCAGGCGATGGTCATGGACAATCGCGTGTATCTGGCGCAGGGAGGTGGCTTGCTGGATGACGTGTTGCACTACTGCGACGATTACGCGGGGGCCGATTCGGCAACCATTGAGCCGGTGTGCGCCAGCCTGCGCCAGTGGGATCGCAGCGCCAACCTCGATGCCGGGATTGGCTTCGTGCATTTCCAGAACCTGGCCAAGGCACTGCAGAATGTGAAGGATGCCTGGCGCATTCCGTTCGACCCCGGCAACCCGGTCAACACGCCGCGCGGCTTGAACGTCGGCCAGGACGCTGTCAGTGAATCGCTGCATCAGGCGTTGCTGGCATCGGCGCAGCAGGTCAGCAAGGCGGGCTTGGATGAACACACGGTCTGGGGCGACATTCAGGTGTCCACCGTGGGTAAAAAGCAGATTCCCGTGCATGGCGGTCCAGCCGCGCTGGGGGTGTACAACGCCATGCAGACCGTGCCGCGCGAGGATGGCAAGCGTGAAGTCGTCAGCGGCACCAGCTACCTGCAAGTGGTGAGTTTTGATGAGCACGGGCCCCAGGCGCAGGGCTTGCTGGCGCCATCGCAATCGAGCGATGCGCAGTCGCCCCACAGTCACGATCAGACGGCGGCATTCGCGAAAAAACAATGGGCTGTACTGCCGTTCACCGAAGCGCAGATCAAGGCTGATCCGACTTACCGCCTGCAGGTGATCAAGGAACAAAGGCGCTGAACACTCACCCCGGGGGCTGCCTGGTCAGCCCTTGGGAGCGGTGGGGGGGCGTCGCTGGATGACGGCATTGCCGTCATTGTTGCGAGTGACCGTGACCGGCAGAACCTTGGGCAGCGAGGCCACCAGCCTGGCCATTTCCCGGGTGTTGAAACTGCCACCCAGGTGCAGCGCACCGGTGGCGTTATCCGCCAGCAGCACCGGTTGCGGCAGATAACGATTGATCAGTGGCAAGGCCTGGGTCAGCGGCAGGTCATTAAGCACCAGCGTGCCATTGCGCCAGGTCAGGCTTGTGTCGCGGCCCGAGGTCTGGCTGATCTGCGGCTGGAAGTCTCCCGACCGGTAACTGGCCTGCATGCCCGGTTCGAGGCGCGAAGCCGGAGTCGCACGTGCCGCATCGCTGACCATCTGCACTGAACCTTCCAGCAGCATGACCCGCACCTGATCTTCGTACATCCATACGTTGAAGGTGGTGCCGGTGACTTCTATGCGACCTTTGCCCGCGCTGACAATGAACGGGTGGCTGGCATCGTGACTGACTTCAAAGAACGCTTCGCCCTTGTCCAGCACGACGCTGCGGCGATCCTTGTAGTTGGCAAACGTCAGGCGCGTGCCCAGATTAAGCTCGACCCGACTCCCGTCAGCCATGGTCACCAGGCGAGTCGTGTCGTCGGCTTCATAGGTATCGTAGGCGTTGGGCACCCAGCCCAGGTTCCAGGCCGCCAGGCCAGCGACCGGCAGCGCCACTGCGACCAACACCGCAGCGGCGACGTAGTTGCGCCAACTGCCGACGTTCGTCGCTTGCCTGGGCGCAACAGGAGCAGCGGTCATGTCGATCAAAAGCGGATTGGCCGGCTCCACTTGGCCAGACAGCTGCCAGATCTCCAGCATCGCTTGATACTCGTCCTCATGCAGCGGGTGTGCACGGCGCCATTGCAGGCACGCCCGGCGTTCGTCGTCCGTGCAGTCACTGGCGTGCAGGCGCATGCACCAATGTGCGGCGGCATCGGTAACGGCTTCAGGGTCGATCTGGCTGAAAGTGGGGTCGCTCATTGCCTCTCCGGTTGTAGGACTATTCTACATGCGGCCTAGAGCAACGGAGAACAGCCATGGCGATTGAATATCACTCAAGGGTTGCGAATTTCCGTAATAGCGGTCGATTCGCGTTAACACGCCAGACGTGACCCGCGTGACAGCGCAGCCAGAACGCGGTATTAAATTGTTAAAACTCTACAGAACAGCAGCCAGCCTAATCAGGAACAGCCATGCGAATCGAGCACACCACGCAACCCAGCGACGATGAACTCCAGGCCATCCTCACCCCATTGCGCGCTTACAATGCCTCAAAGGCAGGCGATGCGGGCGCGGAAAAATTCGCCTTGCTGGTGCGTGATGACGGCGACGAACAGGTACTGGGCGGCCTTTCAGGCACACTGTTATACCGCTGGATGTTCATCGAGCTTCTGGCCGTGCCCGAGCAGGCCCGGGGTCAGGGCGTCGGGTCGCGCCTGATGGCCATGGCTGAAGAGTGGGCGCGGGAGAAAAACTGCGTCGGCATCTGGCTCGACACCTTCGACTTTCAAGCCCCCGAGTTTTATCGCAGTCTGGGCTACAGCGAGTTCGGCCACATCGACGACTATCCACCTGGCCATCGCCGCTTCTACTTCCAGAAAAGACTGGATTGAACCCATATGCCCGCAACCCTCGGTCAGCATGACACCGTCGCGGTTAACGTCGAGCAGTTGGCCGCGACGCTGGAGCAGGTATTCGTGCGTCATGGCACATCGGCGCAGGTTGCCGCCGTGCTGGCGCGAAACTGCGCCAATGCGCAGCGTGATGGCGCCCACAGCCATGGGATTTTCCGCATGCCAGGCTACCTGTCGTCGCTGGCCTGCGGCTGGGTGGACGGCGCCGCAGTGCCAGTGGTGGAAGATGCCGGCCCTGCATTTATACGCGTGGATGCCGCCAACGGTTTCGCCCAACCGGCGCTGGCGGCGGCGACGCCTTTGCTGATCGAGAAAGTCAGGGCTGCGGGTATTGCGATTCTGGCGATCCGCAGTTCGCATCATTTCGCTGCGCTGTGGCCGGACGTCGAACCCTTTGCCGAGCAAGGCCTGGTGGCGCTGAGCGTGGTCAACAGCATGACGTGCGTGGTGCCCCATGGCGCGCAAAAGCCGTTATTCGGCACCAATCCCATTGCCTTCGCCGCACCGCGAAGCGCTGGTCAACCGCTGGTATTTGACCTGGCAACCAGTGCCATCGCCCACGGTGACGTGCAGATTGCTGCAAGGGAAGGGCGCACTCTGCCGGCCGGTGTGGGCGTCGATCAGACCGGGCAACCGACCCAGGACCCCAGCGCCATTCTGGCCGGTGGTGCCTTGCTGCCGTTTGGCGGCTACAAGGGTTCGGCCTTGTCGATGATGGTGGAGCTGCTCGCGGCAGCGCTGACCGGCGGCAACTTCTCCTTCGAGTTCGACTGGTCGCGGCATCCCGGCGCGCAGACGCCATGGACCGGGCAACTGATGATCGTCATCGATCCCGACCGGGGCAGTGGACAGCATTTCGCCGAGCGTAGCGAAGAGCTGGTGCGCCAGATGCTCGGCGCGGGTCAGGAGCGCCTGCCTGGTGATCGGCGATACCGGCAGAGAGCATTGTCGCTGGCCGAGGGCATCCGCCTACCGGCGCGCGAGTGGCAACGGTTGCAGCAGTTGGCGAGGGTTTAGACGCAAAACAGGATACCTTGTGTCGCTGTTGCCGCTCGTCGAGTGCGGACTTGCCACGACCGCAATATCCAACTACTGTATGTTTAAACAGTAATCGATTGAGGCGGTCATCATGTCCCTTAAGCACGCTGCAAACACACATTCCGGTCACACCTCCCGCATCAGCGGCATCAACGAGATGCAGCGCGAAGACTTTCTCGCCCTGGCTGCAGCGTTACGCCAGTTCAACGGTTACCCGCCGCTGGTCTCGCTGACTATTGTCAATGCCCGCCAAGGCGCTGAAGGTTATGCGCGACAGGCGAGTGAATAAGGCAGTTGCCTCGCAATATATGAAACATATATGCTCCGTATATTGAAGCCGAGGTGAACCATGGGTCTGGTAAAGATTTCCGAGCATATGCACGCCAACATCCGGGCAGCCAGTGCTGCACTCAGTCGCTCCATCAACTCCCAGGCCGAGCATTGGCTGCGGGTCGGGATGCTGGCTGAACTGCACCCGGCATTGAATTACAGCGAGATCTGCCAACTGCTGATCCGCAACGAAAACGCTGGCGGCACGCTGCTCAGTGCCCAGGTCACAGATATAACCGGGCTCCAGCCTCGCGCGCAGGAGGCCTGCTGATGGGCGGCCCTGTCACCCTCAAAAGCGAAGCCGATCTGGTTCATTTGCGTGTTGCCGGGCGTCTGGCGGCCGATGTGCTGGCGATGATCAAGCCTCACGTCAAGGCTGGCATCAGCACCGAAGCGCTGGACGACATCTGCAATGAGTACATCGTCAAAGAGTTGAAAGTGATTCCGGCCAATGTCGGTTATCACGGTTTCACCAAGACCACCTGCATCTCGCCCAATACCGTGGTGTGCCATGGCATCCCGTCAGCCACTGATATCCTCAAGGACGGCGACATCCTCAATATCGATGTGGCGGTCATCAAGGATGGCTGGTATGGCGACACCAGCCGCATGTACCTGGTGGGGGAGGTCAGCCCTTTGGCCAGGCGTCTGGTCGAGACCACGTATGAAGCCACCCGCGCCGGCATCCATGCTGTGCGACCTGGCGCGACACTGGGTGACATCGGTCACGCCATCCAGACAGTGGCTCACCGCGAAGGCTTCAGCGTGGTTCGCGAATATTGCGGGCATGGCATCGGCCAGACGTATCACGAGGAGCCCCAGGTGCTGCACTACGGTGCTCAAGGCAAAGGCATGCGCCTGAAACCCGGGATGGTATTTACCATCGAACCGATGATCAACGCAGGCAAGCCTGCCACCAAAACCCTGGCTGACGGATGGACCGTGCTGACCCGCGATCAGTCACTTTCAGCGCAATGGGAGCACATGGTGGCGGTAACAGATGACGGCTTCGAGCTGCTGACGCCTTGGCCTGAAGGCACAGGTGAATACCCTGCGATCTGATCTTTGCCATGCAATCGTCTGCCCAATAAAAAGCCCGACCTGAAACAGGTCGGGCTTTCTTACGCCAGCGACGAACTATTGCTTGGGCGCGCTATCTTTTGCGGCAGCAACTCCCGCAGCGCTGAGTTTGATCGGGTAATTCAACGCGCGATCCGCAGTGCCAGCTCCAGTGACTGTGCCATCGTGAATCAGTCCCGCTTGCTGGAGATGCTCAAGGGTGTCGGCGACGGCATTTTCGCCGCGATAGTTGTCCAGTATTTCCTTGCCCAGGCCATGAGGGTGGGCGTGCTGAAGACGGGTCAGAACTTCTTGTTCCAGTGCTTTATCGATGGTCATGGTTACCTCGCGTTGCTGGTTAATGAGCGCTGCTTGTTAACTGGGACAGCCGAAGATTCTGTTGGTTTAGACTTTTGCCCCGCCAAAGACACATTCAACACGCAGCAGACCCGGTCCGCTACGCCGTCAATCATTTGCAGTTTTTCGCAATACGGTACTGCGCTGCCAGCGCCGCCTGCTCGCTGGAGAAATCGACCCGGTTCTTGCCTGATACCGCGCCGTAGGATGGGCAATCGGGCCGGTGGTAAATCATCGACGCGCTATTGCCCCTTACTCCCGCTCCGCTGGTGGCAACCTGAGTAGCAGAAGGCGCTTTGGCAGATTTGGCGCCTGGCAGAGGACTCACCGCTGCCGTGGTTCTGCCTGCAGATATGCCGCCCATGGTGGCGTTGAGGAATATCGGCGCGTGGTCCGACACGCGCTTGCGGCCATCGGCATGGGTCATACCCAGCAGCTCGGGATAGTGGAACACCTCGACCTTGTTGACCTTGATCGTACCCGCCCTGGCGACAAATATGTTGTCATACAGATTGGCGTATTTGCCATCCGTGGTGGACAGCGTCGAGGCGCCTTCTGTCACCAGTGGCGTGGCGCTGACGCCCAGATTTGCCCATGCTGTTGAACTGGGCGCCGTGTTGAAGTCGCCCATCAGCATGATGTTGCTGTTGCCGTCGTAGGTTTCCTTGAGCCATGTCCAGTAGTCACCCAGGAGGACAATTTCCGCGGTTCTGTCGGCAGTGGATTTGCCGTACTTGATGTGTACGGTGGCGGCAACGAAGCGGGTCTTGTCGCGCAGGCTCCTGAAGCGTGCGGAGAAGGGTTCGCGTTCGAAATGATCGCCGCGATCCAGGTAGGTCACCGCGCCATCTTCATAGGCCACGGCCTTGTCGCGCCAGATGAATCCGTACATTTCCTTGTAGCTGCTGCGCCCGGTGGCGTGTGACGCCATGGACGACCATTGCTCGCCAGTGGCCCGCTCAAGTGCGCTTTCCAGCGCTTTGAGACCTTCTTCGTTCATCAGCTCCTGGACTGCCAGGAAGTCCACGCGCCGGGCCACCTTGGCGATGCTCGCCATGTCTTTGGTAGGTCTCACACTCAAATGTTCGAGGTTCCAGGTGCCGATGTTGATGTCGGCGCAGGCGTGGCCGCATGAAACTGCCAGCAGCATGAAAGCTGCCAAAAGGTTCTTGAGCATTCAGGGGTATTCCTTGCATGGATGGGCGTGTCGCGCCTGTGCAGCGGACAGCTAATGAGTCGCAGTGACCAAGTCTATATAAATCAGGTGCTTATGTGTTGTGCCGAGGTGTCGCAGGGGGCTGACGCGGGCCAGTCTGCCGGGGCATGGCAGTCGCTGCCGCACCCACCGATGGGCGCGGCACCGGGATGCGCTTCAGTCTTCCTTTGGCACGGTCCAGAAAATCTGCACGCCGCCATCGTCGCGGTACGCGAGCGTGACGTTGTCGTTTTCTCCGATCTCTCCCAGCAGCTGATTCCAGTCATCTTCCTGCTCGTCCGGCAGGCGCATGATCAGGGCGGCCCTGGCTTTTTGCGCGGTAGGGGAGTTGATGATCCTCTGCACGCGGGTGCCGAGGGCTTCATAGGAGCTGGGAGGGGAGGCGGTTGCTGCGGATGATTTGGCCACGTGAGGCATCCTGATTTGCTGTACGTGCATACAGTATTTCACTGTCGGCACTTAAGCAACGTTCTTGTACGACTTGTTACCCGTGAAACAGTATCGAAGCCTGCTGCAGCGTCGGAATTGTTGGTCCTCAAGATTGCTGGCGAACAGTCGATGATCTCGGTCAGGACCGCACCTTTCAGGATGACCCTCATGACGATCACTTCAGTCGGCGTGCCAGCCGCCGCCGTTACTCTTCAGCCCAGCACCTCGCTGGCCCAGGAGAGTGACGAGAGCCGCCAGGCCAGGCCCGTGCGCACCGCAAGTGCCGACATCGCCGACAACCTGAGCCCGTCGGCGAGACAACTGCTCAAGCGCCTGGCCGAGTTGCAGGCGCAACTGCGCGATTTGAGAAGCAGGATGCAGGCTGCCGAGAACGCTGCCTATTCCGATCTCACGGCGCACAACGGGGTGATCGCCAGTTTCCAGAGTCAGATTTCTGCTGTCACCGGTACCATCCTGCTGATGTCCGCCTCGCTGTTTCAGGAACTGGACCGCGCAGGCGGGATGAATCTTACAGCCTGAGACTGGCTGATTTTCTGTTTCGATGCGCTTTCGGGCAGTTGACAATTTTCTCTCCGGTTCTCATAGTCGGCATCTCGCAAACGTTTGCGCGCGGATCGCAACGATCCCGCTCAGCGATTGCCCGACACAATAATCATAAGATCGGAGATGCCCCCATGAAGCTTCCATTCGCTGCTCGTAGCCTCGCCGTTGCCATGCTGTGTGCCCTGTCTGTAGCGATGCCGCTATCAGCCGTTGCCGCTGACGCTGCCGACAAGCCCAAGGTAGGCCTGGTGATGAAGTCACTGGCCAACGAATTCTTCCGCACTATGGAAGACGGCGCCAAGGCTTACCAGAAAGCCAACGCTGACAAATTCGACCTGATCTCCAACGGGATCAAGAACGAGTCGGACACTTCTGCCCAAATCCAGCTGGTGGAGCAAATGATCGCCTCCAAAGTCAACGCCCTGGTCATCGCCCCGGCTGACTCCAAGGCGCTGGTGTCGGTGCTGGCGAAAGCCTCCAAGGCCGGTATTACTGTGGTCAACATCGACAACCAACTCGATCGCGAAGTGCTCAAAAGCAAAAATCTTGAAATTCCCTTTGTCGGCCCTGACAACCGCAAAGGTGCACGCCTGGTGGGTGACTACCTGGCGCGTGACCTGAACCCGGGCGACGAAGTCGGCATCATCGAAGGCGTGCCGACCACCAACAACGCTCAGCAGCGCACCGCCGGTTTCACGGACGCCATGGAAGCGCGTCAGATCAAGATCGTTTCAGTGCAGTCGGGCAACTGGGAAATCGACAAGGGCAACGCGGTGGCGTCGTCCATGCTCAATGCTCATCCCAATCTGAAAGCGCTGCTGGCCGGTAACGACAGCATGGCGCTGGGTGCCGTTTCCGCCGTACGCGCAGCCGGCAAGACCGGTACGGTCAAGGTCGTGGGCTATGACAACATCAAGGCTATTCAGCCAATGATCGCCGATGGCCGGGTGTTGGCAACAGCCGACCAGTTTGCTTCGCGTCAGGCGATGTTCGGCATCGAGACCGCGCTCAAGCTGCTGAAGAAGGAAAAAGTGGACAGCGTAGACGGTGTCATCGTCACCGACGTTACCCTGATCACCAAGTCCGGCTTGTAATCCTTCGCTGAAAAACCGCATCCGCCCGGTCCGGGCGGATGCAGGAGCTATTCTATGTCGGCCCCTGCTGAAAACGTGGTTCTCTGCGTCAGCGCCATCGGTAAAACCTACGCTCAACCTGTCCTCGGCGGCATCGATCTGACGTTGTTGCGTGGCGAAGTACTGGCCCTGACCGGCGAGAATGGCGCGGGTAAAAGTACCCTGTCGAAAATTATCGGCGGCCTGGAAACGCCCACCACCGGGCAGATGCAGTTTCTGGGCGAGCCTTATTCACCGACCAGCCGCACCCAGGCCGAAAAGCTCGGTGTGCGCATGGTCATGCAAGAGCTGAACCTGTTGCCGACGCTGTCGGTTGCCGAGAATCTGTTTCTCGATAACCTGCCGCGCCGCGCTGGCTGGATCAATCGCAAGCAGTTGCGCGAAGACGCAATCAAAGCCATGGCCCAGGTCGGTCTCGACGCCATTGACCCCGATACGCTGGTGGGCGAATTGGGCATCGGCCATCAACAGATGGTCGAAATTGCCCGCAACCTGATTGGCGATTGCCGTGTGCTGATTCTCGATGAGCCGACGGCGATGCTGACCGCGCGGGAAGTCGAGATGCTGTTTCTGCAGATATCCCGCCTGCAGGCGCAGGGCGTATCGATCATTTACATTTCCCATCGGCTGGAAGAACTGGCCCGCGTCGCCCAGCGCATCGCGGTGTTGCGCGACGGCAAGCTGGTCTGTATCGACGCCATCGCCAATTACAACAGCGAGCAGTTGGTGACGCTGATGGTCGGGCGCGAGCTGGGTGAACACATTGATCTGGGTGCTCGCGCGATTGGCGAAGTGGTGCTTAAGGTCAACGGCCTGGGGCGTGCCGACAAGGTGCGCGATGTGTCCTTCGAGCTGCGTCGGGGTGAGATCCTTGGCATTTCCGGGCTGATCGGTGCTGGCCGTACCGAGCTGATGCGCTTGATTTACGGCGCCGACAAGGCGGACAGCGGCAGCATCCAGTTGGGTAGCCCGCTGCAGACAGTGACCATTCGCTCGCCGGTGGATGCGGTCAATCATGGCATTGCCCTGATCACCGAAGACCGCAAGGGTGAAGGTCTGCTGCTGACCCAATCGATCAGCGCCAACGTGGCGCTGGGCAACATGGGTGCGGTGTCCTCAGGCGGTCTGGTCAACGCGCAACTCGAAACCGGACTGGCCCAGCGCCAGATCGACGCCATGCGCATTCGCAGTTCCGGCCCTGCGCAACTGGTTTCGCAACTGTCGGGTGGCAATCAACAGAAGGTGGTGATTGGCCGCTGGCTGGAACGTGATTGCCAGGTGATGCTGTTCGATGAGCCAACCCGCGGTATCGATGTGGGCGCCAAGTTCGACATTTACGGTTTGTTCGGGGACCTGACGCGCCAGGGTAAAGCGCTGGTCGTGGTATCCAGTGATCTGCGTGAGCTGATGCTGATCTGTGATCGCATTGCCGTGCTCTCGGCCGGGCGCCTGATCGAAACCTTCGAGCGTGACAACTGGACTCAGGACGAGCTGCTTGCTGCCGCCTTTGCCGGTTACCAGAAACGCGATGCGCTGCTCAATGAAGCCGCGCCCAGGAATGACTGATGAAAAATTCGACTTCTACACCGGCGCTGCCAACGGCCGCCAAACGCAGCGGCACGTATTTCGGCCTCGGCACGTACCTGGGGCTGGGCGGTGCGCTGCTGGCAATGATTGTGCTGTTTTCGCTGCTCAGCGATCACTTTCTGTCCTATAACACCTTCAGCACCCTGGCCAACCAGATCCCTGATCTCATGGTGCTGGCGGTGGGCATGACGTTTGTTCTGATCATCGGCGGCATCGATCTCTCGGTGGGCTCGGTGCTCGCATTGGCGGCAGCAGCGGTCAGCGTGGCGATTCTCAGCTGGGGCTGGAGCATCTTCCCGGCCGCTCTGCTGGGCATGGCCTGCGCGGCATTGGCAGGCACGGTAACAGGCGCTGTCACGGTGGCCTGGCGCATCCCGTCGTTCATCGTCTCTCTGGGCGTACTCGAGATGGCTCGCGGCGCGGCTTATCAGATGACCGATTCGCGCACTGCTTATATAGGTGATGCATTTGCCTGGCTGTCGGACCCGATTGCTTTTGGCATCTCGCCATCCTTCATCATTGCCCTGATCGTGATCTTTGTCGCTCAGGCTCTGCTGACATGCACTGTTTTTGGCCGCTACCTCATCGGCATCGGCACCAATGAAGAGGCCGTGCGCCTGGCAGGTATCAACCCCAAGCCCTACAAGATCCTGGTGTTCTCGCTGATGGGGCTGCTGGCAGGGGTTGCCGCGCTGTTCCAGATTTCTCGCCTGGAGGCTGCCGACCCCAACGCCGGTGGCGGGCTGGAACTGCAAGTGATTGCTGCAGTGGTGATCGGTGGCACCAGTCTGATGGGCGGGCGCGGTTCGATCATCAGCACCTTCTTTGGCGTGCTGATCATTTCCGTGCTGGCTGCAGGCCTTGCGCAGATCGGCGCCACTGAGCCAACCAAGCGGATCATCACCGGCGCCGTCATTGTCATCGCTGTGGTGCTCGATACTTACCGCAGTCGTCGGGCAAGGCTCCAGGTCTGATATGGCCACGATCAAAGATGTGGCAGCCCTGGCAGGCATTTCCTACACCACGGTTTCCCATGTCCTGAACAATACCCGCCCTGTGAGTGATCAGGTGCGGGTCAAGGTCGAGGCTGCCATCAAGCAGCTCGATTATGTCCCGAGCGCGGTGGCGCGTTCTCTCAAGGCCAAATCGACATCGACCATCGGTCTGCTGATCCCCAATGGCGTCAATCCCTACTTCGCGGAGTTGGCGCGGGGCATCGAGGATTACTGCGAGCGCAGCGGTTTTTGCGTGATCTTGTGCAACTCCGACGACGATTCGCAAAAGCAGCGCGGCTATTTGCGGGTGCTGCTTGAAAAGCGCGTAGACGGTCTGATCGTTTCTTCGGTGGGCGACGACAGCGCGGCTGCTGGCGGCCTGGCGGATGTGCGCACGCCCATGGTCATCGTCGACCGCGAACTGTTGGGCATTGAAGCCGATCTGGTGCGCATCGATCATGAATTGGGCGGCTATCTGGCGACTCGGCATTTGCTTGACCTGGGCCATAGCCGTATCGCCTGCATCACCGGCCCACAGCACACCAGCGTTGCACGCCTGCGTTTGCGCGGTTACCAGCGGGCGATGCAGGAAGCCGCCATCACGATCCAGCCGCATTGGTTGCCGCAAAGCGACTACACCAGCCCCGGCGGTTATGAAGCTGCGGTGGCCTTGCTGGCAAATGATCGGCCTACTGCGATTTTTGCCGGCAACGACATGATTGGCGTCGGCGTGCTGCGCGCTGCGGCCGAGCGCTCGATTCAGGTGCCCAGGGATCTGTCAGTGGTGGGTTTTGATGACATCCAGATGGGCCGCTATCTGTACCCGGCGTTGACCACGGTAGGCCAGTCCATCATGGAGCTGGGCGAAACCGCCGCGCAGATGCTGTTGAGCCGAATCGACGGCACTTCAACCGGCGCAATCGAACAGCGCATTGTTGCGCCGAGTCTGGTCCTGCGTGAGTCCACCGCAGCGCCTTTCATCCCATGATTTTTTGCGAGTAGCCACGATGACAACACAAATCAGTGCAGATGCCGGCAAGGCCAGTGTGGTAGTGGTCGGCAGTCTGAACATGGACCTGGTGACCCGCGCGCCGCGCATGCCGGGTCCGGGCGAAACCCTGAGCGGCGATTCGTTCGCCACGCTGCCGGGGGGCAAGGGCGCCAATCAGGCAGTGGCTGCAGCCCGTCTTGGCGCCATTGTCGCGATGATCGGCTGTGTCGGTGAAGATGCATATGGCGAGCATCTGCGCAGCGCCTTGCTGGCCGAAGGAATCGATTGTCAGGGGGTGATCACGGTGGCGGACGTTTCCACTGGCGTCGCCTCTATCCTGGTCGATGGCAACGGGCAGAACGCGATTGTCGTGGTCCCCGGCGCCAATGGTCAGCTGACGCCTGCTCTGGTTGAAGGCTTCGATGCATTGCTGGGCGATGCGCAGGTGGTGATCTGCCAGCTGGAGGTGCCGGATGATACGGTCGCTCACGTCTTGCGTCGGGCGCGTGCATTGGGCAAGACGGTCATTCTCAATCCGGCCCCGGCTGCTGCGCCACTGACTGCGCAGTGGCATGCGCTGATCGATTACCTGATCCCCAACGAAAGCGAAGCAGCCGTCCTCAGCGGCGTGGACGTGGACTCGCCAGCCGCCGCCGAGGTGGCTGCACGCAAGCTGCTCGCTGGTGGTGCTGGCAAGGTTATCGTCACGCTGGGCGAGCAGGGCGCCTTGCTGGTGAGTGCGCAGCGCGTCGCGCATTTTCAGGCGCCGCGCGTCAAACCGGTGGATACCACCGCTGCGGGTGATACATTTGTCGGCGGATTTGCCGCTGCACTGGCCCGGGGCCAGAGCGAAGACGATGCCATTCGCTTTGCTCAAGTGGCCGCCGCACTGTCAGTCACCCGTGCTGGCGCGCAGCCATCCATCCCCCATCGCGCAGACGTCGAAGGTTTTGATCACGCATGAAAAAAACGCCGTTACTCAACATTGCATTGTCCCGGGTCATTGCCTCTCTGGGCCATGGCGACATCCTGATGATCGTTGATGCAGGCATGCCGATTCCGCCAGGTGTGGAGCTGATTGATCTGGCGCTGACCCGTGGTGTAGCCGATTTCGCCAGCGTACTGGACACCGTGCTGACTGAAATGCAGGTCGAAAGCCATGTCCTGGCTGAAGAAATCATGTTCCGCAAACCACCTGCGCTGAGCGTCATCGAAGGTTTGAATCTGGACGGTGATCTTGGCGAGCAGCGCTTGCTCAGCCATGAAGCGCTGAAGACGCTGAGTCAACAGGCGCGAGCCATCATTCGCACGGGTGAGTGCGAGCCTTACAGCAACATAGCGCTGATTTCCGGCGTGGTTTTCTGAGTCGCCTCGATGGCGCCTGAAATTTGCACAGGGAGTTTTCCATGCACACCTCATCGATTTTCAAACACCTGATCCGGAGCGCACTGCTAGTGTCTATTCTCGGTGCCGGGCTGGCCCAGGCTGCAGAAAAACGCGACCTCATCATCGATACCGACCCAGGTGCGGACGATGTCGTCGCCTTGCTGCTGGCGTTGGCTTCGCCGGAAGAATTGAATGTCATGGCGATCACCACCGTCGCCGGTAATGTGCGCGTCGACAAGACCTCGCGCAATGCCAGGCTCGCACGCGAGTGGGCAGGGCGCGAGGAGGTGCCGGTCTATGCCGGTGCTTCCAAGCCGCTGGTGCGCCCGCCCATCTACGCGGAGAACATTCACGGCAAGGAAGGTCTGCCCGGTGTGCCGGTGCACGAGCCCAAGCAGGGCCTGGCGCAAGGCAATGCCGTGCAATACCTGATCGAAACGCTGCGCAAGGCCAAGCCACACAGTATCACCATCGCCATGCTCGGCCCGCAGACCAATCTGGCACTGGCACTGGTGCAGGCCCCGGACATCACTCAGGGCATCAAGGAAGTGGTGGTCATGGGCGGTGCGCACTTCAACGGCGGCAATATCACCCCGGTGGCCGAGTTCAACCTTTTTGCCGATCCCCATGCAGCGCAGGTCGTGTTGGCCAGTGGCGTCAAACTGACCTACCTGCCGCTGGACGTGACCCACAAGATCCTCACCAGTGAGCCGCGTCTGGCCCAGATAGCAGCGCTCAATAACCAGGCGGGCAAGCTGGTGGGCGACATTCTCAACGAGTACGTCAAGCTCGACATGGTCCTTTACGGCCTGCCGGGCGGCCCGGTGCACGACGCCAGTGTCATCGCCTGGCTGCTCAAGCCCGAGCTGTTCTCCGGGCGGCAGATCAATGTCGAGATTGACAGCCGCGAAGGGTCGGGTTTCGGCCAGACAATAGCGGACTGGTACGACACGCTTGGGCACGAGAAGAATGTGTTCTGGGTTGAAAATGGCGATGCTCAGGGCTTCTTTGACCTGTTGACCACGCGTCTGGCGCGCCTGAAATAAAGCCTGGCGCAAGAGGCTGCTCACGTTTTGTGACGATTTGCTGTCACCCTTGCGTGCCGCATTCGGGCAGACTTTGCCGCTCAGCAACGCATGGGCCGGGTATTGCAGGGCACCAATCCGGCGCTGTGCGGTCGCAAGGTTTCAGTTTTTGTAATGTGTGCAGGAGTGTTTATGCCGTGGAAAATGACATCAGTCGGTCTGATGGTCGCCTTGTCGCTGGCAGGTTGCAGCAGCAAGCCTGAAGCCGAGCCTGTCGCCAAGGCGTCGGGCACAGCAGTGTCCGATGGTCGCTGCGACGCTGCAGGGGGCCAGTTTGCGGTAGGTCAGCAAGCTGCTGCCGCGTTACTGGAACAAGCCAAGAGCAAGGCTGGAGCGCAGGAGGCCAGGTTTCTGGGCCCCAACGATGCTGTGACCCTTGAGTACCGCTCCACTCGCCTCAACCTCAACACCGATGCCAGCGGCAGGGTCGTGCGCGTCAACTGCGGCTGACCTCAGCCTTTATGCCAGACATAAAAAAACCCCGTCAGTGACGGGGTTTTTTTAGTTCGGGTGGATTACTCCGCGCGAACCTGAGCAGCTTGCATGCCCTTTTGGCCTTTCTCAGCTACGAACGAAACGGTCTGGCCTTCTTTCAGGCTTTTGAAACCGTCGCTTTCGATTGCTTTGAAGTGTACGAACAGGTCGTCACCGCCACCCTGTGGGGTGATAAAGCCGAAGCCTTTTTCGTCGTTGAACCATTTTACGGTGCCGGATTGGCGATTAGACATGGTGAATCTCCAAGAACATAATTTATCAGTGTACGTGTTGCTCAGGCCAACTGGGCACACCGGCCTATCATAGTCGAAATGTGGGAATGTACATCCCCCTCAGTAAGAACTTTGCGCAGATGTTGTAGGCAGAGCCCGCAAAATTTACGTTTCGTTCGGTACCTCCTGGTCGTGCATGACTGCCCGACGTCGCTCATTGACAGGCTGAAAGTGCCGTTCTCTAAGGCCTCCAGGGGTTTTGCCCGGGTGCACTTCAACGTGTTGCCGATGGTGTCCCTTTTGTCGGTGAGGCAATTATTTTTTTGCCTGGGTGCAGCCTTCTCCGACGACTTTCCGCAGTTTCTGGGTCAGTTCAGCGCTGGGTTGGGCACCCTCTTTGCTCAATTGAGCGATTTCCGTGTCGCTGAAGTTTTTGTCAACTTGGAGGGCCCCGCATTCACAGTGGCTTTCCGCACTTTTGACGTCGATTTTCTGACCCGCTGCAGCAACGCATTCTTTGATGAAAGTCGAGCGGGTTTCCTTGCCCATCGCAGCCTGGGCGTTGAACGGCAGGGCCAGCGCGATCGGGGCAAGCAGGGCAAGGGTGCGTAGGAACTTCATAGGGTTCTCCTTAATAGGTACAACGGATGTGCTGCGTCTTGCACAGAAGTTTGACGCCCATGATTGCTGGCAGTTCACCTGAGCTGATTCGGGCAGTCGGCATGCTTGGATAGATCGTCTATCAGTGCAGCCGATCAGGCCATCGTGTGATAGGATGCGCGTCCTTTAGATTTGCTCATGATCGGCGCAAGCATAGCGCCCTCGTTTTGCAGACCGATATTTATTCAAACCAGTCATCTGGTTCGGTTCAAGGTTGGCCGCAAGGCTCCTGCCACTGTGAGGCAGGCATACCACCGAATCACGTACTGGCTCATCCCAACCCACGTGACCTTTGGTAGGGGTCACCACTAGGAGAGGAGGCGCCATGCCCACCATTACTCTTCCCGACGGCAGTCAACGTTCATTCGATCATCCGGTATCCGTCGGCGAGCTCGCGCTGTCCATCGGTGCAGGCCTGGCCAAAGCCACCGTAGCCGGCAAGGTCGACGGTCAACTGGTAGATGCCTGCGACCTGATCGAAAACGACGCCACTGTGCAGATCATCACGCCAAAGGATCAGGAAGGGCTGGAAATCATCCGTCACTCCTGCGCTCACCTGGTGGGTCACGCCGTCAAGCAACTGTATCCGACGGCGAAAATGGTCATCGGTCCGGTCATTGATGATGGCTTCTATTACGATATTGCCTACGAGCGCCCGTTCACGCCTGACGACATGGCGGCGATCGAGCAGCGCATGCAGCAACTGATCGAAAAAGATTACGACGTCATCAAGAAGGTCACGCCCCGTGCGGAGGTGATCGACGTTTTCACCCAGCGCCACGAAGATTACAAACTGCGTCTGGTGGAAGACATGCCAGAGCAGCAGACCATGGGTCTGTATTACCACGAAGAATACGTCGACATGTGCCGTGGCCCGCATGTGCCGAATACGCGTTTCCTCAAGTCGTTCAAGCTCACCAAGCTGTCTGGTGCGTACTGGCGCGGCGATGCCAAGAACGAACAGCTGCAACGGATCTATGGGACTGCCTGGGCTGACAAGAAGCAGCTGGCGGCGTATATCCAGCGTATCGAAGAAGCCGAGAAGCGCGATCACCGCAAGATCGGCAAGCGCCTGGGCCTGTTTCACACCCAGGAAGAAGCGCCGGGTATGGTGTTCTGGCACCCCCAGGGCTGGACCCTGTATCAGGTGCTTGAACAGTACATGCGCAAGGTGCAGCGCGAAAACGGTTACCTGGAGATCAAGACGCCTCAGGTGGTTGATCGCTCCCTGTGGGAAAAGTCAGGTCACTGGGCCAACTATGCTGACAACATGTTCACCACCGAGTCTGAAAGCCGCGACTACGCGATCAAGCCGATGAACTGCCCGTGCCACGTGCAGGTGTTCAATCAAGGCCTGAAGAGCTACCGCGAGCTGCCGATGCGTCTGGCCGAATTCGGCGCCTGCCACCGCAACGAGCCGTCCGGCGCGTTGCACGGCATCATGCGGGTTCGCGGTTTTACCCAGGACGATGCGCACATCTTCTGTACTGAAGAGCAGATGCAGGCAGAATCGGCGGCGTTCATCAAGCTGACGCTGGATGTATACGCTGACTTCGGATTCAAGGACATCGAGCTGAAGCTCTCGACACGTCCGGAGAAGCGCGTCGGTTCAGATGAGCTGTGGGATCGCGCCGAAAGCGCCCTGGCGTCAGCGCTGGACAGTGCTGGCCTGCCATACGATCTGCAGCCGGGCGAGGGCGCATTTTATGGCCCGAAGATCGAGTTTTCGCTGAAAGACTGCCTCGGTCGTGTCTGGCAGTGCGGTACTCTGCAGCTGGACTTCAATCTGCCGATTCGTCTCAGCGCCGAATACGTTTCCGAAGACAACAGCCGCAAGCATCCGGTGATGCTGCACCGGGCAATCCTCGGTTCATTCGAGCGTTTCATCGGCATTCTGATCGAGCATTACGAAGGCGCGTTCCCGGCCTGGTTGGCACCGACTCAGGCAGTGATCATGAATATCACTGACAAACAGGCAGATTTTGCCCTTGAAGTGGAAAAAATTCTGTCTCAAAGCGGGTTTCGTGCCAAGTCCGACTTGAGAAATGAAAAGATCGGCTTTAAAATCCGTGAGCATACTTTGCTCAAGGTCCCTTTTCTCCTCGTGATTGGAGATCGGGAAGTTGAAATGCAAACTGTCGCTGTGCGTACACGCGAAGGTGCTGACCTCGGCTCGATGCCGGTCGCCCAATTCGCTGAATTCCTCGCACAAGCGGTTTCCCGGCGTGGTCGCCAAGATTCGGAGTAATTATTATTAAGCGTGAAATGAGACAAGATAAACGAGCTGCACCGAAAGCCCCGATCAATGAGAATATCTCGGCACGTGAGGTTCGTTTAATCGGGGCTGAGGGTGAGCAGCTTGGGATTGTGTCAATCGAAGACGCGCTTCTTAAAGCTGAAGAGGCAAAACTGGATCTGGTAGAAATTTCTGCCGATGCAGTGCCACCTGTCTGCAAACTGATGGACTACGGCAAATCGATCTTCGAAAAGAAGAAGCAGGTTGCTGCCGCCAAGAAGAACCAGAAGCAGATTCAGGTCAAAGAAATCAAGTTTCGTCCAGGGACGGAGGAAGGGGATTACCAGGTAAAACTGCGCAACCTGGTACGTTTCCTGAGTGATGGGGACAGGGCCAAGGTATCGTTGAGATTCCGTGGTCGTGAGATGGCCCACCAGGAGCTGGGCATGGAGCTGTTGAAGCGGGTTGAAGCTGACCTGCTCGAATACGGCGCCGTTGAGCAGCATCCTAAGATGGAAGGACGCCAGCTGATCATGGTCATCGCCCCGAAAAAGAAGAAATAACCACCAGGGCACGGCAGGCCTTGCGGTTATATTTATCAACTGAATGCGGAGTATCCGAACATGCCAAAGATGAAGACTAAAAGTGGTGCAGCTAAGCGGTTTCTGAAAACCGCCAACGGCATCAAGCACAAACACGCTTTCAAGAGCCACATTCTGACCAAAATGTCGACTAAGCGTAAGCGTCAACTGCGCGGTAGCAGCTTGCTGCATCCGTCTGACGTAGCAAAAGTCAAGCGCATGCTGCGTCTTTGCTGATTTTTTGATCAAGATTAGAGGAAGTTACTCATGGCTCGTGTAAAGCGTGGCGTCATTGCCCGTAAGCGTCACAAAAAAATTCTGAAACTTGCTAAAGGCTACTACGGCGCGCGCTCACGCGTGTTCCGTGTTGCCAAGCAAGCGGTAATCAAGGCTGGCCAATACGCCTACCGCGACCGTCGTCAGAAAAAACGTCAGTTCCGCGCTCTGTGGATCGCTCGTATCAACGCTGGTGCTCGTATCAACGGTCTGTCCTACAGCCGTTTCATCGCCGGCCTGAAAAAAGCATCCATCGAGATCGACCGCAAGGTTCTGGCTGATCTGGCAGTGAACGAAAAAGCGGCGTTTGCTGCGATTGTCGAGAAAGCTAAAGCCACCTTGGCCTAAGTCCCCGACAATCACCGACCTCGTTTTTCGGGGTCGGTGTTAAACGTCATAAATAGGGGAAGAGCCTTAAAGCTCTTCCCCTATTTCGTATCTGGAGTCTGTACATGGAAAACCTGGACGCGCTGGTCTCGCAAGCACTTGCGGCCGTGCAGAGCGCTGAAGATATCAATGCCCTGGAGCAAATCCGGGTTCACTACCTCGGCAAGAAAGGCGAGTTGACTCAGGTGATGAAGACCCTGGGGAATTTGCCTGCTGAAGAGCGCCCGCAGGTCGGTGCGCTGATCAACGTTGCCAAGGAGCGTGTCACAGAGGTCCTCAATGCCCGCAAGGCATCCTTCGAGGAGGCGGATCTTGCTGCCAGACTCGCCGCCGAGTCCATAGACGTTACCCTGCCGGGCCGCGGCCAGGCCTCAGGTGGCCTGCACCCGGTTACCCGTACTCTGGAACGTATCGAACAGTTCTTCACTCACATCGGCTACGGCATTGCCGAAGGCCCTGAGGTCGAAGACGACTATCATAACTTCGAAGCGCTGAATATCCCGGGCCACCACCCCGCGCGCTCGATGCACGACACCTTCTATTTCAACGCGAACATGCTGTTGCGCACCCATACCTCGCCGGTACAGGTCCGCACCATGGAGTCGCAGCGCCCGCCGATCCGCATTGTCTGTCCGGGCCGGGTGTACCGCAGTGATTCGGATATCACCCACTCGCCGATGTTCCATCAGGTCGAAGGCCTGCTGGTTGATCGCGACATCAATTTTGCCGATCTCAAGGGCACCATCGAAGAGTTTCTGCGGGTGTTCTTCGAGAAAGAATTGGCGGTTCGCTTCCGCCCTTCGTATTTCCCGTTCACCGAGCCTTCCGCTGAAGTCGACATGGAATGCGTGATGTGCAGCGGCAAGGGCTGCCGTGTCTGCAAGCAGACTGGCTGGCTGGAAGTGATGGGCTGCGGCATGGTCCATCCGAACGTGTTGCGCATGTCTGGCATCGATCCGGAAGAATTCTCCGGCTTTGCCTTCGGCATGGGGGTGGAGCGCCTGGCCATGCTGCGTTACGGCGTGAATGACTTGCGTCTGTTCTTCGATAACGACTTGCGGTTCCTCGCGCAATTTCGCTAGTCGTAACGAATCTTTAGGAGAGCAGGATGAAATTCAGTGAACAATGGTTGCGTGGCTGGGTAAGCCCGCAGGTATCCCGCGATGAGCTGGTCGCTCGTCTGTCCATGGCTGGCCTGGAGGTTGACAGCGTCACCCCGGCCGCTGGCGCGTTCAGCGGTGTGGTGGTTGGCGAAGTGCTGAGCACCGAGCAGCATCCGGACGCCGACAAGCTGCGTGTATGTCAGGTCAGTAATGGCTCGGAGACTTTCCAGGTCGTCTGTGGCGCGCCGAATGTGCGCCCGGGCCTGAAGATCCCGTTCGCCATGATCGGTGCGCAACTGCCCGGCGATTTCAAGATCAAGAAAGCCAAACTGCGCGGCGTCGAATCCAACGGCATGCTGTGCTCGCAATCCGAGCTGCAGGTGGGCGAGGGCAATGACGGCCTGATGGAGCTTCCGGCTGATACGCCGGTGGGGCAGGATTTCCGCGTCTGGCTTGAGCTGGATGACGTCAGTATCGAAGTCGATCTGACGCCCAATCGCGGTGATTGCCTGTCCCTGGCGGGTCTGGCGCGTGAAGTGGGTGCGCTGTACGCAGCTCCCGTTACCGTGCCGCCGGTTGCTGCTGTGGCGGTTGCCCACGACGACGTGCGCCCGGTCGAGGTGCTCGCCGCCGACGCATGCCCGCGCTACCTGGGGCGCGTCATTCGCAATGTTGACCTGTCCCGGCCCACGCCGCTGTGGATGGTGGAGCGCCTGCGCCGTTCCGATATCCGCAGCATCGACGCCGCTGTCGACATCACCAATTATGTGATGATCGAGCTGGGCCAGCCGCTGCATGCCTTCGATCTTGCCCAGATCAATGGCGGGATTCGGGTGCGCATGGCTGAAGAGGGCGAGAAGCTGGTGCTGCTTGATGGTCAGGATGTCAGCCTGCGCGCCGACACTCTGGTTATCGCCGACCACCAGCGTGCTCTTGCCATCGCCGGTGTCATGGGTGGCGAGCACAGCGGTGTCAGCGCTGATACTCGGGATATCTTCCTGGAAAGTGCGTTTTTCGATCAGATTGCTGTCGCTGGCAAGGCCCGTTCCTACGGCCTGCATACCGACGCCTCCCATCGTTACGAGCGCGGCGTCGACTGGCAGCTGGCCCGCAAGGCCATGGAGCGTGCAACCGGATTGCTGCTGGACATCACCGGTGGTGAAGCGGGTCCGGTCATCGAAGTGGCAAGCGAGCAGCATCTGCCGTCCATTGCGCCGATCGTCCTGCGCGCCGAGCGTATCGAACAAGTACTGGGCCTGAAAATGGAAGCGGCTCAAGTCGAGCGTCTGTTGTCCGGCTTGGGCCTGGGTGTCACTGCTGAAGCAGCTGGCCAGTGGCGCGTCGAAGTGCCAAGCCACCGCTTCGATATCAGTCTCGAAGTTGACCTGATTGAAGAGCTGGCTCGCCTGTACGGCTACAACCGCCTGCCGGTTCGTTATCCGCAGGCGCGTCTGGCGCCTCAAGCGAAGGCGGAAGCGCGCAGCGACCTGCCGGAACTGCGCCGCCTGCTGGTGGCACGCGGTTATCAGGAAGCGATCACGTACAGCTTCATTGATCCGAGACAATTCGAGCTGTTCAGCCCGGGCGTCGAGCCGCTGTTGCTGGCCAACCCTATCTCCAACGACATGGCCGCGATGCGCGCGTCGTTGTGGCCGGGTCTGGTCAAGTCGCTGCAACACAACCTCAATCGTCAGCAGGACCGCGTGCGTCTGTTCGAAAGCGGCCTGCGTTTTGTCGGCCAGCTGGACGGCCTCAAACAAGAGCCAATGCTGGCAGGTGTGGTGTGCGGCAGCCGACTGCCGGAAGGCTGGGCGCAAGGCCGGGATGTCGTCGACTTCTTCGACGTCAAGGCCGATGTCGAAGCGCTGCTTGGCTTTGCCGGAGCAGGGGAGGCATTCACGTTCGTGCCGGGCAGTCATCCTGCGCTGCACCCAGGCCAGACCGCACGCATCGAACGCGATGGCAAGGAAGTCGGTTACCTCGGCGCCATTCACCCTGAGCTGTCGAAGACGCTGGGTCTGGATCGCCCGGTGTTCGTTTTCGAACTGCTGCTGGCTGAAGTCGCTCAGGGCAAAATGCCGAAATTCCAGGAGCTGTCCCGGTTCCCCGAGGTGCGTCGCGATCTGGCGTTGCTGGCGGATGTGGGCGTTGCAGCCACTGCCGTTCTTGAGGTTATTCGAGAGAATGCAGGGGAGTGGCTCACAGAGCTCAGGCTATTTGACGTTTACCAGGGTAAAGGTATTGATCCGCATAGAAAAAGCCTTGCAGTTGGCTTGACCTGGCAGCATCCATCACGCACTCTTAATGACGATGAGGTCAATGCGGCTACGCACACTATCCTCACCTCGCTCGAGGAAAGGTTAAACGCCACGTTAAGGAAGTAGCGTATGGGGGCTCTGACGAAAGCTGAGATGGCCGAACGTCTGTACGAAGAGCTGGGCCTGAATAAACGAGAAGCCAAGGAATTGGTGGAGCTGTTCTTCGAGGAAATCAGGCACGCTCTGGAAGATAACGAGCAGGTCAAATTGTCCGGTTTCGGCAATTTTGACCTGCGAGATAAACGCCAGCGGCCTGGTAGAAATCCGAAGACCGGGGAAGAAATTCCCATCACGGCGCGCCGTGTTGTCACGTTCCGTCCAGGGCAGAAGCTGAAGGCCCGAGTTGAGGCATATGCTGGAACCAAGTCATAACGACGAGTTACCGCCGATCCCAGGCAAACGCTACTTCACTATTGGTGAGGTCAGCGAGCTCTGCGCGGTCAAACCGCACGTTCTGCGTTATTGGGAACAGGAATTTCCTCAACTCAACCCCGTCAAACGCCGCGGGAACCGTCGCTATTATCAGCGTGAAGACGTCCTGATGATCCGGCAGATTCGCGGTTTGCTCTATGAGCAGGGGTTCACCATTGGCGGCGCACGCCTGCGCATGACCAGCGGCGAACCCAAGGACGATGCTCAGCAATACAAGCAGCTACTGCGGCAGGTGATTGTCGAGCTGGAAGATGTCCTGGTCGTCCTTGGGAAATAGATGTTGCCAAGATACTTCCAAAATTCAAATGCTTAGGTTATATTCCTCAAAGTTTTCGAAGCTTGGAAACTGATACACGCCGAGTCGGGGCGTAGCGCAGCCCGGTAGCGCACTTGCATGGGGTGCAAGGGGTCGAGTGTTCGAATCACTCCGTCCCGACCATTTAATTCAATGACTTAGCCACCTTCGGGTGGCTTTTTCATTTCTGCCTCAGTGACTTTTCGAGTGACCTTGGGCTTTTCTGTCATACCTGCCTCCTTTTCAGAATCGTCAACGCTGGTGCGCGTGAGTCGGTTGCTGATACCTTGTTTGCCGCTGCTATCAGTTGATCCAGCTCTGCCGCTGAGTAGTGACTGGTGATACTGCCGTTCTTGTGTCCGAGCAAAGCTTTCCGGTCTTCCTCGGTCACGCCAGCGGCGCGCAGTCTTCTTCCGAAAGAATGCTTGAGGTCGTGAACACGGATCCTCAAAAACCCGTCATGCGCTGGCCTCAAGTATTTTTCCTGCCACTTCTTGGCCGCCCTGATCCGTGCCTTCTTCCACGCCGAATCGTTCATGCGGTGAACTGTCGTGTCATTCCCTTCGCCATCTGGCTTGCCAAACGGAAAAACGTACAGCGGGTGCATGCCCCTCTGACGCTCCAGAACTGACTTGGCAACGTCATTCATCACAACCAGGCGTTCATCGCGGTTTTTCACGCCAGCTGTTTCGCTTCGGCCTCCAAAACTTGCGGGTATCAGGAAAACGCTTGTTTCAAGCTCCGGCACCGCGATTTCCCAATCCCACTGCAGCTTGCACACCTCTTGCTCCCTGCACCCCGTGTTGACCTTGAATATCGCCATCGTCTGCAGGTGTGTTGGCAATTCCGCGAACAGAATAGATTGCTCTTCCCACGAAAGCGGGTAGGGCTTGCGGCTGGTCGTCTTCTCGTCCAGAAGGGAGATCATCGGCACCACATCCAGCCAAGCCCTACGCTCCTCATCCCGCCACTTGCGTGCGCATAGGTTCAGCACCCTGATGACGCGCTGCAAAGCAATATTCACCGTTCGGTTTGTGACCGGTCGGCCGCTATCCGGGCTGAGCTTTGACTGGATGTATGGTGCCAAAGCGTCGTCATCGATGTGCGTTATTGGTAGGTGGCCTATGAACGGATCGAGTTGTGCCATGTACGTTGCTGAGAGCTTGATTGACGGCTGGTTTCTGGCTTCCATCAGGAAGCGAATCGAAGCCTCACGCCAGGTCCGCACTTGGCGGACCCCGTAAATCTTGCGCTGCCGCAGTCTTTCTAGCAGGTGGATCAAGTATTGCTCTGCTTCCGCCCGGTCACTAGTTCCAGTACTTTCCTGAATTCGTTCTCCTCTGTATTTCTTGTCGATTTTCCAGATGCCGTTCGGCATTTTCTGGAGGCCGGTGATTGCCTTTTGGGCCATGTATTTGCTCCTTGTGCATCGACATGGC
Organism: Pseudomonas viridiflava; assembly: GCF_900585905.1. Taxonomy (GTDB): domain Bacteria; phylum Pseudomonadota; class Gammaproteobacteria; order Pseudomonadales; family Pseudomonadaceae; genus Aquipseudomonas. The sequence goes on from NZ_UTVH01000095.1 coordinate 243,004, forward strand.
GCTCGCTGCGAGGCCGATTGTTGTCCTGATTGGCTGCCTTTTCAATCGCCTTGCGCTCGACGTAGGCGTCAGCCCATCGATCTAGCTCGATTCGATCAAAGCCGACACCCTGTTTGCCGATGGGAAATTCGCTCACGAAAGGCCGCACGGTCTTGTTGAACTCATCCCGGCACATGCCGAGGTAGCCATAGGCATCGCCCGCCCGGATGAACCGGGGCAGGATCGGCGATACCTGGGCGGCAGTGTTGTTTGCCATACGCTTGCTGCTCCACGCCGCGCTATGGCGGCAGAAGGGGTTATTCAGATGGCCATTTCGGCTTGGGTTTCTCGTTGCCAGATCGGCGAACTGTTGTGTGCCTCGATTCGATCTGCGATCACGTTGGCACGCTGGCCTGCAGTTGGTGGGGCGTACATGCCGAAGCGGCTGATGCTTCCGCCGTTCACTGCGGCGTTCGTCGAGTCGGCCGACGCAAACGGCAAATACTGAAAAATGGCTGGGTCCAACATCCGCAAGCCGTGAAGCTTGCAAGCTGGTCGCCCGTGGTCGTCACAGATGGCGTCCATTGCAGCGGCCATTCGCTTCCACCACGGGGTTGTTCCTGGCGTTGACCACTGCCCCGAACTGCCAATGGCAACCGTTCGCCAGCACCTCGCCAGTCGCTGCAAGCGCTCGATGGATTCATGCAAGTGCCATACGGGTACGCCGCGCAACTCTTCTGGCCACTGCCGAACAAGCGAGTCGTTGGCCTCTTCGTCGCCGTCGATCACGTCAGGGATCAGCGCCCATGTGAATCCTGGGTGGCGGTGCCAGTCCTCTACCCATCGCGTGTAGCCATCGACATCCAATTGGCCGCCTTTCTTCCAAACCGAGAAAGCGCCGTTGTCGAAAACAAATGATTTGCAGGCGTCGGCAACAATGCCTATATCGTCCTGACGAGGAAAGGGCACCAGCGCGTGACGCCCGGCCAAAAATTTAGCTGCATCTTCGCGCCTGCCACCAACCGGCGTGCCGTGGTAATGAATCATCCGCTCAGCCTCACCGTTTCTATCTCTACACCCTGGTGCGTGGCGATGATCGTCTGGTCCCCGCCGAAGCGCTCCGACAATTCGTCGGCGATGCGTTCGTGATACCCAGATTTGATGAGCGCCGTCGCTGTCTTGATGTGCTCAACCATCACCACACCATCCGAGCGGATCTCCAAGCTGTAGATGATCGTATCGCCGTCCGATGGGCAGACGGCTGTGAACGTATGCCGGTAAATATTCACGCACAGTCCTCGCCCGCCGATCACCGGCAGGCTTGAAGTAGGGGAGGGGGTCACTTGATTCGATCAGCGCTCGGCGCAGGCATGTACCACCCGTTGCACCGCCAGACGCCGAACTGATCGACAGTGCATTCGTACCACCCGCCGGGCGAGCCGCCCTGTGGTGGGAAGTGGACGAGGTGGGTCATCCCGGCCGGCCGTTCAGCTTGGGGCGGGCTTTGAGCACGTCCAGAATGTCCCGCAGGTATCCGGTTGCTACGCTCGGCTGTTTTCCAGCAACGTCACACATCCGCTGTACAAAAGCGGTCGCCTCAGTAAGCCGCGCCTGCGAATCGTCCACCTTCACCATGGGTGGCTTGGTGTACAGAAAGAAGGTCCCTCCAGTCCTGCGGCATTCGTCGAGCCAGCCAGGTTTAACAAAATCAACCGCGTATTCTCCGTCTCCGCCTATAAGCTTTTCTGCTTCCAAACGCATGACCGGCTCGCCCTGCTGGCCTGCTGCCTCAACCACCCCCACCATATCCCCCAGCAGCATCAGCAGATGCGGCCCGGTCAGCGCCACGCCCTCGCTGGTGATGCCCAGCTTGCAGGCGGCGTCGGCGATGGCTTGGGCGAGTTGTTGGCGCTCTCGCCTCAAGACTTCAAATGCACGGCTCACGATTGCACCTCATCAGCTGGCGGCGCGAGCAACTTGAGCGCACGAGAGTAGTCTGGGTTATCTGCCAGCATCCTTTCGACGCTATCGCAGTCACCGCCAAGCTGCGTAATGCGGTCGTAACCAGCGCTGACCGCATTCGTGTAGTACGACACCATAGTTTTTAGCGCCGCCCGCAACGCATCCCGCTCATTCGTGACGTCGGCCAGCTGCTGGCGGAGCTCGACCACGTTATCCATGGGCCAACTCCCGCACCGGCTGCCGATCGGCCAGGCCCATGCAGAAACCCTCAGCCAGCGTATTCAGATCGGAGACGCAGTACAGGTCGCCGCGCCTGGTGAAATTGCGGTGCCCGGCGACGCGCGCTGCTTCCTCGAACTTGCTGCGGATGTCCGGGGTAGGGATCTTTTTGAGTGTGTTCATACAGCCTCCTGCAGATGGGGTTGGCGGTGTTCAGTGATGAGGTGGGCGGGGCTGTCGCTGATTCCCAGCCGGTTGGCGAGGTAGACTTCCAGCGATGCGCCTTGCGATTTATCCCAGCCGGGCAGGGTGGCCACGTGGTCGCAGGTGGTCATCTGGCGAATGGCGGCTCGCATGCACAGATGCCAGGGCGCGTCGGCCGACAGCGGGTTCTCGGCAGGGTTTTCGACTTCGTAGCCCAAGGCCCGGAGTCGGGCTGCCTCTGCGTGGAATGCGGGGTAGTTGAATTCAGCCAGGCCCGTCATCGGGCCAGCCAGGTACAGTCGGGTCATGTGGCCTCCTGATGTTGAATGGCTGTGCGCCATGGGTCGTTGGCGCGGGCAAGGGCGGCCATCGGCGGCGGGCTCACGCTGTTGCCGCACATGTGCACTTGCTGGGTTTTGGTGAAGGGCTTGCCGTCGGCACCCTTGTCGATGATGTAGTCAGCGGGGAAGCCTTGGGCCCGGTACAGCTCGGCTGGCTTCAGCATACGCAGGCAGATATCGACGATCACGTAGGGCGTGCCCTTGACCATCACGGTTACCAGCGCCAGGCGATCCTTGGTGGTGATCGTCGGCGCCGGTTGGCCGCAGCTGCTCATGTTCTCGGTGCCGTAGTAGCTGATGAGGAAAGCCGCCACCCGCAGTGCGCCTTCCTCATGCTCCGGCGATAGCGTCAGCGACACCAGGGAGCTCTTCCCGCCACCCCCCGCCGTGACGGTGGGGGGTGGCTCATCCAGACCCTGGCCGATGCTGGCGCCGAACTGTCTTTCCATGAAGGCGGTGACCAGTCCGTGGTGCTGGCCGCCTGCGCTGATGGTGTGCAGCGGGTCATTCAGATCCCTCGCGTCACAGTTACCGCGAAGGTGCACCAGGTTCGCGGTCACCAGTTGCTGTTGGCTGCCGGTGTTGGTGATGGTCGTCATCGGGTCGCGCAGGTCTTTGGCGTGGGTGGTGTTGAATCCGCCGTGCGCTTGGACCATCAGCGCCGTGCTGATCGATTGGCCGCCACCGCTGGCAGTTACGGTGCCGACCGGCCCCCCGATATCGTTCACGCCGTGGCTGCGGCGCTTCGTTTTGCCAGACCCTTCGCCATGCCCGGCCTGGACGATGCAGGCCGATGCCAGCGCGTGTTTCACGCCGCCAGCTACAACCGTTCCGAGAGGCTGGTCTATGCCAGGGACTCGAGGCTGCTGTCCTTCCCGCTCACCGTATCCGGTCTGGATCAGCGTTGCTGCGGCAACGCCGCGATGATTCTGGGTTAGTAGGGTGCCCACAGGCTGCTCTACTGATGTCGGCTTGCCCGAGTACTCTGGCCCACCGGCACCCACCATCACCGGGCTGACCACCGAAAAGGCACCACCCTTTGGATATGACGTCACGGTGCGCAGCGGTTCAAAGGCAGACTGGACTGCCTGGCTAGACCAGTTGGCGATCGGGACAATGAACGGCGCCGGGTTGTCGATGACGAACTTCTTCATGCCTTTAGCTACGCGGCGAAGCGTGGCAGAGGCGAGGTCGTTCTTGCGCCCGAAAATACTTCTGCCCAAGTCGGTGAAATCAATGCATTCGGCTGCGGTGCGCCATTGCAACTGTCCTTTGCCTGGCTTCTTCGCATGTGTCGGCTCGGGCCACACAATCGGCTGACCGTCACAGCAAGCAATCATGAACAGCCTTTCTCGGCTGGTCGGTGCGCCAAAGTCGCACGCCCTGATGACCTTCCATTCGACTGTATAGCCGTGGCCCTCGAGCAGCTCGACAAACCGTCTCCAGGTGGTACCGCGCCGCTTTGGGTCAGGAACAAGAAACTGCCTGCCGACGGGGATGATTTCGCCGGGCTCGGCTACCACCTTCTCGGTAACCTCCTTTCCCTTGCCGTTGATCACCGTGACCAGCTTGATCGCACGGCCTGTGGCCGGGTCCCGTTTGCAGATCAGTGGGCCCCACTGAAGTATCTGCTTCACATTTTCCAGGCTGATCACCCGGGGCTTCTTCTTCCCTGCCCACTTCAAGCCGATCCACGACAGATTGCGGATCTCATGCTTGCGCGGCTGACCGCCGGCCGCCTGGCTGTGATGCGTGCAGTCCGGCGACATGTGGAACCAGCCAACGGCCCGGCCGCCACATTCCTCGTCAGGATCACCGTCGAACACATCAGTGGTGAAGTGCTTGGCGTGCGGGTGGTTGACGGTGTGCATGCTGATTGCCGCAGCGCTGTGGTTTTTCGCCACAGTCACTGCTCGACCCAGGCCCATTTCGAGCCCTGTACCCGCGCCGCCCCCGCCGCAGAAGAAGTCGACAACGATCTCATCGTCCTGCGGGTTGAAGCCAAGGCCGTACTGGGTTTTGAAATCGAAGGGGTGTTTCTTCTGGTGAGCGGACATAGATCATCCTCGCCGGTGTGGCGTGATTCGTTGAAGTGGGGTATTTGTATCAGGTGCGATAATCAGCCAAGTACAGGAGAGATAGACATGGATTCTGCAGAGCAGGCCGAGATGTCCCGAACGTTTACTACGGTGCACGAGCTATTAACAAGCGGCATATTCAATCAGCAGAACATAAGTCATATCTTGCTAAAGTCAGCGTTTATTCATCTGCTTATCTCTCTTCGTGCTTTGATGTGGAAGTCTGATAATTATTCAAAGCGCATAAATTTTACAGATGATGTATTGGTACAGGGAAAGGTTAAAGACGTCACCGACCTTATAAAATATGTAAGAGACGCGTTATGTCACCCGGACTCCCCAAATCTTAGGATTGGAACAACTGTAATAGCACCTTTTAATATCTACTTTGGAACAGGTTGCGTCGTTCAAATGGGCGGTGTTACTCATCAGCCTTTGTATCAAGATGACGTTTATTTTACCTTCGGCGGTCAAGGGATTTATCTCGGTAGGCACATCATTCGCGCTTTTAATGAAGCCCGAGAAAATTTGTTGCCACTCATGGACGAGCGAATGCGCCCGAGACACCTCTGAACCTGAACGTGCGTGATCGGCAGCCGCTCATAATATTTCGGAATAACCGTTGTAACGAAGCGATTTAACGCCCGGCGCACTGCCGGTCTACGCTTCAATCTCAAGCCAGGAGGGCATCGAGATGGAAGACAAACGTGTATACGAGTTGAAGCAGGCGCTGCTGTCAGTGTTCTCTACAGCAGCGAGCATGGGTATCGACATAGATGTGCTGGTCGAGGAGGCCGTGGGCCATCTGGTTGAAGAGGAGCACCTTGGGTGGTTCGACATGTGCCCGCCAGGCGCAGTGTTGGAGCTGCTTTACTGCCGCGACCTGGTGGAGGGTGATCTGTCCGAGCCTTATCTGCGTTAGGCAGCAGCCGAATCTTCAACCGTCGATGTCGCCCATGAGGGCAGGATGGTTTTGACTTCATCGCCCCGCATCGGCATCACGATACCCATGAAACGCTCCATCAGATCGGAAGAATTGAAGCGGACCACGATCTTTTCGCCGCTTGCTTCCAAGTGGATGCCGCCACCGCCGAAACGCTTCTGCCCTGACAGCAAAACGCCGATCTTGTTGAACACTTCAAGGTATTCACCATTGATGCAGGGGAGCTGTTTGTCTGGGGCCTGACGCTTGCTCGGCACGACCCGGCGCCAGTCCGGAAAGTTCCCTTCTACCAGTTCCGTTTTCTCTGTCAGGTGCGCGTAATCACCGAATAGTTCAGGCTCTTGAGCGACATCAGGCATGCTCGATACGACTGAATACTTCTCAGCTATCCATAGAAGTGCTGGGGCCTCCCCGTCGGGGCCGCGCCGCGCGGTGCAAGCCGACAGCAGCCGCTTGGAGGCAGTGCTCAGCAGCACGCTTTTGTGCGCTGGATGAATCCATCCATCAGGGTCATGCATTGCGCCCATGAAGTGTCCGTTGGTAGCAACGATGATGACGCCAGCTTCTGGGTGCCGCTCAATCTGGACGGCGTTCAGGTAATACCTGACATCTCCCTTAGCGGCGCATTGATGGACTGCAGCAAAGTACTTCGGATTTACGCGGGCGAGAAATGCCATGTGATTCTCCATTGCATGCGCCGCCCTCCGTGTCCGGTGGTGGCAAATTGGTTGGGTATGGGGTATTACGGGTGACCGGCATGGGGCCGGGACAAGGAGTAGAAATGGATCATTCAGGCGTAACGCATACTGTCCAGCTGATAACTCACACCTCTGCTAGTTGTCCGTACTGCACGAACTTCCTAGAAGGTGAAAAGATTGCAGAAAACATCAACCATATGATTCAGCAGCATGACGGGTTTTTAATTCATGTTGGGTCGGAAACGGGGGAGAACTATAAAGGCGAAGTTCACCACGCCACGCTTGCTCTGATAGGATTTTCCGATGCGCCAGCCGCCAAGGAACTGCCAAAGGTCAGATTCGATCTGAGCCCTCAGGAATAACCAGTTCATCGCCCGGCTCTTGCTGGATCATCAGCAAGCTCTTCCGGTGAAACTCCAGCGCCACGATTTTGGATACGCTGATTTCGTGGCGCGGAACCTCAAGCATCGGCAGGGACCTTTCAGGCCCTAATTCATGCAGTCGGTGAATCATCAGCGTCAGCGCTTCACCTTGCTCCTCGATGCCTGCCCACTGCATCAGCTCAGCCAGGGCTTGTCGCGTCCCGGGCCTGACCCGAAGCCGCAGCTCTTCCTCCTGAGCTTTCGCCCGCTTCAGTGCAGTCTTCTCGCTGCGCTGCTCCTGTGTCATCGCCATGAACTGACTCCTTCAAGCCGCTGGGCGGTAAGTGAATGTGCTGCTGTCGCCTGCCGTGCCTGACGCGGGCGCTAATCCGCTTCACTTGCGAACGCGCTGCAGCGGGTAGTCGATGCTGTATTCAGCGATCAGCCTGGCCATCAGCGAATGACTCATGCCCAAGCGATCCCGCGCAGCCTTCTTCGACAAGCCCTGTTCCTTTGCTGCGATGATCAGCGCGACGTGCTTCTCGTCGTTGGACCGGTCCAGTTTGTTGGGCTTCAGAGAGGGCGTGGGGTCGAAGGCCTGGAACTGGAAGCCATGCTTGGTGGCAAGCTTGCGCAGCAGATAGGTGCTCAGCCCGGTCTGTCTGCCGACCTCGGTGAGCGTCATCGTTGCCGCCAGCGACTCAGCCCTGGCAAGCAGCTCGCTCTTGGCTTTGGCTTTCTGCTCGGCCGATGTCACTCGCTTGGGCTTGGCGGCCCTCCGCACCGGCGCTGCCGGTGCTGCTGCCGGAAAGGTCCGGCCGTACGCCTTCGTTTCAGGTTTGGGCACAAACCCCACATTCGGCAGCGTGCAGATGACGCCGCCCTTGTTCTCAAAATCCGCGATGGCGGCAGCCAGCTTTGCTGAAGCCTGGCTGTTCGCCTCGATCATGCTGGTTTCAAGGCTGATCATGGTCAGGCTCCTAGTCTATGGGCTTGGGCTCGAGCTTTGTCCGCCACCTCGTCAACCATACGATTCAGCTCAAGATTGAACTGGACCAGCTCTCTGTGCAGGTTGTCGATGTATTCTTCATCGCGGCAAATCGTCTCGATGTAAAGCTGGCAATCCTCATCTTGGCGAGAATCGAACGACAGAAAGTCCCACCACTTTCGCCCGGTCACGAACATGCAACCCTGAACCTGCGGAATGTGTTCTTCGGGCATACCTTCAAGCCAGGTCCTGACGTGTATCGCTTCGTTGAATGGGCACTTCGATTCGGTACCGCCGTCATCGTTGATGAGACCGTCGGGTGAGCAGCCCAACCAATCGTACTTAGGGTGAACGATGAACTCCGAGGGCAACACGATGTTGCCGGTCAGCATCTCGTAGGCGTCTTGGGCTTTTTGCTCTTCGGTGTGGCCCCACTTCATGGAAGCGCTACTGACGTTGTGCTTGGACTTCTTTGCGAGACGCTCGAAGCACAGCTCACGCATATAGGAGGTGCGGGCTCCCATTGGCTCGCGCTTGCCATTTTTGTCAGGCTTTCCCCAGGCCAACACATCTTTGAAACGGCTAGCTGTTACGCGGCCAGAACGGTCGGCACGCCACTTCTCTGTGCCCTGTAGTTCAGTTCTCACTACGCCGCCTCCTTGGCCTCAGTCAGGTCGTCTTTGGTTCCGCTCATGTCGGTAAAGTCAGCGTCAACTATTGCCGCCATGCTCTTGAGGGCTTCGTGGCATTCCAGGCCAATTGCTGCGCGCTGCTTCGGCTTGAGGCCTGCCCATGCAGCTGCATACGCCTCGATGTCTTGCCGTTTTGCAACAGCCAGGAGGTCTGCGAATACACCGTCGATTTCTGGCGACGGGGATTTAGGGCCGAACGAAACACTAGAGGCGGCCGCAGTGTTGATTGCCTGCTCAGCAGGGGTGATGTCTATCTCGTTGCCGTTGACACTTTCGAACTCGTCAGGCGTGTAAACACCCAGGATTACGTCAGGGCAGAACAGGCGAGCCCACTTCTTTGTGGCCAGGTACGCGATCTGCTGCTTAGGGTCGTCAGCCCACAGAGTCGAGTTACGGGTTCTAGCTTGAGCCATAAGGGTCTCCAGCACCCGTGGCTCATTTTCACCGCGGAATGTTGCCCAGACCTTGACGCCAAGGCCGACTTCATCGAGCAGCCCCCAGCCAGGAACCCGGTACTCCTTGTTATCGGAGTTTTTCTTAACGAGAAACTTGCCGACGATTTTTTCCCACGGCCCAAACCACTCATAGTGAAGACGGTCGATGGTGGGTGCCTTCGATGTGATTACAGCGTTGACCAGTTGAGCCTCATAGCTCAGTGCGCCGCCTTTCACTGTGAAGGTTTTCTGAGCAACCGCGAATGGGTTCATCTGCCACTGCATGGCCTGCAGGACGATAGCCATGCAATCTGCCTTGTTGCCTCGCAGATGCTCAGGAACCGTTGTTTTTCCATCGGCCATCATGGTCGCAAGATCGGTCATAGATCTCATCGTGCCAGGGTCGAGGATGAGCGCTGCCGCGTTGTGTGATGGGTCGTTGTACGTGGCGAGGCCAGTGGGTGCTTGGATGTCTGATTCGTTCATAGCGCTCTCCGTGGCCGACATGGAGTGCGTCGGCCGTCAGATAGAAAGGGTGGTCAAAAGCGGATGGCGCGAAGCCAAGCGAGAGCAGTGTCGAGGCCCACGTCGAAGCCCAGCGCGACAACCTCGACGATGTCGTCCACCGATGGTGCCGTCGTGGTCACGTCATCGAATGCTGCGGCCGCTGAACTTGCGCTTAATGGTTTGGCTTCGATCTTCTCGGCCAGACTTTGGCTGGCCACAGCAGCGGCTTGAGTAGGCGCCATAGCTTGGGCGCGAAGGCGAACCAGCTCTTCCTGGTCACGCTGATACTGCGCGTCTCGCTCGCGATGCTGGCGCTGTTGCTCTTCCTGTTGCTCACGCTGTTGGCGCTGCTGTGCTTCCATGTCACGGCGCTGCTGGTCCAGCTCGTCCTGCTGCTTCTTCAAGCGCTGGCGATCTTCCTCGGCGCGCTGTTTGCGCAACTCCTCGGCCTCAGCGTCGGCGATACGTTGTTTCTCGCGCAGCTCATCCAACTCTTTCTGCTGGGCCAGCAGCTTGGCAGTAGCTTCTTCTCGCTCAGTTGCAGACTTGTGCAGCGTTTCCAGCTGTTCAATTGCATTGTCGCGAGCGATGGTGCCTTCAGCCTCGAACTCGCCATACTCATCGGGCAGGATCACCGAATCTTTCACGCTTTGAAGAACGGTTGCGACATCTGCGGCGCTCCGACTTGCATAAGCGGCAGCGACAGAACTGAAACGGGTGATTTTTACCCGGATTGCTTCAACTCGCTCAGCCTCGATGCGCTCGCGCTCGGCCTTGATGGCAGCGATGCGTTTCTCTTCGGCCTTGATCGCTTCGTCTACGGGCTCTTCAATTGCCAAAACGCGGGTCCTGAGCGTCTCGCCGAACTCCTTAACCTGATTGACGCGAGCTTGTGCGTCTTTAACCTTCTGCTGATATGGGACCAACGCGGTTTTGGTGGTTTTATCCAGGGCGTAGCGAACGTCGCGGATGTCGACGCGAACTTCTTTCGCATTTGCCAGCCCTTCGCTGGTCGAGCAGTCAACGACCAGCTTCGCGTAAGTTGTTTCTAGGCGAACGATCTGCTCTTCGTGCGGGCGGTATTCCGCAATGTCTGTGACAGCAGCAGACGGGCCTACCTGATTGTTTGTTACTGCGTCGCCGGGTTCGCCCATCTCCAAGGATTCCTGAGCGAGCTTTTGTTTATGTGCAGACATGACAATTCCTTGCCGCGCTATACGCAGCGTTGAACGTTGAATGGGTGGTGAAACGAAGAGTGATGGTTTGCTGTCAGCCCCAGCCGGTGATTGGGCGGCGCTTCAGCCAGTCAGCCTTCATCGGGTAGGTCAGGTCAGCAACTCGCATGCTGCGTGGGAATTCAAAGGCGCCACGCACGGTGACTGGCTTGCTGCGAGCGGCGATCTCTTCGACCTGCTCGTCGATCAGCGATTTAACGAGTGGCTGCGACACGATCGAATCTCCTTATTTTGGCTGCTGCACGCTCATGGCTGCGAGTACGGATGGCATCCCGGCGCAGCACGTACGTTCGATGCTCGATGCAATCAATCGCACCGAGCGCATATGCCATCTCAACCGCCATGCATGCCTCGGCGTGCAGGTGCAGGCTGTCATTGCCCGCGTCCAGCGCCGAGAAGCGCGCTTCGATGATGTCTACCGCTCTTTCATGGTTGTTCACGCTGCGCTCCTCGTACTGGTGGGCAGATCATTTCCATCTGGGCAATGCATGCCTGAATGTTGGCCCGCAGCTTTTGGCGGCGGACCTTCTCGCGCTCAGCCCGATACTTGATCAGTTCAGGGCTGTCGTAGTCATGGTTGAAGTCATCGACCGGCTTGGGCTCATTGCCCCACTGGTCAATCCTGCGGACAGACGCCCGGCCTTGGGCGCTGTCCTGGTAACGCTCAAGGTCTAATTCGGGCATCGTCGCCTCCAGGGCTGGGTTAGTCGGTGTAAGCGATGTACTTGAAACGGCCGTCTCGGAAGTATTCGAAGCGACCGCCAAACGTACCGAGAACCTCTTTCTCTACCTCTTCGCGGCTCAGGTGCAGCGGGTAAACGCCTTCCTTGATCATTGAGCTACTGCTGTGCAGCTTCGCAACCCAGTCGATTTTGGTAGGGTCGAGCACACGCGGCTTTGTTTGGACGTAGGGCATATCGCACATGCTGATGGAGGCGATTTCGCGAGCGCAAAGAGGGTCATCGGCGGCGCGCCATCCACAATCCAGGCAGCACATATCTGCGTTTTCGTGCTGCCAGCACGGCGCGGAGAGATGACAGCTACAGTCCCTCACCTTTTCCAGTTCAATAGCGCCTTCGCAGCCGTCACGGGCGCAGGTATCGCCTTCGCAATATCCGAGGTCGCTCATTACTCAATCTCCTGCGTTTCGGGCGGCCAGCATGGCGTCGGCGACGTCATAAGCCGATTCAGCTAGCCCGTCCACGCCTTGCCCCCAAGTTTCTGGGTGGGCGCAAATTCCTTGCATGGCCTTGGCCGCGAAGTAATCGCGCATGCTCATCCCGAAGAACGTCCCCGTGCCGCCGTACTCACTACCCGGCACTGGAAATGCTGGTTCGCTTTTGTCGTTACTCATCACTCAATCCTCTGTTGTTCGAATCCATTCGCTCAGCCTTCGGCCACTCGCTGTTGCCGGTGGGCGCAAGGGGAAGGCTGAGCGAATGGATTTGTAATCGGTACTCTTGCCCATAGGGCGGTTATGCGGTGGCTTTCTGGATGGCGGCATCGGCAACAGCCAGTGCTGCGTGGTATTTATCGAGGTGCGCCGCGCCAAGTCGTGCAAGGCCAACAAGATTTTTCAGCGCCTCAAGCAGCTCTTCTGATGCAGCCATCACCCTGGCCCGGCCCAGCGCCTCGTCATGGGTGATCTCGCAGTCGAATATTCGTGGGTGGGCATCACGCTGAGTTACAAGCGCAACACCCTGGTGCCCGTCATGCCGGTCGGTGTCGATGATCCGATACCCGCCAGTTACTTCCGCTGTGTCGACTTCAAGAGCCATTGTCTTCCTCCGTTGCGTTGATGGTCGCCATCAGATGGCGGTGGTGATCAGCCACACGCAGAGCGCGAGGCTGACGAAGAGGCCGATCACGAACAGGCGTGCGCCCCAGGCGAGTCTTGGCATGGTGTTTCTCCGGGTTACCTTGCTTGTGCGTCACGCTGCGCTGGTAGCGGCCATTGATTGAATCCGCTGAAGGTTGCGCAGGTAGTACAGGGCAGATTCAATTTCTAATTCGGTCAGGTCGCGGCCAAGCTCGCTGCGCCGGATGCCGATAGAGAAGATGACGCTGCCGTGAGAGGGCCCCATGCCATATCCGTGCTCAACGAACTGCCCGTGCCAGTGAGCGTATTGCTTGGTGCCGACGTAGGCCTTTTTCAGACCGTTCGCGCCACTTGCCAGATCGTCTATGGCTTTCTGCAATGCCAAGCCGCGGTCATCGCCAGCCTTGGCGTAGGTGCCGCGCACCTCAAGCACCGACTCGGCAAGTTTCAGCGCGTCCAGGTCAATGCCTTCGGAGGACGCGGCGATCAGTCGTTTCGTTTCGAGCAAGTCTTTGGTGAGTTCGGACAGTTGCTTGTTGTGACGACCGTTTTCTGCGTTGATCAGCGTGTTCAGGCTGACCCGCATCCTTTCAAGTTCTGCGAGTTTCATGCTGTTGCTCCCGTTGATTTCCAATGCCGCCTCATCGAAGCGGCATCAGTAAATGTGTGGGTCATGCTGCGAACAGCTCTCGCTGCTCAGGGGCTGGCATCAGGTAGGCGACCAATTGGTCGTTGGTCAGGTCGGTTACATCAATCCAGTCTTGGTGGGAATGCTTGATCTCGGCCGCACTCAGCCAGCTGCCTCGCTGCTTGTCTGGTCTGACGCAGAACTTGAAGCCCTGTTCTTTCAAAGTCATTGCTGGTTCCTCGTTCGATTTTCCGGATGCCCCTGTCTCCAAGGGCACCGAGAAAATCTTTTCTCGCTGGCACTGCATAGCGGGTCATTCACGCGGTTCGGGCGTTTCGCCCTGGTCAGCCGTCGAGGTGGTCCTCGCGTTGGTAGCCTTTCGGGGCTATCTGATCTCCGGTCGCCGTAGAGGCAGTGCCGTCTTTGTTCGTATCGCGCAGATTTTTAAAGAGCGGCGGGGCCTTTCAGTCCCTGTCGCGGCTTCGGTTTGTCGCTGCGATGGGTGAACTATCACGTATCGTGTTTATTGCTGTCAACACGAAACGTGGTTTATTTTTCAAAAACCGTCTTCGTTGAAAGCTGCGCATCGAGGGTTCACTTTTCCTACAAGCACCCTTATGCTTTGGTCTTTACTGGATGCATATACAGTAATCAGGGAGGCATGAAAATGATACAGGCACAGACGAAACTAGCAGCACGAGCTGAGATGTCCGGGTTAGAGCGCTTGGCGCTGCGCGTGTCGAGCATGATCAATCACCCGATTGCTCAGGTTCAGCGCTGGGTGACGATTTATCGCCTGGACACGGACGGTGATCGGGAATGGGAGGAGGTGATCGGCGTTTTAGCAGCGACGGACGAGCTGGATTTGACGTTCGAAGATGATGGCGTTGTGACTGTCAGGTGGAAGCCGATCCCACTTGAGGATCGGTCTTTCGAAGCCATGGACGAACTGGTGGTGGAGGTTGCACCTTACTGACGCGCAAGAAAAAGCCCGCTCACTAGCGGCCTTTGGGCCTGATAAGCGCTAACTGGATTCGAACACTCTTGATATATTCCTAGCCATCAACGGCGGAACTGCATTCCCAACTTGCCTGGCTCTAGATTGTAGGGAGCCGAAAAAGCGATAGGATCTTGGGAAGGTCTGCAGGGACGCTGCCTCTCTCAAGCTAATCCCTCTCATTTGAGAGGGGTGTCCAAAGCGGCCGTTTGAATAGCTAAGGCATTTTGTCGTGAGACCTGAAGCAGGCTTGCTCCAAGCTAAGCGACCGTAAACATCGCTATGGCCTGAGTAGTTTTTATGGCACTTCAAAAGCAGATGTTCTGGCCAGCTTTCTCGCCCACCCCCCTCTACTGTACATTCGATTCGGCGAAGGTTGATCTCTGAAAGATTCATAGCCGAGTGATCTGGGTCTTTAGGGTCTGTTTGTCCAGCATTCAGCGGCGGAAAGTCGCTTATCCAATCCTTAACAGTTGAATATGGACTCAGGTCAGTCCCGTGCATTGCATCTGGGATGGTTATTTCTCCATGGCGGGATGCTACCAAAACTAGCCGTGAACGAGTCTGGGGCACTCCAAACCACGACGCCTGAACAACTTTAGCATCGAAAAAATAGCCATTTTTTTCTAGAAGTGATGTGAAATTTACAAAGGTCTCACTTTTTAAACAGTCTTTTTGCATCCCGGGCACATTTTCAACGAAGACATAGTCCGGCAGCCAATATTCAACGAAGCGTCCGAATTCCCCCAAGAGATTTCGTCTGGGGTCGTCACTTGATTGATGGCGGTTCTGCTTTGAAAAAGGCTGGCAAGGAGCGCACCCGCTAAAAAGCACACGTCCCGTTGACTCTGAAATTGCGTCGGCAAGAGCATCTGCTGGAAGCTCTCTGATATCTGTTTCTAGGAACAGCGCTTCAGGAAAATTGAATTTATAAGTTTCTGCAGCATCAGCGTCGATATCAAGTCCAAGCCTGATATTCATTCCAGCCTCTCTGAATCCACAACTAGTACCACCGCAACCAGAAAAGAAGTCAAAAACGTTTATAGTCATTTTTTTGGTGGTCCATTCATGCGCTCGATTCTGGCGCGAATTGTATCAAAGTCACAGTGGCTAGAAACTATTGAGGCAAGTTCGATGCATTGAATTGTGAATATTTCGTCGGATTTTATTGTTTCGTTAGGCTTTCTGTCAAGTTTATTCCTAGAAAAATCTATGAAAACGTCTTTCGGGTCCCTGCCTGCAGCGCCATTAACAAAAGAAGCAGAGTTTTTTAGAATGAACTCTTCGGCGGTACGCATGGGTAAGAAGTCTACGAACTCCGACACCCAGTCAATAAAGCATCTCTGCATTCTAAATAACTGAGTCTTATCTCCGCCGGTTCTAGGGTTTCCGTCTGTTTTGAAGCTTATATCACAACCGGTCAGCTTCTTAATCTCTGCTCCCAATAGTTTATTTTCACTTTCGGGTATGTTTTTGGATGGTCTTATAGCCGGTTTCCTCTTATCCCCATCTAGCAAAAACAAGATATCATTTCGACCGGCCGCTGCAAAAATTGGGATGTAGGTAGCCCATAGGGTTTCTGCTCCTCCGGGAATATAATTAATCTCGTATTTTTCTGTATGTGGGCCTGAAGCCTTTAACGCTCGCTCTACAATCTGCTTGGCAAGCCGGTCTTCTACAACAACTGTTATTTTGTTTGCAGACGGTTCCCCGATGTAAAAAAATGCGTCATCAGGAGATAGTGACTGCGACACCAAGACGACCTTATGTGATGTCCTATCAAGCGTCAGAGTTTTGATCGCGGAGGACGGCAAGTTCCTGATGATGGCCGGTGAGTGCGTTGATAATACTACTTGATGTTTTTTCTTGGCGACTTGAGACTCCAGAAAACGCATCAATCTGTCTTGCGCACCAGGATGTAGAGAGACCTCCGGCTCATCCAGCAATATTAATGATTTAGGTTTGGCGTCCAGAATACCTACTACCAGCATTACTGCTGCAAACTCGCCACTGCCGGCAAAAGCTTCAGAATAACGTATATCTGAATGTGTTAGGCGTACAGTTTTACCCGTATTTTTAAAGAAAGTATGACCGATAATCTCAATTTTGTCATATGAGCGCCCTAATACATATGAGACGCAGCTGACTTCCTCATCGTTTAGTTCGCGGTTGAGTTTATCTTCGATTTTCTCCCGGCCATAATAAATATATGAATCTGACTTTGATTCTAAAGCATGGAGGAGGTGGTGAGATTTGTGTCGTATAAAGTCTTGTTTAGTTCTAAGTGTTTCCGTCTTGGAGAAGTCGCCATGGTAGAAAAATTTATCGTATGCGCTCAACTCAGTCCGGAAATCCAGCAGTCGTACAGGCTTTGAAATGACATTCCACCGAGTCTTAGATCGTCCTTCAGGAATGGCTTCCCCCTGCTTTAGCTTTGGAGGCTTGGTCATTCCGTATCTGATGATAGGACGAGACGGTTCCCAGTAATCTGGATTTTTACCTGCATCGGCTTTATCGTACTTCAGTCGTGTTTTTAATACTTCAACTGTTTTCCCCTCTACTTGATTAAGATATCCATATATAAAGCAGTTTGGTGCATTGCCATCTTCCTCAATTGGGTCGAGTGATGTCGAAAACCAGAATGTCCCAGGAGAGTTGTCAGAAGGGGCCCCGTATAGCGCTCTAAGTATGGAGCTTTTATTGGTGCCATTCTCTCCAACTAAAGCAGTGATTGGGTGAGAAAAATCTATCCGAAAGTCTGTATTTAAATTTCTATACCTTGGGAATCTTATATGCCCTATAAAAGGTTCGAAATCATTCCTTGAGAATTTGAACTGCTTCTCCAGCACATCCTGCCCTAGATTTTGCATTTCTTTTGACTGCCTTGAAAGTTTGACATTTGCTCGCGGCCTGGCGTGGCGTTGATATGTTGATAATTCTGCTGCAATCCTTGCCACCTCTGACACTTGCCAGTAATGGCACGGGTGAGGTCGCTAGCAGTGTCTTTGTCTGATCTGATTTGTTCGAGACATGCTAGAAACTTACGAAATCCCTGCCGCACCAAGCCCTCCAACCCCGAGAGGCGATGGCGGGATGGTTACACCGGCTGCCCATTCCACACGTACAGCACTCGTGCCAGGATGTGTGTATCGTCAGCCCGGATGTCCTCTGGATCGTGGTGCTTGTTGTCCGAGATCATCTTGAAGCGATCCTTGCCCTTCTTCTGTAGGCGTTTCACGTAAAGCATCTCGTCGTGAGAGAACAGGTAGATGCCATCCCCGGTGAATTCTCGGATCGTGACGTCCACCAGCAGCGGGTCGCGGTCCTTGATCGTCGGTGCCATCGACTGACCCCATCCGGTGATCATCTTGAGGTGGAAGTGCTCCTTGAACGACACACCCATCTCGCGCAGGTGCTTGGGGCTAACCCTGATGTCCTGAAGCATTTCCGGATATTCGTGGGGGATCTGGCCGCCGCCCATGGCCGCACGGACGTCGTAGTGGGCAACCCACACTTCATCACCAACCTGGCCCGGCCGGGAGAAGTCCACCGTGATTGCGTTGCTGGCAGCAGCCATCGCAGTGTCTTCCACTGCCTCGGAGATTCGCTGCCTGGTTTCCTCGGGCAAGTTCTTACCGTGCTTAGCCAGCATCTGCCTGACCAAATCGGCGGATGAGCTTGGCTTGTCGAGTGCGCCAGCAGCTTCAGAGGCGTCAACAGGGGGGCCAATCAGAAGCTCAGACTTATCAATGCGCAGGGCTTTTGCCATAGCGTCGATGTCTGCAAGTGTCGGCTCCCTGCTTCCAGCCTCGTAGTTGCCCACTCGCGATTGTGATTTCCAGCCGCAAGCCTCAGCCAGCTGAGCCTGGGACATACCCGCATTCTGTCTGGCGCGCTTGATGCGCTTCGCTAATTCGTTCATGCGCGGGATTCAATCACGTATTGAAATACCCGGCTTTCACTTATTGTGATTGCTAATAACACGATACGTGTTTTATCCTGTGTTTCATTATGGAGGAGCACCACATGAATCAAGTCCGAATGATCCGCGAGCGTGCTGGCGTGACGCAGGCAGCGCTGCGCCGGGCGCTCGGCTGGAATCAGTCCCGCCTAGCAAATTACGAGTCTGGCTTACGAAGCCCCGGCCTCAGTGAGGCGCGCCTGATCGTCATGGCGCTGAACGTGCTCGGCGCTACCTGCGCGCTCGACGACGCTTTCCCTCCAGAAAAACAACCTCTATCAGCCGCTTAAGCCAACCCCACCCAGCAGCCCAGAAGGAAAAAACGAGCATGTACATGGACCCCAATCAAAAGCGCGCCATTCCGGTGAAGGTTCGATTTGAACCTGTGCTTGATCGGATCTTGCGTAGGGCCGCAGAAAAAACCCGCATGCAACACGCGACCTACCTCTACGAAATCATCGAGTGGGCCGTCGCCAATGGCGTGATCCAAGAGCTGATGCAGGACAAGCAAGAAGATATCGCGGGTTGAAGCCCCTTTGGAGGGCCAGATGACCGTTGAACTAGAAAAACTTCCGCCGCATACGCGGCAGCAGGTCGAGGGGCTGATGCGAAACAACGGTTGGAGCTTCAGCCGAGCTATCAGCGAAATGATGGAAGCCGCCATCGCAAGCGGCGCTCTTTCTGAGGTTGGCAGGAAGAAGGCAAAGGTCCTTCAGCTGGTTACCCCAATGAGGGCCTCAGGCAGGGACTCTTGAGGGTAACCCAGAGGGCCTCTGCCAAATTCCAGACGAAAAAAAGCCGGGGTAGTGACCCGGCTCTTCAAACACAACGTGATGGACGGATCTTATATGCAAATCCATGAACAAGGCAATACCCACCATCCCGCGCCACGAAATGGCGGTCTCGAAAACGTGGCGCGCTTTCGGGAGGGCAAAGTCTATGCGGTACTTTTCTCGGATGGCTGGCTGAAGGTTGGCCGAGGGCGAGACGCTCAATCGCGCATAAATTCCCATATCGGCACCTCTTCAATGCGAGGCGCGAAGTTTGTCAGATCGATAACCTCCGGGGTGTTGGCAGACTCTGGCGCCGCAGAGAATGCACTCATCGCGTATTGCGCTGCGGCAGGAACAAACGTCCATGGGCGCGAATGGTTCACCGGTGTCGACTTCGATGATGTGAAGGAATTCTTCAGCCTTCACCTTGCTGGTGACACAGCAGAATTCCTTGAATCAGCAAAGAAAGCCCAAGTAAAGCGTGTGGATGCAATGCTTGATGCTGTGTTTGGCAGATCCGGGTTGGACCGGTCCCCAGGAGAGAAAGAGCTTGCCGATCAGCAAAGGTGGAACGCGTCACTGACGCACGCTCGAATTCTCGACCGTATTTACCGCGACGACATGTATGGCGGGTGGCTCTTCGAGACCAGCGCGTCTGGCATGAGCAACTTCTTCAACTACGCCGCACTTACCGTGAACACGCTTGATGAAGGCGAAATTGCGGACCTTTTTTATGGAGCTGCAACGCGCCCTAGCGAGGCGCTAGAACAAGTCGTGAGCACCGCGCAAGCGTTGATTGCAGCCTACGCCGCCGAGGTGAACCAGTAATGGCCCGCGCACGAAATATCAAGCCCGCACTCTTCAAGAACGAAGTGCTCGGCGTGGCTGACCCTATGGCCACGCTACTGTTCGAAGGTCTCTGGCTGCTGGCTGACAAAGCTGGTCGCCTGGAAGATCGCCCCCTGCGCATCAAGGGAGAGCTGTTCCCGTATCGCGATGGACTGGATGTGGAAGGCCTTTTGAGGTTCCTTGCCACCGAAGGCTTCATCACTCGCTACACGGTCGGTGTGAAGCGTTACATCCAGGTCGAGAACTTCGACAAACATCAGAACCCGCATCGTAATGAACCGGAGTCAGAAATCCCCTCTGCATCAGATGGTTGTATCACTACCGATTTTGGCGGTACTACTTCTGCCATTCTCGGAAGCGCTCCGGCTGATTCTCTGATTCCTGATTCCGGATTCCTGATTCCTGATCCCCTCACTGCGCCGACGCCTCCGGCATCGTCGACTTCGCCGAGCGACGACCTGTTCCCGAAGTTCTGGAAGCTGTACCCGAACAAGAAGGGCAAGGCAGCCGCCGAGAAGGCGTGGACGAAACTCAAGGTCACTGACGACCTGTTCACCCTGATCGCCAAGGGCCTGGCCAAGCAATGCGTCAGCCCGGCCTGGACGAAGGACGACGGCCAGTTCATTCCGCACCCGGCTACCTGGCTCAACGGCAAGCGCTGGGAGGACGAGGTACTGCCTGCCAGCAACGTCCACCAGTTCCAGCCGAGACGGCAAAGCACCGAGCCTGACTTCGACAGCACCGACTGGGCACGCGACCTTGTGGTGCGGCCGTGAGGCCCGCAAGCCAGCTCATGGCGACCATGAGCAACCTGCCGCCAGAAATCCATGGCGGGCCGGTCGTGGTGTCGCTGGAAACGGCTGAGGTGGTCAACGACTTGTTCCGCCGGCTGCGCGGCATCTTCCCAGCGTGGCGCCAGGCGTGGCCATCGACCGAAGCACTCGCCGCAGCCAAGGAAGAGTGGATCAAGGAGTTTGCCGACGAAGGCATCCGCACCCTGGAGCAGATCGAGTTCGGTATCCAGAAGTGCCGCAAGCTGAAGAAGCCCTTCGCGCCAAGCGTTGGTGAGTTCATTGCCATGTGTACGCCCGGGCCGGAGGACTTCGGCATGCCGTATCCCGCCGACGCATGGATGGAGGCATTGATGGGCGCCTACAGCCACGAAGGCGTGAAGATTGCGGCCCAGGCCACCGGCCTGTTCGACCTACGCTCAGCCAAGCAGGAAGACAAGGGCATGCGCGCTCGCTTTGATCACAACTACCAGATTGTGCTGCGCCGGGCCCAGGCAGGGCAGCCGCTCGACGGCAAGATACTGACGGCCATCGGGCATGACAGCCAGAAGACGGCGCTGGAACTAGCTGACGAACTGGCCGAGCAGCAGGCCCAGGCGCGAATCATCAAGCAAGGAATCCCAGCGGACGGCGCATCTGCGCGTGAGCTGCTGATGGCGAAATTTGGCAGGAGGGCGGTGCGATGAACAACGACAACATGCGTGAAAAGCTTCTGGCCGCATTTGAAGCACATCAAAAACGGATGGCTCAAGGAATGATTGGCGCGGGCGACGGGGATCGTGTTCGCGGTTATCTGGAGAGGCACGTAAACCTTTCCGACTTCGAGGCTGGCTGGCAGGCATCCCGCGAGGCGCTGGTTATTCAAGTTCCCGATCTCCGGTTGTGCTGCGAAGACTTCGGCGTGGAATTTATCAAGAACATCGAAGCCGCTGGCGTGAAGGTGAAGCCATGACGCTCCCAATACATCAATCAGACGTCGAGCTTCTGCTGCGGGTTGTGACGGGCACCAGCATGGTTGCATTGGCCGAAGAAGCCGCCTGCACTCCACCCAACATCGCGCGGAAGGTTAAGCGCATCAAGGAGCGCTTGAGCTGGACGCCATGCATGACCGTAGAGCAGATCCGCCAACGCGCTGGAGCAGTCCGGCTCGCCGGTCGATCGACTGGGCCTGAGGTGCTGAAGCTTATCGTCGAGCGCGACCAGCTCAAGGCCGAGAACGCAGGCCTGCGTACCGGCTACGAAGCTTACGAGCGGATGAATGCTGAGCTGAAGGCCGAGGTGGAGAAACTGCGTGGCGTCATGGCTTGCGTAGTGAATGAGATTCCACGCCACACGAATCGCAATGGTAATGCTCCCGGACACTGCCATAGCGTCCCTGGAATCTGGGATCGAGATAACGGCGCGAAGGCTGGTACCGAATGCGGTTGGTGCAAAGTCTGGAATGCCGCCTTGGCTATGAGTAGGGAGCCTGCACGTGACTGACAAAATCTCCGTCAACTGCCAAGCCAAACTCACCGAGGCCATCACCAGCCTGACCGCCATGTACCGCGACAAGAAGTTCGTCGTGGTGTCGCTGCGCCCCGGTAAGGACCGCACCCTCGACCAGAACGCGCTGTGGTTCGCGTTCTACAAGCGAATTTCCGAGATGACTCAGATCGGTGACGCCAGCGAGGCGCGCAAGTACTGCAAATTGCACCATGGGGTTCAGATCCTGATAAACGAGGACGAGGACTACCACGCCGCCTGGCACCGGACCACCAAGCACCTGAGCTACGAGGAAAAGCTCGACCTGATGGGCGACTGCAAGCTTCTCGGGCCGGACGGGTTCCCGGTCACCAGCCTGTTCAATCGCGCCCAGGGCGTCGCGTACACGGACCGCATCTTGGCCGAGTTCACGGCGCAGGGCGTCTTCTTCGGGGATTTGATCGGGGAGAAGGCGGCATGAGCCATCAATTCAAGCCGGGCGACATGGCGCTGGTTATTGGCGGGCAAGCCTTCCTCGGGAATCAGGTTGAGGTGAAGGGGTGGGTCAATCCTGGCGACGAAGTAACCGGGCCTATGGGCGGGCTATGGAGACTGGATCCGAGCGCGCCTGCCGGTGGTTGGCTGGTGAGATGCCAAGGCAAGTTCTCCGTGAAGTTGCCCAGGTATCTCATGCCCCTGAGCGGCGACTTCGCACCTGAGCAGCAGAAAACAAGAGAGGTGGCAGCATGACCATCAACGAAGCGTTCCACATAGCAGTGCTGCTGCTCATCGTGGTGGGCGTAATCATCGGGCATTTCGTGGAGACCCGCCGAAATCGCTCAGTTGAGGATATCGAGCGGATTCGCAGCGAGCGCGAGGCTGAAGTCGAGCGGACTGCGAGGAAGTCGCTATGAGACTGACCACCAGGCAGCCCAAGCCGAAGAAATGCCGTGTTCCTGAGTGCGGGGCCTCTTTCGTCCCTTCGCGATTGGGCCAGGCCGTATGCAGCCAGGCCTGCGCAATCATCGATGCGCCAAGGCATGCACCGAGGGCCCGCAAAGCCCTGGCCGACGTCCAACGCAGCGAGATAAAGGTGCGCAAGGAGAAGCTGAAGAGCAGGGCGGATCACCTCAAGGATACGCAGACAGCGTTCAACGCTTGGGTGCGTGAGCGGGACGCGGCATTGCCCTGCATCAGCTGTGGTCGCCACCACCAGGGCAAGTACGACGCCGGGCATTACCGGACCGTCGGGAGCAATCCCGCGCTGCGCTTCGAGCCGATGAACTGCCACCGCCAGTGCTCGCCGTGCAACACCCAGCTATCCGGGAACATCGTCAATTACCGGATCGAGCTGGTGAAGCGCATCGGCATCGTCAACGTGGAATGGATCGAAGGGCCTCATGAGGCCCAGAAGTACACCGTCGAAGAATTGAAAGCCCTGACAGCGAAGTACCGGGCACTGACCAGAGAATTGAAGAGGACAGCAGCATGAGAATCGATTCCGCACGTCAGGCCTGGCATGACTGCACCTACAACCCGGCGCCTGGCCAATCGTCGGACGTTGTCCAGCTGGGTGTCGTTGTCCAGGCCACCGAGCGCGGGCCGACTGCAAACCACGCCATGCACAGCGCGCTGGCCGGACACATCCAGTCGGCAATCGCCAGGCTTCACCCGCAGGTGCGCTTGTTCGGTGAGTACATGTATGCGGCCAGCCTTGACGACGACATCCGCGAGGCTGCCGAGGGCCTGGTGTTCGACATGGTGGTGTCCAAGTCCAAGCGGATGACCGCCGCCAAGCGCGAGAAGTTGGAGTATGTGGTGAAGGGCGTGATGCGCCGGTACCGCTACATGCACCAGGGCGGGCAGTCCGCCAACGACGATCCGCTGGCCAGCGCTGAGAAGTTCCGAGGCTGGCTGTGGGCCGAGTATGGATGCAGGCTCGAATCATGCGCTTGGGCAAGGGACTGGGAGCCCGTAACTCAGCTGGCATTCGACTGCTGCCAGGACTTGGACCGCATGGCTCTCAGCCCGATTGGAGCGGTTATCTACCAGATGAAAGAAGCCGCTTGACTTCCCGCACGGCTGGCGGCATCATTTCGCCACGTTGAGTAATTTGCCTACGGCAACTTGCTCCGAAAAACCCGCCACATGAGCGGGTTTTTTTGTGCCTATTCAGATGCAAATTGCACCCGGCGTTGTGCGGGAAGCGCCAGCGCTGCGTGTTACCTTAGTCAGATCAATGATCGAGCACGGACTCAGGAATGCCAGCGCTAGTTAGAAACCTCGTATTTATCTTATTTCCCTTGTCCCTCGCTGCTTTGGGCTATTCCGTCGAAGGATTCCGCGATAATCCTGCGGAGGCTTCAGGTGCTTATGGGCTTCCGCCTCTCGTAATGTATTTCGTAATGCTAATGGCTGGTGGTGCTGTCTCACTCGGTTTGGCTGCCCTCGGAAAGCTACTGGAGCGTCAGTCGGCACTTGATAGTGGCAAAAAGGTGGCGCTACGGCTGCTGTGCTATTCGCCGTTGTTGCTATCAGCATCCCTGACTGCCTTGGTAAGTGCGAAATACGCGCTCAATTCTGCGGCAGGTTTCGCTGCACTAATTCTTTCGCTGATCTCAGCAGCTAGCGTTTTGTATTGGCTATCACGTGAAGTCGCCCCGAATCAGACGTAGCAGATTCTTGATTTCTTCTAACAAGCTCGGCCTAACTGCTGGGCGTTTTGCTTCATGGGGGCAGTGGCTGAGAGGCCTAAGGTTGAAGTGTCCGGATAAAGCCCGGGCCGGTAGCTAAGTGCTTGAGGTGGCCGCTACAGGCCAATACCGACGGCGCCGCACGTTCGAATCGTGTCTATCCCCACCCAATTCCAAGCCCTGCTTTCGAGCGGGGTTTTTTTCGTCCCGAAGAAAGTAAATCAACCCACAGAGGAATGCCGTATGCGGAAACTCACCATGTATCTGGGCTTTGCGCTTGCCGCATGCCTATCACTCTTCTCCGTGTCAGCCCTGGCTGCCCCGGTGTCGTATGCGTTCCGCTCAGCAGTGATGCTGGCCGAACTGCCAAGTGTGGGCGTGAAGCGCCTGGAGCTGACTCTCGCCATGTGGCGAACGGGTAGCTCTACCACTGACGGCGCACTGAAAAGCAATCTGCGCGCAACCAGCAATCACTTCGTGATGACCTCGACCAAGCCTGAGCCGGAAGGTGTGGGCGTCGGTGCTGGTCTCTCGTATTGCTGAACAGGCCTGGTAGCGATGAAAAAGCCCGGACATATGCGCCGGGCTTTTTGTACCACCGAGGAAAGCCGCTAGGCAGTTGGATGTTTTCCCGGTTGTACCTAATTAGGGCCTCATCGTTGAGGTCGAACTGTTTCGGCGCCACCACACCCATC
Source organism: Pseudomonas viridiflava (assembly GCF_900585905.1). Taxonomy (GTDB): domain Bacteria; phylum Pseudomonadota; class Gammaproteobacteria; order Pseudomonadales; family Pseudomonadaceae; genus Aquipseudomonas. The sequence goes on from NZ_UTVH01000095.1 coordinate 268,316, forward strand.
GCCTCAAGCTGGGAGTGCTGCTGGTGCCGGATATATCAATCTCCCCAAGGGGGAGCAATGCGGATGCCTACCATGCCTGACAAGCCAGATACGTGGGCCAAGATCTGGCTGGCATTGAGCAATCCGCTATGGGCGGGCGTCATTATGGCCATCACTGTGTCTTTGCTTCGCGTCTTGATGGACGGGAAAGAAACCAGCAAGCGCCGGATCTTGTTCGAATCGCTGATGTGCGGATGCCTCAGCCTGGTCGCGTCCAGCGTCATTGAGTGGATGGCCTGGCAGCCCAGCCTGTCGATCGCTGCTGGAGGGACTATTGGGTTCCTCGGCGTAACCGCCATCCGCGAACTGGTGACCCGCTTCCTGGGCCGCAAGGTGGACAGCGTATGAAGGACGTAGCAGCAGCAATCATCATCACGCTGGTAGGCCTCCTGCTCATCGGGTTCCAGCAGTACCGGTACGTCGACCTGCAGGGTGATCTGAAGATCGAGACCCAGAGCAAAGACGACGCGGTCAAGGCCAACTCCGAAAGCCAGGCCACCATCACTACGCTGCGAGCCGAAGCCAAGCGCAACGATGATTACCTGAAGGACCTAAGGGGTCGACTCAAGACCAGCGAAGACAAGGCCCGCCGGGCAAGGAAAAACTTTGAAGATCTCAAGACAAAGAGCCCAGCTGTTCGCAATTGGGCTAATCAGCCTTTGCCTGACGGCCTGCGCGGGAAGCCCGCAGCCAGTGGTAGTAAAGACAACGGCAGTAAGACTCGAACCCCCTGAGCTGATCCCGTGTGAGCGCATCAGCCAGACCGATGACGACCTGGTACTGAATGGCGACCTCTGGGCATTGAAGGACCGGGCAGTGAACCTGCTCGATACCTGCGCCGACCAGGTAGACGCCCAGATCCTGCGCAGCAAGAGCAAGTAGGCCGGAGGAAAAATGAAGTCTATGCAGCTTTTGGAATTGCAGAGTGGTTGGGGTGGTGGCCGCTTGGTCGCGAAAGACACCCAAGTGTGCGTTACGAAAGTCGATCAAATACACCCCGTGGTCTGCATTATGCGCGATGGCTTGCGCGTCGGTGGAGCGGTGGTGAAGGGTGAGCGTCTGGAGCGCGGCTCCGATTACGATCATGGCCACACTCAGAATTGGGAAGCTTTCGACCTGAACGTGACAATGGCGCCTTACGGGGTCGGAGTTTCCGTTCGTGAGCTTATGCGCCAAGGTTTCGCCGTCGAAGTGCAGTTCGTCGAACCTAAGTAGGCCGCGCCACAAAATCAGATAGCGCCGAAACGTGGAGCGGAGTGCTTATGCCTCATCCGACATCCCATACCGCTCAAGACGGTCGCGGTCCCAGAGTTGTTCGCATCAATGGAAACGAGATCACTCACGTGATCTGGTGCGACACAGAGGCTGGCTTGGTTGTGTTCGCGCCGCAGCCTGTGCGCATCAAGCGGCCCGGGCGTGATGAGCTCTACACCAGGCGCCTGAGTGGCAAGGTTACGGTAGAGCCGCTAAACGTTGGTCGCTTATGACCAAGCGCAACTGGTACGTGACCACCCCAGGCCACGGAACCTTCCCTATGATCCTGCTCAGCCAGGCGATGGATCACGAATCGGCACTGGCCTTCGCCCGGTCGATCTGGCCGCAGTGCACGGTGGAGTAGAGCATGACAAACGTAACGAACATCCGTCACGCCTTACCTGTGAGTGCGGAAATCAGCAGGGCGCTCATCGATTTGGACACCGCCATCGCAAAAGCTATTGATGCTGCAAAGTCCGCGGGGTTGCCGCAAGGCTTCGTGGTTTCAACCTTGCACGGACACGCTCACGGCCAGACCCACTCGATGGTGTACCAATGAGTATCAAAGTACTCAAGTTCGAGCGAGAAGGCTGGCGGGATGCTGCCAAGACGCTGCGCAAGATCGCCGACGACCTCGATGCAGGTGAGCACCCGGAGTGCACGGTAGGTGCGCTGACGCTCATTGGACCGAAGGGTGAGGTGACCGTGTTCGGTTTTGGCCCCAAGTGCGACGACCTGCAATGCCTGGGAGCGATGCGCCTGGGTGAGCAGAAGGTGATTGACGTGCTGCTGGATACTGCTGACTAATACATTGAGCGCATCAGGCGAGCACGAACTGTCTAAGCATCGCCATCATAGCGACCACCAAGACGGCCAGACCCAGAGCAGATGTCCACTCCGACTCTGGTGTGTAGGAAAACCAGGAGCCTTTCGACGGATACCTGCCGAGCGTAACGAGCCTCATCAGTGGCCAGCCGATCGGGAAGCAGACTGCACGGAAAATCACCTCAACCAGTATATCTATCACGCGAGCAGGTCCGGTTGTTGAGTTGGCGTGCCGCAGGGTTAGTGCGGCACGGACGGATCATTTGGCTTTCAGCGCCTCCTGAATTTGATCAGCATACGACGATAGATTCCCGAGCTCCCACTGCAGTTGGTTAGCGCCGCTCGCATTCAAAACTCTTGATTGAATTAGCGTTAATGCGGCTGCCACGGCCAGGTCACGTTGTATTTCAGGGGAGCCGACGCTCATCCCAGTGTCTTTGCGCAGACTTTTAAAGTTATCGGACATGTTGCTTTCCTTGCTGTTGACTGGAAACTCACCAATACCGGCAACCAGCCACTATTTCAATCATCCTTTCGTATCCTGAGACAAATCATGACAACCAAGCAACCTGACTGGGAGCGCATTGAACAGCTCTTCCGGGCTGGCTTGCTCTCAGTGCGTGAGATAGCCGCAGCGTGCGGGGTATCCCACACTGCAATCAACAAACGGTCCAAAGCTGAAGGCTGGGACCGTGACCTGAACGCTAAGATCAAGGCCAAGGCTGATTCGCTAGTTTCCAAACGTGAGGTTTCCACAAAGGTTTCCACGGAAACACTGGCAACCGAGCGTGGAATCGTCGAGGCCAATGCTGAGGTCATCGCTGACATCCGGCTTGCGCATCGGGGTGACATCTCACGCAGCCGCCGACTGACGAACAAGCTGCTTGATGAGCTGGAAGCGCTGACGGATGAACAGGGCACCATCAAGGAGCTGATTGCTCAGCTCAAGGATGGCGACCACGAAGACGGTGAGGCGCTGTCCGACATGCTGGCCCTGGCCAACAAGATGGGCGCGCTGCCGTCTCGCACCAAAACGATGAAGGAGCTGGCTGAGACGCTGAAGACGCTGGTTGTGCTTGAGCGCCAAGCATATGGCCTGGACGAGAAAGAGAAATCCTCTGACGCCGACGAGCTGTCTAGCCTGATGGATGAATTAACGAAGGACGCCTGACATGAAGCCCGAGCACATGAAGCTGCTCAGGGATCGGTTTTGGCGCCTGAACAGCCTGTACTTCATCACTGACAAAAACGGGAAGAAAGTCCGCTTCCGCATGACGCAGGAGCAGATTGACTACTTCCAGGGGATGCACACCCGAAACATCATCCTCAAGGCCCGCCAGCTGGGATTCACGACGCTGGTGTGCATCGTGCAATTGGACGCCGCGCTGTTCGAGTCAGCCAAGTGCGCGCTAATCGCTCACACCCTGAACGATGCCAAGCGCCTGTTCCGCGAGAAGATCAAATATGCGTATGACAACCTGCCCAAGGAGATACGCGCTGCCAACCCTGCTTCTAACGATGCTGCTGGTGAGCTTGTATTCAGCAAGGGCGGATCGCTCTACGTGTCCACATCCTTTCGGGGCGGGACTCTACGGTATCTGCACGTATCCGAGTTCGGGAAGATCTGCGCCAAGTTCCCCCACAAGGCCCGAGAGATCGTCACCGGGGCATTCGAGGCTGTCGCTGCTGACTGCTTCGTTACCATTGAGTCGACGGCGGAGGGGCGGGCGGGCTACTTCTTCGATTACTCGCAGAGCGCGGAGAAGCAGCAGCTCTCCGGCGTGCCGCTGGGGAAGCTTGACTGGAAGTTCTTTTTCTTCAGTTGGTGGCGTAACGGCTTTTACTGGCTTGACCCTGCCGACGTCGTTATCCCACAACGACTGACCGATTACTTCACCGAGCTGCAAGCCAAGCACGGGGTAGTCACGAACCCAGGCCAGCGCGCATGGTATGCCGCCAAAGAGAAGTCTCTCGGGGATGACATGAAGCGGGAATACCCGTCGATACCGGCCGAGGCGTTCCAGCAGTCTGTTGAGGGTGCCTACTACGCCAAACAGTTCGCCAAGCTCTACGCGAACAAGCGGATTGGTGTCGTTCCGAACAACAGCCACCAGCCGGTGATGACGTTTTGGGACATTGGCGTCGGCGACTCCACGGCCATCTGGTTCGTGCGCCAGATCGGCACCGAATACCACATCATCGATTACTACGAGAACTCAGGCGAAGGCCTGCGCCATTACATGAAGGTGCTCAAGGACAAGGGTTACACCTACTCTGAGCACTGGGGGCCGCACGACATCGAGAACCGCGAGTTCGGCAGCGATGCCAAGAGCCGCAAAGACATCGCCAAAGAGGGTTACGAGATCGATGGCGAGCGTTATTCAATCAAGTTCCAGGTCGTTCCAAGAACCGGTGTGGACGACGGCATTGAATCGGCCCGGGAGATCCTAGCCCTTTGCGTCTTCGACGAGTCCAAGTGCGAAGAGGGCATTGGCCATCTCGAAAACTACCGCAAGGAGTGGGATGAGAACCGTGGCTGCTGGAAAGACAAACCATTCCATGACAGCACATCACACGGCGCCGACGCCTTTAGATATTTCGCTGTAGCAAAAACCAAACGCGTACGCACAGGCGGTGTCCGCCGTATCGGAGGATTGGCCTGATGCCAGTGCAATCGACAAACCCAGAGTTCGAAGAACACATTGCCGAGTGGCGGCTGATGGACGACGCGCTCGAAGGGGAAAGCGCCATCCGGAGCAACGCTCAGTATCTGCCCAAGCCATCAGGGATGGTCGAAGCCGAGAAGCTGGATGCGACCGGGAACGCCTACCTCTATCTGAATTACCGCGACCGCGCCCAGTACGAACACTGGGTGCGTGATGCGTTGCGCTCTATGATGGGCCTGGTGTCACGGCTGATTCCCGAGATCAAGCTTCCCGCCGGGCTGAAGGGGCTGGAAGACAACGCTACAGCCGACGGCTTCGGCTTGAAGCAACTGTTCATGCGGATGGTTCGCCAGACCATATCCCACGGCCGTGTGCCGACGGTGGTCAATGTCGACGACGCCGGGGAGCCGTATTTCTCCACCTACGAGGCCCGCAACGCCATCAACTGGAAGGTCGGCGCAAGCGGCGGACGGCAGGACCTGACGCTTTCGGTGTTCAGGGAGTTTCGCGAGAAGCCCGGCAACGACCAGTTCGCTCACGACACGGTCGAGGTGTTCCGCGTCTTCGCTATGCATGAAGGCGTATGCCAGACGGCGGTGCTGAGCGATGCGGGCGAGACGGTCGAGGGTCCCAGCTTCCTTGGCTCTGCCGGTTCCGACAGCCGCTTGGTTCGTCCGCTCGGCTTCATCCCTGTCATTTACTGTGGGTCCACCGACAATTCACCTGGTGTCGATGAGCTTCCGCTGCTGACCATGGCGCGAGCCGCAGTGAAGTCGTACCAGCTCAGCGCGGACTATTTCACTGCGCTGCACCAGACCAGCCACCCGCAACCCTGGGTGTCAGGCCTTGATGAGTCGGTCGAACTGAGCGTCACTGGCCCGTCTGCAGCTTGGGACCTCGGCCCCAGCGGATCATGCGGCTATCTGGAGTTCCAGGGCGCAGGCATCACGGCAGTTCGCCAAGCTATGGCCGACCAGAAGGGTGCCGCCCTCGAAGCCGGTGCCAAGGTGATGGACGTTTCGGGTGATGCTGAGTCGGGAGAGGCACGCAAGACGCGCCAGAACGACCAGCATGCGACGCTGCACAGCATTGTCATGTCGGTGGCTGAAGCCATCGAGCAGGGACTGCGTTACGCGGCAGAGTGGAAGGGCTACAGGCCTGAAGAAGTGACGTTCACCGTCCAGCCTGAGTTCATCACGCCTGTGGTCGATGCCCAGGTGCTGGCCGAGCTGCAGAAGGCCGTTATGGCAGGCACAGTCAGCGCAGACACCTACTGGATGTATCTCACCACCGGCAAGCTGCCTGAGCGTGCTTATGAGGAAGAGGCCACCCTGATCAGCGATGAGCGTGAGTCGGGTAGGGGCCTGAATTTGGACGCCGACGATGCAGAAGATACCGACCCAGCCGCTGGAGCCGGACCAGGCGGAGCCATCGGCGGCCGCGCTGCTTGACCAGACCATTCGCAACGCGGTGATGGTCGAGCGTCTCAAGGCCGACGAGGTGCAGAAGTTCGAGAAGTACTTGCGCCAGATCGACCGGCTGGTTCGTGAGCAGCTGACACGCAAGGAGTTGACGACCTATGGACGTGAGCGTCTGGAGGACTTTCTATCCCGTGTGGATGAAAAGCTGCTGGCGATCTACGCCGAGTACAGTGCGCTGGTGCAGGCCGACTTGGTGGACATCTCGCTTTACGAAGCTGCCTTCGAGGCGCGAAGTCTCAATGCGGCTTTTCCGGCCCTCGGCGCAATCGTTCCGACCAACCAGGTGATCCGCTCGGCATTGGCATTGGCCCCGTTGCAAGTGACCGGGATAAACGGCGGCAAGCTGCTGAAGACATTCTTCAACGGATGGACGCGCACCGAAACGTCACGGGTAACGAATGCCATCCGCGTGGGGTTCACGCAAGGTCAGACCAACGCGGAGATCGTCCAGGCAATTCGCGGTACCGCGGCGCAGAACTTCACCGATGGAATACTTGCTGTCAGTCAGCGGAACGCCCGGACCATCGTCAATACGGCAGTTCAGCATGCGGCCAGCACCGCGCGCATGGAGACAGCGAAAGCCAATCCGGATGTCATCACGGAAGTCGAGATCATCGCCACGCTCGACCGGAAGACGACGCCGGTCTGCCGATTCATGGACAAGAAACGATATCCGACCAACTCCGGACCCCGGCCGCCGTTCCATGAAAACTGCCGCACAACATTCGTATTTCGGACCCGGCTGAGCGACCTGTTTGAGAAGGACGCAACACGGGCAGCCATTGGGGCGCAGGGCGGCGGTCAGGTCGACGCGGGACTTCAGTACTATTCGTGGCTTCAGACCCAGCCCGCAAGCTTTCAGGATTCCGCCCTGGGCCCGGTGCGCGGCAAGCTTTTCAGGGATGGCGGCCTGCCGCCGGACAAGTTCGCCAAGCTGCAGCTCGATAAGAACTTCAAGCCGATCACGCTCAAGCGCATGCAGGAGATGGAGCCCGATATGTTCAAACGGGCAGGGGTACAATGACAGCCCACTGAACAGGGTTTGCCATGATCATCGTTGAGGAAGGCGCGGGCAGGGCTGACGCAAATAGCTATGCCGACCTGCGAGCTTTGCAGTTTCACGGCAGCTATTACCAGTTCCCGATTCCTGCCGGCGAGTTGGAGAAGACAGGTTATTTGCTCGCGGCGTGTGTAGCCATGAATGCGCTGCGCTGGAAGGGCGAGAAGTCATCTGCAACGCAGTCCCTGGCCTGGCCGCGCGCCAACATTATCCTCGACGGGCATCCATTGTGCCGGGACCACATTCCGTACGGCATCCGCCATGGACAGGTCATGCTGGCAATAGAGATGTACGCTTGGGACCAAGGGCGCGAACTGGCCGAACCCACGCACGCATACGATGGAGACAAAGCCATTCCGTTGCGCCGCAGCTGCGAGGAATACCGGCTTGATCCGCCGCTTTGGGTTTCCAGCGGAACGCAGTTCGCTGATTACCTGATGAGGAGGGGGCTAATACTGGTCAAAAGTGACTAACATCTGGACCTCACTTATAGTCGGCACTCATCTCAAGGAGGGCTGCATGAGCATACAATTCCAAGCATTTGATCAGCATCAAAACATGACTGTAATTGTCCATGACACATCAGAGGACTCAGTAGATGGTAGTGGGCGTGTTAAGCACTGGGCGCTCTCCACGCTAGCTGGACGGCAAGTCATTCGTGAGAGCAAGGGGGTCTACAGAATCAAAGATGGAACGACCATATTGAAATCTGATGACCCAAACGCACCGTGAATAATAAACATCTACTCCAAGAACCTCGGCCATGCCGGGGTTTTTTTATGCCTGCTGATCAGGTCAGCGGCCCATCAATCCCCAGGGGATACCCATGTTCAAGCTGAAACAACTTTTTCTGAATACAACCGGCGAAGGCGGCGAGGGCGGCGGTGGCGTGACCATTACCCCCGAGATTCAGGCCGTCATCGATCAACAAGTCGCTGGTTTGAAAACCAAGAATGCCGAGCTGATCGGCTCGCTTCGCACCACCAAAACCGAGCTGGAAGGCTTCAAAACCCAGTTCGAAGGCTTGGACATCGACGCCGTGAAGGGCCTGCTCAACAAAGTGGGTCAGGACGAGGAAACTCGCCTCTTGGCCGAGGGCAAGCTCGACGAGGTGATCAGCAAGCGCACCGAGCGTTTGCGCACCGATTACGACAAGCAGCTGGCCGCCGAGAAGACCCGCGCCGACAAGGCCGAAGCCTTCGCCGCCAAGTACAGCGATAAGGTCCTAGCCGATTCCATCCGCGCAGCTGCCATTAAGGCTGGCGCGCTCCCCGAAGCCGCAGAGGACATCATCCTGCGCGCCAGGGGCACTTTTAAACTCAGTGAAGACGGCGAGGCTATTGCCACCGACCGGGACGGCGAAGTCGTTTACGGGAAGGACGGCAAGACGCCGTTGTCACCGCTCGAATGGGCGGAATCGCTACGTGAAACAGCAACACACCTCTGGCCAAGGGCTCAGGGTGCCGGGCAGACCGGCGATCAAGGTGGCAAGGCCACGAAGAAGTTTTCCGACATGACCGAAACCGAGCGCACCGACCTTTTCAGGGCGGACCCGGCGAAATACCGCCAGCTGCGCGAAGCCACCAAACAGGAGTAACACACTATGGCGACCACTCGCCTGTCTGACGCAGTAATCCCCGAGGTGTACGCCGATTATCAGGCGGAGAACACCCCAGAAAAGACAGCTTTCTTCGAGTCTGGCGTCGTTGTCCGCAATGAGATGCTGGATCAGAAGGCCAACACCGGCGGCCAAGAGATCCAGATTCCATTCTGGCGCGACCTGGATTCGTCCGTAGAGCCGAACGCGTCCAACGATGACCCAGCGGACATGGCCTCGCCCAACAAGCTCGGCTCTGGCATCCAGAAGGCGAGCATCAGCTACCTGAACCAAGGCTATTCGGCCGCAGATCTGGTGGTTGAGCTGTCTGGGTCCAATCCGATGCAGCGCATCCGCAACCGTTTCGGTACCTACTGGCAGCGCCAGTGGCAGCGACGCGTGATTGCATCCGCAGTCGGTGTCCTCGCAGACAACATTGCCAATGACAATGGAGACATGGTCTACGACGGCTCGGCCATGGCGTGGACCCGCCAGGCGTTTACAGCCGCAGTGTTCACCCTGGGTGACGCATTTGGTCAGCTGTCCGCAATCGCAGTTCACTCGCTGGCTTACAAGCAGATGATCGATGCCGATGACATCGACTTCGTCCCTGACAGCAAGGGCAACCTGACCATTCCCACTTTCATGGGTCAGCGCGTGATCGTTGATGACTCGATGCCCGCCACTAGCGCAGGCAACCCGGCGACCATCACCACCACCGCAGTGCTGTTCGGCGCCGGTGCGTTCGGCTACGGCGAAGGCAGCCCGCTTGTCCCAGAAGAGGTAGAGCGTCAGGCCCGGGCAGGCAACGGCGGCGGTGTCGAAACGCTTTGGGAGCGCAAGACTTGGATCCTGCACCCGTTTGGCTATCAGTTCACCGGCGCCGATATCACAAACCGCGCAAACGTGAATGGTCGTACCGGCGCTGACACCGCCGTTGACGAGTTTTCGCCCCTGTTGGCGGACCTGCGCAAGGCCGCGAACTGGAACCGCGTTGTCGACCGCAAAAACGTGCCGATCGCATTCCTGAAAATCAAAGGCGCGTAAGCCGATGAGGGCTTAGGCCCTCGTTTCCACTGGAGAGGATCATGACTCAAAGCGACATCAAACCCGGTGAACAGCTAACGCTTGCGCAGATCAACTGGATGCGCAAGCAGGCACAGGCTCAGGCCGAGTCTGGAAGCGGCAATGGCGGTGCAGGGGAGCTGCGTCAAGACGGCCCCACCGTTGGCGAGTACGTGGCGGAAGGTTACAAGGCATCCAATTACCCACCGCAGGGCTACGCGTCCCGCAGCGCCGCTGAAGATATCGAAGAGGCGCTGAAGCGCGAGCAAGACGCGCCGGAAACTGACCCTCTGAAAATGAAGGTTCCCGAGCTGAAAGAGTGGCTCACCGCCAAAGGTATCGAGTTCGACGCCACGGCGAAGAAAGAAGACCTGCAGGCCTTGGTACCGAACGAATAAGGGACACCAAAATGACCGATTTCATCACTGTTGCCGATGTGAATGCTCAGCTGGGCCCTGCCTGGGCAGGTACTGGTGATCCGGTCCTTGCTGTGACCATGGCAAACGCCTGGCTCACAGCCAAGATTCTGCGAGTCGTCTCTGATCCAGTCCCTGACGCGATCAAGATGGCTGGCGGCCAAGTGGCAAAGGAAGCAGCCGCGGGCAATTTGTACAAGGCCACACAGAAAGAGGTGCTGAGCAAAACAGTGTCTGCGCAGCCCGGTACGTCCACCAGCAAAACCTATGCTGCTGGCTCGACTGATCTGTCAGCGGGCGAGAACTTCGCACTGGCTCTGCTGGCGCCGTGGACCAAGCGCTCCGGCACCATTATGCTCAAGAGGGCGTAACCATGGGCATGCGCGAAGAGCTACAGACCGAACTGGCCGAGGCATTCGATGATCCAGACGGCCTGGCGGATGCGGTTAAGCCGGTCTTGGGCAGCCGTAAAGAAGCCCCGGTTTATGACCCGGCCGCTGGCAAACCGGTCAGCGCGACTAGCAACTACACAGGCCGCGGGGTATACGGTAGCTATCTCTCCAAAGAAATTGACGGTTCACTTGTCCAGACCGCTGACAAGAAGCTGCTGGTGCTGAAAAACGAATTGTTCATTTCCGAGGCTGGTGCGCCAACGACTTCACAAGCCACTCCCGCCATCGGAGATGTGGTGAACGACTTGCGGGTCATCAAAGTATCCGCCGATTCGGCGGATGCAACCTGGACACTTCAACTTAGGCAATGATGACCAACCCGGGTGCTGATCGGTTTGTTGGGGTATTCAAACCGAATTAGCACTACTCGTCGATTTCAAAAGGGCTCTAATAAGAGAGCATTTCGTCGAGCTTGTTCAGAGTTTCAATGTTCACCTTTCCATCCTCAAGCTCCTGCTCCAGCACCTTTAGTAGCGCAATAGTGTTGTCAGAAAGCGGATTTTTCGAAGGGACTTTACCCGTGGCGAATGTCGTTACCCACTCGGGGTGAGATTGCCTGCAGCCTGCAGAAATTGAAGCTCGTAACCTTTCTGCACTATTTGTTAGATCCACATCCGCTAGAGTGTCGGCGAGCATTCGCTCTCTTGCGCTAGCGATGTTTTTGGCTGCCTGCTGGCCATAAGTAAGTGCAGTCTTGGGTATGTTTGATGGTTTATTGTGCCGTTGTTTCATGGAGATTATTTCCCTATGCAGTGGTTCCACAAGCTCGTAGTTAAAACTGATTTTCGAATTATCTGGGAGCACGGCAATATCCTCAAGCCTGCACTGGCCCTGTATGCATTGCTGGTGCAGTCTTGAGTCGCGCGGGTTCTGGTAGATCAGGTACCTTTGCCCTCAGCCTGGCCCAGTTTGCCGAGCAGGCGACACACGCCATTGATGCGAGTCTGCGCGAGATCATCATCGAGGTCGGCAGCAGCGTCATCCGCATGTCGCCCGTGGGCAACCCTGAAATCTGGGCAGCGAACGTGTCGCACCGGGCTGCAAACAAGGCTCAAGCGGATGCCTACGACGCTCACGTTGAAGTCCGCAACGTCATCACCTCGCTGACACCAGGCAACTACACCAAAGGCGGGCGCCTGAAGCGCGGCGTGAAGTACGCCAAGCCACTGACCAAGACTGAGCGCGACCAGAATTTCAATGTAAACGGGCTGGTGGCCGGGCAGGGGTACGTGGGCGGCCGGTTCCGGGCCAACTGGCACCTGTCGATTGATGTGGTCGAGAACGTCACGTTTGACGAGGTGGACCCAAGCGGCCGGGAGACAATCGCCGCGCTGGTCTCTGCTGTGAGCGACTTCACCGCCGGGCAGACGGCATACCTGATCAACAACCTGCCTTATGCCATCCCGCTGGAATACGGGCACAGCACCCAGGCGCCCTCCGGCATGGTGCGCGTGACGGTTGCCCGCTTTCAGCAGATCGTGGCCGAGGCCATCAGGAACAACCAGATATGAGCCACAAGATAATCCGCTCGCTGTTCGAGATGCGCCTCGCTGCCTGGGCTGCCGAGCACGGGCTGCGCGTTGCTTACCAGGCGGTAAGCTTTACCCCCGAGCCTGACGAGACATACCTGAGTGCCTTCACGCTCCCGGCCGGGACCAACACCGACACCCTGGCCGGTGACCACCGCGTTTACACGGGCGTGTTCCAGATCAACGTGGTGACGCCGGTTGGCAATGGCACGGGCGATGCGGAAGGCCTCGTTGACAAGCTGGGCGACTTGTTCCCGGCCTTCCTCCGGCTCAAGCGTGACGACTTCGAGGTGATGGTCCTGACGCCGGTAGAGCCAGGCCCTCCGATCACCGGTGACACCACGCAGACCGTATCGGCCTCGTTCCAGTACCGATCCGACACTGAATAAATTCGCCCGTTGGGCAACCCCAGAACCCGCCAATGAGCGGGTTTTGTCATTTCTGAGAAGAGGAAACACCAATGGGTTACAAGATCCCGAACGGCGGCTACTTCCAGCACGCCGCTACTTACGACGCGGCCCAGGCATTCACTGCCATCTCCAACGCAGCCGAAGCCGTTGCCACCGTCACTGGTAGCACCATTGCCGCGGGCGACATCGTTCTGCTGAGCTCAGGCTGGAGCAAGCTGGACAACAAGGTCGTGCGCGTGAAGGCGGCCACCGCAACAGCTGTGACCCTGGAAGCGATCGACACCAGCGACGTGCTGATCTTCCCGGCTGGCGGTGGCGTGGGCAGCATGAAGAAGATTCTGACCTGGGTGCAGATTCCCCAGATCACTGACCTGGCGTTCTCCGGCGGCGACCAGAACTATCTGGATGTCGTGTTCCTCGAGGACGACCAGGGCAAGCAGATCCCGACCGACCGTGCTGCAACCAGCATGACGCTCACCATCGCAGACGATCCGGTGAAGCCGTTCAATGCCGTGCTGATGAAGGCTGACGCGAACAAACAGGTTCAGGCTGCCCGACTGGTGCTTCCTGGCAATGACCAGCTGCTGTACGGCACCTACACGTCGTTCTCCAAGCAGCCGGCCGTTTCCCGCAGCAACCTGCTCACCCGCACGGTGAACCTGGCGCTGCAGGCTGACCCAACCCGCTATGTCGGCGTGGCGGCATAACCATGGCCAAGTTCAAGATCGCTCAAAAGCCGACCTTCAAGGCCAAGGTGTCCATTCCGCGCGTCGGGGGCACGGCTGACGAGGTTGAATTCGAGTTCTTATTTCTCGACCGCCTGGCCCTGTCCGAACTGTTCGACAAGTGGAACAAAGCCCGCGATGCCCATGCCGAGAAGGTTCAGGCAGAAGGCTTGTCGTGGGCTGAGGCAACCGCTGAAGAAATCACCCTGCAGGTAAGCCAGATCAAGGACATCGTGTCTGGCTGGGCCTTCGACGACGCGTTCAATGATGAGTCCATCGCTGCACTGGTCACGACCTGTGTGGCTGCGCCTCAAGCAGTCCTGAGCGCCTATCAGACAGCCTATCAGCCAGCACGCTTGGGAAACTGATCGCCTCCGCCCGCGCGCTGTACGAGCCTGATGCCAGCGAAAAGCTGCCGATGTTCGGGCTCACGGCTGGTGACTTCGACGACGTGATCGAGGTTTGGCCTGACAACTGGCCGTCGTTCGCGGTTATGGAGGCCATGACCACCCAGTGGCGAGTGGGGGCTGGCGGCGCAACCGGCCTTGATTACGGCGTGCTGCCGGGCGTCATGCGCCTTGGATCTATCCCGAAAGAACATCGCGCTGCTGTGTTCCATGACGTTCGAGTCATGGAACTGGAGGCGCTGGCCGTCATGGCCGAATCACGCGACAACAGCCCGTGAACGCGGGCACTTATTCAAGGTGAGTTATGGATATTGCCTCGCTCGGCATTAAGGTCGATTCCACAGATGCAGCGCAGGCAAGCACCGATCTCGACAAGCTGACAGCGGCTGGGGCCAGGGCAGAGAAGGCGTCCGAACGCGTCACAAAAGGCGCTGACAAGACGACTGAGGCTTTCAAAAAGCAACGGGATGAGCTGGCAGATCTGCTGGGTGAGATTGACCCGACAGTCAAGGCGCTAGGCCGTCTTGATGACATGGAAGCCAGGCTTGCCAAACACAAGGGCGTCGGCCTGGACCCTGCGACGTTCAGTGAATATCAGGCAAAGATCACTCAGGCTCGGACAGATCTAACCCGATTTGATGACAGCCTGAGCCGCACTGGCAACACTGCCAAGCAAACTGCCAACGCTTTGCGTGGCGTGCCTGCCCAGTTCACTGACATCGCGGTATCGCTCCAGGGTGGCCAGGCACCGCTGACTGTGCTCCTGCAGCAGGGTGGGCAGCTGAAAGACATGTTCGGTGGCGTCGGTCCTGCCGCAAAAGCCTTGGGCGGGTATGTCTTGGGGCTGGTCAACCCGTTCACTGTTGCCGCTGCCGCTGCCGCAGTGCTCACGCTGGCCTACTACCAAGGCAGCGAGGAGCAGGACGCCTATCGTGACTCGCTGGCGACCACTGGCAATGCTGCCGGTACGACTACCTCGGCTCTGTCGGGGATGGCCAAGCAGGTCAGCGCCACAGTCGGCACCACTGGCGCCGCGGCTGCGGTACTGGCCCAGCTCGCAGGATCGGGAAAGATAGTCAGCGGCAGCTTTGAAGAAATCGCAATTGCTGCTCTGGCTTGGGAGAAAGCCACAGGCAAGGCCGCATCTGAAACCGTTGCCGAGTTCGCCAAGCTTGCTGACGACCCGGTCAAGGCCGTGGTGGCGCTCAACGACAAATACAACTTCCTGACCGCTGCGGTTTTCACCCAGATCCGTGCACTGCAGGAGCAGGGCGATACGCTGGGCGCCCAGCAGGTTGCAGAGGGCGCATACGCCGATGCGCTGGTTGAGCGCGCCGGGACGATCACCAACAATCTGGGCGCTGTCGAGACCGCTTGGGCCGCAGTAAAGAGTGGCGCAAAGGGCGCATGGGACGCAATCCTCGACATCGGCCGTGAAGACACCTTCGACCAGAAGTTCGACAAACTGGCTGAGCGGCTGGCCACGCTCCGGAATGCGCAAAGCAACCCATTCATCCTTGGCGATAACCCGGACATGGGCCTGCTGGGTGGGGGCGAGTCAGGCGCGCAGAAGGATGTCACTGCGCTGCTGCAGAAAGAGGTGGACGATCAGGCCAAGGCCCGACAGCAGATGTTCGATGCACTGAATATTCGCGAAGGGACAAAGGCCTACGAGTCGCTGCAGAAGAATCTGGACGGTACGGCCTCCAAGGCCACAAAGCTTACCAAGGCGCTTCAGGACAACCAGCGCGAGATCGCTCAGGCCCGCAAGGCAGGGTTCCAGATCACGGCGGAGCAGGAAGCCGCGCTTGAGAAGCAGACCCGCGACAAATTCAAGGAAACCAAAACCGGTAGCAAGGCGGTAGACCTCACCGCCTTCAACGACGCGCAGAACCAGCTCAAGGCAGTGTCGAGCTATTACCAGAACATCCAGAAGGAACTGGACGCCGCTGAAAAGGCTGGGCTGATATCGGCCGAGTCCTACAGCAGCCAGCGTGTTGCCCTGGTCGAGCAGGAGCGCGTCGAAATTGCAGCCGCCTATGAGTCTGAGATATCGGCGCTCGAGGCAGCCAGAGCAAGGTCGAGCACATCCGGCCAGCAGCGCATCCAGATCGACCAGAAGATTGCAGATGCCCGGGCCTCAATGGTCAAGGCTGAGCAGGACGCCAATACGCAGCTGGAGGTGCTGGCCTCAGCCGAAGCCGGGCGTATCGCCAAGCAGACGCAAGCGATCAGCTCATACACCGAGGCGCTCAATCAGCAGAATGCGGCATTGCAACGTGCTGGCCAGCGTGCGGCTGCGGGTGTGGGGCAGGGCGACCGCCAGGCATCACTGACCGGATCGCTCAACGGCATCGAGGACCGGGCCAACCAGCAGCGTCTGGACCTGGCGCGCGACAAGGCCGACAAGGCGCGCAACATGAGCGCCGAGGAGTACCAGGCCAAGCTCGACGCCATCAACCGTAGCGAGAAGGACCTCGCCGAGACGACGCTCAGCAACTACGAGCAGATGTCCGCGGCGCAGAGCGACTGGCGCAACGGTGCCACATCGGCATTCGGCAACTACCTGGAGTCGGCGCGCGACGTGGCGGGACAGACCAAAAGCCTGTTCACCCATGCCTTCACCGGCATGGAAGACGCGATCGTCAACTTCGCCATGACCGGCAAGCTGTCGTTCTCAGACTTTGCGAAATCCATCCTTGCCGACATGGCGCGCATTGCAGCCCGCCAGGCGACGTCTGCGCTGTTCAGCTCTGCCGTCGGCGCCGTTACCAGCTATATGGGCGGCGGCGCAGGCAATGGACTGGCTGCTGGGTCTGCGGGGGCGGTCTCATCGAGCCTGGGTGGATCGGCCGCTGGCTATTCCGCAGCCTACTTCCCGCAGGCAATGGGTGGTGCGTGGAGCGGTGGCGTGCAGATGTTCGCCAACGGCGCGGCCTTCACTAACAGCGTTGTCAGCAAGCCGACAGCCTTCGGGATCTCGGGGGGGCAGACGGGCGTGATGGGTGAGGCTGGGCCTGAGGCAATCATGCCTCTGACGCGTACTGCCAATGGCAAGCTGGGCGTGATGGCCATGAGTGGCGGCTCTGGTGCCACTCAGATCAATGTCGAAGTGCACATTGATGGTGACGGGAACGCCTCGTCATCCTCTGATGCGCCAGGCTATGACCTGTTTGGCAAAGAGCTGGCAGCCTTCGTTGAGCAGAAATATCAGCAGCTACGCAGCAGGGATATGGCCCAGGGCGGCGTCATCAACAAAGCAATCAAGGGGCGCTGATGGCAATCGAACGATTCACCTGGAAGACAGAGAAGGGCGCGGAAGGTGATATCGCCCAGCGCGTCCGCACCAAGAAATTCGGTGACGGTTACGAGCAGGCAGTGGCTGACGGCATAAACAACAAGGCTCAGTCCTGGCCCGTCACCTTCACTGGCATGAAAGCCCGAGCCAAGGAAATCATGGCGTTCCTCGATCGCCATCAGGGCTCGAAGGCCTTTCTGTGGACGCCGCCTCTTGGCGATCTGGGGCTTTACAAGTGCGGCGGATACAGAGCTGCACACCGTGGCGGTCAGGTCTATGCCATCACCGCAACCTTCGAACAAACCTTTCACCCTTGAGATAAACGCCCATGACACTGATCACGGACATCCAGAAGCTGGAGCCCGGCGGCGAAATACGTCTGTTTGAAATTGACGGGACTGAATACGGCGCCGACTACTTGCGCTTCCATGGTCATGCAGTGCCTCACACCCCAGCAGAACTGCTTGCCTACGAGGGCTCTGATCAAGACCTTCCCGCGAAGTCGATCTGGTGGCAGGGGGAGGAGTACGCAGCCTGGCCGGTGCAGATAGAAGGAATTTCCTCCAGCAGCGACGGGACATCCTCTCGGCCAACTTTTGCGGCTGGCAACATCAGCGGCCGCGTGACTGCGCTCTGCTTGGCGTTCGAAGATCTGCTGAAGTTCAAGCTGACGGTGCGCGAAACGCTGGTGCAGTACCTGGACGCTGCAAACTTTCCCCAAGGCAACCCCACGGCTGACCCGACCCAGGAAGCGCTGGAAATCTGGTACATCGACCAGAAGACGGGCGAGGACGGCGAGGCAGTGACCTGGGAGCTGTCATCACCAGGCGAGATTGATAATCACGGATTGCCAGGCAGGCAGATGACGACTTTCTGCCATTGGGCCATGACGAACGGGTACCGCGGCCAAGATTGCGGTTATACCGGCGCAGCGATGTTCGACGATGAAGACAATGCTACGGACGACCCATCGAAGGATCAGTGCAAGGGTTGTTTGTCCTCCTGCAAGTTGCGCTTCGGTGAAAATGAAGAACTCAGCTTCGGCGGATTCCCCGCCGTATCACTGATTGCGCGGAGCTGACCATGTTCAAGTACATCTTGGAAGCGATCCAGACGCACGCAGCGGCGGAATATCCGAAAGAGTGTTGCGGCCTTCTGCTCGCGGTAGGCCGCAAGCAGCAATACTTCCCATGCGCCAATACTGCAGCTGATCCGAATGAAGAGTTCCGGATCGATCCTGAGGATTTCGCCCGGGCGGAAGACGTCGGCGAGGTCATCGGCATTGTTCACTCCCACCCTGACGCGACCAGCCGGCCGTCTCCGCGCGATCTGGCGATGTGTGAGGCGACCGAACTGCCTTGGCATATCCTGAGCTGGCCGGAAGGCGACCTGCGCACCATCACGCCGGTCGGTGTCGTGCCGCTGCTTAAGCGTCCGTTCGTGCACGGCGCCTGGGACTGCTGGCAGGTCTGCGCTGACTGGTACAAGCGCGAGTGGGGTGTTGAGTTCGAGGCTTTCAAGCGAGCCGATGGCTGGTGGGAGAGCAAGGACAACGTCAGCCTGTACGAGGCGAACTATGAAGAGGCTGGGTTCTACCGCGTCGACACTCCCCGGCGCGGCGATATGATCGTCATGCAGGTGGGGCGTACCGCGCATCCTAACCATGCTGGGATATTCCTCGGCACCGACCCGTCGCTACCCGGAGAGGATGCCGCCACCTTCGGGCCTGGCCCATTCATGCTGCACCACCTGTATGGGCGGCCGTCGGAAATCATCGTTTTCGGCGGTCCATGGCTGGACAGGACCCGGATGGTACTTCGCCATCACAATGCCAAGTGATACGCTCACCCCTTCATTTATGAGGGAACATCATGCGAATTTTGATTGGTGCGCTGGCTCTGGCGCTGCTGGCTGGGTGCATGGCGCCTACGATGAACGAGGCTCGCCAGGACGACCCCTACAAAGTGCTGAGCTCCAAAAAGAGCGACGCCGCGCTGGCAAAATGCGTTCATTATGAGTGGCAGAATCAACCCGTATTTGGCGGAACGCCGGGCGCCTCACTTCAACCCGGCCGAGACGCTGGCTATACCGTATTCACGGAAGGCTCTCAGTATTTCGTAGACATACAGCCTAAAGCGGGCGGTTCGGAAGCCAAGTATTACGTGGTCGTAGGCAACTGGATCGCGCAGAAAAGGCTCACGGCATTGCAAAGCTGCCTGTAGGGCAGCATCCACCACACAAGCCCGCAGCCGCGGGCTTTTTTATTGCTTGGAGAAAGCCCATGGCAGCGCTGGCCATCAATTACCAGCCTATGACGAAGATCGTGCTCTACGGCCAATTGCGGCGGTTTGGCAGGTCGTTCCGAATGGCAGTGAAAAGCCCGGCCGAGGCGATCAAGGCCCTGTGCGTGCAGCTACCTGGCTTTGAGCGCTATCTGTCAAACGCAAAATCACGGGGCATCGAGTTTGCCGTATTTCGCGGCACTGCCAATTTAACCGAAAAGGAAATCGGCTTTGCCGGGGCCGGAGATATTCGGATCGCACCCGTGATCACCGGCAGCAAGCGTGGAGGAGCACTGCAGACGATCATTGGTGCAGTCCTGATTGTGGTCGGACTCGTCATCACTGGCGGTACGTTCGGTGCTGGCGCCCCGTTCGGGTCCGCGCTGATCATGATGGGCGCTTCAATGGTCGCCGGTGGCGTCATTCAAATGCTTAGCCCGCAGGCAGGCGGGCTCAAGACCAGCGCTGCGCCTGAAAATACGCCTGGGTACGCTTTCGGCAGCGCCAAAAACACCACTGCGTCCGGTAATCCGGTTTCGCTTTGTGCCGGGCGCCGCCGCTGGGGCGGGGCAATTATCAGCGCAGCGATATACGCCGAAGATCAAATGTAGCGACGAAGATGCACCGCAGCCGCCCACGGGGCGGTTTTTTATTGCCTGGAGGAAAGCATGGGCGCAGCACTCAAGATTGATATCCGCGGCGACAAGGGCGGCGAAGAAAAGCCAAAAACGCCAACCGAGGCCCCGGACAGTCTGCGCTCAGTCGCCGTTGCCAAGATGCTGATTGCAGTGGGCGAGGGCGAGTTTGAGGGAACCCCCACCGCTCGCGACATTTATCTGGACAACACGCCTCTTCAAGACCCTCAGGGCAACATGAATTTCCCGAACGTGAAGTGGGAGTGGCGAACCGGAGCTGTTGATCAGACCTACATCCAAGGTATTCCCTCTGTTGAAAATGAGACCAACATAGGGACCGAGCTGCGAAGCAGTACCCCCTGGGTTCGAGCGATCTCAAATATCCAGCTCTCTGCCGTACGTGTGCGTTTTGCCTGGCCGGCACTTCAGGAAGTGGATGCCAGCGGCAACATCAAAGGCTATCGGATTGAATATAAGGTCGAACTGGCCACGGACGGCGGCGCTTATCAGCAGGTGTTGAGCGAGGCTGTCGACGGCAAGACAACCAGCACTTACGAGCGCACCAGGCGCATCGACCTACCCAAGGCGACGTCCGGCTGGCTGATGCGTATCACCCGCCTGACTATCAATCAGAACAACAACAAAATTTCCGACACCATGCAGATCGCGGGCTTCACAGAAGTGATCGACGCGAAGATTCGCTACCCGAACACGGCGCTGCTCTATATCGAGTTCTCGGCTGAGCAGTTCCGTAGCATTCCGGCAGTAACCGTGGACTGTGATGGCCGACGCTGGCAGGTGCCGAGCAATTATGAACCGCGCTCCAGGACTTACACGGGCGTGTGGGATGGCACGTTTAAGGAGGCTTGGACCGATAACCCGGTTTGGCACACCTATGGCGTGACTACCAACGACCGCTTCGGCCTTGGCCGACGCATCAAGCCATGGATGGTTGATAAATGGGAGCTCTACCGGATCTCGCAGTACTGCGACCAGATGGTGCCGGACGGGAAGGGTGGTCAGGAGCCGCGATTCATCTGCAATTTGAACTTGCAGACCAAGGCTGATGCATGGAGTCTGCTGCGCGATATTTCGGGCATCTATCGCGGCATGACCTACTGGGCCCAGGGCCAGGTATTCACGCTTTCGGATATGCCGCGCGCGACCGACTTCGACTTTGCGTACACGCGCGCCAACGTCATCGACGGCAAGTTCACTTATTCCAGCGCATCGGAACGCACTCGCTACACCCGTGCACTGATCAGCTACGACAACCCAGCGAATAACTACGACACTGACGTCACGGCAATCACCGACCAGAAGCTACAGCGCCGATACGGCGACAACCCTCTGGAGATCAGCGCAATCGGCTGCACCCGCGAATCAGAGGCCCAGCGCCGCGGCAAGTGGGCGCTACTCACAAACTCGAAAGACCGGGCCGTCGTTTTCAAAGTTGGCCTGGACGGGCGTATTCCGCTGCCTGGATACGTGATTCCAATCGCTGACGAGTTGCTTGCTGGTCGTCCGGTAGGCGGGCGGATCTCGGCCGTCAATGGGAGGGTCATCACGCTCGACCGGGACACGCAGGCAAAGTCTGGCGACCGCTTGATTCTGAACCTGCCTGACGGCAAGTGCGAGGGTCGGACGGTGCAGTTGGTCAGCGGCCGTCAAGTGACAGTCACCACGGGCTACTCCGTTCCGCCTGAGCGTGAGCTGGTGTGGGCTCTTGATGCCGATGATCTTTCCATCCCGCTGTACCGCGTCGTCAGCGTTGCGCGCCCGGAAGCAGGTGTTTTTGAAATCTCGGCCGTTCAATACGATCCGAGCAAGTTCGCCTACATCGACACCGGCGCCCGCCTTGAAGAGCGGCCAATCAGCGTCATCCCTATCACGGTCGTGCAGCCTCCGGCCAGCGTGTCAATCACGTCGAGCGTTGCCGTAGACCAGGGCATCGCGATCAGCACCATGAATATCTCCTGGCCGTCGGTCAGCGGTGCAGTTGCTTACGACGTTGAGTGGCGAAAGGATAGCGGCAACTGGATCAAGACCCAGCGCACGGGCGCGACCAGTGTCGATATCACCGGAATTTACTCAGGGGCATACATTGCCCGAGTGCGGTCGGTCAGCGCTTTCGAGATATCGTCGATCTGGAAAAGCTCCAATCTGACCAATCTCACCGGCAAAGTCGGAGCGCCACCGGCCGTCACGTCGCTGATCGCCACGCCGCTGCTGTTCGGCATCAAGCTCAAGTGGGCTTTCCCGCCAGGCGCAGAAGACACGCAGCGAACTGAAATCTGGTACGGGCCAACGACTGATCTGGCGGCGGCCACCAAGCTCAGCGACCTGGCCTATCCGCAGTCCGAGTACATCATGCAAGGCCTGCGCGCGGGCGTGACGTTCTACTTCTGGGCGCGCCTGGTGGACCGGACCGGCAACATTGGCGCCTGGTACCCACAGGGCATTGGCGTTCAGGGGCAGACTGGATCAGATGCAGGCCCGATTCTTGACCTGATCGCGGGGCAGATCGGCGAGACCGAACTCGGCCAGGACCTGCTGGAAAAGATCGAACTGATTGATGGGCTGCAGGACCAGATCAATGATCTGTCCAACCCGCTGATGTACGTCAAGGAGGACGCCTACACCAAAGGCGCGGTGGTGTATCAGGGCGACCGTCTGTATCAGGCCATCATTGATGTACCTGCCGCAGCGGATGGCAGCAAGACGCCGCCGAACGCGACCTACTGGAAAGACGTGGGCCAGGTGCTGCAGGAAGCCGGAGCGCTTGTCGGTCAGGTGGGCCAGAACACGCTGGAGATCGGTCAGCAGAGCAAGGACTTGAAGGCCCAGGCCACACGTCTTGATGGCGTCTACCTGCAGGTCAATCCGGCACTGGCCGGTGACACCACAGGCTTTGCCGGTTCCGACGAGGTGTACGTCGGTGTTTGGTCCGAGCAATCGGCCAGGCTCGAGGATGGCATCGCCACTGCCAAGCGAATCGACACAGTCCAAGCAACGGTCAACGACAACAACGCTGTCATCCAGCAGACGAGCCAAGCCGTCGCCACATTGGACGGCAAGGCGTCGACGATGTGGTCGGTGAAGATGCAGGTCACTGCGGACGGGCGCTACGTGGCGGCCGGTATTGGCCTCGGCATCGAAAACACTGGCGCGGGCTTGCAGAGCCAGTTCCTGGTGAGCGCTGACCGGTTTGCGGTGGTGAACTCGATGGCAGGCGGCGCCATCTCGGTGCCGTTTGCAGTGCAGAACGGCCAAGTTTTCATCAAGGAAGGGTTCATTCAGGACGGCACGATCACCAACGGCAAGATCGGCAGCTTCATTGCCTCCACCAACTACATCGCCGGTCAGCAGGGCTGGATCCTCAACAAGGACGGGACCTTCGAAATCAACTCGCCGCTGGGCGGCGGTGGCCGCCAAGTCATCAACAGTTACGGCGGCAAGGTGTTCGACGAGAACGGTCTGAAGCGTTACCAGTGGGGGAACCTGAGCGTATGAGCCATGGGATCAGGGTATGGGGGGCGAACGGCGCCCTCCAGATAGATGAGAACTCATTCACGATGCGTGTGGTGCTAAGCCAGATAGTGTCCTTGGGCCGTCAGGCAAAGCAAGCGGTGGACATACCAGTGCCGGGCGCCAATGCATCGAACGCCATTGCGGTGGTTATTCCTATCGGAACCTACTCGGAAGGCACCACGCAGTTCGAAACCGAAATGCTCGATGGTGTGGCCAGGGTCTACAACTACAACAGAGGCTTCACCGGTGGGACCTGGCAGTCCAGTGCCGGGTCGATGCGCCTCCTCGTCATAAGGTTCGCCTGATGTCCTTCGGAATGCAGTTCACCAATGGAAGCAACCAGGTCACTCTGGATTCGGAGTTCGCCAGGCTGTCTGTAATCGCCGCTGGGAGATTCGCCGCGAATGGTGACTCGGGTCTTTCTGCCACCACCTATTTCGCAGCGCCAATAACTTCGCAGGAACCACCATTGGTGTTCGCCAGACCGGACGCAAGCGGTGTGGCTGCTCTCTGTTTTTGCGCCATTCTCGGTGGGCCGGGTAACTGGACCGGGTTCTTCGTCAGGACTCTGTCTGTAAATTATGCGCAGCCAAACGGCGAATATTTCGCTGCAGCATTTAAGGCGACACCTACCGCAACATACGGCGCGAGAATGTGGGATGCGTCTGGGCAGCTTATCTTCGATACCGGTACACCTTCGGCATTGTTCACGCGCGCATTTCAGACGTGGCAGTTTGAGCGCGACGAGTACAGCGCCCCAACTTATCGAATATTTTATAAGGCAATTGAGGGCCTCCCTCAATCGAATGAGTTTCTTCTGATTAACACTTTTGGAATGAATATGGTTGCCGGTAACGAGCCTGGGCGACTTGTTGCGAGCATATGGGACTTCCCTGCAGGTACGCTCCGCGCGGTTGCATCTTCTACCGCCAACCCTACCGCGTTCTTCATGCCTGCCCTATTCGCCAAGCGAGTCGCGTGACCAGCGCTTGAAGCATCCAGCCCGCCAGTGAGCGGTTTTATTTTTGCCCGGAGGATACATGGCAAAGCAGACGATCAACCTTGGTACAGTCCCGACTGGTGCTGGCGGCGATACTCCGCGAAGCGCATTCACAAAAACCGAAAACAACTTTGCAGAAATTTATTCATTTCTAGGAGCGACAGGCTCTCCCGCTTCGCTGCCGACCGGGCCTGTAGTTTCAACGTTCAGCGGCATTGAATTGACGGCAAACATTCCCTACATCGACTTCCATTACGGAAGTTCTACCGCCGACTTTACAGCACGAATCGCTGGCGGGCCAGCCGGGGTAATTGATATAACCGGCGAAGTCAAGGTGTCTAGTTCATTCGGTGCCCAAGGCATTCGCTGTCGGCTTGGAACTGGGGGAGCATTCCGTGGAAACTCGGTTTATAACTATGACTGGAACCAGAACGGCAACATGGATACATACGTGAACAACACGTATGTCGGAACTGTAACGCTGTTCACCTCTGATTATCGGATCAAGAAGTACATAAAGGACGCCGCGCCTACATCATATCTGGATCGGATAGACGCGTATCGAATCGTTAACTTCCAGAAGAAGAGCTTTGAGGGAGTATTCAGTGGCGATGGAACTACCTTCCAGGGCTTGATCGCCCATGAAGTGCAAGCCGTCAACCCGCTTGCGGTTATGGGTGAAAAGGATGGGGCTGACGAAAATGGCAGGCCTAGGGTGCAGCAGCTGGAGCCCATCGCTCTAATCACCGACCTTATGGGCGCTATCAAAGAACTCCGCGCCGAACTCGGCGAACTCAAGGCTTCACTTCAACCTGCCGCAATGTAAGTCAATCGAGCAGCACCCGTCACCCGCCATCGAGCGGGTTTTTTTATGTCTGGAGAAACGCATGACAGTGACAAATAGAGACCGCGACATCCTCGCTCGCACGCTGTGGGGCGAGGCCCGCGGGGAAGGGCTGGCCGGTCAGATCGCCGTGGCCTGGTCCATTCGGAACCGTGTCGAGCTGGACCTGCACAAAGACGGCAAGCCGGACTGGTGGGGCGAGGGTTACACGGACGTGTGTCTGAAGCCTTGGCAGTTCAGCTGCTGGAACACGATCGACCCCAATTATTTGTTCCTCACCGGCGCCAAAGCCATCCCGGCCGCCCAGCTGGCGCAGGCCTACAGGGCTGCTGACCTGGTGATGTCCGGCGCAGCGCCTGACCCAACCGGCGGCGCAACCCACTACTACGCGACCACCATGCGCAAGGCACCGATCTGGGCGGCTAAGGCCAAGCAGACGCTGAAGCTGGGGCATCACATCTTCTTCCGCGATGTGCCGTAGGCCACCACTCAAATCGAACGCCCTGGAGGCACAATGCGCACCGATCAATTCGTGATGAAACAAAGCCTGGGGCTCCACACCCTGGCAGTAAAGGCCAACGGCGGCAGCGTCGTCGTCGAGAAGGCCGTGGGCACTGACTGGGTGCCCGCCGACACGTTCAGCACTGACGGCGCCTGGCGGATGGATCTCGGCAACTCGCAAACACGGTTCACGCCCACTGGCGGCGCTGCGTACGAGGTGAGCAAGTGAGCCTCATTGTAGGGTCGGCTCCCGCCAGCGCCCGTCGTCGCATCCGGCGCGGCCTTGGCATCATCGGCGACAGCTTCGCCGCCAACTGTCACACGGTGGCTCCCACCGCCTACGGCAGTGAGGCCTACGGCTATGCGGCGATGATCGCGGCGCGCACAGGCCTGTTCCCCAGCTATCTGGATAACCTGGGCAAGGTGGGCGACCACACCGGCCAGTTTATGCCGAGGGTGCCCGCGGCTATCGCGTCGTCAATAGCCGATTTGTGGCTACTGATGTCTCGCACCAACGACAGCACGACAGCAGGCATGACGCTGGCAGACAGCAAGGCGAACATCATGAAGGTGATCACTGCCTTCGAGAACACGCCCGGCAAGTATCTGGCTGTCGGCACCGGCACGCCGCGCTTTGGATCGAAAGCCATCACCGGTTCCGCGCTTGCGGATGCGATCGCCTACAAGGACTGGGTGCTGAGCTACGTCAGCAAGTTCGTGCCCGTGGTCAACATCTGGGACGGCTTCACCGAGGCCATGACAGTGGAGGGGCTGCACCCCAATCTGCTCGGCTCGGATTTCATCAGCTCGCGCGTCGTGCCGGTCATCAATGCCAACTTCGAGTTCGCTGGCATCCCGCTGCCGACCGATGCTGCTGACCTGTACTCGGCCATCCGGCCGTTCGGCTGTCTGAATGCGAACCCGCTGCTATCCGGTACGGGCGGCGCGCTGCCTGCGGGCGTCAATGCCGTGGCCGGGTCAGTGCTGGCCGACGGCTACAAGGCAACCGGCTCAGGGCTGACTGGCATCAGCACGCGCTGGTTCAAGGAGGCGGCAGCGTTTGGCGAGGCTCAATGCATTGAATTGAGCGGCACCATGGCGACGGCCGGCGGCTACATCTATATGCAGCCCACGGCGAACGTGACCCTGGCCAACCTGGCGGTTAACGATGTGATCGAGATGGTTTCCGCCGTTGAGATCAACGGCAGCTCGCGCGGTATCCTGGCCTGGGAGGCTGAACTGATCTTCACCAAGCCAGTGAGCGGGGCCTCCACCACCATCTATTACCGCTGCATGGACAAATACCAGGAGCCCTTCACCATGCCCGCCAGCTTCATCGGCCAACTGGAGACGCAACGCGGGACTGTCGACATGACGGAGACGGTAATTTCAGCTCGCATGGGTCTCTACCTGGCAGCCGGTGTCGCGCAGAACTCTATCGTGAAGGCGGCGCAGTTCGGCATCCGCAAGGTGTGATTTCCCCTTGGGATGGGTTTGCGTCATCCGTCGCAAATCCGCCCTAGCGGGATTGACCAGGAATCCCGCTGCCCTTTTACTGTATCTATGTACAGTATTGCGAGCATGCAAAATGGAATATCTCATCGTCCCAAGGCGCCGCCTGGGAGTCGCCGTAGGCAGCAAAGAGCTTCGCCGTATCCAGCCCACCAAGGGAGATCTCCAGATCGCCGAACTGCAAAGCGAGGCGCTGGGCCGTGTCACGGTGAGCGCGTGGGTCTTCGTCAGCTCGCCCAACACTCCCGACCCGCTGCCTCGCCTGCTGGACGTGCGCATCACCGGGATGAGCACGAACGGCATGAACATCACTGGAATCGAACAGATAGGCGATGCCTTCTATTCGCAGTCGTGGTGGTGCCGAGGTGTATAGGTCAAAGCATTCCCAAGCAGATTCCATGGTTGAATGGGGCAAAGGCATTCAGGACAGTTTCTCGTTCATAGCCGATCCGGAAATTCACCGGGCAAAAATGATCGGCCTGGCCACTGCCGCTTTTCGGGCTCGGCAGGTTGATGCCGACCAGTACGGCGAGATGCTTGAGCTTCTGGACTGCGCGAGGCTCTGGGCAGAGGAAGAGCTGATCTATGCCGAGATGATCGGTTTGTTCGATGGAGCAGGTGATATTGGGTAGGGGTGCACGTCGGCAGGACGCCGGGGAGGGGCTCGAAAAGGGGTAGTGACTTTCCGAGTAACATAGTGATTTGCAGTTGAACACGGTTAGGCATCGTTGCAGCGAGCGCTAAGCCGGAAAGCCTTACGTTATGCGGGCTGTGGGCCAGTCCGCTTGCATGGGGTGCAAGGGGTCGAGTGTTCGAATCACTCCGTCCCGACCATTTATTCTGAGTAAAATCAAACATTTAAGCCGGTTTTCTAAACCGGCTTTTTTGTGCCTGCGCAAAAGATGCGCAAAGCTGACGCAACACTACCCAATGATTCCGCTGCTGCTCAGCTCTGGAGCAACCTCAGACCAACCGACTTTTCACGTGGTCGCGCTGGTAGCTTTTCGTCATTTCTCCAGTCGTGCGCCCCGCCAGGTAGGCATTAAGGCCCCGTGACGGTATCGTCGTGTCAAAATTGATCAGGGATTGGCAATGAATTACGCTTCGGTTTTAGACAATGCGAGCAAGGCTGCTGCAGGGGTGGGCGTCATATTAGGCCTGTCGTATGCGGCAGGATTGTTCAAGATGCTCGGCTTTTACAGTTCGCTCAACGCGGGCTGGGTGTTTGACTTGACAGATATCCAAGGTTTTACAAATGAAGGTTTGCCAATAGTGATGCTGTTGTTGGCGGCTACCTTGTTTTTCCTCCTTGGCTTGAATGAAATGAGAGATTTTAGATACCGGCGTCTTGCCTTGGCAGGAAGCTTTACACTGTCCGTTGTGTTGGGGTGGGTCGTACTTCCGTATCTGGTGGACACCGCTAATTATAATATCTTTCTCTATGTTGCGGCCCTGATAGGTGTGGGTGGTGCTGCATGGCTTGCGTCGCTCTTGCATGACTATGTTCAGCCCGGAAAGGCCCAAGTATCTGTGTTTAATCTGGGTTTACGGCTGAATGTTATTCTGGTTGTCTTTCCTGCGATAATAGGCTGCTCCTTGGCAAGTGATATAAAGTACGCGCGGGAGTCTGCCACTGAAGTTGTGAATGAGCATGGCCGAATTCTTGGCATGCTGGTTCGTGTGGTGGGCGGTAAGTATCTGTTGTTAGACTGCAATGTGAAATATCAGATGACTATTATTGAAACCTCTTCAAGCTTGAAGCTTCGCCGTTCTTCCGGGCGATGTAATGCGATGTTATGAATGTTCAAGAGAAAAATTGAAGCGCCCGATTTTTTGATGGGCGCGGCCGTGCAGTCGCCGTATCTTCGAGAAAAGCAATTCCCAACAACTCTGTAAAGTCTTCGGAGCGCTCGAACGACTGGATGAGTGACAGCACAAATTTCAGATATTTCTCAAGGGCGTAGCCAGTGGATTTAGCTGGCGAGCCCTTTCTATCCGAGTCGATACCGCACAGTCTGCTGCGGCAACCCTTGCTCCTTCGCTTCAATGATCAGCGCGGCGTCCCTCAGGCTGTTGAAACTCCGATAGTCTGGTGTGCCACATCAAACTAACTGGGTCAGCGGTGGCTTTCGTCTATCGAAGCTCAGCAGCTAAATTCTCGGGTGGCACATGGGTGAAAGCCCATTGTTGAAGATTGGATAGAACAATCACGTTGCCGTTCGAGCTAATGCTGTCCTGATCTTGAGATATCAAGGGGTTAAGCCCGTTAAAATATTGTGTGAGCGTAGCAAGGATCTGAACTGACCCCATGCCTGCAGCGTTGCCACCCCAAGTGAATCCCACTGCGACTATATTTCCGTCGAGTGGAAAATTAGCCGCAAGGATGGGGTTCATGACCTGGGCCATTATGGCGTTGGTGTAAGGCGGGAGAAAGTTGACCGAAAAGTGAGCGCACCGTTTGATCAGCGCAGGTGCCTGACCATTTTGGTAAATGACGACCAAGGCAACGCAGGGGTCGCATCCACGCGTTCTTATCTCGTCCGTCTCATCGCACTCAAGTAGCTCGCCGACGTTTACCGTTATAGGCATCATCTTTCTCCCAATGTTGGTGAAGGCCTGACTATAGCTGTGTTTAAAAATTGTGCTGGAAGATTCACTCATGGAGGAATAGTCATCTGCGTTTGAGAGCGTCGAGGATGTCCGGGCCGGAGAGTGAGGTGGCGAGAGCAGCCCATCAATCTGACTTGGGTTGCCATTGGGCATGTGAGCGACTACCCTGAAAATGTTGTGGTTATTACTAGGTGTTTCGGGTGCGGTCAGTTCTTGATTGCGCCACTTCAGGATGAGGAACGAAAAATGTTTTCACAAGAAGGTCCCGCATTAGAGATTCTTTTGTTCATTTTTGGTATATCCGGACTGCTTATTGTCGTCTGGTTCCTACACCGCCAATATGAGCTGAAAACTGGGAAGGTAGTAGGAAAACAACAAAAGCGTAGTAGAAGTCGGTCATCGTAGACCCGATGACGCAGCCAGCCGCCACCGGCTGGCTGTTGGATCACCTGAAGATAACGCGGTGGGGCGATCGGGTCATGAAGTCGATGGCGGGTCTATGCCTCAACCCATTTTCCATCGCTGCCTGCTCAAAGAATTCGGCATTTTGCCGATAGCCTGATAACTCAATGTTTTTTTCGTCAGGTGTGTGTGTAATGTTCGGCAAACAAAATAAGGCAGAATTGGCTGCCTTGCGTGAAGAACTTGCTTTGGTGCAGCAAATTCGCGCCAGCCTTGATCACGATACCATCGCCATTCGCCTGGACGCTCAGGGCCGGGTGATCCAGGTCAATGCAAACTTCGAAAAGGAAATGCTCTACAGCACTCACGAGCTGGTAGGTAGACCCTTGGAAGACATCGTGCCTGAACACGTGAAACGCGATCCCTTTCACCAACGGGTGCGTAATGCGCTGGCTCAAGGCGAACACTTTTCCGGGGCAATGCGCCTGCTACGCAAGGACGGTCGTGAGGCATGGTTGCGAGCGCTCATGCAGCCTGCGAAGAACAACAGAGGTGAAGTACAAGCATTTTATATCTATGCCAGCGACCTGACGCGAACGATCGAAACTTCTCGTGAGCAAGAAGCCGTGATCAAGGCACTGCTGCGCTCCACAGCCGTTATCGAGTTCGATCTTAAGGGGCATGTACTTACGGCCAATGACCGTTTTCTTTCGGCTATGGGCTATCGGCTGGAGCAGATAAAAGGGAAACATCACAAGCTGTTTTGTTCGCCCGAAGAGACCAATGCACCTGAATACGATGCTTTCTGGGAGGCGTTGCGTCGCGGCGATTATGTAGCTCGACGCTTTGAGCGTTTCGACAGTCAGGGCCGATCCGTCTGGCTGGAAGCTTCGTACAATCCGGTGGTCGATGCCAACAACAGGCTGATCAAGGTCATCAAGTTTGCCACCTTGATTACTGATCAGGTCAACCGTGAGAAAGCAGTGGCAGCGGCCGCGACCGTGGCTTACAGCACGTCCATACAAACGGACCAAAGCGCCCACCGAGGGGCAGATGTGGTGCAGGAGACCGTAGCTGTGATGGGGGCTCTGGCCAAGCACATGGAGGAGGCCGCCGAGCGTATTGCAGCGTTGGACCAGCAAAGCCAGGTCATTACCACCATCATTAAAACCATCAGTAGTATCGCCGAACAAACCAACCTTCTGGCGCTAAACGCAGCGATTGAGGCTGCGCGTGCAGGCGAGCAGGGCCGGGGTTTCGCCGTGGTAGCAGATGAGGTCCGCCAACTGGCATCTCGCACCACCAAAGCTACCGAAGAAATCGAAGACGTGGTTCAAAAGAACCAAAAGCTTGCATCTGACGCCGTTCAAGTCATCACAGTGGGCAAGCAACAAGCTCAGACTGGGCTTACCCTGGCAGGTCAGGCTGGCAGCGTGATCGTCGAGATTCAGGACAGTGCGCAGAAGGTCGTCAATGCGGTTGAGCAGTTCTCCACCCATCTAGGCACGGAATAACACGCGACTGCCAATGTGGGGTCATGCCGTTGGGTGACTGGCTATACAGTTGCTCAGCGTTCGGTAGGTGAAAGTTCTATAGATGTTGGAAAAACAAGCGTGTCTGACAGAATGGGATTACTTCGGTCCACCTAAGTTAGACCAATTGCATTGAGGAAATAAACATCAGGTTTAAACGACCTGAAAGGGTGCAGTCACCGCTGCACTGAATATTTTAAAAATTTATTTAAAGTTGCTCTGCCTGGTGCCGATAGGGTGTTAGGATGATGTTGAGGTGACATCACTGCACGTGGCATGTCCGACATTGTATTAACAGTCGAGCCATGGAATTCCATAACCGAGCGCATACCTATGTACAGCAAGCTAAGCATTTCTCAAAAGCTCTATCTCAGTTTCGCCTTGATAATTGCATTGCTGATTGTGCTCGTTTTTAGTGCGTACCGTGGATTTAGGCAGGTCGACGACGCGACGACCAGCAACGTTCATACTTACCAGGTGCTGAGTCAGGCACAGATGGCACTTGAACAACTGATAAACATAGAAACGGGTATGCGTGGTTTTGTCATTGGTGCGACGGATAATTTTCTTGAACCGCAAATTGCGGGTGAACAGAACTTTTCGAAAAGCCTGGCCGCGCTGGTGCAACTGACCAAGGATAACGCCGAGCAACAGACACGCTTGGCGTCGCTGGATCAACTGCAGAAGCGCTGGCTGAACGAAGATATCCATCCCATTATCTCGATGCGTCGTCAATTGACCAAAGACGGAAGTGCTGATGACGCTCTTGACCGTCTTATAAGTTCAGGCGCCGACAAGGCAAAAATGGATGGCATGCGAGCCATTATTGCCGATCTGTCGAAAGCGGAAGAGGTCTTGTTGACCAGCCGCACTCGGCAGATGAACGAAGCCAAGGATCGTGCAATTGATATCCTGCTGATTGGGGGTGCCATCGCTGTGGTGCTGGCATTCATCCTGGCGCTGGGATTGGGTCGCACCACGCGTGCACGTCTGCAGGTAGCCATCGATGCGGCCACTGCCGTTGCCGAGGGAAGACTGGACACAATGATTGATACCAGCAGCAGCGACGAGTTGCCCAAGGCGTTTGATCGCATGCAAACGCGGCTGCGTGAAATGATTCAACAGATCAATAACGCCGCGACTCAGCTGGTTGACTCTGTCCAGAAAATATCCAGTGCTTCCACACAGCTCTCTGGTGCTGTAAACGAGCAATCACATTCAGCGTCGGCGATGGCAGCTACTGTCGAAGAGCTCACGGTCAGCATCAATCACGTCTCTGATAATGCGAATGAAGCAGGGCATCTGGCCAGTCGGTCAGGTCAGCAATCCAAAGATGGTTCGCAAGTCATCCAGAGCACAATGACCAGCATGAACGGCATCGCGCGTACCGTGCAGCACGCCTCCAGCAAGGTGTCCGAACTGGGCCAGCATTCCGAGCAAATCTCGAGCATTGTCAGCGTGATCCAGGGCATTGCCGATCAAACCAACCTGCTGGCACTCAACGCTGCCATCGAAGCGGCCCGTGCCGGCGAGCAAGGCCGCGGCTTTGCTGTTGTCGCTGATGAGGTCAGGTTGTTGGCGCAGAACACGGGCAAGTCCACCAAGGAAATCGCCAGCATGATCGAGAAAATTCAGATCGGCGTGCGTGAAACTGTTGAAAGTATGCGCAGTGGCGTGATGGAGGTTAATCAAGGCGTTGAAATGGCGGGCGCTGCGAGCACCGCCATTGCAGAAATTCGTAACGGTTCAGATCAGGTATTGACGGTGGTTGAACATATTTCGCTAGCGCTGCGCGAACAGACAACGGCCAGTCAAGACGTCGCACGCAACGTCGAAAGGTCAGCCCAAATGGCTGAGCAGAATAATGTATCGGTGCAGGACTTGCTTATTGCGAGTAACGATTTGAGTCAGCTGGCGGCCGGGCTCAAAAAAGAAGTCGCACTGTTCCGCTTGTAAACACATCGGGCTGTTCACTGGCGCCGAAGCCGGTTCTGGAAACCTCGGCACAGGAGTCGAGGGCGTCCGACGACTGACCGGCACAAAGTTCAGACGTAGTCACCAAAAGCCGCTAGGGTCATTGAGCCGAGGCTCCACGCCTCTCTCATGACTCTTTATCCAAGTGACTGCCCATGGCCGCTCTCGACACCACCAGCATTTCCCCCGGCAAGACCCTGATTGATGTGAATGGATTCGACGATCTCAATCAGAGCATCGCCGTGCAGGCCGACGGCAAGATCCTTGTTGCCGGGTTCACCTTCTACGGCGGTGTTATCGAGACCGCCTACGACTATTCCATCGTGCGCCTCAACGTCGACGGCACCCTCGACCGCAGCTATGGCACCGATGGCCGTACGGTGATCGATGCCGAGGTGTCCATCGATCAGGGATACAAACTGGCCGTGCAGCCCGACGGCAAACTGCTGATGTCGTACATAAGCTACAACGGCAGCAGCTTCGATTTTCAGGTCACCCGTTTCACCGCCCAAGGGGCACTTGACCTCAGCTTCAACGGCACCGGCGTGGCTGATATCCCGGCGGGGATCGAGCCGAGTACCACCTATATTTCGCTTAACGCCGATGGCACTATCTTGCTGACCGGCACCGCCGACGACCATACAGTAGTCGTCCGGCTGAACGGCGATGGCAGCGTGGACAGCAGCTTCGGCAATCAGGGCACGTCGATCATCTCCAGTTACGAGGTCTTTGATGCGCACGCCACGGCACTGCCCGACGGCAAGCTGCTGATGGGCGGCACTGTGTACGCTGATGGCAGCTATCAATATGCGCTGGCGGTCCTCAATGCCGATGGCAGCCGCGACATGCAGTTCGGCACAGAGGGCCAAGTGGTACTGGGCGACGCCACTGGCTTGAATTACGACAGTGCGGTGACTGTCCAGGCCGATGGTAAGATTCTGATCGCAGGCGCGGGCTCCGGCAATTTCGGCCTGGTACGGCTCAATCCGGACGGCAGCTTTGACACCACCTTCAGCGGCGATGGCCAAGCCAGAATCGACGTCAATGGCTACGACGGCGCTGGCTCGGTCACCGTTCTTGCCGATGGCAAAATTCTCGTCGGCGGCACCAGCGCAGTGGGCAATAATCAGGACTACAGCGTCATCCGCCTCAACAGCGATGGTTCGCTGGACACCAGTTTTGCCAGCCCCAACGGCAAATCCATTATCCAGGGCTCGGCGCTGGCCGACGTGCTGGTCGGGACCGCAGCGGCCGAAACGTTGCAAGGCCTGGCGGGAGAGGATGTGCTGGAAGGCGGCGGCGGACGCGATCAGTTGGCCGGCGGCAAAGGCGCCGATGTGTTCTGTTTCACCTCGCGTGACGACAGCTATCGCACCGCGACCACCAGTGCCAGCGATCACATTAAGGACTTTAACGCCGATGAAGACCGGATCGACCTCTCCACCCTGGGGTTCACCGGTGTGGGCGATGGCCACAATGGCACGCTGCTGGTCCAGGCCAACACCCACAGCTTTTTCACCTACCTGAAAAGTCTGGACGCTGACGCCAATGGCCATCGGTTCGAGCTCGTCCTCAACGGTGATTACGCCGGGCTGCTGAACAGCGAGAATGTGCTGTTCGAGACGCCGCAAATTCTGGGGACTGCGGGCAAGGATGTACTCAACGGCTCCATTGTGGACGAGATCATTCGCGGTCTTGGCGGTGATGACCACCTGTATGGCGCAGCCGGCGATGACGTGCTGGAGGGCGGTGCCGGGCGCGATGTACTGACGGGAGGCAGCGGCAAGGACGTGTTCCAGTTCACTGCGGCCAGCGACAGCTATCGCACTGCCCAGTCCAGCCAGAGCGATCTGATAGTCGACTTCCAGAGATACGAGGATCATATCGATGTGGCGCAGCTGGGGTATACCGGGTTTGGTGATGGCACCGATCACACGCTGAAGATCAGCTATAGCCAGGCATCAGGTCGCACTTATCTCAAGGATCTGGTGCCGGATGCGCAGGGACATCGCTTCGAAATCGCGATCGCCGGGGATGTCGAGGATTACCTGACCCGTTCCAACGTGACCTTCGCCAAGGCGACGTTGACGTCAGACGCCGATACGACGCCCGACGTGCCATTGGTCGCGCTGGGCATGGTCAACGCCTTGCACCATGATCTGACGGCGTAGGTAGCCAGCCACCACACCCCGCAGCCGCTTCGGCTATCGCCTTTTCGATGCAAAAGAATCGGCGATATCAACATACTGTCGGCGGATTGTGAAGCTGACGCCGCGTCAGGTTCTGTTGCATGGACCTGGCGCGGCACTTGTTTATCGATGAACAAATCTGCCCACCCCCGCAGCCCGTCAGACGAAGTCGCCACCTTGCTGTCCGGTTATTCTGTAGACTGTTCAATCACTTACGGATGACTGGGCGGTTTTTGGTTTTTTTGCCTGCAGCAAAAACCAGATGAAATCGCCAGCTCAACGTTTTCCCCGATCTACCTGTTGCCCACCCGGATGTGCCCCTTGCTGCGACGAAGCCGAAGGAAGATCTCCAGCCTGATCAGGAAGTGGTTCGTCTACCTTTCGGTCATGGGCGTGATGGGCAGTTCAAATCGGCTATGGGAGCACATTTCGGTGCTGAAGCCCTGGCGGCTGGTGAGGCAGGTCTCAGGCTATCTGATGATGCACTAATGACCTGCTACGTGATTCCAGACGTTATTGACCCTGCAGGATCCGGTCATTGACCAACGAAGTTCTAAGCGTTGCCGTCTCCTGAGGTCTCGTCGGGGTGCAGTCTGAGCGGGTTTGTTCGGAAATTAGCGCAGCCAGGCCATTGGCCTTGGCCACTATACGCTCGAACAGGCTGATGATTTCCTGGGCGTTGAGGTGCAGGTACCGTTCGCGGCTCCATAGAATCAGTGCGTTTTCTGCGCCTGTCACCGATACGCAAACCGCTGGTCCGGCGGGATCAATATCATTGGCTGCCGACAGCTTCCAGGCCAGTGTGGCAGGCGCATGGCTGGGGAGAGCGCCAAGGCTGGCAACGATCAACAGTTCCCGCTTGTTCAGGGGCGTCAACTGCAGTTGCAGGTGTTTGAAGTCAATGCGTATGGCCTGGTCATCATCGATAGTTGGCATGCTGGTATTAATGTGGCGTAACAAGGGCGCGATGATTGCGCCGAATTGCTGATTGCTCATGACTGGCCTCTCTCCCTGCCATCATTCGGGGCTAGATGCCTTTGTGCCAGCTCGGCGCCGCGTGCCTGACGCTCGTAGTCGTGTCGGCTGACAGTATTTTCGATGATATCGCCTGGATTATCTTCGTTTTGATAACGCACCCCCAGATTATTGATCCCATAGTGTCTGTCCCGCAGGCCGATATCGCGGGGGCGGTTCAATATCTCCTCATAGGTCGGGATCTTGTTGGCTCGGGATATCTGAGTTATCCGCTCCTGGCTCAAGCGTTCTATCTCAGCCATGGCCGTTATGTCGATTTTTGCCGGGGTCCCTGGATAGTGAACATCCATCAGGCGTGATCCGTCGGGTTGGAAAGCAGAATTGTTCAACAGGTGAGCCCTGGCAAATGAAGGCCAGGCGTCAACGACCACCGCCGTTTTTGGTTCCCGCATGTCGCCGATGACATTGAACCGATGGTCTGGACCGTTCGCATTGGCGTAAGTGAAAACCGGGCGGCTCAAGTCCATGTTGGAGAGGTAGGCCATGGTCAATTCCGAATGTTCCGAACAGGCGCCAGCTCCTGCCGCCATGGCGGACTTGGCCAACCCGTTGCTGTCACCGCGGTAATCCACCTCGCGAATATGCCTTGCAGCCATAGAGCGGTGGTAGCTGTCGCCCGAGGTGAGCATGAAGTCATTCTTCAGATTGCCCGCACTGATTGTTTCTTTGACGATATCGATGACGTCCTGCGCAGTGCGCAATTCGTCCATCCGACTGGCTGAAACAGTGACGGTTTGCCCGCGATGGATACCGGGCATTGCCTCCCAGAGTTTGACAGTCTGCGAATCGCCGGCATACAGCGCTGAAGTTCTTGTGGGCAAAACGGGAAACATTCATCGGCCTCGATTGAAGTGAGGGGAAGGGTGGTTCGTTACGCTCGGTTCAGACAAGATAGCGGGCGCCAGGCGCTGATTCATTTACTGAGTGGGCAGCACTCGGCGACAGGTTCCGTAATCGGCTGTTGAGGAAACGATGTGTCAACGCTAGAAATAATCGCTGTCGTGATCAACGTGCTGGGCGTCTGGCTGACGACTCAGCGCATCCGCTGGTGCTGGCCCGTGAGTGTGGTGGCGGTGCTGCTTTACGCGTGGATTTTCTATGATGCCAGGCTCTATTCAGACATGTTGCTGCAGGTGATTTTCGCGTTTCTGCAGGGCTATGGCTGGTGGCGCTGGAGCCTTGGCGGGATGGATCAGGGCAGGGTGCATGTCGCGCGTTTGCCGCGCCGTCACGCGCTTGCAAGCCTGGCCGTTGGCGCGCTGGGTGCGCTGCTGCTGGGCAGCCTGATGGCGCGCTTCACCGACGCTGCCGTGCCATGGCTGGATGCCTCGCTGACAGCATTCAGCCTGGTGGCGAGTGTTTGGGCCGCGCGCAAATATGTGGCGAGTTGGTGGCTGTGGATCGTGCTGGACTGTGTCTATGTGGGCATGTATCTGCACCGGGACCTGGATCTGACAGCGGCGCTGTATGTCGGCTTTGTCGCGCTGGCGTTCTATGGTTACCGTGCCTGGAGGCGCGATCTGCTCACGCAGGAGTCGCGACGGACAACTTCCCGATCCGTGCCAGGCGCTGGCTGAACGCAGTGCCCGGTTGATCGCGACAACACTGGGTGGCCGCTCGCTTTACGCGTAGTCGTGATGCGCCACTTGCGCTTGCGGCTTTTCGCTCATGGCAGCGATGGTATGGGCGGAGATCTGTTCGGCAGTCTCGCGGCGCTGCTTCTCGCAGTCCGCTGCATGCAATGCGCTCAACCTGGTCGATTCCATTTGCGCCAGCATGACGGCCTTGGCGTGGTTCGCTGCAATTTCCCTGAGGGTCGACACGGTGTGACTCCTGATGCCGGGCCTCGGCGTCATTCAAGTTGAGAGGTGGCGCTGTCACGCCAATAACATGTCATTTCGCGGCAGCTGGAGTATCTGGTGCAAGCGTTGAGCCAACGCTCATACCCATCGGCAAGAAGTTTCACCTGCCAGGCGCGGATGATCGGCAAGCCAGTTCCGGGCGC
This sequence comes from Pseudomonas viridiflava, assembly GCF_900585905.1. GTDB lineage: Bacteria > Pseudomonadota > Gammaproteobacteria > Pseudomonadales > Pseudomonadaceae > Aquipseudomonas. Next base: position 307,592 of record NZ_UTVH01000095.1, read on the forward strand.
TTATCGGATAGTGGCGGGGCCGATAAGTTCAGCGCCAGGCGAGGCATATTTGACAGGCTTTGGGGGCAGGCTGCAGTTGCTTTGCGGGAACTGTGGGCGACCTCTAATGACCAACGCCTACCAGCCATTGAGGAGCACGTCATGACCGAGCAGAAGCCACAACCCGAACAGCAACCGAAGCAAAAAACCAGGGAAGACGACACGCCCGCGCACTCAACCCCGCAAGAGCGCGAACGCCTCAAGGACTTCAACAAGGACGGTATCCCGCCCGGCCAATGGTGAGTTTGGGTCAGGAGTCGCTGGGCATCAGGCGCGCAGCGGCTGCACGGCATCGCCGAGTGGCTGCTGTCTGGAGTCGATGCGACCGATAGCCCGGAGATAGAGGTTCACTGCGGTCCCCTTGCCTGGAGTCGAGTCGACCGTGACCATGCCACCGGCGTTCTCGGCAAACTGGCGGACCTGTGACAGCCCCAGGCCTGTGCCTTGCCCCGCGCGCTTGGTGGTGAAGAAAGGCTCGAAGATCTTGCTGGCGACATCTGCGGCCATGCCGGGACCGTTGTCCGCCACGCTGAGCACCAGATAGTCGCCTTTATTCAAGGCCGCATGGTCTTCCACAAACTCGAGCCGCGTGGCAATCGACACCTTGCCGCGACCACCCATGGCATCCCGAGCATTGGCCAGCAAGTTGACCAGCGCCGCGTTCAGTTGTGCTTCTTCGCAGAGCACGCCGGTGCCTTTGGTGTGCAGTTTCATCGACAGGTCCAGGCCGCCGCACGCGGTACGTTCGAGCATCTCGCGCATGGCTTCGATTTGTCCACTGACATCTATACAGCTCAGGTCCGGGCTGTCATGACGAATCCCGGTCAGCAGGTGATTGACCAGCATTCGGCCTTGCTCAACGGCCTGCAGGCCGGTATCGCTGAAGCGTTCCACATCCTGCGGGCGGCGGACCCGCAGCTTGATCATCTGCAGGCTGGCACTCATGGCCTGCAACAGATTGTTAAAGTCATGGGCGATGCTGGCCGTCAGCAATCCCAGCGACGACACACGCTTGGCGTGGTGCAGGGACTGTTCAGCCTGGAGGTTGACGGCTCGGGCCTGCTCTAGCTCTTTCTCCAGAAAGCGTGCCTGCTGTTCCTGTTGATCCACCAGCAGGCGCAACCGCAGCAACGCGGAGGCCTGGCGGGCCAGTGCCGACAGCGCGGTCTGTTGCGCCGGTGTCAGGGTTCGCGGCTGGGTGTCGATGACACAGACTGTGCCCAGTGAATGGCCCTTGTCATCGCGAATCGGCGCGCCTGCATAAAAGCGAATATAGGGTGGCCCCAGCACCAGCGCGCTCTCCCTGAAGCGTGGATCAAGCGAGGCATCTTCGACGATGAGTAATTCGTCAGGCGACAGAATGGCGTGGGCGCAAAATGCCAGATCGCGGTGGGTTTCTCTAACGTCCAGGCCAATGCAGGCCTTGAACCACTGTCGCTCGCGATCCACCAGCGACACCAGGGCAATGGGCGTGTCGCACACGGAGATGGCCAGTTGCACGATGTCATCGAAGCCTTCTTCAGGATCGGTGTCGAGAATCGCGAGATGTTCGAGTGAATCAATTCTCTCCCGCTCATTGGAAGGGAAAGGGGCAGGACGGTGGGGCATCTGCACGCATCGCTATACAAGAGGAGAAAGATGGCTGGCTTGCAAACGGGCAGGACAGGCTCAGTGATCGGACCGCTACAAATCAATCGAGTTTCCCCCAGGCACCCATTCATTTGAATGTAATTGTCAGAAACGCAGGGGGCCGGTCGTACCCCCTGTTGAAGCGCGCAACGCCTGCCATGCGCAAGTGCCTGGTATTACCTGACTGACGCTGTGTGATGCGCCAGCGGCGCCAAGCGTCTAGCATGCGGTCCTGAAAAACACTGAGCGCACCCATGCAGACGTTGCTGAACGAGATACTTGACGAAGTCCGACCCTTGATCGGGCAGGGCAAGGTGGCCAACTACATTCCGGCGCTGGGCGAGGTGTCACCCGACCAGTTGGGCATCGCCGTTTACAGCAACGAGGGCGAACTGCACTGCGCGGGCGACGCCGATACGCGCTTTTCGATTCAGAGTATTTCCAAGGTATTCAGTCTGGTCCAGGCCATCGGCCATTCCGGTGAGGACATCTGGCAGCGCCTGGGGCACGAGCCTTCCGGGCAGCCCTTCAACTCGCTGGTGCAGCTGGAGTTCGAGCGTGGGCGGCCGCGCAACCCGTTCATCAATGCCGGTGCACTGGTGATCTGCGACATCAATCAGTCGCGTTTCGCCGCGCCGTCACTGTCGATGCGCGACTTTGTCCGCAGGCTTTGCGGCAATCCCGAGATCACCTCCGATTCCAAGGTGGCCGAGTCCGAATACCAGCATCGCTCGCGCAACGCCGCCGCAGCCTACTTGATGAAGTCTTTCGACAACTTCGAGGGCGAGGTTGAAGCGGTGTTGCGCAGCTATTTCCATCACTGCGCTTTGAGCATGAGCTGCATCGACCTGGCCCGCGCCTTCGGCTTTCTGGCCAATCAGGGCTTCTGCGTGCACAGCGGGCAGCAGATACTCACGCCGCAACAGACCCGCCAGCTCAATTCGATCATGGCCACCAGCGGGTTGTATGACGAAGCAGGCAACTTTGCCTATCGCGTCGGTTTGCCTGGCAAGAGCGGCGTCGGTGGCGGTATTGTCGCGGTGGTGCCAGGGCGCTTCACCGTGTGCGTGTGGTCGCCGGAGCTCAACGCCGCAGGCAACTCCCTGGCCGGTATGGCAGCGCTGGAAAAACTCAGCGCACGAATTGAATGGTCGGTGTTCTGACCCTCGGCAGGCAGGGGAAAAGGCTTTTGAATGGATTGATACTCGCAGGCACTACGTCGCGTGCAACCTGCGTCAAACCCTTGCTCATGGCCTTGGTGGCAATGCTGCTCGCCGCCTGCGGCACGCAATCGGCACGGCAGACCCCGGAGCTCACGCCGGGGCAGATTCGCGCTCAGGTGATTCGCCTGATGCCGGCGAAAACGCCAGACCGCGAAGGCTGGGCGGCAGACATCCAGACCGCTTTTACCGCGCAGACCCTGGAACCGAGCGTCGAAAATCTCTGTTCAGTGCTGGCGGTGGCCGAGCAGGAGTCGACGTTTCAGGTCGATCCGCCGGTGCCGGGCATGGCTAAAATCGCCCGGGGTGAGATTGACCGCCGTGCCGCGCGCTTGCACATTCCGCAACTTCTGATCCGTCGCGCCTTGCAGATTCGTTCCCCGGATGGCAAGACCTATGCCGCCCGGCTGGAGGCGGCGCGTACCGAAAGGGAGCTGAGTTCGATATTCGACGACTTCATCGGCATGGTGCCCATGGGGCAGACGCTGTTTGGCAGCTTCAACCCGGTGCATACGGGCGGGCCGATGCAGGTGAGCATCGCCTTTGCGGAAAAACAGGCGCGCGGCTATCCCTACCCGGTGGACGGCACCCTTCGCCGTGAAGTGTTTACCCGGCGCGGCGGCATGTATTTCGGCATCGCCCATCTGCTCGGCTATCCGGCCGATTACCCGCGCTCGCTGTACCGCTTCGCCGACTTCAACGCAGGCTGGTACGCCAGTCGCAATGCCGCGTTTCAAAGCGCCGTCAGTCAGCTGACCGGGATCAAGCTGGCGTTGGACGGCGATCTCATCCTCTATGATTCGAATTCCCCTGGCGCCACTGAGCTGGCGGTCCGCGCGCTGGGCAAGCGTCTGGACATGAGCAATCCGGCGATATTCAGCCAGCTCAAGCAGGGCGACACGCTGGAATTTCAGGAAACCGATCTGTACGAGCGGGTGTTTGCCCTCGCCGAGCAATCGGCGGGCAAGGCGCTGCCCAGGGCTGTGTTGCCGGGCATTACCTTGCAGAGCCCGAAAATCACCCGCGAGCTGACCACCGCCTGGTTTGCCGAGCGGGTTGATGACCGCCGCGAACGTTGCCTGCAGCGGGCAGGGCGTTAAGGCTGTTGCAGATTGAGTTGTTTTAGCGTGGCGCTGTCGTGCTGGCCGCTGAAAAAGGTATCGAGCACGGCGTTGAATACCGGCTTGTCCGGCGCGGCGACGGCAAACAAGGTCATGCTGGAATGCAACTTGAGGTCGTCCGGAGTGCCGAAGAGTTGCCGCGCCGACCGTTGCGACTGTGGCGCGATGATCTGTGCGCATTGCTCCAGGCGTGGCCCCAGTAGCGGATGCTGCAGGTAGGCGCGGGCTTCATCAAGGCCGGACAGGGCAAAATGGCGTGCCGTTTCGCTGCGGCCCAGGCCGCTGATCTGCGGAAACACGAACCACATCCAGTGGCTTTGTTTCTGGCCCTGGCGCAGCTCGGCCAACACCCGCTTGAACACGGCGGCCTGGGCGTCGACGAAGCGTTGCAGGTTGTGGCTGTCTTGCATCTTGGAGGCCTCCACTCGGACAAGGTAGAGCCGCCGTCGGCAGTTCATTGTGTTTCGAGCCCGGCTGCACGCATCAGTTCGTTCAAATACTCAAGGAGCCCCCGCGCCAATGCCGGTCGTCAGTCGTTTCACCGCTTTTCTGGATCAGGCCCGCCGTGCCATGGCGCTGGTCTGGAGCACCTCGCGCGGGCTTTCCCTCGGGCTGGTGCTGGCGACGCTGTTGGCTGGCGTGTTGCCTGCGCTGGCCGCGTGGCTGGGGCAGCGCATCGTCGACGCCGTGGTTGCCGCCATGCAGCTGCACGCCGCCAGTGGCGAGGCGCCGCTGTGGCCCGTGTTGCGTTATGTGCTGATGGAGGCTGGCGTGCTGGCGCTGCTGGCCGGTACACAGCGGGCGCTGTCAGTACAACAGTCGTTGTTGCGGGTGCAGCTGGGGATGAAGGTCAACACGCTGATCCTGGAAAAAGCGCAAACGCTGTCATTGATGCAGTTCGAGGACTCCGAGCTCTACGACAAGCTGGTGCGGGTCCGTCGCGAAGCCTCGACGCGACCGCTGGCGCTGGTGACCAAATCCCTGGGTCTGATTCAAAACCTGATCTCGCTGATCAGTTTCGGCGTGCTGCTGGTGCATTTCTCGCCTTGGGCGCTGCTGATTCTGGTGGTGGGCGCCTTGCCGGTGTTCTTCGCCGAGGCGCATTTCTCCGGGGACGCCTTCCGCCTGTTCACCCGTCGCGCCCCGGAAAGCCGTCAACAGAACTACATCGAGACGCTGCTTTCCCACGAGACCTACATCAAGGAGGTCAAGCTGTTCGGCTTCGGCCCCTTGTTGCTGCAGCGCTACCGCGACACCTTCGAGCGGCTGTATGGCGAGGACCGTCGGCTGACATTGCGCCGCGACGGCTGGGGATTCCTGCTGGGTCTGCTGGGCACTGCGGCTTTTTACCTGGCCTACGCCTGGATCGTGATCGACGCCATTCATGGCCGCATCACCCTCGGCCAGATGACCATGTACCTGGTGTTGTTCAAGCAAGGACAAAGCGCCGTCAGCAGCAGCCTGAGCGCCATCAGCGGGCTGTACGAAGACGGTCTCTACCTGGCCGACCTGTACGAATACCTGGGCCAGCCAGTGGTGGCTGACAATGGCCATCTGACCAAGGGGGTGTTGCCCGGCGATGGCCTGCGCTGTGAAGGTGTGGGGTTTGCCTACCCCGGCGCCAGCCAGCCGACCTTGCGCGACATTGATCTGCATCTGGCACCTGGGCGCAGCGTGGCGCTGGTGGGTGAGAATGGCTCGGGCAAGACCACGCTGATCAAGCTGCTGACCCGGCTCTATCGCCCGGATCAGGGGCGCATCCTGCTCGACGGCAGCGACCTCAACGACTGGACGGAAGACGCATTGCGGCGGCGCATTGGCGTGATCTTTCAGGATTACATCCGCTACCAATTCGTGGTCGGCGAAAACCTCGGTGTCGGCGACACCGACGCCTTCCACGTCGAGAGTCGCTGGCGCGAGGCCGCGAGCCAGGGCATGGCCGCTGAGTTCATCGAGCGTCTGGACAAGGGCTACGCCACGCAACTGGGCCGCTGGTTTGCCGGTGGGCAGGAGCTGTCCGGTGGGCAATGGCAGAAAATCGCCTTGTCCCGCGCATATATGCGGCGCAACGCCGACCTGTTGATCCTCGATGAACCCACTGCCGCGCTGGACGCAGGCGCGGAAGCGGCGGTGTTCGATCACTTTCGCGAATACGCCAGGGGGCGCATGACGCTGCTGATTTCCCATCGCTTCTCCAGCGTGCGCAACGCCGATCATATCGTCGTGCTCGACAAGGGCAGGGTGCTGGAGCGTGGCGATCATGCCAGCCTGTTGGCGGCAGGCGGGCGCTATGCCGCGTTGTTCGACCTGCAGGCGCGGGGCTATCGGTAAGCGGTACGCGACGCGAATGTCAGTTTTCTCATGACAGCATGTTTCATCGCTTGCCCAGGCCGCAGGCTGCGGTGTATCACCTTGGGCTGCCATTTTTCTGTTCAGGAGTCACGTTCATGCGCGCTGCCTATGTTGCCGGTCTGATGCTGGCCCTACCTTTCATGGCGCTGCCAGTGGCGGCCCAGGCGCAGGCCCAGACGCCTGCGTATGGCAAGCAACTGGAGGGTTTTCAATATCCCCATCCGTTGAGCAAGTTTGCGTTTGAGTCTCAGGGCCAGGCGCTGGAAATGGGCTACATGGATGTCGCCGCGTCAGGCAAGGCCAATGGCAAAACCGTGGTCCTGTTACACGGCAAGAATTTCTGCGCCGCGACCTGGGAAGACAGCATCAAGGCCTTGTCGGGCGCAGGCTACCGAGTGATCGCCCCCGACCAGATAGGCTTCTGTACGTCCAGCAAGCCTGAACGCTATCAGTACAGTTTTCAGCAGTTGGCGAACAACACTCACGCGCTGCTCGCCAGCCTGGGAGTCGACAAGGCCACTGTCATTGGCCATTCCACCGGTGGCATGCTCGCGACGCGTTATGCCCTGATGTATGCGCAGCAGACCGAGCAGCTGGTGATGGTCAACCCCATCGGCCTGGAAGACTGGAAAGCCCTGGGCGTGCCTTATCGTACCGTGGATCAGTGGTATCAGCGGGAGTTGAAAACCACCGCCGAAGGCATCCGCAAGTACGAGCAGAACACCTATTACGCCGGGCGTTGGAAGCCTGAATATGACAAGTGGGTGGACATGCTGGCGGGCTTGAGCAATGGCCCTGGGCGGGAAGTAGTGGCGTGGAACTCGGCGCTGATCTACGATATGATCTACAGCCAGCCGGTGGTTTACGAGTTTCCCAGGCTCAAGGTCCCGACCCTGTTGATGATCGGTGATGCCGATACCACGGCCATTGGCAGCGACATCGCCTCCCCGGAGCTAAAAGCCACGCTGGGCCATTACAAAGTGCTGGGCAAGAACACTGCGAAAGTAATCCCCGGCGCGCGTCTGGTGGAGTTTCCCGGCATGGGCCACGCCCCGCAGATGGAGGACCCGGCGAACTTCAACAAGGCGCTGCTCAACGGTCTGGCGGGGAAATGAAACGGCGTCAGCCGATTGCAGTTGATCGCAATCGGCCGACGCTCGTCTGCAAGTGGCGGCCCAGGCGCTAGCTCAACAGCTCTGCAAAAGCCTTGTCCGCTTCCAGCACTGCCGGCAGGGCAGCAAACAGCGTATCCAGATTCAGCCCTTCAGTCAGCGGCCCGGCCACAGCCTGTTGCGCCTGAGCATTGGCGCCGCCGTGGGTCTCGATGGCGTCGGAAATCAACATAGCCTGGGCAACGATGCGCGGGTACGGATCATCACTCGGCGCTTTCATCGGCTGCGCCTGATACAAGATGGCATGCTGGATCACCACTGGCAGCTGCCAGCGTTTGGCCAGTTCTGCGCCCACTTCCGGATAACCGAAGCCCAGTTGCACAGTTTCGTCGGCCGCACGCCCGGGGGTGCCGGTCTTGCTGGCGACATTGATGCGTTCGGCCACATCCGGTGCGCCTGTCTGGATCAGCAGCTCGCCAATGTCGTGCATGACGCCGCAGGTGAAAGCTATTTCAGGGTCAGCGCCGGTTTGCCTGGCGATGACCCGGCAGATCCCGGCGACCTGAAAACTCTTCAGCCAGAAGCCCTTGAGGTCGAAGCTGGGCACTGCCTTGAACGCCCCGGTGACGGCAGACGCCAGCACCAGGGTGCGCAGGGTGTCGAAGCCAAGACGCGTGGCAGCGTCCTCGACACTGGATGACTCCCGTGCGCCGCGAAACCTGGACGAGTTGGCCAAGCGCAGAATCTTGGCGGAAATCACCGGGTCCATCTCGATATTGCTCGCAATGCTGCGCAAGTCCGAATCAGGCTTGTCGAATTGCTTGATCAGATCCAGAGCAACCTTGGGGATGCTGGGCAGACTGTGCAGACCCGAGAACAGCTTTTCGATATTCATAGACGACTCACCTTTTCACATGCCAAAACCAACAATAGGCGAAATTCGCGAGAGTGCACGCCCAGCCATCGTTAAAGCCGTGAAACAGTCGGCAAATCCGTAGAGCGTATCGCCGACCTTGGCGTAAACCCTGCGCTAGCGCGGTTCAGGCTTTGACTTCGGTCACCAGTTGACCTTCGGCGAAGTAGCGGCTCAGGTTGGCGAATACCAGATCGGCCATGGCCTGCCGGGTTTCAATGGTGCCGCTGCCGATATGTGGCGTCAGCACGACCTGGTCCATGTCGAACAGCGCGGCAGGCGCGTTGGGTTCGTCTTCGAAGACGTCCAGCGCAGCGCCAGCGATGTCACCCGCCTGCAGGGCAGCGATCAGCGCCTTTTCGTCCACCACCGAGCCGCGCGCCACGTTGATCAGGAAGGACGTCGGGCCGAGCGCCTTGAGAATGCGGGCGTCGATCAGCTTCTCCGTGTCGGGGCCTCCTGGCACGATGATGATCAGGTAGTCGGCGTCCCTTGCCAACGCTTCGAGGTCGGCGTAGTGGGTGTAAGGCACGTCGGGGTAAGCCTCGCCACGACGGAAGTAGGCGATGGCCATGTCAAACGCCGCTGCTCGGGTGGCAATGGTCTTGCCGATCTTGCCCAGGCCGACGATGCCGCAGGTCTTGCCTGCCAGATCGTTGCCCAGCGGAAACTTGCCGGTGGGCCACTGGCCTGCGCGCACAAAGCGTTCGGCCTGGCTGATCCTGCGGCTCAGGCCGAGCATCAGTGCCAGCGCCGTTTCGGCCACCGCCTTGTTGAGCACGTCCGGGGTATTGCTCAGGCGAATGCCACGGCTGGCCAGATAGTCGACGTCCACGGCGTCATAACCGACGCCGAAACTGGTGACCACTTCCAGCTTGGGCAGGCGCTTGAGAAGGTCGTTGTCGGTGCCGTAGACAGCACTGGTGATGACCGCACGAATGCGCTCGCCGTGGCTGTGCAACCAGCTGTCGCGGTCGGTAATCTCCCAGAGATTGTGGACAGTGAAGTCGCGCGCCAGGTTGGTCGTCAGAGACTCATGCATCTGGCCCCAGACCAGGACTTCGGCTTTGCTTTGGGTCATAAGGATCGCTCGTTGATTATTGTTTGAAGCATGAAGTCATGCTTTAGCGTCATATGTCATCGTACAACCTGGGGTCGATCATATACGCTTGAGCCATTCGTTCAAGCCCTGAAACAGGGTGCGCTGACAAGGCTCGCCCGCACATTCGAACGCTCTGGAGCATTCATGCACGCACTCATCGTTGTCGCTCACCCGGCCTTTGATTCCCTGACTCAAAGCATTGCCCGCGAGATCGCCAAAGGCGTGTCAGGCGCAACAGCGCAGCACACGACGGAAATTTTCGATCTGGCCGCCAGCGATTTCGACCCCCGGTTTACCCAGGCGGACATCGCCGTGCTCCACGGCAAAGGCGAAATGCCAGCTGATGTCCTGGCCGAGCAGGTGCGCATCGACAAGGCTGCAGCTCTGGTGCTGGTTTACCCGATCTACTGGTGGTCGATGCCAGCCTTGCTCAAAGGCTGGATCGACCGGGTGTTCGTCAATGGCTGGGCCTTCGATTTTGCGGACGGCAAGCTGGTCAAAAAGCTTCAGGATCTGGAGGTGCACCTGATCGCCGTGGGTGGCGCGGATCCGGCGACCTATGAGCGTCATGGTTACCAGGCGGCTATGACCACGCAGATCGAGCATGGCATCTTTGACTACTGCGGCGCCCGGGTGGCCAGTTCCACGCTGATGCTGGATTCGGAAACCCAGGAGCCGGCCATTCATTTGCAGAAAGCTGCCGACATAGGTCGCTCGCTTTTTCAGCATGAGTAATGTCAACGCTGCTGCAGGCTTGCTTGCGGGGGGCCGGTAAGAGGGCGCATTCATTGGCCAGCGAATGTCTGGACCCTTTGTGAGCACACTCACTCCCACCCGAAGAACGGGTGACGTGAAAGGGCGGCATTTGGTAGGCAGATGGCAGCCTGGGCGGTCACAAATCCTTGCCCGCAGGCACTCCGTTTGGCTGTGGCGCTTTTTGATCTGACTCATTCCGTGCTTGCCAACGGGTCGCCATCGACGTCGGCCTCGTTATATACTGCCGCTTCTGTTTCCCACTGAGCTACAGGAACACCCGCATGACTGTACTCCAGACAATCCACTGGCAGCCTACGCCGCCTTAGCGCTACGCCCCCCTCGCATCATTCGCTTCCGCCAGCCTCGCTCGCGGGCGCACGCCGCTGTACGCCTGGTTTTACACCTTACGCACACAGCAAACATCTCAAAACGTGAATATGCATCAATGTGCACGCCATCGCCTTGACGCGCGCGATGCTTTGCCTTGGATATTTTCTATGCTGCAAACACTTAGACACACGTGGTTTTCCAACGTCCGTGGAGATGTACTCGCGGGAATCGTAGTTGCGCTTGCACTGATTCCTGAGGCCATCGCCTTTTCCATCATCGCCGGCCTTGACCCGAAGGTCGGTCTTTACGCCTCCTTCTGTATCTGCGCCGTCATCGCCTTTGTCGGGGGGCGTCCTGGGATGATCTCGGCGGCTACCGGTGCGATGGCCCTGTTGATGGTAACCCTCGTTAAAGATCACGGACTTCAGTACCTGCTGGCAGCCACGCTGCTCTGTGGGGTATTTCAGATCCTCGCGGGCTACCTCAAGCTGGGCTCGTTGATGCGCTTCGTCTCTCGCTCCGTGGTCACAGGGTTTGTGAACGCCTTGGCGATTCTGATTTTCATGACACAGCTACCTGAATTGACCGACGTGACCTGGCATGTCTACGCCATGACCGCAGCGGGTCTTGGCATCATCTACCTGTTTCCGTATATGCCGGTCATTGGCAAGCTGATTCCCTCGCCGCTGGTGTGCATTCTGACCTTGACCGCGCTTGCCATTTACCTCGGCCTGGATATCCGCACCGTAGGTGACATGGGCCAGTTGCCGGACACGCTCCCGATTTTTTTATGGCCCGACGTGCCACTGAACCTTGAAACCTTGCGCATCATTGTTCCTTACTCCGCAGCGCTGGCGGTTGTAGGGCTGCTCGAGTCAATGATGACCGCAACCATCGTCGACGACCTGACCGATACCACCAGCGACAGGAATCGCGAGTGCAAGGGGCAGGGCGTGGCCAATATCGCTGCGGGACTGTTAGGCGGGATGGCGGGTTGCGCGATGATCGGCCAGTCCATCATCAACGTGAAATCGGGAGGGCGCACCCGTCTCTCGACATTATCTGCCGGCGTTTTCCTGCTGCTGATGGTGGTGTTTCTTGGCGAATGGCTCTCCAGGATTCCCATGGCCGCACTTGTGGCCGTCATGATCATGGTGTCCATTGGCACATTCAGTTGGGATTCTCTGCGCAACCTGAAACAGCATCCGCTGTCGACAAACCTTGTCATGGTCACGACCGTCGTGGTCGTCGTGGCCACTCACAATCTGGCCTACGGCGTACTGGCAGGTGTGCTGCTGGCCTCCCTGTTTTTCGCCAACAAGGTCGGGCACTACCTGGACATCAAGAGCACTTTGGCAGAGACCGACGCTCATCGGACCTACTGTGTTGTGGGCCAGGTGTTCTTCAGCTCTGCAGGAACGTTCTCGGACGCTTTCAACGTCAAGGAAACGCTCGGCAAGGTCACCATCGATCTCACGCAGGCGCATTTCTGGGATATCACTGGCGTCGCAGCGCTGGACAAGGTGGTGATCAAGTTTCGCCGTGAAGGCACTGAGGTTGAAGTGATGGGCCTCAATGAAGCCAGCGCAACAATCATTGACCGCTTTGGCGTGCATGACAAACCCGGTGCTGTCGACAAGCTCGCGAGCCACTAACGGCGGCATCTGGCGGGCAGATGTTCCACTCAGGTGTGTCTTGGCTTGAAAAGGAAGTGGTTGGCTCGCGGATATGCAGCATAGGTGGGAGCCCGCTTGCTGGCGAAGAGGCGGGTGTCAACGCCACAGTGGCTGGACATGTTCCGGGCAAGTCGGCGAGTCTGTCTGGGCTGACATGACGGGCTGACCCGGCTCTGGCCCCCGCGCAACCGCACCGGCACTTGCAAGATCGTCAAGGTCTTCACCGCCCTCTTTGTATGGCTAGCTGACGACCTACTCAAATGAATGCCGGACGCTTGTAGATACACGGTAACGAGTGTCTCTCCCTGGCGTACGCCCTTGTTTGCACCTTGACAGACACCTATTAGCAATGTGCCAGCACGCTTCGCTTGCAATTGGCTGTAAACACTACAGAATTGGCAAGTTATCTACCCCGTAAAAGCCCAATTCTTTACCGTCAAACACCCTGAGCGATCATGGGTGTCGGAATCGTTCAGGAGCAAAACAAGATGGCGACAGTGCAGCAGCGAACCGTTGAAGCAATCAGCAAATCTCGTTCGGAGCTGATAGCTCAGTGGGTTGGCGCACTCCAGACCACCGGTGCGGCACGCAACCTCAAGGAAGACGACTTGCGCCAGCAGGCCGCAGACTTTCTGCAGTTGGTGATCGCCGTTGCCGAGAAGGGTCGTCTGCAATCGCTGGCGGGCAGCGACTGGGATGAAATCCGTCAGTTTCTGGAAAAGCTGTCGCAAAGCCGCGCCCTGGCTGGTCAGGATTCACAGCAGACTGCCAGCTTCATCTTTTCCCTCAAGGGACCGCTGTTCAAGGCGCTGCAGCACGAGTACCAGGCTGAGCCAGCGGTCTATGCCGAGCAGTTGCTGGAAATCTCCGAACTGCTCGATGCGCTGGCCATGCACACCATCCGCACCTTCCAGAAATCCCGTGAAAACGTGATCAAGCGTCAGCAGGAAGAGCTGCTGGAATTGTCGACCCCGGTGGTCAAACTCTGGGACGGCGTGCTCGCTCTGCCAATGATCGGCACCCTGGATTCGCAACGCACGCAGGTGGTGATGGAGTCGCTGCTGCAGCGCATCGTCGACACCGGCTCGGAAATCGCCATCATCGACATCACCGGCGTGCCGACGGTCGATACCCTGGTGGCGCAACACCTGCTGAAAACGGTCACGGCGATCCGCCTGATGGGCGCCGACTGCATCATCAGCGGCGTGCGTCCGCAAATCGCCCAGACCATCGTCCACCTGGGCCTTGATCTGCAAGGCGTCGTCACCAAGGCCAACCTGGCCGATGCCCTGGCCCTGGCGCTGCGTCGCCTGGGAATGACCGTTACCAAGGCGGTCTGATCATGGAACGCATTCCGATTCTGCAAATGGGCGCCTACCTGCTGGTGACCATCCAGGTCGACATGCACGATCAGCTCGCGCTGACTTTGCAGGACGACCTGTCCGAACGCATCAGCAAGACGTCCGCCCGCGGGGTGTTGATCGACATCTCGGCGCTGGACATCGTCGACTCCTTCGTCGGCCGGATGATCGGCACCATTTCCGGCCTGTCGCGGATCATGGACGCCGAAACCGTGCTGGTGGGCATGCAGCCGGCGGTGGCGATCACCCTGGTCGAACTGGGCATGACCTTGCCGGGCGTCAGCACTGCACTCAACGTTGAGCGGGGCATGAAACTGCTGCATGAACGGGTGCTTGCGCAATGATCGTGCGCAGCAGCGGCACGCAGCCAGTGCTGATCGAGCAGGACGTGGTGCTCGCGCGCCAGACTGCGCGCAAGCTGGCCCAGGAGTGCGGCATGCGTCTGATCGATCTGACCAAGATGGTCACAGCGGTCAGTGAGCTGGCGCGCAACACCATGGTCTACGGTGGCGGTGGCGATATGGACTGGCAGATTCTGGAAGAAGACATGCGCACCGGTTTGCGCATTACCTTTCGCGATGAAGGGCCGGGCATCCCGGATCTCAAACTGGCGATGACCGATGGCTGGACCTCCGGCAACGGCATGGGCCTGGGCCTCACCGGTGCCAAGCGTCTGGTCGATGACTTCGAGCTGGACACCACGCCAGGCCTGGGCACAAGGATAACCATCACCCGATGGACATGAATCTGCGCAGCACCCTGACAATGGTGCTGTCGATTGATGACAGCAGCCAGGTCGGGCACGCCAGGCGCACCGCCGCGCAACTGGCCGAATCCCTGGGTTTCGATGACGTCGATGTCGGCCGGGTTGCCCTGATTGCGACCGAACTGACCAGCAACCTGCTCAAGCATGCACAGCGCGGCGAGCTGCACCTGCGCGCCATTGGCGCGCAGGCCTTCACTGGGCTGGAGATCATTTCGGTGGATCGCGGGCCCGGTTTCGATCTCGTCGATTGCCTGCAGGACGGGTTTTCCACCGGCGGCACCCAGGGCATTGGCCTGGGCGCCATTGAGCGTCAGGCCGATGTGTTCGATGTGCATGTCGACGCGCGTGGCGCCGTGGTGATGGCGCGCTTCTATCCGCGTCAGCGCAAGATCAGAGACCTGCGTCTGGGCGTCAGCCAGCACTCCTTGCACGGCGACCCGGCGTGTGGCGACATTTGGTCCCTGGCCATCGAGGGTAACCGGGCCAGCGTGCTGATCATTGACGGCCTGGGTCACGGCCCTGAAGCCGAAGCGGCGGCCATGGCCGGGCAGGACGCGTTTCAGCGCCAGCCTTTCGATTCGGCCGCGCTGATTTTTGAAGAAATGCACCATGCCATGAAAGGCACACGCGGCGGTGCTGCTGCGCTGGCGCAATTCGAGGGGGCGAGCGCCAGCCTGCGCTTCGCCGGGATTGGCAACATCGGCGCGACCTTGCTCGAAAACGGCAAGAGCCGCGGGCTGGCCTCGCATCCCGGTATCGTTGGCCTGCAGTTCCGCAAGGTTCAAGCGTTTGAACAGAGCGAAGCGCTCGGCCAGCTGCTGGTGATGTACAGCGACGGCCTGCAATCGCGCTGGAACCTGACCGATTATCCCGGTCTGATCTACCGTCACCCGGCGGTCATCGCCGCTGTGCTGCACCGCGACTTCTGCCGTGGGCGCGATGACGTCACTGTTCTGGTGCTTGCTCTGGAGGCGTTCGATGCCTGAGACGATTCGCAACGATCAATCGGTCGAGCTGCAGCGCTTGCGCGACGAAGCCGATGCCTTGCGCGCCGAGCTGGAAGAAACCAATCAGGGTGTGCTGGCGCTGTATGCCGAGCTGGACAACCAGGCCGATGAACTGCGCCAGGCGTCGGACCTGAAAAGTCGTTTCCTGTCGTACATGAGCCATGAGTTTCGCACGCCACTGGGCTCGATCCTGAGCATCACCAGCCTGCTCAAGGACGAAATCGACGGCCCCTTGAGCGACGAACAGCACAAGCAGGTGGCCTTTGTCAGCGGCGCCGCCCGCGAGTTGAGTGACATGGTCGACGATCTGCTGGATCTGGCCAAAATCGAAGCGGGGCGGATCACCATTTCTGCCGCCTGGTTCGACATGCTCGACCTGTTTTCGGCGTTGCGCGGGATGTTCCGGCCCATCGTCAACGGCTCGGCAGTGGACCTGATCTTCGAAGAGCCGTCCGGGTTGCCGCGGCTGTATACCGATGACAAGAAGCTCGCGCAAATCCTGCGCAACTTTGTTTCCAACTCGCTGAAATTTACTCAGCGCGGCGAAGTGCGGGTGTCGGCTAGGCTTGAGAATGAGCGCGAAATCCGCTTCGCGGTCAGTGACACCGGCGTCGGCATTCCTCAGGAAATGCATGGCGCACTGTTCGAAGACTTCTCGCAGATCGATTCGCCCCTGCAAAAGCGCCTGCGTGGCACCGGGCTGGGGCTGTCGTTGTGCAAACGCTTCGCCGAGTTGCTCGGTGGTCGTGTCGGGCTGGACAGCGAACCCGGGGTTGGCTCCACCTTCTTTGTCATCATCCCTTTGGCGATTGCGTCGGAGCCTGGCGATGAAGCGTGAATCGCGCCTGCTGATCGTCGATGACAACGCTGCCACGCGTTATGCCCTGCGTCGTCGCATGGAGCGCCATGAGTTCCTGGTCAGCGAGGCGGGCACCGGCACCGAAGGGCTGCAGGCAATCGCCGCAGAGTTGCCAGATGCGCTGATTCTCGATGTCAATTTGCCGGACATGAGCGGGTTTGACATCGTCCGCCTGCTGCGCGCCGATCCGCGCACCGCGCTGCTGCCGGTGGTCCACGTCTCAGCGGCGTCGATTCAGACCACTGATATCGTCACCGGGCTGGAAGCGGGCGCCGATGCCTATCTGGTCCATCCGGTAGACCCCGATGTATTGCTGGCCACCTTGCGCACCCTGCTGCGGGTGCGCGATACCGAATATGCGCTGCGCGACAGCGAGGCGCGGTTCCGGGAGATTTTCGCCAACATTTCGGCGCCCATCGCAGTGATGGACGATCAGCTCAAGGTGCATGAGTGCAACCAGGCGTTTGCCCGGTTGATCAAGCAAAGCATCGACCAGCCCACCATCACCGATTCCCTCGACAGCGGGCAGGATGGCGTCATCGAAGACCTGCGCGCCGGGCTGGCTGCTGGCGAGCGCTGGAAGGGGACGTTGCGGATGAAGGTTCGCGGCCGCATTCGCGAGACCGAGTGGCAGGTTTCGCCTTACCGCACGCCGCAGCGCAGCCTGGTGTTCGTCGAGGACGTGACCGAGCATCGCCAGCGCGAACAGTCCCATCTGCGCCAGCTCGACAGCGTCAACAGCCAGTTGGCCCACGAAGTCGCCGAACGTGCGCGCACCGAGGCGCAACTGCTGCAAGCGCAGAAAATGGATGCCATCGGCAAGCTGACTGGCGGCATCGCCCACGACTTCAACAATTTGCTGACCGGAATCATTACCGGGATTGAGCTGATCAAGAAGCGCGTCGAAGAGAATCGTCCGGAGAAGCTCCTGCGCTACGCCGAAGCGGCCCTGGCCTCGGCCTCGAGCGCTGCCGGGCTGACGCATCGGCTGCTGGCCTTTGCTCGCCAGCAGCCGCTGGATGCCCGCGCCATAGACATCAATGAGCACATTCGCTCCCTTGAAGACTTGCTGCGCCGCACCATCGGCAAGCGTATCGCCCTGACCCTGGAACTGACGTCGCATTCTGCCATTGCGCTGGTGGATCCCAGTCAGCTGGAAAGCGCCTTGCTCAACCTGGTGATCAATGCGCGAGACGCCTTGCCTGATGGCGGCACTATTCGTGTGACCACGTTCGCCGCCCATTCGACCGGCAATTCCAGGCTGGCAGACGGGCCGTACCTGGCGCTGTCGGTGAAGGATGACGGGGTCGGCATCGATCACAGCGTGATCGACAAGGTGTTCGATCCGTTCTTCACTACCAAACCCATCGGCGAAGGCACTGGGCTCGGGCTGTCGACCATCTACGGTTTTGCCCGTCAGTCCAGCGGTGATGTGGTAATCCGCAGCGCCGCCGGTCAGGGCACGGAGGTCACGCTGATGCTGCCCGCTGGGGTGGATATATTCCCTGCCACAGCAATTCCCGAGCAATTGCCGCAGCCTGGGGCAGGGCAGCACATCCTGATTGTCGAAGACACTGCGTCGGTGCGCATGTTCGTCAACGAATTGCTGGTGGATAACGGTTACCGCTGTACCCAGGCGGCCGATGTCGCCACCGCCTTGTCGATTCTTGAAAATGATCCCTCAGTGGACATGCTGCTGTCCGACGTCGGGCTGCCGCACATGAATGGCCGCGAGCTGGCCGACCATGCGCGTATCTGGCGGCCGAATCTGCCGGTGCTGTTCATGACCGGCTACGCAGAAAACGCAATCAATCGTCAGGCGTTCCTGGGCAGCGCAATGGACATGATCATCAAGCCATTCAAGCTCGGGGCACTGCTCGACAAGGTCGCCAAGATGCTGGAGTCGGTCGCCGCGAAACCCTGACCGGCTCTGGCTGGCGGGTGACCAGAGAGTCAGTATCGTCATTATGTAGTGCTAAAAAATTACCACTACATAATCGTTGACGCCTGCCACTTCCCCTTGCATTATTCAGCTGTCTCCCCGATCGGGAGAGCAGTAAAAGGGTGCTCCTGACGTCAGGACGAGCCGTCGTGATGTTCCCGATGTGTGCTGCCCACAAGGCAGATTGATGAAAGCTGACTCGGCATTGTCGTCTTTTGGCGGGAAGAGGCCGGCGAAACGTCTTCATGATTCTTGTGGCTGGCATTGCAAGGGAGTTACCGAAGTAATGTCAGGTAATGGACGTTCGCTGTTTACCTTCTCGTTGTTTGCGCAATCGCGTAGTGGCTTTTGATCAAGGCTACACACCTTTGTTCAGGAACCGGCTCTGCACAATTCCGGGCGTTCGCAAGTGCGCCTGTTACTGCAGCGACATGACTCAGTTGGCCGATGTGATGATGTGTTTGAACTCACCCATTGAAACTCAGCAATCAATCATATTAACGAGCGGTCAAGGAGCATCAAATGAACTTGAACAAACACCCCACTGTTGATGAACTCGCGCAATTGTTTGCGGCACGCAAGGACAGTCTCGATAACCACATCCTGTGGGTCTGCAAGGAAGGTGAAGTTCATATCGAGCCGCTGGCCTGCGGGACTCGGGAAGAAGAATTTCATGAGCACCGTCCGAGTATGCGTGCGAGGCTGCGCATGTACCGCCGTGGTCAGGGTTATGTTGGCAAGAAGGCAGCCGCTGACAAGGTGTTCATGACCCGGGTGCTGCAAACATTGAAGAGCGAATGGGTTGCCATTGGGCAGCAGTCTCAGGTTCGGGTGGTTGACCAGTTGTATTGAGTCATCTATCGGGAAGAGGCCAGCTTGCCCAGTACGACCGTGCTGCTTGCCACCGATTGGCTGGAAAACCTGATACAGGCTTGTGCCTGTCAGCAAAGCTGTATAGCTTCAAGTCTTCAGAGTCAGCATCGCAATGCTGCAGTGGTCTCAGACCTTGCATTGCGGTTCTGGCTTTTTTTTGCCTGGTCAGCGGCAAGCGTGATTTTCCAGCCAGTGTTTACGCCCGTCTGTAGTATGTCGCTGCCGACACCTGTCGGAACAACGATGAATGGGCACACCGAGGGCGGCATGAACGAGTCTGAATCACTTTCCAGCAGGGATTTCATCCTGGTGGCCTGCGCGCTGCTGATCGTGATGGTGGGTACTACATTGCCCACTCCGCTGTACGTGTATTACCAGCAGCAAATGGGCTTCGGTGACACCTGGGTGACGCTGATCTTCTCGATCTATGCCGCAGGGGTCATTGCCGCGCTGCTGGCCGTCGGCAGTTGGTCCGATCAGCTCGGGCGCCGCCCCATGCTGTGCCTTGGCCTGCTGATGGGTGCCATCAGTGCGGGTATTTTTCTGTGTTGTGATTCCATTGGCGGCCTGTTGATGGGGCGGCTATTTTCCGGCTTCTCGGCCGGGATCATGACCGGCACGGCAACCGTGGCGGTGATTGAACTGGCGCCCACATCCTGGAGCAAGCGTTCGACCTTGGTCGCCACTGCTGCCAACATGTTCGGCCTGGGGCTGGGGCCGCTGCTGGCCGGGCTGACATCCCAGCATCTGCCCCATCCGCTGCAACTGGTGTTCTGGCTGCACCTGGGCTTGCTGGCGGTCGCTCTGGTGGGTGTGCTGATGGCCCGGGAAACGGTCAAGCGCCCCGAAGTGCCGCGCCTGCGGGTCATGCGTCCATCGATTCCTGCACCGGTGCGCGCGCTGTTCATCCCAGCAGCCATCGCCGGGCTGGCCGGGTTCAGCGTCGCCGGGCTGTTCACCAGCATGGTGCCGTCGATCATGCGTCAGATCATGAACCAGTCCAGCGGGATTGTAATTGGCGCTGTGGTGGGGTCGTTCTTTGCCGCCTCGGTGGCGGGGCAGGCGTTGTTGCAATGGCTGCCAGCCCGTCGGCACATGTCTCTTGGCTGCATCAGCCTGATTGTCGGGATGCTGACCCTGGGTCTGAGCATTGTGACCCAGCAACTGGTGTTGCTGATGGTGGCGGGTCTTGTCGCGGGAGTGGGTCAGGGCATGGTGTTTCGCGCCGGGATGGGCGCCGTTACCGCCGCCAGTCCACCACAGCAGAAAGCTGCCGTCGCTTCGGCGTTATTCGTCGTGTTCTATCTGTCGATGTCGTTGCCGGTAATCGCCGTTGGCGTCACGGTGCCGCAGTTTGGCTTGCGCCACGTCGGGGAATTGTTCAGCGTCATCGTGGCATTGATTGCGCTTGCCGCAATGTGGAGCATGAAGCGGGCACACGCAGCGCTGGCCTGAGCTGACTGATGCCAGTGAAAAAAGCCCCGCGAGTGCGGGGCTTTTTCGTTTACAGGCGCTTGAGCAGCGCTTCTGCGGCTGCTTGCGAAGAGGCCGGATTCTGGCCGGTGATCAGCAGTCCGTCCTCGACCACGTAGCTGGCCCAGTCAGCCCCCTTGGAGTAATCGCCGCCGTTTTCCTTGAGCATGTCTTCCACCAGGAAAGGCACGATGTCGGTGAGCTGCACCCCGTCTTCTTCGGTGTTGGTGAAGCCCGTAACCCGCTTGCCGTTGACCAGCGGCTTGCCGTCGGCGCCTTTGACATGACGCAGCACGCCCGGTGCGTGGCAGACGGCGGCAACTGGCTTGCCCGCTGCCTGGAACGCCTCGATCAGCGCGATGGAGTGGCGATCTTCAGCCAGGTCCCACAGTGGACCATGGCCGCCCGGGTAGAACACGGCATCGAAGTCTTCTGCCTTGACGTCGGCGAGGCGAACCGTGCTGGCCAGGGCTGCCTGAGCATCCGGGTCCTTGCGGAAGCGATTGGTGGCTTCGGTCTGGGCATCAGGCTCGTCGCTTTTCGGGTCCAGCGGCGGCTGGCCGCCTTTGGGTGAAGCCAGGGTGAGGGTCGCACCGGCATCTTTGAAGACGAAGTAGGGCGCGGCGAACTCTTCCAGCCAGAAGCCGGTTTTCTTGCCGGTGTCACCCAGTTGATCGTGGGAAGTCAGTACGAGCAATACGTTCATGTGCAGGGATCTCATCGTCTGGGCGCAGTGTTTCGATTGCGCCGGGTGGAATAATTGACACAGGTTCTGAAAGCATTTGTTACAAGACGTTCCATGGCCTTCGCGTTATTGGATTGCGGCCGTGCTTCGCAGACGTCTGGCCTGAAGGTTGCCCTGACCTTTGATCTTGCTTAGGGTGGCCGCTGACCATGCGCTCGATGCGCGACAAACGAGGTATTTCAGTGAACGATTTCATTGCTCCGGTTGATCCGGCGAAAGCCTATCGGCTGCTCAACCACGGGCCGACGGTACTGGTTTCGGCGCGCCACGCAGGTGTCGATAACGTCATGGCTGCTGCGTGGGCCTGCGCACTGGATTTCATGCCTGCCAAACTCACCGTGGTGCTGGACAAGATCGCCCGCACGCGAACGCTGGTGGAGGACAGCGGGCTGTTCGTGATTCAAGTGCCCACGGCGGCGCAGCTGGAATTGACTCATCAGGTCGGCACGCGCAGCCTCAACGAGGAGCCGGACAAGCTGCAGCGCGCGGGTGTCGAGCTGTTTCAACTGCCAGGTCACGACCTGCCTTTTGTCACCGGTTGTTCGGCCTGGCTGGCCTGTCGATTAATACCCGAGCCGCATAATCAGCAGAACTACGACCTGTTCATCGGCGAAGTAATCGGGGCCTGGGCTGACACGCGAGTGTTCAGTGATGGTCACTGGCAGTTTGAACAGGCCGATCCGGCGTGGCGCAGCCTGCACTACATTGCAGGCGGGCATTTCTATGCCATCGGCGAGGCGCTGACGGTGGCCGAGGGTGAAGAGGGCACGGAATAATCCGGCACACCGCCGTCGCTGCCTTGGAACTCCAGGAGCCCACTTGTGGCGAAGCGGCGCGATTGACACCCTCTCGAGTTCGGGAACCGGTTTACGCCAGGTATTTGTTGAACCACGCCAGCGTTCTGTCCCAGGCCAGTTCGGCCGCTGCCTTGTCGTAACGCGGTGTCGAGTCGTTGTGGAAGCCGTGGTTGGCGCCGGGATAGACGTATGCCTCGTAGGTCTTGCCCGCCGCCTTCAACGCCTGCTCATACGCGGCCGCGCCCTCATTGATCCGAGTGTCCAGCTCGCCATAGTGAATCAGCAGCGGCGCCTTGATCCTGGGCACGTCTGCAGCGTTGGCCTGGCGACCATAGAAGGGCACGGCAGCGGCCAGTTCCGGGTAGGCTACGGCGGCCGCATTGGCGACACCGCCGCCGTAGCAGAAGCCGGTGATGCCCACTTTGCCGGTGCTGGCGTCATGCTGCATCAGCCACTCAATGGCGGCGAAGAAGTCGTTCATCAGCTTTTCCGGGTCGACGGTCTGCTGCAGTTCGCGGCCCTTGTCATCGTTACCGGGGTAACCACCGACCGAGGTCAGGCCATCAGGCGCCAGCGCAATGAAGCCGGCCTTGGCGACGCGGCGGGCGACGTCTTCGATATAAGGATTGAGCCCCCGATTCTCATGGGCCACCACCACGGCCGGCAGTTTGCCGGTGGTTTTTGCCGGGCGCACCAGATAGCCACGGACCTGGCCATGGCCCTTTGGCGACGGATACATAACGTACTCCGCAACGATGTCCGGGTCAGTAAATTCGACTTGCTGAGCCAGTGCGTAATCGGGGCTCAGTGAGGCCAGCACTGCGCTGGCGCTCAGGCCGAGCAGCGTGAACGCGGCGGCGCGGTCGAGAAATTCGCGACGGTTGATCTTGCCGTGGGCGTAGTAGTCATACAGCTCAAGCAGTTCCGGGGAAAAATCCTTCGCAGTCAGACGCTCCATCGGTCGCTCCTCTTGTTTGCATGGGTCAGCGGGTCGCCTGATTAAAGCAGTCTTTGCCAAACAGGGAAATCGCTGGAGCGGGTATGATGGCGCCGTTTCGGGCCTGGCTAATGGCTCGCACTCGTTTCAGCGTCTGGAGTCGCCACCTCGATGTTCACCATTACCCGCCTGCAAGCCCCGCCACCTGAATCCATCGACAGCCAGATCATGCAGATGGCCGTCGACTACGTGACGGAGATCAGCCAGGTCAACATCGCGCCCAGTAATCCGCTGTATCCGCTGTACCAATACGGTGTGGGCTTTGAAATCCACCGCTATCTGCAGGCGCTGGATGGCAGCCAGGGGATCAACGTCGAACTGGTGGTGGCGCTGGATGCTGACGATCCGGCCACTGTCATCGGCTTTCTGTTGTACCTGCCCGCAAACGACGTCACTGATGCCTGCGCAGTGGCGTACGTGGCGGTGAAGGCTGACCGGCGTCGACTAGGTGTGGCGCGCGCAATGCTGGCTCAGATGGTGCAGCGCTATGAGCATGCCGAACTCAGCTGTCGACCGGGCGCCGTGCCGTACTTCGAAGGCATGGGGTTTCAAGTGCTGGCAGCCCGCGGCCCACAGGTGCTGATGAGCAACCGCGACGAGCCGATCAACGGGCAGGTGGCGGTACTGGACGTGGCGCCGATCTATCAATCGGTGGAGATTCGCCAGATTCATACGTATTTACTTAAGCAGCACGGAAACCGGCCGATGATAGAGGCTGAGAAAAAGCGCGATCGCCATCTCGATCAGTTGACGAGACAGGCCAAAGCGCTGGTGCAGCTGCGCTTGCAACCGCCGGCAGACAGCACGCATTGAAAGCCTGCAGGGGGTAATGTAATCGTTAGCCAGACAACCAATTTCGGTTAAAGGGTCGCTCCACAACCTGTATACGATTACAATTGGTGTCTGCGGTTCCCGATCCCGGCTTGAATCCTTCTGTATTTCATGACTGTCCCGGCCTGTGGCCGAAGTGTCAGGGTGAAACCCGGCAGGTATTTGCCCAGTAACGTAAACCGTAGTGTTCGAGGCCCGTGCTTCGATGATGTTCAAACAGATTCAATGTCACTCAGCAGCTGAAGACAATGGCGAACAATAAGAAGTCAGCTCAGGAGAGACATGAAAGTGAGGTCGGTCGCAGTTTCTCGACCTTGTATGTCCAACTGTCAGTCCTGTCGATTGCCTTGGTTCACGAAATGCCATGTCGCATGCGTGAAGCCGGCCACTCATGTTCAGACTGACCGGTGGATGGCGTTCTATCCTGGAAATCACAGAATGTTTAAAAAAGTGAACACGGCCCTCCTGGGTCTGGCGATGTCGATGGGACTTACGCCTCTGCATGCAGCTGAAGTGAAGAAGGTCGACGTCGTACTCGTTGGCGGCGGCATCATGAGCACCACCCTGGCGATCTGGCTCAATGAGCTGGAGCCAAGCTGGTCGATGGAGATGGTTGAACGCCTTGATGGCGTTGCCGAAGAAAGCTCCAACGGCTGGAACAACGCCGGTACCGGTCACTCCGCCCTGGCCGAGTTGAACTACACCCCGGAAGACAAGAACGGCAAAGTCGACATCTCCAAGGCTATCGAAATCAACGAAGCCTTTCAGATTTCGCGTCAGTTCTGGTCCTGGCAGGTCAAGAACGGTGTGCTGAAGAACCCGCGCTCGTTCATCAACTCCACGCCGCACATGAGCTTCGTGTGGGGTGACAACAACATTCAGTTCCTGCGCAAGCGTTACGCAGCGCTGCAGGCCAGCCCGCTGTTCAGCGGCATGCAGTACTCCGAAGACCACGAGCAGATCAAGAAGTGGGTCCCGCTGATGATGGAAGGTCGTGACCCGGCGCAGAAGCTGGCCGTGACCTGGAGTCCAATCGGCACCGACGTCAACTTCGGCGAGATCACCCGCCAGTTCGCTTCCACGTTGCAGGCCAAGCCCAACTTCGGCCTGAAGCTGTCCAGCGAAGTGCAGGACATTACTCACAACGATGACGGCACCTGGCGCGTCAAGTACAAGAACCTGAAAGACGGTAGCGTGACCGAGACCGACGCCAAGTTCCTGTTCATCGGCGCTGGCGGCGCGGCCCTTCACCTGTTGCAGGAGTCGGGTATCCCGGAAGCCAAGGAATACGGCGGCTTCCCGGTTGGCGGTTCATGGCTGGTGACTGAGAACCAGGACCTGGCCATGCAACACATGGGCAAGGCCTACGGTATCGCTTCCACTGGTGCGCCACCCATGTCGGTTCCGCACCTGGACACCCGTGTCCTGGACGGCAAGCGCGTGATTCTGTTTGGCCCATTCGCGACCTTCTCGACGAAGTTCCTGAAAAACGGCTCGTACTTCGATCTGCTGACCAGCACCACGACGCACAACGTCTGGCCGATGACCCGCGTGGGCATCGAGCAGTACCCGTTGATCGAGTACCTGGCGGGCCAGGTCATGATGTCTGATGACGACCGCTTTGCTGCACTGAAAGAGTACTTCCCGAACGCCAAGCAGGAAGACTGGAAACTGATGCAGGCCGGTCAGCGCGTACAGATCATCAAGCGTGACGAAGAGAAGGGCGGCGTCCTCAAGCTGGGTACCGAAGTGGTTGCTTCCAAGGACGGCAGCATTGCCGGTCTGCTGGGCGCATCGCCAGGTGCTTCGACTGCAGCGCCGATCATGCTCAACGTCCTGGAGAAGGTTTTCAAGGACAAAGTGGCGACCCCTGAGTGGCAAGCCAAGCTGCACCAGATCGTGCCAAGCTACGGCACCAAGCTGAACAACAGCCCGGAAGCAGTTGCCAAGGAATGGGCCTACACCGCCGAAGTCCTGCAACTGACGCCGCCGCCAGCGGTGACCGGTCAGGCCTCGACGCCTGCCGTTCCAGGCGCTGCTGCACCCAAGCGTGAGGCTAATCCAGCGGCCGACATGGCGCTGTGATGACCGTGGCGGTTACAGCAACCGCCCGGCTTCGATGCGTCGCTGCCTGATCAGGTAAACGCGTCATCGAACAAAAGACCAGGTATCACCGCGAGGTGTGCCTGGTCTTTTTCGTTTCCGGTTTTGAGACATCGAGTAAGCAGCAAAGATTATTGCTAGGCAGATGAAGTGAGCTATGTTGTAAGACGTCGTATAAGAATAGGGCTTGCACACTTCAGCGATGACTTCTGATTTCTTCCTAACAATAAGGATTGACCATGAACAAGGGTTTTAAACGGGCTGTTGCATTGACCTGTCTGCTGGGCAGTTACGTCGGCAGCGTTCAGGCCGCCGATGATGCCGATGTGGCCAAGGCCGTCGACACGCTGACTCAGGCCAT
This sequence comes from Pseudomonas viridiflava, assembly GCF_900585905.1. GTDB lineage: Bacteria > Pseudomonadota > Gammaproteobacteria > Pseudomonadales > Pseudomonadaceae > Aquipseudomonas. Next base: position 333,957 of record NZ_UTVH01000095.1, read on the forward strand.
GTGGCACAAGGATATTGTTCAACTGCAAGCGCTCACGGCAGAGAACCTTACATACGGGCATTCTGGCGGCACAGTGCAGGACAAGAAAGCCTTCATCGCCGACATTGAAACCGGCAAGAGTGCATTCAACAGACTGGAAATGCGCGATCAGAAAATCACCCTGTCCGGTGACACTGCGCTGGTGCGCAATCACTTCTCGGCCGAGGCCGTGAACAGCGGCAAAGTCGTGCCGACTGAAATCGAAAACTTCCAGATCTGGCAGAAGCAGGACGGCAAATGGCTGCTGATCGGGCGTCAGGCTTTCCGTTTCTGACTTCAGCCGCTGCCGCGCTGACTCAAATCAGATAATCCTGAACACCAGCGCCTTGAGGCCGCCTTCCGGCTCGGCATCGGGGAACTCCGGTGGGTTGCTCAAGCGCTGCTCGAATCGCAGGCTGGGTGCTTCGATCGCGGTGTGATCGATGAGAAAATCCGCACCCAGGCTCGGCTCGTTCATGCACGCGAGCACCTGCCCGCCAGGCACCAGCAGTTCAGGCAGGCGCCGCAGCACTTTCTGGTAGTCCTTGTCGAGCAGGAAGCTGCCGCGCTGGAAAGAGGGCGGGTCAACGATCACCATGTCATAGGGGCCGGATTTTCTTACCTTGCCCCAGGATTTGAACAGTTCGTGATCGAGGAAGCTGACCTTGCGCAGGTCATGCTGATTGAGCCGATGATTCTCCCGCCCGCGCGTCAGCGCCGCCCGTGACATGTCCAGATTTACCACATGCGCAGCGCCACCTTCGATGGCGGCAACGGAAAAGCCGCAGGTGTAGGCAAACAGGTTGAGCACGCGCTTGCCGTGGGCCTGCGCGCGCACCCAGTCGCGGCCGTAGCGCATGTCCAGGAACAGCCCGCAGTTCTGTTTCTTGCCCAGATCGATCTGATACTGCAGGCCGCCTTCACAAATCTGCCAGTGCTCCACGTGCTCGCCCAGCAGCCATTGCGTGGTGCTGTCGGGCGTGTAGCGATGTTGCAGCAACAGGGTGTGGGCCTGGCTGTGGCGCCAGGGTGCGCTGCTGCTCAGGTCAAGCAGCAACCGCGTCAGTTGCGCCAGCTCGGCAGGTTGCGGCTCGCGGAACAGCGACACCAGCACCACGCCCTGCATCCAGTCCACCGTCAGGTGTTCCAGGCCCGGCCACATTCGGCCTCGGCCGTGGAACAGGCGGCGGGTCTCGCCGGGTACGTTCTGCAGGCTTGCGAGCAGGTGCTGATGGAGGATGTCGAGTGCTTCGGGGATCATGGCGGCGAGTTCAGGCGTGCAGGGCGCGACATCTTAAACGCAACTCCGGTGGTCGCCAATGGCGGGCAGCGGGCCTGGCTCTGGTAACATCGCGGCCTTGATTTACACAAGGTATGTCTGATGACCGACACCACAATGACCGAACCTGTCCGCTTGACCCAGTACAGCCACGGCGCAGGCTGTGGCTGCAAGATTTCCCCGCAGGTGCTCGACGTGATTCTGGCGGGCAGCGGTGCGCAGAACCTGGACCCGAAGTTGTGGGTCGGCAATACCTCGCGTGATGACGCGGCGGTTTACGCCATCGACGAAGAGCGCGGCGTGGTGTCGACCACGGACTTTTTCATGCCGATTGTCGACGACCCCTACGACTTCGGCCGCATCGCCGCGACCAATGCCATCAGCGACATCTATGCCATGGGCGGTGACCCGCTGATGGCTATTGCGATTCTCGGCTGGCCGGTCAACCTGTTGCCTGCAGAAGTGGCCCGGGAAGTGATTCGCGGCGGGCGTGCGGTGTGCGATGCGGCCGGAATCCCGCTGGCGGGCGGCCACTCCATCGACGCCCCGGAGCCTATCTTCGGCCTGGCCGTTACCGGGCTGGTAGAGAAACGCTTCATGAAGCGCAACGACACCGCCACCCAAGGCTGCATCCTGTACCTGAGCAAACCTCTGGGCATCGGCATTTTGACCACAGCCGAGAAGAATGGCCTGCTGCGCGCTGAAGACCAGGGCGTGGCGCGGGACATGATGTGCACCCTGAACAAGCCCGGCAGCCGGTTTGGCAAGCTCGAAGGCGTCACGGCCATGACTGACGTCACCGGCTTCGGCTTGCTCGGCCACCTGGTGGAGATGGCCGACGGCAGCCAGTTGACTGCGCGCCTGGACTACGCGGCCGTGCCTCGTCTGGCCAGCGTCGACTTCTATATTGAGCAGGGCTGCGTCCCCGGCGGCACGCTGCGCAATTTCGACAGTTACGGTCAACGCATCAACAGCCTCAGCGAGGCGCAGAAGCTGCTGTTGTGCGACCCGCAGACCAGCGGTGGTCTGCTGATTGCCGTGGAGCCCGATGCGCAGCAAGTGTTTCTCGCCGAAGCTGCCGCCATGGGGCTTGAACTGGCGCCCATCGGCCAGTTCATCGCGCGGCAGGCTCACGCCGTCGAGGTTTACTGATGCGCGACAACTGCAGCGACCTGCGTCGCCTTTTTCTCGATGATGTGACGCTGATGGACGTGCGGGCGCCGGTGGAGTTCGAGAAAGGCGCGTTTCCCAACACCTTGAACATGCCGTTGATGAACGACGATGAGCGGCAGCAGATTGGCACGTGCTACAAGCAGAATGGCCAGCAGGCTGCCATCGAGCTGGGGCATCGACTGGTCAGTGGCGACCTGAAACAGCAGCGCATCGATGCCTGGAGCGCGTTCACTCGTGCCCATCCCGACGGGCTGCTGTATTGCTTTCGCGGCGGCCTGCGCTCGCAGATCACCCAGCAGTGGCTCAAGGATGAAGCGGGCGTGCAGTACCCCCGAGTCGTCGGCGGCTATAAAGCCATGCGCAGTTACCTGCTGGACGTTACCGATGCGGCCGTCAGGGAATGTGATTTCGTGCTGATCGGCGGGCTGACCGGCTCGGGCAAGACCGAAGTGCTCACCCGTCTGGATAACGGCCTGGACCTGGAGGGCCACGCCAACCATCGCGGCTCCAGCTTCGGCAAGCAGGTCACCGGCCAGCCGGCGCAGATCAGCTTCGAAAACGCACTGGCCATCGATATGCTGAAAAAGCGTGACCGGGGCATCCGTCAGTTTGTGCTGGAAGACGAAGGCCGTGTGGTCGGCAGCCGCGCCATTCCACTGGAGCTGTTCCGCGGTATGCAGGAGTACCCGCTGGTGTGGCTGGAAGAAGGCTTCGATCAGCGCGTCGAACGTATACTCAAGGATTACGTCGTCGACCTATGCGCCGGGTTTGTGCAGGCGCATGGGCCAGAGCTGGGCTTCGAGGCATTCGCCAGGCGTCTGCGGGAAAGCCTGGCGAGCATCGTCAAACGCCTGGGCGGCGAGCGCTATCAACGTCTCGCAGCGATCATGGAAGCGGCGTTGCACGAGCAGCAGCGATCAGCCTCGGTAGAGCTGCATCGCGGCTGGATCAGTGGCCTGCTGGGCGAATACTACGATCCGATGTACGCCTTTCAGCGCGACAGCAAGGGCGCCCGCATCGAGTTCGCCGGTGATCACGCTGCCGTCCTGCAGTACTTGCAGGCGCGGCGCAATCGTCTGGCCTGAGACCTACAGCAGGATGATGGCCAGCAGGCCACTGATCACGCCCACCAGCATGGTCAGCAGCGCCACCGTCACCAGCACCCGCGTGTCGAAGGATTTGCGCAGCATCAGCAGCGACGGCAGGCTGATGCTCGGCAGCGTCATCAGCAGTGCGACGCCAGGCCCCACGCCCAGGCCCAGAGACAGCATGGTCTGCACGATGGGGATTTCTGCAGCCGTGGGGATGACGAACAGCGTGCCGACAACCGCCAGGATCACCAGCCATATAAAGCTGTTGCCCATGGACAGGTCCACATGGGGGAACAGCCAGACCCGCGCCGCGCCAAGGATCAGCACTGCCAGCACGTAGATCGGAATGGTGGTCCAGAACAACTGCCACAGGCTCTTCGCCCAGCGGCTGAAGAAGCCGTGTTGATCGACCGTGGTAGCTTCTTCAGCCGCCAGCAACGCCTTCTCCGGCACTGCGTCCGGGCGGGCGATGCGCTGGGCGATCAGCGACACCCCGATCACCAGCACCAGGCCGGCCACCAGGCGCAGCGCCGAGAACTCCCAGCCCAGCACGAAGCCCATGAACACCAGGGTGGCCGGATTCAATACCGGGTTGGCGATCCAGAACGCCAGCGCCGCGCCCACCGATACCTGCTGGCGGCGCATGCTGGCGGCCACTGGCGCGGCGCAGCAGCTGCACATCATGCCCGGCAGGGCGAACAGCCCGCCGCGCAGGGTCGAACCCAGCCCGGCACGGCCGAACAAGCGCAGCAGCCAGTCACGCGGGATCAGTACCTGCAGCAGCGAACCGAGGATCACCGCCAGTACCGCGGCTTTCCAGATGGCTAGAAAATACACCTTGGCGTAGGCCAGGGCCGCTTCCAGCGGGGAGCTGAGTTGGTCATTGATGATCGACGCGCCGATGCTATGACTGTCGGCGGCGACAAAGGACTTCAGGTAGTAAGGGGACCACTTGACGTAGTAAAGGCCGATGACGGCCACGGCCAGAAACAGCAACGGCTTCCACCAGAAGGACCAGCCGCGCTGGGGGGAAGTGAAGGCTTGAGTCGACATCGTGCAGTTCCGGCGGTTGAGAGTGACACATAGGGTAACTCAAAACCGCCGCAGCCATTTGCCCTGCGCGACGTTGTGTGATCTGGCAATCAGTAACGTTGCGGCACGATCAGTTCATTGGGCACTGGCACCCGGCTGTAGTCTTCGTGGCGCTGACGTTCCGGCAATTCCACGGTCGGTTGCTGCACTTCTTCGTAGGGCATCTGGGCCAGCAAGTGGTGGATACAGTTGAGGCGCGCCTTTTTCTTGTCATCGGCATGCACCACCCACCACGGCGCTTCGGCGATGTGCGTGCGTTCGAGCATGATTTCCTTGGCCTTGGTGTAGTCCTCCCAGCGGCGGCGGGACTCCAGGTCCATCGGGCTCAGTTTCCATTGCTTGAGCGGGTCATGAATACGGCTGAGGAATCGCAGATGCTGCTCCTGGTCGGAGATCGAGAACCAGTACTTGATCAGTTGGATACCGGAGCTGACCAGCATGCGTTCAAACTGCGGCACTGTACGGAAGAATTGCTCGTACTGGTCGTCATCGCAAAAACCCATGACCTTTTCCACGCCCGCGCGGTTGTACCAGCTGCGGTCGAAGAGGACGATTTCGCCGGCTGCGGGCAGGTGCGACACATAGCGCTGGAAGTACCACTGTGTGCGCTCGCGATCATTCGGCGCGGGCAGGGCGGCGACACGACAGACTCTTGGGTTCAGGCGCTGGGTAATGCGCTTGATCACGCCACCTTTACCTGCGGCATCACGGCCTTCGAAGAGGATGACGACCTTGTGGCCAGTCTTGACCACCCAGCTCTGCAGTTTGACCAGCTCGGCCTGGAGTCGGAACAGTTCGCTGAAATAGAGGTGGCGGGCCTGTTTTTCGGCCTCGCTCTGCAGGCTGCTGTCGAAGGGGTCGTCGATACTGTGGGGGTCTTCGGCCAGCGCCAGTTCGAGTTCCTCGTCATTGTGATCGAGGAGCTCACGATGGATGCGAAGCGCGAGGTTTTCGTGTTCTGGAGACATCTCGGCCGCTCATTTGTAGGAAAATTCCTCAAATACTAATCGGCTTGCGTGACGCTCGGATGACATTTGCAACACAACATGTGTCATTACAAGAGCTTGGCGCGGACGATGCGTTTGGCTTTGATCTCATCGACATAGGCCTTGAGCTGATCAGCGTCGCCGTAAAGCCGGTTGACCAGTTGCAGGATGGCGGTGACGTCGACGTCCTTCATCTGCTCAGCCATCTTGAGGATTTCATTGGCGGTGCTTTCCAGGTTGGTCGCAGTGCCCCTCAGGTGCCTTTTAAGTTCCTGCGTCGGTTTGTTCAGAGCCATAGGTGTTCCTTGTCTTCAGATGCCAATCGTGACGCGCACGGAGCATGGCTTTTTCCGTGCGAACAAGCAATCGCAATGAGCCCGCGCCGATCGGCCGCCAATCAATCATCCCGGGTCAGCACTTCAAGCAGCTCGATTTCAAAGTGCAGATCGGCGTTGGGCTTGATGTGGGCGCCCATGGTGCGCTCGCCGTATGCCAGGTCCGCCGGAACGAAGAGCTGGCGAACGCCGCCGACCTTCATGCCCATCAGACCCTGGTCGCAAGGACTTCGTTTGTTACCTCCCAGCTTTCCATCAGACAATCGTCTACAGGCACTGCTACTAAACGTTCCTGTGTGAAATCTGAATGTTCGTGTGCATCAATCTTCAGCAGAATCCACCGACCTGCACGTTATTGATTCGTGGCACTGTGCTACCGTAGCTTTCGGGAGATGTTACTCCCTGACATCTAGCTAAGGAGAAGCCGAGTGGTAGACGCAAATGAAGAGTTGGTGAGCATGCCCTATACCTATTACATAGGGGAGAAAGAGTCTGTCGACGGGAGTGTGCATATCCTGAAAAGGATGCAGTTCGATTCTGACTATGTGCAAGGTGTGGTGGCCAAAGAGATTGCAAAAACGCTCAAGGAGCAGGGCAAGTTTGTATGGCGTAATGGACATTCTGTCATCGGCGGGACCGATAAGATCGATAAATCCTCGGGTGTGGATATTGTTGTCGATGGATCATTTGAAAAACTCACTCTTCAGGCATATGACGCTGGCACGCGGCTGGTTCCCGGTGACAACATTCACAATGGGTACAGCAAGAAGTGACGAAAGCATTTGACTCAGTTAATGTGTTTTTCTCGTCGTGTAGCTATTGGAACTAACTCAATGCCTAATGAATATCTACATAGTGAGTTTAGAAAACTAGTAAATACTGTCAGCCAGCTTAATAAGTATAAAAGCGAAGCGCGTAAAGTATACATTGGGCAAGATAAGGCCATACGTGAGTTTCATGAGCAGCTGCCCCACTGGAGTACACGAAAAGAAGACGGCATGGTGTATTACTTTCATTATCAATCGCCATCTACTGGAGAAGACTTATTAGCAGAACCTGTGCCGATGATGCTCAATGATCAATTGGAATTAAACAGCCTTCAACAACTTAAAACTTATCACTGGTTATTGGTAGAAGCCTATGAGGCGTTTGAAGACTTCCTAGAGAATTCTTACGCTTTTTGTGGAGTCAATCGGATCGGCATATGGGAGCGGCCAAAAAGATGGGAGCATGAGGGCTCCAATGAGCTAAGGCACTACAACACAAAACGCAAACCATATGGGCAGCTTGAGGCGTTCCGCGATGCGTCTGAGCACTTTGCCCGCTTCGAGGTAAACGGTCCTACTAAAAGAAATTTTAAGGTTGTATTTGTAATGATGGAAAGGCTACGTCACGTAATTGTCCACAACGGAGGTTATTGCGATGATTTTAAGGCGATGATAGATAATATGCAGGGACCGCTCAAAGGTATGGAGATGAAAGTGGTTCGGGAATATGCCGATTTGCATTTCATGATGCATAGAGGGCGTCGTCTGGTTGACTTGTTCGAAGTTCAACATGAGGATGAAGCTGGTCTGGAAACGGGATACTATCAGGATGTTCTTCTCGGGTTTTTACGTATGGTTGTGGAATACGCACAGTTAATAATGGAGAGTATTGAAATGCATCAGATATTACCAAAACCACGAAACTAGTACAGTACTCTTATCTTTCGTGCAAACCCATTCTCCCTATTGTGGAGAGCGTGATTCCGGCGAACTTCCATATGGTTACAGTGTGAAATCCGGTTGATGGTTACTGCTGGATATCGGGGAGTCGTATTTAACTGTCGGCAGCACCCAATACCTACCGCCCACTGGCAAATCGCCAAATCCAAGGGCACTGTAGTTGCGTATAAGGCGCTCTATTAAGTCGGTAGTGCTATGCCGCACCTGACAACCGGCATCGCTCACAGAGCCTTACGGGAAGGGTAAGCCGAGACGTTCAACAATTCGCTTAACAGTCATTGGTGAGAAGTTACTACCACGGGCAGTCTTTACACCTTTGGAATTCAGGTAGTTCGCCATGCCGAGCAAGGTCTTTACTTTGTCGTGCATGCCTGCCTTGATGTACATCGCCAGTGCTTCGGCATTGGTGTCTGCAACTGCCTGTGCTGCTGCTGTAGCTGCCTTTGTACCTTTGGCGTGTGCTGCTGCTCTACCAGCGTCACGACGTCCCACCTTGGCTTGTGCATCCTTGTCACCACTGATTGACTTAGCTTTCAGGCTGGCAAGTGCAGATGTTGTACGTTGAGCGATGAACTCTCGTTCCTGTTGTGCCAGTGCTGCATAGATGTGCAACTGGAATGAATCAGCCGTCGGCATTGTTGCAACCTTGAACGGCACACGTTTTATAAGTCCAGCAATGTCCTCAACGTCCCGTGACAGACGATCCAGCTTAGCGACTACTAATGTAGCCTTGTGCTGCACACATGCTGCCATCGCTTCCTTACACTCCTTACGCTCCGTTGGGGATATGGAGCCGCTGGCGGTGTCTGTGAACTCGGCAATCAGGTTCCAGCCATTCGATTCAGCAGCCAGCCGGATATATTCTTTTTGTGCTTCAAGACCTAGCCCGCTCTTGCTCTGACCATCAGTCGATACTCTGTAATACGCAACAACGTCCATGTGTGTTTTCTCCTGATGGTTGGTTGGTGTGACCATGTTAACACACTGCTGACGGTCATCAACGGAATGTTAATATAGAAATAAATAGATGAACGGCACTTGTGCGAGCTGCCAATCTATGGGTTTGGTTCCGATTATGGCGATTGCTTAGCGAATGCATCAGCGGCAACTGGTTTACAGCGGGATTGTGATCTGTGTTCAACATGTAACTTGCTGACACTAGTAGAAATCAGCATTACGGAGTAGTTGGTGGTTTATTGCCGGGTTTGACTCTCACTCTTACTCCTGATCGTTCACCTGATCGCACTCCTGTTGAGCCGCTGTCATTATTGCACTGGTTTTAGTTTTGGTTCGTTCAACAATGTCCAACGTCTGATCCGTATGTCACCAAATATCTTTGTTAGATCATGAGGTTTTTGTTTGCTCAGTGCAGTCGTCATCGTGTATAGCTTCATTCGATTGAGCTTTCTCCCCGGACCGTTCATAGCTACTGGGAAGGTTTTATCAAGAAAACTTTCGAAACCTTCTACCGGCTTTGTGGTGATGATTGATAACCATGCCTGTAATGTCTTATCACCTAAACCATTCCCCAGCTTCGTCTGTATACGAATGAGAAAGGGTTGATCAGGGTATTCCTTACGTAGCTTCTGCTTGAATGCAATCTGGTCATCAAGCAACTGAATGCTCAATGCTGGGTTTGCATAGAATACTGAATACTGCATTGTCCACTCATTGCCAGTCAGTAATGCCAGATACCTCCTTCTGGTTTTCTCTTCGCTTGTCTCGCTCATCCTTTCCTATCCTCTAATGTAATCTCTAATACCTACTCTAAATAACCTACTCTCAAACAAAGCAAATCTCTCAATATCTCACTTTCCTAAGGAACTACTAAATATCCGGCTGCCGCTTTCGGGCTAAAACCCCCGTAAACATTGGGCTTGATGCTAGAATCTACAAAAATTACTAGTGCGGCGAATTTTATCATTACTAGTGCGGTGATTTCAACGTCGGTTCGGTGTGTTTTCTTTCCCGGCTGGGCCATTGTTATGAGTCACGTTGATGGTCTGTACTCATGTTTTCTGCATACCTTTCTGTAAGACACGACAAAGCCCCGTACAGAGTCGATATCTGTATGGGGCTACATAGCCTTTACCATCATTGTTAAAAGCTCTACAGAGACGCTACAGGAGCTTGTAGCTATTGCTTATCAAGCCGGGATAGCTAGTGGCGCGAATGTATCTTCAACCTGTTTTTCAATATCAGCTAAGAGTTTAGCTCTTTTTTCATCAACCTTCTTTTGTTCATCGGACTCAGCTTTTTGCAGCAACTGTTGCTTGAGAGCTTCTTTGAATTCTGCCCGCTTACCTTCAACTTCAACAATGTATTCTTGTTTTATTTGCTCGTCTGCTGCAATCAAATCTAATTCTTGCAACGGTAGTGGTTTGGTCATGCGGGCAACATAATTCATTTCACCAAGTACAACTGGATACTTTGTATTCAAGACGTATCCCTGTGCGGCTTTCTCAATCACATTCGTAAGCAGTTGCAGTGGGATGTCACCTCGTACCAGCTCGCAGCATAATGCAGTTTCATGATAAGCATGGTGAAACCTGTCTTGACGGCTTTGCAGTTCATCTGCATTGAATTGCGGACATGTTCCAGAAATAGTAATTCTAGATTTAGCAGTGTTATTAGCCATTGTTATTTTCCTCTTGTTTAATTGATTGTGTATTAGTTGCTGTCAGTTGTTTGTTGCCTTGCTTTCAAATGAGCTCTCATCTTACTTAACAATGACGTTTGATATTCTTCGTCAGACATTCGTTTGATAATGGCAGGTTTAGCACTAACAGATTGATTAATGATTTCAGCTGTTTGCTTAACAGCTGGTTTACTATCTTGTTTGGTCTGGTTGGCTCGCTCTGTAGCTCGTCTCTGTGCAAGTTGGGCGACTGCCCTTTCGAAGCCTTTACTGAAATAATCTTTACGGTCACTCATGATGCAGCCTTTTTTAGATCAGCTCTGCGGAGGTTGTTTGTAACAGTGCTTACCATTACCTGCAAGCAATGTTGATGACTGGTGTAGCCGGTTCGTAACATCAGAGATTCCAACTGTCTTACCGCTTCTTCATTCAGCTTGATATTCAAATTCTGTGCTCCTGTTGTACTGCTTGTGTGTGCAGATAGTTATCAATGGTCAAACCTTGAACGTCCGCAATATCTTTGATGCGGTAATAGTCAATAGTAGTAAACATCAACTTCACTGAAATCATTGGGGCTTTAGCTGCTCGCCATAGCTTCGACCTACAGCTACTGCTACAGGTCTGAATGTGTGACCTACGATTGATTAGTTCTTTGTTGCAGGTACGACAATGTGTGATACGCATGGATATGCTACCTCGTATGTGGTTAATGTTGGATGTTGTTGTGTTCGTGCAAAGGTTTGCACAAGATGTAAAAAAACCCAAAACCAGTTAAGGCAATGGGTTATGGGAATTTGTACTGGAGGAACAGCTTCACCTACAAGCACAAGAAGGAGGGCATGAGCTTGTTAGAGGAACCGACTGAGGGCAAACAGCCGGGAGGAAGTTGTGTAGTTGCTCGACTCCAATATACCCATATTACACTAAATGCGAATGATTGTCAATACCGTGACGCTAAAAGCGTGAACTTTAACTATTTATTTTCCATACTTCCAAACATGTTAGCCGCTGGCTCGGTAGTAATCCCGTTGACGTTTCTCTCACCTTTCTGATTGAGCTGTCTAGGTGACTTAACATATTTGTATGAGCGTCCCATCATATGCGTTAGCTCTCCATCTGGGTTGCTTAGTTCTCGCACATCAAATGAATCAGGTATGACATTCGAAATAGTGTATTCTAGTTCACCATTTTGAATCCGATAACCTAATGTCATATTTCTTTTACGAGCAACTCCGGTATAAATAAATGGTGAGTTTGACTCAGCAAGGTGCAACTTACGTCCCGGTTGTACTGTGATAGAATATCCTGCTTGTTTGAGTAATGCAGAAAGTTGTAAAGGATCATGAAGGGTGAGGCGATCAAACGACAATATACCTTCATAACCTTGAAAGATTGACGTGGATTTAGACTCATCACCATCTACATCAGTACGTTCCAGTATACTCAACTCACTATCAATCAATGTGCGGCGTTCAGTCGCTGAATAATACTCCGCTTCCAACTCTTCTGAATCCTGCCTTGCTAACAACTTTGATAATCTTTGGATTGACGCTGTCACATCATCACGTTCAGTAGTAAGAATAAGCTTTCGTTTGTCGTTGTTGCTGAGATTAATAACCTTTAACGCTCTATCAATCCATAAAGGAGCAGTTTCTAAATAGACGTGGTGAACAACTTGATAAGGCATTGTCTCAGCGTTGCTACAATCGACGCCTTTCGTTTGTTGATGAGTAAGACACCTCATGCTATTAGGCTTGCCATCTTTTCTATGGATAATATAGTTGGCACCACACCCGCCGCACTTAACCAATCCGATAAGAAAGTGCTTTGATGTACGAGTTCGTGGACCAGTACTCATCTGCTTCTGTCGCTTCTGTGCTTGCATGAATACTTCTGGACTTACAACAGACTCACAAGCATTTGGTATATCGTTCCAATAACCAACCGCTGCTCTGTTCTTCAACCAGTTATCAATAGTTGGACCTGAAATTGTTGCTAGTTCAGGAACACCAGACGCACGGATACGAGTAGCAATCGTATTCTTACCAATACCGGAAATATACCAGTCAAATACTTGTTTTACAGCTTGTCTATATTGTGGTTTTACTTGCCCGTCAGTAGTTAGCCATGTGACAGCAAATCGCTTTATCTTCTCACCATTTCTTGCTTTTGTTCTTCTTATTTCATAACTGGCCGTTATTCGTTCGCTCAGTTGTTTTGAGTAACCATACGCAGCCTGTATCTTAGCCAATAACAAATGAATTAGAGGTGTGTTTACCGTTTGTTTGCTGTATGTCGTATTGTCATCCAAGGTGATGATTGATACACCAGCTTGCAAGATGGGAATAATAACTTTATGTAACATGTCGCTTGTATCTAATCTGCCGGTTCTGTCAATTGCCTCAACCAGAACAACGTCACCGGGTTGGATTCGACCACCTTTCACAGCGACCAGTAATTTTGCCCAGCCACCGCCGTCGGCTATATGTTCACCATGGTAGCCAGACTTACCAAGGTCTTTGTACTCAAGGTCAGAGGGTGTGTACTCAGGGTTTGCGACTAGCCACCGGGTGACAGCGAGGTCTTGACGTTCTTTACTGCTGCCGGTCGATTGCTTACCTGTACTGAACCGAACATAGCTGATTGCCTTTGGCATCGGGCACCCACACCTTTATAGAGAAGCGGGAGGGTAACATACGCACACCATGCTCCCAACCCTTGATCACGCGCCCGCTGCCGATCACGCACTGAAACGGCTTGCCACGTTTATGGGATGAATCAAAGACGGTGCCGTCGTCCAGCTTGCCGGTGTAGTGGGTGGTGATGAGCGCGCCTTTGACGACGGCCTTGCCATCGCCGAGGCGGGTGTCTGTAATCAGCAGTTGGTCCTTCATGGGGTATGGCCCTGGCGGTGCTCGGATTGGCTTTTTGTCAGAAAAAGGAGCGCAGTGCAAGGCGCAGCCATCATCCGTTCAGGTGATTGATAAGCGCCGGGGCTGCTGTCAGTCTGCGGGTTCTGCATCCACGCACCGGCAGCGTTCAGCGCTGCGCATCGCCATCATCAACAGGAGAGAGCATGAGCACGAGCAACGCGTTGAAAGTCGCCCTGGTCACCGGTGCCGGCAGCGGCATTGGTCGCGCCGTGGCCCTGGGCCTGCTGGAAGATGGCTACCGTCTGGTGCTCGCCGGGCGCCGTCAGCAGCCGCTGGATGAACTGCAGGCAAGCATCACCGCGGCCGGTGGCGATGCCATTGCGGTGTCCACCGATGTGCGCGATGCGGCCAGTGTCGATGCGTTGTTTGCCCGCATCCAGGCGACGTATGGCCGCCTCGACGTGCTGTTCAACAACGCGGGCGTCGGTGCCCCCGCAGTCCCGGTGGATGAGCTGGACGTCGAAAAGTGGCTGAACGTGATCAACACCAACGTCACCGGAGTTTTTCTCTGCGCCCGCGCCGCCTTCGGCCTGATGCGCAGGCAAGTGCCCCAGGGCGGCCGGATCATCAATAACGGCTCGATTTCGGCGCACACGCCCAGGCCTTTCAGCGGACCCTATACCGCAAGCAAGCATGCGGTACTGGGGCTGACCAAAACCCTGGCGCTGGATGGGCGCGAGTTCAACATTGCCTGCGGCCAGATCGACATTGGCAATGCGCTGACCGAGCTGGCCGCGCGGATGACCACCGGAGTGCGCCAGGCCAACGGCCAGACCGCTGTCGAACCGATGATGGACGTCACGGAAGTGGCCGCTGCAGTGCGCTACATGGCCGGGTTGCCGCTGTCGACCAATGTGCTGAACATGACTGTCATGGCCACCAACATGCCGTTCGTGGGGCGCGGTTAACGGGCGGCGGCCGGCAACACATCCCCTTCGTGAGCAAGCTCACTCCCACGGGTGGGGGTGCGGCAGACGTTTAGGTGGGAGCAAACTCACTTCCACTGGGTGAGGTGTGGCAGATGTTTAGGTGGGAGCAAGCTTGCTTGCGAAGGCGAGAGCCAGCTCAGCGCAATATTGCCCGCAACGCATCGCCTTCGTGAGCAAGCTCACTCCCACGGGTGGGGGTGTGGCAGACGTTCAGGTGGGGGCAAGCTTGCTTGCGAAGGCGGTAGCCAGCTCAAGGCGATATTGCCCGCAACGCATCGCCTTCGTGAGCAAGCTCACTCCCACGGGTGGGGGTGCGGCAGATGTTCAGGTGGGAGCAAGCTTGCTTGCGAAGGCGGTAGCCAGCTCAAGGCAATATTGCCTGCAGCGCATCCCGTCGTGAGCACGCTCACTGATCAGCGACCTCTGACTCTCTGAGCGCGCACAGCGCCATGGGCTGTGCGGCCGCGTCAGAGGTTCTGGCTGCTGACGATCATGGCCTGGGCGATATTGGCTTTCTGCTCTTCGGTGAAGCTGTCCCAGACGTGGACCTTGGCGTAGTAACCAAGCCCGGCAAGGGAGTAGAGACTCAAGGTGAAGACAATGAACAGGCTGACGAAAGTCCAGCGGCCGCTGTCGCTGTCTTCTCGCGAGGAGAAGTTTTCGCTGTAGGTGTCGTCGCGGCCATTGCGCGAAACCGCGCTGGATGCCAGGCGTTTGAACCAGTGGAACAGGTAAATCATGACGAGTCGCAGCATGGGGATGAGCCTCAAGGTTGATAAACAGGTCAGGCCGCCGCCGTTGCCGGGGCCGCCAGGGTGTCGTCGCCACCGCGCGCTGGTCGTGGGTGGGTGACAAAAGCTGAAAACAAAAAAAGCCCGTCTAATGACGGGCTTTTCTTTTTATGAATCGGCTCAAGTCGCCGGGGATCGAAGAGGCGACCCCAAGGGTCGTCGGTGTTCGTTCCAGGTGCGCTTGCCGGTGTTGCAACATTTTAGGACAAATGATTTTTCGCGGCCACGACCATTCGGCAGTTGTCAGACAACCAGGCTGTTTTCGACTGTGGCATATTGCCGCGCATTCGGGTCAATTGCAGCCAATGACCCGAATGCTACGTCTCAGATCATGTCCGGCAGCGACTTGAGCACCTTGTCCAGGGTGATGGGATAGTCCCGCACTCTGGCACCTGTGGCGTTGTAAATGGCGTTGGCAATGGCCGCACTTACGCCGCAGAGGCCCAGTTCGCCGACGCCCTTGGCTTTCATCGGCGAGGACACCGGATCCGTCTCGTCGAGGAAGATCACCTCCTGCTCGGGAATGTCGGCATGCACCGGCACTTCATAGCCCGCCAGGTCGTGGTTGACGAAGAAGCCCAGCCGCTTGTCCACTGCCAGTTCTTCCATCAAAGCCGCGCCAACGCCCATGGTCATGGCGCCGATGACCTGGCTGCGCGCCGAAGTAGGGTTGAGGATGCGGCCCGCCGCGCACACTGCCAGCATGCGCCGCACGCGGGTTTCGCCGGTGGCGGCGTCGACTGCAACTTCAACGAAGTGTGCGCCAAAAGTGGACTGCTGATATTTTTTTGCCAGATCGGCAAACTCGATGGAATCCTGCGCCACCAGCTCGCCGGCCTGTGCCGCCTGACCCAGTGGAGCGCTGCGCCCGGCAGACTGCACCTGGCCATCGGCAAACACCGCATCATCGGGGTTGTAGCCCAGACGCCTGGCCACTGCTTCACGCAGCTTGACGCAGGCGGCGTACACCCCGGCGGTGGAGCAGTTGGCGCCGAACTGGCCGCCGGAACCTGCCGATACCGGGAAGTCCGAATCCCCCAGACGCACCACCACGTCATCAAGGCCCACGCCCATCATTTCTGCGGCGGTCTGCGCGATGATGGTGTAGCTGCCGGTGCCGATATCGGTCATGTCGGTTTCCACCGTCACCTTGCCATTGCGGTCCAGGCGTACCCGTGCGCCCGAAGTAAGCAGCAGGTTGTTGCGATAGGCGCAGCCAACGCCCATGCCGATCAGCCAGCGCCCCTCGCGCTGGGTGCCGGGTTGGGTATTGCGCTGGCTCCAGCCGAAACGTTCGGCGCCTGTCTCCAGGCATTGGATCAGGTTGCGCTGGGAGAAGGCGCGCTGCGGATTGCCGGGGTCCACCTGCGTGTCGTTGAGAATGCGCAACTGCACCGGGTCAATATTGAGTTTTTCGGCCAGTTCGTCCATGGCGATTTCCAGTGCCATCAAACCGGGTGTCTCGCCCGGTGCGCGCATGGCGTTGCCTTCCGGCAGGTCCAGGGTCGCCAGGCGCATGCGGGTCATCCGGTTTTCGCCTGCGTACAGGAACTGCGTGGGTTGCACCGCGTTCTCGACGCCGCCGCCTTGCAGATCGCCCGACCAGCCTTCGTGGCCAATGGCAGTGATCTTGCCGTCCTGAATGGCGCCGATGCGGATGCGCTGGATGGTGGCGGGGCGGTGGGTGGTGTTGTTGATGATCTGCGGCCGGGCGAGGGCTACTTTCACCGGCCTGCCGCACAGTCGTGAACCCAGTGCCGCGAGAATCGCGTCAGAGCGCACGAATAGCTTGCCGCCAAAGCCGCCGCCGATGTAAGGCGAGACTAGGCGCACGTTTTCCTTGGGCAGGCCCAGGGTGGTGGCGATGTCACCAACGCTCCAGGCAATCATTTGATTGGAGGTCCACAGGGTCAGCTTGTTGCCCTGCCAGCTGGCCATGGATGAATGCGGTTCCATGGCCGCGTGGGATTGGTCCGGGGTGGTGTAGGTGGCGTCCAGTTGCACCGGCGCAGCAGCGAAGGCGCTGGCAAAATCGCCTCGGGCAGTGTCCTTAGCCTCGCCATCCTGCTTGCTGGCGGCGGCCAGGTCTGCGCCGAGATCATAGCGCCCATTGCTGCGCAGGTATTCGACCTGCACCTGCCCGGCAGCCGCGCGTGCCTGTTCGAAGGTTTCCGCCACCACCAGCGCGATGGCCTGGTGATAATGCTGGATCTCGGGCCCTCCCAGAAGGGTCGCGGTGTTGTATTTGCCCTTGCCCAGCTTGCCGGCATTGGCCGCAGTGACGATGCCGAGCACTCCCGGAGCGGCGTTGGCCTGTTCCAGGTTGATCGATGCAATGCGGCCTTTGGCAATTGCTGCGGTGACCACGTAGCCGTAAGCCTGATTGGGCACTGCTTCATGGTGCTCGTAGGCGTAAGCCGCCTGGCCGGTGGTTTTCAGGCGGCCGTCAATTCGCGGCGTGGGTTTGCCGATGACTTTCAACTGATCGATGGGGTTGGTGGTGGCCGGCGTATCAAATTTCATGAGGCAGCCCTCGCTTGAGCGATGACCGAGGCGAGGGTGCGCTCGACCAGTGTCACTTTGAATTCGTTCTCGTGAGTTGGCGTGGCATCGGCGAGCAAGCGGCCGATCACCGCTTTGGCGCCATCGGGCATCAGTTCATCCGCCTGTTCCATCCGCCACGGCCGATGGGCGACGCCACCCACGGCGACCCTGCCTTTGCCATTGCCTTGCACCACGGCGGCCACCGAAATCAGAGCGAAGGCGTAGGATGCGCGATCCCGTACCTTCTGATAGATGTGCGTGCCGCCGATGGGGGCGGGAAGGGTGACAGCGGTGATCAACTCGTTGGCCGCCAGCGCCGTTTCGATGTTCGGCGTGTTGCCTGGCAAGCGGTGAAAATCGGCCATCGCAATCACCCGGGTGCTGCCGTCGGGGCGCACGGTTTCAACTTGAGCGTCGAGCAGACGCATGGCGATTGCCATATCGCTTGGATGGGTGGCGATGCAGGCACTGCTGACGCCGATAATGCCCAACTGTCGAGTCACTCCGCCAATGGCGGCGCAGCCGCTGCCCGGCTGTCGTTTGTTGCAGGCTTGATTGGTGTCGTAGAAATACGGGCAGCGCGTGCGTTGCAGCAAGTTGCCAGCGGTGGTTGCGGCGTTGCGCAGCTGGCCTGAAGCCCCCGCCAGCAAGGCGCGAGACAGCACGCCATAGTCCTTGCGCACCCGCGCATCGGCTGCCAGATCGGTGTTGCGCACCAGTGCGCCGATGCGCAGTCCGCCGTCGGCCGTGGCTTCAATGCGATCGAGGGCCAGCCCATTGACGTCGATCAGGTGCAAGGGCGTTTCAATTTCCAGCTTCATCAGGTCCAGCAGATTGGTGCCGCCTGCAATGAAGCGTGAGCCTTCAACCTGGGCGGCCTGCGCTGCTGCCTCGGCCGGTGACTGGGCGCGTACATAGGTGAAAGGTCTCATGCAGGCACCTCGGCGACTTCGGTGATGGCCTGGATGATGTTGGAATACGCGCCGCAACGGCAGATGTTGCCGCTCATGCGCTCCTGGAACTCGCTGGCGATCAACTGCGGTGCTTCAGTCAGGCTCTGGCTGACGTGGCTGGGAATGCCCTGCCGGATTTCATCAAGCACTGCGACTGCCGAGCAGATCTGCCCTGGCGTGCAATAGCCACACTGGAAGCCGTCATGTTTGATGAATGCCGCCTGCATCGGGTGCAATTTGTCAGGGGTGCCAAGGCCTTCGACCGTGGTGACTTTTGCCCCGTTCTGCATGACGGCGAGGGTCAGGCACGAGTTCACCCGTCGACCGTCGACAATAACCGTACAGGCGCCGCACTGGCCGTGGTCGCAGCCTTTCTTGGTGCCGGTCAGGTGCAAGTGTTCGCGCAGCGCATCGAGCAGGGTGGTGCGGGTGTCCAGCTCCAGCTGCCGGGGCACGCCGTTGACCTCAAGCGCAACGGCGGTCTGCACCGGGCGTGCCATGCTGTTGGCTGCTGAAGCCAGTGCCGAGATAAAGGGGGGAAGTATCACCGAGGACGCCGTGACGGCACCCACGATCAGAAATTTTCGTCTGCTAATGCTCATCAGGTCACGGTCGTCCATTTTGGGCCTCGCAAGGGTGGTTAAGCGTGTCCTGCGTTGACCGCTCAGGCCTCGGTGGAGCCGGAACGGCAGACGACCTGGGTCATCTGTCCGCAGTCACGCAAGTGCCGGACGTCTGTGTGCGCCCTGTTGGCAGGCCTGATCAGGGCCGTGGGTTTTCTGGTTCATCAAGTGGCTGCCAGCCACGTGTCTGGATTACGACTCAGCGCCAAGAGGAAAAGTTTGTCGAGGGCGACCTGCGGCAACTGCTGCCAATGACGCAGGACATGCTTCATCGATAAGGACGTTGCGAGAGGTGACGATAGTTGTCAGTGGCGTCGTTGACTACGCAGCCGTAGCGCAATGCTGCTTTGAGCGTCGTTCACTAATGGCCTGGCGGAGTTGGCGGTATGGGGGTGACAAGCTTCGTCGCGCAGATACCCTGATACATTTTGATAACAAAAAAACGGCCCGCAAGCGCACCATTCCTGGAAAGGCGAGTGAGCCTGGATGGTATTCATCGTCGAGACCCATGAAAAGTTGCCTGATCGGTTGCATGAAGATGGTAATTGCCCGCTCGGCCTCGCTATGCTGCGCCGATGAACGCTCCGATCTCGATTCGTCAGCCTTGCCCACCCGGTGTCTGCAACTGCGGTCGCGATCGGCTGGAGGAGGCGCACGCCGCACAGCTGCGCATCCTGGCGCTGACGCGGGTTGAGGAAAAGCGCTTGCTGGAGCGGTTGGAAAACGTGCACAGCCTGGCCGATCTGGAGCACATGCAGCGCCGTCTGTATGAGCAGCTGGGCGTGCGCGTGCAGGTCATGCCGGGGTTCAATGAGGTGCGCACCATGCGCGGCATCGCCATCACTGTCGACGACCTGCCGGGGCTGTGTCGCAAAACCCGACAAGCCATTCCTGCAGCAATACGCCGCGCGCTGGAGCGCAACCCTGAGATCGCCTTTCGCCTGCTGGACGCCCACGATCTGTTTCGCGATGCCTGAGGCAGGCAGGCGTATGTTCACCAATCCTGCTATCGGCGGATGAGAGCGAGCTTGCTCGCGAAAGCGAAATCGCGAGCAAGCTCGCTCCCACAAGTGAGGGCCGCAGCAGGATGAAGTGGGAGTGAGCAAGCTCGCTCCCACAAGTGAAGGCCACTGCAGGATGAGATGGGAGCGAGTTTGCTCGCGAATGGGCAGTGCGCAGAAGTGTTACGCCAAGTGGCTCAGGGGGCCCTGTCAACCGTAGAGGGCATTCGGGTTCGATTGCAGCAGGGTTTTTGCGCTGATGCCGAGCAGGTCTTTGTTCAGCGTGGACGGGACGCTGTTGAGCCGCGCCTGGCGGTCTTTCTTCAGTGCTTCATCCAGCATGCCCAGCAGGTCGCGCGACTTTGATGTCTGCCGTGGCGTGTTGAGGGTGTCGACCAGCTTGCCCATTTCGTATTTCAGCACGGTCGTCGACTGGCTGGCGCTCTGCGTCGAGCTGGCTTGGACCAGCGCGCCGTTGGCGTAACCGACCCGCGTGGTGCTGCGGGCTTCATCCTCGATGAGGTGATAGGTGTAGTTCTGGGTCTTCGAATCAGTGCTCAATGCCAGGCCGGTGCCGGGGTACAGGCTCTTGTGGTAGGACGCCGCGAGGCTGGATGTCTGATCCTGCTGCAGCGAACGGTTGCCACTCTCGCTGCCCTTGGCATCGGTAGTCTGTGCCGTGCGGTAGGCGAATTTATCGATTTCGCCCGGTCGCATGGGGTTGATGTAAGCAGAGTTCTGGTTAAGCGACGCGCTGAAATCAGCCAGCCCCGACAGCATCCCGCGATCGATATCGTTGACGTTCGACCAGTCAGCCTTCGCCTGCGCACCGCCCAGGCTTTGCGTGCCGCCCTGCAGGGAGGAAAAAGCATCCTTGAACAGCGCCATCAGGTTCTTGTCGCCACCGCCCCGGCTCTGGGCGGCATCGAACTGCGTCAGATAGGTCTGAATGGCCTGCGCCTGCTGCTGCGCAGTACCCAGAATTGCACTGTTGTTATTGACGCTGAGCTGTACGTTGCCGCTCGGTCCGCTCATGTCCACTGAGCGAGTTGTGTCGTCGGCGCGAAACGCCAGGGTCTGGTATTGATCCTTGCCAACCTTGAGGCGCGCGCTCAAATCCACCGAGCTGAACAGGTTGGGGTCCAGTTTTGTCAGGCTCCCCAGCTCCAGTCGCGGCGGCTGTGCGGTAAGCCCGTCGATGGCGCCCTGGAACGAATCGGCCATATCACCCAGCGCCTTGCGCTCCATGTCACTCAACTCGCCGCCGCTGACCTCAGCCTTGATGGCGAACCCGTCGCCGTCATTGTTCAGGTTCAGGGTAATGGTCGCGCCACTCGCCGTTTTCAGGGTCAGTGTAAGGGTGTTTTCGGCGCCGTTGTGCAGTTGGTTGTGCTCTGACTTTACTGCCGCGGCGTCCAGCACGCTGCCCGCGGCGGTCTTGAACACCGATTGCGAGATGGATGTCGCGCCGCCTTCGGCCAGTTGTTGCAGCAGAGCCGCACCAAGACCCTGAAATCTTGCAGCATTCGATGCCAGCCCGAGGTTGCCCTGCATCACTTGCGTGACCTTGTCCTTCAACTTGGTTTCCCAGGTGAACACAGGCTCTGTGCTCGCCATCGCGCCGCCGGGAGAGTATGTCGCTGCCCCTGCAATGCGGCTATCCTGGCCAAGCATGACCACCGACGCGGGGGAGTTGGCCAGGCTGGCTACGCCGTTCACGCTGACAATGGGCGTTGTCGTGACGGGCGTGGTGGTGAGGGGAGTGTGAGTGGAGACGGGCAGTATCGAGGTCATGAGCGCTTCCATGCTGACGGGTGATGGACTTGTCCCAGGACTAACGGCCGCCGGTTGGAAAACTTGAGGCGTGGCCCAGGCTGAAACAGCCGTGGGACCGGCTTCAGCCGGGAAGAGGCCTGGACTGACAACACATATGCGCTGCCATCAGATCGCCTTCCCGGCTAAAGCCGGTCCCACAGAAAACCGCGTAGTGCCACATTCCCCGCTAACACCAGACCCGCTGCGAGCGATTACTCGTTTGGCTCGTCTGTATTGACGTATGGCGGCACTTTGGCCAATGGCAGGCGACGCGCCTGTTCGCTGTTTATCCCGGGGCGGGCGGGCAGCGGGTCAAGCTTTTGCGGCTGGCCGGTTTGCAGGCTGCGTTCGATGGCTGCCAGCACCCGCACGTCGCGCCAGCCTTCATCGCCGTCCGGCTCAGGCTCGCGGTCTTGCAGGATGCAGTCAGAGAAGTACTGGGTTTCACCGCCAAATTGATCCACTACCGGATGCTCATGCTCAGTGGTCTCGCCGTCGATGATTGCGCGGTAATTGATCGACACACCTTCGCCGAACCCAAATGCTGGCGAGGCTTCGAACTCGCCCTTGGTGCCAATTACCTGATAGCGCTGGCTGCCCGGCAGACTGAAGCTGACGGTAAACTGCGCCAGACGCTCTTCAGCGAAACGCAGAGTTACCGCCACTGTATCGGGTGTGTTGATCTCCCGACCGGGCGTGTGGATGGCCACCGCATGCACTTCCAGCGGATCGCCGTCGAACAGGGCGCGCACGGCATTGATCGGGTAAGGACCCATATCCGCCGCAGGCCCGGCCCAGAAACCGCTTTGCATACGATGGTTTGAAGGCTTGGTGGTCTGAGTGAAGACCGCATTAAACAGTCGTGGCTCACCGATGTCGCCAGCGCGCACGCGGCTGATCATTTCCACGGTGCCGGGCTCGAAGTGCAGGCGGTAGGCGATCATCAGCTTGGCACCGGAGCGGTTTGCTGCTTCGGCAATGGCCAGGCAGTCTTCTTCGCTGGTCGCCATGGGCTTTTCCAGCAACACGTGGATACCGGCTTCCAGCGCGGGTACGGCGAATTCGCGGTGACGGAAGTTCGGCGTCGCCAGGTAGATGGCGTCGATTTCCCCGGATTTGAGCAGGGTGTCGAACTCGTCATAGTGATAGCTTTTCAGGTCATACAGCTCGGCCAGCTTGTCGGCCTTGATCGGGTCGCCAGTGACCAGCGCCGTCATCACCGAGTTGTCGGTCTGATCGACGCCCGGCATGAACGCCCCTTGAGAAATCCAGCCTCCGGCAACCACTGCGTAGCGGATTTTGCCCTGTGCATCTGGCATGTATTGATCCTCCAGAAGAGCCCGGCGATGTGCCTGGCACCTATAAAAGGGGCAGGCATTGAGCACGGAAGTTCAAACCGATTGCAGTGCTGCGACGCAATCGCCAAGCGTGCAGGCAAAGTGCGGTCAATTCTTGTAATACTTTCGGGTGGTAGGAAGATGCCTTTCCCGTTGTAGGATCTGTCCCCGCATTAACTTTCAGGACTGTATGAACACTGCTCAGGAACCTCCCGGTCGCGCACTCGCCGACCTGAGTTTCGATTCCACGTCCCGTCGTGAATCAGCTCGCCCGCTTACCCCCTCTGTTCGTCTACCCCACAGGCTTTACCCGGCGCCCGGCTGCGTATCTTCACGTCTGGCCATCGCGCCGATCTGCGTCATATCCCGAATTCGAGAGACTCAATAATTCTATGGAATGGATTGCTGATCCTACGGCATGGCTTGGCCTGCTGACGCTGATCGTCCTGGAACTGGTTCTGGGCATCGATAACCTGGTGTTCATCGCGATCCTGGCTGACAAGCTGCCTCCCGAGCAGCGCGACCGCGCGCGGGTGATCGGCCTGTCGCTGGCGCTGATCATGCGCCTGGGCCTGCTGGCCAGTATTTCCTGGATGGTGACGCTGACCCAGCCGCTGTTCGAAATCTTCCAGCACAGCTTCTCGGGGCGTGACCTGATCATGCTGTTCGGCGGTGTGTTCCTGTTGTTCAAGGCGACCATGGAGCTGCATGAACGACTCGAAGGTCATGTCGCCGAGCGCGCCAGCCAGTCCACGTACGCACGCTTCTGGCCCATCGTCGCGCAGATCGTGGTACTTGATGCGGTGTTCTCCCTGGACGCGGTGATTACCGCGGTCGGCATGGTCGAGCACCTGGCGGTGATGATGATTGCGGTGATGATCTCCATTGGCCTGATGATCATTGCCAGCAAGCCGCTGACGCGCTTCGTCAATGCCCACCCGACAGTGATCATGCTGTGTCTGGGCTTTTTGATGATGATTGGCTTCAGCCTGACCGCTGAAGGCCTGGGCTTTCACATCCCGAAAGGCTACCTGTACGCCGCCATCGGCTTCTCGATCCTGATTGAGCTGTTCAACCAGATCGCACGTAAGCGGCGCAAGAAGTCGTTGCACGGTACGCGCCCGATGCGTGAACGCACGGCCCACGCGGTCCTGCGATTACTGGGCGGGCGCCGCCTGGATGCCGACGAGGTGGATGAGGACATTGCCGACATGTTCGACGGCGAACAGCCCCCGGCGATGTTCGACCGCCGCGAGCGGGTGATGATCAGCGGCGTGCTGCAACTGGCCGAGCGGCCGATTCGCTCGGCGATGACGCCGCGTGCCGAAGTCGATCACCTGGATCTGGCCGATGACCCCGAAACCGTGCGTTTGAAGCTGATGCATTCGTCTTATTCGCGCCTGCCGCTGATTCGAGAAGGGCGCATCGACGAGCCGCTGGGCTTTGTGCACAAGAAGGAACTGCTCAAAGAACTGCTGGCCGGCAGCGAACCTGATCTGGAGTCGGTGGCACGCAAGGCGATCAACCTGCTGGAAACCTTCAGCATCCTCAACGCCCTTGAGCAGATGCGCAAAGAGTCGACTCACATCGCCTTTGTGGTCAACGAATTCGGCGACTTCATCGGTTTGCTGACCATGACCGACATTCTCGAGTCCATCGCGGGAGAGCTGCCGGACGCCAGCGAAGTCGACGCGCCTGATGTAGTGAGCGAGGCGGGCGGCTACATCGTGTCCGGCGCGCTTAACCTGAGTCTGGTGCGCGAGCGAATCGGTTTTCAGGCCCAGGCCACCGAGGACTACCAGACACTGGCGGGCCTGGTCATGAGCCTGCTCGATCGCCTGCCACGTACCGGCGACACCTTGCAGTGGGAAGGCTGGAACATGACCGTGACGGCCGTGGCAGAACGTCGGGTGACGCGTGTCTTGCTGCACAAAGTCGACTGAGAACTGCAGCAAAGGTGCGAGCTAGAGACCTCGCTGCACAAGGATCATCGAGGTTGATAATTGATATCTGCATGGGTGGTTTTTCATCCTGGGACCAACTCATTAGATTGGCCCCATCGCTTGAAACCCACCTTTGGAGATTGACCATGAAACGCACAGTAGCCCTGAGCTTCGCCCTGACCCTGTTGAGCGCAACAGGCGCGTTCGCCAGCACCTCGTCCACCTCGCCGGCCGTCCACAGTCCGGTTCCGAGTGTGCAGCAACTTGACGCGACGAAAGCCGACGCAGACCTCGCGAGTGCAGGCAACAAGACCTTCGACCGCGCCGCTGTCAGCCTGGACAAGAAAGTCCTGGTGGCCGAAAACCGCAAGGAGTTCGGCTCGCAATATCAGCGTTATTGATTGCGATTGTCTGTTATGGCAAAAGCCCGGCTCGCCGGGCTTTTTGCTTTTTATGATGGGCAGTTGCCACGGTTCATGCCGCAAGTCAGCGTGGTCCATTCACTGAAGCCCCAACGCAACATGCGTATCGCATGTCTTAAAGCGCCAACTCACTTGGCTTGATATCAGCGATGGGCTGCAAAATCGAGCCGTCGAACGCTTTGAACGCCTGATTGGCTTGTAAGATCCGGGGGTAATCAGGGTTGCTCAGCGCGCCTCGTCCAAGCGCAATCAAATCGGCACCGGCGTTGACTACGTCGTCCGCCTTCTCGGGGTCGTGCAAGCCGCCGTTACCTATGATCGTGACCGAGGGTGCGTATTTACGGGCCAATTCAACCAGGCTTTCTCCACCTTCTTTAAATGCTGGCTGCCAAGCTTCGTGCTCGGTCACATGAATAAAATCCACCCCCGCATCTACCAGCATGGTGAATATGACTTGGGCATCACGTTCACCATTGAGCCACTTATTTGTGAAGTCGTTGACCTTGCCCTGGGAGATACGAATACCTACAGGGATCTCATGACCGACTCTGTTCTTCACCGCAGTCACGATATCAACGAGCAGGTGCATGCGCTGCTGCATGTCGCCTCCCCAATGATCTGTTCGCAGGTTGGTGTAAGCCGTAAGAAACTGATCGAGCAGGTAGCCGTTTGCTCCGTGAATCTCGATGCCGTCGAAATCAGCGGTCTCGATGGCCCGTGCAGCCGTGTCAGCGAACCCCTGTATGACGTCAGCAATTTCAGCAGCGGACATTTCAGTCGGCATGGCATAAGCGCCTTCGCCGTGATAAATCGCCATCTGCTCGCCCAATGGCTGAACGGCTGAAGGCGCGACGGTATGAGTGCGATAACGGTTACCCTGACTCAGGGCTCCAGCGTGCATGATCTGCGCAAACACCAAGGCCCCTTGAGCCTGAAGATCATGATTGATTTTCGCCCATTCCAATGCCTGGGCCTCATCCGCCAGGCCTGGCTGGTTTGGGTAGCCTTGAGAGAACGCCTTATCTGTGTAAAGGCCCTCAGTGATAATCAATCCGAACCCACCTCTGGCGTAACGCAGGTAATAGTCGCGCATGGCGGGTGTGACCAAGCCGTCCTCGGTTGCGCTGACGCGTGTCATCGGCGCAACCACCAGGCGGTTGCGAGAGGCGGCGCCATTGATATCGTATGGTGATAAAATCTTTGATTTCAAATCGTTCATGAGTTCATCCCGAAATACGCGATCAGTTTACGGTTAATGCTGTTCAAGGCCATGCTATGGCGTATAGGTTCCCCAACCAAGGCGCATCCACGTGAAGGCGGCTTATCACAAAGGGATATAAAGTGCTGATTGCGGATTTGCGTGTGTTTCTGGCGGTCGCTTCGACGGGAAGCTTGTCGGCCGCTGCCAGACAACTCGATGTCCTGCCCATGCAGGTCTCCAGGCGGCTGGCAGCGCTGGAAGAAGAGTTGGGCGCGCGCCTGTTCCACCGTACAACCCGTTCAATATCGCTCACACCGGAAGGCGAACTTTTTCTACCTTACGCGAACACCATGATTGATGCCGAGGACAGCGCCAAGGTCGAGCTAAGCCCGGCATCGTCGACAGCGCAGGGCATTCTTCGGATGACTGCACCTAGCGTGTTCGGGCAGTCGATTGTAGTGCCGATGCTTTCCCGGTTACTTGAAAAACACCCAGGCATGAGCGTCGAACTGGATCTCTCGGACAAGGTCGTCGATATGGTGGGCCAGGGGCTGGATCTGGCGCTTCGTCTGGCACCGCTGGGCGACTCTGGCTTGGTGGCCAGGCGAATTGCTCACAACCCCAGAGTGATTTGCGCGTCACCTGACTACCTCAGGCGCTACGGCAGGCCAGAGTCTCTGGCAGACCTGGACGCACACCACTGCATCCAACTGCAAGCGATCCCGCGTTGGCCTTTCATCGTCAACAGCAAGCGGATTCTCAGACGAATCAATGGGCGAGTGAGCACAACTAGCGTAGACGCAGTCAGGACCGCGGCCGCCCAAGGGCTCGGCCTGGCCATGCTGACCGCTTGGGACATCATTCGGCAGGTTCGCGACGGGACACTCACGGTCATCAACTTGCAGGATGCCGACATGGAGGATTTGTCGATATGGGCGGTGACGCCCAGCCGCAGATTCATGCCTACCCGCGTGAAGGTGTTCTTGAGCGAGCTTGGGGCGGAACTGGATGCAATTGCCCGTTCTGACCTGGTGCGCTCTAAAAACCCGCATTCGTTGCAAGAGTAGACAGGCAGAGCACGCACCGGCGCGGGACGACAGAACAGTGCCGTCCCGGGGCAGATGCTCTGGGCTACCGCAGCCATCCTTTGCGTTTTATGTACACCAATGGCAGAACGGCGGCCAACAGGGTCAGCCCCATTGAATAAATAAAGCCATGCTCCCACGACAGCTCAGGCATGACCGCGAAGTTCATGCCATAGAAGG
Organism: Pseudomonas viridiflava; assembly: GCF_900585905.1. GTDB lineage: Bacteria > Pseudomonadota > Gammaproteobacteria > Pseudomonadales > Pseudomonadaceae > Aquipseudomonas. The sequence goes on from NZ_UTVH01000095.1 coordinate 362,053, forward strand.
TGCCCACCAGTGTAGGCGGCAGGAAGACGGCGGTAATAATAGTGAATACTTTGACGATCTGGTTTTGTTTGATGTTGAGAATGTTGGTCACGGCATTCTGCAGGTAGCGCACCTTCTCGTGTTCAAAGTAAGCATGCTCTTTGACCCCTGCGACATCGGCGGCGAGCTCCTGGGTCAGCACGTGCAAGTCAGCCTCGTTCAGGTTGTCCACTTCACCACCGAGATAGCGGACGGCTCGCGCCAGCGATAACTGCGCTTCGATACAGAGGGAAATCAGTTCTTCCCTGTCGTTAAGCTGGCGCATGGTCTCGATCAAATCAGGTACGCCCAGCTCTTTGCCATTTGCGTTGTAGCCATCGGAAACTTCCGCGATTGCCTTAGCATTTTTTTCAAGTTCATCGGCAATGCGGTCAATGACCGCGTCCGCGCCATCGTTTGCCATTTGCAGCAGCAAACGCAGCACCGTTTTTGGGTTCTGCGCATCGACAGGCTTGCGGCGCAGCTTGGAGAGCGCGGTATCAAAGGGGCGAAAGTCTGCGTCAGTGCAGAGAATGGCAACCACCTGCTGCCCCAGCACAAATGTAACATCGCCAAAATGAGGGGCTCCGCTTGCATCCTGTGCCAGCAGTTTCGCGCGCATATACAGGCACTTATCATCTTCGACGACGCTGCTGCCTTGTGACGCGGTGTCGATGCCGAAATATTGTTGCAGGCTCAGGCTTTCTTCCTGCGTGGGTGCGTTTATCTCAAGCCAGAGCACGTCACGTTTTTGCCCTGACAGCTCCAGTCCTTGAACAATGGAGATTGTTTCCTGAGTTTTTATAAGAGTGCGGATCATAAATAATTACTCTTGTTTTTGACCGAAACATTTAAGGGTTATTTAGTTCTTTTTTGGGTTGAGTTCAGCGTGTGAAGGCGAGGGCGATGACGTCATGGTTTCCTGGCCATCGGGCTGCATGTAATGCACTGTCGTCATAACAGTGGCGAGTAGCAGGTACAGTAAGATCACTGCAGCAATGACTTCATTTTCAAGGCTGGTGCGGGCGGGTGGATTTTTCATGTTGGCCTCCTGGGTGAGTGACAGAAAACGGGCAGCAAAATAGGCGTCGGCGCGGCGATATAACGCCTTCGCCGATGGCCAGGTTGAATGGCGGCGCAATGGGCAACGCGTCTTGTGTGTTTAATCGTGTTGTTGACTGCTGTTCTGCAGTTGCCAACTTACCGAGCTGACGCCTTTCTCCAGGCTCACACGGCTGGCTAACTGCTCCAGTTGAGCAGGGCTTGCAGGGGTGCCCACCAGCTCGGCGCGAACTTCGAGCTTGTCAGGATTGACCAGGTCTTCGCTGTGTAAGGCTTGCAAGCGCAGGGCGCTGCCACTTAGCCCGTGTAGAACCAGGGTGCGTACATGCACTTCGTCCTCGGCGCGGCAGACAATGTTGAAGGTGAAGCGTTGATCGACTTCCACCGCTGCGGCGAAGCCCTGGCGGTTGATGCGTTGAGCGGCTTCGCGTAGCAGGATGTTGGCGCACAGCACCACCAGGGTGCCGATGGCGGCCTCAAGCATGTGTCCCATGCCTGAAAGAATCCCGATCGCACCTGAGCACCACAGGGTCGCAGCGGTATTCAACCCGCGAACATTGAGGCCCTCACGCATGATGACGCCGGCACCAAGAAAACCGATCCCGGAAACCACTTGCGCAGCGATTCGGGCTGCACCGGATTCGTCACTGCTGGGGCTGAGCAGAGACACCATGACGAACAGCGCCGCGCCGGTCGAGACCAGTGCATTGGTGCGCAGACCGGCCAGACGCTGGCGCAACTGACGTTCGGCACCCACCAGCGCGCCCAGGGCGAGCGCGACGATGACGCGCAAAAAAAAGATTTTCCAATCCATAACTCACTTCCATACCGACTGTTGTCCGCTGAGCGAACAGGTTTACGGGGATGGATCGCGACAGGCTCGGGAGCAAACCCTCAGGCGAGACAATGCATTGGCATGCACGCGCCTGGGCAAACTCATGGGGAAAGGTGGGTCGTCTCCTTTGGGGGGGGACGAAACACCACTGTCCGCCGTAAACGGCGAGACAGTGGCAGAGAGGGGACTCTACTGAACTAGCTCGCCGCTAAAGCCTGTCGTGATCGACTGGGGCAACTGTCCAAGACGGGTCTCCTGCATGGACTAAAAAGTGGCGCCAATTTATAGGCGATTGTTGAGAAGGTCAACCTTTGATCTGATATTTCTTGCGTATCGACGCAGAAATATGCCGAGGCAAAATCATGGTGTTCATCGGCTTGATTGTGCAAGGGATTACCCCTTCAGACTGGCTTCAAAGGTGCGGCACTAACGCTCGTTACCAAGCCAGTCGCAGCCTCCGGCAGCCTTTGCGCAGTCATCGACAACGCATCATGGGTTTAAACTGCGCTCCATGCGCGCCAATCCTTCCTCTAGCATCGAGCGCGGGCAGCCGAAATTGAGACGTACAAACTGCTGGCAGTCAGCACCGAACTCCGCGCCGGCGCTGAGCCCGACCCTGGCGTTGTCGAGGAAGAACTGTTGCGGATTGTCCAGCCCCAGGCCCGAGCAATCCAGCCATGCCAGATAGGTACTCTGCGGCAATTGCATGCTCACACCGGGCAAGCGGGTGCGCACGGCTTCGGTCAGATAGTCGCGATTGGCCTGCAGATAGCCATTGACCTGGCTCAACCAGTCGGCACATTCGCCGCTGTAGGCAGCGGCGGTCGCAGCCAGGCCCAGCACGTTGACGCTGTCCACCAGACCCAGCCGGCCGGCATTGAAACGCTGGCGCAATGGCGCGTCCTGAATCACCGCGAACGCGGTCTTCAGCCCGGCAATGTTGAACGCTTTGCTGGCCGACATCAGGGTCACGGTACGGCTGGCAATCTGCGGGCTGAGCGACGCGATGGGGATGTGCCGACGACCATCGAACAGGATGTCGGCGTGGATCTCGTCGGAGATGATCAGCGCATCATGCTCTACGCACGCCTCGCCAATCAGGCGCAGCTCGGCCTCGCTAAACACTTTGCCCAGCGGGTTATGCGGGTTGCTCAGCAAAAAAGCCCCGGCGTGGGGCAAGTGGCGGTTCAGTGCATCGATATCAGTGGGGTATTCACCCTCGGCATCAAGGGTGAACGGCAGCTCGATGCGGGTCTGCGGGCGATGATCCGGCGCCTGGGTCAATGGTCCGTAGTTGGGCGTTTGCAGGACGACACCGGCATCGGCGGGCACCAGCGCGTTGAGCGCCATGTTGAAGCCCGGTTCGACGCCGGGTAGAAACACCAGGTCCTGCGGCTGAACGCGCCAGGCGTAGGTCTGCCATAGATAGCTGACGATGGTTTCGCGCAGGTCGTCCTGGGGCACGCCATACCCCAGCAACGGGTGCTCCAGACGCTTGTGCAGCGCCGCGATGATGGGCTCGGCAACCGGGAAGTCCATGTCCGCCACCCACATTGGCAACACATCAGCGGGGTAAAGGCTCCACTTCTTGCTGTCGGTGTTGTGGCGTTCGAATACGGTGTCCAGATTGATCGGCATGGCTTTCTCATTGGCAGGCGGCAAGGCGCACAGGGTAGCTGCGCCCACCGTCAGGGTCCAGCCGGGCGCGCTCAATGCAGGTTTCTGTAACCCTTGCCGTAATGGCGTTCCAGGCGCGCCTGCACCAGCTCCAGGCCAATGGACAATAGCCAGTAGATCAGCGCGGCGGTGGTCAGCATCTCGATGTAACGGTAGGAAGAGCGCCCATAGGACTGCGCCAGAAACATCACCTCCCAGACGCCCATGACCGAGATCAGGGAAGAATCCTTGAGCATGGAGATGAACTGGCTGGTGGTAGGCGGGATGATCATGCGCATGGCCTGGGGCAGGGTGATCTGCCAGAACACCGTTACCGGACGCATGCCCAGTGCGGCGGCGGCCTGGCGTTGACCCGGTGAGACGCCGATGATCCCGGCGCGAAAGATTTCGCTCAGGTAGGCGCCATAGTTCAGCGACAAGGCAATGATCCCGGCACTGATTGCACCCGGTACCACGCCGAGCTGCGGCAGGCCCAGATAAATCAGCAGGATCTGGATCAGCAGCGGCGTGCCTCGAAAGAACGAGGCATAGAAGCTGGCAATGCCGAACGCCACGGCGCTTTTCGACAGCCGCGCCAGGGCGGTGGCGAAGCCTAGAAGCAGCGACAGCCAGATCGAGCAGAAGCACAGAAACAGCGTCAGCGCAGCGCCCTGCAGAAAGCCGTTGGGCGCCAAGTGCAGGCCGACGAGGTTTTGCCACTTGGCGGCAATGATCGCAAACTTCAGATCGAAACTGAGAAAGAACGCCACGCACAGACCCAGCATGACCAGCCAGGTCAGGTACAGCCGCGTGCGAAAACCAAACAGCCGCAGAGGGCCGCGAGTGCCTGCGTCACGATCAGGAGGACCGGCTTGGTACTGACTCATTGGGTAATGTCGGAGCCGATCCATTTCTGCGAAATCCGGCTCAGGGTGCCGTCGGCCTTGAGCTCACCGATCACCTGAGCCAGCTTCGCATCCCATTGCGGGTCGCCTTTTTCAGTGGCGACCACATTGGGCTCGGCGTACAGCGCGTCGCCGGCCAGCTTGAAGCGAGGATCCTGGGCGATACGTTCCTTCGCGGTGATCAGGTTGGTGACCATTGCGTCGAGGCGCACACCGCTGCCCAGGGCCAGATCCTGGAAGGCGACGGTTTCGTTGTCATACGGCGCCGCTTGAACCGATTCAAACGGGTAGCTGATCGTCTTGTCCTTGGCGCCTTCGATCACCAGGTCCTTGTTCAGATAGGCTTCATAGGTGGACGCACTGATCACGCCGACTTTTTTCCCGGAGAGGTCCTTGGCTGACCCGATGGTGTCGTCCTTGGCGTTAACCACGATGACAGCAGGCGATTGATAGTATTCGACCGGGAAGTTGAACACCTGTGCGCGTGCCTCGCTTGGCGTCATGGAGCAGACACAGACGTCATAGCGACCACCCCAGCGGCCTGCGGCGATAACGTCCCAGGACGGCGTTTCCAGCTGCAGTTTCACGCCCAGCTTGCTGGCCACCGCCTTGGCGACATCCACATCGAAACCATCCAGCTGGTTCTGGTCATTGAGAAATGAGAAGGGTGGATAGTTCTCCATCATCACGCCGACCATTTCGCCTTTCTTGTTGATCCGTTCCAGCGTCGCGCCAGCCATGGCCGACGAACAGACAGACAGCAGAGCCAGCGTCAGGGGTACAACAGCACGTAGATTCATCACTTCACCGGTAGGAGCACATACACATTAATGTTATATATTTAAACGCGATAACAAAAATGTCGTTAGCTATTTATAGGAATATATAAATTCGCTTTGGTTATAAGCCAATTGCTCAGTGACAGTTTTGTATATTTTTCTGCGTTCACCTCAGGAGCTCCGCCATGTCTGCACCTACGAATTCACCTGCACTGCGTTTGCTCGATGGCGGCATGGGCCGTGAGCTGATGCGTATAGGCGCACCGTTTCGCGTGCCTGAATGGTCTGCCCTGGCCTTGATTGAAGCACCCGAGTTCGTCTATACGGCGCACAAGGCGTTCGTCGACGCTGGCGCGCGGGTCATTACCAGCAACAGCTACGCCCTGGTGCCGTTTCATATCGGCCCTCAGCGCTTCGCCGAGCAAGGCCTGGCACTGGCTGAGCTGGCCGGGCAGATGGCACGCAGGGCCGCCCAGGGCGCGCAAAGTGTGACCGTCGCCGGTTCGCTGCCGCCAGCGCTGGGCTCCTATCGTCCTGACCTGTTTGATCATGACCAGTCGGTGGCCATCCATCGCACGCTGATCGCAGGCCTCAACGCCCATGTGGATGTGTGGCTGGCAGAGACCCAGAGTTCAATTGCAGAAGTGCGTGCTGTGCGCGAAGCACTGGCTGACGATGCCAAGCCTTTATGGCTGTCCTTCACCCTCGAAGACAGCGAGCAGGGTGTGCCGCGCTTGCGTTCAGGGGAGAGCGTCGCTGAAGCGGTGGCGGTCGCCATCGAACTGAATGCCAGAGCGGTGCTGTTCAATTGCAGTCAGCCGGAGGTGATGGCAGCGGCGCTTGAGGTCGCCCGCAAGACCCTGGAGAACGCCCCGGCGCCGATCGAGCTGGGCGTCTACGCCAACGCCTTTCCGGTCATGCAGGTCGAGGACGAGGGGGCCGACACGACCCTTCATGACATCCGCGAAGACCTGGGCCCTGATGCCTATGCGCAATGGGCAGACCTGTGGGTGCAGCAAGGCGCATCGATCATTGGCGGCTGCTGCGGCATTGGCCCCGAGCACATCGCGGAACTGCGCCAGCATTTCGAACTCGCGTGACACCCCGCTGTTGCGCTGGAAACATGGATCTGTAGGAGCCAACTTGTTGGCGAAGCGGCGTAACTGCCACCGTCTCGCCAACAAGCTGGCTCCTGCAGAAAAGTATTCCAAATCAGCAGTTGTGTTTTGTTTGATGAAGGCCGCCGAGGTTGCGATGGTTGCGTATTTGGTGTGCCAGACACGCCGCCATCGCCGATTCGCGTTGTTCGTCTGACCTGCTCAAGCCCCGCGAATATATTGCTCCAGCTGCTCAATCAGGTTCGCCTGCTCGGCAATGGCTTCCTTGACCAGGTCGCCGATGGACAACAAGCCCAGCAGCTGGCCGTCATCGACCACCGGCAGATGGCGCAAGTGGCTGTCGGTCATGATCGCCATGCAGGTTTCCACGGTCTGCGTCGAATCCACGGTCACCACTGTGCTACTCATGATCGCGCTGACGGGTGTGCCCACCGAAGAGCGCCCCATGAGGACCATTTTGCGCGCGTAATCGCGCTCGCTGACCATGCCCACCAGCTTGCCATCGTCGACCACCGGCAGGGCGCCGATGTTCTTTTCCGCCATCAGTTTCAACGCCTCCAGCACCATGTGAGTCGAGCCAATGGTGTGTACCTGGTGATGGTCCAGCGCTTTGAGTTTGAGCAGCTGTGCGACGGTTTTCATTATTGTTCTCCCGTGTCGATCCGAGGCGGCGCAGCGCTGCCTTGCAGTCGTCCTACACAATCGTGGAGCAACCCCTGCAGATCAAGCAGCAAATTGACATCAAGGTCATGGGAAAAGCCTATTTGTGCAAAATCGCCTGATGAATGTCCTGCAGCGGCATGATTCGCTGGGCGGCATTGAGTTTGATGGCTTCCTTGGGCATGCCGAACACCACGCACGACGCTTCATCCTGAGCGACGGTGCTGCTGCCGGCGTCGAGCATCTCCCGCAGGCCGCGCGCGCCGTCATCGCCCATGCCGGTCATGATGATGCCGGTGGCATTCTTGCCAGCGAATTTTGCCACCGAGCGAAACAGCACGTCCACTGAAGGCCGGTGACGATTGACCAGCGGCCCGTCAATCACCTGCACGTGATAGAACGCGCCGCTGCGAGTCACCATCATGTGCTTGCCACCTGGGGCGATGAGCGCCAGACCCGGCAGAATTCGGTCGTTGTTTCTGGCTTCACGCACCTCGATCTGCGACAGCCCGTTCAGCCGCTCGGCGAAGGACGCGGTGAATTTCTCCGGCATGTGCTGGACGATGACCATGCCCGGACACACCCGGGGCAGGGCGGTCAGCACCGCTTCAAGGGCCTGGGTGCCGCCGGTGGACGTGCCGATGGCAACGATCCGCTCCGTGGTCTGCGCCATGGCATGACCGGTGGCGGGCAGAATCGCATCGGCGCTGAGCCGTGTCGCCGGCACCAGCGGGGGCGCCGCCGCGCGCTTGCCCAGGTTGCGCACATTGGCGTTGGCCGCAGCGCGGATGGCCGCAACCAGCTCGGCAGCGGATTCGAGGAGAAAGTTTTTCAGCCCCGTGGTCGGTTTGGTGATGATTTCCACAGCGCCTGCAGCCAGGGCCTGCAGGCTGGTCTCGGCGCCTTTTTGCGTCAGCGACGAGCAGATCACCACAGGGGTGGGCCGTTCGCTCATGATTTTCTTCAGGAATGTGATGCCGTCCATGCGCGGCATTTCCACATCCAGAACGATGACGTCCGGCCATTCCCGGGCCAGTTTGTCCATCGCAAAGATCGGATCGGATGCTGCGCCCATGACATGAATGTCCGGGGTGTCACTGAGGATCGCCAACAGTACCTGGCGTACCACTGCCGAATCATCGACCAGCAGTACGCTTATTTTTTTCGTTGCCATCGTCCGTGCCTGTCGTTATGGGTTGGTGCCTGACCCAGACATGTCCGTTGCGCAGGTCAAAGATCACATTTCGGTAGCCGGTGCTGCCCAAATCCTGGGCAATCACGTCCAGATCATAACTGTCGGCCAGTTCCAGCGCCGCGTGGATGTTCATGCGTGCTACGTCGCTGTAGAGCACATCGCGTTTGTGCTGGGGAAACATCTCGCCGCCGCCGAACAGCTTTAGCTGGTAGTCCTCGGGTTCGGTGTGGTGGGCGTGCGCCTGCTGAATGAACATTTCCAGTGCTTCATCGCCATACTTGCCGTTGAGCTCGCGGGAGTTGCGCCTGCGGCTGGGCAGCATGAAGTGGCACATGGCGCCGATCTTGCGCGTCGGGTGCCACAGGGTGATGCCGACGCAGGAGCCTAGAATCGTGCGCAGCCGGGTAGGGCTGGTGGCGAAACGGAAGTCACCCGGCGCCAGAAAGACCTCCTCGACCACGCCGCTCATGGCTTGCGATAAATCGACGGTGCGACCAGCTTCAAGGCATCGCTGACGCCATTGAGACTCTCGGAATGGCTGACGATGAAATGACCGCCCGATTTCAGGCGTGGCAACAGGCGGGCGACGACTTTGATCTTGGTGTCCTGGTCGAAATAGATCATCACGTTACGCAGAAAGATCACGTCGAACTCGCCCAGTTCGGGCAGCGTTTCGTTGAGGTTGACCTGAATGAAGTTGACCCGGCTGCGTAACCCGCGATCCACCAGAAAGGTGCCCTGCTGGCTGCCGATGCCCTTCAGGCAGTATTTGTGCAGCAGCGGCAGCGGCAGATTGGTGGCGCGCTCCATGGGGTAATGACCGGCGCGGGCCTTGGCCAGGACCTGGCTGCTGATGTCCGAACCGATGATTTCCCATGGGGTGGTGCCCAGGCTTTCGGCCAGGGTCATGGCCAGGCTATAGGGTTCTTCGCCCGAAGAACTGGCCGCGCTCCAGACCCGGAAGGTCTTGCCAGGCGTGGCGCGGGGCAACACCTGCTGGCGCAGAAAGTCGAAATGCTTGGGCTCGCGGAAAAAATAGGTCTCGTTGGTGGTCAGCAGATCCAGCGCGACCTGTAGCTCGCCCGTGCGCTGGTCGCTCATGATCAGCTTGAAATAGTCGCCGTAGCTGTCCAGTTCGTAGTGCTTGAGGCGCTTGAACAGGCGACCGGCCACCAGCGCTTTCTTTGCCGGTGACAGGTTGATGCCTGCGGCGCGGTACAACCAGCTCTGAAACTGACCGAACTCACGGTCGCTGAGCACTGTTCCATTCACGTTAACCATCCTTGTCATTGCTTGACCCGACTTGAATCAGCGCGGGTCGGTGTCGCCGGTGGTCGTCTGGTCGACTTCCGCCAGGCGCGACATTTCGTCGATGGACAGCACCTGATCGACCTGCAGCACGATCACGAACTTGCCCTCGACCTTGGCCATGCCGCTGATAAAGTCAGCGCGGATCTTGGCGCCGAAGCTCGGCGGCGGCTCGATCTGCGAGGCCGGAATGTCCAGCACCGCAGACACGGTATCCACCAGCAGGCCGATATCCTGAGCCTGGCCATCAGCGGCACTGGCTTCGATGATCACCACGCAGCTGCGCCGGGTGATGGCCGAGTTTGCACGCCCGAAACGCGCGGACAGGTCCACCACCGGCACCACCGCGCCGCGCAGGTTGATCACGCCGCGCACGAACGTGGGCATCATCGGCACGATGGTGAGATTGCCGTACTCGATGATTTCCTTGATGCCGAGAATGCCGATGGCGAACATCTCGCCGCCGAGCATGAACGTCAGGTACTGCTCCTGCTCTTCAACCGCCGCAGCGGCTTGCCGTGTTGCTGCTAATGCGCCCATGTCTTGCTCCTTGCTGGCAAACGAATGTGAAGCTTTCAGAAGCGGGTGAATTCCGATTCGTCCGGCGCGTTTGCCATGGTGTAGGCGAAGGATTTCTGTGGCGCGGGCGGCGCCTGCCGGGTGATTTTGCGACCGGGAGCGCCAGGCGCGCTGTCATTTCTCGCAGGCGTGCTGGCAGGCCGCGCGGCACTATCAAGGGTGAAAAAGCTCATGGCCTGTTGCAGTTGCTCGGCCTGGCTGCTCATCTCTTCAGCGGTCGCCGCCAGCTCTTCACTGCTCGATGCGTTTTGCTGGGTGACCGAGTTGAGCTGGGTCATCGCGGTGTTGATCTGCGCGACGCCTGCGGCCTGTTCTTCGGAGGCTGCGCTGATTTCCTGGACCAGATCCGAGGTCTTGTTGATCGACGGCACCATCTCGTTGAGCAGGTTGCCGGCCTTTTCCGCCATTTCAACGCTGCTGGACGACAGCTCGCCGATTTCCTGTGCGGCTACCTGACTGCGTTCGGCCAGCTTGCGCACTTCGGCAGCGACCACGGCAAAGCCTTTGCCGTGCTCGCCGGCCCGGGCGGCTTCAATGGCCGCGTTGAGCGCCAGCAGGTTGGTCTGATAGGCAATGTCGTCGATGATGCTGATGCGCTGGGCGATTTTCTTCATCGCTACCACGGTCTGCTGTACCGACTCGCCGCCGTCGGTGGCTTCCTTGGCGGCCTTGCTGGCCATGCCATCGGTAACCTTGGCGTTCTCGGTGTTCTGGTTGATGCTGGCGCTCATCTGTTCGATCGAGGCGCTGGTTTCTTCAACGCTGGCGGCCTGTTCGCTGGTGGCCTGGCTCATGGATTGCGCAGTGGCGCTGACTTCTTCCGAGGCACTGGCCAGGTTGTCGGCGGCGTTGCGCACTTCACCGATGATGTGGGCCAGCTTGCCGACCATGTTGCGCATGGCGTTGAGCACCATGCCGGTTTCATCTTTGCTGCCCGTTTCGATCTGCGCGTTCAGATTACCTTCGGCCAGCTGCTCGGCGGCGATGGCGGCCTGTTTCAGCGGACGGGAGATGATGCGCGAGATGAACAACGCCAGGCCCAGGCCGATGAGCAGGGCGACGACGAGCACTGCAATGATCGAGAGGCGAGCCTGGGTGTACAGGGCGTCGCTACGCTGGCTTGCAGCGCCTGCACCCGCATCATTGAGCTCCACCAGCTTTTGCAGGTCGGCAGTGACCAGTTCAAAGACGCGTCTTGATTCTCCGGCGTACAGGGCGCGCGCCTCGGCCTCGCGATTTTGATTGGATATGGCTATCAAGTCCTGGCTGACGGCCAGATAGGCCGCCCAGTCTTTACCTGCCAATTCAAACAACTTGCGATCCTCGTCGTTGCTGACCAGCTTTTCATAAGTGGCCATGCGGGTTTCAACCTGTTTGCGCTGCTCGGCGGCCTCTTGAAGCAGGGCGTTCTTGTCCTCCAGCGTAGGCGCCGTCACGTGACGGCTTTCCTTGAGGCGGTAGTTGGCAATGTAGAAGCGCATGCCCGAAGCTGCGCGCATCGAAGGCATCCAGTTCTCGCGCATCTCTGTGGCGGTGTCGTTGACAGCGCCCAGTTGAATGATCGCGAAGACACCCATGATGGCGGTGAGGGCCAGCACTATCAGGAATGAGGTGATTAACTTTGTGGCGATCTTCAGATCGTAAAACCATTTCATCGGATGTTACCTCCATGGAAAAGCAAAACGTTCAGCGAGCAATGGTTGAGGGGGCCGAGGTGGGCGCGGTATAGCGTGTTTCCAGTTGTACGATCTGGCCTAGTAAAGCGGGTATGTCGAGGATCAGGGCAACGGCGCCGCTGCCCAGGATGGTCGAGCCGCTGATGCCGCGCAGGGCGCCGAAGAGCTTGCCCAGTGGCTTGATGACCGTCTGGAATTCGCCCAGCAGGTCATCCACCACCAGCCCGGCCTTATGCTCGGCATAACGCACCACCACCACGTTCTGACGGCGGGCGACAGGCCCGTCGTGATGGAAGTGATCCCTGAGGTACACCAGCGGCAGCACTTCGCCACGCAGGTCGAGATAGCCCTGCTCGCGACTGAAGTTGCGGTCTTCTTCGTTGAGCTCGACGCATTCCTGCACCATGTCCAGCGGGATGACGTAAGTCGAGGCGCCGATGCCGACCAGAAAACCATTGATGATCGCCAGGGTCAGCGGCAGCCGAATTCGCACCACCGTGCCTTCGCCGGGTTTGCTGTCCAGGTCGACCGTGCCGCGCAGCAAGGTGATGTTGCGTTTGACCACATCCATGCCGACACCGCGTCCGGACAGGTTGGTCACCGCCTGGGCAGTGGAGAACCCCGGCTCGAAAATCAGGTTGTAGATTTCCTGGTCAGTCAGGTTCGCACCGGGGGCGATCAGGCCGCGCTCCAGGGCTTTGTCCAGAATCCGGTCGCGATTGAGGCCAGCGCCGTCGTCGGCGATTTCCAGCACGATGCTGCCCGAATCATGATAAGCATTCAGATGCAGATGGCCCTTGAGCGGCTTGCCTGCTGCGGCACGCGCCTGGGCGCTCTCGATACCGTGGTCCATCGCATTGCGCAGCAGGTGCATGAGCGGGTCGCCGATCTTCTCGACCACGGTTTTGTCCAGCTCGGTCTCGGCGCCGCTGATGATCAGGTCAATGTCCTTGCCCAGTTCCTGGCTGACATCGCGCACCACGCGGCGGAAGCGGTTGAAGGTGTCGCCGATGGGGATCATGCGCAGGCGCAAGGCGCCGTCGAGGATTTCTTCGACCAGCCCGGACACCGTTGAAGTGGACTCACGCAGCGGATCATTATCGCAAGCGCCTGCCAGCAAGGTGGCGCCCGCGCTGGCGATCACCAGTTCGCCCACCAGATTGATCAACTCATCGAGTTTGTCGGCGTTGACCCGTACATAGCGCCCGTCCTTGGCTTTACTGTCTGTCGGCGCGGGTGATCGATCACTGGCAACGGCAACTTCAACTGCGCCTGGCTCGCGGCGCACCAGGCGCTGGTCTTCCAGCAGTTCGCCAAGCGCGACCATCGCCGTACCGGCTTCTGCCGCCTGACTCGTCTGGCTGACCAGGTCGGTGGCTGCATCGTGTGCTTTTTCAGGGGCCAGTCGGGTGATTTCGACCACGCAATCTTCGCGCACGAAATCGAACACTTCGTTGATCGCCGCCTGGGTTGCAGCCGAACGCAGGTCAATTTCAAAACCCAGGTAGCAGGACTCGGCATCCCAGTGTTCGCTGTCAGGGAGTTTGCCGCTCAGGGTCTGTACCGCGACGATTTCACCCAGCGTATTGAGGTAACGCAGAAACGACAGCGGGTCCATGCCGTTGCGGAATACCTCCACGCCAAAGTCCAGGGACAGATGCCAGAGCGTGCTTTCGTCGCCGGGTACCACGGCGTCCTCGATGTCATCCTGTTGTGTCTGCGCGCTGGGCGTAGCGGGGGCCTGATAAGCCTGCAGGCTGGCGCGCAGGGTTGCTTCACGAGCCAGTGCCGCGGCCTGCAATTGACCCCCTTGGCTGGCGACAACGTCGATCAGTTCGAGCATGTGGTCGCCGGATTTGAGCAGCACGGCGATCAGCGCCGCATCGACGCGCACGCTGCCGTCACGGAGACGGTCCAGCACGTCTTCGACGATGTGGGTAAAGCTGACTATGGGGGCGAGCCCGAACAGGCCGGCCGACCCCTTGATGGTGTGCGCGGCGCGGAATATTGCGCCGATAGCGTCATCGTCACCGGGTTCGCTTTCCAGCTGCAGCAATGACTCTTCCATCGCCTGCAGCAGTTCGCGAGCCTCGACGATGAACGTCTGTAATGCCTGATCGAGATTTATGCTCACGCTCACTTCCTTGGTGAATGGCTACCTTTAAAAGGCGGCCGAGTAACGTCGGCCGGTAGAACTCGCCTGGCCCGAACCGGGCTAACCCTGGAGGTCTGCGCCCAGCCCGGTCAGTTGCAACGTTTCCAGGACGGCCTTGCTGTGCCCGGTCAGCGTCAGCGCAGTGCCGGCCCGGGAGGCCTCGCGGCCGAGCATGACCAGCAGTTGCAAGCCGGCACCGTCCATTTCAGTAATCTGCGACAGGTCGACCTGCATCTGTGGCGTGGCGCCAAGCCTGGGCAGTAATTGCGCAGACAACTCGGCGGCGGTGTAGATCGTCAGCTCGCCGTCGATGCTCACCTGCGCCGTTTCATTGACAATTTCACATACCAGCGGCATCGCGATCTCCAGGTTTCAGGTGCTCAGGGCAATATCAACTTGGATACGGCGGCCAGCATTTGCGCAGGCTGGAACGGCTTGACCACCCATGCCTTGGCACCAGCGGCCTGGCCTTCCATTTTTTTCGATTCCTGGGATTCGGTGGTGAGCATGATGATCGGTGTGAACTTGTAACTGGGCAGCTTCTTGACCTCTTTGACGAAGGTGATGCCATCCATGTTCGGCATGTTCACGTCGCTGATGATCAGGTGCACTTTCTGCCCGTTGAGCTTGCCCAGGGCATCCTTGCCGTCGCAGGCTTCGATCACTTCATAACCTGCGCTTTTCAGGGCAATCCCGACCACTTGCCGGACGCTGCTGGAGTCGTCGACAACCAATACACTTTTAGCCATGAGACTCTCCTGATACCTAGAAAAAGGTAATTTCCTGTGATTGCTGTGTTGCACCCGAGCCGCCGCGATGGGTATTGCGTTGCTCGTCAGTGGCGTAGGTAGCTTCCATGCGCGCGAGCCAGGTCGGGGCATCAATGGCCAGCGGCTGGTCAGGCGTTTGACTGGCCTGCTGCAGATGGGCATGGAGGTCGTCGATGTTGTCGCGTACGTGGGTGAGAATCTGGCTGACCCGATCCTGAAACTGCAGGTTGACCAGCACTTCGGTCATCTCGTCGCGGATGCCGAAGCTTTCCTGCTGCAGCATTTCTGCCGACTCGGCAAGGCGGTGGGTCACGTTCTTGAAGCGTTCCAGCACCCGTTGGATGCTGCTTTCCGAGGTGGACACCGAATTGCTGTCCTGATCTGCGCCACTGGAAGCCGCTTGCACCAACTGGTTGATCGCGTTGTTGATGATGTCCACCTTGGCCGACATCTGCTGACCGGTTTCGCTGGATTTGCTCGACAGGCTGCGCACCGCATCGGCAACCACGGCAAAGCCGCGGCCCGCTTCTCCGGCACGGGCCGCCTCGATGGCCGCGTTGAGTGCCAGCAGGTTGGTCTGGGCGGCAATTGCGGCGACATCGGCGGCCATGGCGCGCAGTTCACCGGTGTACGCCGTCAGGTTGCGCACCTGGGCGAGGGTTTCGTCGCGGCTGGTCTGGGTCGCTTTGAGCGAATCGATGACCTGCACCAGTTCGCCGTCACTTTGTGCCAGCACCTGAGAGGCGCCGTCGGCGTTATTGCCCGCCAGTTCGCCCGCCGCCTGCTGGGACGCCTGAACAGTCTCCTGCAAGCGTGACGAAATGCCGGTAAACCGTTCGGCGAGGGACACAATTGCAGTTTCGGTCTGCTGGCGTGAGCTTTCCACCTGCTTGGCCCAGATCGGCATGGCGCCGAGCAATACCTCGTTGAGCTGTACGGTGGAGGGGTTCAACGTCCCTTTGGCCGTCTGCTGCTCATGCGCCGATACGGCTTCGATGATCGCGGCCATCTTGCGATTCTGGCGGGCAGCGGCAAAAAGCCCGGTGGCCACGCCTGTGGCCAGGATGGCTGCGCTGAGACCGATATTGAGCTGGGTGGACGCGGTCACCAACAGCGCAGCACAGCCCGCCACAGCGGGCAGCATTGGATACCAGAGGAACAACACGTTGCCTTGAACGGGGAATTGACTGCTTCGGCTCGGCGTCATGGTTCTGTCCTTGAACGGTAAAGATGGAATGCGAATGTAAAGTTATCTGCGCCAGAGACTGAGACTTTAGTCACAGCGTGTACGGCCGGTCGGGTATTCACCAGGCGGTCCACGTTCACCCGCCTCGATGTGGACTTAGCTTTCGTGCGCAGGTAATTGATTTGAAAGGGCGGATCTGGAGCATTGAAGCGCCGCCGTCTGAGCCGCGCTGCCTGAACAATTCTCGAAATAACTGAATTATTTCTGTCTTTTAGCGCTCGCATTCTGGTGTCGCGGCCGTTCGCCTGGCGTGCGGGTAGCGTCCTGTTTTTTACTGTTGGAGGATCATCAGCATGCAATACCGTCAATTCGGCAATACCGGGCTGCAGGTTTCCCGGCTGTGCCTGGGCACAATGACTTTCGGGCTGCAGACCGACGCGCAGGTTTCCCAGCGCATCCTTGACCGCAGTGCCGACGCCGGCGTGAATTTCATCGATACGGCGGACATGTACCCCCTCGGTGCCACCTTCGACAATGTGGGTCGTACTGAGGAGTTGGTCGGCGAATGGCTCAAGGGCAAGCGTGACAGCTTCATCCTGGCGACCAAGGCCAGCGGCGCAATGGGGCCTGCGGCCTGGCACAAGGGCAACTCGCGCAAACACCTGCTCGATGCGGTCAATGCCTCGCTCAAGCGTCTGAATACCGACTACGTCGATCTGTATCAGCTGCACATGGATGACCCGCTGACGCCGCTGGACGAGACCCTTGAAGCGATGGACATCATCGTCAAGCACGGCAAAGCGCGCTACATCGGCGTGTCGAACTTCCTTGCCTATCGCATGGCGCGCATGCTCGGCCGTTCGGACACCCTGAGGCTCGCCCGTTTCGTGTCCATTCAGCCGCGCTACAACCTGCTGTTTCGCCAGATCGAACGCGAGTTGCTGCCCTTGGCTGGCGAGGAAAACCTGGCGGTCATCCCCTATAACCCACTGGCCGGTGGCCTGCTGACTGGCAAGCACGCACTGGATCGCACGCCAACCGATGGCCGGTTTACCGAATCCGTAGGCGCGGCTGGGGAGATGTATCAGCAGCGCTACTGGCACGAGCGTGAATTCGACACCATCGAGAAGCTCAAGCAGCTGACAGCAAACGCAGGCCAATCGATGACCACCACATCGGTCGCCTGGGTGCTGTCAAACCCACTGATCACCTCTGCCATCATCGGCGCCAGCCGCCCCGAACAGCTTGACGACACGCTGGCGGCGGCCGACCTGGTGCTGGATCAAGGGCTCAAGACTCAACTTGATGAGCTGACCCACGAATACCGCTGGGGCGATGCGGCGCGTTGATCGGGTTGGGGTGAAAGAGGGCGGTGTTCATGCCGTTCTGTCGCGTGGCAAATAGTGACCTGTAGGCGCCAACGTGTTGGCGGGCGAGGCGATGTGGCTGATACCGCCTCGCCAACACGTTGGCTCCTACAGATGCGTATGCCAGTGCTGTCGGACCAAGGCCCTTCGCTACGCATCATGCCTGCATCGGCCGCCCAAATTGCTCCATCACAAAATCAACGAAGCAGCGCAGTTTCGCCGCGCGGTAGCGGTCCTGGGCGTACATCAAGTGCATCGCTCGACTCGGCAACTTGTAGTCCGGCAGCAGCGCAATCAACCTTCCATCGCGGATATCTTCCTGGACCAGCGCGTCGGGCATCATGACGATGCCCGCTCCGCCGCGTGCTGCTTTGTGCAGGCCAGCGGAGGTGTTCATGGTGATCGGCCCGCTTACCGGCACCACGATTTCACCGCCTTTGCCGGTCAGGCGCCAGTGTCGCTCCACTGCGCTCCACTCGTCACCGGCCGGATAGGCGAAGGCCAGACAATCATGCTGCTGCAAATCCATCGGCTCCACGGGCGTCCCTTTGCGCTGCAGATAGGCCGGCGCGGCGCACAGGGTCAGGGTGTAATCGGCCAAGGGTCTGGCGACCAGGCTGGATGTGGGTATCAGCCCCAGCCGGATGGCAGCGTCGAACCCATGGCCGATCAGGTCCATGCGCTCATTGCTCCAGACGATGTCCAGCTTGATCTGCGGATAACGTTGGGTGAATTCACTCAACACCGGTGCGAGGCTTTCTGAGCCAAAGGTAAAGGGCGCGGTTATGCGCAACGTACCTTTTGGCGTGTCTTGGGATTGCTCAGCCAGTTGCTCGGAATCTGCCACCAGCGCCAGCACCTCCAGGCAGCGCTGGTAATAGGTATTGCCGAACTCGGTAAGGCCCTGTCGCCGGGTCGTGCGCTTGAGCAGGCTGACACCAAGGCGCTGCTCCAGCGCGCGCAGATGATTGCCGACCATTGTGGTGGACAGGCCACACTCGCTGCCTGCAGCGGTCATGCTGCCGGTTTCCACCACTTTCACGAAAACCGCCATCGCCTGCAATAAATCCATTATCAAGCCTGACTTTAAGATGATTGAAGAGATTGCTCGTTTATCCAGCTGAGGTTGCTAACGATACTGGAAAAAACAACGCTTGATATTGGAGTTTCAAATCATGACTGCCACCTGCCTGATGAGCACTTACCAACCACTGGCACTGGATTTCACCCACGGCCTGGGCACGAGCTTGTGGGACAGCAAGGGGCGTGAATATCTGGACGCGGTGGCGGGCGTTGCGGTAACCAATGTCGGGCACTCGCACCCCAGGATCGTAGCCGCAATCCGTGACCAGGCTGGCCTGCTGCTGCACACCTCCAACCTCTATAGCATTCAATGGCAACAACAGCTGGCGCAGAAACTGACCCGGCTGGCGGGCATGGAGCGTGCGTTCTTCAACAATTCTGGTGCCGAAGCCAATGAGACGGCGCTCAAACTGGCTCGGCTCTACGCCTGGCACCGGGGCGTCGAGCAACCCTTGGTCGTGGTGATGGACAACGCCTTCCATGGCCGCACCTTGGGCACGCTGTCTGCCAGCGATGGCCCTGCGGTGCGCCTGGGTTTCAACGCCTTACCCGGCGACTTTATCAAGGTGCCGTTTGGCGACCTCGCCGCGCTGGATGAGGTGTGCCACAGGTACGGCAATCGCATCACGGCGGTGTTGATCGAGCCCATACAAGGCGAAGGCGGCGTGCAGAGCGCGCCCCCAGGCTACCTCAAGGCATTGAGTGACCGCTGCACCCGCAGGGGCTGGTTGTTGATACTGGATGAAATCCAGACCGGCATGGGCCGCACCGGCCAGTGGTTCGCCTTTCAGCACGAAGGCTTTGTCCCCGACGTGATGACGCTGGCCAAAGGGCTGGCCAACGGTATTCCCATCGGCGCATGCCTGGCGCGTGGCAAGGCGGCCGAACTCTTTACTCCGGGTAGCCACGGCAGCACCTTTGGTGGCAATCCATTGGCCTGCCGGGTGGCGTGTACCGTGCTGGACATTATCGACCAGCAGGGCCTGTTGGCTAACGCCCGGTGCCAGGGCGAGCGTCTGCTTGCCGGCCTGCGCGCGGCGCTGGCTGATCACCCGGATGTGGTGGACGTTCGCGGCAAGGGTCTGATGGTTGGGGTCGAACTGGCGAGACCTTTGCCCGATCTGGCGGCAATTGCTGCGCAGGAGCAGGGCCTGCTGATTAACATCACCAGAAGCAAGACCATACGGCTGCTGCCGCCGTTGACGATCAATGCACAGGAAGTCGATGCGATTGTGCTGCGCCTCTGTAGAGTCCTGGCGTCCTGCACGGATTGGAGAGGGCCTGACAGTTTGCAGGCAATGGCGCTGACGCCTGTCCAGGAGGTGGTTTTCACCTGAGCGCAGGGGTGCATGATGGGTGTAAAAAATGCCCCGCGTGCGGGGCATTTTTCAGCTTCAAGCGACTCAGGTCACGACGCGATAGCACGGCACGTAAGCCGCACCACCAGGGAGCTTCATCCGGTGCTGCTCGACGAAGGCATGCAGCAGGCGATCAAGGGGCTGCATGATTTCATTGTCACCATGGATTTCGTAAGGGCCATGCTTCTCGATCAGACGAATGCCTTTGTCCTTGACGTTACCCGCCACAATGCCGGAAAACGCGCGACGCAGATTGGCTGCCAGTTCATGAGGCGGCAACGAGCGGCTCAATTGCAGGCTCGACATGTTTTCATGGGTCGGGTCGAACGGATGCTGGAAGCTCTCCTCGATCTTCAGCAGCCAGTTGAAGTGAAACGCATCGTTGCGATCGCGACGGAACTGCTTCACCGTTTTCAGCCCGGTGGTCATTTCGCGCGCAACTTCAGCCGGGTCGTCGATGATGATCTGGTAATGCCGGTGCGCAGCTTCGCCCAGGGTTGCGCCCACGAACGCGTGGAGCTGCTCCAGGTAAGGCGCTGCACTTTTCGGCCCGGTCAGGATGACGGGGAAGGGCACGTCTTTGTTGTCTGGATGCATCAGGATGCCCAGCAGATAGAGAAACTCTTCGGCGGTACCGGCGCCGCCCGGGAAAATGATAATGCCGTGACCGACCCGAACGAATGCCTCGAGGCGCTTCTCGATGTCGGGCAGGATGACCAGTTCGTTGACAATCGGGTTGGGTGCTTCGGCGGCGATGATACCGGGCTCGGTCAGACCCAGGTAGCGGCCGCCGGTGATGCGTTGCTTGGCGTGGGCAATGGTCGCGCCTTTCATGGGCCCTTTCATAACCCCGGGGCCGCAGCCGGTGCAGATGTCGAGGCTGCGCAGGCCCAGTTCGTGGCCCACCTTCTTGGTGTACTTGTATTCTTCGGTATTGATCGAATGACCACCCCAGCACACCACCATCTTCGGTTCCAGACCCGGGCGCAGGGTGCGAGCGTTGCGTAGCAGGTGGAAAACGTAATCAGTGATGCCCTGTGAGCTTTCCAGGTCGATGCGCTGGCTGTCGAGTTCGCTTTCGGTGTAGACAATGTCTCGCAGGGCACTGAAAAGCATTTCCCGGGTGCTGGCGATCATTTCGCCGTCAACGAAGGCATCGGCGGGTGCATTGAGCAGCTCCAGGCGCACGCCACGGTCCTGCTGGTGAATACGCACTTCAAAGCTCGCGTACGCCTCAAGGATGGTCTTGGCGTTGTCAACGTGCGTGCCGGTGTTGAGGATGGCCAAGGCGCACTGGCGGAACAGGGTGTAGATGCTGCCTGAACC
The DNA here is from genome assembly GCF_900585905.1 of Pseudomonas viridiflava. Lineage (GTDB taxonomy): Bacteria > Pseudomonadota > Gammaproteobacteria > Pseudomonadales > Pseudomonadaceae > Aquipseudomonas. The sequence goes on from NZ_UTVH01000095.1 coordinate 383,089, forward strand.
GGCGGCGCTGAGCTGCTGGACTTCGCGCTGGGACAGTGTTTCGAGGCTTCCCTTCGGGCTGACCGAAGCATTGATGACGTGGCGTTGGGGCATTCTTGAATCCTTGAATAATGTCACCGTGCCGATTGGGCTGCGGCGCATCTTGATATTGAAAATCCGCAGGTCGCAGCGTTGTCACGCATCACTCCGGCAGCCAAATGTCGCGGTGCTTCACCGGGGGGCATGGGCCATCACCACGGCTGAACATCCGGCTCAACCTTTGATTCGATATCCTCCTTGTCAGCATTGAAAACAGCCGTCGGCAGATCGGGTCGGGCAAAGGTCATTCAACCGGTGATCTCATGCAGCGTCAACTGCGGCAAACCCCGGTCGCCAGCGCATCCTACTCTCGATCAGGCCTTGCTTGCAGCCTTCGTCGTACGCCGTGGCTTGCCAGCAGTGGCCGCTGCCTTGCGTTTGCCGGTGGCACGCTTTTTCTTCCAGGGTGGTGAAGCCCCGACAGGGCTCATCGGCCCGCTGATCACCATGCGCATGCCGACGCAGCGGCTGACATGTTTGCTCATCCAGGCGGCCTGTTTGGCGACGAACGCTTCCAGCGTCATTTCGCCGCTCTGCACCATATCCAGTGCCTGCTCCCAGATGGCCGTGGTGCCGGGGTCGGCAATGGCCCGGGGCACTGCATCGATCAGACTGAAGGCCGCCGGGGTCGCGGCCAGCGCCTTGCCGTTCTTGCTCAGGTAGCCGCGGTCCAGCAAGCCCTGAATGATCCCGGCGCGGGTCGCCTCGGTACCAATCCCGGTGGTGTCCTTGAGCTTCTGCTTGAGCAGTGGGTCCTGCACCAGCCGGGCGACGTTTTTCATTGCCTTGATCAGGTCACCTTCGGTGAACGGCTTGGGAGGCTGGGTCCACAGGTCCTTGAGGCGCACCTCGCTGATGGCGCAGACACAGCCTTCGGTAAGCACAGGCAGGGGCTGAGGTGCTGGCGCCTCGCGGCCTTTGGCGGGTGTCAAGGCCTCGGGCAGGCCGCGCTTCCAGCCCGGTTCGACGATTTGCTTGCCGGTTGCGCGCAGCTTTTCCTCGGCGCAGTTGAAATCGGCCTGGGTGCGGTCGTACTCATGGTTGGGCAGGAACTGGGCCAGGTAACGCGCACGAACAAGGGTGTAGACCGCCCGGTATTTGCCGGGCAACTGCTCCAGGGATTTGCCTGCACCGGTGGGAATGATGCCGTGGTGAGCGCTGACTTTGGCGTCGTTCCATGCCCTGGAGCGTCGGCTCGGGTCCATGTGTCTGAGGACTTCGCCCAGGGACGGATCGGCGCGGCCAAGGGCGGCGATGATGCCGGAGGCGTCGCCGTGCTGACTCACCGGCAAATAGCCGCAGTCGCTACGCGGGTAAGTGATGAGCTTGTGGGTTTCATACAAGGCCTGAGCGATGTCCAGGGTTTCCTGGGCGCCAAGGCCCAGTTTCTTTGAGCAGATTTCCTGCAGTGTGCCCAGATCGAAAGGCAACGGCGCCGCCTCGCGGATGCGCTCGGTGCGCAGCTTGACCAGCTTGGCGCCCGAGGCTTGCTTCATACGTTCAGCTGCCGATTGCGCAGCGGCCTGGTTCAGGCAGCGGTCCTGCTCGTCACAGACATCCGCCGATGCTCGCCATTGGGCAACAAACGGCTGACCGGCATGCAGCAGGTGCACATCAATGGCCCAGTATGCGACGGGGACGAAGTCGGCAATGCTTCGGTCACGGTCGACCACCAGGCGCAGCGTCGGAGTCTGCACCCGACCGACGGGCAATACGCCCTGATAGCCGGACTGACGCCCCAGCAGGGTGAACAGGCGACTCATGTTCATGCCGATCAGCCAGTCCGCGCGGGACCGGCCCAGTGCCGAGTGATACAGGCTGAACGTTTCAGCGCCTGGCTTGAGCGCGTTCAATGCCTTGCGAATCGACGCCTCATCTAGGGCCGACAGCCACAAGCGGCTTACCGGACCGCGATAGCGGCAGTGTTCCACCAGTTCACGGGCGATCATTTCACCTTCGCGGTCGGCGTCGGTGGCAATGACCAGCTCCGCAGCCTGCGCCAGCAAGTGCTTGACCACCTTGAACTGGCTGGCCGTGCGGGGCTTGACCAGCATTTTCCATTTTTCCGGAACGATTGGCAGGTCGTCCAGCACCCAGCGTTTGTAGCGCGGGTCGTAGCTGTCTGGCGGCGCGGTTTCCAGTAAATGGCCGATACACCAGGTGACTGTGACGGTCGGCCCGACCCAGCAGCCGTCGCCACGCCGGTTCGCGCCAAGCACGGCGGCGATGTCCTTGGCCTGGGAAGGTTTTTCGCACAGAAACAGCCGCATGGGGGTTCCAACACTGGTTACGCAAACAGGTGTACAGGATGCGCAGGTCAAAAAGTTTCGGCAAGGATTATCTGTATGGATATACAGATAAAGTGTGTAGGAATTTCCAGCAGATGGCATTAGCCTCTGGTCCCGCGAGCCAATCGCAGTTACGGTATAGGCCGTTGTTCCGGGTCTGGAAAAAGGAGTTATTCATGTTTATTCGCTCATTGACCATCGCCACCCTGATGGCCGCCACAGGTTCTGCGTATGCCGCCGAACGCGACAGTCCGCTTGAGCTGGATCGCGGCAAGGCGAGGCCGCTGATCGTGATTGCGCCGAGCACTATCGATCCAGCGCTGGTCAATCTGCAGAAAGCCCTGAACGAGCCGGATAACAAGAAAGGTTTTGCCGACCGTGAGATGGTGCTCTACACCGTTATCAATACCATTGGCCAGCGCAGTGGGAAGGACCTCGATGCCCAGGCCACGATGGCGTTGATCCGCGAACTCAAGCTGGGGGCGAGCAGCGGGACCAAGGTCATTCTGGTGGGCAAGGATGGCGAGAAAAAGCTTGAACAGCAGGGCAAGATTGATGTGAAGGAGATCTTTGCCACCATCGACCAGATGCCGATGATGGAAAAGTCCGCTGCGGCGCCCGCACCTGCAGCGCCTGTTCCGGAAACCAGTCCGGGCGCAGCTGAAAAGCCGGTCAAGGGCGGCAAGGGCGCCGCGAAGACGCTGGACGACTGAATGCAAGTGCGGCGCAGCGCAGGGGCCTGACCCAAGGCCTGCGCCGACCTCAAAGCAGTCCGGAGGCTATTTCGGCAGCCGCCGCCACATGTGAACCTTGGATACAAATGCGCCGTCAATGGCCACTGCGCAGGGCTCAACGCCAAATGCAAGGAACCCATTGCGTTCATAAAGCCCGCGCGCCGACGCGTTGTTTTCGCTGACAGTCAACTGCATCAGCAGCGCTTCAGGTCGGCTGCTCGCGTGGTTCAGCGCCGCCTCGATCAGTGCCTGTCCGATGCCCTGTTGCTGCCAGTCGGGACCGACGTACATGCCGAACAACACAACTTTGTGGCGGGCTTTCTCACGAGCATTGAAGCTCAGCCCCACCACGCCGCAGATCGCTGCACCCTGAGTGACCGCAAAGACCACCTCCGGAGCCCCATCAGACGCGTCAAGGCGCTGCTCCCACCAGCTCAGCGCAAGCGCGGCGCGTTCTCTGACTGACGAGGTGAATGCTTCGGGATGACGCTCATAGGCCTCAAGCATCAGCGCGCGATAGGCAGCGGCGTGGCGGGGTTGCAGACGTTCGGCCTGATTCATCGTGGATTCTCGTTGAGCGGACGTCGGGGCATTCGGGCTGAATACTATAACGCTCAGAGCCCTCAAGCTGGCATGCCGCTGACAGAGATCCGACGGCGAAAAAATATCCGTCCAGCCCGCAAACGATGCGCCCATGGCAGGCGCAGGAAATCATCCACTGTCAGTATCGGCTGCGAGCAAGTCCCTTTACTGGCCGATGCCAAGTAGAATCGCGCTTTAGGTGACTCTCGGGCGTGCCACGTTGAACTTACAGCAGGGCTTTATTCTTAGCCGACACTGGCGTGATACCCCCGCAGGTACCGAGGTCGAATTCTGGCTGGCAACGGACGATGGCCCTCGCCACCTGCGCTTGCCGCTGCAGACCTCCGTGGCGTTTATTCCGGCTGAGCAGCGGGCGCGCGCCGAGGCTGTGCTGCGAGGGGAGAGCGGGGTCGAGCTGCGCGAGCTTGAGCTTTGTGACTTCCGGCACCGACCGGTGCTGGGTTTGTACTGCCAGCAGCATCGACAACTGATGAACCTGGAAAAAGCCCTGCGCAAGGGCGGCGTCGACGTCTACGAAGCCGACATCCGCCCACCTGAGCGCTACCTGATGGAGCGGTTCATCACCGCTGCGGTGCAGTTCAGTGGCACAGCGGATGAGCAAGGCACCTTGTGTCAGGCGCAGATCAGGCCGCTGGAGGGCTACCGACCGGCCCTGCGCCTGGCCTCCCTGGACATCGAAACCACCGAGAGGGGTGAGCTGTACTCGATCGCCTTCGAAGGATGCGGGCAGCGTCAGGTCTACATGCTCGGCCCGGCCAACGGCGATGACAGCCGGGTGGATTTCCAGCTTGAGTACTGCGCGACCCGCAAACTGCTGCTTGAGCGATTCAATCAATGGCTGGAGCGGCATGATCCGGATGCGATCATTGGCTGGAACGTGGTGCAGTTCGACCTTCGTGTCCTGCACGAACACGCTCAGCGGCTCAATGTGCCGCTTCGACTGGGGCGCGGCGGCGAGGTCATGGGCTGGCGTGAGCATGGTTCGCGCAACAATCACTTCTTCGCGGACGCCAGCGGCCGTCTGATTATCGATGGCGTTGAAGCGCTGCGTTCGGCGACCTGGAGTTTTCCGTCGTTCAGCCTGGAAAACGTTTCGCGCACGCTGCTGGGCGAAGGCAAGGACATCAGCACGCCTTACCAGCGCATGGACGAGATCAATCGCATGTTCGCCGAGGACAAGCCCGCGCTGGCGCGCTACAACCTCAAGGATTGCGAACTGGTCACCAGGATTTTTGCCCACACCCAGCTGCTGACCTTTCTCCTGGAGCGGGCCGCGGTAACCGGCCTGCCCGCCGATCGCAGTGGCGGCTCGGTGGCGGCCTTCTGTCATCTGTATATCCCGTTGATGCACCGTCAGGGCTTTGTGGCGCCCAACCTCGGCGAGCGCATGCCGGAAGCCAGCCCTGGCGGCTTTGTCATGGATTCGCAGCCGGGCTTGTATGAGTCAGTGCTGGTGCTGGATTACAAGAGTCTGTACCCGTCGATCATCCGCACGTTCCTCATCGATCCGGTGGGTCTGGTGGAAGGGCTGCGCAGCCCGGGCGACGACGCCTCGGTGCCGGGGTTTCGCGGCGCACGCTTTTCACGCACCCGGCATTGCCTGCCGGCGATTGTCGAGCGGGTCTGGCAAGGGCGCGAAACAGCCAAACGCGAATATAACCTGCCCCTGTCGCAAGCGTTGAAGATCATCATGAACGCGTTCTACGGGGTGCTGGGTTCAAGCGGCTGCCGCTTTTTCGATACCCGGCTGGCGTCGTCGATTACCCTGCGGGGGCATGAAATCATGCTTCAGACCCGAGCGCTGATTGAGGCTCAAGGGTACACCGTGATTTATGGCGATACGGACTCGACCTTCGTCTGGCTCAAAAGCGCCCACGATGAAGACGATGCGGCGCGTATAGGACGCGCCCTGGTGCAGCAGGTCAACCTGTGGTGGCGCGAGCATCTGCAGGCCGAGTTCGGTTTGAGCAGCGCGCTTGAGCTGCAGTTCGAGACTCACTTCCGGCGTTTCCTGATGCCGACCATCCGTGGCGCCGAGGAGGGTAGCAAGAAACGTTACGCCGGGCTGGTCCGTCGCGCCGATGGCGCCGAGGAGATGATCTACAAGGGATTGGAAACAGTGCGCACCGACTGGTCGCCGCTGGCCAGGGCGTTTCAGCAGGAGTTGTATTCGCGGATTTTCGGGCGCAGGCCTTATCAGGATTACGTGCGCGACATGGTGCGGCGCACGCTGGCCGGGGAGCTGGATGACTTGCTGATCTATCGCAAGCGCCTGCGCCGCCGACTCGACGACTATCAGCGCAATGTGCCACCCCATGTCCGCGCCGCACGCCTGGCCGATGAGCACAATCTCGCCCTGGGGCGGCCGATGCAGTATCAGAGCGGTGGCTGGATCAGCTACGTGATCACAGTGGCCGGGCCGGAGCCGCTTGAAACCCGGCATTCAACCATTGATTACGATCATTACGTCACGCGTCAGCTACAGCCGATTGCAGACGCCATCCTGCCTTTCGTCGATGATGATTTCAGCACCCTGATTGGCGGTCAGTTGGGGCTGTTCTGAGCGGCAAGCAGGCGCAGCTCCAGTTCTGGCAGCAACTGTTCGCAGGACATTTCGATTTTCAGGTCCAGCAGGTCATCGGCGCGAGTCTTGCCGAAATTGACGGCTATAAGCGGCTTGCCCTGATCGTGAATCGCCTTGCACAGGCGAAAGGCCGAGTACGCCATCAACGACGAGCCGATGACCAGCAGCCCGTTCGCCTGCTCCAGGCTGCTCATTGCCCTGGCAGCCGTTTGCGTCGCGACATTTTCGCCAAAGAACACGACGTCGGGCTTGAGCCGCAGGCCGTCACAGGCAGGGCAGTGGGGCACCTGGAAGCGCGCCTCGAAAGCGGGGTCAAGCAGGGTATCGCCGTCTGGCGCCTGCACCGCGTCGACGCCTGCCAGATAAGGATTTTGCGCCACCATGATCTGCTGAATCTCGGCCCGCTGAAAGCGCTGCTGGCAGTCCAGGCACAGCACCCGATGCAGACTGCCGTGCAACTCGATCACCTCAGTGCTGCCCGCCTGATCGTGCAGGGTGTCGACATTTTGCGTGATCAGCGCGCCAATCTGCTGCTGGCGCTGTAGCGACGCCAGTGCCCGATGCGCCGCATTGGGTTGCGCGCTGCACACCCTGGGCCAGCCCAGCATGGCGCGTGCCCAGTAACGCCGCCGCGCTTGGGGTGCGCTCAAAAACTCCTGGAACATCATCGGCGCTTTGCCGCGTCTGACGCCGTTGCTGTCGCGGTAATCCGGGATGCCTGAAGGCGTACTGATCCCTGCGCCGGTCAGCACTGCAAACTGGTTGCCGTGGAGCAATGCGTACAGTGTCTCGACCGGGGAGGCTGACAGTGTCTGCGACATGGGGCTGATCTCCGCCTGACGTGGGTAGTCTGAGTTGAACAATAGCCTGTTGCTGCTGTTTATCGAAAGCCCGCGCACGGTCATGGGCACGCCGAGGCAGGGGCTACGGCTTGTCGTCGGCGGCACGCAATGCCAATCTGCGCTTTTGGTTTTGCAGGAGGCATTCATGAGTCAGTACCGTTTCAAGCAGGTCGACGTCTTCAGTGCCGAGCCGCTGCTGGGCAATCCGCTGGCCGTGGTGCTGGGGGCTGATGATTTCAGTGATGAGCGAATGGCCGCGTTTGCGCGCTGGACCAACCTCAGCGAAACGACATTCGTGCTGCAGCCCCGGCATCCTGACGCGGACTATCGGGTGCGGATCTTCACCACGATGGGCGAGCTGCCATTTGCCGGGCACCCGACGCTGGGCAGCTGCCACGCCTGGCGCGAAAGTGGCGGGGCGCCCAAGGGGCAAGACATCATTCAGGAGTGCGGCATCGGCCTGGTGCGGATCCGCCAGCAGAACGGGCAACTGGCCCTGGCGGCACCAGCGCTGTTGCGCTCGGGTTCGGTCGAGCCGGAGGTGATGGTGCGCGTTCTCTGCGGGCTGGGGCTCAGTCAGGTTCAGGTGCTTGACGCACAATGGGTCGACAATGGCGTGCCCTGGCTGGCGGTAAGGCTGAAAGATCGAGCCGCTGTACTGGCGCTCAAGCCGGACTACCCGGCCATGGCGGGCCTGGCCGTCGGCGTCTTTGCTCCCTGGGACGTTGAACGCGACGGCACCGAGGCGCAGTTTGAAGTGCGCGCTTTCATTCCTGAAGAAGGCATGCCGGAGGACCCGGTAACCGGAAGCCTCAATGCCGGGATCGCACGCTGGCTGTTACGTGATGGTCTCGCGCCAGAACGCTATGTCGTTAGCCAGGGCACCGCTATGGGGCGGCGCGGCAGGGTTCATGTCCAGCGGTTGGGTGATGACATCTGGATCGGAGGCCAGACGATTACCTGCATCGATGGCATGCTCGACCTGTAGTCAGCGTGTCCGTTGGCCAGCGTCCTTCAGGAGTTGCTGGCCGAGTCCTTGGATTCGTACAGGGTAGTGATCAGACGCTTGATATCCAGCTGGACGTCCTTGGGCAGCCCGTCCAGTTCGTCCAGCACCTTGGTTTCTCCGGCGCTCATCGACTCACTGGCAACCAGCTTGCGCACCCCGGTAACGACGAACAGAACATCAACGCCGGCCTTCGCCACGGCCTCCAGATAAGCAGCGTTGGGAAAACGCTTATCCCGCTCGTAAAGACCCTGAGTATTTGCCTCCACCCCGCCGACAAGCCCCAGTTCCTGCTGGGACAGCTTCAGTCGCTTTCTCTCAGTCTTGAGTCTGTGGCCCATGCCATCCATTTTAAAGATCCTTAGCAATACCTGTGCGTGTTAGCGAAAGCTCCGAATAATAATGTGAATACGCCATGCTGGGAAAGGGCCTTCATCGCTCACCGTTGAATTACGTTGTATTGCTGAAACGCTCAAGCCTGCGGGCCTCGGGGAATCCGCTTGCCGGGCCTTGCTGCCACATCGCTGGCCTGACCATCACGCTGCTTGCCAGTACGCGCCTGAGTAATCAGCGCAGGAATCAGCGGGCCCTCCGGCAGGTTTTTCCAGAAGCGGCTCGGAAAATGACCCTGCATGACCTTGGGGTTGAGTCGCGCCGGATTGAAAATATGACTGTAGTAGGTCAGCCAGAGTTCGCCGCCGGGATCGTCTGCATTACGCGCCAGCGTCTCCCAGGCCGCAGGGCAGGCACGATGGTGGATCAGCTGCTGGCCATCGTAATAGACCCCGTCCCGGGGTGTGGCGATCATCCATCGGTGCTGGCCCATGCGACCAATGAAATGCTGACTGGCGCTGTGCAGAATGTCATGGGCTGGCTCATGCCAGGCGACGTACTCCGGTTGCAGGCAGGCTTCAGGCAAATCCGCAGCAGGCAAGGCGACAAAACGCAGGAAGGCGTGCAGATGGTGCGCTTCGCGGCTGACCTGCTTGATGCGCCGGTGCAATTCGCTGCCCAGTTTATCGCCTGCCAGCATGGCGGTGCGATCGCCATGGCTGACCCGCCACAGCACTTCATACAGCAGACTCCAGCGCTGCTCGCCGCGAAACTGCGCGGCGCTCTCCAACAGCTCCAGCAACGCCAGAGGAATGCGTGCCTGACAAGGCCCTTGTTCCTTCGGGTAGGACTGGTCAGAGCCGAAAAGATCGCCCCCATCGGCGCTGTTCCAGCTGACCTGGCTCGGATCCACCTGATGGCTGAGCAACCAGCGCGCCTGTTGCCGCCAGGTCGGGAAGAGGTCATCGCAGTCCAGGCAGATCATCCCCACAAGCCCATTTGCTGAGGTTGCGGACGATCACGCAGGAGCATGTGCAACGACTCGCTGCTGCTTTCGGCTTGAGTGGGGTGGTAGTCGCTGGTAATGAAAAACGGCTTCGCCTTGGCCAGTACGCAGCGCAGGCGGGTGAGGTCTTCATAGCGAATCCGCCGCTGGCGACGCAGCTCCACCAGTCGGTGGGTGGTGCGCATGCCGATGCCCGGAATGCGCGCGATCAGTGCCGGGTCGGCGCTGTTCAGGTCCAGCGGGAAAATACTGCGATTGTTCAGCGCCCACGCCAGTTTGGGGTCGATGTCCAGGGCCAGATGGCCCGGCCCCTGAAACAACTCCTTGACCTTGAAGCCATAGCCGCGCAGAAGGAAATCAGCCTGATACAGCCGATGCTCGCGCATCAGCGGTGGGGCGGCCAGTGGCACGCTTTTCGGGCTGTTGGGGATCGGGCTGAACGCCGAATAGTAAACCCGGCGCAAGCCGTAGTTGCCGTACAGCGTTTCGGCGCTGTTGAGGATGGTGCTGTCGTCGGTCTCGTCGGCGCCGACGATCATCTGGGTGCTTTGCCCGGCAGGCACGAAGCGCGGCGCGCGCGGCTCGTTGAGTACCGTCTGCTGGCCGGTGTGAATGGTCTTCATGGCCTGCTTGATGGAAGCGACGTTTTTCTCCGGCGCGAGGGTCTTGAGCCCGGCGTCGGTGGGCAACTCGATGTTCACGCTCAGGCGGTCAGCGTAGCGCCCGGCCATTTCGATCAGCGCCGGGTCGGCATCGGGGATGGTCTTGAGGTGGATGTAGCCGCGAAACTCATGCACTTCGCGCAGTTGCCGGGCCACTTCAATCAGTTGCTCCATGGTGTAATCAGCCGAGCGAATGATGCCGGAACTGAGAAACAGCCCACTGACGCAATTACGCCGGTAGAAGTCCATGGTCAACGAGACCACCTCTTCAGGGCTGAAGCGCGCCCGGGGCACATCACTGGAACGACGATTGACGCAGTACTGGCAATCGTACAGACAGAAGTTGGTCAGCAGGATTTTGAGCAGCGAAACGCAGCGCCCGTCCGGCGTATAGCTGTGACAGATCCCCATGCCGTTGCTGGAGCCCAGGCCGGACTTGCCTTCGGAACTGCGCTTGGGCGCGCCGCTGCTGGCGCATGAAGCATCGTACTTGGCGGCGTCAGCGAGGATGCCGAGCTTGTCGATCAGCTGCATGGGAAACTCCGCTACTGTTTGCATGTACAGTATAGCGTTCAGGGCGTCGGCGCAACGACCGCCCGGCGAGTGGAGACGGACGACCAAACGCTTGGGAAGGAGAGCAAGCAGCACGTTTCGTTATTTTATAACATTGGTTTTCTGGCTATGTAATACTGTAACAAATAGTTACGGGTTGTTGAGCATGAAACCTTTCCGCATACCTTCCACAGCCGGGTCAATGCTGTCCCAGCCAGCATGGAAAAGAGTGCTGCTGGCACTGGGTATCCTGGTGATCCTCTGGCTGGCCGTCGTCTGGGCGGTCGCCATCCCATGACGGCGGCCATTGCATTGAATGACCTGACGGTCGCCTACGAGCGGCGGCCTGCCGTGCACCATATCAGCGGACGCTTCGAAGCAGGCAGCCTGACAGCCGTGGTTGGCCCCAATGGTGCGGGCAAGTCGACCCTGATCAAGGCGTTGGCCGGGACCATGAAGCCGGCGGCAGGGCAGGTGGATCGTGGTCAGCTGTCAACCAAGACCCTGGGTTATCTGCCCCAGGCGGCAGAGATCGACCGCAGCTTCCCGTTGAGCGTGGCCGACACTGTGGCCATGGGCGCGTGGCATCGAATCGGCCCGTTTTGGGGCTTGGGGCGCGAGTTGTCCCTGCGCGCCGAGCACGCACTGCAGGCCGTTGGCCTTGAAGGTTTTGCAGGTCGCAGCATCGGCTCGCTGTCGTCCGGGCAGTTCCAGCGCGTGCTGTTCGCCCGCCTGTTGCTGCAGGATGCCGCGGTGATTCTGCTCGACGAGCCGTTCACTGCAATCGACGCCCGCACAACCCAGGATCTGCTGGCTCTGGTGCAGGTCTGGCACCAGCAGGGCAGAACCGTGATAGCTGTGCTGCATGATCTCGACCAGGTGCGCCAGCATTTTCCGCAGACCCTGCTGATGGCCCGCGAAGCGATTGCCTGGGGCGACACCGCCCAGGTGCTGACCCGCGACAACCTGCGCCGTGCGCGCAACATGGCCGAATTCTGGAGTGCTGATACCGAGCTGTGCGAGCAGGATGGCGATAGCCCGGGCGAGGAGCGCGCATGACTCTCTACACGCTGTTGATCGAGCCGTTTGTCGAGTTCGGTTTCATGCGCCGCGCGCTAGTGGCGTGTCTGGCGCTGGGGGTGGGCTCCGGTCCGGTGGGCGTCCTCCTGATGCTGCGCCGCATGAGCCTGGTGGGCGACGCCATGAGTCACGCAGTACTGCCCGGCGCTGCCGTGGGCTTTCTGTTTTTTGGCCTGTCACTGCCCGCCATGGGCCTGGGCGGGCTGATCGCAGGTCTCGCAGTGGCGCTGCTGTCCGGGCTGGTCAGCCGCCTGACGGCACTGCGTGAGGACGCCAGTTTCGCCAGCTTCTATCTGACCTCGCTGGCGGCCGGGGTGATGATCGTGTCGCTGCATGGGTCCAGCGTCGACCTGCTGCACGTGCTGTTCGGCACGATTCTGGCCATCGACAGCCAGGCGATTTACATGGTCGGCGCCATTGCGTCGTTCACGGTGCTGCTGCTGGCGGTGATTTACCGGCCGTTGGTAATGGAATGCTTCGACCCTGGCTTCCTGCGCGCGGTGGGCGGTCGCGGCTCGCTGTATCACGTGCTGTTTCTGTTGTTGGTGGTGCTTAACCTGGTGGCAGGCTTTCAAGCGCTGGGCACCCTGATGGCCGTCGGCATGATGATGCTGCCGGCGACCGCCGCGCGCTTCTGGGCCACCTCGCTGACCTCGCTGATGCTGATTTCCACGCTGGTGGCGACGATCTCCGGGTTGATCGGCCTGATTGTGTCCTATCACCTGGGTGTCGCTTCCGGTCCGGCCATTGTGCTGACCGCCAGCGTCATCTATGCGTTCTCGCTGTTGTTCGGGCGCAGCGGGATCCTGCGCCGACTGTTCCCCCAACCCCATTTGGCACACTGAGCGGAGTAACAAGCATGAAGCGACCCCTGTTGTTGAGCGTACTGGCCGCACTGGCGCTGCCGGTGTTGAGCCTGCAGGCCCAGGCTGAACCGCTGCAAGCCGTGGCGTCGTTCACGGTGATTGCCGATATGGTGCAGAACGTCGGCGGCGACCATGTCCACGTCACCTCGCTGATAGGCGCCAATGGTGATCCTCACGTCTACGAGCCGACCCCGACGGACGCCCAGGCGCTGAAGAAAGCCGATCTGGTGTTTGTCAGTGGCCTGCACCTGGAAGGCTGGATGGACCGGCTGATTGCCGCGTCAGGTTACCAGGGTCAGCCCGTGGTGCTGTCTGCGGGCGTCAAGACACGCAGCATGGAAGAAGACGGCCAGAAAATTGTCGACCCGCATGCCTGGAACAGCGCCGCCAATGGCGTGATTTACGTGCGCAACATTATTGCCGCGCTGAAACAGGCCGACCCGCAGCATGCCAGCGACTATCAGGCCAATGGTGATCACTATATCGCCCAGGTGCAGGCGCTGGACACCTACGCCCGGACGCGGATCCAGTCGATTCCGGCAGCGCAGCGCAAGGTGCTGACCTCCCATGACGCGTTCGGCTACTTCGGCGATGCCTATGGCGTCACGTTCCTCTCGCCCCTGGGGTTTTCCACGGAAGCTGAAGCCTCGGCGGCCGACGTCGGTAAACTGATCCGACAGATCAAGGCTGAGCACGTCACAGCGTATTTTTTCGAGAATTCCAGTGATCCGCGGTTGGTAAAACAGATCGCCAATGCCAGCGGCGCCAAGCCAGGAGGCGAGCTTTATGTCGAGTCACTGTCGCCCGCAGACGGACCCGCTGCCAGTTATGCGCAGATGTTTCGCTTTAACGTCGACCAGTTGGCCAGGGCTATGGAAGGGAAAGGCAATTGAGCAGCCACCGCGAGCACGGCAAGGTGCCGTGCGCGCGATGAAATGATCCGCTACCGCAGATCAGGCTGCGTTTAGTTGAGGAACTTGAACACTGTGGTCTGGGTGTAGGTCTTGCCTGGATCTAGGCGTGTGCTCGGGAATGTCGGCTGATTTGGCGCATCCGGGTAATGCTGGGTTTCAAGCGTAAACGCGCCCCAGTGCGGATAGACCTTGCCAGCCTTGCCGTGGATGCTGCCATCGAGGAAGTTGCCGGTATACAGCTGCACGCCGGGTTCGCTGGTAAACAACTGCAAACGGCGACCGGACTGCGGATCACTCACTTCCGCGGCGAGCTTGCTGACATCGCCCTTGGTGTCGAGCACCCAGTTGAAGTCGAAACCGCCTTGTTTCGGTTCAGCGTATTTCAGCTGTTGATGATCAGCCTTGATGTGCTTGCCGATTGCAGTGGGCTGCAGGAAGTCCATGGGCGTGCCTTTGACGGCTGGCAGTTCGCCGGTGGGAATCAGTTTCTCGTTGACCGGGGTGTACTGCGAAGCGTGCAGCGTCGCCACCTGCTTGAGCACATCGCCATTGCCTGCGCCGGCCAGGTTGAAATAACTGTGGTTGGTGAGGTTGAGCACCGTGGGTTTGTCTGTGGTTGCCTGGTACTGAATGCGCAGCTCGTTCTGCTCGTTCAGGCTGTAGGTGACCTGCGTCTGCAAGTTGCCGGGGAAGCCCATTTCGCCATCAGCTGACAGATAGGTCAGCTTGACCCCCACCCAGCCTTTTTCGTCACTCGGCTCAGCTTTCCACACGCGCTTGTCGAAACCCTGAGAGCCGCCGTGCAAGGCGTTGGTTTTGTCGTTCTGCGGCACTTGAAAGGTCTTGCCGTCGAGGCTGAATTGCCCGCCCGCCAAGCGATTACCGAAGCGCCCGATGGTCGCGCCGAAGTACACCGTGCCATTGGCCTGATAGCCTTTGACGTCGTCGAAGCCAAGCACCACGTCCTCGACCTTGCCGGTCTTGTCCGGCACGCGCAGCGCTTGCAGGGTGGCGCCGTAGGTGATGATGCTGGCTTCCACGCCATGGCTATTGCGCAGTACATAGCGCTCCACTGCCGTGCCGTCGGCAGTTTTGCCGAAACTGCCATGTTCACTGGAAAGGCTGGCCGCATTCGCGGTGAGTGAAGCGATCATGAGGGAAAGTCCAAAACTGCTGAGCAGTGAAGAGGGTTTCATCCGTTCTACCTTTTTTGTTGTTGTGATGAAACAGCGCCGTCGGTCCGACGCTGATGGCTGGCGTGGCGTATTGGCTGCATTGGTAAGACTATTTGCCTGAATAAGTCGCGCCATGACGATTTATAGCTGATAAATGGCAGCTTGAAAATTTAATCGTAATACTATTTAGTGTCATGGCGCTGGCGATCGTGTTCGCAGGTGCGGCTGGACTTGCCAGCTGAGTGGTGACAGTCGCTGGGGTGGGAGCGCGGCAGGGTAGTCGCAGGTTTGACAGCCAATCATGTGATGATTAGCCTCGCCCTGCGGAATGGCCGCGTTACGAGGCGCTGTACATGAGCAGCAATTTTCATGCGTCAACGGTCGACCGGCTGGGGGCATGGATCGCGGCGGGGAATGTTACGCCGGGTCAGGTATTGAAAGTGGAGGCGGCTCTGGCTGAAGAGCTGGGCGTCAGTCGCACAGTGATTCGCGAGGCGATCAAGACGCTGGTGGCCAAAGGGTTACTGGAAGTGGGGCCGAAAGTGGGCACCCGGGTGTTGCCGCTGAGCAGCTGGAATCTGTTTGATCCGCAAGTGGTGGCCTGGTTGGCGCGGCGAGGGTTGTCCAGGGATTTCGTCAATGACCTGCTCGACTTGCGCCGTACCATCGAGCCGATGGCAGTGCGTTGGGCGTGTGAACGTGCCAGCCCCGGGCAGATTGCCGAGATCCAGCAAGCGTATGTGGCGCTGGCGGCCTCGGTGGCAGACATGGGGCATTACAACCTGGCCGACCGGCGATTCCACGAAGCGGTGCTGGCGGCCAGTCACAACCGCTTCATCGAGCAGATGCTGCCGGCATTGGGCGCACTGCTGGCGGTATCGTTTGATGTGTCGTCGGCGGTGCCGGGTGAATTGGGCAAGACGTTGCCGCTGCACAAGGCGCTGGCAGATGCCATCGCCACCCGCGATGCCGCACGGGCCGTGTGGGCCTGCATGACGCTGATCGAACAGGCTGCGCAGGTCATCGCGGAGTCGTTCGCCCGTCAGGCGGCGCCTTGTGAAGTGCCTTCGCTCGCTTGATGCACCACGCTTTGCCGCAATGAATACAGACAAAAATAAGAATCAAAGGATACTCATATGCAATGGTTGCCTGTTTCAGAGCACCGTTTCAAGCTGGGCGAGGGCGCGTTCTGGGATGCCCAAACCCAGGCCCTCTACTGGGTCGATATCGCCGCGCGTCAGGCGTGTCGGTTGGCAGACGGCCACACTCGACGCTGGCAGTTGCCGGAGGTTGTTTCGGCGTTTATCCCCACAGCACAGGGCGACGCGCTGGTGACCCTGCCCAGTGGGGTTTATCGCCTGGACCTTGCATCCCCCTCTGATCACCCGCGCCTGCAATTGCTCTGTGTCGTCGACCCGGTGGCGGGCAACCGCGCCAACGAAGCCCGTTGTGACGCGCAAGGTCGCCTGTGGCTGGGCAGCATGCAGAACAATCTCGATGAGCAGGGCGCTGATGTGCCGTTGGTGCGTCGATCAGGCGGGCTGTTCCGGGTCGACGCCGACGCCTCGGTCACGCCGCTCCTGGCCGCTCAGGGCATCGTCAATACGCTGTTATGGAACACAGGCGGCACACGGCTGCTCAGCGCCGACAGCCTCGACGGCGTGATCTACAGTTATCCCGTGGAAGCCAACGGCCTGCTCGGCAAACGCTCGATCTGGGCGCACCCGCACGAGCGCGGGGTGCCTGACGGTTCGGCCATGGACAGCGAAGGCTTCGTCTGGAACGCGCGCTGGGGCGGCAGCTGCCTGCTGCGGTTTGCGCCCGATGGCCGTGTTGACCGCATCGTCGAGTTGCCCGTCAGCCATCCCACCAGTTGCGTGTTCGGTGGCGCTGACCTGACTACACTTTATGTCACCAGTGCCGCGCCGACCGATGCCTATGGGCAGCATGACGGTGCGTTGCTGATGGCCGATGTCGGCGTTCGTGGCCTGCTTTGCACACGGTTTGCCGGGTAAGGGTGCGCAGGCTCCGCGCTGTCGATCAATGCTGCCCGCAAGCGTTTGGCGGGCAGCCGCTTGAGGCGTCACCCCTGGGTGACATTAGGTTACGTTGCTTGCATTGATAATATGATATGACTGTTTTGCGTACGTCATGGTGTCTGCAAACGTCATGACAACCTCCAATGCTGGACGCTGTAGCTAGTCAATAAAAATAAGGAGTTAGCTATGTTGAGTCGTCACGGGATTCGTTCCCTGTGCTGTGCTGCTGTTGCCACTGCTGTGCTGGGTATGTCCGGCGCGGCGTCTGCCGCCGAAGAAGTGAAGATCGGTTTCCTGGTCAAGCAGGCTGAAGAGCCCTGGTTCCAGACTGAATGGGCGTTTGCTGAAAAAGCAGGCAAGGAACACGGTTTTACCGTGGTGAAAATCGCCGTGCCGGATGGTGAAAAAACCCTCTCTGCCATCGACAACCTGGCCGCCAACGGCGTCAAGGGTTTCGTCATCTGCCCTCCAGACGTCTCGCTGGGCCCTGCCATCGTCGCCAAGGCCAAAGCCAACGACATGAAAGTCATGGCCGTGGACGACCGCTTCGTCGACGCCAAGGGCAAGTTCATGGAAGACGTGCCGTATCTGGGCATGGCAGCTTTCGAGGTCGGGCAGAAGCAAGGCGAAGCCATGGCCAACGAAGCAAAGAATCGCAAGTGGGAATGGCAAGACACCTACGCCATCATCAACACCTACAATGAGCTGGACACCGGCAAGAAGCGCACCGACGGCTCTATCGATGCGCTGAAAAAAGCCGGCATGCCGCAAGACCACATCCTCTTCGCGCCACAGAAAACCCTCGACGTGCCCGGCAGCATGGATTCCACCAACGCTGCGCTGCCCAAGCTGCCATCTGCTGCCAAGAACCTGATCATCGGCGGCATGAACGACAACACTGTGCTCGGTGGTGTACGGGCAACTGCGGGCGCAGGTTTCGCGCCAGCAAACGTCATCGGCATCGGCATCAATGGCACCGACGCCATTGATGAGCTGAAGAAGAAGGAAAGCGGCTTCTTCGGTTCGATGCTGCCAAGCCCGGACAAAGAAGGCTACAACTCCGCCCTGCAGATGTTCGAGTGGGTCACCAAGGGCACCGAACCTGCCAAATACACTGCGATGGACGATGTCACGCTGATTACCCGTGCCAACTTCAAGGAAGTGCTCGACAAAGTCGGTCTCTATAAAGAGTAACCGCTCACAGCGTCCGCCCGGTCAGCGCGTGATCCGTGCCGCCGGGCTTACATCGGCAAGACTTCGCCCGGCCAACCCGGCCGGGCGAGGGGAGGGTTCCATGCAATCAGTAGCCATCGCCCAGCCGTTACCCGCAGGCAGCCTGCGTTTCAACGGTATTGGCAAAAACTTCCCCGGCGTGCGTGCGCTGTCGGATATCAACTTCGAAGCCCGTCCCGGCAGCGTCCATGCGCTGATGGGTGAAAACGGGGCCGGCAAGTCTACGCTGCTGAAGATTCTCGGCGGCTCGTATCAACCCAGCAGCGGCAACCTCTCAATCGGTGAACAGAGCCACGCGTTCAAGTCCACCGCCGAAAGCATTGCTGCCGGTATCGCAGTGATCCACCAAGAGCTGCAACTGGTGCCGGAGATGTCAGTGGCCGAAAACCTGTTGCTGGGGCACATGCCCAGCCGCTGGGGCATGGTCAATCGGCGGGCGATGATGCGTCAGGCCAGAGAGCTGCTCAAGGGGCTGGCTGACGAGATAGACCCGGCCACGCGGCTGGGGGACCTGTCTCTGGGCCAGCGACAATTGGTGGAAATCGCCAAGGCCATGTCGCGCAACGCCCACGTTATCGCCTTCGACGAGCCCACCAGCAGCCTTTCGGCGCGGGAAATCGACCGGTTGATGGCGATTATCGTCAAATTGCGCGATGAAGGACGGGTGATTCTTTACGTGTCCCATCGCATGGAAGAGATCTTCCGGGTCTGCGATGCGGTGACGGTGTTCAAGGATGGTCGCTTCGTGCGCACCTTCGACGACATGGCCGAACTGGATCACGATCGGCTGGTGACCTGCATGGTCGGCCGCGATATTCAGGACATCTACAACTATCGGCCAAGGCCGCACCTGGGGCCGGGGCTGCGTGTGACCGGCTTGCTCGGGCCTGGGCTGCAGGAGCCGATCACCTTCGCCGTGCAGAAGGGTGAGGTGCTGGGCTTTTTCGGCCTGGTCGGCGCCGGTCGTACCGAGATGTTCCGCCTGCTGTCGGGCCTGACCCGCAGCAAGGCCGGCACCTTGCAGATCGATGGCAAGGCGCTGGAACTCAAGTCACCCCGTGACGCGATTGCCGCCGGAATCCTGTTATGCCCAGAAGACCGCAAGAAAGAAGGCATCGTGCCGCTCTCCAGCGTGGCCGAAAACATCAACATTGGTGCGCGGCCACAGCACGTGAGCCTGGGCTGCCTGATCCAGGGCCGTTGGGAGAAGACCAACGCCCGGCATCAGATTCAGGCAATGAACGTCAAGACGCCTTCGCCGGATCAACAGATGCTGTACCTGTCGGGCGGCAACCAGCAGAAGGCGATTCTTGGACGCTGGCTGTCGATGCCGATGAAGGTCTTGCTGCTCGATGAGCCGACCCGGGGCATCGACATCGGCGCCAAATCGGAAATTTACCAGATCATTCACAACCTGGCCGCAGACGGTATCGCGGTCATCGTGGTGTCCAGTGATCTGATGGAAGTCATGGGTATTGCCGATCGCATTCTGGTCATGAGCGAGGGCGCCATTACCGGCGAGCTCAACCGTGACCAGGCCGACGAAGCCCGACTGTTGCAATTGGCCCTGCCGCGCACTCGCGGCTGAATCGGGCCCGAACATGAAAAACAAGAAAGAGGTGAACATGTCTACCGAATCCAGCCTGACGGCCCCGCGCCAGGGCATGAACCTGCGTCGTTTCATTGATGACTGGGCCATGCTCATGGCCGCCATCGGCATTTTTTTGCTGTGTACGTTGTTGATCGACAACTTCATGTCGCCGCTCAACATGCGCGGCCTGGGCCTGGCGATTTCCACGGTTGGCATTGCCGCCTGCACCATGCTGTTCTGCCTGGCCTCGGGGCATTTCGACCTGTCGGTGGGTTCGGTACTGGCTTGCTCGGGGGTCATCGCCGGGGTGGTGATTCGTGATACCGACAGCCTGTTTCTGGGGATATCCGCCGCCCTGGCCATGGGCCTGGTGGTAGGGCTGATCAACGGCATCGTGATTGCCAAGCTGCGCATCAACGCCCTGATCGCGACCCTGGCGACCATGCAGATCGTGCGCGGCCTGGCGTACATCTTTTCCAACGGCAAGGCGGTAGGGGTTTCCAACGATGACTTTTTCATCTTCGGCAACGGCCAGCTCTATGGGGTGCCGGTGCCGATCCTGATCACCATTGTCTGCTTCGCATTTTTTGGCTGGCTGCTGAACTACACCACTTATGGCCGCAACACCCTGGCCATCGGTGGCAACCAGGAAGCGGCGCTGTTGGCGGGGGTGCACGTTGATCGCACCAAGTTGATTATCTTTGCCGTGCATGGCCTGGTCGGTGCTCTGGCGGGCGTGGTACTGGCGTCGCGCATGACCTCGGGCCAGCCCATGGTCGGCCAGGGCTTTGAGCTGACGGTGATTTCAGCCTGCGTTCTGGGCGGGGTGTCCCTGAGCGGCGGCATTGGCATGATTCGCCATGTGATTGCCGGGGTACTGATTCTCGCCATCATCGAAAACGCGATGAACCTGAAAAATATCGACACGTTCTATCAATACGTGATTCGCGGCACCATTCTGTTGCTGGCGGTGATCATCGACCGCATGAAGCGGCGTTGAGGGGGGCAGAATATTTCCTTCCTGGGACTGTAGGAGCCAACTTGTTGGCGAGGCGGCGCGACTGATACCGTCTCGCCAACAAGTTGGCTTCTACATAAAAGCATTGCAAGCACCAGCAAGTTTGGCCCTACGGAAAAATCAGGTTGGCGTACTCACGGTAACTAAATAGAATGATTCTCATTTTAACTAGTGACCGACAGTGAGCCGTTGACGATGACGCAAGCCGCAGGGGCGTCCGAGCCCATCGTGGAGAAGTTCTACCGCGAGCATCGCAGTTGGCTGGAAGGCTGGCTGCGGGGGCGTCTGGGTAATGCATGGGATGCTGCCGACCTGAGTCAGGATACCTTCATGCGGGTTCTGACCAGCCAGCCGAGTGAATCACTGAGCAGCCTGCGCGAGCCACGCGCCTACCTGTTGACGGTGGGCAAACGCTTGCTGATCAATCACTACCAGCGACGCAGTGTCGAGCAGGCCTACCTGCAGGCGCTGGCAACCCTGCCGCAAACGCTGGTGCCATCCCCCGAACAGCGCTGGATTCTGCTGCAAACCCTGCAAGCCCTGGATGAACTGCTCGACGCTTTGCCGATGGCAGTGCGTCGGGCATTTCTGTGGGCGCAGCTGGAAGGCCTGGGCTATGCGCAGATCGCCGAGCGTCTGCAGCTGAGCGAACGCACGGTCAAGCGCTATATGGCTCAGGCCTACACTCACTGCCTGACGTTCGACTCATGAACCGCGCGCAATCGCTGCGGGTTGCCGAAGATGCGGCGCATTTTCTGGTGCTGCTGGAGTCGGGCAGCGCCAGTGCCGAAGACCGTGCCCGGCTGCAGCGCTGGCGTGAACAGTCTGCCGAGCATGAACAGACCTGGCAAAAAGCCCAGGGCTTGCGCCAGCGCTTTGCCGCGCTGCCGTCGGACCTGGCACTCGCCAGCCTGGACCGGCCCCACCGGGGCCGCCGTGCAGTGCTGAAAAAAGCCTTGATCGTGGCAGCGCTGCTGCCCGCAGGCTGGCTGGTGGCGCAACAGGCGCCGGTCGCCGCGTTGCGGGCCGATCTGCGCACGGCGGCCGGGGAAAGCAAAAACCAGCGTCTGTCGGACGGCAGTTTGCTGCAACTGGATACCGCAAGCGCGCTGAACATCGAGCAAGGCGGGCGCCTGCTGTCGCTGCTGGAAGGCAGCATCGCCCTGGACATGGCCCTTGGTGCGCAGCCTTTCACCATCGCGACGAGCCAGGGCCGGATTCGGGCAGAAGACGCCGAACTGTGCGTCCGCCAGTTGGGCCCGACCTGCGAAATTTCAGCCTGGCGCGGCGATGTCGAGCTGCGTCCGCAGCAGGGTGAACCTGCGAGTCTGCACGCCGGGCAGCGCGCAATCATGAGCGCCGGGCAGGTCACGGCCGTGCACGCATTCGACAGTCGCCAGCCGAATTGGCGCCAGGGGGTGCTCAGCGTGGCGAATCAGCCGCTCGGCTTGTTCCTCACCGAATTGAGTCGCTATCGACCCGGTATCCTGCGTTGGGAACCGGCGCTGGAGGCCTTGAGCGTCACGGGTACGTTCCGCCTCGACAATACCGATCGCATTCTGGCGCTGCTCGCGGCCAGCCTGCCGTTACAGGTCACTACCCGCACACGCTACTGGGTCACGTTGACCCCACGCGCCGGAGCTTGAAACTATCTTGAGCGGCGCTGTCCCTTTTTTCGGCCTCGCCTGTCATTGCTCTCAAGTGAACTCAACAAGAGAGTGTTCCAATGCCCGCCGTCTTTCTTCGCCACCTGCGCCTGGCTCGTCTTGGCCTGCGTCCTCTGCCACAACGGACGGGCCACGCACTGGCCGTGTTCACACTCGGTCTGAGCGTGGCATACATGACGCCTGCCATCGCTCAGGACAGCGTCAAACGCAGTTACCTGATACCGGCGGGCAACCTCGACGCTGCGCTGAACCGTTTTGCGGCCCAGGCAGGGGTTAGCCTGTCGGTGGATCCGGCGCTGGTGTCCGGGCGCACGACGCCCGGGTTGCAAGGCAGCTTTGCCGTGGAGGAAGGCTTCGCCCAACTCTTGCAGGGTGCGGGATTGCAGCTGCAGCCGGTTGCGGAGCAAGCCTACACGCTGATACCGGCCGTGGAGGGCGGCTCGTTGAACCTGCCGCAGACCTCCATCAACGGCAGCGTTTTCGACAGCCAGGCCGACGCCTATGCGGGAGGCCAGGTCAACCGTCGCGGGGCTCAAGGCATGCTTGGCGACCGCGACTTCATGGACACCCCGTTCAACCTGACGTCGTACACCAGCACCACGGTGAAGAACCAGCAGGCGCGCACCCTGGGCGATCTTGTCGCCACCGACCCGTCAGTGCGCACCACCAATCCGGCGGGTGGCCGCTTCGAGCAGTTTTCCGTGCGCGGGCTGAGCCTGTACAACAGCGACGTCTCGTTTGGCGGCCTGTATGGCGTGCTGCCGACGTACTCCATCGACATGGAGATGGTCGAGCGTGTCGATATCCTCAAAGGCCCCGGCGCCTTGCTCGGTGGCATAGCGCCCCGAGGCAGCGTGGGCGGCGGCATCAACATCGAACCCAAGCGCGCTGGCAGTGAGCCGCTGACCGAGTTCACGGGCAGCTACGCCTCGGCCGGGCAGGTGGGTGGGCACATCGACATCGGCCGCCGCTTTGGCGACGAGCAGGAATATGGCGTGCGCTTCAATGGCGTCCGTCAGTCCGGCGACACCGAATGGGACCACCAGTCGGTTGAGCGCGAAGCGTCGGTGATCGGTCTGGATTTTCGCAAGGAACGGGTGCGCCTGTCCCTTGATCTGGGGCGCCAGGAGCGTCATGGCGAGGCGCCGATCGAGCGGGTTGAAGTGGCTCGTGGGGTGAAGATTCCCAAGGCCCGGGACATTCACGACAACTTTGCCCAGCCCTGGACCTACGCTGATTCCAAAGACACCTTTGGCGCGGTACGCGGCGAGTTCGACGTCAGTGATTCACTGATGGTGTACGCCGCTGCGGGTGCGCGCAAAGGTGAATATGATTTTCTGCGCCACGCCGTGCAGGTCAATAACAACAACGGTAACTTCGGCTTTCAGCCGCGTTCCTTCCAGCGCGACGAAGAGGTCAAGACTTACACCGTTGGCGCGCGCAGCTGGCTACAGACCGGCCCGGTAAGCCACACCTTCAACCTCAGTCTCAACCGCTTCGACATGGAGTTCGACAACAGCGGCGAGCGTTATCTGGCAGGCGTCAGCAATCTCTATAACCCGGTGCTCGCGCCGTATCCGGGGCGGCCGACGCGTTTTGATGTCTCGACTCACACCGAAAATCTGTTCACCAGCGCGGCGTTGTCCGACACCCTGGGCTTTTTTGATGATCGCCTGCAACTGACCCTCGGCGCGCGGTTGCAGCGCGTGGAAGTCGACAGCTATTCGGCGGGGGTGCTGGGCCAGCAATATGACGAGCAGGCCACCTCCCCGGCGATGGGGGTGGTGTTCAAGGCCACGGACGAGATTTCTCTCTACGCCAATTACATCCAGGGCCTGAGTCAGGGTGAAACCGCGCCGACCACGGCAACCAACAGCAATGAAGTTTTCGCGCCATTCAAGACCCGGCAGACCGAAGTCGGGATCAAGCTCGACAAGGGCGGTTTTGCCACCACCCTGAGTCTTTTCCGTATCGAGCAGCCCAGCTATATCACTGACACCGGTGGCAACTATCGGCCCGATGGCGAGTTGCGCAATCAGGGGCTCGAACTCAATGTGTTCGGTGAGCTGGTCAGCGATCTGCGCCTGCTGGGCGGGGTGATGCTGCTCGACAGCGAACAGACGAAGACCGCCGCAGGGGAATTCGATGGCAAGCGCGGCACCGGTTCACCAATCGTCAATGCCAACATGGGACTCGAATACGACATCAACCAGCTGCCGGGGCTGACGCTGACGGCGAGGGCGATTCACACCGGTTCCCAGTACCTGGATCAGGCCAATGAGCAGAAGATCGACGCCTGGCAGCGCTATGATCTGGGCGCACGTTATGCGTTCAAGGCAGGTGGCAGCCCGGTGACCGTGCGGGCCGGAGTGGAAAACGTGCTGAACACAACCTACTGGGCTTCGGCTGCGACCTCCTCTGACGCCGCTGCTGGCCTGACCCTGTCGACGCCGCGCACCTGGCTGCTATCGGCCACTGTGGGGTTCTGATAATCCTTCGCATGCCACGGCAGCGCCGGGCGCTTAGAGGCTCAGGCGCGAAGTGACAAAGATCAGACGCAACGTGGCCATGGCGATGGCTTCAGCTTCACCTTTGATGGTCTCCAGCTGGGTCTGGCGCGATGCCAGCTTGTCGGTGTCGACACCCGCATCGGCGAGCCGACTGATCTGATAGAGGTCGCTGGTAATGCCATGCAGATTGCCCTGCAGGCGCATGATCAGGCTGGCCAGGCGATCGGCCTCGTCAGCCCGAGTCCGGGGCGCTGCTGCGTCCAGAAGCCGTGGCGGGTAAAACTGCGAAAGCTGCTCGGCGCCAGGTACATGCACACCGGTCACCACATACGTGACGTCGATGCCAGACTGCGCGATTCTGCACAGATAGTCGGCTCTGGGGTAGCGTGCTCCGCCTTCATAGTTGCCCTGTGCATTGGTCTCCACGCCGCCAATGGCGCCAAGTGCATGCTGAGAAAGTTTGAGGCGAACGCGTTCTTCTTTCAAACGCCGACCGATGCCAGTCATGGCACTTCTCCGAGGCTGTCATCAGTCGCGCCCTGCCGCTGAGCGGGCAGTCATTGCGGGCGATGACGATAACGAATGCTGGCCGGTACCCGATGACTCACGCAGTAGACTGGGTTCGGTTCAGACGGGAAGTACCGCGGTTACAACGCTATAGGTGCACTAGCGACCGGTACGATGTGGAAAGCGGGCAGTTTCGGCTGAAGTTGCCAAGTGCCACGAAGCGCACAGGGACTATAGGGTAAAAGTACGCTGGGCGTGGGATTGATTTACGCTAATCCCACGGCAGCCACTCCTGTCAAGGGCAACTAACGCTGTTATTTTGCGCCCACGCCCGGGCAGTGTTGGCGACGGTGTCTGCCAGCCGCGCAACGGCACGCTGATGTGCCAGCACGATATTTTCCATACCGGCGCCAGCAGGTTCACGCAGCACGCTGCTGCAGGTCAGGCTTTGCCGTTTGGCGTCATTGCCACGCAGCCCCAGGGTCCAGACCACGTCGATCATCGCGTAACGATCAAGCACCGATTCGAACCGTCGCACATCGGTGCGCAGGGACAGCACCGGGCGCGCGGGGTCCTTGGGCAGACCGGCCATGTCGCGGGCCCCGAAGCGCCGCTCCAGCTGCCCGGTCAAGGCGTCATGGAACTCGTCTCCCAGAGGCGAGCCCCAGCGCTCGGCATCAAGGATTGCCAGGGCACCGTCGCCCTGGCGCACTACCAGAGGCGGCTGATCGACCTGTACCGGCATCAGCACCGGCAGCATTTCGAACTGAAAGGCAGCCGGGCTCGACACCTTAGCCTTGGCGTCCATGGGGGCGATCAGGGTGTAGTAATGGGTTGCCGTGGAGGTGCACGCACCCAGACCCAGCGCTGCAACCAGGGCCATCGATTTCAGACGCAGACTCATTGTTGTGGCTCCAGATTGATAGCGCGCGAAGATGACGGGGCCTTGTAGGAGCCCGGTGCGGCGTCGCCCGTGCGGCCGCGCAGCAGCGCTTCCGGATGGCGGCTGAGGAAGTCGGTCAGTACCCGAACGGAACGGGCAGTACGCTGCACTTCATCCATGGCCTGGCCCAGTTGCTGACGGGCCGGGGAGTCTTCGGACAGCGTGTCGTTGGCCGTGCCCAGGGTCTTTTGCGCCTGCTGCAGGGTGCCGCGCATTTCTGGCAAGACGCTGGTGTTGACCTGTTTGAGGGTCTTCTGCAACTCGCTCAGACTGCCGTTGAGGTTTTTCGCCAACTCGTCGAGAGGCAGTTTGCCGACTTTCTCGACGATGGCCTGCAACTGCTCCTGCAGTTTGTCGAAACTGCCCGCCACGGTCGGGATTTCCAGTGGCCGCACGCGCGGGTCAAACACCACCTTGGCGGCTTTCGGATCGAAGTCCATGGCGATGTACAACTGGCCGGTCAGCAGGTTGCCGGTCCGCGCCTGGGCTCGCAGGCCCCGGGACACAAATGCGCCGATAATCCTCGCCGATTGCTCGTCGGGATCACCGGTGCCGCCCAGTTGCTGGAGTTTTTCTTCCGCAGCTCCCAGTCGTTTCGGGTAGATAACCGCGCCGACGATGCCCGGGAAGGTCTGGGTCGCTGGATCGTAGTCGAGGTCAACGGACACCACGCGACCGATGTTTACCCCAAGAAAGTCCACAGGGGCATTGACCACCAGACCGCGCAGGGACTGATTGAAGCGCATGCGAATATAGCGAGGCTCGCCGTCTGGCGGCGCCAGAGCTGCTGTCTGGTCATCGAAAATCTTGAATTCGGCATTCTCCTCGGCTGGCTTGGCTTCCGGGCTCCAGTTCGGCTCGCGAAAGGCAATACCGCCGGACAGGATCGAGGCCATGGACTGCGTGTCGATCTTCAAACCGCTGGCGCCAACGGTCACGTCCACTCCGCTGGCGTTCCAGAAACGGGTGTCCGTGGTGATGTACTGATCGTTGGGAGAATTGATGAATATCTGCAGGTCCACGCCTTTGCCATCCTTTGACAACTCGTAGGACACCACCTGGCCGACCTGGATCCGCCGGTAATAGATAGGCGATCCGATGTCCAGTGAGCCGAGGTCGTCGGTGTGCAGCTTGAACCGTTTGCCCTTGTCGCCGAACGTCACGGCAGGTGGCGTCTCGAGGCCGACGAATTCGCTTTTGGTCTTTTCCGAACTGCCCGCGTCGGCGCCGATGAAGGCGCCCGAGAGCAGCGTGTCGACACCGGTAATACCCTGAGCGCCGATGCGCGGGCGCACTACCCAGAAATGGCTGTCTTCACGGGTAAATGGACTCGCCGAATTATTGAGTTCAATGGTCGTCAGGACATGCGTGCGATCCTCGCTCAGGGCGATATCGGTCACCATGCCAATGACCACGTTCTTGTATTTGACCTGGGTCTTTTTGGCTTCCAGACCTTCGGCAGTGGTGAAACTGACGGTAATCTTCGGACCGATGGACAGCCAGTTGTTGACCGCCATCGACACTCCGATGAGGACCGCCACAATGGGCACCAGCCAGATCAGCGAGACGCGCATGCGCCGGCGGGTCACGTCCGGTCGGGCCGGGGCGGGCGAGGAAGGGGGGAGGGTATTGTCAGACATCTTCAACCTCTGCGTCCCAGATAAGCCGGGGATCGAAACTCATGGCGGCGAACATCGTCATCACCACTACCAGACCAAAAAACAGAATGCCGATGCGCGGCTCGATGGTGCTCAGCTCATTGAACTGCACAAGAGCGGCCACCAGCGCCACAACCAACACGTCAAGCATCGACCAGTAACCGATCAGCTCAATGAAACGATAAAGCCGCGCCCGCTCAGGCATCGCCCAGGTGCTGCGACGCTGGCAGGTCACCAGTAGCAGGCCGAGCACCACGAACTTGATGCTGGGTACCACCACGCTGGCAATGAAAATCAGCAGGGCGATATCCCACGAACCGCTTTTGAAGAATTCGATGACGCCACTCATGATGGTGTTCTGGCTGCTGTTGCCAAACATCGTGGTGTACATCACCGGCAGTATGTTAGCTGGCACGTAGAAAATCAGCCCGGCAATCAGAAATGCCCAGGTGCGCGCGATGCTGTTGGGCTTGCGTGCATGCACGGCAGAATCGCACCGCGGACACTGGTGAGCGTCTCGGGGGCAGGCAAAGCCGCAGATGTGGCACAGCACCAGACCGTGCTCGTGAGCATAAGGCACATCGGTCATGAAGGCCGCACTCCGAGTTCGCTCCACAACCGGCGCGTGTTCTTCCCGGCAATCAGGATGATCAGCACCATCAGCATGGCCATTGCCCACAAGCCGACGCCGGCGTGCACGTCGAGCATGCCGGAGAGTTTGACGATAGCGACGAGGATGCCGAGCATGCACACCTCCAGCATGCTCCACGGCCGCAAATGCTCCAGTGTGCGCATGCACAGCTTGAAGCCTGGCGCGACGACGCCTTTGCAGGCGTGGGCCAGAACCCAGAACAGCAGGATGATCTGCAGCATCGGCGCGAGGATGATCGATAACCCTGCCACCAGGGCGATCAGCGCGATGCGGCCCTGAGCCAGCGCCTCGACCGAGGCCCACAAGGTGACCTCGTTGCTCAGGCCCTTCATGCTGATACTGATGACCGGAAAGATATTGGCGAAGACGAACAACACGGCAGCGGCAATGGTCAGTGCCAGCAGCTGTTCAAGATTCAGCCGCGGCGCGCGCCCCAGTACGGCGCCGCAACGCTTGCACGACGAGGTCTCGCCTTTTTCCAGAGGCAACGATTCGTAGAGCGAGTCGCAGTGCTCGCAAATGATCAGCTCGGCGGGGTCTGTGGAGTCGGGCAAGGTGCTGTTCATCTACGCCATTTGCATAATGAGGGGCTGGACAGGATCAGAAGGCGAGAAGATACCGTGTTGCGCCCGATTGCGCTGCATAAGCCGCTCTCCATCCACTGCCGATTGTGACATGGACCCTGGCCGTTCAGGGACGTTCAATATCATTGCGCCATTATCCGGCGCTCGGTGTTCCTGGAAAACTGGCCCATAGCGACGTTGCCTTGGAGGCGACGTCGTCGTGGGCCAGCAAGCGTGATCAGAGGCTGCCCGGCTTCGCCCTTTTACGCAGGTAATCGAGTAGCTGCCGACCTTGGTCAGGCACATTCTTGTCGTCAAAGATGATGCAGATGGCGTTGCTGTCATCGTCGATGGTGATTTCGAATTGCCGCAGATCCCGGGCCTGCTCCGATACTGAGCTGGTCGACTGGTTGAAGCCGCTGTCGCGGACCAGTTGTTTCAGATGCTCGGCTTCAGGCTTGGGCAAGTCGGCCGTATTGACCTCACAGCTTTGCAGCGCGCCGGTGAAGCCACCTGACTGGCTGTAACAGACTCTCATGCTCACACCTCCGGATCAGACGTTGATGCCAACCTTCTTCCAGGCGGCTTTGACTGCTTTTTTTGCAGCAGGTCCGTACTGCTTGTCTGCGGCGACCTGCACGCTGATCCTCGCGCAATCGATGAACTGGCTGCCGCTGTGCAACTGCAAGAGCGTTTCATACCAGATTTTGCCTGCCACGTCCCAGGCGTTGCCGCCCAGCGCCTTGGCGGTCAGCACAAACGCCCGGTTGGGAATCCCTGAATTGATATGGACGCCGCCGCTGTCTTTGGCGCCGACATAGAGCTGTTTCATCGACGCTGGCTGTGGATCATCACCCAGTTCCGGGTCGTCAACATAGGCAGTACCCGGGTGTTCCATGTCGCGGATGCCGCGGCGGGTTGGCGCTGGCTCCAGCAGCTCGGCACCGATCACCCAGCTGGATGCCTCGGCGCTGGTGCCTTGTTTCCACTGGCGCACGAGAATGCCGAAGACATCGGCAAAATGCTCGTTCAGCGCCCCCGACTGGCCCTGATAATTCAGATTGCTGGCGAAGGACTGGACACCATGGCTCAATTCGTGGCCGATAACCTCCAGACTGCCGGTGAAGCGTTTGAACACCTCACCATCGCCGTCGCCGTAGGCCATTTGCTGGCCGTTCCAGAACGCATTGTTCAAGGGCACGAACTTGCCGTCAAAATCCACGTCACCGACGTGGGCCGTGGAGATCAGGCTCATGCCGTTATCGTCGAGCGAGTTGCGCCCGAACAGTTCGTGGAAGAAGTCGTAGACATCTCCCGAGCCCTCGTACGCCTCGTCCATTGCCGCGTCGCCGGTGGCTGCCTGGCCTTCCGAGCGCGCCAGTGTACCGGGCAGGCTGTTGGTGCCCTTGGCGTCGTACACCAATCGATTCTTGCCACCTTGCGGCGATTTGCTCGCCATCAGCGTCGGCATTGCCTGCGCCGACGTGCGCGTGGCAACAAATGCCGAGCTGCTGGCAAGGTTGGTGATCGCCAACGCCCTGATCCGGGCCTGGGCCGAAAACGTCAGGCGTTCGAGGATATAAGGCGGAATGATGCAATGCAGCGGATTACGAGTGCACATGGGTGATACTCCCTGGCATTGAGGACACGGCTTGATAACGTCCTGTGCGGCTACGCGTGCTGTAGAGGACAGTCCGGTTCCTCCACGCTGAATCTTCGACCACGGATCGGGCTGGATGACGCCGTTGCATGATTCATTCAACGAAATTTGATCTGTGCCACTGTCAGAGCGACCGGGTCAACGCTTCTCCCCAGCGGCGATGGCGCGCTGTCTGTCGCACCGCCATCGCGACCTGGTGTTGCTCGATGGAGTGCCACACCGGTCCTACAATCAATCAATGGCACGCGCGGGGGTGTGGCACAGCGCAATCGTTAGATTTTGTTACCAGGGCGGTCGGCAGGGCGCTGAATCAGGGGGCGCAGGTTTTGGCGCGGCAATGCACCGCTGCTGGCAGCAGGCTTTATCGAGGGTAGCGGTGATAAACTCTCGCCACTTTCCAAGGGAGCAAGCAGACGTGCGCAATTTGGCAATGATGATGGCGGTACTGGCGCTGGCAGGCTGCGACGTGGGCAAATCGACGCCGCCGCCCTCGAAGATGCAGACTCCAACAGCCGCTCAGGCGCCTCAGGCGACCCAGCCGCAGTGGGAAATTGAGGTCAATGCCAATGAAGCGGTCAGCGATATCAGCGCCTGGCTGCTTGAGCGCAGCTACCCGCCGTATCTGGTGGAGATCGACGGCAAACAGCAACTGCTGATCGGGCCCTATGCCACTCAGGAGCTGGCTGAGCAGACCCGGACCGAACTGATGGCGAAACTCGCCAAATCGCATCGCAAGGCTCAGCCGCTGGTCATTCAGCGCAATCCCTGATGCGCACGTCAGTCAGCAAAAAAAGGGGTCGACCGCGTTGGCGGCTGACCCCTTTTTTTGCGCAGATTTACCTGCAGCTGTGCAACATGATCAGTCGCGACGACCCAGCAGCATCCCTACGACGAGGCCGAAACCTGCGGAGATCGCAACGGTCTGCCATGGGTGACCACCGATGTAGGTCTCGGTCGCCTCGACCACCGGCTTGGTGCGCTCGCGCACACTGGCGACGGATTCGGCAGCCTGCTTGAGCTTCAGGCCCAGCTGCGCGCGCAGGGTTTCAGCGTCTTCGCCAACCAGCGCGGCGCTGTCCTTGAGCAATTTGTCCGACTCTTCGATCAGCGACTGAAGCTCGCTGAATGCCTGGTCCTTGATTTGTTCGGCGGTATTTTGAGCGGCAGTTTTACGAGCCATGATGTTTTCCTTACTGGGTGATGGCATTGAAGTTATGGAGTCTTGCGCGCGCGCAAAAGTTGCAGCGCTTTCATGAAATCGGGCAATCGAGCCTTCGAACAGTGTAGGCGCCGGTGTAAGATGTGCCGGTTTCAAGTATGGGTTTCAAGTCGCAGGTGAATGTCATGAGTTTCAATCTGGCCAATCGGCCACTGCCAGAGCGCGCTGCGCTGGAAGATGAAAAGTCCCGTCTGTTCGATTTGTGGCAGAGCAATCTCGGCAAGGCCAAGAGCGATGCCGCCCGTCTGTTCGGCGAGCGGTCCAAGCGCAAGGGCAAATGGTCTGAATGGGTGCGCTCGGAGCTCGACACCATGAGCCCGCCGGAGTACGCCAACATGGTGCGCAGTGAGGTCAATCGCTTGATGGCGGCGAGCAAGTAGGCTCAGCCTCACCAACGCCCGGCAGCGGCCTTGGGCAGGCTGAGCACGCCGCTGTCGTTGAAGCGCAGAGTGCCGAACATGCCGCCTGCCAGTTTGCCGCGCAAGGTGTAGGGCAGATTGTCGAAACTGTTCATCTGGGTCATGCCGACGGCCTGACGCAAGGCAGCGAACGCCGAGACGCTGACGGGCACGGTCAGCACCGTTTCGGAAAACGGCTCGATGGTGCCTTGCTGATCGCTGACGCCTGCGGCCAGCAGCCTGTCGTTGACGTCCAGTTCCAGCGCAACGCCGTGGTAGTCGATGGTGCTGTCGTTAGGGTTCTGCAGGCGCAACCTTACGGCCAGACGCACCTCCATGCCTTCCCCGGGCAGCGGGTCGACGCCCACGACGTTGATGTTCAGCGGATCACGGTGGGGAAACAGCGAACAGGCCGACAATGCCAGGATGGCCAGGCCAGTCAGTAACATGCGAATCGAACGTGAAGCCATTGTGCAGTCCTCAAAGGCAGCAAAGTGCGCCGGTGCGTGTGGCTCAGACCTCATTGGCCCTGAGAGATTCGCTTTGCGCGGCAGGTGACTTATGCTGGCGACTGCTGAAATAAAGAGGCCCGCATGTCGCTGCTTACGCTACCGCTACCGCTACCGCTACCGCTCCCGCACCTGCCGTACAACGCCAGCGCTCGCGACAGCATTGCCATGGCGCTGGTGGGCGAAGCGCTGGCCGAATGCCGCCTCGATGAAGATAGCGGCGCCGAGCTGCTGCGCGTGGCCGGTATTTGTCCGCAAGCGTTTGCCAGCGGGGCAGGGCGAGTCTCCACCGTTGCCTACGCCGAGCTGTGGCAACACCTGGGTCAGCAGCGCGATGACTATTTTTTTGGCATGGACCCGCGACCTCTGCGCGAAGGCAGCCTGGGTTTCCTCTGTCGTGCGGCAGTGGCGCAAGGCAGCCTCGGTGCCGGACTGGAATCGGCCCTGAGTTTTCTTGGTCTGATGCTGCAACGATTCAACGCGCGGCTGCTGCGCCAGCACAGTGTGGCGGAGATCGTCATCGAGCCTTGCGACGAAGGCGAGGGCCGGGCGTTTGCCGACTTCACCTTCTGGATGATCGTCCACGGCGTGGCGTGCTGGTTGTGCGGGCGGCGAATCTCTATCCTTGGCATCGACCTGCGCAGCCGCGAACCCGCTTTCACCGACGATTACGCGGTGATGTTCTCGCAAAACCTGCGTTTTGACTGCACTCGTTCACGGATGATTTTTGCCGCTGACTGCCTGGACCTGCCGATCAGACGCAGCGCCGCCGAGCTGGAGGCATTTGTGGCCGCCATGCCTGGCAACCTGCTGGTCCGGTACCGCGACCCGCAGAGCCTGGGCAGCCGGATACGTCAGGGGTTGCGCAGTCAGCCACCGCAATCCTGGCCAGACAGCGCCAGCCTGGCCAGCAGCCTGTTCATCTCGACGGCCACGTTACGTCGCCGTCTGGCCGATGAAGCCCAGAGTTACCAGGCAATCCGCGACACGGTCCGCAAGGAGCTGGCCATCGCCTGGCTGGCCGACGAGCAGATGGACTTCGCCAGCATCGCCAGCCGCCTGGGTTTTGCCGACACCCGTTCGTTCTACAAGGCGTTTCGCAAATGGTCTGGCACCAATCCGGGTCACTATCGACAGGTGATGCTGGGGTCTGTTCCCGTTTCATCGCGCCCGCAATGAAACGGGAACACACCTCAGGTAAATGACGGGCCGAGCGCGCCATGGGCCAAAACGCTCACACACGCTGAACGTTTCGACCATTGCCTGCGCGCCTGCACAGCGCGACTATTTCCGCTTGAGCCAAAACAACCGGTATTCAGCGGAGTCATTCATGGAAATTCGCGACAAAGTCTTCCTGATCAGTGGCGGCGCCTCCGGACTGGGCGCGGCAACGGCGCGGGCGTTAGTCGACGCTGGCGCCAGGGTGATGCTCGCCGATCTCAATGCCGAGGCGCTGGTCACCCAGGTGCAGAGCCTGGGTGATAACGCCCGCGCTGCCGTCACCGATGTGACCGAGCAGGCCTCGTCGCAGGCGGCGGTGAACGCCTGCCTCGATGTTTTTGGCGGGCTGCATGGGCTGATCAACTGCGCCGGTATCGTCGGCGCGCAGAAAATCATCGGCAAGGACGGCCCTCATGGCCTGGACAGCTTTCGCCAAGTCATCGACGTCAACCTCATCGGCAGCTTCAACCTGTTGCGCCTGGCCGCTGTCGCCATGGCAGCCGGCTCGGCCGACGAAAGCGGCGAGCGCGGGGTGATCATCAATACCGCGTCGGTGGCCGCGTACGAGGGGCAGATTGGCCTGGTGGCCTATGCCGCCTCCAAGGGTGCCATTGTCAGCATGACCTTACCGGCGGCACGGGAGTTGGCCCGTTACGGCATTCGGGTGATGACCATCGCCCCCGGCATTTTCGAGACGCCGATGATGGCGGGCATGCCGGATTCGGTGCGCGAATCACTCGCCGCTGGCGTGCCGTTCCCGCCGCGACTGGGCCGCCCGCAGGAGTACGCCGCGCTGGTGCGCCACATCGTCGAGAATTCGATGCTCAACGGCGAAGTCATTAGACTCGACGGCGCGTTGCGCATGGCTGCCAAATAAATTCCTGTTTTCGGAGTTCTGTCATGTCTTCTACACAGACCAACCGTCACCCCGATCCCGTGGTCATCGTCAGTGCGGTGCGCACGCCCATGGGTGGTTTTCAAGGTGAGTTGCACAGCCTGACGGCGCCGCAGCTCGGCGCCGCTGCCATTCGCGCGGCCGTGGAACGGGCCGGCGTCGCGCCTGATGCTATCGACCAGCTGTTGTTCGGCTGTGTGCTGTCGGCCGGGCTCGGCCAGGCTCCGGCGCGGCAGGCTGCGCTGGGGGCGGGCCTGGCCAACGCGACGCCGTGCACGACCCTGAACAAAATGTGCGGCTCGGGTATGCAGGCGGCGATTATCGGCCATGACATGTTGCTGGCAGGCAGTGCTGCGGTCACGGTGGTGGGAGGTATGGAAAGCATGTCCAACGCGCCTTACCTGCTGGATCGCGCCCGCGGGGGCTATCGCATGGGCCATGGCCGAATGCTGGATCACATGTTTCTCGACGGTCTGGAGGACGCCTACGAGCCCGGTAGGCTGATGGGTACCTACGCCGAAGAGTGCGCTGATGCCCTGGGCTTCAGCCGTGAAACCCAGGACGCTTTCGCCATTACCTCGCTGAGCCGCGCCCAGCAGGCCATCAGCGACGGCGGTTTCGCTGATGAAATTGTGGCGGTTCAGGCCATGAAAGGCAAAGAACCGCAACTGATCAGCCGGGATGAACAGCCGCCCAAGGCACGCCTGGACAAAATTGCCACGCTGAAACCGGCTTTCCGCCAGGGGGGTAGCGTCACCGCTGCCAACTCCAGTTCGATCTCCGATGGTGCTGCGGCACTGGTGCTGATGCGCCAGTCTCACGCGGCAACGCTGGGGCTGCGGCCGCTGGCGGTAATTCACGGTCACGCGGCCTTCGCTGACGAGCCGGGATTGTTTCCCACCGCCCCGGTTGGCGCGATTGAGCGCCTGCTCACGCGCACCGGCTGGTCAGTCGAGGACGTCGACCTGTTCGAGATCAATGAAGCCTTTGCTGTCGTCACCCTGGCCGCGATGAAACTGCTGGATTTGCCCCATCACAAGGTCAATATTCATGGCGGCGCCTGCGCCTTGGGACACCCGATAGGCGCATCCGGCGCGCGAATTCTGGTAACACTGCTCAACGCATTACGTCGCAAGGGCCTGAGCAGGGGCGTCGCGGCGATTTGCATTGGTGGTGGTGAGGCGACGGCCATGGCGGTAGAAATTATTTAGATATTTCAATGGGTTAAATTCACATCCTAAAGTGATGTGTAGATTATCTTCCAGGTTCAATAAAAGGTTTATATTCAATGGCTTACGAAACTATTCTGATAGAAATTCGAGATAAGGTGGCGCTCATTACCTTGAACCGGCCCCAGGCCTTGAACGCGCTGAATGCTCAGTTGATCAGCGAGTTGAACCAGGCGCTGGATAAGCTGGACGGCGATCGCAACATCGGCTGCATCGTCCTGACCGGCTCGGCCAAGGCCTTCGCTGCCGGTGCTGATATCAAGGAAATGGCCGAGCTTGAATACCCGCAGATCTACCTCGACGACTTGTTCAGTGACAGTGACCGCATTGCCAGCCGGCGCACGCCGATGATCGCCGCCGTCGCCGGTTTCGCCCTGGGTGGTGGCTGTGAGTTGGCGCTGATGTGCGACTTCATTCTTGCCGCCGACAACGCGCGTTTCGGCCAGCCTGAAATCAAGCTTGGGGTGCTGCCTGGCATGGGTGGCACTCAGCGCCTGACCCATGCGGTGGGCAAGGCCAAGGCGATGGAAATGTGCCTGACCGGGCGCTTGATTGACGCACAAGAGGCCGAGCGCGCCGGGCTGGTAGCCCGTGTGTTGCCACAGGAGCAGTTGCTGGATGAAACCATGAAGGTGGCAGCGTCCATTGCCGCCAAGTCTCTGCCTGCTGCGATGATGGTCAAGGAGAGTGTCAATCGCGCGTTCGAAGTCAGCCTGGCCGAAGGCATCCGCTTTGAGCGGCGAGTGTTTCATGCAGCCTTTGCCAGCCAGGACCAGAAAGAAGGCATGGCCGCCTTCATCGAAAAACGCGAGCCGCAGTTCGCAGGCAACTAGCCAGACCGACTCGCCAGGTTAAGGCGTGTCCTCTGCGGTTTCCTTTTTGCCTGGCTGCGAAGCTTGCCGGGGCGCACTGTCTTCTGCTGGCCGAATGGTCATCCGGATATGGTCGTGTCCCAGTTCCACAGTGGCAGCGCCCATGCTCAGCAAGAGAGCGTTGTCAGAGCGTAAATACACCGGATCATCCTGTGGGTCGCCTTGCAGGCTGTTCATCGCCTGATTCTGCTCGTTGTTCAGCTCTTGAGAAGGTTGAACCGCGCAAATGATTGGCCGGTCAGGGTCGTTGTCGAACTGACCCAGGATGACCCGGGCGCCGCGGGCCAGCCGGCTGATCTGTCTGGGGGCAAGATAAGCCTGCGCGTTAAGGTGCTCGCCGTGCGCTGGCAGCGCGTCCAGGCGTATTGGCAGGCACTGTGGATCCTGGAGGCGTCCGTACGCCAGGGTTGCGTCGAGCAGTGTTGCTGGCTGATACCCCTGCACGATGGGTTTGCCGTGCTCAAGAGATGGGCGGAACGGCATTTCCCAAGGCAGCAGCCGGACGCGGTTGCGATAGCCGCGTCGGAACGGGACGATGGTGCAGGCGTCTCGCCAACCAGCCTGGCGGGGACTGGCATTGTTGACGTGTTCCTCGCTTTCCAGCGCCTCAAGAATCGCGACGGCGTCATGGGGTGCATTGCCCAGCAAGACCTGGGGCTGCCTGCAGAAGTGATCCACTTCAACCAGCAGCCATTGATCGTTGAACCGCGTGTCGGGGTGCTCTTGCACTTGAATGATCTGCCCGCTGGTCAGCGCCAGTTCGCTGCCACGGCCGACGATGGTGCGACGCTCGCAACGCTGTTGCTCCAGCGTGCGAGCGCTTATCTGTCGGTCATGGGCCTCCTGTTCCGTGGGTAAACGGGAACGGTCGCAGGCCTCGTAGTATTGATTGCCGGGTTCCTGGCGATTGAGCGCGCCGTGGGCAAGGGCGATCTTATAAGGCGTGCGCGGCATGGTCCGATGGCGGGTGGCAATCGGCTGCAAGGCCCAGCGTTCAGCCAGATGCTCCAGGGTGGGGCCCTGCGAAACGCCTGATGCAGGGGGACTGAATGGCACGGACAAGTACCTGCCGGGGAAGCAGCCAGGGTCATCGGCGAACACCAGCGTGTGCCCATCCGCGACGTGTTCGAAATGGAAGTGGATGCCTTCCTCTTCACATAAACGCTGCAGCAAATGCAGATCGGTTTCATCGTGTTGCACGCACAGCGGTCGTTGTGGATAGACACCTACCAGCGACTCGAAGCGATACGCGTGCGCCGGGAAGTCATGTTCGCTCAGCAACTGCTCGATGATCTCGACCACGCTGAGCTGCTGGAACAACCGACGCCGTGGCGCCTGTTCCAGGTCGAGCAGCTGAGGGCCCAAGTTGATCCGGTAAAGGCTGGCGCGGGTACCGGCGTGCAGCCGGGTGGCGCGGGTAATTCGGGCATGTATGCCATGCAGCGGATCGAGGGTCAGATAGGCGGTGCTACGCTGCAAGAGGTCAAGGTCAGGCTGCGGGTCGGGAATCAGCAGGTCGACGAT
This sequence comes from Pseudomonas viridiflava, assembly GCF_900585905.1. Lineage (GTDB taxonomy): Bacteria > Pseudomonadota > Gammaproteobacteria > Pseudomonadales > Pseudomonadaceae > Aquipseudomonas. Next base: position 421,720 of record NZ_UTVH01000095.1, read on the forward strand.
GAAGCGATAGGGCGCGTTGATCGCTTCCTGGCCGCTGAAGGCAACGACCGGCAGTTTTCTTGGCCGTTCGCCCGTCAGCAGGGTGACCGTTATTGGCTGGTATTGGATCATGCACATCGTCCACCTGGATTTGGGAGGGGCGAAGGGTACGAAATGCACAGGTCTATGGGCATCGCTCCAGCATTTTTCAGAAAAGGACTACAAACAAAAGCGTACTATTGATAATCGCGTCGCGCGCCGACAGCCCGGCCCGGCGCTGCCGAACATGAGGATGGCACCTTGTCAGGGGTTTCATCTGCCGCTGCGACGTATAAAATGCGCTGACGTCGGGTATCACCGACGACCTGTTATTCAAACGCCTTGCCGCATCTGTCGGTCAGCCCGGCCTCGGCGCTGGCCCGAGCGCAAGGCGCCATCGGATCAAGAGAGCAAGCATGGGCGCACAGTGGAAGGTCAAGCATAAAGAAGCAGCATCCAATGCCAAGGGACGTATCTTCGGCAAGCTGTCCAAGGAAATCATGATCGCAGCGCGCGCTGGAGCCGATCCAGACATGAACCCGCGTTTGCGTCTGGTGGTGGACCAGGCGAAAAAAGCCTCGATGCCGCGCGAAACCCTCGAACGTGCGATCAAGAAAGGCGCCGGGCTGCTGGGCGAGAACGTCACCTTCGAGCGCCTCACTTACGAAGGCTTCGCGCCGCATCGGGTGCCGGTGATCGTTGAATGCCTGACAGACAACATCAACCGCACGGTGTCCGAGATCCGCGTACTGTTCCGCAAGGGGCAGTTGGGCGCTGCAGGTTCGGTGTCCTGGGATTTCAACTACCAGGGCATGATCGAGGCAGTCCCCGCCAGCCCGGAAGCTGACCCCGATGAAGCGGCTATTGAGGCTGGCGCGCAGGATTGCGAAGCGGGTGAGGAGGGCGCGACCCTGTTTCTCACCGAGCCGACCGACATGGATGCCGTGTGCAAGAAGCTGCCGGAGTTCGGCTTTACCGTGCAGTCCGCGCAGTTGGGTTATCGCCCTAAAAGCACGGTAGACGGGCTCAGCGAGGAGCAGATGGCAGAAGTTGAGGCGTTCCTCGCTGCCATCGACAATCACGACGATGTGCAAAACGTCTACGTCGGCCTGGCTGGCTAGGCCTCGGCTGGAACGGGGTGCCGTTGCAGGTGCCCCGCTTGCCGCCTCTCAGGCCGTTTGGCTGGCCTGGAACCTCGATAACGCCTGTGCAATTGTTCGCAAGGTTGGGCGCGCGCTGACCTCGGGTTGAACGCACGCCGCTTGAAGCGGCTGCAGCGGCGCCAGCGACTCGGTGCAAGCGCTGATCAATTCCCCCAATAGAATGCCGAACGCTCGCGCTTCGATGCGTTGCAGTGCCTGGCCCTGCTGTGCATCGGGGAAAAACGACGCGGCGCCGAAGTCGCCCAGCAGACAATGACCGCAGGTGTCATACAGGATGTTGTGCCCGTACAGGTCGCCGTGGGTCATGCCCACCTCATGCAGGTGCGCGCAAGCATCGGCAATGCCTTGAGCCAGACGCAGGGCGACGTCCGCCGACAGCCGCGTGTCCTGCGCATAGACATCGCGTGAACAGGTTTGCAGGCTGGGCGGATCGGCAAGATTGCGCAGTGCCGGATCGACCAGCGCCATCACCAGCCCGGCAACATTCTGCGGGTGATCAACAATGCGGCCTTTGACGCCAATCAGGTGCTCATGCTCGCCTGCGGCGATGCAGGCAGCCATTTCTGCAAGTGGCGAGCCGTCACTGGTGACGTCGCCTTTGTACAATTTCACCGCCACGTTGACCACCGGCTGTTGCGGCGCCTGCCACTGCGCTTGCTTAATCACGCCGGAGGCGCCTTCACCCAATTGCCGCTGCAGGCGCAGTTGCTGCCAGGGAATCAGTTTTGTCGAGTCCGGTTGCCGCGCAGCGCACAGCGGGTTGCCAGCAAAGGCCAGCCACGCCAGGGCGGGCAGCTGCAACAGCCACTCTGGCAGCTCGGGCAACTGATTGGCGGCAATGCGCACCAGCTCCAGGTGTTCGCAGTTGGCCAGGCTTTTCGGCAAGGCTCGCAGCCGATTACCGGCCAGCATGAGCTTTTGCAAGGCGTGGCACTCGCCGAGGGTGTCAGGCAGGTGCTCGATCAGGTTATCGGTGAGGATCAGCCAGCGCAGCCCGGACGGCAGCGCCTCGGGCGCTACCTCGGTAATGCGGTTGGCCTTGAAGCCGACGATGCGCAGGGTCGCGCATCGGCCAATGCTCGGCGGCAGTTCGGTGAACCGGTTATTCGAACAGAACAGCACCTGCAAGCGGTGCAGGCGATGCAGGTGTGCGGGCAGGCTGCTGAGTGCGTTGCCTGTCAGATTGAGCACTTCCAGGCTGTCGGCCAGGGTGAAAATCTCTTCGGGGAATGTCTCCAGCCCGCAAGACAGGTCCAGACGCTTGACGCCGACCAACTCGCCGGAGCGCAATTGCGCGAGGGTATGCATGGCTCAGGCCTTCGTCAGCGAAAAGGCCGTGTCAGGCTTGTGCGCTGCAAGGCTCAGGCAACAGTCGACCCACTGGTGCACACGCGCAAGGCTGGGCGCTGATTCGTCATACAGAATGCGATAGATCATCGGCGCCACCACGACATCGATGAGCAGGTCGGCGTCCGGTGCCGGTTCACCCCGCAGCAAGGCGCGGTCAATCATGATCTGCAACTGGTCGCGGGTGATGCGCGCGCATTTGCCGGAGCAGGTCGCCGCGCTGCTGGCCACCACGTCGCGCATCATCTCGCGACCCGGTGCGCAGTCCAGCTCCTCAAGGTAAACCTCGGTCCAGGTGCGCAGATCATCGCGCAACGTGCCGCAATCCACTGGTTCGTCCGGGCGCAGGCGCTGCACTGCAGCATCAGCCAGTAACGTCGTGAGGTCGCCCCAGCGGCGATAGATAGTGGTCGGCGTGACGCCAGCACGTGCAGCGATCATGGGCACGCTGAGGGCATTGCGGTCATGCTCGCGCAGCAGTTCATGCACGGCGCTGTGTATTGATTCCTGCACCCGGGCACTGCGCCCGCCGGTGCGGATTCCTTCCTTTATCGCCATGTGATGAGCCTTAACACGAGTAGTCGACGTTGAAAGGCACAGGCTAAAGGCGAGAAACGCAAACGCTTGGCTTTAGCACGGTGCCTGGTCGCAGAGTGTACCCATGTCGCCGCCAATGCAGAACCCTGCAAGGCGGCGCTTGCGGACCTTATCAGAGCGAGGCTTTGCCTTCCTCGACCTTGCGCTGCCTCTTTTCCTCGATTTTTTTCAGCCGTTCACGTTCAAGGCGCGCGCTATTGTCCTTCTCGCTGCGAATCTGGGCGTGGCTCAGAATCGCGAAGATAAAACTGCCGCCGATGATGTTACCGGCCAGGGTAGGGCCGGCAAAGATCAGCCAGAAGTCGCTCCACGGCAGCTCGCCCGCGAACACCAGATAGGACACTTCGGCCGAACCCACCACGATGTGGGTAAAGTCGCCCAGCGCCATCAGGTAGGTGATCAGCACGATGATCCAGATCTTGGCAGCTTCCATGGACGCGATCATCCACACCATGGTGGCAATCATCCAGCCCGACACGATGCCTTTGGAAAACATGTGCGCAACGTCGTTTTCCATCACCTTGCGGCCGATTTCGAGGAAGGCTGCGTCGGTCTTGCTGTCGAAGATCGGCAGGTTGAGCATCACGTAGGCCACCAGCAAGGTGCCGCACAGGTTGCCGAACAGCACTACGCCCCACAAGCGCAGCAGACGCCCGAAATTGGCCAGGGTCAGTTTGCTCATCACCGGCAGTACGGCGGTCAGCGTGTTTTCGGTGAACAGCTGCTGGCGGGCGAGGATGACCGCGAGAAATCCTGCGCAGTAACCCAGGCTGGCGATGACGTGGCTGGATTCAACGTCCGGCAGGCGCGACTTGAAAAGGCCCATGGCCATCAGCGACAGACCCATGGTCAGCCCGGCCGCCAGTGCCGACCACCACAGGGCAGCGATGCTGCGCTCCAGCTCGTGATCGCCCTGGATGCGGATGGTCTCGTGCAGCACCGCCGCGCGGGGCGGCTGGTTCTCGTCAACCTCGCGTTCTTCCTCCGCCGATAACCCAGGTGTTCTGCCGTCTTCTTGGTTGTCCATACAACTTCCTTCGTGAGAATGGTGGCGTTTTGCTGCAACAGCTGCGCCAAGCTGACGTTTCAGACACAATCGGCACCGGGTCGTTCGCCGATGGGGCGCGGCGCTGATCAATAAAAGGGGGACACCTGTGAACTTGCATATCCGAGAAGCGTGCCGGGAGGACGCCGAGGTAATCCTGGGATTCATCACTGAGCTGGCAATCTATGAAAAAGCCGAGCATGAAGTGTTGGCAACGGTGGCTGACATCGAGCGTAGCCTGTTTGATCCAGCCTCGCCTGCGCGGGCGTTGATCTGCCTGCTGGATGAGCGGCCCATCGGTTTTGCGGTCTACTTTTTCAGCTATTCCACCTGGCTTGGGCGCAAGGGCCTTTACCTCGAAGACTTGTACGTCGCGGCCAACCAGCGCGGGGTTGGCGCGGGCAAGGCGATGCTGCGGCATCTGGCAAGAATCGCCCATGACAGCGGCTGTGGGCGTTTCGAATGGAGCGTGCTGGACTGGAACCAGCCTGCCATTGATTTCTACACAGCCATCGGCGCGCAGCCGCAGGACGAATGGGTGCGTTATCGCATGGAGGGCGAGACGTTGAGGAACTTCGCCCTGGGCCATGCCTGAACCCTGGGGCTGCGGGGCAGTCAGACTGCTAACTTTGCCCTGCCAGGACTGCTTCAATGCCCCTTCGCTTGCTATTGCTCGCTGCTGCGCTGTTCAGCGCAGCGGTGGTTCATGCCGACCAGCCGTTGAGAATCGAAAGGCTGGCGCGTTGTGACAATCTGCTGGACGCGCAGTGGCAGACGTTCTGCCTCAGTGTGCGTGGCCTTGATCCGGCTACGGCGCAGCTCAAGGTCGGCGGACAGGCAGTACCCCAGGCGTCGTTTGAGCGTGAGGGCGAACGCCTCAAGCTGCGCTTGAAGACGGCGGACTGGCGCAGCGCACCGCTGTGGCTGGAGCAGGCCGGGCGCAGCAGCAATGCAGTGTGGCTGAGCATGGCGGGCAGCCATGTACTGGCGGCAACGCCTGCCCAGGTGGCAAAAAACATGGATGGCCTGACCAGCTATGTCGATCTGGTCAGCCTGATCATCGAAGAGCGCTTTGATGGCGCTCGGGAGGCGCAGCGCATCGCGGGCAAATTCGGCGCCACGGTGGTGGGCTCGATTGCCCCTCTCAATACCTGGCAACTGCGCTTGCCGGTCACTGATCTGATTCAGCGCGATGCCATGGTCTTGCGCATGGGCAATGAAATTGGCGTGGACGCGGTGGTGGTGGAAGAGTCTTCGCCAGAGGACGGGCTACCCGGGGCGGGCTCGGCACAATCCGGCACGGCAAAGACCAGCCCGCACGAGGCCGCGCCCGGTGATGGTAAGCAGGCCAAGCCTTCGCAAGAACAGTGGGCTGCCAACCGTTTCATTGATGCAGTCAATTACTATCGCCGCCGCATCCCTGTGGCCAGCGCGCCGATCAAGCCGGTGCCGATCCGGATCGGTTTGATCGAACGTGAAGTGGATTTCGATGCCCCGGATTTTGCTGACTACTCAGGCGACTGCCACTCTGGCGCGCCGCGCACCTGTTTGTATGCCAGCGACGCGCAGAAGCCTGACGGCCATGGCTCCACCGTCGCCGGTATTCTTGCCGCAGACCGGGCGCAAGGCGGTAACAGCGGTGTGCTGCGCGCGCTGGATGGCGTCAGCCAGGGCTTCGAAGTGATCGTCGACCGCAACTCCGATGCCGGCATCACTGCCAATGTCGCGGCGTCGGTGAACCTGGTGGAAGACGGCGTGCGCGTGCTCAACTGGAGCTGGGGCCTGCATCGCGTCGGCACGAAGAGGGTCGATGGCGATGACGTCGATTCGTTGCTGCATTCCGGCATTGCCATGTCTGGCTATGAAGAGCTGCTGGAAGAGTTTTTCCTGTGGCTGCGGCGCAAGCATCCTGATGTGATCGTGATCAATTCGGCAGGCAATGGTGCATCGTTTTCCGGCACTGATGAATATCGCCTGCCCTCGTCGTTCATTACCGACCAGTTACTGGTGGTCGGTGGCCATCAGCGCAGCCGCGATGACGCGCTCAACGTAGACGATCCCGCGTACGTCGAAAAACGTCAGTCATCCAACGTCGATTCGCGGGTCGACATCATGGCTGCGGCCTGCACCCGCGCCTCGACCCTGAACCGGAGCGAGCAGGGCGCCGTGCATTGTGGCACCTCCTACGCGACGCCGATGGTGACCGCCATCGTCGCTGCCATGCTGTCGATCAACCCGCAACTGACGCCTGAGCAACTGCGCATGCTGCTGCGCCGCAGTTCGATGCCCATCGGTGCCAATCACGATTTCGAGCCGATGGACGCCGACGACCTTACCGCGCCCATCCTGCCCTCGGAGCGCGATTATCGGATTGACGACAGCAGCATCGGCCGCTCCGCTCGGCTGGACATGCAAAAGGCATTGGACCTGGCGGTGAAAAGTCGCACCCGTGAGCGCTGAAGCCGATCAGCCTGGCAGGTCGTGACTGTCCAGGCGTGTCACACCCGCCGTCTGCATGTCGCGCCAGGCCTTGTCCAGCGAGCCGTGCATGTCGATGGCCCGGCAGGCGTCGGCAATGACTGTGGTGGTAAAACCTGCCGCGCAAGCGTCCAGCGCTGTCCAGACCACGCAGAAGTCCAGCGCCAGGCCGACCACGAACACCTTCTTCACGCCGCGCTCGCGCAGGTAACCGGCAAGCCCGGTGGGCGTCGTGCGGTCAGCCTCAAGAAACGCCGAATAGCTGTCGATGGCGCCATTGCAGCCCTTGCGCAGGACCAGCTGGGCGTGGGGCAGTTGCAGGTCGGCATGCAATTGCGCACCGACACTGCCCTGAATGCAGTGGTCAGGCCACAGCGTCTGCGGGCCATAGGGCAGCGTAATGACCTCGAAAGGCTGCCGCCCGGCGTGGCTGGAAGCGAAAGAGGCATGCCCGGCCGGATGCCAGTCCTGGGTCAGCACCACGCGGTCGAAACGCTGGCCAAGTTGATTGATCAATGGCACCAAGGCATCGCCGTCGGCCACGGCCAGTGCGCCGCCGGGCATGAAGTCGTACTGCAGGTCGATCACCAGCAACACACAGTCTGGGCCGAAGGGTTTTGCTGTCATGTCAGGTGTCCTCAAAGTTGCACAGGCTATGGCCGATACGCTACGGCGATCACGTCAGCAGCCGAATCGGCGCGCCTGCCGCCCAGGCCTGGATGTCTTCAATCATCTGGCTGAAAAACATCTGGTAGTTATTCTGCGTGACATAGCCGATGTGGGGCGTCGCCAGCAGGTTGTCCAGAGTACGAAACGGATGATCCAGCGGCAGGGGTTCAGTGGCGTAGACGTCCAGGGCGGCGCCCGCGATGCGCCGTTGCTGCAGGGTGTCCAACAGCGCAGCTTCATCGACGATCGGCCCGCGGGAGGTGTTGATCAGGTAGGACTCAGGCTTCATCCAGCCCAGGGCGTCGCGGTCCACCAGGCCTCGGCTGCGTTCGCTGAGCACCAGGTGGATCGAGAGGATGTCAGCCTGTTCGAACAGCTGCTGTTTGCTGACGTAGGTCACGCCGCACTCGGCTGCAGCCTCGGCGGTGAGGTTTTCGCTCCAGGCGATAACCTGCATGCCGAACGCCTGACCATAGCGCGCGATCCACTTGCCGATACTGCCCAGACCCAGAATGCCCAGGGTCTTGCCGTGCAGGTCGCTGCCCAGGCCGATTTGCCAATGGCCGCTGCGCAGTGATTGGGCCTCGGCGACAAGGTTGCGCGTCACGCCCATGATCAGCGCCCAGGTCAGCTCCGGCGCGGCATTTTTGTAGCTTTGCGTGCCACATACGGTAACGCCCAGCCGGGCTGCCGCAGCGAGGTCAATTGCCGCATTGCGCATGCCGCCAGTCACCAGCAGCTTAAGGCGCGGCAACTGGCTGAGTAACGCGTCATCGAAGAGCGTGCGCTCGCGCATGACACAGATCACGTCGAAGTCCCGCAGACGCTCGGCCATGCTAGCGGTATCGGCTGGATACTGATGCAGGAAAGTGACGTCGCCGATGCCGTCCAGCACGGACCAGTCCACCACGTCGCTGGCGACTGATTGCCAGTCATCCAGTACTGCAATTGTTTTACGTGTCATCTCAGATACGCCTCTGCTTTATACCGGGGAGTGTCATGCCAGCCGAGCAGTGCTGCAGGCCTGGCTCAGCCGAACAGTCCTGCGGCGATGTTGATCGAAAAACCGAGAATTGCAGTATTGAAGATAAAACCGATCAGGCTCTGCGCCAGGACTATTTTGCGCAGGCCTGGCGTGGCCACCCCGACGTCGGAGGTTTGCACCGCGACGCTGAGGGTGAAGGAAAAATACAGGAAGTCCCAGTAATCCGGGTTCTTCTCGCCATCGGCGAAGCGCAGTGCAGGCTCTTTGCCGCCCCAGGTGTAGAACAGGCGGGCGTAGTGCAGGCTGAAGATGACGCCGGTGACCAGCCATGAACCGATGATCGTCAGGCCGGTAAATGCGTAATGCAGCGCGCGATCATCGCCGCTCATGGTCTTGCTGCCCGCCAGCTCCAGGGTGATCGCCGCCAGGCTTGCCAGCGCGGCGACGCACACGGTGGTCAGCACCAGTCTGGCGTTTTCGTCTTCCACCAATGAAATGCGCCGAGCATCTGCGGCGTTGGTGCGAAAGGTGCGCAGCAGGATCAGCACCAGATACGTCCACACACCGCTGTTCCAGCCGATCAGGCACTTGCTGATGAGGGTTATGTGCGGGGCCACCAGCGCGGCGGCAAGACCGCTGACTAAACCCACCGCAATGGCAATGCTCAAGCGTGGGTGGGTGTGAGCAATATGAGGCATGGCGCGACTTCATGGCAGGTATGCGCGGCACATTAGCACGTGCCTGCACGCAATAAAAAACGACGCGCAAGGGGGTTGCGCGTCGACTGCCAGCTGGCAAGGGAAGGGGGGGAAGCCGCTTGAATCAGCGCACCAGGCAAGGCTGCTTGTTGTTGAATGTCCAGTCGGGCAGGAGGAATTGCATGGCGACGCTGTCATCGCGCGCCCCTAGACCCATGCCTTTGTAAAGCTCATGGGCCTTGTGCACCTGATCCATGTCCAGTTCGACACCCAGACCCGGCTTCTTTGGCACCTGGACGCAGCCGCCGACAATCTGCAACGGCGCTTTGGTCAGCCGCTGGCCATCCTGCCAGATCCAGTGAGTATCGATGGCGGTGATGTTGCCCGGCGCAGCGGCGGCGACGTGGGTGAACATCGCCAGGGATATGTCGAAGTGGTTGTTTGAGTGCGAACCCCAGGTCAGGCCCCACTCGTTGCACATCTGCGCCACGCGTACCGATCCCTGCATGGTCCAGAAGTGCGGGTCGGCCAGCGGGATATCCACTGATTGCAGTTGAATGGCGTGGCCCATCTCGCGCCAGTCCGTGGCGATCATGTTGGTGGCCGTCTTGAGCCCTGTGGCGCGGCGGAATTCAGCCATGACCTCGCGGCCGGAATAACCATTTTCTGCGCCGCACGGATCCTCGGCGTACGCCAGCACATCATGCTGGTCGCGGCACAGGCGGATGGCTTCCTTGAGGGACCATGCGCCGTTGGGGTCCAGTGTGATGCGCGCCTGCGGGAAACGCTCGGCCAGCGCCGTCACCGCTTCGATTTCAGCGTCGCCACTGAGCACGCCGCCTTTGAGCTTGAAGTCCTCGAACCCGTAGCGCGCATGGGCGGCTTCGGCCAGGCGGACAATGGCCTGAGGCGTCAGTGCTTCTTCGTGGCGGACCCTGAACCAGTCGTTGTCAGCGTCCGGTTCGCGGCGATAGGCCAGATCTGTCTTGCCTTGATCGCCCACATAGAAGAGGTAACCGAGCATCTTCACTTCATCACGCTGCTGTCCCTCGCCCAACAGGGCCGCCACCGGCACGTCCAGGTGCTGGCCGAGCAGGTCCAGCAACGCCGCCTCAAGACCGGTGACCGCGTGGATAGTCACGCGCAGATCGAATGTCTGCAGGCCGCGTCCGCCAGCGTCGCGTTCGGCGAAGGTGTTGCGCACCTGATTGAGGATCTTCTGATAGGTCCCGATCGGGCTGCCGACCACCAGTTGACGGGCGTCTTCCAGGGTCTGGCGGATACGCTCGCCGCCCGGTACCTCGCCAACGCCCGTGTGCCCGGCGTTGTCCTGCAGGATCACGATATTGCGGGTGAAATAGGGGCCATGGGCGCCGCTGAGGTTGAGCAGCATGTCATCGTGGCCAGCCACTGGCACAACCTGCATGTGGGTAATCACAGGTGCCTGATGAAGATTCTGGTTCATTGTTATGAGTCCTTGTCGGTTACAGGCAGTGGGTCATGAGTGCGCGGCAGGTGAATTGACGGCCGCGACTGGGACGCTGCCCGGCTTGGGCGTATTACGGGCAGCGAAAACGATAATCGCGGCAATGATCGAGGTCGCGGTCAAGCCGTAAAGGCCGCCCTGGATCGAGCCGGTGTGCTGCTCCAGCAAGCCAAAAGTGGTGGGTGCGACGAAGCCGCCGAGGTTGCCCACCGAATTGATCAGCGCGATCACCGCCGCCGCAATCCTCGCGTCCAGATACGCCTGGGGGATTGGCCAGAACAGCGAAGACGCGGATTTGAAACCCAGTGCCGCAAAGCAGATAGCGACAAAGGCGAACACCGGGCTGCCGGTGGTCGACATGAACATCCCCGCTGCGGCAATCAACAGCGCCACCGCAACCCACGCCTGCTGACGTTTCCAGCGGCCCGACAGGGAGGCGAACGCGTACATGCCGACGATGGAAAGCAACCAGGGAATGGAGTTGAACAGCCCCACCTGAATGTCGCTCAGGTCACCCATTTTCTTGATGATGCTGGGCAGCCAGAACGTCGCGGCATAGATCGTCAGCTGAATGAAGAAGTAGATCAGGCAGAACAGCAGGATCTGGCGGTCCTTGAGCAACTTGCCGATGGACGCCTTGACCGGATTGGCGGCTTCGCGAGCGCGCTGTTCTTCGTCGATGGCGTTGACCAGCGCGTCCTGTTCTTCACGGGTCAGCCATTTCGCGTCGTGAGGCTTGGAGTCCAGCCAGAACCAGACGAAGAAGCACAGCCCGACCGAGAACATGCCTTCAATGAAGTACATCCACTGCCAGCCCTTGAGGCCAAAGCCGGTGATCTGCAGCAGCAGCCCCGACAGCGGGCCGGAGATCAGCGACGCAATCGCCGAGCCACTGAGGAAGATGGCGATGGCTTTGCCGCGCTCGACGCCCGGCAGCCAGCGGGTGAAGTAGTAGATCACTCCCGGGAAAAAGCCGGCTTCGGCGACACCCAGCAGAAAACGCAGAATATAGAAGTGGGTTTCGTTCTGGATGAAGGCCATGCAGGCAGCAACAATGCCCCAGGTCAGCATGATCCGGGTCAGCCAGACGCGGGCGCCAACTTTCTGCAACAGCATGTTGGAAGGGACTTCAAACAGCGCATAACCGATGAAAAACAGCCCGGCGCCGAAGCCGTAGGCGGCCGCACCGATGCCCAGGTCATGCTCCATGTGCGAACGCACGAAGCCGATGTTCACCCGGTCGATGTAGTTGACGATAAACATGATGACGAACAGTGGCAGGACATGTCGCTTCACTTTCGAAACCGCCGAAACCAAAACTGAATCCGCGCCATCGCTCATCCGGGTATTGGATGTGCTCACAGATGAATCTCCCACTCGTTATTTTTATGCGGGTTTGCACGAGGCATGCTGCTCGTGTTGGCAGACATCATACAAGTAGATTGGCATTGCGCAAGAGCCGAGATCAGCCTCTGGTGGACTATTTTAACGCCGCAGACGAGCGGCCTGGCTATTCTGGATAAGTGCAGATGACGGCCGTAATGATGATCAAGGCGTTGATATTTATATGAAATATATCTGAATTGAATTCGCGCTGACGTCAGCGGAAAACTCAGCGCATCTACGGCCGAGCCGCCGAACTCGCGGCCTGCAGCGCAGTTGGCCTTTTCTGGATGGCACGAGCTTGTCATACAAGTGAGACAAGTGCCCGTTTGCCTGCTTGTATGACAAGGGCGATCGGCGTGGTGATATGCTTCGATCTTCGCGCACTGGGCGCTCACAGTCTTAGCGGAACCGCAATGATGGACCAGCCGACGCGCCAGCCCCCGAAGCGACGCCCGCACAACCTGGCGACTGATCTGGTCACTGACCTGAGTCAGCGAATCCTGCTGGGCAAGATCGCGGCAGGGCAGAAGCTGCCTTCCGAAAACGAGATCGTCCGCCAGCATGGCGTCAGCCGCACGGTGGTGCGCGAAGCTATTTCCAAGCTGCAGGCGTCGGGGCTGGTGGAAACCCGGCATGGCATCGGCACGTTTGTGCTTGAGCGCGGCAATCAGAACGGCCTGCACCTGAAGGTTGAAACCGCAGCCAGCGTGCGCGACATCATTGAGTTGCGCATTGGCCTGGAGACCCAGGCAGTGGCGTTGGCCGCTCTGCGCCGCACGGACGCTCAACTGCTCGCCATGCGCCAGGCGCTGGATGATTACCAGGACCTGCTGGCCAATGAAGACAGCTGTGTAGAGCCGGACCGGCGCTTCCATATGCTCATCGCCGAAGCCACTGGCAATCCCTGCTTCATCGAAATCATGCAGCATCTGGGCAGCGCCATGATCCCGCGCAGTCGCATCGACTCCAGCGAGCGGGCAGGGGTCAGCCTGGCTCACAAAGGCTATTTGGCCAACCTCGAGCACGAAGCCTTGCTCGCCGCCATCCGCCGCCAGGACCCTGACGCTGCCCGCGCCGCCATGTGGACCCACCTGAGCAACAGCCGTGAGCGCCTGGCGCCAGCGGACTAGGCGCCTGCAGAAAACACTTTAGATCCTGTAGTTGTGCTTTCGATGCGCCTGCGCTGCCCGCGATAACGGTCTGATAATCGCAGTATGCTTACAGGTCGAGTGCTGTCGCGGGCACGCGCGCTCCTACCGCTGCACATCTGTCCAGGCAGGGTTTGTTCCCTGAGATGCACATCACATTCACGCTCGTATCAGAACCTTCCTACGTCTTCTTCAGGCCAAGTTTTGCGGATAACGGCCGCTAGCGGGTATGACGTCAAAGGGAGGGCAATAATGTGAATATCAGTGGGTTTACCAATATCCAACCTTATCTGCCGGTGGTAAGTTCGCCGCCGGCCACGGGGGCAAATGAAACTGAAGAGGTTTCAATCCCGGCACGTGTCTCTACTACCGCTGTGAAGAGGTCAGAGGACGATCCTTTCTATGAATATCAGGAGGAACCGTGGCTCACCGATCCCGGTTTTGAGCAGTGTCAGGATAAAAAGGAGTATCTGTATCATAAAAAAAATGTCGAGTACTTGGCGTTGGCTGCAACGCAAATCACCTATGAGAGGTTCATGAAAAATCTTGCTGACACGCACCCGGAAATCGCGGCAAAGAAATTTGGGTTTACACTTGATAGAAACGCTTTTATCAAAGTTATCGATCACGATGACGTCCTGAGCGAGCATGAAAAATACCTACTTACTGAAGGCCTTAATAATTTTGAGAACCTGAAAGATAATCTGCAGGACCGTGCCAGGGCATTCATGATTCTTGCCGATCATGACCTTGAAACGTTCGGGGGTCGCTATAACCTGAACCTTGATAATTTTCAAAACGTGATTGATTTTGGCAAGATATTTGGCACCAGTCAGAAAAAAATGGGAGCTGAATGGGTGCGGCAGATTGAGATGAATGCCGAACGGAGGGAGTCGGTTTACGTTTCTGTCTCTGTCTAAACCGCGAAGGCTGGCAGAGCACGCTCTGCCAGTTTCTTATCAATCGTTTCGGAACGGTGTGGTTTTCAAGACTTTCTGCGAGCAGATGTGCCCCAGATAAAATATATGGGGTGTGACAGGGGGCGCCCCAGACAACAGGTTCGCTACATAATATAGATGCAATTTGTAATGGGCTTTCCAGCGATTGAACCCCATTTGTCTGTGTTCAAACTCCAAAGCTTCAATCCCGCCATCACATCGCCCAAACTCGATTAGTTTTGACGCTGAGCCATCAGCGTTGCTGACAAGGTGGTGCATGGATTTACTCTTGTTTTCTACATCATAGAGAACAATGCCCGCTGATGCGCCCTCCAACGGCGCCCCCTTGGTATCCGTAAACTTCACCTCCAGCAACGCTTCCTTGTAAATCTGCGTAGCCAGCCAACCCGGCACAGTGCGGCCCACAGGCATTCTGATAACCCCCCGGTTCATCATGCAGGTCATATTTTTGCAGCACCGGGTAGGAGCCGAAGGCCAGGGTGTAATCGACTGGAATGGCATTATTCGGGTTTCCAGGCGTGACCCGAATAATGATGTCCGCTCCGGGCGCGAGGTTGGAAAACACCTTGACCGACTGGGTTTGAACCACCCATTCGCCATTTTCGTAATATTCGACTTTCCAGAGGCTGGTGGGGGCGTCTGCGTTAAAGATATGGATTATCACGTCCTGTCCACGCTCTGCCACGAACCCATAGTAGTGAGCGGCCTGGGCGTCGGCTAATGAGTCGTTGAGGTGGTACAGCCTGTCTTCCAGTACCGAGAATCGTGGCCCTGCACTTGCTGGCGGGCTGATCGGGTCAACGACCTCGGAGGTAACTGCAGAATTTGCGCTTTGCTGTGCTGTCTCTGCATACGCTGCGGGCATCATGCAGGCGGCGATAACAAACGGCAGAAGCCAGCGTTTGAACGGTGTGCTGTGTAATAGATTTATTGTTGTTTTCTCGTCGATTAAGCCAGGGCAAGATGCCACTGACCCAATCGACGTAATAGACAGCTGAACAATGAGTCAATACGATCACCTTTAAAATCAGAGCCTTCCTACAAAATAATTCAAGGCTCTGTGTCGCTCATATATATGCATATGACGCCAATTTGCAGGAGCCAACTTGTTGGCGAGGCATCCGTCAGAGCATTTCCTGCTGGTCTCTGAGAGGTGCATCACATTTACGCTTCTATCGGAGTATTCCTACATCTTATTCAGGCCAAGTATTTTCCTGAGTTGTCGTTATCGTATACGGCACTACACAATTAAGAGGGCAATATCGTGAATATCAGTGACTTTACCAACATTCAGCCTTATCGGCCGGTGGTGACTCTGCCGACTGGCACGGGTTCGAATAACGCCGAGGAGGTGACCTCGTCGAAGGGCCTTGAAAGCGCTTCAGTCATGGCGGCAAAAGAGACGCCGCTCTATCAATATAAGAAGGAGCCATGGCTTACAGATCCGCTAATTGACTTTGCGACCAGTCGAGAAGAATACCTGTTTTTCAAGAGTATTATCCTGGGGGCACAATTACGCCTTCTTAAAGATTCATACAGTGATGCGCTTGTCGACCTGGCGGACGCTCACCCGGACATTGCAGCAAAAGAATTCAGTATAACGATGAGTGAAGATGGCGCTATCAAGATTATCGACGCCCACAACGAGATGTCAGATGAGGATATAGAGACGTTGACGATGTTTTTAAATGACACATGCTATCTGAAAGGTAGTGTGCAAATGGTGGTGCAGGGTATGTTGCTGCTAGCAGATCATGATCATGACACGTTTGGTGGTCGTTACGGTGTAGGCATTGAAGACATCCAGCGCGTCTTGGATATAGGGAAGATTTTGAATGAAAGCGTTGACATGATGCGAGGTGAGTGGGTCAGGCAGATCGAGACGAATGCTGAAAGATTACCAGTTTCATATGTATCCGTTTCCGTGTGAGTGACTTCAATCTGACGGCACTATGCCGTCAGATTGAACCAGCAAATCAGTTGCGAGGGCGAACCGTCTGTAACACGGTTTGGGTGCAGATATGGCCTAAGGAGAACTCATGGGGACGGGGCTGGGCATTGCCCAGGAATAAATTAATGAGAGTATAGGTCCCGACACGATAGTAACTCCTCCATGTATTGAATCCTCTTTGGTTGTGCACAAAATCAGCGGCCTGGCGGCCCCCGTAGCAACGGCCGAGCTCGATTTTCTTCGAGGCGGATCCACGCTCATCGCTTATCAAAACATCGGTAATAGGGTTTGAATTTTCATCAAATTCAAGTTGAAAGTAAGCAACCCCGCCGCGTAGCGGCGCACCTTTGGTATCCGTAAACTTCACCTCCAGCAGCGCCTCTCTGTAAATCTGCGTAGCCAGCCAACCCGGCACAGTGCGGCCCACAGGCATTCTGATAACCCCCGGTTCATCATGCAGGTCGTATTTTTGCAGCACCGGATAGGAGCCGAAGGCCAGGGTGTAATTGACTGGAATGGCATTATTCGGGTTTCCAGGCGTGACCCGAATAATGATGTCCGCTCCGGGCGCGAGGTTGGAAAACACCTTGACCGACTGGGTTTGAACCACCCATTCGCCATTTTCGTAATATTCGACTTTCCAGAGGCTGGTGGGGGCGTCTGCGTTAAAGATATGGATTATCACGTCCTGTCCACGCTCTGCCACGAACCCATAGTAGTGAGCGGCCTGGGCGTCGGCTAATGAGTCGTTGAGGTGGTACAGCCTGTCTTCCAGTACCGAGAATCGTGGCCCTGCACTTGCTGGCGGGCTGATCGGGTCAACGACCTCGGAGGTAACTGCAGAATTTGCGCTTTGCTGTGCTGTCTCTGCATACGCTGCGGGCATCATGCAGGCGGCGATAACAAACGGCAGAAGCCAGCGTTTGAACGGTGTGTTGTGTAATAGATTCATTGTTATTTTCTCGTCGATTAAGTCAGGGCAAGATGCCACTGACCCAATCGACGTAATAGACAGCTGAACAATGAGTCAATACGATCACCTTTAAAATCAGAGCCTTCCTACAAAATAATTCAAGGCTCTGTGTCGCTCATATATATGCATATGACGCCAATTTGCAGGAGCCAACTTGTTGGCGAGGCATCCGTCAGAGCATTTCCTGCTGGTCTCTGAGAGGTGTATCACGTTCACGCTGCTATCAGAATATTCCTACGTCTTCTTAAGGCCAAGTTTTTGGGATGGCAGCCGTTATTGAGTGAAACGACAAAGAAAGGGCGGTTTTATGAATATCAGTAGTTTTGGTAACGTTATGCATTATGTGTCGGTAGTAAGCTCGCCAGCCGTTGCGGAGGCCAATAACGTCGAGCAGGTATCTTCCTCGGAACGAATTCCGGGGCATTCAACCAATGATGTAGAAGAGAAACCGTTCTATGAGTATCAGGAAAAACCGTGGCTTACCGAAAAGGGCTTTGAAAATTGCAGAGACCGTGAAGACTATGTGCTTCACAAGAAGCGTGTGATGGAGATTGATTTATCTCTAACGCAGATACGTTACACGGTGTTCATGAAAAAACTGGCTGAGACCCATCCGGAAATAGCAGAAAAGAACTTCGGCTTTACCCTGGATGAAAACGCTTGCATAAAAATAATCAATTACAATGACAGTCTTACCGACAGCGAAAAGAATGTGCTCACTGAAGCCTTTAACGATTTCGAGGGCATGAAGGCAGGCCTGCGCTCCACTGCCAGAGGGCTTATGACTCTTGTTGATCATGATCTCAAAACCTTTGAGGGTCGTTATAGCCTGGATATCGAAAACTTCCAAAATGTAATTGATTTTGGAAAATTATTAAGCTCAAGTCAGGAAAGCCGAGAAGCTGAATGGGTTCGTCAGATTGAGTCCTATGCGGATCGACGGGATTCCGCTTATATTTCCTTGACAGTATGACGTGAAGGGCTGGCAGAAATCTTTCTGCCAGCACCCCGTTAACTAGTTGCGAAAAGGTACGGTCTTTTGTACTTTTTGGCTGCAGATATGGCCAAGATGAAACAGGTGAAGCTTGTCGTTCCCTGATAGTGCGTTCATTACATAATATCCGCCTACTTTATAGTGGGTTTTCCAGGTGTTGAAGCCCCTTTGCACGTGTTCAAATTCGAGCGCTTCGAATCCCCCGTCGCACCGTCCAATATCTATCTGCTGTGAAGCGGAACCATCCGCGCCGCTAATCAGGTTGCGCTCAATCGTACGTTTGTTTTCTTTAAAGTGAAGTAAAAAGATAGCTAATCCACCTTGCAACGGCGCCCCTTTGGTATCCGTAAACTTCACCTCCAGCAGTGCCTCCTTGTAAATCTGCGTAGCCAGCCAACCCGGCACCGTGCGGCCCACTGGCATTCTGATAACCCCCGGTTCATCATGCAGGTCATATTTTTGCAGCACCGGGTAGGAGCCGAAAGCCAGAGTGTAATTGACTGGAATGGCATTATTCGGGTTTCGAGGTGTGACCCGAATAATGATGTCCGCCCCAGGCGGCAGGTTGGAAAATACCTTGGCAGACTGGGTTTGAACCACCCAGCCACCATTCTCGTAATATTCGACTTTCCAGGGGCTGGTGGCGGAGCCACCCGCAAAGGCATTAATCAGGACGTCCTGCCCGCGCGCTGCCACGAACCCGTAGTAGTGAGCGGCCTGTGCCCCGGTTAATGAGTCATTGAGCTGGTACAGTCGATCTTCCAACACAGAAAATCGAGGGCCAGAACTTGCTGGCTGGCTAACCGGGTCACTGACTTCTGAGTGGGCTGTGGAATTTGTCGGTTGCTGCGCTGTATCTGCATGCGCTGCCGGCATCATACAGGCGGCGATAACAAACGGCAGAAGCCAGCATTTTAACGGCGTGTCGTGTAATAGATTCATTGTTATTTTCTCGCCGATTAAGCCAGGGCAAGATGCCACTGACCCAATCGACGTAATAGACAGCTGAACAATGAGTCAATACGGTCACGTTTAAAATCAGAGCCTTCCTACAAAATAATTCAAGGCTCTGTGTCGCTCATATATATATGTATATGACGCCGATTTGTAGGAGCCAACTTGTTGGCGAGGCGTCAGGCCTGCCTAGCCAGAAAATCCGTCTCGCCACAAGTGGGCACCAACAAGTGGGCACCAACAAGTTGGCTCCTACAGGTTGAGGCCTTCCCGTGTTTGATCTGCCACCCCTGCGGACGTCGACCTCGAAGGCCGCGTGTCCCGCGAAAAAATCACCCATGCAGCTGTCATTCCGCTCAAGAAGGCGATTCCCCAGTCGATACCGGAGTTGTCCTACAAGTTCGTTTGCGTTTTCCTTCAGCCAATAACAAGAGCTTTTCTCATGTCCTTACGTAATCTGACCATCGCGCGTCGCGCGGGTCTTGGCTTTACGCTGATTTCTCTGTTGGTGGCTTTGCTCGGCTGGTTTGCCATGGTGCAGATGTCGACCATCCGCCAGAGCGAGGTGGCGGTCGAGACCAACTGGCTGCCAAGCATGCGTGTCATCAACGACATTCGCGAGAACATGTTGCGCATCCGCACGATCTCTCTGCGACTGGCGCTGGACCCGGATCCAAAGAACATCCCGACCTACCGCAGCCAACTGGACGTGCGCAATCAGGACCTGAACAAGAAGCTGGACATTTTTGCGGCCTTTGTCGACACACCGGAAGAAAAAGTGCTCAGCGATCAGTTCCGGCTCACTCTGGGTGAATACCAGAAGGCGCTGGACAAGTCCTTTGTGCTGGCCGGGCAGAATGATCGGGAAGCGTTGAACAAGCTGCTGCTGGCTGACATGAAAGTCATCGTTGACGGGTCTGGCAAACAACTGTCGGACCTGGGTGATTTCTATGCCCAGCGGGTCGATGAGGAAGGCAAGGCAGCCGAAGCACAGTACGATAAGTCGCGCAACATCGTCTTCATTTTCGTCCTCATTGCCGCACTGGGCACGATTATCCTGGCGTTGCTGCTTACGCGCAGTATCGTGCGCCCGCTGCAGTCAGCCGTGACGGCTGCCGAGCATGTCGCCAATGGCGATCTGACTCAGCGCATTGCCGTTGATGGTAACGACGAGGTCACCCGCCTGCTGCTGGCGCTGGACAAAATGCAGGGCAACCTGCGTCAGGCGATGCAGCACATCGGCAGCTCCGCAACCCAACTGGCGTCCGCTGCCACTGAATTGAACTCGGTCACCGAAGACAGCTACCGCGGCCTGCACCAGCAGAACGCCGAGATTGACCAGGCTGCCACCGCGATCAACGAGATGACCTCGGCGGTGGAAGAAGTCGCACGCAACGCGGTATCAACGTCCGATGCGTCCAATCACTCCACCCGTTCGGCCCAGGCGGGACAGGCACAGGTGCTGGAAACCGTGCAGTCGATCCAGACCCTCACCAATAACGTGCAGGCCACCTCGGGTCTGGTGCAAAGCCTGGCCGATCAATCCCAGGACATTGGCAAGGTGCTGGACGTGATTCGCTCCATCGCCGAACAGACCAACTTGCTGGCACTGAACGCAGCGATTGAAGCGGCGCGGGCGGGGGAGTCAGGGCGCGGTTTTGCGGTGGTCGCAGACGAAGTTCGCGCACTGGCCCATCGCACCCAGCAATCGACCCTGGAAATCGACAAGATGGTCGGCGCCATGCGCAGCGGCTCTACCCAGGCGCTGGAATCGATGCAGACCAGCAGTCAGAGAGCGTCGGAAACACTGACGCTGGCGCAGCACGCGGGCGCGTCGTTGACCGACATCACCTCGTCGATCAATCAGATATCCGAGCGCAACATGGTCATCGCCAGCGCGGCAGAAGAGCAGGCGCAGGTGGCGCGGGAAGTGGACCGCAACATCGTCAATATCCGCGATCTGTCCATGCAGTCGACTCAGGGCGCCAACCAGATCAGCGCGTCCAGCAACGAGTTGTCGCGATTGGCCGGTGACTTGAATCAGGTGGTTGCCCGCTTCAAGGTCTGAGCAGGGTTCGCTGTCCTGGGGTCTGTCCGCGTTTCATCGCGGCCGCGAGGAAACGGGAACAGACCTCAGGCGCTTGCTGTGAGCCGGTCGCGCCGGGCATGATTCGCCTCTGCTCAACGACACAGGCGAATGGTTTGATGGACAATAACAATACGCTCTTCAGCAGTTGGCTACGCGCCCCCGGACACCGCGACTGGCTGGCCAGCGAGGGCAACCGGCTGCTGACCTTCGCCAAGGCTTCCCGGCTGCCAGAGGGCTTTGGCAATCTCGACGATCGTGGCGTGCTGCCTGCCAACGCGCGTGCCGAAACCATGAACACCGCGCGCATGACCCACAGTTTCGCCATGGCCCATGTGCATGGCCTGCCAGGCCACGCCGCGCTGGTTGATCATGGTATCGCTGCCTTGACGGGTGCGCTGCGCGATGCGCAGCACGGCGGCTGGTTCAGCGCGGCACCGGCCGATGAGCAGGTCATTGCCGACGGCAAGCAGGCTTATCTGCATGCGTTCGTCGCGCTCGCGGCCAGTTCTGCGGTCGTGGCCGGGCGCAAAGGTGCGCAGGCGCTGCTGTCCGATGCGATTCAGGTGATTCAGAGGCATTTCTGGAGCGAAGACGAAGGCGCCATGCGCGAATCGTTTTCCCGCGACTGGAGTGAGGAAGAAGCCTATCGCGGCGCCAACAGCAACATGCACAGCACCGAGGCTTTTCTGGCCCTGGCCGACGTCACGGGTGACGCGCAATGGCTGGATCGCGCGCTGCGTATCGTTGAGCGAGTGATTCACCAGCACGCCGGCGCCCATGATCATCAGGTGATCGAGCATTTCAGTCTGGGCTGGCAGCCGCTGCCCGATTACAACCAAGACAACCGCGCCGATGGCTTCCGGCCGTACGGCACCACGCCGGGCCACGCTTTCGAATGGGCGCGCCTGCTGTTGCATCTGGAAGCAGCGCGCCAGCGGGCGAGGTTGCCTAACCCTGCCTGGCTGCTGAGCGATGCCCGCCAGCTGTTTGCCAATGCCTGCCGCGATGCCTGGGCTGTCGATGGTCAGCCGGGGATTGTCTACACCCTGGACTGGAAGACGCAGCCGGTGGTCCGCCATCGCCTGCACTGGGTTCATTGCGAAGCGGCGGCAGCGGCAGCAGCGTTGCTGCAGCGCACCGACGAAAAGGTCTACGAAGACTGGTATCGCCAGTTCTGGGAATTCAACGAGCTGCATTTCATTGATCGGCAGTGGGGCAGCTGGCGCCATGAGCTTGATCCGCAGAACCAGCCCAGCGCCGATATCTGGCCTGGCAAGCCAGATCTTTATCACGCCTACCAGGCCACGCTGCTGCCAATCCTGCCGCTGGCGCCGAGCCTTGCCAGCGCGCTGGCGGCCATGGCTTAGGCTGCGCCGACCTTCTACTCGCTGGCCATTTCCAGCGCCACCCAGGTCGGGGTGTGGTCGCTGGGGTGAGGTTCATCCCGCGGCCAGTGGTCTACGCCAGCGCTGTGCAGACGGGCGCTGGTTTCGGCATTGAGCAACAAGTGGTCGATACGCAGGCCCGAGTTGGTTTTCCAGTGGTTGCGAAAGTAGTCCCAAAAGGTATAAATGCGCTCGTCCGGAAAACAGAAGCGCAGCGCATCTGTCCAGCCCTGACTCACCAAGCGCTCGAAGCATTCGCGGCTTTCGGGTTGCAGCAGGGCGTCCTTGAGCCATGATCGCGTGTTGTAGATGTCCTCGTCGGTGGGCACCACGTTGTAATCCCCGGCCAGCACCACCGGGTGGCCGCTGGCATACAGCGAGGCGGCATGCTCGATGAGCTTTTCGAACCAGGCCAGCTTGTAATCGAATTTCGGCCCGGGCTGGGGGTTGCCGTTGGGCAGATACAGACAGCCGACGATGACGCCGTGCACTGCCGCCTCCAGATAACGACTCTGATTGTCGTGTTCGAAACCCGGCAAACCGCGACGGATTTCCAGCGGCTCGGTGCCTTTGGCGAGGATCGCCACCCCGTTCCACGACGCCTGGCCTTGCCAGATGGCACCGTAACCGGCATCGCGAATGTCGTCGATGGGGAAGGCTGCATCGTTGGCTTTGAGCTCCTGCAGACAGACCACGTCTGGCGCTTCCCGGCGCAGCCATTCCAGCAGGATCGGCAAACGGGTGCGGATGCCGTTGATATTGAAGGTGGCGATTTTCAGGGTCTTCACGATGGTCCTCTCAAAAAGCGCTGTGATAGCTGTTTGAGAGGCCAGGTCGCGATAGATTCAATGACGTGCGAAGGTCACGGCGTGGCAGGGTATTTGTCGGTGATGCGAATGATCTGCCGGGCGAAGAACGCCCCCGTGAGGATCACGCCGATCATCCGCAGCGTCTGCATCGCCAGCACAAAGCCAACGTCCGAGTGGGTGTCGATGGCGATGATCGCCATGGCATCCAGGCCGCCTGGGCTGGTCGCCAGGTAGACCGAAAGAAAGTCCTTGTCCAGCAGGTGCGCGATGAACCAGGCGGACAGCGCGCACAGCAGGATCAGCAGCAGGGAACCGAGGATCATCGCGGGCATGCGTCTTGAAACATACGCGATAGTCGCGCGATCAAAGCGCAGGCCGACATAAGCCCCCATCGCGCCATACGCCAGAGCCACCAGCCAGACGGGAAGGGTAATCTGCAGCAACCCGCTCATTTGCAGGGCGCCGCCGATGAGCAGGGGGCCCATCAACGACCCCGCAGGAATCCGCCTGGCAACCAGCACGCCAAACACGATAACGCCCAGGCTCAGGGCGAAATCCACAAGGTTGAGGCCTTGCACCGCGACATCCTGAGCATGTGCTTCGCTGCCACCGCCGGTGACCCCGATCATGCGGCTGACCAGCGCGCCGATCGTCACCACGCAGACCACGCGCACGTATTGCATGGTTGCCACCACCCGGGAGTCAGCGCCGTAGTCCTCCGACAAGGCAACCATGGCCGAGGCTGCCCCCGGCGACGTACCCCAGGCGGCCGTGCTGCCAGCGATGCCCGCATAACGCACCAGCGCCAGGCCGACCAGGGCACTGAGCACGACGGTCAAAATCGTGGCGAACACCATGACGTGCCAGGAATGCAGGGCAGTGATCAGCACCGCCATGGTCATCGAGTGGGCGATCAGCACCCCGACCGTGCCCTGACTGAGGCGGAACAGGTTTTTCGGTAAACGAATGCTCGCACCCATGACACCAAAGCCGATGGCGGTCAGCATGGGGCCGAGAAAGAGTGCGGCAGGCATCTGCAGCCACTTGAACAGCTGACCGGCAGCGCCGGCACAGATGATGAACGCCAGCCACTGGAGTGGATTTGGCAGGGTGTGCAGCGAAAA
This sequence comes from Pseudomonas viridiflava, assembly GCF_900585905.1. Lineage (GTDB taxonomy): Bacteria > Pseudomonadota > Gammaproteobacteria > Pseudomonadales > Pseudomonadaceae > Aquipseudomonas. The sequence continues at coordinate 445,978 of NZ_UTVH01000095.1, forward strand.
GGAAAAGAGGCGTGACAAAGACTGGAGCTCCCGCAGGCGAGCGACATTTAAACGCCCGTACGGCAAAAGTATCGACACTTTAAACGATCAAGTCTATTTTCTAATTCTGATGAATTGATAACTTCGGTTGATGAATCATGGATCTTCGCGATCTTAACTATTTTGAAACGATTGCCGAGCTGGGCCACCTCGGTCGTGCTGCGGAGCAGCTAAACCGCAGCCAGCCCGCGCTGACCAAGAGCATCCAACGGCTCGAGGAGTCATTCGGCACCCGTTTGTTCCAGCGTGACGGTCGCCGCATCAAGCTCACCCCCGTGGGCGAATTGCTGCAGGCGCGAGGCAGGGAACTGCAGCAGAGCATTGCCCAGACCCAGCGTGAGGTACGTGATTTCGCCAGTGGTGCGGTGGGCAATATTCGCCTCGGCTGCGCGGCGACCATGGCCGAATACCTGCTACCCAAACTTACCTCGGCGTTGTTCCAGCGTTCCCCCGACGTCACGCTTAAAATGGTCATAGGCCAGGATGATCTGCTGCGCGACTCGCTACGCACCGGTCAACTGGACATGATCATCTGCGCATTGATCACCGATGATGAGCAGTTTCAAAGCTTCCCCATTCTCAGGGACGAAGCTGTCGTCATCGCCAGCAAAGACCATCCGATTTTCAAGACTCGCTACAGCATGGCGGACCTGTGCAGCTATCGCTGGGTCCTTCCTCCCGTGGGGGTATCGTCGCGCAAGTGGCTGGATCAGGCGTTCAGCGCCCAAGGCCTGGCGACGCCACGTGTGCAGATTGAGGCCAACTCGATCCCTCTGCTGCCAGGGCTCATCGAGCGCACCAGCCTGCTCAGTTTCACCGCGCGCGAAACCCTGGAGTTCGGCAATAACATGCGCCACTTGCGCGAGGTCGTGCTGGACGGCACCACCATGAAGCGCACCATCGGCTGCTCGGTACGCAGCGGCGGCTACCTGTCGCCCGCTGCGCAAGCCATGGTGCAGATGCTGCGTGACAGCAGCGGCGAATTCTTCAGCTGGAACTGACGAGTGTCGCTGCACGGTGCCGGATCATGGGTTAGGCTCGGGCTTCATTCAATCACTGCTCAGGAGCACCCCAGATGCAGATTTCATCATGTCCCGATCCATGCACCTGCGCTTCGTCGCGCGCGGCTTTCACCGAGGTCGAATACCACCTGGGGGGCGACAAGTCGCCACTCAATGACGCCGATGCCGATGAAGACATTGACCCGGAAGGCTACCTCGATCTTGAAGAGCTGGACCTTGACGAGTTCGCCGACGCCGACAAGCTCGACCCGATTTTTGGCAACGACGTGGGGTCATCGTCCATCAGCTGACGCGCGCTGCTCTTGTCTGGCTGCCAGATACGCCGCCAGCGCAGTCGCTGCGGCTTCTGCTGTCGAGCTGTAACCTGTCCAGGTGCAGGCCAGCATCAGGTTGCGCGGTAAACCGAAATCCTCGACCAGATACCCTTGCGGGTCGTAACCCAAAGCGTCGTGGGGCACATACTGGCGCAGTGAGTCGACCGGGTCGAAGTACACCCACACAGGCTTGTTCAACGCGACGGCCATGCCAACTTCGAAGACGGTGCCGGAATCCGGTTCCAGCCCGCGAAACAGGTTAAGGTTGGCCAGCACAGCGTCGCAGCCCTGAATCATCGCAATGTTCATGGTGCAGATCAGCCTGGCGATTTCGCCGCGGGGCAGACCGGCTGGTACCTCGTTATCAAACGGGTACAACCCCTCAAGCCCGGCGCGGGCACACAGGGCTTTGAGCCGCTGGCCGCAGGCGATGGCGTCGCGCCGGAAAACGTCGAACCCGGCCAGGTAGACTGTGGGGAGGCTGGTATCCGCCATGCTGCAATCCTCGATTTCACGGTGTGCCAGCAGTTTAACCGGCAAAGCCATCGGTCAGGCCAGGCATTGCACTACTGGAATCTGTACGGATAACCAGTATCCTGCTGGCTTGTCCCATCGTCGCGTGAACTTGCAGTGACCACGTTACCTCTGGAAAACCCGCTGTATTACCTCGATAACTTCCGCCAGGTACTGGCCTGGATCAGCCAGCGCTACGCTGACTTGCTGGATGAGCACGAGCAGCTTTTCATTGCCCGTTTTGCCCAGTTGCCGGAATCGGCACAGGGCCTGCTGGTGCGTATGGTCATGCGCAAAGGTGAGCTGTTTCGGGTCAGCAAGCTCAGCTACGCCGAGCTTGGGGATACCTGGCAAGCGGTTGCGCCGCTGGTGACCCATGGCTGGGTAGACCCGCGTCCGGCGCTGAGTCTCACGCAGTTATTTGCGTTGTTGCGCAAGGCCGAGCTGGTGAGTTGTTTCAGGGCCAGCGGGGTGCGTGGCAGCGAGAAGAAGACCGAATTGCTTGCCTTGCTGCAGCCACTGCACCCGTCGACACAGAGCCTGGACTGCTGGCATGCCGAGCTGGACGAAACGGTGCTGGCGCTCAAGGTCATGCCGGTCTGTGATCGCTTGCGTCTGCTGTATTTCGGCAACCTCTATCAGGAATGGTCGGAGTTCGTGCTGGCCGACCTCGGCGTGTATCGTTACGAGAAGGTCGAGTTTTCCCTCGATTCCCGGGCGATCAGTGAGCGCGCCGACATCGACACCTGTCTTGCGCTCCATCACTGTCGACAAGCCCTTGACGAGGCGCTTGATCAAGGCGCCGACTTGCCTGCGCTGGCACACCGTGCCCTTGAGGTGAAGACCCACAACCCCTGGCTGACGATGCGCCGCGCCAAACTGTTGTTTCAGGTGGGGCAACAGGCCGAGCGCCATCAGCAGTGGGAGCTGGCGTTGAGCGTCTACGAGCAGAGCAGCTACCCCGGCGCGCGTGCCCGACGCATCCGTGTGCTGGAGCGTGGTGAGGATTACGCCCAGGCAATGGCGCTGTTGCTGCAGGCGCAGGCTGCCCCGGAAAGTCCTGCGGAGACTCAGCAGTTGCTGCGCATGCTGCCGCGCTTGCAACGCAAACTGGGCCTGCCGGGCAAGACGCGGCGCATCGCCCGCACGACTGAACGTCTGGACCTGACCGTGGCGCCGCGCCCTGATCTGAGCGTCGAAAAGCTGATGCAGCTGCACCTGGCCGAGGAGGGCAGCGAGGTTCATTACGTCGAAAACACGCTGATCAATTCGCTGTTCGGTCTGCTGTGCTGGCCAGCGATTTTCGCGCCATTGCCTGGCGCCTTTTTCCACCCGTTCCACAGCGGCCCCAGTGATTTGCACAGCCCTGATTTTTACCCGAGGCGCGCGGCTTTGTTCGAGGCTTGCCTTGGGCAACTGGAAGACGGCACCTGGCGCGACACCATTCGCGAGCACTACGCCAGCAAATACGGCTTGCAATCGCCGTTCGTATTCTGGGGCGCGGTCAGCCCACAGTTGCTGGAACAGGCCATGCACTGCTTGCCGGTGGCGCACTTGCGTCTCTGGTTCCGCCGCCTGTTACTGGATATCAAGGCCAACCGCACCGGTATGCCAGACCTGATCCAGTTTTTCCCGGAACAGGGTCGATATCGGATGATTGAGGTAAAAGGGCCGGGGGATCGCTTGCAGGACAACCAACTGCGCTGGCTGGATTTCTGTGCCGAGCATGATATGCCGGTGGTGGTGTGCTACGTGCAATGGCAAGCCGAGCAACCAGAAGCTCGCGCGCAGCTGACGGGATGAAAGACTGATACGGCCGCCGTAGCGGATTGCCTCGCGCAGAGGCAGCCCGCCACCGCAGCTCATTTTCAGCTGCCTGCGCCGCCGCCCGAACCACCACTGCCGCCAGCGCCACCATTGCCACCGCCAGCGCCGCCATTGCCACCACCAGCGCCACCGCCACTACCGCCCATACCTTGGCCATTGCTCATGCCGCCGCCTTGGGCGTCGCCGCCATTGGGCTGTGGGTCCATGCCTTTGGTGCCAGGGCTGGTGCCTTTGCTGCCCGGCGTGGTGCCATCCGTATTCTTGTCCATACCGGTGGATGGCGCCTGCGTATTGCTGCCGGGGTTGGTCGGGCCGGTGGAACCGGCAAATACCGAGCCTGTGGCGCAGATCATCAGGCCAGCCAGTGTCAGGGCCGTCAATCGAGTCTTGATCATCAGATTCATCTCCATTGTTTGAGGCGTTACAAGGGTTGGTGCGTGCGAAGTTGAAATAGGTGCCCGTGTGCCGACAAGTGGCAATCGAGGTGCAGAAACGTCTGGATATAACTTGCCGAATGGCGTTGCGCCATCAAACATGGCGAGCTGCTAGACATCCCCTGAAACCCCCATTCCTGCTGGCTTCCCTTACGACATCGCATAGATTTTGTGTAAGAAACTGCTTACAGGAAGCGCCGAAAAAGCCCTGACTCGAATGATTGTCATGAAACCGCAACATTGCGAGGATTAAATCCGCATCGGGCCTTCACATGGATGGGCCACCAAATTTCCCCTCTTGAGGTATCGCCGTGATTCTCCTGACTAAAAAACGCTTGTCCGTTTTGCTCGCTTCGATGTGCCTGAGTGGTATGGCTCATGCGGTTGACGTAACAGGCGCTGGTTCGAGTTTCGTGTTCCCGGTTATCTCCGCGTGGTCTCAGGACTACAGCAAAACGGCCTCCAACCGCATCAACTATCAGTCGATCGGTTCGGGTGGCGGCATCGCTCAAATCAAGGCGGCAACTGTTGACTTCGGCGCTTCCGACGCTCCTCTGTCTGCAGAAGACCTCGAGAAAGGCGGCCTGGGTCAGTTCCCTAGCGTGATCGGCGGTATTGTGCCAATCATCAACGTTGAAGGCATCGAGCCGGGTCAACTGAAACTTGATGGGCCAGTACTGGCCAAGATCTTCATGGGCGAGATCAAGAAGTGGAACGACCCAGCCATCGTTGCCTTGAACCCAGAAGTCAAAGACAAGCTGAAAGACCAGGCCATCACCGTTGTTCACCGTTCGGACGGTTCGGGCACGTCGTACAACTTCACCAACTACCTGAGCAAAGTCAGCCCGGAGTGGAACGAGAAACTGAAGTTCGGTTCGACCGTTCAATGGCCAGCGGGCGTGGGCGGCAAGGGCAGCGAAGGTGTTTCGGCTTACGTCAAGCAGATCAAGGGTTCGATCGGCTATGTTGAGCACTCCTATGCCGAGACCAACAAGCTGTCTTACACCCAGCTGAAAAACGCTGCCGGCAAATACATCAAGCCTGACGCCAAGGCGTTCGCTGCAGCGGCTGATACTGCCGACTGGAACAGCGTGAAAGACTTCAACCTGATCATGACCAACGCTCCGGGCGAAGCCGCATGGCCGATCACCGCAACGACCTGGATCATCATGTACAAGAAGGCCAAGAACCCGGAGCAGAGCGCCGCTGCGTTCGATTTCTTCAAGTGGTCGCTGGAAAACGGTCAACAGCAGGCTGAAAAATTGTCCTATGTAGCTTTGCCAAAAACACTGGTCACCAAGGTTGAAGATTACTGGAAAACCGAGTTCACCAAGTAATTCGACGTTTCTCCGGCTCACCCCTGTCATCGTGACGCGATGACAGGGTTTCTTTACGAGTGGACCCAAGATGACTGAAAACACCCAATATTTGTCCGCTGCGATGTCCGCATCCGTATCCGAGGGTGAGCGCCGGGCGGCTCGCGATCAACGTCACGACCGCTGGTTCAAGCGCACGATGTGTGGCGCTGCAATGCTCGTTCTGATACTGCTCGGCTGCATTGCACTTTCGACCTTGTGGGGCGGCAGCCTTGCATTCCAGACGTTCGGTTTTGGCTTTCTGACCAGCACCGAGTGGAACGTGGTTGACGGCAAGTTTGGTGCACTGGTGCCGATCTACGGCACATTGGTGACCTCTTTTCTGGCGTTGCTGATCGCCGTTCCGGTGAGCTTCGGCATCGCGATTTTCCTCACTGAAGTAGCGCCGCCCTGGTTGCGCCTGCCAATCTCTTCGGCTATCGAGCTGCTGGCCGGGATTCCTTCGATCATCTACGGAATGTGGGGCCTGTTCGTGTTCGGTCCTTACATGGCTGAACACATCGCCCCGTGGATCAATGACAACCTTGGCGAGCTGCCTTTCATTGGCCCGGTATTCCAGGGGCCGCCCCTGGGTATCGGCATGCTCACCGCCGGTATCGTACTGGCGATCATGATCACGCCGTTCATTACCTCGGTGATGGTCGAAGTGTTCAAGAGTGTCCCTACGACGCTTAAAGAATCCGCCTACGCGCTGGGCGGCACGACCTGGGAAGTGGTCTGGGACATCGTCCTGCCTTACACCCGCTCTGCGGTCGTTGGCGGCATCTTCCTCGGCCTGGGCCGAGCGCTGGGTGAAACCATGGCGGTGACGTTCGTACTGGGTAACTCCCACCAGTTTTCGGCATCGCTGATGATGCCAAGCAGTTCGATTGCTTCAGTAATTGCCAATGAGTTCAACGAGGCTTACACCGACCTGCATCGCTCGTCGTTGATCGCCCTGGGCTTCCTGCTGTTCGTGGTGACCTTCATCGTGCTGGCCCTGGCTCGCATCATGCTGTCGCGTCTGTCCCGCAAGGAGGGGTTATGAGTAAGGATGTGACCGGTAACGAGCGCCTGTATCGGGTTCGCGATCTCAAGAACAAGGCCGCGATGGTCCTCAGCTGTGGCGCCACGGCCTTCGGCCTGTTGTGGCTGGTGTGGATCCTGCTGACCACCATCATCAATGGCGTCGACGCATTGAATCTGCGCCTGTTCACCGGCATGACGCCACCGCCGGGTGTTGAGGGCGGTCTGGCCAACGCGTTTTATGGCAGTGTGCTGATGTCCGGTATCGGCCTGTTGATCGGCACACCGATTGGGCTGATGGCAGGGGTCTGGCTGGCAGAGTTTGCGCGGTACTCGAAACTGGGCAATGCAGTGCGCTTCGTCAACGATATTTTGCTGTCCGCGCCGTCCATCGTACTCGGGCTGTTTGTGTACACCGCAGTGATCCTGCCGCTCAATGAGTGGACCGATCACAAGGTCGGCTTCTCGGCCATTGCCGGTGCGCTCGCGCTGGCGCTGCTGGTGATTCCGGTGGTGGTGCGCACCACCGATGAGATGCTCCAGCTGCAGCCTTCGACCATGCGCGAAGCCGCGCTGGCGCTGGGTGTGCCGCAATGGAAGCTGACCGTGCAAATCGTGCTGCGTGCCGCCAAGGCGGGTGTGGTCACCGGTGTGTTGCTGGCGCTGGCGCGCATCACTGGTGAGACCGCGCCGCTGCTGTTCACCGCGTTCGGCAACCAGTTCTGGAGCAGCGATCTGCTCAAGCCGATGGCCAGCGTTCCGGTGGTGGTGTTCCAGTACGCCATGAGCCCATTTGATGACTGGCACTCTCTGGCCTGGGCAGGCGCCCTGGTCATGACGCTGTTCGTGCTGATCCTCAGCCTTGCTTCCCGCTTAATACTTTTGCGCAATAGGGCGTCTTGATGAATAACCTTTCCCTTGCCAACGAAAAAACCAAGATTCAAGTTCGTGGTCTGGAGTTTTTCTACAACGAGCAGAAGTCGCTGAAATCCATCGACATGATCATCCCGGAAAAGCGCATTACCGCGATCATCGGTCCTTCGGGTTGCGGCAAGTCCACGTTGTTGCGGGTGTTCAACCGCATTTACGCGATGTACCCCAAGCAGGAAGCAAAGGGTGAAGTGCTGCTCAACGGCGAGAATATTCTGGCCCCTGGCTACTCGATGAACCGCCTGCGCAGCCATGTGGGCATGGTGTTCCAGAAGCCGGTGCCATTCCCGATGTCGATCTACGACAACATTTCCTACGCCATCAAGCACCACGAGAAACTGTCGCGGCGCGAGATGGAAGATCGCGTCGAGCAAGCCTTGCGCGGTGCGGCGTTGTGGGACGAGGTCAAGGACAAGCTCAAGCAGAGCGCCACCGGATTGTCCGGCGGCCAGCAGCAGCGTCTGTGCATCGCCCGCACCATCGCCTTGCGCCCGCAAGTGCTGTTGCTTGATGAGCCGACCTCGGCGCTGGACCCGATCTCCACCGGGCGTATCGAGCAACTGATCACCGAGCTGAAAGAGCAATTCACGGTGATCATCGTGACCCACAACATGCAGCAGGCGGCGCGTTGCTCGGACTACACCGCGTTCATGTTCATGGGCGAACTGATTGAGCACGGCGACACCGATACCATTTTTACCAAGCCTTCCAAGAGCCAGACCGAAGACTACATCACTGGTCGGTTCGGCTAGGGGAAGTAGCGTCTTGATTGCCGTGCTCGCGCGCGGCAAACATTGAAGTTGTGGGAGCGCACGAGCACCGCGAGGCCGCGACAGCGGTGTATCAGACACACCGCTGCCGCGGCCTCGCGGTGCGCGTGCGCTCCTAAAAAAGAGCATTGCAAATCAGGTGGTTGCGCTCTGATCCCCTATTGAGTCAGCGGGACCGAACTCCGCTCACCCATGAACTCTTCCAGCCTGTTGCGCAGCCAGCGCTCTGCCGGGTCAGTGTCCATCACACTGAGCCAGACCATCGACAATTCAAGATGCGGGGTGACAAAGGGCAGTTGTTCACCCCGGAGCAGACCCGCGTCGGTCATCGCCTGGGTCAGGTGATCCGGTAGATTGCACAGCAGATCAGTGCCCGCCATCAGCGCGGGCAAGGTGCTGTATTGCGGCACTGACAATACGGCGTGACGCTTGCGCCCGATTGCTTCGAGCCACTCATCGGCGAAGCTGCTGATGTTCGCCACGTGGGACACCACCACATGGGGGCGGGCGCAGTACTCGTCCAGGGTCAGGGGCGCAGTCGACTGATCGGCGCGCACCACCATGGGCTTGATCGTGCGCAACAGCTTGCGCTTGGCGTTGGCCGGCAGCTCGCGTGTCAGGCAGACGCCGACCGTGATGTCGCCGGACATGAGCAGCTCCGAGACATTCCAGAAATTCACCTGCTTGATCACGATCACCACGCCCGGCGCTTCCTGGCGAATGGCGCGCAGCAGTGCGGGCATCAGGCTGTATTCGACATCGTCGGACAGGCCGATGCGAAAGGTCATGTCGCTGCTGGCCGGGTCGAAATCGCGGGTCAGGCTGAGGGCCACCGACATCGCGTCCAGTGCCGGCGACAGGTGATGGATGATCTCCTGCGCCCTGGCGGTGGGCTCCATGCGATGGCCCACGCGAATGAACAGCGGGTCATTGAACAGCGCCCGCAGCCGATTGAGCGCAGCACTGATTGTGGGCTGGCCGAGGAACAGTTTCTCGGCCGCGCGAGTGACATTGCGTTCCTGCATCAGCGTTTCGAAAACCACCATCAGATTGATGTCAGCCTTGCGCAGTTCGTTTCGATTCATGGGGGTCGCGGTCCGCGGAGGGCTTTGGCTGGGTGTCGGGCACGCTACCAGTTGCAAGCGCCACGCTGCAAGGCGAGCTGGGCGGCTGGCCTGGCGCATGAAGCTTGCCGCAGGTGGCTGCTTTATCTGAACTTCAGCAGAGCACCGCCGGTCAGCTCTACATGATGATCAAGAGGCTCCAATCCATGCATATTTCACTGCAACAACAAGTCGCGTTGGTGACCGGGGCCAGTTCAGGTCTTGGTGCAGGGGCGGCCAAGGGGCTGGCGGCGGCGGGTGCCGCAGTTGTCATCAACTACAATTCGCAACCCGAGCCTGCCGAAAAGCTCGCCGCAGAGATCATCGCTGCAGGCGGTCAGGCCATTGCCGTGCAGGCCGACGTATCAAAGGAAGAGGACGTCGAGCGGCTGTTCAGCAAAACCCTGGAACACTTTGGTCGTCTCGACATCCTGGTGGCCAATTCCGGCCTGCAGAAGGATGCCTCCATCATCGACATGACCCTGGCGGACTGGAACAAGGTCATGGAGGTCAACCTGACCGGCCAGTTTCTCTGCGCACGTGCAGCGCTGCGCCAGTTCATCAGCCAGGGCATGCATCCCGACATTTCCCGGGCAATGGGCAAGATCATTCACATGAGCTCGGTGCATCAGCTCATTCCCTGGGCGGGGCATGCCAACTATGCCGCGTCCAAGGGTGGCGTGGACCTGTTGATGAGGAGCATTGCCCAGGAAGTGGGGGAGCGGCATATCCGCGTCAACAGCATTGCGCCCGGCGCCATTCGGACCGCCATCAACAAGGACGCCATGGCCGGCGACAAGGAAGCCGCGCTGCTCAAACTGATCCCTTATGGCCGTGTCGGTGAGCCTGAAGATGTGGCCAATGCCGTGGTTTGGCTGGCGTCGGACCTGTCGGATTACGTGCACGGCACCACTTTATTCATCGATGGCGGCATGAGCCTTTATCCGGAGTTCCGTGACAATGGCTGATTTCCCCGAAGAAGCGGTACAAAACCGCATCGAAAACCACGGCATCATTGGCGACATGTGCAGCGCCGCGCTGGTGGCCGACACCGGCAGCATCGACTTCTGCTGCTGGCCGGATTTTGACAGCCCATCCATTTTCAGTGCGCTGCTGGACACCAGCGAAGCGGGCATTTTTCAGCTGGCACCGGACCTGCCTGACGCCAGACTCCAGCAACTTTACCTGCCTGACACCAATGTCCTGCAGACGCGCTGGATCAGCGAGCAGGCGGTGGTGGAAGTCACTGACCTGATGCCAGTGGGGGAGGAAGACGACCTGCCGCGCATCGTGCGTCGGGTCGAGGTGCGTTTTGGGCAGGCGAACATTCGGTTGCGTTGTCGTGTCCGGCTCGACTATAGCCGGGCGCCGATGACCAGCCACATGGACGGCGAAGATGTCTGCTTCGAGGCGCCGGGCCAGCCTGGCATGCGCCTGTCCGCTTCAATACCTTTGCAGCTGGTGGACGACACGGCGGTGGCCGAATATTCCCTGAGCCAGGGCGAAGTGCTGGAGTTCATCCTCGGCGGCATCGACGATCCGCAGGTCAGCGCCGGTAAATGCCAGCGTTACTTCACCGATACCCTGGCGTTCTGGCGCCGCTGGAGCAAGCAGTCGAACTATCGCGGGCGCTGGCAGGAAATGGTCAACCGTTCGGCGCTGGCGCTCAAGCTGCTGACCTCGCGCAAGCATGGCGGCATTGTTGCTGCCGCCACCTTCGGCCTGCCGGAAACCCCCGGCGGCGAGCGCAACTGGGATTACCGCTACAGCTGGATACGCGACGCCTCGTTTACCGTGTACGCCTTCATGCGCCTGGGCTACGCCGAGGAGGCCAACAATTTCATGCGCTGGGTTCGCGAGCGTCTGGGCGACTGCTGCGACGATGCCAATGAGTTGGGCATTCTCTACAGCCTGGACGGGCGTGAAGAGTTGCCCGAGGAGCATCTTGATCATCTGGCAGGTTACGGCGGTGCGCAGCCGGTACGAATTGGCAACGAAGCGTACAAACAGACCCAGCTGGATATTTATGGCGAACTGATGGACGCCGTGTACCTGGCCAACAAATACGGCGAGGCGATTTCCTACGAAGGCTGGAAGCACGCTACGCGCCAAGTGGATTACGTCTGCGAGCATTGGCAAGACAAAGACGTCGGCATCTGGGAAATGCGCGGTGACGACAAGCATTTCCTGCATTCGCGGCTGATGTGCTGGGTCGCGCTGGATCGGGCGCTGCGCCTGGCCTACAAGCGTTCGCTGTCTGCCCCGTTTGATCGCTGGAACCAGGTGCGCCAGGCGATTCACGATGATATCTGGGAAAATTTCTGGGACGCGGAGCGCGGGCATTTTGTTCAGCACAAGGGCAGCCGCAATCTCGATGCTTCAATGCTGCTGATGCCGCTGGTGCGCTTTGTCGGCGCCAGCGACCCGCGCTGGTTGAGCACGCTGGAGGCCATCGAGCGCACGCTGGTGCGCGATGGCATGGTCTATCGCTACCGCAACGACGACGATCAGCATGATGGCCTGGCGGGGGAAGAGGGCGCTTTCACGGCGTGCTCGTTCTGGTATGTGGAATGCCTGGCCCGCGCCGGGCGCATCGAACAGGCGCATCTGGAGTTCGAGCAATTGCTGCGTTATGCCAACCCGCTGGGGCTGTACGCCGAAGAGTTCGACGCCCGCGGTTACCATTTGGGCAATACGCCACAAGCGTTGAGCCACTTGGCCCTGATCAGTGCGGCGAGCTTTCTGGACCGCAGGCTCGATGGCACCAAGACCTTGTGGCAGCCTTGAGGGAGGGCGCTGCAGGTCTTCAATCCGCCGCAGGTGTCTGCGTCGGCGACTAATCGGATCGCACTTGTTCGGCAACGGTCTGGCGCGGCGACGTCAGGCCGTTGGGCATCGTAGCCTGCTGCGCGCTTTGACGACCCTTGCCCGCCAGGCTATGGGCAATCAATTAGTGCGGCCAACAGACGTCAATCATGTTGCTCGTCATCTTTGCGCAAAAAAGACTGAATTATTAGCAAACGCAGGGGGTCCTCTAGGTGCTTGGCAATTACTAGGAGGCGCTGCCCGAAATGTCACAATCCAAACACTTCAAGATTGATTATCTGTTGAACGGCGCGTTCAAGTCCTTCTACATCAGTGCCCCGCACATGGATAACCATGAGGCATGGCATCATGCAAGCGTCGATGCTGGGCTCGCCCGCATTCCGAAATACCGCACCGAGAAGGTGCCCCGCGTGTCAAAACCCTACGCCGAGCATTTTGGCATCACCAACGTGGAGTGGGCACAAGGCTAAGGCAGCAATCCGGTCGCGCCCTCGCGACCCACGCATACAACGGTCGCATCAATCCCAAGCTTAGCTCTCGCCGGAATAGACCTCTCTGTTCTCGGGCACCTTCTGCGTGTCTGGCTTGAACTCGGCGTCGAGATCTTCTTCGTTCACCGGGTCTGGCACTGTTTCCGGAAAGTGGACGTGTTCTGCGTCTGCATCTGGGTTTTCAGGACGTGTGCCGGCCATGTCAGAGATCCTCTAGGTGTGCTTGGTATAAAGATTCTGGCAGCTGCAGTGACCTTCACGTTCACGCGCGGTGACGACCGGTCGGCATGAAACCAGTAACGCCACCTCATTAACTGGCAGACAGTCAGGTAATCAACGCGATAGACCCAGCCTTGTATCAAGATGTGTCGCCAGCCATTAAGATTGGCTCTCAGTCCCGTCGTGATCCTGACCTCCGTGAAGTCTAAAGTACCCCGTCTGTTCAAGCTGCCCGATACCGCAACAGCACCGTTTTGCCCGTCGGCGGTCAGCGACAGCATCACCATCCCGGCCAATGCTTCGCTGCTGCGCAAGATGATGCTGTTCGTCGGCCCGGGCCTTCTGGTCTCTATCGGTTATATGGACCCCGGCAATTGGGCGACCGCCATCGAAGCCGGGTCGCGCTTTGGCTATGCGCTGTTGTTCGTGGTGATGCTTGCCAGCCTGTCGGGGATGGTGCTGCAGAATCTGTGCTCGCGTCTGGGCATTGCCACCGGGCGTGACCTGGCGCAATTGTCGGCATCACGTTATCGCCCAGGTGTTGCCAGGGGCCAGTGGTTGCTGGCCGAGCTGTCGATCCTGGCCACCGATCTGGCCGAGGTGCTGGGTGCGGCGCTGGCTTTCCATTTACTGCTAGGCGTGTCGATCACCACGGGGGTGATCCTCACCGCGTTCGACACGCTGATCGTGCTCGCGCTGCAAGGCGCCAACTTCCGGCGGCTGGAAGCGATAGTGCTGGGCCTGATCGCCACGATCGGCGCGTGTTTCACCGTCGAGTTGATCCTGATCAAACCCTTCTGGCCGGACGTTGCGGCCGGGCTGAAACCCAGCTGGGATGTATTGAGCAGCCAGGAGCCGCTGTATCTGGCCATCGGCATTCTCGGGGCAACGGTGATGCCGCATAACCTGTACCTGCATTCCTCCATCGTGCAGACCCGGGTCAATGGCTCGGATTACGCCAGCAAAGCGACTGCCGTCAAATTTGCGCGGGTCGATACCATCGCCTCGCTGGCGCTGGCCCTGCTGATCAACGCCGCCATTCTGATCCTTGCCGCCGCCGCGTTTCACCAGAGCGGGCATACCGATGTCGTCGAAATCCAGGACGCCTACCATCTGCTCGACCCGTTGGTGGGCGGCGCGGTGGCCAGCGTGCTGTTTGGCATTGCGCTGCTGGCGGCGGGGCAGAGTTCCACGTTTACGGGCACCATCGCCGGGCAAGTGGTGCTCGAAGGTTTTCTGAACGCGAAAATTCCCTGCTGGCAGCGGCGCCTGATTACCCGCGGCCTGGCGTTGATTCCGGCGCTGATTGGGGTGATCTGGCTGGGTGACGGCGCAGTGGGCAAGATGCTGGTGCTGAGCCAGGTGGTACTGAGCCTGCAATTACCTTTCGCACTCTGGCCATTGATTCGGTTCACCAGCGACCCTGAGCTCATGGGGCCGTTCGTCAACGGCACGCTGGTCAAACTCGTCGCCTGGGGGCTGTTCACGCTGATCTCGGTAGCCAACATGACCTTGCTGTGGTTCTGGTTGACGTGACGGCAGGCTGAACTCAACAACGCCTGGGTGACTCTGAAGGCTAAGGTGGCCTGAGCAAGTGTGCGCAGCCACCCAGTCAGCGCATAGGGAGAACGCCATGACGTCGCCTTCGAGTTCCGGGCAGGTATTTGAAACCGATTTGCCCGCGCGTCTGGACCGTTTGCCCTGGGGCCGTTTTCACACCTTGCTGGTGTTCGCCCTGGGCATTACCTGGCTGCTGGATGGGCTGGAGGTCACCCTCGCAGGCTCGGTCTCCGGCGCGCTGAAAAGCAGCCCGACGCTGCAGATGAGCAATAGCGATATTGGCCTGGCAGGCGGTGCCTATATCGCCGGTGCGGTATTGGGTGCGTTGTTCTTCGGCTGGCTGACGGATCGCCTGGGGCGGCGCAAACTGTTCTTCATCACCTTGCTGCTTTACGTCGGCGCCACGGCAGCAACGGCGTTTTCCTACAGCCTGGAAAGCTTTCTGCTGTTCCGCTTTCTCACCGGCATGGGTATCGGCGGCGAATACACAGCGATCAATTCGACGATTCAGGAGTTCACTCCGGCGCGCTATCGCGGCTGGGTCGATCTGACTGTCAACGGCACCTTCTGGCTCGGAGCGGCACTGGGGGCAGGGGGCGCGATCGTGTTGCTGGACCCGCAATGGGTCGGTGGCGATCTCGGCTGGCGGCTGTGCTTCGGCATCGGCGCAGCACTGGGCCTGCTGATTCTGTTCATGCGCTTGTGGCTGCCGGAAAGCCCGCGCTGGCTGCTGATTCATGGCCAGACCGACGAGGCCCGGCGTATCGTCGAAGACATTGAAAACCGCCTGCGTGAGCAGGGCCACACATTGATCGCGCCCACCACTAAGCCACTGCGCCTGCATGCGCGGGATCACACGCCCCTCGGGGAAATCTTCCACACGCTGTTTCATACCTTTCGCCAGCGCTCGCTGGTGGGGCTGACCCTGCTCACCGCCCAGGCGTTTTTCTATAACGCGATTTTCTTCACCTATGCGTTGGTGTTGACTGATTTCTATAACGTACCGGCTGAGCATATTGGCTGGTATGTGCTGCCGCTGGCGCTGGGCAACTTCTGCGGACCGCTGCTTCTGGGCAGGCTGTTTGATGTTGTCGGTCGGCGCATCATGATCAGCTCGACCTACGCACTGTCCGGCGTGTTGCTGGCAATCAGCGGGTATCTGTTTGCGCAGGGCGTGCTGGATGTAACGCAACAGGCCATCGCCTGGATGGTGATCTTCTTTTTCGCTTCAGCGGCGGCCAGTTCCGCGTATCTGACTGTGGCCGAGACCTTTCCGCTGGAAATACGCGCGTTGGCGATTGCCGTGTTCTATGCCTTCGGCACTGGCCTGGGCGGGATCATCGGGCCAACGCTATTCGGTCGGCTGATCGAGACTCAAGATCGTGGCAATGTCTTTATTGGCTACCTAATCGGTGCGGGGCTGATGCTGCTGGCGGGGGCGGTACAGGCCATATGGGGCGTGGCGGCGGAAAGAAAATCGCTGGAAGACGTCGCTCGACCGCTATCCCAAGCCAGTGAATGAGCTGCGCACCGCTTCAGCAGTCCAGGCGTTGCGCTACTTCACGCAATTGCTCAGCCGATGCCTGCAGCTTCTGCATCTGCGACGTGACGTCCGAGGCATCGCGGCCGCTGGATGCATATTGCATGTACACCAGATGGCCAGCCAGGCTCTTGGAAACGCTGTCCAGATCACTGGCAGTGCGTTGCAGATCAGTCTGGATGTTTTTCAATTCTTCAATGTTCACGAGCATGCTCCAGAGGTCAGATGGCCGATAGGCAGTTGACGTCCAGGTCAAAGTTAGGTGGTGGCAAGTTGATATTTTGCGTGAATTGCCCGGTCTTGTCTCGGGCTATTTGAGCGCAGCGTTATTCATCTTCGAAATCGGCGTCGGACTCAGGATTAACATAACCGTCCAGCAGCGCCGCCAGTGCCAGTGTGCGTTGCAGGCCCGACGTAGTGGCCATGATCTGCGCCACTGCCTCCTGCGCGCTCGCTTTGGCCTCGGCCCGCTCTGCCTCAGTGTTATTGGGCGTTGCGTCCTGCGCCGCAGCGATAATGGAGTCTTCAAAACTGTTCATGGGGGTGCTCTGCGAGTGAAGCCACCTGAAAGCCGGTGGGCTTGAAGCCGTTGATTCGCTGCCATTCTGCCTGATTCGTGCAGCAGTCGTCAGTGCCTGCCAGCGCCGGGTAATCTTGTTCAATACTGGCTGACGGCAGCGCTCTACCTTGACACGGCCAATTCAGCCTGCACCTGCCGTGTGCTTTCCCGTGCACGTAGTCGCTCGGGCCTAGGTGATGGTGCCAACCGAAATATACCCTGATCGGTCGCCTGCCTGGCGCACTGCACGACCCCGAGCCAGCGGTAAAACGGAACCGGCCCCGCAAACGTATGGTTTGCAGGGCCGGCTGGAATGTTCTCGGTATGACGCGAGAGGCTTATTTCTTTACCGGGACGATCTTGCTGATCTGCCCATTGGTGATCTGCACCATGACGTACTTGTCGTCGATCTGGACCCACTGAGACTCTTTGGCCGGCTCTTCCAGGCCACGTGCTTTCCAGTCCTGCAAGCCTGCTTCAGGGCGCTGGTATTGCTGCGGCGCGCGCGATCCAACTTCCCGCGTGTGGGTGTTCTGGCTGGATTTTTCCACTTTCTGCTCCGGTGCGTCAGCCGCGTGGGCGACCAGGCTGGTCATGGACACACAGCCGAAGATGGCCAGGCAGGCGACGAATGATTTGCTCTTCATATACAGCTCCTTGGGCTCAGTGCTTGATGCGCTGTTCTGTGCTTTAGGACCACTGCGCCGCACAATCATTCGTTTTAGTTGCCCGGCCTGTGATCCGCTGCTCAGCCTGCAGTGGTTATAGACAGTCACAGGGTTGACCCGCTCCAGCCAGCCCACCCGTAGGAGCGCGCTTGGCTGCGATAGCGCAGTTTCATTCACTGAAAATTTAGATTCAGTGGTGCGTGTATTCGCGAGCAAGCTCGCTCCCACTGGGTCAGCGTGGTTGCAGGTCTTCGCGCACAGCCTTGACGTCGGCGGCCGAGACTGCGGGGGCGGCGTTGCCCCAGCTGTTGCGCACGTAGGTGAGGACATTGGCGACATCCTCATCGCTCAACACCCACCCCAGGGACGGCATCGCCGGGGCGGTGGGCGCTGCGTCGGTGGCCCCGGCGCGACTGCCTGCCAGTACCACGCGAATCATCGACGAAGCATCAGCGCCATTGACCAGAGGCGCCATGGCCAGTTTCGGGAACAGACCCTCGGCGCCTTCACCATTACCCACGTGACATGCGGAGCAGCTGTCGGCGTAGATTTTTTTGCCAGCGACCATGGCCGGGTCTTTGGCATCCAGCGCCTTGGGCAACTCGACGGGTTTCGCGCCGTCCTTGAGGTACACCGCAACCGCCATCAGGTCGGCATCCTGCCAGTGCTGAGAGGAATGCTCGACTTCCTCGGCCATGGGCCCTGAGGCGATATCGAAGCGGTTGGCACCGGTTTTCAGGTACTTGACGATGTCGTCCTCGCTCCAGTTGCCGATCCCGCTGTGGGCGTCAGCGGTGATGTTCGGCGCCACCCAGTTCTGCAGGTTGGCACCCGCGAGGAACTGATCATTCTTGTCGCCACCCGTGAGGCTTTTGGGGGTGTGACAGGTGCCACAGTGACCCAGGCCTTCGACCAGATAAGCACCTCGGTTCCACTGCTCGGACTTCTGCGGATTGGCCTTGAACTCGCCTTCCTTGAAATTCAACAGGTTCCAGGCCAGCAGGCTGGTGCGCACATTGAACGGGAAGGGCAACTGGTTGGTTTCAACCTTGTTGTCCACGGCGTCAAGGGTCTGCAAATACGCCCAGATCGCCTGATTATCCTCGCGCTTGACCTTGGTATAAGCCGTATAGGGCATGGCGCCGTACAAGCGCTTGCCATCCAGGCCATGGCCCTTGGACATCGCGTTCTGGAAATCCTCGAACGACCAGCGGCCAATACCCGTCTCCGGGTCAGGCGTGATATTGGCACCGAGCAGTTTGCCGAACGGTGTATCCAGCACCACGCCGCCGGAAAACGCTGGTTTGCCGGGCAGGGTGTGGCAGGCAGTGCAGTCGCCGAGGGTGGTCAGGTAGCGGCCTTTTTCCACCAGGTTGTAGGAATCGGCGCCAGTGCCGGCATTGGCAGCGTTGAGGCTCAAACCGAGCACGCCAACGCAGAGGGTGAGGAGGGTCTTCATACCGGGATCATCTCCCCAGGGCGTTTCAGGTAACGGGTGCGAATGGCGTCGGCAGCCTTGAAGGCCAGCGCGGCGACAGTGCCGGTGGGGTTGTAGCCGGGGTTTTGCGGGAAGGCCGAGGAACCGACCACAAACAGGTTCGGCACATCCCAGACCTGCAGGTACTTGTTGACCGAACTGGTCTGCGGGTCAGCCCCCATGATGAAGCCGCCGACGATGTGCGAAGACTGATACGGCGCGCTGTTCCAGTGCCCGGTCTGGGCGCTGGGGACCATCTGCAGCGGGTTCATGCTTTTCGCGATCTCATGCACTTTGCCGGTGACGTAGGCCGCCATCTTGCGGTCGTTGTCGGGGAAGTCGAAGGTGATACGCAGCAACGGCCTGCCGAGCGGGTCCTTGTAGGTCGGGTCCAGCGACAAGTAGTTACCCCGGGTCGCGTAGCTGCTGGCTTCGCAGCCGATGGACATGGTATTGGCGTAGTTCTTGACCGTTGCCTGCTTCCACTTCGAACCCCAGGTCGGGCTGCCCGGTGGCAGAGGTCTGGAATCGATGGGCGCAGCGCCGATCGGGGTTACCCGGGTGCTGCCGCCCCCAACGAAGCCAAGCCCGGCGTGGTCGAAGTTGTCGTTGTTGAACTCGTCGATGCCCATGCCGATGGCGCCGCCGCCGATAAACGGGTTGAAGTTCTTGTCGTCGAAAAACAGGCGCACATTGTTGGCCGTCTGATACGCGTAGTTGCGGCCGGTGGTGCCGGTATTGCTGATCGGGTCGTAAGGTTTGCCAACGCCGGAAAGCAGCATCAAGCGCACGTTCTCGAAAATGAACGCGCTGATCACCACCAGATCGGCGGGTTGTTCGAATTCATCGCCGTTGGCATCGACGAAGATGATCCCGGTGGCGCGCTTGCCGCTGCTGTCCATGGTTACGCGCAGGACTTCGCAATTGGTCTTGGCCGTAAAGTTCGGCTTGCGAATCAGCACTGGCAACACTGTGGTGATCGCGCTGGCCTTGGAATAATTGGCGCAGCCGTAGTTGGTGCAGAAGCCGCAGAACGTGCAGGCGCCCATGGTCACGCCCAGCGAGTTGGTATAAGCACGCGATTGCAGGGCCGAGGGCACCGGAAACGGCTTGTAGCCCAGATTGCGTGCAGCCTCGGCAAACAGCGTGGGGGCATAGGTCTGCTCGGTAGGCGGGTTGGGGTATTCTTCCGAACGCGCGCCCTCGAAGGTGTTGCCGCCTTCCTGAATCACGCCGTTGATATTGCCCGCCTTGCCAGAGATGCCCGCCAGGCGGTCAAACTTGGCGTAGAACGGCTCCATCTCTTCCCAGTCCGTGCCCCAGTCCTGCAGGGTCAGCTCGGGCGACAGCTCTTTGCCATAACGCTCGGTGAGGTGGCTGTGCAGGCGAAACTCGTTGGGCTGGAAGCGAAAGGTAATCCCCGCCCAGTGATTGCCTGCGCCACCGGTGCCGTTGCCGGGATGGAACGAGCCCCAGGCGCGCATCGGCAGCGCCGTTTCGGTGACATTGTTGCGCACAGTGCAGGTGTTTTGCTTGGTGCGCAGCATCAATTCCTGGCGCCGCGAATAGCGCAATTCGTCAGTGGCCGAAGCGATGTTGAAATCAGCTGCGGTGTCGCGCCAGGGGCCGCGTTCGAAGCCCATCACGCTCAGGCCTTCATCGGCCAGTTCATTGGCGATGATAGATCCGGCCCAGCCGAGTCCGACAACCACCACATCGGTGGACGGTAGTTTTCTAGCCATGTCGATTAACCCTTTTTGTTCCAGGCGGAGCTGCCGATGATCGAGATCGGGGTGAGGTTCAGCTGCTGATTGTGCTTGCCGATGTAGCCGCGGTAGTCGTAGCGCGCACCGGGGAAGCCGATCATCTTCCACGACACCATGTCGCGGTTGCCGCCATAGATCGGGTCGGCAAAGAAGCCTTCCATGGTGTTGCCCAGTACCTGCTGGAAGAACAGCTTGGCGTCGATACCCTTGAGTTCGATGGCGCCTTTTTCCAGGTCGGTCAGCACCTTGTCGCGGTCCTCGTTACTCAGGGCGCTGAAGGTTTTCTGGAACGTTGTCTGGCAATAGTCGCCCAGCGCGGCGAGCCCCAGGCGATAACGCTGCTGTGGCACCAGAGGTGACTGGTCGCCCTGCATGGGCGTGCCTTTCTCGAAGGGGCCCTGCATGTACAGGCGATCGAAGGTGCCGTATTCACCCGCCAGCTGGCGGTCAATGAAGACTGCACAGCCAGCGTCCTTGCCGCTGACGCTGAGGTCGTCAGCCGGAATCAGCCGCTCGACGATGGCTTCGACTTCTCGCGCCTCTTCAGCGCTGAAGAACTGCCAGCCCGGCGTCTGGTAATGCATCGGACCGTTATGGTCGAAAGGCACCCATTGTGGTACGCCGGTCAGCGTCGCCGCCTTGGCGCTGGCGGCGGCGCCAGCGGCGAGGGTGGTTGCAGACGAAACGAGGAGTTGCCGGCGGGTCAGGCCTTTTGTGGGTTCGTCTTTCATTCAGGGCTCCTGCAAAGGGCCCATCGCCCAGGCCCTGAGGCGTGCGGGCGTATGGCGTTCCTTCGCGGTCAATACACGGTGTGCGTCCTGCTGCAGGACAGTAAAAATGCGCCGGGGTGTGACATTGGGTCTCTGGCCATGCAGCCTGCAAAAGGCGCAAGCTAAGCGGGTGGAAGCCATGTTCCGTCGTCATCTTTTTCCGGGCGGCGTCATGATAGATGTGTTGCCGAATATTGCGCCGAACTGATTTCGCAATGGACCTTTACCGTTCTGGTAATAATCAGTTCCAAATCATGAACATTCCTTCACATTCGCACTGTAATCCCACGATGCCTCACGCTTCTTGCTATCCTGCCCAGCGTTTGCCCGCGAAAACGCTCGCATAACCGCGCGTCGTCAAGCCCCCCATAGTCGTCATCCTTCATCGAGAAGCTGTAGAAATGCCTGATCCAATTCCCCTGAAGGATCATGAAAAAGACGCCCGTCTGGTCAATCGACGTCTGATGGCGTGTGCGTTGCTGGTGGCTATCCTCAGCGCCTGTCTGGTGGGCAGAATGTATTTTCTGCAAGTCACCGAGTTCGCCTACCACTCGACCATTTCCGAGAACAACCGCGTCCACGTGCTCCCCATAGCGCCGGAGCGCGGACTGATCTACGACCGCAACGGCGTGGTACTGGCGGACAATCGCCCCAGCTTCAACATGACCCTGACCCGAGAGCGCGCCGGTGACTGGCACAAAGTGATCGATGAGGTGATGGAACTGCTCAAGCTGCCCGCCGAGGACCGCATCCTGTTCGACAAGGACCTCAAGCAGGCGCGTCATCCGTTCGAACCGGTGACCTTGCTGTACGAGCTGACCGAAGAGCAGATTGCGGTACTGGCGGTCAATCAGTACCTGCTGCCGGGGATCGACGTCGAGCCGCAGTTCGTGCGCCATTACCCATTGGGCGCGCACTTCGCGCACTCCATTGGTTACGTCGGGCGGATCAACGAGAAAGAGTCCAAACAGCTGGACTCGGTCGAGTACCGTGGCACCCAGTCCATGGGCAAGACCGGTATTGAACGCTTCTACGAATCCGAACTGCATGGCCACGTTGGCTATGAAGAGGTGGAAACCAACGCCCAGGGCAGGGTGCTGCGGGTGCTCAAGCACACCGATCCGGTGGCGGGCAAGAACATCACCCTGAGCCTGGATATCCATCTGCAGGAAGCGGCCGAAAAGGCGCTGGGCGATCGTCGCGGCTCAGTGGTGGCGCTTGATCCCGCCACTGGAGAAGTGCTGGCGATGGTCAGCAAACCGAGTTTCGATCCCAATCTGTTTGTCACCGGCATCAGCTTCAAGGAATACGCGGCGCTGCGTGATTCCATCGACCGCCCGCTGTTCAATCGCGTGCTGCGCGGCCTGTACGCGCCGGGTTCGACGATCAAGCCCGAAGTGGCGATCGCCGGGCTGGATTCCGGGGTGGTCAATGCGTCCACCCGAGTTTTCGATCCGGGCTATTTTCAGTTGCCTGACTTCGATCACAAGTACCGCAACTGGAACCACAGCGGCGATGGCTGGGTCGACCTGGATGCCGCGATCATGCGCTCCAACGACACCTACTTTTATACCTTGGCGCACAAGCTGGGCATTGATCGCCTGTACGACTACATGACCATGTTCGGTCTGGGCCAGAAGGTCTCGCTCGACATGTTCGAAGAGTCTGCCGGCCTGATGCCGTCCAGAGAGTGGAAGCGGGCAACTAGGCGGCAGGCCTGGTTCCCGGGGGAAACCGTGATTCTGGGCATCGGCCAGGGCTACATGCAGGTGACGCCGCTGCAGCTGGCGCAAGCCACCTCGCTGATCGCCAACAAAGGCGTGTGGGTGCGTCCGCATCTGGCAATGGAAGTGGGCGACAGCAAACCGGTGGACGAGCACCCGATGCCCAACATCGTGCTGCATGACCAGAGTGAGTGGAATCAGGTCAACATCGGCATGCAAATGGTCATGCACGATGCCCGTGGCATTGCCCGCGCGGCCGCTCAGGGTGCGCAGTATCGCATTGCCGGCAAGAGCGGCACCGCGCAAGTGGTGGCGATCAAGCAGGGGGAGCGCTACAACCGCCTGAAAACCCTGGAACGCAATCGCGATAACGCGCTGTTCGTAGGCTTCGCGCCTGCCGAACACCCCAAAATCGTGGTCTCGGTAATGATCGAAAACGGCGAGGCGGGCGGTCGTGTCGCGGGCCCCGTGGTGCGCGAGATTCTTGATGCCTGGCTGCTGGACAAGGATGGCAAGTTGAAGCCGCAATACGCAGCGCCGAGCAAACCGGGCGAGCCGCACGTTTGAACGTGCAGCCCCGTAGTCCAGACCTCACGCTGTCGCGCAGCAAACGCTGACCTGTAGGAGCCAACCAGCTGGCTCCTACAGAAAGACGCTCCAACTCAAATACGTGAACCTTGTGTAGTGGGAGCGAGCTTGCTCGCGAAGAAGCCAGTGAATCCGCTACACCATCCTGTTTATGCCAATCGCCTTCGCAGGCAAGCCTGCTCCTAAAGAAAGACGTTCGAACTCAAGTACTCGAACCTTGTTTAGTGGGAGCGAGCTTGCTCGCGAAGAAGTCAGTGAACCTGCCATATCATCCTGTTTATGCCAATCGCCTTCGCAGGCAAGCCTGCTCCTAAAGAAAGACGTTCGAACTCAAGTGCTTGAACCTTGTTTGGTGGGAGCGAGCTTGCTCGCGAATAAGCCAGTAAATCCGCTACACCATCCTGTTTATGCTGATCACCTTCGCAGGCAAGCCTGCTCCCACAGGGAGTGATGTAATTCTGCGTCTTGGCTCACTGGCATCCGGCTGAACTGTGCGCGCCTGCGTCGGTCGATTTCTGGTGTGCGCCATGTCTCTGGCGCGTGTCCACGTTGTCTTGACAAGGAAACCCGCATGTCCAGAACCATTGCCGATCATCTCGCCCAAACCCTCGCCAGCGCTGGCGTTTCGCGCATCTGGGGGGTGAGCGGCGACAGCCTCAATGGCCTCACGGACAGCCTGGAAAAACTCGGCAGCATCCGCTGGATGCACACCCGCCACGAAGAAGTCGCCGCGTTCGCCGCAGGTGCCGAAGCCGCTGCCACCGGCAAACTCGCGGTGTGCGCAGGCAGTTGCGGGCCAGGCAACCTGCACCTGATTAACGGCCTGTATGACTGCCATCGCAATCGGGTGCCGGTGCTGGCGATTGCGGCGCATATTCCGTCGCCAGAAATCGGCCTCGGCTATTTTCAGGAAACTCATCCGCAGGAACTGTTCAAAGAGTGCAGCCACTTCGTCGAACTGGTCAGCAATCCCGAGCAGTTCCCTCGCGTGCTGGAACGTGCCCTGCGCGCCGCCATCAGCCAGCGCGGTGTGGCGGTGATCGTGTTGCCCGGTGATGTCGCCTTGAGCGAGGCCCCCGACGCCCTCGCCAAATGGCTGGACACCGCGCCGCCCACGGTGACCCCGGCCGAAGCCGATATCCAGCACATGGCTGACATCCTCAACGATGCCAAGGCGGTCACGCTGTTGTGCGGCGCTGGCTGTGAAGGTGCCCACGACGAAATGATTGCCCTGGCCGACCGCCTGGGTGCACCGGTGGTGCATGCGTTGCGCGGCAAGCAGCACGTCGAATATGACAACCCGTTTGACGTCGGTATGACCGGGCTGATTGGTTTCAGCTCGGGCTACCACGCCATGTTGTCTTGCGACACCCTGGTGATCCTGGGCAGCAGCCTGCCATACCGCAATTTCTACCCGACTGACGCGAAGATCGTGCAGATCGACATCGACCCGACCGCACTGGGGCGGCGCACGCCGGTTGACCTTGGCCTGGTCGGCGGGGTCAAGGAAACCCTGACGGCGTTGTTGCCCAAACTGGAGCGTCAGGAAGATCGCCGCTTCCTCGACAAGGCGCTCAAGCACTACGCCAAGGCCCGTCAGGAGCTGGATGATCTGGCGACGCCGTCGAAACCGGGTGACCCGATCCATCCGCAGTACCTGACCCGGCTGATCGACGAGCAGGCCGATGCTGATGCGATTTTCACCGTGGATGTGGGTACGCCAACGATGTGGGCGGCGCGCTATCTGCACATGAATGGTAAGCGCAGCCTGCTCGGTTCCTTCAACCACGGCTCGATGGCCAATGCGATGCCCCAAGCACTGGGCGCCAAGGCTGCGCACCCGCAGCGTCAGGTCATCTCACTGTGCGGCGATGGCGGCCTGTCGATGTTGCTGGGCGATCTGCTCAGCGTTCGCCAGCTGGACCTGCCGATCAAGATGGTGGTGTTCAACAACAGCTCGCTCGGCTTTGTCGACATGGAAATGAAGGCAGGCGGCTACGTGCCCCACGGCACGGACCTGTATGAGACCAACTTCGCCGGTATCGCGCTGGGGGCCGGGATTCTGGGTATTCGCGTCGAGAACGCCGAAGACCTCCCTGCGGCGTTGCGCAAAGCTCTCGATCACCCCGGCCCGGTGTTGCTGGACGTCGTCACTGCCAAGCAGGAGCTGGGTATCCCGCCGAAAATCAAACTGGCCCAGGCCAAGGGCTTCAGCCTTTATATGATGCGCGCGATCATGAGTGGTCGCGGCGATGAAGTGCTGGAGCTGGTCAAGACCAATTTGCGCTAGCAGGCTTGTGTGACCGGCTTGTGGGACCGGCTTTAGCCGGGAAGGCGGTATGTGGACAGGCAGAATTTTTGTTATCTGCACTGGCCTCTTCCCGGCTGAAGCCGGTCCCACGTCGGTCCCTTGAGTTAAGTCGTGGGACTGGCTTTAGCCGGGAAAACTTAAAGGACAACAACTCAATCCTGACTAACACCAATGTAACTTCCAGGTTTCACAAAAAATATAATTAAAGCCGCTAAAGTTATACGCTCTTCTGCCGGTCCCTATTGGTTATTAGTCCAGATTGGCAATGGTGTTTCTCGGCAAGATCCTGTCAGTCATCAGACAATTATTATAGTTCCCAACGGCACTTTCCTTTTATCGCTGAAGTCCGTACAACGCACACTATGCACCCGCCGTTCGGCAGGTGCCAACGTGTTGTCGCTCCTTAAGCAGTGGAAGTATCCGTCATGATGAAAAGCCTGGGTTTCAGCAGGAAGATCCTGCTCGCCGCCGCGTTAGTGGTGGTGGTCGCGTTCACCTGTTTTATTGTCGTCAACGACTATCGACAACGGCAGACCCTCAAGAGCAATGTCTTCGAAGAGCTGCAACAGCTTGGCAGCCTGACTACCCAGAACATCCAGACCTGGCTCGACAGCCGCACTCAGTTGCTGCAGTCCATGGCCCAGCGCATCGCCAATGACGGCAAGGCAGTCCCAGACCTTCAGCGTTCCATCGGCATCCCGGCGTACACCGACAATTTCCAGCTCAGCTATTTCGGCGCCATCGACGGCGTGATGTTCTCGGTTCCGGCAGGCAATCGCGCGGCCGATTATGACCCGCGTGCGCGTGGCTGGTACAAGGCGGCGCAAAACGCACCCGGCACTATCGTCACTGAGCCCTACATTGCCGCGTCTTCCGGCAAGCTGGTGGTGACACTGGCCACCCCGGTGAAGTATCAGAATGAGTTCATTGGCGTTGCGGGTGCCGACATCGCTCTGGATGCCATCAGCAAGACCATTAACTCGCTGAACTTCAGCGGTCACGGTTATGCATTTATTGTCAGCGGTGACGGCAAGATTCTTGTCCACCCAGACAGCAAACTGATCCTGAAGAACATCAGTGAAGTGTATCCCGAGGACACGCCAAAGATTAGCGCCGGCGTGCGCGAGATCAATTCGGCAGGCAAGTCTGAAATCATTTCCCTGACCAGGGTTGAAGGTGTTTCATCGGCCAATTGGTATGTCGCCCTGGTACTGGATCAGGACGCGGCGTTTTCCATGCTCGGCGAATTCCGCACCTCGGCGATCACGGCCATGGTGATATCCGTGGTGATCATTATTCTGCTGCTCGGCCTGCTGATCCGCGTATTGATGCAGCCCCTGCACCAGATGGGCCGCGCCATGCGCGATATAGCCGACGGTGAAGGCGACCTGACCAAGCGTCTGGCGATCACCTCGCAGGATGAGTTCGGCGAACTGGCGAAGTCATTCAATCATTTTGTCGAGCGTATTCATGGCTCGATACGCGAAGTGGCTTCCACCGCAGGGCACCTGGGTGACGTCGCCCGGCGGGTGGTCAGCGCCTCCAACTCGTCGATGACCAATTCCGATCAGCAGGCCAATCGCACTGAAAGTGTCGCTGCAGCGATCAATGAGCTGGGCGCCGCCGCTCAGGAAATCGCGCAGAACGCCGCGCGCTCCTCGCAGCAGTCCGCCGACGCCAGCCAGTTGGCGGGCGATGGTCAGCAGGTGGTGCAACAAACCATTAATGCGATGAACGAGCTGTCAGCCAAGATCAGCGAATCCTGCGCCAACATCGAGACGCTGAACGGCAAGACCGTCAACATCGGCAAGATTCTCGAAGTGATCACCAGCATCTCCCAGCAGACCAACCTGCTGGCGCTCAACGCCGCCATCGAAGCTGCTCGCGCCGGTGAGGCCGGTCGCGGCTTCGCCGTGGTCGCCGATGAAGTGCGCAGCCTGGCGCATCGCACCCAAGACTCGGCTCAGCAAGTGCAGAAAATGATCGAAGAGCTGCAAGTCGGCGCCCGGGAAGCGGTCGTCACCATGACCGAAAGCCAGCGCCAGAGCGAAAGCAGCGTGATCGTCGCCAACCAGGCTGGCGAGCGCCTGAGCAGCGTCACCCGACGCATCGACGAAATCAACGGCATGAACCAGTCCGTCGCCGCCGCCACCGAAGAACAGACCTCGGTGGTCGAATCCCTCAACGTCGACATCACCCAGATCAACACCCTCAACCAGGAAGGCGTCGACAACCTGAAGCTGACACTGCAAGCCTGCTCGTCCCTGGAAGAACAGGCGGCGCGGTTGCAGCATCTGGTGGGGACGTTCCGGATTTGAGTGAGGGAATGAGGGTGTGGGACCGGCTTTAGCCGGGAAGGCACCGCAAGGGTTGAATATGTAACGATGCACTGCGAGATAGGGTTGGAGCGCCTGCATTGCTGTCAAGGCTGACCGCCTCGATAATCGCGGCGGCGCGCTTGCCAGCCGGAAACCCGCGTTCACGACCAGCCTTGTCGAGGTGCTAAAAGCATAACGATAAGGTCATTAGTCGTGTCAGCGGAAAACGGGACGTGCCGTCATCGCCTGACCCAGGCAAAGTCGAAGGCGAGAAGTTTGATCTCAGCACGACTGTCGCCGCTGGTGCTCTTACTGAAATTAGCCGCAGATAATTTTAGGGCACTGTCCGATGCCAGAGGACGCTCCTCCACCACCAACGCCAGAGACTGGGCCTCCATCAGCGAAGCTAACGCCAGCGAATGCCATCAGCATAGAGAAAAGCACAATATGTACGTTTTTCATTGTGATACCTCAAGTATTAGTGGTAGCGAGTTTTGCTTCCTCCTATGAGTGGCGAACATTCAAAATCGGTTCCATCTTAACGGCATAGGGCGTACTGGAGCTTCAACGGTCGATTCAGGCAAGTCGTTGTTTTGCTTAACGATTTATTCATCGATTGTTACCCCAGGTGAAATGCTTCAGTCCGAGAGAGGATTGTCGCAGGCCACTCGTTCAACTCCAGGCTGCGCAGCGCCGGGGATTCATCGCGGCCCAGCCGCCTGCTCACCCCCGCAACCCCAACCGCACCTTCTGCACCACCGGATCGCCCACCGGCGTGACCATCGCATAGTTGTACCCCGCACCTGACCAGTAGTCCGCCTGCAGGTCGCCGTCGATGCGGGTGCCTCTTGGCAGGAGGTGGTTGCGGGCGCCGGGGGGGCGGATGTAGAAGCTGAGGGTGCGGCCTGCCTTGTCTTTGTAAACCACCAGTGCGGCGGCGCCCTGGTCGGTTGTGGTCATGCGTGCGCTGACGGGGTTGAAGCCTGCGCTGTCCAGATTCGGCAGGCGGTCGGCCTGGGCGAAGTGTTGGTCGAGCCAGCTTTGGGGGTCGGCGGAGCGTTGGCTGTTCCAGTCGCTGGCAACATTGTCGCCGACGGCGAACAGACGATACGCCTGCAGGGCATCGGCCATGGGCAGGTTGGGCTCGTTGCGGGTCATGTCTCGGGCTTGCCAGCCGCCCAAACCGCCGCAACCCAGTGCGAGCAGCAGCATCGCGGCGGTGGCGAAGTGCTGACTGCGCTTGCGCTTCATGCCCTGGCGCAGCGTCGCCGGGTCAAGCGCCGGGTTGGCCGGGCGTTTCAGTTCACCGCTCAGGGCGGCTCGCAGATGATGCGCGTCCTGCTGCCAGGCGTTGACCTGCCAGGCAACCTCGGGGTGGCTGCTCAGCCAGGCTTCCAGGCGCAAGCGGTCGGCGGCGTCAAGCTGGTGGTCGACGTAGGCGTGCAGATCGTGTTCGCTGGGGGGCAGGGTGATCATTTCAGTATCCGCAGGGAAGGGCTGTTGATTTCGCCATCGCTGAACTGGCGCAGGGCCTGGCGCGCGCGGGACAGGCGGGACATAACGGTGCCCATCGGCACTTGCAGTATGGCTGCCACTTCCTTGTAACTCAGCCCTTCGACCGACACCCACAACAGCAAAGCGCGCTGCTCGGGGGGCAGGCGCTCGAAGGCGCCGAGCGTGGATTGCGCCATCACCGTGCGCTCTACGCTGGGCTGGTACTCCTCATCGCCGCCTCCTGTAACCAGCTCGAGCATGCGCTGATAGCGCCGCGCGCGGCGGTGGCTGTCGATGAACTGGCGATAGAGGATCGCGAACAGCCATGCGCGCAGGTCGCCTTCTTCGCGTTTACCCGGCCATGCCGAAAGGGCTTTCTCAAGGCAACCCTGAACCAGGTCGTCCGCGTTGCCGCTATGGCGGGTCAACGACAGCGCAAAGCGGCGCAGGCGTGGGATCAGCTCATTGAGTTGTGCGTCGAACTCATTCATTGAGGGCTCAGGCTTTGCGGATTGGCAGCGATGGTCTTCACTGGTCTGTGATCAGCAAGACGACGCCCGAGTCACTATATTCCGGCATGCGCAGTTTTTTTGCGCAGCCTGGAATAAACCTTCGCAGGCTTCGTCCCACAGTTCAATAACAGCTATACCAATAGCCGCGTTACCCATAACGAAAATAGCCGATGACCTGGAGTTTCCCATGACCGATCCTGTTCCTCCAATTGCGCGGCGAAAGCCCGCGTTAAGCGCCGGTGCGCAGATGGCGCGCCTGGCCGGTATTGGCGCGGTGGTCGCTGTGGCGACAGCGGCTTTCGCTTACGTGGGAGGTTACCTTGATCCACAGAGGCTGACCCCGGACAAGATCGTCGACACCCTGGAACACAACAACGGTGTGTATCCGGGTTTTCGGCGCAACCACACCAAGGGCGTCTGCGTGGCCGGTTATTTCGAAAGCAATGGCGCAGCCGCTTCGCTGTCCAGTGCTCAGGTTTTCAGCGCTTCACGCACTGCGGTGCAGGGGCGATTTGCCTTGCCGACCGGTAATCCCTACTCGCCGGACAACGCCGCGCCGATACGCAGCATGGCCCTGCGCTTCGCCCAGGCGGACGGTCAGCAGTGGCGTACCGGCATGAATGCCATGCCAGTGTTTCCGGTGGGCACGCCGGAGGCTTTCTTCGAGCTCTTGCAGGCCAATGCGCCGGATCCCGCCACCGGCAAGCCGAACCCGGCCAAGCCTGCGGCGTTTTTTGCCAGCCACCCGGAAGCCGCCCCTTTCCTGGCCTGGGTGAAGACCGCCAAGCCTTCTTCCAGCTACGCGACCGAGACCTACAACAGCGTCAATGCGTTTTACCTGGTCAATGGCAGTGGCAAGCGTCAGGCCGTGCGCTGGAGCATGGTGCCAGTAGATCAGGCACCGAGTACTCCGGGCGCTGCTGACAACAAGGACTATCTGGAACCGGACCTTGGCACGCGTCTGGCCGCCGGTCCATTGCGCTGGAATCTGGTCCTGACCCTGGCCGACAGCGCTGACGCGGTCAATGACGCCAGCAAGCAGTGGCCCGCCGATCGTCCAACCATCAACGCCGGGACCCTGGTGCTGGAAAGCGAACAGCCGCAGCTGAGCGGCGCGTGCCGCGACATCAACTATGACCCGCTGGTGCTGCCGTCCGGCATCAGCGCTTCCGATGATCCGCTATTGCCGGCGCGTTCGGCGGCCTACGCCTCATCCTACAAACGGCGCACGGCCGAAGTGGAACAACTGCCGAAAGCGGCGCCAGTCACGGAGAAGAAATCATGAGGCACACCCCAGCGCATTTCTCGCCATTGGCGCGCCTGCTTCACTGGAGCATGGCGCTGATGATTATCGCGATGCTGTTCATCGGCGCAGGCATGGTCGCCTCGGTCTCTGAACGCCACGCCTGGCTGCTGGATCTGCATCGGCCGCTGGGCATCGCGATTCTGCTGCTGGCGATCGTGCGAGTGATCGTTCGGGTATCCAGCCGCACCCCGGCATTGCCCAGTGATTTGCCCGCCTGGCAAAAACTGGCGGCGACCCTGTCGCACTACCTGCTGTATGCGCTGATGCTGGCGATGCCGCTGATTGGTTGGGGGATGGTGTCGGCCGCCGGTGATCCGGTGATGCTGACCAGCTCGCTGCGTCTGCCAGCGCTGATGTCTGCCGATGCCGCGACCTTTGCGTTTCTGCGCCAGGCCCACACTTATCTGGCGTATCTGCTGTTTTTGACGGTTGTCACCCACCTGGCAGCCGCGCTGTTTCATGCCTGGATACGGCGTGATGAAGTGATGTCGAGCATGGCGCGGGGCGAAGAGGGCGTATCAGGGGTTGAGCGCTGAGCCCAATGGGGCGCGAACCGGAGAGCGCCATTGCGGCGCTCCCCGTTTGCATGGGGTTAACGCAGCGTTGGCGCCATTTCTGCCAAGGTGGTCAACACATCCCTGGCCAACTGCTTTGAGCGTTTGCCATTCCAGCCAGTCTGCGCGTCCGGCGCATCATCGTTGTCCTTGAATGGCATTTCCAGGGTCAACGACAGGCATTTGTAACGTTCACCGACACTGTTTGCAGCCAGGTTCATGTTGGCTCGGCCCGGTTGCGAGCGGGCGTAGCCGTAGCGGCTCTGGAAGTCCCTGGTGATTTCCCCAAGGCGACTGCGGAAGTGCTCTTCAAGTTGTTTCTGTTTCTCGGTGTAGCCTGGATTGCCTTCGCAGGCGGCGGTAAACACGTAGGGGATTTCTTCATCGCCATGCACGTCGAGAAACATGTCGACGCCGTATTTTTCCATCTGCTCCTTGACGAAAAACACCTCCGGGCTGGCCTCCGGCGTGGCGTCCTGCCAGGCGCGATTGAGGTCTTTGCCGTTGGCATTGGTGCGCAAGTGGCCATGGAATGAACCGTCGGGATTCATGTGCGGCACCAGGTACAGGTCGGCCATCGCCAGCAAGTCACTGAGCTGAGCGTCGTTGTCCTGCAATCGCTCGATCACACCTTCCATGAACCATTCAGCCATGTGCTCGCCAGGATGCTGCTGGGCGATGATCCAGATATTGAGTTTGCCTGGCGCACCGTCGCCGCGGCGCAGCAGGGGAATGTCGCGGCCTTCGACGCTCTTGCCGCTGGCCAGCAGGTGCGTGCCGGCGTGCTCCAGCGCGTGGCCAATCAGCCAGTCATGGCGCTCGCGGCTGTAGGGCTCGAAGTAAGCGAACCAGGCCTGGGCTTCACGGGGCACAAGGTTGAAATTCAACGCCTTGCCATCGAATGTCGAAGGCACGCGAAACCATTCCTTCTGATCATAAGACGCCACCGCGTTGTACCCCGGCCAGGCACTGGGGTAACTGGACAGGCTGGCGTTATTCAGGCTGAAGCCGTGAGGCTGGCCTGGTTGCATGCCGTCGACCTTGAAGTGGAACCACTGAAAATGCGGGCTGTGCGTATCAGGACGCATCGCCAACTGGATGTGCTCGGGACGGCTCGCGTCAATGACTTCAATATTGCCGCTGTCGAAGTCGGCGCTGATCTTGAGAAGGCTCACGGTTTGATCCTGTGTACGTTAGTGCCAAATGTGACAGCTACTCTACACCCAACTGGTTTTTTCCACTCAACCCGAAATTTCGCCGCGTTCGAAAAATAAGGGCTCTAAAGAGACGCGTCGTTCAAGCGAACGCCTCGGCAGTTACCAGCATGCTCAACGCGCAGGCCATGATCATGCACCACAGCAGATAAGTCGCACGCTTGCGTCGATGCCAGCCGCTGGCCCCGAGTACCCGCGCCGGGGCGTTGAGCTGACGCCAGAGGCGTTCAGTGGCCTCGAACGCAGCGAGATTTTGCGCGTCAGCGTCAAGCCAGTGGCGAAATTCAATGCGCTGGCTTGGCGTTGCATGGGGGCTTTGCAGATGAACGTACCAGCGGCTGGCGTCTGCCGCAGCGGACATTGAGTATCGGTCGTCTTGCATCAGTTGTCGGCAGTGTTGCACCGCCTTGATCATCGCCTGCTCGACATGCGCCACGTCGATGTCCAACAGCAGTGCGATATCGGCATAGGGCAATGCGTCCATCCGGCTTAAAAGGAAAACTTGCTGAACCCGGCGGGGCAGCTTGCTCAGGCTGCGGCGCATGGCCTTGCCCTGGGCATCGAGCCTGATGTCTTCCAGGCGGCCAGGCATGGAAGGGAAGGAGGAGAGCTGAGTATTCATGACAAACACCTCGCGGATTTCAAACTGCGGCATGGGTATAGCGGTGTCGGATGATAACGATTCACAAATGAAAGCCCGGCTCAGTTACTGATTTTCCTTCTGAGCAGCCACAACAAAGTGCTCTGCGGCGGGCCTGCTGCGATTGTTTTTGCTATGATCCGCGCCATCGCAACGCGAACCCTCTTCATTAGCCTGAAGACGCAACACCTGCTGTAGACCTGCAAAATCAGCAAAAAAAAAGAAAACAGCTCAAAACCAAAAAAAAGACCCGGAAAAAATCCGGGTCAAAAACCGTGATTAGCCTGATGAGGAGATAATCCAGAAGCCGACCTAAGACTTCCGGTTTATCCAACTGACCTTGCGGCCAGTTGCTTGCAATAATAATCATTATCATTTGCAAGTCAAAGCTTTTTATCGCTTCCATTGAAAAAAATAATCCGCTGCCGTGCCTGCCGTTCAGTCCAGGGGCAGCTCGGTCGTGCGTTTGACTTCGCTCATGGCGATGTTGGAGTGGGCTTCCTGGACATGAGGCTGCTGCAGCAGATGGTCACGCAGGAAGCGCTCATAGCTGGCGATGTCCTGGGCCACGATCTTGAGCAGAAAGTCCATATCGCCCGCCATCGTGTAGCACTCCAGCACCTCTGGATAACCTGTGATTGCCTCTTCGAACTCGGTCAGATAGCGGCGGCCGTGCCCCGATAATTTCACGTCGACGAATACTGTCATGGTCAGGCCGAGCTTTTTCGGGTTGAGCAGGGCGACCTTGCGCTCGATATAGCCCTCTTCCTGAAGCCGATTGATCCGCCGCCAGCAAGGCGACTGGGACAGCTCGACACGTTCGGCAATTTGCGCGGCAGACAGGTCGGCGTCGTGCTGCAGCAGACGCAAAATCCGCCGGTCGATGGGGCTTAAAGAGTTCTGCATGAATTGACCCTGTTTTTTATTTTTATCGAAACGAATATGCAGAATAGCAGGAGATTTGCGCCCATTCAGAAAGAAAAAGCCCGCTGGCTACAGGCAGTATTGGCAACGTGACTGTCGGGTCGGCGCCCATGTGCGCAGGTCTGGCGACGCCTTGCTGATTAGCTGCTACACCTTGCTCATAACAATAAAAGGAGCATCTGAATGTCTTTGGCTGATATTCGTCTGGACGACAAGTACCGACTTGCGACCGGCAACCTCTACCTCACCGGCACCCAGGCCCTGACGCGGCTGCCGATGCTGCAAAAGCAGCGCGACGAAGCGCGGGGGCTCAACACGGCCGGGTTCATCTCAGGCTATCGCGGCTCGCCGCTGGGCAACCTGGACAAAAGTCTGTGGGACGCCAAGGACTATCTCAAGCAGAACGCCATCCACTTTCAGCCGGGGGTCAACGAAGAGTTGGCCGCCACGGCGGTGTGGGGCAGTCAGCAGGTGAACCTGTTCCCCGAGGGCAAGTACGACGGCGTCTTTGCGCTCTGGTACGGCAAGGGGCCGGGGGTTGATCGCTGCGGCGATGTGTTCAAACACGCCAACTCGGCAGGCGTCGCGGCCAATGGCGGCGTGCTGGTGCTGGCAGGCGACGACCATGGCTGCAAATCGTCGACCATCGCGCACCAGAGCGAACATGCGTTCATCGCCTCGATGATTCCAGTGCTCAACCCGAGCAACGTTCAGGAAATCCTCGATTACGGCATCATCGGCTGGGAGCTTTCGCGCTACAGCGGTTGCTGGGTGGCGATGAAAACCATCGCCGAGAACGTCGATTCTTCCGCTGTGGTGGAAGTCGATCCGCTGCGCATCACCACCCAGATTCCAGACGACTTCCAGATCCCCGAAGGCGGCCTGCATATCCGCTGGCCGGACCCGCCGCTGGCACAGGAAGCGCGGCTCAACACCTACAAGATCTACGCCGCTCGGGCCTTCGCCCGCGCCAATCAGCTCAACCGCGTGGTCATTGATTCGCCGCAGCCGCGCCTCGGCATCGTCACCACCGGCAAGTCGTATCTGGATGTGCGCCAGGCGCTGGAAGAGCTGGGCATTGATCAGGATCTCTGCGCTCAGGTCGGCATTCGCGTGCTCAAGGTGGGCATGAGCTGGCCGCTGGAGCCGGTGTCGGTGCATGACTTCGCAGAGGGCCTGGATGAGATCCTGGTGGTTGAAGAAAAACGTAGCGTCATCGAAGACCAACTGACCGGTCAGCTGTACAACTGGCCGGTTGATCGCCGCCCGGTGGTGGTGGGCGAGTTCGACGAACAAGGTCGCTCGCTGCTGCCCAACCTCAGCGAACTGACCCCGGCGATGATCGCCCGGGTCATCGCCAAGCGCTTGGCGCCGTTCTATAGCAGCGCAAAAATCGATGCGCGCCTGCAGTTTCTGGCCGAAAAGGAACAAGCGTTGCAGGCGCCGCTGTTCAACACCCAGCGCACGCCGCATTTCTGCTCGGGCTGCCCGCACAACACCTCGACCCGGGTGCCGGAGGGCAGCCGCGCGCTGGCGGGCATTGGCTGTCATTACATGACTATCTGGATGGACCGTGCCACCGACACCTTCACCCAGATGGGCGGCGAGGGCGTGACCTGGATCGGCCAGGCACCCTTTACCGAAACGCCCCATGTGTTCCAGAACCTGGGCGATGGCACCTATTTTCACTCCGGCCATCTGGCCGTGCGGGCCGCTGTGGCGTCGGGCGTCAACATCACTTACAAGATTCTGTACAACGATGCGGTGGCGATGACCGGCGGCCAGCCGATTGACGGCGTGCTGCGGGTCGATCAACTCAGCCGCCAGGTGTTCAACGAGGGTGTGCAGCGCATTGCGCTGGTCTCGGATGAGCCGGAGAAGTACCCGAGCCGCGACAGCTTCGCGCCGATCACCAGCTTTCACCATCGTCGCGATCTGGACAGCGTGCAGCGCGAGCTGCGCGAGTTCAAAGGCGTCTCGGTGATCATCTACGACCAGACCTGTGCCACGGAAAAGCGTCGCCGGCGCAAACGCGGCAAGCTGCAGGACCTGGACAAGCGTGCGTTCATCAACGCTGCGGTGTGCGAGGGCTGTGGTGATTGCGGGGTCAAATCCGGTTGCCTTTCGGTGTTGCCGAAGGAGACCTCGCAGGGGCGCAAGCGCGAAATCGATCAGAACGCGTGCAACAAGGATTTCAGTTGCGTCGAAGGGTTCTGCCCCAGCTTCGTCACGGTGCATGGGGGCACGCTGCGCAAGCCTGGCCTGCCTTCACAAACTGCCAGTTTCGTACAGCTGCCTGAGCCGCAACTGCCAGGTCTGGACAAGCCTTACAACATCCTGCTGCCGGGTGTCGGCGGCACCGGCGTGACCACTGTAGGTGCGATGCTGGGCTTTGCCGCCAACCTGGAAGGCAAGGGCTGCAGCGTGCTTGATCAGGCCGGGCTGGCGCAGAAGTTCGGTCCGGTGGTCAGCCACATTCGCATCGCGGCACGTCAGGAGGATCTGTTCGCCGTGCGTATCCCGGCGGGCGAGGCGCATCTGCTGCTGGGTTGCGACCTGCTAGTGGCCGCGGGGCCAGATGCGGTGGCCAAGTTGAATTCGACCTTCTCCCATGCAGTCGTCAACAGCCAACAGACCCCGACCGCCGAGTTCACGCGTAACCCGGACGCGCAGTTCCCCGCCGAGGCGATGAAGCAGACCATTCGCGACGCGGTGGGCGCAGAGAAGACCCATTTCATCGAAGCCACTGATCTGGCAACCCGGCTGCTGGGCGATACCATTGCCAGCAACCTGTTCATGCTTGGTTACGCGTTCCAGCTGGGCTTCATTCCGCTGAGTTCTGCCGCCATCGAGAAAGCCATCGAGTTGAACGGGGTAGCGGTCAGCCTCAACCAGCAGGCGTTTCTGTGGGGCCGCCGCGCCGCCCATGATCTGCTGGCGGTACAGCGTGCGTCCTATCCCGAAGCGCAGCCGTTGCAAGAGGCAGTGCCCATGGACGCCGAGCAACGCATCACTGCCAATGTCGCTGCCCTCACGGACTATCAGAACGCCGCCTATGCCCGCCGCTATCAGCAGAGGGTCGAGAGCGTCAGGCAGGCAGAGTCGCGCCTGTTTCCGGGCCAGGCTCCGGCCTTGACCGAGGCGGTGGCGTTCAACCTGTTCAAGGTTATGGCTTACAAGGATGAATATGAAGTAGCGCGGCTGTACAGCGACGGCAACTTCACGCGTCAGTTGCAGGCCCAGTTTGAAGGCGACTACCGCTTGCAATTTCACTTGGCGCCTTCCTGGTTGGCCAAAGGTGAGGGGCCGACGGCGGAGCCACGCAAGCGCAGTTTCGGACCCTGGATGCTTGGAGCGTTTGGTGTGTTGGCCAGATTCAAATTCCTGCGCGGCACGGCATTCGATCCGTTCGGTCGCAGCCTGGAGCGGCGGCAGGAGCGCGAGCTGATCGATGCCTATGTGCGCGATATCGAGCTGATCGTTGAGCACCTCAATGTCAGCAATCGCCACTCAGCGCTGGACCTGGCACGATTGCCTGAGAAAATTCGCGGCTTCGGCCACGTCAAAGAACGCGCCATGAAAGCCGGCGCATTGCATGCCGAGCGTCTGCGCCACGGGTTGATCAGTGGTGAGGTTGAATTGCCGAAGTTGTATGAGGTGGCGGTATAGGAGACAGACCGGCGCGATAGCGAGCGCTGGTCTGGATGATGTATTCGTGGGACCGGCTTCAGCCGGGAAGGGGCCCGATCTGACGATGCAGCAATGTCTGCTGCACTGGCTCCTTCCCGGCTGAAGCCGGTCCCACGTCATCAGGTTTCGACGCCAGCGCTGCCTCGCGTTGCTCGTGAGCTTCCTACAGGTGGCGGGTTTTCAAACGAAAACCTTTATTCAACCTCCACCAACACCGTCCCTTCACTGACCATCTCGCCTTCACGGCAGTGCAGGGCAGTGATGGTGCCGGCTTTATTGGCGCGCACGCTGTGTTCCATTTTCATCGCTTCCACCACCACCAACTGCGCGCCAGCATCGACCTGCTGGCCGATCTCGACCAGCACGCGCACGATACTGCCATTCATCGGGGCACTCAGCCCGCCTTCGGGGTGATGGTCAGCATCGACAGCGGCGGCTGGATCGAAGGATTTGATTGCGTACAGATCGCCGTGCCACTTCATGAACAGCGTATCGCCACGACGCACCGCGAACTGCGACTCAGCGAGACCGAGCTGTTCGGTCAACAGAGACTCACCCGCCAGCTGATAAACAGGGCCGTCATTGCTTAGCCGGACCACTTGCGCTTGACCTTCGGTGGCCAAATGCACAACCCGCTCGCTGGGCAAGCCCACACGCAGGCCGCTGATCTCGGCCCAGGGTGAATGAAGCGGATCAACCCGTGTGCAGGGTGCGCCGCTGTGCAGCCAGGCAAAAGCCGCAGCCTGCCAGAACGCGTCGCCCAGCGCGGTCTGCGCAGGCAGCAACTGACCCTGATGAC
This sequence comes from Pseudomonas viridiflava, assembly GCF_900585905.1. GTDB lineage: Bacteria > Pseudomonadota > Gammaproteobacteria > Pseudomonadales > Pseudomonadaceae > Aquipseudomonas. The sequence goes on from NZ_UTVH01000095.1 coordinate 485,261, forward strand.
GCGGGATGAAATCAGTGTCCAGCTCAGCAGCCGCAAACGCGGCATGGCCGATGATCCGGCGCAGGAAGGGCAGGTTGGTTTTCACCCCACCGACGGCAAACTCATCCAGCATCGTCAACAGCCGCAGGCGCGCCTGCTCGCGGGTTTCGCCCCAGGCAATCAGCTTGCCCAGCATCGGATCGTAGAAAGGCGAGATCACATCATTCTGCGCAACACCGCTGTCGACGCGGCGTCCAGCGCCAGGTTGGCTTTCCCGGTACAGCTCAAGCGTACCGGTGGCAGGCAGAAATTCATTGGCCGGGTCTTCAGCGTACAGACGCACTTCGATGGCGTGACCCACCAGGGGCACCTGCGCCTGCTGCAGGGGGAGCGGTTCGCCCTGAGCCACGCGCAATTGCCATTCCACCAGATCAAGGCCGGTGATCGCTTCGGTCACCGGATGCTCCACTTGCAGACGCGTATTCATTTCCATGAAGAAAAACTCACCGCGCGCATCAAGCAGGAACTCTACTGTGCCCGCACCTACATAGCCGATGCTTTGTGCAGCCTTGACGGCGGCGGCACCCATGGCGGCGCGCAGCTGCGGGGTGAGGCCGGGGGCGGGCGCTTCTTCGACCACTTTCTGGTGCCTGCGCTGAATCGAACAATCACGCTCGTTGAGATGGATACAGTGGCCGTGCTGATCAGCGAACACCTGAATTTCGACGTGGCGCGGCTTGAGCAGGTATTTTTCCACCAGCATGCGCGCATCGCCGAATGACGACGCCGCTTCACGCTGCGCCGAGGCCAACGCCTGAGCCATGTCCTCGGCGCGCTCGACCACCTTCATGCCCTTGCCGCCACCCCCGGCCGTGGCCTTGAGCAGCACCGGGTAACCAATGCGCGCTGCAGCTTCGCGAAAGGTGTCGGCGTCCTGCGCCTGGCCGTGATAGCCCGGCACAAGCGGTACGCCTGCCTGTTCCATCAGCGCTTTGGCAGCGGACTTGCTGCCCATGGCATCGATGGCCGAGGCGGGCGGCCCCAGATACACCAGCCCGGCCTGTTCGACGGCGCTGGCGAAATCAGAGTTTTCCGAGAGGAACCCATAGCCCGGATGAATCGCCTGGGCGCCACTGGCGCGCGCCGCTTCGATCAGTTTGTCGATCTGCAGATAACTGTCAGCCGCCTTGCTGCCACCGAGATTGACCTTGATGTCAGCCTCGCGCACGTGGCGGGCATCGCGGTCGATGTCGCTGTGTACGGCGACCGTCGTCAAGCCCAGTGCTTTTGCGGTGCGCATGATGCGGCAGGCGATCTCGCCGCGATTGGCGATCAGCAGGCGGGTCAGCGTTGGCGTACTCATGGGCGTGGCTCCTGGGGTAAGTCGGCTTGCCAGGCAGGTCGCCGTTTGTCGAGGAAGGCGCGCAGACCTTCCTGGCCTTCCGCGCTGATACGAATGCGCGCGATGGCGTTTTCACAATAACGGCGCAGGGCAGGCGTCAGTGCGCCGTTACCGACTTCGCGCAGCAGGTCCTTGCTGGCGCGCATGGCCTGGGGACTGTTCAGCAGCAGATTGGCAATCCATTGTTCGACCTCCTGCTCAAGCTGCGCGGCCGGGTAACATTCAGCCAGCAGGCCGATGTCCCGGGCGCGGTGGCCGTCGAAGCGTTCAGCGGTAAGGGCGTAGCGGCGGGCCGCGCGCTCGCCGATGGCCTGGACCACAAACGGGCTGATGACGGCTGGCGTCAGGCCGATGCGTACTTCAGAGAGGCAGAATTGCGCGTCGTCGCTGGCGATGGCCATGTCACAGCAACTGATCAGCCCCAGCGCGCCGCCAAACGCTGCGCCTTCGACCACCGCCAGTGACGGAATCTTCAGTTTGCCAAGGTTATACATCAGCTCGGCCAGCTCTCGGGCATCGTCCAGATTGGTGTTGTAATCCAGCTGCGCGGCCTGTTGCATCCAGGCCAGATCGGCCCCGGCGCTGAAATGTCGACCACGCCCGCGCAGCAGCAAAAAACGCAGGCTGGGATCACTCTGCACGGCATCGATGGCCAGGATCAGCTCGCGAATCATCTGCGCATTGAATGCATTGTTCTTCTCGGGGCGGTTCAGCCAGAGCGTGGCGAAGCCGCGTGGATCATGCAGCAGTTCGAGGGTATGAAAAGCAGTCATGGAAGGCTCCAGGGTCACATGCGGAACAGGCCGAAGGTGGTCGGCTCGATGGGCGCGTTCAATGCGGCCGAGAGGGCGAGGGCGAGGATGTCGCGGGTTTGCGCCGGGTCAATCACCCCGTCATCCCACAGCCGGGCGCTGGAATAGTAGGGATGGCCCTGGTGCTCGTACTGATCGAGTATCGGCTGCTTGATCGCCGCTTCCTGCTCGCTGCTGAATGTCTCGCCGCTGCGCTGCGCCTGTTCGCGCTTGACCTGCACCAGCACGCCGGCCGCCTGCTCGCCGCCCATCACGCCGATGCGCGCATTGGGCCACATCCACAGAAAGCGCGGATCGTAGGCGCGGCCGCACATGCCGTAATTACCGGCACCAAAACTGCCCCCGATGATCACGGTAAACTTCGGCACTTTGGCGCAGGCGACTGCGGTGACCAGCTTGGCGCCATGCTTGGCGATGCCGCCGGCTTCGTACTTTTGCCCGACCATGAACCCGGTGATGTTCTGCAGAAACAGCAACGGTATGCCGCGCTGGCAAGCCAGCTCGATAAAGTGCGCGCCTTTCTGCGCCGACTCGGCGAAAAGAATGCCGTTGTTGGCGATGATCCCGATCGGGTAACCGTGCAGCCGGGCAAAGCCGCAGACCAGCGTTGCACCGAACAGCGCCTTGAATTCGTCGAACTGCGAGCCATCGACCAGCCGTGCGATGATTTCGCGCACATCGAATGGCTGTTTGGCGTCGGCCGGCACGATCCCGTACAACTCCTCGGCGCCGTACAGCGGCGCAATCGGCGCGATGCTGTCGAGCACTCCGAGTTTGCGCCAATTCAGATTGGCCACGCAGCGCCGCGCCAGTTGCAACGCATGGGGATCGTTCTCGGCGTAGTGATCGGCCACACCTGAGGTGCGGCAGTGCACATCGGCGCCGCCCAGATCCTCGGCGCTGACCACCTCGCCGGTGGCTGCTTTGACCAGTGGCGGGCCGGCGAGAAAAATAGTCGCCTGGTCGCGCACCATGATTGCTTCGTCTGCCATGGCCGGGACATACGCGCCGCCTGCGGTGCACGAGCCCATGACCACGGCGATCTGCGCAATGCCCTGCGCGCTCATGTTGGCCTGATTGAAGAAGATCCGCCCGAAGTGTTCGCGGTCCGGGAACACTTCATCCTGACGCGGCAGGTTGGCGCCACCCGAATCCACCAGATAGATGCACGGCAGGCGATTCTGCTGGGCGATGGTTTGCGCGCGCAGGTGTTTTTTGACCGTCAGGGGGTAGTAGGAACCGCCTTTGACCGTCGCGTCGTTGGCGATGATCATGCACTCGACGCCTTCAATGCGGCCAATACCCGCGATTACTCCGGCAGCGGGCACGTCTTCGTCGTACACCTGCCAGGCGGCCAACTGACCGATTTCCAGAAACGGCGAGCCGCTGTCGAGCAGCAGGTTGATACGCTCACGCGGCAGCAGTTTGCCCCGCGAAGTGTGGCGCGCCTGAGCAATGGCGCCACCCCCTTGCTGGACGCCGTCCAGCAGGCTGCGCAGAGCGCTGACCTGCTCGCGCAGGCTGGCGCTGTTGGCGGCGAATTCAGCCGAACGTACATTGATACGGGTTTGCAGGATGGTCATGGGCTACTCCGGGCGCTGTTGCCCGACGCCTGCAGGCGTCGCCGGTTGGCCGTTCGCGCTTGCAGTCGAGGCGGGCAAGGGCGGTTATCTGGATTCGTTGAACAGCTCGCGGCCAATCAACATTCGACGGATTTCACTGGTGCCTGCGCCGATTTCGTAGAGTTTGGCGTCGCGCAGCAGCCGACCCGCCGGGAATTCATTGATGTAGCCGTTGCCGCCCAGAATCTGAATGGTCTCCAGGGCCATTTGCGTCGCCCGCTCGGCGCTGTAGAGGATGACCCCGGCAGCGTCCTTGCGCGTGGTTTCGCCACGCTCGCAAGCCTGCGCCACTGCATACAGATAGGCGCGGCTGGCATTGAGCTGGGTGTACATGTCGGCGATCTTGCCTTGAATCAGCTGAAACTCGCCGATGCTCTGACCGAACTGTTTGCGGTCGTGGATGTAAGGCACCACCACGTCCATGCACGCCTGCATGATGCCGGTCGGGCCACCCGCGAGCACCACGCGCTCGTAATCCAGGCCGCTCATCAGCACCTTGACGCCGCCATCGAGTTCACCCAGCAGGTTTTCAGCCGGTACTTCCACATCGTCGAAAAACAGCTCGCAGGTGTTGGAGCCGCGCATGCCCAGCTTGTCGAACTTGTTGCCCCGGGAAAAACCTTTCCAGTCGCGCTCGACGATGAATGCACTGATGCCGTGGGCACCTTTCTGCACATCGGTCTTGGCGTAGATCACGTAAGTGCTGGCGTCCGGCCCGTTGGTGATCCAAGTCTTGCTGCCGTTGAGCACAAAGTCGTCGCCGCGCCGGTCAGCGCGCAGCTTCATCGACACCACATCGGAGCCCGCGTTGGGTTCGCTCATGGCCAGCGCGCCGACGTCTTCGCCGCTGATCAGACGCGGCAGATAGCGAGCCTTCTGCGCCGGGGTGCCGTTGCGGTTGATCTGGTTGACGCACAGGTTGGAATGGGCGCCATAGGAAAGGGCGACTGAAGCCGAGCCACGGCTGATCTCTTCCATCGCAATGACATGGGCAAGATAACCCAGGCCTGCACCGCCGTACTGTTCGTCCACAGTGATGCCCAGCAGCCCCATGTCGCCGAACTTGCGCCACAGGTCGGGCGGGAACAGGTTGTCTTTGTCGATCTGCGCAGCGCGCGGCGCAATCTGGTCGGCGACGAAAGCCTGAACCTGAGTGCGCAGCATGTCGAGGGTTTCGCCCAGGGCGAAGTTCAGGCTGGGGTAACTCATGGGGCAGCGTTCCTTGTTATTGTTGGATGGGTCGCTATGACCTTTACGTTAACGTAAACCTGTTGCCCGAGAGGTGTCAATCCATCCGCATGCTGTCGATGCCTGTAAACCCAGACGCCAGACAGCAGGAAGGGGAGCCTGGGCTCCCCTTCAAGGTGTTTCTGCATGCTCTTTTTTATTATTGGGCGGTCTGTTGTTGTTTTTGGTAACCGTACCCTTGCAGCTTTATGAGCGATCCCTAACCGGGATCAAGAGCAAACGTATTTTTTTGAGCGCTGATGCGGCTTTTATCGTTTCGATCCAACCAGGCTTGGCGCTACCTGAAGGTAGTTTTGTTGTTCTCTGTCCGGTCGCGAGGTGGTTTAAACCTCAGAAAAGCTATCCACTCCAAAAAAATCTGTTAGCTGCGTCTCTGTCCGTGTTGTTCTTGTTGTGTCAGAGCCGATACGTTTTGTTTTTATTGGGTTACTGCTTATGTTGTTCTTGTTATACAGAACATATAGCAGGAGCCGTGCCAGATTCCTTGAAGCCTTTGAATTCAAGGCCTTGCGCGTTCTGGGCCTGAAGATGAGGAGGAGGCAAGCAGGAAAACTGTTCCCGTGTTACCCGTCTCATCATGCTGATGGCTGATAGGGTAACACTCTGTGACAACATGTCGCACCCCCGACTGAGGTGTTTCAGGCTGACAGGCGCGCTTTCGCCACCCGCGAGCCGTTGGCGCGGCCAAGCAGCGTGGAGATGCGTTCCCCGGCGCTGATCAGCCGGTCGAGGTCAACCCCTGTGTCGATGCCCAGGCCGTTGAGCAGGTACAGCACATCTTCACTGGCAACATTGCCGCTGGCGCCCTTGGCGTAGGGGCAGCCGCCCAGTCCGGCGACCGAGCTGTCGAACACCGCGATGCCCTCCAGCAGGCTGGCGTAGATGTTGGCCAGCGCCTGCCCGTAGGTGTCGTGGAAGTGACCGGCCAGTCGGCCGCGGGGGATGCGTGCGCCGACCACTTCAAACAGATGGCGGGTGGCATTGGGCGTACCGACGCCAATGGTGTCACCCAGCGAGACCTGATAGCAGCCCATGTCGATCAACGCGTTGGCCACCGCCGCGACCTGTTGCGCAGGCACCGCGCCCTCGTAGGGGCAGCCCAGCACGCATGACACGTAGCCGCGAACTTTCAGGCCCTGCTGGCGTGCCGCTTCCATGACCGGCGTGAAACGCTCCAGGCTCTCACTGATCGAGCAATTGATGTTGCGTTGCGAGAACGCTTCGGACGCCGCCGCGAACACGGCCACTTCGCCAGCCTGCGCAGCAACAGCATCCTCGAACCCGCGCAGGTTCGGGGTCAGCGCGGCATAAGTGATATGAGCGTCGCGCTGGATATCAGCGAATACCTGGCCCGAACCGGCCATTTGCGGCACCCATTTTGGCGAGACGAAACTGCCCACCTCGATGTAGCGCAGGCCCGCCGCGCTCAGGTCATCGACAAGCCTGACCTTGTCGGCGACGCTGACAGGCTGTGCTTCGTTCTGCAGGCCGTCACGCGGGCCGACTTCCACCAGGCAGACAGATTCAGGTAGTGACATGGGCAGCTCCGGGAATGTGGATGGGGTCAGTTGGCAGCGCCGGTGTGCTGCAGCGCGAGACGGCAGCGCTCTTCGGCGGTGTCCAGTTCGATCTGCATCTGCTGGATGTCGAGCAACTGCTGCTCCAGTTGCTGGCGCCGTTCGCCGATTTTGCCCAGCATGGTGTGCAGCTGAAGATGATTGCCGCCGCTGGGGTCGTACAATTCAATCAGTTCGCGGCACTCGGCCAGTGAGAAACCGATGCGTTTGCCACGCAGGATGAGCTTGAGGGTGACCTTGTCCCGCGCGCAGTACACACGCTCCAGGCCGCGGCGCTGAGGGGTGAGCATGCCTTGCTCTTCGTAGAAACGGATCGCCCGGGTGGTGATGTCGAGCTCGCGGGCGAGGTCGGAAATGCTGTAGGTCTGGCTGGTCATGAACGGGCTCGGCGGGGTCGAGGCCCTAACCTAAGGCGCGCTTGACGTATACGTCAAGCCGGGCGTGGTTTGCCAAGCCTCAGTCTCAGGCCACTTCGAGTTTCTGCTCCTGGGCGGTGACCTGCTGACACAGCTCGATCATCTGCTCGCGCATCCAGCGGTTGGCGGGGTCCTGATCGGTGCTTTCATGCCAGTACAGGTGGGTTTCCAATGCCAGCACGTCATGTACCGGCAGCGTCACATAATGCAAATCGTGGCGTTTGGCGAAGCGCTCCGGCACGGTCATGACCATGTCGGTCTGCATCAACACCTGGGAGGCCATCAAGTAGTGCTGCGAACGCAGTGCTATTTTGCGCTGGATACCCATTTTGCCCAGTGCCAGGTCGACATAGCCCAGGCCACTGCGACGGCTTGAGATATGGATGTGAGTCAGCGACAGGTAGTCGTCGAGCTTGAACGCTTCCTTGTTTGCCAGCGGATGGCCTTTGCGCATGGCGCAGACGTATTTGTCTTCCATCAATTTGACATGGCGCACCTGCGGATCGGTGTTGAGCGGCGCATCAACGGCGAAATCCAGACGCCCGGCAGCCAGCTCCTTGGTGGTTTCCCGACGCTTGGACAGAAAACTCTCGATGCTGACATGGGGCGCCTGGCGCTTGAGGCGCTGGAACAGTGTTGGCAGGATCACGGCCTCGGTGAGGTCAGTCATGCTGATACGGTAATTTTTCACCGCCTGCAAGGGGTTGAAGATGCGGCTTTCCTGCACCGATACGCGCAGCAGTGACAACGCGTTGCGCACTGCGCCGATGATGTTCTGCGCCATGGGAGTAGGCACCATGCCCTGGGCGGTACGCACGAACAGGGGGTCGTTGAAGGTTTCCCGCAGGCGCGCCAGGGCATTGGAAACCGCTGGCTGAGTAATGCCGACGATCTGCCCGGCGCGGGTCAGATTGGCCTCGGTGTAGATCGCGTCGAAGACGATGAAAAGGTTGAGATCGACCTTGCTCAGGTTCATGCGCTGCGCCTCTCTTGCTGTTTTTGTTGTGTCGCTCCCATGCTGGAGCGTGGGCCGATCATATATCGGTTATGAATGTTTATACACGCCGAGAATAGATTAGATAAATACAGACGCTACGCCTAGCATCGGTTGCATGCTCCAGATCACCTCATCAAGAAGGTCAAGCTCATGGATTTCGCTTACTCCCCCAAAGTCCAGGCGTTGCGCGAACGGGTCATCGCTTTCATGGACAGCCATGTCTATCCCGCCGAGCCGGTGTTCGAGCAACAAGTGGCGCAAGGCGATCGCTGGCAGCCGACGGCAATCATGGAGACGCTCAAGGCCCGGGCCAAAGCCGAAGGCCTGTGGAATCTGTTTCTGCCCGAGTCGGAGCTGGGCGCCGGGCTGACTAACCTCGAATACGCGCCGCTGGCAGAGATCATGGGTCGCTCGCTGCTGGGGCCTGAGCCGTTCAATTGCTCTGCACCTGACACCGGCAATATGGAAGTGCTGGTGCGTTACGCCAATGACGCGCAGAAGCAGCAGTGGCTTGCGCCGTTGTTGCGCGGCGAAATCCGCTCCGCGTTCGCCATGACTGAGCCTGAGGTGGCTTCGTCCGACGCCACCAACATGGCGGCGCGAGCCGAGCGGCAGGGCGATGAGTGGGTCATCAACGGGCGCAAGTGGTGGACGTCGGGGGCTTGCGATCCGCGCTGCAAGATCCTGATTTTCATGGGCCTGAGCAATCCCGACGGGCCGCGTCATCAGCAGCACTCGATGATCCTCGTACCGGTCGATACGCCGGGTGTGAAGATCGTCCGGCCGCTGCCGGTGTTTGGCTATGACGATGCCCCTCATGGCCACGCCGAAGTACTGTTCGACAACGTTCGCGTGCCCTATGAAAACGTATTGCTGGGTGAAGGCCGTGGCTTTGAAATCGCTCAGGGGCGTCTGGGGCCTGGGCGGATTCACCACTGCATGCGCTCAGTGGGCATGGCGGAACGGGCACTGGAATTGATGTGCAGGCGGGCGGCCAGCCGGGTGGCGTTTGGTCGGCCACTGGCCAAGCTGGGCGGCAACATCGACAAGATCGCCGATTCACGAATGGAGATCGACATGGCACGGCTGCTGACCCTGAAAGCGGCCTACATGATGGACACCGTCGGCAACAAAGTTGCAAAAAGCGAAATCGCCCAGATCAAGGTGGTGGCGCCGAACGTGGCGCTGAAGGTGATTGATCGGGCCATCCAGATCCATGGCGGCGCGGGGGTTTCCAATGATTTCCCGCTGGCCTACATGTACGCGATGCAACGCACCCTGCGCCTGGCCGACGGCCCGGACGAAGTGCACCGGGCGGCGATTGGCAAGTTCGAGATGGGCAAGTATTTGCCGCAGGAGATGCTGACACGGTCCTGATGTGGAACAGGCCGGCAATGGCGACATGGCTAGTCGGGGATCTATAACGACCCGATTCAGAATGCCTTGTTACCTGTAGGAGCGCACGAGCACCCCAAGGCCGCGGTAGCGTTGTATTGGAAATGCCGCCATCGTTGCCTCGCGGTGCTCGTGAACGCCTACAGGCGAAGCGGTTGTCCGGAGTGTGCTTACTCCTCATACCCCAGATTCGGCGCCAGCCAGCGTTCAGTGATGCGCAGCTCCTGGTCTTTGCGGGCGGTGTAGCTTTCGACCTGGTCTTTGTCGACTTTGCCAACTGCAAAGTACTGCGCCTGGGGATGAGCGAAATACCAGCCGCTGACCGCTGCGGCGGGGAACATGGCGTAGTGTTCGGTGAGGAACACGCCGCTCTTGCCGGGCTTGCCGTCGGGCATCGGATCAAGCAGGGCGAAGAGGGTGCCTTTCTCGGTGTGATCCGGGCAGGCCGGATAGCCTGGTGCCGGGCGAATGCCCTGATACTGTTCTTTGATCAGCGCATCGTTGTCCAGCACTTCATCGCGTGCATAGCCCCAATGCTCCTTGCGCACCTGCTGGTGCAGCCATTCGGCGCAGGCTTCGGCCAGGCGGTCGGCCAGCGCCTTGACCATGATCGCGTTGTAGTCATCACCGGCGTCCTGGTAGGCCTTGGAGACTTCTTCGGCACCAATGCCGGCGGTGGTAATGAACCCGCCGACGTAATCGGTGATGCCGCTGCCTTTCGGCGCCACGAAGTCCGCCAGTGAGAAGTTCGGCTTGCCGTCGGTCTTGATGATCTGCTGGCGCAGGTGGTGCAGCTTGGCCAGCGGCTGGCCATCCTCGCCGTAGACCTCCAGGTCATCGTCATCCACCTGGTTGGCAGGCCAGAAGCCGAATACCGCCCGGGCGCTGATGAGTTTTTCGTCGATCAGCTTGCGCAGCATCTGCTGCGCGTCGTCGAACAGCGCAGTGGCCGCTTCACCCACCACTTCATCGGTGAGGATGCGCGGGTATTTGCCCGCCAGGTCCCAGGAGATGAAGAACGGGGTCCAGTCAATGTAATCGGCCAGCACGTTCAGATCGATGTCATCCAACACTCTGGCGCCGGTGAAGGTGGGCTTGACCGGGGAGTAGCCAGCCCAGTCGAACTGTGGCTTCTTGGCGATGGCCGCGCCGTAGCTCAGGCGCTCGGTGCGGGCACTGCGGGCCGACGTGCGTTCGCGGACTTCGATGTACTCAAGGCGCGTTTTTTCGATGAAGGCGGGTTTCAACTCCTTGGACAGCAACTGGGTAGCCACACCCACCGCACGGGAGGCATCGGTGACGTAGATCACCGCGTCATTGCTGTACTTGGGTTCGATCTTGACGGCGGTGTGCGCCTTGGAAGTGGTGGCGCCCCCGATCATCAGTGGCAGATGGAAGTCCTGGCGCTGCATTTCCCGAGCGACGTGGACCATTTCGTCCAGCGACGGGGTGATCAGGCCGGACAGCCCGATGATGTCGCATTTTTGCTCGCGTGCTACCTGAAGGATTTTCTCCGCTGGCACCATCACGCCCAGGTCGACGATGTCATACCCGTTGCAGCCGAGCACCACCCCGACGATGTTCTTGCCGATGTCGTGCACGTCGCCTTTCACCGTGGCCATCAGGATCTTGCCCTTGGCCTCCGGCTTGTCGCCTTTTTCCAGCTCGATGAACGGGATCAGGTGGGCGACGGCCTGCTTCATCACCCGTGCCGATTTCACCACTTGCGGCAGGAACATCTTGCCCGAGCCAAACAGGTCGCCAACGATGTTCATGCCTGACATCAGCGGCCCTTCAATCACCTCGATGGGCCGCGCGAAGGATTGGCGCGACTCTTCGGTGTCTTCGACGATGTGGGTGGTGATGCCTTTGACCAGCGCATGCTCAAGCCGCTGATTGACCGGCCAGCCGCGCCACTCTTCGGTTTCCGCTTCCTTGACGCTGCCATCGCCCTTGAACTTGTCGGCGATGGCCAGCAACGCGTCGGTGCCTTCCGGCGTGCGGTTGAGCACCACGTCTTCGACGCGGTCACGCAGCTCGGCCGGGATCTGATCGTAGATTTCCAGCTGCCCGGCGTTGACGATGCCCATGCTCAGGCCGTTGCGAATCGCGTGCAGCAGGAACACCGAGTGGATCGCCTCGCGCACCGGATTGTTGCCCCGGAACGAAAAGGAGACGTTGGACACGCCGCCGGAGGTCAGCGCGTAGGGCAGTTCATCACGGATGTAGGCGCAGGCATTGATGAAGTCGACGGCGTAGTTGTTGTGTTCTTCGATGCCGGTGGCGATGGCGAAGATGTTGGGGTCGAAAATGATGTCCTCGGGTGGGAACCCCACTTCGTTGACCAGAATGTCGTAGGAACGCTTGCAGATTTCTTTCTTGCGCGCTTCGGTATCGGCCTGGCCATGCTCATCGAAGGCCATGACCACCACGGCGGCGCCGTAGCGCTTGCACAGGCGGGCATGATGGATGAACTGCTCGACGCCTTCCTTCATGCTGATGGAATTGACGATGCCCTTGCCCTGGATGCACTTGAGCCCGGCTTCGATCACTTCCCATTTTGAAGAGTCGATCATGATCGGCACGCGGGAAATGTCCGGCTCACCGGCAATCAGATTGAGGAAGGTCACCATGGCCTTCTTCGAATCGAGCATGCCCTCGTCCATGTTGATGTCGATCACCTGCGCCCCGGCTTCGACCTGCTGCAGGGCGATTTCCAGCGCTTCGGTGTAGTTGTCTTCACGGATCAGGCGGGCGAAACGGGCCGAGCCGGTGATGTTGGTGCGCTCGCCGACGTTGATGAACAGCGACTGGCGATCAATGGTGAATGGCTCCAGGCCGGACAGCCGACAGGCTTTCGCAATGTCCGGAATCTGCCGTGGCGCATAACCGGCGACGGCCTCGGCAATCGCCTTGATGTGGCCCGGCGTGGTGCCGCAGCAACCGCCGACGATATTGAGGAAGCCGCTCTGGGCGAATTCTTCAATGATGCTCGCGGTCTGGCTCGGCAGCTCGTCGTATTCGCCGAACTCGTTGGGCAGGCCCGCGTTGGGGTGCGCCGACACGTAAGTGCTGGCCTTGTTCGACAGCTCTTGCAGGTAAGGGCGTAGGTCGCTGGCGCCCAAGGCGCAGTTGAGACCGACGGAAATTGGTTTGGCGTGGCTGACCGAGTTCCAGAAAGCTTCGGTGGTCTGCCCGGACAACGTGCGGCCGGAAGCGTCGGTAATGGTGCCGGAAATCATGATCGGCAGCTCGAAGCCCAGGGTTTCGAACACCCCCTGTACGGCAAAGATCGCTGCCTTGGCGTTGAGCGTGTCGAAAATCGTCTCGATCAGGATCAGGTCCGCGCCGCCCTCGATCAAGCCCAGGGTGGCTTCGGTGTAGTTTTCCACCAGTTCGTCAAAGGTAACGTTGCGATAGCCCGGGTTGTTGACGTCCGGCGACAGCGAGCAGGTGCGACTGGTGGGCCCCAGTACGCCAGCGACGAAGCGCGGTTTGTCCGGGGTCTCCAGGGTCTTGGCATCGGCCACCTTGCGCGCCAGGCGGGCGCCTTCGACATTGAGCTCGTAGACGATGGTTTCCATGCCGTAATCGGCCTGGGACACCTGCGTGGCGTTGAAGGTGTTGGTCTCGAGAATATCGGCGCCTGCATCCAGATACGCTTTTTCGATAGCGCCGATCACGTCAGGGCGGGTCAGTACCAGCAAGTCATTGTTGCCCTTGACATCGCTGGGCCAGTCGGCAAAGCGTTTGCCCCGGTAATCTCCTTCCTCGAGGCGATAGCTCTGGATCATGGTGCCCATGCCGCCATCAAGGATCAGGATCCGTTGCTGGAGGGCTTGCTGGAGAGCATGGAGACGCGCGCTTCGATCGGACATTGGGCTACCTGGGGAAGGTCGATACAGAAAAGATCGAAATGATAGCAAACCCGAGCGGTTTTAGTGGTGCCAACGCTTTTGCATGAAAATCCTTCATGTGAACCGTTGCAAGCGAGGGCGTCGGGGCTGCTCAGGCGACAGCCCTTGCTGGCGGGGGGCAGGGCGGCAAAAGCCTGGGAAAACATGGCGCGCGGCCATCTACCATTGACCGGAAACTGCCCGGGTTGATGACCTTTTCGGCAGAAACACGGTCCCACGCGGTGAGTGTCGGGGGGAGCCCGCGCATTGGTGCGCCGTACCCCGATTGTGATTCAAAGGTGCAAAGAGGTTCGCGATGTTGATTTCGGTTCAAGCCCTGCGGGCACTCGCCGCGTGGGTCGTGGTGTGTCATCACTTCATGCAGATTTTCTTCGATTTCCACGCCAGCGGCCCGGTTGGCGAATTCTTTGGCACCAGGGGAGCGGTGGGCGTCGACATTTTCTTCGTCATCAGCGGGCTGGTGATTTTTCTCTCCACGCAAGACACCCAGATGCCCGCAGGGCGCTTCATGCTCAACCGGATTATCCGCATCGTCCCTGCCTACTGGCTCTACACCGCCGTGATGGGCCTGCTGCTGGTGTTCGCCGCGCCCTTGCTGCCCCATCAGGTCATCAGTTGGCAGAATTTTCTTCTTTCACTGGTGTTCATCCCTTCGGAAAATCCCGGTGGTTACGGGCTGTATCCCACGCTCAATGTGGGCTGGACCCTGAACTATGAAATGCTCTTCTATCTATTGTTCTCCACGGTCTTTCTGTTCAAGCAGCGTCATCGCCCACTGATCGTCGCTGCAGCACTGTTTGCCGTCTGTGAAGTGCTGGCGCGCTCCGGCCTGATCAGTCGCTTCTACGGCAATGACATCGTGTATGAATTCCTGCTGGGGATCGGTATTGGCATCCTTTATCGCAAAGGATGGATCAAGGAAGGGGTATGGCTGCCATGCCTGGGGATCGCTGCGGCGCTGGTGGCGATTTATCATTTGGGCCCCGAGGAAAGGCTGCTGAACTGGGGCCTGCCGAGCGCGTTGATCGTGATGTCATGCATCGCCATGGAGCCTCTGTTTCGCGGCAATCGGCTGCTCAAGGTGCTGGGCGACTGTTCGTACTCGGTGTACCTGCTGCATGTGCTGGTGCTGTACGTCGGCTGGTTGGCATCGCAGCACTACCAGCTCAACCCGTATCTGGTGTTTGCGGTCTGCGTGCCGGTCATCGGGCTTGGCGCCTGGTTCAGCTACGAATGGATCGAGAAAGGTCTGTATCGGCGCATGAAAGGCTGGCTCGATGCGCGCCGGGCGGCAAATGCGCCGCAGGCGGTGTCCTGAGAGCTGGCGCCCTGCCTCGGACTTAATCCGACAAAAATACTAGGACTTTGTGTGATGCCCATGATTGGCGTAAACTGGCGCCACGTCTGCGAGGAATTTTCATGACCGCTATCACTATTACCGATGCTGCCCACGATTATCTGGCCGATCTGCTGGAAAAGCAGAATGCCCCGGGCATCGGCATCCGCGTGTTTATTACCCAACCTGGCACCCAGTACGCTGAAACCTGCATCGCCTACTGCAAACCGGGCGAAGAAAAGCCGGACGACAAGGCCATTGGCCTGAAGAGCTTCACTGCCTGGATCGACGGCTTCAGCGAGGCCTTTCTCGATGACGCAGTCGTCGACTACGCCACGGACCGCATGGGCGGCCAGTTGACCATCAAGGCACCTAACGCCAAGGTACCGATGGTCAACGCTGACAGCCCGATCAATGAACGCATCAATTATTACCTGCAGACCGAAATCAATCCCGGTCTTGCCAGCCATGGCGGTCAGGTCACTCTGATTGACGTGGTTGAAGAGCAGGCGCAGCAGATCGCCGTGCTGCAGTTCGGTGGCGGCTGCCAGGGCTGCGGTCAGGCGGATGTCACGCTCAAGGAAGGCATCGAGCGCACACTGCTCGAACGCATTCCCGAGCTGCACGGTGTTCGCGATGTGACCGACCACACGCAAAAGGAAAACGCCTACTACTGAGGCGCTGCGTAGGGCGGAACAAAACCCCGACTGGTTCGGGGTTTTTTGTGGGCGTCGTCAGGCGGTGCGTCAGGGTCTGTACAGGTGCGCGTGCCCGGCGCGGTACAGCGAAGACTCGCTGAATGTATCGTTGGCCAGCACGCGGCCCACCAGAATCAAGGCAGTGCGGCGAAACCCCTTTTGCGCCACTTTGTCTTCGATATCGGCCAGGGTGGCCACTACCCAGTCCTGATCCGGCCAGCTGGCCCGGTGCACCACCGCAATGGGGCAGTCGGCGCCGTAATGCGGCGTCAGTTCAGCGACGATGCGTGGCAGATTGTTCACCCCCAAGTGGATCGCCATGGTGGCTTGGTGGCGGGCCAGGTCCCCCAGCGCCTCGCCGGATGGCATTGGCGTCTTGTCGGCGTAACGGGTAAGTATCACGCTTTGGGAAATGTCCGGCAGCGTCAGTTCGGTTTCCAGCAGCGCCGCGCAGGCGGCCGTCGCAGTCACCCCAGGGATGATTTCGAAGGCAATGCCCAACTCGCGCAAGTGCCTGATCTGCTCGCCAATGGCGCCATACAGACCTGGATCGCCAGAGTGTACGCGCGCGATATC
This sequence comes from Pseudomonas viridiflava, assembly GCF_900585905.1. Classification (GTDB taxonomy): domain Bacteria; phylum Pseudomonadota; class Gammaproteobacteria; order Pseudomonadales; family Pseudomonadaceae; genus Aquipseudomonas. The sequence goes on from NZ_UTVH01000095.1 coordinate 501,236, forward strand.
CTGGCCCTTGTCATGAGCGGTTTTCATCACCGCGATGATCTCTTGCAGGTGCAGCTCGGCACTGTTGATCACCTGTTCGGCCTGATGACCCTGGAGCACTGCCGCAGGCACCAGGGAACCGGCATAGATGATCACCGGGCAGCTGCGGATCAGCCGTTGGCCCTTGACGGTGATCAGTTCCGGGTCGCCTGGGCCTGCGCCGATGAAGAAAACCGTCATGGATGCTCCTGTGAGAGGCTGATCGCCAGGGCGAAGGTCGCCAGCGTGCTTTGTTGCCGGGTAATCAATAGCGCTGCAGGGCCTTTCTGGCTCGCCAGCGCGAGCGCCGCGCTTTCTGCCACGCCGTAGCAGCCAGTGTGGTCGAAGGCGATTCGAGAGCTCTGGCTGAGCTGCGACTCGTACCCGGCCAGTTGACCCGCGCTGAAGAAACGCAGCGGCAGGCCCAACTGTTGCGCCAGGGCCAGGATGCCTGGCTCGTGGCGTTTCAGGTCAATGGAGGCGAGGGCGCTGAGGTCCGCGATGGTCAGGTCATGGCGTTGCAGGCTCAAGCTTATCAGGCTCAGCAGGGCGTCTGCGCTGCAGCCGCGCTGGCAGCCCAGGCCTGCCACGCGCATGGGCTCAGGCTTGCTCAAGATCAGACCCGTGGCGACGAAAAAGCCACGCGCTGATCAACCCGAGGGCGATCCAGAAGATGGCGTTGGTCAGCAGTGAGGCCACCACGAACTGCGAGGCCAGTGCCTGCGGCGCCAGGCTTTCATGGTTTTGCGGCTGCGGCGCGCCCATCAGATGAGGCACCAGCAGAATCGCCAAGCCCAACGCTTTGAGCATTGCGCTGCGGGCAAACACCAGCAGCGCCAGGGCGACGGCTGTTGAAGCCGCAGTGCCGATCCACCAGATTTGCCGCTGAATCAGCTCCGCCGCTGCCGAGCCCGGCAGCTCCGGCGGCAGCCCCAGTGTTGGTGCGAGGGTAAACACTGCAAAACCGGCCAGGCCCCAGAGCAGCCCCTGGGAGGTCCTGGCCGGTGCGCGCAGGGTGTAGAGCGCAGCGAGCATCAGTGCAAAGCCGGCTGCCACGACGAGATTGCCGGCCGTGGTGGAAGCGACACGCTGCCAGCCGTCGGCCGGCGCCCAGGCCTCTTCGTCATGGACATGCGCGGCCTGGCCGGGCGCGTGCTCGTGGACCTGTTCGACTGCAGCACTTTCGTAGGTTTCGGCTTCAAGGATCAGAGGGGCCACCCACAGGCTCTGCAGCGCAGTGAGCAGCAAGGCGGCGAGCAGAGCGCTGAAACCTGCGGTCTGGGCAAGTTGCTTGATCATGGCGGCAGGTCTCAATGGCAAGGGAAGCCCGCACTGTGGCGGGTATCGTGGGCGGCATTGTGCACGGCGGCAATGTGCGAGAAACCGGCGAAGTAGACCAGGCAGGCGCCCAGAACGGCGGCACTGATGGCCACCGTCAGACGCTGGCTGCGGCTGCTTGCGGCGCTGCTGGACAGGGTGCTGTGGCGGGCGTGAATGTTTGACATGGCGCTTCCCTTTTCAATGTCGGCTTTAGTGTTGGCAAGCAGGCACGCGCAAGGGAAGACGCAGGGCAGAGCGCCCGCGAGATCAACTGCGCCCGCCCACCGCGGGTTCGTTATCTGTTTCATGTCGGGCCGGTCTCCGGGCTCGCGAGGGGCTACGCGTCAGCCGACGTGTTGCCAGACGGTGTCGCCTTCCCATGCCTGTTCGGCACAGTGGCGGGTTGACACCTCACTCGCTTACCGTTGCGGGGGCAGCACCGGACTGATTCGAGCCTTTGGGCCGAACGCACCGGTTTCCCGTTTCACCCTGTGAAGGGCACCCGTAACACGTTGCACAGGAAAGCATGGGCCCGGCCGCGAGGTCAATCTGTCGATTGACCTGCCTGCGGTCACTGCGTAGCCTTGCGGGTTCGAGGTTCTCCAGCGGACGGCGATTGCCGCCAGCGCGGAGCTAAGACGGGAACGCGGTCAATGCCGCGGCTGCCCCCGCAACTGTAAGCGGTGATTTCATTGCACAGCCACTGCCCTCGGCGGGAAGGCGCGATGATCGCTCTGCTGCTGCAATACGCAGCGTCAGCGCCAGCCGCAAGCCAGGATACCTGCCTCGATCAAGGCACACGCCTTGCGAATTCTCACTACAACCGGGCGGGGTGATCCGGTGGCGAATCGAGCGCTGTGCCCAGGCACCGGGCCTTCGTCCCTGTTGCCCGCCGCACTGCCAAAGGGCAACCGATGAAAACACTGGCCAAGCTTCCCGTCACCATCGTTACCGGCTTTCTCGGCTCGGGTAAAACCACTTTGCTGCGGCACATGCTCGACAATGCCCAGGGCCGCCGGATTGCGGTCATCGTCAACGAGTTTGGCGAGCTGGGCATCGACGGCGACATTCTCAAGCAATGCACCATCGGCTGCACGGAAGAAGAGGCCACGGGCCGCGTGTACGAGCTGGCCAATGGCTGCTTGTGCTGCACCGTGCAGGAAGAGTTTTTCCCGGTGATGCGCGAGCTGGTTGCCCGTCGAGGCGATCTGGACCACATCCTCATTGAAACCTCCGGGCTGGCGCTGCCAAAGCCTCTGGTCCAGGCCTTTCAGTGGCCGGAGATCCGCAACGCCTGCACCGTCGACGCAGTAATCACTGTGGTCGACAGCCCTGCGGTGCTGGCTGGCACCTTTGCTGCCTTCCCGGATCAGGTCGATGCCCAGCGCAAGCTTGACCCCAACCTGGATCACGAATCGCCGCTGCACGAACTGTTCGCCGACCAACTGGCCAGTGCTGACCTGGTCATCCTCAACAAGGCCGACCAGATCGACGCCGCAGGCCTTGCCAAAGTGCGTCTCGAGGTCTCCGAGGAGCTGCCGCCAGCGGTGAAAGTCGTCGAGGCCAGCGGCGGGCGCCTGCCGATCAACGTTTTGCTGGGTCTGGGCGCCGAGTCGGAGCAGCACATCGACAGCCGCAAGACGCACCATGACCACCACGAAGGCGATGACCACGATGATCATGACCATGACGCCTTCGATTCCATTTCCATCAAACTGCCGCAATCGGAAGAAACTGAATTGCTGGCGGCGCTGACTCACCTTGTGGTGCAGCACGGCATCCTGCGGGTCAAGGGTTTTGCAGCCGTCGCTGGCAAACCCATGCGCCTGCTGATTCAGGGCGTCGGCACACGTTTCGACAAGCATTTCGACCGCGCCTGGAGCGCGGGTGAAGAGCGCGCCACGCATCTGGTGTTGATCGGCCAGCAGCTGGATGCCGTCGCCATCGAGGCGCAACTCAACGCCGCGCTCGCTGGCTGACCCATGCATTTATTGAGAACCCAGCCCGGCGGATTCGTCCCGGACGACAACATTGCCGATCTCGGGCAGACCCCGGCCGAGCTGGTGGTTCTCTGCAGCGGCGATTCCAGCCTGGCACTGCTGGCAGAAGCGGCGCAGCAGTTGCCGCAGGATTATCCAAGCCTGCGCCTGGCCAACCCGATGCAGGTGCAGAATCACGCCTCCGTCGATCTGTATGTCGACGAAGTGCTGCGCCACGCGAAGGTAATTGTATTGTCGCTGCATGGCGGCATGGGCTATTGGCGCTATGGCGTCGAGCGCTTGCTGGAGCTGGCCGCGCGGGGCGTGCAGATTATCATGATGCCGGGCTGCGACCGGCCTGACCCAGACCTCACTGAGCGCAGCAGCGTACCGGCCGAAGACTGCCACCGCCTGTGGCAGTTTCTGCGTCAGGGTGGCATGGGCAATGCGCTGGATTTTTACCGCTGCGTGGCCAGCCGCATGCTTGGCCGCGATTACCCCTGGTCCGAGCCCCAGGCACTGCCCCGCACAGCGGTTTACCACGCTCAGGGCGTCAGCAGTGATCCAGCGGTTTGGCAGGCTCAGTGGGTCAGCGATCAGCCGGTAGTGGCGCTGGTTTTCTATCGCTCACACCTACAGGCGGCCAACACCGGCTTTATCGACGTCTTCTGCACACGGTTGCAGGCCCAGGGGCTGAACCCGTTACCGATAGCGGTGGCCAGCCTCAAGGAGGCGCCGTGCCTGGCTCAGCTGGAGGACTGGCTTGATCAGGTGGATGCCGAACTGATCATCAACACCACCGGGTTTGCGCAGTCGAACCCCGAGGCGCCACATGTGCGGCCTTTTCGACGCAATATTCCGGTCATTCAGGCCATCTGCGCCCAGGACAACGAGCCAGGCTGGCGGGACAGTGCCCAGGGCCTTGGCGCGCGGGATCTGGCCATGAACATCGCGTTGCCGGAGCTGGACGGGCGCATCATCAGCCGGCCGATCAGCTTCAAGGACCTGGCCTGGCACAGCGAGCGCAGCCAGTCCGATGTGGTGTGCTACCGCGCACAGCCCGAGCGCATGGATTTCGTCGCCGAGTTGGCCCGTCGCTGGATCCTGCTGGCGCGCCTGTCCAATGCCGACAAGCGCATCGCGTTGATTCTGGCCAATTACCCGACCCGCGATGGCCGCATCGGCAACGGCGTCGGCCTGGATACGCCCGCAGCGGCATTGAACATCCTGCGTGCCATGCATGGCGAAGGCTACCCGGTTTCCGAGCTGCCCCCGTCCGGCACCGCGCTGATCCAGCAGTTGCTGGGCGGCGTGACCAACGATCTGGACAGCCTCGACAGCCGCCCTTGCCAGCAGAGCATGGCGCTGGACGACTACCTGATCGCGTTCAATCAGTTGCCAGCGGCCAATCGCGAGGCGGTGATCGCGCGCTGGGGCTCGCCCGAGGCCGACCCGATGTTCCGGGGCGGTCGCATGATGATCGCGGGGCTGCGCTTTGGCCTGACCTTTGTCGGCATCCAGCCTGCCCGTGGCTATCAGGTAGACGCCAGCGCCGTGTATCACGATCCGGATCTGGTGCCGCCCCATGGTTATCTGGCGTTCTATTTCTGGCTGCGCAAGAGCTACGGCGCCCATGCCGTTATCCACGTTGGCAAGCATGGCAATCTCGAATGGTTGCCGGGCAAGGGCGTGGGTCTGGCTGAAACCTGCTGGCCCGATGCGATTCTTGGCCCGATGCCGAATATCTATCCGTTCATCGTCAACGATCCCGGCGAAGGCGCTCAGGCCAAGCGACGCACCCAGGCGGTCATCATCGATCACCTGATGCCGCCACTGACCCGCGCCGAGACCTATGGTCCGCTGCGCGATCTCGAACAGTTGGCCGACGAATATTACGACGCGCAGCTGCTGGACCCGCGTCGTGCTCAAGAGCTGGAGCGCGACATTCTCACACTGGTGCGGGCCACCCATCTTGACCGGGAACTGGCGCTTGATACCTCAGGGGATGACAACGCCGCCGCGTGGCTGCCGCGCCTTGATACCTATCTGTGTGACTTGAAGGAATCGCAGATCCGTGACGGCTTGCACATCTTCGGCGAGTCCCCCAGTGGCCGCTTGCGGATCGATACGCTGCTGTCATTGCTGCGCATTCCTCGTGGTGATGGGCGAGGGGCGCAATCCAGCATCCTGCGCGCCCTGGCCAAGGCCTTCGAACTGGGCTTCGATCCACTGGACTGTGAGTTGGCCGAACCCTGGTCCGGGCCACGGCCTGACGCGCTGTTGCAGATCAGCAACGACCCGTGGCGCACCGCAGGCGACAGCCGAGAGCGTCTGGAACTCTATGCGGCCTGGCTGATCGAGCGCGCGCTTGATCAGGATGTTGTCGAATTACCTTTCGAATACAACGACTTGGATCAGATTGTTGAGGCGTTGCGTGAAGCTGTTGCGCCGCGCCTTGATGCTTGTGGGCCTGCCGAGATCCAGGGGCTGATGGATGCACTCTCGGGCCGCTTTGTACCGGCCGGACCCAGCGGTGCGCCGAGTCGAGGTCGTCTCGACGTGCTGCCCACGGGGCGCAATTTTTTCTCGGTGGATGTGCGCAACCTGCCCACCGCAACAGCCTGGCGAATCGGTTTTCAATCAGCCAATCTGTTACTGGAGAGGCACTTGCAAGATCATGGTGATCATTTACGTCAACTGGGCCTGTCGGTCTGGGGCACTGCCACGATGCGCACAGGCGGTGACGACATCGCCCAGGCCATGGCGTTGATGGGGGTGCGCCCGGTATGGGCGACGGGCAGCCAGCGCGTGGATGACTTCGAGATTCTGCCACTGAGCCTGCTGGATCGACCGCGAGTAGACGTGACGCTGCGGGTGTCCGGCTTCTTTCGTGATGCCTTCGCCAACCTGATGCGCCTGTTCGATGCTGCCGTACAGGCGGTGGCCGCTCTGGACGAGCCGGACGACATGAACCCGCTGGCAGCCAGGGTGCGCGAGGAGCGCGCTGCGCTGCAGGCCCAGGGCCTGAGCGCTGAAGACGCTGCACGGCAGGCGGGCTGGCGTGTTTTCGGGGCCAAACCGGGCGCTTATGGCGCCGGCGTGCAGGGCGCGATTGACGCCCGCTTGTGGCAAAGCCGCGACGATCTGGCGCAGGTTTATCTGAATTGGGGTGGTTACGCCTATGGCGCCGGTGATGAAGGCACGCCCGCCCGTGAGCGCTTCGCCCAGCGGTTGTCGCAGGTGCAGGCAGTGGTGCAGAACCAGGACAATCGCGAGCATGACCTGCTCGATTCCAACGATTACTACCAGTTCCAGGGCGGCATGCTGGCGGCCGCTGAAAGCCTGAGCGGGCAGAAAACCGCCAGCTATCACGGCGATCACAGCCAGCCGGACATGCCCAGGATTCGCACCCTGAAAGAGGAGCTTAACCGGGTCATCCGCTCCCGCGCCGCCAATCCAAAATGGATAGAAGGGGTCAAGCGCCACGGCTACAAAGGCGCCTTCGAGATGGCGGCTACGGTGGACTTTCTATTCGCTTTCGATGCCACCACCGAGCTGATCGATGACCACCAATATGCGCTGCTGGCCGATGCATACCTGCTGGACGCAAATACCCGAGAGTTCATTCAGCAGCACAATCCCGATGCCCTGCGTGACATGACCGAGCGCATGCTCGAAGCCCAGCAGCGCGGCCTGTGGCAAGACCCGGGCGAGTATCGCGAGGCATTGGAAAACCTGCTGATGGACATAGAAGAGAATTGATGGCTGTGCACGATGAAACCCTGGGCGAACCCCCGCATTTTCCATTGGCAGCCATTGTCGGTGCCGACGAGCTGAAACTGGCGCTGTGCCTGACCGCTATCGACCCCCGGATTGGTGGCGTGCTGATTGAAGGCCCGCGGGGCATGGCCAAGTCCACACTGGCCCGCGGGCTGGCCGATCTGTTGGCCAGCGGTCGCTTTGTCACCTTGCCCCTGGGCGCCAGCGAAGAGCGCCTGATCGGTACGCTGGACCTTGAGGCGGCGCTGGGCGAAGGCCGCGCGCAGTTCTCCCCTGGCGTGCTGGCAGCGGCGGATGGCGGCGTGTTGTACGTCGACGAGGTCAACCTGCTGGCCGATCACCTGGTTGACCTGCTGCTGGACGTTGCTGCCAGTGGCATCAATCGGGTGGAGCGCGACGGTATTTCCCATTGCCACCCTGCGCGCTTTGTCCTGATCGGCACCATGAACCCGGAAGAAGGTGAGCTGCGCCCGCAACTGCTCGACCGCTTCGGCCTCAACGTCGCCCTGAGTGGCCAGACACAGCCCCACGAGCGGGCGCAGATCATTCGGCGGCGTCTGGATTTCGACGCTGATCCGCAGGCCTTCTGCATGCACTGGCACCGCGACCAGGACGCGTTGCGCCAGCGTTGTGAGCGCGCGCGCCTGGCACTCCCCCAGATCGCGCTGGACGACGTCGCCTTGAGCATCATCACCGAGCGCTGTTTTGCGGCAGGTGTCGATGGCATGCGCGCCGATCTGGTCTGGCTCAGGTCGGCACGTGCTCACGCGGCCTGGCGCGGCGCCTCAGCGATTGGCGAAGAGGACATCGATGCTGTGGCAGAGTTTGCCCTGCGCCACAGACGGCGCGAGCAGGCGCCTGCGCGCAATAACCAGACACCCCAGCCGCCTGACCAGGGCCCACCCTCTGAACATCAGCCCGAGCGTTCGCCACTGGATCAGGCGTCAGGCTCCTCAGGCAATGACCCTGACCAAGGGCAGGGCAGCTGGGGAGAATTGCCCGCTCAGGCCGCCCCGTCGGGTATGCGTCGGGAAGTGCCGCACTGGCCAAAAAAGCCTTAGGCATTCGTCCCCGCGCCGCTACGGGGGAGGATGCCGGAATGCGACGCGGGCAGCTTGCCGGTGGCAGCACTGGCGCCGTGCAGCAGGGCGTTGAGGGAGCCATTGCCTGGCTGCCGACCTTGTTGCGCGGTCGGCCAAGGACGCGCGGCGATCTGGTGCGCCTGCCACGCAGTCACCACGCGGAGGAATTGTGGCTGGTGATCGTCGATGCCTCGGCTTCCACGCGGCGTCATCAGGCGCTCGGCGATGCCAAGGGCGTGCTCGCCGAACTTTTTGATGATGCCTACCGTCGGCGCGCCCGCCTGGCGTTGTTGACGGCGAGTGGCGACCAGCCGCACTGGCAGCATCAGGGCCTGAAGGCCTCGACGGCCTTGCAGCCCTGGCTTGATCAACTGGGGGCGGGAGGCGGCACGCCTTTACTGGCGGCGCTGGCGCAAGCGGCGCAATGGCTTGCGCAGCGCAGCAAAAAGCACGTCGCGGAACAGCATCGTGTCCTGGTCATTACCGATGGCAGGATCAAGCAGGCGACTGGCCTGCAAACCTTCTCCTGTCCCGGGCTGCTGATCGACATCGAACGCGGCCCCATCAGGCTGGGCCGCGCCGAGCAGCTGGCGGCAGATCTGGGGATCGACTATCAGCATATCGACAGCCTTGAATCACTCGGCTGAAGTGCGCTCGACAGCTTGGCAGGAGGCGCTGGCGGGGGTGTGTAACCAGCATCAGTCCGTGAGTCTGCCGCGCTGATCAGGCAGGCATGGTCCAGGGCTCGAGGCGATAGCCTTCATTGCTGATCTCTGCACGCGCCAGTTCCAGCTCGCTGGCCAGCTGTGCTGGATCGGAATAGGTGCTGCGCGAGATCTGGCGACGGCCGATGCGCGTGCTGGTACGGTCGATAACCGTCAGGCTCAGCTCCCCATTACCGTCCTGTGGCGCCCATGCCACACATTGGAAAGGTTCAAAAGCGTGTCCAGCGATCAGGAGTGCATCGTTGAAGCGCAGTGGGGCGTTCATGGTGGTGTCCTCAAGTTGCCCATCTCGATATTGTCTGCTGTTCGGCCGGGCTTGCCGTTCAGTTGGTTACTAGTGTTGATGATCGACTCCCGGTATCAAGTCACAAGGTTCACAGGTTTTTTTTGGTGATGGGCAGCCGAATCTGAGTTGAGCGTGCTAATAGCGTTTGGCTCTGGCAGCTATGAGCAATGAATCCAAGGACGCGCCAACCCCTTGCTAAGGTTCAGTCAGGCCATCCGATGCCGCTCGTCAGGGTTGCGCTAATGCTCACCTGCAGACCTTTCAGGAAATGCTCATGAAATCTAGCCTGTCACCGCAACGCGTATCGAGGTTTGAGCCAGGTAACGAATGTCACCAGTTGCTGTGTGACTGGTCTGCACAGGAGGACGATAGCAGCGGCCGCGCTGCACCCGCTATCGCCACGCTGGAGCAGTACCGCGCCTGTGCCGAGCGGCAGGCGCTGCGCGACGTGCTCGCCACACATGGCGACAATCTGACGGTGGCGGCAAAAGTCCTGGGCATTTCCCGGCCGACCTTTTACCGGCTGCTGCACAAACATCAGCTCCGGTGGTAAGCGTTCAGCTGCCGTGCAGCAGCCGGTCAACGGCGGCGAACGCCAGCTCGCGGCGCTGCTGCCAGTCGCCGCGAATCAGCCCATATACTTGCTGATGGCGATCCAGCCAGGCCTGCGTGTCGGCGAAGAACATCTGGCGCGTGGCGAGCTGCGGCTGGCAGCGCTGACCATCGTCAATCCACTCCACGCCTGCAGGATCCAGAAGCAGGTGCAGGTCGTATCGGCGAGCCAGCAGCGCGGGTTCCAGCCAGGCCGGGCAGTCGCCGAACAGCGCCAGGCTCCACAGTCGATTGCTCAGTAGATGGGTGTCCAGAATCAGCAACTGCGGCGCACTGGCGCGGGCGGCATCTTCGTGATCCAGTTGCCTTTGAGCGATAAGCGCGATATCGGCGTAACAGGTGTCACGCTGCTGCTGGTCAATGAACTGGCGCACGTATTCGCCCACCAGCTCGCCGCCGAAACAGGCTTGAATCTCAGCCGCCAGCCAGCTTTTACCACTGGATTCCGGGCCGGTCAGGACGACGACCTTCATCGACTGTTCAACCATTCAGCGCATCCTCTGCGGCCGGGCCAGCATCCGGTGTGTGCATCAACGTGGTGACTCCTCAACGGCAGTGGAATGAGCTGAACGCGGTACGCCTGGGGCGCACATCTGTACATGAAATTACAGTCAGGCACCTGACCTGATAGAGCGTGCGGGCACAAGGTCTGCTAGCATCGCCGCGCCGTAGAAACAGTGTCTGTTCGGGCGCTGGCTTTTTACAGCAATTTCACCTGGCGCGGGGCATATTCCCACGCGCCTTGAACACGACAGACAGAGAGGCTTGCCGCGAGCGAGCCCTGAACCGGGGGAATGATGGATCTTTGGACCGCCTTTCAGGCGCTGATACTTGGGGTAGTTGAAGGGCTGACGGAGTTTTTGCCGATCTCCAGTACCGGGCATCAGATCATCGTGGCCGACCTGATCGACTTCGGTGGCGAACGGGCGATGGCCTTCAACATCATCATTCAGCTCGGCGCGATCCTGGCGGTGGTCTGGGAGTTTCGCCGCAAGATTCTCGATGTCGTCGTCGGCTTGCCTCGGCAGGCTCAGGCGCAGCGCTTCACCCTCAATTTGCTGATCGCGTTTCTGCCAGCCGTGGTGCTCGGGGTGCTGTTTGCCGATCTGATCCATCGCTACCTGTTCAACCCCGTTACCGTTGCCACCGCGCTGGTCATCGGCGGTGTGATCATGCTCTGGGCCGAGCGTCGCCAGCACGTGGTGCACGCCGAGAGTGTCGATGACATCACCTGGGTCGACGCCCTGAAAGTGGGCTGCGCACAATGCCTGGCGATGATTCCCGGCACTTCCCGTTCCGGCTCCACGATCATCGGCGGCCTGCTGTTTGGCCTGTCGCGCAAGGCGGCCACCGAGTTTTCCTTTTTCCTCGCCATGCCGACCATGGTCGGTGCGGCGGTGTACTCCGGGTATAAGTACCACCACCTGTTCCGGCCTGAAGACTTCCCGGTGTTTGCGGTAGGTTTCATCACCTCGTTCATCTTCGCGATGATTGCCGTGCGCGGCCTGCTGAAATTCATTGCCAGCCACAGTTACGCCGTGTTCGCCTGGTATCGCATCGCCTTTGGCCTGCTGATTCTTGCTACCTGGCAGTTTGGCTGGATCGACTGGACTTCGGCGAACGGCTGACCACTATGGCAAAGCAAAACAACGTTGACAGCAAGGCCCCGCAGCAGCACCGGCCACGTCGCTTCGCCCACGTGAAGGGCGTGATTTATACCCTCGTTTGCGCGTTGCCGGTGGTGGGCGCCGGGTGGATGCTGGCCAACGGCAGCTGGCTGCCTGCGGCGATTTACCTGGCCTTGAGCGCCATCGCGGTGCTGCTCTACTGGCGTGATAAGCGCCAGGCAAGGGCCGATGGCTGGCGCACGCCGGAGAAAGTGCTTCACACTGTGGAGCTGCTGGGTGGCTGGCCTGGGGCGTTGCTGGCTCAGCAACTGTTCCGTCACAAGACCCGAAAACTGTCGTTTCAGATCGTCTTCTGGCTCATCGTGCTGCTGCACGAGGTGGTATGGGCGGACTATCTGTTCTTCGCCGGGCGCTACATCACCGCGCATTTGTACTAAGTACCTGCTTGCCGCGACGAATCAAAGAAGCAGTGCGACGCGCTGCTTCTTCGCCAGCCTGGCCACCACCAGTTGATGCGAGCGGGTCAGCAGCGCCTCCAGTTCCTTGCGGCTCAATGCCTGAGGTTCCGCCACGCTGACCCAGTAAGCACGCGCCAGATAAGGGGCAGGTCGAAAGCCCGGTCGATCGACATAGCCTAGAAACAGGTCGGCCCCGACCTTGAATGACAGGCCTCTGCCAGCCAGGTCCATGACCGCGAACATCTTGTTGCCGGCGACGGAAAACACCTGCATGCCGCCCCATTTGTAATCTTCCCGAGCGCCAGGCAATTGCAGGCAGAACGCGGCGATTTCTTCATCTGTCATGTTTCACCTCTCAGAATGGCGGGATGGGCAGACCTCAAGCGCGCTCATCGCGGTACACCTGGGCCAGATAATCAAGCCAGGCCCTGACCGCTGGCAGCATGCCCCGTCGCTGGGTATAGGCTGCCTGCAGATTGCCACCCGGCAGCGACCAGTGGGGCAACAGCTGCACCAGTCGACCGTCCGCCAGCTCCTGCGCGCAATGGGTGACCGGCAGCAGTGTCAGGCCAAGTCCTTGCAAGGCAGCACTCTTGCGCAGCGGAAAATCATCGACCGCCAGCCGTGGCTCCTGCGCCCATTCGTACCGCTCGCCGCTGCTGTCAATCAGCCGGTAGTGAACCTTGCGATCCGCCTGGATAGCGCCCAGTACGGGCAGGTCATGCAAGTCTCTGGGGTGTTCGATTCGGCGCCCTTTGAGCAGCGTGGGCGACGCCACCATGATCGCGTTGGCGGCCGACAGCTGGCGCACGATCAGCGTGGGGTCTTCATCGCCGACATCACGTACCCGCAGGGCAACGTCGATGCCTTCGTTGAGCAGGTCCACCCGGCGGTTCACCAGGATCAATTCCAGCTGCACCAGCGGGTGTCTGGCGAGAAATCCGGTGACCAGTTCTGCCAGGTTCCAGTGCGTCATGCCCACCGGGCAGGACACGCGCAGGCGTCCGCGGGGTTCGGCGGACAGCGAGGCCACTGCTTCGTCAGCCATATCGGCTTCCAGCAACATCGCCTGGCAGTGCCCCAGATAACGCTCGCCAACCGCTGTCAGCGCCAGTTTGCGCGTGGTGCGTTGCAACAGGCTGGTGCCAAGTCGCTCTTCTAGTTCGGCGATGCGACGCGACAAGCGTGACTTGGGGATGCCCAGCACTCGCCCGGCCGCTGCAAAACCGCCAGCTTCGACCACTTTGACGAAGTAGAAAAGGTCGTTGAGATCTTGCATGAGCTGAACCCATTGTCCTGTGTGTGGGACAAACTATCGCATTTTTGCCGACTAATCACCCATTGCGATCAAGGTTAGGATGACCTCACTGAACGCCTGCGGGCGCCACACATTTGGGAAGCACTCACATGAAACTACTGCACATTGATTCAAGCATCCTCGGCGACCATTCTGCCTCTCGCCAGCTGACGCGCGCTGCCGTTGAAGCCTTTACCGCAGGCCAGCCGACTACCGAGGTGATTTACCGCGACCTGGCCAGCGAGCCGTTGAGCCACTTTTCCGCTGCTACCCTTGCTGCCGCGGGTACTCCTGAAGAAGTGCGCGACGCCGCGCAGCAGCAGGAGCTGGCCAGTAACGAAGCCACCCTGCAGCAGTTTCTTGATGCCGACGTGGTAGTTATTGGCGCGCCAATGTACAACTTTTCCGTGCCGTCCCAGCTCAAGGCCTGGATCGACCGCATTCTCGTTGCCGGTCGCACCTTTCGCTACAGCGAAACCGGCGCACAGGGCCTGTGCGTTGGTAAAAAGGTCGTCATCGTCTCCACCTCGGGCGGCATGCATTCCGGGCAGGCCTCAGGGGTTGGCCACAACGATTTTCTCAAAGTCACGTTTGGCTTCATCGGCGTGACCGATGTGACCTTCGTCACCGCCGAAGGCCTGGCCTATGGCGAGGAACCCCGCGCCAACGCCATGGCCGCTGCTCATGCACAGATCGACAGCGGTGTGTTCGCCACCGTCTGATCGATAGCCTCCCGGCTTGAGCACGACCCCGGCGTTTCTCGCAAACGCCGGGGTTTTTGCTGTGGGCCGGAAAAGCGCGCAGACCTTGAGGGCAGGGGGCGTCGCTCGGAAGATTTTTTGCCTGCTTTGGCTCGCCTTGTGCACTTATTTGACAATCCTGACTCTGATATCTGTAAGCAGGTATTACCAGGGTGTTCGATTGAGCATGAAGCTCGCTCCGGCAGACATGTCTGCACAGGAATGTGACGGTTCGCGCCGCATAGGCTGGGTCTGACAATGATACGTCTTTGTGCGTTATTGATGATGGTGCTGCTTGAAGGGCTGATTTCGGTGCAGGTGCAGGCCGATGATGACTGGAGTGCGGGCTTTCATCGCTTGAGTTTCCCGGATCCGCTGGATTCGCAGCCCATGCACGCCATCGCGTTCTATCCCTCTACGGGCCCCGAGCAGTCGAGCAACCTGGCGGGTTACACCATTGATGCCGGTGAGGAAGCGCCGATTGCCATGGGCCGCTTCCCGCTGTTGCTGCTGTCCCACGGCAATACCGGCACGCCCCTGGCGCTGCATGATCTGGCGACTTCACTGGCCCGTCAGGGCTTCGTGGTCGTGGCAGTGGTGCATCCGGGTGACAACGACATGGACCACAGTCGACTGGGCAGCCTCAGCAATCTCTATGGGCGGCCGCTACAGATCTCCCAGGCTATCAGCGCAGCGTTGCAAGACCCGGTGCTGGCGCCTTATGTCACGGCCGAGCAGGTGGGCGTGATCGGCTATTCGGCCGGTGGCGAAACTGCGCTGATCCTGGCCGGAGCCCAGCCTGATCTGCAGCGACTGAAAAAGTACTGCGCGCAGCGGCCCGAAGATCGCGATGCCTGCAAGACCGGAGGTGATCTGTTGGCCGATCGCGACGATCTGCATGCCCAGGCTGATCCACGTGTGGGTGCACTGATGTTGATGGCGCCGCTGACACTGTCATTCGGTCGCCACACCCTGGCTGATGTTCACGTGCCGGTGCTGCTCTACAGCGGCGATGACGATGAGCTGTTGGCCGTCGACAAGAACGCCGAGGCCCTGGCGCGCAAGCTACCGCAGACGCCTGACTACAAGCTGCTGGCCGGTGCCGGGCACTTCGTGTTCATGGCGCCTTGCAGCGAAGACCGACGCGCAGCAGCGCCCTTGCTCTGCAATGACCGGGAAGGGGTCGACCGTGAAGACATTCACCGTAACTTGAGCGCCGAGGCGGTGCGTTTCTTTACCAGCGCCCTTGGCTCACCAGACCTCGATCACGGCGGGATGCAGACAGCCCATCAGCAATGATCAAGCGTGGCTCACCGCCAGATCGAGCAGATAGTCGGCGAACCCGCCGCTAGCGCGACCTTGCAGTCGGGTGCTGGTGGTCACCCGAGGGCGGCAGCTCCAGGCGATCCTTGCGCCCTGCGCTTGCAGCTGGCGAATCAGATGAACATCTTCATGACAGGCCAAGGGCGGAAAACCGCCTGAAAGCTGGTAGGCCGCTGCGCTGAACCCCAGGTTGGCGCCATGTATGTGCTGATGATCGTCGCGCTGCTGATAGCGCTGGTTGTACACCCGCTGTGCGTTCAGGGGGATGTCCGCATGCCAGTCATCGGCAATCACCGTGCCGCAGACGACGTCTGCCTCCAGCGCCAGTTGCTCCACCAGCCAGTCATCAGCAACCGTGCTGTCACCATCGGTGCACGCTATCCAGCGCACGCCCTGTTCCAGCAAGCGTGCAGCGCCGGCAGCACGTGCCTTGCCGACGTTGCGTGCGTCAATGTGCAGTGTTTGAACGGCGTGGCTGGCAGCGATGTCGGCCGAACCGTCGCTGCAGCTGTCGAGGACCACCAGCACCACCACCGGCTCCTGGGCCAGAGCAGGATGGCTGGCGGCGTTCAGCACAGTGCGCAGGCAGTGGCCGAGCAGACCTTCCTCGTTGTGCACGGGTATCAGTACGCCAATCATCTCAGCTGCTCCTTTTGCGCCACTGATGCGCCGTCACGGCTCCAGACGTCGAGGAGAACATCCTCGTCCTCATAGTTGAACAACCGCGACATCTGCAGACGGCCATGCAGCGTCGCGTGGACTGCCTGTGCGTCCAGGGGGCAGCCGTCGATCGCGGGCCGCCAGTGGCAGGCGAGCAATTGACCTTCATCCGTCAGCGACGCCAGGGCGCGGTCGATCCACGCCTCAAGATCGTTCTGGTCCAGGTAGTAGCCCAGTTCGCTGAACACGATCAGATCGAAGCGGCCTTCAGGCCATTGCTCAGGCAAGCGGCCGTGCAGCACGCTGACATGCGGGAAATTCGCCAGGCGGCGGCGGGCCAGCACCACGGCAGCTTCGCTGGTGTCGCAGACCAGCAGACGCTCGCAGCGGGTGGCCAGCTCAGCGCTGAGTTCGCCATTGGCGCAGCCGGGCTCGAAGGCTGACGCGTAGCGCTCGCGGGGCAGGGCAGCCAGTGTCAGGGCCCGCTTGCGCCGCTCGTACCAGCGCTGCCTGAACGCCCAGGGGTCGTCGCTGCCCGCGAACAGTTGATCAAAGTAGTGGTTGTCGACGCTCATAAGAACACCAGCTCGAAAGGTTGCGTCAGCCTTTCCACTGCGCTGAGCGGCAGCACCGGCGCGAGGCCTGCAACCGGATCGCTTTCCAGCTGACTGCTGAAGGCCTGAATCGCATAGCGCTTGCGGATCACGCTTTGCGGGTCCAGCAGCACCTTGCGCGCGCGAGCCCAGGGCAGGCGTTCGTCTTCGGGTGACGCCCAGTGCCAGGCCCAGATGGGTAGCTCATGCAGGGTTGCGCCCACCGCCTTCGCGGCACGGATACTGGCGCGGCCGACGGCCTCATGATCGCCATGACCGTCTTCGCTCCAGGTGGTGAACACCACGTCATCAGCGCGCAAGTGCTCAGCCAGTAACGCCTGCAAAGCGTCTTCCTGAGCACCCACCGCAGTGTCATCAAACTCGGCGCGCAGCCACTCCAGGGTCTCCAACGGCAGATGCAGACGGCGTAACGCTTCCGCGCTTTCCTGCGGGCGGACGCGGCTCAGGCGCTCTGCCGGCCATTGCGCGGAGCCGGGGTGGCTGGCGCAGCCGTCAGTCACCGAAATCAATTTGATCTCCCGCCCCAACTGAGCGAGCTGCATCAGCAGGCCAGCGCAACCGAGGACTTCATCGTCAGGATGAGGCGCGATGATCACGGCGCGGCAATGCGCCGGGACCAGCGTCGCGACGCTGATCGCCGGTACCGAGGCAAGTTTTTGCGATGCCTGCCAGGCATGCAGAGGCGTACCCGTGCCGACGATCGGGTTTTCTTTCATAAGGTCCACATCCGGGTTGTGTTGACGGTGTCAGGTGCAGTCGCCAGTTCGCCCAGGGCCGCGAGATCACGCTCGGCGTGGCTCTGGCGCAGGAACACCGGCAAATCGGCACTCAGGCGAGCGAAATGCGCGTTGCTGCAGAAAGGTCCAGCGCCCAGCGCCCGGCCAACATGGCTGATGACCCGCTGCGCAGTGTGCTCGACTGCCGCGCGTATGCGACGGGCAAGGCGTTGCGCATCGCCAGCCGGGTCGGCGTCGACGATTTGCGCTGCTCGCTGCAGCGCAGAACTCGCGCTGTGCAGCGCCACGTCCACGGCACCCAGATGCGCCATCAAGTGCGGGTCGCGGGAGGTGCGCGCCTGCTCCTGCAAATACGCGGCAAGCGCGACGGCAGCGCCATACCAGCAGGCCGCAATGCCGATACCACCTTGCCAGAACCCCGGTCGCGCCAGATAAGCGCCGGGCTCACCCACCAGCGTGCCGTGGGTGCCGTTGAAATAGACTGCGCCGCTGCCGGTGGCTGCCATGCCCACTGCGTGCCATGCGCTGTCGTTAACTATCACACCCGGTTGCGCCATCGCGACGGCAACCAGCTGTTGTCGATTCTGTTCGTCCCAGGCCGTCATCAGGCCGTGGCTGAGTACTGCGGCGCCAGAGCACCAGGCTTTGACCCCATGCAGCTCCACCTGACCGTCACCGATCTCGCGCAGCGTGACCCGGGCCTTGGGCGGCTCTGATGCCCACATGCCCCAGCTTGAACCGGCTTCGACCGGCGCAGCGCCAACCTCGGCCATGATCGCCAGGGCATCAGTGTGGCCTTCATACAATTTGCACAGGCTCAGATCATGGCCTGCCACACGCGCCAACGCCCGCCAGCGGTCAAGTACATGACCACTGGCGGGCGTTGGCAATTGATCAAGCCCTTGCTGGATGAGTGCGTTCAGGCACTCAACCAGGGCCCGCGTGTCGGCGTATCCATGAGTGCGCCGGGCGAGGAACTCGCTCAGCGCAGCACTCATGCCTGATCGTCGCGCTGCAGTTCAAACAGCAACAGCGAACGCGGCGTGACCGTGTACTCGCTGCCGAACTCGAAGGAGTCCTTGCCGTCGATCTCAGGCTGGTTGGTGTCGATCAGGCTGGTCCAGTTCTGGCCTTCCGGAACTTCCGGCAGGGTGAAATTGACGCCATCGTGGTGCGAGTTGACCACCAGCAGCAGCGTCGCTTCCGAACCGCGACGACGGATACCGGTTTCTTGCGCACGGCCATCCATCAACATGCCCAGGCATCGACCGTTCGGGTCTTCCCACTGCTCGATGCTCATCTCTTCGCCGCTCGGCGACAGCCAGGTCACATCCTTCACGCCCAGCTCCTCGTTGTAATCGCCTACCAGGAAGCGGCTACGACGCAGGATCGGGTACGACTGACGCAGTTTGATCAGGCGCTTGACGAAGGCCAGCAGGGCCTTGCCGTCTTCGTCCAGATCCCAGTTGACCCAGCCGATTTCGCTGTCCTGGCAATAGGCGTTGTTGTTGCCATGCTGGGTACGGGCGAACTCGTCACCGGCGACCACCATCGGTGTGCCTTGGGCCAGGATCAGCGTCGAGAAGAAGTTGCGCATCTGACGCAAACGCAGGGCGTTGATTTCCGGGTCGTCGGTCGGGCCTTCAACGCCACAGTTCCATGAACGGTTGTCGTTACTGCCGTCCTGGTTGTTTTCATCGTTATCTTCGTTGTGCTTGTCGTTGTACGACACCAGGTCGTGCAACGTGAAGCCATCGTGGGCAGTGATGAAGTTAACCGACGCATACGGCCGACGGCCGCGCTGGTTGAACAGGTTGCCTGACGCCGTCATGCGGTTGGCGAAGTCGGCCAGCTGACCTTCGTCGCCTTTCCAGAATGCGCGGATATTGTCGCGGAACTTGTCGTTCCATTCTGCCCAGCCCGGCGCGAAGTTGCCGACCTGGTAACCGCCTGGACCGCAGTCCCATGGCTCGGCAATCAGTTTCACCTGACGCAGCACGGGATCCTGGCGGCACGCCACGAGGAAGCTGTGACGCTCGCTGAAACCATCGTGGTAGCGGCCGAGAATGGTGGCCAGGTCGAAGCGGAAACCGTCGACGTGCATTTCGGTCGCCCAGTAACGCAGGGAGTCGGTGACCATCTGCAGCACGCACGGGTGGCTCAGGTCGAGGGTGTTGCCGGTGCCAGAGTCATTGATGTAGTAACGCTTGTCATCCGGCATCAGGCGATAGTAGGAGGCGTTGTCAATACCGCGCATCGACAGGGTCGGGCCGCGCTCGTTGCCTTCGGCGGTGTGGTTGTAGACCACATCCAGGATCACTTCCAGGTTGGCATGGTGCATGTGCGCAACCATTTCCTTGAACTCGGAAATCTTGCCGTGGGCCAGGTAACGCGGATCCGGCGCGAAGAAGGCAAGGGTGTTGTAACCCCAGTAGTTGGTCATGCCTTTTTCCAGCAGGTGCTGGTCATTGACGAAAGCATGTATCGGCAGCAGCTCGATCGAGGTTACGCCCAGACCCTTGATGTGCTTGATCACGTCATCGACCATCAGGCCGGCGAACGTGCCTTTCACTTCATCGGGTACCGAAGGGTGACGCATGGTGAAACCGCGGGTGTGGGTTTCGTAGAAAATCGTCTTGTCCCACGGCACGTCGACGCGCTGTTCGCGGCCCCAGGTGTATGCCGGGTCGATGACTTTGCACTTGGGCACGAACGGCGCGCTGTCACGCTCGTCGAAGCTGAGGTCGTCATCCGGATGGCCGATGGTGTAGCCAAACAGTGCTTCGGACCACTTCAACTCGCCGACCAATTGCTTGGCATACGGGTCGATCAGCAGTTTGTTGTGGTTGAAGCGATGACCGTTTTTCGGATCGTACGGCCCGTATACGCGGTAGCCGTAGACCTGACCCGGGTGGGCGTCCGGCAGGTAGCCGTGGTAGATCTCGTCGGTGTATTCCGGCAACTCGATGCGTTCGAGTTCCACTTCACCGGCGGAGTCGAACAGGCACAGTTCGACCTTGGTGGCATTGGCGGAAAAGATAGCAAAGTTGACGCCCAGGCCATCCCAACTGGCGCCAAGGGGGAAGGGCAGGCCTTCGCGGATGCGCGAAACCTTGATCTCGGGTTCGCTGGTCTGACCGTCTTTCGTATCCGTAGTGGACTGCGTGCTCATGGTGCGTTCCTGCATGTGATGTTTTTTCGGGGCGGCCGAAACCGTGGTCGAAGCACTTGGCTTCAACAGAACTGGTAAAAAATTGGGTATCCGCAGGTCGCTCCTGATAAATCCGGTAGGCCGGAGGTCCCTGCGGTATCGAGTACAAGATGCGCTAGCGCAAGATCACGGCGCCGATGGTTTGCCTGATTTCTTGGCGGCAGGTTTACTGGCAGTTTTAGCAGATTCCCCTGACTTGTCCTTGCCAGCCGCGGCTTTGCTCGCTGCAGGCTTGGCTACTGCAGCAGGCTTGCTGGTGGCCTTGGCTGCCGCTGTCTTTGCAGGCTTGGCCTTGGTGTCAGCAGCGCTATCGACTTCAGGCAGCTTGGGTTTGGCAGCCTTGCGCGCGGTGGATTTGTCCGGCGCCAGTGCTTCGGCTTCAGCCAGTTTGCGAGCCATCTCCCAGTGGCGTTCATCCTGACCTTCAGGCTCGCCTTCCGATTCCCAGATCTGATACGCAAACTCGCGAATTCGCTTTTCGTCGGCACTCATCTCGACACTCCCAATTACTTAGTCTTAATAAACAGGTTCACAGAAAAGTCTTCGAGCGCTGCGCTGAGCAGCAACTCCTTGTCAGTTGTGACTACGGCGTCTGAAAAAAGTCCCTTCCACGTGCAATTTGCTTGTGCGACCGGCAGGATCACCCGCGTGTCGCCCCAGTTACCGGCACTGATCAATGGAGTTTGGGCGGTGCCCAATAGTTCATTGCTCAGGCGTGGTACTACCACAATAGCCGTTTCCTGTTCATGAACACGAGCAAAGGCCAGCACATGGGCGGCGTGGCTGCCAGTGACGTCCAAGGCGATGTACTGGCCGCGACTGAACAGCTCGAAGTGCTCGGCACGCAGATTCAGCACACGGGCGATCAACGCCTGCTTGACCCGACCGTCATGCCACGCTTGCAGCAGCTCGCCAATAGCGGTCTGCTCGCCCAGTGCCTGCTTGCGCGCCAGATAATCAACGGGGCGGCGGTTGTCCGGATCGACCAGGGTGAAGTCCCAGTACTCGGTACCCTGATAGAGGTCCGGCACCCCTGGCACGGTCATGCGAAGCATGGTCTGTGCAAGACTGTTGAGTGCTCCCGCGGTAGCGATGCGGCTGGCCGTGGCACCGAGTGACTGGCGCAGGGCGAGGCCTTGCGGTGTCAGGAGAATGCTCTTGAGGAATTCACGGCAGGCAGTTTCATACGCTTCATTGGGCGCACTCCAGCTGCTTTGCAGTTTGGCCTCGCGCAGGGCTTTTTCCTGCCACTTGACCAGACGCTCGGCGTAATCCTCGAATGCCTGTTCGGTGTCCATGTCCAGCGGCCAAGCGCCGAGCATGGCTTGATAAAGCATCAGCTCATCACCCGCACTGATGGCGACTTCTTCGCCTTTCAACGGCATTGCCAGTTGACGCCAGCGCTCGACCTGCTCGGCATACCAGCCCGCGCATTCGCTCAGCACGGCAAGACGAGTGCGCGTATCTTCGCCACGCTTGTGGTCGTGGGTGGCGGTGGTCAGCAGGTTGTCGGGGAATTTCTCGATGCGGTGCATGCATTCGTCATGAAAGGCTGCAACCGGAGCACTGAAATGCTGCGGGTGGAAGCCCACGTCATTACGCGAGAGCAACACGGCGCTGCGATAGAACGAGGTGTCCTCCACCGACTTGGCCGCCACGGGCGAGGTGAGTTGCTGGAAGCGCACGCAGGCGTTTTTCGCCAGTTTGCGTTGCTGGCCGCGTGGCAACTCGCGCCAGGACTCGCCACCCAGCCAGCGGTCAAGGTATTCCAGGACCTGCCAGTCAGCTTCGCCCAGCAGGGTTTTGGCACCTGCCAGAGCTTGCTGGAAGAAACGATCATCTTCTGCCGAGCGGCCACGCACAGTGATGTAGGTGCGATAGATAGGGAAGTTGACCACCAATGCCAGCAAAGCGCGGCGGATCGCGCCCAAGGTCAGGTCACGGCTCATCAGGTCGCTACGGGCAACCTGAAGCAGGGACTGCGCGACGTTTTCGAAATCACCGGCCAATGTGCCGTGCAGCACCAGATCACGCGCAACCAGCACTTCCTGATCAAAGTCAGCAGTGCGCTCGCTCAGGCGGCTCCACAGCTCGGCCAGCGGCGCCTGGCCGTCAGGGTCGTGCTGCAGCAACGAGACCTGATTCATGAACTCGTAGCCGGTGGTGCCATCGACGCCCCAGTCTTCGCGCAGTGCTTCATCCGGGCCGAGGATTTTCTCGACGAAGATCGGCACATGCTTGAGCTCGGTACCGGCCGGGCGCGCAGCGACCAGCGAGTCGACACGACGACGCAATTTGCGGCAGTAGCCACGCGGGTCAGCGAGGCCGTCGATGTGGTCGATACGCAGGCCATCAACTAGGCCATCGCTGATCAGCTCGAAGATTTTGCCATGGGTCGCTTCGAATACTGTCGAGCGCTCGACACGCAGGCCGCCCAGCTCATTGATGTCGAAAAAGCGCCGCCAGTTGATGTCGTCACCCGCAGTACGCCAGCTAGCCAGGCGATAATGTTGCGCTTCAAGCAGATGGTGCAGGCGCTTGAAACCCTCGGGCGTGCTGGAGTCATAGCGCTGCAGCGATTGCTCGATGGCCTTGCTGATGGCCGGATCGCTGGTCAGCTCGGCCAGATCAGCACGGATCTGCCGAGCGCGCTCCCAGGCTTGCGGGTACTGATCAAGCGCAGCGAAGCGTTTGCTCATCTCATCCAGCAACGGGTTCTCGGCAGATTCCAGCAGCGGCCCGTAGGTGGCTGGATTGATCGGGAAATGGTGCTGATAGTGCTCGATGTAGAACATTGCGGTTTCAGCATTGAAGCGCAGCGGGATCTCGCCGGCCTGCAATACAGTGCCGTAATCGGAGCTCAGGAACGGCAACAGCAGTTGACCCTTGAGTAGCGGGTCAGGCGAATGCCACTGGATGTCGAAGAACTCGGCGTAGGGGCTGCTGCGACCCCACTCCAGCAGGTCAAGCCACCAGGGGTTGTCGTTGCCGCCCACGGCCATGTGGTTGGAAACGATGTCCAGAATCAAGCCCATGCCGTGTTCGCGCAAGGCGGCCACGAAACGCAGCAGGGCGGGTTCGCCGCCCAGCTCGGGGTTGATTACCCGCGGGTCGACGACGTCATAGCCGTGCATGGAGCCTGCACGGGCTTTGAGCAATGGCGAGGCGTAGACATGGCTGATGCCAAGGCTGGCGTAGTAGGGCACCAGTGCCGCTGCGTCATCGAGGGTGAAGTCTTTGTGAAATTGCAGGCGCTGTGTAGCCCGCAGTTGGTCAGGATGGTTCTTCATTGGTCACGCTCCGCAGCTTGCAAGCGCGCCTGGGATAGCAATTCCACACGTCGTGCCACAGTCTGATTGTCCATGAGGCCAGTGCTTTCGCCCGGGATCCGCCGACGCCAGTTCGGGTGATCAGGGGTGTCGCCTGGCAAGTTGAATTGTTCGGTCAGGCCCATGGCGTCCTCGACTGGCAACAACACCAGCGGAGCGCGGGTATGACCAAGATAACGAACGCTGGCGTCGATGATCTGCTCATCGGTCGACGGCTCAGCACTTGGCGCTTCCTGGCCCAGCGCACGCACCAGACCTTCTTGCTCACGGTGACGGTCGATTCGCCACTGATCGGCCTGCTTTTCGTCGACCATCTTCAGGCGCAGGTTCCAGTCGATGTCGTTTTCGGCCAGCCAGCCAGCCAGCGTCGGCAGGTCGTGGGTGCTGGTGGTTGCCAGCGCCTGATCTGACCAGTCGAGCACCGGCTTGAATTGGGCGTTGTGCTGCTCGAACAACAACACGCGCATGCCGAGAATGGCCCGCGCCGAGAGTTTTTCCTGCAGGCCTGGCGGCACTGTGCCGAGGTCTTCGCCCAGCACGATAGCCTTGTGACGCCAGGATTCGAGGCTGAGCAGTCGCAACATGTCATCAAGCGGATAGTTCAGATACGCACCTTCGTTGGCCGGTGCGCCCAGCGGGACAACCCAGAGGCGCTGCAAGCCCATGATGTGGTCAATGCGCAGACCGCCAGCGTGGGCGAAATTGGCCCGCAGCATCTCGATAAAGGCACGAAACCCGTTGCGTTTGAGGCCCTCCGGGGAAAACGCCGAGATACCCCAGCTTTGCCCGGCACGGTTGAGAATGTCGGGCGGCGCACCCACCGACAGTGAGGACAGCAACTCATCCTGGCGGCTCCAGGCCTGGCTGCCAGCGCCATCGGCGCCGACGGCCATGTCGGCGATCAGGCCAACACGCATGCCGCCGCTGCGGGCAGCCGTCTGGGCACGCTCGAGGCCACGAGCCATCAGCCACTGGGTGAACGCGTAAAAGCCGATCTGCTCAGTGTGATTGGCAGCAAAACGACCAATTTCATCACTGCGCGGGTTTTTGAACGCCTCTGGCCATTCGTGCCAGTTGTCGCTCATGCCCAACTTGGCGCATTCATCGCGAATCACTTCGAAACGGCAATGATTTTCCAGCGCTTCACCGCCGCTGTGGCGGAAGCTGTTGAAGTCTTCGTGCAGCGGGTGCGCGCTGCCGACAAACGCGTCATAAAGCTTGTGCAGCACTTTCCATTTCGCGTCGGCGGCGGCTGGCCAGTCGATCAATTCCAGGCCTTCAAGACGCTTGAGCTCCTCGCCAAGGCCGCTTTCATCGATGGCCATGCGCAGCGCACGTTCACCCAGAATGACGCCGGGCGAGCAATACAGGCTGTTAAGAAAGAGGCGACTCGAGGGCGAGTAAGGGCTGTAACGATGGGGGTCGTTGGCGAACATCGCGTGCACCGGGCTGATCGCCAGCGCATCGGCGCCGCGCTCACCGGCAGCGCGGGTGAAGCTCTCGAGTGCCTGGGTATCGCCGAAACCGCCATCGCCCTCACGCCGCAGGCCGTACAGCTGGGCGGTCAGGCCCCAGGCTCGTGGCGCTTCGCTGCCCACCGCCATGGCCATGCTGTAGCAGGTCTGCGGAGCGACGGCGATGGTCAAGTGGTGACCGCCGATTTCCAGTTGCTGATAACCCACCGATGCCAGCGCGGGCAGGGCGCCAGTGGCCGTCAGGCTGGCGTTGAGCGTGGCGCCGTCTTCCTGATGAAGGACGAAGGGCGTACCCGCCTCGAACCAGGCGCTCAGGTCCAGATTCTGGCCATGATCCACCGTCAGCAGTGGCGGTGGAGTGGCTTGGTGATGCTGCGTCTTGAGCTTCTGCAGGCTCGCATCGATTTCTTCGCTGCTGCCTGCCGCTAGGCCCAGGCTCTCCAGAACGCGACTCAAAACCTGCGGGCTGACCCGTTGCGCCTGCCCATTGGCATCGACCCAGTCGACCGAAATACCGGCTTCTGTCGCCAGGTTCTCGATTTGATCACTGCTCATCCTGTTTCTCCAGAACATCGGTTGCTATCAGGCTGACAATGGCCGTGTAGGGATTGAGGATGCCCTGGCGGGAAAGTTCTGTTGCGTTTGGCGGGGTGGCAAACAGCACGTCGCCCAGGCTGCCCTGGGGCGCTTGAACGGAATCTGCGCTCAGGTTCAGGTCGATTCTGAGTACCGTGCCGTCACCCAGGCGCCAGCGTGCCGACACCGCACCTTCTGCCAGTACATCGGCGCCCAGCGCCTGGCTGCCTGGCAGGCGCGGCGCAATGTGCTCTGCGCGCAGTGCCAGCAGCGTGTGATACAGCTCGCTCCAGTTGCGATGATCGTTGCCGGCATCAGTGTCCAGGTGCACAGCGTTGAACGCAGGCCGGGACGCTTCGAAGGTGTCCGGGTGGTTGGGATCGGGAATGTGCTCGCGTTTTTCTTCATCGGCAAACGCTGCGAAGTCAGCGAATTCACCGCGTCGGCCTTCACGTACAGCGTCGGCCAGCTCGCCATGGTGATCGGTGAAGAACAGGAATGGGTCAGTCGCCGCCCATTCATCACCCATGAACATCAGCGGCACCATTGGCGATAACAGCAACAGCGCGGTGGCGGCCTGCAGCGCACGAGGATTTGTCAGCTGCGGCAGGCGCTCGCCAAAGGCACGGTTGCCGATCTGGTCGTGGTTCTGCAGGAACAGCACGAACGCGCTGGGCGGCAGGTGCCCGCTGCTTTCGCCACGCGCGTGGCCGTGGCGGGTGTTTTCGCCCTGGTAGACAAAGCCCTGGCTGAGCAGTCGGGCCAGCTTGTGCGTCGGCTGCTCGGCAAAGTCGGTGTAGTAGGCGTCGGTTTCACCCGTCAGCAACACATGCAGGGTGTTGTGGCCGTCGTCGTTCCACTGTGCGTCGAAACCCTCTTCGAGCAGGCTGGCCTGGTTGAATTCGTTTTCCAGGTTGAGCCAGACATGACGCGGTGCGTCGATCTGCTCACGGACCTTCTGCGCGAATTCCTGCAGGAACGTCGCGTCGTTGATGGCGTGTACGGCGTCCATGCGCAAACCGTCGAAGCGGTATTCCAGCAGCCACATCAAAGCGTTATCAATGAAATAGTCGCGCACTTCACGACGACGGAAGTCGATGGAATCGCCCCATGGCGTCTTCACGTCGCTGCGGAAGAAGCCCTTGGCATAGCGCCCCAGGTAGTTGCCGTCAGGCCCGAAGTGGTTGTAAACGACATCGAGAATGACCATCAGGCCAAAACCGTGAGCGGTGTCGATCAGGTGCTTGAGCTCTTCCGGAGTGCCGTAGGACGACTGCGGTGCATAAGGCAGCACGCCGTCGTAGCCCCAGTTGCGTTCCCCGGGAAACTGGGCAATAGGCATCAGTTCGATGGCAGTGACGCCCAGCCTGGCCAGGCGTTCAAGATGCGTCTCGACACCGGCATAGCCACCCATGGCACCCACGTGCAGCTCATAGATAACCGCTTCGTTCCACGGGCGACCCTGCCAGGCAGTGTTCTGCCACTCATAGGCAAGAGGGTCGACAACAACGCTGTGGGAGTGGACATCAGAGGATTGAGCGCGGGAAGCAGGGTCGGGAACTTCAAGTTCGCCATCAATGCTGTAACGGTAGCGAGTGCCCGCCGGGCAGCGGGCCTCAAGAACAAACCAGCCTTCATTCTGCGGGAGCATGGCCAGTGACTGGCCATCCTCGAGCTCGACACTTACGGAGAAGGCGTCCGGTGCCCAGAGGGCAAACCGAGTGAATCCAGAATCCAGCAGAACGGCGCCGTGGCGCCAGTTCTCGTCCGTACGCAGAGGCATCCGTTATTCCTTTGATCAGTAATGGAGTGAGGCACCTGCATTCTTTTTCAGCAGATCCTGATAAAGCTCTGCGTAGGGTTGGACAGCCTGGTGCCAGTTGAATGGCGCCGCCATTGCCCTGCAGCGCATTGCGTTCAGCAGTGCAGGATTGGAGAACACCTTGAAGGCGCGGTTCAATGCATCTGCATAACTTTCGACAGTCGACTCGTCGAACAGAAAACCGGTGACGCCGTTTTCAATGGTGTCGGCCAGGCCGCCTGTATTGCGGGCGACCGGCAGCGAGCCAAAGCGTTGGGCGTACATCTGGCTCAGGCCGCAAGGCTCGTAGCGCGATGGCATCAACAGGAAGTCACTGCCAGCGAACATGCGCCGGGCGTCGGTCTCATTGAAACCAACCCGCACACCGACACGGCCAGGAAAACGTTCGGCCAGGGCGCGCATGGCATCTTCTTCCTCCGGCTCACCGCGACCGATGATTGCAATCTGGCCGCCGTTGTTGACGATGTGCTCGGCGACGCCAATGGTGAGGTCTAGGCCCTTCTGATAGACCAGACGCGATACCACAGCAAACAGCGGACCGGTTGAAGGGTCCAGCTCGAACAGTTCGCGAACAAAATCTGCGTTGATTTCCTTGCGTTGCCATTCATTGGGTGCGAAATGGCAAATCAGATGCTCGTCAGTCGCGGCATCCCAGCTGGCGTCGATACCATTGGGAATGCCGCTGAGCTGGCCGCGTTCGGCTTTGCTCTGCAGGAAGCCTTCCAGGCCGCAGCCAAACTCCGGCGTGGTAATTTCCCGAGCGTAGGTCGCGCTGACGGTGGTGATATGGCTAGCGTAGGCCATGCCCGCCTTGATAAAGGACAACTTGCCGTAGAACTCCATGCCTTCGGCGTTGATCGCTTCATCCGGGATACCCAGTTCACGGCTCGATGCAGTGCTGACCGTGCCCTGATACGCCAGGTTATGAATAGTGAAAATGCTTGGCGTCGTCTGCCCGCGCCAGCGCATATAAGCAGGCGCCAGACCAGCGGGCCAGTCATGAGCGTGCACCAGCTCGGGGCACCACTGAGTCTTCACCGCTCCAGCGGCGAACTCGGCGGCAGCCAGACCCAGCCGGGCGAAGCGAATATGGTTGTCTGACCAGTCGCGACCCTGATTGTCGGCGTAAGGCGTACCTTCGCGTTCATACAGCTCCGGACAGATGAGGACGTAGATGACGAGGCCGTCTTTCATGTCCATACGGCCGATCTTGCACGGCGGCAGAGCAGCGTGGCCACCCAGCTGACTGATCACGTGGATCGGGTTGCCGCTATTGAGTACTTGTGGATAGCCGGGTATCAGCACGCGGACATCGTGGAGGTGGCGCATGGCGCGCGGCAGCGCGGCAGAGACATCGCCCAACCCACCGGTCTTCACCAGGTCGGCCAGCTCAGACGTGACAAACAAGACCTTGCGCTTGTTGGTCGGGACAATCGTGGGCTGTGAAACAGGCAGTTGCAGCCGTGGAACGCTCGTCGGTGCGAAGACCGGCAGATGGGTCAGCTCGCTGGCCGGCTGATTAAAACTCTCTCCCTGCTGGGTTTTGACAGCGGCGCTAATCATCTTTTTCTCCCAATCAATACAGTATCGGTACTGCATTCGTGTAGTTATGGGCCATTTCCTATGGCCGGGTCCAACATGCACTACGCAAAATCAGTACCCATTTTCTATTTTCCGATCACCTCAACGCCGGAACCGCCAAATTGGCGGACCCAGGCAACAGCGTAGGCGCTCTAAGCAGATGACCTATGGGGGCTGTAGAAGTTTCTACTTATTTTGTCGGAAATGTCTGGGATCGCCGTCCGAAGCGGCTGCCTACGGGGGCTTTTATTTCAGCACGCCACGGCGGGGTTACCTGTCCCTCATTTATCGGGCACTGGATTGACATCAATCACCCTGTTGACCGATCGTCGGATTGTTGGACGCAGGCAAGTTAGTCGATTTGAAAACGCCGTTTTTGTCGCGGTTATCGGGAGCGTGAACAGCGTACTTAGCTACCTTGCCTTTTCCTGGTGCGTTCGCTGATCAATCTTAGGGCGGCTGAAGAACTTTCCTACGCGTACGAGGGAACAATTTGTCTATTGAAGGGATAGAATCGATCTCGGGCTGCTCGACGCCAGCCACTTACCTACCGATTCAACTGATCCCAGAGGAAAAGATGGCAACCCCTGAAATGTTGGTACTGCAAGCGAGTTACACCAATCAGGTCCACGCCGAGGCCATAGGTTCTTTGCTCGGTCATTACGCTGAAGATGCCATGGGTGGTGGTCAGGCCCTGTCTGTTGATACGCGTCAGCAGCTGGCGGCCGAACTCGCCAAGCGGCCCTATGCTTTCAGCGTGCTGGCCTTCATCGCTGGAGAGCCAGTCGGGCTGGTCAACTGTTTCGAGGGGTTCTCGACCTTCCAGTGTCGTCCACTGGTGAACATCCATGATGTGGTGGTGGTAAGCACGCACCGAGGCCAGGGCATCAGTCAGAAGATGCTGGCAAAAGTCGAAGAGATTGCCCGTCAGCGTGGCTGCTGCAAGCTGACGCTGGAAGTGCTGGAGGGCAACCTCATCGCTCAGGGGGCTTATCGCAAGCTGGGTTTTGCTGGCTACGAGCTCGATCCGCAAATGGGCAAGGCAATGTTCTGGCAGAAAGCGCTCTAGGCAGGGCGCCAGTGCGGAACGTTGTCGGCAGGCTCAGGTCGGAAAGTTTCAAGGGAGGAGGGGCGGCATGATGTCGGAAAGGTCCGAATAGCCGCTATAGCGCAATCAGTCGCGGTTGTAAGGCAAGCCGCCAGATCAGGCTTGCCTGGGGTCTACACCGGCCGGGTCAGGCCTGCAGTGCGGTAACGGAACTCATCAGGTGGGCCTGCTGGACCACGAGGCTTAAATGAGCGACCTTTTTCAGCAGCAGTTCGCGCTCTTCTTTAAGCTGACGCAGTTCATCACGGCGGATGGTGACGTACAGGGTTTGTGGTGCAGTTGCTGGTAGTAAAGTGCCCATTGCTCACCTCGCAAATGGCGGATTCAACATGAAAGGTCTTGGCAAATGACTATCGATGCACCGACTCGCCTCTGCTTACCTCTCTATCGACTGCAATTCTGATTTCTTTTGCGAATTTTTGGAACTTTTTTATTTTCAATTGTCGCGAACGTTTCTTGATCGCGATTCCATCCTCCGTAACGCGGGTCATGCCTCAAGTATAGCCAATGGCCAGAAGAACCGCCTGCGTTGCTCGAAACATTGTTCCCAAGGGTGGCTCGCGACGAAACGGGCTGTAGAATGGGGTAACAATTTTTTGCAATTCATGGAGCACCAGCACATGCAACTCGGAATCATCGGACTCGGCCGCATGGGCGGCAACATTGCCAGACGACTGATGCTCAACGGCCACAGCACCGTCGTTTACGACCGTGATGCAGCGTCCCGTGAGAATCTGGCCAGCGACGGCGCCACGGCAGTGTCCGATCTACCCGCCCTGGTGGCGGCCATGGACAAGCCGCGTGCTGTCTGGGTGATGCTGCCTGCCGGTGCGCCCACGGAAGACACCATTACCGAGCTGAGCGCACTGCTTGATGCCGATGACGTGATCATCGACGGCGGCAACACGTTCTACAAGGATGACGTGCGTCGCGCCCAGGCGCTGACCGCCAAGGGCCTGCATTATGTTGACGTCGGCACGTCCGGCGGTGTGTGGGGGCTGGAGCGCGGCTACTGCATGATGATCGGCGGCGAAGCCGAAGTGGTCATGCGCCTTGATCCACTGTTCGCCACGCTGGCACCTGGCATTGGTTCCATTGAGCGCACCAAGGGCCGTACGGCCACAGACGACCGTGCTGAGCGCGGCTACATCCATGCCGGCCCCGCAGGCTCGGGTCACTTCGTCAAGATGATCCACAACGGCATCGAGTACGGAATGATGCAGGCCTTCGCCGAAGGCTTTGACATCCTCAAGCAGAAGAATTCGGACAATCTGCCTGCCGAGCAGCGTTTCGATCTGAACATGGCAGACATCGCCGAAGTCTGGCGTCGCGGCAGCGTCGTATCGTCCTGGCTGCTCGACCTGACTGCAGACGCCCTGGCCACCGACCCGCAGCTGGACGCCTACTCGGGCTCCGTGGCTGACAGCGGTGAAGGTCGCTGGACGATTGAGGCGGCCATGGAACAAGCGGTGCCGGTGCCGGTGCTCTCCAGCGCGCTGTTCGCACGCTTCCGTTCACGGCAGAAAAGTTCGTACGCAGACAAAATGCTTTCGGCCATGCGCTTTGGTTTTGGTGGTCACAAAGAAGGCAGCAAGTAATGGGGTTGTCGCGCGGCACTGCCCGGCAGGCACCCGAAGTAGCGCCGCCGACGACGCTGTTCCTGTTCGGCGCCCATGGTGATCTGGTCAAGCGCCTGCTGATGCCGGCGCTGTACAACCTGACCCGTGATGGTCTTGCGGGCGGCGACCTGCACATCGTAGGTGTCGATCACAACGCCATCAGCGACGCCGATTTTGCCAGAAAACTGGAAGATTTCATTCGTCAGGAAGCAGCCGGCAAGGTGGCGCAGGGCAGCGAGGGGCCTTTGGACCCGGAACTGTGGGCCAGCCTGGCCGAGCGCATCAGTTATGTGCAGGGTGATTTTCTTGACGATTCCACTTATCAGGATATCGCCGCGAAAATTGAAAGCACCGGCACGGGCAATGCGGTGTTTTATCTCGCCACTGCGCCCCGCTTCTTCAGCGAAGTGGCCACGCGGCTGGGCACATCCGGCCTGCTGAGCGAACAGGAAGGGCAGTTCCGCCGCGTGGTGATCGAGAAGCCGTTTGGGTCTGACCTGGCCAGTGCCGTGGCGCTCAATGAGTGCCTGCTCAAGGTCATGACCGAAAAGCAGATTTACCGGATAGACCATTATCTGGGCAAAGAGACGGTGCAGAACATCCTCGTCAGCCGGTTCTCCAATGCCTTGTTCGAGTCGTTCTGGAACAACCACTACATCGACCACGTACAGATCACGGCGGCCGAAACGGTGGGCGTCGAAACCCGGGGCAGCTTTTACGAAAATACCGGAGCCCTGCGTGACATGGTTCCCAACCACCTGTTTCAGCTGCTGGCGATGGTGGCCATGGAGCCGCCTGCTGCCTTCGGAGCCGATGCTGTGCGTGGCGAAAAGGCCAAGGTCATTGGCGCGATTCGCCCCTGGTCTGAAGCCGAGGCGCTGGCCAATTCGGTTCGCGGCCAATACGCGGCGGGTCAGAAGGGCGGCGAGCCGGTGCCAAGCTATCGTCAGGAAGAAAAGGTCGCTGCCGACAGCACCACCGAAACCTACGTGGCGCTCAAGGTGATGGTCGATAACTGGCGCTGGGTCGGCGTGCCGTTTTACCTGCGTACTGGCAAGCGGCTTGGTACGCGCAGCACCCAGATTGCCATCTGCTTCAAGCCGGCACCCTATGCGCAATTCCGTGACACCGAGGTTGAACGCCTCAAGCCCAACTATTTGCGCATCCAGATTCAGCCCAATGAAGGCATGTGGTTTGACCTGTATGCGAAAAAGCCCGGGCCAACCCTGCTCATGGAAGACATCGAGCTGGGCTTCGAGTACAAGGACTTCTTCGAGATGCAGCCGTCAACCGGTTATGAGACGTTGATCTATGACTGTCTGACCGGGGACCAGACGCTGTTTCAGCGCGCTGACAACATCGAGAATGGCTGGCGCGCGGTGCAGCCGTTCCTGGATGCGTGGCGCAATAATCCTCAGGTCGAAACCTATCCCGCGGGCAGTGACGGTCCTGTCGCTGCCGATACTCTGTTGGCCAGCGATGGCCGTGAATGGCGAAATATCGATGCCTGAACTTCAACAGCCGGTCCGTTTTCTGCTTTCCGATATCGATGGCACATTGCTGCGCCCCGACCACACGTTGAGCCAGGCGAACATCAATGCTGTGGCGCGCTTGCGCGAAGCGGGCATTCAGTTTTCCCTGGCCAGCAGCCGTCCGCCCAGGGCCATGCGCCAGCAGATCCGTGCGCTGGGCGTGGAGCTGCCCACCGTGGGCTTCAACGGCGCCAATATCGTCGACGCCGAAGGTCATGTGATCTTTGCCTGTCGCATCGAGCCCCAGGCGGCGAAGACCTGTATCGAATTCCTCTCGCAACATCCGGTTGCGATCTGGGTGTTCGCGGATGATCGCTGGCTGTTGCTTGATCCTGCCGGTGACTACGTGGAGCACGAGCGCAATACCCTGGGCTACGACCCGGTGCACGTGTCCAGTTTCGCGCCCTACCTGCAGAGCGTCGACAAGATTGTCGCTGCCAGCCGCGACTTCGATCTGCTCAAGCAGCTTGAAGGTGAACTGAATCCGCTGATCGCACAGCAGGCCTTCGCTGCTCGCTCGCAATTGTATTACCTGGACATCACCGCGCTCGCGGCCAACAAGGGCAATGCGCTGATTACCCTGGCGCGCCAGCTTGATATCGAGCTGGCCCATACCGCCGCCATCGGGGACGGCGGCAACGACGTGGCGATGTTCAAGCAGGCTGGATTATCAATTGCCATGGGGCAGGCGGAGGACAGTGTCCGCAGCCAGGCCGATGTGGTCACCGGCAGCAACCTGGAAGATGGCGTAGCCACCGCGATCGAGCGCTATATCCTGCCGCGTTGAGTCTGCCTCTCTCTTCACTGACGCTGGATGCCCACATGGCCGCACTGATTGAAGATTACGCGTTGCTCGGCAATTGCAAGACCGCGGCTCTGGTCGCCCGAGATGGCTCCCTCGACTGGCTGTGCTTCCCCCGTTTCGACTCGCCTGCCTGCTTCGCTGCGCTGTTGGGCGACAGCAATAACGGGCGCTGGAAGCTTGCGCCCCGTGGTCCGCTGATCAGCCGGGAAAGGCGATATCGCGAAGGTACCCTGGTTCTGGAAACGCTGTTTCAGACAAGCACTGGCCGGGCCATGCTGATTGATTTCATGCCAGTGGGCGAGGGCAGTCATGTTGTCAGGCAGGTGGTCGGGCTGGAAGGGCATGTCGACTTCGAGATGGACCTGGCCATTCGCTTCGATTACGGCAACAGTGTGCCCTGGGTGGAGAATCGCGACGGAGTGATGCTGACCGCAGTGGCAGGCCCGGAAATGCTGGTGTTGCGCGCCCCGCAGACGATGCGTGCGCTTGACCACCACACCACGTGTCAGTTGCGTGTCGAGTCGGGGATGCGGCAGGCCTTCGTGCTCAGTCATCAGGCCTCCTTCGAGGCGGTTCAGGACGGCATCGACGCCGAGCAGGCGCTGGCGCAAACCGATGCCTACTGGCGCGAGTTTTCCGACCGTTGCCCTGAGGTGGGGCCTTGGTCGGCGCAGGTCAAGCGCTCGTTGATCACCCTTAAGGCCATGACCTACCAGCCTACCGGCGGCATCGTGGCGGCGGTCACCACCTCGCTGCCTGAGCAACTGGGTGGCGAGCGCAACTGGGATTACCGTTATTGCTGGCTGCGCGACGCGACCATGACCTTGCTGGCCTTCATGAACCTGGGTTATTTCGAGGAAGCTGCAGCGTGGCGCGAATGGTTGCTGCGCTCGGTGGCAGGCAATCCCGAACAGATACAGATCATGTACGGCCTGGGCGGAGAGCGCCGCCTGCAGGAAGCGGAGTTGCCCTGGCTTGCCGGCTATGAAGGTTCGGGGCCGGTGCGGATCGGCAATGGCGCTGCGACCCAGATGCAGCTGGATGTGTATGGCGAAGTGGCCGACGCAATGATTCAAGCGTTCAAGGGTGGCCTGTCGCGCACGCCCCGCAGCGTAGCGATCACCCGGGTCATCATGCCGTTTCTCGAAAAGGTCTGGCACCTTCCGGATCGCGGCATCTGGGAGATTCGCTCCGCGCCGCGGCACTTTACCCATTCGAAAGTGATGACCTGGGTGGCTTTTGATCGCAACGCCAGGCTGCTGGCCGAGACTGCGCAGACGGACGAAGATCGGGCGCTGGCGGCGCATTATCGGCAGGTGGCAGACGAAATTCATGCCGATGT
The DNA here is from genome assembly GCF_900585905.1 of Pseudomonas viridiflava. Lineage (GTDB taxonomy): Bacteria > Pseudomonadota > Gammaproteobacteria > Pseudomonadales > Pseudomonadaceae > Aquipseudomonas. The sequence goes on from NZ_UTVH01000095.1 coordinate 536,895, forward strand.
CTGCCTGCATGGCTATGACCCTGCGCTCGGCAGCTTTACCCAGGCCTACGGCGCGCCCGCACTGGACGCCAGCCTGCTGCAGATCGCGTTGACAGGTTTTTTGCCTGCTGATGACCCGCGCGTCATTGGCACTGTTCACGCCATCGAGCGCGAGCTGATCCATCATGGCCTGCTTTTGCGCTATGACACCGAACACAGCACGGATGGCGTGTCAGGCAGTGAAGGGACGTTTTTGGTGTGTTCATTCTGGCTTGCGGATGTCTATGTGCTGATGGGTCGCATTGAAGACGCCACCGCGCTGTTCGAGCGCCTGTGCGGCCTGAGTAACGACCTCGGGCTGCTGGCCGAGCAATATGATCCGCTGGCCAAACGCATGCTTGGCAACTTCCCCCAGGCGTTCAGCCACATCGGCATCATCAACACGGCCCTAAACCTGCACCGGACCGTTTGCCCGGTCAGGGCGAGGGCGGTCTGTGAAGCCGGTGCTGGTCAGCAGGAGACTGCTAAAGCGCACGTCTGAACGTGACGTTGATACGCTGCTCACCCAGCAATGGGTGAGCGCCGGGCTTTACTGGCATCACGCCGTGATAGCGCAAGCGATCCTCGCCACCCCAGACCACGACGTCGCCATGCAACAGCGGGATCTTCAGGGTCCTGTCCGCGCGCGCCATGCCGCCGAACAGAAACACGGCAGGCAGGCCCAGAGATAGCGAAACCACCGGGAACTCCAGCTGCTTTTCGTCCTTGTCCTGATGCAGTGACATCTTCGCGCCTGGTACATAACGATTGATCAGGCACGCATCCGGTGTGAAGTCGGCATACCCAGCCACTGCGGCTGCCTGGCGGGCCAGTTGCAGGAATGCCTCCGGTATCGCTGGCCAGGCTTGCCCGCTGCGCGGGTCAATGGCCGAGTAGCGGTAGCCACTGCGATCAGTCACCCAGCCGACCTCGCCGCAACTGCTCAGCGCCGCAGACATGGTGAAACCGCCGGGAGTGACCATTTGCCTGAACGGCGCCTTGTCAGCCACGGCATCGAGTGCGGCAAGCAGGTCATCCATCAAGTCGATGGCGAAGCTGCGCAGTAGCCACGCGCCGGGCCCGAATTGCTCGACCCGAGCCGGCTGCGGCGGATCCTGAGCAAACAGGTCGTTGACCAGTGGCGTCGATGGCGGCCGTTTCATGGCCATTGACGAATCATGGGCGTCATCCAGAGCGCGTTGGTGAATCAGAGCGCTTTGCTGACTTTCACGTCAGTAATCTGGTCATCGCTCTGGCCGTGCATCTTTTCAAGAGCGGCCAGCGCTTCTTCGGGGGAGGCGGATTGCAGCTGGGCAAACTCGAAGCGGCGTTCGCCATTGAGCTTGTAACTCACTGCGTATTTGGTCGTGCGGGGTGCGGGGTTGTTCATGACGGCTCCTGATGTCTGGCTGGCGTGTGGTCAGCTGAGTCGAGACGTTGAACGTCGGACAATCTTGATCGAGTGGGTGAAGGTACTCTTGCGGCCGCCGTTGGTGTCAAGCTTGCGTCCGGCGGTATCAATCGTGATGTTCCAGAAGCCGTCGCTGGGTACGGCAATTTTCGCCGGGAAGGTGTCAAATGCGCCGCCGTGGTAGGTGTGACGACCACCGTTCTTGAAGGAACGAAAATTGGAATCGTTCATCAGGCGTATATTGCAGAGCTGGGAGCACTCGATGACGACCAGATCGTCTTCGTTAAGGTGCTCGCGCTGGTGTACGAATTTCATGGGTGTCTCCGGTGAAAAGTCTTTGCCGCAAAAATCGAGACGATAACATGGCGGGGTGGGTCTAATCGTGTTTTTGACAGGCTGTTGTCGAAAACGCCCCCCTCAGGGATTTAATTGAGCCCTGGCTTGTCGTAGCACCTTTACTTGGGAGGAATTTATGAAATTCGCTGTTGTAGTGCTGGCTCTGGCAATGACAGGTTGTGCCACCGTCGAAGAAATCGAACACACGCCAGCCACCATGAGCGTGATGTCTGGCAAGTCACCCAAGGAGTACACCGACTGTTTCGTCGGCAAAATTGCCAAGAGCCGCAAGCCGCCGTTGGTGGAGCCCCGCCATGACGGCCTGAGAGTGATTGTCGCGCAGAAATTCAGCAAGGACCCGGCGGCGATTCTGGATGTTGAAAACCGTTCCAGCGGCAGCTCGATCAAGGTCTATGAGCGCATCGCCAACGTGCCGATTCGGCCGATGGACGTGCAGCGTGCAGCCACTGCCTGTATCTCCGGCTGAGGCGTTACTTGCACACCACCAGTACGCTGCGGTTTTTGTAGTTGCCGACGTCGACACCCAGCGTCTTGTCGCTGTCGTTGGGTTGCGGCGTGCCATCGGTGCCGACGATTTCATAGCCAGTCCCGGCGCACGATGCATCCGCTTTCTCATAGCAGGCCGCCCATGACATGGCTTCGCCGGAGCAGTCAATGCTCAGCCCCTGCTTGCCGTTCTTCAAGTAGGTGTTGGACGCGGTCGCGCAGCCAGTCAGGCTCAGCACAGCAAGGACAGAGAGAACTTTGATCATGTTTAGGCGCTTCATGGAAAGGAGAAAAGGTAGAACACAGGTGGGTATGACTGAACAGTGATGCCATCGTTCCGACATCACTGGATCTAATCCGAACTATTTCCCGGAGCGTCGCGAAGGTGCTGCCCGTTGATCGTGCAGAACGGAAGCCACATCGACCGCAGACTGTTCCGTTGCAAACGGGCCTGCAATTGCTTCATCGGCAATGCTGCACACCCACCATTGGGTATCCTGCAATTGCTTGATCAGGTATCCGTTAACGTTTTTTTCCAATGCCATTGCACGCTGCCTCGTTGATCGTTCAGGTGGCGCATCATAAAGCTTGAGTGGCGCGGCTGTCGCCTTGCATGACACAGAGGCCCACCCCCATCAGTGTCTGGCAAGGCGGACGCTGACTGCGATATGTGCAAGTCAATTTGAACTATCTGCGCCTCTGTTCCTCTACCATGACAGCCTGCGGGCAGAGGTATCGGCATTGTAAGGTGACCGATGCCCGATTAGACTGCCTCGCTAATGACAATATGCCTTTACCAAGGACTTTTATGATCAAGAAATGCTTGTTCCCAGCAGCCGGTTACGGCACTCGCTTTTTGCCGGCCACCAAAGCCATGCCTAAAGAGATGCTGCCAGTGGTCAACAAGCCGCTGATCCAGTACGGCGTGGAAGAAGCTCTTGAAGCGGGCCTGAAAGAGATTTCTATCGTGACTGGCCGTGGCAAGCGCGCACTGGAAGACCATTTCGACATCAGTTACGAGCTGGAAAACCAGATCAAGGGCACCGACAAGGAAAAGTACCTGGTCGGTATCCGTCGCCTGATCGACGAGTGCAGCTTTTCCTACACCCGTCAGACCGAAATGAAAGGTCTGGGCCACGCCATTCTCAGCGGTCGCCCGCTGATCGGCAACGAGGCGTTTGCCGTTGTCCTCGCCGATGACCTGTGCGTCAACCTTGAAGGTGAAGGCGTGCTGGAGCAGATGGTCAAGCTGCACAAGCACTACGGTTGCTCGATCGTCGCCATCCAGGAAGTGCCAGCCAACGAGACGCACAAATATGGCGTGATCGCTGGTGAAGAAATCAAGCCAGGCCTGTTCCGTGTCACCGACATGGTCGAAAAGCCAAAGCCGGAAGACGCGCCTTCCAATCTGGCGATCATTGGTCGCTACATCCTGACCCCGGACATCTTCGAAAAAATCGAAGCCACCGAGCCAGGCAAGGGCGGCGAAATCCAGATCACCGACGCCTTGATGAAGCAGGCGGCCGAGGGCAACGTGCTGGCTTACAAATTCCAGGGCACCCGCTTTGATTGCGGCGGCGCTGAAGGCTACATTGAAGCCACCAACTTCTGCTTCGAGCATTTCTACAAGAACGGCAAGTAAGCATCGGATTCATCGCAGTTACTTGCTACACAAGGCCACCTGCGGGTGGCTTTGTCATTTCTGGCTGATATGCTGGACGCCTGTTCAGGAGAAACTCATGGCTTACGACTTCGACCTCTTTGTAATCGGTGCCGGTTCCGGCGGTGTACGTGCTGGCCGTTTCGCAGCGGGTTTTGGTGCGCGCGTGGCAGTGGCCGAGAGTCGCTATCTGGGCGGCACTTGCGTCAATGTTGGCTGCGTGCCCAAGAAGCTGCTGGTCTACGGAGCCCATTATTCCGAAGAGTTCGAGCAGGCTAAAAGCTATGGCTGGACCACCGGCGAGGCCGAGTTTGACTGGGCCACGCTGATTGCCAACAAAGACAAACAGATCAAGCATCTGAACGACATTTATCGCAAGCTGCTGGTCGACAGCGGTGTCACCCTCATGGAGGGCCACGCCACGCTCAAAGGGCCGCATCAGGTTGAAGTCAATGGCCAGGTTTACAGCGCCGAGCACATCCTGATCGCCACTGGTGGATGGCCGCAGGTTCCCGATATCGAGGGGCGTGAGCACGCGATCACTTCCAACCAGGCGTTTCATCTCAAGCAGCTGCCCAAGCGTATCGTCGTGGTGGGCGGTGGCTATATCGCGGTGGAATTCGCTTCGATTTTTCATGGCCTTGGTGTAGACACGTCCCTGATGTATCGCGGCGAAATGTTTCTGCGTGGTTTTGATGGCAGCGTGCGCAGCCATCTGCATGATGAGTTGACCCGACACGGCATGACGGTGATGTTCAACTCCGACATCCAGCGCATCGAGAAGCAGGGTGATGACAGTTTGCTGCTGCACCTCAAGGACGGTCGTCAGTTGACCACCGACTGTGTCTTCTACGCCACCGGCCGGCGGCCCATGCTGGACAATCTCGGGCTGGAGCATGTCGATGTGAAGCTCAACGACAAGGGCTTCGTGCAGGTGGACGAGAATTTCCAGACCAGCGAACCTTCAATCCTTGCCCTGGGTGACGTCATCGGTCGCGTTCAGTTGACACCCGTGGCGCTGGCCGAAGGCATGGCCGTGGCCCGGCGGCTGTTCAAGGCGCAGGACTACCGGCCTGTGGATTATCGGCACATTCCGACCGCCGTCTTCAGCCTGCCCAATATCGGCACGGTTGGCTTGACCGAAGAAGAAGCGAGGGAGGCTGGCCACGAAGTGCAGATATTCGAAAGCCGCTTCCGCCCAATGAAGCTGACGCTCACTGACAATCAGGAACGCACCCTGATGAAGCTGGTGGTCGACGCCCAGACCGACAAAGTCCTGGGCTGCCACATGGTCGGGCCTGATGCTGGTGAAATCGTTCAGGGGTTGGCCATCGCGCTAAAGGCGGGCGCTACCAAGCGAGTGTTTGACGACACCATTGGTGTGCACCCGACCATGGCAGAAGAGTTTGTTACCATGCGTTCGCCCGTGGCGGCAAAAAGCTGAAGGCTGTGCGAGCTTCAGGTCGCGCAGTTTATACCTCGGCACTCGGGATAAGTGCCGGTTGTGAAGACAGTCGCGGATGGATCCGCGATGAGCAATCCATACGTGGGTGGCGATGCCATTGACCCTGAGCAAGCATACAGGCCCTGTGCCCAACATTGATGCCCTGCTGGAAAGCGAGCGGCAGTTTCGCATGCTTGCTGACAACATGAGTCAGCTGGCCTGGACCGCCGATTCTGCAGGGGACATCTACTGGTATAACGAGCGCTGGTACGACTACACCGGCGCTTCGCTGGAAGCGATGCGGGCGCTGGGCTGGCGGTCGGTGCACCATCCTGACCACGTCGAGCGGGTGACTGCACGCCTGACCCATTGCCTGGCCACTGGCTCGATCTGGGAAGACACCTTTCCGTTGCGTGGCAAGGATGGCAACTACTGCTGGTTCCTCGCCCGGGCGCTGCCGATTCGTAACGAGCAGGGGCACATCATTCACTGGCTCGGCACGCACACGGACATTACTGCGCAGGTCAACGCCGAGGAGGCCCTGCGCGAACTCAATGAAAGCCTCGAGTTGCGCGTCGCCGAGCGTACCCGCGAGCTGGCTCGCACCAACGAGCTGTTACAGGTCGAAATGGCTGAGCGTGAGCAGGCCGAAGAAACCCTGCGCCACGCGCAGAAGATGGATGCCATAGGCCAGCTCACGGGCGGCATTGCCCATGACTTCAACAATATGCTCACCGGTGTGCTAGGCGCGCTGGATCTGATTCAGCGGCGTATCGCTGCCGGCCGGATCGAAGAGATCGACCGCTACATCGTTGCTGCCACCACCTCCGCCAACAGGGCCGCGGCCTTGACCCACCGTCTGCTGGCGTATGCGCGCAGGCAGTCGCTGGACAACAGCGATGTCGACGTCAACGGTATGGTGCAGTCGATGGAGGACCTGATGCGTCGCACCACGGGGGAGAGTATCAAGCTCCAGACCCGGCTGTGCGAAGAGCTGCCTTTTACCCACACCGATGGGCATCAGCTCGAGAATGCGCTGCTGAATCTGGTCATCAATGCCCGGGACGCCATGCCTGAGGGCGGGCACCTGATCATCTCCAGCGAGACGGTCTCTGTGTCTGCGCACTCGGCTCCGGTGCCTGCGGGCGAGTATGTGCGCCTGACGGTTCAGGATTCCGGCTGTGGCATGTCTGGCGATGTGCTGGCGCGGGTTTTCGATCCGTTCTTCACCACCAAGCCTATCGGGCAGGGCACAGGGCTCGGCCTCTCCATGGTCTACGGCTTCGTCAAGCAGACGGGTGGCCAGGTATTGATCGACAGCGTTGAAGGTGAGGGGACGAGCGTTCATCTCTATCTGCCCAAAGTCCTGGATGCCAACGAGCCTGCGCCGAACCTGACCGAAGTGGCTCAGGCACCCCGCGCCATTCGCGGCGAGCGCCTGCTGGTTGTCGAAGATGAGCCCGCCGTGCGCATGCTGGTCGTCGACGTGCTGCGCGAGCTGGGTTATCTGACCCTCGAAGCGGCCGACAGCGAAGCGGCACTGCCCTATATTCAGGGTCGTGAACGTATCGATCTGTTGGTGACGGATGTGGGACTGCCGGGCCTTAACGGTCGCCAGCTGGCCGAGATCGCGCGCCAGCACCGGCCTACGCTTCGAGTCCTGTTCATGACCGGTTACGCGCCAGAAGCGCAGGTGCGTGGTGACTTCCTCGGCACGGGCATGGACATGATGACCAAGCCATTCAATGTTGACGAGTTGGCGTCAAGGGTGCGCACCATGCTGGAAAGCCGAAGTCACGACTGATCGCCGGCTTCGATATCCTGGGAAGCTGCCGACTCGGCTCGCAGGCTTTCCAGCGCCATCTCGGTCTTGATCAGAATCAGCTCCAGGACCCGGTTCTGTTGCTGCTGATCGGTCAACTGCTTTCGTGTATCAAGGGCTTGCTGATTTGCGTTGCTCAGGCGTTCCTCGAGCAGCGTGCAGCGAGTCTCGGAACGCTGGAACTGCTTACCAAGGCCTGCGACCTGGGCGTTCGCCACTTCCAGCTGATCGACCTGTTTATCCAGTTCGCGCCGTGTGGTGCGGATCTCACCCAGCAGGCGCTCATTGTCACGGTTGAGGGCCGTGATTTCTTCCTGACGCACTATCCCCTGCTGCTGTGCCTGGCGTAATTCCAACTGTAATTGTTGCAGCTGCCCTTCGTGGCGTCGCTGTTCCTGCTCGCGCTGCTCCTTGACTGCGTTGCGATAATGCTCAAGGGCATCACGCGCATTCAGGTGTTTTTCTTCCAGCGACTGAATGTGACCGTCCTTGTCCTGCAAGCGAGCGATCAGATCGAGGTTGGCCTGAGTCAGGCGGGCATTCTCGGTGTGTGCCTGTTGCAGCGCTTCGCGGGAGGTCAGCAGGGCGGCGTCCAGTTCACTGATGTGCCTGCTCCGTTGCTGCAATTGCGTGGCGTCGGTCGACGCCTGTAGCTGCAGTTGCGTGACCTCTGATGATTTTTTTCCCAGCTCCTCATCGCAGCGTGCCCGAACCTGGTCGGCAATGTCCTGTGCCTGGCTTTCCAGTCGTTGAGCGAGGCGGGCCACTAGTTCGGTCAGTTCCTGGCTGATATCGGGGGTTCCCGAGGCGAACGAGTCGCCTTCGTCCAGTTCTTTGAGATAGCGATGGATCGTGGTTTTTGAGCCAGTGTTGCCCATTTCCACACGCACGGCGTCGATGCTTGGGTGTTCGCCACGCGCCAGCAGGGCAAGCCTTGCCGTCTGCACCACTGCTCTGTTGATACCGCCCCGGGCCATGGGTGCTCCTTCAATTTCGTACTGTGGTATGTATCCTGTAATTACATACCATTTATTTCTAAAATCCTATTTTTTATTTTCATTAAACAACACGGGATATTGGCGTATTATCCCGTGTCAGTGGCCCAAGCACGTTTCCCCAGGCCCGAAACCGTATGAATGGACGTCGAGCAATGCATGATGTGGATCGCTATATCGATGCCGCGACCCGTGACAACACGCGGCGCAGCTACCGTGCGGCCATCGAGCACTTTGAAGTGAGCTGGGGCGGGTTCCTGCCAGCGACCAGCGAGAGCGTGGCGCGTTATCTGGCCGACCATGCGGCGACGTTATCGATCAACACCCTTAAGCTGCGTCTCAGTGCTCTGGCGCAATGGCACGTCAGCCAGGGTTTCAACGATCCGACCAAAGCGCCCATGGTGCGCAAGGTGCTCAAAGGCATTCGCGCGCTGCATCCGGCACGTGAGAAACAGGCGGTCCCGCTGCAACTGATTCATCTGGAGCAGGCCATTGACTGGCTGACAGCGGAGGCAGAGCGTGCGCGGCAACAGCAGGACGCATTCACTGAACTGCGCTGCAAGCGCGACGCAGCGCTGATCCTGCTCGGTTTCTGGCGTGGCTTTCGCAGCGACGAGCTGTGCCGTCTCCAGGTTGAAGACGTTCAGGCCGTGGCAGGCGCCGGCATCACCTTGTATCTGCCTCGCAGCAAAAGCGACCGCGAAAACCTCGGCAAGACTTACCAGACGCCCGCGCTGCAGCGCCTGTGCCCGGTGCAGGCATACATCGACTGGATCAATTGCGCGGCGCTGGTGCGCGGTCCGGTGTTTCGCAGCATTGATCGCTGGGGCAATCTTGGGGCTCAACCCTTGCACGCCAACAGCGTCATCCCGCTGCTGCGCCAGGTGCTGGAGCGTGCCGGGATTGCGGCAGGGCAGTACACCAGTCACTCGTTGCGTCGAGGTTTTGCAACATGGGCGCATCACAATGGCTGGGACTTGAAGTCGCTGATGAGCTATGTGGGCTGGAAGGACATGAAGTCAGCCATGCGCTACGTCGAGGTAACGCCGTTCAGGACGTTCCATGATGCTTCAGCGTCGATTCAGGTTTCTTCTATTAATGAACATCTCTTATAGTAAAAACCAATCAGCAGCATGAGGTTTGCCAATGAGCCCCATGCCGCGATTGTGCGTAAGCTTCACTCCATCGAATTCACAACCCCTCAGGAGATTCACTGATGCCTATCATCAACAGCCAGGTAAAACCTTTTAAAGCCACCGCATTCAAGAACGGCTCGTTCGTTGAAGTTTCGGATGCTGACTTCAAAGGCAAGTGGTCTGTCGTGTTCTTCTACCCGGCTGACTTCACCTTCGTGTGCCCAACCGAACTCGAAGACCTGGCCGATCACTACGACACGTTCCAGAAGCTGGGCGTCGAGATCTACAGCGTTTCGACCGACACTCACTTCGCCCACGCCGCCTGGCACAACACTTCGCCAGCAATCGGCAAGATTCAGTACACCATGATCGGTGACCCGACGCTGACCATCTCGCGCAACTTCGACGTGCTGATCGAAGAAGCCGGTCTGGCTGACCGCGGTACGTTCGTGATCAACCCGGAAGGCCAGATCAAGATCGTCGAGCTGAACGACGGTGGTGTAGGTCGTGACGCTTCCGAGCTGCTGCGCAAAATCAAGGCTGCTCAATATGTTGCCGCCCACCCGGGTGAAGTGTGCCCAGCCAAGTGGAAAGAAGGCGAGGCCACTCTGGCGCCGTCGCTGGACCTGGTTGGCAAGATCTGACTCCCGTGAGTTGGCTTGGGGCGCTGAGCGCTTGAGCACGTAAACCGCATCGCCCCAAAAAACGCCCGGGCGAACATCGCCTGGGCGTTGTTTTTTCTACCTCGCAAAAAGGAATCGCCCGCATGTTGGACGCCAATCTTAAAGCCCAGTTGAAATCCTATCTGGAACGGGTCAGCCGCCCAGTGGAGATCGTCGCGTCCCTCGATGACGGCGCGAAATCCCAGGAAATGCTGGCGCTGCTCAATGACATCATCAGTGTTTCGAAAGACGTATCCCTGAATGAAAGCGGCACCGACGCGCGCACGCCGTCGTTCTCGCTCAATAGCCCGGGACAGGACATCAGCCTGCGTTTCGCCGGCATTCCCATGGGCCACGAATTTACCTCGCTGGTATTGGCACTGCTGCAAGTGGGCGGCTATCCGTCCAAGGCCAGTGCCGATGTCATCGATCAGATCAGCACGCTGGAAGGTGATTTCAGGTTCGAAACCTATTTCTCCCAGTCGTGCCAGAACTGCCCGGACGTTGTCCAGGCGTTGAACCTGATGGCGGTCCTCAACCCGAACATCAAGCACGTCGCAATCGACGGCGCGCTGTTCCAGGATGAAGTGACCGAGCGCCAGATCATGTCGGTGCCCAGCATTTACCTGAACGGCGAACTGTTCGGCCAGGGCCGCATGGGGCTGGAAGAGATCCTCGCCAAGATTGATACCAGTGCTGGCGCGCGTCAGGCTGAAAAGCTCAAAGCCAAGCAAGCCTTTGATGTGCTGGTGGTGGGTGGCGGCCCTGCAGGTTCGGCCGCTGCGGTTTATGCGGCACGCAAAGGCATTCACACCGGCGTTGCGGCAGAACGCTTTGGCGGTCAGGTGCTGGACACCATGGCCATCGAGAACTTCATTTCGGTGCAGCACACCGAAGGGCCGAAGCTTGCAGTGGCTCTCGAAGAGCACGTCAAGCAGTACGAAGTCGACATCATGAACCTGCAACGTGCCGACCAGCTTATCCCTGGTAAAAACGGCGAGCTGCACGAAGTGAAATTCGCCAGTGGTGCCAGCCTCAAATCGAAAACGATCATCCTGGCCACAGGTGCGCGCTGGAGAGAAATGGGCGTGCCGGGTGAGCAGCACTACCGCAACAAGGGCGTCGCTTATTGCCCGCACTGCGACGGTCCGCTGTTCAAGGGCAAGCGCGTAGCGGTGATTGGTGGCGGCAACTCCGGTGTCGAGGCGGCTATCGACCTGGCGGGCATTGTGTCCCACGTCACCTTGCTTGAGTTCGATGTGCAGCTGCGCGCTGATGCAGTGCTGCAACGCAAGTTGACCAGCCTGCCGAACGTGACGGTGATCACAAACGCCCAGACTACCGAAGTGACAGGCGATGGCCAGAAGGTCAACGGCTTGCGCTACAAGAACCGGGTCAATGGCGAAGAAGTGACCATCGCGCTGGAAGGGATTTTCGTCCAGATCGGCTTGTTGCCCAACAGTGACTGGCTCAAGGGCAGCGTCGAGCTGTCGCCACGGGGTGAAATCATCGTCGATTCACGTGGCGAGACCTCGATCCCGGGGATCTTCGCGGCGGGCGATGTGACCACCACACCTTACAAGCAGATCATCATTGCCTTGGGGGAGGGTGCCAAGGCATCGCTTAGCGCTTTTGATCATCTGATCCGCACGTCAGCACCTGCCTGATCGTCGCCAGCAGCACTGAAAAGGGCCTCATGAATATTCATGAGGCCCTTTTTTTATTGCCGCTCACGTGCGTCAGCCGGCTGCCAGCATGCGCATGCCGGAACGCTAGTTCTTACAGCGGCGTTGGCTGAATGATTTCCACCCAGTAGCCGTCCGGGTCCTTGATGAAGGCCAGGCTGTTCATGCGGCCGTCGGCCAAGCGTTTTTGAAAGGTCACGCCCAACGCTTCGAAACGCTCGCAGGCGACGTGGACATCGGGCACGGACACACAAATGTGACCAAAGCCGCGGGGATCGCTGTTGCCGTCGTGGTAACTGAAGTCCGCATCGTTTTCGGTGCCGTGGTTGTGGGTCAGCTCAAGCACCCCTGGAATGGACTTCATCCACTCATTGCGTGCGGCATCGTCGGCAGGTATCTGCGCTTTGTCGACCAGCGCCAGAAAGTACAAGCTGAACTTGGCTTCGGCGAAGTCACGCTTCTCCACCAGGCTGAAGCCCAGGACGCGGGTGTAGAAATCCAGCGAGGCGGTGATGTCCTTGACCCTGAGCATGGTGTGGTTGAACACGAAGTTCCGGGTAGCGACCTCTGGCTCAGCAGTTACGCCAGGGAAGGAATTGAGGTCTTGCAAGCTCATGGATATCTCCGGTTGAGGTGTTCAGAGGGGTACGAATAGAGGGATACGAATGATACGGGCAGCCTGCGCTCAAGCCAAATCATCCCGCGCTGGCGGGTCTGCTACTTGTGGCCTGAGGCTCGGGCGTTCAGACTTCGTGGCTCGAACGCTCTGGTAGTGCCCACAATGATTGACCTGCGACATCGCTTTTCATTCCTTGCCATTTGCGCAGCGCTGTTTGCCAGTGGCGCGCAGGCAGCCGACGTCATCGTCAGTTGGCCACCCGGGTGGCAGGTAGATGATCTGGCTGAGGTGCCCCAGGCCGCAGGCGAACAGCCTGGGTTGCTGGCGCGCCAGCGGGCGACGCGCAGTGACGACGCAGGCAATCCGCTGCTGGTGATGGAGTTGACCGGCTCGCGGCTGCAAGGCGGGCATGAGGTCAACGTTCAGGGGGTGCTGCTGGAAATGCGCAAGGCCGTTCAGGTCAATTTTGCGCGCACGGGTTTTCTCAGCGTGTGCACCCGGCCACATCAGTCGCTGCTGGGCGGCATTGTCGCCGTCGAGACGCGATGCACCATCACCCAGAACGGCGTGCATGTGATGACCCAGACACTGGTAGCAGCGGCGTCGCCGGACAGCGCCTGGTCATTGTCGTACGCAGGCTCGGCGGCAGCTTATGAAGATCTTGCAGAGGATGTGTCGCGGATTCGCGAAAGCCTGAGGCTGGGTGTAGCACCCTGAGATCCGCGCTGATACACGGATCTCAGGAAAAAAGAGGCCCGCCGAGGCGGGCATGGGGCGCTAATCCTTTAGCAGCCTCTATAGTGTCGAAGCCGCTGTGAAAAATTTGTGAAGCCTTGAAAAAATTTTCCCCCGCAGGACAAACGGCCAAAGATCGGAACAGTCTGACAGAAAAGACGGACAACGCCTGCAGTTATAAACCTTTCTTGATGGATTAACTTGCTGGCCAGGGCGTGGAATTTACTGCTCTTCTGTTTATACAGCAGTTGAACAACCTTCGTCGCGAACTGGGCAGTGAAGGCGTATCAATATCGGATCCGAACGTTGTTGAACAAAGTTGTACTATTTTAGTATGTTTCAGTGCTTGTGCATCACGTCACAGCGCTGACATCAACGACGTGTCAGTAATAAAAAAGCCCTGCAAGGCAGGGCTCTTCCGGCGAACAGATTACTCAGGCGCGAAGCCACGAATCCACAGTGTCTGCACCGTACTCTTGTTTCCAGGATTTGAGGCCGCGGTGATTACCACCTTTGGTTTCAATCAACTCGCCGGTGTGCGGGTTGTGATAAACCTTGACCACGCGCGCGCGACGGCGTTTTGGGCCGGAGGGTGCTGGCTGCGATGAGGAGCCTTTTGGATCGAGGATGGCGACGATGTCGCGCAGACCCTTGTCGTAGGTGCCCATCAGGGCCTGCAGCTTCTGTTCGAACTCGATTTCTTTCTTCAGGCCGGCGTCATTCTTCAGCGTTTCCAGCTGGGCCAGCTGTTCCTGAAGGGCTTTTTCTGCTGCGCGAAATTCGGCAAGTCTGGACAAATAACATACTCCAACGGCAAATGCTGTTACCAGCGTCAAACGGCAATCAGGCGGCGCCGCGGATGCAAGTGTATGAAACCCCGTGCAAGGGTAGTGCGGTACTGCTACCGGGCTAACTTGGCGCTCAACCTGTCATCGTGATAAGGAAAAGTTTGGTGTTGAATCAGTTGCGCGTAAATCATGCACGTTTTTTCCACATTAGAAAATAGTTTTAGAACAATTAACTAGCCACGTTCACCTCACACTGCATCGCCGTGCACAGGTGACTTCTGTGTTGGGGCAGCGGGAGTTGTAAGTTATTTCCGACATTGTACGTCTGATGATGAATAATGGATCCCATTGTGCTGTTGGTTATTGGTATCAAAGCCCTTGCTGCAGCGCCGGATCATCCGGGTTCTGTTGCTCCAGCTCAGCCAGAAGCACCTGCACGTTCTGCAACTGACCCGTTTCCTGCCAGTAACGAATCAACAAAACCCGCGCTTTCCGGTTTGCTGGCTGACGTTGCAGGATGTCATTGAGCTGTCGCTGTGCAGCGTCTACTTGCTGCAAATCGTGCAAGGTAACCGCCAACTGGTAGCGGTAGTGGCTGTTGTCCGGCTCCAGTTCCACCGCCTTGGCCAGTGCCAGCAACGCATACTCGGTCTGCTGATGCGCCAATAGCCATTGCCCCAGTGCGTATTGCAAGCGCGCCAACTGCGGTTGCCTGGAAAGCAGTTGGCCAAGCAGTTGGCGTGCTTCATCGGCTTTGCCCTGCTTGTCCATACGCTCAATCCAGGCGAGGGCGATGTCGAGATTTTCTGGCTCTTTTGCCCGGGCTGCCTGCAGGGTGGCCATTGCTTTGCCGGCGTCACCGTTATGCGCTTGCAGGCGTGCCAGCTGCAGCTGGTTTGCCGCGTCGGGAGGCTCGCGCTCCAGAAGGGTGAGGGTGTCCTCGACGCTTTGCTGCAACGCCACGTAATAAAGTCCGAGATCGTCCGGTGCCATGTCGAGCAATGCCAGGGTAGCGGCGAGTTTGATCGAGGGTTCGGGGTCATCCAGAAGGGGGCCCAGCACGATGCTGCGCTGAGCATTGGGCAGCATTTGCGAGGTTGTCTCGATGGCCGCCAGGCGCACCTGCAACGAGCCTCCCTCAAGTGCGGTATTGAGCAGTTTGAGAGCCTGCGGGCTCGGATAATAGGCCAGCTCGGCCAGCAGGCTGGCACGTTGAATCTCCGAGAGGTCATCGCGGGCCAGTTGCTGATAGAGCACGCGCGCCGCGCCTGGCTTGCCGTTGTGCGCCATTTCCAGCGCTTGCGCGTAGGTCTGGCTCAGCACCGCTGGAGCAGCGGACTGCGATGTGCTGCGCCAGGCGAGGAAGGCCACCACCAGCAGTGCCAACACCATTGCGCCGATCAGCAGCTTGCGTATGCGTCGGCCCATGGCAGGCTGGTCAAGGGAACCTCGAAAAGGCAGTCTGAACATACCCGTATCCATTGCGTGAGGCCTTGCAGCTTCGTGGAGTGACTTGCTGCTGTCAAACGGCGCAGGCCTGGGGCATGCGCGAGAGGCATAAAAAAGCCTTGAGCGTCGGGCGTTCGCGGCTGTGTTTATCAAAGAGGTTTTGACTGTTCTTGAGATTTCAGCGCTGCAAGCAACAAAAACCGTAGGAGCGCGCTTGCCCGCGATGGAGCCGGGGCATGGGCCGCACATTCATAAGCCGAACTATCGCTATCGCGTACAAGGTGGATCGCGATCCGGATCATTCCTGCAGGTGTGCGGATTGACCTGCGGCTGAAATACCGTCATCGCGGCAAAGCGCGCTCCTACAGGCCCGTGCGGGGCACGCATGCTACGCGAACCGAGATATCAAGAGCACCGCTAGTCGAGCGCCGTTGGGCCATTGGATGGCCCGTCGCCGCGTGCGCCAGTGAAAAATGGTCAGCCCCCTTGCCTTGACAAGGGGGGTCGACCGTCAGGGCGAAACCAGAACTCAGCCGCGCCGCGAATACCGCTGCCACCCCTCAGTCAGAAGAGCACAGCGTTTATTCCAGCAATCAAGCCTGAGGCTGCCAACCCCCACCCAGCGCTTTGTAGATTGCCACAATGCCGTGATACAGATCGATTTCCGCCTGCGCCTGCGCATCTTCGGCCGCCAGACGCTCGCGTTCAGCGTCCAGCAATACGAGGAAATCTGCCGTGCCTTCGCGGTATTGCACCGACGCCAGGTTGGCGGCCGAACGGCTGGCCTCGCTCTGACGAATCAGCGAGACCAAACGCTGCTGGCGCTTGTCGTAGTCGCTGAAAGCATTTTCCGACTCTTCAAGGGCGAGTAATACTTGCTGCTCATAGTTGGCCAGCGCGCCTTCGGCGTCGGCATCGGCGCCGCGAATACGCGCTCGCACGCTGCCCAGATCGAAAGCGGCCCAGGTGATGCTGGGGCCCAGCGCCCAGGCGTTGGCAGCGGATGAACCGATCTGCGAGCCACGTCCGGCGGTGAAACCGAGGAAACCGCTCAGGCTGACCCGTGGGAACAGGTCTGCTGTCGCCACCCCGATGCGGGCGGTGGAGGAGGCCAGCTGGCGCTCGGCGGCGCGGATGTCCGGGCGCTGACGCAAGACCTGAGTCGGATCGCCGATGGTCAATGCCTTGGCAATGGCCGGCAGTTTCGCCGGGCCCAGGTCCACACTCAGGCGGTCAGGCCGCTCTCCCAGCAATGTCGCGATACGATTGCGCTGGCGCACCTGCTCTGCCTGCAGTTGTGGCACCGAAGCTTCCACCCCGGCCAGCCGCGCATCTGCCCTGACCACGTCCAGCTCGTTGCCAACACCGGCGTCCCGCAATTGCGCGGTGATGCCCCGTGAATCCTGCTGGTTTTTCAGGTTGTCCCGGGCAATATGTTCGCGCAACTGGGCGCCACGCAGCTGGCCATAGGCGTCCACCAGTTCGGCGATCAGGGTGACCTGCAGCTGATAAAGATCAGCCTCGGCCGCGTCCTGATCGGCGTCACTGGATTCCAGTTGGCGCTGGATGCGCCCGAACAGATCGACTTCCCAGGCCATGTCCAGGCCCAGGTCATAGCGCTCGCTATTGACCCTTCGCTCGGTCAGGCCGGGTTGCTGGCCTTTGCCCAGATCGCTGCTGGCGCGGCTGGTGATCACTGGCATGGCGTCATTGGCAACGTCATCACGAATGGCACGGGCCGATTTCAGACGGGCAAAGGCAACGCGCAGCTCGCGGTTATCCTTCAGGGATTTTTCCACCAGTTGGTTGAGGACCGGGTCATCGAACTGCTGCCACCAGATGGTTTGTTGGCGGCTGCGGTCAAAGTTGCCCTTTTCCGCCGCCGCGATATGTGCAGGCGCAGTATCCGGCGCCTGGTAGTCCGGGCCGACGGCGCAGGCCGCCAGGGCCAGCACCAGCAGGCTGGGCATGAACAGCTTTAGCGTTGTCATCAATGCGCCTCCCGGCTCAGGGTTTGCAAATCTTGCGCCCGGGCTGCCTTGCGAGCCTGTTTGCGTTCGACATAGTTACGGATCAGGACGTAAAACACCGGCGTCAGCAGCAAGCCGAAGAAGGTCACCCCGAGCATGCCGGAGAACACCGCAACACCCATGGCATGACGCATCTCAGCACCCGCGCCACTGGAGAACACCAGCGGTACAACGCCCATGATGAAGGCGAAGGACGTCATCAGGATCGGCCGCAGTCGCAGGCGGCAGGCTTCCAGCACGGCGTCCAGCGGTGACATGCCTTCGCTCTGTTTATCCTTGGCAAACTCGACGATAAGAATGGCGTTCTTGCAGGCCAGGCCCACCAGCACGATCAAGCCGATCTGGGTGAAGATGTTGTTGTCGCTGCCGGAAAGGATCACCCCGGTAATGGCCGACAGCAGCGTCATCGGTACGATCAGGATCACTGCCAGTGGCAGGCTCCAGCTTTCGTATTGCGCCGCCAGCACGAGGAAGGCCAGCAAGACGCAGAGCGGGAAGACCAGTAGCGCGGTGTTGCCCGAGAGAATCTGCTGATAGGTGATCTCGGTCCATTCGTAGGTCATGCCGTTGGGCAGTTCAGCCTTGAGCAACTTTTCCATCGCCGTCTGCGCCTGGCCCGAACTGTAACCGGGAGCGGCAGCGCCGTTGATCTCGGCCGTGATGAACCCGTTGTAGTGCATGACCCGGTCCGGGCCTGCGGTGTCGCTGACCTTGATAAAGGTCGCCAGCGGAATCATCTCGCCCAGATTGTTGCGTACCTTGAGCTGACCGATCTGATCGGCGTCCTGACGGAACTGCTGTTCAGCCTGGACGTTGACCTGATAAGTGCGGCCGAAGCGGTTGAAGTCGTTGGCATACAACGAGCCCAGGTACACCTGCAGGGTGTCGAAGATATCGCTGATGGCGACGCCGTGGGTCTTGGCCTTTTCGCGATCGATAGCCGCGTCGACCTGCGGTACGTTCACCGTGTAACTGGTAAACAGCGCGGCCAGTTCCGGTACGTCATGGCTCTTGGCGATGACATTCATGGTCTCTTTGTACAGCTCGTCGTAACCCAGGTTGCCACGGTCCTCGATCTGCAGGCGGAAGCCGCCAATGGTGCCCAGACCCTGTACCGGTGGCGGCGGGAAGATGGCCATGTAGGCATCCTGGATCTCGCCGTACTTGCCATTCAATGCGCCGGCAATGGCCCCTGCCGACAGGCTGGCGTCCGTGCGCTCCTCGAAAGGCTTCAAGGTGACAAACACGATGCCGGCATTCGGGCTGTTGGTGAAACCGTTGATCGACAGGCCAGGGAAGGCAATGGCGCTTTCAACGCCGTCCTGCTTGAGTGCAATATCCGACATGCGCTTGATCACATCTTCGGTGCGATCAAGGCTCGCAGCGTCCGGCAACTGAGCAAAGGCCACCAGATACTGCTTGTCCTGCGGCGGCACGAAACCAGTGGGCGTAGCGGCAAAACCGAAATAAGTCAGCACCATCAGGCCCGCATAGAGAATCAGCGCGATACCGCTGCCGCGAATGACCCGGGCAACGATGCCGACATACCCATTACTGGCGCGTTCGAAGACCCGATTGAAGGGACGGAACAGCCAGCCGCCGAAGATGCGATCCAGGAACTTCGAGAAGCGATCCTTGGGCGCGCCGTGGGCCTGCAGCAGAACAGCCGAGAGCGCGGGCGACAGGGTCAGCGAGTTGAAAGCGGAGATCACCGTCGAGATGGCAATGGTCAGCGCGAACTGTTTATAGAACTGCCCCGTGAGGCCTGAGATGAAGGCCGCCGGCACGAACACCGCGCACAACACCAGGGCGGTGGCGATGATCGGGCCGGTGACTTCGCGCATGGCCCGCTTGGTGGCTTCAACCGGGTTGTGCCCCAGCTCGATGTTTCGCTCGACGTTTTCCACCACGACGATGGCGTCATCCACCACGATGCCGATGGCCAGCACCAGACCGAACAGCGACAGCGCATTGAGCGAGAAACCGAACAGGTGCATGACCGCGAAGGTGCCGATCAGCGATACGGGTACTGCCACCAGCGGGATGATCGAAGCGCGCCAGGTCTGCAGAAACAGAATGACGACCAGCACGACCAGAATCAGCGCTTCGAACAGGGTGTGCACGACCGCTTCGATGGAGCCCCTGACAAACACGGTCGGGTCATAGGCGATGGCGTAATCCATGCCTTCCGGGAAGCCTTTTTTCAACTCGGCCATCGTCGATCGAACGTCATTGGAGATGTCGATGGCGTTTGAGCCGGGCCGCTGGAAAATCGGAATCGCAACGGCCGGCTGGTTGTCGAGCAACGAGCGCAGTGCGTACTGGTTGGAACCCAGTTCGATGCGTGCGATGTCACGCAGACGAGTGATTTCGCCATCGGCGCCCGCACGAATCACGATGTTCTCGAATTCTTCCTCAGTAACCAGGCGGCCTTGGGTGTTGACCGACATTTGGAAGCTGGTAGCGCTGGGCGAGGGCGGGGCGCCCAATTGACCGGCCGCCACCTGGCGGTTCTGCTCGCGGATGGCAGTGACCACATCGGTGGCCGTCAGGTTGCGCGACGCAGTCTTGTTCGGGTCAAGCCAGACCCGCAGCGAGTAGTCGCCCATGCCGAACAGCTGCACGTCGCCGACACCGCCCAGGCGCGCCAACTCATCCTTGATGTTGAGGATGGCGTAGTTGGACAGGTAGAGCATGTCATAGCGTTTGTCCGGCGACGTCAGGTGAACCACCATGGTCAGGTCCGGCGACGCTTTGTCTACGGTAATGCCGATGCGGGTGACTTCTTCCGGCAGCTTGGGTTCGGTGCGGGTCACCCGGTTCTGCACCTGCACCTGCGCATTGTCCAGGTCAGTGCCCAGAGCGAAGGTGATGGTCAGGGTGATCTTGCCGTCGGCGGTGGACTGCGAGGACATGTAGAGCATGTTCTCGACCCCGGTAATCGCCTGCTCCAGCGGCGCGGCGACGGTTTCGCCGATGACCTTGGGGTTGGCACCGGGGAAGTTGGCGCGCACCACGACGGTGGGCGGCACGACTTCCGGGTATTCACTGATCGGCAGCTGAAACAGCGAGATCGAGCCCGCGATCAGGATCATCAGCGAGAGCACGGCCGCGAAGATCGGACGCGAGATGAAGAATTGAGAGAAGTTCATCAGTGTTTTCCCTTAACCGCGCGACGCGGCGAGGCCGGCAACTTTTACCGCTGCTTTAGGCGGTGCGGGCGGCAAGTTGCTGGCTTCCAGCGCTTTGCGTTGCTGGAGAAGTGCGGCGAGGGTTTCGGCGCTGGCCATTTCGGTGACTTGCGGGTCTACAGGCTGGCCGGGACGCACACGTTGCAGGCCTTTGACGACGATGGTGTCGTCCTTGCCCAGACCGCTGCGCACGATACGCAGCCCTTCGATCTTAGGCCCCAGTTCAACCGGGCGGTAGGCGGGCTTGTTGTCCTTGTCCATAACCAGTACGAATTTCTTGCCCAGGTCGGTGCCGACGGCTTCATCGCTGATCAACACCGCCGAATAGGTGCCGCTGCCAACCAGCTTGACCCGCGCGTACAAGCCAGGTGTGAAACTGCCATCGGTGTTGTCGAACACGGCGCGACCACGGATGGTACCCGTGCGTGGGTTGACCTGGTTGTCGATGAAATTCATCTGGCCCTGATGCGGGTTGCCGGTTTCATTGGACAGGCCCAGGTAGACCGGCGTGGTGTCGCCACGCTGCCCCTTGCGCGCCAGCTCCACGTATTTGAGGAATACGCGCTCATCGGCGTCGAAGTAGGCATAAACCTTGTCGGTGGACACTACACTGGTCAGCGCCGTGACATCGGCAGTGACAATGTTGCCCGCAGTGATTTCAGCGCGGCTGACGCGGCCGCTAATGGGCGCGGTGACGCGGGTGAAGCTCAGGTTCAGGCGGGCCAGGTCAAGTTGCGCCTGAATGGCGGCGACACCGGCGCGGGCTTCCTGGGCATTGCTTGTACGCGATTCGGCAAGTTCGGCGGAAATGGCATTGTTGGTGCGCAAGCGCTCGCCGCGCTGGGCTTCGTTATCAGTGCGCGAGGCGGTGGCACGAACCTGCTGCAACTGCGCTTCCAGGCGGCGGACTTCGGACTGGAAGGGGCGAGGATCGATCTGGAACAACAGATCGCCTTTCTTCACCAGCGCGCCGTCGGTGAAGGCCACTGAGTCAATCTGACCGGAGACCCGCGGTCGGATTTCTACGGTTTCCGGCGCTTCCAGCCGCCCGGTAAACTCGTCCCACTCATTGACTGGCTGTTCGAGCACCTTTGCCACGCTTACTTTCGCGGCTGCTGGAGCGACGGTCGCTTCGGGAGCTCCGCCACATGCGCTGATCACCACCAGCGCCAGAGCGGCGAGGGGGAAGCGCAATTGATTGATTGTCTGGGCCATGGAAACATCCGCACATATTGTTGAGATGGGGCGGATTCTGTTCTGGGGGGTGGTATTGCACGAATCGAATGAAACAAAAGTTAATATCACCCGGAATGATAATGACAGTCTCTTCAATCGTAACAATTGATTGGGCGGGATAAGCGAGGTGATACGCGGGCGGCACGAAGGCCGTTGATGGGGTCGGTAAGACGGGACGAAGCCGATGACGACCTGGGACCGGCTTTAGCCGGGAAGGCGGTGTGTCAGGCGAGACGCCATCGCTGCCTCGCGCTGCTCTAGAGCTCCTGCGGGGTGATAGTGGATTTTGTAGGAGCAGCCGCAGGTTATGACGGCTGCGGAGGAGGTGTGTCAGGCACACCACCTCTGCAGCGTTGCTTCAGATCAGAACACCACGCCCTGGCTGCGCAGGTAATCATCGTACGTACCGCTGAAATCGACTACGCCGCTTGGGCTCAGCTCGATAATGCGGGTGGCCAGCGATGACACGAATTCACGGTCGTGGCTGACGAAGATCAGCGTGCCCGGATAGTTCTCCAACGCGAGGTTCAGCGCCTCGATGGATTCCATGTCCAGGTGGTTGGTCGGCTCGTCCATGATCAACACGTTCGGCTTTTGCAGGATCAGCTTGCCGAACAGCATGCGCCCTTGCTCACCACCGGAGATCACCTTGACCGACTTGAGGATTTCGTCGTTGGAGAACAGCATCCGGCCCAGGGTGCCGCGTACCACTTGCTCGCCGCCCTGAGTCCACTGGCCCATCCAGTCGAACAGATTGCAGTCGTCTTCGAAATCATGGGCGTGGTCCTGAGCGTAGTAACCCAGCTCCGCTGCGTCGGTCCACTTCACGCTACCGGCATCCGGGGTCAGTTCGTTGACCAGAGTGCGCAGCAGGGTAGTCTTGCCGATGCCGTTCGGCCCGATGATCGCCACGCGCTCGCCGGCTTCAACCTGAAAGCTGAAATCCTTGAACAGCGGCTTGCCGTCGAAGCCCTTGGCCATGCGCTCGACAATAACGGCCTGGCGGTGCAGTTTTTTGGTCTGTTCGAAGCGGATGAACGGGCTGACCCGGCTCGAAGGCTTGACCTCGGCCAGCTGGATCTTGTCGATCGCCTTGGCGCGGGACGTGGCCTGTTTGGCTTTCGAGGCGTTGGCCGAGAAGCGGCTGACGAATGATTGCAGTTCGGAAATCTGTGCCTTCTTCTTGGCGTTGTCCGACAGCAACTGCTCGCGAGACTGTGTGGCAACCGTCATGTATTCGTCGTAGTTGCCCGGGAACAGGCGCAACTCGCCGTAATCCAGGTCAGCCATGTGGGTGCACACGCTGTTCAGGAAGTGACGGTCGTGAGAAATGATGATCATCAGGCTGTTGCGCTGGGTCAGGATATTTTCCAGCCAGCGAATGGTATTGATGTCCAGGTGGTTGGTCGGTTCGTCGAGCAGCAGCACTTCCGGGTCCGAGAACAGAGCCTGAGCCAGCAGCACGCGCAGTTTCCAGCCTGGGGACACTTCGCTCATCGGGCCGTTGTGCTGTTCGATCCCGATACCCAGGCCCAGCAGCAACTCGCCAGCGCGAGACTCGGCGGTGTAGCCGTCCATTTCGGCGAATTCGGTTTCCAGCTCGGCAACCGCCATGCCGTCGTCTTCGGTCATTTCCGGCAACGAGTAGATGCGATCGCGCTCGGCCTTTACCTTCCACAGCTCTTCATGACCCATGATCACGGTATCGAGCACGCTGAAGTCTTCGTAGGCGAACTGGTCCTGGCGCAACTTGCCCAGACGCACGTTCGGCTCAAGCATCACCTGCCCACCCGAAGGCTCCAGATCACCGCCCAGGATCTTCATGAAAGTGGATTTACCGCAGCCGTTGGCGCCGATCAGGCCGTAACGGTTACCGGCACCGAACTTGACCGAGACATTCTCGAACAGAGGTTTGGCGCCGAACTGCATGGTGATGTTTGCTGTGGAGATCAATTACCGTACCTTTCAATAACTTGATGATGCTGATTGGATCTGGGCCATTCCGGGTCGACCGGCAGTACTTCTACTGCCCGCCGTGGTGCTCTCATTGAACCGTCGCGCATGGGTCAAAGGCAGCATCGGCACACAGTGGCCGAGCTGCCGAAACAGAAAATGCGGGGATTGATGCCAGACATTGCGCGCATTGTCGCATAGGAATGGAGACAGTTGTATGGCTGCGCGCTGGATCGACAAGGGATCACTGGCGATGGCGCCCCGATTCGGCGCCTGAATGTTGCGGGGATGACGCGACCTTACAGGTGCGTAATCAACTGCATGACGGCCAGAGCAGCGGCGGCTGCGGCTGCACCTGCGACAAACGGCACCAGACCCACACGTGCAGCGAAGGACTCGCGGGTATTCATCTGGGCATCCAGCTGGGCCAGTTCACGACTCAACACGTCGCCTGACTTGCTGTTGCGGGTGGTTTTCATCGAAAAATCTCTCCAATGGCTGGCTGGTCCGTCAGCGCCTGTGTCGCTAATGTGTACTGATCGCGGGCAAAATTCAAGCATGAACGCTGTGCTTGCGCCGCCCGGCGGTCTGGGTCAAGCCTTGGACAACAGATTGATGATCGCGCTCGCCGCAGTGATCAGGCCGGCGCCGACCAGAAACGGATACCAGAACGCCTCGCGCTTGAGTTTTGTCTCTTCGGCAAGCAACTTGCGGGTTTCTGCCACCAGCTTGCGGCTTTCAATCTGCAGCTTTTCAAGCTCAAGGTATTCGCGTTCATCCTGCAACATCGGAGTGCCTGTGAAAGTGCGCGGCGGTCGGGTCGCACACAGAGTGGCGACTTATGCGCCGGGCCGCAACCGCTGCCGTCAGTACTGCGTTGAACCGTCGTTCGGCGCCAGTTGTCTAGGTAACCGTAGCTTCCGCATCCGGAGGCCTGTCAGCGGAGTACAACCCTTGAATATTTTTGAAGCCCTGCGCGAAAGTCACGATCGTCAGCGTCGTTATGCGGAGATTCTGGTGCAGACCAGCGGCGACAGCGCCGAACGCGTTGAAGCCTACAAGCAGCTCAAAGCCGAGCTTCAGGCCCATGAAACCGCTGAAGAGCGCTGCTTTTATATCCCCTTGATGGCCCACGACAATGGCATCGATCTGAGTCGCCATGCGATTTCCGAGCACCATGAAATGGACGAGATGATGGAAACCCTCGACGAGACTGAAATGTCGAGTGCGAGCTGGTTGGCGACGGCTAAAAAGTTGTCCGAGAAAGTGCATCATCACCTTAAAGAAGAAGAGCAGAAGTTCTTCCAGGCTGCTGGCAAGCTACTTGGCGAAGAACAGAAGCAAACGCTGGCCACTGAATACGTCAAGGAATATGAAGAGCAGCTCGCTGTTGCCTGATATCCGGCAAAGCGTGTATTGCCCCGGCCAGCACCTGGCCGGTGTAAACTCGGTGTCTTTGCCTTCGGGAACGATATGAAGCTTCTAGTCTCGGCCATAGCGGCGATTGTGCTGGTGGGATGTACATCACCTTCTAACCATGCGCGTCTGGCGGGTCCATACAAGACCTACACCAGCCACAAGACGGCCCTGGTGGTTGCTCAGTGCATTGAATACTCGTGGCAGGACGAGGCCATGCTGGGTCGCGAAGCCGAGGCTTTCATGCAGACAGGCAAAGATGGCTTCACGGTCTATAACACCGGTGCCGAGTTCTTCGTCGATGTGAAAAACCGAGCGGGCGGGGCGGATGTCAGCTATTACGCGCCAGCGTCGGATACCTCGACGGAGCGACGTGGCGCAGCATTGGCGACCTGCCTGTAGAGCATTTGCCTGGCTCAATACCGCTTTCGTGAGCAAGCTCACTCCCACCTAAGTGCGGTAACCCATCAAGATTGGCTGGCTGTGGCTGTGGCTGTGGCTGTGGCTGTGGCTGTGGCTGTGGCTGTGGCTTTTGCTTTGGTGCCTTTGATTTTGTGGGAGAGCAGAGTACCCCATCAAAATTGAATGGCTTGGCTTGGCTTGGCTTGGCTTGGCTTGGCTTGGCTGTGGGTTTTGCTTTGGCCTTTGATTTTGTGGGAGAGCAGAGTACCCCATCAAAATTGAATGGCTTTGGCTTTGGCTTTGGCTTTGGCTTTGGCTTTGGCTTTGGCTTTGGCTCTAGGTTTTGCTGTGGAGTTGGGTTTGGGTTTGGCTGTGGACTTTGCTTTTGCTTTTGTGGGAGCGAGCTTGCTCGCGAAAACTGCATTCATGACCTCAATAAAAAGGCCCGACAGATAACTGTCAGGCCTGTTTTGTTCGCGATCAATCACACTGGGCGAAAGCCTGTCTGATCAATTGTCGGGCGAACCGGACGCACTGCCGCCGGTGCCGTTCGGACCGTTCTTGTTCGGGCCGCCGGTTTTACCCACTGCGCCGCCGGTAATTCCACCGTCGGCAGATCCGCCAGCGCCATTATCGGAGCTGCGGCCATGGGCGTCAGCCTTGGTCTTGCTTGGCTTCGTTGCGTGGGTGCCGTCCGGCTGCATGCCAGCGCTAGTGTGTTTGCCACCGGTTTGAGGATCGATCGGACCGGTGCTCGACTCGCCCGCAGCAAACGCAGATCCGAACGATATAGAAAGCAGGCCTGCAAGCAAAAGGCTAGTCGTCTTTGACTTCATCATGGTGCGTCTCCAATTATGTGGACGTTACCTGACATTGGTCAGCCAGACCCCCAAAAGGGTGCCGTAGCTGGCGACGAACGGTCATTATTTACACTTCGCTCAGGGCTTCAAGCCGTTGAGTTCGCAATAGGCGGCCCAGTCCATGCTGGCCATCTGCGCTACCTCCTTGTGCACCTCCCGGCGTTGTGTTTCGTACTCTTCAACGGATGCCGAGGTCAGCTGCAGGGTCAATTCCCAGGCAAATACGCCTTGGTGTTCAGCCTCTTCTTCGAATGCCTGATGCAGACACTCTTGCCGATACTCCTCGCGAGACAGCCCTGCTGCCTGGGCCGCCAGGGGGTTGAGATGGTCCAGCTGCTCTTGCAGTTCGGGACGCTGCGCCAGGAATTTATCCAGCGCTGCCTGATGGGGATGTTCTGCCGAAGCCATTGCTTCTCCTTTGAGATAACCGGGCGAATCTGACCAGTACCGCGTCATGGTCCGCATTTAGGCAGTCGATGATACGCCTCGGTTCTTTTTCCTGCAGCGCTATGGCAGACTCAGAATCATTGTCCGATGTAGCGTTTAGTCGTCCGCTATAACGGAATGCTAACGAGTATCAGCGACGGTCGAGAGGAGAAACCCCATGAGCATTGTTCGTTATGGCGCTGGAAGCGTAGCCGGAGGCGGGCAGCCGCGCCCTTTCGCCCGAGCGGTTGAGGCCGATGGCTGGCTCCATGTGTCAGGACAGGTGCCGGCGGAGGATGGCGAGATCATTAACGGCGGCATCATTGAACAGACACGCAAGACTCTGGAAAACCTGGTGGCCATTCTGCACGAGGCCGGTTATGGCCTGGAGGACGTGGTGCGAGTAGGGGTCTGGCTCGAAGATCCGCGGGACTTCTGGAGCTTCAACAAGGTGTTCGGCGAATACTTCACGCCCGAGCACGCACCGGCCAGAGCCTGTGTGCAGGCAAGCATGATGGTGGACTGCAAGGTCGAGATCGACTGCATCGCCTACAAGAAAAACCGTAATCACCCATGAGCGAAGACACCACCAAACGCCGTGCGCGCGGGCTTGATCGGGCATTCGATATTCTCGATTATCTGCGCGAGACCGGGCGACCCATGCGCGCCAGTGAAATCGCCAGCGGCATTGGCGGCCCGAAATCCACGGTCTACGAACTGGTCGCGACGCTGCTTGAACGGCGTGTGCTGGAGGCGGTGGGCACGGCAGGGCAGGTGTATCTCGGGCGCCAATTGTATTTCCTCGGCCAGGCGCACTTGCGGCACTTCGATCTCACCCGCGAGGCGCAGGCGAGCCTGGATGAAATTGTCAGGCTGACCCGTGAGACCGCGCAGATGTGCCTGCTCAATGGGCGCAAGTACACGGTGGCGCTGATGAAGGAGGGCGACCGGCATTTCCGGATTTCGTCCGATATCGGCGAGAAGGCGCCGATCCCCTGGACCGCTTCAGGGCGGCTGTTACTCGGCCATTTGAGCGATGAGGAGATCGCCGCATTGATTGATGAGCAAGATTTCATCCTGCCCGATGGGCAGCGCCTGCCGCTTGAGACGTTCATTGCCGAAACTCGCCAAGCCAGACAGGCAGGTTTCTTTTCCTTTGACAGTGTGGCTGACACCTTCACCCACTGCTTTGCCGCAGCGGTACGTGACAGCCAGAGCGTCTGCGTGGCAACGCTGTGCATTGTGGCGCCGCGCGCCGACGCCCAGACCCACTACGCTCATTATCGCAACGTCCTGATTGAATGCGCTGACGCCCTGGCGCGGCGCATCAATCCCTGACAACAGGCCAACCCGAAGGAGGCGCAACATGACCCTTGCAGCAGTGGAAAAAGGCGCAGCTTTGCCAGGCGACCATATGGTGCGGGATGTGAGCCTGCCAGCGCTGGTGATTCATCAGCAGGCACTGGAACACAACATCCGCTGGATGCAGGCATTCGTCAGCGACAGCGGCGCCGAGCTTGCGCCCCATGGCAAAACCAGCATGGTGCCGGCGTTTTTTCGTCGCCAACTGCAGGCGGGCGCCTGGGCCATTACCCTGGCGACAGCGGTGCAGACCCGTGCTGCCTACGCCCACGGCGTGCGCCGAGTATTGATGGCCAATCAGCTGGTCGGCGCCGCCAACATGGCGCTGATTGCCGACTTGCTGGCCGATCCCATGTTTGACTTTCACTGCATGGTGGATCACCCGGACAACGTCGCCGCGCTGGGCCAGTTCTTCGCCGCGCGCGGGCTGCGCCTGAACGTGATGATTGAATATGGCGTTGTCGGCGGCCGTTGCGGCTGCCGTACCGAGCAGCAGGTGCTGGAGCTGGCCGAGGCCATCGCCGCCCAGCCAGGTCTGGCGCTGACCGGTATTGAAGGTTATGAAGGGGTGATTCACGGCGAACAGGCGGTCGCCGGGATCCGCGCGTTTGCCGCGTTACTGGTGCACCTGGCCGTGACGCTTCAGGATCGCGGCGCTTTCGCTCTGGCGCGGCCCATCGTCACTGCGTCCGGTTCTGCGTGGTATGACCTGATTGCCGAAGCTTTCGATGAGCGCCAGGTGCGCGAGCGCTTCCTCGGCGTGTTGCGCCCCGGCAGTTACGTGGTCCACGACCACGGCATTTACAAGGATGCGCAGTGCTGCGTGCTGGAGCGCCGCAACGACCTCGACGAAGGGCTGCAGCCTGCACTGGAAGTCTGGGCGCACGTGCAGTCGATGCCTGAACCCGGCTTCGCGGTCATTGCCATGGGCAAGCGCGAAGTCGCCTACGACGCGGGCCTGCCGCTGCCATTGCGCCGTTACACAGCGGGCGCACTGGCGATGCCGGGTGATGACGTCAGCGCCTGTACGGTCACTGCGGTGATGGATCAGCACGCGTTCATGAGCGTGGCGTCGGGCTGTGAGCTCAAGGTGGGTGACATCATCGCTTTCGGTGCGTCGCATCCTTGTCTTACATTCGACAAGTGGCGCAGCGGTTGCCTGGTGGACGAGGCCTTGCAGGTGGTGGAATGCTTCGAGACGTATTTCTGAGCCCGCTTCTGCGCGCTCTCACTGCTGCCGCAGGAGCCACCGAATGAGCGAACTGATCAGCCACAGTCGTCCACGCATCGCCCTGATCGGCGAATGCATGATCGAGCTGCAGCAGCACGCCAGTGGCAGCCTGCAGCAGAGCTTCGGTGGCGACACCCTGAACACTGCGGTGTACATGGCGCGGATGTTGGGCAGCGCCGCTCAGGTGGATTACGTCACCGCGCTGGGCGACGACAGCTTCAGCGATGCGATGTGCCGCCAATGGCAGCAGGAGGGTATCGGCCTCAGGCAAGTGCAGCGCCTGCCGGGTCGGCTACCGGGGCTGTATTGCATCCAGACGGACACGAGTGGCGAGCGCCGCTTTCTGTACTGGCGCAATGAAGCCGCAGTGCGCGACTGCTTTACCAGCGCTCAGGGCGAGGGGGTGTTGGCTGCGCTGGCCGACTACGACCTGCTCTATATCAGCGGCATCACGTTGGCAGTGCTGGGTGAGGTGGGCAGGCAACGGCTGTTTGCGAGCCTGGCGCAGGTGCGTGCCAGGGGCGTGCGCGTGGCCTTCGACAATAACTATCGGCCGCGCCTGTGGGACAGCGTCGAGCAGGCCAGGAAGGTCTATCGCGAGTGTCTGGCGCACGTCGACGTCGCCTTGCTGACCGAAGAAGACGAGCAGGCGCTGTTTGCCTATACCGACAGTGAGCAGCTGCTGAGCGTCTATCGCGACATGGGCATCACTGAAGTGGTGGTCAAGCGCGGTGCGCAAAGTTGCCTGGTGGAATCGGCCGGTGAGCGTCACGAGATTGCCGCCTGCGTGGTCGGTCGGGTCATCGACAGCACCGCCGCGGGCGATTCATTCAGCGCGGCGTATCTGGCCGTGCGCTTGCGCGGTGGCAGCCCGATTCTGGCTGCCGAGGCCGGGCACCGGCTGGCCAGCGTGGTTATTCAGCACCCAGGGGCGTTGATTCTCAGAAGCGCGATGCCCGCAATGTGAAAAACCGGCGGCTCAATCGCGGTAGAAGACCTGCACCAGGTGGTAACCGAATTTGCTCTTGATCGGCCCGTGCACCGTACGCAGCGGCTTTTTGAAAATCACCTGATCAATGGCACCAACCATCTGCCCCGGCCGCACTTCCCCCAGATCGCCGCCGCGCTTGCCCGAAGGGCAGGTCGAGTGCTTTTTTGCCAGCACGTCGAACGCCTCGCCCTTGGCAATGCGTTGCTTGAGCTGTTCGGCCTCTTCGGCGGTTTTCACCAGAATGTGGCGAGCTTGGGCTTTCATGAGTCAGGTGCCTTGGAAAACGATAGAAACAGTCGGCGCGCTTGCCGCAGGGCGGCGATTATCACATAGCCGATGATTCCCGGGCCAACGCGCTGACGGCTTCATCGGCTGTTTCAAACGCCTGCCGTTTCAATCATTGCTTCCAGGCCCCCTGTAAGGCCAAGCTATGGCGCTGGGTCTCGTCGCGATTCAGCTTTTCAGTCAACCCTCAGGTGCGGTGTGCTTATGGATTTCCCGGCGTTGTTGAAAACCCTGTCCACCCAGGATGGGTCCGACCTGTACCTTTCCACCGGAGCACCGCCCTGTGCCAAGTTCAACGGCGTGCTCAAACCCCTGAGCAGCGAATCGCTCAAGCCGGGGCAAGTAGCGCTGGTGGCGCAAGGCCTGATGGATGACGAGCAGAAGGTCGAATTCCAGCGCCAGCTGGAGATGAACCTGGCAGTGTCCATGGCGGGTATTGGCCGCTTTCGCATCAATATCTTCATGCAGCGCAATGAAGTGTCCATTGTTGCCCGCAACATCAAGCTGGACATCCCGCGTTTCGAAGACCTGCACCTGCCGCCGGTGCTGCTGGACGTCATCATGGAAAAACACGGGCTGGTCCTGTTCGTCGGCGCCACCGGCTCCGGCAAGTCGACATCCCTGGCAGCCTTGATTGACCATCGCAACCGCAACGCCAGCGGCCACATCATCACCATCGAAGACCCGGTGGAGTTCATCCACCGGCACAAGAAGTCCATCGTCAATCAGCGCGAAGTCGGCGTCGATACCCGCAGCTTCCGGGCGGCGCTGAAAAACACCCTGCGTCAGGCCCCCGACGTGATTCTGATCGGCGAAATCCGCGACCGCGAAACCATGGAGCATGCTCTCGCGTTTGCCGACACGGGGCATCTCTGCCTGTCCACCCTGCACGCCAACAACACCAATCAGGCACTGGACCGGATCGTCAATTTCTTCCCCGAGGAGCGCCGCCCGCAGTTGCTGCAGGATCTGGGCAACAACCTCAAGGCGTTCGTCTCCCAGCGCCTGGTCAAGACCGTCGACGGCAAGCGCCGGGCAGCGGTCGAAGTGATGATGGGGTCGCCGACGATTCGTGATCTGATCCAGCGCAATGAGTGGGGCGAGCTCAAGGGCATCATGGAAAAGTCCGCCAATCTGGGCATGCAGACTTTCGACGGTGCCCTGTTCGATCTGGCTGTGACGGGGGTGATCAGCGAAGAAGAAGCGCTCAAGTACGCCGATTCGCAGAACAACGTCCGCTTGCGCCTGAAGCTGCACGGTGAAGGCGTCACCCCGCAGCCCAGCGTCGCACCTGCAGCACCGGTGGGTACGGCCAGTGTCGATGCTGCCGACTGGGGGCTGGTGGACGAACTGGATGACGACGGCGCATCGCACTGAGCGACCGGCCGGGGCTCCTCAGTTGAAGTCGGGGTGCGCAGCTGCCAGCAGTTCCTGAGTGTAGGGGTGCTGCGGCGCGGCGAAGAGCTCGTGGCTGGCGCCGCGTTCGACCACTTTGCCGTCCTTGACCACGATTACGTCGTGAGCCAGGGCCTTGACCACCGCCAGATCGTGGCTGATGAACAGGTAGGTCAGGCCATGCGTCTCCTGTAACTGACGCAGCAATGCGACCACTTGTTTCTGCACAGTGCGGTCCAGCGCCGAGGTCGGCTCATCAAGCAGAATCAGCGCAGGCTTGAGCACCAGCGCCCTGGCAATGGCGATGCGCTGACGCTGACCGCCGGAGAATTCATGCGGGTAGCGATGGCGGCTGTGCGGGTCGATACCGACTTCCTCCAGCGCCCGGATCACTTGCTCGTCACATTGGGCGGCATTCAGCCGGGCATGCACTTCAAGACCTTCGGCAATGATCTGCGCCACTGACATGCGCGGGCTGAGGCTGCCGTAAGGGTCCTGAAACACCACTTGCATCTGCTTGCGCCAGGGCCGCATCTGCTTCTGGTTGAGGCCATCGAGCGCCTGACCCTGAAAGCGAATGCTGCCGCGTGATTGCAGCAGGCGCAGGATCGCCTGGCCAAGGGTCGATTTACCCGAGCCTGACTCGCCGACAATGCCCAGGGTCTTGCCGCGCTGGATGCTCAGGCTGATGTCATCCACTGCCTTGAGGTATTCCCTGTGCTGGCGAAAAATGCCGCCGCCCAGGGAAAACCACACGCGCAGATGATCGACTTGCAGCACATTCTCGCGCTCATCCCGAGGCAGCGCCTGGCCTGCGGGCTCAGCGTCCAGCAGCAGCTTGCTGTAGGGGTGCTGAGGATGACGGAACAGTTGGCGGCAATCAGCCTGCTCGACGATTTCACCGCCGCGCATGACGCACACCCGTTGCGCGATGCTGTGAACCAGGTTCAGGTCATGGCTGATCAACAGCAGTGACATGTTCAAATCCTGCTGCAAGTCCTTGAGCAACAAAAGAATCTTGCGCTGCACGGTGACATCCAATGCGGTCGTTGGCTCGTCGGCAATCAGCAGTTCCGGCTCGCACGCCAAAGCCATTGCAATCATTACCCGCTGCCGTTGGCCACCGGACAGCTCGTGGGGGTAAGCCTTGAGGCGCTTCTGCGGCTGCTGGATGCCGACCAGTTCCAGCAGTTCGAGAATGCGCTTCTGCGCCTCGCGCCCGCTCATGCCCTTGTGCAGCAGCAAGGTCTCGCCAATCTGCCGCGCCACCGTGTGCAGCGGGTTGAGCGAGGTCATTGGCTCTTGGAAGATCATCGCGATCTGGTTGCCGCGCAGCTGGCGCAGGGTGCGCGGGTCGGCACCGAGCAAT
Source organism: Pseudomonas viridiflava (assembly GCF_900585905.1). Classification (GTDB taxonomy): domain Bacteria; phylum Pseudomonadota; class Gammaproteobacteria; order Pseudomonadales; family Pseudomonadaceae; genus Aquipseudomonas. Next base: position 570,309 of record NZ_UTVH01000095.1, read on the forward strand.
TGCTCGCCGCGATAACGAATGCTGCCGCTGCTGCGCGTGCCGCTGGCCGGTAGCAGTTGCAGAATGGAATGGGCGGTGACGGATTTGCCTGACCCGGATTCACCCACCAGGGCCAGGCACTCACCGGCGTGGATATCCAGAGACAGGTTGTTGACCACTGTCTGGCCGCTGAAGGCGACGTTCAAGTCGCGAATCTCGATGAGCACGTTGGACATGTCAGGACCTTGGGTCGAAGGCGTCACGTAACGCCTCGCCAATGAATACCAGTAGCGAAAGAATCAGCGCCAGGGCAAAAAACGCTGTCAGCCCAAGCCACGGCGCCTGCAGATTCTGCTTGCCCTGGGCAATCAGTTCACCCAGCGAGGCACTGCCCGCGGGCATGCCGAAGCCGAGAAAGTCCAGAGCCGTCAGCGTGGAAATCGCGCCCGTAAGGATGAACGGCAGATAGCTCAGCGTCGCATTCATGGCGTTGGGCAGGATATGCCGCAGGATGATCTTGCGGTCGCTGATGCCCAAGGCCCGAGCGGCTTTCACGTATTCCAGGTTGCGCCCGCGCAAAAACTCGGCGCGCACCACGTCCACCAGCGCAAGCCACGAAAACAGCGCCATGATGCCCAGCAGCCAGTAAAAACCAGGCTCGACAAAACCGGACAGGATGATCAGCAGGTACAGCACCGGCAACCCGGACCACACCTCCAGCAGGCGCTGACCGAGCAGGTCCACCCAGCCGCCGTAGTAGCCCTGCAGCGCGCCTGCGGTAATCCCGATCAGCGCGCTGATGGCGGTCAGCACCAGCGCAAACAGGATCGATACCCTGGCGCCGAAGATCACCCGCGCCAGCACATCCCTTGCCTGATCGTCAGTGCCCAGCCAGTTCTCGGCGCTGGGTGGGCTGGGAGCCGGGCGGTTGAGGTCGTAATTGGGCGTGTCGTCGCTGAACGGAATCGGCGGGAACAGCATCCAGCCGCCAGCCTTGTCGATTAACTGGTGCACGTAAGCGCTGCGATAATCCGGCTGGAACGGCAGCTGGCCGCCAAATTCCTGCTCGGTGTAACGCTTGACGGCCGGGAAATACAACGAACCCTGATAGCTCAGCAGCAAGGGTTTGTCATTGGCAATCAGCTCGCCGCCCAGGGTCAGCAAAAACAGCCCGCAAAACAGCCACAGCGACCACCAGCCACGACGATTGCTGCGAAACCGTTCAAGACGGCGTTGGGCCAGGGGAGACAGTCGGCGCATCACGCGTTCCTCGCACTGAAATCAATGCGCGGGTCGACTAACGTGTAGCAGATGTCGCCCACCAGCTTTATCAGCAGGCCGAACAGCGTGAAGATGAACAGCGAGCCGAAGACCACTGGATAATCACGCGACACGGCAGCCTCGTAGCTCATGCGTCCCAGGCCATCCAGGGAAAAGATCACTTCGATCAGCAGCGAACCTGCAAAAAACACGCTGATGAACGCCTGGGGAATGCCGGCGACCACCAGCAACATCGCGTTGCGAAAGACGTGGCCGTATAGCACCCGTCGCTCGCTCAGCCCCTTGGCCCGTGCAGTGACCACGTACTGGCGGGTGATCTCGTTGAGGAACGAGTTTTTGGTCAGGATCGTCAGGGTCGCGAAGCCGCCGATGACCAGTGATGACACTGGCAACACCAAATGCCAGAAGTAGTCAGCGATCTTGCCCATGACTGTCATCTGCTCAAAGTTTTCCGAGACCAGCCCTCGTACCGGGAACCAGTTCAGCGAGGTGCCACCGGCGAATACCACCACCAGCAGCATGGCGAACAGAAACGCTGGCATCGCATAGCCGATGATGATTGCGGTGCTGCTCCAGATGTCGAAGTGGCTGCCATGGCGCACGGCTTTGCGAATGCCCAGAGGGATCGAGACAAGGTAGGTGATCAGTGTTGCCCACAGCCCAAGGGAAATGGAGACCGGCAATTTTTGCAGGATCAGGTCGGTCACCGATGCACCGCGAAAGAAGCTGTTGCCGAAGTCAAGCCGCGCGTAGTTCTTGAGCATCAGCCACAGGCGCTCATGCAGCGGCTTGTCAAAACCATATTGATGCTCGATTTCCTTGATCAACTTGGGGTCCAGGCCCCGCGCCGCCCGCGACTGACTGGTGCTGACTGACTCGACCGAGCCGCCGCCAGGGTTTGCGCCAGCGCCGCCGATGCCCTGCAAGCGGGCGATGGCTTGCTCCACCGGACCACCCGGCGCCGCCTGAACGATGAAAAAGTTGACCAGCAGAATGAACAACAGGGTTGGAATGATCAGCAGCAGGCGCCGCAGCAGGTAACCGAGCATTACTTCATCTCCGAAACGACAGCCGAATCGCCGCGTCTGGCGGCAAATTCCTCGTTGCTCAGCGGTGTCGGGCTGACCTCCCACCAGGTTTCAATGGCTTCGGAGTTGCTGGCCTGAACCTTCGGAATGCCGAAGCGGTTCCACCACAGAGTGGAAGAGCCAGGCGGGTAGTAATTGGGAATCCAGTAGTAACCCCATTGCAGCACCCTATCCAGGCAATGGGCGTAGTCGGTCATCACCGATTTCTGCTCGGCATTGACCAGGCCGGTGATCAGGCTGTCCACAGCGGGATCGCGCAGCACCATGTAGTTGCTTGATCCCGGATCGCGGGCGCTGCCGGAGCCAAAACTGTTGTACAGCTCCTTGCCGGGGGAGGTGGACACCGGGTAGCCCGTGACGATCATGTCGTAGTCCCGGGCCATCACACGGTTCAGGTATTGCGCCGAATCAATGCGCCGGATATCAAAACTGACGCCGATCTGTGCCAGATTGCGCTTGTAAGGCAACAGGATTTTTTCAAACCCTGACTGCGCATTGAGGAAGGTGAAACTTAAGGGTTCGCCTGCGGCATTGACCAGGTGATCCCCTTTCGGAGTCCAGCCTGCCTCTTGAAGCAGTGCCAGCGCCTGCAGTTGCTTGTCGCGAATCAGCCCGGAGCCATCGGTTTTCGGCGTGTGGAAGACTTGAGTGAACACCTCTGGCGGGATAGTGGCGCGTAGGGGTTCGAGAATCTTCAGCTCTGCCGGGCTGGGCAGCTCGGTCGCGGCCAGCGTGGAGTTGGAAAAATAGCTGTCCTGGCGGATATACAGATTGCGCATCATCTGCCGGTTGGTCCACTCGAAGTCCCAGAGCATGGCCAGCGCCTGGCGCACGCGACGATCCTTGAACATCGGGCGGTCGAGATTGAACACGAACCCTTGAGAACTCTGCACTGCGCCCTTGGCCAGATGAGCCTTTTGCAACCGTCCTTCGCTCAGCGCCGGGCTCTCGTACAGAATCGAGTAGGCGGTGGCCGAATACTCACGGTTGTAATCATAGGCGCCACCTTTGAGCACCTGGCGGGCGACGTCAATATCGCCAAAGTATTCAACGCTGAAGCGATCGAAATTGTAGAGCCCGCGATTGACCGGCAAATCTCGCGCCCACCAGTCAGGATTGCGCGCGAAGGTGATGCTGCGCCCGGGGTCGACTTTTTCCACGCTGTAAGGCCCGCTGCCGACCGGTCTTTCGAAGCCGCCACCGCCGGCGAAATCGCGGCTCTTCCACCAGTGTTCGGGGAACACCGGCAGCGACGCCAGATCCAGAGGCAGGGTGCGGCTCTCTGCGCTTTTGAAGTCAAAGCGGATACGCAATGGCGACTCAACCTCCAGGCCTTTGATGTCCTCGAACTGATTGCGGTACGACAGGCTGCCCTGGGTCATCAACAACTGATAAGTGAAACGCACGTCTTCAGCGGTGATCGCCACGCCATCGGCGAATCGCGCCCTGGGGTCGATGTAAAAGGTCAGCGACAAACCATCCGCGCTGCGCTCCATCTTCTGCGCTACCAGCCCATACACGGTGTAGGGCTCATCCAGCGAGCGCACGGCCAGTGGCGAATACAGCAGGCCATTGATCTGCGACACGCCAGTGCCTTTGTCCAGATACGGCATCAGATGGTCGAACTGGCCAATCTCCTGAGCCGAACGGCGCATGCTGCCGCCCTTGGGTGCTTGCGGATTGACGTAGTCGAAATGGGTAAAACCGGGCGCATAGCGTGGTGCTTCGCCATATACCGTCAAGGCGTGCAGCGGGGTAGCACCAAGGGGTTGAAAAGCCGACAGCAGGAAAAGGGTTGCAATCATCAGCGGCGAAGACACAAAACGCATTGCTCAAATCCTGACTGATGGCCGCAGATGCACCAGGGTTGACGACGTTGAGGATCAAAGTTCGATCCGGAACAGCCAAGGTACCGGAACACGAGCAGGTTTGTAACTGAACGCTTCAGCCACCGGTGGATGATGCCCGGGTGACTGGCGAACTGGCAGCCCTCACGCAAACGGCCCGCACAAGGCGGGCCGTTTTGACGAGCAGCGAGGACTCAGTCCTGGCGGCTGGTCACTTCCAGCAGGTGATAACCAAACTGGGTCTTGACCGGGCCTTGCACCACGTTGACCGGTGCACTGAACACGACGGCGTCGAATTCCTTGACCATCTGGCCTGGTCCAAACGAACCCAGGTCGCCGCCCTGACGGCTCGACGGGCAGCTGGAGTTGGCTTTGGCAACTTCTGCAAAGTCAGCGCCGCCTTCGATCTGGGTCTTGAGTTCGTTGCACTTGTCTTCGGACGCTACAAGGATGTGACGCGCGGTGGCTTTAGCCATGGGGAATTACTCCTGTCAAAAAAAAGAAACAGCCTACCGGATTAAGGGAGGGTTTTCCCGATAAAGTTCCGGCCGATTCAGACGGCGCGGACCACCCACCCTCCGGCGCGGTTACCTGTAACGCAGTTGGTGCACGGCGTCGCGCAGCAAATCTTCGGTGGCGGCCCAGCCCAGGCATGCATCAGTCACCGACACGCCGTAGCGCAGGTTATCGCCCAGGGGCTGGCAGCCTTCGAACAGATGACTCTCCAGCATCACGCCCATCAGCGCACGTTCGCCTGCCAATCGTTGCGCCAACACATCCTTGAACACCAGCGGCTGGCGTAGCGGGTTCTTGCCACTGTTGGCGTGGCTGCAGTCGACCATGATGCGCGGCGCAATCTGCTGTCTGCCCAGATCCGCCAAGACCCGGGCGACGTGGGTCCTGTCGTAGTTGGGGCCGTGATGACCGCCGCGCAGCACGACATGGGTGTCAGGATTGCCCGCAGTGGCGATGATTGCCGGATGCCCCTGGCGATCAAGGCCGAAATGCCGGTGCCCGTGAGCAGCCGAGCGCATGGCGTCACACGCGATTGCCACGCCACCATCGGTACCGTTTTTGAAGCCCACTGACATGGGCAGGCCGCTGGCCATTTCGCGATGAATTTGCGATTCGGTGGTGCGCGCACCGATGGCGACCCAACTGAGCAGATCGTCGAAATACCCGGCAGCGATGGGTTGCAGGATTTCGCTCGCCAATGGCAAGCCGAGGCGCAGCATGTCCCGCATCAACTGCCGGGACAGCGTCAGACCCGCCGCCATGTCGTCGCTGCCATCCAGGTCAGGATCGTATGCCAGACCTTTCCAGCCGACGGTGGTACGAGGTTTTTCCACATAGGCGCGCATGACAATCAGCAGTTGGTCGCTGACGTCGGCCGCCAGCCTGGCGAGTCGCTCAGCATATTCCAGGGCGGACTTGGGGTCGTGAATGGAGCAGGGGCCGACGACCACCAGCAGGCGCGCGTCTTCGCCATTGAGAATGGCCCGCACGGCCTGGCGATGGAGGGTAACTTGTCGGCTCAGGGCGTGATCCAGCGGCAGTTGCGCCTTGAGCTGCAAGGCACTGGGCAAGCGGTGGAGTGCGCGAGGGTCGTCAGCGGCGGTAATAGGCGATTGAGCAACCAACGTGGCAGGCATTGTGACGGGAGAATTCATGAGTGTGCTTCCTGGGCAGGCCGCGCAGGCCCTAATGGTGTGTTCGACAATTGCCCGGTTGGGCATCAATGAGCGGCGTGCCACCTGTCAGCGACCGATCGGAGGCGGCTGGCTGTCCCGAGCGGAGGCTGCTAAATCGCCAGAAGGCGCGCAGGTCGAAGCGGTAATAGGTGCGGTAAGTCATGGTGTGATCCTCGAATCAGTTGTCAGGGTGTTAAAACGAAAAACCCCCGGTCGGGGAGCCGACCGGGGGTTAGAGAATTCTCTGGTTGGCGTCCCGTGAAATGGGCGCCGATGGGGTATCAGGCGCGCCAGTGGCTAAACCAATACCCAAAATAGACCGAGCGTGCGCGGGACACCGAAGCAACCACAGCCGAGCCAGCCACTGCGCCTGACAAGCGAGTCGTGAACAGCAGCGGTAGGGTGGAAGTAAGCATCGTAAGTCTCCGTTAAGTGCTGTCGAGCTTACTGCAGCCGCACTCATGGATTCAATCGGAATTATCTATGGGTGACAAAGGCGCGTAGAGAACGGTGTGCGGACCAGCCAGGCCGCAAGCCAGGGGCGAGGGCTTTCAGTCCGTCGTATCGCTCTGGTGGGCAGGTTGCCCGGGGATGGTCCCTTCTTTCATGCCCAGCAGCACCGCGACCTTGTGAGCTTCGCCACGTCGACCTTTCTTGCGGCCTGCAAGAATCTGATAGGTGGTGGCCGGGTCAACGCCGTTTTCGCGCGCAAACTCTTGAACAGATTTACCTTGTTGTTCGAGCCATGCCTTGGCTTGTGCGGCGGTGCGAATTTCGTGCATAGTTCAAAACCGTTCAAAACTGTTTAATTTTTATCTAGAGTTTACCATCCGCAAGGATGGGGTCAACAGGAATATACATCCAAATGAGTGGAATAGGTGCCCGGCTTAGAAAAGAGAGGGAGCGCTTGGGCTTGTCCCAGCGCACATTCGGTGAGATCGGCGGCGTGGAAGCCAATGCCCAAGGCAAGTACGAAAGTGGTAATCGCGTCCCCAAGGCTGATTATCTGGTCGCAATCGCAAAGGAAGGAGTGGATGTGCTGTTCGTCTTGACCGGCACGACGACGCCCCTTGCTCTGGACAACCTGAGTAACACCGAGGAAAAGGTATTGGGCAGCTATCGCTCGCTGCACAAAGAAGATCAGGACGCCATCAGGCGACTGACCACAACCCTGGCTGAGCTGTCTGCATCGTACTCCACACAGGCCAAGCCGGGGCGGGGTTAGGGTAAGTGAAGGCAGCGCTGTGCATATGCGGTAATCTGCTCATGCGCCTGAGCAAGTGACAGCGTATCCTCGCTTGTCGACCTCTCCATGTGAGCGGGCCCGCGTGTAAAAGCTAGGTCCGGCTCGCTGTTTTTGCTATGGTGGCCTGAATTCGTCATGACTGTGTTGCGAGGTGTCTGCTTGATTAAGGTGTTAGTTGTTGACGACCATGATCTTGTCCGGACAGGTATCACCCGCATGCTCTCCGATATCGACGGCCTGGAGGTTGTCGGCCAGGCCGAGTCAGGCGAAGAATCCTTGAAGAAGGCGCGCGAGCTCAAGCCAGACGTTGTCCTGATGGACGTCAAGATGCCTGGCATCGGCGGTCTCGAAGCCACCCGCAAAATGCTCCGCAGCCACCCTGAAATAAAAGTGGTTGCCGTCACTGTGTGTGAAGAGGACCCGTTCCCCACGCGCCTGTTGCAGGCCGGTGCGGCGGGGTACATGACCAAGGGCGCGGGGTTGGCGGAAATGGTCCAGGCCATTCGCCTGGTGTTTGCCGGTCAACGTTACATCAGCCCACAGATTGCCCAGCAGCTGGCACTCAAGTCATTTCAACCACAGGTCAACAACTCGCCGTTCGACCTGTTGTCAGAACGTGAAATCCAGATAGCGCTGATGATTGTCGGCTGCCAGAAAGTGCAGACCATCTCCGACAAGCTCTGTCTGTCTCCTAAAACCGTTAATACCTACCGTTACCGCATCTTTGAAAAGCTTTCGATTGGCAGCGATGTCGAACTGGCTTTACTCGCGGTGCGTCACGGCATGGTCGATGCCAGCGTCTGAAATGAACCCACCGTTTGACCCGAGTGCCTTTCTTGCAACCTGTAGCGGTCGTCCAGGCGTGTATCGAATGTTCGATGCCGAGGCGCGCCTGCTGTATGTCGGCAAGGCCAAGAATCTGAAAAACCGTCTTGCCAGCTACTTTCGCAAGACTGGCCACGCCCCCAAGACCAGCGCCCTGGTGTCGCGCATTGCCCAGATCGAGACCACGATCACGGCGAACGAGACCGAAGCGTTACTGCTTGAGCAGACGCTGATCAAGGAATGGCGGCCGCCTTATAACATCCTGCTGCGCGACGACAAGTCCTACCCTTACGTGTACCTGTCGGATGGCGATTTCCCGCGCCTGAGCATTCATCGCGGCGCGAAGAAATCCAAAGGTCGCTACTTCGGGCCTTACCCGAGCGCGGGTGCGGTACGCGAAAGCCTGAGCCTGATGCAGAAGACCTTTCTGGTGCGCCAGTGTGAAGACAGCTACTACAAGAATCGCACCCGGCCCTGCCTGCAATACCAGATCAAGCGCTGCAAGGCGCCATGCGTCGGGCTGGTTGAGCCCCAGGTGTACGCTGAAGACGTGCGTCACTCGATCATGTTCCTTGAAGGGCGCAGCAATACCCTGACCGACGAGCTGAACGCGCTGATGGAAAAATCCGCGATGAACCTGGATTTCGAGCGAGCGGCCGAGCTGCGCGATCAGATCGGCCTGCTGCGTCGGGTCCAGGACCAGCAGAGCATGGATGGCGGCACGGGCGATGTCGACGTCGTGGCGGCTTTCGTCAACCCGGGCGGCGCCTGTGTTCATCTGATCAGCGTGCGTGGCGGTCGTGTGTTGGGCAGCAAGAATTTTTTCCCGCAAGTGGGTATCGAGGAAGAAGTGGGGGAGGTGATGTCGGCCTTTCTCTCGCAGTATTTCCTCGGTGGCGTCGACCGCGAGTTGCCGAATGAAGTCATCGTTAACGTCCTGCATGACGACTTTGCGACGTTGATCGACGCCATTGACGAGTCGCGCGGCCGGGAGCTGACCATCAGCCACCGGGTGCGCGGCACTCGCGCGCGCTGGCAGCAGATGGCGGTGACCAATGCCGAACAGGCACTGGCTGCACGTCTGGCCAATCGACAGCACGTGGCGGCGCGTTTTGACGCCCTGCAAAAGGTACTGAAGCTGGACAAGCCGCCACTGCGCCTTGAATGCTATGACATCAGTCACTCCAGCGGCGAAGCGACCGTGGCCTCCTGTGTGGTGTTCGGTCCGGAAGGCCCGATCAAATCCGATTATCGACGCTATAACATCGAAGGCATTACCGGCGGTGACGACTATGCAGCCATGCACCAGGCTTTGACCCGACGTTTCACCCGGCTCAAGGATGGTGAAGGCAAGTTGCCCGATATCCTGCTGGTGGACGGCGGCAAGGGCCAGTTGTCGATGGCCCGTGATGTGCTGGACGAGCTGGCGGTGCCGGACCTGATTCTGCTCGGGGTGGCCAAGGGCACGACGCGCAAGGCCGGTTTTGAAACGCTGTACCTCAACGATGCCGCGCACGAATTCACCTTGCCCGGTGATTCCCCGGCATTGCATTTGATTCAGCAGATTCGCGACGAGGCGCACCGCTTTGCCATTACCGGCCATCGGGCCAGGCGCGGCAAAACGCGGCGCACCTCAACCCTTGAAGGCGTCGCTGGAGTCGGCCCAACCCGGCGGCGCGACTTGCTCAAGCATTTTGGTGGCCTGCAGGAATTGTCCCGCGCGAGCATCGAAGAAATCGCAAAAGCACCCGGAATCAGTAAAAAGCTTGCAGAGTCGATTTATGCAAACCTGCACAGCGAGTAGAATGCCCGCTCACCTCGTAGCTAGTTGTGCCGATGAATATCCCTAATCTGATCACCGTTCTACGTGTCCTGCTGATTCCGATCTTCATTCTGCTGTTCTATCTGCCTTACCCGTGGAGTTACTCAGCGGCCAGCACGGTATTTGCCTTCGCGGCAGCCACTGACTGGCTCGATGGCTATCTGGCCCGGAGGCTGGAGCAGAGCACGCCGTTCGGTGCCTTCCTTGATCCAGTGGCTGACAAGCTGATGGTGGCGGTTGCTCTGGTCCTGCTGGTGCAAGCCCATGCCAACCTGTGGTTGACGCTGCCCGCCGCGGTGATCATCGGTCGCGAGATCGTGATCTCGGCGCTGCGGGAATGGATGGCCGAGCTGGGCGCCCGCGCCCAGGTTGCCGTCTCCAGCCTGGGCAAGTGGAAAACCGCGGCGCAAATGGTGGCGCTGGTGATTCTGCTGGCCAACCCCCCGGCGTTCACATTCTGGGTGGTTCTGGGCTATGCATTGTTGCTCCTGGCGGCGGGCCTGACCTTGTGGTCGATGGTGCAATACCTGAGAGCCGCCTGGCCTCACCTGAAAACCACTGCTGATAAAAAATAAGTTTTTAAAACAAAGGGTTGACGGAGCGGTTTGAATCTATAGAATAGCGCCCGTCACCAAGATGCGGGAATAGCTCAGTTGGTAGAGCACGACCTTGCCAAGGTCGGGGTCGCGAGTTCGAGTCTCGTTTCCCGCTCCAAGTTTGTACGCGTTAAGTGTCTGCTACTGGACATTTGACGTTTGAGGCCGAGTAGCAAAATGGTTATGCCGCGGATTGCAAATCCGCTTACGCCGGTTCGATTCCGACCTCGGCCTCCACTATTAAAAAACCCGAAGATTAACCTCTTCGGGTTTTTTATTGCCTGCGGTTTTTTCTCTGCCTTCGTCACGCCGCTTGAGCGCGCCGATGCTACGGCTTTTTGGTTGATGATCTGGATTCAGGCACCGCGCAGACATCGTCTTTACAGCGCTGACTGCCATCGGGGTGTGGCAGCCAGTTGAGGTGTGGCCGCAAGCGGCAGAAGACGCGGTAGGCCACCGACAGCAATGGCCGCGTGGCGCGCCAGGTCAGCGGCGCAGCCCACGCACCGAGGCCTGCCGCACGCCAGGCCCACAGTGTTGCATCCAGGCCCTTGACCCAACGCCCATCGGCGAAGCGGGCATGCAGTGACGCCTGCATCTGTTCATGGCTGAAGCCCAATGCCTGGGCTTCAAACCCAGCCTCGCTCATGTCGACCAGCTGCAGCCGTTCTTCGGAGGCCCGCCGACGCAGCAACTTGATCTCCCGGGCACAGAGCGGGCAATCGCCGTCGAAATACAGCGTCAGAGGCCATTGATGATTGTTGTACATAGATACCGGTCCTGTAATGGATTTGTACAATATAGGCTTCGGGGTATGGACATACAATCGCTGATATTTCGTATGCCCTCGCCCTGTAACGTCTGCGGGGCAGGGTCGCTGCAGGCACTCTTGGCGTGGCAACGGATGGGCGTGAAGGCCGCTCGGGCTACTACAATAGTTAATCCCACAAACGGCTGGCCCAAAACAACAAAGGCCTGCCACGAAAATCGTGGCAGGCCTTTGCTTGAATGTGGTGCCCCGAGCCGGGGTCGAACCGGCACGTCCAAAGGACGAGGGATTTTAAGTCCCTTGCGTCTACCAATTTCGCCATCGGGGCGGTAGCGCTGAAGAGCAGGGAATATATAGCCCTGCACGCCATGAAGCAAGCCCGCAAGATCTTGAAATAAGACAAGATCTTGGCGGACGTTGCTCAATCCGGGGTGATTGTTCAGGCCTCCAGTAACTGACGCAGGAAAGGGGCGGTGCGACTGTCGCTGACGGCGCAGACCGCTTCCGGCGTGCCGGCGGCGACGATCTGGCCGCCTTGATCCCCTGCGCCAGGCCCGATGTCGATGACCCAGTCGCTTTGCGCGACGACGCGCATCTCATGCTCGACCACTACAACGCTGTTCCCTGCATCCACCAGCTGATTGAGCTGCCTGAGCAGGCGATCAACGTCGCTGGGGTGCAACCCGGTGGTGGGTTCGTCGAGCACATACAAAGTCGCGCCGCGCTGAGCGCGTTGCAACTCGGTGGCCAGTTTGATGCGCTGCGCTTCGCCGCCCGACAGCTCTGTCGCCGGTTGACCAAGGCGCAGGTAACCCAGGCCGATGTCGTTGAGCACCGTCAGTGCCCGCAGCACGACGGGCTCTGCTGCAAAGGTTTCCAGGGCCTGTTCTACGGTCAGCTGCAATACCTGGGCGATGTTCAGCCCCTGCCATTGCACTGCCAGGGTCTGCGGGTTGTAGCGTGCGCCCTGACACGTCGAGCACGGCGCGTAGACGCTGGGCATGAACAGCAACTCGACGCTGACAAAGCCTTCACCTTCGCAAACCGGGCAACGGCCTTTGGCGACATTGAAGGAGAACTGGCCAGCGTCATAGCCTTTTTTGCGTGACTGCGCGGTGGCCGCAAACAGCTTGCGCACCTGATCGAAAAGCCCGGTATAGGTCGCCAGATTGGAGCGCGGGGTGCGCCCGATGGGTTTCTGGTCCACCTGCACCAGGCGGCGAATCGATTCAAGCCCCGAGACCACCCGGCCACCGCTGCGCTGCGGCGCGTCGTCTTCCAGGCTGGGGATGTCCGACTCCGCGCGTTCCACCGTCTGGCCCAGCTGCTCGCCCACCAGTTCCAGCAGCGCGTGGCTGACCAGGCTGGATTTGCCGGAGCCGGAGATGCCCGTGACCGACGTGAAGCAACCCAGAGGAAACTGGGCTGCGATATCAGTCAGATTGTTGCGAGTGATGCCATCCAGCTTCAGCCATTGGCTGGGCTCGCGGCGAGGGCTGTGACGCGCAGCCGTCCGTGCAAACAGGTGCTCGCGGGTTCTGGACGCTTTGATCTTGGCAAGACCAGCAGGCGGTCCGCTGTACAGCACTGTGCCGCCGTGCTCGCCTGCGTCTGGGCCGACATCCACCAGCCAGTCGGCGCGGCGCATGGTTTCCAGGTCGTGTTCGACCACAAACAACGAGTTGCCCGCCGCCTTGAGCCGCTGCAAGGCTTCGAACAATGCTTCGCTGTCGGCCGGATGCAGCCCGGCAGAAGGCTCATCAAGCACATACACCACGCCAAATAACTGCGAACCCAGCTGGGTCGCCAGGCGCAGGCGCTGCAACTCGCCGGAAGACAGAGTAGGGGTGCTGCGCTCCAGCGACAGGTAGCCCAGACCAAGATCAGTCAGGGTGCTGACGCGGTTTAGCAGGTCCTGAGCAATGCGTTGCGCGGCGATGCGTTTTTCTTCAGGCAGATCCTTGGCGGCCGGACCTTTCCCCAGCGCCACCGGTTGCAGCACTTCGGCCAGCTGCAGTAACGGCATCTGCGCCAGTTCGCCGATATCGAGCCCGGCGAAGGTCACTGACAAGGCGGCACGGGTCAGGCGTTTGCCATCGCAAAGAGGGCAAGGGCTGCCGGTCATGAAGCGCGCGACGCGTTTTTTCATCAGCGCGCTTTGCGAATGAGTGAAGGTGTGCAGCACGTAGCGTCTGGCACCGGTAAACGTGCCCATATAGCTGGGCTCACGCTTTTGCTTGAGCGCCTGGCGGGCCTCTTGCGGCGTCAGGCCGCCGTAGACCGGCGCCACTGGCTGCTCGTCGGTGAACAGTATCCAGTCGCGCTGCTTTTTCGGCAGATCGCGCCAGGGTGTATCGACGTCATAGCCCAGCGTGACCAGGATGTCACGCAGGTTCTGCCCTTGCCACGCTGCAGGCCAGGACGCGATGGCGCGCTGGCGGATGGTCAGCGAATCATCCGGCACCATCGAGGCTTCAGTCACTTCGTAGACCCGACCCAGGCCATGACACTCGGGGCACGCGCCCTGCGGCATGTTGGCGGAAAAGTCTTCGGCATACAGCATCGGCTGACCGGCAGGATAGTGACCGGCGCGGGAGTAGAGCATGCGCACCAGGCTGGACAGTGTGGTGACGCTGCCCACCGATGAGCGCGCACTTGGCGTGCCGCGTTGCTGTTGCAGTGCCACTGCGGGCGGCAGGCCTTCTATGCTGTCGACATCCGGAACGCCCACTTGATCGATAAGACGTCGGGCGTAGGGTGCAACCGATTCGAAATAGCGCCGCTGCGCCTCAGCGTAAAGCGTGGAGAACGCCAGCGATGATTTGCCTGAACCGGATACGCCGGTGAACACCACCAGCGCATCGCGGGGAACATCAACATCGACGTTCTTCAGGTTGTGCTCACGGGCCCCCCGCACCCTCACGAAGCCGGTCGGCGGCGCCGACGCATCAGTTGGCATGGAAAAACGTTCAGGGGGATTTTGCCGCGAAGTCATCAATAAGCCTTGTCGTCGTGAATGCTGGAGTTTTTCAAGCGGCGCCCTTCAAGACGCCTTGTCGCTGGTGGGCAGCCTGGGCGTATGCCCCTCGCTGTCGTGCGGGCCGCCGGTGCGCCGCTGTTCCTCGCGCTGCTCGTCGGTGCGCTGCTGGTGATCGCCGACGTCTGCAGGCTTCTGCTCAGGGTCGTTGAGGTTGTTGCCGTGTGAGTTGCCGTTGTGTTCGGCCATGTCGATGCGCTCCGTCGTGGTGTCTGGATTAGGATTCGGCCACGGCGCTGTCGTTCAACCTCTCTCGCCGTTGGCTGGCTCAAAAGTCAGCCTTTGGCGGATTTTTAGTTATGTAGGACGCCGTCCTTCAGCCATGTAAGGCTCTTCTTACAATTCAGCAAACGGTTGTAAGTGGTTGAACGTTAGTTGTTTAATCTCCCGCTTGATGAACTGGCTGACTTGGAAATGGAGCAAGCAGATCCATGAGTGAAATGGGCGACAGACTGAGGCAGGAGCGCAAGCGCCTGGGCTGGTCACAGACTGAAATGGGCGCGCTGGGCGGGGTAGCCGCCAACGCTCAGGGTAACTATGAAAGTGGAGACAGGGTGCCACGTGCCGACTATCTGGCAGCGTTGGCGAACGCAGGGGTGGATGTACTCTACGTGCTGACCGGGCGGCGCGCCGCCAGAGTGGAGATAGACAAGGCATTTTCGAAAATCGATGGTGTGTCGACCAATTCAGGTTTGCTGCTGCTTGAAGTGCAGCATGCGGTAAGGCACTTCGTTTCGGCCATCGAGGAGCTTTCCGGTACCTACGAAGTGGAGGACAAACGCGTCAGCAGTCGGGAGCCTGGGTAAGCCCGCGACTGCAATGCGTGGCGAAGTCCGCTCACTTCGCCCATGGGCTCAGGCGATAATCGATGACTCTTCCCGGACCTTGTCAGCCAGGTTCTGCAGAAAGTTGGCCAAAGCAACTTCCTCGATACGCAGTCCTTTGCGTTGGCGATGGCGGGGTAGCAGCGCCAGTTCGCCCAATAGAAACTTTTCAAGCACCGCAGGGTGGATGTAACACTTGCGGCATACGGCAGGCGTATTGCCCAGCAGTTGCGAGACTTCCTTGACCATCGACACGATGTGTTTTTTTGCATCGGACTCAGGCTCATGATGCAGCTTGCGCAGCGTCGCCAGCGCCAGCGCGCTGCCAGCCCAGGTGCGATAGTCCTTGGCGGTGAAATCGGCACCGGTGAGTTTTTGCAGGTACGCATTGATGTCTGATGAGCTGACAGTGTGCCGTTGACCGTCATCGTCCAGGTACTGGAACAGATTCTGTCCGGGGATTTCCATGCAGCGCTTGACCACTTTGGCCAGGCGTTTGTCTGTCACGCTGATCTGATGCTCGACACCGCTCTTGCCGCGAAACTCGAACAGTATCTCGCTGCCGTGGACTTCCACATGTTTGTTGCGCAACGTGGTCAACCCATAGGAACGGTTGTCCCTGGCATACTGGCTGTTGCCGATGCGGATCAGGGTGGCGTCCAGCAGGGAAATCACCGTTGCCATGACCTTGTCGCGGCCCAGGCCGGGTTCGGCCAGCTGCGCCTCAATCTGTTTGCGCACCTTTGGCAGCGCCATGCCGAACGCAATCATGCGCGAGTACTTGTTTTCGTCACGCACCTCACGCCAGCGCGGGTGATAACGATACTGTTTGCGGCCGCGGGCATCGCGGCCGGTGGCCTGCAAATGGCCGCGAGGGTCCGGGCATATCCAGACATCGGTATAAGCGGGCGGGATGACCAGTGCGTTGATCCGCGCAATTTCCGCCTTGTCTCGAATACGCTGCCCGTCGCAGTCGAAATACGCGAACTTGCCGCGCAGGATCTTGCGGCTGAAGCCGACACCGGCCTCTTCGACGTAATGCAGGTCGGGTGGCAACTGCTCAATGACGTTCATGTCGGGCATAGGATCAATCCAGAAATCAGTTACAGGATTGACCACGACCGCAGGCAAGGGTGCCAACAATCTCGTTCAGGTCAGCACGGCCACGGATTTGATCTGCGCCCAGAGCTGTTGCCCGACGTGCAATTGCAGTTGATCCCTGGAATAACGCGTGATGCGCGCCAGTAAAGGGGTGCCGTCGGCATCGAGGCGGACCATGACGTGGGCGCTGTTATCGGCAGCGGCTTCACCGGTCACCGTCACCGGCAGGCGGTTGAGAATGCTAGTTTGCCCCTCTGCCTGCAGGTTGAGACTGACGTCTCTGGCCTGAACCTTGAAACGCAGGTGCTGGCCCGTGGGCAACGGCGTGTGCGTCACCCGCATCGTCAGCTGGCTGCCGGGGAGACCGAGGCTGAGCAGCTGATAGTGAGCGTCATGGGCGACCACACGACCCTCGATGACCACGCCTGCGTCGTCACCCATGGCCATGGGCAGGTCCAGACGCGCCAGGGTTTCGCCTAGCGGGCCACTGGCGTGCACCTTGCCGTCATTCATCAGCACCAGATGGTCGGCCAGACGCGCCACTTCATCCTGTGAATGGCTCACATACAGCATAGGGATATCGAGTTCATCATGCAGCCGCTCAAGATAGGGCAGGATTTCGCTCTTGCGCTTGCTGTCCAGCGCCGCCAGCGGTTCATCGAGCAACAGCAGGCGCGGGCTGGTCAACAGGGCGCGGGCGATGCCGACGCGTTGCCGCTCGCCACCGGAGAGTCCCTCGGGGCGCCGCTCCAGCAAATGTTCGATGCCAAGCAAACGGGCGGCATGCGGCAGCTCGACATGGCGCTCGCCAGGCGCAATACGCCGCAGGCCGAACTGCAGATTGCCGCGTACCGACAGGTGCGCGAACAGGCTGGCTTCCTGGAACACATAACCCAGCGCCCGCCGATGGGGAGGCAGAAACACACCGGCGGCGCTGTCCTGCCAGGTCTCCTGGTTAATCCGGATCGTCGCGTGCTCAGGCTTTTCCAGCCCGGCGATACAACGCAGGCAGGTGGTTTTACCCGAGCCGGAGTGACCGTACAACGCGGTGATACCTCGACCCGGCAGCCTCAAGTCGACGTCCAGGCTGAATGCCGGGTAGGCAACCTGCAGCTTTATCACCAAATCGCCGTTCATCATCAACTCCAGCCTGGTCGGGTCTTGTTGCTGCTGTAGAGCGCCAGCAGCACCAGAAAGGAGAACACCAACATGGCGCCGGCCAGCCAGTGGGCCTGCAGGTATTCCATGGACTCGACATGGTCGAAGATCTGCACCGAGACAACCCGGGTCTTGTCAGGAATATTGCCGCCGATCATCAGCACCACGCCAAATTCCCCGACGGTATGGGCGAAGCCCAGTATGGCAGCGGTGACAAACCCCGGACGAGCCAGCGGTATGACGACCGTGAAGAAGGTGTCCAGCGGGCTTGCACGCAGCGTGGCAGCCACTTCAAGCGGCCGCGGGCCGATGGCGAGAAATGCGTTGTGCAGGGGCTGTACGACAAATGGCATCGAATACAGGACCGAGCCGATAACCAGACCGCTGAAACTGAAGGTCAGCGTGCCCAGGCCCAGGCTCTGCGTCAATTGCCCCACCGCGCCATTGGGGCCGAGCAGTAACAGCAGGTAGAAGCCGATGACAGTTGGCGGCAGCACAAGGGGCAGGGCGACGATGGCCCCGACCGGACCTTTCAGCCAGCAGCGCGTGCGCGCAAGCCACCATGCGAGCGGCGTACCCACGAGCAGCAGAATCAGGGTCGTGACGCTGGCCAGCTTGAGGGTCAGCCAGATCGCCGCAATGTCACTGCCGCCCAGCATTTACAGTTGATAGCCGTAGGATTTGATCACCGCAGCGGCTTTCGGGCCTTTCAGATAGTCCACCAGGGCCTGAGCGGCAGGGTTGTCTTTGCCCTTGTTGAGGATCACCGCATCCTGCTTGATTGGATCATGCAGCTGCGCAGGCACTATCCACGCCGAGCCGCTGCCCAGCTTGCCATCCTTGTAAATCTGCGACAGCGCGACGAAGCCCAGTTCAGCATTGCCCGTGGACACAAACTGATACGCCTGGGTGATGCTCTGGCCCTCGACCAGCCGTGGCCGGGTGGCCTCGCTCAGCCCCATCTTTGCCAGCACCTGGGTTGCGGCCAGGCCGTAAGGCGCCGCTTTCGGGTTGGCAATGGCCAGATGCTGATACTGGCCGGACTTGAGCACCTCGCCCTTGCTGTCGACATAGCCCTCTTTGGGCGACCACAGCGCCAGGGTGCCGATGGCATAAGTGAAGCGCGAGCCCCTGACGATTTCGCCTTCCTGCTCGAGCTTCGCCGGGGTGGTGTCATCGGCGCTGAGGAACACTTGGAATGGCGCGCCGTTCTTGATCTGGGTGTAGATCTGCCCGGTGGAGCCAAACGATGCCACCAGCTTATGGCCGGTATCGGCTTCGAATTGCTGGGCAATGGTCTGGATTGGCGCAGTGAAATTGGCCGCCACCGCGACCTGTACTTCGTCCGCCATGGCGCTGCTGACAACCAGGGCGGCGATCAGGCCGGTGAGAGATTTGACGGCCAGGCCGGGCAGGGAAGACAGCATGAGGAGGCTCCAGAAAATGAAATCGACGGTGATTCTGTTTGGAATCCTCCGCGCTATATACAGGAATATATAGCGTTACCACCCGTGCTGGGAAGCCGCGATTCAAACCCCGCGCAGTTTCTCCAGTGCCTGGCGGGCCAGATCTCGGGTCAGCGCTTCAGCGTCCAGTGTGTGGCGGATACCCAGTGCCTGCCCGGCCCAAAGGTTCATGAAGTCGCCATTGCCCAGCGGTTCGGCGATCGCTCGCAGCGGCATCAGGGCCCCGCCGGCCAACGGAAATTCCGGTGCCAGCGGGCACATTGGGCCCAGCTCACGCATGACCCTGTTGACGATGCCGCGCGCTGCACGGCCGGTGAACAGGTTGGTGAGCGCCGTTTCACTGCTGTCAGCTTCGCGCAACGCCCGCTGATGCGGTGCGGCAACCCTGGCCTCGGGGCACAAGAGGTAAGCGGTGCCGATCTGTACTGCCGCAGCGCCGAGCATGAAGGCGGCGGCGATACCACGCCCATCGGCAATGCCACCGGCGGCGATAACCGGCACCTGCACGGCATCGACGATCTGCGGCACCAGCGCCAGGGTGCCGATCTGGGTGTTGAGGTCTTCGCCAAGGAACATGCCGCGATGGCCGCCCGCTTCATAGCCCATGGCAATGATCGCGTCGCACCCGCTGGCTTGCAGCCAGCGCGCCTCGGCAATGGTGGTGGCGCTAGAGATGATTTTTGCGCCGGCGGCTTTTACCCGTGCAAGCAAATGGGGCTCGGGCAGGCCGAAGTGGAAGCTGACCACCTCTGGCCGCAACGCTTGCACCAGTTCGCAGGCGGCCAGGTCGAACGGTGCGCGGCTGGACACCGGCGCAGGGGCGGCGAAATCAGCGCCCAGTTCGTCGTAGTAAGGGCGCAAGGCTTCCTTCCAGCGCACATGGCTTGCCGGGTCTGCGGCAGGTGGCTGATGGCAGAAGAAGTTCAGATTCAGCGGCGCATTGCTATGGCGCCTTATCAGCTCAACCTCTGCACCGACCTGCTCAAGACTCAGGGTCGCGCAAGGCAATGACGCCAGGCCACCAGCCTTGCCTACGGCGATGGCCATGGACGAGCCGCTGGCGACTGCCATTGGGGCTTGAAGAATGGGCAGCTCAATGCCAAACAGGTCGAGAATGCGCAGGTCAGGCCAGGTGTTCATGTGTCACTTCCTTGCGATGATGTTGCGGATGTTGCGGATGTTCGCAGCGCAGGCCGCAAGACCTGGCGAAGGTCGAGCTCACCGGTCAAAGCATGGCTCAACCCCGACTCGCGTTCCAGCAATGCTTTTTTACGTTCCACGCCCCAGCGGTAGCCGGACAGTCCACCGTCGGTGCGCACCACACGGTGGCAGGGAATCGCCACCGCGAGAAGGTTGCTGGCGCAGGCCCGGGCCACGGCGCGGAAGGCGGTGGGGGCGCCGATACGCCGGGCGACTTCAGCGTAGCTGGCGGTATGCCCTGGCGCTATGTCTTGCAACGCCAGCCAGACCCGTTGCTGAAAAACCGTACCGCGCAGATCCAGAGGCAGATCCAGGCCGGTGCCGGGGGACTCGATAAACCCCACCACCTGAGCGACCAGTTGTTCGAACTGCGGATCGGCGCCAATCAGCTGAGCGTTACGAAACTGATCCTGAAAACTGCGAATCAACTGCTCGGGATCGTCATCCAGCAGGATCGCACACACCCCGCGCTGGCTCTGGCCCACCAGAATGGCGCCCAGCGAGCACTGACCGATGGCGAAGCGGATTTGCACCTCGCTGCCACCGTTGCGGTACTGCCCGGGCTTCATCCCCAGCAATGCATCGGACGCTGCATAAAAGCGGCTGCTGGAATTGAAACCGGCCTCGTACAGGGCGTCGGTGACCGAATGGCCGGCCGCCAGTTGCTCACGTATTTTCTTGCCGCGATGGGCATTGGCGTAAGCCTTGGGCGTCAGGCCGACGATGCTTTTGAACACCCGGTGAAAATGGTACGCGCTGATCCCGGCGGTCAGCGCCAGTGCTGCCAGATCAGGTGCCGACTCCGATTGCTCAATCAGGCGGCAGGCATTGGCCACCCAGGCCGCCTGTTGTTCGGTGATCTGGGTCTGATCCGCGCCAGCGCGCTTGCTCGGGCGATACCCTGCCGCTTCGGCCTCGGCCGCGCTGTTGAAAAACACCACGTTGCCCGGATTTGGTCGTCGCGCCGAGCTGCTCGGGCGGCAGTAGATGCCGGTAGTGCGAACGCCATAGACGAACTGCCCATCGGCCGTGGCATCGCGGTTCAGCACCGCCAGCCAGCGCGGATCATCCAGTGCCGTCGACACGGCGAGTCTGTTGCGAGCCATGGAGCCATCACCTTTTTTATGATTCGACTGAACAATTCGACGTCGCCAGCCTGAGCCATGAGGGCAGGGAGAGCACTCCGACTCTTGCGGTCGAATTCGCCCAGCCTGGCGAGATCGGGCCCGGCAACGAGGCTCGCGATGAAGCGGGAACAGGCCCTAGTCTGGCAGCACCGGCGGCAGGGTGCCAAGCAATGAAACGGCAGCCAGGGCTGCAAAGCCGAACAGGCATTCGAGGGCGATACTCACCCGCAGCCGTTGCAGCCGCAACCCGCGCCGGTTGAGTTGCAGGCGGTTGAACAGGGCCAGTGCGAGCATGCACAGCACCATGGCGAGTTTGATCGCCAGGATCAGGCCAAAACCTGCAAACGCTGGCACTGGCCACAGAGCGCCACTCATGGCCCGCACATTGATCAAGCCGGTGATAACAATCAACGCCACCATGGCATAACCCAGTCCACTGAACCGTTGAAGAACAACTCGCAGATCAGGCGTCGCGGGCCCGTGCATCAGCATGGCCAGCAGTGTCAGGCCACCGAGCCAGGCCCCTACGGCGCTCAAATGAACCAATTGGTTGGCGATCATCAGCCCGCCATAGACGCCGTCGAACATTGCCACGTGCCCGGTGGGCGCCACTGTCACCAGCAACAGGCTGCACAGCAACAGCGGCAGCGCACCAGCAGGCGCCTTCGAGCGCGAGAGCACCCGTAACAATAGAATGTTGAAGCCCAGATGCCATAGCCAGAATGTGCCGAAAACGGTGTGGCCCAGTACCAGCATCAGGGTGGCAGGCTGCAGCCCCTCAGACCAACTGCCCGCCATGCTGGCGCCGGTCACCAGTAACCACGCCACCGCGCTGAACAGCGCCACTGTAGCCAGCCAGCGCGATGCTGGCATGGATGAACGATACATCCCAACCGGCAAAACCGGACGCAGCAGCACATCACGCGACAGATACCACCCGAACAGCACCAGCAGCGCAGTGAAATGCGCCACGCGGCAGAGGATCAGCGCGGTTTGCACAGCTCAGGGGCTTACGCTGAAGGTGTAGCTGCCTTCGCTTTTATGCGTGTCCACGGAAACCGCGTGCCATTCCACCTTGTACTCGCCCGGCGCCAACGGCGCAGCCGGGGTGACGATAAGCAC
Source organism: Pseudomonas viridiflava (assembly GCF_900585905.1). GTDB lineage: Bacteria > Pseudomonadota > Gammaproteobacteria > Pseudomonadales > Pseudomonadaceae > Aquipseudomonas. The sequence continues at coordinate 592,488 of NZ_UTVH01000095.1, forward strand.
CTTGTTGTCGGCACGGTCAGTGGCGACCTCTGGCACCGGCTCCACCAGGGTTTTGCCCTTGGCGGCGGTAGAAGTGATGCTGACCTTGCTGAATTTTTCCTCTACGCCTTCGGAAAACTGCAGTCTCAGTTCTTTCGGGCTGCTGACGGTGCTGTCTGCGGCAGGCAGTTGGCTTTCGAGATGGGCATGTGCAAAGGCGAGGGTGGTGATTGAAACTCCGGCAAGCAGGGCCAGAGACGTGAAGATTCGCGTTAACGCTGGGGCAGACATGAATAAATACCTGTTGGGCTGAATCGGCAGTCAGGCCGCTACTAGACCAGAAAGCGCGTGTCGACTCCAGCGCTGGACCCAGGCAGTAGCTGATCTGCAGGCAAAAAAAAGCCACCGCACAAAGGTGAGGTGGCAGAAATTTGTAACCAAAGGAGTGATGAAGGGGAGCAGTAAATCGTGCGTTTACCGATGCGGATTCGGCAAACGTGCGGTACAGGTTCTTCATCGCGAGCAACAGTAACATTGCCTCGCAGATCCCGGTCATTAGCTCAATCGATAGTGACTATCAGCGATTTGCCATGAAACTTTCCCGCGCTGTGAAGGTAGTTCGAGCCACGTCGAGACGATGCGTCTATAGCTTGCTGAATTGCTTGCGGTAACTGCTGGGGCTGACGCCTACGCCATGGCGAAAATGGCGGCGGAAGGACTCCTCGGAGCCAAACCCGGCCGCCTCCACCACCTCCTGCAACCGCATTCGCGAAGACTCGAGCAGCTCTCGGGCGTAGGCAATCCGCTCCCCCAGCAGCCATTCCGTCGGGGTCAGGCCGGTGCCTTCCATGAACTGGCGATGCAGCGTGCGCGTGCTGACGGCCGCGTAGCGTGCCATGTCAACGATGCTGTGCTGGCTGCCGAGGTCGCTGCGAATGGCGTTCATCAACCGCGAAATCGGCCCCTCGCCAGCGGACACCAGCTGGCGGCTGGCGTACTGCGACTGGCCGCCTTCGCGATGGGGCGGGATCACCAGCCGTTGCGCGACCATGTTGGCGACCTTCGCGCCGTGATCGCTGCGCACCAGGTGCAACATCATGTCCAGCCCGGCTGCAGAGCCTGCGGCAGTGACGATGCGATCCTGATCGACATAAAGCTCGTTGGGCTGCACGGTCAGCCCGGGATACATGCTGGCCAGCAGGTCGGTGTAGCGCCAGTGAGTGGTGACCCGCAGCCCGTCCAGCAGGCCCGCGGCGGCGAGCACGAAGGCGCCGGTGCAGATCGAGCAGATGCGCGCTCCGCGCTGGTGCGCGGCCTGCAGCTGTTCGATCAGGCGCTGCGGAACTTCGGCCTGCACGCCGCGCCAGCCGGGAACAATGATGGTATTCGCGCGCTCCAGCAGGTTTTCTTCGGGCGTCGGTACTATGGTGATACCACCCGCAGCGGTTATTTGCCCTTCATCCACCGGATGCGTGGCGAATTCGTACCAGCTGACCCCCAGCTCAGGCCGTTTGAGGGCGAAGACTTCCACCGTGCAGCCAAATTCAAAGGTGCACAGCTGGTTATAGATGAGGGCGACGACAAGGTGATTTTCCATGGCGTGATATTACCGAATATTGGCGTGGGTGCCAGTGGTCGGCTACATGGGTACTGCGTAATCTCAAAGCTCGTGAACAGCGTGTTTATCTTTACTTTTGCAAGGGCGTGGGCAATCCGTCCGGGAGTGTTTGGTCGTGTCAATCAGCATCGGAATCTACGTGTATGACGAAGTAGAAGCCCTCGATTTCGCCGGTCCTTATGAAGTATTTACCACCGCAACGCGCATGTATCAGCGCGACAATGGTGGCAAGGAGCCGCTGTTCACGGTCTTCACCATTGGCCGCACCCTTGATCCGGTCAAAGCCCGCGCGGGCCTCAAGATCGATCCGGATTACTCCATCACCGAGCACCCTTACGTCGATTGTCTGGTAGTCCCGGGTGGCGTGATCGATGCCGAGCTGGAAAAGCCGGACGTGCTGCAATGGATCAACGAGCAGGCCAGCCCGCATCGGGTGGTGGCCGCCGTCTGCACCGGCGCCTATCTGCTGGCCAGCACCGGCAAGCTGGCCGGCAAACAGGCCACGACCCACTGGGAGGATATCGAGGATTTCGAGCGCACCTATCCTTCGGTGGAAACCTTGCGCAACCTGCGTTGGGTGGATGAAGGTGCGCTGGTCACCTCTGGCGGAATTACTGCCGGGATCGACATGAGCCTGCACATGGTGGAGCGCCTGCATAATCGCGAGCTGGCCGAGCGCACCGCGCTGCAGATGGCGTTCGACTGGAACGAAAACCTCTAGAGTCATCAACGGCAGCACGAGCGTCATCAAAGGATGCACGCGCGACGCACCCAACATAAATGCAACGTTTGCCGTTTGTCAGGTTCATACCTCAAGTGATTCAGGACCCCGTCCCGGTGCCCGAGGGTGCCGTGGCGGTGTTCACTCGACCGACTCAAAGCGGATGACTGTATTTTATGACGACACCGGACAAGCAATACGTGGAGTGGCTGGTTGAACAGTCGATGCTCAATGCCGCCCGGCAGCGAGCCAAATTGTATTCCGGCCAGGGCAGACTTTGGCAGCGACCCTTTGCCGAGGCACGTCCGAGGGATGCAACGGCCATCGCTTCCGTCTGGTTCACCGCTTATCCGGCGTCGATCATTACCCGCCCCGGTGGCACAGTGCTGGAAGCGCTGGGCGATGAAACCCTGTGGCATGCGATGTCGGAAATCGGCATCCAGGGTATTCACAACGGCCCGCTGAAGACGTCCGGCGGGCTGCAGGGGCGCGAACAGACTCCAAGCGTGGACGGCAACTTCGACCGCATCAGCTTCGGCATCGACCCTGAACTGGGCACCGATGCCCAGCTGCTGAGCCTCAGCCGCATTGCCGCCGCACACAACGCGGTGGTCATCGACGACGTGATTCCTTCCCACACCGGCAAGGGTTCGGATTTCCGTCTGGCTGAAATGGCCTACGAAGACTATCCGGGCCTTTACCACATGGTTGAAATCCGTGAGGAAGACTGGAGCCTGTTGCCCGAAGTAGCCGCGGGCCGCGACGCGGTCAACCTGATGCCCGATGTGGTGGACAGCCTCAAGGACAAGCATTACATCGTCGGCCAGCTACAGCGGGTGATCTTCTTCGAGCCCGGCGTCAAGGAAACCGACTGGAGCGCCACCGGGATCGTTCAGGGCGTCGACGGCAAGCCGCGGCGCTGGGTGTACCTGCATTACTTCAAGGAAGGCCAACCCTCGCTCAACTGGCTGGACCCAAGCTTTGCCGCGCAACAGATGATTATTGGCGATGCCCTGCATGCCATTGATGTCATGGGCGCTCGCGTCCTGCGTCTGGATGCCAACGGCTTCCTCGGGGTCGAGCGCAAGGCGGAGGGCAACGCCTGGTCAGAAGGCCATCCGTTGTCGCTTACCGGTAACCAGTTGCTGGGCGGCGCCATTCGCAAGGCAGGTGGTTTCAGCTTCCAGGAGCTCAACCTGACCCTGGATGACATCGCCGCCATGTCTAAGGGCGGCGCCGACCTGTCCTATGACTTCATTTCGCGCCCGGCGTATCAGCACGCACTGCTCACCGGTACCACTGAATTCCTGCGTCTGATGCTGCGTCAGGTTCATGCCTTCGGCATTGACCCTGCCTCGCTCATTCACGCGCTGCAGAACCATGACGAATTGACCCTGGAGCTGGTGCACTTCTGGACGTTGCATGCCCACGACACCTATCACTACCAGGGCCAGACGCTGCCCGGCAATATTCTGCGCGAGCACATTCGCGAAGAAATGTACGAGCGTCTTTCCGGCGAGCACGCCCCGTACAACCTGAAATTCGTCACCAACGGTGTTTCCTGCACGACGGCCAGTATTATCACGGCGGCATTAGGCATTCGCGACCTGGACGCCATTACCCCGGCGGACGTGGACAAGATCAAGCACATCCACTTGCTGCTGGTGATGTTCAACGCGATGCAGCCTGGTGTCTTCGCACTGTCCGGCTGGGACCTGGTGGGCGCGCTGCCATTGCCGGCCGAGCAGGTACAGCACCTGATGGCCGACGGTGACACCCGCTGGATCCATCGCGGCGCCTATGATCTGGTGGACCTGGACCCGGAAGCTGAAATGTCCTCCGGCGAGATGCCGCGTGCGCGCACGCTGTACGGCAACATCATCGATCAGCTTCAGCGCCCGGACTCCTTCGTTTCGCAATTGAAGAAAATTCTGGCCGTGCGCCGCGCATACGACATTGCAGCCAGCAAGCAAATCCTGATTCCTGACGTCGAGCATCCGGGTCTGTTGATCCTTGTGCACGAACTGCCAGCCGGGAAGGGGACGCAGATCACTGCGCTCAACTTCAGCAACGAGCCTGTGGTCGAGACCCTGCATTTGCCTGGCATCGCGCCGGGTCCAGTGGTAGACATCATCAACGAACGGGTCGAAGGTGACCTGACCGAACAGGGGGAATTCACCATTACCTTGGATGCCTATGAGGGCCTGGCGTTGCGCGTGGTCAGCGCGCTGCCGACCTTCTGATTCACCCGTTTCATGTGTCCATGCCGCCGTTGCAGGGTCCGTCTCCGGGCCCGGCGGCGGCATTCTGCCTTTTCTGCTGTGCAGCTGCGTTGACGAAATAACGACATCTCTGGCCTGATACTGCCCGCAATGCGTTACCCGTTACGGAATTTGCATGGATATCAAACACAGCCTCAAACAGCGCATCGTCATTGTGTTCACGCTGATGAGCACGCTGGTGGCCCTGGTTTTTGCCGCAGGTATCGTCGTCACGGTACACCTAGTGGGCAAGCGGCTCACTACGCTGTCCATGAACGGCGACTTGCATCGCCTGCTGTTGATGGACGACGTCGCCAACTGGAGCCACCGCCCGGAGAAAGACTCGCTGTTTTACGTGCAGGACTCAGCCCCGCCGTTTGCCATCCCCGAAGGCCTGAAGCAATTGCCGCCCGGCTTTCATCAAGTGGTCAATGAGGGCGTGCGCTATTACGCCATGGTCGAAGTGGTGGATGGCCGCCAGTACCTGCTGCTGCGCGATCGTACGGCGACTTTGCAGCGTGAACGCATTCTGTTCGGCATTGTGCTGGTGGGTTTCGTCCTGAGCGTATTGCTCGCCTTGCTGCTGGGGCGTCTTTTGGCGCAAAGGGTGATGGCGCCGGTGGTCAGGCTGGCCGGGCAGGTGCGTCATCGTGACCAACTGGTGGAACCTGCGGCGCCCCTGGCCATTGATTACGCTCACGACGAAGTCGGCGAGCTGGCGGTGTCTTTCGATGACACCCTGGGGCGGCTGCGCGCTGCGTTGAATAGGGAAAAAATGTTCACCAGTGATGTCAGCCATGAGCTGCGCACGCCCCTGATGGTGCTGGCCAGTTCCTGCGAGTTGCTGCTGGAAAACCCTCGGGTCGACCCACGCTCGCGCAATCAGGTTGTACGCATTGCACGCGCCAGCGAAGGCATGCGGCAGTTGGTGGAGACCTTCCTGCTGCTGGCGCGAATCGATACTGAAACCGAGAGTCACGGCCCTCGCTCGACGCTGGTGGCCGTCGCTGATGAGCTGGTGGATATGTGGCGCAAGCCCATCGAGGAAAAAGGCCTGAGCCTGCGTTACGAGTCGGGTTGTACTTCAAGCCAGCTGTACAATGCCACGCTGCTGCACTCGGTGATGAGCAACCTGCTGCGCAACGCGTGGCACTACACCGATGAAGGTTTCATCTGTCTTAGCCTGCATGACCACGGGTTCCGTGTGCTGGACAGCGGCATTGGCATCCCGCTGGAAAAACAGCAGGCAATGTTTCAGCCATTCGTCAGGGGCGATGAGCAGCGCGGCGAAGGCCTCGGCCTTGGCCTGTCGCTGGTGCAGCGCATTTGTCTGCACCAGGGCTGGTCAGTCAACCTGCAGAGTCGCATTCCCCAGGGCTGCTGCTTCGAGGTGGACCTGACCACGGCGATGGCGATACCTATTGCCGAAGACCTAGCCCTGACAACCGCCGTAATCGATGTTCCCAGCCACCTTCCAGAGAGCAGTTCTGCATGACCCAGTTAAAGATCACTGCCGGCGGTTACGTGTTTCTCGCCGAAACCCATGCCGATGCGCCGCAGACCGTCGACGCTTTCCTGAAGCTGCTGCCTTATCGTCAGAAGTTGATTCATGTGCGCTGGAGCGGCGAGGGTTGCTGGGTACCGCTGGGCGAGTACCAACTGTTGCGGGACGAGCAGCCTGTGGGTTTCGAGAATCACACCAGTCACCCCTCGGTGGGCGATATTCTGTTTTACCCCGGGCCTTACAGCGAGACCGAAATCCTGATTGCCTACGGGTCATGCTGTTTTGCTGCAAAGATGGGCCAGTTGGCCGGTAACCACTTCCTGACCATCACCCAAGGTAAGGATAACCTGCGCCCATTGGGCGTCAAGACACTGTGGGAGGGTGCGCAGGACGTGCTGTTCGAGCTGGCATGAGCGGGCAACTGTCGAGTTCAGGCAGCACAGCATAAAAGAGGGGAATGAGGTGTGCTGGTGGTCGTCATTGCAGCCGCGGCCACGGAGCCAGCGTCAGCCTTTGCTGTGTTCGGATGAAGTGGGCGCAATCGCCACGCCTCGGGGGCCAGCAATCCCCCAGATGGCCAGACCTACCAACGGCATGACTACGATCACGACGGCCCAGCCCAGTTTGGTAGCGGACGTCTTGGTACTGCGCATGACACTGACAATCGCCCAGACATCCAGCGCAAGGATGATAACCACAGCGGCCACGGTAATCAGGGAAAAGTCCATTTTTTGTCACCTCACAGGTCTGAAGAGCGAGGCCCCTTCCTGATCAACGATTGATCGAGAAGAGGCCAGGGTAGCGAGCGAGCATTACTTCTTTGCAGCGTCACCACCGTGAGCGGCAGCCAATTCTTTGGCCTGCTTGAGGTGATCTTCAAGTTTCGGCAGCGTGTCGCTGGCGAACTTCTTCAGGTCAGCGTCTTTGCCTTCCTTGACTTCTTTCTGGAACAGTTCGATGGTTTTCTCGTGCGCCACAACCTGATTGTTGGCGTACGCCTTGTCGAAGTTTTCGCCATCGCGCACGTGCAGGATCATGGTCTTGGCTTTGTCCACAAGCATCGCGTCATCAGACAGCTCGAGCTTTTTGCTCTCGGCCAGGCTGCGCAGTTTGGCGTTGGCGGCGGTATGATCGTCGATCATCATCTGGGCGAAGCTTTTAACGTCAGCGGCGGTACCCTTGGCGATAGCCAGCTTGCCGGCCTGGATTTCAGCAATGCCTTTGGCCGATGCATCTTCCACGAAATCGTCATTGTCCTGGGCGGCAAATGCGCCGTGCGAGCCCACTGCCAAGAGTAGGGTCAGTGCTGCGTTGCGAACTGAATGAGCCATGTGAGTGTTCCTTCCGTTGTTCATTAAGAGGCAAATCGTCTGCCTGTAAATGTGACGATTATGCCCACGCAATCGTTCAGCCTATTTTCCGGATGGCGCCAACGTTATTGTTTAGCCCGTGTGGGCGTCATGCCGACACGCTTGCGCATGCTCGCGGTGATGGTCTGGCGAACCTTCTTCATATCCGCCCAAGGGTCTTGATCAAGTTCCTCCAGGCGCTTGAGCACATTCTGTATCGTCCAGGCATCGGCGCCTTTTATCTCCTTGAGTTCCTCGCGAAAGATCGGCACCGACACCGGCATGCCTTCCCGCGTGCGCGCAGCAAAGGCGCAGATCGTAGTGGCGCCGAGGCCGTTGCGCAGGTAGTCGATGAAGATTTTGCCCACCCGGTTTTTCGGCCCGGACACGGCAGAGAACCGTTCCGGCAGCAGATTGGCAATGTGCTTGACGATGGCATGGCTGAAGTTCTTGACCTCATCCCAGGAGTCTTTCGGCGTCAGCGGCACCACCAGGTGAATACCCTTGCCGCCGCTGGTCTTGAGGAATGACTTCAGGCCCAGTTCGTCCAGAACAGTCAAGGTCAGTTGTGTGGCTTCAACCATGCTTTTCCACGGCAGCGCCGGGTCCGGGTCAAGGTCGAGAATGAAGCGGTCCGGGCGCTGCAGGTCTTTTTCCACGGCATTCCAGGTATGCAGCTCAATGGTGCTCATTTGCACGGCGCCGATCAGCGCCTCAAGGTTATTGACCAGCATGACCGGATGGCCGGTGTGCTCCTTGCCCAGAATTTCGATGCCGGGGATGGCCAGGCGCTCCGCGTTTTTCTGGAAGAACAGCTCACCGCCAATCCCGTCCGGAGCGCGTACCAGTGCCACTGGGCGTTTAACCAGCTGCGGCAGGATCCACTCGTGGACGCTGATGTAATAGTCCGCCAGATCGCGCTTGGTGCTGCCGCTCTTGGCGTCGATGACCCGCTCGGGATGGGTCAGACGTACCTTGCCCGAGCGGGCTTTGTCAGCCTTGGCCGTACTTGGCTTCTCGGCGCTCGCTGCCTTGGCCTTGTTGGCTGTTTTGCTTGCCTTGGCAGGTTTCACGGCTGCGGGTTTTTCCTGCACGATCGCCTTCGCCGGCTTGTCGTCACGCAGGCCATGAAACACCGCGTGCCTGACCGAACCGTCCTTGGTGATGTCGGCGTAGGCAATTTCTGCCAGCAACTGCGGCTTCAGCCAGTGCACCCCCTTGGCCTCGAAGCCGGTAGGAGGGTTGACGACGGCCGGGGTCTCGACCTGCAGTGGCAGCAACTGCTCATGCAGCGTGCCCAACGTCGCTTCGCTGAAGCCAGTGCCTACTTTGCCTGAGTAGCGCAGTTCGCCACTCTGCGAGTCGTGCAGGCCCAACAGTAATGCGCCGAACTTGCTGCGCGCGCCCTTGGGATCGGTGAACCCTACCACCACGAACTCTTGTCGCCGCTTGCACTTGAGTTTGATCCAGTCGCCGCTGCGCCGCGACACGTAGGTGCTGCCGACCCGCTTGCCGATCAGGCCTTCCATGTTCATCTGGCAGGCGGACTCCAGCAGCGAATCAGGCGCCTCACCCAGATCTTCGGAAAACTTGAGCACTTCATCCTGATTGCGTTCCAGCATCATCGACAAGGCAGCCCGGCGCTGCTCGACCGGGACGTCACGCAAATCCATGCCATTGAGGAAGGGCATGTCAAACAGGTAATAGGCGATGTTGCCGCTGCGGCCGACCTCAAAGGCGTTCTGCAAGGCCTGGAAATCCGGCACGCCTTGTTTGTCGGCAACCACCATTTCGCCATCCAGCCAGGCCGACTCCAGGTCAAGCGCGGCCAGTGCCTTGGCCTGGTGCGGCAGTTTGTGAGTCCAGTCGTGTCCATTTCGAGTGAACAGCTGCACCTTGCCCTCAGCGATACGTGCCATGACCCGATAGCCATCAAACTTGATCTCGTAGCGCCAGTCACCTTCAGGGGCAGATTCCACCAGCGTTGCCAGCTCGGGTTTCAGGATGTCCGGCAGTTCAGCGGCTTTGGCGTGACTGAGCTGGGCGGATGGCTGTTGCTTGCTGGCAGCGGGCGCCCTGGTTTTGCCTGCAGGCTTTTTCGTTGCAGCCTTTTTGCTTGCGGGCTTTTTCGCCTCAGGGCTGGCCGCCGCCGTCTTGCCGCCGCGCTTTTTCAGGGTGAACGTGCGCTCGCTGAGCACGCTATCAGGCTCGGCTTCAGTGACGTCGTATTCGGCCTGCGCACGGGCATGTTCATCGTCGTGCTTGATCAGGAACCATTGCTCCTGTTTGCCTGGCATATGGGTGCGTACCAGGTTCCACAGGCCATTGAGCTTTTCGCCCTGCAGTTCGAACTTGAGTTTGCCCTTGGCGTAACCCTCGGCGGGATCGCCCACGGCTTGCCAGATGCCGCGATCCCAGACGATCACTTCGCCAGCGCCATAGTGGCCCTCGGGAATACTGCCTTCGAACGTGGCGTAGTCGAGGGGATGATCTTCGACGTGCACGGCCAGGCGCTTTGATTTTGGGTCCAGCGAAGGGCCTTTCGGCACCGCCCAGCTTTTCAGGGTGCCCGCCAGCTCCAGACGAAAATCGTAATGCAGCCGCGAGGCATCATGCTTCTGAATGCAGAATTGCAGGGCGCCCGCAGCCGCTTTTTTTGCCGGACGCCTGGCTTTTTTCACCTTGGCTGGCTGCCCGGAAGGCTCCGGCGTCGCTTCAAAATCACGTTTGCGGTTGTACTCGTCCAGCGCTTCGCTCATGACTGATCCCTCGCATTGTCAGCAGATGAACGCAGGCAGTGAAGGGAGTTCCGGAGGTCGGATAGACAGTATCGGGGATCACTGTGTCGCCAGTCTGACCTTGCATCCAGCTGGATCGAAGTCAGTCGAACTTTGCCTGGATGACACAAGTCCACCCAGACGTTACGCACGTTACATTTTCATTTTCAGAGGCTTATCCAATGACTGACTATCCAACACCCCCGTTCGAACCTCAGCAGCAGACTGTCCCGGGCAACCAGCGCCAGATGCAGCCGGTTCCGGATTGCGGAGAAACCAGTTACAAGGGCTCCGGCCGCATGGCCAACAAGATTGCCTTGATCACAGGCGGTGACAGCGGTATCGGCCGTGCCGTGGCCATTGCGTTCGCTCGTGAGGGCGCCGATGTGGCGATTTCCTACCTGGATGAACACGAGGACGCCGAGGACACCGCGCGCTATGTGCGCGAAGCCGGTCGTCAGTGCCTGCTGCTGCCGGGTGACCTGACCGCCAAGGCTCAATGCAGTGCCATCGTCGACAAGACTGTGGAGAAATTCGGTCGCATCGATGTACTGGTCAATAACGCCGCCTTCCAGATGACGCACGAAACCCTGGAAGATATCCCTGATGAAGAGTGGGTGAAGACCTTCGATCTGAACATCACCGCGATGTTTCGCATCTGCAAGGCCGCGCTCCCGTACCTCGCCTCTGGCAGCTCGATCATCAACACCAGTTCAATCAATTCGGACATGCCCAAGCCGACCCTGCTGGCTTACGCGGCGACAAAGGGCGCCATCGCCAATTTCACCGCAGGCCTTGCGCAGATGCTGGGCGAACGCGGCATTCGCGTGAACAGCGTGGCGCCCGGTCCGATCTGGACGCCTTTGATCGTTTCCACCATGCCGCCCGAAACGGTCAAGGAGTTTGGCGCACAGACCCCATTGGGACGGCCTGGCCAACCCGTGGAAGTCGCGCCGATCTATGTGCTGCTGGCGTCGGATGAGGGCAGCTACATTTCCGGTTCGCGCTATTCGGTGACTGGCGGCACGCCGATTTTGTAACGCCTGCTTGACGTGGCACGTGCGCGGCAGCCGTATTGGCTGCGCCTGGACCACGTTCGTCAATGCAGGCGCAACTTCCTGATGGGAAACGTTTCTGTAAGAGCCAACTTGTTGATTTGATGCCCACTGGTTAGTGCCCACGTGTGGCGAGAGGGTGTCAGGCACGCCGCTTCGCCAACAAGTTGGCTCCTACAGGTCCCAATTACAGCTACAGCGCGCGTTCAGCAATTCAATGTTCGAGAATGGATCCAAGTTGCGTTCGCAACTTGCTGATAATCCTGAAAAATACAAGTTAATAGCAATGATTCGTAGTAGCATTGCCCTACAATAATCCGGGCTCCTCATGAGCCCGTGTCTCTGAAGGGCTGTACTCAATGCGTCGAATCCTTGTTTCACTCTGTGTGCTGCAGGCCTGCTCGGCATCAACCTGGGCGGCTGATTCAGCGCCTGTCGAATTGCAGGCCACCGATATTGTCGGTGCCAACAACGAAAGCGCGCAGGGGCCGGTGACGGGCTATCTGGCCACTCGCTCAGCCAGCGCAACGCGCACCGATACGGCGATCCACGACACGCCGCAATCAATCACCGTAGTGCCCAGGGATGTGGTCGACGACATTGGCGCGACGCGCCTGCAGGATGCGCTGGATTACGCCGGCGGCGTGGGGCGGGCCAACAACTTTGGTGGCCAGGGCCTGACCACCTTCACTGTGCGTGGGTTTACCTCTGGCGAGTTCTATCGCAACGGATTTCCGATCAATCGTGGTTACCCCAACATGCCCGATGCCAACACCATCGAGCGGCTGGAAGTGCTGCGCGGCCCGGCGACGGCGCTTTATGGCCGGGGCGATCCGGGCGGCACCTTCAACGTGATTTCCAAGCAGCCACTGGCGGAGCGGACCGTCACCCTGGGCAGCCAGTTCAACGATCAGGGCATGCGCCGCGGCACGCTGGACGCTTCGGGACCTCTGGATGACGAAGGGCGCTTCGCTTATCGCCTGAACGTGGTGGGAGAGGGTGGCGATACGTTTCGTGATCATGTCGAAACCGAGCGCTACGGTGTCGCACCGGTATTGACCTGGCAGTTGAGCGATGCCACCCGGGTCACCTTCGAAGGTGATTTCATGCGTAACAACCATCCGCTGGACCGCGGCCTGACGCGTTTCAGCACTCAACGTTCCACCGCGTCACGCGACACCTTCTTCGGCGAAAAGGACGTTGGCAAGCTGCACAACGACAACAACATGGCACAGCTGCGTTTCGAGCACCTGCTCAACGCCGACTGGACCCTGGCCGGTGGCATGCAACGGCTGGACGGTACGCTGCAGGGCAATGCCATTGAAGCCAACGGGCTCGGCCCTGATGGCAGGACACTGGGGCGCAATTTCAACTATCGCAAGCTGGAATGGACTGACCGCGACACCCAGCTCAATCTGACCGGGCACTTCACCCTCGGCGGCTTCGATCACACCCTGCTGACTGGCGTAGAAGTCGAAGACTACGACTACAAGTCGATCATCCGGCGCTCAGATATCAGCCCGTCCGCTTACCCCATTGACATCTTTGACCCGGTCTACGGCCAGCCACGGCCTGCGCTGACCCGCACGCCGACCCATGACAAGGAAAATCTGAAGACCTACGCCGCCTTCATTCAGGATCAAGTGGCATTGACCGAGCGTTTGAAATTACTCGCAGGCGCACGTTTCGAGCGCTTCGAGCATGACTACAAGTCATACGTTGCAAGCTCCTGGAACCGGGACGAAAACGCAGTCACTCCGCGCCTTGGCTTGATCTATGACCTGACCGACACCGTCGCCGTTTACGCCAACACTGCGCGTTCATTCAAACCTAACACCGGTGCCAGCAAGCAGGGCCCAGGGTTCAAACCCGAAAAGGGAAAATCCTATGAACTGGGCGTGAAATGGCAAGCCCTCGATCAGCAGCTGAGTGTCGACGCGGCGATCTACCAGATCGACAAACGCAACGTGCTGACTGACGATCCACTGAACTCCACATTCAAGGTGGCGGCAGGGGAAGTACGCAGCCGCGGATTTGACTTGAACATTGCAGGCAACCTAACGCCTGAATGGCGCGTGACCGGGGGCTATGCCTACGTCGACGCGCAAGTGACCAAAGACAATGCGCTGCGTACCGGCACGCGCCTGGCCAACGTGCCGCAGAACAGCTTCAGCCTACTCAATGTCTACGAGTTCCAGGACGGCACTCTCAAAGGGCTGGGCCTGGGCGTAGGTGGCAAGTATGTCGCCCAGCGCGCCGGACAGACCGCGAACCCGTCGTTTGCCATGGACAGTTACACGGTGGTGGACCTGCTGGGCTACTACAAGGTCAACGAGCGCATTCGCCTCAGCCTGGATCTGAAGAATCTGTTCGACAGTGATTATGAAGAGGGCTCGTTTGGCAGCTTCTACGCCTATCCCGGTGCGCCGCGCACTGTTCAGGCAGGGATTTCGTACACGCTGTAACCGATGGGCGGCGCTGCGGGTTCAACGCCGTGCCGCCCATTCACCACTCAACGACCAGAGAGGCAAGCAGGAGAGGTAGCGCGGGGAGATAAATCGAACGGTCACTCATCCCGGCGTTCGAATTTACAGCAACGCTGCACGGCTCATCTCTATGTCGATCCGTTCGAGCAGCGTCCGGACGCTCGTCGCCGGTTACCTTAAATAGAAGAGAGCAAATATATGCGACCGCAAACCTCATTCATCTTTGACCTGGACGGCACATTGACCGACAGCGTCTATCAAAACGTTGCGGCCTGGAAGGAAGCCTTGGATTCGGAAGGCATCCCGCTGGCCATGTGGCGCATCCACAGGAAAATCGGCATGAGCGGCGGGCTGATGCTGAAGTCCCTTTCGCGCGAGACCGGGCTTGAAATTTCCGAGGAACAGTCTTCCCGCTTGAGTGACAAACACGCCGAGGCCTATGAGCGTCTACAAGGCCAGATCATCGCGCTGCCTGGCGCAGTCGAGCTTCTGCAATCACTGGACAGCTATGGCCTGGACTGGTGTATCGCCACCAGCGGCGGCCGTGATACAGCACAAATCAATCTGAAGGCTCTGGGCCTGGATTTCGACACGATAAAAATCATCACCCGCGATGACGTCAAATACGGCAAGCCTGACCCGGACCTGTTTCTGGCGGCGGCAAAGCGCATGGGCGTTGCGATCGAGGATTGTCTGGTCATTGGCGATGCGGTGTGGGACATGCTCGCAGCCAGACGTTGCAAGGCGACGGGCATTGGTTTGCTGTCCGGAGGCTACGACATTAGTGAGCTGGAGCGGGCGGGCGCTCTGAGGGTTTACGAAGATCCTGCGGACCTGCTTGATCATCTGGACGAGATTGCGTCACGACCTTGAGTGGATGGCCCGGCTGGGTGGTCATGACAGAAAACCGGTCTGCAACGCAGGCTTTTGCACGTCTATGAAGGAGGCCGTGTGGTGGATAAGCACCCGATTGAAGCAGTCAGTCAGAACGTTGAATCCTCAATTTGGCGAGCTGCCAAGTGGTTGAACAAACCCAGCCATTGCCAATGCTTTGCTGACCAGTCTCTTGAAGTGATCACTGAGCTGCAAACCGACTTCTGGCGTGAAACTCACTATGGTTTCGTTCGAGACAGCGGACATTTCCTCGGGTTTGAATCCTGCGCAGGCTTTACCGCTCAAGTCAGGATCAACGCCGACTTTCGCGAGCTCTATGATCAAGCGGGAATGATGGTCAGGCTCAATGAAGAGACCTGGCTGAAGGCGGGAATAGAATATAACGATGGAGCACCGATGATCAGCAGCGTGCTGACACAAGGCACATCGGATTGGGCACCCTGCTGCTTTTCTGGCGACCCAACCGATTTCTGGCTGCGCGTGACTGTTTCTGCTGGCGTGCTGCGCTTGCAATATTCCACAGACGGCGTGACCTGGCCGTTGCTGCGACTTGCAGCCTTTCCACAAGCGCAAAGCTATACCGTCGGGCCTATGTGCTGCACACCGGAACGGCAAGGGTTGAGGGTGAAGTTTTCTGAATGGTCTTTGAGCGCGCCCCTCGGGCGTGACCTGCATGATTTGAGCTAGCCACTGTTTCCAGCGCAGTGGCTTGCTGAGCATCAGATCAGGGCAGGAGATCAGCGCTGGACGAGCGCGCTGGTGCGCCGCTCACTGATGCGCTCCACCGTTTGCATATGTTCCGTGCCCCAGGCGCAAAGCCCGGTCAGCGCTGTCGCCAGCGACCGGCCGAAAGGGGTCAGCGAATATTCAACCTTCGGCGGTATCTCCTGAAAGTCGACTCGGGCGATGATTTCATCGCGCTCCAGTTCTTTGAGTTGTTGAATCAGCACTTTATCGGTGACACCCCCAATGGCTCGTTTCAGCTCGCCATAGCGATGAACGTGCTGTGCGAGATTAAAAAGAACCAGCGGCTTCCATTTGCCGCCGAGTACTGACAGCGCGGCCTCGAGCCCGCAGTTGAAGGTAGTGTTCGCCATGCATTGAACTCCGGATTGGGCGTCTGTGAGGTACTTACCAAAAGGTGCATACTATTCAAAATAATAGTCTGGATCTACAGTGAGGTCTCACTTTCCCGGGAGGTCCCCCATGAGCAGGCTCAACGGCAAAATCGCGGTTATTACTGGCGGCAACAGCGGCATCGGGCTGGCTACCGCCATACGGTTTGCGGCCGAGGGCGCGCTGGTGCTCATTGTCGGGCGCCGTCAGGATCAGCTGGACAACGCGCTGCAGCTGATTGGCCACGACGCCATCGCGATCCAGGCAGACGTCTCGAAACTGGATGATCTGGACCGCGTCTTCGTTGAGGTCAAATCCGCTGCAGGCCGGATTGACATTCTGTTCGCAAACGCCGGTCTCGGAGAGTTTCAACCCCTTGGATCGATCACCGAAGAATCGTTTGATCGCACCTTCGGCATCAACGTCAAAGGCACGTTGTTTACCGTGCAAAAGGCGCTGCCGCTCATGGGCAACGGCGGCTCCATCATTCTTACTGGATCGACGACAGGCACCATGGGTACCCCTGCATTCAGCGTGTACAGCGCCACCAAAGCGGCGCTACGTAATTTTGCCAGAAGCTGGGCGCTGGATTTGAAAGGCACGGGGATTCGCGTCAATGCACTTTCTCCCGGCCCGATCTATACACCAGGGCTCGGCACAGCACTGGCAACCACTGGCCAGACCGACGCCATTATGGAGGGCATGATTGAACAGCTGCCCTTGGGACGTATTGGTCGGCCAGAAGAAGTGGCCGCTGCAGCGCTGTTTCTGGCGTCGGATGAAAGCAGCTTCATGACCGGCAGTGAGATGTTCGTCGACGGCGGTCTCGCCCAGGTGTGAATGAGGCCACAGCGCCATGCTGACATCTCGCGGCGGGTTCGGCTGCCTCTGCAGGACGTCCTAAACGCTTTGCTCGACGCAGGCATCGGTAGACGCTGGATTGTTGGGCTGAAATATGATGAAACATTTGTGACGCCGCTTGGGTCAACTGGATACCTCTCTCAAGGTTTGCCGATGAAAACCCCACGACCCAACGCGCGTCTTCAACCGCTGATCAATCTGCGCAATCTCAAAATGGCGCGATCTGCGCACGCATTCGTTCGCGGCAATACTGCTCAGTTCTATGAGTGGCTGCACAGCCAGCCGGGCAGACGCCTGCCGGAGGGCCCGCCCGTGTGGATTTGCGGTGACTGCCACGCCGGTAATCTGGGGCCCACCGGTGATTCAAAAGGGCGTATCGACATCCACATCCGCGACCTGGACCAAGCGGTCATTGGCAACCCTGCCCACGACCTGGTGCGGCTCGGGCTGTCGTTGGCCACGGCGGCGCGGGGTTCCGACTTGCCCGGGGTCACAACGCCACGGATGCTGGAAGAGATGATGCAAGGCTACGAGCAGGCCTTCCTGAACAGCAGCGACGACGATCCTCAGCGTCCGGCACAGGTGAAAGCCGGGATGCGCAGCGCTGTCCATCGCACATGGAAGCACCTTGCCCAGGAGCGCATCGAAGACATGCGCCCGACCATCCCCCTTGGCAAGCATTTCTGGTCGCTGTCCAGCACTGAACGCGAAGCGATAAAAACGCTGTGCTCAACGCCGGAGATTCATGCCCTGGTGACATCACTCAAAGGCAGATCGGAAGATGACCGGGTGCAGGTACTGGACTGCGCGTATTGGGTCAAAGGCTGCAGTTCGCTGGGGCTGCTTCGCTACGCGGTACTGATGGGCGTAGGCGACGACGATGATCAGGAATTCTGCCTGCTGGACATCAAGGAAGCCGTAGCCGCAGCTGCCCCGCGCACCGCCCGAGCGCGCATGCCCAGAGACAACGGAAGGCGAGTAGTGGAGGGCGCCAGGCACCTGTCTCCAGGGCTGGGCAGCCGCATGCTAGCAGTGCGCATGCTTGACCATTCGTTTTTCGTACGTGAGTTGCTGCCTCAGGACATGAAGCTGGAGCTGGACGAACTCACCCAGCCAGAGGCCATGCAGGCAGCCGCCTATCTCGCCAAAGTGGTCGGCAATGCCCACGCCAGACAGATGGATCAGGCGACACGCGAAGCATGGATTCGGGATCTGCAAACGAATCGGTCCCGGACCCTGGATGCGCCGTCGTGGTTGTGGTCAAGCGTTGTTCAACTGGTGGGTAACCACGAGCAAGGCTATCTGGAGCATTGCCGACGTTACGCGCTCTAGGGTCAGCAAGGCAGGTGGGGCTCTGGTGCGCTGCTTTTCAGCCGTCATGGCGACGGCTGATACGTCATTCCAGGGTCTGAATGTCCGTCTGACAGGTCATGCCTTTCCAGCCGGACGCCTTAGCTGCCCGCCATCCAGCGTGCCAGGCCGTGTCGACCGCTGACTCCCAGTTTGGCGGTGGCGCGCTTGAGGTAGGTTTCCACCGAGCTGTTCTTGACCTTCAGCCGCACCGCCATTTCGGCGACGGTTCCGCCTGTCAGCAGGCCCAGGCAAACCTCCTCTTCGCGCGCGGACAACGTAATGGATTCCTGCGCCAGTCGGCCGCTGAACGCCTGGTCCAGAGACCCGGGTTCAGGCTCCTGGCGTGCGCCCCGGTTGCCAGCCTGGGCGAGGCATTGTGCGTGATGCTCGACCAGCGGCAACAAGGTGTCGGACATACTTTTAAGTAGCGACAGTTCGCTCAGGGAGAAGGGGCGCAGGGTTGTCAGTCTGTAAAAGCAGATGATGCGCCGCCGATCTCCCTGACTGGAGATCAGATTGCACTGATGGGTGGTGCGTCGCGGGTGTTGTTTGCTTGACGGCGTCTTGAGCTGCACCAGCAAGGGGTCCTGCATGTGCAGGATGCTGGGCAGCAGCGGATGGCTGGGCGATTCGGTAGTTGGCAGGTCGTATTGCAGGCCTGAACCGCCAAGCAGCTTGATAAGACTGATGTTGCTCTTGCGCAGATCCAGCGTCCATTCGCTGAGGCCAAGCCCGTGAATGGGCACCATTGAATTCACCAGCTGCATCATGTGCCTGGCGAATGTCGTGCAACCCGTGCTTGAGACCAATTGAGCCAATTGCTGATAGAAGTGCGGATCGCTGCTGTATTCGTGCTGTGGCGCCGTGTTCATCCTAGGCTTTCCTGATTCCGACCGCGCGACATAAAGGACCGAGGTCGGCTCCTGCGCGGCAAATACTGTTTGAAATACTGACAAGTCTGATCATGACACTGGGTCTTTAGGTATTCAGCCTAAGCTTTTACCCTGCGTCTGTAGCGGAAAACAGGGACAGAGCGGCGAGCAGGTACTCGCGCGGATGCCTGTCTGACAGCTGTGCGCAATTGTCCGGGTTTAAGGGGCCATACATCGGCCAGTTGGCAGTGCCTAATCCGCGCCTTATCTGCCAAGAAGGACCTTGAGCCATGCATGCCCCTGTCGACCCAACCTTCCCTCTGACCACCGCCCAGCGTGAGATCTGGCTTGACCAGATCAGCCGTGGCAATTCTCCGCTGTACACCATCGGTGGCTACCTGGAAGTTGCCGGGGCGATGGATGCCCAAGCCCTGCAGCGCGCGCTGACGCAACTGGTGGCGGCCCATGAAGGCCTGCGCACTGTGTTGATGCCTGGGGCAGGCGCGGACGGTTTGCCACTTCAGAGGTATGCGGCGCAGGTCGCCATACCGCTGGCAGTACACGATTTCAGCGACCACCTCGATCCGGCCAGCTCGGCCATGGCACTGGTCAACGAGCAGATGCAGCGTCCCTGTGTTTTCGATGGCCGTCCTTTGGTTGAGTTCAGCCTTATCTATCTGGGCACGGATCGTTACTGGCTGGCCAGCCAGGCCCACCACCTGATTCTTGACGGGTGGGGTTACGGGCAGATGCTGAAGTCGCTGGGTGAGCTGTATACCGCGCAGGTAGCGGGCAACCGCCTTGAACTCAACGCGCCGCGCTACAGCGATTTCATCATCGATGACGCTCGTTATCATGCATCGCCGCGCTTTGCCAAGGACAAGGCGTATTGGCTGGACAAATATCAAAGCCTGCCAGAGGCTCTGCTGGTGTCGCGCTATCACAACCGTCGGTCAACTGATCGGGCACCGTCACACGCCTGGGTGCAGGAGCTTCCAGGCGCACTGCATGCGCGCATGAAACAATTTGCCGAACGCCAGAATGCTTCGACGTTTCATGTCTTGCTGGCGGTCTTGCACGTCTATTTCACTCGCACGACACAGCGCAAGGAATGGGTGGTCGGGCTGCCGTTGCTCAACCGCACCGGCGCGCACTTCAAGGCCACCCTGGGCCACTTCGCTCAGGTCAGTGCGGTGCGCATGGCTTTTGCTGGCGGGCTCGACTTCGGCGCGCTGGTGGTCGAGGTGCGTGACGCGCTGAAACGCGACTTCCGTCATCAACGCTTTCCTGTGAGCGAGCTCAATCGCAGTCTTGAATTATCACGCGAAGAGCGCGCGCAGTTGTTTGAAGTCTCGGTCTCCTACGAGCTTGAGAACCACGCCTACCGCTATGGCGAGGCGCGGGCAAAGGCAGTGAAAGTGTCTAATGGCCACGAGGCGGTGCCGCTGTCCATCCATCTGCGCAGCAACAGCTTGAATGACGATGCCTCGCTGCACATGGTTCACCACAGGGGCTGGGTCGACGATGACGAGGCCCAAGCCATCGCCGGGCGTTTGCTGCATATCCTTGACCAGGGCCTGGAAAGCCCTGCATTGAAAATCGAGGATTTCCAGCTGCTGACACCTGTCGAGCAGGTACACCAGCAGCGTTGGAACCAGACGCAAACAGAACTCGGCGATGAACAGCTGATTCATCGACGCATCGAGCAACAGGCCCGTACGTTTCCCGATACCGTCGCGGCAGTGTTTCAGGGCCAGCACCTGACCTATGCGCAACTCAATCGGCAAGCCAATGCCCTGGCCCGGCGCCTGATCGACAAGGGCGTACGACCGGATGATCGCATCGCCGTCGTTGCGCGCCGCAGCCTGGATACCATGATCGGTTTGCTGGCGATTCTCAAGGCGGGGGCAGCCTATGTGCCCATCGACCCGTCGCACCCCCGCGAACGCCTGAATTACCTGCTGAGTGACAGCGCGCCGGTGGCCGTATTAACACTATCGACGCTGGTGGATCGCTTGCCGCCACTGGCGGTGCCACTGATCGAGCTGGACCACTGCACGCGCAGTCAGGGCACCGACAGCAATCCACAAATCTCAGGCTTGAGCAGCAACAACCTGATCTACGTGATCTACACCTCAGGCTCAACTGGCCAGCCAAAGGGCGTGATGGTCGAGCATCGAACGCTGGCCAGCCTGGTGGATTGGCACTGTGCAGCCTTTGACGTGAAGGCGGGCAGCCACACCTCCTGCCTGGCAGGTTTTGGCTTTGATGCGATGGCCTGGGAGGTCTGGCCAACCCTGTGCGCCGGCGCAACCCTGCATCTGGCCCCGGTCCAGGACAGTGGTGAGGACATCGAAGCCATGCTGAACTGGTGGCGCGCCCAGCCGCTGGACGTCAGTTTTCTGCCAACCCCGGTGGCTGAATACGCCTTCAGCCAGGCAGAGGAACACCCGACCCTGCGTACACTGCTGATCGGTGGCGACCGCCTTCGCCAGTTTGCCCGCAACCGTCGTTACGCGGTGGTCAACAGCTATGGCCCGACCGAAACCACGGTGGTCGCCACCTCCGGCCAGGTGTTTGCCAACGGTTCGCTGCACATTGGTGGCCCCATCGCCAATACCCGGGTGTACGTGCTTGATGAGCATTTGCGGCCTCTGCCACCGGGCATTCCAGGCCAGCTTTATATCGGCGGCGCAGGTGTGGCGCGTGGTTACCTGAATCAGCCGCAGCTGACCCAAGAGCGCTTTATCAACGACCCTTTCAGTGATGCTGCAAGCGCGCGGATGTACCGCAGCGGCGATCTGGTGGCCTGGAACGCCGATGGCACGCTCGATTACCTGGGCCGCAATGACGATCAGGTGAAAATCCGCGGCATGCGCATCGAGCCGGGTGAAATCGAGGCGGTGCTGACCCGCCAGGAAGGCGTCAAGGACGCGGTGGTGCTGGTGCGCGATTTTCACCTGCTGGCCTGGTTCACCGAAACGTCTGCGGTCGACACCAACGCCCTGCATCATGCGCTGCTGGCACTTCTGCCCGGTTACATGGTGCCACGCGCCTTCATGCGCATGGCGTCGCTGCCATTGACTGCCAACGGCAAACTCGATCGCCGCGCGCTGCCTGACCCCGATCCGGCGGACCTGCTCGGCTACGCTTACGAAGCACCGCTGGGCGAGGCAGAGACCGCAATAGCGGCCATCTGGGCCCAGGTGCTCGGTGTGGAGCGAGTCGGGCGGCACACTAACTTCTTCGAGCTGGGCGGCCATTCGCTATTGGCAGTCAAGCTGGTCGAACAACTGCGCAAGGCAGGTTTGCAGGCTGATGTGCATGTGCTGCTCAACCAGCCGACAGTGGCTGCGCTGGCTGCCTCGAATACGAACGAAAACAAGGACCCGGCCTTCCAGGTACCTGAAAATCGCGTGCCGCCGAACTGCACGCGAATCACCGCAGACATGTTGAGTCTTGTTGCGCTCGAACAAGCCGCCATCGACCGCATTGTCGCCAGCGTGCCGGGCGGTGCCGCCAATGTGCAGGAAATCTACCCGCTGGCCCCGTTGCAGGAAGGCATTCTCTATCACCACCTGACCGCTGAGCAGGGCGATCCTTACCTGCTGCAATGGCGTCTGGCGTTCGACAGCCTTGAGCGCCTTCTCGCCTGGGCCGCTGCCTTGCAACAGGTCATCGACCGCCACGACATTCTGCGCACTTCAGTGGTCTGGGAAGGGCTGGAAAGCCCGCTGCAAGTGGTCTGGCGCAGTGCCGAACTGACGTTGCAGGCTGTCGATTTCGAGGCCCAGGACACGCCAATTGCAGTCATTGATCGCCTGCAACAACGGTATGACGCCCGGAGCCACCGGCTGGATCTGGCCCGGGCACCGTTGATGCGTCTGGTGCATGCCCAGGACTCGTCGAGTGGCGAAACAGTCGCGATTCTGCTGTTCCACCACCTGGTGCTCGATAACACCGCGATGGAGGTGGTGAGCCGTGAAATGCAGGCGCTGCTGTCGGGGCAGCATTCGTCGCTGAGAACGCCAGTGCCTTACCGCAATTACGTGGCACACGTGAACCTGAGCAACGACGATGCCCGCCACGCGGCATTCTTCGGTGAGATGCTCGGTGATGTCGAAGAACCAACCTTGCCTTTCGGGCTGCGCGAAGTGCCTGCCGATGGCAGCGGTATCGAAGAAGATCGCCGCACGCTTGCTAGCGATTTGGCGCTACGGCTGCGTGAGCAGGCTCGCCACCTCGGGGTAAGCCCCGCCAGTTTGATGCACGTCGCCTGGGCGCGCGTGCTCGGCGTGCTCGCCAATCGCCGTGACGTGGTATTCGGCACCGTTCTGCTCGGGCGCATGGGTGGCGAGGGTGCCGAGCGGGCGCTCGGGGTATTCATCAATACGCTGCCGTTGCGGGTAGATACCGCGCATGTCATTCGGGCTGCCGTGAAAGCTGTGCATTCAAGGCTTGCTGCGCTGATCGCCCATGAACAGGCATCGCTGGTACTCGCTCAGGGCTGCAGCGGCGTGGCCCCGGGTACGCCACTGTTCAGCGCGTTGCTCAACTACCGCCACAGCGCCGAGGTCAAGCCGCACGACGGCGAAGGGCTCTGGCAAGGCGTGCGGGTGCTCGGCGGTGATGTACGCAGCAACTACCCGCTGACCCTCAGCGTCGATGACCTGGGCGAAGACTTCGACCTCCACGTGCTGGCCATGCAGGGCATAGGCGCCGAGCGCGTTGCAGGCTGGGTGCAAAACACTCTGGAGCAGTTGGTTCAGGCGCTGGAACAGGCCTTGCCGTTGGCGCTGGACCACGTTTCGATCCTCGACGCAGACGAGCGTCGGCATCTGCTGGTCGACTTCAACCCCGCCGGACAGGCGTTTGCACCGCATCTAACCGTGCATGCGCTGATTGAAGCGCAGGTTGTCAGAACGCCACAAAGCCCTGCGCTGATTCAGGACGGCAACAGCCTGACCTATGCCCATCTCAACCGGCGCGCCAATCGCCTCGCGCATCACCTGATCAGCCTGGGCGTCAGGCCGGACGAGCGGGTCGCCCTGTGCCTGCACCGGGGGCCGCAACGCCTGATCGCCATGCTCGCTGTACTCAAGGCCGGGGCCGCGTACGTGCCGATAGACCCGGTTTACCCGGCCGAGCGCATCGCTTACCTGCTGCAAGACAGCACGCCGCGTCTGGTGCTGACCGAGGACGCGACGCCGACTCTGGTGGGCGCCTGTGCTCAGCTGAACATAGAGCAGGCCGACGGGCATTCACACCCCGACAGCAATCCCCAGGTACAGGGCCTGGATGCGCAAAACCTGGCCTACGTGATTTACACCTCAGGTTCCACCGGCCAGCCAAAAGGCGTGATGGTCGAGCACCGCACACTGGCCAACCTGGTGCATTGGCACTGTCAGGCGTTTGCGCTGCAGGCGGGCAGTCATACGGCGAGCGTGGCCGGTTTCGGCTTTGATGCGATGGCCTGGGAAGTCTGGCCGGCATTGTGTTCAGGTGCCGTGCTGCACTTGCCCCCCACCCACGTGAGTAACGAGCATGTCGATGAGTTGCTGGACTGGTGGCTGGCGCAGCCGCTGCAGGTCAGTTTCCTGCCGACGCCAGTCGCTGAACAGGCGTTCAGACGGCCCCGCCAGCACCCGACGCTGCGCACGCTGCTGATCGGCGGCGACCGCTTGCGTCAGTTCGACAGCGACCCCGGCTTTGCGGTGATCAACAACTATGGCCCGACCGAAACCACGGTGGTGGCGACGTCCGGGCCGGTGACGCCAGGCGGAGCGCTGCACATTGGCGGTCCGATTGCCAACACCCTCGTCTACGTGCTCGATGAACACCTGCAACCCGTTCCGGTCGGGGTTATTGGCGAGCTGTACATCGGCGGTGCAGGTGTTGCCCGTGGCTACCTGAACAAGCCGCAGATGACCGAAGAGCGCTTTGTTGCCGACCCGTTCAGCGACAAGACTCAGGCGCGCATGTATCGCAGCGGGGATCTGGTGCGCTGGAATATCGATGGCAGCCTGGATTATCTGGGGCGTAACGACGACCAGGTGAAGATCCGTGGCATGCGCATCGAACTGGGCGAGATCGAAGCGGCGCTTGCCAGCCAGGCCGGAGTCAAAGATGCCGTGGTGCTGGTGCGCGGCGAACGCTTGCTGGCCTGGTTCACCCAAGCGTGCGCAGTTGAACCTGCGGCCCTGCGCGAGGCGCTACAGGCATGTTTGCCGGCACACATGGTGCCGCTGGCCTTCACGCACCTGGCGTCCCTGCCGTTGACCAGCCACGGCAAGCTTGATCGCAACGCACTGCCGGACCCTGATCTGCACGGCTTGACCGGCCAGGCTTATGAAGCACCGCAGGGCGAAACCGAAACCGTCATGGCGCAGCTCTGGGCGCAAGTGCTTGGCCTTGAGCAGGTCGGCCGTCATGACAATTTCTTTGAGCTGGGTGGCCATTCGCTGCTGGCGGTCAGCCTGGTCGAGCGCCTGCGCAACATCGGCCTGAACGTCGATGTGAGGGTATTGCTGGGCCAGCCCACCGTGGCTGCGCTGGCCGCCTCCGTGGGCAAGGGCCGTGAGATCAGTGCGCCGGTCAACCGCGTGCCGGTGGGCTGCACGCACATCACGCCTGAGCTGTTGAGTCTGACCCGGCTCGACCAGCCGACCATCGACCGCATTGTTGCCACGGTGCCGGGCGGGGCCGCCAACGTGCAGGAAATCTACCCGTTGGCGCCGCTGCAGGAAGGCATTCTTTATCACCACCTGACGGCCGGGCAGGGCGACCCGTACCTGCTGCAATTGCGCATCAACATCGACAGCCCCGAGCGGCTGAATGCTGTAGCCGCTGCCCTGCGCATGGTCATAGCGCGCCACGACAGTTTGCGCACTGCGGTTGTCTGGGAAGGGCTGCAAGTGCCGCAGCAGGTGGTCTGGCGGCATGCCGATCTGCGGGTCGAGCACGTTCCGCTGGCGCAGATTGACACCGAACCTGGCACTGCTCGCATGGACTTGGCGTGTGCGCCGCTGATTCGCCTGCTCTACAGCCCCGACGCGACCGGCCCTGGACTGTCGGCGACGCTGCAGTTCCATCACATCGTGGTGGATGCCACGGCCCTTGAAGTCATGCGCGAGGAAATGCTCGCACACCTGCGCGGCGAGCCTGGCCCTGCGCTGCCCGCCGTGCCGTATCGCAACTATGTGGCGCAGGCGCGTCTGGGTGTCAGCGAGGCCGAGCACGAGGCGTACTTCCGCGAACAATTGGGCGACATCGACACGCCGACCTTGCCGTTCGACTTGCGCGATGTGCAGGGCGACAGCCGTTCCATCGAGCAAGCCCGGCAGGTAATACCCGACGCGCTGTTGCGCGGGCTGCGCAGTCAGGCGCGGCAATTGAGTGTCAGCGTGGCCAGCCTGCTTCATCTGGCATGGGGCCGCGTGCTGGCTGCTGCCACCGGCAACCCGCGCGTGGTCTTCGGCACGGTACTGCTGGGTCGCTTGCAAGGCGGGGCGGGCGCTGATCGAGGCATGGGCATGTTTATCAATACCCTGCCACTGCGAATCGATGTGGACACTGTCGGCGTGCGCGAAGGTGCACGCGCCACCCACGCACGTCTGGCCAACCTGCTCGGCCACGAACACGCGTCGCTGGCCCAGGCGCAGCGCTGGAGCGGGGTGGCCGCGCCGCTGCCGTTGTTCAGCGCAATTCTCAACTATCGGCACGCGGCAGGCCAGGCACGCCAGGATGCACAGCACGATGCCTGGCAGGGCCTGGAAATTCTCGCCAGCGAGAAACACACCAACTACCCACTGAGCCTGGACGTCGATGATCTGGGCGAAAGCCTGCGCCTGAGCGTCACGGTGCCAGCCGAAGTCGGCGCCCGGCGTGTCTGCGGTTACGTGCAGCAGGTACTGGCTGGCATGCTCGACGCCCTGGAAAATCAGCCTGATCGGCCACTTCATGGTTTGCCGGTGCTGCCCGCCGACGAGCGCCAGCGTTTGCTGGCCGATTTCAACGCCACCGAGATTGATCACGACCTGCAGCAAACGGTGCAGGGCCTGTTTGAAGCCCAGGTTGCCCGCACCCCGGAGGCGGTCGCCCTGCGTGCCGGTAGCGCGCAACTGAGCTACCGGCAGCTCAACGAACAGGCCAACTGCCTGGCCCATCACCTGATCGAGCTGGGTGTACGTCCTGACGAACGGGTGGCGATCTGCGTCGAGCGCGGCCTTGGCATGGTGGTCGGCCTGCTGGCGATCCTCAAGGCCGGTGGGGCTTACGTGCCGCTGGACCCGAGCTATCCGCACGAACGCCTGCACTACATGTTCAAGGACAGCGCGCCCGTCGCACTCCTGACGCAGGCGACCACCCGCGCACTGCTCGACGATGAGGGTACACCCCGTATCGATCTGGACAGCCCGACCTGGGACATGCAGCGCTTTGCCAATCCCCGCATCACCGACCTGACGCCGAACCATCTGGCGTACGTCATCTACACCTCAGGCTCCACTGGCACGCCAAAAGGTGTAATGGTCGAGCATCGCAACCTCAGCAACCTGGTGCAGTGGGGCTCGCGACTGTGCCCGCCGACCTCGGTTTCGGCGCTGCTGCACAAGACGCCGATCAGTTTCGATGCGTCGGTCTGGGAGGTTTTCTGGCCACTGAGCAGCGGCATTGCGCTGGTGCTGGCCCGCCCGGATGGCCAGCGCGATCCGGCTTATCTGGCCCAGGTCATTCAGGCGTTTCAGATCAGCGTGGTGCAGTTCGTGCCCGTGCTGTTGCAGCAGTTTCTCGACCTCCCGCAAAGCCGCGACTGCCACTGTTTGACCGACATTGTCTGCGGCGGTGGCGAATTGACCGTCGCGCTGGCCGAACAGTTACGCCAGCGGCTGCCCCAGGTGCGCCTGCACAACGTCTATGGCCCGACCGAAACCACAGTGGATTGCAGCGTCTGGACACTGGAGCCTCATCAGCCCGTGCCAGCCAGCAGGCTGCCCATCGGCCGGCCGATCAGCAACACCCGCCTGTATGTGCTCGATGCGCAGGACCAGCCCGTGCCGCTGGGAGTCAACGGCCAGTTGCACATTGGCGGTGCCGGGGTGACGCGCGGTTATCTGAACCTGCCGCAGGCGGATGCCGAGCGCTTCATCGACAGCCCGTTTGTCAGTGGCGACCGCCTGTACCGCAGCGGCGATCTGGTGCGTCAGCGGGCGGACGGCCTGCTTGAGTTCCTGGGGCGCAACGACGATCAGGTGAAAATTCACGGCCTGCGTATCGAGCCGGGTGATATTCAAGCCTGCCTGAGCGCCCATCCGGGTATCCAACAGGCGGTGGTGCTGGTCCGCGACGAGCCACCGGGCGGCCAGCGACTGGTGGCCTATTACACCGGCACGCTGCTGCCCATCGAGACCTTGCGCGAGCTGTTGCGCGCGCGACTGCCCGATTACATGGTGCCGGCCCTTTATGTGCACCTGCACGAGATGCCCCTCAGTCCCAACGGCAAGCTGGATCGCAAGGCCTTGCCTGCACCGGGCGGCGATGCACTGCTGACCCGGCCTTACGAAGCACCGCAAGGGGAGACCGAAATCCTGTTCGCCAGGCTCTGGGCCGAACTGCTCGATGTAGAGCAGGTCGGGCGGCACGACAACTTTTTTGAACTGGGCGGCCACTCGCTGCTGGCGGTAAGCCTGACGGCGCGGCTGCGCCAGGAAGGTATCGAGGCCGATGTCCGGGCGCTCTTCGAACAACCTACGCTGGCGGGCTACGCAGCTATCACGGAAAACATGGAGATTATCCTGTGAGCATCAACGAACTTCTGGCGACACTCAAAGCTCACGATATCCAGCTGACGGTCAAGGATGGACAACTGGTGGTGCAGGGCAATCGCCGTGCCTTGAGCGACAACGGTTTGCTGGACCATTTGCGCGCTCACAAGCCGGCGCTGATCGAACTCATCGAACAGGGCGATTACCGCAGTGGCAAACGCGCGGCACTGGTGTTGCCGGCCAATGGCATCACTCCGGGCTGCGAGCGGATCACGCCCGAGATGCTGTCTCTGGTCGAACTTGATCAAGGCACGATTGATGGTTTGCTCGACCTGATACCGGGCGGGGCTGCCAATGTGCAGGACGTTTATCCGCTGGCGCCCTTGCAGCAAGGCATTTTGTATCACCACGTGACCGCCACCCAGGGCGATCCGTACGTCATGCAGGTGCAGTTCGCTTTTTCCGATCAGGCACGTCTGCAAGCATTCGCCCAGGCACTGCAAACGGTGATCGAGCGCCACGACATCCTGCGCACCTCCGTGCATTGGGACGGGCTGGAAACCCCGGTGCAGGTGGTCTGGCGTCACGCCGAACTGCAGGTTGACAGCGTATCGACCGGCGCAGGCACCACGATGGACCTGGGCCAGGCTCCGTTGATGCGCCTGGTTTGCCATGAATCCGCACCTGCGGACGGTCAAGGGGTAAAAGCCACGCTGCTGTTCCACCACATCGCGATGGACCACAGCGCCCTTGAAGTGGTGCGTCACGAAATACAGGCCTGCCTGCTCGGCCAGGCTGAGGCGCTGGGTCTGCCGGTGCCGTTTCGCAACTATGTGGGGCAGGCGCTGCTGGGTGTCAGCGAAGAAGAACACGAAGCGTTTTTTCGCGACATGCTCGCCGACCTCGAAGAGCCGACCCTGGCTTATGACCTGCAGGACCTGAGCGGCGACGGCGATGACCTTCAAGAGCACAGCATCACGCTAGACCTGCTGCTGTGCCAGCGTTTGCGCGCGCAGGCGCGAACCCTCGGAGTCAGCGTCGCCAGCCTGTTTCATCTGGGCTGGGCACAGGTGCTGGCAGGCCTGACCGGACAGCGGCGCGTGGTATTTGGCACGGTGCTGATGGGCCGCCTGCTGGGGGCCGAGGCCACTGAGCGGGCGCTGGGCATCTTCATCAACACATTGCCGTTGCGGCTTGATCTGGGGGATCAGGACGTGCCTGCCGCAGTGCGCGCTACCCACCAGCGCCTGACTGCCCTGATGCGCCACGAACATGCTCCTTTGGCACTGGCCCAGCGTTGCAGTGGCGTACAGGCGCCGACGCCGCTGTTCAATGCCTTGCTCAATTATCGTCACAGCGCACCGGCACAGGCGTCCGGCGAAACCTGGCAGGGCATTGAAGTGCTGCATGCACAGGAGCGCAGCAACTACCCGCTGGTGCTGAGTGTCGATGACCTGGGCGAGGCGTTCGGTTTCACGGCGCAAACATCGTCGGGTATCGAACCGCAACGCATTTGCGCCTACTTGCAGCGGGCCATGGAAAGCGTGATTGATGCGCTTGAGCAGACGCCGCAGATGCCGATCGCGCAGCTTGATATCGTCCCCGGCAGTGAACGTGCGCAGTTGCTGCACGGCTTCAATGACCATCATGGCGAGTACAAACGCACACTGACGCTGCACCAGCGCATCGAACAACAGGCCCAGGCGCGTCCCGACGCCATCGCCGCGCAAGTGGGCGAGCACTGCCTGAGCTACGCCGAGCTCAACCAGCGCGCCAACGTCCTCGCGCATCACCTGATCAGCCTCGGTGTGCGCCCGGACGACCGCGTTGCGGTGGTCGCCCGGCGTGGCCTGGAGACACTGGTGAGCCTGCTGGCCGTGCTCAAATCCGGCGCAGGCTATGTGCCCATCGACCCGACGCACCCGGACGAGCGCATTGGCTATCTGCTGACTGACAGCGCGCCGGTGGCCGTGCTGACGCAATCCTCGTTGCTGCCCCGCCTGGAAGGATTGAGCTTGCCTGGGCCGGGGGCGCCGCTGATTGACCTTGAGCGCCCGGAATGGGCAGCACACACCGGCAACCCAAAGCTCGCCAACCTGACGTCAAGCCATCTGGCCTACGTGATCTACACCTCCGGCTCCACCGGCCAGCCCAAGGGCGTCATGGTCGAACACCGCACGTTGAACAATCTGATCGACTGGCACTGCGAGGCATTTGATCTGCGTGCCGGCAGCCATACCGCCAGCGTGGCGGGGTTTGGCTTCGACGCGATGGCCTGGGAAGTCTGGCCAGCCCTGTGTGCCGGGGCCACGCTGCACCTGCCGCCCGCTGATATTGGCAACGAACAGCTTGATGCGTTGCTCGACTGGTGGCTTGCGCAACCGCTGCAGGTCGCGTTTCTGCCGACCCCGGTCGCGGAATACGCATTCAGCCGTGACCTGTGTCACCCGACGCTGCGCACACTGCTGATCGGCGGCGACCGGCTGCGTCAGTTCCATCGCGATCCGGGCTTTGTCGTGATCAACAACTATGGCCCGACCGAAACCACGGTGGTTGCGACATCAGGCCGTTTGCTGCCTGAGGGTAGCCTGGACATCGGCAAACCGATCGCCAACACCTCGGTGTATCTGCTGGACAGCCAGCACAAGCTGGTGCCTTTCGGGGTGGCCGGCGAGATGTACATCGGCGGCGAGAGTGTTGCCCGTGGCTACCTGAACCAGCCGCAACTGACCGCCGAGCGCTTTGTGCGCGATCCTTTCGCCGGGCAGCCGCAAGCGCGCATGTACCGCACCGGCGACCTGGCGCGCTGGAACCCGGACGGAACCCTGGAGTATTTGGGTCGTAACGACGATCAGGTGAAGATTCGTGGCGTACGCATAGAGCTGGGTGAGATCGAAAGCCAGTTCACCCAGTTGCCTGGCATCGAAGAAGCGTTGGTACTGGCGCGCGAAGATGAACCGGGCCAGCCGCGTCTGGTCGGTTATTTCTCCGAGCCTGCAGGCGCGACGCCCACTCGCCTGGACGACCTGCGCGCAGCGCTGGCCGCCCGATTGCCCGCTTACATGGTGCCCAGCGCACTGGTGCGGCTAGACAGCTGGCCGTTGACGGCCAACGGCAAGGTTGATCGCCGGGCCTTGCCGGCACCTGACCTTAGCGCGCTATCAATCGGTGAGTATCAGGCACCGCAGGGCGATCTGGAGATCGCCCTGGCCGCGATCTGGAGCGAATTGCTTCAGGTGGAGCGGGTAGGGCGTCAGGACCGCTTTTTTGAACTGGGCGGCCATTCGCTGCTGGCAATGCGCATGGTGTCTCAGGTGCGCCAGCGGCTGTCGCTGGAGCTGACACTGGGCGAACTGTTCGCCGACAGTTCGTTGAGCGCCGTGGCCCGGTGCCTTGCCGCGGCTGCACGCAGCCAGCTGCCTGCCATCGACGTGCAGCCGCGCAATGGCCCGGTGCCGTTGTCTTCTGCGCAGCAGCGGATCTGGTTCATGGCGCAGATGGAGGATGCCAACAGCGCCTACAACATTTCGCTGGGCCTGAAACTGAATGGCCCGCTCGACAGCCGCGCCTTGAAGCGTGCGCTGGAGCGCATCGTGGCCCGTCACGACAGCCTGCGCAGCCGCTTCAGCCAGGAAGACGATATCGCCTGGGTGCAGGCGGCGGCCGTCACTTCAGTGCCGGACATCTGCTGGCAGGATTTGCGCGGTCAGAACGCCGTTTCATTGCAAGCGGTCGCCGAGGAGGAAGCCGCGCAGCCCTTCGACCTGCGCCACGAACTCCCGATACGCGGTCGTTTGCTATGCCTGGCTGAAGATCGCCATGTCCTGCTGTTGACCGTGCACCATATCGTTGCCGACGGCTGGTCGCTGGGTGTACTGACCCGTGAACTGACCGCGCTGTACCAGGCGTTCAGTCAAGGTCTGAATGATCCGCTGCCCCCGCTGGCGCTTCAATATGGCGATTACGCCGTGTGGCAACGCCACTGGCTGGACGCCGAACGCATGAGCCATCAGGCCGATTACTGGCAGCAGGCGCTGACGGGTGCGCCGGTATTGTTGACGTTGCCAACCGACCGACCACGTCCTGCGCATCAGGACTACTCCGGGGCCAGCGTCGCGCTGACCCTGGATGCGCGCCTGAGCACTGACATCAGAACGTTCTGCCAGGCCCGGTCGGTAACGCCGTTCATGCTGTTCATGGGGGCGTGGGCGGTGTTACTGGCGCGGTTGTCCGGCCAGGAAGAGGTCGTCGTCGGCATGCCGGTTGCCAACCGCCGTCGTGCCGAAGTCGAAGGCTTGATCGGTCTGTTCGTCAATACCCTGGCTGTGCGTGTCGACACGTCGGGCGAGCCGGATGCTGTGACGCTGCTGGCGCGCATCAAGGCCCGCGTGGTGGCGGCGCAGGATCACCAGGACCTGCCTTTCGAGCAGGTGGTGGAGCGCCTGCGGCCACCTCGCAGCCTGGCGCACAGCCCTTTGTTTCAAGCATCGCTGACCTGGGACGGTAGCCAGGGGCTGGAGCTGCAACTGGGTGATCTGCAGCTGGAGCCGCTGGAGGAGCAGGCCGCTTTTGCAAAATTCGATTTGGCCCTGAGCGTTGGCGACAGCGCGGATAATCTGCGCTGCATGGTGGAATATGCGACAGCGCTGTTTGACCGCAGCACGGTCGAACGTTACCTGGGTTATCTGGAGGCGATACTGCGAGGCATGGTCGCCGACAGCCAGGCGGTGGTAAACCACATCGCGCTGTTTTCGCACGCCGAGCGTCGACAGTTGACTGACGGTTTCAACGCCCCCGCCGTGATCTACCCGCAAGAGCAAACCCTGCACAGCCAGTTTGAAGCGCAAGTGCAGCGCACGCCGGAAGCGATTGCCGTGAGTTTTGAAGAGCAGTCGTGGAGCTACGCGACGCTCAACGCCCACGCCAACAGGATCGCGCATCGCCTGATTGGCCTGGGCATCGGCGTGGATGACCGTGTCGCCATCTGCACGCATCGCAGCCTGCAGATGATCGCGGGCCTGCTGGGGATTCTCAAGGCCGGTGCCGCCTACGTTCCCCTGGACCCGGCTTATCCTCTGGAACGCATTGCCTACACCCTGGGCGACAGCGCGCCAGTGGCGTTGTTGATCCAGCAGTCGGTACAGACAGCCTTGCCGATGACCCAAGTGCCGGTGATCAGTCTCGACGACGCCGGTCTGCAGGACGAATCCGACCGTAATCCGCAGGTGTCGGTCAAGCCCGCGAGCCTGGCATATGTGATCTACACCTCAGGCTCCACCGGCTTGCCCAAGGGGGTGATGATCGAGCACCGCAATGTTGCGCGGTTGTTCTCGGCCACCGAAGACTGGTTCGGTTTCAACGAACAGGACGTCTGGTCGCTGTTCCACTCGTTCGCTTTCGACTTCTCGGTCTGGGAAATCTGGGGCGCGTTGCTGCACGGCGGACGTCTGCTGATCGTGCCGCAACTGGTTAGCCGCTCACCCGAAGATTTTTACACGCTGCTGTGCAGCGCCGGGGTCACGGTGCTCAACCAGACGCCGAGTGCGTTCCGCCAGCTGATTGCGGCCCAGGGTGAAAACCCGCAGGCGCATTCGCTGCGCCAGGTGATTTTCGGCGGCGAAGCGCTGGAAACCGCGATGCTCAAACCGTGGTATGCCCGCAGCGTGAACGCTGCTACCCAACTGGTAAATATGTACGGCATCACCGAAACCACTGTGCACGTGACCTATTACCCGGTGCAGCCCGAAGACGCCCAGCGTGTCGGTGCGAGCCCGATCGGCAAGCGCATCCCCGATCTGCAACTGTATGTGCTCGATGCCCGTGGCGAGCCAGTGCCGCTGGGTGTGGTGGGTGAGCTGTACGTCGGCGGCGCCGGCGTGGCACGCGGCTACCTGAACCGTGAAGCATTGACCGCCGAACGTTTCCTCGACAACCCGTTCAGCCACGCCGCAGATGCGCGCATTTACCGGACCGGTGACCTGGCTCGCTGGAGGGGCGACGGCAGCCTCGAATACCTGGGCCGCAACGACGAACAAGTCAAGATTCGCGGTTTCCGCATTGAACTGGGCGAGATCGCGTCTCGCCTGAGTGATCACCCGGGTGTTCTCGACGCTGTGGTCGTGGCGCGCGAGGATGTGCCGGGGGACAAGCGCCTGGTGGGCTATTACACCTGCGCGCAAAACAACTCCGTGCTGGATATCGAGCAATTGCGTGCCTGGCTGTCGGGGCTGTTGCCCGAATACATGGTGCCTGCGGCGTTTGTGCGGCTTGCAAGCCTGCCGATGACGGCCAACGGCAAACTGGACCGCAAAAGCTTGCCAGCACCGGATCGCGAAAGCCTCGCCAGCCGCGCTTATGAAGCACCACAAGGTGCGCTGGAAGTCGCCCTGGCCAGCCTCTGGGCCGAGCTGCTGCAGGTTGAACAGGTCGGTCGTCAGGATAATTTCTTTGAACTGGGCGGCCATTCATTGCTTGCCGTGACCCTGATTGCGCGTATGCGCCGTCTGGACATGCGCGCCGACATCCGCGTTCTTTTTGTTCAGCCTACACTGGCGGCGCTGGCTGAGGCAGTCGGTTGCGAAACTGAAATCCAGGTGCCGGCCAACCTGATTGATATGCACTGCCAGCGCATCACACCCGAACTGCTGCCTCTGGTCGTGCTGGACCAGCCGGCCATCGACCGCATCGTTGCGCAGGTGCCCGGCGGTGCCGCCAATGTCCAGGACATCTATCCGCTGGGTCCTTTGCAGACCGGCATTCTTTATCATCACCTGACAGCCGGGGACAGCGATCCTTATCTGTTGCAGCCGCAGTTCGCGTTCGCCGATGCGTCGCGTCTGGACGCTTTTTGCCAGGCATTGCACCGCGTGATCGAACGCAACGACATCTTGCGCACCGCGTTGTTCTGGGAAGGTGTGCAGGCGCCGGTTCAGGTGGTCTGGCGTGAAGCGCCGCTGCGCGTGCAGGAGACAGCCTTGCAAGAGCTGTTCAATGCCCCGCGCATGGAACTGACCCAGGCGCCGCTGCTGCATCTGGTCTATGCCCACGACCCGGACAACCAGAGGATTACTGCGGTACTGCGCTACCACCATGTGATCATGGACCACATTGCCCTTGATGTATTGAGGCATGAGTTGCAGGCCATTCTGCTGGGCAACGAAGCCGGGCTCGCCACTGCGGTACCGTACCGGAACTACATCGCCCACCTCTTGCAGGGGCCTGGCGATGACGCCCACGAAGCGTTCTTTCGCGAGCAGTTAGGCGATGTCGATGAGCCGACCTTGCCTTACGGTCTGGCAATGACCTCAGCCGAACAGATTCCTGGTGAGGCCCGACTCACACTGGACAGTGCCCTGTGCCGTGAGGTCCGCGATCAAGCCAGGCAGTTGAGCGTCAGCCCCGCCACCTTGATGCACCTGGTCTGGGCCCAGGTGCTGGGGCAGTTGTCCGGGCGTGACAGCGTGGTGTTCGGCACTGTACTGCTTGGCCGCCTGCGCGGGGGTGAAGGCGGAGAGCGCGCTCTGGGTGTGTTTATCAATACCTTGCCGCTGCGCATGGACCTGGGCGGGCATGACGCGCGCAGTGCAGTGCTCGACCTGCACGGTCGTCTGGTGGGGATGCTCGCCCACGAGCATGCTCAGCTGGCACTGGTCCAGCGCTGCAGCGCCTTGCCGGCTGGCGCGCCGTTGTTCAATACGCTGCTCAATTACCGCCACAGCGCGGCGCCTCGGGTTGATGACCC
This sequence comes from Pseudomonas viridiflava, assembly GCF_900585905.1. Taxonomy (GTDB): domain Bacteria; phylum Pseudomonadota; class Gammaproteobacteria; order Pseudomonadales; family Pseudomonadaceae; genus Aquipseudomonas. The sequence goes on from NZ_UTVH01000095.1 coordinate 628,836, forward strand.
GGCGAGCAGTGCGGCATGGCAAGGCATTGAGGTCATCCACGCCGAAGAGCGCAGCAACTACCCGCTGACCTTGAGTGTTGACGACTTCGGCGACGATTTCAGCCTGACTGTTCAGGCTGCACCGGGTATTGATCCGCAACGGATCTGCGCGTACCTGCAACAGGCGCTTGTCCACTTGGTGCAGGCACTGCAGCAGCCATCGGCAACAGCCCTGATCGAATCGTCAGTGCTGCCTGAGGCTGAGCGCGAGCAGTTGTTGGTCACGTTCAACGATACCCGTCGCGACTACCCCCGCGAGCAGCCCGTGCACCGCCTGTTCGAGCGTCGTGCGGCACTTCATCCGCATGCCATCGCTGCCGTACACGGCCGCCGCTCGCTGACGTATGGCGAGTTGAACGAGCGCGCCAACCACCTTGCGCATTACCTGCTGGGGCAGGGCGTACGGCCTGATGAGCATGTGGCGATTCTGCTGCCACGTTCTCTGGAACTGCTGATCAGCCAGCTGGCCATCGGCAAATGCGCGGCGACCTATGTACCGCTGGATATCAATGCGCCTGCCCAGCGGCAGCACTACATGATCGACGACTGCCAGGCGAAATGCGTGTTGACGCAGAGCGCCATGTCGATTGCCACGTCTGTGCAGCGCGTCGATCTGGACCTCCTGCATCTGGACGACCAGCCCGCTCACGACCCGGGCCTGCCGCAAGGCGCGGACACAGCGGCTTACGTGATGTACACCTCGGGTTCCACGGGGGCTCCAAAAGGTGTGCGCGTCGGCCATCGTGGCATTGCCCGGCTGGTGTTGAACAACGGCTATGCCGAGTTCAACGAACAGGACAGCATCGCTTTCGCCTCCAACCCGGCGTTCGATGCCAGCACGATGGAAGTCTGGGGCGCCTTGCTCAACGGCGGCCAATTGTTCGTGATCGAACACACCACGCTGATCGACTCGGCGCGCTTCAGCGCAGCCTTGCGTCACGGCAACGTCAGTGTGCTGTTTCTCACTTCTGCGCTGTTCAACCAGTACGTGCAGCTGATTCCAGAGGCGCTCGGCGGCTTGCGGCTGCTGCTCTCGGGCGGCGAACGTGCGGACCCGTCAAGCTTCCGGGCACTGCTGGCCCAGGCGCCCGGCCTGCACTTGCTGAACGTCTACGGGCCGACCGAGACCACCACCTTCGCTACTTATTACGATACTCGGGCGCTGGCAAGCAGCGCCGAATCAGTGCCGATCGGCCGACCGATCGGCAACACTCGGATTTACGTGCTGAACACCCGGCAACGCCTGGCACCTCTGGGCGTCATCGGCGAGCTGTACATCGGTGGCGACGGTGTGGCTCTGGGGTATCTGAACCGTCCGGAGCTGACCGACGAAAAGTTTATTGCCGACCCGTTCAGCGATCAGCCCGGTGCCATGATGTACCGCACTGGCGATCTGGGGCGCTGGCTGGAAGGCGGGCAACTGGAATGCCTGGGGCGCAATGATGATCAGGTGAAAATCCGCGGTTTCCGTATCGAATTGGGCGAGATCGTCAATTGCCTGCACCAATTGCCGGGGATCAGAGAAGCGGTGGTACTGGCCCGTGAAGACGAGCCGGGCAATGTGCGTCTGGTCGCCTATTTCACCAGCCAACAGGGCGTCGAAGTGCCCGCGCCAGAGCAGATGCGAGCGCACATGCAAGCCAACCTGCCGGATTATATGGTCCCGGCAGCCTTCATCGAACTGACCGCGCTGCCGCTGACTGCCAATGGCAAGCTCGACAGCCGAGCATTGCCTGAACCGGATCATTCCTCTCTGCTGGGTCTGGCTTACGAACCACCGCAGGGTGACATTGAGGTCGCGCTGGCGCAGATCTGGGCTGAGGTGTTGCAGGTCGAGCGGATAGGCCGCCACGATCACTTTTTCGATATGGGCGGGCATTCCCTGCTGGCCATGCGCATGGTTTCTCAGGTTCGCCAGCAACTGGGCATGGAGCTGCCGCTGGGCGAACTCTTTGCGCTGGGTGAGCTGGCAGCCGTCGCCGCTGCACTGGCCGGTGCCGGTCGCAGTGAGCTGTCGCTGATCCTGCCTGCGCCCCGTGATCAGTCGTTGCCCCTGTCCTTTGCCCAGCAACGCTTGTGGTTCCTGGCACAGCTCGAAGGTGGCAGTGAGGCGTACAACATCTCTCTGGCCCTGAGCCTGCGCGGCCAGCTGGATGTGCACGCGCTGACCGCCGCGCTGGCGCGGATCGTCGAGCGCCACGAAACCCTGCGCAGCCGGTTTGTTGCCTGCGAAGAGGGTGCCGAGGTGATTTTTGCCGAGTTGCCCGGCAGCTCGCTGCTGCACGTCGAAGACATGCGCCTGTGCCCGGAAGCCCTGGCAGAACGCGTGGCGACAGAGGCCGCAGTACCTTTCGATCTGACGCGCGGACCGCTCATACGTGGCCGTCTGTTACAGCTTGAGGACGAGCGTCACGTCTTGTTGCTGGCCGTGCACCACATCGTCGCCGACGGCTGGTCGATGGGCGTGCTGACCCGCGAGCTGCTGGCGCTTTACCCGGCCTTGCGCCATGGCAAGGCCGATCCGCTGCCTGCGTTGGAGATTCAGTACGCAGACTATGCGGTCTGGCAGCAAAGCTGGATGAGCGGGGAGCGGCTGCAACACCAGGCCGCCTATTGGCGCCAGACACTGGACGGCGCACCGACGCTGCTCACTCTGCCAACCGACCGGCCACGTCCGATGCAACAGGACTTTGCCGGTGCCAGCCTGGCAATCCGGCTGGATGGCCAACTGACTGCAGGGTTGCGTGCCCTGGCGCAGCGCCAGGGTGTGACGCTGTACATGACCTTGATGACCGCGTGGGGTGCGCTGCTGGCGCGTCTCTCCGGGCAGGCGGAAGTGGTTGTCGGCAGCCCGGTTGCGGGGCGTGGTCGTGCTGAACTGGAAGGGCTGATCGGGCTTTTCGTCAATACCCTGGCCGTGCGCATCGACACCTCGTCGGCCGTGACTGGTGAAGCTTTGCTGGCCCAGGTCAGGACTCGGGTGCTGGAGGCTCAGGACCATCAGGACCTGCCGTTCGAGCAGGTGGTGGAAATCGTCCGCCCGGCACGCAGTCTGGCGCACGCGCCGCTGTTTCAGACCACGCTGAACTGGCTGGCCGGGGACAGCTCGCTGCCGCATATGGATGGATTGTCGCTGGCCTTGGTCGAGCAGAGCGCTCAGACCGCCAAATTCGACCTGTCGCTGAACCTCGGCGAGCACGGCGATGCGCTGGTTGGCACGCTGGATTACGCGATGGCGTTGTTCGATGCCACCACCGTGCAGCGCTATTGCGGCTATTTCGTGCAGTTGCTGCAAGCACTGGTGAATGACCAACAGACGGTACTGGCGCAGGTTCCCCTGGTGGGCAGCCAGGAGCGCCACTACCTGCTTGAGACGCTCAACCCCAGCGGACAGAGTTTTGCGCAAAACCAGACCGTTCATGCCTTGATAGAGGCTCAGGCAGCCTGTTTGCCTGCGGCCATTGCGGCGCAGGTCGGCGAGCAATCGCTGAGTTATGGTGAGCTGAACCGCCTGGCCAACAACCTTGCTCATTATCTAATCAACCTGGGTGTACGCCCGGATGATCGTGTTGCCGTGGTGGCGCGTCGCGGGCTGGAAACACTGGTGGGCTTGCTGGCCGTGCTCAAGGCCGGGGCCTGCTATGTGCCGGTGGATCCGGCGCATCCGGGCGAACGCCTTGCCTATCTGCTGAGCGACAGCGGGCCGGTTGCGGTGCTGGCGCAACAGACCTTCATCGAGCGCCTGCCCGCACTGGGCGTGCCGGTGATCGCGCTGGATCGGCCGCACTGGCCTGCGCAGCCGAACAACCCCGTTGTGGCAGGCCTGAGCGCCACGGATCTCGCCTATGTGATCTACACCTCGGGCTCCACCGGCCAGCCGAAAGGCGTAATGGTTGAGCATCGCACCCTGACCAACCTGGTGCATTGGCATTGCCAGGCATTCGACCTGCACCCAGGCAGCCACACCGCCAGTGTTGCCGGCTTTGGGTTTGACGCGATGGCCTGGGAAATCTGGCCAGCCCTGTGCGCCGGGGCGACCCTGAACGTGCCACCGGCAGAGATTGGTAATGAACAGCTCGACGCGCTGCTCGACTGGTGGCTGGCACAGCCCTTACAGGTCGCATTCCTGCCAACCCCCGTTGCTGAATACGCGTTTAGCCGCGAGCTGCATCATCCAACGCTGCGTACGCTGCTGATTGGCGGCGACCGGCTGCGCCATTTCCATCGCGAGCCGGGCTTTGCCTTGATCAACAACTATGGCCCGACCGAGGCCACGGTGGTCGCCACCTCGGGACGTTTGCTGCCCGATGGCCGCCTCGACATCGGCAAGCCAATCGCCAATACCCGCGTCTATCTGCTGGACGAGCAACAGCAACTGGTGCCGCTGGGCGTCGCTGGTGAGTTGTATATCGGTGGCGAAGGCGTGGCGCTCGGTTACCTGAACCAGCCGCAATTGACTGCCGAGCGGTTCCTGCTCGACCCGTTCGCCGGGCAGCCGCATGCGCGCATGTACCGCACGGGCGATCTGGCGCGCTGGAACGCCGATGGCACGCTGGATTACCTGGGGCGTAACGACGATCAGGTAAAGATTCGCGGTGTGCGTATCGAACTGGGCGAAATCGAGGCGCAGCTGGCGCAATTGGCGGGCATTGAAGAAGCGCTGGTCCTCGCTCGCGAGGATGAGCCAGGCCAGTCGCGTCTGGTGGCGTACTTCATCGAACGTGCCGATGGCGCCACGGTTGCAGCGACCCAGCTGCGCAGCGAAATGCTTGCCCGCTTGCCGGGGTACATGGTGCCCAGCGCCTATGTACGCCTTGATGCCTGGCCGTTGACCGCCAATGGCAAAGTGGACCGCCGCGCCTTGCCGGTGCCGGATCGCGAGGCTTTGCCCGGGCGCGACTACGAGCCCCCGCAAGGTGAGCTGGAAACCGCGCTGGCCGAGATCTGGAGCGAACTGCTGCAGGTCGAGCAGGTAGGGCGTCACGATCACTTCTTCGAGCTGGGCGGTCATTCACTGCTGGCCGTTACCCTGATTGCGCGCATGCGTCGCCGGGGCATGGACGCCGATGTGCGCGTGCTGTTCGCTCAGCCGACGCTCGCCGCCTTGGCCAGCGCGATTGGCAGCGGCAGCCAGGTGAAGATTCCGGCCAACCTGATTGGCGCGGATTGCACCTCTATCACCCCGGATCTGTTGCCATTGGTCAAGCTGGATCAGGCAGGGATTGATCGCGTGGTTGCCAGCGTGACAGGCGGCGCGGCCAATATTCAGGATATCTACCCGTTGGGACCGTTACAGGCCGGTATCTTCTACCATTACCTGTCAGCCGGCGGCGATGACCCTTATCGCCTGCAAGCGCGCTTTGCATTTGCCGACCGCTCGCGGCTGGACGCCTTCTGTCAGGCGCTGCAACAGGTCATCGCCCGTAACGATGTGCTGCGTACTTCGCTGTACTGGGAAGGGCTGGAAACACCTGTACAAGTGGTGTGGCGCGAAGCCCTGTTGCCGGTCATTGAGGTGCCGCTGACCGCGCTCGACGATCCGGAACCGCTGAACCTGCTTGGCGCGCCGTTGCTGCGTCTGGTGCACGCCAACGATCAGGACAACAGCCGCATTGTCGCCGTGCTGCTGTTCCATCACCTGATCATGGACCACGTAGCCCTCGACCTGTTGAGCCATGAGTTGCAGGCCGTGCTGCTCGATCAGCAGGCGCAACTGCCGGCACCGGTGCCTTACCGCAATTACATCGCGCATACCTTGTTGGGGCCGGGAAATGAGGCTCATGAAACATTCTTCCGCGAGCAACTGGGCGACCTTGACGAACCAACCCTGCCTTATGCCCAGGCCACCTTGCCAGGGCCTGAGGTGCCCGGCGAAGCCAGGGTGCGTCTGGATGCCGCGCTGAGCACGCGCATTCGCAATCAGGTGCGGCACTTGGGCGTCAGCCCGGCGAGCCTGATGCATCTTGCCTGGGCTCAGGTGCTGGGCCGCTTGTCCGGCCGCGACACAGTGGTGTTCGGCACCGTGCTGATCGGTCGGTTGGGTGGTGCTGAAGGCGCAGAGCGCACGCTGGGGGTGTTCATCAACACCTTGCCGCTGCGTATCGACCTTGCCGATCAGACCGCCCGCGACGCCGTCCTGCAGACCCATCGTCGCCTGACCGGCCTGCTTGCTCACGAACACGCTTCGCTGGCTCTTGCCCAGCGGTGCAGCGCACTGCCTGCGGGCGCGCCGTTGTTCAGTGCGCTGTTGAATTACCGCCACAGCGCTGCGCCCGGCAGTCATGACGAGGCCGCGAGCATGGCCTGGCAGGGTATCGAACTGGTGCAGACGACCGAACGCAGCAGTTACCCGCTGACGCTCAGCGTCGATGATCTGGGCGAGGTGTTCGACCTGACCGCGCTGACCTCGACGGGCATTGATGCGCGGCGGGTCTGCGCTTACCTGGCCTGCGCCGTCGAGAGCCTGCTGGTCGCGCTGGAGCACGCGCCATTGACGCCGATTCAGACGCTGAACACGTTGCCGGTCGCCGAGCGCACCGAGCTGCTGCAAGGCTTCAATGCCGAGGGGGCCACGGCTGAAAGCGCGCTGACAATCCATCAACGTGTTGAACAGCATGCCCTGCATCAGCCTGGCAGCGTGGCGGCACAGGTGGGCGATCAGCGCCTGACCTACGGCGAGCTGAATCATCGCGCCAATACGCTGGCCCATCATTTGATCGGGCTTGGCGTGCGCCCGGATGACCGGGTGGCGGTGCTGGCACGGCGGGGGCTAAATACGCTGTGCGCGCTGCTTGCAGTATTGAAAGCCGGGGGAAGCTATGTGCCGGTCGATCCGGCGCACCCGGACGAGCGTGTCGGCTACCTGCTGGAAGACAGCGCGCCGGTGGTGGTGCTGGCCCAATCAGACCTGTTGGCGCGTGTGCCCGACCTGCGTGTGCCAGTGGTTGCGCTTGATTGCGCGGACTGGCCGCAGCGTGATGACACGCCACACGTGCCAGGGCTGAGCGCTGAAAATCTGGCCTACGTGATCTACACCTCAGGGTCTACCGGGCAGCCCAAGGGCGTGATGGTCGAGCATCGCACGCTCAACAATCTGGTGGACTGGCACTGTCAGGCCTTCGACCTGCAAGCTGGCAGCCACACCGCCAGTGTGGCCGGTTTCGGTTTTGACGCGATGGCCTGGGAGGTTTGGCCTGCGCTCTGTGCTGGCGCCGTGCTGCATATGCCGCCTGCGGACATTGGCAACGAACAGCTCGATTTGCTGCTCGACTGGTGGCTGGCGCAGCCGCTGCAGGTGGCGTTTTTGCCGACCCCGGTAGCCGAATACGCGTTCAGTCGCGAGCTGCGTCATCCGACCCTCCAAACCCTGCTGATCGGCGGCGACCGCCTGCGTCATTTCAACCGCGACCCGGGCTTTGCGGTGATCAACAACTACGGGCCGACGGAAACCACCGTAGTGGCGAGTTCCGGTCTGATGCTGCCGCAAGGCGTGCTGCATATCGGCAAGCCGGTTGCCCATGCGCGGCTTTACGTACTGGACGCGCAAGGTCGGCCGGTGCCGCTTGGTGTACCGGGGGAGTTGTACATCGGCGGCAACGGCGTCGCACGCGGCTACCTGCACCGCCCGGATCTGACTGCCGAGCGCTTCCTTGATGACCCGTTCAGCAACGTGGCGGCCGCCAGGATGTACCGCACCGGTGACCTGGTGCGCTGGCTGGCTGACGGCACGCTTGAATACCTAGGGCGCAACGACGATCAGGTGAAAATCCGTGGCGTGCGTGTCGAGCTGGGTGAAATTGAGCAGCAGCTTGCCCAGTGCCCGGGCGTTGCCGAAGCCGTCGTCACCACTCAGCGTCTGGAAGATGGCACCTTGCGGCTGGTGGCGTATTTCACCCGCCGCGATGCGGCTCTCGACAGCGCCACCTTACGCTCGCAGTTGCTGGGGCGATTGCCGGAATACATGGTGCCTGCGACCTATGTTGGGCTGGATGCACTGCCGTTGACCCAGAACGGCAAGGTCGACCGCAGGGCCTTGCCAGCACCGGACATGGATGCGCTGGCGACGGCCATGTATCAAGCGCCCTCCAGCATGCTGGAAGAGCGCCTGGCCCAGCTGTGGGCCGAGGTTCTGGAAGTCGGGCGAATCGGCCGACACGACAGCTTCTTTGAACTGGGCGGGCATTCGTTGTCGGCGATCCGTCTGGTTAGCCTGCTGCAAAAGGCCGGGTTGCCGCTGACCCTGGCCGAATTGTTCCAGCACCCAAGCATCGCTGCGCTGGCCGGCTTGCTCGATCAGCGTCCGCTGCCCACCACCGAGGCTCAGGAAGTGATCACCGTGCGGGCGGGTGGCAGCGAGCCAGCGTTGTTCCTGATTCACGATTTCACCGGGCTGGATGCGTATTTCCCGGTGCTCGGGCAGCATCTGCAAGACGACTTCCCGATCTACGGTCTGCCGGGTGTTGGTCTGGGTCAACAGCAGTTGCGCACCCTGGAGTGCCTGGCAGCACGGCAGGTCGAGCGCATTCGCCAGGTCCAGCCACGCGGTCCTTACCGGTTGGCGGGCTGGTCGTTCGGCGGGGTGCTGGCTTACGAAGTGGCCACGCAGTTGCTTGGCATGGACGAGGCTGTCACGTTCCTCGGTCTGATCGACAGCTATGTGCCGCGCCTGACCGATCAGGGCAAGGCGCGCTGGCAGGGGCCGGACCTGCTGGAGCGGCAGCTGCTGTCGCACTGCATCGCGCATTGGCAGGCACAGGACGAAACGGGCTCGACCGCGCTGGCGCGTCTGAACTCACTGGGCGAGGCGGCGGCGTTGCCAGACTTCGAAACCCTGTTGCAGCTGTGTCGCGACGAGCGCCTTTTGTACGAGGAACTCGCTCAGGCAGACGACCGGCAGTTGCGCCACTATCTGGAGCGGGAAGTGGCGCACGGTCATGCGCTGGCCCATTACCAGGTGGAGCCGCTCAGCCTGCCGATCCACCTGTTCTGCGCCGAGCAGCGGCCAATGGCACTGCCGGGCACCACCCCGACGCTGGGCTGGGCGGAGATCTTGCCCAAGGGCGCGCTGCAGTGCATCAGCGTGCCGGGCGATCATATGAGCATGATGCAGGCTCCCCACGTAAACGTTCTCGCCCAGCGCATTGGTCACGTGTTGCAAAGCGCGCCTGTCACGGCGTATTCGGCACCGGCTTATCAGTCGCTGCTGGCCATCCAGAGCGGGCGCGATGGGCATGCGCCGTTGTTCTGCGTGCCGGGTGCCGGTGACAGCGTCACCAGTTTTATCGGGCTGGCCGAGGCGCTTGGGCCGGACTGGCCGATCTATGGCCTGCAGCCACGCGGGCTGGACGGCCGCAACGTGCCGCACAGCCGGGTGGAAGCCGCAGCACAGAGCCATGTGCTGGCAATTGAGGCGATGTACCCGCAAGGGCCATTGCACCTGGTCGGGCACTCCTTTGGCGGCTGGGCGGCACACGCCATGGCGGTCAGGCTTCAGGCACGTGGCCGTCATGTTGCGTCGCTGACCCTGATCGACAGCGAAGCGCCCGGTGGCGATGGCTTGAGCAGCAAGCCTTACACCGCCACCGCAGCGCTGGAGCGGTTGATCGAGGCGCTGCAGTTGTCCAGTGGTAAAAACCTGGAACTTGACCCTCTGGCGTTTGCCGACTGCGATGGCGACACCCAGCTGCATCTGCTTCAGAGCGCCATGGTGCGCGTCGGTCTGTTGCCGCAACGCCTTGCACCGCAGGCGCTGCAAGGCATTGTTCGCACGTTTGCCAGTGCGGTGCGCACTGTCTACCGGCCAGATCCGGGAATCTACAACGGCAGGGCGAGTCTGGTGCTGGTGGATGATCCGCAGCTGGATGCACTGGACAACCAGCTTGAACAGGCTTCGTCTGCAGCGGGTTGGCAGCAATTGCTGCCACAGCTTGCGCTGTGGCAGGGGCCAGGCAATCACTTCAGCGTGCTCAAGGCTCCGGACGTCTACAGCCTGGCGGCATGGTGGTACGACGGCCTCGCGATCGGTGTGGAGGAAACCCAATGACGCGGCCCGGATTGCGCAAGGCATGTTGGGGGGGCGCGCTGGTGGCGGTGGCCTGTGCGGTGTTTTACGCCGTCGAAGCGCCAGCCAGGGCACCGGTCTACATCACCGCGCAGGTTGAACGAAGCGACATTGAAAACGTCGTGCTGGCCACCGGGGTACTGGAGGGCATCAAACAGGTAGACGTCGGCGCTCAGGTGTCGGGGCAATTGAAGTCGCTCAAGGTCAAGCTGGGCGACAAGGTCAAAAAGGGCCAGTGGCTGGCCGAGATCGACCCGCTGGTGCTGCGCAACACCCTGCGTCAGGCCGAGGTGGACGAGGAAAAACTGCAGGCCGACAGGTACTCGGCAAAAGCCCAGCTGAGACAGGCCGAAAGGCTCTACCAACGCTACAAGGATTTACAGACCGATCAGTCGGTCTCCCGGCAAGACTTTGAAAATGCCGAATCCGACTACGAAATGCAGCAGGCCAGCGTGCGTGCACTGGACGCCCAGATCAAGCGCGCCCAGGTGCAGATCGACACGGCGAAGGTCAACCTGGGTTACACGCGAATCATCGCGCCTATCGATGGCGATGTGGTCGGTGTGGTGACTCAGGAAGGCCAGACCGTCATCGCCCAGCAACTGGCGCCGATCCTGCTCAAACTCGCTGATCTGGACACCATGACCATCAAGGCTCAGGTATCGGAAGCCGATGTCATTCACATCGGCGCTGGCCAGGAGGTCTATTTCACGATTCTGGGCGAGGAAAAACGCTATTACGCCAAACTGCGTGGCACCGAGCCCGCGCCGCAAGATTATCTGGAAACCGAAGGCAGCGGCGGCGCATCACGACAGAACTCGGCGGTGTTCTACAACGCGCTGTTTGAAGTGCCCAACCTCGATCATCGCCTGCGCATTGCCATGACGGCCCAGGTACGCATCGTGCTGGGCACCGCCAGAGCTGCCTTGAGTGTGCCGGTGGCCGCACTCGGGCCGCGTAACGCCGACGGTTCCTATGCCGTACGGGTGCTGGATAACAAGGGTTTCGCCGAGCAACGAAACGTGCAGACCGGCATCAACAACAACGTTCAGGTCGAAATAACGGGCGGGCTTGCCGAGGGCGAGCGGGTGGTGATCGGTGACCCGGCGTCGGTTGCGGCGGGAGCCTGAGCATGAACCAGAAAGTAGACATCGAAGCGCTGCACGTAACGCCGATCAACCGCGACCGACCGCTGCTGCACCTGCAACAGGTCAGCCGCAGCTTCATGGCGGGCGACCGCGAGTTCCAGGTCCTCAAGCACATTGATCTGGCCATTCACACCGGCGAACTGGTGGCGATCATTGGTGCCTCCGGCTCGGGCAAATCAACCCTGATGAACATTCTGGGTTGCCTGGACCATGCCAGCGCAGGCAGCTATCAGGTCAATGGGCAGGAAACCCGCGAGCTGGATGACGATGCGTTGGCAGCGCTGCGCCGCGATCATTTGGGCTTCATTTTCCAGCGCTATCATTTATTGCCGCACCTGGACGCGGTGCGCAATGTGGAGATCCCGGCCATTTACGCGGGCACCGCGCAGGCCAGGCGCCATGAGCGCGCTCAGGCATTGCTGACGCGTTTGGGGTTGGGTGGGCATCTGCAGCATCGACCCAGCCAGATGTCCGGTGGCCAGCAGCAACGCGTGAGTATCGCCAGGGCATTGATGAATGGTGGTCAGGTGATACTGGCCGATGAACCGACAGGCGCGCTGGACACCGCCAGTGGCAAGGAAGTCATGCGTACTCTGCTGGAGCTGCACGCCGCTGGCCATACTGTGATTCTGGTGACGCATGACCCCAAGGTGGCTGCCAACGCGGAACGGATTATCGAAGTCAGCGACGGTGAAATCATCAGTGATCGGCTTACGGCGCAGACACAGCAGGCGGTCCCCGAAAAGCAGCCAGCCACACAGGCCGGCTTTGTTGCGCCCCGGCGTCTGGTTGCCAGCCTGGGGTTGTTCCGCGAGGCCTTCAACATGGCCTGGGTCGCACTGATATCGCACCGTATGCGCACCTTGCTGACCATGCTTGGCATCATCATCGGTATCACTTCGGTGGTGTCGATTTCAGCCATCGGCGAAGGCGCCAAGCGTTACGTGCTCAAGGACATTCAGTCCATCGGCAGCAACACGATTGACATCTATGCTGGCGCCAACTTTGGTGACAGCCGGGCTAAATCCATCGAAACGCTGCTCCCCGCAGACGTGACCGCGCTCAATCAGTTGTATTACATCGACAGCGCCACCCCCGTGGTCGGTCGCAGCATGCTGGTGCGCTATCGCAACGTCGATGTGGACGCGCAGCTCAATGGCGTCAGCAGTCGCTATTTTCAGGTACGCAACATCCAGCTGGCGGCGGGCATCACGTTCAGTGAGCAGGATGCACGGCGCCAGGCTCAGGTCGTGGTGCTTGATCACAACACCGCTCAGCGCCTGTTCGGGCCTGGCGTCAACCCGCTGGGGCAAGTGATTCTGGTTGGCAAACTGCCCTGCACGGTGATCGGTGTCACCAGCGATCACAAAAACCTGTTCATCGCGGGCAACACGCTCAACGTGTGGATGCCCTATGAAACGGCGGCGGGGCGGGTCTTGGGGCAGCGACACCTGGACAGTATCAGCGTGCGGGTCAAGGACGGCATGCCGAGCAAGGCGGTGGAGGAGCAGATCAAGGCATTGATGCTGCAACGTCACGGCGCCAAGGACTTTTTCACCAACAACCTCGACAGTGTCATGCAGACCGTACAGAAGACCAGCCGCTCGCTCACCCTGTTGTTGTCGTTGATTGCGGTTATTTCCCTGGTGGTGGGCGGGATCGGGGTAATGAATATCATGCTGGTATCGGTGACCGAGCGTACTCGCGAAATAGGTATCCGCATGGCCGTCGGCGCGCGACAGTCAGACATTCGCCAGCAGTTTCTGGTCGAAGCGGTCATGGTGTGCCTGCTGGGCGGGGTGATCGGTATCGGGCTGTCCTACGGCATCGGCTACCTGTTTACCCTGTTCGTCCAGCAATGGGAGATGGTCTTCTCCCTGGCCTCGGTGGTGACCGCATTCGCCTGCTCGACCTTGATCGGTGTGCTGTTCGGCTTTGTGCCTGCGCGCAATGCCGCGCGTCTGGACCCCATCGAAGCGCTGGCGCGGGACTGATGCCCGGGCTGGCTGTCATGGCGCGCAAGCCCCGGTCAGCAGGGGGAATAATTGCTCTCGGACGACGCATACATCCAGCGCATCAGCGAGTGCCGGCCGCTGATGCCCAGTTTGATCGCGGCACGCCGTTGGTAACTGCCGATGGTATTGACCTTCAGCGCCAGCCGCTTGGCCTGTTCAAGCGCAGTATGGCCCGCGAGCAGGCCGAGACAAACCTGTGTCTCGCGCTCGGAAAGGGTCTGCCCGGTTTCCCGCAGACGCTCATGGAAACGCTCTTCGAAACTCTCCGTTTTTACAGCCTCGGTGCCCGGCATCGCCAGTTGCAATGCATTCACGTGTTTTTCGAGTATCGAGAACAAAAGCGGCGATAAGTCATTGAGCTGGCGACGCTCTTCATCAGAAAACTCATGGGCAGGAAGCGCCCGAAAGACCGATATCTTGCAATTGAAGTTTTCAGAAGTCTGCACAGGGTGAAGATGAATCGAATCATTGAGCAGCAATGTGCCGCGTGCTGAGGTCACCGTCTCATTGAACACCGTGGGTGCCGAGGCGGGCGGGGTCTGCCGCCCCTGCGGCAGCGAGGACAGGTGCGTGGCGTCCACGGCAAGCTGAGTGACGATCAGTTTGTGAAACATGCTCGAAAAATGACCGCTGCCAATGCTGGAGATCGCTCTGCCGATCGGCGGGAGTAAAGAGTTAGGCATAAGTGTCATCCATGAATTCAGAACTGCTGACAGGAGCTGGACGCCGAAGGGGCGCGATAATCACTTTAACTTGGCCATGCAGATTTCCTGCGAACCCAGTGTGCGTTAAATGCCATGTAGATGATGCTACCTAAATATTTCATCATCACAAGAGTTGATTATCATTCATCAGGAAACCCGTCGGCACTGACCAGGCACTCATTGACTCCACATCTGGATCCATCAGGATATGGAATCACGTGCAATGCTCTGGCGACATGTTCATCAGGCCAGGAACGTCAGGGCCCCGGTCAACAGTGCCAGTGCCGTGACCACCAATGAGGTCAGCACCGCCCACTTCACCGCCGCTTTCTGAAAGTCACCTATGTCACGGTCAATCATCCCCATTAGCAGCAGGGTGGAAGCGACCAGGGGGCTCATCAGATGGACCGGCTGGCCAAGAATTGAAGCCCTGGCGATTTCCAGTGGGCTGATGCCGTAAGCAGCCGCGGCATTTGCAAGGATGGGGACCACGCCAAAGTAATAGGCATCATTAGAGAGAACAAAGGTCAGCGGCATGCTGGTGATCGCGACAACCAGTGGAAACAGGTGGCCCCAATCGGGTGGAATCCAGTCCACCAGGGTTTGCGCCAGGGCATCGACCATCTTGGTGCCCGAGAAAATGCCCGCAAAGATACCCGCGGCAAATACCAGAAGCACAACCGTCATGGCATTGCCCGAGTGCGCCAGGATGCGCTCTTTCTGAATATCCAGCTGTGGGTAGTTGATCATCAGTGCCAGCACGAAACCGATGAGGAACAGAATCGCGGAATGCATGAGCCCCATGACCAGCGCGATCATCACCGCCACCACTAATAGCAGATTGACGTAGGCCAGCCTGGGCCGCTTGTGCGGTGTATCTCCCAGAATGGCCTCTATGTAGCAATCGCCGCCGCCGCTTTGCAGTTGAACATTGCCGATGCGCTTGCGTTCGGCACGGCCCAGCAAAAATGCTGTGAACACCACCCAGGCCGCACCGCCGATCATGGTGGGTAGCAAGGGGATGAAGTATTCACCTGCGTCCAGGCCCAGTGCGGCAATGGCCCGCGTGGCCGGGCCACCCCATGGGCTCATGCCGCTCATGATGCTCAGTGCCAGCATCGACACGATGCCGAGGATCATCGGATTCATGCCGATGCGTTTGTAGAGCGGCAGCATGGCCGCGCACGTGATCATGTAAGTAGTTGTGCCGTCACCGTCCAGGGCAACGGTGAGGGCTAATAGCGCCGTACCGATTGCGATCTTCATTGGATCGCCATTGACCCGTTTCAGGATCTTGCGAATAAGCGGGTCAAACAGCCCGGAATCAATCATCAGTCCGAAGAACAAAATCGCAAACAGCAATAATGCGGCTGATGGGGCAACCATTTTAAGGCCATCGAGCATCATCTTGCCTGTCGTGCCGCCAAACCCTCCGATGATGGCGAAGATGATCGGAACCACCACCAGTGCAACAATGGGCGACAAACGTTTTGACATGATCAGGTAGGTAAATACCACGACCATAGCCAGGCCAAGAAAGGCGAGCATATGAATATTCTCTTGTTGTTATTAGTGAGTAGACAGACGACATCAGAATGGGTGGACCGCGTTGAGGCAGCCCGGCAACTCTAAAAAAACGCCTGTCGAAGCCGAATCTTGCGAGCACGGTTCAAGGTTGCAACTTTCAGCCCGCCAGCAGGCGCGCTGCCGGTGCATAGACCTCGCCAGAAAAAAGTCGCCGCGCCGTCCTCACCACAGAGGCGCGAATGGTTTGCCCGTCATCACCCACATAGGCCAATGCCACTTCGATAGACCCGCTGGGGTGCTCGACACGAACCTGGCGCAAACGGGGCTGTTTCGTTCCCCCAAGCAGTTTTGCAACCACCGTACCTTCACTGACGCAGGCCGTCGCCAGCCCTATGGAACCTGTGATAGCCAACGCCTTGTGGCAGTTGTGGGGCATGAAATAACGCACCTTGAGTGTTCCTCCCGCACTCGGGGGCGCTACTAATACCGGCTTGGGGATTACTTTGTCGCTGACGTCGCCCAGGCCCATGGCCGCCCCGGCGCGCAGGCGCAAGCTTTCCAGCTGGTGCAGGAAGGCTTTGTCTGCCTCAAGTTCAGCTGGTGTTTCATCACCGCGTTTGCCCAGGAGTGAGGCCTCGATAATGATCATGGGCATGGCCATATCGATGCAAGTCACCGCTACGCCATCGAAGACATCAGTGGCGTTGCCGGTTGGAAATAATTTGCCTGTCTTACTGCCTGCGGCATCCAGAAAGGTCAACTGCACGGGTGCTGCGGAACCAGGCACGCCGTCGATAGTGGTTTCACCCTCATAGCTAACCAGGCCGCCGGGTGTATGCACATCTGCGCAGACAAATGTCCCGGTGTTCAGGTTTCGAATGCGCACCTGAGTGACGTCACCCTGAGCGTTTACCAATCCTTGCTCTATGGCAAAGGGGCCAACCGCGCAAAGCATGTTGCCGCAGTTAGGTGCGGTGTCCACGCGTCGCTGGGACACCATGACTTGGACAAACAAGTAATCGACATCGGCGTCCTGATGCAGTGATGGACTTACGATAGCGACCTTGCTGGTCTGGGGACTTCCACCGCCAATACCGTCAATCTCCAGCTCATGGCCGGATCCCATGATGGTCAGCAGAAGCTCGTCGCGCTCGGCAGTCGACACCGGCAAATCACTGGCTAGAAATACCGGCCCCTTTGAGGTGCCGCCGCGCATGAGCACGCAAGGTATTGGATGCATAATGTCTGACTCTTGTTGATCAATGGTTGTTATTGATGTGTTGAAAGCAAGAGTCACACGGAATTTGGTGGTTATCCAATGCAAAGAACGTAGCTATTATTCCACTTCGCGCAATAATTAAGCGGCGTTCATGGCACGCCACAAGCGGCGACAAAAGGAGAAATTCGTGGAATATGAACTGCAGGATATTCGATCGTTTGTGAAAATCGCCGAACTCGGCAGTTTTCATGAAGCTGCTGAAGTGCTTCACATCTCCCAGCCGGCGCTGACGCGAAGGATCAAAAAGCTCGAGCAAGGGTTGGGTACGTCGCTGCTGGACAGAACGACCCGTCGGGTGAGCCTGACGAGCGTGGGCCGTGATTTTTTCCCCAAGGCGAGGCGTCTGCTCGACGATTTCGAGGACTCTATCCTCAACATACGTGAGCTGGCTGAGCGCCAGATCGGGCAGGTCACTCTGGCCTGCATCCCCACTGCCGCGTTCTACTTCTTGCCCATTGTGATTCGCCTGTACAACGAGCGCTATCCCAAAATCCGGATCCGGCTACTCGACCTCAGCGCGAACGAAGGGCTTGAGGCTGTGCTGCGGGGTGAGGCTGATTTCGGCATCAACATGATGAGTGGGCAACATCCGGATATCGAGTTCGTCCCTCTGGTGAAAGAACCGTTTGTATTGGCGTGCAGGCATGACCACGTGCTCGCCAAGCGAGAATCTGTTGCCTGGATGGAGCTGAGCGAATACCGACTGATCGGCGTAGGACGCCTGAGTGGTAACCGAATGATCCTCGACCATGCTCTGGCGGGCCTGAGCTGGCGACCCAAGTGGTTCTACGAGGTGCAGCACCTTTCGACATCACTGGGGATGGTCGAAGCAGGGCTGGGGATTTCCGCGATGCCTAGCCTGGCCATGCCTGCCGAGGGGCATCCCACTCTGGTCAGTGTCCCGCTTGTGGATCCGGTCGTGCACAGAACGCTAGGGCTGATCACACGGCGCGGTGCTTCCCTGTCGCCCGCGGCCGAGAAATTTGTGTCGATGCTGCTGGAGCAGTGGCCCCAGTAACCTCAGGTCACGCGCCCTGGCACCGCTTATCGCCAGCGAGTTGCGCGCAGCCGCGCGGGAAGGGTACATTTACGGAGCTGTACATCCATACAGCCTTGTAGGAGGAAGACTCGATGGCAACCACTCTCGGCTATAGCGCACGGCGTGATCTTGCAGGGGTCAGCGCGGACCTTAAATGGTCAGCCGTTGAGCTTAAGCGCATCGCAGATCGGCTGCAGGCCGCAGGCAATTCTCCAGACGCTCAGGCCATACTGAGGATGATTGACAGTTTCCGTGAAGGTGAGGCCAGGCTGGATCGTCTGGCCAACACGATGGCAGCGGAGGCGCTGGCATGACCCCGGACCACTCTGGTGGGCGCCTATTATTCCGATGTTTTAAATCGACCAGTTGCTGTTGCTGCTGGTAAAGAAAGCCCAGAAAGTCAGGTGCTATTTGCTGCCCTGAAAAGCTTCTCCGCAAATCCCGTTTACGCAGTTGGCCAGCATGATAGTGGCCGATGCCATTCGACAAGTGGCAAGACAGTTTGCCGTTTCTACGTTTAAATCCTTTATTAACATAGGCTTACGAAATAATCTGAATTGGGTTTCAGGCCTGGCTGGCTCACTGATAGGCGCTTGCGTATCGGTAGTCTGTAACTTTTTGTTTGCCTAGCTTGTAAATTCCATGGTTATTATCCGGCTGCGTTTTAGGGCCAGAAGCCCAGCGCCAAATGATTGACCGCATCTACAGATCGGCCAGTCGCAGCCGATCGGGTCCACCCTAGCGCTGTTACCCCGCGCCGGCAGTCCCCGTCGTTGACCCTCAAACGGAATGCGAGGTTTCAATGGTTCAGCGGTATGCAAGCGTTGATGTAAAGGGCAGGGTGGTGTATCCCGCCGTGAATTCAATCATTCACCCAGCCCGTCTTTCCTGTCTCGCGGCATTGCCCGCCTCTCGATTTCCCGGGCCGCTTTGTTTTCTCACAGCCAACGGTGATGTAAACCCGAGCGCGCCCGCGTTCCATCCGCCCCCTGGCTGCGTCTGACCGATCGCGACACGCGATGTCGAGCCTGACGGGTGGGGCTTTTACGGTCCCGTCCCGCCACAACAACAATGCAGCCATTGACGGTAGCCTTCGATGTTTGACAACTCCTCCTTGCGCGGAACCAACCCCGCGCAGCCCGCTGTTAATTCCGATCATTCTCTGTCTGCGGCACTGAGCCCCGAGCAGAACGCTTATTGGCGGGCTCTGCTGGCCGACGCGCCAGCCCTGCTGGAACTTCCTGCTGACCGGCCCCGGCCCCCGGTGCTGGGTGATCGCAGCGACGCTATCGCAATGACCCTGGATGCAGGATTGACCGACGCGCTGAATGCGCTGGCCCAGCGTCATGGTGCAAGCCTTGGCAGCGTCCTGCTTGCCGGTTGGGCGGTGCTGCTGGCGCGACTTTCCAACCAGCCAGACCTGATGCTGGGCATGTGCGAACAGAGGCGCGCCGATACTCTGGCACTGCGCCTGCGGTTGGCGGACAACCCTGACGCCGGACAAGTACTGGCGCAGATTTGCCAGGGCATGCGCAATGCTCGGGAACACCAGGGCATCCCTTTGGAGGCGCTGCCTGCATTGCTCGATAACCCCCCAAGCCCGGCCTATCACCCTTGGGTCCAAGCGCTGTTCGCCTGGAATATTGTCCAGCCGCACACCCAGCAGGCACCGCCTCCAGCGGGATTTGACCTGACCCTGGCGTTGCGCGAAGCACAGGGCCAGGTCAGCGGCCACGTGCACTTTGCCACGGCGCTGTTCGATGCGCCGACTGTCGAGCGTTTCACCGGCTACCTGCACCGGCTCCTCGAAAGCATGGTCGCCTGGCCGGAACGTTCGGTGATGGCACTGGAGATGCTCGGCGAGCCTGAACGCCAGCGTCTGCTCGGTGGATGGAACGACAGCGAGCTCCCTTACCCCGCCGGGCAATGCGTGCACAGCTTGTTCGAAGCCCGGGTGCGCCACGCCCCGCAGGCTATCGCTGCGCGTTTGCTGGAACAGACCCTGAGCTACGGCGAACTCAACGCCCAGGCCAATCGGCTGGCCCATCACCTGCGCAGTCTTGGCGTCGGCCCGGATGTGCACGTCGGGTTGTGTCTGGAGCGTTCACTGGACATGCTCGTGGGTGTGCTGGCCGTGCTCAAGGCTGGCGGCGCTTATGTGCCATTGGATCCGGCATACCCGGCGGCGCGCCTGGCCCATATGCTGGATGACAGCACGCCCGCCGTGGTGTTGACGCACCCTCCGGCCCGCGCCGCGTTGCTCGCCGCGCAGAGCAGCGCTGCCGATGCACCGGTCATGCTGGATCTGGCGGACGATACTGCCTGGGCAAACCTGTCATGCCTCGACCCGGACCCGGAAGCTGTCGGCCTGACGCCTCGGCATCTGGCCTACGTGATCTACACGTCCGGCTCCACCGGCAAGCCTAAAGGGGTGATGGTCGAACATCGGGGCCTGATGGCAGTGGGCGCGGCCTGGGAGCGCTTCTATGGATTGGGCGGGCCGCTCAACCATTTGCAGATGGCCGGTTTCTCCTTTGATGTGTTCAGCGCCGACTTGATTCGCGCCCTGGGGTTTGGCGGCACCCTGGTGATCTGTCCTCGGCAGACATTGATGAACCCGCCCGAGCTGTACCGCCTGCTGGTTGGCGCGGGCGTCAACTTCGCCGACTTCGTGCCTGCGGTGCTCAACCCGCTCCTGGCCTGGCTGGACGAGAGCGGCCACGACTTGTCATTCATGACGACGGTGGTGTGTGGGTCAGATGTCTGGACGGCTCAGAGTGCGAGGCAGCTACGCAGGTTGTGTGGCCCGCGCACGCGGATCGTGCAGGCCTACGGGGTCACCGAAGCGAGCATCGATAGCACCTGTTACCTGCTCGCCGAACAGGCCGAAGGTGCGCTGCCCATCGGCAAGCCCTTGGCCAACACCCGTGTTTACTTACTGGATGCCTGGGGCGCACCGGTGCCCATGGGTGTGGCTGGCGAACTGCACATCGGTGGCGTGGGTGTAGCACGGGGCTACCTGAATCTGCCTGAACTGACCGCAGAGCGCTTCATCGACAACCCGTTCGTGGCGGGGGAGCGACTGTACCGCAGCGGCGACATGGCCCGCTATCGCAGGGACGGTAACCTGGAATTCCTCGGCCGCAATGACCAGCAAGCCAAGCTACGCGGCCTGCGCCTGGAGCTGGGAGAAATCGAGGCACGCCTGGGGGAGATCGACGGGATTCGCCAGGCCCTTGTGCTGCTGCGCCCTGACACACAGGGCGAGCCACGGTTGGTGGCGTATTACCTGGCATCTCAGCAGCATAGCGACAGTGAAGGTGGTTCGCTCACCGCGCATGCTCTGAGCGAGCAACTGCGCGCCAGCCTGCCGGACTATATGGTCCCAAGCGCTTACGTGCGCCTGGACGCGATGCCGGTGACCGCCAACGGCAAACTTGATCGCGCGGCCTTGCCAGCGCCCACTGCCGATGCCTTCGATTTGCGCGACTACCTGGCGCCGCAAGGCGACCTGGAGATCGCCCTTGCCAACATCTGGGCCGAGGTTCTGGGCATCGAGCGCGTAGGGCGCCAGGACCATTTCTTTGCCTTGGGTGGCCATTCCCTGCTGGTCATGCGCGTGCTGGCCAAGGTTCGTCATGCCTTGGGCCTGGAAGTCGTGCCATCGGCCCTGTTCGCCGCGCCGCAACTGATGCAGTTTGCCCTGGCCGTGGACACCCTCCAGGGCCCGCGTCGCCCGGCGATCACGCTGGCAGAACGGACCGCCACGCAAACGTCGTCTTCGGCCCAGCAACGCCTGTGGTTCCTGGCCCAGATGGAGGGCGGCAACGCGGCGTATCACATGCCCTTGAACCTGCGCCTGCGCGGGCGGCTGGAGGTACCTGCCCTGGAGCGGGCATTCAATCAGTTAGTAAACCGGCACGAAGCGTTGCGCACCACCTTCGTCACGGTTGAAGGGGAAGGGCGACAACGCATCGCCGCCCCCACAGCAATCACATTGCCGGTAGTTGATCTGTTCGGCGATCGCACCAGGGTTGAGGCACGACTTGCGCAACTGATCGACGAGGAGGGCGCCAAGCCCTTTGAACTGGGCGAGGGGCCGCTGATGCGGGTCAGCCTGGTGCGGCTGGCCGAGGACGATCATGTGCTGTTGCTAACCCAGCACCACATCATCTCTGATGGTTGGTCGGTGGGTGTGTTGACCCGGGAGCTGGGCCAGTTTTACCAGACAGCCCTCACCGATGGTGACGAACCGCTGCCGCCATTGCCGTTGCAATATGCCGACTACGCGGCCTGGCAGCGCCAATGGTTGTCTGGCGAGACGCTGGCCGAGCAGGTGCGCTACTGGCGCCACACCCTTGAAGGCGCGCCGGTGCTGCTGGAGATGCCCACCGATCACCCGCGACCGGCGGTGCAGGATTACCTCGGCGGCTTCGTGCCACTGATGCTGGACGCCGACTTGACCGCTGGCCTGAAAGCGCTGTGCCTGAAGCAGGGCACCACGCTGTTCATGGCACTGCTGGCGGCCTGGTCGCTGGTCCTGGCGCGGCTCTCCGGGCAGGCCGACGTGGTGATCGGCGTGCCGTCGGCCAACCGCGGCCAGCAGGAGCTGGAAGGGTTGATCGGCTTCTTCGTCAATACCCTGGCCCTGCGCATGACCCAGACTGGCGAGCCGTCCGTTGCCCAATGGCTGCAACAGGCGCGCGAGGTGACCCTGAGTGCCCAGGAGCATCAGGATTTGCCGTTCGAGCAAGTCGTGGAATCGCTCAACCCACCGCGCAGTCTGGCCCATTCGCCGCTGTTCCAGGTGTTGTTTGCCTGGGAGCAGGACCAGGATTCCGAGCTGATCCTGCCGGGCATCGAGGTCAGCCCGGTGCAGGGTGACCATCACGTCGCCAAGTTTGACGTGCAACTGGCGCTCAGCGAAGAGCACGGGCAGATCGTCGGTGGCCTGGAATATGCCTCGGCACTGTTCGAGGCAGACAGCGTCAAGCAGATGGGTGAATACCTGCGGCGGGTGCTTGCGCAGATGATCGAAAACCCTGGGCGCTCGCTGCAGAGCATTGGCCTGCTCAGCGTCGAACAGCGCGAGCGCATGGTTTATGACTGGAACCGCACCGAGCGTAGCTTTCCTGACTTCCCCGGCTGCGTGGCGGCTGTCGAGGCGGCTGCCCGACGTTACCCCCAGGCCCCGGCACTCGCGCTGGGCGGCCAGCAGATGGACTACGCCACCCTGAACCAGCGCGCCAACCGGCTGGCCCATTACCTGATCGAGCAAGGCGTGGGTCCGCAGCATCGCGTGGGCTTGTGCGTGGAGCGTTCCTTCGCCATGGTGGTCGGCGTGCTGGCGATCCGCAAGGCTGGCGCCGCCTATGTGCCCTTCGACCCAGCCTATCCTCGCGAGCGGCTGGCCTTTATGTTCGACGATGCCGCGCCAGCGCTGCTGCTGACCCAGGCCACTTTGCGCGACGCCTTGCCAGTGGACGGTGAGACGTTGCCGATCCGCTGCCTGGATGCCGACGCAGAGCTGTGGGCCCAGCAGCCAGACAGTGACCCCAAGGTGCCGGGCGACCCCGACGAGCTGGCTTATGTGCTGTATACCTCGGGCTCCACCGGGCGGCCCAAGGGCGTCGCCCAAACCTGTCGCGCGCTGGACAACCTGATCGCCTGGCAGCTCGACCAGGCGCCTGCAGCGGCCCGCAAGGTGCTGCAGTTCGCCTCGCTGAACTTCGATGTCTCGTTCCAGGAAATCTTCAGCACCTTGTGCGAAGGCGGCTGCCTGCTGCTGATGAGTGAAGAAAGCCGCAAGGACCTGACCACCTTGCGCCCGCTGCTGGTCGCCGAGGGGGTGCAGCGGGCATTCCTGCCGTTTGCCGTGTTGCAGCAGCTGGCTGGCCTGACGCCTGCCGATGCACCCGGATCGACGCAGGGCTGCGAAATCATCACCGCCGGCGAAGCCTTGAAGGTCAACGATGAATTGCGCGCCTTTGTGCGTGGTCTGGGCGGCGCCTGCCTGTACAACCAGTACGGACCGACGGAAACCCACGTGGTCAGCTATCTGCGCCTGGATTGCCAGCACATCGAGCAGTGGCCAGATGTGCCCGCCATCGGCCGCCCAGTGGCCAACGCCCGACTGTACGTCCTGGACGCTGGGATGAACCCGGTGCCGGTGGGCGTGCCCGGTGAGCTTTACATCGCTGGCGCGTGCGTGGCTCGGGGCTACCTGAACCGCGTCGACCTCACCGCCGAGCGTTTTCTGGCGGACCCTTTCAGCGATCATCCGGATGCTCGCATGTACCGCAGCGGCGACCTGGCGCGCTTTGATGCTGACGGCAACGTGCATTACCTGGGACGCATGGACCAACAGGTCAAGTTGCGCGGCTTGCGCATCGAACTCGGTGAGATCGACAGCCTCTTGCAACGTTTGCCCGGCGTACGCGAAGCCGCGGTGGCGTTGCGCGAGGACGTGGCGGGTGATAAACGGCTGGTGGCCTATATCGTCGGTACAGCGTCAAGCGAACAACTGCGCGCCGAGCTGCAACGGCACTTGCCGGAACACATGATTCCCGGCGCCTGGGTGTCCCTGGCGCAGTTGCCGCTGACCCGCAACGGCAAGCTCGACCGGCAGGCGCTGCCAGCGCCGGAGCGCGCTGTCGGCGCCAGCTACGTTGCCCCTCGCGATGAGGACGAGCGGCAAATGGCCGCGATCTGGAGTGAGGTCCTCAAGTGTCCACGGGTGGGTATCCACGACAGCTTCTTCGAGCTGGGCGGGCACTCCTTGCTGGCCACCCGGATGATCTACACCATCAATCAGCGCATGGGCACGCAGTTGTCCCTGAGCAGCCTGTTCAAGACTCCGGTGCTCATGGACCTCGCGGCGCAGGTGGCCAAGGCGCGCAATGAGACGACCGGGCTGGCACCGGCATTCCCGGTCATCGAAGCAGACCGGGTCGACCGCCATGCGCCATTCCCGCTGACCGATATCCAGCAAGCGTACTGGTTTGGCCGGGAAAGCACGGTCAGCCTGGGTGGTGTCAGCGCCCATGGTTACGAAGAGCTGCGCGTGCCCAACCTGGACGCTGCGCGCTTCGAACAGGCCCTCAACCGGATGATCCAGCGCCATGACATGTTGCGCGTGGTGTTCCTCAGCGACGGCACCCAGCAAGTCATCGAACAGGTGCCCAGCTATAGCCTGCCGGTTAGCGACCTGCGCGGGCTGAACGCCGAGGCGGCTCGGCAAGCGCTGCGTGCCACCCGCGAGCGGCAGTCCCACCAAGTGCTCGATGCCAGCCGCTGGCCGTTGTTTGAATTCAGCCTGTCTCTGCTCGACGACGGCATTACCCATCTGCACATCAGCCTGGACGCGTTGATTGTCGACGCGGCGAGCACGCAAATCCTGGCTCGGGAACTGATGGCGTTCTACGCCAACCCTGACCTGACCCTGGCCGAGCCGGGACTGACCTTTCGCGATTACGTGCTCGCCGAGCATCGACTGCGCAATGCCGACCGCTACGAGCAGGCACTGGCTTACTGGCGCGGGCGGGTGGCCAGTTTGGCCCCTGCACCGGAATTGCCGCTGGTGCGCCAGCCCGACAGCGTCGCCAATCCGCATTTCACCCGCCGCGACCGCGACATGCCAGCCGCGCAGTGGGCGCAACTCAAGGCCACAGCGAAGGCCTTTGCCGTCACGCCGTCGGTGATGCTGTTGACCGCGTTCAGCCAAGTCCTGGCCCTTTGGAGCCGCCACCCGCGTTTTACTCTCAGCCTGCCGCTGTTCAATCGCCTGCCGCTGCACCCGGACGTCGATGAAATCATTGGCGACTTCACCTCCCTGGTGCTTCTGGAAGTCAGCATCGACGGCAACGCGACTTTCACCGACAAGGCCCGCGCGGTGCAGGCGCGTTTGTGGGAAGACATGGACCACTCGGTGGTCAGCGGCGTGCGGGTGTTGCGCGAGCTGTCCCAGGCCCGCGGCGTGCAGCAAACAGCCATGCCCATTGTGTTCAACAGCACGCTGTCGGAGGCGGCGCCGGAGTTGGCCGAGTTCAACCTGGCCGACGCTCTGAGCGCGACCCATGTGCACAGCATTACCCAGACCCCCCAGGTGTGGCTCGACCACACGTTGCTGGAGCTGGAAGGGCGCTTGCTGTTCAACTGGGACAGCATCGACGAGTTGTTTCCGGACGGCATGATCGAGCAGATGTTCGGTGCTTACAACGCCCTGCTGGACCGCCTCGTCGACCCGATGGCCTGGGCCGAGACCACGCCGCAAGCGTTGCCGATGGCCTGCCTGCCAGCGCCCATCGAGCGCCCTGAATCGTTACCACTGATGCACATGCTGTTCGAGCGTCAGGCGCTGACCACGCCAGACGCCCTCGCGGTGATCGCCCCTCATCGGCAACTGACCTATGGGCAATTGCGCCAGCAGGCACGAGAACTGGGCGCCCGCCTGCAGGCCCAGGGCGTACTGCCCAACCGGCTGGTGGCGGTAATGATGGAGCGTGGTTGGGAGCAGGTGGTGGCCACGCTCGCGGTGCTGTATGCCGGCGGCGCCTATCTGCCCATCGACCCTGCGCTGCCAGTACAGCGGGTGGCGCATATCCTCGAACGAGCCGAGGTCAGCATTGCGCTGACCCAACCGCTGCTGCTCGACCGCATTGAGTGGCCGACGCAGGTCACCGCCATTGCCGTCAGCGAGCAGGCTGTGGAACCGGCGCCCGCGTTGAAGACAGTTGATCTGGCACCCACCGATATCGCCTACGTGATCTATACCTCCGGTTCCACCGGCACACCCAAGGGCGTGGTGATCGATCATCAGGGCGCGGTGAATACGCTGCTCGACATTAACCGGCGGTTCAACGTCACTGCCGCCGACCGGGTGCTGGCCATCTCATCCTTGAGTTTCGACCTGTCCGTCTACGATATCTTCGGTACCCTGGCGGCGGGCGCGGCGGTGGTGATCCTCGAGCCGCAACTGGCGCTCGACCCGGCGCACTGGCAAGCGCTGATCGAGCGCCACCGGGTCAGCCTCTGGAACTCCGTGCCAGCGTTGCTGGGCATGCTGCTTGAATACCGGGAAACCCATGGCGGCGCAGGCCAGCCCAGCAGCTTGCGAGTCGCCATGCTGTCGGGGGACTGGATACCCTTGACCTTGCCTGAACGGGCCTGGGCGCTCTATCCAGACCTGCAACTGAGCAGCCTGGGCGGCGCGACCGAGGCGTCGATCTGGTCCATCGCTTATCCGATACACCAGGTCGACCGGCAATGGGCGAGCATCCCGTACGGCAAGGCGCTGGCTCATCAGCGCTTCCATGTGCTCGACGACGCCCTGCAGCAGCGCCCCACCTGGGTCGCGGGGCAGCTGTACATCGCAGGCATCGGCCTGGCCAAAGGCTATTGGCGTGATGAGGCCCTCAGCGCTGGCAGCTTCTTCCATCACCCGCTGACCGGCGAACGCCTGTACCGCACCGGCGATCTGGGAAGGCTGCTGCCTGACGGCGGTATCGAGTTCCTGGGCCGCGAGGACAACCAGGTCAAGGTCCAGGGCTATCGCATCGAACTGGGTGAAATCGAGGCCGCACTGAACCGCCATCCCGGCGTGCAAAGCGCGGTGGTGCGAATCCTCGGCGACGCCCAGCAGGACAAGCGCCTTGCGGCCTACCTGATCAAGGCCGACCCGGCGCTGCAGGCCGGCGATTTTGCCCGCTACCTGGCGGACAAACTGCCTGCTTACATGGTCCCGTCGTCGGTCACCTTCGTCGAGGCCTGGCCATTGTCGGCTAACGGCAAGGTTGACAAGAAACGCTTGCCCGAGCCATCCGACGTGCAGCCATCGGGCCCGCCCCTGGTCGTCAATGGGCCGCAGGAGCAGCGCCTGGTCGACATTGTCGAAGGCGTGCTCAAGCGCGCCTCGATCAGCGGCGGCGCCAACCTGTTGAACCTCGGCGCAACGTCCATTGATATCGTGCGCATCAGCAATGCCTTGTCCAGTGAGCTGGGGTTCCGCCCTCACGTCGCGCAACTCCTGGCGCGGCCGACCGTGGACAACCTCTTGGAAATGTACCGGGTAAGCCTGTCCCGCGAGGCCCTCGTCACCGATGCCCGGCAACGGGCGGCGGGCGCGTCAGCCGCGCCCGTGGAAACCATCGAGGACCCGGGCCAGCGTGCGCGGTTCAAGGCTGAACAGCGCGGCCGCCGGGCCTTCACGACGCCGCCGCCAAGCGTGGCGCTGGAGCTGCCGCGTGGCGATGCATTCGAGCGCCGCCTGAGTGACTACCGCTCGGTGCGTCAGTTCGTCGCCCAGCCCGTCGACACGCCAGCCTTTGCCGGCCTGTTAGCGGCCCTGGCTCAGGGGCAACTGGACGGCGAGGTGAAGTATCAGTTCCCCTCGGCGGGGGGGCTTTATCCGCTGCAGACGTACCTGTATGTCAAGCCTGGGCGCGTGCTCGGCGTGCCGGGCGGCGCGTACTACTACGAACCTCGCCAGCACAGCCTGCTGAAGCTGCACGAGGAGGCCCTGGACCCGGACACCTACGACTACTTCGTCAACCGACCTGTTTACGACAATGCGGCGTTTGCGCTGTTCTTCATCGCCGACATGGCGGCGATCCAGCCGCTGTACGGCGAGCGCAGTCGCGACTTCTGCCATATCGAAAGCGGAGCCATGGCGCAGCTGCTGACCATGGCTGCTGTCGAGCACGGCCTGGGCCTGTGCGGTATGGGGTCGCTTGAGGAGCGGCAGCTGTCCACGCTGTTCGATCTGGGGCCGACGCACCAGT
Source organism: Pseudomonas viridiflava (assembly GCF_900585905.1). Lineage (GTDB taxonomy): Bacteria > Pseudomonadota > Gammaproteobacteria > Pseudomonadales > Pseudomonadaceae > Aquipseudomonas. The sequence continues at coordinate 657,425 of NZ_UTVH01000095.1, forward strand.
TGATCTACTCGATGGTCGGCGGCCGACGCGGCGCCGATCCTGCCCAGCGCGCGCAAATGGAGTCCTTCGCCCCGCCCGGCGCCAGCCTCGGTGATGAGAGCGACATGGAGGAGATTGAAATATGAACGCCTATCAATTGCTGGAGCTGTTTGCCCGTCACTCGGTAACCCTGGAAGTGGACGGCGACAAGCTGCGCTGCAAGGCACCGCGCAATTTTCTCAGCGAAGACATGTTGCAGGCACTCAAACGCCACAAGCAGGAACTGATTGACTTACTGGCCGGGCAGGACGGCGCCGCCATTCCTCGACGCACTGGCGAGCGCTCGGCCTGGCCGTTGTCGTTCTCGCAGCGCCAGCTGTGGTTTCTGGACCAGTTGGAGCCCGGCAACCCGTTCTACAACGTGCCGTGTGCGGTAAGGCTCCAGGGCCAGTTGGACGTGGCGCTGCTGGAGCAAGCGCTGAATCAGCTGATCGCGCGCCACGAAATGCTGCGCACCACATTCGCTCATGTTGACGGCGAGCCGCGCCAGGTCATCCACGCCCGGATGCCGCTGCGGCTGCAGGTAACCGACTTGCGCGGCCTGTCGGCGGACCAGTGCGAGCAGCAGGTGCAAGCCAGCCTGACGCGAGAGGCCAAGGCGCCCTTCGACCTGGCCCGTGGGCCACTGCTGCGTGCCACGGTACTGCGCGTCGCGGATGACCAATACCTGTGGCTGTACAGCGTGCACCACATCATCGCCGATGGCTGGTCGATGGGTGTCATCCTGCATGAAGTGGCCAGCCTGTATACCGCCCTGGTGCACGGCGAAGCAGCAGGCCTGCCGCCGTTGCCGGTGCACTATGCCGACTATGCCCTCTGGCAGCGGCAACGCCTGGACGGTGAAGTCCTCGACGCCCAGCTCGACTTCTGGCGTGACGCGCTGGCCGATGCGCCTGCATTGTCGACCGTGCCCACCGATCGACCGCGCCCACGGGTGCAGCGCTACGTCGGGGCGACGTTCAGTTGCAGCCTCGAAAACGCCACGCTGCGTGAGCTCAATGGCCTGGCCCAACAGACACAAGGCACCTTGTTCAACGTGCTGATGGCGGCGCTGGCGGTGCTGCTCTCGCGCCATGCCGGGCAGCGGGACTTGTGCATCGGCACGCCATTCGCCAACCGTGGCCGTCCGGAGATCGAGCCGTTGATCGGCCACTTCGTCAACACCCTGGTGATTCGCCACCGGATCGAGCCGGGGCAGACCTTCGCCGAATTGCTGCGCCAGTTACGTGGCCAGATGCTTGAGGTGCATGCCCATCAGGACGTGCCGTTCGACCGCGTGGTCGAGGCGGTCAACCCGTTGCGCGATACCGGCCACTCACCCTTGTTCCAAGTGATGATGGTGTTGCAGAACACCCCTGGGGCAGCGGTCAGCATGCCGGGGCTGAGCCTGGCGCCCCACGGCACCAGCAGCGCCACGGCCAAGTTCGACCTGGCGTTCGAATGGTGCGAGCGAGGCGGGCGCCTGGAGTTGCTGGTGGAATACAACACCGATCTGTTCGACGCTACGACCATTGAGCGCCTGAGCCGCCATTACCGGCGCTTGCTGGAGCGGATCGCCGAAGATGCCAAGCAGCCGATTAGCAGCTTGTCTTTGATGGACGATCAGGAGCGGCAGCAAGTGCTGGTGGAGTGGAATCGCGGCGCCCCCCTGGCGGCCCCCAGCGTCTGCGTGCACCGCCTGTTCGAGGCCCAGGTCGCCCGCGTCCCCGGGGCGTGCGCGGTGGTCTTCGACAACCACAGTCTTGAATACGCCGAACTCAACGCCCAGGCCAACCGCCTGGCGCGCCATCTGCGCAGCCTCGGGGTCGGCCCGGACGTGCGCGTGGCGGTGTGCATGGAGCGCTCGCTGGAGCTGCCCGTGGCGCTGCTGGCCGTGCTCAAGGCCGGCGGCGCCTATGTGCCGCTGGACCCGGATTACCCGATAGGGCGGCTCAGCCACATGCTGGGTGACAGCACCCCGGCGGTGCTGCTGACCCAGGCCTCGGCGCGGGGCGTGCTGCGCGATGCGATGCAAGGCAGTGGTTGGGAGGCACCGATACTGGACCTCAAGGAAGATGCCGGGCTGTGGGCGGGGCAACCCGCCGAAGATCTCGACCCCGCCAGCGTCGGCGTCGACCATCTTGCCTACGTGATCTACACCTCGGGCACCACCGGCTTGCCCAAAGGCGTCATGGTCGCCCACTGTGGCTTGAGCAACCTGCTGGCCTGGTGTTCGAGTATCTGTGGCGAGGCGGGGACGATGCTGCACAAGATCCCTTTCGGCTTCGACGCCTCGGCCTGGGAGACTTTCTGGCCACTGTCAACCGGCGGCAAGCTGGTCATCGCCCGGCCGGGTGGCCATCTGGAGCCCGAGTACATGACCAGGCTCGTGCGCGAGCAGCGAGTTACCGCCATGGTGTTCGTCCCGGCCATGCTGCAATTGTTCCTGGACGTGGAGGGCGTGGATCTATGCCGCGAGCTGACCAATGTCTTCAGCGGCGGCGGCGAGATGTCTCCCGGCCTTGCGCGGCGCTTCCAGCAGCGCTTGCCCCACGCTCGGCTGCATAACGTCTACGGCCCCACCGAGACCACGGTAATCAACAGTATCTGGACCCTGGAGCCAGGCGCCGAGGTGCCCGCCCTGCAGGTACCGATTGGCCGACCCATCGCCAATAATCGATTCTATGTGCTGGATGAAAGAGACCAGCCGGTGCTGGCCGGGGTGACCGGGCAGTTGCATATCGGTGGGGTGGGCGTGGCCCGGGGTTATCTGGGGCTCGCCCAGCTCAGTGCCGAACGCTTCATTGACAATCCCTTTGTGCCCGGCGACCGGCTGTATCGCAGCGGTGACCTGGCCCGCTACCGGCCCGACGGCCAGTTGCTGTTTCTGGGCCGCAACGACTTTCAGGTCAAGCTGCGCGGCGTGCGCCTGGAACTGGGCGAAATCGAGGCGCGCCTGGAGGCGTTGCCAGCGATCCGCGCTGCAGTGGTTTTGATGATCGGCGACACCGCGCAGAACCAGCGCCTGGTGGCCTGTTGCGTGGTCGACGGGACCGTGGAGCAGGCGATGGTGCATGCGCATCTGGGCGCCACGTTGCCCAGCGGCGTTCTGCCCAGCGCTTACCTGTGGCTGGACAGCCTGCCATTGACGGCCAATGGCAAGGTTGACCGTGTCGCGCTGGCGACACTTGCCGATCAGGATCTGCTGGACCGTCCAGTCAACTTGAGCAGCCCGCGCGACCATATCGAACTGGCGCTGTACCAGATATGGAAGAGCTTGCTGCTGGCGCCGCAGATTGGTATCCGCGATAACTTCTTCGACGTTGGCGGCACTTCCATTGCGGCCATCAAAATGGCCCACCAGATCGGCCAGGCGTTTGCCGTCGAGGTCCCCGTGCGCGTGGTCATTGGCCACCCGACCATCGAAGCTCTGGGCGGCTGGCTGCGCGCTGGCGCCAATCCGGCCAATGCGCAGGGCAACCTGATCGAGTTTCGGCGCGGCACCGCCCAAAGCAATGTGGTATGCATCCATCCCGCTGGCGGCACGGCATTCTGCTACCTGTCCCTGGCCAAGGTGCTGCCTGAAGAGGTCGGTGTCTACGGCGTGCAGTCGCCAGGCCTTAATCCCGGTGAAACACCCGAGCCGACGGTGGAAACCATGGCCGCCGCCTATCTGCGCTTGATCGAGCCACTCTCTGCTCAACCGTTGCTGCTCACCGGTCTGTCGTTCGGTGGCCTGGTGGCCTACGAGATGGCTCGCCTGCTGGCCGCCGCCGGGCATCGCCAGGTCAGCGTAGTGCTGCTCGATACCCAGGGTGCGGACGATCCCTCCTTTCGCCAGCAAATCGGCACCGTGGACATGGCCGAGTTCCGCGACAAGCTGGTGCGTTTCAACGGCATGTATCCGGGCATCGAAGACGCCCAGGTGCAACGTTACTTCAACATCTATAACCATAATCGCCTGGCCATGGCCGCCTATGAATGCCCGCCGCGTGCTGGCCGAGTGGTGCTGATTCAGGCCCGCGAGGGCTTCAGCCGCGGGCAGCTGCATGAACTGAGAGGGTTCTGGCGGCGCCGGGCGGGGAATGGCTATTTGGCCAAACTGGTTCATGGCGGGCACTGGGACATGCTGGAGACTGCCGAGGTGCATCGAGTTTCCAAGGTGTTGCGCCAGGAGTTGCAACGCTTGGACGGCGCAGGGTTGGCAGTGGAGGAGCACGCATGATGGACGTCGAACAAACAATCGCAGGGCAACCGTTGACGTTGCTGGCACGCTTTGCTCAGCAGGCGTGCCGCCATCCCGAGGACCTGGCGATAATCGACCGGCAGGCGCGGCTCAGCTACAGCGAACTGGCCAGTGCCAGCGAGCGTATCGCTCGCGGTTTGCTGGCGCATGGCGTGCAGCCCGGCCAGTGCGTGGCGCTGAGCATGCCGCGCTGCTGGCAATGGATCGCGTCGCTGCTTGGCGTGCTGAAAGTCGGCGCCATCGTGGTGCCGTTGGACCGTGCCAGCCCCGTCAGCCGTCGCGACTTGATGCTCGCCGATGGCGGTTGTGTGGGCGTGCTGAGCCTAGAGGAGGAGGTGGGGCCAGTCGGCTCCGGCTCAGCGTGGCAGGCCAGCGTCGACGCCTTGCTGGATTATTCGGACCAGCCGCCCCAGGTCCTGGCCGAGAAGGGCGCCGAGGTCAGCCTGCTGTTTTACACCTCCGGCACCACCGGTGTGCCGAAGGCCGTTGAAGTGGGCGAACGTGGCCTGCTGCGGCTAGCGCAACCGGGCACCTACATCGACATTCATCCCGGTGACCGATTTGCCTGCCTGTCGAACCCGGCTTTCGACGCCTGCAGTTTCGAGCTTTGGGCGCCGCTGCTCAACGGCGGCTGCTGCGTGATCATCGCCGAGGAGGATGCCCTTGACGCCGAGCGACTCGCAGGCGTGCTGGAGCGGCAACGGGTCGACACTCTGTTCATGACGGTCTCGCTGTTCAACGCGGTGAGCGTCGAGTCGCCGCGCTGCTTCGCCAGTCTGCGCCAGGTACTGATCGGGGGCGAGCAAGTCAGCGCCGCCGCCGTGCGCAACTGGTATGCCACCAACCCGGACAGCGCCTGCCAGCTTTTCAACGTCTATGGCCCCACCGAGTGCAGTACATTTGCCTTGTGTTATCCGATCCCCCGGGACTTCAGCGGCGACACGGTGCCAATTGGCTGGCCATTGGCCGAGACCGGCCTGCTGATCCTGGACGAAGGGCAACGCCCTGTGGCGGATGGGGCCATGGGCGAGCTGTACTTGAGTGGCAGCGGGGTCGCCCGTGGCTATCGCAACCGCCCCGAGCAGACTGCCCACGCCTTCCTCCGCTTGCCCGGCCTGGATCCGCACGGCGGGCTGCACTACCGCACCGGTGACCTGGTGCGTCGGCACGGCGACGGCCCGGTCGAGTACCTTGGCCGGGTCGACCGCCAGGTCAAGGTGCGTGGCTTCCGTATCGAGCCCGGTGAGATCGAGCAGCGCCTGCTTGAACATCCGCTGGTGCGCCAAGCCTATGTCTGCGCCAGACGCCATGCCGCTGAAGACCACCAACTGCTTGCCTACATCGTGCCGACCCAGGGCCTGGAGTATGCGGCGCTCGATACTTATCTAGGCGGGTGTCTGCCGACGTACATGCGCCCGCACCAGCTGTTTTTGCTGGAGCGCATGCCGCTGACCGCCAATGGCAAGATCGACCGCGACGCGTTGCTGGCCCAGCCGCTGTCAGCCTGGCGGCCGGCCGCCGACGCTTCTGTGGCTGGCGAGGCGACACCCGCGTTGCGCTGGCTGCTGGCCCAGGCGGCGCTGCTGCTGGGCCACGACGGACTGGGCGGGGCAGACGACTGGCTTGCCAGCGGCGGTGACTCGCTCAAGGCCATGCGCCTGCGCTCGGCCATGCGCAGCCATTGGCAGCGGGAAATTCCCATGGCCAGCGTGCTCGGCGAATCCTTCGCCAGCCTGGCCAGCCGTCTGACAGCCGAGCAGTCCGGCGGTCGTCGCTACCCACCCGCACCGCTCGGTCGCAAGGCGCAGCGGGCACCGGCCAGCGCTGAACAACGGCGCTTGTGGCTGGTGCAACAGCGCACCCCCGAGTCCACCGCCTACAGTGTGCCGCTGATCGTGCGTTTCGCTGCAGGCGTTAGCGTGTCGGCGCTCGCCGAGGCGCTGCAACAACTGGTGGCGCGGCATGCGGCGTTACGCACGGCGTTCACCCAGGGCGCTGATGGCCTTGAGCAGGTCATCGCTGAAGAGGGCGCGGCGTGCCGTGTCTTTGCGCACGGTGAGTATCGTGAAGACAACTGGCAGGCCTTCGCTGCGCTGGTGTTCGCCACGCCGTTCGATTTGTCCATGCCCACGCTGTTCCAAGCCTATTTGCTGCCCTTCGACGATGGCAGTTGCCGACTGCTCCTGAACATGCACCACATCATCGTCGACGGCTGGTCCATGAACCTGCTGTTCGAGGAACTGACCCGCATGTATGCGCACGCATTGGCGGGGTGGTCATCCGCTGCTGTCGACGCGCCGCTGACGACCCTGGAATTTGCCCAGTGGCAGGGCCAGTGGAGTGTCGACGCGCATTATCGCGACCAACGTCGCAGCCTAGCCGAGCTGTACCGTCAGCAGGAAGAGCCTTCACCCGCCATGCCGGCGCCCCGTTCGCGCAAGCCCGGCGCTGCACTGCATCGGCAGCCCCTGGGCGCCGAACGCATCGAGGCCCTGGAGCGGTTTTGCAGCGAACAGCGCCTGACCCGTTTTGAAGTGCTGTTCAGTGTCTTTGCCTGGAGCCTTTACGCCCTCACTGGCAGCCAGCGCCCGCGTATCGCCAGCCCGGTGGCCAACCGGCCGTTGGGTGAATTCGAGGACAGCATAGGCATGTTTGCCAATACCGTGCTGATTCCTGCCAGCGCGGATGACGACTTGCCATTGGGCGATCAATTGCGCCAGCAGACCGCAATCGTGCGCGCGGTGCTGGCCCTGCAGGACGTAGCCCTGGCGGACGTCGTGGAGGACTTGCGGTTGACCTCGGGCATGCCGCTGTTCGACTTCATGTTCGTGCTGGAGAACACCGATTACCGCGCCCTGGCCACGTCAGCCCTGGCGGGCACCCTGGAATTCGACGGCTTTGCCGACGGAGGTCACTTGCAAGCCAAATGCCCACTGACCTTGCTGGTGGTAGGCACAGGCGCGCGGACGGAGTGCTGGTGGGAATACCAGTGCAGCTACTTCGACGCCGAGCAGGTCAAGGCGGTCAACGCGCTGTTTGCCTGTGGGCTCGACCTGCTGCTGACCCGCCCGGCGGCGACACTGGACGATCTGATCCGGCCTTGGCGCAACAGCCTCGCGGCAAGCCCTCCAATCAAAGTCAGTGCGCCACCGTTCAGCACACTGGCTGACTGGTTCGAGCATCAGGCGCGCTGCACGCCCGCCGCCACGGCCTTGGTAAACGGCCAGCGCACAGTGCGCTACGACGAACTCGATGCCCTGGCTGACCACCTGGCTGGCGAATTGACGACACGTTATCCGCTGCCGGACGTAGAGCAGGGGCCCGCGCATGTCGTGCTGCTCCTGGAACCATCGGTCGAGCACATCGTGGCGCTGTTGGCACTGGCCAAGCTCAACCTGACAGCGGTGCCCCTGGACCCGGGCTACCCACCGGCCATCCAGCGCCAGGTCGTGGCGCAAGCCCGGCCCCACTGCCTGCTGTTCAGCGCCGACACCGAAGCCGCTGTGCAAGCATTGGACGCAAGCGCTTTCAATCAGCACCGTGTCGAACTGGCCAGCGCGCCGACGGACCCAGCCCAGCGCTTCCAGCGCCCCCGGCACTCCGGACAGAGGCCGCTCTACACGCTGTTCACCTCTGGCTCCACCGGCACGCCGAAAGGGGTTCGGGTCCCGGACATCACCCTGTGCAACCTGTTGCACTGGCAGCGCACCACGGGCGAACTGCCCGCTCAGGCAGTGACCTTGCAGTTCTCCATGCTGTCATTCGATGTGTCGCTCCAGGAGATCTTCAGCACCTTGTGTGGCGGTGGCTGTTACCACCTGATCACTCCACGCTGGCGGCAGGATGCCCAGGCATTGCTGGCGTATCTGCAGGAGGCGCGGATTGAGCGGCTGTTCCTCCCTTATGTAGCCTTGCAACACATTGCCGAAACGGCAGTGCATTCGGGCATCTACCCAGCGTCACTGCGCGAAGTGGTGACGGCGGGCGAGCAATTGTTGTGTACCGAAGCCCTGCGAGCGTGGTTCGCCGGGCTGCCCAGAGCGAGCCTGTTCAACCACTACGGGCCCACCGAAACCCACGTCGTCAGCGCCTGGCGATTGCCGTCACTGACCACGGAATGGCCACTGCGGGCACCCATCGGCCGGGCAGTGGATAACGCCAGGTTGTTGCTGGTAGACAGCCGGGACCGGCCGGTGCCAGCGGGCAGCCAGGGCTACCTGCTGGTCGCCGGGCCCATGGTCTCGCCTTGTTATCTCGCGGATCCGACGCTCAACACACAGCGATTCGTGGCGTTGTCGCTGCCAGGGGACGTGAGCCGTTTGTTCTATCGCACCGGTGACCTGGCCTGGGCCAGCGCTGACGGTTGCCTGCATTACCTGGGCCGCGACGACCAGCAGGTCAAGCTCAGCGGCCATCGTCTGGAACTGGGGCAGATCGAAGCCGCCTTGATGCAGGCTCCCGAAGTGACCAACGCAGTGGTGACCCTCGACGCCCAAGCGTCGCGGTTGACCGCTTATGTTCAGTGCGCGGGCGCGACGCCCTCGGCGCAGGCCCTGGACCGCCTGGTCGGCAGCCATTTGCCGGGCCATGTGCGCATGGATGCCTACCGGTGCCTGGACGCCTGGCCGCGCACGCCGAGCGGCAAGATCGACCGCAAAGCGCTTAACGGTCTTGGCGAGCCACTGGGCCGACCGGCTTCACCCGCGCCTGCACTGCCCATGTCGGCCACGGAACAGCAACTGAGCGAGTTGTTCACTGCGGTGTTGGGCCGCCGAATCGAGCCCGATCAAACCTTCTTCGAAGCAGGCGCCACCAGCCTCGGCCTGATGCGTCTGCATGCCCGCTACAGCCAGGCGCTGCCTGGCAAGGTCAGCATGGCCGACCTGTTCGAGCACGTTACTATTCGGCGCCTGGCTGCCCATGTGGCGGCTGGCGAATCCGCTCCGGCCGTCGCCGAGGCTCGCCAGGCAGTCAATGTCAGCGCCGTCACCCGCAACCAACCCATGGCGATCATTGGCATGGCCGTCAACGTCGCCGGCGCCAGCGATCTCGGGCAGTTCTGGCAGATGGTGTGCGATGGCGAATGGGGTATCGAGCATTTCGCCGCGACCGAAGGGCGGGTTGGCGCGCGTAGCCAACTGGCGGGCATGCTGGAATTCGATCCGGAGTACTTCGGCATCAGCCGCCAGGAAGCGCGCTTGATGGACCCTCAGCAACGGCACTTGCTGATGGCTTGCGTGCAAGCTCTGCAACACGCCGCCATCACGCCCGGCGCCGACGGACCACGCATTGGCCTGATTGCCAGTTGCGGGGAAACCACCTACTTCCAGCAGATGCTGCGTGAAGCCGCCGAAGGAGATTTGCCCGATGGTTTCCAGATGGCGCTGCACCATGACAAGGACTTCCTGGCCACCAAGGCTGCTTATCACCTGGACTTCAACGGCCCCTCGATGAGTGTCCAGGCCGCCTGTGGCAGCTCGCTGATCGCCGTGCACCTGGCCAGCGCGATGCTGCGCCAGGGTGACAGCGATGTGATGCTGGCCGCGGGTGTGCTGATCGACCCCACGTTGAGCGATGGCTACCGGCATCGTTCCCAGCACATTTTCTCCAGCGATGGCCTTTGCCGCCCCTTCAGCGACGACGCCAGCGGCACCATCGGCGCCAGTGGTTATGGTGTGGTGGTCCTCAAGCCATTGGACCGCGCCAGCGCCGACGGTGACCGTATCTATGGTGTGATCGAAGCCTCGGCGCTCAACAACGACGGCCACGGCAAGATGAGCTACACCGCGCCATCCGTGGCCGGGCAGGGCGCGGTGATCGCGGACGCATTGGCCAAGGCAGGGGTGACTGGCGCCGACATCGGCTATGTCGAGGCCCATGGCACCGGCACCCTGTTGGGCGACCCGGTTGAAGTGGCTGCCCTGACCAAAGCCTTCGGCGCTGCGCCAGCGAATGGCTGTGCCCTGGCTTCGGTAAAAAGCCAGATCGGCCATCTTGGCGCGGCGGCGGGCGTGGTTGGCCTGATCCGCGCAACGCTGGCGGTGTACCACGGCGTGGTGCCACCGAATCTCGGTTTCGGGCGCATCAACCCACAGATCGACCTGGAGCATTCGCCGTTCTACATCCCTACCACTTCGCGGCCATGGCCGCAGGGACGCCGACGCCTGGCCGGGGTCAGCAGCTTTGGCATCGGCGGCACCAATGCTCATGTGATCATCGGCGGTCCACCCGCGAGCAAGTCCCCAACCGACGAGGTCTTGCCGTACTTGCTGATTTCGGCCCACAGCCAGGCGGCCCTGCTGCGGGACATGGCGACCATCGAGGCTTACCTGCAAGCCTATCCCGAGCGCCAGACGCAATTGCTGCGCCACCTGCAGGCAGGGCGACGTTCGATGCGCTGGCGGTTCGCAATGGCAGTGAGCCCGGACAGAGCGCTGCGCCTGGACCCGGCGTTGATACAGGAGGCTTTGCCCGGCATTGCGCGTCTCAACGCCAGCCATCACTCACCCGAGACGCTGCTGGACGCCTGGCGCCAGGGCGCTCAGATCGACTGGCCGGGCGCCTCGGCACCACCACCGTGGGACCTGCCGCCATCGGCCTTCGACCTGGAGAGCTATCGCTTCCAGACGTCGGCGTTGACGAGGAGCGAAATGCGTGAGGCACCGGCGATCGAGCGTCAACCCTTGGCCGATTGGTTTTATCAACGCCAATGGATGCGGATTCGGCGCCTGGACGGCACAGGTCCTCATTCTCGGCGCGATACCCTGGTGATTTGCAGCTACGACGTCCCAGACACTGCACTGCTCAATGCCATGGGCAAGGTGTACACGCGAGTGATCCACCTGCGCCCGAACGAAGTGCCGCGCCAGACAGGGCCGGATTGCCTGGAGCTGAACCTGGGTGACGTGCAGGGTTTGAGCCGGTTGCTCGACGAATGGAGCGCCCCGGGATCGCAAACCCTGGACTGGCTGCACGCGTTGCCGCTGTCGGTAACCGGGGCGGTGGATGAGCTGTCCATGGCGACAGCGCAGCTAACCTGCCTGGACACGGTCGCCATGCTGCTGCAGGCCTGGGGCCTGGCACCCCGCGAGCCGCTGCTGCGGGTGTGGCTGATGTCCTGGCAGGCGAGTCCGGTGCACGGTGAGGTGCGGCGCCCCGAACTGGCGGCGCTGGCCGGCATCAGTGAAGTAGCCCCGCAGGAATACCCGGTCCGCTGCCATTGGCTGGACCTGCCGACACCGCACCTGGGCGAGCAGGCCGAGGTGCTCGCGGCCTTGCTTGCCAACCCCGACAGCGCACCGCGGCGGCTGGCGATTCGCGACGGTTACCTGTGGCAACCCCGGCTGGTCGCGAGCCCACAGCCGGCTGTTCTGCCTACCTCGACGTTACTGCCCGCCGACGGCACCTTTCTGGTGCTGGGCGGCAGTGGCGGGATAGGCCGTACCCTGGCCGAACACTTGTTGCGCGCCCCCCATCGGCGGGTGCTGCTGCTGTCGCGCCACGGCGAGTTGCCAGCCACGCTGGCGGGCTATGGCGAGCGGGTCGAGATGATCAAGGCCGACCTAGGCGACCTGCAACACTGGCCGGCGCTGCTCGACGAATTGGCCAGCCGTTACGGCCGCTTCGCTGGGGTGATCCATGCCGCAGGCGTCGGCGCGGGAAGTCTGATCCGCCATCGCGATGCCCAGGCCATGAGCCAGGCCATGGCCGCCAAGACCCGCGGCATGCTTGCCCTGGAAGCCTTGATCGCGCGTATGGAGCCGGGGTTCGTGCTTTATTGCTCGTCAATGTCGGCGCTGTTTGGCGGCGCGGGGCACCTTGATTATTCGGCGGCGAGTGGCGTGCTCGACGGTTTCGTCCATTATCAGCCAGCGCGATCCAGCCATTGCCTGCGGTTGGGCATCAATTGGGATATATGGCGCGAGGTCGGCATGGCAGTCAGTGGCGGTGCTGGCGATGCCGCGCATCAGGTGCACCTTGGTTTCGGCATGTCTGCGCAGGAGGGCTGTCGGGTATTCGACCTGGTCATGGCCGCGCAACTGCCGCAGATGCTGATCTCCACCACAGCCATCGACACCGCGCGGCGCTTCTATCCAACACGTCACGGCACGGCTGCGGATGCATCTGAAGTGGCGGCCCAGGCCTGCGCACCCGCGGCGGCCAAAGACGTGCGCGGCCGACTGCACGACTGCCTGTGCAAGTGGCTGGGCGAAACCGCTCTGGATGATCAGGCCTCATTGTATGACCTGGGCGCGGATTCGCTGACGCTGCTCGATCTGATTGACGAGTTGCAGGCCGCTACCGGCGAGGTATTCCAGCTGTCGCAGTTCAGTCATAAGGTCAGCCTGGGCGAAGTGCTTGCCCTGGTTGCCGCCACCGATGCCCAGGCCTTGGGCGGTACCCAGGGCACTTGGGAAGAGGCGGTTCAGATTGATCAGTGGCATGCCGGTGCCGGGCGTGAATGGCTGTACCTGATCCACCCGGTGGGCGGCGATGTTCAAGCCTATCGGGAGCTGGTCGCAGCGCTGCCTCCCGAACTGGGCGTCTGCGTGATTGCCGATCCGGCCCTGCGCCTGCCGGAGCTGCCTGACATCAGCCTCGACGAGCGTGCGGCCTGGTACCTGCGGGCCATTCAGGCCCGCCAGGGCGCAACGGCAAGTTGGCGCCTGGCTGGCTGGTCCTTTGGCGCCTGGGTTGCTCAGGCAATGTGCGCCCAGGCCCCGGCCGGCGGGCAGCCGATGCTGTACCTGATCGACCCGCCCGCGCCCGACGCCGGGGCAGAGCTGGGGCGGATCGATGAGGTGCACATCCAGGAGGTGTTCCGCCGCGAATTTGCCCAACGCTGGCCCGGCGCAACCGGCGACGCCATGCCTGCCGACAAACAGGCTTATCTGCAACGGCTGACTCGCTGTTGCCAGCACAACATTGCCAGCATGGGTAGCTTCGAGCCGCCGCGTCTGGCGCACACCCAGGCGCGCTTGTTCATCGCCACCCAAGCCAATCCGTATGGCGTGGGTGAGGGCTGGGACATGGATGCATTGCACCAGGCGTGGCGAGCGCTGCTGCCGTGCCTGCTCGGTTGGCAACTGCTCGACACCGACCATTACGGCGTGGTCACCGGGCCTTGGGCGCGGGGAATCGCCGAGATGATCAGCGCCGACCCGATGGTCATTCAAACAACAAGGTGAGAAAAGTATGGATCAATTGGCACTCAAGGCAATCGAGGCTATCGCGGGCGAGCGTCGTGCGCCTTACCAGCGCATCACGGTGGACCGCCTGACGCCCGTCATTGGCGCGCACATCGGTGGCGTGGACCTATCCCGGCCGCTGAGCGACGACCAGCTGGACGAGATCCGCCGGGCACTCTTGGAAAACCACGTGCTGGTGTTTCGCGACCAACAACTGACGGTGGCGCAACACAAGGCGTTTGGCCGATTGTTCGGCGAGCTGCGCGCGCTGCCCGTGGACTCGATCGATGGCGACGACCCTGAGTTGGTGGTGATCCGCGCCAACGCCCAGTCACGTTTCGTCGCGGGGGAGACCTGGCACACCGACGGCACCGCCGATCTGGAACCGTCCATGGGCTCGATGCTGTATATCAAGGAAACCCCGGCCATCGCCACGGGCGGCGACACGTTGTTCGCCAATATGCACCTGGCTCTGGAGATGCTTTCGCCGGCCATGCAAGGGTTCCTCGCCGAGTTGACCGCCATCCACGATGGCGAAATCCCCTGGAAAGGCTTCCAGGCTCCGGCAGGATTGCCAAAGAGCGAACACCCGGTGGTGGTGCGCCATCCGGTCAGCGGCCGCAAGACGCTGTTCGTCAACTCCGGGTTTACTTCGCACATCGTGCAGTTGTCCGCCGGGGAAAGCCGCATGCTGCTGGACATGCTCTTCGACCTGGTGGCTCGAGAGCCCATCCTCAGTTGTCGGGTACGCTGGGAGCCCGGCACCCTGGTGTTCTGGGACAACCGCTGTACCCAGCATCACGCGGTCTGGGATTACTTTCCTCACTCGCGCTATGGGGAACGGGTGACGATTCTCGGCCAGCAGCCCCGTGCCTGAAACCTGGAGACCTGTGTGTGCATTTGCGGCAGGGTCGGGGTAGGTCGATTCTGGGTTATTGGCGTGGCGAAGCGCCTGTTCATCGCCACGGCAATGAACGGCCAGATCATGAAGGACTCGCTGCGCGCCAGGGCTAGTCCCAACAGCAGCCTCCGGGTTGCCATGGGCAGGGCGCGCAGCGACGCCCAGGTGCCAAGGGGATTAGCCGGGTTCATGGGTTCTCGCCTGGAGGGTGATGGCCACGGGGGTTATTTGATCGCGTAGTGATAGATCAGGTCGTCAAACCACTGGTCGCCGATCCGATACGCCCGTGGCTCGCGACGATCGAACACAAAGCCGCACTTCTCCAGAACCTTGCAGGATGCGATGTTGCCATCGGTGACCGTCGACTCCAGAGAATCGAGGCCAATGGCGGCGGCGTAGTCGATGATCGCCCGGCGCGACTCGGTACCAAAGCCCTTGCCTTGATATTCAGGCAGCAACAGACAGCCGACTTCGGCGTGCCCGGCAGACATGATCCTGAAACCGGTGACACCCAGCTCCTCCCGGGTTTGTTTGTCGATCACCACCAGACACAGCCAGTGATCGGAGTCCGGACCCCAAGCGGGCAGGCGATGCTCGAAACCTCGACGGATCTGCTCTTCGCCGATCTCGCCAAAGACGAACTCCATGGTCTGGGGTTCGCTGTGAAGCCTCAAGAACAACGGCCAGTCCGCCTCAACCAGAGTCCGCATGTACAGCCGCTCAGTGTCCAGCGCCAGCATCCCATCACTCCCTGCAGGACAAAAAATAATTTATTACACCTCTGACAGACAAAGATCAACGGACCGCTGCCCGTTGTTTCAAAAAATGTCTGGGAGTCGTGATGTGCCTGGTTCGAGGTGATCGGCTTGGGGCCGGGCCTGCGCTGATCAATCCCGTTCCTTCATAGGCAGTCGTTTAGCGGAATACGCACGCTTTTCGTCTTCTGAGTTGTAATACACGTTCTGCGTCGTGGATAAGCTGTTGTGGCGCAGATCGACCTGTAGGTCTTTCATGTCCCGGTGGGGTGCATCGAAGGTTGCGGAGGTGTGCCGCAACCAGTGCAGGGACGCTGCGCGCAGACGAGCGACGTCCTCATCCGACCAGCCTTCGGCCAGCATACGCTCCAGAGCCCGATCGAAGACTTCCTGCAGCAACACCCTGATATGCCGATCGGATAATCCGGCACGGCCCCTTTGTGTGGCGATCAATGGCGTGGTTTCGCGGAAGCCGGGCAGGGGTGACAAACCCTGATACGTCCGCCAGCGTTTCAGATAGTTTTCTATATAGTCATCGCGCACGCTGATCTTGCCTGCCTTGTTGCCTTTACCCACCACGTGATACCACCAGTTTCCGGCGCCGTCCTGACGGATATCCCCCATGCGTGGCGTCCAGTTTTCCCGGCCCACCAAATCTGAAACGCGTAAATACATCGCGAAAATGGTCGCTACGATAAATAGCGTTCGCTCATATTTAGTGTCTTGCGCAGCCAGGTGTTCGGCAGTTTCCAGCACAAAGTCCCATTGCAGCGAGGTCAGTATGCGTGTGTCTTGATCGCCGGTGGTGCGCTGCTTGTATTTGCTCTTTTGTTTAACCGCGCGGAACGGGTTATGTTCACAGAAGCCTTCATCGATCGCGTGCTGGAAAAAACTCCCGCAGACCGCAAATATTTGAGCAATGGAACCTTGCGCCGGTCTGTAATGTTCTTGAACGAGAGGGCGGTTTTCTTCCTTGGCTCGCTTGCGCTCTTCCTTGGAGACCGACTGACTGAAAGGTTTCCAATCCTCATTTAGAGCGTAAGTGTCTGCGGAGCTCTTTATGCGACCGCCCAGTCGAATGAAGCGAGACTTGACCACCGGACCGACCCAGGCTGGATCCGGCGCAAGGCAGAACTCGAGAAAGGCTTCAGCGTGAGTGCGACGCATGTCCAGCAGGGGGATCCTGACTTTGGTCAAGGTCCATAAAAGCAGGCGTTCGACATGAGTACGGTAGGAATTGAAAGTGGATTCATTGCCTGCATAGGACTTCAAGAAGCTGCGCACCGCGCGATATCCTTCGAGCGCCAGCGTTTCGGCGGGAAAAGAATCCAGGTAATGGGCGACAGCGGGCAATTCCTCTTTGAGCGAGCTGAAATTCAACTCGCCAAAGCGTACGAAGGTTTCGAATAACGGATGTGGAGTTGAGGGCGCGGACATAAAGGATCGGTACGGACGAGAAGTAATGCCTTGAATGATCCTATAGAGAGCAGGACTATGCAATATCCGGGTCTGACAGTTATCGGATATTGCATAAATCGCTACGGCCTCGTTGGCGAGTGATCCCTAGCCCCAATGCGCTTAAAAGGGTGATTACCGAAGTACGTGCTGTCTCGAAGCTAAGAGCCTAGAGCTAAGAGGGCGCAGGTGTTACGCCAACCACCACTTCCGGGGAACAACCGCCAGGTATGTTGCGATGGGAAGGCCTTCAGCTTGCGAACTGCTGAAACGTCATGCTGAACAGACACGTTTAGCTGCGGGTGCGTTGTTATCCATGGGACCCGGTTGAGGAATTGGCCAGTGCTCACACAGAGCGCTGGCAGTACTTGCCGGGACCAGCTCTCTGGTCAAGATGGCCCGGAGGTTAGAAACGTCGTTGTTTGCAACTGTGGTAATACTAGCAATCGACGCGCATCGCCAGGCTATATGAGGCCTTTACGCCAGTCGTAGAAAACGCAATATCGCGGACACCAAGGGACTGCCGTTGCCGCAGCACACTTGCTCAAACGACATTTCTTCACAGCGATTCAATCACAAGCCCGAGGGAATAGCTTGGAGCCCACAGGTGGATTGCAGCGGGTGGCAGACGCTGGCTATTGATGATCAACTGGCCAGTCAGCTAGCAGAGGTGTCAAATAGACCGTCGTTGCAGATCCCGGTTATTAACTCGCAGCGCGCTGCAGCGATTGCCCTGGGGAAGCCCCTGATGTGCAAATACAAAGGTACGCATAATGTATATTATGTTAAATCTTGTATCTCAACCTGTTCCCGGTCTCACCCCAGCACCCCGTAAATCTCCAAAACCAACTGCATCGTCCCTTCCTGGATCGATCCTTCGTTACGGCACACAACCCAGCTGTTATCTGAAGCCGCGCGTTCGAACGCTTTGGTGCATGTGACATGTTCTTCCAGCGTGTGGATCACTGTACTGCTCAGCCCGCGTCGTCGTGCGGTGGCCCTTGCCCAGGAAATATCTGGCGCGGTCACGATCCCCACATGCAGATCTGGCACTTGCACGTTTCGGTCGATGTTCAGCTGCAGAATCTCTGCAAACGGGATGTGACGGCGGAACGCGGCGTCCGATGGGTACCAGCGATCAATCAGGATAATGCTGTCCGGCGGTTGTTTGGCGAGCACGTGCTGTGAGATCCAGGACCGGCTATCTGCAAGGCGCTCACATATTTCAAACTCCAGATGCCTGTCGGGATGCCTGACGAGTTGGTTGACCAAGGCCATTGTCTCGCGCCTGTTTGGGTCGCTTTTCTTCTCGCACAGGCGGATGACTTTTTTGTTGTCTGCCCTTAATACTTTCGTCACGGCCTCCAACAGTGTGGTTTTGCCTGCGCCTTTGGGACCATCTAGAGAAACGAACAGCGAACGAGTCATTATGGGTATTCGTCGGGTGAACAGGCATGGCCAGGCACTTTAACGCCGTTGGCCGCAGAATTCTGGACATTTGGCCCGCAGACTTGTTCAGCGCTATCTGATCGCATGCTTGCCTGCCCAATTGCTTAAGACAGCAGCGAAATTTGCGCCCTCCGTCACACCCCCCGCGATCAACGGCACGAACCAATGTGAGAAGATAGCAGTCTGACATCACGATATTTCTCTTATGGCCCTGTGAGGCCTGACATGACTGACCTGCACCGCCGCAATTCCTGCCGCCTGCCCTTGCTCCTGCTCATCGCGATATCCACTGTCATTGCACTTTCCATTGTGTGGGAGTTCAAGCTGGAAGGCTGGGCCATGCAGTGGCTTGAGCGGCCCTACGATGCTGACTTCGAGGACGCCGAGCGGTGGCGATTCGTCTTGACGGCGACGGGATTTTCGCTGATTTCGCTGATCATCCCCACCGTCGTGCTCAGACGTCTGATTGCGAACACGCGCTCCAGTTACCGTCGGCTTCAGCACGCGCAGGCACAGACTGAAACTCTGGCCAGCTACGACTCCCTCAGTGGTTTGATCAACCGGCGGGTATTTATGCAGCAGGTTCGGCGTCAGTTGGAGCTGAAGCTGCCGGTGGCGATCATGCTGATCGATCTTGACCATTTCAAAGCCGTCAATGATCAGCATGGGCATGCAGCGGGCGACGCGGTGCTCGTCGAAATTGCGCGCAGGATCGAGGCCATTTCCAACCGCCACGGCGGCGTCGCGGTGCGGTTGGGCGGTGATGAATTTTGCCTGTTGTTTCTCGATCACAAGGACGAAGCTGAGTTCTGTCAGATCGCCGAGGCGGCGGTCTATCAGCTCGGCGCGCCATTGCTTGCAGCTGGCGAGCCCACCCCGTTGGGGGCCACGATCGGTATCTCGCGGTCATGGCTGGACGCTCAGGATGCGTCCGCCCTCCTTCACTGCGCTGACACGGCGATGTACCGCGGAAAGGAGAGCGGGCGTTCGACCTATCACTTTTACGACAACGAGTACGAGCAGCAGCGCCGGGCTCAGGCCGACCTTGAACTGGCGCTGAGACGGGCCGTCGCTGAAGAAGAAATCGTGCCTTACTTTCAGCCGATTGTGGCCCTGCCCTCGCAGGAAGTCGTTGGTTTTGAAGTCCTCGCACGCTGGGTCAGGCCAAACGGAAACCTGGGGATGCCAGCCGAGTTCATCCCGATACTCGAACGGCTGGGACTGATCCCGGTGATGACGCGTTCACTCATCAAGCAGGCCTGTCGGGCCGCCAATCGCTGGGACGACCGATTGCGCCTGTCGATGAACGTCAGTGCCCGGATGATTACCGACGAGCTTTTTCCCGATCAGCTCCTTGAGCAACTGCGAGAGGAAAATTTCTCGTACGAGCGCTTTGAAGTTGAAATCACCGAGGAAGCCCTGGTGGGCCATCTCGATGCGGCGCAGCGGAACTTGAATCGCCTGCGCGCCCACGGCATCACGGTGGCGCTGGATGATTTTGGCATCGGTTATTCAAGTCTGTACCACCTGACGCGGCTGTCCATCGACAAGATCAAGATAGACCGGTCGTTCTTCGAACCCGGACAGACCGATCATTTGCCCATGGTGGACGCCATTCTCGGGATGGCGCGCAGCCTTAAAATGCTTGTAACGGCCGAAGGCGTCGAAGAGTTTCACCTGCCGCATCTTCCCTCCTGGCTGGCAAAAAGTGGCTGCCATTACGCTCAGGGCTATCTCTATGGGCGGCCCAAGCCTGCGTCCAGTCTGTTCTGCTATGCGCAGACATCCTTCGCCCGGCAGGCGTGACGATTCACTTTACACTCGCGCCTGACAAGCCCGCCCAGCCTCGCGCTGCCGGGCCGGCTCGGTTGTAGCCAAAGAAACGCCACACGTCCCTCCCCTGGCAGAGACATCCAGCCCAGCTGGCAGCTTGCGAGCGTGCAGGCGCCAGTGCTTAAGAAAATTGTCACATAGATCCCCTAGCCTGCCTCATCGCTATCGTCCAAATAATGGTCGCGGTAACGCTCGTGTCACCAGCGCCGGATGCGAATGGTAGGGTGCGCACCGAGCAGCGCTCGTTTTCCGCTCACGTGCCAACCCACCTATCCTCTCAGGGAAACAACGCCATGATTGATCTGAGCACCTGGAATCTGACCCTCCCGGTCGGCAGCCCGGCACGCATCATCGAGACGCCGCGTCTGGTGGACAGCTACTCGGATGCGTACTTCCGCTCCGGCAACACCCTGTTTTTCTGGGCGCCGGTAACAGGCTCGACCACCTCCAAATCCGAGTTCCCGCGCAGCGAACTGCGCGAAACTTTCAAGGACGGTGAACTGCGCAACTGGACTTATCCTGAAGCCAATCACCGACTGACCGCCAGCGTGGCAGTCAACAAGGTCCCTTCGGAGGGCCGGGTCATCATCGGCCAGATTCATATCTACCAGGGCAAAGGCCCGCTGCTGAAGGTGGAGTATGTCTACGACAAGAGCAGAAAGACCGGCGCTATCATCGCCAATTACCGGCTCAAACCGGGCAGCTCGGACACCAAGGTGGTCATTGGCGAGGGTGTAGACCTCAACCAGCGCTTTACCTACGAGGTTCGCTTGAGCGCCAAAGGCGCCCTGCAGGTGACGGCTGGCGATAATCGCTGGAGCAAGCAGCTCAGTAAAAGCTGGCAGAACAAAAAACTGTATTTCAAGGCCGGGGCGTATGCCATTGATAACACCGGCTACAAGACCGAAGGCGCGCAGGTCACGTTCTACAAGCTGGAGGTCAAGCACAGCAAGGGTTGAGTCGCCATGACCGGGCTTTGGGCCTGTTTAGGAGCCAATTCGTGGCGAGACGATGGGCTGGCATCGACCGGAAGATTGCGTCGCGAACACGTTCGCTCCTATATGGGATCGCTCAAAGGTTTGCCGAGCGCGGCACAGCCGCGGGCAACTGAGGACGGTGGCGTCGAATTCCATCCAATACCCAAGGTCTATAGACACTGCCCTTCCAGAATCAGATGCTTCGGCCAGGATAACCATGACTTTCTACATCTTCCTTTTGGCCTGCGCGGCTGCCGCCGCGACCGGCATCATTTTCAAACCGGGTGCATGGTATGGAGGTCTTGTAAAACCGAACTTCACGCCACCTGACTGGCTGTTTCCAGTCGCCTGGACGACGATCTATCTACTCCTCGCCTGGGCCGGGTATCGTCTGACCCAACTCCCCGGCAGTGAGACCGCGCTGGCGCTCTGGAGCGCTCAGATTGCGTTGAACACTTTGTGGACGCCGGTGTTTTTTGGCGCAAACCGCATCGTTACCGCGATGGTGATTCTCGTTCTGCTGTGGATTGTGGTGGCCGCATTGATGGTGACTGCGCTGCAGCTGGACATGGTGACCGGGCTCGTCCTGTTGCCTTATCTGGCGTGGCTTTCAGTGGCGGGCGCGCTGAACTTTTCCATCATGCGTCACAACAAATGACGTCAATGCGCGGGAAGCCCAGCGTCGTGCATTTCGGCAGCAGCGATGAGCGGCCGTGCGTCCATGAAACGGTATGAACAGTTCGCCGCTGCCATCGCAGAGATGATACGCAGCGGCGTATTGGCCCCAGGCGAGAAAATACCTTCGGTTCGCCTCGCCAGTCAGAAATATTCCATCAGCCCGTCCACGGTATTTCAGGGTTATTACCTGCTTGAGGATCGTGGCTTGATTCAGGCCAAGGCGCGCTCCGGCTATTTTGTGCGTGACCACGCATCGCTGAAATTGACCGAGCCACAGCCAGCCCGTAAAGGGAGCGAAGGCACTGACGTCGGGGTCAGTGACTTGATCTTTTCAGTCTTGTCTTCGTTGAAAAACCCAGACACCGTCCCGTTTGGCTCCGCCTTCCCCTGCCCCTCTCTATATCCTTTGCCACGATTGGCCCGGTCCATGGCCAAAGCCGTTCGTGAGCTTGATCAGGCTGAACTGATCAGCAACATGACCAGCGGCCACGCCGAACTGCGCAGGCAGATTGCATTGCGCTACATGATCAATGGGGTGCCATTGCCCATCGAGGACCTGGTCATCACCAATGGCGCCATGGAAGCGCTGAATCTGTGCCTGCAATGCGTTACAACCCCCGGCGACCTGGTGGCCATTGAGGCGCCAGCCTTTTATGCCTGCCTGCAAGTGCTGGAACGGCTGAAACTCAAGGCGGTGGAAATTCCGGTTCAGCCACGCGGTGGCGTGGATCTGCAAACGCTGGAAGACTCCTTCAAGCGACTGCCAATAAAAGCATGCTGGTTCATGAGCAGCCTGCAGAACCCCATGGGCGCGAGCATGGCCGAGGCTGATAAGACACGGCTTTATCAGTTGCTGTGTGATTACCAGTGTCCGCTGATTGAGGACGATGTGTATGCCGAGCTTTATTTCGGCACCAAAGCGCCTCATCCGCTAAAAAGTATCGACTCGCAAGGGCTGGTCATGCACTGCAGTTCGTTCTCCAAAAGCCTCGCTCCCGGCTATCGGGTCGGCTGGGTGGCGGGCGGACGCTACAGCGAACAGATCAACCGGCTCAAGCTCATGACCACGATTTCCCCGTCGGTCCCAGCCCAGGCGGCGATAGCTGATTATTTGCAGCATGGCGGTTACGATCGCCATTTGCGCAAACTAAGGGATGCGCTGGAGACGCAGCAGCACGCAATGCTGGCCGCCGCTGCACGTTATTTCCCGGCTGACACGCGGGTCAGCAAACCGGCTGGAGGGTATTTCCTGTGGTTCGAGTTCCCTGAACGAGTGAACTCGCTGCAGCTTTTTCATCATGCGCTGGCGCAGGGCATTAGCCTCACGCCAGGGCCTGTATTTTCCGCGACAGAACAGTTCAACAACTGCGCAAGGCTCAACTACGGCCATCCTTGGGACGAGCGCAGCGAGCAGGCCATGGCCACGCTGGGTCAGATCATCAGTACCTTTTGAACCAGGAGCTGATCTCGTCACTGTTCATGCCGGTGGAATCGTACCGAGGACGCCAACGCCAATCGCTATCGCTAGGAAAACAATCATATAAATCGCAAGCTTACCCATGAATACTCCAGGTCTGAGGGACATCGCAGCAGCAACGCGTTGCAAGGCGAATTCGGGTGGGCCTCGAAAACTACGTCATGCCGGGTGTCATCATTATGGAGCCAGGTATTTTTTAGTACAGCATCAGCTGGGCGTGAAAAAACCAGATCAGATTGGTCGCACATGCTGTACACGAAGCAACAGGGTTGTCGCCGGCTGCTTGCCAGCACAGCACCTTCTGCTCGTGCAGCGCAGCGCTGAAGCTTTAATAGCGCGCCGGATGATCAGCATTTGAGCAACCCCGGTACAACGGATGTACCCGGGTTGAAGACCAGAATCGATTATTCCGGTAGAAGAGCATCACGCAACAATGCGATCAGGCTTTTTCGTCTTGCGTGTCATCATCATCTTTCTTCAGTGCCGGCTTCATGCCTGGCTGCGGCGCGTGTTCGGCGTCGGGGGCGATTTCTTCGCCGTGATTCTTTTTTTCCTGTTGAACTTTCTTGTCGTGTGCAACGTTACGTGGGTCAGTCATTAGATCGCCTCATCTGTTATAAATATATGCAACTGCACAGTACGCTGCACCTTGACGTGATGGCAATGCTGGCACGCGCTACGTTTTCAATTATTAGCGTGTGGTCTACACTGTCGACCGCCAAGCGATTAATGGAGAAAACAATGGAACTTGAAACTTTCTCACCGGTCACGACACATCAAGCACTTGAACAACTGTACGGCCCGATTGCAGCACCGTCGCTCACCAAGGAAGTTGATCATGTGCATGCGATATATCGGCCGTTTATCGAAGCGGCCACGTTTGTGATCCTTGCTTCATCCGGCCCGGGTGGACTGGACGCCTCGCCACGGGGCGATCAGGCAGGCTTCGTTCATATCGAGGACAGCAAAACACTGTATCTGCCTGATCGGCGCGGCAACAATCGAATCGATTCGCTGCGCAATATTATCGAGGATCCACGCGTCGCCCTGCTATTCCTGATACCGGGTGTCGGAGAAACACTGCGGGTCAATGGCACTGCACAGATATTGGTCGCCCCTGCACTGTTAGCCCGTTTCGCGGTAAACGGGCAACTGCCGAAATCGGTACTGCAGATCAATGTCACCAGTGTGTATTTTCAATGCAGCAGAGCAGTTATCAGGGCGGGGCTTTGGGATTCGGCGCGACATGTCGAACGAAGTGCGTTGCCAACTGCCGGGACGATACTCAAGGAAGTATCAGCGAGCGAGATTGACGGCGATGCCTATGACAAGGCACTGCCAGGGCGCATTGCTGACACGCTGTACTGACTGGGGTTACTGCGCGGTAACAGCGCTCTGCACATCGGCTGCAGAACGCTCGAGCAGCAGGCGGATGGGTGCACGCACGTTACGCTTGCTCAACTCTTTTGCCGAAATCCAGCGACAATCATCAATTTCATTGCAGGGCCGCGGCTCTTGGGCAAGGGTGAGCCGGGCCTCAAAGAGAAAATGCACGGCATCGTCCTGAGCATATTCCGACACGTAATTGAGTTGTTCAAACGCCAGGCCGGTCTCTTCCACCATTTCCCGGAGTGCCGCCTGCAGCGGCGTTTCGCCCTGCTCGACGCGGCCACCGGGCAAGTTCCATTTGGCATGTCGTTTACGCACAAAAAGAATCTCGTCGTCACGACGGTATATGACCGTGGCGCGTCGCTTGAGGCTCTTTGGTGCAGCCAATACGGCTTCAATGGAACCCATAACGTCATCCCGTCTGGTAAATGCATCGCGACGTGAAGTTAACCCAGCGGGATTAACGACGCTCTCACCCTGATACTGATGGCGGGAGTCGATCTGATGACTGATAAAAGAATTTATATGTACGAACAGCATATCGACCTATGTCGGTCAATCTTGACCTACCTTTTATCGGTCGGTTCCGACTGCCATGACATGCGGTCGTGCCTCACGACTATTCGGTGGCATTCAAATAGCGCTGGTCTATAAAACGGGTGCTGCAAATGCGCTCTCCTGCTCGCCTATATCAAAACACTATCTGCCGACGGCTTCGGGCTGAGCACAATGCAGGCAGTTGCGCCCGGCATGTTTGGCGGCGTACAAGGCGGCGTCGGCCGCGCTGATCAACGTCGCAGCGCTACTCTGCGACGCCGTGGCCGCTGCCAGGCCGAGGCTGATGGTAACGCGGGCACCATCTCCCAGCACCGGATGCGGGACATTGAGCATCGTCACGGCTGTGCGCAAGCGTTCGGCCAGGGCCCTGGCCTGGCTGACATCGGCGTTCGTCATTAGCACCAGAATCTCTTCGCCACCGAAGCGAAACGTCAGTGCACCGGCGTCCTGTGCAGTCTGTTGAATCGTTGCGCTGAGGCGCTTGAGGCAACTGTCACCTTCGGGATGGCCGTAGTTGTCGTTGAAAGCCTTGAAGTAGTCGATATCCAGCAAGATGATCGCGACCCTCGTTGAAGTATTTGCGGCATCTGCCCAGACCGAGGTCATGACCTCATCCTGGTAGCGACGATTGAATAGCCCCGTCAGTGAGTCGGTGCGCGCCATTTCCATCAGTTGCACTTGCAACAATTGGCCGCGCAGGGCGAAGAGGTAACTCAGGCGGCTGCCGCGCTCCAGAAAATAAGACGCCATCAACAGCAGCGCCACGGTGGAGACGAACAGCAGCGCGTTGGCCTGCCAGGTCATGAAGTCAGCAAAGTCCGCTATGTAGGTCGTGACCAGTTGAATCACCAGCATGATGCTCATGGCCACCGCAGCGTAGCGCACCGGCAACTGCTGAATCATCGTGCAATAAACCATGAGCAGCAGCATGCCCAATTGGTAGTGCAGGCGGTACGGGCTGTCGCTGTAGATCATCACCAACAGCGGCATGAGCGATGCCACCACGGTGCCAAATGCTGCGGCAGTTTCCAGTGCCCAGCGTGACGTCAGGCGCTGGGCCAGCAGCAGCAGGATGATGAACATCGGCGTAATCAGAAACAGTCGACCGATGGCCACATAATTGAACACGTCATTAAGGCTCAACCAGTCGCTGATCAGAAAGAGGTCGTAGACCAGAGCACCGCCGATGCCGACGCTGGTCAGAAACTGACGGCGCTGCGTGAGGGTGTCCGCCTCATAGCGGTGCTCCAGGTCTTTGGCAAAGCGCAGCGTACGCACTCCGGAAGCAATGGTCTGCTCCACATTGGCGAGGATTTGCGATTCATTGCTGCTTGAGCGATCAAGGATGGCGGCTAGCATGGGGCACCCGTTTTACCAGGCGCAATCGCCTCCGTGGGGAGCCCTACTGCACGCGCTGTTGCCGGGACGGATCGCAAGCAGTCGACGCCTGCGACAGAGATAAAGGTCTTCATAACGTTCTCCCAACCCTGTGGGGTCAGTTTTATGCTGCAAGGGGAGAACGATCCGTTTTTCTCTTCCATTCAAGAGGCTAGATGGGCCTCGACACAGTGCGAATTCCGGAGATATTACCGGGCGGGCCGCAATAATGGCTATGCGACATCATCATGATACGACCTCCGACTGGTCTCTGCAGAAAAAGGTTGCAGTGCTGCGATGCTTTTCGTCGATTTGCGGGGGTATTTCACATGTTTGGCGACGACCGGTCCCTAAACGGGTGATTGCGGGTAATGTCTAGATGCTGACGTCGGCACCCCACTCGGTTCTATGCCACTGCCTCTCCCCGCGCCGTGAGCAGGCTATCGCCAATCTCTCGGCCTTCTTTAACTGATCGTCCATGGAGGACGCGCTTTATGACGTGCAAAAAACACTGGATGCCCCTCGCCGCCCTCACCCTTTCCCTGGCCCTGGCTGCCACTTCTTCGTGGGCGGCAAGCAAGAGCGTCAAGCGCGGCGTGGCCTATGACATCGCCTCGCCAGCCGACCTCGGCGCGTTGGCCCCCGGCGTGAGCTGGTGGTACAACTGGAGCCCGAGGCCCCACGACCGCCTGATGTCCTACGATTACCCGGCGATGTATGGGGTGGATTTCATTCCCATGGTGTGGAACGACAAGGTCGACGATGGTCAGCTCAAGCTGTATCTGCTCGCTCATCCAGGCATCAAGTACCTGCTGGCGATCAATGAGCCCAATCTGGTCGATCAGGCCAACCTGACGCCTGAGGCAGCCGCCCGTTTCTGGCCCAGGCTGGAGCAGATCGCCGCGCAGACTGGCGTCAAACTGGTCGGCCCGGCGATGAACTGGGGCACCATGAGTGGTTTCGGTGACCCGGCGGTCTGGCTCGATGCGTTCTATGCCGCTTACCGGGCGCAGAATCAGAACCGCGATCCACACATCGATTATCTGGCGTTCCACTGGTACGACTATGGCCTGTCAGCGATGCTCGACCGCCTGGCCCGGTTCGGTAAACCGTTCTGGGTCACCGAGTTTGCCAACTGGCACTCCCCCATCGACGGCGTGCAGATAGACACGCTCGAGAAACAGAAGCAACAGATGGCTGAGATGGTCGCCGTCTGCGAAGCCCGCTCCGACGTCTTTCGCTACGCCTGGTTTACCGGGCGCATGAACGATGATCCGCACTTTTCCAGCTTGCTGGGCGCTGACGGCAAGCTGACCGAACTGGGCCGGCATTACCTGACGTTGCCGTTTCAGCAGTGAATAATGACCTGATCTGGAATGATTTTGTGTGAGAGCGATGGCGGTATGTCTGAAACACCGCCATCGCGGCCTCGCGCTGCTCGTGCGCTCCTACAAGATGCCGCAGAACATCGGCTGCCCCCGATCCTGAGGAGCCCAGGAGCAGCGAGACTCGGCGATGGCGGCGTACCTGAAACACCGCCATCGCGGCCTCGCGGTGCTCGTGCGCTCCTACAAATCCTGCAGACTCACAATTCCTGTAGGAGCCCAGGAGCAGCGCGACTCGGCGATCGCGGCGTACCTGAAACACCGCTATCGCGGCCTCGCGCTGCTCGTGCGCTCCTACAAATCCTGCAGACTCACAATTCCTGTAGGAGCCCAGGAGCAGCGCGACTCGGCGATGGCGGCGCACCTGATACACCGCTATCGCGGCCTATTCAAACCACTCTGCGCGCTCGCGGAAGGCGTTGACGATCAGCTCCACGATCAGGCGCACCGCTTCGGTGTGTGCAGTCTGCGCGTTGACCGCCAGCCACACCTCAAGCTGCATGGCCTCGGTGAAGATTTCGGGCAACGCCACCAGACCCCGATCCAGATGCGTCATGTAGCCGGGAAAAAGGCCGATGCTTGCGCTGCAACGGACCATTTCCAGCATCAAGCCGTAATCGTGCACGCGCACCACGCCAAACAACCGCTGTTCGATAAACGCATGCCAAGGCCGCAAGCCAGACTGTTGGCGGTCCTGAGGGCGCTCGGCGAGCATGTAGTCGGCGAGGTCTTCCAGGCTCTGCGGGCGCACGGCCGACCGCGAATAGCGTTTGGCGATGTGCGGGCAATACTCCAGACGTGCCAGGCACATCGGCAGACTGGTGACGAAACCCGGGCCCGGCGCGGGACCGCCCGGCTCCGTCAACCACAGGGCAATGTCGGCACTGAACGACTGCAGCGGCTGACTGCCATCAAGCGAAACGACCTCCAGGCGCACCCGTGCATTGCGCCGCAGCAGCGCAATCAGGTCGCGCTGAACAACGTCGTGCAGGATTGACTCCGCCATCACCACCCGCACTGTCGGCTGATCGACGATGACCGGATCGCGAGCCCGGTGCCGCGCCATCAGGTGCGTCTGCAGCTCAAGCCCGGCGCGACTCAGGGTCAGGGTATTGTTCTGAAACCTGAGCAGCGGCACGCGCAGCGTGTCTTCCAGCAGTGCCAATTGTTTGCGCAGCACGCTGGATTTGAGGTTGAGGCTGCGCGCGGCCTGGGTGAAGCAGCCACAGCGTGCCGTCACCAGAAAGGCCTCGGCGACTTCCGCAGCGATGTCCAGAAGTGCGGACTCGTCGAACACCGCAGCCTGATCAGCGAGCGGCGGCCCGGCGTGGCGGGTGCCCGGCCACGAACCTGCTTTTGAAAACGGCATGGGTGACTCCCTGTCGATCAGGCCAGCGAGGCAAACCTGCGTCCGACACCTGCCCGGTACACGCGTACAGAGCAGGTGCCCGCACAAGTCGGCGGCGGACCTAGAGCTTTTCTTCCAGCAAGCGATTCAACTTCGCGCCGTCGATGGTCAGTGTCGCGGTATTGAGCATGCCCTCCAGATAGGCCTTGGCAATCTGCTCCTGACGTTGCGCGCGCAGGGCTTGAGTCAGGCGATCACGCAGTTCGTCGAGGCTGGCGACCCGTGCAGGCTGCGCCTCAATCAGCTTGACCACATGAAAGCCTGCGCCACTTTGCAAGGCATCGCTGACGCCGCCGACCTTAAGCCGCGACACCACGTTGCGTACTTCAGGCAGAAACTGCTGCAGTGGCTGCAAACCGGAATCGCTGTCGCGCCGGGCAGCCTCGGGATCCTGAGCGTACTGTGCAGCCAGGGCAACAAACTCGACCGGGGTGGCCTGCGCCTTCTTGCTCAGCTCAGTGGCGCGTTTGCGCACGGTTTCCAGATCCTGTGGCGTGGCGACCGGTAGGAACACCTGGCTGACGCGAAACAACGGCGGAGTTATCCAATTCGCCTTGCCCGCGTCATAGGCTTGCTGCACTTCGGCTTCACTGGGGTAGCCCGCAGGCACCTGGCTCACCGACTGCAAGTAGTCACGCAGGACGATCTGCTCGGTCGCGGCGCGGGTTTGCCGCTCCACCTCCGGACGCTGGCGCCAGCCCTGATTGTCGGCCTGCTCCAGCACGGCCTTTTCTGCCAGGCGCGCTCTAATCCAGCTTTCCAGCGCGCCTCGATTGCCGCGCAACTGCTCCCGGGACTCGGCGGGCAGGCCCAGCAACAGCGCCTGGATTTCCTCTTCCGCCACAGCCTGATTGCCCAGCCGGGCCAGGGCCTCCGGGCTGGCGGCGGTAAGGTCGGTCGCAGCCGCCACATGCGGCGCGGCGACCGGGTCTGAGCCAGGGCGAACGGCCAGCGTAATGGCCGCGGTCAACACCACCAGCGCGCCAGCTCCGGCAAACAGGGTGCGTTTTTTCACGGCGCCGTTGCCTCTTCGGCCATTGCAACCTGGCTATCGGCGGCGGTTTCGACCGGCTGGGCAGCCACTGTCGCCTGAGCAGCCTGCTGGCTGTACTCGCGCAGGTAAACGATGAATTCCTGCAGCAGGCGGTCCCACAGTTCCAGGTTGCTGCGCAGATGATCGGCGCTGACACCGGCGGCCACCACCACATCCATTTCCATCACCAGAAACTCGCCCTGCACTGCCAGGCGGGCGAAGCGCCGCGACGCATTCCACACCTGCGCCAGACCATCCGGCAGTTCGCCCTGCACGCGCAGCGCGCAGCTGAAGGTGAAATCGACGTACTCCCCAGCCGCGCTGGCCGGGTTGCCTAAGCGCACCGAATAGCCGATGCCCTGGCTGGCGCTGAGCAGCTGCACGATGTCGTTCTGCTCGCTGCGATTGACCCGGTAACCGGCGTTTTGCAGCAGCTCAGTCAGGCTTTGCGCGCTGACGTGGTCGATCAGTTGTGCTTGGGTCATGCTTGGTTCTTCCCTGTTGATCATTGGGTAATCGCCGCCTGCGGGGCGTCATAGCGTGTCTTGTAGAGGTCGTCGCCAAAGCGCTGGGCCATTTCTTCGAACTTGACCCGCGCGCTGCCAGCGAAGGGCTGGCGGATTTTCATCACCTCGGCAACGTCGATCTTTTCGTACGCGTCGAGGATGCCCTTGGCCACGCCGTACATCTCCTGATTCTTGGCTGAACATTGCTGCACTTGTGTGTCACGTTCAGTCAGTGCTGTTTGCAGCTTCAACCGCTCAGCTTCCTTGCCCCGAGCCATGACCAGCAGTTCGTCGTACGCTTGCTTGAACTTGCCGACCTGCTGCTGGCTGGCGGCGGCCTGGGCTTGCACCTGCGCCTGGGCCTGGCTTTGCACGCTGCTCTGCTGGCTGGCCAGCTGTTCGGCGGTGCCTTTGGCCTTGGCCAGGTCGGCACTCAGTTGCTTGATCTGCGCCTGGGCCGCCTTGGCCTGGTTTTCGGCTGCTACCCGGGCCGCGCTGGCCTGGGCCTGTTCGCTTTGCAGCGCCTGCAATTGCTGGGTGGTGCTGCGCAACTGGGTGCGCAGGCGTTCCTCCATGCCTTCGGCCGACGCGCCGCTGGCAAAGCACACGCCCAAGGCCAGCAGCAACATCGGCCAGCGCGCCTGAATTCGCCTGTTCATGACAGTTCTCCCTGCGCCTTAGAAGCGCGTGTTGATTTCAAGCTGCATGACGTCGATGTCGAATGGCGCGCCGTACACCGCCTCCGAGTTCAGCCAGCGACCGGAAGCGACCACGTTTTTCGCCAGGCCATAATTGGCGCCCAGGAAATAACCCTTGGCGTTGGTGCCGCCAAGGTGAAACGAGGAGTCGTTGAAACCGTCCGGCAAAGCATCGGGCTGGATGTACTTGTAGCCCGCGAAGACGTTCCATTCGCCCTGCTTTCTCAAGTCCAGTGAGTTGCCCAGGGTGAACTGCACCATCATTGCGTTGGCGCCGCTTTCCACGTTGCCGTTGGAATCCAGGTTGTTGACGATCTGGCCTTCGGCGCGCTTGCTCATTTCGCCTTCGTCGTAGCCCAGGTTGTGCACGTAGTTGGCCTGGCTGCGCAGTTTGAAGTCAGACGGCAGCTCGGCATCCCAGACCAGGTTGAGGTCGATCAGATTGAATTCCGATGCCAGCCCGACGTATTGCGACTGCGCCGTAGTGGTCGGGTTGGCCGGGTCGGTGGTGATGTTGCGCAGCAGGAACACCGAGTTGCCCTTCTGCATGAACGAGGCCCGCGAGCCATCGCTGTCGCAACCCGGATCACCCTGCCAGGGCGCGCAGGGAGTGGAGCGTTTGCCCTCGATGTCGTCGAAACGGTAATAGGCCAGCGCACCCTTGACGTGGTTACCCGCGTTGATCTGCCAGTTGGCCCCCACCTGAGCCCCGTAGAGCCACTTGTTGTCGCTCTCCTGCTTGTCAAAACCGTTACTGGTCTCGCTGTCGCGGGTGTATTCCACCGGGAACGCGCCGACGGTGCCGAACACGCCCCAGTCGCGGCCCACTTTCTGATTGAACAGTGCGGCAACGCCGTCGAAATTGAGGTCGTTGGAATACAGCAGGTCGGTGGACATGAACGGGTTGGCGATTCGCCCGCCAGTCAGGGTCAGGCGATCGGCCGCCTTCCAGGTCAGATAGCCCTGATCGAGCCAGATGTCCTTTTTCGCGAAACCGCCGCCCAGGGTCTGGGTGGTGGACACCGGATTGTTGTCCGAGCCGGTGCCGATGCGGATGCCGGCGCTCCAATCCGGGGCCAGCACCGCCTTCATGCCCAAGCGTGCGCGCAGGCGGAACAGATTCTCGCGATCCTCACGGGTGTTGAGCAGCGGTGGCAGCCCGGAGTTGGTGTTGGGGTTGACGTCGTACGGGCCGCTGTCGTTGAGCTGGGCGTAATCGATGATCTCGTTGCTGTTGGCCCCGGAACCGCCGCGCTCGTTGCCGTTGGCAAAGAAGCGCGATTCGTCACGCAGGCGAATGTCGCCATCGAAGCTGATGCGCGAGACCCAGTCCGGGAAGGTATTAGGCTGCGCCCAGTTCTCGTTTTTGGCGGTGGCCAGGACTTCTGCCTTGACCTGATCACGAATCTGCTCGCGCACGATGTTGGGCACGTATTGCACCCGCACATCACCCGGCGCGGCGCCAGGGTTGGTCACCACGGTGTTGCCGCCGCTGCCTTGTTTCGCTTGCGCGGCTTCCTTTTCGGCCTGGGCAATCAGGCCTTCGGCCTTGTCCTGCTTCAACACGCCCTCTTGCACCAGCAAGCGGATCAGGTTGATCGTGGCGTTCTCCGATGGCGCCGCCGGTGCGGCTGCCACCTGCCCGGCGAGGGTCGCAATGACCATGCCGACGGCCAGGGACAATCGATTCACGTTGGAAATCATTTGCACGCAACTCCTGTTAGCAAAACTGTTAACAAACCTGTTGGCAAAAAGTGCATCACTGTTCGAATCAACCCGGCCGCCGTCCCTGCAGGGACATGCGCACGGGCAGCGTCATGGAAGCCGGTGGCCGTTGCTGCAACGCGGGTGAAGCGCGCAGCGCGGCGAGGACCTGCGCATCCACTTCTTTATTGCCGCTGGACTTGACCAGCTCGACCCGGGTGATCTCGCCCACCGCGCTGAGCCAGACATCGGTCTGCAGCGCGAACGCCTGATTACGCAGCTCCGGGTTCTCACGCAGCAGGCGCTGAAAGGTGAACGCCAGAAACTGCCCGTAAGTGCCGTTGCCCACTCGCCCGCCGCCGGAACCTGCCATGCCGCCGCCCTTGCCTGCGCCGATGTTGAAGGCGTCGGAACCGCTCTGCGCGGCACCGTCCATCTGCATCGGGTTGGCCAGATCGGCGGCCGGTGAAGGCGGCGCTTCTTCCTGCGGCTTGACCTCTTCGGGCTCCGGTGTCGGTTCGGGCTCGGGGATTTTTTCTTCCTCTGGCGGCGGTGGCTCCTCGGGGGGCTTTTCCGGCGGCGGTGGTGGCGGAGGCGGCAACGGTATGATCATCGGCACCTTCGGCGCCTCGCGGCGGATGCCGCTCATGTCGTTGGCCCACTGCCACAGAAACCACGCGGCCACAGCGCCAAGCAGCAGCCCCGCGCCCCACTTGAGCAGGCGCAGCGGCGACTTGGTGGCGGTGTCGGGCGCCATTGGTTGATGGTCGTTCATGATCAGCTCTGGCTCGGTTTGCCGGTCACCAGACCGACCTTGGACAGTTCCAGCCGACGCAGCAGGTCGAGCACCTCGATGACCTTCTGGTATTGCACGGTGGCATCACCGCGCACGATCACCGGGAAGTCCGGGCTCTGCGCTTTCTCGATGCGCAGGCGGTCCTCAAGCTCGGCCAGCGTCACCGGATAGGCGTCGAGAAACACCTGGCCGCCGTCGTTCACCGAAATGGCTTTGGTCTTGGCCTCCGACAGCGACACCGAAGCGCTGGCCTTGGGCAGGTTGATCTGAATCCCCGACACCTGGGCGGTGGCGGTGAGGATGAACATCACCAGCACCACCATCAGCACGTCCACCAACGGCGTGACGTTGATCGAATCGACAGGCGCATCTTCTTCATCATCGTGAGCGGCATTTACTGAAGCCATGACGATTCCCCTCAGGCCGACGTCGGCGCGGTGCCGAAGTGTTTGTCGGAATGCACACCGCGGCGGTGAGCGTTTTCACTGAACTGGCTCTCGCCATGCATCTCGGCCAGACGGGTGATGAACTCGTCGACGAACACGCGCATGTCAGCGCTGACTTCCTTGTTGCGGGTGATCAGCCGGTTGTAGCCAAACAGCGCCGGAATCGCCACGAACAGGCCCATGGCCGTGGCCAGCAAGGCGGCCGCCATACCTGGCGCGATGGCGTTGATGTTGACGTCGCCAGCCATGGCCGTGCCGAGGAACACCACCATGATCCCCAGCACCGTACCCAGCAGGCCGATATAAGGGCCACCGGCGATGGCGTTGGACAGGGTCGACAGTTTCGAACTCAGTTGCTGGTTCTCGCGGGTGCGTACGCCATCCATGGAGCAGCGGATGGCTTCGATGGTCGCGGCCGACACCGAGGAGGTATCAGCGCCCTGCTCGCGACGGGTGCGGATTTCCTTGACCGCCACCAGGTACAGGCGCCATAGCGATGAGTGCTGCAGGCGCTGACCCAGCTCGCGGTCGTCGGCAAACATCTC
This sequence comes from Pseudomonas viridiflava, assembly GCF_900585905.1. Classification (GTDB taxonomy): domain Bacteria; phylum Pseudomonadota; class Gammaproteobacteria; order Pseudomonadales; family Pseudomonadaceae; genus Aquipseudomonas. The sequence goes on from NZ_UTVH01000095.1 coordinate 692,247, forward strand.
AAGGCGCGTGCCGATGTTAGCGAACTGCTCGCGGAAGACCTGGTTGCCACGGCTGACCCGGCTGACGCTGGCGTTCTTGCGAATCATGATCACCCACGACTGCAGCATCATCAGCACCAGCACGGCGATGATCACCCAGGCATCGATGGGTACCGCGTTAAGCAGGAAGCCGAGGCTGCCGAAACCGAAACCGGACTGTTCTTCATCGGCGCCATAGGCCACCAGTTTGGACTCGGCACCCTGAGCGCTGGCATCGGCCAACAGCAGCGCGGCGGGCCTTGCCACTTTCGACAGGCGCAACTCATCCAGCGCGCCGTTGAAACCCTGATACGCGCTTGTGGCTGGAGCGCTGCCCGCAGCTACAGGCAGATCGCCGCCCACCGCCATCACCGAGTTGAACACCGGCATGGCGACGGCCAGGCTCGCGGTTTCGCGGCCATTGACCAGCAACGCCACTTTGCTGCCCTGAGCCGTCAGTGCCAAGTGCTGCCACTGGCCGGGGTTCAGCGGTTGGCTTGACATGGCGCGCTGGCCGTCGATTTCCACGAACGGCGTGCCCTGGCTGACGCCCAGCAACAGGCTGTTGGTGCCTTCACGCCGAGCCAGCACTATTTGCTCGCCGCTGGCCTGATCCTGACGCACCCAGGCACTGAAGGTGAACGCACCGCCTGCGCTGTATTGCAGTGAAGGGCTGGCAGGCAGCAGCAACGGTTGACCGCTCAGCTGCAGGGCGCGGCCGATAACCCCGTCGATGCCGCTGCCGGTGGCGCTTTGCGCGGTGTTGCCATAGGCCGTGGTGTCTTTGGCCGGTGTGCCGGTGGCGCCTTCAAAGTGATACAGCGCGGTGTAGCTCGGGTCGAAGGTAAACTGACCATTGCCGCTGGCCGGGGCTTTCTGGTTGCCGTAGTACATCCAGATGTCCTGGCGCTGGCCGCCTTCGACCTTGGGCACATCGACCCAGATCAGCGCCATGCCCATCAGCGGATCGAAGCTTTCGATCTGATGATTGAGCACGGTCTTGTCGTCAGCCGAGACAAAGCGCAGGTCGGCGCCGTCTTCCTTGACGCCATCGAAGGTGAAATTGCCGGTGTGCAGGCGCACCAGCAAGGCCGTGCGCCCCAGCGCTTCGTTGATCGCCGCGCCCTGGGGCGTGGTGTCCACCGAGATCTGCTTGCGGTAATGCCAGTCGTCCTGCCACCAGGCCTGAGCGGTTGCCGGGAGCACGAAGCCCAGGCACATGAGCAGAGAGAGAACCAAGCGTTGCATGAAAAATACTCCGTGTAGGGTTCAGAACGTCGCTTGCAGGTTGAAATGCAAACGCGACTCCTGTTTCGAGATATTCGGGCCGTCCAGCAGCGGGTAGCCCCAGTCCAGGCTGCCGGACAGCCATTTGGTCAAGCTGGCACGGGTGCCCAGGCCAACGCTGGCCAGGTTGAAATCGGCTTCCTGCTCGGGCAACGGCTCGCGCAGGGATAACTGCGCGCCCTCGGCAAATGCGTAGAAGCGCCATTCATTCATGTAGCTGCCGACGTACTTGGCCACCGATGGCGTGCGCAATTCCTGGGACAGCAGGTAGCCTTCGTCACCCGTACGCTCGGCAGCCAGATAACCGCGTACCGAGGTCGCGCCACCGGCGGACATCTGTTCGTTGGAAACCAGCGGCCCGGACGCCAGCTGGAACGCGGCCTTGCTCGCCGTCTGCCAGTCGTTGGCGAAGGTAAAGGTGTAATTGAGGTCACCCTTGAGCACGGCAAAGCTTGGGCTGGCGCGGTAGCGCTTGTAGTCGAAGTCGTCGTCCTTGCTGCCATAGCCGAACAGGCTGCGGGTGCCGGCAATCAGGTTCAGGCCCAGGCCCAGTTGCGAGGTGTCGGTGTAGCGCAGGCCGTTGTAGCCAAAGTTGAACGGCGCGTATTTGAGCGGCACGCTGTCACTGTCGGAGCCCAGCGTCAGCTGCTCTTCGAAGTCCTTGAAATCCAGGCCCACGGAGAACGAGTTGGCCCAGCTGCCACTGGCGGGCAGGCTGTAGATCGCTGCCACGCCATAGGAATGGCCCTTGCCCAGCACGTTGCTGCCGCCGATGGTGGCAACGTTGCTGTCGGACTGGTAGCCGGAGAACTGCAGGCTCCAGCGGGCGTTGAGCGGCATCGAATACGCGCCCGACCAGACCTCGGCATTTTCGCGGTTTTCCGGTGCCGTGAAGTAAGTCAGGGAAATGCTGTGACCCAGTTGCCACAAGTTGTTGTAGCCCAGGCTGGTAACCGTGCGCAGCTTCTCGGTGTCGGGGCTGTAATCGTTGTTCAGGCCGACGCTGGCCTGCCATGGGTCCTGGTCCTCGACCTGCAGGTCCACATCCATGGTGCCGGGGCGCTGGCCTTCGCGCACCAGCGGCATCACCTGGCGACCAGCACCCTGATTGAGGCTCGCCAGCTGGCTTTGCACCTGATTGAAATCCGGCACCTGGTCTTCCTTGAGCGCCGGCACGTCTTCACGAATGTCCAGCGGCGAATAATGCTTGGCCCCCACCACCCGCACGCGGCCGACTTTGGTTTCACTGACCTGCAGATAGACGATGCCGTCCTCGACCTTTTGCTCCGGCAGCTCGACGAACACCGACTGATAACCGCGGGTTTGATAAACCTTCTGCAGCGCATCACGCGCCGCTTCGATGTCGGTCAGCGCCCGCTGCGGTCCCATGAAGGGATACACCGCCTCTTCGATGGCTGAGGCATCGAGCACGCTGTTGCCGCGCACGACGTATTCGTTGACGTCCACCAGCCTTGCCGCAGCCTGGGGCTGCTCAGCAGGCGCCGCCTCCTCGGCATTGGCCCCCGAGGTCACGCCCAGGCACAGCAGACAGCTCCATAACGGCAGCCAGCGGCCCGTCCCGCCCGGTCGCAATGACTTGAAAAAATGCTCCACACCGCCCCCTGATTTCAAAATAGCCAACGCCGTCGGCGCAGCGTCTGGCCGACTCAATTGCTTGATGTTGTAGTGATGGCGTGCTTCGACAGCCAGGTGTGCAGCAGTGCGAAATTCAGCGAGAACTCAGGCATTTGCAGCAACGCGCCGCAAAACACCTCGCCAATGATTTTCTGCACCAGCTGCACGGCTTCGATATCGTTGAGCAGTGTTGTGAGGTCTCTGGCGAGGACGTTGAAGCTCCACACCTTCTGATTCAGGTCCAGGCCGACGAACCAGCGAAACAACAGGTTGTAATTGAGCTGTTCATACAGCTGCTGCTCACTGGACACGGAATAGAGCAATTGCAGCAGCAGGATGTGAATGCCGGTGCAGGGGGCGATGAGCATGTCGGTCTCTGCGGTGAGGCGCTGCAGCAGCTCGCGATGCTGATCAAGCAGGTCGTCGATCTGCGGGCGCAGCAATACCAGCGAATGCCCCGGCGGGATGAAGCTCGACACCTCCTTCAACGCGCCCTGCCAGTCGTCCTGTGAAACGATCCAGACCCACGGCGCGCCATAACGGAAAACCGAAACGGGCTTCTTGCGCGCCGATTCGATGATCTTCGACAGGCGCTGATCCAGCTCCTGCATGCCCACTTTCGAGTAGTGTTCCATAGTGCCCATTGCCTCGCTCCCGGCATCCCGCCTTCGGCTGGAAAAGTTGCCTTGCGGCCTCCCAAGCGTGTTACATAGGCAAGACGGCAATGGCCATGAGCTACCGAACTTTTGTCACGAAAGCTTCATGTCAAATAATTGTGGATTTCGGAGGAGGATGTCAGGCGCATCGCCTTCGCAGCCTTCGGCAGCTCCTACGGAAATCCCGGGCATGCCCCAAATCGGTAGGAACTCACGAGCACCGCGAGGCAGCGATCGCGTCAGGTCTGACACACCGCCATCGCGGCCGTCGTAACCTCCGTGCGCTCCTACAGGATCTGCATTTCAATCCATGATTGGCTGGGCAGTCGCCGAACGCTGTAGGAGCGCGCTTGCCCGCGATGGCGTCGTGTCTGACGCGCCGCCATTCTTAGCGTTCGGCAGCCCCTATGTGAATTTCAGCGCAAAAAAAGGCGGCCCGTGGGCCGCCTTGTGGCATTACATCTGCCGTTTACAGCATCAAATTACCCCGCTCCTCTTCGGTCAGTTGCTGTTGTGCGGACTCGCTCAGCGGGCCGGCGCCGAGGACTTGCACCGGGCTGTTGGGGTTGTAGGCCGGGGTGCTGCGGCTGGCGCCGTCGCGGCTTGGAGCCAGTTGCTCCTGGCCGAAGCTCAGCACCTGCACACTGAACACCGACGGCATGCCCTGGCGCGCGGTGGTTTGCTGCTGACGCATCACGTCTTCCGCCGCCTGGCTTGCCGAGGTGGCCGCAGCGCTGGCCGAGGTAATGGCGCCGGTGTTCACCGAGGCCGCCATCGGCACGCCCTGAGAATCGCCCTGCACCTGGATGTTGGCCGCGTTGATCACCTGCAAGGCCGCCAGGTTGATGTTGCCGGAGACACGAATCCCCGCCTCGCCCGCATCGATGGTGCCCAGCGGCGCGATCAGGTCGATATCACCTGGCGGCACTTCCGGGATCGGGTTGAGCGTGGCGATACCTGCGCCGGTGCTTGGCACCACCGGCGACAGGCTGACGTTGCCCCAGGTGTCGTAGACCCGACGTGGCGGCGTGTAGACCACGGTGGTCTTGGAGCCGCGCCCGGCGTTGATGTCGCCACTGGCCGACCAGCCCATGATCGAGCCACCGAAGGTGGTCATGATCCGGCTCTGGCCCAGCAAAATGCTGCCCTGGGAATACAGCTGGATATCCCCCTCGCCCTGGGTGATCACCCCGACCGTGGACGGCGGCGCGGCACCTTCGATACCGAATACCTGCTGCCCGCCCGGAGTGAGCATCTGGATCGCACCACCAAAGTCGGTGTGCACCCCGGAACCGCCAAACAGGGTGATATCGCCTTCATAACGGATGGCATTGCCCGCCACGTCGGTGGTCGGGAACAGCGCGGCGATGGCATCGCGACCACGCAGGTAGCTGCCCTCGCGCACACCGCCCGCCTCGTTGTACTCGCGGCCACCGGCTTTGAGTTCGGCGAAATACACCTCGCGGGCAAACACCCGCTGCTGCTCGGCGGGCAGCGCCGCATAGTAATCGCGCGCCTGCTCGACAGTGCCTGCAAAACCGTAGCGTTCGGTCAGCCAAGTGGCGAGTTCTGCCTCATAGGTCTTGGCGACGTTGGCACCGGTCAACGATTGCCCAGGCTGGGCGAAGTTTGCCGGGTTCAGATACGCCTCGACAAAACCTGAATAGTCCGGCCCGTTGACGCCCACCCCGGCCTGCATCACGACACTGGCCCCTGGCCGCGAATCGCCGGGCACCACCGCCCCAAGGCTGGTAATGCTGGCGCGGTCTTCCATGAGGATATTGCGCCCGGCGGTGATCTCCAGTGTCCCGGGGCCGGCCACGTTGAACGTGCTGTACAGAATGTCGCGGCCAGCTTGCACCAGCGAAATATCCGTCGGGTCATTGTGGACGAACAGATTGCCCTCGCGGATCGAGTGGCTTCCGAGAAGGGACGATGGAAGATTATCCACAACGACCTTGCCGCTGCTGACAATGTCCCGCCCGGCCTTGATCCACACCGGCGCGCCGCTCTGGTACCAGATATTGCCGGAAGTCGTGAACTGAAGAATTTCCCCGGTGCGCAAGCCGACAACGTCACCGTCACGGGCGTAGAAGCGTGCTGGCAATGCACCGGTGCGTGCCGCCGCAGTATCCCCACCGAAAGCGAACAGAGGGAAGCGTCCGCCCTTCTCGATATCTACGGCGATGCTGCCCGCTGTCTGGTTGTCCGCCACCTTGCCCCCGCCGGTATCGTAACCGACGAACCCCGGTTTGAACGGCGTGGCAATCGCGCTGCTGTCCGCGCCCGATTGATTGATCGCGTAACCGCCACCATACAGCGAGTCGGCGGCAAGAAACTCGAGTTGACTGTTGGCTGAAGGGGCAATCAGTAGCGAGTAACCGCTCACATTGGGCGCGTTGCTAACGCTGTGAAGCGCCGAAGGGCCGTAGTAAAGGCTGCCATTGGCTGCCACTGCCCGCAGGATTGACGGGTAGACGAAACGGCCATCTGTGGGGGACGTGGTCCTGCCTGCGAGCGGTTCAGGGCTCCCGGATTGCACCTCCCCAATCTGGGTGCTCGGGGTCAAATTGCCGCCTGCGGAAAACAGATCAATGGCCGTATGGTCAGTCCAGAGGGAGTACCAGCTGTAACCTCGCCCGGAGTACTGGCCGTCGGCGGCACCGGTCGCATTGAACGCGGTAGTGCTGTATTGCGACATCCGGCCAGCGTCGGTGGCACCACCCAGCACCAGATCACCCCGGGTCGCGAGGCTGACGGTGGCATCTCCAGGGATCAGTACTAGACCACCAGTGGCGCTGGCTATGGATGCAGTATACGGATCGAAGGCTCGTGTATCAGTAGTATCATGCAGGTCGGGATCACGCCCATACGTCAAATCAATCCCGCCCAGCGCACCTGCCTGAACTTGAACGTTGCCCCGCAGGTTAATCATCGCCCCTTGCAAGTCATGCACGGGGCCCAGAGGGTTGTTATTTTTATCCACCTGGGTACGCGCCGCCAGTGTCGGGTTGATACCGCCACCCACCTGGAAGTTAAGATCGCCGCCGCCTGTCAGCGTCAGTTGCCCATCAGCGCCGACACGGCCGGTACTGCCCACGGCCAGCACCAGGCCTTGACTGCGAAGCGCTGTACTTTGAGTGCCGGCGGCTTTGATATCGCCCTTCTGCACCAGCGTACCTGCATCCCCACTTACCCGAACGTCGACATTGCCACCGCCCAGTGTGCCAAAACCGGTAAAACCGGTGAGCACACTGGTGTTTATGAAGGGCACATAAGTACCAAAATTGATCCACCAGGCTGTAGGTATTGACTCCCCCTGCTCCAGAGCGTTGCCACTGCCCTGGCGCCATAGCCAGTTACCTGCAGCAGCGCTGGATAATTGAATGTCGTCGCCTGCTGCAACCTGTTTTTGAGCCAGAAGGTCTCCTGTCAGGTCACCGCCGACGCTCAACAGCAGATTCCCGCCATGATCCGGGTACCAGGCCTGATACAAGCTGTCCGTACCTCCGTCCACCAGCGCCTCGTAACCTCCCAGTTGATCAGGCAGGACTTTGCCGTTGCGCCCTCGGGCCAGGTTGTACTCGCTGGCCACCGTCGTCGAGGTGCCTGCGGTGTAGACGCCGTACAGTGAGTCCATGCTCAGGTTATCGGAGGACAGCAGTTCGAGATCGCCAGTACCCGTGCGGAGAACGCTGTAGTTCGCCTTCCCTGGTTCGGTAGTGTAATCACTGCCGGCAGGGCCGCACCACGTCGGATTTTCGTCACAGAGAGTAGGCCAGACGTCAGGCGAGTTAAGGTCAATGGCCTGTCCGGCTTTGCTCGCATCACCCCAATACTCGATAGCCCCTGACTCCGTCCACACGTAACCTGCGGGTGCTGGTGTGCAATACAAAGGGTTATCGTCGCAGATAGTGGGCCATACGTCAGGAGAGCTGAGGTCGATAGGCTGACCCGCTTTACTCGCATCACCCCAGTAATCTATAGCCGCAAATTCAGTCCACACCAGCCCCCCGCCTCCGGGCACTGCATACATCCCATAATGCGTATCAGCCAACCGCAAAGTGCCATGCTCGGCGTAAAGGTCAGTCAACCGAGTATCCGCCGCTGCCGTGTCGGCACCGGCCACCAGACGCATCGACCAGGACTGCGAACCTTCTGGCAGCATCTGCGCGACGGCCCAGTTGCGCCCTTGTGTGTTATCAGTGCCGACCACGCGCAGATCAACGGTCTGGCCGCCAAGTTTGAGATCGGTCATGGACGGGATCAGGGACCCCTTGAGCAAGGTGACAGAGCTTGCCAGTTTCACCACGTTGAGGTTGGTATCGTTCACGGATGCCAATGGCTTGCCAGGCAGCGGCACCCCGGCTGGCCAGATCATTGCGCCCAGTGCGGTATCGCCAGGCAAACGCGTACCCGCACCCAGTCGCATGCCGGTAAGCACCGTCAGCGGCTGATCGAGCAAAGTGCCTGCCGCATGGAGCAGATTATCGTTTGTGTCGTAGATAGCCCCGGCCAACACTGTGCCTGCAGGCAGGCTGATGTCGGCAGCAAGCGTACCAGTGACGGGTAATAACGTACCGGCGGCGACGGTCAGGCCCTGAATCGGCACGGCGTAGTTGAGGACCTTGCCTGCCGGGAAAGCAGTATCTGCCTGCAACACCACCCCAGCAGTTGGCAACACCACGTCGCCGCCAAACATTTGCACACCTTCGGTGAGCAGCCAGCCGCTGTCATCCTGGGTCACGGGAGGCGGGGCGAAGCCGTCGTTGATGCTGCCATAGATGTCCAGGTCGCCCCCGGCACGCAGCACCAGAGAACCTGCTTCGCCCGAGCCGTACACCGAGGTCTGCGGGTTGTTCGGGTTCAGGCTGGCGTAGCGGTAACCGGACAGGTCGAGATCGCCCTGCACCACCAGGTCGCCGGTGGTCACGATCTCCACGCCCGGCCTCAGATGCAGCACATCGTCGTAACTGGCGTTGTGCAGCCCCGCCAGCTTGCTGTTGAGCAAGGTGCCATTTGCCAGCGCGTTATTGATGAACGATGTGCTCTCGGCGTGCCGGTCGTTGAGGTAGTTCTGGTCGATCTGCTGATAAGGCCGACCGCTGGCCGCCGGGTCAGTGCCCAACGGGGCATCGCTGTAGCGCTGCACGGCATTGACGGCAATGGATTTGGCGCCCTGGATGATCAAGCCGCTGCGGGCATCAATGGCCATGTCGCCATAGGTGGCGGCATCCTGGCCTGAGCTGCCATCAGCGGCCGTGGGTCGACCATCGCTGCCCAGACGCGGTGCATTCAGCTCCAGGGTGCCCCGAGCCCGGCCGTCGTTTTGCCCCGCCACTGCGGCGGTGCCGTGACGCAGGTCTATACGTGCCCCGCTCAGCAGCGCAAGGGTGCCGTCACCGGAGCCAAGTTCGACGATGGCGCGGTTGGGTGAATCGATGATCTTGCCGTAGCTGTCGACCCGCAGCACGCTGCCATGGGCGTCAAGCAGCGCGTTGCTGCCCAGTGTCAGGCCGTTCTTGCCCGCCAGGCGGATGCTGCCGACCCGCTCGCCGCTGGCGTCGATGGTGCCGTTTACCGCCAGGCTACCGTTGTCGACAGACACACTGACATTACCCGCCTTCACTTCATTGCCGATAGTCAGGCTGCCCTGCTTGAGCTGGAAGCTGCGCGACCCGAACACCTGGCCTGCATTAAGGCGTTGGTTGAGGGCTGCGAATTCGCTATTCAGGTCCGCGCTGGCCCCCAACTGGCGAGCGCGGATATCCACGCCGCCAGCCACGTAAGGCACCAGGGTGCCGCCGGCATCGTAGTAACCGCTGCTGCTGCCAAGGATTTGCCCTTGCAGATCCACCAGCCCCGCCGCAGCATCCAGCGCCACCACCTTGAGGGCGCCGGCCTGATTGTTCACCGCCTGCAAATCAATCACCGAGCCCGCCGCCTGACGGATGTTGCCAGTGCGGCTCTGCAACGTGGCATCGCCCCCCCAGCTGTACTTGGCGACGTCATTGAAACTGACTTTGCGCCCGGACATGTCAATGCGTGCGGCGTCGGTGAGGGTCAGGTCATCTTCGGCTGCAAGGGTCAGTTTGCCGCTGGGCAAAGCGATCAGCGTGTCGAGCACAATGCTCTGACCAGCCAGCGACAGCTCTGCGCCCAGGGCGCCGGCGCTCAAACTCGCGTCACGGGCCTTCGCACCGGCCTGCTGCGACAGGCGCAGTGCGCCACCGGCAGTGATGCGGTTGACCGAGCCTGCTTCACCGGTGACCAGCGGCGTGACGATAGTCAGGTTGCCGCCGCTGTAGCTGTAGCCCACGCCGTCGACATAAGCGCCCTGGCTCTGGTGGACTGCGAGGGTGCCTTTGTGGTTGGCGGTTATGCGCTGGCTGGCGCTGAGGTTGACATTGGCAAAGCCAAGAGCGAGCCGCTCTAGAGTGGGCAGCGAGGCCGGTTGGGTATTGGCGCCGTAGCCGAGCTCGATGCGCTCGGCAACCACATTCAAATTGCCGCTGCCGGTGCCAGCACCGCCGTTGACCACTACGCCCGGCTTGCTCTGGGTACCGTTCCAGATCAGGTTGGCAGTGCGCATAGTCGCGTTACTGGTACTGGTGCCCGAGCCATAGATAGCCGGGGTGGTCAGCATCAGTTCCTTGAGGCGCGACACCCCCGTGGCCTGATTGTAGGTATCGAGGAGCACGTCGCCGTAGAAGTTCAAGGCGTCTCTGGCACTCAGCTCAAGGGTTTCCAGCGCAGGGGCGCCGGTGCTGGTGTCACCCTGCAGCAAGCGGTCGAGCACACCCTGATTGAGCATCAGCCCCGTGGGCAAAGCGTTATTGGCCGCCATGGCGTCCAGAGCCTGGGCACTGCCCGCGTTGATGGCGCCTGCCGCCAGGGTCAGCTGGCGGGTGCCAAAACGTACTTGCTCATCGAGGGTAAAGCGGCCATTGGTGGCGAACACGATGCTGCCTTCGGAGTAAAGCCGGGTGGTCCCCGAGCATTGCGCCTCGCAGGTACCGATCTGAATGCTGCCGGTGGCTGCGGCATCCGGCGCCAGCATGTTCAGGCGGCCATTGGTAACAGCCACGACATTGTGGGCTCCCGGGGTGTAGATCGAGCCGCTGGCCGAGCCTCGGGCAGCATTGCCCTGGCCCAGCGTGCTGATACTGGCGCCTTGTTCAATAACGATTGCTCCGGAATTGAACAAAGAGCTTGTGCCCACCAGCAGTACTTCCGGCCCAACCAATGCTGCGCCGCTGCGCATGGTCACATTGCCTGCTGCCCCGGTAAAGTTGAGGTAGTTACCCGCCTGGCCGTACGTGCTGTTCAGACCACCTCCCAGGCTCAGGCTTTTTGAGCCAATGGCGTTGAGATCCGCATCGTCGAGCGTAACGCCCTCATAGCCTTGGGTTGCAGCGTTGCCACTGTTCACCACCTCAATCGAACCCAGTGTGGTGGTAACGGCAGTGGTGCTGCCGTTACCCTGCGCTGCGCCGTCAGTCAGCAATTGCCCGCCAAAACTGAAGCTTGAACGTCCGGTTGTATTGATATCCAGCCTCAGATCAAAGGCCTTGGCGTCACGTGCCAACAGGATCGGTGGCACTCCGAGCCTGGCGGCATCGGCGAGAACAAAGTTGGTCAGGCTGGTTTCGTTGTACTGGGAATAACGGCGCAGCACATCGGCCGAGGTGACGATGACCTGGCTTGCCATGCTGTCCTTGATACCGGTGCCCGCCACAGACAACGCGCCAGCGGTTGACCACGATCCATTGCGCATGGACTGGGTGACCGGCGCCGCACCTTGCCCGGACAAACCATTGATTTCGACCCGGAATGCCCCCGGCAACAGCGCATAAGTGGAAGGCAGCAAGGTGTAGGTGCCCGCCGGTAAACCGGGCACACCCGCACCGATTGTGATTTGTTGGCCGGCGGCAATACCTGGCGCTTCGCCTGGGGCATGACCGGCTTGTATACCGGGGACGATGGCGTAGATCGGATTACTGCCAATGCCCGGCAAGGTAAAGCCATCGCTGCCGTACTGCACCAACGGGTTGAAGCGCGCATCGGTAGAGCCGCCGCGCCCGGAGATGAAGCCCGCACCGGTCAGCTCGCCGCCGCCGCGCACGTCCACCACCGCACCCTGATCCGCCGCCACCGACTGGCCACGCAGCTCGATCCCGCGCGGTACGTTGGCACTGCCTGCCTGTTGGCTCAACAGGCTCTGATCCAGGGACATGCCGTCATACTGGTAGGTAATGCCATCCACCGTGCCGCCGTAAGGCATGAGCAAACCGTTGCCACTGACCGAGGTCAGGCTACCCGCCAACAGGTTGACCTGCGTGGTAGCTTTTATAGATTCGCCAGCATCGTTACGCCCAAGGATCAACCCCCCGAGCGGGGCGCGCAACACGCCTCCCTGATTGATCACGTCAGCGTCGATACTCAGTTGACCGAACGCCGAATACGGAACGGCCGGGGTGGCCGTGCCGCTGCGGGCGATGTCCACCTGCTTGGCGAACAGCTGCACCTCGGCATGGGTGTCGGGGTATACCTGCGCGGCGATCAGTGCCAAGTTTGCAGGGGTGTTTACCGTGGTGAACCGGATGTTGTCACTGCTTGCCAGGAAGCGCAGATCGCTTTCACTGCGCAGATTTACTTGTTCAAAGCCGCGACGGTCCACGGCGAGGCTACCCTCTGTCTGAAGCACCGTGCCGCCGACGCCAAAGAAAAGGTCGTCGCGAACATCCAGGGTTTTGGCTTTTACGTCAAAAATCGCCTGGGTAACCAGCCCGGATGGAGTGCGCAACCCAATAGTAGGAACGGTATAGCTGGGTGAAATCTCGCTTGAACCCATTCCGGCCAGCCGCATATAAGGCGCAGACAGCTTGATGCTGCTATCAACCGCAGCTGACTCGGTCAATCCCAAAGCCGCTGAATACAGCGACAGGCTCTGAGTCAGGGCCAAGCCAAGGTTGCCGTCGAAACTGATCATGCCATTGCTGAGCAATGTCAGGCTGCCGAAGCCACCGGCCTCGATCTGCTCGGCGGCTAATTGACCATGACCGTAGGTCAGGCTGTCCGCCGCTGTTTGCGCGTCGCTGCCCACCGGCAACAGACTGCTACCGCGCTGCTGGCGAATGATCAGGTCGCGCAGTTGCAATACCCGGTCTGTTGCCGACACTCTCAGATATTTGTTTGCCTCAAGCGCCACCGCAAGGCTACCGCTTGCCGCACCCGCTCCTCCAGCCATGGCAGTCATGGCACCATCCAGATACAAACCGTTGTGTGACGCGATGGAGATGCCGCCACCGTCGCTGGCGACCTGGGTTGCACCCTGCCCCGGGATGTCCAGCGTGCCTTGGGCGCCCGAGGCGTCAAGGATTGCACCATCGCGCACTACCACGAAAAGATCAGCGGCAGTCGCTTTGCCCGTGGCCGGATTGATCTCGCCGCCAATCACGATGCTGCCGCCGTCGCTCACTTGCCCGTAACGACTGCCACGCGCGTCAACGGCCGTCGCCGCACGGGACGCCACGTCGAGCATGGCGTTTTCACCGACCCAGATCGAGCGACCATGCCCGATCGCAGTGGGGATGTCTGCGGTGACACCAACAAGGGGCACCTGTCCCAGAGTAATGGTGCCGCCCCAGGCATTGAGCCGCCCGTCCACTGTCAACTGACCAATGCTGCGTAGGGCAATGGATTGCCCGGGATCGACGTTGAGTACCGCGCCTTTGCCGATCTGTACTTGCACCGTGGCTAGGTCAGCTGCGCTGGACAGGTTATTGCCCGCTTGCAGGCTTAGGCTGGCGCCTTTGCGCTGGGTCAATACGCCTTCGATAGGGTCTTCCTGATAAAGCGCTGGCGTCCAGACCTGCAACGCAGACGATGGGCTTGCCCCGTCAGCGGTTGTCATGGCCTGCTCGCCAAACTGGTACACCGGCATGCTGACATCGATCTGCGTGCCGTCAGCGACCATCAGGCCCTGATTGCCGGTGATGTCGTAAGCACCGAAACCTTTGTTGAACAGGCTCCCATTGAGCAGCAAGGTGTCAGCCGCTGCACTTGTGGCGGAATCGCTGATCAGCACCTTGCCAGCCTGTACGGCCAGGGTGCCGCCGCCGTTGACGCCATAGCCGCGAATGTCACCGGCCATCACCAATTGGCCTGCGCCAGTGCCCACATTCGCGTTGGCGGCCAGGGTCAGGTTGCCGCCTTTACCGCCCAGTTGTTCGCCGCTGGCCAATAGCGCCGCGCCCGACGACACCTCCATCACACTGCCAGCCGCCAGGCTCAGATCACGATTGCTGCGTAACGAAATGCTGCCGCCGTTCACGTAAGGCAAGCCGCGTGTGTTGCCAGGTTCGAGCATCTGATTGGTCCACAGGCCGCTGGCATCGAGTTTCACACCCTGGGCCACCGATATCTCGCCAGCACTGCCGAGCACCGTGTCGATCAGGCCATTGGCACCAAACTGGTTTAGCACGTTACCGGCCTGGATCGTCCCCGCCCGCGCCGATAGGTCGGCATTGACCGCCACCTGCGGCCCGAACAGGGTAATGGCACCGCCATTGCCTACCTGCAGCGCCGCATCCACGGTGATGCTGCCAGTGGCGGCGGCCGCCAGCGCCCCCAGGTTGAAGCTGTTGAGCAGATCTGTGTTGAGCACCAGCGTGCCTTCGCGATCAGTCGGCAATGCGCCGCTCAGATCCAGCCCGGCGGCGATCTGCTCACCGCTCTGGTTCAACACGATGTTCTTCAGGGTATTGGCATTGGCGCCTAGCTGGTAGCGCAGCACACCGGTGGATTTGACGTAGTACGGCACGTAACTGCCAATCACCAGATGCCCGCCGCGCGCCACCGCCCGCTGCGACTGGTTGTAGCCATCCATGTCCTTCTGCGCCGGCCGAGTCTGGCGATCGCCCTGGAAGGTGTCACCGGCGACAGTGCCCTCCAGTACCGCATTGGCCGTGCCGATCACCAGCCTGCCAGCATCGCGGCCGACGGTGTAACCGTCTTCGAAACGCTCACGGGGCGCTAGCAGCGGGTTGTAGAAATACTCGGTCTGGCCCCAGCGCTCGCTAGTGGCTTCATACCCTTTGTACAGCCCGGTGTAGAGAATATCCCCCGGCGCGCTGGACACTTCATACAGCCGCCCGTTGGCGCCCTTGAGCCAGCTCTGCCTGATCTGTCCGCTCTGTACATCCAGGGTGCCGCCTGAGAGGTTGATCTGCGATCCGGCCTGGGTGACCACATCCTTGCCGCCGAAACTGACCACTCCGCCCTGGGCCATCCATTCGCCGATACTGTGGCCCTGGGTGCCGAGGTAACCGCTCACTTCCAGCAGGCCCCCGGCGGTGTACCAGCGGTCCGTCGGATAGCCGTTGGTGCCGGCCGGCACAAACACCAGCTCACGGGTGTCGACCCAGACGTCATTGCTGCTTAGCGCGCCGCCATCGCGGTTGACCGGGGCGTCGCGCTGCTCGTTACCCTGAACGTTGATCTTGATGACGTTGCTGTCCATGGCCACTTGCACGCCAAGGGCGCCGGAGACGTCGATGTTCGCGCCGTCACGCACCAGGCTGCGCTGGGCAGCGTTGACCAACACCTGACCGCCGGTGGCCAGGGTCATCGAGCGGGCGCGGAAGTCGACGGTGCCGTCACTGGCGATATCGATGCGCGACAAGGCACGGCGGTCGCTCCCGGCGTCAACGATTTCTCCGGTCAGGGCCGGGTTCGCTGGCCCAGTCAGCCCTGCAAGCTGACTGTTCAGGGCGCTGCTGCTGTCGAGCATGATGGCGCTGGTGCTGCCTTCGCCCAGCACGATGCTGGCGTCACTGCCGGTAGCCTTCAAGTGCAAGGTGCCCCGGGTGTCCACCGAGGTGCTTGCCAGCAATACGCCGTTTTGCACCACGTCATGCCCGGCCAGGGTGATGTCGCCGGTGGAGGCAGTGATCAGGCCGCTGTTGCTGACCTTGCCCGCTGTGCTGAGGCTGCTGCGGGTAATGCTGACTTCATTGCCCCGGGTGGTGGATGTCGGGTTGCCGTCACTCGCGTAACCCTTGCGGATGACAAAGCTGTCGCCCGCGGCCATCAGCGTCTGGCCC
This sequence comes from Pseudomonas viridiflava, assembly GCF_900585905.1. Taxonomy (GTDB): domain Bacteria; phylum Pseudomonadota; class Gammaproteobacteria; order Pseudomonadales; family Pseudomonadaceae; genus Aquipseudomonas. The sequence continues at coordinate 707,950 of NZ_UTVH01000095.1, forward strand.
TTGCGCGTGCTGATGCTGCCTGCGTTATCCACCTCGGAACCCAGCAGCAACACGTAGCCGCCGCCCGCCGTGGACGCGGCCGGAGCCAGGGTTTCGATCTGCGCTCCGCTTTGCACCACTACCTTGCCGCCTGCGCTTGTAAAGGTGGGCAGGTCGCCGTTGTACAGGCCTTTTGCCTGGAACACGTCGTCTTGCACGGTGGTTGCCGCCGCCACCAGGTTGCGCACATTGACCTGGCTGCTGCCGCTGAATATCACCCCGTTCCGGTTGACCACCATCACCGTGCCCGGGGCTTTGATCTGGCCCTGAATCTGGCTTGGCGCGGTGGCATTGTTGACCTTGTTCAGCACCGCCCAGTCGGCGTTCTGCTGAAACTGCAGCGTGGTGTCGCGGCCGATATTGAAGGTTTCCCAGTTCAGGATCGCCTTGTCAGCGGTCTGCTTGATCGACACCAGGGTCTTGCCATTGGCGTCGGTCTGCACCGGGCCGTCGGCATTAATGAACAGCGGTTTGCCATCCGCCCCGATCACCACGTTGAGGCCATTGCCGCCGAGGCCGTTTTGAATGGTTTGCGTGGTCGCCAAGGCAGCGGCACGGCCGGACGCCTGCACCGCCTGTTGCGCGGCAATCGCCGCCACGGTGTTGTTCAGGTTGGTCAACGAGCGCTGCAACACCTGATTGGCCCGCTGTTGCTGCGCCAGGGGCGGTGGCGCCCCCGGCACCGTGCCTGGCCGTGCCGTCCCGGCCGTCGCCGCGCCGCCCTTGGCAGCGAACCAGCTGGAACTGAATGCCGCCGGCTGCGCCTGAGCCCCACCGGCCACCAGCAACAACGCCATGGCGTGGGCCAGCGGCTTGAGACGCCACAAGCTGCCATCGTTATTGCCGGTAAATGCCTTGGACGGGTTGTTCTGAAGACGCATCGACTGATCCTTTTCCTGTTGCACGGAAACTGCTGGTCGCCGCCACCCTCGATACAGGTTCGGCTAATAAGAAGAAGGCGGTTGGCAAGGGGCACGACCGAACCGTTGTCATGCAAAGTTCATAAAGGCGTGTGCGAGGCTTTGGGCCTGGATTTGTTCGGGTTTGGGCAGCATGCAAGTCCCACCTCGGGCGTGTTCGGGATCTGTGAACGATCCCTGTAGGAGCGAACTTGTTCGCGAAGCGATCTCCCGGTGGATGCAGGTCCATCGTCTCGGCAACAAGTTGGCTCCTACAGGTCCGGGGATGGAGGAAAGTCAGAATGCTATGCCCCCGAACGTCCCACGTCGGGTGTGTTCGGGATCTGTGAACGATCCCCTGTAGGAGCGAACTTGTTCGCGAAGCGATCTCCCGGTGGATGCAGGTCCATCGTCTCGCCAACAAGTTGGCTCCTACAGGTCCGGGGATGGAGGAAAGTCAGAATGCTGTGCCCCCGAACGTCCCACGTCGGGTGTGTTCGGGATCTGTGAACGATCCCCTGTAGGAGCGAACTTGTTCGCGAAGCGATCTCCCGGTGGATGCAGGCCCATCGTCTCACCAACAAGTTGGCTCCTACAGGTCGGGGAAAACTGAAAATAAAAAACCGGCGGTAGCCAAGGGCTACCGCCGGTTTTAGTTGCAGGTCACTAAACCACGAGGGTTATGGGCGACCGATGTTGTTGCAAGTGCTGGTGTCGCCGATGGCGAAGGCGTTAGCGTTCAGGAATGCGCCCCGGACTGCTGCTTTCCATTGGCTGGTCAGAGGGATGAAATCGTGAGCGGCGATCAGAGAATCATTATTAGCAGAAACAGCGTAGTGCTTAGTCAGAAAGCTACGCAGATCAGTAGTTACTTTCGCATCGGTGTAGCACTGGCCCACTTCCAGGAAAGTGTAGGCAACCAGGCTGTAACCGGAAGTTGGGTTAGCCAGCACAGGCGCCCAGTTGGCTGGATTGCTACGAGCAGCGCCGGTTGGGGGAAGGATTGTGCTCAGGGCGGTCGTAACGTTGCCTACGGTTGGCAGCAAGCCATTGACCTTGGCGACGACAGCGTTGGAAGCCGGGTTGACGGCGTCCGGGCTGACATAGCCGATGGCCCCTTCAGTGGCGGCTACAGTGGAAGCCATCGCTGCGCTGCCGTCTACCGCGATCCAGTTGGCAGGTTCAGCGCCAGTATTGGCCGTGGTGAAGGTGCTGTTGGTGGTGAACAGCGCCTTGCACTGGCTGTTCAGGTGGCGCGACAGAATCTCCGTCGTGCCGCTGCTGCCAGAGCGGTAAACCACACGGATCGGATTGGTGTCGGTAGTACCGAGCAAGGCTCCCCATGTTGTTACCTGGCCGGAGAAGACCTGGCAGAGTTGAGCACTCGTCAGGTTCAAGTTGGTGACGCCAGCTTTTTTGTACGGGATGGTGACCGAAGTACCTACCGACGGGATCTGAATCAGCGGACCCCAGGTGGCTTTTTTGGTGGCGTCGTAGTTGCTCAGTTCAGCGTCGCTCAGGATCGAGTCGCTGCCAGCGTAATTCACCGGCGAACCTGCAGTCAGGTTGAGCTTGGTGGCGTCATTGTTCAGGAAAGCTGCTTTGCCCGCACCGCTGCCCACGCCGACATAAGGGGCGAAGGTGGATGGACGGAATGCTGCGTCGTTGTACAGGTCCTGCGGCAGAGTGGCACCGCCACCGACTACAGCGGCCATCGATTGAGCCGAAGCCATTGCGGCAACTACCAGGGAAGCTGCGATCATAGTGCGCTTAAACATGAAGAATCTCCTTTCGTCGTGTTTTTGTACGTAGCTGAATACGTAGTGGGTTAACGCTTGCATGACGCCATGGCGCTCGCTCCATCGCCCTGAACCAGACGGTTTGCCGGGGTGAGACCATGGGTAAGAAGTTCGCAGCTTCTGGTGACAGATAAAGGAAAAAACCTCGGGAGGAAGGCATTGATTTTCAAAGAAATTCTCGGGTGTTTTAGCTGTATTTCTGTCATGTTTGCTGGCGTCGGCGAGATGTTTTTCAGGCTGTTTTTGGGAATCGGTCCGGAGCCCCCGGCCAGCGGTGATCGCGCTCGGCAGCGCCACCCGCGCATGACAGAACGAAGAACCCGAGCATTGCACTTTGATGACGTTGCGCTTGAGGCGCGGCGGAAAAAAGATTGCAGCTGCGCAACCCTGTCGAGGCCAGAACCTACTGCACTAATTGGTTGATCTCGATAATCGGCAGCAGCACCGCCATGACAATCACCAGTACCACGCCGCCCATGATCACGATCATCAATGGCTCCAGCAGTGCCGTCATGCCCATGGCGCGCCGTTCGATATCCCGGGACAACGTCTGCGCTGCCCGCTCCAGCATGGGTGGCAGGGAGCCGGTTTTTTCGCCACTGGCGATCAGGTGAATCAGCACCGGCGGGAATACCTTTTCTATCTTGAGCGCCGCCGCCAGGTTCACGCCTTCGCGCACCCGGGCGGTGGCGTCGCTGATGCTCAGGCTGAGGCGATCATTGGAGACGGTCTGCCCCGCCGCATCCAGCGCCCGCAGCAAGGGCACCCCTGCTCCGCCGAGAATCGCCAGGGTCGAGGCGAAGCGCGCCGTGTTGAGGCCCAGCACAAAACGGCCGATCAGCGGCAGGCGCAAGATGCGGTGATGCCAGCGCAGGCGTGCCGAAGGGTTGCGCAAATACAGACGCCAGGCCCAGAACGCCCCAGCCATGGCGGCAAAGCACACCACCCCCCAGGCGCGGATGAAGTCACTGGCGTTGAGCATCACCAGCGTCAGGCCGGGCAGATCCTGGCGCGCCTGGGAAAACGCGCTGACCACCTGGGGCACCACGTAGCTGAGCAGGAAGATGACGATGGCGATGGACACCAGCCCCACCACGCCGGGGTAGATGAACGCTGTGAGGATCTTGCCGCGCAAATTGTTTCGTTCCTCGATGTAATCGGCCAGCCGCTCCATGACCTGGGCCAGGTCACCGGACTCCTCGCCTGCGGCAATCAGCGCCCGGTAAATGGTGGGGAAATCCCGTGGCCGTGCGGCCAGTGCTTCGGCCAGGCGCATGCCGCCGCGCACATCGGCGCGTACGGCGCTCAGGGTCTGGGCAATGTGTTTGCGCTCGGCCTGCTCCACCGTGGCGCTGAGGGCTGCTTCCAGTGGCAGGCTGGCGCCCAGCAGGCTGGCCAGTTGCCGGGTGGCCCAGGCCAGGTCGTTGTCCGACAGTTTGGGGCTGAACATCGCGCCGCCGCTGTTCTGGCTGTTGCGCTCCTGCTCCACCAGCAAGGCGGTCAGGCCGCGGCCACGCAACGACGCGAAGGCGCCGCTCTGGCTGTCGGCTTCTAGATGGCCCGATTCGATCTGGCCGAGGGCATCGGCGGCTTCGTAGCGATAGCGGTTCATCAGGCGTCCCGGGTGACGCGCAGGATTTCTTCAGGGGCGGTGGCACCGCTGCGCACCCAGCGCTCGCCGTCTTCGCGCATGCTCAACATCCCGGCACGCCGGGCCGCGCCGCGCAACGCCTGCTCCCCGGCGCCCTGATGGATCAGGCTGCGGATGTCGTCATCGATGCAGAACAGTTCATGAATACCGGTACGGCCGCTGTAACCGGTGTGGTTACAGGCTGCGCAGCCTGTGGGTCGCCAAGTGCCTGGCGCGGCCGGGTCCGCCTGTTTGCAGTGCACGCACAGGCGCCGCACCAGCCGCTGGGCCAGCACCCCGAGCATCGACGAAGCCAGCAGAAAAGGCTCGACACCCATGTCAATCAAACGGTTGACCGCCGACACCGAATCATTGGTGTGCAGCGTCGCCAGCACCAGGTGCCCGGTGAGGGACGCCTGCACCGCGATCTGCGCGGTTTCCAGGTCGCGGATCTCGCCGATCATGATGACGTCCGGATCCTGGCGCAGGATGGCGCGCAGGGCCAGGGCAAAGGTCATGTCGATCTTGGCGTTGACCTGAATCTGGCTGATGCCGGGCAAGTCGTACTCCACCGGATCTTCCACGGTAAGAATATTGCTGGTGCTGGCATCCAGCCGCGCTAGCGCGGCATACAGGCTGGTGGTCTTGCCGCTGCCCGTGGGCCCGGTGACCAGAACGATGCCGTGGGGCTGGCGGATCAGGGTGTCGAGCCGCGCCAGCAGTTGCGCGTCCATGCCCAGGGTTTCCAGTTGCAGACGCCCGGCCTGTTTGTCCAGCAGACGCATCACCACCCGCTCGCCATGCCCGGTGGGCACCGTGGACACCCGAATGTCAATGGGCCGCCCCGCCACGCGCAAGGCAATGCGTCCATCCTGGGGCAGGCGTTTTTCAGCGATATCGAGCTGGGCCATGATCTTGATCCGCGAGATCATCGCGCCATGCAGCGCCTTGCGCGGCGAAACCACATCGCGCAGGGTGCCGTCGACCCGGTAACGCACCACCGAATGGCTTTCATACGGCTCGATGTGAATGTCGCTGGCCTCGTCCCGCGCCGCCTGGGTCAGCAGCGCGTTGATCATGCGGATCACCGGGGCGCCGTCCTGGGTGTCCAGCAGGTCGGTGATTTCCGGCATATCCTGCATCAGCCGGTCGAGATCGACTTCGTTTTCTGCCGCACCGACCACGGCCGCCGCGCTGCCGGTATCCGCGTAGGCGCTGGCCAGCAGGCCTTCTATCTCCTCCTCGCGCACCCGCTCCAGGCGCGCCGGGCCAAACTGGCGCCGCGCTTCGCTGATGGACCAGCCGGGTGTGGACGGACACACCGTCAACACCGCGCCCTCTTCACCCAGGCGCAGCAGGATGCGCTGCGACTTGGCCCAGGCGTACGGCAGCGCGCTCATCAGGGCACCTCGTTGGCAGGGACCGGCACGGCGCGCATCGGCGCCCGGGGCATTTGCCGCACGGCCGGGCGCGAGCCAGGTATCGCCTGCTCCACGGAGGGCAACTGCGGCGCCTGCATGTCGGGCATGGCCCAGCTGCGTTCAGGCTGCAGACTGCCCTGGGCGCGGCGCATGAATTCGTAGCGGTTGAGGGTGATGCTGCGCCCGGCGCCGCTGTCGCGAATGATGTACGGGCGCAGGAACACCATCAGGTTGGTCTTGTTGATCGCCCGGCGCTCGTTGCGAAACAGCGCGCCGATGCCCGGCAGGCTCGACAGCCACGGCACGCCTTCGTTGCTCTGGCTGTAGCCATCCTGCAGTAACCCGCCGAGGACCATGATCTGGCCGTCGTCCAGCAGAATACTGGTGTCAATCGCGCGTTTGTTGGTGACCGTGCCTGCGGTGTTGGAGGCGCGCTCGTCAACGCTGCTGACTTCCTGATAAATATCAAGCTTGACCGTGCCGCCTTCGGATATCTGCGGGCGGACATTGAGCTTGAGACCGACGTCTTCGCGCTGAACGGTCTGGAACGGGTTCTGGCTGTCGCCGCCGCCTCCGGTCACGTAGCTGCCGCTGACAAACGGAATGGTCTGGCCGACGAAGATGCTCGCCGCTTCGTTGTCCAGGGTCAGCAGGTTGGGCGTGGACAGCACATTGGTGCCGCCTTTGCTCTTCAGCGCTCGGGCCAGAACCTTGAGGTCGAGGATCTTGCCGATGCCAGGCACATCCACCGTGCCTTTGACCACGCCGAGGCTGAGGCCGCCGGGCAGCACGTCAATGCTGTTGGCGGCGCTGGTGTTGAGCCCGGTGCCACCCAGGTTGACCCCGCCAATGACGCCGCTGCCGGCGAGATTGCCTGCCTGCCACTGAATGCCGAACTCGTTGGAGTCGTCTTCGCTGACTTCCACGATCAGGCTCTCGATCACCACCTGGGCTCGACGCTGGTCCAGCAGGTCGATGACTTCGCGCAGGTTGCGATACAGCGGGTCCGGCGCCGAAATCAACAGTGTGTTGGTGGTGGCGTCGGCCTGAATGGTAACGCCGCCTGCGCTGAACGCCCCTCCCTGCTCGCCACCTGAACCCGCCTGGCTGGCGGCGCTGCTGGCGCCTTTGGCCATGCCGGGGCTGCCGTTGGCGCTGTTGCCGTTGCTGCCTTGGGTGGTCAGCGGGCTTTGCGTGTTGTTCTGCCCCGACGTGCTGCTGCCTGCGCCCATACTGCCCATGCTGCTCAGTTTGGCCCGGGAGCCGTCACTGTCGCCGCTCTCGCTTTCCCCGGTCAAAAGGCCGCGCAGGGCTTGCGCCAGTTTGCTCGCCTGGGCATTGCGCAGGTACACCACGTGCAGGTTGCTGGGGTTGTTTTGCGCGTTGTCGAGTTTGTAGATCAGGTTGCGCGCCAGTTCGGTGCGCTCCGGGCTGCCCGCGCGGACGATGATCGAGTTGGAGCGCGGATCGCCGACCACGATGATTTTCTGCGTGGCGTCGGCGCCGGGGGTCTCCAGCAGGTCCGAGACCATGGCCGCGATGTCGACGGCAATCCCGTTCTGCACCGCCACCACGTCAGTGTCGATGGCGCTGGGGGTGTCGATCCCGGCGATGATCGAGGCCACGCGCTGCAGGTTTTCCGCATAGTCGGTGACCACCACCGTGTTGTTGCCGGGATAGGCAGTGATCGGGTTATTGGGCGACACAATGGGCCGCAACACGGCAATCATGTTCACCGCGTTTTCGTATTGCAGGCGAAAGGTGCGCGTCAGCAGGCCGTTGCCCGCCGGTTTGTCAGCACTGTAGATAGGCCCGCCGAGGAGTTTGGCGTCCGCCTCCGGCACCACCTGGCTGACGCCGCCGACGTCCACCACGCTGAAACCCTGCATGCGCAAAGCCGACAGCAGCATGGCGTAGGCCTGATGCGCAGGCACCGTGCCTTCCGAAACCAGGGTCAGCGTGCCTTTGACCCTTGGGTCGATGAGGAACTGCTGGCCGGTGGAACGCGACAAGGCGCGCACCACCGCCGCGATGTCGGTGTCGACGAAATTCAGCTGCACCGGTTGATCGCCCAGCGGGTTGCGCGTGGCCGCACTGCCTGCGGGGCTGGCAGCTGCCCGTGCCGGCGAGCTGATGCGGTGCGGCGGATTCGGTGCTTTTTCGATGCGTGCCTGGACGCGCTGGCGGTCGGCCACGTCATCGCCGCTGCGCTGGGTATTGGCCAGCGGCCGCCCCAGTTCGCTGTCAACCAACAGAGACGCTGGCGGCGGCGTGCTGCTGCAGGCGCTCAAGGCCAGCAGCAACAACGGCGTCGCCAGGCGACAGTTACGGCGGTAGTACGACAGTGAGCCCTTCATGAAGCTTCCTTAGCGACTGGCGCCTGGTTCATGCGTACGGTTCCGGACAATGTGCCTGATGCGTCATCGGCCTCGGCAGTGCCTGCGCGTTGCAGGCTTGCCTCGACCACTTCCATGGAAAACTGCCCAAGGCTGCCCAGCAGCACGCCAATTGCCGCGTCTGCCGGGGCCGTCTCAAAGGTCAGCGACCAACTGCCGGGGGCTGCGTCGGTCGGTGGCTGAAGCTGGTAATGGCCGCTAAGGCCTGCGGTGTCGAGGGTCTCGCGCAAGGCCTGTTCGATACCGGCGCTGTTGGCCGGGGCCGAAACGGCGGCGATATCCTGCAGCAGCGTATTCAGAGTCTGGGTTTGCGTGCGCAGCTTGGGTGTTTCGCTCTGCCAGTAATCGAGCTTCTTCAGTGGCGGCTGGATCAGCAGCAACCAGAGCAACAGGCCGCCCAGCACCACAGCAGTGCCCAGCACCATGTGCCGTTCGCGAGGTGCCAGGCCGGTCCAGAAAGCCTGGCTGCGCACCGCAAACAGCCGCCAACGCGCGCGCTGGGCGCCGAACAGGGGCTTATTCATCGTCAGTTTCCACAGCGGCCTGGCTCTCCTGGCCCAGTGCGGGCGCAGTGCGCAGAGTCCAGCCACCGGCAGTGGCGCTGGCCGCGACGCCGACCTGGGCCAGGGTTGCCTGCCAGCCGTCATCAGGGGCCTTGCGCGAGTCTGGCAAGAGCTTGAGTTGCAGCTCGCCGTCGGTGAATGTCAGCGTCTGCACGCGCCCGCTCATGAACGGCATGGCGTTGCCCGCCTGCTGCAACAGATGGTTGAACACCCGGCTGGTGTCCTGCGCTGCGCCGCTCTGGCGGGCCGCAATCTGCTGCCGGGCCTGCTGCAACGGGTTGAGAATCACCGGCAATTCGGGGAATGCTTGCTTAACCCGCTCGCTCAGCGCGGCCTTGAGTTGCTGACCCTGAGCGGCTTCGCGGGCGGCGTAAATATTCAGGCCTGCAGTCCAGATCAGCAGCGCCAATGCCGAAGCGACCAAGGCTTTGCCCCACCCACCCCGCGCGGCACGGGTTATCTGAATACCGCCCTGCAAGCCCCACTCAGGTGCCGGCCCAGTCCAGCGTGCAGTTGCCGGTAACGCATTGGCCAGCATCGCGGCGGGCGCTTCGCCAACCCACTGTAACGACGTGCCTTGGGCCATCAGGTCACTCAGCATCTCGTCGGCCATGGGGTGAACCGAAGCGCTGTGCACGCTGTGCCTGACCAGTAGATAATCAGCCTGCCGCAGCACCATTGCCGAACCCTCGGCGCCAACGGGTAGCGCATACCCCGCAGGATAGAGGCCGCGCAGCTTGAGCTGTGCCTGGCGCAGTAACTGGCCCAGGTGCTGAAGTGATGCACGCGGCAGCCAGGCAATCTGCACCCGGCCCTGACTGTCGCGCGGGCTGTGGGCCACGTGCATCTGCTCGCTGTTGCCGAGGATCAGCGCCTGGGCGGCGCAGCCCACCGCCGCGCTGACTTTCGCCGCAGGCAGCAGCGGCAATTCCATGCTGGTCGCCACGCTGTCCTCGGGGTGCAGGTAACATTCCAGCGCATCTATCTTGCCCACAGCGCCCAACTGCAACAGTTTGGCCTGCCCTTCGTGCTCCACCTGGCCGCTACGGTCCAGCCAGGCAAACGCCACTAGGCTGTCAGCATTCAGCGTGGCCAATGGCGGCAAGGCAACGCGCAAGCGGCTCACACGCCCACCCGCGACCAGATGACCTGCGGGAAACCTTCGCCCGCGCGGTGCAGCAACGCGTCCAGGCGCACCAGCCGCTGCTGGCTGCGAGCCTGGCCGTGGAGGCGAAACCAGTCGCTGGTAATGCCGATCCTGATGGTGTCCATGGTGACTTCAGGCAGGCGCAGACGGTTGACGACATCCCCCCGGTTGATGAACCACTTGCCGCTGTCTCGCTCGGCAATCAACGCCTGCGCCCGTTGCAGCGAAAGCCCCGGGACGCTGGCCGCCAGTACCTGCGCGCTGGCGGTATTGCCGTTGATCCAGGTCGGCGCGGGCAGCACGGTCATGTAGGCCGACAGCCGCGCCAGGAGTGCATCGTCGATCCCGGCCACGCTGCGCAGGTCATCGAGGCTGCGCAGCATCGGTCTGCGCGCGGGCCTGAGTTTCTGCGCGGCGGCGGGTGATGTCTCCCTGCCGCTGTCAAAGCCCTTGTCAGGCTGCGCTTGCTCGTCCGGCTCCGGGCTGGCCTGCTGCGGATTGGCCACCAGTGGATACGCACTAGTCACCCGTTGCACGATGCGCTGACTGAGCGCGGCATTGACCTCCAGCAACTGGCAAAGGCGCTCGAACACCAGCATTTGATCGGCATCGAAGCGCCCTTCGCTGACCAGCGTGCGCAGGTTGAACTTGCCTTGTTCATCTTCCAGCCGGCCATCAAACGGCCCGGTGCGGTTGCTCAGGCGTTGCGCGATGATCGGCTGCGCCCAGGCCTGGTCAAGACGGGTCAAAGGGTCTTGTTGTCGCGCTGCCCAGAGCAGTTGCCGACTCAGCTCGACGCCGCCCAGCAACAGCTGCGCGGCTTCGACCCGCTGTTGCTCGGCCTCAAGGCTGCGGGTGAAGACACTCTGCCGGGTGAGCATGCCACCGGCGATCACCGCGACGACTGCGGCGATCAGCAGCGCACTGATGATCGCCATGCCGCGCTGCCCGGCGGCAGTCACTGGATGCCTGGTCATCGCCGGTTACAGCTGCCAGGAGCCGATATCGGCATTGACGCCGTCGCCTTCGGGCTTGCCATCGGCGCCGAGGGAAAAGATGTCGACCTCGCCGTTGGCGCCTGGGTTGAGGTAATTGTACGGGCGGCCCCACGGGTCATTGGGCAAGCGGTCGAGGTACGAACGCCAGGTGCTGGTTTTTGCGTCGGCAGGCCGTTCGGCGAGGATTTTCAGGCCCTGGTTCATGCTCGGGAATGAGCCGTGGTCCAGCCGATACAGTTTCAGCGCCTGCATCAGGCCGCCAATGTCCTGCTTGGCTGCAGTGGCCCGGGCCTGATCAGGCCGGTCGAGAACCTTGGGCACGACCATCGCCGCCAGAATCCCGAGGATCACCACCACCACCATGATTTCGATCAGGGTAAAACCCTGTTGCCCAGGCTTGCGGGGTGCTTTGCGGTGCGCGATATCCATCTCGACATTCCTTGGCTTGATTCGATTCGTCGCGCAGTGTTGCAAGAAGATATGTCAGGGGTATGGAAAATCCTCGGGTGTTTCGGTCAGCAATCGGTCAAGACCAGCGGTTAGTCTTCGAGGCTGTCCTCCCTCAGGCGCTCTCGATGCCAATGGCCCGCACGCAACGCGGTTTTACTCTGATAGAAGTGCTGGTGGCGCTGGCGATCATTGCCGTGGCGCTGGCGGCAGGCGTACGTGTGGCCGGGGTGATGACGCAAAGCAACGGGCTGTTGCGCGACCGTTCGATTGCCCTGCTGGCTGCGCAGAGTCATTTGGCCGAGCTGCGCCTGGGTGGCACGTTCAGCCCGGGGGTGAAGAACCAGGCATGCGATCAGGGCCGCCTGCTGCTGCGTTGCGAGCAGGCGATCAGTGCCGTGGCCGGGCAGCGGCTGGTCAAGGTCAGCCTGCAGGTGTTCGACCGCAGGCAGGAAGGCCCGGCGCTGGCCCGCCTCGACACGCTGGTCAGTCGCCCACTTAAGCCTGGGCGACTGTAACCAGCCCAGTCACTGGCGGGTGGACTGGCGGGTGAGCAGCGGCAGTTGCGCGGCGTCGGGCAATTTGCTGATGGCCAGGCGAGTCTGCTCACTGCCCCGCTCTATCATCACGCTGTTGGCGTTGATTGCTGCCAGGCGCACGCCAGACGTGACCTGCTCACCGACCATGAAACTGCGCGGCGGCTCGTCGTTGAGAATCAGGATCGCCACCGCGCCGCGCGCTCCCGCCATGATGCCGCTGACCTTGATGTCGGTCTGCGCAGGCTGGTTGGCAAACCACTGCATGGCCGGGTTGTCGACGCGCGGTGCGGTGGCTGCCAGCGCTGTGGCCGCAGGTGCCGTGGATGGCGCCAGCAGCAGCGATGACCAGAATGCGACGCCCGCCAGAGCGGTGAGGATGGCCAGCCATTGCAGCCGCTGTTGTGCCGTGAAACCTTGCAGAAACTCCATGGTTACTTCTCCTTTTCATGCCTGCGCCGGGTCGGGATGTGAATGCTCAGGTTTTTATTTCACATGCCTATCATCTTCGCCGCGCAGGATGACAGTTAATGCACAGGAGCACGCTCTATGGATGGCGCCAGACAACACGGCTTCACGTTGATCGAGTTGATGGTGGTGCTGGTGATCGTCGGCATCGCCAGCGCGGCCATCAGCCTGAGCATCAAGCCTGATCCGCTGCACCTGCTGCGCAAGGACGCCGAGCAAGTGGCGCAATTGCTGCAGCTGGCCGAGGCCGAAGCTCAGGCGGATGGGCGGCCGATCCGCTGGCAGGCCGACGCCAAGGGCTTTCGTTTCAGTCGCGCCAGTGACGGAGGAGCGGCGCCTGATTATTTCAGTGCCGACCCGCAGTTGCGCCCACGCACTTGGCAGAGCACGCCCATGGAGGTGCGCGTCGAGCCGCTCCAGCCGGTGATTCTTGATGCCGAATGGATTGGCCGCCCGCTGCAGGTTGTGCTCTCCGATGGACAGCACAGCATCAGTGTGCAACGCAGTGCGGCCGGTCAGGTGCGGGTGCAATGAAACGCCAGAGCGGTTTCACCCTGATCGAGGTGATGGTGGCGATCATGCTGATGGCGGTGGTCAGCCTGATCTCCTGGCGCGGTCTGGACAGCGTTACCCGAGCCGACGCCCACCTGCGCGAGAGCAGCGAACAGACCCGGCAACTGTTGCGCACCTTGAATCAGCTGGAGCGTGACGTGGCCTTGCGCGCCAGCATCGAGTTGCTGGAACCCTCCGGCCCCGAGGCCAACGATGAGCCCGGCAGCGCGCCTGCTGCCCTGACCGTGCGCGAGGCTGAGGGCAAAGGCTTTCGGCTCGATGTGATCCGCACCGCCGCCGATGACAGCGGCGGCCTGCAGCGCATCCGCTGGTGGCTCAAGGGCGCCACGCTGTACCGCGCGCAAGGCAGCGCGAGCAGCCGTTTCCCTTTGCCAGCACCAGGGCCAGGCGTGGCAGTGTTGAGCGAAGTGAGCACGCTGCAAGTGCGGGTGTGGGAAGACCGCAAAGGCTGGCGTCGGCTGAGCGGCAACCGCCAGGAGAACCCTGCTGGCGTCGAAATCAGCCTTGCCCGGGAAACGCGCCAGGGGGCCGAGCACTATCGTCAGGTGCTGGGCCCGCTGGACTGGCCCTGAATTTGTCCTGCCGGTGCCAGATCGCGCCGCCGGATCAACTCAACAGCACCACGCCGCCTGGCAGCTCGGTGCATTTGGCGCCGTAGGCATCGCGAATCAATAACGCCACGCCGGCCAGTTGATCCAGGCTGAAACGCGCCTGCACCTTGCGTTTGCCCAGCTCGGCGTTCAACAACAGCAGCATGCCTGGGCGGTAGCGGTTGATTTCGTGGATGACCGTGGCCAGGGTGGCGTCGTTGAACACCAGCATCTGCTCGCGCCAGGCGACCACGGCGCGGGTATCGACGGTTTGCGGCTCAGTGATCTGGCGCGCGTCATAGATCAGTTGACGGCCGCTTTGCAGTTCGATGTCGCGGCCCTGCACTGCGACGCGCAAAACCCCTTCCAGGCAGGTCACGCAGACGCGCTGATCGGTATTGCGCACATTGAAACGGGCGTGTGCCGCGCTGATCCAGCCGTTGCCCACTTGCAGCATGAGCGCACGTTGCTGGCGGGTGGCGATTTCCACCTCGCCGCCCAGCAATTCAAGGCCCTGCTCGCCATCCGGCGCCTGACGTCGGGTCACGCGGGTCTGGGTATTGAGCTCCAGGGTAGCGCCGTCGGCCAGCGTGAACCGCTGCTGCTCGCCCACCGCTGTAGTGAAGTCGGCGTTCAGGCCAGCGAGACCGCCCGGCACAGACACCTGAATCATCACAAACGCAGCCGAAGCCGCGATGGCCCCACCTAGAAAGGCCCGGCGGCCAAAGCGGCGCGCCTGCGCCTGATGCTGCATCTGTTGGGCAGCGGGTTTGAGCCCCTGCCAGAGTGCCTTTGCCTGCTCGAATGCCTGAGCATGCGCAGCGCTTTGCCCGCACCATTGCCGCAAGGCGCGGGCATCGGCGGCGGTGGCGCGCCCGGAGGTCAACAGAATCAGCCAGTCCCGGGCTTCACTTGCCAGCCGGGTGTCCGTCCTTGCCCCGGCAGTGGTCATGCTGAAAATGTTCAAGCGCTCAGTTACTCATGGATTATTCACAGACTCATCTATCAAGACGGTTTACCCGACCCGGGACCGAACCTCTGAATCACTTTTCTTTCCAGGCGCTTGGCGCAATGGCCCAGCGCCGCCTTCAATTCTTTCTCGACCATGCGCGTGGAAATGCCAAATCGCCGGGAAATTTCCAGATGCGGGGCTTCTTCCAGGCGGGCGGCAATGAATATTCTGCGGCGGCGTTGCGGCAGTTCATACAGCGCATTGAGCAGCGACTGGATCTCTTTCTGCCCGCCCACCAGCCGCGCCGGGTCGAGGGACTCATCGGACAGCTGCAGCAACTCCTCCACTTCGCTGCCGGTCAGCAGCCTGGCGTCCGATTCGCGGCGATCAGCGGCGATGTTAAGCGCCATGCGATACAGGTACGCATTGGGCCGGGTGATGTTCGGCGGCGCGACCATGCGGTCCACCCGCAGGTAGGTTTCGTGCAGCACGTCATTGGCCAGGTCCTCGGACCCCAGACGCTTGCGCAGGCGCACCTTGAAGTCGTCGTAGGACTGCAGAAAAAGCCTGACCATCGGGCTGCGGCCAGAGTCTTTCATTGTCTCCCGGCTCCTTCCCACTGCTTGCAGTCCATGCGTTTACCTGTCGAATCGGGCACTAAAAGGAGGGTAACCGGCTGGCGCAACGAACTGGGCGCGCCTCGCCCGACATTCACATTGTCGAGGCTTTCCACCAATGCAGCGTCACGCTGCGTATCACCGGTGGGCGCCACCAGGCGACTGTGGCGAATTTCGCCACGCTGTCCGATCCACACCTGAATCACCGCGCGAAAGCTGCCCGGTCGGGTCAGCGCCGACCGGCAATACACCCGTTCGATGGCCTGCTGAATCGCCTGCGCATAACTGGGTCCGGCCGCAGAAACGCTGGCGGACACGGGCTCATCACCCGCCTCGGGATTTTCCACTTGGGCCACCTGCACAGTGAACGCATCAGCCCGGGCATAACGGGCCATCAGGCCGCTGCCGGTGAGCAATCGCGCGAGTCCATCTCTCGGGCTGTAACGACCACCCAGCGCGAGAGAGCGTCGCCCGCGTGTCAGGTCCCTGTCCACCAGGACTGCCATCCCGGTCAGGCGGCTGAAGGCATCCAGTGCACCGGCCAGATTCTGCGCCGGAATATCCAGCATCAGCACGGCGGCTGGATCAGCGCCTGGGGTGGCGGCTGCCGAAGTCTTGTGCGAAAGCGCCAGGCAACAAAGGAGCAAGCCGAACGTCAGCCATTCTTTCACCCACACTGCGTGAAAAAGCGACAGGCACCCGCCTCCTGAACTGCTTGGCCGCACAACTGACATATCCCAGAAAAGGGCCATCCTGAAGGCTCTTCATGAACCTGATGTTACGGTGACAGTAAAAAAACCATCACCTCCTGCGCCACCGGTTTGGCCTAGACTGAACCTCCACAGCGCTGCCCTTTTGCAGCCAGCCAGGAGCTACTCATGCAACCTGTCGCACTGTTCAGCGTGTTTACGTTGTGCCTGAGTATGCTCGCGCTCGCCAAGCCTGCTCAGGCCGAAACCGCCCCGCTGGCCGGCTGCATCGAGGTCAAAGTTGGAGAGTACCGGGCGCCTGACTACAACTGCCTGAGTCAACAGATGAGCAACTCTCAGGGCGCCGCAGCCGCCCGCAAGAACCAGCAGGCAATGAACCCCGGCATCGACAAGCGCGCCCCCAATGCAATCGGCCTTGCCACCCCTGCCGCCACCCGCGTGCGAATGGGCAATACCTTCGGCAATTCGGTAAAACCCCAGCGCCCGCCTGCGCCTTGAATGGCGCAAGCAAGCTTGCCCACAAAAGTGTTCGTACCTGCCCTCCCCGGCGACACCGCTGGCCCGGAGACGGGGCAGATTCTGCCAGTTCGCTGGCCTGGCCTGCCTTGTGGGAGCGAGCTTGCTCGCGAAAGGGACATTACATATGTGATTGCACTCGCGCTGTCGCAAACAAACTTTCTTCGTGGGGTGTACTGTCTGCAGTGAAAGTAATTCTTTTGACGCCATTATTTGGCGAGTGTGTTGCACATCTCCGTCAAGGGTGTTCACTGCCGACGATCACCCCGCATAAGCAAGGTAATTTTCAGGCTTTAACACCCTAAAAACAGAGTGTCTGCTCTGTTTTGAGAAATGGGATGTTTATTGTCTTTTTACGACATAAAACAGATATGTATGTCTTTGATATTAATTTACCTAGCGAAAAATGATGTTATCCGTTCATTTTTAGCAATTGCGATTTTCGATTCTCTGACATTTAAGGCGAAAATCATTGCTCTATTTTTGCCCGCCAAGAACTTTTCGATCATTCTGCAGACTTACTGCACGCCCCCGGCAGCTTTAACGCTGTTGCGCGACCTCTTTGCAACTTGATTATTGATTGGAGTTATTCATGGCCCGAAGCCTGCTGCCTCTTGCTGCGTCCGTTTTGACCTGTTTCGCCCTGTTTTCAACAGTCGCTTCAGCCGCTGACAACGGTACCGCATCGCCCTCGACGTCGAGCGAGTTGCGTGTACAGGCCGACCAGAAACGCGCGCAGGTGACAGGCGCGGCTGCAATCGTCGCCAAACAGCCTGCCGGTGCGCAGGCGGTCATGGACCTGCCGGTGAATACCGAGGACGCGCCAAGCGTCATCGACGAAAAATAAGCCCTCAGCCAACAGCCTTTGCTACCCCTAATTTACCTAAGGAATATTCCGTGTTGATGATCAAACAAGGCCTTGGCCTGAGCGTGCTGGCATTGAGCATTGCTCAGGCCAGCATGGCACTGGCGGCCACCCCGATGACCGGCAATGAAGTCGAAGCGCGCGTGGGCGCCATGCTCGACAACATGACGCAGGCGGAGAAGATCAATTTCTCCCGCGTCGATGATGGCCGCATGATTCCCAAGCTCGACAAGTTTAACCTGCAAGGCACCGTGGCCTACGACTCGGCCATGGGCGTGCTGGTGGGCGGCAAGACGTTCGGCGCCCAATACCCGTCGCCTTCGGCACTGGCGGCGACCTGGAGCATCAACCGAGCCAAGGAGTTCGGCCTGGCCATTGGCTACGAAACCCGCATCGCAGGCGGCCAGCAGATGCTGTCACCGGCCATCAACCTGTACCGCACACCGTTCAACGGGCGCTCGGCCGAGTACATGAGCGGTGAAGATCCGTTCCTTGGCGCCGTGCTGGCACCCGCCGTTGCCAACGGCATCCAGGTGCAGGGCGTGCAGGCCGCGGCCAAGCATTACCTGATGAACGAGCAAGAAGCGAACCGGCATTACCTGGACGTCAAAATCGACGAGCGCTCGATGCAGGAGCTGTACCTGCCGGGGTTCGAGTCGCTGGTGAAAAACGCCAATGTGGCCTCGGTCATGTGCGGCTACAACAAGATCAATGGCGAATACGCTTGCGAAAACCACCACCTGATCACCGACATCCTGAAAGGCCAGTGGGGCTTCAAAGGCAACGTGATGAGCGACTTCAACTCGGTTCAGGACGCCTTCAAGGGCGCGTGGGCCGGCACCGACATCGACATGCCGAGCGGCCTGCAGTTTACCGAAGCCAAGCTGCTGCCTTACGTCTGGAACGGCCAGCTGCACCAGAGCGTGATCGATGACAAAGTGCGCCGCAACCTGCGTGCGCTGGTCAGCTACGGCTTCGACAAGGGCATCAACAAGGCGCAACCACTGGTTCATCGTGAATACGGCCAGACGGCTGCGCTGAACATCGCACGTGAATCCATCGTGTTGCTGCGCAACGAGCCTGTCGACGGCCAGAAGGCGATTCTGCCACTGCCAAAGAGCGCGAAAATCGCTGTCATCGGTGACCTCGCCGTGCAGCCGCCTACCGCTCCATTCGGCACCGCCTACTCGGCGCCTGCCAGTTACGTGACTGAACTCAGCGGCCTCAAGCAACTGGCGTCGAGCAGCACCAATGTCGACTACCTGCCGCAGATGAGCCTGAACCCGAAATCCTCGGTTTGGTATCAGCCGGGCAAGGACAAACAAGCGATCAGCAACACCGGCGTCAAGGCCGAATACTTCGGCAACACCACGCTGTCTGGCGATCCGGTAGCCACCCGCGTTGAACCTGGCGTCAACCTGAGCTGGATCACCAGCAGCAACGAAACCGACAGCGGCAACACTGCGGTCAGCGGTTACAGCCCGACACCAGGCGCGTTCTCGGCGCGCTTCACTGGCAAGATCAAGCCGACCATCAGTGGCCCGCAGGTGTTCAAGGTTCGTGCCGACGGCGCCTACAAACTGTGGATCAACGACGAGCTGGTGCTGGAAGATGAAGGCAAGCAGGTTTCCTTCGACCTGATTCCTGTGATCCCGCGCACCTTCAAGACCGCGCCGCTCAAGGCCGGTAGCGAATACAACGTACGCCTGGAATACCGTCGCCTGCAGGGTAACTTCGTCCCGGTTCTGGGTGGCATGAACGGCGTGCAGATGAGCTGGGCAGCGTTGCGTCCACCGGCGAACCTGGCTGATTACGACGCTGTGGTCGTGGCCGCCGGCAGCAACTTCGAATATGAAGGCGAATCGCTGGACCATCCGTTCGAATTGCCGCAGTTCCAGTCCGAGCTGATCAGCTTCGTGCAGAAAGCCAATCCGAAAACCATCGTCGTGATGCATGGCGGCGGCGGCATGGACATGCAGCCGTGGGCCAACAAGGTAGCGGCCTCGCTGCACGCCTGGTTCCCGGGTCAGCAGGGCGGTCAGGCCCTGGCCGAGATTCTGTACGGCAAGGTCAACCCGTCGGGCAAGCTGCCCATCACCCTGGACAAGAAAGTGCAGGACAACCCGAGTTTCGCCTCGTTCTCGGACCCGGTGCCTTACTACTTCAGCAGCCCTAACCCGCCTACCGAGATGACCTACAGCGAAGGCCTGTTCCTGGGCTACCGCGGTTATGACAAGGCTCACACCAAACCGCTCTACCCGTTCGGTTTCGGTTTGTCGTACACCACCTTTGCCTACAGCGACCTGAAACTGTCGAACAACACCCTGGTGCCAGGCGGATCCATCAAGGCCACGTTCACCCTCACCAACACCGGTGACAAGGCGGGCTTCGAAGTTGCGCAGTTGTATGTTCAGCCGTCCAAGCCTCAGGTCGAACGCCCGGAGAAAGAGCTCAAGGGCTTCTCCAAGGTTTACCTGCAGCCGGGCGAAAGCAAGACCGTCACCATCGCACTGGATTCGCGCTCGTTTGCCTACTACTCGCCGGATTCGGTGAGCTGGAATGTCGACGCAGGCAAGTTCAAGGTCCTGGTGGGCAAGGACTCCGAGAGTCTGGAACTGAACCGCACCGTCGTGGCGCTCTACCCGGAGCAACTGACCACACGTGACTCCAACCCGTTGTCGATCCCGCTGCGCAACGCAGTGCAGGTCAAGCCGCAACAGGCTTACTGACGGACAAGGCTCGGTGGCTCGCGCTGACCAGTGCGACCACCATCGAGCCTTTGGCAACACCTCTCAGCCAACAGTCAGACCTGCAATCAACCGCTCCAGAAAGCGGGCGAATGCAGGTTCGATGGCTACATCCCCCGGTGAGCGCAGCCATTGAATCTGCATCCCGTCCATCATCGCCGCAATTTCCAGACTGACCTGTTTCACATCGACATCGGCACGAATCTCGCCTGCATCCGCAAGCAGTTTCAAATGCGCCTGAAGGTGGCTGTGAATGATGCTGAAGCGCTCGCTGAACCAGCGGTGTGCCGGGTGCGTCACTGACAGGCTTTCGGCATTGATGATCATCAACGCCTGGCTGACCGACGCGTCTTCGATGCTGAATCTCATGATCAGCTTGAGAAAATCCACAAATCCCTGCACCGAAGCCACCTGATCGGCCTCCTGCAACTTGCCCCCTATGTACTGATCGCGATGTTCCAGCACCGCGCGCAGCAAGGCCAGCTTGTTGGGGAAATGGTGCAGCAGCCCCACCTGGGAAATCCCCGCCACTTTGGCAATGTTGGTCAGCGAAGCGCCAGCGAAGCCATCGCGGGCAAAAATCACCATGGACGCCCGAATGATATCGACCTTGCGCAGATCGCCCTTGGCGATGCGACGCCGTTTGACCGGGGGGGCTTCAGAGTCGGGAGGTGTCACAGACATATAAAAGCAACGAATTTGGCAGAAGTTGGGGGTTTAGTGATCGGCGCGCGAGTCAACTGTCAGGGTAATGACTGGTAAATCATGCGAAAGCCGAATCGTAGCACGCGGCGCGCAGGTCCATAAGCCGGATGCCAGTAGCTGCCTGTGGCCTCAACTGAGTTCGACCCTGTCCGGGCCCATCTGCGCGGCGTATTGCGTCAGCGTGTGGCGAGCAATGGCAACCACCTGTTCAGTCAACTCAAGGCCGACTCCGGCACGCCAGCAGGCGATGACATCCATAGACTGCGGGCGTGGCACATCCTCGATGATCACCAGCCTGCCCTCCTGCAGTTCCTTGCTCACCAGCGCCGCAGGCAGCGCGCCGATGCCGAAACCGTCGCAGACCAGGCGCGTCATTGCCGCTACTGAATTCACGCAACTGATGCGCGGCGACTCCACGCCACCTGCGTGCAACAGGTTGAGGATGTCCTGATGCGGGCGCGAGTTGCGTGAAAAGGTGATGATGCGTTCCGCCGCCAATTCATTGATGGAGGCGTAACTGCGCTGGTACAGCGAGCCGGCCGGCACAATCCACTGCACCGGAAACACCGCCAGGTGCTGATTGCGCACCGAATCGCTGCGCACCATATCGGTCTGCAGGATCAGGTCCAGATGCCCTTTTTGCAGCTGCTCGCAGAGGTTGAGCGAGGTGTCGACAGTGAGTTCAATCTCCACCAGCGGATAGGACTCCATCAGCATCGAGACGAAAGGACTCAGCCAGGTATGGATCACCGTGTCCATGATCCCCAGCCGGATGCAGCCCTTGATGTCGCTGCTGGCACTGATGGATTGCTGCAACGCATGCAGCGTATCGATCATCTGCTCGGCGTAACCCAGTACACGCTCGCCTTCCGGGGTCAGCGAGACCCCTTTGGAATCGCGCAAAAACAGCCGGGCGCCCAGTTCGTCTTCCAGCGCCGCGATACGGTTGGAGATCGCCGCCTGGGTGCTGAACATTTTCTCTGCGGTGAGACGGAAACTCTTCAGCCGTGCCACCCAGACAAAGGTTTCCAGAAACTTCATGTTCATCGGCAAATGCTCGTGCTGGGGAATGATCGACGTACGCACGCCGCGTTAGCAGGGCCTGAGAGGCAAGTTGCGCGCCAGAGTATGCCCGCACCCGGCCATGCAAAGACTAAGGAATGCGGATTATGGCTTGGTGGCTTGGGTCATGTGACGCCTTTAAGACCAGTCAGCGAAGCCGAACCGGGCTTGCCCTGCGCGCCTCTGGCACATCAATTGCGTCGTGCCATCCAGGCACGCTACTCAATCAGACCTCTTCAACAAGGAACCCCCATGACTCAACTGAATATGCAGGTTGCCAACCATGGTGAAGTCGTTGTCACTGTCGATCACCTGATCATCGCCGGGTGGGCGGGTCGCAACAGTGCAGCGGTGGAACACCACATTGCCGAGCTTGAAGCGCTGGGCGTACGTCGCCCGACACAGATCCCCTGCTTCTACCGGGTGGCAGCCAGCCTGCTCAACCCGACTACGCAGATCCAGGTGCCGGGCAAGGACTCTTCTGGGGAAACCGAATTCGTGTTGATCCCCAGCAGTATTGGTTTGCTGGTGGGCCTGGGTTCGGACCACACCGATCGCAAGGTCGAGGCCTATGACGTCACCGTGTCGAAACAGATGTGCGACAAGCCCATCGCCAGCAGCGCCTGGCGTTTCGACGAAGTCCAAGGTCATTGGGATCAGCTGATCATGCGCACATGGCGCACCCGCGACGGTGTTCGCAACCTGTATCAGGAAGGCGCGGTGACCAGCCTGCTGGCGCCTGATGCCCTACTGGCCCGGCTTAACGCCAACGCCAGCTTGAGCCAGGGCACAGCAATGTTCTGCGGCACGCAACCGGTGATTGGCGAGTTGGGATATGGCGAGGCTTTTGAAATGGAGCTGTTCGACCCGGTGCTGGATCGCAGCCTGCGTCACGGCTATAAAGTGGAAGCCCTGCCCGTGGCGCAGTGACACTGGCAAAAAAGATCAATGAGCGCAGCTGTGCGCAGCGGTGAAACGCTGTTGCGCACAGACTGCCCGACAAGGACTAGCTCTCCAGCGGCTTGCCTGCGGTTTCCTTCGCGCAGAGCAGCGCTATCAGGGTCACCAGCAGCGCCGCGCAGACATATAAAGACACGGCAAAGGTGGAGGCATACGACTTGTACAGGCTGGCGATGATCAATGGGGCGAACCCGCCGCCAATGATCCCGGCCAGGGTATAAGCCAGCGAAGAACCGGCGTAACGCACCCGCGTCGGGAACTGCTCGGTGACGAATGCCGCCTGCGGGCCATACATGGCAGCGTGAATCACCAGACCCACCACCACGGCGACACAGATCGGCAGCGGTTGCGCGGTGTTCATCAGCTTGAAGAAGACAAACGCCCAGACCATCGCGCACAAGGCGCCGCCGATGTACACGGGGCGGCGCCCGATTTTGTCCGAGAGAATACCGAACAGTGGCACGCACACGGCGTTCAATGCCGCGCCAATCATCGTGGCGGTCAGCGCCAGTGGACGCGGAAGCTGCAATACGGTGGTGACATAGGTCAGAGTGAATACCACCACCAGAGCGTAAAGCACGTCAGAGCCGACGCGCACCCCGCCCGCCAGCAGCAGTCGGCGCCAGTGCTGGCTGAAAACTTCCTTGAGCGGCGTCTTTGCCGTCGCATCATGGGCTTTCAGCTCCTTGAATACCGGCGTCTCTTCAACCCCACGGCGCAGCCACAGGCCGAAGATCACCAGCAATACGCTGGACAGAAACGGAATGCGCCAACCCCACGCCTGAAAGTCTTCCGGGCTCAGCCCCCAGGACACCAGGGCGATGAAGCCCGTCCCCAGCAGCGTGCCGCACGACGGGCCGACCTGGGTAAACGAGGCATTACGCCCGCGTTGATGCTGCGCGCCGTGCTCCATCGACAGCAGCACCGCGCCCGCCCATTCGCCGCCAATCGCGGCGCCCTGAACAAAGCGCAACACCACCAGCAGGATCGGGCTCCAGATGCCCCAAGCGGCATAAGTGGGCAACAAGCCCATCAGCCCGGTGGCCGGCCCCATCAACACCAGCGTGGCGACCAGCACGAAGCGGCGCCCCAGCTTGTCGCCCAGGTGGCCAAAGATCATGCCGCCCAGGGGCCGTGACAGGTAGCCAACCGCGTAGGTGGAAAACGCCAGAATGGTGCCGGTGAGCGGATCGAATGATGGAAAGAAGATGGCATTGAACACCAGCGCTGCCATCAGGTTGTAGACCGTGAAGTCGTACCACTCAAGGGTAGTGCCGATGGTACTTGCGGCTGCCAGCCGCCCCATTTTCTTGCCGCAGGCAACGGGCGCCTCAGCCTGAATGTTATTCATACCCGCACTTCTCCAATTGATGATCCACAGAATGATTGGTCGCCAGCCTTTCACCTGACAAACGGGTTTTTCATGGGCTGACGATCAGTTTTTCTTGTGCAATGACGGGGTTGCACCATTGAGGTGCCGTAATTGATCCAGGGTGGCGCAATTTTCCACTCCTACTGAGGGGTGACGCTTATCGTCATGACGACAATCGGTGGGAATTTATCCGGACCCCAGTGCTCACACCTTCTATAACCAAGAACGCCAGTGAGCCTCTTATGACCTCTTTACAACGCATTGCCTGCCAGGACGCGTCGACTCCCGGGATCGCCGGCATGGGTCTGCCCCTCTATCAAGCGCTGCTGCACAATGCCGCGCCGGCAGAGCCGCAGGCGGCACGCCAGTTCCTTGCCGAGCAGCTAAAGGCCGCCGCGACGCTGCCCTGTGACCTGCCTGCGCAGTTGCAGGATCTGGCCTCGTGGATCGCAGACAATGCCAGTGAAGTTGCCGCCCGCTACGCTGACTACCTGGAACAGCGCCGTGCCGGGGGCAGCCGCAAGTTCTTCAGCAACAAGGCTCACGCGTTGTATTTCCTCAAGCATGTCGCGCCAAGCAAGCTGGTAGACGGCGCCTGGTTATACGGCACGCTCAAGCACGCAGGCGACTGGCGCTTTCAGGGGTTGATCCGCACCTATCTCGAAGAACTGGGCGATGGCGACCCTGCGCTCAACCACGTGGTGCTGTATCGCAACCTGCTGGCCGAGCACGATTGCGCACCGACCGAACCCCTGGCTGACGAGCTTTACCTGCAAGGCGCGATCCAACTGGCGCTGGGTGAGCACTGCGATGAATTCCTGCCGGAAGTGCTGGGTTACAACCTGGGCTACGAGCAGTTGCCGTTGCATTTGCTGATCACGGCTTTTGAGCTCAACGAGCTGGGCATTGACCCGTACTATTTCACCCTGCACGTGACCATCGACAACGCCAGTACCGGTCACGCGCATAAAGCCGCTCAGGCAGTGCTTGATCTGGCGCCAGTCGCCCAGGCGCAAGGCAATTTCGTCGAGCGGCTGCGGGCGGGCTTCTTGCTCAATGACCTGGGCATCGGCTCGGCGGCGATCATCGAATCGTTTGATCTGGAACAGGAAGTGGTCGACATGCTTGAGCGCAAGCGCTCGTTCGGTCAGCACATGCATTCGGACTACTGCCGCCTTGAAGGCAAGACGGTCAACGAATGGCTGGCCGTGCCAGGGCAAAGTCGCGAATTCCTGACCGTGCTGGAAAACAAAGGCTGGATCAAGCGTCACCAGGATCCTCAGGACAGCCGTTTCTGGCAGCTGCTGGACGGCCCAGGGGCGGTGATGTTCGGCGTGTTCAGTGGCTATGAGCTGCAACTGCTGTGGGACTGGATCGCCGGTGACTGGACGGCTCAGGTCAATCCGTTCCGCTCGCAATTCCGTCGCCGTAGTGTCTGCGCCGAACAATCCGGCAAGCAGACAACGCGTGCGGTCATCGTGCCGACGTTCGACCAGTTGCTCGACCGCCTTTCCCCTGCACGCCACGCCACACCGGAAGGGCTCAGCGCCACACGCGACTACGCCCGTCAATTAGCACAAGGAAGTCTGTTGCATGAATCCGCATGATTTGAGTCCTACTCTGGCTGCCGAATCCGTCTCGGATACTGAGCGCCACGATCTCGCGCTGTTGCAACTGGGACGTCGCCTCAAGGCGGACGGTTATCGCTTCACCACCGTGACGCCTCTGAGCCACGCCAGAAACAACCAGCGCCCGGACAACCACCAGGCTCGTGACCTTCGCGATGTGTTTGGCTGGAACCGTCCGTTCGAGCCGCAGCTGTTTGGCGAATCCGAACTCAAACTGCTGCTGGAAACCGGCGTAATGCGCGCCCATGCCGGGCTGTTCAGCAGCGAAGTGCGCTGGTCGAGCCTGGACAATCAGTTATTCGTCCATTCCGCCTTCCCCACTGTTGCCCACGACTCGGTGTTCTTCGGCCCTGACACTTATCGCTTTGCTCAGGCCATCGACGAGCATTTGCGCACCAGCATGCACCCCATCCACGCGGCAGTGGACATTGGCTGTGGCAGCGGCGTGGGGGCCATCCAGATTGCTCACGCGCGCAGGCAGGCTCAGGTGCTCGCGGTTGACATCAACCCGACAGCGCTACGGTTCACGGCAGTCAACGCGGCACTGGCGGAAGTCGACAATGTGTCGGCATGGCACAGCGACATTCTGGCGGCTACGACCGGTGACTTTGATCTGATCGTCGCCAACCCGCCTTACATGCAGGACACCCAGCAGCGAGCCTATCGTCATGGCGGCGACCGACTGGGTTCGGCGCTGTCCGTGCGCATTGTCGAGCAGGCGGTCGAGCGCCTGACAGTGGGTGGCAGCCTGTTGCTGTATACCGGCGCGCCGACGGTCGATGGCACTGATCTATTTCTTGAACATGCGCTATTGCACATCGACAGGCCACATCTGGCGTGGTCGTATCGGGAAATGGACCCGGATGTCTTCGGCGAAGAGCTGGAGACCGACACCTATGCCCAAGTGGAACGAATTGCCGCCGTGGTACTGACGGTCACCCGGATCAACTGACACCTTTTATAGGTGCGGGCGCTCTGGCCTGTCATAGCCGGCTCAGGATGTCGAGCGACGGACGATCTTGATGGAATGGGTCAGGTTCGGCTTGCGGGTGACACTGATGGCACGGCGTGTAACCGTATCGATAGTGATGTTCCAGAACCCGCTGCTGGGCACGGTTATTTTCGCCGGAAACGTTTCGAATGCCCCGCCGTGATAGGTGTGCCGACCACCATTTTTAAAGGCGCGAAAGCTGGCGTCGCTCATCAGGCGAATATTGCAGGGCTGCGAGGCCTGAATGATCACCAGATCGTTTTCGTTCAGGCTTTCGCGCTGATGGATGTATTTCATTGCTTCTCCACGAGACAGTCGGCAAGCGCCGCTAATCAATCCTGCTGCGCAAGAATCGAGGCCAGCAGGCCTGGGAAGCGGCTGTCCAGATCGGCTTTGCGCAATGTGTTCAGGTGGGTCGTGCCCAGGCTTTGCGTCATGACCAGGCCAGCATCGCGCAGTACCCGAAAATGATGAGACATGGTCGACTTCGGCCGACCGCCGTCCAGCTCGCCACAGCTGGCTTCGGTGACCCTACCCAGATGACGGACGATGTCCAGCCGCACGGGATCGCTCAAGGCGTAGAAGATACGCTCGAGGACAAAATCGCTGGCGGGTGGGTGCTTGAATGGACGCATGGCGGCAATCATACACGGGGGTTTACCCGGCAGCCATAGTTCGAATAGTATCGAACAACCGAATATTGACCGTTTCCATTTCTCTGCAGAGGTAAGTTTCATGTCCGCACTGTTCCAGCCCTACACGCTGAAAGACGTCACACTGCGCAATCGCATTGCCGTCCCGCCGATGTGCCAATACTCGGCAATCGATGGCTTGATCAATGAGTGGCATCAAGTGCATTTGGCGGCCATCGCTCGCGGCGGTGCCGGTCTGGTGATTGTCGAAGCCACGGCCGTCTCGCCTGAAGGCCGCATTACCCCGGGCTGCACCGGTATCTGGAATGACCAACTGGCCCAGGCTTTTGTACCCGTGGTTCAGGCCATCAAGGCTGCGGGCTCAGTGCCAGGCATTCAGATTGCCCACGCCGGACGCAAGGCCAGCGCCAATCGCCCATGGGAAGGTGATGATCACATCGCCAGTGATGACGCCCGCGGCTGGCAGACCATCGCGCCTTCAGCGATTGCCTTTGGTGCCAATCTGCCGAAGCAGCCGCAGGCCATGACCCTGGACGATATAGCCCGGGTCCGTGAGGATTTCGTCGCCGCTGCCCGCCGCGCCCGCGATGCCGGGTTCGAATGGCTGGAACTGCACTTCGCCCACGGCTACCTGGCGCAGACGTTTTTCTCCGAGCATTCCAACAAGCGCGAGGATCAATACGGTGGCAGCTTTGAAAACCGCAGCCGCTTCCTTCTGGAAACGCTGGCAGCGGTACGTGAAGTCTGGCCCGAGCACCTGCCACTGACGGCACGTTTCGGCGTGCTGGAATTTGATGGCCGCGATGAGCAGACAATGGTCGAGTCCATCGAGCTGACCCGTCAGTTCAAGGCGGCCGGTCTGGACATGCTCAGCGTCAGCATTGGTTTCACCATCCCTGAGACCAATATCCCCTGGGCGCCCGCCTTCATGGGGCCGATTGCCGAACGTGTGCGTCGCGAAGCAGATATTCCAGTGTCGTCGGCGTGGGGCTTTGGTACGCCGGCCATCGCTGAGCAGGTGGTCAAGGACGGTCAGCTGGATCTGGTCATGATCGGCCGTGCTCACCTGGCCAATCCGCACTGGGCTTATCTTGCAGCGAAGGAACTGGGCGTCGAGCGTGCTTCCTGGACCCTGCCCGCACCTTACGCGCACTGGCTGGAACGCTACTGATCACCGCTTGAGGAAACGTCGTCAGCTGCGGGGCCCTGCTCCCCCGCAGCTGCTGCAGCTATTGTGTTGTGCGCCCCGTATCTGCCACCGGTACGGGGCTATTTTATAGCCTCGCTTCTCCCGCGCCATCTGCTCATGCACCACAAAACGCAGGATGTGGGCATGGCGAGATCATGCCCAGCAAGCGCCAAATAAATCGATTATTCCCAGGTGCGATGATTTGACGCAGCTTGTTTCACAGCCTGCGCAGGCTTAAAAAACGTTAGCAAGGGAACTATCTGCACCGATTACCACTCAAGCGTAAGAGTGTATGGACACTGCAGTCACTCAGATACCTGGCAACCTGACCCCCTGCGGCTAAGCGTGGGTTTGGCATCCACTGCGGCACGTGAATCGTTTCAGTTCATGACGCATGAGATGTCGTTCCATTTAACGTCGTTCAATACCCTGGAGTCATGATAAATTCGCGCCACTCTGGTGCCAGTGCCGGGTATTTGGTCAAATGCTGCGGGGCCGTCTGGGCCGGTCATCTGCAACTCGTCGTTTTTTATAAAAAAATGAATTTTTTTGACTTTATTTTGTTCAGATATCAGGGAGCAACAAAATGGATCCATGTTGCTGTGCTCCCCGATTTTTAATGCAAGAGGCTGAGGAAAGGAAATATGACTCAATCATCGAAGTATGAAGAGTCCTCTCAAAACGGGGATCTGGCGTTGATTGCCGAAAACGGGCCGCCGATTCAGGACGCGGTGGAGAGTCAATTCGACTCCCCGCAGGCTCCCCTTGACCCTCTGCTATATCAAAATGAAGAGCCTGTGCTTGATAAGGGCCTGGTACTGGTGGTTGAAGACGAACCCACGGTTCGCGACTTCGTCAAGGAAATTCTCGAGTTAGAGTGCGGCTTCAGCACGCATCTCGTAGGCACTGCCGACGAGGCTGCCGAGTACCTTGAGCTCTACGCAGACGACATCTCACTGTTGCTCACTGATGTGCGGATGCCTGGCAACAGGGACGGTATCGATCTGGCCAACCACGTCGCTGAGACATGGCCGCAGATGCCTATCTTGGTGATGTCCGGGTTCTCGCCAGGGAATCGAAAGTTGCCCCCTGACGTGCGTTTCATCGCCAAGCCGTGGACCATATCCCAGTTGCTTGATGGTGTCGAAGCAAGCATAGAGGCTGCCGCAAAACGTTCGTTGGACCGGATAGCCACTGAACTACTCTAAATCATGCTGTGACCGGCATCTGTCTAGCTACTGCAGACGCCAGTGCCGCAGATGCAATTCAACATGACGTAGCATAAAAAGCTCACCTGAAATCCCTGCTGCGCACATCCAGCCCAGTCAGCAACGGAGTCAGGTTATACAGGCGCTGGGCGATCAGGTGACGCACGTCCCCTTGAGACTCCAGCCGCCCGAAAACCTGCAGCAATTGTGAGCCCACCAGTATCTTGCGCTGGCGCTCCGCCAAATCTCGCCATACCACCACATTGACCATTCCAAACTCGTCTTCAAGCGTCACGAATGTGACCCCGCTTGCAGTGCCCGGCCGCTGGCGCCCCACCACCAGTCCGGCAACACTGAGTGTGCGCCCATGCTCCAGCGTCAGCATATCCTGTGAGCTGCGAAACCGCTTGGCTGCCAACTGACGTCGCAATAGCGCCAGAGGATGCGGGCCAAGGGTGGTACCGGTCATGGTGTAGTCAGCCATCAGATCCTGAGCGACTGTCGGCAATGGCAAGGCCACCGGCGGTTCATCGACGCAGTGTTCCGGGCCGAACAAGGGCCGTTGCACCTCAACGCCAGCCACCTCCCAGCGGGCCCGGTGACGATGACCGACAAGACCACGCAACGCCCCGGCATCGGCCAGGGCTTCCATGGCACGCGTGTCCAGACCTGCACGCCGGGCCAGTTCACCTACGTCACGCAGTGCGTCGCCCGTCGCCGCCGCTTCAAGCCTCAAGCCATCCTCCTGGCGAAAGCCGCGAATCATCCGCAGGCCCATGCGCAGCGCCAGATTGCGCTTGCGATCCGTCTGCTCGACCGGTTCCAGTGAACAATCCCAGCCGCTGTAACGTACGTCCACCGGACGGATCTCGATATGGTGGCGCCGTGCATCCTGAAGAATCTGATCGGGCGTATAGAAGCCCATGGGCCAACTGTTGATCAAGGCACAGGCGAATGCTGCCGGTTCATGGCATTTCAACCAGCAACTGGCGTAGGTAAGCAGGGCGAAGCTGGCGGCGTGGGATTCGGGAAAGCCATAACTGCCGAAGCCTTTGATCTGCTCGAAGATGCGCTGGATGAATGCCTCTTCGTACCCATTGGCCTTCATTCTTTCGGCAAGCCGGATGCGATGCGGCTCCAGTCCGCCATGGCGCTTCCAGGCAGCCATGGAGCGGCGCAGCTCATCGGCCTCGCCAGGCGTGTAATCGGCAGCGATGATTGCCACCGCCATGACCTGCTCCTGAAACAGCGGCACGCCCAGAGTGCGTTCGAAGACCTGTTTCAGCCTGGGTGGATAGGTCACTTCTTCCTCGCCGTTACGGCGCCGCAGGTACGGGTGAACCATGTCGCCCTGGATCGGCCCGGGACGAACGATGGCCACCTCGATCACCAGGTCATAGAACTTGGTCGGTTTCATTCGCGGCAGCATGGCCATCTGCGCCCGTGACTCGATCTGGAACACGCCAACGGTGTCTGCGCGGGTAATCATTGCGAAGGTTTCAGGGTCGTCCGGCGGCAGGGTTGCCAGCGTCCACTCCTTGCCGCGATAACGTCGCACCAGATCAAAGGTACGGCGCAGCGCGGTGAGCATGCCCAGGGCCAGAATGTCGACTTTGAGCAGGCCTACGGCATCCAGATCATCCTTGTCCCACTGGATGATCGTTCTGTCGGCCATGGCTGCGTTTTCTACCGGCACCAGCGTATCGAGCGGGTGTTCGGAAATCACGAAACCGCCCGGATGCTGCGACAGATGCCGGGGAAAACCAATCAGCTCGCGGGTCAGGGTCAGAATCCGGTGCAGCAGTGGCGCCTCGGGATCGAAGCCGCTCTCGCGCAGGCGCTCCACCGAGGGCAACTCATCGCTCCAACTGCTGAAACAGTCGGCGAGGGCATTGATCTGGTCGGCCGGCAAACCCAGCACTCTGGCCACATCGCGCACAGCGCCGGTGCCATGGTAAGTGCTGGCCACGGCGGTCAGCGCCGCCCTGCCCCGGCCATAGCGCTTGAACACATATTGCAGCACTTCTTCACGGCGTTCGTGTTCGAAGTCAACGTCGATGTCGGGCGGCTCGTTGCGCTCCTTTGAAATGAAACGCTCGAACAGCAGGTTGGTTTTTTCCGGATTCAACTCTGTGATGCCCAGCGCGAAGCACACCACCGAGTTGGCGGCAGAACCCCGACCCTGGCAGAGGATGTCGCGGCCACGGGCGAACTGGACAATGTCGTGGACCGTCAGGAAGTAACTGTCGAACTTCATCTCGCTGATCAGGCACAGTTCGCGCTCGATCTGCGTCCGCGTGGCCTCGCTCGGCCCCTGCGGCCAGCGGCGCCGCACACCCTGCTCGGTCAGGAGGCGCAGCCAGCTGCTGGCGGTGTGTTGGCAAGGCACCAGTTCGTGGGGGTACTCGTAGCGCAGCTGTTTCAGATCAAAGTGGCAGCGGCTGGCAATGCCCAAGGTTTCTGCGATCAATTCTGGCGGGTAAAGCCCGGCCAGGGTATCTAATGAACGCAGGTGGCGTTCGCCATTGGGGAACAGCCGATGCCCGGCTTCGGCCACGCTCGT
Source organism: Pseudomonas viridiflava (assembly GCF_900585905.1). Classification (GTDB taxonomy): domain Bacteria; phylum Pseudomonadota; class Gammaproteobacteria; order Pseudomonadales; family Pseudomonadaceae; genus Aquipseudomonas. Next base: position 740,194 of record NZ_UTVH01000095.1, read on the forward strand.
GTGATGGCGGATGGCAGTCATGGTGTCCTGCAACGCCCGGCGCCCCCGGGCGTGCATGTGCACATCACCGCTGGCGACAGCACGAAGGTTCAGGCTGGCGGCCAGCCCCAGCAGATCCTTGAGCCGCTGCTGATCATCGGGCCCGCAATGCAACTCCACCGCCAGCCAGAGAGACCGGGCAAAGCGCTTGGCCAGCCAGCGCCCCTGAGCCAGCAAGGCTTCGCGTTCGAGACTGGCGTCGGGCAGCCACAGGGCAATCAGCCCGGGCAATGGCTGATCGAAATCGTCAGCGAGAAGTTGGTACTCGCCCTTTTTGCTGCGCCGCCGCGCGGCCGTGATCAGCCGACACAAGCCTTGATAGCCCTGCAGATCTTCGACCAGCAAAACGATGCGTGGGCCCTGCTCGATCTGCATTTCGCTGCCGATAATCAGCGGCAGGTCGACTTTCAGCGCCGCCTGCCAGGCGCGAACGATCCCGGCCAGGGTGCACTCATCGGTAACTGCCAGTGCCTGATAGCCATGCAGCCTGGCACGCTCGAACAGCTCCAGGGCACTGGAAGCGCCACGCTGGAAGCTGAAGTTGGACAGGCAGTGCAGTTCGGCGTAGCCCTGGTTCATGCGAACCAGCCGTGCAGCAACAGCTGCTCTGGTTGCGCCATCGACCGATAGGCCCAGCCGCGCTGGCCGTTGCGGGTTTCCACCAGATAGTAATCGCGGCGCACATCAGCGCCGTCCCACCAGCCTGATTCGATACGCTCTGGCCCGGCGATGATGCGTGCGGCCACATCCTGCAACGGTTGCGGCTGGGGCAATAACCAACCGGGCCGGGGCACAGCGGGCGGTGGCGACAGGGCCTTGACTGTGGCGGTGCAGCACCAGGCATTTTCCGGCCGATGGTCGGCCTGCAGATGCAATGCATTAACCGAGTCGTCACCCAGCCGTGCACGCAAGCGCTCACGCAACTGCTCCCAGGGCAGCGTCTGTTGCTGGCGCTCATTGAACAGTTCGCGATGGGTCGGCACGAAGGCGGGCAGATCCCGCGCCAGCAGGCGCATGGCGTGTACCGGCGAGGTCACTTGCATTTGCTCCAGCCTCCCCCGGGCGAGCTCGAACAGCATGTTCCCCTCTCGCTCGGCACTGAGCAGGCCCACCGGTACCACGCTGGCGGGCCCTTCATGGTGTTCCAGATAGAGGGCAAAACGTTGCACGCCACTGTCGCGTCCGGCCAGGAAGGCAGCCAGATCGGCAATTAGACGCTTGAGGGGGAACAGCAAAGCCTGGTGGGATTCAACGTCATAATTGAGTTCGATACGCACATCGAAATAATCCGGCGGGATGTAGTACTCCAGCGCCACCGGACGCTCGCCCATCAAGTTGTCGAGATGCTGCAGCACCTGCGCCGGGAAGCGCCGCGCCAGCGTATCGCGGGGCAAATCAAGTGCCTGACGCAAGGTGCGCAAACCCATGCGCGAGAATGCCAGCGCCACTTCACGGCTCAGCCCGATACGATCCAGCGGCATGGGGGTCAGCAGTGTGTACAAGTCGGCGCCAGAGGTCACGGCCAGGCCGTCGTGGGCATTGGCCAGCATCCGCGCCGCCACCGGATTGGTCGCGACCACGATACGGTGACTGAACCCCAGGGCACTCAGCTCTGCACGCAGGCGCGCTTCAAATACCGGCCAGGGGCCGAAAAGGCCCAGGCTGGACTGGATCTCCATGAGCAGCACGCGCGGGTACTTGAGGCTGACCTGAGAACTGAAACGGTAAGCCCAGGCTGCCAGTAACCGCTGCAGTCGCTCGGTTTCAGCGGGGTCATAAGCAACCGTCAGAAAATCCCTGACCAGCAGCTGCGCACTGGTCAGCGTCTGGCCGGGGCGCAAGCCCAAGGCCCGCGCAGCTGGATTGACTGCCTGCAGCACACGTCGCTGGGCAGGTCCACTGAGCAGCGCCAGGGGTTTGTCAGGTTCAGCGTGACGGCGCATGACGCCATCGAGTGCCATCTGTGGCAACACAATGCAGGCCCACAACATAGAAACCTCAATGGCCCACGGTAAACGGGATCGGGGACGCAGGAGCCAGGCCCCCACGGCACTTGAGCACGCGCAACTGGCTGGGGCGCACATCAATGGCTAGGCGCAATGCCGCAGGCGATGGATTGTGCGCTGCCGATTGCGGCCGACAGGCGAATGCCAGGGTCTGCCCGGTTTCCGCCGCTACCTGCAAACGCCGCAAGGCGCGATCGTCGGCCTGGCGTGGCCAGCCCAGCACTGCCCCGCAGCTGCCTGAACGCAGGCATTGTTCCGCGGCCCACAGCGCATCGCGCTCCTCGGCCTGAATCAGCGTCACCTGACGCAGGTCGACCCCCGCCGCCAGCCAGGCCTGGGGGTACGGGATGAAGGGTGGCGAAACCAGCACCACCCGCTCGCCGCTCGCGGTCAGCCTGGCCAGCGCAGGCCACAACAGGCGCAGCTCCCCGCTACCGTCTGCGGGGATAAGAATTTCACTCAAGGCCGACGCTGGCCAGCCGCCGGCGGGCAACGCCTGATCCAGCGCAGCATGGCCGGTGGGCTGCAAGCCGCAAGGGGCTGAAACCTGACGCCCCTTCCAGACGCGCCGCTCGTCCAGCAGCGCGTCGAGGCTGACCACCGCGCCCATCATTCACGCCGTACCAGGCCGCAGAACACGCCTTCAATGGCGAATTCCTGGTCTGCAGCCACGGTAATGGGAGCATATGCCGGGTTGCGCGGCAGCAGCACGATCAGGTCATCACCCCGCTGCAAGCGCTTGATCGTCACCTCGCCGTCCAGCCGGGCGACCACGATCTGGCCGTCATGGGCATCGCTGCTGCGGTGCACGCCCACCAGATCGCCATCAAGGATGCCGTCCTCGATCATCGAGTCGCCCTGTACCCGCAACAGGTAATCCGGCACCCGGCTGAATGTGCTGCGATCAAGCGTTAGCGTGTTGTGGTGATCAAGGTCAGGGCCGATGGGGGCACCGGCGGCCACTCGGCCAAGCACCGGAATCTCCAGCAGCTCGGGCCGCGTACCGGTCTGTACCAGGCGAATGCCCCTGGCCTGGCCTGGCGTGACTTCGATCAGGCCGGCTTCGGTGAGGGCGACAATGTGTTTGCGTGCCACGCTGCGCGAAGCAAAGCCGAAGGCGTCGCAGATATCGGCGAGGCTCGGGGGTTGCCCTTGTTGCACGATACGATCGCGAATAAAGGTCAGGATGGCGGCGCGTTTGGGAGAGAGTGTGCTCATGGAGTACATTTGTACTCCACTACGAATTTTCTGACTAGTGCATTCTGTCGGCGTGCCGGTTAACCCGGCTGCGGCCGTCAATCAGCTCGGGCAGCCGGTAGCACCATCGTTGAGGCCCTGCTTGTAGTTTTCGTACTGCAGCTCGGCTTTGCCGTTGGTCCAGCGCAGCGTGAGGACCAGTACTGAATCAAAATCGTCGCCCGTCCAGTCGTCCACCAGCTGGATTTTCTTGCCTGACGCCTCTTCGGCCACCTTGTTGATCAGCTCCGGCAGATAGCCGTGGGACCAGGCGGTATAGATGGTCGCATCGTGATATTTGTCATCCATCCACTCATCGGCCAGATCGTCGACGTCGTTGGCGCTAAAATCGATATTGACTGGCAAACCGAGCTTGATTGCGCTGGGCCCCACCGTCATCAGCGGGCGAACATAACTATAGGACTGGTCATCCTTGCCTTCCTCCACATGGCGACTGGGGTTGGCGGCAAAAATGAAGTCGGCCTTGCCAAACTGGCGCGGCAGCAGATCGGCCAGATCAATGGCGCGGTTGAGCCCCTGACAGTTGAGCTGGCCCAGCCCCATGGAGGGTTTTTCCGCGTGCCGCATGAACACCAGGGTTTGCGTACCATTCTTGGGTTCGGCATGCACGCCCTGGCCTGCACTGTAAAAGCCCACTGCAGAACTGATCAGGACAGCAGGCAGCACAATGTATGCGAAGCGCTGCTGAATACGAGTGAGGAAGGGGAATCTGAAATTTTTCATCATTCTCTTTCTTGTGCTGGAGTGAAGTGCCTAGCGAGGTGCGTCGTCGATCAATCCCTCATGGGTTCAGTGACGCCGTGCGATTCCTTTTCAAGCACTTAGAAGCGTGTCCCTGACGCCCCACAGCCTAACGTGCAAATATGTCGATCTTGTTGAACAGCCACGCTGGCTTTTGATTGAGCCCAAGGCCGCTAGTTGAGGCAGCGAGATCTCCAGACAGACAAGTGCTTCAACTCGCTGTATTGGCAAACCGATTAACCTGTGGCCGTTAGTTGAGCTGACGGAGTCTACACCCATCAGGCCCGAAATGATTATTAAGCGGCTCTTTAATACGGTTAAGGAATAAGGCCCGCCGAACGTTCAGGCGACAGACACTATTTTTGCGCCGGGACGATAATTGTGTGTTGATTACACCCTGCTCGGTGCTACGTTTGATCCTCGTAAGGGCTGTTCGGAATACATCGCAGGCAAGCACACCGGCCATCGCAGGGATCTTCCGATTCTTGCCCCTGCCACTCGCCCTACTGCCTTCCACAGCTCCCTTGCCTCCCCATTTGAGCCGCTGGCAGTGCTCGTTTGAACGAGGTGGGCTATATGAACAAGGTCACGTTCCCCAACGCTTGCCAACTGATGCGCTGGTACTTCCATCCCGTGGGCTTCGAAGCCACCATGGACGCACCCGGCAGTATGGTGGCTCGACTGTTTGATCGCGCCAGCGGCGAGACGATCATTGCGATTGCGGGGCTGCCCTGCGCCACGGTCATGAATGCCAGCGAAGTGGAGCTGATTATCGAGGCCATCGAGACCGAACTTGAATGCTTCACTGCGCTGCATGTTCCCAGCCTGTTCTGAACCCTCTGGCCTGCCTCACGACTGTCCGCGTCGGTCATCGAAAAACGCTTTTGCAGCATCGATATGCTCAGACGCCCGCGTAACAGACACACCCTCCCTGCCACTGCCATCAATGTACCAATAGCAATGCCGCACTGCCCGGGTGATCGCAACATAGGCCAGGCGCAGCGCTTCGTCCCGTTGCGCATTGTCGAATGCCTCGGCATCGCCCGTTTCTGCCAGCCCGGCCAGGCGATAGAGCTGATTCTTGTAGGGCGAGCGGGTGCTGTGCTGGCAATCGCCGAGGAGGAACACGGCGTCAGCCTGCAGCCCCTTAGCGCTGTGATAGGTCAGCTGCTTGATGCGCCGGGCGGCCGCCGGCAAGACCCGGTCAGCCTCGATCAGCGCCTGCAATCCAGGGCTGAATCCTGATTTTTCGCTGCTCTTGCGATACAGCAGCAGGAGTGTGTCGCCCGCGGCGTAGTGCTCGGCAACCTGTTTCTCAAGCTGCTCTTCGTCGCGCGACGAAATTACCACCGGGAACAGCGCCTGAGACCCACCGCTGGCACGGGCTTTCTTGCCGGCAATGGCAGGCGCCGTACGCACGATATGCTCGGCGGCATCGATGATGTGCTGATGGCTGCGGTAGTTATCCGTGAGCATCACCCGCGTGGTGGCAGGCGATGAAAACTGTTTGGCGAACTCCATGAAATACTTCGGCGAACTGCCCCGCCAGCCGTAGATCGACTGCCAGTCGTCGCCCACGCACAGCAGCGACGAATGACGCGCAGCCCGGCCGACATGCAGGTCTGGCCCGCGACGGCGAATCTCGTTGAGGCTTGCCCGTATCCACGACACGATCTGTGGCGAAACGTCCTGGAACTCATCGATCATCACATGGGACAGTGACCGCAACTGCTCATCGCCCACCAGTTTGAGGTTTTCCGGGGAGTTTTCACCGAACAGCGCAAACATGCGGTTGTAGGTCATGACCGGCGGCGTCATGGCCAACAGCTGTTTTTCGAAGGCCTTCCAGAACAGGCTCAAGGCCTCGAAAAAAAACCGATCCGGATCGGTGTTGGCAAAACTCATTTCGCTGATGGCAGCTGGCACGTCCAGGCCCAGGTTTTCGATGAAACCGGCGGCCGCGACAAAACTGTCCAGCAGCGGCGCCGCGCCAAGCTCACCCTTGACCCGATAGTCGAAGCCCGGCCCGGCTGCCGCAGCCCCGGCCAGCGACTCCAATACCCTGCCACCGGCCTCATAACTGTCGAGCCAGATCACCGGCTTGCGGCAGAACGCCTGAAACAGCGTGCGCTTGATCACCCACTCGGCCCACACCGGCAGTTTGGCGTCAGGGCGCTTTAACTGCTGGTCTTCCTGGGGATCGAAACCCAGCACCACCCAGGCGTCCAGCTCGGCAATGTAACCGTGCAGGTGAAAGCCGCAGCCGTTGATCTCAACAGTCTGGCGCATCGGCTCGACGCCTTTGATCGGCCATGCGCCAGCGCGCCTCCACAGGCCTTCTATCAGATCGCACAACGCCTCGTCGCGCTTGGCTGACAGCTCAGTGACCGTCACACGTTTCTGCACATCCGGATGATCACGCTCAAGCTCCTTGAGCTGCAGCGCCTGACGATAGAGGGGCGCGATGACCTCGCGAAAACGCTGGTTACTGGCGTACAGGTCGCGATAGCACAGGTTCAGTTGCTGACGCTGGACATCGTTGATACGCAGCTCGAAGGGGTTGCTGTCTGCGCCCTCCTCCAGGCCCGCTGCCGATTGATTGCCAAGGTTTTCAAACGCTGTCAGTTGCTCCAGGCCCGGCAGGCTGCGCACCAGCGGAAGAATCCGCGAATGAAAGGTGCGCACCAGGTCCCGCGCCTGTTTCTGGCTCAACTCGTGACCCCAGCAGGCGAACACCTCGATCAGCCTAGCGATGAAATCCTTGCGGGATTCGCGTGTGAAAGTCACCACCGTCATGCTGTCGAGCTCGAAGCCCAGATAATGAGTCAGCAACAGAATGCGCAACACCAGCGACGTGGACTTGCCCGCTCCAGCGCCAGCCACCACACAGGTCGATGGCGTATCGCTGAAAATCATCTTCCACTGCGCAACGCTGGGCTGGCCCTGCGCGGGTAACTTGAGGGCGACGTCAGCCTTGAGACGCTTTTTCAATTCGGCGGTAATGGCCAGGCGCCAGTCGTCGAACAGATGGTCATCGACCTTCGGCCCCCGATGCTCCAGGGGGCGGTTGTCGCGAATCACCAAAACCTGCCGGCCTTCTTCGATGCCATCCAGATGCCCGTTCACATAACCTTCATCAACGCCGTGCTGATGACCGTTGAGGTAGCCATCTGCGTGACCTTGCTGCCATGACGGCGGATGCTGGGCGCGCAGGCGGTTTAGGCCACGGCCCAGCATGGCGGCAAGCAGGCGACGCAGAAACGGCAACTGATAGGGGGCAGAGAGATCGGGGTCGCATTCAACAGGCAGGTTGTCTGGCACGCAGGCTCCAACAGGTCATGACGGGAGAAGCGCATGGTCGCCTGATTCTCTGACAACCTCCAGCAAATGCTTATATGTCAGTTAATTAGCCGATCAACTGCAGGCTGAATGGAGAATAGGTCATGCATTAACATCGATTAATGTGATCGTTAAAAGCAGAAATACCCGCTTTTTTTCGATAATGCTTTGATCGATCATAGCTCCATCAACCCCACATCACGTCGGCAGGCCGGGCCTATGTCCGGTCACGCTCAGGAGGCAATACCATGTTGCAACTACGACCTTTCAACACGCTGGGCGGCGCCAACCACGGCTGGCTCGATGCTCATCACCATTTCTCCTTTGCCGAATACTACGATCCGGCGCGGATGAGCTGGGGCCAACTGCGCGTCTGGAATGACGACATCATCCAGGCAGGCACGGGTTTCCCGAAGCACCCGCACCGCGACATGGAAATCATCACCTATGTGCGTGAAGGCGCCATCAGCCACGAGGACAGCCTGGGCAATAAAGGCCGTACCGAAGCCGGCGATGTCCAGGTCATGAGTGCTGGCACTGGCGTGGCCCACAGTGAATACAACGCGGAATCCACGGCCACCAAGATCTTCCAGATCTGGATCATGCCCAATGAGACCGGCGCAGCACCTTCATGGGGCGCCAAACCGTTCCCCAAAGGCGAGCGTGAAGGTTTTGTCACCCTGGCCAGCGGCAAGTCCGGTGACGATGTCAGCCTGCGCATCCGCGCCGATGCGCGTCTGGTCGCGGCCAATCTGAAGGCCGGTGAAAGCGCCGAGTACCTGATGGATGCCGGTCGTCGTGCGTATCTGGTACCTGCTACCGGGAGCATTGAGGTCAATGGCCTGCAGGCCAACGCTCGGGACGGCGTGGCGGTAGAGGGCGAGCAGATTCTGCGCGTCACTGCGTTGCAGGACAGCGAAATCGTGCTGGTCGATGTCGCTTGATTGCTGACAACTGCCCATCAAAAAGCCCGGACTCTCGCAAGTCCGGGCTTTTTTTTCAGCGGTCCAAGCCTGGCGCCTGGCTGTCAGGCAATAGCAGCATCCACCAGCACCTGGGCTTCAGCCACCAGACGCTTGAGGTGATCTTCACCGAGGAAGCTTTCGGCGTAGATCTTGTAGATGTCTTCAGTGCCTGATGGGCGCGCGGCAAACCAGCCATTCTCGGTCATGACCTTGAGCCCACCTATCGCCTGGTTATTGCCCGGCGCATGGCTGAGCACGTGCTGAATCGACTCGCCCGCCAGTTCAGTAGACTTGACCTGCTCTGGCGACAGCTTGCTCAGCGCAGCCTTCTGCTCAGGGCTGGCCTTGGCTTCAACCCGGGTGGAAAATGGCTCGCCCAGCTCGTCGGTCAACGCGCGGTAGATCTCGCTCGGATCACGGCCTTTGCGGGCAGTGATTTCGGCGGCCAGCAAGGCCGGGATCAAGCCGTCCTTGTCGGTGGTCCAAACGCTGCCATCCTTGCGCAAGAACGACGCGCCCGCGCTTTCTTCGCCCCCAAAACCCAACGAGCCGTCGAACAGGCCATCGGCGAAAAACTTGAAGCCGACCGGCACTTCATACAGGCGGCGTCCCAGACGAGTTGCCACCCGATCAATGATTGCGCTGCTGACCACGGTCTTGCCCACGGCCGCATCGGCGCGCCAGTCAGGACGGTTCTGGAACAGATAATCAATCGACACTGCGAGGTAATTGTTCGGTGCCAGCAGGCCGCCGGTGGGGGTCACGATGCCGTGGCGGTCGTGATCCGGGTCGCAGGCGAATGCCACCTGATAGCGGTCCTTGAGACCGATCAGGCCCTGCATGGCGAAGTTGGAAGACGGGTCCATGCGGATACGACCGTCCCAGTCCACGGACATGAAGCGAAACGTTGGATCGACGAACTTGTTGACCACATCCAGGTTCAAGCCGTAGTGCTCGCCGATGGCTGACCAGTAATTCACCCCGGCGCCGCCCAGTGGGTCGACACCCAGGCGCAGACCGGCGTTACGGATGGCGTCCATGTCGATGACGCTGTTGAGGTCGGCAACGTAGGTGTTGAGGTAGTCGTGGCGATGGGTGGTGTCGGCGCGCAACGCCTTTTCGTGGCTGATCCGGTTGACGCCGCGAAGCTGTTCGGCGAGCAGCTCGTTGGCCTTGGCTTCGATCCACTTGGTGATGTGGCTGTCCGCCGGGCCGCCATTGGGCGGGTTGTACTTGAAACCGCCGCTCTCGGGCGGGTTGTGCGAAGGCGTGATCACGATGCCGTCGGCCAGGCCCGTGGTGCGCCCACGGTTGTAGCAGATGATGGCATGGGAAACGGCAGGCGTGGGGGTGAACTCGTCGTTCTGCGAGATCATTACCTGCACGCCATTGGCGGCCAGGACTTCCAGCGCGCTGGCCGCAGCGGGCGTTGACAGCGCGTGGGTGTCAGCGCCGAGGAACAACGGGCCGTCGATGCCGTTGGCCTGGCGATACAGACAGATCGCCTGGCTGATCGCCAGAACGTGCCATTCGTTGAAGCTCAGGTCGAACGAGCTGCCGCGATGACCGGACGTGCCAAAGGCCACGCGCTGGGTCGAAACAGATGCGTCAGGCTGGCCGGTGTAATAGGCGGTTACCAGTCGCGGCACATCAACCAGCAATTGCGCCGGTGCCAGTTTGCCGGCGAAGGGACTGAGACTCATACAACCTCCAGGTCATGAAAAACGGGGAACTGCCAAGCGTCGAGCGGCCTGTCGAAGCCATAAACAGCAGACGGCAGCGAGACGCAGCAGTTTACGGGCTGTTGGACCGCATCGCTCGGCTATCGATCCGCAAACGCTTGATCAACTCAAAGCTGCCACCAGCGCGGCAACAACTGTTGCACCCTGGGTTCGGCAAAGCGGTCGTCGATCAGCACCACCACGCCCTGATCCTGCTGGCTGCGAATCACTCGCCCGGCGGCCTGGACGACCTTCTGCACACCGGGGTACAGGTAGGTGTAATCGTAGCCTGCGCCGAACAGGGCAGCCATGCGTTGCTTGAGCTGTTCATTGACCGGGTTGAGCTGCGCCAGCCCCAGGGTGGCGATAAATGCGCCGATCAGACGCGCGCCCGGCAGATCGATGCCTTCACCGAACGCGCCGCCGAGTACTGCAAAACCGATGCCCTGGCTGTGCAGCGTGAAGCGATCGAGAAAACCCTGCCGCTCGCTTTCGCTCATTCCCCTGGCCTGTTGCCACAACGGCACCTGCGGATGGGTGCGTTGCAGCAGCTCGGCCACTTGCTGCTGGTAATCGAAGCTGCTGAAAAACGCCAGGTAATTACCGGGACGACTCTGGAATTGTTCAGCGAGCAACTCGACGATGGGTGCCAGGGAGGCTTGACGGTGGATGAAGCGGGTGGAAATCCGGCTGATGATGCGCACGTCCAGCTGATCGTGGCTGAATGGCGACTCGACATCGATCCACACGGTATCGGCGGGCAGACCCAGCAGATCGGCGTAATAGTGCCGAGGGCTCAGGGTGGCCGAAAACAATACCGCGCTGAGCGCTGCGCTCAGCCTTGGACGAATGAACGGCGCCGGCACCACGTTACGCAGGCACAGCCTGGAAAAGCTGCGTTTGCTGCTCACGTCGCGCTTGCTGATATCAAAGACAAAATGCTCATCGAACAGCTCGGCAATGCGCACAAAGGCAATGGCATCGAAGTAGAAACCCTGCAGCGTACTGTCCATGGCCTGGGGATGTTCGTTGAAATAATCGCCCATGGCCGCCACGCACTGATTCAGGCTCTGCACCAATTTGCCAGGGGCGCCAGGGTAAGCCTGATAAGACGCGATCTGTTCCTTGTGCAGCGCATTCCAGTCGCGATTGAGCTTTTGCAGCGGTTTTTTCAAAGCCTCCGGCGCCGTCTGGCGCAGGGTGTGCAGGCCCTGCTGATCGAGGCTGGCGCTGTACATGCCGCGGGCGCGCTCGACCAGGTTGTGGGCCTCGTCCACCAGCACCGCCACGCGCCACTGGTGGAACTGGCTAAGGCCGAAGAGCAAAGCGCTGAGGTCGAAATAGTGGTTGTAATCGCCAATCACCACATCCGACCAGCGCGCCATTTCCTGGCCCAGGTAATACGGGCAGACCTGCTCCTGCAGGGCAATCGTGCGCAAACCCTCTTTGTCCAGCCAGGGCGACCGCAACGCTGCACTGCGCGCGGCAGGCAGACGATCATAAAAGCCCTTGGCCAGCGGGCAGGATTCACCATTGCAGGCCTTGTCCGGAAACTCGCAGGCCTTGTCCCTGGCCACCAGTTCCAGCACCCGCAGCTTCAACTGCGGCGCGCTGTCGCGAATCACACTCAGCGCATTCAAGGCCAACTGGCGACCCGGGGTCTTGGCGGTGAGGAAGAAAATCTTGTCAAGCTGACGACCCGGCGTCGCCTTGAGCATCGGAAACAGCGTGCCGATGGTCTTGCCGATCCCGGTCGGCGCCTGGGCCATAAGGCAGCGGCCGGTGCTGACGGCCTTGTACACCGATTCGGCCAGATGACGCTGGCCGGTCCTGAAACCCTGATGCGGGAATGCCAGCTGATCGAGCTCACGGTTGCGCGCCTGACAATGGGCCAGCTCCTGCTCGGCCCAGCGCAGGAACAGCGCACAGTGGTGCTGGAAAAATGTTTCCAGCTCGGCGGCTGTGCAGCATTGGCGAATCACGCTTTCCTGTTCACTGACGATGTTGAAATACACCAGCGCCAGGTTCACGTCCGGCAATTGACGCTGCTGACAGAGCAGCCAGCCGTAGATCTTCACCTGCGCCCAGTGCAACTGACGATGGTTCTCCGGCATGCTCGCCAGCTCGCCCCGGTAGGTCTTGATCTCCTCCAGTTGATTGCGCTCGGGATCATAGCCATCGGCGCGGCCGCGGATCTTCAGCGGCCCGTACTCGCCATTCAATGCCACTTCCGCCTGATAGCCGGGGCCACGACGCGTTACCACGCTGCGATGCCCGGCAATGCCTTCCTGCGCGGTGGGCGATGGCGTGAAACGCAGATCAAGGTCACCCGCCTTGGCGGTAAATTCGCACAAGGCACGCACCGCGACGAGATAACGTGATGCGTCGTCCCGGTCGGGTGCCAAAGTGGGCTGTGTATCTGAGGTTGCGGGGGGGAGATGAACGTTCACACACTGCATTGCCGATACTGGATGGGCATACAGATAACAGCCCGGGCGTTGTCTGGCAAATTAAATGGATCGACGGCCCGGAACAAACCGCGCGCAATCGCCTTCAGCGCCCGGACAGCAATAGACGTGTGGCAACGCCCGTCTGCGGATCAACGACGCGGATGCGCTGCTTGTCGGGATCAGCCACACGTATCCGGGCGATAATCGACTCAGGATTGTCGAAATCCACCAAGGTCTTGCCATACAGTCGTTGCAAGCCCTCCAGACTGAGCCCGCTTATATCAACCAGCCATTGCACCACCTGCTCGGGAGCGGGCAAATCCTGCAAGGCCTTGTGCATGTCCGGCAACGCAATGAGCATGCCGGGGTGGCAGCGGCGCAGGAACGGCTCCAGGCCGCGACCTTCATTGACGAAAGGCGAGAACAGCAGACAGATCAGCTGGCCCTCACTGACGCCAAATGCGTCCATCGCCAGGTTGCCGGCCAGCTCGCGGCGCAACGCAATTGCCTCCTCTCCTGCGTACGCGCCAAGCGCCTGCTCGATCAGGCGTTGCGGCATTTTTTTTCTGCGCATCAATGCCTCCGCCAGTTGCAGGTACTCGCCAATGCCCTGAGCATAGGTGCGCCCCTGCACCCACTGTGTCATCAGCCCGCGCATGTGCGCCATGAGCAACGGGTTGGCGCAATCGGACTCACTGAACCCCAGGGACAGCTCATCGAAACGGAAACCGAGGAACTCGGTCAGCAGCTTCCAGTGCGCTTCGGCATCACTGGGCAGCAGGTCGCCGATACCGATAAACGCGGGAATGACCGCCTTGTCTGTCGGCATCACCCATAGCCTGGATGTCTCTTCGGCGTCGCCGTACAACGCCTGATGATAGGCCTGGCGGATACCGTTGATGATGTTCAACATACCGTCGAAGTTCTGATGGCTGAAATCGCTCAGGCGATAACCCGAGGCTGGCAGCAGGCGCCTAGCCCAGGTGACGTATTGTTTCTGCTCTTTGCGCGAGTCACCCATCACAACGGCGTCCACTCCTTCGCCCCAGGCCGCCGTGCGGGTAAAGAAATCCGCCAGGCTCAGGTAGCAGCTGTTGCAGAACGTGGTACGTCCGTCACCTGCCGATACGTGACCATTCATCAACATATCGGAGCGATGCTGCTCACGATCTGCCACTGAGAGCATCTCCTGTGGCTCGAACAGCCTGACCGCTTCGCGGTCGACGGCGAGCAACTCGACCCTGGGATCGTCATGCAGAAACAACGCGGCATAGGTGCGCTGTATATTGTCCAGCACCGGCGCGGTCATGCCCGGGTGACGCATGCTGGCCACGCGCAGGTTGAAGGTTGCAGGTGCGCGCCCGGCAATACTCAGCTGGGCTGCGCGCAGCAGCGCCACCGTATAGGCGCTGTCCTTGCCGCCACTGAATGGCACCAGCACCCTGAAGTTTGCAATCTGCTCGATGCCGCCAGCGGCTACGATCAGGCGCTGAATCAGCAATTGCAGGGCCGTGCGCTCGGCACGCTTGAAATACCCCAGCAGGCGCTGCAGTACTTGCTGATAGACATAACTCATCGCTTGTTCATGTAGGGAACTCATAGAACCTCGCCTGCCTGTTTAGACAGCGGCAACTTGCAGCAGACGCCAGCCACTATCGCGAGCCAAGTGCAAAACCGAAATAAGACCATGACCCATTCCCTGAGCGGTAAGTCCTAACTATTATCGGGATTAATCTCACAAATACAAGACAGAAAAAAGTGCCTGAAGTTATACACAGCGCGCTGTTTAATGAGGGGCTAATTACACGAACATGTTTAATTAATACACTGCCTCGTCGTCCCGTTCGGCGGCTGATCGGCAAGGCCTGCAGCCTTGTTGCACGACTAAATCCGATCCGGTCTGGCTAATTTAGACAACCGTGCTGCGGGCAGTGGAAAAAAGTCACATGTTAAAACAGATTGGCCCACTGTTTAAAAATAACCCTAACTTGTAGTGGCGCGCCTGCAGGCGTTTAAATAGACGTTGCCAAGTGTCAGGCATTACCCATGAAGGGCTGACAAAATAAAACGCCTTCCCACAGGGAAGGCGTTTTTTTGTTGCATGCCGCAGGACGAGTGTTTACCCGTCAGACAGTCTGCGCCTGAACTTCCAGCACCGCGCGACCACCGATAGGACAACCGTCCATGTAGCGATGCGCCTGAACCACTTCGCTGAAGGGGAACAGCCGGGTCTTCAACGGCACCAGCACGCGGTCAGCGGTCAGCTGATTGATATCGCGCAGCGCACGCTGCAACGCAGCGTCATCCTGCATGATGCCCAGCTCGGGCTTGCCGGTGAAATTGCCCAGACAATGGACAAAGAACTGGATGTTCTTCTGAAACGCCGCGCACGCCGGGAACGGTGTCTGGTTGCCGCCCTGCAGGCCATACAGAATCAGGCTGCCGCGCGGGGCCAGTACGTCACCCATGATCGACATCTGCGGGCCGCCAAGACCATCGAGCACAACGTCCACGCCACGGCCGTCAGTAAATTTGTTGGTGGCCATGAGCAAATCCTGCTCTTCGGTGACAACGACTTTATCGGCACCAAGCGAGAGCAGGTATTCGCGGGCATCCTCGGTCTTGGTCGCGGCAACTACCCGCGCGCCCAGCGCCTTGCCCAGCTGGACGAACGCCGGACCGGCACAGTGGCTGGCGTCGGTGACCAGTGCGGTCTGCCCCGGCTTGATCCGGGCCAGGTCCACATAGGCGAAATAAGCCACCAGCAGCGGCGTGTAGTGCACGCTGGCTTCTACCGGTGTCAGCACATCCGGATAACGGGTCAGCGCCGTGCGTGGCAGCACGATGACCTCGCCATAGACGGGATGCTGATTGGGATCGGCCGAGGGAAAGCTCGCCACTTTATCGCCAACTTTCAGATCGTCCACGCCCTGCCCGACAGCAGTGACGACACCGGCCATTTCGTGGCCAAGACCTGCAGGCAGGCGCGCCTGAGATGAAGCCAGGTTTTGCCGCCACAGCACGTCGTACCAGCTGATGCCAACAGCCTGGACACTCACCTGCACCTCACCGGGCGCAGGCAACGCAGCCGGATGCTCTTCGATCTTGAGCACCTCGGCCGGGCCAAACTGATGAAAACGAATCGTGCGGGACATTTCGAACCTCGCCAAATAAACCTGATGCCATGGACTCTATCCGGGCGCTGCCGGTAACACTATCAGTGGCTATTAATAGTCGACATGCCTGTCATCGATTGTCCATGGTTCACGCATGGAAATTCACGGTTTGCGCAGCAAGCGTGAGCATGTTTCTGCCCGCCATTGTTCGCATGTCGGCCTGACAATGCAACCCGCTGCCCACTCCCAGGGCTTGGCCGTGCGCCGGCGGGATGACTTGTGCGATGAATTAACCCATGCGCGCAGACCGCGTTTGCTCGTACTATTCACGCCTGACACGTAGCCATACCGACCTGCTGCGCGCCGCTCTCGTACAACCGCATCGACCAACGGCCGAGAATTCCGTCATGAACCGCAACGACCTGCGTCGCGTCGACCTCAATTTGCTCATCGTCTTCGAAACCCTGATGCATGAGCGCAGTGTCACCCGTGCCGCTGAAAAGCTGTTCCTTGGCCAGCCTGCCATCAGCGCCGCGTTGTCGCGTCTGCGCGGGCTGTTTGACGACCCGTTGTTCGTGCGTACCGGCCGCAGCATGGAGCCCACCGCCAGAGCCACGGAAATCTTCGCCCTGCTGTCGCCCGCGCTGGACTCCATTTCCACCGCCGTCAGCCGCGCCTCTGAATTCGATCCGGCCACCAGCACTGCCGTGTTCCGCATCGGCCTGTCCGACGAAGCCGAATTCGCCCTGCTGCCATCGCTGCTCAAACGCTTGCGCTCGGAAGCGCCGGGCATCGTGCTGGTGGTGCGCCGGGTCAACTACATCCTGATGCCACCACTGCTTGCCTCGGGGGAAATCTCCATCGGCGTCAGCTACACCAACGACCTCCCCGCCAACGCCAAACGCAAGGTACTGCGCCGCAGTAAAGCCATGCTGCTGCGCGCCGACACCATGCCCGGCCCCATGAGCCTGGAAGACTTCTGCTCGCGGCCCCACGCCCTGGTGTCATTCGCTGGCGACCTGGGTGGCTTCATCGACGAACACCTAGACAAGATCGGCCGCAAACGCCATGTGGTGCTGGCCGTCCCTCAATTCAACGGGCTGGCCACCCTCCTGGCTGGCACCGACATAATCGCCACCGTCCCCGACTTCGCCGCCGTCGTACTCGCCGCCGCCGGTGGCGTCAGAGCCGAAGCCCTGCCCATCGAAACCCAGACCTTCGAACTGCACATGGCCTGGCGCGGGTCGCAAGACAACGACCCGGGCGAACGCTGGCTGCGCTCGCGGATACAGATGTTTTTTGGGGATCCGGATAGCTTGTAGTGGAATAACCAAGTACACGACCTCCGTGAGGGCCTGCGCAGCTATCACCTCACGCCAGCAAGCCCGACAGCCCCATGGAACAGTCAAAAGCCCACGCCATGTCGTGTTCAATGGTGTGGCAAACGACAAGGTGATCGAGGTCGTCAGACTCCTTCATACCGCCATGGAAGTGCAGTTGCACTTGTCTCACGGCTGATCAACGCGTTACCCGACGGCTTAACTGGCCAGGCCTGGCGAAAGTAAAACGCTTGGGCACTCAAGGGTATCGGCACATCCCCATGCTGCCAATTGGCGCACTGGCACCCCCGAATGCCCGCGCTGCGGCGATATCTCTCTCAAAGTCGTGATGCATAAGCTCAGACTTCAGACCCTGCTCTTCGGCAAGTGCCCCGACTCATGCTTACCCAATACTTGCCGATAACTCAGGAGTACCTATACCTATTCCCAAGACCCCAACCCACACGCCTCTGATCTGCCGACCCATTCTTCCAAAAATCATCGGGATCACACATGAACATCAGACAGAAATTAACCTGGGCGTTTGCGGCGGTCGCGAGCCTTCCAGTGATGGTGGTGGCCGCGATTGTCGTATTCAATGTGCGTGGAGCCGCTGAGGTCGATTTCGTTGACAGCAGTGGCCGAGAGATTCGGCAGATCGACAACGGGATGAGGCAGTTTTTTGATGGCATCAGTCAGAACGTGGAGCAGATCGCAAAAGATCCTCGAATCTTTTCGACCAAAGAGTTGAAGGATTACTCCACCGCTAATGCCCCGCAAATTCCACTGACTGAAGGCAACCAACGGTTGCTGAGCATTTTTCAAGGTTTCGCCGAGAGCCATCCCAGCACGGCGTACCTCTCGCTTGGCCTGGCCGATGGCGGCTATGCCAGTTGGCCAGATGATCCGAAGATTGTCAGTTATGACCCTCGAACGCGTCCCTGGTACAAGGCAGCGATCGCGGCTCCCGGAACGACAGTCCGCACAGGCGCTTACTACTGGGCACCTGACGATGTGTCGTTGATTGGCACCGTCCGTACGGTGACCGACCCTGCGGGCGCGCTGGTCGGCGTGGTGGGCCTGGATGTGTCGCTTAAACAACTGACCGAGCTGGTGAAAAACATCAAGCTGGGCAACAGCGGTTACCTGATGCTGGTCGAGGCGAACGGTAACGTGCTGGTGGATCCCAGCAACGCCGAACATAACTTCAAGCCATTGGGGGACTTGGGCGCGAACTACGCGGAGCTTGCCAAGCGTTCGGATGGCCCCGCCCAGATCGAGATCGACGGCAAGGTCTACATGGTCAACGTGGTCAGTTCAAAAGGTCTGGGGTGGCGGTTCATCGGGTTGATCGAGCGCGAAGAAGTGATGGCGAAGGCGTCGAACCTGACGTGGTTGATAGCAGGCATCGCCGCGGCCGTTGCGATCATTTTCGCTATCGTAGGCTCGACCTTTGCCGGGGTCATCGTGCGACCGATTCGAGGGGTCGCTGATGGCCTGCAAAAAATTGCCGAGGGTGAAGGCGATCTGACGCAGCAGCTCAAGGTACAGGGCAAGGACGAGACGGCAACCCTGGCCAGCTGGTTCAACCAGTTTCTCGGCAGTATCTCGCAGATGTTAAAGCGCATTGGCAGTGCATCTACCGAGCTGCAAGTGGTGGCGGCCGACAATACTCAGGTCGCCCGCAACATGGATGAAGTTGCCGGACGTCAGCGTGAAGCCGTCGAACTGGTCAGCACCGCGTTCAATCAAATGGTCGCGACCGCCAATGAAGTGGCTCACTCCTGTAGCCAGGCTGCATCCAGTGCCGATACCGGTTACCGTGACGTTTCTGCCGGCCAGCAGCACATCAGCGAAGCCACCGGCAGCGTCTTGAGGCTGAGCAAAGATTTGCAACAGTCGACCGAAACCATGCAGTTGCTTGAGCAAGATAGTCGCAACATCAACAGTATCCTCGATACCATTCGATCGATCGCCGAACAGACCAACCTGCTCGCCCTGAACGCGGCCATCGAAGCGGCACGGGCCGGCGACCAGGGTCGCGGGTTTGCGGTTGTGGCCGATGAGGTGAGAGCGCTGGCGCGACGTACGGCCGACTCCACCGGAGAAATTGACACCCTGCTGGGCAATCTCGGGCGGCGAACGCATGAGGTCACGCAGCAGATGCAAGGCAGCCTGCAGGTCTCCCAGGACAGTGTCGAGCGCATTCAGCACGCTCGCGACAGCTTCGAAAAAATCCGCACGTCCGTGGATTCCATCCGTGACCAGAACGCGCAGATTGCGACAGCAGCAGAAGAACAGCACCAGGTGGCCGAGGAGATCAATCGGCATATCGCGCAGATTCATGCCGATGCCCAACTGGTCGAAGCGTTCGCCCATTCGGCTCAATCCGGGTCGGGACGCCTGACCGAGATCGCCGTGCAACTGAAGGGTCTGGTCGGACGCTTCAAGTTCTAAGTGAGCAAGCCGTCCTGTCGGGCGGCTTTCCATTTCACTAAGATCCCCCCTCTCCTGCGATCTGACGCTGAGCCATGTTCTGGATCAGCGCGCTTGGCCATGTAAGATAAGCAGATCCAGGCAATGCCCCGCTGATGACCAGCCTCACCGGCACGATCCCACCTCAACAGCGCCTGGCTCTACCCACACTATCAAGGACATCAGGGACCATGCTTCGCATTTTTTTCGCATTCTGGGGTGCAGTGCTCCTGGGTGGAATGACCGTCTCACAGGCCGAGCCGGTCACCCTCGACAGTACAGAGCAGTGGGCAATGACCAGTGCGCAAGGGCGTGAGTATCGCATCATGATCAGCCTGCCAGAGGGGGACGTCCCTACCGCTGGTTATCCGGTGATTTACCTGCTTGATGGAAACGCCTATTTTCCGGCCTTTCATGCTGCCAAACGTGCTCAGACGAAGTTGCGGGGCGCTGTTCTGGTCGCCATCGGTTACCCGAGCAACACCCCGCTGGACTTCGTACGCCGAGCCTTCGACATGTCGCCGCCTGCACCGCAGGAGCGCAACACTCCGCCACAAGGGGGGCAGGATCTGTTTCTCGACTTTATCGAAACACGTCTGATGCCCAAGGTCGCGGAGCAATTCAACATCAATCAGGATCAGCGCAGTTTGGTTGGACACTCGTTTGGAGGAATGTTGGGCGTCTATGCCCTCTTCACTCGGCCTGCACTTTTTCAGCATGTCGTGGCAGTCAGTCCAAGCCTGTGGTGGCAGGATAAATACCTGCTTGGGCCTGAGCGGGAATTCACCAAACGCGCCCTCGCCGGCCAAGTTGATTTGACCCACCGGAGTCTGACCATTTTGATGGGTGAACGCGATTCCGTTCAAATGATCCAGGATGCCAGTGCCTTGCAACTGCGCCTGCAAGGATTATCGCAATTGGGACTTCGAAGCGGATTTCTCGTGGAACCCGGTGAAGACCACGCTTCAGTACCCTTTCGTGTTCCTAATCGGGTTCTGGATGAACTGGTCGGTACGAGGCGCTTTTAAATCGGGGCTGTCGCACGGCGCGAGCGTTACATCGATTACTGCCGATATCGCAAACGATTATCGTTTGTGATAATTTATCGCGCTTGCTTCCCTCCCCCTTGAGGTTGCTTCATGTCCGGCCCAGATCTGAAGGCGTTATATCTTGCCCATCGTGGTGAGATTCAGGAGTATCTGGATCGCCGCCTGCGCTGTAAGGAAACAGCTGCCGACCTGACGCAAGACACGTTTATTCGCCTCTCTGAACAGATGGCCCTCACGCCAATTGCAAACTTCCGTGCCTACCTGTTTTCCAGCGCGCGCAATCTTTTCATTGATCACACCCGGCGCCAGGCGCACCGCCAGGGCGAGCCACTGGATGCACAAGCGACCAGCAGTGTGGAGCCCTCGACGCCAACACTTGAGCAGGCCGCGATTGCCAATCAGCAATTAACCCGCTTGAACGATGTTATTCAAAATATGCCTGCGGCCTGCCGCGATGTATTTATGATGGTGCGGGTGGAAGGTCTCACCTATGTGCAGATAGGTCAGCGCCTTGGGATTCCTGCGAAGACTGCCTATAGCCGCATGGTCAAAGCCCTGGATTTATTGAGCATTGGTATGTCTGAATGAACGCCGTGCCATCGCTGCAAACACCAGATTGCCTGCCTTGCAGGCGACAGCTGAATGACCATCAGCCCACTGCCGTTCCCGATGATTGGGTCAACCCATGAGTGCTGAACCCTCGCAACTCACCCCAACGCCTGGCGCTGATAGCATCAGCCATCAGGCCAGTGTCTGGTTTGCGCTGATGCAGGGTGGATCAGCGACCCAGGCTGAGCGCGAAGACTTGGCGATATGGCTCAAGGCTGACCCGGAACATGCCGAGGCGTACGCCAGGCTCGAGAACTGGTGGGCGGCGTCAGCAGTGCTGATGCCGCCTGATAGCGCCGCCCCTCAAGTTCAGCTGTCGCGGCGCCGGTTCGTCGGGTTCGGGATAGCTGCCAGTGCAGTTGCAGTCGCTGCAGGCGCCTCCACCTTCTGGCTCAATGATATGGATCTGTCCTTCGCCGACATCCGCACGTCGGTGGGAGAGCGGCGCACGGTGAGCCTGCCTGACGGATCCAGCGTGTACCTTGCTGGAAACACGGCGCTGAACCTGGACTTTGCATCCGCCAAGCGCTCAGTGGAACTGCTTCACGGCGAGGCTTTTTTCAGCGTAGCCGCCAGCGTCAATGATGAGTTCAACGTCAGCACCGATGCCGGGCAGGTGCTTGCCCGCGAGGGTGAATTCTGTTTGTCGTGCGACGGCGCATCAGCGCTTCTCGCCGTCAGTCAAAAATCCGCCAGCGTGGTCAACGCCCATCAACAGACGGATGTGGGAGAGGGTCTGTCACTGCGCTTCGGCATGACTCAAACCGGACAGATCCAGCGTGCCGAGCTTGATCAGATACTCGCCTGGCGAGGCGGACGTCTGGTGTTCTTTGACCAGCCGCTGCTCAGTATTGTGGACGAATTAAGACGCTGGCGAGAAGGCAGGATCTTCATTATGGACAAGCAACTCGCCGCTCGCCGGGTGAGTTTGATCCTTAATATCGACAGGCCTGAACACATGCTCGATGTGGTGACCCGGGCACTTGCGGTACGGGTGGTTCGCTACACCGATCTGGTCACTCTGATCTACCCCGCCTGAGCCCATTGGCCGCTCTATCCCGGTTTCCCCCAGCCCGATTGCACGCGTTCGGCCAGGGCTAAATAAGCCTGATCGTGCCACTGTAAAAACTTTTCAAAAATATTCATGGCGCCTTCAGGAATTGCCAGTGCTCATGCGTCTTAACCTGACTGATTGGTATTCGCATATTCGCGCACCCTTAAAGGAAGCAACCTGAATGGCAAGGCTACACACCCCCGGATCGAGAATTGACAAGCGTTGGCAACGCAATGCTCTTGGCACAGCATTGGCCTGCACATTGCTCGTCACTGGGTTGCAGGCTCATGGGGCGCCAGGCCAGGCTGCGGCGACTTCTGCGAAGACACTGTCACTGAACATCCCTGCCCAGCAACTGCGCCAGGCATTGTTGGCGTTCAGCCAACAATCCGGGCAGAACGTACTTTTGGACGGCAATCTGGATGCTGCCCTTCGCAGCACTGCCGTAGTAGGCAATTACGCGCCCCAGGAAGGACTGTCGAGGTTGCTGCAAGGCAGTGGCTACACCTTCGCACGCACTGATGAGGCCACTGTTTACCTTGTGCCGATCCTCAATCAGGCTGCGGGCAATCAAGTGAGTCTGGGGCCCATACAAATTCAGGAGTATTCCGCGCAAGGCGTTGGCCAAAGCGCCGGGTACCAAGGCAGAACGGTGTCCAGCACCACTCGGCTGGGTTTGAGCGACAAGGAAACGCCCCAGGCGATTACCGTTATTACCCGCGAACAAATGGACGACTTCAAACTCAACAGTGTGAAAGACGCGTTGCGCAATGCGCCGTCAGTCACGGTTGAACAGTTCGAAACCGATCGCACGGCCTTTACGTCACGTGGCTTCAAGATTGAAAACTTTGAGTACGACGGCATGAGCCTGCCCTTCTCGGGGGGTGTGCTGGTTGGCGATCAGGATATGACTGAATTCGAGCAGGTTGACGTACTCCATGGTGCCAACGGGCTCATGAGCGGGACCGGCGACCCATCGGCCACCGTCAATCTGGTGCGCAAACGCCCCACTGATACGTTTCAGGCAAGGATCGACAGCAGCATCGGTTCCTGGGACAACCGACGGCTGGCGCTGGACGTGTCCGGCCCGTTGACAGACAGCGGGAATATTCGCGGACGCTTCATCACCTCCCACGACAAGGGTAACTCGTACCTCGACCAATACGGCCGCGAAGTAAACGTGGCGGCAGGCCTGCTGGCATTCGACTTGTCTGATGCCGATACCCTGACAGTGGGTTTTACCGAGCAGAACAGTTACTCCAACGGCAGCACCTGGGGAGCATTGCCGATTGCCGATTATGCAGGCAATCGAATTCACTACAGCAGTCGCAGTTCCAGCGTCGGCCAACCCTGGACTTACTGGGACGTCAAAACCCGGCGCGCCTTCGCCGAACTGACTCACGCGTTCGACAATGGCTGGGCAAGCACTATTACCCTGACAGGGATGAGTCAGGACTCTGATACCAAGATGTTGTATGCGATTCCCAGGACTGCCGACGACGTCTATGCCTACATCAACCGCACCACCAGCACCGAACACCAGGTGACCGGTGAGGCAAGGTTATCCGGACCCTTCAAGTTCCTCGGCCGGGAACACGAACTGACCCTGGGAGCCAATTACGGGCGCACCCATCATGACGAACGTGGGCATTACACAGATGTCTCGGGCAATCAGATCGAGAGCCTGGCGGATGTGCTCGCAGGCAATGTGACGCAACCGGCACTCAACTACACCGATGAAATCAACACCCAGTTGTTCACTGACCGGCAGAAAAGCGTGTTCGCCGGTGCCAGGTTCAGCGTGGTCGATGACCTGCACTGGATTGCCGGGGCCCGCATGCTAAGCGCCGATGGCGATGGGGCGGGCTATGGCTCGCCACACGATACGCGCGTGCATGGCAAGGTGACGCCGTACACCGGCCTGGTTTATGACCTCACCCCTCAGTGGAGCCTCTATACCAGCTGGACAGAAATCTTCAAGCCACAGTATGTGCGCAGCACCGGCGGCGGAGTCATCCTGCCGCTTGAAGGCAAAAGCATGGAAGCCGGCGTGAAAGGCCTGTTACTTGATGACCGCCTGACCGTTACTGCCGCCGTCTTCAAAACAGACCAGGAGAACGTTGCAGAGCTCACCGGCGAGATCGTGGGCGGCCAGTACCTGTATCGCGGGGCGAACTTCAAAAGCCGGGGCATTGAACTCGGTGCTTCCGGAGAAGCCTGGCCAGGCCTTGAAGTGGCGGGCGGCTATACCTTCGTGCGAATCGAAGATGACGACGGCAATGAGGCGCGCAAGTATGTGCCTACGCATACCTTACGCGGTAGCGTGACTTATCGTATTCCTGACCTGCCGCAGGCTAAAGTCGGAACCCGCCTTCAATGGCAAAGCGGCACCGAAGTGGACACCAACAGCAATGTACGACAGAGCGCTTATGCCCTGGTGGACTTGATGGCCAGTTACGATTTCGATGATCACTGGAGCACCGCGCTGAACATGAACAACGTCACTGACCGTAAATACCTGTTGTCGCTTTATCAATCTGCCGGTTCCAGCAACTACGGCGCACCCAGAAACCTGACAGCGTCAGTGACCTGGAAATACTGAACCGGCACGCATGGGTGAAGTACGGCACGGCTTCACCCTGTCCGGCCAGGAGCAACACGCCCTGAGCGCACACGCTCCAGCATCTTGAGTTGGAAATAAGGGATGGGGAAAATCGCTCATTCAGACCATCGCCTGACAAGCATTGGTTTTTGCCCAACGCCGTTACCCAATCGTTGCCCTGGCAGCGTGCCGATGAGTTGAAGGTGGATATAGCAACCGCCCTAAAGGCGCATATATCCAGGCTTTGTGCGGGAACATATAGCGGATGTGAAAATTTTGTGATTTCATGTGAACGCTTCTCAAATGCGGGTATCAACCCCTGTCGTTTGAGAAGAGTCCGCGTTGCCAGGAGGCGCTCACATTACCTGCTCAGGAACATCGCTCCATGGCTCTCTCTTTCCCTTCACGCCCCACCCTGCTCGCCCTGTGTTGTTCTGTCAGCCTGATGGCCCATGCGGCCGATCAAGTGGTCGAACTGGGCGCAACCGATGTCAACGCTACCGGCATCAAAGCCAATTCCAATACTCCGCCCGAGGTCTTTGCCGGTGGGCAAGTGGCGCGCGGCGGGCAAATGGGCGTGCTGGGCAATCAAGACAGCATGAACGTGCCGTTCACCATGACCAGCTATACCTCGAAGCTGATCGAAGACCAGCAGGCCGAAGATGTCGGTGATGTACTGCTCAATGATCCGTCCGTGCGCCAGTCGTTCGGCTTCGGTAATCAGTCACAGATCTTCGTGATTCGTGGGTTGCCGCTGACGGGCGACGATATCTCCTATAACGGTTTGTATGGCGTGCTGCCCCGGCAAATCCTTTCAACCGATGCGATTGAACGGGTTGAAGTGTTCAAAGGGCCGAATGCTTTCATCAATGGTGTGAGCCCCACCGGCACCGGCCTGGGTGGCAGCGTCAACCTGCAGCCCAAGCGCGCAGGCGACACCCCGACGCGACGTTACACCCAGGACATCAGCAGCGATGGCCGTGTCGGCGAGCATCTGGATCTGGGTCAGCGTTTTGGCGAAGACAACCGCTTCGGCGGGCGCGTAAACCTCAGCCAGCGCGAGGGCGACACCGCTGTCGACGATCAGAACCAACGCACCAAGCTGTTTGTTGCCGGGCTGGACTACCGTGGCGAAGGCTTCCGCGCCTCCACCGACTTCGGCTACCAGAAGCAGCGCTTGAATCATCTGCGCAACACCGTGCAGCTTGGTAATGCCACGCAGATCCCCACGGCGCCGGACGCCGGCCACAACTATGGCCAGCCCTGGTCCTACACCGAGACCGAAGACACCTTCGGCATGATGCGCGGTGACTGGGACCTGAGCGACAACTGGACCGCGTACCTGGCGGGCGGCGTCAAGCACACGCGAGAAACCGGCTTCTACGGCACCCCGACACTGGTGGGCAACAGTGGCACGGCAACCATCAGTGGCTCGCAAATCCCCCACAACGAAGACAACACCACCTTCAGCGCCGGGCTCAATGGCCGCCTGCAGACAGGCCCGATCAGCCATCAGATCGCAATTGGCGCCTCGACCATCTGGACCCAGCAGGAAAACGCCTTCATCTTCTACAAGGCGCCCGCTGGCAACACCAATATCTACAACAAGGTCGTCCTGCCAAGGCCCACCGATGTGTCGATCCCCGGTGGTAAATTGGGTGACCCGGGCGTTACCGGCAAGACGCGCAACCGTAGCCTGGCAATTTCCGACACCGTCGGCCTGTTCGATGACAGCCTGTTGCTGACCTACGGTCTGCGTCGCCAACAGCTGCGGGTCGAGAACTACAGCTACGACGGCCCAGACACAGACGGTAGCCGGACCTCGATCTACGACGAATCGATCACCACGCCGGTGTATGGCGTCGTCTACAAACCAATCGACACGGTTTCGCTGTACGCCAACCGCATCGAAGGCCTGGCCAAAGGTCCTGAGCCGTCGGGCGATGTAGACAATCTGGAGGAGACTTTCGCGCCGGGTCGTACCAAACAGCTGGAAGCAGGCATCAAGCTCGACCTGCAGAGTTTCGGCGCCAACCTGGGCTTGTTTCGCATCGAAAAACCTGCCGACGGTTTTGTCGATGCAACGCAAAGGCTGTATGTGCGCGATGGCGAGCAGGTCAACAAGGGTGTCGAGCTGAGCGTATTCGGCGAACCCATCCAAGGCTTGCGCCTGATGGCGGGTGGCACACGCATGAGCTCGGAATTGAGCGGCACCCAAGGAGGCGTCAACGATGGCAACCACGCCATCGGCGTACCGACCTTTCAGCTCAACGCGAGTGTCGACTGGGATGTGCCTGGGGTCGAAGGCCTTGCCCTCAATGGCCGCATGCTACGCACCGGCGGCCAGTACGCCGACCAGGCCAACAACCTGAGCCTGCCCAGCTGGAACCGTTTTGATGCCGGTGCTCGCTACAGCTTCACCGCCTACAAGGATCTGACGTTGCGCGTGAACGTGGAGAACATTACTGACAAGAACTACTGGGCGTCAGCCAACGGCGGTTACCTGACTCAGGGTGAGCCGCGTCTGGTGAAGTTCTCGGGGACGATCGATTTCTGACCCGATCTGTCGCTGGATGCCTGAACACCGGCATCCAGCCGACCAGCCCCCTGCGACGCAGCAACAGAGATGACCAGGCCATTCCTCCATTGCCTGTTTCAGTGCGCGGCGCAAGCTGACTAGTGGTCGTAAACCCGTTCATAAAAATGCCGATAGCCTTATATCGCCGAGTCCACCCTGGCCGGGTTTGACTGGCTCAGGATAAGGAGATCGCTGATGAAAGGCATACGCACCCGTTCCGCATCGCTGCGCATGGCGCTCGAGCCTCGGCTGATGTTCGATGGCGCAGCAGTGGTCACGGCAGATGCCGCTTTGGCCTCGCACAACGACGCTGCTCAGCCGGCGCCCGATCAGCCAGGCGACGCGCACCATGAGCCGGGTCATAACGATGCCCAGCATTCCCCGCACGATGCCCCTGGCCTCAACGAGGCGCTTGCCGCCACGCCGCCCCCGGTGGAGGGTCCGTCGCGCCATGAAATCTATTTCGTCGACGCCAGCCTTCCCGACCGGGCGCAGCTGACCAGTCAACTGCCCGATCAGGCAGTCATCGTTTACCTGGACAGCCATTCAGATGGCCTGGCGCAGATCTCCACCGCGCTGCAGGGCAAGAGCGACATTGATGCCATTCACCTGATCACTCATGGCACCTCTGGCATTCTGCTGGTGGGCAGTACGCAACTCGATGCGCAGTCGATTCAGGGCGAATACCAGGCCATTCTCAATGAAATAGGCACTCATCTGACGGTCGATGGCGACGTGCTGATCTACGGCTGTGACCTGGCCGCAGGCGAAGCGGGCAAGGAAACCCTGGGCGCCCTGGCCTTCGCGTTGAGCGCCGACGCTGCGGGATCGGAAAACGCCACCGGCGCAGGCGGCGGCGACTGGGTACTCGAAGCCCACGTCGGCAGTATCGAAACCACCACCTTTGTCGCTCACGACTGGGATCACCAACTATTGGCGGCGATTCCCACCGCCGACAGCGCGACGGTCTTGCAGAACAGTTCAGGCAACAAAATCAGTGTGCTCGGCAACGATGTCGTGCTGTTGGGGGCGGTCGTCAACATCGGCGCGGTAACGCCCCCCGCCCACGGTTCGGTGATCATCAACGGCGACAACACGTTGTCCTACACGCCGACAGCCGGGTACTCGGGCAGCGACAGCTTTATCTACACCCTGCGCGATGGCGGTGGCGTGTCGCTGGGCTCGGCCACCGTGTCGATCAACGTCAACCCGATTACCGGCGGCGCGCAACCGACATTGACCCGGCCTTCCAGCGTCAGCGTGCCCGAAGACTCCAGCGTTTTGTTTTCCACCGCCTCCGGCAGATCAATCGTGGTGGCCGATAGCGACAGTGCACTGCTGAAAGTGACCCTGTCCGTGCCCGCTGGCACCTTCAGCCTGGCCTCGGTGGCAGGCCTTACATTCACTCAGGGCGATGGCAGCAATGACTCGGCAATGATTGTGCAAGGCTCGGCTGCCAACCTCAACGCGGCGCTCAACGGCCTGGTCTACACCCCGGTGGCGGACTTCAACGGCAGCGTCAACCTGGGTATCACGGTGACTGACAACATCAGCACCCCTGTGACTTCCAGCGTGGCGATGAACTTCGCCGCCGTTGCCGACAGCACGGCAGACAGTGTGTCCACCCCACAGAATAGCGCTACCAGTTTCAACGTCTTGACCAACGACAACTTCGAGAACCCGACGCGCACGGTGACCGCCGCCAGCACGCCTGCGCACGGCACTGTCACCGTAGACGCCCAAGGCAACGCCATCTACACCCCCGCCAACGGCTATGTCGGCAGCGACAGCTTCACCTATACCGTCAGCTCCGGCGGCGTGACTGAAACCCAGACAGTGAGCGTCAACGTCACCGGCACCGTGCCGCCTCTTGGTGTCAGCGTGCCCGCCGGGCAAGTGTTTGCCGAAGACGTGGTGCGGGTGTTTTCCGCCGCGACCGGCAACACTATCGCGATCAGCGGTGGTAACAGTGAGGTCACTGTCACCCTGCAAGTGAACAATGGCACCCTCACTCTCAATCAACTCACTGGCCTTGTTTTCATCAGCGGCGATGGAGTGGGTGACAGCGCCATGGTCTTCAAGGGCAGCGCCAGCGCGATCAATGCGGCCCTCGACGGCCTGCGCTTTACCCCTGTCGCTGATTACAACGGCGCGGCGAGCCTGACCCTGCAGGCCACTGACGGCATCAGCGCGCCACAGAACGCCAGTGTTGCCATGACCCTGTCAGCGGTTGCCGATGGCGTCGCCGACAGCGTGCAGACCGCTGCCATCACGCCAGTGACATTCTCGCCGCTGGCCAATGACAATTTTGAGGGCACCCCCAGCGTTACCGCAGTGGGCAGCGCGAGCCATGGCACGGTGAGCCGCAGCGGCAATTCCATCACTTACACCCCTGCTCTGGGCTACACCGGCGCCGACAGCTTCACTTACACCGTCACCTCAGGCGGCGTGACTGAACAGGTGGCGGTCAACGTGACCGTTGGTGCTGCAGTGCCAGTCAACAGTGCGCCTGTGGCGAGCAGCCTGGGCAGCGCCACGGCCATTGATGGCGGCCTGGTGCTGATCGCCGCCGGCGCAGCCTTCAGCGATCCGGATGTGCTCGACCTGCTGACCTACAGCGCCACGGGCCTGCCGCCAGGGCTGGCCATCAGCGCAACCACGGGCCTCATCACTGGCGTGCTGGGCACCCACGCGTCGACGGTCAACGGCGGCCTTTACACGGTGGCGGTGACAGCAACCGATCTTGCCGGCGCGAAGGCCGTCAGCCAACTGAGTCTCCAGGTCCTCAACCCGGCCCCCATCCCTTTGCTCGGGCTGTCGGTGGGTGGGACTCAAGACACCCTGCTCAACCTCAGCGCCAGCCTGCTGGCCATCGTCGATCCGGACGGCGACAGTATCGCCATCACTCAGGCCAGCGCCTTGCACGGCACAGTGACGATCAAAGCGGACGGTTCCCTGACCTACACGCCCAACAGCAGTTACTTCGGGCTGGACACCGTCACTTACACCGTGACCGACGCAGACGGCGCCAGTGCCACCGGATACATCGCGGTGGCACTGGCCGCGACCCCGACACTGCCGACGCTGATCCTGCCCAGTCTGCCGTTATTGACCGAAGACACCCCACTGATCTTTGCCAACCTGCTGGGGCAACAGCTGAGCGTGGGCGACATCAACGGCCAGATTCTGGACTTGCGCCTCAGCGTGCCGGTGGGCAGTTTCACCCTGACCGAAACCGGCGGGCTGACCATCAGCGAGGGCGACGGCAGCAATGACAGCACGTTGCGCATCTCCGGAACGGCTGCCGACATCAATGCCGCACTGGCCAAATTGATTTACACCCCCGGCGCGGATTACAACGGCCAGGTCAAGATCACTCTGGAGCTGGGCCAACTGCTAGGCGGCATCCTTAACGTCACCGCCTTGTTGCCCATCGATATCGCGCCCGTCGCCGACATCGTCAACGACAGCATCTTTACTACGGTCGGCGTCGGTACCAGTTTCAATGTGCTGGCCAATGACTCTTTTGAAAACAGCGGCCGCGTGGTGCAAAGCCACTCCACTCCGGGCCATGGTTTGCTGAGCCTGGATGCTCAGGGCAACGCCATCTACACCCCCAATTCAGGTTTTATCGGCACCGACACCTTCACCTACACGGTGCTGTCCAACGGCACGCAGGAAACAGCCACCGTCACCATTACCATTGGCACTGCGCCCAATCAGAGCCCGACCGCCAGCCCGCTGGCCAATAGCAGCGCGCTGGATGGACAAAACCTGCAAATCGCGGCAGGCGCCGCTTTCAGCGATCCCGACGGCGACGCCCTGACGTACAGCGCAACCGGGCTGCCCGCCGGCTTTACCATTGATCCGGCATCGGGTCTGATCAGCGGTGTGCTCAACGGCCATGCCTCGACGCTGGTCTCCCAAGGCCTGTACACCATTGTTGTCAGTGCCAGTGACGGGCGCGGCGCCTCGGTCAGCCAAGGCTTTGTGCTTGCCGTCAGCAACCCGCCTCCGATTGCAGTCGGCGATAACTTCACCGGTAATGAAAATGTGCCCGTCAGTGGCAACCTGCTGGGCAACGACAGCGATCCGGACGGCGACTCGCTGTCGATCTCCACTACAGCCGTCCAGTCGCCCGCCCATGGCGTACTGGTCCTGCAAGCCAATGGCACGTTTACCTACACGCCTACCCCCGGCTACAGCGGCACCGACAGCTTCGTCTACCGGGTGATCGACAGCGATGGCGGCACGTCCACCGCCACCGTCATCCTCACGATCGCCGCAGTAAATGACGTGCCGACCATCGGCGCGCCCATCAGCAATCAAAGCACCACGGATGCGGCCAGCTATACGCTTAACGTTGCCGGCAACTTCGCCGATCCGGATGGCGATACCCTCAGCTACACCGCGACAGGTTTGCCGGCTGGCTTGTCGATTGGCGCCACCGGCCAGATCAGCGGCGTTTTGGCCAAGGATGCCTCCCAGGGCGGGCCGAATGGCAATGGGGTGTATGCCGTCGTCGTCACCGTCAGAGACCCCGGCGGCGCACAGGTCAGCCAGACGTTCAGCCTCAGCGTCAGCAACCCGGCACCCACAACCCAGGGCGCCAGCGTTACTACAGCAGAGGACACGCCGCTCACCGGCACGTTGATCGCCAGTGACATCGACGGCGACAGCCTGGCCTTCAGTGTCACGCAGAATCCGGCCCATGGCACCCTGGTGCTCAGCGCAAATGGAACCTACACCTACACGCCTGATGCCAACTACAACGGCGCCGACAGCTTTACCTACCAGGTTGCCGATGCTGATGGTGCTGTGGTTACGGCAGTCGTCAATCTGGTAGTAACCGCCGTGAATGACGCGCCCAACTCCGTGGGCAGCATTACTGCGCAAGCGGCTAACGATGGCGCAGCGTTTTCTCTGGGCACGGCAGCTAACTTCGCTGACCTGGATGGCGACGTTCTTTCGTATACCGCTGCTGGTCTGCCTTCGGGTTTGAGCATTGATGCCAATGGGCTGATCACCGGCACGCTGGCTAACAATGCATCGCAGCAGGGCCCAAACAACAACGGTATCTACTCGATTATTGTGACCGCGACTGATGCAAGCGGCCTGAACACTAGCCAGACGTTCACGTTGAATGTAAGCAATCCTGTGCCTGTTACTTCGGGCTTTAGTATTGCAACCGCAGAAGATACTCCGGTAAATGGAACGCTGGTCGCCACCGACATTGACGGCGACACCCTCACCTTTAGCGCCACTCAAAGTCCAGCCAACGGCACGTTGGTGCTCAACAGCAATGGCACGTACATCTACACGCCAAACGCCAATTACAACG
>NZ_UTVH01000073.1 GCF_900585905.1 Pseudomonas viridiflava
CCAATAAATATGTCACCTGACCCGACGCCATCGCGGGCGAGCGCGCGCTCATCAAACAAAATGTAATGTGCTGAATTGAAAAGCTTTGCACTGTGGGAGCGAGCTTGCTCGCGATTTGGTCTCGCGGTCGACGAATTTCCGTCGCCTGAAATGCCCCTTTCGCGAGCAAGCTCGCTCCCACCGGTACCCTCACAGATACTCCCAGTGCCCGCAGGAGCTGCCGAAGACTGCGAATGAATTTCAGCGCCAATAAATATGTCATCTGACCCGACGCCATCGCGGGCGAGCGCGCGCCCACAGATGTTTGGCGTGTCTGTATTCATGGCTGCGAGCGCCCTGGGGTATCGCTGCCCGCATCCAGACCACCGCCCAGCGCCACCACCAGTTCGGCATGCACGCTCAGGCGCGCAGCCTGCACCTGCTGTTGAATCTGGCGCTGATGAAACAGCAGGGTCTGGGCGTTGAGCACGTTGAGGTAATCGGTCAGCCCCCGCTGGTAGGCGATCATGGCGATGTCATAGGTCTTCTGCGCCGACGCCAGGGCCTGGTCGGCAAACACTTGCTGTTTGTCCATGGACTCGCGGCGAATGAGCTGGTCGGAGATGTTCTTGAGGGCATTGATCAGGGTCTGGTTGTACTGCGCGACAGCCAGGTCATACCCAGCCGTGGCATCACCCAACTGCGCAAGCAACCGCCCGCCGTCGAAGATCGGCAGGCTGATCGCAGGCCCTGCGCTGTAGTTGAACTTGCTCCCGGCAAGAAAGGCCAGCATGCCGCCACCCGTGGCCATGTAACCCAGATTGGCGAGCAGGTCGACATTGGGGTAAAACCCGGCCTGAGCCACATTGATGCCCCGCGCCTGGGCCGCAACCGCCCAGCGGCTGGCGACCACGTCCGGGCGTTCGCCGAGCAGTTGCGCAGGCAGTGCCGAGGGCAATTTCAGCGCGGTATCAAGGGACAGCGCCGGCCGCTGCAAACTCGCGCCCTCCCCCGGTCCCTTGCCTGCCAGTGCCGCCAGCTGATTGCGATTCAAGGCGATGGCCTCGTCCAGCGCATCGATCTGGCGATGACTTTCCGGCAGCGGCGTCTGCGCCTGGCTGACTTCGAAATGAGTGCCGATACCACCCGCGAGGCGTCGCTGGGCAAGGTCGAGCAGCTGCTCCTGTTGGGCCAGAGTTGCCTGGGCGATGTCACGCTGGGCAAAATTCAGCGACAGCTGAATGTACGCTCGCACGACGTTGTCCTGCAGTTCCAGCTGCGCCTGCCGGGCCTGGGCCGCGCCCATGTGCGCCAGATCAAGCGCCCGCTCGCTGGCATTGTGTTCACGCCCCCAGAAATCCAGTGAATAGCTCAGGCCCAGCGAGGCATTGTTGTCCCAGTTGGTGGTATTGGCGAGGGCGCCCGGGCCATAAAACTGATCGCTGGCCCAGTCGTGGCGTTTGAGCGATGACTGCCCATTGCCTTGCAGCGCTTCGGCAGATTCCGCCAAACCGGCCATGGCTTGCGCCTGACCCACCCGTGCCGCCGCCATCGCCAGGCTGGGCGCGCCAGCGGCAGCCAGTTCGACCCAGTGATTGAGCTGCGGGTCGCCATAAGCCCGCCACCATTGCGCGGCAGGCCAGTGGGCCTCACGCTCGGCGCTTGCGATGGCAGCGTCGGTGGCCAGGCTGTCAGCGTCCAGCGCCTGGCCGTGAGGTTTGATTCCGTGGGTGCCGACACAGCCGCTGATGAGCAACGTTAAAGCCCAGACACTGAAAGGCGCGGCCCTTCTGATGATGCGACGCGGCACAGCTGCGGTTCCCGGCAAAAGTGGAAGAATCGGAGTGGCGCGATTCTAGGAGCCGTGGCCCTCGCCGATAAGCCGGGATTACTGTGATTCTTTGTTACGAAAGCCGAGATAATCGACACGGCTGCCGATATGGCATGACATGCCTTGGTTACTTCGTGTCACAATTTGCCACCTCACCAGAGAACTGCCCATGGATACCCTGCAAAACATGCGCGCGTTCAGTTGTGTGGCGCAAGCGGGAAGCTTCACGGCCGCCGCCGTGCAGCTCGATACCACCACCGCCAACGTGTCGCGTGCCGTTTCCAACCTGGAAGCCCACCTGCAAACCCGCTTGCTTAACCGCACCACGCGGCGCATCGCACTGACTGAAGCCGGCAAGCGTTACCTGCTGCGCTGCGAACAGATTCTGGGCTACGTTGAAGAAGCCGAAGCAGAAGCCAGCGACGCTCACGCGCGACCTGCCGGGCAGCTCAAGGTGCATTCGATGTCCAGCGTCGGCCAGCATTACGTGATCGACGCCATCGCGCGCTACCGGCGTAATCACCCGGACGTGTCTTTCGACCTGACCATGGCCAACCGCGTGCCGGACCTGCTCGAAGAAGGCTATGACGTGTCCATCGTGCTGGCCAGCGAGCTGCCGGATTCGGGGTTCGTGTCACAGCGCCTGGGCATTACCTACAGCATTGCCTGCGCATCGCCCGACTACGTGAAATCCTTTGGCGTCCCGCTCAAGCCCACTGACCTGCTCAACCATGCCTGCCTGCGTCTGGTCAGCCCAGTGTTCCCGCTGGAAAAGTGGCTGTTCGACGGCCCCGAAGGCCAGGAAATGGTCACCATCAGCAGCTCGCCGTTTCTGGTCAACTCCGCTGACGCCATGAAGGCCGCCATCAGCAGCGGCATGGGCGTGGGCATCCTGCCGATCTATTCGGCCATCGAAGGCCTGCGCAACGGCACGCTGGTGCGGGTCCTGCCGGAATACCGTTCGCAAGAGCTCAACCTCTATGCCATCTACCCGTCGCGCCAGTACCTGGACGCGAAAATCAAGACCTGAGTCGAGTACCTGCGCGGTTCGCTGCCGGAAATCCTCGCCGCCCACGAAGCCGACCTGCACACCCACGCGCTGCGCAACGTCTGAGGCAAAGCGGGTGCCCAAGGACGGGCAGGAATGTTAGCGTGCTACCCATCCTCTAAAGCATGGAGCGTTGCCCGCGATGAAAAAGACCGTACTTGCCTTCAGCCGTGTCTCCCCGGAAATGGCGCGCAAGCTGGCGCAGGACTTTGAGGTCATCGTCCCCGACCCGAAACGCGGCGACCTGAACGCGCAGTTCAACGACGCGCTGCCCAACTGTCACGGCTTGATCGGCGCCGGACGCACGCTCGGTCGCGAGCAGCTGGCTGCGGCTCATCAGCTGCAAGTGGTGTCGAGCATTTCAGTCGGCTATGACAACTACGACGTCGACTACTTCAATGAGCGCGGCATCATGCTCACCAACACCCCCGATGTGCTCACCGAAAGCACTGCCGACCTGGGCTTTGCGCTGATCATGAGCGCTGCCCGCCGGGTCGCCGAACTGGACGCCTGGACCAAGGCCGGGCAATGGAAACGCAGCGTCGATGCCTCGCAGTTCGGCACTGATGTGCATGGCAAGACCCTGGGCATCGTCGGCATGGGCAACATTGGCGCCGCCATCGCCCGTCGCGGCCGGTTCGGCTTCAACATGCCGATCCTGTACAGCGGCAACAGCCGCAAGGACGCGCTGGAGCAGGAACTGGGCGCCCAGTTTCGCAGCCTGGATCAATTGCTGGCGCAGGCGGATTTTGTCTGTCTGGTGGTGCCATTGAGCGACAAGACTCGCCACCTGATCGGCCGTCGCGAACTGAGCCTGATGAAGCCCGGCGCCATTCTGATCAATATCGCCCGTGGTCCGGTGGTCGACGAGCCCGCACTGATCGAAGCGCTGCAGAACGGCACCCTTCGCGGCGCAGGCCTGGATGTGTACGAGCAGGAGCCGATGAGCGAGTCGCCATTATTCAGCCTGAGCAACGCCGTGACCTTGCCCCACGTCGGCTCCGCCACCGGCGAAACCCGCCAGGCCATGGCCGACCGCGCCTACGACAACCTGCGCAGCGCCCTGCTGGGTGAAAAACCCCAGGACCTGGTCAACCCCCAAGTGTGGAAGGGATAAGCCCACGCAGAGCATTCGCTCACTGTTGACGTGGGACCGGCTTCAGCCGGGAAGGGGCCAGATCAGGGGCTAAATAGTTTCTGCCAAGACACCGCCTTCCCGGCTAAAGCAGGTCCCACCAGGACGTCAAGGTCTGCCGACCAACACCGGCTCTACCAATACCGGCGCCCTGGGTTTTCTGAACACCAGCACATTGCCCAGCATGACCAGCACCAGCCCCATCAGCGCCGGGGCGGTCCATTGATAGCCTTCAACGAACGCCGAGATATTCAACGCCACCACCGGAAACAACACCGTGCAATACGCCGCCCGCTCCGGGCCCATGCGTCCGACCAGGGTCAGGTAGGCGGTGAAGCCGATCACCGACCCGGGTATGACCAGGTACAGCAGCGAGCCGATGTAGCGGGCGTTCCACTCAAAGCTGAACGGCGTTCCGCTGATCACGCAGAACAGACACAGCATGCCTGCGCCGTACAGCATGCCCCAGGCGTTGGTCGTCAGCGGCCGCAGCCCGGCTTTCTGCTGCAGGCTGGACAGCAGATTGCCCGCCGAGAAACACAGCGTGCCCAGCAGCGCCAGGGCCAGGCCGATCAGCGTTTCGCGGCTGGCGCTGTGGTCGGCGAGTTCCGGCCAGAACATGCAGGCCAGCCCGGTCAGCCCCAGCGCGCCACCGGCCAGCACATTGCGCGCCACCTGCTGCTTGAAGAAGATCCGCGCATTGAGCGCATTCCACAGCGTCGCCGTGGAAAACACCACCGCAATCAGCCCGCTGGGTATCCACTGGCTGGCGGTGTAGAAACACAGGAAGTTGATGCAGAACAGACACACGCCTTGCGCCAGGCAAATCAGCTGGCCGCGCCGATTGACCTTCTGCAGCTTGCCGCTGAGCAGCAACATGGCGAACAGAATCAGCGCCGCCAGGCCGAAGCGGTAAACGATCGATACCGCGATAGCCACCTCGCCCAGTTGCAGTTTCAGGGCGATCCAGGTCGTCCCCCAGATCAACACGGTGAGTAAATAGAGAGAAAGATTCATCAACAGGCTCCTGATTCGAGCCCTGAGTGTGCGGGGCCGCCGCGAGGCTCACTTGCGTAATCTTGCGCATTTGCGCGCGCCGCGCTGGCAACCGCCGATGCAACGCGTAGGATGCAGGCTTGGGGTCTGTTCCCTCGTGGTAAAACAGACGCCGCCTTGATGAAACAGAAACAGACCCTGGAGGAACGCCCATGCCCGCCATCGATTCCATCCAGGTCTTCCAGACCCTGAACAGCTCGCCCAACTCACGCCTGGAGCAAAGCGCCCTGCTGGGAGATGGTCTGGTGGTGGCGTTATGGAACAATCGCCACGACGCCCGGGAATATCACGGCCCCAGCCATCACACGCTGTCGTGCTACATCGAAGGCGGCACCGGCACCTTTCGCCGCGAACGGCCGGATCACAAAGGCAGCCCGAACAAGCTCTGCACCCTGCCCGCC
Source organism: Pseudomonas viridiflava (assembly GCF_900585905.1). Lineage (GTDB taxonomy): Bacteria > Pseudomonadota > Gammaproteobacteria > Pseudomonadales > Pseudomonadaceae > Aquipseudomonas. Next base: position 5,451 of record NZ_UTVH01000073.1, read on the forward strand.
GGGCATGAATCGGCGTGGGTAATCAATGGCGATATCCGCCTGGCGCACCTTTACATCAGCCCGCAGCAATTTGCCCTGGCGTGCGTCACGCTACTGGACCGCGAGCCGCGTGAGCTGCAACTGCGCGAAGCCACGTTCCACGAGCATGCCGGGCAGGCACAGCGTTTTCGTCAACTGATCAGCCTGAACTGGAATGAACCAGGCGAGCGCCTGCTGACCAGCAGCCTGGCGCATGAATTGCTCAGCCATGCGGTGCTGGATCAGGTCGGTCTGCGCAATGGCCTGCAATTGAAAGGCGGTCTGGCGCCGCACCTGCGTCGGCATCTGGTGGACTACATCGAAACACATCTTGATCAGCCGCTGAGCCTGGGCCAATTGGCCGGGCTGTGCGCGCTGTCCGAATACCATTTCGCGCGGATGTTCCGCGAAAGCTTCGGCCTGCCACCGCATCAGTACCTTCTCGCCCGCCGCCTGGAGCGCGCCCGGCAGTTGCTGCGTTCGACAGCGCAGGCATTCGGCGACATCGCTCTGGAGTGCGGTTTTGCCAGCGCCAGCCATTTCAGCAACCGTTTCCGCCAGGCCATGGGCGCGACACCCGGGGATTATCGGCAGGCGTTTGCCAGGTAGGCGTTCAACGCCGCCATCGTCAGGGCCAGACACACCCTCTATTGATCGTGAACGTCATCCGCACGAGCGATAGAGGCGCACGGGCGTCGGGAATATTAATGATAAATATTCTCATACGCAAAAGAGTCTGCCAGAATCCGCCTTTTAGCCGGTTCACTGCGGACAGCAGCAACTCATGCCCATCGCCCACCCTGCGCCCAACGATACGCTCGAAGGCCTCTACCAAGCCCATCACAACTGGCTGACCGCCTGGTTGCGACGTCGGCTCGGCTGCCCGCACAGCGCGGCGGATCTGGCACAGGACACCTTCGTCAAACTCCTGCTGGCCCGCGAGACGCCGCAGATCGCCGAACCTCGGGCGTTCCTCACCACTGTGGCCAAGCGCGTGCTGAGCAATCACTTCCGGCGTCAGGACCTGGAGCGCGCGTGGCTGCAGGCCCTGGCCGATATGCCCGACTGTGTGGCCCCGTCGGAAGAAGAACGGGCAATCATTCTGGAGACACTGCTGGAACTGGACCGCCTGCTGGACGGCCTGCCTGTTGCGGTCAAGCGGGCTTTTCTGCTGTCCCAGGTGGACGGCCTGAGCCATGGCGAAATCGCCGCGCAACTGGGCATCTCCATCGCCACCGTCAAACGCCATCTGAACAAGGCCGCCCTGCGCTGCTATTTTGCCTTATGACCACCTCCAGCGAATCCCTCAACAAATCCGACATCGCCCCGGCGGTCGCCGAACAGGCGGTCAGCTGGCTGATTGAAATGCAGACCGGCCAACTGCCCGCCTCGCGCCAGCAGGCCTGGCAGTCGTGGCTCAACAGCAATGGCGAGCATCAGCGCGCCTGGGCGCATATTCAGCGCGTCAACCAGCGCCTGAGCGGGCTGTCCTCGCCGCTGGCGCACGCGGCCATCAACGCGCCAAAATCCGCCGGGCGCCGCCATGCACTCAAGCTGCTGTTGCTGCTGGGCGCAAGCTCGGCGATGACCTGGAGCCTGCGTGACCGGATCGCCCTGCCGCCCGTGCTCGCCGACTACCACAACGGCGTTGGCGAGCGGCGCAAGATTGCCCTCGACGACGGCAGTCAGATCCACCTCAACACTGCCAGCGCCGTGGACGTGCAGTTCGCAAGCGGCCAGCGGCTGATCAAGCTGCTGCAGGGGGAAATCCTGATGACCGTCGCCGATGACCCACGGCCGCTGACGTTGATCACGGCCCAGGGCAGCGTTCGCCCCGCCGCTGCCAATAGCCGCTTCGACGCTCGCCAGCTTGACGGCCGCACGCAGATCGCAGTGTTCAGCGGTGCCGTGCAGATCAATCCGGGCGCTGATTCCGGCCCTGGCGTGCAATTGGCAGCGGCTCGGCAAGTGCTGTTCAGTCGTCAGGGCTGGCAAGCGCAACAGGCACTGGACGCCAACAGCGGCGCCTGGGCCGATGGCATGCTGGTGGCTGCGCACATGCGTCTGGAGGACTTCCTCGCCGAGCTGGGTCGCTATCGCCGGGGCCGTCTGGAGTGCGACGCGAAAGTCGCCAATCTGCTGATTTCCGGCAGCTACCCGCTGGCGGACAGCGAACGCATCCTCGACCTGCTGGAAGTCGCCCTGCCAGTACGCATCCGCCGTTTTACCCGCTATTGGGTGAGCGTCGAAGCGCGGGTTTAGCGTCTATCCAATCGCCTGATCACGGCACGCCGCAATTATTTTCAAACGCAGTGAGCCGTTTTCAGCGGCTCACGTGACAGACAGGGAAAGCTCTTCAATCCTCTCGTTCAAGGCCTCCCCCATGTCAGTTCGCCCCAGCCGCCTGTCTCCCTTGTCCCGCTCGTTGCGGCACATCTTCTTTGGTGCCGGTCTGTCGCTGTGCGCCGCGCCGCTGGTGCAGGCGGCCGAGGTCGGCAGCAAGACGTATCACATTGCCCCAAGCCCGCTGGAAAACGCGCTTAACCAGTTCGGGCGCGCATCGGGCGTGCTGATTTCCTTCGGCTCGCAGGTCACCAGTGGTCTGCAAAGCCGTGGCCTGGAAGGCGACTACACCACCGAGCAAGGCCTGGCGGCGTTGCTCGAAGGCACGGGCCTTAAAGCCAGTGCCAATGGTCAGGACAGTTTCACCCTGCAGTCCGTGAACAGCGCGCAGGTCAGTGGTCCGATCGAGCTCGGGGCGTCAAATGTGGTCGGTGACTGGCTGGGCGAAGCGCAACAGATCGACGTGTTCGAACATCCCGGCGCACGTGACGTGATCCGCCGCGAAGAAATGCAGCGCATGGGCGCCACCAGCGCGCGGGACGTGCTCAACCGCATTCCGGGCGTCAATGCACCGGAAAACAACGGCACCGGCAGCCATGACATGGCGCTGAACTTCGGCATCCGTGGCCTCAACCCACGCCTGGCCTCGCGCTCCACCGTGCTGATGGACGGCATTCCAGTACCCTTCGCGCCCTATGGCCAGCCGCAGTTGTCCTTTGCCCCCATCAGCATGGGCAACATGGACGCAGTGGACGTGGTACGCGGCGGCGGCGCGGTGCGTTACGGACCGCAGAACGTGGGCGGCATCGTCAATTTCGTGACCCGGGCGATCCCCGATGCCCCGACGCTCAAGGGTGGCGTGCAGACCGAAACCAGCCCCACATCCAGCCACGACGGCTTCAAGACCACCGGCAATCTGCTGGCAGGCGGCACCGCCGATAACGGTCTTGGCGGCGCGCTGCTGTATTCCGGTGTGCGTGGCGGCGACTGGCGCGAGCACAGCGACACCCAGATCGACGACCTGATCCTCAAGGGCAAGTACCAGATCGACGACGCCAACAGCCTCAACGCCATGGCGCAGTATTACGAGGGCGAAGCCGACATGCCGGGCGGTCTGAGCACTGCCGATTACGATGCCGACCCTTATCAGTCGACGCGCCAGAAGGACAAGTTCTGGGGACGCCGCACCCTGGTCAATTTCGGCTACCGCTTCGAAGAGGATGCCCGGGTATTCACCGCCAACACCTTCTTCACCAAAACCTTGCGTAGCGGCTACCTCGACCAGGGCAGCTTTGTTTCCCTCTCGCCTCGCGAATACTGGGTGCGCGGCCTGGAAACCCGTTTCTCGCAAGGCTTCGCCCTGGGCGACAGCTGGCATGAAGTCGGCGTTGGCTACCGCTACATCAATGAAGCCGGGCACGAGATGCGCTACCGTGAAAGCACCGCCAGCGACCTGATGCCTACCACCGCCAGCCGCAATGACCGCGACACGCGCGGTTCGACCGAGGCCCATGCCATCTACCTGGACGACCGCATCGATATCGGCAAGTGGACCATCACGCCGGGCATTCGCTATGAAATGATCGACACCGCGCAGAACAACAACCTGACCAATGTCAAATACAAAGGCGACTACACCACCGCCCTGCCTGCGCTGAACGTGCTCTATCACCTGACCGACAGCTGGAACCTGTACGCCAATACCGAAGGCTCGTTCGGCAGCGTGCAATACAGCCAGATGCCCAACCGCGTGGCTGGCGGTGAAGTGGAACCGGAAAAAGCCCGCACCTGGGAGCTGGGTACGCGCTACGACAATGGCAGCCTGCGTGCCGAGATCGGCGCCTTCCTGATCAACTTCGACAATCAGTACGAAAGCAACCAGACCAACGACACCGTCATCGCGCGCGGCGAAACCCGCCATCAGGGCATCGAGACCAGCATCAACTACGCGCTGGACGGGCTGAACCCGGCACTGGCAGGTTTTGACGTCTACGCCACCTACGCCTTCGTCGACGCCACCATTCGCGAAGACGGCCCGAACAAGGGCAACCGCGTGCCGTTCGCTTCCCGACACAAAGGCACCCTGGGCCTGGGCTACACCGACGGACCCTGGAAGCTGAACCTGGACAGCTCGTTCCAGAGCGCCCAGTTCGCCGATAACGCCAATACCCAGGCCGAAAGCGCAGACGGCAGCACCGGCAGGATTCCCGGCTACATGCTGTTCAGCAGCCGCGCGGCCTACGATTTCGGGCCACAGCTGTCAGACCTGAACGTCGCCGTGGGGGTGAAGAACATCTTTAACCGCCAGTACTACACCCGTTCGTTCGACGACAACAACAAAGGCAAATATGTCGGCGAGCCACGCACCCTGTACGTTCAGACATCCCTGGCGTTCTGATCGTCGTCAGCGCAGCAGCTTTTGTCGCAGGCGAGGTACGACTGTTTCAGAACGTGACCTCGCTGCTGCGCAAGCCCTTGAATCGAATGAGCTAGTTTTTTGCCGCGAAATATTTCTTTCATACCGGGGTTGAATTGTTAAGCAGGCGGCGCCAACACTGTGACTGAGAGCGCACGAAACTAAACCTCCTTGCGGGGACCTCGTCCGATCTCATACGAGCAAGCCTAATAAGGGAACAACTATGCAAATCCAGGTCAATTGCGATAACCACATCGAAAGTAGTATCAGACTGGAGGAGTGGGTCCGTACCACGGTAGAAAGCACGCTCGAGCGTTATGATGAAGACCTGACACGCGTTGAAGTTCACCTCAGCGACGAGAACGGCGACAAGCCCGGCCCGCACGACATGCGCTGCCAGATGGAAGCACGTCCCAAAGGTCATCAGCCCATCTCTGTATCCCACAAGGCGGACTCGCTGGATCAGGCGGTTGATGGTGCTGCAGTAAAACTCGATCACGCACTTGAGCATCTTTTCGGCAAACTGCGTAACAAGCGCGCCGCCGCTCCCGTGATCACCGACGACGCAGACGACGAATCGGTCAGTGCCGATGCGCTGCTGGAAGAAGAATTTCTCGAGAAGGAACAGGAAAAAATCGCCACTCAGCTCGGTCAATAGTTCATCCCGAAGCTGCCTCACATCTGACAAGGGCGGGCCTGATCTTCAGGTCCGCCCTTTTTATTGCCCGCCCAAACGCGCAGTCCTTCAGCGCCCTGCACAACAAAAGCCTGCACCGCGCCGTTATGGTGCCAAATTGAGGGGCCGCTCCACCTGCCCGGCGCCTGGACCTGTGCGATCCCGAGGACAAAGCCCTGCCAAGGGTCGGTTCGCGGGATGGCCCGAAGCGTGCAAGGGTACGAAAGTCTGGCGTCAAAAACGCTGAATATCACGCGGCTTACACGTCGTAGCCCGCATGCGCCCCGGAGAAAGACAGGCGTTAAATTACCTGATCAATCGTCAGACCGGCCGAGAACTAAAAGACCAGAACCCCAGTCAATTCATGCAGTATTACCTGGCGGGTACCGAAAGATGGACAATCCATTTCAACAAATCACCGATGCGTTTCATCCGGACTATCGGGTCAATCTGAGCATTCAAGGCCTGGACGGCAGCATCATGCTGACCCTGTCGAACGCATCTGGCATCGTTGCCAAGCGATTGATCAGCGCCGCCCTGCGCAACGATCCGAAGCGGCTCAAGCGGCTGATCGACAGCGTCAAGTTCGGCATTGCCATCGAAGAAGGCCACAGCGCGATCAAGGTGCTGGCAGCGATGATCGACAGCGATCTCAAGCCGGTGCCGCCGCAGAACGCCAGCCTGCACTACACCCGCCCCACACTCGCGGCAGGCCTCTGAGCGCCTGCGTCAGTGATGCCTGTGAATCAGCCCATCGAGCAGTGCGCTGCAATGGGCCTGATCACCTGATGCAGCGCGCTTCAGCCGTCTGACCTTTCCTTCACCGAAGGGAAACGCGACGAGGCGTAACGCACCACCAGAATCGCAAACGCCAGCAACAGAATCCCGCCGCACAGATAAATGATGCCCAGGTCAGGGGCGTTGTGATGCGACACATCGCCGATCAGCAAACGCGTCAGTGCAGTGATAGCGACGTAGAGCAGGAAACGGATGGGCATGTGGTTGGTCTTGAAATAAATCCCCACCATCGCGCCCAGTTCGAGATAGATAAACAGCAGCAGAATGTCATCCACACTGACACTGCCCTTGCCCGCCATGCCGATGAATGCCTGCACAGCGCCATAAGCGGTGATCGCGCCGATGCCGAAAAGCGCCAGATAATGGAAGGCTTCCACGCAGAGATTGCCAAGCGAATCCGCTTGATCATGCAGCGATTTGCGCAGCTTTTCAGCCCATTTGATTTGCGACATCTTCAACGCTTCCTGTACGAATTTGAGCAACACGGCCCGCCAGAATCATGCCGTTTTGCCATGATGCTTGGCGGTGGCTGATTCTCAAGCAGGAACGAGGCCATGACCAGCATCCAGAGCGCGACGGGTTGTCGCAACGGGCCAGGGATAAAAGATTGAGAACAGCTACTGTTCAAGGGCAATGGATTGGCTTATGCTCGGCACTGTATAAAAAAACAGTACTTGCCAGCTGCTCAGCGCAGTTTTGTCACGCTCACCTGCTGCGCAGTGTCACTGCTGAAGATTTCTCAAGCAAAACCGGGGCATTCCCCTTAAAAACTGCACCTGATTACGAGGCCTGACATGGCTGTTGAAACCCTATATCGCAGTACCCGCGACTTGGAGACTACATTCGTGGATCGTAAACTCGCCGATGCTCACGACCAGATGCTGGAATTGGCAGAGTCGCTGACTGAAATCCTGATGAAGAATGTACCGGGCCTGAATGAAAAGCAGGCTGAAGACACCAGCATCTTCATGGCCAAGAACCGCGTCGTGTTCGCTGCCGCGTTCAAGAACAACGCCAGCGCGTTGGCGGAACTGGGTCAGGCCGCCCAGGAAGGCTGAGCCAGCTACTGTGCCCGGCCGGGATCGTCACGCAGCAACTGTTCAGCCAAAAGGTCCGCCACCCGCGCTGGCGAGCGTTTCTCTGCCTGAGCGTGGGCAAAGATTTCAGTCAGACGCCGCCCAATGCTGGCCAGGTGATCAGTAATGGTGCCGCTGCTTTCCCCTCGATGCTGCAGCGCAACATGAATCAGGCCGCCTGCGTTGATCACATAATCGGGCGCATACAGAATGCCCCGCGCTTCCAGTTGATCAGCAACCTGCAGACTGACCAGCTGGCTATCGGCGGCGCCAGCCACCGCAGCACAACGCAATTGCGCCACGGTCTGGCTGTTGAGGCCCCTGCCAACGGCGCAGGGGGCCAGAATGTCGCAGGGTGTGCCCAGTAGAGCCTCGCAGGCAACGGGGTGCGCGCCGAACTGCTGCATCGCCAGTTGTACGCGGCCGTTGTCCAGATCGCTGACCAACAGTTCAGCACCCGCCGCATGCAACCGTTCGGCCAGTGCATAACCAACGCGGCCGAGCCCCTGTATCGCCACGCGCAACCCTTCAAGATTGTCACTGCCCAGGCGCGCCATGGCCGTGCTGCGTATCCCGGCAAACACCCCCATCGCGGTATGCCCGGAAGGGTCGCCGCAGCGGGTGGTGCTGGTGACATGACGGGTATGCCTGGCGATGCAGTCCATGTCGGCGCTGGAGGTGCCGCTGTCCACGCCGGTGATGTATCGGCCATCAAGGGATTCGATGAAACGACCCAACGCCTCGAACAGCGCGCCGCGATCAGCCACGTGGGCAGGACGCATGATCACCGCTTTGCCGCCGCCCTGGGGCAGACCTGCCAGCACCGCCTTGTAGCTCATGTTTCTGGCCAGACGAACGGCGTCCTCAATGGCGCTTTCGTCGTCGGGGTAGGCGAGGTATCGACAGCCACCCAGCGCCGGGCCGCGTTGACAGTCGTCCACTGCGATAACGGCTTTCAGGCCGGTCAGCGGATCGACAATCAGATGCAGCGACTCCACTCGCGAGGCATGCATGAGTGCGAACATCGGTGATGCCCTCTCGCAGGTTTTTCTCAGCCGAGTATAGGCGCTTGGCGAAAAAATGAACGACCACTCAACCCTTGAGATGAATCCTGTTCAGTATGTTTCCACGCTGGACTAAACCGCCGGGCAGGGCTAAAACGGGACAAGACTGTTCAGCTGTCCAGGATCTCGCCATGACCCCACGCCAACGTTGTCTGGCCTGCATAACGCAGGCCCCCTTTGACGTATTTGAGGCGGCGCTGTGGATTTGCGCCGAACACGACGGGCAATGTCTGCCAGCGCAGGTCATTGGCGAGCTGGACGAGCTGCAACGTCAGGTAAATGCAGCATTGCCCGCGCTGCCCGCACGGGAGCTGGCACAGCCCTTGTTGCGCCAACTCAGCACCTTGGGCTTTGCGCAGGACGACTGGAACCCGCCAAAACCGCAATCGGCATTGCTGCACAAGGTGTTGGAACGTCGCCGAGGCCAGCCGCTGGCCCTTGCACTGGTGGCCATGGAGCTGGCCAGACGTTTGGAAATACCGCTGGAAGGCGTGAGTTTTCCGGGGCACTTCCTGCTCCGGGTGCCTGGCGCCGATCATCTGCTCGACCCGTCCGGCGGCCGCCGTCTCTATCCCAGGGACTGCCAGGAGCTGTTGACTCGCCAGTTCGGTGCGCAGATGCACCTGCGTGCCGAGCATCTGAACCGCGCCAGTGGAGTCGCGATGTTGCAGCGCCTGTCGCGCAACCTGCGTCACCTGCATCAGCTAAACGACGACTTGCTCGCCTCGATCAAGGATGCCAATCGGGTAATGGAGCTGGGCCAGGCTACCACCGGAGACTATCTGGCACGAGCCAGCCTGTATCGGACGCTGGAGTGCCCTCAGGCCGAACGTTTTGATCTGGAACATGCGCTGATGTTGAGCGAAGATCCGATACAGCGTCTGCGCCTGACCGAACGCTTGAGTCAGATACCCACCAGCAGGGCCATTCATTAGTATCCCGGGCCGGCGGTTCTTGCCTGACTATTGCCGTTTCTGCAACAGTGATTATCCGCCCGCCATCTTGGTCATTGCGCGTCGGGCAGCTATCCTGCCGCCACTTTCGAATACAACGTTGATTTAGAAGCTCCCGGATCTACGTTATTTGGCCGCTGCTCTTTGCAGCGGCTTTTTTTTGCCTTACCGAATGGGTTTAAGCGCCTCCTGCTTGGGTATGTCGCCCCGCCGCTCCAGACGCTTGCGCGCCACACTGTCAAAGCCCTCGCCTTTGGAGCCAAAATCCTGCAGACACCTGAGCACGTGAACAGCCCTGACATAGTCCGGCAACAGCATCTTGGCGTAACTGTCGCCCGTATAGGACTTGTCTTTCATGTCCTCTATTTGCCGGGCAAAGAACTCCAGCGCATTGATCTCTTCGTCCGGTTTTGCCGGCTTGCCGTGTTTATCAAACTCAAGGGCCACCCGACTTAGCAGGTCTGCTGTCAGGTTATCCACCAGTCCATACGAATACAGCTGCTTGCCAACTTTCTCCAGGGCGGCAGGACTGATCTGTTCGGGATTGAAGTCTTTGAACAAAGGCTTGAGTTTGCCTATTTCCATCTTGATGGTATTCAGCGCTGCAGGGTTTTCACCGATCTCGCCAAGCAAACTGTTAACGTCGGCAGACCGCTTGCGCGGCGGATCAATCGTAACCACCGGCCTGATAGTGATACCTTGAATGTCGCCCCATATCCCGATAGCCATCGCTCATGCTCCTTCATGTATTCAATGAGCTTATCGGTGTATGGCGGGTCAACTTGATAGTAAACGCGAGGGCTTTGGGCAATCCAGACAGGAACTACAGCGCCATCAGAAAAGACCTACAATTTTTGACATTTATTATGGAAATAACTTCCGCCACCACACTATTAAAGGCATCCCTCCCAGGTTAGTTATAAAGCTACTGTTTCAAACTGCAAACTTTTCAAGGTTTGCCATCATTTCCTTCAGCGCTTGCAGATTATCCTGCGGATGGGCTGCGTCGCTAAAGTCATTGATCGTTTGCCATTGCCGAGCGACGTCTTCCGGGCTGAACCCCGTGCGGGGGTCGAAGCCTGCGCCGAGGCTGCGCTGCCAGCGGACCTTGCCGATCCAGCCGCCGCCGACTTCGAACAGCCCTGCGCTGTCCTGGCATTGCTCGCTGCCCAGATACACCACCAACGGGCTGACCAGTTCTGGCTTGAGCAATTCAAAGACGTCGGGCGGCAACAGGCCTTCGGTCATGCGCGTGGCGCCGGTGGGGGCGATGGCATTGACCAGGATGTTGCTCTTGCGCCCTTCTAGCGCCAGCGTACGGGTCAGGCCGTACAGGCCAAGCTTGGCCATGGCGTAATTGGACTGACCAAAGTTGCCGTAAATGCCGGACGTGGACGACGTGAATATGACCCGGCCATAATTCTGCTCGCGCAGATGTGGCCACGCGGCGTGCGTCACCTTGTAGGCGCCCTCGACATGCACCCGGTAAACCAGGTCCCAATCGGCGTCTTCCATTTTGACGAATGATTTGTCGCGCAGAATGCCAGCGTTATTGACCACCACATCCACGCGGCCGAATGTATCCAGAGCGTGCTCGACGATTCTGGCGCCCTCTGTTACCGAATCATGGTTGGCCAGCGCCTGCCCGCCAGCGGCGGTGATCTCGGCGACCACCCGGTCTGCCGCCGACTGACTGGCGCCTTCGCCATGGGCCGAACCGCCCAGATCGTTGACCACCACGCGCGCGCCATGGCGGGCGAACAACAGCGCGTGGGCGCGCCCCAGGCCGCCGCCCGCGCCGGTCACGATGACGACCTTGTCTTCAAAGCGGATGGCGTTGCTCATGACTTACTCCGGCAAACGATCGCGGGAGTGTCAGTCTCACCCACCCTGGCGCAGTGGACAATCAAGGTCCGCACGCTGAATGGTGGCCGATAAGGCAGCAGGATCAGGCCTTGAGCAATTCAATGAAGTTCGCCAACCAGGGCTCGGCATCAGTTTCCGGCGTGACGGACTCACTGCCGTCAAGGCGCAGCATAGGCTGGACCTCGTTGACGCCCAGCTCAATGAACAACTCGCGCAGCTGCTCGCCACCGCCGCAGAAAGTGTCGCCGTAACTGGCGTCGCCCAACGCGATCACCCCGCCTGGCAGCCCGCGCCAGGCAGCTGGCAGCGCGTCACGGATCTGCGAGTAGATCATCTGGATATTGTCGGGCAATTCACCCATCCCGGTGGTCGATGTAACACCCAGCAATACCTGCGGCTCGAATGCCAGCAAGTCGGCCAGAGTGACGCGTGGATTGTGCATGACCTCGAAGCCAGCGCTGGTGAGAAGGCTGCTGGCGTGGCGTGCGACTTCCTCGGCAGAGCCATACACCGAGCCGGAAATAATAGCGACTTTCATCAATCTTCCTGTTTCAAGAGAGCACGTATCAAAAGCCCAGGGCGACGTGCCGCAGCGCGTCCAATCGTCACGCATTATGCCTCAAGTGGTGCCATGACCTGGAATGCGGCTTTCGCCTGCGGCGTGTGATCGAAGGCCGAGCTGGAACCCCTGTGCCAGGAACTTGCAGCACGGGAAAAAATGATCAACGGCTGAACAAACGGTTGAATCTGTGGTCTGCTTTCCCACTTATGGGTTCTTTCGAGCTCCACCATGGCACATGAATCACTGCTTACGCAGGCTGAGCTGGATTTCATCCAGAACATGCAGCACAACCCCCAGCTGAACGTGCGCGATGCGACGCGCAGCCTGACTGTGAACGGCGGGCAGCAAATTCAGGACCTGTTGACGCGTCTGGCTGCTCACGAGCAGGTGACGATCCAGGCGCAGTTCAATAACCAGCAGATGACCTTTCCGCTGCACCTTGTCGAAGACGAGTTTCACGCTCTGCATCTTGAATTGGGGGCGCCGTCAATTTTCGAAGAGGGCCCGCGCATACGACCTTGGCGTTTGACGCTGACCGAACCGATGCCACTGGAAAACGACAGGGGCGGGTTTACCGCACTCTGGGTCCATGAAATTTCCTTCAAGGGCGTGCTGCTGGAACACCGTCGAGCATCGCGACCGCCCAAGCTGTTCAAAGCCTGGTTCGCGCCGATCGGGCAAGACCCGATTGCCCTGCGCGGCACCTTTGAGCGGCTGACCGATTCAGGCCTTGCCGCGTACCGCCTCAGCCAGCACAACAAGGAGGATGTCGAGCGTCTGCGCCAGTACATCCTGCAGCAGCACCGCAAGATTTATCCGACCATGCACCGCGGCAGCTGACCTGCTCAGACGCCTTAGCGCGAATCCGTCGGTCATAACAAGACGTCGCACAGCTGTTGATCGGAGAGTTGGCCAGGCGCTATGGCTAATTTCTTGATTTCAGGAATAATCCTTGCTTGCTTCTACAGCGAAGCTGACGCAGCCCTCCACCCCGGCGCTGCGCTCTGTGATGTCCCTACCCGGGAACCTCACGCGTCTATCGGAGATACACAATGTCTACCACCCCGGTTACCTTGCTGGTTGCGCGTCGCGTCGCCCATGGGCGTTATCAGGAACTGCTTGCCTGGCTCAATGAAGGCGAACGCCTGGCCACCGACTTCCCAGGTTACCTGGGTTCTGGCGTGCTGGCTCCGCCGCCAGGCGACGATGAATTCCAGATTATCTTCCGCTTTGCCAACGCTGAAACCATGCACGCCTGGGAGCATTCGGCCTCGCGAAGCTCCTGGTTGGTGCGTGGCAGTGGTCTGTTCGCGCAACCTTCGGAGCACCGGGTGAGCGGCATCGATGGCTGGTTCGGCGCCGTCGGTCAGCGGCCACCGCGCTGGAAGCAGGCCGTAGCCATCTGGCTGGCGTTCTTTCCGGTTTCGCTGCTGTTCAACTTTCTGCTTGGCCCGTTACTCAATGAGCTGCAGCTGCTGCCGCGCATCATGATCAGCACTTTGATCCTCACGCCATTGATGGTGTTCTGGTTCATCCCGCTGTCGACCCACCTGCTGGCATCCTGGCTGACCCCGCCACCAGCGCCCGTGCCAAGCGCGCCTGAACCCGTACGCGGCAACTGACAACGCAGACCGGGGCACCCTCAGGTGACCCGGTCTGGAATGCACCGCTGCGACAAACTTCGGTATGCTATGGCCTGCGGTGAAGACACCCCGAACGCACCCATCCAGCCAACCTGAACAGTCGCGCTATGAATAATCCAATTCTGATTACCGGGGCCAGTCAGCGGGTCGGGCTGGACCTGGCGATCACCCTGGCCGATGCGGGCCACCGGGTGGTCAATGCCAGTCGCCACATTGCCGATGTGCCCTGCCACCCCAATATCGTTTCGTTTCAGACCGACCTGCTGCGCGTTGAAGACCGCATGGCCCTGGTTGCGTATCTGCAAAATCATTACAGCGGCCTGCGCGCGGTGATTCACAACGCCTCGCTGTGGCTTGAAGACAGCCTTGAAAACCTCGACACCATGTTCAGGCTGCACGTCGAAGCGCCCTATCATCTGAATCATGAACTGACGCCGATGCTGGCCATCAGTGAGAAGGCAGACATCATCCACATTTGCGACGAGACGTCCTCGCGCGGCAGCAAGAGCCACATTGCCTATGCCGCGACCAAGTCGGCGCTGCAGAACATGGTGTTGTCATTCGCTGAAAAGCTGGCGCCCGACATTCGTGTCAACGCGGTATTACCGGGGTTATTGATCCTCAAGGAACACAGCGACGAGACGTACCGCGCCCAGACTCTGAAAAAAGCCTTGCTGGAATTCGAGCCTGGTTCGCAGCCGCTGATCGATGCAGTGCTCTTTCTGCTCGAAACGCAGTACAGCACCGGCAGCAGCATTGTCGTCAACGGCGGCCGACACCTGAAAAAAGGCGCCTGACCTTCATTACCTTAATTACCACAGGAATCCCATGACTGATCAACAACGTCTTGAACTTGAAGCCGCCGCCTTCCGCCGCCTGGTCGCGCATCTGGACAGCCGCAAGGATGTGCAGAACATCGATTTGATGAACCTCGCCGGTTTCTGCCGTAATTGCCTGTCCAAGTGGTACAAGGCCGCCGCCGACGAGCAGCACGTCGACGTCAGTCTCGACCAGGCCCGCGAAGTGGTTTACGGCATGCCTTACAGCGAATGGAAAGCGCAGTACCAGCAGGAGGCCAGCGCCGAGCAGCAGGCAGCGTTCGGCAAAGGCAATCCGGCATGACTGACCTGAATACCTTGCGCACCAGCCTGCACACCGGCGAGCACCTGTTTGCCGACACCCTGGCGTTTGTGGCAGCGCATTATGATTACCAGCCGCAGGCCTTCGGTAATGGCGGCGTGGAAAACGCTGCCGGGCAAAACGAAGGCTCGTGCAAAACCCTGGGTATGGCGTTGCTGGAAGGCTTGAGCGATAACGAGGCGCTGCTGGCGTTCGGCGAGCACTATCGCTCGGTACTGGCCACGCCTGAAGGCAGCGACCACGGCAATATCCGCGCGTTGATGGTGCAGGGTCTGGCGGGTGTGAAGTTTGCGGGTGAGCCGCTAGTGCGCAAGTAGACCGCGATGCAGGTCGCGGGCTAGTCGTCGGATGACAGTCGCGCCCGGACCAGTAGGAGCGCGCTTGCCCGCGATAGGGTAGTGGGTCCGACAGATATTCAGCGGCTGGGATACCGTCATCGCGGGCAAGCGCGCTCCTACGGGCGAAGCTCCTCTTTGTCCATGCCAGAGGCGATCTGAAGAACACCGCCGAACGCGCGTCGGCGCGTCGCCCCGCCACAGCATCGGAATGAAGGAACCCCTGCGAAGCAGGGGCCGGACGCCAGCGCACAACGATTTCCCCCCTTTGCCATGACAAAGGGGGTCGACCGCCAGGGCGAAACCAGAGCTCAAACGCGACTCAGATGCTATTGCGGTGCTCGTTTTTAAACGCGCCAATGCTGCGCTTACAGGCCCGGCTCGATACCCCTACCCCTTCAAAACGAAGCGTCGGCCAACCCATCCAGATAACGTTCCACGTCCAGTGCAGCCATGCAACCTGCACCGGCCGAGGTGATCGCCTGGCGGTAGACATGATCAGCCACGTCGCCTGCGGCAAACACACCGTCAACGCTGGTGGCCGTCGCATTGCCTTCACGACCGCCCTGCACCACCATGTAACCATCCTTCAATGCCAGCTGACCTTCAAACAGCGAGGTGTTCGGCGTATGGCCAATGGCGATGAACACCCCGTCCACTTTCAGCTCGGCGCTGCTGCCATCGTTGTTGCGCAGGCGTGCACCGGTCACGCCCATGTTGTCACCCAGAACCTCGTCCAGCGTGGCGTTGAGCTTGAGCTCGATCTTGCCTTCAGCCACACGGGCATGCAGCTTGTCGATGAGAATTTTCTCGGCGCGGAAGGTTTCGCGACGATGCACCAGCGTGACCTTGCTGGCGATGTTGGCCAGATAAAGCGCCTCTTCAACCGCCGTGTTGCCGCCGCCCACCACCGCTACTTCGCGATTGCGATAGAAAAAACCATCGCAGGTGGCACAGGCAGAAACACCCTTGCCCATGAACGCCTCCTCCGACGGCAGGCCCAGGTAACGAGCGCTGGCGCCGGTAGCGATGATCAGCGCGTCGCAGGTGTAAGTGGCGCTGTCGCCCTTGAGGCTGAACGGTTTGCCTGCAAGGTCCACGGCATTGATGTGGTCAAAGACGATCTCCGTCTCGAAACGCTCGGCGTGTTCACGCATGCGCTCCATCAATACCGGGCCGGTCAGGCCGTGCGGGTCACCTGGCCAGTTGTCGACTTCGGTGGTGGTGGTCAGTTGACCGCCAGCCTGCATGCCAGTGATCAGCAGCGGCTTGAGATTGGCGCGGGCAGCATAGACCGCCGCGCTGTAACCGGCAGGGCCGGAGCCGAGAATAATGACTCGGGAATGACGTACATCAGACATGACACGCTCCTATCGATCGACCATGAGCGCCGTGGCCGCACCGGCTGGAATAAAAAGGATTACCGCTAGCACTTGGGGAAGGCTGAAAACGCGGCAACCCTGAGAAAATGGATGCTGCGGCGCGCCGCAGCAATGTGTCACAGATTGGTTGCGTTCTGCGCCAGATAATCAGCCACGCCCTGAGCGTCGGCTTTCATGCCTTTCTGGCCTGGACGCCAGCCTGCCGGGCAGACTTCGCCATGTTCTTCAGTGAACTGCAGCGCTTCGACCAGACGAACCATGTCTTCGACATCACGGCCCAGCGGCAGGTTGTTGACCACCTGATGCTGCACAACGCCTTCACGGTCTATCAGGAAGGACGCCCGCAACGCAACGCCGTCATCATGCTCGATGCCGTACGCACGGGTGATCTCGTGCTTGACGTCAGCAACCATGGTGAACTCCACTTCGCCAATACCACCCTTCTCCACCGGCGTGCTGCGCCAGGCGTAATGGGTGAACTGCGAGTCAATGGAGACGCCGACCACTTCAACGCCCAACTCGCGAAACCTGGCGATGCGGTTATTGTGGGCAATGATTTCCGAAGGGCAGACGAAGGTGAAATCCAGCGGCCAGAAAAACAGCACCACGTATTTGCCACGCAGCGACGACAGCGTGAAGCTGTCGACAATCGAGCCATCGCCCAACACCGCTGCTGAATCAAAATCCGGAGCCTGCTTGTTTACCAGTACGCTCATGTGTCTCCCTCAAGCTTGTAGGTTCAAAGGATAGGCCAGAAAAGTGATGCCAAGCCTATCGGGGGTGCAGAGGTTAAGGAAATATGCATTCACAATCCAGCTCATAGCCGTGCTCTATCCCCTCTGCGCGATGAATAAAAAGCAGCAGACCATCACCCGCGATATTGCTGCCCATCATCAAGCCGGTGTGCCGCTTTCAAGCGTCAGGCAAAGCCGGTAAGGTCAGCGCACATCATCATCTGGAGGCTGTCATGCCTGCTCCCGCTCTGTCAGGCCCGCAATATTTGCGCGAGGGTCTGAAACTGGTGCTCAGCCCTGGGTTGCGCCTGTTCGTTCTGCTGCCCCTGACCATCAATCTGCTGCTGTTTGCCGGGCTGATCTACCTGGCCATGCATCAATTCGGTCTGTGGGTCGACACCTTGATGCCTGAGCTGCCGACCTGGTTGAGCTTCCTGACCTATATCATCTGGCCGCTGTTCGTGGCGCTGGTCCTGTTCATGGTGTTTTTTACCTTCACCCTGCTGGCCAACATCATCGCCGCGCCGTTCAATGGCTTTCTGGCAGAGAAAGTCGAAGTGGTGCTGCGCGGCACCGATGATTTCCCGCCTTTCAGCTGGGGCGAGCTACTGGCCCTGGTGCCACGTACCTTTGGCCGGGAAATGCGCAAACTGCGTTACTTCCTCCCGCGTGCGCTGGCGCTGTTCGTGTTGTCATTCATACCGGTGGTCAATCTGGTCGCAGCGCCGCTGTGGCTCCTGTTTGGCGTGTGGATGATGGCCATCCAGTACATCGACTATCCCGCCGACAATCACAAACTGGGCTGGAACGAGATGCTCGCCTGGCTGCGCGAAAAACGCTGGCAAAGCCTGAGTTTCGGCGGAATCGTGTACCTGGCGTTGCTGATTCCAGTGGTCAACATCCTGATGATGCCTGCAGCGGTGGCCGGGGCAACACTGTTCTGGGTGCGCGAGCGGGGGGCCGAGACGCTGAGGGTCGATAATTCCCACGGCTAAGCAGCGCAGACGCCGGCGGAGCGCTCTGCTCAAGAAAAAATGCCTGCAACAACTATGTATGCCACAGAGCATCCAGCGCAGGCGTCTAATAAGGTCTCAACCAACCCGCTCGTGCGGCACCTTTCACCGACACGAAGCCGCATGAGCTTAACAAGGAAGTTAAATCATGAGTGATTCACGCAACCCCAACGCAATTTACAAACAGCAAAATCGCCTTGCCATCATCCAGAAGATCCGCGCGGCGCTGACCAGCGAACTGGCGGAGTGGTCGATTGATCCGGACAGCGTGCATGTCGTTGCCGTCAACGACAACAAGGATAAGCTGGTTATCTACAGCAGGTCGCTGACCAGCCTGGCCTGGGAACACGTCTACGAGAACGTGACCTTTTACGGCTCGAGCGAGACCACAGACCTGTTCAGCGTCGCGTATTCCTACCAGGATGAGCACCGCGTCAACGGGCCTACCCTGGAGAAAGTAGCCGAGGTGGTAAACGTGCTGGTCGAACAACTGGGTTGATACCTGACTCACGCAATCTAAAAGCCAGGTGGGTGCATTGCATCCGCCTGGCTTTGATGCGGGTAACGAAACCTGAAGCACCTCGTCACTCCCTCGTCGAAATGCCCCGTCACAAATCCATCACCCCACCGCCACATAACCGAAATCAACGCAGCCGAGACTGGCTGTCATGAGCAAACTTCTTCATGTCACGCTGATTACGGAAACCTTCGCACCTGAAATCAATGGCGTCGCCAATACATTGGGGCGGTTGTGTGACGGGTTACGGCTGCGCGGGCATCGGGTCGAGCTGGTGCGACCGCGGCAAAGTCATGACGACGTCGGCACCTCGGACGATCTGATGCTGTGTCGCGGCTGGCCGGTTCCGGGCTGTCCCGGGCTGCAGTGGGGGCAATCTTCGATGCACAAATTGCTGCGGCGCTGGCAGCGGCAACGCCCTGATGTGGTGTATATCGCCACCGAGGGGCCGTTGGGCTTGTGCGCTTTACGCGCGGCACGGCGCCTGGGCATCGCGGTGGTCAGCGGCTTTCACACCAACTTTGCGCAATACACCCGGCAGTATGGCCTGGGCTGCATCGCCCGCCTGTTGACGCATTATCTGCGCTGGTTCCATAACCGCTCCAAGGTCACCCTGGTACCCAGTCTCAGCCAGAAGATGGAGCTGGAGCGCAGAGGCTTTGCGCGCATTGAATTACTGGCCAGAGGCGTCGACAGCGCACTCTTTCATCCTTCTAAACGCTCCCAGGCCCTGCGCGAAAGCTGGGGCTTGCGCGCAGGCGATATCGGTGTGGTTCATGTCGGACGGCTCGCGCCGGAGAAAAACCTCGGTTTGCTCAAGACCACCTTCGAGGAGTTGCGTAGCCGTTACCCGGCACGTCGCCTGAAGCTTATCGTTGTTGGCGATGGCCCGCAGCGGGGCGCGTTACAGCAGCAACTGCCGGACGCGATATTCTGCGGCGTCCAGCGTGGCGATGATCTGGCCGAACACTATGCGTCGGGGGACATTTTTCTGTTTCCAAGCCTGAGCGAAACCTTCGGCAACGTAGTGCTGGAAGCCCTGGCTTCAGGCCTTGGCGTCGTCGCTTACGACGAAGCCGCTGCGGCGCAGCATATTCGCCACGGTCACAGCGGCGCGCTGGCGATGCCGGGCGACGAAGCGGCGTTCGTCGATGCAGCATGCTGGCTGCTTGAGGACAGCGAAACCTTGCGCCGGGTGCGCCTCAATGCGCGCCAGCATGCCAGCCGCCAGGGTTGGGCGGCTATCGTCGAAAGCTTCGAACGCCAACTGATAAATGCCTGCGCTGTGCCTTTGAGCGATGTCAGGCATGGCCCAGCTCTGGGTTGAGTCATTAAGTTGAGTCATTGCCTCGACGCTGGGTGCAGCTAAAGGGTGCGGAACTGGCGGGCGGAGCGTGGGACCGGCTTCAGCCGGGAAAGGGTCTGGCCTGACGCTGCAGCCATGTCGGCTGCATTGGCGTCTTCCCGGCTGAAGCCCGTCCCACGAGTCAGGACAAGGCTTTTTCGATAGCGCTGATCACCGCCGGATCGTCCGGGGGCGTGCGCGGTGAAAAGCGAGCCAGCACCGCGCCATTCTTGCCGACCAGAAACTTCTCGAAGTTCCAGGTAATGTCTCCCGGGAACTCAGCGCCCTCGCCCGCGAGCAAGCGGTAAAGCTGATGCCGGTGCGGGCCATTCACCTCAAGCTTTTCGCCCAGCGGGAAGGTCACGCCATAGTTGAGGCTGCAGAACGCCTGAATCTCTTCTTCGCTGCCTGGCTCTTGACCCGCAAACTGGTTGCATGGCAGGCCAAGGACATTCAACCCCCTGCCCTTGTACAGCTGATAGAGGCTTTCAAGCGCGGCATATTGCGGCGTCAAACCGCACTTGGAGGCCACATTGACGACCAGAACCACTTGCCCCTTGAACAGGTCGAGAGACAACGCCTGGCCATCCAGCGTCTTTAATTTGATGTCGTGAAAAGCACTCATGACAGACTTCCCCTTGAATCCGGCGGACAAAAAAGGCGCCTGGTAAGGACGCGTGAACCTGAGTCCTCGCAGAACCTGCCGGGGCGCCTTTTCGGCTCCTGAGCCTGGCGGCTCGGATCAGTGCTGGTGACCACCTTCGCCATGCACGTGACCGTGAGCGATTTCTTCCTGGCTGGCATCGCGAATGTCGACGATCTTGACGTCGAAGTTGAGACGTTGACCGGCCAGCGGGTGATTGCCGTCAACAGTCACATCATCGCCATCCAGATCACGGATGGTGACGATCTGCATGCTGCCATCGGGGCCCGAGGCGTGGAACTGCATGCCGACTTCCAGCTCGTCGACACCTTCGAACATGCTGCGGCTCAGCGTGCTGACCAGCTCGGCGGAGTATTCACCGTAAGCGTCTTCAGGCTCGATGGCCACTTTCAGCTCGTCACCGACGTTCTTGCCGTCCAGTGCCTTTTCCAGGCCCGGAATGATATTGCCGGCGCCTTGCAGGTAGACCAGCGGTGCGCCGCCAGTGGAGCTGTCGATCACCTCACCGGCGTCGTTGGTCAGGGTATAGTCAATGGAGACAGCCTTGTTGGCGGCGATCGGCATGGGGCGAGACCTTTTGCTTGAGATTGAAGAACGACCAAGTTTAACCAAGCCATCGCGTGAAAGCGACCGCAACTCTGACGGACGGCCCATGGACCAGGTGACAGTTGTAGATTTTCGCCAGGATGCAGAAGGCCACTGGATTGCCGTACTGTCCTGCGGGCACACCCAGCACCTGCGCCATCAGCCGCCGTGGCAGTCGCGCGCCTGGGTAAATGATCCCGAACAACGGCGCGCCAGGACAGGTCAAAGCTTTCGCTGCGGCTGGTGCGCGCAGACCCCGGATAGCGATAACCTTGGCCCCCGTTGAGACGCTGCGATTCGACAGCGCCCTGCTTTTCCGGTCAGTGGCAATTCATGCCGCCACGGCCCTTGCACTGCTCAAACGAGAATCCTCATGCAAACTTTCTTCATAGCGCCCACCGACTTTGGTGTGGGTCTGACATCCATCAGTCTTGGTCTGGTGCGCACCCTTGAGCGTGCCGGGCTGAAAGTGGGATTCTTCAAACCCATCGCGCAGCCGCACCCCGGCGATCTGGGCCCCGAGCGTTCCACCGAGCTGGTGGCGCGCACCCACGGCCTGCATCCGCCCAAACCGCTGGCGCTGTCTCACGTCGAACGCATGCTGGGCGATGGCCAGCTCGATGAGCTACTCGAAGAAATCATCAGCCTTTACCAGCAGGCGGCAGTGGGCAAGGACGTGTTGATCGTCGAAGGCATGGTGCCCACCCGGCACGCCAGTTATGCCGCGCGAGTGAACCTGCATCTGGCCAAGAGCCTGGACGCCGATGTGATCCTGGTGTCGGCCCCGGAAAACGACGTGTTGAGCGAGCTGTCCGGCCGCGTTGAACTGCAGGCGCAGCTGTTTGGTGGCCCCAGAGACCCGAAAGTACTCGGCGTGATCCTCAACAAAGTGCGCAGCGAAGAAAGCATGGAGGCGTTCGCCAGCCGCCTCAAGGAACACTCGCCGCTGTTGCGCAGCGGTGACTTCCGCCTGCTGGGCTGCATTCCCTACCAGGCCGAGCTCAATGCGCCGCGTACCCGTGACGTCGCCGAACTGCTCGACGCGCAGGTGATCAACGCGGGGGACTACGAGCAGAGGCGAATGACCAAAATCATCATTTGCGCCCGCACCGTGCTCAACACCGTGCAGTTGCTCAAGCCAGGCGTGCTGGTGGTCACCCCCGGCGATCGCGATGACATCATTCTTGCCGTGAGCCTGGCGGCCATGAACGGCGTGCCGCTGGCCGGCCTGCTGCTGACCAGCGACACCGTTCCCGATCCGCGCATCCTCGAGCTGTGCCGAGGCGCCCTGCAGGCGGGCCTGCCGGTGTTGTCGGTGAGCACCGGCTCCTACGACACCGCCACCCGGCTCAATCAGTTGAACAAGGAAATCCCCATCGATGACCGCGAGCGGGCCGAGATCATCACCGATTTTGTCGCCGGGCATCTCGACGCCGCCTGGCTGCATCTGCGCTGCGGCACGCCGCGAGAGCTGCGCCTGTCGCCTGCGGTCTTCCGTTACCAGCTCATTCAGCGCGCCCAGGCTGCCAACAAACGCATTGTATTGCCCGAAGGCAGCGACCCGCTGACCATTCAGGCAGCGGCGATCTGTCAGGCTCGCGGCATCGCCCGCTGCGTGTTGCTGGCCAGGCCCGAAGAGGTCCACGCCATCGCCAGAGCGCAAGGCATTGAGCTGCCGGAAGGTCTGGAAATTCTCGATCCGGACGCCATCCGCGAACGCTACGTTGCGCCCATGGTTGAACTGCGCAAGAGCAAAAGCCTGAACGCGCCCATGGCCGAACAGCAATTGGAAGACAGCGTGGTGATCGGCACCATGATGCTAGCGCTCGACGAGGTCGACGGTCTGGTGTCTGGTGTCGTGCATTCCACTGCCAATACCATCCGCCCGGCCCTGCAACTGATCAAGACCGCGCCCGGCTGTTCGCTGGTGTCCTCGGTATTTTTCATGCTGTTCCCGGAGCAGGTGCTGGTCTATGGCGACTGCATCATGAACCCGCACCCCAGCGCCAGCGAGCTGGCAGAGATCGCGCTGCAAAGCGCAGGCTCCGCGGTCGCCTTCGGTATCAGCCCACGGGTGGCGATGATCAGCTACTCCAGCGGCAACTCGGCCAGTGGCGAAGAGGTGGAAAAAGTCCGCGAAGCCACGCAACTGGCGCAGGAGGCACAACGTGACTTGCTGATCGACGGACCGCTGCAGTACGACGCCGCTGCCAACGAAAACGTGGCCCGGCAGCTGGCGCCCGACAGCCTGGTGGCCGGCCGCGCCAATGTGTTCGTGTTTCCTGACCTGAACACCGGCAACACCACTTACAAGGCGGTCCAACGCAGCGCCGATTGCGTCAGTATCGGGCCGATGCTGCAGGGTCTGCGCAAGCCGGTGAATGATTTGCCGCGTGGCGCGCAGGTGGACGACATCGTCTATACCATCGCGTTGACGGCTATTCAGGCCGACAACATTGTCTGAAATACTTGGCACCGACACGCCCAGGCTGTTGCCAGCAGGCAGCAGCGCCCGCCTTTTCCATGGAGCCTGATCCACTATGGATGTTCTACCTGCCCCGCTGCGCGGAGTAATCGCTTCGCTGCTGCTGGCCCTTAATACCGTGCTCTGCTGCACGCCGCTGTTCATCGTCGCCCTCTTCAAGCTGTGCCTGCCCTTCGCCGCCGCACAGCGCCTGACCGACTGGCTGATGGCGCACATTCACGAAGCCTGGATCAGCAACAACAAGCTGTGGATGAACGCCATCGGCCACACCCGCTGGCACCTAAGCGGCCTCGCGGGCCTGGACTATCAGCACTCTTATCTGGTGACCAGCAATCACCAGAGCTGGGTCGACATCATGGTGCTGCAGTACGTGCTGAACCGACGCATTCGACCGTTGAAGTTTTTCCTCAAGCAGGAGTTGATCTGGGTGCCGGTGATCGGCCTGGCGTGGTGGGCGCTGGGCTTCCCGTTCATGAAGCGGTATTCCAAGGCCTACCTGGCCAGACACCCGGAAAAGAAAGGCAAGGATCTGGAAACCACGCGGCGTACCTGTGCACGTTTTCGCCACAATCCGGTGGGTATTTTCAATTTTGCCGAGGGCACCCGCTTCACTCCGGGCAAACACGCGGCACAGGCTTCGCCATTTCGCCACTTGCTCAAACCCAAGGCCGGCGGTATTGCTTTCGTGCTGGATGCGATGGGCGAGCAACTGGAGTCGATCATCAACGTCACCCTTCACTACCCCAACGGCCGGCCTGGGTATTGGGATCTACTGTGCGGCAGGGTCACGGACGTGGTGGTGGACTTCGCGCAAGTCAGCATTCCCGCGCATTTCATCGGCAAGAACTACGATCAGGACGCCGAATACCGCCTGGAATTTCAGCAATGGATCAATGCGCTGTGGGAAGAGAAGGATCAACTGCTGAACAGGTTGCAGACGCAGTACCCTACTCGCTGAAACATGATGTGCGGGACTGACGATCATCGCCCTCCCGCACGTCAACTCAGCTTATTGCTGATACTGCTCGTACTGCTGGCCAGGAATCGGCTTGAGATTGACCTCGACGCGACGGTTCTGCGCGCGGCCATTGACGTCGGCGTTGCTCGCAATCGGCTGGTCGGGACCTGCGCCACGAACCGACAGGTGCGAGGCGTCGACCCCTTGCGAAGTCAGGTAAGTGGCCACGCTCTGGGCGCGCTGCAGTGACAGGTCCATGTTGTGCTGACGCCCGCCCGTGCTGTCGGTGTAGCCGACGATTTCAATGTTGTTCTGATTGAACTGCTTGAGCGAACCGGCAAGGTTGTTCAGCGGCGAGTAGAAGCTGCTGGCGATGGCCGAAGAATCAGTTGCGAAGGTGATGTTGCCCGGCATGATCAGCTTGATCTGGTCGCCCTGGCGCTGCACTTCAACCCCGGTATTGGCCATGCTTGCGCGCAGGGCTGCTTCCTGTTTGTCGGCATAGTAGCCGTAACCTGCAGACGCCGCGCCCACTACTGCCGCACCGATCAAGGCACCCTTGCCGCGGCTGTTGTGGTCGATGGCCGCACCGGCAAGCGCACCTGCCAGGGCACCGATGCCGCCATATTTGGCAGTCTTGCTCACGCCACCGGCACTTTGTGCCTGGCCCTGATTGTCATACGGATTGGGCGACGCACAGCCAGAAAGCAAGGCCATGGCAGTGGCGGCAATGATCAAACGACGTGAGGTCAACATGGAGAAACTCCTGATTTCTAAGAACAGCAAGCGCAGAGACTTGTTGGCGGATTAGAGCACGCCCAGCAGGCAAAATTCCTAAACGCCGACTGAACAGCGCGGGCTGCTGCGGGCAACCGCCCGCCGGCCGGGCCGTATTTGCCTAACGATAGCGGATGGAGATCCAGGCGCAACGGCCGCTACAGACTTAATAAATTGCCCTCATGTGATTCTCGAGGTGTGTTAAATCGCCAGGCACCTGCTTGATCTGGAAATATTTAGTTTTTGATATCTCCCGCCTGTGCGACGTAACGCCTTGTTAATTCGAAAAAATCCGGATTTTTCCGATCGCCAGCCAACGACGCCCCCCCCTGCTCTTTTCAAAGCACATGATAGATAATATCACAAAGCTA
Source organism: Pseudomonas viridiflava (assembly GCF_900585905.1). GTDB lineage: Bacteria > Pseudomonadota > Gammaproteobacteria > Pseudomonadales > Pseudomonadaceae > Aquipseudomonas. The sequence continues at coordinate 31,172 of NZ_UTVH01000073.1, forward strand.
TCACGTAACCGTTCACGGACAGGGAACTCCACGCAACAGGCGCCGAGAGGCGGACATACCATGGCCAGGAATTGACCGTCATTCCGGCTACAACTCGACGTCGTGCAAGGCAGCATAACGGCACTTACAGGTCAGTGGCATGCTGAAGAAAATTCCGGTTACCGAACTACTGTTGGGCATGCATATTCACGAATACTGCCGACCGCGAATCAATGAGCCCGTGTGGGCCAGTGACGTCGAGGTCATGCTTGATACCCCCGAACTGCTGGACAGAGTTCAGCAATCGAACGTTACCGAAGTGTGGATCGACACCCGCCTCGGCCTGAGCCCGCTAGCTGGCAGCGTGCCCACGTCAGTGAGAAGCGCAGAAGACGTGTCTCCTTCGAGCATGGCCAGGGAAGTGCTGCGGGCGAAGCTGATCTGCGGGCGCGCCAAGGAGGCGGTGGTGACCATGTTCAGCCAGGCCAGAATGGGCCGTGCGATGAATGTCGAGGACGTCGAATTGCTGGTGGAGGAGATTTCCAACTCGATTCTGCGCCATCCTCACGCCTTGATCAGCCTGTCACGCCTGAAGACATCGGATGAGTACACCTACATGCACTCCGTGGCCGTGTGCGCACTGATGGTGGCACTGGCCCGGCGCATGAACATGAGCGAAGAGCAGGTGCGCGAGGCAGGCGTCGCCGGGCTGATGCACGACGTCGGCAAGATGATGATTGCGCCGGAAATCCTCAACAAGCCGGGCCGGCTGACCCGCGAAGAGTACACCGTGATGAAGAATCACCCGGTAGCAGGCCTGAAAATTCTTCAGGACAGCAACCAGGTCAACAACGCGGTGCTGGACGTCTGCCTGCATCATCACGAAAAAATCGATGGCTCAGGCTACCCTCATTCGCTGGTCGGCGACCAGATCAGCCTGTTTGCGCGCATGGGGGCGGTGTGTGATGTGTACGATGCGATCACTTCGGACCGCCCCTACAAAAAGGGCTGGAGTGCTGCCACGTCGATTCGGGAAATGGCCAGCTGGAAAGGCCATTTCGACGAGAAAATCTTTCAGACCTTCGTCAAGACGCTCGGCATCTATCCGGTCGGCACCCTGGTCAGCCTGAGCAGTGACAGGCTCGGTGTAGTGGTCGAGCAAAGCGAGCAGTCGTTGCTGACGCCACGGGTCAGGGTGTTCATGTCGACCCGCACTCGGCGTCCGCTGACGCCCGAGGTGATCAGCCTGGACTGCCAGCTCGCGCCGGACAGCATCGTCAAAATCGAAGCGCCTGAAGACTGGGGGCTCGATGATGTCGATCATCTGTGGCTGGAAGGCTCTGCCGACCCTGACGGCAAAGCATGCGATTAACCGAGCAGGCCGAGTTCCTGGGCACGCGCAACGGCCTGGGTACGGCGCTCGACACCCAGCTTGCCGTTGATGTGGCTGGCGTGGGTTTTGACCGTGTGCAGCGAGATGAACAACTGCTCGCTGATTTCCTGATTCGAGCAGCCTTGGGCAATCAGGTGCAGCACACTTAACTCCCGCGCACTCAGGGTGTCACTGACCGACAGCGGCTCCAGACCTTCCCGGGCCTGGAGACAGGGTGCCAGCGGCAGTTTCGCCAGCAACGCATCGCGCACCGGGCAAGGGGTAACCCCGGCGAGTTGCTCGCGCAGCCAGCCGGGATGACGCTCGATGATCTCGTGAAAGGGTAGCAGCGCGCCCCCCATGGCCGCGCGCAGTGCCGGGTCGAGCAATTTCCGTGCAGCCGCCTCATCGCCCGTGCCCAGCTTGAGGAGCAGGAGCTGGGCCAGCGCGCCGAGGCTGACCAGATGAGCGTCAACCTGCTGCGCGCAGCTGTGCAGCGCCTGCAACCGCTCGGCACTGGCGTGCACCTGGTGCTGCACACGCTCAAGAGCGGCACAGTGCAACTGAACATAGTGCGGCAACTGCGGATGGCACTCAGGTGACGCCGCTGGCTGATCGCCGCTGTAGGTCTGAGTCAGGCGCAACAGCCAGGCTTCAGCCAGATCGATACGCCCCTGCGCCAGCCATAGCTCGCATTTCACCAGGGTGATCATCGCCAGGTAATAGATCGAAGGCACGTCCCAGATATGCATCAGCCGCTCTGCCTCGGCCAGCTCGGCGAACGCTTCGGCAAACCGCCCTTGGCGGCCTTCAAGGCCCGCAATGACGCAATAGCCGATCAGCACGCTGATGTCGCGACAGGCGCGAGCTTCGCTCAGACCGGCAAGCAGCTGCGCGCGACCTTGCACGGCGTCCATGCGTAACGTCAACAGGTAGCCTTCGTACAGCGTGAGGCGCGCGCGAACGGCATACAGGCGCTGTGCGGACAAACCCTTCAGGCGTTGCAAGCCGTGCCGCACCTCATTGAGTGCCCGCAGCACCTCGCCACGTGCCTGCAGCACGCGGGCGCGATCATAATGGGCGAGCGCCTCGAACAACGGGTTGGCAACCCGCTGGGCCAGCTCAAGGGCTTCTCGATTCAACGCACGGGCGCGCCACATGTCACCTTCAGCCACCGCCAGGTTGGCCAGGGTCGACAGGCACATCAGGCGCTGGCCATAGCGTTTCTGCGGCAGAGCGAGCAACGCTTCACTGCAACAGGCGCGGGCCTTTGCGCTGTCACCGCGGCCGCGAGCGATGATGCCGCTCAGCGCCAGCCACTGGGCAAGCATCGAGTCCTGAGCGGTGGCCGACGGCGCGGGCAGAAACCGGCACAGATGACTGGCCAGCTCCTCGGCCGCATCAAGCTGGCAGGCCATACCCAGGGCCCAGGCGTAAAGCACGATCAATCGCGGGGTGCTGATCAGCAGGCTGTCGGGTAAATCCATCTTCCAGCGCAGCAGCATGCCGATGTTCTGCTCGGCCAGCAGTTGTTCTTCGGACAGGTTCTGCACCAGATTGGCAGCGACATCCAGGTGCCCGGCACGCAGCGCCTGCTCGACGGCCTCATCCAGCAGGCCCTGAGCGCTGAACCAGCGACAGGCATTGAGGTGCAGGCGATTCTGCGCCAGGCCGGGCTGCGCTCTGGCGCGCAGGAGGTCGGACAACAGATGGTGGTAACGAAACCAGCGGCCGTTTTCGTCAAGTGGCACCAGAAACACCTGATGCGACTGCAGGTAACGCAGCATCTGCGCGCTGTCGTGAGTGTCGCGCACCGCGTTGCACAATTCGCTGCAGAAGCGCTCGAGGCAGGCAGTGTCGTAGAGAAAAGCCTGCACCTCGGCAGGCAGGCAATCAATGACTTCTTCCAGCAGATAATCGCGAATCAGTCCCTCACCGCCATGCAGAGTCTGCGGCAGTGGCGTTTCAGCCCCCGCTTCACAGACCGCCAGCAGCCAGAAGCGCAGCCCCGCCACCCAGCCTTCGCTGCGTCTGATCAGGGTGTGCAGGGTGTCATGATCCAGTGAACTGCAGTGCCCATCCAGCACCGCCAGGGATTCGCCGTCAGTCAGGCGCAGGTCATGCTCGTTGAGTTCCTGCAAGTGACGAGAAAGGCGCAGCCGCGCCAGGTGCCAGTCAGGCCGCTGCCGACTGGTGACCAGCAGCACCAGCCCGGCAGGCAGATGATTGAGCAAAAATTGCAGACAGCGATCGAGGACCGGCCCCTGAGCCAGGTGATAATCGTCCAGCACCAGCAACAGCGGCTGGCCGGGCAAGAGGTGGGTCGACAGCTCTTCGAGCAGATCGTCCAGCCATTGTTCGAAGGCAAAAGGCTGGTGACGCTGCCGCATCTTCAGCAGACTCAGCGCCTGGCTGCCCAAGGGCGGGAAAAATTGCTGCAACGCCGCCAGCAGACGTTCGAGGAAGCGCCCCGGATCGCTGTCACGCTGGCCCAGCCCGAGCCAGACGCTTTGCCATTGCCCGGGCAGGCTCTGGCAGAACTCCACGGCCAAGGAGCTTTTGCCAAAGCCGGCCGGGGCACTGACCAACAACAGCCGCCCGCCCAGCCCTTCTGCCAGCCTGGCGCACAAACGGTCACGCAAGACATAACCTTGAGGCAATGGCGGCCGGAAGAATCGGCCTTCCAGCGCAGGCACCGCGCGTTCGGCAAGTCCCGGCAAACGTGACAGGTCAGTCATGTCCGACTCTGGTCATGGGTATCCAATCAACTGGGCGAGTGCTCAGCAGACTAGTCGCTAACACAGACCTTTTGAAGGCGAACCCGGAAAAGACTGTAACAATTCTCCTTTGATCAGCGACCCGAATGTGCAGCCATAAAAAAGCCCCGGTGAAGGGGCTTTCCGTCTATCTGTTAACGCCCACAGTCAGCGCACGCCCTCCTGACGCAATGCGTTGGGCGAGAACTCACTGGTGCTTGCAGTGAAACCGAACTCGTAGGCGCGTTTCTCTTCGTTCTTCATGCCTAGCGCCAGGTAACGGCCGGACTGGAGGTCATAGATTGTTTCCAGGGCATACCACGGTACTTGCTTGTCGTAGTAATTCTCGGCGTGGGCTTCTGCCACGCGCCACAATTGACCGCGACCGTCATAGTGATCGATCACCGCCGCCTGCCAGGTATCTTCGTCGATGAAGAAGTCACGTTTGGCGTAAATGTGGCGCTGACCTTCTTTCAGCGTTGCGGTGATGTGCCAGACACGGCGCAACTCGTAGCGGGCCAGATCCTGATTGATATGCCCGGCCTTGATGATGTCGGCGTACTTCAGCTTAGGGTCATCCAGTTTGTGGCTGTTGGCGGCGATGTACATTTCCTGTTTGCCGACCAGCGTCCAGTCGTAACGGTCAGGAGCGCCGTTGAACATGTCCAGGTTATCCGACGTGCGCAGGCCGTCGGCGGCAGTGCCCGGGCCGTCATAAGACACCTGTGGCGCACGACGCACACGACGTTGACCGGCGTTGTAGACCCACGCCATGCGCGGTTCCTTCACCTGATCGAGGGTTTCGTGAACCAGCAGCACGCCCCCGGCCAGACGCGCTGGCGCAGTCACTTCCTGCTTGAAGTAGAACAGCACGTTGCCGGGATTCTTGGGATCGAAGTCCTTCATCTTGTCGCGGAACACGAACTGATCGCTGAAGTACACCAGGCTGTAGGAACCATTGGGCTGTGGGGTCGCCTGGGTAACCAGCCGCTTCACGCTGCCGCCGCGATAGCGGGCAATGTGGTTCCACACCACTTCGGTGGCATTCTGCGGAATCGGAAACGGCACGGCAGTGTCGAAGTTTTCCAGGCCGTTGCCGCCGCCCATCAGCTTGGTGGTGGTGGCATTCTTGCGAATAGCGGCAGCCACGTCATCCGGCACAGCGGCGCCACGATGCGATGGATAGACCGGCATCTTGAAGCTGTCCGGGTAGCGCTTGAACATGGCGTACTGGCCCGGTGCGAGGTTGGCCTTGTACTGATCCACGTTGGCTGCGGTGATGATGAACAGCGGCTTTTCGCTGGCATACGGGTCAGCCAGGAAGCCCTTGGCATCCACGGCGCCAGCGTTTTTCGGCATCGGACTCCAGGCAGGAATCGTATTTTTGGCGTTGCCCGCCTTCTCGCCCCCCATGGGCGTCAGTGTCATGCCCAGCTTTGCCGCTTCTGACTCGGCAACAGCGGCCATCACGCCCGTCGCCAGCAGCGACAACCCCAATACACCGACCTGCAACAGACTTTTTGTTATTTTCATATTCATGGGCGTCCTGAAAAACCGTACTTAGAAGTTCATGCCAACACTGAGCGAGACAAAGTCGCGATCGTCGACCGTGGTGTATTTGCCATCAAAGAAGTTGGTGTACGAGAGCGCGGCGGTGTAGGTGTTCTGGTATTCGGCATCCAGACCAAGACTGACGGCCTTGCGACCTTCCTCGAAGTTGCCGCCAGGCCCTGGCGAATAGCCTTCGACGTCGTGGGACCAGGCCACGCTCGGGCGCAGGTTGACCCCGGCAAAGACGCTGTTGTAGTCCCAGATGGCGCGGGCGCGATAGCCCCATGAATCGGCCGTGGTAAAACCGTCGTCTTCGCAGTAGCGGCTCAGGTTGTTCTGTGCAGCGCCGGTGAGGGTGCCCGTGTTGAGCGTGCGGCACTGGCCATCGGGCAGCGGGCCAGGGCCGTAGCTTGGGTCACGGCCATAACGGATTTTCGAGGAGCTATCGAGGCCACCCACGTGCGTCCAGCCGATTTCCCCCACCACGGTCAGGCGCTCGGCACCCATTACCTGATCGAAGAACTGGGTGAAAGTGGTCTGCAACTGCGTGATTTCCTTGCGGCGATAGCCCTTCTGATCGGTATCGGGGGCGCCCGCCAGCAACGACACATCCGGATTGAGCGGCGCAATGCCGGAATACAGGATGTCGGTGGTGTTGACCTGCACCGGTGCATTCGGCCGGTAGCTGACTTCACCGCTCCACGCCGTGCCGGTTGGCAAAGTGGTGGAGAAACTCAGGCCGTAGAGCTGGATGTCTTCGGGGTATTCGACGTAGTAGCTGGAGTTGCCCGCCACCACCAGTGGCAGCAGCGTCGGCGCCAGACCGATCGCTGCAGCCTGGGGAACGCCGTTGCCCACCAGAGAGCCCACCAGACCTGCCGCGCTGTAGGCACTGGCAGGCGCCCCGCGACCGCTGAATATCGGCGCACGGCTGTGGTAATTCATGAAATAGGCGCCAAACTCGGTGTCCAGCGGCTCGAAGTTGTAGCGCATGGCCAGACCAAACTGTCCGCCGTCACGAGCATCCCGGTCGGGCCCCCGGCGCACCACCGCGCCCTCGTCCGGGGCGCCCCAGTTGACACCGCGCTGGCCCAGGGCATTGAACACGCGAGTGCGCAGGGCAACGGGCAGGCGCGCCTGAGTCAGCGTGTTGTCCAGGCTGGATCGGGTGCGCAGCACCGCCAGGTTGTTGTCACAGCCATCGGAAATCACATCAGGCTGGGAGAAAAAGGTGCCGCAGTTATCGGTGACCGTCTGGTCCCACTCCAGTTGGTAAAACCCCTCAGCCGAAAGATTCTCGGTGATGTTCTGCGACAGGTAGAACATGTTGACCGGAATCAGGCCTTCCTTGATTTCCGCGCCAGGCCGACGAAACGCTGAAACATCCACCGGGTTGATGCTGTTGATGCCGCCCTGAATGAAGGTGCTCTCGCCCCAGCTGACCACTTGCTTGCCCAGCCGCACGGAGCCGGGTTCGTCGCCGATGCTGTAGTTGTGATAGACGAATGCATCGAGCAGTTGCCCGCCGGAAGACTTGGCGCCTTCCTTGCGATTGGAGTCACTGATGTTCTTGAACTCGCGATCCTCATCCTTGAGTTCGAAGTCGTACCAGTATTTGCCGCGTACGAAGACGCCCGTGTCGCCATACTTCAACTCAAGATCGTGAATGCCTTTGAAAATCTTCGAAAACGTCTCCCCACGCTTGAAGTTCAAATGACCGTCATCGGAAGTCTGCGAAAGGCCATTGCCGCCGTTATTGGCACCGATCAGGTTCTTGTTGGCCTTTTCGGTGGACCAGCTGGCACCCACCGAGAGTGAGGAATCGAACTTGCCTTCGATTTCGCCAATGTTGAAGCTGACGGCAAAGGCGGGCCCTGCGAGGGTGGAAGCGAGGCTGACGGCCAGAGGCAATCTAGCCCGGCGCCAGAACGGGTTTGCTGATGTCATCGACGCTACTCCATGTGTTTTTTATTGTTTTGGCAGTGGTACGGGTTAAAAACGTCAACGCCTGACGGATCAGGCTGCTTGACGCTCATCGGTAACCGGCAAGGTTACAGGGGATCAGCGCCAGGATCGGTTTTTACCCGGACTCTGAGGGTGACTATAGCCAGCAGGCAGAACGACATGATCCCTCTAAAGTGTGATTTGAAGAGTCAGCCGCGCAGTCACCGCAATCTCCACGCCCGGCAGGGCATTCGCCGGGCGAAAACGCCTGTCATCTCGGCTACGCCTGACGCTGCCGGTTCACAGGGTGGACAGAAACGCACTGTTGCTGCCCTGCCACTCGACAATGTCCTGGCGCATGCGCTTCTTGTCCAGTTTGCCGACACTGGTCTTGGGAATTTCCGTAACAATGGCAATCTGCTGAGGAATCGCCCACTTGTTGAGGTGACCGAGTTCGACAAATGGCTTGAGGTGCTCCTTCAGGTCGCGGGCTTCCAGACGCTGGCCTTCATGCAAGACCAGCAGCGCAAAGGGCCGCTCGCCCCACTGCGGGTCGGCAATGCCCACCACCGCTGCTTCGCGCACTGCCGGGTGGCGGCTGCACAGGTCTTCCAGCGCCAGCGAAGAAATCCACTCGCCGCCGGTCTTGATCACATCCTTGATACGGTCACGAATGTCGATCACGCCCATGCTGTCCAGGGTTGCAACATCGCCAGTGTGCAGCCAGCCGCCCGCCCACATCTCGGCGCCCTTCTGCGGCTCGCAGCAATACCCTTCGCTCAGCCAGGGAGCGCGCAGCACCAGTTCACCCATGGATTCGCCATCCGCCGGCAGGAAGTTGCCCTGAGCGTCGACGATGGCCGCCTCCACCAGCATGCCCGGCACGCCCGCCTTGATGCGATAGGTGATGCGTTCATCTTCAGTGCCTGCGCGCAACTCGTCATTGATATGCGCCACCGAGATCAGCGGGCCGGTCTCCGACATGCCGTAGGCAGCCGTCAGGGCGATGCCTCGCGCCTTGGCCGCCTCGTACAGGCTGCGGGTCAGCGAACTGCCGCCGATGATGATTTTCCAGCCGGAGAAGTCTGCGTCCTGGGCAGCTTTGGCGTTGAGCACCATCTGCATGATGGTCGGTACGCAGTGGGAAAAGGTCACTTTTTCGGTGCGCCACAGGTGAACCAGAAACTCGGGATCGTAGCGCCCCGGATAAACCTGTTTGACTCCCAGCATGGTCGCCGCATAGGGCATGCCCCAAGCGTGCACATGGAACATCGGGGTGATCGGCATGTAGACGTCATCGGTGCCCAGCAGGCGTTCGACCGCGCCGACGATGGTCGCCACGCCCAGGGTGTGCAGCACCAGTTGCCGGTGACTGAAATACACCCCCTTGGGGTTACCCGTGGTGCCTGTGGTGTAGAACATGGTGGCGACGGAATGCTCGTCGAAGTCTTCGAACGAGTACTGGTCGCTGGCGGCCGCCAGCAGCGTCTCGTATTCGCCAATCAGGTTTGGCAACCCGGCGGTCTTTTCCGGCTGATCGGTCAGCAGCAGGGTTTTTTCCACTGTCGTCAGTTGCCCGGCAATCGCCTGATACAACCCGACGAACTCGCTGTTGACCAGTACAACACGGTCCTCGGCGTGGTTCATGGTGTAGAGAATCTGCTCGGGGGAAAGACGCACGTTGATGGTATGCACCACGGCGCCGATCATCGGAATGGCGAACATGCATTCCAGATAGCGGTGGCTGTCCCAGTCCATCACCGCGACGGTATCGCCAGCCTTGACGCCGGCAGCAGTCAGTACATTGGCCAGACGGCAGACCCGCTCCACCAGCACCGGGTACGTGTAGCGGATGATGTCGCGGTAGACGATTTCCCGGGTCTTTTCATATCGACTGCCAGACATCAACAGCCGCTTGATCAGCAGCGGGTACTGGTAGGCGCCTTCTGCGGGCGCTATTACGCGGGTCTGCAACATGCACGTTCCTTTTTTCAAAATACCTGAGTGTGGCTTGATACAGGGACTCTAGAGACAGCGCCCGCGGATCAAATCAGCCAAAGGAATGATTTGTCGCGCGCCTCCATGCTCGCCTCACCCACGCGGTCAATGGCTTTCGGTCAGGGCCAGCTTCAGCCCCAGCGCAATCAGCAAGCCGCCCATGACGCGATCAAACCAGTGGCCCATGCGCGCGAAACCGGCGCGCACGCGTTCCTGGCTGAACAACCGCGCCACCATGCAGAACCACAGCCCGGTGGCCACCGCCAGATACACGCCGTACCCGGCCTGAACCAGCAGCGGCGTATGCGGGTTGATGACCACGGTGAACAGCGAAAGGAAAAACAGCGTGGCCTTGGGATTCAAGCCATTGGTCACGAAACCACTGGTAAAAGCGCCGCGTGCCGTACGCTGGATCGGCGCTGCATCACCCGCCGCATTGGTTAAAGTAGCGGGTTTGGCCCGAATGGCCTTGATGCCGATGTACAGCAGGTACGCGGCAGCAGCCCACTTGAGCGCATTGAACAGCACGATCGACTGGGAGACGATCAGGCCGATGCCCAGCAGCGAATAACCCACGTGGAGGAAGATCGCCGTGCCGACCCCTGCGGCTGTCCAAGTGCCCGCCTTGCGCCCGTGGGCCACGCTTTCGCGCACCACCACGGCAAAGTCCGGGCCGGGGCTGGCAACCGCCAGCAGGTGAATCAGGGCGACGGTCAGAAATTCGGCCAGGTACATGTCATCCTCCAGAATCAGCCAGATGCCTGGCCAGGTGTTCGCGGTAGTGTGACCAGCACCTTAAGCTTTCAACATTCTCATTAACAGGTACAGCTGATGAACAAACACGGCAAGGCAGTCTTTCTCGACCACACCTCTCTGGACCTCGGTGACCTGGACCTGCGCGCCCTGCACGACTGTTTCGACACCCTGACCCTGCACGCCAGCACCTCGGCCGATCAGGTCGGCGCAAGGCTGGCGGGTGCTCACGTGGTGATCAGTAACAAGGCGGTGCTCGATGCTGCGACATTCGCCGCCTGCCCGGACCTGAAGCTGATACTGGTGACCGCCACCGGCACCAACAACATCGACCTGGCCGCTGCACGCGAGCAGGGTGTCACCGTCTGCAATTGCCAGGGGTATGGCACGCCCGCAGTGGCGCAACACACCTTGATGCTGTTGCTCGCACTGGCCACCAGCCTGCCGCAATACCAGCAGGCGGTGCAGCAGGGCCAGTGGCAGCAGGCGAAGCAGTTCTGCCTGCTGGACTTTCCGATTGTCGAACTGGAAGGCAAGACCCTGGGCCTGCTGGGGCATGGCGAACTGGGCAGCGCGGTGGCGAAGCTGGCCGAAGCCTTCGGCATGCGCGTGTTGCTGGGGCAGATCCCCGGCCGCCCGGCTCGCCCGGATCGTTTGCCACTTGAGCAACTGCTGCCGCAGGTCGACGCCTTGACGCTGCACTGCCCGCTCAACGCTGACACCCGCGACATGATCGACGCGCGGCGGCTGAGCCTGCTCAAGCCCCATGCCTTTGTGATCAATACCGCACGGGGCGGCCTGATCAACGAGCAGGCACTGGCTGACGCACTGCGCAACGGCCAATTGGGCGGCGCGGCAACTGACGTTCTGAGTGTAGAACCGCCCAGTGCTGACAATCCCCTGCTGGCGAGTGACATCCCGCGCCTGATCATCACCCCCCACAGCGCCTGGGGTGCCCGGGAAGCCAGACAGCGCATCGTCGCCCAGGTCACCGAAAACGCCTTGGCGTTTTTTGCGGGCAGGCCGCTGCGGGTGGTGGGCTAAGGCTTTGTGGGATCGGTTTTGTGGGATCGTGGGACCGGCGCGTGGGACCGGCTTCAGCCGGGAAGGCGTCAGATGCCATGGCAAATATTGACGGTGCGAATCCTGGCCTCTTCCCGGCTAAAGCCGGTACCACGTCGGTCCCTGTGTCGAATGCTGTTGTAGAGCCAGCCCCACCAACCCCGGCCCACCCAGGTAGACCAAACTGGTAGACTTCGCGTTTTTTCAAGGAATCGTCATGGACCCGCGCAGCGAAGTGTTACTCCGGCAGCCCGAGTTGTTTCAGGGGCCGCTGCTGCTGGCCGGTCTGCCCTCCGACGATCTGCTCGGTCGCCTGCCCCAGGCTCATGGCTGGTGCTGGCACGCCGGTGATCAGGCGGCGCTGGACGCACGCTTTGAAGGCCGCACGCATTTTGGCGTCGATGCGCCAGAGGCTGCGTTCGAGGCAGCAGTGCTGTTCCTGCCCAAGGCCAAGGACTTGACGACATACGTGCTCAACGCCCTCGCCTCGCGGCTGGCCGGGCGGGAGCTGTATCTGGTGGGCGAAAAACGCAGCGGCATTGAAGCTGCAGCCAAGCAGTTGAGCCCGTTTGGCCGCGCGCGCAAGCTCGACAGCGCGCGGCATTGCCAGCTCTGGCAGGTCACGGTCGAGGACGCCCCCGAAGCGCTGACACTGGAAAGCCTGGCCCAGCATTATCTGGTGGAGATGGAAGATGGCCCGCTCAAGGTGGTCAGCCTGCCCGGCGTCTTCAGCCATGGTCGACTCGATCGCGGCTCGGCACTGCTGTTGCAGAACATCGACAAGCTGCCCAGCGGCGACCTGCTGGATTTCGGCTGTGGTGCCGGTGTACTTGGCGCGGCAGTCAAGCGACGCTACCCGCACAACAACGTGATCATGCTGGACGTCGACGCCTTCGCCACCGCCAGCAGCCGCCTGACCCTGGCCGCCAACGGGCTGGAAGCCCAGGTCCTGACCGGCGATGGCATCGACGCGGCGCCCACGGGTTTGAACACTATTCTGAGTAATCCGCCGTTCCACGTCGGCGTGCACACCGATTACAAAGCCACCGAGAACTTGCTGGCAAAAGCACGCAAACATCTGAAATCAGGCGGTGAAATCCGAATCGTCGCCAACAGTTTCCTGAAGTACCAACCCATCATCGAAGAGCACTTTGGCGTTTGCGCAGTGAAGGCCGAAGGCAACGGCTTCCGTGTCTACCGGGCCAAACGCAGCTGAAATAAGCGCTTGCCCAAAGCGAAGGCTGAGGGCAGAATCCGCACCGTCCTAGGGGAGTAGTCTCCCACGAGCGCCATGCTCGTCCGGTACGCATCAACATACTTGGCCCTCAGGCCATGGTGCGTACGACCCCGGATCCGCTCAGACGGATTGGTGGTTTGACAAGACCTATGACACGAACACCTTACCCGGGGCGGGGAGGCTGTACGTGTCATAGCCGTGTCGGCCCGCCCCTTAGGAAACCCTGATGCTGGAATCCCTGTTGGTCCCCACCGCTGTAGTCGCGCTTGCCGAAATCGGTGACAAGACCCAACTCCTCGCACTCGTGCTGGCCGCCCGTTTTCGCAAGCCCTGGCCGATCATCGCCGGTATCGTGGCCGCAACCCTGGCCAACCATGCGGCCGCTGGCGCGGTGGGTGCGTGGTTCAGCAGTTATCTTTCGGACGCCACGCTGCACTGGATTCTGGCGATCAGCTTTGCCGCCACTGCGCTGTGGACGCTGGTGCCGGACAAACTCGACGATGACGAGGCCAGCACTGCGCGCAAGTTCGGCCCGTTCATGACCACCCTGATTGCTTTCTTCATTGCCGAAATCGGTGACAAGACGCAAATCGCCACTGTCATGCTGGCGGCGCAATATTCCCATCTGTGGCTGGTGATCATCGGCACTACCGTGGGCATGCTGCTGGCCAACGTGCCGGTGGTGCTGGCGGGCAATTTCGCCGCTGAAAAACTGCCGCTCACCCTGATCCGCCGCCTCGCCGCCAGCGCCTTCTTCGTGCTCGCGCTGGTGGCGGTGTACAAAGCCATGCAGGTCAGCGGCTGGGTGTAGAAAACAATTACCTGATTTGGAGTGCTCGTTTGTAGGAGCCAATTTGTTGGCTCCTACAAGTCCATGTTTGCTGCATGACAGCGCAGCGCCTGCAAGGCCAGGGATTTTTCAGGACTTCTTCGCCGACTGATACAACGGCATGACTTTAGGGATCGCTGCCTGCAACGACGCGATGCGGCTGTCCGAGGCCGGGTGAGTGCTCATGAACTCCGGTTGCGAACCGCCGGAATGCTGAGTCATCTTCTGCCACAGCGTGATTGCCGCGTTGGGGTTGTAACCGGCGCGGGCGGCCAGCTCCAGACCGAGCAGGTCAGCCTCGTTCTCGTTGCCGCGGCTGTTGGGCAGGGTCAGGCTGTAATTGACCACGGTATCGGCCAGCGCCATGCTGTCCTGCCCCAGACCGAGAATGGCGCCAGCGCCTTGCTTGGCAATGGCCACGCCGTAAGCCTTGGACATCGATTCGCGGCCGTGCTCGCGCAGCGCGTGGGCAATTTCGTGGCCCATGACGGCAGCGATTTCGTCGTCGCTCAGTTTCAGCGTATCGATCAGCCCGCTGTAGAAAATGATCTTGCCGCCAGGACCGCAGTTGGCGTTGAGCTCGTCACTCTTGATCAGGTTCACTTCCCACTGCCACTGGGCCGAATCCGGGCGCAGCTTCGGCGCCTGAGCGATCAGTCGATCAGCAATGGCGTGCACGCGCTTGGCATTCGCGCTGGTGGTGTCCAGCACGCCTTTGGTGCTTGCCTCGCCTACTGTTTCTTTATAGGACTGCGCGTACATCTGGTTGACCTCGGCGGTCGACAGCATGCTGAACATGTACTGCTTGCGCTCAACGCCCACGGCATCGCCGCTGGTGGTATTGACCGCCTGGCAACCGGCAAGCAACAGTGCGCCGCTCAAGACGCTTACAGCAATTGTCTGACGCATGATGGATCTCCCTGGGAACATGGCGCACATCCTAGGCGCAGAAGACTGGATGCGCCAGATGCCAGCTCCTGTCCATTTGGATGGACGTCATTCATCTATCGAAATCGGCCCTTTGCACCGCGCGCGGATCATAGCGGCGTCAGGCATTCAGGGGCGTTGAGTTTCGGGTCGTTGACCAGATTGGCCAGCGGCCGCTCGCGCAACGCCGCCTGCGGGCTGGCAAGCAAGGCTTGCAACGTGTGCGGCGGGGTGTCGGCGGCCAGCCAGTCTTTCTGCCCCTGAGCATCGAGAATCAACGGCCGACGCTGGCTGGCGGCGAGCTGGGTGACCACCGCCACGCTCAGCCACGTATGCCCCTGCACCGGATACGCCTCCCAGATCGCGGCAAAAAACAGCGCCGAGCCCTCCCCCGGCGTCAGCCAGAAAGGGCGCTTGCGCGTGGTGCCGCGCCATTCATAAAAGCCGTTGGCAGGCAGCAGGCAACGACGCTGGCGAAAGGCTTCACGGAACATCGGCTGCTCGGCCAGGGTTTCCGCCCGGGCATGGGCCGGTGTGCGTGACAGATCCGTCAGCCAGGGCGGCGTCAGGCCCCAGCGCGCGCGGGCCAGCTCCAGCTCGCCCTCGACATCGGTTCTGGCCCGCAGCATCAGCACCGAGTCGGCGGGCGAGATATTCCACTGCGCCTGTTGATCGGCGGGGAAACCCGGCAAGGCCGCAAAAGCCGGCGTCCAGCGAAACAGCGCGTAACGTCCACACATGGGGCAACAAGACTCTCTGGGATGCGCCGACGCCGACTACCGGGTCGCAACCCGGTTCAGCACACCAGCACATCGGGATAATGATCCGGCTCATCACCGGAAAAAGGCAGGGCGCCATTGTACGCAGTGATCAGCGCACGCGCCCGATCCACGTGGTGGTTGTCCACCGAAATGGCCAGCAGCCCCAGCGCGGGCAACTCACCCATGCCGCCCAGCAGGTGCCCGCCAGAGACGTAGGCGTCAATGCCCTCGCTGGCGAGCATGTGCTGCAGCAGCTCGCCTTCGAGCATGTTTTCCGGCTCGTAGATTTTCTGCATCACTCATTCTCGCTGCGCACGGCCAGCGTCCACTCCTCGCCGTCGGTCTGCAGATCGAACACAATCGGTCGGCAGCACACGGGGCAGTCTTCGATGTACTGCTGGTCGCCGCCAGACAGGTCCAGCACAGCCTCTGCCGGTTCGCCACAGTAAGGGCAGTCATAGTTGTCGATTTCCTGCATCACGGCCTCCGGGATCAGTTATGCGTATAATCGCGCTCTTTGCAGGTCGATCAACGCGACAGACGACTTCAACAGTCTGAACGAAATCTGCGCGTTCGCCTCCCAGTTATCCAATTACTCCTATAAGAGAGCATGATGGGCGAATTTGATGCCATCCGACCTTACGACGACGCTGAAGTGTCAGCGGTACTCGAGCGCCTGCTCAGCGACAGGGAATTCCTCGCCATCCTCACCCGCTTTCGCTTCCCGCGCCTGGCCTCGACGCTGGGGTGGGCCTTGCAGCCAGTCATCGCGCGCAAGCTGCGGCGTCAGTTCGTGGGCATCACCTCGGTTGCCACGTTGCAGGACAAGATCGAATCCTACGTCGATCACACCATCGAGCGCGCCACCGACGGTGTGACCTACACCGGCGTGGAGCAGTTCAAATCCGGCAGTGCCTACCTGTTTCTGGCCAACCATCGCGACATTGTCATGGACCCGGCCTTCGTCAATTACGCGGTCTACCATGCGGGCCTGCCGACGCCGCGCATCGCGATTGGCGACAACCTGCTGCAAAAGCCGTTTGTCAGCGACCTGATGCGCCTGAACAAGAGCTTCATCGTGCACCGCTCGATTACCGGGCGCAAAGAGAAGATGGCGGCGTATCAAATGCTGTCGGCCTACATCAACCACTCGATACGCAACGACTGCCAGTCGATCTGGATCGCCCAGGCCGAGGGCCGTGCCAAGGACGGCGACGACCGCACCGAGTCGGCGATCCTGAAAATGTTTCACATGAGCCGCAAGGAAGAGCCCTTCGCTGAAGTCATTCGCTCGCTGAACCTGACGCCGGTGTCGATCAGCTACGAGTACGACCCCTGCGATCACGCCAAGGCCCGAGAGCTTTATATCCGCGCCACAACCGGCAGTTACACCAAGGCACCGGGCGAGGATGACGTCAGCATTGCCCTGGGCATCACCGGTTACAAAGGTCGCGTGCACGTCAACTTCGCGCCGCCCATCACCGAGCTGTTCGAGGACACCAAGGCGCTGGCGGTGGAAATGGATCGCCAGATCCTCGGCGGCTATCGCCTGTTCCCGGTGCATTACCTGGCCTATGCGCAATGGACCGATGCCGATTCACAGCTGACAGTGCCCCAGGCCCGCGACGTGTTCCCGGCCGCCGAACTGGCCAAAGCCGAGGATGAGTGGCAGCGCCGCCTGAACGACTGCCCGGCTGAACACCGACCTTACCTGGTGCTGCAATATGCAACGCCGGTGCGCAATCAATATCGCGTCAAGGCAGGCATCGCGCTGTCGTAAGCAAAGCCTGAATGAACAAGAGCAGCCGAGCGACGAAGGGTATGTCTTTTGTCCGACAATCCCTTTTTCGTCACGTTACGGTAACCTGAGCGCGGCACTGTATGGCTCCCTCGAGGCGCGACCTCGACCTCATTCGGAGCTTTTCATGTTGCACGCAAAAAACCAGGACCGGCTGTATCTGATCGCGCCCAGCGATGAACAGGAAGCGCTGGTCGACGCTTGGTCATTCAATGTTCAGGATCGCCACTGGCTGGTCTATTGCGCGCTTGGCGGACACCAGCACCACGACCTGCCGGACATGGACGTGCAGACCGGATTCAGCTTCCTGGACTTCTATCAGCAAGCGGCCTGACAGGCATGAAAAAACCCGGCAACCCATCGAAGGGCTGCCGGGTTTTTTGTGCGCAGGTTAAAGCGCGGCCCAGCTTACAGAGCCAGGGTTTTGCCGATGGTCTGGTCCTGGAACAGGCGCGTCAGCGCATCGCTCAGCACATCGCTGACCAGACGCGTGTTGGTCTCCTGGTTAGGCGCCATGCCAAAGCGCTGGTCCAGGGAGGCCGCGTAACGGCCACCGTAGCTGCGACCGTTGTTCTGCACGTCAGCACGGAACGTGGTGCTGATGGTGGCTTCGGTCACGTACAGGCCTTCCTTGGGCGACTGGTATTTCAGGTCGGCCAGGGTGATGGTCAGCTGCGGGCCGCTGCCACCTTGCGAAGGGGTAAAGCCCAGCAGACGCACGGCTGCTTCGGCCTGAGCCTGAAGCTTGGGCACGATATCGGCACCTGCGACGCTGACGGCGCTGGTTTCCGGATACATGCCGCCACGCGTGCCCAGGGTCGGGCCCGGGCGACCATCCACCACGCGCACCACCACCGGCTGGCCACGACCGACCGGCGCCAGCTGGGCGTTCAGCTTGGGTTGCGGGCTCAGCTGTTGCGGGCTGTGGGCGCAACCGACCAACGTCAGACTTGTTACAGCAAGCAAACCAAACACTATGCGACGCAGCATGCTCATCTCTCTCCAAGGGGTCAGGCACTGACGGGATGCCCGCAGTATAGCGGCCTGCAGGCGCTGCCAACCAGTGCCTGTGGGGCTTTGTAAAAAGTGACTGCGCGCAAGGCCTGATGGATCGACGCTGCGGTGTCATGACGATGTCATGAGCTATGGGCAGACTGGCAAACAAATCAACAGGAGCCGCGCCATGAACGCATTCTGGTCCCTTTTCAGCCCACGCCCGCAGTACCGTCACTATGCCCGCATTGATCAGGCTGGCATCTGCCGTGCTTTCAAGCACTGCGCCCAGGCACCGGCCGGTCGCGACTGGATCGAGATCAGCGAGCAGAACCTGGCCTGGCTGGACCAGCCGCTGCCGCCTTCGGCACGCCGGGTAAAGCGCACCACGCAACCGGCAGGTGGTCAATTGCACATTGCCTGACCGGAGCACGAATAAAAGTCATTTTCCACGATCAATTCCTGTCGTTTCATCGCTATAATCTTCCCCCGATTATAAGGACGTCTCCTGATCGGGCCTCGCAGCATGGTTAATCCCCGGATTAACGCCTTCGTAATGCCCACAGAGAGCCGCCCACACAGGTCTTGTGCACGCATGTTTTGCGTGTTGGCCGCGCGACGGGCTCGAATATCTTCGAACCTCCTGCGCGCTCCAGCGCCTCGATTGCATGCCCGAACCTGGCAGAGCTGCCAGCGCGCAGCCCTTTTCGAGGTTGAGATTCACGTCTCCAGAAGAGCGTGAAATAACGGGTTTCACTACTTCACAAGAGTGTGGCGAGCGAATGAACAGGTACGCGTTTGTTAGAGCACCATCAGCATCTGAGCCAAACCCTTTGCACAGGATCGACTGCCGAAGCGCAGCCTGCGAAACCGGGGTCTGAAGCCTGTCCGCCGAGGATCTGATTGCATCAATGGACGCCTTGACGATAGTCGAATGGCTGACCTGAAGGAAAAATGCGTTCATGCTGGGATGATGAACCGATATTCAGGTCCGACTGATGGCGTCCGTGAATGATGCGAAGAATTGCGAAGAACCGGACATGCCGATCCTGGCCGGGCCATCGGGGCACAACATTGAACAAAGCCCCGCAGCCTGGCATCTGACCTTGGGATCGTGTGCCGTCAATTGGTGCTGCAGATTTTGGAGACGCGTTAATGGCGCATAACGAAGCAGTCGATGTGGTACTGGTCGGGGCAGGCATCATGAGTGCCACCCTCGCCGTGCTGCTCAAGGAGCTCGACCCCAGCCTCAAGCTGGAAGTCGTTGAGCTGATGGATTCAGGCGCTGCGGAGAGTTCCAACCCGTGGAACAACGCCGGTACCGGTCATGCCGGGCTGTGCGAGCTCAATTACACGCCACCGGCCAGCGATGGCTCGATCGACATCAAGAAAGCAGTGCACATCAACACCCAGTTCGAGGTGTCGAAACAATTCTGGGCGCACCTGGCGCAAAAAGGCACTTTCGGCTCGTCGAAGTCCTTCATCAGTTCGGTGCCGCACCTGAGCTTCGTGCAGGGCGAGAAAGGCGTGGATTTCCTCCGGACCCGCTTTGAAGCCATGCGTCATCACCATGCGTTTTCGACCATGGAATATACCGAAGACAAAGCCACCCTCGCCGAGTGGATGCCCCTGATGATGCCCGGCCGCCCGGCTGACGAGCGCATCGCGGCAACCCGCGTGATCAATGGCACTGACGTCAACTTCGGCAACCTGACCAACCAGCTGCTCGCGCACTTGAGCAGCACGGGTGACGCGCAAATCAAGTACTGCAACAAAGTGACCGGCCTGCGCCGCAACGGCAGCGGCTGGACGGTCAGCGTCAAGGACATGAACAGCGGCAGCACGCGCGATATCGACGCCCGCTTTGTATTCCTCGGCGCGGGGGGCGCCGCATTGCCGCTGCTGCAGATGTCCGGCATCGAAGAAAGCAAGGGCTTTGGCGGCTTCCCGGTCAGCGGCCAGTGGTTGCGCTGTGACAATCCGGAAGTGGTCAGGCATCACCAGGCCAAGGTGTACAGCCAGGCCGCCGTGGGTTCGCCGCCGATGTCAGTGCCGCACCTCGACACCCGCGTGGTGGACGGCAACAAGTCGCTGCTGTTCGGCCCTTATGCAGGCTTTACCACCAAATTCCTCAAGCACGGCTCGTTCCTCGACCTGCCCTTGTCGGTGCGCGTCGCCAACATCAAGCCGATGCTGGCTGTGGCACGGGACAACATGGACCTGACCAAGTATCTGGTCAGCGAAGTGATGCAGTCCATGGAGCAGCGCCTTGAGTCCCTGCGCCGCTTCTACCCCCAGGCCAAGGCCGAGGACTGGCGCCTGGAAGTGGCCGGGCAACGGGTGCAGATCATCAAGAAGGACCCGGAGAAAGGCGGCATTCTGCAGTTTGGCACCGAGCTCGTTGCTGCCAAAGACGGCTCTCTCGCGGCACTGCTGGGCGCTTCGCCGGGGGCTTCGGTTACGGTTTCGATCATGCTGGAGCTGATCGAGCGCTGCTTCCCGGAAAAAACCCGAGGCGAATGGGCGCTCAAGCTGAACGAGATTTTCCCGGCACGGGAGAAGGCCCTGGAAACCGACGCGCAGCTGTATGAACGCGTCAGCCGTCACAACAATAGATGTCTTGAGTTAGTGGAAGATCAGAGCGAAGTGCCGAGTATTGCTTGAGGTGTGAGGGGAAAAGCGCAGCGTTTTCTACCGTGCGGCATCAACGGCATTCGCGGCGCGGCTGAACTTTGGTTTCGCCCTGACGGTCGACCCCCTTTGTTACGGCAAAGGGGGGAAACCATTTTTCGCTGGCGTCCGGCCCCCGCTTCGCGGGGGTCCCTTCGCTCCGGCACCGTGGTGTGGGCACGCGCCGACGGGCCATCCATGGCCCAACGGCGCTCGCTCGGCATCCATGCCGAGCGACCCACCCCACGGCACCTGCACTCAGCCTCCCGACGCTCGATTTTGCGGTGTTCCCGAGATCGCAGCGTTGCAATTGGCACGGTATCCATGTGCGTCAGATACAAATCTGTAGGAGTGAGCTCGCTCGCGATTGGATTTCAAAAACAGACGTATGCCTCAACTGACATACCGCTATCGCAGCCTCGCGGTGCTCGGCAGCTCCTACAGCTAGGCCCAATCAGCTGCGCATAACCATCCAGAATCAAACCCGCGCTTTGGCCTGCTCAATCAGCTCGATATATTCCTCGGCGTTGCGCTGATCCTTGATCGACGCGACAAAATCGTTGCCGTGCTCGTCCTTGCCGTCCAGGTCCAGACCCGCTTCGGCAAAAAACACCAGAAAGCGTTCAAAGTCATTCAACCGCAGCCCACGGTAAGCCTTGATCAGCTTGTGCAGCGAGGGCGAAGTGGCGTCCACCGGTTCGAAAGCCAGGAATGACTTGACCTGCTCATCGCCAATCTCGTCGCCAATCAACTGCTTCTTATCTTTACGCATTGCGTGCTCCAACAGGACTGCGGACAGGTAATCGGCGGGCAGTTTACTCCCCGCCTCGCTCAAGGCTCAACGAGTACGCACGGCGCCGGTGTGCAAATCAGCCCACACGTGACCATTGGCGTAGGTCAGGAACTGACAGTAGAGTTTTTCATTGCGCAGCAGATCCATCAGCGTTCGGTACTGCGTGACCGGGTAGTACAGGTTGAGCACCCGCGTCTTGTCATCAAACACCGGTTTCTTCAGGCTCTTGCTTTCGCCATCGAAGTGCACAAGCACTTCGCCGATGGTCGCGCCCTTGTTCATCGGCTTGCCCTTGAGCCGCAGCAGCACCGGCGATGTCACAGGAATGGGCGTCTGGTTGGACTGGCGCTGATTGCCCACCACCACCGAGTATTCGGTGATCTGCAGCAGTTGCTGTTGCTCGGGCTCGCCTTCGCGCAGGTTCAGATCATCGGGGGGCAGGTATTGAGCATGCATCGGCTCGGCCCACGCAGGTGCGGCCAACGGCAGGCTGCACAAGAGCGCCAACGCCGCGCGACGGATCAGGAACGTCATGTGAACTACCCGCAAGGACTGGGCGGGCACTTTAGCGTATCCGGCAGCGGACCTGTAGATGCTGCCGTACGCTGCGAACGGTGATCGCGGTGAGAAGAAAAACCTTCGCAGCCTCGGCAACTGCTGCGCGCCGTCCGAAAACGGCGCGGCAATCATCACATGCCTTTAACCGCGTAAATGCCGGCCGCGTTGCGCCAGTAACCTTTGTAGTCCATGCCATAACCGAAGATGTAACGGTCGATGCACGGCAGGCCAACGAAATCGGCCTTGAGGTCAGGACGCGCCTTGCGGTCGTGGTCCTTGTCGATCAGCACGGCGGTGTGTACAGCGCGGGCGCCAGCGTGTTTGCAGAAGTCGATGATCGCGCCGAGGGTGTGCCCTTCGTCGAGGATGTCGTCGATGATCAGCACGTCGCGATCAATGAACGAAACTTCCGGTTTGGCTTTCCAGAACAGATCGCCGCCGCTGGTTTCGTTGCGATAGCGGGTGGCGTGGAGGTAGGACGCCTCCAGCGGGAAGTTCAGATGGGGCAGCAGTTTGCCCGAGAAGATCAACCCGCCATTCATCACGCAGAACACCACCGGATTGCGCTCGGCCAGTTCAGCATTGATTTGCGCGCCAATGCGGGCGATGGCGGCTTCAACCTCAGCTTCTGTGTACAGGCAGTCAGCCTCGCGCATGATTTGACGGATATGCTCGAGATCAGCAGACATGACGCTCTCCAGGGGGTGGTAGGTAAGAAAAGCGGGCAAAGGTACGCATCCGTTCCGGTCAGGGCAAGCAAAACTGGACTAACGTGTCAGGATTTGTCAGAAAACACCTTAAGGTTCGTAGGACAGTAACAGCTGAATAGATTAACCTAAGCCGTTTTTTGCCCCGCCGGAGCTTTTTTCTATGCCTATTCGTGAGATCCGCCACCCGCTGATCCGCCACAAGCTCGGCCTCATGCGCCGCGCCGACATCAGCACCAAGAACTTTCGTGAGCTGGCTCAGGAAGTGGGTGCCCTGCTCACCTACGAGGCCACCGCTGACCTGCTGCTGGAAACCTATGACATTCAAGGCTGGGCAGGGACTGTCCAGGTTGAGAAGATTGCCGGGAAGAAAATCACTGTAGTACCGATCCTGCGGGCAGGCATCGGCATGCTCGACGGCGTGCTCAGCCTGATACCGGGTGCGAAAGTCAGCGCAGTGGGCGTAGCCCGCAACGAGGAAACACTCAAGGCGCACACGTACCTGGAAAAACTCGTCCCTGAAATCGACGAGCGCCTGGCAATGATCATTGATCCGATGCTCGCCACGGGCAGCTCGATGGTGGCCACTATCGACCTGCTGAAAAAAGCCGGCTGCAAGGAAATCCGCGCCATGGTGCTGGTTGCCGCGCCGGAAGGCATCGCCGCAGTCGAAAAGGCTCATCCCGATGTGACGATCTATACCGCATCCATCGACGAGCGCCTGAACGAACATGGCTACATCATTCCTGGCCTTGGTGATGCCGGCGACAAGATTTTCGGCACCAAGCAGAAGGACGCGTAATGAAGCAGGACGAGTTCAACGATCCGCTCTGGCGCACCGTACTGTCCGGTGCGCAGATGCTGTTCGTAGCCTTTGGTGCGCTGGTCCTGATGCCGCTGATCACCGGGCTTGACCCCAATGTCGCGCTGTTCACGGCAGGCCTTGGCACATTGCTGTTCCAGGTAGTGACCGGCCGCCAGGTGCCGGTTTTCCTGGCCTCGAGCTTTGCGTTCATCACCCCGATCATTCTCGCCAAGGGCCAGTTCGGTCTGGCGGCGACCATGGGCGGCGTCATGGCGGCAGGCTTCGTCTACACGTTTCTGGGCCTGGCGGTGAAGATAAAAGGCACCGGATTCATTGATCGCCTGCTGCCCCCTGTGGTGATCGGCCCTGTGATCATTTCCATCGGCCTGGCCATGGCGCCCATCGCTGCCAACATGGCCATGGGCAAGACCGGTGACGGCGCGCAGCTGATTCCCTACACCACCGCCATGCTGATCTCCATGCCTGCGCTGCTGACGACAGTGATCGTTGCGGTGTTTGGCAAAGGCATCTTTCGTCTGGTGCCGATCATCTCCGGCGTACTGGTGGGCTTCGCCCTGTCGTTTTATTTCGGCGTGGTGGACACTGCCAGGATTGCCGCAGCCCCTTGGCTGGCGCTGCCCGCCTTCACTGCACCGGAATTCAACTGGCAGGCGATCCTGTTCATTTTGCCGGTCGCTCTCGCCCCGGCCATCGAACACATCGGCGGTGTCATTGCAGTGGGCAGCGTGACCGGTCGCGATTACCTGAAAAAGCCGGGTCTGCATCGCACGCTGTTGGGTGATGGCATTGCTACGACCGCTGCCGGTCTGTTCGGCGGGCCGCCCAATACCACGTACGCCGAAGTGACTGGCGCGGTGATGCTGACCAAGAACTACAACCCGAAAATCATGACCTGGGCGGCGATTTTCGCTATCACCCTCGCGTTCATCGGCAAGTTCGGCGCGTTGCTGCAAAGCATTCCGGTGCCGGTCATGGGCGGGATTCTCTGCCTGCTGTTTGGCTCCATCGCAGCGGTGGGGATGAACACCCTGATTCGTCACAAGGTTGATCTGGGCGAGGCGCGCAACCTGGTGATAGTGTCGGTCACTCTGGTGTTCGGTATTGGTGGCGTATTGATCGGCACCGGCAACGGCCCTGACGATTTCGGCCTCAAGGGCATCGCCCTCTGCGCCGTCACCGCCATCGTGCTGAACCTGCTGTTGCCTGGCAACGACGGCTGGAAGAACAAGCATCTGGATGATCAATTGCCGTAAGACTGTATGGCGCCCCCTTGTAGGAGCCAACTTGTTGGCGAGACCATAGAGCTGCTTACGCAGAAATACCGCCTCGCGAACAAGTTCACTCCGACAGGGTCATGCGTCATCTCACAACATCAAAGGCGCCCGCTCACACAGCGTGTTCAGCGCGGCGGCCCAGTGCGGGTCGTCGTTCAGGCACGGGATCAACTTGAGCTCTTCGCCACCCGCCGCCTTGAACTGTTCGGCGCCGCGGTCGCCGATCTCTTCCAGCGTCTCGATACAGTCCGCAACGAACGCCGGGCACATCACCAGCAATTTCTTCACCCCTTTGGCAGCCAGCTCATCCAGCCGCGCTTCGGTGTAGGGTTCGATCCATTTGGCACGGCCCAAGCGGGACTGGAACGACACCGACCATTTGCCATCGGGGATGCCCATGAGTTTGGCGAACGCTTCTGCTGACTGGATACATTGCGCGCGATAACAGGTCGCAAGCACTTCGGCTGGGGCGGTCTGGCAGCAGTCCGCGCCTTTGAGGCAGTGACTGCGGGTCGGGTCCAGCTTGTGCAGATGCCGCTCCGGCAACCCGTGGAAGCTCAACAATACGTGATCGTGGGGCTGCTGCAGATGTGGCCTGGCACTGTCCACCAGCGCCTGCAGGTACTCAGGCTGATCGAAGAACGGCTGCAGAATCGAGAACTGCATCTTCAAGGACTTGGCCTTGACTACCCGCTTCGCTTCTTCGATCACAGTGGTCACAGTGCTGTCGGCAAACTGCGGATACAGCGGCGCCAGAGTGACCTTGCTGATGCCCTTGGCAGCCAGACGGGTCAACACGGTTTCAATCGAGGGCTCGCCGTAGCGCATGGCCAACTCAACGGGGCCATGCGTCCACTCTTTGATCATGGCCTGCTGCAGACGCTTGCTCAGCACCACCAGGGGCGAACCTTCATCCCACCAGATCGAAGCGTAGGCATGCGCCGATTGCTCCGGGCGCTTGATCAGGATCAGCGACACGATCAACCGGCGTACCGGCCAGGGCACGTCGATAACGTACGGGTCCATCAGGAACTGATTGAGGTAACGGCGCACATCAGCCACCGAAGTGGAAGCTGGCGAGCCGAGGTTGACCAGCAACAACGCGTGATCGGTCATGCAACATCCTATTTCAGTGGTGCCCCAGCAAGTCACCCAGGGCGGCATGCAGGTCAGTAAATCGGAAGGTGAAGCCGGCGTCTTCAAGTCGCGCCGGACGGGCGCGCTGGCCGCCGAGCAACAGCACGGACAGCTCGCCCAACAGCAGTTTCAGGGCAAACGCAGGCATTGGCATGAACGCCGGCCGATGCAGCACGCTGGCCAGCGCCGTGGCAAATTCGCGGTTGCGCGCCGCTGCGGGCGCGCAAAGATTATAGGGGCCCTGGGCATCAGGCTTGTGCAACAGAAAATCAATCGCCGCGATTTGATCCTTGATATGAATCCAGGGCATCCACTGCCGCCCGTCGCCGATGGGCCCGCCCATGCCGCATTTGAACGGCAGCAGCAGACGCTGCACGAAACCACCATGGTCAGACAACACCAGACCGGTGCGGATGACCACCACCCGTACACCCATAGCCTCGGCGCGTTGCGCAGTTTCTTCCCAGGCGCCACACAGATGGCTGGCAAAATCCTCCTTGACCGGTTGCGACGTCTCGTCCAGCTCGCGCTCACCGCCGTCGCCATACCAGCCCACCGCCGAACCGCTGATCAGCACCGCAGGCTTTTGCCCGCGCTGCTCCATCCAGCTCAGCAGTTGCTCGGTCAGGCCGATGCGACTGTCCCACAATTGCGTACGCCGTTTGCGCGTCCACGGGCGATCAGCGATGGGCGCTCCGGCCAGATTGATCAGCGCATCAACGGGCTGATCGGCGAGTTCATCCAGCCGGGCGATGCCTCGCACGCCGTCGCCGCACAGGCGTGGAACGTCCGCCGGAGTGCGGCTCCAGACCGTCAATTCATGGCCTTGCTCGCGCCACAGTGCGCAGAGTTGACGGCCGATCAGGCCAGTACCGCCGGTCAGCAATATGTGCATGGCAGGTTCCCTCAAGTGGCGTTGCGCAGCATTCAGTAGTGTATTTTCAAGACCGCCGTGTGTTGACCCACGGTCTACCCTGAACAATAGGTCAAAGGTGAGACCGATGCAGCCAAGCGCTCGTTCGGGTAGTTGCTCGAACCGTTGCCATGACGGAAGTTAGCCCCACATCACCCATCGGCTTGCGGCTTGCGGCTTGATCCGGACAGTAGACCAAAGCAAGTTATACCGAAAAACAATATTGTACAGGTTTTAACTACGGCGTAGTCTGTGCAGACAAGGTAACGAGGCCCCTATGACTGTACCCATCGCAATCATCGGTACCGGTATCTCCGGACTTTCAGCCGCCTGCGCACTCCGGGAGGCCGGGCATGCCGTGCAGCTTTTTGACAAGAGCCGGGGCAGCGGCGGCCGCATGTCCAGCAAACGCAGCGATGCCGGTTCGCTGGATATGGGCGCACAATATTTTACTGCGCGAGACCGGCGCTTCATGGCCGCAGTGCAGCAGTGGCAAGCCCGGGGCTGTGCCGCGCAATGGACGCCCTCCTTATATAACTCGCATGCAGGCCAACTCAGCCCGTCCCCCGATGAGCAGGTACGCTGGGTCGGCACGCCCGGCATGAGTGCTATCACCCGCGCGATGCTGGGTGAATTGCCAGTGTCCTTCTCCTGCCGGATTACCGAAGTCTTTCGTGGCGAACAGCACTGGAATCTGCAGGACGCCGAAGGCAACAGTCACGGCCCGTTCAGCCATGTGATCGTCGCCACGCCCGCACCGCAAGCCACCGCACTGCTGGCCAGCGTCCCCAAACTCGCCGGGGTGGCTGCCAGCGTGAAGATGGACCCGACCTGGGCGGTTGCGCTGGCGTTCAACGAGCCACTGCAAACGCCGATGCAGGGCTGCTTCGTGCAGGACAGCGGTATCGACTGGCTGGCGCGCAACCGCAGCAAGCCGGGCCGCGATACCACGCTGGACACCTGGGTGCTGCATGCAACCAGCGCGTGGAGCCGCCAGCATATCGACCTGCCGCGCGAAGACGTGGTCGAGCAGTTACAGGGCGCGTTTGCCGAACTGATGGAATGCGCGATACCCGCCCCCGCGTTTTCGCTCGCGCACCGCTGGCTCTATGCCCGCCCCGCCAGCGCTCATGAATGGGGGGCGTTGTCTGATCCTGATCTGGGCATTTATGTCTGTGGCGACTGGTGCCTGTCAGGACGTGTCGAGGGCGCCTGGCTCAGTGGGCAGGAAGCGGCGCGGCGGCTGATGGAGCATTTGAATTGAACCGTCTCAACCCGCGCAAGCTGCTGTTGTCGAAGTGGACCGCCGCGCAGCCGCAAAACCGTGAAAAGCATTTCATGGTCACAGAGCTGTTTCGCGACGAAGAAGGCACGGTGCTGGAGATCGAACTGCAGGCCGTGCTCACTCAACGCAGCGAGCGTCTGCCGTGGCAAGCCTTGCAGGATGACGCGGCCTGGCGCATGGGCTGGAAGTAAGCCCCGGGCGTAATCCAACGTCTGGCCTGCCTGGCCGTGCCAAGCCCGCACAAATAATTTGACTTGTATATCGCTCGACCTATGATGAAGCGAAGTTGTACAGCGATCCTGCTCTGTACAATTCTGTGCAGAGGTCGACTTTCATGCCTGCAGTGCCCCGCTACAAGCCTAGACTCGGTATCAGTGCCTGCCTGATGGGTGACGAGGTGCGCTTCAACGGTGGCCACAAGGAATCCCATCTGTGCAGCCGCACGCTGACCGATTACTTCGAGTTCGTGACTGCCTGCCCGGAAGTGGCCATTGGCATGGGCATCCCTCGCGAACCGATTCGCCTGGTCGGTGATGCCGCCAGCCCGCAGGCGCTGGGCACCGTCAACCGGGACCTGAACGTGACTGCCGAGCTGGCAGCCTACGGCGCCAAAATGGCTGACGAGCTGACCGACATCTGCGGCTATATCTTCATGCAGAAGTCGCCCTCGTGCGGCCTGGAGCGGGTCAAGGTCTATCGCGAAAACGGCGCGCCAGTGGATGGTGGCGGCCGTGGCATTTACGCCCAGGCGTTCTGCGCCCGTCACCCCGACCTGCCGGTTGAAGAAGATGGCCGGTTGAACGACCCGGTGCTGCGCGAAAACTTCATCACCCGCGTGTTCGCCTACGCCGCCTGGCAGGATCTGCTCAAGGCCGGCGTGACCCGACGCAGTCTCACCGAGTTTCATTCGCGCTATAAATACCAGCTGATGGCCAATGACCCGGTGCAATACAAGGTACTGGGCAACCGGCTCGGCAGCATGGGCCGCTCCGATCCCACTGACATTGCACCGCAGTATTTCAGCGACCTGATGGCGGCGCTGAAGAAACCTGCCACCCGCCACACTCACACCAATGTCCTGCAGCACCTGAGTGGCTATCTGAAGAAAACCCTCACTGCCAGCGACAAGGAAGAGATCCAGCAGTTGATCACGCAGTACCACAAAGGCGTGATCCCGCTGATCGTGCCGTTGACCCTGCTCAAGCATCACTTCCGTCAACACCCCGATCCTTACGTGGCACTGCAGGTTTATATGCAACCGCACCCGGAAAACCTCAGTCTGCGAAATGCGATCTAACCCATGACCCAAGCCAAGCCTGCAACCCCGGCGACTGTTTCAGATGTCGTCGAACCGAGCCTTGAAGAAGGCTGGCTGCCCATCCGCGAAGTGGCCCGGCAGACCGGCGTTAACGCCGTCACCCTGCGCGCCTGGGAGCGACGCTACGGCCTTATCGTGCCGCACCGCACGCCCAAGGGTCATCGTCTGTACTCCGACGTGCATGTGCAGCGGGTCATGAACATCCTGACCTGGTTGAACCGCGGCGTGTCGGTCAGCCAGGTGAAAAACCTGATCGACAGCCGCCAGCCGGAATCCACCGTCACCGGCAACGACTGGGACGCCCTGCGCCAGAATCTGATCAAGGCCATTGCTGAGCTCGCCGAACGCCGCGTCGATGATCTGTTCAATCAGGCCATGTCGCTGTACCCGCCGCGACTGATGTGCGAGCAACTGTTGATGCCTTTGCTGGGTGAGCTGGAGTGCCGCTGGCAGGGGCAGTTCGGCAGCCAGCTGGAACGGGTATTTTTCCACTCGTGGTTACGCAGCAAGCTGGGGGCGCGGATTTACCACAACAACCGCCAGCTCAGCGGTGGCCCGGTGCTGCTGATCAACCATTCGGACCTGCCGCTCGAACCGCACCTGTGGCTCAGCGCCTGGCTGATCAGCAGCCTCGATTGCCCGGTGGAAGTCTTCGACTGGCCGCTGCCCAACGGCGAACTGACGCTGGCCGCCGAACTGCTCAAGCCCCGCGCTGTGGTGCTGTATTCAAGCAAGGCGCTGAATCAGGGGCAACTGCCCAAATTACTCGCCAATGTTCAGTGCCCGGTGGTGCTGGCTGGCGCCTCGGTGCGCATTCATCGCGACGAGCTGAGCGCTGCAGCCGAACGCATCGAGGGTTTGAGCCTGGCCGAAGATCCATTGAGTGCCCAGACCGTTCTGCAGCAACTCGGCGTCTTTTAAGGAATGACTATGCAATTGCTTTGGCTGCGCAGTGATTTGCGCGTTCATGACAACACCGCCCTCGCCGCTGCCATGGAGCGCGGGCCCACCGTGGCGGTCTATCTGATCAGCCCCGGCCAGTGGCAGAGCCATGACGATGCGCCGTGCAAGGTCGACTTCTGGCTGCGCAACCTGGTTGAAGTGGGACAGGCGCTGGGCAAACTCAACGTCCCGTTGCTGATCCGCCATGCCGATAACTGGACCGATGCGCCGCAGGTTCTGGCCGAACTGTGCCGGGAGCACCCGATTGCCCACGTGCATGCCAATGAAGAATATGGCATCAACGAGAGACGCCGTGATGAAGCGGTTGCCGCCGCGCTGCAAGACGCTGGTGTGCAGTGGCAAAGCTATCTCGATCAGTTGTTTTTCAAGCCCGGCAGCGTGCTGACCAAAACCGGAAACTACTTTCAGGTGTTCAGCCAGTTCCGCAAAGTCTGCTACGCACGCTTTCATCAGTCGATGCCGCCCCTGGTCAGACTCCCCAAAGCCCAGCAGGCAATCGCCATCGACAGCGATGCAGTGCCGCGTCAGGTCAAAGGATTCCCCATCCCCAGCGAGGCGATTCAGGCCATGTGGCCTGCCGGTGAAGATGAGGTGCGTCGTCGGCTTGAGGCGTTCACCGACGAGCAGATCGACTATTACCGCAGCGAACGGGACTTCCCGGCCAAACCCGGCACCAGCCAGCTTTCCGCCTATCTGGCCGCCGGTGTGGTGTCGCCCCGACAATGCCTGCATGCCGCACAGGCCAGCAACCAGGGCGAATTCGAAACCGGCAGCGTGGGTGCAGTGACCTGGGTCAGCGAGCTGCTGTGGCGCGAATTCTATAAGCACATCCTTGTGGGCTATCCACGGGTTTCCCGGCACCGGGCGTTCCGACCCGAAACCGAGGCGTTGAAATGGCGCGATGCCCCGGCGGAGCTCGCCGCCTGGAAAGAAGCCCGGACCGGGCTGCCGATCATTGATGCAGCGATGCGCCAGTTGCTGCAAACCGGCTGGATGCATAACCGCATGCGCATGGTCGTGGCAATGTTCCTGACCAAAAATCTGCTGATCGACTGGCGCGAAGGCGAGCGCTTCTTCATGCAGCATCTGATCGATGGCGATCTGGCGTCCAACAATGGCGGCTGGCAATGGAGCTCATCCACCGGTACCGACTCGGCGCCTTATTTCCGCATCTTCAATCCGCTGGCGCAGTCGGAAAAATTCGATCCCGAAGGCCGCTATCTCAAGCACTGGCTGCCCGAGCTGGCCGATCTAAACAAGAAAGAAGTGCACAACCCGGCAGCGGCCGGCCTGTTCGGCGCTGCCGATTACCCTAAACCGATTGTCGACCTCTCCAGCAGCCGCGCCCGTGCCCTGGCCGCGTTCAAGGCGCTGCCCCGGCGGCAACCGGCTGTCGTGCCGCAAAACTCGTAAGCAGCATGAATACAGCTCAGTTCGGCAACCCGACGTACACGCCCTGACATACACTACGCGCCTATGAACCTGATCCCGCTGCAACCCATCCCCGTCGACGCCGCCATTAGTTGCTCAACCTGTGCGGCCTGCTGCTGCCAGCTGGAAGTGATGTTGATCACAGACACCGGCGTGCCTGAGCGCTTTATCGACACGGATGACTGGGGTGGGGAGGTGATGTTGCGGCTTGATGACGGCTGGTGTGCGGCGCTGGATCGCAACAGCATGCGCTGCACCATCTACGAACAACGGCCGCTGATCTGCCGCGAGTTCGCGACCGGTTCAGAAGAATGCATGAGCGAAAGGCAGGGAATTGAAGGGGCTTATCTGTAAAAGTCAGACGAGGGGTGTGAATCGCCGATGCCGCCCCGTCTGACTCCCCGCCCGGAAATTACCCGGTCCCTGTAGGAGCCCACGAGCAATGCGAGTCGGCGATGGCGGCCTGTCTGACACCGCCATCGCTGACCTGGTAACCCCGGTGAGCGCCTGCACAATGTCTGAAAGGCCTCACCTCGTGGCACCACATTTTGCCGATCAGAGTGGCATCGTGTAATGCAGCGCGTAGCTTTCGATGCCGTCGTTGGGTTGTTTGATACCGGCATTGGAATAGTGAGTCGCGCGGATGCCGATTTCATGCCCGCCGTTGAAGCGCAGGCCAAAGCCGATGCGGTCTTCAAAGTTGAAAGCCGAACCCAGGTTGTTGTCTTCGATCCGCGTTCTGGAGAACACCGAAACGCCAATGCCTGCCTCGACATAAGGTTTCACCGTGTCACCCGCGAATTCGTAAACGAATACCGGGGAAAACGAGAGGCTGCTGACGCTTGCCCGCTTGTCACCGTCCCAGAAGGTGTAAGCGCCGTCCCAATAACCGGTCAGGCGACCCACGTCGCTCTGCATCCAGCTCTTGTCCCAGTCAAACTTCATGCCCAGACGATAGGTCTGGCTGGTCTGGCCCGTCTGGCCAACCGAAAATTCAACGCCAGCTGCCTGCGCAAGAGAAGCCTGCCCCATCACAACGGCCGCCAACGCAGCCAGACAAAAAAGACGCTTCATCAGAAACTTCCTATGTTTGATTCAATTTATAAGTGTTAACAGCAATCCGGCTTGCTATAGAAATCTGACGTGGCACGTTAGTTCAGCATCAAGCGGGCTTTTCACGATTTTTTTACAAATCGAAGCTTCTCACACTGTCAGAATTTTTCCATAGGGCGGGTAGGATTTTTCTGAAAATTTCTGGATCTGCACTGGTCCAGAAATAAGTCTCATCGGCGCGCCCGCTGCTGAGCAGCTCTTCTTCGGCCAGACGCCGCTGTAGCTGGCGGGCCACGGCCTGGCCAGTGTCGATCAGGCTGGTGGAAGGCGCAATCATGTCCCGCAGCAGGGGCTTGAGGAAGGGATAGTGGGTGCAGCCCAGAATAATCGTGTCACAGCCCTCGGCCAGCAACGGCTCGACATAGCTGGACAACAAGGCGCGCAACGCCGGGCTGGCCAGATCACCAGCCTCGATCAGTTCCACCAGGCCGGGGCATGGCTGGGTAACCACACGAATGTTGGCCGCGAAACGATCAAGCAGCGCCGCAAATCGTGCGCTTTGCAGCGTCCCGGTGGTCGCCAGCACGCCGACCACGCCACTGCGTGTGGCCGCTGCAGCGGGCTTGACCGCAGGCTCCATGCCGATGATCGGCCAGCTCGGGTAGTGGTCGCGCAGTTGTGCGGCGGCGGCAGCAGTGGCCGTGTTGCACGCCAGGACCAGGGCCTTGGCCCCTTGCTGGCGAAAGAATTCGGCGATGATCATGCAGCGCCGAAGAATGAACTCAGGGGATTTTTCGCCATAGGGGATATGCCCGCAGTCAGCCACGTAGAGCAGCGATTCATTGGGTAGCAGGCGGTTGATTTCACCCAGCACCGAAAGCCCGCCGACGCCGGAATCGAATACGCCGACCGGCGCGTCGCTGGCTCTACGCATGATGCGGGC
Organism: Pseudomonas viridiflava; assembly: GCF_900585905.1. Taxonomy (GTDB): domain Bacteria; phylum Pseudomonadota; class Gammaproteobacteria; order Pseudomonadales; family Pseudomonadaceae; genus Aquipseudomonas. Next base: position 65,003 of record NZ_UTVH01000073.1, read on the forward strand.
CACAGACGCTGCACCCCGGATCGCGCCTGACTTTCAATTCGCGAAAACGCGTGGTCAGGCCATCAATCAGCAGCAGGCGGCCTACCAGCGGCTCGCCGAAACCCGCGAGCACCTTCAAGGCTTCCAGCGCTTGCAGACTGCCCACCAACCCCACCAGCGGCCCGAGGACACCCGCCTCGCTGCAGGTCAATTCGGCTTCGCTGCCGTGCCCATACAGACAGTGGTAACAAGGGCTGTGCGACTGACGCGGGTCGAACACCGACAATTGCCCTTCGAGGCGAATTGCCGCGCCGCTCACCAGTGGCTTGCGCGCCGCTACACAGGCCGCATTGACCGCGCTACGGGTGGCGAAGTTATCCGAACAATCCAGCACCAGATCGACATTACCCACTGCCAGCGCCAGTGAATCGGCGTCCAGTGCCAGGCGATGCGGATGCAGGCGCACTTCAGGATTGATCGCCTGCAACCGCACCATGGCCGAGTCGACCTTGCCCATGCCGACGCTGTGGGTGTCATGAATGATCTGACGTTGCAGATTGGTCAGGTCCACCGCATCGAAATCCGCCAGGTGCAGCTCGCCAACGCCGGCCGCCGCCAGGTACAAGGCCACCGGCGAACCCAGGCCGCCCAGACCGACGATCAGCACCCTGCTCTGCTTGAGCTTCAGCTGGCCGTCGATATCGACATGCTGCAACAGGATCTGTCGGCTGTAGCGCAACAGCTCCTGATCGCTCAGCACGGCAGGCGGCCGAAGGTGATGCGTTCGTGGTCACCCAGATCGCGACGGGTCTGGATTTTCTCGAAACCCGCCCGACTGAGCAACTCGCGCACCGCAGCGCCCTGATCATAGCCGTGTTCCAGCAGCAGCCAGCCGTCAGCGTTGAGGTGCGCAGGCGCCTGCTCGACGATCAGGCGCAGATCATCCAGACCGTCCGTTCCAGCAACCAGCGCGCTGTCGGGTTCAAAACGTACATCGCCTGACTGCAGGTGCGGATCCTGCGCGGCAATGTACGGCGGGTTGCTGATGATCAGGTCAAAGCGCTCATCCTGCAGCGAATCAAACCAGTGGCTGCTCAGGACTTTGGCGTTATTCAACTGCAGGCGCTGGCGATTGCGCTCAGCCAGGGCGACCGCTTCGAGGACGCGGTCCACGGCAGTCACCTGCCAGGCTGCGCGTTCATTGGCCAGTGCCAGAGCGATGGCGCCGGTGCCGGTGCCCAGGTCCAGGACCGTTGTAGGAGCAAATGAAGGCAGCAGCTCCAGTGCGGCCTCGACCAGCATTTCGGTCTCGGGACGCGGAATCAGCGTGTGCGGTGCAACTTCCAGGTCCAGCTTCCAGAAACCCTGCTGGCCAAGGATGTAAGCCACCGGTTCGCCAGTACGACGACGCTGCAGGTAACCGGCAAAGGCAAGCGCGGCCTCACTGCTGACGATGCGTTCGGGCCAGGTATGCAGAAAACTGCGCGGCTTGCCCAGCGCCGCAGCCAGCAACAGCTCGGCATCAAGGCGGGCAGTCGGGGAATCGGGGAGCTCGGCGCTTCTTAACAGGCTGGCGATGATTGTCATTTACTCACCCAGTGCCGCAAGTTGATCTGCCTGATATTCGGTAAGCAACGGCTCGATGACGGCATCTACGCCGCCGGCCAGGACTTCATCCAGCGAATACAGAGTCAGATTGACGCGGTGGTCGGTTACTCGCCCCTGAGGGAAGTTATAGGTGCGGATTCGCTCGGAGCGATCTCCGGAACCCACCAGCAGTTTACGCTCACTGGCGATGGCATTGGCAGCCGCGCTGGTTTGCTGATCGTTGAGTTTGGCCGACAGCCAGGACATGGCGCGGGCGCGGTTCTTGTGCTGCGAACGCTCTTCCTGGCACTCCACGACAATACCCGAAGGCAAGTGTGTGATGCGGATGGCCGAGTCGGTCTTGTTGACGTGCTGCCCGCCAGCGCCGGACGAGCGGTAGGTATCGACGCGCAGATCCGCCGGATTGATTTCAATCGCCTGTTGCTCGTCAGGCTCGGGCAGCACGGCAACGGTACAGGCCGAGGTGTGGATGCGGCCCTGGGATTCGGTTTCCGGCACACGCTGTACACGATGCGCGCCGGACTCGAATTTCAGCTTGCCGTAGACGTGCTCGCCTTCAACCCGGGCAATCACTTCCTTGTAGCCGCCATGTTCGCCTTCGTTCTCGGACAGAATTTCCAGGCGCCAGCCACGCCGCTCGGCGTAGCGCGAATACATGCGGAACAGGTCGCCAGCGAAGATCGCCGCTTCATCACCCCCGGTTCCGGCGCGAATTTCTAGGAACACGTTGCGCCCGTCATTGGGGTCTTTGGGCAGCAGCATGCGTTGCAGCTGGCTTTCCAGATCTGCCAGCAAATCCTTGGTCTCGCGCACTTCTTCCACGGCCATTTCGCGCATGTCCGGGTCGCTGTCCTTGAGCAGCGCCTGGGCGCCTTCAAGATCGCCAAGGGCTTTGAGCAGCTGCTTGTAGCAGGTGACGATCGGCTCGACCTCGGCATATTCGCGCGAGTAGGCGCGGAATTTGGTCTGATCGGAGATGACTTCCCCATCGCCAAGCAATGCGGTCAGTTCCTCGAAGCGGTCGCTGAGGACATCGAGTTTATTGAGCAGTGAAGCTTTCATTGCGGGGGTTTATCCGTCGAGCCCTCACCGAGGGCAAATAATTCCTGAGCCATGGCCAGCGCATCGAGGCGGCCCTCGGCTGAGAGTTTTTTCAATTGCACACTCGGCGCGTGCAGCAACTTGTTGGTCAGACCGCGCGCCAGCTGGATCAGCACATCCTCGGCGTTGCCACCATTGGCCAGCAACCGCTGCGCCTTGAGCAGTTCTTCGTCGCGCAGACGCTCGCTTTGCTGGCGATACGCACGCAGCACGTCCACCGCCGCGAGCTCACGCAGGCGAAACATGAACTCTTCGGCGCCGGAGGAGACCAGTTCTTCAGCGGCCAGCGCAGCGCCCTGGCGGCTTTTGAGGTTTTCGGCGACCACGTCATGGAGGTCGTCGACGGTGTACAGGTAAACGTCGTCCAGCTCACCGACTTCTGGTTCGATATCGCGCGGTACAGCGATATCGACCATGAAGATAGGCTTGTGCTTGCGCAGCTTCAAGGCACTTTCCACCGCGCCCTTGCCCAGGATCGGCAACTGGCTGGCGGTGGAGCTGATCACGATGTCGCTGTTGACCAGCTCGGCGGGAATATCCGAGAGCAGCACGGCATGCGCGCCGAACTCGGCGGCCAGGATGCTCGCCCGCTCCAGGGTGCGGTTGGCAACCACGATGCGCTTGACCCCCAGATCGTGCAAATGCCTGGCCACCAGCGTGATGGTTTCTCCAGCGCCGATCAGCAAGGCCTGGCTGCGTTGCAGATCGCTGAAGATCTGTTTCGCCAGGCTGACAGCCGCGAAGGCGACTGAAACGGGGTTCTCACCAATGGCCGTGTCGGTGCGCACCTGCTTCGCGGCGCTGAAGGTGGCTTGAAACAGACGGCCCAGCAGCGGGCCGATGGTCCCCGCTTCTCTGGCCACGGCATACGCCGACTTCATCTGCCCCAGAATCTGCGGTTCACCCAGTACCAGCGAATCGAGCCCGGACGCCACCCGCATCATGTGACGAACTGCCGCATCGTCGGCATGCACATAAGCGCTGGCGCGCAGCTCTTCGAGGCTCAGATGATGATAATCGGCCAGCCAGGCGAGCACTGTTTCAGAACCGATCTGGTCCTGCTCGATGTACAACTCGCTGCGGTTACACGTGGAGAGGATCGCGGCTTCGCGGCTGTTGGTGAGGCGGCAAAGCTGCTGCAGGGCCTCAACCAGCTGCTCTGGCGTAAATGCCACGCGCTCGCGAACGTCTACCGAAGCAGTCTTGTGGTTGATTCCAAGTGCGAGGAAGGCCATTCAGGGTCGCTGGTGGTGACATGAAGCCGGCAATTGTCCTACTTCGATAAGCTTAGAACAACCACCGTTGACTATTGTCCTAATAGCGTGTCGCGTAAACGCCCTGTTTTGGCGCCTCACGCATCATCAATTTGCTGTCATGGCAGTTTCCACCCGGCTGTGGGTTTGCTCCCGGCCTTGTGTCATGATGCTCCCACCGCAGGTAAGTCGTCCCTTCTTATATATGAATAGATCCTCCGCGCTGTTTCTCGCCCTCGTCTTTCTCAGCGGCTGCCAGGCAATGGCCCCCGCAGAACAGCAGGCCACGCCTGCGCCGAAAGACGCCGCACCGACACCTGAAGCCAAACCTCAGGTGTATGGCTCGTTCACCCAGGAAACCTTCGTCAACCTGATGAGTGCGGAGCTGGCCGGCCAGCGCAACCGTTTCGACCTTGCTCTGGACAACTACGTGACCGAGGCGATTCGTACCCAGGACCCCGGGGTGGCCGAGCGCGCCTTCCGGATTGCCGAATACCTGGGCGCCGATCAGGCAGCACTGGACACCGCGCTGATCTGGGCCAGAAACGACCGCGACAATCTCGAAGCGCAACGTGCAGCGGCGATTCAACTGGCCCGCGCCGGGCGCTACGATGACTCGATGGTGTACATGGAGCGGGTTCTGCAGGGTCAGGGCGACACCCATTTCGACTTCCTCGCGCTGTCGGCAGCGGAAACCAACCCTGAAACCCGCACTGCACTGCTCACCAGTTTTGACCGCCTGCTGGTCAAATACCCCAACAACGGTCAGCTGATCTTCGGCAAGGCCCTGTTGCTGCAACAGAATGGCGATGCCCAGGCCTCGCTGACGCTGCTGGAAAGCAACCCGCCCAAGGAAGGCGAGATCGCTCCGATCCTGCTCCGCGCCCGACTGCTGCAGGGCATGAACAGGGGCAAGGAAGCCTTGCCGATCCTGGAAAAAAGCATCAAGAAGTACCCTGACGATAAACGCCTGCGCCTGACTTACGCGCGTGCGCTGGTCGAACAGAATCGCATGGAGGACGCCAAGCAGCAGTTCGCCAGCCTGGTGCAGCAGTACCCGGATGACGACGATCTGCGTTTCTCGCTTGCACTGGTGTGCATCGAAGCCAAGGCGTGGGACGAAGCGGCGGGCTATCTGCAGGAACTGATCGGTCGCAACGCCCATGTCGACTCGGCGCATTTGAACCTGGGTCGCATTCATGAAGAGCGCAACGATCCGCAAAGCGCCCTCGCCGAATATGCTCAGGTGGGCCCAGGCCCTGATTTCCTCGCCGCGCAGCTGCGCCAGGCTGACATTCTGATGAGCAACGGCAGCGCCGCCGAGGCCTCCAAACGTCTGGCAGAAGCCCGCGAGGCGCAGCCTGACACGGCGGTGCAGCTTTATCTGATCGAAGCCGAAACCCTGTCCAACAACAATCAGGCCGAGCGCGGCTGGCAGGTACTGAGTCAGGCCCTGAAGCAGTATCCGGACGACCTCAACCTGCTTTACACCCGCTCGATGATGGCGGAAAAGCGCAATGATCTGGGGCAGATGGAAAAGGACCTGCGCACGATTCTCAAGCGCGAGCCGGACAACGCCATGGCCCTCAATGCGCTGGGCTATACGTTGACCGACCGCACCACGCGCTATGCCGAAGCCCGGGAGCTGATCGAAAAGGCCCACAAGATCAGCCCGCAAGATCCTGCAGTGCTCGACAGCCTTGGCTGGGTCAACTACCGCCTGGGCAATCTGGACGACGCTGAACGCTACCTGCGCCTGGCGCTGGAGCGCTTTCCCGATCATGAAGTCGCTGCCCATCTTGGCGAAGTGCTGTGGGCCAAAGGCAAGCAGCGCGAAGCGAAAAAAATCTGGGCCAAGGCCCTCGAAGATCAACCTGACAGCCCTATTCTGCGCAGCACTCTGTTGCGCCTGACCGGATCCGAGACTCTTTAACGCCATGTTCCTGCGCCACGTAATCGTTTTCAGCTTCATCGCCCTGCTCGCCGGCTGCGCCGGTCTCACCTCCCGCGAGGCCGTCGAAGGCAAGGGCGACCCGGCGCAATGGCGCCAGCACAAACAACAGCTGACCGCCCTCGACGGCTGGCAGATCAACGGCAAGGTCGGCATCCGCGCGCCGAAAGACTCGGGCAGCGGTACGCTGTTCTGGCTGCAGCGCCAGGACTACTACGACATCCGCCTGTCCGGCCCGCTGGGTCGCGGTGCCGCTCGCCTGACCGGGCGCCCTGGCAATGTCGCGCTCGAAGTCGCCAACCAGGGTCGTTACGAAGCGCCAAGCCCGGAAACCTTGCTGGAGCAACAACTGGGCTGGAAGCTACCGGTGTCGCATCTGGTCTGGTGGGTTCGCGGCCTGCCCGCGCCGGACAGCAAGAGTCGCCTGACTCTGGACGGTGACAGTCGCCTGGCGAGCCTTGAGCAGGATGGCTGGCAGGTCGAATACCTGAGTTACGTTGAACAGAATGGCTACTGGCTGCCCGAGCGGGTCAAGCTGCATGGCCAGGACCTGGACGTCACGCTGGTGATCAAGGACTGGCAACCGCGCAAACTGGGTCAGTGACATGAGCACACCGCAGCTGACCCTGCCCGCCCCTGCCAAGCTGAACCTGATGCTGCACATCCTCGGCCGCCGCCCGGATGGCTACCACGAGCTGCAGACGCTGTTTCAATTCGTCGACTATGGCGACGAACTGGGCTTCGCTGTGCGCCAGGACGGAGAAATCCGCCTGCATACCGACGTGACCGGCGTTCCCCATGACAGCAACCTGATCGTCAAGGCCGCTCGTGCCTTGCAACAACAATCAGGCTGTACCCTGGGCATGGACATCTGGCTGGAAAAACGTTTGCCGATGGGCGGTGGTATCGGCGGCGGCAGCTCCGATGCGGCGACCACCTTGCTGGGTCTGAATTATTTATGGCAACTGGGCTGGGACGAAGATCGCCTCGCTGTGCTGGGTCTGACGCTGGGGGCCGACGTTCCGGTTTTCGTCCGTGGACACGCCGCATTTGCTGAGGGTGTGGGCGAGAAACTGACCCCCGTGGACCCCGAAGAACCGTGGTATCTGGTGCTCATCCCGCAAGTATCTGTAAGTACAGCAGAAATTTTTTCAGATCCACTGTTGACACGTAACTCCCCGCCCATTAAAGTGCGCCCCGTTCCCAAGGGAAACAGTCGAAATGACTGCTTACCGGTTGTATCGAGGCGTTACCCAGAAGTATGTAACGCTTTGAATTTGTTAGGTAAATTTACCGAAGCAAAATTAACCGGAACTGGAAGTTGTGTGTTTGGGGCCTTCCCAAACAAAGCTGAAGCTGATAAAGTCTCGGCCCTTCTGACAGAGACCCTTACAGGGTTTGTAGCAAAGGGAAGCAACGTTTCGATGTTGCATCGCAAGCTACAGAGTCTGCTCTAAAAGAACCGAGTACTGGGTACTCGTTGCAACAGATACAGGGGCGTCGCCAAGCGGTAAGGCAGCAGGTTTTGATCCTGCCATGCGTTGGTTCGAATCCAGCCGCCCCTGCCATTTCTTATACTCATCCAGGTTACCCTCAGCCTTCAGGTACTGCGCGTGTCCAAGATGATGGTCTTTACGGGGAATGCCAACCCCGATCTGGCTCGGCGTGTCGTACGTCAGCTGCATATCCCACTGGGTGATGTTTCTGTCGGTAAATTTTCCGACGGCGAAATCAGCACTGAGATTAATGAAAACGTCCGCGGTAAAGACGTCTTTATCATTCAGCCGACCTGCGCACCGACCAACGATAACTTGATGGAACTCGTCGTGATGGCTGATGCCTTCCGTCGTTCCTCTGCGTCCCGAATCACTGCTGTCATCCCCTATTTCGGTTATGCCCGCCAGGATCGCCGTCCCCGCTCTGCACGTGTTGCAATAAGCGCCAAGGTGGTTGCTGACATGCTGACCGTCGTGGGCATCGATCGTGTGCTCACGGTTGATCTGCACGCTGACCAGATTCAGGGTTTCTTCGACATTCCGGTTGATAACATCTACGGCTCCCCGGTGCTGGTGGATGATATCGAAGACCAGCGCTTCGAAAACCTGATGATCGTTTCCCCGGATATTGGCGGCGTCGTGCGTGCACGTGCTGTTGCCAAGTCGCTGGGCGTCGATCTCGGAATCATCGACAAGCGTCGCGAGAAAGCCAATCACTCCGAAGTGATGCATATCATCGGTGATGTCGAAGGGCGTACCTGCATTCTGGTTGATGACATGGTCGATACCGCAGGCACTCTGTGCCACGCGGCCAAGGCCCTGAAAGAACACGGCGCAGCCAAGGTCTTTGCCTACTGCACGCACCCTGTCCTTTCCGGTCGTGCGATCGAGAACATTGAAAATTCCGTGCTGGACGAACTGGTGGTGACCAACACCATCCCGTTGTCCGCTGCTGCACAGGCCTGTAGCCGTATCCGCCAGCTGGATATTGCTCCGGTAGTCGCTGAAGCGGTTCGCCGCATCAGCAATGAAGAATCGATCAGCGCGATGTTCCGCTAAGGGTTTCCCTGAGCTGACATCCTGCTGACGAAAAGCGCCCCGCCCTGACATTCGGTCAGGGCGGGGCTTTTTTGCCCATATCGTCCTGACGTCGGTCGCAAACGTCAGGCGAAATGTGGCCAATTTGGAGATACAACATGAACGATTTTACTTTGAATGCTGAACTGCGTTCCGACCTGGGGAAAGGTGCGAGCCGCCGCCTGCGTCGTCTCGCAAGCCTGGTTCCAGCTGTAGTTTACGGTGGCGACAAAGCCCCTGAATCCATCAGCATGCTGGCCAAGGAAGTTGCAAAACTGCTGGAAAACGAAGCTTCGTACAGCCACATCATCGAGCTGAACGTTGGCGGCACCAAGCAGAACGTCATCATCAAGGCATTGCAGCGTCACCCAGCCAAGGGTCACGTGCTGCACGCTGACTTCGTACGCGTCGTGGCCGGCCAGAAACTGACCGCTATCGTGCCTGTACACTTCATCGGCGAAGAAACTCCAGTGAAGAAAGGCGGCGAAGTTTCGCACGTGACTTCCGAGCTGGAAGTTTCCTGCCTGCCGAAAGATCTGCCTGAGTTCATCGAAGTAGACGTGTCTGCTCTGGAAATCGGTTCGATCGTTCACCTGTCGGAAGTCAAGGCACCTAAGGGTGTTGAGTTCGTGGCACTGGCGCACGGCAACGACCTGGCTATCGCCAACGTCCACGCCCCACGCATTCTGCCTACCGAAGACGAAGCAGAAGAAGGCGCTGCCGAGTAATTTCATTACTCGGTAATGCCGGCGTTGCTCGGGAGACCGCTGTAGCAGTCAGGCAAAACGGGCAGGATCGCGGAGTTTACATCCATGGTAAATGAGCAGTTTTCTTCCCGTATTGCCGCTGCCAGCAGCGGCTTCACCCGCAACACCAGAAAAGGGCTGCTGTCGTGACTGCCATACAACTGATCGTTGGCCTGGGAAATCCAGGCGCTGAATACGACCAGACCCGGCATAACGCAGGGGCCCTTTTTGTTGAGCGTATCGCTGACGCGCAACGGGTCAATCTCGTCGCCGAGCGCAAATTTTATGGCCTGACCGGGCGCTTCACACACCAGGGTCAGGATGTTCGTCTGTTGATCCCCACCACGTACATGAACCGCAGCGGCCAGTCCGTCGCGGCGCTTGCCGGTTTCTATCGCATTCCGGTCGAAGCGATCCTGGTGGCTCACGATGAACTCGACCTGCCTCCCGGCGTTGCCAAATTCAAACAGGGCGGCGGCCATGGCGGTCACAACGGGTTGCGCGACATCATCGCGCAGCTTGGCAATCAGAATACCTTTCATCGTCTGCGGCTTGGCATCGGCCACCCGGGCGACGCCAACAAGGTGTCCGGTTTCGTTCTGGGTCGAGCGCCACGCGCCGAGCAGGAGAAACTGGACGCCAGCATCGATTTTGCCCTCGGCGTGCTGCCGGATATCTTCGCCGGTGAATGGAACCGGGCGATGAAAACCCTGCACAGCCAGAAGGCCTGACATCACTCGAGGGGAAACATCATGGGCTTCAATTGCGGCATCGTCGGCCTGCCCAACGTCGGCAAATCCACCCTGTTCAACGCCCTGACCAAGTCCGGTATTGCGGCGGAGAACTTCCCCTTCTGCACCATCGAGCCCAACAGCGGCATCGTTGCCATGCCTGACCCGCGCCTTGCGGCACTGGCGGCTATCGTTAACCCCAAGCGCATCATGCCGACCACCATGGAGTTCGTCGACATCGCGGGCCTGGTAGCGGGCGCATCGAAAGGTGAAGGCCTGGGCAACAAGTTCCTGGCCAACATCCGCGAGACCGACGCCATCGCTCACGTGGTGCGCTGCTTTGAAGACGAGAACGTGATTCACGTCTCCAACAGCGTCGACCCCAAGCGCGACATCGAGATCATCGACCTCGAACTGATCTTCGCCGACCTCGACAGCTGCGAAAAGCAACTGCAGAAAGTCGCCCGCAACGCCAAGGGCGGCGACAAGGACGCAGTGGTCCAGAAAGGCCTGCTTGAACAGCTGATCAGCCACTTCACCTTAGGCAAGCCTGCACGCAGCCTGATGAAGACCATGAGCGCTGATGAGAAAGCGGTGGTGCGTGGCTTCCACCTGCTGACCACCAAACCGGTCATGTACATCGCCAACGTGGCCGAAGACGGTTTCGAGAACAACCCGCTGCTGGACGTGGTGCGCGCCATCGCCGAAGAAGAAGGCGCAATGCTGGTGCCAGTGTGCAACAAGATCGAAGCGGAAATCGCCGAACTCGACGACGGCGAAGAGAAGGACATGTTCCTCGAGGCCCTGGGTCTTGAAGAGCCGGGCCTGAACCGCGTGATCCGCGCAGGCTACGAGATGCTGCACCTGCAGACATACTTCACGGCAGGCGTCGAAGAAGTCCGCGCCTGGACCGTGCGCGTCGGCGCCACCGCCCCGCAGGCCGCTGGCGTGATCCACACCGACTTCGAAAAAGGCTTCATCCGCGCCGAATGCATCGCCTACGACGACTTCATCCAGTACAAGGGCGAAGCCGGTGCGAAGGAAGCGGGCAAATGGCGTCTGGAAGGCAAGGACTACATCGTGAAAGATGGCGATGTGTTGCACTTCCGGTTTAACGTCTGAATGTTCCTACTGAACCCTAATGAACCGTACTGCACCTTAATTTGATCTGTAACCCTCTATTTACAAGGGGAAGCCAAATTTTAAGAGCTCAGTGCGGTTCACCAAGGGTGATCGTGTTCTAGAGAAAAGCGGGGTAGCATCAGGGGTATCACGATTTCAGGATGGGGGTATTAACCTCATCCATCATGGATACCCAAATGTAGTGGTCAACTGATACCGGACACGACGTTAAGGTTTTTCTCGTACTGAGCGGGTGCCAGTCCATCATTGAACTGGTGTGGCCGAATCCAGTTGTAACGATGCATCAGGTAATGACTGATGTCCCGCTGAGCCTCTTGGGCCGTCATGTAGCCCACGGCGGGTATCCACTCGGTCTTCAAGCTGCGGAATACACGCTCCATCGGCGAGTTGTCGTAGCAATTACCTCGGCGACTCATGCTCTGGCGCACGCGATATCGCCAAAGCCGCTGTCGAAACGGTCGGCTCCCGTATTGGGAGCCCTGATCCGAGTGAAACAGCAGGCCTTGGGGCTTGCCGCGTTGCTCATAGGCCATGTCCAGCGCCTTGATCACCAAGTCCGTATCCGGTTTGTTTGAAAACGCCCAGCCCACCACCCTACGCGCATAAAGATCCATAACCGCCGCCAGGTAATACCATTTTCCTTGCGCCCAAATGTAGGTGATGTCGCCACACCAGACCTGATGGGGCGCAGGTAAATCGAACTCCCGATTCAAAATGTTCGGAATGTCAGGCCTCTCCACTGTCGTTTTTTTATAAGCATGGGAGCCAGGTTGCTTGCTGATTAATCCCAGTTCCCGCATCAGGCCACGTACCTTGAACCGACCAATTTACTCGCCATCTTTCTGCAATATCGACACGATACTGCGGCTGCCGGCAGCGCTTCGACTTTGCCCGAACAGCTCATTGACTCGGCTGAGTAAACGAACCCGCTCGGCGTCTGGAGCACGACGCCGCTGGCAATGGTCGTAGTAGCAAGAGCGTGGTATCTCGAACGCTTCGCACAGCAACTCGATAGGCTCTTGGACACTGAGATGATCGATCAGCGCATGCGCTCGTGTTCTTCCGACATCAAGAGCGCGGTAGCCTTTTCTAAAATGGATTTCTCCCGCTCAAGACGAGCGATCCGGGCTTCCAGCTCCTGAATTTTCTGCTGCTCGGGCGTCAGGGCTTTGCTCTGAGGCGTTACGCCATTGCGCTCCCGCTGGAGCTGGCTCACCCAGCGACGCAGCGCAGATTCCACCATCCCAAGCGAGCGGGCGGCTTCGATATGGCTATAGCCTTGATCGAGCACGAGGCCTGCGGCCTCGCGTTTGAACTCAGTGGAAAAAGTACGGCGTTGCTTGGTCATCAGACACCTCTATATCTGGCGATATTCTCGCCTAAATGAGTGTCCGGAATCATTAGACCACTACAGGCCTCAATGGAACCTCAATCTGGCTTGATACCACAGAGCATGATCTGCAGCGCGCGAGCGCTATCTCAATGCTTTGGAGTTACATGAATGGTCGATAAAAATTTCCACCAGGCGGTAACACGATTGCTCGCCATGATCGATCACAAACACGATCAGTGGGAGCCACAATCGGCCTATACCGTCGGTGTTGACGACGATCTGCGGATTGACCTGATTGGCCTGCAAGAAGGGTTTCTCAATCTGCGCGCGGTCGTTGGCCAATTGCCTGATTCGCGTGAAAACGGTGTGTTGCTGCGCCTGTTGCAGGCAAATGACTTTGCCTTCGAACATCCGCCGGTCAGCATTGGCATCAATCCCGAGACGGCGTCCATTACAGTCTGGAGCCGGCAGGCTTTGTCCGAATTGCATGACGATATCCGCTGCCAATGGTTCGATCGTTTCATTCGTATTGCCTCAGCCGTACGGGCCTGGTGGCGATCATCAGATCGGGCCCTGCCGCTCGACGTATCAGTTGGGTCCACTAGGCCCACCGGGAATACCACCTCATCACAGAGGAGAGTAACCCGATGACGCGTTGGGACGGGCTGCCATCAAGCTTTCGATTCGCCGTTCGTGACACGACGCGGAACGACACTGTAGCGGTATTCAAGGCAATCAATGGCCGCCTGCAGAACAGCGGGAGAAAAGTCGAAATCGCGCCGTTCACGAAAGCCAACATGGACCAGATCGCCCAAATCATCGAACGACTAAGAACGCAGCCGCGCCCGGCCATCGATTACATCACCAACCAATTCATCGACGTGCATCGCTCCAGCGGCAGGAGCCATGTACTCGGTGCGATGCTGACGAACACCGAAACCCAGGGCGATCATTTCGATTTGGACGCTGCCGCCAGGCAGGGCTTGGCCAACCGAGCCGGCAACTGTGATCGTGTCAACGCGACGGCCAACCGCATGATCACGCTGTTCGATATCAAGGACCCGGTGCTTTTTCACTGGACCACTGCAGGCAATCACAATGTGAGTCTGGTGGGTGATCCGCGCATGGCGAAATATGGCGAACGCAACACCGTGGTGCTGGATTCCCACGTGATATTTCCCATGCCGCATACCCTGGCTGAAGCCGCCTACGAACTGAATGTTCCACATGAGAACGAACCGGGGCACGCGGACCTTGAGGTTTGGCATCCGAGCGCTGCAACGGAACGTTTTAACCCACACCCTTTACCGCAGGCCATCAGCCAAGCGCAGCAGCAAGCCTGGTTGCGGGCGAAGGGCTGGCCCGAGGAATATGGTGCGGACGTCGTGAAGGCCTGGCACTACATGGAAACGCGTGAGACCGGCAACGCGCCCGACCGCTGGAATTACCTCTTCAGCTGCAAGGATCCCTCGGTGCGCTATGCCACTGGCGAAGGCACGGCCAAGGCGATGAACCAGTTGCCGGCGGCTTTTGCACGGCAACGCGTCGAGGCGTTTTTGCAGTTGCATGAACAGTTTCCCGAAACCGCGCGGTCGCGGCCATCGTTGGCTATCGAGGAAGGGGCACGCCGACCCTCGTCCGCACGCCTTGCCGCGACGCGTTTGGGGGCTACGGCCCTGGCCGAAGCAAGCGTGACACGCAGCGAAGGTTCTTCGACTGCATCGTCGAACCTGCAATCGGGCCTCTCGCTTCATCACGTGACGCCAATGCATACGGTGGTCACAGATCTGCACACCGGTGAGGTGCTGATGGAAATGCACGGATCGCAGATACCGGTCGACAAGGTCAATCATGGCTTCCCCATCAAGGACCCGCAAAAGCCCTACGCGATCCATACCGACTACGTATCGCTGACCGATCCCTTTCGTTGCCACCCCAATGTCAAGGTCAAGCGCGTTGAGCTACCGCCGGAAACCGAGGCGATCATGCGCAGTTACTTCCCGGACGCTGCCGCGAAGCCCGGTTATTTCGAGGCGCGTGCCGCAGAAGTCAAAGCCGAATACGAGGCGCCGCTGAAAGGCCGAATGCCACCTTCGGCATTGCGCTGGAAGCCCAAACGGCTAACCGCGCAGGAATGTTACAGCCAGACACAGGCCAACGCGCTGGAGGGCGCGTTCGGCGTGGTGGCGGTGGACAGCAACGAACAAAACGTGGGCGGCATGGGCCCTTCTTTCGCAGGCGCGGAACTCAAATCCGCGGCACAACGCCGACAGTACATCGCGCAAACCAGCAAGAGCGCGTTCGATGATTTTTCCATGCGCGCTGGAAACCCGAACATCCCCCGCGAACTGGCGCGGTTCGCCCCCTATGGCGGCGGCAACCTGGCGCAATTCATGAACGGCAAGGCCACCCCTGAGGACCAGGCGCACTTCATCGCAGTGGACGTCGTCGTCCACACTACTAACAAGTTCGGCGAGCCGCGACAGGTGATAGCGCCGCATTTCTTTCAGATCGCGCATGTGCCCAAGGGCAAGCAGGCAATCCTGGATTATGGCGACGGTGGCTATTTCTATGGCGGGAAGCGTCCTGGTATGTCCCTGCAGGATCCGCAAGCTTCGGATGCTAAGATCAAATCGGAGCCCATGGACGATGCCATGGACCTAGACGTGCCCTTGCTGGAAGCGGGTGCCGCACCAACCAGCCCGTCCAGTACCAAGCGGCCGGCGCCTGGTGCGGCACCTGAAGCCTCCAAGCGCTACCGCCCGTCGTTGGACGCTCGCTCATCGATCGCTCCGGAGGGTACGGTGACCACCCGGCGTATGCAATCCCTGACGATCGACGAGCCCGAAGAGGATGATCTTTCGTCGCTGTCGAGCGTGCCCGACACCGACGATGAAGACGGTAATTTCGAATATGAAGAGGCCGGCGAAACCTCCGCTGAAGGCGCGCGTCGTATGGGTAAACAAGCGTCGGCGGAGCGAGGCCGTAGCGATGAGCAGATTATCGCGCAGTTGCCAGCGGGTATATGGGCTCAGGCTCAGGCGGCGGCTAAGCAATCCCGTCTGCCGGAGGGTGTAAGTTTCCATGCGCCCACTGAAAAAAAGCCCAGGCCTTTTTATCAGTCTCATTTGCGGCATGTTGGGCTGGGGTACTTCACAATTATTCAGGGCCGTGATAACGCCAAAGCCAGGGCCCTGGCTATCGCAACGCGGCTAGAAGCAGAAGCACGCGAGGGCGCAGCTACTCGAAAAGATGCAGACGTTATTTCAAGATTTCCAGCAGCAGTCTGGGATAGGGCACAGGCAAGCGCGAAATTGCCGGGACTACCGACAGGTGTCAGTCGCGTGGGCAATCGATTCATCGCAGGTATCAAGGTCGATGGAAAGCAGAAAAGTCTTGGTAGCTTCTCGATAACGACAGACCGTGGCGAAGCTCTCGCCAAGGCCTTAGCGATCGCTACTAGAGCGATAGAGGAGAAAGACAACAACGTGCAGCAGCAGGACCAAGCGATCATCGACGGATTTCCGCAAGGTGTATGGGCTGCTGCGCAACAGCGGGCGGGGCAACCGGGATTACCCCGCGGTGTAGCATTTAGGGAGCCGAGTGCACGTGAGCCCAGCGGGCGCTATATCGTCATGTTCAAAAATAAACAACAAGGCTCGTTCGCGGCGCTCGATGAGCGGAGTGACCTCAAAGCCAAAAGCTTGGCTATAGCCACACGAGTCGCTCTGGAGAACGCTGCTGGTAGTGGAGATACTGAAGTCATCGCTTCCTTTCCTCCGGGTTTGTGGGATCGCGCTAGAGCTGCAGCTGCGGAGGATGGCCTACCTAAAGGCGTTACCTATACCCCGCCGAAAGGCCGCGTTTCCGCAGCTTATGATGCTTGGATGAGAAGCGACGGAAAAAAGTCAAGGCTAGGGCATTTCTCTGTCATGGGCGATCGCGACGAGTTGACAGCCAAAGCGCTAGCGATTGCGAAAAGGTGGGTTGCGGAGTGATGCCAATTTAGGACATTGCGTCCCATACCCATTGTGGCGGCATCGTCCTACGGTCTACAACGATGCAGCTTTATTTCAAGTTCGCATATCCCACCAGGTAGATGTGTAGGAATTTCAAAGATTCCTACACATCAAGAGAAGTCTCCAGGCAGAGCGTTAGGGCGCGTTTGGTCTGGGTGAATCAGAAGCCAGAGAGTCAATTCAAGCAGCTTTCACTGTAAGCCGCTGATCGAGAAGTAGTTTTTAGCCTTAAACCTGCACTGCGGACGCACCTTCCCCGTATCACGGTTTCACGTACCTCATCCGCGCAATGGCATGGGCATGGGTCACCAGCCCTTTTACCGTTAACCCGCTGATTGCTGCCGTGTACACCATCTTCGCCCCGCACAGCACGCAGCTAAACGGATCAACGTCTCAGGTTTGCGGTTGTTCACTGAACGCTGACAAACCTGATGATCCTGTCAAAACCGCGCTTTTGCGCGGTTTTTCTGTCTCTGGGCAGTGCATTTAGCGTTTGTTGTCGCCGCTAAAACCTTTCCAACCGAGATCAATCAGTCCGTGCCAATCGTGATAAAAATCCGTGCGAACGATTTTTTGGGTAACGCGAGGGGCGTTTTTCTGGAAACAAGAGGTGCACTCCTGTCACGGCGTGACAGGCGCGCAGACCGACCAACGGTGTTGCCAGGTACTTAAGTATTCATCAGCGCTGCCGACTGTTCGACAACCAGAATACCGGACCGTTTTCTGGAACCTCTCGACAAGCGGACAAACCATGGCCCATCACAGTAGCGCTTCCCTGCGTCAACGCCCATCCTGCACCTGTTTTTTGCCCAAGTATGCTCATTTGACAGCAGTACCCCTGGTCTTGAGCGCGTTGAATGCCGCGCCTGCATGGGGCAGTGAGCTGATCGAGTTTTACGCCGCCAGCAACAATTACTTCACGCCAGAGTTACTGAGCACCGACGGTCTGGTGCTCGCGGGGTCAATGGCAAACCCCAGCCAGACGCCGGGGCTTGCGGCCATGTGGAGCGGCGGTATCTCGCAGACACTGTCAGGTATCAACGGCGGGGCAAGCTATGTGCGGGGGATAAATGCGGATGGCTCAGTGATTGTCGGCAGGTCGCAGCTCGGCAGTGGCGGACCGGTGCACGCTGCCTTTTGGCGCAACGGTTCGGTCACTGATTTGGGGACGCTGGGCGGATCCAGCTCTGAGGCGGTGGCGGTCACCCCCGACGGTTCGGTCATCGTTGGGGTATTCACTCCCGCGGGCACTTCGAACAGCAACGGATTTCGCTGGAAGAGTGGCCAGATCCAGACACTTGGCGCTCTGCACACGCGCGGATCGACAGTGGCGGCGGTCAGTGACGACGGCAATGTGGTGGTGGGCGAAACCTACACGAGCAATAGCGTGAAAAGAGCCTATCGGTGGAAGGACAACGTGATGACCGATATTGGGTCCCTCGGTGGCGTTCGGTCCTATGCCACGGGCGTCAGTGCCGACGGCGGCGTGGTAATTGGTAACTCGCTGCTGAGCGATAACCGGTTCGAACACGCATTTCGCTGGCAAGCCAATGTCATGCGGGATCTGGGCACACTTGGCGGTCATTACTCCCTCGCACAGTTCGTCAGCGCTGACGGAAATGTCGTTGTCGGCGAGTCGACACCGGTCGACGACTCAAACAGACGTGTTTTCCGATGGGTCGCCACTGATAACAGGATGGTCGATATTGGCACCCTGGGAGGCGCCAGCGCGGTGGCCTACGACATCAATGCCTCGGGCTCGGTGATAGTCGGGGCTTCGAGCGTCAGTGGGCAGAATCGGGGCTTTCGCTGGTCCTCTTCTCAGGGCATGCAATCTGTTCAGGATTGGCTGCGCAGCAATGGGGTCGAGGTGAATGCGGGCTCGGTGAACATCAGAAATGCTCAAAAAGTCAGTGACTCCGGCGATGTGATCATCGGCACGCTCTCCAATAATCATCAATACCTCGCCCGAGTGGTTGCACAGGCGCCAGCGCCAGCGCCTGCTCCAACACCAACACCAACACCAACACCAACACCAACACCAACACCGACACCAACACCAGCACCAGCACCAGCACCCACGACGCCTGAGCCAGCACCTGCGCCAACAGCGCCAGTCCCGGATCCAATGCCGACTGCGGCCCCGGTGCCGACACTTGAGTCGGCACCTGCGCCAACGGCTCAGCCAGCGGCGCCCCTGCCCCTCACACCACCGATAGTGCCCGCGCCCGAACCCGAAACCGACTCAGGGTTAATTGATATCAATGAGTACATGGCAGGGCTTCAATCGACCAGGGTACAGGCCATCACAATGGCGATGAATCACAGCGATCTGACCCTCAACGGACTGCACGGCAATCCGATGCGCAGCCTGTTGTCGGAGCGTCAAAGCAGCGTGTGGGCTTCCGGCGATCTGGCAGGCAATACTCACGCAGACTACGATGGCCGCTCCACGGTCGGTGAAGTCGGCTTCGGCGTGGGCCTGAGCCAGAGCGTTCAAGTGAACATGGCGATCGGTCGGGCCTGGAGTCGGCAGGACGGGATGCATCAGAGCGAAAGTACCGTCAAGGGCGTCTACTTCCTGCCCGAGCTTATCGTTCGCATACCGCACACCTCGATTCATGCGACCGCGAGCCTGATGTACAACGACGGCGATGCTGATATCCAGCGCGGATACCTCAATGCAGGGGTTGCCACAGCATCTCAGGGGGACACCGACGTCAGGACCTATGGCGGTCGACTGCGATTTGACTGGCTCAACGCGCTGGACCTGGGTAAAACGGCCTTCACGCCTTATGTCAGCCAAACTCACTTGGTCAGCAAGATGGATGGCTATACCGAAGCCGCGAGCGCATTTCCTGTGCACTGGAAGGCATCCAGTGATCGCACGAACACATCCCGTATCGGCCTGGACGCCGTGCATACGGTGAATGCCCGTCTGACCCTGCTCGGTCGCGTGGAAGGGGCACATCGCCACGAAGACCATGGCAGCGCTGTCGAGGGTGAAATCCTGGGGGCCGGCGGCACGGCCTTCAATCTCGAAGGCCGCAGTTACAAGCAGCAGTGGATACGCACAGGAGCCGGACTGGAAGCCTTGCTTGGCAAGGGGACAGCGACGCTGATGCTCAACGGCACCACTGAAGGGGAAGATGCCAGCTACTGGCTGACGGCGGGCTACCAGATCAGGTTCTGATCGGCCAACGACCTGCAATCAATGGCAGCGCCCGTCAACGTTCAACACTGACTGCGTAATCCGGGAGATCAACCTTTCTGGAATTACGCAGGAACAGCCTGGAAAACGTCTTTCGTAGCGTCGGTTTGCCCGCAATGCTCATTGCGCCCCGGAGGAGTTTCAGCCCCGTGCGCGTATGCGGCCAAAGCATACGCGGGACTATTTTCGGTATGCCCTGCCCTTCTTTCACGAACGGCCGCATGACGCGCTCGTATGCGGTCAGAGCAGTGGCAAGATCCCGAGTCCTCGACAACTCGCCAGCCAACACATAGCCCCCGACGATCGCAAGCGTGGTGCCGATGCCAGACAAGGGCGTGGCGCACCAGGCGGCGTCTCCGGTAAGCACGACCCGGCGGTCATGCCAACGCTCCATCCTCACCTGCCGCAAGACATCAAAATAGAAATCATCGGTCTTGAACATGCCTTCAAGAATGCGCGGAAAATGCCATCCGGCATGGGCAAATTTTTCCTGCAGAAAGTGCTTCTGCTGCTGAGCAGACCACTTATTCTCACCCTCGGGCTTTTTCTGCATGCCCATGTAGACATGCACGTTATTCTCTCGACCCGGCTTGAGGGTTGCGCCGATGCCTGCAACGGCATTGTATTGCCGCGCAAACACACCATCTGCCGCAGTTCTGGGTATGGCGAAGTAGGCAATGGTGATGTCCATCCACTTCGGACTGTTCTCTCCCGGGAAAATCAATTCGCGGATGGGTGACCCGACACCCTCTGCAATGATGACAAGATCAAAGCGCTCGCTTGGGCCGTTCTGGAAGTGCACGGAGACACCAGAAGCATCCTGATCCAGCGCCTTGATGGTTTCGCCGAAGCGGTAGGTTGCCTGCTGGCTTGCAGGCTCGAAGATCATGCGAGCCAGGTCACCGCGCATTATTTCCAGCTCTGCAGTGGGCCCGTCGCCAATGTCCTCGACGGCAAAGCGCGCGATGGGGTTGTCATGCTCATCCACCCAGTCCGTGCCCGCCTCACCCGTGTTCAGCGCAAGAGCCGCCTGCTCCAGGCCCATTTTGCGCAAGACTTCCCGGCCAGCGCCGCGGACGTCGACGTTTTGCCCGCCTTCGCGAAACGCTGGGGCTTGTTCAATGACGGTCACCTCAAAGCCATGGCGGGAGAGCCACCAGGCTGTGGTGTTACCGGCGACACTTGCCCCGCTGATGAGGATTTTTCTGGACATGTGGATTCTCCTGAGATCCACACCTTATATCACGCATGATATAAATAAACATCACGCGTGATGAACCTACCTAGTCTTCCAGATTGACGATAAAACGCTTGAGCAACGCCACAAAAAGCGAAGCCTCCTCGGCGCTGAAGCCCTCCATCCCGCGCGCATTGGTATCCAGCAAGGCTTGCCGCCCCGCCGCTGCCACCTCCAGACCGGATTTGGTGATGCTCACCTTGGCAGCGCGCTTGTTCGTGAGCACCACGGTGCGTTCGATCAGGCCGGCTGCTTCCAGCTTGTCCAGGGTCGCCACCATCGCAGGCTGCTTGACGGCGGACGCCTTCACAAGATCGCGCTGAAGCATCGGGCCACGCCAGGACAGCCACAACAAAGGGCCAAGCAGGGTCAGCGAAGTGCCCTGTGAGCGCAACGCGGTCTCGGTCGCGCGGTTGAACACGCGTTCTGCATGACTTGCCAGGTACCCAGGCGCCACTGCGGCTTCCGGGTGGATATCTTCTTCATTTTTCATGACGGGATTTTGTCGGAGTTTGACCGCTTCCACTAGCCCGAAGTTAAGGAATGGATTTAGGCTACCGCGAATGATGATGCAGCCAGGCAGACTGGCGCCATCGAGTGGTCTGCCACCCAACGCCTGACGCCACAGGAACTGATTGTTTTCATCGACACTTACACGTGAATCACCCCTCATCGAAAAAGGATGTTCAATGCTGTCTATGCCGGTGTCAAAAAAGCTGTTAGCGGCGACTCTTTCGAGCGCAGTGATTCTCGACTCGACGCTCAATGCCGCTGAGGCCGCAGTTTCGTCGTCCTTCAACTCTCCTGCGACTTCCGTTCAGATGTTTCTATGGCGTTGGTCGGATCTGGCCAGGGAATGCTCCACCATGCTTGGCCCTGCCGGCTACGGCGCCGTGCAGATATCGCCGCCCCAGGCGTCCAAGCTGACAGGCACATGGTGGGGTGTTTATCAGCCGGTAAACTTCCGCTCGCTCACCAGCCCGATGGGCACCGAAGCGCAATTAAAGTCGATGATTGATGCCTGCCACGCTGCGGGCGTACGGGTGTATGCCGATATCGTGACCAACCAGATGGCAGGCGATTCAAGTGGCTCATTCAAAAGCTCGGACGGGTCCAGCTGGAACGCCGCAGACTTGAGTTACCCACAATTCAGCCCCTTTGACTTCAACGAGCCCTGCACCATCGTCGAGCAGGATTACAGCAGTAATCGCAATAACGTCATCAATTGCCGCCTCAATCAGCTGCCGGACCTGGAAACAACCAGTACTTACGTCCAGGGCATTATCTCGACCTACATGAAAAAGCTGCTTGCGCTGGGCATCGATGGCTTTCGTATTGATGCCGCCAAGCATCAGAACGCCAGTGCCTGGGCGACGATCATCAGCACAGTCAAATCCGCCTACCCCACTACGCTTGCCGGAGAAACTATCTGGATTACCCAGGAGATCATTCCGGACGGCACAGTAAAACGCGCAGACTATTACAAGAACGGGACGGTGAATGAGTTCAACTATGCGGTTGCGCTGAAGGAAACCTTTCGCAACGAGAACGGCCAGGCTATCGCGGCACTTCCCAGCATCATGGGGCTGCCAGGAAACTGGGGCGGCAACTGGAATCTTATTCCGTCCAAAAGTGCCACGGTGTTCGTCAACAACTGGGACACCGAGCGCACGCCAGAGGCGTCATTGAACGCCAGCAACGCTTCCCGGAATGATCAATACATGACCAGGCGATACACCCTGGCAAACATCTTCATGCTGGCGTGGCCCTACGGCGAAGCCCAGGTGCACTCTGGCTATTACTTCAGCAATAAAGACGCCGATGCTCCGCGTTCAAGCCCGTTCGACGCCAACGGTAATCCCGTGACCACCGAATGGGACTTCATTCATCGTTGGGCCGCTGTGGCGAGCATGGTGAAGTTTCGTAGTGCGACAGAGGGCGAAGGGGTCAGCAACTGGGTGACCGGCAATGAAAACCAGATTGCGTTCAGCCGGGGTCAAAGCGGATTCGTGGCGATCAACAACGCGAACAGCGTGTGGACGAAGACATTCCAGACCGGGCTGCCTGCCGGCACTTATTGCAATATCGTGCGCTCAGGCTCGCCGAGCAGTAATACCTGCGCTGAGGGGTCAGTGACGGTGAGCGCAACGGGTACGGCCACCCTGACGCTGCCTGCGAATAACGGCTCTCAGGTCCCGGCAGTGGCGATTTACCCAGGCTCGCGACTTTGAGCAAAAAAGTCAGGCACACGCTTGGGGGCGCCGCGACACGTTGACTGGCGTCAGAAGTGGCGTGGCAGCCCTTGGCCGCCACGCAACCTCACCAGGGGGATCAGGTCAGCAAATGGCCCTGATCGACGTCTGGTACGACGCCAATCAGCCCCACTTCGGTTTCAGGCGCGAACACCATGTAGCGGTCGTACAGGCTATCGCGCAGGTCTCCTTCAAGCGCGATTTCGAACCGGTGGCCCAGAGCGTCAGCATCCATGTCCTTCAAATAGGTGCGATCCAGTTCCTTGCTGTACTGCATTTTCAGCGTCATATCCGTGCCGTCGCCAAAGCCGGTGTAGCCCAGGGCTGACACATCAATCCTGTCGTCAACGGTGAAACCCTGAATCAGGTCGACAAAGCTCTGGCTGTCGGTGCGATAGCTGTCCTCGGCAGACAAATAGCGGAACACGTCGCCGTTATCCTGCTCTGTCCACAACGAGATATCGGTTCTGTCGCCGCCGTTGAGGCGGTCTGCGCCTGCGCCGCCGATGATGACATCTGCGCCCTCGCCGCCGTTGATCACGTCATTGCCATCCAGGCCGTAGATGATTTCCGACAGGGCAGTACCGGTAATGGTGTCCCTGCCGCTCGTGCCTTCGAGGGTGGGTGCGGTGAACACAACGTTGGTGCTGTTGAGCTGCTCCACCAGGTTGCCGTTCAGAGCCAGCTCGAACCGGTGCCCTGACGCATCGGCGTCGTAGCTCTTGAGGTAGGTGCGGGTGCCATCTGCATTGGTCGTGAGGGCCAGGGTGCCGTCATGGCCATCACCAAAACCGGTGAAGCCCAGGCCAATCAGGTCGATACGATCCTCGGATGCGTCAAAGTCCTGAATGCGATCGCTGCTGTTTTGCGTGGCAGTGCGGAAACTGTCATCCAACTCACTGAACCGGAAGATGTCAGCGCCAGCACCGCCTTGCAGCACGTCGCGCCCGCCGTTGCCCTGGAGCACATCATCACCCGCCAGGCCGTGAATGATCTCGGCGGCAGCGGTACCCTGCAGGACCTCGTCACCGGTGTATCCGTCCACATGCAGCTTGCCATCCTGGCTGCCGAAGCCGGTGTCTATGCTGCCATCGGGATTGAAGCGGGTGACGATGAAATCGCCGTAGTTCAAACCGGCGGCCAGGATTTTGCCATCGGTCTGTATCGTCAGGGACTCCGGCGTCTGGGTCGCGAACGTCACCTTGCCATTGTCGCCAAAGCTCGTGTCGAAGGAGCCGTCGGTGTTGAGCCGCACCATGGTTGACGTGGTTTCGCCCATACGATGGCCCACGACGATGATCTTGCCGTCAGCCTGTACGCTGACCATTGAATCGTCGCCAAAACCCATGGCCGCGTTCAGATAAAGCGCGCCATTATCGCCAAAACTTCTATCGCGCTGACCGTCGGGGCTGTAGCGCAGCACGGTGAACGTGCGATCACCCTCACCAATGGCGCTGTACGCGGCGCCGACCACGATCCCGCCGTCTGCCTGCACGGCAGTGGAAATCTCCTGGGTGTAGTAGTCGTCCGTAGGGAAGGCGACGTTCAGAACACCTTGGTTGCCAAAGTCGTCGACTAACGCGCCGTCCTTTCCGAGCCGGATCACGGTGGCCTCGTCAAATCCACGGGCGCTGACCTGGAAAGTGCCGTCAGAACTGGCGGTAAAGTCGAAACCTGAATAGTCGTGCTCGATCTGGAGCGTGGTTGAGCCGTTCTGACCAAAAGTGGCGTCACGTGTGCCGTCGCTGTTGTAGCGCTCCAGCACGATGCCGGTTCCCTCTGCGATGGCGACCACCACTTTGCCGTCGGGCTGGACCGCCGTCAGCTCGTAACGCTCTGACGGCTCGTCCGCGGCAGGCACGATATCTACCCCGCCGTCACGAAATCTGGTGTCCAGCGTGCCGTCCGCGTTCAGGCGGATGACGGAATGGTCCTGGTCGTAGTCGTAGGACTCCTCGCCGAGTGCCCCTGGGTATCCATAGACCAGATGGTTGGTATAGCCGCCAACCAGTATCTTGCCGTCCGCCTGGACAAGGATGCTCTGGTTATCATCGAACTGACCGGTGAGATCGACCTGGACAGTGCCCGGGCCGGTTCTCACGGTGTGGGTGCTTGCCGTCGTGCTATCGGGGGTTGCCATGAATGAGTCCTTTAGGTGCATGGACGAGTGACTCTAGTAGAGCGCTAAGGATTTGCACGCCATTGAAGGGTGACCGCCAGCAATGCGCGACCGACGGTTTTTCCAGACCACTGATGACCCTCGCGGCAAACGCCAGTCCTGCCCTGGGATACCTGCAAATTTGCAGGTATCCCAGGGGGAGTAGTTTGAGTCGCAAAAGCGGTCGACACGGTTCTGTCAGAACTGCCAATCCAGCGACAGGCCTACACCATGGGTTTTGTCGCGCGCGCCGAGCAAGCCGTTGTAGTCAAGATTGATCCGGGCATCCCGGGTCAACGCCAGACTGGCCCGGGCACCGACCACTGCGGCATCGCGATCCATCGACACGCTCTGCACGGCGAACGTATTCGCCGCGCTGGCAAATGCCAGGTGCTGAGTGGACGAGGTGTCGCTCAGGTTGTGCTGCCAGCCCAGGGTGCCGGAGACGTCCAGCTTCTGACTGTCGTTGAGATTGAAACGACTGCCCGCCCGCAAGCCGAGGGTCGACAGCACAGTGTCGCGACTGTCATCGCCGCCCTTGAGCGCCGTGGCGCCGCCCTTCTCGGTGAAGCTGTCGCTGTCGAAGTGCACGTAGGCCAGATTGGCGAAGGGTTCCAGTGCCAGGGGTTGCAGGTTCAAACGATAGGCCGCTTCGGTGAAGACTTGCGTCGACTGCGCATCGCGCTTGACCTTCAAGCGCTCGGGTGAAGCGCCGACTTGCACGTCGCGCTTGACGTCGATGCGGTGCCAGCTGTGCGACGCGCCTGCCGTCAGACGCAACGCGCCTTGCTCGTGGCCGATGTAGGCGCCCAGATGATAGCTGTCCGCCGCTGCGCTGGAATGGGTGTCGTCACCCAGGCCCAACGAGGAGTCGCTGTAACCCGCCATGGCCCCCAGCCGGGTGTGTTCAGCCACCAGGCCATCGACGCCTACCAGCAGGCCGCCCAGGGATGAAGTCGAACTGGCGCCGTCGCTGCTGCCGGAGTTCTTGCCCCAGGCGCCCAGCGCCTTGACCCAGACATTGTTATCGTCGGTGCCCGGCGCGGCTTGATCGTACAGGCCTTCAACGCGCAAACGGTCACTGACGGCGTCGCGCAACTGGCGGCTGTCGTTGATCAACTGAGTGGCGATTGCCGGGTGCACTTCACCCGACAACTGGGTGAAGGTGCGACGCGCGGTGGCGCCATCAGGGCTGGCTAAAAGACTTTCGTACACCGAATCACCCGTGCCCAGTTGCTCGGCAGCGGCAGCCACGCTGGCTTGGTTGGCGGTCTGCGCAACGCTGGCAAAACTGTCGGCGTTGCGTTCCAGCGCCAGCGAGACACCGTTGGCGCCGTAGCTCAGGTTGCCGTCCACGAACGCATAATTATCCAGCACCGAAGCGAATTGGCCCTGCACGCCCCCCGCTGCCTGCAGCACGTTGAATTGACGACCGAGCACGCTGCCGATGGCGTTGCTGCCAGTCGCGGCTGTGGCATTTTCCGGAGACAGCGCCAGGGTGGCGCCATTTATCGTGGCTTGCCCACCGACCACGATGCGGTCACTGGCGAGCGGCGAAAACTCGACTGCGTAGATGGCACCTGGGGCCAGGGTGAAGTCGCCCGCCACTTGCAGCGTGCCGATGGAATTGCCGGGGGCGACCGTACCACCGCGGTTGGCCAGCAGCGAACCGACCCGGCCGTTGCCGCCCAGGATGCCGCTGTCGTTTACCGTCACGGCGGAGGCCAGTGAGCCGTTCACCGCCAGGCGCCCCTGATTGACCAGGGTCGGGCCGCTATACGTGTTGGCGCCAGTCAGCACCAGTGTGCCGATGCCTTGCTTGGTCAGGCCGCCATGCCCGGAAATCGCGTTGCTCCAGGTATCCAGCCCGCATTGCACGCCGCTGCAGATACGCTGGGTCGGCCTGCCTGCGTCGACCACCGCACCGACGCCCGGCAGATCAACCACAAACTGGCTGTCGCCGTAAGCGCCACTGATGCGAAATTCGGCCGGAATATCCGCTTCGGTCACCAGCATGCTCGGGCCGTTGATGGCCTTGCCCAGGTTGATCATGCCCCAGCCATAAAGCGCATCAACGCCAGGATCACCGAGATCAGTGGCGGTGGTTTTCAACACCTCGGCGACTTGTGCACCGCTCATGTACGGGAAACGCTCCATCAACACCGCCATGCTGCCGGCGACGTGAGGCGCGGCCATGGACGTGCCGTTCTTGTTGGCCCAGCCCACGGTCAGGTCCTGCAGGCTGCTGCCGTTGAGCACTGAACTGAAGATGCGTGTGCCCGGCGCCGACACGCAGAAGCTGGCGGTATAGCCGCAGCGCGACGAGAAGGTGCTCAAGGTGTAGGGGTTAGTTGCAGCGGCAGCGGCGTTGGGATTTTGCTGCAAGGCCGCGACGGTCAGCCAATTTGGCGCGATATCGGGCACGAAGTACCCGAGCCCGGCCATGGCATCCGGGTTGTTGAGGTTGTAATCGTTACCTGCGGCGAAAATCGTCACCACGCCGCTGCGGGCGGCATCAATGGCGCCCTGATAGGCACCGCCTGGCCGGGTGCCGAGGATCTGGCGAATCTGATCGAACTGTAGTTGGGCGTCCTGCACGGTGAAGTGCGGGAAGGCCGGGTCGCGACCGCCCTGAGCGAAGCGGTCGGTGATGCCGATGCCCCAACTGTTGTTGATGACCCGCGCGCCACTGGCCACCAGCGCATTCCAGCCGGCCTGATACACAGCACCATCGTTGCCCAGCACGATGCCGTCTTCCGGGCCGGGGTCGCCGTTGTCAGCGCTGATGATTTGCGCGCCGTAGGCCACGCCGTGCATCGGCCCGCCGTCGCGGTTGCCACCGGCAATGCCGCCCACGTGGGTGCCGTGATTGCCCAGTTTGCCGTTGGAATCGGGTGTCGGTGCGCCGTCATAACGGAACGCGTCACCGGCTTTGACCGGGATGTAAGGGTCGGTGTATTCGCGAATGCCGCTGGTAACCAGGTTGATCACCTTGTCAGGGCTGGCGAATTCCGGGTGCGGGGCATACACAGGCTGGTCGAAGATCCCCAGCTTGATGCCCTTGCCGCTATAGCCCGCCGCGTAGGCCTGATCGGCGTTGATGGCGCCCAGGCCCCATTCGGCGTTGAACTCGGCGCTGCGCCAGCTGGCCGCATTGCCGCTCTGCCCCGCCTCGACGTACGGCGCGGCATGGGCCACGCTCAAGGTGGCGAGGTAGCACGCCAATGCGCCACAGGAGGCGCGATTGATGGCCCGGATGGACTTGCGAATGGAGCTGACAGACGCCTGCCGAGTGACTGATACATCTTTCATTGAGACCACCGTCCTTAGTTAACGCACACGAAACCACGCGCGCATGCCGCCGTGGCATGCGCGTTCGTTCTCTTTTTCAAGCGGGATGGATGAGGGTTAGAACTGCCAGTTGAAGCTCAAGCCGACGCCGTGGCTTTTTTCACGACTGGCCAGTTGACCGCTGTAGTCCAGGCTCACGCTGGCCTGCTTGTTCAGCGCGAGGCGTGCATGGGCGCCGACCAGGACGGCGTCGCGCACCAGCGGTGAGCTTTCGACACCGAAACTGCCGCCACCTGCAGCGAAGGCCAGGTGCTGGCTGGAATCGGTGTCACTCAGGTTGTGCTGCCAGCCCAGGCTGCCAGACAGGTCAACCTTCTGCCGCTCGCTGATCGCAACGGTCTTGAGTGCGCGCACGCCCAGCGTGCTCAACACCGCTTCACGGCTGTCGCTGCCCGCCGACAGCGCGGCGGCGTCGCCTTTCTCCGTGAAGCTGTCAGTACCCAGATGCACGTAGGCCAGATTGGCGAACGGCTCGACGGTCAGCGGCTGCAGTTGAATGCGATAAGCCGCCTCGGTGAAGAGCTGCGCGGTCTGCGCGTCATGTTTGCTTTTCTCCCGGCCGCTGGCGCCGCCCACTTGAACATCGCGTCTGGCATCGATGCGGTGCCAGGCATAGGCACCACCCAGGGTCAGGCGCAACGCGCCGATTTCGTGGCCCAGATAAGCACCCAGGTGATAGCTGTCCACCGACGCGCGGGAGTGGGTGCCTGAGCCCATGTTCAACGAACTGTCGCTGTAACCGCCGACCAGCCCCAGCCGGGTGTCATCGCCGACATCACCGTCGACGCCCGCCAACAAACCGCCAATGGAGGTGGTGTAACCAGCCGTGTCACTGCGCGAGTCGGTCTTGCCCCAGGCGCCCAATGCCTTGAGCCAGACATTGTCCTGCGCTGCATGCTCGCCATCGGCGCCGAAGACGCTGGCGCCCAGACGTTCGCTCACCGCATCGCGCAGATATCGGCTGTCGTTGATCAGTACGCTGCTGACGGCAGGGTAAATCTCACCCGACAACTGCTGAACGCTGTTGCGCGCCGACGCGGCGTCCTGCGCGAGCAACAGATTTTCGTACAACGCGTTACCTGCCCCCAACTGCTCGGCGGCCGCGGCCACCGCCCGCTGGTTGGGAGTTTGCGCCACGCTGTCAAAGGCTGCCGTGCGCTCGATGTTCAGCGCGACACCGGTGGCTGAATAGTCGAGACGACCACCAAGGAACGCGTAATTGGACGTCACTGCGCCGAACTGACCGTTCACGCCATTGGCCGCTTGCAGCACGTTGTACTGGCGCCCGATTACACTCTGGCTTGGCGCTGCGCTCAGTGTTGGCGGCGCTTCATCCACGCTCAGTGTCATGTTGGCGCCCGTCACCGTTGCGCTGCCGGTGGCGACAATGCGGTCGCTGGCACTGGGCGACAGTTCCACCGCGTAAGTGGAGCCCGGCTCGAAGACCACGTCACCGTTCACCTGCAGGGTGCCGATGGAATTACCCGGCGCCACACGGCCGCCACTTCGGGCGGTCAGGTTGCCGACTTGGCCGTTGCCACCCAGCGTACCGCCCGCATTGACCTGCACGGCGGACGCCAGTGCGCCATTGACCGAGAGCAGCCCGCCATTGACCTGAGTGTCACCGCGATAGCTGTTGTTGCCCTCCAGTATCAATCGACCGGCGCCGGACTTGATCAGGCTGCCCTGATACTGGCGCTGGGCCGCTGCCGCAGCGCGGGCGGTTCCCACGGCATAGTCAGCCTGATCCTGCTGGCTGGCCGTGCTGGCAACACCGTTCTGCCAGCCTTTGCTGACCAGCGTCTGTTGCCAGGCTGCCTGCTCAATGCTGTCCTCGGCCTGGCGCTGGCGCAGCGCCTGATCGGTAATATCGTTGCTCCAGACATCGCTCTGCCCGGCGCCGAGATTGGCGTCGAACGTCCCCAGCAATTGGCCCGGACCGCGCATTGCCCGCTGCAGATCGGCCACGCCCCAGCCCACGCTGGCAGTGGGCGCCTGAGTCACCGAGCCATCAAGCTGGGTCGCGGTAGTCAGCAGCACCTGCAAGGCCTGCTCATTGTTCATGTACGGGTAGCGTTCCATCACCAATGCCAGCGCACCGGTGGCGTGAGGTGCGGACATCGACGTCCCGGACTTGATCGCGTAGCCACCGCCCGGCACCGTGCTGTTGATCAGTCGGCCCGGCATGGTGATGCACCAGTATTTGGCCGCACCACACTGGTTGTAGCGCTGGCCGTTGGTGCTGTCGAGGCCCGACACTGCCAGCCAGTGGCCTTCCAGGTCCGGTTCGAAGTACGGCAGCGAGGCGCGCACGCTGGCGTTGGCATAGCCGGTGTTGCCGGCACTGAAGACGTTGATCACACCTTTGCGCGAGACATTGGCGGCTTCGTCCAGCCAGGTGCCCCGGTTGTAGTGCTGAGCGTAGGCGGCGCGCACACCCTCGAGGGTGGCATAAGTGACGTCAGGCGGCTGGCTGCCCCAACTGTTGTTGATGGCGCGCACACCGGCATCGGCCAGCGCGCCATAAACGGCTTTGAAGTAGCGCGGGTCAGGATTGGGGCCGAACAGGAAGCTGTCGTTCTGATTGGTATTGCCCACGTAGATCTGCGCGTTGTACGCCACGCCATGCATGCCAACGCCATCGCGAGCAGCGCCCATGGTGCCGGTGACGTGGGTGCCATGGGTATCGTTGTTGGGGTTGATGGCGCCGCTGACGCTGAAGGCCGATCCATCGACGTAAGTGCCATTGGCGGTCACGGCGTGATAGCGCGACGGTGTGGCTTCGGGATGAGAAGGGTCGAAACCGGAATCCAGCGCACCAATCTTGACACCATTGCCCGTAATCCCGGCGGCATACGCCTGATCGGCCTGAATCCGCCCCAGCCCCCAGTCACTCTGGAACTCGGCTGACCGCCAACTGGCGGCGTCGCCCAACTTGCCCTGCTCGACGTACTCGGCATGGGCATAACAGCCAACAGTGAGAGACAGCATGCAAAGCGCGCCAGTTGCGGCAGGTTTGACTGAATAACGAACAGCACTAAAGGTCTTCGACTTTTGCATCCCTGCCCACCTGATAACTGTTAGCTCCCTATTGAGCGCCGTAAGAACATAATCTGCTCTTAAACACTTGGCAACAGTTTTGTTTCAGTCTTGATACAATAAAATTCAGTGTCTAATGTGAATCAAGCGTTATAAAAACCAGTGATAACCTGTTGAAATATTGAACTATTTCTTTCAGTTGCCACGCCAGAATTGCTATTCAGAATAGTGGCACTTTAATTCCATCGCTATTCAAATGTGCTTCAGCCGCCGCATTGTGGACCAATAAAAAATTGGTTACCTCTAACGCAACGGCCGCAAGCGCTGAGTACTATGTGCGGAATTTGTTTGCACGCTCAAATAACAATAATTTTCAACTTCGAAGTGCGAATGAAAGGGCTCGCGCATTGGAATTCTTCGACAAGCCGGGGTGGTTCAACAGTCGCGTCCGGTGGCGACTGCCAGGTGGATCACCGAAAGCAGGCTGCAGCGGTGCTCTGGTCATGCTAAAAGAACGCAGCATTGAGATCGGCCATTTGCATGAGTGCCCGAGACACAGCGATCACCCCTTTCAGGACGTCACATGACACCCAACGCCGAACGCTACAACCCCTCTACCGACTACGCCGACAAGCTAATCTCGCAAATCGGACAAACCCCCTCGTGGATCGCCAAACGCATCGGGGTCACTGACAAACGCATCAAGTACATCCTTGAAGGCGAGAGGACCGTGAAGGGTGAAACCACTGCCATCCAGATGACCTACACCGAACAATTTGCCCTGGAGTGCCTGGCGGCCGAGGCCAAGGCCCTGAAGAAATAAAGCTCGCGAGCGCAGCAAGGCGACCTCGTGAATGGCCTTGATGAGCGCACGACCGCTGCGCTTATAACGCACAAAAAAATTGAACCGCTTTTGCGCGCATCCACCTAATGATCAGCGAGTGGATATTTCCACAAGCCAGGTGCCAATACCGGCACATTCCGAGAGGTGGTTAACGTGGCTAAAGACGACAAGAAAAGCAAAGATGAAGCTTCGAAAGCCAGCAAGGATTTGAAAGACAAAAAATCCTCACCGGCCAAGAAATCAGCCGCCGCCTCGGCGCTTTCGAAGTCTTCCGACAAGAAAGACAAGAAGAAAGACGCTGAGCCGAAGAAAGCCGCAAAGCCCGCTAAGAAAGCTGATAGCGCGCCAGAAAAGGCGAAGAAGTCAGAGAAGAAATCAGATAAGGTTGAAAAGGCCGAAAAGCCTGCAAAGAAGAAAAAGTGATAGCGGCTGTCTGCTAGGGCTTTTTGCCCTAGCGTCCTTATCAGAGAGCGTTTCATAGGTTCAATGACTGCCTCGGCTCTAACCTTGGTAAACACGGCTATAGCCCAACTACAGCATTGCGTCTGGTCACACCGCTGACGTCAGTAATGGCCATCACGCGGGGACCCAAGCAATTTCGAAATATCGCGACTCCGGCTTTTCACTCACTCGAATGAGTTCCTTGCCGAGCGCAGCCAGGTCAGTAACCAGATCTGGGTGCGGGTGTTTTTTGGCATTCGACTTCGCGCACACAAGTAACCGGGCGCTGGCTAGCTCTGTAACGTACAGGAATCGTTCTGCAGTAAAAGCCAACTTTGAGCCATGGTGCGGCAGACCGAAAATACCGACTTTTTCGAATATCTCGCTATAAAATTCCCGCCACGCATCAAATAGGTAATCAGTCGTTAATATTGCGTCGCCAGTGGTCAGCCAACCCAATGAGCTCGAGTCTCTATCGTCATGCCACGAACAGCTACTCAGTGCCGTTTTATCGAGGCCACCGTGCCCCCTGGAATGCGGGGGTTCTCCACTGTACACACTAAGAGACGGGACATTGTCGTCGTTGTGCAGCGCTTTGTAGCATTTCTTCAGCCTGGCCCGCAGTGCAGGATCCCCGATGACTCGCTGGAGAAGATCTCCACGCTTAATCCCCCACGATGAAGGAGATTTGGCGAGATTCGTCTTGATGAAAGCTGCCACTTTCGCATGAAACGCTCTCATCTTCCGCGCATCGAACACATGGCAGTACGGCGCGACTATCCAACGCGGCGTTCTGGGCGCGCCTATTTGGAACTGGACGCGCGACATCAAAATTTTCTGTGTCGCACTGGAACCACGTTTTAAATCTTCCGCCACTTGCGACAATTGACGCTTTTCTCCAGGCGCTTCGCGGCCAACAACCCTTAGCCGTGGGCCCTCTCTATCTTCGAGCGCCCCCCACAAAATGGGCGGCGCCTCGATATCAGATGTCAAAGTACCGCTGTCACCGTCATCACGCGTCAGTTGAATCACGACACTTACGTGTCGTTTGCGCAGCCATCCTGCGGGATCGCTGAGGAACGCAAGATAGTCACTGGTCACATCCCCTTTGGTCACCGCCGCCGCAGAAATCAATGTAAAGGTGTCGATGTGCGGGAGCACGACCGTATGCACCTTCGTGCTCGTGTTGGTAAAAAGCAAGTCAATACCCTGGACGTGATCAATGTCCAGGTGAGAAATGAAAAGCACATCAATGATCGACGGTAGTCGGGCGCTCTCTCGTGTCAAAACTTTACCAATAAGCTTTCGATCCAACGAGCCGCAATCGAACATGAAGCTGAAAGGCCGTGCTCCGCCTCCCGTCTCGATATTGCAAATCAGCATCCCACCCTGACCGACTGGAATTTGGTGAGTGTGGACGTATAACCGTGAGGACATTCCCTTCTCCAATTGCTTGACCTGCGCCTCAGCGCTCGGCTCTTTTATTCTTTAGTGCGGCATCTTCTCAGGCTTTGCGCGCCTTAGCTACGATGGAAGGTCAAACTCAACTCTCTTCGCGACTTCAGCTTTCATGCCGCCCTGTCTGAGTACTCGCAGTCGCCTCAGTAGCTAGGTGCATGGCGATATACTCCGGCAAGCGCGGCAAATGAGCGCGCCCCAACAGAAGGCGCAAGATGACGATGTTCAACAAGATCGCCGCCTGCGTAGACTAATCCTTGAAAAACGCCAGTCCTTCCAGAACTTGGTCAGAACAATGCTTGCGGCTCACCTTTCACAGAGTCACAAGCTCACTACTGCCGGGGCCGACTGATCAATGCTCGGGTTTTTCGGTCAAACATTTTCATCACCAGACCGAATAAATGAATACCGATCAATATCAGATCTAAGCTGCCAGCCCTGGCTGCGCCAATAATCGCCCGCTGTAGCATTAGTCTTGAAGACATCAAGATGGCATTTAAGTATGCCGTGGCGCTCAAGGCTAGAAAGACAACGCTCCACCAGCGCATTTGCAATGCCTTGCCGCCGAAACGTTGGCAGGACCACCAGATGCTGCAAGTAGCCTCTTCGGCCATCGTGCCCGCACATGATGCATCCGCCTAGAACCCCTCCAACTTCAGCGACGAAGCTCAGCTCGGGATTGCGCTCCAGGTATCGGGACGTCGATTCGCGAGAGTCTGCATCACGAATGGAAACCCCCGGCGTGCGCCTCATGATTTCCATGACTGCGTCGTAATCGTCCAGGGTCATGATGCGAATGTTGAGCATTGGTGGCGCCTTGTCTGGGTTAACTGTAGAGCACTGAGACGTCATGCCTGGACGTGCGTTCTGGAACCTTCATTCGCCTGCTAAAAACGGGACAGCGTCAGGCCTATTCCGAAGGTTTGGCACAAGCCGTGTAGGAGCGCGCTTGCCCGCGATGGCGTCAGGTGCCTCGACTGTCTGTTTACCCTGGAATCCAATCGCGGGCGAGGTGGGATGACACCCCGTTCGTCCCTACTGGAGCGCTTGCGCTACTTCATCGACAACATGGCCGCCTGCGTCGACTGCTCCTTGGACAAGCTGCCATCCTTGGAGGCCTTGGCCAGTGCGTTGTTGGCAGTCATCAGGCCAGCGTTGAGGGTGGCCAGGGTGGTTTGCAGGGCACCGACGCGGCTTTGTTTCATCTCGGGGGTCAGGCTTGGATCAGATAAAAGTGCCTGCATCTCGGCCATTTTTTCAGCGATCTGCTGTTTCAGCTCGCGAATCCTTTTCAGGGTTTCCTGCACATTACCGGGCAGCCCGCTTTCTTCGATGTCGCGATTGGGCTTGTCCTTGCCGGTCGCCTTGTCCATGCCCGCGGCGGACAGTGACACCTTGATGCCCTCGACGGGCGTCGTTGTCTCGGCCCTGGCGGATGTTGCGGCGTCGGCAGTGTCGTCGGTGAGCTGGCGGGGCACGCTTTGCAAAGAGGCGAGTTCGCTGCTGCCGGGGCCGACTGGTCCAAGGGTAGACATGTTCATTGCTCTCAAAGGTTGAACGGCGCAGGGGTAGACAAACAACATCGGCCTGGCGGAGCAGTTGTTGAGTTCGCCGCCGATCTTTTACCGCGCAGCGTGTACTGACTGTCGCTTTGCTGGCTGAAATCTATTCCCATGACTGCGCGCCCTGGCAACAATTACTTGCCGTTGAACGCAGTCATTTCCTGCTGCAATTGACCCAGCAAGCGACTCGAACCCACGCTCAGCTGGCGCCCCAGGCGGCTGATGATGTGCGCTTTGCAGTTGCTGAACACTGGTGAGGCCAACGGCAGCGCCACCAGTTTGCCGCTGGCCAGTTCGTCGACTGCCACGAAGGTCGGCAGCAGCGTGACGCCGCCATTGATGGCGAACCCCTTGAGCATGGCGAAGGTGTTGCAGGTCAGTGTCGGCAGCAGTGAAACGCCGCACTGGTGCTCGGCCAGGGTCAGTATCTGGCGGATGCCGTACGACACGCCGAGCAAGCCCAGGCGATAACTGTCCAGGCCTTGCAGGGCAATGGGGCCCTGCTGTTGCGCCAGGGGATGGTCGGGGCTGACCATCACGCACACGGGTTGCTTATGTTGCGCGTGGGAGCGGATCTTCGGGTCCGTCGGCGGGTTGAAGACCAGCCCGATGTGCGCTTCGTCTTCGACGATCTGGCGGATGACGTCGTTGGTGCCGCACACATTCACTTGCAGTTCGACCTTGGGGTACAGCTCGGAAAACCGCGCCAGCGGCTCACTCAGGCCGTCGATGAAACCCTCGCCCACCGCCAGCACCACCGAGCCGCTCTGCAGGCCGCGCAACGCCTGCAATGACTCCAGTAGCACCTCCTGCTGCGACAGGCGCTGACGGTAGTAACCCAGCACCCGATCCCCCGCCTCGGTCGGTTTCACCCC
Organism: Pseudomonas viridiflava; assembly: GCF_900585905.1. Lineage (GTDB taxonomy): Bacteria > Pseudomonadota > Gammaproteobacteria > Pseudomonadales > Pseudomonadaceae > Aquipseudomonas. The sequence goes on from NZ_UTVH01000073.1 coordinate 101,868, forward strand.
GCGCCGATGACGCTCCAGCAACGGCGCGCCCAGCTCGTGCTCCAGCTGGGCGATCTGGCGGCTGACGGCCGAAGGCGCCACGTCGAGAAAATCCGCCGCGCCCCGCACACTGCCCAGGCGAACGGCCTCGAAGAAGTAAAGAATGCGTCGATCCTGAACCAGACTCATGAGCCACCTGCGTTGCCTTGAACGCAACAAAAATGAATTGGGTGATTATTGCAGCGTGTGCAGAGCGGTGTCCATACTCGATTCATCTGCCCATAACCTCTGGTTGCCGAGCATTGCACAGGCAGCCTTCAAAGCGAGCATTTCAATATGACCCTGACAGTAGGCGTGATCGGACTCGGCAACATGGGCGGCGGCATGGCGGCCACCCTGGCAGGCAAAGGTTTTCAGGTCAGCGGGTTCGACCTGTCGGCGCAGGCACTGGAGGTGGCCGCCAGCAAAGGCGTAAAGGCGGTGGCTGATCGCGCCGCGTTGATCAGCCAGGTCGATGTGCTGGTGCTGTCGCTGCCCAAGGCCGAACACGTGGAAGCGGTCTGCCTCGGCGCCGATGGCGTGCTGCAGCACGGCCACCCCGGCCTGATCGTGGTCGACACCACGACGTCGACACCCGAAGCCAGCCGCAAGGTCGCCGCCGCACTGGCGGCAAAAGGCATTGCCTTCATCGACGCACCGGTGTCCGGCGGCCCCAAGGGCGCAGCCAGCGGCACCATGTCCATGGTGATAGGCGCAGAAGATGACGATCTCGCCAGGGTCATGCCAGTGCTACAAGCCATGAGCGGCACGCAGGTTCACGTGGGCAAATGTGGCGCGGGCAACGTGGCAAAAATCGCCAACAACATGCTCGCCGCCTGCCATCTGATCAGCACCGCAGAAGCCGTCAGCATGGCTGCCAAGGCAGGTGTCGACCCGGAAAAATTGCTGCTGGGGCTCAATGCCGGTTCTGGCCGCAGCGGCGCCACGCAAGTGATGTTCCCGACCTGGGTGCTGAACAAAACCTACGATTCGGGATTCACCATGGGCTTGATGCGCAAGGACGTGGGCCTGGCCAGTGATCTGGCAGCAAGCCTCGATCTGGACCTGCCGCTGTCGCGCATCGTCGCTCAGCTGTGGGCCGCCAGCAGCGAGTCGCTGGCCGATGGTGACGACTTCAACTGCATCGTGCAGCGCACCGATGCCCAGCTGTTCGGCAAAGGGGAATAACCGATGAGCACGCAGAAACTAGTGGAATTGATGCGCCCGTTCTGGGGCGAGCGCAACAGCGTTGCCAGCTATGTCGGCGGCGCATTCATCGACGGCCACGGCGAGCAGGTCGAGGTGCGCAACGCCCATGACGACAGCCTGATGCTGAGCTATGCCGACGCTGATACCGCGCTGGTCGCGCAGATTGATCAGGCGACGAAAACCGCCCAGGCGCAGTGGTCGGCCCTGACCGCTCAGGCCCGTGGTCGCCTGATCTATCAAGTCGGAGCGCTGATTCGCGAGCACGCCGACAGCCTGGCGCAGATCGAGTCGATCAGCGCCAACAAGCCCATTCGCGATGCCCGGGTGGAAGTGACGAAAGTCGCCGAAATGTTCGAGTACTACGCTGGCTGGGCAGACAAGCTGCATGGCGAAGTGATCCCGGTGCCGACCTCGCACCTCAATTACGTCACCTACGAGCCGCTGGGCACGGTGTTGCAGATCACCCCGTGGAACGCGCCGATCTTTACCTGCGGCTGGCAGATCGCCCCGGCCCTTACCGCTGGCAACGCGGTGATCCTCAAACCGTCGGAACTGACCACGCTGTCATCCCTGGCAGTGGCTGTGCTGATCGAGCGTGCAGGCCTGCCCAAAGGGCTGGTCAACGTCGTCGCCGGGTTCGGTCACACCATCGGCCAGGCACTGATCGCCAATGCCGACATCCGCAAGGTGGTGTTCGTCGGCTCCCCCGCCACTGGTCGCCACATCGCCACCGCCGCCGCACAGCGCTGCATCCCCTGTGTCCTGGAGCTGGGCGGCAAGTCAGCCAACATCGTCTTCGAAGACGCGGATCTGGACGTGGCCCTGCGCGGCGCTCAGGCGGCGATTTTCTCCGGCGCCGGGCAGAGCTGTGTTTCGGGCTCGCGCTTGCTGGTGCAGGCGTCGATCTTCGAGCGTTTCACCAAGGCCCTGGCAGCAGCAGGTCAGCAGTTCAAGGTAGGCGACCCGAATGATCCGCAGACCCAGATCGGCCCGATCAATAACGCCAAACAGTATGCTCACGTCAAAACCATGATCGACGGTGCGCTCAAGGAAGGCGCTACGCTGGTGGGGGTCGATGCCGAGCCGCTGCCGCAGGGCCCTGGCTACTACGTCAACCCGACAGTGCTGGCGGGCGACAACTCGCTGTTTTGCGCGCAGGAAGAAATCTTCGGGCCGGTGGTGGTGGCCATCGCGTTCGAGGATGAAGCCGACGCCATCCGCATCGCCAATGACAGCCGCTTCGGTCTTGCCGGTGGCGTCTGGACCCGCGACGTCGGCCGCGCCCATCGTGTTGCCCGGCAAGTGCGCGCGGGGACATTCTGGATCAATAGCTACAAGACCATCCACGTCAGCTCGCCCTTTGGCGGCTATGGCGACAGCGGCTACGGCCGTTCCTCGGGTCTGGACGCGCTGCGCGAATACAGCGAAGTGAAAAGCGTCTGGGTCGAAACCGCAGCGGTGCCTGCGGCCAGCTTTGGTTACGGCGCAAGCCTGGAGTGAACCTGATGAAGCTTTCCCCGACATTGATTGCAGACGCCACGGCATGGCGTCGTGACTTCCACGCCGCCCCCGAGCTGGGCTTTGAAGAACTGCGCACCTCGGCACGCGTGGCGCAGCTGCTTGAAAGCTTCGGCATCGAGGTGCATCAAGGCCTCGGCGGCACCGGGGTGGTGGGCACTTTGCGCACCGGCCCGGGCCCGACCATCGGTATCCGCGCGGACATGGACGCGCTGCCGATTCAGGAACTCGGCGCCCATGCCCACGCCTCCACCCATAAAGGCTGCATGCACGCCTGCGGTCACGACGGCCACACCGCCGTCCTGCTCGCGACTGCACGGCATCTGAGCGAGACGCGCCACTTCAAGGGCACGGTGCACTTTGTCTTTCAGCCTGCCGAGGAGAACCTGGGGGGCGCAGGGCGGATGATCGAAGACGGCTTGTTCGAACGCTTCCCCATGGACGCCATTTACGGGCTGCACAACTGGCCCGGCGTGCCCGCTGGGCAAGTGGTGATCAATCCCGGGCCGATGATGGCGTCGCTGGACACCTTCGAGATCGTCCTCACTGGCAAGGGCAGCCACGCCGCGATGCCGGACAAAGGCGCCGACCCGATTGTGGCCGCCGCCGAACTGGTGCTGGGCTTGCAGACCATTACGTCGCGACGCCTGTCGCCTCTCGATTCGGCAGTGATCAGCATCACCCAGTTCAACGCTGGGGAAGCCATCAACGTCATCCCCGAAACCGCCGTGCTGCGTGGCACTGTGCGCTGCCTGCAAACGCCGGTGCGTGACAAGGTGCAGAAGCTGATTGGCGAATTCGTCGAGCAACTGCCGCTGGCATTCGGCGTGACCGGCAAGCTCGCCTACAAAATCGGCTATCCGGTCACGCAAAACAATGTCGAAGCGGCGGCCACCTTACGCCGCGCCGCGATTGAAGCGGTGGGCGAAGCCAACGTGCAATGGGGCTGCAACCCGTCCATGGCCTCTGAGGACTTCGCCTTCATGCTCAACGCCTGCCCTGGCGCGTACATCTGGCTGGGTGTCGACGGCGACCAACCTTCGGCGGCACTGCATAACCCGTATTACGACTTCAATGATCAAGTGATCGCGGCGGGGGTTGCGGTGTGGACCAAGCTGGTTGAGCAGGAGCTGGCCTGATCCCTGGCATCAAGGTGTAGGATCGACCGGGCAGCGTGGGACGGGCTTCAGCCGGGAAGAATTGGTGCCTGACGACATATATGGGGTGGATGTACTCGCCCCTTCCTGTCTAAAGCCGGTCCCACGATTCAACACTCGACCCACTTCACCGCCAGGCCGCCGCGGGAGGTTTCCTTGTATTTATCCAGCATGTCGGCGCCGGTGTCGCGCATGGTGCGGATGGCGTGGTCGAGGGAGATGAAGTGATCGCCATCGCCGCGCAACGCCATCTGTGCGGCATTGATCGCCTTCACGGCGGCGATGGCGTTGCGCTCGATGCAGGGCACTTGCACCAGGCCGCCGACCGGGTCGCAGGTCAGCCCCAGGTTGTGCTCAAGACCAATTTCGGCAGCGTTTTCTACTTGCTCCGGCGTGGCACCGAGAATTTCTGCCAGCCCTGCTGCTGCCATCGCGCAGGCTGAACCGACCTCGCCCTGACAGCCCACTTCGGCGCCGGAAATCGACGCGTTTTTCTTGCACAGAATGCCCACCGCAGCGGCACTGAGGAAGAACCTGACGATGTCGTCTTCGTTGGCATCGGGGTTGAATTTCATGAAGTAATGCAGCACCGCCGGGATGATCCCCGCCGCGCCGTTGGTGGGTGCGGTGACCATGCGCCCGCCGGCTGCGTTTTCTTCGTTGACCGCCAGGGCGAACAGGTTGACCCATTCCATGGCGCTCAACGTCGAGCTGATCACGTTGGGCTTGCCCAGCTCCTGCAGGCTGCGGTGCAGTCGAAAGGCGCGGCGGCGCACATTAAGCCCGCCGGGCAAAATGCCTTCAGCGCTCAAGCCCTTGTCCACACAAGCCTGCATCGCACCCCAGATGTGCAGAATGCGCGCCCGAATTTCCGCTTCAGTGCGCCATGCCTGCTCGTTGGCCAGCATCAGCGCCGAAATGCTCAGATTGTGTTGCTTGCACAGGCGCAACAACTGCGCGCCGCTGGAGAAATCATATGGCAGCACCGTTGTGTCGCTGTCGAGCACGCCGCTGGCCGCCTGTTCGGCATCGACCACGAAGCCGCCACCCACCGAATAATAAGTCTGCTCGTAGACCTCGCCGGTGGCACCATAGGCGCAGAGCGTCATGCCATTGGGATGGTAAGGCAGGCTTTCTTCCAGCAAACGCATGTCGCGCTGCCAGTCGAAGGTGATGCGCTGTTCGCCGCCCAGCAACAACGTCTGCTGTTCGATCACCAGATCCACCCGTTGCGATACTTCAATCGGGTCGACCTGATCGGGCCATTCGCCCATCAGACCGATCACCGTGGCGCGGTCACTGCCATGGCCGATGCCGGTGGCCGACAGCGAACCGTACAGCCGCACCTCGACGCGCTCGACCTTGTTCAGCAGGCCCAGCTCACGCAGTTGCACGCTGAAGATCGCCGCCGCGCGCATGGGCCCGACGGTGTGTGAACTGGAAGGGCCGATGCCGATTTTGAACATGTCGAAGACGCTGATAGCCATACGGTTAGCTCGATTCGTGAGAGGCTGGACGGGCTTTTTTAGTGCTGGCATTTTTCGCTGCCCGGCCACTGCACCACAAACGAAACTTCCTAAGCCACGGTTAAGCAGAACTGATCTATGAGCAAAATCCTCAACGCACAAATGCACGCCTGGCTTCAGGTTTTCGCCTGTGCCGCCCGGCATCTGTCGTTTACTCGCTGTGCCGAGGAGCTGCACGTCACACCCGGCGCCATCAGCCAGCAGATGCGTCAGCTTGAAGAGCGCCTGGGGTTTGCCCTGTTTCATCGCGTGGCACGGGGGCTGGAATTGACGGCTGAAGGTCAGCGCCTGGCCATCGTCGCCAATGAAGTGCACAGCCGCATTGATGATGAACTGCGCCTGCTGTATTCCGGGCGCATCGGCGGTGTGTTCAAACTGCGCTGTATTCCGTCGTTCCTGAGCAAGTGGCTGATGCCGCGTCTGCCGCAACTGGAAAGCGCTTTCCCCGATATCCAGCTGCGTATCGTCGCCGAAGACAGCAGCGGCTCCCTGCGTGACGACGATTTCGATCTGGCGATCGACCTCAACGACGGCAGCTATCCCGGCATGATGACCACGTCCCTGCAGGAGGAGGAGTTGTTTCCGGTCTGCTCCCCTGCCCTGCAGAACGGCAAGCCACCGCTGGACACGCCGAGCCAGCTGGTGCATTACCCGCTGCTGCACGACATCACCGCCTGGCGCGGCAGCTACGAGTACGCGGAATGGGAGTTCTACCTCAACGCCATCGGCGCAGCGGGCATCGACGTTCGGCGCGGGCACACCTTCAACCGCAACCACCTGACCATCGAAGCGGCCATCATGGGCATGGGCGTGGCCATCGCGCGCAAGGCGCTGATCACCAACGAGCTGGAAGAAGGCTCACTGATCATGCCGTTCGGCCACCCGATTGCGGCGCGCAAGAAATACGTCCTGGTCTACCGCGAAGGCGCGCTGCAAACCCCGGCCCGCCGCGCGGTGCATGACTGGCTGGTGGAACAGGCAAGCAGCTCTCGCGAAACAACCCCAACCACCTGATCCGCGATGCTTTCTGTAGGAGCCAACTTGTTGGCGAGGCGGTGTCAGTTTCGCCGCTTCGCCAACAAGTTGGCTCCTACAGGCCCATTTTTGCTGCGCAGCGGAATCGCCTGAGGACCCCGCCTTCCATCAATCAGTGAAAAAACTCGGCAATCAAGACCGCACCGATGAACGTGCCGAAGTTGGCCAGGAACGACACCAGCACGATGCGCCAGCCGAGCAAACGAAACGCTGGCAGATCCTTGGCCACCGACAATCCGGCAAACGCCAGCATCGGCGTGATCACCGCCAGCATGTTGATCGCACCAACCATGCGCGCCACGTCTGCCGCCCAGGGGCAGAGGGGCGAGGTCATGAACATCGCGACGATGGACACCGTGCACACCGCCGGAATCTTGCGGCGCAAGGCGACGCAGATCAGCTCACCGATGAACACCGCCAGAATCATCAGCGCAATCCCGGCAAACGCATCAGCCGACAGGGTTTTGTAACCCACGTAGTTGGCAATCAACGCCAGCGCGCCAGCCGCCAGCCATGCGCAAGCCTTGCCGGTCCAGCCCAGTTCCCTGACTTCCAGGGCGACGCTGTCGTGTTTAGGGCCTTCGTTCATGACCGAAGCTTTGGTGGTGCGGCCGATGATCGGCTCGAGCACGCGATAACCCCAGACCGCCAGCGGCAACGAAATGAACAGGGTGAAGTAGGTGCCGATGGTGGTGGTGATCAGGTTGGAGGCTGCGGCCAGCGCCATCACTTCCTTGGCCACCTCAGGCGTCTGCTGCGCCGCGATGGCGCCCGCCGCTGCCGCCATCATGCTGCCGGAGCCGATGCCCGAACCCATCGCCAGGGAGTTGGGATGAAAGATGCCGAGGCTGGCGATGAATCCGGCAACAATCGCGATAAACAGCGCGCCAAACAGCGTACCGGTCAGGTACTCCGCCAGTACGCCACGGCCCTCAGGGGAGTCCATGCCGTAACGCTCGCCAATGATCGCCAGGCTTGGCTCACGCCCCACCGAGAAGGTGGCGCCGATGGCTTCACGCTTGATACCCAGCATCAACGCCACCGGCAGGCCCAGCATCACGGTGCCGACAAAGTGCCCGAACTCCTGAAAAACCAGCGCCCAGCCCGACGCGAACACCACCGGCAGCGACCCGCCCACCACCATTCCCAGCTTGGCGATGAACACCAGCAAGGCAGGTTGCAGGATCGACGCCGAGCGCATCTGGTCGCTCTGGGTCAGGCCTATCCTGGCGGGCATGCGCCGACTCAGCAGGCCGATACCGGCGCCGAGCAGCAGCGCCCAGACCATCGGCAGCAAGACCACCTTGCCAGGCCCCAGCGGAATGCTGATCGCTCCGATGGCTTCGGCGATCACCAGAATGACGGCGGCCCAGAGGTAGAGTTTTACAGTCGAAGACACGGCGCGATTGTCGCCCAGCGTCATGGCGTGAGAATGCTGCATGGTTGTCCCCTCACCTGTTGAACAGCCGTCGTGCGGCCGCCCAATAGTTGTTGTTTTTCAGGAGGCGCCGAAGGCACCCAGGGCAGTTTTGAATCCATGTCGATGCATGGCCGCTCGCGCAGGGCGAGTCATGACACTCAGTGCTCTCGTCTGCTTGTGACGCCCCGCTCCCCCCAGAAAAAAGGGTCGCAACGTCAGCAGATCCGGCCGCTACACCCAGGCCACAGGGGCCCGGTGTGCAGTTCGAGTATGGGTAGGGCGAGGACACGCACCAATATTGCAGAATGAATTTATTGTTGCCTTAAACAGAACACCCGAGCGTCACTCTGGGACCTGGCGTGGACCGGCTTCAGCCGGGAAGGCGCCCTCCCAGGCACCCAACAGGCAGGCAGCTTCACAAGCTCAAGCCACCCTGCCCGCCATCACCCCAACTGAAAGCGCGAAGTGTTGTCACTCAGCGCCCGACTGCCCTTGCTCAGCGTATCCGCCGCCTGATTCACCGCACGCGCACCTTCAAGCAGACGCCCTGCAGCCTGATCAACCTGCTGGATATTGCCGCTGACTTCATCTGCCGTACTCGCCTGTTCCTCGACCGCCGTGGAGATTTGCGCCAGGGTGTCGGTCACCCCTTGCACCGCACTGGCAATGTCCACCAGCCGCTGGCCCAGATCAGTGACCGACTGAGCGTCGTTGACTGCCTGGCTGCACGCCGTTTCCATCAACCCCACCGCCTGGCTGACCGTGGAGCGCAAGCTGTCGACCGTCCCGGCAATTTCGGCGGTAGAGACCTGAGTGCGCTGCGAAAGGCTGCGCACCTCATCGGCGACCACCGCAAAACCACGCCCCTGCTCCCCCGCTCGCGCCGCTTCGATTGCCGCGTTGAGGGCCAGCAGGTTGGTCTGCTCGGCAATGCCACGAATCGCATCGACCACTGACTGAATCTGCTGCCCTTGCTCACTGACCCGGCCCAGCGCTGCCGCCGTTTCGATCAGACGCTGGTTGAGCTGCTGGATACTGGTGGTGGTGCGCTGGCTGTCGCGGCTGCTTTCTTCGGCAATCTTGCGGGTGTGCCGCGCGCTGTCGGAGGCCTGCTCACAACTTTTCGCCACACCCTGGGAAGTCGCTGCCAGCTCGGTGGCGGCGGCTGCGATCTGGCTGATCTGATACTGCTGGTCTTCAACCTCGGTCAGGGTGCCGCTGGACTGTGTGTTGAGCACCGACACCGCAGTGCCCAACTGGCGGGTTTCGTGATTGACGCCCAAGAGGCTGGTGCGCAACTGCTGGACCGCGACATTGAGCGCGGCACTGATCGCCGCCAACTCGTCGCGGCCTTCGACTTTGACTTCAACACACAGATTGCCGTCGCGCAGGGATTCGGCCAGCGTGGTAATGCCCCCGGCACTGCGCCGAATCGACGCCTGCAGACAGGCAAACAGGTACATCGCCAACAGCAACAGCGCACCGAAGCACGCCGCCATCGGGATGAACTGCATATTGGATTTGCCGTGGTAGAACGCCAGGCGACTGTCCAGCGAACTCAGCGATTCCTGGCGCAAGGCCTCCAGGTCGTTGAGCAAGGCATCGATGCTGCGCTCGAAAGCCGGGGCGTCGAGCTTGATCGAGCCGCCAAAAACGCCGTCATCCAGCACTTTGAGCTCAGTATTCAATTTTTGCATCGATGCGTTGTAGCGGTCCGCCCACCCCTGCATCTCGGCAGGCAGCTTGGCCTGCAGAAACGCGCCGGTCTTCAGCATCTGATCCTCGGCATCGGTGATGCGGCCGCGCAACTCGCGCATCTGCAGACGGCTTTGCAGGCTGAACTGCCCGGTCACCACAGACGTCTGACCAACGCTTGCCATGCGCCCAATGCGCTCGATCAACTCTGGCATCTGCTGGGTCGATATCTGCATCAGCAGGTACGTTTCCAGCCACGGATCAAGGATCAGGCCGCTGTCGGTGGCGATCTGCTCGCGCAAGGCCTGCAAGTTGGTAAGGGCATTGGTGAAGCGGTCGTAGCCATCCGGCCACCAGCCAACGGTGCGCAGCGCGGCGATGTCCATACCGGTCATCGACGCCTTGAGCGCCTCGTAGCGTTTAAGGGTGTCGCCCGTTGCGCCCTCGCTGGCAAGCGTGGCACCGAGGGCTTGCAGCGCCTGATTGATGCGCGGCCCGGTGGCATCCATCTCAGTCATCGCCGCGCGCGCCGCTGGGGTCGGCTCCTTGAGGATGTCCGAAGCCTTCCAGCGCGCAGCGTTATCACGCTGATGGGACAACGCCACGTCCAGTTGCTCAAGCGCCAGCAACTGCGTCACGCCCGACCTTTCCCCTGCAATCGTCGCCAGCTTGGTCAGGTAATCCTGCCCAATCACCCAGAAACTGCCCACCAGCGGCAGCATGAACAGCAGAAACAGGACCTGAAATTTACGCGCAAAGCCAAATCGGCTCAGCAGACGCATGCCCGGCGACAGAAAACTGTACATGTGCAACCACTCCCCTGATCGCTCCACCATGACCGACAGGCCATTGAAGAGGATTCGAAAACCACTACAGGCAAAATGCCATGTTATTGTTTCTATAGCGATAGCCACGTGACTTGCGTTTGAATCGAACGCCAACGCGCAGCCGCCTACCGCCAGAAAATCAGGCAGATGCGGGCATCAAGCAATAATCAGACCGTGGGTAAGAACGCTCAGGAACAGCGCCTGGAAGGGGAAAACGCCAAGTGTGCGGGGCTGCAACCGCCCTATAGCACCTGTCGCCGTCACGAGAGGTTGAGGCAAAAGCATGCACCAACGCCGTGCAATCCAGCGCAAAATCCTAACCGCTTGATCACACGCATAAATTTTTCACAACAAGGGTTGACACATATCCCGTATCGGCGAATAATGCGCGCCACTTGGCTACATAGCTCAGTTGGTTAGAGCATAGCATTCATAATGCTGGGGTCCGGGGTTCAAGTCCCTGTGTAGCCACCAAGTACCGCTTCATGACATCGCTCGATGCGCATGAAGCAACAAGAAGCCCGCCTCGTGCGGGCTTTCTTGTTTCTGGGGTTTGGGTGCCCACATTCTCCACTATTGATAGCGCTTGGATAGAAGCAACAGCTCCGACCCGGTCAAACGCCCCCTTCCCTAATGGATCGAAAAACATCAGGTGCAAATCCGCGCTGCGGTGATGACGCTTGAGATGATGCGTGACGTTTCCCAAGTCAAAATGCTTATCCGCGCCTGGCGTGAGCATCTGAAGCTGACGCAGGACGAGGTCGCTGTGCGGCTTGGCATCAGCCAGCCCGCCTACGCCCAGCAGGAAATTGTTGCCAGGCCTCGTCGTGCCACGCGGGAAAAAATCGCTGCGGCTTTTGGAGTCAAGGTGCAACAGTTGGAGCTGTAGGCGCCGCTTACGCACACTAAAGACCCAGAACGTTTCCACCCTTGAGCTTCCACTAAACCCGCGCCAACCTGCGCACAGCTGCTACCCATTTGTTTGGCGACTCAAGGATGAAGCTGCCACTCAACGCGAGGGACCTGGGGCAGCAGGCTGCAACTGGGCGATTTGCTCGTTCTGCGTTTCAATCCGCCGTTGCGCCTGGGCCAGCTGCCGTTCCAGCTCGGCTACGCGAGCGGAGGTGCCTAAAGAAGGGGTGTCGACGAAGCGCACCTTGGGTCGCTTGCTCTCGTTGATCCCTGCCTGTTCAACGGCGTCCTTCAGGCGCTTGGCCAACTGATAGGCCTGCAGCACCGGTTGCGTGGGGTTAGCCTCTTTGAGCTGCGCGGCCTTGTAGCTAAACAGGGCCGTGGTGCGCGCATCCGCCAGCTTGGCCTGGGCGATATCATTCGCTGAATGACCCTGCAGGTTGCGTTTGCTGGAGTACCCGCCCTGGGCCAGAAGCGCGGTGGCCACTTCGCTTTGACTGTCGATGGCCAGGTGCAAAGGCGTGTCCCCCTGGGCATTGCTCGCGCGCACATCAGACATGCCATGACTCATCAATTGTGCCAGCAGCGCGGCGGCCTGGTCTGCCGGTAAACCGGGTGATCGGGCCAAGGCATGCGCGGCAGTATCGCCGCGTTTCAAGGAAGCGGCGCCTGGATCAGCCCCGGCTGCAAGCAACTCGGCTATGTGCTGTGCATCGGGTGTCTCTTTGGCCAACGCTCTGCGCAGATCATGATTCTGCTGCGCCTGCCGCTCGCGTCGATGCCATCCCGCCGAGCGGGCCTTGCCCGTGGTATTGGCGTGGTCACTGTTCGGCTCGGCAATGGCCGGGCGAGTAAACGCTAGTGTAGAAAAGGTGTTGAGCGGCGGAAGTTTCATAAACAAGCCCATGTATTAACGAGTGGCCAGTTTATCGGTGTCGGTCTAAAAACGGCGTCGAGGAAAGACGGTGGGCGTAAAGAGTACGTAATAAACAAGCAACGCGCGGTAGTGGATATCCTGAATCTACTTCGAAGATTTAACCGGACGACCAATTATGCCCAAGTGGGTAAAAGTGAAACCTTGTGGCGACTTCAAACCGTATCCAAGCATTCGATCAAATCCTGAATGTGCGAGCCAGAGAGCGCCTATCGCGGCAAGATCAGGGAACGGCGCCAACAGCCCCGCCGCGAACAACGCTGCACCCGTCGCATACAAATGGAACGTGTTATAGCAATAAGCCCCCACTTTCGAGCCGAATGCATAGCCCAGAAGACTCAGGTCAGGGGTGAAAAAAATCACCAGCGCCTGCCACCAGGTGAAGTCATAACCCGCCCGCAAGAACAGCAGAACACCGCTCGCGAACAGAAACCCGCCTTCTACCCGTTGCCATAGAACGGCATGCGGTACCGATAATGCTGTGTTGGACATGAACGCTCTCCAGGGATTAAGCGTTCCATTATGTTTGATGCGCCAGCGAAACCTAATCGTCTAAGATCGAATGGTTGCCATACAAAAATGGATAGCCCTGTGATTAAACATGAGCCCAATTGGGAGTGGTACCGGACTTTTCTTGCCGTGCTCGAGACCGGCTCATTGTCAGCGGCAGGGCGGGCAATGGGTATCAGTCAACCCACTGCTGGACGCCACATTGACGGCCTTGAGTCCGCTCTGGGCCTGACACTCTTTATCCGTTCAGCAGAGGGTTTCAGTCCCACCCTCGCTGCTTGCGAAATCGCGCCCTATGCCGCCAACCTGGCGGCGATGTCAGCGGCCTTGCTGCGCAAGGCCAGTGAGGGCAACGCCGATGCCCGTGGAACGGTGCGGTTAACGGTCAGCGAGGTCATCGGCGTCGAAGTCTTGCCGCCGATACTGACGGCATTGCGCAACCAATACCCCGAGCTTGTGGTAGAGATGATGCTATCCAATCAAGTTGATGACCTGCTGCGTCGCGATGCAGATATCGCGGTGCGGATGCACAGGCCAACTCAACATGCGCTTGTCGCACGACATGTCGGCGGTATAGAGGTGGGGCTCTATGCCCATCGCAGCTATCTGGCCATTCACGGCAGTCCCCATTCCCTGGAAGACCTGGCCAGCCATACGCTTATTGGTTTTGATCGGGAGAGCGCATTTATCCGTCGATTCCTGAAGCAGTTTCCGGCTTTTGCGCGCGAGGGCCTGGGGTTTCGCGCCGACAGTGAACTGGCGCAGTTGGCGGCCATGCGCGCCGGCTTCGGGATTGGTGTATGCCAGTCGGCAGTTGCAGCCCGCGAAACCGCGTTGATTCGGGTACTTCCATCCGCGTTCTCGGTAGCCATGGACACCTGGGTCGCCATGCATGAGGACCTTCGTCAAAGCACTCGCTGTCAGGTTGTATTCAATGCCATAGCGGAGGGCTTACGCGCACATTCGCAGAACAATCAGGTACTTCGCTGACGACTAACCGATACAGCTGGATCATTTGGGAAACGCTGTTGCGAAACGTGCGATTACCGTACGCATTTTGTTGTTCGGCGCGATGCAGACGGTCGAGGCCCCGACTGGCGGCCTCCTGGCTGTCAGCAATGCTGCCCTTTCAATGCCAGCTACACCATATCGCTACCGTCCTGAGCAGCAGGACGTGGACGCCCGGGCGCCGAGGACGATGCCTGAGCCGACGTCGATGCGAGGGGCTGCATCTGGATGCCCGGCCCCTGAGCGGCTTGGTCTGGGGATGAGGGCGCCTGGCGGCGAGTCAGAGCGTCTTTGCCCATATCCCAGGCCGAGCTGACGCCATCTCCTGCTGCATGTACTGCATCTCTAGTGCCCCTGCCCACTGATAAAGCGGTGTCCTGGACAATTTTGGAGGCGGTGAGGGATGTCCTGCCTACAAACTTACCGCTCTCCACTACCGCCTTGCCGCCCTCGACTACCCCCCTGCCGGTTGCATTTGCGCCATTTTCTACTGCTTTTGGCACATTAGCATCGATAGCAGTAGCGAGTTTTTTCGGCACTGACTCACCCAGCGAAGCACCAGCGGCCCACAGCCCGAAAGCCAGGGTACTCAGCACGTTTTTCACGCCTTGGGAGGCCGCTGTTGCCGACAGTTCTCCGAGTTCGTTAGCCTTGGCCAACTCAGCCGTGGCGGTCGCACCGGCACCCATCGCAGCAAAACCGGCAGTCAGGGCACCACCGCCTAGAATGCTGCTTGGGTCTAGCACCTCTTTGAAGGCGTCGCCGCTGATGACCGAATTCAGAGCGACAGCCGCGCCTTCACCCAGCCGCGCTGACACCATCTGGACCAGGGCAGTCGTATTTAGATTCTTCAACGTCTCGAACTCAGCCAGCCATTCGCGATCCTGATCAATGGGCTTGCTGGCATGCCCCTCCTGCACAGCATCTCGACGACCATAGAGCATCGCAGGGTCAGCAATATGGTTGGCGCGATCACGGCTCACGTTGTAGTGCTCGATCAAGACACCCACAAGGATAGCCGTGACCGGTCGTAGAGCGGGTTGCAGGATTGCATCAAGTTTCGCTTGTCCGGCAGCTGTCATGGCAAGCGTTGACCCGAACATGGCGGCATCACGTATGGCAAACCCGGTAAGCCACTTATTGGCTTCGTTGAAAGCATTACGCAGCGGGCCTTTGTCCAATGCCAGCAGCTTCTCTGCCACTGAATCTTGAAGCGCCGGGTGCAGTGTTCCGGCATCAGGTTTGAGGTAATAACCGGGTTTCAGCCCTGCCATCATCTTGTTAACGCTGACATCTGCTACTTGGGCATAAAGGGACGACATCGCGTTCCCTTTAGCCGATTCGAGTACTGCATTGGAGCTTACGCCACCCACCTGCAGGATGGATGGCTTGAAATTACCTGCCAACGTGAGCACAGCAAAGGGCGTGCCGCCCATTCCTGACTTTATTGACGCAAACACTCTGTCCGCTCTGGATGCGTTTTTCTCGGCCTCTTCCATATCATCTTCGGTAAACCCCTTCTTTTCTAATTCCTCGGCACGGTGCGCGCGAATGGCATCCAACTCCGCATTCCGAGCGCTTGAGCCAGCGGCAACGGGTTGACCGGAATCAGCGTCTTTTTCAAGGTGCGGCGTGAAGTGCTTATGCAGGCGGGTGCTCATGGCCTGCCCGGGAGTTCTCAGGTTAGGGGAGTGGGAAATCTGTGGCGTTGCTGCGGGCTGTGGAGCTACCGGCACATGAGCCTGCGCGCGGCTTGCACGTACATTCATCAAATCCATTGCATTTAACCCTCTCAGTAGTCGGCAGATACAAGAAAGCAAATGACTCAGGAGATCTGAAGGTCAACCCATCCATCACTCCGCGCTCCGACACGTCTCAACCTGGACGCTGTGAGCGGTGACACACTTACACCTGAGTGACCGTGCCGCGAGAAGCGTTCCCAAAAGATTTAATAAAAGTGAAATAAGCGGCGGTGTGTGGGTGTGTGGCCATCATTGGTCCTCAAACTCGATATCGAGTTTGAACCACAGCCATTGGCGAGATTTGAGTTGATTCAAGCGACGTGACTACACAGCTCCCAGCTCAAAAGATTCACTCCTGTTCATCTATTGAACGGATTAAGCGCACCGCTGGAACCGAATACGACAGGCAGCCACTCACTCAGCACACCGTGCCGAACATTGCGTAGCCATGCCCTACGTCGCACACCTGCACTTCTTACCATCACGGAACGCTATGCCACAGATCCTGAATAATCTCATTCGCGGCCATTCTTCTCGGGTTTCCAGTGCTCAGGTATCTAAAGAGGTGCAGAAGATAGGCGAACACTCGCTCCCTGAGCTGCAGATAAGGCTAAAGGAAACGCTTGAAAGGTACGTAACCGATACATTTAATCAAGGCGCACCGGTAGCTTCCATTGGCCTGAACAACATGGTGATGCTTTCAGCGCTCCAAGGGGTGAATGGCGTGCTCAGTGAAAAGGGTATTCTCCTCTCCGCACACGGGAAGTTACCCGATGGGATCGAGCAACTTCTTGACAGTGCTCTCGAACAGCTGCGAAATGACCGCGACAAATATCCGTTAGGTTCTGCGGCGCCCGATAGCGCTCCAATGCATCTGGAAGACATCGAGAAGCTTCAGCGCTCGATTGACACCTCCAAGACCCCGTTGGCCAAAGTCCCCGCCGAGCATCGCTGGCGCTTGTGCCTGGACCCAGCGCACGTGGACCTGGTCGAGACCCACATTGTCGGCGCACGTGACAATAAACTTCTGCCCTACCTTATGGACTCCGAGCCTCACTATCTGCACGGGTTGCTTAACGGCTGGGCGACTTCGATGAAGTCTTTGAACGCGCCTTTGAACGCCAAACTGCTGACCGACCTACACCGTGCGGCTTGCGCACGAGAGGCCGTTGGCAAGAAAGACCACGTCCGAAGCAGTTTCGGCCTGACCATGGGCAAGAACATGACGCCTGAGGGGCGCGATGAGCTGTTGGCGTTTGCAAGAGAGTTGCGTAGAACCCTGCCCGGCTACGTTGTGACCGAATCCCGAAACGACTTCATCGCCTACGAAAAACAATGGGACAAAACCATGCCCGGAGACGATGTCGCCACGCCTCCTGAGCCGACAGGTAATGAAGCTAACGCTGCCCATGTTGAAACCGCGTTCGTCACCCTGGCCAAACACATGGATCATTTCATTGATGGCTACAAAAAAAAGATGCCTCAGTGCAAGACTGAAGATCAGCGACTGGAAAACATCGTCGACTTGTGCCAGAAGCTTGAGCGGCTGCACCCGTTCCCTGATGGCAACGCGCGTAGCTTCGCGATCCTGACGCTCAACCATTTGCTGGTGCGCAATGGCATGCCGTTGACCATGCTCAGCGACCCTAACATCCTTGATGGCTGGTCACGCGCGCAGGTAGTCGAGCAAGTAAAAATTGGCCAGCAGCGCGTAGCGGCCTACACCCTTCCCTCAGTCAGCCCCGCTGAGGGCGCAAGTAAAAAACACCAGTCTTTCAAAGATCGCCTCAACAAGTTGTTTTGAGCGTTCAGGTACAGGGCACGAGCCGGGTCTGAACGCAACACTGCGAAGCGACAGAATCTCGGTAACGCCGGCATTGAACGGCTCCACCATCCTTGGTGTCGTTGTCATGGAGCCCAGGATTCGGCTTTAGCCAAATCACTCAGCCTTCACCCGCCGCGGCCTGGAAACGATGGACTCGATGTTCCTGCGGCCAATCAGCGGTGGCCTGGCGGGTTGTTGATCGGCCAGCCATTTGAACATCACCAGGCAATCCACCAGGCCCAGGCGGCCGTGCTGGTAGGCCTTGGGCAGACGGCCAACGGTTGCAAAGCCAAGTTTGTGCCACAAAGCGACGGCGACTTCGTTGCTGGCGACCACGGAGTTGAATTGCATCGCCTTGAAGCCGCTTTGCAGCGCGACTTTCTGCGAGTGTTCGCACATCAGACGCGCCACGCCGCGCCCGCGAGCGGCTTCGCTGACCATGTAGCCGCAGTTGCTGACATGGCTGCCGGGCCCGGCGGCGTTGGCTTTGAGGTAATAGCTGCCCAGTAACTCGCCCTCCTGCACGGCGACGAACGTGCGCAATGGCAGCTCCAGCCAGAGATGGCGGGCCTGCTCGCAGGTCAGCAGCGGGTCGTAGGCATAGGTTTCCTGCGCGGCGATCACAGCCTGGAAGGTGGGCCAGAAACGCTGGAAATCCTCGGCGGTCATTGGGCGTATATCGATCATGGGCAACCTTGCCAAGTGGGTCAGGCGACAAGTCTCGGGCTTTGGGCAGCGAGTGCCAAGTCTGGTTTCAAATCGTCAGCCTCGACTCAACCCAGCAGATGCCTGGAAATGAGCCGGGAAATCTCCACCATCGAGGTTTTACCGGTGAACTCGAACTTCACTTTACCCAGGGCCGAGAAGTAGATTTCCAGCTCCGAGTCGAGGTCGAAGGTGCCGGAGGTTTCGATGGAGTAGGCGACGATGTTCTTGTAAGGCAGCGACGTGAAGTCTTTCTTGCTGCCGGTCAGGCCCTGGACGTTGACCGCAATGATGCGTTTGTCGGTGAATACCACGCCATCGCGCATGGACTTGTACGAGTCGATGACCTGCTCGTCTTCGAGCAGCAACGCGCTCACGCGCTCGGCGTACTCGTCATTCTGCTTGAGCTTGAAGAAGCCTTTGTTATTGAAATCGATCATGCACCACGCTCCCTCGCTACGTTAGTCTTGACGGATTCTGCTCACGCAGCCGCCGTGCATGTTCGGCCACTGCTGCAGCGGTTTCAACCAGAGATTAGCGATGACCCATTCCCACGCCTCCCTGCATGCGCGCGACGTCTATCAGGTGTTGAAAGACGCCGCCATGGGCACGCTGACGCTGCGTAAACTCAGCGCAGACACGCCGGGGCAAACCCGGGTCGACATCGACGGCTGGACGCTGACGTTGATCATTGAAGGCGCGCAGCTGAGCCACTGTCAGGCCTGCGAAGCGCCCGACGGTCGCCGCGCCAGCCAGGACAACTGGCAGCGTCACGGCACTGATCCGGTCAAGCTGCTGAGCCTCTGGGAGCATCAACAACTGCAGCAACTGTTGCAATTGGCCGGGCGCGCTCAGGAATAGGCACTGACGACCGACTTGACGATCGTCAAAGCGGCTCGAAGCGTTGTGATGTCCACCGACCCCAGCGCCAGGCGAATGGCGTGAGGCACCTGCGGTGAGATGGCGAACGGCTCGGCGGTGGACACCGAGATGTTGTGCTCCAGCAAGGCCACGGCGATCCGGTCGGCGCGGGCGTCTGCGGGCAGTGGCAGCCAGGTGAAGTAGGAACAGGGATAGCTCTGGGGATTCAGCCCGCTCAACAGATGATTCGCCAGCTTCTGCCGCGCGCGGGCATCGGCCCGCTTTTGCGCCTCCAGTTGGCTGACGGTGCCATCATCGAGCCAGGCGCAGGCAATGGCGCTCATCACGCCTGCCGTGTTCCAAGTGGTTGCGCGAATGACCCGTTCAAGTGCCGCAACGTGACACTGCGGCGCGGCGACGAAGCCGAAACGCAGCCCGGTGGCGACATTCTTCGATAATCCGGACACGTACAAGGTGCGCTCGGGCGCCAGTGCAGCCAGAGGCGGTGGCGGGCTTTCGGCGAGAAACGCGTAGGCAGCGTCCTCGATGATGTGCATACCGTGATGCCGCGCTATCTCCACCAGACGCTCGCGCTGCGCCACATCCATGACCCAGCCCAGCGGATTGTGCAGCGTCGGCATGCAGTACACCCCGCGCACCTTACGCTGGCGGCAGAGCCTGGCCAATGCGTCAAGGTCCGGGCCGTCAGCGGTGGCGGGGATTGCCACCAGTTCCAGATGCAGTGCCTGCGCCAGCACCTTGAAACCGGAGTAGGTCAAGGCATCGGCGGCAACCACATCACCAGGCTTGAACAGCGCCATCATGACCACCGTCAGCCCATGCTGCGCACCGCTGACCAGCAAGACCTGCGCGGGGTCAACCTTCAGCCCCCGGCACAGCAGATGCCGCGCCACCGATGCCCGCTCGTGGCGTCGCCCGGCATGGGGTTGGTAGCGCAGCAACGACTCCAGGTCACCCGACAGCGCTAACTGGCGCAGCGCGGTACGCAGCCGTTCAGCCTGCCCTGGTAACGAAGGGTAATTGAAGTTCAGATCGATGAGCCCCGGCGTCACCTCGGGCTGCTCGATGCCGAGCCCTGTCGGCAGGGCCGCGTCCCGAACAAACGTGCCACGCCCGGATTCACCACTGACCAGCCCCATGATTGCAAGCTCGGCATAGACCCTTGAAGCGGTGACCAGTGCCAGACCTTCGGTCCTGGCCAGTTCGCGATGCGTCGGCAGGCGCGAGCCGGGCGCTAGCTGGCCCGAACGAATATCCGCAGCAAAGGTGTCTACCAAGGACTTGTAGCGGGCGCGAGACATAAGCCTGTATCCATGACAATTTTTTGATTGTCCTAATAGTTGGCCGCACAGTGCCCGGAACGCAACCGAAACGAGGCAGATCGAATGGACTCCATGCCCAGCACCCCAACTCAAGCGGCTAAAAAATCGACTGGCTGGCTCAACGGCCTGATCGGTGTACTGATTTTCAGTGGCTCGCTGCCCGCCACCCGGATCGCAGTGCTGGAGCTGGACGCGTTTTTTCTGACCGTCGTTCGGGCCACCATCGCCGGCGTAATCGCACTGGCCGTGTTGCTGCTCTTGCGACAACGGCGCCCGGCGCCTGGCCAGCTGTTGTCGCTGCTGATCGTCGCGACGGGGGTGGTTGCAGGTTTCCCGTTGCTGACGGCACTGGCGTTGCAGCATGTCACCTCGGCGCACTCGATTGTCTTTCTCGGCTTGCTGCCGCTGACCACCGCCGCATTTGCCGTGCTGCGGGGCGGCGAGCGGCCGCGTCGCGGGTTCTGGGGGTTTTCGCTGTTAGGCGCCCTGGCAGTGGTCAGCTTCGCCATCGCTCAGGGTGCTCAGGCATCGGCCACGGGCGATGTGCTGATGCTGGCGGCCATCGTGCTCTGCGGTCTGGGCTATGCCGAAGGCGCCAGGCTGGCGAAAAGTCTGGGCGGGTGGCAGGTGATCTGCTGGGCCCTGGCGCTGTCATTGCCGCTCATGGCGCCTCTGAGCGTCGTGCTCGCCCCGGCGTCCGTCGCCACTGTGAGCGTGCCAGCGTGGCTGAGCCTGGCCTATGTCTCACTCTTCAGCATGCTGATCGGCTTCGTGTTCTGGTATCGCGGCCTGGCCCAGGGCGGAGCCGCTGCGGTGGGGCAGCTGCAATTGCTGCAACCCTTCTTCGGCCTCGCACTCGCGGCAGCTGTGCTGCATGAGCCCGTCAGCCCCGCCATGCTGGGCGTCGCCGCTGTCGTGATCCTGTGTGTGGCGGGGGCCAAACGCTTCGCGGGCTAAGCGTCGATTGTTGTGTTCGGACAGACAGTCGAACCCGTTGATGAACAACAGGCCCACCCCTGCTCACCCACCCGCCCCTTTCACCGGCCCGTGTTCGTTCATCAGTTCGGCAATCCAGTCGATGAACACGCGCAGTTTGGCGTTTATGTGGCGGTTGGGCGGGAAGGCGACGTAGAGGGGCATTGAGTCCAGATGCCAGTCCTCGAACAACGACACCAGTTCGCCGCGTGCCTGATAAGGCCTGGACATGTACTGCGGCAGCCAGAGCACGCCCAAACCGGCCAGACCGGCGGCGAGGTAGGCGTTGCCGTCATCCACCGCCAGTACGTAGCGGCCGTTGATGCGCAGGCTTTCAGCATTGCGGTGCATGGCATAAGGCAAGGCCTTGCCCAGCCGCGCCCAGAGGAAACCGACCATGCGGTGGTCAGAATTTTCCAGCTCCCGGGGGTCGACCGGTGTGCCCATGCGCTGCAGGTAGCCCGGTGTGGCGAACACCCCCAGTTGCAAATCGCCCACCTTGCGCGCCATCAGCGACAGATCGGTCAGCTCTCCTCCGCGCACCACGCAATCGACGTTATCGCTGATGACATCGACCATGCGATCACTGACGCCCATGTCGATCTGGATGTCCGGGTAGCGCGCATGAAAGTCAGGCAGGGCTGGCACCAGAATCATGCTTGCCAACGGGCTTGGCACATCCACGCGCAGACGCCCCCTTGGCGCGGTGGCGGCGCTGGACAGCCCGGTCTCGGCGTCATCCAGATCAGCCAGCAGGCGTATGACCCGCTCGTAATACACAGCGCCATCGGCGGTGACGTTGACCTTGCGTGTGGTGCGATTGAGCAGGCGCACCCGCAGCCGCGCTTCCAGCTGCTGAACCAGTTGGGTGACAGTGGTCTTGCTCATGTGCAGGGTGTGCGCGGCTTTGGTGAAACTGCCTGTTTCCACCACGCGGGCGAAGGCTTGCATCGCATCGAAACGGTCCATGACACCTCGGGCGCAGGCTGAATGTGACAGCTGGATTGTTTGGGATTGGCAAACAGTGCTGCCTACACTTGCTCGTTTATGCCCCTGACGCAAGCGCCTACAGTCGCTTCATCACTCATCCGGGTCAGCGACCCAAGGAGCATGTATGACTGTTCGTGATGTTGTTTTCCCCCAGGGCCGGCGCGCGCTGTACGAGCGTAATCGCTATTCGCCTGCCGTTCGCTCCAACGGCTTTCTGTTTGTGTCCGGGCAAGTGGGCAGCACTGAAGACGGCTCGCCGGAGCCGGAACTGGAAACCCAGGTGCGTACAGCGTTCGAAAACCTCAACGCGGTGTTGCACAGCGCGGGCTGCAGCTTCGACGATGTGGTCGATGTAACGGTGTTCATCGTCGACCCGGAATCGACCTTCGACACCATCTGGAAAGTGATCCCGGAGTTCTGGGGCGAGGCGCCACACCCGACGCTGACGGGCGTGGGCGTGACCTGGCTGTACGGCTTCCAGTTCGAAATCAAGGTCATCGCCAGATTGCCCGAAGCCCGCAACGGCTAATCCGCCAGGCCGCCCATGCGCTGCGCCAGCCACAGGGTGCGAAAGGCACCGTCCTGATTGCGCAACTCATCGGGCGGGCCGTCCTGCACCAGTTGGCCCTCGTCAAGGACAATGACCCGATCAAAGCTGGCAATGGTGGACAGCCGATGCGCGATGGCCAACACCGTGCGCCCGCGCATCAGGTTGGCCAATGCCGTCTGGATGATGGCCTCGGAGCGCGAATCCAGCGCCGAGGTGGCTTCGTCGAGAATCAGGATCGGCGCATTTTTCAGAAAGGCCCGAGCGATGCCCAGGCGCTGGCGCTGACCGCCGGACAACATCACGCCGCGCTCACCCACCAGCGTGTCATAGCCGTTGGGCAGGGCGTTGATGAAGTCGTCGCAATAGGCCTGGCGGGACGCTTCGATGACCTGCTCACGGGTGGCGTTGGGCTGGCTGTAAGCGATGTTTTCATAAATGCTGCGGTTGAACAGCGCCGCCTCCTGGGGCACCACGGCAATCTGCTGGCGCAGGCTGTCCTGGCTGACGGTGCGAATATCGCGATCATCAATCAGCACAATGCCGCTGCGCACATCATCCAGGCGTTGCAGCAAATGGATCAGGGTCGACTTGCCTGCCCCTGAAGCCCCCACAATGCCCACTGTCTGCCCCGCCGGGATGTCCAGAAAGAAGTGGCTGAAGACCCCTCGCCCCTCGGGATAGCTGTAGCTGACATCAATGAAGCGTATGGCGCCCCCGGTTGACGCCAGTTCTTCGTGGCTGTCGCTCAAGGCATGAGGCTGGGCGATGATGCCCAGGGTTTCGGCAATCACTCCCATCTGCTGCGAGGTGTCCACCAACGCCAGGGCCAGGTCACGTGAGCCGTGCAGAATGCGGAAAGTCAGCGCGCTGACCATCACCACATCCCCCGCCGTTACCAGGCCGTCAATCCATAAATCGATCGCCCAGCCGAGCATGCCGCCGGCCATCACCGACAGGCAGACGTCATGCAGTACTCGGGCTTTTTCCAGGTAGATCCAGCTACGCCGCTGGGCCTTGGCTTCAACGCCAATGGCTTTCTCCAGCCGCTTGCGCTCGCGTCCACGGGCCGAAAAAGCCTTGATGCTCCAGACGTTCGAGACCAGATCGACTATTTCGCCGCCCACCCGCGCCGACTGCGACGCGAAGGCGATATGCCGTGTCCGCCCGCGAACGCCGATCACCGTAATCAACGCCGCCACCACCACCACGCAGGCGATCAACGCCATTGCCATGGACAGGCGAACGGTGCACAACACGATCACTGCCCCGAGGAAGTCCACGCAGGGCGGAATGATCTTCCACAGGAGGCCACCGTAAATCGAACCTGCCGCAGCGCCCGCCGAGGAGATCCTGTTGGCCAGCGCACCCGCAAAATGCTGGGAGAAATAACGCATCGGATGCCCGGTCAGGTGGCTGAACAGATCGACGCGCAAATCGGCACAACTGCTGACCATCGTCCGACAACCCAGCCAGCCGCCTGCGCGCCAGAACAGGTTCTCCACCACGATCAAGGCAATGAACAGCCAGAACGGAAACCAGACATGCCCGGCAGCGCGGTCATCATTGGCCATGGCGTCGACCAGCAACTTCATGCCGTACTGCACCGCCACTGCACAGCTGGCGGCGCCTACCACCAGAATCAGCATGGTGCCGAAATGCCAGGGGCGAATCCTCACGTAGCGCCAGAGAAAGCGCACCGGCGTGTCCGCGATGGGCAGACTGCGCAGCCGATCATTTGCCATTGCCAGCCCCCTGTGCCGATTCGCCCAGGCGGGCCTGCAACTGTTGCATCTGCGCGTACAGCGGGTGATGGGGGGCGCGATTGCCTTCGCCATCGGCATAGCCGAACACACCGGCGGCGCAGTAGCGGCCGTCATCCCAGCCGGGGTAATCCAGGAACGGATACCAGCACAGCGACTCCACCGGCACCCCACGCGACTGCGCCAGCACGATCTGATCGCAAATATATTCAAGCCATGGCGTGCGCTCATCGTTTTCGGCGCCGGTTTCCGAAATCAGCATCGGCCGCTGATAGCGCTGGTGCACTTCGCGCAGCATCCCCGCCAGCGGGCGGTAACGACGGTCACCCCGGGGGATCTTGCCCGCGTTGAGTACCCACTGGTTTTGCGGGTAGAAATTGACCCCGATGATGTCCAGATACTCTTCACGCCCCCCCAGCCCCGGCCATTGCCGCCCGGCGAGAAGGTCCCAGGCATCGAACTGGGCCAGCCGAAAGCCTTCGGCCTCGCTGGTGTCGTCGGCTCGGCTCGACCCGGCAATGACGTTGATCAACGGGTCGCACTGGACAAAACGCGCAGCCGGCAAATGCTCGCGCACCGCTTCAATGGCCGCGATGCTGGCGCGCACCAGTTGATGCTTGAGTTCCAGGCCGCGCCCGTGGGCTGAGGGATTGAAGTAACCAACGTCGCCTCCGGCCCAGCTCCAGAATGAAATTTCGTTGATCGGGGAGAAAAACGGCGCACTGATCCCCTCCTCCTTCATCAACCGGGCGACGGCTGCGGCAAACCGCGCAAAGCGCTCGACGAAGCCCGGGCGCCAGATGTCCAGGTCGTCGGGGTAACCGTAGTGACAGAGGTCCCACACCACCTGCACATCATGGTCACGCGCCGCCTGCAGCAGGGGCAGGAAACTGCTCCAGTCGTAATGACCCGGGCGGGTTTCAATCAGGTGCCAGCGCAACCCATCACGGGCACAGCCAATACCCAGCCCGCCAAGGGCGGCGTAATCGCGCGCAACCCAGCGCGCATGCCCGGTGCTCTCCAGCAGATCGAGGCGCAGGCCATCATTGCGCCGGTGCGAAGAACATTCGTATCCGGCCATGACAAACGATTTGAAAATCCCCGCGCCCATTACGACCAATTCCCTGGCTGGCCGAGCTGCAACCTCACGACGTGGCCACGGCTTCGTCCGGCACTGCGACGCCCGCCTGCTGCGCGATGCGTTGATACAACGCCAACGCCTGGCCGACCACCTGATCCATGTTGTAGTACTTGTAAGTGCCCAGGCGGCCCAGAAACGTCACGTTTGGCGTTTCATCGGCCAGTGCGCTGTAGCGCTTGTACAATTCGGCGTTTTCCGGCCGCGGGATCGGGTAGTACGGGTCGCCATCAGCGCAGGGAAACTCATAGCTGATGCTGGTCTGCGCATGGCTCTGGCCGGTCAGGTGCTTGTATTCGGTGATGCGCGTGTACGGCACGCTCGGGTCGGGATAGTTGACCACCGAGACGGCCTGAAACTGCTCAGTGGGCAAGGTCTCGTGCTGGAAGCGCAGGGAACGATAAGGCAGCCGACCAAAGCAGAATTCGAAATACTCATCCACCGGCCCGCAGTAGATCAGCTGCTTGAAATCCAGCTGGTCACGCACCGCCGCGAAGTCGGTGCCCAGCAGGATGTCGATATTCGGGTGATCCAGCATCTGCTCAAACATCTGCGTATAGCCGTGCAGCGGCATGATTTGAAAGCTGTCGGTGAAATAGCGGTCGTCTTCATTGGTGCGGGTCGGCACCCGCGAGGTCACTGACCGGTCCAGCTCGGACGGGTCGAGCCCCCACTGTTTGCGGGTATAGCCCTGAAAGAACTTCTGGTACAGCTCGCGACCGATCTGGTTGATCACCACGTCTTCGGAGGTGCGGATGTTCGCCACCGGTTCCGCACGCTCGGCCAGGAACACTTCAGCCTCCTGCTCGTTCATCGACAGGCCGTACAGCTGGTTCAAGGTGGTCAGGTTGATCGGAATCGGCACCAGATGCTCGTCTACCTGGGCCAGCACGCGGTGCTCGTACTCGCGCCATTGGGTGAACCGCGACAGGTAGTCGACGATGCGCTGCGAGTTGGTGTGAAAAATGTGCGGGCCATAGCGATGCACCATGACGCCCGCTGCATCTGCATGATCATAGGCATTACCGGCGATGTGCTCGCGGCGGTCCACCAGCAACACATGCTTGCCCAAACCTTCGGCCAGGCGCTCGGCGATCACCGACCCGGCAAAACCTGCGCCAACGATCAGATAATCGTACGTGCGTTTGTCGCTGACAGCCGACGGGCCGTTGCACGCCGCTTTCAGTGTTATCGCAGGCATTCGATCTGCTCCTTCATCACCGCACAGGTGTTGTCCCAGGACATGCCTTCAAGCGCCTTGTCGGCCAACTCGGCCACCCTACCCTGCGCCTTGGCGTGCAACGCAGCCTCGATGGCCTCGATGAACGCCGGGGCCGAGTCGGCGATGGCCACCACCCCGCTTTCGCCGTAGCCGCTGATCACATCGCGAATCGGGGTGGACACCACCGGGCATCCGCCAGCCAGGTATTCGGGGGTCTTCGTGGGGCTGATGAAGCGAGTGGACTCGTTGATCGCAAAAGGCATCAAGGCCACGTCCCAGCCCGACAGATAGGCCGGCAGCTGGCTGTAGTCCTTTGGCCCCAGATAATGAATATTGGTCTGCCGCGGCAGGGTTTGCGGGTCGATCTTGACCACCGGGCCGATCAGCACGATCTGCCAGTCCGGACGCTGCTGCGCCAGTTCGGCCACCAGATCAATGTCAAAACGCTCGTCGATGACACCAAAGAATCCCAGGCGCGGATGCCCGATCGACGCCTGATCCGCAGGCTCCGGCAGGCCGTCGCGAGCGGCGGCAAAGTGGGCGATATCAACACTGCTGGGCACCGGGTGCGCGTTGGCGTGCTGCTCGCGCTTGGCTTCCCACAGGCTGTAGCCGCCGGTAAATACCACATCCGCGCGGCCCATCAGCTCGCGCTCTCGTTGCAGCAGCTCGGGTGGCGCGCCCTTGAACGCCGACAGCTCGTCCATGCAGTCGAAAATAGTGACTTGTGGCTGCAAATGGTCGCTGAACGACAGGCTCATGGGCGTGAGGTACCAGAGCAGCAACTCCTTGCCTTCATGCTCAGCGAGCAGGCCGTCGAGCAGCTCGCGCTGCCAGGCATCAACCTGCTGCGCGCTGGCGCCATGAGGCAGATGCGGTACCACGACTGTGACCCCCGGGCCAGGCTGCGATACATCCAGGTGCGGCTCGGAACCGTGTCGGTCGCCGAATATGGGCTCCTCGAAAAACACCACATCGTAGTCCTGCGCCAGGCGCGACATGACGTGTTGCGGCCGCTGGTAGACAAAGCCCCAGCGCAAGTGAGACAGACACAGCAAGGTAGGCCTGGCCAGCGCGCTGGCAGAGGGCGACGCGTCCAGCTGCGCGGGCGAAAGGTCACTGGGTTCCTGGCGAAGATTCATATCGGATTCCTTTTTCACTATCGGATCCGAGCCTGAAGCCAAACCTTCTGGCTTCGAAAACACTCGTTTGCTCATAAAGCGCGGCCGGGCGAATGCGGGTCGCGGTCTGCGCGCTCATGACAGTTTGAAGCGCTTCGCTGCGGGCCGTTCAACGCAGCGCTATGGAAAGCCGATGAAGGGCATGTACCGCCTGGCAACCTCTTGGAACTCCTGCCTTCCCGCGCGCCCCTATCTTCATACGTCCCGATGTCGCCCTGCAGGCTGTGGGATGAATCAACCCCTGTCCGGCAGCTGGTAGTCGCCGCTCAATACCTGTTTGAACGAGGGACGCTCTATGATTTTGGTGACTGGCGGGACCGGCTATATCGGCGCTCATGTAACGCTTGAGCTGATGAACAGGGGTGAAGATGTGGTCATCCTCGACAACCTCTGCAACAGCTCGCGGACGGTGATTGACCGCATTGCCGGGCTGACCGGTCGACGCCCCGCGTTCGTCGTGGGTGACGTCAGAAACCGCGCCCAGCTCGACGCCCTGCTGCGTGATTACCCGGTGAATGCGGTGATTCACTGCGCCGGGCTCAAGGCGGTTGGCGAGAGCGTGCGCGAGCCTTTGCGCTATTACGACACTAACGTCGGTGGCAGCGTCACGCTGTGCCAGGCCATGGCCGATGCGGGAGTATTCACGCTGGTGTTCAGCTCGTCGGCGACGGTGTATGGCGACTGTGCGGTGATGCCCATTGACGAAACCTGCGCCACTGGCCAGCCCACCAATCCTTATGGGCAATCCAAGCTCATGGCGGAAAACGTCATGAACAGCATGGCAGCGTCGGACGCGCGCTGGTCGGTGGGCTTGCTGCGCTATTTCAATCCGATTGGTGCCCACGATTCCGGCGAGCTGGGGGAAATGCCAACCCGCACGCCCAATAACCTGCTGCCTTATCTGTTGCAAGTGGCCAACGGTCAGCGCCGCGCCTTGAGCGTTTTTGGCAGCGATTACGCGACTCAGGATGGCACCGGGGTTCGCGATTACGTGCATGTCATGGACCTGGCCGAAGGGCACTTCAAGGCGCTGCAGTCGTTGCGCTTGAGTCAGGGCGTGCGGATCTGGAATTTCGGCACCGGCCAGGGCTATTCGGTGCTGGAAGTGGTCAAGGCGTTCGAGCGCGTGTCGGGCGTGAAGGTCCCGCTGCTGCATGAACCGCGCCGCGCCGGAGACATCGCCCGCTGCTGGGCAGACCCGGCCAAGGCCGCGATGGAGCTGGGCTGGCGCGCACAGCGTTCGCTGGACTGCATGCTCGCCGACGCCTGGCGCTGGCAGTGCAGCAGCCAGCCGGTGCGGGTTCCCGAGCAGGCTGCGGTGGTCGCCTGACACCTCAGGCAAGGGTGCGATCAAGCGACCACGCCCTTTTTCACTTGCACATCGCCAGCCTCTGCGGCAATCCTTCGGCAACATTCAATCATTACAGAGGTTGGCTCATGAGCGCTTCACCCTATGTTCCACCGAAAGTCTGGCAGCCGGAAACCACGTCAGGCGGCACCTTTTCCAGCATCAACCGGCCCATCGCGGGCCCGACCCATGACAAGGTATTGCCCAGGGGCGAGCATCCTTTCCAGCTGCATTCGCTGGCGACGCCCAACGGCATCAAGGTCACCATCATGCTCGAAGAGCTGCTGGCCCTGGGGCACAGCGGCGCGGAATATGACGCCTGGCTGATTCGTATTGGCGAGGGTGATCAGTTTTCCAGCGGCTTCGTCGAGATCAACCCCAATTCAAAAATTCCGGCGCTGCTCGATTGCAGCACCGAGCCGCCAGTGCGGGTGTTTGAGTCCGGCTCGATCCTGCTGTATCTGGCAGAAAAATTTGGCGAGTTGCTGCCCAACGAACACGCCAAGCGCACCGAAGCCCTCAACTGGCTGTTCTGGCAGATGGGCGCTGCGCCGTACCTGGGCGGCGGCTTCGGGCATTTCTACGCCTATGCGCCAGAAAAGCTCGAATACCCGATCAACCGTTTCGCCATGGAAGCCAAGCGGCAACTGGACGTACTCGACCGCCGGTTGGGCGAAAGCCGCTACCTGGCGGGCGACAGCTACACCATCGCCGACATCGCCGTGTGGTCGTGGTATGGCCAACTGGTGCAGGGCGATCTGTATTCGGCGGCCGAATTCCTCTCGGTGCAGGATTACACTCACGTGCAACGCTGGGCCGCCGAAATCGCCGAACGCCCGGCCGTGATCCGCGGTCGCCGGGTCAACCGCACCTGGGGCGAGGAAGCCACCCAGGTTGCAGAACGGCACCAGGCGGCTGATCTGGATTGAGCCTGCGGCCGCGATGGCGTCCGGCCTGAAACATCGCCTTCCACCAAATTCCTGCAGGTGCTTGGTGGAGCGCAACCGCCGCAGCCCATACCGGTCACAGGCCGGACATCTCGGCCTGTGAAACGGCATTGACTTGCGTGGTAAAGGCTAGAAAATCGTCTGCTGGCAGCGCTTTCGAATACAGCCATCCCTGGAAATATTCAACATTTCGCTGGCGTAAATAATCGGCCTGATAGGTGTGTTCAACGCCTTCGGCGACGATTTTCAAACCGAGGGTCTTGGCCATGTCGATAATGTGGCCAATGACCAGGCTTGAAGCGGCATCTTTATTGATGGTGTCCACAAACGATTTATCAATCTTCAACAGGTTTACCGGCATGCGTTCGAGGTATTGCAAACTTGAATACCCCGTGCCGAAGTCATCTATCGCGATGGTGAAACCCAGTTGCCTGGCTTTCCTGAGTGTGTCATTGGCCGAGTCCGCATCAATAAACCCCCTTTCAGTGGCCTCGATCCAGACTTGATCGTTGTGAATCCCTGTGCGGGCCAAGCAGGTTTGAAGGGTGGTCAGAAAACGGCCAGACATCAGATCCTGTGCGCAGATGTTGATGGACACATGAAGGCTGCGGTCGCGCTCCAAAGCCTGCGCCATGTCGGTGACAACTGCATTGATCACCAGATCTGTAATGGGCAGGATGAGCCCTGTCTGCTCGGCGAGCGGAATGAATTGCTCTGGTGAGACCATACTTCCGTCAGGCCTTATCCATCTAACCAGGGCCTCCGCACCGATACATCGCCCGGTTGCACTGTCGATAATCGGCTGATAGTGGACAATGAATTCACGCTGCCTGATGGCAATTTCCATTTCGGCAGCCGGCGAAAGTCTGTTGCGCATGATGCTGACGACCAGAAAGATCACCACGCAGCCCATGCCGATGCCAATGGGCAACATCCAGACAAGCTCACCATAGAAAGTCGTGTCCACGCTGCTCGTCGGCTCAGCCACAACCGCTGACCAGCCGTCCTGATCAGCAGATGCATGCAGATAGTCACTGCTCGGTTCTTCATTGGAGAAATAGCGCGATATGTTTTCCCCACCCGCGCCTGGAGAAACATTAACCAGCTGGCCCTTGTAGAAAATACCCAGCTGCATTCCATCGTCCAGGATGATGTCGATCAACCTGCCGGAATTGATCAGCACGCTGTATGGACCGCGACGCAGGAGGGTCACCGGATCAAGCCCGGACGCATAAGGCGTCAGCTTTACATTGATGTGAAATCCGGCCTCATCCGTGTAGGGTGTTTGCCCGCTTCCGGACAACACGGAGGACGAACCCCATGACGTACAACCAGGCTGCCCTGGCTCAAAGTAGCCAATCTCTTCCACCGAGCGCGTATTGACGGTAACTTGCCGCATCAGATGAACATGCTCTTCCGAACACGGTGCACCGCGCCAGCTTTCCATACTCACAATCACATCGCGGCCTTGCTGCAGTGACAGGCTGATATTTTTCAACGCTCGCCTTGAATACTCTTCCAGATGAGTTCTTTCTTTATCTAACGCCCTCTCCCACGACAGATACGCCATGGTCACTACCGGCAAGGTAACGCCCAGTAGTGCGGACAGCACCGAGCCCAGAATAATCCTTGATTTACGCACGTCTCACTCCCTGGCAGTGCCTGGATCGGCGCCCGAATCACTGTAATTCGGATGGCCGGATAATCGCACCCGCGCTACTCCAGCGGTCCCTGCTGCGTTATAGCGTAGCCTGAAGTCGATGAACAGGTGATCGCCGCCTGCCGTTACGCGGCAATCACCCGACCTGCGATCAGCCCTTGGCCGCCATTGCCGTCACTTCCACACGCATGCCTTCCACCGCCAGCGCCGCCACGCCGACGGCGGCGCGAACGGGCCAGGGTTTAGCGAAGAAACGTGTGTACACCTCATTGAAAGCCGCGCGATCGGCCATGTCGGTGAGGTAGATGGTCAGGTGCAGCACCCGGTCCATGGAACTGCCCGCTCGTTCCAGCGCCACCTTCAATGCCTGCAGCGTGCACTCGCTCTGCAGGGAAATATCGCCCAATTCCAGCGTGCCATCGGCATGGGTGGGGATTTGCGTCGACACCAGCAGCCCGCCAAACCCGGCGACGTCAGATGAGATGGACTCAGCGTCCGGGTCCGGGGTGAAGGTAATATCCTGGTTGGCCATGAAAACCTCTTCAGCAATGCAAGGCCCGCCAGTGTACGTCAGCCGCTGCCGCCGCATTAACTATCACGTCAGCAGCGCCCGCAGGCTCAGGCACGCAATCGCGAGCCATTACCCACTATCAACGCACCCAGCACCATCAGCAGCGCGCCACCGATGAACGTCATGGTGATGGAGCCATGGTCGAGCAAAAAACCACCGAGGCTGGCGCCCAGCATGATTGCCAGCTGAATCGCCGCAACCAGCAGGCCGCCGCCACTTTCCGGGTCATCGGCGACGCTGCGGCTGAGCCAGGTCGACCAGGCCACCGGAATCGCCGCGTTGAGCCCGCCCCAGCAGATCATCATCAGCGCCACGCCCCATTTAAGGTGACCGAGCATCAGCATCGCCACGGTGCACGCGGCGAGTAGCAACGGCAGATAACGCAGCAGCGGGTACAGCTGCAGGTTGACCAGGGCAGTCGAGGCATAGGTGCCGATAAACCCTGCCAGGCCAAGCCCGAGGAGAAACAGCGACAGCTCTGTTACACCGACCTGGGTATAGGTTTCCAGAAACGGCCGCAGATAAGTGAACGTGCAGAACGCGCCCGCAAAGGTCAGCATCACCGCGACCATGCCGAACGCCACGTTGCGCCGCTTTAGCAGGGCAAACAGCTGGCCGATGGATTTGCTCGCCTGAGGCGGCATCGACGGCAGGCTGATCCATTGCCAGGCAATGTTGATCAACACCAGCGGCACCAGGCCCCAGAACACCCCACGCCAGCCTATGGCGCCGCCAAGATAGCTGCCGATGGGCGCGGCAAACGCCGTGGCGATGGCATTGCCGGTGAAAATGATACCCAGCGCCTTGGGCACCGTTTCTTCAGGCACCAGGCGCATCACGGTCGCGGTGGACAGCGCCCAGAAGCCGCCAATGGCGATGCCCAGCAACGCCCGCGCGAGCATCAGCACGATGAAGCTGGGCGCAAGCGCGATCAGCACCAATGAACCGAGCATCAGCGCAGTCAGACCCATCAGCACGTAGCGGCGATCAAGTCGCCCGGCGATGACTGAAATGAAGAGGCTGGTGACCACTGCAAACAGTCCGGAAACCGAGATAGCCTGACCGGCCATCCCTTGGGTGGCGCCCAGATCATCGGCGATGGGCGTGAGCAGGCTGACGGGCATGAACTCGGATGAAATGAGCATCGCCACACACATGGCCAGCGACCCGACGGCGCTCCACACACGGCGGTCCGGTGCGGCGATTTCTGTTTCGGCAACGTGCATCTTTGCCCTCCTGATTTTTAAAAGCATGAGTCGCGCCCGCAGGTAGGCCGCAGCCGATTGGCCTGCAAGTCGCGTATGGAAAGGGAGTGCACGGTACAGCGCCGGGCCGACGGCGCCAACCCGAGCACGTGCATTGCACTAATGAGCAAATCTCATCAATAACCCGTAGCTATTCAAGTCGCTCAGCCCAGCGGGGCCAGTTCGCGGATCAGGTCGATCAGCAAGCGCAGGCCCAGCGGCTGCTGGCGATAGCTGGAGTAATAGATATGAAAACCCTGAGTCACGCTGGCCCAGTCCTCCAGCACCAGCTTGAGCGTGCCGGCCTCGATCAGCGAGGCGAGCGCGGGTTCGGCGGCGTAGATCAAACCGGCGCTTTCGCAGGCCAGGGCAATCGCCAGCCGGGTTTCGTCGAGCATCACGCCACCGGCCACCGCAACACTCAGGTCCACGCCATCCTTGTGAAACTCCCAGTCGTAAACCTTGCCGCTGCCGACCCTGAACTTCAGGCAACGGTGCTTGCGCAAGTCATCCGGATGCTGCGGCACGCCGTTGCTGGCCAGATAGGCGGGGGTCGCGGCCACCACCCAGCGCACCTCGGGGGACAGCCGATGGGCAATCATGCCTTCCGGGACCGAATCGCCGTAACGCATGCCGGCGTCGAAGCCACCCTCGACGACATCAAGCATGCTGTTGGAAATCGAAATATCGACTTCCACATCGGGATAGCGCCGACCGAATTCCGGCAACACCGGCGCCAGCATGAGCAACGCTGCATCGCTGAAGACATTAAGCCTGATCTTGCCGGTCGGCTCATCGCGGTAGCGATTGAGAACCTCCACCGCGTGCCCGATCTCGTCAATCGGCTTGTTGATCAGCGCAAACAGCTCCTGCCCCGCAGCGGTGAGGCTGACGCTGCGCGTGGTGCGGTTGAGCAGGCGCACGCCCAGCCTGGCTTCCAGCGCCTTGATCGCATGGCTCAGGGCAGACGGACTGATGCCCACCTCAAGCCCGGCGCGGCTGAAGCTCAAATGACGGGCGATGGCCAGAAAGTAGACAAAATCAGCGAGATTGGCGCGGGTCAGTTGCATGGTGTCCTGGCATGGGCATAAGCGAGGGTCGCGAGCGGTCGAACAGAGCCGCTTCGCTGGCCAGTGGATTATAGCCAGCCATTTCAGCCGGCTTTGCTGTTTGAATCTCATTTGAGAAATGAGCGCAGCACACAAAGCCTGTTATAGCCCCGGCCATGTGCATTGATGAGCCGGTTTCATCTAACGTCTGGAGCGGGGGCCTGGCAGACCAATGCCGATGTGCAGGTAAGTCAGGTCAACGCAGCCCGTGCGGGCAATCCGGCCACGATCAGCCCTGGGTATTGCGATGCGTGTCGAGCAACGCCTCGAAGGCATCGACCTGCAGCGGTCGGCTGAGGTAGTACCCCTGCCCTTCATCGCACGCGACCGCCTTGAGCACCTCAAGATGCTCATCGGTTTCAATGCCTTCGGCGGTGACCGTCAGCGACAGGGCGCGGCCCAGGCCAACGATGGCGCGGATGATTGACTTGTCGTCCTCGCTCTCGACCATGCGGTTGACGAAGCTGCGATCAATCTTCAAGCCATCGAACGGGAAAGTGCGCAGGTAGCTCAACGATGAATAACCGGTGCCGAAGTCATCCATCGATATACGCACGCCGAGAGCCTTGAGCTGCATCATCACCTCAAGCGCACCTGCGGCATCATCGAGCATCACGCTTTCGGTGATTTCCAGCTCGACCCGGGCCGGATCGAGCCCGGCATCGTCCAGCGCCTTGCGCACCCGTTCCACCAGGTTGCCGCGCTTGAACTCCACAGGCGACAGATTGATCGAGACAAACAGGCTGTCCGGCCACTGCGCGGCGTAACGGCAGGTGTTTTCGAGTACCCAGTTGCTCAGACCGATGATCAGTCCGGTCTCTTCAGCAATGGGAATGAACCTGTCGGGCGGCACCAGCCCGCGCTCAGGATGTTGCCAGCGCACCAGGGCTTCGGCGCCAACCATTGCGCCGTCCGCAAGGCGGAAGCGCGGCTGGAAATGCAGCCGCAATTCGTCATGCTTGATGGCATGGCGCAGATCGCTTTCCAGGCGGCGCCTTTCGATTATCCTGGCGTTCATGTCGCCCGCATAGAAACGCCAAGTATTGCGCCCGGCCGCCTTGGCCTCATACAAGGCGATGTCGGCATAGCGCAGCAATTCAGCGGCATCCAGCGCGTCATTTGGCGCCATGGCGATGCCGATGCTGGCGCTGACAAACACGTCGTGGTCTTCAATCGCCACAGGCTGTTCGATGGAGTCAATCAAGCGCCGACACAGCGCTTCGACTTCAACCTGAGAATTCAGATCGGTCAGGATCAGCACGAACTCGTCGCCGCCCACCCGCGCCACCAGATCGCCGTGCCGCACGCAGCCGGCCAGTCGGCTCGACACTTCATTGAGCACCAGGTCACCGGCCGCGTGTCCGAGCAAGTCATTCACTGGTTTGAAGCGGTCAAGGTCAAGGCTGAGCATCACCAGCGGTTGCTCCATGGTGGGCACCGCCTTGAACTTGCCGTCGAGAAACTCCTGCAACCGGGTTCTGTTGGGCAGCCCGGTCAAGGCGTCGTGCTGGGATAAGAATTCAATCCTGCGCCGGGCTTCCACTTCGTCAGTGACGTCGGTGGCTGTGCCGCGAAAACCGCCCCCGACCATGCCCCGCGCCGACAGCCGGGTCACCCGCTCAAGGCCCAGCGTATCAAGGTAGCAGCACTGCACGCTGGTGTCGGCGCGGCGGTTTGGCGCGGTGAGCCATTGCGACAGCGTGCCGGTGTCTGTTCGCAGCAGATCGTCCATGGCGGCGCCGATCCAGGCCTCGCGAGACAGCCCGGTTACTACCTGAAAACGTTCGGACAAAAAGGTAAAACGCCACTGGGCATCGATCTCCCAGACCCAGTCCGAGCTGGCTTCGACCACATCACGAAAGCGGGCTTCGCTGGTAGCCAGTGCAGTCTGACTGCATTGCAACGAGGCGAAACTGGCGTCGAGCGCAAGGGCGCTGTGGATGGTACGGCGCAGAATAACCCAGGTCATCAGGCATACCAGTAACGCCGCCACGCCCATCAGCGGCAAGCTCAATCTCAGCAAGCGCTCACCGGGTTTGAGCGGAACCCAGGACAAACTGCCCGCTTCGCCGTTTTCGCCCAGTGGATAAATCGCAGCCTTGCCCAGATCAGCGCTTTTGGCCACTCTCAGGCCGTCCACGCCGTAGTCCATGCCGATCTGGTGCAGTTTGGCCGCGCTGAGAATGTCGACAAATATCAGTATCGACGGCTTGCGATCATCCACCTCGACAGTAGGGTCGGTACCCGGGGTAATCGCCGCCGCTGCAACCAGTGCAGGCGATCCGGCCGCGTTGACGAATGCGGTGACCGTGGTAGCTGTACCCGCACCCGCGCGGGCCTGGTCAATCACTGAGCTGATGGAATGCTTGAGCCAGTCTTCCACGGCGATATCGCGCAGCTTGCCGTCCACCACCGCGTACACCGTGCGATTTTTGTCATCAACGACGAATACGCCTTGAAAGCCGAAATCCTCAATCAACGTAGGCCCGATGTTCTGACGCGTAAAAGCCCAGTCGGCATCGACGCTAAGGTGCAAGTGCTTGTAGGCGTCGCCCCAGAACGCGTAGTCCTTGACGATCAAACGCAACGACTTTTCCAGCGAGTGAACGGCTTTTTTCGTGTAGAAAGCGCTCTCGATTTCCTCGCCCCGATTCATATCCTGGGCGAGATAAACCAGAAGATAGCTGGCCAGCATGAACACGGCGCCCAGCAACGCGACGAACTTGAACAGTGATGCCTGTGCAAGCGCAAAACCGGAGCGGTCTGACGACACGCCGATGACGTTATGGGGTTTGCGGGCCATGTGATCCTGCGGGGCTAGAGGCGAATCGGCTTATAACCACGCTATCGGCTGAATCGCCCCGAGGGTGAGCCTCGACGTCAGGCAGGTGCTGAACGAGTCCAGCCAGCTGTTGTCTGCCGTCTTCTGCTTACCCTCCAGCCCATCCTGCCACCCTTTCAGCTCCCACAGTTCATAGGCCCCTTCACGAATTTTGGCTTCATTAATCATTGCAGCTCTCATTGAATCAAAGCGCACTCACCTCTGCGCAAAAGGTTGACTGACAATTCAAAATACACATTCAGGGCATCGGATAAACGGCCGCTTCGATGACGGTAACGCCACAGAGGTGGCAAGCGTTGAAAGGCATAAGTGTCGTGGCGAATGGGTCAGAGCTGGACGTAGGTCAATCGGGGCCACTTGAGGTGCCATTGTCTGGCAGCCAGCCGCTTGAGATAGATGTCGTGCTTGTCACCGAGAAAGCGTGGGCCCGGTCGGACCACCAGATTGAACAGGTCCTCAAGGCCAAATGGCGCGGCGACCTCGATCCGGCCAGCAACATCCAGCCTGAGGCCTACAGCTGTAGCCGTCTCGGTCCAATACTTCATCGCATCAGCGCTTGAGCGATAGGGAGCATCCGCGTTGCGCGCATGCATGCGTGCCTGGTTTTTTACCGACCAGTTCAGTTCGCAATCCAGGCGTCTCAATGCTGCTTCCAGCGCCCTGTCGTGCGCCTCGCGAGGATCACTATCGTCATACCAGATGACATCAATGTCGGCAGGCAACGGAGAAAATTCCCGACCATGCAGAAAGTCCCACACCGCACTGCGAACGAAACCTGCAGCCACCCAGCAATCAGGCAGGCCCAGATCCCTGACCAGCGCCAGCGCGCGCATGCGCACAGAGTCGCCAGCGATGACTTTGTCGAGCTGTAGCTCCAGGGACATCAGCGGTCAGGCATGACGAAGCGCAGCACCATGGTGCAATGCCGAATGCCCGGTCTTGTCGCTTTTCACTTCGTATTGCGGCTCCTCTTTTGAAGCCGGGCGATGCTTGCCCATGAACTCGAGATCTTTGGTGTGCACGTTGGTGACCTTGCCGTGGATTTCACCGGCTTCGGAGTTCCAGCGTACGGCATCGCCTGTCTTGAAGGGTTGCGTCATGGGGTGCTCCTGGATACGCATCGATGAGAGGACGTAGCGTTAGAGCTACGCGACTCGCCATCCGTTCGCTGCATCACAGCCGCCAGCACAAGCCCTGCCCAGCTTCAGGCGCAGGGGCAGGGGCAAGGCTGGCGAAACTGTCTGATATCGCAGCTTACCCCAGGGCGATCAACGCGTCGGCGCAGGCGCCGCGTCGATCTTCACCCGCATCAGGCTGTAGGGTTTCACTCGCAGGTCCTTGCCCTCGTGGAAACCGGCCTGACGATGCAGCTGGTTGGCAATGAAATACAGATAACCGTCAGGGCCGATCGACAGGGTGTCCGGCCACAGCACGCGCGGATCGTGAACGATGGTCTGCCAGCTGCCGTCGGCCAGGCGCTTGCGAATGCCGTTGTGCTCGTAATCGCCGGCATATACGGCGCCCTTGGCATCGGCCTCCAGACCGTCCGACGCGCCCTTCTCGCCCAGGTCTTGCACCGCAGCCTCCAGCTGTTGCTCGCTGACACTGGCATCGCGCAGCATCGCGGTCGGCACCGCATATAAATGCCGGCTCGACAACGGGCTGAAGTACAAGGTCTTGCCATCGGCAGACAAGGCAATGCCATCAGAGGCCACACCGGGTGCCTTGAATTTGCCATCGGCACCTTTGCTCATCAGCGCCTGGCCTTCCACCACCGGAATGAACGCAGGGTCGACCGATGTCGATTTAGCGCCACTCAAGCGCCGGGTTGCCTTGCCGCTGGCGATGTCCATGACAATGATCGCGCCAGGCCCGCTCATGGAAGAGTCGGTGACGTACACCGTGCCTTCCTTGCCGGTACGCAGGTCGAAACGCATGTCATTGACATAGGTGCCGGGCAGGATCACATCAGCCGGGAACACCAGGGTTTTCACCACCTTGTTGCTGGCCAGATCAACCGCCATCAGCTTGGCGCCCCCCGCCTTGGGTTTGGCAAAGCCTGGCGCTGCGGTGTCGAGAATCCACACCCGGCCCTGACCGTCCGCCACCACGCTCTGCACACTGATCAGGCCTTTGGCCGGGTCGCTGGCGTCCTCGTGATTGATCTGCATGTTGGGGTAAGGAACCAGCTTGCCATCACGAATCTCGGCCACAGTGAACGGCACGTCATCGCCCCAGCGCGGGAAGTTGACGAAGACACGACCGGCTTCCGTGACAGCCACGCCAGTGGGCATGGCGTCATGAAACGTGAACACCTGCTGCAGCTCACCGAGGGTTTTTTCCGCAGGCGCAGTGGCGGGAAGCGTGATTGCGGGCATCGCGCCAGCAGCCAGCGCCGGTTGTGCAGCGAATGCGATGCTCAGCGCCAGGGCGGTGCAGGGAAACAGTTGTTTGAACGACATCAAAACTCCAGGCGGCCTGTTCAATGCAGGCCGCTAAATGAATGGGGTATGGGCAGTGATCAGAAACCTTCGAGGACAATCTTGCCCTGGGCCTTGCCGCTTTCCACTACAGCGTGGGCGCGGCGCATGTTGGCGGCGTTGATGCGGCCGAAGTGCTCGCCCAGCGTGGTCTTGAGCACGCCCTGATCGATCAGCGCCGAAACCCGGTTGAGCAGCTCGTGTTGCTTGATCATGTCCGGGGTTTCGAACAGCGAGCGGGTGAACATCAGCTCCCAGTGCAGCGACAGCGCCTTGCGCTTCATCGGCATCACATCCAGGGTTTTCGGGTCATCAATCACCGCCAGGCGGCCTTGCGGTTGCAGGGCCTCGATCAGTTGCTCGAAATGGCTGTCCGTGTGGGTCAGGCTGGCGACATGGCTGACCTGGCCGACACCGATCTGCTCCAGTTGCGCCACCAATGGCTGGCTGTGATCGATGACGTGATGGGCGCCGAGCTGGGTGATCCAGTCACGGGTTTGCGGGCGTGACGCCGTGCCGATGACGGTCATTTTCGTCAACTGGCGGGCCAGCTGAATCAGGATCGACCCCACGCCACCGGCAGCACCGGTGATCAGCAATGTCTGACCTTCGCCGCCACCTTCTGCCACACCCAGGCGATCGAACAACAGCTCCCAGGCGGTAATCGAGGTCAGCGGCAGCGCGGCAGCATGGGCGTCGTCGAGGGATTTGGGCTTGTGGCCGACGATGCGCTCATCCACCAGGTGAAACTCGCTGTAGCTGCCGGGGCGCACGATGGACCCCGCGTAGAACACTTCATCGCCCGGTTGAAAAAGCGTTACGTCGGCGCCCACTTCACGCACCGTGCCGACCGCATCCCAGCCGACCACTTTCGGCTCAGTGGCAGCAGAGCCTGCACGTATCTTGGTGTCGACCGGATTGACCGACACCGCGCGCACGTGCACCAGCAGATCCCGCGGACCCGGCGTGGGTTTGGGCAGGTCCATGTCGATCAGCGCGTTGGGGTCTTCGATGGGCAGACCGTGTTGGGTGAAGGCGATGGCTTTCATGGGATGTCCTCGGGCAGGGATTGAACAGCGTGGCGCCATACTCACCTTCTCTGCCGCAAAGAAAAAGCCCTAAACTGCGCGAACACTTTCACAGCTGGAGTGAAAATGATCCGCATTGATGATCTGGCGTTGTTCGTGCGCACCGCCGCGCTGGGCAGCTTTTCCAACGCTGCAAGGGAGGTGGGCCTGCTGCCGGGGCAGGTCGCGGCCGCCATCAAGCGCCTGGAAAAAGAGCTGGATGTGCGCTTATTCGCCCGCTCCACCCGCAGCCTGCGCCTGACGGCCGAGGGCGAGCAGTATTTACCCAGCGCCCAGAGCGTACTGGACACGTTAAGGGATGGGCGCGAAAAGCTGCGCCGTGAAAGCCCCGAGCTGCAAGGCGTGCTGCAAGTGGCCGCGCCCTCGGACCTGGGACGCAATGTGCTGCTGCCGTGGCTGTCGGGTTTTCGCCGCGAGCATCCAGCGCTGTCCATCCGCCTGTTTCTGTCGGATCAGGTGGCGGACTTGTTTCGCGACCCGGTGGATATTGCGATTCGTTACGGTCTGCTGGAAGACGCTAATTACATTGCCCTGCCACTGGCACCCTGGAACCGCCGGGTGCTGGTCGCCTCCCCCGAGTACCTCGCGCGTCACGGCAGGCCTTCGACGCCGGACGACCTGCTGCGCCACGCCTGCCTGTTGTATACGCTGAGTGGGCGCCTGTATGACAAATGGCGAATCGGTGCGCGCCTGCTCAGCGTGTCCGGTCCGCTGTTCTGCGACGACGCCGACGTGGCACGGCGCTGGGCGGTGGCGGGCGAAGGCATTACCTACAAATCCTGGCTCGATGTCAGTGACGACCTAAGGGCCGGGCGCCTGGAAATCCTGCTGCCGGACTACCCCGGCGAGCCTGTGCCGCTTAACCTGGTCTGCCCGCATCGCAAACAGTTTTCCCCAGCGGTTCAGCAGTTGCACGCGTTGTTGCGCAGCCGCTTTACCGAACTGGAGCATGAATTGCCTGGATTGCTCTGATGTCGCGTATTCAGCGGCCGCGACTGGCCAGGTAGACCCGACTCTGCGCCTGCCCCGGTACATCGTCCAGCACGTCGATGGCGTGCATACCGATTTTCTCCAGCACATTGATCGACGCCACGTGATCCGGCCTGACCAGAGCATGCACCTGCGGCAGCTTGAGTTCATCGAAGGCGCACGCCAGGGTGGCCTTGCCCAGCTCGGTCGCGTAACCCTTGCCCCAGGCCGGCACACCAAAACGGTAACCCAGATTCACCCGCACCACGTCGCCGAAATAGCGCCGCGCAATACCACCAAAACCAATCAGCTGCTCCGGCGCCTCGCGGTTGGCAACAGCCCACCAGCCGTAGCCGTGCTTTTGCCAGTGGCGAATCCAGATGCCGATCAAGCCCGCCGCCTGTTGCTTGTCGGCCAACGGCCCGGCGGGATTGAATTGATGAGTGGCCAAATCACCGTAGACCGCGAACATCATGTCCAGATCATCAGCACGCGGCGGGCGCAAAACCAGTCTTTCAGTGAATCGTTGCATGGTGAAAAGCCTGTGCGAGCGTTCGGTTGACATCATTTCAGGCAGGAGCAAGCTTGCTTGCGAAAGCGCCAGCCAGTTCAGCGCATTACGGCCTGCAACGCCCCCTTCATGAGCAAGCTCACTCTCATCAAAGAAAACACAACAACCTGATTGCAATGATTTCTGTAAGAGCCAACTCGTTGGCGAGACGATGTCAGCCACGCCGCTTCGCCAACACGTTGACTCCTACAGGATTTGTATTGATAGACGTATCTAGTGCATCTTGCTGTGATCATGCATCGCGCCGTGATCCGGGGCATTCAACGCGCGGGCGGTGGCTTGAACCGCGACCGACTCCTTGACGCCTTTACCATCCTCGATCACCAGGGTCAGGGGCACTTTGTCGCCTTCTTTTACCGGGGCCTCCAGATTGATCAGCATGACGTGATAACTGTTGCTGTCCATCACCACCGGCTGCCCGGCGGGCAATGCTACCGAGGTCACTTCGTGCATGCTCATGACGTCGTCCTTCATGCTTGACTGGTGGATCTGCACCAGCTTCGCCACCGGCGATTGCACTTCCAGCAGCTTGCTGTCGACGCTGGCAGTAATCACCATGAACGCGCCGGTGGATGCCTGCCCCGGCACACTGGCGCGCACCCAGGCGTCTTTCACTTCGGTCTGCGCCGATACCTGAGCGGCGGCGGTAATCAACAGCAGGCCCAGCATTACGTTTTTAAACGGTTCAAGGTTCATCAGCAGACCTCCATAACGGTGAGCAAATCTTCAGTGCACTCTTGCGCAGAGAGGGAATGAGAAAGCCCGAGACGCAGCACGCCGCGGGTGTCGAAGACGAAACTGGTGGCGGTGTGTGACATCGTGTACGTCGAGCCGCTCGGGACCTTCTCAAAGAACACGCCAAACTCCTTGGCGGTGGCGGCGGTTTCTTCGAGGGTGCCGTAAAGTGCCACGAAGCTGGGGTCGAACGCCTTGACGTAGGCGTCGAGCATTTCCGGCTTGTCGCGCTCAGGGTCGACGGTGATGAAGATCACCTGCAGGGTATCGCCATCCTTGCCCATCAGCTTCTTGATTTGCGCCGCCCGCGCCAAGGTCGTCGGGCATATCGCCGGGCATTGAGTGAAGCCGAAGAACACCATGGGCATGTAACCGCGAAAAC
Source organism: Pseudomonas viridiflava (assembly GCF_900585905.1). Classification (GTDB taxonomy): domain Bacteria; phylum Pseudomonadota; class Gammaproteobacteria; order Pseudomonadales; family Pseudomonadaceae; genus Aquipseudomonas. Next base: position 145,875 of record NZ_UTVH01000073.1, read on the forward strand.
TGGACAGGGTTTTCACGTTGCCTTTTGGGTCCTTCAGCTTGAAGGTGCGGCCAAGGATCTTGTCGCTCAGGTCCTTGCCATATTTGTACGACAGTTTGGGCGTGTCATCGCAGCCTGCAAGCACGCCCAGACTCAGCACGCTCATGCCGCCGATGACCTGCCGACGTGTCAGTAGCTTATTCATGGGTTACCTCTTCAATAGCAACCGGGCTGGCGGGCCAGCCCGTTACCTGATTCTGTGTCGCGCCAAAGCCGCACAGATTACCTGTGACATTTCCTACAGTCGCTGAAGTAATGTCAGAAAATGCTTCACCCTCGCTGGCATCAGCTTTCGCTCTGGCGCAAAGCGACAGACGGCGCACGCAGGCTGACGACCAAGTCGCACGCCAACAGCGCCAGCAGGCTTGCGCCCAATATCGGCAGGCTTATGCCGAGGGCGATGGCAACCACTGGCCAGGCGATTCTGGCGCCGAGGGATGATTGTCGCCAAGCCTCAATAACGGTGGGTTGCCGAGCAAGGCCGGGCCTGCGGCGCCACCACATCAGATAGCCGACACAGACCATCGCCACCAGACCACTGGCAACCAAGACCAGCGCCAGTTGATTGGCCAGGCCAAACAGGATGCCCATGTGCGCGTCGATCCCCCACCGCGTGAGTTTGGCCGCCACGGAATAGTGGGCAAACTCGACATGATCGACCACCGCCAGGGTGTGCGGGTTGATCGACACGGCATCCACCTGAGTCGGCCAGCTGCGATCGATTTCAGCCACCACCCAGGCTTTCGCCGGGTTGCCCGACGGCCTGATCTCGACCTTGGCCGCATCGATATGGGCGTTGCGGGCGCTGGTCAGTACGGCATCGAACAAGGCAGGGTCCAGCGCATCGGCAACTGCGGAGGTTGAAGGCGCCATGGCCATGTGATGCCCGGCGTGAGGGTCCGTGGGCATGTCTTTGTGGGCGGGCCTGGCCAGCGCGGTGGAAACACTGGGCGTCGACCAGCCGTAATAGGCCCGCAGCACGCCGATGTTGTCCCCGGCGTATTGCGACCAGGTCAGCCCCGTTGCCGAGAAAAACAGCAGCCCCAGCATCAGCCACAGGCCGACACTGGCGTGCCAGGAGCGCAGGCTCTTGCGCCCTGCCTTCAGCCGCCCCCGGCGCACGGACCACAACACCAGCCCTCCCGCCGCCGCGATCCACAGCCAGGACGCTGCCAGCTCACTGTAGATGCGCCCGACATTGCCCAGCAGCAGGCTGCGATGAAACTCGTCGATCCAGGTGCGCAGCGGCAATATGCCGCTGGTGCCATACACCGTGAGGTCGCCACGAATCTCGCCGCTGACCGGATCGACGAACAACGCGCGATGCTCGGACTCGCCCAGGCCCGGGCCGTTGAACATCACCCGTGTGGTATCGCCAGGTCGTGGCGCGGGACGCACTGCCGCCACGCTCGCCCCAGGCCCGGCGACTTGCTGAGCACTGCGCACCTGGGCCTCAAGGCTCAGTGCCGGACCCTGATTCGGTGAATGCAGCACATCGGCATACAACAGGTTTTCGATCTGCGGGGTCAGGGCGTAAATCAGGCCGCTCAGCGCGGCCACCAAAATGAACGGGCCCACGAACAGGCCAATGTAGAAGTGCAGTCTTTTAATCAGGGCAACAAAGGCGCCCTGCGACGATTCTGCAGGTAGTGCTGACATAAGGCTCACCAACGGCTAAACCCGACGGACAGATACCGGCGGGCTGATAATCGGTTTGGGGTTTATCGAACGATCACTGTCGCTCAATCTGCCACTGGAGCGCTCAGGGAGCCTGCGGATTAACGCCCGGAAAGGAGTGCCGAAAGGCATGACCGGGCCAGACAGAAGGGAAAACAAAACGGGGCGTGCGGCTGCGAATCAGCCAGCCGAGGGCGACGAAAAAGATCATCGCCAGGGTCAACGTGCCCGCAAACGAACAGTCGCCGAACAGCGACTGCAAACTGCCCGGCATTGCCATCCTGGAGTGGTCGGCGGCGTTGGCCGTGCTCATCTCCATCGTGTGCCCGCTCATCATCGCAGCGGAGCCATGGTGTTGGTGCTGGGACTCTGGCGCCGCAGCGGGCGCGGAGAACCTGCCCATCATCTGCCCGTGACCAATCGCGCACGCCAATCCGTTGAACAGGATGAAGGCGTACAACATCCAGGCAATGGGCGCGCGACGGGTTCGGAAGAAATTCATGGCGGTTAATCTAACATTTCGAAGCCTGCCAGGACATGACTGCGATCAAAGGCAGCATCTGCATCGATCGGCATCGAACTGCCTGGACGAACTGGCTGAATCGATAAATTACATTACTGATAACGATTTGTATTTACTATCGCGTTCTCGTCTTGATAGCATCCCGGCATCTTGCGTTCTTACCTCGCCCCCCAAGGCTCGACCTCTCTAGGTCAAGCCTTGCGGGGACGCGTAACGACGCGCATTTGGCCTTTTGTCAGGATCACATTCATGTCCCGTCCCGCTCTATCTGCGTTGACCATCGCGCTGGCGTTCGGCTTCAGCGCCTCCGCCTTCGCTGCCCCGGTCCGTCTGGATCTTCCGGCGCAACCTCTGGCTACATCGCTGACCCAGCTGGGCAAAGCGAGCGGCATGACGGTGACATTCGACCCGCAGCAAGTGGCTGGCAAACAGGCCCCCAACCTGAGCGGCAATCTTGAACCGGCGCAGGCCCTGCAACACCTGCTGGCAGGTACTGGCCTGACCGCAAGCGTGGACGGCAACTCCGCCCGCGTCACCCAAGTGTCCACCGGCGCCATTGCCCTGGACGGGGTCAACATCAACGCCGACTACGGTCTGGCAGGCGTGGCGACCACTGAAGGCACCAACTCCTACACCACCGGCTCCATGAACACCGCGACCAAGCTGCCCCTGTCGATCCGCGAAACCCCGCAATCGGTCAGCGTCGTCACACGCCAGCGCATGGACGACCAGGGCATGAACGACGTCAATGACGTGGTCAAATACGCCCCCGGCGTGACCCTGCGCAAGTTCGGCCAGGACCGCCAGCAGTTTCTGGCACGTGGTTTCAGCATTGATAATTTGATGTATGACGGGTTGCCCAGCAGTCTGGGGACGTTCACTCAGGACACTATTTCCGAAGCTGATCTGTCGATTTACGACCGCGTCGAAGTGGTACGCGGCGCAACCGGCTTGATGACCGGGGCAGGTAATCCTTCGGCCACCCTGAACCTGGTGCGCAAACGCCCGACCGCAACGCCTCAGGTCAGCATCACCACCAGTGCTGGAAGCTGGGATCGCTATCGCACTGAGGTCGATGCGTCAAACAAGCTGAACGACTCGGGTACAGTGCGCGGGCGCATGGTCGCGGCTTATGAAGACAATGGCAGCTTCGTTGACGAGCGCGAAAAACAGCGTCAGACCTTCTACGGCATTCTGGAAAGTGACCTGAGCGATGCCACCACCTGGACCGTCGGCGCGTCGAAACAACGGGATGATGCCACCTCCGACTGGGGCAGCCTGCCCTCCGGCCCCAACGGCGAAGACTTGCATCTGCCACGCTCGACCTTCCTGAGCGGTGACTGGGCCTACTGGGACCGGGACAACGTCACAGCTTTTACCGACATCACCCATCGCTTTGACAACGGTTGGAATGCAAAGCTTGCAGCCGCTCGAATCTGGGCTGAGTCCGATACGTTCTCCAACTACCTCTTGTTTGGCGGCCCGACTGGCTACACACAAGGTGCTGGTGCGTATAAAACCACTGATGTACAAACTAATCTGGATGCGTCGGTTGGCGGGCCGTTCCAGTTGTTTGGCCGTGAACATGAGTTGAGTATTGGAGCGAGCAGGCGTCAGGAGAAGTATGACCAGAAAGGTGGCTTCTGGAACGCCTACTCAGTAGATCCTTTAAGTTTCAAGCCTAGTGACGCCCCCAAGCCCTCGCTAGAAGACCGGGCACCCTACTCCAACCAATACACAGCGACGGAAGAATCCGTATACGCAGTCGCGCGATTTAATCCGATTGATCCGTTGCATATTATTCTGGGCAGCCGGGTGACCTGGTATGACTTCGATGACCGTTCATTAGATGGTGATTACAAAATTACTCAAGAAGTGACGCCGTACGCAGGCGTTATTTATGACCTGAACGATACTTACTCGGTCTATGCCAGCTACACCGAGATTTTCAAACCTCAAACTGAACTTGATATTTCCCGCTCCCCTCTAGACCCAATGACCGGCGAGAGCTTCGAGATTGGCGTTAAAGGTGAATACTTCGACGGAGGCCTTAACGCCTCGATCGCGCTGTTTGACATGACTCAGATCGATCGTGCGTTTGAGTTGGTAGATCAGACAACCTGCCCTACATTCGACCAAAATCAAAAATGCTACGGCGCTGCTGGCAAGGTACGTAGTCGTGGTATTGATACGGAAATCAGTGGTGCACTGACACCGAATTGGCAGTTCTCCGCAGCGTATACATTGTTGCTCAGCGAGTACGTCAAAGACGCAGACAATGAAGGCAAGCGCTTCGCCACAGATCAGCCCAAGCACCTGTTCAAAGCCGCGACAAGCTACAACTTTGAAGGCGATCTGAAAAAATGGCGCGTCGGTGCAGATGTTTTAGCTCAAAGTGAGACGTTCAATCGGGTTGGCGAAAGTAATGGCCACGCCACCCAAGATGCCTACTCCGTCGTAGGCCTCATGGCCGGGTACAAGTTTGACGAGCACTGGGATGGTCGCGTCAACTTCAACAACGTGTTCGACACCAAGTACTGGCAGGGCATCCCTACCGGTTCGGGCAGCGGTGTTTATGGCGACCCACGCAATGTCATGTTCTCGGTGAAATGGACACTCTGACCTGATTGTGTAGGAGCCAACTTGTTGGCGAGGCGGCGTACGCATCGCCAACAAGCTTGCTCCTACACGTAAAATTGCAGCATTTGAAAAGTGGGAGCAAGCTTGCTTGCGAAGGCGGCGGCAACATCAAAATATTATCCGCCTGAACCACCGCCTCGCGAACAAGTTCGCTCCTACAGGGCTACGTGCACGCTGACATTAATCGCAGTGCTAAGTGGGAGCAAGCTTGCTTGCGAAGGCGGCGGCAAGATCAAAATATTATCCGGCTGAACCACCGCTTCGCGAACAAGTTCGCTCCTACAGGGCCGCGTGCACGCTGACGTTAATTGCAGTGCCAAGTGGGAGCAGGCTTGCCTGCGAAGGCGGCGGCAACATCAAAATTTTATGCACCTGAAACAGCGCTTCGCGAACAAGTTCGCTCCTACAGGGCTACGTGCACGCTGACGTTAATCGCAGCTAAGTGGGAGCAAGCTTGCTTGCGAAGGCGGCGGCAAGATCAAAATATTATCCGGCTGAACCACCGCTTCGCGAACAAGTTCGCTCCTACAGGGCCGCGTGCACGCTGACGTTAATTGCAGTGCCAAGTGGGAGCAGGCTTGCCTGCGAAGGCGGCGGCAACATCAAAATTTTATGCACCTGAAACAGCGCTTCGCGAACAAGTTCGCTCCTACAGGGCTGCGTGCACGCTGACATTAATCGCAGTGCTAATTGGGAGCAAGCTTGCTTGCGAAGGCGGCGGCAACATCAAAATATTATCCGCCAGAACCACCGCTTCGCGAACAAGTTCGCTCCTACAGGGCCGCGTGCACTCTGACGTTAATTGCAGTGCTAAGTGAGCAAGTTTGCTTGCGAACGCGGCGGCAACATCAGAATCCTATTTCGCCAGAACCACCGCTTCGCGAACATGTTCGCTCCTACAGGTGCATACGCATGTTTACTTGGCTGGCGCTAAGATGTGGGGGCAGGCTCGCCCCCACTTGGCAGTTGCCGCTCTATCGCCGCCTTATCGATAACTGACCACACCTCAACCACCCTGCCCTCGCGAAATCGGTAGAACACGTTCTCACTGAACTGCACGGTTCTGCCATTCACTGCCAGCCCGAGAAACATGCCCACTGGTGAGCAGTTGAAGTCCAGCCGGGCGGCGATATGGTCGGCGTCGGCGATCAGGAGTGCGATATTGAAGTGCAGATCGGGAATCTGCCGATAGTCGTTTTCCAGCATCGCCCGGTAACCGTTCAACCTGACGAGGCTGGCGTTGTAGCGCACGTCATCATCGACGAATTGGCCTAACACAGACCAGTCCTGCCGATTCAGGCAGGCGATGTAGCCGTGGTAGACATCACGCAGGTTGTGACCGTCCAAAATACTAACTCCCCTCATGAAAAAGCCCCGATCTGATGACTCAGATCGGGGCTTCATGGTTCAGGACCGGTGATCAGGCAAGATCGAAACGATCCAGATTCATCACTTTGGTCCAGACGGCGATAAAGTCCCTGACGAACTTCCCTTGAGCATCGGCGCTGGCATACACCTCAGCCAGTGCACGCAGCTGCGCGTGGGAGCCGAAGACCAGATCGACACGGGTGCCGGTCCACTTGATGGCGCCCGTCTTGCGGTCGCGACCTTCGAAGGACTCCTTGTCGTCGGAGGTGGCCCGCCATTCGGTGCCCATGTCCAGCAGGTTGACGAAGAAGTCGTTGGTCAGCACCTGTGGCCGCAGGGTGAAGACGCCATGGCGGGTTTGCCCGACATTGGTATCCAGCACGCGCAAACCGCCCAGCAACACGGTCATTTCCGGCGCAGTCAGGTTGAGCAACTGCGCCTTGTCTACCAGCAATGCTTCGGCCGAAACGTTGTAGCGCTCCTTGACGTAGTTGCGGAAGCCATCGGCCATCGGCTCGAGGAAGCCAAACGACTCAATGTCGGTCTGCGCCTGCGAAGCATCCATCCGGCCCGGTGTGAACGCAACGGTGGCGGCATGCCCGGCATCTTTCGCCGCCTGTTCGACGCCAGCGTTACCGGCCAGCACGATCAGGTCAGCGAGGGAGACTTTCTTGCCACCCGATTGCGCGCTGTTGAACTCGGCCTGAATGGCCTCAAGCGTGTCCAGCACGTGCGCCAGTTGCTGCGGTTGGTTGGCCTGCCAGAATTTCTGCGGGGCCAGACGCAGACGCCCGCCATTGGCGCCGCCACGCTTGTCGGAGCCGCGGAAGGTAGACGCCGCTGCCCAGGCCGTCGACACCAGCTGCGACACGGACAGCCCGGACGCGAGGATTTTGCCTTTCAGTGCAGCCACATCACTGTCGTCGACCAGTTCGTGATCGACTTCGGGAATCGGGTCCTGCCAAAGCAGTTCTTCTGCGGGCATTTCCGGGCCGATGTAACGCGACAGCGGGCCCATGTCGCGGTGGGTCAGTTTGTACCAGGCGCGGGCGAAGGCGTCGGTCAGCTGATCGGGGTTGGCCAGGAAGCGACGGGAAATCGCCTCGTACGCCGGATCGAAACGCAATGCCAGGTCGGACGTCAGCATCATCGGTGCGTGGCGTTTCGAGGTGTCATGGGCGTCAGGCACAGTACCTGCACCGGCGTTGTTCTTTGGCCGCCACTGGTGGGCGCCCGCCGGGCTCTTGGTCAGCTCCCACTCGAAACCGAACAGGTTTTCCAGGTAGTTGTTGCTCCAGCGCGTTGGCGTGGTGGTCCAGGTGACTTCCAGGCCGCTGGTGATGGTGTCTGCGCCTTTGCCGCTGCCGAAACTGTTGTGCCAGCCCAGACCTTGTTGCTCAAGCTCTGCCGCTTCCGGCTCGGCACCAACATTGTCGGCAGGGCCTGCGCCGTGGGTTTTGCCGAAGGCGTGACCGCCAGCGATCAGCGCCACCGTTTCTTCGTCGTTCATCGCCATGCGGCCGAAGGTTTCGCGAATGTCCTTGGCCGATGCCACAGGGTCGGGATTGCCTTCAGGGCCTTCGGGGTTCACATAAATCAGGCCCATCTGCACGGCAGCGAGCGGATTTTCAAGGGTGCGACCTGGGCCGTCGTTACGGCTCTCTTCGCTGCCGTGTTTGCCTGCATCGGCCACCAAAACGCCTTCGCCTTCAGGCTGCGCTTCTTTGCCGTAACGCGTGTCGCCGCCCAGCCAGGTTTTTTCCGCCCCCCAGTACACCGACTCTTCAGGCTCCCAGACATCGGCACGGCCACCGGAGAAACCGAAGGTCTTGAAGCCCATGGTTTCCAGCGCGACGTTGCCGGTGAGGATGATCAGGTCAGCCCAGGAAATCTTGCGGCCGTATTTCTGCTTGATCGGCCAGATCAGGCGACGTGCCTTGTCCAGGCTGACGTTGTCCGGCCAGCTGTTGAGCGGGGCGAAACGCTGTTGCCCGGCGCCTGCACCACCACGCCCGTCAGCAGTGCGATAGGTGCCTGCGCTGTGCCACGCCATGCGTACGAAGAACGGGCCGTAATGGCCGAAGTCTGCTGGCCACCAGTCCTGGGAATCAGTCATCAGCGCGCGCAGGTCCTGCTTGACCGCTTCCACGTCCAGACTCTTGAACTCCTGCGCGTAGTCAAAGCTCTCGCCCATCGGGTCGGAGAGGGACGAATGCTGATGCAGAATTTTCAGGTTCAGTTGCTTGGGCCACCAGTCACGGTTGGTGGTGCCACCGCCAGCGGCGTGGTTGAACGGGCATTTAGATTCAGACGACATGTGCTTATACCTTTGGTCGAGTACAGCCACTACGGACCTGTTGTGGTCTCACGCAGTGATCAGGAAAATCAACGGTTCGCGATTCAGGATCGATGCTTTGATCAGGTTATTCCCGCCATCGGGAATGTGCACGGGCTGGCGGTCGGTTGCATGCCATCGCGCAAGCCCATCATGGGCAAAACAGGCTGGTGGCTCATTCTTGTCTCCAGATTCAGGTTTGACTCACTGACATTTGCCAGCTCAGACCCAAGCGTAGACGGCTGCTGCGAAGAGAGCTAATGAGTGTGCTCTTGGCCATCGATAGCCACAGTCTTTCAGACCATGGTTAAAATGCGCCGAACCGAGCGTCCCTGAAACATCCAGTGACGTAACCACGAACCCGAACAGATCGGCCACTTGCGGTACTATCCACGGTCAATTTGTAACAGAGTGCACTTGCCGGATGTCCCTGCCCGCGTCGCCTTCCACCGATTCCCTGCCCCCCGTTCTTGCAGGCCCCATGCTGCGCCGCCTTGAACCTGAGCGACTGGTGCTGTGGCTGGTAGCGTCGCAGCCGTTGAGCCTGACGCTTAGGCTGCACGTGCACGCCGAGGGTGCCGTCAGCGATTACCCGCTGGATCGGCAGCAGTGTCAGGTCATTGCGGTGGGCCGCTGCGCGTTCATCCACTTGATCGACGTCAAGCTGGAAGAGGCGCTGCCCTGCGACGTCAACATCGCTTACGACCTGCTGATCGATAACGGACCCGGCATTGCCGACTGGGCACCTCACCTGCTGCATGCAGACCGGGCGCTGCCGGATTTTGTCCTGCGCAGCCGCATCGACCAGTTGTTGCACGGCTCCTGCCGCAAGCCGCACCACCGCGCCAAAGAGGGCCTGCTCTGCGCCGACCGGCTGCTGGCCGCCAACCCGACGCCTGAACAGCGCCCGGCATTGCTGATGATGAGCGGCGACCAGGTCTATGCCGATGATGTCGCCGGGCCCATGCTGCGCGCCATACATGCCCTGATTGATCGCCTCGGGTTGTTCGACGAGCATCTGGACGGCGCCGTGGTCAGCGACAGCGCTGCCCTCTATGACCACCCGGCCAGCTATTACAAGCGAGCTGATCTGCTACCGGCGCTGAAAAGCAACGACACCCTGCGCGAACGTTTTTTCGGCGGTTCGCGCAAGCCGATCTTCACCAGCAGCTCGGCCGACAACCACCTGGTGACGCTGGCCGAGGTCATGGCCATGTACCTGCTGGTCTGGTCGCCGCTGCCCTGGACGCTGATCGAGCCACAAACGCCGCAGCTGCAAGAAGAAGAGCTTGAGCGCTATCAACAGGAACAGGTGTGCATCGACGCTTTCGTGCAGGGTCTGGGCGGGGTCGCACGCGTGTTCGCGCACCTGCCCTGCCTGATGATCTTCGATGATCACGACATCACCGATGACTGGAATCTGTCGGCAAAATGGGAAGAAACCGCCTACGGGCACCCGTTCTCCAAGCGCATCATCGGCAATGCCTTGCTGGCCTACCTGCTGTGCCAGGGCTGGGGCAATAACCCGGATGCCTTCGGCCCCCTGCTCAAGCAAAGCACTGAACTGACAGCGCAGGCGGCAGGCAACGACGGATATCTGCCGAGCCAGCCGCTGGATACGCTGATCGACCACCTGCTGAAGTTCCAGCAATGGCACTACGTGCTGCCCACCACGCCTGCGATGGTGGTGCTGGACACCCGCACCCGACGCTGGCGCAGCGAGGTCAATCTGCACCAACCCTCCGGGCTGCTGGACTGGGAAGCGCTGAGCGAGTTGCAGCAAGCGCTGCTCGATCATCGTTCGGCGATCATCGTCTCCGCGGCGCCGGTGTTTGGCGTGAAGCTGATCGAGGCGGTGCAGAAAATCTTCAGCTGGTTTGGCTTCCCGCTGCTGGTGGACGCGGAAAACTGGATGGCTCATCGCGGCGCCGCGCAGGTGATCCTCAATATCTTCCGCCATTCGCGCACGCCGGGGCACTACGTGATCCTCTCCGGCGACGTGCATTATTCGTTCGTCTATGAAGTGCTGATTCGCCATCGATCCGGCAACCCGCACATCTGGCAAGTCACCAGCAGCGGCCTGAAGAACGAGTTCCCGCAGCGCCTGCTGGACTGGTTCGATCGCCTCAACCGCTGGCTCTATTCGCCGCGCTCGCCGCTGAACTGGCTGACCAAGCGCCGTCGCATGCGCGTGGTGCCGCGCATCCCGCAGCACAGCAAGGCGGGCGAGCGGCTGTGGAATTCAGCGGGCGTCGGCCAGGTGTTCTTCGACGAACAGGGTCGACCCACTGCGATCTATCAACTCAACGCCAGCGGCCGTGAACCCACACGCTTCATGGAGCCCGATGCGGGGCCCGACCGGTAGAACCGGCTTTAGCTGACCTCGTGGGACCGGCTTCAGCCGGGAAGCTTCTACCCTGACACCAAGCCTACCCGCACCCGCCTTGGGCCCATGCCCGCCCCGCCATCATTCGTTCAATCGATAGTCACCATCAAAATTCACGAGTTCTGTTTTGCCAGCAAAGGAGGAGGATAGGCGTCATACCGAAACAGCTGCGAGGCACCTGCGATGAGAATTTCAACCCTGCTGACACTTGTCGCCGTCCTCTGCGGCACTGCCTTTGCGCCAGCCTACGCTGCAGCCCCTGCAGCCTGTCATCTGCAGCCGGTGGCGAATAGCAGCAGCACCCTGCAGCATTCGCAATCGGTGGGTGTGCTCTACAGTGAAAACACGCTCGGCACGCTGCACTATCTTGAGCAGTACCACAGCGTTGCGCTCAACGGCGCGCAGAACAGTGGCCTCGACGCACGCATCCGCACGGCCTTCGTCAACAGTTCCGATCCGAACCTGGCGATCAACTGGCTCAAGGCGTCCTTGCAGAAGGAATTCGCATCAGTGACCGTCTACGACAACCTCGATGCGCTGGTGCAGGCGCACCCGGATGTGGTGGTCATGCTCGACACGTACAACCGCCTGGTCACCCAGCGCAACACTCAGGTCGAAGCGCGCTTCGCGGCCAGCTTCTACGACGCCAATCTGCAGTACATCGGCAAGGCCGAAGGTTATGGCGGCAAGGACATGACGGCGGTCTGGGTGCATGACAAGGCCGCCGACGAGATCGCTGCGCAAATTGACCAGCAGCGCGTGTTGCAGGTCAACGCCTTGAAGCAGTTCGATGCGTCGTTGAAAGCGCTGGTGGTATCCGGCCAGGTCGCGGCCAACTAAATCGTCGTCTCGGCCACAGCCCCGCGTATCGCATCGAGCAACATGGCGAACGCGGGGTTGTCGTTGTCCGATCGCCAGATCAGGTGCAACTCGCTCTGCACCCCTTCGCCCAGATCAATCTCGCGAAAGGTCACGCCCTTGAACACCACGCTGGCGGCGCAACGTGGCACCAGCGCCAGGCCCATCCCGGCATTGACCAGCGCCAGAATGGTCAGCGAAGAACCCAGCCACTGCACATACTGGGGCGCCACCCGGGCCGAGCGGAACATGCCGGTGAGCAGCTCGTTGAACGGCGGGTAAGCGGCATGGGAATACATCAGAAAGGGTTCGCCATCCAGATCACTGACCGTGACGCTGTCGGCACTGGCCAGCGGATGGCTGGAAGGCACCGCCAGCAGAAAAGGCTCTCGCACCAGGCACTCTGTGGCAAAGCCCGGCTGCATCAGGGGTGAGCGCACGATCCCCAGATCGATACGCCGCGCGCGCATGGCTTCGTGCTGTTGATAGGTGTTCATTTCCTCCAGGGAAATCTTCACCTGCGGTTGCTTGAGCCTGGCTTCGGCAATCACCTTGGGCAAAAACTCGTACACCGCGCTGCCGACAAAACTGATGGTCACCGAGCCGATGTCACCCTCCGCAAAGCGCTTGGCGGACGCGGCGGCCTGCTGCGCGCGCTCCAGCAGGTTCTGCGCTTCGACGAAGAACGCCCGACCCGCCGCCGTCAGCGCCACGCTGCGCGTGCTGCGGGTGAACAAGGCGACGCCGAGATGGTGCTCCAGCAACTGAATCTGTCGACTCAGGGGCGGCTGCGTCATGTTCAGCCGCTCGGCAGCGCGACGGAAATTGAGTTCGGTGGCGACAGTGGTGAAGCAGCGCAACTGGGCAAGCTCGAACATTGATTCATTCCAGGTATCAATCAAGTGCCAAACTAGATTAGACCGGAACAAAACTCGCGTCCATGATCGACCCGTCCCTAAAAAAAACAATCATCGGGAGTCGCCAGTGAATACTGTCCAACGAGCCACGGAGCCTGACGCGCTTGTCCGGGCCGCCGCCAAGGTCAAGCGCCACGTGTTGCCGCTGTTTGTCATCATGTTCATCGTCAACTACATCGACCGGGTCAACATCGGTTTCGTCCGCAGCCATCTGGAGACCGATCTGGGCATTGGTGCTGCGGCCTACGGCCTGGGCGCCGGGCTGTTTTTCGTCGGCTACGCCATCTTCGAAGTGCCTTCCAACATGCTGCTGCAACGCTACGGCGCCCGCGCCTGGCTGACGCGCATCATGTTCACCTGGGGCGTGGCGGCCATGGCCATGGCGTTCGTGCAGGGTGAAACCAGCTTTTACGTGTTGCGCTTCATTCTCGGCGCCGCAGAAGCGGGCTTTTTCCCCGGCATCATTTATTACTTCACTCAATGGCTGCCGGGCACTGATCGTGGCAAGGCCATGGCGATCTTCCTCAGTGGCTCGGCGATTGCCTCGGTGATTTCCGGGCCAGTGTCCGGTGCGCTGCTCAACGTCAGCGGCCTGGGTTTGCACGGCTGGCAGTGGATGTTTCTGATTGAGGGCTTCGCCTCGGTGGCGCTCTGCGGGTTCGTCTGGTTCTGGCTACAGTCACACCCTTCGCAGGCGAAATGGCTGAGCGACGAGGAAAAGCACGCGCTGATCAGCGCCATTGCCGCCGAACAGCAGGCGCGGGAAGCCAGCCAGAGCGTCAAACCGTCGATGTTCAAGTTGCTCGCGGACCGGCAAATCGCGCTGTTCTGCTTCATCTACTTCTCGATTGCCCTGACCATCTACGGCGCGACGTTCTGGCTGCCCAGCATGATCAAGAAAATGGGCAACATGGGCGACTTCCAGGTGGGCCTTTTCAACTCCATCCCGTGGATCATTTCGATCATCGCCATGTATGGCTTTGCCGCGATGGCCAGCAAATGGAAACACCAGCAGGCCTGGGTAGCCGTGACGCTGGTGATAGCTTCGTTCGGCATGTTCATGTCCACCACCGGGGGCCCGATCTTCGCGTTCGTCGCCATCTGTTTTGCGGCGATTGGCTTCAAGGCTGCCTCGGCGCTGTTCTGGCCAATCCCGCAGGGCTACCTGGATGCGCGCATCGCCGCTGCGGTGATCGCACTGATCAATTCCATCGGCAACCTGGGCGGCTTCGTCGCGCCTACCACCTTCGGTTTTCTGGAGCAGACCACCGGTTCCATCGAGGGCGGCCTGTATGGCCTGGCAATTACATCCCTGGTGGCGGCGGTGGTGATCTTCTTCGCCCGCACCACGCCGCGCGGCGATGCGTCCAGCGTCCTTACCGGCAAGCCTGCAGCCGCGCCTGCGAAACCAGACAGCAACCAGCAACACGCCCTGACCACAGAGCCCTCGGGAGCAGCCTCTTGAAAATTACCCGTGTGACCGTTACCCCCATTGCCTTTCGCGACCCGCCGCTGCTGAATGCCAGCGGTATCCATGAGCCGTACGCGTTGCGCTCGATCATCGAGATTGAAAGCGACAACGGCCACATCGGCCTGGGTGAAAGTTACGGCGATGCGCCTGCGCTGGCGATCCAGCAACAGCTGCAAAGCCAGTTGATCGGCCTCGACCCGTTCAACCTCAATCAGCTGCGTGCCATCGTTCAGGCCACCGTTGCGGCCAACAAACCGGCCAGCATTGCGGGCGCCGAACTGGCGCCTGGCTCACATGCCAGCAAAGCGGTCAGCAATGCCTATTCGGCTTTTGAGGTGGCCTTTCTCGACCTGCAGGCGCATTACCTCAACGTGCCCCTGGTGGATTTACTCGGCGGTGCGATTCGCGACGAAATCCCCTTCAGCGCTTACCTGTTTTTCAAATACGCGCAACACGCCGACTCGCCCTACCCGGCCGACAACTGGGGCGAAGCGCTCAACGAAGCGCAGATCGTGGCGCAGGCCGCACGGATGATCGAGGCCTATGGCTTCAAAAGCATCAAGCTCAAGGCCGGCACCTTGCCACCCGAGCACGAAGTGTCGTGCATCAAGGCCTTGAAGAAAGCCTTCCCTGGCTATCCGCTGCGCATCGACCCCAATGGCAACTGGTCGCTGGAAACCTCGATCCGCATGGCCGAACTGCTGGGCGATGACCTGCAATATTACGAAGACCCGACGCCGGGCCTGGACGGCATGTCCGAGCTGCACAAACGCACCGGACTGCCCCTGGCGACCAATATGGTGGTGACCGACTTCGATGAGTTCCGACGCAGCATCGCCTTGAACAGCGTGCAGATCGTGCTAGCCGATCACCATTACTGGGGCGGCCTGCGCGACACCCAGACCCTGGCGAAAATGTGCGATGTGTTCGGCGTTGGCGTGTCGATGCATTCCAACTCGCACTTGGGCATCAGCCTGATGGCCATGGCGCACGTGGCCGCCTCGGTGCCTAACCTGGATTACGCCTGTGACACCCATTACCCGTGGCAGGAGCCGGACGAGGAAGTGATCAAGGGCGGCAAGCTGCCCATCGTCGACGGCTGCGTGAAAATCACCCGCGCGCCGGGGCTGGGGCTTGAAATCGACCAGGATCAACTGGCCAGGCTGCACGAGCAATACCTGACCTGCGGCATCCGCCAGCGCGACGACGTAAAACAGATGCAGCGCTACAAGCCGGACTGGAAGGCGGTCAAGCCAAGGTTCTGATAAAGCAGAGCTTCGTGGGATCGGCCGCTGGACCCACGGGCCGGTCCCATGAAGCCAGTCCCTCAAGCTGGTCCCACACCTGAACGCCGTCAAGCCAACGCAGGCGCAGCCACCTGAACCTCGCGCCGTGCCAGCAGCAGGTAAAAGGCGCCGCCGAGGAAGCAGCCGGTAAACCAGGCGAAGTTGACGATCGGCTTGAACCACGGCACGAAGGTAAATAGCAGGCCAATCAGCGTCGCCGCCAGCAGAGCCTTGATCGCCACCGGATTGAAGCCATTGCTGTACCAGTAGCGACCGCTCGGGCTGTCGTCGAACAGTGCATCGACATCAATCTGCTGTTTCTTGATCAGGTAGTAATCGACCAGCAGGATGCCGAACAGCGGGCCGATGAACGCCGCCAGCACATCGAGGGTGTAGTGAATCACCTCCGGGTTGTTGAACAGGTTCCATGGCGTGATGAAAATCGATGCCACCGCAGCGATCATGCCGCCGGCGCGCCAGCTGATTTTGCTCGGTGCGCAATTGGCGAAGTCGAACGCCGGCGAGACAAAATTGGCGACAATGTTGATGCCAATGGTCGCCGTCACGAAGGCAAACGCGCCCAGCAAGACCGCGACGGTATTGTCGATGCGGGCGACAGTGGCGATAGGATCGTGAATCATCTCGCCAAACACCGGCAAGGTACCGGAGACGATCACCACGGTGACCAGGGAAAAGGCCAGAAAGTTGACCGGCAAGCCCCAGAAATTGCCGCGTTTGACGTCCGCCATGCTGCGACAGTAGCGGCTGAAATCACCGAAATTGAGGGTCGGCCCGGAGAAGTAGGAAACCACCAGCGCCGTCGCCATCACCACTTGGCCAAACGCCTCCCAGCCACTGAGGGATTTTTCCGCCAGGGTAAAACTGATAGTGCTCCAGCCCGCCTGCCAGACGATCCAGCCGGCAAGCAGAAACATCACCGCATAAACCACCGGCCCGGCCCAGTCGATGAACCTGCGAATCGCCTCCATGCCTCGCCAGAACACGGCCGCCTGCACCACCCAGAGGGTAAGAAAGCCCATCCATCCGAGATAAGACAGCCCGGCGAACTGCACCTGGGCGTAACTTTCCATGGACGGGAAAAACCGCAGCACGACGATGATCAGCGCGCTCGACGCCAGATACGTCTGCACGCCATACCAGGCCACGGCGATCAAACCGCGAATCACCGCCGGGATATTCGCCCCGAACACGCCGAAGGCCATGCGGCAGATCACCGGATACGGCACAGCTGCCTGCTGGCTGGGTTTGGCCAGCAGGTTGGCGATAACCTGAATGATGCAGATGCCTGCGAGCAAGGCGATCAATACCTGCCAGCTGGCCAGCCCCAACGCGAACAGGCTGGCGGCGAAGACGTAGCCGCCGACACTGTGCACATCGCTCATCCAGAACGCGAAGATGTTGTACCACGTCCATTTCTGCTGCACGGGGCCAAGGTCTTGGTTATACAACCGAGGGCTGTAGCCTTTCGGGGTCACCTGGTTCATCGCACGCACTCTCCTTGATCGATGCCGCACCGCACTGCATACGGAGGCTGGCGTTGGTTGTATACGATCCATGAAGGCAGAATGCATGCCAGCGCACCTCCAACACGCTGCGACACACGGATTAGCTGCATCGCATGCGGGTTCTCGGGCTCAGAAAAACCAATCGTTGCGCGCTTTGAGGGCGAGGTGCCCATCGACAGTGCACGTAAACTCACTTGACGACGTTGGTGGCAAACGACAGCGCGGTTGTATACGATCAAACCCATGCCAACTGTCGAAGCGCTGCCAATGACCCCCCTTTTTCTCGCCAGCACTGCCCTGCCCGGCTCGACCCTGAGCCGCGACGAGCAGATCTATCAGGAGATTCTCGAAGCCATCGTCGAGCACGGTTTGTTGCCGGGCACCCGTCTGCCCGAGGACGCCCTGGCGGAGGTGTTCGGCATCAGTCGCACCGGCATTCGCAAAGTCCTGCAGCGTCTGGCCCTGGAACGTCTGGTGACCCTGCGCGCCAACCGTGGCGCCGAAGTCGCCCAGCCCAGCGCCAAGGAGGCGCAGGATGTGTTCGCTGCCCGGCAGTTGATCGAGCCAGCGTTGATGCCTGCCGTCGCCGAACACCTCGACGACCGGCAGCTCGCGGCCTTGCGCGCGTTGGTGGACGAGGAACACCAGGCCCAGCAGGACGGCGCGCAAAGCCGCGCGATTCAGTTGTCCGCACGCTTTCATGTGCAGCTGATCGCCCTGGCGGACAACCAGGTGCTGACCGAACAAGTGGCGCAGTTGACCACGCGTTCGTCGCTGATCATTGCCGTGTATGGCTCGCGAAACAGCGTCGGCTGCGACTGTGGCGACCATGCCGAACTGCTGCAACTGCTTGCTGAGCGCAATGGCACGGGCGCCGCGCAATGGATGAGCCGACACCTGGCAAGCATCCGCGCCAGCCTGCAGGTTGATCAGGTGACGCCGGTGGAGCCGGACTTCAACACCATTTTCAAGCGTCGAGCAGCCGCGAGGCCCGAATGAAGATTCAGGTGATCAACCCCAACACCAGCCAGAACATGACCGCCAGCATCGGCCATGCGGCGCGGGCCGTAGCGCGCCCCGGCACTGAAATTATCGCCTGTTGCCCGGACGCCGGGCCGGCGTCGATCGAAGGGCATTTTGACGAAGCCATCGCCGCCGTCGGTGTGCTCGAAGAAGTGCGCAAGGGCGTGGCCGCCGGTTGCGACGCCCATGTCATCGCCTGCTTTGGCGACCCTGGCCTGCTGGCGGCGCGGGAACTGGCCCGCGGCCCGGTGATCGGCATTGCCGAAGCGGCGTTTCATGTCGCCAGCCTGATCTGCACGCGCTTCGTGGTGGTCACCACCCTGACCCGCACGCGAATCATTGCCCAGCACCTGCTGCGCAACTACGGCATGACCGAGCAGTGCACGTCGGTGCGTTGCGTGGATATTCCCGTGCTGGAACTGGAGCGCATGGGCGAGCAGGCACTGGCCGAGCGCATCGCCGCGCAGGGCATCCAGGCTCGGGATCAGGAAGGTGCTGGCGCGATCATCCTCGGCTGCGGCGGCATGGCAGACTTGCCCGCGAAAGTCAGCGCGCTGACCGGTCTGCCAGTCGTCGACGGCGTTGCCGCAGCGGTCAAGCTGGCCGAAGCGCTGGCCGAGCTGGGGCTGGCAACCAGCAAGCATGGCGATCTGGCCTACCCCCTGAGCAAAGGCTTCAGCGGACGCTTTGCCCACTTCGGGCAGTGAGCGCGTCGGTCAACGAGGTCGGTATCGCCTGTACACAGGGTAATAACCATAGATCGGATCGATCTAAGCCGTTGTAACAAACCTCGTTATGCTGCCGCCTGCTTTTTATCGTCGCTCTCGGGTTCTGGATGCAGCAATGGATTTTGGTGGATTGGGTTTAGTCGTTGCAGGTTTGATCGTAGGCTTCATCGTCGGCATGACCGGTGTCGGCGGCGGTTCGCTGATGACGCCGATCCTGCTGTGGTTCGGGGTCAATCCGGCCACCGCAGTCGGCACCGACCTGCTGTACGCGGCGATCACCAAGTCCGGCGGGGTGTGGGTTCACAAGCGCAACGACAATATCGACTGGAAGATCACCGGCTGGCTGACCCTGGGCAGCGTGCCTGCAGTGTTGCTGACCCTGTGGTTCCTCAGCACCCTGCACACCGCGCCAGAGGCCATGAACGCGGTGATCAAACAGGCACTCGGCGTGGTGTTGCTGCTGACCGCCCTGGCGGTGTTCTTCAAAAAGCGTCTGTTGCAGTTTGCTCATGATCGAGCTGGCGGTAATTACAACCCCAGCGGTCCGCGCCTGAATGCCCTGACGGTGGTCACCGGGCTGATCCTCGGCACCATGGTCGCGCTGACGTCCATCGGCGCCGGCGCCCTGGGCACTGTAGCGCTGTTCATTCTCTATCCGTTTCTGGCCACGCGCCGCCTGGTCGGCACCGAAATCGCCCACGCTGTACCGCTGACCCTGGTCGCAGGCCTGGGTCACGCCAGCATGGGCAACATGGACTGGGGCATTCTCGGTTACCTGCTACTTGGCTCGTTGCCGGGGATTTACCTGGGCAGTCACCTGTCCGGGCGCGTGTCGGACGAGGTATTGCGCCCATGCCTAGCGATCATGCTGGCCTTCATCGGCTACAAACTGGCGTTCTGATTGGTAGAGAGCTGTCTTGCAATGCTAGATGTGTAGAAGCCCACTTGTTGGCGAAGTGGCGTGACTGAAATCCTCTCGCCAACGAGTGGCTCCTACAGAAAAACAGCCAAGTCAGGATGTGGAGTTTTGTTCGATGGGCGCTGCCCCACGCCTCCAATCAAAAATCTGACGTCAAATTTTGCGATGTCACAAAGACATCACACTTGTGCCCTATAACCCAGTCTCCGATGTTTCCGTCGACGGGTTTGGGTCACAGTGAAAAAACTAATGCCTGGTTTCATGCGGCGCTCCGGGATGCTGGGGCTGCGGCGTTTCAAGATCACTCAGCGGCTGGTGCTTTGCTTTGGCATCACATCGCTACTGATGCTCGCGCTGGGGGCTTTTTGCCTGTTCCAGATGCAGGAAATCCGCAATCAGGGCGAAGCGGTAGAAAGTGGCTCACTGCCCAGCATTGCCATGGCCGACGGCATCGCCATCAGCCTGGTCAAGCTGCGCGCCGAGAGTGTGCGGATGATTGCCAACGCTGACGATCCGGGCGCGGTGGTGACCAGCAAGATCAACGTCGAAACCCTGAAGAACGACGTGGAGAAAGGCTTCACTGACTACCTGGCCCACGTCAAGGACAGCACCGAACGTGATTCGCTGGTGGCGCTGCAGGACGCTTATAAAGCTTTTATCCCGGCGCTGTACGATGAGATCGCGTTGATCGAGCAGAACAAGCTGGACGAAGCGCGGATGCTGTCCAACACCCTGCTGTCGCTGCAGGGCGACCTGATGGACATGCAGGTTCAGTTGCTGCGCGAACTCAACAAGCAAAGCGCGGCCACGGCGGTCGATGCCGCCAGCGCAAGTTATGCACAGACGCGGCTGATTGCGTTCAGTGCCGTGGGCTTGGTCCTGATCCTTACCCTGCTGCTGGCCTGGCGTTTGAGCGTGAGTATCATTGGCCCGGTGCGCCACGCCTTGCAGATTGCCAGCACCATCGCAGAGGGCGATCTGAGCCCGCAGGTGATCCCGCAAGGCCGCGATGAAACCGCACAATTGCTGACCATGTTGGGGCGCATGCGCGGCAACCTGCACAGCACCATTGAACAGATCTACGCCGCCGCCAACCAGCTTTCCCATTCAGTGCAGGAAATGAGCAGCATCGCCGAGTCCGGTGCGCAAAACCTGCTGCTGCAGAACGGCGAAATCGAACAGGCGGCGGTTGCCGTCAATCAGATGAGCCAGGCGGCCATGGACGTGGCCAGCAATGCCAGCAACACGGTGACTGAAACCCAGGCCTCGAACCAGGCGGCGGCCAGTGGGCAGTCACGGCTGGCCGCCACCATCGGTTCGATCAAGGAACTGACCGGCAGCGTGCTGGACACCTCGCAGCAGGCCGATGGCCTGGCCGAACGCACGCTGAGCATCAGCAAGATCCTTGACGTGATCCGCGCCATCGCCAACCAGACCAATCTGTTGGCACTCAACGCTGCCATCGAAGCAGCCCGTGCGGGTGAAGCCGGGCGCGGTTTCGCCGTGGTGGCCGATGAAGTACGCTCGCTGGCGCAACGCACCAGCGCCTCGACCAGCGAGATCGAAGGGCTGATCAATAGCGTGCAGCAAAGTACCCGGGACACTGCCCAGGCGCTGCGTCTGAGCGCAGGCCAGGCCAACCTGACGCTGGAGCAGGCCGCCGCCACTGGTGAGGCGTTGACTGTGATCATCAGCGCGATGTCGACCATCAATGACCGTAACCTGTTGATCGCCAGCGCCGCCGAACAGCAAGCGCAGGTGGCGGGCGAAGTGGACCGCAACCTCAGCAGCATTCGCGACCTGTCGACCCAGAGCGCCTCGGGGGCGCGGCAGACCACTGTGGCCAGTGACGCGCTTTCAGTACTGGCCACTGACCTGAACACCATGGTTCAGCGTTTCGTCCTGTAGAACCGCGCCAAGAGGCCGATGAATAGAAGCGTCGGGCGCTGCCGGATAATAGCCCGACACCTTGACCCCTAAGAGCCCTCGTAAAAGAGCCTCCTGCCAAAAAGGATATGAGCATGCTGAAAACTGCGATATGGACTGCAACCCTGGCCACTTTGGCCCTGGCTACCGCCGCTCAGGCTGATGTCAACGTCAAGCTGGGCAGCCGGGAGCGCGTCGCCCAACTCTTCGCCTACCCCAACAATTGCAGCGTCATCTGCTATCGCAACTGGACGCTGGAGCAGACTGTCGAGCATTACCTTGGCCAGAGCGTGTTGCGCGACGGCTATACCGGTGTCGTCAGTGTGACCAACGACAACGATGTCCTCTACGCCAAAATCAGTGGCGTGCCGGATACTTACGCCAAGCCGTTGAACGCCCTGCTCGACGCCGGTGACCTGGCTTACAGCGGCGCGCAGAAGCTGCTTGCCGCAGGCCCTGACAAATGGCAATACAACTGGTATCTCTTCCTGCCGCTGGGCATGGCACTGGAGAACCGCAAGAGCGTCGAGCTGCTGCACTTCCCGCCGGATTATTCGCTGACTCAGGCGCAGGATTATTTGCGCTCCAACACCACGGATCGCTGGGCGCAGCTGCTCACCTACAACGGCATCCCCAGCGCACAAACGCCTGGCTATCAGACCATCATCGACATCGCACCGATTGCGGCGCCAGCCTCGGCAGGCAGTTCCCTGGAGGGGGTGTACGGCTACTTCCAGGACTACCAGACCACCATGGTCAAGCAACTGAGCCAGAATGCAGCGGGTGCGTCATTGCCCATAGTTGCATTTGGCGCCCCTGTGCGTAACTGGCTCAAGCAGCAGTATGCCGCCAGCGTTCCAGTGCTCGGCCTGGCGACCATCAGCCCCGCGCCGGGTCTGAATGTGCCGGTATTGGGCTCCAACCATCCAAGTTACATCTGGTACGCAGCGGACAAGGACAACTATGCCGGCGATGAGGCCAAGGCCGACGCGGCGGGCCTGGCGGTAATGGGTCAGGATCTGAGCGCTGCCTGCTGGCAGGCGGGGATGGGCCAGAAGCCGGGCGCCGATCCGAAAGCAACCCTGGGCGCCTGCCAGCAGAACTGGCAAGTGACCAACAAGGCCAAGACGTGCGAGCTGTTCTACATCGACGTGCGCAAACTGAGCAAGCCTCAGGCCGACGCCAAGTGCAACACCGGCAGCGTGTCACGCTCGCTCAAACAGTTGCAGAAACCGCTGACCGCGCCTGCGGCCCATCCGTTTCTGTAACAGATTCGGAACCTGTAGGAGCCCGGGGTGGCGCTCCTATGGGGTTCTCCAAATCTGGTGGTTATATTTGTCAGGCCCCCTTGCTGGCTGAAGCCGGTCCCACGTCTACAGAGGGCGCAAACGGTATTGCGGCGGCAATTGCTCAAACCCGCTGATGGTGGTGTTCAGGCTTTTGAAGCGACCATCCTTGATGCCATAGATGCAGCCATGCACCGACAGGCTCTGCCCCCGATGCCAGGCGTTCTGCACAATGCTGGTGTGAGCGACATTCGCCACCTGCTGGATGACGTTGAGCTCACACATGCGATCCACCCGCTCTTCCTCGGTTGGCAGCGTTGCCAGGGTCTCGCGGTGTTCGTAATACAGGTCGCGAATCGAGCGCAGCCAGCCATCGATCAAGCCCAGCTGACGGTCCTGCATCGAGGCGCGTACACCGCCGCAACCGTAGTGGCCGGTAACCAGAATGTGTTTGACCTTGAGCACGTCCACTGCGTACTGGATGACTGACAGGCAGTTCAGATCGGTGTGCAGCACCACGTTGGCCACGTTGCGGTGCACGAACAGATCGCCTGGCAGCATGCCGACGATTTCATTGGCCGGTACCCGGGCGTCCGAGCAGCCTATCCACAGGAATTCCGGTGTTTGCTGGCGCGCCAGCTTGGCAAAAAACTCAGGGTCTTCCTTGGTGATCGCGTCTGCCCAACGTCCATTGTTGTCGATCAGGTCTTGTAACTCGTTCATGGTAGAGCCTCGAGGATGTGCCAGCGTTTGACTGGGGATCGGCGATCCGGGTCACGCCGGCTTCTCATTTCCAGGCCTTGGCATGTCGAAGGAATCTTCAGGAACAGGGCCGGTCCACCTATTAAGGCCCCAAACCATGAGGATTAGCCATGAACGATTCACGCCGCCCTTTCGACGCCACCCAGCCAGAGCCCATTGACGATAACGAAGACCGAATGGGCTCCATGCGCGAGCTGGACTTTGACGCAGACGACACCGCACGCATTGGCGATGTCATCGCTGAAGACGAACTGGCTCACCAGATTCCTGAAGACCGCGTTCGCGAAGCGGGCATGACCGGCGCTTCGACACCGGATCACCACAACACCAATGATGACCTCTCGCCGGAAATCCTGATCCGCGAAGATGGCGCGCGCTCGCCTGAAGAAGCGGGTGAAGGCGGCCCTGCCGACGTTGACCTGACTGAGGTCGACGAAGACGACATTGGCGCAGGTAACGGGCTGGACGAAGAAGAATTGGCCGTGGTTGACCCGCTCGACGGCAAGTCGAAGCTGAGCGAATAACGGCGCATTGACACGGGACCGCTCTCCGGTCCCGTGGCATCGAGCGTGTTACTCGAACAGCGTGCAGGCCATGACCAGCGCGTCTTCGCGACCGCCCGCCACCGGATAGTAATCGCGACGGCGGCCAATCTCATTGAAACCGAAGCGCTCGTAAAGGCGATACGCCGAACGATTGCTGTCGCGCAGTTCCAGAAAACATTCCCGCGCGTCGAGCTGGTAGGCGCGCGACATCAGGTGTTCAAGCAAGCAAAGACCCAGACCTCGGCCCTGGCTTTCGGGTTTGACAGTGATGTTGAGCAGGTGCGCCTCATCGATGATCACCTGCACTACACCGTGCCCGACTTGCTGACTCCCTTCGAACATCAGCCATATTTCGTAAGACTTGAGCCCGTCGAGAAAAATACCCCGGGTCCAGGGATGGCTGAAGGCTGCGTACTCAATCTTCAGTACAGCATCGAGGTCCGCTTCGGTCATGCGGCGGAACGTTACAGCATCACTCATCAGTCGATTTCCAGCGCGCCATCAGCCGACGCATGGCTTTCCAGACGTCAGCCTTGCGTTGCGGCTCGTCCATCAATAATTCCAGACCCGGCAACGCCCAGGCAGACCCCAGGCCGTCAACCTGCAGCTCGCTGTTATACGCCTCGGCGTTGGCCTCACCGGCGAAACGCACCGATGGCAGGCCCACCAGCCACAGGCATGCGCAGGGCTCGTCTTCCAAACGTGCGGCAACAAAACCCTGAACGAAATCGCGTGCTGCCTCGGGCCCCTGATCCATCTGACCACGCACCAGCAGCGGCCAGCGCACCGGCTCGCCGATGATCTGCGGGCTGTCCGGCAAACCGGCGGCGCGCAGCATGTCCTTGAGCAGCAGATAACCAGGGTCGCGCGTCTGAAACGGCTGCCCCGTCGGCAGCTCGGCCAGCACCAGGCAACGGCCGGCACGCAGCAGCTGCAGCGCAAAACGGGGCGGCGGCGCGGCTGGCGCTTTCGCGGGCGCCGCCGTGGTGACCTCTTCAACGGGAGTCGATACCCGGGAAGCCGCCCCTGCCGGGCGCGGCATTTCAATTTTCGGCCGCACGCTATGCGCAGACGGCGTGATCGGCGCAGGTGCACGCTCAGGCTTTGCGACCGCTATCTGTTCAGGCGTCGCGCTGGCAATGCCAACGACTTCAGCCTCGACTTGCAGCGGGGCCAGCAGTTCAGGCCGCGAGGGCGCGGCAAAGGGCAATTCAGTGCGCGGCAGCCAATTGACCACCTGCATGGCGGTCAGATAAGCGCGGCGGCGGGACTCGTTGAGCAAAGGTCAGCCACCTGTGGATTCGTCAGGCGCACGATTCTACAGTCGTTCGCGGGTTCGTGCCGCAGTAGATCACCGGCAGGTGAAATCTCAGCGCCCTGATGCAGTACAATCGGCGTTTTTATTTGCCAACGGTCGGCCTGACAATGATCGAACCCAAGCGCGTCCTGCGCGCCCTTGCCGAACACTGGGCACTTCTTGAGCCGCTGTGCGAACACTTTGACCAGGGCACCTTGAGCCTGAGCGAACTGCGCCTGCAGCTGGCGGCGCAACAGCTGGACAGCACACCTCAGGACATCACCCATCTGCTGGATGTGTGGATCCGCCTGGACATCCTCGTCCCGGTGGCCAAAAGCCCCAATCGTTTCGAGCTCAACGCGCAGATCCATGATTTTCTCTCGTACCTGCGCCGCGAGCACCGCCTGGGGCTGTGCCTGGAAATCGAAGCCTACCTACGGCATCTGGAGCGCCTGGCCGGGTACATTCAGGACGCGTTCGACATCCGCGATGCCAACGACCTGGCGCGCCAATTGCGCCTGCTCGACATGCGCGTGCGTGATGTGCTGAAGAAGCTCGCCAACGACGAACAGGCCCTGGTAGCCGTGGCCGACCGGGCCAAGACCAGCGACCGGCAGATTCCGCTGCGCCAGCGTTACGCCGAGGTTCTGGCGACGTGGGATGAGTACGTCGAGCCAATGATCCAGCTGGTCAACGCTGACGGTGCTTTCGAGCAAGGCGTGCGCAAGGTCGAAAACGTCCTGCTGCGCCTGCTGACCGAGCAACAGCGTCTGGGCCATCTGGTGGACGACGACATGTTGCTGCGCACCCACGCGCGCATCCTCGAAATGCAGACCAGCGCCCAGTTGACCTTGCGACATGCCCGCGAGCTGCTGCTGCCGCTGCGCGAAGAAGCCCGGCGCCACAATGCGGTCACCCGCGGCGCGGCGCTGGCGTTGTCGGCCATCCGCCGCAAAGGGCTGGATGCCGTGCCACAGGCTGCAATGCCGCTGTTCACTCGGCCGCAGAGCACGTTTCTGGGCAGCGCCAGTCAGGTCGAAGCCTACGTCTACGCGCTGGCACGCTTTGAACCCAAACCGGCGAAATTCCCCAAGGCTGGCAGCAAACGCACAGGCGACTCACCGCAGGCGCCGCGCACGGTCAAGGAAATGCTCGAACGCTGCGAAGACGCCCTGCCGCTGCCGGACCTGATGGTCTGGCTGCTGGAGCAGGAGCCAGAGGGCGCGACGGACGAATTGCTGTACTGGTTCTCGCGCCTGTCTCGCGACAAGCGCTTTGCTCGCGAGCGTCTCGAACGTCGTGATTATTTCACTCAGGAGCATCAGGTCAGCCTGCGCTCCTTCGCCCTGCTCTCCAGCAGTGATGAGCACACGGGGAATCCTGTCCATGCATCTTGATCTGTCCGAAATGTCCCAGCTGGCGCCGATCTTTCGCGAGCTGTTCAAAGGTTTTCACATCAGCCGCCGCGACCCCGAGCTGTATGCGCAATTGTCCAATTCCCAGGATCAATACCGCACGCTGTTCAAGGCGCTGGGCTTCGAGCTGGTCTGCGACACACGCGGTTTCTACTATTTCGTGCCTGAGCTGGCCACAGCCCAGGTCAACAAGACCGCGCAGCGGCTGGCGCTGTTCACTTTCATTCTGGTCGAGCATCTGGCCGATCAGGGTCGCGACCCGGTGGCCGTGCTCGATGGCGGCAGCCTGGGCCGCGACGAACTGCCCTCGCTGCTGGAAAAGTACCGCGATCTGTTTCTGCAAGCGGAAGTCCAGACTCAGGAAGAGCTGGAAGAAAAGATCATGCGCCGCATGACGCAGTTGGGCTTTGCCGCTGAAGAAAACGGCGTCTACCGCTTTCTGCCGCCCATGCATCGTTTCCTCGATGTCTGCCTTTCTGTGCAGCAGGACCGCGATCTGGCGGCCAGCCTGCACAGCGTGTTGCCATTGCCCACGCCCGTGCTGATCGACAACGACAGCGATGAACAGCTGCTGCACACCGATGATCCTCTGGATCTTGCCGAGTTCGATGAAACGCCGGAAAGCGACGAACAGGCGCTCGCTCGTGCCATCGCTGAAGAACAACAACGGGAGACCGACGCATGAGCCAGGAACGCTACGGCATCCGCCGTTTTGCCTTGTTGAATACCGCAGGTTACAGCCTCGGCCTGTTCCCGCTGGAGCACCCGCTGTCGGTGTACGGCGCGAACAACCTGGGCAAAAGCGCATCGATCAACGCCCTGCAATTCCCGATTCTGGCGCGCATGTCGGACATGAGTTTCGGCAAATACAGCCTTGAACAGTCACGCCGCTTCTACTTCGCCTCAGACACCAGTTATATCCTGGTGGAAGTGGCGCTGCCCCACGGCCCTCACGTCATCGGCGTGGTCGGACGCGGCCCTGGCGGCGGTTTTGGTCACCAGTTCTTTGCCTACGCAGGCGAGCTGGACTTGGGCCATTATCAGAAAAACGACACCTGCCTGCGGCAAAAAGAGCTGTTCAGCAACCTCGAAAGCCAGGGCCTGAAAGCCTACGAACTCAAGCCAGACGAATTGCGTCGTTTGCTAGTGGGCGGGCACACCTCGATCCCACTGGACCTGACGCTGATTCCGCTACGCTCCACCAGCGAACAGAGCCTGAAGACTTTCCGCGCGCTGTTCATCAACCTGCTGCACATGCGTGAGATCACTGCGGCCAAGCTCAAACAGTTGTTCCTCGACGCGTTCGAGCACAGCTTGCGTTCCGGCAGCGTGGATTACATTGCCGCCTGCGAAGAGGCGTTTCGCGACGTGCGCCGCATGGAGCAGGATTACAACGCACTGGTAAAGGCCGGGCCGCTGGTTGAAGCCCTCGCGGCGGGCGTGGCGCAACGTGACCTGTTGCGCGGCAAGCTGCATCGACTTTCGCCCCTGCTGGACGCACTGCTGGGGACATGGCAGGACTATTCCGGCGCGCGCAAGGAAGAGCTGGTCATCCAGGCCGAGCACTACCGCAACCAGCAGGATGCACTGCAGAACGATCAGCGTGGCAGCACTCAGGAACTGATGCGCCTTGAGCGGGAAATCAGCAGCCTGCAGCGCTGGATTGGCGAGCTGTCGGTGTTGAAGAACCGCTTCGCCCTGATCGAAAACGCCAAGGTCCTGGAACAGCAGTTGCTGGCGGCCAAGGATGCCCACGACGAACTGGCCGGTGCGCTGGCGCAATCGCGTCAGTTCAGCGCCGAAGACCTCGACGAACGTTTGCGCGATCTGGAAAAGCGCCTGAAATCGGTCAGACAGCAACTCGATCATGCCGACAACAACAGCTATGCCCGCCTGCGTGAAGAATTCTCCCAGCCAGACGTCGAGCGCCTGATGCGCCTGTTCAACAGCGCCCTGTTTAGCTTGCCGCTGGGCGAGCAAGGCATCGCGCTGGACGATGGCGACGCCTGGGTCAAATCCCTGGAAACGATCCTCGATAGCTTCAAGGGTGATCAGTTCCAGGTGCCGGGTCTCTCGATCAACCTGTCTAACATCGAGCCCCCTGCCCTGCAGGCTCTGGCAGACCGCGCAGCATTGCGCGACCAGAAAGAGCGTCTGGAAAAGGAGCTCAAACAGCTCAAGACCCAGCAAGCCGTCGCGGCCGACCGCGCCGCCAGCAAGACGCAAACCGAAGCGCTGTACCAAGAGGTGCTCGACGCACAAAAGGCACTGGAAGATTTCCGTCGCTGCCATACACTCAGCGCGGAAGAAAGCGACAAACTGGAACAGCTGGCGCAGATGGAAGCCGCCCAGGACGAGCTCAAGCGCTCCAGTGATGCCTTCACCGAGCGCGTGCAGCAGTTGTCGGCGAAGCTGCAACTGGTTGCCCGCCAGATTGGCGACATGGAGTCCAAGCAACGCACCCTGGATGATGCGCTACGCCGTCGCCAGCTGCTGCCCGCTGATCTGCCGTTCGGTACGCCGTTCATGGACCCGGTGGATGATTCGCTGGATAACCTTTTGCCGCTGCTTAACGACTACCAGGACAGCTGGCAGGGTTTGCTACGCAGCGATGGCCAGATCGAAGCGCTGTACGCGCAGGTACGCCTCAAAGGCGTGGCCAAGTTCGACAGCGAGGAGGACGTCGAGCGCCGCTTGAAGTTGCTGATCAATGCATACGCACACCGCACCGACGAAGCGCTGACCCTGGGCAAGGCGCGACGCGCAGCCGTCACCGACATCGCGCGCACCCTGCGCAATATCCGCAGTGACTATGACAGCCTTGAGCACCAACTGGCCCTGTTCAATCGTGAGATCAACAAACGACAGGTGTCCAACCTCGCCAGCTTCCGCATCGTCCTGGCGCCCAATAAAGAAGCGCTCAAGCATATCGACCAGATCATCCACAGCGCCGGACAATACGAAGAAGGCGAAACGCTGTCAGTGTTCGACCTGAGCCAGAGTGCCGAACAGGACAACAAGAACGAAGAAGCCAAGGAGTATCTGGCTCGCCTGGTGGCCGCCAACCATAATCAACTGGGCCTGAAAGATCTTTTTGAGCTGGCGTTCGAAATCACCAAGGTCAATGGCCAGCCGGTGATCCATACCGATATCGATGGCGCAGCGTCCAACGGCACGACGATGACCATCAAGGCGCTGACCAACATGTACCTGTTATTGCACTTGATGGACCGCGACCAGGCAGGTCGCGTGCGTCTGCCTTACTACCTTGACGAAGCGGCTGATATCGACGAGAAGAACCAGGCGGCCCTGCTGGAGACCAGTCTGCAACTGGGCTTCGTGCCTATTCTGGCCAGCGTCAAACCCCAGGTGTCCGCCCATGTCGCCATCGATCTGGAAGGCGGCAGCGGACCTAACGGGATCTACATCGACGAAGCGGACTGGAAATACATCCGCCGACGCGATGAAGACAAGGTGGTTGTGGTAGAGGCTGCTGAAGAAGCTGCTGATTGAGGTAAGGTCAGGTGACTACAGGGCCGCATGCGAATGCGGCCTTTTTTATTACGCGGATTTTGCGCGTGTAGATGGCCGTGGGATCTGCTTTGGAATCGATTGTGGACCAGGCCGTAGGATTGGCTTTAGCCGGGAAGGCGTCATTTCTAACGCCTCATCTTTAGCGGCTGTACTGGCCTCTTCCCGGCTAAAGCCGATCCCACGGCTAGTCGCAAGTTGCCAACCTTCTCCACGCGCACAAACAAAACCCCTGAACGCGTAAGCGATCAGGGGTTCTGGAATTTAATCTTGACGATGACCTACTCTCACATGGGGAAACCCCACACTACCATCGGCGATGCATCGTTTCACTGCTGAGTTCGGGAT
>NZ_UTVH01000068.1 GCF_900585905.1 Pseudomonas viridiflava
CCCGAAACCCATGCGTCCCATCTCGGCCCAGTTGTTCGACCAGACCGAACTCCCAGTCCAGATACGCCTGCATCGCGGCCTTGGGTGCGTCGGTGCCTTCATACGGGCGGCGGTAACGGTCGATGCGCGCTGAGGCCAGGCGGGTTTCGCCGGGTTCCAGCGCAAACCCGGCCTTGACCCAACTGGCCGTGCCGCCTTCCAGCACGAACACTGGCCTGTCCGTCAGGGCCTCGACGTCGGCGGCCGCGAAGCGCGCCAGACGGCTGCTGCCACAGGTCAGCAC
>NZ_UTVH01000075.1 GCF_900585905.1 Pseudomonas viridiflava
TCAAAGTTTCCTTATCAACTTCAACCACTTGCGCTTCGATCAACATCACGTTGCTCGTTAGCGGGAGGCGAATTCTACAGCGTTACAACCTGCTGTCAACTGCCTTTTTTCACCGCTTTCGATCAACCTCATCGAAACCTCTTCTTCGCCAACCGAACCGTCCAACTTATTGATTAACAACAAGTTTTTCGTTCTATCTGCGTCAGAAGAGGTGCGAATTATAGAGAGATTGGCGAGGCCGTCAAGCCCTAAATTCATCAAATTGTCATATCGCTGCTGACAGGCCGAAAATACGGGGCGAGCCTGCGGCTCGTCCCTTCTCTATCTATAGGCTGGGGAAGGCAAACTGCGACGCCTCGTGGCTCGCACGTTGTGGCCAGCGTTGGGTGATCGCTTTGCGGCGCGTGTAGAAGCGCACACCATCGGGCCCATAAGCGTGCAGGTCGCCGAACAGTGACCGCTTCCAGCCGCCGAAACTGTGATACGCCACCGGCACCGGCAGCGGCACGTTGACGCCGACCATTCCCACTTCGATCTCATCGCAGAACAGACGCGCCGCCTCGCCATCGCGAGTGAAGATGCAGGTGCCGTTGCCATATTCATGATCATTGATCAGTTGCATGGCCTGCTCCAGGCTTGCCACGCGGACGATGCACAGAACCGGGCCGAAGATCTCTTCTTTATAGATACGCATATCCGGCGTGACGTGATCGAACAGGCAACCGCCCATGAAGAACCCCTCTTCGTGACCCGTCACACTCAGGCCACGACCATCGACCACCAGCCTGGCGCCCGCCTGAACACCGTCCTCTATATAGCCACTGACCTTGTCGCGATGCTGCCCGGTGACCAGCGGCCCCATGTCCAGGCCACACGTGGTCCCGGCGCCAATCTTGAGGGCAGCAATCTGCGGCACCAGCTTGCTGACCAAGGCGTCGGCAATCTGATCACCCACGCAGACGGCGACAGAGATTGCCATGCAACGCTCGCCGCATGATCCATATGCAGCGCCCATCAGGGCGCTGACTGCATTGTCCAGATCCGCATCCGGCATCAGCACGGCGTGGTTTTTTGCTCCGCCCAGCGCCTGCACGCGTTTGCCGCGAGCCGCCCCTTCTTTATAGATGTACTCGGCAATCGGCGTTGAGCCGACAAAACTCAGCGCCTTGACTTCTGGCGCCTCGATCAGCGCATCCACTGCAGCCTTGTCGCCATGCACGACATTAAGCACGCCCTTGGGCAGGCCGGCTTCGTGCAGCAGTTGTGCGATGAGCAGCGTGGAACTCGGATCGCGCTCAGACGGCTTGAGAATGAAGCAGTTACCACAGGCGATCGCCAGCGGATACATCCACAGCGGCACCATGGCCGGGAAGTTGAACGGCGTGATCCCGGCCACGACGCCCAGCGGCTGGAAGTCGGACCAGGCGTCAATATTGGGTCCTACATTGCGGCTGTACTCACCTTTGAGAATCTCCGGTGCCGCACAGGCATATTCGACGTTCTCGATCCCGCGCTTGAGCTCACCGGCCGCGTCTTCCAGCGTCTTGCCGTGTTCCTGGCTGATCAACTGGGCGATGCGGCTTTCGTTCTGCTCCAGCAATTGTTTGAAACGAAACATCACCTGAGCACGCTTTGCCGCCGGTGTACTGCGCCAGGCCGGAAAAGCCGCCCTGGCGGAATCAATGGCAAGTTGCACGGTTGCCCGATCCGCCAGGCCAACCTGGTGAATGACCTGTCCGGTCGAGGGATTGAAGACGTCTGCAGTTCGACCTGTGCCGGTGACCATCTGGCCGTCGATCAAGTGTTCAATGGTGCTCATTACCGACTCCGAAGCGGGCGCATGACTGTCTGCGCCCACGCTTATAGATAGAAAGGTGTTCAGTCGACCTGACCCAGCGCTTCACCGACAGCGTCAAACAGCCGGTCCAGGTCCTGCGCCTGGCTGTTGAAGGTCGGCCCGAACTGCAAGGTGTCGCCGCCAAAACGCACGTAAAATCCGGCCTTCCACAGTTTCATGCCAGCCTCGAACGGGCGCACAATGGCATCGCCGTCACGTGGCGCGAGCTGGATGGCGCCCGCAAGGCCGTAGTTGCGAATATCGACGACATGCTTTGTGCCTTTAAGGCCGTGCAAGGCGTTTTCGAAATGCGGCGCCACTTCAGCGGCCTGCTGCACGAGGTTTTCGCGTTGCAGCAATTCAAGCGCCGCAAGCCCGGCGGCGCAGGCCACCGGGTGGGCCGAGTAGGTGTAGCCGTGGGGGAACTCCACGGCATATTCCGGCGTCGGCTGATTCATGAACGTCTGATAGATCTCGCTGCTGGCGATTACCGCGCCCATCGGGATCGCGCCATTGGTGATTTGCTTGGCGATGCACATCAAGTCCGGAGTCACTCCGAAGCTGTCCGCGCCAAACATCGAGCCGGTGCGGCCAAAGCCGGTGATCACTTCGTCGAAGATCAGCAGGATGTTGTGCTGGTCGCAGATTTCCCGCAGCCGCTTGAGATAGCCTTGAGGCGGCACGATGACACCGGCCGAACCTGCCATGGGCTCGACAATCACCGCCGCGATGTTCGACGCATCATGCAGTTCGATCAACTTGAGCATTTCATCTGCCAGGGCAATCCCGCCCGCCTCCGGCATGCCACGCGAATAGGCGTTACTCGCCAGCAAGGTGTGCGGCAGATGATCGACATCCATCAACTGGCCAAACATTTTGCGATTGCCGTTGACCCCGCCCAGGCTGGTGCCCGCCACGTTGACGCCGTGGTAGCCACGGGCGCGGCCGATCATCTTGGTCTTGCTCGCCTGGCCTTTCAGACGCCAGTACGCGCGCACCATCTTCACGGCCGTGTCAGCGCATTCGGAGCCCGAGTTGGTATAGAAGACATGGTTGAGCGTGCCGGGCGTCAGGTCAGTGATCTTTTCCGCCAGCTGAAATGACAGCGGATGCCCGAACTGAAAGCCCGGCGAATAATCGAGAATCCCCAACTGCCGGGAGACTGCTTCCTGGATTTCCTTGCGCGTGTGCCCGGCGCCGCACGTCCACAGCCCGGACAGGCCGTCGTAGATTTGCCGGCCCTTGTCGTCGGTCAGGTAACTGCCATGGGCTGCAACCACAAGTCGCGGGTCGCGCTGGAAATTGCGGTTGGCGGTGTAGGGCATCCAGTGCGCATCAAGCTTGAGCTGGCTGGCGACTGACCTGTCGGACGACTCGAACATGTTCATCAGGGTAACCTCGTCGAAGCAATGGGCCTGGGCGGGCGGGCAATAAAGACGAAATAGTGGATGCAGCTAAAGTGCCATGGCGATAGAGTCGGGAAAACCTGACTTTTATGATCTTCAGTTAAGCGGTGACTAAACAATGAGCAGTCGTCGTCCCGACCCGCTGGCGCAGGTCAGCGATTTTGATATCCGGCTCTTGCGCCTTTTCCGCAGCGTGGTCGAAGCGGGCGGATTTTCTGCCGCCGAAAGCGTGCTGGGTATTGGTCGCTCAGCCATCAGCCAGCAGATGGGCGATCTCGAACAGCGCCTCGGCCTGCGCCTGTGCCAGCGTGGGCGTGCAGGGTTCTCCCTGACCGAAGAAGGTCGCGAGGTGTATCAATCGGCGCTGCAGTTGCTCAGTGCCCTGGAAAGCTTTCGTACCGAGGTCAATGGCCTGCATCAGCATTTGCGCGGCGAATTGAACATCGGCCTGACGGACAATCTGGTCACCCTGCCGCATATGCGCATCACCCACGCACTGGCGCAGCTCAAGGAGCGTGGCCCGGACGTGCACATCAATATCCGCATGATCGCGCCCAACGAGGTGGAACAAGGTGTGCTCGATGGGCGCCTGCATGTCGGCGTCGTACCCCAGGCCAGCGCGCTGTCCGGGCTTGACTATCAGCCGCTGTACAGTGAGCGTTCGCTGCTCTACTGCGCAGTAGGGCATCCGCTGTTCTACATGGACGACGCCGCACTGGACGATCCGCGCCTTGCCAGCCAGGAGGCCATCGCGCCGACGTTTCGACTGCCCGCGGATATTCAGGCGCATTACCAGGCGCTCCATTGCACCGCCAGCGCCTCGGACCGCGAAGGCATGGCCTTTCTGATTCTGACGGGCCGCTACATTGGCTACCTGCCCGATCACTACGCTAGCTTCTGGGTCCAGCAGGGCCGTTTGCGCGCGTTGAAGGCAACATCCCGCTTCTATGATTTGAGTCTGGTGTCGGTGACCCGCAAAGGCCGCCGCCCCCATCTGGTGCTGGAAAGCTTTCTGCAGACCCTGGCGGCAACACGGTGAGGCGTTTCTTCCTGGACCTGTAGGAGCGCCCGAGCAGCGCGAGGCCGCGATAGCAGTGTCTCAGACAGACCGCCATCGCGGCCTCGCGGTGCTCGGGCGCTCCTGCAAGCCTCCAAAACCTGAGCAGCTGGACAGTTTTTTGCACAGTAGTTGTATCAAACGATTACGAGAGCCCGCCATGCAGCCTGACGCCCCACCCAGCAGCGATCTGATCTACGGCCTCGACGATCGGCCCAAGCCACTGCCGGCGCTGCTTGCCGCGTTGCAACATGTGCTCGCCAGTTTCGTTGGCATTATTACCCCACCTTTGGTGATCGGCTCGGCGCTGGGCCTGGGCGCCTATATGCCATACCTGATCAGCATGGCCTTGATGGTCTCGGGCGCAGGCACGTTCATTCAGGCGCGTCGACCGTTCGGCATCGGTGCTGGAATGATCTGTCTGCAAGGCACCAGCTTCGCCTTTCTGGGCGCGGTGTTGTCGGCGGGCTTTCTGGTCAAGCAGCGCGGCGGCAGCGCGGAAGACATTCTGGCGATGATTTTTGGCGTATGCTTTTTCGGGGCGCTGGTGCAGATCGTGTTGAGCCGATTCATCGGCCGGCTACGGCAAATCATCACGCCGCTGGTGACCGGCATCATCATCACCCTGATTGGGGTGAGCCTGATCAAGGTTGGCGTGACTGACCTCGGCGGCGGGTTCAATGCCGAAGACTTCGGCGCGCCGCTGAACCTGGCCCTGGGCGCCTTCGTGGTGATCGTGATCATCCTGCTCAATCGCTCGAACACACCCTGGGTACGCCTGTCGGCCATCATCATCGGCTTGGCGGTGGGCAGTCTGGCCGCCTGGCTGAGCGGAAAACTGGTGCCCCATTCGGTCGCCGATCTGCCCCTGATCAGCCTGCCGATACCCCTGCGGTTCGGCTTCGCCTTTGACTGGACGGCGTTCCTGCCGGTGGCGCTGATCTATCTGATCAGCACCCTTGAAACCGTCGGCGACCTGACCGCCAACTGCATGCTCGCCAGGCAACCCATCAGTGGCCCCCACCACATTGCCAGGCTCAAGGGCGGTGTGCTGGGTGATGGCGTCAGTTGCATGATCGCCGCTACCTTCAGCGCGTTCCCCAACACCACGTTTGCCCAGAACAACGGGGTTATCCAGCTCACCGGCGTCGCCAGCCGACATGTCGGGCTGTACATCGGCGCCCTGCTGTTCATGCTCGGCCTGTTTCCGATGATTGGCGGTCTGCTGCAGCAGATTCCCAAACCGGTGCTCGGCGGCGCGACGCTGGTGATGTTTGGCAGCGTCGCGGCGGCGGGTGTGCGCATTCTGTCCCAGGCGCCGCTGGACCGGCGCAGTATGCTGATCATTGCCACGTCCTTCGGCGTCGGTCTGGGGATCGCCGCGCAACCGGCGCTGCTGCATCACCTGCCCAAGCTGGTGCAGAACCTGTTCGATTCGGCGATCACCAGCGGTGGTATCACTGCCATCGTGCTTAGCTTGCTGCTGCCGGAAGACAAGCCGAGCCCTGATGGCGCCTGAACCTTGTGCTATTGCGATATTTTCCGCTGCCAGCGCTTGTCGGATCGACAGCGCTGGGTTATCAGTTCAGCGTCGCACCCATTGATCTGTCCGGACCCGCCCATGACCCTTGAAGTCCCTGCGCACAGCCTTCACGGCACCAAGCCTGCCAGTCGTATCCGGCAGAAAAACGAGGAAGCCATTATCCAGGCCGCCGAGGATGAATTCGCCCGCCATG
The DNA here is from genome assembly GCF_900585905.1 of Pseudomonas viridiflava. Taxonomy (GTDB): domain Bacteria; phylum Pseudomonadota; class Gammaproteobacteria; order Pseudomonadales; family Pseudomonadaceae; genus Aquipseudomonas. The sequence continues at coordinate 6,037 of NZ_UTVH01000075.1, forward strand.
GCTTCAAGGGCACCAGCATGAACACCATCGCGCTCAAGGCCGGGCTGCCCAAGGCCAATCTGCACTATTACTTCAGCAACAAGCTCGGGCTGTATATTGCCGTGCTGAGCAACATCATCGAGCTGTGGGACAGCACCTTCAACCACCTCAGTGTCGACGACGATCCGGCCCAGGCACTGAGCCGCTATATCCGCGCCAAGATGGAGTTTTCCCGCCGCCAGCCGCAAGCGTCACGGGTATTCGCCATGGAAATCATCAGCGGCGGCGAATGCCTGAGCGAACACTTCAGCCAGGATTACCAGACCTGGTTCCAAGGCCGCGCGGCGGTGTTCCAGGCCTGGATCGACGCAGGCAAGATGGACCCGGTCGACCCCGTGCACCTGATCTTTCTGCTGTGGGGCAGCACGCAGCATTACGCCGATTTCGCCTCGCAAATCTGTCAGGTCACCGGCCGCACGCGGCTCACCCGGCAGGACATGGAGGTCGCAGGCGATAACTTGATCCGCATTATTCTCAAGGGTTGCGGGCTGACGCCACCGGGTGCGTAAATCACGGCCCTGACAAGCGCGGGAATCTACGCATGCCCTTTACCCTGGTTGGCCCTTGCGAGTATCGCGAAGAGATTCGCAAGAGCCGTTTCATCATCCTCGCGGCGCCCATTTCCAGCGCGGCGCAGGCTCAGGCTTTCATCGAACTCAACAGCGACCTGGGCGCTACCCACAATTGCTGGGCCTGGAAGCTGGCGGGGCAGTACCGCAGCCATGACGATGGCGAACCGGGCGGCACTGCAGGTCGACCGATACTGGCGGCCATCGAAGCGCAGGACTTTGATCAGGTCGTCGTTCTGGTCATACGCTGGTATGGCGGCATTCAGCTGGGCACCGGCGGCCTGGCCCGAGCTTACGGTGGTGGCGCCAACAAATGCCTGCAGCAGGCCGAGCGCCTGCCATTGATCCACCGGGTGACGATGAGCTTTGCCTGCGCGTTCAGCGAACTGGCGTTGGTGAAGCTGCGCCTCGTTGAACTCCACGGGCTGGTGCAAAGCGAAGATTTTACCGCCAACGGCGTGGAGCTTGAGGTTGCCATAGGTCCCGAACAGATTGAATTGCTCGGGCGGCAACTGGCGGATCTGAGCCGGGGCCGGATTGTGTTGAGGAAGGATTGAAACCGGCAGCTCACCCCGATCCTGCAGGAGCCCAGGAGCAGCGCGAGTCGGCGATGGCGGCCTGCCTGACACACCGCCATCGCGGCCTCGCGTTGCTCGGGCGCTCCTACAGATTTCGTAAGTCACCAAGCCCCCCCTGGATTCACCCCAATCCTGTAGGAGCCCACGAGCAGCGCGACTCGGCGATGGCGGCCTGCCTGATACACCGCTATCGCGGCCTCGCGTTGCTCGGGCGCTCCTACAGATTTCGTAAGTCACCGAGCAACCTGGATTCACCCCAATCCTGTAGGAGCCCACGAGCAGCGCGACTCGGCGATGGCGGCCTGCCTGACACACCGCTATCGCGGCCTCGCGTTGCTCGGGCGCTCCTACAGATTTCGTAAGTCACCAAGCCCCCCCTGGATTCACCCCAATCCTGTAGCCCACGAGCAGCGCGACTCGGCGATGGCGGCCTGCCTGACACACCGCTATCGCGGCCTCGCGCTGCTCGGGCGCTCCTACAGCATGCCGCAGAACATCGGCTGCCCTCGATCCTGTAGGAGCCCAAGAGCAGCGCGACTCGGCGATGGCGAGTTGTCTGCCACTGGATGCGTGCAGCTTCTACCCACAATTGCTGTGCGCCCGACTGTGGATAACCTGAGCACATGCTGCTACAGCCCTTGTATTACGTGCCCTTTGGCCATCTGATCAAATTTTCGCCAACCTCGCTCAAGGGCTTGAAAAAATGATTGGGAAACAGCGTGTTAAGCCGATTCCCAAGCCCTGCGACGGGTGCATTCGCGCCCAGAACAGGTTTTCACGCTTGCGCACATTTACTGTGGATCAGGCTGTGGATAACAGGTGCAAGATCGCCTCCAGTGTCCGAGCCTGCTTGCTTATCCTCCGCTGTACACTTTTCGCTCAGTGCAGTGGTCGATAGTGCGTCGGCAGGGACGCCCGACTGCGCAGTAATGGTGCGCAGGTGTGTTCAAGACTCGCTCACTGGTGCTGCAGGCACGCTTGTGCGCGCCAACAGGAATGCCATGGGCAACAATTCCAGGTTATCCCCATGAAAGCTGACTGCCTGGCCAGGAAATTGCTTTATCCACAGGCGTTCCTCTGACCCTGAGCCTGTCATGCCCAACCCTGCGACCTTCCCGCGCCTGCAAATGCACGCCATCAGCAAGCGCTATCCCGGCTGTCTGGCCAACGACGCCATCGACCTGAGTATCGAAGCCGGAGAAATCCACGCCTTGCTGGGGGAAAACGGCGCGGGCAAAAGCACGCTGATGAAGATCATCTACGGCGTGACGCAACCTGACTCTGGCGCCATCGTCTGGCACGGTGAGACGTTGACCATGCGCAATCCGGCGCAGGCCCGCAGCCTGGGTATCGGCATGGTGTTCCAGCACTTCTCGCTGTTCGAAACCCTGACCGTGGCGCAGAACATCGCGCTGGCAATGGGTGCGCAGGCCGGCTCGCCGAAACAGCTGGAGCCTAAGATTCGTGAAGTGTCGCAACGCTACGGCATGGCGCTTGAGCCACAGCGACTTGTCCACAGCCTGTCCATCGGGGAACGGCAAAAAGTGGAGATCATTCGCTGCCTGATGCAGGACATTCGTCTGTTGATTCTTGACGAGCCCACGTCCGTACTGACCCCGCAGGAGGCCCAGGAGTTGTTCGTTACCCTGCGGCGGCTGGCGGCAGAAGGCTGCAGCATTCTGTTCATCAGCCACAAGCTGGGCGAAGTGCGCGCGTTGTGCCACAGCGCGACCGTGCTGCGCGGCGGCAAGGTGTCCGGGCATTGCATTCCGGCGCAGTGTTCGGACCTTGAACTGGCGCAACTCATGGTTGGCGACGCCGAAGGGCTCAGCGCGCATTACCCGAAAGCCACTGGCCAGGCGCCATATCTGCAAGTAAACCAGCTGTCATGGCACAACCCCGATCCGTTCGGCTGCTCGTTGCATGATCTTGATCTGGAAGTACGCAGCGGTGAAATCGTCGGCATCGCTGGGGTCGCAGGCAATGGTCAGGATGAGTTGCTTACGCTGCTCAGTGGCGAACAACCCCTCAGCCGCACGCGCTCGGCGCAGATTCGTTTTGGCGCGACGGATGTCGGTCACCTGCGCCCGGACGCGCGGCGCAGGCATGGTCTGGCGTTCGTCCCGGCGGAACGTCTGGGCCACGGCGCAGTACCGGAACTGAGCCTGACCGACAACGCTTTACTGACCGCTTTTCAGCAGGGCCTGGTCAGCAATGGCCTGATCCAGCGCGGCAAGGTGAGGACCCTGGCCGATGAGATCATTCGTCGCTTTGCCGTCAAGACACCGGATGCCCTGGCGCCTGCGCGCAGCCTGTCGGGTGGCAACCTGCAGAAATTCATTCTGGGCCGGGAGATCCTGCAGAACCCGAAACTGCTGGTCGCCGCCCACCCCACCTGGGGCGTGGATGTTGGCGCCGCAGCGGCGATCCACCGCGCGCTGATCGCGTTGCGCGATGCGGGCGCGGCGATTCTGGTGATTTCCGAAGACCTTGATGAACTGTTCCAGATCAGCGACCGGCTTGCCGCCCTGAGTAGCGGCAAGTTGTCGGCCCTGGTGCCCACGCCCCAGACCTCACCAGTACAGATCGGCGGCTGGATGGCAGGGGAATTCGACGCGCCGCCTCACAACCCTGCCCAGCCGCAAACCGCCGCGCCTTTCTAACGAATCCAACGGAGCCTACGATGCTGCTTTCCCTGCAACCGCGCGGCCACCAGTCCCGGGCCATGCTCTGGTGTTCGCCACTGCTGGCGGCACTGCTGACCCTTGTCTGCGGCTCGCTGCTGTTCTTTGCCCTGGGCCTCGATCCCTGGGTGACGCTGCATACGTTGCTGATCACCCCCGTCAGCGACCTTTACGGTGTGTCGGAACTGCTGGTCAAGGCGCTGCCGATACTGCTGTGCGCCCTGGGCCTGGCGGTGGCTTATCAGGCGCGCATCTGGAACATCGGCGCCGAGGGTCAATTGCTGTTGGGTGCACTGGCGGGTAGCGCGGTGGCGGTCAACGTCATAAACGTGGACAGTCGCTGGGCGCTGGCGTTGATTATAGGGGTCGGCACCCTCGGCGGCGCGGCATGGGCGGGGCTGACGGCCTGGCTGCGCACGCATTTCAACGCCAACGAAATCCTGACCAGCATCATGCTCAATTACATCGCCCTGAACCTGTTGCTGTTCTTCGTGCATGGCGCGCTGAAAGACCCGGCAGGCATGAATTTTCCCGAGTCGGCCATGTTCGGCGATGCCAGCCGCCTGCCCTTGCTCAGCGAGGACGGCCGCGTGCACGCCGGGGTGTATTTTGCGCTGCTGGCGCTGGTGGCGACCTGGGTGTTGCTGCAGCGCAGTTTCGTCGGCTTTCAGATCAAGGTGCTGGGGCTGGACAAGCGCGCAGCGGGCTTCGTCGGCTTTCGCGAAAAACGTCTGGTCTGGCTGGCCCTGCTCATCAGCGGCGGGCTGGCCGGGCTGGCCGGAGTCTGCGAAGTGACAGGTCCCATTGGTCAACTGGTGCCGCAGGTATCGCCCGGCTATGGCTACGCGGCGATCACCGTGGCGTTTCTCGGCCGGCTCAACCCCATCGGCATCCTGTTCGCCAGCCTGTTGATGGCCCTGCTCTATCTGGGCGGCGAAAGTGCGCAAATGAGCCTGAATCTGCCGCAAGCCATTACCCAATTGTTTCAGGGCATGATGCTGTTTTTCCTGCTGGCCTGTGACGTGTTGATCCTTTATCGGCCACGCCTGCATGCGCGCTGGCGCAAACGCCAGCCAACGGCTGTCGCTACAGGAGCGGTCTGATGGATATCGATCTGCTGAGCAATATTTTCTTCGCCATGGTGCGCTGCGGCACACCCCTGCTGCTGGTGGCGCTGGGGGAACTGATCTGCGAAAAGACCGGCGTGCTCAACCTCGGCCAGGAAGGCATGATGCTGTTTGGTGCGGTGATCGGCTTCATCATCGCCCTGGGCACCGGCAATCTCTGGCTGGGGGTGCTCTTGGCCATGCTGGCGGGCATGTTGCTGTCAGCCCTGTTCGCCATCGTGGCGCTGGTGTTCAACGCCAATCAGGTCGCTACCGGTCTGGCGCTGACGATCTTCGGCGTCGGCCTGTCAAGTTTTGTCGGTGCGGCCTGGGTCGGGAAACCGTTGCAGGGTTTCGAGCCGATCCTGATCCCCTACCTCAGCGACATTCCACTGCTGGGGCGCATGCTGTTTGCTCAGGACATTCTGGTTTACCTGTCATTTGTACTGTTTGCAGCGGTCGCCTGGACACTGCTGAAAAGTCGCGTCGGCCTGATCATCCAGGCTGTAGGCGAAAATCCGGATGCGGCCAGCGCCATGGGCCTGCCAGTGCTGCGCGTGCGTACCCTGGCGGTGTTGTTCGGGGGCGCGATGGCGGGTCTGGCGGGTGCCTACCTGTCCCTGGCCTACACGCCGATGTGGGCCGAAAACATGAGTGCCGGTCGCGGCTGGATTGCGCTCGCGCTGGTGGTCTTCGCCAGCTGGCGGGTGTGGCGTCTGCTGCTGGGCGCCTGGCTGTTCGGCCTTGCCAGCATTCTGCATCTGGTGGCGCAAGGTATTGGCCTGGCCATACCTTCCAACCTGCTGGCGATGCTGCCTTATGTGGCCACCATCGTGGTTCTGGTGCTGCTCTCGCGCAACGCCTTGCGGACCCGGCTCTACGCTCCTGTTTCACTGGGCCAGCCATGGCAGGCGGGGCATTGAGGCAAGGGGAACATTCCCGAGGAGCTGCGGCAGTCTGCGAAAGCAAGGCATCTGACACACCGCCATTCGCAGCCTTCGGCGGCTCCCGCGCAGGCAGGTAAAGGACGCGTTGCATCGTGACTGGTATCAGGGCATAACGTCTTACGACGCTTATCCTTGAAGGAGTACATTCATGTCCGCCAACAAAACCGCGCTGATCATCGGCGCTTCACGTGGCCTGGGTCTGGGCCTGGTCAAGCGCCTGACCGAGCAAGGCTGGGCCGTAACCGCCACGGTGCGCGACGTACACAAAGCCGCAGACCTGCAAGCTGTCAGCGGGGTCAACCTCGAGACCCTGGAAATGAACGACCTCGCCTCAATGGACGCCCTGGTGCAAAAGCTGCAAGGCCAGGTCTTTGATGTGCTGTTCGTCAACGCTGGCATCAGCGGCCCGCAACATCAAAATGCCTCTCAGGCCACAGCCGACGAATTGGGTCAGTTGTTTCTGACCAACGCCATTGCACCTATCCGTCTGGCCGAGCGCCTGGTCAACCAAGTGCGCCCGAACACCGGCGTGCTGGCGTTCATGAGCTCGCTGCTGGGCAGCGTTGCCTGTCCTGCGGGGGACACCATGACCCTATACAAGGCAAGCAAGGCCGCACTCAATTCGATGACCAACAGCTTCGTCGTGCAATTGCCGCAACCACGCCCTACCGTGCTGTCGATGCACCCGGGCTGGGTCAAGACCGACATGGGCGGCGAAGGCGCCGACATCGACGTCGAAACCAGCACCCGCGGGCTGGTAGAGCAGCTCAATGCCTACGCTGGCAAGGGTGGGCACCATTTTGTCGATTACAAAGGCGATGTGATTGCCTGGTAATGGGGTGATCGCTGGCTCACAGGGTCGATCTGTTCAGCCTGGATGCTTTGGTGGATCTGGCGGCGGCAGCGCAATTGACGGTATCCATGCACGTCGCTGCCGCCTGAAGCGGACTTGATCCGGCGCCTGCCGTCGGCATAACATTGCGCCTCGCCAGGGCCGAACAGCCCGGCGACCCTGGATCAGCAGACAGGGCAACACTGAGCTGGCTTACCTGAACCCTGCTTTCAGAGGAGCCGGCAAGATGCCTGCGATTCGCACCTGGTTGAAAAATCCCCTCGCTGTATTTACCGCTAACGCACTTGATGCGCGAGGCGGGCTGGTGGTCGAGAACGGCGTCATCGTCGAGATGCTCGGCACCGGTCAGCAACCTGCCAGCCCCTGCGATCGGGTGTTCGATGCCCGCGAACACGTGCTGTTGCCGGGCTTGATCAACACCCATCATCACTTCTATCAGACCCTGACGCGGGCTTGGGCGCCGGTGGTCAATCAGCCATTGTTCCCCTGGCTCAAGACCCTTTACCCAGTCTGGGCGCGGCTGACCCCAACGCAACTGGCACTGGCGAGCAAGGTGGCGCTGGCCGAGCTGCTGCTGTCGGGCTGCACCACGGCTGCCGACCATCATTATCTGTTTCCTGATGGCCTGGAACAGGCCATTGATGTGCAGGTCGAGAGTGTGCGCGAACTGGGCATGCGCGCCATGCTGACCCGCGGTTCCATGAGTCTGGGCGAAGACGACGGAGGCTTGCCGCCACAGCAGACGGTGCAACAGGGCGAAGTCATTCTGCAAGACAGCCAGCGCCTGATCGAGCGCTATCACCAGCGCGGGGATGGCGCGCAGATTCAGATTGCCCTGGCGCCCTGCTCACCGTTTTCGGTGACGCCGCAGATCATGCGCGAGAGTGCAGCGCTTGCCGAAAAGCTTGATGTGCGCCTGCACACGCACTTGGCAGAAACCCTGGACGAGGAAGATTTCTGCCTGCAGCGTTTCGGCCTGCGTACCGTGGACTATCTGGACAGCGTCGGCTGGCTCGGGCCGCGCACCTGGCTGGCCCACGGCATTCACTTCAACGCTGATGAGATCAATCGCCTGGGCGCTGCAGGCACCGGCGTGTGCCACTGCCCGACGTCGAACATGCGCCTGGCTTCAGGCCTGTGCCCGACGCTGGACCTGATCGCGGCGGGCGCGCCGGTGGGGTTGGGCGTTGACGGGTCGGCGTCCAACGATGCCTCGAACATGATGCTTGAAGCACGCCAGGCGCTTTACCTGCAACGCCTGCGCTACGGCGCGGAGAAGATCACCCCGCAATTGGTCCTGGGCTGGGCCACCAAAGGCTCGGCGCAGTTGCTGGGCCGCACCGACATTGGCGAACTTGCGGTGGGCAAACAGGCTGACCTTTCGCTGTACAAGCTGGACGACCTGCGTTTTTCCGGCAGCCATGATCCGCTGTCGGCATTGCTGCTGTGCGGCGCCGATCGTGCTGACCGAGTGATGATTGAGGGCACATGGCGGGTGGTCGATGGCCAGGTCGAGGGGCTGGATATCAAAGGTTTGATTGCTGACCACACCCAGGCGGCGAAGGTGCTGGTCAATGGTTGAAAGGCTGGGGTGTCAGGTGTGATGTCATCTTTGCCTAGCGGTGCTCGGTGCTTCTCGCTATTTGTAGGAGCTCACCGAGGTTACGAGGCCAGCGATAGCGGTGGGTCAGTTAAGCCGCCATCGCCGACTCGCGTTGCTCGTGGGCTCCTACAGGGTTCGGGTGATGCCCCGATCCAGTAGGAGCCGCCGGAGGTTACGGCGATGGCGATGCATCAACTACACCGCCATCGTCACACCCGTTACAGCCCCAGCAGCGACAACATGATGAAGGTCGCGAACAGCACGAAGTGGGTCATGCCTTCGATGGCGTTGGTCTCGCCGTCGTTGAGGTTGATGGCGCTGACCAGCAGGGTGATGAAGATCATCACCGTCTGCACCGGCGTCATCGCCATCTGGAACGGCTGGCCGCTGTACAGCGCCATGGCTTCCATCACCGGTACGGTGAGGATGACCGTTGACAGCGAAGCACCCAGCGCGATGTTGACCACTGACTGCATGCGGTTGGCCAGCGCGGCGCGCAGGGCGGTCAGGATCTCCGGCGCGGCCGAGATTGCAGCCACCAGAATCGCAGCCATCACGGGCGGCGCGCCGGTGCCTTCCAGGCCCAGATCGATGGTCTTGGACATCACTTCCGCCAGGGCGCCAATCACCACCACACCCAGCACGAGAATACCGATGGACTTGGTCAGGTTGACGGGTTCTTCTTCGCCTTGTGTTTGATCCTTGCGCTTTTTCTTCTCCGGGTAGCTGTAGCTGAAGAAATAGCTGTGCGGCCCGACCTGCATGCGCAGGAACAGGGTGTACAGCACTACCATGGCGCCAATGGTGAACGCGGAATAAAGCTTCCAGTCACCCTCGGGAATGAACTCCGGCACCACCATGGAAACGCCCATGGCGGTCAGAATCATTACGCTGTAAGTACGCGCCGAGTCATCGTTGTAGGGCTGCTCGCCGTGTTTGATCCCGCCCATGAGCGCTGCCAGGCCGAGAATGCCATTGATGTCGAGCATCACCGCCGAGTAGATCGTGTCCCTAACCAGCGTGGGCGACGGCTCATTGCTCATCATGATGGCCAGGATGATGACTTCCACCAGCACCGCTGACAGGGTCAGGATCATGGTGCCGTAGGGATCGCCAACTTTCTCCGCGAGCATTTCGGCATGGTGCGCAACCCGTAACGAAGCGCAGACGATAAAGGCGACCAGCGCGATGCCTGCCGCCAGCGCAATGCCCTGGCCATTGCTGAGGAACCAGTGTTCCAGAGGATAGGCAACACAGGTTGCGATGATTGCCAGCAGGAGAAACTTTTCTTGCTTGAGTAGGGAGCCCATGAGTTGCCTTCTAAACCGTTGCGGATGCTCCGCGCCAGTCCTTGGTGATACGTCCGATTAACGCGTTCGAGGGCGTTGAGAGTACGAGTGTAAGCAAAGGTTTCAATGTATCACTCTCAAGCGTCCAACTTCGCGGCTCATCGGGCCCTGCACCAGTTGGCGGCAGGCAGTGGCCAAACGCACCGTTAAACGTCGTGATCCGCGCTGGAAAACCGGCCACGTCGGGTACGGGCATTAACTGTCCTGTTGGTCAGTTTTTTGCATTCCCCAGATAAACCGCCACTGCGGCCCTGCCTGCAAGATCAAAACGGAGCTGGACCCGATGCATTCCATCACTCAACCGCGTCGCCCCCTGAAACAACTGTTGTGCGCCATGGCTGCGGTCATTGGTCTGGGATCGAGCCTGATGGCCTCGGCAGCCGATCCGCTGAAAGTCGGCTTCGTCTACATTGGCCCCATCGGCGACCATGGCTGGACCTATCAGCACGAGCAGGGTCGCAAGGCCATGATCGAGGCCCTGGGTGACAAGGTTTCCACCAGTTATGTCGAAAACGTGCCGGAAGGCGCAGACGCCGAACGGGTCATTCGCAACATGGCCAAGGGCGGTTATGACCTGGTGTTCACCACCTCCTTCGGTTACATGAACCCGACACTTAAAGTGGCGAAGCAATTCCCGAAAGTGACGTTCGAGCACGCCACCGGCTACAAGCAGGACAAGAACCTGGGCACCTACCTGGCAAGGACCTACGAGGGCCGCTACGTCAGTGGATTTCTCGCGGCAAAAATGACCAAGACCAGGAAAATCGGTTACGTCGCCTCTTTCCCGATCCCGGAAGTGCTGCGTGACATCGACGCGATCCAGTTGGCGCTGAACAAGTACAACCCGGGGACTGAAATCAAGGTGGTGTGGGTCAACTCCTGGTTCGACCCGGGCAAGGAAGCCGATGCCGCCAATGCGCTCATCGACCAGGGCGTGGATGTCGTCTTCCAGCACACAGACAGCCCGGCCCCGATCCAGGCTGCCGAGCGGCGCGGTGTGTATGCAGTGGGTTATGCCTCGGACATGGCGCATTTCGGGCCCAAGGCCGTCCTCACCTCCATCGTCAACAACTGGGGCCCGCACTATATCCAGGCCACCGAAGGCGTCATCAATGGCACCTGGAAACCTCAGGATTACTGGGGCGGGCTGAAGGAAGGCACTGTGGAACTGCCGATCAGCGACGTCGTGCCCGCTGACGTGAAAGCCGAAGCGCAGAAAATCATCGCCAGCATCGAGAGCGGTGAATTCCATCCCTTTACCGGCCCGATCAAGGACCAGACCGGTGCAGTGAGAATTGCCGACGCAAAAGTCGCGACCAACGCGGAGTTGGCGTCGATGGACTACTACGTGGAAGGCATCAAGGCAGAGCTGCCCAAGTAACCTTTCACCCAGCACCTACACCGATCAGGAACGAACCTTTTGAACCAGCTCCCCATTATCGACATCGCCCCGCTCTACCGTGACGATCAGCCGGCCTGGCAGGCGATTGCCATGCAGATCGACGAAGCCTGTCGCCAGTGGGGATTCTTCTACATCAAAGGGCACCCGATCAGCGCCGAACGGATCGAGCACGTGGCCCGCAGCGCGAAAGATTTTTTCGCCCTGCCCATGGCTGAAAAACTCAAGATCGATATCACCCAGAGCCGTCACCACCGTGGTTACGGCGCCATTGCAACCGAACAGCTGGACCCCACGCTACCCAGCGACCTCAAGGAAACGTTCGACATGGGCTATCACCTGCCCGCCGATCATCCCGAAGTGGTCGCTGAAAAACCGCTGCGCGGGCCCAACCGTCATCCCGACATGCCGGGCTGGCAAGCCCTCATGGAGCAGCATTACCTGGACATGCAGGCGCTTGGGCAAACGCTGCTGCAAGCCATCACGGTTGCCCTGGGTATCGAGCGCGACTTTTTCGATCAGCGTTTTGTCGCCCCCGTCAGCGTGCTGCGCTTTATCCACTACCCGCCCCGCCACACTGCAAGCAGCGCCGAGCAGCAAGGCGCTGGCGCGCACACCGATTACGGCTGCATCACCCTGCTGCATCAGGACCAGGCCGGTGGCCTGCAAGTGCGTGACGTACGCGGCCAATGGATCGACGCGCCACCGATCGAGGGCACGTTCGTAGTCAATATCGGCGACATGATGGCGCGCTGGAGCAACGACCGTTATGTCTCGACGCCGCACCGGGTCATCAGCCCGCTGGGGGTCGACCGTTACTCGATGCCGTTTTTCGTCGAGCCCAATCCGGACACGCTTATCGAATGCCTGCCCGGCTGTCAGAGCGAAACTGCTCCGGCACGCTATCCTGCTACTTCCTGCGCAGCGTTTCTGTTGTCCCGTTTTGCCGACACCTACGCCTACCGTCGCGAGCAGCCAGCGTCCTGAACTGAACCGTTTGGTCAGCTTTTGCCCTGCGAGGCATCTGACTCTGTAGAATGCGCGCCATCTGCACCTGATGAGAAAAGCACATGTACGACTGGTTGAACGCACTGCCCAAGGCAGAACTGCACTTGCACCTGGAGGGTTCACTGGAGCCCGAGCTGCTCTTTGCCCTGGCCGAGCGCAACAAGATCGCCCTGCCCTGGAATGACGTGGAAGCCCTGCGCGGGGCCTATGCCTTCAACAATCTGCAGGAATTTCTCGACCTGTATTACCAGGGTGCTGACGTCTTGCGCACCGAACAGGATTTCTACGACCTGACCTGGGCGTACCTGCTGCGCTGCAAGGCGCAGAACGTGATTCACACCGAACCGTTCTATGACCCGCAGACCCACACTGATCGCGGCGTGCCGTTTGAAGTGGTGCTTGGCGGTATCGCGGCGGCGCTCAAGGATGGTCAGTCGAAACTGGGCATCAGCAGCGGTCTGATCCTGAGCTTTCTACGCCACTTGAGCGAAGACGAAGCCGAAAAAACCCTCGATCAGGCACTGCCGTTTCGCGATGCATTTGTTGCCGTGGGTCTGGACAGCTCGGAAATGGGCCATCCGCCGAGCAAGTTCAAACGCGTCTTCGACCGCGCACGCAACGAAGGCTTCCTGACCGTGGCACACGCCGGGGAAGAAGGCCCGCCTGAGTACATCTGGGAAGCCCTGGACCTGCTCAAGATCCAGCGCATCGACCACGGCGTGCGCGCCATCGAGGATGAACGTCTGATGCAGCGCATCATCGACGAGCAAATCCCGCTGACCGTATGCCCGCTGTCCAACACCAAGCTGTGCGTGTTCGACGACATGGCGCAGCACAACATCCTCGACATGCTCGAGCGCGGTGTGAAAGTGACGGTGAATTCCGATGACCCGGCGTACTTCGGTGGTTACGTCACGGAAAACTTCCATGCCTTGTACACCCACTTGGGCATGACTCAGGACCAGGCTCGTCGTCTGGCCCAAAACAGCCTCGACGCGCGCCTGATCAAACCCTGATCGCAACGCTCCTCACGCGGCAGCCGCGATCCGCTCGATCTCGCGCTGCCCGCTGGATGAAACCTGCAACGTGCCGGCCTCTTCTGTAGTGCGCAACCAGCCCATCTGGATGAACAGTTGCAACAAACCGGCACCCAGCGCGCCTCCCAGGTGCGGCGCCGGTTCGGCGCGATCGGCGCAGGTGCAGACGGTTTCGCGCTGACGCATGGCCAGGGCCGGAATATAGATACCCCGCTCGGCGAACCGGGCCATGCCGACGCTGGTCACTTCCACACGCTGCTCCTGCTGCTCGATCCATCCCGCTTCAATCAACCGCTGATAAAGCTCGGCGGCCAGTTCGCCCCCCAGATGATCACAACACACATGTGCATGCTGCAACGGCAGGGTCGGCAACGGCTGAGCGACGTTGCGGTTGACCTGCGCCGTGCTGGCCATGGAAGCATGGGCCAGCGCTTCCAGCGCCGTTGCCACCTGCGGGCCGGCCAGACGAAAGAACCGTTTCCGCCCGCGCACTTCCTGGCGCAACAAACCGCCGGAGGCCAGACGCGCCAGGTGCGCGCCTGCCGACGACGTCGTCAGGCCTGCCAGCAGGGCCAGTTCGTTGGCCGGTCGTGCCGTGCCGTCCATCAGCGCCCAGATCATTGCACTGCGCTTGGGATCGGCCAGCAACGCGGCGACGTGACTGATGCAAGGTGCATATTCCATTGTTCACTCCCTGTTGAAGCATCGTCTTTTGCGATGACACGGTAATAGCGATAGCAGCACCGTTTTCGCCAGGCGCTAAGGACAGGACTGAGTGCCTGCGCCTATGAACTAGCGGCAGTGATGACAAGCGAAAACGTCCCCTATAATACAACCGACTGCAAACTCCATGTTCGCAGCTCAAAGTCGTTATGGGTATTTAAACCGATAAGTTTCCGAATATTCCGTAGGAAGTTTCCACCAAACTTGTAATCGCATTAAAACGACAACTAACAGATTTAAACCTGCCATTGATTATCGGCCGCCTCAAGGCGGCCGAGGTGTTAGAACCGACCACTCAAAAATCAGGCAGAGACCTCTACCGCCTGGCGGTCGCGTTTGTGCTGAAGGCGACGGGTGAGCACTGAAATGCCTACCGCCAGCGCGCCGCACAGGCTGATCACCATTGCCATGGGCGCTGCGGTGCCGTCATGCAACACGCCCACCAGTGCGGCAGCTGCCGCGGCGACGCTGAACTGCAGGCAGCCGAGCAATGCGGAAGCGCTGCCCGCCCGCGCCCACTGGCCGTTCATGGCGCAGGCTGACGCGTTGGGAATGATGCAGCCCAGGCTGGCGATGCAGATGAACAGCGGCACCAGCAAGGGCCAGAGTTGCGCACTGTGCAGGGCAGCAACGGCCAGCAGAACCAGCGCTGCCGCCAGATACACCCAGATCACCCGGGACAGCAGAAAGGCAGGCCCGCGCTTGCCGACCATTCGCGCATTGAGCTGCGCCACCAGGATAAACCCGGCAGCATTGCTGCCGAACAACCAGCCGTAATGCTCCGGCGGCACCCCATACAGCTTGATGAAAACGAAAGGCGAACCGGCGATATACGAAAACATCCCGGCCATGGCGATGCCGCCGGTCAAGGCATGCCCCAGGAAAACGCGGTCTCCCAGCAAGCGACGATACTGCGCGAAGGCACCGCTTAGCGGCTGGCGCGGATGCGTCGCCGGCATGCTTTCCGGCAAGCCCAGCGCCACGGCCAGAGACGCCGCAGCGCTGAACGCAGTCAGGCTGATGAAAATCGACTGCCAGCCATACAGGTTGACCAGCAGGCCGCCGAGCATCGGCGCAAGAATCGGCGCCAGCCCCATGACCAGCATCAACTGGGAAAACACCTTGGCTGACTGCACCGCATCGCATTTATCACTGACGATTGCGCGGGAAATCACCATGCCGGCGCAGCCACCCAGCGCCTGCACAAACCGGGCGCCAATCAGCCATTCCAGATTGGGCGCGAAGGCACAGGCCAGCGATGCCAGGGTAAACAGCGTGACGCCAAACAGCAGCGGAATACGCCGACCGAAGCGATCAGCCACCGGACCATAGGCCAGTTGGCCGATGGACAGACCGAGGAAGTAGGAGGCAAGCGTCAGCTGGACGCTTTTTTCATCGGTGCCAAACGCGGCCGCAATAGCCGGAAAACCCGGCAAATAAAAATCAATGGCCAGAGGCCCGAAAGCGCTCAATGCGCCGAGAATAAGAATTGCTCGAAGATTCATCAGGGATCCGACAGATTAGTCCAGCCCGACAGTTTAACCCGCGCGTCCGTTGTGGCAATAATTCGCCACAGATTCAGCCTTGCAATGCCGGGCCGGTGCGCTATCAGCTTGCGAGTTGCGCTTGATAACCCTCTTGTTCGATCAGCCCGATAACCTCCTGCACCGGCACATCGCTCTCGACAATCACTTCGCCCGTCGGCAAATCCACCTGAACCAGCGCATGCGGGTCGCGATCCCGGATGGCGCTGGTAATGGCCTCGGCACAGTGACCGCAGGTCATACCTTGAACATTGAATCGTTGCATGTGCTGCTCCTCGATCGATCGGTAGATGACGCTGGTCGCATTGTCGACCTTCCCGTCGGGGCAAGGTCAAGTTTCCGCCTCTTCTGCCGGGCTGGTATTCAGCACCCGCCTCGGCCAAGCTGCAGCATTACCGTCTTTCTCAGGAGTATCAGCGATGCGCTGGTCAGCATTTAGCCTCTGCGGCATTCTCGGTCTGCTGGCTGCCATTCCGGTGGCCCAGGCCGATCAGGACTATGGCGTACTGATCATTTCCCGCGAGCGGCTGGAAGTGGCGGTCTCCTGTGAAATCGGCATCTATATTCAGGACCAGCTCGCGGGCCGTGTGTTCCAGGAGCAGTCGGCCTCGTTCAATCTGCCAGCCGGCGATGTCTCGATTCGTCTGCGTACCCTGCCGGGCGCCGTGTTTGGCTGCGACCCCGGCATGGAAGCGCAGAGCAGCACCCGCATCAGTATCAAGGCTGGCGATATTCTCAAATACCGGATCGCCAGCAGCCTGAACGGCTTTTACCTGAAACGGGCTGACCTCAACTACCCCTGAGGTGAACGCGACTTGACCTTGTCCTCGTGGCAAGGTTAATCCTTGCGGGTATCGCCTTCAGGGAGAACCCACATGCTCAATCCGCCGAGCTTCGACCTGCCGATTACCGGCATGACCTGCGCCAGCTGCGCAGGCCGGGTCGAACGCGCACTGAACAAGGTCGCGGGCGTCAACAGCGTCAGCGTCAACCTTGCCAACGAACATGCTCACATTGAAACCGATGGCACGCCGGATGGCGCCACGCTGATTGCTGCAGTCGAAAAAGCGGGCTATGGCGCAGCCCTGGGCCTCGACCCGGCGCAAGCGGCCGACCGTCAATGGCGGCGCCTGCGCAGTGAACGCTGGGCTCTGCTGCTGGCCTTCGTGCTGGCAGCGCCGTTGATCCTGCCGATGCTGCTGCAGCCCACAGGCGTGCACTGGATGCTGCCCGCCTGGGTGCAATTTGCGCTGGCGACGCCGGTGCAATTTTTCCTCGGCGCGCGCTTTTATGTCGCCGCTTTCAAAGCGTTGCGGGCAGGCGCTGGCAATATGGATCTGCTGGTCGCGCTGGGCACCAGCGCCGGTTACGGCCTCAGCGTCTACCATTGGCTCAGCGCACCTGCGCGCAGTCATCCGCACCTTTACTTCGAAGCGTCTGCAGGGGTCATCGCCCTGGTGCTGCTGGGCAAGTACCTGGAAAACCGCGCCAAGCGGCAGACCTTCAGTGCCATCCGCGCCCTTGAAGCGTTGCGTCCCGAACGTGCGCGACAAGTGATCGACGGTCAGGAATACGACGTCGCCATCGCTGCCTTGAAGCTCGGCGACCGGGTGCTGGTGAAGCCGGGCGAACGTTTTCCGGTGGACGGCGAGGTGCTCGAAGGCCATAGCCACGCCGATGAGGCGCTGATCAGCGGCGAGAGTCTGCCGGTGCGCAAGCAGCCTGGCGACAAGGTCACCGGCGGCGCGATCAATGGCGAAGGCCGCCTGCTGATACAGATCACTGCGCTGGGACATGAAAGCGTGTTGGCGCGGATCATTCGTCTGGTGCAGGAGGCTCAAGCGGTTAAAGCGCCGATTCAGAAGCTGGTGGACAAGGTCAGCCAGGTATTCGTGCCCAGCGTGCTGCTGATCGCCCTCGCGACATTCGCTGGCTGGATGATTTATGGCGCACCCATGGAAGTCGCGCTGATCAATGCCGTTGCCGTGCTGGTGATCGCCTGCCCCTGCGCACTGGGTCTGGCAACGCCGACGGCGATTATGGCAGGCACCGGCGTCGCGGCGCGCTTCGGCATTCTGATCAAGGACGCTCAGGCCCTCGAGCGCGCCCATGAAGTCACCGACGTGGTCTTCGACAAGACGGGCACGCTGACCTCGGGCACCCCGGCCATCGCCCATTTCTGCGCCAAAGGCGGCAATGAAGAGCAGGTCCTGGAGTGGGCAGGCGCCTTGCAGCGTGGCAGCGAGCACCCATTGGCCAGAGCGGTGCTGGAGACCTGCCGTGAGTGGCAGCTCAATCCGCCGCACATCGACAACAGCCGGGCGCTGACTGGCCTGGGTATCGTCGGCACGCTTGAGGGACGTGACCTGGCGCTGGGCAATCGGCGCCTGCTCGAACAGAGCGGCTTGCAAATGGACGAGCTGGCTGACGCGGCTCGCGCGTGGGAAGCCGAAGGCCGCACCCTGTCATGGCTGATCGAGCAGCGCCCCATCCCTGCGGTGCTCGGCCTGTTCGCCTTTGGCGACACATTGAAACCCGGCGCGCTGCAGGCCGTTCGGCAATTGCAGGCGCGGCAGATCCACTGCCATTTGCTGACCGGAGACAACCAGGGCAGCGCCAGCGTGGTCGCGAACGCCCTGGGTATCACTGACGTGCACGCCGAGGTGCTGCCTGCGGACAAGGCCGCTACGGTCAACGCGTTGCGACGACAAGGCGTCGTGGCGATGGTCGGCGATGGCATCAACGACGCCCCGGCGCTGGCCGCCGCTGACATCGGCATGGCCATGGGCGGTGGCACCGATGTCGCCATGCACGCCGCCGGAATCACCCTGATGCGCGGCGATCCAGCTCTGATCCCGGCCGCGCTGGACATCAGCCGCAGGACCTACGCCAAAATCCGCCAGAACCTGTTCTGGGCCTTCGTTTACAACCTGATCGGCATTCCGCTGGCGGCGTTCGGCTTTCTCAATCCGGTGCTGGCCGGTGCCGCCATGGCGCTGTCCAGCGCAAGTGTGGTGGGCAATGCGCTGCTGCTGAAAACCTGGAAGCCCGCTGTTGCAGCAGGAGAGAAGTCATGAATATAGGGCAAGCGGCCGAACAGAGCGGGCTGAGCGCCAAAATGATTCGTTATTACGAGGCCAGTGGCCTGTTGTCGCCTGCCCAGCGCAGCACCAGTGGATATCGTCTCTACGGCAAAGAGGATCTGCACACGCTGGCGTTCATCAAGCGCTCGCGGGATCTGGGGTTTTCGCTGCACGAAGTCGGCCAGCTGCTGACCCTCTGGCAAGACCGGCAACGGGCCAGCGCGGACGTGAAGGCGCTGGCCAGAGGGCACATCGACGAGCTCAATCGCAAAATCGAAGAAATGGCCAGCCTGCGCGACACGCTGCAGCAACTGGTCGAGCACTGCCATGGCGACGACCGCCCGGATTGCCCGATCCTGCGCGATCTGGCAGCGGGTGGGATTGGACAGACTGCCCCCCACCGGTAACGGTGTGTCAGATGCAATGCTATCGCTGCCTCGCGTAAACCCTGTAGGAGCGCACGAGCACCGCGAGGCCGCGATGGCGGTGCATCAGACAAACCGCTATCGACGCCTCGCGTAAACCCTGTAGGAGCGCACGAGCACCGCGAGGCCGCGATGGCGGTGGGTCAGACAAAACGCTATCGACGCCTCGCGTAAACCCTGTAGGCTTA
>NZ_UTVH01000091.1 GCF_900585905.1 Pseudomonas viridiflava
ACACCAGCAAATTCGATCAGGTCAAAGACAACCGCATCAAACACTGGCGCGACCAGGAATACAGCTACGATCCGTGGGGCAACCTGATCGAAAAACGCAGCGGTCTGAATATGCTGCAGACGTTCAGTTATGACTGCGAGAACAGACTCGTTAAAGCTCAAACGCTGGTCAACAGCCAGCTTGAAAGCGTGGGTACATATCGCTACGACAGCCTCGGCCGGCGTGTTGGCAAGACAGCAGAAAAAAACGGCAAAACCGAACATAAGAACTTCCTCTGGCAAGGCCTGCGCATGCTGCGCGAAGAAAGCCCGGGCCAAAGCAGCCTGTACATCTACGAACCGGGCAGCTATGCGCCACTGGCCCGAGTCGATCAAAGCGAAGGCGAAGAAAAGAAGCTCTACTACTTCCACACCGACCAGATCGGCACGCCGCTGGAGATGACTGACGCTGAAGGCGAGATCGTCTGGCAAGCGACGTACAAGGCTTGGGGGGCTATCGAGACCCTTGCCGTGAACGAGGTAGAGCAGAATCTCAGGTTTCAAGGGCAGTATTTTGATGATGAGACGGGTCTGCACTACAACACGTTCAGATATTACGATCCGTTGGTGGGGCGGTTTATAACGCAGGATCCGATTGGGTTGGTGGGTGGGGATAATCTTTATCGCTATGCGCCTAATACCAGTGGATGGATTGATCCGCTTGGCTTGGATGCCCTAAGCAAATTAACAGAGAGGGGCTTCGAAGGCGTAGTTAAAACTACCGGGGGTGGATTGGACTATGCAGGGAGTAATGCCCTTTATGCAAAAAATCCGAATGTTAATCCTATAGTGTCTATCGACTATACCGGGGATTACATCAAGGACTTCGAAGCCGCAAATGAGGCAGCCAAGCTAAATCAAAAATCTGTACCTAGGGGATATACCTGGCACCATTTGGACGATTACAATCCTAATACGAATAAAGGAACTATGCAGCTAGTGAAACAGGAAGCGCATCAGGGGATTTCTCACAAGGGCGGAGTCTCACAGTACAAAGCTGCAACAGGTAAGGCTTACACATTCCCGGCGAGAAGATCAAGCAGCCCAAAAGCAACAGGAGGCACAACGTGCTGAATTTAGAAGAGTCAGAAGCGCAAATTGATATAGCGGACTTACTAAACATTGAAATAATTGCAAGCGGGCAATTGCCAGCTTTGTTTAAAAAAATATATCTAAAAAATAACGGCGGATTTCCGCAGGCAACCAGAGTTCAAGGCGACTATTCCGAATATGCTATAAATGGATTCAACCCTATAAAATATGGATTGCTGCCGATAGAAAAATTAATTATGGAGTTTCATAAGGACCATCAAAACCTCCGGAGCCAGGTTCCATTTGCTTATGACGATGGCGGAAATACTTTTATGTTATCCCTGAATAAAGCTGATTCAGGCGCTGTTTACCTTTGGTTACAAGACGAAGAAAGATTAGAGAAAGTGTGCGCTTCATTTGATGGATTCATTGCTGCAATGCAGAGCGATTAACGTTGCTCTCCTCCAGATGTGCCTAGACTTTATTGGGGCCACATTAAGACCCTGACGGTGATCAACATTGAGCAGAACCTTAGGTGTCAGGGTCAGTATTTTGTCGACAGATACGCCTGCACTGCAACACGTTAAGGTATTACGATATGTTTGTTGGGGCGGTTTATAGTGCAGGATGCGATTGGGTTCGATGGGGGAGTAATCTTTATGCTTACGCCCCTAATACCAATGGGTGGATGGGCCCGTTAGGTTGGTGTTCTACAACCCTTGGTCGCAACATGGGAATGTCATTTCAGCTATGGCGATGGCGTGATGACCAGCCACAGCAATGCGCTGGGCCTGAGCTGCCACTATCGCTGGGAAACTTTAGAGGGCCAGCCCCGTGTGGTCGAACACTGGACCAGCGATGGCGAGCACTTTCACTTTCGCTACGATCTGAACGCGCGCACCACCTGGGTGACTGACGTGCTGGGTCGTGAGGCCGAAGTGCACTACAACGCAGATTATCGCGTGGTGGCCAGCAGCGACTTTGGCGGCGAGCGCTACCAGATCGACCTGGATGCCAACGGCAACATGACAGGCCTGACCCTGCCCGACGGCAACGTGATCATCCTCGCCTACGACCAGTATTCGCGACTCATCGAAGAGACTGATCCGCTGGGGCGCACCACCCGCTATCAACATCACCATCTGACCTCGCTGGTCAAACAGGTGCAGTATCCGGACGGCAGCGTCTGGGCCGCAGAGTACGATAACAAGGGCAACCTGATCGGCGAAACTGATCCTCTGGGCCACACTACCGAATACCTCAACAGCGAAGATGGCCTGCCCCACACCATCATCGATGCCACGCTCAAATCCAAATACCTGTGGTGGAACAACCTGGCGCAGGTCGAGCGATTTCAGGACTGTTCGGGCAAAAGCACGTTTTACCGCTACGACGAGCGCCAGCACCTGATCGCCGTCACCGACGCCCTTAACCAGACCACCACCCTTGAGCGCAAGCCTGATGGCGAAGTGCTGCGCATCCACCATCCGGACGGCACGGCAGAGACCTTTACCTACAACGCCCTCGGCCAGGTGCTGACACACACCGACGGCAAAGGCCAGACCACGCGATCGAATAACAACGCATCGACAACCTCACCCGCCGTTTCGCCTACAACCAGGGTGGGCATCTGACTCAGGTCGAGGAAATAGGCTACAGAGAGCGTGGCGAACGACCACAGCACATCACAACACGCAACTTAAACTAACTTCCCCCCTGCTACCCCAAACCACCCACCGTTTTTTTCACATCACCTTGACCCGCCGTTGACTTGCCCCGCCCTAAGCTGGGCCCCGTACAGCCAATCGTCCTGAGTGGCTGGGCGCCAGGTTTGCTCCAGCCCTTGAACAAGCATGGTTGTAGGCAATGCAACTACGGGTAAAAAACTAATGTACTCAATATTCCAGCCTTCCCCCGCAGCTGACCCGGGGATGGGCACGCGCTTCAACGGTCTGCGTGTGTCGCGGCTGAAACTGCTGCTGGGGATAGCGATTGCAGCGCTCATCGTTCTCGCCATCAGTTGGATACTGCGCCAGTCGGCAGTGGTTGATCTTTCCCTGGATGACAACGCGCTGAAGGCCGACCTCTATGGTCACTGGCAAAAAGGTGATCTGGTGGTGCTGTTGCGGCATGCCGAGCGTTGCGATCACTCAACTAATCCGTGCCTCGACGCAGCCGACGGGATCACGCGCAAGGGCCAGGCGGCTGCGATTGGGATCGGCCAGTCACTGAGCGCCATGGGCCTGGAGCACGCTGATATCTTCAACAGCCCGCTGACCCGCACTGCCCAGACCTCGCGCTACGCCTTCGCAAACGCAGGCACATCGCAGGACTGGCTGGCTAACTGTCGTCAAAGCATGTTGCGCGACGTGCTAGCGCACAAGCTCGACCAGCGCAACCTGATTCTGGTGAGCCACAGTGAATGCGCTGACGCTCTGGAGACATCCCTGAACGTCGCCCGACGCTCATCACTGGGCTACGCCAGCGCCCTGTTTGTGACGATCGATCCTCGAGGCAGCGCCAGCGTCCTCGGTTTTCTGGACGCCGAGGACTGGAAGGAGGTGCTCGCTAATCGCCCTCCTGCCAGCACCGCATCTTAGTAGCCACCGCTGGTGAAGCAGTCATTGGGAAACGTAGGAAATCCCAGTAGCGCAGGAAGCTCGGACTTGGGGAAAAATATTCCAGATCAGATTGTCATGTTTTGTTGTAAGGGCGCTGATCACTCCCAAGGCAACGCCTTCCCCGCCCGCACCCTGGAGTTGATCGAGCGCAGCAACTCCAGAGGGTCGCTGTCGGTGCGGGCGTGGCTTTGTTCGTCGACCCACGCCGACACCTGTTTGCGGTCCAGGCTGGGCCGCAGGTGGAGGATTTCAACCAGTTGTCGTTCGCACTGCTGGGCGTAGGCGACCACGCTGGAAAACAGAGGACTATTCATTGCGTCCACACCCCCTTCAGGCCCTGATGCGTTTCCAGATTTCGCCCGCTGCCGTGACCAGCAGCAGGATCAATGCTCCGGCAATGATACCGGCGACTGCGTCCAGAAGCGTAGGCACCACCACCGATAAACCACCGACAGCCTGGGCCGCCTGGGCGGTAATGCCTTCGATCCAGTGATGCAGCGCCGGTACGCCGTGGGTAAGGATGCCGCCGCCGACCATGAACATCGCGGCAGTGCCGACAATCGAGAGAATCTTCATCAATACCGGCGCCAGCCACAGCAGACCGGCACCGATACCCTGCAGGGCCGAGCTGGCGCTCTTCTTCAGGTGCAACCCCAGGTCATCCAGTTTGACGATAGCCGCCACCAGCCCATAGACGCCGACAGTGATCAGGATCGCAACGATGACCAGCACGCCCACCTGATCGAAAAACGGCCGGGTCGAGACCACGCCCAGTGCGAGCACGATAATCTCGGCCGACAGGATGAAGTCGGTACGCACAGCCCCCTTCACCCGCTCCTTCTCGAACGCCGCCATGTCGACATTCTGCTCGGTGACTGCCTTGAGGCGCTCCTCGCGCTGCTGCGCGGTTTCAGGGTGCAGCCATTTGTGCGCGATTTTCTCGAAGCCTTCGAAGCACAGATAAGCGCCGCCGATCATCAGCAGCGGCAAAATGCCCCAAGGCGCAAAGGCGCTGATCAGCAACGCCGTCGGCACCAGAATGGCCTTGTTCAGCAATGAGCCTTTGGCCACGGCCCAGACCACGGGCAGTTCGCGGTCGGCCGAGACGCCGGTGACCTGTTGCGCATTGAGCGCCAGGTCGTCGCCCAGCACGCCGGCGGTCTTTTTTGCCGCCAGGGACACGTCGTCCAGGAGCATGGCAATGTCATCCAGCAGGGTCAGCAAGCTTCCAGCAGCCACAATCGGTATCCTTGAATTCGTCGTTAAAGTTCAGCACGCGCGTGCAGCAAATACCGCGGCGCGAGCATTGAAACACAGCAGTGTGACACCCGCGCGCCCCGCGTTGAGGCATTCCGTGGGCCGGTGCTACCATGCGCCATCGCCGCTAAGGCAAGGAAATTCGGGCTCATGAGCAGTATTCGCGAACGCAACAGACAGCTGATCCTGCGCGCCGCCAGCGAAGAATTTGCCGACAAGGGCTTTGCCGCCAGCACGACCGGCGATATCGCGGCCAGGGCGGGCTTGCCCAAGCCCAATGTCTATTACTACTTCAAGTCCAAGCAAGACCTGTACCGCGAGGTGCTGGAAAGCATAATCGGGCCCATCTTGCAGGCCTCGGCGCCCTTCAATCGCGACGGCCTGCCCGAGGAGGTGCTCAGTGCCTACATCCGCGCCAAGATCCAGATTTCCCGCGACCTGCCCTTCGCTTCCAAGGTCTTTGCCAGCGAGATCATGCACGGCGCGCCCCATCTGACCAGCGATCAGGTGAAACAGCTCAATGACCAGGCACAGCACAACGTCGAATGCATCCAGGCCTGGATCGATACCGGGCTGATTGCTCCCATTGATCCGCATCACCTGATGTTCACGCTGTGGGCCGCGACCCAGACCTATGCCGATTTCGACTGGCAGATTACTGCCGTTACCGGCAAGGCGAAGCTTGCGGACGATGACTACGAGGCGGCCGCGCAGACCCTCATTCGCCTGGTGCACAAAGGCTGCGAGCCTGACCGGCCTTGATTGCAGGTGACTGGCGCTTTATCGCAGGCAACAAAAAACCCGCCGAGGCGGGTTTTTTGTCGACCATTGCGACATCCTGTCAGTAGCCATCCATGCTGCGGTCGATCATCCGTGATCCCGTAGCGCTTCCTTCGCTGCGGTGATGAGTTGAATCTACGCTCTTGGCTCACCCTGCAACAGAGCAGAAATCTCTACTTCGTGTAAGCCTTTGACCATTCTTTCAGGGATGAGGGAAACGACTGCCGATCCCGCAGGTATATCGCTCAAGCGCCAACCTCTTGGGCAAAGTTGCGTAAACTGGGCCGATCTTCGACTCAGGTAACACCATGGACAGCACTATCAGCCGCCGCGAACAGCTGCGCATTGTCATTTTCCAGAGCGACACCCCGGCGGGTCGGCGCTTCGACCAGATTCTGCTGACAGTCATTCTCGGCAGCCTGATTGCCGTGGTCCTCGACAGCATCCCCGCCGTGCACGCTCAATATGGCTGGCTGCTGGCGTGGATCGAGTGGGGCTTCACGCTGGTCTTCATCATTGAATACCTGCTGCGTCTTTACTGCTCGCCACGGCCGCTGCAATACGCGCTCAGTTTTTATGGCCTGGTCGACCTGCTGGCCATCGTGCCGGGCATCCTGGCCTTGTACTACAGCGACGCGCAGTACCTGCTCATCGTGCGCGTGGTACGCATGCTGCGGATATTTCGCATCCTCAAGCTCAGCCCTTACCTCAAGCAGGCCAACTATTTATTGTCAGCGCTGCGCGGCAGCAAGCAGAAGATCATCGTCTTCCTGCTCAGCGTGTCGACGCTGGTGGTGGTATTCGGCACGCTGATGTACGTGATCGAAGGGCCTGAACACGGTTTCACCAGCATCCCCACCGGCATCTATTGGGCCATCGTGACTCTGACCACAGTCGGCTACGGCGATATCGTGCCCCGAACAGTGCTGGGGCAAATGATGTCAGCGCTGGTGATGATCACCGGTTACTCGATCATTGCCGTACCCACCGGGATTTTTACCGCTGAGCTGGCCAATGCGATGCGCAGCGAACAGCTCAGGCACGACTGCCCGGTGTGCTCGAAGAATAATCATGAGCACGGCGCAGCCTTCTGTTCACGCTGTGGCAATGCCCTGTTCCCGCGTATGGAAAACAAGGCATAAGCAAAGACGTTTTAAGTCTATTGGCGACTGTACCTGCCCGGCTATAGTCGCCAGCGGCAGACTTGCAATCGCGCCCTGGGCCGCGCTCTAAACCACGTGTCAATCATAAGGAATGTGCAGTGAACAAACTTTTCGCCGCTTCGTTACTGGCCGCCGGCCTGGCGTTCGCCAGCGCAGCCCACGCCGCACCGACATTGCTCAACGTGTCGTATGACGTGATGCGCGATTTCTATAAGGACTACAACGCAGCGTTCCAGAAGCATTGGCAGGCCGAGCACAACGAGAATATTGCACTGCAGATGTCGTTTGGCGGTTCCAGCAAACAGGCGCGTTCGGTGATCGATGGCCTGCCCGCTGACGTCATCACCATGAACATGGCCACCGACATCAATGCCCTGGCAGACAATGGTCAGCTGTTGCAGAACAACTGGGTCACGCGTTTGCCCAACAACAGCGCGCCGTTTACTTCAGCCACGGTTTTCATCGTGCGCAAAGGCAACCCCAAGGCGCTGAAAGATTGGCCGGACCTGATCAAGGACGGCGTCGAAGTGATCGTGCCCAACCCGAAAACCTCAGGTAATGGCCGCTACACCTACCTGTCGGCCTGGGGCTACACGCTGAAAAACGGCGGCGATGAAGCGGCCGCGAAAAAGTTTGTCGGTGAACTGTTCCATCACGTACCCGTGCTCGACACCGGTGGTCGTGGCGCGACGACCACGTTCATGACCAACCAGATCGGCGACGTGCTGATCACCTTCGAAAACGAAGCCGAGATGATTGCCCGCGAGTTCGGTCGCGATCAGTTCGAGGTGGTGTACCCAAGCGTGTCCGCCGAAGCCGAGCCGCCCGTCAGTGTGGTTGACAAGGTGGTGGAGAAAAAAGGCAGCCGCGCTGCCGCAGAAGAGTATTTGAAGTACCTGTGGTCGCCAGAAGGCCAGGAAATCGCCGCCACCAACTACCTGCGCCCCCGCGACCCGGCAGTGCTGGCCAAATACACCGACCGCTTTCCGAAAGTGGACTTTCTGTCAGTGGAAAAAACCTTCGGCGACTGGCGCACCGTGCAGAAGACCCACTTCAACGATGGCGGTGTGTTTGATCAGATTTATCCGGGCAAGTAGCCGCGGAGAACTTCCGGGTGGCCGCTAAGATGCTGGCGCTACGGCAGTGCGCCAACAGCGCCACCCGTTCAGCTCAATTGCCGAACTGTTTGCTTAACCCCGCCGGCACGCCGCTGACGTCGGTGTCCTGCCAGGGGCCGTCGGGGCTGGTGGACCAGGTCCAGCCGTTGCTCCAGCGGTAGTAGGTGCGCTGGCGGTAGAAGGTGTCGGTCTGGTTATCCAGCACATGCACGCCCAGACGCGGGTCCCAGTGGCTATTGCCACCCGGTGGCGGAGCGAAGTTGCTGGAGGTTTTTGGCGCTGCGGCCGGGGCCTGCGGAATTGCCGGGGCGCTCGGCTTGACTGCGGGCTGGGTCTTGCCCGGCAGGGTCGGGATCGGTTCCTGGTTGCGCGGTCCGGTGGGCTGAACGGCACAAGCGCTCAGGCCCATGACCAGGCCCAATAAGGTGATACGTGCTGCGGCGCGGTACATAAGCGTCCTCTCTACTGATCCGGGCTGTCGATGGTCAAGGTCTGCAAGGCGGCGGTGTCGCTGGCCAGCGGTTTGCTGCGGCCTATCCACTCGCCCCTGGTTGGCTGGCCTGCGCGGGATAGCCGCGCCACCAGTTGGACTTGCGCAAAGTTCGACAGTTTCAGTTGCGGCATCATTGCATCGGCATCGCTCAGGCTGACCTCCACCGGCAGGTCGGCGACAGTCACCCGCTTGACCGCCAGGGGCGCGGGCGGCCCGTCCACGGCGCGGGCAAAGATAAACACGCTGTCGCCCGGCGCGACCCTGGCCTTGAGGTCGGCGGCCAGATCGACGCGGACCTTGAGGGTTGCGCTTTTGGTAGACGCTACAGGCGCAGGACTGCCAGTGTCGCCGAGCTTTTCCCGGGCGCGGGCGATGCCGCCTTCAAGTGCTTTACGGGACGGGTCCTGGGCGGGCAGCGCGCTCAGCAGCTGCGTCCAGTGATCCACCGCTTGTTGGTAGCGCTGCCCTTCGAACGCGGCGATGCCCAACAGGCCCAGGCTGGTCACCTCTTTCGGATCGGCCACCAGTGCTTCTTTGGTCAGCGCCTCGACCTGCGGCGTGAACGTCTTGTTGCTGGCGAAATACAGCGCCTGCGCCCACTGCCCGAGCAGGTCGGGACGCCGCCCGGCCAGGGCCACCGAGCGCTCGAACATCGCTGCAGCATCACGCGGCCGCTCCTGGGCCATGTAGCTGCGCGCCAGAAAGTACACGCCTTCGACCGAATCCGGCTGAGCCTTGACCGCCCGTTCCAGGCGCTGGGTCATTTCTGCCAACGACCCGGGTGGTCGGGCGAACTCTCGGGCCAGCTCGACCCTGTCACTGGCGCCAAAGTGCAGATAGAGGCCAATCCCCATCAGCGGCACCAGCAAGGCGGCCAGTAGCGGAACAGTCTTGCCCAGTCGCGAGCTGCGCGGCACCTCGACCCCTTCGGTATCGGCCAACAGTTCCCGAGCGGCTTCAGCGCGGCCGCTGTCCAGTTGCGCGGCTGTCAGCGCGCCCTCCTGCTGCTGCACCTCAAGCTCAGCCACGCGTTCCTGATACAGCGCGACGTTGAGTGCAGTGCGGTCTTCCTCACGCTGGGCACGACGGCCACGCAGCACAGGGATCAGCAGAAAACTTGTGGCCACCAGTAACAGCAGGCCGACAGCTAGCCAGAAATCAATCATTCGTGGTTCTTGTCCAGCAGATGGGCGAGGCGCAGGCGCTCCTCGTCAGAAAGCGTTGGGTCTTGCCGGTTATCCTGGCCGCGTCGACGCACGACAATCACGCCGATCACGATCAGGCCACCGACCAGCAACCCCGCAGGGCCGAACCACAGCAGCCAGGTTTTGCGGCTCAGCGCAGGTTTGTAGCGAACGAAGTCGCCGTAGCGGTCAACCATGAAATCGATGATCTGCTGGTTGCTGCGCCCTTCACCGAGCATGCGGAAGATCTCCTTGCGCAGATCAGCGGCAATCGGCGCGTTGGAGTCGGCAATGTCCTGGTTCTGGCATTTGGGGCAACGCAGCTCTTTGGTCAACTGCGCATAACGCGCGCGCTCGGCCTCATCGCGAAACTCATAGGCGTCGATGGCCGCGTGGGCCAGGGTGGTCAGCCCCAGGCTCAAGACTAGAGCCGCAACTAAACGCTTCATTGCCGCGCCTCGTCTATCAGGCCCTGATACAGGCCAGCCAGTTGTTCGCGCCAGACCGTCTCGTCCACCACACCGACGAATTTGTGCCGAATGATGCCTTTGCTGTCGATCAGAAAAGTCTCGGGGGCGCCATAGACGCCCAGGTTGAGGCCGAGGCTGCCTTCGTCGTCGCGAATATTGAGCTGGTACGGATCGTGGAAGTCCCGCAGCCATTTCAGCGCGTCGGCATTGACGTCCTTGTAGTTGACGCCATAGATCACCACGCCCTGCTGCGCCAGTTTGTTCAGCACCGGGTGCTCGACGCGGCAGGCGACGCACCAGGTGCCCCAGACATTGACCAGCGCCGGTTTGCCCAGCAGGTCGGCACGGGTCAGGACTCGCTCGCTCTGCACTTCGCGCAAGGCGAACTCGGGAAACGGCTTGCCGATGAGGGCCGAGGGCAGTTCGGCCGCGTCCAGAAAGAGGCCGCGATACAGCAGCACCGCCACGCCGAGAAAGATCACCAGTGGCAACAGCAGTATCCAGCGCTTCATGCCGCCACCTCCGGCATGCCCAGTGCGTCGCGCACTTTGCTGCGGACCTTGACCCGATAGCGCTTGTCCATCGCCGCCAGCACTCCGCCCAGAGCGGTGATCAGCCCACCGAACCAGATCCAGCGCACGAAGGGTTTGACATGAACCCGCACCGCCCAGGCGCCATTGCCCAGCGGCTCACCGAGTGCGACGTACAGGTCACGGGTAAAGCCGGCGTCGATGCCCGCTTCAGTCATCATCGATTGCTGCACGGTGTACAGACGCTTCTCCGGGTGCAGGATGGTCACTTGTTTACCGTCTTCCAGCACCCGAACCGTGCCGCGATCGGAGGTGAAGTTGGGGCCTTGATAATGCCGGGCGCCATCGAACACGAAGGTGTAGCCGCCCAGCTCCATGGATCCCCCGGGCGCCAGTCGCAGGTCTCGTTCAGCGCTGTTCTGGCTCGACAGCACCACGCCCAGCGCGCACACCGCGATACCCAGGTGAGCCAGCTGCATGCCCCAGTAGCTGCGGGTCAGGCTGCGCGCGCCCTTGATCAAGCCCTTGTGGCGGGTCTTGTCCAGCAGGTCACGCACGCCCGCCAGCAACACCCAGGCCGCGAGCATACAGGTGGCCAGCACGGCCCAATGGAAGTCATCCATGGCGAAACCGGCAATGACCGCCAGTACCGCGCTGCCGATCAACACCGGCGCCAGCATGCCCGCCAGCCATTTCAGCGGCGTGTCCTTCCAGCGCACCAGCATGCCCACGGCCATTACCGCCATGAGCAAGGCCATCAGCGGCACGAACATCGCGTTGAAATACGGCGGGCCCACTGACATCTTGGCCCCGCTCAAGGCATCCAGCACCAGCGGGTAAAGAGTGCCGAGCAGAATCATCGACGCCGCCACCACCAGCACCAGGTTGTTGCCCAGCAGCAGGGTCTCTCGCGACCAGAGGGCGAAGCCGACGTGGCTTTTCACCACTGGCGCGCGGAAGGCGAACAGGGTCAGCGAGCCACCGACCACGAACAGCAGAAAGATGAGGATGAACACGCCGCGCTCAGGGTCCGAGGCGAACGCGTGCACCGACGTCAGCACGCCGGAACGGACCAGAAACGTCCCCAGCAAACTGAGGGAAAACGCCGCGATGGCGAGTAACACCGTCCAGCTCTTGAACACGCCGCGCTTTTCGGTCACCGCCAGGGAATGAATCAGCGCCGTGCCCACCAGCCAGGGCATGAACGAGGCGTTTTCCACCGGGTCCCAGAACCACCAGCCGCCCCAGCCCAGTTCGTAATACGCCCACCAGGAACCCAAGGTGATACCGATGCCAAGAAACGCCCAGGCGACGATGGTCCATGGCCGCGACCACCGCGCCCAGGCCGCATCCAGCCGACCGCCAAGCAGCGCGGCAATGGCGAAAGCGAAGGCCACCGAAAAGCCGACGTAACCCATGTAGAGCATCGGCGGATGGACGATCAGGCCGATGTCCTGCAGCAGCGGATTGAGGTCACGCCCGTTCGTGGGAACCTGCGGCAGCAGGCGTGCGAACGGGTTGGAGGTGAAAATCAGGAACAGCATGAAGCCCACGCTGATCATGCCCATCACCGCCAGCACCCGCGCCAGCATGACTTGCGGCAGCTGCCGGGAGAACACCGAAACGGCAAAGGTCCAGCCCCCCAGGATCAGCGCCCACAGCAGCAACGACCCTTCGTGGGCGCCCCACACGGCGCTGAACTTGTAATACCAGGGCAACGCGCTGTTGGAGTTTTCCGCGACATAGGCGACGGAAAAATCATCGCTCATGAACGCGTATGTCAGGCAGCCGAAGGCAAACACCAGAAAGGCGAATTGCCCCCACGCCGCTGGCTGCGCCAGGCCCATCCACACGCGGTCGCCACGCCAGGCGCCGATCAGCGGGACGAAGGCCTGCACCACGGCAAAGCACAGCGCCAGGATCATGGCCAGATGGCCGAGTTCAGGAATCATCATTCAACCCTGTTTCGCAGATGGCGGTGCCGCAGTGATCGGCGCGGGCGGGGATTGCCCGCTGTCCTTGAGCGCCTTGGTCACTTCTGGCGGCATGTACTTTTCATCGTGCTTGGCCAGCACCTCGTCAGCCACCACGACGCCATTGGCGTCGAGCTTGCCAAGAGCAACGATGCCCTGCCCTTCGCGAAACAGATCCGGCAGGATGCCGCGATAAGCGATGGTCACCGAGCGATTGAAGTCGGTGACCACAAAGCGCACGTCCAGGGAGTCGGCCGAGCGCTGCAGCGAACCGTCGGCCACCATGCCGCCTGCGCGGATACGCTTGTCCAGCGGCGCCTCGCCATTGGCGATCTGGGTCGGGGTGTAAAACAGGTTGATGTTTTCTTTCAAGGCACTCAGGGCCAGCGCGACGGCAATGCCGACACCGGTGAGGATCGCCAGGACGATCAACAGGCGCTTTTTACGTAGCGGATTCACTTCCGGCTCTCCCGACGCAATCGTCGCGCTTCTTGTTGCAGGTAACGCCGACGCGCCATCACCGGCAGCGCCACATTGATTGCCAGCACCGCGAAACAGATGGCATAGGCCGACCAGACGAACAGGGCATGATGCCCCATGGCGAGAAATTCACCGAATGAAGCAAATTTCATCGCGAGCGCTCCTGTTCTGTCGGCATGCCCAGGCTGTTCAACACCTCAGCCCTGACCCATGCCGCTCGCGCCTCGCGCCTGAGCACTTCGACACGCATGCGCAGCAGCAGCACGGTGCCGAAAAAGCAGTAGAAACCGAGCACGGTGAACAGCAACGGGAGCCACATTTCAGCGGGCATCGCCGGTTTTTCAGTCAGGCTGAAGGTGGCGCCCTGGTGCAGGGTGCTCCACCACTCGACCGAGTACTTGATGATCGGAATGTTGATCACGCCGACGATGGCCAGCACCGCGCAGGCCTTGCCAGCACTGTCGCGGTTACTGATAGCCCGGCCCAGCAGGATCAGGCCCAGGTAGAGGAACAGCAGAATCAGCATCGAGGTCAGGCGCGCATCCCACACCCACCATGAACCCCAGGTCGGTTTGCCCCAGATCGCCCCGCTGGCCAGCGCCAGCGCCGTCATCCAGGCGCCAACGGGCGCAGCGCTCTGCAGCGCAACGTCAGCCAGTTTCATCTTCCACACCAGCCCGACCACGCCACAGATCGCCAGCATGAGGTAACAGGACTGCGCCAGCATCGCTGCTGGCACGTGAATGTAGATGATGCGAAAACTGTTGCCCTGCTGGTAGTCAGGCGGCGCGAAAGCCAGACCCCAGACCACGCCGATGCCAATGAGCAGCACAGCGGCGATGCTCAGCCAGGGCAACAGGCGCCCGCTGATGGCATAAAACCATTTCGGCGAACCGAGCTTGTGGAACCAGGCCCATCCGGAGCCGCTTCTGGCGTTGTCTTTCATTGCACTGCGTTTCATCAAACGGCCTTTATCACGGTGTCGCATGGGTTGCATCGCCGACTGCCACGCTGGCCGGGACAACCTCGATTATTCGCCGACACTGATTTTCAGTCCGGCGGCTATGGCAAATGGTGAAAGCGTCACGGTGAGGGCGGTCAGGCTGGCGAGCCAGAGCAGGTAACCGGTCGCCGGCATGCCCTCAAGCGCGGCCTGCAACGCGCCGCTGCCAAGAATCAGCACCGGGATGTACAGCGGCAGGATCAACAGAGCCAGCAGCAGCCCGCCGCGCTTGAGGCCCACGGTCAACGCCGCCCCCACCGCACCGAGCAGGCTCAACACCGGCGTGCCCAGCAGCAGCGACAGCAGCAGGACCGGCAGGCATTCACCGGGCAAACCGAGCATCAGCGCCAGCAAAGGCGCCAACAATACCAGCGCCAGACCGGAAAAGGTCCAGTGTGCCAGCACTTTGGCCAACACCAGCAGTGCCAGGGGGTGCGGCGAAAGAACCCACTGCTCCAGCGAGCCGTCCTCGAAATCACTGCGAAACAGGCCGTCCAGCGATAACAGCACCGCCAGTAACGCCGCCACCCAGACCAGCCCCGGCGACAACGTCTGTAACAGTTGCGTCTGCGGGCCCACGGCCAGCGGAAACAGCGCGATGACGATGGCAAAAAACACCAGCGGGTTGGCCAGCTCGGCCGGACGCCGACACAACAGGCGTGCCTCGCGGGCGAGCAGCAAGGTAAACACATGACTCATGGTGCCCACTGCCCCAGATCCAGATCGCGATAGCCCGAGGGAGTGCGGCTCAACGTGTGGTGCGTCGTCAGCACGACCATGCCGCCGCCCTCGCAATGAGCCGCCAGATGCTCCTCCAGCTGCGCGACGCCTTGTTTGTCCAGGGCGGTGAACGGCTCGTCGAGTATCCAGATCGGCGGGCTGTCGAGGTATAGACGGGCCAGGGCGACCCGGCGCTGCTGCCCGGCCGACAAGGTATGGCACGGCACGTCTTCAAAGCCACGCAGGCCGACGGTGGTCAACGCCTGCCAGATATCCGCCGCGGCGGCAGGACGGTGCAGCGCGCTCAGCCACGACAGGTTTTCCACCGGCGTCAGCAGCTCGTTGATCCCGGCGGCGTGGCCGATCCACAGCAGATTGCGCGCCACCGTTGCGCGCTGCGTCGCCAGCGGCAGGCCGTCAACCAGCACGTGCCCGGCACTGGGCTGCATCAGCCCGCTCAACAGACGCAACAGGCTGGTCTTGCCACTGCCGTTGGGGCCGCTGACCTGCACCATGTCGCCGCTGCGCAGTTGCAGGTCGAGATGTTCGAACAGCATCCGCCAGTCGCGCTCGCAGGCCAGGCCACTGGCTTGCAGCGCAGGGTTTGAAAGAGTCATCCAGGGTTCCGGCACCGTTGCATGGCTTGAGGGCAGACAAGGCGCAGCCCGAATAATTGGCGGTTCAAGTCAGCATTGAAACGGCCGTTATACTGGTGCAAATTCACCGCATCTGCGGCCCCACCCTGAAGGGGGCGCATTATACATGGCATGTCCCGCTGCAAGAGGGCAATTTCAACAGGTCGCGACGCAATGACAGGTGACATCAGCAGCCTCCAACCGATGACAGCCGCTGCCGCATTGACCCGCGCCGGACTTTCCTCCGCGCAAGTGCTCAAGCTGCTGCAGCCCATGGAAAACCTCATCGCACCCGGCGAAACCGTCGAAGCCGAGGTCATCACCCTCAAACAACTGCAGCAGAATTTCCAGTTGCTGATCAAGCTAGCGTTGAGCAACGGCGGCCAGACAAGCGTCAGCGTCACCAGCCCCCTGCCCTTGACCCCCGGCACCACGGTTTCGGTATCGCAGGCATCGGCCAACTCCCTGAGCATGACGCTGCAGCAGATCAATGCGGCGGTGAACAACGTGCAGACCAGCATTGACAACAAACAGCTGCCGGTCGGCACATTGGTGCAGGCGCGCGTGCTGACCAGCCAGGTGGTGGCGGATGCTGTCGATCAGCTGACCACTCCCCTGCCCGGCAACACGGGCACACAATCCGGCGCGCAACCGGCGCTGTATCGTTCCATTGTGATGTTGCTCAACACCGCCATGGCCGGCACCAGCCTGAGCATCGAAAGCCCGCAACCGCTGAGCCCCGGTGCCCTGCTCAGCGCCCAGGTGCAAGGGCGGCAGGCGTTGAACTTCGTGCCGCTGCCGAGCAATCTCGATCAACTGGCGGTAACCCAGCAGCTGACCACCCAGCAGAACCGCCAGGGCTCCTTGGACGTCTTGATCAACGCCCTGCGCAATCTGCCGCAGACAGCCACCACACTGCCTGCGCCGTTGCAGGCCAGCATCCAGCAACTGTTGGCCGGGCTGCCGGACATCGAACAATTGACCCACCCCACAGCCGTCGCCCAGGCGATCAATGCCAGCGGTTCGTTCATGGAAGCCAGGCTGCTCAGCGGGCTCAATCCGCTGGCGGTGCCGGACATGAAAGCCAGCCTGATGCAGCTGATTTCGCAATTGCTGCCAGGCCTGCCCAGCAGCGCCGGTTATGACGCAGCCGCCGCCTCGAACATGCTGACCCGAACCATGCCCGGCGTATTGCGCAGCGCACTGGGTACCATGGGACTGGTCGCGCCGCCAGCGCTGCCGATCCATTTTCCGCTGCCACCGCGGGTGGTGAAAGGCGGCGGCAAGGAAGATGATCTGGAGATCCTGCTCAAGCTTGCCGCCGCCGCCGTGTCGCGTCTGCAAAGCCATCAGTTGGGCAGCCTTGAACAGACACGCACGACTGCCGATGGCAACCAGCTGACCACCTGGCAACTTGAAATCCCCATGCGCAATGGTCAGGACATCGTGCCTTTGCAGGTCAAGCTGCAACGTGAAGACACGCCCGAGAAGGAAAACGCCAGTGAACGCGACGATAACGAGCCGCGCGAGGTTAAAGAGAAGCTCTGGAAGATCGAGCTGGCGTTCGACCTCGAACCCCTCGGCGCGCTGCAGGTACAGGCGCAACTGCTGCGTGGCAGCCTGTCGAGCCAGCTGTGGGCTGAACGCCCTTCCAGCGCTGAACTGATCGGCCGCGAGCTGGGCCATTTGCGAGAACGCTTGCTGGCGAGCGGCCTGATGGTCGGCGAACTGGCCTGCAACCACGGCGCGCCGCCACAAGGGCCGCGCACCTCACTCGAACAACGCTGGATCGACGAGAACGCCTGATGAGTCAACCAGACCCCACGCTACGCCAGGCCATCGCCCTGAGCTACGACGGCCAGCACACGCCAACCCTGAGTGCCAAAGGCGACGATCAACTGGCCGAAGCGATCCTGGCGATTGCCCGCGAATACGAAGTGCCGATTTACGAGAACGCCGAGCTGGTCAAATTGCTGGCACGCATGGAGCTGGGCGACAGCATCCCTGAACCGCTGTACCGCACCATCGCTGAAATCATCGCCTTTGCCTGGCACCTCAAAGGCAAATTCCCCGCAGGCCAGGACCCGAACGCGCCGCCGGTTGAAAGGGATATCACGCCGAAGTGGTAGCGAGGGGCGATTGCGGGAGGGACCGGTGTGGCGATCCACCTTGCCCGCGATTGTGTCAGGTCAATCGATGCGTCTGTCTTGTGGCTGTGTGGCGTCAAGTTCATTTGCGGCGTCAGGGCGAAACTAGAATTCAGAAGCGCCACAAATGCCGTTGACACCGTACAGTCAAAAGCGCGTCGCTACACCTTCGCGGCCGTCGCATTCCTTGATAGTTGCTCGCAGCTCAATTTCAAAACAGACAAATGCGTTGATTGACCTGACGCTATCGCGGGCAAGCGCGCTCCTACGGGTTTCCATTTTCCGGAAGGTTACCTTAAGCCTGACACACCACAATCGGGCAAGGTGGATCGCCAACCGGTCGCTACAGGTCCAGGGTGGCATGCGGTCGTGTTGAGTCAGTTTTGAGCGAACCGGGATATCAGCCACACCGCGAATCGAGCGTCGGGAGGCCGAGTGGAGGTGCCGGGGTGGGGTGCGCTCGGCATGGATGCCGAGCGAGCGCCGTTGGGCCATGGATGGCCCGTCGGCGCGCGCCCCACCACGGTGCCGGAAGGAGGGAACCCTCGCGAAGCGAGGGCCGGACGCCAGCGAAAAATGGTTTCCCCCCTTTGCCGTAACAAAGGGGGTCGACCGTCAGGGCGAAACCAGAATTCAGAAGCGCCGCAAATGCCATTGACACCGTACAGTCAAAAACGCATCGCTAAACCTTCGCGGCCGTCGCATTCCTTGATAGTTGCTCGCAGCTCAATTTCAAAACAGACGAATGCGTTGATTGACCTGACGCTATCGCGGGCAAGCGCGCTCCTACGGGTTTCCATTTGCCGGAAGGTTACCTTAAGCCTGACACACCACCGCGGTCGCCCCTAAAGATCAGAAGGTGGCATGCAGTCCAGTTGAGTCAGTTTTGAGCGAATCGGGATATCAGCCACACCGAGAATCGATCGAAGGGAGCCCAGTTCAGCAACGCAAATGACGTTGGCGCCACTCAATCAAAAGCGCGCCAACAACCTCAACCCGGATTATGACTGTGCAGCTTGGTCATCAACTGGGCTTCGGCCTGGGTCAGACCGCAGGCCTGTGTGAGCTCGTCGATGCTGGCGCCCATGCCGACCAGGCGCGCAGCCTGGGCGAAAGACAGGGTCGATGGGTCGCGTTGCTCAAGCGCCGACAACTTGTCGGGAAGCGGCGCAACGGTGGCGCGCAACTCGTGCAGCGCCTCGCCCATCTTCACAGTGCCATTCTGAAAGTGATCCACACGCCTGACCAGCTCCCGAAAGCGCTGGTCACGCAGTGTATCCGCCTCGTCACGCTTGAGTTCGAGCTGACGCTGACGCTTGGTGTAAGCCAGGAAAACACCCAGGGTCACCACCCAGAGAAGCCCCAGGAAAATGACAGCAACCTCAAGAATCAATCAGATGTTCTCCAGCTCGGACCACTCTTCTTCGGACATCATCTTGTCCAGCTCGACCAGGATCAGCAACTCGCCGTTCTTGTTGCAGACGCCCTGGATGAACTTGGCAGACTCATCGTTGCCCACGTTCGGAGCAGTTTCCACTTCCGACTGGCGCAGGTAAACCACTTCCGCCACGCTGTCGACGAGAATCCCGACGACCTGCTTGTCGGCCTCGATGATGACGACACGGGTGTTGTCGCTGACTTCCACCGGGTCCAGGCCGAAACGCTGGCGGGTGTCGATCACGGTGACCACGTTGCCGCGCAGGTTGATGATCCCCAGCACGTAGCTTGGCGCGCCCGGCACTGGCGCGATTTCGGTGTAGCGCAGTACTTCCTGAACCTGCATCACATTGATGCCGTAAGACTCGTTATCCAGGCGGAAGGTAACCCACTGCAGAATAGGATCTTCGGAACCTTGTGCGGACGACTTCTTCATAACCCCAACCCCTCGCGTGTGTGCTGTACAGAAGGCGATTTCCACGCCCCCTCATGATTATCTGGTTTTGTGCATCTGTTTGACGGCGCCACTGGCGATAAGCTCTGCCAGCTCTGAAACATCCAGCAAGGCGCACATGTGTTCTATGACCGTACCCGCGAGCCAGGGACGCTGGCCGCGCTGGGTGCGCCACTTGATCTCGCCGGGATCAAGGCGCAGAGAACGGCTGACCTGATGCACCGCCAGCCCCCACTCGTAGCCTTGAACCGAAATAACGTACTGCAGGCCCTGACGAAAATCATCGCGATAACGATCCGGCATGATCCAGCGCGCGGTATCGAGCACTTTCAGATTGCCGCTCTGGCTCGGCAAAATGCCGAGGAACCACTCCGGCTGACCGAACAACGGCGTCAGATCATGCCCGGCCAGGGGATAAATTGACCCCAGGCACACCAGCGGCACCGCCAGCGTCAAACCGGCCACGTCGAACAACAGGCATTCGAACGGCTCCTGTGCCCAGGCTGGCCGGCCATCACTGGTCGGCGGCGCAGGCGGAAGATGCTCAGCCAGCGACAGGTGAACCTTGGCAACCGGCTCGACCCGCTCCACCTCCGGCACCACCACAGCCTCGGCAACCACCGAAACGGCCACGGCCTCTGCCACTGTGGCGACCGGCACCGCAGCCGGCACCAGCAAGGCGACCGGCGCAGGCGCTGCGACAGCGACCGCCAGCGGGCTGGCAACTGCCCGCAGGCGTTGGTCATGCTCCTGCTCTTCACGCACCGCCGCAGCGAAATCATCCTCTGTCGGCAACAACATCTCGGGCAGCACAATGTCGGACAGCTCGGCAGTAGCATCCTGAAGCAGCGCATCCAGGTAAGTCTGCAGGGCCAACTGCGGTCGTGTTGCGATCTCTACCGGACGATTCAGGTTCATACAGGTGCCACACAATGATTGACGCGATGACCGCTTGATTGAGTTATCGGCCGCTGTAAGCCCCGACTTGAATGCTTCTGCGCGCCGCGCACAAATAAACAGCAGATCGCCATATCAGGCCACCTGCGCCACGAGCTGCTCGGAAAGCAGGTGCCTGAGCAACGCCCGATACGCCAGCACTGCCCGGCTCTTGTTGTCGAACTGCGACGGCGTGACACCGGCGCGGCTGGCATCGCGCAGGCGCGTGTCGACCGGCACGTAGGCTTTCCAGACGTGATCTTGAAAACTGTCACGCAACAATTTGAGCGTGCCCATGGACGCCTGGGTGCGACGGTCGAACAGCGTCGGCACGATGGTGTATGGCAGCGGCACCTTGCGCGAACGATTGATCATCGCGAGGGTATTGACCATTCGTTCCAGGCCTTTGACGGCCAGAAATTCGGTTTGTACCGGGATCACCAGTTGCTGACTGGCAGCCAGCGCATTGACCATCAGCACGCCGAGCAATGGCGGGCTGTCGATCAGGGCGTAATCAAAGTCCTGCCACAGCTGCGCCAGACTTTTGGCAATCACCAGACCCAGGCCGTTCTGTCCCGGCGTCTGCCGCTCAAGGGTGGCCAGCGCAGTACTGGAAGGCAACAGGGAAATGCGCTGATCGCTGGTGGGCAACAGCAGCTGGCCGGGCATGCCGTCGGGGATCACCCCTTTATGCAGGAACAGATCGTAAACGCTGTGCTCCAGCAGGTCCGGGTCATGGCCGAAATAGCTGGTCATCGAGCCATGCGGGTCGAGATCGACCACGACCACGCGCTTGCCCGCCTCCGCCAGCAGACCGGCCAGCGCGATGGTGGAGGTGGTTTTACCCACGCCTCCTTTTTGATTGGCTACAGCCCAGACTCTCATTGTGCTTTTTTCCTCACGCCATGGCGGTGGCCATACCGAGAACTGCTAACGTGCGGGTGTCGAAGAATTGACGGTATTACTGCGTACCGCCGGGTTGACTGCCGTCGGTGCAGTTTGTGTGCCAGCACGCCGCATTGCTGCATCAGGTTGTGCATTGGCCGTGCCGGTGGACGTCAGGCTGCGGCGCACGTCAAGGTTGCGCGAGATCACCAGAACCACCCGGCGGTTGCGCCCGCGGCCTTCAGCGGTGGTGTTGGGTGCCACAGGCTGGAATTCGCCATAGCCCACCGACGCCATGCGTGCCGGGTTGAGCCCCTCCATGGCGAGCATGCGCACGATGCTGGCAGA
Organism: Pseudomonas viridiflava; assembly: GCF_900585905.1. Lineage (GTDB taxonomy): Bacteria > Pseudomonadota > Gammaproteobacteria > Pseudomonadales > Pseudomonadaceae > Aquipseudomonas. The sequence continues at coordinate 21,705 of NZ_UTVH01000091.1, forward strand.
ACGCGCCGATGACAGCTCCCAGTTGGTGGGGAACTGAGCGGTGCTGATGGGCAGGTCATCCGTAAAGCCTTCAACGTGGATCGGGTTGTCGAAAGGCTTGATGATCTTCGCCACCTTTTCAATGATGGTGAACGCCTTGTCGCTGGGCATGGCGTCGCCGCTGCCGAACAACAGGCTGGAATTGAGCTCGATTTCGATCCACAGCTCGTTGCCGCGTACCGTCATCTGGTTGGACTTGATCAGGTCACCGAAGGCTGCGCGTACATCGTCGGCAATTTCCTTGAGCGGGTCGGCCAGGTCCTGGCCAATGCCCGCCTCTATCTGTTCGCTGTCCATGACCAGGGGTTCGGCAGGCTTGGTCGAGATCGGCCGCTGCTCGCCAATCGGGATCGGCTTCAGGCTGCGCTCGGAGTCGTTGAACACCCCGACCAGCGCCTGGGAGAGGATCTTGTACTTGCCTTCGTTGACTGAAGATATCGAGTACATCACCACGAAAAACGCGAACAGCAGGGTGATAAAGTCGGCGTAGGACACCAGCCAGCGTTCGTGATTTTCATGCTCTTCCGGGCGACGACGTCGAGCCATTGCGCTTACTCCATGAAGCCTTGCAGCTTGAGTTCGATGGAGCGCGGGTTTTCACCCTCGGCAATGGACAGCAGGCCTTCGAGGAGCATCTCGCGGTATCGCGACTGACGCAATGCGATGCCTTTGAGCTTGTTGGCGACGGGTAGCAGGATCAGGTTGGCCGAGGCGACGCCATAGATGGTGGCGACAAACGCCACGGCAATGCCGCTGCCCAGCTGACTGGGATCGGCGAGGTTGCCCATGACATGGATCAGGCCCATGACGGCACCAATGATGCCGATGGTGGGGGCATAGCCGCCCATGCTTTCGTACACCTTGGCGGCCTGGATATCGCGCTGTTCCTGGGTCATGAAATCGACTTCAAGAATGCCGCGAATGGCTTGCGGCTCGGCACCGTCTACCAGCAGCTGCAAGCCTTTGCGCGCATAAGTGTCGGGCTCTGCGTCGGCGACCGATTCAAGCCCCAACAGGCCTTCCTTGCGCGCGGTCATGCTCCAGCCCACCACCCGGTCAATGCCCCCGGCGAGATCGACGCGGGGCGGAAACAGGACCCAGATGCCGATCTGGATGGCGCGCTTGAACGCGCTCATGGACGATTGCAGCATCGACGCCGCCAGCGTACCGCCGATCACGATCAATGCCGCAGGCCCGTTAAGCAGCGCAGCCAGGTGGCCGCCCTCGATGTAATTGCCGCCGACAATCGCAATGAACGCCAGAATGAGGCCGAGCAGGCTGAGCACATCCATCAGAGGCAGGCCTCCACCAGATGGCGGCCAATGTCGTCCAGGCTGTACACCGCGTCAGCCAGTTCGGCTTTGACGATGGCCATGGGCATGCCGTAAATCACACAGCTGGCTTCATCCTGGGCCCAGACCTGGCTGCCGCCCTGCTTGAGCAGGCGTGCGCCCTCGCGGCCGTCCGCGCCCATGCCGGTGAGCACCACCGCCAGCACTTTGTCGCCATAGGACTTGGCGGCAGAACCAAAGGTGATGTCGACACAGGGCTTGTAGTTGAGGCGCTCGTCACCGGGCAGGATTTTCACCGCGCCACGGCCATCGATCATCATCTGCTTGCCGCCAGGAGCCAGCAAAGCCAGGCCGGGGCGCAGAATGTCGCCATCCTCCGCTTCCTTGACGCTGATCTGGCACAGCTTGTCGAGGCGCTCGGCAAATGCCTTGGTGAATGCCGCAGGCATGTGCTGGATCAACACGATGGGGGCCGGGAAGTTGGCAGGCAGTTTGGTCAACACGCGTTGCAAGGCCACCGGGCCGCCCGTGGAGGTGCCGATCGCGACCAGCTTGTACGCTTTGCGCTTGGGTGTCGCGGACGATGAGGCGTGCGCTGCGCCAGATGCGGGTGAAGCGGCAGGCGCGGCACGCGGTGCGACGCTGCGCGCCGGCGGCGGGCTGGCAGGTCGCGCAGACGCAGTGGGTGCAGCCGGTGCGGGCGCATGCGCAGGAGCTGCCGGAGCCGAACTGTAAGCGCCCATGCGCCGGTTACTGCGCGAGATGCTGTGCACCTTTTCGCAGAGCAGTTGCTTGACCTTGTCGGGGTTGCGCGAGATGTCTTCAAAATTCTTCGGCAGGAAATCCACCGCACCGGCGTCGAGGGCATCCAGCGTGACGCGGGCACCTTCGTGAGTCAGTGAAGAGAACATCAGCACCGGGGTCGGGCTGCGCTGCATGATGTGGCGAACTGCGGTAATGCCATCCATCATCGGCATTTCGTAGTCCATGGTAATGACATCCGGCTTGAGCGACAGCGCCAGATCAATCGCTTCCTTGCCGTTGCCTGCCGTACCGACCACTTTGATATTCGGGTCTGAAGAGAGAATTTCCGTGACGCGGCGGCGGAAGAAACCGGAGTCGTCCACCACCAATACCTTGACTACCATAAACACTCCATTAGAGGCTGCACGCGAACCACTGAGCCTGGCTGACCAATGTTGGCACGGACTTCAGAGGTGGATCAGCGCCGCAGGCAGCACACTGCCGCCTGCGGGCCAGCGGATCACATACGCCGCGCGGCGTAACGCTTGAGCATGCTCGGTACATCGAGAATCAGCGCGATGCGACCGTCACCGGTAATGGTGGCGCCCGACATGCCCGGTGTACCTTGCAGCATCTTGCCCAATGGCTTGATGACCACTTCTTCCTGCCCTACCAATTGATCGACCACAAAGCCGATGCGCTGGGTGCCCACGGAGAGGATCACCACATGGCCTTCGCGCTGCTCTTCATGAGCAGCCGAGCTGACCAGCCAGCGCTTGAGGTAGAACAGTGGCAGCGCCTTGTCCCGCACGATCACCACTTCCTGACCATCGACGACATTGGTGGTCGACAGGTTGAGGTGGAAGATTTCGTTGACGTTGACCAGCGGGAAGGCGAAGGCCTGGTTGCCCAGCATCACCATCAGCGTCGGCATGATCGCCAGGGTCAACGGCACCTTGATGACGATCTTGGAGCCCTGGCCCTTGGTCGAGTAGATATTGATCGTGCCGTTGAGCTGGGCAATCTTGGTTTTCACCACATCCATGCCCACACCACGGCCCGACACGTCGGAAATCTCGGTCTTGGTCGAGAAGCCCGGCGCAAAGATCAGGTTGTAGCAATCGGAGTCGCTGAGGCGGTCGGCGGCGTCCTTGTCCATCACCCCGCGCTTGACCGCGATGGCACGCAGGACGTGAGGGTCCATGCCTTTGCCGTCGTCGGAAATCGACAACAGAATGTGGTCGCCTTCCTGCTCGGCCGAAAGAATCACTTTGCCGCCACGCGGCTTGCCAGAGGCTTCGCGCTCTTCCGGGGTTTCGACGCCATGGTCGACCGCGTTGCGCACCAAGTGGACCAGCGGGTCGGCCAGGGCCTCGACCAGGTTCTTGTCGAGGTCGGTTTCTTCACCCACCAGCTCAAGAATGATCTCTTTCTTCAACTGGCGAGCCAGATCGCGTACCAGCCGCGGGAAGCGACCGAACACTTTCTTGATCGGCTGCATCCGCGTCTTCATCACTGCGGTCTGCAGATCGGCAGTCACCACGTCCAGGTTGGACACCGCCTTGGACATGGCTTCATCAGCACTGTTGGCGCCGAGACGGACCAGGCGGTTACGCACCAGCACCAGTTCGCCGACCATGTTCATGATCTCGTCGAGGCGCGCGGTGTCGACCCGTACGGTCGTTTCCGCTTCCGAAGCCACAGGCTTTTCAGACGGTGGTGCGGCCGGCTTGGCAGCAGCTGGCGCCGCCGCTTTGGCAGGCGCTGGAGCCGCAGCGGCCGGTTTTGCGGCAACCGGCGCAGCAGCCGGTTTTGCCGCAGCAGAGGCAGCAGGCGCAGTCTTGGCGGCGACCGGGGCAGCAACGGCAGCGGCTATCTCAGGTTCGAACTTGCCTTTGCCGTGCAACTGGTCGAGCAGGTCTTCGAATTCGTTGTCGGTGATCTCGTCACCCTTGCCAGCCGCAGGTGCGGCTTTGGCGGCAGCAGGTGCAGGTGCAGGGGCCGGGGCCGGGGCCACGGCGACTGCGGCAGACGGGTCGAAAGAACCCTTGCCATGCAGTTGATCGAGCAGCGCTTCGAACTCGTCGTCAGTGATGTCGCCACTGGGCTTGGCCGCAGGCGCCACTGCCACTGCCACTGCAGCAGGTGCTGCGGCATCGGCCGCGAACTGGCCTTTGCCATGCAACTGATCAAGCAGCGACTCGAATTCGGAATCGGTGATTTCGTCAGTTGCCGCTGCACCGATGACCGGTGCGGCCACAGCCGGCTGATCCTTGGTGGAGTTGAGCGAATCCAGCAACTGGTCGAACTCAGTGTCGGTGATCTCGTCGGCAGCCACCTCGACCGGCGCGTCTTCGACTTCTGCAACCGCCTCGTCAGCCGACGCCGGTTCCGCAAGACGTGCCAGCGCGGCCAGCAACTCCGGCGTGGCCGGTGTCACTTCGCTGCGCTCACGCACCTGAGTGAACATGGCGTTGACCGCATCCAGCGCTTCCAGGACTACATCCATCAGTTCCGAATCAACGCGACGTTCACCCTTGCGCAGGATGTCGAACACGTTCTCGGCGATGTGGCAGCACTCCACCAGCTCATGGAGCTGGAGGAAGCCGGCGCCCCCTTTTACAGTGTGAAAACCGCGAAAAATTGCATTGAGCAGGTCTGCGTCATCCGGTCGGCTTTCCAGCTCGACCAACTGCTCAGATAACTGCTCCAGAATTTCGCCGGCCTCTACCAGAAAATCCTGAAGGATTTCTTCATCGGCGCCGAAGCTCATTGGGGTGCTCCCTAAAATTAACCGTCAACAGACCTAGAAGCCCAGGCTCGATAGCAGATCGTCTACATCGTCCTGTCCGGACACAACGTCTTCTCGTTTATCGGCATGAATCTGCGGACCTTCACCCTGTTTCAGATGTTTTTCAGGATCTTTTTCAGCGCGGATGGAATCGTCGTCGTGTTCGATACCGGCAAAGCGGTCTACGTGGCTGGCCATGAGCACCAGCTTGAGCAGATTGCTTTCAACTTCGGTGACCAATTGCGTCACGCGCTTGATCACTTGCCCGGTCAGGTCCTGGAAGTCCTGAGCCAGCAGAATGTCGTTGAGATGCCCTGCTACCGTGTGCGTGTCCTGCTCGCTGCGCGTCAGAAAGCCCTCGACCCGCCGCGCCAGCTCGCGAAACTCTTCAGCGCTGACTTCCCGGCGCATGAAGCGCCCCCAGTCGGCACTCAAGGCCTTGGCTTCATCGTTCAGGCCGTGCATCAGCGGCGTACTTTCTTCGACCAGGTCCATGGTGCGGTTGGCTGCCGTTTCGGTCAGCCTCACGACGTAAGACAGGCGCTCAGTGGCGTCGGTGATCTGCGAGACTTCTTCAGCCTGCGGCATGTTCGGGTCAATCTGAAAATTGACAATCGCGCTGTGCAGCTCACGCGTCAGCTTGCCGATTTCCTGATAGAGACCACGATCGCGCGCTTGATTGAGCTCGTGAATCAGTTGCACAGCGTCGCCGAATCGGCCCTTTTCAAGGCTTTTTACCAGCTCGTCTGCGTGTTTTTTCAGGGTCGACTCAAACTCGCCCATTGACGTTTCGTTATTGTCCATGTCGCCCTCGCCATCTACATCAGCTATTGACGCGCTCAAAGATCTTTTCGATCTTTTCTTTCAGCGCCTGCGCCGTGAACGGCTTGACGACATAACCGTTAACACCGGCCTGAGCCGCTTCAATGATCTGGTCGCGTTTGGCTTCAGCAGTCACCATCAACACCGGGAGGTGCTTGAGGCGGTCATCAGCACGTACCTTGCGCAGCAAGTCGATACCGGTCATGCCAGGCATGTTCCAGTCGGTCACCAGAAAGTCAAAGGAGCCGCTTTCCAGCATCGGCAACGCGGTAAGCCCGTCATCGGCTTCGGACGTGTTGGTGAAGCCCAGATCACGCAGCAGGTTTTTAATGATCCGCCGCATCGTTGAGAAGTCATCAACGATGAGGATTTTCATGTTCTTGTCCAATTCGACCTCCAAGCAGTCTTTGACGCGTTCAGCACCTGAACGCGCTGTTCAATCAATACCGGCACAGCTCACGTTGGCTGCACGAAAAACGACGACGGGCCTGGTATGCCAACAACTATGGAAACCGCACAGCAAATCCACGAGCTGCATGAAAGTTGTCGCTTTCAACAGCCCGTGGACCGAACTTGCGTGGCTCCAGCCTTGTTTACTATTCCCACGTAACGCCTTGCACAGCCTGCCAACCTGCCCGGGTGCCCCGAAGGCCACCCAAGGCCTGTCAACGCGCTCGCCACTCTCCCAAACGCCCTCGTAAACGAGCTGCGCACTGGCTGTGTAACTGGCTGACTCGCGATTCGCTGACCCCCAGAACTTCACCGATTTCCTTGAGGTTCAACTCTTCGTCGTAGTACAGCGCCAACACCAGACGCTCACGCTCCGGCAAATTGGCAATTGCATCTGCCAACGCAGCCTGGAAACGTTCATCTTCCAGATCGCGCGACGGCTCAAGCGAACCGCTTGCGCCATCCTCATGCAGCCCTTCGTGCTCGCCGTCCTGCAACAGGTCGTCGAAACTGAAGAGGCGACTGCCCAAGGTGTCGTTCAAAATCCCGTAGTAATCATCGAGACTCAACTGGAGTTCGGCTGCAACCTCGTGATCTTTAGCGTCGCGACCGGTTTTCGCTTCAATTGAGCGAATTGCGTCACTGACCATGCGCGTATTGCGGTGGACCGAGCGTGGCGCCCAGTCGCCCTTGCGCACTTCGTCGAGCATCGCGCCACGAATGCGGATGCCGGCGTAAGTCTCGAAGCTGGCACCCTTGGTGCTGTCGTATTTGGTCGACACTTCCAGCAAGCCGATCATGCCCGCCTGGATCAAGTCCTCGACCTGCACACTGGCCGGCAATCGCGCCAGCAAGTGGTAGGCGATACGCTTGACCAGCGGCGCATAGCGTTCAATCAGCTCGTACTGAGAGTTACGGGACGTTTTGCTGTACATCTGATAGCCGCTCGCGGTCATTGAACTGGCCCTGCGCTTGTCTGATAAACCAGTCGCTCGACAAAGAACTCAAGATGTCCGCGAGGGTTGGCTGGCAACGGCCAGGTATCAACCTTCTGGGCAATGGCCTTGAACGCCAGGGAGCATTTGGAGCGTGGGAACGCTTCGTACACGGCGCGCTGTTTCTGCACCGCCTTGCGCACACATTCGTCATACGGCACCGCCCCTACATACTGCAGGGCGACGTCGAGAAAACGGTCGGTGACCTTGGTCAGCTTGGCAAACAGATTGCGCCCTTCCTGCGGGCTCTGCGCCATGTTGGCCAGGACACGAAAACGATTCATGCCGTAATCGCGATTGAGCAGTTTGATCAGCGCGTAGGCATCGGTGATGGAGGTCGGCTCATCGCACACCACCAGCAGGACTTCCTGCGCCGCGCGAACGAAGCTGACCACTGATTCGCCAATTCCGGCGGCGGTGTCGATGACCAGCACGTCGAGATTGTCGCCAATATCGCTGAATGCCTGAATCAGCCCGGCGTGCTGCGCCGGGGTCAGGTGCACCATGCTCTGGGTACCCGACGCTGCCGGCACGATGCGAATCCCGCCCGGGCCCTGCAACAGCACGTCGCGAAGCTCGCAACGGCCTTCGATGACATCGGCCAGGGTGCGTTTGGGGGTCAATCCCAGCAGGACATCGACATTCGCCAGGCCAAGATCGGCATCCAGCAACATGACGCGCCGGCCAAGCTCGGCCAAGGCCAGCGAGAGGTTCACTGACACGTTAGTCTTACCGACGCCACCTTTGCCGCCGGTCACCGCGATCACCTGTACGGGATGCATGCTGCCCATGTTAATTGTTTACCTTGTCTTGCGTAGACCCAAGCCACATTACGGGCTGCACGTTCACTGAAGAACATTGCCTGGCAGACCATTGATGCAGGTACATTTCAGTAATTAGCTTCACGTTAGCCCACCCGCTTGCCAGGGTTGTGATAGAGGTCGGCGAACATGTCCGCCATCGCCTCTTCGCTCGGCTCGTCCTGCATTTGCACATTGACCGCACGCGTCACCAGCTGGTGTCTGCGCGGAATATGCAGATCGTCAGGAATGCGTGGGCCGTCCGTGAGGTAGGCCACTGGCAGTTCGTGACTGATCGCCAGGCTGAGCACTTCGCCCAGGCTGGCGGTTTCATCCAGTTTGGTCAGGATGCAGCCGGACAGGCCACAGCGCTTGTAGCTGTGATACGCCGCCGTCAGCACCTGTTTCTGGCTGGTTGTCGCCAGGACCAGATAATTGCGCGCCTTGATGCCGCGACCGGCCAGGCTTTCAAGCTGCATGCGCAAGGCCGGATCGCTGGCCTGCAGGCCCGCGGTATCGATCAGCACCACACGCTTGCGCAACAGCGGCTCCAGCGCCTGAGCCAGGGACTGGCCCGGATCGACGTGGGTCACCGACACATTGAGGATCCGACCCAGCGTCTTGAGCTGCTCCTGAGCGCCAATACGAAAACTGTCCATGCTGACCAGGGCAATGTTCTGCGCGCCGTATTTAAGCACATAGCGCGCTGCCAGTTTGGCCAGGGTGGTGGTCTTGCCCATACCCGCAGGCCCGACCATGGCGATGACACCGCCCTCTTCCAGCGGCTCGACTTCCGGCACCTGAATCATCCGCGCCAGATGGGCCAGCAGCATGCGCCAGGCCTGACGCGGCTCTTCGATGTCGGGGATCATGTCCAGCAGGTCACGCGACAGCGGGCCGGAAAGGCCTACGCGCTGCAACCGACGCCAGAGATTGGCCTGTGCCGGGCGGCTGCCCTGCAGTTGATTCCAGGCCAGCGATCCGAGCTGCACTTCCAGCAACTCGCGCAGGCCGTTCAATTCGAAACGCATCGACTCGTAGGCGCGCTGGCCACCGGCCGGCGCTGCGGGAGCTGGCTGGGGCTGCACGTAGGGGCGTGGCGGCTCTTCCAGCGTCGGCTCGATGTGCGTGTCAGTATCGCCAAGGGGCAGACCGGCGAACAGCTGGCGATTGACCGAGCCGTCGCTGTCACTGCGGTTGTTCAATTCAGCCTGAGCGGAAACGATGCGCGACTGAGTCTTGCGCAGTTCATCTTCCAGCTCGATGTTGGGAACGCGCGGCGCCAGCGCCGACAGTTTGTAATCCAGCGCAGCAGTCAGCTCGACGCCACCGGCAATCCGCCGGTTGCCGATGATGGCCGCTTCAGCGCCCAGCTCATCACGTACCAGCTTCATGGCTTGACGCATATCGGCGGCGAAAAATCGCTTAACTTGCATGTCTCACTACCTCAGCCGTTAGGCCCGACAGTCGCTACGATGGTTACTTGCTTGTTGTCAGGAATTTCCTGATAAGCCAACACGTGCATATTGGGTACTGCCAACCGTCCAAACCTGGACAACATGGCGCGGACCGGACCCGCTACCAGAAGAATCACCGGCGAACCCTGCATTTCCTGACGCTGGGCGGCTTCGATCAGCGAACGCTGAAGTTTTTCCGCCATGCTAGGTTCGAGCAGAACGCCTTCTTCCTGACCCTGACCCGCCTTCTGAAGACTATTGAGCAATATCTGTTCCAACCTTGGCTCCAGCGTGATAACTGGCAGCTCCGGCTCAATGCCTACAATGCTTTGCACGATTGCGCGGCTTAATCCGACCCGTACCGCCGCCACCAGCGCGGCGGTATCTTGACTCCTTGCGGCGTTGTTGGCGATAGCTTCTGCAATGCTGCGGATATCGCGAACCGGCACCTGTTCGGCCAGCAACGACTGCAGCACCTTGAGCAGCGCCGACAGCGAAAGAATCCCCGGCACCAGCTCTTCAGCCAGCTTTGGCGAGCTTTTGGCCAGCAATTGCATCAATTGCTGGACTTCTTCGTGGCCGATCAGCTCGTGCGAGTGCTTGTACAGAATCTGATTGAGGTGCGTTGCCACCACAGTACTGGCATCCACCACGGTGTAACCCAGGGACTGCGCCTGGCTGCGCTGGCTGATTTCGATCCAGACTGCTTCCAGGCCAAACGCCGGGTCTCTGGCGGTAATACCGTTGAGGGTGCCGAACACCTGGCCGGGGTTGATCGCCAGTTCGCGATCCGGGTAGATCTCGGCCTCGGCCAGGGTTACGCCCATGAGCGTCAGGCGATAGGCACTGGGCGCCAGATCAAGGTTGTCGCGGATGTGCACGGTCGGCATGAGAAAGCCCAGCTCCTGGGAGAGCTTCTTGCGTACACCCTTGATCCGCGCCAGCAACTGCCCACCCTGATTGCGGTCCACCAGCGGGATCAGGCGATAGCCCACTTCCAGGCCGATCATGTCGATAGGCGTCACGTCGTCCCAGCCCAACTCCTTGGAGTCCTGAACACGGGTGGGCGAAGGCAGCATTTCCTGCTGGCGCTTGACCTCTTCCAGCGCCATGACCTTGACCTGATTGTCTTTCTTCCACAGCAGGTAACCGATACCGCACGCCACAAGGCCCAGGCTGATGAAGGAAAAGTGCGGCATGCCCGGCACCAGGCCCATCACGATCATGATCGCGCCTGACACACCCAGCGCTTTCCACGAGGTGAACATCTGGCGGTTGATCATCTTGCCCATTTCTTCCGAACCGGAAGCACGGGTCACCATGATCGCGGCGGCAGTGGACAGCAGCAGGGATGGCAACTGCGCCACCAAACCGTCACCGATGGTCAACAGGGTGTAAATCTTGCCCGCTTCGGCGAAGGCCATGTTGTGCTGCAGCATGCCTACCAGGATGCCGCCGATGAGGTTGATGAACAGAATCAGCAAACCGGCGATGGCGTCACCGCGAACAAACTTGCTGGCACCGTCCATGGAACCGTAGAACTCGGCTTCCTGGGCGACTTCCAGACGACGGCGCTTGGCTTCGGGCTGATCGATCAAACCGGCATTGAGGTCGGCGTCGATGGCCATCTGTTTACCGGGCATGGCATCCAGGGTGAAACGCGCGCTCACCTCGGAGATCCGCCCGGCACCCTTGGTGATTACCACGAAGTTAATGATCATGAGGATGGCGAAGACGACGATACCGACGACATAGTTGCCGCCGATCACCACCTCACCGAAGGCCTGGATCACTTTACCGGCGGCGGCGTGTCCGTCCTGACCGTGGAGCATGACCACGCGGGTCGAAGCGACGTTGAGCGCCAGGCGCAGCAGCGTGGCGACCAGCAGAATGGTGGGGAACACAGAAAAGTCCAGCGGCCGCAATGCGTATACGCAGACCAGCAGGACGACAATGGATAACGCAATGTTGAACGTGAAAAAGACGTCCAGAAGAAACGGCGGAATTGGCAACATCATCATTGCCAGCATGACCAGCAATAGCAGTGGAACGCCCAGCTGACCACGACCCAGGCCAGCCAGATTGCTGCGTGCGCTACTGATTAATTGAGACCGTTCCAAAGATTATCCACCCGCGCTAAATCAAAACTTTGACGCCAGAGGCGTTATGCAATGACCTATTGCAAGAAGCTTTCCAACTGTTGAATGGGGGATGAAATAGGGGGTGGGGTCTGTAGGAAGGGGCTGCTTGCTCTTTTTGGGGGGGGATTTGGCCTGGAATCGTGTCCATTGCGACATAAATCGAGCGCAGTCAACAACATCGTGGCGCTGGCACGCTTGGTTACGTCCTGACGCTCGTTTGGCGGTGTTCTCTCGGACGATGCAAAGATCCAGAGCTCAAAAGCAGCGGGAGACCGCGTTAGCGATCTGGCTGACGCACGGCCATCGCAGCTGTCGTAACCTCCGGCGGCTCCTACGGATATTTGTGCATCACCCAAATTTTGTAGGAGCGAACTTGTTCGCGAGACGTGCTGGCTGACACATCGCCTCGCTAACAAGTTAGCTCCTACAGAAATGCGTATACCGACCAAATCAGCAGACGGAGCGCTTTTGCTCTTGATCTTGAGCGCCCCATCAAACCACGCAGGCCGGAATTCGACGTTGATGCGTGGGGCAAGCCGGCAGGACGCCGGCTTAGCCGCCCCAGGCCATGGATGGCCGTTGGCGGCGGGCCCCACGCAGCAATGTCGGATTACGGGTATGCCGAGCGACAGCGAGGCACCCAGTGGTGGGGCAAGAGCGTTTTGCTTACTTTTGCGCTTTCAAAAGTGAGGCGCTGTAAAAGCGCAACCAATATCAGCCATCACCACGGCATGGGATATGTACACAAATCTAGCACCCAAACGCCCCTAAGCATCCCTCTGCAAATCCGGCGGAATACTGATATCCCCCAACGGATCAGGCCGCTTGCCACCCCCGGAATGGTACTGCCGGATCTGATACACATACGCCAGCACCTGAGCCACCGCCAGGTACAGCCCCGCCGGAATCTCCTGATCAAGGTCAGTACTGTAATAAATCGAGCGCGCAAGCCCCGGCGACTCCAGAATCAGAATCTGGTGATGAGCACCGATTTCACGAATTTTCAGCGCGATGAAATCAGTCCCCTTGGCCACCAGCATCGGTGCTCCGCCCTGCTCCGGGTCATACTTGAGCGCCACGGCAAAGTGCGTCGGGTTGGTGATGATCACGTCCGCATCAGGCACCGACTCCATCATCCGCCGCTGCGACATCTCGTAACGCAGCTGCCGGATACGCTGCTTGACCTCGGGGCTGCCTTCGCTGTTCTTGTGTTCGTCGCGCACTTCCTGCTTGGTCATCAGCAGCTTCTTGTGCGCTTCATACAGCTGGAACGGCACATCCAGTGCGGCGATGAACAGCAGGCTGCAGGCCATCCAGATGGTGCTCCAACCGACGATCTGCAGGCTGTGGATGATCGCCCGTTCGAGGGGCTCATGGGCGATGGACACCAGCGCGCCCTTTTCGTAATTGAGTACCGCGAGCGCAACCACCAGCACGATCACGAACTTGCCGAATGACTTGACCAGTTCGATCAGTGCATTGGGCGAAAACATACGCTTGAGCCCGGCCAAAGGATTCATGCGGCTGAATTTGGGTGCCATCGATTTGGCGGCAAACAGCCAGCCACCCAAAGAAATGGGCCCAATGATCGCCGCCGCCAGCATGACGATGAGAAACGGCAGCATCACCACCAGCGCCATCTTGCCACTGGCCAGCAGCATCCGGCCCATGGACGTCTGGTCCATGATGGTTTCGCGGGTAATGTTGAAATTGCTGGTCATCAGGTCAGACATCATCTGCGCGATGCTGCCACCTTCGACGATCAGCCCGATGGCGCCCGCCATCATCACCACGACCGTGTTGAGCTCCTTGGAACGGGCAATCTGACCATCGGCCCTGGCGTCCTTGATCTTCTTTTCCGTGGGGTCTTCTGTCTTGTCCTGACCATTCTCGTTCTCGGCCATGTCAGCGAGCCCTCACCATGTCACGGAAATTCTGCAATGCCTGGGTGGCCAGCGGCTGATACTGGTTAAGGATGTCGCCCAGTGACAGCCAGAGGATGACCATGCCCAGCACCAGAGTCAGCGGGAAGCCGATGGAGAAGATGTTCAGCTGCGGCGCGGCGCGGGTCATGATGCCGAACGCGATGTTGACCACCAGCAGCGCAGCAATGGCTGGCAACACCAGTTTCAACCCGGCGGCCATGACCCAGCCCAGGCCGTTGGCCAGTTCCCAGAAATTCGACACCAGCACGCCCTTGCCCACCGGCAGCGTGGTGAAGCTTTCAATCAGCGTTTCGATGACCACCAGATGGCCGTTCATGCCGAGAAACACCAGGGTTACCAGCATGGTGAAGAACTGCCCGATCACCGCCGACGACACGCCGTTGGTGGGGTCGACCATGGACGCGAAGCCCATCCCCATCTGCGTCGAAAGGATCTGCCCGGCAATCACGAACGAATGAAAAAACAACTGCAGCGCCAGCCCCAGACCGGCCCCGATGATGATCTGTTCAGCGATCAGTAACAGCGCGCTGAGGTCCAGCGCCTGCACCTCAGGCAGCGGCGGCAGGACCGGTGCAACCACCAGGGTAATGGCCAGCGTGAGGTACAGACGAACCCGGGTGGGCACCAGTGTCGTGCCGAAGATAGGCATGGTCATCAGCAGCGCGGCGATGCGAAACATCGGCAACATGAAACTGGCGACCCAGGTGCCAATCTGTCCGTCTGTCAGGGCCAGCAGCGGTTGCACGGGTTCAGCCGATCACGGTGGGAATGTTGGTGTACAGCCCGATGATGTACTCCATGAACCCACTGAGCAGCCAGGGACCGACCACGATGAGGGTAATCAGCATCACCAGCAGGCGCGGCAAAAAGCTCAGGGTCTGTTCATTGATCTGGGTGGCGGCCTGAAACATGGCCACCGCCAGACCACACAGCAGACTGGGCACCACCAGGATCGCCACCACCACGGTGGTCAGCCACAGGGCTTCGCGAAACAGGTCAACAGCTACTTCTGGCGTCATTGCACAGACTCCCGCTCAGGACAGGTCATACACCACCAAAACTGCTGGCCAGAGTGCCGACGATCAGCGCCCAGCCATCCACCAGAACAAACAGCATGATCTTGAACGGCAGCGAAATGATCAGCGGCGACAGCATCATCATGCCCATGGCCATCAGCACGCTGGCAACGACCAGGTCGATGATCAGGAACGGGATGAAAATCATGAAGCCGATCTGAAACGCCGTTTTCAATTCGGAAATCACAAACGCCGGGACCAGAATCGTCAGTGGCGCCTGATCGGGTGAGGCGATGTCGGTACGTTTGGACAGGCGCATGAACAACTCAAGGTCGCTGGTGCGGGTCTGCGCCAGCATGAAATCCTTGATCGGCACCTGCGCCCTGGCCACCGCGTCCTGCGCCGTCATGGTTTCCGCCAGGTAGGGTTGCAGCGCGTCTTGATTCACCCGGTCGAATACCGGCGCCATGATGAACATGGTGAGAAACAGGGCCATACCGGTGAGTATCTGGTTCGACGGCGTCTGCTGCAGGCCAAGCGCCTGCCGCAGGATCGAGAACACAATGATGATCCGGGTGAAGCTGGTCATCAGCATGACGAACGCCGGAATGAAGCTCAGCGCCGTCATGATCAGCAGAATCTGCAGGCTGACCGAATACTCCTGCTGACCGTTCGCACCATTGGACAAGGTGATCGCCGGGATCGACAGCGGATCGGCAGCCCACGCCAGCGGCGCTGCAAAGACCAGCAACAGCATCAAGACAATGCGCAACATTACTTCTTATCCTTCTGAACCTTGTTGCCCATCAAGTCCATCAAGCGCTGCGCGAACTCGGAGTTGACCGGTTGCCGCTCCGGCGCCTGCACCGGTTCCTTGAGCACGTGCAAGGGGGTGATGCGGCCGGACGTGACGCCGAGCAGAATCTGCTCATCACCGACCTGCACCAGCATCAGCCGATCGCGGGGCCCAATGGCTCGCGAGCCGATTAGCTCGATCACCTGGGTGTTGCCCGGCACACCGCGCTGAACCCTGCGCATCAACCAGGCCAGGACGAAAATCAGCCCGACCACCAGCAACAGCCCCAACAGCAGCTGCAGCACCTGGCCCCCCATACCACTGCCCGTCACGGCAGCAGCTGCAGGCGCCGCCGCCTGAACGGCGGGCTCGGCGGCCAGGGCACTGAGCGGCAAGGCCAGCAACATCGCGGCAGATCTGATCATCTTCACTAGCGCAGCTTCTTGATACGTTCGCTCGGGCTGATCACGTCAGTCAGGCGAATACCAAACTTTTCATTGACCACCACGACTTCACCATGGGCAATCAGGGTGCCGTTGACCAGCACATCCAGGGGTTCACCGGCCAGGCGATCCAGCTCGATGACCGAGCCCTGATTGAGCTGCAGCAGGTTACGGATGCTGATATCGGTGCTGCCCACTTCCATGGAAATGGACACCGGAATATCCAGAATCACATCGAGGTTGGGGCCGTCGAGAGTGACCGGGTTGTTGTTCTTCGGCACGCTGCCGAACTCTTCCATGGCCATGCGGCTGGACGCAGCGGAACTGGCAGCATCAGCCGCCAGCAGCGCATCGATATCATCCTGACCGCCGTCGCCGGACTCGCCCAGCGCAGCGGCCCATTCATCGGCCAACGCCTGATCATCAGCAGACGTAGTATCGTTTTCATCAGCCATCGGTTGTCCTCGGTGAACGTCAATTCAGTTACACAAAATGTGGGGTTGGCAAAGTGATCAACGCCGTTCGATAGGCTCGATCACCTGCAGTGCAAGGTGGCCTTGATGCGAACCGAGCTTGACCTTGAATGAAGGCACGCCATTGGCCCGCATGACCATGTCTTCCGGCATTTCCACCGGGATGATGTCGCCCGGTTGCATGTGCAGAATGTCGCGCAGCAGCAACTGGCGACGTACCACGGTTGCACTCATCGGCACCGAGACATCGAGCACGTCCTGCTTGAGCGCATTGATCCAGCGTTCGTCCTGGTCATCCAGGTCGGACTGGAACCCGGCATCGAGCATTTCCCGGATCGGTTCGATCATCGAGTACGGCAGGGTCACGTGCAGATCGCCGCCACCGCCATCGAGTTCGATATGGAAGGTCGACACCACCACCGCTTCGCTCGGGCCGACAATGTTGGCCATCGCCGGGTTGACCTCCGAGTTGATGTACTCGAAGTTCACTTCCATGATCGCCTGCCAGGCTTCTTTCATGTCGATGAACGCCTGATCCAGCACCATGCGCACCACGCGCAGTTCGGTGGGGGTGAATTCGCGCCCTTCGATCTTGGCGTGGCGGCCGTCACCGCCAAAGAAGTTGTCCACCAGCTTGAACACCAGCTTGGCATCAAGGATGAACAACCCGGTGCCGCGCAGCGGCTTGAGCTTGACCAGATTGAGGCTGGTGGGCACATACAGCGAGTGTACGTACTCGCCAAACTTCATCACCTGTACGCCGCCAACGGCAACATCAGCCGAACGACGCAGCAGGTTGAACATGCTGATGCGGGTATAACGAGCGAAGCGTTCGTTGATCATTTCCAGGGTCGGCATCCGGCCCCGCACGATCCGGTCCTGACTGGTCAGGTCATAGCTTTTGATGCTGCCGGGATCGGCAGCACTGTCGGGTTGTACCAGACCATCGTCCACGCCATGCAACAGCGCGTCGATCTCGTCCTGGGAGAGCAGGTCCTGCACGGCCATGTGGTGATCCTACTGCAGTACGAAGTTAGTGAAGAGCAACTGTTCGATGACAGTCTTGCCGAGTTCTTTCTGGGCCACTTCCTGAACGCTGGCCGTGGCTTTCTGGCGCAGCATTTCCTGACCGATGGAGGATGCCAGCGAGTCGAATGGAATGCCCGAGAAGAGCATCACCAGGTTATTGCGGATCACCGGCATGTGCACTTTCAAAGCGTCAAGATCAGCCTGATTGCGCGCCAGCATAGTGATGCTCACCTGCATGTAGCGGGTCCGCCCATTGGCGTTGAAGTTGACCACGAACGCCGGGGTCAAGGGTTCGAAAATCGCCGGATGCTTGACGTTAGGGTCTGCCGCCGCCGCAGCCGCAGCAGCCGGGTCCACGGCGGGAGTCGCTTTGTGCATGAAAAACCAGGTCGCGCCCACCGATATGCCGACGGCAAGCAATAACGCTACAACCGCAATAATGATGAGCTTGAGTTTGCCCTTCGGGGCCGCTTCTGTAACTTCTTCGCTCTTCGCCATGCCAATAATCCGTCACTATTCGGGGGGTTCGCTGATGCGTGACAGAGGAAGAGCAAGTGTTATGCCAGAGTTGCGATGGGATGGCGCCAGCCCGACTGGAGCAGGCGAAAACAGGCCATGGAAGGCGCGGGGCCGGCTTGAGCCGGAATGCAGGGTCAGGTTTCTTTTGACGTGCCGCCCGGCTGACGCCAGGACGGCATTCCAGCGCGGACGGCTATGAAGCCTGAATCAAGCGTAGTAATCGATCTCGCTGCTGCCCACCACCCGCTGAGCCGGTTGGCTGACGGCGATGGAGGCGTCAGAGGAACCGCCGTCGCCAGCACCGTCGACTCCCGAGCCACCTGAGGCGCTGCCACTGCCGCTACTGCCCCGGGCCGTGTTGTTGGCCTGCTCCTGCGCCTGATTCTGCTGATTGCGCGACTGGTCGGAGACGTTGACATCCACCTGCCCCAGCCCTTGCTGGGTAAAGGAGTCTCGCAGGCGCGAGAGCTGACTTTCCAGCGCTTCACGCACACCCATGTGGGCACTCATGAAGGTCACTTGTGTCTGCTGGTCCGGCGCCATGTTGATGCGGATATCCAGGCGTCCCAATTCGGCAGGCTCAAGCTGGATGTCGGCAGACTTCAGGTTCTGACTCGACAGATACATGACGCGGTCGACCACGCCCTCACTCCAGCCACTCTGATGCATCGCAAGCGGCTGATTCATTAACGGCATAGCGCTAGGCGTAACCGCAGCACGGGGCTGCTGCGCCGCCTGACTCATGGCCGCCAGGCGATCGGCGAAGTTATCCAGGCGCGTATCGCCCACTGCCGATTTGACATCTTTCAAGCCGCTGTCCAGCAGACCGTCAAAAGACTGGTCGCCGCTGTCAGCACTTGTTTCGTCAGTAAGGGGCAATTGCTCATCCAGCGCCGCCAGGTTATTGGCGAGCTGCGAAGGATCGGTGGCAGCGTTATCGATACGGGCGTTTTTGCTGGCCGCATTGGCGCTGGCGTTCTGCGCCTGCTGAGCTTTGGCGGCGGCATTTTCCAGGGCGAACTGCAACGCAGGCATGTCTTCAAGGGGGTCGGCGTCAGGATCGAAGGTTTCGTCGGTCGGCTCGCTGCCCAGTATCGCCAGGCTTGGGGTTGTCGGCGCCACCTCTGACGGCAGCTTGTTGACGTCCTGCTGCGCCGCCTGGCTGGCAAGTGCCGCCTGCAGCGCCGGATCAAGGGCCGGATCGGGCTGCGGCGTCATTGCCTGCAGCGCTGATGGGTCCAGCTGCTCTTCGGTATCACTCTTTGTGTCAGCTTCAGCGACTGCCTCGGCAGGCAAGCTATTGCCGCTATCGGCAACACCTGGCTGTGCGGCAGCGGCAGTATCATCCTTGTCCTGCCCGGCTTTGACAGCCATTTGCTTGTCACTGTCGGTGCCCGGCCGCGGCTTTGAGGCCGTCTCGGTGCTGGCGGCGGACTTGGCCTGGGCCTGCCTGGAATAGACGTCAGAGAAGCTGGAACGGTCGTCCCTGCTGCTTTCAGCGGCTTTGGCCGAGGTGTTGGCAGAACTGCTCTTGGCAGCCGCAGAGGGGGTGGCTTGAAGAAGAGCATTAGAGGCGAGGGGCATGTCAATCTCCGCAGAAACAGCTTGATAGAGACTGCATAGCAAGATATGGGCCAGGACTTGAGATCCCGACTCCGCGATTGAATGTCAGTGATGAGCAACCAGCAGTTGCAGCTCGGCGTCGAATAACCGGCGCACGATGGCGTATTCAGCCTCTACGCAGGTCAGCAGCTGCGCCAGATCCTGGACCTGCTGCTCACGGGTACGGTCTTCGAGTTCGCGACAGAGCTCGACCAGGCGCAGCGCACCCATGTTGCTGCAACTGCCCTTGAAGCTGTGGGCAGTCATGCTCACTTCGAGCAGGTCGACAGGCAGTTGCGCCATGAGGTGGCGGATGCGGACGATGCGGGCTTCGGAGTCCTGAAGGAATACCTCGAGCAAGGTCGAGTATTCATCTTCCATGACCTCCTGCAATGTGGCCAAAACGCTTTGATCCAGATGTATGACAGGCACTTGTTCACTCCTTTGATCAAGAATCCGTGGTTTATGCAGCTGCTCTCCAGCTGAATTCCACACATGCGGTACGCCCATCGGCGGACCATCGAGCGTCTTCGCTCATTTCGCGTACCAAGGCCAGACCGCGACCGTACAGCTCATCGACCATCCGCGGCAACGCAAGAATTGTTTCAACGTCGAAACCCGGACCGCTGTCTTCAACCTGAACGCGCAGTCGCCCGCCTTTTCCTTCCGGCGTTACCTGCAGGTGAACCCTGATGTAGCCGCTGTCCAGGGCCGCAAGACGCGCGGCGCGCTGCTGATAATAGTGGGCAAAGCCTTTGGCGTTGGCCTTTAGCCGTGAGTCCAGCCCCAGCACGCCGTGCTCCAGCGCGTTGCTGTAGAGCTCGGTGAGTACACTGTGCAGCGCCCCGCTCTGGCTGCGCAGGCCGTGAACTTCAAGCAGCAGTTGCAGAATGTAGGGCAGCGGATTGAAGCGGCGCAAGGTGTCGGCCCTGAACTCGAAGGTGCTCGACCAGTCCAGTGGCGTCGAGGTGCCGCTGTCCGAATAGGTCACCGTGCGCGGCCCCATTACGGCCTGCTCAAGGGCGGTGATCTCGACCAGGCTGACGTCATCCCGCGACTGACCGCCAAACGCATCAAGGGCTTGCTGCACTTCACTGATCAGCAGGCTTGGCTGCCGATTGGCGGCAAATACTGCCTGCAGCCGCTGCGCACCGAACAATTGGTCGTCGGCGTCGCTGGTATCGATCACGCCGTCAGACAGCATGAAAACCCTGTCGCCCAGGGCAAACGGATAGACCTCGGTGGCATGGTCGAACGTTGTCGAGTTCAGCACACCCAAGGGCAGATGGCGCGACTTCAAGGCAGTAAGCTGGCCATCGGCGGCGCCCAGCAGATAACCGTCGGGCAGCCCGCCATTCCAGAATTCGAACTGGCACTGCTTGAAGTTGATGCAGATCATTGCCGCGCAACAGAACATGTCCACCGGCAGGATACGCTTGAGCTTGGCATTCATTTCCCGCAGCGTTTCCGCCGGGCCAAAGCCTTTGGCGGTCATGCCGTAGAACACCTCGGCCAGCGGCATGGCGCCCACCGCAGCAGGCAGGCCATGGCCGGTGAAGTCGCCCAGCAACAGGCGCATATTGCCGGACGGCGTGTAACTGGCCAGCAGCAGATCGCCGTTGAACAGCGCGTAGGGCGATTGCAGGTAACGGATATTGGGCGCTTTGAGGCAGCCTGAGTGCGCGACCTGATCGAACACTTCCTTGGCCACACGTTGCTCGTTGAGCAGGTATTCATGGTGCCGGGCAATCAGGTCCCGCTGCTTGAGCACGGTTTCCTGCAACAACCGCAGGCGATTCATGGCGTTGATCTTGGCCGTCAGCACCACCTGGTTGTAGGGCTTGGCGACAAAATCATCGCCCCCGGCGTCCAGGCACCGCGCCAGAGCGGCGCCTTCGGTCAGGGAGGTGAGGAAGATGATCGGCACCAGTGCATCGCCGGTCATTTTCTTGATTCGCCGCGCCGCTTCGAAGCCGTCCATGACCGGCATCAAGGCATCCATCAGCACCAGTTGCGGCCGCTCGCGCTCGAACAGCTCCACCGCCTCGGCGCCATCGGCGGCGCACAACACCTTGTGGCCCTGACGGCTGACGATGGTGGAAAGCAGGTAGCGATCGCTGGCGTTGTCGTCCGCGATCAGGATGCAGAGTTTATCGCTCGGCGGCTGCACGGCGTCACCGGACCTTGAACAGTTTCGTGAAATTGGAGATGTGCAGAATCTTCGAGACATCCGAGTTGCAGTTGATCAGCTGGATATCCGATTGCTCGCCACCGGCGTGATCGCGCAACAGCAGCAGCATTCCGAGGGCAGAGCTGTCCAGGTAACTGGCGCCACGCAGGTCGACAACATACTGCTTTATGCCGCCCTGCGCTTCGTACGACTCGCGAAAATCCTGGTGCGAGGCGAAGTCAAAGCGGCCGGTAATAGAGATGGTCAGCGTGTGCCCATCTGGAGAAGTCTCGGAACTGACAGCCATAGAGGATTCCTGATCAAAGCGTTTGTCGCGTAGAGAAGGTTTAGCACCGTTCCTGGACGGCAGCGAACCGATTACCGTGTTTACCATTCGGTCAGCGTGTTCGGAGGAATACAGACGGTCACTCAATGTCGCAGCTCCCGGAAAAAGATACTTCGATTTTGCTTATCGGCACCAAGTCGCGTTCTCATTTAATAATGGCTGGGAGGCTGAATCAAGACCGGCAACGTGGCGCTGCGGTCAGAGCGGTTCGTGTCTTGGCAGGCGCTGGGACAGTTCGTCCAGCAGCTTCTGCTCGCGTTTGTCTTCGGCTCGCTGAGCTTCGTCGATGTAGCGCTGGACCAGCTTGCGCAAGCCCTCGACCCGGGCATACGCCTGTTGCCAGGCACCGCGGGCCTTGTCGACATTGTCCTGATGCCAGGCCAGGCTCTTGCGCTGCTGGCCAACGGCAGTTTCCAGCTGATTGAGAAAGCGCTGATAGTTCATCAGCCACTGCCCGGAAACCCCGCTGGCGCCCTTGTCGATCCATTGCTGCTGATAGCCAAGCCGAAACTGCTCCAGCTCGCCCAGCTTGGTCTCGGCCAGGCGCACCTGCCCCTGAAAATAGCCCAGGCGTTGCACCGCAGCGCGTTCGGCCTTCTCGGCCATGTCCACCACGGGCGCCAGGCGTGCCGCACGACTGTTGGCCATGGGTTATCAGCCACCCGCAGCAGGATTGAACACGGCGGCAAGCTGCGCGCGGCTGGCTTCCATGCTTTCGTTATCGTTGAGCCCCTGACGCAGATAGCGCACCAGCGTCGGCTGCAGGTGAATCGCCAGATCGGTTTCGCGGTCACCACCGGCGACGTAGGCGCCGACGCTGATCAAGTCGCGGCTCTGCTGATAACGCGACCACAGCTGCTTGAAATGCTGCGCCATCTGCATGTGCTCAGGGCTCACAACCGCAGGCATGACCCGGCTGATGGAAGCTTCGATATCAATGGCCGGGTAGTGCCCTTCTTCAGCCAGTCGCCGCGACAGCACGATGTGGCCGTCAAGCACGCCCCGCGCCGAGTCGGCAATCGGGTCCTGCTGGTCATCACCTTCTGACAGCACCGTATAGAACGCCGTGATCGAGCCACCGCCTGCTTCGGCGTTACCGGCGCGCTCCACCAGTTTGGGCAGCTTGGCAAATACCGAAGGTGGATAGCCCTTGGTCGCCGGTGGTTCGCCGATGGCCAGGGCGATTTCCCGCTGCGCCTGGGCGAAACGGGTCAACGAATCCATCAGCAGCAAGACGTTCTTGCCCTTGTCACGAAAATATTCGGCGATCCGCGTGCAGTACATCGCCGCCCGCAAACGCATCAGCGGCGCATCGTCGGCAGGTGAGGCCACGACCACCGAGCGCTTGAGGCCTTCTTCACCCAGGCTGTGCTCGATGAACTCCTTGACCTCCCTGCCCCGCTCGCCAATCAGGCCCACCACAATGATGTCGGCCTCGGTAAAGCGCGTCATCATGCCCAGCAACACGCTCTTGCCCACGCCGGTACCGGCGAACAGACCCAACCGCTGACCGCGCCCGACCGTCAACAAACCGTTGATGCAGCGAATACCGACATCCAGAGGCTGGCTGATCGGGTTGCGCTTGAGTGGGTTGATGGTGGGGCCGTCCATGGGCACCCAGTCTTCGGCCTTCATGCCGCCTTTGCCATCCAGTGCGCGACCGGCGCCGTCAAGCACACGACCGAGCATGGCCATGCCCATGGGCAGGCGACCGGTATCAATCACTGGCACCACGCGGGCGCCGGGGGCAATACCCGCCACGCTGCCCACGGGCATGAGAAATATCTTGCTGCCGGAGAAGCCCATCACTTCGGCTTCAACTTCCACCGGGTGGTGGCTGTTGTCATTGATCACCACGCAGCGGCTGCCCATGGCTGCGCGCAGGCCCTCGGCTTCAAGGGTAAGCCCGACCATGCGCAACAGACGGCCTTCCACCACCGGCTGGGCAGGCAATTCTATGGCCTCGGCGTAGGAGCCCAAGCGCAAGGCAAAGCTGGTGCGATCAAGGCGCATAAGGCGCCTCGACGTCAGCAGGCGCTACAACCGGGGCGGCGACGTTGTCCAGATCAATGCTGATGTCCGACGTCGCCGGGTGCAGGGCCTGCTCGTGCATCTGGTCGTACATTTTGGTCACGGCCTGGGCGATACGGGTCTCGATACTCGCGTCGATCCGGCTGTGTTCGGTTTCGATGCGGCAGCCGCCGGGCTGCAATGTGTCATCCTCGACGATCCGCCAGGTTTCCTCGTGACGCTCGCGCAGTATCTTGACCTGTTCGAAATCCTGCGGATTGATGAAGATGCGCACGTTGCTTGCGCCCATGGGCAGCAATTTCAGCGCGTCACGCAAGACTATGCCGATCTGCCGCGAGTCCGTGGTCAGCTCGCGCTGGATAACCTTGCGCGCGATGTGCTCGACCAGCGTCACCAGGTACTTCTCGATCTGGCTGTCCTGATCGCCCACCGGATCGAGCAACTGCGTCATCAGCAACTCAAGGCTGGCCAGTTTCTTGCCCAGCGCGACCTCGGCTTCCTGCCTGACCTTGAGCTGCGTGCTGTGAAAACCCTCTTTCTCGCCCGTGGCGAAACCTTCGTTGTAAGCCTCCTGACGGATGCTTTCCAGCTCTTCGAGGGTCAGTGGCTGGACTTCCTCCAGCGGCACCTCTTCGATGCTGTCGACCGCCTCCTCGACCACCGGGGCAGGTTCCGGCGCGGGTTCCACGTAAGGGTCGAAACTGGGCAATGACCAGACGTCGAAACCGCCGACGTCCTGGGCCCGGATAAGCTCGCTGGCCGGTTCTTTATTGGAGCTGGACATTGATAGCGCCTTAGATCATTTCCTCGCCACCCTTGCCGCCGAGAACAATCTCCCCGGCTTCGGCCATACGGCGCGCAATAGTGAGGATTTCTTTCTGTGCGGTTTCCACGTCGCTGACACGCACCGGCCCTTTGGCTTCGAGGTCGTCGCGCAGCAGTTCGGCGGCACGTTTGGACATGTTCTTGAAAATCTTTTCCTTGATGGCCTCGTCCGAACCCTTGAGGGCCAGCACCAGCACATCCGACGACACTTCGCGCAACAGTGCCTGAATGCCGCGGTCGTCCACATCCGAAAGGTTGTTGAAGACGAACATGAGGTCTTCGATCTGGGTCGACAGATCTTCGTCGACTTCGCGGATCGAGTCCATGAGCGCGCCTTCGATGGAGCTGTCGAGGAAGTTCATGATATCGGCAGCGCGCTTGATACCACCCAGCGTGGTCCGCGAGGTGTTGGCGTTGCCGGAGAACTGCTTCTCGAGAATCTGGTTGAGCTCTTTCAGCGCCGCAGGTTGCACAGTGTTGAGCGACGACACCCGCAGGATGATGTCCAGACGTACCTTGTGGTCGAAATGACCGAGCACTTCCCCGGCCTGATCGGCGTCCAGATAGGCGACCACGATGGCCTGGATCTGCGGGTGCTCGAAGCGAATCACGTCGGCGACCGCCCGTGGCTCCATCCATTTCAGACTGTCCAGGCCGCTGGTATTGCCGCCCAGCAGGATACGGTCGATCAGGCCGTTGGCCTTGTCTTCACCCAGCGCCTGGGTGAGCATCTTGCGGATATACCCATCCGAACCGACGCCCAGGCTGGTCTGATCGCCGACAGTTTCGACGAACTCGGTCATTACTTCTTCGACCTGCTCGCGGTGCACGTTGCGCATCTGCGCCATGGCAACGCCTACGCGCTGTACTTCCTTGGGCCCCATGTGGCGCAGAACTTGCGCGGCATCGGTTTCGCCCAGAGAAAGCAACAATACGGCGGCCTTCTCGACCTTGCTGAGTTTGGCTACGGCGGCTCGATCATTCATCGGTGTTAATCCACTCTTTTACTACCTGGGCCACACGGCCCGGATCTTCAGCTACCAGACTCTTGATTGCATTGAGCTGAGCGTCATAGCCCTCGGTAGGGCTAGGCAGCAAAATGCTCTGCGGGCCACCCAGGCTGACGCGGTCGTTGGACAACTCGTCCGTACCGCCCATGCCGCCCATGCCCCCCATGCCGCCACCCAGTCCATCGTCGAAACCGGCCAGTTGCTTGCTCTTGCCGTTGGTGATGTTGTTCAACACCGGACGCAGCACACCAAAGACCAGAATCAGGATGAAGATGACGCCCATCGCCTGCTTGACGATGTCCCAGAACCACTGCTGCGAGTAGAACGGCGTTTCCGGAATGACTTCGCCCTGCTCGGCCGAGAACGGCACGTTGATCACGCTGACCGTGTCACCACGACTGGCATCGAAGCCCACCGCGTTCTGCACCAGACGGGTAAAGCGATTAAGGTCTTCAGCGGTCCACGGCGAACGCGAGGTTTCACCATTGGCTGGATTGACCTTGATCTGATCGTCGACCACCACCGCCACCGACAGGCGACTCAGGCGCCCCTGCTGTTGCTTGGTGTGGCTGATGGAGCGGTCCAGTTCGAAGTTCTTGGTCGATTGCACGCGTTTGTCAGCCGGGAACGGCGCCAGTGCGGGCTGGCCGGTTGCCGGGTCCATGATTTGCTGACCGTTGGCATCCAGCAGTGGCTGCCCAGGTGCAATCGCTGCCGCTGTGGCGCCACCGGCACCTGCAGCCTGCGGCGCAGTGGCCGGGCCAGGAGGCTGGTTGCTCAGCGCGCCAGGCACGCCTTGCGACCCTGAGCTGCTGGAACGCTGTTCATTGACCGACTGTTCGCTGCGCAACGCAGGCTGGTCGGGGTTGAAGCTCTCAGCAGTCGATTCGACAGCGCTGAAATCCACGTCTGCCGACACTTCGGCCTTGTAGCGATCAGTGCCCAGCACCGGTTGCAGAATGTTCTGTACGCGCTGAGTCAGCATGCTTTCCATGCGGCGCGAATATTCGTATTGCTTGCCGGCCATGGTCAGCGCCGAGTTTTCTGCCGTGTCGGAGAGCAGATTGCCCTTCTGGTCGACAACAGTGATTTGCGATTTGGTCAGCTCCGGCACACTGGTCGCCACCAGATTGACGATCGCCATGACCTGGCCAGGCTCAAGCGCACGGCCCGGATACAGCTCCACCAGAATCGACGCGCTCGGCTTGCGATCATCGCGTACAAACACCGAACTCTTGGGAATCGCCAGGTGCACGCGGGCGCCTTTGACGTTGTTGAGCGAAGAAATGGTCCGCGCCAGTTCGCCTTCCAGACCACGACGATAGCGCGTGGCTTCCATGAACTGGCTGGTACCCAGGCCCTGATCCTTGTCGAGGATCTCGAAGCCGATGTTCGAATCAGTCTGCGTGACACCCGCCGAGGCCAGCTGAATGCGCGCGCGCTGCACATCGTCGGCCTTGACCAGCAACGCGCCGGAGTTGGGTTCAACCGTGTAAGGAATATTCGCGGTGGTCAGGGTATCCATGACCTGCTTGGCGTCCATACCGGCCAGACTGCCATACAGTGGGCGGTAATCAGGCTGCTGCGACCAGAGCACCACGGCAAAGCCGATCGCCACGCTGGCAGCCAGACCGACCATGAGGCCGACCTGACGCAGCATGGTCATCTCGGAAAGATTTTCGAGGAAGGCCAACCCGAACAGGGGTTTGCTTTCCGCAGCGCCTGTCTTGGCCGGAACGCTATCGGCGAGTGTCTCTGCCATGACTCAATAAGTCCTTAAACCGGCATCTGCATGATGTCTTGGTAGGCCTGCACCAGCTTGTTCCTGACCTGCGTCAGGGCCTGGAACGACACGCTGGCTTTCTGCGAGGAGATCATCACGTCAGTGAGGTCCACACCGCTTTTGCCGATCTCGAACGCACTGGCCAGCTGACTGGAGGCCTGCTGGGTGTCGGCAACTTTGTTGACGGCCATCCCGAGCATGTCGGCAAAACTGCTGGCACCCGTTTCAGGCGTGGCGGCAACAGGTTTTGGCGCGGCCATGGCGTCCATCTGCATGGCGCGCATATCCAACATCAAGCGATTAAATTCAACACCTTGGCTCATGACGTTTTCTCTCGTTAGGGCCGCAAATTTTTGACACTGATTCAGCGACTACTCATGACAAAGCAACAAGAGTGCCAGCTGCGTAGCGGCGTTAAGCCATCCATCATCTTCAGTGCGCTCATGGAGCACGTGAAACCACCGCCCGGGCCAGCGTCAGCGGACCTGTCGGGCGTTTAAAAAATTCGTTTCGATGTTTACTGCGACAATTCAACGCAGGCCGGCGGCCATTGCCGGCCCAGGCTCAAGTCGCGAACAGATAAGCCTCGACATCCATCCCTGCATCACGCATTTGCGCCAGCTTGTAACGCAAGGTGCGGGGGCTGATGCCCAAACGTTCGGCCGCCTCCTTGCGTCGGCCGCGCTCGGCACGCAGGGTGTCGATGATCATCTGAAACTCGCGCCGCCTGAGGTCATCACCCAGCGCTCCGGCCGAATCCACGCCTGCCAGGGGCAATGGCGCATCCGCCGCGACGCTGCTGGCGGCGACTGCCAACGGCGCGCAGCTCACCGGCCCGGCGAGGCAGAAATCCTCAGCCTGAATCACCCCGCCCTGCTGCAGGATCAAGGCCCGCTGCACGGCGTTGTCCAGTTCACGCACGTTGCCGGGCCAGGCATAGCCGACCAGACAAGCCTGCGCCTGGGCGGAAAGCCTGACGGCAGCGTGCTTCATTTTATTGGCGTGCTTGGCCAGCAGACGTTCGGCAAGCGGCAGAATGTCGGCGGTCCTTTGACGCAGCGGTTGCCACGCCAGCGGGAATACCGACAGGCGATAAAACAGGTCTTCGCGAAAGCGCCCCGCCGCCACTTCACCGGCCAGGTCACGGTTGGTGGTCGCCACCACACGGATGTCCAGCAGGATCGGCTTCTTGCCGCCAACCCGTTCCACTTCTCGCTCTTGCAGCACCCGCAGCAGCTTGGCCTGCAGGCCCAGCGGCATCTCGGAGATTTCGTCGAGCAGAATGGTGCCGCCGTCTGCCTGTTCAA
The DNA here is from genome assembly GCF_900585905.1 of Pseudomonas viridiflava. Lineage (GTDB taxonomy): Bacteria > Pseudomonadota > Gammaproteobacteria > Pseudomonadales > Pseudomonadaceae > Aquipseudomonas. The sequence goes on from NZ_UTVH01000091.1 coordinate 50,532, forward strand.
ACTTGCCCGCCTGGGCCGCGATGGCCCCTGTGAACGAGCCCTTTTCGTGACCGAACAGGGTCGCCTCCAGCATGTTGTCAGGAATCGCGGCGCAATTGATTGCGATAAAGGGCTTCGCCGCGCGGGGTGAGTGCTGGTGGATGAAGCGCGCCAGCACCTCCTTGCCGGTGCCGGACTCACCGGAGATCAATACCGTGGAATCGCTTTTGGCGACGCGACTGGCCAGGTTGAGCAACTGCGCGCTGGCAGGCTCGACCGCCACCGGGCCGTCATTGCCCGCGGGCTCAAGACGGCCCAAGGCGTGCCGCTCAACCAGCGCCAGCAACGCCTTGGGCTCGAACGGCTTGACCAGATAATCGGCAGCGCCTTGACGCATCGCGTCGACGGCACGTTCCACCGCAGCGTGGGCCGTCATCAGCAATACGGGCAACTGCGGATGGCGCTCACGCAACAATGCCAGCAATTGATGGCCGTCCATGCCGGGCATATTGACGTCACTGATGACCAGGCTGAACGACTCGTCGGACGCGGCCAATAACGCCTCTTCGGCGCAAGACACCGCATGGTAGTGATGCCCGGCCAGTTCCAGCGTGTCGCCCAGGGCTTCGCGCAGGGCGCGGTCGTCTTCGACCAGCAAGACGTTGATCGCCATCAGCTGAAGTCCTGGGCAATGCTGGCCGGAATCAATGGCAGCGTAACGATGGCGCAGGTGCCCCGGCCGACGCGCGAGCGGTAAACCACGCCGCCCTGATGCGCACGAGTAACGGCTGTCACAACGGCCAGCCCGAGGCCAGTGCCGGTGGCCTTGGTGGTAAAGAAGGGTTCGCCCATGCGCGCCAGTGCGGCAGCGTCGATGCCGCTGCCATTGTCACTGACGCACAGGCGCAGAGTATTGCCCCGAGCGTAGGCATGAATTTTCAAGCGGGTTTGACCAGCACTGGCCTGCACAGCGTTTTCAACCAGATTGAGCAAGGCGCCCACCAGCGTATCGCGATTGCACAGCAACTCGCCGGCGATACTGTCGCACTGCCAGCGTATCGCCAGATCCTGAGTGTGGGTCTGCGCAGCGGCCTGCAACGCCCTGAACATCGCGTCGGGGGTGATGCGGTCGGTCAGCGGCAATTCTCCCCGAGCGAACACCAGCATGTCGCGCACTTGATGTTCGAGCTCGTGGAGACGCTCCTTGAGGCGGCCGGCAAAACGCTGCTGCGTTTGCAGCGGTAATTGCTGCTCGGTCAAATGACTGGCGTAGATCAGCGCTGCCGACAGCGGCGTGCGAATCTGATGCGCCAGCGAAGCAACCATCTTGCCCAGCGACGACAGCCGCTCATGGCGCGCCAGTTGCCCCTGCAAACGACGGGTTTCGGTGAGGTCGTTGAGCAGCACCAATTGTCCGGGCTCAGCATCCAGGGAGCGGGTCGAAATCGACAGCCGACGCCCGTCCTTTAGCGAAATTTCGTGGCCGTCGTCTTCACGCGGAGCAAAACAGCGACTGATCACATGACGCCACAGCTGACCCAGCAATGGCTGGCCGAGCAGATCGATAGCGGCCGGGTTGGCCTCACAGACCACGCCGGAGCCGTCAATGACGATAACACCGCCCGGCAGCAGATCCAGCAGGTTCTGCAAACGAAACGCCAGACGTTCTTTCTCCGCCAGTTCCTGCATGCGCTGGTCACTGACCACGGCCAGTTCGCCCTTGAGTTCGGTGACCCGGGCCTCCAGCAGGCTGTGGGAATCGGTCAGCTGCGACGACATCTGGCTGAACAGCTGGAACGCCTGCTCCAAACCGTGCCGGTTCCCCAGCTCATAGGACGGCAGCGCTTGGGGTGCAGGGGCAGAAGACATCTGGGCGGCCTGGGGCATAAGTCATCTCTCGCTTGGCGAACCGTCAGTAAACGGTGTGTTGCAAGAGACATAGCAATCCCCGTGCCTAAAAAAAAGCCCCTGAAAAATCAGGGGCTTGGGGTTTTTCGGCCGAGCGTGGCGTCAATCCTCCGCCTGATCATCACCCTCACGACGGCTCATGCCGTATTTGCGCATTTTCTCCACCAGGGTGGTGCGACGAATACGCAATCGTTCGGCGGCGCGGGCCACGATGCCATTGGCGTCGTCCAGCGCCTGCTGGATCAGACCCTGCTCCAGACCGCCCAGATAATCCTTCAGGTCCAGGCCTTCGGGCGGCAACATGGCGTTGTTGGCGAAGTTCGGCGTGTGGCCATTGATGGCCACGCGCTCTTCCAGATCGCTGCGCAGGCTGTCGACCATCTGCTCGTCTTCATCGTCCACGTAGCGAAACTTCTTCGGCAGCTCGATGACGCCAATCACGCCATACGGGTGCATGATCGCCATCCGCTCGACCAGGTTGGCCAGCTCGCGCACGTTGCCTGGCCAGGCGTGGCGACACAGCGACATGATTGCCGCCGAATTGAAACGAATAGAGCCGCGCTTTTCGTGCTCCATGCGCGAGATCAGCTCGTTCATCAGCAGCGGAATATCTTCAACCCGCTCACGCAGCGGAGCCATCTCGATAGGAAACACGTTGAGGCGGTAATACAGATCTTCACGGAAGGTGCCGATCTCGATCATGCTTTCAAGGTTCTTGTGCGTGGCGGCAATGATGCGCACGTCAACGCTTTGTGTCTTGTTGCTGCCCACGCGCTCGAAGGTACGTTCCTGCAAGACGCGAAGCAGCTTGACCTGCATTGGCAGCGGCATGTCGCCGATTTCGTCGAGGAACAGCGTCCCGCCGTTGGCCAGTTCGAACCGACCGGCGCGGCTGGTGATGGCACCGGTGAACGCGCCCTTTTCATGACCAAACAGCTCGCTCTCCAGCAGCTCGGCCGGGATCGCACCGCAGTTGACCGGCACGAAGGGCCCATCACGGCGTTTGGAATGGTAATGCAGGTTGCGCGCGACCACTTCCTTGCCAGTACCGGACTCACCCAGGATCAACACACTGGCGTCGGTGTCGGCGACCTGCTGCATCATCTGCCGCACGTGCTGAATCGCGCGACTGGTGCCTACCAGGCTGCGAAAGAGATTGGGTTCGCGATGACGACCGCGCTCACGGGCCTGATCGTACATCTCGCGATAGACCTGGGCACGGTGCAGCGAATCCAGCAGCTTGCTGTAGCTAGGGGGCATCTCGAGGGTGGAAAGTACGCGGCGGCGCATGTCTTCCGGCAGCTCGGTAGCAGCAGCCGTTTCGCCAACAAGCAACACGGGAAGGAACTCATCCCAGGTTGCCACTGTCTTAAGCAGTCCTTGAAGACCGCCCGGCGAATTTACGCTACCGGCAAGTACGCACTGGACCTCACGTGTGGACGCCAGAGAGCCGACCGCCTGCTGCCAGTCCTGACTGGAGCACGCGATATTTTCTTCGCCGAGAAAATTCAGAATGACCGCCAGATCACGGCGCCGCTGGCTATCGTCGTCGATCAGTAGAATCTTGATTTCACGCCACATGCAATAGCAACTTCCCTAGTCAACTCAATGCCCGATACAGGGGGGCAGCTCGGTCCCTCGGCGGTAGCTGATCCGAGTCACCAGAAAATAGTAAACATCGCTAGTTAAGTCAAAATACCGTAAACAGTCAAATTTATGGCGTATATCATTTTTGACCAAGCGGTCACGAATCAAAGAGATGGTAAACCTTTGTGGCATTCTTGGCTTGAGTGATTTGCGTCATCTCATCTGCAATGGCCTGGCGCTCACCGGTGGCCGTATCGATCAACTGGCGGTACACCGAGAGCAGTTCCTCAAGGTTGTTGCGCAGCTGCGGATCATTAGGCACTTCAGCACCAATGACATCCTCCATACAAGCACGGCACGCAAGGTCGAGCTTGACGATGGTTGCCCAGTCACGGTCGGCCAATGCCCCTACCAGGGCTTCACGCGTCTCTTCGATACGCTTGAGTGCGACGCTCATACAGACCTCCTCAGCACATTTAAATCTTATTGATTTTGCAGAGCGCCAATGGCATCCCAGCCTTCTTTGACGGTGATCAACAAACCCGCCACTTCATCCAGCATCTTTGGATCACTCTTGATGTTGGCTTCCGCCAGACGCTTCATCATGTATTGATAAAGATTGTCCTGATTGCGCAGCGCGGCGGTGGGATCCTTGTCGAGATCCAGGCCTTCACGCAGACCGCCGACAATGCCGATCGCCTTACTGATGAAGATGCCTTTACCGGCGATATCCTTGCGCGCCATGGCGCCCTTGGCCTGGGCAATACGATCAAGGCCACCTTCCATCAACATCTGGACGAGACGGTGGGGGCTGGCTTCAGAAGTCTGAGCCTGGGCGCCAACCTTTTGGTACTGCCGCAACGCTAACATGGGATTCATAAGGATACCTCTCAGCTACTCCAACACTCACATAACCAAGCTATCGACGCCGGGCCGGAAAACTTTAATACAAAGCAAAAGCCCGACACGAAGTCGGGCTTTTGTACAAGCGATTTACTTACGAAGCGTTTTTCTGTGCGTTCATCGCCTCGAAGATCGAGGTGACGCTGGACGCCGTTGCCTTGAGCTTGCTGACTATCAGGTCCATGGCGTTGTACTTGGCCGTCAAGGTCGTGGTCATGCTGGCAATACGACGGTCCAGGGCTTCTTTCTGATTGGCCAGATCAGTCTTGATCTTGGTCAGCGCGTTGTTCTTCAGAGCAAAAACGCCGTCAGACTTGCTGAACGGAACCAACGCCTTGTCAATGCGCGACAGTAGACCGGTATCGCCGGTGAACAGGGTCTGAATCTGCCCGCCGAGCTTCTTGTCGTTCATGGCAGCGGTGAACTTGGCACTGTCCATCTGCAAGGTGCCATTGCCCTGGGTGGTGATACCCAGCTGCGCCAGCGAGCCCAGTCCTGAATTGCCACTGGCCTTGGCTATCTGGTCGCGAATGGTCTGCAGCATCGCCGCAGGTGCCGAGTCACCGGTCAGCTCCGCAGGCACGAAGATGCCTTTGGAATCGACTGAACCCTTGGTCACGGAAGTCACCAGGTTGGCCAGTGTATTGAACGAATTGACGAAGGTATTGAGCGAGGTTTTCAACCCGTCGGTGTTGGTGCCCACGGTGATGGTCGAAAACTTGCTGCCTGTGGTCAGGCTGCTGCTACCGTCGCCGCTGGCCAGCAAATCAAAGCTCAGACCGGAAATCGCGCCGCTGACAGTGTTTTTCGGACTGGTCAGCTCAAGGCCGTCGACCGTGAACATCGCATCCTGAGCGAAGCCAGAAATCGCACCCGCACCGGGTACGCCACCGCTGCCGGTGGACGCCATGGTCTTGGTGCCATCGATATCCAGCATGCTGCCGATGTCGCCGCTGCCCGTTACCGAAATATCACTGCCCTTGCCGGTGTTGGTCGAACTGAATACCAGCCGGGCACCGTTGGCGTCGGTAATGATGTTGGCAGAAATACCTTTACCCTGTAGCGCACTGTTGATCGTGTCGCGCGCTTCCTGCAGCGTGCCACCGGGCTTTATAACCACCGTGTTGTCAGTGCCATTTTGAGTGATTTTCAGGGAACCACTCGGAATAGCACTCTGCTGCGCCGGGGTGAGTGCAGCAGATGCTACTTTAGAAGGCGTTGCCAGCTGCTTGACGCCGATGGTGTAGGTACCGTTGACCGCGGCGTTGTCTGCCGTTGCCTTGATGACGGTATCGGCCGACGAGGTGGCAGTAAAACCGAGAAATGCCGGTGCCGTGGTGCTGTTCAGGGTCTTCATCGAGTCCTGAAACGCAGCCAGTGCCGACTTCAGCTTCGCCACAGCAGACAGCGAATCCGTGTTCTTGGTGGTTTGCTTGGTGAGCTGGTTCGCCTTGGCCGCCGAATCGGAATCGACGAGTACCTTGACGATGGCGCCGATGTCCAGGCCTGAACCCACACCGATGCTGGTGGAAATTGGACTTGCCATGTGCTTCTCCCTTACAGAATGTTGCCGGTCTTCTGACCCCGAAAGGAATCAGAAAAACCTGCAACAAGTTTCATGCCAGTGATCAGACTTCAGCGCGAAACAACAAACTGCTGGCGTCACTCAGGCTATCGGCAAGTTTCAACACTTCTTCATTGGGAATTTGCCGAATCACGTCACCTGACTCGCTCGCGATCACCTTGACCACGACCTTGCCGGAGGATTCATCTACCGAAAACTCCAGGTTACGCTTGACCGACTGAAAGAACTTTTGAATGTCCTCGGCAGCGGCCTTGACCTGCTCGTCATCTTGCCTCTGACCTTGTTGCTGCGAGCCTTTACTTTCTGCCGAGGCCGCCACATTTGCAACAGCGGGCTTCTCGACCGACGACCTGTCCGGCACAGCGGCCAGTAGTGCCGGCGGAGCGGCAGGATAAGACAGGTTCAACTTTACATTCATATCCATGACCAACACCTCAGAAAGTAAAAAAGCGAGGGAGCACGAATCGCACTCCCCCGCTAGCACTCATTCCGAAATTACTGAAGCAGCTTCAGTACAGCGGAAGGCAGCTGGTTGGCCTGAGCCAGAACCGAAGTGGAAGCCTGTTGCAGAGTCTGCTGCTTGGTCAGCTGTGCAGTTTCAGCAGCGAAGTCGGTATCTTGTACACGGCCCAGTGCAGCACTGGCGTTTTCGTTGATGTTCTGCAGGTTGGAGATGGTGCTGGTCAGACGGTTTTGTGCAGCACCGAGGTCAGCACGGGTGGCGTTGATGGTCGACAGAGCCGAGTCGATGGCAGCGATCGCAGCAGAGAAGTTAGTCTCGGCAGTGGTGCTGTCGGAACCGGCGATGGTTACAGCCGAGCCTACACCCAGGGTGTCTGCGTCGAAGCTTGCGCTCAGGGACAGAGTGATCTGGTTCGAAGAACCCGAGTTGGAGCCAACCTGGAAAGTCATGGTGCTGGCGGACCCGTCAACCAGGTTCTTGCCGTTCAGGTTGGTGCTGCCAGCGATACGGGTCAGCTCGGAGCTCATCTGGCTGAATTCTTTGTTCAGAGCATCACGGTCGCCAGCGCTGTTGCTGTCGTTTCGCGATTGAACAGCCAGTTCACGCATACGCTGCAGGATGTTGGTCGATTCTTGCAGCGCGCCTTCAGCGGTCTGAGCGATCGAGATACCGTCGTTGGCGTTTTTAATTGCCATGTTCTGACCGCGGATCTGCGAAGTGATGCGGGTAGCGATCTGCAGGCCAGCGGCGTCGTCTTTGGCGCTGTTGATTTTCAAGCCCGAGGACAGACGAGTCATCGAGGTGGAGAGTGCGTCGGAAGCCTTGCCGAGGTTCTTTTGAACGTTCAAGGAGGCAACGTTGGTGTTTACTGTTAAAGCCATGATGAATTCCTCGTGGGGGTGATTACTGCGGGCTTCCGGCCCCTGCAATGCGCCGGGTGTGCCTAGAGAACCTTCGTAATAGTTATCGTCGCGGTAGCGAGTTGCTTGAGGAATTTTTTGAATATTTTTGCTAGCCCTGTGCCACCCCCTATAAAACAAGGGCTTAGGCTATTCTCAACGGGGCTGTGAGGGGTTTGGGCGGCCTGTGCGAGGGCCGCAACAGGCATATACAGAGACTAATAGAGGTGATTGTTATATCGCAATTACACAATCACCGATAAAAAAAGCCCGCGTATTAATCGCGGGCCTTTTGTTATCGTTCAATCTTTACATTCAATCTTTACACACTTTACATTCCGTGTGACTTAGTTCTCATTATTCAGCCTTTATAGATAATTGCCGAACCCCAGGACAGCCCCACGCCGAAGCCGCTCAGTGCGACCCGGGACCAGGCGGAGTCGAGCACGTGTTTTTCCAGCAGCAAGGGAATGCTGGACGACACGGTATTGCCGGTCTCGACCATGTCCTTGAGAAACTTCTCCGGTTTGTCTTCAAAGCGTCGCGCCACCGCATCGACAATGGCGGCACTGCCCTGGTGAATGCAGAACGCATCGATGTCATCAGGCTTGAGGCCCGACTCGTCGAGCAGCTCATGCAGGTGGGCAGGTACTTTGAGCAGCGCGAAGTTGAATACCTGGCGGCCATTCATGAAGAACACGCCATTGCTGACCTTCAGGTGCGGCGCGCCGGACCCGTCAGTGCCGAATTTGGCCTTGCCGAGTTTCCAGATCGCGTCCTCGCCCATCCAGGTCGCGGTGGCGGCGTCGCCGAACAGCATGGTGGTGTTGCGATCCTCGGGGTCGACGATTTTCGAATACGGATCGGCAGTGATCAGCAGGCCGTTTTTCAACCCCGCCGCCTCCATGAAGCCCTTGATCGCATAAATGCCGTAGACATAGCCGGAGCAGCCCAGGGAAATATCGAACGCCGCCACATTGGTTGACAGCCCGAGCTTGTCCTGAACGATGGCAGCGGTGTGTGGCAGCCCTTCTTCATCGCCGTTCTGGGTCACGACAATCAGCACATCAATGCTTTCGCGCTTGAGTTGCGGATTGTTGGCGAACAGCTGGTTGGCGGCTTCGACACAGAGGTCGGAGGTTTCCTGCCCGGCTTCTTTGCGCGGCAGGAAGGTGGAGCCGATCTTGCCGAGGATGAACTCTTCATCCTTGCCGAATTTGGCACCTTGAACGTAGTTATCCACGCCCGACGTGGGCAGGTAACTCGCTATGCTTTTTATGCCAATCATCATGGCTTCCCGATCAGTAAACAGGTCATAAAATAGCCACCCCGGAGACAGTTGGGCGCTACCTGAAGAATTATTTGGCAGACATTTTCAGGGCGATGGGCAGCTTAAGCAAGTCGGCTGCACGGCGATCCCCGTATCACAGTAATGTGAAGATGCACTTTATGACCCGCAGGTCACTCGCTGCGTCAGGCTTTGTAAGGGTTTTGCGATAGATGCCACGCAGAAAAAAATCCCGCCGCGTCTCTCTTCGCATCCTGGTAGGCGTGCATGAGCAACGCGGGGCCGCAATGGCTATCCGCCTGACACACCGCCATCGCGACCTCGCGGTGCTCGTGCGCTCCTACAGAGGGATGAAACCGTTCTGGCGCGAGAGATGTGGAATGTTCGCGGATGACGGCCTCTTCATTAAACAACCCAGGACCTGATTTGAAACACCTTTCCGTAGGAGCGCACGAGCAACGCGAGGCCACGATAGCTATCCGCCTGACACACCGCCATCGCGGCCTCGCGGTGCTCGGGCGCTCCTACAGAGGGATGAAACCGTTCTGGCGCGAGAGATGTGGAATGCTCGCGGATGACAACCTCTTCATTAAACAACCCAGGACCTGATTTGAAACACCTTTCCGTAGGAGCGCACGAGCACCGCGAGGCCGCGATAGCTATCCGCCTGACACACCGCCATCGCGGCCTCGCGGTGCTCGGTGGAGCGCCACCCCGGTCGCGCCTACAGGTCCCACGTTTGTCGCGCGACGGGGGATCTTCTACAAAATGCAAAAAGCGGCCCGACACTCATGGCATCGGACCGCTTCTGCTTTTGCTTCTATATAGAAGGACGAAACACCTACACGGCGCGTAAGGTGAAACCGGGGCCCGCGAGGTCCAGATGGCTGTTGTAGGCCTGGTCCTCGGCGAACTGCGCCGACCATTTTTCTTTCAGAGCCGCCAGCGCGATAGCCTCAGAAGGCACGCCACCTGAGTGGATGATCTGCACATGGGGCGTCCACACGGTCAGGTAACCGGCTTGCCCTGCTTTCAGACACAGGTCGATATCGCCCAGCGCGTCGGCAAAGGTCGCTTCGTCGTGGCCGCCTACCGCGTCATACAGTTCCTTGCTGATCATCAGGCAGGCTGATGAAACCGCCGAATAGTTCTGCTCCACCACCAGGCGCTGCATATAGCCACGGGAGGTTTTCGGCTCGCCGACAAACGCCGACGCCACGCCAGCACCCAGGCCCAGAATCAGGCCCGCCTGGGTGATGGTGCCCTGCTTGTCGATCAGCCGCACACCGGCCACGCCGACTTCAGGTCGCTGCACCTGGTTGAGCAGAGACTCGATCCAGCCGACGTTGACGATCTCGCTTTCGGCGTCCAGCAGGATCAGGTATTCGCCCTTGGCCTGCTGGCTAAGCTGATTGCGCAACGCTGCCGCCGAGGTGCGCTGCTCGCTTTTGAACACTTGCACGCGGTTGGCAGCCTGCTGTTGCTGATCGAGCCACTCAGACACTTCCGGCGACTGGCTGGCATTGTCGCCAATCAGTACTTCGTAGCGCGGGTAACGGGTGCGCTGCTGAATACTCAACAGGCAACGCTGCAGTTGCGGCAGGTTGTCGAGGCTTTCGATCAGGATCGAGACCACCGGCCGGTGCGCGTGGCGATAATCGATCTTGTAAGTGCCCGGCAGCACCGAGCTGACTTCGGCCTGATAACCGCGCTTGCCCAGATGGCGGGTCAATGCCTGGCTTTCATCTTCATTGGCTTGCAGCTGCGGCGCCTGGCAGATCACCACCGGCTCGGACAGATGCGCCAAACCGCTCATGCCGCCCTGCTCGATCAGGCGTAGCAGGAGGTCGAATTCCAGCGCCTTCGGCAGTTCCCGCGAATAACCGCCCACATCCACCAACAGCTGGCGCCGCACCAGCCAGTGAGAGGCCATCAACGCAGGCACACTTTGCAGCAAGTCAAGATTGAAACCGGGGCGCATGGCATGGGCCAGGGTACCGTCGGGCTGGCGATGGATCTCGTCCACAGCCACGGCGCGGCACTGCTCGGCGTCCATCAATTCCACGCTGGCGCGCAGCAGGCCGCTGGCGGTGAACTGTTGGCCAGCCTGCACGAGCATGACCCAGTCGCTGGCGGACTGGCGTACGACCTGGTTGAGTTTGTCGACGTAGTTGCTCTCGCTCACTTTGACGAAATGCACGGTGTGCTGCAGCGTGGTTGCGGCGGGCACGTCGCCGGTGGTGAACACGATGACTCTGAACGCGCGGTAATGGCTGTTGATGAGGCTGTCGAACGTTGCCTGCAACTTGAACACATCGGCTTCCAGGTCCAGCAACAGCAGCGTGATTTGCGAACCCTTGGGGTTGCTGGCGACTTTTGTCGTCAGCTGCCTGAGTTCGGCCGCCGCCGGATTGCGCGAATCCAGCCAGCGCAGCAGGCGCCCGGATTCCATGTCGTGCAGCAGCTCGCTGGTGTCATCGGCAGAGAGGGTCAGTAAACGCTGTTCCCACGCTACCATGCGGGCAATATCATCTTCTTCGCCAGCCTTGCTGATCAGTTCCTCTTTCAGCCGTCGCACGATGCTCTGGTTGAAGGCGTAAATGACGTAGGCACCCCAGAGCCGGTCGAGCAGGCTTTCGGCGTCCGGATTGCTCTGAATGCGGGCCAGTTCATGCTGCTTGAGCAGCGCGCCTTCCAGCTCCTTCAACTGCACGGCGCCGGCTGGCAGCAGGTAAATCAGGAATTCAATACTCGCCAGCGTGTCGAAAAACGGCTGATTGTAGAATGGCAGTTCGACGAACTGCACCGGCTCGAAACGCGGCTCGGCGCATTCTTTGGCCACCCCCCAGGCTGAGCTGAGCAGTTTTTCATCGGCCTGAAAGGCCTGTCGCGTCAGGCACTCACCCATTGCCTTGAAGCCATTCAGAATCAGCTCGCGGCTTGCCCCAGTCGCCTCCAGTGCCGACGTCACCACAGCGGCAAAGGCTTCGCGCGCGGCAGTGGCCTTCGGGTCGAGGTGATTGAGCGCACCAAACAAGGCGTTGCTGTAACGAATCTGCTGCGGCGCATCGGCGGCAAAATGCAGGGCATACGGCCTTGGCAGAATGCGCAGTGGCGCCGATGCAGCGACGAAGCTCATCAGGCCGATTTCCTGCCAGTGCGCCTCGGTATTGGCTGGCACTGCCGCAAACCACTGCTGCGCAAGCTCCGTGCGCATCAGCGCATTGAACAGCGAAAGGCTCTGCGCCATGAACCCGGTGAGGCGCTCCTCAAGGACGGGCGAAGCGTGGTCCTCGGCCACTTTGCGATCGCGGCGAAAATAATCCACGTGATCGACATGGGCCTGATACGACAGGCTGTAGCCCTGGCACGCCGCATAATGCGGGTTGGCTTCAAGAAACTGCAGGGCATCATCGAGCGCATCGGTCAGCAAAAAACTGTCGGCCGCTGCGTACACCACGTAGGGCGTGGTCACCCGCGCAAGGGCAACGGCCAGCCTGCGGCTAACGCTGGCCCCTGCAAGGGCAGCATCGTGAAAGTAATCGACGCCTGCGTCCCGGTCAGGGGTTGAACCAGCAGTGCTGGAGGTGTCCAGCACGACGATGGAACAGGCATAACCGCTGTAATGCTTCAGGGCGCGACGCAGAAAATCAGCCTGATCCTCGGCCAGGAGCACCAGAGTGAGGCGATGGTTCAACGCTGCGGTTTCATTCCTGAATGTGCTTTGCATGGCCTTTCCTATAGCGAATCAAGGGTGCCCGCTGCACGTCCGGCTGCGGGCGAAAATGCTGTCATGTCGCAGGGTCAGTCGGGTAGCCAGCCATTGGCCCAGTATTGCAGGTTGTCGCCGCGCAGCATGAAATCGCGAAACACCGCTTCGCGCAATTCATCGCCCATGCGGTAGCTGGCGTCCGGGTCGGACAAGTGCATGCGGATGGCTTGCAGCCACTCCTGCGCGCTGTTGCTGAGGACCCGAGTGGCGGGCAAATGGCCCCGGTACGCCTCGGTATCGGAACAGATCACCGGGTAACCGCAGGCGCCGTATTCCAGCAGGCGCAAGTTGCTCTTGCAGTCGTTGAAGATGTGAAATTCCAGCGGCGCCAGGGCCAGATCCAGGTTCAGGCTCGCCAGCTTGGCGGGATAGTTGCGCAGGCTGACCGCCGGATGGAATTCATGGATATACGGCCTGAGCAGGTCTGGGCACATGCCGAAGAATACCCACTCGACCTCATTGGCCAGCTCGCGTATCACCTCGACGATCAGCTCCAGATCGCCGCGGTGGCTGGTGCCGCCGCCCCAACCGATGCGTGGTTTGGTAGACGTGCGCCGCTTGCTTCTGCGCAGCGTAGTCCACAATTCCGGCGCCAGCATGTTGGGCACCACGCGGATATCACTGTGCATGCTCGACAACGCCTGCGCCAGCGGGTGGGTCGAAACCACCACACGGTCACAGGCGCCAATCCCCTTGCGCAGCATTACTGCAATGTTGTCGGGCATGTTGCGACGGTGTTCGTTTTTCTCCGGTACGTCGGCGATGTAATCGTCCAGCTCGAAGATGCGCATGGCGCTGGAGAAGCTTCTGGCCTGATAAATGTCTGGCACTTTCGCTTCGGTGTAGCGGCCCTGGAATACGATGACGTCCGGCGAACGGCGCTCGGTCTCGGCAATGGAAGGCGATTCGTAACTCATCACGCCCAGCACCCGGCCCGCTGCCTGCAATTCGCGCAATGGCTGACTGACCCGATAATGGCCCACCGCCGAGGAGTTCACCGCCAGGCCCAGAATGTAAGGCAGATGGCGCGTGCAGAACGGGTTCCAGCCGGTCTGCAGCCCAGGCTCGAGGCTGAACGCATTGGTCTCCGACAAGCTCAGATTCGGGTTGTAGGCGGGGTCGCGGGCAATCCCCGGCAGCCATTTGAGGTAGAACGCGTCCTGCTCTTTTTTCAGCCGTGCGCTGGATCCTTCAGAGCGTGGCAACGCCGCAGGCTCCATCAGCACGACAGTGGAATCAGGCGTCCACACCACGACATAGCCATTGCGCGCAGCGCGCAGGCACAGATCGAGGTCGTTCAGGCCCAGGGTAAAGGTCGACTCATCAAGGTGGCCGATGCCGTCGAACACCTCCCGCCGTACCATCAGGCAGTTGCCGCTGACCGCACTCCAGTTCTGCGCCAGCTGCAGGCGCTGCATGTAACCGCGAGCACTGCCCGGCGTGTTGACAAAGGGACGTCCCGCCAGCCCTTCCATGCCCAGCACCATACCGGCATAAATGATCGCGCCCTGGGGGTTGATGATCCGGCTGCCGACGACGCCAACTTCCGGGCGCTGGGCATGATGCAGCAGCTCGTCCAGCCAATTGTCATCGATGACCACGGCGTGCGGGCTGAGGGTCAGCAGGTATTCACCCCGCGCCTGCTGCACGGCGTAATTGAGGGTGGCGGCGTCGTTGTCGCTGGCAGGCGATTGCAGCACGCGCAACTTGTCGCTGCCCAGCTCGCTCATCGCGGCGAACCAGGCCTGGGCCTCAGGTGTCTTGCTGGCCTTGTCCACCAGCAATACCTCGTAATTGAGGTACGCGGTCTTGCTGAACAGACTGTCGACACAACGCTCGAGTGCCGCCAGGTGATCCTGGGTGCTGATGATGATCGAGACCAGCGGTTGGGTCGGGTGCAGGTAGCGAATGCGATTGAGCAGCGCCAGTTGATCATGGTTGATCACATGTTCGACACCGATACGCTGCAAGTGAGCCGCCACCAGAGGTTCGCTCTGAACGATGACCTCGGGCAAAGACAGCCAGTCAGCGAACTCCAGGCTCGACTCGACCTGCACTTCAGCGATGTGCTCGATGGTCTGCGGCCCGGCGCTTTCCACCAGCCGCCAGACCAGATCGTGAGGCGCCAGCTCGCCGAATGCCGGATTGAAACCGCCGGTGTCCATCAGCGCCCGACGCTCGAATGCCAGGGCACGACCGATGTACGGATAGGCGCGCATCAGGTCGAGATTGAAATCAGGCTTGAATATCGGCTCTTCCGACTCCTCGTCGCGCAGCGCCCCCTCATCGCTGTAGATACAGACAATGCCGGGCTTCTGCGCGATGCGTTCGGCCATGACCAGCAGCGCTGGCCGGGTCAGGCGATCACCCGCGCGCAGCAGATAGATCCAGTCGGCGCCTTCCAGTACCGGCATCACCTCGGTGAGCTGCTGCGTCCAGTTGGCCTGCAATGGCAGGCGTAATACCTTGGGATCGGCGACAGAAGCGGCGTCGGTCAGCACCACCACTGATTCGGCGGGATAATCTTGGTCGCTGATACTCTTGAGGGTCATTTCCAGCGCCACCGCATCGCCGTCTGGGTCGAACACCACCGGCACGATACGCGGCTGCCAGGCCCAACTGGCCAGGCGCTGGGGCAACAGCTTTTTCTGTGCGGCAGTAAACTGGCGGCACTCAAGCCAGGCGTTATAAAACTCGGCGTAGCTCTCACTGTCGCTGCCGGCCCGACTGTTCATCACGCCCTGGCGGTTGGCCATGACGCCATAAATGCCGGCTTCATCCCACTCCCAGTCATCGCCATCCAGCACTTTGCGCAGCGGGATAAAACGCGCCCAGCCTGTGGCGGGCGCCTGCTCACCGCTGCGCGCCTTGAGCATGTCGGTGAGCCAGTCCCACTCGGTGTTGGCAACCTGCAGCATGTCCGGCTGCTTGCTCAGGCGGCCCGGGTGCAGCCGCTCGATGCAGTCGATGCCGTGCAGCGCCACCAGATTGCCGCGCCTGAGCAGGCAGTTGAACAAGGCGAAATCCAGCAGCGCCACGAAGCCCTGCCCCGGCTGAGCCAGCGACGGCAGATACTGCTGCACGTCGGCGCGACGCATCAGCGCGCCGCTGAAGTTGCCAATATAGTTACGCGGCGTTTTCTCGTGCAGCGCCAGCATGTCCTCGCCCTTGAACATGGCGTCGTAGGGCACCATGCCGACGTTTTCCATGCGCACCGGCAGCACATAATCGGCGACGTCCACCAAATGACGTCGGCTGACCACCAGTTGCACATCCGCAAGCGAAGTCAGTACATGGGCCTGGCGGCTGATGCAGTGCGTGTTCAGGCGGTCGTCATCGCAGAGAAATTTGATGTACTCGCCGCGTGCTTCGTCCAGGCATTTGAGCAGGTTGCCCTGAAAGCCAAGGCGTCGCGGGTTGGCGACATAGCGGGCGATGGCGTTGTCGGCGGGCACTACCTCGTCAAAAATGGCTTTGATCTCGCCATTCTGGCAATCGTCACAGACGATGACTTCGAGGTTTTCATAGGACTGGGTCAGCGCGCTTTGCAGCGCAACCCGGAAGAACTTTGGATTGAAGGCGGGAATAGCGATGCTGACGAGGGGAGTTGGATTCACAGTACGGACTCACGAGCGGCGGGAGCCGGCCTTTCGGCCGACGCCCTTCACCGCTGAAAAAAAACGGTCGTTGCTCGCACGCCAGGCAATCAGATCTGGCTGAACAGATTCAACTTCGAGAGCTGCGAGAACACCATTTGCGAGGCTTCAAGCATGGTCTTCTGCAAGGTCAGACGTGTGCTGGCTTCGACCTGATCGGTGTTGACGATCTTGCCCGACTCGACTTCATTGTTGCCCAGCAGCAAGTCGTTGGTACTGCCTTGCGCTTCAGCCGCCAACTGCCGCGCACCGCCAGCGGAAACCGCCGAACCCACCTGCTCGATGTTGCTGGTGACGTTGCCCAGCGCCGAGGTCAGCGAGGACTGGATCTTCTGCGTTGCAAGCAGGTTGCCATCAGTCGGGGAAGTCAGTGCCTTGATCGCGGCAGTCAAGGTATTGAGGATGTTCTCGGTCTGGTGCGTACCCGCTTGGACGGTGAAGGTGTCGCCATCGGCAGGCGGCCCACCGGCGATGGAAAACTTGACCCCGGCCACAGTGACATCGGACCCGGACACCACACCGGTACCCACAGGCGTCTTGCCTGCCTGGTAAGGCGTCTGGTACAGCTCATAGCCGTTGGTGCTGGAGTAGCGCAGCGTGCCGCCGCCGGTTGGGAAGGTGTTGTTGTAGGCCGCTTTATCGGCGGCACTGGTGCCCACGCTGGCCTGGGTAATGGCCGCAGCAGAGCCATTGCCCGGGCTGCGGATGGTGGTCACGCTGTCGGCGGTAGAACCCAGGGCGAACGTGCGCGAAGCCAGCGCCGCGGTCATCGTCGTCTCATCGGCCTTCTCTGCGGTGGTCAGGTTGACGTTCATGGTCAACTCGACACCGCGGAAGGTAAATGCCTGGCTGTCGGCCGACTTGGCATTGAACACACCGGCCGTTGACACATCGGCGGTACGGTCGATGCCGTCCTTGTCAGTGATCTTGAATTGCGTGCCGCTGGCGAACGACACCGAGTACGGCTCGCCGCCCTGGAACTCGGCGTTGTAGGTGCCGGTGGACTTCACCAGGCCTGCGGAAAACACCACTTTGCCATCGTCCGGCCCGCCGGTGACGGTGGTAGAAGTGCGCGTGGTATTGACTGATTTCTCGAACGCTTCCCAGCCGGTGACATTGCTCGGCAACTTGAGGCCGTCACCCACCGCCAGATCGATGGTGGTCTGGTCACCCTCATAGGCATAGGTGCCGTCGGCGTTCATCGAATACGGTGGCGTAGAAGACTTGGAGCCGGAAAAAATGTATTGGCCGTTCGAATCCTGAGTGTTCATCAGGCCCAGTATCTGGCCTTGCAGCTGCTTGAGTTCACCGGCGACGGAAATACGGTCAGCGTCGGTGTAGGAGCCGTTACCCCCCTTGATAATCAGTTCGCGCGCGGCCTGCATGGACGACTTGATGCTCTCCATGGCCGTCTCGGAGTTGGCGATATTGGTATTGATCACGCCAATGTTGCTCTTGTACTGGGTCAGCATGGAGTTCTGCTGGGCCAGCTGCAGCACGCGGGCGGCGCCCACCGGGTCATCGCTGGCGGTGTTGAGCTTGATACCGCTGGAGACTTCCTGCTGGGTACTGACCAGGTTCTCGTAGTTGCGCTGATAGTTCTTGGTCGACACTTCGTAAAACTGGGTAGTTGAAATACGCATGGTTTACGACTCCTTAAAGGCTGTTGAGCAGCGTGCTGAAGATGGACTGCGCGGCCTTTATGATCTGTGACGACGCGGTGTAGTACTGCTGATACTTGATCAGGTTGGCCGCTTCTTCGTCCAGGGACACACCGGATACCGAATCGCGTGCCGATTTGGCCTGGGTCAATACCGCCGCGTTGGCGGTCACGTCACTCTTGCCCTGGCTGGCACGCGTGCCAACGGTGGAGACCAGATCGCCGTAGGCACCTGCCAGGCTGGTGCCGACGCCGCCGTTGTTGACGCCAACGGTCTTGGTCGTCTGCAAGGCAACCGCAGCAGTGAGGTTACGGTTGTCGGCCGAGCCGCCGCCGGTCTTGCCGATGCTGAAGGTGTCGTTGGGCTGCGGCGTCCCGGAAATCGCCAGCTCAACGGTCAGCGCTGTTCTGGACGCTGGTGTGGTGCTGTTGTCGGTGTAGCCGACGTTGAGTTTCAGACTGTTGCTCTGCCCCTGAATGATCGAGCCGGTGACGGCATTGCCGTTCTGATCGAGGACGGCGTTACCGGTCGAGTCGAGCAGCGAATAACTCTGCACGCCACCACTGGCAGCGCCCATGACCAGACGCATCGGCGTGGTGCCCTGAACGGCATTCTGCCAGTCAGCCACTTTCGTCGGGTTGTAGATGTCCAGCGGGCTGCTGATTACCGGCTGAGTAAAGCCGCCAGTACCCGAGTTCCCCCCCGCTGACGCGGTCAACGGCGCGGCGGCGGCGATGTCTTTCGAATCGGTCAGTGCCACGGCCAGGCCCGAAGCGCCATTGCGCGTTGGCGTAACCTTGAACGCGTCGCCCGACTGGAACGCCGCAGCCGGAGTACCGGCCAGGCTCAGGCTGAAACCTTCGAACTGCTTGGGCGGGTTATCACTCAAGGCACCCACGCCCACGCTGGTGCCACTGGGCAGGCGGCGTACGGTGTAGTTGTCGGCATCGCTGAAGCGCACTTCGTAATCATCGGCGGTCAGCGCGCTGGCGCTGCCGATGGTCACGTTGAGGTTGCCCGAGCCTGGCGTGTTGGCGGTGTAACCGGTGCTGCGCTGAGTGATCAGCGCAGGATCATTGATGCTGCTGAACAGCGCGGTGCCGAAGTTACCCTTGCTGTCGATGCCCTGCATGAACTGGTTGTTGATCTTGTCGGCGAGCACGATCGCGACCCGGCCCACTTCGTTGGCGGCAGGGGTCAGCACTTCGGCACGATAGCGCAGCAAACCGCCAATCCCGCCACCGGTGAGCACCGAGGTCACGTCGGTGGAGGTCTGGCCGTAGTTGATCGACAGGCTGTACTGCAAGGGATCGGCCTTGCTCGGCGCGGCGGTCATGCTGTAAGCGGATGCGCCGCTGACCAGCGATTGCCCGGTACCGGTGTAAACGTCGAAGTTGCCATTGGTTTCGATGACTTTGACGCCAACCATTTCGTTGAGCTGGCGCACCGCTTCACTGCGCGAGTCGAGCAGGCTGTTGGGCGAGGTGTTGCCCGCCGAAGCCTGGGTGATCTGCTTGTTGAGGCTGGCAATCGTCGTCGTCAGTTCGTTGACCTGGCTGGTCAGGTTACTCAACTGGCCATTGACGTTTTCGTTCTGCGAGGACAACTGGCCCGCCACCGAATTGAAACGTGCAGTCAGCGACGACGCCTGGGTCAGGAACGACGAACGCTCGGCCGACTGGGTCGGGTTGGTCGAGATCGCCGCCATGTCAGTGAAAAACTTCGACAGCTGGGCCGAGATGCCGGTGGAGCTGTCGGACAGCAGCGTGTCGGTCTTGCCGGCCTGGGCGGAATAGGCCACCGCGTCGGCGCTGAGCGAGGTGCTTGATTGCAACTGGGCGTCGAGGTAGCTGTTGTAGATGCGACGCACGTCAGACAGCGTGGTGCCGGTGCCGATGAAGCCGACCCCCAGACCGATATTGCGCTGAGCCGAAGCAGTGGTCATCACTTGCTGACGCGAGTACCCGGCAGTGTCCACGTTGGCCGTGTTATTACCGATGGTATTGATCGCGGCACTGCTCGCGTTAATCCCGGATAACCCAATTGAAATCAGCGACATGATTAAAACCTTATAAAGTCGTGGAAGAGCCCGGCGCAGCGGCGTAGGTCTGGTAACTCTTCATCTGCTTCGCAATCTGCGAAATCTTGCTGGCATAGTCCGGATCGGTTGCGTATCCAGCCTTCTGCAATTCTTTTACAAACTGTTCCGGGTTATCGGCAGAACCGACCACATCTTTATAGCGGCTGTTGTTCTGCAACAGGCTGACCAGGTCGTGGAAACTGTCCGCGTACGAGTCATAGGAGCGGAATGCAGCCGTCTCCTTGACCATCTTGCCGTCGCGAAACTCGCTGGTGATTGCCCGCGCCTGTGCGCCTTCCCAGTTGCCAGTGGCCTTGATGCCGAACAGGTTGTGACTGCTGCCGCCGTCCGGTCCGCGCATGACCGATTTGCCCCAGCCGGTCTCGAGCGCAGCCTGCGCCACCAGCACTCGGGGGTCGACGCCGATACGCGCGGCAGCATCCTTGGCCAGCGGCAACATGGTCGCCATGAATTCGTCGGCGTTGCCGAACGCACGCTTGGCTGGAGCCAATGGCGGCTGGGCGACGCTGCGCACGTACTGCGGCGTGGCCGGTGCCAGGTTCGGGTCCAGCGTCCAGTCACCGTTGCCTGCGCCTTTACCCTGCACGCCAGGGGCCGTGCTGCGCGCCAGTGGCGACTGATCGTTGGCCCCGGCCGGGACGATGCCCGCCAGCAGCCTGTCGGTGAGTTTGCTCGGCAACGACAGGCGCCGCATGTTGAGCGCTGCCACGTCGTTGCGCCCTTCCACTGCAGCGACATTGTTGCCGGCAGTGGCGGAGCGGCTGGCCCACAAGGGACGCTGCTGCACATTGGCGGCCAGAGCATGGTTGGCACCGGCCGACTCGGTGGCTGCTGCATCGCCAGAACCCGGCGCGTGCATGTTGCGGGTCTTCGACAGCTGACGCATGAGCACGTCCTGCAGGCCGATACCGCCGCCGCGACCGGACATGGTGACCGACAGCTGCTGGTCGTACATGTCCTGATACTGCCGGGTGGCAGCCGTGTTCATCGGGTTGTCCTTGGCCAGCACTTCGTTGGCCGAGCGCATCGCCTTGAGCATCTGACTGACGAACAGCGACTCGAACTCCTGGGCCACCTTCTTGAGGTTGCCGTCGCTGTTGACGTCGCCGGTCTTCAAGGCGTTCAGGCGATTGACGTCGGTGTAGGCACCTGAGTCGATGCCGGATGAAATCGGGCTTTTAGGCATGTCCATGGACGCGTCCTCAGATCACGATCAGGTCGGCTTGCAACGCGCCAGCCTGTTTCAATGCTTCAAGAATCGCCATCAGGTCGCCAGGCGCAGCGCCCACCTGGTTAACCGCACGGACAATTTCATCCAGGGTGGTGCCAGGGCCGAACTTGAACATGGGGTGCAGCTCTTGCGCGGCATTGATCCGCGAGCGTGGTACCACTGCGGTCTGGCCACCGGACAAGGCGCCCGGCTGGCTGACGATCGGGTCTTCGGTAATGGTCACGGTCAGGCTGCCGTGGGTCACCGCAGCAGGCGACACCTTGACGTTCTGCCCGATCACGATGGTGCCGGTACGCGAATTGATGATGACCTTGGCGGCGGTCTGGCCCGGATCGATCTCGAGGTTTTCCAGCACCGACAGGTAGTCGACGCGCTGCCCCGGATCCAGCGGCGCGGTGACGCGCACCGAACCACCGTCCAGAGCCTGCGCGACGCCTGGGCCGAGCAGGTCATTGATCTTGTCGACCACGCGCTTGGCGGTGGTGAAGTCGGAACGGTTGAGGTTCAGCGTCAGGGTGTTGCCCTGATTGAAACCACTTGGCACGGCGCGTTCGACCGAAGCGCCACCCGGAATCCGCCCGGACGACGGTACATTGACGGTGATCTTGGAACCGTCGCGGCCTTCAGCGTCGAAACCACCGACCACCAGGTTGCCCTGGGCGATGGCATACACGTTGCCGTCCACGCCCTTCATCGGCGTCATCAACAGCGCCCCGCCGCGCAGGCTTTTCGAGTTACCGATGGACGACACGGTGATGTCGACCGTCTGGCCCGGCTTGGCAAATGCGGGCAGATCGGCGTACACCGCCACCGCCGCGACGTTCTTCAACTGAACGGTGCCGGAACCGGCCGGCACTTTGATGCCGAACTGGGCCAGCATGTTGTTGAAGGTCTGCAGGGTGAACGGGGTTTGCGTGGTCTGGTCGCCTGTGCCGTTGAGGCCGACTACCAGGCCATAACCGATCAACTGGTTGGCACGCACGCCGGAGATACTGGCGATGTCCTTCAGGCGCTCGGCCTGAGCGCCCAGGGCAGTGGTCAACAGCAGCGCGGCTGCCAGCAAATGCTTGAACTTGATCATGTCTATCCCGCTATCAGAAAGGGAACAACGGGCTGAGGAAGAACCGGTCAAACCAGCCTGGCTGGCTCGTATCGGCAAATGCACCAGTACCTGAATACGTAATGCGCGCGTCGGCCACGCGGGTGGACGAAACGGTGTTGTCAGTGGCGATGTCGTCGGCGCGCACCAGACCTGCAATGCGCACCAGCTCGTCACCGGTGTTGAGGGTCATCCACTTCTCGCCGCGTACCGCCAGAATGCCGTTGGGCATGACGTCTGCCACTGTCACGGTGACCGAACCGGTCAGGCTGTTGCTCTGCGCTGCCTGGCCTTTGCCGTCGCTGGAGCGCGAACCGTTGTAGCCTGCACCCAGGCTCAGGTCGTTGCTGCCAATCGGGTTGTTGGTGGTCAGACCGGAACCGAACAGCGAGGTCAGGCCAATACTGTTCTTGCTGTCCTTGCTAAGGGCCGAGGACGCCGCCTTGCTCGCCGCCATCCGCTCGGAGAGCGTGATGGTGATGATGTCGCCGACGCGGAAAGCCTTGCGGTCGCCGTACATGTTCTGCTCGAAACCGGCCTGGTAGATCGAGCCGTTGTTGGCGGCCGACGGCAGTGGCGTGCGCGGCATCACCGGCGCGTAATAAGGGTCATTGGGCTTGGCGGCAGGCGCGACGCAGCCAGTCAGCAGAGCAGCTGCGACCAGGGGAACCAGCAGTGGAGAAAACCGCACAACAGAAAGCCGTTTCATGACACTTAAAACCTCGCGGTGTAGCTGGCGCCGGAGCGCCTCGTCGGATTGAGCAGGTACAGCAGGCAATGGATCAAAGCGTTACAGGTTTTGCGTCAGGTTCTGCAGCATCTGGTCGGCGGTGGAGATGACCTTGGAGTTCATCTCGTAGGCGCGCTGAGTGGTGATCATGTTGACCAGTTCTTCAACAGTGCTGACGTTGGACGCTTCCAGGGTGTTCTGCAGCGTCGTACCCAGACCGTTCAGACCTGGCGTACCGACTTGCGGCGCGCCGCTGGAAGCGGTTTCCAGGAACAGGTTGCCGCCCTGAGCCTGCAGGCCGGCCGGGTTGATGAAGTCAGCGGTCTGGATGTTGCCAATGACCTGCGGCGTGGCGGTGGCGCCCGGCAGCGTGATCGATACCGTACCGTCCTGACCGACGGTGAAGGTCTGGGCGTTCTGCGGCACGACGATGGCAGGCTCCAGGGCATAACCGCTGGCGGTCACGATCTGGCCGTTGCCGTCGAGGTGAAAGGTACCGTCGCGGGTGTAAGCGATGGTGCCGTCAGGCTGCATGATCTGCAGGAAGCCGCGACCGTTGACCGCCAGGTCCAGCGGGTTCTCGGTGGTTTCCAGGCTGCCTGCGGTGAAGCTCTTCTGCGTGCCGACGATGCGCACACCCGTACCCAGTTGCAGACCGGACGGCAGTTCGCTGTCCTGAGTCGACTGAGCACCCGGCTGGCGCTTGATCTGATAAAGCAGGTCCTGGAATTCGGCGCGATCACGTTTGAAACCCGTGGTCGATACGTTGGCCAGGTTGTTGGAAATGGTCGTCAGGTTCATGTCCTGAGCGGCGAGACCGGTTTTAGCGACGTATAGTGCAGGAAGCATTCTTTCTCTCCTCGTGCGTCGAATTATCGACGCAAGCTGTCAATGGTTAGCCCATCTGCAAGATGCGCGCCGCAGACTCATCGTTCTGCTCAGCGGTCTTCATCATCTTGACGTGCAATTCGAATTGGCGGGCCAGGTTCAACACAGAGGTCATTTCCTCCACCGCGTTGACGTTGCTGGCCTGCAGAAAACCGGACTCCACCTGAACCGTGGCATCGGCTGGCGCGGCGGCTCCGCTCTTGAGGTGAATCAGGCCGTCAGGCCCCTTTTCCATGCTGCCGATAGCGGGCCTGACCAGCTTGATCCGGTCGACCTGGGCCAGCACCTGAGCACTCTCGCCCAGGGAGCGGACACTGATCGTGCCGTCAGCGCCGACTTCAATCTGCTGCTCGGGCGGCACGGCAATCGGACCGCCGTTGCCCATGACCGGCAAACCATTGCCAGCGCGCAGCACGCCGACCGCGTCAATATTCATCCCGGCACTGCGGGTATAAGCCTCGCCACCGTCGGGCGTCTGCACGGCAATCCAGCCATCGCCCTTGACGGCAATGTCCAGGGACCGACCGGTTTCGATCAACGCGCCGCCACTGAAGTCAGTACCGGGACGCTCGCTCTTGGCATACGCACGCGAAGGTTGAACGTCGCCATACACCGGCATCGAGCGCGCCTGTTCGAGGTCACGCATGAAACCATTGGTCGTGACGTTCGCCAGGTTGTTGGCGTGAGCCTTTTGCGCAACGGCGTTTTCAGACGCACCGCTCATTGCGACGTAAAGCAATTTGTCCACAGTCATCCTCCTCTGACAGACGCTTGCCGTCTGTAGCTGTTCTAAGGGTGATAAAGCAATTATCGAACCAACTCGCCAACGGCCTTGGCAACGCACTGTTTCTTCAACAAAAACAGGCCTGTGGACACACGCGGCATGAACGCCATCGCGCAATGCGGCGGCGGACTGCCACATTTGGCCGTCGCCGCCTGAATTGACGCCAAAAAAATTGCCCTGCAGGGTCGCGCAGTTCCTCTGCCGCAGTGTTAGGCTCTGTCCATCACGATGCGAGACCGACACATGAACGCGCGCGCCCGCCTGGCCTTTATCCTCATGGCCCTGACCCTCTGCTCTACCGCCACCCAGGCGCAGAACGCGCGCTATTACAAATGGCAGGGCACCCAGCGCGTGATTTGCGCCCAGACCAGCCCCGGCAAGGGCTGGGTCCGCCTGCATGGGTCTTACATCAAGGCCGATTGCTCACTCTGATCAGACCGACTGGATCAGCGTCTGCATCAGGTTTACCTCTCCGTGGAAGTCGCCTTCGAATCGGCCTGACAGGCCGTCTGCGCCTGAATCAGAGCGACCAGCTCATCGGCCAGAATCACGTTGGAACCCTCAAGGCTGCCACCCACCACGCTGCCAAAGGTGCGCTCCCCTGGCAGCTGATAATCAGCAACGCCAGAGTCCGGTGACTCGGCCCAGCGCGTATCACTTCTGGGTTGCAGACCATGGGGGTTGGCGAAGCTGGCCAGCATGACCTGTGCGATGCGCTTGCTCATGCTGTTGGTAAAGCCCGCGTGCAAAATTCCGTCGCGACCCACTGAGGAGTTTTCAGTGTCCCATCATCGCGCGCAGGAAATTTCCAAAATATTGAGTGACCAATCCCTAACTTTCCAGACCACCCGGAAACCCATGAATACAACAAAAACCCGGAATAAAAAAAGCCCCTTCAATAAGGGGCTTTCTTGTTACAGCAGGCTTGCCGTTATCAGGTCATCTGAATGGTGGTCTGCATGATGGTGCTTTGGGTGGAGATGGTTTTTGCGTTCGCCTGATAGTTGCTCTGCGCCTTGATCAGGTTAACCAGCTCGGAGGTCAGGTCAACGTTGGAGTCTTCCAGCGCCTGGCCCGTGATGTAACCCAGGGTGCCGGATTCCGGCTGGTCGGTGACGGCCACGCCCGAGGAGAAGGTTTCACGCCAGTTGGTACCACCGGCAGGCGACAGACCCTGAACGTTGGCAAAGTTAGTCAGCGACACCTGACCAATCACTTTCGACTGACCGTTGGTGTAGGTGGCGAACAAGTTACCGGTGTTGTCCACGTTCATGGCACTGATCTGACCGGTTGCGTAACCGTTCTGAGTCTTGGTGATCGCGCCGGAAACCGAAGCGGTCTGGGTGGTGGCCAGCATGTTCAGCTGGATACCGCCAGGCGCGCTGTCTGCGCCGTTATCAACCCAGTTGGGCGCTGCACCCGTACCGGCATTGCGCGCTGGCTGCCAGTTGTCGATCACAAAGGTGCCGTCCGGATTGACGTCAACGTTGACCGTCGAGTCAGAAGCAGGCGTGGCAACCATCTTGCCGGCCGAGTCAAAGGAGATCTTCGTGGTGTCAGGTGTTGTCGACGCCGGATTGGCAATGTTGCGACCATCAACCAGCGTGTACATGGTCCAGGTATTGGTGCCGGTCTTGGAGAAATACTGATCCAGGGAATGCTGGTTGCCCTGGGTGTCGTAGATCGGCGTGCTGTAGGTGCTGCTGTAAGTTGCCGTGTTGGCCGGGTCGAACGTGGGCGCCGCCGGGATGACCGGTGAGGTGGAGTTCAGGTTCGAGGCAATGGTGATCGAATTGGTAGGGTTTGGCGCCAGGTTCGACGAATCGACACGCAGGTTGGCGGAAACACCCTTGACCACAACGCCATTGGCATCGACGTTGTAACCCTGCAGGTTCATGCCCGAACTGTTGACGACAAAACCGTCCTTGTCAGTGTGGAAGGCACCGGCACGGGTGTACAACTTCTCGCCGTTGTTGCTCATCATGAAGAAGCCATTGCCATTGATCGCCAGATCAAGGCTGTTGGCCGTGCCGGTAGTCAGCGTACCCTGGCTGAACTGCTGCGATACCGCTGCGGTTCTTACGCCACTGCCGACGCTGGTATTACCCGATGTACCACGGATGGACTGCGCGTACTGGTCGGCAAACTCCACGCGGGAAGCCTTGAAACCGTTAGTTGCCACGTTGGCAATGTTGTTGCCCGCTACGTCGAGACTTTTGTTCGCCGCATAGAGCCCACTAAGACCGATATTGAATGACATGTAACTCTCCTTCGCCGTCTAGTCGGCTCTATATTCCGATTGTTTGCACTTTGGACATGGCGATACTTTGACCGCCTGCCAGATTAAGGACCATCTCGCCACCGTTGACGCCGGTGGTGACACTGTTGACTGTGGCTGGCAGGTAAGTCGTCAGCGCTGTTTCCTTGCCTTCCAGAGAGCCGGTTGCCTTGAACGTGTAGTTGCCCGCGGCTGCGACTTCACCGGTCGACGTCTTGCCATCCCAACTGAAACTGGTGTTGCCCGCCGACTGGCTGCCCAGGTCGATGGAGCGCACTTCATTAAGCTGCGCGTCGTAAACCTTGACCGTGGTGGCCGGGCTTGAAGACGGCACAACAACCGAACCGGTCATGCCTTTGGCCGTATCGACAACGGTAGCGCCCGCGTTGACGATCACCGAACGACCCACCAGCGAAGACGCCTGCAGCGCTTGCGAGGATTGATACAGGCCGGCAATGCTGTCCACCGTGGACGTCAGGTTTTGCATGCTTTCCAGGCTGCTGAACTGCGCCAGTTGAGCCACGAACTCGCCGTTGTCCTGGGGCTCCAGCGGGTTCTGGTTTTTCATCTGGGTCACGAGCAGCTGCAGAAACGCGTCCTTGCCCAGCGCTTCTTTACTGGAAGACGTCGATGTCTGGGTCGGGTTTTGCAGTGAACTGATGAATTTTGAGGAAATATCTTCGACAGCCATTTACTTCTCCTGTCACTGACCGAGGGTCAGGACCTTCTGCATCATGGATTTGGCGGTATTCATGATTTCGGCGTTGGTCTGGAACGAACGACTGGCGGAAATCATGTCAGCCATTTCTTCAACCACGTTGACGTTGGGGTAGTAGACGTACCCGTTACCGTCGGCAGAAGGGTGGTTTGGCTCGTAACGCGCTTCCAGGTTGGAGGCGTCTTCGATGATGCCGTTGACTTGTACGCCTTGCCCGGCCTGGCCCTGATCTTCGAACAGCGAACCGCCGCCCTGCTGGCTTTGCTGGAACACGGTGGCGAACACCGGGTGACGAGCGCGATAGGTCTGATCCATGCTCGAGGACACGGTTTCAGCGTTGGCGATGTTACTGGCGGTGGTGTTCAACCGAGTGGTTTGCGCACTCATGCCGCTACCGGCAATGTTGAAAACGTTGGCTAGAGACATGATTTATTCTCCGCGAAGGGCTGCAACCAGCCCTTTGAATTTACTGTTGAGCAGTGTGAAGCTGGCCTGGAAACCCACGGCGTTCTCGGCGTAGTTGGCGCCTTCGACCTGAGCGTCCACGGTGTTCTGATCCAGCGACGGCGCCGACGGCGTGCGGTACATCAGCGAACCGTCGGTATCACCCAGGCCGTCAACGGCGAGGTGACGACTGTTGGTGGTGTTCATCGCGAACTTGCCGTTTTTGACCTTGTCGTTTTCGTTGGCCAATACCGAAGAGAATTCCAGGTCGCGAGCCTTGTAGTTTGGCGTATCGGCGTTGGTGATGTTGTTGGCCAACACCTCTGCACGCTGGGCGCGAAAATTAAGGGCCTTCTCGTGAATGCCTAACGCTTTATCGAAACTGATGCTCATGGCGGGAAACCTTTACCGGTTGACCAAATGTACTTAGCAGAGACATAGCAATCAGCGTGCCAACAAGCAAAACGCCCGTATTCAAAGGCCTGCAGGGTTATGTGGCAAAGCGCCTGCCAGAAAAGCGGCAAGCCATTTCCGCTAATTGCAGCGCAGGCGGCAAGGCAGGTGCCGTAAAGTTGCCGTCTCTGGAGGGATTGCCGTAGCTGCGCAGGTGCAGTTATTGGGAGGGGGGTATTGCGTCACGCTCGCTGCAGGAGCTGACGAGCGACGCGAGGCAGCGATGGCCACCAGCCGCCCGGCCGGGCCCACGTCGGTTCAGCGCTTGATATTTGCAGGAGCGAACTTGTTCGAGAGGTGTCGATTCGGCAGGTCCGGCCCTTCGCCAACAAGTTGGCTCCTACATTCTCAGGTAGCCGTGGCACGGTATTTATCCCTGCCCCAGGTGACACACAGCACTCACAGCCTCCTCCGACTCCTGCACACCACGCAAAATCTGTAGGAGGTCCCGGGGTGGCGCTCCACCGAGCAACGCGAGGCAGAGATGGCGTCCAGCCTGACACCACCCATCGGCTATTTAGCCTGGTAAATAATCCCCGGGCTGCACTGCACCATCTTGTAATGATCCGGCAGACCATTGAGCGCCTCGGAGGCGCCAAGAAACAGGTACCCGCCTGGCTTGAGCGTGCCATGGATGCGCAACAAGATGTCCTTCTTCACTTCCGCCGAAAAATAAATCAGCACGTTGCGGCAGAAGACGATATCGAACTTGCCCAGGCTGGCGTAACTATCAAGCAGGTTGAACGCGCGAAACTCCACGCGGCTCTTGATCGGCGCCTTGACTGCCCAGCGTCCCGCACCCTTGTTGTCGAAGAACCGCTGCAGGCGATCCGGCGAGAGACCGCGGCCCAGGGCCAGGCTGTCGTACTCACCGGATTTGCAGTTGGTCAGCATCAGACCGGACAGATCAGTGGCAACGATCTGCGCGCCGCTCTTGAGCTGACCTGGGCTACTGCGCTCGAACTCATCGATGGTCATCGACAGCGAGTACGGTTCCTGACCCGACGAACAGGCCGCCGACCAGATACGCAGACGCTGGCCTGGCGCGGCCTTGATAGCTTCGGGCAGAACCTTGTTCTTCATCACTTCGAAGGGGTAGGTATCGCGAAACCACAGGGTTTCATTGGTGGTCATGGCATCGACCACTTGCTCGCGCAGACCACTGCGCGGTTGCGTCTGGATGCGCTGAATCAGCTCGCCCAGGGACTTGATGCCATTTTGCTCCATGAGCTTGTTGAGCCGACTGGATACCAGATACTGCTTGTTATCACCCAGAAGGATGCCACAGGCTTTTTCCAGAAAGACCCGGAACTGCTCGAAATCCAAATTACCTGTAGCCAAGATAGTGCCTCGCAAATCATGTGAATCCACCAGGGGCGACGCCCCTAGTTGTTGTCTGCCGCCTTGATCCTGTCCACAACCCGAGCGGCAAGGTCGTCAGGCCGAAACTTGGCAAGGAAGTCATCGGCACCGACTTTCTTTACCATAGCCTGATTGAACACGCCCGAAAGGGATGTATGCAAAACGATGTGCAATTTTTGCATCCGCGGGTCGCTGCGGATGGCTGTAGTCAGCGTATAGCCGTCCATTTCCGGCATCTCGATGTCGGAAATCATCATCAGAAATTCTTCGTCCGGCTTCTTGCCCTCTTCCACCATCTTGCGCAGATAGTCCAGCGCTTGACGGCCATCGTTGAGGGCCACCACCTCGACGCCGACGGTCTGCAGACAACGGCTGACCTGCTTGCGCGCCACTGACGAGTCGTCGACGGTCAACACCCGCAGCGAAACAGCCTTGTGGTGGGTTTCCTCATCGATCACGCCCGCCGACACCGCTTCAGAAATCGGCGCCACCTCAGCGAGGATCTTCTCGACGTCGATTATTTCCACCAACTGGTTGTCGACCCGCGTCACCGCCGTCAGGTAGTGATCGCGGCCAGTGCCCTTGGGTGGCGGATGGATCTCTTCCCAGTTCATGTTGACGATGCGCTCGACTGAATGCACCAGAAAGCCCTGAACCTTGGTGTTGTATTCAGTAATGATCACGAATGCGTGATCCAGCGAGGTCTGCCCGGGCAAGCCGGTGGCCATTGCCAGATCGAGGATCGGAATCGTCCCGCCACGAATGCTCGCGACCCCGCGCACAATGCGGCTGGACTTGGGCATTACGGTAAGTTTGGGGCACTGCAGCACCTCCTTCACCTTGAAGACGTTGATGCCGTAGAGCTGCTTGCCGTCGAGACGAAACAACAACAGTTCAAGGCGATTCTGTCCAACCAGCTGCGTGCGCTGGTTCACTGAATCCATTACACCGGCCATGCTCGACTCCCATTCAAAGTTACCAATCGCCGGCCCAATCAAGGAAGCGGCACGGGCCTTGCTATCTACACTTTATGAATATCAAAACGACAATTTCTCGACTCGGCTCTCAGCGCAACGGCAACCTGCTTCGTTGGCTGCTTCTGCTGTGCCTGGCGTTTGTCGCGAACCCTTGCCGCGCCGACAGCTCGACGCTACCTGAACAACTTATCGGCGCTACTCAAGGGTTTCTTGAATACACCGTTGAACAGTATCTCGCCACTGGTCAGATTGAAGGACGCTATGAAATCGAGGTTCGCCAGCTGGACCCACGTATGCGCATGCCGCTGTGCGACAAGGAATTGACATCCAGCCTGGAAAGCGCGCGTCCCATTGGCCGCGTCACCACCCGCGTGCGCTGCGAGGGTTCATCGCCCTGGACCGTTTTTGTCCCGGCGCAGGTGAAGCTTTACCGCAACGTGGTCACCGCCGTTCGCCCGTTGAAGCGCGATGCAGTGATCACTGAAGAAGATGTGGCCATGCGCGAACGCGACGTCGGCTTGCTCGGCGCTGGTTTTCTGTCTTCGCCGGATCAGGCCATCGGGCAGAAGGTCCTGCGCTCAACCGTGATCGATCAGATCCTGGCTCCCAATTTTCTCGAACAACCGCAAATGGTGCGTAAGGGCGAGCAAGTCGTGATCACGGCGCGCAGCGGGTCGATTTTCGTACGCATGCCCGGCGAGGCGCTGGCCGACGGAACCTTTAATGAACAGATCCGTGTGCGCAACCTCAATTCCAAGCGCGTGATCAAAGCCAACATCACTGCGCCCGGCCAGGTGGAGGCTCCCATGTGACCTGATTCAGCGCTGGTATCAGACGCTTGTTTTTTCTAGACTGCGAAACAAAGTTCCGTAGAGAGAGTCCATTGCACGCACATCGCATATGGATTTCATTCTCGTTGCTAAAGTTTTCGAAAATCTGGTCGAAACCATGGCAAGCGTCCAAATACCCAGAGGTTTTTTATCATGGTCATTGACTTCAACAGACTGAATAGCGGTAACGCGGTCAGCAGCACTTCGCGTACCAGCAGCACCAAAGAAACAGGCAAGACAGAGGCAGTCGTAGCCCCAGGCGCACTGGTCAAAACCAGCAGCGGCGAATCCGTAAAACTGAGCAGTGAGGCTCAACAGTTGCAGAAGATCAGTGACAAGCTGGGCGATCTGCCTACGGTAAACAGTGCCCGCGTGGCTGAGTTGAAAAAGGCAATCGCTGACGGCAGTTATCAGGTCGACAGTAACCGTGTAGCCAGCAAGCTGCTTAATTTCGAAGCTCAGCGCTAGCCGTCGCTCGCGCCTGACTTCTGGACGCTTAAATACCAGAGCATGCGATGCAAGACACTAATTTGCTGCAACTGATGACCGATGACATGGCCCCGGCCCAGCAGCTGCTGGAAATCCTGCAGGCCGAGTCAATCGCCCTGCACGGCCGAGACATGGCCGAGATGGAGCACGTGCTGGCGAAAAAGCAGGCGCTGGTGGTCGTGCTTGAACAGCATGGCCGCAAGCGCAGCCAGATTCTCAGCGGGCTGGGTTTGTCCCCGGATCGCAAGGGCCTGACGACCCTGGCGGAGAATTCTTCGCTGGGCGAGCAGTTGATCCGGGCCGGCGATGAGCTCAACGCACTGATTATTCAGTGCCAGGTGCTCAACGCGGAAAATGGCACCTCGATTCAGATGCAGCAGGCGTCGACCGCGCACCAGTTGAGAATACTCACCGGTGACATGCCGACGCTGTACGACAGCCGGGGCTCGACCTCGGGGCGTGCAAGGCCACGCCCGTTGAGCCAGGCCTGATTTTCACTATCAAAGCGCTTTCTATTCAAGGTACTTGCTCTATCAAGCCACCTTGCATGATGGCAAAATGCCCGCTATTGCGTTGCTGTCGTATTTTGCCTGGAGATGGAAAAAAGTGAATGGCTCAAGCGCGGATGATGCTCCGCAGCCTCCAAAAGTGCTCAATACCCCCCTGGAAATCGCCGCCAATCTGCGGCTGCTTCTGGACAGTCATGATCCGCTGATCATTACTTTCCACGAGCGCACCCAGCGTTTTCAGAGTTATCTGATCGAAGTTGATCGGGAAAACGACGTCATTGCTTTCGATGAAATGATTCCCCGCGATGGCGAGAAGTTTCTCACCAATGGCGAGCCCTATCGCATCGAAGGTTTTCATGACGGGGTGCGAATTGCCTGGGAAGGCACGGCACAGATGACCATTCATCAGAGCAACGGCGGATGTTTGTACCGCGGTCCCCTGCCCACTGAAGTGGTTTACCACCAACGCCGCAATGCCTTT
Source organism: Pseudomonas viridiflava (assembly GCF_900585905.1). Lineage (GTDB taxonomy): Bacteria > Pseudomonadota > Gammaproteobacteria > Pseudomonadales > Pseudomonadaceae > Aquipseudomonas. The sequence continues at coordinate 83,607 of NZ_UTVH01000091.1, forward strand.
CGCGCCGCGCTGAAACTGGCGCAACTGGTCAGCGTTGAAATGGGGGGTGACCGGATCAAGTTCCCCCTCGGCGGCAAGCTGCTGGATATTTCTGCAACCGGTTGCAAACTGCGTTTTGATGGTGATGTGTCCGAGCGCATGCAGCTGGGCCAGGTATACGAACGCTTCATCGCACACCTGCCGTTCGGCACCATGACGGCACCGGTTGAACTGCGTCATCTGCATTTCGAAGAAAGGGTCAACACCACCTTTGCCGGTATCCGCTTCCACAACATGAGCGGGCTGGTACAACGCCAGGTGGAACGCTTCGTGTACCAACTGCAGCGTGAAGCACGTCGTTTCGACAAGGACGACGACTTCTGACAGCTCAAGGCAACAAAAAGGCGATTGCGCGGTGAGCGTAATCGCCTTTTTTGTTGATGTGGTGGGACCGGCGTTAGCCGGGAAGGCAATATCTCAGACTGACCACATTCATCGGCTGCCCTGGCCTCTTCCCGGCTGAAGCCGGCCCCACGGATCAGCACTACGCCCGATTGATCTCTTCATCCTCGACCACAGCCACAGTCTCGCCGTCAGCCTTGTGCACAGTCGGCTCTTCAGTCTGTGGCTCAACCACCGGTTCCACCACCGTCTGCATCTGATCCTGCACCACCTGCTCATCCACTCGCGGGTCGAGCGCCACTACCAGCGGCGAACTGGACATGCTGTCCGGCATCGCTACGTGGTGCAGCGGTGCATCGTCCACCTGGTGCAAGTGGGTGACCGCCTTGGGCCGGATCAGCAGCACCAGCGCCAGCGAGGTCAGGCAGACAAAGGCATACAGCATGTTGCTGCCGAACGCCTTCATCAGCGCACCGGCCGCCAGTGGGCCAATGCTGGCGCCGATACCGAAAGTCATCAGCAGCATTGCCGTCAGTGACACACGCCGCTCGCCTTCGACGTGGTCGTTGGCGAAAGCCACCGCCAGCGGATACAGGCTGAACTGGATCAGAGACACCACAAAGCCAACCACAAACAGCACTTCCAGGGGCATGCTCGGCAATACCGCCAGGGGGATGGAAGCCAGCATCAGCACGCCAGCAAAGGCGCGCATCAGTTGTGCGCGGTCGTACCGGTCAGACAGCAGACCCAGTGGCCATTGCACCAGCAGGCCGGCCAGAATGCAGCTGCCCATGAACAGCCCGACATGCTCGGTGGACAGACCCTGCTGCGCAGCATAAAGCGGGGCCAGACCATAAAACGCGCCGACGATGAGCCCGGAACCGAGCACCGTCGTCAATGATTGCGGCACCCGGCTGATGAAAAAGCGCGGCTCCAGCGGCGCGGGATGCAGTGGCGCCGGGTGAATGCTGCGCGTCATCGCCACCGGCACCAGGCACAGGGCGAAACACATGGCGACCAGCATGAGCAATTCCGGGCCCAACCCTGGATGGACCACCAGAATCAACTGCCCCAGCACCAGGCCCAGGTAGGAGGCGATCATGTAGCCGCTGAACACCATGCCGCGCTGCTTGGCGGCAGCCTGCTCGTTGAGCCAGCTTTCCACCACCATGTACTGGCACATCATGCCCAGGCCGACGATCATCCGCAGAAACAGCCAGGCAGGCAGCCAGTCGATCAAACCCAGGCCCAGCACCGCCGCGCCGACGATACCGGCACAGGTGGCATAGGCGCGAATATGCCCGACGCGGCCGATCAGCCGGTGACCAACCTTGCCGCCCAGCACCAGACCAAAATAGTTCGCCGCCATCAACGCACCGATCCACAGGCCATCGACCTGATCGGCAGACAGCCGCAACGCGAGATAAGTACTGAGCAGACCCGAGCCGGTCAACATCATCAGCGAGGCAAAGTACAGCCCCTGAAAAGACTTCCAGATTTGACGCATCGACTTTCCATAAATAGGCGGCCGTCACGAGAGACGGCGCCAGAAACAAGATTGCTAAGCCTGGGCAGCCAGAATGCGCCGCACCCAGGGGGTGATTTCGTCGAGGAAACTGGTCAACTCCAGCGCCTTCGATGCGATGTAGCCTTCGATGAATTCATGACCAAACAGTTCCTTGGCCAGATGACTGCGTTTCAGACGCTCCAGAGCGGCATGCAAGGTACATGGCAGCGACAATTCATCGGCCACCTGTATCGCTCCTTGAATCGGTTCGTCCGGTTGCAGGGTTTGGGATCCGGGGCCAAAGCGTCTTCGCCGATGGCGACCTGTACGAAATACGCACTCGCTCAGAAACAGTTCAAGCCGACATCGCCAAAGGACGTCCCGCTCATGCCACGTGGGATCGGCTTCAGCCGAGAAGACGGCCTTCAAGACGCTGCACCTGTGTCGCCTGCCATGACCCCTTCCCGGCTGAAGACAGTCCCACGCAGGCAGCACTCATGTACCTATTGATTCGCGGCACCCATGGACGACGAGAGTCAACGGATTGGCCGGTTTTTTGCTTTGTACCTGCAGGATTCCCCGGCTGTCATTTTTACGTCGAAGAGCGGGCCAGAAAATTCGAATAACTGCGCTGCCCCAGGCCTTTATCAGTAGAGATTTGTTCATGAGTAAAGTGATTCCTGTCACTCGTCCTTTGCTGCCTCCGCTGGAGGAATTCATACCTTATCTGCAACAAATCTGGGACAGCAATCAGCTCACCAATGGCGGCCCGTTTCATCAACAGCTCGAACAGCAGCTCGCCGACTACCTGGGCGTCGAGTATCTGTCGCTGTTTTCCAACGGCACTCTGGCATTGCTCACCGCGCTGCAAACCCTGCGCATCACCGGCGAAGTGATCACCACGCCCTACTCGTTCGTGGCCACCGCACACTCGCTGCTGTGGAACGACTTGAAGCCGGTGTTCGTCGATATTGATCCGCACACCTACAACCTGTGCCCGGACCGCATCGAAGAAGCCATCACGCCTGCGACCACGGCCATCATGCCGGTGCATTGTTACGGCATTCCGTGCGACGTCGAGCGCATCCAGCAGATCGCCGACCGCTACGGCCTGAAAGTGATCTATGACGCCGCCCATGCCTTTGGCGTGCGCCACCAGGGCGAAAGCCTGCTGCGCCACGGCGACCTGGCGGTGCTCAGCTTCCACGCCACCAAGGTGTTCAACACCTTCGAAGGCGGTGCGATTGTCAGCCACGATGCCAAGACCAAGCAGCGTATCGACTATCTGAAGAACTTCGGCTTCGCGGACGAAGTCACCGTGGTGGCGCCCGGCATCAACGGCAAGATGAGCGAAGTCAATGCCGCGTTCGGTCTGCTGCAGCTTCAATACATTGATGACGCCCTGGCGCGGCGCAAGCGCATCGACGGTCTGTACCGCCAGGCCCTGGCCTCGATTGAACACATCGACGTGATCTGGCAGACCCGGGACCAGCACAACTATTCTTACTTTCCGGTGCTGGTAAAGCCGCAATTTGCCGTCAGTCGCGATGCGCTGTATCAGCTGTTTCGTGATCAGGACATTCTGGTCAGGCGTTATTTCTACCCGCTGATTTCCACCTTTCCGATGTATCGCGGCCTCGACTCGGCGCGCCCCGGACGCTTGCCGGTGGCCACCGAACTGTCCAGCCAGATCCTCTGCCTGCCCATTTTCGATGGCCTGACCGATGACGACTTTGCGCGCATCCTTGACGTGCTCGTCGCTGCCAGCCGTGAGAAACACTCATGAGAACCTGCCCGGTCTGCACCAACCGCTTTCCCAACTTCTACCCGTTGCCGCTGCATTATCTGGAAGTGGCGCATCGCTTGAGCGTCGGTCATTCGTCAGAGGATTTCGAAACACTCAACATCGGCCAATACAGTTGCCCCGAATGCGTCGCCTCGGACCGCGACCGGCTGTACGCGCTCTACACCACCCATTTGCTCGCGCACCCCGAAGGCCAGCCGCTGCGCATTCTCGACATCGCGCCTGCGCCAGTGCTGTCAGCCTTCCTGCGGGACTTGCCCAATGCCCGCTATCGCTCCGCCGACCTGTTCTCGCCCATGGCCGACGACATCGTCGACATCATGGACATGCACATCTATGCCGACGAGTCCTTCGACCTGATCGTCTGCTCGCATGTTCTGGAACACGTGCGTGACGATGCCAAGGCCATTGCCGAGCTGTTCCGGGTGCTGGCCAAAGGCGGCTCGGCGATCCTGATGGTGCCGATTCTGCTGACCGCCACCGAGACCGACGAAGACCCCGACGAGCAGAATGTCGACGAGCGCTGGGCGCGTTTCGGTCAGGACGACCACGTGCGCATGTACGCCCGACACGACTTCATCGCGCGCCTGCAACAGGGCGGCTTTGCAGTCGATGCCCTGGGCAGCGAAGCCTTCGGACCGGGAATTTTCAAACGCCACGGCATCACCGAGCAATCGGTTCTCTACATCGGGCGCAAGTGACCCGCCGCCTGGCTGTTTTGCGCTGGCGCGCCTGAATGGGTGCGGCCTCCAACTTCTTCACACTGGTATTCAGATGAGCTACCCAAGCCTGGTCAGTATCGTTATCCCGGCCTACAAGGCAGATTTCTTTGAGGCGGCCCTGCTCAGTGCCCTGCGCCAGAATCATGACGACGTCGAGATTGTCATCTGCGACGACTGCCCGACCGATGCGATCAAGCTCATTGTCGATCGCCTCAGCGTCGACAGTCGCTGGCCGGTGCGCTACTTCAAAAACCCGGTGGCCCTGCGGGAAGCAGCCAACGTCGCCCGAGGCATCAGTGAAGCCCGCGGCGAATACATCAAGTTTCTGTACGACGACGACATCCTGGTGCCTGACGCGATTCGGCTGATGTACGACGTCTTGCACGACAGCCCGGATATCAGGCTGGTGTCGTCCGCGCGCAAACGCATCGACGCCCAGGGCAACTTTCTCCCCGACACCCTCTACACGCGCTATCCCTTTGGTCACAACGTGGTCATCGATGGCCCCGAGCTGGTGTCATTCCTGGCGCAAACCCCGGTCAATTTCATCGGCGAGCCCAGTGCGGTGATGTGCCGACGCGCCGACGTGCTGCCGTTCGGGGGGGACATCATGTCGCTGGAAGGCGTGCCCATCTGGTCATTTGGCGATGTCGCGCTGTACGTGAAGCTGCTGCGTCTGGGCAACCTGGCCATGCTGGCCCGGCCGTTGGCGTATTTCCGCGTCACCGACCAGCAGAGCACCCAGACCTTCGTTGCCGATCCGACCCGTGCGCGCGAAGGCCATGCCAGCTTCCACCGCCTCACCCGGGAACTGGGCTGGGTGCGCGCCCCGGAACTCAACGCAACGGTAAAGATCGCGCCACTTGCCAAACGTGGCGAGGTGCGGGACATGGAGCTGCGCAGCTACTTTGATCGCAGCCCGGCAGCGGCCCAGACCAACCGGCAGATCATTGCCCGGCTTGAGCAGCATCGGCCCTCGCTTGCGCAGCACAACCTGATCAGGGATTACCTGACCAGCCATGACGGCGGCCCGGCCATCGCGATTGTTATCTGCGACTTCGACAACCAGCCGGAGCGGGTGCTGGCGACCCTGCAAAGCCTGGCCGCTGACCCGCCCCTGCTGGAGCGGCTCAAGGTCTTCATCCTCGCCGACTACGACCGCCAGACCCAGAGCGAGCTGCAGGCGCAGCTGCCCTGGCTGGCTGCCACGCGCGACAGCCGGCCTGTGGTTCTCAATGAGCTGATGCAGGACAACAGCCACGACAGGTGGCTAATGGTCGATGCAGGCACCACCTTCACCGCCAGCGGCCTGCTCTGCGCGGTGATGAAAGCCATTGACGCGCCGGGCTGCGATGCGGTGTTCTGCGACGAAGTCACCCTCGACCCGCAAGGTTCGGCCAACCTAGCGTTGCGCCCGGACTTCAATCTCGACTACCTGCTCAGCTGCCCGGCGGCGAGCAGTCGCCACTGGCTGTTCAAGCGCCAGGCAGTGCTCAACGTCGGCGGCTTCGACCCGGCCTGTGCGCAAACCATGGAACTGGACCTGATCCTGCGCCTTGTCGAGCACGAACACTTCGTCTCCTTTGCCCACTGCAGCGAACCGCTGGTGATCGCCGCGCAAGCCCCGGAGCAGGACAACCTGCACGTCAACGATACGATCCTGCGCCACCTGCAAACCCGGGGCTACGCCAACAGTCAGCTGCACGCGGTGGTTCCCGGTCACTCGCGTATCGATTATGGCCACGATGGCGCAGCGCGGGTGTCCATCATCATCACCGCGCAAGACCAGCTCGACACCCTGCTGCCTTGCGTCGAAAGCATTCTGCAGACCACGACCTACCCTGATTACGAGATCATCGTCAGCGACAACAACAGCCAGAGCGCTGAAACCCTGCAGTGGCTGGCAACCCTCGAAACCCTGCAGTCGGACAAGATTCGGGTGTTGCGTCACGAGCAAACATTGAGCGTGTCAGCGTGCATCAACTCGGCAGCGGGTTACGCGCAGGGCGAGTACATCGTGCTGCTCGCCCCTGATCTGTATGTGGTGCAGGGCAACTGGCTGGAAAACCTGCTCAATCACGCCCTGCGCCCGGAAGTCGGCGTAGTAGGCGCCAAGTTGACGGCACCGGATGGCAGCATCGAGCACGCCGGGATGATCCTGGGCCTCAATGGCAGCGCCTCACCCATTACCGCAGCGCCGGATGCGGGTGTCGGCTACATGCATCGGCTGATCAGCGATCAGAACTTCAGTGCCGTCAGCGGCGATTGTCTGATGGTGCGAACCTCTCTGTATCTGGCGCTGCAAGGTCTCGACGATCAGTTGTTCCCAAGCCATCACGGCGACGTCGATCTGTGCCTGCGGGTGCGTGACAGCGGTCATCTGGTGGTCTGGACCCCCTTCGCCAGCTTGAGTCGGACCCAGGCAAAACCTGCCACGGCGCTGATCTACGACGACCAGACGCGCGCGCTGTATGACAAATGGCTGCATTACCTGGCGTGGGACCCGGCCTACAACCTGAATTTCTCCCTGCAGCAACCCGGCTTCACGCCTGAAATCAATTCAGAGCTGAGCTGGCGGCCGCTGATTCATCGTCCACTCCCTGTGGTGCTGGTGCAGCCCGGCAATTATTCCGCCCCCGCGCAGCGCATCACCGGGCCATTGCGCCTGCTGCGTGACAGCCAGGCAGTGGACGGCGTGATCTGCCCCGGGCACCTGCTGTTGCCCGAGTTCGCTCGCCTGAGCCCAGACACGCTAGTCATCCAGCGGCCGTTGAGCGATGCCGACATTGTCTCGCTGCATGCGATCAAAAATCACACCAATGCCTTTGTCGTCTATGACTTGAGCGAGTTTCCCGCCTTCAGCCCGCTTGACCGCAAAGCGGCGCCAATGGCAACGGTTCAGGCCGCACTGCGCCTGGGCCTGGAGCAAGTGGACCGGGTTACCGTTGCCACCCCTGCACTGGCCGAACTGCTGTCTGGCATGCATGCCGACATCCGCGTCATCGAAAGCAGGCTGTCAGCCGACATCTGGCGAGGCCTGGGCAGCCAGCGCCGAACCGGCCACAAACCCCGTGTGGGCTGGGTCGGCAGCGCCAGTCAGGGTGCAGACCTGCTGGTTATCGAAAGCGTTATCCGCGCGCTGGCCGATAGGGTCGACTGGGTCATCATGGGCCCCTGCCCCGCCCGCCTGCGCCCGTTCATCCACGAGCTGCGCAGCCCGACAGCAGGCAGCTTGCTGCCAGGCCTGCTCGCCAGCCTCAATCTCGATCTGGCGCTGGCGCCGGTTGAACCCAACCTGATCAACCTGAGCAAAGGCCCGACCACCCTCCTCGAATACGGCGCCTGCGGCTATCCCGTCATCTGCAGCGACGTCCTCTGCCATCAGAACGACCTGCCGGTCACCCGCGTCAGCAACGATACGCACGCCTGGATCGATGCGATCAACGCGCACATTGACCAGCCCGAAAGGTGCGCGAGTCTGGGCGATGCGCTCAGATGTGAGGTTGAGGAAAAATGGATGATGGATGCAGAGTATCTGCAAAGAATACGAGAGATTTGGGTGGCGTAATGCTCTGCGAGCGCTGTTGCGCGGTCGACCGGGACCTGTAGGAGCCAACTTGGTGGCGAGGGGGCGTGACTGGCACCGTCTCGCCAACAAGTTGGCTCCTACACAAAGGTACTCCAAACCAGGTAGTGGTGTTTTGTTAGATCAGCCCGGCTCCAAGGTTAACGCTCAGGCACCGGGCACCCGCTACTCACAAATCTCACGCCGGGTTTGCGAAGAGGGTGAAGCACTGTACCGACGAAACGCAGGCCTTCCAGTCTGGTTTTTTCTACCCGCGCGGTATTTACCGCTTCACCCAAGGAAATCAGCAACGCCAGACGGATGCTGGATCCGACGGCCATCGGCGCCAGCCTGATCAGGACAAATCCGGATGAACTTTCAAAACCGCTCTGCCCTCCCATCATCAACGCGTCGGAGAAAGCACCCGCCGCAGGCTTGATTTTTAATTTGATACGAGACGGAGTGACCACGATGAGCGATCAACTGGCAGGCAAAAAAGTTCTTTTTATCACCTCTAATACCGGCATCGAGCGGGACGAGCTGATCAAGCCGCTGGAAGCGCTCAAGGCGCAGGGCGCTGCGGTGACCCATGGTTCGAGTGACGGCGGCACAACCCAGACCTTCGTTCAGGACACCGAGAAAGATCGCACCGTCGAGTCCCAGACCGCGCTGGCTGGGCTGAAAGCCTCGGATTTCGATGCGCTGGTGATTCCAGGCGGGACGGTCAATGCCGACACACTGCGACTGGATGAAAACGCCCAGCGCCTGGTCAAGGAATTCGCCGACGCCGGTAAAGTCATCGCGGCGATCTGCCATGGCCCGTGGCTGCTGATCAACGCAGGCGTCATCGCTGGCAAGACCCTCACTTCCTACCCGAGCGTCAAGCTGGATCTGGAAAACGCCGGTGCTGCCGGTTGGGTGGACGCTGAGCTCAAGCAATGCCCGGCCAATGGCTGGACGCTGATCACCTCACGTACCCCGGATGACATCCCGGCCTTCAACGAAGCCATCGCGGCGGCATTGGTATAGCCTCAAGACGTTCAGGAGCGCTCGCTGATGAGCAAGCGCTCCCGAACGATCTGGCAATAAAAGCCAGGGGCGCTTGATCACGGCATTGAACAGCAGGCAACGTCGCGATTCCTCGTCTTGTTCAAGACGAGGAATCAATCAGAGCCTGCAGGTTCGCCAGCATCGAATGCGCGTCATAGGGTTTGCGCAGCACAGGGACCTGTTTGAGATGCTCGGGAATAATAGTGCTGTCGCCGTAACCGGTCGCGAAGAGAAACGGAATCTTGCGTCGTTCCAGTTCATTGGCGACCACGATTGACGTGCCATGACCCAGGTTGATGTCCAGCACGGCGACATCGGGCCTGCAGCTGACGAGCAGCCTCAAAGCTTCCGCCTCCGAACTCGCCGTGATCACCTCGCTGACGCCACCGTCCATCAAGATCTGTTCAAGGCCCACTGCGATGACGAGTTGGTCTTCGAGAATCATCACACAGGCAACACTCAGTGTTTCGCTTTCCTTACCAGGCAGGATACCTACCGGGGCAGAGGGTTCGCTGTCGACTGACTCGGCCACAGAGAAATGGTCGGTCGGAATGGTGAACACCCCGCGCACGCCGCCTGACTCGTACTCGATAACGCTCGTTCCACCAAGGTCGAACGGAATGCTGCGACCTATGAGGACAGAACCGAAACCCTGTCGGCTGGGTGCACGAACAACTGGACCGCCGCTTTCCTGCCACGTGATCTGGCAGGCACCGGCCGCATCAATTGTCCAAATGACTGAAAGATTACCCTCTGGCTGGGACAACGCACCGTACTTGGCAGCATTGGTGGCCAATTCGTGAAGAACCAGCGCCAGCACCGAGTAGGCCCTCGCATCAAGGATAACGTTCGGCCCGCTCAAGCGGGTTGCATCGCCGAAGGATTGATATGGCGAGAGCTCGGCGCTGAGAAGCCCGAACAGCCTGCCGCCGCCGTCACCGCGCACAACCTGATCATGGGCCAGAGACAGCGCCTGGATCCGACCTTTGAGTGTTTCCACATAACCGCGCAGGGTTTGACTTTCGGCTGTCGGATGGGCCACCAGCGAACCGATCAGCGCGAGAATGTTTTTTACCCGGTGGTTCAGCTCCTCGTTAAGCATCCGCTGGCGGACATCGGCTTTGGAGCGCTCACTGTTGAGCAGCTCACTATTGTGCAGGACCACTTCGACGATCGCGGTGCGAATGGCCTCACTGAATTGGCGGTCCTGCTCGGTCCACGGCAACGATTGTTGATGAACCGTCTCTTTCCAGACCGCGAAACTCTTGCGTGGGCTCAGCCGTTCACCCAACGCCCCACTCTCATAGGTCTTGTTTGGATCACCGGCCCATTCCAGGGTCTGGACCACTTCCCTGCGAAATAGCATCAGGAAATCTTTCGGGTGCTGTGACATGGGAATAATCAGCACACCCGAAACGTCATTCGCATAGTCAGCGGCAGCAGGGTGCGCCATCGAGAGGCGATCGCACGCCCATGTCTGCCCTTCGGCAACGCCAGAGGCAAACTCGAGCAAAGCGGGGACGTCTTGCGCGGGAGGCGTGAGCCCATCGACGGCCCACTGGCCTTGCAGCGACATCGCGATACCGTCACAGGCGATCAGCGTCTTGAAGTCGCCCAGGCGAGTACGCAGCAGCTGTTCTATGTCCAGGGACCGGTTCGAATCACGCAGCAGGGTGTCGAGAACCTGACGGGCATGAGCGGCGGCTTCCAGCGTCTGGCGAGCTAGAAGAGTGGAGATATGCAAGGAAAGAAAATCGCCAAATATCTCCGCCGCGACCCTCTGGCTCGTCGTCAGAATTCGGGGCTCGTAATGATGGCAGGCAATCAGGCCCCACAGTGCTCCGTTGACGATGATCGAAATCGACATCGAGGCGCTGACACCCATGTTGCACAGGTATTCGCAGTGAATCGGCGAGACGCTGCGCAGGTGCGCATGGGACAGGTCCAGTGGCTCGCCCGAATGATCCAGGGCAGGCACGATTGGAACAGGCTGGAATGTCGAGTCCGGAATAACCCGAATAGGGTTGCGCAGATAGAGCGCTCGCGCCTGCTGCGGGATATCCGAGGCCGGAAAATACTGGCCTTTGAAACTTTCCAGGTCGCTGCGTCTGGTTTCGGCGATGACCTTGCCTGCGCCATCCGCACCAAGCTGGTAGATCATCACGCGGTCGTACCCGAGCATGGCGCGGACCAGCCGGGACGCATCGTGGAACAGCTTGCCGGCCTGGTTGATCTCCTTGATTTGCGCGATGACGGTTCGCGCCAGCTCTATCGGTTCGGCATTACCTGCGCCGGAGGGATCGAACTCGATGATAGCCATGCCCTTGAAGACGTGCGCGGCAACGTCGAAAGACCGCCCGGAGGGAAGACGTAGAGCGAACGTCAGCGCAGACCTGGAGGCTGCCTGGGTACGTGCCAGGGAATTGCGAATGGCGTGCAGGGCGTCGTTGCCCAGTAACACCTCAAGGGGCTGACCGTTCAAGTCACCCGTTGCGCCGAGCATCTCTGGCGCATTCGCGGAATGGCGCAACACCCTGCTGACCGATGCATCGCAGGCCAGCAGACACCCGTGCGGCTGGATACTGCCCGGAATCTGGATTGTCTCGCGGTCACAGTTGGTAAGGTTGACGCGGGACTCAGAAGTCATTTGGCTCTGCCGGTTTGACGCATGACCGACTGCCGATAAGCCGCCGGAATAGAATTCAGACGAACGCAACATCGTTTATGCAAATTCGCCTTGGCACCCTACTCCCCGTTTCACTCCACGTCACGGCTTTGCGGCGTTGGGGTGTCTAGTTAGCAGCAAATAGCCACAATCCAGTCGATTACTTGCAAATATTCATGCGACGGTTTAATTCACGCTACCGGCCTTTAACATTTGACCATCGCAGGACTGAACAATCGCACAATTGCTTATAAATCAGCATGGTTATGCCATCTAAATATTCTTGATCAGTTTTAGAAAATACAGCGCAATCACAAAGAGCAGAATCTTGGCGACATCCATTACCGCCTTGTACACGATAAACGGCCATTCGCTGCTGCTGATGACGTGCTGGTAATCATAGGCGTCAGCGGATTTTCCACTCTTTCTGAATTCCAGCTCCCGTGCGTGCCCCCTGAGCATGAATAAAAAAACAACGGCCACAGCGGCCACAAGTATCAGGTAATCCTCGGTCGAAACGTCTTGCGCAGGCCCCGATACATAGACTGCGATAGTCACCAGCCAAATCAGCATGCCCAACCAGGTCAGAAATTTTCGGGCCGTCATAGACGCCTTGAGATTGGTTGCCACACTGAATGGGCAGAACTTCCCGTCACGCTGCAGACGGTCTTCAACGGAAACGGTATAGCCGGAGATAAAAGCCAAAAATCCGATAAATACGAAGAATGACACCATCGAAATTCATTCCCTGCAAATGGCAACATAGGCTCGCTAATAACCACTTGCTGGCTCCAGTCCGTTGCCCCTGTGAAGTGGATAGTCCGTCGGTCTTACTCACCACCGAATAACACACGCCCCCCACGAATACCCCACACCAAACCCCACTGCAACCAAAGTCATGCCTGGCTTGAGGACACCTTTATTCAACGACGCCTTGAGGGCAATAGGAAGGGTGCACGACACCGTATTACCGCTGCGTTCAAACTCGCTGACGAACTTTTCCACGGGCAGTTTGAGGCGGCGGCGCAGGGCGTCGAGCATGAACTGGTTGGCCTGGTGGAACACGTAGAGGTCGATGTCTTCGCTGTTCAGCGTTTCATCGAACAGCGACGCGAACAGTTGTGGGACGCGGGTCATGGAGAATTCGAAGATGGCCGCACCGTTCATGTACAGGTCGGCGTCGCTGCGTACGTTGCCGCTGTCGTCGCGGTACTCGGCAGGCTGTGGATTAGCTGCAGCCGGTCGGCGGGCGCCGCCCACCGGGACGATGAGGTTTTCGGCGCCAGCGCCATCGCTGCCGTAGCGGAAGCGCTCAAGGTACGGGCCGCCTTCGGCGGCGACGATCAGCGTTGCCGCCGCTGCATCGCCGAACAGCGTGCGTACGCTTTTGTCCTGGGGGTTGATGTAGCGGCTATAAGTTTCAGCGGTGACCAGCAGCACGTTGCGGCACTGGCCCGACTCGATCATGCCCTTGGCAATGCCCAGGCCGTAGATGTAGCCGGAACAGCCCTGATTGAAGTCGAATGCTGCGCAATGGGTCGGCAATTGCAGCCTGTGCTGCAGAATGCAGGCAGTCGCGGGCAGCAGGTAATCGGGGCTTTGCGTGCAATAGATCAGCGCGTCGATGTCGCTGCGCTGCAGCACGCTGTTGGCAAACAGTTTTTCGCAGGCGCGAAATGCCAGGTCCGACGCGGTCTCGGACTCGTCGATGATATGGCGCTCGCCGATTCCGGTCTTGGCGAAGATCTTGTCGACGTCCCACTCCGGAAATTCACGGGCCAGCTGCTCGTTACCGAGAACATGCTCGGGCAATTCATATTCGATCTCAAGAATACGAGCCGAGACAGTCATCAGCGTCACCTCGAAATACTTTTTGCCGGTACACCGAAGGCTGTCGTGCACGACGCCACGTTACGCAGCACTACACTACCGGCGCCAATGACTGATTGATGACCGACGCGAACCCCTGGCAGGACGCAGGCATTGGTGCCCATGAACACTTCGTCTTCAAGCACCCCGGCGCCGGCAACGTTGCAGTGCGGGCTGAGGGTCGAGAAGGCGCCGACAGCAGCGTCGTGGCCGACCACGCAACTGATGTTGAGAATGGCGAAATCGCCAATGATCAGGTCCGCCGTCAGCACAGTCAGCGGGCAGATGATCGCGCCCTGGCCTACGGCAACGTTTTCACCCACGATGGCGGACGGGTGAATCAGAGTGAAAAACCTCGCACCCTTGGCCTGCAGCTTTTCCACCACCTTGCGCCGGTCGGCAGGGCTGCCGATGGCGCAAAGCAGATACTCGTCAGGCTCGGGCTGATACTCGTCGATAGACGACACCACGGGCGGATAGTGGCTGAATCTGGCCACGGAGCCCGGCCCATCATTGATGAAACCGGCGATCTTCCAGCCCTGATTCTGCAGCACCCAGTCGCTCAGCCAGCGATGCACTTCGCGGCCAAACCCGCCCGCGCCCACAATCAGCAGTTTGTTCACGCTCATTGCGCCAGATACCCCCCGTCCACCACTAATGAAGTCCCTGTGACCCAGCGCGCTGCGGGCGATAACAGGTAGTTGATCGCGTAAGCGACGTCTGCAGCAGTGCCAAGGCCCAGCGGATGTTTGTGCGCAATGGCTTGCATGGCGTTGTCGCCCACCAGTGCCCCCAGGCTGTCGGACATTTCTCCGGCGACCAGCCCCGGCGCGACGGCATTGACCCGAATGTCCTCGCGCGCAAGTTCCAGGGCCGCAGCGCGAACCATCGATTCGACTGCAGCTTTGCTCGCACAATAGCCCATCAGCGCGGGCTCGGCCGCCTGGGCCATGACCGAAGAAACCAGCACGATGCTCGCGCCTTTGCTGCACACGCCTTTTTGCCGAAAGGCCTTGATCAGGGAAAATCCGGCGGTGACGTTGATGGCGAAGATATTCTGCCAATGACTCACGCTCAGCGCGCGGATCGGCATGGGCATCATCACCCCGGCAGCATGCACCAGCCCGTCAAAGGCGATGCCACTGGCCTTGACCTGGCCTTTGAGCCACGCCGAAACATCCTGAGCACTGAGAAAATCGAACACCTCGATGCCATGTCCGCTGCCCTCAAGCTGGCTCAGCGTGGCCTCCAGGCGATCCAGATTACGGGCTACCAGGGTGATGCGCGCGCCCTGCGCGCTGAGCCATATGGCAACCTGACGGCCAATCCCCGACGACGCACCGGTCACCAGAATGGATTTGCCCGTCAGGGAAAACGGATCGCTGCTCAATCGTTCTACTCCAGCAGCCTGATCACGTCGTCAACCGTGACGCACTTGTTCAAATGGGAAGCCGAAACCGTCTTGCCCAGTTGATCCTGAGCCGAGGCCATGAAGGTGATCACTGCAATGGAATCCCAATCAAGCGTCTGGCCGAGGCTCATACTGCCTTCATCCATTTCCTTGGCTTCTTCGATCAACCTCAATATCTGGTCTTGCATTGCTTGCACTCCACACACCTGTCAGCAGACGGCCGACCCGCATTGCGTCCGCGGGCATTTCTCAGGGTTATAGCAATAATCGAACCAAGCCCCGGCGCAAGGCCAGGCGCCCTGCCCCTTTGAGGATGAGGTTGTTCAAAGGGGATTGATCCCACGCCGAAGACAATAAAACGACGCGCCAGACCCCTATCGTGGACAACAGGGGTGGCGTTGCGTCAAAAAACTGGAAACGGGGGCCGAAGCCCGAGCATCAGGGCAGGACGATGCTGAACAGACCGCCGCCCAACTCGCCGCCATTGGCAAGTTCGATTCGCCCGTGCACGCCGTTGCGCTGATGCCGCTCGGCAATCTGCGCCGCGAAATACAGGCCCAGGCCTGTGCTGCCAGTGATCTGGTTGATGCCATGCACGTAATCGGCCTGGCCTTCGATCATGACTTGGGGGTAACCGGGGCCGTCGTCGTTGACGCTCAGGACCAACTGCCCGCCTTCATCCCGTGCGCTGACAACGATGGAATGGTGGGCGAAACGGATGGCATTGACCATGATATTGGCCACCACTGTGCCGATCAGCTCGCGGTCGAAAAACCCCAGCGGGCACAGGCTGTCAACGTCAAAGCGGGCGCTGATGCCGCGGCTGGCCAACACTTCTTCATGGGAGGCCATCTGCGCCCCGATGAAGTCGTCCATGTCGTGATAATCGGGTCGCAACGGCAGCTGGTTGACTCCCAGCTTATACAGCCCGAGCAGTTGCACCATCATGCCGTTGAGGCTGGCGAACTCGTAGTCGATGACGCCGCGTTCAGCCGTGTCCTGCTGCGCCTCGGGAAGGCGACCCAGCCAGTCGCCGTGAGCGCGCATCACAGTCGCCAGGGAGTTCTTCATGTCATGCACGGTGGAGGCAATGACCATGGAGAAATCCAGACTCGCTTCCTTTTCACTCATGCACCAAACGCCTTGCTCTGCAATTTTTGAAAGCGATCAAAACGTGGATCGGTGTCAGGCATCTTGCCCACCATCTTCAGGCAGGCCCGGCACTCTTCAAGCTTTACCGCGTCAGGGGTCGAACCCATGGAATGAAGCAAGGCCTGCGCCAGGTTAAGCGCAATACTGATGTTCTTCGATTGCAGTGCCAGCGCCTGGCGGAAGAAATTCTGCGCCTCAGCCAGATTGCCGCCCTTGTAACTGCGCACACCCTGCACGTTGAAGTCGATGGCCGCCTTGCTGGCACCCAGAATGGCCGGATCATCCGTCTGCCTGGCGATGCTTTCCATCACTTTCGGATCGTCACCGTAAATCTCGGCGCAATTTTTCAGCACGCCGGCACCCGCTTCTTCATGGCCCAGGGTATGCAGTTGAGCAGCCACAGCCAGCGCGGCGTCGGCGCTGAGAAACTGATCCATCGACTGCAGACGGCCCAGCGCATCCTCGGTCAGCTTGGCGGCCACTTCCGGATCGGAATGCTTGACGCTGGCCGCCTTCATCAGACGCGTGCGCACCTGCAGGCCCTGATCGTCGCCGTTGTCCTTGGCCACTTCACTCAGGGTCTGGTTGATCTCGACCCGGGCTCTGGCATCCAGCCCCTGTTCACCCCCCTTGGCAATCAGCGCCTGGGCGAAACCGAGGTTGGTTTCCGGGTTTTTGAATCGCGAAAACTGGCCTTGATTGACCGCCTGACGATAGGCTTTGGAAGAGGCTTCAAAATCATTGTTGTCCAGCGCCAGTTTGCCCAGCAGCGTCTGCCGACGCACCGCCAGCGGCGACAGACGCACGGCATCTTCGAGCACTTTCTGCGCACGCACGCCATCGCCCCGGGCTACCAGTGCCTCGGCCAGGCCATCGTAAAGGCTGGGCATGCCGGGAAAGGCTTTGACGGCGGCGTCGAACACGGCCTGAGCATCGGCGGTGCGATTGCGCGTCATCATCAGTTTGCCAAGGGCGGCGTAGGCCCAGGGCGCAGGACGGTCCGCAAGAATCGACTTGAGCAACGCTTCCAGCGGTTCGTACTGTTTCAGGTCGCGCAGGGCATCGGCCTTGTAACGCAGGCACAGGGGTGCGTAACGCGGGTCCTGTTGGGTCAGCGCGACACAGGCCGTCAATACTTCGGCCGGCTTGCCACGGTCCAGCGCCTGCAGGATCGGCTTGAGCAAGCCTTTGCGCTGCACCAGTTTTTCCAGACGCTGTGCCAGGCCTGCACGATTGAAGGGTTTGGTCAGGTAGGCATCAGGCTCCCACTCCAGCGCACTCATCACCATAGCCTGGCTGTTCTCGGCCGTGACCATGATGAATACGCTTTCGTGACTGAGCAGGCGGTCGACCATCAGGTCTTCCAGCACGTGCTGGCCGTTTTTCTTGCCGTCACCGAGATTGAAGTCGTGCAGGATGAAGTCGTAGCGCTTCATCGCGCACATCTTCAGCGCCTGCTCGCCGGTGTCAGCAGTGTCCACTTCCTTGACCCCCAGCTCACGCAGCATGGAGCGCACCGAACTGCGGAAGTCGGAAAAATCGTCGACGATGAGGAATTTTTTCTCGTTGTACGCCAGCATCTGGGGTCCTGTAGACAAAGAAGCGTTGAGCCCAAAGGCAAACGTGCAAGTGGCAAAAGTGGCTTGAATGGTTCGCCCCGATGGGCGATGTCAAAAAACCTGCTGCACTGAGGCTGGCAAAGCAAATACCACACCAGAGCCAGAAATTTTTACCCTGCAGCGCCGCAGTCTTTCAGCTCTGAATAGCGCTGCTAACGCTCTATCGGCAAGCTGTCTGTTTTCTGGAGAGTGGACGCCGCAGGGCTACTTTTTTCGCGCCGGGTTGAATACGCTTGCAGCACCGGCAGCCTGGCTGCACTGCTCTTCTCACCAGCGGAAATCCATGTGATCAACAAACCTGAACCCGGCGAAGGTCGGCAGCCTGATACACAGCCTCAGCTGCGGGCAATCGCCTGATGGCCGGGACGAGGCGACTGTGCCTGGTGCTGGGCGATCAACTGTCTTTTGACCTGGCCTCCCTCGCGCAGCTGGACCCGGCGCGCGACAGCGTGCTGATGGTGGAGGTCATGGAAGAAGCCAGCCACGTACCGCACCACCCGCAAAAGATCGTGTTGATCTTCAGCGCCATGCGTCACTTTGCCCAGGCATTGCAGGCGCGCGGCATCTGCGTGCACTACGTGCGCCTGGACGACGCCGACAATACCGGCTCGGTAGCAGGCGAGTTACGCCGCTGGCAGGCACTGACCCAGGCGCAGGCGTTGCACGTCACGCAATGCGGCGACTGGCGCCTGGAACAATCGCTCAGGGACTGTTGTGCGGACATCGAGTGGCATGATGACAGCCGTTTCATCTGCTCGCGCGACGGATTCAGCGCCTGGGCCGCCGGTAAAAAGCAGTTGCGCATGGAGTTCTTCTACCGCGAGATGCGGCGCAAGAGTGGCCTGTTGGTCAACGGCGACGGCTCACCGGTGGGCGGCGCCTGGAACTTTGACGAACACAATCGCAAGTCATTGCCCAAGAGCGTGGTGCCGCCCTACCCGGCGCGTTTCTCCACCGATGAGATCACCCGCGAGGTGATCGCCTTGGTCAGCGAGCGATTTGCCAGTCACTATGGCTCTCTTGAGGCATTCGACTATCCAGTCACCCACGCCGACGCCCAGGCGCTGTGGGCGTACTTTCTCGACTATGGTCTGGCCGGGTTTGGCGATTATCAGGACGCCATGGCCACAGGCGAACCTTTCCTCTTTCATGCCCGCATCAGCGCCGCGCTGAATATCGGCCTGCTGGACGTCCGGCAGGTGTGCAGCGATGTGGAAGCGGCCTACTGGTCCAAAAGCATCGCGCTCAATGCTGCTGAGGGGTTCATCCGCCAGTTGATCGGCTGGCGTGAATACGTGCGCGGTGTGTACTGGCTGAAGATGCCTGACTACGCGCAGGGCAACGCCTTCGGCAACAGCAGGCCACTGCCGGCGTTCTACTGGACGGGCGAAACCCGCATGAGCTGCATGCAGCAGGCAATTGGCCAAAGCCTCAAGCACGCTTACGCCCATCACATCCAGCGGCTGATGGTGACGGGCAACTTCGCCCTGCTCGCAGGCATTGTGCCCAGCCAGGTGTGCGAATGGTACCTGGCGATCTACATGGACGCCTTCGACTGGGTCGAATTACCCAACACCCTGGGCATGGTCATGCATGCCGACGGCGGTTATCTGGGCTCCAAGCCTTATTGCGCCAGCGGCCAGTACATCAAGCGGATGTCCGACTACTGCCGCAGCTGCGTTTACAAGGTGAGCGAGAGCACGACGGAAGACGCCTGCCCGTTCAATGCGCTGTACTGGCACTTCCTGATGCGCCATGGCGACCGCCTTCGCGGCAATCAGCGCATGGGCATGATCTACAAGAATCTTGACCGTATGCCTGACAACAAACAGGATGCGCTATGGCAGCGCGGCCAGGCGCTGCTGGCCCGGCTGGATGCCGGAGAGTCGTTGTGAAAAAAAGCGAACTGCCGGTCAAAACCTGCGCGGTGTGTGGCCTGCCTTTCACCTGGCGGAAGAAATGGGCGCGCTGCTGGGATGAGGTTCGCTATTGCTCGGAACGCTGTCGGCGCACTAAAACGCTGTAAAAATGCAGCGAGGCCCGACGGGTTGATTGCCTGATGCGTGGCGAAAGGTGATCTGGTCGAGGTTCCGGGCCCATGGTCAGAGCCTTTGCACTGCCATCACCTTTATCATGACGGTCACATCGGAACGGAGGAGTCTGGAGGGCATTGACGAAAGGATGTGTCCCCTGCAGGAATCGAACCTGCATCTAGCCCTTAGGAGGGGCTCGTTCTATCCGTTGAACTAAGAGGACATTGCAAAGCGGTCAGCATACTAATCAAGGGGATAAGCCCTAGCAAGGGTTATCCGCAGCAGCTTGCCCGCGAGCAAAATGCCATGACTTGATGACGCCGGTCGATGGAGCAGGTAACCGTTATAGAACGGCGTGCATGTTAACCACCACGGGAAGCTTTGTCATGTCGGCATTGGCTTACAAGGCTGTAGTCAATATCCGTTTAATCCGCCACAGCGAAGCTCGATCATGCATTTTGCAAGACTACAAAAGGCCACTATTGCAAAACGCACGCCATGACCCTCTATTTACATAGTCAACTGCCTGATTTTGTTAGGTTTTTTTCGTTTTAAAAGCTGGCATGCAGACTGCACTGTGTACCTGGCTAAGATCCTTCTTAAAGAAAGTTCCATCGGAGGCACCTGGAAATGAACATAGCCCTGTCAGTGTTGAACGCCGCAGCTCTCGTTGCACTGGTGGCTTTTCATTTCCATGACAACGGTCAGATGCAGCAAGCTGAGGCAGAAGCTCAACGTCCCCACCTGCACCAAGCTCCGCAGCTGGCGCTGATGACCGACCGCACCCGCTTGCCACAAGCGGCAACGCTGGCCAATGACAGCGATGCGCCTGCCACCAATGAGCGCCTTGCAGTGAATGAACAGCGCTGGGTTTTTTGACCTGTTCATTCCAACTGACGGCCTGAATCACATAACGAGAATCACCATGTCCAAGATCGCTCTGTCATTTATCACCCTGGCCCTGCTGGCCATGATCGCTGACTATCTGTTGCCGACAGAAGCGCTGGGCCTCAATGGGGCCGCGAAAATCGCCAGCGCAACCTTCATCGTGCTGTTCGTGGTGGCACTGGCCTTGGGCCGTCGAATCAAATTCGACCCGATTCTGCGCTAGACCGGCGCTGTTCTTTCCAAACCAGCGCCACCCTTCTCAACTGCTCTGGTTCATTCCCTCGCCGCTATAAACCAAAATTTTTTCTGAGCCGCCCCGCTGACCTTTCTGAACCGCGGGGAGGTCAGTTACTGGCTGTCGCAGTACATACTTGATCAGCACTTTGCTACGCAGCTCGCAATTTTGATGATGCGTGCTGGCGAATCGCCTTTATCGAGGTCAATATTTGTCACAGAATTGGCGCCAAGGGCCCGGCGGGATGGGGCATGATGCTTGCCGCTTTTGTACGGTTGAACATTTCACCAAAAAGGCTGTCCTAGAATGACATCCATGCGGCGACTTGCTAGAACCGCTCCCCCCTGAACTAACCGGTTAAATATATGAGCCCTATGAAACAGGCTACTTATTCCAGCCGCACGGCTGACAAGTTTGTTGTACGTCTACCAGACGGCATGCGCAATCGTGTACAAGAAGTAGCCAAGAATCATCACCGCAGCATGAACTCAGAAATCATTGCTCGCCTCGAACAAAGCCTGATTCAAGAAGGGGCCTTGGGCGATGAGCCAAGCCTGCGCCTTGATAGCCCTGAGCTGTCCCTGCACGAACGGGAACTGCTGCAACGCTTCCGTCAGTTGTCGCACCGCCAGCAGAATGCGCTTGTGTCGTTGATTGCACATGACACAGAGCTGAACGCTGACAACGAAGACTGATACAGGGGCAGTGTTTCAAGCCAGCATGATGATGTGCTGGCTGTCATGGATGAAGCTGTCGCGCCGCTACGGTTGTAGTCATAAAAAAACCGCCCTCTCAGGCGGTTTTTTTATGGGCACGACGATTACAGCAGGAAAATAGTCGCCAGCCCCAGGAAGATAAAGAAGCCGCCGCTGTCGGTCATTGCCGTGATCATCACACTGGCGCCCATGGCCGGATCGCGACCGAGCTTGGCCAGTGTCATTGGAATGGTGACGCCCATGAGCGCCGCCAGCAACAGGTTGAGCGTCATCGCAGCAGTCATCACCACGCCCAGCGACCAGCTGCCATAAAGCAGATAAGCCACCACGCCAATCACACCACCCCAGACCAGCCCGTTGATCAAGCCAACGACAAGCTCCTTGCGCAATAGCCGTTTGGTGTTGCCGGTATTGACCTGATCCAGCGCCATGGCGCGCACGATCATGGTGATTGTCTGATTGCCGGAGTTACCGCCGATACCGGCAACAATCGGCATCAACGCTGCCAGCGCCACCAGCTTCTCGATGGAGCCTTCGAACAGACCGATTACCCGAGAAGCGATGAACGCGGTGATCAGGTTGACCGCCAGCCATGCCCAACGGTTGCGCAGTGAACGCCACACCGAGGCGAAGATATCTTCTTCTTCGCGCAAACCGGCCATGTTCAACACTTCAGTCTCACTTTCTTCACGGATCAGGTCGACCATCTCGTCAATGGTCAAACGCCCGATCAGCTTGCCGTTCTTGTCCACCACCGGGGAAGAAATAAGGTCATAACGTTCGAACGCCTGGGCCGCCTCGTAAGCGTCGCCGTCAGGGTGGAAGCTGACCGTGTCATTGGCCATGACCTCGGAAACCTGTTTGTCAGGGTCATTGACCAGCAGGCGCTTGATCGGCAGCACCCCCTTGAGCACGCCGTCGTAATCCACCACGAAGAGTTTATCGGTGTGGCCCGGAAGCTCCTTGAGACGACGCAGATAACGCAGCACCACCTCAAGGCTGACATCCTCGCGAATGGTCACCATCTCGAAGTCCATCAGGGCGCCAACCTGCTCTTCGTCATAGGACAAGGCAGACCGCACACGCTCGCGCTGCTGGGTGTCCAGCGCTTCCATCAACTCGTGGACGACGTCGCGGGGCAGCTCGGGCGCCAGGTCAGCCAGCTCGTCGGCGTCCATTTCCTTGGCGGCCGCCAGCAGTTCGTGATCGTCCATGTCGGCGATCAGCGTTTCCCGTACGGAATCGGATACTTCAAGGAGGATGTCGCCGTCACGCTCGGCCTTGACCAGCTGCCAGACCGTCAGGCGGTCATCGAGCGGCAGGGCTTCAAGAATGTAGGCGACGTCGGCCGAGTGAAGATCATCAAGCTTGCGTTGCAGCTCGACGAGATTCTGCCGATGCACAAGATTTTCAACACGGTCCTGGTTCAGACCTTCCTGACGATGAGTCAGGTCTTCAACGATACGCTGGCGCTGCAGCAGCTCGATAACTTGAGCGAGACGATCCTGCAGACTTTCCTGCGTTTTTTTAACTTCGACTTGGGTCATAGGCGAACTCCACTCCCAGCAGCGGAGCACGCCGGGGAGATCAATCAGTTAGTGCGTGATTGGTGTGACAAGCTGTTAAATAACGACTGGGTAAGTCCATGGAGGTATTCCACAAGCCCCGGCGGGGCTGACGGGCGCAATCATACACCGCTTTGCGGCCCTTGCAGCTACAAAATTCAGGCAAGAACAAGCGCTTGCGAGACAAAGCTTGAGATGAGCTGAGCGTACGTCATATTCAGCCAAATAAAGCCCCTCGCGGGAGCAATCATCTCTGACTAGGCTTGCGCGAAACCGTCACGGAAGACATCACCATGCTTTTCAGACTGCTCGCTTCATGCCTGGCACCGCTCTGCGTGTCACTTACCGCCGTCGCCTCAACCATTCAGCGCTGCGAGGATGCCAATGCGCAGATCACCTTCACCTTTCAGGGCTGCGCCGGTGGCGAGAAAGCGATGAGCCTGCAGCGAAGCGGCACGATGCCTGCCGTGAGTATCGTCGCGCCGCCACCGAGCAAACCCGCGCCAACACCCTCCTCCCGCATCCGTCCGGTTGTTGTGGTCGGCCAGAGGGATGATGGTTGCGGTAACCGACTGAGTGCCGAGAGTCGCCGCCGCGCCATCATCAATCAGCAAACGCCTCCCGGCATGACGCGACGTGACGTCGAGAACCTGCTGGGGCGACCAGACAAAGTGGTCAACAAGAATGGCGAAACGCAGCTGGTCTATAAAGAGAGGAATGGCCGCAGCAACCAGATAACGCTGGACCTGCAAGGCTGTGTAAAAGGCAAACGCTAGAAAAGCAAAAAGCCCGTATCAGACGATACGGGCTTTTTGGTGTTTGGTGCACTCGACAGGATTCGAACCTGTGACCGCTCGGTTCGTAGCCGAGTACTCTATCCAGCTGAGCTACGAGTGCATTAGCGCTTGATAAACCAGATCACCGCTGGCTGAAACAGATCACCTGCATCGCTGCAAACAACCTTTAAATGGTGCACTCGACAGGATTCGAACCTGTGACCGCTCGGTTCGTAGCCGAGTACTCTATCCAGCTGAGCTACGAGTGCATTTGTTGCCGCGCATTATAGGCCGTCGATTCTTGTGGTCAAGCACTTTATCCAGTAATTACAACAACTTACCTTCAAAGCCAGAAACAACGTACTACGCAAATAATGGCGGAGAACGGGGGATTCGAACCCCCGACACCCTTTTGAGGTGTACTCCCTTAGCAGGGGAGCGCCTTCGGCCACTCGGCCAGCTCTCCGCAACACGGGGCGTATAATAACCACCCTTTTCCCCGTTTGCAAACCAAAAATTCAATAAAAATTAATGGCTTGGTTCTTCACCCTTCTCTTTCTTGATGCGCAGGTAAATCTCTTCACGGTGAACGGCCACTTCCTTGGGTGCGTTGACACCAATACGCACCTGGTTACCCTTTACGCCCAGCACGGTCACAGTGATTTCTCCATCACCAATGATCAGGCTTTCCGCGCATCGACGAGTCAGAATCAGCATACCTTTCTCCTCACGCATTACATTCAGGGACAACCGTCTGCAGTCAGACGGCAACGCCCGAGAGAAACATCACGGATGTAACCAGTGTATCGACCGCCCGAGGCGAAAGCGCAGCAGCGGGCCGTAAATACACCAAAGGCGCGGAAAACGCGCCTTCAGCCAGCGTCACTCGCCCTGTCGCGGCGAATCGAGCTCGAACGCGGTGTGCAAAGCGCGCACGGCTAGCTCCAGATACTTCTCTTCGATCACCACCGAGACCTTGATTTCGGAGGTGGAGATCATCTGGATATTGATGCTTTCCTTGGCCAGCGATTCGAACATGCGGCTGGCGACACCGGCGTGGGAGCGCATGCCGACACCCACGATCGACACCTTGGCGATCTTGGTGTCGCCGACCACTTCCCGCGCACCGATTTCGCGGGCCGTGGTTTCCAGCACCTGCAGCGCAGCCTGATAGTCGTTGCGGTGCACGGTAAAGGTGAAATCCGTGGTGTTATCGTGAGCGACATTCTGCACGATCATGTCGACTTCGATGTTCGCGCCGCTGATGGGCCCGAGAATCTTGAACGCCACGCCAGGGGTGTCTGGCACGCCACGGATGGTCAGCTTGGCCTCATCGCGGTTGAAGGCGATGCCGGAAATGATCGGCTGTTCCATGGATTCCTCTTCGTCAATGGTAATGAGGGTGCCAGGACCCTCCTTGAAGCTGTGCAAAACGCGCAGCGGGACGTTGTACTTGCCGGCGAACTCCACCGCGCGAATCTGCAGCACCTTGGAACCAAGGCTTGCCATTTCCAGCATTTCTTCGAACGTGATCTTGTCCAGGCGCTGAGCCTGGGACACTACGCGCGGATCGGTGGTGTAGACACCGTCCACGTCGGTGTAGATCTGGCATTCATCTGCCTTGAGCGCCGCCGCCAGGGCCACACCCGTGGTGTCCGAACCGCCACGACCCAGGGTCGTGATGTTGCCGTTCTCGTCGACGCCCTGGAAACCTGCCACGACCACAACCCGACCCGCCTTCAGATCAGCGCGAATCTTCTGGTCGTCGATCTGCAGGATGCGCGCCTTGTTGTGAGCGCTGTCGGTCAGGATGCGGACCTGATTGCCGGTATAGGACACTGCCGGAACGCCACGCTTGATCAACGCCATCGCCAGCAGCGCGATGGTCACCTGCTCGCCCGTGGAGACAATCACATCCAGCTCGCGCGGCACCGGCTGATCGCTGATCTGCCGGGCCAGGTCGATCAGACGGTTGGTCTCACCGCTCATGGCTGACAGAACCACCACCAGGTCGTCGCCCTGTTCACGAAACTTCTTAACCTTGTCGGCCACCTGCTCGATGCGCTCTACAGAGCCCACCGAAGTGCCGCCAAATTTCTGTACGATCAAAGCCATCTCAAAGCCGCCTCAGCCCGATTAAGGGCGCCCATTAAACGTAGAATCCAAGCGCCGATTCAGGCGCCGCGAAGACGCCAGGACCGGAGGGTCGACTTACATACCCTGCTCGACGAAAGGCACGGTCAACGCCAGTGCCGCATCCAGCGCACCCGCATCGATACCGCCGCCTTGCGCCATGTCAGGACGACCGCCACCTTTGCCACCTACGGCAGCAGCGGCCTGCTTCATCAAATCACCGGCTTTGAGTTGGCCAGTCAGGTCCTTGGTCACGCCTGCGACCAGTACGACCTTTTCCTCGTGCACACTGCCGAGCAGGATCACTGCGCGGCCGAGCTTGTTCTTCAACTGATCGACAAGCGCCAGAAGCGCCTTGCCGTCCTGACCGTCCAGGCGCACGGCCAGTACTTTCACGCCCTTGACGTCCAGCGCCGCAGACGACAGATCGTCGCCCGCTGCACTGGCTGCCTTGGCCTGCAGTTGTTCCAGTTGTTTTTCCAGCAGACGGTTGCGCTCAAGCACAGCCGTCAGTTTGTCCAGCAGGTTGTCGCGATTGCCCTTGACCAGGGTCGCGGCCTCCTTGAGTTGATCTTCGGCGCTGTTGAGATGCGCCAGTGCGGCAGCGCCCGTGACCGCCTCGATGCGGCGCACACCAGCAGCCACGCCGCCTTCGCTGATGATCTTGAACACGGCGATGTCGCCGGTACGGTTGGCGTGAATGCCACCGCACAGCTCGACCGAGAAGGCACCGCCCATGGTCAGCACGCGCACGCTGTCGCCATATTTCTCGCCGAACAGCGCCATTGCACCTTTGCCCTTGGCCGTTTCGATATCGGTTTCTTCGGTCTCGACGGGCGTGTTCTTGCGCACCTCGTCGTTGACAATATCTTCCAGCGCCTTCAACTGCTCAGGCTTGATGGCCTCAAAGTGGCTGAAGTCAAAGCGCAGACGCTGACTGTTCACCAGCGAGCCTTTCTGCTGGACGTGTGTGCCCAGCACTTGACGCAATGCGGCGTGGAGCAGGTGAGTTGCGGAGTGATTCAGCGCGGTGGCGTGACGCACATCGGCGTTGACTTCAGTGCTGACCGCCGTGCCGACGCTCAGCGTGCCAGTGGCAACCACGCCGTGGTGCAGAAACGCGCCGCCGGTCTTGGTGGTGTCGCGCACGTCAAAGCGCACTTCGCCGGCGCTCAGGTAACCGGCGTCGCCGATCTGCCCCCCCGACTCGGCATAGAACGGCGTGGTATCCAGTACCACAACGCCGTCTTCACCTTCATGCAGTTGCTCGACCTTCTGGCCCTCCTTGTACAGCGCGACGATCCGGGCCTCGCCACGGGTAGCCTTGTAGCCGGTGAACTCGGTAGCGACGTCAACCTTGACCAGGCTGTTGTAATCCATACCGAAGGAGCTGGCAGAACGAGCACGCACGCGCTGCGCTTCCATCTCCCGCTCGAAGCCTTCTTCGTCCAGGGTCAGGTTGCGTTCGCGAGCGATGTCGCCGGTCAGGTCCATGGGGAACCCGTAGGTGTCATACAGTTTGAAGATCACGTCGCCCGGAACCACGGTGCCCTGCAGATCGGCCAGGTCCTGCTCGATGATTTTCAGGCCTTGTTCCAGGGTCTTGGCGAACTGTTCTTCTTCACCCTTGAGCACGCGCTCAATGTGCGCCTGGTTCTCGACCAGCTCCGGGAAAGCAGTGCCCATCTCGGCAACCAGTGCAGCGACGATCTGATAGAAGAAAGCGCCCTTGGCCCCCAGTTTGTTGCCGTGGCGGCATGCGCGACGAATGATCCGGCGCAGCACGTAGCCGCGGCCTTCACTGGATGGCAGCACGCCGTCGGCAATCAGGAAACAGCAGGAGCGGATGTGGTCAGCCACGACCTTGAGCGAGGCCTGATTGTCGTTGCTGCAGCCAATGGCTTTCGCCGCCGCCCCCAGCAGGCTCTGGAACAGGTCGATGTCGTAGTTGGAGTTCACGTGCTGCAAGACGGCGCTGACACGCTCCAGGCCCATGCCGGTGTCCACCGAAGGCGCTGGCAGCGGGTGCAGCACGCCGTCCGCAGTGCGGTTGAACTGCATGAACACGTTGTTCCAGATTTCGATGTAGCGGTCGCCGTCTTCTTCCGGCGAGCCTGGCGGGCCACCCCAGATTTCCGGGCCATGATCAAAGAAAATCTCGGTGCACGGGCCGCACGGGCCAGTGTCGCCCATGGTCCAGAAGTTGTCCGAAGCGTACGGAGCGCCTTTGTTGTCACCAATGCG
This sequence comes from Pseudomonas viridiflava, assembly GCF_900585905.1. Taxonomy (GTDB): domain Bacteria; phylum Pseudomonadota; class Gammaproteobacteria; order Pseudomonadales; family Pseudomonadaceae; genus Aquipseudomonas. Next base: position 111,942 of record NZ_UTVH01000091.1, read on the forward strand.
CACCATGCGTTCGGCCGGCACGCCGATGTCTTTGGTCCAGATGTCGTAGGCTTCGTCGTCGCTGGCGTAGACCGTGACCCAGAGCTTTTCCTTGGGCAGGTTCAGCCACTTTTCCGAGGTCAGGAAGGTCCAGGCGTAGGTGATGGCGTCACGCTTGAAATAATCGCCAAAGCTGAAGTTGCCCAGCATTTCGAAAAACGTGTGGTGACGTGCGGTGTAGCCGACGTTTTCCAGGTCGTTGTGCTTGCCACCGGCGCGCACGCACTTCTGGCTGCTCACCGCCCGGGTGTAGGCACGTTTTTCCTGGCCGAGGAAGCAGTCCTTGAACTGGTTCATGCCTGCGTTGGTGAACAGCAGGGTTGGGTCGTTGCCCGGAATCAGGGAGCTGGAGGCTACTCGGGTGTGACCTTGCTCTTCGAAAAAGCCAAGGAAGGCTTCACGGATTTCTGCGCTTTTCATAGGTTCTTCCACGGAGACTGCGGCCAGAGGCAGGTGCATAACGTCAGGTGACGTAGCGACGGCAAAGGGCCGCATTATATAGGCGTTGCGTCAGCGGTACAGTCTGTTTGTACGATAGAAACAAGCTACTGGACTATCGGCACTTCAGCTGCGGGAAAAGTCGACAAATGCTGTGATAACCGTCTCGAGTTGCTGACGGGAGACGTCCAGGTGAGTGATCAGCCTTAGGCGCGGTGCAGCACTGAGACGAATGCCGCGTTCGGCACAGAACGCTTTCAGCGCCTGGGCGCGGGCGCCGATCTGCACGTAGACCATGTTGGTCTGCACCGGCTCGACCTGATAACCCGCCGCTGCCAGCGCCTGCCCCAGAAATGCCGCGTTGGCGTGATCTTCGGCCAGACGCTCGACCTGATGATCCAGCGCGTACAGCCCGGCTGCCGCGAGCATGCCCGCCTGGCGCATGCCGCCGCCGACCATCTTGCGCAGGCGGCGCGCCTTGTCGATGAAGGCTTGCGAGCCACACAGCACCGACCCCACCGGCGCGCCGAGGCCTTTGGACAGGCACACCGATACCGAGTCGAAATGGCGCGTGATCTCCCGCGCCTCGACGCCCAGCCTGACACTGGCGTTGTACAGCCGGGCGCCGTCCAGATGCAGCGCCAGGCCATGAGCCTGGGTAAAGCTGCGAGCCGCTGCCAGGTAACTCAACGGCAGCACCTTGCCTTGCATGGTGTTTTCCAGGGCCAGCAGACGGCTACGGGCAAAGTGAAAATCATCGGGCTTGATCGTCGCCAGGACCTGCTCCAGGTCCAGAGACCCGTCAGGCTGGTTCTCCAGCGGCTGCGGCTGGATCGAGCCCAGCACGGCCGCCCCGCCGCCTTCGTATTTGTAGGTGTGCGCCTGCTGCCCGACGATATATTCGTCGCCACGCTCGCAATGGGCCATCAAGCCCAGCAGGTTGCTCATGGTGCCGGTGGGCACGAACAGCGCGTCAGCAAAGCCCAGGCGCTCGGCCAGCGCAGCCTGCAGCTGATTGACCGTCGGGTCCTCGCCATAGACGTCATCTCCCAGCGGCGCCCTGGCCATGGCGTCACGCATGCCTGCAGTGGGCTGAGTCACGGTATCGCTGCGCAGATCGATTGACGTCACGATGGGGCTTCCTTGAGGTGTCGAACCCCAGTCTTGAGGTCGACAGCAGGGATAGTCAAGGCGTAGCGCAGGATTGCGGCGATATTTCATCGGCAGCGTGGAGCGCGTCGTTATAAGGAAATCGCTGGACCCCAGCAGGAATGCTTCCAAGCAGAGTCAGTAAAACTATGATAAAAAATGCCCGCCGCCGAACGATTTCGGCGTCAACGTTCTCAGGGCGGGGTGCGATTCCCCACCGGCGGTAATGGCGCGCAATGCGCTTAGCCCGCGAGCGCTCATGAAAATGAGGTCAGCAGACCTGGTGAGATCCCAGGGCCGACGGTCATAGTCCGGATGAAGAGAGAACGGGACAGGCACCACAGGGCCGCATCGGGCCTGCTGACGGGCATTTTTTGTCTGCATGATTGATGCGTACCTGGCTTCCCCTTCGATCCAAAGCGCCCTGTTTTTTCATAGACAGGAGACAGAACAGATGCAACCTACCGCAATCGACAGCAAGAGCAAAAACCACGCGCACGAGCGCATCGCCTTCATTCAAGCGTGCTGGCACAAAGACATTGTCGATCAGAGCAAGATCGGCTTCATCGCAGAAATGGCCCATCAGGGTTACACCGAAGCCGACATCGATTTCTTCGAAGTGGGCGGCGCATTCGAGATCCCGTTGCACGCCAAACTGCTGGCCAATACTGGCCGTTATGCGGGCATCGTCGGCGCTGCGCTGGTGGTGGACGGCGGCATCTATCGTCACGACTTCGTCGCCCAGTCGGTGGTCGGCGCGTTGATGCAGGTACAGCTGGAAACCCAGGTGCCAGTATTCTCGGTAGTGCTCACACCGCATCATTTCCATGCGGGCGAAGAGCACCAGAAATTTTTCTTCGAGCACTTCCTGCACAAGGGTCAGGAAGCGGCCAGGACCTGCGCGGACACCGTGGCAAAGGTACGCGCCATCGGTCGCAGCGATCTGCAGCAGAAAGCGGCGAGTTAACGGTAAAGCGCCCGGGGTGGCGCTCCACCGAATAGCGCAAGGCAGCGATGGCGGTGTGTCAGACAGATCGCTATCGCTGCCGGGCGTGGATTCGCGGTCTTGACTGCAGGGCACCCGCGGGACTTGCGCAGCTGCTGAATTCAGGTTTCGCCCTAACGGTCGACCCCCTTTGTTACGGCAAAGGGGGGAAACCATTTTTCGCTGGCGTCCGGCCCCTGCTTCGCAGGGGTTCCTTCGCTCCGGCACCGTGGTGCGGGCACGCGCCGACGGGCCATCCATGGCCCAACGGCGCTCGCTCGGCATCCATGCCGAGCGACCCACACCACGGCACCTACACTCAGCCTCCCGACGCTCGTTCGGCGGTGTTCTTGAGATCGTAGCGTTGCAATTGATACTGCACCGTATCAGGCAACTGATGATCTGCAGGAGCCAACTTGTTGGCGAAGCGGTGTGTCAGGCTCGCCGCCTGGCCAACACGCTGGCCCTGCAACACCCACCTCACGCCAGACCGTCAGCCCCGGCAGGCACGATCAATATCCCAGCGCGCAGGCCGTTGGCGACTTTGGGATTGGGGAAGATGATCCTTGCGTCCTCCTCTTCCACGATCCAGCTCGATCCTGCCAGATCGTCCGCCAGCACGTAACCTTTCTGCAATGGAGAAAAATTCTCCACATCCTGCGGCAGATGCAGCCTGAAGCCATCGCTGCGCTTGATCACTTCCCGCGCCACGCTGAATAGCTGCAGGCCGTCCAGGCTTTCATCCAGCGCAGGCTCGCGGCCTTCGATCAACTGTTCGAGGCAGACGCGCAGGCGACTCAGGTCCACCTGCTGGTTCTGCCCGAATGGCCGCGCCTTGCCCAGTTCCAGGGTGAAAGCCTCAGCCTCCAGCTTGTCGTAGGTATAGGCGCTGAAAACGATGGATGATTTGTTCTGCAGCAGCACCGCCTGCATCCCCGCCGCGTGTAGCCGGGCCAGTTGCTGACGTGAATGCTGGCGCCCTTCCTTCCAGGGATACAGCGCAAACTGCTCGATTTTCGAACCACGAATCGCGGTGTGCAGGTCGTAATGCAGGCGCGACCGATCGGGCAGGCTGAAGAAGGTTGCAGCCAGCCGCTCCAGTTCACAAGCTCGCAGCGCTTCGCTGCCTTCGCTTTGTTCATGCCGCCCGCTGAACAGACGATTGACGTCCTGCTCGACATAACGCGCGCCGCGACGCATCGCCAGCGGGTTGCCGAACAGGAAAAGAATGCGTGCCCGCGGGACAAGCTCGCTGCGGGCGATGCTGCGGATCAATTCGTCCAGCAGCTCGATGGGCGCGGTTTCATTGCCATGAATACCCGCAGACAACAGCAGATCAGTGCCGTTATCCCGATCCTGAGCGGGTCGCACTTCCAGCGCGCCCTCGCTCAGCCAGCGCAGTCTCACGCCGCCTACGGTCACTTGAGTCTTCTCGGCAGGCTCGCGTCCGGCCAGGGTCAGTTCAAGCAGTTTGCCGAGGGCGAGCATGGCGCTTCCTTCTGGAGTGATCAGTGGTCGTGAGTGCAGTCAGGGCCGTGAACGTGGTCTTCCTCGCCGACGTCGGCGGGCTCCATTTCCAGCTGCAGGCTGACCAGGTTGGTCGCCAGTGGGCGCAGCAGCAGGTTGGCGTATTCGGCATCGCCTTCCTCGACGTCGACGCCGATCAGCAACTGACCGCGGCCGTCGTGCTGGATCCACAATTCCTTGCCCTGCCACATGACTGCAACGCGGGTGCAGGAGGTTTCCAGCTGGGTGCCATCGGTGTCTTCAAGGATCAACTGCAGGGTGTCGCTCATAATCACAATACTCGGTAAGAGGTAAAAATGGCTTGCGCCGGGGTATCAGTGCTGGAAAGGATAGACCGCGCCCAGTTTAAGGATTTGCGTCAATTCGTCCAAGGCTGCGCGGCATTCGATCAGCAACTGGGGATCGGCCAGATCTTCATCACACATGCGATCGCGGTAGTGCCGCTCGACCCATTGAGTGAGTGTTGCGTGCAGCGGCGCGCTCATGATAACCCCTGGATTGACTGCTGCCAGTTCGTTTTCATTGAGCGCGACACGCAGGCGCAGGCACGCCGGGCCGCCGCCGTTCTGCATGCTCTGCTTGAGGTCGAAAACCTTGACCTCGTTGATCGGCGCAGCGCTGGTCAGCAGCCCTTGCAGGTAAGTCCAGACGCGCTGATTGGCGCGGCATTCTTCCGGCACAATCAGCAGCATGCTGCCATCGGCGCGCGACAACAGCTGACTGTTGAACAGATAGGAACGCACCGCATCTTCCACCGAGACCTCGGCGCGAGGCACGCAAATCGCCTTGAGACTGGCACCGGTGCGGCCAAGCTTGTCCTCCAACTCGGCCAGCAACGCTTCGCTGTGCAGAAAAGCATCCTGGTGATAGAACAACACCTCGCCATTGCCCACGGCAATCACGTCATTGTGAAACACGCCCTGGTCGATCACTACCGGGTTCTGCTGCCCGAACACCACGGCGTCGTCACGCAGGCCGTGCAGACGTGCCACCGCCTGGGAGGCTTCCAGTGTCTGTCGTGCCGGGTACTTTTGCGGCGCCGGCAGACGTGGATCGAAAGCGCTGCGGCCATAGACAAAGAACTCCACGCCCGCTTCGCCATAATCGCGGCACAGGCGGGTGTGGTTGGCCGCGCCTTCATCGCCAAACTGGGTCACCGAGGGCAAGGCGTCGTGATGGGCGAAATGCTGCGGATCAGCAAACATCGCACTCAGCAACCGGCTGGTGGTGGGGTGCTCGATGCTGCGGTGGTACTTGCACGCCAGGTTGGCAGCGGTGAAGTGCACGCGGCCGTCAGCAGTATCCGCGCTCGGGCTGACGGTCGCCGCATTGGCGACCCACATGCTCGAGGCCGAGCAGCTGGCGGCCAGCAGCGGCATGGCCTGGCGCGCAGCCTGCTCAATCACCTGAGCATCGCTGCCAGCAAAACCCAGGCGGCGCAGACCGGCGACATCCGGGCGTTCCTGCGGCGCGAGAATGCCCTGGGTAAAGCCCATTTCCATCAGCGCTTTCATTTTTGCCAGCCCCTGCAGGGCGGCTTCACGCGGATTGGAAGCTTGCTGACAATTACTCTGCGAGGCGACGTTACCGTAGGACAGCCCGCCGTAGTTATGGGTCGGCCCGACCAGGCCGTCAAAATTGACTTCGTATGATTTCATCGGCTCGGCTCCGTGGATCTGTTCTTATGGCTCAACGTGATGAGGTCGCGGGCTGGCGACAGTCAGCTCATCGTAATTCCGGGCGTCAGCGCCGCAGGCAGTGTCAGGCTGCTGCTTTCCAGCGAGGCGACCGGATACGCGCAGTAGTCGGCAGCGTAATAGGCACTGGCGCGGTGGTTGCCGGAGGCACCAATACCGCCGAACGGCGCGCTGCTGGCAGCGCCGGTCAGTTGCTTGTTCCAGTTGACGATGCCGGCCCGGCTGAGCAGCCAGAAGTGCTGATAATTCGCTTCGGAGTCAGACAGCAGCCCTGCGGCCAGACCGTAACGGGTGTCGTTGGCCAGTTCGATGGCGCTGTCGAAATCGACGTAGCGCATCACCTGCAGCAGCGGGCCGAACAACTCCTCATCAAGACGATCGCTGACGTTTGTCACGTCGAGCAAGCCCGGCGTCAGCAATGCAGACGACGCACTTGGCTGGGTCATTGCCAGCAGCGCCGTCGCGCCGTTGGCCAGCAACTGCTGCTGGGCAGCCATCAGCGCCTGGGCCGCCTGCAGGGAAATCACCGAGCCCATGAACGGCGCCGGTTGCTGATCAAACGCGCCCACCTGGAGGGTTTTAGTGACCTGCAGCAGCCGCGCAAGGAAGTTGTCACCCCACTGACCTTGCGGCACCAGCAGACGGCGCGCGCATGTGCAGCGTTGCCCGGCGGAAATGAACGCCGACTGGATCACGGCATACACCGCAGCCTCGGTATCAGCCACCTGATCGACGATGAGCGGGTTGTTGCCGCCCATTTCCAGGGCCAGTATCTTGTCCGGACGACCGGCAAACTGACGATGCAAGGCATCACCGGTGCGGCTGGAACCGGTGAAAAACAGACCGTCGATGGCTGGATTGGCAGCCAGCGCGACACCCGTGTCGCGCCCGCCTTGCAACAAATTGAGCACGCCTGCAGGCAGGCCCGCCTCGATCCAGCACTTGACGGTCAGCTCGGCCACTTTCGGCGTCAGCTCGCTGGGTTTGAACAGCACACAGTTGCCCGCCAGCAGCGCTGGCACGATGTGGCCGTTGGGCAAATGCCCAGGAAAGTTGTAAGGCCCGAACACCGCGACCACGCCATGGGGCTTGTGCCGCAGCACCGCCGTCGCGTCGCCCAGCGGCGCGCTCTTTTCGCCAGTGCGTTCACGGTAGCTCTGCACCGAAATCGCGATCTTGTTGACCATGCTGGTCACTTCGGTAGCGGCTTCCCACAGCGGTTTGCCGGTCTCTTCGCCGATGCAATGAGCCAGCTCGTCGGCGTGCAGTTTGAGGTGTGCAGCGAACTGCTCCAGCACTTCGATACGCGCCTGCAAGGAACGGCGCGCCCATGCCGGAAACGCCTGACGCGCAGCCTTCGCCGCCAGATCCACCTGCGCCGCCGTCGCTGCCTGGCCGCTCCAGAGCACCCGTTGACTGACCGGGTCGAGCGACTCGAACGACTCGCCCTGCCCCGCCTGCCAGCTGCCATCAATATAGAGAGTGCTCATCAAACAGCCTCCCGCGCCGGTGAAAGGGGAACCGCGCGGACATTGTCGCCTGCGCTCAGGCGCAACCGTTTCGCGGTGATCGGATCGACCACCAGCGTTCCGGCGGCAAAGCGTGCGGCGCCTACGGTGATCCGGCAATGTTCGCGCTTGCGGTTGTGAATCAGGAATGGCGTAGCGTCATCCCCCGGCGTGCCGATGGCCAATACCAGCGGCTGGCTATCCTGTACCGCACGGATCTTGCGGGTTTCGCATTCCAGCGCAGGGCCCGCATCGAAGATATCGACATAGCCCTGGTAGCTGAAGCCTTCGGCCTTGAGCATCGCCAGGGCCGGTTCGGTTTCGGCATGCACGCGGCCAATGACGTCCCGCGCGTCTGGGGACAGAAAGCAGGAGTACAGCGGAAACTTGGGCATCAATTCGGCGATGAACGCCTTGTTGCCCACACCAGTCAGGTAATCGGCCTGGCTGAACTCCATCTTGAAGAAATGCCGCCCCAGGCTTTCCCAGAACGGCGAGCGGCCGTCCTCATCGGACATGCCGCGCATCTCGGCAATGATCTTCTTGCCGAACAACTCGGAAAACTCGGCGATGAACAGCATCCTCGCCTTGGCCAGCAGACGGCCGTTGAGGCCGTTGCGGTAGTCGCTGTGCAGAAACAGCGAACACAGTTCGGAATTGCCGGTCAGGTCATTGGCGAGGAACAGGGTAGGAATTTCGCGATAGATGTTCAGTTCCTGCGAAGCGCAGACGGTGAGCCCGACCCGATAGTTGTACCAGGGCTCACGCATGCCCACGGCCCCGGCAATCGCCGAGATCCCCACCACCTGACCGTCGTCATTTTCCAGCACGAAGAGATAGTCGGCGTCGCCACGTTCGGCCTCGCCGCGAAAGGTCTTTTCCGCCCAGCTGACCCGATGCGCCAGGCGCTCTTCGTTGGCGGGCAAGGTGGTGAGACCGGCGCCGGTGCTGCGCGCCAACTCGATCAGCGCTGGCAGGTCGCTGCTGCTTACGGGACGAACGATCATGCTATCTCCTCAATACCACCTCCCTCGGGAAGCGGCGAAACTCGCTGAACCTGCAATTCTGAAAACGGCGTATCAGACCGCCACGACCCTGACGCTGGCGCCTTCGCCGACGCCCAGCGCTTCGGCCGCCGCCAGCGTCAGCGCCACGGGTTTGCCCGGCGCCCAGTCCAGTTCCAGCAAGATGGCGCGATAGTCCTGCAACAGGCCGTTCGCGACCAGATACAAGCGCCCGCCCGAGCCGCCGTCGCCGGTTTTTTCCGGGTCTATCTTGACCGGCACCAGACGGCTTTGGGCGATGGAGCGAACCCCGGAAACTCGTGCGTGCAGCGTCGGCCCGCCGTCGAAAATGTCGATGTAATGATCAGTTTCAAAACCTTCGCGCATCAGAATGTCGAACGTGATCTGCGCCCGGGGATGAACCTGGCCCATGGCTTCCTGGGCGGCATCCGGCAGCAGTGGCACGTAGATCGGGTAATGCGGCATCAGCTCGGCCAGGAACGTACGGCTTTTCAGCCCGCAGAGGCGCTCGGCGGCAGCGTAATTGATGTCGAAGAAATTGCGGCCAATCGCATCCCAGAATGGCGAGTCGCCATTTTCGTCGCTGTAGCCGACGATCTCGGTCACCACGGAATCGGCAAAGCGCTCCGGATGGCTGGCCACGAACAACAGACGGCCGCGGGAATTGAGCTCCGACCACGGCGTGCCGACCAGCTCCGGTACCACGTAAAAGCTGGTCAGCAAGCTGTTGCCAGTCAGGTCATGGCATTGCGACAGAACGTGAATCTTGTTGTGGATCTTCAGCTCGCGGGAGGCGTGGACGAAGGTTTCGTTGCGAAAGCTGTAGAACGGTTCGGAGTAACCCGCCGATGCGACGATCCCGGAACAGCCCACCAATTGCCCGCTGTCGCTGTCTTCAAGGACGAAAAAATAGGTCTCTTCACCGTTGAAGCTGACTTCCGCAGAGAACGACGCCTCGGACGCAGTGATCTTGTCGCTGAGCCTCCCCGCGTCGTCCGGCAACGAGGTAACACCAATCGGGCTATCGGCAGCGAGGCGCTGAACCTCGGCCAGATCAGCCATTTGCGCGGGGCGCATCACGAGCATGGTGCCACTCCTTACCAGAAACAGACCGGACAAACCCGGTGCAGAAAAAACGCCATGCGGCGCGCAGCTGCATGACGTGAAAAATGTCCGACGCCAGCGTTGCAGCTGGCGTCGGCAGTTGGGCGGTACGCCGGGCTCAGCCAGGGTTTACGCCTGAGTCAGCTTCGCTACAGCACGCTCGAATCGGTCCAGACCTTCAGTGACGTCGTGTTCCTCGATCACCAGGCTCGGCGCAAAGCGCACCACATCGGGACCTGCCTGCAGAATCATCACGCCTTCATGCTCGGCGGCATTGAAGAAGTCCTTGGCCTTGCCCTTCCAGGCATCGCTCAGCACGCAGCCCATCAGCAGACCGAGCCCACGCACCTGGGTGAAAACGCCGTATTGCTCGCCGATCCTTTGCAGGCGCGCGCGGAACTGCTCGTGGCGGGCTTTGACGGTGTCACGCACGTGCTGGGTGTGAACCACGTCCATCACCGCGTTGCCCACCGCGCAGGCCAGCGGGTTACCGCCATAGGTGGTGCCGTGGACGCCGACCGCAAAGTGTTTGGCCAGCTTCTCGGTGGTCAGCATGGCCGCCATCGGGAAACCGCCGCCGATGCTCTTGGCACTGGAGAGGATGTCCGGGGTCACGCCGTAATGCATGTAGGCGAACAGATGGCCGCTGCGCCCCATGCCGCTCTGCACTTCGTCGAAAATCAGCAAGGCGTTGTGCTCGTCGCACAACTGGCGAGCGCCTTGCAGGTAGTCGAGCTCAGCTGGCAGCACACCGCCTTCACCCTGAATCGGCTCCAGCACCACCGCACAGGTGCGCTCGGAGACCGCGGCCTTGAGCGCTGCAAGATCATTGAACGGCACATGGGTGATGCCGGTGATCTTCGGGCCAAAACCGTCGGAATACTTGGACTGACCACCCACCGTCACGGTGAACAGCGTGCGGCCATGGAAGCTGTTGAGGGCGGCAATGATTTCGTATTTTTCCGGCCCATACAGATCATGGGACACCCGGCGCGCCAGCTTGAACGCGGCTTCGTTGGCTTCGGCACCGGAATTACAGAAAAACACGCGCTCGGCGAAGGTGGCGTCTACCAGCTTTTTGGCCAGGCGCAGGGCGGGTTCGTTGGTGAACACGTTGGAAACATGCCAGAGGTTGTTGGCCTGCTCGGTCAAGGCACTCACCAGCGCCGGATGGCAGTGGCCCAGTACGTTGACGGCAATCCCGCCGGAGAAATCCACCAGTTCACGGCCCGCCTGGTCCCACACGCGGGAACCTGCGCCACGCACGGGGATGAACCCGGCTGGTGCGTAGTTGGGCACCATTACCTGGTCGAAATCGGCGCGTTGCACCGCAGCTTGCTCAACGGACATCGGAGTCTCCTGAAGAGTAACGCTCTGCCTGAAACTGGCGAGCGATGGGGGATTGTAAGGACTGGTCTGGCTGTCGCCTTGTCGCCAGGCGACAACTTGTTACACCGCGATACCGGGTTTTTCCTGGAGTTGCGGCGATGCGACATTAACCTTCGCAAAGGCGCAGTTTAAACGTTGTTGGGAGGTGGTTGCAGATTCAGATGGTTTGATTGGTTTCTTCGGGGGGGTGTGGGGCGTAGATCCGATATCGGGTGACGGCGGCATTTGGTTGCGCTTTTACAGCGCCTCACTTTTGATAGAGCGCAAAAGTAAGCAAAACGCTCTTGCCCCACCACTGGGTGCCTCGCCTTGGCTCGGCATGCCCGCACTCCGATATTGCTGCGCGGGGCCCGCCGCCAACGGCCATCCATGGCCTGGGGCGGCTAAGCCGGCGTCCTGCCGGCTTGCCCCACGCAGCAACATCGGAATGCGGCCTTCGTGGTCTGACGGGGCGCTTAAGATCAAAAGCAAAGGCAAAGGCAAAAGCAGCGCCGCATGCAGGTTTGGTCGAAATACGCATATCTGTAGGAGCTAACTTGTTAGCGAAGCGGTGTGTCAGGCACCACGTCTCGCGAACAAGTTCGCTCCTACAAGGAGGGGCGATGTCAGGACATTCGTAGGAGCCGGCGGAGGTTACGACGGCCGCGATGGCGGTGTGTCAGGCGAATGTAATCGCTGCCTCGCGCTGCTCATGAGCTCCTAGAGGATTTGGTTGGCGCCTGAAAAATGGTCGGCTGTCAGGCCGCCACGCTTTTGATTTTGATCTTGGGCGCCCCGTCAAACCCCGCTGGCCGAACGCAGATATTGAACCGGGGGGCGCTCTTTAATTCAAGAGTGGCAGGACGCCGGGTTAGCCGCACCGGGCCATGGATGGCCCATTGCGGCGGCCCACGGTTCAAGGTCTGCGGGCGGGTACGCCGAGCCAAGGCGAGGTGCCTAGGGGTGGGGCAAGAGCGTTTTGCTTACTTTTGGCTGGGCCGGCTTCCGGCTTCTCAACAGTGAGGCGCTGTAAAAGCGCAACCAATATTAGCCATCACCCAAAAACGGATATACACACAAAGATCACCCCCGCTCCGAAGGCACCGACGACAACTCAAAAGGATTACTGCTGCGCCGCTGATTGCGATCTTCCCTGGGCGTTGCGCCGAAGAAATTGCGATAGGCGCTGGAAAAATGCGGCCCCGAAGAAAACCCGCAAGACAAGCCAATCTGAATGATCGACTTGCTGGTCTGCATCAACATCTGCCGCGCCTTGTTCAAACGCAGTTCAAGGTAATACTGGCTCGGCACGCGATTGAGATACTGCTTGAAAATGCGCTCCAGCTGACGCCGCGACACGCAGACGTGCTGGGCGATTTCATCGGTGGTCAACGGTTCCTCAATGTTGGCCTCCATCAACAGCACCGCCTGAGTCAGCTTGGGATGGCTGGAACCCAAGCGGTTCTGCAGCGGAATACGCTGGCGCTCGCCGCCCTCGCGAATGCGTTCCACCACCAGCTCTTCGGACACCGCACCGGCAAGCTCGGCGCCATGATCACGGGCCAGCACGGCCAGCAGCAGATCAAGCACCGACAGGCCCCCGCAGGCCGTCAGGCGGTCGCGGTCCCAGTCAAACAAATGGCTGGTGGCGATGACTTTAGGGAAGCGTTCGGCAAAATCATCCTGCCAGCGCCAGTGCACGGCAGCGCGGTAACCATCGAGCAGCCCCAGCTGCGCCAGCGGGTAAACCCCGGCCGACAGACCACCAATCACGCATCCGGCACGCACCAGTTGCTTGAGCGCTGCGGCCAGCGCCGGGCTCATGGGCGCTGGCGGTTCATCAGCCAGCAGAAACAACTTCTGATGGCCTTCAAGCCGTCCGGACCAGGGCTCGCCGGGCAATTGCCAGGCGCTCTGCGTCGGCGTCTCGGCCTGCAGAAACGAAAGCTCATACAACACTTCCGGATGGACGCGCTGGGCAACACGCAAGGCTTCCTCCGCCAGGGCCAAAGTCAGCGCTTTGGTGCCGGGCCAGATGAGAAAACCGATTCGAGGAGCAGTCATGGCGTGCAATCCGGTAATAACGGTATGAACAACAGAGAGGTCAGGCACCACCCTGCCCGGTTTGAACCAGGTCAGGGCGGCAGGTGCGCAGCATGAACCCTTCGCAGGCGAAAGGCATGTTCAATACGACAATCAGGTTTATTTGAGGCTGCCCGACAGAAACTGCTGAAGACGCACCGACTGTGGATTGCTCAGGACTTCGCGCGGATCGCCGCTCTCCTCGACCACACCTTTATGCAGGAACAGCAGTTGGTTGGAGACTTCACGGGCGAAGCCCATTTCGTGTGTCACCACCACCATGGTGCGGCCTTCGAGGGCCAGCGCCTGCATGACCTTGAGCACGTCGCCAACCAGTTCGGGATCGAGTGCCGAGGTCGGCTCGTCGAACAGCATGACTTCCGGCTCCATGGCCAGCGCCCGGGCAATCGCCACGCGCTGCTGTTCACCGCCGGACATATGCCCGGGATAAGCATCCTTGCGGTGCGCGACGCCGACTTTGGCCAGATAGTGCTCAGCCTTTTCCAGCGCTTCCTTTTTCGACAAGCCCAGCACCTGCACGGGCGCCTCGATAATGTTTTCAAGCGCGGTCATGTGCGCCCACAAATTGAAGTGCTGGAACACCATGGACAGCCGCGAGCGCATGCGTTGCAGCTGTTTGGCCTCTGCCGCGCGCAGGCTGCCGTCCTTGTTGGCGACCAGTTTGAGCTCTTCGTTGTTGAGCAGGATTCTGCCGGCATGGGGCTGTTCCAGCAGATTGATGCAACGCAGAAAGGTGCTTTTGCCTGAGCCGCTGGAGCCGATGATGCTGATCACATCGCCCGCCCTGGCCGTCAGCGAAACGCCCTTGAGCACCTCATGACTGCCATAACGCTTGTGCAGGTCCTGGACTTCCAGTTTGTTCATGCTTTCAGTTCTCACAATGGGGTCAGTCATTAAGCAGGCGACCCTGACGGCGCGCCGTGCGACCGGCTACCTTGGCCAGCCAGAAGCCAGGCTGGGCGTAACGCAGCCGCTCGATGGCAAACAACACCCCGGCGGTATTGGAGCAGACAGTGGTGGCCTTGTCGGCCAGCGGATCAATGACTTCAAACAGCGGTTCACCGACTTCAACCCAGGCGCCCGGCTCGCGCAGGAACGTCACTACGCCCGGGTGCGGTGCGAACAGCAGCTCAGTGCCTTCAAACGGCATGCCCTCGCAGCCTTCGCTCTCAGGTTGCGGCCAGTCGCCGATGATAAAGCCCTGCTCGGCCAGAAACGCCAGAATGCCTTGCGCGCAGGCCTCGGCCTGGGGTTTGCCGGTGTCAGCCTGACCGCCCAGCTCAAGCGTGGTGGCCAGACACGCCAGCGGAATCTGCGCGTCGGGGAAAATCCGCGACAGGCGCAACCAGGGCAGCGAGCAGGCTTCGTCGAACGAGCTGCCGCCGGAGTCTTCGGCCAGCAGCGCCACCTTGACGTCGATATGCGCGGCCAGCGAGCGCCACTGCGGCCAGTGTTGCGGCAAGGCATACATGTGCAGCGCGGCGTCGGCATCACAATGCAGATCAAGCACCACGTCGGCGTTGCAGGCGTGGCCCAGCAGCAAACGCTGCAAGCCGCGCAGCTCGCTGTCGGGCGCAGGCAGACTGGCCAGGGCCGTGGTCATGGCCTGACGAATCAACTGCACATTGCTGTGGGGATCATCGCCCAGCTGACCTTCGAGCAACTCGGCCACCGGCTCGCTCAGCTCGGTGAAGTCGCGATTGAAGTTCTTGCCGCTGCCGAATTCGAAACGCCCCTGATGAGCACCTTGCAGCAATTGGCCGAGGCCAATCGGGTTGGCCACTGGCACCAGCTCGATGACGCCCTTGAGCGCACCTTGTTCTTCCAGCTTGGCGAGGCGTTTTTTCAGCTCCCAGGCAGTGCGCATGCCGGGCAGCTCATCGGCGTGCAGGCTGGCCTGAATATAGGCTTTGCGCTCGCCGCTGCCGAAGCGAAAGACGCTCAGCTGGCGCTCGGTGCCCAGGGTGCTCCAGGGCAGCACGTGATCGATTCTTTGCATGTCAGGCCTTCCGCGGTGCGAGGTAGCCCAGCCAGCGGCGCTCGGCCAGCTTGAACAGTCGTACCAGAATGAATGTCAGGCACAGGTAGAAAACGCCTGCAGTGATGAACGCTTCAAAGGGCAAAAAGGCTTGCGAATTGACCTCGCGCGCAGCGCCAGTGATGTCGACCAGGGTTACGCTGGAGGCCAGGCTGGTGGTCTGCAGCATCATGATCACCTCGTTGCTGTATTGCGGCAGCGCCCGGCGCAGGGCCGAAGGCAGCAGAATCCGCCGGTACATTTTCGACTTGGACATGCCCATGGCCCGCGCTGCCTCGATCTCCCCCGCAGGCGTGGCCTTGAGGCTGCCGGCGATGATTTCTGCGGTGTAGGCGCTGGTATTGATGGCGAACGCCAGGCACGCGCAAAAGGTGGGGCTGGACAGCCACGGCCAGAGGAAGCTGTCGCGGACAACCGGAAACTGCGCCAGGCCGTAGTAGATCAGGTACAGCTGCACCAGCATCGGCGTGCCACGGATCACGTAGGTGTACAGCCAGGCCGGCAGGTTGATCCACTGATTTTTCGAGACCCGCATCAGGCCCAGTGGCAACGCCGCCAGCAAACCGAACGCCAGGGCGATGCCGAGCAACTCAAGGGTGGTCAGCAAGCCGGCGAAATACAGCGGCAGGCTGTCCCAGACGACGTTGTAGTCGAAAATCACAGGTCAGCCGCCCTAACTCCAACGGAGTAACGTTTTTCCAGAAGACGCAAACCCAGCAGCGATACGCTGGTAATCAGCAGATAGATCGCCGCCACCGCCAGGAAGAAAGTGAAGGGCTGACTGGTGGCGTCGCCGGCCTGTTTGGCCAGAAACATCATGTCCTGCAGGCCGACCAGCGAAATCAGCGCGGTCGCCTTGGTCAGCACCAGCCAGTTATTGGTGAAGCCGGGGATCGCCAAGCGAATCATCTGCGGCACCAGAATCCGGAAAAATACCCGGGAATGGCTCATCCCGTAGGCAAGCCCCGCTTCCGCCTGCCCCTTGGGGATTGCCATGAAAGCACCGCGAAAGGTTTCCGACAGGTACGCGCCAAAGATGAAACCCAGGGTACCGATACCGGCCACCAGTGGGCTCAGGTCGATGTAATCCTCATGACCGAGCATGGGCGCGATGGTGTTCAGCGCACCCTGCCCGCCGTAGAAAATCAGCAGGATCAGCACCAGATCAGGGATGCCGCGAATCACCGTGGAATACAGATCACCCAGCCAGGCCAGCCAGCGCACCGGCGACAAACGCAACGACACGCCAATCAGCCCCAGGACGATTGCCAGCGCCATCGACGAAAGGGCCAGTTGCAGCGTCAGCCCTGCGCCCTCGAGGATGACAGCCCCGTAGCCTTCCAACATGTTGTGCAGTCCTCATGGGTGTAAAAAATGGCTCCAGGGTCTGTTCCCGTTCATCGCGAGCCGCGTTGCCGGGCCAAATCTCGCCAGGCGCAGGACGTAGAGCAGGGCTGTTCCCTTTTCAGGTCCTGCAACGACGCATGGCGAGATTTGGCACGCAGCCCGAAGGGTCGGTCTGTTCTGCCGCGCAGCTGCGATGAAACGTGAACAGGCCCTGGCCACAGCGCCGAAATACGGCGTGTGGCTGCGCCATTGCGCTCGACGGTTTACTTGCCGTAAACGTCGAAGTCGAAGTACTTGTCCTGAATCTTCTTGTACTCGCCATTGGCGCGAATGGCGGTGATGGCCGCGTTGATGCGCTCCACATTGGCCTTGTCGCCCTTGCGCACGGCGATGCCGATACCTTCGCCGAAGTAGGCACGATCAGTGAACGCCGGGCCGACAAACGCATAGCCCTTGCCCGAATCGGTTTTCAGGAAACCATCCTGCAGCAGGGTCGCGTCCGCTACGGTGCCATCAAGGCGACCGGCCTTGAGGTCCAGATAAATTTCGTTCTGCGAGCTGTAGGACTTGATGTCCGCGCCCTTGGCAGCAAGGACCTTTTTCGCGAAACTGTCGTGGATCGAGCCACGCTGCACGCCAATTTTTTTGCCCTTGAGTTCGTTCAGATCGTCACTGACAGTGGCGCCGTCCTTCATCACCAGGCGCGCCTGGGTGCTGTAGTAGCGATCGGTGAAGTCGACAGATTTCTTGCGATCATCAGTGATCGACATCGAGGACAGAATCGCGTCGATCTTGCGCACTTTCAGCGCGGGGATCAGGCCATCGAACTCTTGCTCGACCCAGGTGCATTTGACCTTCATCTCGGTGCACAGGGCATTGCCGATGTCGTAGTCGAACCCGACGATGCTGCCGTCGGCGGCCTTGGAAGCGAACGGAGGGTACGCCGCTTCGATACCGATCTTCAGAGGTTTTTCATCGGCGAATACCGGCTGCGCCAGCACGGTCAGCGCCAGCGCGCCAAGAAGCATGAATTTTTTCAATGTCAGGACTCCGTCAGTAGATACGACAAATGGCAGAGTGAGCGCGAGCCCAATATGCGAAAAGAACCATCGGGGATGGACGCCTGCAGTCCGCAAGCCTGCAGCGAGTGAGCGGCATTCTAGCGACAGGCTGGAAGTCGATATTGCTTCAATGCGACAACATGTTACAAATGCGCCAAAATGACGCACTACATCATTGACAACATGAAGCGAATCTGGCCATAGGAAAAACGAAAAACCGATGAACCCAGCAAAATGCGCGCCCATTATTGGCAAAGCCTTGTAATACGGCAAGCGCAGCGTGGGTGCAGGTTTTATTCAGGGGTTGCTGCCTGGGTAATTTTCAAGGTTTGGGATCCCTCGCCCCATTCTCGGCAGGGCCGTTACCTGGCATTTTTCGCTGGCGTAACAAATCGATATCTATTTGCTGCCTGCGTGGGACCGGCCGGTCCCACGTCATTGCACTCATCCTCGACACTTGCTCACAAAAAAGCCCCACCCGATTCACACCGGGTGGGGCTGTTCACACAACGACCCTCAGGCAGCGCCCATGGTCTTGTGGGTGTCGATCAAGTGCTGCACCACGCCTGGATCCGCAAGCGTCGAGATGTCACCCAAGGCATCGTACTCACCGGTGGCGATCTTGCGCAGAATGCGGCGCATGATCTTGCCCGAGCGGGTCTTGGGCAAACCTGGCGCCCACTGGATCACGTCTGGCGAAGCGATGGGGCCGATTTCCTTGCGCACCCAGTTGCGCAGTTCGGTACGCAAGGCGTCGTCCGGCACTTCGCCGCCATTGAGGGTGACGTAGACGTAGATCCCCTGCCCTTTGAGATCGTGGGGCACGCCCACCACGGCCGCTTCCGCCACCTTGGGGTGAGCAACCATTGCGCTTTCGATTTCCGCGGTGCCCATGCGGTGGCCTGAGACGTTGAGCACGTCATCGACGCGGCCGGTGATCCAGTAGTAGCCATCTTCATCGCGGCGCGCACCGTCACCGGTGAAATACATGCCACGGAAAGTCTTGAAATAGGTGTCGACAAAGCGGTCGTGGTCGCCGTACAGCGAACGCGACTGGCCTGGCCATGAATCGAGAATCACCAGATTGCCTTCGGCGGCGCCTTCGATCAGATTGCCAAGGTTGTCCACCAGCGCCGGGATCACCCCGAAGAACGGCCGCGTTGCCGAGCCTGGTTTAAGCGCAATGGCGCCGGGCAGCGGGCTGATCAGGATGCCACCGGTTTCAGTCTGCCACCAGGTATCGACAATCGGGCAGTTCTTCTTGCCCACGGTGTTGTAGTACCAGTTCCAGGCTTCCGGGTTGATCGGCTCACCCACCGAGCCCAGCAGGCGCAGGCTGGAACCGTCGGCGCCATCAACGGCTTTGGTGCCCTCGGCCATCATGGCGCGGATGGCGGTGGGGGCGGTGTAAAGGATATTGACCTTGTGCTTGTCGATGATTTTCGACACGCGGGTGATGTCCGGATAGTTTGGCACACCCTCGAACAGCAAGGTGGTGGCGCCATTGGCCAGCGGGCCATAGACAATATAGCTGTGACCGGTGACCCAGCCGACGTCCGCCGTGCACCAGTACACTTCGCCCGGCTTGTAGTCGAACACGCGCTCGTGGGTGAGCGCGGCGTAAAGCAGGTAGCCGCCGGTGGTATGCAACACCCCCTTGGGCTTGCCGGTGGAGCCGGAGGTGTAAAGGATGAACAGCGATTCTTCTGCGCCCATCTCTTTAGGTGCGCAAGTCTCGGAAGCCACTTCCAGCAGCGAGTGATACCAGATGTCGCGGTGGCGGTTCCACTCGATCTCGCCGCCCGTGCGTTTGCAGACAATGACCTTCTGCACGCTGGCGGTTTCGGGGTTGGTCAGCGCCCGGTCAACGTTGGCTTTCATGGCGGTTTTCTTGCCGCCACGCAGGCCTTCGTCGGCGGTGATCACCAGTTTTGATTTGCAGTCGATGATCCGCCCCGCCAGTGCCTCGGGAGAGAAACCACCGAACACCACCGAGTGGATCGCGCCGATGCGCGCGCAGGCCAGCATGGCGACCACGGCTTCCGGGATCATCGGCATATAGATAGTAACGACATCGCCGCGGTGCACATCCTGACCGCGCAACGCGTTGGCGAACTTGCAGACTTCCGCGTGCAGCTCGCGATAGGTGATGTTGCGGCTTTCCGAGGGATCGTCACCTTCCCAGATGATGGCGATGGTGTCGCCACGTTCTTCCAGGTGGCGATCCAGGCAGTTGTAGGCCACGTTGAGCGTGCCGTCGGCAAACCATTTGATGTCGACCCGATGATCGTCGAACGAAGTCTGTTTAACCGAGGTAAAGGGCTTGATCCAGTCCAGCCGCTGAGCCTGCTCACGCCAGAAGCCATCGGGATTGACCACCGACTGCTGGTACATCGCCTTGTAGGTCGCCTCGTCGGTCAGCGTGGACGCCGCGACTTCGGGGCGGACGGGGTACAGGGAAGCTGCACTCATCTTGGTTACCTCGGTGGATAGTTGTTGTTTTATGGCCCCAGTTGTAGCCGCCTGTCGGCCGTTGGGCCATTCGACGATGGTCTTACCGCTGCGAGACGAAGACTTGAACGTCGCGCGAAAACGTCCTCAGGTCAAGCCTGCGGACAGAATTGCAACAGCGCTCAGACAGCCATCAGGGATCGTGTCACGCCTCAGTGATCAGCCATATACCGACGCCCCAAACATTATTACCGATTCGCTTAACAGTCTTTTTCAAAACAGTCGGTATATGCGTGATAACAACACGCCTACAATGGCCCTCGTCGAACAAGACACCTGATTAATTCGCGATGACTGCTTCACGCTTATTAATTAACCTCTGACAAAAGATGGCAACTGGCCTTATTGCGGCCTATTGACGCACTCTCCATTTAAATAGGTAAACATGATGAAAAGTTCATTATTAAAAGCTTCTTCCATTCTGGTTGTTGCCCTGTGTGGTTTCAGCAGCCTGGCGATGGCCGAAGAGTCCGGCGCGAAAGTGGCGGCGCAGCAGGCACGCGTCGAGCAGTACACCTACGGCTCCCACCCGGATATCGCCAAGGTCATCTCGGTCAGCAATGTCCCGGATGTCTGCAAAGTGGTTCCGATGCGCATGACCTACGAAGACTCTAAGGGTCATGAACATGTCATGGCTTATCAGGTCATGGGTAACGGTTGCTCTAACAGCTGATCGCATCACCCGCAGATTGCCGCGGCCTCATGTTCATTCATCATGAGGCGCGGCCTGTCCGAACACTCGCCCGTTATCAAAGAGCGGCTGTGGCGACACACCGTATTATTGTGCAACTTCCCTGCTATTCATTGTCTCGGCCCAGTTGATAGACACGCAACTTGTTGGCTGCTGTTGTATGCGACACACCCAGGCGCTTACCCAATTGTCGGCTGCTGGGGTATTGCGCATAAAGGCGCTCCAGAACGGCCTTTTCAAAACGTCCGACAATCTCTTCCAGCCCCCCTTCCAGCGAGAACTGTGCCAGCGGATCGCCCATGCCGTAATCCGGTAGGCGTATATGCTCGGGCTTGATCTGACCGCCCTCGCACAACGACACCGCCTGAAACATCACATTCTCCAACTGCCTCACATTGCCCGGCCAATGGTAATGCCGCAGACGCAGCAACGCCGCTGGCGCGAGCCTGGGCAGCGGGCAACCGATCTGCCGACTGGCCTGATCCAGAAAGTGTTCCACCAGCGGTTCGAGGCCATCGAGGCATTCACGCAGCGGCGGGATGTGCAGGCTGAGGACGTTGAGCCGATGATACAAATCCTGACGAAATTCGCCACGCATGCACAAGGCGGACAGCTCGGTCTGGGTCGAGCAGATGATGCGCACGTCCAGGTAGACGTCGCTGTCGCCGCCGACACGGCGAAAGCACCCTTCCTTGAGAAAACGCAACAGCTTGGCCTGTAGCCGCGCGCTGAGCTCACCCACATCATCGAGCAGCAGGGTGCCGCCAGCGGTTAACTCCAGCAGTCCCAGCTTGCCTTCGGGCCGCGCGCCTTCGAACGCGCCGGGTTCGTACCCGAACAGCTCGGTTTCGGCCATGGAGTCGGACAGGCCCGCACAGTTGATCGACATCAACGGCGCCTGCCCCCGCGCGCTGCCCAGATGACAGGCTCGAGCGAGCAGCTGCTTGCCGGTGCCAGTCTCGCCTTCGATCAACAGCGGCGCATCCAGTGGCGCCATGCGCCGGGCCTCGCGGACCACGGCAGCCATCACCTTCGAGCTCTGGAAGATGCTGTCGAAACCGCGCAGCTCCTCCTTGCGCACCTGATAAATCTGCTCACCTACACGATCAGCCCGGTGCAGGGTCAGCACCGCGCCCGCCAAGGCTTCACTCTCGTCATGACGCGATTGCAAAGGGGCGATGTCGGCAAGGAATACCGTATTGCGTATATTGACCCGCAGGCCGTTGATCCGTGAGGAATTGCTGCGCAGCAGTTGCGCGATGTCCAGATCGTCCACATAGCGCGCCAGCGCAATACCCGGCACCTCGTCGACGCGCACGCCGAGCAGCTGCGCCGCAGCACGATTGGCAGCCACGATCGAGCCTGCCATGTCCACTGACATCACCGGAAATTCCAGGGCGCCGAGCAACGCGTCCAGTTCCATGTGCCGCCGTTCGCTGGGCATCAGACCGACGCGCTTGACGCCAAACACGCCGGGGATTGCCTCGAACTGCGCACGCAGCGCCTGGAACTGCAGGTTAATCAGGTTGGGACAATGCAGGTAGATCGCGTCGCCACGCTCGCCGCCCACTTCCCCGCGAGCGACGTTGACGCCATAGGAAACCAGCAGTTGGAGAAGGTCGCGAGTCATGCCAACCCGGTTCTGACAGTGCACTTTGATTCGCATGAGCTCCGGTCTCGCACAGTTTTTTGTGTCAGCGCTGTATTAGCCGTCAACAAATCGTGACAGTTCACGGCAGCAGGACGCCGATTTCAGTGACGATAAACCAGCGCCTGGCAAAACCGTAAGGATTTCTTTACGCAAACCCTGCCTATCTGCGGCGCCAGCCTTCGAGGACTGTCCTGGTCGGCGGCCAAACAGAGGTATTGATAGCACTCGGGCGTTCGCAACTACCTTTATAAAAACAACCTTATAGAAGAGCCCCGCAGGAGAGCAGCATGACCGCTACCCAATACGTGGCACGGGAACCTGACGCGAGCGGGTTCATCGATTATCCGGCCGTCGAGCATGAAGTCTGGCACACGCTGATCACGCGCCAGCTGAAGATCATCGAAGGACGTGCCTGCGATGAATACCTGCAAGGTATCGAGCAGCTGGGTCTGCCCATGGAGCGCATTCCCCAGTTGGGCGAGATCAATAAAGTGCTGGGCCAAACCACCGGCTGGCAAGTGGCCCGGGTACCGGCGCTGATACCGTTCCAGACGTTTTTCCAGTTGCTGGCCGACAAGCAGTTCCCGGTCGCCACCTTCATCCGCACGCCAGAAGAACTGGACTACCTGCAGGAACCGGATATCTTCCACGAGATCTTCGGCCACTGCCCGCTGCTGACCAACCCCTGGTTTGCCGAGTTCACCCATACCTATGGCAAGCTCGGCCTGAGCGCCAGCAAAGAGCAGCGGGTGTATCTGGCGCGGCTGTACTGGATGACCATTGAATTCGGCCTGGTGGATACACCGCACGGTCGCCGGATCTACGGCGGAGGCATTCTGTCCTCGCCCAAAGAGACCCTGTACAGCCTGTCATCGACGCCCGAACACCAGCTATTCGACCCACTGGACGCCATGCGCACGCCGTACCGTATCGATATTCTGCAGCCGACTTATTTTGTCTTGCCCAGCCTCAAGCGCCTGTTCGATCTGGCGGGCGAGGACATCATGGCGATGGTCGAACAAGGCATGCAGCTGGGCCTGCACCCCGCCCGCTTCGCACCGAAACATCCGCCCAAGCACTCATCCGGCAATCCTGCCGACATTCACGCGGCCTGAACAGGAACCCACACATGACCGAACTCAACCAGGCTCACTGCGAAGCCTGCAGCGCCAACGCCCCGCAAGTGAGCGAAGCTGAATTGCCCGCGCTGCTCAAGCAGATCCCTGACTGGAACATCGAAATACGCGAAGGCGTGATGCAACTGGAAAAAATCTACCTGTTCAAGAATTTCAGGCATGCCCTGGCGTTCACCAACGCCGTGGGCGCCATTGCCGAAGCGGAAGGCCATCACCCAGGCTTGCTGACTGAATGGGGCAAGGTGACAGTGACCTGGTGGAGCCATTCAATCAAAGGCCTGCACCGCAACGATTTCATCATGGCCGCCCGCACCGATGAGGTGAATACCCACGCTGAAGGGCGCAAGTAGCTAAGCGCATACCCATCGCATTTCAAGCGATGAAGCTGCGGTGAATCCACCGGCCTCTTCACGAGCAAGCGCGTTGCCACAAACACGGTCGGGTTCAACACTGGGGATTGCCAATCAAAGCCTATGCAGGCACCCACCTGGACCAACGGTTGAGATAAATGTCTGTTTGTCATTTTCTCTGCTGTATCCTGCCCAGGCTTTAGAAGCATGGTTTTGCCCAGCAACTGAAAATCTGCAAGGAGCGACTTCAATGCATGAGATCCCAAACTTCCCCCCTGGCCAGCATGAACCCGAGCAGTCAGCTCTGGCGCAACTGGAACTGGGTCAGCCGGCTGACATGAAAGCTGGCGCTCAGAACGAAAAATGCCAGCAAGCCAGCAGCGAAGACTGAAGGCGAACGTTCAGACGTATCGGAAACCGGCAACGCTGTGTTTTCATACGTCCGAGCTGCTGAACCGCACAGGGACCCGATGACCGATTTCAACGAAGTACAAGCCAACGCACTGATCGGCACCGCCGAACGGATGATCAAAATCTGGGCGCAATTGAGCCCGGCAAAAAAGCAAACCCTGCTTGCCCGCTTCGGCAACCAGGAGAATGCCCTGGCGGCACTGGTCACTACACAGTTGGTGGCGCCGGAAAAAACCAGGCTGATGTAACAGCTGCTGGCTGCAGCGGCCTGTCCAGCACCCCGGCAATATCTCCACTCGAGTGCCAGTCCTGCGCCATCCGCCGTTATAATTGCGCAGTTGATTAGCGTGCCAGGCTGTTCCCTGACACGCGGCACCCTTCCCCTTTGATTTTTTTGCCGCGACCGTGGACGCTGGACTCATGCCTCAAATACCCGACACCGCTGCGCAACGCCCGATGGCGATCACCCTGCAGGTGGTGTCCATCGTCATGTTCACCTTCATTGGCTATCTCAATGTCGGCATCCCGCTGGCGGTGCTGCCAGGTTACGTGCATACCGAGCTGGGCTTCGGTGCCGTGACCGCCGGGCTGGTGATCAGCGTGCAGTACCTGGCGACATTGCTGAGTCGCCCCTACGCCGGACGCCTCATCGACAGCCTGGGCCCGAAGAAAGCGGTGCTGTATGGCCTGACCGGCTGCGGCCTGAGCGGCGTGTTCATGCTGCTGTCGAGCTGGCTGCAGGCGTGGCCCCTGGCCAGCCTCCTCTGCCTGCTGATCGGCCGCCTGGTGCTGGGCAGCGCCGAGAGCCTGGTGGGTTCGGGCTCCATCGGCTGGGGCATTGGCCGTGTAGGGTCGCAGCACACGGCCAAGGTCATTTCCTGGAACGGCATCGCCAGCTACGGTGCGCTGGCCATTGGTGCGCCGCTGGGGGTGTTGCTGGTCAATGCCCTGGGGCTCT
The DNA here is from genome assembly GCF_900585905.1 of Pseudomonas viridiflava. Lineage (GTDB taxonomy): Bacteria > Pseudomonadota > Gammaproteobacteria > Pseudomonadales > Pseudomonadaceae > Aquipseudomonas. Next base: position 137,039 of record NZ_UTVH01000091.1, read on the forward strand.
GGAGCATGGGCGTGAGCATCATTCTGCTCGCCGCGCTGGGCATCCGGCTGGGCTGGAACAAACAACCGGCGCCCGTCGTCCATGGCGAGCGGTTGCCGTTCATGCACGTGCTGGGCAAGGTCTTCCCCCATGGCATGGGCCTGGCGCTGGGCTCCATCGGTTTTGGCACTATCGCCACCTTCATCACCCTGTATTACACCAGTCACAGCTGGCCCAATGCCGTGCTCTGCCTGAGCCTGTTCGGCGCGTCGTTCATCGGCGCACGCTTGCTGTTTGGCAACACGATCAATCGTCTGGGCGGTTTCAAGGTGGCGATTGTCTGCCTGAGCGTCGAAAGCCTCGGTCTGTTGCTACTCTGGCTAGCGCCTTCGCCTGAACTGGCGCTGGCGGGCGCGGCACTGACCGGGTTCGGTTTCTCTCTGGTATTCCCGGCACTCGGCGTGGAAGCCGTCAATCTGGTGCCAGCTTCCAGCCGCGGCGCAGCGGTGGGCGCCTATTCGCTGTTCATCGATCTGTCGCTGGGGATTACCGGCCCGGTAGCGGGCGCCGTGGCCGCAGGCTTCGGCTTTGCCTCGATCTTCCTGTTCGCCGCCCTTTGCGCGCTGGGTGGTCTGGCCATGACGGTCTGGCTGCACAAACAAGCCAAGGCCCAGCGTCAGCAAAGCGTCTGATCAGAAGTCGACCTTGCCGCGCCCTGCCTTGATCGAGCCGCGCTTGGTCTTGGACTCCAGACGTCGGGTTTTCGAGCCCAGTGTCGGCTTGGTCGGCCGACGCTTTTTCTCGACCTTGGCCGCATTGATGATCAGCTCGCTCAGACGCTCCAGCGCATCGGCGCGATTCTGCTCCTGCGTCCGATACTGCTGCGCCTTGAGCACCAGCACGCCTTCACTGGTGATACGACTGTCGCGCAGTGCCAGCAGGCGCTCTTTGTAAAACGGCGGCAACGACGAGGCGTTGATGTCGAAACGCAGGTGCACCGCGCTAGATACCTTGTTGACGTTCTGCCCGCCCGCACCCTGGGCGCGGATGGCAGTCAACTCGATTTCGGCGTCAGGCAGATGAACGTTGTTGGAAATGACCAGCATGGTGGTTTCAATCTTTAGAGTATTGGAGCCAGCTGATTGGCGAGAGGGACTGCCAGGGTTGGCAGGTCCATCGTCTCGCCGACAAGTTGGCTACTACACGGCGTGAATCATTACTGGCGCATGCCGCGGCCACTGACCAGCAGGCGAGCGCAGCCCAGGTACAGAGCGATGGTGGCGACGACCATGAACGCCAGGGCAATGCTGATGCGAATGTCCGAGACGCCAAGAATACCGAAGCGGAAGGCATTGACCATGTGCAGCACAGGGTTGGCCATCGACACCGTCTGCCAGAACGGCGGCAGCAGGTTGATCGAATAGAACACCCCGCCCAGGTACGTCAGCGGCGTCAGCACGAACGTCGGGATAATCGAGATATCGTCGAAGTTACGCGCAAAAACGGCGTTGATGAAGCCCAGCAGCGAGAAGATCGTTGCGGTGAGGAATACCACGATGATGGTCACGCCCAGGTGGTGAACCTGCAAATCGGTGAAAAACATCGACAGCATGGTCACGATCACGCCTACCGCCAGGCCGCGCAGCACGCCACCGAGCACATAGCCGATGAGGATCGTGTGGGGCGAGACCGGGGACACCATCAGTTCCTCCACCGAACGCTGGAACTTGGCGCCGAAAAAACTCGAGACCACGTTGCCGTACGAGTTGGTGATCACCGACATCATGATCAGCCCGGGGACGATGTACTGCATGTAGGTGAAGCCACCCATGTCGCCAATCTGCCGACCTATCAGGTTACCGAAGATGACAAAGTACAGCACCATGGTGATCGCAGGCGGCAGCAGGGTCTGCGGCCAGATGCGCATGAAACGGCGCACTTCGCGGTAGACGATGGTGTTCAGGGCGATCAGGTTGGGGCGCAATTCGGAAGGCGTCTGATTACTCATATGGCCACCTTCGACAGGTTTTTTTCCACCAGTGACACGAACAACTCCTCGAGACGATTGGTTTTATTGCGCAAGCTCAGCACCTCGATATTCTGTGCCGCCAGTTGACTGAACAGCGCGGTGATACCGATGGTCTTGTCCACCTGCACTTGCAGCGTATGGCTGTCGATCAACTCGCAGGGATAGCCGATCAATGGCGGCGCCACCTGATGTTCATGCTTCAGATCGAGCAGAAAGGTTTCCACCGTCATCTTGTTCAGCAATTGCTTCATGCCGGTGTTTTCGACGATCACGCCGTGGTCGATGATGCCGATGTTGCGGCACAGCTGTTCGGCTTCTTCCAGGTAGTGAGTGGTGAGAATGATCGTGGTGCCCTGCTCGTTCAGCTCGGTCAGAAATGACCACATCGAGCGGCGCAATTCGATATCCACACCCGCCGTTGGCTCATCGAGGATCAGCAGTCGCGGCTCGTGGATCAGGGCGCGAGCGATCATCAGGCGTCGTTTCATGCCGCCGGACAGCGAGCGCGACGGTACATCGCGCTTGTCCCACAGGCCGAGCTGGGTGAGGTAGCGCTCGGCGCGCTCTTTGGCAATCTTCATCGGGATGCCGTAGTAGCCGGCTTGAGTCACGACGATGTCGAAGGCTTTTTCAAACTGGTTGAAATTGAATTCCTGTGGCACCACGCCAATGCAGCGCTTGAGCGCCGCGGGCTCTCGATCCAGGTCATGACCGAAGATATTGACGGTACCGCCGGACTTGTTGACCAGCGTCGAGATGATACCAATGGTGGTGGATTTACCGGCACCATTGGGGCCGAGCAAGGCAAAGAAATCACCTTCGGCAACATCCAGATCGATACCACTCAGGGCCTGGAAACCGTTGCCGTAGGTTTTGGTTAGCTGGCGGATGGACAGAGCAGAACTCATATCGAAAAAGACACCCATGAAGAAGTGGAGGAGATAGATGAGGGCTGAAACATGCTTTTACAACCACAGCGCAGGCCGCAATGGTGCGTGCCTGAGCCGGGCATGTACAGCTTGATTGGTTGATAGTAACTATCAGCTCAACGCGGTCATCACCGCAGCGCGGTATGCAGGGCGCGCCTTGAGGCGCTCGTACCAGCTTTCGAGGTGCGGCATCGACGCTCGTTCAATCGGCATTTCAAACCAGGCGTAAATAAAGCTGCCAAGTGGAATGTCGCCCATGCCGAATTCGTCGCCGGAGAGGTAGGGCTGGCGGCTCAGGGCTTCGTCGGCCATGACCAGCAGACCCTGCACGGTCTTGATCGCGCCATTGATCTGGACCCAGTCCTGCTGCTCGGCCGGCGTGCGCAGAATGCCCCAGAACACGTCGCGAAACGGCCCGGCAAAGGTCGACGTGGTCCAGTCCATCCATTTGTCGGCGACCGCCCGTTGCTGCGGGTCGGCGCGATAAAGCGCCGAATCCGGCGCATGACGCGCGGCCAGGTAGCGCACGATGGCATTGGATTCCCAAAGCACGAAGTCGCCGTCTTCGAGCATCGGCACCCGGCCATTGGGATTTTTGGCCCGGTACTCGGGGGTATCGACGACACCAAAGGCGCCGCCTGCGTCGAGGGCCTCATACAGCAGACCCAGTTCCTCGGCGATCCACAGTGCCTTGCGCACATTGGACGAATTTTTCCGACCCCAGATTTTCAGCATGGGTTTCTCCTTGAAGTGGGCAACAGGATAGACGCTCAACCGTGGCAATTGTATGGAAATGCTGCGCGCGTGCGCGTCTGCCCGCGATTGCGCCAAATCAGGCAGTGAAGCTGTCAGCCAGGCGTCATTCGCGACCAGAGTAGCCTCGCCTCTGCCTATAGGCACAAGCCCGCCTCAGCGAACTCCCCTACCCTGCCAGGGTCACTATCCATGACTCGCTCGGGCAGATCCTTGACGAAACACGCCCCGGCTCTTGATAGTGGCTCCTTGCTGCTGTCATCACGGAGGATTACTTATGCTGTTGCTGTGGATTGTGATTCTGGTTATCGGCGTGGCGTGGCTGGCCCATCGCCGGGTTGCGCCCATGCCTGCGCTGGGCGTGGTAGCCATTTACCTGCTGGCGATGGGGGCGTTCGGCCACTCGCCAGGCTGGGTGCTGGCCATATTCTGGATACTGCTGCTGGCAGTTGCTGTGCCGCTGGCGCTGCCGGACCTGCGCCGCAAGCATTTCTCCGCGCCGATGTTCGTCTGGTTCAGAAAAGTGTTGCCGCCCATGTCGGAAACCGAGCGCGATGCCATCGATGCGGGCACGGTCTGGTGGGACGGCGAGCTGTTCAGTGGTCGCCCAGACTGGGACCTGCTGCTGAGCTATCCCAAGGTCCAGCTGACTGAAGAAGAGCAGGCGTTCATCGACGGCCCTACCGAGGAGCTGTGCGCCATGGTCACGGACTGGGAAATCGGTCAGACCATGGACCTGCCGCCGCGTGTCTGGGAGCACATCAAGCAGCATGGTTTTTTCGCCCTGATCATCCCCAAAGAATTTGGCGGCAAAGGCTTCTCTGCCTATGCCCATTCGCAGGTGGCGATGAAACTGGCCACTCGCAGCGGCGATCTGGCATCCACCGTGATGGTGCCCAACTCTCTCGGCCCGGCAGAATTGCTGTTGCATTACGGCACCGATGAGCAGCGCAACCACTACCTGCCGCGCCTGGCCCGGGGCGATGACATCCCCTGTTTCGCCCTTACCGGTCCGCTGGCAGGCTCCGATGCCGGGGCGATGCCAGACACCGGCATTATCTGCAAAGGCCAATGGCAGGGCGAAGAAGTCATCGGCCTGCGCCTGACCTGGGAGAAGCGCTACATCACCCTGGGCCCGGTCGCCACTCTGCTGGGCCTGGCCTTCAAGGCCTACGACCCGGAACACTTGCTGGGTGACGAAACCGATCTGGGCATCAGCCTGGCGTTGATCCCCACCGACACCGCTGGCGTCGAAATCGGCCGTCGTCACCTGCCCCTGGGCGCCGCTTTCATGAACGGCCCCAACTCCGGCAAGGATGTGTTCATTCCGCTGGACTACCTCATCGGCGGCCAGGCCATGCTCGGCAAGGGCTGGATGATGCTGATGAACTGCCTGTCGGTGGGCCGCTCCATCTCCTTGCCTGCAGTGGGTACCGGGGCGGCGAAGTTCACCAGCCTGGTCACTGGCCAGTATGCGCAGGTGCGCGAGCAGTTCAACGTGCCCCTGTCAGCCTTCGAAGGCATTCAGGAATCTCTGGCGCGGATCGGTGGCAACGCCTGGTTGATGGACAGCGCGCGCATGCTGACGGCCAATGCCGTGGATCTGGGCGAAAAACCCTCGGTCCTCTCGGCGATTCTCAAGTACCACCTCACCGAACGTGGCCGCGAGTGCATTACCCACGCCATGGACGTGCACGGCGGCAAGGGCATCATCATGGGCCCGAACAACTACCTGGGACGCAACTGGCAAGGGGCGCCGATTTTCATCACGGTCGAGGGCGCGAATATCCTTTCGCGCAACCTGATGATCTTCGGCCAGGGTGCCATCCGTTGCCACCCGTTCGTACTCAAGGAAATGGCCCTGGCCGGTCGCACCGATCAGGATCAGGCGCTGCATGAGTTCGACACGCTGCTGCTCAAGCACATCGGTTTTGCCGTCAGCAATGCGGCCAGCACCTTCGTGCTCAACCTGGGCTTCGGCCACTTCGAGCGGGCACCGGGTGATGCCCTGAGCCAGGGCTATTATCGTGCGCTGAACCGTCAGGCAGCCGCGTTTGCGCTCCTGGCTGACCTGAGCATGATGCTGCTGGGCGGTGAGCTGAAACGGCGCGAACGGCTGTCGGCACGATTGGGTGATGTCTTGAGCCATCTGTATCTGGCATCGGCCGCACTCAAGCGTTACCACGACCTGGACTATCCAGAGCACCTGCAACCGCTGTTTCGCTGGGCAATGGAAGAGTCCCTGGGCGAAGCCGAGCGCGCGCTCGATGAACTGCTGAGCAATTTCCCCAATCGCTTGCTGGGCGGGCTGTTGCGCGTCATCGTCTTCCCGCTCGGGCGTCGTCACACCGGGCCTTCCGATACGCTGGATGCCGAAGTGGCGAGTGTGCTGGGTCGTGCCAAAGGCGATCCAGCCCTGGAAGAACTGCTCGCTGGCTGCTACCGCCCGCAATCGGCAGATGACGCAGTGGGCGCCTTGCAACACGCCAGCGATCTGTTGCTGGCCGCGCAGCCGTTGCATAAAAAGCTGCGCACGGCGGTCAAGGCCGGGCAACTTCAACCTGCGCCGGGCCAGTCGCTGATCGACGCTGCGCTGCACGCCGGTGTGCTGCAGCCTGACGAGGCGCAGACCCTGCAAGCGGCCGAGGCCGCGCGGCGCAAGGTGATCGACGTCGATGATTTCGACAAACAGGAGCTGACGCTGGCTGAAGGCAAGATCCGCTAACGATCCTGTCAGCCCGGCCACACAGCAGGCGCGTAGAGCTTTATACTCTCGCGCCTGTTTTTTTGTCTTTGAGGAATGCCCCATGGCCGACGCCAATCTCGACCACCAACTGAATCTGCTGGCCCACCTGCGCAGCATCCTGGTCGCACTGGGCGAGGCCGAACAGGTCCCCGAAGAAAGCCACGAGCTGTTCATGGAGCGCTTCGACGAGCTGCTCGCGCTGCTGCCTCAGGACCCCATCGAAAGCCAGTACCTGGGTCAGGACATTCTTTGCCAGGTGATCCAGCGTTACCCGCAGATCGCCCACCTCGTGCCCCGTGACCTGCTGTGGTTTTTCGCCGGCGATTGCCTGCATTTCATGCCCGACGAAGAAATCGCCCTCTACCAGTCGCTGGAAGAGCGCCGTTACGAAGCCGAGCAAAACGACGAGCCGTTCGACTGGAACCGCGAAAAGCAGCTGCTGGCCATGCCCTCGGATGGCAGCAAGCACTGAGCGTCAACTGGACAAAAGCTTTAGGAGCCAGCTTGTTGGCGAAGCGGCATGACTGACACCCTCTCGCCAACAAGTTGGCTCCTACAGTAAAGCGAGCCCATCAGACAGTTGATTCTTGTTTGATGAGGTCCTGCGCCCCCTCAGCAACACCCGATCTGCACATCCTCACCCGCAAAGCGCACCGGCCACACCTTCAGCCGTTGCTCCGGGTACTCCAGGCAGCTGCCGTCGCTGAGCCGGAAATGCTGTTTGTAAAGCGGCGAGGCAATCACCAGATCGCCTTTGATACTGCCGATCAGACCACGACCAATGACATTGACCCCGGACTGCGGGTCGCGATTGTCCACCGCATACAGCTGGGCGCTTTCGCTATTGGGCAGGTAAAACAGCGCGACCTGCGCGCCTTCCAGCCAGACCACGACACCGGAATGGCTCACCAGATCATCCCGTGAGCACACGGTCCGCCACGCCGGGTCGATAATCCGGGCAGCATGGGGCTCAGTCTGGTGCACGATTGACTGGTTCATCAGATGGCCTCCTCGGTCACCGCGATCAGTTTCAGTTCAGCCGCCGTGGCAGGTCGGCGCTGACCACGCTCCTGGACGAAATGAACGTCCGGATCAGGCCGCTTGTCGTTGACGAAGGTGCGGAAGCGCTTGAGTTTTTCCGGGCTGTTCAACGTATTGGCCCACTCGCATTGATAACGATCCACCACCTGTTGCATCTGCGCTTCCAGCTCGGTGCCCAGGCCAAGGCTGTCGTCGATGATCACGTCCTTGAGGTAGTCGAGCCCACCCTCAAGGCTTTCGCGCCACACCGAGGTGCGCTGCAGTTTGTCGGCCGTACGGATGTAAAACATCAGGAAACGGTCGATGTAGCGGATCAGCGTCTGGTCATCCAGATCAGTGGCGAACAGCTCGGCGTGGCGTGGGCGCATGCCACCATTGCCCGAGATGTACAGGTTCCAGCCCTTTTCCGTAGCGATGACGCCAACGTCCTTGCTCTGCGCCTCGGCGCACTCGCGAGTGCAGCCGGAAACCGCGAACTTGAGTTTGTGGGGTGAACGCAGCCCCTTGTAACGGTCCTCGATCATCAGCGCCATCTGCACGCTGTCCTGCACGCCATAGCGACACCAGGTGCTGCCGACACAGGACTTCACCGTGCGCGTCGATTTGCCGTAGGCGTGGCCCGTCTCGAACCCGGCGGCGATCAGCTCTGCCCAGATATCGGGGAGCTCATGCAGCTGCGCGCCGAACAGATCGATGCGCTGGCCCCCGGTGATCTTGGTGTACAGGTCATATTTCTTCGCCACGACACCAATGGCGATCAGCTTGTCAGCCGTAATCTCGCCCCCGGCGATGCGCGGCACCACGGAGTAGGTGCCGTTTTTCTGCATGTTGGCCATGAAGGTATCGTTGGTGTCCTGCAGCGGCACCAGCGAGGCGTCCATGATCGGCTGGTTCCAGCACGAGGCCAGAATCGACCCCACCGTCGGCTTGCAGATGTCGCAGCCCACGTGCCCGCGCCCGTGCCGGGCGAGGAGTTCGTCAAAAGTCTGCACGCCCTCGACGCGAACCAGCGCATAAAGCTCCTGACGGGTGTAGGCAAAGTGCTCGCACAGGCTCTTGTCGACACTGACGCCACGGCTGATCAGCTCGTGCTCGAACACGGTCTTGAGCAACGCAGCGCAACCACCGCAGCCGGTGCAAGCCTTCGTTTCCGCCTTGAGCACGCCCAGATCAGTACAGCCGCCATCAATGGCTGAGCAGATCGCCCCTTTGGTGACGTTGTGGCAGGAGCAGACAGTTGCAGTATCCGGCAATGCCCCAGGGCCCAGCGTCGGTGCGCCGCCTGAGCTGGGCAAGATCAGGCTGGCCGGTTCGGCTGGCAGCGCAATCGCGTTCTGCATGTACTGCAGCAGGGTGTCGTAATAACTGTTGTCGCCCACCAGCACGGCACCGATCACCTGCTTGCCGCTGGCGTCCACCACCAGGCGGCGGTAGCTCGCCGTGGTCTGGTCAATGAATTGATAACTGCGCGAGCCCGGCGTATGGCCATGCGCATCACCAATAGAGCCGACATCGACGCCGAGCAGTTTCAGCTTGGTGGACATGTCAGCGCCCGCGAAGGGATTCGCCTCTACTCCGCACAACAAGGCCGCCACAGCACGAGCCATCTGATAGCCCGGCGCAACCAGACCGAAAACGCTGCCGTTCCAGGCCGCGCATTCGCCAATGGCATAGATATGCGGGTCGCTGCTCAGGCACTGGCCGTCAATCGCCACCCCGCCACGTGCGCCGATCTCCAGGCCGCACTGGCGCGCCAGCGCATCCTGGGCACGAATACCGGCGGAAAACACCACCAGATCGGTTTCCAGAAACTCATCGTTACCGAAGTTCATCCGGTAGCGATATTCCTCCCCGGCGCTGATCGATTGAGTGCCACGCGACAAGTGCACCCCCACGCCCAGGCTTTCAATCCGGTCCTTGAGGGCAATGCCGCCCTGCTCGTCCAGTTGCACAGGCATCAGACGCGGGGCGAACTCCACCACATGCGCTTCCAGGCCCAGGCTCTTGAGCGCGTTGGCCGCTTCGAGCCCCAGCAAACCGCCGCCGACCACGACGCCGCGAATGGCATCTTTTGCCGCCGCGCGTATCGCGTCCAGATCCTGCAGCGTGCGATAGACCAGACGCGAATCGCCCTCGGCGCCCTCAATCGGCGGCACGAACGGATAGGAGCCGGTTGCCAGCACCAGCTTGTCGTACTGCACGCGGCCAGTGGCGGTGACGACCTGCCGCGCGTGGCGATCAATTTCCAGCACCCGGACACCAAGGTGCAAGGTGACGCCGGGCGTCTGATACAGCGCCGCGTCGGACAACGCCAGCGACTCGGCGTCGCGTCCGGTGAAGTACTCGGACAGATGCACGCGATCATAGGCGCGCATCAGCTCTTCGCCGTACACATGCAGTTGGTAATGCTGCAGCGCGCCGCCAGCGATCAATTGTTCGACACAATGATGCCCGACCATGCCGTTGCCGATGACAACAAGGGTTTGCAAGCTGTTCGAAGGAGCAATATCAGCGTTCATAAAAGGACCCGAGCAAAGCCAATCACGGAAAAAAAGCAAAAAAAAGCGCCTGAAACCTTGCGGTCTCAGGCGCCTTTGCCTGTTCATCTGGTGGTTAACCTGGCCTCAATGCCCGATCCACCGCTACTGCCCCGCCTTGTCGGCTGTTCGATCTTCATTGACCGACTGGGCTGCCCACTCGACTGAATACACGGCGGGCCTGCCAAGAGGCTATGCAGCGTTTATGCCAGTCATTGGCGGCCCTCCCCGCCCCCCCCCTAAAAGCCGCCTGGTCAGCGGTGTCGGGCCAACACCGGCACTGTATCGCGCACTGCGGGAGCGAACTCACGCGGTGCACGATGAAGCAGAGAGCTTTATATAGGTGCATTTGGAGAATGCGAAAATGGCCCCCAGCCACAAAGCCACGGAAGGCAAAAAACACACAAACAAAAACGCCGCTCATATGAGCGGCGTTTTCATTGAATATGGAGCGGGAAACGAGACTCGAACTCGCGACCCCGACCTTGGCAAGGTCGTGCTCTACCAACTGAGCTATTCCCGCAATGGCGTCCCCTAGGGGACTCGAACCCCTGTTACCGCCGTGAAAGGGCGGTGTCCTAGGCCACTAGACGAAGGGGACACGCTAACTGAAACACATGGTGTGTGTCTCAGTGCCCAGCGCCACACCCGAAGATGTGATTCTGGCTTCACTCAACCTCGCCCGAAAGCAAGGTTGCATAAACTGGAGCGGGAAACGAGACTCGAACTCGCGACCCCGACCTTGGCAAGGTCGTGCTCTACCAACTGAGCTATTCCCGCAATATGGCGTCCCCTAGGGGACTCGAACCCCTGTTACCGCCGTGAAAGGGCGGTGTCCTAGGCCACTAGACGAAGGGGACACACGTACAACTTCACTACTTGTTTGCGCTTGGCTAGGTGCTTTACGCTGCAAGTGGCGCGCATTCTATGGACGGATTGGAAGGTCGTCAACCCCATTGTGAAAATTTATCTAAATCAATGACTTCGCCGGATTTATCGATCAGCGTGTGGCTGCGGCCTTCAGCTATTCTACGCTCGGCCGACAAAATGCTAGCAGTACATCTATGCGTAATAGTGCTTTGCCACTACACTCGCCAAATTTGATAACAGCTCTATAGAGGTTCGCGCGGTGACTCCACTGATGATTACCCTGATGGTAGTAGCCGGCATCGCGCTGCTGATCGCGATTGGCTACCTCAACCATGTGGCAGAAAACGCCAAACTGGACAAAGCGCGATCAAAAGTCGAACTCAGCGACCGCCTGCGTCGTTGCTCGGAAATTTCGGAAACGTTTCCTGGCCAGCTGGTCACGACTGCGCTGAAGCTGCTGATGACCCGGCTTGAACTGAACGTATTGCAGCGCATACAGGCCCTGGACAAGGGCAATGAACAGATCAAGACCCGCATCGATGAGCTCAACACGCTGATTGCCCAGGGTGACGGTATCGCGGTCAGCAACCCGGAAAGCCCGATTCTGACTGAAGCCAAGGCTAAAGACGTGCGCTTTCTGCTCGAAGCGCTGCACGGCCAGGTCACCCGCGCCGCCCATGACGGTTTCCTGCAGACCAGCGAAGCCAAGCACTGGATTCGTGAAATCCGCAACATCCTGGTCATGCTGCACATCGAGTTCTTCAACAACCTCGGCCAGGCAGCCCTGCAGCAGGATCAGCCAGGCCAGGCACGACTGGCGTTCGAGCGCGGCGTGCAGTACTTGAAGAATCAGCCAGACCCGGTCACCTATCAAGCTGCTCTGCTGGCGATGGAAAAACAGCTGGCACGTGCCAACTCCATGGTGCTGACCAACATTGCACCAACGGCAGACGACGACAATGCGCTGACCGAAGGCCTCAAGGCCGACGACAAAGAATCGGAATGGAAGAAAAAAGTCATCTACGACTGAGTGCTCGATGGTTGGCGCATGCGCGAAACGCGATGCGCCAGCTGTGCTTCAGCAGTCAGTAGCCTGCAAAAAGATCGCCGCCAGCCGCTCGACCCCAGCCTGATCCTGCTCCGAGAACCGCCCGGTGCTCGGGCTGTCCAGATCCAGCACACCAATCAGACGCCCCTCCTTGACCAGCGGCACCACCAGTTCACTGTTGGACGCACTGTCGCAGGCAATGTGCCCTGCAAACGCGTGTACGTCCTCCACCCGCTGGGTCTGGCGAGTCTGTGCAGCCGCGCCGCAAACTCCCCGACCGAACGGAATGCGCACGCAGGCGATCTGACCCTGGAACGGGCCCAGGACCAGTTCTTCGTCACGATTGAGGTAGAACCCCGCCCAGTTCAGATCATCGATCTGACTATAAAGAAACGCCGAAAACTGCGCCGCATTGGCGATAAAGTCGCGCTCGTCAGCCAGCAAGGATTCGAGCTGCGCGCACAGCAGGCTGTACCCCTCAAGGCCGACACCGGCGTCTTGTAAATCAATCATGCTTGTTGCTCCAACAATTTCAGACCCACCCAGTAACGGGCAAATTGATACGCGCAACGACCATTACGGTTGCCGCGCCCGGTTGCCCAGCGAATGGCATGTTTATCCAGCTCCGCATCGCGCTGCCAGACCAGGCCTGAAGCCTGCGCCAGCTGCGTGATCCAGTGTGCCACCACATCAAGGAAATGCTCCTGAGTAAAGGGGTAGAACGACAGCCACAGCCCGAAACGGTCGGACAAAGCGATCTTGTCCTCCACTGCCTCGCTGGGATGCAGCTCACCGTCGACCTGCTGCCAGTTGGCGTTGTCACTTTCCTTCTCCGGCACCAGATGCCGACGATTGGACGTGGCATACAGCAGGACGTTGTCCGGTGCCTGCTCCAGCGAACCGTCGAGTACGCTCTTGAGCACGCGGTAATCGCTCTCCCCCGCCTCGAACGACAAGTCATCGCAAAACAGCACGAAACGCTGGGGCAATCCGTGCAGCTGTTCGACGACTCGCGGCAGGTCGCCGAGATGATCGCGCTCGATCTCGATCAGACGCAGACCGGCCTCGGCAAATTCAGCGAGCAGCGCCCGAATCAACGACGATTTCCCCGTACCCCGTGACCCCCAGAGCAAGGCATGGTTGGCTGGCAGGCCGTCGATGAACTGTCGTGTGTTGCGGCTTAACTGATCGCGCTGCAGGTCAACGCCGATCAAATCCGCAAGACGCATGTCGAGGCTGACCTGCAACGGCATCAGGTACCCACCGCGGCCTTCGCGCACCCAGCGCGCAGCCATCACGTTCGACCAGTCCACCGCCTCCCTGGGCGCGGGCAGCAAGGGCTCCAGCCGCGCCAGTACGGCATCGGCGCGGGCGAGAAATGCATCCAGACGAGAATCCACGATGTCTCCTTAATTAACTGATGAGAGCCCGGCCTGATCGGCTATGCTTGCTCCGCGAGGACAGGACAAAGGCAGTAACCATGGACAGCAAATGGACATAGCATTTACCAACCGGCTTTCGTACAAGCAAGCTCGCCTGACCGTGCTGTTGGGCTTCATCCTCGGCACGCTGCTGAGCCTGCTGCAAATTACCCTCGATTATGCCAGCGAAGATGCCTCCATCGATCGTGAAATTCGTTCGCTGCTGGAAATCAGCCACAACCCGGCCTCACGCATCGCTTACAACATCGACGCCGAACTGGCCCAGGAACTGACGCTGGGCCTGCTGCAGTCGCCAGCGGTGGTCAGCGCCAGACTCACCGATAACAACAACATGGTGCTCTCCAGCGTCGAGCGACCCTTTGCCCAGAGCCCCTATCGCGCGGTCAGCGACTTCCTGTTCGGCGACAGCCGACAGTTCGAAGACACCCTGAAACTCGCGCACCTGCCCAATGAAACCATTGGCACGCTGCGCCTGAACGTCGACACCTTCGCCTTCGGCAGCCACTTTCTGCAACGGGCCGGGATTACCCTGCTCAACGGCTTCGTGCGCAGCCTGATTCTGGCCGCAATCCTGACCCTGCTGTTCTACGTCACGCTGACCAAACCCCTGGTGGGCGTCATTCGCGCCTTGGCCAAGCGCGATTCCAGCAGCCCGGTGGTCACGCCCCTGCACTGCCCGCCCAAGCACGAAAATGACGAAATCGGCGTATTGGTGCAGGTGGCCAACCGTCAGTTCGCCAGCCTTGCCCGGGAATTGAAGCGCCGCGTGGCGGCCGAGGACCGGCTCACAGCCCACCTCAACGCGCTGGAAGACATCGTTTCGGCCCGCACCGCCGAACTCAAGACCAGTAACGAGCGCCTGAGCAAATCCAACGAGGAGCTGCAGATCGCGCGCGGCACGGCGCTGGAAATGGCCCAGGCACGCACCGCGTTCCTGGCCAACATGAGCCATGAGATCCGCACTCCGCTCAATGGTTTGCTGGGCATGCTCGGCCTGGCGCTGGACAGCCCGCTCAGTGCCGACCAGCGACAGCAGCTGTCGATTGCCCACGACTCAGGCAAGGTTCTGGTGGAACTGCTCAATGACATCCTCGACATGTCCAAATTCGATGCCGGGCACCTGCAAGTCGAGCGCATCCCCTTCGATCTGGGTGTGCTGGTGGAAGACACCGCCAACCTGCTGTCGCAGAACGCAGCGCCCGGGGTGGAGCTGACGTGCCTGATCGACAACAACCTGCCAGCGCTGCTGCTGGGCGATCCCACCCGCGTGCGGCAGATCGTCAGCAACCTGTTGTCCAATGCCCTCAAGTTCACGCGGGTTGGCCGAGTCGACGTACGCCTGAGCCATTACGCAGACCCGGCCACCGACGAAAACCGGGTGCGTATCGAGGTGCGCGACACCGGCATCGGCATCGCCGAGGAAGCCCAGGCGCGCATCTTTCAGCCATTTACCCAGGCGGAAGCGGCGATTACACGTCAGTTCGGCGGGACCGGGCTGGGTCTGGCGCTGACTCATAACCTGTGTGAAGCCATGTCCGGCCACCTCAGTATCCAATCGCAAACCGGTGCAGGCAGCCGCTTCATCGCTGACCTGCCGCTGCCCATTCATATTCCGGCCGTGGCGCCAGCACCTCTGAGTGGGCGAATCGCAGTGGTCAGCAAAGCTGGCAGCGGCCTGGCAGAACTGCTCGACAGCCTGCTGCCTGCGTGGGGTCTGGCGATCGAGCACTGGAGCACGGACGAGCAGGTACGCGAACTGCACGCGCAAATGCAGCCCGACCTGTTGATCACTGATTGCCCGGACTGCCTGTTCCAGCTGCGCCCGGTCACTCACGTGCCGATCCTGCTGGTCACCGCGTACGGTAATTTCATGCCGGGGGATCAGGTCAGCGCCCTGGCGCCCCTGCAACAACATGCGCGGCCCCTGGCCCGCCACGCGCTGTACCAGAGCCTGCGCCGCGCCCTGCACCTTGAGGCGGCGCCGGAAGATACGCCTGCAGCGCAGGACAGCAACGAAATACGCCCTTTCCGGATCCTGCTGGTGGAGGACAACCCGGTCAATCAACTGGTGGCCAAAGGCATGCTGGGCAAGCTGGGCTGCGAAGTCATCATCGCCAGCCATGGCGGTGAAGCCCTGACCCAGCTCGACTCGAACACCTTCGACCTGGTGCTGATGGACTGCAACATGCCGGTGATGAATGGCTATGAAGCCAGCCGCAAGATCCGCCAGAGTGGGCGCTGGCCACAGCTGCCCATCATCGCCCTCACCGCCAATGCCATGCCCGAAGAGCGTGAGCGTTGCCTGGCGGCAGGGATGAGTGACTACTTGGCCAAACCCTTTCGCCGCTCCGAACTGGTCAGCCTGCTGGACCAGTGGATACCGCCCAAGTAGCTACTTGAGCAGGGTTTCGATTTCGCGGGTCAGGTCTTCAGGCTTGGTCAGCGGGGCAAAACGCTTGACCACCTGGCCGTCCTTGCCGATCAGGAATTTGGTGAAATTCCATTTGATGCGTTCCGATCCCAGCAGTCCCGGCGCCTGCTTCTTCAAGGCCACGAACAATGGATGGGCTTGGCTGCCATTGACGTCGATCTTCTTGAACAAGGGGAAGCTGACGCCGAAATTCAATTCACAGAACTCGGAAATTGCACCGTCATTGCCCGGTTCCTGCTTGCCGAACTGATTACACGGGAAGCCCAGCACCACCAGGCCCTGGTCGCGGTAATCCTGCCAGAGCTTCTCCAGGCCCTTGTATTGCGGGGTGAAGCCGCACTTGCTGGCGGTATTGACCACCAGCACCGCTTTACCGGAGAAATCCGCCAGTGTCTTTTGCTCGCCCTTTATCGTGGTGACCGGAATGCTCAGCAGTTGGCTCATGACAGGGTTCCTGATAAAAGGGCGGGAACTGAAGCTAACGCGCAATCGAGCGGCACGCACGTCAATTCCCGGCCGTGATACGTCCTTATAAACCTTTCGGGACAACCGGCATCACTGCGCGCGCGGCACCAGGTCCAGGCACACCGAGTTGATGCAGTACCGCAGCCCGGTAGGTTTGGGCCCGTCGGGAAAGACATGCCCCAGGTGCGCATCACACTTGGCACACACCACTTCGGTGCGGATCATGCCATGGCTGACATCGCGCACTTCGACCACTGCACTGCCTTCAAGCGGCGCATAAAAACTCGGCCAGCCACAGCCGGAATCGAATTTGGTGGCAGAATCGAACAGCGCCTCGTTGCAGCAGATGCAGTGATAGACGCCGTCAATCTTGCTGTCGTTGTACTTGCCCGAAAAGGGCCGTTCAGTGCCCTTGAGGCGGCAAACGTTGTATTGCTCGGGATCGAGCATGGCTCGCCACTCTTCGAGGGTTTTGTCCAGCTTTTCCACGGGTATACCTCCGCAATTGAAAAAGCCTGATCTGTATCTTCACCGCAGATCAGGTGGCACGTATGATTGCGCCTTGTTAAGCGCCAGTCTGTCACTCACGTTTCGAGCATACAAACTCATTTTTCTGGCGTCATACCTGGCGAGCCCCGTTTTCATTGCGCCACGGCTCGCCCATTTTCGGGAACACACACCATGCAGGTCAGCAAATCGAACAAGCTCGCCAACGTCTGCTATGACATTCGCGGGCCAGTGCTCAAGCACGCCAAACGCCTGGAAGAGGAAGGCCATCGCATCCTCAAGCTGAACATCGGCAACCCGGCGCCGTTTGGTTTCGAGGCGCCGGACGAAATCCTGCAGGACGTCATTCGCAACCTGCCCACTGCGCAAGGCTACAGCGACTCCAAAGGGCTGTTCAGCGCGCGCAAGGCGGTCATGCAGTACTACCAGCAAAAGCAGGTCGAAGGTGTCGGCATCGAAGACATCTACCTGGGCAACGGCGTTTCCGAGCTGATCGTGATGTCCATGCAGGCCTTGCTCAACAATGGCGACGAGGTACTGATTCCGGCACCTGACTATCCGCTGTGGACCGCCGCCGTCAGCCTGTCCGGCGGCAATCCGGTGCACTACCTGTGCGACGAACAGGCCAACTGGTGGCCGGACCTGGCGGACATCAAGGCCAAGATCACCCCCAACACCAAGGCCATGGTGATCATCAACCCGAACAACCCCACCGGTGCGGTGTACTCCAGAGAAGTTCTCGAGGGCATGCTGGAACTGGCGCGCCAGCACAATCTGGTGGTCTTCTCCGACGAAATCTACGACAAGATTCTGTACGACGACGCGGTGCACATCTGCACTGCATCGCTTGCGCCGGACGTGCTGTGCCTGACCTTCAACGGGCTGTCCAAGTCCTACCGGGTCGCCGGTTTCCGCTCCGGTTGGGTGGCCATTTCCGGGCCCAGGCACAACGCGCAAAGCTACATCGAAGGCATCGACATCCTGGCCAATATGCGCCTGTGCGCCAACGTCCCCAGCCAGCATGCGATCCAGACCGCACTGGGCGGCTACCAGAGCATCAACGACCTGCTGTTGCCCGCCGGCCGCCTGCTGGAACAGCGCAACCGCACCTGGGAGCTGCTCAACGCCATTCCGGGTGTCAGTTGCGTGAAACCCATGGGCGCGCTGTACGCCTTCCCGCGGATCGACCCGAAAGTCTGCCCGATCCTCAACGACGAGAAGTTCGCCCTCGATCTGCTGCTCTCGGAAAAACTGCTGATTGTGCAGGGTACGGCGTTCAACTGGCCGTGGCCTGACCATTTCCGTGTCGTCACCTTGCCGCGCCTTGACGATCTGGATCTGGCCATCGGCCGCATCGGCAACTTCCTGAAAAGCTACCGCCAGTAACCAACGCTCCACCGCTGCCGCGCACCCTCGCCCGTGCGCGACAGCGGCGCGCATGCGGCGCCAGATGCGAGCCGTGTCTGGCGTCAAGCCAATCAGATTGTGTCCGGAGATGTCCGCAGCGACGCTGCTCAGGCCCGGTATCCGGTCGAGTGCAGCGAATGAAAACCAGTTCGCGCCAGACGACACAGTTTGAAATAGTCGCCCAGTTGAATAGCGCCCGGCATCACCTTATATACCCCCCATCGCGTTACCTAATCTTCACGAAGAGACTATCCAGACCATGATGCGCATCCTGCTGTTTTTGGCCACTAACCTGGCGGTCGTGCTGATTGCCAGCATCACCTTGAGCCTTTTCGGCTTCAATGGGTTCATGGCGGCCAATGGGGTTGACCTGAACCTCAATCAGCTGCTGATTTTCTGCGCCGTATTTGGTTTCGCCGGTTCCCTGTTTTCGCTGTTCATCTCCAAATGGATGGCGAAGATGAGCACCGGTACCCAGATCATCACCCAGCCACGCACTCGCCATGAGCAATGGCTGGTGCAAACTGTTGAACAGCTGTCCCGTGATGCCGGCATCAAAATGCCGGAAGTGGGTATTTTCCCTGCGTACGAAGCCAACGCCTTTGCCACCGGCTGGAACAAGAACGACGCACTGGTTGCCGTCAGCCAGGGCCTGCTGGAGCGCTTTTCGCCGGATGAAGTCAAGGCGGTGCTGGCGCACGAAATCGGCCATGTGGCCAATGGCGACATGGTGACCCTGGCCCTGGTGCAGGGCGTGGTGAACACCTTCGTGATGTTTTTCGCCCGCATCATCGGTAATTTTGTCGACAAGGTGATTTTCAAGACCGAAAACGGCCAGGGAATCGCTTATTACGTGACGACGATCTTTGCCGAGCTGGTACTGGGCTTTCTGGCCAGCGCCATTGTCATGTGGTTCTCGCGCAAACGTGAATACCGCGCAGACGAAGCCGGTGCACGACTGGCTGGCACCAGCGCCATGATCGGCGCACTGCAGCGCCTGCGCTCGGAGCAAGGCGTGCCGGTGCAGATGCCGGACAGCCTGACGGCTTTTGGTATCAATGGTGGCTTGAAGAGCGGCCTGGCGGCATTGTTTATGAGCCACCCGGCACTGGAAGATCGAATCGAGGCGCTGCGTCGTCGCGGTTGATTCCTTGCAGGACGCCCTTTGGCAGACCGCGATCTACGCGAGATTGCGGTTTTCCAATGCTGACACCAGGCTATCGCAGGGCATGCCACCCGCTGTAGGAGCGCGCTTGCCCGCGATGGCTTTTTCTGGTTTGGCTGACGCGTTTTCGGAGCAAGTGCCGCTGCAGTCGCCAATGCAGCAATCAATCTCGCTCCAACCGATAAACCCTCTCTTGCATACGCTCCACGCCACGCTCCAGCTGCTTCGCATTGCGCTCCACCTCGGCAATCTGCAACGTTTGAAGGCCCCAGACCGGGCCGAGCAAGCGCTGCACCTCCTCATCAGCCACAGCAAACGGCGGCCCATCGATTTTGGACTGGTCGTAATCCAGCGTAATTAAAAGCCCCCCGCACTGAGCTGGCAGTACCGACCCAAGGTGTGCCACATAACGCTCACGCATCACCGGCGGCAGTGCGATCAACGCTGCGCGGTCGTACAGCGCTGTGCAATCGGCAACGTCCTCGGCACGCAGCGCGAAGATATCGCCGCACCACAGCTCAATGCCTTCACCCGCATAAACAGTGAACGCACCACGCTGACTGATCGAGGCCGCTATCTGCTGCTCGCTGAAGAATGCCTCGACCGCCGTCTGCGACAATTCGATGCCCAGTACACGGTAGCCTTGTTCCAGCAGCCAGCGCAGGTCCCGACTCTTGCCGCACAACGGCACCAGCACCCGGCTGCGGGCGGCGAGCGTCAAGTCAGGCCAGAACCGCAACAGGCCAGGATTGACCTGTTGTTGATGAAAGCCGATCTGGTTACACGCCCAGCGCTGGTGCCAAAAGTCAGCCTGCATGGAATCTCCCGATAATTCGATTAAACGACGGTAAAACTTATATTAGATTCTGATCGATGATCTGCCTGAAGATGAGCCATCTCTCCTCTGGACGCCCCTCATGTTCCCCAGCCTGTTCATCTCCCACGGCTCGCCAATGCTGGCACTGGAGCCCGGCGACAGCGGTCCTGCACTCGCCCGCCTGGCAGCGCAGTTGCCCAGGCCGCGTGCCATCCTGATCGTATCAGCGCACTGGGAAAGCCAGGCGCTGCAGGTCAATGCCAATCCACAGCCAGAAACCTGGCACGACTTTGGCGGCTTCCCACCGGCGTTGTTCGCCGTCCAGTACCCGGCTCCCGGCCTGCCTGGACTGAGCGCTGAAGTGCTGAACCTGCTTGACGTCGCTGGCCTGCAGGCGCAAAGCGTCAGCAATCGGCCATTCGATCATGGCGTGTGGGTGCCACTGAAGCTGATGTATCCCGAGGCCGATATTCCCGTGGTACAGGTTTCGCTACCCAGCCGTGAAGGCCCGCAACTACAGACCCGGGTCGGCCAAGCGCTGGCCAGCCTGCGCGCACAGGGCGTGCTGATCATGGGTTCCGGCAGCATCACCCACAATCTGCGCGAGCTGGACTGGCACGCCGGGCCGGAAAGCGTTGAGCCCTGGGCGAAAGCCTTTCGTGACTGGGTCATCGAAAAACTGGCCAGCAATGACCAGGAAGCGCTGCACGACTACCGCGCCCAGGCCCCTGCTGCGGCGCGCAACCATCCCAGCGACGAGCACCTCCTGCCGCTGTTTTTCGCGCGCGGCGCAGGCGGTGAATTCAGCGCGGTGCACAAGGGATTCACCATGGGCGCGCTGGGGATGGATATCTACCGGTTTGGGTAACGCATCAGATCAGACATCGGCGTGCAGCGGCCAACGGTCTGGCACAACGAGAATTGAGAGTGTGCCGACGCAGCATAAAAAAATCCCCGAACCAGTCGGGGATTTTTTATTCAGACGATCAACTCAAGCGTTGATCAGTCTTCGCGATAGCGACGCAGCTTCAACTGCTTGCCAGCAACGCGGGTGTCCTTGAGTTTGGTCAGCAGACGCTCAAGGCCATCTTCCGGCAGTTCAACCAGGCTGAAGCTGTCGCGCACCTGAATGCGGCCGATGGCTTCGCGGGCCAGGCCGCCTTCGTTGAGGATGGCGCCCAGCAGGTTCTTGGCAGCGATGCCATCACGCGCACCCAGCGCGGTACGGCAACGAGCGCGGCCTTCAGCCAGTGGCACCGGAGCGCGACGCTCACGATCACCGCTGCGCTCTGGACGATCACCCGACGACGAACGCTCGCTACGCTCACGCGGTGCGTTGTTTGGCACCAGTGGACGCTCGCGCTCGATGGCAGCCAGAGTCAATGCCTGAGCATTGGTAGCCTTGCGCAGCAAAGCGGCGGCCAGGGCACGCGGCGTGCAACCAATATCGGCGGTCAGGCGATCAAGCAATTCGCCATGCGTCGATTCGGCATCACCGACCAGCGGCGACAGGCTGTTGGTCAACTTCTTGATGCGGGCATCGAGAACAGCCTGGGCATCCGGCAGGCGGACTTCCACGACTTTCTGACCGGTTACACGCTCGATCACTTGCAGCATGCGACGCTCGCGCGGCGTTACCAGCAGCAGGGCGCGACCTTCGCGACCGGCACGGCCAGTACGGCCGATACGGTGCACGTAGGACTCAGGATCGTAAGGCATGTCAACGTTGAACACGTGAGTGATGCGCGGTACGTCCAGACCACGGGCAGCAACGTCGGTCGCCACAACGATGTCCAGGCGGCCATCCTTGAGGGAATCGATAACGCGCTCGCGCTGGTTCTGGGCAATGTCGCCGTTCAGTGCAGCAGCCTTGTAGCCTTTGGCTTCAAGGGCGCTGGCCAGATCCAGGGTCGCTTGCTTGGTGCGCACGAACATGATCAGGGCATCGAAGTCTTCGACTTCAAGCAGGCTCAGCACAGCCGAGGTCTTCTGGTCTGCGTGAACCAACAGGTGAGCCTGTTCGATCGCGGTGACGGTCTGGGTCTTGGTCTGGATCTTGACGTGCTTTGGATCACGCAGGTGACGTTCGGCGATGGCGCGAATCGACTGCGGCAACGTCGCCGAGAACAGCACGGTCTGGCGGGTTTCCGGCATGGCCTTGAAGATGACTTCGAGGTCGTCCATGAAGCCCAGCTTGAGCATTTCGTCGGCTTCGTCGAGCACCAGGTGGTTCACGGTGGCCAGGACTTTTTCGTCACGACGCAGGTGGTCACACAGACGACCCGGCGTGGCGACGACGATTTGCGCGCCATTGCGAATGGCTTTCAGCTGCGGGCCCATCGGCGCACCGCCGTAGACCGCGACAACAGTAACGCCCGGCATCTGCTTGGCGTAGGTTTCGAACGCGGTGGCCACTTGCAGGGCCAGCTCGCGGGTCGGCGCCAGGATCAGTGCCTGAGGCTCACGCTTGGCCGGGTCGATCAGGTGCAGAATCGGCAGAGCGAACGCGGCAGTCTTGCCGGTACCGGTCTGTGCCTGACCAATCATGTCGTGACCGGCCATGATGATCGGGATCGACTGCTGCTGAATGGCCGAAGGCTCTTCATAGCCAGTGGCTACGATGGCTGCGAGAATGTTGGGGTGAAGTTCAAAAGCGGGAAAGCCGCCGAATTCCTGGGTCATGGGTCTGCCTCTAGTGCATCCGCAAAGACCCATGCTCCAAAGCTGCGCGTGCCGTGTACGACCCTAGAGTCACCCTGGCTGCTTTGTCGGCGGGGATTTGCGAAAACGTATTGATGAATGGATCGCCAAGGATAGTTCGCTGAGCGAACAAGCAGCCGAAGCTGGCTTCGGGAAATTGCAATACCTGGACGAGGGCCCTGTTAAGGCCGGCGCGTACTATACCGGAATTGCGCAAAAAAGTGAGGAATTTTTTCGCACCAAAGTCTGCCCAACTCCCCTGCCCAGTGCGCCCGGGGCAAATTCTTGCCTGCGCCGGGCCGGGGCGGGCTCTGGCACGGGGGGCACCGGCTTAAACGTTTCACCTCGCCTGCGCGGCAGCGCGTCTGATATCCCCGCTCACAGGCTTCAACTGGCGGGGCGAATGTCCTTGATCAGCGCCGACAGCGAATAGCCCAGGCGCGACGCGAGGGCGTCGGCACGCGCGGCCAACCGCTCCAGGCTGAGCACCTGATCGAGGTCTGCGGGCACTATCAGGATCACATTGCCTTCCTTCACCGGCAGCTCCCAGTAATGCCGGTGATAGACGCCCCGCAACAGCGCGGCGCCCAGCGGCTTGCCGTCGTCGCTGGCCCACTGGTTGATCACCAGCCAGCCGCCCGGGTTGAGCTTGCGCTGGCAACTCTCGAGAAACTTCCAGGCCAGATGGCCGACACCAGGCCCGACATCGGTGTACAGATCGACGAAAATCAGATCGGCCGGTTCTGCACTGGGCAACAACTCCAGCGCGTCACCGATGCGGATATAAAGACGGGGATCATCGTCCAGCCCCATGAATTGGATGGCCAGACGCGGCACGTCGGGGCGCAGTTCAATGGCTTCGACGTCCTCCAGCGGCAGAAAACGCAGGCAGGCCTGGGTCAGGGTGCCAGCGCCAAGGCCCAGAAACAGCGCGCTTTCCGGCGCGTCGTGGCACAGGGCAGCAATCAGCATGGCGCGGGTGTAGTCATACTCCAGCCAGCTGGGGTCGGCGGTAAAGGTGCAGCTCTGCTCGATGGCATCACCGAACTCCAGAAAGCGGTAGTCATCCACCTCCAGCACGCGAATCATGCCGAAATCATCGTGCACCTCGGCCAGAATTCGCTCCACCCGCTCCTCAGTCATCCCTTCTCCTGACGGCGCACTCGGGTCCAGCCCCGGCACGCACGATTGATTGTGTCACGCTCTAGCCGAGCGAAAGCGCGGATTGTCGATCACTGGCAGGCATCAGGTCACGTTCTTTCTCGGCTTCTCAGTCATCTCCTGCACCCTCCCGGCCGGACGGCGAACTGCTAACATGCCGGTCCGATTGCACTGACCTAGAGTTCACCATGAGCCAACCCTGGAGCCCCGACAGCTGGCGGGCAAAGCCGATTCAACAGCAACCTCAGTATCCGGACGCCGCCCATCTGGCCAAGGTCGAGCAGACACTGGCCAGCTACCCGCCGCTGGTGTTCGCCGGTGAAGCGCGGGAGCTGCGTCGGCAGTTTGCCGAAGTGGTCCAGGGTCGTGCATTTCTGCTGCAGGGGGGCGATTGCGCCGAAAGCTTCTTCGAGTTCTCCGCCGCGAAGATTCGCGACACCTTCAAAGTGCTGTTGCAAATGGCCGTGGTCATGACCTTTGCTGCGGGGGTTCCGGTGGTCAAGGTGGGACGCATGGCTGGCCAGTTCGCCAAGCCGCGCTCGTCCAACGATGAAACCATTGATGGCGTGACCTTGCCCGCCTATCGCGGTGACATCGTCAACGGCATAGGTTTCGATCAACAGAGCCGAGTACCGGATCCGGAACGCCTGATTCAGGCCTACAACCAGTCCACCGCAACGCTGAACCTGTTGCGTGCGTTTGCCCAGGGTGGCTTTGCCGACCTGCATCAGGTGCACAAATGGAATCTGGACTTCATCGCCAACTCAGCGCTGGGTGAAAAATACAGTCAGTTGGCAGACCGTATCGACGAGACCCTGGCGTTCATGCGCGCCTGTGGCATGGACAGCTCGCCGCAATTGCGCGAGACCAGTTTCTTCACCGCCCACGAAGCCCTGCTGCTCAATTACGAAGCCGCCTTCGTGCGCCGCGACAGCCTGACCAATGACTTCTACGACTGCTCGGCGCACATGCTGTGGATCGGCGACCGCACGCGTCAGCTTGACGGCGCCCATGTGGAATTCCTGCGTGGCGTGAACAATCCCATCGGGGTCAAGGTCGGTCCCAGCATGAACCCCGATGATTTGATCCGCCTGATCGACATCCTTAATCCAGACAACGACCCAGGCCGCCTCAATCTGATTGCGCGCATGGGCGCCAACAAGGTGGGCGATCACCTGCCACAGTTGATTCGTGCTGTGGAGCGCGAAGGCAAGAAAGTGTTGTGGAGCTCCGATCCGATGCATGGCAACACCATCAAGGCCAGCAGCGGCTACAAGACCCGCGACTTCGCGCAGATTCTGGGTGAAGTGAAACAGTTCTTCCAGGTGCATCAGGCAGAGGGCACCTACGCTGGCGGCATCCATATCGAGATGACCGGGCAGAACGTCACCGAATGCATCGGCGGCGCCAGGCCGATCACCGAAGATGGCCTGTCGGACCGTTATCACACCCACTGCGATCCGCGGATGAATGCCGATCAGTCGCTGGAGCTGGCGTTTCTGATTGCCGAAACCCTGAAGCAGGTCAGGCGCTGACATTCAAGCGTTGAACACAGGCGCCTGGCACTCAATCGCCAGCCAGGCGCCTGCCTTGCGCGACCACCTTCGACGGCTTCAAGCCTTGAGCGCAAGGATCACCGCACAGATCACCAGGAAACCGCAGAACAGCGAACGCAGCAAACGCTCCGGCATGCTGTGCGCCAGCTTGACGCCCCAGCTGATACTGGCCAGACCACCCACGGCCAGTGGAATGCCCATGCCCCAATCGACATGGTCATGCAACGCATAGGTCACCAGGGTAATACCGGTGCTGGGCGCCGCCAGCGCCAGGGCCAGTCCCTGGGCAACCACCTGAGTGGCGCCGAAAAAACTGGTCAGGATCGGCGTTGCCACCACCCCGCCGCCGACACCGAACAAACCGCCGGTGATCCCCGAAATCACTCCCAGCAGCCACAATCGGTTGCTGTGCCGCAGCTGCGTGCTGGCCGACGCCTTGCGCCAAAACAGCTGCGCCAGGTTGAACACCGTCAGGACGACGAGAAAGCCGATGAACGCCATGCGCATGTGCTGCGGGTCAAGCCGCACGGCCCACAGCGAGGTCAGCCAGGCAAAACAGAAGCTGGGCACGATCAGCATCATTGCGTTGCGCAGTGAAACCCGGTTGCGCTGGTTGTACCGCCACAAGGCCAGCAGCACGTTGGGCAGCACCATCAGCAGCGCCGTGCCCTGGGCCAATTGCTGATCGAGGCCGAACAGCACGCCCAGCGCAGGTATCGCCACCAGCCCGCCGCCAATGCCGAACAGACCGCCCAGGGTGCCCATCGCCGCACCCAACACTATATACATCAGCACATCAATCACGCCGGGCTCTCCCTTCTGGCCAAGGCTGCATGCTACGCAGTCTGGCTGCGCAGGCAACTGCGCGATGCGCGAAGGCAGGCCGATTCAGTATTTTTTCAGCGCCCCGACCCTGGCTGCAGCGACAGGGCAATGAGGATATAGCTGGCACATTAAAGATCATGACACTAAATTATCCATTGATATCACCGGCACGAGGACACCCCGATGACCGCAGATGCAAGCTCCACCGCACCTGGCAGCTGCGACGCATTGCTGCTCGATAACCAGTTGTGTTTCGCCCTTTATTCCACCTCACTGCTCATGACCAAGGTCTACAAACCTCTGCTCCAGGCTCTCGGTCTGACGTATCCGCAGTACCTGGCGATGATGGTGCTGTGGCAACAGGACGGCATCACGGTGGGCGAAATCAGCAGCCGCCTGCTCACCGACCCAGGCTCATTGACCCCCCTGCTCAAGCGTCTGGAAGGCGAAGGCCTGCTCAACCGGATGCGCAGCAAGCAAGACGAGCGCGTGGTGCAACTGCGCCTGACCGAACAGGGCCGCGCACTGCAACAAAAAGCGCTCAGCGTGCCCGGCTGCATCCTCACCTCCAGCGGCTTGAGCATCGAGCAACTGCAGGCACTGCAGGGCGTCCTGTTGAAATTGCGGACAAATTTGCAAGACAGCGTCTGATCGTGAACGGCGGGTAAAACCTGAAAAGCGGATACCCCGGAATATTATCTTGCGCACAAACTATTTGCGCGATACATTCACGTCGCCTGCTGCTGATGCGCTGTTTGCGTCGCAGACATACCGACAGATTCCGGATCGCCACGATCCTTCCACGACCAATGAGGTGACACCATGGATACGCTCTACACCGCAATCGCAACTGCAACCGGCGGCCGTGATGGTCGCGCTGTTTCCAGCGACAACATCCTTGACGTCAAGCTGGCAACGCCCAAGGAACTCGGCGGTGCAGGCGGCGCAGCCACCAACCCCGAGCAACTGTTCGCCGCCGGTTACTCGGCCTGTTTCATCGGTGCGCTGAAATTCGTCGCCGGTCAGAGCAAGCGCACGGTGCCTGCCGACACTGCAATCACGGCCCACGTCGGTATCGGCCAGATCCCAGGCGGCTTTGGTCTGGACATCGACCTGCATGTCAGCCTGCCGGGCCTGGAGCAGGCAGACGCAGAGCAACTGGTCGAGGCGGCCCACAAGGTTTGCCCTTACTCCAATGCCACCCGTGGCAATGTCGACGTGCGCCTTCACGTAACCGTGTAATCCCAGGAGTTTTCTGTTCTGCGGCGTGGCGCAAACCTGTGGGACATTCATGACGACGTGGGACCGGCTTTAGCCGGGAACAGGCCAGCACGGCAGCTGAGTATCCGGCATCAGATGGGCAGTCTTTCCGGCTGAAGCAGGTCCCACGTCGAGGCCATCACAGTCGACATGAGCCCAAAACAATCGCCCACAAAAAAACCCGCATCGCTGCGGGTTTTTTTGTGACTGCGTAAAGGCTGTGCTTATTTGGCACGGCCTTTGTAAGAACCGCCTTCACGGGTATCGATCTCGATGCGGTCACCGATTTCAATGAAATCAGCCACTTGCAGCTCGGTACCATTGGCCAGCTTGGCAGGCTTCATCACCTTGCCGGACGTGTCGCCACGCGCCGAACCTTCGGTGTAGTCAACCACACGCACGATCGTGGTCGGCAGCTCGACAGACACCAGACGCTCTTCGAAGAAGATGGCTTCGCAGACGTCGGTCATGCCTTCTTCAACGAATGGCAGAACAGCCTCGATGTCTTCAGCGTTCAGCTCGTACATGGTGTAGTCAGTGGTGTCCATGAACGTGTAGGTGTCGCCGCTGATGAACGACAGGGTCGCTTCCTTGCGGTCGAGGATCACGTCGTCCAGCTTGTCGTCAGCGCTGTAAACGATCTCGGTCTTGTAACCGGTCAGCAGGTTTTTCAGCTTGGTCTTCATGATTGCGCTGTTACGACCGGACTTGGTGAATTCAGCTTTCTGAACCAGCCAAGGGTCGTTTTCGAGACGAATCACGGTACCGGGTTTGAGTTCTTTACCAGTTTTCATTGCGTATATCCGAATTTGGATGGAAGTTGCCGAGGCTCTGTACGAGAAACCGCTTTGCACAGATCGTCAAAGATCTTTTTCGTACAGAGCCTAATCTCAAGGCCGCGTATCATACGAAACTCCACAAAACAGTACCAGCTTCGTCGCAAGATCAGCCTGCGCGGCCTGTTGCTGCGCCCATCGCCGGGCATGCTCGCCAATTGCCGCCTCGTGCGCGGTGATCACCTTCCAGCTGGCAGCACCCGATTTGCCGGCATTCCAGGCGCGCCAGAAGTCGGCCAGCCCCTGCGCTGCAGGCAGCGCCAGCCCGGCCAGGTAAAGTTCGAGGAAAGCATCCAGCTTGACCCAGTGGGCGTCGTCGTCCTGTTCATAGATGTGCCAGAGCAGCGGCCGCGCGGCCCACTGTGCGCGCACAAACGAATCCTCCCCGCGCACCACATTGAAGTCGCAGCACCAGAGCAGGCGGTCGTAGTCCTCCTGTCTGACGAACGGCAGCACGTGCACGGTCAGCGTGCCTCGTTGCTCGCAGGCTCCGGCCTGCAGCGGGCCAGTGCCCAGCCAGTACTGCAGGTCGCCAAGAATTCGGCCTTCCGGCACCAGCAATTGCGTGGGCCGGGTGTCTGCCGCCAGCACGTCGAGCCAGGCGCCAATGGCCGGGTTTTCATAGGTGAACAGCGAAATCAGCCGAGCGCCGGGCTGGGCATGCACCCCTAGCCCGCGCAGAAAAGACTGCTGCGCGGCAGTCGCTTCAACAAACGCCTGCCGCGCTGCCATCAGGCCCTGCTCGCGCAGCAGCCCTCCGGTGGTAATCGGGAAGCCAGGGAAAAAGAAATATTTGCGCACACCGTTCGATTGCACCGAAGGCAGCCCGTGGCAGCCGCTGACCCAGTCTTCGGCGCTGAGGTATTCCAGATTGATCCACACCGGGCGCGGCGAGCGCTGCGCGATGGCCTCGACATAAGCGTCAGGCAGGCGACAGGCAAATGCTTCGATGACCACGTCAGGCACTATTGCGGGCTGCCACTGTTGCGGCCAGCGATGCACGCTGACGCCTTGCTGCCATTGTTGCTCGGTGCCTGCATGGGCGTCGGGGCACAGGCGCACGAAGGCCTGCAGATCGTCGACCCAGAGACGCACGGCAAGACCGTGTTCGGCCACCAGTTGCCGGGCCAGCCGCCAGGTCACGCCGATGTCGCCATAGTTGTCGACGACGCTGCAAAAGATGTCCCAGGAGGCTTTCATGACGTGCTCATTGCGGGCGGGTGATAAAAAGTGTCGATTGTCCTTCAGACAGGCATCGATCACCAGTCCAGGGCCTGTTCCCGTTTCATCGCGGCCTTGCGATGAAGCCGGAACAAACCTAGGCTCAAGGCACAATTGCCCGCCTGCGCCGTCAACGTCGAGAACCTGCCATGCCTGCCCGAAATCGCCGCGAGCTGAATGTGTCGCTGCATCCACTGAAACTGATTGCCTGCATCGCCGCTGGGCTGTGGCTGGGTTTTCTGACCATTGCCCTCACCTGCCTGCTGTTCTACAAGGCGCTGCCCCCAGCTGACCAGCAGAAAGTGGAGAGCGCCCTTGCGCAGCCAAGCACGCCGCAAACGGCCAACCCTGCGCCTGAAGCGGAAAAGACGATGTTCGAGAAATACGAAAAGAGCCTGCGTGAGAGCGAAGCACGCCAGGCCCGCGAGCAGGCGCAGGAGCAGCAGCAAAGACAGTTCAGCGGCCCGAAATGCGATTTCTGGATGCAGCAGGATCGCACGGCGCCGAGCGAGAAAAGTCGCGCCAATGTCATCCAGTTCTGCGGTTGAACAATGAACAAGCAAACAGTCCTGCAACAGATCATCGACACCCTGCGCGCCGATCTGGACGTCGCGCAGCGCGCTGCGCAAACCGCCTATGAAACCGCCACCCATGAAGAAAACATCGCCGAGAACAAATACGACACCCTGGGGCTCGAAGCCTCTTACCTGGCCGCCGGGCAGGCGCGACGGGTCGACGAAATTCGGCATTCACTGGCGCTCTACCTGAAGCTGCCAGTGCACCCATTCAACGCCGAAAGGGGCGTGCAGACTGGCGATCTGGTGGAGCTGCAAGACCATAGCGGCAGCCCACGGCACTTTTTTCTCGGTCCTGATGCCGCCGGTCTGAAGATTGCGCATGAAGCGCTCAGCATCATCGTGATCACCCCGCGTGCGCCTTTGGGCCAGATGTTACTGGGCAAGTTGCCGGGTGATGAAGTCGAAATTGTCGTCAACAATCAGCGTCAATTATTGGAAGTCGTGCAAATACTGTGATGCAGGGTCCATTTGCAGGGTTGATCGCATCAACTTTTTCTGGGTAAGGTTGGGACGTCGCCACCTGAACAATAACCGGGACTGAATAGCCGCAAGCAAGGGCTTAACAAGCAGGAGATATTTCATGTCGAACGTCGTAGCATTTCCTGACGCCCATGAACGTGATCGCCTGAAGTCAAGTGACCACCCTGGGCTGAGATACCTGAACAAGAAAGAGCGGCAACTGATCGACCAACTGCGCCAGACCAGTCACGCGGGGCGCCAGTATGTGTACGACTATGCGAGCATCATGCACGTGAGCAAGCCGCTCTATCCTGATTGACCACCGTAAGTGCGTCATCCTCAATGCCTCCCGGCCCGCGCCTGTGCCGGGGGTGCCTGCAATCACCCGTTGCCGACCTAACACCCGTCCTGCCCGCGCTGAAAAGACTTGAACCCTGCGTGCCCTGCGCTGACCAAACCTGCAAGCCTATTCGTGATGCGCAGGCAAATATCCCTTTCCCGATCTGCTGTTTTTCCCCGGCACCCTGTTGTGGATACTGCGCTCACGTCGATTTACCCACCTACTCGAAGGAGTACGCACATGAGCGTTCCAGCATTTGGCCTCGGC
Organism: Pseudomonas viridiflava; assembly: GCF_900585905.1. GTDB lineage: Bacteria > Pseudomonadota > Gammaproteobacteria > Pseudomonadales > Pseudomonadaceae > Aquipseudomonas. The sequence goes on from NZ_UTVH01000091.1 coordinate 168,408, forward strand.
ACTTTCCGCCTCAAGGATCAGGTCGTCATCGACTCGGTCAGCACCGGCCTCGAACTTGGCTACCGGGTCATTGACACCGCCCAGATCTACGGCAATGAAGCTGAAGTCGGCAAGGCCATCACCGACAGCGGTGTGCCGCGCAATGAGCTGTTTATCACCACCAAGATCTGGACCGACAATTTCGCCGCCGACAAGCTGATCCCGAGCCTGAAAGAGAGCCTGGCCAAGCTCAAGACCGACTATGTCGACCTGACGCTGATTCACTGGCCGTCGCCCAAGGGCGAAGTGCCGGTCAAGGAATTCATGACCGCTCTGCTGCAGGCCAAAGAACAAGGGCTGACCAAGCAGATCGGCATTTCCAACTTCACTGTTGCACTGATGCAGGAAGCCATTGATGCAGTCGGTGCCGAGAACATCGCCACCAACCAGATCGAGCTGCATCCATACCTGCAGAATCGTACCGTGGCTGAGTTTGCCAAACGTCATGGCATTCAGATCACCTCCTACATGACCCTGGCCTATGGCGAAGTGCTCAAGGACCCGGTGATCGAGCAGATCGCCGAACGGCATGACGCCTCCACCGCGCAGGTGACCCTGGCGTGGGCGATGCAACTGGGCTATGCGGTGATCCCGTCTTCCACCAAGCGCAGCAATCTCGAAAGTAATCGCAAAGCCTGCGACCTGAAGCTGAGCGATGACGACATGGCGCAGATTGCCGCCCTGGACCGCGGCCACCGCCTGACCAGCCCGGAAAGGCTCGCGCCGCAGTGGGATTGAGCACATACGCCGGTCGCCGCCCCTGGCAGGACCGTCTTCAGCCGGCAAAGCAATGCCGGGCCGGACCTATTCGCAAGTAAGCTCGCTCCCACCATGCTCGCTCCCCGTGGGCAAAGGGTCACCACGTCCTGTGGGAGTGAGCTTGCTCACGAAATCTGTGTGACAGGCGCTGTGGATGCAATGGATTCACCGCCTGCTCACCCCACCGCCAGCAAACGCTCCAGCACGGCCTGATCACGCCCGGCGTCTTTGATATTGGCGTACAGCGATGCGGCGATTTCGTCGGCGCGGATGGGCAACACTGACAGCAGGGTATCGCTCAAGCCGTGGCTGGCCTCGCAGAAACCCTGCATGTAAACCGACGCCTGACAGCGCGCGTCGGTCTTGATCCGGTAGTCCCGGGCCACTTCGAAATCCCCCAGATAGTCCCTCAGCGGCGCCAGCAGATGGCGATGCAACTGGCGTTCGTACCCGGTCGCCAGCACCACCGCGTCGTAGCGCTGCAGGTCGCTTTCGCCGTTGGCGATGTTCACCAGCGCCAGGTCGATGCCAGCGGCCGATGCCGTTGCCCTTTGCACCGCCGTCAGGTTGCGAAAACCGTGACGGGCAATGCCTGACACTTTCTGTCGATACAACACACCGTAGATGCGTTCGATCAGGTCGATGTCCACCACTGAATAATTGGTGCTGTGATACTCGCGAATCATCTGCTCGCGCTGAGCGCCGTTCTGGCTGAACATCAGGTCAGTGAACTCTGGCGAAAACACCTCGTTGACGAAGGGGCTGTCATCAGCTGGCTTGAGCGCCGAGCCGCGCAGAATCAGGTCCACCTGCACCGAGGGGTAACTGTCATTGAGATCGATGAACGCTTCGGCAGCACTCTGCCCTCCCCCGATGATCGCGATACGCATCGGCGTGCCGTTGGCGCAACCCAGACGGGCCATGCTCTGCAGGTAGTGTGAGTGATGAAACACCCGAGGGTCGCCCTTCAACCCGGCGAATGCTTCAGGAATGCGTGGCGTGCCGCCAGGGCTCACTACCACCGCGCGAGTGGTCCGCACATGGTGCTGGCCCTGGGTATCTCGGGACATCACCCGCAACGCCTCGACCTTCTGTTGGTGCAGCACCGGCTCGATGGCAGTCACTTCTTCGCCATAGCGACTCTGCTCGACAAATTGCGCGGCGACCCAGCGCAGATAGTCGTTGTATTCCATGCGGCAGGGATAAAACGTGCCCAGATTGATGAAATCCACCAACCGGCCATGCTGCTTCAGGTAATTGACGAAGGAGAACGCGCTGGTGGGATTGCGCAGGGTCACCAGGTCCTTGAGGAAGGAAATCTGCAGTTCACTCTGAGTCACCAGGGTATTGCCGTGCCAACGATAATCGGCCTGTTTGTCGAGGAACAACACATCCAGCGCGCCGTCGCGTTCGCCACGCTCTTGCAGGGCAATGGCCAGGGCCAGATTGGAGGGGCCGAAGCCGATGCCGATCAAATCGTGAACCACGGCAGATACGTGAGCCTGTGTCATTCCAGTGTCCTCGGGAAGTGTTGCGCGCTCGTCCATCGGGATGGCCGACGAGGCGGCCTGTTGCAGTAGGGAACGAGAGCGCTGGAACAAAATTTAGCGATGCCTCAGGACCAGCGCTTTGGCGACAGATGACGCGCATACCACGGACGCCGGGGGACTTTGCGCAGCAGGTTGCCGAGCCCCTTGTCGTCACCAAAAGTGATCCGCAGGGCGAGCTTCATCACCTCCGGGTCCATCTCCATCGTCTTGCCCGGCATCACGCCCGGCGTCGTACTGCAGCCATGGGTCAGCGGGCCCAGCCACGGGTCGGCCACTTCCACCCAGCGGCCTGGCGCGAACCAGTCAACATCATTGCGCCGCACCCGGCTGACCTGGCCCGGATGAAAGCGTTGGTGGGCGCGATACCAGTCTTCGACGCGGTCGTCGATCCAGCCGTGAAAGCGCCAGAACACCGGGTGCACATGGGAAGAAAACGGGTCGCCGAGAAAGTCGTTTTCGGCCAGGTACCAGCGCGGCGCGAAGTCGGCCGGATCCCGCGCCATGGGCACCGGCTCGCCGCTGGAGGGATCACGCGGCACCGATGCCCAGCGCATGTGCAGCCAGTCATGCAGGCCCAGCTCGATTTCGGAGCCGAACTGGCCGAGGGTCAGCTTCGCCAGGTACGCCGGGTCGCGGTACTGCGACTCCCAGACTTCGAAGTTGCTGTGATAGGTCTCGGCGCTTTTCACGTCGCTGACCCACTGACTGTATTCATCGTCGCCCGGCGCACGCCAGTTGGGCGGCAGCGAGCAGCCGTCGGCGTTGTCGAAATAGCGCGCAAAGCCCTGGCGATCGCGCATCAGCTCCGGGCGAGGCAGTGGAAAATGCCGCCACGACGGCAACGCCTGCAGCGCCCGCGCCTGACCCAGCATGTGCCGGTGCATGAACAGGAAATCGACACCTGAGCCATTGCGATCCTTGTGCGGGCCGCGGGCGTCGCGCTCCTGTTCACGCGGCCCCGGCTGCCAGCCAACGCCGCGCAAGGCGTCCTGTTTATCCGTCGACAACCTGTGCCATTTGTCGCGGCTGGCGTGCCAGAGCTGATGGAACAGGCGGTGCTCGGGGCTGATCAACTGCGCCAGCAGTTCGGGCTCAAGCGCGATCCGCTCTCGGGCTTCGGGGAAAAGCCGCTTGACCGCGACGAAGCGGTTGTCCTGCAATGGCAACGCCAGGGCCCGATCAAGGCGCAGAATGCGCCCGTTCAAGGTCGCGCTGCCCGCATTGCCGAACGCCGCCCAGACCTCATCCAGCACCACGCTGACCTCATAGTCGGGATCGCCGGTGGGCGAATCGGATCGGGTCAGGCGCCAGCTCAACCGGGCGCCGTTGGCTTGCGCCAGGTCACCGATCAACTGATAGCGCGGCGCAGCCTCGCCACGCAGGTTTTCAGCGGTGTCGAGCACGCCGCGCAGGCCACGGCCACGCGGCGCAATGTCTAGCAGCAGCTGCAGCCCCTGCAGCGGCAGACCTTGCAGCCCGGCGTCATTGCCCAGCAGTTGAAAGTCCCAGATGCCGCGCAGCGTATCGGCCAATTGACGGCCCTGGGCATCGGCGACATCGAAGGACGCCTCCCCCGGCGTGACGGGAAACTCAGGGCGCGTCAATTCGCGATGGGCGTAGTAAGCCGCCGGCACCGCTGCGCCCGCCACCGTCAGCCCTGCCAGAAACCCGCGCCGAGAAATCTTCATCGCCCACCCTGTGAAGGCCCGCAATCGGGCGTTACCCAAGCTAGAACGTTGGCTCGCCAGGTAAATTTAAGCCTGACCCGGGCCAACAGGCAGACGTCGGCAGTGCCCGGTTAAATTTCGCCGATGCCTGCTCGTTCCTCCCTGATAGCAAAGCCTGCACTGCTGACTGCACTTCGACGGCTTGAATTCGGGATCGCAATGAACAAGAAAGCGTTATACATCGGCTTGCCCCTCGCTCTGGCTGTCAGCCTGGGCGCGGCCTATATGGCGTGGCAACACTGGTTCAGCGGCTATCCGGCCTATCCCTTGAAGGTCATGCAACAGGCGCAGGAGATTCAGGAGCGGATCGTCTCCTTCGACAGCCACATCACCCTGCCGCTGGATTTTGGCACTGAAGGCAAAGAGCCTGACAAGGATGGCAGCGGCCAGTTTGATCTGGCCAAGGCCGGACGCGGGCGTCTCTCGGCTGCAGCGCTGACGGTGTTTGGCTGGCCGGAAATCTGGAACGGCCCCAACGCCCCGCATAGGCCGACACCGGGCTTCGTCGAAGAGGCGCGCAATCAGCAGGAAATCCGCTACAAGGCGATAACCGGCATGGTCCGTGATTTCCCCAATCAAGTGGCCATCGCCTACACCCCGGAGGACATGCGCAGATTGCAGGGCGAAAACAAGTTTGCGGTGTTCATCAGCATGCTCAATGCCTACCCGCTGGGCAACGATCTAGACCTGCTGGACAAGTGGGCGGCGCGGGGCATGCGCATGTTCGGTTTCAGTTATATCGGCAACAATGAATGGGCCGATTCCTCGCGCCCGATGCCGTTCTTCAATGACACCGCCGACGCCCTGGACGGGCTGTCGCCCATGGGACAGCAGGCGGTGCAGCGGTTGAACGACCTTGGCGTCATCATCGATGTTTCGCACATGTCCACCCCCGCGCTGGAGCAGGTCAGCCGCCTGAGCCGCACACCCATGGTCGCCTCTCATTCGGTACCTCGGGCCATGGTCGACATCCCGCGCAACCTCAGTGACAAGGAAATGCAGCTGATCCGCGACAGTGGCGGCGTGGTGCAGATCGTCGGTTTTTCCGGCTACCTCAAACCCCTGAGCCAGAAAACTCAAGGCAAGCTCAACGACCTGCGGGCCCGCTTCGATCTGCCGCCGCTGCCCAATCTGGCCATGGCGCTGATGCCGGGTGACCCGGTGATTGCTGCCTGGCCGGAACAAAAATTCGGCCAGTACGCCGCTGCCCTCTACGCCATCCTCGAAGAAGAGCCGAAAGCCTCCCTCAAGGATCTGGGCGACGCCATCGACTACAGCGTGCGCAAGATCGGCATTGATCATGTCGGCATCGCCTCGGACTTCAACGAAGGCGGCGGCCTCGACGGCTGGAAGGACGTCAGCGAAACCCGCAACGTCACCGCCGAGCTGCTGCAGCGCGGCTACTCCGAGGCGGACATCGCCAAACTCTGGGGTGGCAACTTCATGCGCGTCTGGCAACAGGTGCAGGACGCAGCCAGGCCCGTTGCCAAGCGTTGACGCACTCTCGATTTTCTTTTGCTGATGGAACACACGATGAAAACCACACTCTTGCGACAACTCGCCCGACTGGCCCGCACGGCCCTGCTCGTCAGCCTCTTGCCCACCTTCGTGCAGGCGGCCACCGTGGAAACACCATCCGGCACGGTGTTCAGGGACTGCAAGGATTGTCCGGAGCTGGTGGTGCTGCCCGCTGGCACCTTCACCATGGGCACGCCCGACGATGAGATCGGCCGCCAGCCCGATGAAGGCCCGCAGCATGAGGTCACCTTCAAGAAGCCCTTCGCCATGAGCCGCTTTCAGGTCCTGACCGGCGAGTGGAACGCGTATCTGCGCGACACCGGTTATGTCATGCCCGACGGCGACAAACGCCCCGGCCGCGAATGCATCGCTGGCAAGCCGCGCTACCCGATCACTGATCGCCAGCCCGCTGTATGCATGGATTACAAGGAAGCCCAGGCCTACGTCGCCTGGCTGTCGAAAAAGACCGGCAAGGCCTACCACATGGTCAGCGAGTCCATGCGCGAATACGCGGCTCGCGGCGGCACAACCGGCCCTTTCCCGTTCCCCATGGACGAGGGCAAGGAATACAGCATCGCCAAACATGCCAACACTTATGGTCCGGAAGACGGCTTCAGTTTCACTGCGCCAGCGGGCAGTTTTGCGCCCAATGCCTTCGGCCTGTATGACCTGCATGGCAATGTCTACGAATGGGTCGCCGACTGTCGCAACAAGGATTACGTCGGTGCCCCCACCGACGGCAGTGCCTGGCTCACCGGCGAATGCGGCGTGCAACAGATACGCGGCAACGACTGGACCGAAGCGCCCATCTTCTCCCGCTCCGGCAACCGCAACGGTCTGTACCCACACAACCGCGGCGACTGGCTGAGCTTTCGCGTGGTGCGGGATTTGTAACTGGCGTGAGACTAGCCGGGCGACGTGGGACCGGCCGGGCGGCGCTCCGCTTCAGCCGGGAAGACTGCATTGCAGGCTCAGCAGGTATGGCGCCTGTCAGGACCCCTTCCCGGCTGAAGCCGGTCCCACACCCCTAAATCCCCCCGCGCACCACTCGTTCAATGCACTGACAACCCGTCTTTGTCTCGACCGAGGTAGCCCATGAACCCCGCACCGCGCAGCGCCCTTCGTGAACTTCTGAGCCTGCTCCGGCCCTACCGGCCTATTGTCATCGCCTCGGTCCTGCTGGGCATGGTCGGCGGCCTGAGCGTCACCGCGCTGCTGGCCACGGTCAATCAGGGCCTGCACAGCGAAGACGGCATGAGCCGGGGGGTGGTCATCGCCTTTGCCGGCCTGTGTCTGGTCGCCCTGCTGAGCACCATCGCGGCAGACATCGGCACCAATTATGTCGGCCAGAAAGTCATCGCCAAACTGCGCAAGGACCTCGGCGCAAAAGTGCTGTCGGCGCCTATCGAGCAGATTGAGCGCTATCGCACCCATCGCCTGATCCCGGTGCTGACCCGCGACGTCGACACCATCAGCGACCTGGCCTTTGCCTTCGCCCCGCTGGCCATTTCCATGACCATCATCATCGGTTGCCTGGGCTACATGGCCACCCTGTCACTGCCGATTTTCCTGATCACGATGCTCGCCATCGGCATTGGCTGCGCCGTGCAGTTCGTTGCTCAGGCCCGGGGCATCAAAGGCTTTTTCGCCGCGCGCGAAGCCGAAGACGAGTTGCAGAAGCACTACTCGGCAATTGCCGAGGGTGCCAAGGAGCTGCGCATCCATCGGCCGCGCCGCTACGCCATGCTAAGCAAGAATATCCAGGGCACCGCCGACCACATCTGCGACACCCACGTGCGCTCGATCAATATCTTCGTGATCGCCAAGAGCCTGGGTTCGATGCTGTTCTTCGTCGTCATCGGCCTGACCCTGACCCTGCAGACCCTGTGGCCCAGCCCGAACCCTGCGGTGATGAGCGGTTTCGTGCTGGTGTTGCTGTACATGAAAGGCCCGCTGGAAACCCTGATCGGCAACCTGCCGATTGTCGGTCGTGCGCAGATTGCGTTTCGGCGCATTGCCGACCTCTCGGCGCGCTTCTCATCGCCGGAGCCACACCTGCTGCTGGAGCCTGCGGATCAGCCAGCACCCGCCCTTGAGCACCTGGAGCTGCGCGACGTGCATTACGCCTTCCCACCAGTGGAGGGCAACGAACCGTTCCGGCTGGGGCCAGTGAACCTGAGCATAACGCCGGGGGAGATCCTGTTTATCGTGGGTGAAAATGGCTGCGGCAAGACCACCCTGATCAAGCTGCTGCTCGGCCTGTACACGCCGCAGCAGGGTGAGGTGCGGCTCAACGGCCAGCCCGTGGACGCCCGTGGCCTGGACGACTACCGGCAGATGTTCACCACGGTGTTTGCCGACTATTACCTGTTCGATGACCTGATCCAGAACGACAAGACGCTGCCAGCCGACGCCAATCGCTACCTTGAACGCCTGGAAATTGCGCACAAGGTCAGTATCCGCAACGGCGCGTTCACCACCACCGACCTGTCCACTGGCCAGCGCAAACGCCTGGCGCTGATCAATGCCTGGCTGGATGAGCGCCCGGTGCTGGTGTTCGACGAATGGGCGGCCGACCAGGACCCGACTTTCCGGCGGATTTTCTACACCGAGTTGCTGCCGGACCTCAAGCGCCTGGGCAAGACCATCATCGTCATCTCCCACGACGACCGCTATTTCGATGTTGCCGACCAACTGGTGCGGATGAGCGCCGGGCAAGTGGTCAGTGAGCGGGCCGTGGCGTAATGACCGTTTCAAGGGTGGCTGCCGGGTGCGTTGCCAATCGCCGCCCGCGCTAAATCTGCCCCGCCACCCTTCGTCTTCCTGACAAAGCCAAACCCTGCGCCAATGGCGACGAGAGCGATGATGAATCAATTCAATCCACACCCCGACGACGATCTGCTGGCCTTGCTCCTGGCTGATGAGCAGGAGCAGACCCAGGGTTTGCGCGCCCGTGCGAACCCCGGCGCGAATCAGAGCCCGGCGGCGGTGTCCTTCGCTCAGCAACGGTTGTGGCTGCTGCAACAGTTCAACCCCGACAGCGCCGCCTACAACCTGCCACGGGCACTGTCGATCAGCGGCGAGCTGGATGCCGACCTGCTGCAGCGGGCGCTGCAACAGGTGGTCGAGCGCCACGACATCCTGCGCACCTTTTTCAGCGAGATCGACGGCGCCCCGCGCCAGATCGTCGACACGAACGCACACTTGCTGCTCAAACGCCTAAAGCTGGACAGCCACGATGCACTCGACACCTGCCTGCAGGCCGAAGCAGCGCGCCCTTTGGACCTTGGCGTGGCGCCGCTGATTCGGGCCACGCTGCTACACATCGGCACGCAGGAGCATGTGCTGCTGTTGACCCTGCACCACATCGTCTCCGATGCCTGGTCCAACCCGATTCTGATTCATGACCTGGCGCAGGCTTTTGCGCGCCTGCGGGCCGGTGACCCGACAGCCCTGCCACGGCCCGGTATTCAATACAGCGATTACGCCCGCTGGCAGCGCGAAGACTACCTCGGCAGCAGCGCCCATGAGCGCGCGGCGGTGTACTGGAAAAACTACCTGGGCAACGAGCTGCCAACCCTGGCCCTGCCCACCGATTTCGCTCCGAACGCAGTGCGCCGCAACAGCCTCGGCAGCCTGACCCTGGACCTGCCCGCCAGCCTGACACGGGCGCTGCAAACTTTCTGTCAGCGCCTCAACGTGACGCCCTTCATGGTCTTGCTGGGCGCCTGGCAATTGCTGCTCGCCCGCTACAGCGGGCAGCAGGATTTCACCGTCGGCGTGCCCAACGCCAGCCGCAATCAGAGCGCGACCCAGGAGCTGGTGGGTTTCTTCGTCAGCAGCCAGATCTACCGCGCCCGGCTCAAGCCCGAGCAGGCTGTCGAGGACTTTTTGCAGGATCTGCGTCAAGCGTCCATGGCGGCCCTTGAACACGCGGATTACCCGGTTGAGCTGTTGCTGGAACAGATGAACCTGCAACGCAGCACGCAGGCCAATCCCCTGTTCCAGACCCTGTTCAACTGGCGTGTCGCCGAAGCGACCCCTGTCGCGCTGCAGCTGGGTGATCTGCGCGTCGAGTCGCTGCCAACGGCCGTGCCCGAGGCACGCTTCGATCTGAGCATCGACGTCGAGTATTCAGCGCAAACGATTCGCGCCGAACTTGAATACCGCAGCGAGCAGTTCCTGCCGCAGACCATCGCCCGCCTGGGCCAGCATTGGCAGCAGCTGTTGCAGGCAATGCTGGACAATCCCACCCAGGCTCTTGGCGATTTACCGATGCTTGGCGCCCTGGAGCGCCAGCAGTTGCAGCAATGGAATGCCACGCAGACCGACTATCCGCTGGATCAGCCGATTCACCGACTGATCGAGCAACAGGTGCAGCGCACGCCGCAAGCCGTTGCGCTGATGTTCGCCGGGCAGCAACTGAGTTATGCCCAGCTGAACCTGCGCGCCAACCAGCTGGCGCATCGCCTGATCGCGCTGGGTGTCGGCCCGGACGTGGTGGTGGGCATCGCCCTGGAACGCAGCGTCGAGATGGTCGTCGGCCTGCTGGCCATCCTCAAGGCGGGGGGCGCTTACCTGCCACTGGACCCGGACTACCCGGCCGAGCGTCTGGCCTACATGATTGAAGACAGCGGTATCGCCTTGCTGTTGACCCACAGCGCCGTGGGGCCACAGTTGCCGGTCAACACGGCAATCCACTGCCTGACCCTCGATACGCTGAACTTTGCAGCCACCGAGACCCACAACCCGGCGGTCCAGGTCAGCGCGGAAAACCTCGCTTACGTCATCTACACCTCAGGTTCCACCGGGCGGCCCAAGGGGGCCGGCAACCGCCATGGCGCGCTGACCAACCGCCTCTGCTGGATGCAGCAGGCCTATGCCCTGGAAGACAGCGACACAGTGCTGCAAAAAACCCCGTTTAGTTTCGATGTCTCGGTCTGGGAGTTTTTCTGGCCACTGCTGAGCGGTGCGCGTCTGGCCCTGGCATTGCCGGGGGATCATCGCGATCCGGGGCGATTGGTCGAGCTGATCCGGCGCCTGCAGATCACCACCCTGCATTTCGTGCCCTCGATGCTGCAAGCCTTCCTGCAGGACGACGGCGTGACGCAGTGCAGCGGGCTCAGACGCATCATCTGCAGTGGTGAAGCCTTGCCACTGGCCGCGCAGCAACAAGCCTTCGGCAAACTGCCCAACGCTGCGCTGTACAACCTGTACGGCCCCACCGAAGCGGCGATCGATGTCACTCACTGGACCTGCCGCGCTGAAGGCGGCGACAGCGTGCCCATCGGCCAACCCATTGCCAACCTCGGCACCTGGATACTCGATAGCCAATTGCAAGTGGTGCCGGTGGGGGTTGCGGGCGAGCTGTACCTGGGCGGCGTCGGCCTGGCACGTGGCTACCACCGACGCCCGGCGCTGACCGCCGAGCGTTTTGTCACCAGCCCGTTCGGCAACGGCGAGCGCCTCTATCGTACCGGCGACCTGGCCCGCTATCGCGCCGATGGCGTGATTCAGTACCTGGGCCGGATCGACCATCAGGTGAAAATCCGCGGCCTGCGCATCGAGCTGGGTGAGATCGAAGCCTGCCTGCTGGCGCTGCCTGAAGTCAGCGAAGCGGCAGTGATCGCCCACCAACAGCAACTGCTCGGCTATGTGGTGACGACGCAGGCGCAGGACCCGGCAGCACAAACGGCGCTGCAAGCAGTGATCAACGCCAGCCTGGGCGAGAAGCTGCCGGATTACATGGTGCCGACCCGATGGATATTTCTTGAGCACCTGCCACTGAGCGCCAACGGCAAGCTTGATCGCAAGGCCTTGCCACTGCCCGATACGGCGCAGCACGCCGCCGCTGATGTTGCCGCGCAAAGCCCTTTGCAGCAGCGTCTGCTCAACCTGTGGCAAAGCGTGCTCAAACGCGAGCGCGTGGGCATTCGCGACAATTACTTCGACCTCGGTGGCGATTCGATCATCTCCATTCAACTGGTCAGCCGCGCGCGGCAGGCCGGCATCCACTTCACCCCCAAGCAGCTGTTCGAGCAACAGACCATCGAGCGGCTGGCCAAGGTCGCCAGCGTCAGTATCGACACTGGCGCGTTGACTCACCCGGCCGGCCAGGGCGCCGCCATTCTGCTGCCTATCCAGCAGGCCTTTTTCGAGCGCGACTTCAGCCAGCGCCAGCACTGGAATCAATCGGTGGTGCTGCAGCCGGGTAATAGCCTGGACGCCGCGACGCTGGAGCAGGCCCTGCGCGCGCTGCTCGACCATCACGACGGCTTGCGCCTGAGCTTCGCCCAGGCACCGCAAGGCTGGACCGCTACCTATCAGGCCTGCAGCCAGAGGCCGTTCAGCCTGTGGCAATCCACCCTTGACGACATCAGCGAGCTGCAGCAACTGGGTGACGAAGCCCAGCGCAGCCTCGACCTGCAGCACGGGCCACTGTTGCGCGCGGTGCTGGTCAGCCTGGCCGACGGCAGCCAGCGCCTGCTGCTGGTGATCCATCACCTGGTGGTGGACGGCGTGTCCTGGCGGATTCTTTTCGATGACCTGCAATGCGCCTATGGTCAGTTGCAGGCCGGCCAGGCCATCGCGCTGCCTGCGCGCACCAGCTCGCTGCAAGCCTGGAGCGAGCGCTTGCAGGCCTATGCCCGCAGCCCGCAGATGCTTGACGAGCTGACCTTCTGGCAGAGGCAGTTGCGTGACATCCCGGCGACGCTTCCCGACGCCCGGATCGACGCCAGCCTGAGCAGCTCGCTGGCGCACAGGGCGCAGACCCGCCTCGATCCAGACGTCACCCGTCGTCTGCTGCAGGACGCGCCCGGCGCCTACCGCACGCAGATCAACGACCTGCTGCTGAGCGCCCTGAGCCGTGTCATCAGCCGCTGGAGCGGCCAGCCGCATGTCGCCCTCCAGCTCGAAGGCCATGGTCGCGAGGCGCTGTTCGATGACATCGACCTCAGCCGCAGCGTCGGCTGGTTCACCAGCCTGTACCCGGTCAGCCTCAGCCCCGACGCCGACATGGCGCAGACGATCAAGACGGTCAAGGAGCAGTTGCGCGCCATTCCCGGCAAAGGTATCGGCTTCGGCGTGCTGCGCTACCTCGGCGATGACGCCAGCCGCGAGGCTCTGCGCCAGTTATCGATGCCGCGGATCACCTTCAATTACCTGGGCCAGTTCGACAGCAGTTTCGCCGAGCAGAACCCGGCAGACACCGGCGCGCTGTTCACTCCCTGCGCCGATAACGCCGGTGCCGAACAGAGCCCGGAGGCGCCGCTGGGCAATTGGCTGACCCTCAATGGCCGAGTCTATGGCGGTGAACTGAGCATCGACTGGACCTATAGCCGCGACATGTTCGACGACTCGCTGATCCAGAAACTGGCCGACGAATACGCCAGCGAACTGCGCCTGCTGGTGGAACATTGCGCGGGCCATCATGGCGTCACCCCGGCAGACTTCCCACTGGCGCACATCGACCAGCAACGCCTCGACGCCCTGCCGATCGCGCCCCGGCAGATCCAGGACCTGTACCCGCTGGCGCCGATGCAGCAAGGCATGCTGTTTCACACCCTGCATGAACAGGCCGCCGGCAATTACCTGAACCAGATGCGCCTGGACGTCAGCGGCCTGGACCCGGAGCGCTTCCGCCAGGCCTGGCAGGCTGCGCTCGATCACCACGATATTTTGCGCAGCAGCTTTCACTGGCAGGGCGATCTGGAGGAGCCGTTGCAGATGGTCCACGCCCAGGTGCAGATGCCGTTCAGCCTGCTGGAGGGCTGCGAGCAAGGCCTCGATGCCCTCGCCGAGGGTCAGCGCGAGCAAGGTTTTGACCTGAACCGTGCGCCACTGTTGAACCTGATCGCGGTGCAAACCGGGGCTGCGCGCCACCATCTGATTTTGACTCACCACCATATTCTGATGGATGGCTGGAGCCTGTCGCAGTTGCTCGGCGAAGTACTGCAGCGCTACAGCGGGCAGCCCGTCGAGCCCACCCGGGCGCACTATCGCGACTACATCCAGTGGCTGCAACAGCAGGACCAGGGGGCAAGCGAAGCGTTCTGGCGCGAGCGGTTTCAGGCGTTCGATACGCCCACCTTGCTGGCTCGCAGCCCTTCGTCCGGCGCTGCCAGCACCCGTCGCCACGATGATTACAGCGTGGCGCTGAACGTGCTGGATACCGAGACATTGAATGCATTTGCCCGCCAGCAGAAGGTGACACTCAACACCCTGCTGCAAGCGGCCTGGGCGCTGCTGTTGCAGCGTCATACCGGCCAGCAACGGGTCTGCTTCGGCGCCACGGTGGCCGGGCGGCCCACCCAGCTGCACGGTATCGAACAGCAGATCGGGCTGTTCATCAACACCTTGCCGGTCGTCAGTGCGGTGCTGCCGGAAGTGACTGTCAGCCAATGGCTGCAAGCGCTGCAAACGCAGAACCTCAGCCTGCGCGAGCATGAACACAGCGCCCTGGCCGACGTTCAGCGCTGGGCCGGGCATGGCGGCGAAGCACTGTTCGACACCTTGCTGGTCTTCGAGAATTACCCGATTGCCGACGCCCTGCAGCAAGGCGCGCCCCAGGGGCTGGATTTCTCCAATATACGCAGCCACGAGCAGACCAATTACCCGCTGACCCTGATCGTCAACGCCGGAGCCAAGTTGTCTCTGCGCTTCAATCACGATTGCCAGCGGTTCAGCGCCACGACGATTGCGAGCATTGCCCGCCAACTGCTGCAGGTACTTGCGGTCCTGCCTGCGTTTGCTCACCGGGCATTGGGCGAACTCCCGGTGGCGGACCAGAACGACGCGCTGTTGCAGTGGAACCCCGCCCGTCTCTCAAACACCAGCAGCTTCTCCGGCGAGGCCACCCTGGCGCAACGCATCGAAGCCCAGGCCGCCCGCGCACCCCACGCCTTGGCGCTGAGTTTCGATGGCGAGCAGCTGACCTACGCTGACCTCAATCAGCGCGCCAATCGCCTGGCTCATCTGCTGATCGAGCGGGGCGTCGGGCCTGATCGTCGTGTCGGCCTGGCCGCCGAGCGCAGCCCCGCAATGATCATCGGCCTGCTGGCCATCCTCAAAGCCGGTGGCGCCTACGTGCCGCTTGACCCGGCGTCTCCTCAGGAGCGGCTGCGCTTCATGATCGACGACAGCGGCATTGATTTGTTGCTGGCGCAGGCGTCGGTGCTGGACGTGTTGCCGGTGAATGAGCGCGTCCAGGTGCTGTGGCTGGATCAGGACACCCAGGCCTTCAGCGACAGTAATCCGCAAGCAAGCGTCGATCCTGCGAATCTCGCTTACGTCATTTACACCTCAGGCTCCACCGGCCAACCCAAGGGCGCGCTGCTCAGCCACGACAATGTGGTGCGCCTGTTTGCCGCCAGCGACGAGCACTTCCAGTTCGGCGCCGACGATGTCTGGACCCTGTTCCACTCCTACGCCTTCGACTTCTCTGTGTGGGAAATTTTTGGCGCCTTGCTGCACGGCGGCAGGCTGGTGATCGTGCCCCATGAGGTGAGCCGCTCGCCAGAGGACTTCCACGCGCTGCTGGTGGAGCAAGGCGTGACAGTGCTCAACCAGACGCCTTCGGCATTCAAGCCGCTGATGGCGGTGGCCTGTGCGTCAGCCCAACAGCTGGCGCTGCGTTACGTGATCTTCGGGGGCGAAGCGCTGGACGTGGCGAGCCTCAAGCCCTGGTTCGAGCGCTTCGATGAGCAAGCGCCGCAGTTGATCAACATGTACGGCATCACCGAAACCACGGTGCACGTGACCTATCGCCAGATCCGTCGCCAGGACCTCAACCACCCGCAGTCCAGCCCGATCGGCACGCCCTTGGCCGACCTGACCTGGTACCTGCTCGACAGCGCCCTGAACCCGGTGCCGAAAGGCTGCATCGGCGAGTTGTACATCGGCGGCGCCGGTTTGGCGCGGGGTTACCTGAATCGCCAGGACCTGACTGCCACGCGTTTCATTCCCAACCTGTTCGCCGAGGATGGCAGCCGCTTGTATCGCACGGGGGATCTCGCTCGTTATGGCGAAGACGGCAGCATCGATTACCTGGGGCGCAGCGATCAGCAGGTGAAGATTCGCGGCTTCCGCATCGAACTGGGCGAAATCGAAGCGCAATTGCTGGCCCAGCCGCAGGTGCGCCAGGCCGTGGTGCT
>NZ_UTVH01000078.1 GCF_900585905.1 Pseudomonas viridiflava
CGGCCTGGTACGGGTCCCAGATGACCCAGGCGTCGACACTGCCACGCTCGAAAGCGGCACGGGCGTCGGCGGGCGGCAGGAACACGGTCTGGATATCGGAATACTTCAGGCCTGCGTCTTCCAGCGCGCGGACCAACAGGTAATGCACGTTGGAGCACTTGTTGAGGACGACTTTTTTGCCCTTGAGGTCCTTGACCGAGGTGATCGGAGAATCCTTGGGCACCAGAATCGCCTCGCTGGTCGGCGCTGGCGGCTCGTAGGCCACGTAGAGCAGGTCGGCACCGGCCGCCTGTGCGAACACTGGCGGCGTTTCGCCGGTGACGCCGAAGTCGATCGAGCCAACGTTCAGGCC
>NZ_UTVH01000079.1 GCF_900585905.1 Pseudomonas viridiflava
AGTCATGACGACGTCCTCGGCGTGCTGCTGGCCAAGGATCTGCTGCCGCTGATCCTCAAGCCCGACGGCGACAGTGACGATGTCAGGAAACTGCTGCGCACGGCGACCTTCGTGCCGGAGGCCAACCGCCTCAACGTTCTGTTGCGCGAATTCCGCGCCAACCACAACCACATGGCCATCGTCATCGACGAATACGGCGGTGTGGCGGGTCTGGTGACGATTGAAGACGTGCTGGAACAGATCGTAGGCGACATCGAAGACGAGCATGACGTAGAGGAAGACAGTTTCATCAAGCCGCTGCCCAGCGGTGAATTGCTGGTGAAGGACCTCACGCCGGTCGA
>NZ_UTVH01000080.1 GCF_900585905.1 Pseudomonas viridiflava
CAGGTGGCGCGCACGTAGCCCATGACCGAACCGAAGTGGTCGTCGGCCACGATTTCGTGGACGTCCATGTACAGGGTCTGGCGGGTGTGCTCGATCAGGTCCAGCTCATGGTTCTGCACCGACCGTCTGCCGATGACCATGGACAATCCGCTCCGGGCACCTCGATCCGCCTTGTGCAGCACAATGTCGTGATCCGCGAACTCGGCGATGCGGGCCAGATCCTTGTAGATCGCACGCAGGGTTTCGACGTTGGGATGGAGCTTTTTCATGAGGGGTCTTCCTTGAGGCGGCGCAGGTCC
>NZ_UTVH01000081.1 GCF_900585905.1 Pseudomonas viridiflava
GTGCGAGCCACACCGCGCTCATAAAACGCCTGCTCGGCAGCCTCCAGTATCTGGCTGCGAGTGATCTGAGCTTCCTCTTTGGTGCGACGAGCCATGGCAATCAACCTCAAAAAAATCTCTTCAGGCACCTGTGTGGTTCACGGCCTGCAGATAAAACCGGGCGGCAGTTGTTTTGCCTTGTCCCGAACCCGCTGATGGCACCCTTCGCGGCGAATGATTGCACAGGGAAGGTATTTACAAACAGCCATGAATGTAAGTATATTCCTTAGCATGCTACTTATCTATCCGAAATATTTTTTAACACTTCAACACTCTGTTGAGT
>NZ_UTVH01000082.1 GCF_900585905.1 Pseudomonas viridiflava
AATGCGATTGCGCCGGGTGTGGTGAGAACCGAAATGACCCGCACGCTCGAGGATCTGGTGGGTGCCGATTCCATGAAGGCTGTGGAGCAGAAGCACCCGTTGGGTTTCGGTGAGCCGCTGGATATCGCCTACGCAGTCAATTACCTGCTGTCTCCGGCGGCTCGCTGGGTGACCGGCACGTCGATGGTCGTGGACGGAGGGTATCTGGCCCAATGAATGCCAAAAACCTGCTTATCGTCGGTGCCGGCGCTTTCGGGCGTGAAGTGCACGCGTGGCTGACGGACTGGGT
>NZ_UTVH01000087.1 GCF_900585905.1 Pseudomonas viridiflava
AAACAAAACCCCTGAACGCGTAAGCGATCAGGGGTTCTGGAATTTAATCTTGACGATGACCTACTCTCACATGGGGAAACCCCACACTACCATCGGCGATGCATCGTTTCACTGCTGAGTTCGGGATGGGATCAGGTGGTTCCAATGCTCTATGGTCGTCAAGAAATTCGGTTGCCGACGCGTTGCCCTTGCGGGTTACGCTTCAGCCAATAGGTATGTGATAGTCAGGTTCAGTGTGCGCTACAAACTTTCGGTTCGTGTCGTCTTCACAGTCACCGCAATCTGATCTCTGTCGAGTAACAGATTGCTTGGGTGTTATATGGTCAAGCCTCACGGGCAATTAGTATTGGTTAGCTCAACGCCTCACAGCGCTTACACACCCAACCTATCAACGTCGTAGTCTTCGACGGCCCTTCAGGGAACTCAAGGTTCCAGTGAGATCTCATCTTGAGGCAAGTTTCCCGCTTAGATGCTTTCAGCGGTTATCTTTTCCGAACATAGCTACCCGGCAATGCCACTGGCGTGACAACCGGAACACCAGAGGTTCGTCCACTCCGGTCCTCTCGTACTAGGAGCAGCCCCTCTCAAATCTCAAACGTCCACGGCAGATAGGGACCGAACTGTCTCACGACGTTCTAAACCCAGCTCGCGTACCACTTTAAATGGCGAACAGCCATACCCTTGGGACCGGCTTCAGCCCCAGGATGTGATGAGCCGACATCGAGGTGCCAAACACCGCCGTCGATATGAACTCTTGGGCGGTATCAGCCTGTTATCCCCGGAGTACCTTTTATCCGTTGAGCGATGGCCCTTCCATACAGAACCACCGGATCACTAAGACCTACTTTCGTACCTGCTCGACGTGTCTGTCTCGCAGTCAAGCGCGCTTTTGCCTTTATACTCTACGACCGATTTCCGACCGGTCTGAGCGCACCTTCGTACTCCTCCGTTACTCTTTAGGAGGAGACCGCCCCAGTCAAACTACCCACCATACACTGTCCTCGATCCGGATAACGGACCTGAGTTAGAACCTCAAAGTTGCCAGGGTGGTATTTCAAGGTTGGCTCCACGCAGACTGGCGTCCACGCTTCAAAGCCTCCCACCTATCCTACACAAGCAAATTCAAAGTCCAGTGCAAAGCTATAGTAAAGGTTCACGGGGTCTTTCCGTCTAGCCGCGGATACACTGCATCTTCACAGCGATTTCAATTTCACTGAGTCTCGGGTGGAGACAGCGCCGCCATCGTTACGCCATTCGTGCAGGTCGGAACTTACCCGACAAGGAATTTCGCTACCTTAGGACCGTTATAGTTACGGCCGCCGTTTACCGGGGCTTCGATCAAGAGCTTCGCGTTAGCTAACCCCATCAATTAACCTTCCGGCACCGGGCAGGCGTCACACCCTATACGTCCACTTTCGTGTTTGCAGAGTGCTGTGTTTTTAATAAACAGTCGCAGCGGCCTGGTATCTTCGACCGGCATGAGCTTACGGAGCAAGTCCTTCACCCTCACCGGCGCACCTTCTCCCGAAGTTACGGTGCCATTTTGCCTAGTTCCTTCACCCGAGTTCTCTCAAGCGCCTTGGTATTCTCTACCCAACCACCTGTGTCGGTTTGGGGTACGGTTCCTGGTTACCTGAAGCTTAGAAGCTTTTCTTGGAAGCATGGCATCAACCACTTCATGTTCTAAAAGAACACTCGTCATCAGCTCTCGGCCTTAGAATCCCGGATTTACCTAAGATTCCAGCCTACCACCTTAAACCTGGACTACCAACGCCAGGCTGGCCTAGCCTTCTCCGTCCCTCCATCGCAATAACCAGAAGTACAGGAATATTAACCTGTTTTCCATCGACTACGCTTTTCAGCCTCGCCTTAGGGACCGACTAACCCTGCGTCGATTAACGTTGCGCAGGAAACCTTGGTCTTTCGGCGTGGGTGTTTTTCACACCCATTGTCGTTACTCATGTCAGCATTCGCACTTCTGATACCTCCAGCAAGCTTCTCAACTCACCTTCACAGGCTTACAGAACGCTCCTCTACCGCATCACCTAAGTGATACCCGTAGCTTCGGTACCTGGTTTGAGCCCCGTTACATCTTCCGCGCAGGCCGACTCGACTAGTGAGCTATTACGCTTTCTTTAAAGGGTGGCTGCTTCTAAGCCAACCTCCTAGCTGTCTAAGCCTTCCCACATCGTTTCCCACTTAACCAGGATTTTGGGACCTTAGCTGACGGTCTGGGTTGTTTCCCTTTTCACGACGGACGTTAGCACCCGCCGTGTGTCTCCCATGCTCGGCACTTGTAGGTATTCGGAGTTTGCATCGGTTTGGTAAGTCGGGATGACCCCCTAGCCGAAACAGTGCTCTACCCCCTACAGTGATACATGAGGCGCTACCTAAATAGCTTTCGAGGAGAACCAGCTATCTCCGAGCTTGATTAGCCTTTCACTCCGATCCACAGGTCATCCGCTAACTTTTCAACGGTAGTCGGTTCGGTCCTCCAGTTAGTGTTACCCAACCTTCAACCTGCCCATGGATAGATCGCCCGGTTTCGGGTCTATTCCCAGCGACTAGACGCCCTATTAAGACTCGCTTTCGCTACGCCTCCCCTATTCGGTTAAGCTCGCCACTGAAAATAAGTCGCTGACCCATTATACAAAAGGTACGCAGTCACCCAACAAAGTGGGCTCCCACTGCTTGTACGCATACGGTTTCAGGATCTATTTCACTCCGCTCTCCGCGGTTCTTTTCGCCTTTCCCTCACGGTACTGGTTCACTATCGGTCAGTCAGTAGTATTTAGCCTTGGAGGATGGTCCCCCCATGTTCAGACAAGGTTTCTCGTGCCCCGTCCTACTCGATTTCATTGCAAAGAGATTTTCGCGTACAGGGCTATCACCCACTATGGCCGCACTTTCCAGAGCGTTCCGCTAATCTTTAAACAACTTAAGGGCTGGTCCCCGTTCGCTCGCCACTACTAAGGGAATCTCGGTTGATTTCTTTTCCTCAGGGTACTTAGATGTTTCAGTTCCCCTGGTTCGCTCCATACACCTATGTATTCAGTGTAAGGTAACGGTCTTATGACCGCTGGGTTCCCCCATTCAGACATCTCCGGATCACAGTCTGTTTGCCGACTCCCCGAAGCTTTTCGCAGGCTACCACGTCTTTCATCGCCTCTGACTGCCAAGGCATCCACCGTATGCGCTTCTTCACTTGACCATATAACCCCAAGCAATCTGGTTATACTGTGAAGACGACATTCGCCGAAAGTTTGTTCACACAAACTTTACCTTAGCCCGGACACACACCAGTGAAAGAGGTGCCCGGTCTATATTTCTATCACATACCCATATTTTTAAAGAACGATCTAATCAAAGACTAGAAATCAACATTCATCA
>NZ_UTVH01000088.1 GCF_900585905.1 Pseudomonas viridiflava
GCCTATGAGCGTTTGCAATCGACCAATGCCGAGTTGCAATGCCATGAGGTGCGGCGAGGGAATGGCAATTGTCGACAACTCTTCCGTAGTCGGTAGCGCGTCCTTGAATACGTCTGCCAGATTGTGCTGTTCGTACGTCTTGACCTTCATCTAGCAGACGACGGTCTTCTGCCTCCGTATCCATTTTGGCTTTCTGTCCGGCAGCCTGTTGATTGAAGCCGTTGAGCTGCCCTTGCAGCGTCTCTGTCAGTTTGCTGTCCACGAGTTGCAACCTGATCTGCTGAAGATCGTCGGTGGTGCTCGCAATGGCATGAGCGGCTTTAGCCAAAACCTTGTTCAATTCCAATGCCTGCCGAACCCGCTGGGCATCCAGC
>NZ_UTVH01000092.1 GCF_900585905.1 Pseudomonas viridiflava
GACCGATATGGGTGAAGTCAAGGAAGGCTATTACCAGCAAACCTCGACACCTCTGGTCGCTGGCAACGTTGTCGTGGTGGGCGGTCGTGTCGCCGACAACTTCTCCACGGGCGAACCGCCCGGCGTGGTGCGCGCTTTCGATGTGCACAGCGGTGAGCTCGTCTGGGCCTGGGATCCTGGCAACCCCGATACCACCAAACATACGCCAGCAGGCGAGACCTACACGCGTGGCACACTAAACGTCTGGTCAGCCATGTCCTACGACGAAAAACTAGGCC